>NZ_CP120545.1:0-4536630 GCF_032709665.1 Providencia sp. PROV024
CAAAGCGCAAGGATCTTGAAGTGATCTGAAAATATTTTTTGATCAAGCAGAATATTTTCGAGAAATCGTCTAAAGTTATCCCCAGCCATGTGGAAAAATAGCGGGTAATGACGATCATCCTGTCTGTTTCTTTATCATAAGAGATGCCTTATCACATTTACCTGTGGATAAAAAGCATAAAAACTGTGTAAAAGAATGAAGATCTCTGGCTAATTTTGCGGTATGATCTCGGGTCTATTTCTGATCCACTGATCAGCAATATGCGGTAAGTAAAAATTAATCTAAAACCTCTTTGGGCCATTAATAAAAAGTGATCCTGAGAAAATTCTTTGTTTGAATCCGTAATTCTTGTTCCATTGACCTTGTTTAGGGGAGTCCAACGTGTCACTTTCGCTTTGGCAGCAATGTCTTGCCCGATTGCAGGATGAACTACCTGCCACAGAATTCAGTATGTGGATACGCCCCCTTCAAGCTGAATTAAACGACAACACACTGGCACTGTATGCCCCAAATCGTTTTGTTCTCGACTGGGTTAGAGACAAGTACATCAATAATATTAATGAATTATTGAATGACTTTTGTGGAACTGACGCGCCTGCTCTACACTTTGAAGTGGGCAATAAACCGATTGCCGTCGCACCGGCAGCAACGCAAGCACGTACAACAAACCAAGTACCTGCATTTGCCGCGCCGTCAGCTCCGATTAAACCAAGTTGGGATAACTCAGCCAAAGTACAACCGGAAGTCGCTTACCGTTCTAATGTGAACCCTAAGCACACTTTTGATAACTTTGTTGAAGGTAAATCGAACCAATTGGCTCGTGCCGCCGCGAGGCAAGTGGCTGAAAATCCGGGTGGGGCCTATAATCCACTATTCCTTTATGGTGGAACAGGTTTAGGTAAAACTCACTTATTACATGCTGTAGGCAATAGTATTATGGAGCATAAAGCCAACGCACGCGTGGTTTATATGCACTCTGAACGTTTTGTTCAAGATATGGTCAAAGCTCTACAGAATAACGCAATTGAAGAATTTAAACGTTATTACCGTTCTGTAGATGCATTACTTATTGATGATATTCAATTTTTTGCTAACAAAGAGCGTTCACAAGAAGAGTTTTTCCATACTTTTAACGCGTTACTTGAAGGCAATCAGCAAATTATTTTAACATCCGACCGTTATCCAAAAGAGATTAACGGGGTTGAAGATCGCTTAAAGTCACGCTTTGGTTGGGGTTTAACGGTAGCAATCGAACCACCAGAACTCGAAACCCGTGTCGCGATATTAATGAAAAAAGCAGATGAAAATGAAATCCAACTGCCAGGTGAAGTGGCTTTTTTCATCGCAAAACGGCTTCGCTCTAATGTTCGTGAGTTAGAAGGCGCATTAAATCGTGTGATCGCCAACGCAAACTTTACAGGTCGCGCAATTACTATCGATTTTGTACGCGAAGCATTACGTGACCTATTAGCACTACAAGAAAAACTGGTAACTATTGATAATATTCAAAAAACTGTTGCTGAATATTATAAAATTAAAGTGGCAGATTTACTGTCGAAACGCCGTTCTCGTTCTGTCGCTCGTCCGCGTCAGATGGCAATGGCCTTGGCAAAAGAGCTGACCAACCATAGTTTACCTGAAATCGGGGATGCCTTTGGCGGCCGTGACCATACCACGGTATTACACGCTTGTCGTAAAATTGAACAGTTACGGGAAGAGAGCCATGACATCAAAGAAGATTTTTCTAATTTAATCAGAACATTATCATCTTAATTGCTATGAAATTTATTATAGAACGCGAGCAGTTATTAAAACCGTTACAACAGGTTAGTGGTCCTTTAGGTGGGCGTCCAACTCTGCCTATTTTAGGTAACCTTTTATTACAGGTAAAAGAAGGCACCCTCCAACTCACTGGAACCGACCTTGAAATGGAGATGATGGCCAACGTTCCTCTAACGCAGGAACATGAAGTTGGTGCAACAACAGTGCCTGCACGCAAGTTTTTTGATATCTGGCGTGGTTTACCTGAAGGTTCTGAAATTCTAGTAGAACTCAATGATGATAGACTGCTCGTCCGTTCTGGTCGTAGCCGCTTTTCATTATCTACTTTGCCAGCAGCAGACTTTCCAAACCTAGATGATTGGCAAAGTGAAGTTGAGTTTTCTCTTCCTCAGTCAATACTGAAACGTTTAATTGAAGCAACTCAGTTTTCCATGGCACACCAAGATGTGCGTTATTATCTCAACGGAATGCTATTTGAAACTGAAGACTCAATGCTGAGAACCGTTTCAACCGATGGGCACAGGCTAGCAGTTTGTGCGATGGACATCGGTCAATCTTTACCTTCTCATTCGGTAATTGTTCCTCGTAAAGGGGTGATTGAGTTAATGCGCTTGTTAGATGGTGGCGATTCACCATTACAACTGCAAATCGGTAGCAATAACATACGCGCCCACGTTGGGGATTTTATTTTTACCTCTAAATTGGTTGATGGTCGCTTCCCTGATTATCGCCGTGTGTTACCGAAAAACCCAAATAAAACATTAGAAGCTCGTTGTGACTTACTAAAACAGGCATTTTCCCGTGCGGCGATTTTATCCAATGAAAAATTCCGCGGAGTACGCTTATATTTTAGTGAAAACCAATTACGCATCACAGCAAATAACCCTGAGCAAGAAGAAGCTGAAGAAATTGTTGATGTTAGCTATCAGGGAACTGAGATGGAAATTGGTTTTAACGTCAGCTACATCTTAGATGTCTTAAATGCACTGAAAAGTGAAAACGTGCAGCTATTATTAACCGATGCAGTTTCCAGTGTGCAAATTGAAGACGCTGAAAGCAAAGCGGCGGTATATGTTGTCATGCCAATGCGTTTATAATCGGTATTTATGATCCTTTCGCGTTTATTAATCCGCGATTTTCGAAATATTGAAAATGCGGATCTCGCCCTTGCTAATGGGTTCAATTTTTTAATTGGCCCAAACGGGAGTGGCAAAACTAGTATACTGGAAGCAGTGTACACCTTAGGTCATGGCCGCGCATTTCGCAGTATTCAAGCGAATCGTGTTATTCGTCATGAGCAAGAACAATTTATTCTTCATGGTAAACTTAGCCATCTAGATAAAAATCGTAATGACCTTTCATTGGGGTTAAGCAAAAATCGCGAGGGTGACAGTAAAGTTCGCATAGACGGCACCGACGGCCATAAAATTGCAGAGCTTGCAAAACTGTTGCCGATGCAATTAATTACCCCAGAAGGTTTTACACTACTCAATGGCGGCCCGAAATATCGTCGAGCCTTCATTGATTGGGGCTGTTTTCACAATGATCCGTTGTTTTTTTCAGTATGGTCTGATTTAAAACGGTTATTAAAGCAGCGAAATGCGGCTTTACGCCAAGTTACCCGTTACGAACAAATACGTCACTGGGATAAACAACTGGCGCCAATTTCAGAGCAAATTAGCCAATGGCGTCATGACTACATCGCAGGTATTGCCGAAAATATAGAGCAAACCTGTCAGCAGTTTTTACCCGAATTTTCACTCTCGGTATCCTTTCAGCGCGGTTGGGATAAAGAAATTGATTATTCAGAACAATTAGAGCGCCAATTTGAGCGTGATAGAGCACTAACCTATACCGCTTCAGGGCCACATAAAGCAGATTTGCGTATTCGTGCAAATGGTACCCCTGTAGAAGATATGCTTTCTCGGGGCCAACTAAAGCTATTAATGTGTGCATTAAGGTTAGCGCAGGGTGAGTTTTTCACTCGTCAGAGCGGGCAAAGGTGCCTGTATCTGCTGGATGATTTTGCCTCCGAGCTTGATGCGGGTCGCCGCCAATTGTTAGCGACACGTCTCAAAGCTACGCAAGCACAAGTGTTTGTCAGTGCCATTACAGCTGAACAAGTTAATGATATGATAGACGCAAACAGTAAGATGTTTAGTGTAGAACATGGCAAAATAGAAGTTCAACCTCAGGAATAGAAAGAGCAGGAAACGTTGATGTCGAATACATATGACTCCTCAAGTATCAAGGTATTAAAAGGACTGGATGCGGTGCGTAAGCGCCCGGGCATGTATATCGGTGATACAGACGATGGAACAGGTCTTCATCACATGGTTTTCGAGGTTGTCGACAACGCTATCGACGAAGCCCTCGCAGGCTTCTGTGACGATATCGTGATCACTATCCATGCCGATAACTCTATCTCCGTACAGGATGATGGACGTGGGATACCAACAGGTATACACGAAGAAGAAGGTGTCTCTGCTGCAGAAGTTATCATGACTGTCCTGCACGCAGGGGGGAAATTTGATGACAACTCCTATAAAGTCTCCGGTGGTTTACACGGAGTTGGGGTTTCTGTTGTTAACGCCTTATCTGAAAAACTTGAACTGGTCATTCGTCGTGACGGTAAAGTTCATGAGCAAATTTATAAACACGGTGAACCACAAGGTCCTCTGACTGTTGTTGGGGAAACAGACATAACAGGTACTCTCGTACGTTTTTGGCCAAGTATGGATACCTTTAAAGGTGTCACAGAATTCGAGTATGATATTTTAGCTAAACGTCTTCGTGAGCTATCATTCTTAAACTCTGGGGTATCAATCAGGCTTATTGATAAACGTGATGGGAAAGAAGACCATTTCCATTACGAAGGTGGTATCAAAGCCTTTGTTGAATATTTAAGTCGCAATAAAACGCCAATTCATCCGTCAGTATTTTATTTCTCTACAGAAAAAGACGGTATTGGTGTTGAAGTTTCAATGCAATGGAATGATGGCTTCCAAGAAAACGTGTACTGCTACACCAATAACATCCCACAACGTGATGGTGGTACTCACTTAGCTGGTTTCCGTGCAGCGATGACCCGCACATTAAATAACTACATGGAAAAAGAAGGCTATCAGAAGAAAAGCAAAGTCAACGCTACAGGTGATGATGCGCGTGAAGGCCTAATTGCTGTTATTTCCGTGAAAGTTCCAGACCCTAAATTCTCATCACAAACCAAAGAAAAACTAGTTTCTTCTGAGGTAAAAACTGCCGTTGAAACTATCATGAACGAGCGGTTGGTTGAGTATTTACTGGAAAACCCGAATGACGCTAAAATTGTTGTCGGTAAAATTATCGATGCCGCTCGTGCTCGTGAAGCCGCACGTAAAGCACGTGAAATGACACGCCGTAAAGGTGCGTTAGACTTAGCCGGCCTACCGGGTAAATTAGCAGACTGCCAAGAACGTGACCCAGCATTATCTGAACTCTACTTAGTGGAAGGGGACTCTGCGGGCGGCTCAGCAAAACAAGGCCGTAACCGTAAAAACCAAGCTATTTTGCCACTAAAAGGTAAAATTCTTAATGTTGAAAAAGCGCGTTTCGATAAAATGCTTTCTTCACAAGAAGTTGCCACTCTTATCACAGCATTAGGTTGTGGCATCGGACGTGATGAGTACAACCCAGACAAACTGCGTTATCATAGCATTATTATCATGACGGATGCGGACGTCGATGGTTCACACATTCGTACACTGCTATTAACCTTCTTCTATCGTCAAATGCCTGAAATTGTTGAACGTGGTCATATCTTTATCGCTCAGCCGCCACTGTATAAAGTAAAACGTGGCAAACAAGAGCAATACATAAAAGATGATGATGCGATGGACGATTATCTTATTTCTATCGCCCTTGATGGTGCAGAGTTACATCTCAGTGCCGACGCTCCAGCAATGAAAGGTGAAGAATTAGAAAAGCTGGTTGTCGAATATAATGCGGCTCACCGTATTATTCGTCGCCTTGAGCGCTTATACCCACAAGCCTTACTCAACAGCTTAGTTTATCAGTCTACGCTGACTGAGGAAGACTTAAAAGAAAACGCAAAAGTTGAAGAATGGGCTCAAACATTAGTTAAGCGCTTAGAAGACAACGAGCAATTCGGCAGCACATATAGCTACATAATTAAAGAAAATCGTGAGCGCCAATTATTTGAGCCAACAATCCGTATTCGCACTCACGGTGTTGATACTGATTACAACCTCGACTTCGATTTTGTTCACGGTAGCGAGTATCGCCGTATCACTCATTTAGGCGACTTAATCAGTGGCTTAATTGAAGAAGGGGCGTATATCCAACGTGGTGAGCGTCGTCAGAATATTGATAACTTTGAAGAAGCTCTCGCTTGGCTATCTCGTGAATCGCGTCGTGGTCTGTATGTACAGCGTTATAAAGGTCTTGGTGAAATGAACCCAGAACAGCTTTGGGAAACCACCATGAACCCTGAAACTCGCCGTATGATGCGCGTAACCGTAAAAGATGCTATCGCAACAGATTTACTCTTTACTACATTGATGGGTGATGCTGTTGAACCTCGTCGTGCATTTATTGAAGAGAATGCGCTAAAAGCAGCAAATATTGATATTTAATTATTATATTTACTGATTAATATTAAATAACTCCACTCGAAAGTGTGGGGTTATTTTTTTCTTTATTTCCCCTACTTATTTGCTCACTGAACATGACATTCAGCAGCCCTCTTATTTTAAAATAAGCAATAACTCATTAATTTATTAGCTGATTATGGTAAGTCTTTATCTAAAAGCGACCATCACAGTGATATTGAGATCCAAATTGCTCTCTCTTTTAACAAAGTTTCTTCGCTGCCATTTTCTTGGTAGGGAAAAGCTCATGACTTAACCTCACGAGATTTTACAGTTTTTTACGCCACTATTTTGATTATCTTATCTTTTTATGTGCTATAAACGGTTAATCCCCTAAGTTAATTAGATGTTAATGGTTAAATCCATATGTTCAATAACCCAACACACTCAAGGTAAAAGCAAAATACGTAATAAGAAAACAATGATACGACAACTGATTATCCCTATTTATTTTTTGTTGCTCTCATCCATCCCTGTTTTTTTCAGTGGTGATGCGAATGTGATGGCAGACACTGCGATTATCATTTCTGGCACACTCATTATGCTTCTGTGTGCTGGCGTATATCGGTCCCTTATCGGAAAAATATTCACGGTTTTCGTCTCATTGCTTTGGGCGTTAAATCTTTCAGTCTCATTTTTCTTTTACAAAAAACACGATATTCGGTTTTCCTCTTCAATTGCCGAAACCTTTATTAATACCAATAGTAGCGAAACGGTGGGGATGCTCTCCTACAATATTGGTTATGTGATCTTTTATTTGTTTGTTTTTTCAGTGTATTTATTAAGCATCCATAAATGTACTAAATATATAAACCGCCGTACGACAATGATTAGTATCGCGATGTTATGTGGTTACCTCTTAGCAATCCCTGCTTATTACGCGTCATTACTCAATAAACCAGATAGCTCATTGTTAATAACCGAAAAATATTTGCTCAACACGCCATTTTACAATGCAGCTGCTCTCGTCAAAAACTTGTATGAAAACCGCGGCATAAAAAAAATCTCATCCCAAATCGTATCATTTGACTATGAGAAAAAAGATACTGAAGCACAAATCTATGTTCTCGTCATTGGCGAATCCCTACGTCGTGACCATATGGGTTTATATGGCTATCAATATGATACAACCCCTAATCTAGATAATCGTCAGTCACAGCTTTTGGTATTCCAACAAGCTTATTCTCCTGCTCCGGTCACCATATTGTCAGTGCCAATCTCACTGTCTAATATTCGCTTTGACCAAATGCAGGACAAATCACACTATGCTGACAATATTATTTCATTAGCCAATCATGCGGGTTTTAAAACCTATTGGATAAGTAACCAAGGAAAAACCAATAAACGAACCAGTGTCATCTCTGCGATAGCTAACATGGCTCAAAAGAAAAAATGGAATGAATTCGTGGGTTATGATGAGGAAATTCAAGGCCATTTTAATGATGCGATTAACGACCCAACAGACAAGAAAAAACTGATCATCCTACATACTTATGGGAGCCATGAGCCTGCGTGTAACCGTTTTCCAGAAAAAGAGTTAAAAAAATTCAGTGAACAAGAAGATGATAATTGTTATGACAGCTCTATCGCTTATACCGATAAATTTATCGAAAACTTACTCCAACAGCTAGACGGGAAGCCCGCTTCGTTGATGTACTTTTCAGACCATGCATTACAACGATTAGACAGTGATAACAATATTCACTACCACCATGGCGTAAATAACCCAAGAAAAGAAGCTTATGAGATACCCTTATTAATCTGGTACAGCCAAACCATACCAAAACCGGCATTAAACCCACGAGCTTTGGGTCAACCCTATTCAACTGCTAATAATTATTGGTTAATTAGTGACTGGTTAGGAATACAACAGCATGCATCACAAGCTTGTTTATCTCCCATGCGTGAATGCTATCAACCCAATAACAACATTCAGGTGATTGATGGCAACCGTAACATATTACCGGTTAATCAATTACCATCGGAAACAAAAGACCCTCAATAAAAGCTAAAAATATTTGGCATTATCTAAAGAAAAATAGTGGCATCATGGAAGTCGCCAATACTGTTCGCCCTAGTATTGCCAATAATACAGTGGGTCATAATATAAAACTGCTTGAGGAAACGTGAATATACTTCCCCCTAATGATGTTTCAATACCTAAAAAAACCGTATTTTCTATCCAGTGAAGTATATTGAATTAAAGGTTATTCATCACCAAAATACATAATGGCGTCATATCAAGACGCCATTATTCGTGTACAACAAGAATATCCCCTTGGGTAAAGCCAACATATTTTTATATGCAGGCCTATATAACCCACCGACATTCATTAAGGAATTATAATAAAATCCTTAACATACGGCGAAGAGGCTCAGCGGCTCCCCACAGTAATTGGTCACCAACAGTAAAGGCTGATAAATACTCAGGCCCCATATTCAATTTGCGTAAGCGGCCAACTGGCGTACTTAATGTACCAGTCACTGCAGCAGGTGTCAGTTCACGCATTGTGATTTCTCTATCATTTGGAACGACTTTTACCCACTCATTATGAGAAGCCAGTAATTGTTCAACCTCTTTTAACGGCACATCTTTTTTCAATTTCAATGTAAAGGCTTGGCTATGGCAACGAAGTGCGCCAATACGAACACACAAACCATCAACAGGGATAATATTTTTACCTGTTGCCAATATTTTGTTAGATTCCGCTTGGCCTTTCCACTCTTCACGGCTTTGGCCATTTTCTAGCGCTTTATCAATCCATGGAATTAAGCTTCCTGCTAGTGGGACACCAAACGCATCTGTTGGCATCGCGCCACTGCGTGTAAAATCAGTGACTTTCTTCTCAATATCTAAAATAGCAGAGGCTGGGTCTTGCAGTTCTTTGACCACTTGTGTGTGCAAAGACCCCATTTGTGCCAGTAGCTCACGCATATTACGTGCACCTGCACCTGATGCGGCTTGATAAGTTGCAACTGACGCCCATTCCACTAAATTATTCGTGAACAAACCACCTAAAGACATCAACATCAAACTAACTGTACAGTTACCACCAACAAAGGTCTTAATACCTTTATTCAAACCATCTTGGATGTGTTGGTTATTCACTGGGTCAAGGATGATAATCGCATCATCATTCATACGTAATGAAGATGCTGCGTCAATCCAGTAGCCATCCCAGCCTGCGGCTCTGAGCTTCGGATAGACATCATTAGTATAATCACCACCTTGGCAGCTAATAATAACATCTAGCGCTTTCAATGCATCGATATCAAAGGCATCTTGTAAAACACTTCGATGACCACCATAAGTTGGTGCTTCTGCACCTTGTTGTGACGTCGTAAAAAATACAGGGCGGATCGCATCAAAATCACGTTCTTCTACCATTCTCTGCATCAATACTGAACCGACCATACCGCGCCAACCAACAAACCCTACATTTTTCATTTTTATTCACCCTGTTTGTTTAAAGTTTTACCAAAAAATTTCCTGTTCCAACTTAATAAGAAGCAATACCGCATTTTTGTCATTTATAAGAGGCTCATGAAAGCTGGAGCTAGAAATTTTTCGGATATATTAAACCTGACAAAATATGCATCAGTGTGCAAGTGAATTTCATCACTAATAGTAAGAAGATTAGTAATAAAGCTAATACTCCTCCTAAAACACATGAATATCTTATTTCCATTTTGGAAAATGCTGTTTTCTAATTAATCCATTCGTTATATCATTCACTCAGCTTAAAATTAGAATAATCCCTCTCACAGTACAGCTTATCTCATGACCAAATATGTTCTTTTTAGCTTTTGGATAGTCCTTATCTATCCCCTTGGTGTCGACCTTCACTTAACGGGTATTCCTTATATAGCCGCTGACTTAAGCGCTAGTGAAAGCCAACTTCATGTCGCATTTTCTATTTACCTTGCAGGCATGGCATCCACAATGCTCATTGGGGGATGGTTCGCCGACCATGTTGGCCGTAAACCCGTGGTCTTAGTGGGGACGGCAATATTTGCCATTTCCTCTGTCATGGCAGGAAACTCGACATCGATTGACCTATTTTTGATGACTCGCTTCCTACAAGGCATCGGCGCTGGTTTCTGTTATGTGGTGACTTTCGCTATTTTACGAGATGTACTTAGTCCACAAAGGCGGACTAAAGTCTTAGCGGCAATGAATGGCGTGACTTGTATCGCCCCCGTACTTGCCCCTGTCATTGGGTTTGCCATTTTACTGGTCTACCATTGGTCAATGATGTTTTACTTTATGGCTACTTATGCGGTACTGAGTATGGTTTTCTGCTTAGTGTCGATAAAAGAAACTAAACCTGCGGCTCGCCAAGAAACCAAACACACCACATCATCGCCAGACACCACAGAAAAAATCTTCAATTTATTCTTTGTCACTCGTTTGATTATTTCTTGCTTTGGAATGGCGGTGATCCTGACCTATGTGAATGTCGCACCGATTATCCTGATGGGTAATCTAGGTTTTACCACGGGTCAATATTCCACAGCTATGACCGTTCTAGCAATGGTGAGTATGGGGACTTCGTTCTTAATGCCAAAATTGCTATCAACATTTAATAGCCAATCGCTGCTCAATACTGCCCTTGGGTTATTTTTATTCAATGCCGTTGTTTTATCTGTGTATCTCTTTACGTTTAACAACCTGATTTTGCTATTTATTGTTTTTGCTTGTAGCGGAATGGGTTTTTCAATGCAATTTGGGATTATTATGAGCCAAGCGCTATCCCCATTTGCCAGAAAAGCCGGTATTGCAAGCTCCATTTTAGCCATTTCGCAACTCAGCTTCGCCTCTTTGTATATTTGGCTAATGGGGGCAATTGGCATACCATCAATCAGTATGTTGCTAATTATCCTATTAGCAGCAGGTACTATGGGCATAATCTTGCTCAGAGTTCCCGCCACACAAGTCAATGAAAAGGTAATAGCATGTGAATAAACAATTGCATCGTTTAGACTTAAATTTACTGGTTATTTTGCAATATTTAATGGAAGAGCGGAGTGTTAGCCTCGTAGCTCAACGCCTTGCTATCACGCCATCTTCTGTCAGTAAATCATTGTCTAAACTACGCCAATGGTTTGATGACCCGCTATTTATTCGCAGCCCGCAAGGGCTTCTTCCTACACCATTGATGTATCATATAGAAAAATCACTTCCTGAGTTTTTGAATTTATCCAGCTATATCACTGAAATCCGTGATACTGAAAAACCACGGGGAATAACATTCCGGTTAATGATGGAAGCTCCATTAAATCTGATCATGCTCCATGATTTATCCTTGAATATCCTCAATCAATATCCTGAATCAGACGTCATTATGCGGGATTGGGACTATAATTCACTTGCGGCATTAGTGGCAGGTGATGCCGATATTGGGTTAGTAGGTAGGGAAAGTTTTCACAGCTCAAAAGAGTCAATAAACCACTTACCAAATATCCTTAATTTCGACGTGTTGTTTACTGACCGACCTCTGGCCTTTATTCGCCGAGATCACCCCATTCTAAAAGAAGAATGGAGTTTAGCCAATTTCCTAAAATACCCTCATATTAGCACTGAATTTGGTAATCGTATTCCATGGGCCCTAGATGACTTATTGTCTACAATGGGGCTTAATCGCCAAATTAGCCTTTCATTTTCAACATTTGAACAATCACTGCTGATGGCATCACGACCTGAACACAATCTCATTACCTGTACTCCCGGATACTGCCAACATTATGTGAATAACTTCAAACTTGATCTCGTCTGTCTACCACTCCCCATTGATGACATTCTTTACCAGCAACTCGAAATCCCCTTTTTAGTGTTGTGGCATAAACGCAACTCGTATAATTCCAAAACATTATGGCTAAGAGAACAAATTAAAAATAGCATTCTCAATTTTGTAAATGCATAAAAAATGCCATGGCAAGGAGCATGAATTGCCATGGCAAAAGCAAGAAACACCAGAAAAAATTAACAAGGAGTTAGCCTTGTACAGCTTTAAAACGTGGGTTTGTTTTGCATATCACATACACACGACCACGACGGCGAACAACTTGGCAATCTGGATGACGCGTTTTTGCCGTTTTTAACGAACTCAACACTTTCACGTTTATTTCCCCTCTGTTTGTAAAAAACGCCCGAAACGTTTTTGGAATTGTGCTGTTTTCCCTTCTTGAGAAATCACTTTTTGTTTGCCGGTATAGAATGGGTGCGATTGAGAAGACACATCAAGGGTGACATAAGGGAAAATCTCCCCTTCAAATTCAATCGTTTTTGCCGTTTTTATCGTCGAGCCCACTTTAAAATAAGCATCAACACTTGTGTCATGGAAAACCACTGTACGGTACTGTGGATGTATCCCCTGTTTCATAATAGCCACCTGAATGTTATGTTATAATATAACAATATATTATTTAAAATAACGACGCAACTATTTTATGGACCAACACTATTTCACAAACAACAAAATAAACATAACAAACTGAATTAAAACACTTTATAAGAGAATAAATACTAGAAAAACCAAAAATCTGTTATCACTATTTGATATTTGAATAAAAAATTACCTGATAACTTTATAAGTACTTAATTAATTATTTGGGTAAAAAACAATGCCTATAGAAACAATACGCACTTTCCCTCGTCATACTGATCAAGTAAATAATTGTCGACCTGAAAATACCTCTTCCTCATTCACTCGTAAAATCAAAATGTTATTTAATTCCCGTTTTCAGTTAGGAGGCGTACCTATTTTTAATGTGTCTAACCCATCAACTAATAGTATTAATACCGATGAGACTGACTCTTCACAGTCTAAAGAACTATTTTCATTAGCTGTTAGTATGTATAGCCAGCCAAAAGATAAAATTAATAATTTTGAAAGAGTTATTGTGGTTGGAGACAGCCTGTCAGATTCAGAAGGAAGAATGCTGAAAAAGACACTAGGGCTACTACCTTCTGCACCACAATACTATAAAGGACGCTTTACTAACGGCTTCACATGGGTAGACTTCCTAACTTCACCAACAGTGATGAGCTACAAAGACAAAAATTCAAATAATACATATCGACCTGTTGAAGTTATCAATAAGGCCGAAGGGGGCGCTGTCTGCGCAACTTACAACCAAAAAAACCCTAAATTTAGATTTATTTCCAATATAAAAAGGCAAATACAAGGTATTAAATTCAATAAGTCAGACCTTGCTATTATCTCTATTGGCTCTAATGATTACATGACATTCAATAAAACAAATACCTATAAAGTCATTTCCAGTCAGCTCAAAGCAATCAATAAAATGATAAAGCATGGTGCACAGAATATCTTAATAATGGGGATACCTGACCCAAGTAAAACCCCCTTTAAGAACGAAAAACCGATGGAATATGAAAATAAAATGAAAATGCTAACTCTTATGCATAATCAAGCATTGGAAAATAGCATAAAAAAATTAAATGCTCTGCATAGTACTAATATCGTTTTTTTTGATATTGATAAAACGATGACAGAGATTTATCAGCAAGCCAAAACCCTTAACTATGAAACAAACCTACCATTTGCTAACGGTTATATTGGTGGAAAAGAACAACTAGATACGGCCCCACCTTATCTATTTAATGATAATGTCCATCCAACACAAGAAGTTCATGCCATTGTGGCACTTAAACTCAATGAATTTATTGCAAAAAATTTCAAATCTCCTGTAGCTCCTACAACAACTGATTAACCCTCACCGAGAGGCGAGTCGTTACACACTGGCCTCTTTTAATCTGTTATTGTTCAATGCAAATCAACCTAAAAACACCTAAAGAAAAATAAAATCTAAAACAATAATTTATCCTCTAGTGATCTTTTGTATAATTAACCTATTACGCACTATCATTTATTATTTATCAAAGAGATACATTAGCTTTTTAATAAATAAACCATTAGGGGAAGGTGAAAATGTATTACGGCTTTGACATGGGCGGAACAAAAATTGAACTTGCTGTCTTTGACAAAGAGTTAAATCAAGTCTGGCAAAAACGTGTTCCTACGCCTAAAAACGACTACCAATCACTGTTAAACGCGTTTCTCACACTCACACAAGAAGCCGATGAAAAATTTAACTGTCTAGGCAAAATAGGAGTTGGTGTGCCAGGTATCGTCAACCATGCTGAAGGCACTGTATTCACAACAAACGTCCCAACTGCGCAATATAAACCTTTAATTCATGACTTGGCTAATATTTTACAGCGCCCAGTCAAAGTGGAAAATGATGCTAATTGTTTTGCTTTATCAGAAGCTTGGGACCCTGAATTCAAACGTTATCCAACCGTCTTAGGCTTAATTCTAGGAACAGGGGTTGGTGGTGGTTTCGTCATAAACGGCAAAGTGCTACCTGGAAAAAATGGGATTGCCGGAGAAATTGGCCACATGAATTTAAGCGTTCGCGGCGCTAAGCTTTTGGGTGATACAGTCCCTGAAATCATTTGCGGTTGTGGGCAAACCGCTTGCTTTGAAACTTATTTATCTGGCCCCGGCTTTGAACGTATCTATGCTTCGTTTACTGGTAGAAAACATTCAGCAATCGAAATCATTGAACAATATAAACAAGGTGATATCCAAGCAAAACAGCATGTCGACCGTTATATATCATTGCTTGCAATGTTTATGGGGCAAATCGTCACCGTTTTCGACCCTGATTTAGTCGTTATTGGTGGGGGGCTCTCACAATTTGAAGAAATCTATCAACGACTACCTGAAGTCCTACCACAATATCTTTATGGCATCGCAACATTACCTGCGATTGAAAAAGCACGTTATGGTGACTCTGGTGGGGCTCGAGGGGCAGCATTCCTAAACTTAATTGACTAACTTTGTACTTTTTTGCGCTTCATTAAGCTTTTAGCCAATGAAGCGCAAATTTATCACTTTAATCATTTCTATTTTCCCCATTTTATCCTTTAAATACCACCTCTTTGGTTGAGAATGATTATCATCAACTTAGCTATTAATGATAAAATCATGCTCTGTCAGTAGCTTCTTATTATAAAAAGTACTTTAGGAATAACTTCAGAGGATCACACTGGATATCAATCCAGTATTGTACGAAACTCAAAAATTAAAAGTGCTTATAGACTAGTCTGATACTGTAATTAATTAAAAAATATATTATTACGTTATATTTTTTAATGGTGATAAATTAAACAAGCTGTTCCTGTTTTTGCATACTATGTATACATACTTAGAATAAAGAGAAAATCCTATGAGTTTGTTTTTCCATAACAGCTTGATGTTTCCAATAGTTATCTTTAGCGGCTTACTAATTATTGTGTTGTTTTACTGGTTATGCGCTGCTTTTGGTCTGTTAGATATTGATTTATTCAATGTTGATACTGAATTTGATAGCGGTATTGACGCAACAGGTTTTGCTGGGTGGTTAACAAAACTTGGGTTAGCAGGGGTCCCTGTCACCATTATTCTGACATTATTTACACTGTTTGGTTGGGTGATCACCTACTTTAGTGTTTATGGTTTTATTCGCTTTATTGATTTAAGTCTATTGCGTTATCTTGTTGGTTTTGCTGTATTTGTTATCACGATATTTATCTCACTTCACTTAACCGCCCTTTGCTTAAAACCTGTACGGAATAAACTTATTAGCCTCAATAAACCCAAAACAGTACACCAACTCATCGGGAAATATGCCACAGTCCGCTCAGGTACCGTCAATGAAAAAAACGGTGAAGCCATACTCGAAGATGGTGGTGCCGGGCTAATTTTGCAAATACGAGCGCCATTTACAGAAGGTATAAAACGGGGTGATCGCGTTGTTATTATTAGCTATGACGCAGACTCACACAGTTACCAAGTTGTCACTGAAAAAGAATTCCGCAACTAAAGCTATTGGTTGTTATATAAAATAATACTTGCTTGAATCATCGAAATGACGACATCGTCAGAACCTATGGAGAAAAAATATGGATTTGGCTGCATTAATGCCCTTTTTAACCATTGTCGGAGGGATAATCCTAGTTATTTTAGGGTTTTTTGGGTTATTCAAAGCCTTCTATATCAAAGTCCCACAAGGTACTGCTTTGATTGTCAACGATATGTCGTCTCAACCAAAAGTACATTTTACTGGGGCATTAGTTTATCCCGTTATCTACAAAAAAGAGTTCATGCGTATTTCATTGCTGACTCTGGAAGTTGACCGTCGCGGTAAAGATGGCCTTATTTGTCATGATAACCTACGCGCAGATATCACGGTTGCATTCTACTTGCGCGTAAATGAAACTACTGAAGATGTACTGAAAGTGGCTAAAGCTATCGGGGTTGACCGCGCATCAGACCACCAAGCCGTCAGCACCTTATTTAGTGCTAAATTCTCAGAAGCATTAAAAACTGTCGGTAAACAATTAGATTTAGCAACATTATTTGAAAATAGACAAGATTTCCGTGACCGCATTGTGGATGTAATAGGTAAAGACCTCAACGGTTACGCTCTGGAAGATGTCGCTATCGACTACCTAGAACAGACACCAAAATCAGCCCTCGACCCAAATAATATTTTTGACTCCGAAGGTATTCGTAAAATTACTGAAATTACGGCTATTCACAATATAGAAACCAACCAGAAAGAACGAGACCAAGAACTGGCGATTCAAAAGAAAAATGTGGAAACGCGTGAAGCTAGCTTAGCACTTGAGCGTCAACAAGCTGATGCAGAAGCCCGTCAAAAACGTGAAATCGATAATATCCGAGCGCGTGAACAGGCTGAAACTTTACGTGTTCAAGAAGAAGAACGTTTAAAATCAGAACAAGCGCGTATCCAAACTCAGCAAGAAATTGAAATTCGCGAAGAAAACCGCATGCGTGAAGTCGAAGTGGCTCAACAGAACCGCACTCGCGCTGTTGCTATTGAAGAAGAACGCGTTAGCCGTGCTCGTGAACTTGAAGTCGTTGCTCGTGAACGAGAAGTTGAATTACAACGTATTGAAAAAGAAAAAGCGCTGGAAGAAGAACGTAAGAATATCTCTAATGTAATCCGTGAGCGTGTAGCAGTGGAAAAAACGGTTGCACAAGAAGAGGAACGCATTAAAGAAGTTCGCGAAGTTTCTGAAGCTGAGCGTATGAAAAAAGTCACTGTCATTAATGCCGAAGCAGAAGCGGAAGAGTCTTTAGTCCGCCAAGTGAAAAAAGCTGCCGCAGATGAAGCTAGCGCTAAACACCGTGCAGAAGAAATCAGTACGATGGCACAAGCTGAATTAGAAGCATCAGCAAAACAAGCTGAATCGAAAAAACGTTTAGCTGAAGGTATTGAAGCTGAGCATGCCGCATTAGGTTTAGCAGAAGCTCGTGTTCGCCAAGCAACTGCGGAAGCCGAAGAAAAAGAAGGTTTAGTACTTGCTAATATCACGGCTGAGAAACTGCTAGCCGAAGCACGTGGCTTGAAAGAAAAAGGCTTAACTGAAGCCCAAGTTATGGAAGCTAAAGCAAAAGCTGAGCAACAACAAGGGTTTGCTGAAGCAAAAATTCTTGAAGAAAAATTAGCAGCGCAAGCTCGTGGTGAAGAACAACAAGCTAACGCTAAAGAAAAATTAGGCTTAGCCGATGCCAAAGTCCTTGAAGAAAAACTGGCAGCACAAGCTCGCGGTGAAGGTCAATTAGGTTCAGCACAAGCAGAAGTTATCCGCCAACGCCTGAAAGCCGAAGCTGACGGTTTAACAGATAAATTTAAATCAATGGATCACCTCAGCGATACTGCTCGTTCTCATGAAGAGTTCCGTATGCGTCTTGAGAAAGAATTTGAACAAGCCATGGCCTCTATTGATGCGAATAAAGAAATTGCTCGTGAACAAGCCGATGTATTGGCTGCTGCACTGAGCAAAACCAATATCGAAATTGTAGGTGGTGATGGCAGCTTCTTTAATACTTTCTCAAAAGCACTTAGCTTAGGCAAAGCTGTTGATGGTTTTATGGATAAAAGCAGCTTCGCTAAAGAGAATGTTGAAAAACTAATTAATCGCAGCAAAGAAGATAAGAAAGTTGATATTGCCGCTTTACTAAAAAACCCTGAAGTTCAAGACCTAATCAATGGCTTTATGGCAGCGAAAGGGGCAGGGCAACTGGCAAAAACAGTCACTGCAAAACCTATTCCACCGACAGATGACCAACTTTAAGTAATCAGCACATATAGGGGTAATTCTACCCCTAATCGCTTTTCATTTTTATTGTCTTAGTTAAGGGAATTTGCTGCACCATGTCAGATATTCAGGATACGGATCGCGAACAAGAAATACTCGATAGCGCTGTCGCAGAAGGGGGGGCGTATGAAATATTGCGTAAGCGCCTAACCGAGCAAGGTCAGCAACTTCATCAAAAAGCTTCGTTACTGAATGAAAAACGGCTAGAAGAATTTGGCCAAAGCCAAATGGATATTATTGGCCGCATTCGTATTCGTACTGAAAATAATTGCCAAGCAAGGGACATTGTTCGTGTTGGTGAATGGCTTTTATTTGGTTATAACGTTTTCCTCGGGCTTAAAAAAGAAACTCACCTTGAAGATGTTTTTTCATTATATCGACTCGTCGAAGGTGAGGATGAATTTGATGTTGAAGCCGTCCCTTACGAAGAAACCTTTTTAAGCGATAATCGCTTTGTTCAAGATTTTACTGAACTGTACACTTACTATAAAAACACCCAACTCCTTCAGCTTGTTGAAAGGGATGGGAAACTTCTCGCCAGTTTCCAAATTGGTGACCGCATCACTGATGTCCGTGTTTTCCGTTGGTCTATATCAAGTGATAAGCGCCGTATCGAATATATAGATAATCGAGGTGAGCGGGACATAGCTCTTCCTCCCGCGTATGACTTTGAATGGCATAAAACCACACGCGAAAACACGGTTAATGGTCGTTACCCTCATCTAAATATTCTTGATACTGTATTTATTGAAACTATCGGTGGCGACTTAACAATTAAGTGTGAAAATAATACTGAAGATGGTTTAGGGATTTATCGGGAAGCTGTTCTGGATAAAAACCAGTCTCTTGATGATGCACAAATTGAATACGCTCAAACAGGCAGCTTAATTATATTAAAGGTTCTGCCTTACCGAGAAGAAAGCTGGCGTTATCTGGTTTACAACACATTATCCCAATCAGTACAACGCATCGATGCCATTGGGCAAGCTTGTGTTCAGCTACCTGAAGATCACGGCATTATTTTCCCTGGTGGCTACTATTTACAAAATGGCGATTACAAAACCTTTGATCAGCCCATGGAGGGAATGCGTTTTCGTCGTTTACGTCGTTCTCCAAATGGTGAAGATGTCTTATATGTTTTCTATTCCCCAAACCAAGGTCGCCTTGCCCTATTTAACTATAATTTAATCGAACGTACATTATCCGTTCCGCTTATTGGGCATGGTTACGCCATGTTTGAAGATGGCAAAATGGTACTGTTTGAAGGTGAAGGGGAGGAAGCCACCCGAGTGCATCCTATGCAGGTTTGGCAAACACCTTTTTACTCAGAAGAGTTTGCAGATCAGCAACCAACACGGAGTGGTTTTTTTGGGCGTATAGGAAATGCTGATTTAGTAAGGGGTATTTCAGAAATTTTGCATGTTGCAAAAGAGATAGAAGGTAACCAAGTTTCTATTGCGCGCTATGAACAACTTAGCCAACAACCCAAAAATTTATTAGATCTCTATTATTGGCTCAGTGATGACCAGTGCCTAAGTATTGGTAAATTACTGAAAGAGATTACTCAGACTAGTGAATTAGTTCTTGATGAGTATGAAAAAGTTGAGAGTATTAGGCAACAATCCGCCAAATCAATGAATGAGGCGGTCAGTCGTCAAAAATCACTACTTTCTTTGACACTGCCTGATGGTTGGACTGATATTCAACAGTTTGTTGATGGCTTAAATTCTCTCAATGCACATCGAGGGCATTTAATTTCATTACGTGAATTTCGCTATATGGATTTAGAACAACTCAGCGAAATGGAAAATGAAATAATTGAAGCTCAGCAATCTGTTTCACAAGCAACCGCAGCGTTCCTTGCAAGCGATAAAGCATTACTACCTTTTAAATCACAGCTTGCTATTTTTGAAGAACAAATAGAAAAATCACAAAACAGTGCTCAGTTAGACGTCCCCATGAATGACATGGAAAAAATGTCTGCTGATTTAGATATGTTATCCAATTTAATGGCATCATTGTCTTTTAACGATGTCACTCAACAAACAAGTATTATTGATGCTATCTCACAAATATATGCACAATTAAACCAGTCTCGTGCTCGCTTACAACAAAAACGAAAATCTCAAAGTAGCGTGGAAACTGTCGCGCAATTTGGGGCTCAATTTCGCTTGTTTAGCCAAGGGATCACCAATGCACTTTCCCTTGCCTCTGACCCTGAAAGTTGTGATGATCAGCTATCAAGATTACTGGTTCAATTAGAAGAACTGGAAAGCCAGTTTAGTAGCCATGATGAATTTCTCGATGATATTCTTGCTAAACGTGAAGAATTACTCGAAACCTTTGAGTCCCATAAACAAGTTCTAATTGACGACCGCCAACGTCGTGCTCAAAACTTATTAACCGCAGCAGATCGCCTACTCGATAGCTTGCAACGTAGAACCGTCCGTTTACAATCTCAAGATGAACTTAACGCTTTCTTCGCATCTGATCCCCTCGCATTAAAAACTCGCGAAATTATTGAAAAACTAAGGGAAATTAACGATAACGTTAAGGCAGATGATATCGATGCTCGTTTAAAAGCCTCTCGCGACCAAGCTATCCGCGTCCTAAGGGATAAAACAGATATTTTTGAAGATGGCGGCAATATCATTAAATTGGGTCGTCACCGTTTTAGTGTGAATACCCAAGAACTAGACCTAACGATTTTACCTAAGAATGATCAACTGTGGGTTTATCTAACAGGGACTGATTTCCAAGAACCTATTGAGAATGCAGAGTTATCACAGTTACGACCTTATTGGAGTGCATCACTAGAATCTGAGTCTGATACCGTTTATCGTTCAGAATACCTTGCTTATTCTATTATTTATGCGGCAACCAAGCGCCAAGACGGGCTGGATTTTAGTCTTCTAAAAAGTGCGTTAACTTCCCCAGAAAAACTTGAGAAAATTGTCCGTGATTTTGCTAGCCCACGTTACAAAGAAGGCTATGAAAAAGGTATTCATGACCATGATGCCGTTGCACTACTGAAAAAATTACTGCCAATCGGTGAAAATGCAGACCTTCTACGTTATAACCCAACAGCCCGTGCCATTGCTGCAATCTATTGGGAACAAGTACAAAACGAAGATTACCCTGCTCAATGGCCGGAACGCGCAAGAACGGCAATGAATATTCACCAATTATTCCATAATGATAATGCCCTACTTGACCTACAAGCCGAAATTGAAGCTGGTATCAGCTTATTTTTACAAGATAACCCAATTCAATGCCAAGGGTATGTACAGACTCAGGCTGCTGAATATCTAAGTTTTGCCTTAGCGAGAACACCCATAGAATTGGTTTATAGTAAATATGCTAGGGAATTAGTGCTCGCATTACAAAGCCGATTGGAAGACGCGCATATGTGGCTCGATTTCAATCGTTCACAACAAAACCTAGGTACTCGCTATGCTCAACGCTGGTCATTAATTCAAAACTGGCTACAAGGGCTATGTTCTGTACCTGAATTTTCTCATCTAGAACCTTATATACCAGGTGCAATCGCGATTATCATATTAGATAAAGTCGCCTCTGCCCGTTATAGTGAAGCTGACCTTTACTTTAAAGTTAGCGGTTTGCTAGGTGAGCATCCAACGATTGAAAACCAGACTTTATCCTTAAGTTTAGATAATTACTTTGGTCGTATGCGTGGGCAAAGGAAACGTTTTATTCCTGAATTTCGCCAGTATCAAGCATTACGACAACGCATTATTGCCACAGAACGTAGTCGCTTAAAACTTCATGAGTTCAAAGCCAAACCACTGAGTTCATTTGTTCGTAATAAATTGATAAATGATGTTTATTTGCCAATTATTGGTGACAATATGGCGAAACAAATAGGGGCTCTTGGGGAAGGGAAACGCACCGACCTAATGGGGCTACTATTAATGATATCCCCACCAGGTTATGGTAAAACTACCTTAATGGAATACGCGGCAGATCGCTTAGGGTTAATTTTTATGAAAGTTAATGGCCCTGCTCTTGGGCATGATGTGCTTTCTCTTGACCCCGAACAAGCACCTAATGCCACGGCAAGGCAAGAGCTTGAAAAGCTGAATTTAGCCCTCGAAATGGGGAATAATGTGATGCTATATGTCGATGATATACAACATACACACCCTGAGTTTTTACAGAAATTTATTTCCTTATGTGATGGAACAAGGCGCATTGAAGGGGTTTGGAAAGGAAAAACTAAAACTTATGATATGCGAGGCAAAAAATTCTGTGTCGTCATGGCCGGTAACCCTTATACCGAGTCAGGAGAAGTGTTCCGTATTCCAGATATGCTAGCAAACCGTGCTGATATCTATAACCTCGGGGAAGTATTAGGTGGGATGGATGATGCTTTTGCATTGAGTTATATCGAAAATAGCCTCACATCTAACCCTGTATTAGCCCCTCTAGCGTTACGGGACCTTAATGACCTCTACTTATTTGTCGACAAAGCTATGGGGAAATCAATCTCAACTAACTCACTCAGCTACCCATATTCTGATGCTGAAATAAATGAAATTACTTCAGTAATCAAAAAAATGATTAAGTTACGAGATATTGTATTGAAGGTGAACCAACAGTATATCGCAAGTGCAGCCCAATCAGATAAATACCGTACAGAGCCGGCTTTCCGCCTACAAGGTAGCTATCGAAACATGAATAAATTGAGTGAAAAGGTTTCTTCAGTTATGAATGACGATGAGCTAGAAAGGTTACTTGATGACCACTACCTTGGGGAAGCTCAACTTTTAACCACTGGTGCAGAAGAAAACTTACTTAAACTGGCTGAAATACGTGGCACTCTTTCTCAGAAAGATGCTAAACGCTGGCAGCAAATTAAGAAAGACTTCATGCGTAATAAAGCACTTGGTGGCGATAATGCCGATATTGGTGATCGGGTCGTGGGCCAGCTAGCTTCATTAGTAGAAAGCGTCCAAGCCCTTGGTAACCCCTGATGAACTTTTTGCAAGGTTACCCGCGTATTAGGCTATTAATTTTTCTGGTAGCAATTTTTATTATTGTTCAGTTAATTAATAGTCTAACAGCGGGTGGGTTAACCCCCTTTGGGGTTGTCCCTCGAACCATGACCGGGTTACTAGGCATTTTTTTTGCCCCCTTTATCCACGGTAGTTGGGGGCATCTATTCAGCAATTTACCGCCATTTATCATTTTAAGTGCCTTGCTACTTCATCGCACAGTTAAAGCTTATCTACTGGCATCATTGTTTATTATCAGTGTTGGTGGTTTAGCTGTTTGGTTACTAGGCCGTAATGCTATCCATATCGGTGCTAGTGGCTGGGTTTTTGGTCTATGGGGCTTACTCATTGCCCAAGGCTTTTTACGGCGAAAATGGGTTGATATTGCCATTGCATTATTCGTGTTATTTTATTTTGGTACGATGGCTAGCGGCTTGCTCCCCATTAACCTGTATATTTCTACTGAATCCCATATTGCTGGTGCCCTAGCTGGTATTACCTACGCATGGTTGGCTAATCGTTACGACAAAAAAACGCGTTTATCTTCGCTCAAATAACCCCACCATT
The DNA here is from genome assembly GCF_032709665.1 of Providencia sp. PROV024. Classification (NCBI taxonomy): domain Bacteria; kingdom Pseudomonadati; phylum Pseudomonadota; class Gammaproteobacteria; order Enterobacterales; family Morganellaceae; genus Providencia; species Providencia sp. PROV024. Next base: position 24,213 of record NZ_CP120545.1, read on the forward strand.
TGACTCATTTTTTATCTTTTTTCCCATTTTACGTATCCCTTTTTGTGAGCTTGATTCACATATTAATAATTAACTTAAAATTAACCAATAATTAACAATGTAATAATGCTAGTCTCAAAAAACAATAACGACAATGGAGACACAACCGATGAAAAAAAAAGTCATACCTATCGCAATGGTTTTCGGGTTAACCACCTTGTCATTCACCTCACTTGCCGCACACACTACACAAGTGAAAATTGAACGAGACAGCTATGGTGTTCCTCATATTTATGCCGATGATACTTATAGCCTTTTTTATGGGTATGGTTATGCTGTCGCACAAGACAGGCTGTTCCAAATGGAAATGGCGAAACGCAGCACACAGGGCACGGTTTCAGAAGTGTTAGGTAAAGATTACATCGCTTTTGACAAAGATATTAGAACTAACTATTGGCCAGATTCTATTCATCAACAAATAACTCATTTACCGACAGAACAGAAAGATATTCTAAAAGGTTATGCTGATGGAATGAATGCATGGATAAAACAAGTTAATGAAAAACCAAATGAATTAATGCCTAAGCAGTTTATCGATTATGGTTTTTTACCTTCACAATGGGATAGCTTTGATGTTGCCATGATCATGGTTGGTACAATGGCAAATCGTTTTTCTGATATGAACAGTGAAATTGATAACCTTGCATTACTTACTGCACTGAAAGATAAGTATGGTGAACAAATGGGAGTAAAAGTCTTTAACCAAATTAATTGGCTTAATAACCCCAATGCACCAACAACCATCTCACCGCAAGAATTTACCTATTCAGATTCAAAAAATAACAAAATAACAACACAATTGAATCAAATTAATGATTACCGTTTAACGGCTCCCATGTTTGATCGACCCGCTAAAAATAACTCAGGTAAACTTATTGCTCTTTCCCCTAAACAAAACAATGCGTTAATTTCCCAACAGTACGAACAAGGTGGAGCTAATGGGATTGCGGGCTACCCCACCACCAGCAATATTTGGTTAGTGGGGAAAAATAAAGCTTCTGGCGCAAACGCTATTTTACTCAACGGCCCTCAGTTCGGTTGGTTTAACCCCGCATATACCTATGGTATTGGTTTGCATGGTGCAGGGTTTAACATTGTTGGAAATACTCCTTTTGCCTACCCAGCTATTTTATTCGGTCATAATGGCCATATTTCTTGGGGGTCAACGGCAGGGTTTGGCGATGGTGTTGATATCTTTGCTGAAGAAGTTTCACCTGAAAACCCCAATAATTATTTACATCAAGGCCAATGGAAAAAAATGCTAACACGCCAAGAAACAATCAACGTAAAAGGCGAAAAACCGGTTACCTTTGCTGTTTACCGTACAGTTCATGGCAATATTATTAAGCGCGACGACTCTACTCACACCGCTTACAGTAAATCTCGCGCGTGGGATGGGAAAGAAGTATCATCATTAATGGCATGGGTTAAACAAGGGCAAGCACAAAATTGGCAGCAATGGCTAAACCAAGCAAAGGACCAAGCCCTCACAATTAACTGGTACTACGCCGATAAAGACGGAAACATCGGCTATGTTCACACCGGTCATTACCCAGATCGCCAAGCTAACCATGATCCGCGTTTACCTGTTCCAGGAACAGGTGATTGGGATTGGAAAGGTATGCAACCCTTCGAAAACAACCCTAAAGTGTATAACCCTAAATCAGGTTATATCGCTAACTGGAATAATTCCCCCGCAAAAAATTACCCTGCGAGCGACCTTTTTGCTTTTCTCTGGGGCAGTGCGGATAGAGTGACAGAGATAGATAACCTCATAGATTCTTATGATAAATTAACATCAGATGATATGTGGAATATTTTACAACAGACTAGCCGTGTTGACCTCAACCGGCGTTTATTTATGCCTTATTTAAGCCAAGCTACTGAAGCCTTACCAGCTAGTGATAACGCAGCCAAATTAGTCTCAATACTCAAACAATGGGATGGTATAAACCAATTATCCAGTGATGGTAAACACTATATTCACCCAGGTTCAGCCATCCTTGATATTTGGTTAAAAGAAATGCTCAAAGCTACATTAGGCCAAACGATCCCAGCCCCATTTGATAAATGGTATCTTGCAAGTGGCTATGAAACCACACAAGAAGGGCCTACAGGGTCATTAAATATTAGCACGGGTGCCAAGTTACTTTATGAATCACTACTGGGTAATGACTCCGCTATTCCTCAAACAGTGGATATTTTTTCAGGTCAATCCAAGAATACTATCATCCGAAAAGCACTGGATACCACCTACCAAAAAATGAAAGATAAATACGGCGACGACCCTGCAAACTGGCAAACCAATGCTACTGCATTAACTTTCCGTGAAAATAATTTCTTTGGGGTTCCACAGGCTCTAGCAAAAGAAAATTTCCATCAAAATGAATACCATAATAGAGGTACAGAAAATGACCTTGTGGTATTTACTGAAAATGGTGTTCAAGCGTGGGATGTTGTTGCTCCTGGTCAAAGTGGTTTTATTTCGCCCCAAGGCAAACGCTCACCCCATTACCAAGACCAGCTTTCACTGTACAACCAGTTCGGTAAAAAACCATTATGGTTAGATAAACAAGAACTGGCGCCACATATAGAATCAACGGAAACACTCACTGTTTATCAATAAGCTTATTTTGATAACTAAATACCAAGACTTCTTGGTATTTAGTTTTTAACTGTGACTCGATATACACAACGTGCCGCACCATTTAGCAAGTATTGCTCACGCACAACACTCCCCTCGTCACCGACTACCTCGCTAAATAAAGTTAATTCCGAACGGCAAAAGTTTTGGCAAACCGTCGCGGCAGCACAAATTGGGCAATGATTTTCAATAAATAACCAACTGTCATTATCTTGCTCAACTTTCGCCATATAGCCTTCCTCGCTCCGGACTTCTGCTAATGCTGCTAAACGTTCCGGCAATGCCAAACCTTTACAACGTGCAAAATATTTATCTCGGCTTTCCTCTTCTCTTTGGCTTATCAGGCGCTCTAAACCCTCATCACCAAAAATAGTACGAACAGAATCAATTAATTGCAGAGCTAATTGCGCATGGGTATCAGGAAAACGCTGGTGCCCTAATTCAGTGAGAACCCAATTTTGCCGAGGCCTTCCCGCTCCGGTTTGTGACATACACTGAGCACCTTCCACTAACCCTAAAGTAACTAACTTTTGAAGGTGTTGCCGTGCAGCCTCCCCCGTCAGATTTAAATCTTTAGCGATTACTGCTGTAGATATTGGCCCTTTCGTTTTAATACAAAAAAGGACTTTATCTACGGCTTGAGTGAGATTTAAATTATCAAAGTAATTACTTGCTTTAATCATTATACGACTCTATTATCCAATACATTACTTGGATAATACCTCTTTTCTGACTATTCCGTCTAGCGGGTCTCTCTATGAGCAATAAAACACCAACAACAGCACAGGGTAAATGGGCTGATTTACTCAGTGGTTCCAATGCATTACTCACAATAGCGCTCACTGGAGGCGTTGCCTTACACGCTATTAATATTTATATCGTAACAACCATATTACCCAGTGTGGTTAACGATATTGGTGGTCTTGAATATTATGCATGGAATACCACGTTGTTTGTGGCAACTTCAATTGTCGGTTCAGCGCTTTCCAGCAAAATTTTAGATAGCTTTGGGCCTAAATTTGCCTATTTAATAGCATTAATATTATTTTCCCTTGGGTCTATCTGGTGTGCGGCTTCCCCATCTATGTTGATATTACTTGGAGGGAGAGCGCTACAAGGGCTTGGTGGGGGGATTTTATTCGCACTAAGTTATGCTTTGATCCGAATTGTTTTCACAGAAAATTTATGGTCACGGGCGATGGGCGTCGTTTCTGGTATGTGGGGAATAGCGACCTTATGTGGCCCAGCCATTGGTGGTATTTTTGCAGAGGGTGGTCATTGGCGCTGGGCATTTTGGGCCCTACTCCCTGTAGCCGTTTTTTTATCCTTAATTGTCATCGGACAACTACCAAAAAGGCAAAACCAGCCACCTCAAACGGCTAAAATTCCTTTCTTAGCAATATCATTACTTGTTATCTCAGTTCTTGCTATTTCAATTGGTAGCTTATCGGAAAAATTACTAGTAAACCTGATTGGCTTATTCATTGGCCTCGCCACACTTATTATTATTGTGTTGTTAGATGGGAAAAACGGAAAACGTTTATTACCAACCGGCTCCTATTCGTTAAAAAATCAGCTTGGTGTGATTTTTTTAACTATGTGCTTACTTGTTGGTGGCATGACAACAGAAATTTATGTACCTTATTTTCTTCAAACCATTCATCACTTTTCACCATTATATGCAGGGTACTTAACTGCGATCATGGCTGCTGGCTGGACAATAGGGGCACTATTTAGTGCAAATAAAACAGGTAAGGTAGTCATTCAGATTATAAGAGTCGGGCCGGTCATCATATTTATATCTCTGATTGTTCTAACAGTATTGACGCATAACCAGAAACTGACCGAATCTTTACCTTTATTTATTATTTACTTAATTGCTATGGCAGGCGTTGGGCTAGGTATTGGCATTTGTTGGCCTCACCTCGTTCTACGTGTATTTAATAATGCGCCAAAAGGGGAAGAAAACCTTGCATCTTCTTCAATAATTACTATTCAGCTATATGCCACGGCCTTATCAGCAGCTCTTGTTGGTGTCGTTGTTAACAATAGTGGGCTAATCAGCCCCGGCGGAATGTTGGGGGCACAACAGGCATCTATCTGGCTATTTGCGTTATTTTCCCTTAGCCCGTTGATGGCTATCATCATGATCCGTAAAGTGAAATAATTAAATCCAACTAAAATGGGAGCAACCTAGCTCCCATTTTTAATTAATCAATTCAGTGTTTTTTAGTACGCATAAAGTACGGTAGAGCCAATATGCTAACAAGCAAGACAACAATCGTCGCTATCATGACCACTAAAAAGGCATGATCAAAAGCAATATTAGCCTGATTAATTAATCTGTTAGCACTGTCTAATGGTAGCTTTTCAGAAACCAGCAACGCTTCATCAATGCTATCATAGACCTTATTACTGACCGCTAAATCATCTGGAAGGGATAGCTTTAACGTATAAACAGCACTCATCAACCCCCCCATAAAAGTCACGCCAAGTACACTACCAATTTCATAAGCAACCTCTTCAAGAGAAGCTGCCATACCTGCTTTTTCTTCGGATGCACTTAACATTACCGTTGTAGAAGCCGTAGTAAAAATAGCCCCTAGCCCAAAGCCAATCAAAAATAAGAATGAAAGTAATAATAAACCTGTTGATGTTTTAAATACCCACGCTAAACCAACAACACCAATTAAGGTACATGTAAACCCTAAAACAGCTAATTTTGTTTCACCTAACTTATGCAAATACACCCCTGCTAAAGGGGCTGAGATCAACGAGGCAATAGGAATAGGCATGATATAAAGCGCCGCGTCAAATGGCGTATAACCTAGTACCAACTGTAACCGCTGACTAAGCAGCAGTTCGACCCCAACAATAACCACAAGGGATATAATTGCCATCAAGATACCAGCACTAAATTTAGGATTTCTCAATAAGGCAAAATCAATCATTGGCGATTCCGATGTGATTTGCCGATGCCTAAAGACCGCCAAAAAGACCACACCAATAACCCCAGAAGCCATTACAGCAGTCCAATCTGTATAAGCTTTACCTATTTCTTTTAATGTATAAATAGAACTGATAAGCCCGATCAAAACTAAAATAGCCCCCAGTACATCGATTTTTTTGTTGTTATTTCCACCGCATTTAGGAACCAAACAATAAGCAAATGGTAAAACTAATAACACAACAGGAACATTAATTAAAAAAACAGAACCCCACCAAAAATGGTTAAGTAAGATACCGCCAATTAAAGGGCCAATAGCGGCACCACCTGATGCCACAGCAGACCAAATACCGATTGCGAGCGCCCTTTCTTTTGGGTTCAAAAAAACATTCCTAACAATCGCTAATGTCGCTGGCATACTTACAGCAGCACCAACCGCGAGGAAGCCTCGAGATAAAATTAAACTCATCGCCGTTGGCGAAAAAGCCGCACATAATGACGCTATGCCAAATAATGGTAGCCCCAATAAAAACATCTGCTTATGACCCACTTTATCGCTTAACATTCCCGCAGCAGGCAATAAACCTGCAACCACTAATGGGTAAGCATTCATAATCCATAGTTTTTCAGATGCGGTCGCACCTAAATCATGAGTCAACTTGGGCAGTGCGGTATAAAGCACAGTAACATCAATAACTATAAGAAATAACACACTTGATACTAACAGAAGTACTATCCAGCGTTTATAATCGGCTAACATAAAATTCTCTCAATGAGTTTAGTTGATCACGCTTTATTGATGATCGTGCTATAATATAAATCCATACGTATGTATTGAAAAGAGGTTTTTCTAAATGGGACGTCAACGAACGATTGATCGCGATAAGGTGCTGGATACCGCTGAAGAAATCGTCATTACACAAGGGGCCGCAGCCCTGACTATTGATGCTGTTGCAAAAGCAATGGGGATCTCTAAAGGTGGAGTTCAGTACTGCTTTGGCAATAAAGAGGCCCTTATCGATGCGATGTTTGAACGTTGGGGCCGATCCTATGATGAAGTATTCAACCGAGTTATTGAGCAAGATAATAGCCCAGAAAGGAAAATTTTAGCCCATCTACAAGCAACCCATGAGCACGATAAAGTCTCAATGGCCAAAGGTGCGGCCTTAATGGCGTCATTATTACAAACGCCGGAATACCTTAAAAGTACACGTATTTGGTATCGTGAACGTATTGAAAACCTGAATACATCCACAGAAAAAGGCAAACAGGCAAGAATTATTTTTCTAGCAACTGAAGGCGCTTTTATGCTGCGCTATATGGGATTAATGGAAATCGATGATAATGAATGGCAATCTATATTTAGTGATATGATTAACTTATTGAAAAACGACTCATAACATCCTTTTTTAAAATAAATAATCTCTTAATTTTAATATCATTATACAACATATTTAAATGGAGATTATTATGAGACCAATTATTATCAATGTTGATTATAAACATAACCCAAATAAAATATATAACATTTCCAACAAGGTCACACTAAAAAACAAGATAGTAAATATAGCAAACAAAAACATAGAACTAAATTATAAAAAAGAAATTATATCAAACAAAATAAAAAGCGATAAAAAAAACATAGAAAGTATAGATAATATAGATTTATTTTCTGAAATAATTAGGGAGAAAAATGTAATTTACACTCAATCACAAAATAAAATACTACCCTCACAATATATTAATTTAATTAAAAACCACCGAAAAACATTCATTCCAACAGGGAATAATGATCATACTATAGTCCTATGTTCCGGCGATCTCATCGGAAAAGGGGTATATGGAGCCGCCTATAGGATAGGTAACTTTGTTATCAAAATACCCAATGATGACAATATACAGAAAAGTAATAAAAACACCGAGTACTCTCGCTGTTCAAATGTATTAAATGAAATAAATAGGGATAATGATTTTTCTCGAGGAATCACATTAAAAAATGGTAAACAAGTACTAATTACCAAATATGTCGATGGTAAGTCTATAACTGGAAAAAATGCATTTGACTTTGTAAAAGAGAAAGGGCGTATTTTATTTGATTATGGTTCTGAAGGAAATGTTAAAATAGATAATAATGGAAAAAAATATGTTATTGATGTCGACTTTGTAGCACAAGCTACTGGGTTAAAAAAATATCCCTCATTAGGAACCCTAACAATACATGAAATTTATAAGGATATATTTACTATAAACCCACTTAAAACGAATAATGAAAAGCCTTTTTATTATTCTGAAATAGAAGATCTTTTACCAAAATTGAAAGGAAAGTGAAATAACATCCTTACTAACGATACTATTCCACAACACAGGGTCATTTTTCTTACAAGGAAAATGACCCTGATGCAGGAAAATGAGTGACTAAACCAACGGTATAAAGCTGTTCTATAATTAACAGATCAAAATTATAATTCGGTGTTAATTTTTCATACCTCCGATTATCAAGGCTATCTAAATACATTAGGTTTTCATCAGCACAACACCGTATAAGTGCAAGTAAAAAAACACTATTTTCAAAAGAAAGATCATTGATACTTAACGCATTTTCTTTTTTTATAAAGAAAAGGTTATCAATATATTCAACTTTTTCTTGCCTTTCTTTTTCATTTTCTATACGAATACAATCAACACAAATATGTTCAAGATTGCTTAAATTTGAAAAAAAAGGCTCATTACGGTTAAATAATGAGCCCTGTGGGCGGACAAAATAGTTGGGAACTGGGAGGGGTGGAAATGGAGTTTTTAAGGATTATTTAGGGAAGAGTGACAAAATAGATGGGAACTGGGTGTAGCGTCGTAAGCTAATACGAAAATTAAAAATGACAAAATAGTTTGGAACTAGATTTCACTTATCTGGTTAACTAATCTAGCTAACCTGCCGCTCAGCTTAGTACGATCCTATATCCAACTGATCATAATCCTTTCATCAGTATCCCAAATTAAATCCCCCTCCTAGACTGCCTCACCAACACTTTACAGTGATCCCGTATTTCCGGACAGGTGATTGATTTTTTTCGCTTGTACAGGTGTTAAGCCACAGTTATCTTGATGTGGACATTATGCATTGTAATAGCCCATTAACATGCGCTAAGAGCATAAATTAATATACAGTAACAAGCATTACGAGGTGCTAATGTTTGGAAAGCAGCCTCTTCCAACTACAATAATAAGTTAACTATCCTCCACCCACAAATAATTACAAATGACCCCTTTCCGCTATAACTCCGATCTCACCAGCGGCTCGCTACAAACCCGAGAGTGTCGCATTATTACTGGCTTGTTACTCCAAGAGCTTGATGAAGCTGCCTGGGATAAAGCCATGTATAAGGAAAATGTGCTTCAGAAACGCACGCAATCTACGGTAAGACGTATTTCTTCAGCGCTTAGAAAACGCCTAGAACACCTAAGCTCTGACTTTTGGGCTTTTGCGTTTTTATGTTAGGCATTGTCTGGCAACTGGAGGAAGTGTAATGACCATGAATGGTCACTGTGATTGACAGTATCTTGCTTAAACTTATCTGAACAATGGTAGAACTGGCTCATATTTATCCCCTCTATGATTGTTTATCTTTTTCACCATAAAAAGTATCAGGGGCTACTCAGGGCTACATAAAGATATTTATCTACTTTTACTGATTGATAAGTAGCATCAGTCCATCCGCAGGACTGGTGGTGCCGGCAAAATGCTGACCCAACACATGCGTATAGATTTGCGTGGTCTTAACATCGTTATGCCCTAAGAGTTCTTGCACAGTGCGAATATCACGCCCCGCTTGTAATAGATGCGTAGCAAACGAGTGACGAAATGTATGACAAGTGACACGCTTGCTAACGATGCCTGCTTTTTGTACGGCTGCCTTCAATGCCTTTCGCGCAACGGAGTCATGCAGATGATGGCGGCATAATTTGCCGTTATACGGGTGGTTGCAGAGCGTGCTGGAGGGAAAGACAAACATCCACGCCGCTTGTCGATAAGCAGAAGGGTATTTGTGATCTAAAGCAAAAGGCAGCGATGGCCCTACGCCTTGTAAGTTGTCGTCTTGCTGAATAAGCCGCGCTTGCTCAATGAGTTATTTTATTGCTGGGATTAGGCGCGTGGGCAGTAGGCTGTTTCTGCTTTTCCCACCCTTACCGTCATGCACAGTGATGCAGCCATTATCAAAATCAAAATCTTTAACCCGCAAACGCAAGCATTCATTAATGCGCAAACCTGCACCATACAGCAGCGTAAAAATAACTTGGTTGCGAGTATCCATAACCTGCAAAATGCGTTGCACTTCATTTGCAGAGATAACAGAGGGTAGCCGTCTAGGCTTGCTTGCAGGGATATAATCAATATCGCCCAACGGCTGTTGTAAAAACCTGTTGTACAAAAAAGCTAGGGCATTTAAAGCGATTTTCTGCGTGTTTATGGCTACATGTCTGCTGTTTGCTAAGCTGGATAAAAACAGCCTGACCTCTTCACTGCCCATGGTCTGAGGATGACGTTTTTTGTGAAACAGAATAAAACGCTTAATCCAGTGCAGGTAAGTTTTTTCAGTTTTCAGCGCATAACCTTTTTGTCGCATATCCGTGCGTATAGAATTTAAAAATGGACTGTTAGACATAAAACGCTCCTTGTCTTGCAACTGTCTGCCTATACAGCCTATTCTAGCTGGGATTTAAAAAAGTGCCTGTTTTTTACGCCTAGAGATGCTTGTTTACCGGTAGAGTTTTAATTTAATGCTAAATAAATTAAAATGTTATGAGTTCTTTGGGTGAGATAATGTGCATCGTGCAAGCAGGATAGACGGCATGCACGATTTGTAATAACAGAGTGTCTTGTATTTTTAAAGAAAGTCTATTTAATACAAGTGATTATATTAATTAACGGTAAGCATCAGCGGGTGACAAAACGAGCATGCTTACTAATAAAATGTTAACCTCTGAGGAAGAATTGTGAAACTATCACTAATGGTAGCTATATCGAAGAATGGAGTTATCGGGAATGGCCCTGATATTCCATGGAGTGCCAAAGGTGAACAGCTCCTGTTTAAAGCTATTACCTATAACCAATGGCTGTTGGTTGGACGCAAGACTTTTGAATCAATGGGAGCATTACCCAACCGAAAGTATGCGGTCGTAACACGTTCAAGTTTTACATCTGACAATGAGAACGTATTGATCTTTCCATCAATTAAAGATGCTTTAACCAACCTAAAGAAAATAACGGATCATGTCATTGTTTCAGGTGGTGGGGAGATATACAAAAGCCTGATCGATCAAGTAGATACACTACATATATCTACAATAGACATCGAGCCGGAAGGTGATGTTTACTTTCCTGAAATCCCCAGCAATTTTAGGCCAGTTTTTACCCAAGACTTCGCCTCTAACATAAATTATAGTTACCAAATCTGGCAAAAGGGTTAACAAGTGGCAGCAACGGATTCGCAAACCTGTCACGCCTTTTGTGCCAAAAGCCGCGCCAGGTTTGCGATCCGCTGTGCCAGGCGTTAGGCGACGCGTGGAGTCGCTCTAGAATTTTCGGGTACAAATTTTATGACGAATTATTTTGAGAGTCCCTTCAAAGGGAAGCTTCTGACTGAGCAGGTGAAGAATCCGAACATCAAGGTAGGGCGGTATAGCTACTATTCCGGCTATTACCATGGGCACTCGTTTGATGATTGTGCTCGCTACCTTCTACCAGACCGTGATGACGTTGATCAGCTGATTATCGGCAGCTTCTGCTCCATCGGATCAGGCGCAGCTTTTATTATGGCTGGGAATCAAGGCCACCGATATGATTGGGTCTCTTCTTTCCCTTTCTTCTACATGAACGAGGAGCCCGCGTTTGCAAAATCAGTCGATGCATTCCAGCGGGCTGGCGACACAGTTATAGGAAGTGATGTGTGGATCGGTTCGGAGGCCATGATCATGCCCGGGATCAAGATCGGGCATGGAGCGGTGATAGGTAGCCGCGCTTTGGTTGCCAAAGACGTGGAACCCTACACCATAGTGGGGGGAAACCCTGCAAAGTCGATTAGGAAGCGCTTTTCTGAAGAAGAAATTTCTATGCTTTTAGATATGGCTTGGTGGGATTGGCCGCTGGAACAAATCAAGGAAGCAATGCCTTTTCTTTGTTCGTCTGGCATTGCCAGCCTGTATCGTCGCTGGCAAGGCACAAGCGCCTAACAATACGCTACACACGGACAAATTACTCGCTGCGCTCCTAATTTGCCGGTGAGCGTGGCGTTAGGCGTCATATGAAGATTTCGGTGATCCCTGAGCAGGTGGCGGAAACATTGGATGCTGAGAACCATTTCATTGTTCGTGAAGTGTTCGATGTGCACCTATCCGACCAAGGCTTTGAACTATCTACCAGAAGTGTGAGCCCCTACCGGAAGGATTACATCTCGGATGATGACTCTGATGAAGACTCTGCTTGCTATGGCGCATTCATCGACCAAGAGCTTGTCGGGAAGATTGAACTCAACTCAACATGGAACGATCTAGCCTCTATCGAACACATTGTTGTGTCGCACACGCACCGAGGCAAAGGAGTCGCGCACAGTCTCATCGAATTTGCGAAAAAGTGGGCACTAAGCAGACAGCTCCTTGGCATACGATTAGAGACACAAACGAACAATGTACCTGCCTGCAATTTGTACGCAAAATGTGGCTTTACTCTCGGCGGCATTGACCTGTTCACGTATAAAACTAGACCTCAAGTCTCGAACGAAACAGCGATGTACTGGTACTGGTTCTCGGGAGCACAGGATGACGCCTAACAATTCATTCAAGCCGACACCGCTTCGCGGCGCGGCTTAATTCAGGAGTTAAACATCATGAGGGAAGCGGTGATCGCCGAAGTATCGACTCAACTATCAGAGGTAGTTGGCGTCATCGAGCGCCATCTCGAACCGACGTTGCTGGCCGTACATTTGTACGGCTCCGCAGTGGATGGCGGCCTGAAGCCACACAGTGATATTGATTTGCTGGTTACGGTGACCGTAAGGCTTGATGAAACAACGCGGCGAGCTTTGATCAACGACCTTTTGGAAACTTCGGCTTCCCCTGGAGAGAGCGAGATTCTCCGCGCTGTAGAAGTCACCATTGTTGTGCACGACGACATCATTCCGTGGCGTTATCCAGCTAAGCGCGAACTGCAATTTGGAGAATGGCAGCGCAATGACATTCTTGCAGGTATCTTCGAGCCAGCCACGATCGACATTGATCTGGCTATCTTGCTGACAAAAGCAAGAGAACATAGCGTTGCCTTGGTAGGTCCAGCGGCGGAGGAACTCTTTGATCCGGTTCCTGAACAGGATCTATTTGAGGCGCTAAATGAAACCTTAACGCTATGGAACTCGCCGCCCGACTGGGCTGGCGATGAGCGAAATGTAGTGCTTACGTTGTCCCGCATTTGGTACAGCGCAGTAACCGGCAAAATCGCGCCGAAGGATGTCGCTGCCGACTGGGCAATGGAGCGCCTGCCGGCCCAGTATCAGCCCGTCATACTTGAAGCTAGGCAGGCTTATCTTGGACAAGAAGATCGCTTGGCCTCGCGCGCAGATCAGTTGGAAGAATTTGTTCACTACGTGAAAGGCGAGATCACCAAGGTAGTCGGCAAATAATGTCTAACAATTCGTTCAAGCCGACGCCGCTTCGCGGCGCGGCTTAACTCAAGCGTTAGAGAGCTGGGGAAGACTATGCGCGATCTGTTGAAGGTGGTTCTAAGCCTCGTACTTGCGATGGCATCGGGGCAGGCACTTGCTGACCTGCCAATTGTTTTAGTGGATGAAGCTCGTCTTCCCTATGACTACTCCCCATCCAACTACGACATTTCTCCAAGCAACTACGACAACTCCATAAGCAATTACGACAATAGTCCATCAAATTACGACAACTCTGAGAGCAACTACGATAATAGTTCATCCAATTACGACAATAGTCGCAACGGAAATCGTAGGCTTATATATAGCGCAAATGGGTCTCGCACTTTCGCCGGCTACTACGTCATTGCCAACAATGGGACAACGAACTTCTTTTCCACATCTGGCAAAAGGATGTTCTACACCCCAAAAGGGGGGCGCGGCGTCTATGGCGGCAAAGATGGGAGCTTCTGCGGGGCATTGGTCGTCATAAATGGCCAATTTTCGCTTGCCCTGACAGATAACGGCCTGAAGATCATGTATCTAAGCAACTAGCCTGCTCTCTAATAAAATGTTAGGCCTCAACATCTAGTCGCAAGCTGAGGGGAACCACTAGTGTCATACGAACCTCCAAGAGACGGTTACACAAACGGGTACATTGTTGATGTCATGTATGACAATCGCCCAAGTAAGTATCCAGCTGTGTTCAGAACGTACGTCCGAATTCCAGACTATGTCGAACTAGATAACGCGGAGGAGCTGGCCGACGCAATCATTCGAGAGGTTGAGTTAAAGGAGGCATGGCTCACAAGGGTCTTGGGGAACTCAGCCGATCCTGACGCTTCTGTGGGCAAGTGGGACCGGCGCCTAGCGCAGTGCGGTGGTATTGATGAGATGTCAAGTGGGGTGCAGGCAACATACTTCAGTCCAAACGGTCAGCTGGTCGGCTTAGTGGCATACATTGATGCCGAATGGATGGATGAATAGCTCTGACGTTACGATTCAGGTGAGACAACCAGATGGGCATTGCGTACAAGCTCAGTTGCCACCGATGTGGCTACGAGTCTGATCTTCTTTACCTAGGCCAAGGTATGGCGATGCTTCCTGAGCAAATAGTCGGAACGTGCACATGCTGCGACAATCTAACGACGATTTCTATAAATGAAAGCTACGGAGTATGCTCACTTTGTGGGGCTAAGGATCGTGTGATATTTACAAGCTATCAGCATGAGGCAAGGCCAAGAAATCCCTGCTATCTAGAGAGAAGTTTCAAATATCAATGCCCAAGATGCCATGCCTTCAGTATGGAGCCTCCGGATCTACCGGAGATGCTTTGGGACTAATGCTCCGCTTTGCCTCGGGTATCCGTTCGACCTATGTTTAAGAGGAAACGCACGTGTCTGCCGCCAAAGCTCTTGCCTATGCACTTTGTGACAAGTTGGAAAGCAAAAAAGTTGATGAAGTCGTACGAAATCTTGTTTCTAGCGGCTGGAATATTAGGGAAGTGGCCTGGGAAGCTTCGTCCTTTGATCATGAAATGCCCTACTTTGACACGGGGCGGGACTTCGATATTGGATTTCCTGACACGCTGTCATCCAAGATTGAGTTTTTGACCGCGAATGGATCAATCGTCCAAGCACGTGCTCGCCTGCACTTCAAGCAGGCTCTAATTTTTGCCAAGGCGTCCAAACATGTCGCCGCGCTCAAGAACTCATTGGATTACTACTATGGATCGTCTGTAATCCCCCCTCAAAACCACGGAGGCTATTTGTAGAAAATTCCATTAATATGAACTCAAGGTGTTCCCTACGGACGAATCAGCGATGAAGGTGGTGTACCTGGCTATCCAGGCGGCGACCAAGAAATGGACGATGCCGATCCGCAACTGGAAGCCGGCCATGAACCGTTTTATGATCGAATTTGGTGACCGTTTAAATGGCCACCTTTAACTGACCGGCAAAAGCACTTACACAAAAGGGTTTACAGGCTCTTTCAGTCATTCCTTTAATGCGTAAATTGCTCTCTAACCACTCTCTCAGCCCACCCTTCCATATCCTCTCTCGATACTTGCAGCTCCCCCAACCCCTTTGGATGATTCACCCCTCTATGCCCGTCTTGTCCATATAATTGATCAAACAAACTATTTGGCCAATTCAATGAGCTCTTCACCACTCCACGCCGTATCTTTTCAAAATCATTCCGCCATGTTTCGCTATCAACGCCACTCAACACTTTGGTAGAAAGCATTTTCACCCCATCCGATGCATCCACCTCTAGCAATACAAATTCACTGCCATTACGTTGCACCCCAACGGCTTTAATCACTCTTGGTGAGCCATCTTTACACAGATGTAATCGGCTACGCCCAACTTTTGGCAAAACCAAGGTTTCTTCAAAAAGCACCCGACATGCAAATTTAGTTTTTAGAATTGAAAGTAGCTCATCAAAAGCAGCAAATCGATTAGCAAAAATAGAGTTGTAATTGGTTGCATCCTGCTTCCCACCCACATCTGCCGCTGCTAGGACACCACCTAAGTGTGGCTCATCAGTACTAACCAAATTACTATTTTCACTTGTTGTTGCTTCTTCTTTTTCTAAAATAGTTTGGCTACTTTTTCTTGCCCTGCGAGATTTTTCAATTCGACTAGGTCTACTAAAACTTATCCATGTCGGCTCAGCCTCTATGACTCGTGTGTCTGTGTCTATATTGGCTGTTTCCTCATCGTCCAACTGTAGATGCTCATCATCAACAACTGACTCTGTTGAAACCGCTATGTGCTGCGTACTACCATCACCTGCCTCCTTTTCCTGAAAAGAGGCATGGCTAATAGCTGTTGTGCTAGGAAGCATAGCGTTGATTTCTAAACCTACTATTTCCTCAACTAAATAATCCTTATCCTCGTTAGAAGAACGTCCTTTTACATGTAATTTCCAACCCTGCATGGGCGGAGGGTCAAAGCTAAAGCACCAGCTTTCAACGCCGTTCTTAATTTCTCTATTTTGTTGATAGTGCCTAAAAATACTTTCATACGAATCCATAACATCTTGATCCGAAAACAACCAAACCAAAAGCTGCACTACGGCCGACTGCTCTAACGCCCCTTTAGGAAACGATGAACTGGGTAAGATCCTTATCTCTAAATGATCTCGCTCAACCTCATACTGAACGTCGAACTCTTGCTGTAAAGCGGTACTGCTCAAACAGCTTCGACAGAAATAGGAGTTAATTAAAAATAATGACCGAGCTAGCTCTAACTGTGGGATGTGATAACGAGTCTTGCTATATGGTGTTTCAGCTTCGTAAATAAATGAACTCTGCGCTCCATCCTTGTTGCGTACGGAAGCAAAGGACGAGAGATTAGGAAAATCGATTATTTTGGCTCGTTGAAGATCCGATGCTTCAAACTCAATCACACGATCCGCCTTATTTATTTGCTTTGTTGTACTGTTAACCACCTTAGCTCGACTTAATAAAGGCAAATGAGTAAATCGAGTCCATTTCCGTTCTTGCATTGGATTAAACCAAACAAAAATACGCCACTCCTTATGACCCGAGTTACGGAATAAATGACCAATATGTACAACCTGCACATTGTCATTAAATGTAGCTAGCCTAACCACTCACTCTTCCCCATAAACCATTTCCAAGAATCTTTGTGCTTCCTCAGTTATCCGCTCTTTAGATAACGTTGCACTTCTTAATAATCGCCAGCGCCTAAGCTCAACATCTTCCTGTTTAAGCTTAATAAAAGCTTGGCTAATCCGTCTAATTTGATAATCTTCCACACTCTCTGAGTAACGCTTTAAGCAAAGCGCTACCAAAGGCAGTTTCTGTAGATTTTTTGCAAGAGAGGTTCCGTTAGGAGTTTGCTTTAACAGCCAGCTCGATGTCGCTCTTGGGTGATCAAGGCTACTATCTAGACGCTTTATGATTCTTAATAGTTGTCGTACAGCAATTCGATCTCTTTGGTTCCAATCAACTCTAGGGGCGGGTGCCAGACGCTCTTGTTGATGCTGTTGATTCCAGTGAACTAGCCAATCCCTGTCATGTCGGTAAAGCCAAGCGTATAGCACCCCACCCTCTAAAGACTGTCTTGCCGCCTTAATTCCTTGGTATTTATGCACTAGTTGCTGCCAGTCTTTATGCTTAACAGATAAATCTTCAGAGTTAGGTTGCACAGACTGGCTAACAGGTCTTGTCGTTATAGAGTGCTCAGTAAGAGCACTTGCCTGCTGTAGCGCTTCTATAACCGTTAGTTTTGGCAATAAGGCTTGCCACACAATACTATGCTGTAAATAACTAAAGGCTTTTCTATGCTTACGGAATATACTTTTCAGCCAACACGTGTCCTTGTTCTCTGCCAACTTTAAATCCAGTTTCTCTAGTGCCTCATCACTAAAAGTCTGCCTCACTCTCTCCGCCACCAAGTCATGACGAATGTGCTTGCTTTTGGTTAGCCCTAGATCCTGCGCTAAGCGCTGATAAAACAGCGTCCACTGCTCAAGGCTTGGGGAAAGCTCTTGCGCTCGTGGAGCATCTAACAGAGGGGCTATATAAGCAGCTAGTGCTGTTAATTGAGATAGGGAGTCTTTGGGGTAGTCTGAAAGCAGCTCAGTATGACCCAAAGCCCAAAATTGATGTCGGTGATCATCTACAGCTCTATCAAAGAAGACTAAAGCACCGTGTTTTGGACAATATGGCAAAGCGGGCAAATACCAATCTCGTTGCCAAAAGGCTTCCCCATACCTATTTAGCTGAAGAGCAACGCAATCAGGGCAGTATCTAAAGCGGTTATCGCTCTTAACTCTAGAAGCAGCGACTCCTAGCATTAAATGCACCGCACCTTGCGCTTGGTACTCCATTAACCGAATAGCTTCGTCTCGGCGCTCCTTGCCTACAAACGGAGCATATAAAGGGAATAAGGTATGCTCATAAATAAGCTGCTGAACAGCGTAACGTCCTGTTTGATGTAGATGTCTTGCTATCACACCTAAATGCGAGGGCAGACCTAAGGTAGCGACCACCTTGCGGTTGCCATACACCTCATCCAACAGCTGCTTAGGACTAACAATCCCTTGATAAACGCCTGCCCGTGCAATAGTGCTATAAATCAGCTCATTCGAGTACGGAACAGGAAAGTTTCTCATGGCTAACCTGCTTGTTTAAATAAGCTCGCCATATCCACTATTACCCCTTTCCCTTTTAACCGTTCATGCATGGTTTTTTCAGGTTGGCGTTGTGAATAGATATAACGTAAATCCGTATCAGGCAAGCTATCCCAGTCGCTGGGCTTGACTACCTTTATAGCCGAAACCTTTTTACTCTTGGAGGGCTTTTCTAGTTCTGACACTACCGTTTCGCCTTCCATCAACCACTGCAAAACAAGAGGCAGTAACTTTTGTCTTGTCATCGTTGGATTCTGGCTAAACGCTTTTTTAATAGTGGGAATTAACAGGCTTGAATCGTAATCCTCTTTCAGCATCAGATATAAATGACGCTGATCTTCGGTATCTAACTCTTGAAGGGCTTTTTCTTCTGGTGTTTGTTCTTGTATCGCTGCGATATCTAGCTGAAGTTGGATTAACCGTTTATCAATCTCGGGAACGACTAGATCAGAATAACGAGCAATGCGTTCTGGGATACCCGAGCGTAATGCCTCTAGCATGGGGTGCACAGGCTTTAACTCATCTTGATACACTTGCCGCAATAAACCAGCGGTAATACGCTCATTGCCTAAAGCTAGCGCACGGAGCTGAGCGAGTACAAAAAGTTTTACTACAATGTCCATCACTCCTTGGCTTAGCTCATACCACACATCACGGACCTCATCCGATAACAGCGCATCTTTGCGTTGTAAAACCAAAGATTATCCGTAAAAGCGATCCACTCTTGATTGGGCTTTCCACGTTGCGTTTGTTGTATAGGATCCCAGAATATAGCTCCAAACCCTGCCCCTCTACGTGCAGACCGCAAATCAGCCTCAAAAATCTCTCGTGCTTTAGGGGTACCAATCAACATCACTGGTACGCCAATAATATTCACCATCGTCACAAAAAAGTTCAGCATCTCTTGAGATCCACCCGAACGAGAGCGGCTTAAATGCTGAATTTCATCAATAACCAACAACCCTAAAGCATGTGCATTGGCTATTTGCGACATCAAAGCCAACATGGTTTCTATACCATGACGTTTTAAGCCATAACGACGCTCATAGTTCGAGCCCAAGGCTCGATCCAACGCTCTGAAAAAATTCAAGCAGATTTCTTTTAGCGAACCATTATGCGAGCAGTCTATTTTCAAATACACCACCTGCTCTACATTGAGTTCACGATGGTAAATCACCTGAGGATACGTGGCTAGAATACGATGAAGAGAGGTCGTCTTCCCACTACCAGAACAACCAATTAACAATAAGCTTTGTGCCGTAGATCGTGCCTCCTCAAAGCGAAATGTCTCCAACTCTCCCGTTTGAACACGCTCATAACCATTTTGTAAATGCTTTTGTAAATCTCCTGTTTTAGGATTTCTGCCTACGTAGCCACCTCGAATCATGACCGAAATACGCTCACTTAGTAGCAAATGCGTACCTAATGGCTGAAAATAGTCATCTGGAATACGACAAATGGTATGAGCTCTGATAACACGGGACTTTTGCAAGTCAGAGGAAGTAAGCTGTAAAGAGGATTTCAGTGATGCAGCACTATTCACTGACTCTTGTAATGGTGGTAAGGCCTCGATAAAAGGATTATCACGATAAGCCTCTACCCCCGTATCACGATAAACTGCTTGAATCCGGGTAGCACTCATGACTCATCCTTTTCTGGTGGATCCTGAAATAATTCAGGCACGTATGTGGGTAGGCTGTAATCTTCTTGATCATCCGCTTCCACTGCGTTGAAAGGAATAACTTTAGCCTCATCACCTGAAGAGCTTGGCTTCAAATGCTCCGCACGTTTTTTACGCTCCGAGGTCACGGCTTCTTTTTTATTAGTTTTAATCTGCTTAATGCGTGTTGATTTGGGCTCAGTAGTACTGGGCGTTAACTTATTCGCTTTCTGAATGGTTTGCTGAATAAACGCCTCAAGCTCCCTGCGTTTAGTTAACTCATCCTGCTTCGCATTGGCTTTATTGTGTTTTTCTTGTGCTTGTATATCCCAAACCTCCCAAAATGAGAGACCTTTAAACTGCCGACTACGTTCCGTCAGATTACAGCGCCAAAATACACGGCTGCCAACTTGCGGAAACAAATAAATCGTATCAACCAGCACTGGGTCATAAGCCGCTTCTAAATGTTGAGGTCTAGCTATATCAGTGCTCCGCTGCAACCAACCCTCACGCAGAATCTCTGACCCCGAGTAATACAAACCCCACAAATTAACGCCAAATGAAGAAATAGAGACCTTTCGGCGAGGCAGTAACGCTACTCGCAACTGCTCTTGCTCCACAGCCCTTAAACTACCTGTACGATGCTGCATACCCCATTGCCATAGCTGGACAGGAATAGACGGTAAATCTGTAGGAAAATCAGCATCTCGATCGTATTTATCCATCACCAGATGGTTATTTCTGAATAAGATCGTACGCAAAATAATTTGTGTGAACTCAAATACCGACAGAGATGCATCTAACCTATAGTCTGTTTCACCATGGCTTTTGATCCGACTGCCCTCTACAATGCCAGGTGCAAAGGACTTAAACTCGGCTTGTAGTGTTCTAAAAGTGCTTTCCACTATGCCTTTAGCATCGCCACGTCTAGGTGGAGCACTTTCCACTCGCACATTAAAACTAGAAACTAAGGCTTCGACCTGATGACTCATTAATTCGCCACGGTCCGCTAGCAACACATCTGGCAAACCTACACACGGCCAGTCTGAGCTACTAATCTCAATATCATGCTGGGCACAAATGGCCGTTTTGTCAGAGCAAGCATTTACAAAAGCCTGCATCGCCACCACATAAGACGGATTTTCAAAGCCGATATAAAAGCCCGTGATCATCCGACTAAACACATCAATCACAATGTAAAGCGTTGGTCTTCCTATGATTTTTTGGCGATCATGATGATCCACTAAATAAATATCAGCAATCGTGGCATCAATCTCATAACGACTCCCAGGGCCTAACGCCTGAGAAGTGGCTGTACTACTTAAGGGTCGTACGTCTTTTTTATATACCCCTGCTTTAACTCTAGACTTTAAGCGCTGAGCTTTAGGGTATTCTCGATCATAAAAATAACGAAACTGACGTAGTGTTGGGTAATCCTCTTGGGGAATGCGAGGAAAATACTGAGCAAACAAGTCCACAAATCGTCTATAGGCAACGGTGGTCTTTGTACCTTTTTGATTTAACAGGTGCTTTTCTATGGTCAACCTAAAAAGGCGTTCAATCTCGGGCGTTACCTTGGTTCCTTCACCCTTACCATATTCTCTGGCTCGGCCAATCTTTGCTGTTCCTGTCGCTGAACGTCTTTCCCCTGGTGCACCGCTGTTTTTGTAGTCAGGAATTAATGCATTAGGCGTTTGACCACGCTGCCAGTAACGGCGTAACAACTTATAAACTGTAGCCTTAGTAACCTTATGTTCTTGGACCACATGCTCAACGAGTTCGCTTCTGACTTTAGGGTCGAAACGATCCTTACTATTAATAATAGGAAGAATTTTTCGATAATCCTCCTCGCGCTTCTGGAAGCTGACAGAATCTACAGACGGCTCTTCTAAATCAAGATGTACATAAGGGTCATCAGTTCTAACTAAGCGGCCTTCATCTAAATACTGCATTAGCAACAACTCAGCCCTAGCTTGTGGAACTCCTTTATCAGCGCTTATTTGCATCCAGACAACTTGGCCATCCTCTATAGCCAAAATGCGATACGGATCATTATCAAATAGCACAACCTCATTAATTTGCCACATAGCGCAACTCCTCCATATTCACTACTTGGCTAATACAGAGATCTGCACACTTATTTGCCCTGAAAGACTTATAAATATTGAACTTAATAAAACCATTTGCGGTTAAGGCTCGTATCTCACTCAATGTTTTGCCTAACTCCAAATCATAAGCAATATCAACCTGCTTACAGACATTGATAATGTTTTCATCTCCTTTTTCTTGCAGGATATGGGCCAATGGGGATAGTTGTGCTAAAAGCTCCGCAGAAACTTCTTCTGTTTTCACTGAATAAAGCCATTCAATATTTTCTTTTACTACGGGATTTATTTCTTTATCAGTAAAAATGAACCAAGGAATTTGCTTTTGCTGCCAATAGCGACGCTCTAGTTCTAGTTTTTCTAAGGTACGCTCGTCTTGTAAGGCTGCTGCAGGTTTGACTTGAATAGCAAACTGCTCAAAAGGACCATCTTTGCAGTCCACTAAAAAATCAGTAGACATAACCTGATCTACACCACGAATAACAGGATGCTTAATACCACTATCTATTGCAATCTGCCTGGTATCACTAGGTAATAAGGGGAACTGCTCGCGTATATCTAGCACGCTGCTCTCCCACTCAAGACTGAGAAAAACAGCAAGCTCTAAGTCAGATAGCAAATGATGGACTCGTCCCGTCTTATGAGAATAAATACGGTGGGAACGACCTGAAGAAGGAACTTCTTGTACTGTTAGCCATGGAATATAGTCTTTACCATGCCCTTGGCCACGCCCCTCTTTAATACGACGGGCAATTTGCACTTCAGAAAATGAAGAGTTTGCTTTAGCCATAACAAAAGTCCAGTATGCTTTTTCACAGCATAACTGGACTGATTTCAGTTTACAACTATTCTGTCTAGTTTAAGACTTTATTGTCATAGTTTAGATCTATTTTGTTCAGTTTAAGACTTTATTGTCCGCCCACAAGCCCTTTATTAATCAATTTATTAATTACTCAACCGTAACAGATTTCGCTAAGTTACGAGGCTGATCTACATCAGTACCTTTAATTAATGCGACGTGATAAGACAGTAATTGTAATGGGACAGTATAAAAAATTGGTGCAATCAGTTCTTCAACATGAGGTAAAGAAACGATTTTCATATTTTCACTGGCTTCAAATCCCGCGTCTTTATCAGCAAACACATACAATAAACCGCCGCGAGCACGCACTTCTTCAATATTTGATTTAAGCTTTTCAAGTAACTCATTATTAGGAGCAATAATAATGACAGGCATATCTGCATCAATTAACGCTAATGGACCATGTTTCAATTCACCCGCAGCGTAAGCTTCCGCATGAATATATGAAATTTCTTTCAATTTCAATGCCCCTTCAACTGCTATAGGGAATTGATCACCACGACCTAAGAATAATGCATGGTGCTTATCAGAAAAATCTTCCGCTAATGCTTCGATGACTTTATCTTGAGACAACATGCTTTCAATACGGGAAGGGAGCGCATGTAATGCATGGGAAATATTTTCTTCCAGCTCAGGGTTTGCGCCTTTTAAACGCCCCATATACGCCACTAACATCAGTAAAACAGTTAATTGTGTAGTAAATGCCTTGGTTGATGCCACACCAATTTCTGCACCCGCTTTTGTCATCAACGCAAATTCTGATTCACGTACCAATGAAGAGCCTGCAACATTACAAACAGCTAAAGAAGTCAGATAACCTAATTCTTTAGATAAACGCAATGCCGCTAATGTATCCGCCGTTTCACCTGACTGAGACAACGTGATCATTAAACTATTTTTACGATGTGCTGGATTGCGATAACGATACTCTGAAGCGATTTCCACATCACATGGAATACCTGCTAAGGATTCAAACCAATAGCGCGCAACCATGCCTGCATTGTAAGATGTTCCACAAGCAACAATTTGAATATGCTCAACTTGAGATAAAATATCACCGGCTTTAGGGCCTAATTCGCTCAAATCGATGCCATTGTCTTTGTCAAAACGCCCTTCAAGGGTGTTTTTAATTGCCATTGGCTGTTCGTAAATTTCTTTTTGCATGTAATGACGATAAACGCCTTTATCACCTGCATCATATTGAACATTTGATTCGATTTGCTCGCGTTCAACAGGGGCACCGTTATTATCAAAAATACGAACAGTACGGCGAGTAACTTCCGCGACATCACCTTCTTCAAGGTAAATAAAACGACGAGTCACAGGCAGTAGTGCTAATTGGTCCGATGCTAAGAAGTTTTCACCCACACCTAAGCCAATAACCAATGGGCTACCAGAGCGTGCGGCGACTAATAATTCAGGAATACGGCTATCCATAATTACCGTACCGTAAGCACCGCGTAATTGTGGAATAACACGTTGAACCACTTCCACCAGTGACCCACCTTTTTGTTGTTCATGGTGAACAAGGTGAGCAATCACTTCAGTGTCAGTCTCTGAACTAAAGACATAACCGAGTTTTTTCAGTTCTTCTTTCAGTTCTAAGTAGTTTTCAATAATACCATTATGAACAACTGCAATATAACCTGACGTATGCGGGTGAGCATTACGTTCACTTGGAATACCATGAGTCGCCCAACGAGTATGCGCAATCCCCGTTCCACCTGATACAGGGTTCTTTTCCACTTCTTCCGCCAGCATTTGCACCTTGCCCACTTCACGTAAGCGTTGTAGATGACCTTCGTGATCAACAACAGCCATACCAGCTGAGTCGTAACCACGATATTCAAGACGACGAAGACCTTCTAACAAAATTTCTGCGATATCACGTTGTGCAACAGCACCTACAATTCCACACATATTTTATTGATTCCTAGACAAAAGGCTCTTTCTATAGAGACCCTTATTTTGTCGTAACCTAATTGTTGTACAGTTTTCACTGTTCCCCAGCCTTGTAGAAAATGGGGATATTTATTTTTATATTGCTACCTTAGGTAGCTACTTTAATCTTTGCTATTTATTAGCGTTTTTATCATAGGAGAGATATCGCTATCACTCCTTAATATTTACTTATTTTTTCTTAACTGGACGTTGCCAGTTTTTTATATGCATTTGCTTTACACGGCTAACAACAAGCTCATCTTCATTCACATCACGAGTCACTGTCGTACCAGCACCAATGGTTGCACCTTTTGCCACTGAAACTGGCGCGACTAATTGGGTATCAGAGCCTACAAATACATCATCACCGATAATGGTTTTATGTTTATTAGCGCCATCATAGTTACAAGTGATAGTTCCAGCACCAATATTCACGTTATCACCAATTTGTGCATCACCGAGGTAACTCAAATGGCCAGCTTTAGAACCTAACCCTAAAGACGCATTTTTCATTTCAACGAAATTACCTACGTGCGCTTTGGCCGCTAATTTAGCACCTGGGCGTAAACGCGCAAAAGGGCCAACCGTGCATTCTGATGATAAATCAGAGTTTTCTATTACTGAATATGGGCTAATAACAGAGTTATCCCCAATTACACAGTTTTTCAAAATACAGCCAGATTGAATATGGACGTTATTGCCTAATGTCACATCGCCTTCAATGATCACATTAGTATCAATAATAATGTCACGACCATGAGTCAATGTTCCGCGCAGGTCAAAACGTGCAGGGTCGATTAGCATCACCCCCGCTAATAACAGTTTTTCAGCTTGTTCTTTCTGATAAACCCTTTCTAACGCAGCCAATTGCAGACGGTTATTCACGCCTTCCATTTCACTTAAATGTTTAGGATGAACAGTTGCAATTTTATTCCCTTCTTTATGCGCTAATGCGATGACATCTGTAATGTAATATTCGCCTTGTGCATTATCGTTGTTTAGCTGAGCCAACCAACGTTTAAAATCTTTACCACTAGCAACCATAATACCAGTATTGATTTCTTGGATCTTACGTTGCTCTTCAGTCGCATCTTTCTGTTCAATAATACCGACAACTTCATTATTTTCACGAATGATACGTCCATAACCACTTGGATTATCTAAGATAACGGTCAGTAAACCAATTCCACCTTCAGGTTTCACTTCAATTAAGCGATCTAAGGTATCTTTGGCAATCAATGGGACATCACCATATAACATGACAATGTCTTCATCATCTTGGAAGTTTGGTGCAGCTTGTTGCATCGCATGGCCCGTTCCAAGTTGTTCGGCCTGCAATACCCAATTTAGGTTTTGCTCACCCAGTTTTTCCTTCAGTAAATCACCGCCATGTCCGTATACCAGATGAATATCTGATGCACCAATGGATTTTGCTGTATCTATAACATGCTGCACCATCGGTTTGCCCGCAAGTAAATGCAAAACTTTAGGTAGATTTGAATACATCCGTGTGCCTTTACCGGCAGCTAAAATCACGACACTTTTTCTTTGCACAGTCATTTTTCCTGAAACTCCAACTTAGGGATGAAAGTAAACCTATTTCCTTTATAAATTACTACATATTTCGTTCAAATAAAAAAGCCAGTTAGGGTTAACCAACTGGCTTTTTTCTATACTGCTATCATTACATTAGCTTTTTAGTCAATTCGATCACTCGAAGTTTGGCTATTGCTTTTGCAAGTTCTGCCGATGCCTGAGCATAATCAACATCACCGTGTGCTTTACGGACGTGTTCTTCCGCTTTACGTTTAGATTCCACTGCTCGAGCTTCGTCTAAATCTTTACCACGGATCGCTGTATCAGCGAGTACGATAACACCGTTTGGTTGTACTTCTAAAATACCGCCGGAGAGGTAAATTAGTTCTTCTTCACCAAACTGCTTGGTAATACGTACCATGCCCGGTTTTATGGCAGTCAGCAGCGGGGTATGCTGCGGGTAAATCCCCAGCTCACCTTCACTACCTGTCACCTGAATTTTCTGTACTAGGCCTTCAAACATTTGTTTTTCAGCACTAACAACAGTCAGGTGGTATGTCATTGCAGCTACCATATCAACCTCCTGTCAGCTGGATTAAAGCTTTTTAGCTTTTTCCACAGCTTCTTCAATGGTACCAACCATATAGAACGCTTGTTCTGGCAGGTGGTCGTAATCACCGTTCAGGATACCACTGAAACCACGGATAGTGTCTTTCAGGGAAACGAACTTACCTGGTGAACCGGTAAATACTTCAGCAACGAAGAATGGTTGAGACAGGAAGCGCTGGATCTTACGAGCACGAGCAACAACCAGTTTGTCTTCTTCAGACAACTCATCCATACCCAGAATTGCGATAATATCTTTCAGTTCTTGGTAACGTTGCAGAATAGACTGAACGCCACGCGCAACATCATAGTGCTCTTGACCAACTACGAGTGGGTCTAGCTGACGGCTAGTAGAATCGAGAGGGTCAACCGCTGGGTAGATACCCAAAGATGCGATTTGACGGCTCAGTACTACCGTTGCGTCCAAGTGAGCAAAGGTGGTTGCTGGTGATGGGTCAGTCAAGTCATCCGCAGGAACGTAAACCGCTTGAACGGAAGTGATAGAACCTGTTTGAGTTGAGGTAATACGTTCTTGCAGAACACCCATCTCTTCCGCCAGCGTTGGCTGATAACCTACCGCTGATGGCATACGACCTAACAGTGCTGATACTTCAGTACCCGCCAGTGTATAACGATAGATGTTATCTACGAACAGCAGTACGTCACGACCTTCGTCACGGAATTTTTCAGCCATAGTCAGACCAGTCAGCGCAACACGCAGACGGTTTCCTGGTGGCTCGTTCATCTGGCCATAAACCAGTGATACTTTATCCAAAACGTTAGAGTCGGTCATTTCATGATAGAAGTCGTTCCCTTCACGAGTACGCTCACCAACACCTGCGAATACTGAGTAACCTGAGTGCTCAATCGCGATGTTACGGATAAGTTCCATCATGTTTACTGTTTTACCAACACCCGCACCACCAAACAGACCAACTTTACCACCTTTCGCGAATGGACAGATTAAGTCCATTACTTTGATACCGGTTTCCAGTAGTTCTGTTGAGTTTGATAACTCTTCATAGCTAGGTGCTGCACGGTGAATTGACCAGCGTTCTTCTTCGCCAATATCACCTTTCATATCAATAGGCTCACCCAGAACGTTCATGATACGTCCTAGAGTTGCTTTACCTACTGGTACTTCGATTGGGTGATCTAAGTTAACAACACTTAAACCACGGCTTAGGCCATCTGATGTCCCCATTGCGATACAACGGACAACACCACCGCCTAACTGTTGCTGAACTTCCAGCACCAGTTTTTCTTTACCGTTCATAACCTCAAGAGCGTCATACACTTTTGGTACGCTATCTTGAGGGAACTCGACGTCCACAACGGCGCCGATTACCTGGATAATCTTTCCAGTAGCCATCTTGAATCCTCTACGTAATTCGTAAACCTAGCTGTTAAACCGCGGAAGCACCCGAAACAATTTCGGTAAGCTCCTGAGTAATGCTGGCCTGACGAGCTTTGTTGTAAACCAACTGCAACTCTTTGATCAGGTTACCACCATTATCAGTAGCGGCTTTCATCGCTACCATTCGTGCGGCCTGCTCACTAGCCAGGTTTTCAACGACGCCCTGATAAACCTGCGACTCGATATAACGACGTAGCAGGGTATCCAGCAACGCCTTAGGATCGGGTTCGTATATATAATCCCAAGATTTCTTCTTCAATGTTTCATCATTGCTTGCAGGCAATGGCAATAATTGAAGAATAGTTGGCTCCTGAGACATTGTATTGATGAACTTGTTAGTCACCACATACAGTTTATCCAAACGCCCTTCATCATAGGCTTGTAGCATAGAGTTAACTGGACCAATCAAATCTGAAAGCGTTGGGTTATCCCCCATTCCGGTTACTTGTGTAACGACATTGCCGCCAACAGAACCAAAGAATGAAACCGCTTTAGAGCCGATTAAAGCCAAATCAACCTGAACATTTTTCTCAGACCATGATTTCATATCTGCAAGGAGTTTTTTGAACAGGTTAATGTTCAAACCACCACACAGACCACGGTCTGTTGAAACAACCAAATACCCTACGCGCTTAACTTCACGCTCTTCGAGATATGGATGTTTATATTCCAGATTACCTAACGCTAGGTGACCAATAACACTGCGCATGGTCTCCGCATAAGGACGGCTAGCCGCCATGCGTTCTTGCGATTTACGCATTTTGGACGCAGCGACCATTTCCATCGCTTTAGTGATCTTCTGCGTGTTTTGCACGCTGGCAATCTTGGAACGTATCTCTTTTGCGCCGGCCATTACTGCTTCTCCTTATTAACCAGACGGCCCATAAAAACTCACGGGCCGAATAGTATTACCAGGACTGAGTTGCTTTAAATGATTCGAGCAGTTTTTTCAACTTACCTTCGATATCATCGTTATAGTTACCAGCCTGGCCGATTTCATTCATAAGGTCAGCATGCTCACGCAGTGCATATGAAACTAATGCTGTTTCGAATGCACCAATTTTCGCTAACTCAACATCATCCAAGAATCCACGTTCTGCCGCAAACAGAGACAATGACTGCTCTGCTACTGACATCGGTGCATATTGTTTCTGTTTCAGCAATTCAGTTACTTTCTGACCATGACTTAACTGTTTACGAGTCGCATCATCAAGGTCGGAAGCAAACTGAGCAAACGCTGCCAGTTCACGATACTGAGCCAGTGCTGTACGAATACCACCAGACAATTTCTTGATAATTTTAGTCTGAGCAGCACCACCAACACGAGATACTGAAATACCTGGGTTAACCGCTGGACGAATACCAGAGTTAAACAGGTTAGATTCCAGGAAGATCTGACCATCTGTAATCGAAATTACGTTAGTCGGTACGAATGCAGAAACGTCACCGCCTTGAGTTTCAATGATAGGCAGAGCCGTCAATGAACCTGTTTTGCCTTTAACTTCACCTTTAGTAAAGTTTTCAACGTATTCAGCGTTAACACGAGCTGCACGCTCAAGTAAACGTGAATGCAGATAGAAAACATCACCTGGGTATGCTTCACGTCCTGGTGGACGACGCAGCAACAGTGAAATTTGACGGTATGCGACAGCCTGTTTAGACAGGTCATCGTAAACGATCAGTGCATCTTCACCACGGTCACGGAAGTATTCACCCATTGCGCATCCAGAGTATGCGGAAAGGTATTGCAGAGCTGCTGATTCAGATGCAGTCGCAACAACAACAATGGTGTTTTCCAGAGCGCCGTGTTCTTCGAGTTTACGTACTACGTTAGAAATTGTAGATGCTTTCTGACCGATAGCGACATAAACACATTTGATACCAGAATCACGCTGGTTAATGATTGCGTCGATCGCTAGAGCAGTTTTACCTGTCTGGCGGTCACCGATGATAAGCTCACGCTGACCACGGCCGATTGGAATCATCGCATCGACTGATTTATAACCAGTTTGTACAGGCTGATCAACGGATTGACGTTCGATAACACCTGGAGCAATAACTTCAATTGGAGAGAAGCCATCATTCTCAACAGGGCCTTTACCATCAATTGGTTGACCCAGTGTATTCACGACACGTCCAAGTAGGCCACGGCCTACTGGAACTTCAAGAATACGACCAGTACATTTTACTTTCATGCCTTCTGCCAAGTCGGCATAAGGACCCATAACAACCGCACCAACAGAGTCACGCTCTAAGTTCAATGCGATGGCGTAACGGTTGCCTGGCAGCGCGATCATTTCACCCTGCATGACTTCGGCTAAACCGTGAATACGAATGATACCGTCATTAACGGATACAATCGTACCTTCATTGTGAGCTTCACTCACAACATCGAACTGAGCAATACGCTGTTTGATCAGTTCGCTGATTTCGGTGGAATTCAGTTGCATATGCTCCAGTCCCCTTAAGACTGCAAGACGTCAGTTAAACGCTCTAAGCGACCGCGGATACTACCGTCAATGACGAGGTCTCCAGCACGAATGATCACTCCAGCAATAACAGACTTATCAATTTTGCAATTCAGCTTAACTTTGCGTGACAGACGTTTTTCCATCGCTGCAGAAATTTTAGCTGACTGCTGTTCACTCAACTCGTTTGCAGAAAGTACATCAACTTCAATCGTTGATTCCAGAGCATCACGTAATTGAATAAATTGCGTTAATACTTCTGGTAGCGTAGTTAAACGCCCATTATCTGCCATAACACGAATCAAGTTTTGAACATGCTCGTCAATTTCATCTCCACAAACAGAGATAAACGTTTTAGCTAATGTTTCTGGTGCAATAGAACCAGAAAGCAGCTCACCAACCTGTTCATTACGCGACACCATTGAGATGAAGCCCAGCATATTCTGCCATTTTTCAACAGATTGGTTTTCCACAGCAAAGTCAAAAGCTGCTTTGGCGTAGGGGCGAGCTACAGTAGCAATTTCAGACATGCCCCTCCCTCCTTACAGTTCAGCGACTAGTTTATCAACGATGTCGCTGTTAGCAGCTTCATCCACGGAACGTTCAATGATCTTCTCGGCACCTGCGATAGCAAGCATCGCAACCTGTTTACGTAACTCTTCACGTGCACGTTTACGCTCAGCATCAATTTCAGCTTGCGCTTGTGCGACGATTTTTGCACGTTCTGCTTCTGCTTCTGCTTTTGCTTCATCAATCATTTGAGTGCGTTGTTTATTCGCTTGCTCAATGATGACTTGTGCTTCAGCTTTCGCTTTTTTCAGTCGGTCGGTTGCGTCGGTTTGCGCCAGTTCCAGGTTCTTTTTAGCACGTTCTGCGGAAGATAAACCGTCAGCAATTTCTTTTTGACGTTTTTCAATGGCCGCCATAATCGGTGGCCATACATACTTCATACAGAACCAAACAAACAGGACAAACGCGATAGCCTGGCCGAGGATTGTTGCATTTAGATTCACAGACAATACCTCTTATTCATTAGTGAATTAATGTTCTTAAAGTGTTCCGTAACGTTAATTAAGCAACAGCGAACATTACATACAAGCCCAGACCAACAGCAATCATCGGAATAGCATCGACCAGACCCATTACGATAAAGAACTGTGTACGCAGCAGAGGAATTAAATCTGGCTGACGAGCAGCACCTTCTAAAAATTTACCACCTAGGATGCCGATACCGATCGCAGCACCGATCGCCGCTAAGCCCATCATCACAGCGGCAGCCATGTACAGCAGATCCATACTCAGGTTTTCCATGACAGTCTCCAGTTTGTTTCAGTTAATACAATTATTGATAATTAAATTAGTGCTCTTCAGATGCCATCGACAGATAGACAACA
Source organism: Providencia sp. PROV024 (assembly GCF_032709665.1). Taxonomy (NCBI): domain Bacteria; kingdom Pseudomonadati; phylum Pseudomonadota; class Gammaproteobacteria; order Enterobacterales; family Morganellaceae; genus Providencia; species Providencia sp. PROV024. The sequence continues at coordinate 56,686 of NZ_CP120545.1, forward strand.
GTCAGAACCATAAAAATAAAGGCTTGTAGCGTAATAATCAGTATGTGGAAGATAGCCCAAGGTAGGCTTAACAACCACTGTGACCACCACGGAAGCAGAGCCGCGATAAGAATAAAGATCAATTCACCTGCATACATGTTACCAAACAGTCGCAGACCGAGTGATACAGGTTTTGACAGCAGGCTTACCCCTTCAAGAATCAAGTTAACAGGAATAAAAACAGGATGGTTGAAAGGCTGCATAGTGAGCTCTTTCGTAAATCCGCCAATTCCTTTCATCTTAATACTGTAAAAGAGGATTAGGATAAACACACCAATAGCCATCGATAAGGTGACACTAACATCAGCGGTTGGTACTGCACGTAATGCAGGTAACCCGAGATAATGCTCAGCAATATACGGAAGGAAATCAATTGGGAGTAAATCCATCAGGTTCATTAAGAATACCCAGACGAACACAGTTAATGCTAAAGGAGCAATAACTTTGCTCTTCCCGTGATACATATCACGGACTGAGTTATCAACGAAACCAATGATCAGTTCTATTGCAGTCTGTAACTTACCGGGTACGCCACTAGTCGCATTGGCTGCAACTTTTCTAAATAGCCACAGGAACAAAGCCCCGAGAACTACTGAGAAAAAAAGCGAGTCAATGTTCAACGTCCAAAATGTTGGACTAGCGTGGGGATCGACCAACTTAAAGGTACTCAGGTCCAACTGAAGGTTTCTCAGATGGTGGCCTATGTAATCCTCTGTAGTCATCACTTCTCCTGATGCAGACATGATGCCTCTTACCCTTTTGTAGTTTAAAAATACTTACCGTTTAAAAACGGCTGGTGCAACAATCTGAACAATTAGCACCGCTAAATAGGTCAAACCCAGTGGTGTTAATGACGCTTTGAACACACCGAAAGCAACAACTAAAACAACGATAGTTGTAACAACCTTTAGCCCTGCTCCTAATGCTAAGAACCAGGCAATGCGGACAGGTTCATCCTCTTCCTTTGCTTTCTGAAATTGTGCTAGCAGCATAAATACGATATTTGGTAACCAGCATGCTAACCCACCAGCAAGAGCAGAGGCCCCCCATTCTATACTATTTGCACAGAAAGCCCCACTGAGGATCACTAAAGTTATAAACTGAACAGACAACTGCTTTGCAGCATGCTTGTTGTCATAAAGGGATACAGACATAACTTTTTTGATACTCCCAGCTCTTCTCAGCCTCAGAAACGCTAAGTGTTGTATAAAACTGCCTTTGCTTAAATGTGTCAAGAGACAAAAACGAGCAAATTATACGGGCAGGCGAAATGAATTCAATCAGTAAGTAGCGAAAAGGTGAATAAATATTTAATTTTTTCGAGTTAGCGCAGAATTGTCGCAGTAATAATTAATAAATAGTTAATGATTTGCTACATACTTACAGTTAAACGTGATCAATATCACATTTCGTATTATTCGCTTTATTTATTCATTCAATTTTCTTCGTAAGAAAAAATAGAATTAATCTGTAAATCAAATAATTAAAGAATTCAATTTTTGAACAAAAAACTGCCGCTATAAAGCAAATATTTCAATATTAACTAACTATCAAGCTAAATCGATTAAGTAAAAATTGGCAATTAACCCCATATTTACTTTCAAAACGCTGTTTTGGAAACTTATTCGTTATTGCCGTGTAAACAGTACGTAAAATTCGAGTGTTAACTACCCCGTTAAAAATAATAATAGCCGTCAGTTTTTTAAACCTTCGGCTATCGCTCTAAATGATAAATTTTTTTGACGAGAAGCAACTTTATTTTATAGATATTTTAACTAAATGGCGTTGTTCATCAAGTTCAGGAACTTCCAGTTCAATGATTGATTCAACCTTAAACTGCTCAGGTAATGAGGTGATTTCGTCATTATGGATCATACCTTTGAGCGCATAAAAATGCCCTGTCGGGGAGGGTAAATGGTGACACCAGCTCAACATATCATCCAATGACGCGAAAGCTCGACTGATAACCCCATCAAAACCAGACCCAACTGGGTATTCTTCAACACGAGATTGAATCGGTTCGATATTCGTCAAACCAAGTTCGTGTTGAACCTGTTTTAAAAAGCGTATGCGCTTCCCTAAGCTGTCTAATAAAACAAAGTGGGACTCAGGTCGAACAATAGCTAAAGGAACCCCTGGTAAGCCAGGACCTGTTCCTACATCGATAAACGTGGTCCCGTTGAGTTGACCGTTCACCACTATGCTATCCATAATATGGCGAATCAGCATCTGTTGCGGGTCACGTACAGAAGTTAGATTATAAGCTTTGTTCCATTTAACTAATAACTCAACGTAACCAATTAATTGCTGTTTTTGTTTATCTGTTAGGTTGATATCCGCTTTTGCTAACAATTGGTTAAGTTTTGATAATAAATCCATTTTTATGCGCTCCGGCGTAACATGCCTTGTTTTTTAAGCCAAACAAGTAAAATAGAGATTGCAGCCGGGGTAATACCTGAAATACGTGAAGCTTGGCCTATGGATGTTGGTTTATGGTCGTTCAGTTTAGCCATTACTTCGTTAGATAACCCTTTGACTTGTTTGTAATCAAGGTCAATAGGTAATATCGTGTTTTCATTCCGTAGCTGTCTTTCGATCTCTTCTTTTTGACGAGCGATATAACCTTCATATTTAACCTGTATTTCAACCTGATCGGCAGCTTGAGGATCATCAATACCTGGAGCAAAAAGGTTAAGTGAGGTTAACATTTTATAGGTCATTTCAGGGCGACGTAGTAAATCTTCCCCGTTAGCTTCTTTTGATATTGGTACCGTTAAAATTGCGTCGATTTCTGCATGGTTATCAGATTTTGGATGAACCCAAATATCTTTTAAGCGTTGACGCTCTTTTTCAATCAATTCAACTTTGTTATTAAAATGAGCCCAGCGAACGTCATCAACTAACCCTAGTTCACGCCCTTTTTCAGTTAAACGTAAATCTGCATTGTCTTCACGCAGCATCAAACGGTATTCTGCACGTGAAGTGAACATGCGGTAAGGTTCTTTAGTCCCCAAAGTACACAGGTCATCGACTAAAACCCCAATATAGGCTTGGTCACGACGAGGGAACCAACCTTCTAACCCAAAGGCATATTGTGCAGCATTAAGGCCTGCTAGTAGCCCTTGAGCACCAGCTTCTTCATAACCTGTTGTGCCATTAATTTGACCAGCAAAGAACAGGCCATTAATAAATTTACTTTCTAGAGTTTGTTTGAGATCTCTAGGGTCAAAGAAATCATACTCAATAGCATAACCAGGGCGAATGATCCTTGCATTTTCCATTCCTTTCATGGAATGAACTATTTGCATTTGGACATCAAATGGTAAGCTGGTGGATATACCATTTGGATAGATTTCGTTGCTGGTTAAGCCTTCGGGTTCTAAGAAGATCTGATGTGAGTCTTTGTCTGCAAAGCGCATCACTTTATCTTCGATCGATGGGCAATAACGCGGGCCTATACCTTCGATGATCCCTGCGTACATTGGGCTACGATCAAGGTTATTTCTGATCACATCATGGGTTTTTTCATTGGTGTAAGTGATGTAACAAGGCATCTGTTGTGGATGTTGATCCTGTGAGCCTAGGAATGAAAAAACAGGCATAGGATTATCACCTAGTTGTTGTGCTAACTGGGTGAAATCGATGGTTCTTGCATCAATACGTGGTGGAGTTCCCGTTTTTAAGCGGTTAACTCGTAATGGCAATTCCCTTAAACGTTGAGAAAGGGAAACTGATGGCGGGTCACCAGCACGACCACCACTGTAGTTTTCTAAACCTATATGAATTTTTCCATCAAGAAAAGTCCCTACCGTTAATACCACTGCTTTTGCTTTAAATTTTAAGCCCATGCGGGTAACAGCGCCTGTGACTTGATTATTTTCAACAATTAAGTCTTCAACAGGTTGTTGGAAAATCATTAAGTTTGGTTGATTTTCTAAAGCGGTTCTAACTGCTTGTCGATAAAGAACGCGGTCTGCTTGTGCACGAGTTGCACGTACTGCCGGCCCTTTACTGGCATTTAATGTTCTAAATTGAATGCCAGCTTTGTCAGTTGCAGTTGCCATTAAACCACCAAGGGCATCAATTTCTCTAACCAGATGTCCCTTACCGATCCCACCAATGGCTGGGTTGCAAGACATCTGGCCCAATGTATCAATATTGTGAGTCAGTAATAGGGTTTGACGCCCCATACGTGCAGCTGCCATTGCTGCTTCAGTACCGGCATGACCACCACCAATTACGATGACGTCAAATTGCTCTGGATAAAACATGTGTGAACCTTAAACGTTAGAAAATGCTGACTGTGCATTTGAGGAGAGGATTCTACTCAAGTTTTAGGAAGACACCAAGTTTTAGGTATCTCCCTTATATAGTATTAAGATCTTTTTATTTAAAGATCTCTTTATTAGATCTATTATTAGGATCGCTCGTTTCTGTGGATAAGTGGATTTTCACTTTAAAGATCATAAAAGTGTAAAGGATCATATACTGTGAATGATCCGTGATCCTATTGCGTATAAGCTGGGATCAAAAAGGTGACTTATACACAGGCAGTGGTCGACCTAAAACTTATACTATGGATAACTACCGGTTAATACCGTGATCTTCCCTGAGTTACCCACAGCTGACTGCTGGTTTAATAACCAAATCATAGTTCGTTTGCCCAAATTTTAACCCATTCTCCCGCGGGATCTTCAGGTATTTCGTGTTGCTGGACATCAATTTCAAAACATTCACCGATCCTTTTTGCCCCTTTTTCGCTTAATAACGAATCAAGTTTGTGGATCGCACCACAAAAAATGTCATACTCGGAACTACCGATCCCGACTGCACCAAATTTAACTTTACTTAGATCTGGGGATTCTTTTTGTATGCTTTCAAATAAAGGCTGAATGTTTTCTGGTAAATCACCTGCACCATGTGTAGAGCTAACCACCAGCCATAACCCTTCAAGTGTTAAGTCATCAAGACTAGGACCATGTTGAATTTCTGTTTCATAACCTAATTCGTCCAAAATCTCAGCCATATGCTCTGCAACATATTCCGCACTGCCCATTGTACTGCCACTTATTAAGGTTACTTTTGTCATGGTGATTCTCTTTCACGATAATTGCTGGCTATTGTACGCTGTGAATGAGCTGGGATCTACCTGTGGATAATGTGGTTATATAATTTTTTTTTCTAAGGGCTAATTGTTCGCAAGATTGGGTTCTGTAAGGAGATCAACGTTTCGGTGGATTGTATTTCATCAATCGTTTGAATTTTGTTGATAAGTACGTCTTGTAACGCATCAATTGACTTGCACATGACTTTGATAAAAATGCTGTATTGCCCAGTTGTGTAATAAACCTCAACCACTTCTTCTAAGGCATCCAGTTTTTTTAGTGCTGTTGGGTAATCTTTAGCACTTTTTAAAATGATGCCAATAAAACAGCAGACATCAAAACCTAACCGTTTTGGGCTGATATCGATACGAGTTCCTTGAATGATTCCAGCTTGCTTCATTTTCTCTACGCGAACATGAATTGTACCTGGGCTAACAGAGAATTTTTTTGCTAATTCCGCATATGGTGTACGTGCATTTCCCATTAATTCGTGAAGTATGTCACGATCGAGATTATCGATTTGATAATTTTCAGGCATTATTTCACCTCCATTTTAACGATTATTCATTTTTATACCCTTTTTTTTGATTAAAATAAACGCCAATGGCTTTTTTTAATGAAGTATATTGAATTTATACCTCATTTTGTTGCTTAATCTATACATCAGCTAATACAGCAATCAAATTATGGGTACAAAATTATGGACAAGTCATTCATCGAACATCAGCAACAAATTAGTTTTGTTAAATCATATTTCTCACGTTTACTTGAAAAGGAATTAGGCTTAATTGAGGTTCAAGGCCCAATCCTGAGCCGTTTAGGTGATGGTACACAAGATAACTTATCCGGTAGTGAAAAAGCCGTTCAAGTAAAAGTGAAATCAATTCCAGGTGCAACCTTCGAAGTCGTTCACTCATTGGCTAAATGGAAACGTAAAACGCTCGGTCGTTTTGGTTTTAGTAAAGGCCAAGGTTTATATACACATATGAAAGCGTTGCGTCCGGACGAGGATCGCTTAACCCCTATCCACTCTGTCTATGTTGATCAGTGGGATTGGGAAAAAGTGATGGCAGATGAGGAGCGTACTCTTCCTTATCTGAAACAGACAGTGGGTAAAATCTATAAGGCAATAAAAGAAACAGAAGCTGCCGTAAGTAAAGAATTTGGTTTGGCACCGTTCCTGCCAGACCAAATTCACTTTATCCACAGTGAAGAGTTACTACAGCGTTACCCTGACTTAGACGCTAAAGGTCGTGAGCGCGCTATCGCGAAAGAACTGGGTGCTGTATTCTTGATTGGTATTGGCGGTAAGTTATCGAGCGGTGAATCACATGATGTACGTGCACCAGACTATGATGACTGGACGACAAAAAATGAAGATGGTTTTTGTGGTTTAAACGGTGACATCATTGTATGGAACCCAGTATTACAAGATGCTTTTGAGCTGTCCTCTATGGGTATTCGTGTAAGTCCTGAGTGCTTGACATACCAATTAGGCCTGACAAATGATGAAAAGCGTATGGAATTAGAGTGGCATCAAGCGTTAGTGAAAGGTGAAATGCCGCAAACTATTGGGGGTGGCATTGGTCAATCACGTTTAGTGATGTTGCTTCTGCAACGTCAACACATTGGCCAAGTACAATGTGGCGTGTGGGGCGAAGAAATGCAAGAGTCAGTTGAAGGTATGCTGTAGTTAATGAATGTAGTTAGCGACTAAAGCGGCGTAGTAGCCTGCTTTTTAACCCAGTATCAAAGCGCCAAATATGGTCAAAAATTTTCATGATGCTGGGTTTCCCATAATTTGATACGGATACCGCATGGAAGCGGTATTTCCCCATCTTCTGCATTGATTTAATCTTCTGAATTAATTCATCGGGCAAACGTTGAGCCACAAAATCAGAAATTACCACTGCATCTGCATCAGCCCACTGCTTTGACTCTAATTTTATTGCTGTTTCTTGCAAACAAGCGGCGAGATCGGTCCCACCTTTAAAGGTCTGATGTAAAAAACGAATACATTGATCTAAGCCATCGGCAGATAATAAATCGTAGTGCACTATTTCAGTGGAGAATAACATGACATGGCATGACCGGTTATCTGCCAGCGCAATTTTCATCAGGGCAAGGCAAAAGGCTTTGGCACATCGTTCATTTAACCCCCCCATTGAACCAGAGGTATCGATACATACAACGAATGGTCCTCTTGGTTGCTCTTCGTTATGATGATGTGTGATTGGCCGAAGTATTTTTCTTTCTTGCCAACTCTCACCTTGTAAACGATAAGTCAAAAGTTGTTTTTCAAGCAATTTGCGATAAAACTCAAACTCTATATCTTCAAGTCCTAACATGGCTAATTCCGCGGGTAATAACCGTAAAATATCATCGCTTTGATTTAAACCATTAACTTGTTCGGGGACAGTTTCAGGGACTTTTTCCATGATAGTCATTGGTTCAAGTATGACGCTATCATCTGGAATGGCTTGGGCTGTTTGGCTGCGCCCTAACAATTGGGCTATTTTTTCCAGTTCAGGTTGTTGGCGTAAAAACTCACTATAACGATTTAACAATTGGTCATTATAAGCTGAGGTCATATTGGCCCCTTTGCTTAGATCCCATAAGCGGCCTGCTGCACGCTCATTTTCACCGAGTATATCTTCTAAATTTCCACTTAACGCTAGCCGACGCTGTAATTCCGCCAGCAACTGTTCTTTTTCTTGCTCCAACAGTTCTTTATGAAGAGTCGTAACTTGAAAAATTAAGCTAATACGCCATCTTTGGACAAACAGTGATTGTCTTGCACCACGGTTTTCTATTTTGCCACTCTGTAACTGATAAGCTTCACGATAAAAAGGGGAATCAAGTTGATGAAGCTTTTCAATTACAGTAGGGAGTTGGGTAAAAAAAGCATCAGTGGAAATTCCTAATGACTGGCGATACAACTCAAACTCTTCAGAAAGCTGTAAAGGGACGAGTGCATCTTTCATCCTTTGTTTGAGATCTTTTTTCCAACTGGATAAATCTTTTAGTAAGGCTTTTTTCAAACGTGGGTGTTTTTCGAAAAATACGGCCAATTGTGGGGTAGCGAGAAGAGAAATAATGATCTCTTCAATTAATTGACCTTCATTAACCGAAAGTAGCATTTCGAGTGTGGCTAAACTCATCATAATTATTCAGCCACTTTACCCGTGATTTGGTTGCGTAGTTGGATGAGTCTCTCGGATACGTTAATAAAGCTTTGTTCTATATCTGCTATCCAATGGGGCTCGATAAATAAATTTGGTTGCTGTTTTTCAAATTGATAGCGAGCTGCTTGGATATCATTTTGAATTTTATCCAACTTATCTAACCATTCTTGGTTATTTATCGTAGGTATGTTACTTGCTGTTTTATCCTGTAGATATAAAGTCGATGATTGGTGACTCACATCTAATAATTGAATTTGGTTTAAATTATTAATCTCTGCGGCCAATTCTTGGGCAAAACCAATTCCGTTGAGGTGAGCTGATAACGTTGTTCCTTTATTTAAAAAGTTTATCAGGGATTTTTTATCCGTTGTCACAAAGGTGACTTTCATATTATGTAACTGCAATGGGCGATGTAAAAATAGCGTAATACGCCCTTCAGCAATATTCTCTGGGAGTACATATGAGGCTTTGCGAGCAAACATTGCATTGTTTTTATTTACTTTAAATGCGTCTTGGTTGTTTTGATCTTGGGTTGATGACATCCATTGTTGGTAAGTTAGCTCTATTTCGTGCATTAATTTACGTTGTTGCCAGCCATCCTCTTGCAGTAGAGATTGCAATAATTTAGGCAAGGTGTTCATGGATTGCATATCGTGCCATAGGCAATCTTTTAGTAGCACAATATCAAGGGGGGATACACTACTTCTACCATTGAAAAATGCACTTGCTTGCAGTAGATAAACCGCTTTTTTCCATCGCCTGTCAGAAACATAAACTTGCTTATCTGTTGCATCTAATTGTTGACGTAGTTGATAAATAAGCTCAAAACAGTGATCGGGTAGCGTAATTTTCGGTATTTCTTGTTGCCACTGTTGGTATTCTTCATCACTGATTTTTAAATGTTCAGGTACTTGTGCTTCATCTAAGGATGATTTTCCAGTTAGAAGTGCGCGGAAATTTTGTTTTTCTTGTAGTTTATCTAACCAAATACGCACTAACATACGGTCAAATAGTGCTTCTAGGCTACTATCTGCATCAGGAAGTTCATTAGAAGCGGTAACTAATAGCCGCATCGGAATACGTTTTTCTTCGTCACCATTACGAAACTTGCGTTCATTTACTGCCGTTAGCAAAGTATTTAAAATAGCGGGGCCGGCTTTCCAAATCTCATCAAGAAAGACAACTTCAGCATCAGGTAAATAGCCTTTAGTTAGCCGTTGGTAGCGCCCTTCATCTTTTAGTGCCTGTATTGATAGTGGGCCAAATATTTCTTCGGGAGTCGAAAAACGTGTCATTAAGTATTCAAACGCATTTGCATGGCGAAAAGCAAATTTCATTCGTCTCGCTATCAAGCTTTTTGCAATACCTGGAGGGCCTAAGAGAAAAACACTTTCCCCACTTAATGTGGCTAATAAACATAAACGAATAGCCTGCTGGCGTTCATATAAACCGCTTTCAAGGTAATTGCTAAGTTGAGCTATCCGTTCAGATAATTGCATCGATATTCCTTTCATTGAATAACAAAATTCAATAATGTTGTAGTTACGCTTAATTCTTAGGTTATCCGTCCTTTTATAAACAGTGCAATCAAATTTGTCATTTTTCTTTTGTGTTATTTGATTTAAATCGTGTGTAGCTGTATTAAGGCGAGAAAATCTTAATCGAAAGAGGGCTGATTTGAACTGGGTGGGCTCATGAGTATAAAACTATGAGCCCGCGCTGAGGATTAATAATTATTAATAAGGTGCATCTGGCGTGGTAACTCGAATTAATTTTTCATTCACAAACTCACGAATGCCCGCAAGTGATTGTTCTCGACCATAACCAGAAAGCTTAGTTCCACCGAAGGGGAGCTCAGGGGCAATTCCTGTGGTATGATTGATATAAACCATCCCTGTGACTATTTGGCGAGCCACTTTTATTGCTTCCGCTTCATTCTTACCAAAGACAGTTCCACCTAAACCGAATTCAGTCGCGTTAGCTAATTGAATGGCTTCATCTATATTTTTTACAGCATAAATACAAAGTACTGGGCCGAATATTTCTTCATGATAAGCTTTCATATTCGGTTTTATATCTGTCAATATTGTGGGTTGCATAAACGCCCCTTCACGATCTAATCGCTTACCGCCAAATACCAGTGTTGCTCCCTCTTTTACAGCCACTTCAACTTGATTAATAACGTCGTTTACTGCTCCTTCGCTACTTAATGGGGCGAGTTGCGTAGCTGGGTCCATTGGGTCACCCACAATAATTTTTTCATAGATTGCTTTTGCTTTTGCGATAAATTCTTTCGCAACGTTTTCTAATACAATAATACGTTTTGGTGAAACACAAACTTGCCCTGCATTCCATAGACGGCCAGCAGTCGCTGTCGCAACCGCACTATCAATATCTGCATCAGCTAGCACAATAAAAGCATCACTCCCTCCTAGCTCAAGTGTTGATTTTTTTATTACTTTGCTTGCTTCAGAGGCAAAATTGGAACCAGCAGGTTTACTTCCTGTTAAAGATACGGCTTTGACTCGTTCATCTGAAACAAGAGCTGAAACTTTTGAGCCAGGAATGAATAAATTGTTGTAAACGCCATCCGGTAGGCCTGCTTCAATAAATATTTTTTCCATTATTTCAGCGCATTGGGGAATATTTGAAGCATGCTTTAAAACAATGGTATTCCCTGCCATTAGATTAGCAGCAGCTGTTCGAGTTATTTGATAAAATGGAAAATTCCATGGTTGAACAGTCAGGAGTACTCCGATAGGTTCATAAGTTAAGAAGGCTTTTCCGTGTTTAACATCAATTTCTTTATCCGCTAATAAACGGCTTCCTTCATTCGCATAGTAGTCAAAAATATTTGCGCATAATTCGACTTCGCTTATCGATTCACTTAATAGTTTTCCCATTTCTGTTGTACAGATTTTTCCGAGAAGCTCTTTTTTATCTCGCATAGTTTTTGCTATGTTATGTAAAATTACTGCTCGCTCTGTAAATGAGCTTTTTTTCCAAGTCAGGTAGGCGTTATCTGCTTTGCTGAGTATTGTATCGACTTCCTCCGCACTCATTTCTTGATAAATCTTTTCTACTTTATTTGTTGCTGGATTAACTGATTTTATTGATGATGTCATATTCATTTTTTATTCCTTACCGCAACGGTTAAAGATAAATAATTTAACCTATCTTAAATTACATTTGATATGTCACCATAAAATGAGCTTAAAATGAATTTAAATGGCATTTTTCATCAAAAAATTCGTGTAAACAAATTTTAATTGTTTTTGAATGTTTTTTTTTATGTTTATTTATGAATCAATAGAAACGATTCAGCTTAAGCTATTCAATTAGTTATCATTTTTTATTTTTTTAACGCTAACGAAACGTTTCGATGTTGATCACAAATATTAACCATCAATATTGAGTTGTGACTCATCTTTACTATGATTACATGAGCGAAACGTTTCGCTTACTAGAATGGCGGTGAAAAATGAAAAAGGGTGTTTTACTTAATGCCAACGTGACCTCTGTAATTGCCAAGTTAGGTCATACGGACCAAATAACGCTTGCTGATGCTGGTTTGCCTATTTCTCAAGGAACTGAGCGTATTGATTTAGCCATTACTCAAGGCTTACCCGATTTCATGTCAGTTTTAAGTGTTATTACTCAAGAGATGCAAGTCGAAAAAGCCATTCTAGCTGAGGAAATTAGTACCAATAACCCACAAATGGAAGATGCTATTTTAGCTCACTTACAACAGCTAGAAGTCACTCAAAATAATACGATTGAAATTATCTATTGCAGCCATGAACGTTTTAAACAACTGACTCATGACAGTAAAGCGGTGATCCGCACCGGAGAATGTTCACCGTTCGCTAACATTATTCTTTGTTCTGGTGTGACTTTCTGAGGTGATTATGCAACCTTTATTAGAACTTATCGGAATCGATAAATCATTTCCAGGGGTAAAAGCCCTTAATGGGGCGACATTAAATGTCTATCCTGGAAAAGTCATGGCGCTGGTGGGGGAAAATGGGGCTGGCAAATCAACCATGATGAAAGTACTAACCGGTATCTATAGCAAAGATGCAGGTAAAATCCGCTATCTAGGCAAAGAAGTAAAATTTAATGGCCCTAAAAACTCCCAAGAAGCAGGCATTGGTATTATTCACCAAGAGCTAAATCTTATTCCTGAATTAACTATCGCGGAGAATATTTTTCTTGGTCGAGAATTTGTTAATGTATTTGGCAAAATCGACTGGAAAAAGATGTTTAGTGAATCAGACAAACTTCTTCAACGTCTTAATCTTGATTATAACAGCCACCAAACTATTGCTGAGCTCTCTATTGGTGAGCAGCAAATGGTCGAAATAGCTAAGGTTCTGAGTTATCAATCCCAAGTTATCATCATGGATGAGCCAACCGATGCTTTAACTGATACAGAAACAGCTTCTTTATTTAGAGTTATTGAAGACTTAAAAGCGCAAGGCTGTGGCATTGTGTACATTTCTCATCGGCTAAAAGAAATTTTTGAAATTTGCGATGATGTAACTGTTTTTCGTGACGGCCAATTTATAGGTGAAAAACCTGTTAGCGAATTAGAAGAAGAAAAGCTAATTGAAATGATGGTAGGACGAAAACTAGAAGATCAGTATCCGAGAGTTGATGTTCCTACTGGTAGTGTGCGCTTACAGTTGCAAAATATATCCGGTCCCGGAGTCACTAATGCCAGTTTTAGTCTAAAAAGTGGTGAAATTTTAGGGGTTTCAGGGTTGATGGGGGCAGGTCGCACGGAATTGATGAAAATTATTTATGGCGCGGCAGCGAAGAAAACAGGGACTATTACTCTTGAAGGTAAGGAAGTCACATTAAGAACTCCTCAAGATGGCCTAAATAACGGCATTGTCTATATTTCTGAAGACCGCAAACGTGATGGTTTAGTACTTGGCATGTCAGTGAAAGAAAATATGTCATTGACGGCACTACGTTATTTTAGCCGCGTAGGTGGTAGTTTAAAACATAAAGAAGAACAACAAACTGTCAGTGATTTCATTCGATTATTCAATATTAAAACGCCATCAATGGACCAAATTATTGGCAACCTTTCTGGTGGTAATCAGCAAAAAGTGGCAATTGCTCGGGGGTTAATGACGCGACCTAAAGTCCTGATCCTTGATGAACCAACTCGCGGGGTTGATGTTGGAGCCAAAAAAGAAATTTATCAATTAATTAACCAATTTAAGAAAGAAGGACTGAGTATCATTTTAGTTTCTTCAGAAATGCCAGAAGTGATTGGAATGAGTGACCGTATTTTGGTTATGCATGAAGGTCATATCAGTGGGGAGTTTTCCGCCAAAGACGCAACTCAGGAAGCCTTAATGGCTGCTGCAGTGGGTAAACATTATGGCTCAGTTCAGGAGTTATCAGCATGAGTTCAACTACCGCATCATCAAAACGCTGGTTCAGCAAAGCATGGCTGATGGAGCAAAAATCATTAATAGCACTATTAATTTTAATTGCGATCGTATCGACATTAAGCCCTAATTTTTTTACGGTTAATAACTTTTTCAATATCTTACAACAAACCTCTGTGAATGCCATTATGGCTGTTGGAATGACATTGGTCATTTTAACCTCAGGAATTGACCTGTCTGTCGGCTCATTATTAGCATTAACTGGGGCTGTGGCAGCTTCTATGGTGAGTACTGATGTAAATGCTTTAGTCGCTGTTGCTGGTGCATTAGCATTGGGGGCTGCAATTGGCGCATGTACCGGTGTTATTGTCGCAAAAGGTAAAGTTCAAGCTTTTATTGCAACTCTAGTCATGATGTTATTACTACGTGGGGTTACTCGCGTGTACACCGACGGAAGCCCTATTAATACAGGGTTTAGTGATAACGCAGATTTATTTGGTTGGTTTGGTATTGGGCGTCCATTTGGCATTCCGACCCCTGTTTGGTTAATGATCATTGTTTTTGCGGCTGCATGGTACATGTTGCATCACACACGTCTAGGTCGTTATATCTATGCATTAGGGGGGAATGAATCAGCAACTCGCCTATCTGGTATTAACGTCGACCGCATTAAAATTATCGTTTATGCCTTATGTGGCTTGTTAGCTGCATTGGCGAGTGTAATCGAAGTTGCGCGTTTATCATCAGCACAACCAATGGCGGGTAATGGATATGAATTGGATGCCATTGCTGCGGTTGTTCTTGGTGGTACCAGCCTTGCTGGTGGTAAAGGCCGCATTGTCGGAACCTTGATTGGTGCCTTGATCCTTGGTTTTCTAAATAATGGCTTAAACTTATTAGGTATTTCGTCAAACTATCAGATGATTGTAAAAGCTGTCGTCATCTTACTTGCGGTACTTGTTGATAATAAAAAATAACCCTACAGGAAAATTATTATGAAGATGAATAAATTAGCAACACTATTATCTGCGGTTGCACTGAGTGCAACGGTCAGTGTTAATGCGATGGCGAAAGATAGCATTGCATTAGTTATTTCTACACTTAACAATCCATTCTTTGTGACGATGAAAGACAGCGCACAAAAAGAAGCTGATAAACTGGGGTATGAATTGATCGTCTTAGATTCTCAAGATAACCCAGCTAAAGAGTTGGCAAACGTACAAGATCTAACTGTGCGTGGCACAAAACTTATGTTAATCAATCCAACTGATTCAGACGCGGTCGGGAATTCTATTTTAATGGCTAACAAAGCTAACATTCCTGTGATTACATTAGATAGAGCAGCAAATAAAGGTGAAGTTGTCAGCCATGTGGCATCAGATAACCGCATGGGGGGGAAAATGGCGGCTGACTATATCGCAAAAAAAACGGGTAATGAAGCAAAAGTCATTCAATTAGAAGGGATTTCCGGTACTTCAGCAGCGCGTGAGCGTGGTGAAGGTTTTAATACTGGAGCAAAAGAGCATAAATTTAATTTACTGGCGAGCCAACCTGCTGATTTTGATAGAACAAAAGGCTTGAACGTCATGCAAAACTTGTTAACGGCACATCCTACTGTCCAAGCGGTATTTGCTCAGAATGATGAAATGGCTCTAGGTGCTTTAAGAGCTTTACAAACTGCTGGTTACTCTGATGTTCTTGTTGTTGGGTTTGATGGCACTAATGATGGCATCAAAGCAGTAGAAAGCGGTAAATTAGGGGCAACCATAGCACAGCGCCCAGACCAAATCGGTATCGTTGGAGTACAGATAGCGGATAAAGTCTTAAAAGGTGAAAAAGTTGAATCTACGGTTCCAGTTGAATTGGAATTAGTGGTAAAACAATAAAAAATAAAAACCGCCGTTTACTATTATAACGGCGGTTCATTTAGTTTGTGGGTTATTACGTCACAATAAAAAGGAAATAAACGTTATGGCTACAGCAAAGCTAGTGGTTCTCGGTAGTATCAATGCTGATCATATATTAAATGTTAAGCAATTTCCGCAGCCGGGTGAAACGGTGAGGGGTGATCACTATCAAGTTGCATTTGGTGGTAAAGGCGCAAATCAAGCTGTCGCCGCGGGTAGAAGCGGTGCTGACATAACTTTTATTGCTTGTGTTGGTGATGATGGCATTGGTTCTAGTATTAAAAAACAGCTTAGTTTGGATAATATTAAAACTGAGTGTATTGATGCCATTCAAGATGAAACTACTGGTGTGGCATTGATTTATGTGAACCAACAAGGTGAAAACATTATTGGTATCAGTGCAGGCGCAAATGCACAATTGACGACAGAAAGGCTTGCTAGCTATCAACAAAAAATTATCGAAGCTGATGCTGTTTTAATGCAATTAGAGTCACCTCTTGATACGGTACAAATGGCTGCTGAAATTGCCAATAAAAATAATACACAGGTAATTTTAAATCCAGCACCAGCCCAGTCATTGCCAGATTCATTATTAACACTAGTCGATATCATTACACCAAATGAAACCGAAGCTGAGCATCTAACAGGGATTGCTGTTAATGATAATAAAGGGGCACAAGCAGCTGCACAGGTATTGCACGAAAAAGGGATCAGCAAAGTGATGATAACGCTAGGGTCCCGAGGGGTTTGGTATAGTGAACAAGGCTCACAAGGGAAAATAATTCCTGCATTTAACGTAAAAGCAGTAGATACTATTGCGGCAGGTGATACATTCAATGGGGCTTATGTCACTGCACTATTGGAAGGTAAGGCAGATGAAGACGCAATTATTTTTGCTCATGCTGCCGCAGCAATTGCTGTAACTCGTCCTGGCGCGCAGCCATCGGTACCTTGGCGTAAAGAAATTGAACAATTTTTGACTCAACAGGATTAGCTTGTGGCAACAATGAAAGATGTGGCACGTTTAGCGGGGGTGTCGACATCCACAGTCTCTCACGTGATTAATCAAAATCGCTATGTTAGCGAAAGTATAACTCTGCGCGTCAAAAATGCGATAGAAGAGCTAAACTATGCCCCTTCAGCATTAGCTAGAAGCTTAAAAATGAATCGCACTAATACAATAGGGATGTTACTAACAACAAGTAATAACCCATTTTATGCAGAAGTAGTACGTGGTGTTGAACGTAGTTGCTACGAGCGCGGTTATAGTTTGATCTTATGTAATACTGAAGGTGACCTTCAACGTATGAACCATAGCTTAGAAACGTTATTACAAAAACGTGTTGATGGGCTATTAATTATGTGTACAGAAGTTCAAGGCCCATCGAAGGATGTGTTTACTCGCTACCCTAGCGTTCCGACCGTTATGATGGATTGGTCACCATTTGATTCAGTAGGAGATGTGATTCAAGATAACTCATTTCTTGGGGGGGAAATTGCTACCCGTTATCTTATTGATTCGGGTTTTACCCGAATAGCCTGTATTGCGGGGCCTCAAGATAAGTCTCCAGCAAGGGCTCGTTATCAAGGTTTTATTCAAGCGATGGAACAGGCTAAAATTGAAGTTAATGAAGATTATATTATTTTCAGTGACTTCGAATTTGCTGGTGGTTTTGAATCAATGAATAAACTGCTTGAGTTATCAACGCCTCCACAAGCTATTTTTGCAGGGAATGATGCCATGGCTGTTGGGGCTTATCAGGCTATATTCCAAAAAGGAATCAAAGTGCCTGATGATATTTCAATCATTGGTTATGATGATATCGACCTTTCACCTTATATGATCCCACCATTGACGACGATCCATCAACCAAAAGATAAACTAGGCAAACAGGCTGTTGACCAACTTATTTATCGTATGGATAACCCTGAAGCAGATGCCAGTGTTTTAGTATTAACACCTGAACTTATTGAGCGTCAATCGGTCAGGAAATGCTAATTTTTAGCCTTTTTTGCTTTATTTTTTATTAAGTTATCCCCATCAGTCTTACTTAATAATAAAAAGACAAAAGCGGATATTAAGGTGATAGCACCGACAGTAATAAAGGTATAATGGAAATTATCGACGGTATTGCTGTTAGGCTGTCCACCATAGAAGTTCAATATTGCTGCGCTCACTGCAATACCGAAACTTATCGATAGCTGTTGAGTCACGGCTAACATACTGTTCCCCGCACTTGCATTATTATCTGTTAGGTCAGCCAAACATATCGTATTCATTGCGGTAAATTGTACAGACATTACCATACCTAAAATGAATAAAGGGACTATTAACAGATAAATCGACATACTTGGTGACTGCAAGGAAAATTGAGCAATCATTAATCCAATAATGATGGTGATAACAAATAATGTATTACGGTACCCATATTTAGTGAGTATTTTTGTAACAGCGGATTTTGCTGTGATTGAACCAATCGCTAATGGTGCCATCATCATACCAGCAACAACAGCTTCATAGCCAAAACCAACTTGTAGCATTAATGGCATTAGAAATGGAATACTGCCAGTACCTAGTCGAGTTGCAACATTCCCACTGATACCAATAGAAAAAGTGCGAGTTTTAAATAAATTTAAAGGAATAATGGCGTGCTTAATTCGCCTTGCATGGAAAATATAAAGAAATAGGAAAAGAAACCCAATTGCAACAAGAGATACTGGTATAGATGTAGGTAGCGATTTATCACCAAAGAAATCGAGGCTGACAGATAGCATTACTAAACCGAATCCAAACAATAAGAAACCGAGGGTATCAAATTTTCGCTTCGGCATTTTAAAATCAGGCATATGTTTTAACGCATAAAAAATACCTAAAACGCCAATAGGAATATTAATAATAAATATCCAATGCCATGTGGCGTAGGTCACTAATATACCACCTAGCAGAGGCCCTAATATTGGCCCAACTAACCCCGGTATTGTGACAAAGTTTAATATTGGCAATAATTCACTACGTGGATAAGCTCTAATTAGCGCTAAACGTGCAACTGGCATCATCATTGCCCCACCAACCCCTTGAATAACCCTTGACGTTACTAAAAAATCTAGGGAGGGTGAAAGTGCACACAATAAAGAACCTAAAGAAAATAATGAAACTGCTAAAATAAAAACACGCCGTGTCCCAAATCTATCAGCAAACCACCCACTTACAGGGATCAATAAGGCAACAGTTAATGTGTAACTGACTACTGCTGATTGCATAGCAAGGGGGGAGTGATGAAGGCTCTTGGCAATATCAGGTAAAGCCGTATTCAAAATAGTGGCATCAAGTGCTTGCATGAAAAAGGCCATGGCCGCAATCCATGGAAGACCAGACATATTTTTGGCTGTCTTGAACATCAGTTACCTATCTAAAAAATTGAATTCCAAAATCGGTGAGTTATCTCGTTAGTTTTATTTCTGAGTATTCGTTAATAAGCTATAGCAAAAATTAAGGGCATCTGCACTTTTGCCTTCAATAATTGCATTCGCGAGCTGTTGATGTGTATCAACTTCAATTACTTCATTATCAGTGATTACATCAAAATAACGCTGATAGATAGAGCGAAACAGATTAGCAAAAGAGATCAAAAAAGGGTTAGCGCAAGCTTTATAGATAGTTAAATGAAAATGGTAGTCAATTTTTATCCATCGTTCTCTATCAAATTCTTTTGCTAGTAATTGCATTTCACTCGCTAAAAGTTGTAAAGATTGTTTTTGTTCTTGTGTTGCATGTAATGCAGCAAGATAACAAGCTTGGGGCTCAATTGCGAGACGAACAACTTTAAAATGTTTAATAACAACGGACTGTTCTTCGCTATTCGACCACCACTTTAAAAGGTCTTGGTCCAAAAAATTCCAATTTGAAGAAGGCATCACACGAGTGCCAATTTTAGGGCGGGCTAATACCATTCCTTTTGCCGCGAGTATTTTTATTGCTTCTCTTATTGCTGTTCTGCTTGCTTGGAATTGTTCTGATAAATCTAATTCATTGGGTAAAATGGAGTCAGGTAAATAGGTACTGCTTAAAATTAACTGTCCAAGATTCTCTGCAATAATATAAGAGCGGTTCTTCTGTGAGGCAGTTTGTTGCTTACTTAATTCCATAATTCATCTCAATACGCATTTCTTAGATACTTATATTACGCGAGTAAATGAATAATTGCTGCTGAAATAGTCAATATACAGACCTTATTTAACTTATAAAGCCTGTTTTGGCTAAAAAAAACGCGAACAAAATAAAAAAACAAAAAAACACTTGCTAGATTTTCTGGGCTCCCTATAATGCGCATCCGTTGTCACGATAAACCGGCTCGAAGAAAACCTCGAAGCCTTGTGATAACAGAGGTGAGAAAGAAAAAGTTGAAAATAAACGCTTGACTTTCTAAATAAAAAACGTAATATACGTCACCTCGCGACAACGACCTAAGTTAATAAAAACTGGGTCGAATTTCCAAAAGAAATGTCGCAACGCTCTTTAACAATTTATCAGACAATCTGTGTGGGCACTCACAGGACACTATCAAAAAAATATTTGATTTTAAGTCTTGAAGAGTGACTAACACGTTAATTCATATATATGAACTAATAGGTAATCTGGTTTCTTCGGAAATCAGGCGACAGTAAACATTCTTTGAGCATCAAACGCTTTTAATTGAAGAGTTTGATCATGGCTCAGATTGAACGCTGGCGGCAGGCCTAACACATGCAAGTCGAGCGGTAACAGGGGAAGCTTGCTTCCCGCTGACGAGCGGCGGACGGGTGAGTAATGTATGGGGATCTGCCCGATAGAGGGGGATAACCACTGGAAACGGTGGCTAATACCGCATAATCTCTTAGGAGCAAAGCAGGGGAACTTCGGTCCTTGCGCTATCGGATGAACCCATATGGGATTAGCTAGTAGGTGGGGTAATGGCTCACCTAGGCGACGATCCCTAGCTGGTCTGAGAGGATGATCAGCCACACTGGGACTGAGACACGGCCCAGACTCCTACGGGAGGCAGCAGTGGGGAATATTGCACAATGGGCGCAAGCCTGATGCAGCCATGCCGCGTGTATGAAGAAGGCCCTAGGGTTGTAAAGTACTTTCAGTCGGGAGGAAGGCGTTGATGCTAATATCATCAACGATTGACGTTACCGACAGAAGAAGCACCGGCTAACTCCGTGCCAGCAGCCGCGGTAATACGGAGGGTGCAAGCGTTAATCGGAATTACTGGGCGTAAAGCGCACGCAGGCGGTTGATTAAGTTAGATGTGAAATCCCCGGGCTTAACCTGGGAATGGCATCTAAGACTGGTCAGCTAGAGTCTTGTAGAGGGGGGTAGAATTCCATGTGTAGCGGTGAAATGCGTAGAGATGTGGAGGAATACCGGTGGCGAAGGCGGCCCCCTGGACAAAGACTGACGCTCAGGTGCGAAAGCGTGGGGAGCAAACAGGATTAGATACCCTGGTAGTCCACGCTGTAAACGATGTCGATTTGAAGGTTGTTCCCTTGAGGAGTGGCTTTCGGAGCTAACGCGTTAAATCGACCGCCTGGGGAGTACGGCCGCAAGGTTAAAACTCAAATGAATTGACGGGGGCCCGCACAAGCGGTGGAGCATGTGGTTTAATTCGATGCAACGCGAAGAACCTTACCTACTCTTGACATCCAGAGAACTTAGCAGAGATGCTTTGGTGCCTTCGGGAACTCTGAGACAGGTGCTGCATGGCTGTCGTCAGCTCGTGTTGTGAAATGTTGGGTTAAGTCCCGCAACGAGCGCAACCCTTATCCTTTGTTGCCAGCGATTCGGTCGGGAACTCAAAGGAGACTGCCGGTGATAAACCGGAGGAAGGTGGGGATGACGTCAAGTCATCATGGCCCTTACGAGTAGGGCTACACACGTGCTACAATGGCGTATACAAAGAGAAGCGACCTCGCGAGAGCAAGCGGAACTCATAAAGTACGTCGTAGTCCGGATTGGAGTCTGCAACTCGACTCCATGAAGTCGGAATCGCTAGTAATCGTAGATCAGAATGCTACGGTGAATACGTTCCCGGGCCTTGTACACACCGCCCGTCACACCATGGGAGTGGGTTGCAAAAGAAGTAGGTAGCTTAACCTTCGGGAGGGCGCTTACCACTTTGTGATTCATGACTGGGGTGAAGTCGTAACAAGGTAACCGTAGGGGAACCTGCGGTTGGATCACCTCCTTACCATTGAAGTGTTTTTGTGAAGTGCTCACACAGATTGTCTGATGAAATAGAGTAGCAGTATCAATAGGCTTGTAGCTCAGGTGGTTAGAGCGCACCCCTGATAAGGGTGAGGTCGGTGGTTCAAGTCCACTCAGGCCTACCAAAATCGAATTGATGCAGCGTTATAAATCAGCTCGTTTACTCAAAAGTAAACGTCGCCAATTTATGCCTTGCCTAAATCCGATTTGTCATTTTAATGACTGAGATTGATACTGAAATTACCTTTATGGGGCTATAGCTCAGCTGGGAGAGCGCCTGCCTTGCACGCAGGAGGTCAGCGGTTCGATCCCGCTTAGCTCCACCATAAATTTTTCTGATTATTCAGAATAGATTAGTCAAATAGTCTATTGCGAATAATTATGCTCTTTAACAATCTGGAACAAGCTGAAAATTGAAAACAACGCACATTGTTTATCGCTTAAACAATGTGAGAGTCTCTCAAAAATCTCAACTTGAAGTGTTTTTCAAACACACAAGCGAGTGGCATGAGCGAGCAGTGTGAAATTCAAGGCGGCTAGCGCACAGCAAGCGCAGCGTACAATAGTACGTGAGCATTGCGAGCACTACCCAACGAAGAAGTTCACCACGCACAGCCATGACGTTAAGTGTCGTCTGATAAGAAGACACCTTCGGGTTGTGAGGTTAAGCGACTAAGCGTACACGGTGGATGCCTAGGCAATCAGAGGCGATGAAGGACGTGCTAATCTGCGATAAGCGTCGGTAAGGTGATATGAACCGTTATACCCGACGATTTCCGAATGGGGAAACCCAGTGCAATCCGTTGCACTATCGTTTGATGAATACATAGTCAAACGAAGCGAACCGGGGGAACTGAAACATCTCAGTACCCCGAGGAAAAGAAATCAACCGAGATTCCCCTAGTAGCGGCGAGCGAACGGGGAGCAGCCCAGAGTCTTAATCAGCATTAGTATCAGGAGAACGGTCTGGAAAGTCCGGCAGTAAAGGGTGATAGCCCCGTATCTGAAGATGCTAGTGTTGTGAACTCGACGAGTAGGGCGGGACACGTGTTATCCTGTCTGAATATGGGGGGACCATCCTCCAAGGCTAAATACTCCTGATTGACCGATAGTGAACCAGTACCGTGAGGGAAAGGCGAAAAGAACCCCGGCGAGGGGAGTGAAATAGAACCTGAAACCGTGTACGTACAAGCAGTGGGAGCCTTGATTTATCAGGGTGACTGCGTACCTTTTGTATAATGGGTCAGCGACTTATATTCTGTAGCAAGGTTAACCGTATAGGGGAGCCGTAGGGAAACCGAGTCTTAACTGGGCGAATGAGTTGCAGGGTATAGACCCGAAACCCGGTGATCTAGCCATGGGCAGGTTGAAGGTTGGGTAACACTAACTGGAGGACCGAACCGACTAATGTTGAAAAATTAGCGGATGACTTGTGGCTGGGGGTGAAAGGCCAATCAAACCGGGAGATAGCTGGTTCTCCCCGAAAGCTATTTAGGTAGCGCCTCGTGAACTCATCTTCGGGGGTAGAGCACTGTTTCGACTAGGGGGTCATCCCGACTTACCAACTCGATGCAAACTACGAATACCGAAGAATGTTATCACGGGAGACACACGGCGGGTGCTAACGTTCGTCGTGAAGAGGGAAACAACCCAGACCGCCAGCTAAGGTCCCAAAGTCATAGTTAAGTGGGAAACGAAGTGGGAAGGCTCAGACAGCCAGGATGTTGGCTTAGAAGCAGCCATCATTTAAAGAAAGCGTAATAGCTCACTGGTCGAGTCGGCCTGCGCGGAAGATGTAACGGGGCTAAACTATGCACCGAAGCTGCGGCAGCGATATGTAAATATTGTTGGGTAGGGGAGCGTTCTGTAAGCCTGTGAAGGTGTACTGTGAGGTATGCTGGAGGTATCAGAAGTGCGAATGCTGACATAAGTAACGATAATGCGGGTGAAAAACCCGCACGCCGGAAGACCAAGGGTTCCTGTCCAACGTTAATCGGGGCAGGGTGAGTCGACCCCTAAGGCGAGGCAGAAATGCGTAGTCGATGGGAAACGGGTTAATATTCCCGTACTGGTGATAATTGCGATGGGGGGACGGAGAAGGCTAGGCTGGCCGGGCGACGGTTGTCCCGGTTTAAGGATGTAGGCAGGTGAATTAGGCAAATCCGGTTCACTATATGCTGAGGTCTGATGACGAGTCACTACGGTGGCGAAGTAGCTCATGCCCCGCTTCCAGGAAAAGCCTCTAAGCTCTAGATTATCACTAATCGTACCCCAAACCGACACAGGTGGTCAGGTAGAGAATACTCAGGCGCTTGAGAGAACTCGGGTGAAGGAACTAGGCAAAATGGTGCCGTAACTTCGGGAGAAGGCACGCTGGCGCTAGGTGAAGTGGTTTACCCATGGAGCTGAAGCCAGTCGCAGATACCAGCTGGCTGCAACTGTTTATTAAAAACACAGCACTGTGCAAACACGAAAGTGGACGTATACGGTGTGACGCCTGCCCGGTGCTGGAAGGTTAATTGATGGGGTTATCCGTAAGGAGAAGCTCTTGATCGAAGCCCCAGTAAACGGCGGCCGTAACTATAACGGTCCTAAGGTAGCGAAATTCCTTGTCGGGTAAGTTCCGACCTGCACGAATGGCGTAATGATGGCCAGGCTGTCTCCACCCGAGACTCAGTGAAATTGAACTCGCTGTGAAGATGCAGTGTACCCGCGGCAAGACGGAAAGACCCCGTGAACCTTTACTATAGCTTGACACTGAACATTGAGCCTTGATGTGTAGGATAGGTGGGAGGCTTTGAAGTGTGGACGCCAGTCTGCATGGAGCCAACCTTGAAATACCACCCTTTAATGTTTGATGTTCTAACGTTGCCCCGTTATCCGGGGTGCGGACAGTGTCTGGTGGGTAGTTTGACTGGGGCGGTCTCCTCCCAAAGAGTAACGGAGGAGCACGAAGGTTGGCTAAGCATGGTCGGACATCATGCGGTTAGTGCAAAGGCATAAGCCAGCTTGACTGCGAGAGTGACGGCTCGAGCAGGTACGAAAGTAGGTCTTAGTGATCCGGTGGTTCTGAATGGAAGGGCCATCGCTCAACGGATAAAAGGTACTCCGGGGATAACAGGCTGATACCGCCCAAGAGTTCATATCGACGGCGGTGTTTGGCACCTCGATGTCGGCTCATCACATCCTGGGGCTGAAGTAGGTCCCAAGGGTACGGCTGTTCGCCGTTTAAAGTGGTACGCGAGCTGGGTTTAGAACGTCGTGAGACAGTTCGGTCCCTATCTGCCGTGGGCGTTGGAAGATTGAAAGGGGCTGCTCCTAGTACGAGAGGACCGGAGTGGACGCACCACTGGTGTTCGGGTTGTCATGCCAATGGCATTGCCCGGTAGCTAAGTGCGGAAGAGATAACCGCTGAAAGCATCTAAGCGGGAAACTTGCCTTGAGATGAGTCTTCCTGACCCTTTAAGGGTCCTAAAGGAACGTTTAAGACTAAGACGTTGATAGGTTGGGTGTGTAAGCATAGCGATATGTTGAGCTAACCAATACTAATGAACCGTGAGGCTTAACCTGACAACACCGAAGGTGTTTTAGAGATTGAGATGACGTTGATTCAATGAGCGTGAGAAGCCGAAAGGCGAGGGACATGGCAGCTTGTTCAAGATTGCAGTTCTGGTTTAGTGACGAAATGTGCTAAACGGGAACGAACCGAATTTGTCTGGCGGCAATAGCGCGGTGGTCCCACCTGACCCCATGCCGAACTCAGCAGTGAAACGCCGTAGCGCCGATGGTAGTGTGGGGTCTCCCCATGTGAGAGTAGGGAACTGCCAGACATTAAATTAGTGAGAAAGCCACCCAATGGGTGGCTTTTTTGCGTTTGGGGGTTAGGTGATGAGGCGTGGCAGTGTGGAGCGAAGAGTGATGTGTTCAGTCTCAGGGCGACTCTGATTGTGAGGGCTCTGCCTAGGGGAATGAGGCATTGAGACCACTGCATATTTTATTATCCTGTAGGCTAACTTCTAACTTCTAACTTCTAACTTCTAACTTCTAACTTCTAACTTCTAACTGCTAATGTCTAGCTTTTAAATTAACAGTCTGATTAGCAGAGGACTAGGTTAACCCCTCATTAGTACAGAGATATTCTTTTCCTGCCCATCTCGTTTTAACTTGTTTATTCCTTTATTCCTTATGAACTGAGCGGACTCTGTTTTGTAACCCATCATCCTGATTTTTTATTCCTCAAGTTTTCGTTTGGCCGTGATTTGAGGCGGTGTTAATCCTCCCTCAACGGTGCAATAACATTGTTATGTTGAATAAGTGTGTGGAATTTAAAGTAGTAAGTAACAGCTCACTTATCGAGGTTGGTTTAATCCACTGAAAAAATAAGAATAAATTAATCAGCTAGGGAGGGGTAGAGATGTTTGGCACTAGTTCATGCGGAAAGTGTAATGATATTGGTGTGGTGAATAGGCGTGTCGGATCTAGAGTAGTGAGTAACAACTCACTGAGTTGGGGGATCAAATGCAGTGTGAAGCTAGCGTGAGTTTGGCTGTAGAGTAAGGACTGAGCAAGGCATGAGGAAGTTGGGCATCTGTTCACTCTGAATGCACTGTGATATGGATGTGTTGAATGGGCATGTCGGATTTAAAGTAGTAAGTAACAACTCACTTGTCGGGGTTAGTTTAATATGCTAAAAAACAAAATTAAATCAATTACTTAGGGTGGTAGCTAAGCTGGGAGTAGAGACGTTTGGCACTAGTTTATGCGGAAAGTGTAATGATATTGGTGTGGTGAATGGTAGTGTAGGAATCAAAGTAGTGAGTAACAACTCACATTTCTAATGTAGTAACAGGAATGAGGAAAATTATTTGTCTTTACTGCTAATATGTCGCTAGCTTGCTTTATTGAGAGATAGATTATTTATAATTGATTAAAAATAATAATGACTAAATGAAACTACTTTACTTGTTTTTCCTTCTTTTGCCATAAAATATCTATCGGTTTAATGGTTTTTATGGTGTTAATTAGTTCATTAATAACGTCTGTTTTTTCATCAATAAACTCATAAATATCAATAGATAAAAATAAACTAATCAATTTTACTCATATAGAAAATTAATATTTCTTTAGCCAGTTTATGATGAAAAAAAACTCAATTGTTTATTTTTTTATATAAAAATTGTTAAATTGATGTTTCATTTACTTGCATTTATACTATTTTAAAGTAGTTAATATCATTTCAAGTTATCACGTTATAGATGAAGTTTGCTTATAAATGAAATTATCAAAGGAAATAGTTAGCGTTCGGATACGAAAGATAATCGACTAAGCGCGCTGTATTTCTGGTTAACAATGTCTGTGTACCAAAGGTGGATCAGATGAATAAAACAAAAAGTGCGAATCAAAAAATTTTTGATCAGATCCTTTCTGTGAATAAGCAGAAAGAGAATGAATTTAACAATGGCCAAGATGGCGCCACGATCCTTTCCTTACTTGTGATGTTCTTTGTTCCATTTTTACTGCTAAATGTCGTAAGAAATGCTGTTGGGATTGATTATAGTTTTGCTTCTGTTATTGGGATGCTGGCAATTAGTGGGATTATTACTATCGCACTGTTTAAGACATTAAAAATTAGCTCTCAATTTGCAGATAAACATATTGTTTTAGACCGATTGCTTTCTCGTTACACACCGAAAAATAAACAAGAATTCCAACAATTACAAGAGGAAAGAAAAACAAAATCTGCCGATTTTTATTCTCTTGTAGAAGATTGGGTTAATGTAGAAAAACAATACTATGCAAGATAGAACCGAATAACGATAATAAAAATATTCTTAAATATTATTAATATCCTTCTTTTCTCTACGCAGAAAGAAGGATTTTTTTTGTCTGACCTAAACCACCCACCTCCTTATGAGGCTGTCTTTTATACATAAGTCCTTCACATTATCTGAGAAATTTTTTTGAACTAAATGCTTAGCTTACGATCAGCTCTTCAACGGATTTAATTGGGGCTCCTGAGATGATGGAAAGTAATAATGAGCGGGCTAAAGAACAACATGCACATACTAAACTTGGAGAACCAAAAAGACCGGTCAGGTTTGTAATAAATGGCCTCAAACTTAGCTCGGTATCCAAGTAAATCGGTAGTAAAATCGTTTAGCTCACTGGCCAGTATGGAGGGAGATAGGAACGTTAACATATTCGCAGAGAATATTAGTGAAGCCATTTTTAGTGCGACAGTAAAACTGGTCACTGCTATTCCTTTCTTCTCGCGATAGAAGATGCTACCAAGCTACAATTATCGTCCTACTCAAGCAGATTTAGGGTATGTGAACCAAGGTAATCATCATCGAGGTTTGCTTACTCATAGCCTTTTGTTGTTTGCTCCTAAAACACTTAATATATCGGGTTAATTGAACAATAAAGATGGTCGCAAGACCTGAGGTATCCGTTGTAAGGGTTTAAAATGACCTTACAAAGAAAAAGAAGGTGATAAATGGGAAAGAGCATTATGTAATATCGCTGCTTATCTAGGCACCACGGTAGCTAATGTTATCGTGAAGCTGACGTCTAGAAAAAGAGGTAGATAAGTTTTACTCGAAAGATTGCTGATAGGGTTACACTATTAGCCTGTATCCTTATTGGAGCAATCACTGCGTGGTTTTAGTCTGACAATAACAAACGGCTCGATACACTGAACCGTTTGTTGTGGTAATAAAGTCAGATTTAGTGAGACTTACCTTGTTCAATACCCAAACCAATTTGTGAACGAATAAATTGCTCTTTAAAGCGTTCTCTTTCCATTTTCCCTTGTTCTGAATTGTCAGTAACAGAGAATAACCATGAGGCAACGAATGCAACAATCATGGAGAAGAAAGCAGGATATTCATATGGATAGATTGGTTTTTCATGATGAAGAATGCTGACCCATATAGTTGGACCTAGGATCATTAAGACAACGGCGGTAATCAGCCCTAACCAGCCTCCTGCTAATGCACCGCGAGTCGTGAGTTTGCGCCAGTACATTGATAGTAAAATAATAGGGAAGTTACAGCTTGCAGCGATGGAGAATGCTAAGCCGACCATGAAAGCAATATTTTGTTTTTCAAACAAAATACCAAGGCCAATTGCAACAAAACCTAAGATGACAACCGTAATTTTTGAAACGCGTAATTCATCTTTTTCGTCAGCCTTACCATTTTTTATTGCCATCGCATAAAGGTCATGAGATACCGCAGAAGCGCCTGCGAGTGTCAATCCAGCAACAACCGCAAGGATGGTGGCGAAGGCAACCGCAGAAATAAAGCCAAGGAAGAAATTGCCCCCAACAGCATCAGCAAGGTGAACTGCAGCCATATTAGTTCCGCCAATGAGCGCCCCAGCAGCATCTTTAAATGCAGGATTTGAACTGACAAGCACAATAGCGCCGAAACCAATAATGAAAGTCAGTATATAGAAATAACCGATAAATCCTGTTGCATAGAACACACTCTTACGCGCTTCTTTGGCATCACTTACGGTAAAGAAACGCATAATAATATGAGGAAGACCGGCGGTACCAAACATTAATGCCAAGCCAAGCGATAAGGCGGATATCGGGTCAGATACTAGGCCTCCAGGGCTCATAATAGAAATGCCATTCTTATGGATTTCTACAGCCTCTTTAAATAATGTATTGAAATTAAAGCCTACATGTTTCATGACCATAACCGCCATGAATGTTGCACCAGCAAGTAAGAGAATGGCTTTGATGATTTGTACCCATGTAGTTGCTAGCATCCCACCAAATAATACGTACAACACCATGAGAATACCAACGATAACCACGGCTACATGATAATTTAAGCCGAATAATAATTCGATCAGTTTACCTGCCCCAACCATCTGGGCAATGAGATAGAGTGCTACAACGACAAGTGAGCCAACAGCAGACAAAATACGAATTGGTCTTTGTTTTAATCGGTAAGATGCTACGTCAGCAAAAGTGTAGCGACCTAAATTTCGTAAGCGCTCGGCAATTAAGAATAGAATGATCGGCCAGCCAATTAAAAAGCCAATCGAGTAAATTAAGCCATCATAGCCAGAAGTATAAACAAGAGCGGAGATCCCCAAGAAAGAAGCTGCAGACATAAAGTCCCCTGCAATTGCCATCCCATTTTGGAACCCTGTAATTTTCCCACCGGCAGTATAGTAATCGGAGCGAGAACGTGTTCTTTTTGATGCCCAGTAGGTGATATATAACGTGAAGCCAACAAAAAGTAAGAACATGATAATTGCTTGGATATTGATAGGCTGACGTTCCACATCCCCTGTCAATGCGTCTGCAAACACGATTGATGAGGTAAAAAAGAGAATGAGTGAGAGCAATATTTTCATTTTTCTACCTCTTTTAAGATTTCTGCCGTTAAACGGTCATATTCACCGTTGGCACGAATAACATATAGCCCAGTTAATACAAATGAAATGACGATTAGCCCAACACCGACAGGGATCCCCCTTGTGATGTAAGAGCCTTCAGAGATAGGTGTACCTAACCAGCTTGGATCAAAAGCGATAAGAAAAATAAAACCTACATACAACACGAGCGTTATT
Source organism: Providencia sp. PROV024 (assembly GCF_032709665.1). Classification (NCBI taxonomy): domain Bacteria; kingdom Pseudomonadati; phylum Pseudomonadota; class Gammaproteobacteria; order Enterobacterales; family Morganellaceae; genus Providencia; species Providencia sp. PROV024. Next base: position 87,166 of record NZ_CP120545.1, read on the forward strand.
ATCGATAACAACCATGAAAAGCGACTACGTTTCCTGACCAATTCCTTGAAGCGAGGGTTATCCTCTACCTTTTCGTAAGCAGTAGCATTCATCAGAGTTCTCCTCTGTTATACTCGTCATACTTCAAGTTGCAGTGTCGTTGGCGGTGTTCACTCGTACTAGTCACATATCTATATATGCTCTTAGTGACTCATTCACTTGCCTTCTAGTTGCACCTCAAATTATTTAGAGTAAATCGTCTTATTGGGATGTATGTAAGGCCACCCGGTAAAGGCGGCCCTTTTGGCGTTATGACATACTCATAGACTGTTTTTCTTCGAGTAGTTTTTCGACAACACCTGGATCTGCCAGAGTGGAGGTATCTCCAAAGTTACTGGTATCTCCTGATGCAATTTTTCGTAGGATACGACGCATGATTTTACCGGAACGGGTTTTTGGTAATGAATCCGTCCAGTGAAGAACATCCGGTGTTGCAATTGGACCAATTTCTTTACGAACCCAATTGCGAACTTCTGTGTATAGCTCTGGAGATGGCTCAACCCCTGATATTAATGTGACATAAGCATAAATTGCTTGGCCTTTAATATTGTGAGGAATACCAACTACTGCGGCTTCAGCCACTTTTGGATGTGCAACGAGGGCTGATTCTATCTCTGCGGTACCTAAACGGTGACCTGAGATATTCAATACATCGTCAACACGACCTGTGATCCAATAATAGCCATCTTCATCACGGCGAGCACCATCTCCACTAAAGTACATACCTTTAAAGGTTGAGAAATAAGTTTGCTCGAAACGCTCGTGATCGCCAAATAAAGTACGGGCTTGCCCCGGCCATGAATCGACAATCACTAAATTACCTTCTGTAGCCCCTTCGATAGGCTCACCAAGGTTATCAACTAATGCAGGTCGAACACCAAAGAAAGGTAAAGTTGCGGAACCGGGTTTCAATGTTGTTGCACCGGGAAGTGGTGTGATCATGAAGCCACCAGTTTCTGTCTGCCACCATGTATCAACCACAGGGCAGCGGCTATTACCAATTTTTTTGTAGAACCATTCCCATGCTTCAGGATTAATGGGTTCCCCCACAGAGCCTAAGATGCGCAGAGAACTACGATCAGTGCCTTCAATGGCTTTATCACCTTCAGCCATTAACGCACGGATTGCAGTTGGTGCAGTGTAGAGGATATTGACTTGGTGTTTATCAACAACCTGACTCATTCTGTTTACTGATGGATAGTTAGGCACACCTTCAAACATTAAGGTTTTTGCCCCATTGGATAATGGCCCATATAACAAGTAACTATGGCCGGTAACCCAACCCACATCAGCAGTACACCAATAGACTTCACCTGGGTGATAGTCGAAAGTGTATTTAAACGTGAGCGTTGCATAAACTAAATAGCCCCCAGTGGTATGGAGGACACCTTTAGGTTTACCTGTAGAACCAGAGGTATACAGAATGAATAGGGGGTCTTCAGCACTGATTTCTTCAGGAGGACAGTCTGTACTGACACCTTTAACCACGTCATGCCACCATAAGTCACGTCCTTCAACCCAACTCGGTGGATTACCAGTACGCTGATAGACGATCACATTGGATACGGTGGTTACATGTGGGTTGGCTAGTGCATCATCCACATTTTTTTTCAGGGGGATTGCACGGCCTGCGCGTAGGCCTTCATCAGCAGTGATGATAAGCTTGGCTTTACAGTCAATGACACGACCAGAGACTGCCTCAGGAGAGAAACCCGCAAAAATGACTGTATGGATGGCACCAATACGAGCACAAGCTAGCATGGCTACAGCGGCTTCTACAACCATTGGCATATAGATAGCAACGACATCGCCTTTGCGGATACCTTGTTGCTTTAACACATTTGCAAACTGACAAACATCTTGATGCAATTCACGGTAAGTGACATTTTTTGACGATGATGGGTCATCGCCTTCCCAAATAATAGCTACTTGGTCGCCTTTTTCAGCCAGATGACGATCCAAACAGTTTGCACTTAAATTTAAAGTGCCATCTTCAAACCAACGGATATCGATATGTCCGGGGTCAAAAGATGTGTTCTTGACACGGGTGTACGGTTTAATCCAATCAACGATTTTTCCTTTTTCGCCCCAAAATCCTTCAGGGTCTTGAATCGAGCGTTGGTACTCATCGTTATACTGTTGTTCGTTTATCAGGGCATTTTTTGCAATTTCAGCAGGAACGGGATGTTTAGTTATTTGAGTCATATTATTATCTCCTTGCAGATGTTAATACTATGTCAAAAAATGGTTAACTAAAGCACGAAATATAAATTTGTTTTTCTTTTGCGCGGAAGATCACGTATTAATTGTAATGGGATTTGCAGAATTATCATTTGATGCTAAATATTAAATTAGTGTATTAACCTTAAAATATAGCAAATGTTAGAATTAAAGAAAAATAAAAGGCGGTGATATTGGTATTAGTTACTGTATAAGGGAGTTCTTGTAGCGAATGAGAAAACCCACATTTTTTTTATGGATTTGATAATGATTTTCATTAACAGTAAAATAACTATAATAGATAGTAATTCACAAGGTGCGAAGTTAAGCAAGTGCATACCCTATGAGCCTTGTGGTGAAAAATGAGAAACATAGCGGTATTTACGTCACTGGAGACAATAATATGAGTTATACATTACCTGCTTTACCTTATGCTTATGATGCGTTGGAACCACATTTTGACAAACAGACCATGGAAATCCACCACACTAAGCACCATCAAACCTATGTGACTAACACAAATACAGCGTTAGAAAAACTGCCAGAATTAGCAGGTTTGGACATCGATGTTCTGATTCAAAAATTAGATCAAATTCCAGCTGATCAGCGCACTTTTGTACGCAACAACGCTGGTGGTCACTCAAACCATAGTCTGTTCTGGAAAGGTTTGAAATTAGGTACTGAATTAAAAGGCGAACTGAAAGCGGCTATTGAACGCGATTTCGGTAGCGTTGATGCATTTAAAGAAGTATTTGAAAAAGCTGCTGCAACTCGTTTTGGTTCAGGTTGGGCATGGCTGGTTCTGAAAGATGACGGTAAATTAGCTGTTGTTTCTACAGCTAACCAAGATAGCCCATTGATGGGTGAAGCTATCTCAGGTGCTTCAGGCTACCCTATCATTGGTTTAGATGTGTGGGAACACGCTTATTACTTGAAATTCCAAAACCGCCGTCCTGATTATATTAAAGCGTTCTGGTCCGTTGTTAACTGGGACGAAGCTGCCGCACGTTTTGCAGCAAAAGCTAAATAATTAATTTTTTAATTAAATAGCGAGTGGGCGTAGCATCATAGATGCTACGCCTTTTTATTTTCCGGTGTATTGGATTGTTATCTGTCTTGGCATTCTTTATGATGAAGTCTCTATCGCTATTCAAATGGAGAATATCGTCAATGTCATGTTTACCCCAAGTTTTTATCGGTAAAGTCCAAGAGACTCAATCTTGTGGTCAAAGTGCGATCCATAAACAGGCTGCGGATGGTTTGCTGGCTTTAGGGCAATTAGGGCTAGAAGGGGATGAACAGGCAGAAAAACGTTTCCATGGTGGGCCAGATAGAGCCCTATGCCATTATCCACGTGAGCATTATCATTATTGGTTGAACGCTTACCCTGAGCTTGAGGATTTATTTGTTGCCTCTGCATTTGGGGAAAATATATCAACACAGGGTATGACCGAAGAAAACGTATTTATCGGGGATATTTTTGCATGGGGTAATGCGCGGATACAGGTCACGCAGCCTCGCTCTCCATGTTATAAGCTTAATGGGCTTACGGGGATCGAAAACTTTGCACAGTTGATGCAAGAGCGTGGTTGCTGTGGGTGGCTTTATCGGGTGATAAAAACAGGAAATGTCAGCGAAAACGAACCATTAACGCTATTAAGCCGTAATAGTGACGTTTCAGTACAAGAAGCGATTATGATTGCTTTTCATGCCCCCTATGATGAACAACTCTATCAGCGGTTGCTAAGTGCAGCTGGGTTATCCGCAAGCTGGAGTTTAACCATGCAAAATCGCTTAGAACACCACCAGATTGAAGAATTTAGCCACCGTTTGTTTGGAAAACGGGGCTAGGTTGCCGTATCTCAAAGTTAGACATGCCTAATTTTTAATTAGGCGTTTTTTTTTTGGCGTTCCGTTAATTTTTTACTTTATTATTTACTCAATTCACTACGTTTACTTTGTAGTTCGTTTTGTAATTGCGCTAATTCTGATTCAATTATAGGTATTGCCCTTTTTAAATGAGCTAGCTCTAATTTATAGATTGAAGGCATTTCATTATCGCTCAAGATACGCTGATTATCTGAGGTACTACCACGGATTAGCTTGTCATAATCGTTTTGTAATTTCTCTGTAAGCTGTGTTAATTGCGATTTTAACTGAGTTAATGCTTTAAATTTATTTGGGTTATGTTGATAACTTGAACTGAGTATATTATTTCTCGACTTTTCTATATCACTTTTTAATTTCGATAGGTTAGCCATTAGCCCTGAATATTCTTTATCATTTGGTCTCCAATACGGTTCTTTATATAAGTCATTAATAAATATATCAACTTTAGCTTTTATATTCTGGGTGTTTTCCTTAAGTTCAATAACTCTTTTTTGCTTTATCGTTTTATTTTTGGTCATTAGTTCAATGATATTGAGCGTATTGGCTCTTTGTGGCGCATTGCGTCTGATCTCATGAATAGAGGCATCAGATAATTTATTAAATGCCATTGTGTATGCCTTATGGATACAGAGAGACTTGTTTTCAATAACGTTAGAGTGCTGAAGTGTTAAGGTTTTATTTAGTCTACTAACAGACTCTTGGATATTATAGTAATTGTTAACGGTAAGTTTTTCAGATGAATTGGAGATGTTCTTTAGGAGTTTTTTTATATCAGAATGGCTGATTTTTCCTTTTTTATCCGCTTGGTTAACAGCGGTTTCAAAAAAACACTCAAGTGATGAAGTTGATGGAGTCTGTGGTAATTCTGTACGCATGATATTCTCATTTTAACGGTAGAGGATAATTTTCATGTTTACATAAAATTATTAAAAAAGGCTTTCATTAATACCCCAAAATTATCTGTTTTTTATAATAGGGTCTTTGTTGGCTCGTACGATAAAGCTGAATATAGGTGCGAAAGAATAAATATCGAAGAGGACATTTTTTGAATTTTGAGTAAGATAACGATTTCAAACCTCCAAGCACAAAGGTTGGTAAAAACGTATGCTGCAATATGATTTAAATGATCTCTATTACTATGTGAAAGTCGTTGAGCATGGTGGTTTTTCCCAAGCGGGTTTAGCTCTTGGGGTTCCTAAATCTAAGTTAAGCCGACGTATTGCAGATTTAGAGAAAAAGCTAAATGTTTCTTTAATTTATCGTTCAACTCGCCAATTTCATGTCACAGATGTAGGGCAGGTTTTTTATCAGCAATGTAAAAATGTGGTGGATGAAGCCGAAATTGCTCACGAATTGATTTGTTCTGTTCAGTCTCACCCGAAAGGTACGATAAAACTGTCTTGTCCTGTTGCATTGTTGCAAGTGTATCTTAATGAATTACTTGTTGATTTTATGGCGCAATACCCAGATATCGATATTCAGATATTGGCAGTTAATCGCCCTGTTGATGTGATCAGTGAAGGGCTGGATTTGGCAATTAGGGTGCGTTCTTTACCTCTTGATGACTCCGGTCTAATGATGAAAGTGCTGGGGTATTCTCGCAGGATATTGGTTGCAAGTCCGCAGTTATTTGTAGAACGAGGGGCACTTATTGAGCCTGAAAAGCTGGTGGATTACCCGATGTTAGCGAATACAGAGCACTCGCAAAACTATACGTTAACACTGAAAAATAGCGATGACCTGAGTTTTACACAGCATTTCACCCCTAAATTAGCCACAACTGATGTGTTAACGTTATACCGCGCGGCACTTAAAGGGATTGGCATTGCAAGGTTGCCTTATGGCGTGGTGGAAAAGGAAATTGCCTCAGGGGACTTGGTGGAGGTATTACCTGAATGGCGTTTCCCTGAAGATATTATTCATGCGGTTTATCCATCTCGCAAAGGGTTGTTACCATCAGTACAATTATTATTGAATTATTTAGCAGATAACATTTCACCGTCAGTAAAATAACCCCCCAATAGCCTAAGGTTATCGAGGGGTCATACATTATTTATTGTGTTTCAGGAATACGGCCAAATTTGCCGCTGTTGAAGTCATTTACAGCTTTATTAATTTCGTCCATGCTATTCATAACAAATGGGCCGTAACCAACAACCGGTTCGTCAATCGGGTCACCGCTTAGCAGTAATACTAAGGCATCTTCTGTTGCTTCTAGCACAATGTTGCTTTCTGTATTATCAAGGATCATCAGTTCACCTTCATTTAAGGCAGAACGCCCATCAACAAATATTGAACCGCGTAGCATGACTAACCCTACGTTACGACCTGATTTTGTCTGTATGCCAACAGTTTTTCCCTGATTGAGTTGTAAATCCCAAACATCTAACGGGGTATAGGTTTTGGCTGCCCCTTTGTGGCCTAAATAATCCCCTGCAATCACACGCAGTGTGCCTGCTTCGTTCGGCAGTGTGACTTTTGGCATAGTTTGGCTTTCCAATAACTGGTAGCCGGGTGCCGCTGATTTGTCTTTTGCAGGTAAATTGACCCACAGTTGCACCATATCAAGAGTGCCACCTTTTTTCATAAAGGCATCAGACTGATATTCTTGATGCAAAATACCCGATGCCGCAGTCATCCACTGAACATCGCCTGGACCTATCACACCGCCTTCACCAGTAGAATCATGATGAGCTACTTCCCCATCATACACTATCGTAACGGTTTCAAACCCACGATGAGGGTGCTCACCAACTCCTCGATTCTTTGCTTCTGAGCTGGGGAAATTGAAAGGACCTGCTCTATCGAGTAATAAGAATGGGTTGAGGTATTTCCCATGGTTATCGTAAGTAAACATTGAACGGACAGGAAAGCCGTCTCCTACCCAATGGCTACGAGGAGATTGATAGATACCAATAATTTTTTTCATGGTTTTGCTCCTAAACTGTTTTGATGACTGAATAATAAAGGAGCAAATCATTCGGCAGTAGGGGCAAAAATAGGTTTCATTGTTCCAATAAAAGAACAATCAAGGTTGAGGTTATTATCCTATTTATAGAACAGAGTTTATCAAAATCCAGACTACTCAGCTTAAAACTGATGAATTAATCTAAATAACACGAAAACGGAGCGGTTATCGTTCTATTTTTGATTCTAAATAAATTTCTGACTTCATCGATTGAGAGGCTTTATCATGAGTATTCCAGCAAACTTTAATGGCCAGCGCCCTGTTATTAACCCAAACGATGCTGTGATGTTATTAATTGATCACCAAAGTGGGCTTTTCCAAACTGTAGGTGATATGCCAATGACTGAATTGCGTGCTCGCGCATCTGTACTGGCTAAAATGGCTTCACTGGCAAAAATCCCAGTGATCACTACGGCTTCTGTACCTCAAGGCCCCAATGGTCCGTTGATCCCAGAAATTCACCAAAATGCACCACATGCACAATATATTGCACGTCGTGGCGAAATTAATGCATGGGATAACCCTGAGTTTGTGGCAGCGGTAAAAGCGACAGGCAAAAAACAACTGATTATTGCAGGTACCATTACTAGTGTTTGTATGGCTTTCCCTGCGATTAGTGCGGTGATGGATGGTTACCAAGTATTTGTTGTTATCGATGCATCAGGTACTTATAGCAAGATGGCACAAGAAATTACCTTGGCTCGTGTGGTTCAAGCAGGGGTTGTCCCTATGGATACAGCCGCGGTTGCTTCTGAGTTACAAGGCACTTGGAACCGTGAAGACGCTGCTGAATGGGCAATGGCCTACACGCAAATTTTCCCTGCTTATCAATTATTAATTGAAAGCTACAGCAAAGCGCAAGATGTTCTGAAAAATAATGAGCAATTAGATTCTGAACGTTAATTCGCGATAACCCCCACATTTAACTTACGAAATTAATTCAGGCAGCTTAATGACTGATAAAGCTGCCTATTTGTAATTGAATTTTAAGGAAATATGATGAAAAAGCTTACATTACCTTTGCTGGTTTCTTTGTTTGCGCTTGGTACAGCACAGGCCGCAGACTATAAATTAGATGCAACTCATACTAAAGCCGTGTTTTATATTGACCACTTTAATACTTCTACCAATAGTGGCGGTTTTCACAATATCACCGGAGATATGAGTTATTCTCCGGAAAAACAAACTGGTAGCGTCAGTGTAAAAATTCCAGCGGAGACCTTAAATACTGGGTTATCAGCATTTGATAATCATATTAAAAGTGAAGATATGTTAGATGTTGCAAAATATCCGACCATTGAGTTCAAATCGACTAAATGGAATTTTGCAGACAACAAACCTGTTTCTATTGATGGTGTGTTGACTATGAAAGGCCAATCACATCCAGTTCAGTTAAAAACTACCAAATTCGGTTGCTATTTCAGTCCAATTTTTAATGCTGATGTGTGTGGTGGTGATTTCGAAACCACTATTGACCGTACGCAATGGGGGGTTGATTTCCTAGTGAAGGATGGCATGGCCAAAAATGTCACTATCCAAATTCAAGCCGAGGCTATTAAACAGTAATTGATGGGGAGTTAAAGATTTATTATGTTGAGTTTTACACGAAAAAATACGTTTGTGACATCGACATTATTTGCTGTTGCACTGACTCTTGGTACCGCACAGGCGGCGGAATATAAAGCTAGCGATAAAGAAGGCCCAATTAAAATTGTGAACTTGGATGAATTAGAAAGCCAAGTTGCCAAAAGTATGGATAAAGGTGCTTTTGGTTATATTCGTGGTGGTGCTGAAGATGAATTGAATCTGAAGAAAAATACGCAACATTTTGATAATAAATATATTATGCCAAGAGTGATGCAGGGAATTGAAATTTCAGATATCGACCTTTCAACTGATTTTTTAGGAATTAAACTAAAAACCCCTATTATTCAAGCGCCGATGGCGGCCCAAGGATTAGCACATAAAGACGGGGAAATTGCGACAGCAAAAGGTATGGCTAAAGCAGGTTCTATTTTCTCGTTAAGTACCTACGGTAATAAAACAATTGAAGAAGTGGCTGAAGTTTCAGGGGAAAACCCGTTCTTTTTCCAGCTTTATATGAGTAAAAATAATGCATTTAACGAATTCACGTTGAAGAGAGCCAAAGCAAGTGGTGCTAAAGCGATTATTTTAACCGTTGACTCTCCAGTTGGTGGGTATCGTGAAGATGATATTCGTAATAACTTCCAATTCCCACTAGGCTTTGCCAATTTAGAGCTATTTGCTAAGCAAAATAGTGATGGTTCAAAAACAGGTAAAGGTGCAGGGATCAGTGAAATTTATGCGCAAGCAAAACAAGCCTTTACACCAGCAGATATTCAATACGTGAAAAAGTTATCAGGATTGCCAGTAATAGTTAAAGGTATTCAATCGCCCGAAGATGCTGATGTTGTGATCAAAGCAGGTGCTGATGCGATTTGGGTCTCTAATCATGGTGGTCGCCAGTTAGACAGTGGTCCCGCGTCTTTTGATGTATTGCCGTCAATTGCTAAGGTCGTTAATAAACGTGTTCCAATTGTATTTGACAGTGGTGTGCGTCGCGGTTCACACGTATTTAAAGCCTTAGCAAGTGGGGCAGATGTTGTGGCTGTAGGCCGTCCTATTTTATATGGCTTAAATTTAGGTGGTGCTGAAGGCGTAAACTCGGTGATCCAGCAACTGAATAAAGAACTTTCTATCAATATGATGCTAGGCGGGGCCAAAAATATTGAAGGAGTTAAAGCGACGAAGTTGTATACCGACAAAGATTTTCAATAATTAAAGTCAAACTCATTGGTTAATAAAAAACGGGAAAATTTTCCCGTTTTTTTATTCATTAATAAACCAATATTTAAGCTGTAAACCCGCCATCGATATTTAAATTTGCTCCCGTTATATAAGCAGCAGCTGGGCTAGCTAGGTACAATACAAAATCAGCAATCTCATCAGCGCTAGCATAGCGTTTTAAAGCCATTATTTGTTTTAGACTATCTGCGAACTCGCCTTGTTCTGGATTCATATCAGTGTTTACAGGACCTGGCTGAACATTGTTGACAGTGATCCCTCTAGCAGCTACATCTCGAGCCATACCTTTTGTTAAGCCAATAATAGCTGATTTACTCATTGCGTAGGCAGCTCCACCTTCGAATGGAACCCGTTCTGAGTTAACACTACCAATGTGAATTATTCGTCCATTATTATTCATAACAGTTAGGGCTGATTGGCTAGCAATAAATAAGCTGCGTACATTTAGGGAATAGGAGCGATCAAATGATTCTAGAGGGAGAGTTTCTACTGAGCCAAATTCAAGAATACCAAGACTGTTAATTAAAATATCAATAGAACCAAATTTATCAAATGATTGTTTGATTGCAGCTATAATTTCATATTCATTTGCACTATTGGCTTTTATTGCCATGACTGTACCGGAATACTGGGCTGTTTCAGTGATCAACAATTTTGCATTTTTATCTGATGAGGCGTAGGTGAAAGCAACATTTGCACCTTCTTTGGCTAGTTTTTTTACTATAGCAGCGCCAATACCACGTGATCCGCCTTGGACAATAGCATGTTTATTTTTGAATAACATAGAATGACCTTATTAGTTAAATAATTTAAAAATCACTAAATAAGGTATTTAATAGATAAAAGAGGATAGACTCCAGATAGAAAAGTAGAAGGAGTTTGTGAAAATAGTTGGCTATGTGTTAATGAAAGAAAGCGCTCACCCATTGATGAGTAAGCGCTTTTTATTTGATTAGCGTTATGGGCGTTTTACAAAACCAATAGCTTCATACACTTTATCTAAAGTTTGTTGTGCACGAGCAGACGCTTTAGTCGCTCCTTCATCCATGATTTGATTCAGAAGCGCTTCATTATCGCGGAATTCATGATAACGAGTCTGTAAGTCAGTCAACATGCCAGAGACGGATTCTGCAACAGCACCTTTAAGGTGACCGTACATTTGGCCTTCAAACTCAGCTTCTAGCTCTGCAATTTTTTTACCAGTGACACCTGACATAATATCTAACAGGTTAGAAACGCCAGGTTTGTTTTCTAAATCATAACGAATGCGTGGTGGCTCTTCTGAGTCCGTCATGGCCCGTTTGATTTTCTTCACAACCGATTTTGGGTCTTCGAGTAGAGCAATGACGTTATTGCGGTTGTCATCAGACTTAGACATTTTCTTGGTTGGGTCTTGCAGTGCCATAATTCGTGCACCGCCACCTGTAGGGATGAAAGGGTCAGGAACAGTAAATATATCACCATAAATTGCATTGAAGCGTTGGGCTATGTCACGGCTTAGTTCAAGATGCTGTTTTTGGTCAATCCCAACAGGAACCTGATTAGTTTGATAAAGCAAGATATCAGCAACCATCAAAACGGGGTAGTCAAACAGGCCTGCGTTGATATTTTCTGCGTGACGCGCTGATTTATCTTTAAATTGGGTCATACGGCTTAATTCGCCGAAATAGGTATAGCAGTTTAATGCCCAACTTAATTGTGCATGCTGTGGGACATGAGACTGTACAAAAATGGTGCTTTTTTTCGGGTCAATCCCACAGGCTAAATAGAGCGCAAGTGTATCGAGGGTTCTTTTACGCAGTTCGACAGGGTCTTGGCGAACAGTGATAGCATGTTGGTCAACGATACAGTAAATGCAGTCATAGTCGTCTTGCATTTGTACCCACTGACGTAATGCACCCATATAGTTACCGATGGTTAATTCACCGGAAGGCTGTGCGCCGCTGAATACGATAGGTTTTTGGGGTTGCTGTAAATTTTCAGTGGGAGTGCTCATGTTTGTTATGTCCTTGCTTATTTTATTTCAGATAAACCAATTGTGGGTAACAAGCCTGCAAAGTGTGTCAAGACACAGTCAGGTTCGCTCAAAGCAATAGATTCACCGTAGTTATAGCCGTATGTCAGCCCGACACTCGGGCATCCTGCGCTTTGTGCTGCAATAATATCATTACGGGAATCGCCGACAAAAAGCAATTCTTCTTTACGTAAACCGAATGTGCCCATTGTTAAGTAAAGGGGAGCAGGGTGTGGTTTTAGGGCTTTTACATCGTCACTACCCAATACAAGAGAAAAATAGCTATCAATGCCTAATTTTTTTAGTAGTGGAGCAATAAACGGCGTAGCTTTATTTGTGACGATCCCCATCGGTATGTTGTGTTTTGCTAATTGTTCTAAGGTTTCTTTTACTTCAGGGAATAGCTGACTACCTGTTGTGACAGAAACTGCATAGAATTTATCAAAACTGGCTCGAGCTTTTTTTTGTAATTCAGCTGTGATGTCGGCTCCTGCCCAAGAAAGCGCGCGTTCAACGAGAACATCAACCCCGTTACCTACCCAAATAGAGACGCGCTCTTTACCTGCTGGAGGAAAACCAAACTCTTTGAGCATATTATCGATGGCTTCAGCTAAGCCACCGGCACTGTCAACGAGAGTACCATCTAAATCAAAGGCAATCGCTTTAATATCTTCTAATACAACTTGAGTCATTGAGATACCTTTTGTAGTTCGTTACGCATCGCATCGATGACTGTTTTATAGTCTGGTTGATCGAAGATGGCTGAGCCTGCAACAAAGGTATCCGCTCCAGCCGCCGCGATTTCTGCAATATTGTTCACTTTCACACCGCCATCGACTTCCAAACGAATATCATAGCCACTTTCATCAATAAGTTTGCGGACTTGGCGCAATTTATTGAGGGTTTGTGGGATAAAGGATTGACCACCAAAGCCTGGATTAACTGACATCAGTAAAATCATATCCACTTTATCCATTACATAATCAAGGTAACTCAGTGGTGTTGCTGGGTTAAATACCAACCCCGCGGTACAGCCATGTTCTCTGATGAGTTGTAATGAACGATCAACATGTTCACTGGCTTCAGGATGGAAGCTTATATGAGTTGCACCTGCTTTGGCGAAGTCAGGGATAATCCTATCAACAGGTTTTACCATGAGGTGGACATCAATCGGCGCAGTAATACCGTAGTCACGCAGGGCTTTACAAATTGGAGCACCAAAAGTTAGGTTAGGAACATAATGATTATCCATTACGTCAAAATGCACGATATCAGCACCAGCTGCAAGAACATTGGCGGTATCTTCGCCTAAACGAGCAAAGTCAGCAGATAAAATAGATGGGGCAATGAGAAAGTTTTTCATTATCGTCTCCGATTATTAATCGTTATCTGAGAGCCATTCAGCACTAGTCACAAGGCTTTGCATTTTTTTGTCAGTTTTTCTAGGAGAAAGGCTATTAGGTTCCCCCGTATATAAAGCCAGTAATTCATTGACTTTGCTACGGTTTAATATATTTCTACTAATGGTACGACGTACTTTTACAATATGTAATTGAGCTTGATGATACCACTCTCTGGTTAACGGGGTATCATGATTCGATATCAGCACTGGGATCCTGTTTTCCGTTGATAACTTCTGTGCCAAAATCGCTAAATTTTGTTGCTCGCTCGCATTAAAGGAATTGGTATGATAAGCCGTAAAATTGGCAGTATCAGATAAAGGAGCATAAGGCGGGTCACAGTAAATGACGGCACCTTCTTTAGCATTGAGCAAGGTCTCGCCATAGTGCTGGGTAATAAATGTTGCTTTTTGCGATTTTTCAGCGAACCACAGTAATTCTTCTTTAGGGAAATAGGGCTTTTTGTAGCGACCAAAAGGCACGTTGAACTCACCGCGTGAATTATAACGGCATAACCCATTATAACAGTGACGATTTAAGTATAAAAAAAGGATACTACGTCTTTCAGTGTCATTGGATTGGTTAAAGGCTTCACGCATTAAATAGTATTGTTCTGAAGTATTATATTCAGGTGTGAAGATTTGCTGGGCCTCTTCGATAAAAGAATCAGCATGGTCTTTAACAGTATTATAGAGGTTGATGAGGTCACTGTTGATATCTGCCAGCATGTAAGAATCATAGCTAGTATTTAAAAACACTGACCCTGCACCAACAAAAGGCTCAATTAAGCAATCACCTTGTGGAAGATGTTTTTTTATTTCTTCCACAAGGGGGTATTTACCCCCAGCCCATTTTAAAAAAGCGCGTTTTTTTTTCATGCCGTCTTATTATTACAATCGTTTAGAGTAAAAACATTCATACTCTGTCAGGACAACACAATGCGCCCGGGGAAAAACGTTGTTATTTTTGATCCTGTTTGACTTGTTTCATATTTCTAACCCACGGCTTTTTCGCTTGAACAGCAGAAGGTAGAGTTGCTATTGCATTTTTTGCGTCAGTGACTGAATTATAATTACCGTGAATGAGAACATACCAAGTTTGCCCATTACGAATAGTTTTGTAGACCTTGTAATTGGCAAGTTTGTTTTCTTTAGCAAATGCTTCCAGCGTATCTGAACGGCTTGCACTACTAAGTTGCAGAGTGTAGGTACCCGCAGGAGCTGACATGACATTGCTGCCATGGTTATTGGCCGCAGCCTTAGTCGGTTGCTTAGGTTGTACCGGATGTTTTGGCTCAACCACTTTCGCAGGGGTTTTTTCAGGTGCTGTTGGCGGTGCCACAGGTTGCTGTTCTGCAGGTTTGATTGCTGGCGGTGTTACATTTTGTGGTTGTGTTGTTTCAGCGGTTGGTGTTTGGCCTTGATTTAAAGCATCTACCACATCACCTGGGATTTCGATCCGCTCACCCAAGCCATTAGGTTGAGTTTTTGGCTCACCTTGAGTTGGTGTCGGTGTGATTTGAGATCCTGAGATTTCTTGTGCCTGACCCGTCTGAGCTTGCTCTTGTGAGTTTGTCAAAGAGGATGAGTTAGACAAATCAATATTTTGTTGGTTGTTAGTGCCGGTTGTTTGCAACTTTTCATGCTCAGTAGGCGCTTTTAACGCAGAACTGATCGCAATAATGAGTAGTAATAAAACTAAAACACCGACACCAATCATAATATGTTGGCGTGAGAGTGCTAATTTAGGCTTTGTAGCAGCGGATTGGCGTGAACGCCCTGTCGGTCTATCTGATGTATCTGGCCTAAGATCATTTTGGCCTTGATTATCTGGTTTAAATTCGTCCATCTTCCTCTCCCGAATAAAATTTGCCTATAGTAGAGATAAAATGTCTCTTATCAGTACAACCTGTTAGCGACCAAGCAGAATATCGATGCTTATTTTTAAAGCATATATGCTTTCGTAATACCGTGCTAGCCATATTGGTATTGTGCATTTCCAGATTATTGTATCTAGGCGTAGGCATACCTTATAATTTAACGACTTTAGCGTACATCTACCAGTAACATTTTAAAACGCTTGTAAAAATTCAGGGTTTTCTCTGTTTTTGGTAACGTATCTGACCATTTTGTCATATTTTTATGGCATGCAGGAAGATATCGCTGCAATGACAGTTTGCGCATCGATGTCCGCGCGCATTTCTGAATGCCCGATAGTGGTAGGTAAAATTAAATGCAGTTTTCCACCCATTACTTTTTTATCGCGCATCATATGCGGTAGATAATCATCTGGCTTCATTTGTGAAGGGCCTTTGACAGGAAGTGATGCACGTTCTAAAAGTGCTATCACCCGTTGGGTTTGCTCCGGTGTAAATTGGCCTATCAATTCAGCAGTTCTTGCTGCCATAACGATACCTGCTGCAACGGCTTCACCATGTAACCAGACACCATAGCCCATATGAGCTTCAATGGCATGCCCAAAGGTGTGACCTAAATTGAGAAGCGCACGTAACCCACTGGTTTCTTTTTCATCAGCAGCAACGACTTGTGCTTTCAATTCGCAACAACGACGTATGCAGTAGGCCATCGCTTGGTTATCTAGCGCGACCAGAGCATCAATATTGTTTTCTAACCATGTAAAAAAGTCACCATCAAGAATTATTCCATACTTAATCACTTCTGCTAAGCCGGAGGCTAATTCCCTTTTGGGTAAGGTTTTTAAACAATCAAGGTCAATAACTACCGAGGCAGGTTGGTAAAATGCCCCAATCATATTTTTCCCTAGAGGATGGTTTACTGCGGTTTTACCGCCAACAGAAGAGTCCACTTGAGATAATAAGGTGGTAGGAATTTGGATAAAACGTACTCCGCGCTGATAGCTAGCAGCAGCGAAACCCGTAAGGTCACCGATAACCCCCCCACCAAGAGCGATGAGGGTAGTATCTCGGTTATGGTGCTTTTCAAGTAGTGCGGTAAAAACATCGTTCATGATGAATAGCGATTTGTATTGTTCGCCATCAGGAAGAATGATGCTGTCAACCTTTACGCCAGAAGATTCAAGAGCGTGTTTTACCTTTTCAAGATAAATTGGTGCAAGCGTTTCATTTGTCACTATCATTGCGCGTTGCCCAGTAGTTAATGGCCAAAATGCCCCAGGTTCGTTATATAAACTTGGCGCGATATTGATTGGATAACTACGTTCGCCCAGAGTAACAGTGACTTTTTCCATCTTGCTTTACCTTGAGTTCATTATTTTATGAAAATAACACCATGATTAATTAGTTTTTCTCTAATAGCTCAATGATTTGGCTTGCGACAACTTTAGCGCTTTGTTCATCAGTATGAATGGTAATATCAGCAATTTCTTCATACATAGGATTGCGCTCGTCAGCCAGTTTTTCCAGTACTTCACGTGCCGGTTCGTCAACTTGTAATAGAGGACGCTTTTTGTCACGTTGTGTACGGGATAATTGTTTCTCAATGGTCGTTTCAAGATAGACAACGACTCCACGAGCGGACAAGCGGTTACGGGTTTCTTTGGACTTAACAGAACCGCCACCCGTTGCTAATACGATGCCTTGTTTCTCAGTGAGCTCATTGATGATTTTTTCTTCGCGATCGCGAAAGCCTTCTTCACCCTCAAGGTCGAATACCCAGCCTACATCTGCGCCAGTACGTTTTTCTATCTCGTGATCAGAGTCGAAAAACTCCATATTAAGCTGTTGAGCCAACTGACGGCCAATAGTGCTTTTGCCAGCACCCATCGGTCCAACCAGAAAGATATTGCGTTTCTCTGCCATGTTTTTTGGTATTACTACGATTATTCGTTAATGATCACCCGCCCCGCCAATCGAATTAGCGGCGGGACCTATAAACTGAAACCTCATTAGTGATGATGTGAGATCAGATAAGAAAATTATCTCAATACATCAACCCGAATTGCAACTATATAAATGCGGCACTAAGCGAACAAAGTGCCACATTTAAAATTACAGGTCTCAATGTTTGAGCCGTCTATATTGCCTAATGCATTGTTTAGCATAGTTTTAACAGGTTTTGCCTATAGGTAGTAGCGCATGATTTCTGTTATTTTTAGAGCAAAATTGTTGTGGCTGTTTTATAAGCGACTGACAGCTTGTTCTTTAATCTACGGATAGTTAGAACACTCAATGGATAACCTTGTATGCTAAAACGACGCCAGCGTCAAATTTATCCGGTAGGTTTATAGCATAAAAATATTTTTTTTGACTAATCTTTGGCTTATTGTTTATTCAACTCATTGAAGTATATGTGTTATTTTATTCGCGTTAAATATTGATAAGTTTTGGCGTTATAAAAACAATAAGAACCCTTCTATCTATATGTTCCGCAGTATTTGTAAATAATGACCCTAAGAGAGGAATTTGAGAGATAAATGGTAAACCTGTCTCTGTTTTTTCTTGTTTTTGCTGAAAAATGCCACCTAATATTAGGGTTTCATTATTTTTAATAGTGACGGATGTTGATATTTCTTGCTTATTTATTGCTAAATGGTGACTTTGGCTACTGGTTAGTGCGGTATCTGGCGAGTTATGGCTAATTTTTAGGTTCAACTCTACTTTTTCATTGCGGATAATGGTCGGGGTGACATCCATACCTAGTACAGCATCTTTAAATTGTACGTGAGTTTTCTTTTCATTGCTTGTGACATAGGGTATTTCTGTACCTTGTTGAATACTCGCAGGTTGTTGGTGTGAGGCGATTAACCGAGGGCTAGCAATAATGGAGAGTAAATTTTCTTTTTCTAAAGCGTTTAATTTTAATTCAAGTAACCCATCGCTTAGTTTTAACACATTAAACGAAAATTGCCCCGGTGCGGAATGATAACGGTTATAACGGTTAAGATGACTGTTGGCTGTATTCCCCGCTAATATTCCCCACTCAAGCCCTAATTCTTGTAATGCGGTTCGGCTACTACTAATAATATGCGCTGTTATTTGAACTTGTTTATTGGGTTTATCTTTTTGTTTTATCCACTCTTCTAGTAAGGCTATTCGCTGTTGATTATCTTTGACTATCACACTATTTGTGGTGTGGTCATGATGAATAGATGCATTTTTTGATAACAATAAAGTTTTGGGGTGCTCTAGTTGAGTGCGTATTTCTAGAGCATCGATTGAAATTAATTGAAAAATTTTTTCAATTAAAGGGTCTGTATGTTGAGAAGATAGGCTCGTAGCCATCACTGGACTAGACTGTGTTTGTTCCTCTACGGGATGTAAAGGCGCAAATGGGTCTCGTATTTCTTGAGCTGATAGCCAAAAAGCAGGCAAAAAGAAACACCCTATGATAGCTACGAGTATCGGTGTGTTAATTAACTTTCTATTCATTACTATTATCATCCTTGATAGCGAAAGTGTGGTTAATTGATGAAAAAGTGACTGATGCGAGTATGGCACCTTGCTTTGAAGTTAATTTTATATCTGAGTAACGGTATCGTTGAGTATTAGGCAAAGTGAGAAGTTGCTCTATAAAGCGATAGACACTGATGAAATCCCCTTGAACTTCGAGGAAATAGCCATGGCTACTCGTTGGTTGTAGTTGGTTTAATATGACAGTTGAATGGTTCAGTAATGTATTAAGTTGTGAAAGTAGTTCTAGTGGTTCACCTTTAGCATCGACAATTTGCTTTAGAACATCTGCTTGCTGTTCTAATAGATGTAAGGGCGGAAAGTGCTGTAATTGTCTGGTTTCTTTTGTTATTTTTTCAATTAAACTATTGTTTTCCGATTCTAATTCAAGACGTAGTATTTCATTTTCTTTCCAGTATGAAAAATAGCCTGCAAATAAAAATAAACTGATAAATAGCCAAATGGGTATGGTTTGCTGCCAAAAAGGGCGATACCAAAAAGCATGAAGTGATTCACTCATTAGCTTCTCCTTGGCGTATAGCGGTTAAATGTAACCGGTGTACTTGGTTTGTACGGCTGAGCTTTTTTAATTGGATGTGGTTTAGCCCTCGCTCTTTAAGCTTAGGGCTTAGTAAGCTAACATTTTGGAAGTCATAACTGCGGGCTTTTATTTCTATTTTATTATCAACTAATTGGACGGTAGTAAGCCAACTTTTTAATGGTGTGATTAATGGCAAGTCTTGTAATAATTTGAGTAAAAACTGGTTATTGTTCATAACCTCATCCAATCTGTTTTTTTGGTTAATCAATTCGAGGAGTTGTTTTTTCTGGAGAGATACTCGTTGTGCTAACTGTTGCGTTTGCTCATATTGTTGTTGATGGTGATATTTTATTTTTTGTTGCTTTTCAATTTCCAATTGGTGAAAAAAGACTAAAAAGCAACAAGTGATAAGCACTGAGCAACCAGCAACCAGAGAAAAAATAATAAATAACCGTTGTTTCTTCACAATTTGCTGCTGCCGCCAAGGCAGAAAGTTAACTTGATATAGTTTTGATAACCCCATGAGTTAAATATCTCCATGCCGTAATGCTAGCCCTGCTGCTATCACAAAATCCCCTAACTGATGGGGGATTTTAAGATTGTTATGCTGAAAAGCTTGGCGTAACTCCCAGCTATGTATTGCTTCAATGCTATGTTTATCATGAATGTTTTGATGGTCGGTAATGAGGTAAATGGGTAATATCGGTGATGACTCTTCTTGGTTGAGTAAAGACAATAATGCAGATAGCGTCGGGGTTTCGGTGTCGGGTAGATGGTTATAGTTGGCAGGTTGACTAATAGGGCCAGACCACAGCCACTCACCTTGCCTATAGTGAACTAGCCAGCTTTCATCGGGTAAGCCCGCATGGCGAGCAACATAACGCAGCGCAACGGGGGCGACATCAATTGCCAGTAGATTGAATCCGCTTTCTGCTAATAATTTTTGCCAAAAGTTAATTTCTGATTTTCGAGCCCCATTAAAATAAACGTGTTGATTGATTACTCTATAATCCATTGCCAGTTCTTGAGCATGCATAGGAAAACGTTTTTCAGCTTGCAGTTGTAGGTACCAACCTAATTCTGGTTGCTGTAGATTAATTTGGCTAGGTAATGCAAATTGTTGTTTTAGTGTCCTAACTGCAGGTAATGCGATAGATACAGAACAGTTTTTAGGTAATTTCTGACGCCATTGTATTAAAATATTCAGTAGAATCTTGTATTGTTCATGGTCTGATTTGTCAGCAATTTCGAAGGGAAGTTGTTGTTGCCAGCATTCACACAAAGACCAGTGTTTCTTGCGACGTTTAGCGGCAACTAGCTGAATTTTGCTTTGATATAGGTCGATTCCAATGTTCCATTTTGATGTGTACATAGTTAATTTCCTTATCATTAACCAATAAATTACATTTTCTATTGTGCTGTATAAGCTTTATACTATGCGTTAGTGATATCTAAACCCTCTTGTTTGCCAGGCATGGGAATTTTCAGGTGAAGTTCGTAAAATATTTTTTTATTCTTGTTTTCTGTTGCATTTTTTTGGGAACCGCTTCGATATATGGCATGTATAAATATGTTGAAGGTGAGTTGCCTGATGTAGCAACAATGAAAGACATCCGTCTGCAAATTCCAATGCAGGTATACAGCGCTGATAATGAACTGATTGCTCAATACGGTGAAAAACGTCGTATTCCATTACCGCTGACAGAAATTCCACCATTGATGGTAAAAGCATTCATCGCAACCGAAGATAGCCGTTTTTATGACCACCACGGCATCGACCCAATTGGTATTTTTCGGGCTGTTTCGGTGATGGCTTCATCGGGTCATGCATCTCAAGGGGCGAGTACGATTACTCAGCAACTGGCGAGGAATTTTTATTTAAGCCCTGAAAAAACCCTTATGCGTAAAGCTAAAGAGGCTTTCTTGGCGATTCGTATTGAGCAGCTTTTTACTAAAGATGAAATTATGGAGCTATACCTAAATAAAATTTATTTGGGTAACCGCGCTTATGGTGTTGGGGCTGCTGCTTATGTGTATTTTGGTAAAACTGTTGATGAGTTGACGCTCAGTGAGATTGCAATGATTGCAGGTTTGCCTAAAGCACCATCAACGTTTAACCCTCTTTATTCGTATGATCGCGCGGTAAACCGCCGTAATGTCGTACTTTCTCGTATGTTTGAAGAAAAATATATTACGCGAGATCAGTATGAACAAGCGAAAAATGAGAAAATAGTTGCTTCTTATCATGCACCAAAAATAGATTTTTCCGCACCTTATTTAGCCGAGATGGCTCGCCAAACACTGTATGATAAATACGGTGAAGACGCCTACACTGACGGGTATAAAGTATATACCACGGTGATCCGTAAAGATCAGGAAGCGGCAACAACCGCGGTACGTAATAACTTGATCGATTATGATACTCGCCATGGTTATCGTGGCCCTGCTGATGTGTTATGGAAACCAACAGAAACAGCTTGGGCATCAGATAAAATTATTGAAAAATTGAAAAAGATGCCAGTCTATGGCCCTTTGATGCCAGGGGTTGTTGTATCGGCAACAGGGTCTGAAGCTCAGGTCATGTTGGCTGATGGTTCGCAAATTTCAATTACGATGGCTGGTGTACGTTGGGCTCGTAAGTTTATATCGGATACGCAACAAGGCGCCTCACCAAGAGCCGTTAATGCAGTGGTACAAGCTGGCGAACAAATTTGGGTGCGTAAAGTTAAAGACAACTGGTGGTTAGGGCAAGTACCAGATGTTAATGCCGCATTTGTTGCATTGAACCCTAACGATGGGGCTATTATTGCCCTTGTTGGTGGGTTTGATTTTAATATGAGTGAATTTAACCGCGTTACTCAATCTTTACGCCAAGTTGGTTCAAATATTAAGCCGTTTCTTTATACCGCAGCAATGGATAAAGGCTTGACGTTATCATCATTATTAAATGATGTGCCGATTAGCCGTTGGGATGCGGGTGCGGGCTCAGATTGGCGTCCAAAAAATTCCCCTGCTCGTTATGATGGTCCTATCCGTTTGCGTCAAGGGTTAGGGCAATCTAAAAACGTAGTTATGGTGCGAGCAATGAGGGCTATGGGCGTTGATTATGCAGCCGATTATTTGACTCGCTTTGGTTTCCCACCTGAGAATATTAACCGTACAGAAGCGTTGGCATTAGGTGCACCTTCATTTACGCCAATGCAAATGGTACGTGGTTATGCTGTTATGGTGAATGGGGGTTACCTTATTGACCCATATTATATTTTGAAGATCGAAAATCATAATGATGAAGTCATCTTTGAAGCGAAACCAAAATTAGCTTGCCCAGATTGCACTCATATTCCAGTTATTTATGGTGATACAGAACGTACGATTGCGATTAAAGGCATTGATGATGAATCAACAGAGGAAGTGACACAATCCGGTAATAACGCAGTGGTACAAGAGCCTACAATGGAGCTGGCGACAGCTGGGAATACTGACGCAAATTCTGATGACCGGTATGCACCGCATGTGATAAATACGCCTCTCGCTTTCTTAATTAGGGATGCGATGATGACGAATATCTATGGGGAACCTGGCTGGTCTGGAACTGGCTGGCGTGCGGCAAGAGATTTAGGTGGTCGCCGTGATATTGGTGGGAAAACAGGAACAACCAATAGCTCAAAAGATGCTTGGTTCTCTGGTTATGGCCCGGATGTAGTCGCATCGACGTGGATTGGTTTTGATGATAATAAACGAACACTCGGTCGCGGTGAGGCAGGGGCGAAAAGTGCTCAGCCGATGTGGGATGATTTTATGAAATCCATCTTAGAGGGGGTGCCAGTGAAAACAATGAAGCCACCTAAAGGTGTGATTTCGGTATCGATTGATAGTCGTACAGGTAAATTAGGCTCTTCCCGTAGAGAATACTTTATTGAAGGAACCGAACCGAAAGAACATGCAATACAAGAAGTTGGAACAACAATTTCAACAGAAAGTGGCTCTACTCAAGAGTTATTTTAGGGTTATTGCCTTGTTTAACGCACCCCATTGTTGACTAAGAACATGGGGTGTTTTTTTATCATGAAAGTTAAGGTAGGCATGAAAAAAATACAGAATATATGTATTATTACTTACTGCTTTTTAAGTAACGCTCAAGGTAGAAAAGTGCGCTAATATTCCTTGCCTCGTTGAAGTCAGGGTGCTCTAGCAACTCCATCATGCGTGATATAGGCCAGATTATTTGTTGTAGTGGTTCCGGCTCGTCACCTTCGAGTTTTTCGTGGTATAAGTTTTCAGCTACGAGGATATTCATTTTACTTGAAAAGTAAGAGGGGGACATGGTGAGCTTGGCTAGCTGAATAATATTATTAGCACCATAACCAATTTCTTCTTTAAGCTCACGCTGTGCAGCTTCTAGAGCGACTTCGCCGGGGTCTATAGCGCCTTTAGGGAACCCTAATTCATAGTTTTCAATCCCGACTGCGTATTCGCGGATTAGGATTAGGTTATCACCCATAATAGGAATAATAAGAACAGCTTCGCGTTTTGCTGGGCGCATTCTTTCATAGACTCGTTTTTCACCGTTGCTAAATTCGAGATCAACTGACTGGATGCTGAATAATTTTGATTGAGCAACATCTTGAATATTCAAGATTTTAGGTTTTTTTAACTCTGTCATAACGATTTCCGAACAGGATGAGTGAAATCTATTGCTAAAAGCGTATTTCATTTATTTATGTGGCACATTTACCTAGTACTCTAACTATGACCTATATCAAAAAAAAATGATAGATATTATCGAGTAGATAAAATGCTGCTAGTATAACCATCGCATAAACATAGCACAGATAAATAAATAAAATATTTTTTTACAACATATTGTAATTTAAAACAAAAACCATAAATAGAATAGGAATTGGCTTATTTTGAGAAAGCAGCAGGGTTGCTATGCTTTTCTTATTCATTTTTCATTGGGGAAACAATGCTAAACCATGTCATTATAACGGCTATAATTGTTATTAGCCTAACTATAATGGCTTCCTTCCTTTATTTCAGGCGGGGGCGGCGTTCTGCTGTCTATCAAATACCCTCAGTAGCAGCTCCTTCCTTCAGAAAAATGATTGATTCAGACTACCAGATAATATCCCAGTACTTAAATTATTGTTTATCTGTATCAATGACTCCCTCTCAACTTCCGTGGCAAATCAAAAAAAACTCGATTATTGCGACCGTTTGCCATTCACTGACGCGTTTTAATTTACGCCAAGAGCAAGGGAATAGTTGGCGCTATTTTATTGATACAATTGAGGTTCAGTTACCTTCACAGCTCGAACCTTTCTTACAACGTCAAAATGTTATGGAAATAGTGGAGACCGATCACTTACCGTTAATTATCTCCATCAATAGTCATTCCTTAAGGGATTTTAGTCACGAGTGGCAGGAAGAACAAAGTTTGGGTTCAGACTGGCCTGAGGCAGCTATTCAAGAACGTGGTCAACAAAATATCGAGCGGCTACGGGTTCGTAAGGAAACAGTTGAAGAGCATCGACTTCATAATTCTACAGGCTGGCTTGGTGCCGCGATTGTTTGTTTAAGCTTTTTGTTTGGCTATTTAACGCTGATTTCTATTCCTTTGTTACAGGAGTGGGGCTTGGTGATTACGATTATTTGTTTTGTTAGCGGGCTGCTGGTCTTATTTCGCTCAAGAATGTTTCCTCGTAAATACCAAGATATTCAGTGTATTCACGGGGAACCAAAGCGTTGGGAACTCTATGGTGAGTTAGATAAAAAATATTCTACGAACACCTCAATTGGCGGTATTGATTTACATTATCCAGCTCATTGGGAAAATTATTTAAAATATGAATCAAATCAACCTGTTAATATTGATTTTTATGCATCGGGTGAGGTTGTCAGACATGGAAAATACCTTTCTTTGCATGAAGAAGAACGTTATTACCCTTACAAACGATTCAAAAAAAATGTGTTGATGCTAATAGGTGCCTTGTTTGCCATAGTATTAGTTTTTTCATATCAATCAATGAGTTTACCTATAAAACTAGGTTTTGCTTGGTTTGGCGGCACAGAAAAAATTACCGTTGAAAACCCAAGTGACCTCGCTTCCCGCCAACTTAAAATTGGGGATACGTTAGTGGCTCAAGGGAAAGGGATGTGTTACCGACCTCCTAATTTGAATAAAGAAAACCAAGCACAGTTTGTGCCGTTTGATTGTTCAGGTCTTTATTGGAGCGATGTCCGTTTACTAACAGAGCCCCAGTCTGAGGTGGTTGAACAGTCAATTTTATTACTCAATACGGTTAAAAGCCAATTACACCCGGATAAAAACGCCGTTGGTGTTAACCCTAGATTACAGCGTGATATCATGAAATCAGGTATGAATATTATCTTTGATTTCTCTGCCATTATTCTGAATACCGAACAGCTGTGTCATACTTCTAATCGCTGCCTAAAGCTAAAAAGTGCCTTAATGAATCTTGGAAGCACTGAGGATTGGCCAACTCTGGTGAGTAAAGCTTCTGCTGGAAAATTGAACGGAGCGCATGTTTTATTACGCGCAGGAAGTGCAGAGGCCTTGGAAAACATCGTAGAAGACACCACATATGAATTCATTAAGGCAGAAATAGACAGAGAAGTACGGAAAATTAATAGTCCGCCACCTGGAGGCGTGTTATTGATTAGCGATGAGAATAAGCCTTTAGTTGATTTGATATCAGGGGCTTCCTTTAATGAACTGTCACCGTTGCAGCGTTGGTATGAACTACAGAGGTTATCGAGCCTTCTGAGTAATACACCTTTTAATATTGAAGGTATAATTACCAATCTGTCTACGGATGCTAATGGCACATTGCACATTACTTTACATGAGGAGCCAAATGCAGCTGTGGTATCCCAGTATGTATGTAGCTCGCTTTTTGTACTGTTTTTGATGGCTTGTGCATTGCTCAATGGCTCACTGATTGTGCTGCGTATTTTGAATAATAAGAAGCGTTTGCGTAATATTACACAATATTATGATAAGTGCTTTGAGGCTAATAATCCTTCCTATCGTCGATAGTGTTATCCCGAAAATAGTGGGAGCCTCAACTTAGTTTGATTCAGACTGATTTTGAGGAGGCACTATGAATCAACCTTCTGTAGAACCTGTACGCCTCGATAAATGGCTGTGGGCTGCGCGATTTTATAAAACCCGTGCAATTGCTCGAGAGATGATTGAAGGCGGCAAAGTACATTACAATGGGCAGAGAACAAAACCTGGCAAAATTGTTGAACTGCGAGCATTAATTAAGCTTAGGCAAGGTAATGATGAGCGAACAGTTGAAATTATTGAAATTAGCAGTCAACGCCGAGGAGCTCCGGATGCACAGCGACTTTACTGTGAAACAACAGAAAGTATTGCTCAACGGGAAAAATTAACGCAAGCGCGGAAAATGAATGCGCTGACGATGCCACACCCAGATCGGCGCCCGGATAAAAAAGAACGGCGCACTCTGTTAAAGTTTAAACATACAAATTCTCATGAGCCGTCTTAATGATGGCCAGAGTAATAGAGAGATATTATGGCAAAGCAAGATTTACTCCATCGTTTTCTATTTGAACAACATTCTGTTCGTGGGGAAATGATCAGTGTCGATGACACTTTTGAACGTATTTTAGAAAATCATGACTATCCTGCCGCAGTAAAAGGCTTATTAGGTGAATTACTCGTTGCAACTAGCTTATTAACAGCAACATTAAAGTTTGATGGTGATATTACTGTTCAAATCCAAGGTGATGGGCCAGTTAAGCTAGCGGTTATCAACGGTAATAACTTACAGCAAATGCGTGGCGTTGCCCGTATTGATGGCCCTGTTGTTGCTGGTAGCACACTGAAGCAAATGGTTGGCAACGGGTTTATTGTGATCACCATTACACCGACCCAAGGTGAGCGTTATCAAGGTATTGTTGCGATTGAAGGCGACTCTATTGAGGAAAGTATTGATGCTTATTTCCGCCAATCTGAACAGCTACCGACTCGTTTATTTATTCGTGTAGGTGAGGTAGACGGTAAAGCGACTGCTGGTGGGATGTTGTTGCAAGTTTTACCCGCGGCTGACGAAACCAGCCATGATATTTTTGACCATCTTGTGCAACTCACTGCGACAATTAAAGGTCAAGAGCTCAGCACATTAGATGTGAAAGAGGTTTTACATCGTCTTTATCATGAAGAAGATGTCACCTTGTATGACCCTCAAACTGTGGAGTTTCGTTGTACATGTTCAAGGGAGCGTTGCGAAAGTACATTAGCAACTTTACCAAAGGAAGATGTTAAGGATATTTTGCAAAAAGATGGGAAAATTGATATGGAGTGTGAATTTTGTGGCTCACACTATGTATTTATTGAATCCGATATTCAAGGGTTAAATAATGAGCTAAATCAGCAACTTCACTGATACGATTTAGCAACCTAATTATGTGACAAGGGTGCAATTCTGCACCTTTTTTTTATAATTTTAAAGCATTATTACGTGCTCTAAGTCTCATTATGAATTAAAAAAAATTATACATTTTCAATTCTTTGATAGCAATCGCTGTTAATTAGTCGTAAAGAATTATGATCATCCGCAGATTAATTATGTTTACCAGGAGCAATATAATGAGCGCTAAAAGCATTACCCTGAAGGAACTTGAAAAGTACGGTATTCATGATGTGGCTGAAGTGGTTTATAACCCAAGTTACGAGCTATTATTCACGGAAGAAACTAAGCCCGGGCTAGAAGGTTATGAGCGCGGTACTGTGACCACCTTAGGTGCAGTTGCGGTTGATACAGGTATTTTTACCGGTCGTTCACCAAAAGATAAGTACATTGTTCGTGATGATGTGACTCGCGATACAGTGTGGTGGGCAGACCAAGGTAAAGGTAAAAACGACAATAAGCCAATGTCACAAGAAGTTTGGGCGGATCTCAAGCATATCGTGACAGAACAGCTGTCAGGTAAACGTTTGTTTATCATTGATGCATTCTGTGGCGCTAATGCCGACACTCGTCTAAAAGTCCGTTTCATCACTGAAGTTGCTTGGCAGGCACACTTCGTTAAAAACATGTTCATTCGGCCATCAGATGAAGAGTTAGTGGGTTTTGAGCCTGACTTCATTGTGATGAACGGTGCTAAATGTACTAACCCTAACTGGAAAGAGCAGGGGCTAAACTCTGAAAACTTTGTAGCGTTCAACCTGACTGAGCGTATGCAGTTGATCGGCGGCTCTTGGTACGGCGGCGAAATGAAAAAAGGGATGTTCTCAATGATGAACTACCTTCTGCCGTTGAAAGGTATTGCTTCTATGCACTGCTCTGCTAACGTCGGCGAAAAAGGCGATGTTGCTATTTTCTTCGGTTTATCAGGAACAGGTAAAACCACACTGTCGACTGATCCAAAACGTAAGTTAATCGGTGATGATGAGCACGGCTGGGATGATGACGGCGTATTCAACTTCGAAGGCGGTTGCTACGCGAAAACTATCAATCTGTCTAAAGAAGCAGAGCCAGATATCTATGGTGCTATCAAACGAGATGCACTGCTTGAAAACGTCATGGTGTTAGCAGATGGTACGGTTGATTTCAATGATGGTTCAAAAACAGAAAACACCCGTGTTTCTTACCCGATTTACCACATTGATAACATTGTAAAACCTGTTTCTAAAGCAGGCCATGCGACAAAAGTTATCTTCCTGACGGCGGATGCATTTGGGGTTTTACCACCAGTTTCTCGTTTGACGCCAGAACAAACTCAATACCATTTCCTTTCTGGTTTTACCGCCAAACTCGCGGGTACAGAGCGTGGTGTGACTGAGCCAACGCCTACTTTCTCAGCATGTTTTGGCGCTGCATTCTTATCGTTGCATCCAACACAATATGCAGAAGTATTAGTTAAACGTATGGAAGCAGCAGGTGCGAAAGCATATTTAGTGAATACAGGTTGGAACGGTACGGGTAAACGTATTTCAATCAAAGATACCCGTGCAATCATTGATGCTATTTTAAGCGGTGATATTGAAAAATCTGACATGATTAAATTGCCAGTCTTCGATTTAGAAGTCCCAACAGCATTACCTGGTGTGGATACTAATATCCTTGACCCTCGTAATACTTATGCAGACAAAGCACAGTGGGATGAAAAAGCCAAAGATTTAGCTGAGCGTTTCGTGAAGAATTTCGATAAATATACGGATACCCCAGCGGGTGAAGCATTAGTTAAAGCAGGTCCGAAACTGTAATCGTTGAATGTATATTTTCATGAAAAAGGCTCTACCTTAGGTAGAGCCTTTGTTGTTTTAGGCGTGTTATTCAGCGGCAGGTAAATCAAATAATAAGATTTCGCTGTCTTCATCTGCTTTAATTGTTAGGCTGTTTTCTTGCCAAATTGCTAAGCCGTCGCTAGTTGTGGCTTGTTGCCCATTGACTTCTACAGTCCCTTTTACCACTTGAATCCATACAACTCGTTTATCTGCAATGTTGTGAGTTTGTATTTGATCCGCGGGCAATGCCCAACGCCATAATTGCATATCTTGATAGACTTTTAATGAACCATCTTGCGCATTTGGTGAAAGCACAAGTTGTTTGCCATCTTTTGAATCAAAACGCTTTTGTTCATAACGTGGTTCAATGCCTGTTTTTTCAGGGATAATCCAAATTTGGTACAAATGCAGTTCTTTTTCATTGTCCGGGTTATATTCTGAGTGACGAATACCGGTGCCTGCACTCATAATTTGAAATTCACCTGCGGGAATTTGCTCCATATTGCCCATGCTGTCTTTATGTTCCACCGTGCCATTAAGCACATAGGTTAAAATTTCCATATCTTTGTGCGGGTGTGTCCCAAAACCTTGGCCTGCAGCAATAAAGTCTTCGTTAATCACCCTTAGTGCTGAGAACCCCATAAAATTTTCATCATAGTAACTAGAGAATGAGAAAGTGTGCCAACTATCGAGCCAACCATGATTAGCATGACCTCGTTCATTTGCTTTACGTAGATAGATCATAGTGTTATCTCCTTTACGGACTTCAACTTTGGTTGAACTCACTCTTAATGTATTGATGATAGTTTAACCTGTTTTCACTTAGAGAAAAGTAGCTACCATTAACCATAGAGTTCAAATAATTTGAATAAGTATGCCATTGTTGGATGAGATAAATCGTTAGATGAGGAAGATTCGATAGTGAACATATTACAGAACTGCTGTATCAGGTAAAAAAATAGCCAGCGCAAGGCTGGCTAAAGTAAACACTGGAAGCAATGTGAGCAATGTCGTACCCCCAACAAAAGGTGACTAAGTAACCGTATTGAGGAGGTGATGATAATGATAATAGTTATCACTATCGTTTGTAAAGCATTATTTTTAACCAAAATAATATATATTATAATTAAATCTGTAATTATATGATTTGTATGAATTTAAATATTAACCATTATTTTTCAATGGATTAAGTATATTAGTATTAGTCGTAAAAAATAATTTTCTATTTAAAATATCTTGAATTAGCAAATACCTAATCGATATGCCCATTTGACGAGCCCCACGGAGCTGTGTGTACCTAGTTTTCTCATTAAGTTAAGACGGTGTGTTTCAACTGTTTTTATGGTGATTTTTAAATCTTCTGCAATATCGCGGTTACGGCGTTCTTCTGAGATTAGCTTTAATATTTGCCTTTCCCGAGTTGTTAGTCGTACTGGTTCTTTAGTTTGGGTTAACTCAAATATTTGAGCTTCACTTAAAGAAGGGTCAATAAAAACTCGATTCATAAAGACAACAGATTGCAAGGCTGATAATAAGGTTTGCTGAGAGCTATTCTTTAAAACATACCCCATAGCGCCCGCATTCAGTGCAGAACAGGCCCGATGCTCCACCCGATCTGCTGTCAGTACAATAATATTGAGGTCATGCCAACGTTGTTTTAGCCGACAAATGACGTCAATACCATCCATGCCAGGTAAGCCTAAGTCTAATATAACAAGATCGGGATTTAATTTCTGACAGGTTTCATAGACCTGTAAGCCATTACAGACAACACCGATAACTTCATACTCAGGAAGATATGAAAGAAAATGCTTAATACCAGCACTTAATAGTTCATGGTCTTCGACTAATAAAACTTTTTTCTTCATATTAAAATTATAGATTCAATTATTATTGATTACATTTTTATCGATAAATAGCTATGGATGTCAAATAATATTTTTTATTTAAATTAATATATATAAATAAAATATTAAATTTATATTCTATTTTTATTTAATAAATATACTAGCCAATTATCACCATTAATCATTTCCCACGTTGCACCTTGGGATAAAAGTGATTGAGCTAACCGCTCTCTGAGTTCCGTAACTTCAGGGTTCGGGCTAGCTAACAGTAACCCACGAATGGAATTAAAATCAAAACAGCAAGATTCTAATTCGTGAATAAATTTAATAAATGAAATGGTTGCCATTCTTTTATTTTTTGAATGTGCTGTGGAGGAAAAGTCACAAATTATTAGTTCTTTATCATTTAACCTATAAGTTAATTCAAAATGAGTGAACTCAACCTTCCAACCAATAAAAATACTGCTATTATTAAAGAAAGCTTTTTGAGGCTGCTTCCCTTTTCTATATAAATACTCGGTGACTGCATCTAATTGAGCCATATTTTGTATTCTTTCTTAATTTAGTATAGTCATTATTCTATTTGCACTATTTACATTCTTACAGAGGATGTAATTCTTTCTTGTAATGATATAATTTCGCGTGTTATATCTAACATACGTTTTGACGCTTCAGAGGCTTTATCGGCTGTATTTGAGAGCAATTTATGGTACTCAATCGCTGAGTTAGACTGAAAATCGCCTAATAATTGTTTTTTTTGTGCATCACGAGTTGTACTCGCCATACTTACTGATACCGACCCTTCTACCATTTTTCCAATCCCGTTAGTCCCTGCGGAAATAAACTCACCACCTAGACTTGCCCCCTTAGCCATGCCGAAGCCTGCACCACCGATACTGACGACGCCTGAAGTTGTTTTTGCAATAGCGTTGGATAAAGCTGCTTTATAATTAAGTTGTATTGAATCCTGTTTGGTCGATATTGCCGTGAGCTCTTTTTTGAATGCGGTGCTTTGTTGAGATGCAAAGAAGTCACGTTGCATATCGCGAATGTCACTATTCATTTTTTGTAGCATTGAAATGATGGCATCCATCATGGCATAAACATTCGTTGATGAGGATATCGAAGCGTTTTTTATATCAGATTGATTTGGACATATTTGTTCTATATCTATTGTATTTGAGTTGATGTTATTCATTTTTAATCCTTATTTAAGGTAATTAGTTATTTTCTAGAGAAATTTAAATAAGCGTTATCATTATTGCTAATTGCCGATGCAATTAACCCGTCATCTATGTTAATAAAACAGCTTGTGTCATTAATTAATGACTTAATTGTATTAGAGTCAATAGACTCTAACGAGTCTAGTATGGAATGACTGATGTTGGTAATTTGATTACCTAATTCAGTATAGTCATTTAATTGTTGGGCGAATACTTGTTGTATGGAACTCACCCCCTCATTTAAAACTTCACTTTTGCATGAAGTCGTTTTATTTATTTCTGGAATAGTCACTGTTGGATGGTTTTTATTTTCTGGGGAGTAATGATAATTCACTCCTGAGGTTGATATTTGTTTTAGTGCATCAGTAAATACTTGTTTACTGGAATTTATTGTACTCTGGTTAATTAACTCGGCACTCATATGGCCTAATGTATAATTTACCATATATACAGTACATAAAAGAGGTAGCACTTGCTCTCCTCTTTTGCGCATACTTTCACCAACTTTTCCTATTAATTCAATTAATAATGAAGTGATATCTGTAAACCTTGTTTTATTACAATGTGAATTTATTGGTTTAATGGCATCGTTCCAATCTGCATTTTCGGGTATACAGTTGGAAAAACTACCGGGAGCTGCCTCTTCTAATTGAGATAATAATATTTGCTGTTGGGGAAGGTTGTTTCTGACAGTATTTAATGCAATAGCGACTTCACTCAGTGCCACCTCGATAAGTTCTGAACTTAATGGTTTTTCGCTTAAGTTTCTAAGTAAAGGTGCTAATAAGCTCCCGTTAGAAACGAATATTGCGTTTGATTGATTTTCCTCTCTTTTCGTTGAAAAATAATCAATAAATTCACTATTCGGGTGCTCATGAGTTATTGAAGTGGTATGCATAGCATTAAACCATTGAAGAAGCGATATGTGCTTGGGTTGATGCTATCGTACTTAGTAATTTAGTACCATCTTGAACTACAGCGGCTTTGTCTTCTTGCAATGAGCGTACTTTTTTTACGGTTTCTTCTTTTTCTCTTTCAAAGAATTCAAACATATTTTGCAGCCAAGTTTGATCTAGCATTAATTGGTCAATTTGTTTTTGTAATTTTGCCTTTTGGATTTCTAAAGACCCCATCGTTACTTGCTGTGCGCCTGATATCACACCTCGGGATGTTTGCAAAAACATATCAACGCGAGATACTGATGCTTTACTGACGGCTTTTAAAACATCTTTTTGTATTTGTCTGGTAGTATTGCTAATCAATTGCTCTGTGGTTAGTTCTATTCCATCTTTAGCCACTTTTTTAGCTGCTTTCTTTGCCGCTTTTTCAACGGATTTAGTGACAAGTTCTTCTATTGCTTTTTGTGAAAATGAATCAATCATTTTATTAAATATTGTTTTTCCTGCTTTTTCAGCAGCTTGCTTCCCTAGTTGATTGATAATTTGATTACCAATTTGCGTACTGACTTCTTGGCCAACTGATTTAGCTATCCCTTTAATGGCTGTTTGACTGCCTTCTTTTATTGCCACATTTAGTGCTTCTCCTGCTCCTTCTTTTAAGACTTGAGTTGCCACTTTTGGAACAATTTTAGTCGCGATTGCATTACGCACTGCACTGGTAATATCAATAGCCGCCCCCATAAGTTCAAATGACATCTGTGTGATAGCAAACTTGTTGGCCGCAGCATGATATTTTTCAGCGTTATTGGGGTCTATCAGCGCCATGGTATTGGCTACCGCTTTGCCAATACCTGCAAGCCCAGCCATGAAGTCCATGCTTCCACTTGCAGCCATCATGGCATTACCTGATAAGAAGCCACCAACCATTTTGGTCACACCGACGACAACTTCTACTGCGGCAATAACCCAGTCAAAAATAACACCAAAAACACCGGCTTTTCTGGCTTTATCTTGTTGTTCAACGGCTTTTTCCATTTGCTCGCGAATATTTTTGACTTCTTCCATTCGTAGCATGTCTTGTTTTTTAGTCAGAATTTCAAGCATTTCCCCTTTAGTTGAGGCAATGTCCCCTAAAACCTGACCAACGAGTAGTAATGATGCGGCAAACATTGAGTTCATTGGTAACCCTTCAATTTTGGCTAAAGACATATTTAGCATAGGGTTAGATGTATTATTTCTTTCATTATCAGGAGAGAGCTGCTGTAATGTTTGGAATACTTCTTCTAGATCAGAAGCAGCTTGTGTTTGAGAAACCTCTTCTTTACTGGCTCGTGGAGTTGCCAGTTTTATCATTGGTGTATTTTGCGCTGTAGCAACATTATTTAACTCACCAAATTGCAAAGGGGTTGTCTGATGAGTACTTTTAGGTAAAGTGGTCGATATATCATGTAACCTATTTTCTGTAGATATATCTGTTCGATAAAGAGAACGCTCAAGAAGCATTGTCATTGTGATATCTCCGATATTGGATTTAGCATTTTTTGAGCACTTTGTTTGATTTCTTGATACTCTTTTAAGTCATTACACCAGCGAATGGCAGCATGAAATGCTTTATTTGCGTATTCAGTATTACCCAGCAAGTGATAACTGAGGCCTGTAAAAAAGGCGGGGCGAGGGTCATCTATTTTAATCGTCCCTGCACGTACGAAGTTATTTATGGCATTTTCATGTTCACCTAAACGTTGATGGCATAACCCTAGAGCAAGTAAATTTTCGGGGTTCCATTGTTCTAAACAAGTTAATAGATAATAAATATTGCGTGCAGCGGAAAAATCATTGGCATTAAACAATTGGTTGGCATATGCATAGAGTCGTTCTAATTGCTGGTTATCTAAGCCAGCAATTAGTTTTAAAGAACCACCACGCGCTAAAAAATGCTGCAAATTGTCGCTATTTTCATTTTGTGACAGAGTGCTAACTGTTTTTGGCATATAAATCTCATGATGATAAAAGTATCAAAACGTTAATTAGACGAAAGTACGATACTGTTTTTTAACTACACTTTTGTTTTTTTCTGGTGAAAAAAGGTCTCTGTTTTGACCCGTATTTTCAACAGAAAGTTGTTTAAATTGTTTGCTTAATTGATTAAAAATCAGTTTTACTTCTTCTGATTTTTTAATGATTTTTTCTGCTCCAATATCACTTTGCATTACATCATTAAATTTCGCTAACTTACGTAAAGCAATTGGGTCCTTATCTGCTTTTTTATGTAACTCGCTAATTTCATTCTGTAGTACTTTGAATTCATTAATTTGCTTTTTAACATTTATTCTGCAACGTTGCAGTTCGTTAAGCATGCTTTGAAATTGATCTAATTGTTGCATCTTTAATCCTACGATATTTGGTTTTATAGATAGCTATCAATTTATTTTTAGGCTGTTAACGAATAGATTGAGCGATTGATTTAGTTGATTCAGCATTCATGCTTTGGATACTGTTTGCCATTGTGACTGCGGTATTAAAGTTTTGCATGAGTTGCTGTAGTTTAAGTTGGCTTTGTTGAACAAAATCAGAAGCACGACCGGAAGCTGATTCTAAAGCTGATTTAACGGCAGTGAGGTCACCTTTATCTAATTTGCCATTTTTTCCTTGCATAAAGTCATCAATATTTTGGTTGCCATCAATCATGATATTGTTAACGCGCATATAATGAATGACATCAGGTGGAAGCTCTCCAGTAGAGTCTGGTTTATCTAAATCAGCAATAATACGGTCAACTCGATTCGCCATATCTTGTGCATCACGAGAAACTTCTGTTTTCTTTGACATGGCTTCAAATTTAGAATTTGCTAATTCAGTAAATAACAACATAATGTTTTCCATTGTGACCATGGCTGTTCCCATAAGAGAATGATTTGTCATGGCACTTCGATAATTATTATTTTGAATACTGTTATTGTTATTATTTTGAATGCCATTATTACCATTATTTACTATCACATCACCTGTTGAGGGAGTGGTTGGTGTATAATAGCTATTTTGACCTTCATAATACCCGTTTTGATCGAAATCTATATAAACCATGTTATTACCCTTTTTGTTAAAGTTAAAATATAAAAATTTCTTAATTTAGAAGTTAGATAATAAATATTTTGATTTTGAATTTTTTCAAATTTACATGGAAACTATCATTTTTGATTTTACAATTATGATGTTATATGTAATTTATATGCTTAGTTATTGTTTTAATGAGGAACAATGATGTCAGGTTAATACCTTATATTTTCTCATGCGTTTTTACTAGAAAATAAACGAATGTCTTTTTATTAATAAGGGTAATGTATGTCTGCGATAAAGTTTATTATCAGCAAAAACTCAGGTCAGTTATCTTTGAATGGAAAAACCTATACATTCCCAGAAAATTGTTTAGTCATTACCAATGATGAGGCAATTATAGTAGAGTCGATATTAAAGAATCAGCTATTATCTGTAGACTTTGATTCGAGCAGTTTACATAAGGTTTACCCTGAAATAATTAACCTATTGCTTCCTCAAGAAAAAATAACTTATTCAATTGAACCCATCAGAATTATTCGAGCAGAAAGGAATGTATTGGATGTTTTTACCTATCTATTGCAGCTTTCAGAGGATAATTTTTTACACTTTGCTTATACTTATTGTTTAGGGTTAGATAACGTATATTTTTCCTCTCTACTTTATAAATATATTTCAGGTAATAAAGACTTTTGTAGTTTTATTGAAAACCATTTTATGCGTCAGTGGTCCGTTGTTCGCTTAGCTCAGGAATTTGATTTACCTGTGCGTAAGTTTAATGAGTTATTTTTATGTACATATGGTCAAACAGCTAAACGCTGGTTGTTGGAGCGACGGATAAAACATGCAAAGAAACTGTTAAGTACAACATCCATGAGAGTCATTGATATTGCCATAGAATGCGGGTTTTCAAGTCATGCCCATTTTACGGATAGATTCCGTCGTTATATAAATTGTAGTCCAAAGCAATTTCGCAATCGTTCGCTTCAAATAAACAGCTATAACACGAGGGAGTAACTATGGACATAGAAGCGATTACTAACCAACTTTCGCAACTCGTTGATAAAGCGGGTAATGAAGTGCAATCAAAGGTGACCGCAGCTGACCTTAATGACCCAGCAAGGATGTTACAGGCACAATTTGCGATACAACAATATTCTGTTTTTGTGAGTTATGAAAGTGCGATTATGCGGGCAGTGAAAGATATGTTGTCAGGGATAATTCAGAAGATATGAATTTATTAGATTTCAGTATGAGGCAACTTATTATTGAAAGTGGATTAGCGGCTGTAAATAATGGGCTTTATATTCAAGCTGAAGCTATTCGTCATGTATTACCATATCTGACGGAAAATGAAAGTGCCTGTAATATTATTGATGCAACCATACTTATTGGAATGAATAATTTATATCTTGCCGAAGAAAAATTACAGAGTGATAAGTCTCCAGAAGCAGAGCTACTAAAGCAATTTATTGAATATATAACAATAAGCAATAATTGATTGTTATACTCATAATATATTAAAAATAGGATATTAATACGATGGATATTACATCTGTATCTACTGCCGGTGTGCAAACATTAACAGAAAAACTCCCCTCCATTGAACGAGCTGAGGATGTCGATTTATTTACAAATATGCTTTTTGAACAACCCACACTTAACCCAGAAGAGATGATAATCGCTTCATTACAAGATAAATCATTGTCAATTTCAAATACAATTAATAATGCACGAGCAACTGTCGATGTTCTGAATAACCCGGCAACTATGTTAACGGCACAATCTTTTCTTAAAAATGCTATGGTGGAAGTGGATTTAATTGCAAAAGTGACTGGGCAGCTATCTCAAGGAATTAATAAACTGGTAAGTATGCAATAATGAAGTTTTTTATTCGTTTTAGTTCTATCGTGTTAATTTTATTTTTTTTAACGGGTTGTAAAGTTGAGCTTTATAGTGACTTATCTGAAGAAGAAGCAAATCAGATGATTGCTTTATTGATGCTGAGAAATATTGATGCAGAAAAAAACATTATTAAGGGAAGCGGCGTTACTATTAATGTAGAAAAAGATGATTTTGCCAATGCAGTTGAAGTATTACGCCAGCAAGGTCTACCTAATAAACGAACAGAAAATATTGCTGATTTATTTCCTCCGGGGCAGTTAGTCACTTCTCCAGCACAAGAACAGGCAAAAATAACTTATTTAAAAGAACAAAATATAGAAAAAATGCTACTGAGTATGGATGGGGTTATTATTGCTCAAGTTGCTATATCGGAAAGTACCAATGTAAATCGTCGTGAAATACCGCCGCCTACCGCTTCAATATTTATTAAGCATGCGCCGGGTATCAATATGCAAAGTAGAGAGCCAGAAATTCGTAGAATGGTCCAAAAATCTATCTCAAATTTAACAGTAGAAAATATCAGTATCGTTATGCAAATGGCTGATTATCGACATAAACAGGCGAAGTTTCTGGATAAGACCAAAAATGGCTGGGAATGGCGAAAGTACCTTCCCTGGATAGTTGTGGCAGCCATAATGACCAGTGCTATTGTATTATTAATTGTATTAAGAAATAGACCTAATATATGAATAATATTATTGAGGTTGAACAACAACGATTACATGAGTTGGTATGGCGTCCAGGTAAATGGATGCATGCATCTTGGTGGAGAGCATTCGAGTTATCTCAATGGCAACAGGTGTATCAGCAATCTCCATCTTGCCAAGGCGCAATAGATAACATGATTCTTCGCCGCAAAGACTTATCTTTTTCTCCTATATTAAAGCAGCTTGAACCACGTCAGTATCAAATTTTGGCATTAGAAACACGTTTAATGAAGTTGTTTCTTGCGATGGGGATTCTGGTATTAGCTTGCCCTGATTATCTGGTACTTCGTCGATATCGTTGCCGTTTGACGGATATTTTCGGTGAGCAGGGGTGTGAGCAGCTATTGGCAATAGGGACCTTCTATCATTCTCCTTCTCAGGTTATTTATTCTGAAGAGGATTTCATCGAGAAAGCCCAAGGGATAGGACTAAGTTGGTGGTATGCAGAGAAAACCGATTGTGTGGTCTATCACGCGTTGAAAACAACCTTTCCAAATTACCCGCCCCAAGAAGCCCCCCGTCTTGGTAGTATTTTTCCTTGGCTATTACGTATTGGGCGTTTTTTATGAAGGTGATTTCAGTTCCTGTAATTTCATTGCCTGACTTACCTGTATTTGGGCCTATTATTCCGACAGAGGAGTTAATAAACTGTTTTTCTGCAAACAATATTATAGAAATAGCCCAACAAAAAGCTCAAATTATCTATCAAGAGTCTCAAAAATATCTAGATGAAACAAAACAGGAATGTCAGAGCTTACGAGAACTAGCTTATCAAGAAGGCATGGCTTTATTGGAAGAGGAAGCTCCATTGATTAGGCAGAAGATTGCTACTGAGTCTATTGAGTGGTTAGTGTCAGAACATCAACTAGAACAAAACATTTTAATGTGTTTGGAGCCACGTTTAAGGGAAGTGCTAGTTAGCGTGCTTGATATGTTTTTTATTGAAAATGATAGTACTGGATTATTGTTCAATCAGCTTCGCACTAAACTAGAGGAAATAAAGAATGAAAAGTCAGCAACGCTTTATATTCATCCTAGTCAGTACAATAAATTAATAAAGCTTTTTTCTGGTTACCCGTGGCTACATATTCAAGTTGATGAGACGAAAGACAAAGATGAGGCATTGCTTTCATCATCTTTATTTAATCTCCATATTAATCTGAAAGAACAATTAGAATCAATTTGTGCACATTTGTTATTAGCTGAAGAGGAAACATGTAATGCCTGTTAAAGTAGAATCTATAGACCCGCGACTCTCTTTAGTGAAAAACCAGCAATTGGCCCAACAAAATATTGAGTTGACGCGCCAAAATGAACAAAGAAAATTAGTGACGCAAGTCATCCCTGCACAATCAGCTCTTGAAATAGCGCAAAATCAATTGAATACAGAAGTTCCTGAACTTGATAGTTATCTCTCTGATGGTTATTTGATACAAGAAACCCAAGGAAACATTGGGTTAGCCATTGGCAACTTTGTGCGAATGAGAGGTGGTCATAACCCTAGAGTATCTGAACGTCCAACCCGCAGCATGTTGCAGCGTCTAGCCAAAAACTTAGAGGATTCAGACCCTACAAGTGTGGGAGAGTTGCGCCATCGAATTGGCGGAGTAACTAAGGTTGAAGAGATTGACGACCTTCTGAATAGTTTTCAACGGCATCATTTAGATACTGCCGAATGTATTTTGCTACTTGCTAGTATGTTAAATGAAAAAGAAAATGATCAATCCTCTAGCCATGTACTGAAACAAACACTAGAAAAAGTGATGGCAGGAGATAATGAGTGGGTTTTAAAACTATTTACGCATTTAGAGTGCGGTGCTGTTACCCCACAAGCATTAGGTGAATTACGTTTTTTATATCAGCAAGCAACAAGTAACCAACCTGAATTACTTTATTGGTTTAAACAATTTAGTCAATTTGAAGGTAGTCAACAACAGCTAAGAACACTTATTCGTACTTTATCTTTTGAGCTCTCAGCAGGTTATAAGGCAACGGATATTCGCCTAGCGGCAGTGATTACTGATTTAAAATGGTTATTGCAGTTTTTAACTATCGAAGTACAAAGCAAACATTTAGCAAACTCCCTAGATTTACCAAATATAACAGATAAGCATGTGACCTGCTTATTATTGGAAATAGTACAACAATCTTGGTTATATTCTGATTGGCTAGAAAGTAAAATTAGTTTACAGACATCAGAAAAACAGTATAAATATGCTAGAGGATTAATGGAGTTAATCAAATTATTACCGGATGACTGCTTTTCGGATTACGACCAACGAGAAATGGTTATTAGTGTATTTATTGAATACTTACAACAATTAAATGAATTAGAATAGTGACTTTTTTCGTTTTTATCAGGTAAATACCTGATTATATCTATCTAAGTTTTATTAGAATATGTTAATAATAATGAAAAATACCTTTATTTTAAATTTCTTTTTAAGAATGTAGATGGAATTACAAACAAAACGGTGGTTAGAAAGGTTTTTGCAGCTGGTTGAATTACCTAGTGATGGTATTTCTGCAAAAATGGAGTTTTTACATCCATGTTATCGTTTTTATATTGAATATATCAACAATAATATCATTCTTACCGTAGGTAAAAAGGTAGAGCTTGTTTATCAAGAAAATATATTAGAGAAATTATTAACACAACGCATCCCTGCGAGGACTAAGGGGACATTATTACGTCCTTGGGTAGGGGGAGGTTATCAAATGCTAAGTTGTAAATTAAATACAACGAGCTCTATTTCTCATTGGGTTTATTGTTTTAAAACAATGCAACGCTTACTTGATGAGGCTATCGGATTAAAATAATGGAATTTATTAGGCAATTTTTAATCGTTATTTCTCGCCGACAAGATATTTTTCTCGTTATTTTGTTGTTAGTCGCTATATTTATGATGATTATCCCGTTACCAACAGGGCTAATTGATTTCCTTATTGCACTGAACCTAATGATATCCATTCTCTTAATGATGATGGCCATTTATATTAAAAGCCCATTAGAATTCTCGACTTTTCCTGCGGTGTTATTAATTACCACTTTGTATCGCTTATCTTTAACAATTAGCACGACTAGGCTGATCCTCTTACAAGCAGACGCCGGCGATATTATTGATACATTTGGTAAATTTGCTGTTGGTGGTAATTTAGGCGTAGGGCTTATTGTTTTTATGATCATTACTATCGTGCAGTTTATCGTGATAACTAAAGGCTCTGAGCGTGTTGCAGAAGTTAGTGCTCGTTTTTCATTGGATGCAATGCCAGGTAAACAAATGAGTATTGATGGTGATTTACGTGCAGGCACTATTGATGCCGATGAGGCACGGAGGTTACGCGGTTTAGTCCAAAAAGAAAGTCAGCTTTTTGGTGCTATGGATGGTGCTATGAAATTTGTTAAGGGCGATGCTATCGCGGGTATTATCATTATATTAGTGAATATATTAGGAGGAACAGCTGTTGGTGTGATGGTGCATGATATGAGTGCTAGTACTGCATTTTCTACTTATGCGATTCTTTCTATTGGTGACGGTTTGATCAGCCAAATACCTGCTTTATTAATATCGATCACTGCTGGGATTATTGTGACCCGTATATCTGGAGAAGAAAAAAATAACCTTGCGGGTGATTTGGTTATGCAAATAAGTAAGCAATCGCAAGCAGTCGTATTAACCTGTGCTATTTTACTGGTATTTGGTTTTTTACCTGGTTTCCCAACGGTTTATTTCTTTATTCTATCAGCTATTGTCTTTGCAATTTCATTTTTTACTAAAAAAAGAACGGCGACGGAACAGGATGAATATATCAATTCAGATTTAAGTGGTAGTTCAGCTAACCAAACTATCAGCCCCGGTTCAACCCCATTAATTATCCGGATGGCTAAAGATTGCTG
This sequence comes from Providencia sp. PROV024, assembly GCF_032709665.1. Lineage (NCBI taxonomy): Bacteria > Pseudomonadati > Pseudomonadota > Gammaproteobacteria > Enterobacterales > Morganellaceae > Providencia > Providencia sp. PROV024. The sequence goes on from NZ_CP120545.1 coordinate 130,265, forward strand.
CAATAAGAATATATTGGCTTCTCAAATTGATATCTTCCGTTTCCAAAAGTTTGAGCAAATTGGTATCCCTTTGCCGGAGATTAATTTACAAGTAGATAATAATTTACCCTCTGGTTCTTTAAAGATTTTATTATATCAGGAGGTTGTCCTCGATATCATTTTACCTAAAGGCCTGATGTTAGCCGATATTAGTTCACCAGATATTACCCAAGCTAAACAGAGAGATAAACTATCGTTCGGTGGTAATCAATCATTACAGTGGGTTTCACCTGATAATAAAGACGTATTATCAGCCATGAATATTACGCTTTATCAAGATGAAGCGACAATTATTCATTGTTTATCAATTGTAGTCGACCGCAATGCAAAAGAATTTATAGGCGTGCAGGAAACACGTTTTCTGATGGATGCAATGGAAGGGAAATATGCTGATTTAGTTAAGGAAATACAGAGGCAATTACCTATTGGGCGTATTGCAGATATACTTCAGCGTTTAGTTTTAGAAAATATATCTATTCGTGATCTACGCACAATCTTTGAGTCATTGATTGAGTGGAGCCCTCGAGAAAAAGACCCTGTCATGATAACTGAGTATGTGCGAATTGGCTTACGTAGGCATATTATCGCTAGACATAGTATAGGGCAGCCGTGGATCAGTGGTTGGGTTATTGGTGATAATATTGAGAATCATATTCGTGAAGCTATTCGGCAAACTGCTTCAGGTTCTTATTCTTCATTAGAGCCTAACTTTAGTGAAAGGCTAATAGAAAAGATTAAAGAGGTGACTCAGAATAATTATCAAACTCAAAATGTGCTAATAACGACAATTGATGTGAGGCGTTTCCTCCGTAAAGTTATTGAACGGGAGTTTTATGGGTTAAAGGTACTCTCATTCCAAGAGATTGGTGAAGATGCTGAACTACGTATTATTGGTAATATTGATCTTATTGGGGAACATGAGTAATGCGTCAGCCCGATTATAATATTATTTATAATACATTGTTTGAACGTTTAAAGTTCCCTGTAAATAGCGAAAGCTTAAGTGTTCGACTAACGGGGAAAATCGTTAAAATTGGCCCAACATTGTTACGTGCATCATTACCAGGTGTCAGCCTTGCTGAGTTTTGCCACTTAAAACCTAGCGGTATTGATGCTGAGGTCGTTTCTATTGATGGTGATTATGCATTGTTATCCCCTTTTTCTGAGCCTCTGGGAGTTACCGTTGGGTCGGATGTTATTCCTACAGGGCATTGTTACCAAATTTGTGTTGGTGACTTTTTGCTTGGCCGTGTACTTGATGGTTTAGGTCGACCGCTTGATCACTCCAATCTACCTCAATATGGAGAGTATCGAACTCTGAACGCTGATGTACCCAATCCTCTCCTTCGGCAAATTATTGACACGCACTTGCCATTAGGTGTGCGTGCGATTGACGGGTTATTGGCTTGTGGGATAGGGCAGCGAATAGGTATTTTTGCGGCGGCAGGGTGTGGCAAAAGTACCTTGTTAGGCATGATTAGTGAAGGGTGTGAGTCTGACATTATTGTATTGGCTTTGATTGGTGAAAGGGGACGAGAAGTTCGTGAGTTTTTAGAGCACACTTTAACCCCGCAAGCATTGAAGCGTTGTGTGATAGTTATTGCGACCTCTGATAGATCTGCGCTAGAGCGTTTGAAAGCTGCATATACGGCAACAACAATCGCTGAATATTTTCGCGACCAAGGGAAAAATGTGTTGTTAATGATGGATTCATTAACACGTTTTGCCCGCGCATCAAGGGAAATAGGGCTTGCTGCGGGGGAGTGTGCTACATCGGGTGGATATCCCCCCAGTTTTTATGCTCAATTACCCCGTCTATTAGAGCGAGCTGGGCGAGCTGAATCAGGAAGTATTACCGCTATTTATACTGTCCTTGTTGAGGGCGATAACATGAATGAGCCCGTTTCAGATGAGGTTCGTTCAATTCTAGATGGACATATAGTTCTTTCGCGAAAACTAGCGCAGGAAAATCATTACCCTGCGATTGACATCAATGCGAGTATTAGCCGAGTTATGGGGCAGGTTACCAGTGAGCAGCACCGTAAAAATGCAGGGAAATTGAGAAAATTACAAGCTGCTTGGAAAGACATTGAACTGTTAGTCCGTGTTGGTGAGTATCAAACAGGGCAAGACCCTGAATCCGATGAAGCATTAATGAAAAGGCCAATAATCAGGGAGTTTCTTTGCCAACCAACCGATGAGCGGGTTAAGTTCCAAGATACACTGGATATGTTATGCAAAATTATCAAACAACCTTAACGGCTTTATTTGCTTTAAAAAAGCGCCGTGAAACGCGACTTCGTTCTATTTTAACGCAATTAAATCAACAGATAAGTGAGCAAATTCAGGTTAATGAAAGTTTGATGAAACTCAGGGAGGAACTCTGTGAGCAATGGAAACATTATGGTTCACATGAACAATTACTGACACCCAGTGCTATTAGAGAGTATCGCACTACGTTGACAAATTATTACCTGCAAGATCAGGCAATTCTACAAAAAAGTAGTATGGCTAAAAGAATATACAGTGAATTACAGATAGAAAAAGAACAACAATTAAGTTTATTACAAGAAAATATAATCGAGCAAGAAAAACTAAAACTCCTAATGGAATAAACTATGTGTACTAAAGTAATGTCATCACGCCGCAATGTTATTATATTAAATAATGGTATGGACGATACGGCATCTCACCAAGATGCTCAACATCAGTTTGAAGAATTATTGACTATTCCAATAAAAGGAGGGGTCAATAATAATGATATAACACAAGAACGAAAGTGTTTAAGTTATATAGATGTGTCAAATAGCGCTGAATTATGTGAGCAGTTACTGAAAAAATTATCGTTGAATTGTTCTAACAATCAAAATAATCAATTAAAGTGGTGTTTAACAAATGGCCCATTAGCAGGGATGATTATTGAGGCTGATTATAATGAGGTAGGTATATCTATTTGTCTTTATTTGAATACTTCTTTATATAATCAAGAGTTGAATAAAATTATTGAGCAAATAAAAAGGGGGCTTTCGATAAAATTTAATTGCTCGATTTTTTTAAAGGTTAATCATGCCGATACCTGAAATTAATAATAGAACAGCAAAACTTATTCGTGCAGTAGGTACAGGTTGTCAATTAATCGGCGATGAAGGAACTCTATCTTTAACATTTGAGCATCGGAATTTGGCAATCGGTTTGTTACTGACAACTTGTATAAATGGTAATTCTATTGATTTTTGGGTAGATGAAAATGAATGGTGTCAATGGGTTAGTCCAGTACTTGCTATTCCATCATTTTCTATGGTTTCTGATGAGTTTAAGGACGTACTCGCGATATGGACAATAGATACTCTCAAGGCATGCATTGATATTGATGATTTTCAGTGGCCAACAGTTAAACAGATAAGCACGGGCTCTTTACCGCAAGGCGTGGGGTGGCAGTTGTGTGCGAAACATCATAATAGAATACTTAATTTTCACGTTATTGAAGCCCCTGATAGCTGGTTAGAGGTACTCATAGAGAACGGTTCGATAACTGATGAACAAGAAATAAGCTCGCCAATTATGATTGGGGCAAAGTTAGTGGCGGGTTGGTGTTTATTAAATAGTCAGCAAATATATTCTATACAAGAAGGTAATGCGCTGGTGCTTCAACAGCAAGCAGAGATTACTCGTGGGGAGTTTTTTCTTTTTACTCATCGGCCACTTGCCATTGTTTGTCAAGATGGCGAGTCAGGCATATTTAGCGTGGAGACATTAATGGATACTTTTGATGACTGGATTGATATACCTACAGATAGCTTAGCCAATACAGATAATCAAATTTCAAATACATTGATTCCTGTTTCAGTGGAAGTTGCTAATTTGAATATTTCAATTAATGAGCTAAGCCAGATCCGGCCGGGGTACTTATTTGAAAGTGAAAAACATTATAATACACCTGTTTCATTAAAAGTTGGTCATCGTATTTTTGCTTTTGGTACACTATTACGCATAGGGGAACGATTAGCGGTTAGAATAGATACATTATGCTAATTGATTTTATAGTGGCTGGTTAAGCTTGACTGCTTGTTGAGGCAATAGGCTAACAAGCAGTCAATAAATTAAATTTCATCATCAGGTGATAAATGATGATTGTCTGTGGGCGGTGATGATAAAAATAATGAAATTAATTTATTTGCTATATTAGTGTTATTTTCTGATATTGGTTCAATATCAAGTAATTCATCTGCTTCGTCATCTTCATTAAATTTATATATATCATTTCTCTCCTCTGAAACCTTATTTAGATTTATATTGTCGATATTTTTTTCTTTATTAATCAATGTGTTGTTTATTTTACTTTCAAGGCTATTATTATATTCATCTAAATTTGACTCCATAATTTTCAATTCGGAGTTGGAAGAGATTTCGTCAAAAAACTCACTCCAGGTTAAAGTGTTTTCCGTATTTTTATTGTTTAAATTCAATGTGTTATCATTAATTAATGGACGCTCATTATTAGGCTCTTTTTTTACGGTAGTACAAGCGATTAGCGCCATACACGGTATTATTAAAAGAATGAGTTTAATCTTCATTTTTGGGGTTTTCTTTTTCATAGCTTAAATTCATAACCATACGCAAAATATTAGCGACAGGTTCAAATAAGCTTGGGTGAATATAATGACCTACTGAGGTTTTCTTCGCTAATGCACGGGCTAAATCAATACTCTCTACAATAGGTACTCCTGATTTCTCTGCAAACCTAATAATATTTAAGGCTCGGCTATTAAAGCCGACTTCAATGACTTTCGGTAATGGTGTTTCATTAATTTTATAATACAGACATACTGCAACATGTGTTGGGTTCTTAATCACGACTGTTGATTTAGCGACATTTTTAGATAAGCTCCCACTTTGAATTTCTCGGTGTATTGCTTTCCGTTTGCTTTTTAATTCAGGGTTACCTTCACTATTTTTATATTCTTTTTTAATTTCATCAATAGACATCATCAATTTCTTGGTGTTGTTATATCTCTGAAATGCGAAGTCAGCAATACCAAATATAATATAGAATCCAATTAGAGTTAAAATCATCCAGTAAAGTAAATGAATACATAAAATAACGCCATTAATAACAGGGTTCAAAGGTAAAAACTGTATTGAATTAGTGTTTTGAGCTAGTAACAAGTAAAAAATAAGTGCTAGTGTTACTGTTTTAAATATAGATTTAACAAATTCAAATAGATTCTGCATTGAGAACATCTGTTTTGAATTAGATAATATATTGAGTTTTTTAAATGATGGTGTTAACGCTTCTGTTGCCAATAATGGCCCAACTTGAGCCATTATGGTAAAAACAGACGTCAATATGATAACGCCGGCTAAACCACCAGTAAAACGGATCACGATAGAAGAGAAAGTATTTAGCCACTGGCCAATCGCTAAATGACTATCATTGTTAATAAAATTAATATTAGTATTAATCATCAATTTTAAGGCATTCCAAAGTTCAGGGCCTTCAAAACTAAAATAAGTCAGTAAAATGACTAGCTGCATACCGCTGGTTATTTCATTACTTTTCGCTACTTGGCCTTTTTTTCGCGCATCTTTGATTTTCTTCGATGTGGGCTTTTCTGTTTTCTCACTCATTGAAAAAGTCCCATAAATTTAGGCTGATATTCAAATAGTCTAGGCTATAGGCCAATAAATGTTGGAACGCAAAACTGAAGCAGATAATCAGCATTAATAAGGAGAATGCACTTTTGATTGGCATCGCTAAGAAGAAAACATTAAGTTGTTGCGCTGAGCGGTTAATTAACCCTAAAGCCATATCAACTAAGACGATGACGACTATGGCTGGCATTGCAAAGCGAATACCTAGTTCATACATGAGTTGCCATAAACTGGAGATAAAAGAAAAAGCATCAATATGATAATTTAATGTACTGGCTGGTGGGATAGAAATATAGGAATTATAGATAGCTGCTATTAGTTGGTTAAAACCTCCACTAATAAGAAAAATAACATTAAATACTTGGCTAAATAACACTCCAAATAGCGAGGATTGTTGCCCTAATAATGGGTTAATGATACTTGCCATTGAAGAACCGCGCATGGTATCTATTATTGTTCCTGCTGCATCCATTGCCCAAAAGGGAATTGCAGCACAAAAACCGAGTATTAACCCAATGCTCACCTCACTAATAATTAACCATAAGTATCCACTAATATTAAGGTTAGATTGGGTCCAATTGGGGTACATATAAGCAATAGGTAATATAATCACTAAAAGTAGTGAGTTCCTAACTAAAGTACCGCCTAGGTTAGAGCTATTCAGCAAAGGAACAAGAAGAAAAACACCTAAGCAGCGTAACATGCTTAGTCCAAGGATGGGTAGGTATTCAATCCAGATGGTCAAGAGCTTACTCCCTCATATGAAGTATCATGTCAAAAACTTGATCTGCATAAGTAAGAATTACGTCACCCATCCAGCGATAGCTGATTGCAAGTGTAATAGAAACAGCAATTAACTTGACAAGAAATTGAATTGTCTGTTCTTGTATTTGGGTTAATGCTTGTAACAAACTAATTAAAATTCCCACACATGATGCGACGACGACGACAGGTAAAGATAAAAGTAAAACAAGCCACATCATTTGTTTTGCTAATTGGATTACCATAGTTTCACTCATTATTTATGGCCTTAGTGTTACGAAAATGAAAGAATCAGTTGCCTAAGTAATTTTTCCCAGCCCCCCATCAATACAAAAATTAATAGTTTTAAGGGCATAGATATTGTCATCGGCGAAACCATCATCATTCCCATTGCGAGTAATACATTGGAAACAATTAAGTCGATTGCAATGAACGGTAGGAATAACAATAAACCTATTTTAAAGGCTTCAATAAGTTGGCTAACGGTAAAAGCGGGGAGTAGGATAAGTAAAGATTCATCTGGAATTTTATCATGATACTTTTCAGGCCAAATTTGATGACCGATATTGGCAAAAAAAAATTGTTGTTCAGGGTCTGTATTTTTTTTAAGAAACTCTCTATAAGGTAATAATATATTTCTTTCAACTTTCTGAATAAATAGCGGTGATTCTATTTCTATAGGCTCATTAATTAAATTACTTTGGATAGCAAGAATAATAGGGGCCATTGTAAATAAGGTTAAGACGAGTGCTAAGCCATAGATTGCGATATTTGGTGGTGTTTGCTGGATACCTAATGCATTACGCAGTAAAGAAAATACAATCGCTATTTTTAGGAATGACGAACCTAATACGAGAGCTAAAGGAAAAATAGATAGCATAAATAATATAAGAATCAATTGTAATGGCTGGTCTAATAAAGGCATCTAAAAATTCCAGAAATATCATGTGAATGATATTATGAAGTTGGATGCTGTTTTTGAGTATAAGGTAAAAGCCTGAGTTTATAAGGCTTTTAGTTCCCTCACCATTGTTCAATGTTTATTTTTTATGGATAAGTTGTTAATTTATATGGTTGGTTACGCTAAAGTGTAACTGTATATTAATATAAATATCGTATTTTTATTTATGCTAGAAATAATTCCATGTTTTATTTGTGATATTATCCTGATTAAAATGTTTATGAGGTGAATGTAATTATAGTTAACAGTTAAATATAGTAATTGTTTTGTGTGTTTCAATAAAGTAATTACAAAATTAATTTTATCATTTCTATATTGATAAGTTATATTAGTGATATTTCAAGTATATTCAAATATTACTTTTTTTGTTGCTTTTTTAAATTTAATCATAATTAAAATTCATGTTGTATACTTATTGATAATTTCATTTTTTTACAAGGAATGATATTTATCAAGAAAATTATCTGGCGGGTGACATATTATTTAATTTTGTTTTGTTACTATTTGTATTTGTGAATGATTTATTGTTTTGTATTATACCAAAAATGTATGGGAGAAAAATTAATTCTGACTGAATATCTCAGGGCTATAGATTATTAGATGATATTTTTATAATCTCTGTCTGTAAAATTATAGGTAAACCAATGAAAAAAGATCATATGGCTGAAATAAGCGAAAGTATTATTCATGAAATAAGAACCCCGATGAATGGTATTATTGGTGCTTTAGAGTTATTGCAACAGACATCACCAACACATCAGCAACAAAATTTATTAGCAATCATGCGTACATCTGCTGATTATATGCTAGATGTTATTAATAATTCATTCAATTTTAAAGAGATAAACTATAACTTAGGTTATGAATTGGTTGATTTATTTGAGCTTATTGATAAGGTCATGGTCATTGTTAGTTTTGAGGCAAAAAGAAAAGGATTAGCGTTATCAACGTATATTTATCCAGATACTCCTAAAAAGGTAAGGGTAAGCCAAATAAGTTTAATGCAAATACTTATTAATCTAATTGGAAATGCGATTAAATTTACAACTGAAGGTTCTATAAAGATTAAAGTAGGTATAGATAAATCTAATTTAGTTTTCGATATTATTGATACTGGAATAGGTATTGATATCAGCCAACAAAATAAAATATTTAAACCATTCTTTAAGGTGAATTTAAATGAAAATGGCAGTGGGTTAGGGTTAAGCATATCAGCAAATCTTATTAAGCTAATGAATGGTAAAATAAAAATACAAAGTCAGTTAGGGAAAGGAACTCATTTTAAATTATATATTCCAATGAAAAGCGATGAGTGTTTAAGGAAAGTGTTTAATTCATCAGCTATAAAATATATTGGCTTTGGTCAACAATTACGTTTATGGGAAATTAATCTGAACTTAGGAAAGAGCAAGTTATTAGACTATTCAGATTTTAATGTCCCATCTGGCTTTTTTTGTAATAATTCATCTGGATTTAATAGGAAACATAAAGGGAAGCAACATAACTTAGCGTCTTCTACTTTATGGTCATTAAAAATTTTAGTTGTTGATGATGTTTCCCTGAATCAAAATATAATAAAAATAATATTGGAAAATATGGGGCATCAAGTAGATTTAGCAAGTTCTGGTTCTATAGCTATTGATTTAGGCAAAAAAAACATTTATGACATGGTTCTAATGGATTTGAATATGCCAATGCAAAATGGGTTTGAAACGCTTTTACGTTGGAGAACATTAGAAAATGAAATATTAGACAATGACACTCCTATTATTGCCACAACAGCGGGGGATAGAGGTATACAGTATAATGATAATACAAATGTGAAGTTTAATGATTGTTTATTGAAGCCATTTAATATTGATAGATTGTCTGATCTTATTGAAAAAGTTATTATGATTCAGTTGGGAAGGGGGATTGAATTAGCTCAAAATAAAAGAAAAAATGATGCCATAATTAATATCAATGAATGTGATGATTTGAGGTCTAGGTTTAAATCAACATTTGAACAGTTTTCAACGCAAATTGAAATTGCATGGCATGAAAAACAGGGAAATAAATTTTTAGCAGTATTGCATTCAATAAAAGGGTGCGCAGCGTTGACAGGTATAAATGGTATTTATGATGCTTGCCAGTACTTAGAGAGCAAAGTTAAAATTGGTGAATGGTCTGAGAAAGATAAGCATATTTTATTAGAGCAAATATCTCTTTATTGCTAATTTTTATTTATTTAAATTAATATGTAAATGATAAATGATAAATGATAAATGATTTATCGACTAATCATTTATCATTTTAAATGTATTTTTATATTTTAAATATAAAAAAGATCGGGCTAAGTTATAATGAAATTTCTATTTGGTTTTACTGTTTACATAAATTAATAATTTTACTCATGAAAGAGACGAAAGTATTTATTGCATCTGCTGCGGATTCTCCATTTTTTAAAGCAAAAGGTGAAAAAACAGCTCTCAATTCTATATAGTCATTAATATTTAATAAGGCAGGCTGCCCAAAGTAAAAATATTGGTTAGTATTATCCATTAATTTTGACAATATTATTTCACTATGTAAAGCAGTATTCAGCTCATCTTTGGGGCTTAATACTGACCATATCATGGGCATCTCATCTACCGTGAATATATTAATGTCAGGCATCTCATGTAAACTAATAGTGATTGCAGAGTGGTTATCAATTTTATTATTTTGAAGTATATCTTCACGCCCTATATGGCTAATTGCACTAGTAACTAATTCAGCTAAATCAATATACATTCAGTACCTCCGGATGATAACGTTTCCATATTATGACAATGATTTCTTCTACTTGGTAATGAGAGTTTAAGATATGGTATATTTTCTCTCTCAATATTGAATTGTTTGTTTCATTCAGTCTATTAGTCAGGTCTTCTTTAGAAGCATTGATTCTGAATAATAAGCCATCACGATAACCACCTGATTTATCTTGTTTTAATTTACGTTCTAAACTTGTTAACTGTGACATTTTTTTATATTTAAAGGTTAATTGGAATTGATAAAAAATTTTGTTTATATATTAACATTAGAGTATTCATACTGAGAGAATACACCTTATAGCCATTTGGTAAAATACTTCCTTTATATAGTCTCATATTGTTAGATAGTTGTAGGTAAATATATTCATCATTACCTCCAATACTTATAATTTTCCCAGGTAAAAATTCATCAATAATATTTTTGTTAGGAATATTTTGATAGTTTATTTTCATTCTTGTTTTTTGTGACTTATTGAAATCACTAATGATAATATTTAATTTTTCTAAATCTTTATCTGGAACTTTTCCGCTAACTAATAATTTATTATTTTCAATTGAAATATTCAGTCCCTCTAAAAGTGATTCTGAATCAAGAAAATGAAGTGTTTTTTTAAATTCTTCTGAGCGGTCATTAATGACAACCCAACTTTTTAATAAACTAATTTGATTTATTTGAGCTTGTGTTTGCTGCCAATGATTATCAAATTGAATATCACCATAAATTTTCACGCTATCTAAGCTATTACCTTGAGTAATATCAATATCATGATAACCATTCATTTCTAGTGTTTGACGAACTAGGTTATGTAGTGTGCTAACATCGATGCTTTTATTATAAAAGGAGAAACCAAATTGGGCGAATTGCTCTTGTAGTTGATAAATCGTATTTTTTGAAACTGATACGCCGCTGAGATGAATTATGCCATTATTATCAAAGCTTGCTTGCAAACCTAGGTGATCTGGTTGTTTCATTTGTTGCTCTAACCAAATAACTTTATCAAATGGCTCCTCATTTTCTGGAGATATGTCAGTTGAGATCCCTATAGCAAGGAGTACTAAGAATAAAAAAATGATGGCTATTGTTAGTGTAACAACGTGAGTTTTATTTTTATTTCTTCTTAGCGGAATTGCTAATGTTGGTAATGGTTGTTCTATATCTCCAAATATAAAGACTAATCCAGCGAGGTCTATCACTCTTTTTTGAGGCAATAGCTCATTAGTTTCCCAAGGCAACCCATCTACCCAAAGGGGAACAGGCTGAGACAAGCGAATGCCTTGTTCATTCACGATCAATAGTGTTTCCGCATTTAACTCTAGTGGTAAGGCGATATCAGGTGTTTCTCCCCCTAAGCGAATTTCACCGAGTGGGAGTGCTAATTCTCGACCCGCTAATATTCCACTTAGCCATTTTAATTTATAAAGAGGTTTCATCATTGGTATAGGTTGGCTGGCTGTGCTTTAATAAGAAACAAGCGTATTGTGCTACGATTATTTTTTTGAGAAGAGTTAAATAAACCTCCAATAATAGGAATATCACTAAGCAATGGGATTCTGCGTTCACCCTCACTATGCTCATCTTGTACAAAACCACCTAATAATAAGCTTTGCCCAGCTTGCAAAAGAGTTTGGGTAGAAACTTCAGAACTTAGTGTTTGAGGTAGTGGTTCTAATTCACTAGTTGAATGGATTTGCCTACCATCTTGAATTGATAGGGTTAGCATGATTTCTTTTTTTCCCTGCTCTTCAATTAGCCGAGGTGTTACCCGTAATAATGAGCCTGTTGATATCGAGTCCAATTTTGCTGTATTGTCAGCTATGAGTTTTGTATGGAATGTGATACTCCTATCTAGAACAGCTTGGTTATTATCTAATGTTACAATTGAAGGGCGAGATAATATTTGTGCTTTAGCATTTTGCTGAAGTGCATTGAGTTTAATCATAAAATTACTAGTATTAGAAACGATAGAAGAGAAGCTGCTGGTATCAGGTATTCCGTTATTATTTAAGCTTATATTTCCACCGCCAATTTGGGCGGATGCTGACCAATCAATGCCCAATGTACTTAAGTCTTCGGCATTAACATCAACAATGAGCACTGATATTTCGATAATAACTGGTTTTTTATCTAATTGAGTTATGAGTGAGGCATAGCGTGGCATTGTTAGTTTTCTATCACGAATAATAATTGCATTTTGTCTTTGATCTACAGAAAACATAGGAAGATTGCTATCTGTTGGAGATGGTTGCCCTTGGTTTTGTAATAATGGTAATGTTCGGCCCTGAGCCATATCTTTTAGGACACTAATAATGCCGGGGACAATAATTTTTTGGCCTCGATATTCATAATTTCCATCCGCTGCATTAGCGTACTTGAGAGGAAATACACGGATCTCTTCTTGGTTTTGGTCTTGATTTAATTTTTGTGCATCAATACGGGTTGCCATTGCCTCAATGCGTTGAATACATATGGGAACACCTTGTATTTGTAGGGTATTAGATGCAGAAATAATACTAGCTTGGCAGTAAGGTTGACCTAATATATTACTGTTTTTTAATTGCTGAATAAAAGTATTTATATTTAAATAAGTTGGAGCTATAAGTTCGGAGCTTACTTCTTGAGCTTTGTAGAAATAAAGTGCTTGTCCATCATAGTACCAAGCGAGCTTATGCATACGAGAAATCTTATTTAATGCTAATTCAGGGAGCATTTTAGGGATGGTCCCGACAAAAATATCATCTATTTGATTACTCACAATTACAGGAATATTATAATTTGCTCCGAAATCACGTAGGACTTCTGAAAGCTTATTTCCTCTACTCGAAATAAAAAAAAGTGAGTCATTTTTCCATGGTATTGTCGATGCTAAAGCCCCATAGCAATGTAAGGCAGCTATTGTTATAAAAACAAATAATATTCTTATCATTATATTAGTTCTAATTATCGGTTAATATCGTGTTTGTATAGTGTTTAAATAGCCATTTAACTAGTTTAGTCTGTTGATATATTAGCTTTTTATACTGCTGATGATTTAGTTCTTTGCTGTAATGACGTAGTAAATATAAACGGTTAGATTCTAAAATAAGGCTATCATCAGTAAAACTGCACTTAGATGCCAGCCATAAACAAACATGCATTAGCCATTTTGTATTTATATTTTGTAAGCCAGTATCTATCGCTAAGCACATACCATAAGCATAGTTCCCCACCCACGCTGGGGTACCATTAATATCAAGGAGCACTCTATCGGTTAGTGAAGTTATCTGTTTTATGTTTTCTTGGGCTATGAATGGAGCTGGGAGTTTCATATAACCTCTACAATGATAAAAATAGAAGCGTATTTTGAAGCGTTTTAGAATTTAAGATATAAGGTAATACCCTGAGTTATATTTATTTATATTTCAGCCAGTTTTATTTTTTAGTATAAAAATATAATATTAATTAACTTTCTGATTAGCAAAAAATATTTCACTATAAATTATTATCTTAAATATATAGGGTCTATAGATATTCCACTGGCTTTCATGATAAGTTTTAGATTAAATATGTGATTGGAACGATATCATCAAAACATATCAATTTATTTGTGCTGTCTTTTTATGGCAACTTAATAAAACCTATATGAAAGTTAACGGATAAATGCTTTTATCTTTACCGTGTGATTGATAAAAATAGGGAGACAGTAGATGTCTATTATTCACCAATCTGTAATCGTCATGCTACCTATAAATTTCTCAAAGGATATTAAAAACGTATGTCTTGGGGCTGCAATCAAAAATCGTAAATACCGATAAGCACGCCGTTTTAATTAAAAGGACTAATTATGCCAATATCAGCGTTGCAGTACAGAGTTACAGCAGGAGCTTATCAGAATAAGCTGCACAATAGTTTTAGGATGAACTCTATAGAACAGACTCGAGGCATAAACTCTGACCATTCAGCCATTCCGGATGAAATACACCTTTTAGGACGAAGTATTAGCAGAGTTGTCAATTCTCATGAACAGTTGAGCAGATCATCGTACCAGACTACAAATCCGCGACAGGGTATAGCAGCCCCACTGCTAATGTTGCTAACCGAAGTTCAGTTAACCTATACCCCTGTTGTTGCAACTAGCCCAACAACGGTATCCGAGAGCGAAATGAAACCTTCAATGTCTGAAAATGTTGAGCGATCGGCTAACAGTAATCACTTCTGGGAGACCATCCAAGAGGCCAGTGTATTACCTGCAGCAGGATATCAAGATAAAGAAAAAAAGCTGCCTATAAAAAATCGGTCATCTAGATATGCGGTTTTTAAACAGAAAACGACGACCTCTCCACCTGAACCTGATGATGTTAAAACCGTAAAGTTGGATTCTTCGTGTTTTGAAAAAAGACAAAACTTATCCCGCCCAGATGTATTCAGACAGATTGGTGAAACTTTAAAGAACCCAGTAAGTGAACTTGCAAAGGAATCTCAGGTTATTCATTATTATAATAATAATTACGGATGCCCAACCCCAGAAGAAAGGGTAAATCTTTTATCGATAACCTCAAAGGTAGACAAAACGATATCGGCAATTACAGCATTGCTACCTGGTAGTCAGCCACTTGTGGTTACACAAAGATTGGGTGGGGCTCTATTCAGAATGATAGCGGATAGCATCGATAATCAACAACTGAATACGGATGATTTATTTGAAGTAAATGACCAACTTATTACTTTGGGTAAAAGCATCGTAGCTACCTCCCCAAAAGATTCAAAAGGACAAACAATTGAAGGTCAGTTAAGGGTGCCTGAGGGCTTATCTTTTAAAAATAACAAATTGTCAGTTAATATTAAAGGGACTGACAGAGAGTTTATTATTAAAAATGGTAGATATTTTACTAATATTGATGGTAAGCACCGAAGAATATCTTACTCTTTGAAAAATAAGCAATGGGTAAGAACTCCCAAGTACATTAAAACATCAGGTGAAAAAGTTTACTTCCCATTTAGGATAGGTAAACTATTAAATGGGAGCATAGACAAAAAAACACTGGTTTCAATAAGCCCAAATCAGCATGGTATCTATACCGTAACAAGTCAAACATCTGCAAGATCCTTTCATGCAATAAAAATTGGTTATAAGTTCTATCGTTACATCCCAGAAAATGGAAGGAGTGCGAGTTTAAGTGGTGTTATAAAAACTGACAGTGCTGACATAAAGGTGTCTCGGTTCGGTAAAAGATATTTCATTGTCAATGAAAAGAAGAAATTATCCGTAAACTACTCACCATGTCGACTGGGGCGATCACCGGGTTCTTCGTGCTTACATTTTTCTGACGGGCTGATAAGCAAGCTTAATGAGAACAGGAATAATGGGGTCCCCGAAAGACGAATCCGAGGGATTAAACCATCTGAAACTAATCCTGGATTATATGAGTCAGAAAAAGGGACACTTTATCTAAAATACGATAATGTTTATTTCAAGTTAATTAGCTCACAGGGTTGGATAGATGAGCCACAGTTTATGGTTACGGGTAAAAAAATATTTGGTAGTAAGAAAATAACCCCTGTTTGTTTTAGCAGGGAACGAGGATTTAATTATATAAATACGCCTCTAGAAAATATGATGGAAAGTGTTGGCATGCCAGAAAAAGTGGCAATGTCTCATATAAAAAACCAATCTAAGATACAACCAGTTGTCATTGGTACAGGAAGTTTAAGTGAGGTTTATGATATAGGGGATGGGTTTGTTAGCAAAATCTATAAGAGCAGAATTAATAAGACTCACAAAAGTAGGCTCTCTTCAGCAAAAAAAAATGCAGAAGGATTTAATCGGTATTATGGAAAAGGTTCAGGTACAGTAAGAGTTACTCCATACAAAGATGGTTCTGCAACGGTGTCAGTGAAATTGAAGAAAATAGATGGGTATGTATTAAGTAGTATTAAAGACTTATCTAACCCTGTGTTATTAGAAGAAATAGAGACGGCAATTAAAACGAGTAAACCATCTGAGAAACTATCTTCTTTATTGCAAAGTCATGGGATCTCACATAACGACATAAATAAGGGGAATATCATATATAATAATGGCGAGTTCTTTGTGATAGATTTTGACTCAGCCGATTTTTTACCAAAAGGTGAGATAGTTAGTGAGTCAAAAACTAATACTATGAGAAATAGTTTCGACCGTATCTTTAATGAAATCTTAAGAGAGATAGGAAACCGCAGAAAGGAGCACTAAAGGCTAGAACCTTGTGAGGGCCTGTGCCTGATAAATGGGCTATCCGTGCGGGTAATGAACCGGTATTGATATCCGATAAGGGGTTCGGATATAAATCAATATTTCTATAGTGGTTATAAATATATTTATAATATTAAATCAAGCACACTAACTATTCGTTTATGATATGAAAGATAATTTAATGATTGCTGCTAATGGCTGAGGTCTATTTTTAAAAGTGAGTTAGATGTAAAGCCAGTTATGGTAATGTGTGTATCTAATCTAGCTATTCGGTTGATTTTAGGGAAGATGGATGGCTTCTCCTAAATGCATGAATAATATTGATATTTAATATTTGTTACTTTTTATTTTTTGTTTAGAACTGTTAATCGTTTTATATTGTTTCACCTTAAATTTAGATGATGTTAGTCACATTCCTACACAGATACATACAAGGTTATAAATCAACGCAATGGTGATTTTATGTTAAAAAAAGCAAAGTTAATCAATATTCCAATTGAATATATAGAAAAATATCAATACTTTAAAAAAAACGGATATACTTCCTTATCTCTTAGTTCCTTCATTATTGAGGCGACTAGAAAAGCACTTGATGAAAACAAAGTAGAGGATCAAAATGAAATGTTAAAATCGCGTACTCGAATTACTCTAACTCGATAATACTATCTCAGTATTTTATAATGACACCGATAGCCCCGAAAGGGGCCATTTAATATAAAAAATATAAATTTAATATCTAAAAAACATATTTTAAACTAACTAAATATTATTGATAATAAGTTAATGTCTAGCAATCTCACTCTTATTTATAATTTAAATAGGGTGTAAATGGTTTTTTACTGTATGTTAGAATACACATTTTTAATAGTTCAACCGCTGTGAGTTTAAAGCTGGTTAAGCACCCAAGTAATGAACGAAAGTTTGAATATAAAAAAATATCTAAACTTATAGAACTGTCTATAGGTTATATATAATAAAGGAATAATATAGATAATGGTTTTTTACATGACTTCCTAACATGAAAGGTTAAAAAAGAGTTTCATGGGAAAATCTCAAGGATAGTTATGAATATGGTTCTTTGTTAAGTAAGGGCTTTATTGGCTGTCTTAGACAGTGCTGATTGAGTATAGTGAGAATTAAAAACCCGAGTTCTATGGCGTAACCTAACCACCTTAAAGCGTTTAGAATTATTAGAGCTATCTAATTATAAATTTCAATTTCGAAAAATTTAAATTGGGGGTTAAGTGTACGGCGGTTCTGTCTTCCGAGATGATTGCTTATTTTAATTCGATCATGACCTCGGCCGCGCTTGGGACTTTTCGGTGATGGCTTTAATCAAGCAATGAGCAGATTGTTTTGGTTGATGGTGAGCAATATCACGCTCACCAATTCGGATGACCGTATTTTTATGCGTTCAGTTTAAGGTAAATTTTCAGCACATGCTGCTGCTGAACTCCATGCCCACTGGAAATTATAGCCGCCTAACCAACCCGTCACATCCATGACTTCACCAATAAAATACAAGCCAGATACTTTAAGCGATTCCATCGTTTTAGATGAAATTTCATGTGTGTCCACTCCACCAAGTGTAACTTCAGCGGTACGATAGCCTTCAGTTCCATTAGGTTGTACCTGCCATTGATGTAAGGTGTTATGTAGTGCTTCAACCTGAGGGTGATTAAGTTGCTTTAGTGGACACTCAGGGATTTGCCCTAGCGCCTGTAATACCTCGATTAACCGTTTTGGTAATAATTTAGCCAGTGTATTTTTAAGTGATTGGTTAGGGTGTTTTTGTTTTTCTACCATAATAAAGTCTGTTAATGAAAGGTTAGGAAGTAAGTTAATACTTACATACTCGCCAGGAAGCCAGTAACTAGAAATTTGCAAAATTGCAGGCCCAGAGAGACCACGGTGGGTAAACAAGATATTTTCTTTAAATACGGTCCCATCCATTGCTGTAACCTCAGCAGGAACGGATATACCTGAAAGTACTTGTAATGCTTCTAACAGTGGCTTGTGTAAAGTAAAAGGCACTAATGCTGCACGTGTAGGAATAATGGTATGCCCAAACTGTTCTGCGAGACGATAACCAAAGGGTGTTGCACCGAGACCGGGCATAGATAACCCTCCGGTTGCAACAACGAGTGAGTGGGCACTCACATTTTCCCCGTTGATAGTAACTAAGAAACCATTATCTGTTTTTTCGACGGCGGTGACTTCACTGCGTAGCTTGATAGCCACATTTGGTAAATCACATTCAGTTTTTAGCATATCGACGATATCTTGTGCGCTATTATCACAAAAAAGCTGCCCTAATGTTTTTTCATGGTAAGCAATATTATATTTTGCGACCAAGGCAATAAAATCCCATTGTGTGTAGCGAGCAAGTGCTGACTTACAAAAGTGAGGGTTACTTGAAAGGTAATTGCTATGTTCTGTGTACATGTTTGTAAAATTGCACCTGCCACCCCCGGACATCAATATTTTTCTGCCGAGTTTTTTTCCGTTATCAAGCACCAGCGTATTTAAGCCTCGTTTGCCAGCGAGTGAGGCACAAAATAAACCTGCTGCACCTGCACCTAAAATAATAACGTCAATATTTTTCACAATAAGGTTCTCTATATATTTGATTTTAAGCATAATTACATTATGAACATAGATATTTTACGTCATCTTGTCATGATTGTAATGTAAAGCTTTGAGGTAGAACTGATGAAAAGTATGTAGGACGTATTATAATTAGAGAAATTCGGCAAAAAATAGCAAATGATGATTATTTTCTGGAAACATCGTTAAAAAGTTGCAAAAATTCAGAATAAATTTGTTTAAGCCAATCTATTGAAATATATGGGGTAATTACTATGAGGTACTTTTTTGATGGGTAGTTAAATCAAAAAAAGGTTAGATTTTGCTTCCACCGCCAGCGTTTGTCACTGATAATGCGCCGCGTTCATGTCCAACATATAATGGCTTAACGTCTATGCTACATCTTTTTACAGGTTTAGAATTTCATACAGGTCTATTATTAGTTCTAGCACTGTTATTTGTGCTGTTCTATGAGGCTATAAATGGCTTCCATGACACCGCTAACGCGGTAGCAACGGTTATTTATACCAGAGCAATGCGGGCTCAGTTCGCAGTTGTCATGGCAGGGGTTTTTAACTTTTTCGGTGTCTTGCTGGGAGGGTTGAGCGTTGCGTATGCAATTGTCCACCTCTTACCAACAGACCTCTTGCTTAATGTGAGCTCAGCTCACGGCCTTGCAATGGTTTTTTCATTGCTTCTGGCTGCAATCATTTGGAACCTTGGAACGTGGTACTTAGGTATCCCTGCTTCAAGTTCACATACGCTGATCGGGGCGATTATCGGGGTGGGTTTAACCAACGCGATTGTAACTGATTCATCTGTAGTTGATGCCTTGAACGTACCGAAAATGATCAGTATTTTCATGTCATTGATTTTATCTCCCGCAATTGGTTTTGTGATAGCTGGTTTGATGATTTTCTTTTTGCGCCGTTATTGGAGTGGCACAAAGAAACGTCGTCGAATTCACTTAACCCCAGCAGAACGTGAGAAAAAAGATGGGAAGCGTAAGCCACCATTTTGGACGCGTACTGCATTGATTTTATCTGCGGTTGGTGTCAGTTTCTCCCATGGTGCGAACGATGGCCAAAAAGGCATCGGTCTTATCATGCTGGTGCTAATTGGTGTTGCGCCAGCGGGCTTCGTGATGAATATGAATTCAAACGGCTATGATATCGCTAAAACGCATGATGCGGTTGTCCACCTGCAACAATACTATGAAACACATAAACCAGCGTTAAACCATGCGATAGAAAATGCCCCTGTGGTGGCTGAAAGCAGCGATGAGCCCGGTGGTGAATTCCACTGTGATAGTTCCCGTACTGGTGCGATTTTAAATCAAGCGCAAACCATGCTGGATGGCATTCAAAGCTATGAAGAGCTAACGCCTGATCAACGTAATCATGCACGTCGTTTATTGATGTGTATCTCTGATACCGCAAATGCTGTTGCTAAGTTACCAGAAACGAGTTCGAAAGATGCGAGTTTACTGAAAAAATTGAGTAATGACTTGCTGTATACCGTTGAGTATGCGCCACTTTGGATCATCATTGCTGTTGCCTTAGCGTTATCGTTAGGTACCATGTTTGGTTGGCAGCGCGTTGCTGTTACCATTGGTGAGAAAATTGGTAAGAAAGGCATGACTTATGCGCAAGGTGTTTCCGCGCAAGTCACGGCGGCGGTTTCCATCGGTGTTGCAAGTTACACTGGGATGCCTGTTTCAACGACGCAAGTTTTATCTTCAGCAGTCGCTGGTACCATGGTTGTCGACGGTGGTGGTGTGCAAACTAAAACCATCAAGAGCATTGCTTTAGCGTGGCTACTGACTCTGCCTGTCTCAATTGTGTTATCTGGCGGTTTGTACTGGCTATCATTGCTGTTTATCTAACAGCGCTTAACTTGGCTTCATATCGTTTGTATGGGGCCTTTAAACGTTACATGAACATAGTAATATAAATATACGAAAGAGTGATGGCCGTAAGGCCATCACTCTTTTTTTATCGTTAGGTGGGTGAATATTATTAACCTGTCACTAATAAGTAGATTAGGCTTACAGCAACAAGAATGCTAAGTCTACTTATCATCATAAATTGCTTACGAATTCGCTCACAGCGTAAAATGACTTCTGGGTCGTAGTGGTCAATATATTGTTTATTATTGATGTACCTAACCAATCGCAGCTGTTTGTTCAGTTGACCATGGGTGGTAAAAAAACCATTACCATCAACGGATTGGTAGAGCAGAGGGTCTGAATCCCTTAAAATGGACAATAAAACACGAATTGAAGAAAAATACCGCATCATATTCAAGATACATAAAATACATAATGCCCAAAACAATGCAATCATACTGAACATAATCCCCTCCTTAGAACCTAGGGGCTATTGACCTTTTGATTGGTTCTCTCAGCAGCAAAGCTATCGCTTTACCGTAATGCTATTGATTTTCATGCCTTGTATTAATGAGAAGTGACCAGCAAAGTTCAACTGCGCCTAGCTCACTGCAATTGTCACAAAGGAAATACAGCAAAACGTTGCACTTAAACTAAGTTTTTTTATTGTAGGATATATTCTTGCTTAAAAAAAGTGCAGCGGGCACAAAATTATGATGACTATTTGTTTATATTGAGAAAATTGTCAGTAGTTTCTATGTATGTTCGTCTAAAATATAAAAGAGCATGGGAGAATGTTTTACGCAATTTTAGTGTATCCTTAGCTCAAATTGTTTAGGCAAATATATTAATATTGAATGAATGATGTTATTGTTTTATAAAATGTTATATGAACTGATGATTTAAAGGTTAATCTGCTTAGATGTGATCAAAGCAACACTTAATAATCACAATTTGCAGGTATAGTATTCATAAAGATGTGGTGAAGGCATAACCACTGGATAATCAGCATTTGGAAGGAGTTTACTTATGGCTTACAAACATATTCTTGTGGCGGTAGATTTATCACCTGAAAGTAAAGTATTACTGGATAAGGCTGTCTCTATGGCAAAACCTTACGGGGCCAAAGTATCCATGATCCATGTTGATGTGAACTATTCGGACCTCTACACAGGTCTTATTGATGTCAACCTTGGTGACATGCAACAGCGTATTACGGATGAAACTCGTAACGCTCTGAAGGACTTGTCTGCAGGTGCAGATTATGAAATCCAAGAAACTCTTAGCGGTAGTGGTGATTTAGGCCAAGTACTGGTTGATGCGATTAAAAAATATAATATGGATTTAGTCGTCTGTGGTCATCACCAAGATTTCTGGAGCAAGTTAATGTCATCTGCTCGTCAGCTAATCAATACAGTTCATGTGGATATGTTGATTGTGCCATTAAATGACGATGAAGAATAAGTCACATCGCTAAATTAGAAAAATTATTCACTAAAAACGCTTGCTTATGCAGGCGTTTTTTTTGTTACAAAATATGTACTTCGAGGTGGTTATTGGCAGGTCAAGCGATTTATTTTGCATTACAGTGAAAAAAAACCTTGAATTTAGAATACAAACTAATGATATATTCAATAGGCAAACACAAATCAACCTCACATTTCCTAAAAATAATGACAAGAAAGAGTGAGGCACATCACAACAACTACATGTTAAAAAGGAAGACATAGATGACACAATCACTATCTTCGTTCTTGGAGTCTGTCCAAAAAAGAGATCCTTCACAGCCTGAGTTTTTACAAGCTGTGCGGGAAGTATTCACTTCTCTTTGGCCTTTTTTAGAACAAAATGCAAAGTATCGTGACCAAGCATTACTTGAACGCTTCGTTGAACCTGAGCGCGTTATTCAGTTCCGCGTATGTTGGGTTGATGACCACGGCAAAGTGCAAGTGAACCGTGCTTGGCGTGTTCAATTCAGTTCAGCCATTGGGCCATTCAAAGGTGGAATGCGCTTTCACCCATCCGTTAACTTATCAATTCTGAAGTTCTTAGGCTTTGAGCAAACACTGAAGAATGCGTTAACAACATTACCGATGGGCGGAGGCAAAGGGGGGTCTGACTTCGATCCTAAAGGGAAAAGCCATGGTGAAGTGATGCGTTTTTGCCAAGCCTTGATGACTGAATT
This sequence comes from Providencia sp. PROV024, assembly GCF_032709665.1. Taxonomy (NCBI): domain Bacteria; kingdom Pseudomonadati; phylum Pseudomonadota; class Gammaproteobacteria; order Enterobacterales; family Morganellaceae; genus Providencia; species Providencia sp. PROV024. The sequence continues at coordinate 153,339 of NZ_CP120545.1, forward strand.
ATATCGCCATATTGGCTCAAACACTGACGTACCTGCTGGGGACATTGGTGTGGGTGGACGTGAAGTCGGTTTCATGACCGGTATGATGAAAAAACTGTCTAACGACACCTCTTGTGTATTTACGGGTAAAGGTCTGTCTTTCGGTGGGAGTTTGATCCGCCCAGAAGCGACTGGCTATGGTTTAGTTTACTTTACTAATGCGATGTTAAAACGCCATGGCTTAGGTTTTGATGGTATGCGAGTTGCTGTTTCTGGTTCAGGTAACGTAGCACAGTATACGATTGATAAATGCATGGAACTGGGTGCTAAAGTTGTCACAGCTTCTGATTCAGGCGGTACTGTGGTGGATGAAGATGGTTTTACAACAGAAAAACTGGCTCGTTTAGAAGAAATCAAAAATAACTATGGTCGCATTGAAGAGTATGCCAAGGAGTTTGGTTTAACTTACTTAGCGGGTCAGCAACCGTGGAATGTGCCAGTGGATATTGCGTTACCTTGTGCAACACAAAATGAGCTAGATATTGATGCTGCAAAAGTGTTGATTAAAAATGGGGTCAAAGCAGTCGCAGAAGGGGCGAATATGCCAACAACTATTCCGGCAACGGAGTTGTTCCTAGAAGCGGGTGTTTTGTTTGCGCCAGGTAAAGCCGCGAATGCGGGTGGGGTGGCAACGTCAGGTTTAGAAATGGCGCAAAATGCGGCTCGTCTCAGTTGGAAAGCTGAAAAAGTAGATGCTCGCTTACATCACATCATGCTGGATATTCACCAACACTGTGTTGAATTTGGGGGTGAGGAGAAACAAACAAACTATGTTCAAGGCGCTAACATCGCAGGCTTCGTGAAAGTCGCAGATGCAATGCTTGGGCAGGGTGTGTTGTAATTCTCTGACCTGTAAACGTACGCGAAAGGGCGGCTGTATTATATTGATAATTTCACCTGTACATACGCCCTTCGCCGTTACGTTTTAATCACTATTTTTAATGCACGGATATATATCAAATCGATGGCTTTTTGTCGTAATTGCAGAAGGCGCTTTTTGTCCCGCTAGGGGCTCTGCGTAATCAGGGCGTTTAACAACCACTCTTCGTTTTGCTAAGGCGATAGCTGGTGCGAGTAAGGAATCCGCATCATCATCAGCCCCTACCAATGACTGAAACACCCGCATTTCTTTCTTAACTAAAGCGCTTTTTTGCCGATGTGGATACATTGGATCAAGGTAAATAACATCGGGTGCGTGAGTCACTTCTTTTAAAGCGGTAATGCTAGAAGCATGGATCAAAGACATACGCTCTTTTAACCACTCTCCAATTTCAGCGTCTTGATAGCCCCGCTGTAGGCCATCATCTAATAATGCAGCCACAACAGGGTGGCGTTCTAACATACGGACACGGCAGCCTAGAGAGGCTAAAACAAAGGCATCACGGCCAAGGCCAGCCGTCGCATCTATCACGTCAGGAAGATAATCTTTTTTAATTCCAACAGCTTTGGCGACAGCTTCACCACGACCACCACCAAACTTTCGTCGATGAGCCATGGCTCCTGACACAAAATCCACAAAAATCCCCCCGAGTTTGGGTTCATCCAGTTTACGTAGTTGTAAGTTTTCAGGGGTTAGTACCAGAGCCATCACCGCGTTAGGGGTATGAGAAAGCTGCCATTTTTCAGAAAGTTGGGAAAGGGCGCCGCGATCGGCACCCTCTTCACAGATCAATTGGATCGCAGTGCTATTAGCCATGAATACCATAGCTCTTTAACATCGCGTCTAGTTCTGGTTTACGGCCACGGAAGCGCTCAAATAGCGCCATTGGTTCTTCAGAGCCGCCGCGGCTTAAAATATTGTCAAGGAATGACTGACCAGTTTGGCGATTAAAAATACCTTCTTCACTGAAACGCGAATATGCATCTGCGGCTAAAACATCTGCCCATAAATAGCTGTAATAACCCGCAGCATAACCCCCTGCGAAGATATGGCTGAAGGCATGCGGGAAGCGTGCCCATTTAGGTGAAGGCACTACCGCGACTTTATCTTTAATGGCGTATAAGGTTGGCATAACTTGAGCCCCTTTAGCTGGGTCATATTCAGCATGCAAGGTGAAATCAAATAAACCAAACTCTAATTGGCGTAGCACAAACATTGCAGATTGGTAGTTTTTCGCAGCCAGCATGCTACTTAGCATTTCTGCAGGTAATGGTTCGCCTGTTTCATAATGCCCTGAAATAAACTCGAGTGCTTCAGGTTCCCAGCACCAGTTTTCCATAAACTGACTTGGTAGTTCTACCGCATCCCATGGTACCCCATTGATCCCTGCTACATCAGCAACATCAATCTTCGTTAACATATGATGTAAGCCATGACCAAACTCGTGGAATAGTGTGATCACCTCATCATGGGTAAAGAGTGCTGGCTTATCACCTAATGGTTTGTTGAAGTTACAGGTTAGATAAGCAACTGGGTTTTGTAATGAACCATCTTTATGCACCATACGGCCCATGCAGTCGTCCATCCAAGCTCCACCACGTTTGTGTTCACGTGCATAGAGGTCTAGGTAGAAGCTACCGCGTAAAGTATTGGTATCATCGTATAACTCAAAGAAACGCACATCTTTATGCCATGTTTCTACATCATTGCGTTCTTTTGCCGTTAACCCATAAATACGGTGAACGACTTCAAATAAGCCATTAAGGACACGTTGCTCCGGGAAATAAGGGCGTAGTTGCTCATCACTTAATGAGAATTTATGCTGTTTCTGCTTTTCGCTATAATACGCTAAGTCCCAAGACTCTAGGGTATCGACACCATAATGCTGTTTTGCAAAGGCGGCTAATTCAGCAAGTTCATCTTTACCTTGCTGGTGGGCGCGTTGTGCTAAGTCATTTAAGAAGCCTAATACTTGCTCTGGTGATTCTGCCATTTTTGTTGCCAGAGATTTATCAGCGTAGTTTTTAAAACCTAATAATTGTGCAAGTTCATGGCGTAATGCCATTAACTCATCAATGAGTTCGCTGTTATCCCATTTACCGGCATTTGGCCCTTGGTCTGAAGCACGAGTGCTATATGCATGGCTCATTTCACGGCGCAATTCTGCGTTGTCGGCGTAAGTCATGACAGGTAGGTAGCTTGGCATATCGAGGGTTAATAGATAACCTTCTTCACCTTTGGCTTCTGCCATGGCTTTAGCTGCCGCGATGGCGCTTTCTGGCATACCCGCTAATTCTTTTTCATCTTTAATGAGTTTCGTCCACCCCATGGTGGCATCAAGCACATTATTGCTAAATTTAGAGGCAATCTCTGACAAACGCGCAACAATTTCACCATAACGTTGCTGTTTTTCAGGGGGTAAGCCAATTCCAGATAGCTCGAAATCACGTAAAGTATTCTCGATAGATTTCCGCTGTGATTGGCTGAGTGAGTTAAATTCAGCGCCTTCTTTTAATGATTTATAGGCTTGATATAAAGGTTCGTGCTGACCCATCCACGTACTGAATTCAGACAGCAGCGGTAAACATTGTTCATAGGCTTCACGCAACTCAGGGCTATTTTTTACCGAATGCAGGTGGCTCACTGGCGACCAAACTCTGGAGAGTTTATCGCTGGCTTCTTCTAACGGTTGGCACAGGTTATCCCAAGTATATTGGTCTGTGGCATCAAGGAGGTTTTCAACTGTTTGACGGTACTCGGTGAGTACGTGCTCGACAGCAGGAAAAACATGTGCAGGCTCTATAGTAGAAAAGCGAGGTAGGGCAGAATCGGTTAATAATGCATTTGTCATAAAACATCCTGTGATTGCAGGCTTGTGCTCGTAGGCCAAGGCTTACTGTGTTGACAATAAAAGTTAAATGGTGAATTTATACCCAAATACGATTGGTGTATGGGACATAAAATTAGCGCACCATTATGAATATAAGAAAGTATATGGGGGCAGAAATGTAAACCTCAATATCAAGATAACGTTTTTTCTTATCAGCGCTTATCAATAAGTGGGGTTTTTATTAGCTTTTATCAATAAAGGTGATAGTTGCAGTTTCAATGCTTTAGAAAATAATGGATTCAGTCTATAATCATGCTCCAATCTATAGGTTATAGAGGAAGATCGTCGTCTCCGGTGAGGCGGCTGGATTTCAAATCCAGTTGGGGCTGCCAGCAGTCCCGGGCAGGTTCGACTCCTGTGATCTTCCGCCACTCAAGTTCAATACACCTCCACTGAAGTCAATTAAACCCTTTAAATTCAACATATAAAAGCAATTCATAATCAACTCAGTTCAACTGGGGTTACCCCACATCAACCCCCAGTTGGGGGTTGATGTGGGGGTGCATTTAGGTATGGTATATCTTGCACCCCCAAATTCTCATTTTTTTGTAACAGATAGGGCTTACGGAGGTTTTGTTATGGCTCTGAGTGATATAAAAATTAAAACGGCAAAGCCGCTAGATAAGCCCTACAAACTTTCTGATTCAGGTGGGTTATATCTGATCGTTAATCGCAATGGTTCTAAATATTGGAGAATGAAGTACCGCTTCGCAGGTAAAGAAAAAATGCTTTCTATTGGTGTTTACCCGAAAGTGACATTAGCGGAAGCAAGAAATCAACGTGATGATGCGAAAAAACTGTTGGCTCAAAATAAAGATCCAAGTGAATAAAAAGGTCACTTCCGGTTAAAAAGCAGTCTATCAATCACCGTCGTAGGAATAAGTCCTTGCAGTTTTAGATAAATTTGATAAATAATTTAAATATAAATACCCGCAATAGAGGGGCTTATAACTAACACCGCCCTAATTTAAGAACCCTGTTTTATTAACTTATCGATATACGTAAAGAAATTTATACTACGAACACGATAGAATTATTAAATAGTGTTGTTCGTTACCCGATTAAAAAATCATCGGGTAATTTTTTTTGGGTATTTAACAGGCATGAATTTACCATAAAAGTGAACTATGCTGATATAAAATTATCTACAGGTTCGATTTTTATCTAAAAACACTTGTATTATATACTTCTGCATATTTTTAATTATTTAAAAATTAAAGTATCTTAAATAAGTTAATATTAAATATACTCAAAAATTAAGACCCCACCACCACTGATGTTGCCAAAAGATACATTGGATCTACTTTTTCCTAATGTAATTCCTATATCTAGTGTTTTATTAGTAATACTTTGAAGTGTCGTGATTAATTGCTTTTTACCATCAACTGCCAACTCACCGTACCAACCAGATGACACATTTCCTAAATCTAAACTTGTACGAGTTGGATTTGCACTATCAATAGGTTTTGAGGGCTGGTAAGTTACTTTAATATTTCCAGGATAAGTACAGCTAACGGTTACACTTTTAGTTAGATTTACTCCATCAGCTATTGATTGTGGTAAAGATCCAAAATTAAAATCTAGTTGAGTCTTATCTACACGACAAGTATTAATAACGGTTACATTAAAAGTAAGTACAGCTGAATTTTTAGGTTGGATAAGCGCAACAGAACTTAACCATTTAGCTGGTATATTTGGGTTTCTGACACCAAATAAAGTCGTGTTTACTTTAATAATATGCGGTGTATTTCTAATTGGGAGATTCGTATTACTGATTAATGTAATAGGAGTTTCTCCACTAAATGATTGTGGCGTATAAGGGGTTCGCGAACAGGTTGCACGGCCAACATTACCTGAGCTTTGCCCTATCTGTGCATATTGTGTATTTGGATATCCATTGATTGTACCTAATGATTGGGGTAATAAAATTCTAAAAGTAAATTTTTCATTGGTAATAGGATCTACATAATCCACTGTATTTGGTGCAATCACATATTGCATATTAGTTGAATTAGGTGAATTCCCGTATGGAGGACATGCACGAGATCCCCATGCATACTCAGTCATTTTTCCTCCCATACTACTTAGCTTAGCTCTTAACGTTAAATTGACACCATTAAAGTTAGCGCCCGTCCAAGTCGTATCAGCTGTAAATTGAGTACCACTATACCCCATGACTGTCCAGTCATCTGGATCACCAGCATTGCTAATACTAGAAATAGCCAGTAGTGAAGCAGGTAACAAATAAAAAACGGTTTTCATCATAAAATATAATCCAAATTATAAATAACTCATTAGGATAGCAACAGTACTATCGAAGCTACCTTCCGTTAATAGTAATTTATTGGGGGTAATTAACGAAGCTCGAAGGATAAATGAGCCTTGTAGCTCATTACTACCAAAAGGAATCCATTTATTTAAATCAAGATTAGCATTACTCTTGGTTAAAGAGATTCCCAGCCCATTCTTTGATGTTCGTAATACGTTGTTACCAACTTGTGTATAGACACCATATTTAGTTGGATATAGATACAAGTTCATAACTTTATTAGCTGGAACTGAACTTCCTGTACAGTTATATTTTAACTGAATATCCTTATAGGCTGTTCCATTTTCAACTTCAGAGAAGTCAACATTATCAAAATTTATAAATAATGGTGATTCATTATTTTCACCTAAAATAGTACAAACAGGAGCAACTATAGTTGCTGTAATATTAATTTTTACATCAGCACGGCCATTATTAAAATCAGCAGCAGTTACTACTCTAGAAAAAAGTAATAATAATAAGAGTGACTTTCTTATTTTCATTATATAACTTCCTATTATTAGTTATAATTAACCATAATGCTTGCAGTTCCATGTACGGTTCCTGGTCTAGCAAAGTCACCTTTTTTTAGATATGTATTCAGTACTAACTCTGCTTTATTTTCTGAACTCACTCTAACCTCAAGTGGTTGATTAAACGAAATTAGTTCGCCATCAAGGCTCTCAAGACCAACGATTAGACCTGTTCCTCCTTGTGTTGTTAAATAATCAATTCCATTTTGTTTATATATATTTGTAGAAGATAATGAAATTTTTATTATTTTATCCATCATAGTAGGCGTACAGTTTTCAAATTCAATTTTTAATGGTTTTTTATCTGAAATATTGCCATTAACCTCAATATAACCTAGTGAATAAGGAATGAATTGAATGGTTATCTCTGACTGTTTAATTTCACATTTTTTATCAATGAGATTTCCATTGAAATTAATAAGCAAATCACTCGAAAAAGCAATAGGAGTCATAGTAATAATTAATATGGAAAATATGAATTTAATCATAATTTAACTCCATGATAGCTGAGCTGCCTTTAGTATTTTTATTTTGTATATAAAGTATGTTTTTACCAGAATAAAGTGGATGATAAATATCATATACTGTAGTTGTTATGTTGTTTTTTTCGATCAATTTAGCCTTGGCTTGTAAAGGTATTTTAATATTTTGATTATTTACTAAACATTGTTCTAGTTCAATAAAAAAAATATCGTTATTATATTCATCACCCAAAATAACGCACGGAGAGTACATTAATCCTACTTTAAAATGCAGTTTTCCACTTAAACTATCCATTTTAATAGCCGATGTTACATCATGTGATGGAAAAGAACGATTTTCATCATATTGACTAGCTACACTGCTTAATGAAATAAAAAGTGAGAAAATTACTACAGAAAAATATTTCATTGTACCCTCATTTTATAACTGGCTATTGTTGACTATCAGCTTTGCATACTGATGATTTGCAGTTAAAGGAAACAGTTGGTCTACCACCGTAATCATTTATGTAGGTTAAGTACGGTTTCTGGAAATGTGTACTTTTAACTTGATGACTTCCAAAAGGGTCAATCATAAATGAATCAAATGCGCCATTTTCAGATTTGTTTTTGTCACCCGCTAACCCAATGACCGTTAAATAAAATGGAGAGGTATTTTTAATAATATACCCATCATTTACTGTATTCAGCTCTAGATCTAAGGCCCAATCAGTTTTTGCTTTATCTAAAATAGGCTCTGGGCGATAAAATAATTTAATTCTTGATTGTAATGCAACTTGCATTACGTTTGGCTTATCGCTTTTCGGTGGTATCTCTCTTAAATTAAAATAATAAATAGACTCTCTATCTTTAGGTAATTTAGATACATCCGTAGTTGAAATTCTAATCATACTTTTTATATTTGGTTCTAAGCGCTGAACTAACGGTGTCGCAATTAATGGTCCTGTTGTAATTTTATTTCCACCTTTATCGTCAATCCAAGCTTGAGCTAAATACGGCAAGGTGTCACTCTGGTTTTCGATATTAATAATTACAGGGGTAGAATCACCTTCTACTATTGCTCTAGTTCTATCAAGAGATACTGCCGCTATGCTATTTTGTGCTACCAATAATAGCGGAAGTAATAAAAATTTATTTTTCATAAAATTCTCTACTTTTTGCAAATTAAAATAATTTGGTTTGCATTATCTAAATTGGGTAATGTTGTATTACACTGATTTTTATTAGACCAATTGATATTTAGCTTTTCTTCAGATTGAACAGCTGTTAACCATACTAATCCGTTATCGCTAATTATCCCGACTTCTCTACCTTTTTCATTTAGTACTTGAGCACCAAATGGAGGAGAACCTGAATTATCTGCCATTTTAATAGTTGCAAATAATTTGAATCCCTTATCTGCACTTATTTTTCTGTATCCAATTGCACCTTCTGTTAATGCAATATCATATATCGTATTTGATGACTCAATATTATCTGGTAATTTACTCATATCAACATTATAGCTATTTTTGTAATAGCTGGTCATATTCGGAATAACTCCGATCCCTATTCCATTTGTTACTGTTGAACCATTATTTAAAGGAACATCAGCGATATTATTTGTATCTATCATTAACCTAGCTGCAGATGAATATGATGAGCTATGTAAAGCAATACCATGCTGTGTTAATGTTACACCACCATTTAACCCCATACCTAAGCTAGAATCACCTTTATCTGAGATTGAAATATTACTATTTAAAGACGCATAACGAGTTGATAAATCATACATACCAGCTAGCGTACTTTGTTTTTTAGCATCCTTACCATAACTTGTTGATGCGCTTAAGTTATAGTAATCATTATCCTCAGTTAAGGTAGATACAGAAACACGCGAATTATAGGTGTCATTATATTTCATTGTGTCAAAAGTGTAGAACTGCTTGCCAAATGGAACTGAAAGCATCAAGCTAATTTGGTCATCATATTTATTTTGGTAATAACTTCTATTTGCTGATAGCGTTATACTTCCTCCTTGTAAATTTAAATAAGGAATATTAACGCTTTTACCTATATTTAGGCCGTATTGATGAGTTTGACCTCGATCCCAATACTGTTGTAATTGATAATTTAAATTTATATTAAATTCACCTAGACGCTTTGAAAGACTTATTTGATAGCGTTCTTTTTCATTATCAATAAATTTATTATTTCTTAAATCTAAATATTGAGACATAGTATAAAATTTTCTATCAGTAAAACGATACCCCGCAAAAGTTAGATCCATATCGTAATCATCAAAAGTTTTAGAGTAATTAATACTATATGAGTTACCTGATGGACTATCATGATCTAACTGCGAAAAAGAGCGAGCTATATTTACAGATAAAGCACCAAACTGATTCATAAATCGGCCAAAGCCTAATGAAACTTGTTGATAACCTTGGCTTATATCTGAGGCTGCATTTAATGACCAATTATTATTTAAACCATGTGAGACTTCTCCTCTGAAGAAAAAAACGCCTCTATATACTGAATGGTCTCGTTTAATTGGTTGCCCTGCAGTTACATTATATCGAGTAGTTCCAGGACGAGTTAAATAAGGCACATTGGAACTATTAACAATAAACTGTTGTTCAGATCCATCTTGCTCCATAATTTTTACGTGTAATTCACCACGAGTACCACTATTCAATGATTGAATTTTAAATGGACCAGCAGGTACATTGCCATCATATATTACCCTTCCTAATTGAGTAATAACAACGCGAGAATTAGTTTTAGCTATTCCTGTAATTTCAGGAGCATATCCTCTTAGTCTAGGAGGTAACATTGAATCGTTTGTAAATAAAGATAATCCTGTAAATCTAAAAGGTTCTAGTATCTGTGATGGTGTTGTACTTTCACCCACGACTAATTTAGCATCTAATGCTTTAATATTTCTATATAAATAAATTGCATTAAATAAAAAATTACGAATTGTTGATGTTTGGCTATTTGACTCTTGTCTTTGATAATTACCATAATATTCACTTCGTAAACGCCAAGCACCCATATTAGCACCAAGATATCCACTGATCGATGCAATTTGATTTTTTAAACTGTCATTATCGCTATATTGATAGTTGGCATTGTAATCTAATAATAACCCGCTGATCCCTTCATCCCAAAGGGTTTTGGGTAACCAGTTTACATCCATATACTCTAAATATAATTGAGGTATATTTATGATTACCGTTCCCTCAGGTAAATTAGGAGTAACACTAACACCCTTCAAAGCCAAGAAATTAATACATTCCCCGTTATTCCAATAGGTCAGTTCTTTCACATATTTTTCTTTAAGGCCTAAACTATTAATATAGTCTTTATCAATACATATATCACTCACAGAATCATCATTATCATTAGCTATAATTTTAATAGGAGAGGCCGATTGAGTTAATTGAGTACTATTAATAATTATATTAAAAAAATAAGTTCCAGGAAGAATAAAATTTGGATTTTGAAACCTTGATACGTCAATATTCGCTTTATCTGTGCTATCAAGTATATCTGTATTGAACTCTACAGAATAGGATACTTTGTTAAAAAAAAGCATCGACACCATTAAAATGGTCATTTTTTCTTTTATTGATAACATCGTAAATACTCATTAAATTAATAGTAATCAATATCAAATGTAATGATACTTGAAAATTCTCCTACTTGTGGCCTAAGCCCATCATCAACAACAATTTCAGATAAAAAGTTTAATTGTTGTTCATTGACTGATTTCGTTTTGCCTGCAACTCTTTTTAAATCATAAATGGGATAATATTCATTAGGCTTGACAATGTTATTTCCGTTTAATATATAAATAGCCAAACCATCGGCATCATTAAATTTAAATCCATTAAAGTTGCTTGTTACTGAACCTGAAAATTTTATTCTTATAGGTGATTTCTCATCCTCAAAATAAGAATTTGATAGCTGACAGTTTTTTAATATTATTTTAAATGGTTTGATTATCTTTTTATCTTTAATTCTACTTAAAGGGTAATCACCAAATTGAATAATTTGATCTTTACTTGTTAGTTGCATTGAACAACCCGAGGCTAATATTTCACCTTTAACTGTTGCTTGTCCCCAATTCATTGCTGCAAATGCTGGAATGCTAAAAAAATGAGCAAAAAAAGTGGCAATAATTAACAAGTTTTTCATAATAATATTCTTTTTCAGGTAATATACTCCTCCACATAATAGTGAAGGAGTGTATATAACTTACTGGTATGCGATTTCGAAAGTAGAAATAGTTGTGAAATCGCCCGCTGTTACAGCAGCAGCACCTGCTTTTTTAACAAAAGCAGAGTAAGTTAATGTATTGTCACCATCGCGCAAATTTAAGTTAGCAGGAGTACCAAAAGTAATATCTTTAATACCTACAGCAACGTTTGCAGCACTGCCTGTAGTTGCTAAAAGATTTTGACCTGCAATTTTACTTACACCATCAAAAGTAATAGTTGCTGTTTTAGTTACTGTAGTTGGATTTTGTGGATCGCTGTTATCAATTGATGTTAATTTACAGCCTTTCAGATTTAAATCGAAGTTTTTATACTTTGAATCTCCATCATTTAATTGACTTAATGATAGTTGGCCAAAATCAACAATTGTAGCAGTACCACCTTGTCCTGCATCTAAGTTACAAGGCGTATCGCGAACTTCACCTTTGAAAGTAACAGTACCAGTATTAGTATCTGCAATTGAAGCAAATGACGTTGTTAACATTGCTGCTACTAATACAGACATATATTTGTTATGTTTCATACTATTTCCTAATATCATTGTTAAGATGTTAATATTTATGTTTTTGAGAATGGAATTATATTAATTTCATTGACTAACACAGATAAGTATATCTGTATAAGAAAGAGTTTTTGCTATATAAATTTCTTTATTATACAGGAATATGAATAATGTATTATTATTTGATAATGTAGTGTTTACTCATTACTAAAATTTTATTTCTCTCATTTCAAATAGGATGAGTATGAAACAAAATCTGAAAATGATGCATTCATAATTGATAAAATAAATATCAAATCTGGTAATGATAGGCCATTTGAACCTCGTTCATATCGTGATATTTGCTGTTGACTTACTCCTACTAATTTACCTAATTGTGCACCAGTTAATCCATTTTTAAGTCTGGTTTTTCTTATAAAATCACCAATTTCTAGGTTTATATTTTTTACAATGAAATTTTTTTGGGTGCTAATCATAATAAATTCCTCAATAATTTATTTAATTAAACTAGTGAAGTTATAATTTCTTACTGATTTAATTTTCATTTAATCTAGCTTTTATTTTTATTTATTTAAAGATGTTTATATCGATCGATTAGTTAACTTTGATAGGTTTGCCCTATTAAAGTGCTGTTATTGATCGGTTGTTCGGATCAAAATGTGACTTTAACTACTATTTAAAGAACATAACAATATGATTTTATGGTTTTTTTTTGATTCGATATTATGTTGTTAATTTCGAGCAGGACTATAATTTATTTATTTACATTACAACTTACGTATTAAATAAAAAACATTTTGTTACATATAAGTACGTATTTATTATATTTTGTTTCATAATAATATTGTTACATTTTAAATTAATTACAGTAAAAACTATAACGGTAGGGTTATTTTGATTTTATATTAGGGTAAGATTATTCTTAGTATCGTCTGTCTTTTTAATTAACATAATAGTATATACATTCTACATTTTAGAGTGTTAAATAGAATGAAAGAGTTATAGATGTTTTTAGAATTAATGTAGTCCTCTATAACATAAAGCTTAGATTTTATATGAGTTTTATTCGGGTTTAATAGTTTCTCTATTTAAATCCTCTTCTTTTCATTTTTCGTAGAGTATGATAATTGCCGTTACTACTAGCTATGATGAATTTTGCTATAGCGGTTAACTATTAGAGTTTACATTGTTTACTCGATTATCAATGAAGTTACATGACATGTATATTCGCCCAATGATAATACTTAAGCTTATTGAGGGTGATTTTAACGACTGAGTCATTGACTTCAATTGATATCTTTAGCATGAAAATGGAGTTTATCTACTGCTGTATTACGTTCAGAGTTAGAGTGCTTAGGCAGTAAATCATAAATTGGCAAAGGAGGGGCTTCTCTCACTAGAAGTCAGTCTTAGAAAAACCAGTCATACCATCCAGCCCCATTTCACGACCTAATGCCGTCATGGGGTGGACAATGACCAGCCCTCGCACGGTTTTTTTCAGCTTACCAAGATCAGCTTGTTCTTTCTTCGTAATAGGGCGTTTGAATGGCATATCTACCAATTTTTGCGCTTCTTTACTTAATTTTTTGTTACGTACCTCTTTTAGACGAGCGATTTCAATTTCCAGCGTCGCTTTTTCTTTCTCTAGCTCGGCGTATTTTTCTGCTTCATTCGTCAATTGCATACTGGTCATTTGGTGACGAATAAGGTCTAAACGGTCGCTAAGAAGCTTAATTTGTGTTTTTTCGATTTCTTTCATTATTTATTAACCGTGGATAAATTTTATTGTGGGCAAGTATACACTATTGCGGGAAAGAGAGGGAAAAGAGATGCTGGCTAATGCCCCTTTGAAGTTACCTTTATCGTTCACATCCATGTGATGAAAACAACATAACTACCTTATAAATCAACTTATCACTCAACTATCCATCGTATTTTATTCTTTTATGTCTTAGTGACATCATGATTAAGTGCTTGCATTGCGGTATCATCACTGCCCTTTCTGACATATTATATTTAATTTTCTAAAAAATTATTATTTTTAGTTAATTTATCGTTGGTATATAGCGAAATATAACGAGGTATAGATGAGATCATAATGACTAAACGTAAATTTATTACACGTACAGAAGTTAATTCTTTATTGGAGGCTACAAAGCAAGGTCGCTATCCTAATCGCGACTATTGTTTGTTATTAATGAGCTTTTTGCATGGGCTAAGAGTGAGTGAGCTCACTCATATCACAATGTCTGATATTGATTTGGTGCAGAAAGTGATATTTATTAGGAGACTAAAAGGAGGGTTGTCTACCGTACAGCCTATAATTCCCGAAGAGTTTACTGTGATTGAAAAATGGCTAGTTGAACGAAATTCTTGGAAAACAGCAGGATCAGATTGTTTATTCATTTCACAGAAAGGAAGCCAAATTTCTCGTTATCAAATTTATCGTTTATTTGAACAGTATGGAAAAATAGCAGGGCTTCCTGTAAAGCTTCATCCTCATATGCTAAGGCACGCATGTGGTTATGCATTAGCTGATTTAGGTAGGGATACACGATTAATCCAAGACTATTTAGGGCATCGAAATATCGCTCATACTGTCATTTATACTGCTAGTAATGAAAAAAGATTTAGCGGTATTTGGTCGAATAAATAAGCAATTTAATGACTTGTGTCAACATAAAGCTAACATTAAACATAATAATATGAACTAAACACCAAGAATACCTCAGTTATTTAGGCAATTGATATGATAAAGCTGAGGTATTCTTATGCATATTAAGGGCAAGAATTATTTTTAAAGCCATAAATAACATGTTCAAATGACTTATTTTCCAACCTCTAAAAATAAAATTAGTTAATAATTTTATCTATTCTTTTTTTTTGAATTATCATAACTTAATTACTCCAATTAAGGGTATCAGTAACCCGCTTGCGTTGTTAACTAATTGTTATCATATTTTAATCATTTCTTTTACAGTGATAGTCTATTTTGGATTATCTAATAAAGTTTCTCTGTTAAATGGCGTGTTATAAGCGAGGTTTTTTAGATGATAAATTCATATTTTTTGTTTTTGTAAGATTAAAAATCTATATTTTGTGGTTTTTGATGTATTAACGCAGTATGTAATAAAAAAATTAATCAATTATCGATGATAATCAACTGAATGAATAAAATGCCTATAAAAATCAAGCTACAACGCAACATAATAAATCAAAATGTTTAAATTACCTAATAAGTATAATTATCAGGCTAACCAAAATCAAATAGCATAAAATTCTGTTACTGTAATGCATTTTAGAGGTAATTATTAATTAATGTAAAAAATTGTCATTAACAACAAAAAGTTATCATTCATGATTTTTATATGCAATAAAACCAACCAGTCAAATAATCTAAATCTACCAGTTTAGTAGATATATTAAAGATTTTAATTCTGACGATTCTTATATAAAAAACAATTTGTCTAAAACTTATTTAACGCAACATTTTGATTTATTTTGTTGCGTTTTTTTTCATGTAAAAAATGAATTGTTTGTTTTATGAGCAGCTCTGATTGTTTTGCCACATTACACAAGGCTTTATTGGTGAGATATGAAAAGTAATAAATTAAAGACCAGTATAGATAGCTTTCAGAAAATACTAACCGAACAAATTGGCATGGAATTATCCTATCTTAGAAAGGAGAAAGGGCTTAGTGGTAGTGAGTTAGCTAAAAAATTAAAGATATCACAACAACAAATATCTCGTTATGAAAGAGGAATATGTAGCATTAACTGTGGAATGCTATTTTCAATTTTATTCTATCTAGAAATCAGCCCGAGTGCATTTTTTGAAAGTGTATCATTGAAAATAAATGAAAAACATCCTAGTGCTAATTCATTTATTCATAATAGTGAGTGTTTGTCCGATGGAAAGGATAACTACCATTATATTTTTAATCGACAAACAGAAGTTATTTTAAATTCTTTATACAGCAAATAGTTATTTTAAAAATAATAAATTCTAACTATGCCCTACATCATGTCGGGTAATCATCACGTTGTTATATATAAATGAGGTTCAAATGAAAAAAGTATTTTTAGCCGCACTAGTTTCTGCCGCTATTGCATCTCCAGCACTGGCTGACCAAGGACATGGTAAAGTCACCTTTAAAGGTGAAATTATCGATGCACCTTGCTCAATTAGTTCAGATTCTATTGACCAAACAGTATGGTTAGGCCAAATCGCTAACTCTATTTTAGCGAATGGTGGTACTTCTAGCGCTAAACAATTCAATATTGAATTGGAAGACTGTGTATTCCCGAAAGATGCAGATGACAAAGTGTACAACGATAAAGTGAGTATCACATTCTCTGGTTCTAGCGCTGCTTTCAACTCTAAATTATTGGGTGTAACAGGTTTAGATGCAACAGACCCAACTATTGCTGGCAACGTAGGTATTCAATTAACGGATACTAATGGTGCAGCATTAGATATGGGAGTTGCAACAGCTCAAGAACACCAATTACAAGCGGGTGATAATACATTGCGTTATAGCGCTTATGTACAAGGTGCGAATGTTGCGGTTGATAAAATTCCATTAGGTAAATTTGAAGGCGTAACTAACTTTACCTTAACTTATAACTAATTGATTAGTTTAAGAGGAATACCTTTGTGTTCCTCTATTAATCACCAAACTAAGTCAGAGGTTAAAGTGAAAGGATTTATCTATTTGCGAAGAAAAGCATCTTCTCTATTTCTTCTAACATTATTTCTTTCGCCACAAATGGCAGCATCATCTCATGGATGGGGAAAAGTCACGATGAATGGCGAAATAGTCGATACTGCCTGCGCAATAGATATTGGGTCTAGGGATCAGACCATTAATATGGGGGTGCTTCCAACAAGCTATATTCGTGAAGT
This sequence comes from Providencia sp. PROV024, assembly GCF_032709665.1. Taxonomy (NCBI): domain Bacteria; kingdom Pseudomonadati; phylum Pseudomonadota; class Gammaproteobacteria; order Enterobacterales; family Morganellaceae; genus Providencia; species Providencia sp. PROV024. The sequence goes on from NZ_CP120545.1 coordinate 170,141, forward strand.
TGGGAAAGGCCCCATAAAAGAATTCAATATTAAGCTCATTGATTGTCGTTGGGAAAAATATTCGAAAGATAATAACGAATGGAATTCACTCGAAGTCACTTTTGATGGCCCATCTGAAGGTGATTTTTTCACACTCTCGGGTGAAGCAAAAGGAGTGCAATTGGCATTGCATGATATATCTGGATATTCCATTACACCAGGAAAACCATTACCTGTATTAGGAATTACGCCAGGGACAATGATCCTGAAATATCAAATGCAATTAGTCACCAATTATCATCCTGTTAAAGCGGGTAATTACCAAACCTTATTAAGGTTCAAGGTCGATTATTATTAATTCTAAGAAATTATATTGGTGTTTTAGGGATGTTTTTTATGTTTTTTAAACAACACAAAATAAATATAATAACGACAACGATAATGATTACATTTGGAACATTATCCGCTCAGTTATATGCTGCTGATACTATACAATTTAATACGGCGTTATTTGATTTAGAAGACAAAAAAAACATTGATATTAAGCAATTTTCACGTGCAGGCTATATTATGCCTGGCACCTATCCCCTCAAAGTACAAGTCAATAAAGAAACTTTACCTGAGCAACGGTTTTCATTCTATGCGCCAGAGAATGACCCTGAAGATAGCCTCGTTTGTATCACACCAGAACAAGTCCAACAGCTAGGGTTAACAGCCAGTTCGTTGAAGCAAATTACGTGGTGGCATAATAATGAGTGTCTTGATTTATCCAGCTTACCCGGCTTTCAAGCTCGAGGGGATTTATCTGACTCAACATTGTATCTGAGTATACCTCAAGCCTACCTTGAATATAGAACAGCTAATTGGGACCCGCCCTCTCTGTGGGATGAAGGGGTTTCAGGGGCTATTTTAGACTACAATATAAACGCAAGAGCGAATAAGCCTCATGATAACAATAGCAACTATAATGTGACAGCAAATGGTGTCGCAGGTGTGAACCTTGGTGCATGGCGTTTCAGGGGAGATTGGCAGGGACGTGCTCAACGAGAAAATGGCTCGAACAGTAAAAATGAGCATGATTTTCAATGGAGCCGACTATACGCCTATAAAGCGTTAACCAGTATTAAAGCGAAATTGACCTTAGGTGAGGACTATTTTAACACGGATTTATTCGACAGTTTTCGATTTACAGGTATTGGCTTACGCTCTGATATCTTAATGTTGCCGCCTAATTTACGTGGCTATGCACCTGAAATAACGGGTGTTGCGACGACAAATGCGACGGTGATTGTTAGCCAACAAGGGCGGATTATTTATCAAGAACAAGTCGCTGCGGGTCCTTTCCGTATCCAAAATTTAAGTGATGCGACGACGGGAAAACTGGATGTTCGAATCGAAGAGCAGGATGGTTCGGTTCAAGAATATCAGGTTGAAACAGCCAATATCCCTTATTTAACTCGACCAGGCAGTATTCGATATAAATTAGCGATGGGTCGTCCAACGGATATGGATCATCATGTCAATGGAGATACATTTGCGAGTGGTGAAATGTCGTGGGGTGTCACTAATGGTTGGTCATTGCTTGCAGGCTCATTAAATAGCCAAGACTATAATGCATTCAACGTGGGTGTAGGCCGAGACTTACTGGCATTTGGTGCCTTATCTTTCGATATTACGCATTCAATTGCAAATATTCCTAATGATAAAAAACTCACGGGTAATTCTTATCGAATAAACTATTCAAAACGTTTTGATGACTATGATAGCCAAGTTCAATTCGCGGGTTACCGATTCTCAGAACGCAGCTTTATGACTGTAACCGATTTTTTAACGGCTAAAGATTCAGGTGAGCGTCAAGGTAGTAATAAAGAAATGTATGTGATTTCTTTAAATAAAAACTTTAGGGAATCGAGAATTACAGCTTATTTAAACTACTCGCACCAGACTTATTGGGATAAGCCAGAAAGTAATCGCTACAATTTAATGGTGACAAAAACCTTAGATTGGGGAAGCCTGAAGAACATTAATATTTCGTTATCGGCTTATCGCAATAAATATAATGAAACAAATGATGATGGCCTGTATATCTCAGCGTCAATGCCTTGGGGAAATGGTGCAAATATTGGTTATTCATTGCAAGCAACACGTGATGATACCGTTAATCGAGCAACCTATTATGACAAATTGTCCGATAGAACCAATTATCAAGTCAGTGCAGGTTCGACCAACAAAGGTGGAACCGCAAGCACCTATATTACCCATTATGGTGATAATACTAAGTTAACTGCAAATGCCAGCTATATTCACAATAATTACACGTCATTTGGGGTAGGGGCACAAGGCGGGTTTACCATGACTTTAAATGGTGCGGATGCTCACCGAGTCTCAAATATTGGCGGAACTCGTTTACTGATTGACACCGATGGTGTGGCTAAGATCCCTGTATCAGACCGAGGTATCCCTATTGCATCAAATGCATTTGGTAAAGTGGTTGTTCCTGACTTAAATAGTTACTACCGCAGTAAAGTTAAAGTTGATTTAAACGCATTACCGAATAATGCCGAAGTAACGGATTCTATTGTTCAAGCGACATTAACAGAAGGTGCGATTGGCTATCGCAAATTTAATGTACTGTCTGGTGAAAAGATGATGCTTTCAATGCGTATGTCTGACGGTTCTGCACCACCATTTGGTGCTCAGATTACGAATTTGAAAGGAAAAGAAACGGGAATAGTCACCGATAATGGATATGCCTATGTTAGTGGTATCAACCCAAATGAAGTCATGATTATTCATTGGGGTGGCGAAGCACAATGTGAAATTAATTTTCCAGAAAATTTAGAAACAATTCATCAAGGATTATTTATTCCTTGTAAACCATTATCAAATAAACGTAATGAAGCAGATAATAATCTGTAGATGAGTGATTGCTATGAAAAAATTAACTAATTTATATATCAGTACTATTTTACTAAGTTGTTTAGTTAGCGGAAGCGCATTCTCGGCAATTGCTTTAGATAGAACCCGAGTTATTTTTAATGGCGATCAAAAAAGCGTTTCAATTACTATTACTAATAAAAATAATCAACTGCCTTATTTGGCTCAAGGGTGGGTTGAAAATATTCAAGGGGTAAAAATTACTTCACCGTTTGCAGTATTACCTCCGGTGCAAAGAGTTGAACCCGAAAAATCAAGCCAAGTCCGTATTGAAGCGCTCCCTGAAATTAGTCAGTTACCTCAGGACAGAGAAAGTGTTTATTACTTTAATTTAAGGGAGATCCCACCAAAAAGTGATAAGCCGAATGTTTTGCAATTGGCGTTACAAAGCAAAATTAAATTATTTTATCGCCCTAAAAGTATCATGCTAAGTGAAACAGAAATGCTGAATAACCCTTGGCAAGAAAAAACACAGCTTATTAAGCAAGGTGACCAATATATCATTAAAAATCCAACTCCCTTTTATATCACGATTATTGGTGCAGCTGAACGTAAAGATTCACCAGTAAATCAGAATTTTAAGGCAGTTATGGTTGCACCATTTAGTGAAGAAAAATTAGGGGTTCCAAGTTCTACTGTGGGATCAAACCCAGTATTGACCTATATAAATGATTATGGTGGCCGACCAAAACTTCAATTTAAATGCCAAGCAAACACATGTCAGGTTGTTCCTGAAAATAAATAGAGAGGAAAATGATGATTAATCAAAAAAGCTTTTCCCTACTCTTTGGATTATCTCTCATATTTCATTCATCTGTTATATATGCGGCATCAAATAATGCCTTTTATAACACGACAGGAAATTGGGATGTTGAAGGTGCAAATGGCAAAATTTTCGTTTATGGCTCGTTAACGGAAAGCGCCTGCCATTTATCGATGGATTCTGCATTTCAATCTGTTGATTTAGGTAACATTGAAACGGCATCATTAAAAACAATTGGGGCTCAAGGCCACAAGACACCGATAAACATCGAATTACTGGATTGTATCGAAACCCCAACTGTTTTGCGAAACAATAAATCAGGTAATGTTACATGGAGTATTTCTCAGCCTGGCATGAAAATTAGGTTTATCACGCCAGTTGTTCCTTTTAGGCCGAACATAGCGAAAGTTGAAGGTGTGAATGGACTTGGATTACAGATAACTAATCCTAAAGGGAAAGAAATTGCTTTTGGTGAGTATAGTGAACCTGAGCTTATTTCTACGGGGCAAAATATTTTAACTTATTATGTAGCACCCGTAAGAATTGCAGAGAAATTACAAGCAGGGGCTTATCGAAGTGTTATTTCTTTTCAAATAACGTATGAATAATCTTAATAGATTGTCTGATATAGCATTGAAGGTATTTATATGAATAACTTAAATTTCAATTTTTATAAATTTAAAAAAATAATACTCTCCATGCTATTTAGTTTGTTATTTTTTTCGTTACCGAGCCATGCCAAAAATGGCCAAATAGGTGAAATTAAAATACGAGGGCAGCTTGTCGCTGAAGCTTGTACAGTAAGGCCTGGTGATGAAAATATCATTGTGGACTTTGGTACTATCGTTAATAAGTACCTCTATATTAACCAAAAAACGCCACTTGAAAATTTTAATATTCATTTAGATGATTGTGATAATAGTATTTTTAAAACGGTGACCGTTAAATTTACAGGAAGCGAAAATACTCATTTACCTGGCCTTCTTGCATTAGACTCTGGCAGCATGGCTTCGGGGATCGGAATTGAAATCTTAGAATATAGTGGTAAAAAAATTCCCATTAATAGTACGACATCTGCATACAATCTAGAGAATGGTACGAATATTTTAAGTTTTAATGCAAATGTACAAGGGGAACCTGACGCAATAAAAAATAAAAGTATTGCGTTTGGCCATTTTACTGCAACCGCTGTTTTTAGTTTAATTTATGATTAAGGTATCAGTAACAATGAAGATATTAATATTACTTCTCGCAACCTTATTATTTTCTCCGGCCATTTTTGCATTCCAGTGTAAAACTAATGGGGGACAAGAAGTTGGTGGGGGAACGCAAAGCATTTATGATGTTCCTCTCGATAATGATATTTTTGCTGTACCTAATCGTATAAATGAATTCGCGGATGTGAGTGATTTTATGACCTGCCGTAATGAAGCCCCCAATGCTTATGTCGATTATTTAAATGTGACTGGTGCTGACCTTGGCCCTGTATTTAAGAATAACCCTGAATTAAAAGCGGGTGTCGTAGTGCGCGGTGCTTATTATTTAGCACCATTTAGCGGTAAAGAAATTCAAGTATTTCGTTTAACTACAGCAAGTGAACCTTTACAAATTAAATTATATTTACAGGTAAATGTTAAACCAACGCCATCAGTATTGGTTAGAAAAGGCGATTTGCTGATGACATTAGATCTCCATAAATATGCGACATTTGTAAATAGTAATCAGCATATTGACCACGCCTATTTTAAATGGAATTTTTATGCAGGTAACGACGTGGTTGTTGGAACAGGTACATGTGATATTAATGATAACCAAATCATCATTGTTGATTTTGAAACAGTAAATGCATCGGGTATTTCAACGGTGGGGAGTGCAAGCCGTTTTCAACGTAACGCAGAAATCACTTATAGTTGCGAAGATAATAATCTGACAGCGCCAATAAAGATGATTATTAGCGGAGAAACGTCGACTTTTTCATCTGATGCTTTACTTGTTAGAACTGGAGATATTGGTAGCCAAGGTCCTATTATGCCTGGATTGGGTGTTGAGATTTATCATCAAGGACAAAGAGTTTCCCCTATGAATGGGCACTTCGATTCAAAAATAGAAAATGGGCATGGTAGAGATACATTAATGTTTACGCTAGTTAAAAAACCTAATTTATCTCCAAATGAATTGATAGAAGGCCAGTTTAGTTCAGCAGCGACCATTATTATGTCCACTCCGTAGCAATTAAAGTAGAGAGGTTTTTATGTTGATGAAAGCCTCTAACTTTTCTCGTCAACTCCCTATGGTTACTGAGTAAATTGTGTGTATAAGAAAATAATTTTTTATAGACACATTTTGGATTAGACAAAATAAGTTAAATACACCAAATTTTGAATTGTCATCGTTATTATATTTTCTTAAATATCATCACATAATTTCTCTATCAATGAAGCTCAAAACCTATCAGGTCTCAGCAGCTACAGGTATAATCACATAATTATCTGATAGATTTAGAGGCAAAGATGGCAAAACTTACCTTACAAGAGCAAATGTTAAAAGCGGGATTGGTGACAAGCAAGAAAATGGCCAAAGTCCAAAGAACAACAAAAAAGTCACGGGTCCAAGCTCGCGAAGCCAGAGAGGCTGTTGAGGAAAATAAAAAGGCACAACTAGAGCGTGATAAACAGCTAAATGAGCAACAGAAACAAGCGTTGTTAGCAAAAGAATATAAGGCGCAAGTGAAACAATTGATTGAAATGAATAGGATTAATATTGCAAAGGGCGATATTAACTTTAATTTCACAGATAATAATGTAATAAAACAAATCGTTGTAGATAAAACCACTCAGACTCAGCTGATTAATGGTCGTCTCGCAATTGCACGCTTACTAATTGATAACACGGATGTATGTGAATATGCCATTATTCCTGCGAGTGTAGCCGATAAAATCATACAAAGAGAGGCAGATTGCATTGTATTAAACAATGCATTAAGCCAAGAGCAGCAAGATGAAGACGACCCATATGCTGACTTTAAGGTGCCCGATGATTTGATGTGGTAATACTTTTCCATGTTTTAAGTTACCACATTAGTATGATTTAATTGCTTTTTAAAAGGGGCTCGTGCTGTATGCTTTGACCCGTTCCTTGCTAATTGGATGGATAAAATGCAGTTCACTCGCATGCAACATTAAGCGCAGAGCATGTTCTGTATTGGCAAGTAGGCAGCCACCATATAAGTCACACCCTAAAATAGGGTGGCCTAATAGTTGGCAGTGAATACGGAGTTGATGGGTTCGGCCCGTTTCGGGGGTTAATAGTACTCGAGTTAATGGCAATGTTGCTCCATTGTCGAGTGTGTGAGTCAAGCGTTCGATAACTTGATAAGCCGACCGCGCGGGCTTGCCTTGGTGTTCACAAATGGACATTCGAGGGAAAAGCTCAGGCTTTTTGGCGATTGCGGCGTCTATTACTCCATGGTTATTATTCAAGTGCCCACAAAGGAGTGCATGGTATTTTTTCGTCACGGATCTTTGGCTAAATTGCTGGTTAAGTGCCGCGTTTATCTGTTTATTTCGCGCTACAACCATTAACCCCGAGGTGCCAAAATCGAGGCGGTGCACTAAGGTGCAATTTGGAAATATTTGCGCTAAGCGGTAGTGCACAGAATCTAAGTTTTGTGGGTTTTTTCCTGAAAGGCTTAGCAAACCACTTGGTTTATTAATAAGAACAAGGTACTCATCCTGATAGACAATTTCTATCTTATCGTGACAGGGCGGCGCAATAAAGGTGTCGATGATTTCAGTCATTAGCCTTTCCAACAAAAAATAGCGGTTGATAATAACCAATTTTTAGTCGGCAGGCGAATGCTTGCCACTTGCATCACGTAAATTTATCACTCAGACTAAAAGCAAAGCCGTAGTTTACACATGTATTGTGCTCTATACTGCGCATTGTAAAAACTGAGTCAATAAATGATTAACTAGGTGGTAATGGCAATGAATGGAACAATCACAACATGGTTTGAAGATAAAGGTTTTGGATTTATCAAAGATGAAAATGGCGATAACCGTTATTTTCATGTGGTTAAAGTTGCCAATCCTGACTTAATTAAGAAAGATGCTTTAGTGACTTTTGAACCTACCACGAATACAAAAGGGTTATCTGCTTATTCGGTAAAAGTTATACCTGAGAGCAAATATGTATATATTGCGGGTGAGCGCATTAAAATAACCTCCATCAAGTCTTATCGAGTTTATAGCGAGGAAGTCCCTGCGGATACCCGTATTGATAAAGAAAATACTGTGTTATCTGTCGGTGCATTGATGAATAGTATCAAGCCAAAATCTGCTACTCAGCCGGGTGAAATGCGTTCACTAAAAAAATTGGATATTCATACGTTACATGGTACGACGTTAACTTTCTCTGAAGATGAAATTGACATTGATGACGCAGTAAAACTACTCAAGTTTTAATTATTCGGTTAACTCTATATTTAAAAATTGATTTTATCATCAAAGAGCCGTGAATGACGGCTCTTTTGTTTAAGCATCATCAACTGACCTTCCACCTTCTATATAGTATGTCATATCTCACCTCCTCCTTCTTTTAGTTAAATAGCTAAAATTGTCTTTATTTAGTACGTCGGAGGGTATCGGCCGAAAGTTCGAAGAGCGCTAAAAAACTTATCAACCTGAGAAGCCAGTTAAGCAGGTGGGTTCTTAAGGAGTAGGCTTGTTTGGATCACCGATAAAATAGGTGGCACAGTTATCAGAGTGCTTATCTAGTATGAATATCTTTAGATTGAATGACAGAATAAAGAATTTATACGTTGAATCTTAAATGCATCAGAGTATTCTTAAGTGATTAAATGATGCTTGATTTAATAACAAGCGGATGGATGAGTATTAAAAATGATCAAGATTAATTTAAGTGTTAATAGAAAATCAATAAAAGGTATTTTTATCACACCTCGTAGTTATTCGTAACATTTAGCCCGCATACGCATCTTGTGTGTTATTTTTAGCGACAAATTATGTACAAATATTAATTTCGGTATTTATGTCTGAATAAACTCAACAATGAACGCATTCTTGGTATATAACACTGAAATACCTCTCTAAATATCAGTTAAGTTACATATAAAACACATAACTTATTGATATCAAATGAAAATAACAATTTGAAAACTATTTGAAAACCATAAAAATGGATTTCCCACCGGTTTGACAACCTATATGAGTAGAATTAATATTATCCACGAACTCTGGTAGACAAGAGTTAATTAAATAGACATAAAGATATTTTAAAATTAAGTTTTTAACCCTAAGCTAATTTAATTTTTTATTAAATAGCCAAATAAATGTATTTATTTTTTGGATTTAATAATGAGATAAATCATATTAAATCTTCATTAATAAAATAAAAACTTAATCTGTAATTCTAAAATTTATATACCCATTAATTTAATCTTTAAATTAAGACGTTCTCACATACTTAGGAATGATTATTATGAAATTGAATAAACTTGCTTTAGTTGGTGCATTCGCGGTTGCTACTCTTTCTTCTCAAGCTTTTGCTGCACAAGATGCAACTGTTAACTTTAATGCACGTTTAGTTGCTGCAACTTGTGATATCAGCGCTTCTAAAGATTTAGTTAGCTTAGGTACACACTCAACTGAAAACCTAGACACAACTAAAGCATTATCTGAAGCAAACTTTAACTTAGTTTTAAATAACTGTACTAAAGTTTATGACGATTCTGCAAACCAAACTGCTGATGCAACGACTGTTTCTATCTTAGCAATAGGTGAAGCATTAACTGGTCACTCAGATATGTTTGCTGACGCTCAAGCATCACAAATCGGTGTTAAATTAGCTGCTGGTAAAGCAAAAACTGAAGTTAAACCTAACATTGCAACTGAAATTACTGACCTGAAAATAACCGGTAAAAATGACTACATCATCCCAGTTGTTGCTGGTCTGTACGCAACGGCTTCTGATGCTGTCGCACAAAACTTAAATGTGCCAGTAACATTCAGCGTAGCATACGACTAATCACCGTCGTGCGTTAATTTAGCTAGTAAAGCAGGCAGTTATTTATTACTGCCTGCAAATTATAAGAGAAAAAAAGAATGCTAAAATTAAAATCCTTACTTTTTATCTTATTTGCTTTTTCGTTTTCTTCTCAAGCGGGTGTCGGTTTAAGTCAAACCCGTATTGTTATTGATGAAGCAACAAACTCTGCTGCAATTACTGCACGAAATGAAGACAGTAAATCGTATTTAGTCGCCAGTTTTATTACACAAAAATTAGATAGCAAAACACCTTCTGAAGGTTACTTTGTCATTACGCCTTCTATTTTTAAATTAGCGCCAAAACAACGTAATATTATTAAAATAAAAGCGCTCACACACAAGTTTCCAAAAGATCGTGAAAGTATGTATTACTTTCACTCAAGAAATGTCCCTGAATCCGATAAAGCGGATGGGGTAAAAGTCGGGTTAGAAAGTGTTATTAAAATTTTCTATCGACCGGCTAATCTGCCGATGCAGCAAGAAGAAGCATTTAAAGGCATCAAAACTAAAAGTACCTCCAATGGCGTTAAGGTAGTCAATAACTCGCCTTACTATATCAATTTGGCTGGTTTATCTGTTAATAACAAAGCGATTAAGCTTAATAAACAAAATAATGTTATTGCCCCATTTGCTGAAATGAACTTTGTTTCTCAATCAAAAGTGGGCGCTGTTAAGTGGGCTGTTATCAACGACCTTGGAGGATACAATGAATATCATGGGACTGTTGAGTAAAGGGATATTAGCGCTAAGTGTCATTGTATTCTCAGGCTCAATTATTGCTCAGAATGGGCAAATACAGTTCAAAACCAAAATCATAAAAGGAACTTGTGAGTTTGATGATAACAGTGAGTTAGATAAATATATTGATTTTAATAAAAGTGGAATGCTAACAGCATCTGATGTTGACGAAAGCCCAATTAATCAACCGATAAAAACTGAAAGTTTTTCTTATACCATTACTTGTCAGAATTTCCCGGCAGGTACTGAAAAGAAAATTAAAATAAAATCTAAATCGGCCGCATCAACAACATTTAATAATGGTATTTTTTTTGGATTAGCAGATACAACTAAAACGGGTTTTTTACTTGAATCCTGCGACAATAACAACCAAAATTGTCAGGCGGTGAAAGATGAAGGGATTTCCACATTTCCTTCCACAACCAGCGATTCAATTGTTGTGAATTACCAAGTTAGCCTTGTCAAACGAGAGAATAACGTTAAGCCAGGCGATGCTAATGCTGCGGTTACTTTTGAATATTATCAGGATTAAGAGCCATGAAAAAAATAAAACAGGGGTTACTGACTTTTTTAATGCTCCTCATGCATTACCCCGTGATGGCGGCAGATGATTACAAAGTAGAATACCAATTTTCTGTTTTATTTTTAGCTAAGACCTGTGAAATTGATGTCCCAAATGAAATTATATTTGGTAATGCATCTGGTGTCACAACCGTCAGTGAAATTAAAAAGGATACGGTGGCAAAGAATTTCTCGATTGGTTTAAGAAATTGTACTACGACGGATCAAAAAACGGCGGCGGTTTATTTAGCATCAGGTAATACATTAAATGGCAGCAAAAACTTCTTCAATGATGACCCAAATGGTGTCATCGGTGTTCAGTTATTAGAAGGAAATCGGGTTATTGATGTTAATCAGAACTCATTATTAAAGCCAGATGCAGCCTCAATAATTTGGGATAATATTCAAAGTGTCAGTGAAACAAAAATGGTGACAGCCAAATTACGTTGCGCTGAAAGCAATTGCAACCCTAGCGATGGTGATTTCTCTGCAACATTAACTATTGGCTATTATGCCGATTAATAATATAGCGGAAGTTTAAATGAAAAAGATAATACAAGCCTTATTAGGCATAGTTTTTGTATCACAAGCTTCATTTGCTGCGGTTTCACTCGACCATTCAAGGGTTATCTTTACTCAGAATGATAAAAGTCAAAGTATTACAGCACATAATAGTGGTGGGAAAAAATATCTGGTACAAAGCTTAATTTTTTCAACCTTAGAAAAGGAGGGTGAGGCTAGTGAAAATTTCACAGTCATACCTCCAATTGTAACACTAAAAGAAAATTCAAATAACGCATTGAAAATCATACCAAAATCATTAGGCGATTTACCTAATGATAGAGAGTCCTTATTTTATCTCATGTCTAATTTTATTCCTGAGACACAACAAAGGAATAATGATGATAGCGATAAGGTGAACACAAGATTCAACTTATCAACAAAAATTGTAATAAAGATGTTCTACCGTCCAAATGGAATTAATGGTCATGTTAATGATTACATTAATAAACTAACAGCAACTCAGGTAGGAAAGAAAATTGTAATTAAAAACCCATCTCCTTATTACTATACCTTAGTAAATATAAAGATGGATAACATCGATTATGATAGTGATAGAGCACCAATGGTAGCCCCATTCTCAACAGTTGAATTAAATACAAATAGAAAAATATCAAAGTTAGAGTGGAGCATAATCAATGATTATGGTGGAGAAACAAAAGCAAAACCACTCATCTTAAAGGGTACTCAACATGATTAAAAATAGCGTATGGTCCTTTTGGTTTATTATTCTACTTTATCCACTAATTGCATCGGCGGATAACTCAACAGGATTTGACTTTGTACTAAAGCGTTATGTTTATAATGAAAGCAACTCAGGCGGTATTAGTGTTGATATGACTAATGCAAACCCCGATAGCTATTTAATGGAAGCTTGGGTTGCTAATATTGATGAAGCGACCTTACTTCCTAAAAGTGAAAATAAAAATGAGCAAGTTCCATTTATTATCTTACCTCCGCTAAAGAAAATGGACCCGAATACTCAAACCTCATGGAATATCCGTCGAATTAGTAATCAAATTAATAATACTGATATACCAAAAGATAGAGAAAGTTTGTATTGGATTGGGATTAGAGCTATTCCTGGTGAAGGGAAAAATAAAAAAGAAAATAGCGTCCAATTGAATATTATCCCAAATTTCTATTTTAAATTAATCTATCGTCCTAAAGCGATTGAAGAACTTAAGACAGCGGAATTAGCGAAAAAAGTTAAGATAACTCGCAAAGGTAATTTATTACAGATTGAAAATCCAACCCCGTTCTATCTATCATTTGATTATTTAAAAGTGGCTGGAAATAGTATTAAAAATGAAGGTAGGGAAATAACATTAACGCCTTTTTCAACCAAAGATATTACATTACCTAATTCGAAGGCTGGAAAAATCGAATGGCGATTTACCGATGAATATTTAATGGAATTACCTCCTCAATCCATAGAATAAACATCGATTGAAACATAAATAACAAGAATAAATAACGAAAGGTGATGCAGTGAAAGGGATAAAAATAAAATTAATTGCATTAGAGGTCTTTATTTGTTGCTATGCAATGGCCCCCTCTTTTATGCATGCCGAATCGTATTTTGACCCCGGCCTATTAATGCACGGCAGTGGGATAGACGTTTCTCAACTCGATTTAAATGACTTTGCGGATAACAATACATTAACGCCCGGCGTCTATGACGTGGTCGTTAATGTTAACATGATCCCGTCAGGGGAATTTAATCTCGCATTTGAAAAACAGCAAGATGGTCATGTTGCCCCCGTCTTTACAGTCGGCGAACTGAAAAAACTGGGTGTTAATACGGCATCTCTGCCCAAGTTAAGAGATTTGAGTGAAGACACGAAGATTGAAAACTTATCCAGTTACATTGCCGATGCTGCCATCACCTTTGATGTACAAACGCTGACGGTGAATTTATCCGTCCCTCAAATTGCCATGGTGCCAAACTTTGCAGGCTATGTACCGCCTGAATTACGCGATGATGGCGTTACAGCGTTAGTGATGGACTATGTCTTTAACTACAGTAATAACCGCCAACTGGGCAAATATCACCAAAAAGCAGGAACCAGTGATTCTCTGTTTAGTAATATCAATGCAGGGATCAACATGGGGCCATGGCGCCTAAGAACGAGCTATTTATATAACTACAGTAAAAGCAGTGGGTCTTCCAGCACAAGTGACTCCAACTTTTCCAATACTTATATCTATCGCACCATTAATGCGATTAAATCAACGCTAAAAGCCGGGGAAATCTCGACAGGCGGGAATATTTTTGACGCCATTCCTATGAAAGGCGCCACGCTAAAATCAAACCCTCAGCTTGACCCTAGCAGCATGCAAGGGTTTGCACCTATAGTGGAAGGGGTGGCGAACACCAATGCGACTGTCACCGTGCGCCAGAACGGCAGTGTGGTCTACCAAACTTTTGTGGCGCCTGGGCGTTTTATTATTCGTGACATCCCTGCCAGCGGCTTAGCCGGGGACATGGAAGTCACGGTTGAAGAAGAAAATGGCAAACAAACTGTTTTCACTCAGGCTTATTCCTCGCTGCCAATGATGGAGCGCCAAGGCGCTTATAATTATGAAATTTCCGCGGGTCGTTACAATGGCGGAATTGCCGTGGACTCTGAGCGGAAAAACTTTACGCTTGGTTCCTTCAGCATCGGGCTACCACATAACATTACCACCTATGGTGGGGTGTTAGTTTCTAATGGGTATAACTCCTTTGTGGGTGGGGTCGGCTTATCGTTGGGTGTATTAGGGGCGTTATCTACCGATATTACCCACTCGGATGCTCGATTTTCAGGGAAAAGCCTCAAAGGGCAATCCTATCGTATCCGTTACTCAAAAAGTTTGTTGTCAACAGGGACCTCATTTGACTTAACGGCATTACGTTATACCTCTGAGAACTTCTATTCGTTCTCAGATTACAATAATGCCGGTTATGCGATTAAAGATGACTTAGCGCCTTGGACGGGAGCGCGTCAACGTTATAGTTTCCAAACCTCAATTAACCAATCTTTTGACTCTTATGGTTCCCTTTCTTTAAGAGCGTCAAAAAATACTTATTGGGGCGGCCAAAACTCAAATACCTCGGTTGGGATGTCTTATAACAATAACTATAAAGGGGTTTCTTATAGTCTCAGTTATATGGTTGACCGCGTGAAGAGCTATAACAATACTTGGCCTGAGAACCGCGTGGTTTCCTTTGATGTGTCTGTGCCGCTCAGCTTATTGACGAACAGTGAAATGGCACAAACCATGAGCGCGCGTTATGGGGTCAGTGTAGATCAGCACGGTGAAACTCGTCATCAAGTAGGGTTAACTGGTAGCGCGATGAATAGCCGCTTTAGTTATGGTCTTTATCAGAACTATGACAGTTATAATAACAATTACGGGGGAAGCCTGAATGGGACTTACTCCGCGAATAATGCAACATTATCAGCCGGTTACAGCTATTCAGATATGAGTCGCTCAATGAACGGTACCCTAAGTGGCGGTGTAGTTGCGCATTCAGATGGGGTCACATTATCGCCAAACGTGGGGGATACGATTGCGATTATCACCGCAGAGGGGGCAAAAGGGGCGTCATTATCCTCTGGCGCGCAATTTGACCGCTTTGGGAATGCCATTATTCCTCAGTTATCCAGTAACACGGCTAACCAAATTGCGGTTAATGTGAACACATTACCGGATGATACGACCTTTAAAGACACCTCGATGATGGTATATCCAACGGAAGGGGCGGTTATTAAGCGTAGGTT
The DNA here is from genome assembly GCF_032709665.1 of Providencia sp. PROV024. Taxonomy (NCBI): domain Bacteria; kingdom Pseudomonadati; phylum Pseudomonadota; class Gammaproteobacteria; order Enterobacterales; family Morganellaceae; genus Providencia; species Providencia sp. PROV024. The sequence goes on from NZ_CP120545.1 coordinate 185,512, forward strand.
TAAAACCAAAATTGGTTATCAAGCGATTATTAATCTGAAAGCCACGGGGAAAATCCCACCTTTTGGGGCGATCGCGACGTTAGTATCAGAAGACGATGAAAACGATATCAATACCGGAATTGTGGGTTCAAATGGCCAACTTTACATGAGTGGGTTACCAAATACTGGTCGTATTAACGTTAAATGGGGTGGTCAATCGGGTCAGTGTACCATTAACTATTCTGCATTAGACACGATTGCAGTTACTGCAGATTCGCCAGTAAGAACTTTAACGGCGGAATGCCAGTAGTCAGACGGGCTAAAAAGACACATTATTATTTATTTTTTACCTATTTTTTGCTTATGTTCATTCATCGATACTAAGCAAAAGATAGGTAATTTTTTTGCTTTCATTAAATTGTCGGGCTAACTCACAAAAAACTCTCTTTAACTCCCCCATTGCACTATGATCTATCGTATAATCGGCGGATTGAGCACCTACATTGATTTAATGTGACTGACTAAGTTATTTTTGGGTCAATAATATGATGGGTTAACTCATCACATTGATAGGAGGGGGTATGCTAGATTTTTTGAAAAATTACGATAATTTAACCATTAGCGAAAAGAAAGTATTAAAATATCTTACAGATAATATAGCGGATATCCCTTATTTAAATATCAATGAATTAGTTGCTAAAACCTTTGTATCAAAAACGGTAATTATTAATTTATCCCAAAAATTAGGGTTTAGTGGGTTCAAAGAGCTTAAGTTTCAAATTAACAACTCTATTTTAGAGCAAAATAAAATAGAAAAAGTAAATATATCATCGTATAAAAAACAGTTAGAAAAGAATATTAATAAGAGCTTTACCTTAATAAATGAAGAACAAATTAAGGATTGCGCTAAGATTCTGCATGGCTCTAGAAATATTTTTATTGTTGCAAGAGGGACAAGCAAAGCGGTTGGCTACTACCTTGAGCATTTACTTTTTGCACTCGGTTTACACTGCTTTTTTATCAATGACTACAATCTTTCTGATTCCTTCACTCGGTTAGTCAGCAAAGATGATACCGTGATATTTATTTCTTTATCTGGTGGGACTAAAAAAATTATTGAAACGGCTAAAATTGTTCAGTTAAAAGGGGCGAATATCATTAGTATGACTGCATTTAACACGAATGAGTTAACCACCTATACTGATAACTCGCTTTTCTGCTTTGCTGATAGTTATGACACTAAGCGCGATGACACAAAATCGAGAATTGGTTTTTTTATTCTCGTCGATTTACTGATTAATGAACTAGAAAGCTTACTTTAGTTACTGCTCCACTTAGTTTTAATTTTCACTTAACACGCTTTTAAAAAGTGTCGTTTCAAAATGACCTAGGTCATAAATCATGACCTAAGATAATCTTTAAAACCGAGACATCATTTCTTTTATAAAACCCCCGAGCTAGTATGCCTTTAATTCTAATAATAGAAGTCATAAGGAAAAAGTATGGCCAGAAGAAAGTTTGGTGAATCTGTTCAACGCTTTGGGAGAACATTACTCCTTCCGATCGGTGTTTTAGCACCTATTGGTATGATATTGGGCATCAGTGGCGCGTTAGTTCAAACTTATATGATCGCGCGTTTTCCATTCCTTGGAAATGAAACTGTTAACGCATTACTCATCAGTATTCGTTCTATTGCAGGGGTAATTTTCGATAATATTCCTCTTTTGTTCGCCATGGGGGTTGCTTATGGTATGAACCAAAGAGATAAGGGGATTGCGGTTTTTGCCTCCGTAGTCGGTTACTTGACCTTGTTGATTACCATGAATATCTGGTTAGTTCTAACAGGTAAACTTGCTGATGCAGCAATCATGAGTCAAGTGGGGCAGATAAAAGTACTTGGCATACAAACCTTAAATATCAGTGCTGCGGGGGGGATCATTACAGGGTTAATTGCATCATGGGCAACCGAAAAATACTATAACCTTGAACTACCAACCGCATTTGCATTTTTCTCAGGTAAGAAATCTGTTTCCATCATTATGATTGGCTTGATGATCATAGTTGGTGCGACACTTCCTTTCATCTGGGAAGTGTTAGTTATGGGATTAATGAAACTATCAGCCGTCTTTTTAAGCCCAGTAGGTCCGTTCTTTACTGCGGGTGGTGAGCGTTTATTTATTCCTTTTGGTTTACACCACGTTTGGAACGTATTATTTAGATTTACAGAAGCGGGTGGTACGTATGTTATTGATGGACAAACCTTTGTCGGTGTTGTTCCTGCATTAACAGAAGTCTTATTTAAACAAGGCCCTGACAGTGAATATTGGGCTATGATGCCAAGCTTGACTCGCTTTATGGCACAGCAGCAAATGTTAGTGACCTTGTTCTTGTTCCCAGCGATCGCATTAGCGATTTATAAAACATCGAAAAAAGAAAACCGTGCAGAAGTGAAATCCATGTTAGTTACGATGGTATTAACTGCGATGCTCGGAAACGTGACTGAACCACTCGAATTTACTTTCGTATTTATTGCACCTTTACTGTATTTAATTTACGCCATCATTGTAGGTATCGGCGCGGTATTATTGTCTTTGGCCGGCGTCGCTATTGGTTATATTCGAGGAACAGTATTCGATTTTACTATCTTTGGATTGCTGTACGAGCACACTAACTGGATATTCTTAGTCATCATCGGGAGCTGTTTAGCGGTTGTCACTTATTTCATCTTCTACTGGGCGATTATCAAATTTGATATTAAAACGCCAGGACGTGAAGAATCGAGTAACTTGAAAAATACATTAATTAAAGAAAAGCGTTATGGGGAAATTGCGGAAATTCTGGTTGAAGCTTTAGGCGGTAAACAAAATATTCGTAACGTAGATAACTGTATTACCCGTATGCGTATCGATGTCGCAGAAGTCAATAAAATCAATAAAGATTTAATGTTGGAATCAGGATGTACCGCATTCTTCTTTCCATCGGCAAACCATGTCCACGTTGTTTATGGACCGAAGGTTGAGTTTGTTCGCAATGCTGTTGATGAAGCAATGAAGAAATAGAGAAGGGACACAAAATGAGAGCATTATACGATTCTAAAAGTAAAACAATTGATGACCGTGGTATAAAAGATCTGCTATCTAATGAAGCGAAATATAAAACTTGGTTAATGTTTGAATCAATGTTAGCTCAAGCGCAAGCAGAGTTGGGGTTTATTCCCCAGTCTGCGGCAGATGAAATAAAAGAAAAAGCGGTTATAGAGAATATTGATTTTGAAGAAATGAACCGTATTTACCAAAAAATTGGCCATGGCTTTGTACCTTTTTTGAAGGTACTCGTGAACGCCTGCTCAGAAGAAAGTGGTAAATACATTCACTACGGTATTACTACGCAGAATATTCAGCAAAGTTCACAGCTGTATATGATGAAAACAGTACACAACAAATTTATGTTGTTGCTGAGCGAAATTATTGAGAACTTATCGAATTTAGCCGAAAGAACCAAACATATGGTCATGCCAGGAAGAACTCATGGGCGTCATGCTATTCCGATTACCTATGGCTATAAGGTTTCAGTTTGGATCAGTGATTTCATTGATTGTTATCAGCGCATGCAAGAATGTGAAAAACGCGTATTCACCATTATGATGGGAGGGGCGGTTGGTGCATTTAACTCGATGCCAGAAGTTGGCATGGCAGTGCAAAAAAGAGTCGCTGAATTAACTGGAATGGAAGCGATGGAAGTGCCATCAAGAAACCTCAGTACCCATAAATTAGAATATATGGCGAATTTGGCACTGATGGCTAACATTTGTCATAAAATCGGCGAAGAAGTTTATAGCACAACCTTAGAAGAAATAGCGGAAGTTTCTGAAGGGTTTACTAAGGGTACCGTTGGCAGTAGTACGATGCCCCATAAAATTAACCCAAAATTAGCCAAGGGAATTATTGCTAATTCGCAGAAACTTTATTCCTTACCAAGTGTAGGAATGTATTCTGCAGTAAGACCATATGAAGGGGACAGTAGTTCCTATATGTTATTCGATGGGCTAATAGAAGAAGCTTTAGAATTGACGACAGAAATTCTCTTAAGGACGGAAGAGCTGTCTAGAACCATCGTTCCTCATGAGGACAGAATGCTACATAACGTACTGAGAAATAAAGGATTAGATAATACTGAGTACGTCATGATGAAGATGGCAGAAAAATTAGGTAAAGATAAAGCTCACGCACTGTTATATGAAGAAGCGATTAAGACGGCAGCTGATGGTGAAGATTTTTATACCAACCTGACTAAAAATAGTGTGATCACCGCAGCGTTCAGTGATGACGAAATCAAAGCCATGTTGGACCCAAGATCCTATATTGGTTTATCGGTGGAAATCGCGGAAAAAGAAGCAAGGCGAGGATTGGCTATTTCGCAACAAATCAAGCAACACTATAAATAAAATCATTAGTCATTTCTAAATAAAGAGTTACCTATTTTATTAGGTAACTCTTTTTAATTATATAACAGTGCTGTTATATAATTTTATAGTTTGTGTTAATTGATATGTTTGAATATAAGAAACTTATTCATTATATATAGATATACTTTTTAAATTGGTGGTAATTATTATCTCATCAAGATGGATATTATCTATGTTAAAACAATATCGATTTACTGCGAAAAAAATTGATTTCTTATTACCGAGTATTAACCACGCCTCAGAAAAACAAAGTACTATTTATATTTATGCTACGGGCTATTTTGATAATGACGAGGAAATAAAAAAAATCAAATTAGATCTCACTGATTTGGCCGTAAACTCAGCACCATTTACGGCTTTGCTCGCCTTTGTTTTTGGTTCAAAAGGGGTTGATGCCAAAACGGGCTTTGTTCCTCCAACTGAACTCGTTTTCACTTGTACAGAAAATAAATGGAATAAAAATACCTATGATATCGTTTCGTTAGCGATTGAATCTGAGGGGCTTTGGCCGTCGTAAAACCATCGCTACTCACTGCTGAGTAGCGATATGCTATGACGATAATTTTAATTTCCAGCTAATGCTCTAGGGAATAATAAATTATTTTCTAAATTAATATGGTTCATTAAATCATCGATTAGTTCATTAATACCATTATATAAAACGCGCCAAGTCGTACAGGCTTCTGGTGGTGGCGTTACATTATGAGTAATGCTTTTGATCGCTTCTAATAAATCGCCAGCGTCATCATGTTCTTGCTCCATAACACTAATGGGGCCAGCTGCATTTTGCCCTAATCCATTTTTGATCATTGGAAATAAAATACGTTCTTCTTTCATCATATGACTTGCAAGCTCTTCAAGTAGAGCTTCTAAGTATTTGGATAACCCATTGGGTACCGTGGGTTTGTTGGCATGAACTCGTTCTACTTTTTGCGCTTGTAATATGAGCTCGGGTAACTGTTCTCTATGCCTGTTATGATAACGAACAACAATGAAATCAATAATTTCACTAAGTGGTGCTTCTCGCCAATCTTTTTCTAATGTCTCTGTAGATAATTCAGCTAATTGGTTTTCTAACAGCTCAATATCTAAATTTAACTTTTCCGCGGAACGGCTTAGCGTTTGCTTTCCACCACAACAAAAATCCATATTATATTGGCGAAAAAATGATGAGGCTCTTGGAATAGATAACGCCAATTGTCCGAGTGTTTTATCTCTTAATTGCATGTTGGGGTCCTTTAAAAATAATACAGCCTTGAGGTTGTTATTGTGAGTCGGTTTTAAGCTGGCAGCGCCCATTGACGAGCAATATCTCGTCCATATGCACGGCAGTCATCTAACGTTTTTGTATCTGGTTTCCATTTGGCTTTTAAAGACAAGGCGGTATTAAAGCCAGCATCCATTAAACGAGTTTGCACGCGGTCAACAGCGCCGCCATTCCACCCAAAACTACCAAAAGCCGCGGCCTTTTTATTTAAGAAACGTAAACCCGTAAGTTCCTCTAGCATTCCTGCAATTTTAGGCATCATGACATTATTCATCGTTGAGGTACCGACTAGTGTACCTTTAGACCTAAATACATGAGTAATAATGTCATTTTTATCACTGCGAGCGACATTGAATATTTTAACTGCAACGTTCGGATCTGCTTCATTGATGCCTTGGGCAATTGCATCTGCCATTAAACGCGTATTATTAGACATCGTATCGTAGAAAATAGTAATGCGATCTTCTTGGTAGTCCGCAGCCCATTTTAAATATAATTCAATAATTTGTGTTGGGTTATCGCGCCATACAACACCATGAGAGGTTGCAATCATATCGACGGGTAGGTTAAAGCCTAAAATTTCGTTCACTTTTGGTGTGACAAGACGGCTAAATGGCGTCAGGATATTGGCGTAATAACGCTGACATTGTTCAAAAAGTTCATTTTGGTCAACTTCATCATTAAACAAGCGTTCATCACAATAATGCTGTCCGAAAGCATCGTTACTAAAAAGTACTGCATCTTCAGTAAGATAAGTCATCATGCTATCTGGCCAATGCAGCATTGGCGTTTCAATAAAAATTAATTGCTTATTATTGCCAATATCGAGGGTGTCACCGGTTTTAACAATTTGGAAATTCCACTCTGGGTGATGATGGTGACCATTGATTGAGTCTATGGCATTGGCGGTACAGTAGATAGGAGTGCGAGGGATATAGCTCATCAGTTCAGTCAATGCACCCGCATGGTCTTCCTCTGCATGGTTAATCACAATATAATCAATCGTGTTTAAATCTATTTGTGCACGGAGATTACGAACAAATTCACGGCTAAATTTATGGTCGACGGTATCAATGAGTACATTTTTTCCTTCACAAATCAAATAGCTATTATAGCTGCTTCCCTTTAGTGTTTTGTATTCAGTTCCATGAAAGTCTCGTACTTCCCAATCACGTTGCCCAACCCATTGAATATTATTTTTTACATGAATAGCCATCTTAATTTTCCCTATATTTTCGATATATAGAGATACATAATCAATATTCATGCCAATAATATAATTTATTGATTTTATGCGTTTTTTGTATTTTGAGAATTAAATGTAGGTCATAATGACTATACTTAGAGTTGTCATTATGACTATAATCTTAGTCAAATTGACTATAAGGATGCATGATGGGGTTTTCCGTAGAGGCCTTGGCAAAAATCGCAATAGAGTTACAAAGTGGCATCGAGCATTCAGACCGCTTTCAGCGCCTGATCACCACATTAAGGCAATCACTAAAATGTGACGCCTGTGCTTTGTTGCGTTATGAATCGGGTCAATTTATTCCGTTGGCTATTGATGGGTTAATGCCTGATGTTTTAGGGCGGCGGTTTTTATTAGACGCTCACCCACGCCTTGAAGCCATTGCAAGGGCTGGAGATGTCGTACGTTTTCCTGCCGACAGCCAACTTCCAGACCCCTACGATGGACTAATACCGCATCATCAACACCTTAAAGTTCATGCTTGTGTCGGCTTACCTTTGTATGCAGGGCAAAATTTAATTGGTGCGTTGACGTTAGATGGTATGGAGCCAGACCAATTCGATGCATTTAGTGATGAAGCGTTAAGATTGGTTAGCGCACTAACCGCAGGAGCATTAAATAATGCATTGCTGATTGAACAGCTTGAAAAGCAAAATATACTCCCCAGCCAGCCCGCTTTATTTAAACCGACAGGTCAGACTGAAATTATTGGTTTATCAATCCGTATGCAACAGTTGAAGAAAGAAATTGAGATTGTTGCGACCTCTGAATTAAATGTTTTAGTGGGGGGAGAAACCGGAACAGGCAAAGAACTCGTTGTAAAATCCATCCATGAAAAATCCCTTCGTGCTGACCATCCATTAATTTATTTAAATTGTGCGGCATTACCAGAAAGTGTTGCAGAAAGTGAATTATTTGGGCATGTAAAGGGGGCTTTTACGGGGGCAATTACCCACCGCAGGGGCAAATTTGAAATGGCCGATAATGGCACTCTATTCTTAGATGAAATTGGTGAATTGTCACCATCATTGCAAGCTAAATTACTGCGAGTTTTACAATATGGTGATATACAAAGAGTGGGGGATGACGGTAGTTTACGGGTAAATGTGCGTGTATTAGCTGCAACGAACAGAGATTTACGTGAAGAAGTTTTGGCAGGAAGGTTCCGTGCAGATTTATTTCATCGTTTAAGTGTATTCCCATTATTTGTGCCGCCTCTAAAAGAGCGCGGCGAAGATATTATGTTATTAGCAGGCTATTTTTGTGAACAGTATCGGCTGCGATTTGGGTTGTCTAGTGTGGTATTGAGTGCGCCATTGCAGCAGTATTTACTTAACTATTCATGGCCGGGCAATGTCCGTGAACTAGAGCATGCGATACATCGTGCGATAGTTTTGACTCGTGCATCAAGTGAGACTGGCGATATTATTTTACAGCCACAACATTTCACATTTGATTACCATGACCATGAATTAACAACTACGGCTCCATTAGCAATTCCAACGATAAAAAATTTACGCGATGCGACAGATGATTTTCAGCGCAAACTGATCACACAGGTATTAGAGCAAAACCATCAAAACTGGTCTGCTTGTGCAAGGGAGCTCTCTTTAGATATTGCCAACTTACACCGATTAGCAAAACGACTAGGCCTTAAATAAGCTCTAGAATACTGAGAGTTTGTTAGCCTTTGGTGCTTATTTTCTCTAACCCATTGATAATAAGATTTAGCCCATCAATAAATCGCTGGTCGTAGTTGTTAGAAAATAGCATTTCTTTTGCTTCCCATGTGTAGGGGAATTTGTCTTGCGACAACTGATTAAACTCAGACTCTTTATTAATTAAATCGCTATCAGCAGAAAAAATAGCGGCTTGCTGTTCAATACAGCAACCTAAAATAAAATAGAAAACAGTCATGGTGCTGCTAGCGGCTTGATTGGCAGAAACCCCTGATTGCACAAATGTTTTAATCAACGCGTTATTAATGCGTAATACGTTATCGGAAATAACATAGGTTCCAGCAAAAACACGGGCGCCGTCTCGATGTTGTAATAATGCATCTCTTAGTTGAGATGTGAGCGTAATCAGATTCGCTTTCCAATCTTGTTTATATTGAAAATTAATCGCCACTGTCGCGACAATGTGATCAGCCATTCCTTCAAGCAAGGCTTGTTTATTACTGAAATGCCAATATAACGAAGCTGCCTTAATACCTATGGCATCGGCAAGTTTTCGCATGGTTAACCCTTCAATCCCCTCAGTTTCAAGCAGTGTTAAGGCTGTTTCAAGTACCTGTAAACGTGTGATTTTTGGCGTTCTCATAAATAATTCTCATTTTGTTCTTTATTATCTAACAATGTTAGTTTAACATATTTTATAAACCTAACAATGTTAGATTATCAATATTATTCATCCAGTCGGCAATGCTTAACATACTGTTAGGCTGCATTGAGGTTAATAAAATGACGACAAATGAATCTAAAACATTATCAAAAAGAATCATTTCCTTAACACCGTGGCTTAGTGTGTTATGCATTGGTTTTTTGATCTTTTTTGCAACCTTGAATTGGGACCAATGGCAGGGAACTAAACGTTACCAAGAATCAAATAATGCTTATATTAAAGCAGATTCAGCTATCTTAAAGTCGCGTATGACAGGGTATATTTCTCGTATTTTAGTTGATGATTATCAATTGGTTAAGCGTGGTGACGTTATCGCAGAAATTAATAATCAAGAAGAGCATTTCAAGCAGCAAATAGCGCAAGCTAATTACCAAAAGGCTCAACAAAATCTCAGCAATCTAGCGGATGAAATTAAAGAGCAAGACCTGACTGTTCAAATGTTATTTAGCCGTTACCAAGCCGCGAGTATTGAAGTTCAGCAAATGAAGCGGAGCCCATTGCTACGTAAAGCATTAATTAAAAGTGGCGCAATTACCCAACAAAATTATTTGGATGCCAATTCAGATCTACAACGCTTAATGAAATTAGAACAAGCAGCGAAAGCGGAATGGGAACAAGCCAAACAATCGTTACATATATTAAGCCAGCAAGAATCAATACGGGTCGCAGAACGGGATATTACCTTTGCGAATTTAAAACAAGCGGAGACTCAAACTTCTTATGCCACTATTACCGCTCCATTTGATGGGCAATTAAATAAAGTTAAATTGAATATTGGTAGCCTTGTTACACCCGGTACAGAGATTGTTACTGTCACACCTAATAAGCAGCCTTATATCATTGCAAACTTAAAAGAGACACAACTGAAAAATGTCTATGCGGGGCAAGCGGTATCTATCATGGTTGATGCTTTTCCAGATTCCACTTTTAAAGGTGTTGTGCGCGATATTGGAGCGCAAAGCAGTGGGGAATCCGCATTAATTCCCGCGGATAACAGTAGTGGGAATTTTACTAAGGTTGTTCAACGTATACCGGTTTATATTAGTTTTTTATCTGAACAAAATCATTTAGATAGGTTGCGTCCAGGTATGTCAGTAGTTGTGGATATTGATACACAAAGTATGGCTAGAAAAGGTAAATAAGATGTTCTTAAGCTTATTTCACGGTGCAAAGGAAACAAAACCTTTATTAGCTGTAGTTTCTGTTTTTCTTGGCGCTATTTTATCGACATTATTTACTCGTATGTTTTCCCTTTCATTAGGTGATTTACGGGGGGTTTTTGCGCTTGGTGTTCAGGAGGGAAGTTGGTTAAACATTGCTTTAAATGCAGCTCAATTAACCAGTATGACATTAACCCCTTGGTTTATGGTTATTTTAGGCGCTGAAAGGATATTGATGGCAACAAGTGCTATTTTACTGGGTGTTTTTGTTGTTTTTCCTATTATTGGAGGAAATTATGGGTTTACAGAATTACTAGTTATTCATTTTATTATTGGTTTGAGCTTAGGTGTTTATTTGCCAATGACAATTTCTTTAGCACTAAGAAATTTACAACCTAATGTCTGGTTGATTGTCATGGCTGCTTACAGCTTAAGGGTTTCTTTAGGAATGGATGCGGGGGTTGGTGTTTCTGGGTCATTTATTGAGGTTATTGGCTGGCAGTGGCTGTATTGGGGATGCGCATTGTTTGCTGCAATGATATGCATATTCGCATGGAAAGGATTACCGCTAAGTGAAATAAATTATGGGCTTTTTGAGAAAACAGATTGGGGAGGAATGCTCCTTAAAATTCTAAGTTTGGTTTTATTATATATAGGTGTTGTACAAGGTGAGATGTTGGGTTGGGGGGATTCCGGCTTTATTATTTCTTGTCTTATCGGGAGTGCTTCACTGTTTACTATTTTTATCGTGAGAGCATTATATTTTGAGCAGACCTTTGCTCATCCCAATTGGTTAGCTAATCGAAATTTGTGTATTTGTTTTATTATTTCTTGTTTGTACGGTTTCTTAATGTTGACTAATTCCCTATTTATTCCTTCATTTTTATCGTCTGTGGGGGGGTTAAAACCATTCCAAATTGGTGAAGTCACGAATATTGCGTTTATCGCTTATTTAATTTTTAGCCCAATTGCCGTTTGGTTTGCTAAGCGGGTTGATGGCCGATTACTAATGACGCTTGGTGTTGTATTAATGGGTTATAGTTGCCTGCTCGGTATGCAAATTGATTACCAATGGCGTATACATGAATTTATTCCGTTAATGATCATACAATCCGTTGGTGAATGTTTAGTATTAATCGGGTTAATCTCGTTATTTGTCGTGAATATGCAACCGCAATTTGCGCTGCATTTAGGTGCTTATGTTTCAATTGCAAGAGTACTAATGCCCGGGCTTGCTGGGGCATTAATGAATACGTATTTACGTATTTCTTTTGATGAGCATTTTGGCCATAAAACTGCGTTTATTCAAACAGGTGAACAAATGCTAAGTACTGAAAATAATACTATGTCTATAGTATCGTTAATTAATCGAGAATCATATGTTGGCTCGTTTATTGATGGATTTAGTCTTATTTTCGTCATTGCTATCATCGTACTTGTACTGATTTGTTTTTTAAAACCTAGCCCAGAGAATCATATTGTCCCTTTTAGTCGCTAATCTCTAACCTCCTTCAGGGGGAGAGAAAACAATGCATTGAGTTTTTCTTGATTAAGTATTCTTTCAATTGTTCAAGTTCTTTAATCGGCTTATTTTGGTTTTGTAACCGATTAATAAGTTGGTTTAGCTTATTAGGTTCTAAGTGATTTTGCTGTATTCGTTTTTCAAGGACAAGTAATGCACGTTTCTTGGATGGAGAATGGGCAAATTTTTTGTTAAGGATAAATAAATTTAGCCAAATACCATGGTTGATTTCAAAAAAATGTATTGTAGAGGTAAAAGGTTGTTTATTTTTCCTTGCTAGTAATAACCCGCTAAGTAAGCGATGCATTATCTGGGTTGTTGATGGTTTGTTGCCTTTTAATAGCAAATTTATCCCTTGCTTAAATTGCTGTTCTGAGAGATGAATTAATTGCTGGTAACGTTTTTTAGGGTTGGTTGGGAAAATCCAAGCAAAAGCCGCCATCGCGACGAGCGGGCCGGATACCACTGCGATAGCATTACCCACATTTTGCGCAAATGTGAGGGGAAATGGGTAGCTAGGTTGTAGTAAAATCAGCGAAACCATGATGTAGTCAAATGCGATCAGAATTAATTTATTGTGTGAATAAATCACAACGCCACTGATGATTACTGGGATGATTAACAATGTCATCTGCCATGATGATGAGGCGAAAGGCCATAAACACCAAGTGCAAATTAATGCGACAATCGCGCCAAAAAATTGCCCGGTAAAGATGTATTTCATAAACTTTGCTGGGTAATCGATAGAAGCAAACAGTGCTAACATTACGGAAAGACCGAGTGTGAGATAGGCTAAAGCTTGCCATTGTGTCCATAGCCACAAAACCCCCACGGCACCTATGGTAACAAAGGAACGCGTAAAAGCATGCCAAGCAGAAATCTTATTTTGATGAAGTTTTAGCGGGTCATTTTGATTCGTGCGTTTGATTGATTTACCTAACATTGCGTAGTAAAGGGGGATTAGCAGTGTTTTGAGCGCACCATTCGGGCACAAAGATAAAATATGTTTCCATTGGGTATCCGTGGGCTCCTGTGATGGGAAATAGAAAGATGGCATGGATTGAAATTGTTCTAAGTGTAGCAATATCTGGCTTTGGGAAATAAGTTTTTGCCGTGCTTTGGCGACCTGTTTACGGTGATAACGCCAGCCAATACGGTTAGCTTCTAAAATATCTTCATAGCTCACCATTGCCTGCCACAGTTGTTCAATATCCTGTTGTTTGATAGGCTTTTTTTCCTCGATCACTTGGTGCATAACTTGATAAAACTGCGTATCAATTTGGTTTTTAAGGGTAATCACAGGTTCTTGTTCACGTTTTGGGGTAAACAAAAAATTGAATACCACCGCTGAAAGCACTCCGACAAGGATTGTCCACAATCTATCCCAAGCTACCATAAACAAGTCATCGGTGCTGTGAACACTGAGCATACTGACCATCACCGCAGAGTAACCTGCCAAAAAGGTACCATAGGCCACGAAGCCTTTTTGTAGTTGGCCTATGCCACTACATGCACCTAACCACATAGCTAATCCTACGATAAACAATAAGGGGTTGATGAGATGTAGTTGAATTAATACCACCCCAGCTAATACGCCTATCACGGTTCCCGCGAAACGCCACCAACTTTTTTCCAGTAGGTTTTCACGCCAAGGTTGTGCTGAGGCCCAGACGGTCATAGCGGCCCATTGTGGGTGAACAAGTTGTAAATATTGTGCAATAAAAAGGGCGGCAATCGATGCGCAAGCGGTAATGATAGCAAAACGAAAGCGCATAGGGTTAAACCCTAAGCGAAGCAGTAAATTTGTATTATGTGGCATAGATTATCGATAAATTTGGCGTGTTAAATGGGTTAGTAGTTGATAAAATCAACCAATTGCGGTGTGATTATCGACTAATTAGTTGATAAAATCAACTAAAGAGGGTTTTATGCGTACAGAACAGGCTCGGGTATTTGGGGTGATCAGTCGAGCGGCTCACCATTATATGAAATGGATGGGGGAGCCTTATGGGCTCAATGCGATTGAATGTTTGATGATTTTACATGTTCATCAATATGATGCCTCTACACTAGAACAAATTTCGAAAGCGATGGTGGTGGATAAATCGGTAACAACGCGAGGGATCGGTAAGTTTTTAGACAAAGGCTGGATAGTGAAAACCAATAGCCAAACTGATAAACGGGCTTACCATATATCGTTGACGCCACTTGGTCACACTATCGTGGGTGAATTGAATGATAAGTTAGATAAGTGGAATGACTACTTAGCCGCTGATCTATCTGAACTGGAAGCGCAGCAATTATTTGCTTCCTTGGAGAGCCTAGCTAAGCGTGCGGTTGAAAGTTCAGCAGATGATTTTCCTTTGATATGCGAAGGGAAAACACAGTGAGACTCAATAAAAAGCCAGTTGAGTTTAGCAACTGGCTTAGTGATTAAATCAAGTTGTTATTTAAATACTAGGTTTATGAGGATATCGGTTTCCTCCTTCCCAATAAAATTCTATTTCGTTAACAGTTGCTGATTTATCACCAAATTTCAAATGAGTTTTTAGATTCCCCGTTCCATACTCACTGCGTAAACAATTACTTAGTACAGAGTACTTTCTCTCGATACTATTGAATTTATATCGTCCTGACGTGGTAAATTCAAAATAGTTCTGAAAATCAACATTATCTGCACTATTTTTGACGTGTTCAACGGTATGGTTAATACGCAGTGGCGTCAGTAATTTTTTACTGCCTATATCCAGTTTAGTGATTGGCTGGATCATAAAATGTCGCGGGTTTCTAAAGATATCCAAATTCGCTTTACATTTATTATTGCTATCATCTTTATTAACTTCAAATTTATAGTCGGGCTTTATGATGCTGTATTTGCCATTTTTTTCATCAATAATTTGACCGACGGCTGCAACGACTTGAGGGGCTAACGATTTGACGTGATCGAAGCCATTCTTGCTATTCACATTGAAAGGTAAAGGTTTTTTCTCTCCCGCAAAACCAGTGATAACATCAGTGAATGACAGGTGGATCACATCACTTTTTTGATATTGTAGAATGATATTATTATTTCGGTTAACAAAATCGTAGCGACTGCCAACTAATGAACGAAGCTTACTAACAGCTTCTGAGTCAATATGTTGTTTTCACGTTTTTCCTAAATAATAGTTAATGTTGAGGCCAATGCGTGAATCTTGCTGAGTGAAAAATCCTTGTCTGCCTCGAGCCGAACTTGAGCGTTGCCAGTTCGATTTAGCCATTGTTGAATAGAATCACTTGCTGTTGACATCGCCATATTGCGAGCTAGCTTTTCGGCTGAATCTACACTGGGTTTATTTGAGAGAAATTTACCCGCTTGAGTGGTGAATTGAGCGAACTTCATTTCTTCGGGGGTTGGCGTTGCTGCCGGTTGGGGCTGTTTTATATCATCCCACTGGATTGTTGGGAGGGGAGCCATGGGGATATCTAATTCATCACCCGGCTTTAATTGTTCAAATGAATGGGCGAAGGTACTGAATTGATTCAATTTCCTTAGTGAATTCACGGACATATTATAGTGTTTAGCGATGGTCGCCGTGCTTTCTCCCTCTTTTAAAACATAGGGTTGGGTTTGACGGTAGTTTAGAGAGGCGGTGTTTGGCAACCATTTAACGTTATTGTTATTTGAACTACTCGCCATAATTGGGGTGAAGGTACAGGCCAAAGGAAAATTAATTTGGCTAATAATATTTAGCCAAGTTATTATTTTGTAATGTTTAGGAATAGGGTCCCGTGCTCCGGTTTTCATCAAATAGCTCCGAATAGAATAAATTAAGAATATGTTTATGGTGTATTTCAATGGAAATACCTAGCTCCATCCTTGGGGCTAAAATAAACGTCATAGAGTGATAATTAATTTATTTTATGGTTTTATTTGAGCGGTTATTTCATTAATGATATTGTTTTTTGTATAAACTCGTCACGGAATTTTAATTGAATTATTATTTATATACTTATTTTGTTGATGATACTGAAAGTGTGATTTTTTCTGACAAACTCCTAGGTAATTCTGTTACTTTATTGTTCATCAAGATTAACTCACCATTTTTTTCAACTCGGATGCTAATGCCTAAATTTGGAGCATTATTAACAAGCTCCTCAAGTAAATCGAGTTTGAAACTAATGACCTTGCTAGCTTCATTGGTGTGTAGTTGATAGTTTAATAAACTCTCTTTTGGTGATGCTAATGTATCTATTGGGCTGATAGATAGAGTAATTTCTGAATTTTCAGGAATGATTGACTGTGAATAAATCTCCCCTTGTAATTGGTGGTCTGTGTTGCTTAGAAAGTTTTTAGGAAAATAGCTACAGCCTAACAATGTGCTAATAAATAATATAGGTAACAAAGACTTATATGCTTTTCTTAATGCTTTAATAATTAGCATGATAATAACTCAACTTATTGGAATGAACGGACAAAGATTTTCTGGAAGAAACATTTAATATAAGAATATAATGTGTTTCCTAAATTGTATTTTGATAAAATAGGCATCTCTGATTTTTCCCCAGTATATAAAATGCCAATTCTAGGTAAGGTCATAATCAAATTTTCGTCTAAATCAACCTTTTTAAAAGATTGGCGTAACTGCCTAACTAGCTTGTAATAGCTACTTTCAGTCACAATAGTTCCTCTTTTCTCCCAAATTTCATACATAACTTCTCTCTTGTTGCTTGTCTTAGTTAATAATATTTTTAATAAACAAGACTCGTTTTCGGTAAGATTAGCGGATATTTTCCCTCGTGAAAGGGTTCTTTTTAATGGGTCATAAACGACTTGTTCAGCTAATAAGACCGTTGGCTCGATTTCATTGTAATCAACACTACTCATACATTTTTCCATAATTAATAAACTGATAATAAGTCATATCTACCCTAACTGGCGATAATATATGCTTCAATATAAAAAAATGATGTTACATAAAAATAAGGTCGTTTTTTTATATTAAGACATATTATGACAACAGGGTAAATTTAAGGCATTTATGGTGGGTATATATATCAAAAAAATAGTGATATTTTTTATTTTTTTGTTGGGCGAGTTCAGGTCGTATGTTTTTTATTAAAAATTAAGACGAAATTTATTAATGATTGATAATACCCCCAACAATTGAAATTGATGGGGGCGGTAAAATTAAATGATCTCAACATCATCCTCATCATCAGTTTCTAATTTTATCTGACCAATATTACGGTTGAGTTGTTCTGATATAGGTGCACTCATCAGGCTGATTGAGATATAACGCTTTAAAGCTTTATTAAATCGGTCATTAAGTGACGGGACTTTTTCATCTGGGCGTGATGAAAGGGCTTGAGAAGCTCCAGCAATAAACTCTTCTTTTTCATTTTTACTTAAGTGGATCATGGTCTTAAAAAAGTAGGCAAAGAACTCTTTCTCGCTATCTTTTTGTTCTAATTGATTAATGAAAAGATCAATTTTCATTTTTGTCTCCGATGACATGGGGATAGCCGTAGTTTTTTTATCATTTAAAGTAGATGAAGAGGTTGGGTTGGACGCCGCTGTCATTTTTTGTTGAATGTCTTGCTTCGATGACAAAGTAAGTTCTGGCGTTAACGTCAACAGTGGTGATGAGTTTAGATTATTTACTAATAGAGTCATGTTCGCCTCGATGAATGTTCAATAATGTAATTAGCGCTTGATACGCTTTTTTCCGTTTTTCTATAATTTGGCAGCGGTTAGCGACAGAAAAAATTTGCGGTAACGTATTTTTGGCAGCAATTGATGGCGAAAAATAACAAATTTTATTATCTACCTCTAATGCAATGGTTGTGCTACTTGTATTTGTTTGAACTTGTATTCCAGAATGCTGCTCTTTCAAAAAGGGTTGCATATCAGCGGGAAGGTGTAGGTTTATATTACAAGGGTTTTCCTGTTGATGAAGAAAATAATCTGCCACAATATCCTTTATGCGTGGGTCACTAAACAATTTAACGAGTAACGTTTCAAGTTGTTCTGCACTTTGGCTAAGTCGTTTTTGTAATGCGATTTCGCTGTTATTAAGGCTTTCAATGAAATCGGCAAGTAATTGTTTAGCACCATCATTATAACCTTGCTGATAAGCGGTTTGGTATATGCTTTCTTTTTCACTTACTGCCTGCTGGTAGTAATCATTTGCCTTAGATTGAGCATATTGAATTACATTTTTTTGGTATTGAGAGGCACTTAAAGCTCGTTTTTTAATTAACACTCTTTCTTGTGAAGTCTCTTTAACTGATGGCGGTATTTTCATTGTTTTTGTTTCTATTAATATAATGGCATATTTCTTCAATGATATTCCAAGGCAACATTGTTTCTCTATGTGCTGGGATCATTTGTTGAATTTCACGATTAAACATATACTTAGCACGTAGGATATAAGCGCTGCCAAAAGGGGCTAAACTCGATAAAACCTTTGCAGCACCTAATGCAATTAATGCGGTAGGTGCATTATTGTTTAATATATCTTGGGCATTTAATGGCCTGCGGAAATATCGGCGTAATGTTTCACTATTTGGTAATTTCCTTGATTGTTGCTGAGACTCAGTTTGCATTACCCCTCCAATGTGCACTGCCACAATGGGTAATTGCTTCCAGTGTATGGATAGTACGTTAGGCAATAAGGGAGTACGAGGGTTTGCGCTGGGTAATGCGTATTGTTCTATCAGTTTGTGGTTATGCTGCTCCTGTAATAAAACAGGTAATTGATGATAAAAATCACCATTAAATTCCGAGTGGAAATAGCTACCAGGTGCAAGAAAAATATCTTGCTGTTGAATAAGGAGTTTATTTAGTCTCTGCATTGGGCGCATTCTCAACCATTTTTATGGGGGCTTTTTTATTTGCTTGGCGCTTCCAGATAAAAACTAATAAGCCAAACAATAAAACGATAATGCTAATAATGGCACCCAGAATGATTGGGTTAATTAAACCTGTCGGTTCTGATTTAATTTGGTATTGCAATGGTGGTCGGTTAACAATCACCACAGAAACATTATCGTAAGTGGTTTCTGCAAAGCTACTGTTTAAAAACAGTTTGATCTTATTCATCATCATCTTGGGGTCTTCATTCCCTGAATATGTCACCAGACTTGATATTTTTTGTACTTGTTTAGCCGAACCATTGCCATTTAATGGGTAGCTGACATGTACTCTGGCATTGACGACTTGTGGAATAGACAGTAATGATTGTTCAAGGCGTTGTTCAATCAAAGAAAGTAAACGTGTTCGCTCTGCTTGCGGAGAAGCGACCAGTGAATCACCAGGAAAGGCTTGGATAATTTCGACTGGGTCTTTTGATGGCAAGTTATACTGGCGCAATAAGTCGACAGCAATCACGAAGTTGTCGGGGGAAACTCGAATGGAGTCTCCCGTTTTATTATCGTGTTTACGGTGAGCTTCAACGCCATGCTCCTGCAAAATCGCTAGCACCTCGTTGCTTTGCCGTTGGCTTAAGTTACTGAGTAGTAATTGGTTATCACACCCCAGTAATAAACCTACAAAGCTAATTAACAGTAGTTTCTTTAAAATATTCATGGCTTATTGTGCTTTTAATACCGTATCAATCGCGGAAACACTTTTATGTGTTAGTGTACTCACCATACTCATGGCTAAATTGTAATTACCGACTTGATTTTGAATTTCAAGTAATTTAGCTGGGTTACTGACATCTGTATTATTGGCTTGATTAATTAAATTGGCTTTTTCATTACTAGCTGCTGCAGTATATTCTGCAAATAATTGTTTTACTTTGTCTTCAAATGAACCTATCGGTACTGCTGTTTTAATATCATCGGTAATATTAGGTAATGTAGAAAGTGATATTGGGGTAATCATAAATTTATCCTATAGAAAATAAGGGTGCTATATATAACAGCTCCCTTATAGGCTTATTAAACGTTACGGATGATTGCTTGAGCGGCGTCTTTAATCGATTTCATGACGTTGCTTTGTAATTGACGTGCCATATTATAGTTACCACTTAATGCGGTAATCTGACCTAGTACTAATGGATTGTCTACTTCAAGTGTGGAATTATTAAGCATAGCATGTAATTCGTCTGCGATCGCTTTTGTTCTTGTACTGATACCAGCGGAAGCACGGTACATCATCCCATATTTACTTCGTATAGAGTCGATGGTTTCGAAGGTTGATGCGTCCCATTCTCCTGTAGTTGAACCTGTAGTTGAACCTGTAGTTGAACCAGTAGTTGGCATAATAACTTCCTCTTTTTTGTTAATATTAAAATCTATTTGAATTGAATAACCAATGGTTGTTACCTAATAAAATATAACCATTGGATTTTGTGATAAAAGACTTGCCTGTTAATTCATTATTGGCTAATGAAATAGAAAATTGAATTTGTCTTTCTCCCCATTGTTGATAAAACGAACTTACGAAAGTTATTAATGAAGTAGTTTGTTTGTCATTTAAACTATCTTTAATAACGAAGATTGTTTTGTTATTTTCGGTTATTTTATGCCATTGAACATTACTTTCTGTTAATCCTAGTTCGGATTTTTTTATTAATTCATCAATGTTTGAAGTTTTAAATTCACTTTTACTATAACATTGAAAATAACTTGAGAATGTTTGGTTGATAAACTCTATTTCTTTACTTGATATTTTTTCTTTTAATAGTTTTATAGTAGGGTTGCATGGGTTATCAATATTTATTTTTAACAAGTTAGGAATGAATTCTGCTAGTTTATTCTCTATTTCATATTCAACATAACTGATTTTATTTATTTTAAATTGATTGCGATACTTAGATTTTAATAGACGTTGCATGCTCCAATCTAAATCCCTTTGAGTTTTAACTAAAACCAGGATTTCATCTTTTTTGCCTTCAGTGACCACGACTGGGTAATGGTTTCCATTAATCAACTCTTCAATAGCGTGTCTTTTTTTCTCTACTATTGTTTTTGTTGTTTCGGAATTATAGGGAATAGACATGAAACCGATAAATGCCAGTGTGATTATTGATATACCGATTATTATTTTGCTGGCGTATGGCGATTTTTTAAATTTATGCCTCATTTTTTCTGTTTTAATAGTACTGTCTGGAATAGTTTCCTCCATAAGAGGGAGCTCCCAAGGTGTATCGATACGTTTAATCGCAAAAGGAAATAGCTCTTTTAAAACAGTCTCATGCAGATTGATTGGGATGATTTTACTTTGATTTTTAGTATGAAGGTCAATCGCGATCTGGTCTTCATAGGAAATGATTGAGAAGGTAAAAGCTTCCTGATGGCTGGGTATCGAGTAACTCGTGAACCCTTCATCAGAAATATTAGTTTTGTAATCATTATCCTCACCAATAATAATCAAGTTAGCATCTAAATTTATTATTATTTCCTGATCGCACATTTCACCACTGGCGATCCTCATAATGTAAGTGCGGTTATTTATGTCTGTCATACATGTAATCTCAATAAAATTATTTAAACGTATTAAACAGTGAAAATATTATTCAGTCAGCTGAATAGATCTTATTCATTTACACTAAGGGGTGAGGAGGCAAAGTATGAAGTATTCTGCTTTATTCCTTTGTGTTTTGTGCGAGCATCCCGCACCCTGATTCTAAATATTAATCAATAGAAAGGGCTTATATAATGCTAAAGAAAGACATTGCTGCATTATTGAAACATGGGGATCTCTGTTTTTCTTTGCAGGATAAACTGATTTTGGCAGTTCCCTCTGAGGGAGCAGCGACTTTTTGTTATAAATCTCCATATTCAAACTTAAATATTCAATTTGAAAAAAACGCTATATTTATCGCCAATGATGCAGTGTTGAGTACTAATAACAACCCAAACTGGGATATTTACTCAATAGAGTTATCAGAGTTAGTTGAAATTCTTGCTGTTATTGATACTGCAACAAAGCAATCTTTCCTTTCTAAGAAAGCGAAATGTGGTTCTAGTAATGAAATAGTACAAGAATATATTCCATTGGATGAAGAGTTTTTTACAACCATATCAGTTAAAAATGTTGTCATCGATTTAGTCATTAGAGAGCAACCTGAATTTGAGTTTTGGTGCAATATATTGCGTAAATATGAAGCCTACGGAATGATGCGATTTATTCTTTCTGCAGCGCAGAGTGATAAAAATGCCAATATTAATCAGCTTTGTGCTCGTTATGGAGTTTCAGCCTCTTATTTTAGACAGCTTTATCGAGAAAACTTTAATAAAACAGCGAAGCGAAAGATTATGAGTGTTCGCATGGCAAACGCTATTTTGCAATTAATTGAAAGTGAAAGCTCAATTTTGGATGTGGGATTAGAAGCGGGTTACTGCTCTGCCTCACACTTCACCAATGATCTTAAAAAAGAGTTGGGACTTACCCCTTCAGAAATAAGACATCTTGGAGACAATTTATATGAGCAGTAACAAAAGAGGAGTGGTATTACTGGCACTCCTTTTATTATCGATGAGTGGTTATTCAGCTCAGTCTGAAGTTTTTGTTGCACAACCTGTAGCTCAAGAAAAAAACCATGACACATTTGTTGCAAATAATATTGCTGTTGGCAAAGTTTTTGAGGCGGTCGCTGAGCAATTAAACAAGCCTATTATTTTAAGTAAATTAGCGGCACAGAAAAAAGTAACGGGCAATTTTAATCTAGCCAATGCGGATGAGATGTTTAAAGCATTAACTCGCCGTATTGCATTAGTGTGGTATGACGATGGTGCCAGTATTTATGTTTACGATAATAGTGAAATGCGCAGTACGATTATACCGACTCATGGTGTTAGTAGTGGGCAGGTTCTCAATTATATTCAACGTAATGGCATTTATGATGAACGCTTTCCTGTTCGTTCTCAAGGAGGTGATAGCTTATTGTTTGTTTCGGGGCCGCCTTTATATGTTGAGCTAATTAAGGCTGCGGCACTGTATTTAGATAAGCAGATTCAACAAGAAGAACAAGTGGGCAGTGAGGTTGTGGTTATCTCTTTAAAACATGCCTCAGTTACTGACCGAAGCTATACATCGCGCGGCCAAAGTACAACGGTACCTGGCATGTTAACGGTCATTTCAGCTTTATTTAAAGATAACGGAAACACCGTTGAAGAAACGATTAATGTTCAGCCAGCCAAATTGAACTCAGTAGAAGATTCAATTGATGAATTATTAGATGCTCCTATTGGTGAAAGTGTTCCATCACAGAAACAAGTGATAGTGAAAAGCTCGTCAGGGAGAAATGTACTCTCGCTGGTGGCGCACTCTGATAGCAATAGTTTGATTGTCAAAGGTAGCCAAGAACAAATTAACTATGTTAGGCAACTGGTTAGGACCTTAGATACTCGTCGTCGACAAGTCGAATTATCTTTGTGGATTATTGACATAACACGATCAGAGTTAGACAACTTGGGGGTGAATTGGGAAGTTGGCACCTTTAAAGCGGGTCGAGGGGCTGTCGCATTTAACCGTAGCACACTATCAAATAGCCAAGATTTTTTATTACAGATTGATGCATTAAGTAAAAAGGGAAATGGGCATATTGTGTCACGTCCTGTTTTATTGACTCAAGAAAACATTCCTGCTTTATTCGATAACAACACCAGTTTTTACGCTAAGTTACAAGGTGAGCGCATTGCGACATTAGAGCAAGTGACTTACGGAACCATGATCAGTGTGATGCCTCGTATTTCTGCGGGTCATCAGGTCGAAATGGAAGTTAACATTGAAGACGGTGCACAAAGTCATGGAAGTGATGGTAAAGCTTCAAGTGTTGAGGGGTTGCCATCGATTAACCGCACGACCATTAATACTGTTGCTCGTATCGCGAAAGACAGCAGTTTACTTATCGGTGGTTATACGCGTGAACAATATATTGAAAATGAAAGCAAAATTCCTGGACTAGGCGATATTCCTTTTGTTGGCGGCTTATTTAGTAGCTCGTCAGTTAATCAGCAAAAAATGGTAAGGTTGTTTTTGATCCAACCGCGTTTATTAGATGAAAACGAAGCTTGGGATGGGCGTCAGTTTTCAGAAAAAACGCGTATTACACAGCACAATAGTCAGTTGCATGGCACGGTACAATTTCTCCAACAGTATATGAGCGAGTCATGGCAATAACGCCACTGAACTATAGCAACCGTTTTTCGGTTGGTACGCAAGATAAAAGCAGGGCGTCAGCGAAGAGTAATACTGACGACAGTGACGAGGTAACCCGAGGGTTAGGGGTCATTGACAGCAGCAGCGAATATGCCTCAATGGCCATGTTAGCGGCAAGCCATATTCGCAGAGGAAGTTCTCGTAAAGACCCTGAAGAAGAATGGATGCGCTTTGCTGAGCGTATTTTAGATAGCAATGCAGATGGAAAAATTACCCAAATTGAGGCTCTGCTAAATAAGCAGTTAATGAATCCTCGGCAATTACGCACTTTATTATTGCAATTTTTTCCAGATCCTAGTGATTTATTAATGGCGCTTGCTTCATTAATTCATCGAAAAAAGTTTAAAAATGAGCAAATAGCATATCTCGAAACACTTTATGAGCAATTATTGAATGAAGAAAATGCGCGTAGTGCACAAGCTGGCGCTAACGTGGCATTACTTGCCAAGGCATTTGCTCAAAAATTGAAACAAAGCGCAGGGAACTTGCGTAGTGTTTACCGTGAATTCATTGGTTATGACGGCCCTGTCGTATATTTATATGAACAATGGGTTGAAGTCATGGAACTCCAAGAGCGGGAAAATATGATGCGTTATTTGGCTCGAGCCTTAGCGTGTGATCTACAAGCATTGCCGCTTGGTGATGTGAATATCAGTGAATTTGGTAATTTTTTTATTCGAGTTGGTCGTTTACGTGAACTGCAATCTCTTGATTGCATCTTTAGCCAGAAAATTTTTCAAGCGGATTTTTTTCGTTATCAAATAGATAACCAAAAATTGGTGTTAGAGAAATCCCTCAGCCAAATATTTATTAGCGGTATTCGTGGGCTAGCTGATTTTGAAGAGCAAATTGTCATATTTGTGAATAAAGAATTACGGTTCATGCACACAGAGACGCGAGCAAGGTTTTTGCAATTAGTATTTTTGGCCTTTTCTACTATTCCGATTTCGGTATTTCCTATATTGGAATCAAGGGATGAAATATTGGAACATTTAAAAAAACAAATGAATGACATTGTGGCACAAGAAATTATCAAAAAATAAAAATAGGAAATAAATAACTCTATGAAAAGCATAACTGGATTTTTATTACAAATCCGCCAACGGCCAGAGTTAATGGTATTGGTTATTATGGTGATGGTAATTGCGATGTTAATTATTCCATTACCTACAATATTGGTCGATTTATTAATTGGCTTAAATATTATGATTTCAGTCCTCATTTTTATGAGTTCTTTCTATATTACACGGGTACTGAATTTTCAATCATTTCCATCCATATTATTAATAAGTACATTATTTAGATTGGCGCTATCAATTAGTACTAGTCGTTTGATTCTATTAGAGGCGGATGCTGGGGATATTATTGCCACGTTTGGTGAGTTTGTTATTCAAGATAACTTAGTCGTTGGGATGGTGGTTTTTGCCATTGTGACTATCGTACAATTTATCGTTATTACCAAAGGTTCTGAACGTATTGCTGAAGTTGCCGCTCGCTTTTCTTTGGATGCGATGCCTGGTAAACAAATGAGTATTGATGCAGATTTACGTGCAGGTGTTATCGATGAGGCAACCGTTAAAGAGAAACGAGGCGATTTAGAAAAAGAAAGCCAGTTATTTGGTTCATTCGATGGTGCAATGAAGTTTATTAAAGGGGATGCTATCGCCGGTATTGTTATCATTTTTGTAAACTTAATTGGTGGTATCTCTGTTGGGACAGCCCAGCAAGGTATGGATGTATCAACGGCCTTAAATACTTTTTCATTATTAACGATAGGTGATGGTTTAGTTGCACAAATTCCAGCGCTGCTGATCTCTATTAGTGCGGGCTTTATTGTCACTCGTGTAGGGGGCAATGATAAAAACTTAGGGGAAAACATTGTCTCTGAGCTATTTGCCAACAATTTTACTATTTTAATTACTGGTTTAATTGTATTTTTCATGGGCTTTTTGCCGGGCTTCCCGACGAGTATATTTTTACTTCTCTCTGCTCTTCTTTTTGGGTTGTTTGGTGTTCGTCATTACAAAAACCGTAAGAAGAAAACTCATGAGACCCAACAAGAAAGTCAGTGTGTTAATCCTGAAGTGACCGAAGGGGAAACTCAGCGTGCAAATCAAGAATTTGAGGAAGAATATATTCCTGAAACACTACCCATTATTATTTCTGTTAATCAGGATTATAAAACGCATTTAGAAGAACATCGTTTTCTAACGCGAATGAAAAAAGATGTGTTTATTCGTTATGGGTATCGTATTCCTGATATTGCGATTAATTACTCTCCTATTGTACCCGAAAATAAAATTGTGGTTTTAATTAATGAAGTTAAAGCGGGTGAATACGATATTTATTTTCATGGTCATCGCCTATTAACACAAACGGATGAGTTGGAGCATCTTGGAATCGAATTAACCAAGTACACTGATGAATATGGTGTTACGAGCCATTGGGTTGCGGACCAAGAGAAACAAAGCATTGAACAACTAGGGTTATATAGCCGTGATGATATTACGGAAATGATTGATTGTGTTAGTACCTTGATGCTGCGTCATATTAATGAATTTTTTGGTATCCAAGAAACTAAAAACCTACTTGACGACCTTGAGAGAAAATACCCTGAACTACTGAAAGAGTGTTATCGCCATGTAACAGTACAGAAGGTTACAGAGGTTTTCCAGCGTTTATTGATGGAAAAAATATCAGTACGGAACATGAAGCTCATTATTGAAAATTTGGTGCAATGGGTACCTAAAGAAAAAGATAGTTTGATGTTAGTTGAGCATATTCGCAGTGGTATGGCGCGTTATATCTCTTCGCGTTTTGCCGTCGAGGGGCGTTTAAATGTATTAATGGTCAATTCAGTGACTGAAGACACGATCCGCCAAGGAATTCGCCAATCATCTGGAGGGGTGTATTTACACCTTGAACCAGAAACCAGTAATGCGTTGATTCAAGCAGCTGAGCTAGCGTTAGAAAATAGCTACTTGTCTGTTAGAGATATCAGCATGTTAGTGCCAGTTGATATTCGCCGTTTTGTTAAAAAAATCCTAGAGGCTCGATTCCCTGAATTGGAAGTGCTCTCTTTCAATGAAGTTTCTGAGACCGTAAAAGTTAACGTTATTAATACAATATAACCAATAGCAATTACCGATAGTAAAACATTATCAAATAAACATAAGGAATAAAAATATGAAATACCGTTTTGTAGAAGTACTAAATGAATATTTAGGTGAAATGGGACGTGATGATTTAATTAATACCCAATTAGATTGCCACTCGAATATTCAATTAGAAATGAATGATTCACCGGCAATTAATATTGACCTAACATCGGACGATATTATTATTTGGTGTGCTTTATCAGAGTGTAATTATAGCCGTTTAGATTCGGTGAGCGGTTTATTATTGAAATCTATGATGGAGTATCCGCCTAATAATTTCCAAGTTGGTCAGCCTGCTTTAAATTTGGTTGATGACACGCTTATTTTATCTGCAGTTTTAAAAAATTCAGCTTTGAATGAAATGTCATTATTTTCAAATAGTTTTGAAGAGTTTTTTGAGCGCGCAAATGTATTGCGTGATCAACTTTCAGCCTAAATTATCAAGATAAAAAATGAAACTCTTTGATATCTGCGCGCATCCTGCGCGCATTCATGGATGCCTAATTGAAGCACCCCTACAAGGGGTGTTTATTGGTGAAATTTGTTTTATCGAACGGTCTATTTCGTATCCAGAGATTATTGCGAAAGCCCAAGTTGTGGGCTTTAAAGAAGGTTTAACGGTATTAAGTTTAATTGGGCGTATTCAAGGTTTAACGCGTGAGGTGGTTATTCGCCCAAGTGGCTACCCATTTGTTTTTTCTGTGAATGAATCGTTGGCAGGGAAAATTTTTAATGCGGCGGGTGAGCAAGTTGGACAATTAACTGAGAATGCTGATGAAGTTTCTTATCTTGATAACCGTTTGCAACGAATTGATAGTCCACCGGCTAACGTTACACAACGGCGTCCAATTGATGAGCCTTTAATGACAGGTGTCCGTGCAATAGATGGGCTATTGACCTGTGGTTTAGGGCAGAGAATTGGTATTTTCGCTGCGGCGGGAAGTGGAAAAACGTCATTGATGAATATGATCATTAACCATGCTAGTGCGGATATTCATGTGGTGGCTTTAATTGGGGAACGAGGTCGAGAAGTTATTGAGTTTATAGAGGAATTGAAGCATTCCCCTCATGCTGCACAAACTATTTTAGTGTATGCCACATCGGATAGCCCGCCAATAGAGCGTTGCAATGCCGCATTATTAGCGACGACTATTGCGGAGTATTACCGTGATTTAGGGCGTAACGTGTTGCTATATGTTGATTCCATGACGCGCTACGCAAGGGCGTTACGAGATGTTGCATTGGCAACGGGGGAATTACCGGCAAGGCGTGGATACCCTGCCTCTGTATTTGAGCAATTACCCATGTTACTCGAACGTCCCGGGCGTTTGAAACAAGGTGCCATCACGGCTTTTTATACGGTTTTGCTTGAGAGTGAAGATGAGGCTGATCCTATTGGTGACGAAATTCGCTCAATCCTCGATGGACATATTTATCTTAGTCATAAACTTGCTGGCCGGGGTCATTATCCCGCCATTGATATTTTGCAAAGTATCAGCCGTGTTTTCCCCAAAGTCACTTCACTAGAGCATAGAAAAGCCGCGGGCGAAGTACGTGAAATGCTTGGGAAACTTGAGCAACTTCAGTTGTATTTAGATTTAGGTGAATACCGTGAAGGGGAAAATGTGGATAACGATAGGGCACTAGCAAAGCAAACGGATATTGAAATGTTTTTAAAACAAGGGATGGAACAGCCTGAAAGTTCTGAAGATATATTGACGCAACTCAATCGATTAGTGTCATGAGTGTTAAAAACTTATTACTTCTCACTGAGCGCCGCTTAGATAAAACACGGCAAGAACAAGGAAAAATAAACTTAGCTATCTATGAATTACAGCAAAATATTTCCGAAGTTCAGGAGCGGGTCAGAATTTTAGCGGCACAAGTTATTTTATATGAAAAGTCTCAAGAACTAAAACCGATTGCATTTTGGGAACGCCAACGCCTCAAAGCTGCGGTTTTGGCAAATATTGCGCAATTTGAATATCAAATCGACAGCATGTCGGTACAAATAGAAAAATACCAACAATTAGCAGAACAAATAAAAGCACAGGCACTTTTGTTACACAACAAGTGTGAAAAATTCCAAAAATATCTCAAACAGCAACGTACTAAACAATGTTTAAAATCAGAGCGTCAGCAGCAACATGAAATAGAGGAGCTATTTGTTCATGTCAGCAATTAAATCACTTTCGAGTGAAAAAGTAATCAATAATACCACTGAGCTAGTTGGAGCAATCGTAAAACCAACACATGGCTATAACCAACAAGGTAAAGAAAACGCAAATGCTCTTTCTTTTCAGCGACTCGCTAAGAAAGTCGCAAATGTTTTTGCACAAAAGACATTACTTAAACCAAAAACACAATCCGATTTTGCGAGTAATACCCTATGTTTAGGGGGGCAATATACTGCTTCTATGGGGATTGCGGAGCCGGTCGTTTCTATGCCTTTACGCTATTTACCCCAAAATACAGACCACATGATGTTGGAAACTGAACCGCAGAATGTATTACAAGTGGAAGCGCTGATTGTAGAACATTTTACTCCCCAATTAGAGATAGATGGCACATGGTTACTTAACGGTGAGTCTAACCCGTTGTTATTAGAGGGGAATGAGGAAGATAGCACATTGATTCTAGGCGATGTTCAAGACGATTTAGAAGATTATACGCTGTTAGATGATGATATTCCGTTAATCAATATGAGTGGTATGCCAATTCTTCATACACACAATTCTGATGCAGTGTTAAAGCCGAATAGCTTATTGCGTTCATCCGGCGCAATGGAAGGTGAGGCTACTGAACAACCGGTGTTAAATTTATTCAACAATGAAAATGATGTGAAAGCTTCAGTTGCGAATAAAGGTCAACAGCATGTTTTTTCTACCCTGTTGTCCCCCGAAAAGCCATTTATCTCAGAGGTGATTACCGCTGAAAAAATGATGGGGTCACCAGAGTCAATACAGACAAGTAGTGAGGGGCAAAGCAGTAATGAGCATGGGGTAGCGGCCTTAGAAACAATGCTAGAAGGTCACCAACCGAGTGTTGATGAGCATGCAGGAATATCCACAGAGCGTTTTATGCAAATTCTGACGAAAAGTGAGAAAAACCAGTCCGTTTTGCAAGAGAACACAAATAATGATGGCGCTAATATAGCTCGAAATAGCCCGATGCCTGTTGAAGTTGCGATGGTGCCACAGGCTCAGGTTGCCGTGGGGACCCCAGCTAGCGAGCTGTCCTCGACCGCGCAAAAGGTGGAACAATGGATTGAGCATAGTAATGCAATTAAGAATGCTCAAGTGAATGAGAGTTCACCGCGAACCTTAACTTATACCTTTCAGCAATGGAAGAATGCACCGTCGGTAACGTTTGAATTAGCGACAAAAACAGATGTTATTGCCTCTACCTATAGCCGCGAGGTACAGCATGTGTTGCAGGACAATAAACATTTATTAAGTAGTGAAAAAAATATTTATTTCCGCCAAGAACAAGAACGCGGTCAGCATGACCAACAGCAAAAACAGCGTCAGCAGGAACAGCATCAGCAAGAAGAAGATTAAATATGTTGAAAATTCGGCGAGTCAGTCAGCGAGAAAGGCAGTTAAAAACTTGGCAGCAACAATACCAAGTCGAGGTGGTTACCCACGGTACACATTCACAGCAGCGTTATTTCAATGTGTGTTTACAGAAGGAAATGCAACAGGTGAATGTGTTGACGCATGTTGAGGATTGGTGCCGGTATCGCTGGCCTGACTTGGCGCATTATGCATGGAGTTCATTAAGTAGCCAAATGCTCTGTGACATTTTTGCTTTCGAAAATAAGGACAAATGCTTTTTTGATAGCCAGTTTAATTACCAATCGGTTGAAGTTATTGATGGTAACGCGATTAACCAGTTTAGTTTGTCTGTGAAAGAAAAGCATCTTGGAAAGGCTTTTCTTTGTGCTCCAATTGACGGTTTGGCAGTACGTGAGCAAGCAAATGGTGGTTTGGAAAACCTCTCACTCCTCGCTGATTGGGTGTTAGGGGGCAGTTATATTAGCCTCTCATTACTGCGTTCATTAGCACTGGGAGACGCACTTTATATTCAGCAACTACAGTTGCACATGTTGGTCGCTGGGCGTGTATTTGCTCGGTTCCAAAAACAAGAAGAAGGCTTATTTATGATTGAAGAAATATTATTACAAGAAGACGGTACAGATACTCAACCGACAGAAGAATATCAAGATGAAATTGAACGCCCATTTAATTTAGCGGATATGAATGTCAAACTTACATTTGTATTAGGTCATAGTGATATTGCGGTTACTGAGCTTAATAATATCCAACCAGGTTCTATTTTTTCTATTGGGGAAAATAAAGAACGCGAAGTTAAAGTCTATGCAAATAAGCAACTCGTTGCTGAAGGTGAGCTTATTTACTTAGGTGATGATAGTGAATTAGGTTTGGAAATCACTCGCATAATTAGCCTAGGTGACTCAAGGGTTTAATATGCCAACGGTACCACAAGAAATCCCTTTATTAGCATTAGTTGCATTTTCAACATTATTACCCTTTATTATTGCCGCAGGAACGTGCTATTTAAAAATATCGATTGTATTAATTATGGTTCGTAATGCAATGGGTGTACAGCAAGTTCCTTCGACCATGGTATTGAATGCAATTGCTCTATTATTATCTCTATTTGTGATGATGCCAGTATTGCAGGACGTGAATAACTATATGCGCCAAGAAAGCGTCGATTTTAGTAATGTTGAATCGATTGATAACTTTGTTGATGACGGGCTAGGACGCTATAAAACGTATTTGCAAAAGTATTCTGACCCACAATTAGTGACTTTTTTCGAATCCCTTCAACAGGGGCGTACTGAAGACGAAATTAGTAAAGAAGAAGCCGAACCAACATTATTTTCATTATTACCTGCTTATGCGTTAAGTGAAATTAAATCTGCATTTGAAATTGGCTTCTATGTGTACTTACCATTTGTTGTTATCGACTTAGTTATTTCCAGCATTCTATTAGCATTGGGAATGATGATGATGAGCCCTGTAACTATTTCAGTTCCTGTGAAATTAATTTTGTTTGTTGCTATTGACGGATGGACGTTAATTTCCAAAGGGTTGGTAATGCAATATTTTGAACTTGCACAGCATTGACGTGGGATATTGATATGGATGAAATTGTATATATCAGCAATAAAGCAATGTTATTAATTGTTGTTTTATCAGCAATCCCTGTCATTGTTGCGACGGTTGTCGGGTTATTAGTAGGGTTAATACAAACCGTGACCCAACTGCAAGAACAAACGCTACCTTTTGGCGTTAAGCTATTAGCTGTATTTGGTTCGTTATTTATGATCTCCGGGTGGTTAGCCGATAAGGTAATAAATTATACAATAGAGGCAATTACCATTGCGATTCCTGCGGTAGGGTTATTCTAATGAGCCAAGAGTTAGTTTCGCTGGCATCATATTTGTTTTTTTTGTTTCAGCAGGAACTCATAAAACTAGCATTAGCATGGTTACGAATAGCGCCCGTGATGTTCTTTTTGCCTTTTTTTAGCAATAAGCTATTAAATGGAGGGGTCATCAAAAACTGTGTAGTTATGTATATTGCATTGGGGTTATGGCCATTTTTTGCAGGGGCAAATATTCAATGGGATCAAACAAATTTAGCTGAAATTTTTTTATATGAAATCGTAGTCGGTTTAATATTGGCTTTCATCTTAGGTTTACCTTTTATGATCGCAAGTGTGATTGGTGAGCTAATTGACACTCAGCGTGGTGAAACCATTAGCAGTATTGTTGACCCTGCAAGTGGGACGGAAGCGTCTGAACTTGCTGTTTTCTTGAGTTACATTGTTTGTATGGTATTTTTAGCGCAAGGAGGGATGTATCAACTTTCTGTAATTTTTGCACAAAGTTATCATTTGCTGCCATTGGGGCAAGGGTTTTCCTCTTTTAATAGTCTGCCTCTGGGGGAATGGTTGAATAACATGGTATTAAAAGGTGTTATTTTAGCTGCGCCGATTATTGTAACTTTATTTATTACAGAGGTTGCACTAGGTTTATACTCCCGCTTTTGTCCTCAATTAAATGCGTTTTCATTATCATTGGCAATAAAATCAATAATTGCATTTATTGTATTCTTACTTTATTTTCAAAATGAAGTGCCAGATATATTAGTAAATATGATTTCATTGTCACCATTACAAAGTGTTTTTCTTGCTGATTAATTTTAATTAGGCTAAGAACTATGGTGAAAAATTATGGCAGAGAAAACAGAGAAGCCTACTGACAAAAAAATTAAAGACTCCGCTAAAAAAGGGCAAAGTTATAAAAGTAAAGATTCAGTAGCAGCAATTGTATTAGTCGTAAGTGCTTTTGTATTCGATGGAATGACAAGTTTAGAAGACTTGGCATTTTTAATGAGGAAAATACTACAATCACCGTCGAATATTAATATCGATACTTTACTCTGGGAGTTTTTTGTTATTTTTATTGGTGTTTTATTACCTATTTTACTAGCATGTTTTTTAGCGGGAACAATAATTTCATTATTACAAAGCCGTTTTAGGCTCGCAACAGAAGCAATAAAGCTTGATTTTACTAAATTAAATCCTATCGCGGGCTTAAAAAAAATATTTTCTTTGAACTCACTAAAAGAACTGATCAAAGCATTTTTATATTTAATTGTATTTATTGTATCTGCAGTGGTCTTTTTTTATCTTTGGCGGCACGATATTTTTATGCTTTATCGTACTGTCATCGATGGGATGATCCATCAATGGGCAAGTTTATCGACTACATTTATTGTGGTATTTTTGTCTGTTGCACTGTTGATTATTTTAGTGGATATGATCACTGAGTTTTTCTTATTTATTAAAAACTTAAAGATGGAAAAACAAGAGGTTAAAAAAGAGTATAAAGATAACGAAGGGGACCCTCATATTAAAAGTGCACGTAGAGGGTTGCATCAAGAGTTGTTATCAGAAGAAGTTAAATCTAATGTCCGTAATTCGACATTTGTTATGGCCAACCCCACTCATATTGCAATGTTAATTTATTATGATTCAGATATTGCTCCATTACCTTTTTTACTGTCAAAAAGTCGAGGCATGCAAGCTAAAGCTATTATTAAATATGCTGAGCAACAAGGTGTCCCAGTTGTTAGGGATATTCCTTTAGCAAGGAACATTTGGCGGTTATATAAGAAAGACAGTTTTATAGATGAAAATGGGTTAGAGGAAATCATGCAAATTATATCTTGGTTAATTAGGGTCGAATTAGTGCAAATGGGAATAGATGTGGATGAAGCTTTGAATGAATTAATGAGGAAGGAAAGACATTGATTTATAATTTTCTCGAATGAAATTAAATAATTCATAGAATAAATCGTTTTTTTAAAGCCAAAAAAAATCTGATTAATTATGATGCAAAAGTAAAAATGCATCATATATTCAATATTAATGCAAAGGTAAATAAATGAATAATACCCAATATGAAGAATCACAAAATATTGATATGGACGAATTGCTCGGAAATATCACAACAGCACTAATGGATGGTGCGACTTATAAAGATATCCATGGTATCCCACAAAGTACAATGGACGGTATCTATTCCTATGCTTACGAATTTTATCAGCAAGGAAAATTAAAAGAGGCTGAAACTTTTTTCCGCTTTTTAAGTATTTATGATTTTTATAATACAGATTATGTCATGGGGCTTGCTGCAGTTTATCAATTAACGAAACGTTATGACAAGGCCACTGAATTGTATGCTTTAGCGTTTGTTCTTGCCAAAGACGACTACAGGCCGTTATTCCATGCGGGGCAGTGTAATTTAATGATGAAGAAAAGTAGTGCGGCACTGCATTGCTTTGAAAGTGTATTGGAAAGCAGTACTGATGTTGATTTACAAAACAAATCACAGGCTTATTTAACGGCATTAAAGAAAAATCTTGCAACAGTAGAGCCCAAGGACCCAAGCTCTAATACTTAAGGATATAAAAATGGTTGATATTTCAAATAGTGGAAATAGCGAACGAATAAAAAATATTCACACTTTTCTGAAGGGTGAGAACCCGTTAGCTTTGACGGAAGATATCACGAAATCAGTTCTAGTCTTAGAAGAAGCCTGCGGGGCATTAGCTTCAACAGAACAAATGAAACGTTCTCGTGCTGAAAATTCGCCACAATTAAATGCACCAAAAATGCGGGCGATGGCTAAAACAGCAAACCCGCAAGGGGCAAATTCGCCTCAGCAAGAAAAAAGCTTTAATGCAAAGTCGTTACTGATAGAAACTTTTTCAACAATACGCCAATTGTTGCACGAAGGGAATATTAGTGAGTTGAGTAACAAAATAAAGCTACTGAATGTAGAGTCTGAATCAATCAGAGAACAAGGTAATATCCTTTTAGATACTTTTAAGAAAAACACCGATGCATTGAGTAGCTTGCATGACCAATTTGAGGAGCAGCAAAAAGAAGATAAAACACTGCGAGCGGAGTTAAATAGCTTAAACAGACAATCTGATTCTTTACAAGAACAGTTCGAACAGGCTGGCCTTAAGCTACAAACTGCACAGGAACAATTAGCTGAAATCAATGAGTTAATTACCATACCTCCAGTCAACTCCACCGATGCAGAAGATATTGAAGCATTGAATAAATTGTCACAGGCAAAGCAATCTTTAACTCAGACAATTGAAGGGTTAACCAGCCAAAGCAATAAATTATTAGCAGATAAGCAACAGTTAAACC
Source organism: Providencia sp. PROV024 (assembly GCF_032709665.1). NCBI lineage: Bacteria > Pseudomonadati > Pseudomonadota > Gammaproteobacteria > Enterobacterales > Morganellaceae > Providencia > Providencia sp. PROV024. The sequence goes on from NZ_CP120545.1 coordinate 221,632, forward strand.
AATCAATAGCCACGCTAAATCACCAAATCAACCTATTAAATATTCAAGTACTGGCAACAGCTGAGTCGGTAACAAAACAGGCGGAAATTGCACAGGAAGATAGCCATAAGCTAAACCAGTTCTTTGAAAATGCACCACGCAGACCTGACATTGATGGTGATAAATGGGAGAACACGTTAGCACTTTTAACCATGCTAACGGCCCAGCTTAAAAAAGCGATGAACGAAGACTCTATTCGTAGCATGAAAGAGCAAGAAGAGGTCATGATGAAAATCAATGAAGCCTCTCGGAAAGACTCAGAGAAAAAAGCCAAAGAGGCCGCGGAAGCTGAACGTAAAGCGGCAGAATCAAATAAAGCCGCTTCTTGTGCGAGTAAAATTTTCAGTTATGTCTTATTGGCTGTTTCAGTGATTGCTACGGTGGCAACTTTTGGTGCTGCTGCACCGTTGACGCTTGCTATTGCCGCCATTGGGATTGCGATGTCAGTTGCAGATATTGTTCTGGAGGAAACGGGACATGGCAGCTTAATGCAAATGCTGGCAACTGAAATTTCTTCTGTAGTAACCGATATGCTGATTGAGTTTGGTGTTGATAAAGATAAAGCGCAGCAGATCGGCAGCATTGTTGGAATGATTGTTGCCGCGGTAGCGTTCTTAGCTGTCTCATTAATTTCAATGGGGTCGATGATAAAAAACATTGTTAACACAGTGAAAAGTGCCGCTAAATTATTAATGAAAAACGTGGGGACATTGCTAAAAAATACTATTAAAGCAATGCCTAAAAACCTAACGAATGCATTAGGGAATATTGCAAATAATACTGCCAAAGTAAGTGATTCAGTTGCTGATAGCGCAGACAGTATGGTGAAACTATCTAAGTTGGCTAAGTTATCGGATAAGTTTGATGAGGCAAAACATGTCACCAAAGCGATTAGCCAAGTGGTGGCTAAAGCTGAGAAATCCTCAGACTTAGTCTCCATTGGTGGGCAAATGGTAAAAGTGAGTGATTCTGTTGCGGATGGTGCAGGTAGCGTTGCGAAATTAAGCAAACTCACTAAGTTAGCTGACAAAGTTGATGATGTGAAAGATACGGTAAAAACTGTTGAAAAAACAATAGATAAAGCCCAAAAAATCGAGAAAGTGAAGAATCAAAGTGTGGCGATGGCAAAAGTGGAAGTCGTAGCAAAAGGCTCGGGTGCTGCGCTAACCGTAGCCAGTGCAGCAACAACAGGAGGACTCAATTTACATGCAGCATCTATGGGGGAAAAAATGAAGGAGATGCTTGCAGGGATGATGCTAAACAATGCGGCGATAGAAGCCATTACTGAGTTGCTAAATCAGTTAATTAAAGCCATGTCAAAGAATTATGAACAGTTTGATGAAATGTTCACAACCATGCTTAACGGTCTTCAGCAATCTAGCCAAAACAAAGTCGATATGATGAAAACAGCGCGTTATGCGTAAATTAAGGAGTAATTAAAATGACAGCCATTACTATGCAACCAGCGATTTCAAATAAAACTATCTTCAATACTGGAGGAATAACTAACTCTAAAGAGATACCTACATCAACGTTGGTAGGAGGAAGTCAGGAAATCAGCTTGTCTAATTTACCATCACTTATTGAGAATGAACTATCTGAAAAGCCAATATTAAATCTACCTGTAATTGAGCAGATGAAGCCAGAGCAATTAATATATGCGCTTTCAAGCCTTGATGTGCAAGAAATGGAAAATATTGAGCAGATCTCAAGCCTATTACAACCGAAAATTGCGAATGAATTGCAACGTATTTTTGAACAAGCAGAGCAAAAGGCAATTGGGCAAGTTGATTTAGCCAAGCCTCGTCAATTTCTTGGAATTATAAGTAGTGACATTATTGTAGAAATATCAAAACTTATTCGTAAAGTTGCCTCTGAGATAAAAATTTCTGACCGTCAAATAAGCACCGCTTTTAATGTGTTGAGTGGCAAAATGGTAGAAGCAGCAGCCGCATCCACAATTAAAGAAGGCAAAAAAATGATGGAAGGCGCTATTATCAATTTTAGTGTTTCTTTAGGCGTGAGTGGCGCAGGGGCAGCATTCCAAGCAAAATCGCTACATACCCAGAGTAAATCAATTAATACGAATTTAAAATCAGGTATTAACAATATCAATGCAGGTGACAGGTTATCGCAGCTAAATGGTCAAGCATATGCATTAACGGGTAAAACCAATGGTGGAGCTGTGTTAAAAGGCAAGGATGGATTGTCTATTGAACTAACTGATCAAGCCACAATGGGGCAAAAAGCATTAGTCGCTAAAAATGGTCAAGATGCCGCCAACAGTACGAAAGCTTATGGTCAAAATCAGCTTAACGAACACAATAATATTGCTACTAAAGAGAGTATAAAGCGTGGTGTTGCAGAGCAAGGCGCTCGTTTATCCGATAGTGCGGGGAATATGGCGGCATCAACATCACAGGCAGAAGCAAAAGCCCAAAGTGCTAACGCGATGATAGAGCAAGACATTTCATCCGCTGCGCGTAAAGTGTCTGAAAATGCGGATAAAGCGATTAGTGAAAGTGGTGAATTGCTGAAGAAAATGAATGAGACGCTAAGAGATGTTCGCGATGGCAATATACGCACATTCCAAGCTGTGGTAAAAGGCTAATAGGAGCTAATAATGGAGGTAATATTCTCAACTGTATTAGCCAATTCTCAAGTTTCCTATGTTAAGCCTTTTGTAGAAATGGATTTCCCGCCTATTGGGTCGGGTATTCTTATTGACCCGAATGCCGATATTTACCAGCAAGTGGACAGTTATTTTCAACAGTTGGGTTATGAAGTACCAAGCCCTGCAGTGCGCACCCAAGTAGAATCAAACCAACTTGCTCAAATCACTGAGCAAGTAAAAACGTTATTGCGTGAGTTAAAAATATCGGGAGATAAGGCGTCGAGAGTACTATTAGGCTTAAACGAAGAGTTTGAACTTGAACCTAGTGGCGCAACGATGATGCGAAAGAAATCATCGAATACATTACCCCCGATTGAAGATGGTAGAAAGCACATTGGTGCCATTAGTGGCATGATTGATAATATTCATAAAGGTTACCAAAAAGAATTTGGTGAAATAATAAAAGCAACCACAAAATATATGCAAGGTGTGAATACGGCATTAGGTAAAATACCCGAATATATTAAAGCAGGAGACAGTGGAAAGATAAAACTGCAAAGAACAGCTTTATTAAATAGGCTAGATGAGCTTTTTGAGCCTTATACCGACCATAAAAAAGTAAGAGGAAATAAACCGTCAATTAAAGATTCTGATGCGGCAAACATTAAATACTATGAAGATTGGTCTAAGCCAGAAACTAGCGCCGAAAAAATCTATGAAATCAAATATAGTGAGCCTGTTTTTGAATTTTGGAAAAAGAAACTGGACGGCCAGGGATTTAAAGTCGAAACAAGAGGTTCTGATGATAGTAAAGTTATTCGAATTTATCCAGACCTGAAGCCACTACGCGAAATTATGAAATCAATCTATGATATTGATTCTTCTGGTGATGGGTGGGCAAGTAAAGGCGTAAATTTGCTTGCACAGAGCGTACAAAGTATGCAAACAGCGATTGACGCACAAAAAAATGTGATTAATAACTCTGTTTCACGTTTATTAGAAACATTCCGTCAAGATAATAGCCACTTTGATACATTAACTCAGTTGCTAGTTCAATTAATAAAAGATTTAAACCAATATAATAGTGGTTTTATCAGTATGTGATCTTTCTTGGTATAAATTAAAAATATTAATTATCATAAGGACTAACTATGATTAGTACTCAGAATAACTCTGGGATTCATAACATCTCTAATTCTCTCCATCATAATTTAGTTAATAAAGATGGTAATGTATTTTCTTCTAATTTAAATAATATTCATTCATTGGAATCCGAAAGTATTTTACCTAAAAATAATATTAAGAACGAAATTAATATTTCTGGTAATGTTAGTGATTTACACCGTAATAACCACCAGAAGCAAATAGACAATATAACACAGCTAGTTATTAAGTCAGATAGTAGCATTACTCGTAATATGGTGGCGAAAGTTTTAGGAGCGGGTGCTCATGGCAGTACAATTCAGCAAGAGTTAAACCTTCGTCCAGAAACAGCTTTAGTGACATTAACGTTATTTGCTCCTGAAGAACTCCCCTCAGCATTAGTTTCTGCAGCCGCAAAATTAATTAAAGAAATAGATGGAATACAAGATTTAAATACGGATGAGAATATTGAGGTTACGCTAAAAAAAACACAGGGAAATTTAGATAAACAGTTAGATAAATTCTTATCGGATAATATTACACTGGAGAAATTAGCTATTTGTTATCAAGAAAAATATGTTGACTCTGCAATTAAACACCAACTTAGTGCGTTTTTTTCTGACGAGGTGATTAATAGCCGTTCAACGGATAGCTTTTTGGTGAGTGATTTAAATATACAAAAAGGAAGGGATATCGAAAATACTATAAAGGAGTACAGTAACCTTGAACAGAAAAAATATGGTGATAAATATCAGCATTTAAATAATTTATTTCGTTATATTGAACAAAAGATAGAAATTATTAGCCCATTAAAAATAAAAATGGCATTGAGTGAGCCTGTAAAATCAGCAACACCATCAGTGAAAACAGAGGATGACGTTATTGATGGCATGTATAATCCAACAGAAAAAATGGGTGCTCCATCATCCAAGATAACAAATAGTTATAATACAGAATATCACTATCACTTAGGCTCTCCATTTAGCGAAAATATTAGTCAGATAAGTCATCAAGAACCTGGAGTAAGTAACACATCGTTTCAGGAGCCTACACAGGCTACAAATGATAAGGATTCGGCATTACCACCATCGAAAAAACCACTAACACGTGTTGTATTCAGCCAGCCAGTACAAGAGCCCGATGTGGATTATGATATGGACAATGCTAAAGACCAGGAAAATACTGAAGTAAAACAGCCTATTATTGAAAAGCCAGTTACGGCATCTAATAAGGTATCACCGTTGAATAATACCTCTTTGGAGCCACAGGATAGCTCTCACTTGATTAGGACTGAAGCTTTGGAAGAGTCTCGTTTGCCATCAGGGGAAAAATCCATTGAGGCGAAGCCAAAAACAACGGAGTTTTTCATTAACACTCAGCCAAAAAATGATTTTACGGTTAACCGTTACCAGAAAGATGAAAATAATCATTGGGTGCTGAAAAAACCTGATGCACAAAAACCAGTGACTTTAACGGCGAATGGGGCACTGACTCGTAATCAGTCAGATAAAGAGGTTTATCGTGGTGAACGTGAAGCAACAAAAGTCGTTGTGGATACTAGCTCACATCTCCCTAATGCGGGGTCGCTAGTGACATTAACTGAGCGTGGTGCACTGACGCGAGGCCAAGCGGAAAAAGAGCGTTATGCTGTTGCAACGGAAGAACAGATGAAACCTCTAAATGGTATTATTGGCTATCAGAACGCGGCGACTAAAGGTGGATCACAATGAGTCAAGTTCACCAACAATGGTTAGAAAATACTATTTATGCGCTGCGGGCTTATTCAGGTATTAAATTACAGGTTACGATGGATTCAAGTATTATCGAAGATCTGCATATTGACTCATTAGAAATGCTGGAATTGATAACGGAAATTGAGCGATACACTGGTTTGCCCCTTCTAGACGAAATCTGGATGAAATGGCGCTATTTACGCGATATTGTTAATTACCTATTGAGCGTGAAATGAAGATGAAAAGCCACTTAATATAAATAGTGGCTTTTCTATTTCCGTAATCAATATAACTAACATCGAGGTATTTTACATTTTCTGATTCTTTATGTTTTCCCCAAAAATTTCTTCTTTTATTTTCAGTCATATAAATTTCATATTTCTATCATCAAGTGATAATGCTCACAAAATAACATTCCCTCGTTTGCTTAATTCTACGCGCGTAGACTATCCTTTAAGTAAATAAAAATACCAGTTAGATTATTTTACAAATAGGCTTTGCGCCAATACCAAGGGTTTATGACTATGGCAACACATTTAAATACCGAGGCTAACCAACAAGCCGCACAAGAGCGGTTAAATACGCCTGAAGGGAAAAAAGATTTTCGCCGAGCGATTTTTTCCTGTTGGTTAGGGACAACCATGGAATATGCCGATTTTGCTCTCTATGGTTTAGCAGCAGGTATTATTTTCGGTGATGTTTTCTTCCCTGATGCGACGCCGGTTATGGCACTGTTATCCAGTTTTGCCGCGTATTCTGTTGGGTTTATCGCTCGCCCAATCGGTGCATTATTTTTCGGCTGGCTAGGTGATAAACATGGTAGAAAAATGGTGATGGTGATTACCATTGCACTGATGGGGATATCTACAACCCTAATTGGCGCAATTCCAAGTCACGCGCAGATTGGTGTTTGGGCGCCGGTTTGTTTGGTTATTTTACGGTTTGCTCAAGGACTTGGCGCTGGGGCTGAGCTATCTGGTGGAACTGTGATGCTCGGGGAGTACGCTCCGGTCAAGCGGCGTGGGTTAGTCTCTTCGATTATTGCCCTAGGTTCAAACAGCGGAACATTACTGGCTTCAATGATTTGGTTGATAGTCTTACAGTTAGATAAAGAAAGCCTCATGTCATGGGGATGGCGTATTCCGTTCCTTGGTAGTATTTTGATCGCGCTGGCAGCGTTATTTATTCGCCAACATATGCGTGAAACCCCTGTATTTGAACGGCAAAAAGCCCAACTGGCAGAGGAGCGTCGCCAAGCGTTGGCGTCTGATGCTGTAAGTCACCCTGTTGATAACCGTACCTTTTGGCAGAGAACGCGTGCATTTTGGACCATGGTTGGCTTACGGATTGGCGAAAATGGGCCGTCTTACCTAGCCCAAGGTTTTATTATTGGTTATGTCACCAAAATATTGTTGGTGGATAAATCGGTACCGACAACTGCGGTTTTAATTGCCTCGATCCTCGGTTTTGCCATTATCCCTTTTGCCGGCTGGTTATCTGACCGATTTGGTCGCCGTATTATTTACCGCTGGTTCTGCTTATTGTTAATGTTGTATGCAGTCCCCGCCTTTATGCTACTGGATTCACGGGAACCGCTGGTTGTGATCCCAACGATTATTGTTGGAATGGGGTTAGCATCTCTGGGGATTTTTGGCGTGCAAGCGGCATGGGGTGTAGAGCTATTTGGGGTACGTAATCGCTATACAAAAATGGCCTTTGCTAAGGAGCTTGGTTCTATTTTGTCGGGGGGAACAGCACCGCTTGTCGCCTCAGCGTTATTATCTTGGACTGGGCATTGGTGGCCAATTGCTATTTATTTTATGGGGATGGCATGTATTGGTCTAGTTACCACATTTTTTGCACCAGAAACGCGAGGCCGTGACCTTAACTTGCCAGAAGATGCAATATAAGTGAACGCCGGTGGTATATAAAAACCAGAGTGGCTGCTATTCTTTCGTAAGATAATAGTAAGTGAAAAAGGAATTGCTGCGTGCCTGATGTGAACTATCGTAAAGTGACGCGGGTAGATGTTGCCCGCGAAGCCGGAACTTCTGTTGCAGTGGTCAGTTATGTGATTAATAACGGTCCCCGTCCTGTTGCTGAGGCGACGAAACAGAAGGTGTTAGCGGCGATAAAAAAAACGGGGTATCGCCCGAATGGTATCGCTAAAGCACTGGCGTCTGGCAGTACACAAACCTATGGGTTGGTGATCCCTGATATCTCTAACCCTTTTTTGGCTTCTATTGCACATGCATTGCAACGTGAAGCTTTCAAGCATGGTCATGTCTTGTTATTAGGGGATGCAGGGGATTCCCGTGTGCGTGAAAAAGAACTGATTAACAACCTACTTTTACGCCAAGTCGAAGGGTTGATTTATACCAGTGTTGACCGTCATCCGTACATTGACCTGATCCAATCTTCGGGTACCCCTTGTGTGATGTTAGATAGGGTCGACCCTACCGAAGGCGTCAGTGCTCTTCAAGTCAATGAAAAGTTGGCAGCCTATAAAATCACTCGCCATCTCATTGAGCATGGTTTTAAAGATATTGGCATTATTTGTGGGCCGATTGAAATGCTTAATACCCAAGACCGGTTAAGTGGTTGGGAAAACGCTTTGGTAGAAGCCAACCTTGGAATACAGAAAAAATGGGTTATTGCAGGGCAATATACGCGTGATTGGGGTTACCAAGCTATCTATCAAATGCAGAAAATAGGGTTCCCTGAGGCCATTTTTGCAACCAATGAGTTACAAGCTTTTGGTTGTTTGAAAGCCTTAGCTGAACTAAAACTGCGGGTACCAGAGGACATTGCTCTGGTGTGTTTTAATGGTACTGTGCAATCGGAGTATACTGTTCCTACACTCACGACTGTTCGACAACCTGTTGATAAAATAGCAGAAAAAGCGATACAGATTCTACAAAACTGGCCAAATAAAGAAGCCATTTGTGAGGTGGATTTTGAGCTACAAATTGGGCACTCCTGCGGGTGCTGATAATGTATTATTTCAGGGAAATTTATGCGTGTAATTATTGATTGTGACCCGGGAAACGGCGTTGCAGGCGCGAATGTTGATGATGGGCTTGCTCTTGCACTTGCGATAGCAGCGCCAGAAATTCAACTAGAGATGATCACAACCGTTTCAGGGAATACGCCTAGTGAGGTTGGTTTTAATGTGGCCAGCCATTTAGTCAACTCGCTGAATGAGGACATTCCTGTTTACCGCGGGGCGTCATCGGCACTAATTGAAGCTAGCGGACCATGGCGCGAATTATTAGATAATGGCGCACAGCGGGCGCAACTTAACTATTTGTGGGATAACCTTCCCCCTGTGCCTGCTTTACCTAAATCAGCACCAGAAGCTGCGTGGCGTATTGGTGAGCGGGTGTGTCAGAACCCGCATCAGGTCACTATTATTGCGATTGGTCCTTTAACCAATATCGCCATGGCCATGCAATTGTTCCCTGAAATGGCAGAGAAAGTGGCTGAAATTGTTATTATGGGAGCGGTATTTAATGTCCCTGGTTATATTAAAGATACCAATTTTGGGCTAGACCCAGAGGCGGCCCATGCGGTTTTGAATAGTGGTGCCAATATTACTTTAGTGCCAATGGATGTTACGGTACAAACACAGATGGTACAGAGTGACCTCGATAAGTTTTCTGTACTTCAATCCACATTGAGCCAATTTCTTGTTAATACTATGCGCCCGTGGATTGATTATTCGCGGGCTACGCGTCAGCTGGCGGGGTGTTGGGTTCACGATGTGTTAACCGTTGCATGGCTATTAGATAAAAGCCTAGTAACCTACGAGAAAAAACAAGTGGGTATTGAGCTGCAAGGGGCATTACGTGGAAAAAGCTATTATTATGATGCGTTACGTTTACGAGTCGGTATTCCTGAGCCAATGGCAAAACCGATTACAGTATTACAAACTGTAGATAATCAAGGTTTACTGGGTTTAATTTTTGCCTCGGTTAGCCGATATACTGCAAAGCCAGCCTGAAGCTAGCGCCATTCGGCGCTAGTTCAATGAACTGACATTAAGCTATCGATTTTTGCATTGTGCCGTAGGCGAGTTTGCCTTTATGGAAAGAGGCATGCCTTGGTGAAATTCGCGCAACGGCCTCAGCTGAGCAAGATGCGTCGACGAGAACAAAGCTAGCATCATCGCCTTTGGTGGGCCAAATTTGCTGGCCTTTGGTATCTAATGGCAAAATATTCCCTGTCGCAATTGCTAAAGCGCGAGACAGTGCCAGTTCATCTGGGCGAGTATACAACTGAGCATACAAGTTGGCTTTTTCGAGCATATCACCCAGCCCAAACGGTGACCAATGGTCGATAACGCTGTCTGTTCCGGTCATCACAAATACGCCATTATTATTTAATATTTTCAATGGCATATGTAATGTACCTATCGGTACTGTTGAGGCGATAGTCATTTGTTGTTCCGCCAGTTGCCTTGCGGTTTTTTCGGCTTGTTCTGGGCTCAGTGTTGCAAGAGCAAAGGCATGGCTAATCGTTACTTTACCGCGCAAACTTGGGTTTTCATTCACTGTTTTGATCATATACTCGATGGCAGCAAAACCCGCAGGGCTGGTTTCATGTAAATGAATGTCTACGCCTTTATTATAATCGAGAGCGATTTGGAACATCGTATCGAGAGATTTTTCCATTGCCCCATCAACGTTAGTGGGGTCTAAGCCTCCCACATAATGGGCGCCAGCTTGCATGGCTTCGCGCATTAAGGGTTCTGATTTTGACAACAATAACCCATGCTGTGGGAAAGCGACAATTTCACAAGTTAAATCTTGTTGGTGTTCATTAAGTACTTTTTGTAGGGTTTCTAAATTTTTTAATCCAGAAACGGGTTCGATATTACAATGGCTTCTGGCAATGGTTGATCCATGGGATTGGATCAACGTGATCAGCGCATTGGCTCTTTCTTCGGTGAAGGGTTGCAGTTCAGGTAACAGTTTCTGCTCTAGGGTGATCATATCCATAATTGTTTTACCTTCACGTGACTGTGGCGCTTGCCATGGCCCGCCATAGAAGGTTTTATCAAGGTGGATATGCATATCGCGAAACGCCGGTAGCATCAATTTGCCTTGAGCGTTATAAGCATTTAGCTGGTGATTAGTATGTTGTTTATTCGGTAAAATGGCGACAATTTTACCTTGATCGATTTCAACCGTTTGCAATGCGGTTTTAGTGCCAATCACCGTAGTATCGCGGAAATTAAAGCCTGTTTCGAGTAATACATCGTCAAGGTAATAATGGCTGTCGGTAATGCGAGTAATATCGGATGACATTGTGGGTTGATTTTGCGCGGATGCAATACCTGATACGGTACCAAAAAGGGTACAAGCAGCGGCGACTTTGGCGCTAGTGGAAAGGAACTCTCTTCTGCCGGATGATTGGTCTGCTTTCATAGAAACTCCTTGTGATCATGAAATAGAGTCGAATTTCCAGTTTTTGATCAGCAGTTCACCATCCAGATCGCTATTTTGCGATCTGGGGGTGATATTGAGACATTAACGAGAAACTCTAGCGTTCCAAAATAATGGTACGTTGTAAATAACCCTTACCCTTGGATGATATGGGTTCCCGTCTCACCTCGTAAGGCTTCCGGTAGTTTTTCTGGTGTGGTGATAATCACACGTTTACCGCCATTGGCAATAAATGACAGGCTCGCTTCGATTTTCGGTAACATACTGCCTGCGGGGAAATGGCCTTCTTCCATATAGCGTTGCATGTCGCTAGTGGTCGTTTCACCAAGAGCTTTTTGCTCTGGTTTACCGAAGTGAATGCAGACTTTTTCGACACCGGTAGTAATAATCAAAATATCGGCATTTAATTCTTTCGCCAGTAATGTCGTGGAGAGGTCTTTATCTATCACTGCATCAACGCTTTGGTAGCCACCATCGCCATTTTGAATAACAGGAATGCCACCGCCTCCAGCTGCAACCACTACGTAGTCATGTTCCGTTAAGGTACGGATCGCTTTTGATTCAACCACACGTTTTGGTTCTGGAGATGCGACTACTCGGCGATAGCCTCGACCGGAATCTTCGACAAAATGCCAGCTCGGGTTCGCTTGTTGTAATTCTTTAGCCTGTTGTTCTGTAAAAAATGCACCAATTGGCTTGGTTGGGGCGCTAAAGTTAGGGTCGTTCTTATCGACTTCAACTTGTGTAACAACTGTAATAGCTTGGCGATTGTGACGTTTCGCTAGCACGTTAGTGAGTGCCTGCTGAACTAAATAGCCAATGCCACCTTGAGTATCAGCGACGCAGTTAGCAAGGGGGGTTAACGGCAAACCTTCTGTTTCATGGGCTATTTCAGCGCGGCGTAGGTCTAATCCAACTTGGGGTCCATTTCCATGGGTCAAAACAATGTTGTAGTTACCCTCAAGCATGTCACTAATATGCAGTGCCACTTCTTGAACGGCTTTTTCTTGAGCTTCGATAGACTGGCTGTTGTTATCTTTGATAATACTGTTGCCCCCGATGGCAACAACCACGAGTTCTTTCATTGTTAATGTTTCCTGATACAGAGATTTAGCTCACAGCCGGTGTACTGTAGACACCGGCTATAAAAGGTTGGTTTGATTACACTGACTTACTGAGTTTCTCAGATTGTTCAGCTTGTTGTTCTTCCACCGATTTACGGCTATCTAAAAAATATTTGAGTACAAATAAAGCTGCCATCATGAGGTAAGCGTAAACAAACATCAAGGTTGAACCGGTTGCAATTCCTACTGCTGGGGAGTGAATAATTCCAAAGAATACTAATATTGCGCCAGCTGCCGCAGCAATTGCCCCACGTAGTGGTTGGTTGAGGATAGCGAAGATAGCGATACAACCCCATAGCATACTTGCCAATGGCGCACCGTTACCTAAGTGTACAAGACCTTGATAATAAACACCTTTGTGTAGTAATGTTTCAACGCCTATTGCACTTGCTGACGTCCCTGCGGCCCCCATCACACTGTTGACCATAGTGAGCGCCCAGTTAGCAATCCATGGGAATAGACAGATAAAGATAACAGGCACTTCAATCTTCGGTGTTTCTCGTACCACTTGGTTGGCAGTGACAACACCGATAAACACCAATATTGGTACGATAGCTGTCATTGGAATGATAGCGAGCATGAATGCACCGATACCAAACAATGGGACAATAAACATGGTGATACCTGATGCTAGCGTATAACCAACACTGGCCCCCATTGCTTTCCAGCCAGCATGCCCAACATAAACAGTGACTGGGAATGGGTTACCCATGAAGCAGCCAACAGTTGAAGATAAGCCGTTAGCTAACATAACCTTACGGGTATTGTATTCATCACCTGCAGCGTGAGCACTTTCAATGTTTTCAAGGTCAAAGATATAGTTTGCTAAGCCCAATGGTACCGCAGAAGCTAAATATGGAAGTGCATGCGGTAAGCCTTGGAAGAAGCTGTCAATATGAATCCCTGGAGGGTTAAAGCCGAATGACGCCATAGAGTCTTTTATTGCCTCTGCACTTTGCAGCCCAGAAGCCCACGCAAGTACTGTTCCCGCGATAAGCAATAATAAACCGGTAGGAATACGTGCAAAGATAGGCTTTTTACCAAACCAGTTAATGAAAATTAATAATAAAACAATAAATGAAACGGTTGGTGCTTCAAAGGCTTGCAGCATTGGGTTCATTGCTAGCAATAATAGCCCAAGCCCAGAAAGACAAGATAACAGCACCGTACGAGGGATCATTTTACGGATAGTTTCGCCTAAGAATGAGCCACCAACGAGGATCATTGATTCAACGAAACACCAAACCAATGCGATTTGGATAGCAAACTCAGCATTCTGCGTGGTTTGGTACACCGGCATAATGACTAAGAAGGTCACGGTAAAGATAGAAGGTGCACTTGGCCCTGATGGCAGAGCGGTTACATCGCTGCGCCCTGTTTGTTTGATCATTTGCTGGCCAAAGTAAGCATAGCTAATACTGGCAAGTAAAACGGCGAGACCAAAAGCGGGTGCAATGCGACCATAAACAAGTTCAGATGGGATACCAACAACGAAAATTAATAAGCCCATCATGGTGAGTAGATTAGTTAAGTTATTGGTCATTAAGCCAAAATAGGCAGCCAAGTCCCCACGTTTCCACTTTATATTAAATATACTCATATAGTATTCCCCTGTATACCCGTCATACTTTGAGCCACAGCTGTGTTGGCTGCTCTTAGCTATCTAAGTCACATACATAAGTATGCTCCTTGGGATATCTTCGTTTGCCGCCTTGCTGCAACTCAAATTATTTAGGGTATACACGCTAGAGGGTGTATATCATGATATTCAAAGTTGCAGTTTATCTGTGTTGCTGAATATTCAGGGTATTTGTTTTATTTTTATTGCCCAACCGAAGTTGGGCGTCTTTTTTATGATTGAAAACTAAGCATATTTCTGTGCGTAGGCCAACATGGCTTTTTCAAAGCAATCAAATGGCGGGTGAACAATACCTGCTCCAATCATACCGATACCTGCATCTTTGTGGGCAATTGCTGTGTTGATAACAGGTAAAATACCGCTGGCTGAAACTTTGGTAATATCGATGGCTGTCGGGATACCCATAAAGCCGAGTAATGGGATAGTCACATTCGGGTTTTCACCGAGTGTGATTTCGCGCATTTGACGTGAGAAATCTACCGCCTCTTCTACCGTACCACCAACCAGCGCAACGATGGCAGGTGCGGTTGCCATTGCAAAGCCCCCAATACCGTAGGTTTCTGTGATTGCCGAGTCACCAATATCTAAGCCAGAATCCTCAGGCTTATAACCTGCAAACATTGGGCCAATAACTTGCTGTGAAGGCCCTGTAAACCACTGACCCGGTAATCCGCTGATACGTAAACCAAATTCATAACCATTACGAGCCATGGTGGTGACAACGGTACTGTATTCAATACCATGTGCTGCATCCATTGACGCTTTACACATTGCCATCCAAGTTGGGCCGGAGAAGTAATCACTACTTGCCACAAAATCAAACACTTCTTTTTGTTGTGCGACAGAGAAATCAGTTTGAATAATTCCTGTCGTTAATGCTTGGATCAGTAAGGTGGTACCAGCGTTATTACGGTTATGGCACTCATCCCCCATGTGTAAGGCTTGGGCTAGCATTAAACGCAGGTCAATTTCACCTACAATTTTCATTGCGTCGCGTAGCATTGGCCCTAATACATCACGCATCCAATTTAAACGGTCAATAACGCTTTGGTCATTGGCACCCATGCGTAGGATTTTCGCCATTTGTTCACTGAGGTTGGTGAATGCGCGGTTGCCATAGGTTTTGTTTTCAACGATATGCATAAACATAGATGCAGACGTTACCCCAGCCATTGACCCAACACAGTCGTGTTCATGGCAAGGGGAGAAAATAACCTCACCAGATGCCGCTACGCGCTCTGCATCGGCTAAATCTTTCGCGAGCCCTTCAAAGACCAGCGCACCAGTAACTGCCCCTTTCATAGCTCCACACATGTCTTTCCAAGCAACGGGTGGACCGGCGTGTAGGATGGTGTTTTTAGTCATGCCCGGTACCACATTAATCGCTTGGTCATAGCCAACTAATACTGGTTGGGATTGAATAATGCGCTCAAGGGCTTGTGCGTTAGCCGCTGCAATTTTTTCTTGTAATGCCGCATTACCTTCAATTTGGTCGAGGGCGCGGATCACTGCCACGTTCCCTTGTCCTGGAGGCGTCCAGTTTAGGTGAGTGACTGGAACATGTTGTTTTTTCAGGTCATCACTGAACATCTCGATGCCAACGTTGATAACATTTAGCGGTTGTTTAAATAATGAAGTCATTATGCGTTCTCCCCTTTCCACACAAACTCACGTCCTAATAAACCCGTATTGGTGCTGCTACTTGCCCAGATGACCCCTGCATCTGTCAGCATTTTGACTTGTGCATCCATGGATGGAGTATCTTGGTCCGTACCGAGTACATAGCCTAAAATTTCAAGTTCACGACCATCTTGTTTAGCGATGTTTTTAGCTTCTTTGATAGCATCAATCATGACGCCAACGGGGTCTTCGTGAGAACCGAAGCCTAAAACAAAGTCCATCATAATCACGCCGACCTCAGGGTCGCGAGCTTCTTGTAATAAGCGTTCGATACGGTTGGTCGGGTCGATCATTGGGTGAGGTTTACCATTAGTGAAATCATCATCACCAAAGTCGAGGAAAGTGTGAGCGATACTTTGATTTAAGTCTTTCAGGCGGTAGTCAGGGTTTGGTTGAATATTGCTGTAAACATCATCGTATTTTTCCAAAGCGGCAAACATCGCTTCATCGCATAGCGTTCCGCCACAGAATAAGCCACGAATATATTTTTGCTCAGGTTTGAGCTTCGCTCTGACTTCTTCAATTAAAGGCCAGTTTAGAGAATGTAAATCTAAATCTTCTTTACGAATACCCGTTAATAGCACTGCTTTTAGTGCCGCCTCTTTGGGGCTTTGTGCAAACGTTAGCCCAGGTTTATCTTCTGGTAGAGGCTGGCTACCTAAGAAACAAACAACGACTGGTTTGTGGCATTTTTCAGCTTGTTCTAGTACTTTCTTTGCAACAGCGGCGGCTGGTGGCTTAGAAATGAGGGCAATAACTTGGGTTTCATCATCGGCATCTAACATCTTTAGGGCATCAATCATCATGATCCCGCCAATTTTCTCACTTAAATCGCGGCCACCGGTACCAATTAGTTGAGAAACACCTGCACCAAATTCATGAATACGAACGCTAAGCTCTTGGCTGCCAGTACCGGATGCACCGATGATCCCAATGCTGCCACGGCGCACGCTATTACCAAAACACAATGCAGTGCCATTGATAATTGCGGTTCCGCAGTCTGGGCCCATCATGAGTAGACCTTTCTTGCTAGCGAGTTGTTTGAGTGCTAATTCATCTTCAATTGAAACGTTGTCAGAAAATAACATCACGTTGAGGTCGTTTTCTAATGCAATGCGGGCTTCACGGGCGGCAAATTGGCCATTCACAGAGATTACCGCAAGGTTAGCATCGGGGATGTGGGTTTTCGCAGAATTAACCGTGGCATATTTGGCTTCGTGTTGGCCACCACCTTGGTTTTTTTTATTAAATAAGTCTTCAATGGCAATTAATGTGGCATCGTTAGCATCATCGCTTGGCCCTTTAATGACAATCATTAAATCGCCATTTTTAGCCTCTTCCAATTCAGGGGTTAATAGCCCTAAATTTCTGAGTACGCCTTTATTCATTTCTGTTGCCATCGCAACAAAGGCTTGTTCAACATTATCAAGTTGATTGGCCTTTGTTGAAATAGACATCAGTGACACGGAATCAAAATAAGTATTCTTTTTTATGACAACTTTAGTCGACATAGTTTTCTCCGAAATAATGGGTGAGATACAGGGCATCACGTAAGCCAAATAGCATGTCGCTGCCAGAACTTGACCCGATATTTAAAATCTCTAAAAATTGTGGATAAATATTTGTCTCTTTCGCATCAACTAACATTTGAATTAATTGCTGCATATTTTCGCGATATTCTTGGTTTAAGGCTTTCTCTAGGGTTATGGCACTTATAGGCGTTGTTTGGCTTTTGCTTTGAATAATTCCTTGATAAAACTCAGGATAAAAAGCAAAAGCAGGGTGCTCCTTTAACAATAAAAATGCCATTAACCCAACTAAATAGTCATCACCGGATGGTGTTAACCCGATACCTAAGCCAACAAATTGGCGAATGATATGGGGTAATTTTTGTTGGTCTTTATTAATCAATAAATCAATCAGTTTTAACCGTAACTGAGCCAGTTGTTTAGCTATTGATAGATAAAAGACGTTATCTCCCTGATAATTAAATAGGGAATCCACATTATGATTTAAAATTATGTCCAAACTTTTTATTTGGTTTGCTATATATAATAAATAATCTGGGTTAGTTAATTTTTTATAATCAAAAATAATAATGGGTAATTGCCATTTTTTACATAACGAAAATGAAATTAAATAATTTTCACCAATAACCATTTCATTATCTGAAAAATAAATTGGGTCTCCTACTTTTAAGGTTAAAAGAGAAAAGTCTTTATTTATTAATCGGCAACTATTTGGTGCATTGTCTAACTGAGAGCTTAATAAAGTATAAAGAATATTGCCTATTGAGATATTTATCGCTTTATTGAAAACCTGCTCTACTTTTCCTGTAAGCTGCGGCTGATGTAAAACCTGAAGAAAATGTGTATCAGCCGTAAGCCCGTATAACCTTTGCCGATGAGATATGGATGCGTTCACATGCCTCCTGATCGGGACGGTTCGATTATGCCCCCGCGGCAATCAATAATTCAGCTATTTCGTTATAGCCTTTTTCACGAGCCAACTCTAACGGCTTTTTACCATATTTATCGGTCATATGCGGGTTTGCGCCGTGGTCTAATAGTAATTTGACAATTTGTTGTTGCTTTTCGCCACCATCATTTAAAACGATTGCTTCAAGTAATGGTGTCCAACCGACGAAGTTGGTATGGTTTACATTGATATCAGTTTTTTCGAGTAACTCACGAACAATATCTACATGCCCTTTTTCGCTTGCTGGGGTAATTCCAACGCCACCAAAGCGGGTCAATAAATCTAAATTTGGTTTTGCAGGTAATACAAGGCGCAATAATGTTAAATCATCATTTAAACAGCTTAATAAAAAAGGGTTAAAACAAGTTTGGTCCTGTTTATTAATGTCAGCACCTGCACTAATCAGAAAAGAAACACATTCATAATGTTTATTCAGGCTAGCATTGACGATAGCAGTGCGGCCTTGACGGTTGGTGGTGTTAATATCCACACCTTTTTCAAGGCAATTTTTTAATAATTCTAATTGTCCTTGTTCAGCTGCAGTTAAAAATTCGTGAGCGAGAGTATTGGAGGTCATCATTTTCCCCTTAGGTTGGTTTATTGTTATCACCAACATAGATAAAGACAATTTAAAGATTATTTATGATGTCCAAAGCATAGCAATTGTCATTAATAAAAAGAATCCGTTTAAATTTAATTCATCAATTAAGCACTCGATTATTGAATTCAATTCAACAATAAGCCTTTTTTGTGCGTGTAAGCATTATTTTTCATCGTTTTTTGATGTGTTTTGGGTGTTTTATAGCCAAAATAGTGTGATTTTTTTTGTTAATTAAACAGGCTAATAATGATTTGATCAGTTCTGTGATGGACATCAACTTGAAAGTGTTAAATTTGTTAAGATTGTGAATTGTTTGATCATTTTAACATTGAATGTTAATACTTGGTTTGAGTATTTAATTCAATAATATTAAGTATTTTGAATATTAATAGCCACATTTAAAAATGTGCTTTTGTATTTAAAAAAGCTAAATAGAATTAAACCTCTTCTCGTTATGAATAATTCTGTTAAGCTATAAATATATGGTCGAAAAATAGTCTATTATTCAGCCTGTTGAATTTTATTCACAGATAGTCGTCATATTTTGAGTGCTAAGAGTTAAAAAAAAACAGTTTGGTTTATTTTTGTTCAATTTGGGAATACAACGATGAACTCAATTTTCACTGAAGAAAATTTACTGACTTACACGACAGCAGCAAAATTTGCCAGTTTTAGTAAGGCGGCAGAGGAGTTAGGGGTGACAACCTCTGCGGTGAGTTACACGATTAAACGTATTGAAACCTATTTGGATGTCGCGTTATTTATTCGTAATACGCGGAATATTGAGCTGACAGAAGCTGGCTATTACTTTTATCGTAAAGCAACTGACCTACTGAATAACTTTCATTTAATTCAAAAAAGTATTTATTCCATTGAGCAGGGGATTGAAGCGCGAGTTCGTATTTGTATTAACCAGTTATTATATACGCCTTACCATACCGCTAAGTTACTGCAAATATTAAAAAAACAGTTTGCTACTTGCCATATTACGGTGACAACCGAAGTGTATAATGGTGTGTGGGATGCGATTATTAATAACCATGCCGATATTGCGATTGGGGCTCCGGGAACACTGATGGATGGCGGGGGGATTGATTACACTGAAATTGGCGCCATCCATTGGCAATTCGCTATCGCTGCCACGCACCCTTTGGCATTAATGCCTGAACCGATTGCTGAAAGCCAGTTGCGTTTGTATCCCAATATTATGGTCGAAGACACCGCGCATACCATTAATAAACGTGTAGGGTGGCTGCTTCATGGGCAAGAAGCCATACAAGTTCCTGATTTCAATACTAAATGCCAATGTCAGATATTAGGGGAAGGGATTGGCTTTTTGCCTGATTATATGGTGAAAGAACATGTAAAGACTGGCCGGTTAGTCACTAAAAACATACAAAACCCGCGGCAGGATTCACATATGTTATTAGCGACACAGCACTCAGCGACTGGGCTTGTGACTCAATGGATCCGTAAGGAATTCGCAGAAAAAGGGGTTTTAACAGAATTATACAGTGACTTACTAAAACCCATTAATTAACGGCTATTGGCTAGCAACTTCGAGTGCTTTATCAATAGCATCGGGGATCACCGAACCGTGAGTTTTTCCATCAAATAAGGTAAATTCACAGGTTCTTTGCTGGTTTTGTATTTCCTCACACACTTGGCGAGCGTTGATCCAGCTTTTACGTTCTTGATAATTCTGTATTTGCTCTTGACTGAGCTTAGATAAATCAGGGCTTTCTTCCAATCCTCCTAATGTGACGAAAAGCGGCGCAGCGGCTTGTGGGCGCGTCAGTTTTGCTAAATCGACCATTTCCCCTTTACCCCACCAAAGAGACGGGCTAGCCGTGATGTAGAATTGAAAATCATTAGGCTGCTGCTGATAAGCCATTAAGGTAAATAACCCACCAAATGAATGGCCAAATAGGGTTTGCTTGCTTTTATCAATAGGAAACTGTTGCTCAACCCATGGACGGATTGTGTGAGTTAAAAATTGGTATAGCGCAGGGGAACCGCCACCTTGTTTAAAATCGTCACCTGAAACGGGTGGGGTGTAGTCGAGAGTTCGCCACGTTTTGGGAAATGCTTCGTCGACAGGGTAGCCAAGGCCTATAATAATCGGTAGTTTATCCGCTGGCAGCTTTTCAACTGCGCGATTAACCGCTTTGGGGTATAGGCCATTGCCATCAAGCATGTACAGTACAGGGCGCTTGACCGTGGAGTGATAAGGTACAGCGCTATAGATACGTAATGCGCGGTCACCATACGCCATATCCGTTTGTTGAATATCGTAAAACTGGCTGACTCGCTCATCCATACTAGGGATAGTTTGGCTAGGGCGTGCTAATGCGGAACTTGTCATACACAGTAGTAAGCTGGAAATTAACAGTTTATTCATGTTTTTTTAAGCTAAAGAGGCTACCTCAATTAAGGTAGCCGTCAAAAATTAACAAGATAAGCGCTTAGAAACTGACGTTGACGTTTGCCCAATAACGGCGTCCGTCTTCGACGTCCCAGTTGCCATAATTTTTATCAATCGCAGGGCCTTTTTCATTACCAATATTTAACACAGCAAAATTAAGCTTAGTATTTTTAAACAATTGGTAAGTTGCACCGACATCCATAGTGGTGTAACCGCTACGATAACGCGGGTACTTAGAACCATTACGTTGTGCTGCCCATATTTGTTTGCCTTCATAGCGTGCACGGGTATATAGGCTTAAATCTTCGCTGTACTGCCAGTCCAATTTTGCGTTAGCCATATGTTTTGGCGTTTTATCCAATGCATAGCCCTTGAGTGAAATACCGTTACCTAATTTTTCATCATCACTTTTACGTTCTGAATCAGTATAGGTGTAGTTTAAGCTCAATTTCCAATCTTGGGCAATTGGAATACCTGTTGCAACTTCAACCCCTTTGGTATTGGCTTTACCGACGTTATCGTAAGTGTATAACGTAAGTTTAGGGTGTGCAGGATCAGGTTTGTTCAATGAATAGCTAGTGAGTTTATTTTTAAAATCAGTATTAAACAGCGTTAAGCTGGCATTAAAACCAGATTCATGATCATAAGCAATACTGATTTCTTCGCTGATACTTTTTTCAGGCTTTAGGTCTGGGTTACCGTAGATAATGCCGTTACCACCTTGGGTTGAGGTACCATAGCCTTTGCTGATTTCACGTAACGTTGGGGCGCGAAATGCAGATGAAACACCACCTTTGATGGTAATTTCATCCGTTAAATAGTAAACGGCATAACCCCGAGGGTTCCAGTGGTTACCATAAGTTTCATGGTGATCCAAACGCAGCCCTCCGGTGAGGATCAGATCGTCAGTTGCGGTGAATTCATTTTCAACAAACAGAGCCGACTGATCGACCGACATACTGGTTTTTTCCATAATGCCTTTTCCGACTAAAGAACTGTCCTTTAGCTTGGAATATTGATACTGCCCACCGACAGTAAGAATGTTATCTGGCAAGAAAGCGACCACTTTTCCATCAACGACCGTATTAGTAATTTCAGGTACACGAGCTTCATAGCCACCTTCCCAGTAGCCTGTTGTTTTATTGCGATCTTGAGACTTGATTTTACGTTTGGTTTGTTCTTGGTAAACACTCAATTCGGTATGGAAAGTATCCCATTCGCCTTTATAAGTAAGGGCGGCATGGTTGCGATCATTATGCCATTCGTCTTTTGAGTTATATTGTTTATCACCACCACGAATTTCATACTCACCAACTGATTTACCTGGTGTAGAGGTTTTTTCTTGGGTGCTGCGACCTGCTTCAAGTAAGAAGGTTTGGTTTTCTTGTGGAGTGAAGGTTAATTTTGCGGTTAAGCTACGGTTATCGCGCTGATGATGGCCTTCTAAAATTTTATCTTCTTGGCGATAATTACCACCACCATATAACTGCAAGCCTAATTTATCTTGAATTAATGGCCCCGATAGGTAGAAGTTACCGTCAGTCGAATTACCACTATCACTATTTTCTTGGATAATGGTACCTGCGGTGACGCTACCGCGCCACTCATTGGTCACTTTTTTGGTGATGATATTAATCACACCACCCATTGCATCGGAGCCATACAGAGAGGACATTGGTCCGCGGATGACTTCGATACGCTCAATCGCTTCCACTGGTGGCATAAAGCCAGCTTCAAAACCACCGCTACCATTTGGACGCGATTCACGGCTATTTTGGCGACGACCATCCACAAGGATCAACGTATACTCGCCGGGTAAGCCTCGAATATTAATATCTTGTTTATTAGCGGCACCAACTACACTGACACCTTCAACATCTTTTACGGCGTCAGCTAAATCACGTACCGGTTTATTTTGCAATTGTTTTGCGCTGATTACGGTCACACTGGCAGGGGCATCACGTAATTGTTGTGAGTAGCCTGAAGCACTGACGACCATGGTATCTGAATTGTTATCTGCTGCTGTAGCATTAAACGTGGCTAATGCCGCACAAACCCCTGCGGCAATAAAAGAGTAGTGATAGTTCGAAGTCATGATTATCCCTGTAAATATAAATGAGAATGATAATTATATTGTTTGCGAATACTATCACTAAAACATATCAAAAATAAATAATTGCCTAGCTAATTTATAGTCAATATTTGATCTCGAATAAGGTTTTTTACTTACTCTTAACTTGTACAGCTCATTGATGTTTCAGTCTTAACATAAAATTAATATTTAACATTGGGTTAGGAAAATTTGTGATAAGTAAATGTACAGTAGACGGAGTGTTTGTGACGAAAAAAGAGAACAATGATTTCACGAGTACCGCAGCAAAGGGTGAGCGCTTTATGGTTCTTGACGGAAGGGAAAAACAGAATATACGAATCTGTAAGGGCAAGAGGATATTACAGAGGCTAAGTCGTGATTAAACGATTATTATTCAATGTAACCACAATATATTTTTACTATTGAGTATTTATCTAATCTAAAAAAGAAGATTAATTATAGGTTAAGTTATTTTATTTGTCGGTGCAATTAACTTTATTTTTATATAAAATAGTTAGTGCAGGTATGTTTATAAAATTAATCTCATATACTATGGGGTTGTGTTTTTTATGTTTAAATATCATTATGTTAACTTTTATTTTGGAATGGTTTTAATTTTAATGCACGTGTTGTCTATTGCTTTATTATATATACTCCGTAAATATAGAGTAAAACATAATATTGAATTTGGAATTTGAGACTTATTATGAGCCAATCGCCACAGACAGAAATAAATAATCAAAAAACGACAAATGAAAAGCGCAGAAAAATATGGATGGTTATTGCTACAATTATTATCATTCTATTATTTGTTGCTTATGGTATTTATTGGTTTCTCATTTTACGTTTTCAAGAATATACCGATGATGCTTATGTTTCAGGCCTACAAATCCCCATTGTTGCGCAAACAACAGGGAATGTTACCCAAGTTAATTTCGAAAATACCGACTTAGTTAAAGCTGGGGATGTATTGGTGGTGTTAGACAAAACCAATGCACAACTATCCTACGAACAAGCGAAACATGACCTTGCCACTACTGTGCGCAAAACCAAAGAGTTATATATCAATGGCGATGAATATCAGGCACAAATCCAAAAAAATCGGGTGACACTTGCGCAAGCCCAACAAGACTATCAGCGCAGAGCAGCGTTAGGGCGTAGTGGGACGATCTCAAAAGAAGATTTACAACACTCCCAAGAAGCCGTACAGCTTGCGCAAGCCGCGCTCGATATTTCCATTCAACAATATAATGCAAATCGCGCTTTGTTACGCAACACCGAGTTGAAAAAGCAACCTGCAATTTTACAAGCGGCTGATAGCGTGCGCAGTGCATGGATTAATTTGCAGCGGACAGAAATTAAAAGCCCAATGACAGGGTACGTTTCGCGGCGTAATGTCCAAGTGGGTTCCCAAGTTAGCCCACAAAGCTCATTAATGGCAATTGTCCCTGTTCAGCCAGTGTGGGTAGATGCCAACTTTAAAGAAACCCAGTTAGAGAAAGTGCGTATTGGTCAATCTGCGACTATTAATAGTGACTTTTATGGCGAAGATATTGTGTACAGTGGCACCGTTGTGGGGCTAGACATGGGGACAGGGAGTGCATTTTCTTTATTACCTGCACAAAATGCGACGGGTAACTGGATCAAAGTTGTTCAACGTTTGCCCGTACGTATCGAATTAGACCCTGAACAAGTAGCAAAATACCCACTTCGTATTGGCTTATCAATGAATGTAACTATTGATATTAAAGACCAAAGTGGCCCAGTTTTAGCGGAAGTTCAGCGCACAACACCTGCATTTGAAAGTGATGCGCTGGTCTTAAAACTTAATGATGTTGACCAGATAATCGACACCATTATTACGAATAACGCAGATTAGCCTGAAAGGAGCTATTGTGGCAGATATTCAACCGCTGAAGGGGGCGAAGCTGGTATGGGCAACCATTGCGTTATCCCTTGCGACTTTTATGCAGGTTCTCGACTCAACAATTGCTAACGTCGCTATCCCAACGATTGCCGGTAATCTTGGTGTTTCCGTGTCTCAAGGGACATGGGTCATCACTTCTTTTGGGGTATCGAATGCAATCTCTATCGCTATTTCCGGTTACCTTGCCAAGCGTTTTGGAGAAATACGGGTTTTCTTATGGGCAACCGCACTTTTTACTTTATTTTCATTGCTTTGTGGTTTCTCTGATAGTTTAGGAATGCTGATTCTGTATCGTGTTTTACAAGGTGCGGTTGCTGGGCCAGTTATCCCACTGTCACAAAGCCTGATCATGCGTTGTTATCCACCTAAAATGCAAAATATGGCATTGGCATTTTGGTCAATGACGATTATTTTAGCGCCGGTATTCGGCCCTATTTTTGGTGGCTATATCAGTGATAATTTCCACTGGAGTTGGATCTTTTTCATGAATATACCACTCGGTATTTTTGTGATTATTGTCGGTTCTATCATCTTAAGAGGAATGGAATCAACCATAGTGAAAGTGCCGTTTAATGTGATTGGCTTAGCATTGTTATCGGTAGGTGTAGGCTGTTTACAGGTGTTGTTAGATAAAGGCAAGGAGCTAGGTTGGTTAGCTTCAAATGAAATTGTCATATTAGGCGTGATTTCAGCCATTGCACTGGTGTTCTTAGTGATTTGGGAGCTAACAGATAAAAACCCAATTGTTGAACTATCTCTCTTTAAGTCGCGTAATTTTACGATAGGGACGGTGTCAGTTAGCTTAGCCTATATGGCATATTTTGGGGCGATTGTATTGTTGCCGCAACTTTTACAGGAAGTTTATGGTTATACCGCCACATGGGCTGGGCTTGCTTTAGCACCGATAGGCTTGCTTCCTGTACTTTTTTCGGCACCAGTCGCAAAACTCTCCGATTTCCTCGATATTCGCTGGATAGTCACCTTTAGTTTTGTGTTTTATGCGATTTGCTTTTTTTGGCGGGCGTATACTTTTGAACCGAGCATGGGGTTTTCTGCGGTAGTATGGCCGCAGTTAGTGCAAGGCATGGCCGTAGCTTGTTTCTTTATGCCGTTGACGACATTGACGTTATCAGGGTTACCTCCGGAAAAACTTGCCTCTGCCTCTAGTTTAGCCAACTTTTTCCGTACCTTAGCAGGGTCGATTGGGACTTCAATTACTACGACTATGTGGAGCGATAGAGAAGCCCTTCATCATAGTCAACTGACAGAGCATATTACGGATTACAACCCTGAATCTTTAGATATGTACCAAGGTATGGCCGCTCATGGGCTCAGTACAGAACAAACATCTGGTTTTATTGCGAAGGAAATTACCAACCAAGGGCTGATTATCGCGGCTAATGAAATTTTCTGGTTATGTGGCTGGGTATTTATCGCATTGATTATTACAGTGTGGTTCGCTAAACCCCCATTTGGTAATAAAGCGAAGTGATGTTATCTGGTTTTGGCCCAAAAGAGGGAGCAAATAGGTTTGCTCCTTTTTCATTCTATAGCTGAGATTTGGGAATGATGTTCTCAAAGCTAAGTTTAGGACGGTTGGTTTCAACTTTCTGTAAAGGGGCAACTTCTTTAAAGGTACTTAGGCAGCGGATCACTAAATTTTGGTAATCTTTTGTCCCACTGCTTTTCCAAGCAATTTCTTTGTCTGATAACGCACGTAACACTTTGGCAGGCGTTCCAACAATCAAGCTATTTTCTGGAAATATGGCCTCAGCTTTTACAAAGGCACAGGCGCCCACAATTGAGTTTTCACCAATTACTGCTCCATCCATAATCACGCTATTCATACCGATTAAAGCGTTACGTTTGATATGGCAACCATGCAAAACCGCACCATGACCGATGTGCCCTTCTTCTTCGACGATGGTTTCGTACTGTGGAAACCCATGCATGATGCAATTATCTTGAATATTGGCACCATCTTTAATGATCAAGCGGCCAAAATCACCTCGTAAGCTGGCATTGGGGCCGATATAGACATTTTTGCCAATGATTACGTCACCAATGACAACCGCGGTAGGGTGAACAAAGCTTTCAGTGCTGACGACAGGTGTAATACCATCAATTTGATAAAAAGGCATATAGGCTCCTTTAATGTAAGTTTAGGCGGCGATATCTCTTAAAACTCCGCCAAAACGCCGATAGTAGGCGCTCGAAGGTTGAGGAAGTTCCCCTACCGTGGTTTCACATCGTTCTGAAACATATTGTGTTGCGGCTTGGTCAATTCGTTGGTAAATATTGGTACAAAGGTGGCGAGCAATATGGCCCTCCCATTGTGCTGGAAGCAGTTCATCAGGCAACAAAGGGTCTTTTAGTGTGACTCGGCGATAGAAGTGAATTAACAACAAACGTAATTGGAAGCAATGTTCTGGGGATATTTGTGGCTCAGTATTCTCTTTAAGGAGTAGTGCCAAGGGCCTAAATAATGAAATAAATTGGTGGTAATGCTCTGATATTTCTTGCAAAGACCAAGCTTGTGATACTAACTCTTTCAAGTTTTTTTCTGAACGGCTATAAGGGTAATCTGCATGAAAATAGATGGCGTGCTCAGTGGCATTGAGCTCATTTAATAGAGAAGGAACATCAGCTTGTGCGCAGCTCGGTGCTGCCATGAGAGAGGTATTAAATTGGCCAAACCCTAACCAGCTAAGTTCTTTTTTTAGCCTGGTTTTTTCATCTTTATCAGCCGCTTCCAATAATAGTAGTTCCCATTTCCCATCCCAATCAGGCTGTTCAGCAAGGTAGATTTTACTTTCTGCTCGGCGGAATCGGCTTTGCCCGCGTTCAGAAATGCGGTAGTAGCTACGGCGACCAATTTTCTCAACATCTAGCCAGCCTTCTTTTTGTAAACGAAACACAGAAGTGCGAACAAAGCGATCGCTAAACCCCATCGGCTCTAATAGTTTGGTTAAACTGCCTAACCACACCTCGCCTCCGCGGTGATGTAAAGCATCACCGTAGAGTGAACTAATCAGAGAGGTCCCGCTAATGGGTTGGCTTTCTATGGCATGTTGTATAAATTGGCTGAGTTTATTATCCATTTATATTTCATCTATAAAATTTATGTATCAGAAGGCTTACTGAATAGTAGACATAAATTTAAAAGTTGTCTTCCATTACCTTTAATTAGTGCTATTTTTTGGCATTAAGGCATACCAAATAAGCTAACTTCAATATGCCTTAATGAGTTGAATTAAATCGCAATTCGAGTATCAATAACACGCTCCGCTTTACCTTGGGAGCGGGGGATATCACCGCAATTGACAATACTGATCCGGGTGCTAATCCCTACCATCGATTTGATACGATGTTTTAAATGATGGCAAATATTGCAGCGCTCATCATAGGTAAGTTGCTCAGGGTGCTTGAGCTCCACGCGGACTGACAAATTATCCATATTACCTTGGCGACCAATTTCTAATTGGTAATGTGGAGATAGCTCTTTGAATTGCATAATTTGTTCTTCAATTTGGGAGGGGAAGACATTTACGCCACGTATAATCATCATATCGTCAGAGCGACCAGTGATTTTACCAATACGGCGCATATTACGATTTACCCCGCTCATTAAGTGAGTCAGGTCACGAGTCCTATAGCGAATAACAGGCATAGCCTCTTTTGTCAGGGTAGTAAACACTAACTCACCATGTTCACCATCCCCCAGTGTTTTAAGTGTATCAGGGGAAATGATTTCTGGGTAAAAATGGTCTTCCCAGATGGTTGGGCCGCTAGCGCCTGCGTCAGCACACTCCATAGCTACGCCTGGCCCCATGACCTCTGATAAACCATAAATATCTAATGCTTTGATCCCAAGGCGAGTTTCAATTTCTGAGCGTAGTGATTCAGTCCAAGGTTCCGCACCAAATACACCTAATCTAAGTGAGCACTTACTAGCATCTCCACCCATGATTTTTTCAAGCTCATCGATGATACTTAAGCAATACGATGGGGTTACCATAATGACATCAGGCTTAAAATCGGCGATTAGTTGCGCTTGCTTTTCTGTTTGGCCACCAGACATTGGGATCACCGCAGCACCAAGGCGCTCTGCACCATAGTGAGCACCTAGACCACCGGTAAATAAACCATAACCATAGGCGACATGAACTTTATCACCGCGAACAGTCCCCGCTGAGCGTAGGCTACGGGCAATTAAATCAGCCCAATTATCGATATCCCGTTGGGTATAGCCAACAACTGTCGGGCGGCCTGTCGTGCCAGAGGATGCATGAATACGAATAATTTGGTCCATTGGCACTGCGAAAGTACTAAATGGGTAGTTTTCACGTAAATCTTGCTTTGTTGTATAAGGGAATTTTTCGATATCACTAAGTTGTTTAAAGTCGTCAGGATGTACCCCTGCATCGTCGAATTTCTTACGGTACATAGGCACATTTTCATATGCGTGAGTGAGTGTCCACTTCATCCGAGAATACTGTAATGACTCGATTTCATCGCGTGAGGCAAATTCGATTGGGTCGATGTTGTCTTGTATCATGCTCATAATTGCCAGTCCTCATAATTATTATATTTACCAGTTCACATTGATGTTGTTTCTGGTTTTAGCCTGAGCAGGTGTAGGGTTCAGGCTGTTTTTATTGGTATTAAGACGTTGTTTAGACTCGTTCAATAACCATAGCTATCCCTTGACCAACACCAATGCACATGGTGCACAACCCGTAGCGACCTTGTTTGCGATGGAGTTCGTTGACAGCGGCAATGGCCAGCCTTGCACCACTCATACCTAATGGGTGACCCAAGGATATTGCCCCACCGTTGGGGTTAACATGTGGGGCATCGTCAGGTAAACCTAACCCCCTTAAGACAGCCAGTGCTTGTGCTGCAAAGGCTTCGTTTAATTCAATAACATCCATTTGCTCTATACTTAGACCGGCAACCTCTAGGGCTTTTAATGCAGCAGGAAGTGGGCCAATTCCCATCAACCTTGGTTCAACACCACAAGTCGCTGTCGCGATAACGCGTGCTCGTGGGGTAAGCCCTTGCTGCTTAGCAATGCTTTCGGATGCAATGATTAATGCAGCAGCACCATCATTGACCCCTGAAGCATTACCCGCGGTGACCGTTCCGTTTTCACGAAAAGGGGTTTTTAGTTTTTGTAATTGTTCAAAGGTTGTTTCCGCACGAGGGTGCTCGTCTTCAGTGACAAGTAACTCATTTTTGCGTTGTTTAACGGTGACAGGGGTTATTTCTTGCGCAAAAAACCCTTTGATTCTTGCGGCTTCAGTACGTTGTTGGCTGCGCAGGGCGAAAGCATCTTGGTCCTCACGGCTGATCTGATATGTTTCAGCAACGTTTTCAGCTGTTTCTGGCATAGAGTCAGTTGAAAACTGTTGTTCCATTAACGGGTTAATAAACCGCCAGCCAATTGTCGTATCAAAGACTTGAGCTTGTCGTGAGAAAGCCGATTCGTGTTTTCCCATTACGAAAGGGGCGCGGCTCATTGACTCTACGCCACCTGCAATCATCAAACCAGACTCTCCCGCTTTGATACTTCTTGCCGCAAACGCAATAGCATCAAGGCCTGAACCACATAATCGGTTAATGGTGGTACCGGAAACAGAAACTGGTAAGCCCGACAGTAAACTGGCCATACGCGCGACATTGCGGTTATCTTCCCCTGCTTGGTTTGCGCAACCTAAAATAATGTCATCGACTAGTGACCAATCTAGCTGTGGGTGCCGCGCCATTAATGCTTTGAGAGGCACAGTGGCGAGGTCATCGGGGCGTAATGATGCAAGCGCACCACCATAGCGGCCAATAGGTGTGCGAACACCGTCGCAAATATAGGCGTCAATCATGATGGTTCTCCTACTAGACGGTGCCCCAGCCGATGTGAACGACCATGAAATAAGGCTAATGTTTTGCCGTCTTGGTTGACTATTTCAACTTCATATAGGCCATTTTGTTTACCTTGATGTTTCATTTGCGCTATTGCAGTGAGTAAATCACCTTCAAAACCGGGGCGAATGAAATCGATAGAGCACATAGAGGCAACAGCAGCGTGCCCTTGGCTGTTGCAGGCATAGGCGAAGGCGGTATCTGCAAGGCTAAAGAGTTGCCCCCCGTGACAGGTTTTATGGCCATTTAGCATTTGTGCTGTAATCGGCATTTTTAGTTGCGCAAAACCTTCCTCTACTTTTTCAATAGACATGCCCATAGCTTTTGCGCATGCGTCATCTTTGTACATCATGTGGGCTGATTGTTGAGCAAGGGTAACATTTGGTACGGAAATCATAGCAACTCCTTGAAAGATAAAGATTGATGGCCTACAGCTAACTGCCTTAATAATGGGTTGGGCCGATAGCGGCTATCCCCATAAAACTGTGTTAAGTGCTCAAGTACTGTTAATACTCGTTGCCAGCCAAGTTGCGCTCCCCAAGCTAAAGGGCCTTTGGGGTAATTCACACCAAAACGCATGGCGTTATCCGTATCCAGTGTGGTTGCTATCCCTTTATTGACGACATCCAGCGCTTCATTACATAACATCGCAACAGTTCTCATTGCTAAGAGTGCAGGGTAGTCAGGTAGTACAATCACGTTTTTCCCAAGCGATTGAAAAAATGCAATTGCTTGCTGGTTTTGTTGCACGTTATTTTGTGCAGCACAGCTGAGAGTGACTGCCGTTGCAGCAAGGTAATTAGCAGATAAATCAAATTGCACGACAGCTTGCCCCAACTTTTGCGCATGAGATGATGTTGATTCACCATTTGTTAACATAATAATAACGTCATTAACAATGAGTGTTGGGGATTGTTCTTGCTGTTGTGTTGATCCTTCGAGTGAGATCCCACTTTCAGATAAAAGCTGCACAAATTCAGGAAATATTTGCCAATTCCCACATACTTTGACCTGTTGTGGTTGGTCAAGAAGGGCTTTTGCTGAAAATAATGGCTTAGGTTGCGGTTTGTTATCATCGTAATGATAGAAACCTTGTTTTGATTTACGACCGAAATGCCCAGCCTGAACTAATTCTAACTGCATTAATGAGGTTTGAAATCGTGGGTCATAGCCGAAGGCTTTAAACACCGATTCAGTCACCGCATAGTTGATGTCATGGCCGATTAAGTCAGTAAGTTGTAATGGCCCCATGGCAAATCCACCTGCATCGCGTATTGCGCAATCTAACGTTGCGGGGCTGCCAATTTGCTCTTCAAGGGCTCGTAATGTTTCTGCGTAAAATGGTCTTGCCACTCGGTTAACAATAAAACCAGGGGTAGAACGGCAAATAACAGGGACTTTACCGAATGACTTGGTCAATATTTTTAATTGTGAAATAACGTGGTCTGATGTTTCTAACCCACGAACTACTTCGACTAACTTCATCACGGGGGCGGGGTTAAAAAAATGCAGCCCAGCAAGGCGTTCAGGGTGCTTTAATTGACTGGCAATGGCAGTAATTGAGAGCGATGAGGTATTACTTGCAAATATAGTTTTTTCGCTACAAATAGCTTCTAAATCGTTAAAAATAGCTTGTTTTATCTCTAATTTTTCTGCGATAGCTTCAATGACCAGTTGCGCATTCGCTAATTGAGATAAATTTTGCACCACAGTAATGTTTTCGATGATGCTTTCTGTCGCTTTGGCTTCAGCTTTCCCTTGGGTAACCCGTTTGCGTAAACGTTGGGTCATTGCTGATACTGATTGGGTTAATACCTGTTGATTAACATCAAACAGTAAAACAGTTAAGCCTGCTGTAGCTGCCACTTGCGCAATACCAATGCCCATGGTGCCTGCGCCAATTACGGCTACAGTCTGGATGCGAGTATTCAAAGGTAAAGTCATGGTTATCTCCCTTTGAATTGCGGTTCGCGTTTATTTAAAAAGGCACTGACCCCTTCGCGGTAGTCTTCACTACGCCCCCCTAAGCGTTGTAAATCACGCTCAAGGTCAAGTTGTTCATCAAGGGTATTGGTTGCCGCGGCGTAAATCGCTTTTTTGATTAACCCTAAACCGTAAGTCGGTTGAGTAGCTAAATGCATAGCCAACTGGTTTACGGTATCGGATAGCTCTTCGTTTTCCGTGACTTGCCAAATCATTCCCCACTGCAAGGCTTGCTCTGCACTAATTTTATCGCCTAATAATGCCATTCCCATGGCTCTTGCATGGCCTGCAAGTTGGGGCAAAAACCAGCTTCCACCAGAATCGGGAACTAGCCCCAAGCGGCAGAATGATTGAATAAAACTCGCACTTTTTGCTGCAATTACGATATCCCCTGCAAGGGCAATGGCAGCGCCTGCGCCCGCAGCAACACCGTTAACGGCGCAGATGATTGGTTTTGGCAAAGAGGTTAAACGGCGGATTAACGGGTTATAGTAGGTTTCAACGGAGAAACCAAGGTCAGGCGTTTCGTTACCTACGCTGACGTTCCGGTCGTTAAGGTCTTGACCAGCACAAAACCCTCTACCAGCTCCGGTGATCACTAAACAGCGTATCGTTTCATCTCGTTCCGCAAGCTTGATAGCATCACTAAGCTGACGATGCATTTCATCGTTAAAGCTATTAAGTCGATCGGGGCGGTTTAATGTAATAGTGAGGACCCCATTCTCTTGCGTTGCGAGGATCATCGCTTGGTTTGTCATAATTATTTCCCTGTAAACTGAGGTTTTCGTTTTTCAAAGAATGCATCGATCCCTTCGCGTCGATCTTCGGTGCCGGCTAAGGCGACAAAGTACTGACGCTCAAGTTGTAAACCTTCAGCCAAATGATTTTCTTGGGAATGAATTAGCGAAGCTTTTGCCGCCCGAACCGCTAAAGGTGCATGTATTGCAATGCGTTGCGCAATTTTCTGAGCTCGTTCAACAACTAATTCATCCACACAAATTTCGCTAATTAGCCCTGCCTGAAGAGCGTGTTTTGCATTGATAGGCTCCCCTGTGAGTACCATTTGCATGGCAAGAGACTTACCAACGGAGCGGATCAGCCGTTGTGTCCCCCCCGCACCGGGTATTAGACCGAGTGTTATTTCAGGCAAGCCGAAACGTGCGGACTCCCCCGCAATAATGATGTCGCTAGCAAGCAGTAGTTCAAACCCAGCGCCTAAGGCGTAACCATTAGCAGCGGTAATGATAGGTTTTGATATCATTGAGAGCCGCTGCCATACTTGGGGTCGTCTATCAGTGATAGCGTTAGCAACGGTTTGTTGCTGTAATTCTTTAAGATCAGCGCCAGCAGCAAAAAAACGTGAATTCCCAGTGATAACGATCGCGCCAATCTCATCATTGGCAGCTGCTTGCTCTAAGTTTTGCACTAAGAGTTCTAAACAATCGGTACTTAATGCATTGCGTACTTCTGGCCGATTGAGTGTCAGTGTCAGTACCCGGTTGTTTTGGTGAGATAAAATCCAAGGGTTTTCCATTGTGGCTCCTACACATCAAAATCCAGAACGACGCCATCTCCTTTAGGCCAAGACTGGCAGCTAAGAATATAACCATCAGAAATTTGGTCAGGCTCTAAGCTATAATTGACGCCCATTTCGACTTCTCCTGCACGCAATTTACATTTACAAGTTGCGCAAACCCCACCTTTACAGGCATAGGGCAAG
Source organism: Providencia sp. PROV024 (assembly GCF_032709665.1). Taxonomy (NCBI): domain Bacteria; kingdom Pseudomonadati; phylum Pseudomonadota; class Gammaproteobacteria; order Enterobacterales; family Morganellaceae; genus Providencia; species Providencia sp. PROV024. The sequence continues at coordinate 256,196 of NZ_CP120545.1, forward strand.
TCGGCTCCTTGGCGTAAAGCGGCATCAAGAATGCTGTCATCTTGGCTATCCATACTGATGTTCATTGTGCGACCATCAAGGTGGATACTGACTTGACGAGTTTCGGTGGCGAGGGCGGAGGTCGGCTTGAATTTGATACCGGATGTATTAAAGCGCTCGGTATGAACAAACTCTTTTGGCATACCATAATTGATTAATGTGTCGTGTACTTCATCCATCATACTTTCTGGACCACAAATAAAAGCGCGGTCAAATTGTTGAAAATTCAATAACGTTTTACCTAATGCATTGAGCTGCTGTTGGCTGATGCGTCCACTTAATAACTCGCTATCTTGTTGCTCTTGGCTAAATAGGTAAAGTACTTGAAAACGCTGTGCAAACCGGTTTTTGAGGTCTGCAATGCTTTTTTTAAACATCACCGAACGGCTATTGCGGTTACCATAAATCAACACAAAGTGACTTTTGGTTTCCGTCTGTAATGTGGCTTTAATAATCGAAAGTAGGGGGGTGATCCCTGAACCGGCAGCGATAGCAAGATAGTGCGCCTGAGTATTCGGCTCAGGTTGATAGCCAAATTGCCCTTGAGGGATCATCACCTCAAGGCTATCACCGACAGTTAGATGTTGGTTGATAAAATTGGAAAACCGACCTTCGTAGATCGCTTTAACGCCAATTTTCAGTGTGTTTTCATCGGGTGAGCTACAAATAGAATAACAACGGCGTAAATTTTCCCCCTGAATGGAGGCTTTTAAAGTCAGGTGTTGCCCTGGTCGATAATGATATTGCTCGCGTAACGCATCAGGAACACTGAATGTCACTGCGACAGCATCAGGGGTGTCACGTTCAATAGCGGCAATATTTAAACGATGGAATACAGTCATGAGGGTGCCCCTAAATACATTTAAAGTAATCAAACGGTTCTAAACATTCAGTGCAGCGATACAATGCTTTGCAGGCTGTTGAACCAAACTCACTAATTTTTTCTGTTTGTTGGCTATCACAGCGTGGACAACAGACAGCACCTTTGTGTTCAGGGTGTTCACAGGATGTTCCTTGCGGGGGTGCGATACCGAATTCCCGTAAGCGCCTTTTGGCGTCTTGGTTCATCCAGTCAGTTGTCCAAGCTGGGGTCAGCATCACTTCAATATCGATATTTTGGAACCCTGCTTTACCAAGAACCGTTTTGATTTCATTGATTAAAAATTCAGTTGCTGGGCAACCAGAATAGGTAGGTGTAAAAATAACTTTCCACCCTTGTTTGTTAGGTACCACATTGCGGATCATGCCAAGATCAGTAATAGAGAGTGCTGGCAGCTCAGGATCAGGAATTTGCTGAAGCTGTTGCCAGATCACATGAACTTGGGGGGATTGAAGCTGGTTAGGTTGCAGTCTCTGTTCCATCACGTCACCACTGGCTATTTGGGTAAGCACGTTGCATAAATTGCAGCTGTGTTAATAACAGACCTAAGTGTTCAGTGTGGCTACCTTGCTTACCACCGATGCGATAGGCCTCTTTTTCAGGTATGTTGAGTGTCGCCTCGGCAAATGTTTCATTGACCGTATTTAGCCAAGTTTCTTTTAGGCTGCGTGGGTCAACGGCTATGCCCACCTCGCTGAGTGCAACTTCAATAGCGTCTGCATGGAAGAGTTCACCGGTAAAGCGCCATAATTCATCAACGGAGCGCTGAATTCTCCTGTGACTCTCTTCGCTACCATCCCCTAAGCGGATCATCCAATTACGGCTAAAACGTAAATGATAAAGGGCTTCTTTTAAGGATTTTTCAGCTATCGCTGAGAGTTGTTTATCGTGGCTATGAATCAGTGATTCATATAATGGAACGTGATAAGCATCTATAAAGAATTGGCGCACTAGGGTATCGGCAAAGTCATTATTCGGTTGTTCGACGAGTAATAGGTTGCTAAATTCCCTTTCATCACGCAAAAAAGCGAGGGTGTCCTCATCATATCCGGCCCCTTTTAATTGCGCTGCATAACTTAAAAAATGACGAGCTTGCCCCAATAAGTCTAAGCCGATATTAGACAGTGCAAGGTCAATTTCAATTTCAGGGGCATGGCCACACCATTCGCATAGGCGCTGTGCAAGAATTAATGGGGTATCACCGAGCCTTAATGTGTAGTGGTGGAGCTGTTGTTGTTGATCCATCGTAAGCTCCTTACATGTTTTTGATACCATCAGGGATGGTATAGAAAGTTGGGTGGCGATAGACTTTGGTATCTGCAGGGTCAAAAAATGTGCTCTTGTCTTCGGGCTGTGAGGCGATTAAATGTGCAGCTTTTACCACCCAAATCGAACAGCCCTCGCTGCGCCTTGTGTAGGCGTCGCGGGCATTTTCCAGCGCCATTTGGTCATCGGCCGCGTGTAAGCTACCAACGTGGCGATGAGCAAGCCCTTGTTTGCTACGGACAAAAACTTCATACAGTGGCCAATCTTGATTGCTCATGGGGTTTTCCTTTTCAGTAAGTGGTTAAATGAGTTAAGCGGCAGATTTAACGGCTTTTTGTTTGCGACTATGTGCCATTGCGCCTTCACGTACCCAAGCACCGTCTTCCCATCCTTTGCGTTTCGCACCAACACGTTCGTGATTACAAATGCCATTACCTTTAATGACTTGATAAAATTCTTCCCAGTCAATTTCGCCAAATCGGTAGTGACCAAGTTCTTCATCCCAAACCAAATCAGGGTCAGGAATAGTCATGCCGAGTGCTTCAACCTGCGGAACTGTGTTATCCACAAATTTTTGGCGTAATTCATCATTACTGAAGCGCTTGATTTTCCAAGCCATACTTTGTGCGCTATGCGGTGAGTCTGAATCATTTGGGCCAAACATGGTCAGTACAGGCCACCAAAAGCGGTTTATTGCATCTTGCAGCATTGCTTTTTGTTCTTCACTTCCTTGTGCAAGCGCCATAACTGCTTCATAACCTTGACGTTGATGGAAACTTTCTTCTTTACAGATTTTCACCATGGCGCGTGCATATGGCCCATATGATGCGCGGCACAGAGCCACTTGGTTCACAATGGCTGCCCCATCGACTAACCAACCAATTACACCAATGTCAGCCCAGCTTAATGTGGGGTAATTGAAAATGGAGGAATACTTCATTTTTTCATCAAGTAGTTTTTGGTAAATGTCTTGGCGAGAGCAACCGAGGGTTTCTGCTGCGCTATACAGATATAGACCATGCCCTGCTTCATCTTGAATTTTGGCCAGTAAGATAGCTTTGCGGCGCAGTGTTGGTGCGCGTGTTAACCAATTTGCTTCCGGTAACATGCCAATCACTTCCGAATGGGCATGTTGGCCTATTTGGCGGATAAGGTTCTGCCGATAAGCATCGGGCATCCAGTCCTTGGGCTCGATGGAAATATCGGCTTCGATTTTGGCTTCGAAGTTAGCCTGATTTTGCTCGCTCATTGATTTTTCCATTAAGTGATTCGAAAATTAAATGTAATTTTTGAATGATGAATCATATTTATTTAACATTAATGCTAGGAATGGTTAACAAAAAGGTCAATGTTTATTAACCTGCTTTTGCGATGCGCCTCACAATTAATAATTATTAAATCAATATAAACAGTTGGTTATATTCGGTATGTTTTATGTGGTTTTAATATGAAAGATGGTTTTTATGCGGAAATGTTTTTAATTTGTTAAATTTAAATTGGCATCTATGCTTGTATTTATGATACATATTTACAATCAAATATTATTTAGTGTTTTTATTTCTGGAGAGGAATATGTCACATTTAACAAGTTATATTATGGGGAAGTGGGTACAAGGTGAGGGGGAAGGGCGGAAAATTTACCATGCTCTGACGAATGAAACCTTATATACGGTAACGACCGAGGGGCTGCCATTAGCGGATAGCTTAGAATATGGTCGAAAAGTGGGTGGTGAAACCTTGTCTGCACTCACATTTCAGCAACGTGGTCAAATGCTCAAATCATTGGCGAAGTACCTGCTAGAACATAAAGCACACCTCTATGCTATTTCAGCACAAACCGGGGCGACGAAAGCGGATAGTTGGGTTGATATTGAAGGGGGGATTGCCACTTTATTCTCCTATTCAGGTTTAGCAAACCGTGAATTACCAGATGATACTATTTGGCCAGAAGATGAAATGATCCCGCTATCGAAACAAGGGCAATTTATTGGTCGTCATATTTTGACATCTCGTCGTGGGGTTGCTTTGCATATCAATGCGTTTAATTTTCCTTGCTGGGGGATGCTGGAAAAGCTGGCTCCAACGTGGTTGGCTGGTATGTCTGCGATTATCAAGCCTGCAACAGCATCCGCGCAGGTGACTCAAGCGATGGTGAAGCTAATGGTTGAGAGTGGTCTGGTTCCCGAAGGGGCGATCCAGTTGGTTTGTGGTGGTGTGGGTAATATGTTTGACTACCTTGATTTTGAAGATGTCGTGACATTTACCGGTTCTGCGGCGACAGGGCAGAAGCTAAAATCACATCCCACAATTATTGCGAAATCGGTTCCATTCACCATGGAGGCAGACTCACTAAACTGCGCGGTATTAGGGAATGACGTACATCCGGAACAACCTGAATTTGCTTTATTTATTAAGGAAGTAGTTCGTGAAATGACGGCAAAAGCAGGGCAGAAATGCACCGCTATTCGTCGGGTTATTGTGCCCAAAAATCAGCTTGAAAATGTCAAGCAAGCGCTACTTAAGCGTTTATCGAGCACGACGATGGGTGACCCTGCGGTTGAAGGGGTTCGTATGGGGGCATTGATTAACTTAGAACAGCGCCAAGATGTGCAAGACAAAGTCGACTATTTGCGTCAAAACGGCTGTGAAGTCTTGTGTGGTGGGCAGTTTAATCAACTGGATATTGTGGGGGGAGACCCCAAGAATGGGGCATTTTATCCACCAACTTTACTCTATTGTGCGGAACCTTTTAAACACCATGCGGTACATGAAACCGAGGCTTTTGGGCCAGTCGCAACCTTAATGTGCTATGACAATGATGATATTCAGCAGGCTGTACAATTAGCCATTTTAGGGGGAGGAAGCTTAGCGGGGACATTAGTGACCGCAGACCCGCAAGTAGCTCAATCGGTAATCCGTATGAGCGCAAGGGCTCACGGCCGGATGCTGATTTTAAATGAAGCTTCAGCGTTGGAGTCAACAGGGCATGGTTCTCCACTCCCCTTATTGGTACATGGTGGGCCTGGGCGTGCGGGTGGTGGTGAGGAGCTTGGCGGGCTTCGGGCAGTGAAACACTATATGCAGCGTACAGCCATTCAGGGCAGCCCATCGATGTTAACTTCTATTACAAAACAATGGATTAGGGGCGCAGATACCGTTGCTGACGTAGTGCATCCATTCCGCAAACACTTTGAGGACCTCGTGATTGGCGATACGCTGCTAACAGCAAGACGCACAGTGACAGAAGCGGATATTACTCATTTTGCTTGCCTGAGTGGTGACCATTTCTATGTACACGTCGACAAAATTGGTGCGGCGCAATCCTTATTTGGTGAACGCATCGCTCATGGGTATTTTGTTGTTTCGGCTGCGGCAGGGTTATTTGTAGATGCGGGTGTTGGGCCTGTCATCGCTAATTATGGAATGGAAAACCTACGTTTTATTGAACCTGTTAAAATTGGTGATACGATCCAAGTTCGCCTAACATGCAAGAAAAAGATTAAAAAAGTGCAAAAACTTGCTGAAGATACACCAAATGGCGTGGTTGAATGGGATGTGCAAGTCTTTAATCAGGACAACACAGTGGTGGCGTTATACAGTATTTTAACCTTAGTGGAACGACGGGAAGGGGATTTTTAGTCATTACTTGTTGCCAAACTATTGGTTGAATAAATAGGTGCTTTTTCAATCATTTTCTGCTTTTATTGAGTTATTGTTAATTTGACCTAGGGAAAGTGAAATGAAAACGCACCACCAAGCGGTTTACCAACAATTTGACGAGCAGGCTAATTCGTATTTAACCAGCCAAGTTCATGCGCAGGGTGAAGACTTACAGATTTTACAGCAATTGCTGCAAGCGAGTCAGCAGGCACATGTGCTTGACCTAGGTTGTGGTGCGGGTCATGCCAGCTTTCATGCGGCTCAGTTAGTAAAGTCAGTGGTTGCCTATGACTTATCGGATTCGATGCTCAATGTGGTCGCTAAAAATGCACAGGAACGCGGGCTCAACAATATTACGACATGCAAAGGGACTGCGGAGTCATTACCATTTGAAGATAATTCGTTTGATATGGTGATTAGCCGTTATTCAGCGCACCATTGGCATGACGTAGAAAAAGCGCTGCGTGAGGTGCATCGTGTTTTACAGCCTGCAGGAAAAGGCATTTTTATTGATGTTGTTTCTCCGGGGCACCCGTTGTTAGACATTTATCTGCAAACGGTTGAAGTTCTCCGTGATACTTCACATATTCGAGATTATTCGGCGGGTGAATGGTCTGGTATGCTAAATAACGCAGGGTTGTTCGTCAGTGGGGTCAAAAGTTTTCGTTTGCCGCTGGAGTTTACCAGTTGGGTTGAGCGGATGCGAACTCCAGAGCTTTTGGTTAATGCGATCCGTCAATATCAAAAAACATTAAGTCATGAGGTAAAAAGCCATTTTGCGGTTCAGGAAGATGGCTCATTTACCTCAGATGTGATGCTATTCGAATTTCAGCGCCAGTAAATAATTACTCGCTTATAAACTGTGCTTGGTTCAATTGGCTAAGCGCAGTATTTACTGCAAAAATTTCACCACGAACTTCAGGAATACCAAATGATTTCAAGCGTGCGCTGTGTTTTTGTAGGTAAGCTTTGGCATCAGCCTCAGAAGTAAACAGATAAACCCCACCGGCTTGTTGGGTTTGCTGGTTTTCTGTCCAAATTTTCCATACAAAGCCAGGTTCTTGGTTAATCGAATTGGCTAATTCATCCATTGCTATGGTCATTTCTGCGCCCCAAGGCCCTTGGTAGGGGAAATCAACTTGTAAGATAACGTTCATATATACTCCTTATTGTTAGCGCCGTATGATATCCCCTAACGCAAATAATAACTTTGCGATTTATCGTATTTTAAACAGCCTACTGTTTTAGACTATTACGTTTCCCTGCTTCAAAAGCTTCTAAAGTGGCTAAACGGGCTTGCTTATGGTCAACAATCGGTTCTGGGTAATCGAGAGGTGTATTGTTGATTAGAGACCATTCATGGGGGGTATGAATATATTTATCGGGTACGTTATTTAGCTCTGGCAGCCAGCGGCGTATAAATTTCCCTTGGGCATCGAACTTTTTCCCTTGGGTTGTTGGGTTGAAAATACGAAACCACGGGCAAGCGTCGACCCCCGTTGATGCAGACCACTGCCAACCACCATTATTTGCGGCTAGGCTGCCATCAATCAGTTGGCTGATGAAATATTTTTCACCTTTGCGCCAGTCGATAAGCAAATCCTTTACTAAGAAGCTTGCGACAATCATACGCAAGCGATTATGCATCCAACCAGTTTCATTAAGTTGTCGCATGGCGGCGTCAACAATAGGATAACCTGTTTTTCCGGTTTTCCATGCGTCGAAATCAGTTGATGAATTATTCCAATGAATATGTTGAGTCCATTGAATAAATGGCTGATAGCGACAAAGACGTGGAAATGCGACGAGTAAATGGCTATAAAATTCACGCCAGATCAATTCATTTAACCAAGTGAATGCACCGCTATCAGGGTAATCTAAAACATCTGGGTTTTCTGCTTGTAACCGGTTAAAACACTGCCGAGGTGATAGTACACCAATGGCAAGATATGGCGATAATTGGCTGGTCCCGTGAATAGAGGGGATATCTCTATCTTGCTGGTAGCGTGTGACGTGTTGAGTACAGAACTGCCTTAGCTGTTTTAAGGCGGCTTGTTCACCAATAGGGAATTGCTGGGAAACCGCTATGTGCTCATGTGGGAATAAAGGGGCGGTTTCTTTGATATTTAAAGAGTCGGCTCTTTTGTTTGGTACACGCAATGAACGGCAGTCTGTGGCGGTTAATTGGGTGAGAAAGGCACGACGAAAAGGGGTATACACTTGGTACATTTCCCCCTTTTGGTTGGTCACAGAACCCGGCGGCAATAACAAAAAATCATCAAAAGCATGAATATGCATTCCATGAGCATTTTTTACCAGCCAGTCATCCCTTTGTTTTTCATTCCATTCATATTGGCGATTAAAGAACAAGGCATCAGCTTGCTGAGTTTTAGCATAGTTTAATACCCACTCGGCCGCATCCATAAAATTCGCCACCGTTTGGCAAACTAATGGGATACCTAATTTGGCAAGAGAACGTTGTAATTCAATGAGATGCTGGTGGATAAACGAAATTTGCCTTGGCGATACATCGTGTTGTTGCCATTGTTCCGGCGTGGCGGTGAAGAGGGCGATAACATTGGCTTGGGGGTCCGCACAAGCAGAGGATAGTGCTTTGTTATCAGTGACCCGTAAATCATTGCGGAACCAGATAAGATGACAAACTTGTTTGGCTGCCATCGCCTCCCTCCTTGGGATATTCAGTTTTATTCGTTGTGTTTAAAAAGCAGAAGGGCCATATTTCAGGCCCTACAGTGTTTAATCTAATTTAGGGTGCTGGTTGATTAAAGATTGGCGTTTTTTCTCAAGCTCAGCAATTTCTTGATCAATATCTTCAACTCTTTGCTCAATATTGTCAAAGTGCTCACTTAAAATTTCTTTTGCTTCTGCTTTATCTGATGCCGCAGGTGTTGCCCCTCGCAATGGTTTATTGGCTGTTTCTGGCATTCGAATACCGGTGTATAAGCCAATTAGTGCGATTACAATCAGGTAATAAGCAGGCATATACAAGTCGGTAGTTGATTCAACTAACCAAGCCGCAACGGTTGGAGTGGCACCCGCAATTAACACGGAAATATTAAATGCGATGGCAAGGGCACTGTAACGAATATGCGTTGGGAAAATCGCCGGTAAAATTGATGCCATAACCCCAGTAAAACAGTTCAGTAAAACAGCTAGAATTAATAAGCCAAGGAAAATTAAGCCAACTGAACCGCTATTTATTAACATAAATGCTGGATAGGCTAAAAGAATTAACCCTACGCTACCAGTGATAACAAATGGGCGACGGCCAATTTTATCACTGGTTAAACCGATAATCGGTTGAACAAATAGCATACCAATCATAATTGCAATGATGATGAGTACACCATGGTCAGTCGAGTAATTTAAGTTATGTGATAAATAACTTGGCATGTAGGTAAGCAACATATAATAAGTTACATTAGTTGCTATCACTAATCCAACACAAATAAGTAAGCTTTTCCAGTACTTAGATGCAACTTCACGCACGGAGACTTTTGGTGGATCTTGAATATTAGCTTTATCTTGTTGCTCTAATGATTCGATATGTTGTTGGAATGCAGGCGTTTCCTCAAGGGAATGACGCAGATAAAGGCCGATGATCCCTAATGGTAATGCTAAGAAGAATGGAATTCTCCACCCCCAATCATGGAAGTTAGCCTCACCAACGATACTGGAAATAAGCACCACAACACCGGCACCCAATACGAAGCCAGCAATAGAACCGAAATCTAACCAGCTTCCCATAAACCCACGTTTACGGTCGGGTGAGTATTCAGCAACAAATATAGCGGCCCCGGAGTATTCGCCACCCACAGAGAAACCTTGAGCTAATTTAGCAATTAATAGCAGTATGGGTGCCCAGATACCAATCGTTTCATAAGCGGGAATTAAACCAATACAGAAGGTACTTACAGCCATAATAATAATGGTCATTGAAAGCACTTTCTGACGACCGTATTTGTCGCCAAGTATCCCGAATACGACCCCACCTAAAGGCCTAACTAAGAAAGGTACTGAGAAAGTCGCTAATGCTGCAATCATCTGAACGCTCGGTGATGCGTCCGGAAAGAAAACCTGACCTAAGACATAGGCTAAGAAGCCGTAAACACCAAAGTCAAACCATTCCATCGCATTACCCAGCGAAGCGGCGGTAATTGCTTTTTTAAGTTTCCCGTCATCAATTATTGTAATATCACTAATATTTAACGGTTTTTCTTTTTTCTTCTTGAATTTCATGAAACCATCCTCTTATTTGAATGTGAACAACCAAAACAACTGCATTTAAGATGTGGGTTTTCATATCTGAATAAAATGCAAAACCTTATTATTTAGAATAGTCGTTGTTTAAGTAATAGATAAGTTTTTAATATTTTAATGTAGCGCTGAATAACAGGCCTAAAGCAGGGAATTTGTGGGTAGAGTAATGAGAGAGTTTGTCCTGTAAATACAGCAAGAAGATCACCTTAAGTTATAAAATCCGAGGGTAATATTACATTAATATCGCTTAAATGTAAAATATAGGTATTTTATGCTAGTTATTAAGGGGAAGCTAAGCGCTAATTTCATAAAGTGTATTTTATGATTGTTACTGTTGTATTGTCATAGTTTACTGGCTAAATAGCCTCTTGGTGATACTATTAAAACCATATTAATCAATGTGTTGTATTTTAAAATAAGAAAAGCCGTCTATGATAAATATTAGTGCATCATAGGAGGGTATCATGAATTGTACAATAAGAATTTCAGCAATTAACATCTATCGACCATTCTTGATAAGTAAAAATAATTGCATTGTAGAGGAATGCCTGAGTGCAAGAAGAGACAATCAGAGACGGATAAATCTTCATTCAAAGAAATCTCACATTATGTTTTCATCAAATAAAAACGCGTTAACGATGTTAATTAATGCGGCAAAACCAATTATCAAGGATGATGATATTGATGTTCTTATCCTTGCCTCTACAATGATTAAGTCTTTTTCATCGACTCAAGCAACTGTCATTCATAATAAATTGAATATTAAAAATAATTGTTTATGTATTGATGTGAATGCATATTGCTTAGAAATACAAGGAGTTATTGAGCAAGCGATAATGCTACTTAAGTCAAAATCCGCTTATCGTAAAGCGCTTGTTGTTTTTTCTGACCACCTTTCATCACCTGTAAACTCCAATAAATTATTAGGTTCAAAATTATTCAGAAATACAGCTATAGCTACAGCTATTATTTTAGAAAAAATAGAGGGTCGTTTAAGCGTAAGCCTAGCGGATAAATGGCACTATTTTGATCAGAATCATTATTTTCACGGGTAAGTTTCGGTGGCTAATATTAAATAATTGAATCATTATTTTATTGTTGATAGTCATATATAGATGGGTAGCAAAAAAGCAAATAATACTCTCTAAGAATTATTTATTTGAAAGTGTATTGTAACCCTTCGCTAATTAATTTGTGCTGTCAGTGCCTTCTTCTTTTGATAATAACGGTGGATTATGTTGTTCTTTTTTATAATCAGCTAGACAAGTAGGAATGCCGAATTGACTTAGTTACAATCAATTAAATAGTCAGTCATTTGTATGCTTAGTTATAAACGAGAGTGGCAGAATATAAAGAAGGACTTTGTTGCTTACCTCAATAATATGCAGTTTATTTTAGGAAAAAATATGCTGTGTATAACATGCGATTTAAAAGAGTGCCAATATGAAAAAACAGAGTGTTGCATCCTATATTGCAAAAGTACTTGATAATGCAGGTGTTAAACGTATTTGGGGCGTTACTGGAGACTCATTGAATGGCTTAACCGATAGCTTACGCCGTCAAGGTGCTATCGAATGGTTAGGAACCCGCCATGAAGAGGTTGCTGCTTTTGCCGCTGGGGCAGAGGCCCAGTTGACAGGAAACTTGGCAGTGTGTGCAGGTTCCTGTGGACCAGGTAACATGCACCTTATCAATGGGTTGTATGACTGTCATCGTAATCGAGTGCCAGTATTGGCGATTGCAGCGCATATTCCATCAAGTGAAATCGGCAGTAATTATTTCCAAGAAACGCATCCTACAGAACTGTTCCGCGAATGTAGCCACTACTGTGAAATGGTGTCTAATCCAGAACAAATTCCACAGGTTTTAGGGATTGCCCTGCGTAAAGCGATTTTGAATAAAGGGGTGTCTGTTGTTGTGATACCCGGTGATGTAGCATTAAAAGATGCACCTGAAACCGCAAAAGAAACATGGTATCAGCCTCAAGCTCCGTTAATCATGCCTCAGCGTAGTGAAATTGAAAAATTAGCTCAGGTACTTAATCAATCTAAGAATGTGACCCTGTTTTGTGGGAATGGTTGCGCGGGTGCTCATGATGAAGTGGTTAAGTTAGCTGAAACACTGAAAGCTCCTGTTGTACATGCTTTACGAGGTAAAGAACATATTGAATGGAATAACCCGTATAGCGTTGGTATGACTGGGTTAATTGGCTTTTCATCAGGTTACCACGCCATGATGAATGCGGATACTGTTGTATTATTAGGAACTCAATTCCCTTACCGTCCTTTCTACCCCAATGAAGCAAAAATCATTCAAATTGATATTAATGCAGGTAGCCTAGGGTCACACTGCCATATTGATATGGGGTTAATTGGTGATATTAAAGCGACACTTGATGCGTTACAGCCTCATTTACAGACCAAGCAGGAAACAAAACACCTCGACGGTGCTTTAAAACATTATGCAGAGGCACGTAAAGGGTTGGATGACCTTGCTAAACCGGGGCATGAGGGGTTGATCCACCCACAATATTTGGCAACAAAAATCAGTGAACTTGCTGCGGAAGATGCTATTTTCACTTGTGATGTTGGCACTCCAACCGTTTGGGCTGCGCGTTATTTGAAAATGAATGGCAAGCGTCGTCTTATCGGCTCATTTAACCATGGTTCAATGGCGAATGCGATGCCACAGGCTATTGGTGCACAGGCGGTTGATAAGAAACGCCAAGTCGTTGCGATGTGTGGCGATGGTGGTTTTAGTATGTTAATGGGGGACTTTATTTCCCTTTCACAAATGCAACTGCCAGTGAAGATTATTATCCATAATAATGGGGTGCTTGGGTTTGTCGCGATGGAGATGAAGGTTGCAGGTTTCTTAACCGCAGGGACTGATCTACATAACCCTAATTTTGCCGCTATTGCCAATGCTGCTGGTATCAAAGGGATCCGTGTTGAAAAAAGCGAAGACCTAGAGGGAGCCTTGAAAGACGCATTTGCTCATGATGGTCCGGTGGTAGTTGATGTACTGACTGCTAAGCAGGAACTGTCAATGCCGCCAGAAATTGAAGCTCAAGAAGCAAAAGGTTTTAGTTTGTATATGTTAAAAGCGATTATGACTGGTCGTGGTGACGAAGTTGTACAATTAGTGAAAACTAACTGGTTACGCTAAAACGTTATTGTTAGTCATCAGAAGCCCAATTCGCCTGAGTTGGGCTTCTGTGTTTGTGGCACCGTGACTGTTTACGAGTCAGTCAGAGTAACGTGGCTTTAGGATTAAATTACCCCTTCAGATATCGACTTTATGGCTTAGCAAATCTGTTGTTTCTGGTACTGCGTTATAAATCAGAATCTAAACCAGCAGGAATGATAGGGCTGTTAACTAATGGGTTATGGGATGCATACAGTTCCCTTAGGGTAGGGGGTAGATAGGGAAGCTGAGTAAACTGGTTATGAGAAATATCTAAGGTTATTAGCGGTGTTTGGCTTGTTTGTAGGTAAGTCAGCTGATTATTCGATACGTTTAAATCAGATAAAGCGTATGGCAGCATTGGCATGTTGGTTAATTGATTATTATTGGCCTGTAAGCTAACCATATAAAGTGGAAGTCTTGGTAAGTTGGTTAACTGGTTATTAGCGATATTTAATCGTTCTAAATCTTCAGGAAGACTCGACAAACTCGTTAGCTGGTTATGAGAAAGATTTAATGTTATTAGTGAGTCTGAAAATATGGGCAGGGAGGTTAACTGATTATTAGCCACATTAAGCGAACGCAAATTAGGCGGTAGAAAAGTGGGTAAACTACTAATATTCTGGTTTGATAAATCAATATTATCGCTATTTTGCGCAAAACATCGTTGTATTATATCGGCAGCCTCATTTCGGTTCTCTCCTATCGGCGCGTTATTTACCCAGCTATTTAAAGCAAAATTAAGATGTTCAGCATGATAATCGCGTTCAATTAATGGTATATCCATGCACATGGAACCATTTTGACGAAAAGTATCTATGGTGCAGGTAACGGTATTTGTTCCTGAATAATAGCCAGTTCTAAAATTACTTTGGGTACTGGGTGAAGCTAATGATTGTAATGTCAAAAAAATTGCTAGTTGCTCATTCGGTTGTAACCTAGCATTCGAAAAAAGGTTATTAAAGTGTTCATTTGCTCGTTCATGAGTTTCTGGTGGAAAACATTCTTCTATTGCTTGCCATAGAGTATTTAATTGGAATGTACCTATATGATTGTTAATACTATTAATTTGGTTGCTATTATGACCAATGCTAAAATTATTCAATGTTACCCCCTTATAAATACTGGTTATTTCTGGGCGATATAAATATAAAGTTATAAGAAATCAAATCAGGGGATGACCTTAAATTTAAAGCGGTATGGCCTTCCAAGAAAAATATTTAATAAGTGAAAAGGAATTACCTTCTTGCTGTAAAGTCTGCCAAGCTCCCCAAATATTCAGGTTCACTTAATGGTATGAGGACAGACTCAGCTAGACCATGAGTGGCGTTTATTATAGTGCACTCAGCGGCCTCCATTCCCCTTACATATTCTGTCGTAAAATTGTTTTGATGCCCTTGTGAAGCTAATGATTTTAATGTCAAAAAGCTTTCAAGTTGCTCAGGCGGTGTGACTAATAGATCACCATGATAAAAATCATTAAGGCATTCATATGCAAGGGGTTCTAATTTGGGAGAGAACCATTCTCTTATATGGCCCCATATTTCGTCGGCTTCGTTAGGTAGTTCATCGTCAAAAAGCCTGTCACCTTGAACATGATGTAAATGGTTTGCACCCACATTGAAATTATCCATAATTATTACCTGATAAAATTTAAGCGATTCAGATAATAAAACATAAGGCCAAAATGAATTAAATCAGGTCATTACCTTAACTTTTAGCTGAGGGTTAATAACCCGCAGCAGATTGACTACGCCACAAATGGGCGGCAACAAGGGCTCGCCAAGGAGAAAACTGTGTTAGCCATTTTTCTGTTTCCTTAGCCGTTGGTGGCTCTTGTGTAGTCAACAACGTTTGCAAATTACGCCTGACCGCAACATCGCCATGTAAAGAGCCATTTAAGTAATTAAATCCACGAAGGAGTGCATAGCTAACCGTCCAAGGACCAATACCTTTAATTTGTAATAGTTGTTCAGTGATGAAATTTACGTTCTCATGGTTTATTTGCTGTGATAAGTCAATTTGTTGGTTCTCTATTGCGTCACAAAGCGCTCTCAGAGCAACGACTTTACCAATTGAAAACCCTGCTTGGCGAAGGGTATCGTCACTAACTCGAGAAACTTGCAGTACATCCGGAAAACACCAAATTCCTGAGGTATGTTGAAGCCCAACTGCTTGGATAAATCTTCGGCGAATTGCAATTGCGGCATGAACACTGATTTGTTGACCAATAATAGCCCAAACTAAGGCTTCAAAGGCATTAGCTGATTGATAAATTCTTAATCCCTGTTGTTTTTTAATCAGTTTCCCAATTATTGGGTCTGTCATGTATTGCGCTTCAAACTGTTCAACTGGTTGGTTTAATCCTAATAAATGTTTTGCGAGAGAATGAAGCTCAGACTCTTGAGGTATAACGGTTGGCGAGTCAATTTCCAGTGATAGCGTTGCTTGCTGATTTTTAATCATTAAATTTAATTTTGCAGCTTGTTGTTGCCAGATTAATCCTTTGTGCAAGGTATTTCCTTCAACAATTTCTGCGACATTTTGTTGGTCTCTAAGATGAAAG
The DNA here is from genome assembly GCF_032709665.1 of Providencia sp. PROV024. NCBI lineage: Bacteria > Pseudomonadati > Pseudomonadota > Gammaproteobacteria > Enterobacterales > Morganellaceae > Providencia > Providencia sp. PROV024. The sequence continues at coordinate 272,074 of NZ_CP120545.1, forward strand.
GCGAAGAAATCACTAGAAAGATAATGTGAGGGTAGGGGGAGTTTAACTAAAAATGTTTTCATTATTAAGACCTTATAGGATTTTTCTTTATTCACTATATATTGTGATTAAGCGCATTTAGTTACTCATTTTTTATTAATTAAATATGCTATCTTACTTAAGTCTATTATTTTTGTAATGACATGATGGTTATCTCTAATAAGGACGTGTAGATGAAAATTGAAAATGGGAGTTTACCAGATAGTACTTCGACACCACCGCCAAAACCTACCCCTGAACTAAAAGGGATTGGTGGGTGGCTAATTTTGCCTATGTTAGGGATCGTGCTGTCTCTTATTGTGCTCCCTTTTGTAATTTATAGCCAAAATGCCCAAGTGATCGAATATTGGCATGAACTAACTAACCCACAATCCGATTCATTTATTCCGTTATTTAAAGAGCTGATTTACTTCGAAGTGCTAGGTAACGTTATTTTATATGCTGTCTTACTTTTTCTTTGCTACGTCTTTTTTACTAAGAAAATGTTGACGATTAAAGTGTATATTTTTTTCCAGCTTTTTTCCTTAGCTTTGACCATCACGGATATTCTATTAGCGAGTAGTTTGTTAGGTATAGCGGTGGATGCCTCAGATATTAAGGATATATTCAGAGGTTTAATTGGTTGCGCTATTTGGATACCCTATTTCTTAGTATCAAGACGCGTTAAAAATACGTTTGTGAACTAGTTTGTGTTGTTTCAACGATAATTTATTAAGCAGGAGGCATGATGATTAAGTGTAAAAGAGTCTATGACCCTGTTGCAGATGACGATGGTTACCGGGTACTCGTTGACCGGCTATGGCCAAGGGGGATCAAAAAAACCGACTTACAGCATGATGAATGGAATAAAGATGTCGCACCAACAAATGAATTGCGAAAATGGTTTCATCAACACACTGATCAATTTGTACAATTTACCGAGCACTACCTGCAAGAATTAAACCATACAACGGCATGGCAGCCGTTAGTTTCACAAGCAAAGCAGGGGAGTTTAACGTTATTATACAGTGCAAAAGACACGCAACATAATCAGGCTATTATACTCAAAGCATTTATTGAACAAAAAATGCAAAACTCATAAAGGTTATCGGAATGGATACGCACCAATCAACCACTCAAATAGGGCAGCCAATAGTACAAGGTGTTTCTCAGACGGTTGCGAAAAAACCACTACAAGGGGTCAGTGGATGGTTGATTTTACCCGTTATAGGGTTATTTTACATGTTATACAAAACGGTCATGATGTTATTGTTAGATATTGCACAAGTAAAAACCGTTTGGCCATTAGCGACACAAGCTGATTCTGACTTTTACGTTGCTGGTTTTTCGACAGGGTTTTACCTGTTACAAACAGGCTATGGGGTTTTGATAGCCTTATTTCTGTGGACATTTATTGCTGCAGCAAAATGGAAAAAAAGCGCGAAATGGTTATTTATCATTACCATGTTACTGTATACCGTGATGATTATTGTGGCTCGCTTTGTTTTCCCCTATACATTCGGTATTGAAGTTAATTATTCGAATGTGATTACAGCGATTAATGGGAGTTTCTACTGCGCCTTATGGGTCCCCTATTTTTTGGTGTCTAGCCGAGTAAAAAACACCTTTATTCGTTAAAAATTGGCCACCTTGGGTTATGGTGGCCAATAGTGTTAATCATCAGAGAGATTTAACGTGTTGGTGATATTGCACCGTTCAATGAATGCTTCATCATGAGAAACCAGTAATAAACTACCTTGATAATCGTTGAGTAAGTCCTCAAGTAACTGTTTTGAGTCCAAGTCCAGATGGTTATCGGGTTCATCAAGTAACAAAATAGCCGGCGGGTTAGGGCTATGAGTGAGCGCTAACAAGGTGGCTTTCAATTGTTCACCGCCACTAAGTTGTGTTAGTGGCTGTAATGATTTCTCCCCTCGAATGCGTAGCATACCAAGCTGTGTGCGCCATTGTTCAACGGAGAATAATGGTTGGTATTGATGAAGTGCTTCCCCAACCGGCAAGGATTTATCCAGTAAACTCAAATGCTGATCTAAATAACACACTGTGCCACTTAAACGATATTCTCCTGAGACCGCCGGAAGATACCCCATTAATACCTTGAGTAACGTGGATTTCCCGCAACCATTGTTGCCCTGAATATGCCAGTGTTCTCCACTGTATATAGTGAATGAAAGTGGTGATGAATGGCCATAAGGTAACATTAATTCAGAAGCGAAAACGGTTACTTTTCTTCCCTCACTTTGGTAGTTAATCGCCATTTTTTGCGGTTTGATATGGCGAATTTTTTCATGGTTTTCTTGTTGCTGATTTTGTAAGTTATCCATGATGCGCTGATGGCGGTCGGCAACTTTTGACTGCCTTTTTTCGGCACGATTTTTCTGCATATCAAGTAGTAACAAGGATTGAGAACCACCATAGCGAATCTTCTCTCCTTGTTTTTTACGTTGAGCCGCTTTTTTCAATGTGATCTGTTGTTGTTTTTTCTCTTGATTAATTTGTTTTTCTAAACGTTCGGCTTGTGCATCAATTGCCGCTATTTCGAAGTTTTTCTGAGTGTCGTATAAGTCATAATTCCCTCCATATTCATACAACCCTTTAGCGGTTAGCTCAAAGGTGGCGTCCATCTCCCCGAGCAATGCCCGATTATGCGATATAACTAAGCACCCAGCGGTATGTTCAGATAACTTTTCACTTAGCCATTGTCGACTCTGCGCATCTAAGTGATTATCGGGTTCATCAAGTAATAGAAAACTATTTTTCTGCAAAAAAGCACGGCAAAGGGCGAGACGTGTGCGTTCGCCACCACTTAAAGATGCAATAGGGGTTTCCATGGAAACGGGTAGTCTGGCTGAGTCCAATAGATTTTCCCATTGAGATGGCAAATGCCATTTATCTTCAACCTGTTCGAAATCATCAAAGGTGCCATTTCCTGATTTAATGCGGGCAAATGCATAATAAATCTCAGAGATGCCTAAAGCATCAACCAATGTATCACCCGCTAATCGAGTTAACTGATCGACGTGGAGAAAGGGAATATTCCAGTGTACGTTACCTTGTGTAGGGGGGAGAGTTTTTGCAAGAAGTCGCATTAAAACCGACTTACCAGTGCCATTATTCCCGATTAAGGCGTTTTTTTGGCAAGATAAAGTCCCGCTCAGTGGGGGAAATAGGGCGGTTTGGTTAAATTCAATATTAAGTTGTGAAAAGTGACAAGCAACAGTCATATGCACCTCCAAAATTGCGAGGACAGACAACGTTGTTGACTTATCAATAAGCGTCGATGAAAGTGGTTGCCTGCCAGGAACAGAAAAATGAATACCAAATTGGTATTGGAAAATATTTTCTGGCAGTGCTTAATTCATCGTGGGGCGTACCTACTAAGTTGAGTAATTTGGTAAGGTGAATGGATATTATAAGCTGTTTAGCGATAAAGTGTCCAATTTTGTTGGCGACTTTAGGCGCGTTGATTTCTCACCACTCCCTCTTTCTAGGGGTTAAGATAGAGCCGCAGCGCCTTTACAGAAACCTCATACTACGACCAGTCATTTGAATGCTCTTTTGATAAATGAGGTAAGAGTGATAAGAAAACCTCTATTTTTCTTTCGTTGGTCATATCGACAAAATCATCCATCGCAATTTCCACACTATTGATAACATTATTACGGATGGCAAACTTATACATCAAATGCCCAGTCCAGCTTCGATGAACATAAACATAACCCTCTTCACTATAAGAGAGCCATTTATCTTCCATACATAAGGGTAGCCAACCATTCAGTATGTTCTTCACCTCGGTTTCTGTCAGTGTGTAGTTTAAATGATGAACTAGTGGTTCGTTTTCAAAGAACTTTAGGTTTTTAAACTTATTTATCATTATATTTAACTATCAATAGATATTTATAAGCACAGATTATCAGATATGGGGTTGAGGTCAAAGTGAACTCACGGTTGCTTACGCATTAAACTAACAGCATGCGTGCGCGTCCCGTAAGATGACGTTAGGCCTAGATGTGACGAGTAAAATTTAAGGGGTATTTTGATTCAATAGGGATATGTACTTTATTAGGATTAGGTTTCAAAAAGCGGATGACATGGCATAAATGAGAGGGAACTAAGGTAGTAAGGTATCATCAAAGTTACCTTATCAGTGATATAGCGCCAAATTAAAAGGCCTGACCCCTGTTGAACAGTAAAATCAGGCCTTACAAGTCACTTAACTAAAAGCCCCTAATCTAGGGAAACATTGTTTAGCGAGTCATGATATTTTGCCGTTATACAGAAGCACGCTCAGATAGCGAATGCTCTGATAACCACTGTGCAATACGTTGTTTTTCTTCATCATTTAGCCACATACCGAGCTTAGTACGGCGCCAGATAGCATCATCTAATTCAGTTACCCATTCATGTTTAACTAAATAACGTAATTCAGCCTCGTAAACATTGGCACCAAAGGCTTCACCGAGATCACTGAGTGAATTCGCACCTTCAAGGATTAATTTACTGTTGCTACCGTAAGTTCTGGCAAAACGCAGGGCTAAGCCTTCAGGTAGCCATTGATAATGTTGGCGCAGTACACGTGCATAGCCGTCACGGTCGCAACCTTCAATATCCCCGCCAGGTAATTGACCATTTTTAGTCCAAGGGCTACCTGCATTCGGGTAGTAGGTGGCGAGCTTATTGACAGCGGCTTCGGCTAATTTTCGATAAGTCGTTAATTTACCACCAAATACAGACAGTAATGGGGCTTTACCTTGTTCATCGTGAATATCTAATGTGTAGTCACGAGTGATGGCTTGTGGTGAATCAGATTCGTCATCACATAGTGGACGAACACCTGAGTAATCCCAAACGATATCGCTAACCGTTAGCTGTTTTTTGAAGTGGTCATTATATACTTTCAGTAAATAGTTAACTTCGTTTTCATCGATTTTGACATCTTTCGGATCACCTTTGTATTCCACATCAGTGGTACCAATGATTGAGAATTCATCCATCCAAGGGATCACAAATACAATACGGTTATCTTCGTTTTGTAAAATATATGCCTGTGGTTCGTCGTGTGCACGAGGAACCACAATGTGGCTACCCTTGATTAAACGAATACCGTAGGGTGATTTCAGTTTCAAGCCATCATCGAAGAACTCTTTTACCCAAGGTCCTGTCGCGTTTACTAACCCTTTAGCTTTCCATGTGTGGGTCTCACCAGTACGTAAGTCTTGAGCTTCAACCACCCATAGGCCATTTTCGCGATAAGCACGAGTTACTTTTGTGCGAGTACGAACTTCACCATTCTTACGTACTACTTCTTGAGCGTTTAACACAACTAAACGCGCATCATCAACCCAACAGTCCGAATATTCAAAACCTTTGGTTAATTCAGATTTTAATACGGAGTTTTGGTTAAATTTTAAACTTTTACTGCTTGGTAAACTGACGCGTTTTCCCAAATGGTCATATAGAAATAAACCAATACGGATCATCCAAGCTGGGCGTAAATGGGGTTGGTGAGGTAAACGGAAACGCATTGGAAAAGCAATATGCGGAGCCAAGCGTAGCAGCACTTCACGCTCTGCTAATGCTTCACTTACCAACCTAAATTCGTAATGTTCAAGGTAGCGTAAGCCACCGTGGATCAGTTTTGAACTCGCAGATGAAGTTGCACTCGCTAAGTCTTGAGCTTCGAGCAGTAATACCGATAATCCACGACCCGCAGCGTCTGCTGCAATACCAGCGCCGTTGATCCCGCCGCCGATGACAATCAAGTCTTTAGTTTCCATGCATCCCCCTGAGATGTTCGAAACACTTTCAATAATGTTCGTTTTCGCTCATTTGATTGTAATCAAATTCCATTAGTATGCCAACTAATAATGAAGAAAAAATAAAAAGTGCGTGATATTGGTAACAAACTTTTTCCAATACCCACATTTAAAATAATGTTATTTACAAAGGGAAATTTGAGTTTCGAGCGAAAAAGAACAAGGAACGGAGGATATAAAAAATTAAAGCGAGGGGCAGATATTCAGAAGCATGATGGCAGGCTGGTGCGCTGCCATCATGAACATAATGATTTGATTAGCAAAGTTCGAGCTGGACGTTATGTTGTTCAATCACTTTGAGAATGCTATCAGGTGGTTGTTTGTCGGTGAATAGGTAATCGATTAAGTTCATGTTACCGAGATTAACCATCGCATTACGGCCAAACTTAGAGTGGTCGGTGACTAACATGACACAGCGTGAATTCTCAATAATTGCGCGTTTGGTACGAACTTCGTGGTAGTCAAACTCAAGCAAGGAGCCGTCCATATCAATACCACTAATACCAAGAATGCCATAATCCAACCTAAATTGAGAGATAAAATCCAACGTGGCTTCACCAACAATTCCGCCATCACGGGAACGGACTTCACCTCCCGCTAAAATTAAGCGAAAGTCTTCTTTTGGCATCAATAGAGTAGCAACGTTCAAGTTATTGGTTACTACTCGCAAATTTTTATGATTCACTAACGCATGGGCGACCGCTTCAGGCGTCGTACCAATATCAATAAATAATGTGGCGCCATCAGGGATTTGACTAGCGACATGTTGTGCAATACGCGCTTTTTCATCTGACCACATAATTTTACGGTCGTTATAAGCGGCATTTACGGAACTTGAAGGTAGTGCCGCGCCGCCATGGTGCCGCTGAATTTTATTTTGTTCAGCGAGGTCATTGAGGTCTCGTCGGATGGTTTGAGGGCTAACCTCAAAATGTTCGACAAGTTCTTCAGTACTGACATATCCCTGAAGACGCACAAGTTCAACGATTGCATCATGTCTCTGGGTTTGTTTCACAGCGTTGGCCTCTAATTATTAAAATGTTTTATCTGGAGCTCTGGTGTTTGAAACTTTGCCTATTATCCCATACTCCCATCAATAAGCCGATAATTAACCCTGAAGTATGTGCGGCATTGGCAATATGCATCCCTAAAATATCGAAGTAACCGAAAAAGAGCCAGATAATTGAAAATATCATTAGCCCCCGTGGGATGCTGATACCACTTTCTGGCCGGCGTTCGCCGGTTAACCAAACGTAGCTAACCAAGGCATATACCACACCAGATAAGCCGCCAAAATTATTTTCACTAAATAGTGATTGACCCCAATTACTGAATAAGGCTGAGACCAATAGAATGGTGAAGAGTTTCCCTGTTCCCAGTTTTCGTTCAACTTGCCCAGCAAGGAACCACCATAATGCAAGGTTGAAGCCAATGTGCGATAACGAAAAATGCACCAATGCAGGGCTAAACCAGCGCCAAAGTTCAGATTGTTGGTCGCCAATTGGCCAAGCTAGGTAACGTAAAACTTCACGCGCATCTGTTATTTCTACCCAAAGATATACAATAATCGACAACACAATAACAGCGATAGTTAAAGGGCCTGATTGCTCTTTTAGGTAATTCCATGTGAGGTAATTTCGGTACTGAAATTGGGTATCTGCACTACCGGTATGCCAACTAGCTTCTAGATAGCGGGGGTGGTTAGGGTCTTGTAAAAAGATATCGAGTTCTTTGCGTACTTGAGAAAGATGTTGGTCATCTTCTAACCAAAGTTCAAATAGCGGTTGCTCCTGCGATGGCTGCATTTTTAAATGAATATTTTGGCTTGCCATGTAATCAACAAATGCTTGCGCCATTCTCGGGTTAGCAAAAGAAGTGATGTGGATCATGAATACGTTTTCTCATCTAGAGCGCCGTGACGGCTTGTGGATATTCCCTTAACCAAGCTTCAAACCCGCCATTAATGCTGTAAACAGATTCATAGCCGATGTTGATCAGATATTGTGCAGCACCTTGACTGCTATGCCCGTGGTAACACATGACCATGACGGGTTGTTCATAATCCGTTTGTTCCAAAAACTGACTGAGTGACTCGTTGGTAAGGTGATAAGCCCCACTTGCATGGCCTGCACGGAAGCTTTGTGGATCACGTACATCAACAAGTATAGCAGTGCCTTCTAACCAATGTTGATAGGCTTGCTCGGGTGTTAGTGTCTCGAAATGGTCCATAAAATACCGAATATAGTAGGGAAACTCCCATAAAAGATAAAATTAGGCACCTGTAAGCAGAAAAACAGGTGCCAGACATCAATGGCAATTAGTAGAAAGAGTGCTCGCCACGTTGGTGCTCAGTTAGGTCTTTAACGCCTTTTAACTCACCATCAAACATTTTCAGTAATTCTTTTTCGATACCCTCTTTGAGGGTGACATCGACCATAGAACAACCATTACAACCACCACCAAATTGTAGGATAGCAAAACCATCATCGGTGATTTCCATCAGAGAAACACGGCCGCCATGGCTGGCTAATTGAGGGTTTATTTGTGATTGTAAAACATACTCAACACGCTCAATTAATGGCGCATCATCAGAGACTTTACGCATTTTTGCGTTTGGTGCTTTTAACGTTAGTTGTGAACCCAGTTGGTCAGTGACGAAATCAATTTCAGCATCGTCCAAGAATGGGGCACTAATTTCATCAACATAAGCAGATAATTTTTCGAACTTCAGTTCTTTATCTGTTGCTTCAACGGCACCCGGTGGGCAGTAAGACACACCGCATTCTGCTGTTGGTGTACCTGGGTTGATGACAAATACACGGATTTGGGTTCCTGGCTCTTGATTTTCCAACAACTTGGCAAAATGAGCCTGTGCTGCTTCAGTAATATTAATCATAATCATTTGCTCAATAATAGTTGACTGCTTTAGTTGGTTATAATACGCCCATTTACCCCTTTCCTACAAGGTGCGACAGAGTGACCACGCATCAACAGTATGCGCACCCGCACAAATCAACAATTTTGCTGCGGAGTTCATTGTAGAACCTGTGGTAATAACATCATCAATAATAGCGACATGTAGGCCTGAAACTGACGTTTCTAAGGTAAATGCACCTTTAAGGTTAGCTCGGCGATGCTCTCTTTTTAGTGTAATCTGTGCCAGTGTATCATGACTGCGTAATAATGAATTTTGTGAATAGGGAATATTTAACCATCTGGACAATATTTCACCAATTAAGGCCATGTGATCAAAGCCGCGAAACCATAACCGACGGCGATGTAAGGGAATAGTCATGATTAAATCAGGTTTTTGCCATTGATGATGGCGGTAACCAGTGAGCCAAAATAAAACAAAAATTCGGGCTAAGGAAAAGGCAAGTTGTGGCTGTTTATTAAATTTAAAACAATGAATGAGTTTACGTAATGGGGCTTGATACGGTGTTACAGTGATCAACTGGTGCCAAGCTGGGGGGCTCTTTAGGCAACGACCGCATTCATTAATAGGCAGCTCACAGGGCAAAGCACAACGAGAGCAACTCACCGGCATTTTCGGTAACCCTTTGAGGCAAAATGAACAAATGCCCTGATGACTTAATTTTAGTGATTGGTGGCATAGCCAACAGACCCCTTCCATTGTTAGCATGGTAATGTCCTGTTAAAAATATTCGACTAAGAAATGAACGAAGAGAGTGTAACCATGACAAAGTTATATTGGCAGACCGTTGGCGATGGAAAGCAAGATATTGTGTTACTACACGGATGGGGGCTGAATGCGCAAGTTTGGCAAACCATTATTCCGCGGGTCGCTTCGCATTTTCGTATTCACTTGGTTGATTTACCTGGTTACGGTCGTAGCCAAGGCTTTCCGCCAATGAGTATTCAATCTATGGCGGATATTTTATGGGCACAGGCTCCGAAAAATGCCATTTGGTTAGGGTGGTCATTGGGGGGGCTGGTGGCAAGTCGTATCGCTCTTGACCATCCCTATGAAGTGACAGGGCTAATAACAGTAGCATCATCCCCTTGTTTTAAAGCCGATGGTAGTGACTGGGCGGGGATCAGACCTGAGGTTTTATTAGGTTTTGAGCATCAGCTCGCCGCTGATTTCCACCGCACCGTTGAACGTTTTCTAGCACTGCAAACGCTTGGGACAGAAAGCGCAAGAAATGATGCAAAGTTGCTAAAATCAGTTGTTCTCGAGCAGCCTATTCCGACGGTAGAAACGCTAAATGCGGGGCTTGAGTCATTACGTACCGAAGATTTGCGTGAGGAATTGAAAAAACTGCCAGTGCCATTCTTACGCATTTATGGTTATCTTGACGGGCTTGTCCCACGTAAAGTGGTGCCCGTATTGGACGAGCTTTATCCACACTCTCCGTCTGTGATTATGCGCAATAGCGCTCATGCCCCGTTTATTTCACATCCTGATGAGTTTTGTGAGTATTTATGTGACTTTCAAAGCCGATTGGAAGAGTAAATAGAACCATCAGTCATTAAGGGGGTTTTTAAAGCGTATATTCTGCTAACTATAGTTCCATAGCAGGCTTTTTATTACAGCACTTTATGCTATCCCCTTACTTCAAAAGGAATCGATGATGGTTAATGATTTATTGACACAAACTAAACCCCAATATTCCGGCAGAGGTCTGGTTTTTTAAGAATTCAACTATGCGATAAAAAGAATTGCAGGTTTATGACATTCCTTCAAGGTGCCTCACTTTATCTTATACACAAAGTGCGCACAGTCGGTGCTTTCGGGGCAACCCTTGCAACTGCTACCTGTCAAACAAGCACTCACATCGACTTTTTCAATTTTGCCTAGACTCACTAGCTTTTCAGCCATGGCTTGAACCAACGGAATTGGGGTATTGAGGCGTTCACTCAGTAAAGTGATGTCAGCTTGCCCATATAAGGCGATTAAATCTCGAACTTGTAACAAGCTGACCATCACGTTATTCCTTAGTGGCAGGCATTGCCTGAACATCCAGAGCATTGCGCCGCAGTTTTACTTTTTATATTCAATGTGACCCGACTACGGACACGGCGTAAGAACATAAATAAAACAAGATTGAAAGCAACTACCGCAATGATAGTTATTAAGCTACTTTGTGGGTGCTCACTAAATGTCGCTATTTGGTAAAACAGTGCAGAAAGGCTATAGGCCACATTGAGCCCCCAAAGAATGGAAAAACTCATCCAGCTTTTATTGGTTTCGCGAGCGATAGCCCCCATCACAGATACGCAAGGCACATATAGCAAGACAAAAATTAGATAACTATAAGCCGCGATGCCAGAACCAAATTTCGCCGCCATGGTACCCATAGAGCCTGACTCCATCTCACCGTCCCCTTTACTGGCTTCGATAGGGTTCGATAGCGCACTTAATGTAAAGGTTTCTTTTAAGCTATCCCAAGTATCGGATACCGCATCCTCTAACTCTTCCCACAAATTGAAAGATTCAGCATCAAATGGTTCGGCGGTGATCGCTTCGGCGGTATACAGGGTATTTAATGTACCCACGACCACTTCTTTGGCCATTGCTCCCGTGATTAATCCGACGGTGGCTTGCCAGTTGTCCGCGTGAACGCCGATTGGCTGTAATGCAGGCGTGATAACTTTACTGACCGAAGCCAGTGCCGAATCATTAATATTATCAACGGGTTTACCTGAGAAGGAGAAGCTGTTTAATGCACCGATAAAGATACTGGCAACGACGATAACCTTACCAGCACGTACCACAAAGCCTTTCAAGCGTTGCCAAGTTTGGATCAGTAACGTTTTGACGTGAGGAACGTGGTAAACCGGTAATTCCATAACGAAAGGGGAGGCTTCACCGCGCATTAAAGTGTGTTTGAGTAGCAATCCTGTCAGGATAGCGACCACAATCCCTAAAATATACAGGGAAAAGACAACACTAGCGCCGTTTTTACCGAAAAAGGCCGCGGCAAATACTGCAAAAATTGCCAGCCTTGCGCCGCAAGACATAAATGGTGCCATTAGAACAGTAATCAGCCTTTCACGCGGTGCATCAAGAGTACGTGCGCCCATAATGGAAGGAACGTTACAGCCAAAGCCAACAATTAAGGGCACAAATGATTTGCCGGGTAAGCCCAGTGCTTGCATGAGCCTGTCCATTACAAATGCCGCACGAGCCATATAGCCGGAGTCTTCGAGTATTGAAAGAAATAGGTACATCATCCCGATTTGTGGTACGAGTGGTAAAACGGTATTAATACCACCACCAACACCTTGGGCAAGGAAGATGGTTAGCCAATCAGGGAAACTCAAATAATCTCCCAGCCACTGGAGACCATGAATAAATATGGCTTCTGATGCCCCCTCGAAGAAAGGTTGTAGTGCTCCTCCGATATTAATTGCTAATACAAACATCAGGTACATGACAAACAAGAAAATCGGGACACCAAGCCAGCGACTGAGAATAAATCTATCCAGTGATTGCGTTAATTTGTTGGGTTCAGCAGCACTATTATTAATAGCGGCATGGCAAATAGTCGCAATAGACTGATAGCGAGAGTCTGCAATGAGTAACTCGGGTTCTTCATTCAAACTCTCTTTAAGTTGTTGGCGTGTCGAAAGTAATTGCTCTTCTGTTATTTCTGCACGTTGGCGGCTGTAAATATCCCCTTCGAGGATTTGTAATGCTAACCAGCGGCGTTGTTGGTGGCTAAATTGCTGTGATGATATTTGATCTGACAGTGAGTCTACCGCTTGTAATAATTGAGGTGGATATTCGACAAGGGCTTTTTGGCTATTTTGTGGATGAGTATCAATGGTTTTCTTTAATTCATTAATACCAGTCGCACGTGTTGAAACCATTGGAATGACAGGGCAACCCAGTTGTTTCTCCAATTGAGCAATATCAATATCAATATGTTGGCTTTGTGCGATATCCAACATATTAAGAGCAACAATACAAGGAACACCGAGTTCAACTAACTGTAATGTAAGATAAAGGTTGCGCTCTAGGTTTGATGCATCCACCACATTGATTAGCATGTCAGCTTCGCCACTTAGGATAAAGTAACAGGCAATTTGTTCATCTAGTGAGGTTTGCTCGGAAATTGTGGTGAGGGAATAAGTCCCTGGAAGGTCAACAAGCTCAATCTTATGGTCGTCTGTGTGGAAGCGGCCAACTTTGCGTTCAACCGTGACACCTGCCCAGTTACCGACGCGTTGTCTCGAGCCCGTTAGCTGGTTAAATAGGGTCGTTTTGCCTGCATTGGGGTTGCCAATTAAGCCGATAGTCAATCGTTTCATAGTGTTTGCCAATAATATAAAAAGAATACTTAAGCGGTAGGCGCTTCATCAAGGTTAAGCAGGGCGAGATCCTTTTTACGTAATACTAAGCTCACGCGATGCGTTTCTATCTGCACAGGGTCACCAAATGGCGCTAAGCGCACGACTTTAAATACAGAACCCGGTAGCAAACCAAGGGAAAGAAGTTTTTGTCGGTAAGCGGGGCTTATCTCTGGTGAAAAACCAATTATTTTATAGCTGCATTGAGGAAGTATAGCCATAGTGTCTTCCTATTAATTCAATTTATAATGATATCAATACTTATTGCTAGAAATATGGGTATCAATAACTTGATAGCGTAACCCAACAAAAATTAATCTAATTAACAATGAGAATTATAATCATCTACTTTTGTTCTATTTAGCCTCTTTTTTCGTCAATTTGACTTGATGTGGATCAACGAAGCATTGAGTTAGCCCTGTTTTCTTAATCGGTGGGGCTGTTGAAACGCTGGGGTATAAGAGTATTTTGAAGTGTATTAACGAGTGTGAAGTGAATTAATTAAAAATAATAGGCATCGCAATTATTTTATAGCGATGCCTATTTAACGTAATTAACGTTTTTTGCCAAATGCGGCAGCCAGTGCATCGCTCATCGCACTGTTACCAGAAGATGATGAGTTTTGGCGTGCATTACCCCTTGGTTGTGCTGCTTTGCGTGGGTTTTTGTCTTGCGTTGGAGCTGCTCGACGAGGTGCGCTATTCGTATCACCAGCTTGCTCATCCAGACGCATCGTTAGCGCAATACGTTTACGCGCGATATCGACATCTAGCACTTTGACTTTTACGATATCACCCGCTTTTACCACTTTGTGAGGGTCTTCAACGTAACTATTTGATAGAGAAGAAATATGAACGAGCCCATCTTGGTGAACACCAATATCTACAAACGCGCCAAAGTTGGTTACATTGGTAACTGCGCCCTCTAAGACCATCCCAGAGACAAGGTCATTCATGGTCTCAACCCCTTCGGCAAAGGTGGCCGTTTTAAACTCAGGGCGAGGGTCACGACCCGGTTTTTCTAATTCTTTAATGATATCCGTGACGGTTGGGACACCAAATTGTTCTGTGGTGAAATCACGTGGGCTTAAGGCATTAAGCACTTGTGAGTTACCCATAATTTCTTTTAGTGGTTGACGGACAGACTCAAGGATTTTTTCAACAATTGGGTAAGACTCAGGGTGAACGGTCGAAGCATCCAATGGGTTCTTACCATTAGTGATACGTAGGAAACCTGCACATTGTTCAAATGCTTTTGGCCCAAGGCGCGTGACTTTCAGTAACTGCTTTCTATCATTAAATTGGCCATTTTCATCACGCCAATCCACCACATTTTGGGCGATCATCTTGCTTAAACCGGCAACGCGAGTCAGTAAGGCAACTGAAGCTGTGTTTAGGTCGACACCAACGGAGTTTACGCAATCTTCAACTACAGCATCGAGTTTACGTGCCAACTGAGTTTGGCTAACATCGTGTTGATATTGACCAACTCCGATAGATTTAGGGTCAATTTTTACCAGTTCAGCGAGAGGATCTTGTAGACGGCGTGCAATAGATACGGCACCACGCAAAGATACATCCAATGTTGGGAATTCAAGCGCAGCAAGCTCAGAGGCGGAATAGACCGAAGCCCCCGCTTCACTGACGATGACTTTTTGGGCTGTTACTTCAGGGTATTGTTTTTGGACTTCTGCAAAGAAGCGTTCAGTTTCTCGCGATGCAGTCCCATTACCGATTGCCACGAGTTCCACATGATGTTTTTGACACAGCGCGGCAACAATCGTTGCTGCTTTAGCCGCTTGGCCAGTGTGTGGGTAAATAGTATCGGTTGCAATCAGTTTACCTGTTGCATCAACTACTGCGACTTTTACCCCTGTACGCAGGCCAGGATCGAGCCCCATAGTTGCACGCATGCCTGCGGGGGCGGCCATCAGCAAATCACTGAGATTACGGGCGAAAACGTTAATAGCCTCTTCTTCTGCTTTTTCGCGCAGAGAACTCATTACTTCCGTTTCCAAGTGCAGAAGCACTTTGACTCGCCATGTCCAGCTGATCACCGCTTTACGCCATTGGTCAGCTGGGGCGTTATTCAAATGTACATCTAAGTGGCGAGTGATGATCTCTTCACAGTAACTTTCTTTTGGTGGCTCATCAAATTGTGGGTCACAATTTAATGACAGCTGTAAAATACCTTCATTACGACCACGGAACATAGCAAGTGCACGGTGCGAGGGGACTTGAGCTACAGGCTCTTGGTGCTCAAAGTAGTCACTAAATTTAACGCCTTCTTCTTGCTTACCTTCTGCAACAACAGAAACAAGGTGGGTATTCTTCCAAATATAGTCACGAACTTTGGCCAATAAGGCGGCATCTTCGGCAAAACGCTCCATAAGAATATAACGTGCGCCATCTAAGGCTGCTTTTATATCCGCTACGCCTTTATCTGCATCGATGTAAGCTTGGGCTAGTTCTTCAGGGGACTGGCTTGGGTCTGTCCACAAGGTATCCGCTAATGGCTCAAGCCCTGCCTCAATGGCGATTTGCCCACGGGTACGACGTTTCGGTTTATACGGTAAATACAGGTCTTCAAGTTCAGTTTTATTGAGGGTAGTATCAATCGCAGAGGCAAGCTCTGGGGTTAATTTCCCTTGCTCTTCAATCGATTTCAGGATGGTTTGCTTACGGTCATTCAGTTCGCGTAAGTACCCTAAGCGGCTTTCTAGCTGGCGAAGCTGAGTATCGTCCAACCCTCCGGTAACCTCTTTACGGTAACGAGCGATAAACGGGACAGTATTACCTTCATCTAATAAGGTGATGGCAGAAAAAACCTGTTTCGGTTGGGCATGCAGTTCTGCTGCGATGATTTGGCTTAGAGTTTCATTCATGTCGTGTTTAAATACCTACTGAAAGAACAATTAAAAAAATTTACTGCACTGTTATACTTGGTGATAGCCATAATTTCCAGACTGAATTTAAGCCTATTGGTAGGAAAGTCTCAGATTATGTTCTATAAATTATTATAATCACTGTCTCTATTGACGAATATTTTAAGGTTATGACAAAAAGTCTTTTAATTACGCGCGAAGGTTGGGATGCGTTAGACAAAGAGCTAAAGTATCTGTGGAAAGAAGAACGGCCTAGAGTAACCCAATCTGTTTCTGAAGCAGCAGCCCAAGGGGATCGTTCAGAAAACGCAGAGTACATATACGGTAAAAAAAGGTTACGTGAAATTGATCGGCGTATCCGGTTTTTATCTAAAAGATTGGATCAACTAAGGATAATCGAACCTGACCCTCGGCAAGAAGGCCGTGTCTTTTTTGGTGCTTGGGTTAAACTTGAAGATGAAAATGAAAATATCAGAATATTCCGGATAGTCGGGGCTGATGAGTTTAACCCTACAAAACAATGGATTTCAATCGACTCTCCCGTGGCGCGAGCCCTGATTGGTAAACGAGTCGATGATGAGATAATAGTAAATACGCCAGGAGGGCAAGTAACCTATTTCATATTGGAAATAAGTTATCGTCCACTAAGCATCTGAAGTGTAAAATGATTCATTAAATCCTATGTTAGTGGTAAATTAGTAGGCATTAATATTTTTTTGCTTACTTTGATTAAAAAAATAATTTGAAAGATGCACATCTTGAGGGCTACAAAATGCAGGAAAGTTATAAGGTTCTTGTCGTCGATGATGATATGCGTTTACGTGCACTGCTAGAGCGTTACCTCACAGAGCAAGGCTTTCAGGTAAGAAGTGCCGCAAACGCTGAACAAATGGACAGAATCCTGACGAGGGAATCAATTCATCTGATAGTATTAGATTTAATGCTACCGGGTGAAGATGGGTTATCAATTTGTCGTCGTTTACGCAGTCAAAATAACCCAATCCCTATTATTATGGTTACCGCGAAAGGTGAAGAGGTTGACCGCATTGTTGGTTTAGAAATTGGTGCTGATGACTATATTCCAAAACCTTTCAATCCACGCGAATTACTGGCTCGTATCCGTGCGGTACTTCGTCGCCAAGCAAATGAACTACCGGGAGCGCCATCTCAAGATGATGCTGTCATTACATTTGGTAAATTTAAGTTAAATCTTGGAACTCGTGAAATGTTTCAAGGTGATGAAAATATGCCATTAACTAGTGGTGAATTTGCGGTATTAAAAGTGTTGGTTTCTTATCCAAGGGAACCATTATCTCGTGACAAGTTAATGAGCTTAGCGCGAGGCCGTGAATACAGTGCGATGGAACGTTCTATCGATGTTCAAATTTCACGTTTACGCCGTATGGTTGAAGAAGACCCTGCCCATCCACGCTATATTCAAACAGTTTGGGGCTTGGGTTATGTGTTTGTTCCAGATGGAAGTAAAGCATGAAGCGACTGAGGTTCTCACGACGTAGTACATTTTCTCGCTCGTTATTTTTGTTCGTTGCGTTGTTATTCGCAAGCCTAGTGACCAGCTATATGGTCGTGTTGAATTTTGTTGTGATGCCTAGCTTACAACAGTTTAACAAAGTACTGGCTTATGAAGTTAGGACGTTGATGACAGAGAAAATGGTTCTACAGGATGGGACCTCGGTGCGGGTATCCCCCGCGTTACGTAAAAAAATCTATAATGAATTAGGTATTACCTTTTACGCTCATTCAGCTGCAATGGAAGAAGGGTTGAATTGGGCGAAAGAGTATGATTTTTTAAGCGAACACATGTCGGATTATTTAGGCGGTAAGGCAAATGTTCACCTCGAATTAGGCCGTGAATATCCGATTTTGTGGCTGACATCTTACCTCGCGCCTGATATTTGGGTGCGAGTCCCCTTGACTGAGATAGGTCAAAATCAATTTTCCCTCGTTTTCCGTTATACACTGACTATTTTCCTGACAATTTTTGCCGGAGTGTGGCTGTATATTCGTTATCAGAACAAGCCGTTGCTTGAATTGGAATACCATGCTGGTGAGGTTGGAAAAGGGGTTATTTTACCGCCCATGCAAGAAAAAGGCGCGACTGAGGTAAGGGCGGCAATTCGTTCCTTTAACCATATGGCCGCTGGAATCAAAACGCTAGAAAACGACCGAACTGTTTTAATGGCAGGGGTTAGCCACGATTTAAGAACGCCATTAACTCGTATTCGTTTAGCAACAGAAATGATGAGCCCAGAAGATAGCTACCTTGCGGAGTCTATCAATAAAGATATTGAAGAGTGTGATGCGATCATCGGTCAATTTATGTCCTACCTGAAAACAGGGCAAGAAATGGATATGGAATTCTGCGACCTTAATTCAATCCTTATGGAAGCGGTCAATTCAGAAAGCAATGTGATCGGTGAAATCGAAACAGCGCTGGAGCCGGGCTCAATGATAGTAAATGGTAACCCGTTAGCTATCAAACGCGCTATCACGAATATGATTGTCAACGCATATCGTTATGGTAATGGTTGGATTAAAGTAAGTAGTGGTAAAACGGAAGATTCTGTTTGGTTCCAAGTGGAAGATGATGGTGTAGGTATCAAAGAAGAAGATATTCACCGGTTATTCCAACCCTTTGTACAAGGCGAAAAAGCACGTAGTAATAAAGGGACTGGTTTAGGCTTGGCGATTATTCGCCGGATTGTCGATGCCCATGAAGGGAGCATTGAAATCCATAAGAGTGAGCGCGGTGGGTTTGCGATTAGGGCTTTGCTTCCCCTTAAAGAGAAAGAAGACTAAATACTCTTCACACTTTGCGCCGCAGCGTTGTTGGCTGCGTTCGGCTACTCGGGTCACATACTTATGTATGCTCCCCGAGATATCCTCTCTGGCCGCCTAGCTGCAACACAAATTGTTTTGAGTATTATTTGTATCAAGTAGGAAAAAGAGGCTCTCTTTTTTAGGGTCTACCTACAACTTGAACTATTTAGCGCTATTCCTTTACTTTTCACACTTTGCGCCGCAGCGTTGTTGGCTGCGTTCGGCTACTCGGGTCACATACTTATGTATGCTCCCCGAGATATCCTCTCTGGCCGCCTAGCTGCAACACAAATTGTTTTGAGTATTATTTGTATCAAGTAGGAAAAAGAGGCTCTCTTTTTTAGGGTCTACCTACAACTTGAACTATTTAGCGCTATTCCTTTACTTTTCACACTTTGCGCCGCAGCGTTGTTGGCTGCGTTCGGCTACTCGGGTCACATACTTATGTATGCTCCCCGAGATATCCTCTCTGGCCGCCTAGCTGCAACACAAATTGTTTTGAGTATTATTTGTATCAAGTAGGAAAAAGAGGCTCTCTTTTTTAGGGGCTACCTACAACTTGAACTATTTAGCGCTATTCCTTTACTTTTCACACTTTGCGCCGCAGCGTTGTTGGCTGCGTTCGGCTACTCGGGTCACATACTTATGTATGCTCCCCGAGATATCCTCTCTGGCCGCCTAGCTGCAACACAAATTGTTTTGAGTATTATTTGTATCAAGTAGGAAAAAGAGGCTCTCTTTTTTAGGGTCTACCTACAACTTGAACTATTTAGCGCTATTCCTTTACTTTTCACACTTTGCGCCGCAGCGTTGTTGGCTGCGTTCGGCTACTCGGGTCACATACTTATGTATGCTCCCCGAGATATCCTCTCTGGTCGCTTAGCTGCAACACAAATTATTTTGAGTATTATTTTATAGTTGCAGGATAAAAATATTTTTCGCTTTTATGACAGTCTGTCATTTTTCTTTTTGATATTAGTTTTGAAGTTTTGTTTTTATAACTAATTGAATCTTAAGTTATAAAATTGTATTTTTCTTCGATTTTGTTTTCTCGCCAGCGAAAAAATCAGCAATTGTCATAAAACTGTCATAAAAACGACATGTTGTCGTAACTAAATTGTCCTATTTTTCCTACCGTGACATACACCCAACAATTTTATACTTGATTGTTTCTATACATCCCCGGAGGGATTATGAAAATGACGCGTACCACCTTAGCAAGCGTAATGGCAGCAACTTTATCTTTGACCGCAATGTCTTCTTTTGCTGCTACCAGCCTGACCGGAGCTGGCGCGACTTTCCCCGCTCCTGTTTATGCAAAGTGGGCAGACTCTTATCAGAAAGAAACAGGTAATAAAGTAAACTATCAGGGGATTGGCTCTTCTGGTGGTGTCAAACAAATTAATGCAAAAACCGTTGATTTCGGTGCCTCTGATGCGCCATTAACTGACGAAAAACTGAAAAAAGATGGTTTATTCCAGTTCCCAACAGTCATTGGCGGTGTTGTTCTGGCTGTCAACGTAAAAGGCATTGAGTCAGGGCAACTGACTTTAGATGGCAACACTTTAGGGGATATCTATTTAGGTAAAATTACCAAGTGGAATGACCCTGCTATTGCTAAGTTAAACCCAAATGTTAGCCTACCAGACCAAACTATCGCAGTCGTCAGACGTTCTGATGGCTCAGGTACCACTTTCGTATTCACTAGCTACTTAGCGAAAGTTAGTGCAAGCTGGAAATCAGATATTGGTGCGGGCTCAACAGTTAACTGGCCAAAAAATAGCGTAGGTGGTAAAGGTAACGATGGCGTTGCAGCATTTGTTCAGCGTCTGCCAGGTTCTATTGGTTATGTGGAATATGCTTACGCAAAACAGAATAATCTTGCTTATACTAAACTGATATCTGCGGATGGCGAAGCAGTCTCGCCAACAGGTGAAAGTTTCAGCGCAGCAGCGAAAAAAGTTGATTGGTCTAAATCTTTTGCTCAAGACCTCACGAACCGTGATGGTGCCAATGCATGGCCAATCACATCGACAACTTTTATTTTAGTACACAAAGAGCAAGCTAATGCTGAAAAGGGCAAAGCAACGCTCGACTTCTTTAACTGGGCCTATGAGAAAGGTGGTAAGCAAGCGGAAGCATTAGACTACGCAATTTTACCTGAAGAAGTGGTGACAGCTGTTCGCGCAGCATGGAAAACAGAAGTAAAAGATAGCCAAGGTAAAGCACTTTTCTAAGTGAACCTCGGGTTGGCAGTGGCAGGCGGATGTTAGAGGATCTAACATCCGCTTTCTAAATGAAGTAAATTAAATCCTACGTAAGCAAGTAGGTGTGGAATGAGAACAAAGCGCATGGCCGAAAAAACAACGGCATTTAAAGCTCCTAGCAAATCAGGTGATGTGATTTTTGGTGCATTGGTAAAGATTGCCGCGCTAATCACTTTATTAATGCTTGGGGGTATTATTATCTCCCTTATTTTTGCATCTTGGCCAAGTATGCAAAAATTTGGTTTTTCGTTTTTATGGACCAAAGAGTGGGATGCTCCAGCGGAAGAGTTCGGTGCGCTTGTGCCTATTTATGGCACGATTGTGACATCGTTAATTGCTCTGATCATTGCGGTACCCGTGAGTTTTGGTATCGCCTTATTTTTAACTGAGCTTGCACCTAACTGGTTAAAACGGCCTCTAGGTATTGCAATTGAACTCCTTGCTGCTATCCCAAGTATTGTTTATGGGATGTGGGGGTTATTCGTCTTTGCGCCGTTGTTTGCGGAATATTTCCAAGAACCAGTGGGGAATGTGATGTCGAGTATTCCGATTGTTGGTGAGTTATTCTCAGGCCCAGCATTCGGTATCGGTATTTTAGCTGCGGGGATCATCCTCGCGATTATGATTATTCCTTACATTGCGTCTGTTATGCGCGATGTATTTGAACAAACTCCTGTGATGATGAAAGAGTCAGCTTATGGTATTGGCTGTACTACATGGGAAGTGATCTGGAACATCGTTCTGCCTTATACCCGTAATGGGGTAATTGGGGGGGTGATGTTAGGTCTAGGCCGCGCATTGGGTGAAACCATGGCGGTGACATTCGTGATTGGTAATACTTATCAACTAGATAGCGTGTCATTATTTATGCCAGGTAATAGTATCACCTCTGCATTGGCGAATGAGTTTGCAGAAGCAGAAAGCGGCTTGCATACCTCTGCCTTGATGGAGCTTGGGCTGATTCTATTTGTTATCACATTCATTGTGCTAGCAATCTCCAAGCTGATGGTTATGCGCCTTGCGAAGAATGAGGGCCGTTAATATGTCGTTATCTCAACCTATTGCCGTCAATCAAAAAGAACGCGCTCGCCGTCAAGCATGGCGCCGTCAAATCAATAGAATGGCTCTATTGGTTTCGATGTTAACCATGGCTTTTGGCTTGTTTTGGTTAGTTTGGATTTTATTTTCTACAGTGACGAAAGGGATTGATGGGATGTCCCTCAATCTGTTTACTGAAATGACCCCACCGCCTAATACAGAAGGTGGCGGCTTAGCAAATGCCATTGTTGGTAGTGGTTTACTGATCCTCTGGGCTACGGTTATCGGTACTCCTTTAGGGATCTTAGCGGGGATTTATTTAGCAGAGTATGGCCGTAAGTCATGGTTAGCTTCGGTAACTCGTTTTATTAATGACATCTTATTATCAGCGCCATCTATCGTTGTAGGTCTGTTTGTGTACACCATCGTGGTTGCACAGATGCAGCATTTTTCCGGTTGGGCTGGGGTTGTTGCACTTGCATTGTTGCAAATTCCAATTGTTATTCGGACAACTGAAAATATGTTGAAGTTAGTGCCGGATAGCTTGCGTGAAGCCGCTTATGCACTCGGCACACCAAAATGGAAAATGATTTTATCTATTACGCTAAAAGCATCTGTATCCGGGATTATCACGGGGATTTTGCTGGCTATTGCACGTATTGCGGGGGAAACCGCACCGTTACTGTTTACTTCACTGTCGAATCAGTTCTGGAGTACAGATATGAGCGAGCCAATTGCCAACTTACCAGTGACTATCTTCAAATTTGCAATGAGCCCATTCTCTGAATGGCAAGAGCTTGCATGGGCTGGGGTGTTATTAATTACCCTATGTGTCCTACTGATTAATATCATTGCGCGTGTTGTGTTTGCACAGAAAAAACACTAAGCCCGGATAACTAAAGATTTAGAGAGAAAAGTAAACCATGATTAATGCAAACGAAATTGCAAACAGTAAAATTAAAGTTCGTGACCTCAACTTCTACTATGGCAAGTTTCACGCGCTGAAAAATATCTCTTTAGACATTGAAAAGAATAAAGTGACGGCATTTATCGGCCCATCAGGCTGCGGTAAATCCACATTGTTACGTACCTTTAATAAAATGTATGAGCTGTATGGCGAACAACGTGCAGAAGGTGAAATTTTATTAGATGGTCAGAATATCCTGACGGACAAACAAGATATCGCGTTATTACGAGCAAAAGTAGGAATGGTCTTTCAAAAACCCACTCCATTCCCAATGTCTATCTACGATAATATTGCATTTGGAGTCCGTTTATTTGAAAAATTATCGCGTGTAGAAATGGATGAGCGTGTGCAATGGGCACTGACAAAAGCTGCATTATGGAATGAAACTAAAGATAAACTCCACCAAAGTGGTTATAGCTTGTCTGGTGGTCAGCAGCAACGTTTATGTATTGCTCGTGGGATAGCTATTCGCCCAGAGGTATTGTTACTGGATGAGCCTTGCTCTGCACTTGACCCTATCTCAACGGGTCGTATTGAAGAATTAATTAGTGAATTAAAATCAGAGTACACTGTGGTGATTGTTACCCATAATATGCAACAGGCAGCACGTTGTTCTGATTATACGGCATTCATGTACTTAGGGGAGTTAGTTGAGTTTAATCACACTGACAAGATGTTTACGACCCCTGAAATGAAGCAAACTGAAGATTATATTACTGGCCGCTACGGTTGATATGGAGCCGACGATGGATACGCTGAATCACAACAAACATATATCGGGGCAGTTCAATGCTGAACTGGAACATATCCATACTGAGTTGATGACAATGGGAGGGCTGGTGGAAGAACAGCTCACCAAAGCCATTACGGCCATGCATAATCAGGATGAAGCCTTAGCACGTGAAGTTATTGAGAATGACCATAAAGTCAATATGATGGAAGTGGCGATTGACGAAGAGTGCGTAAAAATTATTGCCAAGCGCCAGCCAACAGCGAGTGATTTGCGTCTGATTATGGCAATTTCAAAAACCATTGCAGAATTGGAAAGGATTGGCGATGTTGCGGACAAAATCTGCCAAACTGCATTGGAGAAATTCTCTCATCAGCATCAGCCTTTGTTAGTGAGTTTGGAATCATTAGGCCGTCATACGGTACAAATGCTACATGATGTACTTGATGCATTTGCACGAATGGATCTTGAAGAAGCCATCCGTATTTACCGTGAAGATGAAAAAGTTGACCAAGAGTATGAGGGTATCGTACGTCAATTAATGACCTATATGATGGAAGACCCGCGAACAATCCCAAGTGTATTAACGGCACTGTTCTGCGCACGCTCCATTGAGCGCATTGGCGACCGTTGTCAAAATATCTGTGAATTTATTTTCTACTATGTGAAGGGGCAAGATTTCCGTCACGTCGGTGGGGATAGTCTTGAGAAGATGTTAACGAATAAATAATTACTCGAATACTCGTCATATTTCGTGCTGTGGCGGTGTTGGCTTCGCTCGGTTACTCGGGTCACATACTGATGTATGCTCCCCGAGATATCCTCGCTTGCCGCCTAGCCACAACGCGAACTATTTAGAGTATTAATATATGAGGTTAATGCATTCAATACCTATCATACCTCAAGCTGTAGTTCTGATATTTGAGTTCGACTACTCGGGTCACATACTTGTGTATGCCCTTAGGGATAATTTTATTTGCCGCCTAGCTACAGGCCGAACTATTTAGAGTATTACTCTTGAATATCGGCGTCAGCTTACTTTAGAACAAATTGTTTAGCGTATAAAACGTTCTTCTACCGACTTTCTTCTTGCTCAATAAGAGTCTATTGATGGTTTAACCATGTTCGGGGTCCTTGTATAAAGTTTCCCCCTTTCTTTATTCACTTCATTTATTCCTCTTAGTTATAAATATATTATTTAATAGTATTTCAAGTGCTAAGAGATAGTTGATAGCTTGTGACGGTCGAT
Source organism: Providencia sp. PROV024 (assembly GCF_032709665.1). Classification (NCBI taxonomy): domain Bacteria; kingdom Pseudomonadati; phylum Pseudomonadota; class Gammaproteobacteria; order Enterobacterales; family Morganellaceae; genus Providencia; species Providencia sp. PROV024. Next base: position 297,222 of record NZ_CP120545.1, read on the forward strand.
TTACATAAATTTACCGCCAGAGGTGTTCAATGAAAGCTCGTATTCTCTCAACTGTTCTACTCACAGGTTTGGCGCTGACAGCGAATGTCGCTAGCGCAGATAAATTAGATGATATCAAGCAAGCCGGAGTGATCCGCATTTCAGTCTTTGATAGCAACCCGCCCTTTGGTTTTATTGACCCTCAAACTAAGAAATTGGCTGGTTATGATGTGGATATCGCACAAGAAATTGCTGATGGCCTAGGGGTAAAACTTGAGCTTCGTCCGACTAACCCTGCGAATCGTATTCCACTTTTAACTTCTGGCAAAGTTGATCTTATTGGGGCGAATTTTACCATTACCGATGAACGCGCAAAACAAGTTGATTTTTCCATCCCTGATTTTGCTACCGGGCAAAAATTTATTGCCCGTAAAGGCGTCTTAAAAACCCCTGATGATATTAAACCTCTGCGTATCGGTGCAGATAAAGGCACCGTACAAGAAGTCACTTTACGTGAGCGTTTTCCAGACACTAAAGTGATTTCTTACGATGATACCCCACAGGCATTTGCTGCACTGCGTAATGGTAACGTACAAGCTATTACCCAAGACGATGCAAAATTGGTGGGTTTATTAGGTAATTTACCTGAGAAAGTTAAAGTTGATTTTGAAATTTCGCCATTCAGCCTAACAAAAGAATATCAAGCACTTGCAGCAAGCAAAGGCGAAACACGTTTGGTTGAAAACGTCAATGAAACACTGTTGAAATTAGAGAAAGACGGCAAAGCCGAGGTGATTTACAACCGTTGGTTTGGCCCAGAAACTAAAGCCGCTCAACCACGTGGTGACTTTAAGTTTGCACCATTAAGCGAACAACAGCCCCAATCTTAATGGCCTGAAATAAAAAAATAACTTGTTGGTTACCCTGCACATTGTGCGGGGTTCTTGGTTAATAGAACCAAGTAGAATGGTGATTGACTATGTTTGAGAAATTTTTCAGCGGTAATTTTTGGTCAGAACATCTGCTGGCACCACAGTACCTTGAATGGTTCGGCTATGGTTTTTTGATCACAGTTTGGATCTCTGTGTGTACCATTATTGCGGCTACTTTATTAGGTTTTCTAGTTGCATCAGCAAAGGATAGCCAGATTGCTCCTCTTCGTTGGGGAGTGAACATCTATATTTCTATTTTTAGAAACACGCCTTTGTTGGTGCAGCTATTTTTTTGGTATTTCGCTTCTGGTGAAATTTTACCATCTGCCACAATGGAATGGTTGAATACACCCCATGAAATCCAATTGTTGGGGATACCCGTGGGGTGGCCATCATTTGAATTTTGGGTATCCGGAATTTCTGGTTGATAAAATGTCAAAGATGTAAAGAAGAAAATCTTTCTCAGCGGATTATCTGATTGATCCTCTTCAGCCTACTCTACTGCCAATTTTCTGTTTCCACCTTCGCCTGAGTCTTCATAGCGATGCTGACTAGGGAGGACAGCGAGAGCTGGGCAAGCGTCAAAGCGGTTCTGGTTCATGCGCAATCCGGACACCTGCACAACATTCCTCTTGTAAGAAACCGATCAAATTCTCTAGGTGCCCATACTCGGGTATACAGACAATCGTGCGGCTATGTTTCTCCTGCCGGATCAGCCCTACCTTGGCCATGCGCGCAAGGTGATGTGATAGCGTCGAAGCAGGAATACCCAGCCCCTTCTGGATATCTCCGACCGAAGCCCCATCATGGCCAGCTTTGACCAGAAAGCGGAACACGGACAGTCGGTGACTATTCCCTAGCTCAGCTAAGCTGGCTGCAACCTTTTCGTGATCCATAGCACGCCCCAATAATTCGATGTTTCTAGAATTATAGTTGACAGGTCGGATAAACGCAAGTAGACTGCGTACATCATTTCGATAAAACTAGAAATATAGGAGTAATATTGAATGTCACCTCAACTCCAAGACGCTCTAGGCATGTTCGCCTTTCTCGCTATCGAGCTATCGGTTTTATTCATTGGCATTAGCTTGCTGGTCGGAGTTCTTCAACGTCACATCCCACCATCCAAGGTGGAAGCGTTACTGACTTCCAGTGGGAAGCGAGGCTATTTTCTTGCTGCTGGTTTAGGAGCTATAACGCCCTTCTGTAGTTGCTCGACTATCCCCATGTTGAAAGGGTTGATTCAGGCACGGGCCGGTTTTGGGCCGATGATGGTGTTTCTTTTCACATCTCCGTTGCTGAATCCTATCGTCGTCGGCCTGCTGGTTGCCACGTTTGGATGGACACTTACTGCTATCTATGTGCTCGCCGCTTTGGTGGTCGCGGTAGGTGCCGGATGGCTGCTTCACACGCTTGGCTTCGAGCGTTATGTGCGCCGGACGGCGACACAAGAGAGCAGTGGATGTAGTTCATCAGCAAGCCCGTGCAGTGCTACATCGACCGCATCGAGTTGCGGCACCAACAGCTGCGACACCACTCCGAAGACGGCTTCTTGCGGGGCTGATAGGAAGACAACAGTCTCTACGTCTAGCGAATGCTGTGACAGTCAACCCACTGTCACGGTTAAGAAAGAAGGGAAGTACAATGGTGTGTGGCGGGAAGCTTGGTCGGACTTTATCGATGTGTTGCCTTACCTGCTCATCGCTATTGCGATTGGCAGCGTGATCTATGGTTTCATGCCCACTGACTTATTGGAGCAGTATGCAGGCCCAGATAATCCCTTTGCCATTCCAGTTGCCGCTGTCATCGGCGTGCCGTTGTATATTCGCGCTGAAGCCGTCATACCTCTGGCAGCGGCTCTGATGGCCAAAGGCGTGGGTGCCGGGACGGTGCTTGCGTTGATCATCGGCAGTGCCGGAGCCAGCCTGACTGAGCTCATTCTGTTGCGCTCTTTGTTCACGCTGAAGCTTTTAGCGGCGTTTTTAGCAGTCATTTTTGCTATGGCGATGATTGCCGGTTACGCCACCTACCTGTTTTTCTGATCAAGGCGGGAGATGATTAATTCGTTAAGCCTTCCTGGTTACCAGTTGGTGGATTCTGATGAGCAGAATGAAGACATACATTTTCGGCTTGAAGCACCTACACCAGTAGCCTGCGAGGGGTGCTGCGTGCAGGGTGAGTTCGTGCGGTTCGGCAAGCGTGATGTTCCCTATCGTGACCTGCCCATCCACGGCAAGCGGGTCACCCTCTGGGTAGTTCGTCGCCGGTACACCTGCCGGGCCTGCAAGACCACCTTCAGGCCCCAGCTACCGGAGATGGTGGACGGCTTCCGCATGACGCTGCGGTTGCATGAGTACGTGGAGAAGGAAGCCTTCAATCACCCCTACGCCTACGTGGCTGATACCACGGGCCTGGACGAGAAGACGGTACGCGACATTTTCAACGCCCGCGCCGAATTCCTGGGGCGCTGGCACCGCTTCGAGACGCCCCGCATTCTCGGCATTGACGAGTTGTACCTGAACAAGCGCTACCGCTGCATCCTGACCAACATCGAGGAGAGGACCCTGCTCGACCTGCTGGCCACCCGCCGTCAGGACGTGGTGACCAACTACCTGATGAAGATGAAAGACCGGCAGAAGGTCAAGATCGTCAGCATGGACATGTGGAATCCCTACCGAGCAGCGGTCAAGGCGGTGCTGCCACAGGCCCGCATCGTGGTCGATAAGTTCCATGTGGTGCGCATGGCCAACGATGCCCTGGAGAAGGTGCGCAAGGGCCTCAGGAAGGAGCTGATGCCCTCCCAGAGCCGAACCCTCAAGGGTGACCGGAAAATCCTGCTGAAACGCGCTCACGAAGTCTCAAACCGGGAACGCCTCATCATGGAGACCTGGACCGGCGCATTCCCACAACTGCTGGCCGCCTACGAGCACAAGGAACGTTTCTACGGCATCTGGGACGCTACCACACGGCCCCAGGCAGAAGCCGCCCTGGACGAGTGGATAGCCACCATCCCGAAGGGCCAGAAGGAAGTCTGGAGCGATCTGGTCAGGGCTGTAGGCAACTGGCGCGAAGAGATCATGACCTACTTCGAGACGGACATGCCCGTCACCAACGCTTACACGGAGTCCATCAACCGACTGGCCAAGGACAAGAACCGTGAAGGACGTGGTTACTCCTTCGAGGTGATGCGGGCACGAATGCTCTACACCACGAAGCACAAGAAGAAGGCCCCGACCGCGAAGGTCTCTCCGTTCTACAAGAAAACCATCGGTTACGGACTGCCGGACTTCGCAGAGGAACTCAACTACGGGGTCGATCTATCAACCATCTGATAATGGTATCAGGTTGGTGGGGTAAAGGTGCCCCATCAACCATTAAATCCGTATACCCTGAATTTTTAGCGGGTTTTGTTGGTTTGACCTTGTATACCGTACCCTTTATTGCTGAGGAAATTCGAGCAGGTATCAGGGGCGTTCGTCAGGGGCAAAAATATGCTGCTTTCGCTTTGGGGCTAACTTCTTGGCAGGCGATGAAACTCGTGGTGTTGCCTCAAGCGGTTAAAATCGCTATGCCGCCTTTACTTGGCCAATATATGAATGTGGTAAAGAATTCATCGTTAACGATGGCGATTGGGGTGGCGGAGCTTTCTTATGTATCGCGGCAAGTGGATAGCCAGTCATTACAAACTTTCGCCGCATTTGGTGTTGCCACAGTGTTGTACATTGCCATTATTGCATTAATGGAAGGCTGGGGGCAGTGGCGCCAACAACGTAATTTAGCTCAAGGGGCATAAAATGGATTTTTCGATTATTGAGCAAAACTGGCAATATTTATTATTAGGTACTTTCCCTGACGGCCCACTCGAAGGCGCTGCTTTAACCTTACTCATGAGCTTACTTGCAGGGGCGGCTTCTATAGTATTGGGGACGTTGGGTGGTATTGCGTTAGCCATGCTGCGTGGTTTCTGGGTTAACCTATTTGCCGCTATTTTAGGCTTTTTCCGTGCAATTCCTGTGATTATGTTGATTTTTTGGACCTACTTTCTGTTGCCTATTTTGCTTGGCGCAGAAATCCCTGGGATTGCTACTGTGGTATGTGCATTAGCGTTGATTACTTCAGCATATCTAGCTCACGCGGTAAAGGCGGGGATTTTAGCGATTGGTAAAGGGCAGTGGCAAGCTGGCATGTCTTTGGGTTTTAGCCGTTGGCAGGTGCTTTGGCACATTGTTTTACCACAAGCGTTACGAATGATGGTACCTTCATTTATTAATCAATGGGTTGCATTAATTAAAGATACCTCTCTAGCTTATATTGTGGGGGTTGCTGAATTATCATTTTTAGCTACTCAAGTGAATAACCGTGAAATGGTATACCCGCTCGAGGTTTTCTTATTTGTGGCGTTTATTTATTTTGTGATGTGTTTTGCGGTGGAAATTATTGCGAATAGGGTAGCGAAAAGGCTAAGCGCACAAAATGAACCTCAAAAACGAGCCGCGAAGCGTAGCTTATTGTTTTGGCGTAGGCAAAAGCTATTGGCGCTGTCTTAAGTCAACATAGCGGTGTAATAACCGCTATTATCTCAACAACACTTATCTGATTATTTTTCTTATTTCAGCTTGCTGTATCAGTTAGTTAGGACATTTTTGCCTATTATGGTTTACGCAATCGTTTTCTTTTGTGATTTTTAATTGTAGTATAGGGCGAAAAAAACTTTTTTTGGGCGCTATATCTAATGAGTAATCAATCTTCTAGCTCGGCACAACCGCAGGGCTTGTTTCAGCGTGTTTTTAAATTACAGGAACACGGCACAACCGCACGAACAGAAGTTGTTGCAGGCTTCACGACCTTTCTGACGATGGTGTATATCGTCTTTGTTAACCCACAAATTCTTTCTGTTGCAGGGATGGACATTAAAGCGGTGTTTGTTACCACCTGCTTGATTGCTGCTATTGGTAGTATCTTGATGGGGCTATTAGCAAACTTACCAATCGCGGTAGCACCTGCAATGGGGCTGAATGCCTTTTTTGCTTTTGTTGTCGTCGGGGCCATGGGGTATTCGTGGCAAGTCGCTATGGGCGCGGTATTCTGGGGAGCGGTTGGTTTATTTATTCTGACATTGTTCCGTATTCGTTATTGGATTATTGCTAATATCCCGCTTAGTCTTCGTGTCGGGATCACCAGTGGTATCGGTTTATTTATTGCCATGATGGGGTTAAAAAACTCAGGCATTATTGTTGCAAACCCAGATACACTGGTCTCAATTGGTAACTTAACTCACCATAACGTTTGGCTGGGGGCGCTGGGTTTCTTTATCATCGCAATTCTGGCAGCGCGTAATATTCATGCAGCAGTTTTGGTGTCTATTGCCGTGACTACATTGATCGGTCTTGCGCTGGGTGATGTGAAATATTCGGGTGTGTTTTCCATGCCACCAAGTATCACTAGTGTGGTTGGGCAAGTCGATTTTGCTGGTTCTTTAGATTTAGCGCTATCAGGTGTTATTTTCGCCTTTATGTTAGTAAACCTGTTTGACTCATCGGGCACTATGATTGGCGTGACGGATAAGGCTGGGATTACCAATGAACGCGGGACATTTCCACGAATGAAACAAGCCCTGTATGTGGATAGTTTGAGTTCGGTAGCAGGTTCTGCAATGGGAACATCATCAGTGACTGCGTATATTGAGAGCTCTTCAGGGGTATCTGTTGGTGGGCGTACTGGCTTAACCGCAATTGTTGTGGGCGTTCTATTTCTATTGACCATGTTTATCTCACCTCTTGCAGGTATGGTTCCTGCTTATGCAACCGCAGGTGCCCTGATTTACGTGGGTGTGTTGATGACTTCAAGCTTAACGCGGGTGAAATGGGACGATTTAACCGAGTCTGTGCCTGCATTTATTACCGCAGTAATGATGCCGTTTAGTTTCTCTATTACCGAAGGTATCGCACTGGGCTTTATTGCCTACTGCGCAATGAAAATTGGTACGGGGCGCTGGCGTGATCTGGGGCTGTGCGTCATTTTAGTTGCGGCGATGTTCCTGTTAAAAATGATCCTAGTCGACGCCTAACATGTGCTTCATATTTTGAACTGTAGCGGTGTTGGCTGCGTTTGCTAACCCTAGTCACATACTTTTGTATGCTCCTAGGAATTAGAAATTCTTCCGCCTTGCTACAGCTCAAACTATTTAGCGCATTAATATTCGTCATACTTCAAGCTGTGGCGTTGTTGCCTACACTTGGTTACTCGGGCCATATACTTGTGTATGCTCCCCGAGATAACCTCGCTTGGCGCCTAGTCACAACTTGCATTATTTAATGAGTTAATCATTTCTCTTTTTATTATTTGCCCCCTCCATGCCCTAAATAATTTGTGTTGCATGAGCGTACATGCAACGCAAATTATTTAGGGTATAATTAATAAACTACTGCTGTGAAGGTCAGGTGAGATAAAAATCTACTGAAATTGCAAACTAGTACTTTCCCCCTTCATGGGAAACTGCTAGATTTCGCAGCAGAAACTGACTTTATCAAGGTATCAGGCCATGAATTCACCAAAAAAACCGGCAAGTAAGCCAAAGAAAAAATACCGTAAAACGAAAGAAGAATTGAACGCAGAAGGTCGTGAGCGTAAGCGCGAAAGTAAACATCGTGGTAATAAATCAGGTAGTCGCTACCAAGATAAGTCATCAAGCAGCCAAAATAATGGGCAAAATAACATTGTTGACCCACGCTTAGGCAGTAAAAAACCAGTGCCTTTAATTGTTGATGATAACTCAGCGACTAAACCTGTGGTTGAGAAAAAACAGCCAGTGGTTAAAGAAAAATTAACCCCTGAAGCTGAGTTAGCATTGTTAGAAAGTGATGACCGTTTAGATGGTTTGTTAGCACGTTTGGAAGATGGTGAGACCGTTACCGCAGAAGAACAGAAATATATCAATACTTGTTTAGACCGTATTGATGAGCTGATGAACATTTTAGGCATAGAATATGCTGAAGAAGAAGAGGAAGAAGACGAAGAAAAACTCGATGACATCATGCGTATCTTAAAAAGTAAATAACTTCGTTTAACCATCCCTCGTATATTCGGGGGATGTCGCTATTATTTTTCATAAATACACTTTTCTTTGATGTTGCATCAAGTCTCTTTTCTTTAACATCTTTATACTCGTCATATTTCAAGTTGCAGCGTTGTTGGCTATGCTCATTCGCTCTAGTCATATACTTATGTATACTTTTAGCGACTCATTCACTTGCCGCCTAGCCACAACTTGAAATATTTAGAGTCTATAACGTTATGTATGCTATAAAATTTTCACATCACCGAATAACAAATTAAATAAGGTGCAACCCGTTGTGATGGTTTAAGCTTTTGGTCAATTGAGGAATGTTATGTCAGAGCAAAATATTGTTTGGGACCTCGCTCTCATTCAAAAATATAATTATTCAGGGCCGCGTTATACATCGTACCCCACTGCCTTGGAATTTAACCAAGATTATGACGAAAGTGCGTTTGTTCAAGCAACTCAGCGTTATCCCGACCGTCCTTTATCGCTCTACGTTCATATTCCTTTTTGCCATAAGCTTTGTTATTTCTGTGGCTGTAATAAATTAGTTACTCGCCAAAAACATAAAGCAGATGAATACCTACAAGTCATTGAAAAAGAAATTATTCAGCGTGCAGCTTTATTAAAAGGACGTATTGTTACTCAGATGCACTGGGGAGGCGGTACACCAACTTATCTTGATAAAGTGCAAGTTAGCCATCTAGTCGGTTTATTGAAAAAGCACTTTCATTTTGCAGATAACGTAGAGATGTCGATTGAAGTCGACCCGCGTGAAATTGAGTTGGATATGATAGACCATTTACGCGCTGAAGGGTTTAACCGCCTGAGTATGGGGGTACAAGACTTTAATAAAGAAGTGCAAGTATTGGTTAACCGAGAGCAAGATGAAGAGTTTATTTTTGCTCTAATTAAGCGAGCAAAAGAAACAGGGTTTACTTCAACCAGTATTGACCTTATCTATGGCTTGCCAAAGCAAACGCCAGAAAGTTTTGCTTTTACCCTGAAAAAAGTGGCAGAGCTGTCACCTGACCGATTAAGTGTATTTAATTATGCACATTTACCTAATTTGTTTGCAGCGCAGCGTAAAATTAAAGATGAAGATCTGCCAAGCGCAGAGCAAAAACTGGATATTCTTCAAGATACGATAGCTACACTCACTGGAAATGGTTATCAATTTATCGGTATGGATCACTTTGCACGCCCAGAAGATGAACTTGCGGTAGCCCAGCGTGAAGGCATACTGCACCGTAATTTCCAAGGATATACCACCCAAGGGGACTGTGATCTGTTAGGGCTCGGCGTCTCGGCGATTAGCATGTTAGGGGATAACTACGCTCAAAACCAAAAAGATTTAAAAACCTATTATGCACAAGTCGAAGAGCAGGGGCATGCGCTGTGGCGTGGGTTGGTATTAACGGATGATGACTGTTTACGTCGTGATGTTATCAAAACCTTAATTTGTAATTTCCAACTGAATTTCGCACAAATAGAAGCACTATATCCAATTGATTTTAAATCTTACTTTGCAGAAGACTTAAACTTATTGATACCAATGGCAGAAGATGACCTAGTCGAAATTAGCGAAACAGGGATTAAGGTGACTCCTCAAGGACGTTTACTTATTCGTAATATTTGCATGTGTTTTGATGTGTATTTGCGTAGGCAGATGAGGCAGCGGCAGTTTTCCCGCGTCATCTGAATGCTCGTCATATTTCGTGCTGTAGCGTTGTTGGCTACGTTCACTAACCCTAGTCACATACTTTATGTATGCTCCTAGGGCTTAGTTTCTCTTGCCGCCTAGCTACAGAACGAACTATTTAGAGCATTTACTCTTCGTCATATTTTATGCTGTAGCGTTGTTGGCTACGTTCACTAACCTTAGTCACAACTTAGCGTATGCTTCCCGCGCTGTTTTCACTTTGACGCCTAGTGGTACTCGAACTATATAGAGCATCTACTCCTCGTCATATTTCGTGCTGTAGCGTTGTTGGCTACGTTCACTAACCCTAGTCACATACTTTATGTATGCTCCTAGGGCTTAGTTTCTCTTGCCGCCTAGCTACAGAACGAACTATTTAGAGCATTTACTCTTCGTCATATTTTATGCTGTAGCGTTGTTGGCTACGTTCACTAACCTTAGTTACAACTTAGCGTATGCTCCCCGCGCTGTTTTCACTTTGACGCCTAGTGGCACTCGAACTATATAGAGCATCTACTCCTCGTCATATTTTATGCTGTAGCGTTGTTGGCTACGTTCACTAGCCCTAGTCACATACTTTATGTATGCTCCTAGGGCTTAGTTTCTCTTGCCGCCTAGCTACAGAACGAACTATTTAGCGCATTTACTCTTCGTCATATTTTATGCTGTAGCGTTGTTGGCTACGTTCACTAACCCTAGTCACATACTTTATGTATGCTCCTAGGGCTTAGTTTCTCTTGCCGCCTAGCTACAGAACGAACTATTTAGAGCATCTACTCTTCGTCAGAAATCTAATTTATTCATTAATCTTTTCAATTAATTGATAAGCTGCGGTGATGCGGTCGGAAATTGGGTACCATTTATTGGATAAAATCACGATGCCGATTTGTTCTTCAGGGATAAAGGCGGCATAAGCTGCAAAACCATTTGTGGAGCCTGTCTTGTTGTAGAACGCTCGCGTTTCTGGCGGCATTGCCGGTTTAATTGCTTCGATTTTCTGTGGTTGTAATGCCATTTCATCACGGTTACCTTGATGTAATTGTGATAAAGAGACAGGCCACGGGTAACTTTCCCACATCATATCTTGTACAAATGAATCTGTTAGATAAAAGCCTGTGTGGGTATCTTCTACCGCTTCTTGCCATGATTTTGCGACTTTTACCGTCTGCATATTAATATCTAAGAAACGGATCAAATCTTTGGCAGTAGATTTCAAACCATAGGATTCGGCATCTAAAATCTGTGGTGCCACTCGCGATGGGTGATCTTTCTTATTATAACCCTGAGCATAATTTTTCATTTGGTGCTTAGGGACATGAATATAGGTATGTTTGAGCCCCAGTGAAGGCAGCATTAATTTTTCCATCGCTTGTTCAAATGGCATTTTGAGTTGTTTAGCGGTGACGATGCCTAATAATCCAGTACCTAAATTTGAGTAAGAACGATATTCTCCAATGGTTTTTTCAGGGAGCCAATGTTGGTAATAGCTTATTAATTCAGCTGAATTCGTAATGGTCTCCGGCACAAATAATGGTAATCCAGAGGTGTGGGTGGCTAAGTTCATCACGGTGATATGGTCAAATGCTGAATCTGTTAACTCGGGTAGGTAATGACTCACTTTTTGTGAGAAATCTAATTTACCTTGTTCTTGTGCATAAGCGGCTAATGTTGCTGTAAATGTTTTCGAAAGAGAGCCAATTTCAAATAATGTGTTGTTATTGATAGGGGCTTTGTTTTGCTTAGACAATACACCGTAATGATAAAAATAGTGCTTTCCTTCAATCGAGATTGCCACCGACATTCCGGGTATCTGTTGTTGTTTCATTAGTGGTTTAATAATGTTATCAACGTTTTGTTGAGTTAGCGCGTTGGCTGAAATTGTGGTTAAGGCTAAGCTAAGAGCGGCAAAAATCCGCCCCTGACGAAAAACATTTCTCATAGGTAGTCCAATTAAATAAAAGTTTAAGTTGTTGCTAATATAAATAAGGAAGAACTTCATTGCATAACTGAAGTGCTTTAGTATAGATTTCTAGGCTGTTATACCGTTGTTGTATAGCAGTATGCGTGTTTTACGCCTTCATTTAAAACGATATAAAGTTCGATGAGGTAAAAGAAAATCTTATGTCAGGGAATTATCGTCATCGACTACCTTTAAATGCTTTGCGTGCATTCGAAGCATCTGCCCGCCATTTAAGTTTCACGCGAGCAGGTATGGAATTGAATGTGACCCAAGCGGCGGTAAGCCAGCAGGTTCGGTTATTAGAAGAGCAACTAGGTTTAGAATTATTTATCCGCTTACCTAGAGGGTTGGCCTTAACAGATGAAGGCTTAGCTCTCCTACCTGTGTTGAGTCGTTCTTTCGACCAAATTGAGTCTTTATTGCAGCAGTTTGATGATGGGCACTACCATGAAGTGTTGAGTATATCAGTAGTGGGAACATTTGCGGTGGGTTGGTTACTACCTCAATTATCAAAATTTTCTAATTTATACCCGTATATTGATTTACGGATTATGACACATAATAACGTAGTCAATTTGGCGGCAGAAGGTGTTGATTTTGCCATACGCTTTGGGGAGGGGTTATGGCCTCTGGCTGAGAATATTCCATTATTTAGCGCATCGCATACTGTGTTATGCTCTGAGAAAATGGCTAACCGCTTAACGACTCCCCTAGATTTAAAAGCGCATCATTTATTACGCTCATACCGTAAAGATGAATGGGAAAAATGGTTTCTTGCCGCAGGTTTAGAGCCGTGGCGAGTGAAAGGGCCTGTGTTTGACTCGTCTCGTCTAATGGTTGAAGCTGCGTTATTAACGGATAGTGTGGCATTGGTACCGAGTTGTATGTTTGAACATGAGTTGAGTGCTGGGAGTTTAGTGCAGCCATTTGATATTTCAGTGACATTAGGGGGCTATTGGCTTAGTCGCTTGAAGTCCAAACCATGTACACCTGCGATGATGATATTCCGTAATTGGTTATTGGATGAATCCCAACAAAGATAAATCGGTGCAATAATGTCATGCACCGACATTTAATAAATCAGCATATAATGATGCTCATATTTAAATATTAAAATACTAACGCCTCAGCAGAAAAATAATTTTTTTTACTAAGTGGGGTGTCTGTATTTTTATTTATTTCTGTCTCGTCAGTTAAAAAATAGGCAGGGTCAATATTAAATATCTGAGATAATTGATATATCGTATCAACATGGATATTGACTTCGCCATTTTCATAACGTGATTGATGTTGTTGGCTAATACCTAATAAGCTACTTAATTCTTTTCCGCTCATACCATTAGCTTCTCTTAATGCTCTAATTTTTAGACCAACAGATTTTGATATTTTTCGTTTCATAATGTTCTCTCTAATTTTAATAACACAAAATTAATTAAGGATTTTTAATATTATTAATGTTTCTTATATGGTTTAATTCTCTTTTTTAGTACTAAAAAAATGAAAAAAAGATTTAATATCAATCTTAAAGTATTCTGCATATTGAGATAACCTATCTATATTTATTCTATTCACTCCTCGTTCATATCTAGATTGTTGTTGTGGACTAATTCCTATTTCCTTAGATATAATAGATATAGGAATACCTAACTTTTTTCTATGATAATAAATTTGATATCCAATTTGTTTGGATATTGAATAATTTTTTGACATGTTTTCCCTTTATAAAATAAATCATAAACAACAGGGCTACACTAGATATAGATAAGGCAAAAACTAGAGCTTAATAGTTAATATATAGATAATTTAAAAAAAAGCATGTGTTTAAATCAAGATATTGTATTTTTATATGGAATGGTATTATTTAATGACCACCCATTTTAGATGGTCGTAATATGATACTTAAAACTAGGCCAATTATTCATATCGAATATTGACTGTTGCTGTACTGTTCGCTTTCCCAGGCGTTATTTTAGCTGCCGTTTTAATATAGCGAGCTTTCCAGTTGAACCGGATATCTCCAGCAGCTGAATTAGTTATGGTATTGTTTTTAGTAGCTAGTTTTATAGGGGCATTACTTGCATTTAGTAGTTGTATGGCAATACCTGTTGCAGAGCCCGTGCCAGATAACTTGATTTTCCCTGTTTGCGTATCAACATACCCCGCACTACTGGTAATGGTTGTTTTAATATTAGTTCCGGCAGCACAACTTAAGGTAATCGGGATATTAACACTAGCACTTACTGCGCCAATATCCTTAAATTGTGTGTCATACCAATCACCTAAAACAACGGTATAGTTGTTCGACTTTGTTGTGCATTTTGCTACATTTATTCGCACGGCATTCATCGGTATATTTAATGTACTGATATTCCAATTTATATGGTTAGGGTTTTCTTGGATTAATCGGCCAACTGGCCCTGCTGTGAGCGCATTAGACTGCGTTACATTTCCAGTTTTTTTTATTGTAAAAGCCCACTTAGGTGTTGTAAGCTCCCATGGTAATCTACCTGCGATGGCTGGATATGGGCCATAAAAATTTAATGCCCCTGATACGGCTCGTATTTCTACACTGATACCTGGAATATTAGTGGCGGCTATTTTATTTACATTTGGCACCCAACCATTTATATATCTGCCATGTAATCTTGCCTGTCCACATTGACCATCTTTGCCTGAGTATGTCTTAACATTATCATTAGCAAAACGAATGATATATGTACCTAAATCCCTTGTTGAGTTATCATCATATTGAATAGTATGAGTTTGTGTAGGAACATTGACATTAATATTCCTTAAGTTTGGGTTTTGAATACAAGCAGAATATGAATATGTAGAATACAATAGTGTTGTCATTAATAATGCTTTTATATTAGATTTCTTCATAGATGTTTCCTCTGGTTTTTATAGGGAATTCTTTTTTAATATATTCTTTCTCTATTTCAGTGAAGATGAAAAACTCTAATATACTAATGTTAAATATCTCAGCATACTGATTTAGCCTATCTAAATTTATTCGGTTAATACCATGTTCATATCTTGATTGTTGTTGTTCACTCACACCAATTATGTTTGCAATCTGGTTTAATGTCATTCCATTCATTTTTCTATAATATGTTATTTTACTTCCAACTATTTTGGAAATAGGGTAGTAATTAGACATAATGTATCTCCTATTAAAATAAATATAGGCGTAATAAGAAATTATATTTAATTACTGATAAGTAAATGTAAATTCTAAGTGGCTTTTAAAAGACCCTGCAATCATTCCATTACCATAACCTGAAACTCTAGCTGATAACGGAATTTCTACGCTTCTAGTTTGTGTGTTGACATTTGTTGTAATGGTATCGCCGTTTTTTATAGTCGCTTTATTTGCAGTTCTTGCTAAATTCAAAGCAACATTTTTTGCTGTCCCGTTGTTTATAAAATACTCTGGAGTTGTTGGGTCTGGAGTACCTGATATAGCCATTACAGCTTGGCTTGTTCCTACAGGGCAATTTTTGAGCTTAACTGAAAAATCAACCCATGACGATTTTTGTGTATCCTTAATATTCCAAATATTAATCTTTTTTAAATCAATAAGGTAATTAGATTTTTCAAGTTCACAAGGCGCAGCTATGACAGTACCGTGTACTTTAATATTCGCAGCTTGCCCAAAAACAATGAAAGAGCAGCTCATTAGTGATAGAAATAAAATAAAGTGTCTCATATTCTTTTCCCTGTTTATAAATAGGTAATTGTTGCTGTAATATTTGCAGAAATAGTTCCAGGGGTGACATTACCTAATGAGCTAAACGCACGTGTTCTTAATGGGATGTTAATATTTGTTTGTCCATTTGTAGTGACTTGCAAAACTTTTTGGTTACCTAAAGCGGTTGTTCCATTACCATTTTGTAGTTGTACAGCTAGGTTCCTTGCCGTACCTTGGTTTTTGTATAAACTTGTTGCATCCGCAGTATCCGCGGTTCCTGTAAACGTCAGTTTTACTTGGTTAATATAGGTAGAACAGTTATTTAAGCTAATATTAAAGTTTTTCCATGGGGAACCTGAATTGGTATTTTTAAAGACATCTGCAGAAATACTTTTTAGGTCAATATCAATATTATTCCCACCAGTAATATTACAAGTAGCCGCTTTAATATTTCCGGTAAAATTCAACGTGACAGTGCTAGCAGCGAATAAATTCCCACTGAATATTAAGCTACTAAGTAAAAGTAAATTTTTAGGTATTATTTTCATTTTTTATTCCTACTCATAGCGGATATTTACAGTAGCGGAGGCATTCGCTGTACCCGGCGTGATATTATCTGCCGTTTTTATATAGCGAGCTTTCCAATTAAACATATAATCACCAGCCGGCACATTATTTTGCAGGCTGTTCTTGGTATTCAGCTTGATTGGATTATTATTTTTATCCAATAATTGTATTGCGACACCAGTAGCACTATCAGCTCCTGTTAGCCCTAATTTTCCTGTCGCCGCATCTTCATATTTAGAACTTGTGACAGTCGCTTTAATATTGGTGCCAGCTGCACAAGTTAATGTAATTGGAATATCAACCGGTGTGCTGGTTGAGCCTATATTGGGAAATTGTGTATCATACCAATCTTGCATATCAATATTGTAGGTTGACTGATTATTCTTTAATGAACAGCTAAGCACATTGATACGAATAGCATTAGTTGGCATATTTAAGGTTGTTAAAGTCCACGTCACACTGGTTGGTGCACGGTAAGTTACGGTTAACCTTGCGACATTTCCGGCTCTTAATGTGCCACCTTGTGTTACCGAACCAAGTTTTTTTACTGTGATGCCCCAATGCGTTGTTAATATATTATAATTGGAGTTGTTTTTATCCCATGAAGCATTAAACGCTCCAATGCCTGCGGTTGTAACAGAAATGCCAATACCCGGAATATTAGATAGGGCAACTTTATTGGCATTTGGTGACCAGCTATTGATAAAACTCCCCGTTAAGTATGAAGTAGCACAAGAACTCGAATCACTAGCTACCCACTGAGATGTAGATGAAAAATCAGCACGGAGAGACCCTAAATCTCTAGGTGTAATATCATCATATTGAATGTTATATACTGCGGTCGGTACGTTAGCGAATTTATTATTTAAATTTGGGTTTAAGGTACAAGCTGCATTAGCATACCCTGAGTATAAATATATAAAACTCATAGCCAATATCGATTTATAAATAAAATTTTTCATTATTTATTCCTTATTATCGGCAAACCGCTGCTGTTTTATATAACCCCATATAATTCGATATACCTGCTAAGTTATAATTGACTTGGCATTGTTGTTTATCGTTATATTGAATAATAAAATTGCCGTTTTCAGCTAAGCCTGATAAATAAATTTCGCCATCATTCCCCACCATACTGTTTAACTGCGGGTTATCGTTAAAGATAGCTTGGGCGCCAAAAGGTACAGGTTTACCGTCAGTAAAAGTCAGCAGCATAATTGCGCGGTAGCCAACGTTTGCGGTAAAGCTCGCTTTGACTAAAGCCCCTCGGCTTGGTGAAACACTTCGACTGGATAAATCCATCTCAGTATTCTCAGGTAATGCAGAGGTATCTATATCGATCATATTTTTGCGATAAGCAGTGACATAAGGTACCAATGCGTAACCTTGGTTATTTGTAGTCACCCCAGCTTGGTTTAGGATCGGTACATCACCTGCATCAGGAATTTCAACAAGCGCCGCGGTTTCTCCCAACTGTTGGCCAAGTACAAGGCCGCCAGAATGTGCGACTAAGCTACCGTTAACCCCGTAATAGAGGTTATAGCTGTCTTTGCTGTAGCCACTACCGCCTGAGACTTCACCATATTGGCCTTTATAAGAAGCATTCATATTACCGTTAGTGCCTTGGTCTCGAGTAGTAAAGCCTTGTTGAACGCTCCAATTTAACCGGTTATTTAACTGTGATGCTGAAAGACCAATGCTTCCGGTACTTGCACTATTACTGCTGCTACTACTGTTAAAGTTGTAATAGAAGGTATCGTCAAATACCGAAAAGGGTACGCTGACGGAAAGCGCTAATTGATGGTCATCTTCGCTTTTTGAACGACTTCCTGACCGATAAGAATAGCTATTGGTATTTTTGTTATAGGTATAATTCAAACTATAACTGACACCTTGCCAACTATTGTTATAACCCACCGTGGCAGATTGCGTTTTTCGGTCACTGTTCCAATAATCTTCATTAATATAACCAACAGAAATTGAACCAAAACTATCCCCTAAGTTTTGGCTGAGGGTAATTTCACCACGATTACGGCGTCGTTCAATTTCAGGGGCATAGTTTGTATCCCTATAACCATCAAACACTTCCGCTAAACTATAAAAGCCTTTGGTGGAATAACGATAACCTGCCAATGCGATATTAGTACCAATATCATTGATATTTTTGTTATAGCGGAAACGGTATGATTGGCCTTTTTCCTTAACATCATTACTGAGCGTTGAATTTGCATGAGTAACGTCAATTGATAAGGCACCAAAGCGCCCAAGGTTTTGCCCTGCACCAATGGAATAAGACTGGTAATGTTCACTAACTTGGCTTCCTCCATATGCGGTGATGCCATAAGGCAAGCCATAGATTAAGGTGAACTGACCAAATTTTGTTTTATCAATGCTATTATCATAAGCGCGGTATTCACCGCCAGTTACGCTATAAGAAAAATACCCTTCACGTTGTAATACGGGTAATGAAGCGAAAGGAACAATTTGGTATTGCTCGCTACCATTAGACTCTTTTATTGTGACATGTAAATCGCCGCTCCCCCCTGTTGGGTAGAGGTCTGTAATTTCAAAAGGACCAGCAGCCACTTCAGTTTGGTAGATAATGTAGCCATTTTGGCGGATTGTTACTTGTGCATTGCTACGTGCTATCCCGCGAACTACAGGCGCATAACCACGCAAGCTTTCAGGGGACATATCGTCATCTGTTGCCAATTGTGCACCACGAAAGGGCACACTATCAAAAACCATCGAAGGCGAAACACTATCACCTAAAGTTAATTGGCTTTTGATACTATTAATGCCACGCGATGCATAAGTGTAAATGGTGTCCCATTTACCGGATTGGTCATTATTACTGGACCATGTTGTATAGTTACGCAAACGCCAGGCCCCAAGATTTATACCGGGTCTTAAATTCACATAATGAGATGTACTATCTGAATCATTATTTTTTCGGTCGTAATTTTTTGAACCATTATAGCTATAGTTTAATAATAACGCGTTGATTCCATTGTCAATGTTAGCTAAATCAACATATCCCCTTGGGTTTCTATCCAAGGCAATTTGAGGAATACTAAGATATAAACGTTGTGAACCAAATTCAAAATCACTTTTTGCATCAGGAATGGCAGCAAGGTTTATACAGTGGCTTCCTGAATGTTGCAATTCAGGGTAATCATTAACTTTAATGCCAAATTCTTTGAGATCATTAAGAGATAAACAAGGAGCTAACTTGTTATTACTGTCTTTATCAAACTTAAGGCTTTTAGCACCAATTAGGTTGGTATTAACATAGATATCAACATAGTAATCCCCAGCTAATTGTTCATCATTTTCAAATTGTGATAGGTCAACTGAATCTTTATTAGGTAGCTCTAAAAAATCAGGGTCAAAATAGACTGTATCATCTGGTTTTTCTTCAGCATATAATGCCGTCGTATAGCCTAAATATAATAATAGGCCAAGAAATATTTTATTTAATTTCATATCGTAACCTAACTCATTTTATAAGTTTATATTTTCTTTTCGAGTGTTTCTGGTGCAGACCCATAGTCATTAATAACTTCCCATTTAATTATTCCATTAGAACTAGGGTTATTAACGTCAAAAGATGCACTTGCAAATGGTGCGACATAAGAAACATCATTTGCTTTAGTTCCATTAAAGCTAATGCTTTGAAAGTTCATAAAATAGGGAGTTGGGTTTTTAACAATAATGTTATTTCCTGACTTAGACCATACTAATTTTTTTTGTTCTTCAATAAAATCAACATTCTTTAAGCTTTTTGGACGATAGATCAGCTTCATTTGTGTTTTAAATGCAATTTGCAATGAATTTTCTGTTCTTTCTGTCGCAGGGATCGTTTTTATATTCAGCCAGAATAATGACTCTCTATCATTAGGTAGTTTATTCTCAGTTAGAAAGATTCTAAGTGCATTTGTGTTATCTGGATTCAACCTAAATAATGGTGGTGTTATAGCAAAATCAGATTGTTTTTTTTCATCGATATTATCAATCCAAGACTGAATTAAATAAGGGATCTTATCTGGATTTTCTACACTAATGCTGACATCTTTGTTTCCCTCATTGTAAATAACACGAGTTCCACCAATAATGACACCTGCATATGCAGTGTTTAATAGTGTAAATACAGAAATGAAAATATAGATAATGAATTTCATAATACCACCATTGATTATAATTATATAAGGCTTAATTCCTTTTAAACCTTATTTGTTATTTAGTTATAATTGATTGTAAATGTTGCAGTGCCGTTAGCAGGACCAGGAGTTACAGTGTCAGATTTAGCAATATAACGTGCTCTGAAGTCTAAATTATTTTCAACACCATCTTTTAATGGGTATGTTTTAGAGGCAGTAAATAGTGGGACTACTTTATTAGCATCATCAGTAATTTGAATACCGACACCAGTTGCAACACCAGTTTCTTCTTTTAATTTAATAACTTCATCATCGCCGATATAAGAATCCGCATCAAACTTAACAGAAGCACTTGTTACAGTCGTTGGGCAATTAATTAATTTAATGGTAAATTTAGTGGCGGCAGCAGTACTACCTGCACTTGGTAATGCGGTTTTTGAAACTTTACCTAAATTAACTTTTAATGCATCAGAACCAGCAGCTAATTCACAGGCTTGGTCAATAATTTCACCAGTAAAATCAATAGTACCATCCGCTGCTAATGCATTATTAATAGCAAAGATTGAGGATGCAGCAATTAATGATGCAAGTAAATTCTTTTTCATCTGTTTTTCTCCGGAATATAATTTATTTATTTTTCATTGAGTGGTTGAAAATATCAATTACTCAACTGAAGAGTATTTTGAATCTATTTTTTAAAATAAACAAGTTTTGTTATATTTGGTGAAATATAATTAAATTTTAATATGATTAATATCATAATAAGTAATTAACACACTATGGGTTAATAATTAACTCCATGTGCTTACTTAAAGTAAATTTCATTTTTACTGGGTTTTTTACTAAAGTTAAATAACGATATAAAACTAAGATTACCTATAAAGTGGTGGATAAATTTAATTTATCTCTTATATGGTGATTGTTTGGGTTTATCAGGCGTTAGCATATAGAGTATACTTGAAGTGTTTGTCATTTATATTATCTAATAATGAAAAATCATTATAAATATCAAATCACGATGGTCTAAATATGCTTGTTTTGGTGTTTTTATTATGGATGTCATTTATTAACCATCGCATTTCAATGGTCTATATAAGTGATTGCTTATTGTTTTTATTATCAATGGCTGAGAGAAAAAATTAAATGTTAAGCTAATTATCATAAATAAGATGGAGATGTATTCTTTTATTTCGCCACCTTATTTTAATGATATGCTTTTGTTTTAATTAGGCTTACATAAACAAATAATGAATTACTCAAGCCCTAATTCTTTTAATTTTCGAGTTAAAGTATTCCTTCCCCAGCCTAATAAACGGGCAGCTTCTTGTTTATGGCCCTTGGTATATGTCAATGCGCAACTTAGCATAGTACGCTCTAATATAGGAATTGTTTGTGCTAATAAATCGTCTTTACCTGCTGATAACGCGTTATTAGCCCACTTTTCTAATAATTCAAACCATTGTGCTTCTGAGTTGGCTTGATGTGTAGGTAAAATTACGTATTCATTGGCCTTCAGGTTATTTTCTTCAGTATTTTGTATCGGGCGCTCTTCCAGCAAATCTTCCGGTAGGTCTTGCGGTAAAATTTCTTGGCTAGCGGCCATCACTGTGAGCCAGCGACAAACATTTTCTAATTGGCGGACATTACCCGACCAATAATAGCGCTGGAGGATTTTTTCGCTATCAGCATGTAGCACTTTACTCTCTACACCTAACTCCTTAGCGGTATTTTGTAAGAAGTAATGCGCAAGGCGTGGGATATCTTCGGTACGCTCGCGTAATGGTGGTAATTGTACTCGAATGACATTCAACCGGTGAAATAAGTCTTCACGAAAAAGCCCTTCTTTGACGCGTTTTTCGAGATCTTGGTGGGTTGCTGCAATAATACGCACATCCACTTTTACAGGAGTATAACCACCAATCCGGTAAAATTGCCCTTCAGCGAGAACGCGTAGTAATCGAGTCTGCACATCGAGGGGCATATCGCCAATTTCATCTAAAAATAATGACCCATGATTGGCTTGTTCAAACCGGCCTTGGCGCACTTGGGTTGCACCGGTAAATGCCCCTTTTTCATGACCAAATAGTTCGGATTCAATTAAATCTTTTGGGATCGCAGCCATATTCAGTGCAATAAATGGCTGATTAACACGAGGACTATGCTGATGTAAGGCGTGAGCAACTAACTCTTTCCCTGTTCCTGATTCACCATTAATTAGCACGCTGATGGATGAGCGAGATAAGCGACCAATGATTCGATAAACCTCCTGCATGGCAGGGGCTTCACCAATCATGGTTGAAGACACAATAGGAGCCTGCTGTTTAGTATCCCGATCAGTGTGATTTTGTTCACGGCTGTGATTGAGTGCCCGTTCGACCAGTGCCACTGTTTCATCAATATCAAATGGCTTTGGTAGATAATCAAAGGCCCCAGATTGGTAAGCATTGACCGCGGCATCAAGGTCTGAATGCGCCGTCATGATAATAATCGGCAGTAAGGGATGAGATTGCTTAATAGTATTTAGTAATTCAATACCATTTGTGCCTGGCATACGAATATCAGATAACAACACGTCAGGAAGTGAGGTCTCTAAGGCAGCGAGAACAGCATCAGCGCTATCAAAACAGGTGCATGAAAATTCAGCACTGCTAAGTGCCCGTTCTAATACCCAGCGAATAGAACTGTCATCATCAACAACCCAAATTTTTCCCTGTGCCATAGATATCTCCTATTTTTTGATTGGTAGATAAATAGAAAACTCGGTATGCCCCGGCCAACTGGTAAATTCGATTTTACCCGCGTGTTGGTCGACTAAGCTTCGAGCAATAGATAAACCGAGCCCTGTACCATCAGGTCGCCCACTAACCATTGGGTAAAATAAAGTGTCTTGAATTGCTAATGGGATACCTGGGCCATTATCTTCAATATCAATACGCGCTGTTAGTCGATAGCGTTCACCTTGTAACATCACCTGAAATGCGGTGCGTGTCCGTAGCGTAATATTTCCCCCAGTTACCGCGAGAGCTTGCAGCGCATTGCGTGCTACATTTAGTAGTACTTGCTCGATTTGATCAGGGTAATATTCGAGTTCAGGTAAGCTTGGGTCATAATCACGAACCAGTGTGACGTTATCCGGCTTTTCTAAGGATAGCAAACGCGTCACATTTTCCATTATATGATGAATGCTTTGCTGGGTTTTAGGACCCGGATATTGCGGACCAAGCAACCTATCGACAAGTGCCCTTAAGCGGTCAGCTTGCTCAATGATAACTTGAGTATATTCATTCAGTTGAGGGTCAGGCAGTGCTTTAGATAATAACTGCGCAGCACCTCGCAAACCGCCTAGTGGGTTTTTTATTTCATGGGCAAGTCCGCGAATGAGCTCGCGGGCTGCAAGTTGTTGGGCATTTTGCGCTAATTCTTGGCTTAGACGCCGTTGACTATCAAGTTGAGAAAGCTCAACTAAAATAAATTGTTCAGAAAATGGCTGAGCACTGAAAGACATCACATGGGAATGGTTATTAAACACCAGTGTGACCTCATTTTCTGTAAAGCTATGCCCTTCCTTTAAACTACTCAACATCAGTTCATCATTGAGTGAACAATAACTAAAGAGAAGAGGGAGAGGGGTACCATATAGCTTACGCTGGCTTTGAGTTAAAATCTGGAGTGCAGCATGATTGGCATAGTGGATAACCAGGTCGTAATCCAAAATCAGCACGCTATTAATTAGTGAATCGAGAAGTTGTTCTGGTGCTGGCAAATGTTCGGTTTTCATGTAATGTTGCTCCTGCACTATTTTGGTGCATTATACCTGATAGACCAAACAACCGATATTTGATTTTGTTCCGCTAATATTTTACAGAGAAAAGGCCCCATCAAAAGATGGGGCAAGTGCTTCACGGCAACAAAGACTAGCAGTGGAACGGCGTGTTACACACTGTAGTACATTTCAAATTCGAGAGGGTGTGGTGCCATACGGACACGCTGGATATCGCTGCGAACTAATTCGATATAAGCGTCAATGGCGTCATTCGTGAATACACCGCCACGAGTTAAGAATTCACGGTCTTTATCTAACTCAGCCAAGGCTTCGTCTAAAGAGCCTGAAACTGTTGGGATTTCTTTGGCTTCTTCAGGTGGTAAGTCGTATAAGTTTTTATCCATTGCATCGCCTGGATGGATTTTATTGATAATGCCATCAAGGCCTGCCATTAACTGTGCAGCAAACGCGAGGTATGGGTTAGCCGCAGGGTCTGGGAAGCGTACCTCAATACGACGTGCTTTAGTGCTGGCAACCACCGGAATACGGATAGATGCAGAACGGTTACGCGCTGAGTAAGCCAGCATGACTGGTGCTTCAAAGCCCGGAACTAAACGCTTGTATGAGTTGGTTGTTGGGTTGGTAAATGCGTTCAGCGCACGAGCGTGTTTAATGATACCGCCGATGTAGTACAGCGCCATCTCAGATAAACCGCCGTATTTGTCACCAGCAAACAGGTTAACACCGTCTTTAGACAAAGACATATGGCAGTGCATACCTGAGCCGTTATCACCGACGAGTGGCTTTGGCATAAAGGTTGCGGTTTTACCGTATGCATGGGCAACATTATGAACAACATATTTATAAATCTGGGTTTCATCCGCTTTTTTGGTCATAGTATTAAAGCGGGTAGCAACTTCGTTTTGACCTGCTGTTGCCACTTCATGGTGATGCGCTTCAACCACTAAGCCCATTTCTTCCATTGTGGTACACATTGCAGAGCGCAGGTTTTGTGATGAATCAACGGGGGGAACTGGGAAATAACCGCCTTGTACTGCTGGGCGATGACCTTTATTGCCGCCTTCGTATTTTGTGCCAGTATTCCACGCTGCTTCGATATCATCGATATGGTAGTAGCTACCATGCATATTATTGCCAAAACGGATATCATCAAAAACGAAAAATTCAGGCTCTGGACCAAACAGAACGATATCAGCGATACCGCTAGAACGTAAAAAGTCCTCAGCGCGTTTTGAAATTGAACGCGGGTCCCTGTCATAACCTTGCATAGTGCCTGGTTCTAAAATATCGCAACGGATAATTAAGGTTATGTCAGCAAAGAATGGGTCGATAACCGCGGTTGATGGGTCTGGCATCAATACCATATCTGATTCATTAATCCCTTTCCATCCACCGATAGATGAACCATCAAACATCTGGCCTTCTTCAAAGAAGTCTTCGTCAACTTGGTGAGCAGGGATAGTGATGTGTTGCTCTTTACCTTTAGTATCGGTAAAGCGCAGATCAATAAATCTAACATTTTGCTCTTTTATTAACGATAAAACATGTTCAGCGGACATTCTCGGCTCTCCTGGTCGGGTCTAATCAACAATCGTCTAGATGATGCGCTTGTTGTTTTTTGTCTAGCGGTAGTGAGTCGTGTAAAACGAGGCACTGTTATTCGCTCTGTAAATATATAAGCGAAAATCATGCCAACTTTTTAAATTATAGTAAATTCTGATTGTTACAAAGAAATGATGGGAGAGAAAATGATAAAATGGAATAAAATGCACTAAATTGGTGCTTTTTGTTGGTTGTTTGCACTATTTTGGTGCGTTTTTTAAATGCGAATCATTTATGTCATGCATTCATCATAAATATAATATTTTATGTTCTTCGCTTATGCCAGTATTAATAAGGATATATTTGAGCAACATTGAGTATTGAATCTAAATATATTTTTGTACTTTACATAATATTTATGTGGAAAAGTGACGACATAGTTAATAGGGGTATAAATATATGGCAAGATCTCAAGGTTGGGCTCCACCATTAGCATGGGGACCGTGGGTTAATCTTCATACGCACGTAGGGAATAGCGCTTATACTGTTTCATTTGATGCAGTATCAAGTCTGCAATCAACATTTGATGCTGAAATACAATATGTAACCAATTCAGGTGATAGAACCGTTCGTACTATGGGGCCTGGCTCATATAGAATTAATGGAAATAATGGGGCAGGACAAGACCGGATTAGGTTTAAGAGCCATTCAGTAGGGCTGACGATAGAAGTTAGGTACTAAATATAAAAGTGGCTTTATGCTAACTTTACTTATTCATCAAAGATTTAAATAAATTTAAATTAGATTGATTGTTTAGATTTTGGTAAAAACCATCATCTAATGAATGGATGTTTCCTAAATGAATGTTTTTTTGAATAAGAACGTTATTAAAATAAACATTCATTTTTTTATTTTTATTTTTGGTTAGAAAATCATATAGTTTAGGCCGGCAATTATTTGTATTGCTAAGTGTTATAAAAACAATATGTTCATTATTTTTTGATTCATCCTTATATGATTCGATACATTCTTTATCTAATTGAAAAAAAGAATTATTTGTAGAGTAAGATAAAATGTTATCGCTTTTAATTTTGCAACTAATGAGCAATAGCCCCGTTATAATTGCTATAGATGAAATAAAAAAGATTTTTTTTGAATTATTCATAAATGTTATTATCATTCCAAATACTCAATTGTTTATAGTATAAACTATAAACAGAATATTTCATGTTATTTATTCTGAGGTGCGAGAAGAGTAGGACTCGTATATATAAAGAAAGCCCATATAACAAAGAATATGGGCCTCTTACATTATTCATCGTTACTATTGGTTAGTAACGTATTCACTTCTTCAATTTGTTTTACTGCATCATTGATAATGGATGCAATTTGGCGAGTTTGTTCTTCATTGAGTTGCTTTAAAACCATTTTATGGCGTAATAATGCTTTAAAACGACTGACCGCCATTTCAATGTCTTCCGCTAAATTACCACCTTGTTGCATATCGCGTGCTTTTGCCAGTTTACGGGCAATCACCACTTCGATGTCTTTATTCTGAGCTAAATGCGATGCTCCTTCAGGCGTGATAGTAAAGCTTTTACGGTTCCGCTCAACAATTTGTGATTCCAAGAAGCCTTGTTCTTCTAGTAGTGTAAGAGTTGGGTAGATTACACCAGGGCTAGGCACATAAAGGCCGTTAGAGGCTTCTTGAATATCTTTAATTATCTCATAGCCATAACTTGGTTTTTTGGCAACTAATGAAAGCACCATAATATGAAGGTCACCATGGTCAAATAGACGACGCAGACCTTTGCCTCTTCCTCGACCCCTTTGGCGCTCACCGCCATGTCCGTGGCCATGACGGCCTTCACCGTGGCAGCATTTTTCACCATGTCCGTGACCATGACGGCCTTCACCGTGGCAGCGTTCTTCACCATGTCCGTGACCATGACGGCCTTCACCGTGGCAGCGTTCTTCACTGTGTCTGTGACTATGACGGCCTTCACCATGGCAGCGTTCTTCACTGTGTTCGTGAATATGACGCCCTTCACCATGGCAACATTCTTTGTGTTCATGACGATGATTACCATGACAGCCGTTATGGTGGTGGTCATGCTGATTTTCGTCATGCTGTGCATAATATACATGACGACAAGATTTAATTAGCATATAGTTATTCCTTAGTTTGTAACTTTAGATATATCGAATCTATTTTGTCGTTTCACTATATTTAGATATATCTAATTAGTCAATTTAGATATATCTAAATGACACAAAAAGACATTAAAAAAGGTAGTTAAGAAAGAAAGTCTATTTTATATTCTTTTTTTTGGCTGCTAATATTGAGTTTTTAGCGTATTATTCTGCTACTTTGTGAATTATTAGTGCTGATACTCACTATTTTATTGGGTATTTTGGCGCTGTTATGCAACTGAATGTTTTTTCGTTAAAAACTTTTTATACAGTGATGGGTTTCACATTTATTCCACTTCTGCGGAAAAACGTGTAAAATAACAGCAAATTAACGTAGAAAGTATGTTTTGGTCGATAATAACGGCTAAAAAAGCATATTCCTTTCCTGTCAATTAAACGGTAAAAATCCTTGTCAATTCAAAATTTAAGAAACATCGCCATCATCGCTCACGTTGACCATGGCAAGACCACACTGGTTGGTAAATTACTGCAGCAGTCAGGTACGTTCGGTGAACGTGAAACTGTTGATGAGCGTGTTATGGACTCCAACGACTTGGAGAAAGAGCGTGGTATTACCATCCTTGCTAAAAATACCGCTATCCAATGGAATGGTTATCACATTAACATCGTAGACACCCCAGGCCACGCCGACTTTGGTGGTGAGGTTGAGCGCGTTATGTCTATGGTTGACTGCGTTCTGCTGGTTGTTGATGCGATGGATGGCCCAATGCCACAGACTCGCTTCGTAACGCAAAAAGCGTTCGACCACGGCTTACGTCCTATTGTTGTTATCAACAAAGTTGACCGCCCAGGTGCACGCCCTGATTGGGTTGTAGACCAAGTATTCGACTTATTCGTGAACTTAGGTGCAACGGATGAGCAACTCGATTTCCCTATCGTTTATGCATCTGCATTAAACGGTATTGCAGGTCTTGACCATACTGAAATGGCTGAAGACATGACGCCACTGTACGAAGCTATCGTAGAGCACGTTGCGCCGCCAGCAGTTGACATCGATGGTCCATTCCAGATGCAAGTATCGCAATTAGATTACAACAGCTACTTAGGCGTAATCGGTATTGGCCGTATTAAACGTGGTGTTGTGAAGCCAAACCAACAAGTCACTGTTATCGATAGCGAAGGCAAAACTCGCAACGGTAAAATCGGTAAAGTTCTGACGCACTTAGGTTTAGAGCGAATTGACTCACAGCAAGCCGATGCGGGCGATATCGTTGCTCTAACTGGTTTAGGTGAACTGAATATTTCTGACACTATTTGCCAAGTGGGTAGCGTTGAAGCTCTGCCTGCATTAGCCGTTGATGAGCCAACAGTTAGCATGTTCTATTGTGTTAACACCTCACCATTCTGCGGTAAAGAAGGTAAATTTGTGACTTCACGTCAAATCCTTGACCGCCTGAATAAAGAACTGGTGCACAACGTGGCACTACGTGTTGAAGAAACTCAAGACCCAGATGCATTCCGTGTTTCTGGTCGTGGTGAACTTCACTTATCTGTTCTGATTGAAAATATGCGTCGTGAAGGTTTCGAATTAGCCGTTTCTCGTCCGAAAGTTATCATTCGTGAAATCGATGGCCGTAAACAAGAGCCATTCGAACAAGTTACTTTAGACGTTGAAGAGCAAAACCAAGGCGATGTGATGAAAGCGTTAGGTGAGCGTAAAGGTGACCTACGTGACATGATGCCAGATGGTAAAGGCCGTGTGCGTCTTGACTACATTATCCCAAGCCGTGGTTTGATTGGTTTCCGTACAGAATTCATGACGATGACCTCAGGTACTGGTTTACTGTACTCTACATTCAGCCATTACGACGATGTTCGCCCAGGCGAAATCGGTGGTCGTCAGAACGGTGTTCTGATCTCTAACGGTCAAGGTAAAGCAGTTGCTTATGCACTGTACAGCTTACAAGATCGTGGTAAGTTATTCTTAGGTCACGGTGCAGAAGTGTATGAAGGCCAAATCATTGGTATTCACTCTCGTTCTAACGACTTAACAGTTAACTGCTTAACGGGTAAAAAACTGACTAACATGCGTGCGTCAGGTACTGATGAAGCGACAACATTATCACCACCAATTAAAATGACTCTGGAACAAGCTCTTGAGTTTATTGATGATGATGAATTAGTTGAAGTGACTCCGCAGTCTATTCGTCTGCGTAAGCGTCACCTGACTGAAAACGATCGTCGTCGCGCGAGCCGTACAAAAGAAGACTAATTTTTAGTTAAATTAGTTAATAAGAAGGCGCCGAAAGGCGCCTTTTTTTATGGGTTGAGTTGTGGGTAAACACCCGGCCCTATAGGCAGTCCTGCAAAGTACCAGCCAACAAGCAATAACATCCAAACTATAAAAAAGACAATAGGATACGGTAATATTAAGGTGTAATAAGTTCCGAGCTGTGCATTTTTATAGTAGCGTTGTAAAAAACCTAAAAAGAGAGGAAGAAAAGGTGACATAGGTGCAAGTGGTAGCACCGCTGAATCTGCGATACGAAACACAATCTGAGCAAATGCAGGGTGAAAACCTAGTAGCACAAACATAGGAACAAATATTGGGGCGAGGATCGACCAGATAGCTGAACCACTTGCGATAAACATACAAAGGAAAGCGGATAGGAACATCAAACCAATAAACGCAGGTACTCCGGTCATACCAAGGGCTTCCAGTAAGTCGGTTAACCCAATCGCCATAAATTTCCCCATGTTACTCCAGTTAAAAAAAGCAACGAATTGTGAAAGGGGGAAAACCATAACAATAAACCCTGCCATACTTTTCATTGGGTCAACTAATAAATCAGGAATATCATTAGGCTTTTTGATTTGCTTTGTTGATACACCATAGGTAATGGAGACCACGAAAAAGAAAATAATAATGACAGGAACAATCCCTTTAATGAAAGGGGATGGGATCACTGTATTGGTGATTGGATCGCGTAGTGGGGCACCTTCAGGCACAACAAGTAAAGCCACTAGACCGATAAAAACTAATGCAGACAGCCCACTCATCAATAATCCACGGTTTTGAATTGGTGTTAATTGTTCGATTCGGTCATGGGATGTGCCTTCCCATATAGGCAGGCGAGGTTCGATAAATTTATCAGTAAGTAGTGCCCCCGCAATCGTGAGTACAATCACTGACGTAGCCATAAAATACCAGTTATCAATAACACTAACATGAAGGCTTGGGTCAATGATCATGGCCGCTTCTGTACTTATCCCTGACAATAAGACATCCGTCGTGACAATCAATAAGTTAGCAGTAAAACCTGAAGCGACCCCTGCAATTGCAGCTAGTAAGCCAGCAACAGGATGACGGCCTACAGCAATAAAAATTAGCGCTCCTAAGGGTGGCATGACGACCAGCGCAGCATCAGAAGAGATATGGCTAAAAAAAGCAATAAATAGCACCATATAGCTGGCATAACGTTTATTAATGCCGGAAGCCATTTTATACATCAGAGCTTGGAGTAAACCGACTTTTTCGGCTAAACCGGCACCAATCACCAGTGCAAGAATGGCACCAAGAGGGGCAAAACTACTAAAATTTTTAACAATATTGGGCAAAATCCATTGTAATCCCTCAACGCTTAATAAATTTTTAACGCTAACCATTTCGTCATTGGCTGGGTTTTTAACGGATAAACCAAACCAAGACAAAATTGCAGTAGCAATCATGAGTACCGCAATCAAATAAACAAATAAAATAAACGGGTTAGGTATTTTATTTCCCACGCGCTCTATCCAGCGAAAAATCGCACCGGGGCTTTTGTGATGAGTTGTTGTGTCACTCATAGAATTTCCTTGTGTCTGTATTCATTGTTATTGTTATGACTATTGAGCGGGATAAATCCCGCCAGTATAAGGAACTACTTTAATTTTGAAGGCGTTACATCTTTAGGGATAGGGCATTGATAGGGTGCGGTTTGTCTTTGTTGATGAAACTCAGCTTTAGCTTGTGCTAATAATTCTGGTTTTAAGAACAACTCAAGTGCACTGGATGCCATAATTTTTCCTGCGAGCAGCATTCCTTTATGAGCAATGGATGTGCGCCCCTGAGCGACTAACTGCCATGTATGTAGTGCGGTACCGAATGCGAAGCATGGGCTAAAACACTGCGCAGTAGGGGTCACCCAACTGACATCTCCTACATCTGTTGAGCCATACATTAATTCTTTTGACTCAACGTAAGGTAGCACTTCGTCAGTGAGTACTTTATTACCTTGCCTTTCACACCAAAGCATCCCTTTTTCACCGCCACTACGAGCTGCATTCAATTTGGCATTGCGCAAATCATCTTTAGTCAAAGTGCTATAGATTTGTTCAGCGAATTGGCGTTCTTGTTCTGTATATTCAGGGATGCCAAATTCCGTAATATGATTAAACATCGCATGTTCTAGAGTGCGATTCGGTACATAGTTTGAACATGCTTTGTCAAAACGCACCTCTAACTGAGTGCCGGTCATTAAGGCCGCGCCTTCAGCAATCTTAATAACGCGTTGGTAAATATCTTGCGCTTCATCGAGCTGCGGAGCGCGCACAAGGTAAAGAACCTCTGCATCTGCTTGTACGACATTCGGAGAGGCACCGCCCGTATTGGTGACGGCATAATGAATGCGTGCCTCTTGAATAATGTGTTCGCGTAGAAACTGAACGCCGACATTCATGAGCGTTACTGCATCTAAAGCACTACGTCCAAGATGAGGTGAGTTTGCTGCATGTGATGCAATACCTTTAAAACGAAAAGCCGTTTGAATATTAGCAAGAGACTTGACGTTGAAGACGCCACTAAAAGATTCTGGATGCCAAGTAATTGCGGCATCAACATCATTGAATAGTCCTTCCCTCACCATGAAGGTTTTACCTGAACCGCCTTCTTCACCCGGACAGCCATAGAAACGTACCGTACCCGATAAGTTATTTTCTTTTAGCCATGCTTTGACTGCATAAGCGGCGGATAAGGCAGCGGTACCTAACAAATTGTGACCACAGCCGTGGCCATTTCCATTTTCAATAACTGGGCTAGGTTCACTGCATGCCGAATGTTGGCTCAGGCCTGCAAGGGCATCGAATTCCCCGAGTAGTGCAATAACGGGAGTGCCTGAACCGTAACTTGCGATAAAAGCGGTTTCGATATTACCAACGCCTCTTTCGACGTGAAAACCTTCCTTTTCTAACGCATCAGCGAGCAGAGTCGATGAGTAAGTTTCTTCAAAACGTGTTTCTGGATGATCCCAAATATCATCACTTAATGTAGTGAATTGATGTTGGTTTTTTTCAATATAATCATTAATAAATGATGTAAATGTATTATCCATTTTGAGCTCCGAATTCAGGTAAATGCAGGGCGATAGTGGACAGCGTTTTAACGGCGGTCGTCATCACTTGTTCATCGAAATCAAAGCGCTCATTGTGGTGACCCGCGCTGAGCTGGGTGCCAAAAATCATATAAGTTGCTTGTCCCCCGAGTTGTTTGACGCGCTCCATAAAGTAGGTCGCATCTTCAGAGCCCGCGGCTTGGGAGCGGTCTTTCACCACAGATGTGAATTCAGGGAGGTGGGCTTGAGCCAAATCGCAAATAAAATCAACCCATTGTGGACTTGGATGGCTACTTTGTGCAGCGCCCATTAATTTAATATCAACGGAAACATCTTGCATCTTGGCTGCACCCTCGATGATATTTAGGGCTTTTTGATAGATAAACTCATTAATTTCATTAGTTTCACCTCGAGTTTCTACTTTTAATAACGCAGAGTCTGGAATGACATTTCGACCGATCCCTGCTTGTAAAACCCCAACATTTATTCGAGAACTACCTTCACTATGGCGTGGAATGCCATATAAGCCTAAAGTCGCATGGGCTGCGGCCAGTAATGCATTTTTACCATCTTCAGGTTTTGCACCTGAATGAGCAGCAACACCTTGATAGGTAACATCAAATTTAGTTGTCGCTAAAAAGTTTTTGCTGCCACAAACGACTTCGCCTTGTGGGACTCCAGTTCCAAGGTGAATAGCAACAAAAAAATCGACATCATCGACAACACCTGCCTCCATCATGGATTTCGCGCCGCGAGTGCCTTCCTCCGCTGGTTGGAAAATAATTTTAATACGACCGGAGAGTTTGGATTCGTATTGTTTGAGAACATGCGCAAGCCCTAATCCAATAGCGGTATGGCCATCATGACCACAGGCATGCATCATGTGTGGGTTACAAGAGGCAAACCCTTCATTGTAAGGACGGTGTTGGCACGAAAGGTCTTCGTTTAGGTCAAGGGCATCCATATCGACTCGGAAAGCTAGAGTTGGACCGGGTCTTTCGGTATCTAATGTCGCGACAATTCCTGTAAACCCCCCAGAGAAATGCCCTAGCCATTGGGTAAGAGCCCCTTGCTCAATTGCTCTTTTTTCTTGTTTTTCTAATTCAGCAGGAGAAGGGAGCCCCATTCTAGCGTCAGCTTTAATCACTTCTTTGCCAAGTTGTAATTGGTAGCCAAGCTGATGCAGCTCTTCTGCTACTAGAGTCGCAGTACGAAATTCTAACCAACCAGACTCTGCATATTGGTGAAAATCTCGACGCCATGTCTGTAACTGCTGTGCCATTTGATTGATAGTGGCATATAAGTCAGTATCCATTTTTTATCTCTTTTAGTTATCACAAAAAAAGTAAATTCTGTTATGTTTGATTACGAATTATTAACATTTAGCGAGATAAAATTTTGTTTATTAATTAAAAATAAATTTATTTAGATGCTGATGTATTTTTTACCTTTAAAAATTATTTTAAAAGGCTAAATGTTAATTATTTGTTTCTTTGTTTTTAGACTTTACACAATCAAATCAGAGCAAAAAAGATACAATTATCTTTCGCTATATAACTAAAAGTTATCGGGGTAAACACATGGCTCCAGCAATAAAATTGAATCAGCTTAGGGCATTTGTAGAGGTAAGCCGTCATGGCAGCATTCGAGCCGCTAGCCGTTTTTTACAACTCTCCCAACCGGCACTAACGAAATCGATTCGTGAATTAGAAAGTACGTTAGGGGCAAAGTTATTTATTCGCAGCAACCAAGGGATTTACTTAACAGAATGCGGTGAGGGTTTTTTAAGGCGTGCGAGCTTAATTCTTGAAGAGTTAAGGGTTGGGCAAGAGGAAATCTCCCAACGGATTGGTTTGATTGGCGGGACTGTCAATATTGGTGTGGCAGGAAGTATCGCTCGTTCTTTGATGCCTAAAGTCGTCACACAATTTCACCGCGATTTCCCCAATATTAAATTGCGTATCATGGAAGGGCAGCTACTAACCATGTTAACTCAGCTAAGGCAAGGAGAGCTGGATTTTACGATTAATACATATTACCCAGGCAGTTTAGACGCAGAATTTAATTTTGAGCGGCTGATGCAAAAAGAGTACAAGGTGATTATGCGTAAAGACCATCCTTTACGGCATGCGAAATCTTTGAGTGAGTTGGTTGATTGTGATTGGACGATGCCAACTCCCAAGGGGACGTATTATAAGCAACTTGCTGACGTTTTTTCGTTGATGGAGCGTCCCATGGTCTTTAGCGTAACTTGCGAAACGTTAATTGGCTGCTTAAGTTTAGTTGCTCAAAGCGATTTTCTAACCATTGTTTCTGTGGATACGATCGACGAGCCGTTATTCGAACAAAGGTATATCGCTTTAGATTTAAAAGAACAATTACCCTATGCCACCTTTGCTTTGGTTCAACGAAGAGATGCCACATTGACACCCGCAGGGGAACACCTAGCCCGATTATTTCGTATTTATTGCCGTAATAATGATGATGGGAATAAGGTAGGTAGATAATATTTTTGCATTTATCTATTAAAGGAATGGTTAAGTAAGGCGGTTTCCTGAGTCAGTGGTTCACCAATATTTTGACAAAATAACGTGAAATATCACCAATTAGGGCTGTTCAGTTGCATGAATAATGATTAAAGTAAATTTAGTGAATAACAATGAGGAAAATTTATGCTGTATATCTTCGATATGGGTAATGTGATTATTGATATCGACTTTAATCGTGTGTTTGATAAATGGGCTGAGCTTAGTGGTACACCAAGTGAAGAAATCAAATCGCGGTTTTCTTTTGGTAATATCTTTCAATTGCATGAATGTGGCAAAATTTCAGATATCGAGTTCGCAGAGCTTCTGTGTGAAGAAATGGGCATTACACTGAGCTTTGAAGATTTTGCTGAAGGCTGGCATGCTATTTTTATTTCGTTAAGAGCTGAAGTGATTGATATCATGGAGCGCTTGCGCGAACAAGGGCACCGTGTTGTCGTCTTATCAAATACGAATCGCCTACATTTAGACTATTGGCCAGAACACTACCCAGAAATTGCAGCTAGCTCTGATTTCCTTTACCTATCCCAAGATTTAGGCATGCGTAAGCCTGACCCGGAAATTTATGAATATGTTCTGCAATCTGAAGAATTTGATGCTGCAGATGCTATTTTCTTTGATGATGTTGAGGAAAATGTAAAAGCCGCGGAAGCACTTGGCATTCGCAGTATCCATGTTACCAGTAAAGACACCATTCCCGAATATTTCCGGACTTACGATTTTAGTGCCGAAGTTAAGTAACTTACTGGTTTTTATAATGGAGTAACTGTAAAACGTTGCTCCATCTTTTTGTTATAGAGTAAACATGATTGCATTAATTCAGAGAGTCACTCACGCGAGTGTCGTTGTTGATGAAACCGCCGTAGGGCAAATTGATTCAGGTCTACTGGTTTTGCTTGGTGTCGAAAAAGACGATGATGAGCAAAAGGCAAAGCGTTTATGTGAAAAGGTGCTGGGCTACCGTATTTTTAGTGACGAGCAAGGGAAAATGAACTTAAACGTCCAACAAGCTGGCGGTAGTTTACTGGTTGTTTCGCAATTTACTTTAGCCGCAGATACCAAAAAGGGTATGAGACCCAGCTTTTCTGGTGGGGCAGAGCCAGAGCGTGCAGACCGCTTGTATCAATACTTTGTTGAGCAAAGCCGCCAACAAGGCATTAATACGCAAACAGGCCAGTTTGCTGCAGATATGCAAGTCAATTTAACTAATGATGGACCGGTCACCTTCTGGCTACAGGTGTGAATCAACTTTTTAAGGGGGAAACGATGTACCATCTACGTACGCCGAAAGATGAACTTGAGTTTGCAACTTACTACCATTTTCGTTGGGAAATGTTGAGAAAACCTTTTAATCAACCCCTAGGTTCAGAGAAAGATGGCTATGATGCCACTGCACATCATCAAATGGTTGTTGATGATAAAAACCGTATTCTTGCGATCGGCCGCTTATATATTAATGCAGATAACGAAGGTGCGATCCGTTTTTTAGCCGTCAACCCAGTAATGCAAGGTAAAGGGCTGGGGAAGCTGATTATCATGGCACTTGAGTCTGTTGCACGCCAAGAAGGGGTGAAGCGGATTGTATCCAGTGTGCGTGAAGAAGCGGTTCCTTTTTTCGATAAAATGGGGTTTGCAAATCGCGGAATAGTCGCAGGGCAGTTAAAAACACCAGTTCGTCATTATTTGATGATTAAACCGATTGAAACCTTAGATCAAATTTTACACCGTCCAGATTGGTGCGGTGAATTGCAACAAGCTTGGTATAAATACATACCATTGAGCGAGAAAATGGGAGTACGGATAGAGCAGTACACTGGGACTCGCTTTATAACAACCATGCCCGAAGCGGGCAATCAAAATCCCCATGAAACTATTTTCGCAGGCAGCCAATTTTCGTTAGCAACATTAACGGGTTGGGGGTTAATTTGGTTATTGATGCAGGAACACCAGTTAGGCGGTGAGATTGTGTTAGTGGATGCGAATATCCGCTACGGTAAGCCTGTCAGTGGTAGGCCAACCGCCACTGCTGATTTAGCAAATATGAGTGGTGACCTTGACCGATTAGCTCGTGGCAGCCGAGCCCGAGTGAAACTTAAGGTCGAGGTAAGTAATACTGATAACCAAGTGGGTGCTGTTTTTAGTGGGACTTATATGGTATTACCCATTGAAACAACAAAATAAAGTATATTTTTGATTATTAAATAACAGAGGCAGGTAATTTATATAATTAGCGTTACCTGCCTTAGTTTTGTGTTTATTATGGCGTACCTAGTACAGGGACCTCTTCTTGAAGTATTGCTCCTTCCATTGGCGGTTGTTCTGCTTCGGTTTCAACTGAAGAAGTCACTACCCCGTTAACAACGGTTCTGAACATACGTTTACCTTGTAACGGAACGGCCATTAGCTCCCCGTTTAGGCTTTTTGAGAGAGACGGTGCGAGTAAATCGCCTTGTAGAGTCGCATCAAAATCACCAATAACCTGTGCTGGGAAACCAGACCAGCCCCACTGATTTAAATCAGTTAAATCAATATTAGAACCGGATGCACGTAACAGGAATGGCACTTTATTTGGCGTTTGCTTAACCAGCAAACCGATTTTGCTGATACCTTTATCAGTACTGACCGTTAAACTTGCAGCGGCTGAAGATTTGCCACTTTGACGAACTTCTAAGAATGGACGTCGAACTGGAACTTGGTTAATTGTGCCGCTATCTGCATTAAACGTCGCTTTACCGCTCCAAACTCCCCATTTTTTTTGTTTGACCAAATCAACGTTTTCAATGTTGGCACTTAACGCTGTAAACTCGAAAGGGAACTCGGGTTGGATATTCATTAACAGAGACTGAGATAAGCTAAATTTCTTGATGGATAACCCAGATAACCATGCAGGAGCTGGCTCTGCCAAGAAGGATAGCCATGTTTCAGGTAATGTGTACAAAATACCCGCTAGCTTGCCTTCATTGATGGTCAGTACTTGGTCATTACGTTGCCAAGTGCCGTTTAGGTTGAATACCCCTTTATTGTAGTAACCAGATAGCTTATCGATATTAAGGGCATCGCCATCAATATTTAATTCGCCAATCAGTGTGCTGAGTTGTTGGTTTTTCACAACCAGTTGCTCAACATTGAAACTGATTTTACTTTTAGGGCTAGACCAACTTCCCCGAACGAGGTCAAGGTGGTCGATTTCAGTACTCAGCCCTGAAAGAGCCCAATCTTTACCTTGAATATCAATATTGGCTAATTCAAGGTTTTTGATTTTTATGGTTCTATCACTTTTAATCGCAGTAAATAATGTATCGAAATCAATACTGTTTTCCCAGCCTACTTTATTCATGATGAGAGAACCGATTGTGATTGAACCATCAGCAAATAGTTTACCTTCCCCTGAGACATAGCCATTATTTAGGTAGGCACTTGCTTTGCTAATTTCAGTGGTTTGCGTTTGCCGTTTCCCTGTCACTGCGACATTTTTTAACGACAGTTTATTCATTTTTAATTGGTTGGCTGTAAAACGAAAATCACCATAGCCAAAAGGGGAGTTAACTGTTGGTTGCCAAGGTGTTATTCCCCCAGTGAACCCATCAACCTGAATATCATCATCACCTTGTTTTAGCAGAACTTTACTGTTCTCGAATTGCAAGATATCCGCAGTGATAGGTAAGGGCATTTCCCCTTGTGTGATGGCAGCTGATAAGTCACCTTGTGTAATAACAAAACGCCGAATAGCATTTCCACTGAATAAATTACGCCAGTTGATATCGACGACAATTTGCCGTGCATCCAAGACGAGGTTTTTGTCTTCTGAAGCTAACTTAACATCTTGAAAGATAAATTCCCCAGGGTTGGAAAACTCATGCCCCATGACCCCGACATTAATATCATAACGGGTAAATTGACTTAAAAATTGGCTGGAATAGGAGGCTCCTAGACGCGTCTGTAAGCCAATATAGGCAAAAATAAATAGAAGTAATAGTAGCAAAAGTGCATAGGTAACAAATTTGATTAACCATTTCACGGCTTGCTACTCCTTCATCATGTGGGTGGATAACAAGATAGAGACTTGTTTAATATCGCGGCAGTTTAAGGATAGCATACAGAAGAACCGCCAGAATATTCAACTCTGACGGTTAAAATGAAAGCTTATTTTTCGAGGGGAAAGACTAAATTCAGAACAATTGCAGTTAAACCACCGGCAGCAATTCCAGAAGAAAATAAGGTTTTTAGCCAGTCGGGCGCAAATTGTAGGATCAGAGGTTGCTGTGAGACCCCCATTCCTACCGCAAGTGAAAGGGCGATTATCATGATTGCTCGACGATTTAATGGCTCTCTAGACACAATACGTACACCTGACGCGGCGATAGTGCCGAACATCACGATGGTCGCGCCACCCAGAACAGGTTCAGGGATTTGCTGTACAAAGCCTGCAACAGCAGGGAATAAACCTAGCAATACGAGCATTAAGGCGACGATATAACCGACGTAGCGGCTAGCGACCCCTGTTAACTGGATCACCCCGTTATTTTGCCCAAAGCAGGAGTTCGGAAAGGTATTAAATACAGCAGAAACCATCGAGTTTAAACCATTAGCGAGCACCCCACCTTTAATACGTTTCATATACAAAGGACCACGAACGGGTTGTTCTGATACATCCGAAGTCGCAGTGATATCACCAATCGTTTCTAAAGAGGTCACCATAAAAATAAGAATAAGTGGGACGAGTAGGTTCCAATCAAATGATAACCCATAATAAAACGGTTCTGGTACGGTAATTATCGCTTGGTTAGCTTCTGCTGGTTGCGCAGTTGGCAACATGTCCATCCACCAAGCAACAATATAGCCGACAGCCATGGCAATGACGAGTGAAGCAACACGTAAGTACGGGTTTTTCTGGCGATTTAATAAAATAATAACGGCGAGTACCACTCCCGCTAAAATTAAATAATCGGGGGAACCGAAGGTATTGTCGCTAATTGCACCGTAGCCACCACCGATGGATGTTAGGCCAACTTGAATTAACGATAACCCGATGATCATGACCACAACACCAGACACTAACGGTGTGATGACGCGGCGAGCTAAATGTAAGAAGCGGGAAAGAATCACTTCAGTTAGTGCGGCAACGAGTAGAGTACCAAATAGTGCTGCCATCATTGAGGGAATATCTGCCCCACCTTGCTTTAGTGCGACTCCGCCCATGATTAAAGGTGCAACAAAGTTAAAACTGGTGCCTTGAATAGAAAGTAAACCTGAACCAATAGGGCCCCATGCTCTAATTTGTATTAAAGAAGCAATCCCTGAAGCGAATAAGGACATACTAATAATACGTTGGGTGTCGTGAGCTGGTAGCCCAAGCGCTTGGCAAATTAACATTGCTGGCGTGATAACAGCTACAAACATAGCCAGAAGGTGTTGCCCCGCGGCAAACAGAGCCTGTGGTAGCGGTGGTTTGTCTTCTAATTTATAGATAAGCTCACTTTGTGTTTGTATGGTTGCTTCTGTAGTTTGTTTTTCAGACGTTGCAGTATTCATTGCCTTCATTTCCCCCACCAAAAAACGCATTGTAATGCGGCGAAATTAAAAAGCAATCGTTTGCGCAGAAAAAGTTTTATACGATAGTTAAATAACGCTGTCACATTTTTATATCTTTTAACTTGTATTTATAACAGTTTTTTTTTCTAATCCTATAACCTGCTTTTGGCGTTTTAAGGAAGATATTAACGTCTTATTGGTTTTTAATAATTTTAACAACAGACGAGGTACGTAAATGTATCATCTCGATGTCTACGGTACGCTAGTAGCTGCTACCTTAGTATTATTGCTTGGGCGTAAACTGGTAAAATCAGTTCCCTTTCTTGAAAAATACACTATCCCAGAGCCCGTTGCGGGCGG
Source organism: Providencia sp. PROV024 (assembly GCF_032709665.1). Taxonomy (NCBI): domain Bacteria; kingdom Pseudomonadati; phylum Pseudomonadota; class Gammaproteobacteria; order Enterobacterales; family Morganellaceae; genus Providencia; species Providencia sp. PROV024. The sequence continues at coordinate 338,560 of NZ_CP120545.1, forward strand.
GTTGTTAGTCGCTTTTAGTCTTTTATTGCTGAAGCAATTATTTGACTGGAGCCTTTCTTTTGACTTATCACTGCAAGAACCAATGATGCTGGCATTTTTTGCCACAATCGGCCTAAATGCTAACTTAGCGAGTTTGAAGGCAGGTGGTAAGGCATTGTTTATTTTCATTTTTGTTGTTGTAGGGTTACTGCTTGTTCAAAACACGGTGGGTATTGCTCTTGCTGAGTTACTTGGCCTAGACCCATTAATGGGGCTGTTAGCGGGTTCTGTAACTTTATCCGGTGGTCATGGTACTGGTGCGGCATGGGGTAAAATTTTTACCGAGAGTTACGGTTTCCAGAGTGCAACAGAAGTTGCTATGGCTTGTGCAACGTTTGGTTTGGTTCTGGGTGGGTTAATCGGTGGGCCTGTTGCTCGCTTCTTAACTCGAAATATCCCAACGCCGGGAAATACTGACGATGATAAAGACGTTCCTAGCGCATTTGAAAAACCGCAATCAGGGCGAATGATCACTTCAATGGTTTTAATTGAAACTATTGCATTAATTGCTATCTGTTTGCTGGTGGGAAGCTATATTGCAGGTTTATTAGCGGACACAGTGTTCGCGTTACCGAAATTTGTGTGTGTGCTGTTTGTCGGTGTGATTTTAAGTAATAGCTTATCATTGCTGGGTTTTTACCGTGTATTTGATCGCGCGGTTTCCGTCATGGGGAACGTCAGCCTTTCATTATTCTTAGCAATGGCATTAATGAGCTTAAAATTATGGGAATTAGCATCATTGGCAATTCCGATGATAGTTATTTTGGCTGTTCAAGCTTGTGTTATGGCAGGGTATGCGATTTTTGTCACCTTCCGAGTGATGGGCAAAAATTATGATGCTGCTATTTTAGCTGCGGGTCATTGTGGCTTCGGTCTTGGTGCAACACCGACTGCAATTGCAAATATGCAGGCGGTAACAGATAGGCTAGGCCCATCTCACCTAGCATTCTTAGTAGTGCCAATGGTTGGAGCATTCTTTATTGATATCGTTAATGCAATCGTGATTAAACTGTATCTATTGCTACCGATATTTCCAACGATTGCTGGATAACATAGATTAAATAATAATAAGTAAAGCAGGTATTGCCGTGAAATTTTTCACGGCAATTTTCGTTTTAAGATATGAATAAACAATAATGATAGGTTGCTATGTAATAATTAAGCGTGGCTATATTGTTCCCGCTCTGGTAACCAGCGATCAATAATTTGCTGCGCGTTTTCAGGGTAGTGTTGCTGAATATGACGAGCAATGCGTTGCACTTCTGGCAACATATATTGGTCGCGTAATAAATCAGCGACTTTAAAATCGGCATTACCCGTTTGCTTCGTCCCTAATAGCTCCCCAGGCCCGCGAATTTCAAGGTCTTTTTGGGCGATCACAAAACCATCATTGCTGTCTCGTAAGACTTGCAACCTTTGCTTTGCGGTGTGAGTTAACGGTGTTTTATAGAGTAATACACAGTGGGAGGCGATAGCCCCTCGCCCTACACGCCCTCTTAATTGATGCAGTTGTGCGAGGCCTAAACGTTCAGGGTTGTCGATTATCATTAAACTGGCATTAGGCACGTCTACACCGACCTCAATAACCGTGGTCGCAACAAGTAGCTGAATTTCATTATTTTTAAAAGCAGCCATGATGCTTTGTTTTTCTGCGGGTTTCATACGACCGTGTACCAAACCCACTTTCAATTCAGGCAATGCTAGGGCTAATTCTTCACTTGTTACCTGAGCGGCCTGAGCTTCTAATAACTCCGAATCTTCAATCAAAGTGCATACCCAATAGGCTTGGCGGCCTTCTTCGATACAAGCTTGGCGAACTCGTTCGATAATATCATTACGCCGTGTATCCGGTATTGCAACCGTAGTTACAGGTGTTCGACCCGGTGGAAGTTCATCAATAATTGATGTATCTAAGTCTGCATAGGCGGTCATTGCTAGCGTGCGTGGAATGGGCGTTGCGGTCATAATTAATTGATGGGGGTGGAAGCCTTGTTTTTCGCCTTTTTCACGCAGAGCGAGCCGCTGATGAACCCCAAAGCGGTGTTGTTCATCAATAATTACCAGCCCTAAAGCTTTAAAGCTGACTTGTTCTTGGAAAATAGCATGCGTCCCAACAACCATTGCCACTTCACCATTGGCTATCGCTTCTTGTTGCTGTTGGCGTGCTTTACCTTTTTGCTTCCCAGCGAGCCAGCCAACTTTGATACCTAAAGGTTCGAACCATTGCTTAAATGTATTAGCATGTTGCTCCGCTAAAATTTCGGTAGGTGCCATTAAGGCAACTTGTTTGCCATTCTCGATAGCACAGAGAGCCGCTAAGGCCGCGACAAGGGTTTTCCCTGACCCGACATCACCTTGAATTAAGCGCATCATAGGCGCGTTTTTAGCAAGGTCTGCTTCGATTTCACTGACAACTCGATTTTGAGCCTTGGTGGGTGAAAAAGGAAGTTGGGCTAAGAGTTGTGTTTTTAGCTTACCATTATTGATTAATGGCTCTGCATACAGACGCTCATTACCTGCACGGATCGCTAACATACTTAGGTGGTGAGCGAGTAGCTCTTCAAGCACTAAACGTTTTTGGGCTGGGTGATGACCTTTTTCCAGTTCACTCAACGCGACGTTTGGTGGAGGGGTGTGCAACAGGCGTATTGCATCTGGTAAGCTAATCATCCCCCGGCTAAGTTCTTCAGGAAGTAGTTCTTTAATTTTCCCATTACTAAGCAGAGCAAGAGCTTGATCGATGACTTTGCGTAATGTGGCTTGGCGTACCCCTTCTGTTGTGGGGTAAACCGGTGTTAAATTTTCTTGTAAAGTAACATTATCGGCATCTTGAGAAACTTTATATTCAGGGTGAATAATTTCTGGGCCTGTATTTCCTCGACGTACTTCACCATAAGCTGTAACCCGACGCCCTTCGGCTAAGTTGTTTTTCATCGCCGCAGAAAAATTGAAAAAACGTAAGGTGAGGTTGCCGGTTCCATCTGTTATCAGGCAAGTCATCATCCTTCGTCGTCCAAAGACAACTTTTGTTTGTAACACCTCGCCAGTAATAGTTGCTGTAGTTCCAGGTAAAAGATCTTTGATTTGGTAAAGGCGGGTATGGTCTTCGTAGCGAAGAGGAAAATGGAGGAGCAGATCTTGAACGGTGTTCAAACCGATTTTACGCATCTTTTCTGACTGGCTTGCACCAATTCCATGCAATGAGGTCAGAGAAATGGTATCAAGTAGCCCATTATTCATATTATGTCCTTTTCCTTAACCAAATTGCCGTCTTTTCATTTTTTCAGTTAATTGCATTTGTACCCACCATTCGTCATCAGCTTCAATCTGCCCCTGATCATTAATAAATGGGCGAGGAAGGCCTTTACGTTTAGCAACCTCTGCCAGTACAGGGTAGCCACCTTCAAATAGCCATTCTTGTTGTTCATGTGGCGATAGTAGGCTGTATTCGCGTTCATACATGCCCGCTTGCTGCCGTTGCCTTTGTGCTTCATATAGGATTAATGCACAAGCAACTGAAACGTTTAGAGATTGCACCATGCCTGCCATTGGAATGATGATATGGCTATCCGCTAATGTGAGAGCTTGTTGTGAAATTCCTTTTTTCTCTTGCCCCATCATAATACAAGTTGGACGGGTATAATCAATCTCGCGAAAATCAACCGCATGCTCAGATAAGTTGGTTGCTAGAACTTGCATATTTTGTGATTTTATTTGGGTAATCGCATTTTCAGTTGATTGATGCGAAATGATTTTTACCCAACTATTGCTTCCCGCGGCTGAGGAGACAGAGAGCCTCATCTGTTGGTCGGGCCAAATAGCATGAATTTGATGGACCCCTACGGCGTCAGCGCTACGTACAATAGCGGAAACATTGTGAGGTTTGTGAATTTCTTCAAGACAGAGAGTTAGGTCGGGTTGCCGCATCGCCATCATTTGGCAAATGCGGCGATAGCGGCGTTCATTCATAGTAGTTAATTACGGTTTCGGCTAACACGTAGGACATCTGGCATGATACGAATTTTACGCATGACATTCGCCAATTGAACACGGTTTTTAGTTGTTAGGCGGATAAAGGCACAATACACGCGACCATCTTTTTCTTCAGTATTCATACTTTGAATACTAGAGTTTGCATCATTGATTGCGGCAGTTAAGTTTGCAAGAGCACCTTGGTGGTTGATCATATCCACTTTAATTTCAGCGATGAAATCGGTATTAGTGTCGTTATCCCAGTCGACCGGCATAAATTTATCGGGTTCTTTTTGATAACCGCGTATATTGCGACAAGATTCATGGTGGATAACCAAACCTTTACCGGGACTGATATGTGCGACAATTGGGTCGCCGGGAATAGGGCGGCAACATTTGGCGAAAGTAATTAAAACGCCATCAGCCCCTTTGATTGATAATTTGTTGCGACTTTCTACGACAGGTTGTTCTTCCGGTGTCGTTTGAGCGTTATTTTGTAAATTACGGGCAACGACTACGCTCATTGCATTCCCCAACCCGATTTCTGCCAGTAGGTCATCAATTGAGTTTAGTTTCATGCGTGCCAGTTCAGCATCGATGTTCCCTTGGGGGATATCCGCTAATTTATTTCCGGCTCCTAAAGCGTGATTCAGTAAACGGCGACCTAAGTTGATAGAATCTTCACGTTTTAAATTCTTTAATAATTGGCGTATTTTGGCGCGAGCCTTCGAACTCACGACAAAATTAAGCCAAGCTGCATTTGGCCGCGCACTAGGAGCAGTAATGATTTCGACAGTTTGACCACTAGTGAGTGACTGTGATAACGGATAAGGCTGGCGGTCAACACGGGCGCCTACGCAGGCATGGCCAATATCAGTATGCACGGCATACGCAAAGTCAACAGGCGTTGCTCCGGTCGGTAATTCAACAATTCGCCCTTCCGGTGTAAAAACGTAAATTTCATCAGGGAATAAGTCTGATTTAACGCTTTCAATAAACTCAAATGAACTGCCCGCACTTTGTTGTAATTCAAGCAAACTTTGCATCCAGCGCTGTGCTCTAACTTGCGCTGTAGTGCCTTGTTCACCTTGTTCTTTATAAGCCCAGTGTGCAGCAACCCCCATTTCAGCCATTTGGTCCATATCTTCAGTACGAATTTGTACTTCAACAGGTACCCCGTGAGGCCCAATTAGAGAGGTATGTAGCGATTGATAGCCGTTAGCTTTAGGAATAGCAATATAGTCCTTTATGCGCCCCGGACGTGGCTTATATAGACTATGCATTTGGCCTAACACGCGGTAGCAAGTATCCACATCTTTGACAATAACCCTGAAAGCATAGATATCCATGATGGAATGGAAACGCTGCTCTTTTTGGTGCATTTTACGATAGATGGAATAAAGGTGTTTTTCCCGCCCACTGACTCGGCAAGGTACACCAGCTTCGGTTAGGCGGCCGTCAATTTCAGAGAGGATTTTTTGGATCATCTCTTTACGGTTACCTCTAGCCGCTTTTACCACTTCTTTGATTACGCGGTAACGGTTAGGATATAACGCTTCAAAACCGAGTTCTTCGAGCTCTGTTTTTATATGATGTATACCCAATCTATGAGCTAAAGGGCTATAGATTTCAAGGGTTTCACGAGCAATGCGACGGCGTTTATCAGGCCTTAAAGACCCTAAGGTGCGCATATTGTGAGTGCGGTCTGCCAGTTTGATCAAAATGACCCGGATGTCTTTTACCATCGCCATGATCATTTTGCGGAAGTTTTCTGCTTGAGCTTCTTTTTTGTCGCGAAAGTTAAGCTTGTCTAGTTTGGATACCCCTTCGACCAAACCGGCCACCGTGGTACCAAACAGCTCTTCTATATCTTGGAATGTCGCTGGAGTATCTTCAATCACATCATGAAGTAGCGCTGCCATAAGTGTTTCATGATCCAGCCGCATTTCAGCAAGAATACAAGCAACAGCAACTGGGTGAGTTATATAAGGCTCACCACTCGAGCGGGTCTGTCCTTCATGGGCATCCCGCGCGACAACATAGGCTTTTCTTAGTAATTCAACTTGTTCTTTAGGGAGATACTTTTGAATGACTAAATTAAGGCTTTCAAACAGATACAAGGCAGACCCACCTTAGTGATTAGCGACGACCTTCAGCGATTGCAGAGACTGCCTGCATTTCAGCCGCTTCTTGCTCTTGCTGCTCTTGGCGCTCACGCACATCTAAAATGTGACCGTTGATTAAGCCTTCTTCTACTTCACGTAACGCGATAACAGTATATTTATCGTTTTCTTCAGGAACTAAAGGGTCTTTTCCGCCCGTTTGTAACTGACGAGCTCTACGTGCTGCGACCAATACGAGGTCAAAACGGTTACCAATTTTCTCTACTGCGTCTTGAACAGTTACGCGTGCCATAAGTGTGCTACTCCAAAGAAATAAAAAAATGACCTGATATGATACTGAAACTATTCTCAGTCTGCTAGTAATTTGCTGATTAAAGCACCATGTCTTTGAACTTGGCGCTCTAATTTCAAACGTTCAGTTCGGATGATAGATTGTAAATCACTTAATGCCGTGTTGAAATCATCATTAACAATAAGGTAATCATACTCGTTGAAATGTTCAATTTCACCTACTGCTTGCGACATCCGTTTTTCAATCACTTCATCGCTGTCTTGCCCACGGCCTCGTAACCTACGATATAACTCATCTTTTGATGGAGGGAGAATAAAAATACTACGCGCTTCAGGCATTTTTGCCCTAATTTGTTGCGCTCCCTGCCAATCAATATCTAAAAAAACATCGACACCGCTATTTAGGACATCTTCGATGATAGGTTTAGACGTTCCATAATAATTACCAAAAACACAAGCATGTTCTAAGAACTCACCTTTTTCGACCATACCTAAAAAATCAGCTTCAGATACAAAGAAATAGTGTTCGCCATGAACTTCCCCAGGACGTGCTGCTCGTGTTGTATGAGAAACAGAAACTTGAGTGTCATACAATGGTTGTGTTTTTAATAAAGCCTGAATGAGACTTGATTTACCCGCACCGCTAGGCGCAGAAACAATATATAACGTGCCTTGTATCATGATGATTTCTTGAATAGTCGAGGATTAAACATAAAAGATGGTGATAAACCCGACATAGTATACACATACTTGCGCTAACATGCAGCGATAACAATAAACCATGAATTTTAGATAAAAATATTTAATTTGCGATCAAGTTGTGAGCCGGTTCCAGAAATTAGTCTTTTACTTATGAAAATCACATTTTTTTTTGCGAAGACTTTTGTAAATAACGGCATTTTGATATGAGTGCTACAAAAAATAGCTTCATGCTTAAGGGGGTAGAAAAGAGCTAAATGAAGGCACCGCCATCGGTGGATAACGACAAGGAATGTTTATGTTTTCTATTATCTGTAGGTATATATTGGTTTTAGTTTATAGGCTAAGCAAATTAATTGTTGGGTTAGTGGTTGGTGTAAATGTGGTGCAGGCGGCGAGTAATCATTCAGTTGACGGACTGTGCGAAGCAAAAAACCTCACCTCAATAGCTCAAGAGAGTAATAGGTTAGGGGGACAATTACAGAAGTGGGATCAGGCTTATCAGTTATCAGGTAGTAGCCCAATTAGTGATGAAGCCTATGACCAATTACTCAACCTATGGCGCTCTATGCAGCGGTGTCGCCAGCTTTCAGAAAAACTTCCCCCTGTCCCTCTTCCTGAAAAAGTGTTATTGGCTAAACACCCAATCCCCCATACAGGGTTAAAAAAACTTAATGAACGAGAAGTCTATAACTGGATAAATACACGCAAGGATATTTGGCTTCAACCAAAAATCGATGGTGTAGCAGTCAGCTTGGTTTATGAAGATGGGCAACTTATTTCAATGATAAGTAGAGGTAATAACCTTGAAGGCATAGAGTGGCGAGCAAAAGCGGATTTTATCCCTACAGTACCTAAAAAAATTAAACATCAGGGGACATTAATCCTTCAGGGGGAGCTTTTTTGGCAAATGCATGAACATATTCAAGCAGAATATGGGGGAATGAATGCGAGAAATAAAGTCGCTGGGTGGTTAATGCGAAAAAATTTGCCAACATCCAATGAAAATAATATTGGCATTTTCATTTGGGCGTGGCCATCGGGAAATACTGACCCCAAAACACAGCTGTCATTACTTTCTAAAATCGGCTTCCCACTTGCAGAGCAATATAGCCATAAGATTGAAAGTAAAGCTGACGTTAAGCAATTACGTGAATATTACTATCAAAGTAAATTACCTTTCGTAACCGACGGCATAGTATTAAAAAGTTTCCCTGCCCCAAGCGCACAAGCTTGGCAGGCTAAGCAAAATAGTTGGGCGATAGCGTGGAAATACCCGTTTCGTAGCACGTTGTCAGGTATCGTCGAATTACAGTTCAAAGTAGGTCGAACAGGGCGGGTCAGTGTTGTCGCAGTCATTAGCCCAGTGACGATTGATTCAAAAAAAATTTCTAGGGTAAGTCTAGGGTCGCTGTCTTCATGGAAAAAACGTGATCTGTTAGTCGGAGATAAAGTCCTTGTCTCCCTTTCAGGGTTGGGGACACCGAAAATTGAAGAAGTTGTTTGGCGACGAGAAGAACGACTTTATCCTGATACCACCAATTTTATACAATTCCACTCATTAACTTGTTTTACTTATACGAGGTCTTGCCTGCAACAGTTTGTTGCGAGGCTCGTTTGGTTAGGTAAGCAATTAAATATGAAAGGGATCAGTGAAGCCACATGGCAGCAGTGGGTCACTCATAATAACCTCACTCAGCTAACAACATGGCTATCAGAGTCATGGCAAAATAGTTTACCTAAAAATAAAAGAAATCAGTTATTAATTGAGCAATTAAGATTGGCCAGTGTCCAACCACTTTCTGCATGGTTAAGGGGGCTAGCGATCCCTTTACCAAAAGAATATATAGGGCGAATTACTGATTTGAAAATGTTGGATAACCAATCTGTGATTAACAAAATGAAATTAACCGCCAATCAAAAGAAAAAACTTAGCAAATGGTTAGCAGAGCCTGAAGTCCAATTGATTCTACAAGTGTTGGCGGGTAGACAAGTAAACTCCCCTTAATTTAGTGTTGTTAATGGGGAGTAAGTAATCACTCAAAAGTTGTTATTCAACATACGGCAGAGCCCCGTCGTTCAGTTCACTTTGGGGCGAGAAGTTTGGTTATAGAGGTAATTAATCTTGGCTTTCATAATTAAAAATGGGAAGCCCAAGGCGATAGCGAATTGCTATTAACCTAGCACTTAAGCCAACAACAAGGGTAATGATAACGACAATATCTTTGGGGAGTGGGGTATGCACCAAACCGATGTAAATCCAAGCAGCGGCAAAAGAGACACCCGCATAGACTTCTTTTTGGAACACTAAAGGTATGGTATTACACAACATGTCTCTTAAAACACCACCAAAAACACCAGTAATCACTGCGGCGATTGCTGCAATGATTGGGCTGTAATTCATATCTAACGCAATTTGAGCGCCAAGTATAGAAAAAACAATAAGCCCGATAGCATCCAAAATTAAAAATAACCGTCTTAAGTGTTTCATCATCGGAGCTATCCAAATTGTTACAATAGCGGCTCCAGCAACAGTCAGAATATACTCTGGGTGTTCGACCCAACCAAGAGGGTAGTGACCAAGTAAAATATCACGGACGGAGCCACCGCCAATCGCAGTGGCAGATGCAATAATGATGACGCCAAAGACGTCCATTTTTCTCCGACCAGCAGCAAGCGCCCCAGTCATGGCTTCGGCGGTGATACCAATGATATAAAGTACACTTAATAACATGATGGTTTTATTCGATGCTAAGGTTATTACTAAAGGGTATTATTACTTTAATAACTTCTCGACTGAGATTTTCTAGTACTCAATAGGGTAGATTAGTTAAAGTAATCCGATAGTGATAGTTAATGATGCCAAAGGATAACAGATTGAATAGCAAATTACCTTATAAAGAAACACGTTTAACCTATGATAATAGATGTCATCAGCTAACTAATATTAATGTATGGACGCCTGATAGCGAATGGTTAGCTTATGATGTCCGTCCAAGCGGGAGCTCTTTTACTGGTTTATCGATAGAAAAAATTCATGTAAATACGTTACAACTGGTTGAGATTTATCGTGCGAGTCACGGGGCTCATGTCGGTGTTGTTACTGTCAGCCCAAATTCACCGGCCAAATATGCCTTTATACACGGCCCTGAATATCCAGATGAGCATTGGCAGTATGACTTTCATCATCGTCGAGGAGTATACGTTCATGATGAACAGCTAAATGTTGCCTATCCTATTGATGCCATGTGTATTACACCTCCTTATTTAGTGGGGGCGTTAAGGGGAGGCACTCATGTACATGTTTTTAGCCCTGATGGAAAATGGCTGAGTTTTACCTATAACGACCATGTAATGCATGAATTAGATGCAAAATTAGACCAACGGAATGTAGCGGTAGCCGTTCCAGCTGGGCCTGTTGAGGTCGCTGTGAAACAGCATTGTAGGGAATATAATGGGGATTATTTCTGTTGCGTAGTAACGCAAACCACATTAGAGCCTGCGCCAAATAGCGATCAAATTAGCCGAGCATATGAAGAGGGGTGGGTCGGGGTTAGAGGGTATCAAAAAAGCAATGGGGAGTGGCAAGAAAGGGCATTAGCATTTATTGGTGATACCCATTCTATAAATGGGGACATTGTGCCAGAGGTTTATCTTGTTGATCTCCCAGCAAAGCCTGAAAAATACACAATAGCAGGGGAGTTCCCCATTCAAGGCACGGAGTCACGGATGCCCTTTCCACCAAAAGGGGTGTCTCAAAGGCGTTTAACCTTTACACATCACAGAAAGTTCCCAGGGCTAGCAAAGCAGCCAAGGCATTGGCTTAGAGCCTCACCGAATGGTCAATCAATCGCCTGTTTGATGGCAGACGACCACGGTAATGCTCAGTTATATTTAGTAAATACACTTACAGGGGGGATATTACAAATTACTCATAGCTTATCTCCAATTCAATCAGCATTTAATTGGGATAGCACTGGTGAGTATATCGCTTTTATCTGGGATAACAGTGTAGTTCGTTGTCATGTTGCATCTGGGGCTATAGAAAGATTAACAGAGAGAACCCAGCAACCTCCAGTAGCAGATGCTGTTGTTTTTTCTCCTAACAATAAACTGATTGCTTTTATGCGTGACCTAGATGGTTTCAGGCAAATTTATATCGTAGAAACAGGGTTATCTTGTTAAATTTTAGTAAGGTATTCACTATTATTATGAATAAAAATGTTCTAGTTAACTTTTTTATTCATAATTTGCTTTATTTTATTCTGTTGTTATTTCTCGTCAAAGTAGGAAGATAACATTTAATTTAGGCTATATAAATAAGCATCTATAGTTTAATTACTTTGACCCAATAAAAAGATAATTCTAATCAAAACTATTATAAAAAATAGGTTGTTAGTTGCCTTTAAGTTTACAAAAATCCCATAAAACTAGTGGGTATATAATTATTTAAATTAAGTCATTACCATTAAAAAACAGGTAACATTAAATAAATTCATTAATTTATTGCTTTTTTATCTAATTCTTCCAAGCGCTTTTTGGGGGAATCTTCTTTTGAGTCGTTATTCGACCTAGAATAGTCTAATGGAATTAAAAGGGTATCCATTATGAAAGAAAATGGAAGGTCAATAGCAAGTAGCGGCCTAACAACCCAACCTGTTTCATCATCTTTAATCATTTTAATACTATTTTTAGAACCCGGATAATAGCCTTCTGAAGGGCCGGCATGAGTCATAATACTTGAACAACCACTTAAAATAACCGGTATTATAAGGGTAAGTAACCGTGCTGAAATTAAACTCGACATATGCTAGTTAACCTAAATTGGTTTGTTAGTTCTAACTTGTAGTTATAATAACTAAAAACAAAAAATTCACAATGACAGAGCGATATTATTATCGAATTTAACAAGATATATTTTTTATGTTAATGCATTATTTTTAAGTATTAGCTGAGGTTGTTTATTCTTTGTGTATCTATATAGACTGTGAATAACGTTAAAGAATAAAGGTTTACTATTCTATATTTGTTATCAGATTGAAAACTCAAATAAATAGCCATTTTAATTCATCCTGAACTGTGCTCTATGGCACATATTACTGCTGTGCTATTTGGCATAATCGATTCAGTAGTATGTTTTCTCGCCTATTTAGGTTGAGGTAATGGGTTACTTATCGTCAAAAGGATGCGGTCTATGAGTGAATTAGCTCTTACTGTAAGTTTGTTGGCGTTGGCTGCCGCGCTTGGATTATGGATTGGTAATTGGAAAATCCGTAATGTTGGGTTAGGTATCGGAGGTGTCCTTTTTGGAGGGATCATCGTTGGGCACTTTGCTCAAAGTTATGGTTTACAACTCAATAAAGACATGCTGCATTTTATTCAGGAGTTTGGCTTAATACTTTTTGTATACACGATAGGTATTCAAGTTGGACCCGGTTTTTTCTCTTCGCTTCGAGTTTCGGGCTTGAAGCTTAATGGCTTTGCATTGATGGTCGTTGTATTAGGGGCTGTTGTAACTGCAATTATTTATAAAGTCGCTAATATTCCTTTGCCAATCATATTAGGTATTTTCTCAGGCGCAGTAACCAATACTCCATCTCTGGGGGCAGGGCAGCAAATTTTAACAGATTTAGGCTCAGACCCAAATCTTGTTGACCAAATGGGAATGGGGTATGCCATGGCATATCCTATGGGGATTTGCGGTATTTTATTGGTGATGTGGCTTGTACGAATTATCTTTCGAATTTCAGTGGATAAAGAAGCGTCTGCATTCAATAGCTCTAATTTTCAACAGCGCGATGCCCTACAAACAATGAACATTGCTATTCGTAACGCGAATCTTGATGGTTTGATGATGCAAGATGTTCCATTGCTTGGTAGTGAAGCCATTGTTTGTTCAAGGTTAAAGCGTGGCGATATGCTTGTTGTCCCTCAACCAACAACAGAGATTCACTTAGGTGATTTACTTCATGTTGTTGGTCAGAAAGAAGATTTAAACAAAGTTCGTTTAATTTTGGGTGAAGAAGTCGATGCCTCGTTATCGACATCAAATTCAACTTTACATTCTGTCAGAGTGGTAGTGACCAATGATGCTGTACTAAGTAAACGGCTTAAAGAGCTAAATTTAAAACAAAAATATGATGTTGTGGTTACACGCCTAAATCGTACAGGTATTGATTTGGTGGCAAATAATAATTCAGTTTTACAGTTTGGCGATATTCTAAATATTGTTGGACGGCCTGAATCTATTGAAGCGGTGACTGCTTTATTAGGTAATGCGAAACAAAAGCTTCAACAAGTACAAATGCTTCCAGTCTTTCTTGGTATTGGTCTTGGGGTTGTATTGGGGTCTATTCCCGTTTTTGTACCAGGTTTTCCTGCCGCACTTAAATTAGGTTTAGCTGGTGGGCCGCTGGTTGTCGCATTAATTTTAGGCCGGATAGGGACTATTGGCCGCTTATATTGGTTTATGCCACCGAGCGCTAACCTTGCTTTAAGGGAGCTCGGTATTGTGATGTTTTTAGCTGTGGTGGGGCTAAATTCTGGCGGTGGGTTTATTGATACCTTAATTAAAGGTGATGGGTTAACGTGGATTGGCTATGGTTTGTTGATTACGTTTGTGCCTTTATTTATTACGGGGGTCGTTGCCCGAATTTTTGGCAAAATGAATTATTTAAGCCTTTGTGGAGTATTAGCGGGTTCGATGACTGACCCTCCGGCACTGGCATTTGCGAATGGTATTCACCCGACGAGTGGTGCCCCTGCATTATCTTATGCGACAGTATATCCATTGGCGATGTTTTTAAGGATTATTTCTCCTCAATTACTTGCAATCTTATTTTGGGCGGTTTAGCGTTTTTTTATAAAATAAATATATATTTTTCAATTTGATAGGGTGAGTTAGAAGGGCTGTGATTGATAAGGTACATAAAAAATAATAGTTAGTATCACGATATATAGAGATAAAAAGTACCGTTGTTCAAGCAATCACCAAGTCTAAAACCTGTTTTAATAGTTTTGAATGATATTCGTATTGAAAAATAAATTTGATTTCAATTACGGAGTTCTCGCTAATTTTAGCCCTTTCTATCATTGAAAGGGCTTTTTTTTACTTCAATTTAAGAAGTGACTTCTTGATAAGCTTTTTCTAATTCTTCAGCCAGTATTTTAATGCCTTGTTCAATTTTTGCGGGTTCAGGAACATAGTTCATACGCATACATTGGTGTGCATGTGGCCAATCTTGCTCGATACCAGGAAAAAAGTAGTGGCCGGGAACCATTAAGACCCCCCGTTTTTTCAAGCGTTGGTATAATTCTAAACAATTAATAGGTAAATCTTTAAACCATAGCCACAGGAAAATAGCCCCTTCAGGCTTATGTATTAAGCACTTATCTTCAGGGATATAACGGCGAATGATGTCAATTGCCTCTTCTACACGTTGTTTGTAAAAAGGCCCTATGACATTTTGGGACAGCGATATAAGGTCGTCTTTTTTCAGCATCTCTAAAGCTAGGGCAGGCCCAATCCCACCGGGAGCTAAGCTAATAATGCCATTCATGTTACTGACAGCTTCTATGATTTCTTCATTCGCGATGATAATACCGCAACGAGTCCCCGGTAAACCAAGTTTAGATAAGCTCATACATAGAATGACATTTTCATTCCAAAATGGTGTGGCTTCACTGAATATAATACCTGGAAAAGGAACACCATAAGCATTATCTATTAATAGTGGAATGTTATTTTGTTTAGCTAATTGATCTAAGTGTTCAACTTCTTCATCGGTAATTACATTACCAGTTGGGTTTGTTGGACGAGAAACACAAATAACACCAATATCATCAGTGACTTCTAGTGTATTGAAATCCACACGGTATTTAAATTGACCATTAGGTAGAAATTCAATTTGCGGTTTGTTGGCGACAAATAAATCATCGTCGAGCCCAGAATCGGCATAACCCACATATTCAGGCGCTAAAGGAAATAGAACTTTACGGGTGATACCATCTTCAAAGCGACCAGCTAGCAAGTTAAATAGGTAGAAAAACGCACTTTGGCTACCATTTGATAGAGCGATATTCTTCGCACTAATATTCCAACCTAGTTTTGCTTTTAGTGTTGCAGCAAGCGCTTTCAACATGGCATCTTTGCCTTGAGGACCATCATAATTACATAAAGTGTCCGTCAATTGGCCATTAGCACACATTTCAGTTAACAGATCTTGGAAATACTTGTCCATTTCAGGGATATGAGCTGGGTTCCCTCCCCCTAACATTATGGAGCCGGGGGTTCTTATGCCTTCATTCAAGTCTTTCATTAATAATGAAATACCTGAATTTTGAGCAAATTTATTACCAAATTTAGAGAATATCATCGCATTTATTCACATATGTCTATATAAATTGTTAATAGGATTTAAAACATACTCTGCTGAACCTTAGAGTTCAACCGCTCATTTGCATATATTTGTGATTTAAATATCTGGCAATGGATAAATTAAAGGATGAAAATTCTGCGATGTTAATGGTTTGATAGTTTCTTTTTCTTTTTATACGCTAAGTATCATCCATAAACACTAATTTATTTAAACTGGCAACAATGTATTAAATGGTCATTTATCATGCCAGTGGCTTGCATAAAGGCATAACAAGTAATTGAACCGACAAACTTAAACCCACGTTTTTTGAGCGCTTTAGAAAGCAGCATAGAAAGTTCTGTTTCGGCGGGGACTTGGGACGAGTTTTCCCAGCCATTGACAATAGGTTGGCCATTAACAAATTGCCAAAGAAAAGTGGAAAAGTCCTCTCCGCTTTCTTTCATTGCTAAATAGGCTTTTGCGTTGGCAATTATCGCTTTAATTTTTAACCTATTACGGATAATACGGGGCTCTTGCATAAGGCGTTCTATATCACTGTCGTTCATCAAGGCGATTTTTTTAGGATCAAATTGATAGAATAATTCCCGATAACCTTGGCGTTTTTTCAAAATAGTGTACCAAGAAAGACCTGCTTGTTGCCCTTCAAGGCAGATCATTTCGAACAGGGCTTGGTTATCATGGGTTGGTTTGCCCCATTCATGATCATGATAAGCAATATATTCAGGGTCTTTATTAACCCAATGGCAACGTGTTGATGCTGTATTCATTTTTCATCCTTTTTACAATCATATTAATCTTTTTTAAAAATGAGATATTTATACTGTATAAATAACCAGCTTAAAAGGGGTGAAAGTATTTTTTTTTATTTTTAGAATAAATACAGACATATTCAATGCTGTATATCTTGCGGTCAAAGGGTATACTGACGTACTTTCATTAATTTAACGTATCGCGTGCGGATCTAACATGCAAAAGTTTGATACCAAAACCTTTCAAGGTCTTATCCTGACATTGCAGGATTACTGGGCGCGCCAAGGCTGTACCATTGTTCAACCACTGGACATGGAAGTCGGCGCAGGAACCTCCCACCCAATGACATGTTTGCGAGCATTAGGCCCTGAGCCTATTGCGGCGGCTTATGTTCAGCCATCTCGCCGGCCAACAGATGGCCGCTATGGTGAAAACCCAAACCGTTTGCAGCATTATTATCAATTTCAGGTGATTATTAAACCATCACCAGATAACATCCAAGAATTATACCTCGGTTCTTTAAAAGAACTGGGTGTTGACCCAACTGTTCATGACATTCGCTTTGTTGAAGATAACTGGGAAAACCCAACTTTAGGGGCTTGGGGTTTAGGTTGGGAAGTATGGTTAAATGGTATGGAAGTGACTCAATTTACCTATTTCCAGCAAGTGGGTGGGCTTGAGTGTAAACCTGTGACTGGCGAAATCACTTATGGCTTGGAACGCTTGGCGATGTACATCCAAGGTGTTGATAGCGTATATGATCTTGTATGGTGTGATGGTCCGCTGGGCAAAACCACTTATGGTGACATTTACCATCAAAATGAAGTTGAACAATCAACTTACAACTTCGAATATGCAAATGTTGATTTCCTTTTCAAATGCTTTGAAGAATATGAAAAAGAAGCTCAACATCTGCTCGCTTTGGAAACTCCACTTCCACTGCCGGCTTATGAACGTATCTTGAAAGCTGCTCATACTTTTAACTTACTTGATGCGCGTAAAGCTATTTCTGTTACTGAACGCCAACGCTATATTTTACGTATCCGCACCCTGACGAAAGGGGTTGCTGAAGCTTATTATGCTTCACGCGAAGCGCTTGGATTCCCTATGTGTCATAAGAATTAAGAGGCTGTCATGACTCAACAGACTTTCCTTGTGGAAATCGGCACCGAAGAGTTACCGCCGAAGGCTCTTCGTTCATTAGCTGAATCATTTGCTGCAAATTTTACCAGCGAACTTGATAGCGCGAATATTGCGCATGGCGCGGTAACGTGGTTTGCTGCACCCCGTCGTTTGGCACTAAAAGTTGCTGATTTAGCATCTTCCCAACCTGACCGTGAGGTTGAAAAACGTGGTCCTGCTATTTCTCAGGCTTTTGGCCCTGATGGCCAACCAACTAAAGCCGCAGAAGGTTGGGCTCGAGGCTGTGGTATCACCGTTGACCAAGCTGAGCGTTTAACAACCGATAAAGGCGAGTGGTTACTTTATCGTGCCCAAGTTAAAGGGCAAGCCGTGAATGAACTACTGGTTGATATGGTTAGCCGCTCACTTGCTAAACTACCTATTCCTAAATTAATGCGTTGGGCAGATAAAGACACCCAATTTGTTCGCCCTGTTCACACTGTAACATTGCTGTTAGGTAGTGATGTCATTGAGGGTGAAATTTTAGGTATTAAGAGTGGGCGCACAATTCGTGGGCACCGTTTTATGGGTGAAGCAGAATTCACCATTGATAACGCCGAGCAATATCCTGCTATCCTACGTGAACGCGGTAAAGTGATGGCTGATTACGAAGAGCGTAAAGCCGTAATCAAAGCGGATGCAGAAAAGGCGGCTCAAGCTTTAGGTGGTAACGCTGATTTAACTGATAGTTTACTTGAAGAAGTTGCTTCATTGGTTGAGTGGCCAGTTGTTTTAACGGCGAAGTTTGAAGAGAAATTTTTAGACGTCCCATCTGAAGCATTGGTTTATACCATGAAAGGTGACCAGAAGTATTTCCCCGTCTATGATAATGCGGGTAAATTAATGCCTAATTTTATCTTTGTGGCGAATATTGAATCTTCTGATCCTCAACAAATTATTTCAGGTAACGAAAAAGTTGTACGCCCTCGTTTAGCTGATGCGGAGTTTTTCTTTAAAACTGACCGTAAGCAATGTTTAGAAGACAACTTACCGCGCTTAGAAACGGTGCTATTCCAAAAGCAATTAGGTACTTTGCGTGATAAAACAGACCGTTTAGAAGCACTATCGGGTTGGGTTGCCAATAAAATTGGTGCAGACGTTAATCATGCGACTCGTGCTGGCTTACTCGCTAAATGCGACTTAATGACCAATATGGTGTTTGAATTCACAGATACTCAAGGTGTAATGGGTATGCATTATGCTCGGCATGATGGTGAATCAGAAGACGTCGCATTGGCTCTGAAAGAGCAATACCAACCACGTTTTGCCGGTGATGCACTTCCCTCTACTGATGTTTCTGCTGCATTAGCCATTGCTGAGAAAATGGATACACTTGCCGGTATCTTTGGTATTGGGCAGCACCCTAAAGGTGATAAAGACCCATTTGCTCTTCGTCGCGCGGCTTTGGGTGTGTTACGCATTATCGTTGAGAAAGGCTATCAGCTTGATCTCGTTGAAATGACCGCCGAAGCAGCTCGTTTATACGGCGATAAATTAACGAATAAAGACGTCGTTAATGATGTGGTCGAATTTATGCTTGGCCGATTCCGTTCTTGGTATCAAGAATTAGGTTATAGCATTGATACCATCCAAGCTGTATTAGCTCGTCACCCAACTCAACCTGCTGACTTCGATGCACGAGTTAAAGCTGTGACTCACTTCCGTACGCTAGATGAAGCACAAGCGCTTGCAGCGGCAAATAAGCGTGTTTCTAATATTCTGAGTAAATCAGAAGAAAAATTAGCGGATACTGTCTTAGCTTCTGTACTGAAAACACCAGAAGAAGTGAAACTAGCAACTCATGTTGTAGTTCTACAAGAAAAGCTTGCTCCAATGTTTGCGCAAAGAAATTATCAAGAAGCATTAGCTGAGCTAGCTTCTTTACGCGATGTAGTGGATGAATTCTTTGAAAATGTGATGGTAATGGACGAAGACCAAGCGGTTCGTGTTAACCGTTTGACGCTATTAAGCCAATTACGTGAGCTGTTTTTAAAGGTAGCAGATATTTCTTTACTGCAATAACTTAAAATTAGGCCATAAACTGGTTTTATGATGCTATTTTTATAAAAGTTAATCTGTTTGATAAATAAGCACTAAATTAATTTAGTGCTTATTTTTTTAGTAAAATAAGGTGAGTTGCCTATAAACCTTACCATTTTGGTGGTTTTATCAGCACTCGAGCCAAATTAATAAAAAATGGGTTGACGACCCCCATTCTTGGCAGTATTATTCACACCGTTTTCGGCGAGTAGCGCAGCTTGGTAGCGCAACTGGTTTGGGACCAGTGGGTCGGAGGTTCGAATCCTCTCTCGCCGACCAAATTTTAAAACCCACCTCAATGAGGTGGGTTTTTCCGTTTATGGCACTTCTCATTTCCTCTCCATTTTTAAGAATAACTTTACTTGCATCCAACACCTAGATTCTGCTGATATAGATAAAAGCATACGGTTTGAGAATATCTCATGGGTTACGTATTTTTTGCTGGCAGCTCCCTCTATTAGGGTGGTTTTAGCTAATAAAACAGTTTTTCATGACAAGGACCTGTTAATGAAAGCAAAATACGTTGTACCAAAACACATTCGTTTTTTATTGTTAGGGTTATATATTCTTGTTACTTCTCACGCTTATAGTTCCGCTATAACTCAACCTATTAATACCGCGCAATGCATTCTTATTAATCAAGTTCATTTGGTAAATTCCCAGCGGTTAACTAAAGTAGAGCCAAGACGTATTAATGCATGGAGGCAGCAAATTGAAGGGCAATGCGTTGATGATCGTAAGCTATTGGAGTATGCCGATTATATTACAGCTGACCTTGTCCGCGCAGGTTATTTAACCTCATATTTATACTATCCTGAGCAAACATTTTTGTTTGGTATTTTGCGTATAAAAATCGTTGAGGGGACTATCTCTGCGGTGAGTTACCAAAATGAAAAAAACAAAGATCGCTCTTTATTATCTATTTTTCCACTGAAGCCAGGGGACCTATTAAATCTCCGCCATATTGAACAAGGCTTATCTAATTTACAGAATGTATCTTTACTTCCATTTCATATAAATCTAGTGCCTGATGACGTCGATAAAAATGCCACTCAAGTTATCGTTGTTGGCCAGCAACGCCGTGCATTAAATGGGGTGATTTCTTATGAAGCTCACAGGGCTGCTGGGCAAACGACTAATGTTATAAGCCATATATGGATGCTTGCAAATCCTTTACTACGAAGTGATTTTTTGTATTCAGAGGTTAACCATCACTTAAATGCTTTTAACGGAAGCGAAATGAAATCAATGGTATTGTTATATTCTCTCCCATACCACTATTGGCTATTTTCTGTATCTGCTGAGTACCATAAAAACCAAGTAGTAATAACAAATTATGATGTTAATTTACCTTTTCAACAGCGTAGCTGGGGTTTATTGCTACAAATTGAGCGCATACTGAATCGCACTGAAAACGCAGTTACTTCATTCGGTATTGGTAGCCAAGTTCAAAAAAGTGATACTTTTTTATCCGACTTACGTTTACAGACGCAAAAACGTCTGGCGAGCTATGCTATTGCTGAATTCTCACATCAGGTTGATTTTTTAAAGGGGAATACGCTTGTTTCTTTAAAATATAAACAAGGGGTAGATTGGTTTGGTGCTAATGCACAAAAAACGACAGGTTTGGATAAAGCACAAATCTTTCAGTTTTCACTGTCTAACTTGAGAGAAATACAGCCGTTTTATTATCTAAGCCAACTTGATGTGCAGTTAAGTCGTTCCAATCTAGATGCTTTATTAGAACGTGATACATTCATAGGAAATGGCGGTGTGAGTGGTTTTCTTACGGGGGTAAAACATTTTGAAATGGGGGATCATAGCTTAAAATTTCACAATGAGCTGCGGTGGCAGACTCCTTGGCCACATGTACAGTTGTATTCGTCATTAGGCTTAGGAACAACGGCGAATGACCGAGCGACATTTTGGAAAGAGAACCTACTGTTAGGCTGTAAAATAGGCGCGAAAGGTCAGTTAAAGGGCTTGTCTTACCATTTATTCATTGATACCCCTTTATGGCAATCTCAGCCGCTTGCTTTCAATACAGTCAGTTCCGGTATTAAATTCAGTTTTCATTATTAATTTAATTGGTTTTTCCTGTATCCATTTGTTTTTATTCTATATATTTTAATTTTGGATAATTATATCTTTTATGGTGGGTATAAAAGCATTTTCTGTATTCAGTCTAATTAAATAAAAAAGTGACATATAGCGATTTTATTCTTTAAGTTATCAAATAGTTAAAATTATGTTTAGCTTGTTTAGTTGAATGTTTTTTGTCTGCATGAAAAACAAGCTAAATAATAACAAACTAAAATAGTTTCTAACTTTATTTCCTTTAGAGTTTTATTTTGCATACCTCCGTATAGCACGCTATATTCGTTCACTAATTCAGCACTTAATCACAAATATAAAAATAAATAGCTCAAACATAAAACACTAATCATCAATAATAATGTGGTTATAACGTCTGCCTTTTGTCTTGATTGGTAATATATTAAGCTAATTTAGCGTGACAAATGTTTCTAATATGTTACGAGAGTTGTGGGTGTGTAGCAAATATGGCTATTGACGAAGTGAGTGACAGTTGATTAATTGCACAATGAATAACAAAAAATACAGATACTACATCTGTCATTTATATGACGGGTTTAGGCATTAAGCAAAAACAACATAGGAGCATACAGATGCGCTCTATTAAAAAGACAGGTCTACTTACTGTAGGGTTAACATTAGCAGCATTGGCTGTATCGGCCTCAGTACAAGCAAAAACATTAGTTTATTGTTCAGAAGGTTCTCCTGAAGGTTTTAACCCTCAACTCTTTACTTCTGGAACAACGTATGATGCAAGTTCAATCCCATTATATAACCGTTTAGTTGAATTTAAATTAGGGACAACAGAGATCGCACCTGGCTTAGCTGAAAGCTGGGAAGTAAGTGATGATGGCAAGGTATATACCTTCCATTTACGCAAAGGGGTTAAATGGCACTCTAATAAACAATTTAAGCCAAGCCGTGACTTCAATGCAGATGATGTGATCTACACATTTATGCGCCAAAAAGACGCTAATCACCCATATCATAAAGTATCAGGTGGTAGCTATGAGTACTTTATGGGCATGGATATGGACAAAATCATTGATAAAGTTGAAAAAGTTGATGATAACACAGTAAAAATTACGCTAACTCGCCCTGAGTCTCCATTCTTAGCGGATATGGCTATGGACTTTGCATCAATCCTTTCTGCGGAATATGCGGACCAAATGCTCAAAGCAGGTACGCCAGAAAAAGTGGACTTAAACCCAATAGGGACGGGCCCATTTGTTTTACAGCAATACCAAAAAGACTCTCGTATTTTGTATAAAGCCAATGATCAGTATTGGGGTACAAAACCGAAACTTGACCGCTTAGTTTTCTCAATCACGCCGGATGCTTCAGTACGTTATGCTAAGTTACAAAAAAATGAATGCCAAGTTATGCCATATCCAAACCCGGCTGACTTAGAGCGGATGAAGCAAGATAAAAACATTACATTGATGGAGCAGCCAGGTCTGAACGTTGGCTATCTTTCATATAATGTTGAGAAAAAACCACTGGATAACCAAAAAGTTCGTCAAGCCCTCTCAATGGCAGTGAATAAAGACGCCATCATTGATGCGGTTTATCAAGGCGCAGGTCAGAAAGCGAAAAACTTAATCCCGCCAACAATGTGGGGATATAACGACGCTGTGAAGGATTATGAATATAACCCTGAAAAAGCAAAAGCATTATTAGCAGAAGCAGGCTTCCCTAATGGCTTTGAGATTGATTTATGGGCAATGCCAGTACAACGTCCGTATAACCCAAATGCGCGCCGTATGGCTGAAATGATCCAAGCGGATTGGTCAAAGATCGGTGTTAAATCTAAAGTTGTGAGCTATGAGTGGGGCGAATATCTCAAACGTGCGAAAGATGGTGAGCCTCAAACCGTGATGATGGGTTGGACTGGTGATAATGGTGACCCTGATAATTTCTTCGCAACATTATTTAGCTGTGCAGCAAAAGAACAAGGTTCTAACTATTCAAAATGGTGTAATCAAAGCTTTGAAAACTTGATCCAACCTGCACGTCAGACGGCTGATCATGACAAACGCGTCGAATTGTATAAACAGGCACAAGTCGTAATGAATGAGCAGGCTCCTGCGCTTATCATTGCACACTCAACGGTGTTTGAACCGGTACGTAAGGAAGTGAAAGGCTATGTGGTTGATCCATTAGGTAAACATCACTTCGAAAACGTCGACATTGAGAAGTAATCGTATCTAATCTGTTAATGCCCTTCGTTGCTAATTTGCAGCGCGGGGCGTTTTCTCCTCTAAGGGGTATTCTTCTAGATGATAATTTTGCACGGTGAGTTTTGTATTAAGTAGTCTGTAAATTAATCATGTTAACGGTTTCTTGCATCTAAGCGTGCTGTAAGCAGCACCCAGAAGGATCAATAACCCAAAGACTTAGAAGAAACAGAGAAGTTCAGTTGTTTGTGAGCACCCGGAAAATTTATTTTCTGAGTAGCCAAACGGACTAAGAGCCGTCAACGGCATTATTAAAGAGATTCAGGATATGCTGCAATTTATCCTCCGACGATTGGGGCTTGTGATCCCGACGTTTATCGGTATCACACTACTTACTTTTGCTTTTGTTCACATGATCCCCGGTGACCCAGTTATGATCATGGCTGGGGAGAGGGGGATCTCTCCTGAAAGGCACGCCTACTTAATGGCTGAGTTAGGCCTTGACCAGCCACTTTGGAAGCAATATCTGCATTATGTTAATGGGATATTTCATGGTGACTTAGGGATTTCTCTAAAAAGCCGTATTGGTGTTTGGGAAGAGTTTTTACCTCGCTTTTTAGCGACAGTTGAATTAGCCACTTGTGCAATGATTTTTGCGGTTTCTGTTGGTATCCCTGTTGGGGTTTTAGCCGCTGTAAAACGTGGGTCAATCTTTGACCACACCGCGATTGGTCTTTCTTTAACGGGTTATTCAATGCCGATATTTTGGTGGGGGATTATGCTCATCATGTTAGTGTCGGTGCAATTAGACCTCACCCCAGTTGCTGGGCGGGTGAGTGATATGGTCTTCCTTGATGATTCAAACCCACTGACCGGTTTTATGTTAATCGATACTTGGATTTGGGGTGAAGAAGGTAACTTTATTGATGCTGTTGAGCACTTGATATTGCCTTCTATTGTATTAGGGACGATCCCTCTGGCGGTTATTGTTCGCATGACGCGTTCATCAATGTTGGAAGTGTTAGGCGAAGATTATATTCGAACAGCGCGAGCGAAAGGCCTTGGCCGTGCACGCGTGATCCTAATCCACGCACTACGCAACGCTTTACTTCCCGTTGTAACGGTTATCGGTTTACAAGTTGGCGTCATGTTAGCAGGCGCTATTTTAACAGAAACTATTTTCTCATGGCCTGGGTTGGGACGTTGGTTAATCGAAGGGCTGCAACGTCGTGACTACCCTGTCGTACAAGGTGGCGTACTGCTCGTGGCAACGCTGATCATTTTTGTTAACTTAGTGGTCGACTTGCTATATGGCATTGTAAATCCACGCATTCGTCATAAAAAATAAGGAGCGCTAAATGTCTCAATCTACTGAGCCAACTGTTGTCAGCGCCCCACAGCCGATGACACCATTACAAGAATTTTGGCATTATTTTAAACGTAATAAAGGGGCCGTTGTTGGGATGTTTTATATCATCCTGATGGTACTAATTGCTATTTTTGCGGGTGTATTAGCACCACATGCCCCTGATGAACAGTTTCGTGATTTTTTATTGGCTCCACCAGTTTGGGATGAGGGTGGGAGCTGGCAGTTTATTCTAGGAACGGATGATGTTGGGCGTGATTTACTTTCTCGCTTGATGTATGGCGCTCGTTTATCTTTATTAGTTGGGTGCTTGGTTGTCGTGCTGTCCTTGATAATGGGCGTGACCATTGGCGTAATTGCAGGTTACTTCGGTGGTATTGTTGATGCGCTAATCATGCGTGTAGTTGATATCATGTTGGCATTACCTAGCTTGCTATTGGCTTTAGTTTTAGTCGCAATTTTTGGGCCTTCTATTGTTAATGCGTCTATTGCTCTGACTTTTGTTGCTTTACCTCACTATATCAGGTTAACGCGTGCCGCCGTTTTAGTGGAAGTGAACCGTGATTATGTGACGGCCTCTCGAGTTGCTGGTGCAGGCTCAATACGTCAAATGTTTGTGAATATTTTACCTAACTGTTTGGCTCCATTGATTGTACAGGCCTCTTTAGGTTTTTCGAATGCTATCTTAGATATGGCTGCTTTGGGTTTCCTCGGTATGGGCGCTCAGCCACCAACTCCTGAGTGGGGAACTATGCTGTCTGATGTGCTGCAGTTTGCACAGAGTGCATGGTGGGTGGTGACTTTCCCAGGACTGGCGATTTTACTGACGGTGCTTGCGTTTAACCTGATGGGTGATGGTTTACGCGATGCATTCGATCCAAAACTCAAGCAGTGATGAGGTAATCTAATGGCACTGTTAAATGTAGAACAACTCTCGGTTCATTTTGGCGATGGAAAAGCGCCATTTCGCGCGGTTGATCGTATCAGTTATAGCGTTGATAAAGGGCAAGTCGTTGGTATCGTCGGTGAATCTGGTTCTGGGAAATCGGTTAGCTCACTTGCCATCATGGGGTTAATTGATTACCCCGGGAAAGTGATGGCAGAATCGTTGGAGTTTGATGGACGCGATTTATTGTCTATGCCTGAAAAAGAACGTAGACAAATTATTGGTGCGGATGTCGCGATGATTTTCCAAGACCCGATGACCAGCCTAAACCCATGTTTTACCGTGGGTTATCAAATCATGGAAGCACTCAAAGTGCATCAAGGCGGCAGTAAAAGCACACGGAAACAGCGGGCTGTCGATTTACTCGACATGGTAGGTATCCCTGATCCTCAATCACGCTTGGATGTCTATCCCCATCAATTATCAGGTGGGATGAGTCAGCGGGTGATGATTGCAATGGCGATTGCTTGTCGCCCTAAACTGTTGATTGCTGATGAGCCAACAACAGCTTTGGATGTCACAATTCAAGCGCAGATTATTGAGCTACTTTTGGAGCTACAACAGCAAGAAAACATGGCGTTAGTGTTGATCACCCATGACCTTGCACTTGTGGCTGAAGCTGCACACCATATCATCGTGATGTATGCAGGGCAGGTGGTTGAATCAGCAAAAGCGAGTGATATTTTTAAACACCCACGTCACCCTTATACCCAAGCACTATTGAGAGCATTACCTGAGTTTGCAACGAATAAATCACGTTTAGCATCACTCCCTGGTGTTGTTCCCGGTAAATATGACAGGCCTGTCGGTTGTTTATTAAATCCACGTTGCCCATACGCAACGGATAAGTGCCGTCAAGAGGAGCCAATGTTACAAACCGTTGGTGATCGCCAAGTCAAATGCCATATGCCGTTAGATGATATGGGGAGGCCAACATTATGAGTGACAAACAACATACCCCATTGCTAAAAGCCGTGGATTTGAAAAAGTATTATTCTGTTAAAAGTGGTTTTTTTTCTGCGGAGAAAACCCTTAAAGCGTTAGATGGGGTTTCTTTTGAATTAGAGAAAGGTAAAACGCTAGCCGTAGTTGGGGAGTCGGGGTGTGGTAAATCCACACTTGGTCGTTTATTAACGATGATAGAGCAACCTTCTGATGGCGAATTGTATTATCAAGATCAAAATTTGCTGATTAGAGATAAATCAGCGGAGAAGCTGCGCCGTCAGAAAATTCAAATTGTTTTCCAAAACCCATACGGCTCATTGAATCCCCGTAAAAAGGTGGGGCAAATTTTAGAAGAACCTTTATTGATTAATACTTCGCTATCGAAAGAACAGCGCAAAGAAAAAGTATTATCAATGATGGCAAAAGTAGGTTTAAAAACAGAACATTATAGCCGATACCCACACATGTTCTCGGGAGGGCAAAGACAACGTATTGCGATAGCACGAGGTTTAATGCTTGACCCAGACATTGTTGTTGCAGATGAGCCTGTTTCTGCGCTGGATGTCTCTGTTCGCGCTCAGGTATTAAACTTGATGATGGATTTACAACAGGATCTTGGCTTGTCTTATGTGTTTATTTCCCATGACTTATCTGTGGTTGAGCATATTGCTGATGAGGTCATGGTAATGTATTTAGGACGTTGCGTTGAAAAAGGCACGAAAGAGCAGATTTTTAATAACCCTTTGCATCCTTATACACAAGCCTTGTTATCTGCAACACCAAGGTTAAACCCAGACTCAAGGCGTGAACGTATTAAGTTAACAGGGGAATTGCCGAGCCCACTGAACCCACCTCCAGGCTGTGCTTTCGCGGCTCGTTGCCGTAGAGCTTTTGGCCAATGTACTCAGTTCCAGCCGACATTAAATGAGTATGACCAACAGTTGGTAGCGTGTTTTGCTGTTGATGAAGACGAGAAACAATCTGTTGTCGTGAGTTAATGTTTAATACGGCGGAAAGTCTGACTTTCTGCCGTTTTTCTCTTCTATTTTATATTTAATTCTCTTTAGGATATCGTTTATCCTAAATATCCAATCTTTCTTTTTAAATTACTCTTTTGGGGATAAAATCAAGTATACTGATTGACGTTTCTATTTTTCTTTAAAAAGCTGCTTGATTAGGAAGGTTGTGGTCAAATGAACACACAGGTCCAACGCTCACTAACGTTAAAAAGTATGATCGTATTCTTTGGAATTACGTTACTCTCTCTCGCGCTTTTTTTAGCTATCCAATTCAGCTACTTAATCGAACAACGTAAGCAAGATTATTTAGACCAGCTTAGTAATGCTGTTGTACAAATTCAGAAACCATTAACCGACGCATTGCTAAGTTCGGACCTTAGCGAGGCGAAAAGATTACTCATTAGCTTAAAGACATCAGGTATTATGGGTAATGCGATTGTGACGGTTGATAATGCAACGGTGATGAATTTAAGTTTTGCAACACCGAAGCCAATCCCCGAGTGGGCGACTTACTTTGTCGGCATTCCAGTCGAAATGACGGTACCTTTATATGCATACGGCAATGCTGTATTGCAAGCGAAGCCTCAAGGGTATTTAACCTTACAAGTCGACCCTAATCGTGTATATCGGTTTGCTTTAAACACACTGGCATTGATGACAACGACTTACTTATTGTTGGTGCTTATCATTGCTATTGCAATGACGTGGTGTGTCAGCAGGATGATTGTCAGGCCATTGCGTAAAATGGCTATCGAGTTACAGACAAATGATCAAGTTAATCAGCTGGTTGTTTCTGAATATCATCATGATGATGAGCTTGGGTTACTTGCAAAAGGTTACAACCGTCAAAGAAAACAGCAAAATTCAGACTAAGCCATGAACATGAACTCAGCTTTATGGTCTAATATCGTTATAGTGGTGAAAATTAAAATTGGATAAAGCCAAACGGTATTGTTTAACCCGGTAAGTTCACGCTTTTCGTTAATTTACCTGTCGTAATTTGCGGTTAAATATAAAGATATAAAACACATAGGGGTTTACATGCAGGGCTTGAAAGTTCGGTATATTATCAGTGTTGTATTATTATCAGTGACTCAATTTGCAAGCGCTGAATCTCTGCAACCTGATCCAGCATGGCAGCAAGGAAAGCTAGAAAATGGCTTTAGCTGGCAATTATTACAAACACCACAGCGTCCAAATGACCGTATCCAACTCAGATTAGCAATTAAAACAGGTTCATTAACAGAAAAAGCGAGTGAGAAAGGGTACAGTTATTTAATTCCTAAAATGGCGTTGTATCATCAGACTGAAACATTTCCAACCGCAACGTTACAAGAGTTTTGGCGTCAGGCAACAGACCCAGACATGCCAATTCCACCTGCGGTTGTTTCTTATGATTACACAACTTACAGCTTAAGTTTACCTAACAACAGGCCTGATTTAATCAAGCAAGCATTGAGTTGGCTAGCTACCTCTGTAGTGAAAGCCGAATATACCGAAACGACACTGCATAATGGCTTAACAGCTGAAAACGTGCCTGTTGCAACACTGCCTTTAAATGCAAGCGACCCAGTTTGGCGAGCTCGTTTAAAAGGTTCTGCGATGATGGGTTATGACCCTGGCCAAAAACCAAATGACAATGTCGATCTCGAAAGCGTGAACGCTTTTTACCAAAAATGGTATACGCCGGATGTGATGACGTTATACGTTGCTGGTCATGTGGATTCTCGGATGTTATCTGACTCGATATCGCAAACTTTTTCATCTCTAGAAGGCAGACGCTCTGAGCCTGTTTCTGTCGCGGTGCTATCGACGGTAAAACCACAATCTATTGATATTTTACAAGAGCAACTGGCGCAGGATACCCTTTCTTTGATTTGGGATATCGATTGGTTACCAATTAAAGACTCAAATATATTATTACGTTATTGGGCAAGTGACTTAGCGCGCGAAGCGGTTTATCGTTCTTTGCAAAAAACGTTTAATCAAAAATTTAACCAAGGTGAAGTGGTCCCCGGGCTTGATTGTCGTGTGCAATACCAGAAAGCCACTTGTACGCTATCTGTCAGTGCTGCACCCGAAAAAATGGCCGCGGTGACTGATATTGTCATTAATGAGTTAGCTACAATTAACCAAAATGGTATCCCTGCCGAGCTGTTTGATGACATGATGAAAGAAAAACAGGTGCAGCTATCGCAATTGTTTGCTGCCTATGCCCGCACTAGCACTGATGTTTTGATTAGTCAGCGTTTGATTTCCCAGCAAAATGGGGTCGTTGATATTGCTCCCGAACAGTATCAACGTTTAAGGCAGTCTTTTTTAGCATCGCAAAGCCTTGAGCAAGTTAACATGGAAGCGCGTCGCTTATTATCGCAAGAAGCAGCTTTTGTTTTATCGCAGCCAAAAGATAAACAAACAATGGATGCGGAACAAATTCGCCAAAAATTTATTAAAGCACTTTGGCCACAAGCCTCCACATCAACTGCCACGCAAACAGATCTCGTGCCTGCTAAACCGGCCGTTGCACAATAAATGATGAAGGGTAGCCGTTGGTCGCCATTGGCTATCCTTTTTCAAACTTGTTGGCTTAGTAACGATTCAATAGCCGTTATTAGTATTTCTCGTGAACCCCTGTTATCGACAAACCCTGCGGCACTTGTTTTTGTTTGAGGGGAGTAATAAGCCACAGAGCCCCAAAAACCTAAATGAGAATATAAGGTAATGCCGTTAACAACATTTGCCATAATGCCGAGTCGATAATTTTCTGCTCCATCATGGGGGCCGGTACTTAACATGGTTGTTAGGGTCGCTGGCGATGAAAAAATAGCCCCCCCGAAAAGCGCCTCTAAAAACACTGCCATCTGCTTTGATGACATCACTAAACCACCACCGCCATAAGCATCCATAGAGGCGTGGATATGTGTCCCTTCCAACTTCCCTAAATATTGGCGTGATCTAGGTGCTGCTATTGTTGGGGGAGATTCTAGATGTTCCCAATAGGCAGTTTCTAGTCCAATTGAATCAAATTTGAGTAATTCTCTTACTGCTAGACCAAGTGATTTGCCTGTTATTCGCTCAATAATATCCCCCAACAAAATATAGCCAGTATCTGAGTAGATGTACGATTTAGCAGGTGGAAAAAATGGAAACTGCTTGTGGATGTACATTTCTAATTGCTCTGCACGGCTCCACTGATAATTAGGGCGTTTGAGAACTTCAGTTAGGTAGTCGGCATCAGCATGGTCTAATAGCCCGCTACTGTGATTGAGTAAATGACGCACGGTAATTGCATTCGTGTCATATTGGGCACTTAGTAATAAATTATATTTTGGGTCGATATGTTTAGAGATAGCATCATTGATGCTCAGTTTGCCTAATTCAGCAAGTCGTAAAATCGCTGCCGCGGTAAAGGTTTTTGTATTACTCGCTATCCGTAGTGGTGTATCGACAGTGAGTGGGGAGCCTGCAAGGTCTGATCCCCTAGAACAGAAACTAGCAACACTGCTTTTCGTCTGGTTGTGATAATAGAGAACAACCCCACAGGTTAATTCTTCAAGTTGTTTCACAAAGCTAGTCATCATGACCCCATGTTAGGTAATTATAATGGGTATCCGGAATTTCTGGTTGATAAAATGTCAAAGATGTAAAGAAGAAAATCTTTCTCAGCGGATTATCTGATTGATCCTCTTCAGCCTACTCTACTGCCAATTTTCTGTTTCCACCTTCGCCTGAGTCTTCATAGCGATGCTGACTAGGGAGGACAGCGAGAGCTGGGCAAGCGTCAAAGCGGTTCTGGTTCATGCGCAATCCGGACACCTGCACAACATTCCTCTTGTAAGAAACCGATCAAATTCTCTAGGTGCCCATACTCGGGTATACAGACAATCGTGCGGCTATGTTTCTCCTGCCGGATCAGCCCTACCTTGGCCATGCGCGCAAGGTGATGTGATAGCGTCGAAGCAGGAATACCCAGCCCCTTCTGGATATCTCCGACCGAAGCCCCATCATGGCCAGCTTTGACCAGAAAGCGGAACACGGACAGTCGGTGACTATTCCCTAGCTCAGCTAAGCTGGCTGCAACCTTTTCGTGATCCATAGCACGCCCCAATAATTCGATGTTTCTAGAATTATAGTTGACAGGTCGGATAAACGCAAGTAGACTGCGTACATCATTTCGATAAAACTAGAAATATAGGAGTAATATTGAATGTCACCTCAACTCCAAGACGCTCTAGGCATGTTCGCCTTTCTCGCTATCGAGCTATCGGTTTTATTCATTGGCATTAGCTTGCTGGTCGGAGTTCTTCAACGTCACATCCCACCATCCAAGGTGGAAGCGTTACTGACTTCCAGTGGGAAGCGAGGCTATTTTCTTGCTGCTGGTTTAGGAGCTATAACGCCCTTCTGTAGTTGCTCGACTATCCCCATGTTGAAAGGGTTGATTCAGGCACGGGCCGGTTTTGGGCCGATGATGGTGTTTCTTTTCACATCTCCGTTGCTGAATCCTATCGTCGTCGGCCTGCTGGTTGCCACGTTTGGATGGACACTTACTGCTATCTATGTGCTCGCCGCTTTGGTGGTCGCGGTAGGTGCCGGATGGCTGCTTCACACGCTTGGCTTCGAGCGTTATGTGCGCCGGACGGCGACACAAGAGAGCAGTGGATGTAGTTCATCAGCAAGCCCGTGCAGTGCTACATCGACCGCATCGAGTTGCGGCACCAACAGCTGCGACACCACTCCGAAGACGGCTTCTTGCGGGGCTGATAGGAAGACAACAGTCTCTACGTCTAGCGAATGCTGTGACAGTCAACCCACTGTCACGGTTAAGAAAGAAGGGAAGTACAATGGTGTGTGGCGGGAAGCTTGGTCGGACTTTATCGATGTGTTGCCTTACCTGCTCATCGCTATTGCGATTGGCAGCGTGATCTATGGTTTCATGCCCACTGACTTATTGGAGCAGTATGCAGGCCCAGATAATCCCTTTGCCATTCCAGTTGCCGCTGTCATCGGCGTGCCGTTGTATATTCGCGCTGAAGCCGTCATACCTCTGGCAGCGGCTCTGATGGCCAAAGGCGTGGGTGCCGGGACGGTGCTTGCGTTGATCATCGGCAGTGCCGGAGCCAGCCTGACTGAGCTCATTCTGTTGCGCTCTTTGTTCACGCTGAAGCTTTTAGCGGCGTTTTTAGCAGTCATTTTTGCTATGGCGATGATTGCCGGTTACGCCACCTACCTGTTTTTCTGATCAAGGCGGGAGATGATTAATTCGTTAAGCCTTCCTGGTTACCAGTTGGTGGATTCTGATGAGCAGAATGAAGACATACATTTTCGGCTTGAAGCACCTACACCAGTAGCCTGCGAGGGGTGCTGCGTGCAGGGTGAGTTCGTGCGGTTCGGCAAGCGTGATGTTCCCTATCGTGACCTGCCCATCCACGGCAAGCGGGTCACCCTCTGGGTAGTTCGTCGCCGGTACACCTGCCGGGCCTGCAAGACCACCTTCAGGCCCCAGCTACCGGAGATGGTGGACGGCTTCCGCATGACGCTGCGGTTGCATGAGTACGTGGAGAAGGAAGCCTTCAATCACCCCTACGCCTACGTGGCTGATACCACGGGCCTGGACGAGAAGACGGTACGCGACATTTTCAACGCCCGCGCCGAATTCCTGGGGCGCTGGCACCGCTTCGAGACGCCCCGCATTCTCGGCATTGACGAGTTGTACCTGAACAAGCGCTACCGCTGCATCCTGACCAACATCGAGGAGAGGACCCTGCTCGACCTGCTGGCCACCCGCCGTCAGGACGTGGTGACCAACTACCTGATGAAGATGAAAGACCGGCAGAAGGTCAAGATCGTCAGCATGGACATGTGGAATCCCTACCGAGCAGCGGTCAAGGCGGTGCTGCCACAGGCCCGCATCGTGGTCGATAAGTTCCATGTGGTGCGCATGGCCAACGATGCCCTGGAGAAGGTGCGCAAGGGCCTCAGGAAGGAGCTGATGCCCTCCCAGAGCCGAACCCTCAAGGGTGACCGGAAAATCCTGCTGAAACGCGCTCACGAAGTCTCAAACCGGGAACGCCTCATCATGGAGACCTGGACCGGCGCATTCCCACAACTGCTGGCCGCCTACGAGCACAAGGAACGTTTCTACGGCATCTGGGACGCTACCACACGGCCCCAGGCAGAAGCCGCCCTGGACGAGTGGATAGCCACCATCCCGAAGGGCCAGAAGGAAGTCTGGAGCGATCTGGTCAGGGCTGTAGGCAACTGGCGCGAAGAGATCATGACCTACTTCGAGACGGACATGCCCGTCACCAACGCTTACACGGAGTCCATCAACCGACTGGCCAAGGACAAGAACCGTGAAGGACGTGGTTACTCCTTCGAGGTGATGCGGGCACGAATGCTCTACACCACGAAGCACAAGAAGAAGGCCCCGACCGCGAAGGTCTCTCCGTTCTACAAGAAAACCATCGGTTACGGACTGCCGGACTTCGCAGAGGAACTCAACTACGGGGTCGATCTATCAACCATCTGATAATGGTATCAGGTTGGTGGGGTAAAGGTGCCCCATCAACCATTAAATCCGTATACCCATTATAATGAAGGCACTATATTAATCATGACTAGATGCACTAATACACGCTTTAAATGCGCTAAAAGCAGGGACATGGTAATTTTCGCGGTAAATCAAAAGGGTATCACAGTGAGTCACTGTAATTCTGCCTAATTTTAAAGATGAAACAGGCATTGATTCGATTAATTTTTTTGGAAGAAGTGCCACACAGCTCCCTGCGGTAACACAAGCCACCATCGCGTGATAAGAGTTCATTTCTTGTACATTCCAATCGAAACTTGCTGGAATATTTAACCATTGCTCCGCAATATTCCGATAGCTACACCCTTGTGCAAAAGCCGCTAAACAACGGGTTTTAACTTGATTTACAATGGTTGCTGAATATTCATGTTCAGGAAGCAACAATTGCAATTCTTCTTGCCAAATGACCTCGGTCTTGATCCCCATTTGTGAGAGTTGGTTAGGTTCATATAGCGCAGAAGGCAGTGCGACAAACGCACAATCCAGTTTGCCGCTATTGACTTGTTCTAGCAATGAAAGTGAAGACCCAGTACGTAATAACAATTTAGTATTTGGGTTTTGCTGATGAAATTGTGCTAAAGGTATGGGTAGCCGACAAGCCGCCGTACTTTCCATGCTTCCAATACGCAACTGCCCACCTTCTCGCCCCCCACTAATGACATGGCGAGCTTCTTCCTCAAGGGCTAATAACCGATAAGCATAATCAAGAAATTGCCTACCAGCCTCTGAAAGTTCAAGGCGTTTATTTTGCCGAATAAACAACAGTTCGCCAAGATTTGACTCCAATTGTTGAATTCGTGTTGTGATATTCGATGGTACGCGACCTAAACGTGCAGCTGCGCGGGTGATATTGAGCTCAGCAGCAACGGTACAGAATATTTTAAGAGTTTCAGTGTTCATTTTCTCTTTATGTGAATATAGTGCTATATTCATTCTCAATGTAAGAAAGTAAAGTGTATCCCGACATTACAATAAAGGAAAGAAAATGGCTAAAGAAAATGCATTTTTACACCGGTTAGGCTTACGCTATCCTATCATTCAAGCACCGATGGTGGGGGTGTCTACACCTGCATTAGTGGCGGCAGTTTCTGAGTCCGGTGGGTTAGGTTCATTAGGGTTAGGGGCAAGCACAGTTGAACAAGCACGTCAGGTGATAGCTCAAACACAGGCACTGACAGATAAGGCATTCAATGTGAATCTATTTTGTCATCAACCACCAAAACGCAACCAAACTAATGAACGCGCATGGATAGAATATCTGGCGCCTTACTTTGCTCAGTTTAATACGGCTCCTCCAACTCATCTTAATGAAATCTACCAAACTTTTTTAGGTAACTCTGAAATGTTGGCGATGTTGTTAGAGATGAAACCAGCTTCAGTCAGCTTTCATTTTAATATCCCTTCAGCCGAGGTCGTACAGCAATTAAAGTCGCAAGGCATTTATACCTTAGCCACCGCGACTAATTTGCAAGAAGCCCAGTTAATAGAACAGGCCGGGATTGATGCAATTGTTGCTCAAGGTATTGAGGCTGGTGGGCATCGCGGTATATTTGATGTAAATATGCAAGATGAACAATTAACGACTAACGCATTGGTATCATTACTTATAAAACAGACCCAGTTACCTATTATTGCAGCAGGGGGAATGATGGATGGTTATGATATCAAAGGGGCATTAGATGGCGGTGCAGCCGCAGCGCAGTTGGGAACGGCGTTTATTTTGTGTCCTGAATCTGCCGCAAATAGTAGCTATCGGCAAAAATTGAAAAGCCAGACAACGGATACCACCACTTTAACAACTGTAATCTCAGGGCGGCCGGCAAGGGGGATTGCGAATCAATTTACGCAAATAGGCCTTGATTATAAAATAAATGAATTACCTGATTATCCAATTGCTTATGATATTGCAAAACAGTTAAATGCCGCAGCAAGTCAGTTGGGGTGTGATGACTTTTCTGCTCATTGGGCAGGGAAAAACCTAGTGAAAATACGCGAAATGCCAGCCGCCTTGCTTGTGAAAACGTGGGTTGAAGAGATGAATGGATAAATTGTGTAAATAGTAGGGCGGCGATTATCGCTGCCCTAATTGGATGATTAAAGCGTTGTTTCGGTAGGCAATGAGTCTTTTTGCTCATCGGTAGCTATCCATGCTGCACAAAATAGGGTTAAACGGGCAAAAAAGTAGAAAAAAGCCATTAAACCTAGTACTGAACCAAATGCTGCACCGGAAGGAGATGACGCTAGGTTCGGTAAAATCCATGTCATGATTGATTTAATAATTTCAAACCCGATGGCAGCCAGAAAAGTCCCTTTGATGAGGGACCGACGACGATGTTGCATACGAGGTAAAATCCAAAAAATCCATAAAAATAATAGGAAATTAGCCATGATAGAAATAGTTAACCCTATTAGTGTCCACGCAGGTTTTAACCACTCGATACCATCAAGCCCTAATGTGCTGACAATGGTTGCTTGTGCAGAACCGGCCACTGAAGTGAGCATGATTGTGACAACCAATGCGATCAGCAAACCAATCAAAGCAAAAAAATCGCGGATATAGCGGAAAATAATGTTTTCGTGCTCATCTTCATTTCGCTCCCATACAGGGCGCGATTGAGCCAAAATAGCTAAACGTAAGTTATTTACCCAGTTGACCCCTGAATATACAGCTAAGGCTAAACCGGTTAACCCGACCGTCGTACGTTGGCGAATTGCAGTATCGATGGTTCTTTCTAATGTATTAGCTAGGGTTGGGTCAGTAATATTTGCAGAAATTCCTCGGACTAATTTTTCAAGTAGTTCAGGGTTACTGGCTAAGACAAAACCCGCAGCTGCAAATGAAAACATTAAAACAGGAATTAACGATAGAAATGAGAAATAGGTAATTGCGGCACCAAACTGGTTTCCCATACGGTCAGTAAAACGTTGTGCGGTTCGAATGAGGTGTGCAATAAATGGAATTGCACAAATAAAATTAACAACACGCATTGAGAATGTGAGCGCTTTTTTACTGCCATCAATACTTTTATTCAGTGTCGCTTTCAGCTTGTTGCTATCTTTTTGTTCTTCTTCCTGCATATTCGACATTTAATCCCCTTTTCCTGCAACGAAAACTGTCTTACTTTGGCCTTGTTCAGTGGCTAGTTATGAATGATATGCACAATACTATAGCCTAAAATAAAGGGTAACTTCATCCCAATGCCTATTTTTTAGATAAACAAATGTCATTGGAATGATATTGTGCAGTGAAAGTAACCAATTCATTAATCAGGAAAAAGGGAATATATCAAAATTAAAGAGCCCCTTTGTATATCTGCATCTCGTCTTGTGCTTCTTTTAATTCAGCCTGCGCTTCAGCTAATTTGCGTTCACGTTTTTTAATCTTTTTGAGGTCATTACCTTGTTGCTTTTCTTCTTTTAATTCAGCTTCGCGTTCTTGCACTTTTTCACGTTTTTCGTCGACATTCTTTTGGCTATCACGATATAAAGACTCTGGGGTGCAATAACGATTAACGTTATCTAACGCTTCTTCTAAGCCGCGAACACGGTATTGGTTGCCATGCTGTTTCGCGTATTTTATCTGTGCTTCAATTCTTTGTTTTTTAATGTCGCAGCCATTTTGTGTTTTAGCTGCCATGACTGATGAACTTACAAAAAACAAAGCGGAAGCTGTGGTTACTATCAGTAGCTTCTTCATGATTTACCCCTGGTTATGTTGAAATTTGTATTTAGGATAGCGTTTTATTTCATTTAGGTCATGTGAATTTTAGCGCTGCCTTCACTGTGACAATTGTGGCTAAATTTAGCTATAATGAGGCTGAAGAATTAATCCGGCCTATTTTTTGTTCAAAAAGGCACTCTTTAAAGCACCTATTTAATAGTAGTCATCTTATTTGGCTAGTGTTGAATTTCCTCAGGAAATAAACGTTACATGTTAAGTTATCGTCACAGCTTTCACGCAGGCAACCATGCCGATGTGTTAAAACACACGGTACAGAGTTTGATTATTGAGTCTCTAAAAGAGAAAGAAAAACCTTTTCTGTATTTAGACACGCATTCAGGTGCAGGTCGTTATCAACTAACCAGTGAACATGCAGAAAAAACAGGTGAATACCTCGAAGGGATTGCGCGGATATGGGAGCAACCAGATTTACCTGAGGAATTACAGCCCTATATGAGTATTGTACGTAAGCTCAATGATAATGGCCGTTTGCGTTATTATCCGGGCTCGCCTTTATTAGCCAAATATTTATTGCGTGAGCAAGATAAACTGGTATTAACGGAATTACATCCGAGCGATTATCCGTTATTACGTACTGAGTTTTCACGTGATAATCGAGCACAAGTTTCTAAAGAAGATGGCTATCAACAATTAAAATCAAAGTTACCACCACAAAGTCGTCGAGGTTTTGTGTTGATGGACCCACCTTATGAAATGAAAACAGACTATGAAGCGGTCGTTAAAGGTGTGGTTGAAGGGTACAAACGTTTTGCAACGGGAACCTATGCAATTTGGTATCCCGTCGTGTTGCGCCAACAAATAAAACGTATGCTTAATCAATTAGAAGCAACAGGGATCCGCAGAATTTTACAAATCGAATTGGCTGTGCGACCTGACAGCGACCAACGCGGCATGACGGCATCGGGTATGATTGTCATCAACCCACCGTGGAAATTGGAACAGCAAATGAAAAATGTGCTGCCTTGGTTACATAAAACACTGGTGCCTGAAGGTATAGGGCATACTTTAGTTGAGTGGGTTGTACCAGAATAATTCGCACAATAGGATAGGTATAGCCAATTGAATTAACAGGTATTAGCTATCATAAAACGCTATTCATGCCATGGCAATCAATAGCATGATGCGAGAAAATGAATCAATGAGTCATTCAATCAATGGGAATAACCAAATTATGAGCAAACATTACGACTATATTGCAATTGGTGGCGGAAGCGGTGGTATTGCGTCGATGAACCGTGCAGCAATGTATGGGCAAAAATGTGCCTTAATTGAGGCTAAAGCATTAGGTGGAACTTGTGTGAACGTAGGTTGCGTACCGAAAAAGGTTATGTGGCATGCGGCACAAATTTCTGAAGCCATTCGTAATTATGGTCCTGACTATGGTTTCGATACGACAATTAATCGTTTTGATTGGAAAACATTAATTGAT
The DNA here is from genome assembly GCF_032709665.1 of Providencia sp. PROV024. Lineage (NCBI taxonomy): Bacteria > Pseudomonadati > Pseudomonadota > Gammaproteobacteria > Enterobacterales > Morganellaceae > Providencia > Providencia sp. PROV024. Next base: position 378,344 of record NZ_CP120545.1, read on the forward strand.
AGCCGTACTGCTTATATTGATCGCATTCATCAATCTTATGACCGCGTTCTTGGCAATAATAAAGTTGATGTGATCAGTGGTTTTGCTCGTTTTGTTGATGCACATACTGTTGAAGTGGATGGCGAAACTTATACCGCGGATCATATTTTAATTGCCACCGGTGGTCGCCCTGTGATCCCTGCTATCCCTGGTGCAGAGTATGGTATGACTTCTGATGGTTTCTTCGAGCTGGAAGCGCTACCAAAGCGTGTTGCTGTGGTGGGTGCGGGTTATATCGCTGTTGAATTGGCAGGTGTTTTAAATGGACTCGGTGCGCAAGCACACTTATTTGTTCGTAAACATGCGCCACTGCGTTCATTCGACCCTCTGATTGTAGAAACGCTGGTTGAAGTTATGAACACGGAAGGGCCAAAACTGCACACAGAGTCTATTCCAAAAGAAGTGGTAAAAAATGCCGATGGTTCTTTAACGTTAAAATTGGAAAATGGCCAAGAGCATACAGTTGATGCATTGATTTGGGCTATTGGTCGTGAGCCAATGACGGATAACCTGAATATTGAAGCCACGGGTGTTGAGCTGGATGAGAAAGGCTACATCAAAGTGGATAAATACCAAAATACCAATGTCGCTGGTGTATATGCAGTGGGTGATAATACTGGTGCTGTTGAATTGACTCCTGTGGCTGTTGCGGCAGGGCGTCGTTTATCCGAACGTTTATTTAATAATAAACCAGATGAACATTTAGATTACAGTAATATTCCAACGGTAGTATTTTCACACCCACCAATTGGCACTGTGGGTTTAACTGAGCCAGAAGCCGTTGAAAAATATGGCGCTGAAAATGTGAAAACTTATAAATCGTCTTTCACAGCCATGTATACTGCGGTAACTTCTCATCGTCAACCTTGCCGTATGAAGTTAATTTGTGTGGGTGAAGAAGAAAAAATTGTCGGTATTCATGGCATTGGTTTTGGTATGGATGAAATTCTGCAAGGCTTTGCAGTAGCGTTAAAAATGGGCGCAACCAAGAAAGACTTTGATAACACTGTGGCTATTCACCCAACCGCAGCGGAAGAGTTTGTGACTATGCGTTAAGCATACGAATAATATTGGTTATACTGTTAATGAATAAAAGAGCCAAGTAGTTAATAACTTGGCTCTTTTTACATGGGGATTACGCGAGTAGCTCGGCAATTTCAGGAATAGTTGACAAGCTTTTCATGTAAGCTTTCATTGCTGGTGTGACTTCCATCATATTGTATTTAGTGAAGAATATTACAAATGCCCCTACATACACATCCACTGCGGTGAATTGCTCGCCACAAATAAAAGGTTTAGCGTTATTTAAACCGGTTTCTAAGCACGCCATTGTGCGTTCAACAGAACCAAATCCAGATGATTTTTGTTGTTCTTCATTGAGCTGAATATTAAGGCCGTTAATTGTGAACGCAGTTTCTATTGGGCCCGCGGTAAAGAGGAACCATCGATAATAATCAGCACGCTTGGCGTCGTTAAGTGCAGGAGCTAAGCCTTTTTCAATAAATTTGTCCGCTAAATATAAACAAATCGCCGCTGTTTCAGTGACGATAGCCTCACCATCAACCAATGCTGGGACTTTTGCCATTGGGTTAATTGCCAAATATTCGGCCGTGTGCATATCTGCACCATAATCTAATTCAATACGTTTATAAGGAACATCTAAAATTTTTAACAGTAGGTCAACAGTATTACCGCGTGACATTGAATTAGTAAAAAGCACCAGTTCGCTCATGATTATTCCCTTATAAGAAGTTGAGCACTTACTATAAGGTAGAGCTGTGTCAGAAATTGTCAGTAGACACGCAGAGGACTTCTTTACTCCATCGTTCAAGCAAATAATTTTTAGGGTAGGGGAGTTTATGCTCAAGGGCACGATAGGATTGAATGCGGTCTAAACGAAAATGGCGATAACTTTCCCGTAATTCACACCAAGCGGCGAGTACTTGGGAATCTTTCATATAACCAATTGCAATCGGCCAAATAATTCGTTCACTCTGTTGGTTCTGGCCATCTAGGTAAATAATTTGAGCTTTACATTCTTCGCGCAAGCTTAGGCGCAAGTCTTTAGCAATAATATCGTTTATTTCATGGAAATGTGTGGTGGGCGCAAACAAGGTGTTTTGGTTTAAGATTTTCTGTGAATTACCTGCTACGACAGCATTTATTTTACTAATGGCACGTATTGCTGAGTTTTTTAGCTCTCTATCGGCATTACTTTTAACCCAGCGCAAACCTAAAACCAGTGCTTCCAGTTCATTTTCATCGAAAGTGAGTGGAGGCAATAATAAGCCGGTTTTTAGTTGGTAACCAATACCCGCCTCACCTAAGATTTCAGCGCCTTGGTTGCGTAACGACTCAATATCTCGGTAAATAGAGCGGATACTGACTTGTAGCTGAGAAGCAAGAGCTTCTGCCGTAATGGGGTAGCGGTTTTCTTTGAGTATTTGCAATAAAGTCAGTAAGCGTTGAGTGCGAGTCATTTATCAGCCTAGCTAGAACGATAGATTAAGAAATTAAACACAGAATAGGGTATTACAGGGAAAAATCAAAGCTGCGAAAGATGGCGGAAAATTATTGGCCTGATAGCCGGTAAGTTTAGCTTTCAGGCCTGATATGTTTAGAAAGTGACGACGGTTTTTAAGCCGAGTACCCATGCATCAGAGGTTTGCTTAATCCCCCCTGGATTGTGCCAGTATTGGACATCAGGTTGTAGCTCTAGCCAAGAAACCGGTTTGAAACGGTAATACAGTTCTGCGTTAAACGCGTTAGAGGTTATAGGGCGAAAGAAAGGGTCATGGTAATCTGTGATGCCAAATTGTTGGTTATACTGTTTTTGGCCTTTGGCAAAGTGATCACTTAATTCAATATAAGAAACACCTAAACCCACCCAGTCTTCAGGCCTTGCATCGAATAATCCACGATAACGCAAGGAACTTGAAACCACATAATTCATAAAATTACTACGTTCATCGTGGTAGCTTCCACTTAAGGATAAACTTAAACCTCTATTGGGGTCGTCTTGGTGGCGAGTTAATTGTTGGTTCATGCCACCATAGATAAACCATGTGCTGTGGTAGGTTTTATCTTTGTAGAGATCTTGCTGTTTGGCATTGGTGTACAATAATCCTACATTATAGGCCCCCGGTAACCCATTGACGAAAGTGCGGCTTTCGACCTCTAAAGGTAATACAATGCCTTTACTGCCTTTAGTTGACCAGCTCCAAGCGTGGCTTCTATCAGTTGCTTGAGGATTTTGTTCCATAACCCCTGTTTTAATAGTCACCTCTGGTGTGATTTTATAGCTGACAGTGGTTCCCCACGTGTGAATATTCCAGTTACTCCAGACAAGAGCATTTGCAGATTTACCACCACACTGGGTGCGCAATTGAAAATCACATGGAATAATTTGGTCGAATTCTTGTACTTTATTCATCATGCCAATACGCCAAGTGAGACGGCGTTCGTCAAAACTTCGGGCGAAAGTTAGCCAACCTAAGCGTGTAATAGAACCACCGCCAGCACTTTCTTGGGTTTGGTCATAATTAGGAGTTCGTGGGTCTTGAACCCGTTTTAAGGTGAGGTCATCATTGTGATTGCGGTTAACAATATTCCCTTCAATACGAGCATCTGGGATGCCTGTCCACCGCTCTAGGTCTTGGGTAAAGGTGAAGGCAAATTGGTCAATATAAGCGGTGTATTTATCATCATCATAACCGCCACTTGCATTATAGGCAACTTGGCTTAAATAATTACTATGAAATGAAAAACCATGATCCGATAAAATAGGGCGAATGCCAAGCATGTCGCCAAATAGCCCTTTAGGGGCAGGTTCAAACCCTAATACAGTACCATCCCATGATTGTTCATTAGCAATAGCGGGTAATGTTAAAAATAACAGGGGAAATATAATTTTTTTATTCATTTATTATGGAACCTATTTTAAGGCGCAAAAAACTAATAAATACAAAATAGTATTTATTAATATCTACGTAAATTTTATATATTAAATATAGGATGTAGAAACTACCTATATAATATCTGTAATATTACTAGAGAGGCTTATAAAGTATAAACCCCTCAATATTTAATTAGGTTAATTAACGAATTAATAACTCCCCTTTTGACTTAATGATTTTTTGATACCAATAAAAGCTTTTTTTCCGTTTGCGTTCAAGCGTGCCATTGCCTTGGTCATCTCTATCAACATAAATAAACCCATAACGTTTAGACATTTGCGCATTTGAGGCGCTAACAATATCAATCGGTCCCCAACTAGTATAACCCATAACATCTACACCATCTTGAATGGCTTCATGTACTTGGACTAAATGGTCGTTAATATATTGTATGCGGTAATCATCAATAATATCTCCCTCAGGAGTCACTTGGTCGATAGCCCCTAGCCCATTTTCAACAATAAATAATGGTTTTTGGTATCTATCCCATAATAAATTTAATATTGTTCTTAGCCCTTGAGGATCAATTTGCCATCCCCACTGTGAGCTTTCTAAATGAGGGTTTGGGATCATACTGAGAATATTACCTCGTTTCTTATTATATTCTTCTTTATCTGCGGTAATGCAGCCAGTCATATAATAACTGAAAGAGATAAAATCAATAGTTTGTTTAAGATCTTGTTTATCTTCTTCGGTAATATTCAGATGAATTTGGTTATCTTTAAAATAACGTAGCATATAACCGGGGTAAGCCCCACGGCATTGAACATCACCAAAGAATAACCATGTGCGATTTTCAGTCATGGCTTCCCAAATATCATTGGGCTTGCATGTTAGGGGATAAACTAACCCACCGAGCAACATGTTCCCTATTTTGGCATCAGGGATAATTTCATGGCAGGCTTTTGTCACTCTTGCGCTGGCAACAAGTTGGTGATGGATAGCTTGATAAATCGCTGTTTTTGAACTGGTCTCTGCTAATCCTACACCTGTCATCGGGGCGTGAAGTGACATGTTGATTTCGTTAAATGTGAGCCAAAGTTTGACTTTGTCTTTATACCGTTGAAAAACAGTGCGTGCATAGCGTTCAAAAAATGTAATGACTTGGCGACTTCCCCAACCACCATATTCCGTGACTAAGTGATAGGGCATCTCATAATGAGATAAAGTAACTACAGGTTGAATATGGTATTTCGCCATTTCTGCAAATAATTTATCGTAGAAAGCCAGCCCTTCTTCATTTGCTTCTTGCTCATCGCCACGTGGGAAAATACGGCTCCATGCGATAGAGGTACGTAAACAGGTGAACCCCATTTCAGCAAAAAGAGCAATATCTTCTGGGTAACGATGATAAAAATCGATAGCGATATCTTTAATATATTGGTCATTATTGGTGCGTTTAACGACTCCACCAAAAATACCATTTGGTTGAACATCAGAGGTACTTAACCCTTTTCCTGCTGTCAAATAAGCGCCTTCGGCTTGGTTTGCTGCAATGGCGCCTCCCCATAAAAATGTCTCAGGAAATTTTGTCATCATTTTATTCCTTATTTCGGATTAACTGTCATGAATGTAATACCGGGATTGATTGTTTGGTTGAGTGTGATGGTTTTAACAGCAGCATAGTCATCACTATTACTAACAATGATTGGTGTTGTTACGTCATAACCAGATTCAATAATTTTTTCTAAATCGAAGGTGAGTAACAGGTCACCGGCTTTGAACGTATCCCCCTGTTTTACCTCAGGAGTAAAGTAGAGACCGTCTAGTTTCACGGTGTCTATACCCACATGGATCAACACCTCAATACCGCTTTGACTTAATAGACCTAGCGCATGCCCAGTTTTAAAAAATGAGGCCACTTCCCCATCAAATGGGGCATATACCGCACCAATGTTTGGAATAATTGCGGTACCTTGGCCGAGTAATCCACTTGCAAAGGTTTCATCGGGAACTTCATTTAAAGGTAATGTACGGCCAGACATTGGCGATAGAATGTCATTCGGAGCAACGGGTTGCACTTGAACATCAGTAGGTTGAGCTTGTTGTGGCTGCTTTTTAACGCCAAAAAAACGGGTTGCTAGGCAAGCGAAGGTAAATGAAATCAATGAGCCGATGATTGCTCCCCAAACGGTTTTGTCAAAGCCGCTTGCAGGGATGATTTGGGTAAAGGTAAAAATATTCACTAGCCCAAAAGAGTAAGTTAGCGTTTGGCTGTAGCCGATGATTGCACCACCGACACCGCCTCCAATACAGCCGAAGATAAAAGGTCGGCGTAGTGGTAGGGTAACACCGTACACAGCGGGCTCAGTGATACCAAAGATCCCCGCGGTGACGGAAGAGCCTGCCATAATTCGCATTTTTGCATTATGGGTTGCTAACATGACGCCAAGTGCTGCACCGACTTGCCCAGCAACAGCAGGGAGAAGTAATGGCACGAGTGCATCTTGCCCAAATACACTGAGGTTATTGATACTAATTGGAACAATTCCCCAGTGTAGACCGAAAATAACACACACCTGCCAAATTGCGCCCATAAATGCGCCAGCAATAATGGGGGTAAAGTTATAAATAGCTTGGAATGTATCTGCAATTAATAGGCTTAACCAAGTTGCTGACGGGCCGATAACCAAGAAAGTGAGGGGGACGATAATTAATAAACATAAAAATGGTGAAATAAAATTTTTCATCGCCGCGGGTAATAAGAGGTTCAGCCTTTTTTCTAATAAACAGCTCAGCCAAGCTGCAAAGATAATAGGAATAACAGACGTACTGTAATTAATAAATGTGAGTGGAATTCCTAAAAAATATTCGGGAGCTGCACCCGCAAGGCTTTGTTGAAACGCAGTTAACATGGATGGATGTACTAGCGCACCTCCAATAGCCATGGTTAAGAATGGGCTACCCCCAAATTTTTTCCCTGCGGTATAACCGAGCACTAGCGGGAAGAAATAAAATAGTGAATCACTGGCTGCAAACCATAATTTATAGGTGGCACTTTGTTCTGATAGCCAATGAAGTGTAACAAATAAAGAAAGAAAGCCTTTTAAAATCCCTGATGCAGCCATAACTCCCAGTATTGGCGTGAATATACTGGAAACAATATCGATAAAATGGCTAAAAATATTTTCTTTATCCTCTTTTTCGCTGGATAGGTTTTTATCTTTTTTAGAGGGAGACACTACGGTTGTATCTTCTTTGCCAATTAATTGATTTATTGCGTTATAGACTTCATGAACGTGATTGCCAATGACAACTTGAAATTGCCCACCGCTTTCAACAACGGTAATCACCTCTGAATTTTGTTTCAAATGTTCAGGGTTGGCTTGTTTTATTTCCTTAAGTTTAAAGCGTAAGCGAGTGGCACAATGAATAACATTGACGATATTGTCTTGACCGCCAACATCGTGAATGATTTGTTCTGCTAAAGGTTGGTACTTCATAAAATATTCCTTTATCACATGATGATAAACATTAGTGCTATGAATGTGCAAAAAAAAACCTGATACCCTCTTCTTATCAGTAAGAAGAGTCATTATCAGGTTTTGCCCACCAGAATTGGCGGTAACAATCCATTAGGTTTTTATTATAAGTCAGTCACATAGCGTATTTAATTAAGTTATATCGAGTTCTCTTTTCTGACACGCTCAATGTGGATAGTAAGAAACATACATTCCTCATCCGTTAAAGTGCGTTGGTATTTTTTTTGTAAAAACTGGCTTATTTTTTCGGCGCATCGCCAAGATGTTGAATAGTTTTCTTTAATGACAAGATGCATCGAAGCATCATCATTTGGCACGGGTGTATTATTCATCATGCGATGGGCAAAAAACTTTAAGTGAGTAATAAAACGTTGATAACTCAAAGTTTCTTCATGATAGTCAACTTTGAGGTTATATTTCACGATATTAATGATTTCTTGCATTACTTTCATTGTTTGTATGACAACGGGCATTTCCCCAGTAAGTTGTGCATTTACAAAATGTAAAGCAATGAACCCCGCTTCATCAACAGGTAGCTCGATACCGTGTTTTTCATTAATTAGAGCTAATGAATCTAAGCCTAATTGGTACTCTTTTGGATATAAACGTTGTATTTCCCATAGCATGGTATTAGTGATTGCTAAGCCTTTTGTTTGCCTTTCAATGGCATAATTACAATGGTCGGTTAATACAATATATAAACTTTCGTTTAATTCACCTAACTGGTATTTAGCTCGTTGAATTATCTCATCACAGGTTTTCATGATGGAAATGGGAATATGGCTAAGTAATTCGCTAAGCCGAGCAGTTAACTCGTCGCTACGTAACTCATAAATTTTTTCAATTTTTGTTATATCGACATCGTCATGTGCTTTTTTTTGAAATGCCAAGCCCCTCCCCATGACAACGATTTCCTGTTGTTTCTCATTCAGGGCAATGACCACATTGTTGTTTAATATTTTTGCGATCTTCACTTTCAATCCCTTAGAAACGAAAAAAACCCGATAGCCCAATGAAAAATCATTGGTATATCAGGTTTTGCCTGTCAGTAATGACAGTAACAATCCAGTATTTTTACTTTTCTGCACTTTAATCAAATTGGGATATGAATTCAAATGCCAAAGCTTGAAAATGTGAGGAACCTCGTATTGCTATGTATAGTTAATCCAAATTTACTTGTTTATTAATTACACAAAAATTAGCAAGCTAATGGCTCTTTTGCCACCAAGATACAATATAATCAGCAATTTGCTCAGGGTTATTAATATCTAACTGTGGCACATTGGTATCGATAATTTCATTACTAGCAACAGCAACGACATAGTTGTCAATCAAGCCGTTGAGTGGCTTACCGACCTCTGAACGAAACAAGGCAATTTTATCGATCGTTTCCTGTTTAAACCCTTCGACTAAAATAAGGTCTAATGACGCGGGGTCGAAGCGACTCGCTAAATAATACAAATCCATTTTATTGGCATCAGGGGTTTCAGTCATCAGTGCCCAGCGTTTTTGACTGGCGACTAAGGTTTGGTCAGCCCCAGCTTTGCGTAGTTCAAAGCTGTCTTTGCCCGGTTTATCTACTTCCATATCATGGTGTGTATGTTTGATTAAGCCAACACGTAAGTTACGCTGGCGGAGCAAAGGGATCACTTTTTTCAACAATGTTGTTTTACCGGTACCGCTATAAGCAGTAATTCCTAGTAGAGGTAGAGTATTTTGCTTCATAGTTATTTTTGTTGTAACTCCCAATTACGACTATCTTCTAAGGTATTTAGGTTTGCAAATGCATCGAATTCTGATGAAAAAATAATCCCTTTTGCATTAACTTCTTGCATAAATATCATCAATTTACGATCACCTCTTGCAAGGTAATCATCAAGTTGTGTTTTTAATGAACGATGGAGCAAGGCAAATGTAGGGTGCTCGCGTCTTTCATCTTGTGCATAACAGGCTAAATGATTGCCTTTTTCGTTAAACATTTTTTCAGCTAAATTTAGCGGAAAAGCGGGGACATCGCAGGGGACAAATAGCAACCAATCAGTTTTGGCATAATGCATTGCAGATTGCATACCTGCAAGAGGGCCAGAAAAGTTATTCTCTAAATCAGAAATAACCGTTAACTGACTTTCATTGTAACGAGCTTGGTTACGGTTGGCATTGATCATTATTGACCCTACCTGTGGGCTTAGGCGCTCTAATATGTGTTGGTAAAGAGGTTTACCCATCAAAGGGACTAAACCTTTATCTTGCCCCCCCATTCTGGTGCCTAGGCCACCTGCAAGTATGACACCTGTTATTGACTGGCGAAACGTCATGTTCAATATCCTTGAATATCTTCAATAAAATGTTTTAACATTCCCAGAAAACACCTTCGAGTATAGTAATTGCTAAAATTTATTCTATTTGGTTATAAAATCAATGAATATTCGTCACAATTGCAGTTAAACTTTACGTAGATTGACAACAGTTCGCTTTTTCTCTTGTATGATTATTGGTAACTTGTATCGAATATTCGTGATAAAGGAATAAACATGAAATGCCATCGTTTAAATGAAGTTATTGAGCTACTACATCCTGTTTGGAAAGATAATTCAGATTTAAACCTAGTAGAGTTATTACAAAAGCTGGCAGATGAAGCAGGTTTTAAAGGCAGTTTGTCTGAATTGACAGATGATGTACTAATTTATCATTTAAAAATGCGTGGCACGAACAGTAATGAAGTGATCCCTGGTCTAAAAAAAGATTATGAAGATGACTTTAAAACAGCCATTTTGCGCGCTCGCGGCATCATTAAAGATTAAACTGTGATGGATAAAATAGAGCATTCGAATTTCCATTTCAGTGGAATTTCTCCTGATTTGATTCTAGATGCCTTGATGGAAGTGGGGATTTACCCTGAATCGGGCTTAACAGAGTTAAACAGCTATGAAAATCGAGTTTATCAATTTCAAGACGAAAACCGTCAGCGTTATGTGGTGAAATTTTATCGCCCTGAACGTTGGAACCGCTCACAAATTCAAGAAGAACACGACTTTACATTGGAATTAGTCGAGGAAGGTCTCTCTATAGCTGCACCAATTGAATTTGCAGGGCAAACAGTATTAGAGTTCGGTGGTTTTTTATTTGCTGTTTTTCCGAGTATCGGTGGTCGGCAATATGAAACTGATAATTTATTTCAATTAGAAAGTGTAGGGCACTTATTAGGGCGAATACACCAGATTGGTAAACGTAAAAACTTTGCATTTCGTCCTACAATGGGTGTTGAGGAATACCTTGATCAACCTCGGCACATAATTACATCTAGCCTACTGATAACTGCACGTTATAAAGAGCAGTTTATTGAGTCACTGGATGCATTAATTGCACAAGTAAAATTACTGTGGCCTACAACATTGTCGTCAATTCGCTTACAAGGTGATTGCCACCCCGGTAATATTTTATGGCGAGATGAGGCTTGGCTGGTGGACTTTGATGATGCTCGAAATGGTCCCGCAATCCAAGATTTATGGATGTTATTAAATGGCCCTCGTCAAGAGCAGGTCATTCAATTAGATACATTATTAGAAAGTTATAATGAGTTTTGTGACTTTGATGTAAAACAGCTAAAGCTTATTGAACCTCTCAGGGCTATGCGTATGGTGCATTATCTTGGATGGGTTATCCGTCGCTGGCAAGACCCTGCATTCCCTCGTGCATTTTCATGGCTGCAAGCTGATGATTTTTGGAAAAAACAATCACTCGAATTTATACAACAAACCGAACGATTGAAAGATCCCCCTTTGCAGTTAACCCCTCAGTTTTAACTTTTAAGTCTTTGTTTTTGGAGAATGTAGTATATGAAAAAAATTATGTTGGCTTTGCTTGGTATTGCTATGTCATTTGGTGCTGCTGCGGCAAATTATACCGAAGGTAAAGAGTACACTGAGGTACAACCTGTGCAAGGTTTACCACAAGTTATTGAGTTTTTCTCTTTCTATTGCCCACACTGTTACCAATTTGAAACTGTGTATAAAGTACCTGCAACAGTAGAAAAAAACTTACCAGACAATGTAACAAAAGCGCGCTATCACGTCGATTTCCTTGGTCCTTTGGGGCCTGATTTAACTGAAGCTTGGGTGGTTGCTACTGTTCTGAAAGTAGAAGATAAAATGACCCCTCTTTTGTTTGAAGGTATTCAAAAAACGCAAACTATTAACACCAAAGCAGATATCCGTAATACCTTTATCAAAGCTGGTATTCTTGCTGAGGAGTATGATGCAGCTTTAAATAGTTTCGCTGTTAAAGGTCTTGTTGAGCAACAAAGACAAGCCGCGCAGAACTTAAAGCTTAGAGGCGTTCCAGCCGTATTTGTTAATGGTAAATACCAAGTACGTAATAACGGCATCACTGTAGATAACGCCGCAGACTATGGTAAAGAATTCTCTAACGTTGTGAATTTTTTAGTCAATAAAAAATAAGTATGATTGATGGTGGTAATATCGCCACCATCAACTGTCATATAAAGTATATTGAATCAATATCCACAATTACTTAATCTCCTCTTCTTTGCATTAAAGCAATTCTTAATTACACTAAGTCATTGATATTACTTTCTTGTTTTAGTCTTTTTAATGCATGTTACTTGTTGAATTTACTGAGCAACATAAATTTATACACACGGTTATCCACAGGTTTTGTCAAAGCAGCTAGTAACATTAAGTGACTAGAGTTAATGAAAGTAATCACTTAGGTTAACTATAGCTAGGTCGTTTACTTGAAAGAAGATGCTGATCGGCGAGATTTTAACAAAGTGACTAAGTGGAAAAAACTTGGGATGTATCTGAAGCGACATTATGGCATCCTATTAGCATTCGTTCCCGATAAAAGATGATGACAGATTATGGCTCAGATTGCAGAAAACCCTCTTATTTTGGTTGATGGTTCCTCTTACTTATACCGTGCTTACCATGCATTTCCACCTTTGACCAACAGTGCTGGTGAACCTACAGGGGCTATGTATGGCGTAATTAATATGCTGCGTAGCTTGGTCATGCAATATAAACCTAGCCATGTTGCTGTTGTCTTTGATGCGAAGGGAAAAACATTTCGTGATGAGTTATTCGAAAGTTATAAATCTCATCGCCCGCCGATGCCAGATGATTTACGCGCACAAATTGAACCACTACACAGTATGGTTGAAGCTATGGGGCTACCGTTGCTCGTTGTTTCTGGTGTAGAAGCTGATGATGTAATAGGTACTTTGGCCTGTGAAGCTAGTCGTAACGGTACACCTGTTTTGATTAGTACTGGTGATAAAGATATGGCACAACTTGTGGAGCCTAATATTACGCTCATCAATACCATGAATAACACTATTTTAGGTCCGGATGAGGTTCAAGAAAAATATGGGGTTCCACCTGAGCTTATCATCGATTTCTTAGCGTTAATGGGGGATTCATCAGACAATATCCCAGGTGTGCCTGGTGTTGGTGAAAAAACAGCGCTGGCTTTATTACAAGGGATTGGCAGCTTAGAAAAAATATATGAGAACCTAGAAGCTATAGCGCCTTTGGGCTTTAGAGGGTCTAAAACATTAGCGCCAAAAATGGCTGAAAATCGTGAATTAGCTTTCTTATCATACCAACTGGCCACTATTAAAACGGATGTTAAGTTAGACAAAACCTGTGAAGAGTTACGCGTCGATCAACCTGATGTAGACAAATTGCATCAGTTGTTTAGCCGTTATGAATTCAAGCGCTGGTTGTCTGATGTAGAAAATGGGACGTGGATGGAAGGTAAAGGTTCAACTGCTAAAGCAAATCCGGCTATAGCAACATCTACGGCAAAAGTCTCAGTACCGACAGCCCCCACCTTAAATGCTGAAAATTACCAAACAATTTTAGAAAAGGCAGACTTAGACCGCTGGGTGGAAAAATTGAGCTCAGCATCTTTGTTTGCTTTTGATACTGAAACAGATAGCTTAGACACACAAGAAGCGCGCCTTGTGGGGATGTCATTTGCAATTGAAGCGGGTCATGCCGCCTACCTACCGTTAGCCCATGATTATCTTGATGCACCAGCTCAGTTGCCACTGGATGAAGTTTTACAAGCAATGAAACCGATACTGGAAAGTGAAAAAATCCTCAAAATCGGGCAAAACTTGAAATACGATGCGGAAGTTCTTGAAAATTATGACATTGAGTTAAAAGGTATCGGCTACGATACGATGTTGGAGTCGTATGTGCTCAATAGCGTTGCGGGGATGGGCCGTCATGATATGGACAGTTTGGCTGAGCGTCATTTGAACCATAAGACAGTGAGTTTTGAAGAAATTGCGGGCAAAGGCAAAAAACAGCTAACTTTCAATCAAATCGCGTTAGAGCAGGCCTCGAACTATGCGGCAGAAGATGCTGATGTAACATTATTACTGCACCAAGCACTGTATCCTCAATTGGAAGCTGAGCCAAAACTTAACCATATTTTTAAGAATATCGAAATGCCATTAGTTCCTGTTTTAGTCAGAATGGAGCGTAAAGGGGTTTTGATTGATGCAACAGTATTAGCCGCACAGTCGAAAATCATTACTGCGCGTTTAGCAGAACTTGAAAAAGAAGCGTTTGAGCTCGCTGGTGAAGAGTTTAATCTGGCATCACCAAAACAATTACAGGCAATTTTATTTGAAAAATTACAACTACCTGTTATCAAAAAAACGCCAAGTGGTGCAGCCTCGACCAATGAAGAAGTACTTGAAGAACTTGCATTAAACCATGCTTTACCAAAATTACTTCTGGAGCATCGTAGTTTAGCTAAATTGAAATCGACTTACACAGATAAACTACCGCTTATGATAAACCCACGTACGCAGCGTGTGCATACGTCGTATCATCAAGCCGTTACGGCGACTGGGCGTTTGTCTTCAAGGGACCCAAACTTACAAAATATCCCAGTAAGAACAGAAGAAGGCCGCCGTATTCGCCAAGCTTTTGTTGCACGCGAAGGCTATAAAGTCATGGCTGCGGACTATTCACAAATTGAATTACGTATCATGGCACATTTATCTCAAGATAAAGGCCTACTCACTGCATTTGCGGAAGGCAAGGATATTCACAAAGCAACGGCAGCAGAGGTATTTGGTGTTCCACTTGAACAAGTAACCAGTGATCAGCGTCGTAGTGCTAAGGCAATTAACTTCGGTCTTATCTATGGGATGAGCGCATTCGGGCTAGCAAGGCAATTAGGTATCCCGCGTGGTGAAGCTCAACGTTATATGGATCTCTATTTTGAACGTTACCCGGGTGTTCTACGCTATATGGAAAATACACGTCTACAAGCATCAGAACAAGGCTACGTTGAAACACTAGAAGGGCGCAGGCTTTATTTGGCTGATATAAAATCAAGTAATGGTATGCGCCGTAAAGCTGCTGAACGTGAAGCTATCAATGCTCCAATGCAAGGAACAGCTGCTGATATTATTAAAAAGGCAATGATTGCTGTCGATGAGTGGCTACAAACAGAGAAACCCCATGCTGATATGCTAATGCAAGTTCATGATGAATTAGTGTTTGAAGTTAAGGAGTCAGAACTCGAACAGGTACAAGCACAGGTTCAGACATTAATGGAGCAAAGCATGAAACTGGATGTTCCGTTAAAAGTAGATATTGGAATAGGTAATAATTGGGATGAAGCTCATTAATTATTAGTTTTATCTGACTGACAATAAAAAACGCCTAATAAAACCATTAGGCGTTTTTTTATGCATTTGACATTATTCACTATAAATTGAATATAACTACCCGATAAACCACTAAACTAACAATGAAAACAGAATGATTTCATGACATATTTATGCGACTTACCTCTCATAAATATGTAATTAAAATACGTTTTTAGGGCTGTATTTTTAAGATGTACTTGCTGAATCGTAGTAAGCTTTGAAAAAAAACTACAAAAAGCCTTTTTTTCGAGCGAAAAATAAAGTACATTAATAGGCGTAGGGTACAGAGGTAAGATGTTCTATCTTTCAGACCTTTTACTTCACGTAATCGGATTTAGCTGAATATTAGCTGCTCCAGTCAATTTTTTTGATTGGAGCATTTTTTTTGCCTAAAATTCAGTAGATTAGACTATCAAAGGCTTAGTGAGCTATTTCTAGCTCACACAGTGATGGGATTAAATTGGTGTGTTATACCAGCTATCTAACTTAATACGAAGTTTATCAACGCCTATTTTTTTCAGTGCTGAGAAATATTCAACTTCAATATCCCCCTCAAGTGGTGCAAGAGCTTGACGCACTTCCGTCAGCTGTTTTTTTCTCGCGCCAGAGGCAAGTTTGTCCGCCTTAGTCAGTAAAACGAGGACTGGTACACTCATTGCAACAGACCATTCTATCATTTGCATATCAAGATCTTTCAATGGATGGCGAATATCCATTAGCACCACAAGCCCTTTAATACATTCCCGCTTTTGTAAGTATTCACCGAGCGCTTGTTGCCATTTGCGTTTCATTTCTTCGGGAACTTCGGCATAACCATAACCGGGAAGGTCAACAAGGCGAATGCCTTCCTCAACTTCAAATAGGTTGATTAGCTGAGTTCTTCCTGGGGTTTTACTGGTGCGTGCTAAACCTTTTTGTTGAGTTAATGCGTTTAAAGCGCTTGATTTACCCGCATTTGAGCGGCCAGCAAAAGCAACCTCGATACCGGTATCTTTTGGTAAATGCCGAATATCCGGTGCACTGATGACAAATTTTGCCATCTGGTAGTTATGATTCTTAATTGCCATTTGTCGTTCTCCCTGAGTTAGCCTCAAAAGGCTGGGGGATTATAGCTTTGCTTACGCCATCCCGACAACTTGAAATATCCCTTGTATTGGTTTTACTGACTTAATAGTGAAATGCTTTACCTTTAGCGTGATATAAATCGTAAAATCTAGCTAATTGATAAATAATCATTATCTGTGAAGTTTTTTGTCTAAATTAGTCTACAATTTAACACGCTTGGTAGGTTTGACCGTTTTTGGCGTAAATATAGGTAAATCTTCAGCAATCTTGCTAGCTTCGCTCTAGAATTGCTTGATTGTAGTTGTAATGAGTCACAATGAAAGGGATCTTACATGTTAAAACGAATTTTTGTGCCAATTTTGGCCATTTGCGCAATTAGCGCGTCCTCTTTTGCATTATCGGCGGGTGAGACTTATGTTAAATTAGTCACTTCAGCGGGTGATATTGAATTAGAACTGAATGGTAAGAAAGCCCCTGTTTCGACAGAAAACTTTGTTCAATATGTTAATGAAGGTTATTACAACGGAACCACTTTCCACCGTGTTATTCCTGGGTTTATGATCCAAGGCGGTGGCTTTAATAAAGATTTGCAGCAAAAACAAACTCGAGCGCCAATTAAAAATGAAGCAGATAATGGGCTACGTAACCTACGTGGCACCATCTCTATGGCTCGTACTGCAAATAAAGATAGCGCAACAAGCCAGTTCTTTATTAACGTTGCTGATAACGCGTTTTTAGACCATGGTCAACGTGACTTTGGTTATGCGGTTTTTGGTAAAGTGGTAAAAGGTATGGATGTAGCGGATAAAATCTCTAAAGTGAAAACAGAGAATGTTGGTCCGTATCAAAATGTTCCTGTTGAACCCGTTACTATCATTTCAGCAGAAGTGATTAAAAAGCCTTAATCTTATATACACAGTGGGTAGGTGAATTTACCTGCCCGCTTGAGTTGTAAATATCGGTTCTGTGACATGTTCTGATGCACCTTACTTGTGTTATCCACTAAAAGTTAATCCGATTTTTCTATTTTTTGAGGTGGCTTTTACTTCCTTGTATTTAAAGTAATTCTTAACTTCAATATCATTTTGTTATCGTAATGTAAATATAATTCCATGATTTTTATATGGAAAATTATTTCTGATAAAAGCATTCATTGACTTAAATAGGCTATTTTCTTGTCTTGGCTGTGCTATGATAGCCGACCTTATTATTTTTTAGCGTTTTTAATCATCGTTCTGATTGCCAAGACCTAAAAAATATGCATAAGAAAATAATATATAATGATAAAAATCAGTCGGATAGCCTAATATGCTTCTACTTATTGATAATTACGATTCATTTACCTACAACTTATACCAATACTTCTGTGAGTTAGGTGCTGAGGTTGTTGTAAAACGTAATGATGAAATTACCATCGAAGAAATTGAACAGCTTTCGCCTACCCATCTTGTGATTTCGCCTGGGCCATGTACGCCTGATGAGGCTGGTATCTCCCTTGAGGCAATAAAATATTTTGCGGGTAAACTCCCTATTTTGGGTATTTGCTTGGGGCATCAGGCGATTGGGCAAGCTTTTGGCGCATCAGTCGTTAAGGCTCGTCAAGTTATGCACGGCAAAACATCAGCAATCCATCATAATCACCAAGGTGTGTTTAAAGGTTTAAACCGTCCTTTGACTGTGACTCGTTACCATTCTTTAGTTATTGCAGCAGAGACACTTCCTGTTTCTTTTGATGTGTCAGCATGGTCATTAAATAACGGTGATGTTGATGAAATCATGGGAATACGGCACAAAACTTTACCTATAGAAGGTGTTCAATTCCACCCAGAAAGTATTCTAAGTGAACAAGGTCATGAATTACTGAATAATTTTCTGAAGTATTAGTTTGCGAATATCATTGATAACAAATTAATTATGCATATTTCTCCGTTAACTATTGCTCTTTTGTGATTTTTTATTCATATTTGATGATTATATTTTCATTTTAGCAGAGAGTAAGGGTAGGTGAGGGGTATGTCAGAACAACAATCAGTCAATCGGCAGACTTTTGATCAAGTTATGTTGCCTATTTTTTCACCCGCTGAGTTTATCCCAGTTAAAGGTGAAGGTAGCCGTGTTTGGGATCAGCAAGGTAAAGAATATATTGATTTTGCAGGGGGGATTGCCGTTCTTGCCCTTGGGCATTGCCATCCTAGCTTAGTGTCGGCAGTGCGTGAACAAAGCGAAAAACTGTGGCATGTCAGTAATATTTTTACCAATGAGCAAGCACTTAAGTTAGCGCAAAAATTAACTAGCGCTACTTTTGCTGACCGTGCATTTTTTGTTAATTCAGGTTCTGAAGCGAATGAAGCCGCATTTAAGTTAGCGCGTCGTTATGCCATCACCAAATATAATCCTTATAAAACTAAGATTATTGCATTTAAGCAAGCTTTCCATGGCAGAACATTATTTACGGTCTCTGTTGGTGGGCAAGCGAAATATGCAGATGGTTTTGGGCCAAAACCTGCCGATATCATCCATGTCCCTTTCAACGATCTTGAAGCAGTAAAAGCGGTTATAGATGAAAATACCTGTGCGGTAGTGCTTGAGCCTGTACAAGGTGAAGGTGGAGTGACCGCGGCAACATCTGCATTTTTACAAGGTGTACGTAAGCTGTGTGATGAAAATAATGCACTGTTAATTTTTGACGAAGTACAAAGCGGTATGGGGCGTACAGGGAAATTATTTTCATATATGCATTATGATGTGACCCCCGATATTTTAACCACGGCAAAAGCACTGGGGGGCGGCTTTCCTATTAGTGCTATGATCACCACAGAAGAAATTGCTAAAACAATGGAAGTTGGGTCTCACGGTACAACCTATGGTGGTAATCCATTGGCTTGTGCGGTAGGGAACGCGGCCTTTGATATTATTAATACTGAGGAAGTACTAAATGGTGTCGAAAAACGTCGTGAATTATTTATCGCTCATTTAAATAAACTGAATGATAAATACCACGTTTTTTCTGAGATCAGAGGAATGGGCTTATTAATTGGTGCTGAGTTAGACGGCAAACTATTGAACCGTTCGAAAGATATCCTGCAAGCCAGTGCAGTAGAAGGTTTAATGATGCTTAATGCGGGTGCTAATGTATTGCGGTTTACGCCGTCACTGATTATTTCTGAAGAAGAAATTAATAGCGGTATGGTGAAATTAGAGACAGCGATTGGGAAGTTGTTGAAATAACTAAGAGATAAGTTGCAGAATGATTTCTGCAACTTATTGAAAATTTAATTTTTATAGCATTTACTGAGTTGGTAATTGTATTTTTATTGCCTTCAATCGTGCTTGTAATTGCTCTTTTGAACTACTAATTGGTATTCCAGCAGCTAGGCATTGAACTTTATGTGTATATAAATATTTTTTTACTCCTTTATTATTGGCTAAAGGATATTTATTTTTTAGTGTCTCTTCTTTTTGAGCTATTTTTTCCTCACTAACCTTAACATCTGATGTAAGGTTATTGTCTTCATTATCGGAATGGTAGCCAGAAGATAACGAGGTGAGACTAATTGAGGCCATAGATAGCGCTTTGTTGGCAAGCTTTTCCTGTAGTGCTCTAATTTCATGATTTTTATTATTATTATCAATTCTTAAGTCTTGGACTAAACCTCTATAATCAAGGTTATCATTATCTAACACTTCAATTGAATTATATAACAAGTCATTTTCTAATATTAAGTTTTTAATAATTCTGTTGTCTTTTGTGTTTTCAGTTTCTAATTTTTTTTCAAATAGGTCATCAAAATCAAAGTCGTGAGACTCATTGTGGTAAATAGGTGTATTATCTTCATCGTAGGTAATGAAAGATTCACATATTATCGGTTTTTTCAGAGCTAAAATATTTTTTTCTAGAGCATTTTTATCCAATGTAATATTGTGAACTTTATTTTTTATATCTTTTAACTCATTACTCAATAAAATTTTTACTGAGTTTTGTATTTTAATTAATTTTTCAATTTTTTTATTTTTTCCTTCTATGTTATTTTCCATTGGTATTTCTTTTTCTAATGACACTAAGTATTTACTTTCTTTTTTTAAGTATGCAATTCCTCTTATTTTTGATTCATATCTTATGGCTGATTTCAGATCATCAATTTCGTTTTTTAGCTCTTCGCTTTTATTGGTCAATTTTTTATTTTTGTCTAATAAATCTAGGTAATGTTTAAGATAGCCTATTGTTTCATTTTGTTTCTCTATGATTTTATCTGTAGCTGGAATTTCGCTAAAAAAATCATTCTTACCTAGTAAATTATCAATGGAGTTTTCTGTTTTATTTTTTAAATCCTTAATGAATTGTGGGATATTAAATGAATTATCTATAAGCTTATTTTCAAGGGAAGAAATTGTTTTTTTGTTTGAGTTTAATTTATTAAGTAAATTTAAATCACTTCCCTTTGAACCAGCTTCTGGTAAGCTAATATAGAATTTTGATTCCGTATTTTTTTTGTTAAAATGAAAAAATGAGAATGGATTATTTATTTTCAAATTTTTAATTTTTTGTGTAATAGTGGGTGTTTCTTTCTTAGCCCCAGTTGATGAGTTTTTTCTGTATAGTGAGCTAGTTGTGGTGGTATCTAGGGGGGTGGTTTTCATAGTCATATCCTATATTAATATTAAAAAAGTAATTTGCTAAATAAATATTCATGCTTAATATTGAAATAATTAATTTATTCAATGCATTGATTTTATCTTATGGCATTATGATTTTACTAATAATGTATTATTAATCATTTGAATTAATAATGATCTTAAATAAAATAGAGATGTTTTATTTAATGGTTTGTTTTTTTAATTCTTTCAATAAATTATCGTTAATATGAATTTGGTTTTGTATTTCAAATATATTATCTTTAAGTGCCTTCATTTCCATGGTTAGTCTTTTTTCTTTTTCAATGCTATTGCTTATTTTTATTAAGTCAGCGGTTTTAATTGAATTAACATTTCTATTAAAGTGATTTTTTCGTGGTTTATAGTCTAATGGCATAGATTTGTTAGATAGTTTGTAATGTTGCATGATATATTGTGTTCTTAATACTGAAGTTTTTGTTTGTTGTATATTTCCCTTGAATTCAAAAGTGCTTTTAGGTAGAGGAATGTATTTGGAATTATCTTGATTATTATCAGCGACTTTATAGTGCACATATTTAAATTTTTTCTGAGAGGAATTCTTTGTTTTTTTTTTCATTGGTTCCAAAGGTAAATCAATATTATTGGTATTTTTTTTGTTTGTTCTGGTTATTAAAGGGGTTTTAGTGCTATTTTTATTTTCTAGTTGCTTAGGATGATGGTGATTTTTTATGATTTCGTTTTTTATTTCTGAGTTTTTGATGTTAATCCCTGGAGTTTTAACGTGCGGATACAAAAAATCAGCATATTTACGAATTTCTTTATCAGCACTATTAAAATCCTCAAAAACTGTCTGGTTTTCTGTTATTAGTGAGTCTGCATCTTGTTCATTATAAAAAGTAGATGCATAAAATTTATACAAGCGGACTTTCAATTGATTAACTTTATGCTTAAATTCGTCAGCGCTCAATAATTTAGTATTATTTATACTTTCTGAATCACTTTCATAAGCTGAGTCAATGCTTTCTAGGCTATAAGCATCTGATAGTTTAGATTGTTGCTGAGTGGATAAGGGCTCTTTTCTCGATGATGCAGTCACAGCAAAGATTTTCTTTATAAAATCATCGGAATTGCTAATGTTTTTAAAAATTTCGGAATGGCCTGACAAATTGCTAAGTGTAATTTTCATAAATATAACCCTACTTAATATTATGATTATTATTTTATAGAGAGCTAAATAGATAAAATATAAAGAAACGATACTCATTAATATAAGCATATAAATATGTTGCTATAATTAAACTGAAATAGCCTTATATCGACGATATAAAGCTATTTTAAATTGCATGCCTCGCCAAGAGAGCGAGGCTGAAAGGTTAATTAACGTGTACCGTAAACAACGATGGTTTTACCGTGTGCAGAGATCAAGTTTTGATCTTCCAGCATTTTTAAAATACGGCCAACAGTTTCACGGGAACAACCGACAATTTGGCCAATTTCCTGACGGGTAATTTTGATTTGCATACCGTCTGGGTGGGTCATTGCGTCAGGTTGTTTCGCTAGATTCAATAGGGTTTGAGCGATACGGCCTGTGACATCTAAGAAGGCAAGGTTGCCGACTTTTTCGGATGTTGTTTGTAAACGACTGGCCATTTGCGCTGAGAGACGCATTAAAATATCAGGGTTAACCTGAATCAATTGACGGAATTTTTTGTAAGAAATTTCAGCAACTTCGCAAGCGATTTTAGCTCTCACCCACGCAGTACGTTCTTGCCCTTCTTCAAATAACCCCAGTTCACCAATGAAATCCCCTTGATTCAGGTAAGAGAGGATCATTTCTTTGCCTTCTTCATCTTTAATTAAAACAGCCACTGAACCTTTAACGATATAGTAAAGGGTTTCTGCTTTCTCACCCTGATGGATCAGTGTGCTCTTGGATGGATACTTATGAATATGGCAGTGTGACAAAAACCATTCAAGAGTAGGGTCTGTTTGTGGCTTGCCGAGAACCATTAGCGTTATCCTCTGTATGTTATTGCAGCCATCCGGAAAAGCTTACCAGAAAGGCTGGCTTTAAAGTCACTAGCTTAGCATATTAATTTGCCTTATATACCCTAAATAATGTGAAGAGCTGAATAACTTCAGCGCATTCGATAGGCTAGGGTAAACAAATTGATATCAACACTATAATATAATCAATTAAACCGCTGAGTTTTGATCTTAGTCCTATCAACTAAGTATTGTTTGTAGCATATCCAATGAAGAAAGTCTCCCCTGTATCGCTTCAGCCTAATAAAGCTGATATAACATTCATTATATCTATGGAACAATGTAGCCTTTAAACCGATTTCATTTCAAGGGGAATAAAATGGAAGCAAGAGTAAAATGGGTAGAAGGACTTTCCTTTCTAGGTGAGTCAGCTTCAGGGCATCAAGTCATGATGGATGGTAATGCAGGTGATAAAGCACCTAGCCCAATGGAAATGGTGCTAATGGCGGCAGGTGGATGTAGTGCAATAGATGTCGTTTCAATTTTACAAAAAGGGCGAAATGATATTACTGATTGTGAAGTTAAATTAACATCGCAGCGCCGTGAAGAAGCTCCACGTTATTTTGTTAAAATACATTTGCATTTTATCGTAACAGGAAATGAATTAACGGAAAAAACGGTTGAAAGAGCTGTTCAGCTCTCGGCTGAAAAATATTGCTCAGTGGCACTGATGCTAGAAAAAACGGTTGAAGTCACTCATAGCTTTGAAATAAAAAATTAAAAATAAATTTATTTTTTATATTAAAATTTTAATAAAAAGATGCTTACCTTAATTAATGGTAAGCGTCTTACTTATTATTTGAGAAATAATTTAACTGTTTTTCTGATTAATTAACTTTTCAACTAATGGCATCATGATCAATTCCATTGCTAGACCGAGTTTTCCTCCGGGTACGACAATGGTATTCATAGCCGAAATAAAAGAACCGCAGATCATTGAAAGCAAATAGGGGAAATCGATGTGTTCGAGCCCTCTAAAGCGGATCACAATAAAACTTTCATCTTGTGAAGGGATAGTTTTGGCTGAAAATGGGTTGGAAGTGTCTACAGTCGGAACTCGTTGGAAATTGATATGAGTACGCGAAAACTGAGGGGTAATGTAGTTGATATAGTCCCCCATTGAACGCACAACAGAGTCCATAACCGCTTCACGGGAATGGCCCCTTTCGGTCGTATCACGAACCAACTTTTGAATCCATTCAAGATTGACAATCGGGACAACGCCAACAAGTAAATCAACATGTTGCGCTACATTATGCTCAGGTGTAACAACCCCACCATGCAGACCCTCGTAGAATAACACATCAGTTTTTTCAGGGAGTGGTTCCCAAGGTGTAAAAGTACCTGGTTGTAGACCGTACGGAACCGCTTCATCATAGGTATGTAGGTATTTTCGTGATTGTCCACAACCTGTTTTTGCATAATCAATTAAAGTTTGTTCTAGCAAAGCAAAGTCATTCGCTTCAGGACCAAAATAACTGATATGCCGACCTTGTTCTCTCGCCTTGCGGATAGCCATGTCCATTTCAGGCCGCGTGTAACGATGAAAGCTGTCCCCTTCTAATGTAGCTGGTTGGATATTGAGTTGGTGGAAAACTTTACGGAATGCTTGGCTAGTTGAGGTCGTGCCTGCACCACTGGAACCGGTGATAGCAATAATCGGATGTTTTTTGGACATAGCGAACTCCCTGTGTTGCGCTTATGTCCACTATGGCAAAATAGCGAACAAAGCGGGTTAGCGGGTTTTAGGCATGAAATTAACCGACTCATGCAATTCAGACCAGACTAGCACAATTTCGCCAGAAACTAACTGCCGTTTCACATCATTAACTTTGTCTTGTAAGCTTTTCTCATGTGCCCCATAGTCAGTTCCTTCTCGTAAAACATAGCTTTCGATGAGGCTTTCCAGTGCTTCTGGAGATAACTCACGCCAAGGGATAATCATGGGTTTTCCTTATTTAAATAAGGGGTTAACCATTGCGGAATTCGAGTTTCTAGCCACATTTGCGGTTTTCTAAAGGTCCCGCTGACAAAACCAACGTGCCCGCCATGTTCTGTCATTTGATATTCCACATTATGGGGAAGAAAAGATAAATCAGGAACAACCTCAGGAGCCATAAATGGATCATCTTTGGCGTGAATAATTAATGTTGGTTTAGTAATGTGAGCCAATTTAGGTAATGCACTGCATTTCTGATAGTAATCTGAGGCATCATCAAAACCGTGGATACGTGCAGTGATAACATCATCAAAATCACGAATGCGTTTAACTTGCTTAAGCTGCAATAAATTCAGTGGTAATGACCCAGGATAGCGAACGAGTTTACGAGTTGCGTTACGTTTTAAGCCATTTAATAAATAGCGCTGATAAAACTGGGAAATGCCTTTTTCCATTCGTAGGGAGCAAGCCTCTAACATTAATGGGGCAGATACAACCACTCCCGCATCTAAATCCGCATTTTGACCACTTTCAGCCAAGTAACAAGCCAACATATTCCCACCAAGGGAATACCCCACAGCAGCCGTTGGCGTATCACCAAAAGTTTGTTTTAACCAGCGTAAGAAGTAGCGAGCATCATCGGTTTCACCTGAATGATAAATACGCTGTTGGCGATTGGGTTCGCCGCTACACCCACGAAAGTGCATGACAACGCCTAGCCAGTCGTGTTTTTCCGCTGTTTCTAACATTCCATGAGCGTAAGGGCTCTTAAAATTACCTTCTAACCCATGAAAAATGACTAAGCGTGGTTTATGAGCCGCAAGCTCAGGTTTTTCACTCCATGCGAGATCAATAAAATCACCGTCAGGCAATTCAAGTCGCTGCCAAATAGGTTTAATTTTCGGGGTTCTACGAAAAATCCTAGGCAGTAGAGTTTGGAGGTGTGGATTTTTAGCCCAACTGATTGGACGAAAGTTTTCAGACATAACCTTATTTTTATTTAATAGGAGCTCTTGTGAGTCACATAACATACTGTTATTTTTTTGTGATGCAAGTAAACAAATTTGGGTTTGAGGATTAAATTATAAATGACACTGGGGCTGATCTTTTCTCTTTTTACATTTCTATTCATTGCAGCAGTCACACCCGGCCCTAATAATATGTTGCTAACATCAAGTGCGGCAAACTACGGTTTTCGTCATGCGATTACATTATGCTTAGGTATTATGCTAGGTATGCAATCGATACTTTACCTCTCAGCATTTGGTATTGCTGCACTTTTATTGCTCTATCCTGCGATTCATATTGCCTTAAAAGTGGTGGGCAGTGTGTATCTTCTCTGGTTGGCATGGAAAACAGCAACAGCTAATTATGCACCAATTAAGACGGATAGCGAAGTGGGGAAAAGCGTAACATGGTATCAGGGGGGCTTATTACAATTTCTAAACCCTAAAGCTTGGATGATGGGGCTAGGGGCAGTTGGTGGCTTTAGCCTGCCTGGTGAGTTATTCAGCCAATCTATTTTAGTCATGAGCGTGGCATTTGTAATCGTCAACTTAGTGGCAGGTTTGATTTGGATGGGCTTTGGCTCATTGATTAGCTTATTTTTACGTAGTCGCCAAGCTTGGTTTATCTTTAATTTAGCGATGGGGCTGCTAACTGCGCTGTGTGTCCCATTGATTTGGTTGGAATAGCGTTTTTTATTGATTGAAAAAAGCAGCCCTAAGAGCTGCTTTTTGTTTAGGGCATGATTAACTTAAATCTACGCCTTTACTACCAAACAGGTAGGTAAATAGGAAGCCGCACACATAGGAAACCAATACTCCCCCCGCGTACACAGCCATCCCGGCGAGGACACCTTGACCGGATGTCATTAATGGAATGGCAATTAACCCAGATGGCCCAAACACAGTATTTAAACCGACAGGTAACCCCATCCACGCGACGGCCCCGATAAAGAAACCACCAGCTGCGCCACCTAAACAGGCGGTGACAAACGGTTTGACGCGCGGGAGTGTGACACCATAAATCAGCGGCTCACCGATCCCTAAGAAACCGGGGAACAGGGCGCCACCAATTTGCCCACGGGTGACTGAACCTTTTTTCGCTTTCACATACAAGGCGAGGGCTGCACCCACTTGACCAGCACCCGCCATTGCCAATATCGGAAATAGTGAGTTAAACCCTTGTGCATCAACGAGGGCAACGTAGACAGGAATAAACCCTTGATGAACACCAAACATCACGGCGATTAAGAACACCCCAGCCAAAATAGCTGTTCCAATAGGATTGCCATTTAAGTGCATGAATAACCAAGACATTCCATCAAACAGCCAAACACCAATCGGCATGATAAAGATAAAGGTTGCTGCGCCCACAATTAACAGAGTTATGGTTGAGGTTAAAATAATATCAAGGCTGGATGGGATAATTTTGCGAACTTGTTTTTCAACCCATGCCCCAAAAATACAGGCAATTAAAATTCCAATGATGTTGCCTCGAGGGTCAATGTGCCAGCCGAAGAAGTTTGACATCCCCGAATAAAAGCCTTTTGTTGCTTCTGGGTCGTAACCTAAAATAAATAAAGCGGCAATAATGGCACCATTAACGCCACTACCTCCAAAGGCTTTTTGGGCATTATAGCCAATTAATAGTCCCATAAAGGTAAATAAACCTTTGCCGAATATCGCGAGATAGGCAATGGCACTTTTTAACCAGCCCAACTGTTGGGAGTCCGGTGGAAATAAGTTTTCATTGGCGACTAACAACCCAAGCAATGAGGCTATCCCCATCAAAAGACCCGCTCCGATGAATCCTGGAATCAATGGGGTAAATATGGTGGCGAATTTTGAGAGAAAGCGGTGTACTGCGCTAGTTTGTTTCTTTTTTAACTGCTGTTTATTAGCAGAAGCAATTTGGTTAAGGTCTTGGGTCTGATGAGAAGACTCGTCGATATCATCTTCAGCATCTTCTAGCATTTGGTTCATTAAGTCCGCGGCAGTTTGGGCTTTACCGGGGCCCAGAACAATTTGCAGTTGTTCATCACTTTCGATAACGCCAAGCACACCTGCGATTTGTTTTAGTGCGGCTTTATCGACTAATTGATCATTATTGAGTGTGAGTCGTAAACGGGTCATACAGTTACCCGCTAATTTAATATTGCGACGACCCCCAACCTGTTGCAGGATCTGCTGCATCATTTCTATTGTTATTTTAGCCATACCATTTATCTCATTAAAATCCGCGAATTAGGCGGAAGGTGCCATATTGAGTGCTGTACGAATAAAACCATGATTGTCCGAGAGTAGTTGACGTGCATCATCGGCATTCAGGCCGGTTAACACCATCAAAATGGCCGTTTTACAGTGCCTATCACATTGTTGAAGCGCGGTTTCTGCGGTTGCTCGGTCGCAGTCTGTTGCCTCCATGACAATCTTCGTTTGCCTTTCAATTAATTTGGCATTGGTGGCTTCTACATCGACCATCAAATTACCAAATACTTTTCCAATGCGGATCATCGCGCCAGTAGTGATCATATTCAGCACTAATTTCTGAGCGGTTCCCGCTTTCATGCGTGAAGAGCCTGTGACCACTTCTGCGCCCACAACAGGGGTGATAGCGATATCTGCTGCATTAGCGATAGGGCTATTTGGGTTACAGCTGATGGCAGCTGTGGTTGCACCAATCTTGTTTGCATAGGCTAACGCACCTAACACATATGGGGTACGCCCACTCGCAGCAATACCAACGAGTATATCTTTTTCATTAAATTGAATATTTTTCAGGTCTTGCTCACCTAATTCGGGTTTATCTTCTGCATTTTCAACGGCACGGAAAATCGCTTGGTGGCCGCCTGCAATAAGCCCAACGACTTGCTCATGGGGGGTACCGTACGTTGGTGGGCACTCGCTGGCATCAAGTATTCCTAAACGCCCTGATGTTCCTGCTCCCGAGTAAATTAACCGCCCGCCGTTTAGAAATGCGTCTGCGACCTTATCAACCAATTGTGCAATTTCAGGAAGAACTTTCTCGACTGCCAAAGGGACTTGTTTGTCTTCGTTGTTAATCACTTGCAGCATTTGCAAGGTCGGTAGTTGGTCAATATGCGTACTCGCCGCATTGCGGCTTTCCGTTACCATTTTGCTTAAATCGATAGCCATAAAAAATTGCTCCTAAATCCATAATTGGATTAATATTAAGGAATTATTTATTCCAATGGTGTGATTGGAATCACGGTGTTATCTATTCTAACTTGCGAATATAAAAGAATATTTTGTTATTTTTCTAATGGCTTTAAATTGTATGCGATTGAATTATAGTTATTATTTTTGATTCATCAGCGAATTAAAAGAGGAATAATTTATTATTATTTTATTTTTATGAACCCTGATATAGCGATTATCAGCTGAGGTTGTCATGACATTATTGGATATCATTACTTATTCATTACCGCGATTAGCCGAAAATCAACGTAAAATTGCACAATTTATTATTGAAAATCCGGAAAACGTACTGAACTTATCTTCTCAACAATTGGCAGAAATCTTAGATGTGAGCCAATCAGCTATTGTTAAGTTTAGTCAAAAAGTTGGGGTAAAAGGCTACCCAGCGCTAAAACTGGCATTAAGTGAGATTATTGGGCGTCAACAGCTTAATGAAAGTGCCCCTCACGTGGCTTTGCATAACCGTATTGCACCGAATGATAACTTGATGGTGGTAGCTCAAAAATTAGCGATGGAAAAGAACCATTCCATCACGGAAACAACAAAATTAATTGATTTCAAGCAATTTGAAAAAATTGTCGAACGAATAGACCAATCTCAGCGAGTACAAATTGTTGGCATTGGTGGGTCAGGGCTGACGGCAAAGGACTTGAGCTACAAGTTACAAAAAATAGGTATTACGACACTCGTCGAATCCGACCATCATGTGCAAATTGCCGCCGCTTTAACACTTAATGCCAATGACATACAGATAGTTATCTCTTTTACAGGTAAGCGCAAAGACATGCTAACAGCGGCTAATATTGCACGTAAACAAGGAGCCTGTGTGGTTGCCATTACCCGGGACCGGCATTCACCTCTTGCACAAATTTCTGATTACATTCTTGAAAGTGTCGCAGAAGAAGATGAATGGCGTAGTTCTTCTATTTCATCGAGAACCGCTCAGAATACGCTGACCGATTTAATCTTTATGGCGCTATTACAAAGGCGAGAAGCCAAAGCAAAATCGCTAGTAATGAATGCAAGAGTTGTTATTAATAAATTAGATGAATAGCGTTGAAAAGGAAGAATGGGCTCATCGATAACTTTGCAAAAAATCCTTATTTACGTTAAGACTAACGATATAAGTATTTTAATTTTAACTAGTTTAAGAGGAATTATTGATGAGAGCACTCATTGTTTATACTGAGTTAACCGACGAAGATTCCGTTATCAGCCATGCCGTAGCAAGGCTTGCTAGTGAGCTTAATGATGAACACGTAGAGACCGTGATTATCCGCGATTTTGAAGATGGAATGGCATACATTCGCTCGAATACCAGCATTGATTGTTTGTTATATGGGCGTGATATGTCCGACAAACAAGAACAAACACAAGCACATCAATTAATTACTCAACTTCATCGCCGCCAAGAAGATGTCCCCGTTTTTTTATTGAGTGATCGCGAAGAAGCTTTAACGGCATTTGACCGAAAAATGATGGAACAAGTCGATGAGTTTGCATGGATTTTAGAAGATTCAGCTGATTTTATCGCAGGGCGCGTCCTCGCCGCTATTATTCGTTATCGTGCGCAATTATTGCCGCCACTGATGAAAAGCTTAATTAAATATAGCGATGTACATGAATACTCGTGGGCAGCACCGGGTCACCAAGGTGGCGTTGGTTTTACCAAAACCCCTGCGGGCCGCATTTATCATGATTTTTTTGGTGAAAATTTATTTCGTACTGATATTGGTATTGAACGCGTCGCAGTAGGCTCTTTACTGGATCATACCGGTGCTTTTGGT
This sequence comes from Providencia sp. PROV024, assembly GCF_032709665.1. NCBI lineage: Bacteria > Pseudomonadati > Pseudomonadota > Gammaproteobacteria > Enterobacterales > Morganellaceae > Providencia > Providencia sp. PROV024. Next base: position 409,188 of record NZ_CP120545.1, read on the forward strand.
GAGTGCGAAAAAAATGCAGCGCGTATTTTCGGGGCTGACCAGTCTTATTCCGTGGTTGTGGGAACCTCGGGCTCCAATCGAACCATTATGCAAGCCTGTATGACTGATGAAGATGTGGTGGTAATCGACCGAAATTGCCATAAATCTATCGAACAAGGGCTGATCCTTACCGGAGCTAAGCCCGTATACATGACCCCGAGTCGTAACCGCTACGGAATTATTGGGCCAATTTACCCGACAGAGATGACGCCGGAAGCGATCACTGAAAAAATCGCTCAAAATCCACTAACATCGGATAAAATCGGCAAACGCCCAGCTTATAGCGTGGTAACCAATTGCACCTATGACGGTGTTTGCTACCATGCACGTAAGGTGCAAGATTTACTCGATAAATCCTTAGATAGAATCCATTTCGATGAGGCATGGTACGGTTATGCACGTTTTAACCCAATTTATCATGGCCATTTTGCCATGCGGGATGAACCACGAAATGGCGATGAACCGACCATCTTTGCTACACACTCCACTCATAAATTACTTAACGCGCTTTCCCAAGCCTCATTTATTCATATCCGAAATGGCCGTAATGCTATTGATTTCAATCGCTTTAATCAGGCTTATCATATGCATGCCACCACCTCACCGCTGTATGCGATTTGTGCCTCGAATGATATCGCAGCAGATATGATGGATGGTAATAGTGGGCGTTCTTTGACAGATGAAGTTATTCGTGAAGCTATCGATTTTCGCCAATCATTAGGTTACTTGTATAAAGAGTTTCTTAACGATGATGAATGGTTCTTTAAACCATGGAATCAGGAAATGGTGAAAGACCCTGCAACAGGTAAAGGTTATGCCTTTGAAGAAGCCCCTGTTGAATTGTTGATGAAAGAGCAAAGCTGCTGGGTAATGAATCCTGAAGATAAATGGCACGGTTTTAAGGATATCCCTGAAAACTGGGCGATGCTTGACCCAATTAAAGTCAGTATTTTGTCACCGGGAATGGGGGAGGATGGCAAACTGCTGGGTACAGGTGTACCCGCGGCACTAGTGACCGCGTGGCTAAATCATTATGGTATTGTGCCGACCCGCACCACTGACTTCCAGATTATGTTCTTGTTTTCTATGGGGATCACCAAAGGGAAGTGGGGGACTTTGGTCAATGCGCTGCTGTCTTTTAAACGCCACTATGACAATAATACTGGGCTGAAGAAGGTATTACCGGAAGTGGTGGAAACCGCTCCTGAGATTTATGGTCATATGGGGTTACGTGACTTAGGTGATAAAATGTTCACTTATCTGCAAAAAAATAACCCCGGAGGGCAACTGAACCAAGCTTATGAGCAACTGCCTGAAGTAATGATGAGCCCAAGGGATGCGTACCAAGAGATTGTCGCTAACCGTGTTGAAGCGGTGCCCCTTGATAAACTGGCAGGGCGCATTGCTGCTAACTCAATAATTCCGTATCCACCGGGTATCCCAATGTTGTTATCAGGTGAAAGCTTCGGTGATAAAAATAGTCCACATATCGGTTACTTGCATAGCTTGCAAGCGTGGGACAGTGAGTTCCCCGGTTTTGAACACGAAACCGAAGGGACTGAAATTATCGATGGGCAGTATTATGTGATGTGTGTGAAAGGATAAGATTCAACTATGATAAAAACGAAAAGCTATCAAAGATAGCTTTTCGTGATTTTAAGGAATTGTGATGTTTTATAACTAATTTATTTCAAACTCACTGGTCATGGTTTCTAACTGTTCTTGCAGCTCCATCCATTCCATTTCAACGTCTTCAAGTGCTGATTTGTGCTCAGTCTGCTTTTTCAAACATTCTGCCAAATCGGCTTTTTTATCTTGTTCATAGATAGCTGCATCAGAAAGTTTTGCCTCTAGCTCACTCAGGGCGTTGGAATGTTTATCCATCTGCTTTTCCAATTCCGTGATTTTTTTACGGATTGGCTGAGTCAGTTGACGGAACTCTGCTTCGCGGCGCTTTTGGTCTTTTCTATCTTGGGCGGTGACTGTTGAAGTTGCCGCAGGCTTATCTTTTTCTTGTTGATCTCGGACTTGCTGTAGTTCCAGCTTGTTTTGCTCGGCAAGCCATTGTTGGTAATCTTCTAAATCACCATCAAATTGCTCGACCGCGCCGCCGTGAACTAAATACAGCTCATCGGTAGTTGAGCGCAATAAATGCCTATCATGGGAAACCACCACTAAAGCCCCTTCAAATGCCATTAAGGCTTCTGTCAACGCTTGGCGCATGTCTAAATCCAAGTGGTTGGTTGGTTCATCGAGTAACAACAGATTCGGGCGCTGCCAAACAATCAACGCTAAGACTAAGCGTGCTTTTTCACCGCCAGAGAAACGGCCACTAGGGTCTGTCACTTGGTCACCCTTAAAGCCAAAACCGCCTAAATAGTCGCGTAACTGCTGCTCAGTTTGCTCAGGAGCCAAACGAGCTAGATGCTGCAAGGGCGATTCTTCAGGATGCAGATACTCTAATTGATGCTGAGCAAAGTAACCTAACTTAATACCTTTAGCGAGGGAGATCTCCCCTTGTAATGGTGGTAAATCGCCAGCTAGCATTTTAATTAAGGTGGATTTACCAGCACCATTACGGCCTAATAAACCAATACGTGAACCGGGCACTAAATTCAATTTTATCGATTGCAAAATGACTTTTTCGCCATAACCCGCACTGACTTTTTCCATTTTTAATAATGGGTTAGGTAAGCTTTCAGGTTTGCGGAATGAAAAATGGAACGGGTTATCCACATGAGCGGGCGCCACCATTTCCATTTTTTCTAACATCTTAATACGGCTTTGCGCTTGCTTGGCCTTTGTCGCTTGCACTCTAAAACGGTCAATATAGCTTTGTAAATGAGCGGCTTTTGCTTGTTGGCTTTCATACAACGCTTGTTGTTGTGCTAATTTAGTTGCACGTTGGCGCTCAAAAGAAGAATAGTTGCCCGTGTATTCGAACAGGCTTTCTTGTTCTATATGCAGGACTTTATCAATAATTGGATCAAGGAAATCCCTATCATGGGAAATTAAAATTAATGTACCTTGGTAGCCTTTAAGCCACTTTTCTAACCAAATAACCGCATCTAAATCAAGGTGGTTAGTTGGTTCATCGAGTAGTAATAGGTCAGAACGGCAAAGTAGAGCCTGAGCGAGGTTCAAACGCATACGCCACCCACCAGAAAAAGATTTCACTGGTGAGTCTAATTGCGCTTGGCTAAAGCCTAAGCCGTGTAGCAAGCTGGATGCGCGAGAACGAATTGTCCATGCATCAATTGCATCGAGTTGCCCATGGATAACCGCAATGGCATGGCCATCATTTTTTTCATTGGCTTGTTGTAGTTTTTGTTCTAGGGCGCGGAACTCACGGTCACCGTCAATCACATACTCAAGGGCAGGGACATCAAGGGCAGGGGTTTCTTGGTTGACCCATGCCATGGACCAATTACTTGGGAAGGTTGCAGAACCTGCTTCAGCTTGTAATTCGCCTTTTAATAGTGCTAGAAGGGTCGATTTACCGCAGCCGTTTTTACCCACTAAACCAACTTTTTGGCCAGGGTTAATCGTCGCAGTGGCGTTATCCAGTAGGACACGAACACCTCGGCGAATTTGGAGTGAAGAGAAAACAATCATAGCAACCGTCTATTAAAAATATGTTAAATTATCAACGTATATACTCTAAATAATTCACGGTGCTGTTAGGCGACAAACAAATGAGTCGCTAGGAGCCTATTTAAGTAGGTGACTAGTGCGAATGCGCGTAGTCAACAACACAGCAACGTGAAGTATGACGAGTATAGCAGGCTGCATGGTAACGGAAAATGTTCCGTCTGACACGCCTTTGAGGAGGGAAAGATGTCAAATACACCTAAAGTACTGGTGATCTACGCTCACCCAGACCCTGATGAGTCTATTGCTAACAAGGCATTACTTAGTGTGGTGTGTGGTTTTGAACATGTGACAGTCCATGATTTATACGCAACCTATCCTGATTATTTTATTGATGTAACTGCGGAACAAGAATTACTGTGCCAGCACGATATCATTGTTTTTCAACACCCTCTCTATACTTATAGTTGCCCTGCGTTGTTGAAAGAATGGTTTGACCGTGTTTTAACGCGCCGTTTTGCAACGGAGATGGGCTATCAAAAACTGAAAGGGAAATACTGGCGTTCTGTGATCACGACAGGCGAACCCATTCATGCATATCAACATGACGGCTATAATCATTACCCACTTAACGAAATACTTCGACCATTTGAATTGACCGCATTGATGTGTGATATGCAATGGTTGGAACCTATCATTATTTATGCAGCACGTCGGCAGCCCACTGAGCGGTTTCAACAGCTGGTTGATGACTACCGTCAATGGATACAACAACCGCTAAGCGCGGGAGGGCTCTCCTAATGTCAGAATTGGGGCTATTTGAATCTGTCATTATTTTTTTATGTGCCGGTGTGGTGATGGTACCTATTGCACAAAAAATCCGTTTAGGGGCGGTGCTTGGGTATTTACTCGCGGGGATTATGATTGGGCCATTTGTTTTGGGCTTTATTCATAACGTCGATGACATTTTACATTTCTCTGAAATGGGGGTGGTATTCCTAATGTTCTTAATTGGTTTAGAGTTAAAACCATCTAAACTGTGGGAACTTAGGCGCTCTATTTTTGGTGTAGGAACCGTGCAGGTGGTTGTTACTGCGGCAATAATGGCATCACTGTTATTTTTAGCGAAGTTTTCTTGGCAAGCTGCTGTGGTTGGTGGGCTGGGGATGGCAATGTCTTCAACCGCTATGGCTTTGCAACTCATGAATGAAAAAGGCATGTCCAACAAAGAAAGCGGGCAGCTTGGTTTTTCTGTGTTGTTATTCCAAGATATGGCGGTGATCCCCATTATGGCATTGATCCCCTTATTAGCTGGGGATTCAGCCACAAGTGATTGGCAAAAGATTGGCTTAAAAGTTATCGCATTTGCCGGTTTATGGGTGGTGGGGCGTTACTTGTTACGCCCAATGTTTAAATTAGCGGCGAAATCAGGCGTACATGAAATTTTTACAGCTGCAGCACTATTGGTAGTGTTAGGGTCTGCATTAATAATGGAAAGCCTTGGGTTCTCTATGGCATTAGGGACGTTTATGGCAGGTGTGATGCTAGCAGAAACAGAATTTCGCCATGAACTCGAAATTAATATTGAGCCATTCAAAGGGCTATTGCTGGGGTTATTTTTTATCTCAGTTGGGATGTCACTAAATTTACAAATACTCTGGGCGTATTTACCACAAGTTTTGGTTGCTGTGGTCATTCTTGTCGCGGTAAAAGCCCTTGTCCTTTATGGCCTGAGCCATGCAGCAAGGCTTAGGAATGGTGCTAGAGCACAATTTTCTGGTGTTTTAAGTCAAGGCGGGGAATTTGCTTTTGTCATTTACGCAACCGCATCTGGTGCAAGTGTGATTGACGAGCGCCAAATGGACCTCTTATTGGTGGTCGTCACCCTTTCTATGATGACAACACCACTTGTGATGCAGTTGATAGATGCTTATCTGAACTACCGCTATAATCGGCAACCAACGTCAAGTGAAAAACCATTTGTCGAAGATAACGACCCTCATGTTATTTTGGTTGGTTTTGGTCGTATGGGGCAAGTGGTAGGCCGCCTATTAATGGCCAATAAAGTCAAAATTACCGTACTTGAACAGGATGTTACAGCGATAGGTACAATGCGGCGCTATGGCTATACTGTTTATTATGGGGATGCGCGTGAGCTACAATTATTGCGCTCAGCGGGAGCAGAAAAAGCGAAGGCAATTGTGATCACTAGTGATGTGCCCGAAGAAGTTATGGAAATTGTACATTTATGCCAAGAGAATTTCCCTAATTTACATATCATCGCACGCGCGAAAGGCCGTGTAGAGGCACACGAATTATTGCAAAGTGGTGTCACTGACTTTAGTCGAGAAACCTTCTCTAGCGCATTAGAATTGGGGAGTAAGGCATTAATTAGTACCGGTATGCATCCACATAAAGCATACCGAGCTAAACAACATTTCCGCCGTCTAGATATGCGTGTGCTTAGAGAGATTATTCCTGAAAATGAAGGGGATAGCGGCCAAGTTTCTCGTGTCAAAGAGGCAAGGCGCGAGTTAAATGAGCTGTTTGAAAAAGAAATGCTTAGAGAGCATCGCCAGCCACATGGCTGGAATAAAGATGAATAAAGGAAACCAACATGTCGTCAACACGTAAACGGTTTATTGCAGGTGCAATTTGCCCTAAATGTAAGTCACAAGACACGTTAATGATGTGGCGTGAAGATAAAATTGATGTAGTTGAATGTGTCAATTGTGGCGATCAGCAGCGTCAAGCTGGGGATGAAACAACTGGGCATATTAGGGAAAAAGAGCAAGTTATAGGGATTTTTACACCTGAATGAGAGAATTTTGTCAATTCTCAATACATCACTATAGTTTTTCGGTACAATTGGCAGAAAAATTTTCCCCATATGGGTAGTAGGAGATGTCATGAAAGTAGCAAAAGACTTGGTGGTCAGCTTGGCTTATCAAGTAAGAACAGAAGACGGTGTTTTAGTTGATGAGTCCCCAGCAAGCGCGCCAATGGACTATTTGCATGGCCGTGGGTCTTTAATTTCAGGTCTAGAAAAAGCATTAGAAGGCCGTGCTGTCGGTGAAAACTTTGATGTTGAAGTTGCTTCAGACGATGCATATGGTCAATACGATGACAACTTAGTTCAACGCGTTCCTAAAGATGTATTCATGGGCGTTGATGAGCTAGAAGTGGGTATGCGTTTCTTAGCTGACACTGACATGGGCCCAGTTCCTGTTGAAATCACCGGTATTGAAGGTGATGAAGTTATCGTTGATGGTAACCACATGTTAGCAGGCCAAAACTTGAAATTTAATGTTGAAGTCATGGCTATTCGTGAAGCAACAGAAGAAGAAATTGCACATGGGCACGTTCATGGTGCAGGCGGTCACGACCATGACCACGACCACGAAGGTGGTTGCTGTGGCGGTGGCGGTCATAGCCACGGCTCAGAAGGCGGTTGTTGTGGCGGCGGCGAAGGCCATGGTCACAAACAAGGCGGCTGCGGTTGCCATTAATAACTAGCAATAGCTAAGTATTAGAAGGAAGCGAAAGCTTCCTTTTTTGTGGCCTCATTAATAATGAGGCGGGGGTGTTTCTTCTTCTGGCCTTGCTAAATGGCTATCTTGCGAAGATTTCAGCCTTTCCGTCACAATGCGTAAATGCTCTTGCATACGGTTAAGTTGCATTTGTTGGTCGGTGATAACCTGGTTGAGTTGTTCAATCGCCAATTCTTGAAAGGCGACTTTGCTTTCTAAAAGTTCTAAACGTTGTTCTAATGTATCAGATGAGCCCATCTTCGACTCTCCTTAGATGTATTTGTCATAATTAAACCATCATAATAACCGAACATTACAAATCCATAGATAAGTTTTAGTTAAAGATGTAGGCGATGAAACCTCTTTTTGTTAATGTAGTCTAAGAAATTCTTATTTTTTTCTATACTAATTGGTAATCAGTTTCTAAAGTTAAAAGTTGATTATCAATAAACATAAAAACGAATAGTTCGCTATTCGAACATACTCGAATAAAAGTTATCGGAGATTAGGATGAAATCACTGTTTAAGGCAAGCCTTTTAGCAACTACGCTAGCATTTACTTTCGCTGCTCCACAGGTGATGGCAGCGGAAGCCAAAGCACAAAGCAGCGCATTCAAAAACGCAGAAGAGCGTAATGCGTATGCATTAGGTGCTTCATTAGGCCGCTACATGCAGAATTCTTTAGAAGAACAAAAAACCATTGGTATTAACTTGGATAACGCTCAATTACTGGCGGGTGTTCAAGATGCTTTCAATGGCAAAAGCAAAATGACGGATGCAGAGGTTGAAGAAACACTGCGTCAATTTGAAGGGCAAGTCAAAGAAGCTGCCGACAAAAAAATGAAAGAAGAATCAGCAAGCAATGAGAAAAAAGGTGCTGAGTACCGCGAAAAATATGCGAAAGAAAAAGGCGTAGTAAAAACTAAGTCTGGCTTACTGTACAAAATTGAAAAAGAAGGTACAGGTGCAAAACCTAAAGCAGACGAAACCGTTGTTGTTCACTACAAAGGTTCTCTGATTGATGGTACTGAATTTGACAGCTCATACACACGTAATGAGCCACTGACTATTCCTTTAAACTCAGTCATTAAAGGCTGGACTGAAGGTCTAGTTAACCTGAAAAAAGGCGGTAAAATGCAGTTAGTGATCCCTGCTGATTTAGCGTATGGCGAAAACGGCGTTCCGGGTATCCCTGCAAACTCAACTTTAGTCTTTGATGTTGAATTATTAGATATCAAACCAGCGGCTAAATAAGCGCAAATAAAGTTTGTTTCAAGAGCCCAAGGCGTCAGGTCTTGGGTTTTTTTTGTATAAAGCATTTTAATTATCTCTATGGCGACTCATTAGCATCTATAAGATATCTTTGTTTCCTGCCATGAAAGCTCCTTATTTAAAAATAAAGAAAATACAGTAGATAATACGGTTAAAAATATAAATGTTTTAGGTGAGTTTCTAATGATATGGAAAGGCGTAAAATATGAAATGTCAATATCTGATAAATAAAAAACAAAAAGGTTAATCGCATCAACAATTAATACTAATGAAATAGCTAACATAAAAATACGTTTAATTATGGATTTGATATGTAATGAATAATTTAGAACAGAGGTAAGTAACAGTGAGCGCATTACCATAATTAGTAAAGTAAAGGCTATTGAATAGATAGTCAGTTCATCGATGTACACTGTTACAATGCCGGTGATTAACAGTAATAAGTCATATATTTCATTGAATGAAATTATTAGAAAGTAAATAGTTATAACTATAGATTTTTATTTTGGCATAAGAAACCTTACGAATTAATAAAATTGTTTAGTGAAATTGCTTTTTAATTATAATGGTGAGTTTTTGATGTTATTTCAGCTAAGTAAAATTGTAAATAATTATACCTTTATTATTTAATTAATAATTATGAGTTGGTTTTACATATATTATTAATAATAAATCACTATCGCGAATAGTCCCATTTATATGAATAACGAAAAAACTAAATTTACTCTGTTATAGATCCTGCTAAGTCGAGGTGCTTACGGCTAATGAGTAAGTTGCAGATAAGCCACACCATGATAGTGGCGACAGAAGCAAACCTTGATGAACTTTCGGTAAAAAAAATCCTCAAATTGTTTAAAACTTGTGATAAAACAGACTGTCTTGCATTCATTCGCTTGACGGCAACGTCTTGGAGTTTTAACTTCACAAGACTCTATTTTATTTTTTATCATCATAATTGTTGATTACAAGTCGTATAATTAAGGTAAATTAGTCGAATAATGAATGCCTTATTAGTCAACGGGATGAATTTTTACATTTAGAAGGATGATGTTGAAAATGTCAGATTCTTTACAGTCACACGACCTCAGCGATATCAATATACTGGATAACCAGCCGTTTACTGAGACCGACCACGAAATCTTAAAATCATATGAAGCGGCGGTTGATGGCTTAGCAATGTTAATTGGTGGGCACTGCGAAATTGTTCTTCATTCTTTGGAAGACCTAAACTGTTCAGCAGTGAGAATAGCGAATGGGCAACACACTGGTCGTAAAATTGGCTCGCCGATAACGGATCTCGCACTGCGCATGTTGCATGATATGGCAGATGAAGAATCCAACGCTTCCAAGGCTTATTTTACGAAAGCCAAAAGTGGCGATTTAATGAAATCAGTGACGATTGCTATCCGTAATCGTAAGCAGCGTGTTATTGGCTTGCTATGTATTAATATGAACTTGGATGTGCCATTCTCTGAAATTATTCAATCGTTTGTTCCAGAAACAAAACAAGAAGTCACTTCAGATGTTAACTTTGCATCTTCTGTTGACGATCTTGTTGCACAAACACTGGAATATACTATCGAAGAAGTCGGTAATGACCGTAATGTTTCGAATAATGCGAAAAACAAGCAGGTAGTACTTAACCTTTATGAAAAAGGGATTTTCGATATCAAAGACGCGATAAACCAAGTTGCTGATCGCCTGAATATTTCTAAACACACAGTTTATTTATATATTCGTCAATTCAAGAGCGGTGAATGAGTCACGTAAATTCATTAAGTTACTGTTTATTAGTTACTGGTCCGGCTTATGGAACGCAACAAGCCACAAGTGCGTTCCAATTTGCGAAAGCCCTTCTTGCAGAAGGGCACCAATTGAAAACCCTATTTTTTTATCGGGAAGGGGTGACCAATGCTAATTTGTTGACCTCGCCTGCAACGGATGAATTTAATTTAGTTGCAGCATGGCAGGAACTGGCAGAGCAATCAGGGTGTGAAATGCACATTTGTGTTTCTGCCGCATTACGACGGGGTATCGTTGACCAAGAACAAGCGCAAAATTTAACGCTGCCCGTCGCTAATCTTGCAAATGGCTTCATCATGAGCGGCTTAGGGAGCTTAGCTGAGGCTATGATGACCACAGACAGAACAGTCCAATTCTAAGAACAGCCCAACACTAAGGTATTGTGTGAAAAAAATTGCCTTTGTCTTTACAACTATGCCTCATGGAAATGCAAGTGGCCGAGAAGGGTTAGATGCCTTATTGGCGACTTCAGCGCTGACAGAAGACATTAATGTATTTTTTATTTCTGATGGTATTTTTCAGCTTCTTGCAAAACAACAACCTAGCAAAGTTCTGGCCCGAGATTACATCGCTACGTTTAAAATTTTACCGCTGTATGATATTGAAAATATTTATCTTTGCCGCGCTTCTATGCAAGAAAGAGGGTTGGATGAACATCATGAATGGGTAGTCCCGCCTAAGATCCTTGGCGTTGAAGAGATTCGCAAGAAAATTGCGGAATGCGATGTGGTGCTTAGATTTTAATCTTTTGTGTGGTTTTTGATCTATGATAGGATCTTTTCTATGCTGTATACATTAGCAACATCTCCGTTTAGTTGTGATTTTTCGGCAGTGTTACGTTTAATTACTGATAAAGACGTAGTTTTACTGATGCAAGATGGCGTGGTTGTCGCGGTACAGCAGTCGCCTTACCTTGATGCATTGCAAAAAACAGGGGCTCAGTTGTATGCATTAGATGTAGACATCAACGCGCGGGGGTTACAAAATTCCCTCTCAAACGCAGTTTCTGTAATCACTTATCAAGGTTTTGTGAAGCTAACAGAAGTCCAAAAACAACATTTTGCCATATAAAGGCACTAAAAGTTGTATATTTCTTGACACCTGAGCCAGTCAGCAATAAAATTTCGCGTCCTCGTGTATCGTCATGTTGGCGAACGAGGTCGAAATCCGTGTTTACGAAGCAAAAAAACCAGGAGCTTTTTTAATAATGGCAACTATTAATCAGCTGGTACGCAAATCCCGTAGCTCGAAAGTTGTGAAAAGCAACGTTCCAGCACTGGAAGCTTGCCCGCAAAAACGTGGTGTATGTACACGTGTATATACTACTACTCCTAAAAAACCAAACTCAGCATTACGTAAAGTATGCCGTGTTCGTTTAACTAATGGTTATGAAGTTTCTTCCTACATTGGTGGTGAAGGCCACAACTTGCAGGAACACTCCGTAATTCTTATCCGTGGTGGTCGTGTTAAAGACTTGCCAGGTGTGCGTTATCACACCGTTCGCGGAGCACTGGACTGTTCTGGTGTTAAAGACCGCAAACAAGCACGTTCTAAGTACGGCGCTAAAAAGCCTAAGGCTTAATGGATATCCGTTAAGTAAGGCCAAACATTTTTAATCTTAATGTCAAAATAAACTCGTAGAGTTTTGGACAAACCTGAATTAACAACGGAGTCATATCCATGCCACGTCGTCGCGTAATAGGTCAACGTAAAATTCTTCCAGATCCTAAGTTCGGATCAGAATTACTGGCCAAATTTGTAAATATCCTGATGGTAGACGGGAAAAAATCTACTGCTGAAGCAATCGTATATAACGCACTTGAGACCCTTGCTCAGCGTTCTGGTAAAACTGAACTTGATGCATTCGAATTAGCACTGGATAACGTGCGTCCGACTGTGGAAGTTAAATCCCGCCGTGTTGGTGGTTCAACTTACCAAGTTCCAGTTGAAGTTCGCCCGGTTCGTCGTAATGCCCTGGCAATGCGTTGGATCGTTGATGCTGCTCGTAAACGCGGTGATAAATCTATGGCTCTGCGCCTGGCAAACGAATTATCAGATGCTGCTGAGAACAAAGGTTCCGCTGTTAAGAAACGTGAAGACGTTCACCGTATGGCAGAAGCTAACAAGGCGTTCGCACACTACCGTTGGTAATTTTTTATCGACCTTAGTGCTGTATCTCAGGGTAGCCTTTGCTACCCTTTATATGAAGAAATGAACGCCCACGAGAGAGGAAAAAATGGCCCGTCAAACGCCCATAGCACGTTATCGTAATATCGGTATCAGTGCACACATCGACGCCGGTAAAACCACAACTTCTGAACGTATTCTGTTCTATACTGGTGTAAACCATAAAATTGGTGAGACTCACGAAGGTTCTGCAACAATGGACTGGATGGAGCAGGAGCAAGAGCGTGGTATTACTATCACATCTGCTGCGACTACTGCATTCTGGTCTGGTATGGCAAAACAGTATGAGCCACACCGTGTTAACATCATCGACACCCCAGGACACGTTGACTTCACCATCGAAGTAGAACGTTCTATGCGTGTTCTTGATGGCGCAGTAATGGTTTACTGTGCGGTTGGTGGTGTTCAGCCACAGTCTGAAACTGTATGGCGTCAGGCTAACAAATATAAAGTTCCACGTATTGCGTTCGTTAACAAAATGGACCGTATGGGTGCGAACTTCTTACGTGTTGTTGAGCAATTAAAAACACGTTTAGCAGCTAACGCAGTTCCACTGCAATTACCAGTCGGCGCAGAAGAGTCGTTCACTGGTGTTATTGACTTGCTGAAAATGAAAGCAATCAAGTGGAGCGATGAAGACCAAGGCGTTACCTTCGAATACGAAGATATCCCTGCGAACATGCAAGAAGCAGCTGAAGAGTGGCACAACAACCTAATCGAAACCGCAGCAGAAGCATCAGAAGAACTGATGGAAAAATATCTGGGCGGTGAAGAACTGACTGAAGCAGAAATTAAAGCTGCATTACGTCAACGTGTTCTTGCAAGTGAAATTATCCTGGTTACCTGTGGTTCTGCATTTAAGAACAAAGGTGTTCAGGCGATGCTGGATGCAGTTATCGATTACTTACCTGCGCCAACAGATGTACCTGCGATCAATGGTATTCTGGACGACGGTAAAGACACTCCAGCTGAGCGTCACGCAAGTGATGATGAGCCATTCTCATCATTAGCATTTAAAATTGCAACTGACCCATTCGTGGGTAACTTGACGTTCTTCCGTGTTTACTCTGGTGTTGTTAACTCAGGTGACACAGTATTGAACGCAGTTAAAGCGAAAAAAGAGCGTTTTGGCCGTATCGTACAGATGCACGCTAATAAACGTGAAGAGATTAAAGAAGTTCGCGCTGGTGACATCGCGGCAGCTATCGGTCTGAAAGACGTTACTACAGGTGATACTTTATGTGCGATTGATGCACCAATCATCCTAGAGCGTATGGAATTCCCAGAGCCAGTAATCTCTGTTGCAATCGAACCAAAAACTAAAGCTGACCAAGAAAAAATGGGTATCGCATTGGGCCGTTTGGCGCAAGAAGATCCATCTTTCCGCGTATCAAGTGATGAAGAGACGAATCAGACTATCATCGCTGGTATGGGTGAATTGCACTTGGACGTTCTGGTTGACCGTATGCGTCGCGAATTTAAAGTTGAAGCGAACGTTGGTAAACCTCAAGTAGCTTACCGCGAAGCAATCACTGCTAAAGTGACTGATATCGAAGGTAAACACGCTAAACAGTCTGGTGGTCGTGGTCAGTATGGTCATGTCGTTATCGATATGTTCCCACTGGACAAAAACGATAAAGACGGTGCTCCAATGGACTACGAATTTGTCAACGAAATCAAAGGTGGTGTAATTCCTACTGAATACATCCCTGCGGTTGACAAAGGTATCCAAGAGCAGCTGAAATCTGGCCCATTAGCGGGTTATCCTGTGGTTAACATGGGTGTTCGTCTACATTTCGGTTCTTACCATGATGTTGACTCCTCTGAATTGGCGTTTAAACTTGCGGCATCAATCGCGTTTAAAGATGGCTTCAAAAAAGCTAAACCAGTTCTGCTTGAGCCAATCATGAAAGTCGAAGTGGAAACACCAGAAGACTACATGGGTGATGTTATTGGTGACCTGAACCGTCGTCGTGGTATGATTGAAGGTATGGATGACCTACCTACTGGTAAAGTCGTTCGTGCACAAGTACCATTGTCGGAAATGTTCGGTTATGCTACTGACCTGCGTTCTCAGACACAAGGTCGTGCTTCATACTCTATGGAGTTCCTGAAGTACAATGAAGCACCAAACAACGTTGCACAAGCTGTTATCGAAGCTCGTAACGCTAAATAATCGGTTTTTTATCGATTAACTACTTTAATTTAAGTTCCTTCTTTATAGTGAAGAGGGAACTCCATAAGGAATAGAGTCGTGTCTAAAGAAAAATTTGAACGTTCAAAACCGCACGTTAACGTTGGTACTATCGGCCACGTTGACCATGGTAAAACTACTCTGACAGCAGCTATCACTACTGTTCTGGCTAAAACTTACGGCGGCGCAGCGCGTGCATTCGATCAAATCGATAACGCACCAGAAGAAAAAGCGCGTGGTATCACCATCTCTACTTCTCACGTAGAGTACGATACTCCAACTCGCCACTACGCACACGTAGACTGCCCAGGACACGCCGACTATGTTAAAAACATGATCACTGGTGCTGCTCAGATGGACGGTGCAATCCTGGTTGTTGCTGCGACAGATGGCCCAATGCCACAAACTCGTGAGCACATCCTGTTAGGTCGTCAGGTTGGTGTTCCATACATCATCGTTTTCCTGAACAAATGTGACATGGTAGACGACGAAGAGCTGTTAGAATTAGTTGAAATGGAAGTTCGTGAACTTCTGTCTCAATACGATTTCCCAGGCGACGACACTCCAGTTGTTCGTGGTTCAGCTCTGAAAGCGCTGGAAGGCAACCCAGAGTGGGAAGCGAAAATTGTTGAATTAGCAGGTTACTTGGATTCTTACATCCCAGAGCCAGAGCGTGCAATTGACAAGCCATTCCTGCTGCCAATCGAAGACGTATTCTCAATCTCCGGTCGTGGTACAGTAGTAACAGGCCGTGTTGAGCGTGGTATCATCAAAGTTGGTGAAGAAGTTGAAATCGTTGGTATCCAAGACACTGTAAAAACTACCTGTACTGGTGTTGAAATGTTCCGTAAACTGCTTGACGAAGGTCGTGCAGGTGAGAACGTTGGTGTTCTGTTACGTGGTACAAAACGTGAAGAAATTCAACGTGGTCAAGTATTGGCTAAACCAGGTTCAATCAAGCCACATACTCAGTTCGAATCAGAAGTTTATATTCTGAGCAAAGATGAAGGTGGTCGTCATACTCCATTCTTCAAAGGTTACCGTCCACAGTTCTACTTCCGTACAACTGACGTAACAGGTACTATCGAACTGCCAGAAGGCGTAGAAATGGTAATGCCAGGTGATAACATCAACATGATCGTTACCCTGATCCACCCAATCGCGATGGACGACGGTTTACGTTTCGCAATCCGTGAAGGTGGCCGTACTGTAGGTGCGGGTGTTGTTGCAAAAATCATTGCATAATACCGCTCTTTCTGAATAAGAAAGAACTACTTTAGTAAAAAAGGGCGTCTATTAGACGTCCTTTTTATACGTTGCAAAATTAAGAACCTATCTCATCAATCGTTTATATAATTATTGGTGAGATAGGCTCTGAAACAACGATTTGAAACAATAAATTGGTAACTGCGTTGTTTACTTTACGCAGTTATATGAGATTTATTAAGGTTTTGCTCAGAAGATATGGTATATTTTACCGCTGCCACAAAAAAGAAGGTTATTTTCCTATTGGTGTGGTTGAAAAATTTGCTGAGCATGCTGAAATTCCTGCGGAATGGATAGCACTTGTGAAATGGATAGTACTGGCCAACAAATAGTACTTGCGAAATAGAATGTGACTGCATTTAGTCGTATTTGCAGAACCAATAGCGCTAATTTAACTCCATTAAACAAGGCTAATCGCCTTTAACTCGCAGGTGATGTTATTGATATCCTTATCAGGTGCTACAGGTTGAGTTGGTAGTATTTGGGGGATATGTTGGCATATTCTATTGGTTTGGCTTGCTTGTTTTACCTTTGTAAACAAGCTGGCTTTGTACATACTTCATGGTAACAGGTTGAATTATGAGTGCGAATAGCGAAGCTCAAGGAAGTGGACGCAGTGCAGACATCTTCAAATGGGTAATTGTCTGTGCCCTATTAATAATTGCTATTGTCGGCAACTATTACTTCCGTCAATATAATCTCGCCCTGCGTGCTTTTGCGGTCGTGGCTGTTGTCGCTATTGCGGGTGCTGTCGCTTTATGGACTGCAAAAGGTAAAGCAACACTGGCGTTTGCGCGCGAAGCTCGCATTGAGATGAGAAAAGTCATTTGGCCTACTCGCCAGGAAACATTACAAACTACATTGATTGTTGCCGCAGTAACGGCGGTTATGTCATTAATACTGTGGGGATTAGATGGTATCCTGGTGCGTTTAGTTTCATTTATTACAAGCCTGAGGTTATTCTAAATGTCCGATTCACCTAAAAAGCGCTGGTATGTCATTCAGGCATTCTCTGGTTTTGAAGGTCGCGTAGCACAGTCTTTACGTGAACATATCAAATTACATGCTATGGAAGATTCTTTTGGCGAAGTTATGGTTCCAACAGAAGAGGTTGTTGAAATCCGTAGCGGTCAGCGCCGTAAGAGTGAACGTAAATTCTTCCCAGGCTATGTCTTAGTCCAAATGGTCATGAACGATGACTCTTGGCACTTAGTACGTAGTGTACCACGTGTAATGGGGTTCATTGGTGGAACGTCAGATCGACCTGCACCTATTAGCGATAAAGAAGTTGATGCGATCATGAACCGCTTACAACAAGTTGGTGATAAGCCACGTCCGAAAACACTGTTTGAACCTGGTGAAATGGTTCGCGTTAGTGAAGGTCCATTTGCTGACTTTAACGGTGTTGTTGAAGAAATCGATTATGAAAAGAGCCGCTTAAAAGTCTCTGTTTCTATCTTTGGTCGTGCAACTCCAGTCGAATTGGATTTTGGCCAAGTCGAAAAAGCCTAATCTAAACGACAAAACTGACTTGCAAAAGGCGTGAAATTTGACTACAATTTCGCGCCTTTTGTTTTTATGCTTTGCCAATTTAGCCTCTTAACTGGCTTAATATAGGGCGGGGCATGTTTAATGTAACGGGGAGCCTTGCAAATCGTAAGGCGCTATCACCCATCTAGAGGAAATATCATGGCTAAGAAAGTTCAAGCCTACGTTAAGCTGCAAGTTGCAGCTGGTATGGCGAACCCAAGTCCACCAGTTGGTCCAGCTCTGGGTCAACAAGGTGTTAACATCATGGAATTCTGTAAAGCGTTCAACGCAAAAACAGACAGCCTAGAAAAAGGTTTACCAATTCCTGTTGTTATTACTGTTTATGCAGACCGTTCTTTCACTTTCGTTACCAAAACTCCACCTGCAGCAGTTCTGCTGAAAAAAGCAGCTGGCGTTAAGTCTGGTTCAGGCAAGCCTAACAAAGACAAAGTTGGTAAAGTGACCTCTGCTCAGATTCGCGAAATCGCTGAAACTAAAGCTGCGGACATGACTGGTGCTGATATTGACGCAATGATGCGTTCAATCGAAGGTACTGCTCGTTCCATGGGCCTGGTAGTGGAGGACTAAGACAATGGCTAAACTGACTAAGCGCATGCGCAATATCCGTGAGAAAGTTGATGCAACTAAACAGTACGACATCAACGAAGCCGTTGCACTGCTGAAAGAATTAGCAACTGCTAAATTCGTAGAAAGCGTTGACGTAGCTATCAACCTGGGCATCGATGCTCGTAAATCTGACCAAAACGTTCGCGGTGCTACTGTACTGCCACACGGTACTGGCCGTTCAGTTCGCGTTGCTGTATTTGCACAGGGCGCAAACGCTGAAGCTGCTAAAGCTGCAGGTGCTGAACTGGTTGGTATGGAAGATCTGGCTGATAAAATCAAAGCTGGTGAAATGGACTTCGACGTTGTTATCGCATCTCCAGATGCAATGCGCGTTGTTGGCCAATTAGGTCAAGTTTTAGGCCCACGTGGTCTGATGCCAAACCCGAAAGTTGGTACTGTAACACCAAACGTTGCTGAAGCAGTTAACAATGCTAAAGCAGGTCAGGTTCGTTACCGTAATGACAAAAACGGAATCATCCACACCACTATCGGTAAAGTTGATTTCGATGCTGACAAACTGAAAGAAAACTTAGAAGCTCTGTTGGTTGCTCTGAAAAAAGCAAAACCAGCTTCAGCTAAAGGTGTTTTCATCAAGAAAGTTAGCCTGTCTACGACGATGGGTGCAGGTGTTGCTGTTGACCAAGCTGGTTTATCAGCGACAGTTTAATTTCCATAGCTTTGGCTAATTGGTAATTAGGCTTTACCTTTGCGTCAATTTTGTATAGAATTTGACGCCTTGAGTTTGTTGGGTATGGAAATATGCTCAACAAACCACGAATTTCGGTATGGAGTCTGGCCTTTCCAGACCCCGTCCAAGACCGCAGGTGTAGTTTATTAATTATTAATAGCTACTTAATTTGCCTGCGTAGACGGTGACAGAGATACCTAGAATTTTATTCTGGATTCTGCTCACCGTGTTTTAGCGCTCAAACACATGTTGTGTCTGAGTGATGTGAGTCCCGGGGGTTTCCCGGTTAATCCAGGAGCAAGAAGCTAATGGCACTAAATCTTCAAGACAAACAAGCGATTGTTGCTGAAGTTAGCGAAGTAGCCAAAGGCGCGCTTTCTGCAGTTGTTGCTGATTCACGCGGCGTAACTGTAGCAAAAATGACTGAACTGCGTAAAGCAGGTCGCGAAGCTGGCGTTTATATCCGTGTTGTTCGTAATACACTGATCCGCCGTGCTGTTGAAGGTACTTCTTATGATGTACTGAAAGACGCGTTTGTTGGTCCAACCTTAATTGCTTTCTCTAACGAACATCCGGGCGCTGCTGCTCGTCTGTTCAAAGAGTTCGCGAAAGCGAATCCAGCATTTGAGATTAAAGCTGCGGCCTTTGAAGGTGAGTTAATCCAAGCGAAAGATATCGATCGTCTGGCAACTCTCCCAACTTACGAAGAAGCAATCGCACGCCTGATGGCAACCATGAAAGAAGCCGCTGCCGGCAAACTGGTTCGTACTCTGGCTGCTCTGCGCGATCAGAAAGAAGCTGCATAAGCCCTTTCCTTCGTTGCTTTTTAACGTATAAACTATTTCTGAATTTTAGGAACACTTGTTATGTCTATCACTAAAGACCAAATCCTTGATGCAGTTGCAGAAATGTCTGTAATGGACGTTGTTGAACTGATTACTATGATGGAAGAAAAATTCGGCGTTTCTGCTGCTGCTGCTGTTGCTGCTGCACCAGGTGCTGCTGCTGAAGCTGCTGAAGAAAAAACTGAGTTTGATGTTGTTCTGACTGGTATTGGCGGCAACAAAGTTGCAGTCATCAAAGCAGTTCGTGGCGCAACTGGTCTTGGCCTGAAAGAAGCTAAAGACATGGTAGAATCAGCTCCAGCGACTATCAAAGAAGGCGCAAGCAAAGACGAAGCTGAAACTCTGAAGAAAGCTCTTGAAGAAGCAGGCGCTTCTGTTGAACTTAAATAAGTTTAACTTCAAGAACGCAGCCTAGTTTATTTAGGCTGACGGCTGGTGATTTTTTAATCACCAGCCTTTTTGCGCTGTAAAGCGTGATGGGTGTTAACAGCTTTTCACGCAGTTTTAATGTTAACAACAACCCTCCAATACTTCTTTCTATTGACGACTTAATATACTGTGTTCTTAGCTACGACCCGCTCGGGTAGCTCGGTAGCAAATGTAACGCAATGAAATGATTTAAGAGTAATAGCAATGAGTATTAAGGAAAGTATTCATTTTCCGTTTCTAATAAAAAACGCGTTGCGGTTCAGACTCTTACTAAAAGAGCTAACCACTTGGGTCACTGATCAACGAGCTGAGGAAACCTATGGTTTACTCCTATACCGAGAAAAAACGTATTCGTAAGGACTTTGGTAAACGTCCACAAGTTTTGGACATACCATATCTCCTTTCTATCCAACTTGACTCGTTCCAGAAGTTTATCGAGCAAGATCCAGATGGCCAGAATGGGCTAGAAGCAGCTTTCCGTTCTGTGTTTCCAATTCAGAGCTATAGCGGTAATGCTGAACTACAATATGTCAGCTATCGTTTAGGCGAGCCTGTTTTTGATGTTAAAGAATGTCAAATTCGCGGTGTAACTTACTCTGCACCTTTACGAGTGAAATTACGTCTCATCGTTTATGAGCGTGAAGCGCCAGAAGGTACAGTTAAAGACATCAAAGAACAAGAAGTCTACATGGGTGAAATTCCACTCATGACTGAAAACGGAACTTTCGTTATCAACGGTACTGAGCGTGTTATCGTTTCTCAGTTACACCGTAGCCCTGGTGTATTCTTTGACAGCGATAAAGGTAAAACACACTCTTCAGGTAAAGTGCTATATAACGCACGTATTATCCCTTACCGTGGTTCATGGCTTGATTTCGAATTTGACCCGAAAGATAACCTATTTGTACGTATTGACCGTCGCCGTAAATTACCAGCGACCATTATTCTACGTGCAATGGATTACAGTACTGAAGATATCTTAAATCTGTTCTTCGAAAAAACTGTCTTCCAAATCCGCGATAACAAACTGATGATGACGCTAGTTCCTGAGCGTTTACGTGGTGAAACAGCTTCTTTTGATATCGAAGCGAACGGTAAAGTCTATGTAGAAAAAGGCCGCCGTATCACAGCACGTCATATTCGTCAGTTAGAAAAAGAAGAAGTTAGTAACATCGAAGTACCTGTTGAATATATTGCAGGTAAAGTTGTTGCAAGAGACTACATTGATGAAAGTACTGGTGAGCTGATTTGTGCAGCGAACATGGAACTTTCTTTAGATATGTTAGCGCGTTTAAGCCAGTCAGGTCATAAAACAATCGAAACATTGTTTACTAATGACTTAGACCACGGTGCTTACATTTCTGAAACTGTTCGTGTCGACCCAACTAACGATCGTTTAAGTGCACTGGTAGAAATCTACCGTATGATGCGCCCTGGTGAGCCACCAACACGTGAAGCTGCTGAGAACTTGTTCGAAAACTTATTCTTCTCTGAAGACCGTTACGACTTGTCTGCAGTAGGCCGCATGAAGTTCAACCGTTCACTGAACCGCGAAGAAATCGAAGGTTCTGGTATCTTGAGTGAAGAAGACATCATTGATGTTATGCGTAAACTCATCGATATCCGTAACGGTAAAGGCGAAGTTGATGATATCGACCACTTAGGTAACCGTCGTATTCGTTCTGTTGGTGAGATGGCAGAAAACCAGTTCCGTGTAGGTCTGGTCCGTGTTGAGCGTGCAGTGAAAGAGCGTCTTTCTCTGGGCGACCTTGATGCATTAATGCCACAAGACATGATCAACGCGAAACCAATTTCAGCGGCAGTTAAAGAGTTCTTTGGTTCCAGCCAGCTGTCCCAATTTATGGACCAGAACAACCCGCTATCTGAAATTACGCACAAACGTCGTATCTCTGCGTTAGGTCCAGGTGGTCTGACTCGTGAGCGTGCGGGCTTCGAAGTACGTGACGTTCACCCAACTCACTACGGTCGTGTATGTCCAATCGAAACGCCTGAAGGCCCGAACATCGGTCTGATTAACTCATTATCTGTTTATGCACAGACCAATGAGTACGGTTTCTTGGAAACCCCATACCGTTTAGTTCGTGATGGCTTAGTTACTGACGAAATTCACTATCTGTCTGCAATCGAAGAAGGCAACTTTATCATTGCTCAGGCGAACACCGTTTTAGGTGATGATGGTAGCTTTGTTGAAGAACTGATCACTTGTCGTAACAAAGGTGAATCAAGCTTATTCAGCCGTGAACAAGTTGAATATATGGACGTTTCGACCCAACAGGTTGTTTCTGTAGGGGCGTCACTGATCCCATTCCTTGAACACGATGATGCTAACCGTGCATTGATGGGTGCGAACATGCAACGTCAAGCGGTTCCTACTTTACGTGCTGACAAACCGTTGGTAGGTACAGGTATGGAACGCGCAGTAGCGGTTGACTCAGGGGTTACTGCTGTTGCAAGACGTGGTGGTTCAGTTCAGTACGTTGATGCTTCTCGTATCGTGATTAAAGTTAACGAAGATGAGATGTACCCGGGTGAAGCTGGGATCGATATTTATAACCTGACCAAATATACACGTTCGAACCAAAATACCTGTATTAGCCAGATGCCTTGTGTATCTTTAGGTGAACCAGTTGAACGTGGTGACGTGTTAGCTGATGGTCCTTCAACAGACCTCGGTGAATTAGCGCTTGGTCAAAACATGCGTGTGGCATTCATGCCATGGAATGGTTATAACTTCGAAGACTCCATCTTAGTCTCTGAGCGTGTTGTTCAAGAAGACCGTTTCACAACTATTCACATTCAGGAACTTTCTTGTGTGTCTCGTGACACTAAATTAGGGCCTGAAGAAATCACTGCGGATATTCCAAACGTCGGTGAAGCTGCACTTTCTAAACTTGACGAATCCGGTATCGTTTATATCGGTGCAGAAGTGAAAGGCGGCGACATTCTGGTCGGTAAAGTGACACCTAAAGGTGAAACACAATTAACGCCAGAAGAGAAACTGTTACGTGCTATCTTCGGTGAAAAAGCATCAGACGTTAAAGACTCTTCTTTACGTGTTCCTAACGGTGTTTCTGGTACGGTTATTGACGTACAAGTATTTACTCGTGATGGCGTAGAGAAAGATAAACGTGCATTAGAGATCGAAGAAACTCAGTTACGTGATGCGAAGAAAGACTTAACAGAAGAACTGCGTATTTTTGAAGCAGGTCTGTTTGCTCGTATCCGTTCTGTACTGGTTAACGGTGGAATTGAAGCTGAAAAACTGGATAAACTGCCTCGCGATCGTTGGTTAGAGCTATCTTTAGCAGACGAAGAGAAGCAAAACCAGTTAGAACAGTTAGCCGAACAGTACGATGAACTGAAATCTGAGTTTGAGAAAAAACTCGATGCGAAACGTCGTAAAATTACTCAAGGTGATGACTTAGCACCGGGTGTACTGAAAATTGTTAAGGTTTATCTGGCTGTTAAACGTCAGATCCAACCGGGTGATAAAATGGCGGGTCGCCATGGTAACAAAGGTGTTATCTCAAAAATCAACCCAGTTGAAGACATGCCTTACGATGAAAACGGTAACCCAGTTGATATCGTTCTGAACCCGCTGGGCGTACCATCACGTATGAACATCGGTCAGATTTTGGAAACCCACTTAGGGATGGCTGCGAAAGGTATTGGTGAGAAAATCAATGCTATGCTTAAACAGCAAGAAGAAGTTGCCAAACTGCGTGAGTTTATCCAAAAAGCATACGATTTAGGTGATGACCCGCGCCAGAAAGTTGACTTGAACACTTTCTCTGACGAAGAAGTTATGCGTTTGGCTGAGAACCTGAAAAAAGGTATGCCAATTGCAACACCAGTATTTGATGGTGCGAAAGAGAAAGAAATCAAAGAACTACTGAAATTGGGTGGTCTACCAACTTCAGGTCAGATTACATTATTCGATGGTCGTACTGGCGAGCGTTTTGAACGTCAAGTTACTGTTGGTTATATGTACATGCTGAAACTGAACCACTTGGTTGACGATAAGATGCACGCCCGTTCAACAGGTTCTTATAGCTTGGTTACTCAGCAACCGCTGGGTGGTAAAGCGCAGTTCGGTGGTCAGCGTTTCGGGGAGATGGAAGTGTGGGCACTGGAAGCATACGGTGCAGCCTATACTCTTCAAGAAATGCTTACAGTTAAATCGGATGACGTTAACGGCCGTACGAAGATGTATAAAAACATCGTCGATGGCAGCCATCAGATGGAACCTGGTATGCCGGAATCTTTCAACGTATTGCTGAAAGAAATCCGCTCACTGGGTATCAACATCGAGCTGGAAGACGAGTAATTCGTTTTGTGCCGGAGGGCTCGCCTTCCGGCCTATGTAAGCACTGGGATTTGGGGAGAGTGGCTTTGAACACTCACCTGACAGGTCTAACTCCGACAGGAGCCATTTTGTGAAAGACTTAATAAAGTTTCTGAAAGCGCAAACCAAGACCGAAGAGTTTGATGCGATCAAAATTGCTCTGGCATCACCTGATATGATCCGTTCGTGGTCATTCGGTGAAGTGAAAAAGCCAGAAACCATTAACTACCGTACGTTCAAACCTGAGCGTGACGGTCTTTTCTGTGCACGTATTTTCGGGCCAGTAAAAGATTACGAATGTCTGTGCGGTAAGTACAAACGTTTAAAACACCGTGGTGTGATTTGTGAGAAGTGTGGCGTTGAAGTTACACAGACCAAAGTCCGTCGTGAGCGCATGGGTCATATTGAACTTGCTTCTCCGACTGCACATATCTGGTTCTTAAAATCACTGCCATCACGTATCGGTTTGTTGCTCGATATGCCACTGCGTGATATCGAACGCGTTCTGTACTTTGAATCATATGTCGTCGTTGAAGGTGGTATGACTAGCCTTGAGCGTGCACAGATTCTGACAGAAGAGCAATATTTAGATGCGCTAGAAGAGTTCGGTGACGAATTTGATGCGAAAATGGGTGCGGAAGCTATCCAAGGCCTGCTGAAAAACCTCGATCTTGAGAACGAGTGTGAAACGCTGCGTGAAGAGTTAAACGAAACTAACTCTGAAACTAAGCGTAAAAAGCTGACTAAGCGTATCAAACTACTGGAAGCATTTATTCAATCTGGCAACAAACCAGAGTGGATGATCCTAAATGTGCTGCCAGTATTACCACCTGATCTGCGTCCATTAGTTCCATTGGATGGTGGCCGTTTCGCAACGTCCGATCTCAACGATCTGTATCGTCGCGTAATCAACCGTAATAACCGTCTGAAACGTCTTCTGGATCTGGCTGCGCCAGACATCATCGTACGTAACGAAAAACGTATGTTGCAAGAAGCGGTTGATGCTCTGTTAGATAACGGTCGTCGTGGTCGTGCTATCACTGGTTCTAACAAACGTCCTCTGAAATCTTTGGCTGATATGATCAAAGGTAAACAAGGTCGTTTCCGTCAGAACTTACTTGGTAAGCGTGTTGACTACTCAGGTCGTTCTGTTATCACCGTAGGTCCATACCTACGTCTGCATCAGTGCGGTCTGCCTAAGAAAATGGCACTTGAGTTATTCAAACCATTTATCTATGGCAAATTAGAATTACGTGGTCTGGCAACAACCATTAAAGCTGCGAAGAAAATGGTTGAGCGCGAAGAAGCTGTTGTTTGGGATATCTTGGATGAAGTTATCCGCGAACACCCAGTTATGCTGAACCGTGCACCAACACTTCACCGTCTGGGTATCCAAGCTTTCGAACCTATCTTGATCGAAGGTAAAGCTATCCAATTGCACCCACTCGTTTGTGCGGCATATAACGCCGACTTCGATGGTGACCAAATGGCGGTACACGTTCCTCTAACTCTGGAAGCTCAGTTAGAAGCACGTGCGTTGATGATGTCAACAAACAACATTCTGTCACCTGCAAGTGGTGAGCCTATCATCGTTCCTTCTCAGGACGTTGTATTAGGTCTTTACTACATGACTCGTGACTGTGTAAACGCGAAAGGCGAAGGCATGGTGTTAGCCGGCCCTAAAGAAGCTGAGCGTGTTTACCGTTCAGGTCATGCATCACTGCATGCCCGTGTTAAAGTCCGTATCACTGAAGAAGTTAAAGATTCGGAAGGTAACATTACGATTAATACTGGTTTAGTTGATACCACGATTGGTCGTGCAATTTTATGGATGATCGTACCGAAAGGTCTGCCTTATGCATTGGTTAACCAAGCACTCGGTAAGAAAGCGATTTCCAAAATGCTGAACACCTGCTACCGCGTATTGGGTCTGAAGCCAACCGTTATTTTTGCTGACCAAATCATGTACACCGGTTTTGCCTATGCGGCACGTTCTGGTGCATCGGTTGGTATCGACGATATGGTTATTCCAGAGAAAAAAGCTGGGATCATCGCAGAAGCAGAAGCAGAAGTTGCTGAAATTCAAGAACAGTTCCAATCTGGTTTGGTAACAGCAGGCGAACGTTATAACAAAGTTATCGATATCTGGGCTGCTGCAAACGAACGCGTTGCAAAAGCAATGATGGAAAACTTGTCAACTGAAACGGTTATTAACCGTGATGGTGAAGAAGAACAACAAGTTTCTTTCAACAGTATCTTTATGATGGCCGACTCCGGTGCTCGTGGTTCTGCTGCTCAGATCCGTCAGCTAGCGGGTATGCGTGGTCTGATGGCTAAGCCAGATGGCTCAATCATCGAAACACCAATCACGGCAAACTTCCGTGAAGGTCTGAACGTTCTCCAGTACTTTATTTCGACGCACGGTGCGCGTAAAGGTCTTGCCGATACCGCATTGAAAACAGCGAACTCCGGTTACTTGACTCGTCGTTTAGTTGACGTTGCACAGGACTTGGTTGTTACTGAAGACGACTGTGGTACTCATGAAGGTATCCTGATGACTCCGGTTATCGAGGGTGGTGACGTGAAAGAACCACTGCGTGAGCGTGTACTGGGTCGTGTGACTGCAGAAGACATTCTGGTTCCAGGTACTGCGGATATTTTAGTTCCACGTAACACATTACTGCACGAAAAACTGTGTGACTTGTTAGAAGCTAACTCAGTCGACAGCGTTAAAGTTCGTTCAGTAGTAAGTTGTGAAACTGACTTCGGTGTGTGTGCTCACTGTTATGGTCGTGACCTTGCTCGTGGTCATATCATCAACAAAGGTGAAGCTATCGGTGTTATCGCGGCACAATCAATCGGTGAGCCGGGTACACAGTTGACGATGCGTACGTTCCACATCGGTGGTGCGGCATCTCGTGCGGCAGCTGAATCTAGCATTCAAGTTCGTAACACAGGTACGCTGAAATTAGTTAACGCGAAATATGTTACTAACTCAGAAGGTAAGTTGGTTATTACTTCACGTAATACAGAACTTCGCCTGATCGATGAGTTCGGTCGTACGAAAGAAAGCTATAAAGTCCCTTACGGTGCGCACTTGACGAAAGGCGATGGCGCTGCGGTAACAGGTGGCGAAACTGTTGCTAACTGGGATCCACATACGATGCCAGTCGTCAGTGAAGTTTCAGGCTTTATCAGCTTCTCTGACATGCTTGATGGTCAAACGATGACGCGTCAGACTGATGAATTAACTGGTCTGTCTTCAATCGTTGTACTGGATAGCGCTGAACGTACTAGTGGTGGTAAAGATTTACGTCCTGCTTTGCGTGTTATTGACGCAAAAGGTAACGATGTTCTTATTCCTAACACTGATATGCCAACTCAGTATTTCTTACCGGGTAAAGCGATTGTTCAGTTAGATGATGGTGTTGCTATCAGCGCGGGTGATACTTTAGCACGTATTCCACAAGAATCTGTGGGTACAAAAGATATCACGGGTGGTCTGCCACGCGTAGCTGACTTGTTTGAAGCTCGTCGTCCGAAAGAACCAGCTATCTTGGCTGAAATTAGCGGTATTATCTCGTTTGGTAAAGAAACCAAAGGTAAGCGTCGTTTGGTTATCACACCATTAGATGGTAGTGATCCATACGAAGAGATGATCCCTAAATGGCGTCAGCTCAACGTGTTTGAAGGTGAGATCGTCGAACGCGGTGATGTTGTTTCCGATGGTCCAGAATCTCCACATGATATTCTGCGTCTGCGTGGTGTTCATGCAGTGACACGTTATATCACTAACGAGGTTCAGGAAGTTTACCGCTTACAAGGCGTTAAGATAAACGATAAACACATTGAGGTTATCGTGCGTCAGATGCTGCGTAAAGTTACCATCGCGGATGCTGGAAGTTCAGAATTCCTCGAAGGTGAACAAGTTGAGTACTCACGTGTTAAAGTTTCTAACCGTAAACTGGAAGTTGAAGGTAAAATTCCAGCTAACTATGCTCGTGACCTGTTGGGTATTACTAAAGCATCTCTGGCAACAGAATCCTTTATCTCGGCAGCATCGTTCCAAGAAACAACACGCGTACTGACTGAAGCAGCGGTTGCAGGTAAACGTGACGAACTGCGTGGTCTGAAAGAAAACGTTATTGTTGGACGTCTGATCCCTGCAGGTACTGGTTTTGCGTATCACCAAGACCGTATCCGTCGCCGTCATCTGAATGATGTTGTGGAAGCTCCACAAGTGAGTGCAGATGAAGCAACAGCGAACTTAGCTGAACTGTTAAACGCTGGCTTTACTAGCGACAAAAATTAAGACCTATTAGTCTTAGTTTTCTAGAAAAAACCGATGCCTTATGTGCATCGGTTTTTTTATATATAAATTAAATATCAACCGATAGTATTTTTAATTATTCAATTGGTAGCTATATGACTTGCTGCATTATTATTTTGATTTTTATTTATAAATAATAGCGTTAATTAAATTTAATATTGAATGTTAAATTTAACTATAAGCTGATTTTATAAATTAAGTGATTATTGAGGGAAATAAATTAATAATGTTTATCTCCGATGTGTGACGATAAACTTATAATTTCACTTTTAATTTATTATTAATAAGTTTGAATTATAAAAATATTAATTAATAAACGATAGGATAATCATTTTGAATAAAAATATAGATAATAGTAAAGATAGTATTTTCCCTCCGAATATCCAGACATCCCAAGCATCTATTATGCATAATAAAAATACAGCACAAATAGTGACAGGTAACGGCCCTATTGCTTTAGATTTAGTCGTTATTATTGATACCAGCGGTTCAATGGCTGATGAAGCAGGGGATTTAAGTCAACAGATTGATGCGACGATTGAAGCGGCATCAGCAAAGTGTCCATCCCATCTTAGAGCGACATTTTTAGGCATAGAAGGGAATTGGGCAAACACAAAGTTTGATCAATCTGCCAGCGAATATTTAATCAAGATAGGTGCAAACGAAAGGGATCTACAAGCTAGATTGCCGTTTAAAGAATCTGACGGGCGAGATCACGCTGGAAATAAAGAGGATTTATGTCGCGCGGTTATTGATATTAGTAAACATTTTGATTGGCGCGATGATGCCCGTAGGGCTATCTTTGTATTGGGTGATGAAGGAATGGAAGGGGGCGGCGGAATTCTCACTCGTGCTGCTATCGCCAAAAATAATGAAGCTATATCAGTGGCTCAAGAAAGAGGAATTAAAGTATATACCTACCAAGGTACGCCAGACGATAGCCCCACCAATCTAGATCGTTTTCCAACTCTTGCTGATAGAGATAACGTGACGAGAGAGTATGAACGACTCGCCAAAGAAACCGACGGGCGTGCGTACATTTACACCACAGGAATTGCGAATTTCTCGTTGGTTTTACAGGAAATACTGTGCGATAGCTTAACCCCACCAGTAAAACCAGATAAAGGTTTATTAAGTTGTGATGCGGTGTGTGACAACTTGCCATTAATTATTAATACGGTAAACACATTATCCAATATCATCAATAAAACAATCAACTCTTGTTGCCCAATAGACTCAGATACAAAACATGATGAGCCATGCCAGTGTCAGCATTAATGTTATGTTATTAAAAAATAAAAGCGGGAATATTTTCCCGCTTTGTCATTATTATTGATAAGTTTCGTGATTAATAAAAAATACCTATAATTGCACAGTGGGCAACAAACCCGACCATCAATGGTACAGCAGTACGTTTGACTACATCGAAAGGTTGTAGTTTAGCTCCACTGGAAACCGCAATGATAACCCCTGCAACAGGGGACATACCACGCCCCATATGAGAAGCCTGTTGCATCGGCAGGATCATAGCGATTGGGTTAACGCCCATACTGTGAGCAATTTGTGGGATTAACTCCACGAATGCTAAGAATGGTGCATTACCTGAACCCATAATAATTGCTGCAGCAAGAGTGACTAAGGCAAACACAATTGCCATTGCAAATGGCGGTAAGCCGACTGATTCTGCACCAAGGATAAGTTGGTCTATAGCACCACTGACTTTAATACCATGAGCAAAAACACCAGCCGCAACTAATAACCCGACGACATTACTAAACGCATGGCCCATTCCATTTAAAAAGGTTTGGAAGCCATTACAAACTATTTTGAAATTACGGACTCGTGCAGTTTCAATCACCATACAGATTGCCATAGCAATTAATACGATTGTGACGACATCCAAGTGAATACCATTAAAGAATAAGTTTGAAGTACCAACAGCCATCACGATAGGTAACATAGGAAGAAATGCATAGTATCCGGGTACGGATTTTTTGTTTTCTTCTTTTTCGTGAGACTGTACCGCTTTTCCAATCTCTGGTACAAAGCCTTGTTTACGGTCACAATGGCGCTGCCAAAATATATGTGTAATTCCTACAACAAGGACGGTTGCTAATGCGGCAGGGCCTTGGTAATAAAGTACATATTCAACGACAGACATATCAACAGCTTTTGCGCCACGGATAGCATCAATCGCCGTTGGTGTATAGGCAACACCAAGGGATGTCGCGATAACCCCAGCCGCAGATGCCGGTGATAACCCCAAGCCAATCATGATTGGGAACATGGTACCCATTAACAATACGGCCAAGCCTGTTGCTGATGGAATGGCTAATTGCAAGATACTCGCCAACAAGAAAGAGAAAAATAGTAGTACATAAGGTGAACGCATATTTTTCAGTGGCTTGGTTGCAACACGCACTACCGCTTCATTGGCACCGATATGGTCCATATAGTGCGCAAAGCCCATCAATGCCATGATCATTAAACCGAGATCAGCAGCGCGACTACTGAATAAATCACGCATGACCTCAAATGGGTCGAGCCAAGTTATCCCTGTGGTGGTGACATTTTTAGGGAGGATAGGCCCCCAGCCAAGGGCTAGGGTGAATATCATCAATACTAAACCAGCAATTAATAATACTGGTTCAGCTTTGTATCCCTTCAAAATAAACCGCGCAACCAAAACAACGATAATCAGAACCGTTAGGATTGGGATCATGCTTTAGCTCCTGGTTTGAAGCGCTCAGCAGTAATTTGTACGACTTGTTTTAATACGTCACTTGCAGCATACAGTGATTTTACTGGCAAATATTCATAGATGGAGTGGAAATTATGTGCACCAGTGAAAATATTTGGGCAAGGCAAGCCATTTTGTGACAATGCTGCGCCATCATACCCACCACGCATTGGGATCACTTTAGGTGTGATACCACAAGCTTGGTACGCCTCAACGGCGATATCGATCGGATAGCGGTTTTCACCTTGCAAGCTGTTATAAACGTTAGAATAACGGTCTGATAATTTACAAACAACGCTCTCTTTACCCCATAAACCTTCACAGCTTTCTGCTAATTTTTTTAAGAAAGCCATACGGGTGCGGTAACCTTCTTCTGTAAAATCACGCACATCCATTTTTAGGACAGTACGTGCGCTGTTACCTGACATTTGTTTTACCCAATAATAACCTTCACGGCCATCGGTATATTCAGGTGCTTCACCGCCTGGTAACATAGCAATAAACTTCTGCGCCATTAATAGTGAATTGATTAATTTACCTTTTGCAGACATTGGGTGTGCTGATTTACCGGTAAAGATAATTTCGGCATCGCCAGCGTTCCAATTTTCATACACTAATTCACCTATCCCGCAGCAGTCTAATGTATAAGCAAAATCCGCCCCAAATTCTTGCACATCAAAAGCTTTAGCGCCGCGGAGCCCCTGTTCTTCATCTGGAACAAAGCCAATTTTGATGGTGCCATGTTTGATTTCTGGGTTTTGTTTGAAATATTGCAGCATATCCATGATAGAGGCTATTGCCGCTTTATCATCAGCGCCTAATAGGCTGGTTCCATCGGTGACGATGATGTCATCACCAATGTAATTCACCAGTTCAGGGAACTCACTCTTACGTAGATAAATATTGAGTTCTTTATTCATGCATAGGTCTTCGCCAGTGTATGGCAAAATCTGTGCTTTAGTGTCATTGGTTTGTTCTGCACTGGTGTCTAAGTGGCCGAAGAAAGCGACTGTTGGGACATCATAATCAAGGTTGGAAGGTAAAGTGGCGGTAACAATAGCCGTATCTCGCAATTTAATATCTTCAACGCCAAGAGCCTCTAACTCTTGAACAAGTTGTTTCGCTAGAACGCGCTGTCCTTCTGAAGATGGCATGATCCCAGCTGCGCCCTTTTCCCTGTCAGTGGTGGTGTTAATTTTTGTATAAGAAATAAACCGATCAACAATATTCATTCTTTTAATTCTCCGATATTTTATCGAATGTGTTTTACATTAGTTTTTTCTGCGGTTGTAATTTGATTTCACAACATCATTCTTTTATCACGAAGAAAGAGGTTTTGAATATCAGACCTGTTCATTTTTTTTAAGAAATGCTAGTTACAATATAAATTTGATAATTAATAGTGGCTTTATTTGCGTAATGAATTAAAATGAGATACTTTATTTCACCCTCATGTTTTATTGTTAATATATTGATATTAAAGCGTAATAACTATCCTTCTATTGTATGTTATATTTAACAAACTATTTCCTATTCACTTATCTTAAATATATTAATAAAGACATCCTTCTTAATGAATAAAAATATTTTAAATAATATAGTTAATTTTATATGTTAATTTTACAATATATAAATACAACTTTAAGTAGATGTTAATTCTGATTTATAACAATAATTAAGTACAAAAAGCTAATTCCTTACATCGTGAACGTCTTTTTATATTGAGATTATTTTTATAATAATCATGCATTTAAGTATTATTACTTATTTTCGTTTTCGAAAAAAAACGAAGATTATAGAAGCTGTAATCTAAAAAGGAGTATCTTGTTTTTATATGTGATTATAAAAATACGTGAAGGTGGTTTGATTTATACTATGGTAAATTTATCGATAACCTAATAATGAATAAATAAAATTGATTAATTAATATAAAGAGACCATAAAATTCAATATATAGATAAAAATGTATTTTAATGGTACTTGCGCTATTTTTTTGTCATGATGCAAATAGATAACATTGAAAATACTTAAGTAGATAGAACAAAAATTAAATATTACTACGCTGTAGTACGCTAAGTAAGATAAAGCAAGGAACCAATATGCAATATTCCCTCATTAAAAAAAATAATATTATTTCTGGTTTTCAATGGTTCTTTTTTATTTTTTGTAACACGGTCGTTATTCCCCCTACATTACAATCCGCTTTCCATTTATCGTCACAGACCACATTTGTGATCACGCAATATGCTTTTCTCTTAACGGCATTAGCCTGTCTACTTCAAACTTTTTTAGGTCATAAACGCGCTGTAATGGAAGGTCCTACAGGGTTATGGTGGGCAACTATTTTAACGGTGACATTATCAGAATCTATGCAAGGAACAGCGCTTGAGACGGTGGGGTGGAGCTTAGCTATTGGTATTTTTTTGTCTGGATTACTGACTGTTTTAATTGGTCTAAGTGGGGTAGGTGGTTGGCTAGCTAAATTATTTAAACCTGGGGTACTTGTAGTATTTATGTTTTTACTTGGGGCCCAGTTAGTCACTATTTTCTTAAAAGGGATGCTAGGTTTACCTTTTGGTGTAGCAGGGGACAGTGTTACAGTTAATTACCCAGTTTTCTTTCTGGCATTAGCAGTACTTATTTTTGTTATTGGGGTGATTATTTATTTGCCTTCGAATATCAGTAAGTATGCACTATTAATGGGGACCATTATTGGTTGGGTTACATATAGCGGGCTATTTGGTAATACAGTGTCATCAGTTTCTTCTGCCCAATGGATGTTATTTCCATTAGGAAAATCTGATCAAATCAGTATCAGTATTGTACTCACAGCTATTTTGGCTGGGATATTAAATACGTCAAACACGTTTGGGGCTATGCGGGGGACGGATGTGTTTTATCCTCATTCATTACCGACTAAGTCCTTATATCGCCGAAGTTTTATTATGTCGGGTTTGGTCACTATGTTGTCGGCCCCGATAGGGGTAGTGCCTTATTCTCCTTTTGTTTCCTCCATTGGGTTAATTACGCAAACCAAAGACAGTTCACGGCTCTCTTTTTGTATCGGTAGTCTGATCTTATTTTGTGTTGGTGGGGTTGCCATATTAACGCAGTTTTTTCGATCATTACCGCTTGCTATCGGAAGTGCGGTCATGTTAGCGACTTATCTACCTTTACTTTTTTCGTCGTTTTCATTTCTCGCAGATATAAAACTGAACGCACGCAACATCTATCGTCTTGCCTTACCTATTTTTATTGGCATATTTTTAATGTCAGCGCCCGCAGCTGTACTGGATTCCTTACCCATTATGTTCAGCTCTCTGTTAGGAAATGGTTTATTAATGGGGATCATATTGGCATTGGTTTTAGAAAATACGATTAACTGGGATAAAATTGCTTAGGAATAAAAACAAAATTAATCAGTATTAATGGGATGCTTTCCATTAATACTGATGATACTTAGCGTCCTAAATAACCATCCCAATCTTTCCAAACAGGTTGTAACCCTGCTTTAACAAGTACGTCCGCGACTTGTGCTGCACTGCGATTATCATTTGGCGAAAATTGTTCCAATTCTTCTTTGGTATCCGCATATCCACCCGGCTGGGTTTTCGAGCCAGCACTTATGTTATTAATTGCGAGAGGCACAACATGGTCACGGAAGTAGGGGGATTCACGTGTAGAAAGTGATAGCTCTACATTGGGTGCAAGGATGCGAAAGGCGCAGATAAGCTGGACGAGTTCCGCTTCATTCATAATCGATGCTGGGACTACTCCCCCCGCACAAGGGCGTAAGCGTGGAAATGAGATAGAATAGCGGCTCTGCCAGTAATATTGTTGTAAATACAGTAGATGCTCAGCCACCATATAACAGTCAGTACGCCAACTATTTGATAAACCAATCAAAGCGCCCAAGCCAATTTTATCAATACCCGCTTCCCCTAAGCGCTCAGGTGTTGCTAAACGCCAGTGAAAATCCTGTTTTTTACCTTTTAGGTGATGTAATTGGTAGGTCGGTTCATGGTAGGTTTCTTGGTAGACCATTACCCCGTCAAGCCCCAATGATTTCAATTCCTTATATTCGTCAGTGTGCAATGGCTGTACTTCCATCATTAACGAGCTAAAGTATTGGCGAATAATTGGGAGTGTATGACGAAAATAATCCATTCCGACTTTATTTTGGTGCTCACCTGTGACTAATAATAAGCTATCAAAGCCAATTTTACGGATGGTTTCGCATTCATTAATTATCTCATTATCATTTAAGGTTTTACGCTTTATTTTATTACTCATTGAAAAACCACAATAAGTACAGTCATTTGCACATAAATTCGATAAATAAAGTGGGACGTAAAACCCAACTGCATGGCCGAAGCGTTGACGAGTCAGCATTTGTGCTCTTTGCGCCATCGTTTCAATGAAAGGCTGCGCAGCAGGCGATAGCAATGCCATAAAGTCGTCGAGTGTGAGCATATCATTGGCTAAAGCCCGTTCCACATCATGAGACGTTTTGCTGTTAATACGCAGTGTAATATCATCCCAATTCAGTGTTTCTAAGCGTTCTTTGAAACTCGGGATCATGATAATGCTCCCAAGAAACTGGTTAATGGGCTAGATGCTTGAGCCTGTTGTTGAGGCGCAGCTAACCCGCTTTGGTAAGCAAGTTCAGCGGCTTCGACGGCGAGCTTGAAGGCTTTTGCCATTAAGACCGGCTGTTTAGCGACAGCAATTGCCGTATTGACTAAGACCGCGTCGGCCCCCATTTCGATAGCTTCTGCCGCATGGCTGGGAGCACCAATCCCTGCATCTACTACAACAGGCACAGTAGCTTGTTCGATAATAATACGTAACATTTCTTTCGTAGCTAAGCCTTTATTGGTGCCAATAGGTGCACCTAGCGGCATAACCGCAGCACAACCGACTTCTTCAAGGCGGCGGCAAAGTACGGGATCTGCACTGCAATAAGGTAGAACGACGAAGCCTTCTTTAACCAATTGTTCTGCGGCCAATAAGGTCTCAATTGGGTCTGGTAGCAA
Organism: Providencia sp. PROV024; assembly: GCF_032709665.1. Lineage (NCBI taxonomy): Bacteria > Pseudomonadati > Pseudomonadota > Gammaproteobacteria > Enterobacterales > Morganellaceae > Providencia > Providencia sp. PROV024. The sequence goes on from NZ_CP120545.1 coordinate 445,661, forward strand.
ATAACGCATATCAGGGTGAATTTCGAGTTTAACCCAGTTAGTGCCTAATGCTTCACGGGCGAGTTGTGCGGCAAAAATGGCTTCCTGTGCGTTTTTTGCTCCGGAGGTATTGGGTAATAGTTTTACGCCAAGTTCTTGAAGTGGCTGTAAGATACCATCATTTTTTCCACGTAAATCAATACGTTTCATTGCCATAGTCACTAATTGGCTCCCTGAGGCTTGAATAGCATCTTGCATCAGGCTCGCGCTGGCAAATTTGCCTGTTCCAGTAAACAGACGTGATTGAAAAGTAAAATCTGCAATTTTTAACATCATTAGCCCCCAGCGATAGCTTGAAATAACAAGATATTGTCTTGGTCATTGATGACATGAGAATCCCACTGACTTTTAGGAATAATCACTTGGTTAATGGCAAGTGCGGTTCCTGCTGTTTGTCGTTGAAGAGCGGCAAACAATTGATTGACCGTAAGCGGTGCATCAAAATCCATGGGTTGGTCGTTAATTATGATATGCATATTTCCTCCCTACAGATTGGGCATTGCGAGGATGGAGAGAGTTGCAATGTGTTCCAGAGCTGCTGCTTGCCATCGAATAACCGCAACTTACCGCTCAAAGAGGAAGGAAGGCCGACAAGGAGTTTTATGGCTTCTAATGCTTGTAATGTGCCAATAACACCGACGACAGGGCCTAGGATACCGGCGGTGCGGCAGTTACGTTCCGGTTCGCTTTGTTCAGGGTAGAGGCATGCATAACAGCCTGAACGAAATGGCGGTTCGAGCACCATCAGTTGCCCACCAAACCCAACAGCACTACCACTAACGAGAGGAGTACTTGTCATAACACAGGCGGCATTGACTGCATGGCGGGTCGCCATATTGTCACAACAATCAAGGACAAGATCGACTTGCTCAGCTAATGGAATTAAGCTTTTAACATCAAGTTGTTGGGCTATGACATGTGTTTTTACCAGCGGATTGAGCTGGTTGAGTCTATTGGCTGCTAACTGAGCTTTTGATAGCGAAATATCGTCACTATCGTATAAAACCTGCCTTTGTAAATTAGATACATGTAAGTCATCATGGTCGGCTAGCCATAGTTCCCCTACACCAGCCCCAGTTAAATAGAGAGAGGCAGGTGAACCTAATCCCCCTAATCCAACAATCAGCACTTTGCTATTTTTGAGCTTTTGCTGACCTTCAGGGCTGATATCTTCGAGTAAGAGCTGGCGGCTGTAACGCATAAATTCTTGGTCACTCAACATGATAGATCCTTTCGAGTTATCATCATGGAGAAATCACGAGAAATCGCAATAACTCCATGATTATCAAGTATTAATATAAACGCTTGTTTTCAACTAAATCTAACAGTGTCTGTGTTGCGGCTAACCAATCGTCAGCCAGCGTAATTGCGCTCACGAGGGCAACACTACCGACGCCGGTTGCAAGCACTGCAGGAACTCTGTCGATAGAAATTCCCCCGATTGCGACGGTTGGGTAGTCAGGTGTTGCAGCAACCATTTGCCTTAATGTTTCCAATCCTTGAGGGGAAGATGGCATCTCTTTGGTCTGTGTTGGAAATATATGTCCCATCGCAATATAGGAAGGGCGCACTGATTTTGCGATGGTGAGTTCATGTTCATCATGGGTTGAAATGCCTAATCGGAGGCCTGCTTGATGAATTGCCAATAAGTCCGTGGTTTCTAAGTCTTCTTGGCCTAAGTGTACGCCGTAGGCTCCTAATTCAACGGCTAATTGCCAGTAATCATTGATAAATAACCGGGCGTTATGCTTTTTCCCTAAGGCAATTGCTTGTTGAATATCATCGCGTACTTCTTCATCAGTTTTATCTTTGATGCGCAATTGGATGGTGGAAACACCTGCATTTAGCAGGCGTTCAATCCATTCAACCGAATCGACAACAGGATAAAGCCCGAGGTATTTTTCGGTAGCTGGAAAAGGTGTACTAGGAATAGTGACAGCGCTAGGCGATTTTTTCATTATTAGTCACCTCTGCATTGACGATTTCAGCACCATGGTAAAGCTCACTGCCATGTGCGCGAAATGCTTCGGACATTTGTTCCATGCCAGCTTCTTTTTTAGCGGCATAGTCGCGGACCTCTTGAGAAATCTTCATTGAGCAGAATTTCGGCCCACACATTGAACAGAAATGCGCAATTTTTCCAGATGCTTGTGGCAAGGTTTCATCGTGGTATTTGCGTGCGGTTTCAGGGTCAAGTGCTAAATTGAATTGGTCTTCCCAACGGAATTCGAAACGCGCTTTAGACATGGCGTTATCTCGAATTTGTGCTCCGGGATGGCCTTTGGCAAGGTCAGCGGCATGGGCGGCAATTTTATAGGTGATTAGCCCTTGTTTTACATCGTCTTTATTAGGCAACCCTAAGTGTTCTTTAGGTGTTACATAACAAAGCATCGCACAGCCAAACCAGCCGATCATTGCTGCACCAATACCCGAGGTAAAGTGGTCGTAACCCGGAGCTATATCTGTCGTGAGTGGTCCTAAGGTATAGAATGGGGCTTCGTGACAATGTTCCAATTCTTCCGTCATGTTGCGGCGGATCATTTGCATCGGGACGTGACCTGGGCCTTCGATCATTACTTGGACGTCATATTCCCATGCAATTTTGGTCAGCTCGCCAAGGGTATGAAGTTCAGCAAATTGTGCTTCGTCGTTCGCATCTTGGATTGATCCTGGACGTAAGCCATCGCCTAATGACAAGGAAACGTCATAAGCGGCACAAATTTCACAGATTTCGCGGAAGTTTTCGTATAGGAAGTTTTCTTGGTGATGAGATAAGCACCATTTTGCCATGATAGAGCCACCGCGAGAGACAATTCCCGTAAGGCGTTTAGCCGTCATTGGTACATAACGTAGTAGCACTCCCGCATGGATGGTAAAGTAGTCAACACCTTGTTCGGCTTGCTCTAGCAGGGTATCGCGGAATATTTCCCAAGTTAGGTTTTCAGCTACACCATTTACTTTTTCGAGCGCTTGATAAATAGGAACCGTCCCGATAGGCACAGGGCTATTGCGTAAAATCCATTCGCGAGTTTCGTGAATATAACGCCCAGTTGATAGGTCCATAACGGTATCAGCCCCCCAGCGGGTTGACCAAATCAGTTTTTCCACCTCTTCTTCGATAGATGAAGTCACGGATGAGTTACCGATATTCGCATTCACTTTAACTAAGAAGTTGCGACCGATTATCATGGGTTCAGATTCTGGGTGGTTAATATTCGCAGGAATAATTGCTCGACCAGCCGCCACTTCTTGGCGGACAAACTCAGGTGTAATATTTTCGGGCAAATTTGCCCCAAAAGCCTGTCCAGGGTGTTGTTGTAATAACACTTCGCCGCGAATACGTTCGCGGCCCATATTTTCACGAATAGCAATAAACTCCATTTCTGGGGTAATTATCCCTTTGCGCGCATAATGTAATTGGGTGACACATTTATTATTTTGCGCTTTTAATGGTTTAGGGCGGTTGTTAAAGCGGAGATGGTCAAGGCCTGCATCTGCTAAGCGTTGTTGTGTGAAGTCTGAGCTTAAGCTTTCTACGGTAATGGTATCTGCTCGCTCGTTTATCCAAGGGGCTCGAATTTTTTTTAAGCCTATGTGGACATTTAACTCAGAAGTTGGGTCGCCGTATGGGCCAGAAGTGTCATAGATAGGAACAGGTTCGTTATCTTCAAATTGTGGGTTGTCTTTATCACCCCCAATTAAAGTTTGAGAGAGTTGAATTTCTCTCATAGGGACTTGGATATCTTCTCTAGAACCTTGTAAATAAATGCGTTTAGAGTTAGGGAATGATACGCCAGAAACTGTATTAATAAAGTTTTCTGCTGCATCTCTTTGAGCTTTACGTGTACGTGCCGGTGCCGCTTGTGGCGATAAGTCTGCAGTAGGGATGACGTTTTGTTGTGTATTATTGGACATAGCAATTTCCTGACATTGTCTCGGCTATCACAGTTTTGTGTAGCGGGTTTATCGAAAGAAAGTTGCTTGTCAGGAGTTCGGAGGAGTAATAAAAAGATATTGCGGCTAATTTATCACCTTACAAGGCAGTGATAATTGCGCTAAATGATTACTCTTGTTCCCTTCGCGGGTATTAACCCGATCAGGTTCCGCGGATCCCGAATTAACGGTCTCAGCCTGATGTTTTCACATACTAGGCACTCCGACAAGAATTAATCAGTATAAGCCTTCCTCGTCATTCTTCAAGCGATAAGTGCGTTGGCTGCACTCGGCTATCCAAGTCACATGCTGATGTATGCTCCTTGGAATACCCTCGCTTGCCGCCTGCTTCTTACTTGAATAATTTAGAGGAAGTGGATAGTGGTTGGTTTAGAGGAACCAAGTCTAAAGTAAGTGGTCAGTTATAATTAATATGTTGTTCAAGGGCAGCCAATATTTGTTGCTTATCTATTTCTAGCTCACCATAAGGTGCGTAGTATTGTTCTGCGCCTTGATGAGTAAATAATGTTGCTTTTGGCGTATCCGTAATAAATACCCCACAGGATTCAAGCCAGCCCGGTGATTGCTTAAGTTGCTCTGGCGTGAGTCGAGATTCATCGTTTTTGAATATTAAATACATATTGACTTGCCTATCCCCCAAATGTTGGAACACTGATGTCGTACTAATATGTTTTTCGCCTGATAATTTTTGGCAAAAGTCTTGGATTAATAAGGTCTGTTCCTGCCAGTCAACTTTTGCGCTATCCATTTCAATGCATAGCGTTGGTAAAAACCAATCCACCCATTTATATTTTTCATTGTCAGAGGGCAATGTTTTTTGCTGTAACAGCGGTAACTTCACATCATGCGGAATAAATTGAAAATGAGGGGTATTTTCGTCACTACTACACTCTAGCGAATTTTGTACTAAGAGATCTTTTATTTGACCAAAATGAGTCAGGTATTCCACCATAGGAATAAAATACTTAGCTTCATTTAAAAAATTATTGCCCTGACGTATTTGGGATTCTTGCTTGTATACCTGATCATTATAGGTTTGCAGATCAAGGATAGGCTGTTTATTAAAGTATAAGGCACAATCATCACGCGTTTTACTCTGTAATAACGTGTTTTTCTGTTGCTGTTCTTGTGCTCTATGGATTGTAAAATCAGGGGTTATAACTTTCTGACCAAGAAAATAAGGTTTGGTTGGCTGTTGTTCAATAAATGGTTGGCCATTTAGCTCAATCTTTTTTAATTGTGACTGTTGATCACGAAAGTAAAAACGAACAATGGTATCTAGCTGAGTACATTTATCAGTATAGCTTTGGCATGTATTATCTATTCCCCATTGGTCGAACAGGCGCTGTTTTGGCGATTGAAACACTTTTTCAGCAAAGCGTAAGCTTGCTTGGTCGCCGAGTAACGATATCATATAGGGGGACATCTCTGTCGATTTATGGCTCCCTGCTAATGGATGTGTCATTTTTTCTATACTACTCGAACTACTTCCGGGTACAGCATCTAATTTAATATATTCACTAGAAGGTCTCTCAATGGAGAGCCTAGCCGTGTATGGCTGGGTATGATCTGGGGGAAGACTTGTAAACTGGGCAATCATCGTACGGTAATCATGGTTCATCATATTAATGTATTTCCTATATTACATCATTGGGTCGGCTGAGGGCTTGACTTGCATTAGCCATCCGAGAGCATGTCGTTGAGTAAGCGGTGACTGGCAAAATGTTGTAATAAAGGACGCTGTTGGGCTTCAATCTTATGGAATAGCGCTTGGTTGTTACGTTGAAGCTCAGAGTCTGATTTTAAATCTTCAATCATATAATAAGTAAATAATGCTAATACCTGATGAGTCTCAGGGTATGTCGCTCGTTTATCAAACTGGCTGATATATTCTTCCGCTAGTGCCGCTCGGCTTTCATATAAGGCAATTTGTTTTGGCTCGGTATTGGATATCGTCAGGGATTGAACCACATCTTGGTAAAACTGCTGAATATCTTTGGCCAACTGAATAATATGTTGATTCGCGATTAAGTGATCGGCGGGATCGTGAAACGTTATATTAGGTAGGTCACGTAGGAGCGGTTTTGTAAAAGCTTCTTTAGTGCGCTCTCTTAGCTGTGTTCTTGCGGGAAACGCTTTATTTTCAGAACAGTCAGGTTTCAGTTCTGCATTTTGGTCGTAATTCATTAGCAAAGGGACTATCGCGAGAACCGTTTTTTGTTGCTCAGTTAATGGGTGGTCAAGTTTCAGTTTGGGAATTTTATCTAATACTTCGGGTAAATTATCATAGGTTGACACTTGTTTATTAAATAATGATTGATTAGTGACTTGTATGCCTTGTTCACTGAATTTAGCAACAGTAATGTTATCTAAAGGGACGAAATGCTGATGTTGAATGCTTTGTTTGACTTGTGCATTTAAGGTCTCTTTCTCCTCCCTTAACTTGTCAATAAATTCGTTGGGGTCAGTATCAATGAATCCACCTAATACAAAGCGTTGTAGTGATGTCAGGTGTGGTGCACTCGCAAGCTCTTGTATTGAAAGAAAAGGTTGGCAGCGTTCTGTACCATGAAATGTCATCAATTCAGCATCTCGTGATTGGGTTTCATTTTGACCGCTAGCAGAACGGTGGTGGACAATCATTTCAGTGCGAATGCCAGTTTCAATCGGTGTTGTATTATTGGGGTTGCGAATAACAGTATAGTGCGCACCTGGAACATGGCTAAACTCATGCTGTAGGTTGTCCATTGTTGGGAATTTGGTGGCGGCTTCGTTTTTCGTAAAGCGGATTGTACTTTCTGTATCATATGGAAATGCGGCTAAGCATTGTTCGGTATTTGCTTCAAGGCTATTTGCAGTGCGCGTGGTGATCAGCTTAAATTCAGCAGCATAATTACTATTATCAAAGTGATACATCCACTCGCGGTATTTGCCATCGTCTTTACTTGCAGGGTTGAACATAAAACGAAAGTTAGAAACGGCAGGAATATCACCTAACTGATAGGCTGCTTTGAATATTTGAAGTGGGGTTAATTTAGCATTAAGGCAGCGGGGGTCTGTAATGGCGGTTTTGATGTTTTGGGTAGCAAAGTCGAGTTTTTTGTAGTCATCCTTACAGACGGCATGTTCCTTCATTTTTTCGTCATAGAATTCCTTGAATAGGGCATAGCTTTTCTTATCAACTTCACAAGCAGACACGCCATACATCCCCCATTCTTTGGCCATTATATTCAGCTCACCTTTTACCTCATCATCAATGAGCGAGAGTAAAGCGGCTCGGAGTTGTGCGGTATCAGTTGATCTTGTGAGTTGTTGGTATTGGTTTTTTTCAACTTGACTTAATTCAGAGATAGCTTTGAATCTATTGGGCTGTGTAATAACAGTATTATATTGGCTAAGAATTAATTTCGTGAAATTTGGGTTTGTAGTTAAGCTTGAATTACCCGTTAAATTAATACCTTGAATTAATTCTGAAAGGTTAACGTGAACCATCCTGTTTGCTAGAAGAGAACCATTTTTTTTTAAGATATCTAATATTGATGGGGCTGTTTGATGAAACTGGATTTCACGGTTTTTCAATGAAACTAATTGATAAGCCGTATTTGTATGGTTATCAATAAAAAAATTCTTAATACCATCATCAGTATCTGCCTGCGCTAATGTAATAATATAGTCAGTATTGGCATGTAGTAAGTGAGTGTTGTTAATATTTGGCATTTTGTCCTCAATGGGTATTGTGAATAGGAGGACATTGTCTATTAGCGGAAAAGCTATTTCTTTCGAAAAGGCAGAACAAATTTTCTGTAATCAGATTCTGATCTGATACAGGAAATAGTGTGAGTAAAATGAAAGTTGTACAGTCTGCATATCATACTCGTTATATTTTAGAGTCTCTAACACTATTCCCAAGGGGTTATTTTTTATAAGTCATAAGTGCCAAGTATATTGTGGCCAGTTATATTCCGTAGCAGCTTGTTGCAAACGAGAGTCACCGTTGACGATAAAGGTTTCGTCAGCAAATTGGCACATTGGCAGGTCATTAGCTGAGTCAGTATAGAAATAAATGTAGGCATCAGTAATTGGCTGGTGGCGAACCCAAGCTAACAGGCGTTTGACTTTGCCCTCTTTAAAGGTTGGAACGCCGTCAATCTCTCTGGTGTAGCAGCCATCTTTTTGTTTGATATCGATCCCCATTGCGACATCTGCATTTAATTGATCTGCAATTTTTTTCACGATAAAGGCCACCGTTGCGGAGATCACAATAATTGGCAAACCTTTTGCTCGATAATTTGCGATCGTTCTAATCGCTTCAGGGTAGATCCGCGGTGAAATCACGGTTTGTACAAAATCGTCCAACCAGATATCTACTTGCTCAACTTTTACATCGGCGAGAGTTTGTAGGTTAAAGCGTAAGTAAGTTGGCATATCTAATGTGCCTGCATTATATTGTGCCATCATGGCTTTATCTGCTTCTACAAATTGTGGGTCGCGGATAATTTGCTTATCCCACAGATATTGTGTCCACAGTACGCTGCTATCTCCTTGAATTAAGGTATCATCCAAGTCGAAAATGGCTAATTGGTTTTGCATTATATTCCTATCTAATTATTAGCTAAGTGCGCGAATTTCGTTTTTATTAAACATTAATTCAAGGTGAGTACCTGGCTCGAATAAACGCTCTGATGAGCGATTGAGTAAATCGACAGTCATGACCCCGACAGGCGTATTTACATTATAACGAATAATATTCCCCAGTAATTGGTGGTCTACAATAATAGCATCAACAGGGTGCGATATATGTTCACCGTATTGACGACCCGATTCTTTGACATAAATCGACTCAGGCCGAATCGCGAGTAACCCTTGCAAGTTAAGGCCTAGTATTGCATTTGCTTTTTCCGAATCAACAAGGTTGTAATGACCCATAAAGCGCGCAACAAACTCGTTAGCTGGCTGAGTATAAATATTTTCTGCGCTATCACTTTGTACTATTTGCCCTTTATTCATCAGAAAAATTCGGTCTGACATGATCATGGCTTCATCTTGATCGTGGGTAACAAAAATGGTGGTTAAACCTAATTCACGCTGAATATGGCGAATTTGTTGGCGTAAACGCTTACGAATACGTGCATCAAGTGCAGATAATGGCTCATCAAGTAACAAAATTTGTGGCTTCATGACCAAGGCTCTCGCTAAGGCAACGCGTTGGCGCTGACCTCCAGATAATTGATGTGGATATTGCTGTTCTTTGCCTTGTAATTCCACCATTTCAATTACCTCAGCAACGGCTTTGACTCTATCGTTACTATCGACCTTACGCATTTTTAAACCAAACGAAATATTTTCAGCCACAGTCATATTGGGGAATAAAGCATAACTTTGAAATACCATTCCGACACCACGCTGTTGTGCAGCTTGTTGTGTAACATTTTTACGATTAATGTAAAGTTCACCATGGTTGAGCTGTTCAAGCCCTGCAATGCAACGTAACAGTGTCGACTTCCCGCAGCCACTAGGCCCTAATAAAGTAATAAACTCGCCTTTTTCAATCGTAAATTGGATATCAGAAAATACATTGTTTGAACCAAAGGACTTCGTTAAATTATCAGCAATAACATAACTCATCATTCATCTCCTGAACGATTTAACCGCATTGCTAACCATGTCAGCAATAATGTAAACAGAAAATAAGACATCACGAGTGCAGAAGTGAAATGCCCACTCGTTTGGCGCATATTGAAAAGGTAGATTTGCAAGGTTTCATAGCGTGTTCCCACCAAAATATTGGCAAACACAAACTCACCCATTAAAAAAGAAAATGAAATTAATAATGAAACCAACATACCTTTACGAATATTAGGTAGCACTATCATCATGAACGCTTTAAAACTACTGGCACCAAGTAAATGAGCCGCATCCATTAAGTCATGTAAATGAATACCTTGGAAGCTATTGGCGAGTGCCCGATACATAAAAGGTAAAGTGATAGTGAAATAGGTACCAATGAGGACCCACGGTGTGCCGACTATCATAAATGGCTCATCTGCAAAAATTTGCAGTAAACCGACAGAGGACACCACGGGAGGAATAGCAAAAGGTAAAATGACCAATAAATCCATTAAACCTTTGAGTTTTGGAAAACGATAAAATACCGCGAAAGTCATCGGTAAAATGACTAGCGTACTTACTAGCAATGTGCCAAAACAAATAATGAGTGAGCGACCAAACGCCATTAAAAAGCGCGGGTCTTGCCACAATTGCAGATACCATTTTATGGATAGAGCATCGGGTAGCACCGTTGCGCCCCATGAACTGGCAATTGAGTAAAGAAAAGTCGCTAATATAGGTAGGGCTAGTAGACTAGCAACACTAATTAATATCAGTTTATGAACCCACATTTTGGAATGGGGATTATGTATGTTAGCAGAGCCAATAGCAGAGTTACTTTGCATGGTAGCTCCGTTTTATTAACCAGTGATGGATTGCAGTAATGAACCCCAAAATAGTAATAAGCAACATAGATAATGCAGCGGCCATATTGGGTTCTAAGAACAAATCGCCAGAGACTAAACTGGCGATACGAATAGTCACAAGGTTGTAATTACCACTTGTCAGTGCATAAGTACTGGCATATGCCCCCATCGCGTTCGCAATCAAAATAATAAATGTGCCAAGTAAAGCGGGAGAAAGCACCGGAATCGCAACTTTTAGCCAGTATGTTAGCTTACTGGCGCCCATCGTTTTTGCGGCATCTTCCCATTCAGGTTTTAAAGCATCAAATGCAGGATAAAGTAATAAAATACCTAATGGGATTTGGAAATAGATATACAGCAGCATCAAGCCACTCGCACTGTAAATATTGAAGTCTTCAATAATCCCCCATGCTTTAAGTTGTAGAGTGATAGCGCCATTAAATCCCAGAATAATAATAAAGGCGAAGGCAAGTGGGACACCACTAAAGTTACTTGCCATAGTGGTGAAAGAAATCATAATCCGGCGTACTTTTCCCTGCATTTTATAGATGGAAAAGGCGGTTATACTGGCGATAAATAAGCCTATCACGCTACAAATGACAGAAAGCCATAAGGTATTTTCGAAAGCTTGCAGATAAAAGTCATTACTAAAGGCTTCGAGATAGTTACCTAGTGACCAAGTTTCTTCATAAATAAAACTATTCACTAGTACCCAAACCATAGGGGCTATCTGGAATAAGCAAAATAGTATGATAAATGGCAGTAGTAATAGTGAGGCATGCCAATGAAAACGAGATAATCGTTTTTTTAACATGGCTATTTTTCCCTGTTGTTGGTTAGCCTGCTCACAGGGGGCGATAATATCAGCCATGATTTTCTCCTTGTAATAGGGATTCACAAACTGATTTATCGATAGGGTCCACGCCAAGTAAACGGCAAACAGTGCCACAGATGGCAGTTTGTTCTATATCACAAGGTTGGTGTGAAAATTTTGAACCAATAACAAACAGTGGTACTGAGCATTCTTCTGGTAACGTGCCACCATGGCTGCGGTCGTTATTCATACCATGATCGCTAGTAATGAGGATTTGATAACCGTGCTTGATCCACTCGGGAATATAATTTGACAGGATGATATCCGCATGACGTGCTGCATTGCGATATTGAGAAGAATCAAAACCAAATTTATGCCCAGTATCATCAATATTCATTGGATGAATTAATAAAAAATCAGGGGAAAATTGGTTGCGAAGATACTCGGCATCCATAAATAAGTGGTCATCAGGGTAATGGTCTGCTTGGTAAAAACAGCCATATTGAATAGGTAGCAATTCATTTTGAGTAAAGCGGTCACGAACAGCAACGAATGGTGCTCGGTTATATAGTTCACTAACCCAGTAATAAGCTGCTGCTGCCGTAGTTTTACCCGCAAGACGAGCGAGGGAGAAAATACTATCGAAATTTGATAACTGTACGATATCATTATTCACAATACCGCTTTTAACGGGGGGAACTCCCGTTAAAATACATTCGTACAGTGGGCGGGACATTGAAGGGAGTTCGCATTCCAACTTGTATAGTGTTGCGCTGTCGGCTTTGATAAGACCATTGAGATAGCCCATGCAATGATGGGCTACTGAATAATTTAAACCGTCTAGGACAACAAGTATGACTTTATCAGACATCAGACTTTTATTCCTAAAATCAAGTGATTAGATTACTGCTGGTGGATTAGCACTTGCTGTTGCCACATTTTCGGTAAATTGCGAGAGGATTTTTCCCAACCATCAGCATCTTTGATTGGCTGAACATTTTTGTATTGTTCTTCTGGTAGTAACTTAGCTTGAATATCTGCTGGTAAAGTTAGATATTGTGCGCGAATTGGGCGAGCGTAGCCTTCGGCAAGGTTAATTTGCCCTTTATCACTGAAAATAAACTCACGGGCTAGTTTTGCTGCATTTGGGTTTTTCGCGTATTTATTAATAATAGTGGTATAGCCGGAAATCACAGAACCATCAGATGGGATCACGACAGTAAAGCGATCGCGGTTGATCTGATCACGATAATTCAAGGCATTAAAGTCCCACAAGATCCCAACTTCGACTTCACCTTTTTCAATATTAGCTACGGTTGGGTCATTAACGGATAGACGTTTTTGTTTTGCCAGTTCGGCAAAAAATTCAATGGCAGGTTTTAGGTTATTTTCGTTACCACCACGAGCAAATGCAGCAGCTAGAACGGCATTATTTGCTTGTGCAGCAATCCCGACATCACCAACGGTGACTTTATATTTACCTTTTAGCAAATCATCCCAGCTCTTTGGTGCATCTTTGACTAACTCATTGTTAATCATAAAAGCGATGGAGCCGGTATAGGCCAACGCCCAATGACCATCTTTATCTTTTGCCCAATCGGGGATCTGTGACCAAGTAGTTGGTTTATAGGGTTGGGTGACCCCTTTTAACACTGCAACTGGCCCAAAAGTTGCGCCCACATCACCGATATCGGCAGTGGCATTATTTTTCTCAGCAGCAAATTTCGCTATTTCTTGCGCCGAGCTCATATCGGTATCTTGGTGTTTTAAACCATATTGAGAAGCTAAATCCTGCCAAGTGCCTTTCCAATTTGCCCAAGTATCAGGCATGCCTACACTATAAACTTGGCCTTCTTTTTTCGCGGCATTGATTAATTCTGTTAGGTTAGCATCTGAGGCAAATGCCACGCTGGAGGTTGTTAGTGATAGGAAAATTGCCGGTACAATTGCTTTCATCTTTGTTCTCACTCTTGAGGAGCCGTATTGGTTACCTAGCATCCTAATTTTAACAGGTGACAGACAGTTGACCTTTTTGTGACACTTTTTAGACATTTTATGGAATGGTTCGTCTAAAAAGTGTCAAAATTAGTGATGAAAAAAGATGAAACAAACGTTTGAATGACATTCTTTAAAAGAAGTGTATTGTGTGAATAATTGTCTCGTTTTTATCAATATACAAATTAACGAAAGATACTAAAAATGGATAAATTAACATTAGTAGGAACAGAAAGTGGCTGGTGGTTCGTCTGTTTCGCTGGTCGCTTATGGCTACCTCGTGGGGATATTCCTAGAGGAACGGCTAAGGACTATTCATTAATTGGAAAAATAGCGACACCAATTGGTGAGTGGCAAGGTGAAATTGTTTGGTTAATTGCGGAAAAAATGCCATCGGATATGGCCTCTCCACGCTTAGTCGCTTCCCAAGATGAGGGGTTATTTCGTTTAGCCGGACGCGGGGTACAACTCGCTGAATTTTATCGCTCACATCGTTATTGTGGATATTGTGGTACCGCGATGCGCCATAGTAGCACCGAATGGGCGTGCTTATGCGACCATTGCCATGAGCGATATTACCCACAAATTGCGCCTTGCATTATTGTCGGGATCCGCCGTGATGATCATATTCTCTTAGCCCAGCACCGACGACACTCACAAAACCCATTATTTACTGTACTTGCTGGTTTTGTTGAGGTGGGAGAAACATTAGAAGAAGCTGTAGCCCGCGAAGTCATGGAAGAAAGTAATATAAAGATAAAAAACATTCGTTATGTATCTTCGCAGCCATGGCCTTTTCCTCATTCATTAATGATGGGGTTTTTAGCAGATTATGAAAGTGGTGAAATCCAAGTTGATCCAAAAGAATTAGTGAGTGCAAATTGGTATCATTACAATGAATTACCGCTTATCCCTCCGGGGGATACAATTGCAAGGCGCTTGATTGAAGACACGGTAGCGCTATGCCGCCAACAGGAATATGAAATAAGTAAATAGTACTGCGCTGATAATGTTACTTTTTACATGTTACAATAGGTATATTCGCTTTTAGCCATTTGCGGCGGCCACTTATAATAATGGAGTAAATAATGACTGAGTTAAAAAATGACCGCTATCTACGTGCTTTGCTACGTCAGCCTGTAGATGTAACCCCTGTATGGATGATGCGTCAAGCGGGGCGTTACCTGCCTGAATATAAAGCAACACGTGCTGAAGCTGGTGATTTTATTGCTTTGTGTAAGAACACAGAGTTGGCTTGTGAAGTTACGTTACAACCATTACGTCGTTTTCCATTAGACGCGGCTATTTTATTTTCTGATATTTTAACAATCCCCGATGCTATGGGGCTTGGCCTTTATTTTGAAACTGGCGAAGGCCCTCGTTTTCACAAGCCCATTACTTGTGCGGCAGATGTGAAAAATATTCCTATTCCTGACCCTGAGATGGAACTAGGTTATGTGATGGACGCAGTACGTGCCATCCGTAAAGCCCTCGAAGGTAATGTACCTCTAATTGGTTTTTCAGGAAGCCCTTGGACATTGGCGACCTATATGGTGGAAGGTGGTAGCAGCAAAGCCTTTACCAAAATCAAAAAAATGATGTATGAAGATCCAAATACGTTACATTTATTATTGGATAAACTGGCGGACAGCGTCATTTTATACCTTAATGCGCAAATTCGAGCTGGTGCGCAATCTATCATGATTTTTGATACTTGGGGTGGGGTGCTCACTAAGCGTGATTATTTGCAGTTCTCCCTAAACTATATGCAAAAAATTATTGATGGGTTGATCAGGGAAAACGATGGTCGCCGTGTGCCTGTTACCTTATTTACCAAAGGTGGCGGTCAATGGTTAGAAGAAATGGCGGCAACAGGCTGCGATGCTTTAGGGCTAGATTGGACAACTGAAATTGCCGATGCTCGTCGCCGTGTCGGTGATAAGGTCGCTCTGCAAGGAAATATGGACCCATCAATGCTCTATGCTCCCCCTGCTCGTATAGAAGAAGAGGTGAAAAATATACTTGCAGGCTTTGGCCAAGGTGAGGGTCATGTATTCAACTTAGGTCATGGCATCCATCAAGATGTTCCACCTGAGCACGCTGGTGCTTTTGTGGACGCAGTTCACCGTTTTTCTCGCCAATACCATCAGTAATTATCATTTATTGATGTTCTTGATTTGTGGTGTATTTATTGAACCTTGTAAGTACACCATTATCATCTATGATTAAGAATAATTAAGTTCGATAAGCATTGGACGCATTATGGTTCTAGATACTCAATCATTACGACAACAACAAACTGACCAAGCTTCACAAATTATTTTGCATGATGAAATGTTGCATCCAAAATGGGTTGGTGGGGCAGATGTAGGTTTTGAGCAACAAGGCACAGTCACGAGAGCCGTCATTGTTGTTTTATCGTGGCCACAATTAGAATTGGTTGAGTACCAAATAGCGCGAGTCCCTACCCAATTGCCTTATATCCCGGGGTTACTTTCATTTCGGGAAGTACCTGGCTTAATGGCGGCTTGGGGAAAAATACAGCACAAACCTGAATTAGTCTTAGTTGACGGCCAAGGGATTGCGCATCCTCGGCGTTTTGGTGTTGCTTGTCACTTTGGCTTACAAGCAAATGTGGCAACAATTGGTGTCGCCAAAAGCCGTTTATGTGGTGATGATGTTGTATTAGGTGAAGAGCCTGAAAGTTGTTGCCCATTAATGATGGGTGAAAATCAATTAGGTTGGGTATTACGTAGCAAGAAACGCTGCAAACCCTTGTATGTTTCGCCAGGTCATAAGATAGGTTTTTCATCATCATTAACATGGGTTAAGCAGTGTCTAAGAGGATATAAATTGCCAGAACCAACCCGTTTTGCTGATGGAATTGCATCAAATCGAACGTTTTTTAAGCGAATGAATGAGAAAATCAGCTAATTATCAGCAAAATATGTGGCATTGACAGATTTTCAGGTAAACTGCGAAGTATTAAGATTGATGAGTCAGAAATTATGTTAAGAAATCCCATTCATTTGAGGTTGGAAAAATTAGAAAGCTGGCAGCATGTCACATTTATGGCAAGCTTATGCGAAAGAATGTATCCCAACTTTCAAATGTTTTGTCAGCAAACTGAATTTGCAGATGCCAAAGTGTACCGCTCTATTCTCGATATAGTATGGGAAACATTGGTTATCAAAGATAGCAAAGTTAATTTCGACAATCAGTTAGAAAAATTAGAAGAAATTATCCCTACAGCCGATGATTTCGATATGTATGGTGTATATCCAGCTATTGATGCCTGTATTGCATTAGGGGAAATCATTCACTCAAAATTGAGTGGTGAAACACTCGAACATGCAATATTGGTTAGCGAAGCATCCATTCGTACAGTTGCCATGCTCGAAATGACTCAAGCAGGGCGGGAAATGACAGAAGAAGAACTCAAAGACATACCTGCTATAGAAGAAGAGTGGGATATCCAGTGGGACATTTTCCGTTTACTGGCAGCTTGTGAAGAGCGCGACTTAGAGTTAATTAAAGGATTAAAATCTGACCTCCGTGAAGCGGGGGTGAGCAATATAGGTATTACTTTAAGCTAATATTCATGTTTTCATTATCGAAAACGTGACTTAGCGCAGTAATGCTGAGTACTAAGGCTTCACATTTGCCCCGACTCTGGTCTACATTTAGGGGCAAGAAGAAGTGGCTATCGGGGGCGTGTATCAGGGGCTGTCAATTTGGCATATCCGACGCACTCGATGCTTTGCAAACGATAAACACACTGTGTAAGGATAATTTATGAATAAGACTGAATTAGTTGATGCTATCGCAGAATCAGCGGACCTGACCAAAGTTCAGGCAAAAGCAGCATTAGAATCTACTTTAAATGCTATTTCAGAAACGCTGAAAAAAGGCGAGCAAGTCCAACTGGTCGGTTTCGGTACTTTTAAAGTTAGCCATCGTGCAGCTCGTACTGGTCGCAACCCACAAACTAAAGCAGAAATCCAAATTCCTGCAACAACTGTACCTGCTTTCTCTGCCGGTAAAGCATTGAAAGAAGCAGTAAAATAAGTACATTGTACAGACGAATTGCCAGAAGGGGTAAACAACTACCCCTTTTGCTTATTCAAAAAGGGTTGCTGGTATTGGGAGTCATCTCAATACTAAGCGCCTGCTCTTCTAATGCGCCAAAACTCCCTGAATTTAGCGCAAGTGGTTTTATTGCTGATGATGGCGTCATTCGTATGTGGCGGCTCAACGATGCAAAAAGCCAACCTCTTGTCTTAATGGTCGTTTATAGTCCTTATAAAGGTACGGGGACTTCCGTTAATTTCTTTGAATATCGCTCAGGTGCTCTCTGGCAGATCCGCAGCCAAGTTCTAAACCAACAAAGTGGCGATATCATGGAACAATTACGCTTTAATAAAAATGATGAAGTTATTTTTATGCAGCGTGTCCAGCAAAATAGTAAAACCCCACTTTCAACAGATGAGATTGCGCGTTGGCGTTTTGAGGCTGAACGTATTCTTGAAACTAATACCGCTTTGATTGTTGGCGATGTAAAACTTTATCAAGGGCATTGGCAGCAAGGGAAGGTGACAACTTGTGAAGGGGAGGTTCGGGATGTCACTTTCGAACCCTATGCACAAAATTGGATAGAAAGTCGTGCAAAAATTTGGCACTCACAATTAAATTTAGCGTGGTTAGAGTCTCCAGAGGGGACACAACTTTTGATGGTAGCGGATACTGATTTTTGCCGCTGGCAACCTTCTAGAGATAGTTTATAAATAACCGCTCGTCGTTTTTCGAACCACTGCTGCATTGCTACGTTCGTTCACCCTAGTCACATACTTATGTATGCTCCTAGAGATTCTCTCTCTTGCAGCTTTGCTGTGATTCGAAATACATAGAGCCATTTGCGGTGTGAAGGTAAAAGGCAAAAACAAGTTCAAAAAATAAAAAGATAGAAAGAAATAAAAAGAAAGATAAGCAATAAAAAAGCTGATAAAAGTTTCCTCTTATCAGCTTATGGTCTTTTGTTTCTATTATTTGTTCTATTACTTAATACGGGCGATAGCGCGGTAGCCAATATCGCTACGATAGAAGCTATCATTCCAGTGAATGTTTTTAGCTGTCTCGTATGCTTTTGTTTGGGCTTTTTCAATATCATCACCCAGTGCGGTAACACATAATACACGGCCACCGGCAGTAACCACTTCGCCTTCTTTCATGCGAGTACCAGCATGGAATACCTTGCTATCAGCTGCTTCACTGGTTGGCAATCCAGAAATTATATCGCCATTGCGGTAATCACCTGGGTAACCGCCGGCAGCAATCACAACACCTAAAGCCGGGCGCTCATCCCATAATGAATCTTTGCCTGCCAGTTCACCTTTTGCACCCGCTAAGCATAGAGCGACTAAGTCTGACTGTAAACGCATCATAATAGGTTGAGTTTCAGGGTCACCAAAGCGGCAGTTAAATTCAATCACTTTGGGGTTTCCTGCTTTATCAATCATTAAACCTGCGTATAGAAAACCTTGATAGCGGTTTCCTTCTTTATCCATACCTTTAACTGTTGGGTAAATAACTTGTTCCATAACGCGCTGATGTACTTGGTCAGTAACAACAGGAGCCGGGGAATAAGCGCCCATTCCGCCTGTATTTGGGCCAGTATCGCCGTCACCTACACGCTTGTGGTCTTGGCTTGTTGCCATTGGGATGACATTTTCACCATCGACCATCACGATAAAACTAGCTTCTTCACCATCAAGAAACTCTTCAATTACGATCCGATGCCCTGCATCACCAAACGCATTACCAGCCAACATATCATGTACTGCATCTTTAGCTTCTTGCAGAGTCATCGCAACAATAACGCCTTTGCCGGCCGCAAGCCCATCCGCTTTAATCACGATTGGCGCACCAACTTTATCTAAGTAAGCCAAAGCGGGTTCTATTTCAGTAAAGTTCTCATATGCTGCGGTTGGAATATGATGACGAGCTAAAAAGTCTTTAGTAAACGCCTTAGAGCCTTCAAGTTGGGCAGCACCTTGAGTTGGACCAAAAATAGTTAGCCCAGCTTGTGTAAATGTATCAACAACACCAATAACTAAAGGAGCCTCAGGACCTACAATGGTTAAATCGATTTGATTATCTTTCGCAAATTGTAGTAATCCATCAATATCAGTAGCAGAAATATTAACGTTCTCAATAGCTGGTTCTAATGCGGTACCTGCATTACCCGGTGCCACATAGACTTTATCGGCTAGAGGAGACTGAGCCGCTTTCCACGCTAAAGCATGTTCACGACCACCGCCACCAATAATTAATATATTCATTATTAAACTCCTAATAACTAGTGACGGAAATGACGCATATTTGTGAAAATCATTGCGATGCCATGTTCATTTGCAGCATCAATGACTTCATTATCGCGAATCGACCCGCCAGGTTGGATCACACAAGTCACTCCAACAGCGGCAGCGGCATCAATACCATCACGGAATGGGAAGAATGCGTCAGATGCCATTGCACAACCTGCAACTTCTAAGCCTTCATCGGCAGCTTTGATCCCAGCAATTTTTGCTGAGTATACTCGGCTCATTTGACCAGCACCGATCCCCACTGTCATGTCATTTTTGGCATAAACGATGGCGTTTGATTTCACAAACTTAGCGACTTTCCAGCAGAATAAGGCATCTTTTAATTCACGCTCAGTTGGTTGGCGCTTTGTGACTATGCGTAACTCTTCGGCTTCAACCATACCTAAATCGCGGTCTTGGACTAATAAACCACCGTTGACACGTTTAAAATCTAAGCCAGCAACAGGTTTACTCCATTCGCCACATTCAAGTACGCGTACATTTTGTTTGGTTTCAAGAATTGGCAGTGCATCCTTAGCAATCGAAGGCGCGATAATCACCTCAACGAATTGGCGCTCAATAATTGCCTGTGCAGTTTCTTTATCTAATGGGCGGTTAAAAGCGATGATACCGCCAAAAGCAGAAGTTGGGTCAGTTTTAAACGCTTTGTCATAAGCGGTGTGAATATTATTGCCAATTGCGACACCACAAGGATTAGCATGCTTAACGATCACACACGCAGGCTCATCAAATGACTTAACGCACTCAAGGGCTGCATCAGTATCAGCAATATTATTATAAGAGAGTGCTTTACCTTGAATTTGTTGTGCAGTCGCGATAGACGCTTCTTTTGGGCTTTCTTCTATATAGAACGCCGCATCTTGATGACTATTTTCCCCATAACGCATATCTTGTTTTTTGATGAAATTTAGATTCAATGTGCGAGGGAAACGGCCAGAAGGTTGTGTGGTATCACCATAATAAGGGGCAACTAATTCACCGAAGTAATTAGCAATCATACTGTCATAAGCGGCTGTATGCTCAAATGCTTTGATAGCAAGGTCAAAGCGTGTTGACCAATTAAGGGAGTTTTCGTGACCATCCATTTCATCAATAATGGTTTGGTAATCATTACTATTTACCACAATTGCAACGTCTTTATGGTTTTTTGCTGCGGAGCGTACCATTGTTGGACCACCGATATCGATGTTCTCAACAGCATCTTCAAGTGTGCAGTTTGGTTTTGCTACTGTTTGAGCAAAAGGATATAAATTCACAACTACCATGTCGATAGGTGCAATATCATGGGATTGCATGATGGCATCATCAGTGCCACGGCGACCTAAGATCCCTCCGTGCACTTTTGGGTGCAATGTTTTTACCCGACCATCCATCATTTCAGGGAACCCTGTGTAATCTGACACTTCAGTTACTTTAAGTCCTGATTCAGCTAGTAACTTTGCAGTACCACCAGTAGATAGAAGCTCAACACCACGTTGAGATAGCGCCTTAGCGAATTCAACAACCCCTGTTTTATCAGACACACTAAGCAGGGCACGACGAATAGGACGAAGCAGTTGCATGAGATAGATCCCTTGGATTTGAATAAATAAGGCAATAACAATATCTAATTAGCGAAAAGCCAGAGTGCTCTTCTTATATACCTATTTATAAAAGCAGTGCGGAATTTGCAAGCTTCTTCAATAGCAATATATAAGTCACTAACAATTTCAGAACATAAAAATAAAATCAATGCTGAAATTTCGCGCTAATTGTAACGCAAACGTTTGCGTAATGCGCGATAAATTTTAAATTATTTTTAGCCTGTGGATAATTTCGTGGATAACTCAGTATAAGTGGGGGTTTTGCTGTGGAATGCAGCAGTTGAACTAAAAATGCCAAAAAATCTTAAAAAAAAGGTTGCGAGATTTCTGAGACCCCCTATAATGCGCATCCACTGACCGGGAACAAGACAACGCAAAGCGCGATGAACACTGAAACGGCAGCGAGAGATTCTGAAAAGAAAAAGCAAAAAATTGCTTGACTCTCACAGAGGAAAGCGTAATATACGCCACCTCGCGACAACGACCTAAGTTAATAAAAACTGAGTCGAATTTCCAAAAGAAATGTCGCAACGCTCTTTAACAATTTATCAGACAATCTGTGTGGGCACTCACAGGACACTATCAAAAAAATATTTGATTTTAAGTCTTGAAGAGTGACTAACACGTTAATTCATATATATGAAATAAGGTAGTAACGCTTATTTTGGAAGGATAACGCGAAGGCAAGCAGAGATAACCCGAGACAGTACTTAGGTACGGCGAGGGGAAGCGATGTGAAGCCGACAACGTTAGCCGAACAAAAGAACGTTACGGTCAGTAAGACATTCTTTGAGCATCAAGCTACTTTTAATTGAAGAGTTTGATCATGGCTCAGATTGAACGCTGGCGGCAGGCCTAACACATGCAAGTCGAGCGGTAACAGGGGAAGCTTGCTTCTCGCTGACGAGCGGCGGACGGGTGAGTAATGTATGGGGATCTGCCCGATAGAGGGGGATAACCACTGGAAACGGTGGCTAATACCGCATAATCTCTTAGGAGCAAAGCAGGGGAACTTCGGTCCTTGCGCTATCGGATGAACCCATATGGGATTAGCTAGTAGGTGGGGTAATGGCTCACCTAGGCGACGATCCCTAGCTGGTCTGAGAGGATGATCAGCCACACTGGGACTGAGACACGGCCCAGACTCCTACGGGAGGCAGCAGTGGGGAATATTGCACAATGGGCGCAAGCCTGATGCAGCCATGCCGCGTGTATGAAGAAGGCCCTAGGGTTGTAAAGTACTTTCAGTCGGGAGGAAGGCGTTGATGCTAATATCATCAACGATTGACGTTACCGACAGAAGAAGCACCGGCTAACTCCGTGCCAGCAGCCGCGGTAATACGGAGGGTGCAAGCGTTAATCGGAATTACTGGGCGTAAAGCGCACGCAGGCGGTTGATTAAGTTAGATGTGAAATCCCCGGGCTTAACCTGGGAATGGCATCTAAGACTGGTCAGCTAGAGTCTTGTAGAGGGGGGTAGAATTCCATGTGTAGCGGTGAAATGCGTAGAGATGTGGAGGAATACCGGTGGCGAAGGCGGCCCCCTGGACAAAGACTGACGCTCAGGTGCGAAAGCGTGGGGAGCAAACAGGATTAGATACCCTGGTAGTCCACGCTGTAAACGATGTCGATTTGAAGGTTGTTCCCTTGAGGAGTGGCTTTCGGAGCTAACGCGTTAAATCGACCGCCTGGGGAGTACGGCCGCAAGGTTAAAACTCAAATGAATTGACGGGGGCCCGCACAAGCGGTGGAGCATGTGGTTTAATTCGATGCAACGCGAAGAACCTTACCTACTCTTGACATCCAGAGAACTTAGCAGAGATGCTTTGGTGCCTTCGGGAACTCTGAGACAGGTGCTGCATGGCTGTCGTCAGCTCGTGTTGTGAAATGTTGGGTTAAGTCCCGCAACGAGCGCAACCCTTATCCTTTGTTGCCAGCGATTCGGTCGGGAACTCAAAGGAGACTGCCGGTGATAAACCGGAGGAAGGTGGGGATGACGTCAAGTCATCATGGCCCTTACGAGTAGGGCTACACACGTGCTACAATGGCGTATACAAAGAGAAGCGACCTCGCGAGAGCAAGCGGAACTCATAAAGTACGTCGTAGTCCGGATTGGAGTCTGCAACTCGACTCCATGAAGTCGGAATCGCTAGTAATCGTAGATCAGAATGCTACGGTGAATACGTTCCCGGGCCTTGTACACACCGCCCGTCACACCATGGGAGTGGGTTGCAAAAGAAGTAGGTAGCTTAACCTTCGGGAGGGCGCTTACCACTTTGTGATTCATGACTGGGGTGAAGTCGTAACAAGGTAACCGTAGGGGAACCTGCGGTTGGATCACCTCCTTACCATTGAAGTGTTTTTGTGAAGTGCTCACACAGATTGTCTGATAGAAAGTAGAGCAATGGCTTTACGTGGGAGACTTATTCGAAAGGATAAGACTTACACGAAAATAGCAAAACGGTGTTTTGCAATTGAATTTTCGTGTCCCCTTCGTCTAGAGGCCTAGGACACCGCCCTTTCACGGCGGTAACAGGGGTTCGAATCCCCTAGGGGACGCCAATTGCGCCGATATCGAGTGAAAGACGATGTCCCCAATAATGATTAAGCCAATTACGTTGTAGTTGGTTTAACAATTATGCTCTTTAACAATCTGGAACAAGCTGAAAATTGAAAACAACGCACATTGTTTATCGCTTAAACAATGTGAGAGTCTCTCAAAAATCTCAACTTGAAGTGTTTTTCAAACACACAAACGAGTGGCATGAGCGAGCAGTGTGAAATTCAAGGCGGCTAGCGCACAGCAAGCGCAGCGTACAATAGTACGTGAGCATTGCGAGCACTACCCAACGAAGAAGTTCACCACGCACAGCCATGACGTTAAGTGTCGTCTGATAAGAAGACATCTTCGGGTTGTGAGGTTAAGCGACTAAGCGTACACGGTGGATGCCTAGGCAATCAGAGGCGATGAAGGACGTGCTAATCTGCGATAAGCGTCGGTAAGGTGATATGAACCGTTATACCCGACGATTTCCGAATGGGGAAACCCAGTGCAATCCGTTGCACTATCGTTTGATGAATACATAGTCAAACGAAGCGAACCGGGGGAACTGAAACATCTCAGTACCCCGAGGAAAAGAAATCAACCGAGATTCCCCTAGTAGCGGCGAGCGAACGGGGAGCAGCCCAGAGTCTTAATCAGCATTAGTATCAGGAGAACGGTCTGGAAAGTCCGGCAGTAAAGGGTGATAGCCCCGTATCTGAAGATATTAGTGTTGTGAACTCGACGAGTAGGGCGGGACACGTGTTATCCTGTCTGAATATGGGGGGACCATCCTCCAAGGCTAAATACTCCTGATTGACCGATAGTGAACCAGTACCGTGAGGGAAAGGCGAAAAGAACCCCGGCGAGGGGAGTGAAATAGAACCTGAAACCGTGTACGTACAAGCAGTGGGAGCCTTGATTTATCAGGGTGACTGCGTACCTTTTGTATAATGGGTCAGCGACTTATATTCTGTAGCAAGGTTAACCGTATAGGGGAGCCGTAGGGAAACCGAGTCTTAACTGGGCGAATGAGTTGCAGGGTATAGACCCGAAACCCGGTGATCTAGCCATGGGCAGGTTGAAGGTTGGGTAACACTAACTGGAGGACCGAACCGACTAATGTTGAAAAATTAGCGGATGACTTGTGGCTGGGGGTGAAAGGCCAATCAAACCGGGAGATAGCTGGTTCTCCCCGAAAGCTATTTAGGTAGCGCCTCGTGAACTCATCTTCGGGGGTAGAGCACTGTTTCGACTAGGGGGTCATCCCGACTTACCAACTCGATGCAAACTACGAATACCGAAGAATGTTATCACGGGAGACACACGGCGGGTGCTAACGTTCGTCGTGAAGAGGGAAACAACCCAGACCGCCAGCTAAGGTCCCAAAGTCATAGTTAAGTGGGAAACGAAGTGGGAAGGCTCAGACAGCCAGGATGTTGGCTTAGAAGCAGCCATCATTTAAAGAAAGCGTAATAGCTCACTGGTCGAGTCGGCCTGCGCGGAAGATGTAACGGGGCTAAACTATGCACCGAAGCTGCGGCAGCGATATGTAAATATTGTTGGGTAGGGGAGCGTTCTGTAAGCCTGTGAAGGTGTACTGTGAGGTATGCTGGAGGTATCAGAAGTGCGAATGCTGACATAAGTAACGATAATGCGGGTGAAAAACCCGCACGCCGGAAGACCAAGGGTTCCTGTCCAACGTTAATCGGGGCAGGGTGAGTCGACCCCTAAGGCGAGGCAGAAATGCGTAGTCGATGGGAAACGGGTTAATATTCCCGTACTGGTGATAATTGCGATGGGGGGACGGAGAAGGCTAGGCTGGCCGGGCGACGGTTGTCCCGGTTTAAGGATGTAGGCAGGTGAATTAGGCAAATCCGGTTCACTATATGCTGAGGTCTGATGACGAGTCACTACGGTGGCGAAGTAGCTCATGCCCCGCTTCCAGGAAAAGCCTCTAAGCTCTAGATTATCACTAATCGTACCCCAAACCGACACAGGTGGTCAGGTAGAGAATACTCAGGCGCTTGAGAGAACTCGGGTGAAGGAACTAGGCAAAATGGTGCCGTAACTTCGGGAGAAGGCACGCTGGCGCTAGGTGAAGTGGTTTACCCATGGAGCTGAAGCCAGTCGCAGATACCAGCTGGCTGCAACTGTTTATTAAAAACACAGCACTGTGCAAACACGAAAGTGGACGTATACGGTGTGACGCCTGCCCGGTGCTGGAAGGTTAATTGATGGGGTTATCCGTAAGGAGAAGCTCTTGATCGAAGCCCCAGTAAACGGCGGCCGTAACTATAACGGTCCTAAGGTAGCGAAATTCCTTGTCGGGTAAGTTCCGACCTGCACGAATGGCGTAATGATGGCCAGGCTGTCTCCACCCGAGACTCAGTGAAATTGAACTCGCTGTGAAGATGCAGTGTACCCGCGGCAAGACGGAAAGACCCCGTGAACCTTTACTATAGCTTGACACTGAACATTGAGCCTTGATGTGTAGGATAGGTGGGAGGCTTTGAAGTGTGGACGCCAGTCTGCATGGAGCCAACCTTGAAATACCACCCTTTAATGTTTGATGTTCTAACGTTGCCCCGTTATCCGGGGTGCGGACAGTGTCTGGTGGGTAGTTTGACTGGGGCGGTCTCCTCCCAAAGAGTAACGGAGGAGCACGAAGGTTGGCTAAGCATGGTCGGACATCATGCGGTTAGTGCAAAGGCATAAGCCAGCTTGACTGCGAGAGTGACGGCTCGAGCAGGTACGAAAGTAGGTCTTAGTGATCCGGTGGTTCTGAATGGAAGGGCCATCGCTCAACGGATAAAAGGTACTCCGGGGATAACAGGCTGATACCGCCCAAGAGTTCATATCGACGGCGGTGTTTGGCACCTCGATGTCGGCTCATCACATCCTGGGGCTGAAGTAGGTCCCAAGGGTACGGCTGTTCGCCGTTTAAAGTGGTACGCGAGCTGGGTTTAGAACGTCGTGAGACAGTTCGGTCCCTATCTGCCGTGGGCGTTGGAAGATTGAAAGGGGCTGCTCCTAGTACGAGAGGACCGGAGTGGACGCACCACTGGTGTTCGGGTTGTCATGCCAATGGCATTGCCCGGTAGCTAAGTGCGGAAGAGATAACCGCTGAAAGCATCTAAGCGGGAAACTTGCCTTGAGATGAGTCTTCCCTGACCCTTTAAGGGTCCTAAAGGAACGTTTAAGACTAAGACGTTGATAGGTTGGGTGTGTAAGCATAGCGATATGTTGAGCTAACCAATACTAATGAACCGTGAGGCTTAACCTGACAACACCGAAGGTGTTTTAGAGATTGAGAGATGAGGTTGATTCAATGAGCGTGAGAAGCCGAAAGGCGAGGGACATGGCAGCTTGTTCAAGATTGCAGTTCTGGTTTAGTGACGAAATGCGCTAAACGGGAACGAACAGAATTTGTCTGGCGGCAATAGCGCGGTGGTCCCACCTGACCCCATGCCGAACTCAGCAGTGAAACGCCGTAGCGCCGATGGTAGTGTGGGGTCTCCCCATGTGAGAGTAGGGAACTGCCAGACATTAAATTAGTGAGAAAGCCACCCATTGGGTGGCTTTTTTGCGTTTGGTGGTTAGGTGATGAGGCGTGGCAGTGTGGAGCGAAGAGTGATGTGTTCAGTCTCAGGGCGACTCTGATTGTGAGGGCTCTGCCTAGGGGAATGAGGCATTGAGACCACTGCATATTTTATTATCCTGTAGGCTAACTTCTAACTTCTAACTTCTAACTTCTAACTTCTAACTTCTAACTTCTAACTTCTAACTGCTAACTGCTAACTTCTAACTTCTAACTTCTAACTTCTAACTTCTAACTTCTAACTTCTAACTTCTAACTTCTAACTTCTAACTTCTAACTGCTAACTGCTAACTGCTAACTGCTAACTGCTAACTGCTAACTGCTAACTGCTAACTGCTAATGTCTAGCTTTTAAATTAACAGTCTGATTAGCAGAGGACTAGGTTAACCCCTCATTAGTACAGAGATATTCTTTTCCTGCCCATCTCGTTTTAACTTGTTTATTCCTTTATTCCTTTATTCCTTTATTCCTTTATTCCTTTATTCCTTATGAACTGAGCGGACTCTGTTTTGTAACCCATCATCCTGATTTTTTATTCCTCAAGTTTTCGTCTGGCCGTGATTTGAGGCGGTGTTAATCCTCCCTCAACGGTGCAATAACATTGTTATGTTGAATAAGTGTGTGGAATTTAAAGTAGTAAGTAACAGCTCACTTATCGAGGTTGGTTTAACACATTGAGAAATAAAAATAAATCAATCAGCTAGGGGAGAGACTAAAGCTAGGAGTAGAGAGGTTTAGCATCAGCTCATCCGAAAAGTGTAATGATATTGGTATGGTGAATAGGTGTGTCGTATTTGAAGTGGTAAGTAACAACTCACTGAGTTGGGGGGAGCAAATACAGAGTGAAGCTAGCGTGAGCTTGGCTGTAGAGTAAGGACTGAGCAAGGCATGAGGAAGTTGGGCATCTGTTCACTCTGAATGCACTGTGATATGGATGTGTTGAATGGGCATGTCGGATTTAAAGTAGTAAGTAACAACTCACTTATCGGGGTTAGTTTAATATGCTGAAAAATAAAATTAAATCAATTACCTACGGGAGGAGCTAAGCTGGGAGTAGAGAAGTTTGGTACTAGTTTATGCGGAAAGTGTAATGATATTGGTATGGTGAATAGGTGTGTCGTATTTAAAGTAGTAAGTAACAACTCACTTATCGAGGTTGGTTTAATCCACTGAAAAAATAAGAATAAATTAATCAGCTAGGGAAAGGCTAAGCAGGGGGTAGAGATGTTTGGCTCTAGTTCATGCGGAAAGTGTAATGATATTGGTATGGTGAATAGGTGTGTCGGATCTAAAGTAGTGAGTAACAACTCACTGAGTTGGGGGGAGCAAATACAGAGTGAAGCTAGCGTGAGCTTGGCTGTCGGGGAAGTATCGCACAAGGCATGAGGAAGTTGGGTATTAGTTTACGTGGAAAGCGTAATGATATTGGTGTCTTGAATAGGTGTGTCGTATTTAAAGTAGTAAGTAACAACTCACAAGTTTTGGGATATAGGGCATTTTAGAGCTTAAATTAACGACTACATATTATTTTAGTAATAGCTAAAGCTGCCATTTGATAATGACATAAAGACGTTTATTAAATAATTTTTGGTACAGTATTTTGAAATAATTTTGCGATGTATAACTAAATAATACAGTCACTGCTCAGCAGCGATGAATACTGCCCTAGTTTTACCTAATGCTTAAAACGTCTAAGTAGAATATCTATCTATAAAATATCACTATTGATTAAAAAATATATAAAATCAATACATTATAAGATAGGTATACTCAAGTTAATGCCATGACAAATGAATCTACGTGAAATTATTTCAATTAGTCTTGAAAAGCTCGACAAGGTAAGTAACATTGGTTAGATTATTTAGCATTCTAGAAGTCTAAACGTATAAAAGTATATAAAAGGGGATGAATGATGCCAATTCGTTTACCAGACGAGTTACCCGCAGTTAATTTCTTACGTGAAGAAAATGTTTTTGTCATGACAACGACAAGAGCTAGCCTTCAGGAGATCCGCCCCTTGAAAGTGTTAATACTGAATTTAATGCCTAAAAAAATAGAAACGGAAAATCAGTTCTTAAGGCTTTTATCTAATACACCATTACAGGTTGATATCCAGTTATTGCGTATTGACCAAAGGGAATCTAAAAATACTCCTACAGAGCATTTGAATAATTTTTATTGTGATTTTGAAGATATTAAAGACCAAAATTTTGATGGTTTAATCGTAACAGGAGCTCCGTTAGGGCTAGTTGAATTTACCGATGTATGTTATTGGGAACAAATAGAAAAGGTAATTAGATGGGCGAAAAGCCATGTAACTTCAACGCTCTTTGTGTGTTGGGCCGTACAGGCTGCATTGAAAGTTCTTTATGATTTGCCAAAATGGACTAGAGAAGAAAAACTTTCAGGCGTATATCAGCATGATACATTGGAGCCGTATGCATTATTAACGCGAGGGTTTGATGCTTCATTCTATGCTCCACACTCTCGTTATGCGGATTTCCCTGAAGAGCTTATCCGCAAGCATACCGATCTTGAAATTTTAGCCAGTTCAGAAGAAGCCGGTGCTTATTTATTTGCATCAAAGGATAAACGCTTGGCATTTGTTACTGGCCACCCTGAATATGATAGAGATACGCTCGCTCAAGAATACTGGCGAGATGTTGATGCAGGTATTTCACCAGAAATCCCATGTAATTATTTTAAAAATAATGATCCTAATAAAGGCCCAACAATTAGCTGGCGAAGCCATGGGCACTTACTTTTTTCGAATTGGCTTAATTATTATGTGTACCAGATCACACCATTCGATCTTACTCACATGGAGCCTACACTAGATTAAAATAAGGGGTATTAAGCTTAAAATGTTTGTTATGTCACTCTAACTAATTATATTTAGCATTTTATTTAGATTAATATTCCAGAAAATTTACAATATTTAAAACTAAAGCAGCCATTTATGGCTGCTTTTTTTATTTTTGGGGTAAATTATTTAACAATTTTACTTTTTAGTAATTGTTTTATTTAACAAGCGCTTAACACTATTTATCTTGTTATAAGAATCGTTGTTCAAAAATAAATAATTGTAAAATACCATTAATATCATAAAGATAAGGTGTATTTTATATAAAATGGAAACGGTTTTTGATTTATCTGTTATTTGATCGTAAGCTTAATTCATAGTCAGATGTGAATGAGGAAAGGTCAATGGAAAATCAATTGTTAATATCAAAGTTAGCATTTTCAAAGGAAATATCTCAGCAAGATACTAGGGTCTTACATAATGATTCTATTGAGTTTCTTTCAAATTTGGTTGAGGCGTTTTTACCACGTCGTGAAGAGTTACTAAAACAAAGAACCATAAGGCAACAAAAAATTGATGCGGGCGAATTGCCGGATTTTATTTCGGAATTTGATTCCATTAAAAAATCAGAATGGAAAATACAGAATATACCTGAGGATTTACGTGACCGCCGGGTTGAAATAACAGGTCCTGTCGAACGAAAAATGGTTATTAATGCTTTGAATTCCAACGTTAAAGTATTTATGGCTGACTTTGAAGACTCTCTTTCTCCCTCATGGGAAAAATTGATTGATGGGCAAATCAATTTAAGTGATGCAATTAATGGCGATATTTCTTACACCAATGAAAAAGGTAAGGTTTATCAGCTTAAATCTGACCCTGCTGTTTTAATTGCACGTGTACGAGGGCTACATCTAGACGAAAAGCATGTATCACTTGCGGGAAAAAATATTCCGGGGGGGCTATTTGATTTTGCACTTTACTTTTTTAATAACTATCAAACGTTGTTGAAGAAAGGAAGTGGGCCTTATTTTTATATCCCTAAATTGGAATCTTGGCAGGAAGCAAAATGGTGGAGTGATGTATTTAGTGCTGCAGAAGATGCTGTCAGTTTGCCTCGTGGAACAATTAAAGCAACAGTTTTAATTGAGACTTTACCTGCGGTATTCCAGATGGATGAAATTTTGTATCACATGCGTCACCACATTGTCGGGTTAAATTGTGGTCGTTGGGATTATATTTTTAGTTATATCAAAACATTAAAAGAGCACCCAGATAGGGTACTACCCGATCGCCAAGTGGTTACGATGACCCAAGATTTTCTAAGTGCTTATTCACGTTTGCTTATTAAAACTTGTCATCGTCGTGGGGCTTTTGCTATGGGGGGAATGTCCGCATTTATCCCAAGTAAAGATGAAACAGAGAACCAAGCTATATTGGCTAAAGTAAGAGCAGATAAAGAGCTTGAAGCAAAAAATGGTCACGATGGTTCGTGGGTTGCTCACCCAGGTCTTGCAGATACAGTGATGGATGTCTTTAACCAAGTTCTAGGAGAGAACACCAATCAACTGCATGTTACTCGTGATTCTGACGAACCAATCACAGCGGAGCAACTATTAAAACCTTGCGCAGGTGAACGAACCGATGCAGGTATGAGGGCAAATATTCGGGTCGCTGTGCAATATATTGAAGCATGGATTTCAGGTAATGGGTGCGTTCCTATCTATGGGTTAATGGAAGATGCTGCTACCGCTGAAATTTCTCGAACTTCGATTTGGCAATGGATCAGGCATGAAAAGTCACTAACCAACGGCGAAAAAGTGACAAAAGCGTTGTTCGAAGAAATGCTAGATGAAGAGCTTCAAGTTATTCAAAAAGAACTTGGTGATAAGCGTTTTCAGCATGGTCGTTTCCGTGAAGCAGCGGAGCTAATGCGCCAAATTACGACACAAGATGAACTTATTGAGTTCTTAACTATTCCTGGTTACCAATTATTAGATTAGTAACAACAAATATAAATTCGATAAACCCTACATATTCTTATAAAGGAAGTTAATCATGACGACATCGCGCTTAGACCAAATTGCCCAATTAGAAAATGAATGGAAGAAACCACGTTGGAAAGGCATTAATCGCCCGTATTCTGCTGAGGAAGTTATCAAACTTCGCGGTTCTGTTAATCCGGAGCATACCCTTGCTCGTAGGGGGGCAGAGCGCTTTTGGGAACAACTGAATGGCAAATCTAAGAAAGGCTACGTCAATGCACTAGGTGCATTGACAGGTGGGCAGGCATTACAACAAGCGAAAGCTGGTGTTGAGGCCATTTATCTTTCTGGTTGGCAGGTTGCTGCTGATGCAAATACAGCCTCAAGTATGTACCCTGATCAGTCACTTTATCCAGTTGATTCGGTTCCTTCTGTCGTTCAGAAAATTAACAATACTTTTCGCCGGGCAGATCAAATTCAATGGGCGAATGGCATTGGGCCAGATAATAAAGAATATATTGATTTCTTTTTACCGATTATTGCAGATGCAGAAGCCGGTTTTGGTGGGGTATTGAATGCCTTTGAGTTAATGAAAAATATGATAGAAGCAGGGGCAGCGGCTGTGCACTTTGAAGACCAATTGGCTGCGGTGAAAAAATGCGGTCATATGGGCGGTAAAGTATTGGTTCCGACTCAAGAAGCTGTTCAAAAATTAGTTGCCGCACGTTTAGCCGCTGATGTCTCTGGTGTACCAACGATCCTGATCGCAAGAACTGATGCCGATGCAGCTGATCTTCTGACATCTGATTGTGACCCATATGATTCGGCATTTGTCACTGGTGAGCGTACTTCTGAAGGGTTCTTCCGGACTAACGCAGGTATCGAGCAAGCGATTAGTCGTGGTTTGGCATACGCGCCTTATGCAGACCTCGTGTGGTGTGAAACATCAAAACCAGACTTAGATGCTGCGCGCCAGTTTGCTGAAGCAATTCATGCTAAATACCCAGGTAAATTATTGGCTTACAACTGCTCACCTTCATTTAATTGGAAGAAAAATTTAGATGATTCCACAATCGCACGTTTCCAAGATGAGTTGTCAGCCATGGGTTATCGCTTCCAATTTATTACTTTAGCGGGCATTCATAGTATGTGGTTCAACATGTTTGACCTTGCACATGCTTATGCACAAGGTGAAGGTATGAAACATTACGTGGAAAAAGTGCAAGAGCCTGAATTTGCAGCGATAAATAAAGGCTATACCTTCTCTTCTCACCAACAAGAAGTAGGTACTGGTTATTTTGATAAAGTTACAACGGTTATTCAAGGGGGGACTTCTTCAGTCACTGCTTTAACAGGGTCGACAGAAGAAGAACAATTCTAGTTAATTGGCTTCATTTCATTCGGTGTCCTTATTGGTTAGGTGTATCTATTAATTTGCAGGCACGTTGAGTGCCTGTTTTTTTAAATTAGTTCAAATAGGAGCGAGTATGATACTCACGACTGAACAGATAATAGCCCAAACCATTCTACAAGGATTTGATGCGCAATATGGGCGTTTTCTAGAGATAACCTCAGGAGCTCAGGAAAGGTTTGAGCAAGGGGATTGGCATGCTATCCAACATGCAATGAAAAGAAGGATCCAACTTTATGATCACCATGTTGGTTTGGTTGTTGCCCAGCTACAATTCATGGGGTTAGTTCAATCTTTAACACCAAACAAACTATCAGAAATAAAAAATGTGTATAAAACGTTGTTGCCAGATTACCCACGCTTCGAGATAGCAGAAAGTTTTTTTAATTCAGTTTATTGCCGTTTATTTCAACACCGAGACCTTACACAAGATAACTTATTCATTTTTACTTCTCAGCCTGTAAGGCGGTTTTCTATTTCCCCTCGGCCATTGGCTTGGGAGTATCAGGTTGATGATAATCTGTATGGGTTACTATTTTCGATTCTAAGTGGGTTACCATTAAGAATAAAATGGCGAAATTTAGAGTTTGATATTCATTGTATTATCAATATATTGCACTCACGGTTTTCAGGATTTGAAAAGCGAAAAGTCTGTTTTCATATTGCCAATGAACTGTTTTATCGTAACAAAGCTGCTTGGTTAGTTGGTAAAATTTATATTGATGATGAAGTCTATCCATTTTTACTTCCCATTCATCATGATGATGATAAGCAAATTTACATCGATACCTGCCTCACCGAATTTGATGAAGCGAGTATTGTGTTTGGCTTTGCTCGCTCTTATTTTATGGTGTATGCACCTTTCCCTGCGGCATTAGTATTTTGGCTGCGGGAAATTTTGCCCAGTAAATCCATTGCTGAATTATATATGGCGATTGGTTGTCAAAAACATGGAAAAACAGAGTATTACCGTGAGTATCTTGCTTATATTAATTTTGCCCGTGAGCAATTTACGCTTGCACCAGGCGTTAAAGGAATGGTGATGCTTGTATTTACAGCACCTTCTTTTGACCGTGTTTTCAAAATTATCAAAGATAAGTTTGCCCCACAAAAGGATGTCACGAAAGAAAGGGTGCAGGAATGTTATCGGCTTGTCAAAGAACACGATAGAGTTGGGCGTATGGCAGATACACAAGAATTTGAAAATTTTGTGATTGATAAAAGCGCTATTAGTGAAGAATTGATGACAGAGCTATTAAACGAGGCTCCTTCACAAATTGAAGATTTAGGAGACCAAGTGTTGATCCGCCATTTGTACATGGAAAGAAAGATGGTGCCTTTAAATATCTATATGGATAACGCAAATGAGGAACAGCTAAAAAGTGTTTTGAATGAGTATGGCTTGGCAATTAAACAGTTGGCGGCGGCGAATATTTTCCCTGGTGATATGTTATTTAAAAACTTTGGTGTTACGCGTCATGGTCGGGTTGTTTTTTATGACTACGATGAAATTTGTTATATGACAGAAGTTAATTTCCGTAAAATTCCTGTGGCATTGTATCCTGAGCAAGAGCTCGCTAATGAGCCATGGTATAGCATTGGTGAACAGGATGTTTTTCCTGAAGAATTTGTTTCTTTTATTTGTCAAACGGCAGAAATTGGTGATTATCTGCGACGTTATCATGCCGATTTATTTTCGGCAGATTACTGGCAAAAGTTGCAAAAGCGAATTTTGGCAGGTCATGTCGAGGATGTTTATGCATATCGAGAAGAGCTACGTTTTTGCCATAGGTTTAATGAAATAGCTTATGATTCATGAGATAAAAAATTGATAGGGTTAAAGAAAGCTACATTGAGAACGACTCAGTCAGTAGTATCGAATCGTTCTCAACGGTAAATAGAATTTCGCTGTTTTAACGCTTTGCACCCAATACTGCTTCTTGGGCAAGTTGGGTTATTTTTTCGTAGTTGCCAGTAGTTAAAGCCTCTTCGGGCACTAACCAAGAGCCACCAATACACAGAACGCTCTCTAGTTCTAAATAACTACGATAGTTTTCTGGTGAAATTCCCCCTGTTGGGCAGAACTTTACGTGTGAGAAAGGGCCGGCAATGGCTTTTAAGGCTTTAACGCCACCATTCGCTTCTGCTGGGAAAAACTTGAATGCTTTCAAACCATAATTCATACCCAGCATTAGTTCTGAAACCGTTGAAATGCCGGGGATCAGTGGGATATTTCCTTGGGTTGCAGCACTCAATAATTCTTCGGTTAAACCGGGGCTAATAGCAAATTTAGCGCCAGCTTTTGTCACATCAGCAAGTTGTTTCGCATTGAGTACAGTCCCTGCCCCAACAATGGCGTCAGGGACTTCTTGAGCAATCAGGCGAATTGCTTCAATTGCACATTCGGTACGTAATGTGACCTCAAGTACATTAACGCCGCCTTTCACCAAGGCTTTAGCGAGAGGGACGGCTTGTTCTAGTTTTTTAATGACAATGACTGGGACCACAGGGCCTTGTTTGAGCACGCTTTCAGCGGTTATGTTCCAATTATTCATTTTTTATTCCTATTTAATACCAATAGATTAAAAATCAATGCTACAAGCACCTTCTTCTGCGCCAGACAAGTTTCTTCTTAATGCGCCAAAAAGTTCTCTGCCACAACCGCTACGTTCTGCGATTAAGTCCGGTTTGAAAGATTGTCGTTTGTTTAATACAGTGTCATCGACAAGTAATTGTAATTCACCAGTTAACGCATTTACTCTAATGATATCGCCATCTTTTACTTTTGCGAGTAATCCACCGTTATAGGCTTCGGGAGTGACATGGATTGCGGATGGAACTTTACCTGATGCTCCTGATAGCCGGCCATCAGTCACTAAGGCAACTTTATAACCTTTATCGATAAGCACCCCCAGTGGTGGCATTAATTTATGAAGTTCAGGCATCCCGTTAGCGGATGGGCCTTGGAAGCGAACTACGATGATACAATCTCGATTAAGGTTGCCTGACTCAAAGTGTTTTGCGATATCATTTTGGTTATTAAATACTACAGCAGGCGCTTCAATAATTTGATTTTCTTCGGGGACCGCGGACGTTTTCATCACAGCACGGCCTAAATTACCTGAGAGTAATTTAGTACCTCCATGGGGTGAAAAAGGCGTGTCAATTTCAGCAATAACATCTGTATTGAATGAATGTTTTGGGCCTTCTCGCCATTCAAGTTGCCCGTTATTTAACCAAGGTTCTAATGTGTAACGCGTTAAACCAAAGCCTGCTACAGTATGAACATCTTGGTGTAACAAGCCTTTTTGCAGCAGTTGGTGGACTAGTAATGCGACGCCACCTGCGGCTTGAAATTGGTTGATGTCAGCTTGGCCATTAGGGTAAATTCGGCAAATGAGCGGTACAATTGCAGAAATATCAGAAAAATCATCCCAGTTGATAATGACCCCGGCAGCTCTAGCGATGGCAACAAGGTGCATCGTTAAATTGGTAGAGCCGCCAGTTGCTAGTAAGGCAACAATACCATTGACGATAACTTTTTCATCAATGAGGCGACCAATTGGTAAATAATGGCCAGATTGCTCGGTTAACCGGGTAATTTGCTGTGCTGTTGCATCTGTTAGCGCATAGCGTAATGGGGAATCAGGGGGGACAAACGATGCACCTGGTAAGTGTAACCCCATGACTTCCATCATCATTTGGTTTGAATTAGCGGTACCATAGAATGTACAGGTACCAATACCATGGTATGATGCTGCTTCAGCTTCTAATAACGCAAGTCTATCGACTTTTCCTTCCACATACAGTTGGCGAATACGTACTTTTTCTTTATTCGGTAGGCCCGTGGCCATCGGCCCAGCAGGGACAAATATAGCAGGTAAATGCCCAAAAGAGAGGGCTCCAAGTAATAAGCCTGGAACAATTTTATCGCAAATACCCAAATAAAGAGCGCCATCAAACATATTATGGGATAAACCAATTGCTGTAGACATCGCGATGACATCTCTACTTAGCATAGAGAGCTCCATCCCATCTTGCCCCTGAGTTACACCATCACACATGGCAGGGACACCAGCTGCAACTTGCCCAATAGAACCCGATTCAAGTAACGCTTTTTTTAGTTGTTCAGGGTATTTATCATAAGGTCGGTGAGCAGAAAGCATGTCATTGTAAGAGCTGATGATAGCAATATCAGAACGCGTCATACTTTTAAGGATCTGCTTTTCATCATTTTGGCAGGCAGCAAAACCATGAGCAAGGTTACCACAAGCCAGCGAGGCTCGATGGACAGTTGTACTACGAGCACGTTCAATTTTATTGAGGAAAGCTGCTCGAGCTTGTGCAGAACGAGAGATAATGCGCTGTGTAATGCGCTCAAGTTCCTCATTGAGTGCTGGAGATTTTGTCACTTCAGAGATATTAGAACTCATGGTAATTGCTCCATCATGCAGACCTATAGTCAATTAATCTGCAAGTCATGTAAGTTGTGCTTATCGTTATACCTATTCCAGATAACGTTACAAAATAAATGTTACCGGTAACATTGTTAAATGAAAATAGAACAGTTGCAATATTCAAAATGAATATTTGAAGTTATATGTGATCTTAATCAAGGTTGACTATGGAATAAATCGAACAAGAAATGGACTAAAACTCATGCTATAGTCATTAAATAGAAGCAGTTGCCTGCAAAATTAAGGTAAATTGGGAATATTGTTAATGTGTATACTAAAAATTCAAATAGTGGGCGAATGCGTCGCTTAGTTACTGCAACCTTGATGTTGCTAATGGTTAATTATGTCCAAGCTCAGGTAGTGTTGACATCGGGGTCGCATAAAATTTTAACCAGTATATTCAACCAACAAAATGAAATGCAGCGATATCATTCAACATCGGCAGAAAAAATTGATGTGCTCACTCAGTATTTTTTAAATACCCCCTACGATAAACAAACGTTAAATATGAGCCCACTCTTTGCTGAAAACTTAGTCGTTAATTTAGAAGCGATGGATTGTATGACCTTTATTGAGTACGTTGAGGCATTTAAAGGGGCTGAAAATAGTGCACAATTTTTTAGGAACCTGACTAGTATTCGTTATTTTAATCAAAATGTTACATACAAAAACCGCCGCCACTTTTTTTCGGATTGGGCACAAGGTGATAGCGCGGTTGCAGAGGACATTACGGCTAAAATTAGCCCATATGCCGTTAACGTTTCTAAGCAGCTTAATTTAAAAGGTAATCGAAAGACGTATATTTTAGGGTTGCCCATTACCTATAGAGATATAAACTATATTCCATCTAAATATATAGATAATGATTTGATTACAAGGCTTAAGACCGGTGATTATATTGGTGTTTACTCAACGAATAGAGGCTTGGATGTTAGTCACGTTGGTATTGTAATACAAAAAGGAAACAAAACAATTTTTAGGAATGCTTCTTCATTACGTGAAAATTTCAAAGTTAGTGATGTTGAATTACAGCACTACATACAAGGAAAAGAAGGCATTATTGTATTTAGGTCAAAAATAGATTATTAATCTGTTAATTGGTGGTTATTGAATTGAAAGATGAACTTTTGACCTAATTATATTGTATAAATATGAGTTAATCTTTGTTTTTATATGGTTTAGCTGCGAATATAAAATATATTTTAAATTAAAATATTCTAAGAATTGAAAAACATAATCGTTTTTATTGGTTGCTAATTATTTCTAGTGACATTTAAAGTGTAAAATTATATTAAATTATCGATTTGATCAAGAAAAACCAACAAAAGAAATTATGTAATTAAGAAGTGAAAAACTTTTTATAAAGCAATGCATTGCTACATAAATAATACAAAGGTCTCATTTTTTTGTATATAAAAAACATGTTTACCTATCAATTGACATGTATTTGATTGTTCATAACTATTTTAAATGATGAAGATTAATTTTATAATGAATATTACTAGCTAAAAATTTTTTTTCTTATTTAGGAGATGGTATGCATATGCATATAGTTAAAAAGGAAAATATTTATGCTTTATTAGGAAATTATTTACGAAAAGCTAGGGTGAGCAAGGGGTTATCAGGCAATGAATTAGGTTCGGTCATTCATTTGAGCCAGCAGCAAGTATCACGCTATGAACTAGGAATTAATAAATTAAGTTTAGATAAATTAATTGAAATTGTCATTTTTCTCGATATTGATATTAACGAAATAACTAAAATTATTTCTAAACAGGTAGAGAATGAAAAAAAGAGTTAGATGGGGTTAGTATCTTTATTTTGGTAAGTTTTTATAACTATTTTATATTATTAGAAAAGTATTAAACTTAAAAAACATGCTTTGAATCATAATTTTAATTTATAGGAAATAACCAATTAATTTGACTAATCTCCTTTGGCACTATTTATTGTGGTAATTACTTAAAGGAAAAAACTGATTTTAAAATAAATTCTATAAATATAAATAATCAATTGTATTTTTAAATTGAATTTTTATGATTTTATATATGGTTAGGGACGGGGTTGTAGCTAACTGATTATTATAGATAAAATATAGTGCTATTGTTCAATAAACCTTTTCAGTTTCAGTAAAGGGCTTAAAAGGTTTAACGTGAATATTCATGTGCATTTTATCAAATTTCTTATTTATAAGTAACCTTTATTATTATACATAACTAGTTGTTATTTATTTTATATTATTACTTTTTATCTTGAACCCTGCGTTTTTTCCTACTTTTTTTCTTTAAGATGTCATTATTTAATAGTGTTCCCTATAACATTATGCTTAAATAAAACTTAACTAATTATGAGTTAAGGTTATGGTTTTATGTTCAAATATATAGGGATATTATTTGTGTTTTTGCTTGTTGGTTGCTCGATTTCAGCATCTAATAAAGGCTACTACCTTGATAATCGTTACCCATCAAGAAATACGAGTGAACGGATTCAATATATTATTTTACACTACACTGTTTCTAATGATGCACGTTCGATAGAGCTTTTAACAAAAGGGAATGTGAGTTCACACTATCTTATTCCCAGTAAACCTGAATTTAAATACGGTAAACCAGTTGTATTACAATTGGTACCCGAACAGCTAAAAGCTTGGCATGCTGGTTATAGTCGTTGGCAACATCAAAAAGGTTTGAATGACACTTCCATCGGTATTGAGATAGTAAATCCCGGTCTTCAAGAAAATAGCCTTGGGAACCAAACTTGGGTACCTTTTAATGAATCGCAGATTGTTGCATTGATTCCATTAGTTCAAGATATTATGCAACGGTATAATATACCGCCTGAAAATATTATCGGTCATAGCGATATTGCACCATTACGTAAACAAGATCCAGGTAGGGCATTTCCATGGCAGCGTCTTGCTCAGCAAGGAATTGGTGCATGGCCTGATGCTAAAACAGTTAGTAAATACTTAGCGGGGCGAAATGCTAACGAACCCGCTAATGTGTTACGTGTTCAAAAGGCTCTGAAATTTTATGGTTATTCGGCGATCCCTCTATCTGGCGAGTTGGATGACCAAACCAAAAAGACATTGCGTGCCTTTCAGCTGCACTTTCGTCAGCGGGATATTGAAGGGTTAGCCGATGCAGAAACAGAGGCAATTGCGTTAGCCTTAATTGAAAAATATCGAGATATGGAAAATTTCAAATTATTTGAGCAAACGGAGTAGTTATAAATATAAGCTACATAATGGTTAACATTGCTGATGAGTATAATAAAAGTGAAATGAGGTTTGGGCCTCATTTCACTTTTTGTCATTTAACGGTTTGCGCCGTACTCACGGCTAATTTCTTTTGCAGCCTTGATAACCATCGCACCTAATTCAGTAATGCGGTCATCTGTAATACGTGATAACGGCCCTGAAATAGAAATAGCAGCAAAGGCTTCTTTATGTTCATCATAAATACAGGCACCAATGCACCTTAAGCCTAAAGCATGCTCTTCATCATCATAGGAAAACCCTTGTTTTTTAGCTTGTTGCAAGTTTTCTTTTAAGGCTGATGGGTTAGTTAACGTGTATGGAGTATAGGCATGTAACCCTTTGCGGCTTAAAAGAGGGATTAGCTTTTCTTCGGGTAAGTTTGCAATAAACGCCTTACCGGCTCCAGAGGCGTGTAAAGGCAGTTTCCCGCCAATAGGTGCTGACATCCTCATTAATGCGTTGCATTGCACTTGATCGACAATAACAGCATCATATTCCGAGTGGTCGAGGATAGCTAAATTGACGGTTTCCCCTGACCCATCCATTAAACGGCGTAATATAGGGTGAACCAACGCTAATAAATTACGACTTTCTAAAAAGCTACTTCCAATAATAAAGGCATGAGATGCAATAACCCATAAGCCAAGATCGCCCGTTTGGCGCACAAAACCATGCTGTTCTAATGTCATCAACAGTCGATGTGTCGTTGAATTTGGTAAGCCAGCTTGTAATGCAAGGTCAGTGAGTGCAATGCCACCGGTGGATTCAGAAATGTATTCCAACAGTGTCAGCCCACGACTTAATGATTGAACTTGCCCCGCAGCGGTAGCTCCACTTGCTGGCCCTTTTGCTTTTTTTATCTTTTTAGTAATTGGTGCCGTTGCCATTAAGTCTCTCCTGACGGTAATTTTGTTTCTATTATGTACTATCTCACCTAAAAATACTCATCGGATCAGTTGAAAGACCGATTTTATGCAACCTGAAAAACTCTCATCATAACAGCGAATTTTCGAGTTAAAAGTTGTGATAGGATGTTATAAGTAAAAATTTGACTTATTTCTCAGTGTTCCATTTTAGGAGGGCAGTGCAGTGTCCGAAAAAATTAATCAATTAGAACAAGAATTAAAAAAACGTATATTGGTATTAGATGGTGCAATGGGAACAATGATCCAACAACATAAGTTGTCGGAAGAACAATTTCGTGGGGATAGGTTTGCTGACTGGCCCTGTGATGTGAAAGGTAATAATGACTTATTAGTACTAACACAGCCTGAGATTATTAGAGATATACATCATCAATATTTTGCAGCAGGTGCAGATATCGTTGAGACAAACACCTTTAACTCCACGCCTATTGCGATGGCTGACTATAAAATGGAAGCCATTTCCGATGAAATTAATGAAACTGCTGCACGTATTGCGCGCGAATGTGCCGATGAATGGACACGGAAAACGCCAGAGCAGCCTCGCTATGTGGCGGGTGTTTTAGGCCCAACCAATCGTACGGCTTCTATTTCTCCGGATGTAAATGACCCTGCTTATAGAAATGTTACTTTTGATCAACTTGTTGAAGCTTACAGGGGATCTACACGATCTTTAGTTAAAGGTGGGGTCGATCTAATTATGATCGAAACTATTTTTGATACCTTAAATGCTAAAGCGGCGATTTTTGCAGTTGAAACAGAATTAGACGCGCTAGGTGTTTCGCTGCCTATTATGATTTCAGGCACTATTACTGATGCATCTGGGCGTACTTTATCGGGGCAAACGACAGAAGCATTTTATAACTCATTGCGTCACGCGGCCCCACTTTCATTTGGTTTGAATTGTGCACTGGGTCCTGATGAACTTCGTCAGTATGTTTCAGAGCTATCAAGAATT
Organism: Providencia sp. PROV024; assembly: GCF_032709665.1. NCBI lineage: Bacteria > Pseudomonadati > Pseudomonadota > Gammaproteobacteria > Enterobacterales > Morganellaceae > Providencia > Providencia sp. PROV024. The sequence goes on from NZ_CP120545.1 coordinate 488,841, forward strand.
GCTGAGTGTTATGTCAGTGCTCACCCAAATGCCGGCCTGCCAAATGCATTTGGTGAGTATGACCTTGATGCACAAAATATGGCTGAACAAATTCATGAATGGGCAACAGCAGGTTTTTTAAATATCGTCGGTGGGTGTTGTGGCACAACACCATTACATATTAAAAAAATGGCGGAAGCGGTGAAAGGGGTGATGCCGCGTCAGTTACCTGAATTGCCTGTTGAATGTCGTTTATCAGGTTTAGAACCATTGAATATCAGCAAACAGTCACTGTTTGTAAATGTTGGGGAAAGAACGAACGTAACGGGTTCAGCAAAATTCAAAAGGCTGATTAAAGAGGAAAACTATTTAGAAGCGTTAGATGTGGCGCGCCAACAAGTGGAAAGCGGTGCTCAAATCATCGATATCAATATGGATGAGGGGATGCTGGACTCCCAAGCTGCTATGGTACGTTTTCTGAATTTAATCGCGGGTGAACCTGATATTGCTCGTGTTCCTATTATGATTGATTCTTCAAAATGGGAAGTCATCGAAGCTGGGCTTAAGTGTATACAAGGTAAGGGAATTGTTAACTCTATCTCCATGAAAGAGGGGGTTGAAACCTTTGTCGAACACGCCAAACTGCTGCGTAAATACGGGGCTGCGGTGGTTGTTATGGCCTTCGATGAGGTAGGGCAAGCCGATACACGTGAGCGTAAAATTGAGATTTGCCGACGCGCCTATCAGGTGTTGACCGAAGAGGTTGGCTTTCCCCCTGAAGATATCATTTTCGACCCAAATATTTTTGCTGTCGCGACAGGGATTGAAGAGCATAATAATTATGCTGTTGATTTTATTGATGTTTGTAAGGATATTAAACAACAACTACCACATGCCATGATATCCGGTGGGGTATCGAATGTTTCCTTCTCTTTCAGGGGGAACGACCCAGTCCGTGAAGCTATCCACGCCGTTTTCTTGTACTACGCCATTCGTAATGGAATGGATATGGGGATCGTGAATGCAGGGCAATTAGCCATTTATGACGACCTACCCGCTGAGCTGAAAGATGCAGTTGAAGATGTGGTATTAAATCGCCGTAATGATAGTACTGAGCGGTTATTGGAATTAGCGGAAAAATACCGCGGGGCTGGTGCTCAAGAACAGCAAATCCAACAGGCGGAATGGCGAGGTTGGGACGTAGAAAAACGCCTTGAATATTCGCTTGTTAAGGGGATCACTGAATTTATCATTCAAGATACAGAAGAAACTCGCCAACGTGCATCAAGCCCCATCGAGGTTATTGAAGGCCCGCTGATGAACGGGATGAATGTTGTGGGGGATCTGTTTGGTGAAGGAAAAATGTTTTTACCACAAGTGGTGAAATCTGCCCGGGTGATGAAACAAGCAGTTGCGTATTTAGAACCGTATATTCAAGAACTTAAACAATCGGGAAGTAGTGCTGGTAAAGTGTTGTTAGCAACAGTTAAAGGGGATGTTCACGACATTGGTAAAAATATTGTTGGCGTAGTGCTTCAGTGTAATAACTATGAAATCATCGACTTAGGCGTGATGGTGCCATGCGAAACAATTTTAAAAACGGCACGTGAGCAAAATGTCGACATTATCGGCCTGTCAGGCTTGATAACGCCATCCCTTGATGAAATGGTTCATGTGGCAAAAGAGATGGAAAGACAAGGCTTTACGTTGCCGTTATTGATTGGGGGGGCAACAACGTCGAAAGCACATACCGCAGTGAAAATTGAACCTAACTACAGTGGACCAACCACGTACGTCCAAAATGCATCACGTACTGTTGGTGTGGTTTCAGCGTTATTGTCTGATACTCAAAAAGCAGATTTTGTTGAGCGTACTCGCCGTGAATATGACACGGTACGTTTACAACATGGGCGTAGACGACCAAAAACACCACCAGTCACTCTTGATATTGCCCGAGCCAATAAGGTGAAAATTGATTGGTCTAATTATCAGCCGCCGGTGCCGAAATTTTTGGGTATTCAAGAGGTCAATGCATCAATAACAACCTTACGTGAATATATTGACTGGACGCCATTTTTTATGACGTGGTCGCTCGCTGGGAAGTACCCACGTATCTTAGACGACGAAGTCGTGGGGTCAGAAGCACGTAAATTATTGAATGATGCTAACGCGATGTTAGATAAGCTCGAAAAAGAACGTTTACTGACACCAAAAGGTATTTTTGGCTTATTCCCCGCGAACTGTGTTGGTGACGATGTTGAAATCTATACAGACGAAACACGCCATCATGTGCAAGCAGTGAGTTTGAACCTACGTCAGCAAACCTTAAAGACGGATTTCCCGAATTATTGTTTATCTGATTTTGTGGCACCTAAAGACAGTGGTAAAGCCGATTATATCGGTGCATTTGCTGTTACTGGTGGTTTAGAAGAGGATGCGCTGGCGGGTGAATACGAAAAACAGCATGATGATTATAATAAAATTATGGTTAAAGCGCTGGCGGATAGGCTTGCTGAGGCATTTGCTGAATTTTTACATCAACAGGTTCGTATGCAGTATTGGGGTTATGCGAAAGATGAAAATTTAAGTAATGACGAGTTGATCCGTGAAAATTACCAAGGTATTCGGCCTGCACCGGGCTATCCAGCTTGCCCTGAGCACACAGAAAAAGAGAAGATTTGGCAGCTATTAGATGTTGAAAACCAAGTGGGAATGAAACTCACTAGTTCATATGCGATGTGGCCTGGGGCATCTGTATCAGGTTGGTATTTTAGTCATCCAGATAGCAAATATTTTGCAGTGGCTCAATTACAGAAAGACCAAATTGAAGATTATTCAAAACGTAAGGGGCTGTCGGTGACGGAACTTGAGCGTTGGTTAGCGCCTAATTTAGGCTATGATCCAGAAGATTAATAAAACAGTGTATTGATTTTTCAGGTGTTCGGCACCATCTTATGGGTAAAGACATTAAAGGGGTCTAATGATGAGCTATGAATTTATTATTGAAAATGAACTGCCGCATTCAGTGGCATTTCCTTATCAGATCCAAAACAGTGCGGCGCCTGAAACATTTCTCATGAGCGAAGATGCGGTCAGTGCGATGATGAGTATCTTACAAATTATGGACAAACTCGATACGGATGAGTCCCTTGATGAGCACTGTTTTAACCAAATTTGGCTAAAAAGCGAGTTAACACCGGCGCGTGCAGAAGAAATTTATTTATTTCTGGAAGAGCGTTTAGCCGTAGAACCAGTGCCTTCACAAGACGAAATAGCTGCATTTCATCAAGCACAACTAGATGAAAACAAATTGTTATCGCAAGAAAGTAGTAAAGAAGGCATGATCCCAGTCCATAAATTTTCTACCAATGATGGTTGGTTGGTCACGGCTAAAGAATGTGAATGGATAGCTGAAGTTTTCGCCCCAGAATTAGTGAGTGAAAACCACTTTGTTGTGTCGCAAATTTCTGAGTTATGCAAAATTAGTCACCAAAAACTGGAACATTTACTGATTGAGTGGGGTAAATTCAATTTATTTGCCAGTAAACATGGTGGTTACCGCGTTAATTAAGCCTTTGATAGGTTAATCTTTGGTTTAGGTAGTGGCCGTTTTAGCGATGAATGAACACTACCTAAATTTTTCGACGAAATTTCTTCCTAATAGCGTTTTTTCAGCTTGAATCCCTTATGAATTTTTTATTGGAATGTTATGTTAATAACATAACGCCAATGAATGGGTAATGGTGATGAAATTACGGTATTTATTTCTAGCAGTGTGTTTGAGCACCGCGTCTTTGGCTCAAGCGACTTCGGAAGCTCCTTCTACAAAAAATAAGCCGCTAGAAACCGCAAGTCAGGCCAACGATGTCGTATTTCCTGATGATTTTAAAGCTAAATTAAAATCTGCTAAGGAAGGGGATGTCGATGCGATGGTGGATGTCGGGCTAGCCTATATGGATGGAACCGATTTTTTGCAGAGCAATGATCAGGAAGCTTATCGCTGGTTTAAAAAAGTTTCTGATTTAGATAATACAGATGGCGATTATTATTTAGGTATGCTGCTGCAAAATCAAAAAAAATTTAAACAAGCGGAGTACTGGTATCGCCGAGGCGCTGAAAAAGGGGATGCTTATTGCCAATATGCCATGGGGTATTTATATGAACATGGTGTAGGAGTTGAGCAAAACTATCAGCAGGCTAAAGCGTGGTATTCAGAGGCTGCGGAGCAAGAGCATGCAAATGCACAGTTTGCTATGGGGTTATTTTATCATGATGGGCTTGGTGGCGAAGTTGATTATTCAAAGGCTCGTGAATGGTATGAAAGAAGTGCGGTAAATAATGTTGCAGCGGCGGTTAATAACCTTGCTGTTATGTATGAAAACGGTGACGGGGTAGAGCAGGATGATGATACGGCCGTTTACTTGTATCGACAAGCCGCAAATATGGGTTCAGCAATTGCGCAAGTCAATATGGGCGATTTTTATCAGGAAGGCCATAACTCGATTGAGAAAAATAGTTATCAAGCCATGTATTGGTATAAAAGGGCTGCGCAGCAAAACAATGCTTCGGCGCAACTGGCTATTGCAAAAGTTTATGAGCTTGGCAATGGGGTAACTAAAGACTTAGCTGAAGCATTCACATGGTATGAACGAGCTGCACAAAACAAATCATTTGAAGCAGGAATGAAGGTCGCTGAGTTTTATGAGAAAGGGTTAGGTGGCATTCAAAAGAACCCTGTAAAGGCAGTAGAATTGTATCAAAATTTAGCCAATCAGGATTATAACGCAGCACAAATTAAGCTCGCCAAATTATATTTGGCTGGTGAATGGAAAGAAGCCGATGTTACGCAAATTGCAAATTGGTTAATACTGGCACAAGGGGATAGCATTGAGGCGAAAAACCAATTAGCAATTTTCTATTTAACGGGGACTGGCGTTGCGCAAAACTCGTTAAAGGCCCGAGAGCTTTTGGAAAATGCGGCATTTAAGAAAAACAGTGATGCACAGAATAACCTTGCTGTAATGTATGCTCGTGGCGAAGGGGGAGAAAAAAATATCTTCCGTGCAGTCATGTGGTTTGAGCGCGCAGTCGAACTCGGTAATGCCACTGCCAAACATAATTTAGCACTATTACAGCAGAACAAAGGTGTGAAAGCCGCAATGTTAAAGTACACTGACAGTGTTAAAACAAAAAATAAGTCAACTGATTGAATAAGAAGGCGATTATGAATATCGCCTTCTTTGTTTTAGAGCGGTAGTTTGGTTACTCGAATAAATTACTATGTAATGTACGAACGATATCTTCAGCATCGTCACCGGGAACCAGTAAACAAATATTGTGGCTACTGGCCCCGTAGCTGATCATGCGAATATTGAAAGATTCTAAAGCACCAAAGATTTGTTTCCCTAACCCATTTACTTGCGATAATTCATTACCGATGATGGCCACTAAGGCTAAGTTTTCTTCAACTTCAACACGGCATAGAGCCGAAAGCTCAGTCATCAGTGCATTAGTTAGCAAACTGCCATTTGTCCCTGTTGAACCGGTTGTATCTAAGGTTAGAGCGACACTCACTTCGGAAGTTGTGATTAAATCTACCGAGATATTATGGCGTAGTAAAATCGTAAATATTTCAGCTAAAAAACCACGTGCATGTAGCATTTTTAGGCTATGCAGAGTTAATAATGTTTGTTTACGGCGTAGCGCTAATGCCCTGAATTGTGGTGGATTACTGGTTTTATCAGAAACAATGGTGCCACCTGCTTCTGGGGATTTACTTGAACCAACGAAAACCGGGATACCAGCACGTACAGCGGGGAGCAGTGTTGCCGGATGCAAAATTTTTGCCCCAAAGGTTGCCATCTCAGCAGCTTCATCGAAAGCTATTTCATCAATACGCTGTGCATTTGGCACGACGCGTGGGTCAGTAGAGTAAATACCTGGAACGTCAGTCCAAATATCAACGCGAGATAAGCTTAGGACTTCAGCTAGCAGTGCAGCGGTATAATCACTCCCACCACGCCCAAGTGTTGTTGTACGGCCTTTTGGATCACGGCCAATAAACCCTTGGGTAATAACTACCGATTCTGCTAAGCGAGGTAACAGCTGTTGTTCTGCAAGGGTTTTCAACTGCTCCAACTCAGGTTCTGCACGACCAAAACTTTCATTGGTTCTCATGACTTTACGGACATCAAACCATTGTGACTCGGTATTGCGCTGGCGGAGGACTTCTACGAATAATAGGGTCGACATTAATTCACCATGACTAACCATTTCATCCGTCAATGCGTCAGAAGTGGCGAGAGACGCGGAATCAGCTAAATGAGCGATATTATCAAGTAATCGATTGATTTCTTCACGGATCACATCAGCAGTTTGCAGATTATCAATAATCGCATATTGGATATCTTTAACTTTTTTCAGTAGCTCATTGCGTTTATCAATATCACAACCTTCAGCGAGTTCTATTAGCAAATTAGTGACTCCAGCGGAGGCAGAAAGCACAACGACTCGAACATTTGGATTAGAAAGAATGATATTGGCACTATTGTTCATTGCCTCAAAGTTCGCGACACTAGTGCCGCCAAATTTTGCGATAACAAACTGACTGTTGTCTGATAAAGACGCTACTGTATTCATGGTATCGATCCCTGTCGTTAAACTATATTTTTATATAGATTTATCGGGTAATTAGCGTTGCGTCAATCAAGAATCGAAGTAAATCAGTAATTCTAATGATAGGTAATTCATTATCGGTTTTCTCAATATACTCGTCATCCTTCAAGCTGCATGGGTGTTGACTGCGCTCAGATAGCCGAATCACATACTTTTGTATGCTCATCGGTCTATCTTCCCTTGTCGCCTACATGCAACTCGAATGATTTAGCGTATATGGCGGTGGTCATCCTTCAAGCTGCATGGGTGTTGATTGCGCTCAGATAGCCGAATCACATACTTTTGTATGCTCATCGGTCTATCTTCCCTTGTCGCCTACATGCAACTCGAATGATTTAGCGTATATGGCGGTGGTCATCCTTCAAGTTGCATGGGTGTTGACTGCGCTCAGATAGCCGAATCACATACTTTTGTATGCTCATCGGTCTATCTTCTCTTGTCGCCTACATGCAACTCGAATGATTTAGCGTGTACGCGCTGCTGTTAAAGTTAAATGACATTGAAAGTGCGTATTTCAGTGAAAGAGTTAATTATGTCTGGAAAAGTGCCGTGGAATTGGGGAATATCAACATAACGCAGAAAACCGATAAGTCTCGTATCTTTGACGAGGTACAATATATTTATATTTTAAATTATTTTGGAGAGTGTTATCCATGAAAAGTATTAATCCAAGCCAAACGGCTGCATGGCGGGCGCTAGAACAACATTTTGCGCAAATGAAGGATGTTCATATGCGTGACTTGTTTGCGCAGGATAAAGACCGCTTTACTCATTTTTCGGCAACGTTCGATGGTCAAATCTTAGTGGATTTCTCCAAAAATAGAATTACACAAGAAACATTAGATAACCTGTTAGCGTTAGCAAAAGAAACTGAGCTAGAAAGCGCGATCAAGAGCATGTTCAGTGGTGAAAAAATCAACCGTACTGAAGACCGAGCGGTGTTACATACGGCTTTACGTAACCGTGATAACACACCGATTTATGTTGATGGTAAAGATGTAATGCCAGATGTTAATGCTGTATTAGAAAAAATGCAGAAATTTAGCGAGCGCATTATTCGCGGAGAGTGGAAAGGTTATACAGGTAAAGCGATAACAGATGTTGTTAATATCGGTATTGGTGGTTCTGATCTTGGGCCATTTATGGTTACAGAAGCATTGCGTCCATATAAAAACCATTTAAATATGCATTTTGTTTCTAATGTGGATGGCACACAAATTGCGGAAACGCTGAAGAAACTGAACCCTGAAACGACATTATTTTTAATTGCATCAAAAACGTTTACGACCCAAGAGACCATGACAAATGCGCATTCAGCACGTGAATGGTTATTGGCTACCGCAAAAGACGAACAGCATATTGCCAAACACTTTGTGGCACTATCAACGAATAGTGAAGAAGTTGCTAAGTTTGGTATTGATACTAATAATATGTTTGAGTTTTGGGATTGGGTTGGAGGCCGTTACTCTTTATGGTCAGCAATTGGCTTATCGATTATTTTATCCGTGGGTTTTGACAATTTCGTTCAGTTATTGAATGGTGCCCATGCTATGGATAAACATTTCACCCAAACACCACTAGAAAAAAACATCCCTGTACTGTTAGGTTTGATTGGCATTTGGTACAACAATTTTTTTGAATCAGAAACTGAAGCGATTCTGCCATACGACCAATATATGCACCGTTTTGCAGCGTACTTCCAGCAAGGCAATATGGAATCAAATGGTAAGTATATAGGCCGAGATGGAAAACCAGTTTCATACCAAACGGGCCCAATTATTTGGGGGGAGCCAGGAACCAACGGTCAACACGCTTTTTATCAGTTGATTCACCAAGGGACAAAAATGATCCCTTGTGACTTTATTGCGCCTGCGGTGACCCATAACCCGTTAGGCGATCACCATGAAAAATTATTATCTAACTTTTTTGCGCAAACTGAAGCGCTAGCTTTTGGAAAAACTCGTGAAGTTGTTGATGCGGAATTTGCTGCGCAAGGTAAAAATGTCTCTGACATGGAATATGTGGCACCGTATAAGGTATTCGAAGGTAACCGCCCAACCAACTCAATCTTATTGAAATCCATTACCCCTTATTCACTGGGGGCATTGATCGCAATGTATGAACATAAGATTTTCACGCAAGGGGCGATTTTGAATATCTTCACTTTCGATCAATGGGGTGTGGAATTAGGAAAACAATTAGCCAGCCGTATTTTGCCTGAGTTAGAAAATAGCGAAACAGTCAATAGCCATGATAGTTCGACTAATGGTTTGATTAATAACTATAAAGCTTGGCGTTAACCTTTCTTATTACGTCATATCACTGTCTTATGAAGAAAAAGCGGGAAGCTGTAAAAACTTCCCGCTTTATTGAGATAATGAATGACGGAGACTTGCCTAATAAATTCTTATTATTACGATGTTAATAAATTTTATTATCGTTTATAACTCGTTAGTAATTAAAAATTTATTCACTATTTTTTTACATTTTGTGTTGAAAATGTGACTTTTTATATAAATTGTTAGCTAACTTTAACCCTGTAGCAAAACAACGTGATATCCTACCGTCTAAGAAATACAGTAAATCATAACCATGTTATCCATGGTGGAAATTTAAGTAATGGATGAAACACTATTTACCTCCCATCCCATTCATTGGTTGGCTGAGGATGATAAAATAGTTCCTGCCAATACGTTAGATTGGTTGTTAGAACTTGGTTCCATGACAAAACGCTTTGAACAACACAGCCAGCAAGTTACCGTGATACCTTATTTAGAACGCTATGTATCGCAAGGTATGTTGAGCACTGAAGAGGCACAGTCTTTACCTGAAAGCCCTCGTTATTGGGTCAGGGAAGTCGTCATGTATGGGGATGGTATTCCTTGGTTACTAGGCCGTACTGTCATTCCAGAAGAAACATTGACTGATGAAGACCAGCAATTGGTTGATATAGGTAGAATGCCTCTAGGGCGTTATTTATTCAGCCGTGATGGCTTAACTCGGGATTATATTCGCATAGGTTCTAGTGCTGGTCGTTGGGTTCGCAGTTCTCGATTAAAACTATCGGCTAAACCATTGTTATTAACAGAAATATTTTTACCTGAATCACCTGCATATCGTTAATTATCCTAAATATTTTAAATTTTCATAAATTCAGTAAGTACGCAACACCAACAAACATAAATCAGTGGCTTACAGAATTGAGTGGTATAAACATATACCCAATTTGAAGTATGATGGAATCGAATAAGGAGCACGACAAAGTGGAGGGAAGTATGACGCTAAGTAAATGGCATGCATACAGCCGTTTAATGCGTATAGATAGGCCCATTGGTTCACTATTACTCTTGTGGCCAACGTATTGGGCATTATGGATTGCAGCTCAAAGCACACCAAGTTTACATCTTTTGATCGTGTTTACTGCTGGGGTGTTTTTTATGCGTGCCGCAGGTTGCGTCATTAATGATTTTGCCGATCGTCATTTTGATGGTCACGTAGAACGCACTAAGCATCGGCCACTCCCTAGTGGGGATGTGACTGAAAGGGAAGCTAAAATACTGTTTGCGGGGCTTGTTGGCTTTTCCTTCTTACTCGTTTTAACGCTTAACTCAATGACAATTTGGCTATCTATTGCGGGCCTAGCTTTAGCATGGGTGTATCCTTTTGTTAAGCGAGTCAGTCATTTACCTCAGGTAGTATTAGGTGCTGCATTTGGTTGGTCAATTCCGATGTCGTTCTCTGCAGTCAATGAAGCACTGCCTCTGGTGTGTTGGTTATTATTCTTAGTGAATATTATTTGGTCTGTGATTTACGATACACAGTATGCCATGGTTGACCGTGATGATGACTTAAAAATCGGTGTGAAATCGACAGCAATCTTATTTGGTCAATATGACAAATTAATTATCGGCTTATTGCAATTGCTGATGGTGGGTTTGCTGGTGGTTGTAGGTTCTTTAGCAGGCTTAGGGATAACTTATTATCTTTCTTTGGCGCTTGTTGCAGGGTTATTTATTTATCAACAACAACTAATGGTGAACCGCGAGCGTGCTCCTTGCTTTAAAGCCTTTATGAATAATAATTTCGTTGGTTTGATTTTGTTTATTGGCATTATGGTGAGCTATTTTTAGCGAGTAAATCATTTTCCATGAGCCAACAAAAAAGGTAATGTTGAAAAACATTACCTTTTTGCTTTATAGGCTTCACAAAACCGAACTAGTCTTTTTCTGGCTCAGTAGTTTGTGCCGTTACCTCGGGTATTGCTTCTTTCTTTTCTTCTGAAAATTCATCAGCTTGGCTAACACTTTCAATGGTTAAACGAATTTCTGGGGACATTAGGCGCACAAGGACTGCATATAGCTTCTTGGCGTTAGTGGTAAAAATATCGTTTTCATTATTATCGATATAGCCTTCTTCTCTAAGCGTTTCAACGAGAGTTGAAAACACTGCTTTATCAAAGAACTCAGGGGCGTTAATACCGTGCAGCACAGAAAGGCGTTGAGCAAGGATGCGGCTTTCTTTTTCCAACGTATTACGGCTGATTTCAGGGCTGGCATTGAGTAATGACAACGTGATTGCGTAGCGCTGTAGTGTTTCACGGACACCTGCTGCTAAGAGCTGTAATGGGCGAATACGGCGTGGGTTCAACACTACCATATCGTCGTCTCTTAAGCAGATAAGCTTTTGATTATTTAGTTCATCAATTAGAGTATCTACCGTTTCACGCAGCTGTTCATCGTTATAACGCATAAACAATTCTGCTTTTAGGAACGGGTAGATTTGGCTCACTTGATAGTAAATTTCTTGACGGCTGATGCGTTCATGATGCAGCACAATACTGGTTATTAATGACGGTAGTACCAGTAAGTGATGGATATTGTTACGGTAGTAGGTCATTAAAACGGCATTTTCGCGAGGAAGAATAATAATATCCCCCATGCTGTCTTTTTCTACCTCGAATTTATCCATCTGCAATGCATGTTCGAGCAGTTGTTCCGGCGTTTTATTAGGCGTTGTCGCATCAGGCGTATACGGCACATTACGTAATAATTGCAGGTAACATTCCACTTGCTCAATGAGTTGTTCACGTGTTAATGAACGTTGGCGTGAGGCCAGTAAAGCCGTTGCACATAAATTTATCGCGTTAGCGGCGGCAGCATTATTGATATTTACCATAATGTTATCCGCTAACGAGCTAACTGTTGGGTTTAGCCACGATGGGCGCTGTGGCTCAATTGGATCAATTGAGTCACGCCAATCTGGGACACGCTGGTTCAGATAATGAGAAAGAGAAATTGGCTGACCAAAGTTCACATACCCTTGACCTAAGTTACGCAGTTTGCGCAACCCGCGGATCATGGAAAATAAACCTTCTTTCTCTTTTTCTGCCCCGCGCAGTTCTTTTGCGTAGGTCCCTACCTCCATTACGTGTTCATAGCCAATATAGATAGGCACAATAGTAATAGGGCGTGAGTCGCCACGTAGCATGGCTTGCAGCGTCATTGATAGTGTCCCGGTTTTGGGCTGCAATAAACGGCCTGTTCGGGAGCGCCCACCTTCAACGAAATACTCGATAGAGTAACCACGAGCAAACAGTTCACTTAAATATTCACGGAAAACCGTGGAATACAATTTGTTGCCTTTAAAAGTACGGCGGATAAAAAATGCGCCAAGACGGCGAAAAATCGGACCGGCAGGCCAGAAGTTTAGGTTAATACCAGCAGCAATGTGCGGTGGAACGAGACCTTGATGGTAAAGAACATAGGAGAGCAGTAAGTAGTCCATGTGACTTCGGTGGGAGGGCACATACACAATTTCATGACCATCTTGCGCTAATTGGCGAACGCGCTCAGCATGCTGCACGTTAATACCTTGATAGAGGCGGTTCCATGTCCAACTGAGCACACGGTCAGTTAAACGCACGGCTTCATAGGAGAAGTTCGCAGCAATTTCTTCCATCATATTCACTGCGTTTTGCTGCGCTTTTTTCAATGGAATTTTTTTACTGCGTGCTTCGTCTTCGACGGCTTTTTCAATTGCTTTTGAGGTCAGAAGCTTATTGAATAGTTCATAGCGTGCCGGCAGTTTCGGGCCAACCGCAGCAAGGCGCTGGCGTGAATAGTGAATACGGGCGACACGTGCCAGTTTATTGGCAATAATGGTGTCAGTACCGTGGTCCTGAGCCATTTTCCCAATAGAAACGGGTGGCGATAGGCGAACAAAACTGTCACGACCTAACCACAGGATAGCAAAAAACTTTTGCACCCCATTTAATAGTTTCAGTGGTGGTGCAGGGGTATGCCCTTCACGACCAGGAGAGCGCCCGAACATTACAGACGCGGGTAACATTTGAATATCTAGATTAGGGTTGTTTTTGTGCAAATCTAAATAAGCATGGAATGTTTTGACGGAATCTTTACGCGGGTCCGGTGAATAATAGCGAAATACGCGAGGGCCATCATCGATAAACACATAAGCAGGGAGCTTAGTGCCATTGATGTCGTTATCAACCAAAGGGTCAGGTAAACCGATAGCCAAGCATTGATGCCGTAGCGTTAGGAGGTCGGACTTAGAGTGGTAAGGCAATACATACAGTGTTGGCCTGTTAGTATCAAGCTGCAACTCTGCAATAGGGTCCGATGGAATTAGTTTACTTTTTACCAATAATTTAAGTGGTAAATTCAACGTGTTGTAATATATTTTACGCCATAGTGACATAAATGATTATAGCCTCTTGTTAACAATGCTGCGCAATCATACCAGAAATCTACTGGCAGATCTGTTACTGACAATTCACTTTGACCGTAAAAATCGATTATTGTTTGTATTTTTTAAGGAATAAATATGGCAAGTCAAACTAAGGGCTTTACCCGTGTAATTAAAGCCGCGGGATATTCCCTTAAAGGGCTAAAAGCCGCTTGGGTAAACGAAGCGGCATTTCGTCAAGAATCTGTTGCAGCAGTAATTGCGATTATTATCGCCTTTTTCTTAGATATCAGTTATATAGATAGAATACTGCTAATTAGTTCAGTGGTGCTGGTGGCGATTGTTGAGCTATTAAATAGTGCCGTAGAAGCTGTTGTTGACCGTATTGGTAGTGAATACCATGAGCTTTCAGGCCGCGCGAAAGATATAGGCTCTGCCGCAGTGTTTGTCAGTATTGGTTTAGCACTTTTTATTTGGGCTCTGGTTTTATGGCAACGTTATTTTGCCAGCTAGTTAATAAAAACAGTTTAAAGTCGAAAAAGAAGTCAATCGATAACAAATGCCTAAATTCAGCAATTTAACTGTTCCAAATCTTCATTTACCTGTATATACTCACAGTCTGACTGTATAAACAAACAGGGGAACGGAATGAAAGCACTGACGGCTCGACAACAGCAGGTTTATGATCTGGTGCGTGATCACATTTCGCAGACGGGTATGCCTCCTACACGTGCTGAAATAGCAGCAAGCCTGGGTTTTCGTTCGCCTAATGCGGCAGAAGAACATTTAAAAGCCTTGGCTCGCAAGGGTGTAATTGAAATTGTTTCTGGGGCATCACGGGGTATCCGCTTGCTTCTTGAAGAAGAAGCTGATGATCAAGGGCTACCTTTGATTGGGCGTGTTGCCGCTGGCGAACCTTTATTAGCGCAAGAACATATCGAAAGTCACTATCAAGTTGATCCAGAACTCTTCAAACCTCACGCAGATTTTCTATTACGTGTGAATGGTATGTCGATGAAAGACATCGGTATTATGGATGGTGACCTACTAGCGGTTCATAAAACACAAAATGCACACAATGGCCAAGTGATTGTTGCGCGTATTGATGATGAAGTGACTGTTAAACGCTTTAAACAGCAAGGTAATCGTGTTGAGTTAATTGCTGAAAATCCTGAATTTGCACCAATTATTGTCGATTTACGCGAACAAAGCTTCACAATTGAAGGTTTAGCGGTTGGCGTGATCCGCAATAGTGATTGGTATTAATTCTTAAATTATCAGGTTGGTAAGCGGTAAGTTGACGCTGCTTGTTTGATAATTCAATGATTGCTGGCAGATTTCAAATTGATGTGTAGAGATCTGCCTGCTTTACTTGTTCCTTTTCTTTTGTCTCTTTTCTTTGCATCTCATCGAATATTCTTTTCTTATATAAGCAACACCGTTAACTCTACCACTTCTATTTATTACTTTTTCTTTGTAGTAATAGGCTGTTGATGGTCATGGTGGCAATGTGCGTGATCTTGGCAGCTATCAATCTCATCACAGTTTTTACATAAGCCATGGTTTTCAACCACAGTATGACGCAAACGGAACTGGTTGGTTTCCGCTAGGCTGATAATAGCGGCTTCAATGGTTGTGCAATCACTTTCAGTTACGCTACCGCAGTGGTCACAAATTAACATCACTGAAATATGGCTAGGGTTATCAAAGTGGTGACAAACGACATAACTGTTGGTTGACTCTATTTTATGAATAAAGCCTTGTTCCATTAAAAACTCAAGCCCACGGTAAACGGTAGGGGGCTTTGCTTGTGGTTCAACTTCACGTAATAAGTCTAATAAATCGTAGGCACTGATAGCACCGTGTTGTTGCGCGATAAGGCGTAATACAGTTTCTCTCTGTGGAGTCAATCTAACGCCTCTTGACTGGCAAATGCGTTCTGCCATTACCAGTATCTTATCTTCATTCATTTTTTTCATTTTACTGACCCCAACACCGAAAAATTCCAAAATCAACTGTGCATAAGTTTATCATATTTTTGATATTGAAAGCGCATCACAGTTCAAGGCGTAGAAAATAACTAAGTGAATATATTATCTATCTAATTCCCATTAGAAAATAAATATAAGCAAACGATTATCTTAAAATAACCTAGGTTGAAACGAATACAGCAGATAAATAATACGAGTTTAACTGAAACAAAAGTCATTATTTTTTTTAACAAAATCAACACAAAACATGAGGTTTTTATTTATTATTTAATGTAAGTCTCAATTAAGACTTATCTTATGATGATTTTGCAGTATGAGATAAAAATCTGGTTTTAACTTAATTTGTTGTTATTTGCATTGATAATTGTTTTTTGCTTGTTGTTTTTGATTGTTAATTGTGAAATTTTTAACACTAAATATATTAACGTTAATTTACACAACTACTTACAACTTGAAATAATTATAAGTAAGTGTTTTTCGATTTATATAAATTAACCTAAGTCACGATCTTAAATATATCATAAAATCTATAATAAAGAATTTAAATCTATTTTATTTAGCAAGTATAGATTTAATGTCTCATTGAATATCTTTATAAGCGTAATTTTGACAATAAATATTGTTACCTTAGAATTAGTCTCAGAAAACAACGGAGCGTTTGAATATTTGATTAAGTGTTTTTACTTGTTTGAAATAGAGGTGGTTTAAGTAAGAAAGGAATAACTAAATATTGAGAGGCTTATATAGATTCTCAATTTTAGCACAGGAAGTAATAAAAATTAATCGAACTCTCTAATGTTTTAAAGTTTTAAATTTTTGTCCTTTTACTATTTCTATATTGATTCTGGTCTCTCAAATTTGGCGATATAGAAATAGCTCTTTTTTAAAACCATCTCTACTGACTTGGTTTTAAAAAGGGATTAAAAGGATTTTTAATGCTCTTAATGTTGGCTTTAATAAAGTTAACAATAACTTCGTCAAACTCATAACAATGATTTTAGTGCTGTAAACGGATGTTGTGGGTTTGGCTTTTAATAATAAATTGTGTCTTTCACTACTTACATGACGACATAAATACAGAGGTATTTACATATGTTATTCAATAAAAAATTAGCAGTATTAGCAGTATTAGCGGGTTCTATGGTTGCTGGTTCTGCATTCGCAGCAGATGAGCCAAGCAAAACAGGTACAACTGTAAAATTTAAAGCTCAATTACGTGCAGCGTCTTGTGATGTTAATTCTACAACTGAAGGTTCTGTTGTTGATTGGGGTGTTTTCACTGTTGACCAAACAACGGGTAAAAATGTGAAAGACCAATTAGGTCCTAATAAAGAATTTAACTTAGTTCTGACTAACTGTTCTAAAGCCGCAGCTAAAGATGCAGCTATCTTCGTACGTGCAGATGGTGAAGAGTCAACTCGTTACAAAGAATTCTTCGCAAACAAAAGCGCTCAAGCTTTAGCTGTTAGCTTAGAATCAGGCGCTACAGCAGTAACTCCTAATGCTGATACTGAGCTGAAATTAGCTTCTGATATCGAAGCTAATGGTACTGCAACTATTCCTATGGTTGCTAAATTAGTTCTGACACAAATTGGTGTGTCTCCAGATGTGTTGAACGTGCCAGTAACTTTCACTGTTTCTTATAACTAATTATTTTATTAGTTCGAGTAAGAAGAGGCTTTACTTAAAGCCTCTTCTTTAATCTTTAGTTTGTGGATATTGATAATGAAAACAAAAGAGATGAAAAATTTTATGCACAAGAAATTATTAGGAATTAAGTCACCTTTTTTAGCTCTGTTGTTTTCGTTAACGACTTTACCTGCGTATTCAAGTGGGATTGGTTTAAATGCAACTCGTTTAGTGTATATACAAGGTGAAGAAAGTACTTCAATAAGTGCCAGAAATAATACGGATATTAATTATCTAGCTAAATTTACCATTTCTAAAACACCTAACGGTGTTGGTGAGGCTCCATTTACTATTTCACCACCATTAATTAAAGTTGATGCTGGTAAAAGTCAAGATATAAGAATTTACGCATTACCTAATGCGTTACCAAAAGACCGTGAATCAATATTTTATTTTAGCGGTAGAATGATCCCTGCGACAAATGGCCCATTGGAAAGTACGGCACTGAATATTGGCTATAACAATATCATTAAATTATTTTACCGACCTGCAAATTTGACAATGTTACCGACTGATGCGTATAGCCAGTTGGCTATTAAATCAACTCCAACAGGGGTTATGGTTGAAAATAATTCACCCTATTTTATTTCACTAAATGAACTGAAAATTAATGGTGTTAAGGTTGGCTTAAGCCTACAAAAAAATAATACCATGATTTTTCCGTATAACTCATTGAGCTATATCGTTCCAGAGAATGGACGTCGTGGAACTGCCCAATGGACTGTTATAAATGATTTAGGAGGCGAAAATGTTTATAGCGGACAGGTACGTTAATGTTTTTACTAAATGTCATAATATAATACTGACAATATTAGTATTATTACTACCAATGGCAAAACTATCGTATGCGCAAACAACATTGGAAGTAATAGGCAGTGTTTCTAAAGGTACATGTAGCGTTGCAGTACCAGATAAGGAAGTTGTTTTTTCAGATGTAATTTTGACACGTAATGTTAAATTATCGCTGAATGATAAAACGTATGTGAAACCATTTACATTTAATTATTCTTGTGAGGATTTTGATTTTTCTAATAATGCAACTTCTCCTTTTATGATGAAAATCACAGCGGCCAACGGTACGTCTGTAACGCAAGATAATCGCCTTCATCCAGCTAATAATGTTACACATGCAGCGTTTATTTTATCTAGTTGTGATAACGATAAGAAAAATTGTGAAATAGTAGATGTTAATTCAGGTGGTATTATTAATTTTAACATTGAGCAAAATGGTAATTTAGAAAAACATTTTGAAGTTAGTATTGTTAAATTAGATTCTTCCCAAGAACTAACGCCTGGAGAGTTGGTTTCTTCAGTGGATATCACATTAGTTCAACCATAATTTAAGGTGATATAAAATGAGTGCTTTAGTAAAAAACAATTATGGTTATATTTTATTATTATTCAGTTTAATGGGTGGGGCTATTGCTAATACGCCTGGTACACATGAATTTACTTTTAATGTTACAGTACCTAAAAATACATGTGAAATAGCAATTAAAGGTACATCAAATAATGTTGTAGATTTTGGAAATATACCATTGCATAAGTTTAAAAAAGATGCATCTGATGGAAAACTTAAACTTCCATTTACAGTTACATTATCAAAATGTAAAACTAAAAATTTTGAAAATAATTATCTTACCCTTGAAGGGAACTATACTCAAAATGATGGTTTTCTTGATGATCCAGGTAAGACATTTGCAGTAAGAATCTCTAAAAAGGATAATGCTAAGCCTGCTGATCAAGATTTTATCACAAATACAAATAAAGTTATTTGGAATAATATTGTTGAAGACCAACTTTCAAAAGATTTTTATGCATATGTTATGTGTAAAAACAATACTGTAAATTGTGCGGTAGATGACAATATTGGTAAGTTTAAAGCTACCTTAACATTAACCTATATTGCAGATTAAGAGATTTATCATGTCTATTATGGTTATTAGGTTTTTTTTGTTATCTTTCTCATTTGTTTTTATTTTTTCATGTGCAAAGGCTGATGGAATAGCTTTGAATCAGAGTCGAATTATTTTTTCTGAAAAAGATAATAGCCAAATAGCTCAGGTACGTAATGAAACAAATGATGCTTTTTTAATACAATCTGCGATTTTAAAGGAAGTTGATGGGGGGGCAGTTAATAATTTTATTGTCGCACCACCTCTTTTTAAAATATTACCTAAAAGCGAATATTCAGTTAGGATAATACCAAATAAAATTGATGAGCTACCAAAAGATAAAGAGTCAATATTTTACTTTAAAATCAGAGCATTACCATCAGTAAATAAAAATGAAAGTGATGAGAATAAAATTGGGATGGTATTTGTCACAGCGATTGTTATAAAGCTTTATTATCGACCGGAATTAATTAAATCTCCGAGTCAACAAGATTATAAAAAGCTTACCTTAGTAAAAAAAGATGGCGGTTGGAGTTTTTATAATCCAACACCTTATTATATGACTGTGGTTGATTTTAATGTGGGAGGTAATATGCAAAGCTCATCAGTGCTAATTCCTCCGTATGATTATTACAAAATTAACAGAAATAATATTAATGGGGAAATAAGTTGGCGGTTATTAAATGACTTTGGTACTCCAACTGAAAAATTTTATTTAAAGATCAGTGAAAATACTGGCTCGTAAATAGCTATTTACGAAAAATTTATAATACTTTTTTATTAAACTGATAGTTCAGTTTTCAGTAGGCTATCGATTAAATTAATATAAAGATAAATAAAGGCTATTGGGATGGAAAGAAAATTTTTAAAAGTCAGCTTATTATCTACATTGATCTGTTTATCTCTATATTCTTATGGCGATGACTACTTTGACCCTAGTATGCTGGAAAGCCAATTAGGAGTTGACCCAACTCTTGTCGATCTCTCTCAATTTAGTGCATCAAATAGTGTTCCAGCTGGAGAGTACCATATTCGAGTGCATGTTAATCGCAATAACTTAGGTGATAAACTCATTAAGTTTGTGCCAAATGTACAAGGTACTATTGTTCCTGAATTTACTCCTGCGCTTTTAGAATCTTGGGGAGTGAATGTTAAAGCTATACCATCACTTAAGTCGTTACCTGCTGATACTAAAATTTTAAATATTGCAGATTATATTAAGGATGCCACAGTCACACCAGATATTGGAAGTTTGCAATTAAGAATTTCTATTCCACAAATTGCAATGCTAGACAAGTCTGAAGGGTATATTGATCCTAAATTATTGGATGATGGTATCCCTGCGCTATTTTTTAATTATTTTGTGAGTGGTAATAAATCAAGTACTGATATCAAGTCTATAGGTACTCAAAAAACGGATAGCATATTTTCTACTATAGGTGCAGGTTTAAATGCGGGTCCTTGGCGCTTACGTTCTAATATGTCCTATTCAAGAAGTTCTGGTGATTTTGGAACAAATTCGTCAACGCACTTCTCAAATACTTACATTATGAGAGCCCTTCATTCAATTCGTTCATCGCTAACTATTGGCGAGACTAATACGGGGGCGGATGTATTTGACCCTATTCCCTTTAAAGGAATTAAACTTACATCAGATGAACAAATGCTACCTAGCAGTCAGCGCGGGTATGCACCAGAGATCAACGGTATTGCACAGTCTAATGCACAGGTCACAGTTCGTCAGAATGGTTATATTGTTTATCAAACCTATGTATCCCCAGGCGCATTTAGCTTAAAAGATATTTATGCGACAGGTAACGCAGGTGACTTAGACGTGACTGTCCGAGAAGAAAATGGGACAGAAAAAACCTTTACTATCGCGTTTTCATCATTACCAGTGATGTTACGTCCTGGTGGTTATAAGTATGAAACGAGTGCTGGACGATATGATGGTGGTTATACAAGAGGATCTCGAGAGTCTGATTTTTTCTTAGGTTCACTTATTTATGGTTTACCAACGAATAGTACCCTATACGGCGGTTTGTTGATGGCAAAGAACTATTTTTCAGCGGCGGCAGGTGTAGGGGTTTCATTAGGCCGGTTTGGTGCATTATCTGCGGATATAACCCATTCAACGGCTAATATGGATGGTGAGTTAGGTGATAGATCTGGGCAATCTTTTCGTCTTCGTTATTCTAAAAGTTTAACAACAACGGGTACTTCTATTGACTTAACGGCACTACGTTATTCGACTCGTTCTTATTTTAGCTTTGCTGACTTTAATAATCATGACTATCGTTTGAAAGATGATGTGGCACCGTGGTTAAATCAGCGCCAACGTAGTAGCTTCACGACAGCAATAAGGCAATCATTAGGTGAATATGGCAGCATCTATTTATCTGGCAGTATTTATGATTATTGGGAAATTAATCGAGAAGTTCGTCAATTAGCTATGGGTTATAATGCTACGTTTAAAAAGATTAATTACTCAGTGAACTATAGTATAGATCGAGTAAAAGATGATGGTAAATGGCCAGAAAATCGTCAAATATCGGTGAATGTTAGCGTACCTTTCAGTATTTTCTCGAATAATGAAATGGTTAGAAATATGTCTAGTACTTATTTTTATAGCCAAGATAACAATAACAACATTACTCAGCAAGTCGGTCTAAGTGGTAGTTTCTTAGATAATAAGCTGTCTTATGGTGTTTCTCAGGGGTATGGCAATAAAGGTGTCGGTAATAGCGGCTCTATTTATGGAAACTATTCTGGATCAAAAGGAACTGTTTCAGCTGGCTATAATTATTCTAAAAATAATCGCTCTGTGAATGGTAGTGTGAACGGTGGTGTTGTTCTTCACCAAGGTGGCGTTTTACTCGGCCGCTCTATGGGAAGTAGTATGGCGATTATTGAAGCACCAGAAGCAACAGGTGCGAAAGCGAATAATAAAGATAGTGTTGTAAATAGTTCAGGTTATGCGCTTTATCCATATGTTTCACCATATAACTCTAACATTATTTCTATGGATGTGAACACACTACCTGAAAATGTGATGTTAAAAGAAACCACTAAAACAGTTTACCCTTCTGACGGTGCGGTGGTAAAAGTGAAGTTTGATACGAAAGTAGGTTATCAAGCGATTATTACGTTAAAAATGGCGGATGGTAGTATTGTGCCATTTGGCGCCATTGCTACGCTCATAGAGAGTAATGTAACTGAAGAGAACACGGGTATAGTTGGTGATAATAATCAGTTATTTATGAGTGGACTTCCTACAGAAGGTAAATTAAATATTCGTTGGGGTAATGGCCAAAGCCAGCGTTGTATAGCTGCATATTCAGGTTTAGATAATGTGGTGTCGACAAAAGCGCAACCAGTACGTTCAATTACTGCAACATGCCAGTAATAGCTTAGTTTATTTAGAGAAGGTTAAAGTAAAATGATGATTAGACACAAAGAAAAAACTTTTCTATTAAAAGGCATTCCATTGCTGTTATCGACATTAATGCCTAATATTGCGGAAAGTTCTGTTCTTTTACCACCAATATCCCTTGTACTACAGGGTTTAATAGATTTAGATGAGCCGAAAGGTGTGAATCAACCCTATTTAGTCGAAGGACGGCTAACTGGTGGAACGTCAATAACACTATCTCCAATATACTCACCTTCATATCAAAAATCTTGGAATCAAAGCTTTTCTTTACTTTCAATTTCAACAAGCTCAATTAGGTGTAACGGAAATATAGGTGAGAAAATTGGAAATAGCAGTCGTCGTGGTTTTCCTTTAGTACATTCAAGGGATAGCACATTGAAAGCTTGGGTTGTCCCTTCAATTCGTTATCATATTGCTCTCACAGGTGCAGGGGCTGGAAATGGTGGAAAGTATTTAAAAACAAGCTACTCTGGTAGGCTGTTTACTCAGGAACATGATGGATTAGTTGACTTAGAGTCATGGTATAACCAAAATACTTGTTTGATACCTGGTACTGATACCATTACAACAGGTGGGGGAACTAAAGCTATTAATCTATATGCTGATGGGAAATTTGAACTTTATACAAATAAAACTATTTCCCCAGGTCGTCTTAGCTATACCGGTGATAAACTATATATAGTGGCTCATGGAAATTCAACGGATGTTGATGCCACAGCTCCACTAAATTTTGTAACGGATTTGAACATTGTGAGGATTTGCAAAATTAGTCAAGTTGTTAATGACAATATCAATGTTACGATAGGGCGAGATAACCAAGTTATTGAAGAGTCGAGTTTTCAATATACATGTACGGGTGAAAATAAAGATTTGGCAATGTCTGCGGTAGTGAAAGAGGGAACATTAAAATCAGATCCCACCAAACTATTTTTTGATACTCTAGAAGGTAAACCAGCATCAAGCCCTCCTTGGTTAATGGGAATGCCTTATCGTGAGGGTGATAATTCTGCTTTTTCTTGCAAGGATGAAAATAAGAAAGGAATGATCAACTT
This sequence comes from Providencia sp. PROV024, assembly GCF_032709665.1. Classification (NCBI taxonomy): domain Bacteria; kingdom Pseudomonadati; phylum Pseudomonadota; class Gammaproteobacteria; order Enterobacterales; family Morganellaceae; genus Providencia; species Providencia sp. PROV024. Next base: position 512,260 of record NZ_CP120545.1, read on the forward strand.
TAATAACCAACCCGTAGATTTCAGTTTTAAATCTATTTCGAATATTGCACAAACAATGCGTATTAAGTGGGCTATTTGTTCTAATGATAATGTAACCCCTGGTAAGTATCGTGCTCGTGTAGAACTTGCTGTTTATACTAAAGTATAATTCTTTTATCTTTCGAAAGGTTTTTAGATGAAAAATTTGTCTCATATTTTACTTTCATGCTTGCTCTTTTTTAGTGTTACTGGCGTTAATGCCGGTTATGCTGAAACTAGTATAGATACAATTATTTTTCCCTTTGAGAGAAAAACCTTTATAGAAGGAAATAAAAGCGTATCTTTTCATTTACGTAATGGAACAACAAATATTCCTTACCTTATACAGGGGTCCATGGAATATTTTAGTGAAGCGACAGGAAAAAATGCAGAAAAGGAGAATAAAGTAGAAAAACTCCCTTTTATTATAACACCTCCATTATTTAAGCTAGAACCAGGTAAAGCTTATGATTGGCGAATTTTATTTTCAGGTAATGCAGATAGTTTGCCAAAGGATCGTGAGTCTGCTTATATTGTCAAGTTTAGAGCTATCCCGCCAAAGAAAATAGATACAGATGAAGAAGTTAAAGGTGATAATAAGAAAACAGATTTTACGGCAATTCAAGCTATTCATTTTAAAGTTTACTATCGGCCAAAAGCATTTGAAAAATTATTAATTGAAGATGCTCAAAAGAAGCTAAGTTTTAGGGTTGAAGGTAACGAGTTAGTAGTAAAAAATGATTCTCCTATTTATATGGCATTAGATAGTTTTGAAGTTGCTGGTGTAACATTTGAAGAAGATGAATTATTTAAACCTTTAATTCCACTTGGTGAGCAACGATTTAAATTTAGCGGTAACATTAAATCAGGTAGTAAAGCAACATGGTCAGTACTTGATGAATTAGTTCTTGATTTACCTAAAGAAACGAGTGTTATACAGTAATTCTTCATCAGATAGTTATTTCAACTGATTACTTTTATTTATAGTGGCTAAGTTGAATATCTGTGCTTTTTTATGGGTATGTAAATATATGTTAATTAAAAAACACAATATATTAAAAAGATTAGAATTAAAAATGAAGGTTAGTGTTTTTTATTTATCTCTATTTATTTTACCTATATCTGCAATGGCAATAGATAAGAATAACTTCCGTCTCGTTATTCACGGTGGGGCTGGAGATATCATCTCAAAATCAGTTTCTTATGATATACAAAAAGAACACGAAGCTAAGTTAACCGAAGCCCTGCAAGCTGGATATGATATTTTATCTAAAGGTGGAGATAGTTTGGATGCTGTCCAAGCCGCGGTGATCATTATGGAGGATTCGCCTCTTTATAATGCAGGTAGAGGTTCTTCATTGACCGTTGATAATAAAGTTGAGTTAGATGCTTCGATTATGGAGGGACGTGATCATAAAGCAGGGGCAGTTGCAGGCGTTTCTAATATTAAAAATCCAATTATGGCTGCATACAAAGTGATGACAAAAAGCCCTTACGTCATGATGGGGGGAGTCGGTGCAGAGCAATTTGCACAATCTGAGGGGCTAGATATTGTTGACCCATCTTATTTTATTATTGAATCACGTATTGAACAGTTAAAAAAGGTTAAAGAAATTAGTCATAAAATTGACCAAGAAAAAGGCGTTGATGCTGCTTTATATCAAGATCCACTGATGTATGACTACAAATATGGCACGGTGGGGGCAGTGGCTGTCGATATTCGGGGTAATTTAGCAGCAGCAACGTCGACTGGTGGAAGTACAAATAAACATTATGGCCGCATTGGTGACTCACCAATTATTGGTGCGGGTACCTACGCGGATAATAATACGATTGCAATTTCAACCACGGGTCTAGGTGAAGTTTTTATTCGTGCGCTGGCGGCTTATGATGTGGCGGCTCAAATAAAGTATCGTAATACCCCATTAGCAGAAGCAGCGGTAAATACGTTGAATTCTGTGAAAGATATGGGAGGAAGTGGCGGTATTATTGCAGTGGATAATCAAGGTAATTTTGTTATGCAATTTAATACCAAGGGAATGTTCCGCGGAACGATTGGCCCTGATGGTGTTCCACAAGTAGCGATGTTTGGCCCGTAATTTAATTTTTATTTTTCTATTCTGGTTTATTTATTTTATATCTTACTGATTGTATTAAAACGATTTCCCATGTTGACGGTTTTGCCTACTATAATTAGTAGGCTTTTTTTTATCACTGTATATTACAGGTAAAAGAAGAATACGCTTCATCTTTTAGGATATAAATATTATCTTCCATCTTAGTGATATTTACATAATACTTTATTTTATCTTGTTCCAGTTGGATAAAATTGGAAAATACTTCTGGAGGGGTATTATCTGATGAAGTGATGGAAAAAGAGGTAAAGTTTATGGAGAAATTACCTTTATAGTCAATTTGTTGATAATTAAAGTAGATAGCCCTATTTAACCGATATGTGAATTCATGGTTTTTAATATAACCATACATGTTCATTCTACCATGACTATCTTCTGCAAGTTGAATTGTAACTTTAGATTGTAAATTTAGCCCACTTTGAGTGCCATCATCTTTAATCCATACAATTTCAGAATTACAGATTTTTATATCACTTTTTTCTTTTTTTACAAGATACGATGCAATAGTCACTGAACTCACTAAAATTAATGAGACGACAATATATTTTTTCATTTAAATTCTCTGATCGTTAATTGATACACAATCATATTTGCTATTCATTTCTTTACAGATACTAATAGAAAGGTTTTTATCAACTGAATATGACCTGCTTAAATCAGATAAAAGAATTATTCTTTTAGGTTCATCACAGGATATATTATATTTATCGAGTTTAGCTTTTATGAAAGTAATATTATCATCTGAAGTTTTTCCTATCATATCAAGGGGAGTTTGTATCACACATTTCCCTCGATTACTTAATGTTAAATAGCCATTTGTGGTGTCAGGTTTCGGTGATAGATTATAAATAGATAGATAGACTAAATAACACGCTGCTAATGTTGATATTGTTAGTAGCAATAATTTTATAGATTTTTTATTCTTTTGTGCTTTTTTGATTTGATGATTATGTATTGTGATTGTCTTTTGTTTTCCAATTGGGGGTTGAGTGAGTTCTATTGCTGTTTCTTTATTATCTAAATCCATTGTAATAATATTAGGAGCCAAAATAGGGGGTTCTATATGTGTATGTTTTTTTTGACTATAGATGATCTCATCATATTGATTTTCGGTATCGATAATTTCACTTTCATGGATAGAAATATGACTATCAAGACGGAACCCTTTTTTAGGTACCGTCACGATTGATTTAGGATCAATGCCAATCTGCTCAAGTTTTTTTCTTATTTCACTGATGTAAGTGTTTAAATTATTATTTGAACCTACAAGACCGTACTCTTCCCACACATTAGTAAGAAGTTCATCTCGTGTTGCGATTCCTTTTTTCAGATTTAATGAAATAATCTCACCGAACAATCGAGACGCTGGTTTTGATAATTCGATATTTTGACTGCGGTCAAGTTTTAAATAAATTAAACTTGAATTTTGCTCAAAAATATACTTTTCATCAATAGTGTAGTCATGTGAATAATTCATAAATGCTGTTTGCTCTCTCTAAATTAAATGTTGAAATAGCAGAATTCTATAAAGATGTAAATTTTTAACATCAGACTTAATTAATTTAAGCTAAGTTATTTTTTTTGGTTTTTATTCTTATTCTTATAGTCTAAATAGGGAATCAATTAACTTCAAGTATTGTTAGATGAGCATTTTTGTGATTTATTGGTAAATTTATTGAATTAAAGTGCTTATTGTTATTTTAAACTAAGTATATTTTTTATGGTGATTTTAAAATCTATAAAATAATCATGATTATTGTTAAAAAAACATAAAAATCTTTAAAGATGTTAAAGTGTGGAGAGGGGCTGTTTTGTGGGAATATTCCTAGGTAATTACACTTAATATTAGTGGTTTTTATTTTTAATATAAAATAATTTTTAATTAAATTATATTAGGCAAAGGATTAAACCTCTGCCTAATATATTAAATGTTAGTATTTATATTCAATACCTAACCAATAGTTACGACCTTCTTCTATATAGCCATTGGTGTATTCGTAGGATTTATCAAATAGATTATTTACAGAGGTGTTGACTGAAATACCTTTCCCTAATTCATAATCGAAACGAAGGTCAGTTTTGGCGAACCCACGTACTTTGCTGTCATTATCGACATAGTTAAATGCCCAACTTCTTGCTTCTTCGGTAAGCGTAATGCTAAACGGTTCGTAAGGAGTCAATTTCACCCAAGCAAAGGCTTTGTGGGTAGGTAGCTCGGCGACATGTTTGACACTGTAGTGTTTTGGATCAGCATGAATATAGCCGTAGCTTAAGCCTGCTTCTAACCAATCGGTGATTTGCCCTGTTGTTCCTACATCAATGCCAAAGTAGTCGACTTTGCCACTATTGCGGTTTTGTAGCAAATCACCGCCATCAGCATTTTTGCCAATATGGTGTGCCATGATGGCATCCGAAACGTGGTTATAGTAAACACTGGTTGTATAGGTCCATTGTGGTGTGACATATCCTTTGTAGGTTAAGTCGTAGGTAAGGGCACGCTCTGCATCAAGGTGAGGGTTAATAACGAAGGAATCATCACTCTTCATTTTGTTTTTTGTATAACGCTCTTTTTGCGTTGGGAAACGGCTTCTTTCTGACACAGAAAATTGGATGGTATCTTCATTCGTTAAGTGGTAGCGAGCCATCACTTCCCAGTTAAATGCATGTTGGTTATTTCCATCATAGGTATTAAAGTCGCCTGATTTATAATCATAACGTTTACTATCAGCACTTTTGCGCCAGTCATAGCCAATACCGCCGACAATATCTAGCTTATCAGTCGCAACCCATTGATATTCCGTAGCAATGGAATAGGTATTATCTTTATAGCGGTCGAATGGCATATCTCTTTTAGACCTAGCGCGGTGTATGTCTTCTTTCCAGTGTGCGGCAAATGAAAGCATATCTAATTCACGCACCGTGAAGTCAACACGCATATCGGCACCATTGCTATAGTCATCATAACGACTGTAGTTGTAAGTACCTTTCTTATAGTCTTTCACAGACTTATATTGATGGAGTGTATTCTTAAAGGTATCGTGATATAGGCGGCTTTGTAGTGCGATATCATTAGTTATTTGAGTTGTACTATTGAAGTAGATGCTTTCTTTATCATAGGCAGGCCATTGCCAAATTTGTTGTTTCTTACTGGTAACGCTCGGTGCACTGTTTTTATCACCATCTTGTTTTAGGTAAGTAATCACATACTCGTCGGCTTCGCGGGGTGTCCAACCGACTTTTACCATCATACGTTTATCATCTGTGGCTGAATTCGGGCGGCGACCATTGCTACCTGCTAATGGATTGTTATTTTCTGCATCTGGTATTCCCATAAAACGCTGCTTATATTGGCTACCGCTAACTTGGATAAAACCTAGGTCGTTACGGCCACCTAAGCGTGCACTAATATTGTGAGCGTTATCTGCACCGCGGGCAAAGCCTTGGTTGAAGTTGATATTGGCTTCAAATGGCTTTTTAGGTGTAGCGGTCGTTAAGTTAATCGCACCGCCCATCAAGTTAGGCCCTTGCAGTAATGAGGTATAGCCTGTAGAGAGTTCAACACTCGCGAGTTCGCTAGTCATAAAACGCCCAAGATCAAGGGTGCCGTCATAAGGGACATACGTTGGGACCCCATCAAAAAAGATAGGGACTTGGCGGCTATCAAAACCTCGCACATTAACTTGAGTTTCGTTACGATTCCCTGACTTTTGAATAGAAACCCCTGGCATGGTACTCAATGCTTGTGCCACGTTGGTTTTATTCAACTGTGTCATTTGCTCTTGCGTGATGATATTCGCATCCGCAGCAAGTGGTGTACTCCAAACTGACATTACATCAGTATTTTTTTCGCTGTTAACTGAGGCGGCGTGCCCTTGCGCTGTGAATAAAGCCATCCCAACCAAATAGGTTATTTGTTTTATTTTCATTATGTCTTTCCCGTTTCATTAATTTCGATACATTGTTTTTTATATAACGATATGCGTGATTAGCCATAAGTTAATGCAGCCTACGGGGTAGGCTGTTTTTGGCAAATAGCTTTTTTTATGCGAACTTTTTCGGTTATTGTTTAAAAATGTTCACTTTTATGTCTCGAGGCGCCGCATAGTAGGGAGCTGATGTGACTAGCAACGGCACACCTATTTGGGCAAACTCTTCAATGGTTGTTAAATTAATTCCCCCTGCAATCGATAACTGGCAAGGAGAATGTTGCTGCTGTACGAGTTTTTGTAATTGCTGAATTTGGTCAGGTGGGAGTTTATCCAGTTGCACAATATCGGCCTGTGCCTCAATCGCCAAAACGGCCTGTTGGTAGTCATCGGCCTCAACAATAATCAGTTTTTCGGGGGCGTTTTGGCGCAATGTTTTTACATGTGTATGCCAATCATCTGGTTGTTCAAGGCACTGCCGGTGGTTGGTGAATAACAAGATACTTTCAGCACTACCTGCTCGATGAACAATAGCGCCCCCCGCCAAAATCGCAGTTAAGGCAAGGGGCTTAGTGTTTGGGATTGTTTTTCGCGTACAGGCTAGCTGTGCGTTAGGTTGATATTGTTTCAAGATACTGACCATTTGCTGAGTATAGTGACTCACACCGCAACACCATTCGAGCACGTTTTGTGTGGCTTTCCAGCCCTGATGCAGAGCTTCAATAGGCCCAGTAGCACGAATTAGAATACTTTGAGGTTCAACGTGTTGGCCATCTTGAAAATGGCACTCACAACGGATACCGAGTTTTTCTAACATGCGTTTGGCGATGTGGAGCCCACTAATACAGCCGCCGTGTTTAGAGGAAAATGTCATTACACCAAGTTGGGAGTGTAGCCCTAAGGCGCGAGTGGTCAGGTCGCCGTATTGGATATCATCCAACAGCAATTGGTCGATTAATGCATCAGGTAAATAAATCATAATGTTAAATCGGCCTCATCGACAACATCCCATGAGACCATCGCCCAATCTCTTGATGGATAAGGAATTTTCTCACCTGACGCAGTTCGTGCATGATAGTAGTGATACAGAGCTTCTGTTTCTTGCGGCGTCATGTTTTTTAGTGACCAATTGACGCTATCGGCAAAGGCTTCAAAGCTATCAAAACCGCCTTGATTCGGGCTCTTAATAAAGTCTACACGGGCATTAATACCCATTTGGTGTAGGATATTCACTGCATAAATATAAGTTGGTAAACGTATTACTTCGCGACCAATTTCTCGAATAATATTTTCATCAATAAAGGTTGGGTTGATAGTATGAGTGGTGTAAACGCGCAGTTTTGTTTGGCGGTTGAGTTTTAGCAGCGCGGTTTTTAAATCATCCACTAATGTCGAACGGGAAGCGACGGCAATATCCACTTTAGGCAGAGTGTCCCAGTTATCTTCCCACGCTAATTTTTCAAAGTGGGCATTGGAAATGCCGAGCTCTTTTGCACGAATTTTCGCCATTTCCAGCATGCCACCACTGTAATCAATACCAATGACCTCTTTGAATTGATTGGCGAGACACAGGCTAATAGAGCCTGGGCCACAGCCGACATCCAGTAGGCTTTGAGCCCCAGTAAAATCCATTAACTCACGAAACTGAACCAAATATGGGTCATTTGGATTGGCACAATTTTGTGCCATTTGTTGGGCTTTTTTATCCCAATGCTCAGGTTCTTTACGGGTGCGTTGTGCCTGCTGCATATGTTGCTGGTACATTTTTGCGAAATCAATTTGGTTAATTAACATGATCCCTGACCTTAACAAGAAAATGATGATGGAAATTGGAAGTGAGCTTCAATACTTTGCTCATCCACATTATAAAGTGCTGCCAAGTTAGTAAGTGTTAACATACTTTTTGATATCCCTTGCCTTGCTCTGTGTTGCTTATCAAGCAAGATAACATGGTCAGCGACCGCCGCAGCATGTTGTGGGTGGTGAGTTGACATCAATATCGTCATACCATGGGATTTAAGCTTTTCAATTTGTTCAAGTAGGCGTATTTGGTTACCAAAATCAAGGCTAGCTGCAGGTTCATCCATAATTAAGAGTAATGGCCTTTGTATCAAGGCTCTTGCTATCAATACTAACTGTTTTTCCCCCCCGCTCAATGTGCTGTACAGTCGAGTTGCAAGGTGTGGAATGCTGAGCCGCTCTAATTGTTGAAGTGCTAAGTTTTTTTCGGCATTACTGGGTACAGAAAATAATGAAATATGCGGGGTGAGCCCCATCATTACCATATCTAATACGTTGAAGGTGAAAGGGGTATCGTGTGCTTGAGGTACGTAAGCAATTACTTTCGCGATATCACGCTGTGATAGTGAATTTAGAGAGCGGTTATTCAGTGAAATATCACCACTGATCGCGGGCAGCAAACCTAAGATGGTTTTCATTAGTGTTGTTTTGCCACACCCATTGGCTCCTAGTAGGCAGGTAATTTCTTTTTCAGGCAAAGAAAGATTGATGTCATCAATTATTGCAGTGTGATGATAACCAATAGCGACATTTTTTAGGGTCATAATACTCATTTAACCCGCCTAGTTTGTAATAATATAGCCAAAAAGAAGGGAGCGCCGACGGCAGAAGTTAAGATCCCTAATGGAAGTTCGATTGCTGCAATAGTCCGAGCTAGTGTATCAGTAATAAGCAGTAAGATTGCCCCAATCGCCATTGAGGCAGGAAGCTGATAACGAAAGTTAGCACCCACTATCATTCGGGTGATATGCGGAACAATTAAGCCAATCCAGCCAATAATTCCTGCAATAGAAACAGCACTTGCAGTGAGTAACGTGGCACAAATAATGAAAATGGCGCGTGTCAAACTGACATTGACCCCGAGACTTTTGGCTTCTTCATCCGATAAGCTGAGTAAATTCATACGCCAACGCAATAGCAATAGTGGGATGATAGCAATGACCATGAGTGGCAAGACGGATATTAAGTCTTCTTGCGTAATGGAAGATAGGCCGCCAAGTAGCCAAAATGTGATAGAAGGTAGTTGTGTATAGGGGTCTGCAAGGATTTTCATTAAAGAGATAGCGGAGCCACAAATAGCACTGACCGCAACTCCGACGAGAACTAGCGAGAGGATTGGGTCATGTTGCCTTGCTAAGTGAGCAATAAAGCAAACTAAGGCAACGGTAATTAGGCCACCAATAAACGCAAACAGCTGGATATAAAATAGTGATTGACCGAAGAATATCCCGATAACCGCCCCGACACCAGCCCCTGCGGAAACACCTAAAATATCAGGGGAAACTAAGGGGTTACGAAACATTCCTTGGTATGCAGCTCCTGCAATAGAAAGCCCACCACCAATTAAAATCGCGGCCAATGTACGAGGGAAGCGTATTTGCCAAAAAACTGTTTCATGACGAAGGTCGTTCAATGTTGTTTGTGATGAAAGTGGGTTCACAAGCAGGTGATAAAGCTCACTGAAAGTAAGTGAGTACTTACCACTTGTAAGGGCAATAACCAAGCTGATAAGTAAAATAATAACTAATATGAAGGGTTTTGCGCCTTTATTAAGTCGTTCATTCATGATTTTTCTATCAGCAAGTCAACTTGCTCCGGCGTTAAAGATGAATGATAAAAAAGCTCAAAATATTCGGTAATATCGGATTTAATGTGTATTGCGATATTTTTATCAAAATGGCTTTGTAATCGCCTCATGCCGAGTAGGCGGTTAATGCCTGGAGGCCCATCTAGCCAGCCGAATGGCATTCCACTGAATATAAGTAATTTATTGTTTTTAATCGCATTTAAGCCTTTCCACAACGGGGAGGTCGTCATAAACCCAATGGCTTCTTCATATTGCGTTATAATGATATCTGGGTTCCATTGATATAGTTGTTCCATCGAAACTGTGGTAAGACCATGGAAGTTAGGAATATCTACAACATTATGTAACCCAAGCATTTCAATGGCTTCAGTATGAATTGAGCCTTTAGCACCGGTTTCTAAACCTTTTGCTCCGCGTGCAAGGTAAAAACTCAGTGGTTTTTGTCGGTTTTTACTCGCAAATGAAATCGCATCATCTAGGTACCGCTGAGCAAGGTGGCTGAGCTTTTGGGCTTGTGGAATGGCACCAAGGATTTCACCTAGCTGAGTGAGTTGTTGCGGTGAGTTTTGTAGCCCCCCAGAGATTAATAAATAAGGAATATTTGTTTGTTTGGCGACTTTCTCTCCTTGTGAGCGATAAGTTTCGTCTATATTTCCAGTGTCAATAATTAGGTCTGGGTTATAGGACAACAGTTGTTCAAGGGATAATGTGCTACCACGACCCGCTAAACGACCATAAACAGGTAATTCAAGCCACTGTGGAGCGAAAAGGCCAGTTTGCCCTTTTTTTAGGGAGATAGAAGCGAACCCGACCATTTTTTCAGGGACAAGTGCAAACAGTAATAAGTCTGAAGGTGGGCCTGAACTTATTACCCGTTGAATATTGTTTGGCGCGGGGAGTTTACCAAATAGGGCTTGTTCAACTTTATAACGAGTTTGTGCAAAACTCGGTAAGCTGTAAAAAGTAGCGAGAACGGCACTCAATTTAATAAAATGCCTACGATTTATGGCCATATTTAAATTTAATCTATTCGTTATGATAATAATTATATAACGCGAAAATTAACGGAGTCATGATAGAGAGTCAACCACAAAAATGGCGTTCTTAGGAAAAATCGACGTTTATGTGATGTGAATCAGCAACAAAGATTGCTATCCAGCAAAAGATCGCAGAACATAGCACCGTTAACGAATGGGATATCACTTTGGAATTATGAAGAAAAAAAGACCTTCTTTGCAGGATGTTGCCGACCAAGTTGGCGTGACAAAAATGACGGTGAGCCGTTTTTTACGAAACCCAGAGCAAGTTTCGGAATCTCTGCGTGAAAAAATTGCTCAAGCTGTTGAAATATCAGGGTATATACCTAATAAAGCTCCTGATATATTGTCAAATGCAACAAGCCATGCAATTGGGGTGCTATTACCTTCATTGACCAACCAAGTTTTTGCTGAGGTGATCCGAGGTATCGAGGCAGTCACTGACTGTCATGGTTATCAAACGATGCTGGCACACTATGGCTATTTGCCTGAAAAAGAAGAGGAGCGGCTGATGTCGTTACTTTCTTATAATATCGATGGGGTGATTTTAGCTGAGCGTACCCATACGGAACGGACGCTTCGCATGCTGAAAACTTCAGGGATCCCTGTGGTTGAAATTATGGATAGCGTTTCCCCTTGTTTAGATACTGCCGTGGGGATTGATAACTTTGAAGCTTCTCGCCAAATGACTCAAGCGATGCTCGAACGCGGTTGTCGTCATATTGTGTATTTGGGGGCAAGGCACGATGAGCGTACGTTTATTCGTTTAAAAGGCTATGAGCAAGCAATGTTGGATGCCAACCTTGAGCCGCGTAATCTGATGACAGAAGTCAGTTCATCATATTCACTAGGTGCTCAATTATTGCATGAGTGTCGCGCTAAGTACCCTGATACCGATGGCTTATTTTGTACTAATGATGACTTGGCTATAGGCGCTATTTTTGAATGCCAGCGCTTAGGTATTCAAATTCCGGAAGACCTTGCCATCTCGGGGTTCCATGGTCACGATGTGGGGCAAGTCATGACACCGAAATTAGCCAGTATTTTGACGCCAAGGGACCTTATGGGGCGAAAAGCCGCAGAAGTGTTGCTGGCGAGAATGTCAGGGAATAAGCTGACGGAGACACATTTTGATGTGGGGTTTTCTCTACTCACGGGCGAGAGCATCTAATTATTTCCCGTCATACTTCAAATTATAGGGGTGTTGGCTGCTTTCGGCTACTCAGGTCACATACTTATGTATGCTCCCTGAGATATCCTCAATTTGCCGCCTACCTCTAATTCGAATTATTTAGGGAAATAGTGTGGTTTAATATAGCCTTAAAGCTAAATTTCGGCGTATGCACTAAAAGTATTGGCTGCACTCACCAACCCTAGTCACATACTGGAGTATGCTCCTAGGGCTTGGCTCGTTTGCCGCCTAGCGACACCACGAATTATTTAGATGAATATTAAAGATGGGTTAATTGAAATTTAAAATAAAACATACTTTTAAATTTCTATATTGTTAGTGCCTCTTTTTTCTTTGCCTATCTTCACTAAACTCAGATTGAGATAATCATCACAGATCCGTTCTCTTCTTCGCCAATTTGATTGCTAAATAAATCCTCACTGCTGATAATGTTACCCGTAACTTGTTACCGGTAACATAACGGTATTAATTAAAAGCCAGAATAATTTTGAATGCCTGAGGAGTTTCCTATGAGTGATACCCAACAACAAAACTATGCATTTGTACTAATGGGGGTATCGGGTAGCGGTAAATCTGCAGTAGCAAATGGCGTTGCTCAGGAATTACATGCCGCCTTTCTTGATGGCGACTTTCTGCACCCTAAAGCAAATATTTTAAAAATGGCATCGGGTCATGCGCTAAATGATGATGACCGCCAACCTTGGTTAGTCGCATTAAACCAGGCAATTTTTGCTATGCAGAGAACAAATTCTATTTCTTTAGTTGTATGTTCAGCATTAAAGAAAAAATATCGAGATATATTAAGAGAAGACAATAAAAATTTATTTTTTATCTACTTAAAAGGGGATTCAGAGGTTATTGAAGAAAGATTAAAAGCCCGTAAAGGGCATTTCTTCAAACCTGAAATGTTAAAAACACAATTTGCAGCCTTAGAAGAACCCAATGCAGCGGAAACTGATGTTCATATAGTTGATATTCGCCAAACTCTTGAAGATGTCATCGGTAATACCTGCTTAACGATTAAACAAATTGTCGCGGGAGAAAAATCATGAGCACGGTTGAGACGCTTAGCACATTAACATTGGTACTCACAGCGGTTGGCTCGGTAGTTTTATTACTGTTTTTAGTCATGTATGCACGCCTACATGCTTTTGTTGCACTGATGATAGTGTCAATTGGTGCAGGGTTGTTTTCAGGAATGCCAGTTCAACAAATAACCGAGACGATGCAAAAAGGAATGGCTGGGACTCTAGGTTTCCTTGCTATTGTTGTGGCATTAGGGGCAATGTTTGGCAAAATCCTGCATGAAACAGGGGCATTAGATCAGGTTGCGAATAAGTTACTTAACCTTTTCGGTGAGAAACATGCGCACTATGCGGTAGGTATCGCAGGGTTAATTTGTGCACTGCCATTATTTTTTGATGTCGCCATAGTGCTGTTAATCGGTGTGGTATTTGCAGTGGCAAATCGAACTGGGCATAACGTTGTCCGTTTAGCTATCCCATTATTTGCTGGGGTTGCTGCCGCTGCGGCATTCTTGTTGCCTGGGCCGACACCGATGCTGGTTGCTTCACAAATGGGCGCAGATTATGGCTGGATGATTCTCATTGGTCTATGTGCTGCAATTCCTAGTATGATCCTAGCGGGTCCTCTATATGGGCGATTTATTAGCCAGTTTGTACACATTGATATTCCTGCGGATTATAAAGCACCAAATACAGAACATGGCAAAATGCCAAGTTTTGGGTTCAGCTTATGTTTAGTGTTATTTCCATTAGTTTTGGTGGGTTTAAAAACAATTGGGACTCATTTTGTTGAGAAAGGCTCAACTCTGGAACATTGGCTCGAATTTATTGGTCATCCTTTCACTGCTTTATTACTTGCATGCTTGCTTGCCATATATGGTTTAGGTTTCCGTTATGGCATGAATAAAGAAAAATTGATGGAAGTTTGTTCTGCGGCGATCCAACCTGCGGGGATTATCCTGTTGGTGACTGGGGCTGGTGGTGTTTTCAAACAAATTCTTGTGGATTCAGGTGTTGGTCCAGCGCTAGGGGATTCGCTAATCGGCGCGGGTTTACCTATTGCGGTAGCCTGTTTTATTTTAGCGGGTGCTGTACGTGTTATCCAAGGTTCTGCAACGGTTGCGTGCTTAACAGCGGTAGGTTTAGTTTTACCCGTTATCAGTGAATTAGGGTATTCAGGTGCGCAGCTTGCTGCTTTATCAATCTGTATTTCCGGTGGTTCATTGATTTTAAGTCATGTTAATGACTCAGGTTTCTGGTTGTTTGGTAAATTTACTGGTGCAACTGAAGCGCAGACTCTAAAAACGTGGACGGTAATGGAAACTATCTTAGGGACGACGGGCGCCATTGTCGGTATGATTTTCTTCGTTTTCTTGTGATTTTTTAGGTATAAAGACAAAGGTCAGCTTTAATCGGCTGACCTTTTTGCTTTTCGTTACTGTAAAAGCTGGCTCAACTGGCTATATAAACCTTGAGCACTCTTTTTGTAACCATCAACAGACAAGTGTACATTGTCTGGTCGTGCTAAGTCTTGTGCTGCCCATGTACGGATTGAACAAGGGCCACCCATAAAGGCTTGCCAGTCCCAAAACAGCGTATGTTCCTGAGCTGAAACAGATTTCTGAATTTGAATAACATTCATTAAGTTTACAGGCATTTGAGCTTGGCAATTCATGGCATCATTAAATTTAATCGAATCATTCGGCCCGACTAATAAAATAACGCTATTTGGCATTTGCTGGCGGATTAAGCGGATTTTAGCGCGTAAATTTTGCTCATAAGCGGCAAGGTCTAACGTATCATTAAAGGCTTCATTAGTACCATAAGCTAAAATCACCATATCAGGTGACAGCTGAGCTAAAGTCTCACTCCATTGTGGTTGCCATTTATCTACCATACTAAGTGTTGCACCATTGATCCCTAGCGCGGAAAGCATAACCCCTGGCTTTTGTGAACGTACGAGCCAGCCACCAATCTTTAGCCCAGTACTTTTATTGACCGTAACCTCTGCGGGTAACTGGGTGTTAACCGGGGTTGAAAAATACCACTGATAGCCTGTTGCCGGGAGTGCAACATTAGGTGAAACAGCTGGAGCCACACTCATTTGAGAGTCATTCGCGCTCTGGTATAGCGTTTGAAGCTGATAGGCCCCTAGAGCCGGTTGTAACGGCTTGAGTAGCACTTTACTCTTTGCGGCTTGTGGTTCAGCAATCATTCCCCCTAAGGGGTAATCAAAACGCTCATCTTTACGGCTAGAAGAAAGTGACCATTCTTTTTTCTCGCTCATGCGGTTAATGGTTGCAGTACGTTGCCCCGGAATAGAAATAGGAGGAATAAAGCCAGGACCTGCATCACCATAATGTTGCTGAAATAAACTCCTTAAATTGCCGCTGAAAAAATCAGCCGCAGTGTGGGAATCACCAATTTGAATAATATGAACTTGCTGGTTACCTTGACGTAATTTATTTGCTAATTGCGTTAAATTAGGCTCAGCATTGTTGATTAATTGCCCTTGAGATATAACAGTTTGTCCTTGTTTCGAACTTGGTATGCGCGTTTTGTCTGATGTATTTTGACAAGACAATAAGCCCAACGATAGCAGTGCAATGATGCTACCCGCTAAAATTTTGAGCTTAGCTTGACGCAGATTGTTCAGTTTCATGAGGTTCCTTTTCTTCCTCTGCTTCGAAATGGATCAATGAGAAAACTTTTTCTGCAATAAGTTGTTGCCCTTTACTGCTGAAATGAATCCCATCGCCACTTCTCAATTTAATTGTACTGCTTTCATCGCCGATATAGTCAGAGTAGTTATCGCCTTTATATTTAAAGACATCATTGACAGAAAAATAAATTTCGCCGTTACTTTCAACTTCAGACTGGTAGAGGCTTCTTAAGAATTTCATACCATCGGATAGCGTATTTTTACGCATATTAGGAGGACCAACCCAAATAACATCTACATTGTGCTGGCGTGCGGTCGATATTATATCATTAATACGCTCTCGGTAAACTTTTTCCCAGTCTTCACTTTTAAATTTGACGTATTTATAACCTGTTTTTGGTGGCATATCCCAAGGGTCATTAGGCCCTAAGAAAACAACAAGAACTTTAATATTAGGGTTATCATTCAATGCCTTAGCAATGGTTTGGGGCCAGTTGAAAAAGCGTGGATAGGCAAGGCCAGTGCTTTGTTTGCTTAAATTAATGCTATCGATATTATATTTTTTCAATAGCTTGTTCTTAACATGTGGAGCAATGCCTTGCATCATTGAGTCTCCTGCAAATAGAACTTGCTGGCCTTTTTCAATGTTGGCTATATGCTTCTCTACAATAGGTTGGTTTTGCTTGATAGCTAAGTGACTTAAATTGCCCTTGAGGCTTTTTGCTCTCGCTTGTGGGCGCTTAAGCAACTCAGGGAAAGTTATTGATAAGCTGTCTGCTGGGTAGATATAACCATTCATAAAATGCAGGCCCACTTGAAAACCGTCTGGGAAACTCAGCTTCTTGTTTTTATTTGCTAATGCTAATTCAGCGGCTTGCTGGGCGTCTTGTGCTTTTTGCCCTGAAGCATGATAAGTAAATACACTTCCCGCCTCGAGAGCACCGTCATGTAAATAAGCACCGTAATCCCAAATAGGGTTTCCTGCCATTTTCGCCCATGGTGTATCTTGATGATATTTTTGTTGCCAGAATCGCTCCAAAGAACCTTGGTTTAACCAAATCAACAACAGTCCTGCTAGTAACACAATAACTAAAACTTGGCCGGTTTTAATTAGGTTTTTTTTAAACTCAGAAGTTAGCATAAATAAACCCCGGCATACCTGAAGGTGAAAGCATAAACATAATTGTTAAAACAAGAGCAAGTGGAATAGGGTAGTAATACCAAGGGATATCTTGGTATTTTTTCGCCGCATAATGGTAACCTTGTACAAAGTAAGGGTAGGTAATGAGTAAGACCCAAAATGCAATAAGCAGACCTAGGCTTGCATTAATTGATGCAATAAAGCCTGGGGCAATAATTTGATTAACCATTAATATCGCATCATCAAAAGAAGCACTACGGAAAAAGATCCAAGCAAAACAGACAAAATGGAAAGTGATAATTCGTGAGACCCAAGTTGATAATGTTTTATTAGGGAGTGCCTTTGTCCAACCCAATTTTTCCATACACAAACTCTTTAAATTGAGTAAAACAATCCCTAAGCCATGTATTGCTCCCCACACCACGAACGTCATTGCGGCACCATGCCAGAGTCCGGAGATCACCATAGCAAGGAATACATTAGCATTCATACGGCTAAAGCCTTTGCGGTTACCTCCTAGTGGGATATAAATATAATCACGAATAAAAGTCGATAGGCTAATATGCCAACGTGCCCAAAATTCTTTTAGGTTTGCGGCTAAATAAGGGGCATTAAAGTTAACGGGTACTCTGAAACCTAATAATAAGGCGATGCCCGTAACAAGGTTGGTGTAACCGGAAAAGTTAAAGTAGATATTCCATGCATAGGCATAAGTGGCTACTAAGATCTCTCCTGCGCTATATCCGATAGGGGCATCAAAAACAGGGTTAACAAAATTTTCGGATAAGTAAGAACTAAATAAAAAGAGCTTAATTAGCGCCAGTGAAATCAACAGGATTGCCTTGCGACTATTGAGAATGGTTCGGCTTTCTGCTTGGATTTGAGGCATGAAATTTTTTGCGCGGTTAATCGGCCCCGCCACAATACTTGGAAAAAATGCAAGGTATAAAGCGACATCGAAAAAATCAGCTTTAGGAATTTCTTTGCGGCATACTGAAACTGTATAACTAACAGAGTGGAATGCATAAAAAGAAAGACCGAGTGGAGCCAGTATTTCAAGAATAGGGAGCCCAACACTAAAACCAAATTTATCTAAAGTTTGCTGAATACTTTCTTGAAAGAAAGAATAATATTTAAAGTAGGTGAAGTAACCGATAATAACTGTGGCTAGGATGAGATAGACCCATCGATTTGATAGCCAATTTGTCACCCAGTTTGTGAGGAAATAAATGAATAGGGTATAACCAAATAAAATATAGGCAAAATCAGGGTTAAACGAATAAACAAAAAAATAGCTTGCGGTAATTAGTAGACCATTTTGTAGTTTTGCACTGGGCTGACAAGCCCAATAAATAAGAAAAAATATCAAGAAAGAGCCAAGAAACTCAAAAGAGAAGAAATTCATATTAGACTCAAAGATGTTAATTATTTTGGTAGAAGATGAGCATATGATATTTGATCTCTTCTTCTATGCAATCAGAATATTGCTCGTCATATTTTGAGTAATGATTTTGTTGGCGGCATTCAATTCCCCCGCAGGGTATCTGCCTGCTATAACATGAGCAATTTATAGCGATAAAAAAATCCACTTTGTTAAGTGGATTTTTTATATCTTGTACCTGGTGATACAATAATTAGATGCGAGTGGCTGCTCTTTTTTGAGCTTGTGTAATCAGTTCTTCATTACTCGCGTACATTTCTTGTAAATAACGGTTATAGGATGAACCTAACTCGGAGTACCCTTTCATATCATTGATAAGTTTTGTGGTATCTAACTCATCTTTTGATAGGCGTTGTTTTGCTCGTGAACTACGTAGTGATTCATAAGCATTATGGGTATTCATATTCTTCATATACGCTGTCACGGTATCTTCAACTGAAGAGTATGCTGAATAGCCTTTAACTTTACCTTTGTTAGTTCGACACCCACTTCCGCAGCGCATACCAAATAAGTTACCGTTCTGTAATGCAAGTTGTGATGTACCCCAACCTGATTCTGTTGCTGCTTGTGTGGCCACTAAATGCGTTGGCATGATATCTACGCGACTTAATAGCTTATCCCAATTGATGCGTTTTGGGTTGCTACATTTCATACCATAGCTATCACAGATTTGGCTAAGACGGCGCAGTTCTTGAGCGCTCCATTTTTTATTTGCGCGAACGGATAATAACCAATTGCGCTCTTCCATAATCTGCTTATTAACTTTTTCAATAACAGGGACAACCGTTTTCAAAAATGCTTTCTTTCGTGGTGTACCAGAAGGGTATTTACGTAAATCAGGGAGTGATGTTTTGGCCTGACTTACATTTTGCACAGTTTTATTAGAGTACTCTTTATTGAGCATTGTGCTGGTACTGGTGGAGCCCATACTGAGGCTCGAAAATAAAAGTAAAAATAAGAAAGCGAAGACGGCGTTTGTCCTCATCGTTCGAGAGGGCATTTGCTTCTCCTAAGTATCTCTGAACAAAATTCGAGCGAATATTAGCAGATTAAATTTTTACGAGCTACTTTTATCCGGCTAATATTAGGTAAACTTCTGTATTGGATTGTAGGTTTTTTTGTTTATTTTTAACTGTATTGATTTTGATGTAAAAATAATATTTTTACATCTAGTTTTTATGGTTATATATTAAAATGTCTTACTTGTTTTTACTTTAAATGGCTGCACTTAAGTTAAATTTGCTTATTTATCACACAGTTCACTTAGTTATTATAAGGCTATTTTGCTCAATAAATAGCCACTTGGTCGCTTATTTTATAATCAAAATGGGAAAGGCCTCTTTTTCCTAACGATAAAAGAGGGAACAAAAGTGAAATACAAATAGGCGGTATGAAAGGTAAAAAAAGCGAGTTAAGCTTCATTTTTACTCGTCACCTTGATCGTGATAATTTCGTTTAAGTGAGCAATTTTTAGGGGAAATTTAGGGTTGTAAAATCTGTTGCTGTATATCTTGTTGTTTAGCTTCTTCTGCAAGGGCCGGGAAGTCCGCAACAGTCCAATAATGGTTTGGTACAGGAAGTTGTCTCATATTTTCAGTGGGTTGCAAACGTAACTGAGCAAGTAGCGGTAAATTGTATTGTAGGTAGTTATCTGGCAGCGTTAATCGCAACCCTCCCCGAGGTATGATTTGAGTCGGTATTAAAGGTAGCCTGTCATCGCTGGTATTATAGTCCCTTGTTAATACAAGGAATTTTTCAGGTACTCTCCGGTAACTATTCCACCATAGGCCATCAATGTTATCGAACATTTTACTTGTTTCGGCTCTATTTGATGCGCCCAATTGGTGCAGGGCTAAAGGTAAGATATTTTCTATGGATTGAGAAAAAACCGGCAAAGAGTTCGCTCGACCCTGCAAAATAACGGTCATTGCAAGGCGTGCTCCGAGCAAATTAGAGTAAAGATCTTCAGGGGAAAAAGCCGAGATCCTTTCTGAAAAGCCTGGAACCGATTGATAACCATACCATTGTGCAATTTCGTGCCATACGGCAAGTTGGAAAGCAAGTTTAGCCGCAAGATAGGCACTGAGCGTATAACGTTGGTGTGCAGATGGCGGTGGCGTAAAGGGGCTGAAATGAATTTGTCTACTGGCCAGTTCTTCACTTAGTGAAAGTGTCCATTCTTGGCCAAGGCGTGGATAAATTTGGCTGAATAAGTAAAAAGTATAATCTGCAGTATCTCTGACATGCGAGATATCAATAAACCCACCTTTATCTGTATATAATAAGCCAATTTTTTCATTACTAAGCCCCATTAAAGCTGCACTTGCCCCTAAAAAGCTATCATTATAATGATGCTCACCAAGGCTATCGGCTTCTACAATATTATCGATAGTATAAAAAGGAACGGGGAGCCCCCATAATTGTGCTTGGAGGTTGTACCCGAAGGCACAGCATGCACGTAAGCCTTGAGGGGGAACTAATGAAGGAATAACGGACCAATCTTGTGTAGCTTCTTCAAAGGTATGCGAAGTTAATACGGGGGAAATAGCGGGCAATTCAAGCTTGCTATGATTTTGGCATGCAGTTAATAGCAAGGCTAAACAAGACGCTTGAACCCACTTAAACATTAAAACGCCTCCCCGACCTGAAAATAGACACCAGTGCTATTACGGCCAATGCCGAAATCCAAACGTACATTCATTCTTGGCTTAAATTCAAAGCGATACCCGACACCAACAGTAGGGAGCCAGTGGCTTTGACCTAGTTCGGACGGTGTATCGCTCATCGTCCCTGTGCCTAACCAACCGACAATACCATGACGCCAATCTAGCTTATGCCTAATTTCTATTTGGCTAGTGAATATATTATTGTCGCGATAGCGACCTTCGTAATAGCCTCGCATTCGATTACCATTACCTAATAACGATAATTGATTCCATGGCACATTACCTGTTGAAAACCGCGCATAATTATCAAGTGCAACCACGGTATCTTCGGCAATCTGATGGTAGTAAGCGTATTGTAATTGCGTGGTTTGAAAACGGGTGTCGCTACCAAGATTTGGCGCAAAATAAGTGTAAGTCACTTCAAAGGTTTGCCCTTGGTATGCGTTAGGCAAAAAATCGCGGGTATCATAACTATAATAGGCGCTGACCCCTGAGTTGATAACAGAACGCCCACCGACGGAATTAGCGAAGTACTTTTTTGCACCATCATCTGGGTCGCTGGCATTAATTGATGAAAAGTTCCAACCGAGTCCAATATAAGTGGCATCCGTTAGTTTATACAATGCTCTTGGCGTTATTTGGAATTCTTGGGAGTGGTACTTTTCTTTATTATGGTCGTTTTTACCTGCAGAATAGCCCTTTCCCCAATAATAAGTAGGAATGTTATTGATGGTACCCGAAATAAATAATCGCCACTGGTCGTTATCAATAAAATTATAATTAGTGAAATTCAAACCAAATGCGCCTGTAGATGAAGCGAAGCCACTTAACCCAATTGAAGACGGTTGCGTTTGTTTATCTTCTTTATCTATCCGGTATAAACCAACCAGCGCAGTACCGATGCCTATCCCCATTTCAGGGGTATAAAAAGGCCCCGGCAAAACGCCCCAATCAATGGGTTTGCTGTCATCAAAGCTGTTTTCACCCCCGAGGTTGTTTAACCAGCCATCAATTTGTTGGCGGTCGGGGAGAATATCTGCTTTAGCAGGGAAAAGAATAAAAAGGCTGACCAATGCCAGCCTTTGGATAATAGCCGAATACCACATTAAAAACGGAATTCTCCAGAAATAAAGAAGCTATTTCGATTATTAAATCCAACCTCGGTTAAAACATTAAAGTTACGAGTAAACTCGACTCGAGCACCGACAGTATTATTCCATTTATGGGCAAGGTGCTGTTTGACGTCGAATTTAACATTACCAATTATAGGTTTAGTGGCTGGGTTATTAATAAAAAAATCAAGTTCTTCTGGAAGATTTAGTTTACTTACATCACCTTTAAAACGTTGAGTGATATCTTGATACATTGCCCCAGTCCAAACTTGTACTTTGGTATTGCCTTGCCCAGAAATTAAGGGTTCAAAAACAAATTCATATCCAACACGAGGGGTCGCAACGAAAGCGCTAATGTCTCCATCTAAAATATCAAGGTCAGTTTTAGTATAATTCAGGTCTAATGTCCCAAAAAATTGGTTATATCCGCCAGCAAATGTTACTCCTCCACCATAAGTTTTCCCTTTAAAATCTAAAGAAAATGGTAAGTTTTCCCACATTGGCCCAGATTGACCTTTCATATATATACCTGAAATATTAGTTTTGGATGAGCCTTTCGTTTTCCCATAAACGCCATAAATATTCATAAATGGAAATACCCAAGCATCTAATTTCAGCATATGAGATTCATTTTTTTCGCGAGTATGTCCTGTTTCAACTAAAATGTTAGAAAGAATACTTTGTCCTAATAATTTATCGGAATTAAAACCAATTTTATCAACAATAATATCTTGACGTAGGTTCATATAACCATAGCTTGCACCAAATGGCTCCGGCAAATCATAACCGCGGGCGCGTGCTTCATCACCCCAAATCGGCAGTACTCGTGACTCTGTAGCAGAAGAACGAGTAATACCGCCTTCGTTATTGTTTTGTGGCACCCCTGACTCACTAACTGATACTGAAAATAATGGACGGTCGCTATCGGCAAAGCTTACGGGAATACATAAAAAAGAAGAAAGGATTAGCACATGACTGAATTGGATGCGTTTCATAACATTGGCTCAATTTTAGGAAGTAAAGGGGGTGTAAAAGCAGATTATTATTCGTCTTACAGCGATAATCGGAATTTTATCATTAATCTTTTTTTTAGGGATAGCGCTTAATGCTTTTTTATTAACTCTTTGGGTAAAATGAGTGTAGGTTGATAGTTTGTTTAAGATTGTGCTTTCCAAAACCGAAAAATAGGTGCCGATAGACAAAAGGTTACCGGCACGAAGAGCGTAAAAGATTATTTTTTATTCTGTTGGTGAAACTTAACACGTTCATGAAAATAGGCTTTTAAGTGATCTTCCATTTGATGGATTTTTTGTTCTAAAGCATGTACGAATACTTCGTCGCTATTCATATTGTAAACACGCTGCATTGCGAGTTCGTCAATGTATTCTTTTTGTGCTTCTGTCAGGTCAATCATATTCTCACACCTATATAGATAGAAATTAGTTCTTTTGCCTCATCAATACGAAGCAAGTCAGAGAAAGGAGGTCATTGTGCCTCAGCCAATAGCGTATGAAAAGTAGAATAAATTATTATCGAATAATGATTATTGGTTTACTTAGTTACAATATAAAGGATCAAATCACAATCTGAATTTGTTAAGAATATTCACAATATTCTTAATGAATATAAGCTGATATCCTCGCTAAAGTCACTTATTAATAGGCCTTAAAATGAACAATAAACAATATTACCTTGATACTGCAGCAGGTGAAGGCGAAAAAGAAGCATCTATGATGGTCGCTATTCCAGGTTCTGAATTGACATCTTCGTTACTTGAGCAGCGTTTAGAAGAACAAACCTATTTTACGGATGGAGAAGTAGACTATATTCCAGATGAAGACGGTTTCTTTTTTAGCTGTAAAAAAGGTGAAGAGGAATTGCGTTTCTATATTTCATTGGTAGATAGCGACCCTGAATATACGATCAACCCATATTTTGCGACAGACCCTATTAGTCCAGAATTATACGCGGAGGCGAGTTCGGCTCCTCAAGCGGTGATTGTGGAATGTTTATTCAAAGAGCAGCCGTTAGTCAGTTACCTTCAACAACTGAAAATCATTCAAATCTTAGTGCCTGATTTACTCTTAGGGCTGGATATTTCGGCAGCAGGGAAAGTGTTTACTCGTGAGTGGCTTAATTTTCAATTAATAGATGATTTAATGCCAAGCATTGATTCTTTATATGTTGTGCACGCTATTTATGACCAAGAAGATAATGAAAATAAACCGGAAGAAGAGCGTGCACCAACCATGTATTGGTTCCATACCCATGGTTTAGCCCGTTGTGGGTTGTCTGAAGCTGAAATTATTATTCCACACCCAATCGCATCTTATTATGGTATCCCAGAATTATTCTGGAGCTTTGTGAACAACAGTATTACACACGGTAAAATCGTCTTTAACGAGCCAATTTTTATTGGGCAAACACAATCAGGTTACGAATACCTGGTGGCATTGCCATTTGAGGAAGGGTTGCTTCATGTCGGTAAATCAACGCCTATTGATAACTTAAAGCCATTAGAAGAAATGAATTTTGAGTTTGGTGATGCAACTTCTGAGCGTTTTATGGGGGATTGGCACGACAGGGATGAGTCCCATCAGCACCCGTCAGTCATGCTGTTCCGTGTTACACAAGAAAACCCAGTATTAGAGAGTTTCTTTGAAGGGTTTGAAGATCAAAATGCGATGATGTTTATGCGCACAGACGAAGAAACGGCGGATATGTCCCGTAAAGCGAAGCTGCGCTGGGAGTATTTCACCCACATGTTAGATAATTATGGTCCAAAACCTGTCACTCAAAAGAAAGGTTTTTTTGCGAAGTTTTTAGGCAAAAACGATGATGAAGCTGATACTGAATGGCG
The DNA here is from genome assembly GCF_032709665.1 of Providencia sp. PROV024. NCBI lineage: Bacteria > Pseudomonadati > Pseudomonadota > Gammaproteobacteria > Enterobacterales > Morganellaceae > Providencia > Providencia sp. PROV024. Next base: position 537,082 of record NZ_CP120545.1, read on the forward strand.
TTTCTTAGTGAAATGTGGCATTGGTTATCATGATGCGGAAGAGGATTATGATGGGCACGAACATATGTGGTTTGAGCCAATTTCTTGGAATGGTGACCAGTTTGAAGGCCGATTAATTAACCATCCTTTTTATGTGAAAGATATGCAAGAAGGGGAAACTTATCCATTAACCCGTGATGATATTACGGATTGGACAATTTATTTCCAAGATGGAAGTTACACGCCGGATACGATATACAAGCTACTGAGTGGCGCGCAAGTTCACTAATTCGTTAGACTTCAAGTCACATGGGCGAAGCTTGTTGCCTATATATGCCTTGGATTATTTAGAGTACAAAGGTTTGTGTTAGACTGGGCGCGTAAAGTGCCCAATTTAATGATGATAGTTTGACACTATGAATGAATCTGACCTGTACCAATATGCCCTGTTTATGCTTTCTCGCCGTGACTACGGTAAAGCTGAGTTATTTAGCCGTATGAAACGACGGATGTATGAGAAAAATGAAGGTATTATTGATGAATCGTTGATTGAAAAAGCCCTTGAACGACTCAGTGAGCAACACTTTCTTGATGATGATCGGGTGGTGGCACTATTAATGCAGGGCTATATTCGCAAAGGTTATGGTCCGTTGCGAATTAAGCAAGAAATGCGTCAAAAAGGCTTTTCTGAAGCTTTAGTTGAAAAACATTTTGCTGATGTTGATGTGGATTGGTTTGAGAAAGCGGCATTGGTACGCAGCAAAAAATTTGGTGATGACCTACCCCAAGATTTTAAAGAAAAGAGTAAACAGATCCGTTATTTACAATATCGAGGTTTTTTTGGCGATATGATTTACGAACTGTTTAGTTGATTGTTTCCTGATTTTAATATCAATGCAGGTTTTCTGTATTTGATTAGCTATCTTGATGACGAACCCATTGGTATCCGCATATACATCAATTTCTTTTTTTAACCTAATCTAGTCTGTTCTACCTATCTGAAGAGGGTAATTGGTAAAATCCGCTAGAAAATCTCTTCTATAAAAGATTTATTATTTCTTTATCTTGTGTTTTTATTCATATCTATATTAAAAAATATCGTCTGGCATGATCATTGTCAGTGAATTTTGCTTAACTATTAGGCAGAGTGATTTTTTATAATTACAAAATGAGACAGGCAGGAGAAACAAATGATTGAGCTCTTAATCGGCGTTATTGTCGCCATTGGAGTTGGGCGCTATATCATAAAAGGGTATTCGGCAACGGGCGTGCTAATGACAGGGGGGATTTTACTTCTGATCATTACCGCTATTATGGGCAAAAGTATTTTACCAAGTTCTGTTCCTACGACGGGGTGGCGTACAACAGACATTTTGGAATACATAAAATTCCTATTAATGAGCCGAGGTGGTGACCTTGGTATGATGATTATGGTGCTATGTGGGTTTGCATCTTACATGACCCATATTGGTGCCAATGATGTGGTTGTTAAAATTGCATCAAAACCGCTAAAAATGATCAACTCGCCATATTTATTAATGGTAGCGGCTTATATTGTTGCTTGCTTGATGTCGCTGGCGGTTTCCTCTGCGACTGGTCTTGGGGTGTTATTGATGGCAACCTTGTTCCCCGTGATGGTGAATGTCGGGATTAGCCGTGGTGCAGCGGCGGCAATTTGTGCTTCACCAGCGGCAATTATTCTGGCACCGACTTCAGGTGACGTTATTTTAGCGGCGCAAGCTGCTGAAATGCCATTAGTTGATTTTGCATTTAAAGTGACTTTGCCTATTTCTATTGCTGCAATTGTTGCTATGTCTATCGCACATTTCTTCTGGCAGCGTTATCTAGATAGAAAAGAAAACGTCAAAATGGAAATGCTTGACGTCAATGAAATCAAAACTCATGCGCCTTCTTTTTATGCCATTTTACCATTCACTCCGATTATTGGTGTATTAGTATTTGATGGTAAGTGGGCGCCTGAACTGCACATAGTTACAATCATTGTTGGTTGTATTATTTTAGCTGCTGTTATTGAATTCATTCGTAGTTTCAGTGCAAAACACGTCTATGGTGGCTTAGAGGTTTGTTATAAAGGGATGGCTGAAGCCTTTGCTACAGTGGTTATGTTATTAGTTGCGGCGGGTGTATTTGCACAAGGTTTAAGTACTATTGGTTTTATCAAAGGGCTTATTGACCTAGCACAATCATTTGGTTCGGGCGCGATTGTCATGATGATTGCATTGGTCATTATTACAATGCTAGCTGCAATGACGACAGGGTCTGGTAATGCACCGTTTTATGCCTTTGTCGAATTAATTCCACATCTAGCAAAACAGATGGGCGTCAACCCAGCTTATTTGGTGATCCCAATGTTACAAGCTTCTAACTTGGGGCGCACATTATCACCTGTTTCAGGTGTCGTCGTTGCGGTGTCTGGAATGGCTAAAATTTCACCGTTTGAAGTGGTAAAAAGAACGTCAATTCCAGTGCTAGTTGGCTTAATTGTTGTGGTCATTGCAACTGAAATTTTAGTTCCTGTCTATCTATAAACCCAACCTATTTTTTATGTAAATGGCTGAGCTGGTAGTTCAGCCATTTTTTTATCACATTTAAAATTAAATTCTTTAGATGCAAAATTTATTATTTTAATCACAAGCTAAAAAGGATTTTTACAGAGGAATTACATTGAGTTTTTTTATTTGACGTTATTAACGAGATCTACGCCAAAAAGTTGAACAAAATAGGTAAATTAAATTAGGCGGTCTTACTAACTTCATGCAAAATCGGCGCATCTGATTTTAATAACGTTAATGATGAAGAATACAAGATGAGCACAATAGAAAAAACAGTGGTTACAACGGATAAGCCAGTAAGTAAATGGACGTATAAGGATTTTACATGGGTACTTTCTTTATTTGGAACAGCCGTAGGGGCAGGGGTTTTATTCTTACCTATTAAAGCAGGTGCTGGGGGTTTTTGGCCATTAGTTGTGTTGGCATTAATTGCTACCCCAATGATTTGGCTAGCACATAAAGGGTTAGCGCGTTTTGTTTTGTCTGCAAAAAATCCGAATGCGGATATTACTGATACTGTAGAAGAGCACTTTGGTAAAGTTGGGGCAAATATCATTACCTTTGCTTATTTCTTTGCTATTTACCCAATTGTATTAATTTATGGCGTGGGTATCACCAATACCGTTGATTCTTTTATTGTCAATCAGCTTGGCATGGCGCAACCTCCGCGTTGGTTACTGTCAGGTGTGTTGATTTCGGCAATGACAGCAGGGGTGGTGTTTGGTCGTGACCTCATGTTAAAACTCACTTCTTTGATGGTTTACCCATTAGTTTTCATCTTATTAGCATTGTCTTTATATTTAATCCCTGAGTGGAATATGTCGATGCTAGAAGTGTCGCCTGATTGGAGTGCAATGCCAGTTATAGTTTGGATGGCTATCCCACTGATCGTATTTTCATTTAACCATAGCCCGATTATCAGCCAATTTACCAAAGACCAACGTCAACAATTTGGTGACAAGGCAATCGTCAAAACTGATATGATCACAGGTGGTGCAGCCTTAATGTTAACAGGCTTTGTGATGTTCTTTGTTTTTTCTGTGGTGTTATCTTTAAGCCCAGCAGAACTGGAAATTGCCAAGCAAGAGAACATTAGCGTGTTATCGCATATTGCTAATATCAATCCATCACCAATTTTGTCTTACTTAGGGCCGATTGTTGCTTTTGCGGCGATTGTTTCTAGCTATTTTGGTCACTTCTTAGGTGCCCACGAAGGTTTAGTTGGGTTAATTAAATCCCGCTCTTCTTTCTCAGTTAGGAAAATTGAGACAGCATCTATGTTATTTATTGTGATAACAACATGGATCGTCACTATTCGTAACCCAAGCATTTTAGGTATGATTGAAACGATGGGGGCGCCAATGATCGCGGCTATCCTGTTCATTCTACCGGTGGTATCGATGAATATTGTTCCTGCAATGAAAAAATTTAGTACGTCAAAGCCAGCACAAATATTCACTTTTGTCTGCGGATTAGCGTCCATTACTTCTGTTATTTACGGTGCATTTCAATAATCGCGGGTAATTCGATTCGTTTTAAAAAGCCACAATCTCAATGGGTTGTGGCTTTTTTTTATATGAATAAGAAATAGATTATAAGAATAATACCTTATGTGATTAATTATCGGCGTTGAGCGGTGCAAAGCGTTCTAAGGCATGGAGTGTAGACTAATCTATATGAAATAATTTCAAGTTCAAATAGTTGCCTAGTATATAGTCTTAGGTAATATCTATTGATATCACAGCATAGAACCCACTTATAATTATCTCTTCTGGCCGTGTTTTCCAGTGCGTCATAACAAGGATAACAAATGAAATTAGAAACATTATCGATTCACGCGGGCTACTCTCCAGACCCAACAACCAAGTCTGTTGCGGTTCCAATTTACCAAACTACATCGTATGCATTTGATGACACTCAGCACGGCGCTGACCTTTTCGACTTAAAAGTCGGGGGGAATATTTATACACGCATCATGAACCCAACAAATGATGTTTTAGAACAGCGTGTCGCAGCATTAGAAGGCGGTGTAGCTGGGCTGGCTGTTGCTTCCGGTATGGCAGCTATTACTTATGCCATCCAAACTATTGCGCAGGCAGGTGATAACATTGTTTCCGTCGCAAAATTGTACGGTGGCACATATAACTTATTGGCCCACGCGTTACCACGTTTAGGGATTGAAACTCGTTTTGCGGAGCATGATGATTTAGCCGCACTTGAAGCGCTGATTGATGATAAAACCCGCGCAGTTTTTTGTGAGTCAATTTCCAATCCGGCAGGGTTTATTGTTGATATTGCCGCATTAGCCGAAGTTGCTCACCGCCATGGTGTTCCACTGATTGTCGATAACACAGTGGCAACCCCATACTTATGCCGTCCCTTTGAACATGGTGCGGATATTGTGGTTCATTCATTGACTAAATATATTGGTGGTCATGGGACATCACTTGGCGGGATGGTTATCGATTCAGGGAAATTCCCTTGGGCAAAGCATCCAAATCGCTTTTCTTTATTGATAGAACCTGATGTGGCTTATCATGGTGTAAGCTATACAGAGCACTTTGGTGCTGCCGCCTTTATTGCTCGCTGCCGTGTTGCGCCTTTACGTGGAACTGGGGCGGCGTTGTCGCCATTTAATTCATTTTTAATCTTACAAGGTTTAGAAACACTAGCATTAAGAATGGATAGGCATACAGAAAATGCATTAAAAGTGGCTAATTTCCTTGAAAAGCACCCACAAGTTGAATGGGTGAAATATGCAGGTTTACCAAGCAATCCAGAGCACGGTTTAGCGCAGAAATATATGAACGGAAAGCCGGCAAGTATAATGTCTTTCGGTATTAAAGGTGGTCAAGAAGCAGGAGCACGTTTTATTGATGCACTGCAACTGATTGTACGATTAGTGAACATTGGTGATGCTAAATCATTAGCTTGCCATCCGGCGTCCACAACGCATCGCCAATTAAATGATGCTGAACTCGCACAGGCAGGCGTATCGCGGGATATGATCCGTTTATCTATCGGTATAGAACATATTGATGATATTTTAGCTGACCTTGAACAGGCATTAGTTGCGGCAAGATAATTGGTGTAAAACTTGATAGAAACTGGTTATGGTAAAGTAAAATCATAACCAGTTTTTTCTTTTTTATTATCCAAAAAAGATGATACTCGTTTTGTTTGTTGTATTAGTTCTTATTTTTATATTAATAATTAGTTTTATATAGTATTTTGAAAAACTGAACGGCCCTGTAAGGTTTTAACCTTAATGTTCAATTCTTATCTATTTATTATTGATGAAATATAATTTCTATTTATGGATTGTTTACCAAGAATCAGCCTGATACAAATTAACTTTTGATTTGTTTAAACGGGGTTTAATTGCCATAACGATAATAACTAAATAGTCAGTAAAAAGTGTTTATTTAAAGCGAATAAGCTAAAAGATATTAAATATCAATAACAAGAATGGTTGAGAAAAAATGATTATGGCAAACAATAAAGTTGCCTACCTTAAGTGGTGCTTACTATTTGGGTTTATCTTAGTGACCTATTTTTTACCGTTAAACGGTAGGTTGCTATGGCAGCCTGACGAGTTACGTTATGCCGAAATTAGCCGGGAACTGATTATTAGCTATAACTGGAGTGTGCCTGAACTTCTTGATATTCGTTACTTCGAAAAACCGATTTTTGGCTATTGGGTTGGGGCACTGTTTCAAATGTTATTTGGTGAAAATAATGTGTCCGTGCGCCTTGGCGCTGTCTTTAGCACTTTGGTCAGTGGGTTATTTGTTTATCTCAGCGCTAAAATGTCATGGAAAAATGCACGTATCGCATTTAACGCTGCCTTTATTTACCTTTCGATGCTTATGGTGTTTACGATAGGCACCTACAATATTCTAGACCCAATAGTCACCGCTTTTATTACGATGGTGATTTTCTTTTTCCAATGGGGTCTAACCACACAACGTTTTTCTCATCGATTATGCGCTTTTATTATGATGGGGGTGGCTTGTGGACTAGGGGTTCTGACGAAAGGCTTTTTAGTGCTTGTATTACCTGTTTTAGTTTGTTCTCTTGCCGCGGTGTACTTTAAGCAATTCAAAGAAGTCTTTGTTTTTTCTTTTGTGTCAATCTTTACGGCATTTGTTATCTGTTTACCTTGGGCATTTGTGATTGCTAGCCGTGAGCCTGACTACTGGAATTACTTCTTCTGGGTTGAGCATATTCAACGCTTTATGGCGGACAACGCACAGAACAAATCACCATTTTGGTTTTATATTCCTATATTACTTGCTGCTGTTTTACCATGGTTGGGTTATCTTTTTGGGGCTATACATTATGCTTGGCGGCAAAAAGGGATTTACCTTTACTTTTTATTGTGGTTTATCGCCCCATTTGTATTTTTTAGCATCACAAAAGGCAAGCTACTAACCTATATTTTACCTTGCATTGCACCGGTTGCCATTTTAATGGCGGCTTACATTGAAAAAGTACGGGCTGAGAAAAAAACAACCGCTATCCGCTTAAATGCCGTTATTAACCTATTGGTCGGTGGGGCTGCCGCGGCATTAATTATTGCTTCTCCTTATATACCTAAAATTAACATTTATCAGGCAGATGAAAGTAACAAATTATGGTTGGCCGCCGCCGCTTTTATCTGCTGGTTATTAGTGGCATTGGTTTCTTTTAAGCAACGGTTTTGGTACTTCGCTGCGGCTTGCACTGTGGCAATCAGTTTGAGTGTCGGCCATGTGATCCCTTATCGCGTTGAAAGTAATAACACGCCTCAAAATGTAATTGAAAAATACCATAAACAGTTAGAAAACAAATCGATATTACTGACAAATAATGTTGGGTTAGGGACAGCTTTAGCATGGGTACTAAAGCGTAGTGATATTACGATGCTTCACCAAACTGGTGAATTAAGCTATGGGTTAAAATACCCTGATGCTATTAATCGGTTTTATAGCTTAGGGCAGTTACCCGGTTTATTAAAAAATAATCACTATAAGAATGTCGCGGTGGTGGTAGATGGTTCACAAAAAGAGATCATTGATGCTCTTCCTGGTAACCCAATTATAATTCGTGAGGGGAACTTAGTTTTCGCTTTCTACGAGGGTTAATAGAAAAATGGTATTACATGGAATGTAATACCATTTATATTTAATCGCCTGATTAGCGAGTTGGCTTATTGCCGTGAGGGTTGTTGCCTGTCGTCGGGTGGTTTTTCCCTATTACAGGGGGTAGCCCATGGTAAATTAATAACATTGTCATACTATTACTCATTGTATTTGCATCGACTTCCACTGTATCCGCAGTTCGACTATTTCTTTGGTAACGACCAGATAACGTATTGCTCATTGAGAAGCCTCCTCTGTTTCTTTTATCAGGCGGTTAGCTTCAGCAAGCTCATAACGCCTTGGTGTCAGTGCAGTCGCACTATGATTACGGGCAAGTAATGAATATATGGTGGGCAGAACAAATAAAGTAAATAACGTGCCAACTAGCATCCCTGTTACGATCACCAAACCTAATCCAAAGCGGCTATTGGCGCCTGCCCCTGTCGCGAATAACAAAGGTACTAAACCAATGACCATCGCTGCTGTTGTCATTAGGATTGGGCGTAAGCGAATTTGTGCTGCTTTGAGGATAGCATGGCGTTTGTCCAAACCTTCATTGGCCTGTAACTCATTTGCAAATTCCACCATTAATATGCCGTGTTTACTGATTAAACCGATTAATGTCACTAAGCCAATTTGGGTATAAATATTCAACGTTGCATAACCCAGCGCGAGTGGGATCAAGGCTCCACAAATAGATAAAGGAACAGTGATCAAAATAATCAGTGGGTCGACTAAACTTTCATATTGGGCAGCTAAAACTAAATAAATGATGATGAGCGCCGCCATAAAGGCAAAGGCGAGGGTGTTACCTTCTTGTTTATATTGGCGCGAATCGGATTGCCAGTCATGGCTGAAGCCGGCAGGTAGTTCACTGGCAATGCCATCTAAATAAGCAACTGCTTGGCCGAGTGTGACTCCCGGAGCCGGAATTGCTTGGAAAATAGCCGCATTTTGTTGATTAAATTGCGTGAGCTTATTGGGTTCAACTTGCGTATTGATATCTACGACAGTTGACAGTGGGATCATCGTTCCCGCTTCCGATTTTACATAGTGCCGTGACAGTGCGTCAGGGGTTAGTCGTTGGCTGCGAATACTCTGTGGGATCACATCATAGGAGCGCCCATCCATTCCAAAGCGGTTGATATAGTTTTCACCCACTAATAAAGTCAGGGATTCACCAATATCTTGCATCCTGATCCCCAAACTATTTGCTTTTGAACGATTAATGCGGACTTCAACCACTGGGTTGTTATAGTCAAGGTCGCTATCCACCACCATAAATAACCCACTTTCACGCGCTTGCTGTTTGATCTCTTCCATGGTTTTGTAAAGCACGGAATAATCTTGTGAGCTTCGTAGTACCATTTGCACCGGTAGTCCCCCTGTTGAGCCCGGCAATGCAGGTAACTGGAAGACAAAGATACTATTTCCTTCAACATCTCCAACACGTCCTTGTAAGTCAGCTTGGATAGCCGACGCAGGGCGCTCGCGTTGTTCCCATGAGGAGAGGTTTGTTCCCCCAAAACTAGCGGAAGGGCCATCAGTGCCGTTAATAATCCATGTGCTTTCTGTTTCCGGTAACTCCATGAAAACATCATGTAATTTACGTGAGAAACGTTCAACATACTCTAGGTTAGCGTGTTGTGGCGATTTAATAGCGGTTAATACGCTAGATTGGTCTTCAACAGGGGCTAATTCACGCGGGGCAGATTGGTAAAGTAGGGGCAAACTGATAAAGACCGCAACTGCAATAACACCTGTTAACCAACGGTTTTTCAAAGAAAAATTCAATACAATAGTATAGTAATGAGCTAACGTACTGAAGAACGTTTCAGCCATTCGCGCCATGCGCCCTTCGTTTTGTTTTGAATTGAGCATGAAAGAGCTCATCACAGGGGAAAGGGTTAACGCCACAATACCTGAGACAATCACTGCGCCTGCTAGCGTTAGAGCAAACTCTTTAAATAACGCGCCAGTTAAACCTGACATCAAGCCGATTGGGGCGTATACCGCGGCTAAGGTAATGGTCATCGCGATCACAGGGCCTGCAACTTCACGAGCCCCAATTAATGCAGCTAAAACAGGGGATTTCCCTTCCTCAATGTGGCGATGAACGTTTTCGACAACAACGATAGCGTCATCCACAACGAGCCCAATGGCGAGTACCATTGCTAGCAAGGTGAGCAAGTTAACACTAAAGCCGAAAGCCATCATCAGTGCGGCTGCACCTAACATTGATAACGGAATGGCTAAGATTGGAATGATGACACTGCGAATTGAGCCTAAACACAGGTAAATAACCACAATGACAATAAGCAAGGCTTCAATTAAGGTGCTGATCACTTGGTCAATAGAGGCTTTAATAAAGCGTGAGGTTTCAAATGCCATTTCCACCTTAACACCCGGAGGTAAGGTTTTAGTGATATCAGGCATTAATTGATTCATGCCATCAACAATTACTAACGGGTTTCCCGTTGGTGTCGCAAACAAACCAAGGTAAATAGCCGGCTCCCCATTCATCAAACCACTTGTTTCAGTGGATGAAGCGCCCAGTTCAATGGTTCCTACATCTTTCAGGCGGACTAATCCATTACCGTCATTTCGGATCACCAGATCACGGAATTCATCAACATTGGTGAGGTCGCTATTGACATAAACGTTAGAAATAACGAATTCACCTTTAATTTTTCCGGGAGCTGCTTGGTAGTTATTTTGGCGCACAGCTTGCGCGACGTCGGCGGCTGTTAGCCCTCGCCCTGCAAGCTTATCGGCATCAAGCCATAAACGCATAGCAAGTTGTTGCCCACCAAAAACTTGGACTTTGGCGACGCCGTCAATAGAGGAATACATCGGCTCAATAACGCGGGAGATATAATCCGTTAGCGCTGGTATCGATAAATTAGTACTGGAAAAGCCAATATAGGCAACTGCGGTGGATTCCCCAGAAGAAAGCTCAATAACAGGGTCATAAGCTTCTTTCGGTAACTTATAACGAACTTGGTTTACTTTAGCCATTACTTGAGCAAGGGCTTGGGTAGAGTCTCGATTAAGTTCCATTCGTACAGTGACAAGGCTGCTACCTTGTACTGAGGATGAGGATAGATAATCGACCCCCTCGACTGAGGAAACCGCTTGGGCAATAGGTTGCGTCACAAAACCTTGCATCAGCTTTGCTGATGCCCCGGGGTATTGTGTCGTAATGGTAATAGTTGCACTTTCAAGTTGTGGATATTGGCGAATAGGTAGCTTGCTTAGTGCAAATAAGCCAATTAACACGATAAGTGCGCTGACGACCAGAGCTAAGACAGGCCGGCGAACAAAAATATCAGTAAATTTCATTGCGCCTTCCTTAAGAACCTTGAACGGTCGGAGTCATTGGTTCAGACAAGGTGTCTTGTGCGACAGGTGTCACCGCAGAACCATCGTTTAAGCGTAATTGCCCTGAAGTCACGACTTTATCGTCGGCAGTTAACCCTTGCTCTATTTCTATTTTTCCATCCCAACGTTGCCCCGTTTTCACCGAAACGCGTTTAACTGTCATGGCGCTGCCTTCGCCTTGCGTAATGAATACGGTATCGCCATAGGCAGTATAAGTAACCGCAGTTTCTGGGATGGTGAGGACTTGATTGCTGACTTGGCGCACCACATTGACATTGGCGTACATGCCAGCTTTCAGTGTCCCATCGCTATTGTCTAATGTTGCTTGCAAGGCAATAGTGCGAGATTTGCCGATTAATGGGTCAATGGCAGTGATCCGAGCTGGGAATGTTTTATTTGGGTAGGCATCGACAGTAATATCGACAATCTGCCCCAGATGGAGTTCGGGGGATGCCTGCTCATCTAATGAAAAATTGAGCTTTAATGTTTTCGTATTGACAAGGCTAGCGACAGTTTCTCCGGGGCTCAAATATTGCCCTTCGTGTACTTGGCGAATACCTATTGTGCCATCGAAAGGTGCGACGATGGTTTTTTGCGCAATCAGAGCTTGGGTTTGACGGATCAAACCTTGAGCGATATCGCGTTCCGCCCGTGTACTATCAACTTGAGCTTCTGCGACTAAATGCTGTGTTGCGAGGGAACGGGTTCTTTCGTATAAACGAGCAGCATTACGCAACTGTGCTTGATAACGCGATAAATCGGCTTGCTCAACCGCATCATTGAGTTGCACTAATAGCTGGCCTTTTTTGACTTGCTGACCAGATCCAAAAGCAATTTTAGTTATGCGGCCACTGGTTTCAGCTGCCACTAGCACTTGGCTTCCTGCTTCAAGTTCACCTACTCCGTAGAAAGTTCGTGGAGCCGTGTTTAAACTGACTGGGGCTAACGCGACTTTAACGGGAGGGTACTGGTAAGCAGCTTGTTTATTATCTTCATTTTGTGCATAGGTAGAATAGATAGCACTACCGCCCCCTGCAGCAATTAAAATTGAACACAGTATGATTATTGTTTTTTTATTCATTAGATTTTCCTTCTATTTCTGCGTTTTTAACGCGAAATAAAGACCTCGAAAATGCCCTGCAATAGCGACAGCGATTAAGCCACCGATGACTGAAATATGCTCAATCGCCCAAAACATAGCGATTTTGGCTTCTTCCCCTGTATAGCTCCAAAAGGTATGAACAATCACAATAGTGAGAAACAAAAATACGGCTAGAGCACCAGTTCCAAGCCATAAAAGGCGGTTGAAAAGCACCAGAACGGAAGCGGCTAACATGACAAAAGCAGATGCGATATTGAAAAACCAATCCGGGTGCAGACCGGCAGCACGCATTTCGGCAAGGCTATTCTCATAATCAAAAACTTTGGCTAAACCAGATGAAATAAATAAAACCAAGATCAGCAAACGAGCAATAATCCATAAGCTGTTGCTTTCTAACAATTTGGTGATCACCGATGGCATAAACCTATCCCCTTTAAAAAAATAATGTCAATTGACAAACTTGCAGGGTGGCACTATAAAACCTTAAGTTAAGTTGAGGTCAAGCTAAGGGACGCAAAAATGACAGAGAAAGACACGAAAGCGATAAAACCACGCAAAGAAAGTGGAAAAAAAATAGATTTTACAAGGGCATTAACCGTTGGTGAGGTAGCTAAACGTGCTGGTGTGGCGGTGTCGACAGTTCATTTTTACGAGTCAAAAGGGTTGATCCAAAGTACACGCACGCAAGGAAATCAACGACGTTTTCACTCTGTGGTTCTGCGTTATATTGCCATCATTAAAGTTGCGCAAAGTACGGGGATACCACTACATGAAATTCAAGAAGCTTTGGGGCGTTTTCCTGCGAATAGTTCACTCACATCGGAACAATGGAAAGAAATGTCCACCCAGTGGCGCTCTTCTTTAGATAAGCGGATCAGGCAGTTAACTCGTTTGCGCAATGAATTAGATAATTGTATTGGCTGTGGTTGTTTATCACTGAGTGATTGCCCGCTTCGCAACCCTGATGATGTATTGGGAAAAAGAGGCCCCGGCGCACGAATTTTGGAACGCCCATAAGTCATTTCCCCTTACCTGCATCCCATCACATTTCTCACCATTTGGATAGCCACTGCAAAAAGTGGCTATTTGTTTAGGTATATCAACACATTATTATTTAAATTGCCGCACTGAATGGATAATTTTTGCGTCCATCGGCTACAGCTTTTGGCTATTTTTGCGTAATTATTCGTCATGTTAATTTTTTGTGAAATCATTGTAATTAAATGAGAGTAAAAAAGAGGATGCCGAAGATGAGAGGTTTAAATAGTAAAATTGCCATCGTTACCGGAGGTGCGACCAAAATTGGTGCAACCGTGGCGAAAATATTGAGCGATTACGGCGTGACGGTCACTATTTTTGATATTGATGCAGTGAATGGTGAAAAAGTTGTTCAAAATGAGCCGAATATTGATTTTCTTCCAGTAGATATTACCGATGATCAGCAGCTTAAGCAGGGAATTGACCGTGTTGCGCAAAAATATGGTCAACTCGATTTTTTAGTTAATCTGGCCGCCACTTATCTTGATGAAGGCCAGTCATCCACAAGGCAAGATTGGCTAACTGCCTTAAATATTAATGTTGTCAGTGCCGTCATGGCGGCTCAGTTTGCCAAACCTCATTTAGCGAAGTCGGGTAAAGGGGCGATAGTTAATTTCACCAGTATCTCTTCTAGCATTGCGCAAACTGGTCGTTGGTTATATCCCGCATCTAAAGCCACTATGTTAGAGGTCACTCGTAGCCAAGCGATGGATTATGCGCAGGACGGGGTCCGTGTGAACTCTGTGTCACCGGGTTGGACTTGGTCTCGTGTCATGGATGAAATAACGGGGGGCAACCGGCAAAAAACAGACCGCGTAGCTGCGGATTATCACTTATTAAAACGCGTTGGCGACCCTGAAGAAGTTGCTCAAGTTGTCGCGTTCCTTCTTTCTGACCTAGCGAGCTTTGTCACTGGCGCAGATTACGCCGTTGATGGCGGTTACTCGGCTATGGGACCCGAACAGGCTAAACCCGCAATTCCCCGTCTTGCTGAATAAGACACCATATTAAAGACTTTGCAGAGGAAAATACTATGCGTCGTATTGCTATCGTAGGTGGTGGTCAAGCGGGTATGCCATTAGCTTTAGGCTTGCTCGATAAAGGCTATGAAGTCACAGTTGCAACAAACCGTACGCCAGATGATGTGAAAAAAGGCCGTGTGATGTCGAGCCAGTGCATGTTCGATATTTCACTACAATTTGAGCGTGATTTAGGGCTAAATTTTTGGGAAGAAGATTGCCCACCCGTTGAAGGTATTGGTTTTACGGTTCCACATCCAGAAAAAGCGGGTGAAAAAGCCATCACATGGCGGTCTCGCTTAGATAACTATGCGCAAGCCGTTGATCAGCGTATCAAAATGCCATATTGGATGGAGCTATTTGCGGCTCGTGGCGGTAATTTACGTATTGAAGATGTGGGTATTGCAGAGCTCGAACGCCTAGCGGAAACCCATGATTTAGTAATATTAGCAGGGGGCAAAGGTGAAATAGTCAAGCTCCTTGAGCGTGATGAAACCCGTTCGCCGTATGATAAACCTCAGCGAGCTTTGGCATTGACCTATGTCCACGGCATGTTACCAACCCCTGAATATTCACAAGTTTCATTTAACTTGATCCCTGGAGTTGGTGAATATTTCGTATTCCCTTCTCTGACGAACAGCGGTGATTGCCACATTATGGTCTTTGAAGGGGTCCCCGGTGGGCCAATGGACCAATGGAACGAGGCGCGTACTCCCCAAGAACATTTGGCTTACAGTAAAAAGATCCTTAACACCTATTTACCATGGGAAGGGGAGCGCTGCCATAACATTGAGCTAACAGATGATAACGGTATTCTAGCGGGACGATTTGCGCCGACAGTGCGTAAGCCCGTGTTAACGCTGCCATCAGGTAAAATTGTGTTCGGCTTAGGTGATGCGCTAGTCACCAATGATCCGTTGACAGGGCAAGGTTCAAACAATGCGACGAAAGCCAGCAAAGTTTACTATGACGCTATCTTAGCGCATGGAGATAAACCTTATACCGCCCAGTGGATGAACGACACTTTCGAACAATTCTGGAAATATGGTCGCTATGTTGTTGAGTGGACAAACTCTTTATTGGCTCCTCCTGAACCGCATATTTTACATCTCTTGGATGCCGCTCAACAGTTGCCATCTCTCTCTCATACTATCGCTAATGCATTCAACTACCCACCAGTCTTATTTCCTTGGTGGAAAGATGGGGCAGCTTGCGAGGCTTACATCCAATCACAAATGATGGAAGAAGCTCGAGCCTAAAAGGGGAGTCCAATATGTCTATGATTGCAGAGGATACATTCATGTGTGATAGGGAATGGGGCCATACCGAATTTGAACCTAAAGCCTTGCGCAATTTACTCGGTTGTTATCCAACAGGGGTCGCGGTTGTGATCACACGTGCAGCGGATGGCCGTGACGTTGGGTTAACAATTAACTCATTTGCATCGTTATCACTCGACCCACCATTGGTGTTATGGAGCCTAGTTAACCATTCACCAAATTTATCTGTGTTTCGTGATTGCCGTCATTTCACTATCAATATTTTAGGTAAAGAGCACCAAGAACTGGCCATGCGTTTTGCTAACCCACGCATCGAAAATAAATTTGCAGATGTGGCGACCCATGTAACGCCAGAAGGTGTCCCCGCGCTACATGGCGCGATAGCCACCTTAGTTTGCGAAAATCATAAACAAGACCATATCGGTGATCACCTATTAATGGTGGGACATGTTCGGCGGATTAGCAGTGAGACAGGTAAGCCGCTGGTTTTCCATGGTGGCACGTTTACCGCTTTACATGAAGCCCTTTAGGTGTAGGAGAGATTATGAACCAGCCAGCATTGATGACATTCGTAAAAGAATTGCAACAGGGCAATATTCGCGTTGTTGACTTGACGCAGACATTATCCCCATCGTTTCCTGCCTTGCAGTTACCCGAACAATTTGGGCAAGTATGGTCATTTAGTATGGAACAAATTTCCCGCTACGATGATAACGGCCCTGGGTGGTATTGGAATAATTTTAGTTGTGGGGAACATACAGGAACCCATTTTGATGCACCTATTCATTGGATAAGCGGCAAAGACCAAGCCAATAATACCGTAGATACGATCCCTGTCGAAAATTTTGTGGCACCAGCGGTTGTGGTCGATGCCAGCCAAGAAGTGGCTAACAATGCAGATTGGGTACTGACGGTAGAGTTTCTACAACAATGGGAACACAAACACGGCAAAATCCCAAAAGGGGCATGGGTATTATTTCGGACGGATTGGTCAAAAAAGGCCGATAACCCTGTGGAATATGTAAATATGCACGAAGATGGTGCACACACACCCGGACCATCGCAAGAAGCGGTTGAGTGGCTTATTCATGAGCGTGATGTGAAAGGGTTTGGTGTTGAGACTATTAATACTGATGCAGGGCAATCTTATCGTTGGCCAATTGCATATCCCTGTCACACATTGATGCATGGCAGCAATAAATATGGCCTACAATGTTTAAAAAACCTCGATAAATTACCTGCAACTGGCGTCGTCATTGTTGCCGCTCCTTTAAAAATTGAAGGGGGCTCAGGTAGCCCATTACGTGTACTAGCGCTGGTGGGGTGATTTATGACAACACACTCTCACCCTCAAGTCATTGTTGTTGGCAGCGGGATGAACTCATTAATGTGTGCCGCCTTATTGGCGGTACGCGGTAAATCAGTACTGGTTCTAGAGCGTAATGACCGCTTAGGGGGCTGCATTCGTACTGAAAATTTATTTGAGGGGTATACCCACGACTTACTGTCTTGCTGGTATTCGTTATTCGTAGGCAGTCCCGGTTATCAGGAACTCGAACCTTATTTAAAAAAATATGGTTTAGAGTTTTGCCAATGTGATTATTCGACAGGGTTAGTTCAGCCAGATGGTCAGTCTGTTGCATTAAAGCGCGATATTGCTGAAGCAGCAAAGCAACTTGATAGTTTAGCACCGGGAGACGGTACGACATTTCGTAAAATGGCAGAGACGCTATTTAACCAAGACGCAGCACTGACATTTGGTTTATTAGGGCAAAACCCATACAGTGCGGGCATGTTGAAATTATTATTTTCGCAATGGCGCAAACGAGGTGTAGATGGGTTATTGGATTTTGCTAAGTCTGGAATAGAAAGCTTTCGCCGTTGGTCTGAGCGTGAGCTACAACATGATTTTAGCCGAGCTTTAATGGCGCCTTGGGTATTACATACAGGGTTAGGGCCTGATGAAGCGAGTTCTGCGCTAATTGGGAAACTCACATTTGCAGCGGTAGTTGCTGGTGGTATGCCTGTTGTAAAAGGTGGGAGCGAGCGCATTGTTGAGGCGTTTTCGAAGGTTATCGAAGCCCATGGTGGGCAGCTCAAAACAGGGATGCACGTTGAAAAAATTATTACTCAAGGCTTTGGGAAGAATAGCCGAGCAACAGGGGTTAGGGCTAATGGGCAGGACATTAGCGCTTCAGAGAGCGTGATATGCAATGTTACCCCGACTCAGTTATATGGCGTATTGCTTGATAATGTTTCCCCACAAATAAAGCAAAGGTCAAACGGTTATCGTTATGGGCGTGCGGGGATGCAAATCCATTTTGCACTGAGTGCTCCTCCTCCTTGGTGTAACCCTGAGCTTCTTCATGTTCCTTTGGTTCATTTTACGGAAAGTATGGAACAGGTTTGTTTGTCTGTGGCCCAAGCGAATAACGGTTACTTACCTGATAAACCGACGTTTGGTATTGGTCAGCCGACAGCGCTTGACCCAAGCAGGGCCCCCGATGGAGGGTGGATTTTATGGGTTCAAATGCAGGAGCTTCCTCGCACCTTAAAAGGTGATAGTGCTGGTGAAATTTCAATTCCAGAAGATGGAAAGTGGAATGAGCAAGTGCGTGAAGCAGTAGCTGATCGGATACAGCAGCGTTTAGAACAAGTTATGCCGGGGTTCTCTTCACTGATTGTCGGCCGTAAAGCGATTTCTCCAGCTGATCTTGAACGCTATAACTGCAATCTCGTCGGCGGTGATCCTTACTCAGGGACTTGCTCACCAGACCAATTCTTTTGGTTACGCCCTTTTGCGGCGACGGGGCAAACAAAAGCACATCAAACAGCAGTAAAAAATCTCTTTCATATTGGCGCATCAACACATCCCGGCCCCGGGCTTGGTGGTGGCTCTGGTTACCTTGTTGCACAAAAATTGGCAGTCAAACGTAGGACATAAATAAATCAGCAATGGATTTGTACTATCGCAGGCAAAGCACACACAGTAAGACAACCCACTATGGCAGGAAATATGATGAAAACAAAAATAATCAGTAGGCTTGTTGCAGGTTCGTGTCTCAGTATTCTTTCATTTGGTGCGGTCGCTACCGAAGGTGGTGGATTAGGTGTTTATCCCGATGGTCTCGAAAACTTTATGTCAGGGGCGCTACCACCACAAGGTGTCCATGTACTGATATATGGTGGAAATGCGCATTATGACAGTATTCGCGATAACAAAGGGGATAAAATCCCTGTGCCGGGTTTTAGTGTAAATGTGAATGTATTAGCGCCAAGGCTGATTTGGGTGACAGACCAAAAAGTGTTTGGTGGTGACTTAGCTTTCCATACGATTGTGCCATTATTGGATGTTACCGCAAAGGCAGCAGGTCAGAAAGACAACAGCCGTGGCCTTGGCGATGTGACATTTGGACCAGCCTTAGGTTTTCATCCATCGGCAGATTTACACTATGTGGTGGGGTTAGATGCCTACGCCCCAACAGGGAAATACAGTAAAACTGACCCATCAAGTCTGGGGAAAAATTACTGGGCATTACAGCCTGTCTGGGCAATAAGTTATATTCCCCCAGTTGGTGTGAATGCCGATTTAAAAATGATGTATGATTTTAACTTCCGTAATAACGATACAAAAACACGTTCAGGCCAAGCATTTCATGCTGATTATGGCTTAGGCTGGGGCTTTGGAAATGGTTGGGTTGCAGGGATTGGCGGGTATGCTTTTATGCAAACAACAAATGATAGTGGGCCAAATTCAGCACAAGGAAAAGCCCGAGCCTATTCGATAGGGCCATCCATTCGTTATGCCAACCCTCAAGGCTGGTTATTTACGGCTAAATGGGAAAAAGATTTTGAAGTGAGAAACCGCCCAGAAGGATCGCAAATTTATTTAAAAGCGGCCATTCCATTCTAACGAGTATAATAAATTAAAGCCCTACACCGTGTTAAAATAGCGATGTAGGGCTTTGTGTAAGACATCATTTAGGCTTTTTTCAGACTTTGGCTCGGCGTTTCACCATATCGTTGTTTATATTCCGCACTAAAACGTCCCATATGAGCAAATCCCCAACGTAATGCGACTCCCGTGACACTGGTCGCTTCCCCAGAAAGCAGTTCGGCTCTTACCCGTTCCATTCGTAAATCGCGTAGATATTGCATTGGGCTAATATCTAAAAACTCTTTAAAGCCGGCATATAAGCTACGTAAACTGACTCCCGCAATGTGGGCTAGTTGCTCAACTGTAATAGGTTCATGGGCATGAGCTTCTAAGTATTCCTGCACACGCCTGACATGGCGAGGACGGATTGTGGCTCTGCGCATTCCAGAATCTTCAGTATAGTTATGGCCTTGGGTGGAGAGAAGAGTGACAGAAACCAATTGCTCAACTTGTGTGGTGATCAACTTATGTTGTAGTAGATCCGGTGTACGTGTGGCACATTCAATTAAGTAATTCATTAAGGTGCGCCATGCAATACAGGATTGCCATGCAAAACCCAACTGAAAAACTAATGGTTTATCTAAAGTGTGTCCTAGCTGGCCAACTAAAGACCGTTCTAGTAAGGAGCGAGAAATACGCAACATAAACTGATCGTTATCGCTATTCCAACGCATGGTTGTTGATTCTTCTGGGCTAAGTAACGATGCCATTTGTGGTGTGGATTCTATACATTTTCCGCCACTTTCAATGGTCGCACTGCCAGACAACGGCATTTGTACTAGGAAAAAGTCCTGCAGTTGCCCTGGAGCAATAGTAACATCAGCGCCATATCGTAGACGGCTCAGCGAAATATCCCCCATGGGAATATAATGCATACGGGCATCAAGGCGTTGATGTGGGTTGAGTAAATGAAACTGATGGGGCTTCATCACCCGACCAACCATGGACTTGATCTCCTCGGGATCTGCGGATGTAAACAATAAGCGCTCGGAAGAACAGAGCTGATTTTCAATCTGAGGTGCAGGTGAATGGGGCCACGAGTTGCTCAACATCGGAGGTACCTCCAAAATTATTTTTCAGCTTTATTTCATATTTGGTCAATCTTTAGCTGCATTGTTATCATTTTTTATATTTTTTATAAATTAATTCAAATGGTTATTGTATACGATTAATGATGTGACACTTCTTTTTAAGAGAAGAGTGATCCACTATTCAGGATAAAAGCAGTTATATTCCATTTTTAATTAACATTTCATTAATTATTTTTTAACCAAATGTGAATTGAACATAGCATAAACAGTTTTCCTTACCTAGCTAAAAACGTGCAGAAACTATCCAAAAAATGCAAAAAAATAGAAACTATGTGGTTATTGTGATGGTGCTAACAATATAAAATATAACGTTATTTTAATAATTTAATTAGCTAATTATTCATGATTTATCATATTGTTGTTTCTATTTATCTATCGGTTAGTGAATTTATCAAATTAATTATCTAGTTAGTTTTGTTATGTTGAATTAAATAGCTAATACCTTTATTTTTATAGGGGTTATTTACTGCAATTATATTATTTTTTGCATCATCAATTTATTTTTTGAGGTTAATTCTTTTCAGTTATTTTGCTGAAAAAGAGTATTTTCTAGTTGTTTTCATTGGCGATTTGTCCCCTATCTGCAAGCCTTATCCACTCTCTGCATAAATCTAATATCCATGATTAATCATGGATTGACCTTTCATTAACAAAAAGGATACAAGAAAGAAACACAAAAAAGATAAAAACGTTCTGACGTTTACGGGTGAGGTAAAAATGGCTGAGCGATCGTTTATACAAGAAGTTGAAAAATTACGACAAGGGCAAGGGGAAACGTTTAGTGGTGAAGGCATTCTTGCTGTCACAAAAGCACTATTGGAATCAGGTGTTTCTTATGTAGCTGGCTACCAAGGTGCGCCTATTTCACACTTAATGGATGTACTTGCTGACGCACAAGATATTTTATCTGAGTATGGAATACGTTTTGAAAACAGTGCCAGTGAAGCAACGGCGGCCGCAACCCTCGCGGCTTCCGTGAACTATCCTCTTCGTGGAGCAGTGACTTTTAAAGCAACTGTGGGTACTAACGTCGCTTCTGATGCTCTAGCAAACCTAGCCTCTGGCGGGGTACTGGGTGGGGCACTGATCATTGTTGGGGAAGATTACGGCGAAGGTTCATCTATTATGCAAGAGCGTAGCCATGCTTTCGCGATGAAGTCTCAAATGTGGCTACTTGACCCTCGTCCTAATTTGCCATCTATTGTTCAAGCGGTAAAAGATGGGTTTGATCTTTCTGAAGCGAGTAATACGCCTGTCATGTTACAGATGCGTATTCGCTCTTGCCATGTTCATGGGCAATTCATTTGCTCTGATAA
Source organism: Providencia sp. PROV024 (assembly GCF_032709665.1). NCBI lineage: Bacteria > Pseudomonadati > Pseudomonadota > Gammaproteobacteria > Enterobacterales > Morganellaceae > Providencia > Providencia sp. PROV024. The sequence continues at coordinate 558,921 of NZ_CP120545.1, forward strand.
TCAACACCCTAAATTTACCGTAAAAGATGCCCTCGAAAACCCGACAAGAGACGTTAGCCGTATTGTTTTGCCGCCAGCAAGTTTCTTGCACGAAAAAGAAAAAATTGAAGCACGTTGGCCTGCTGCAATTAAATTTATCCAACAGCGTGAGCTGAATGAATTTTTTGCTGAAGACGCAGAAGATGTGGGCATTGCATTACAAGGGGGGTGCTATAACACGTTGATCCGCGCTTTAAATCAAATTGGATTAGCGGATGTTTTTGGTAACAGCCAAATACCGTTATACGTGATGAATGTGGCCTATCCTCTAATTGATGATGAATTTGAGCGTTTTTGCCGCAATAAAAAGGCCATTCTTATTCTAGAGGAAGGGCAACCGAACTTTGTAGAGCAAAACGTAGCAAATATCCTACGCCAACGAAATATTGATATTGAATTACATGGCAAGGATATGTTGCCGATGGCAGGTGAATACAATACAGCGACTGTGCTTGCTGGCTTGCGTTCTTTCCTTGAACATTACGGAAAAATTGAGCCTCAAGTTAAAGCCGCTGCAAAGCAAATCCGTATTCCAACCATTAACATTGCCACTCAACAGCTTGATGACCCTCTACCTGAATATGTGAATGCAGCAGAGCCAACATTAGATAGCTCGGTACATGCACGCCCACCCGGTTTTTGTACTGGCTGCCCAGAAAGGCCTATTTTTACTGCGATGAAACTGGTTGAACGTGAATTGGGTGAACACCATGTCAGTGCAGATATTGGTTGCCATTTATTTTCCATACTGCCTCCTTTTAATTTAGGTAATACCACCATGGGATATGGGCTGGGAGGTGCGGGTGCTGCGGCCTTGAATGCAAAAGCAGGGAAGCGCGCTATTTCAGTTATGGGTGATGGCGGCTTTTGGCATAACGGCTTAACCAGTGGTATTGCGAATAGCGTGTTTAATCGTAGTGATAATTTAACCATTGTTGTTGATAACAGCTATACATCAGCAACGGGTGGACAAGATATTCTTTCATCAACCGCTTTAAACCCAACGCGTAGCACGGGCCATGAAATCGAAAAGGCCGTGAAAGGGGTCGGTGTGAATTGGGTTAAAACCATTAAACACACTTATGACCTGAAAACCATGACTAACACATTACGTGAAGCTTTAACTACTGATGAGAAAGGGCCAAAAGTCCTCATTGCACAAAGCGAATGTATGTTGAATAAACAGCGACGTGAAAAGAAAAAGGTTCGTACTGATGTTGCTGCGGGTAAACGAGTCGTGCGTGAACGTTTCGGTATCGACCCTGATACATGTACGGGAGATCACTCCTGTATTCGTTTATCAGGGTGCCCATCTTTATCCATCAAGCCCAACCAAGACCCATTGAGAACTGACCCAGTTGCAACAGTAATGAATAGCTGTGTGGGCTGCGGCTTATGCGGTGAGGTTTCTCATGCCGCTGTTTTATGCCCTTCATTTTTTAAAGCCCAGATTATCACTAATCCAACTGGCTGGGACAAGCTATGCCACCGTATTCGAGGTTGGTTTATTGGTTATTTACAACGTCGTGATTCGCGTCGTCGTGAACAATTCAGTTTTTAAGGGGGAATAAATGCTTTCATCCTCAATAGCATTGCAGCCCATCAAAATAGCGATTTTAGCGATGGGTGGTGAAGGTGGCGGAGTTCTTGCGGATTGGATAGTCAATCTAGGCGAAGAAAATGGTTATTTTGCGCAAACAACTTCAGTACCTGGTGTTGCCCAGCGTACGGGAGCGACGATTTATTATGTCGAGTTATTTCCTGGCGCAGATAACTTACAAACGCCACGCCCAGTTTTAGCCCTGATGCCTATGCCGGGTGATGTTGATGTAGTACTGGCTTCTGAGTTAATGGAAGCGGGCAGAGCAGTTCAACGGGGTTTTGTTACACCAGAACGGACGACCTTAATCAGCTCGACACACCGTGTTTACTCAATTGCTGAAAAGTCAGCGATGGGAGATGGGCGCGTCGATAGCCAAGCACTTATTCGTCACGCAAGTTCATCTGCCCGCCAGTTTATTCATTTTGATATGTCACAAGCGGCACAGGATACAGGCAGTGTCATCAGCGCGGTTCTATTTGGTGCGTTGTTTGGTTCAGGGGTCTTACCCTTTAGCCGCACGCAATTTGAGGAAACGATTGTTCGTGGTGGCGTCGGTGTAAAACCAAGCTTGCGTGCTTTCGCATTAGGTGCTGAAAAGTCAGTACACCCGGAAGAGCCTTACCAAGCGCCATCAGCACAAAACGTGATACATACACCTAAAAACAAGCAAGTTTCAGCGTTACTAGCGCGTGTCGAAAATGAATTTTCTCCTCATGTGCATTATCTGGTCACCGAAGGCATCCGTCGGCTTATTGATTACCAAGACCCTGCTTATGCCACGTTGTACTTGAATCGCCTTAATAACCTGTTTGCGCAAAATGGTGGCCAAGATGAGCGGTTACAGCGGGCACTTGCACGCCATTTGGCCCTTTGGATGTCTTATGAGGACACCATCCGTGTGGCTGACCTGAAAATCCGTGATAGCCGATTTGCGCGAGTACGCGATGAAGTACAGGCAAAAGATAACCAATTATTGAATATCAATGAATTTATGCATCCACGCATTGAAGAAATCTGCGAAACGCTTCCCAAAAATTTAGGTCGCTGGTTAATGCGTCCACATTGGTTACACAAAGCGCTTCGCAAAGTGACAGAAAAAGGGCGCACCATCACTACCAGTTCTTTCTTTGGTTTTTTACAGTTGTATCTATTAGCTGCTTGGCGAAAAGGACGGCGTTCGACGTTACGTTATCAACTTGAAACACAACGGATTGAAAAGTGGCTAGAGCTAGTGGCTCAGGCTGCACAAACCAACCCTGCACTAGCTGCAGAAATTACGCAGTGCCAGCGTGTGGTTAAGGGGTATAGCGATACACATGCTCGAGGGTTGCGTAATTTCCAAATATTAATGGATATCGTTGCCCAGCAGGGTAGTAAGTTAGCGCCAATTAATTTGCGGGAACTGCGTGAAGCTGCATTGGCTGATGAACATGGAAAAGAATTAGAAAAATGTCGCCAACGGCTGGCTATAAATTAAGGGTAAATCATGAGCTTACTGAAATTTTCTAGACCACATAAAATTCATTTTTCGCAGTGTGACCCTGCTGGGATCGTTTTTTATCCCCAGTATTTTGTGATGTTTAACAACCTACTTGAACACTGGTTTGATGAACTCATTCCTCAAGGGTTTGCCGGTTATATCCTTGAACAACGGTTTGGGTTGCCGACCGTACACTTAGACGCTGAGTTTACCGCGATTAGCCGTATGGGGGATGAAGTGATGCTAGAGCTTCATGTCGAACGTATTGGTAGCAAATCTTTGACCTTACGTCAGCGCTGCATAGGGCGAGAGGGGGAATTACGCATGCAAGTGACACAAACTTATGTCACCACCTCGCTAGTGACACATCAAGCTATTCCTATACCCGACATTCTGTATCAGGCGTTAACTGCTCAACAACCCGTAAGCGCAAAAGGGGAAATATGATGAATATTGTATGTATTGGTGGTGGGCCTGCAGGCTTGTACTTTGGGTTACTGATGAAACGGCAAAATCCTCAAAATCGGGTTGTGGTAGTGGAACGCAATCGGCCATATGACACTTTTGGGTGGGGGGTCGTATTTTCAGATGCAACACTGCATAACTTACGCCGTGCAGACCCTGAGTCGGCAGAGACCATTGCTGCGGAATTCAGTCACTGGGATGACATTGATGTGCATTTCAAAGGGACTTGCCACCGCAGTGGGGGGCATGGCTTTATTGGTATAGGGCGTAAAAAATTACTCAATATCTTGCAAGACCGCTGCCTTGAACTAGGTGTCGAGCTAGTATTCGAAACTCAAGTCACGGACGATCAAGACATCGCCCGTCAGTACCAAGCCGATTTAGTCATTGCGTCCGATGGTATTAACAGCGCGGTACGTACGCGTTATGAAGAGGTATTTAAACCAGATATTGACCCGCGTCGTTGCCGTTTTGTTTGGTTAGGTACTAAAAAGATTTTCGATGCATTTACCTTCCTATTCACCGAAAATGAACACGGTTGGTTCCAAGTTCATGCCTATCAATTTCAAGAAGGGTTATCAACCTTTATCGTTGAAACGACAGAAGAAACTTGGCTAAAAGCAGGTATTGACCAGATGTCGCAAGAAGATGGGATTACCTACTGTGAAAACTTGTTTGCTCCATGGCTTGAAGGGGAAAAATTGATGGCTAATGCTGCGCATTTACGTGGCGCAGCAATTTGGATCCGTTTCCCGCGGGTCATTTGTGATAACTGGGTACACTGGACTCAACCAACATCAGGGAAAGATGTACCTATCGTGTTAATGGGGGATGCGGCTCACACTGCGCACTTTTCTATCGGTTCAGGCACCAAATTAGCCTTAGAAGATGCGATTGAGCTGTGTGAAAGCTTGAAAACTGCAAAAGGTGATTTACGCAATGGGCTAGCACATTATCAGCAAGTACGTAGCGTGGAAGTCCTGAAAATTCAGAATGCAGCGCGTAATTCCACCGAGTGGTTCGAAAATGTTAGCCGCTATGAAAACCTTGCTCCCGAGCAGTTTGCTTATTCTTTGTTAACGCGCTCTCAACGTATTTCCCATGAAAATCTGCGTGTTCGTGATACTCCTTGGCTGGAAAAATACGAACAGTGGTTCGCCGCGCAAGCGGGTGTCACACCACCAGTCAATATACCGCCAATGCTGACACCTTATCAGTTACGTGGGGTTACCTTGAGTAACCGTGTGGTGGCTTCACCGACCTTATTATACAGCGCCAATCAAGGCGTGGTTGAAGACTTCCATTTGGTACACCTAGGGAGCCGTGCGTTAGGAGGAATAGGGTTAGTCATGGCAGAAATGACGGCTATCGCCCCAGATGCACGTGTCACTGAGGGGTGTGCTGGGTTATGGAATGACGAGCAAGTCTCGGCATGGCAGCGCATAACGACTTTTATACATCAAAATACCAGTGCCAAAATTGGTATTCAATTGGGTCATGCAGGGCGTCGAGGGTCAACTCAGCGTGGTTGGGAAAATGAAAATCACCCGCTGAAAGAAGGGAACTGGTCACTAGTTTCTGCTTCTGCTCTACCGTATTTACCCAATATTTCACAAACACCGGCAGAACTTACTGAAGCACAAATGGCAATAATAACTAACCAATTTGTCGCCGCTGCCAAGCGTGCTGAGGCAGCAGGGTTTGATTGGCTTGAATTACAAGCTGGTCATGGTTATTTACTGTCGAGCTTTATTTCTCCATTAACCAACCAACGTACCGATGTGTATGGCGGGGTGTTAGAAAATCGCCTGCGTTTTCCATTGGCAGTGATCAGCGCAGTACGCCAAGTGTGGTCAAAACCATTGTCAGTACGTCTTTCCAGTACCGACTGGGTAGACGGGGGGACCACTGTAGATGATGCGGTGCAAATTGCTCGTGCGATGAAACAAGTGGGAGTCGACATGGTGGATTGTTCTTCAGGGGAGGTTTCGCCGCAACAGCAGCCGGTGTATGGCCGGATGTACCAGACACCAATGGCTGACCGCATTCGTAACGAAGCCGGGGTCCCGGTGATCGCCGTTGGGGCGATCACCGACGCTGACCAAGTTAACAGCATTATCGCAGCAGGGCGGGCAGATTTATGTGCATTGTCGCGTCCATTGTTATCTGACCCAGCATGGTTATTACATGAATGTGCTCGCTATGGCTGGGAAACACAGTGGCCAGCAGCGTATGAATACGGGCGCCAACAGCTTACCCAATCGTTGAGGTCACGCTAAGGGCGTTGGCAAATGAAGAGGAAAATAGCATGAGAACACAGTCCCATGACCAATATCGTGAAAATGTGGCGGGTCGAGCTGATGTAGCTGACACCCCTGAACTTGTCGCGTATTACCAACAACTGGATGCACTAAAAACTGGCGCTTTATGGACAGTCGCAAACAAAATAGAGCCGTGGCAACCTCAGTCTAGTTCTGTGCCAGTTTTGTGGCGTTACCGTGACCTACGTGAGCATGTGTTGCGTTCGGTGGAATTAGTGACCCCAGAAAAAGCAGGGCGTCGTGTGATTTACCTGAATAACCCCGGTCGTCAAGATGTGGCGGCCGCCGTGGGGTGGTTGTATTCCGGTCTGCAAGTCATGCATCCCGGAGAAGCCGCTTCTGCTCATGCTCATTCCTCTTCGGCGTTGCGTTTTATTATGGAAGGTCGTGGTGCTTATACCATCGTAGAAGGGCAGAAAATGATGCTAGAAGCTAACGACTTTGTACTCACACCTAACGGCACATGGCATGAGCATGGGGTAGCGGAAGATGGTTTACCGTGCATTTGGCAAGATGGCCTTGATATTCCATTGGTTAATGCCATGGAAGCCGGTTTCTATAAAGTTCACCCTGATTTACACCAAGTACAGACACGCCCACTTGATTACCCTGTTGGCATGTGGGGCGGCACTGCGTTAAGGCCACATGATATCGGCTGGGATAAACCGTATTCCCCATTATTTAAATATCAATGGGGGCCAACTTACGATGCATTACGTCGTGCGGCAAAAGTCGCGGATGGCTCGGTATTTGATGACATTTTGATGCACTACACCAACCCATTAACGGGAGGGGCAGTGATGCCGACAATTGGGGCTAGTATGCAATTGCTACGACCGGGGTTTGTGGGCAAAGCCCATCGCCATACGGGGAGCTTTATTTATCAAGTTGCGAAAGGTCAAGGTTATTCAGTGATTAATGGCCAGCGCTTTGATTGGCAAGAGCGTGACATTTTCTGCGTACCGTCGTGGATGTTCCATGAACACGTCAATATTTCACAAACGGATGACGCATGTCTGTTTTGTTTTAATGATTTACCCGTGATGCAGTCTTTAGGCCTGTATTACGAAGAAGCCTTAGTAGATAACGATGGGCACCAAAAGGTGGCCTCTTAACAGGCTGAGTTATTGATAACAATTTTGTCTGGTTTTAATTAACTAATTTTACGTGAAACTGAGTGCAATTCTAAGTGGCACTCAAGGAGAAATCATATGCGCTTAATAACTTACCGTTCTGATGTAACTGCCGCTGCTCGTTTAGGGGCTATTGTTGACCAGCAAGTCGTGGATTTAGCTCGTCTAGCTGAAGAACAGGGGCAATATCTACCAGATAATATGTTGGATTTTATTGATTTAGGCCCTCAAGGCGTACGCGTGGGTACTGAGTTGCTTAATATCTACCAAGGGTTATTTCCTGCGGGTACGGCATGGCCAGTGCAAAATGTGAAAATTTTAGCGCCTATTCCTCGTCCGCGTAAAAATATTTTTGGCATAGGTTTAAATTATGTAGAGCATGTTGCTGAGTCCAGTCGTACTTTAGATACTTCGAAAGAATTGCCTAAACAACCGGTTATTTTTTCTAAACCGCCAACGACCGTAATTGGCCCTGGAGAGGCTATCGAACATAACGGGCAGATCACCCAACAATTAGATTGGGAGGTCGAACTTGCTGTGGTCATTGGGACTCGTGCGAAAAGGGTTGCAGCTAAAGATGCCCTCAATTATGTATTTGGTTATAGCTTGATGATAGATATGAGTGCGCGTGATTGCCGCCGTGCTGGGCAATGGATTTACTCTAAAGGGCAAGACACTTATGCACCGTTTGGCCCATGTATTGTAACTGCTGATGAAATCCCTGATCCCCATAATTTAAACCTGAACTTAAAAGTGAATGGTGTGACCAAACAGGATTCAAACACCCGTCATATGTTATTCAATGTGAATACATTGATTGAAGATATCAGCCAAGGTATTACGTTAGAGCCAGGGGATATTATTGCTACTGGGACGCCTGAGGGGGTTGGTGCGGGGCGCTCTCCTCAAGAGTGGGTTTGGCCGGGGGATGTGATAGAGGCCTATGTTGAACACATTGGTGAATTGCGTCATCCGGTTGTGTCAGTGTAAGGGGGAAGCATGTTAGAACTTCAATGTTTTAAAGCAGCAGCAGTACAGGCGGCTCCTGTCTTTTTAGACACTGACGCAACTGTGGATAAAGTGTGTCGGTTAATTGAGGAAGCCGCAGATAACGGTGCAAAATTAGTGGCTTTTCCAGAGGTTTTTATTGCAGGCTATCCGTATTGGAGTTGGGTAATGAACCCAATTGACGGCAGTCCGTGGTTTGAAAAACTGTGTAAATCGGCAATCGAAGTTCCGGGGCCGGAAATTCAAAAAGTCGCGCAAGCTGCGGCACGCCATCACATTAACGTTGTTATTGGGGTCAATGAGCGCAGCCCTACAGGCATCGCGACTTTGTACAATACATTAGTCACCATTTCGGATGAGGGGCAAATTTTAGGCCGTCATCGCAAACTGGTACCGACATGGGCGGAAAAACTGACGTGGGCCAATGGGGATGCCTCTTCATTAAAAGTGCACCAAACGAGTATTGGGCCATTGGGGGCCCTAGCGTGCGGGGAAAATACCAATACCTTAGCGAGGTTTGCTTTATTAGCCCAAGGGGAATTAGTGCATATCGCCAGCTATATTGCTTTACCCGTTGCGCCAAAAGATTACGATATGGCGGATGCTATTCGTCTGCGCGCTTCTGCACACTGTTTTGAAGGCAAAGTATTCACCATTATTGCTTGCTCAACAGTATCAGAGGAAATTATTGAGGCGATGTCTGCCTCTCATCCAGAAGCCCGTGACTTACTGGCGCGGCCTAATAGTGCTTTTTCTGGCATTATCGGCCCTGATGGGCGGGTGATTGGTGAACCATTGGTTGACAAAGAAGGCATTGTGTATGGTGAGATTGATTTGAATCGTTGTATTCAGCCACGGCAAATGCATGATATTACTGGGCACTATAATCGGTTTGATATTTTTGATTTACAGGTAAATCGTCGCCCGCTGACTGCTGCACGCTTTAATCACCAAGGGCAAGATATCGATGAATTAAATGTTTTTCCCAGCTCAGAAGAACCGTTTGGGGGGGTAGGGCAATGAATTTAGTGCGAACATATCGGATCGGGCAAATTGTACCTTCATCCAACACCACGATGGAAACGGAGATCCCGGCTATATTACGGGCTAGGGAAGCTCTATTTGCTGAGCGTTTTACTTTCCACTCAAGCCGTATGAGGATGCAAAAAGTCACCAAAGACGAATTGGCAAAAATGGATTCAGATAGCGACCGCTGCGCACTTGAATTGTCAGATGCTGCTGTAGATGTGCTGGGATATGCTTGCCTAGTGGCGATCATGAGCATGGGGAACGGTTACCATCGGGTCTCTGAAAAACGCTTATTTCAACGTACCATGGATAATGGCCATCCAGCTCCAGTTGTAACTAGTGCAGGGGCATTAGTGGAAGGGTTACAAGCTATTGGGGCAAAAAAAGTGTCTATCTTAACGCCCTATATGAAACCTCTCACACAGTTAGTGATTGATTACATAGAAAATGAAGGCATTGAAGTGGTGGATAGCATTTCACTAGAAATCCCTGATAACTTGGATGTGGGGCGGCAAAACCCGCTAGCTCCCGTTGAAATCACCAAAAAATTGAATACGCAAGTGGATGCTATTGTGGCTTCCGCTTGTGTACAGATGCCTTCGTTACCGTCAATACAGCTTATTGAAGACCGCGTAGGGCTACCCGTATTATCGTCTTCGGTGGCTACCACGTATATGATGTTGAAAAAGTTGGGTTTAGAGACTGGTATTAGTGGGTTTGGTTCATTGCTAAATGGTAAGTTTTAGCTGAATTATTGCTCTTTTCTGTTACTCTTTGAGGGGCGGTGATTTAATGCATAGTGCTTATCAAGGGGAGCAAATGCCAGATTCAAAAATTTTTGTTGATCATTATTTGCCTGCCCTGCTTGGGCAGGCTTGGATGCTGGTCTCTTCAGAGTTTCACGCGACCGTGGAAACCAAAGGGCTTTCTGTATTGGAATGGCGGGTGTTATCCACATTAGCAGGTAATGGGTCTATGGGGATCACTGAGCTTTCGCAAAAAACAGTGAGTAAGCAGCCAACAATTACACGTGTGCTACAACGACTTGAACAGCAAGGGCATGTGATCCGCCATAATAACCATAATGGTAGTGATAAACGAATAACATTAGTTAGCGTGACATCGAGCGGGATGTCATTAGTTGATGATCTCCTTATCGCAGCACAGCAGCATGAAGAAGCTGTTTTAGCACCGCTAGGTGTTCGTAAAAGTAAAATGCTTAAGCAAATATTGCGGGAGCTGATTGAGCGCCATAGTTTTGAGGGGAACAATATAGATAAACGTCATACAGATAAAACTAGTGAATAAACAAAGTATCTTTAAAAGAACAGTCAATAGTCTAATAATGATGGTTTAGGTATATTTTCTATATTAATACTTAACTTATTATGGTGTGCATTTTTTATTTTTATCTATCAAATAGATAATTAGCGATATTAAGAGGTGGTATAAAAAATAATAAAATTGTAACGTAATGATTGTTAGGCGATTTCCCAATTTTGTTTTTTTTGTATCTGATAATTAATAGTTACTTTACATTGATTCAATTTATCTATTTACTGCATTACTGATAATTAATGATTAGCTAAACATGGAGCAATCAATGTCAGTAGTGACACTTGTACTCGTTTTTTTATTAGCCGTTGTTGTGAGCGTTTTTGTTTCACGACTGCTCAAAGATATTATTCCATTACCCCTGATCCAGATAGCACTAGGGGCTGGCTTGTCTTTATACGGTTTTACCGTTGAATTTGAACCTCATCTATTTCTATTTTTATTTATTCCTCCTTTATTATTCCTTGATGGATGGCGTATCCCTAAAGAAGCCTTATTTCAAGAAATTAAACCGATAATGTCGCTAGCCATAGGTTTAGTTGTTGTCACCGTTATTGGTATGGGCTTTTTTATTCATTGGTTAATCCCTGCCATTTCATTAGCCGTCGCATTCGCGTTAGCTGCTATTTTGTCCCCTACGGACCCAGTTTCAGTGTCAGCAATGACAGTGAACTCCCCATTGCCTTCACGTATGGCGCATATCCTTGAGGGGGAATCATTACTGAATGATGCTACTGGATTAGTCTGTTTTAGCTTTGCGGTTGTAGCGGCGTTAACTGGGACATTCTCACTAGCTTCTGCGGCTGGGCAGTTTGTACTTGTGGCATTTGGTGGGATTTTAATAGGCCTGCTAGTTGCGTGGGCGATTGGTTGGCTAAATCAATTCTTAGTTAAACGCACAGGGGAAGAGCCGGCAATTCAGATAATGATTAGCTTGCTAATGCCATTTACTGCTTACTTACTGGCAGAGCATCTGCATGTTTCCGGTATTTTAGCTGCGGTTGTTGCCGGTATTGCGATGCACTATGAGAAAATAGCAGGCCGAATGCAAGCAGCGACTCGTATGCAAAGTAAAGCGGTTTGGGATACCGTTCAAACTGCATTAAACGGGATGATTTTCATTTTACTTGGCGAACAGTTGCCTGGTATGTGGACCAATATGCCTGAAGTTGCAGAAGCCGCAGGTGCTAGCCACCCTTGGATGTTGTTTGTGTATGTTGCTGTGATCACAATTGCATTGGCGATTCTGCGTTTTACTTGGGTGTGGATCTCGATGACTTTAACAGTCTTCCATAAACGCCGTCGCGGTAAAGAAGCAGATGTTATGCATATTCGTATGATGGCAGTAATGGCGACAGCGGGTGTGCGCGGAGCGATTACGTTAGCCGGTATTTTAACGTTACCTTTATTGATGCCAGATGGTTCCTTATTTCCAAATCGTGATGTGGCTATTTTCTTAGCAATGGGGGTGATTTTATGTTCACTATTAATTGCCAGCATTGCCTTGCCAATTTTGACCAAAGGCTTAGTACAGGATTTACCGTACGATAACGACGAAATTCGTGCTCGTTTAGCATTAAACGAAGCCGCAATGGCACATTTACGTGACCTAATGAACCACCCTTCAGAAGATGTGGATGAAATCGCGATGCGAACTGAAGTTGGTGCTCAACTACTCGAAATCTACGGTAGGCGACTTGATAATTCAGATGAAAGTGAATCGGATGTTTATGATTTACATAGAATGATTGAAATGGAGCGCGATATGTCTAAATCGGCGCTCAAAGCCAAACGTGAAGCGCTTTACCTAATGCGCAAAAATAAAAATATCAATGAACGTGTTTACCATCGTTTACGTGATGAACTTGATTTAAAAGAAGAAACTCTTAATCATCATAAAAAAGGAAAGCATTAATTTAAATGGCCCAAGTAAAAACTTGGGCCATTTTTAGCTCAAAAGGAATAGCGTGATAAAAAAATATCAACTGACGGAAAGAGAACTGAACTTACTATGGGATGAAGCTATTTTTATTTCCCATGTGAATGACAATAAGGGCTTTCGCCAAGATGAGCATGGTCAATGGATTCGTCGTAGTGAATTTGGTAACCCTAATAGTGAACCCCAGTTGCATTTTCTTTGTGGGAAAATCGCATCAGGCAAATCCACCTTAGCGAACACACTATCGCAACAACCTCGTACTATTTTATTGTGCGAAGACGAATGGCTTTCTGCACTATATCCTAATGAAATTAAAGAACTATCTGATTATATTGAAAAAAGTGCTTTAGTGAAAAAAGTGCTAGAAAAGCATATTCAGCACCTTGTTGCTGCGGGTAATACCGTCGTGATGGATTTCCCTGCAAACACGCCTACCCAGCGCCAATGGTTGAAATCTTTAGCGCAATCATCTGGTGCATCTTATGTTTTTCATGTATTAAACGTTGATAATCAAAAGTGTAAAGCAAGGTTAGCAGCGCGTAATTTAACAGGGGAAAACCCATTTCAAACCTCTGAAGCACAGTTTGACTTAATTACGGCGCACTTTTCCTATCCAGATAGCAGTGAGCAACTAGTGTGTAAGTTCTACTGATAAAGGGAAGGGACTAACGTGGTTAATAGCCAGACAATATTGACCACTCTAATTTTAAGTTATTTAGGGCGATACATTTTTAGGTTCTGCTGTTGTTCTATCCAATAATAATCTGCTGGGCCACCTGCTCGTAGCAGAGGTTTTTGCCCTGCACAGTCATATAGTCCATCTTGTAGGGCTGATTCATCAATATGCACCATCACGACCTCACCCATTACCATCCAAGTATCTAACAGTTGGCCATCAGCCCGTTTAAGTTGTTGATATTGAGTGACAATGCATTCCATTGATACGGGTGTTTGTGCAATACGTGGAGGAGAAACTAATGTGGATGGTAATGTTGATAGTTGGGTTAAGGCAAATTCGCTTTCACCACGTGCCAGAGTCGCGCTACTCATATTCACTTGTTCACCAAGCGCCAGTGTTGCGAGGTTATAAACAAATTCTCCCGTTTCAATCGCATTGGTGACGGAATCTTTTTTACCAACACTTGAAAATGCCAATATTGGAGGGGAGTAGTTGAAAATATTGAAAAAACTGTAAGGTGCGAGGTTTGTTCTTCCTTGGCTATCACAAGTTGAAATCCAACCAATTGGTCGGGGGCCAATGAGCGATGGGATAGGGTCATGAGGAAGCCCGTGGCCTTTTGTGGGTTGATAACTATAAAACTGAGTGGTCATTGCACGCTCCTTTTTTGTTTTATCCTAACGGATAATATTAGGAGGCGTAAGAGTAAAAAATGAAAAAGGCAATCAATGTATAAAGTTAGCAGTCAGTGGATAGTGCTCAGGATTGAGCACTATCTGAGGCAAGCTTACCCAGAAATTCGTTGAATAAAACTTGATGGGCTTTGCCCTAACCACCTTTTAAACATGGTTGAAAATGACCCCACATTGCTATAGCCCAAATCAAATGCCACTTCAGTAATCGACTTCCCAGCAGAAATATGGGTGATTGCACTTAACAAACAAGCTTGTTGCCGCCAATCAGAAAAAGACAACCCTGTTTGAGTTCCAAAAAAACGACTAAACGAGCGCTCACTCTTATGGAGTTTTGCTGCCCATTCTTGGGGAAGAGAGGTAATTTGTGGTGATTTCAAAAACTCACGACACAGTGTTGCTAAATGCTCATCTCGGGGGATGGGGGCATAGAAAGGAAGCGGCTCCGCTTGTGCTATTTCATGTAAAATAAGTTGGAACATTGCGCCATCACGACCATTTAAGTCATATTCGAGCGGGGTATCAACGGCTTCAAGCAATAGCTGACGAAGTAATGGAGATACCCGTAATACCTCACATCGATTCCCCCTACGCGGCGCTGCTTTTGGCTCGATATATAAACTACGAGTGCTGACATTCAGCATACGTGTTTCATGGGGAGTATTACAGGGGATCCAAACTCCGCTATCTGGTGGGATCACCCATTCGCCATCTGCGGTGCTGACTTCAATTAGCCCGGTAGCACCATAGAGAAACTGAGCTCGACGGTGAACATGAGAGCTCAAGAGTACATTCGGTAAGTAATCGGTTCCAATGGCGAGAACATCACGAGGCGTCGCATCAATTGTTTTCAGTGGAATATTTCGCATAGGCAATTTTGTTGGCTGAGATTCAAATATTGTTGTTAGTTTTATGAATATAGGCAATTTTTATTGATATAACCACATGTTTTATATGGTTGGCTGAAATTCCGATGTGTTTGGCGATTTTTCGAAAGTTGGCTAAGAGGGAAATGTTTACTCTATCGCGGCAACCTAATGTACGCCAGAGGTAGAGTTACTATGAAAAATTACCCAGATCGGAATGATAGCCAAACACATCTGATCGAACCACTAACCCGCCGTCGGTTTATTCAAGGCAGCTCTGCACTCATGGCTGTCCCCTTTATTGCTGCTAAAACCATTGCCTCAACACCAGAAGACTCAGAGATCATCCCTACTAAGCTCATTCAAAACTCAGCGGAACGCATCGTATCAACCTGTAGTAGTTTTGACTGTGGTGGAAAATGTGATATTCGAGCACATGTCAAAGAGGGGGTCGTTACACGCATAAGTACACGCCCTGATGCCGACCTTGATGAAGAGATGCCGATCATGCGTGCATGTGTACGTGGTCGTAGCTATCGAAAATTTGTTTATCATCCAAATCGCTTGAAATACCCAATGAAAAGGGTTGGTAAACGTGGTGAAGGGCGTTTTGAACGTATTAGCTGGGAAGAAGCGACGACGTTAATTGCAGATAATATGCAGCGTATTAATACGCAATATGGCCCAGCATCGCGTTTTGTCAGTTTGAGTACGGGGGTAACAGGCGGTATTTTTTCTGGTGCCAACATGCTACGCCGTTTATTTAACTTAACGGGGGGCTTTCTGGAAAATTACCATTCAGTGAGTAATGGCAATACCATGGCAGTCACGCCATATACTTATGGCACCTCAGCGAGTGGTAGTACCTTAGATACCTTAGAAAATACGCCTTTAGTGATCTTATGGGGGCACAACCCTAACGAAACGATTTTTGGTCATTCAAATCATTATTTCCAAAAGATGAAAAAGAATGGCACTAAATTTATCGTTGTCGACCCGCGTTATTCGGACACCGCATCATCCTTAGCTGATCAATGGGTTCCTATCTTACCCACCACAGACAACGCGATGATGGATGCGATGATGTATGTGATCATCAGCGAAGGCCTGCATGATCAAGCCTTTATTGATAAATACACCATCGGGTTTGATGAACATCAGATGCCTGAAGGTGTCCCCGAGAACGAGTCATTAATAGCTTATTTAATGGGGAAAAAAGATGGAATTGTGAAAACCCCTGAATGGGCAGAGCCGATTACAAAGGTCCCTGCACAGACTATTCGCCAACTCGCTCGTGAATATGCCAATACTAAACCTGCCGCCTTAATGCAGGGCTGGGGGCCTCAACGTCATATTTGTGGTGAGCGCTCAGCGAGAGGGGCGACTTTGTTGGCGACTATTACCGGTAATGTGGGGCGTAAAGGCGGTTGGGCTGCTGGCTACGGTATGGCAGTCACTCCTGATTTACGTAAAACCTTAGCGGGCCCAAGTTTATTTGAGAACCCAGTGAAAGCAAAAATCAATATCACTAATTGGGTTCAAGCCTGTGAAAATAAAGATTTAGTGACCCCTGATAACGGTTTGAAAAATGCAGAAAAACTCGATACCGAAATCAAAATGATTTTTTCATTAGCGGGTAATTATATGACTAATCAGAATCCGGATATTTTGCATGCCGCTAAAGTGCTGGAAGATGAAAGCAAAGTCGAATTTATCGTTTACAGCGATTTATATATGACACCGAGTGCTAAATATGCCGATATTTTGCTTCCTGAAACCAGTTTCTTAGAACGCTGGAACGTCGGGGGCACATGGGGGACGGGTAATTACATTATTTTATCTGAAAAAGTCATCGAGCCTGAATTTGAACGCCGTAGTGACTATGAATGGTTATGTGAAGTCGCAGAAAAGTTAGGAGTAGGTGACGTATTCAGTGAAGGTAGAACAGAAAAGCAATGGATAGAACATCTGGTGAATGATGCGCACAAAAAACGCCCAGAAGATAATATTCCTAGCTTTGATGAACTCTTGGTAAAACGCCGTCATCTATTAAAGCATCAGCCGCATGTGGGGCATGTTGCTTTTGAGAAAAATATCCAAGATATACAAAACCACCCGTTTGAAACGCCATCAGGGAAAATCGAAATTTTCTCTAAACGCCTTTATGAGCGTCAGGATGCGGATATTCCAGCACTATCACATTACGTGCCTGCCATTGAAGGGCCTGAAGATACCCTCACGACTCGTTATCCATTGCAACTAATTACATGGAAAGGCCGTAATCGTGCCAATTCAACGCAATTTGCTAACCCGTGGTTACAAGAAGTACAGCGACAAGAACTGTGGATCAACCCGATTGATGCTAAACGACGAAACATTACAGATGGAGAACGCGTCAAGGTGAATAACGACCGTGGTGTCACCATAGTGCCTGCCAAAATAACTCAGCGCATTATGCCGGGTGTTGTTGCCTTGCAGGCCGGAGCATGGTGGCAGCCCGATGAGAACGGAGTTGACCAAGGTGGTTGTGCTAACGTTTTAACCTCGGCACGTAGTACAGCAATGGCACATGGTAATGCCCATCAAACTTTATTGGTGGAGGTAACTAAAGCATGAGTAAATTCCACGTTTATCCCGCTGTTAGTAACAAACAGTTAGGGTTCTATATTGATTCGGCGCGCTGTTCAGGCTGCAAAGCGTGTCAGGTGGCCTGTAAAGATAAAAATAACCTTGATGTGGGGCGTAAGTATCGCCGTGTTTACGAAGTAACGGGGGGAGAATTTATTGAAAACGGCACGGGAGGGCTGGTGAATAATGTGTTTGCTTATACGTTATCCATTTCATGTAACCATTGTGCTGACCCAATGTGTGTGAAGAATTGCCCAACGACGGCTATGCATAAACGTGAAGGGGACGGCATCGTCATGGTTAACACTGACAAATGCGTTGGTTGTGGAACCTGCGCTTGGTCTTGCCCCTATGGTGCTCCTCAAATGAACCCTGAAACTAAGCAAATGTCGAAATGTGATTTTTGTATCGACTTGCAATTAAAAGGGGAGCAACCCGTCTGCGTCGCGACTTGCCCGTTAGGAGCTATTCAGTTTGGCCCCATTGATGAACTGAGAAAACAGTATGGGGACCAAGCGGATGTCCGTGGGTTACCAGATTCCTCAATTACCCATCCCAATTTAGTGATCCACCCACATCAAGGGGCGGGTCGTACTCAAGACTTACAAGGAGATGCCAAATGAATGAATGGCCATTATTGTTATTCACATTTTTAATGCAAACATCCATTGGGCTGAGTGTGATGTTGGGGGTCTTTGCGAAAAAATTATCCACGGCGTTAGCGGGGAAAATTAACTCACAGTTTTTCTTATGGTATTTATTGGTTGCTTGTGTGCTTGCTGGTGTTGGATTGTTATCTTCGATTACGCACCTAGGCGTGCCACTTAATGCCCCTAATTCACTGTTAAATATTTTCTCGTCTTGGTTAAGTCGTGAAGTGGTACTCACTGCAAGCTACTTTGCTTTTCTTGGGCTGACTTTTTTATGGTTATGGTTCAAAAAGGAATTGTCATATCTGTTGTTAGGGTTAGCCATTATTGCTGGGCTCTGTGATGTGTATGCTATGGCGTCAATTTATCGGTATACATCAATGTTAACTTGGATGAATGATAACACCTATTTGATGTTTTACGGCACGATGCTTACCGCGGGAGCAGCGGGATATTATTTACTCATCAATATGTTATTGCGTTTTAATGTTGGTTCACTTGATGTGCAAATTCCAGTCCGAGGGTTGTGGATATTATGGGCAGTTATTGCTCTTAGCTTATTAGCGCGTTTAGTTTATCAGCCTGCATACGAAAGCTATTTATTACACACTGGCTATCATAATGAATCTATTACCTTTCCTATTGATTCTATCCGTGCTTATCAAGGAATTTGGTCATTACGCATAGGGAGTTGGTTAATTGGCATATTGGCTATCGTGGTTTTAGGGTATGGGGTTTATCGCCAAGTTCGGCAAACAACGCTGGGTATTCATGCATCAGCGAGTCAGGTTTATTTTGCTGTAGGCTGTGTTGCCGCTATTGTTGCTGAATTTCTGTTACGTTACTGTTTTTATACTATTCATCTTTAAATGAATAACCGCTATTACCTAGGAAATAACCCGTTGTATGATCCATTTTTCACACTATGCAGCAGCATTTAATATATTGGGTACTTGTTATTTATTTTCACCAGAGGACGACGCAGCTGATTATGCTATTCATTTTTTCAAGCTCGATGATTTTGCCTCTCAGTGGCCCTGTAAAATAAGTTCTCAGCTTAGCCGCCGTATTACGGAGTCACTTAAAA
Organism: Providencia sp. PROV024; assembly: GCF_032709665.1. Taxonomy (NCBI): domain Bacteria; kingdom Pseudomonadati; phylum Pseudomonadota; class Gammaproteobacteria; order Enterobacterales; family Morganellaceae; genus Providencia; species Providencia sp. PROV024. The sequence goes on from NZ_CP120545.1 coordinate 577,875, forward strand.
TAGATATCGCGACGTTAAATACTCAGTGGACAGCGCTATTTATTGGGCCAAATGCATTACCAGCCCCACCATGGGGCTCGGTATATTTAGACCCTGAAGGGGTATTGCAAGGCTCATCAACAGCGGCGTTAAGTGATTTTTTAAAACGTGAGCGTTTGACGGTACAAACACCTTATCCAGAACCGTCAGACCATGTTGGTTTAATGTTATTTCAAGCGGCGGTTTTAGCTTCACAAGTGAGAGAAGAGGCATTAAAAGAATTATTGCATGAACATTTAGAAAGTTGGTTACCACAGTTTTCTGAGCAATTAAATCGAACAAACCAGAGCCTTTTTTATAATGCGTTGACTGAGCTTGCTCTGGTCACGGTAAAAAATTGTTCATAAAGTTTTTAATGTTAGGTTTAATTGATCAGTATTTTTGATGTTTAAATCGTTAATTAAACGTAATATTTGAAAGAGTTAAAGGTTAATAAATTATAATTAAATGAAAATTGATTTAGTTATAAGAAATGCAAATTAAAATGATTCTTACTTTATATTTCTAAGCCATAATACGTTTTTAAGTCATACTACTTAATGATGTGCTTAAATATTCTAAGGGGGTATAAAGTGGTCAATCTATGTAATCGTTTATTGTCTCATGAAGATTTAGGAAGGTTGCTATTACGCCTTTCGGTTGGTGGGCTAATGCTGTTCCATGGTATGAGTAAATTATTAACAGGGGCTAGTGGTATTAAGGCATTGCTGGCTTCTTACGGTTTACCTGAATTTATTGCCTATGGGACTATTTTAGGTGAAGTGGTTGCCCCAATTTTTATTATTTTAGGTTTTTTAACGCGTCCATCAGCTTTATTAGTGGCGTTTACCATGGTTGTTGCATGGCTAATGATTGGTTTGGATAAAACTTTTTTACTCGATAAAACCGGCGCTTGGGCTATCGAAAGTATTGTTTATTTCTTCTTAAGCTCGATTGCATTGGCATTTATGGGCGCAGGGAAATTCTCAATTATGAAGAACCCATGCTGGCGGTAATATTATTTTTCTTAAGTGTTTGACATTGCCTTTAAAGAAAGACCATCAAAAATATTCTGATGGTCTATTTTTTTGAATAACCAATAGCTAGTTATTTTCTAATACAACTGTACGGAAAAAACTATCTAGTAAACGGCTATCACGGCAAGCGGGTTCAGGGAATTGCATTCGCTCTGCATTAGTCATAGTCTCTGATACGAGTTGGTCTATAGCTGGCCGTCTCGCACCATAATGACTTTCGTCAGATTGGCTTTTTATCGCCAACAACTCATTAATTTCTAATCGTACTGATTTATCTGAGACTGTTGCAGTCACCAATTCTGAAAATGCCATTGGAGGCATGTTTTTACTTTTTTCTATCCAGTGTAATGCTAATACAGCACGCAATAGGTAAAAGTATTTTTTCAGTTTAACTTGTTTGCCTTTAAAATCAGTATGTAAATTGCGCTTACTTATTGATAAATAATGATAACGTGATTTTAGTGGCGAATAAAATTGTGCAGCCAGTTGCTCCAGTTGAGTAAAAAATGCCTCATCCTTAAAATACACAATGGGTGAGTGTAGCCACTCGATTAATGCGGGGTTTGAGTTTCGCATTAATTTCAATGCTTTAGAAAGCTCCCAACCCGACACATCTAACTCATCATCAATTGGTTTCTCTATCACATCGCGTTTTTTATCCAATGTTAGGTACCAATCAAGTTTGTGAACATAGATAAACCGGACGTCATAGTCGCTATCGCGGGAGGCAAAGCCCCAACCGCGACTACCCGACTCACACGCAAAGAGTATTTTAACGTGGTGAGTTTCTTCTATTTCTTTAAGTGTTTTACCTATCCGTTCTTTCATCAGCACGGATATACTTTCATGGCTAGTTTCCATGCTTTCTCCTTTTATCCCTTTACACATACTACTTGGCGTAGGGTATGAACAATTTCTACCAGTGAGGACTGCGCAGCCATCACCGCATCAATGTCTTTATAAGCCATCGGTATTTCATCAATCACATCACTGTCTTTTCGGCACTCAACATGGGCCGTCGCTATTTTTTGGTCACTTACAGAGAAACGTTTTTTAGCCTCTGTCCGGCTCATGACCCGTCCTGCACCATGGCTGCATGAACAAAAACTTTCTTCGTCACCTAAACCGCGCACAATAAAACTTTTCGCCCCCATTGACCCTGGAATGATCCCCATTTGGCCTTTTCGTGCAGATACCGCGCCTTTTCGGGTTACCAGTACTTCTTCACCAAAGTGCTGTTCTTTTTGCACATAGTTATGATGGCAATTTACGGCTTCTTGTTCTGTGATAAACGGCTTTGGAATTTCACGTGATAGTGCTTCCAATACGCGGTGCATCATTACTTCACGGTTATGGCGAGCAAAGTCTTGCGCCCAACCCACTGCTTCCATATAGTCATTAAAGTGCACACTACCTTCTTTAAAGTAAGCAAGGTCTCTATCCGGCAAATTGGCGATATGCTGTTGCATATCTTTTTGTGCCAGCGTGATAAACAAGTTACCTATCGCATTTCCCACCCCGCGTGACCCGCTATGTAGCATTACCCATACACGGTCTTGTTCATCTAAACACAGTTCAATAAAGTGGTTCCCCGTTCCTAATGTCCCTAAATGTTTGTAATGATTAGTGTTACGTAGTTTTGGGTATTTATCACAGATACGTTTAAAATCTTCATCCAAGTGCGCCCAGTGGGTATCGACAATATCCGGTGTACGATACCAAGCCCCTTTATCACGTCCATGGCGGTGGGTTGTTCGACCATGTGGTACCGCCGCTTCGATAGCGAAACGAATATTTTGCAGGCTATCTGGTAAATCAGCCGCTGTTAATGATGTACGCACGGCAATCATCCCACAGCCAATATCCACGCCAACTGCCGCAGGGATAATCGCCCCTTTGGTTGGTATAACACTTCCTATCGTCGAACCTTTTCCAACGTGTACATCAGGCATTACCGCAAGGTGCTTAAAAATAAACGGCATTTTAGCGGTGTTTTGTAGTTGTGTTACCGCTTTCGGGTCTACAGGCACGCCGTTGGTCCACATTTTTACAGGCACGCCATTTTCTTGAATTAATTGATTAAAGTTATTGTTATTCATTGTTATTCCTTAATTTTTACCAATCCGTTTAATACTTGATCTAACCCACCATAAACGGAAATTTGGTCGATTCGATGTGCGATACTTTCTAAGGTTTCAAGTTCTTTTAAACGCAGCGCAACTGGGTTGTTTTCCATCACTTTTGCGGTATTTAACAGTGAACGAGTCGCGGCGGTTTCTTCACGGCGGCGGATCACGTTAGCTTGTGCCGATTTTTCGGCTTCAACGACTTGAGATAAAATAGTGCGCATATCCCCCGGCAAAATGATGTCTTTTACACCGATACTATCGATTTCTAAGCCAAACTCAACGACGCACTGCGCGACTTGAATCAACATCAACTCATCAATTAACTGCTTGTTTTCTAAAAGTTCATCTAAGGTTCGGGTACCCACGATTTCTCGTATTGAAAACTGCAATTCACGATATAAATGCTCTACAGGCTGGCTCAGTTTTGAGAATGCCAGCAAAACATCGTGATAGCGCCAGTTGGCACACAGGTTGATGCGTAATGTGACTTTGTCTTTGGTTAAAATCTCTTGTCCGCTAACTTCTAATGATTGTAAGCGAGTGTCTATTATCTCAACTTCCGGTTTGTGGTTGATTTTCCAATAACCGTAAGTTCCCGGTTGTAATAAATCTTGTATCTCACCATCAATTTTTAGCATACCGACATGCCATGCAGGTACCTGGCTAATTAAGGCCAACTCATTGCCTTTAATGCGTTTTTTACCCATCAGACGTGCAACGAATACAGAGTCAATAACGCTATTTTCTAGCGACTGCGGCTCCACTTTTAAATTATTGCTATTTTTCCAATACAACCGACGGCTCGCTGGTGGCAGTATTTCTGTCAAACTATTGTGCAAGTATATAAAACCAATCTCGTCATCAGTCAAAGCGATGTCAATACAGTGATCATCAACCCAATCAGGGTGAAATTGGCGTAAGTGGTCTGCCAGTTTTTCATCAATAGGTTCGTTATCAAGTGTGAACAATGACACCGTCAATTGATTAAACCAATCGTTTAAACGGTGCTCACCCGCAGTCAGTAATTGTTTAAAATCCCCATTTTTAGCGGTCAATGCGATTTGTCCTTGAGCGATATTTATTTTTTTCATTATTTTTCCTTTTTCAATATTTATCCGGCACTGAAGAAAAAAGCGAAGTGGTGAGGGGAAAAGTAGAGTGCCAAAATTGGCTGTCTAAATTTCTGCTCATCACTCGGCAAAGCTCTCGAGTGGCGGTTTCAAGCTTAACTTCTGCTTAGTTTTATACAGTTGGATTTGTATTTTTTTCAGGAGTCGAACCTGATAGCTAGGCTATTACCAAGGTATCTTACTGACGGCGGCATACAGACCATGTAGTGACTGAGTCACCATGTCTGCACCGGTTGAACTCGAAGTTCAGACAATTTCCGGCAGTGGATGAAGATATAATTGCCAGAAGCGTGCCAACTTTTATTAAAGTAAGTTAAAAAATTTTATATTATTGAAAAATAACAAATAAATATATCTGGTTAAATTTTACTAACATTACCAAGAGAAATGAATTAGGCTATTTATTATCTTTTTATATCGCACTTTATAAATTTATATAAACTCATCATGAATAAGAAACGCAAAGTGGTCATTGGTGTATTGGGCACAGTACTCGATAGAAGAGGCAAAAAAGCCAATCGCTGGACAAAATGGCGGCCAACGGTTGGCCTTTGCCAACAGCCTAATTTGGATATTGGTCGTTTTGAATTACTGCATCAGGTGAATGACTATGGCATGGCGCACCGGGTGAAAGAGGACATTGAACAAGCTTCTCCCAATACGGAAGTGGTACTGCATGAGGTGGATATTGCTGACCCGTGGGATTTTGAAGAGGTTTATACCTCATTACTGGATTTTTCTTCGCATTATCAATTTGATACTGATAATGAAGAGTATCTGGTACATATCACTACGGGTACCCATGTGGTGCAAATTTGCTGGTTCTTATTAACCGAGGCTCATTACCTGCCTGCGAAGTTAATTCAAACCTCCCCAAGCCAAAAGGAGCGGGAGAAAGACCCTGCCGGTATTCATGCGGTGATAGACCTTGATCTTAGCCGTTACGCCCATATCACCAGCCGTTTCCAAACAGAGCAGCAACAGCAGGTTTCGTTTTTAAAATCGGGTATTGCCACCCGCAACGCGGCATTTAATACCATGATTGAGCAAATCGAACGCGTCGCACTACGCTCTAAAGCCCCGATTTTACTCAATGGGCCAACGGGGGCGGGGAAGTCTTTCTTAGCTCGGCGAATTTATCAACTGCGTGAAAGCCGCCATCAAGTTAAAGGGCGATTTGTGGAAGTAAACTGTGCAACGCTTCGTGGTGATAACGCTATGTCGACGCTGTTTGGTCATGTAAAAGGGGCGTTCACAGGGGCAATTAACCCAAGGCGTGGGTTACTGAAAGAAGCGGATGGCGGTATTTTATTTCTCGATGAAATTGCGGAACTTGGGCTAGATGAACAAGCAATGCTATTGAAAGCCATTGAGGAGAAAAGCTTTTTTCCTTATGGTTCAGATGAAGAAATTCACAGTGACTTTCAATTAATTGCAGGGACTCACCGTAATTTGGCGCAGCAAGTGGAAGAGGGCAAATTTCGTGAAGACTTATTTGCCCGTATCAATATGTGGACATTTGCCTTACCGGGCTTACGTGACCGCCGTGAAGACATCGAACCGAATATTGATTATGAATTAGCCAAATTTTGCCAAGACCAACAAAGCCAAATTCGTTTTGATAGCGAAGCTCGAAACGTTTATGTGAAGTTTGCCTGTTCCCCTCAAGCCCATTGGCGTGGAAATTTCCGTGAGTTGGGTGCCTCCATTAACCGAATGGCAACGTTTGCTGAACGCGGGCGTATTACCAAAGCGGTAGCCGAAGAGGAAATTGGCCGTTTGCAAGCTCAATGGCAGTCAAAATCAACCAATACATTACCAAAGCAAATTGGCGAAATTGATTTATTCGACCAGCAACAGTTAGCAACCGTGCTGGAAGTTTGCCGGCGTTCATCTTCTTTGTCAGAAGCGGGGCGTGAGCTGTTTGCCATTTCACGGCAACATAAAAAACAGCCAAATGATGCAGATAGGCTGCGAAAATATTTGGCAAAGTTTGGGTTAGATTGGGATGGGGTGAGAAAGGGATAAAAAGAAAAACCCCCGCCGAGGCGGGGGGAGGGTGAGTTAAGGTTTAAAGGCGCAGACAGCGGTATTGTCCCAAAATCTTACACCGGAGTTGCTGTCAAAAGGTAGTAGGCCACCCTCTACAATAGATAGCAAAGTACGATCATGGGTAGAACTTTGGTCATGCTTAACTACGATATACGGAATTGCGAAGATGCTGGATTGATATCTTTGTAGGTTCCCCCATTCAGGGATGATTGAACCTGTTTGTCTTGCGAAGTTTGAAGCAAAATCAGTAACAGTGGAAAGAGTTCCTCCGTTGATTTTACAGTGCTCTTCAGGCGTACTCGCTTTAGATGAGCGGAGATCCAACCAAATGTGGGGGGTAATACTAAATTTGACAACCCCATCATGGCCAACACCTGATTTTGCACGAGCTGTGATTTCTGCCGTCCAAGAAGAACTTGGTTTTTTGTTGAAAGTGACTACGCCATTGTTATTGACTGTGAGCCAATTTTTAGATACCTGCCAGTTATAATCCGATGGCCTTCCAACAGGTACCTTAATGGTAAAGGTTGCATCTTTGAATCCGAATTTAGGGAAACCACTGTTGAATTCAAAAGTATGTGGGTTAATATGAGTCTCCAGCTGTACTTTTCCATAAGCGGTAAAGGTGAATGTCGGTGGTCTGTTTGTTGCACCGATGGAGTCTTTATCTATTTCAACAATCGCTGTGCCTTGTTTGTCACTGGATATATCAATGATATAAGTCCCTTTGGAATTAGAGAGTTCCTTCATGTTATCATTATACAAAGCCGCACCTTTTACCTTAATTGTAGGGAATTGGTCGGTAATCAGGCTACCAGCAGCATCTTTTAGCACTAATTGGATAGTGGCTATAGAGTGACCACGTTTATCAATATCGCGGTTAACAACGGAGAACTCACTGCGACCAGTTCTAAATACCGGGACACCAACGGCTACCTCTACATCTTGGGTGTGTGAGAGTGAATTGACACTGACTTTAATTTTCTTTGTCACTAGGGTATTAAATACAATGTTTGCTGTGTAGCTACCATCCTTATTATCTGTCCAAGATGAAGGGGAGGTATTATTTTGCGTATCTGAAATAGTGACATCGGCCATTTGGACGCCAATAACGCCATTCCCATACATATCAGCTAAGGTTACTGTTATTGATGTATTTTCACCCATTTTAACCTTCTTGGGTACAGTTGACTTGACTGTTTTGACATGGCTAGGGCCACTTAATGGCTTAACTGCTACTGTATGGCTAGATGGTACATTATTAACTTCTGCTATTAACGAGTGGTTTCCTAGCTTATTTAATTGGACATCAGTCGTATAAACGCCATCTTGTGTGCTATTCCACATTAAGGTTTGTGTAGGCAAGGTCACTAATACATCAGTTAAGGTGATATCCTTTGCATCTACCTTGGTAACAGGATTGCCATATGTATCTTTTAGGGTTAAGGACAGTGTTACCTTAGTGCCCGGTGTGATTGATTTTGCTGGTGTTGAAAGTGTCGCAGATTTCACATTCGCAGCACCTGTTAGGGAGTTCACCGTAATTTCGTTGGTTGGAGCGGATACCGTATTCACGGTGGCGGTTAACGTATGCTTACCGACTAATGTCAGTGGAACCTTGGCTTTATAAACGCCATCTGATGCCATGCCCCATGCAATACGGCTACTATCAATTTTTTGTTTATGGCTATCTATTAAAGCAATATCCGAGCCATTGACGCCAATCACAAAGTTATCGTGCTTATCTTTTAACACTAAGGTTAATTCAACGTCTTGCCCAGCCTTGAGTGACGTTGTTTTTACCGTTAAGTTAGCTTTTGCTACTTTATCTTGGCCACTTGGATGAGCGACTGTCAGGGTTTGAGCAAGGCTATAGTATTTATTCACCCTTGCCTGCAATGACCCAGTGCCGACGTTGTTAAATGGCAGCGATGCAGTATAGGTTCCATTCGTAGAAGATGACCAGTTTGGACTGAGTGTCGTATTACCATAAGTTATGGTGATGTCACCGTCCGGCACCTGACTAACGTTGTTACCATACATATCGATAAGTGATAGGGTTAATGTGACTGAATTGCCAACGGTTATTGTTGAATTGTCCAGAGCCAATGTTGCATTATTCACATGGCGAGTGCCACTGAATGATTCAACTTTCACGGTATCATTAGACAGCACATTCTTAACTGAGGTCGTTAATGTGTGGCTTCCTACCTTATTTAACTGGACGTTAGTCGTATAAACGCCATCTTGCGAGCTATTCCACGTTACGCTTGCTGTAGGCAAGGTCGCGAACGCATCAGTTAAGGAAATATCCTTTGTGTCGACCTTGGTGACCGGGTTGTCATATTTATCTTTTAGGGTTAAGGATAGTGCTACATTAGTACCCGGCATGATTGATTTTGCTGATGTTGAAAGTGTCGCAGATTTCACATTCGCAGCACCTGTTAGGGAGTTCACCGTAATTTCGTTGGTTGGAGCGGATACCGTATTCACGGTGGCTGTTAACGTATGCTTACCGACTAATGTCAGTGGAACTTTGGCTTTATAAACCCCCGCTGATTCCATGTTCCAAGCAATGCTACTGCTATCAATTTTTTGTTTGCTATGGTTATCGACTAAAGTAATATCCAAGCCATTGACGCCAGTCACCAAGTTTTGGTATTGGTCTTTCAGTGTTAAGGTTAACTCAACATTTTCACCTGCACTAACCATGCTGGTATTTGCTGATATGTCCGCTGTTTTTACCACATCCTTTCCGCTTGGATAGGTGGCTTCCACGGTCTGTATACGACTTGGCTGGTTGTTTACAACCGCTTTGAACTGGTAATTACCCATGGTTTCTAACCGTTGTTTGGTGGTATACACGCCATCTTGTATGTTAGCCCATGTCGTCTTGACGGCTTTTTGGTTGTTGGTGAATTGAATATCGTTAGTATCGACCTTGATAACCCCATTATCAACGCTATCGGTTAGGGTTAATGTTAAGGTGACTTCTTTACCTGCTTCAATGGTGCCTTCTTTGGTTTCAAGTCGGGTTTTATGGACATGACTTACCCCTTCGGCAGGTGAAATGGTTAGCTCAAGCTTATCGCTGAGCATTTTATTTGCCACCACTTGAATTGATTGCTTGTGTAGCTTGTTCATAATGACTTCTTGAGTATATAGCCCATCGCTGACTTCTATCCATGCGGTAGTTGGTTGTAGATTAGTCAGTAAATTCAATGCGTTTTTTGCACCAGTGAGTTTGTTATCGAACTTATCTCTTAGCGCAACAGTTAGAGTGACTTTATCACCTGAATTTATTGTGGTGCTTTGAGCGTTGTGAGTAATAAAAATCGTCTCTAATGAGCGCCTTAACCCATCTTTATCATAAGAAGTGATTGGGACCGCTATAGGGGGATTAACGACCCATTCGGCAGTTTTTGATAGCCCGTTAACTTCCACCATTATCTGATAACTGTTAGCTTTAGCGGCAGGAAGGTGAGCTGTATACCCGTTCAATATATTTTTTTCCGTAAATATAATGTTCTGTTTTTGCCCATTAATTTTCACGGTGATATCACTACTCAGGACATTGTTAACAGGGTTTCGATATTGGTCAGTTAAGTGAATTAAGAACGATGATGCTTCCCCTGCTTCACTTCTGGCTATCGGTGAAATGGCGATTGCCGTCACCGCATCTTTACCCGATGGTGAATTGACCATGACATTTGTTATATCTGTAAACTGGCCAATTTCAGCCTTTAGCTTATGTGTTTTAACCTTAGTGAGCTTGATGCTGGTGGAGTAGATACCTAAGCCATGGAGATCTTCATCCCAGACAGTGGGTATGGTGTTGTTACTTTCAGTCAGCGTGATCTTATGATTATCGAGTTTAATAACTGGATTGTCATTTATATCAGTTATTTTTAGCGATAACGTGACTTTACTGCCTGCGGTAATGGTGCTTAAGTTTGTTGTTAGTTTAACTTTATTTATATGACTTTGGTTGGTTGACGGCTGCGCATCAACCAATACATTATGACTTTCTATTAGATTAACGGTTGCTTTCAGCGAGTGGACCCCTACGGTAGAAACCGTTGTTGGTGCAGTATAGATACCATTTCCTTGTGGCGTCCAGATTAAACCCGTTAGGTTTTTCTTAATATGCGTATCATTAATGGTGATATCTTTAGCGGTGATCCCGCCAACACCATTATTCCATTGGTCTAATAATGTCAGAGTCAGTTCTGTTTTACTTCCCACTGTCAGTTGGTTAGTGCTGGCGTTAAGCTGAACGGTTTTTACCTGTGTTGGGCCGGTTAGTGCGTTGACGCTAACGGCAAGTGGTGTGCTTGCTTGGTTGTTAACTCGACTTACAAAAGTGTTTCTCCCTTGTTTATGTAACGGGAGTGTGGTGGTGTAAACCCCTGTGCCTATTTCTTGCCAAGAGAGTGCAGAGATAAGCGTATTATTATGCTCTAATCGAATATCGCTAGCCTGTACCTTTTCAACACCGTTACCATGGCTATCTGTCAATGTTAATTGTAATTCGACGGAATCGCCGACCATAAACGTCTTGCCAGTCTCCTTTAACTCCACACTGTGAACGGCAGATTTACCTTCTGGGGCATTAACTTGAATGGTTTGTGATTGGGAAATGTTATTGACGGTTACTTGTAACGTATCTGTCCCTACTTTACTCAACAACAACTCCGTGGAATAGCTGCCATCTGCGTTATCCTGCCATTTTACAGAGCTGGCTTGTTTTGTCTTGGTCATAATGCCGCGACTAACACCGATTAGCTTATGATCAAAATGGTCAGTTAAGGTGACTGTGAGTTTTAGTTTATTACCGGCTTGCTGATGAGTTATCTGTATAGGGTCAAATTGTACGTTCTTCACCACGCCGCGTGAGTCTGTCGCCCCCGAGCCATCAGGTTTATCTGCGAGAATAGCTTTTGGTTTTTCCACTGTGAGGCTTATAGTGTCGGATATTTTGTTAATTTTAATCCTAAAGGTGTATTTCTTTGCCTGTAGGGTTGGTAATGTGAGAATATAGTTACCATTAGCCAATTGAGAGACGTTGAAGGTAGTCCCAATATTATTTATGACGTCAAATGACACTTGATTAATATTGGCGACTGGGTGACCGTTTTTGTCTGTCATGGAAAGCACCAGTGTACCGCCTACGCCCGCTAACATAGGTACAGGCATGGACGACAGAATTTTAATCTGGGAAACCTTGCTATCCCCTTCAGCATGCCCGACATCAATCTTAACCAGATCACTTTGCGAACTGTTAACCTTAGCGACTAAGTGGTCTTCACCCAATGCCGTTAACATTAAGTCCGCAGTGTAGGTCCCATCTTTGTTATCAACCCAAAGCACATTGCTAGTTTGGTTGTGGGTTAATTCAATATTTTTAACGTCAATACCACTTAGAGGGTTATCAAACGCATCTTTCAAGGTCAGCGTTAGTTTTATCGTATCCATTGATTTGAGGTTGGCGGCGGTTTTTATGGCCAGTTCAGCGGTATTAACCACACCTATCTGACCCTGAACCCCAGAGCCATCGTGATGGGTTGCTTTGGTGACCGTTGCAGCGTTTACCACCCAGGTTTGTGTTACTGTGTGTGTATTCGCACGAACTTCAACTGTATAGCTACCGGCTTTTTTAGGCGGTAAGGTGGCGGTGTAAGCCCCTTTTGAAGTTAAGGATTCAGTGAAAATGGCGTCTATCAGTGCACCATTGAGCGTGATCTTAAAGTCATCAGCAATTTGCGTGACACCATGTTGATTGATATCAAGGGCTTTCACCATTAGGGTTGGCGAGTGACCTGCTGCTGTTGGGGCAATAGGGCTAAGCTCCAGTGTGCTAATTTGCGCCACTTGGTTGGTATTTTGTACGTCAACAGTGATAGCTTGGCTTGCTATTGAGTTTACTGTGGCTTTCAGTGTATCAGGCCCCAGTTTATTTAACGGCAATGTTGCTGTGTAGTTGCCGTTATTGTGATCTACCCATGCCACACTGCCCATTTGGCTATGTTGTAGCGCAATATGTTTACTGCTAACTCCCTTGAGTGGGTTGTGGAAGGCATCTTTTAAGCTGACGGTCAGTTGCACATTCGCGCCAGATGTTAACGTTGTGTTTGGTGCACTTAGTACCACGCTGCTAACAACACCTTGCTTGTCTTTTATGCCACTGCCATCTGTCGTTGCGGTAACGGTATCGGCTTGTGCCACGTTTAGCGTTTTTGGCTTGGATTTTAGCCCATTGGTAGAAATAACCACCTCATGAGCACCACTGAGTTGCCCCGCTAATGTTCCTGTGTAGCTGCCATCCGCTTGTTGATTGACGTTAATTTTTTTCGGTTTAAGCTGATCGATTGCGACCTCAACCTGTTGGATGCCGTCAACCGGGTTCCCTTGAACATCGGCTAAGGTAAACGTTAAGGTACTTTCTGCCCCTGCGCCTACAGAAGGGGTTATATGGGTGATAACAACCTTGTTGATGTGTTTATCTCCTTGTGTTTTTTTCACGTCAATCTTAACCGGATCACTTTGCGAACTGTTAACCTTAGCGACTAAGAGGTCTTCACCCAATGCCGTTAACATTAAGTCCGCAATGTAGGTCCCATCTTTGTTATCAACCCAAAGCCCATTACCGGTTTGGTTGTGGGTTAATTTGATGTTTTTAACATCAATACCACTTAGAGGGTTATCAAACGCATCTTTTAAGGTCAGCGTCAGTCTTACACTATCCCCTGATTTCAGGTTTTGAGTTGATACCGCTGTGAGCTCGGCGGTTTTGACCACGCCGCGTGCACCCTGCGTACCCGTTCCCGAGGTGTTGGTTGCCGTGATGACAGAAGCCACATTAACTTCCCACGTTTGCTGTGCGGTTTGTTTATAGGCAGTCACTTTAACCGTATATTTACCGACTTTTTGCGGTGGCAAGGTCACGGTGTAAGCCCCTTTTGAAGTTAAGGATTCAGTGAAAATGGCGTCTATCAGTGCACCATTGAGCGTGACCTTAAAGTCATCAGCAATTTGCGTGACACCATGTTGATTGATATCAAGGGCTTTCACCGTCAGTGTTGGCGAGTTACCTGCTGCTGTTGGGGCAATAGGGCTAAGCTCCAGTGTGCTAATTTGCGTCACTTGGTTGGTATTTTGTACGTCAACAGTGACAGCTTGGCTTGCTATTGAGTTTACTGTGGCTTTCAGTGTATCAGGCCCCAGTTTATTTAACGGCAATGTTGCTGTGTAGTTGCCGTTATTGTGATCTACCCATGCCACACTGCCCATTTGGCTATGTTGTAGCGCAATATGTTTACTGCTAACTCCTTTGAGTGGGTTGTGGAAGGTATCTTTTAAGCTGACGGTCAGTTGCACATTCGCGCCAGATGTTAACGTTGTGTTTGGTGCACTTAGTACCACGCTGCTAACAACACCTTGCTTGTCTTTTATGCCACTGCCATCTGTCGTTGCGGTAACGGTATCGGCTTGTGCCACGTTTAGCGTTTTTGGCTTGGATTTTAGCCCATTGGTAGAAATAACCACCTCATGAGCACCACTGAGTTGCCCCGCTAATGTTCCTGTGTAGCTGCCATCCGCTTGTTGATTGACGTTAATTTTTTTCGGTTTAAGCTGATCGATTGCGACCTCAACCTGTTGGATGCCGTCAACCGGGTTCCCTTGAACATCGGCTAAGGTAAACGTTAAGGTACTTTCTGCCCCTGCGCCTACAGAAGGGGTTATATGGGTGATAACAACCTTGTTGATGTGTTTATCTCCTTGTGTTTTTTTCACGTCAATCTTAACCGGATCACTTTGCGTGCTGTTAACCTTAGCGACTAAGAGGTCTTCACCCAATGCTGTTAACATTAAGTCCGCAGTGTAGGTGCCATTTTTGCTATCTGTCCAAACTGGAGCCAGTCGTTGGTTATGGGTAAGCTTAATTGCTGAGGTATCAACCCCTACCAGTGTGTTATCAAACGCATCTTTTAAGGTCAGCGTTAGTTTTATCGTATCCATTGATTTGAGGTTGGCGGTGGTTTTTATGGCCAGTTCAGCGGTATTAACCACACCTATCTGACCCTGAACCCCAGAGCCATCGTGATGGGCTGCTTTGGTGACCGTTGCAGCGTTTACCACCCAGGTTTGTGTTACTGTGTGTGTATTCGCACGAACTTCAACTGTATAGCTACCGGCTTTTTTAGGCGGTAAGGTGGCGGTATAAGTCCCTAGTTGTTGGCTATCTTCAGTGAAAGTTAGGTGCTGTGACGCACTATCAAGTGAAACTTTAAGGTTATCAGCAATACCCGTGATGCCATGGTTATTGATATTAACGGCTTTCACTGTCAGTGTTGGCGAGTGACCTGTAGCTGTTGGGGTAATAGGGCTAAGCTCCAGTGTGCTAATTTGCGTCACTTGGTTGGTATTTTGTACGTGAACAGTGATAGCTTGGCTTGCTATTGAGTTTACTGTGGCTTTCAGTGTATCAGGCCCCAGTTTATTTAACGGCAATGTTGCTGTGTAGTTGCCGTTATTGTGATCTACCCATGCCACACTGCCCATTTGGCTATGTTGTAGCGCAATATGTTTACTGCTAACTCCCTTGAGTGGGTTGTGGAAGGTATCTTTTAAGCTGACGGTCAGTTGCACATTCGCGCCAGATGTTAACGCTGTTTTTGATGCACTTAGTACCACGCTGCTAACAACACCTTGCTTGTCTTTTATGCCACTGCCATCTGCCGTTGCGGTAACGGTATCGGCTTGTGCCACGTTTAGCGTTTTTGGCTTGGATTTTAGCCCATTGGTAGAAATAACCACCTCATGAGCACCACTGAGTTGCCCCGGTAATGTTCCTGTGTAACTGCCATCCGTTTGTTGAGTGACTGAAACAGAGATTGGTGGGTGCTTATCGATTTTCACCGTTACGTCATCGATGCCATTGACAGGGTTACCCTGATCATCGATTAATGCAACCACAAAGGCGCTGTTTGCTCCTGCTGCAACTTGGGTAACATCAGTAATGTTGATTTGTTGGATAGCCTTGTTGTCTGCTTGCGCGGAGACATAAATGGAAACGCTCTGGCTTTGTTCTTTATTCACGGCGATAAAGAGCTGGTCTTGACCTAATTTTGTCAGCTTTAATGCCGCGGTATAGGTGCCATTTTTTCTATCTGTCCAAACTGGAGTCAGTCGTTGGTTATGGGTAAGCTTAATTGCTGAGGTATCAACCCCTACCAGTGTGTTATCAAACGCATCTTTTAACGTCAGTGTCAGTGTTACATTATCCCCTGATTTAAAGCCTTGAGCCGGTGCGATTGTGAGCTCAGCGGTTTTTACCACGCCATGTTCACCCTCTGCGCCATGCTTATTGTTGGTGATGGCGTTTGGTGCGCTGACGTGTAAGGTTGATTCTGTTGAATGAATACCACCAACCGTAACCTTTATTTTATGATCGCCGGATTTTTGACCTGAAAGCGATGAGGTGTAGATCCCCGTGTTTTTGGTTTTTTCAGTGATATTAATTAACGTTTCTACACCATCAATAGAAAGGATTGCACTACCGTTCACTCCTGTGACAGGCAGGGAGTTTGCATCAGTTAATACAATCGTGATGGTGCTGTTTTTACCTGCTGCTGGGCTAGGTAGCTTGTTAATTTCGACCTTATGAATTTGAGTTGCACCCGTCGCATTATCGACGTTAATTTTCAGCGGTGAACTGTCTTTCTTATTTACGGTAACCATTAATTGATCTTCACCAATAGCGGTTAACGGTAAAATAATGGTATAGCTTCCATTGCGGTTGTCTGACCAACTGACAGTGCTTGCTTGTTCCGCAATTGAATAGCTGAGCTATCAACACCTTCAAGGGTGTTACCAAAGGCATCTTTTAGTATTACGGTTAATTGTAACGAATGCCCTGATTTGAGACCGTTGGGCGACGAAGAGGTTAATTTAACAGTTTTAACTACACCACGTTGATTTTCTGCGCCACTCCCATTTTTTGCTGTCGCTTTAATGGTCGTAGGCTGTTTTACTTGCCACGTTTTTGTTGATGTGTGACGGTTAGCACTCACCTCAATAGTATAATCTCCTGTTTTTTCTACAGGTAATGCGGCGGTGTAAATGCCTTTGTGGGTTGAGGATTCAGTAAAAGGTATTGATCGAGACTGTTTGTTGATCTTAACAGTGATATGGTTAGCAATTGCAGTAACCGGGTGCTTATTATTATCAGTAACTTTTACTGTAATAGTTTGAGTTTCACCTGCTTCACTTGCATAGATAGGCTCAAGTACAACATGGGTGATTTTTGTGCTTTCTATCGCATTATTCACCACAATATTGACGTTTTGGGCATGCCCATTGATGCTCACTTTTACTGTGTCGCTAGCGAGTTGGGTTAGCAATAAATCAGTGGTATAAGTGCCATCTTGGTTGTCTTTCCACGTCACGTTGGTTTTTTGGTTGTGCGTTAGCGTAATGCTGTTCAGGTCAATCCCTTTAAGGGGGTTGTTAAATGCATCTTTTGCGGTGACCGTTAGCTTTAGAGAGTCACCAGATTTGAGTGCGGTAATTGACGACGTATTGAGTGTTATATTGTTAACGACACCACGGTCACCAGTATGGCCTTTGGGATTGGCTGTAATAGTGGTTGCGCCATTGACAGTCCACTCTTTTGATTGTGTTTGGTTACCAGCTTTGATTTCGACAGTGTATTTCCCTGCCGTCATTGCTGGCAAGGTGCCAATGTAAGAGCCTTTATTTTGTGTAGATTCAGTCAAGGTGACAGCCACTTTTTGACCGTTTACCGCTACAGTGATGGCATTTGCAATATTTGTAATTGCATGACCTTGATTATCAATAGCTTTCACCGTAATAGTGGGTTGATTACCTGCTTCGCTATTGGAAATAGGCTCTAAACTTAATGCGGTGATATGGCTGACTTGCTCGCTATAGGCCACATCAATAGCCACTTCATTACTTTGGATACCATTGGCCTCAACCTTTAATGACGCTTTTCCAAACTGAATTAACTGTAGGCTTGAACGGTAAGAACCATCTTGATTATCTTGCCATGGCGCATTTTTATTCTTGCTTTTAAGTAAGTTAATTAATTTTGTATCAACACCTGTTAAGGTATTACCAAACGCATCTTTCATGGTCGCGGTTAGGGTTAGGGTATCGCCAACTTTTAGACCATTATGGGGTGATATTTGAAACTCAATGGTGTTGAGGGTGCCGCGTTCATTTAATTGGCCCTGCGGGGAGGCGGTAATAGTGTTTGCTGCTCCTACCACCCAGATCCTTGTCTCGGTTTTCGTGTTAACTTTGGCATTAATTATGTAAGTGCCAGGCATTTGCGCCGGCAAAACAGCCATGTAGGTGCCTTTGTTTGTTGTTGATTCTGCTAATTGTAAAGTGTTTGTCTTCCCTTCAATGGTGACTTGTATTTCATTTGCTATTTGGGTCACAGGATGCTGATTAGCATCAGTCACTTTTAGTGTAATAACTCTATTGTCACCTGTTGCACTAGAGGGGATAGCGTCAAAGATGATATTGCTCACTTTGGCACTATTTGTCGTATTAGCGACGTTAATTGGTGTATGAGGTGTTTTATGACCACTAATTGAAGCGGTTAATTTATAGTCTCCTATTTGAGTTAATGGCAAGGTGGTTGAGTAAGTTCCGTTAGCGTTATCAATCCATTGTAGTGTTCCAGCATTATAGCCATCAAGAATAATATTACTGGTGTCGATCCCTGTTAATGTATTACCAAAGATATCGGTTAGCGTTACCATCACACGGAGTGCGTCGCCTGATTGCAGATTGGCTACACTACCGGTGGTCATGGTAATTTTATCGATAACACCTTTTGCCCCTTGCAGACCACTGCCAGTTGGGTTTATTGATTTAATGGGTTTTGATTTCTCAACTACCAGTGTTTTTACGCCTGACAGCTTATTATTCACTTCCGCGATAATACTATGCTTACCTTCGTGTTGCCCTGGAAGAATAACCTCATAGGTTTGAGGGGCGATTTCTTTGATGGGTAGTGTGTGTTTTTTGCCATCAATTTCAATAATTATTTCCTGTTCACCAACCACAGGGTTACCATTTTTATCGGTTAATTTAACAGTCAGTGTGCTATTAGAACCTGCATCTGCTTTTTCTATTTTGGTAATTTCAACTTTACTGACGTTATTTTTACCCGAAGCGTTGCTGACTTGAATGGCCGTCGCAGGGGTTTTTTGACCGTTAATTGAGGCGGTTAAATCTTTTGAGCCAATCTCTGTTAATGTGATGGTGGTGGTGTAAGAACCATCGCCTTCATCCTTCCAGACTGGTTTGCCGTTAAACCCGTCAAGGTTGATAGTATGGGTATTGATCTCGGTTAAACCGTTATGAAAGGCATCAGTGATAGTCACTGTGATCCCAAGCTGATCGCCAGATTGTAAGTTGCTGGTATCGCCCATTGTCATGGCAATGTTGTTGACAACACCTTTTTCCCCAAGTTTTCCGGTATTATTCGATTTTATTGGTGTTGGTTTCGCGACCACGATTGTATTTTCAGTTGAGACCTTACTATTCACATTCGCGCTAATGCTATGATTACCCGCTTGCAGTGCTGGTAGTGTGACTTCATAAATACCCGGTTTTCTTTCTCTCGCTGGCAGTTTATGGGCTTGACCATCAATATTGATAGTTATTTCTTTTTCACCGGCCACTAGGTTGCCATGTTTATCGGTTAACTCGATAGTCACAATACTATTTGAGCCTGCCGCTGGTTTTTCTGTTTTGGTGATTTTCACCTGGTCGACATGGGACGCCCCTGTGGCGTTATTAACCTGTACTTCTGTGAGTGGGCTGCGGGTACCATTGACTGAGGCGGTTAAATCATTGCTGCCAACCTCGGTTAAGGTCAAGGTAGTGGTATAAGAGCCATCGCCATTGTCTCCCCATTTTAAGGTATTCCCTTTGTGTTTACCGACATCGATATTATCGGTATTTAAACCAGCTAAACCGTTACCAAAGGCATCTGACACCGTTACGGTGACATCAAGAGGATTACCGGATTCAAAACGGTGAGTGTGATCAACCGTGATAGCCACTTTGTCAATAACACCTTTCTCGCCTAGTTGGCCCGTTCCGTTTGGGTTGTTCGGGGAAATTGATTTTGGCTGCTCAACCAGCAACTTTTCTTTAATTGATGTGGTGCCATTCAAACTAACATGAATATCATGTTTGCCTGCTTGTAGCGCTGGCAATGTGACCTCATAAATACCCGGTTTTCCTTCTTTTGCAGGTAAAGTGTAGGGTTTGCCATCAATTTTAATCACCATTTCCTGTTCACCAACCACAGGGTTACCATTTTTGTCGGTTAATTTGACAGTCAGTGTGCTTTGCGCGCCCGCTGCTGGGGTAGGAGGATTGGTAATGACGATTTTGCTAACTTTGTCTTTTCCTTTGGCATGGCTAACTTGGGTTTGTTTCTGTGGGCTGGTAGAGCCATTAATAGAAACAGTGAGGTCATTATTGCCAATTTCTGTTAATTCAATATTGGTAGAGTATGAGCCATCTTGGTTATCGACCCATTTCAACGTATCGCCTTTGTGTTTACCAATGTTGATATTATTAGTGTCTAGCCCTGACAAACCATTGTTAAAGGCATCTGTGATGGTTACGGTGATTTCGAGCTTATCGCCAGATTGTAGATGGCTGGTATCACCTGTGGTGATGGCGATATTATCGACGACGCCTTGCTCACCTTTTTGCCCTATACCACTCGGGTCTTTAGGCTTGATAGGTTGTGGCTTATCAACAATTAGCAATTCTTTGGGGGACTCTTTCCCGTTAACGACCACTGAAATATAATGGTTGCCTGCAATTTGCCCCTGAATAATAGCTTCATAAGTACCTGGGGAGGTTTCTGTTACTGGCAAAGTGTGTGGCTGACCATCAATATTAACGGTAATTTCTTTTTCGCCGACTATGGGGTTGTTGTGTTTATCACTTAACTGGAAAGTCACGGTACCATTTTCACCTGCTGCGGGTTTACTGATGTTGGTGACTTTCACGTTATCGACATTTTTAGTGCCTGTGGCGTTGCCCACTTCGACTTTAGTGGCTGGGCTCATTGTTCCATTAACAGAAACAGTTAAATCATTGGTACCGACTTCGGTTAATGGTAAAGAGGTGGTGTATGAACCATCACCGTTATCAATCCATTTCAATGTATCGCCTTGGTATTTGCCAATATTGATATTATTGCTGTTTAAATCTGTTAAGCCGTTACCAAAGGCATCTTTAATGGTGACGGTAACATCAAGCGTATCCCCAGATTGCAAAGAGTAGGGAGAACTAGGCGTTATAGTTATATTATCAACAACACCTTTTTCCCCTTTTTTTCCTGTCCCATCTGGCGTGAGAGGAGTAATTGGCTTCGGAGACTCAACGATTAGAACTTCTGGGGAAGATGTGTGTGTACCAATAGTCACCGTTACGTTTGGTGTACCGCTTTGTTGTCCCGGTAATGTGCCGATATAAACGCCACTACCTGCAAAAGTTTCACTTATTGTAATGGGGGTTGGTTGACCATCGATGTTGGCTATTACGCTACCATCAGCCCCAGAAATTGGGTTGTTATATTGGTCAGTTAAAGAAATCATGATGATACTATCTGTACCCGCGGCTGTTTTCTCAAGGTCTAAAATGGAGACATTGGCTAGCTGACCAAATACAAAATTCACTTTTACTTCAACGCGTTGTTCATTGAGTGTTGCGGACAGTTTAGTTGTTCCCGCTATTTTGCTGTCCACTTCAACATCAGTGTTACCCTGCTCATCGGTTGGGCTTAGCTGTGTGGCATTGGCATTTTCAGCATCAAGTTGCAGCATGGCACCCTGAATTGGGTGTGCATGGTTATCAGTGATATGGAATTGAATTTTATTTGTAGATTTTCCATCTGCAACCGCATTATCACTGAGGATATTAAAATGATTAATATGCGCTTGGCGGGTATCTGCAATAAAGGAAAAAGCCGCTTCAACCGGTACGCCGCCGTTTGCAGTCGCTTGAATTCGGTGCTTACCTGTGACGAGAGAGGTAAATTGAATCGATGCTTCTCCTTTCATATTGGTGATAACGCGATATTTGCTTTGGGTGGTTGATTTTGCCGCCTGCATTTTTTTAAATAGATTAGAAAAAGCCATTTGTGACGAGGTGGCTTTTGGCGTAGCCAGTTTGAGCTCAGCAGGCAAGGTGAAGGTCACGACGGAGTCCGGTGCGATATTTCCTAAAGCATCCCGGGCAATTATGGTTAATGTATTGATATCTTGGCCATTAGCTATCGCGTTACCTTGTTTGATGACCTCGTTTGGGTTAATTGATAATACGCCGTAGTCGGTAACTTCAACCCATGTCGTTCCTTGTGGAGAGTGATTTCCATTGTGGTCAGATGCGGTTATTGTGAATCGATAGCGGTTATTTTTCTTGCTTTCTTCTTTGGTCATTGCCACTTTGTAGGTGGGCAATTTAACTTTTGTTTTTGCACCATCAAGTAAGATCTCTCCGCCAGCAGCTAAAAACTCCGGGGCTTGGACTGTGATGTCTTTTAAAGGGTACTTGGTACTAAGGGAATTGATGATAGGGAGTATATCCCCTGTTTTTCCTTGGACCATGTCAGGAAGAGAAAGCGATATCAAGGTTTTCTTTTGATATTCCAATACGATATTATTATTACGGTTAACGAAATCATATCGGCTACCTAATAGACGGCGCGACTCAACGACTTTAGTCGGGTCAAGGTGTTCAGCTAAGCTTTTACCCAATGTCCAAGTGAATTCCATTTTGGCATTGGTTTCACTCAATCCTCCACTTATTTTCTGTTCTGCGCTTAAGGTTACCAGTGAGAAAGGGGTCCAACTCATACCAATTGTGGTTGCCAGTGGGTTTTTTTGGCGCTTATCTTTGCCAAATAAAGCAACATCATCCCCAAAATATTGCTCAAACTTCAGGTTTCCACCAAGGTGCGGATATGATGGTAAAAAGCCCTCAGCTTGCAAATCCCAACCGTTAGCTGGGCGAGCATTGTAGTCATTTTTTAATTCAGACGCCCCCCGCCATGACGAGGTACGCAGGTAAGTATTGGCACTCAATTTTAAGAAATCTTGTGCGTATTCAACCCCAAAACCGACACGAGAGTGATAACGAGATAAGTCATGGTCAAAAAAGGCATTCGTGCCTACCATACTATCCGGGGTAAAGTGACGGACGCCAACACCATTATTGGTTTGTAAGCGGCCATCAGTACGATGAACGTTATGTTGGGTAAACAGTAATAAATCAGGTTGGTCATACCAAGGGATTAACCAATCTAACTGGGTATTTTTAATTTTTAATTTTTTATCTACGTCAACACTAAATTTGGCGTTCCCCGTTTGGGATAACCAATGGTTGATTTCATTTGTTGCTGCGTTGGTAACTTTATTACGCGTGTAATCCTGTGCTAGCTCAGCGAGGTCTGCAGCTTTTTTCTTATCCGAAATAAAACGAGCGGCACTTTGGCTATACTCAGCAATAAGCTGTTCGGTTTTATTGTCATCAAGAGGGAGTGAATCACCACCTAGTGTTGGCAACTCATCAGGGCTTAACATTTTTGCGTAGCTTGGCATAACAGGCATAACAGCCGAAGACCAAATAGCAGTAAATATCACAAAACCATTTGAGAGTCTGTGTCTCAATGTTGGCTTTGCTGTTGATGTAGTGGGGCTCATTTAATTCATTCCTAGTTTTAATTTTAACTTTGCTATTGTGGAATGCTTATAAAGGTAAGAGCTTGTGAATTAGTTTGACTTAAACAGAAGCGGAATTTGCAAGGCGAAAAAATGGGGGATGAGTGGCTTTTATTGCTAATAAAAAGCGACCGTTTATAACGCGAGTAAATGCTATTTATGTTGCTTGAGAATTAATCTTACCTGAACAAAATCAGTTATCTAAAGGGTGAAATAATGGGTTGGAAATTATGCATTTCAAATTAATCAATAGATGGTATAAACGCTATTCTTATTGGAATAATATTAAATTTAGTCGCGGTTTGTGGCCGTCATCAGTTCGTTACTAAAAAATAAAAAAAAGCCCCATTTAAGGGGTAATAATGAGCTAAGAGTTAAACCACTATTTTTATTTTATGGCGTGGTCTCAAGTGAGGGGTATCCATATAATTAAAATAATTGACCGAATAAATGCCACAATGAGTCTGTTTGGGGGGCAGGTTTATGAGTGGGCTGCCTAAATAAGGCCCCCTTATAAACGATACGGTTTTCTTGACTGTGATACGTGGCATTTTTGTCTATAAAGTTAACCGGTATGACCCTGCTATCACCATTAAGAGTGGCAATGATTTCTGTTGTTCCAGCAGTTAAGCTACTGATTTCTAATTCGGTATTTCCCTGCTCATCGGTAGGTATCGTCGGTGAAATAGCGACATTTTTACCACTAAAATGCACTTGTGCACCTGCGATACTTTGTCGGCTATTATTCACAATATGAAATTTAATTTTATTTTTACTGTTCCCATCTGCCAACGCATTGTTTTGCATAATCTCTATACTGCCGATAAACGACTGATCAATATCGGGTTTAAAGTTAAACTGTTCGTTAATTTCTGCACCATATTGCGTACTGGCTTTTAAGGCGTAGCTCCCTGATACCGAAGCTGTAAATTGAATAGAAGCTTCTCCTTTGCTATTAGCGATAATGGCGAACTCTTGTTCTGAAGCGGATTTTGCGACCTGTGCTTTCCACATAAAATGGTTAAATAACGAATAATAACTTGTATTTTTTTGATTGAACGAGGTAAGCCCAGCGGGTAGGGTAAAATTCACTTTTGCATTTGGGACGGTATGTCCAAGCGAATCCTTAATAACTACAGTGAATACATTTGGGTCTCGACCATTTGCTATAACATTACTCTTTTTTGTACCATTTTTATGGATGATAGCGAGCAAGCCAGTATTGGACACTTCAACTAAGGTTTCAGCTTGTGGTGACATGTTCCCCTTAATGTCATAAGCGGTTACTGTTAGGCGATATCGGTTGAGTTGTTGGTTTTTAACGTCATTTTCCGCTATTTTGTAAGAGGGCAACTTCACTGAACTCTTGAGACCATTTAGCGTAATGCTACCACCTGCCGCTACCAACTCAGGGGCTTCAACAATAATTTTTTCGAGAGGATACTCTGAGATTAAGTTGCGAATAATAGACACTTCTTCGCCGGTCACGCCTTGAATAACCTGAGGTAATGACAGCAAAATTAAGTTTTTATTTTGATATTCCAAAATAATATTATTGTTGCGATTAACAAAATCATGACGGTTACTGGAAATACGGTGAGTTGCATCGACTGCTGAAGCGTCAAGGTGCTGCGCTAGATTTTTGCCTAATAGCCAGGTTAAACCGAGGTTTACACGAGTTTCGTTGGTATTGCCATTTCCTATTTTATGCTCTGCATTAATACCCAGCAATGGGAAAGGGGTCCAATGCACACCAACAGTGGTGGCCATAGGGTTTTTCTGACGTTTATTTTTACCAAATAAAGCGACGTCATCACCGTAATATTGCTCTAGTTTTAAGTTAGCGCCTAAGTTTGAATAAGTAGGAAGCCACCCTTCGACTTGAATATCCCACCCATTGGCAGGGCGCGCATCATAATCATCTTTTAATTCTGATGTGCTGCGCCAAGAAGATAGCCTTAAGTAGCTATTAGCGCTGATTTTGGCGTAATCCTGTGCGTATTCTAGGCCAAATCCTAAGCGGGAATGATGATAGGATAAATCATGGTCAAAAAAGGTATTCAGACCCATCATGCTATTTTGGTTAAAGTGGCGTAACCCTATACCGTGATTAGTTTGCAGCCTGCCATCAGTTCGGTGAATGCTGTGTTGGGAAAACAGTAACAAATCGGGTTGGTCATACCAAGGTATCAACCAGTCCAATTGGGTATTTTTAATCGACAGTTGTTTATCAAGGTTAATATTGAGCCTAGCATTACCAGCTTTTGACAGCCAGTGAGATATTTCATCGGTGGCAACATCAGCTGCTTTTTGACGAGCATAGTCCTGTGCCATTTCCGAGAGGTTTTTAGTCTTGTTTTCCTCAGAGGTCAAGTTTGCCGCATTCTGCCCATATTTAGCCAGAAAGCGTTCAGTACCATCAGAGGAGGGAAGTGGGTCAAATTGAAAGGCATCGCTACCCAATCCCAATGTAGGTAAGTTGTCCGTACTGAGTATTTGGGCGTAACTGGGTATGGCCAGCATAATGGCGATAGACCCAATGGTAGCGGCGAGCGCCAAGCGATTCGAGAACGTTGGTTTCAATTTTGACGAAAGGGGAGCCATCGAACTTATTCCTGATATCAATATTAACGTTGCTATTGTCAGGGGGGAGTGGTGTATATGCTTGTGAATTTATTGGACTTAAACGGAAATTAAGTTAGCGTAGTGGAAAAGTTTGGAATGGTATGGTTACCAATTGATTAGTAAGGTTTTTTCATTCCCCCCTATATACGGGGGGAAATAGGGTGTTTAAGGTGTTACTTGGCTTACTGAGACCGTTGTTTGTGTTGAGTGGCCATTGATTGAGGCTGCAATATCAAGGTTACCGGCTGCTGTTAATGTTAAGTAGGTAGAATAATCCCCATCGCGCTCTTCATACCAACCGACAAGATTAGCGTTATGGTTTCCAAGGTCGATATTACGAGGGTCTATACCTTCAAGTGTATTACCAAATGCATCACTGAGGGTAACGGTAAGTAGTAAATCATCACCGACGTTCAAATTACTGGTTGCTCTTGTGGTGATTTCTACATGCGCAACAACACCTAACTGACCTTGAGGGCCGCTGCCGTCAGGGTTGATCGCATCGACGGTGAGTGGTGAGCTTACAGTTAAAGTGTACTCTGGTGACGTTTTTCCCTGTAAAGAAGCAGTTATGGTGTAATCACCTTCCATTTGCCCTGCAAGTATTCCACTATATTCACCTAGGTTGGCGGAGTTTTCTTCGATTTCTACTGGGATTTGTTTATTACCCATATTGATCATAATGACCCCATCGGCACCAGAAATAGGGTTGTCATTTTCATCAATGAGTCTGAGTGAAATGGTCGTCTCTGCGCCAGCATAGGTTGTACTGGTGTTAAGAATTTTAATTTTGTTTAAATGACCGCTGATAAAATAGACGGCAACGGTTTCAGTATGACCATCGACAGATGCGGTAACTTCGCTGATACCACTCATCATACTGGTCAGGGGCATGTCAATCATTCCCTGTTGGTTTGTCACACCATGAGCGTCAATTTTACCTAGCGTGGCGCTAAAATTGACGGTTTTCCCTGCGATAGGGTTACCTTTAGCATCGGTAATATAAACGGAAACTATATTGGCTTCTTTGCCATCCGCCAATGATGCTGTTTTACTGATATTAATACCCTGTATTTGTGCTGGGCTGGTTGCTGTGGCGATGGTATCCGTGACTTCAATCAGTGTTTCACTTGTTGATGATGTATTCCCATTAATATCATAAGCAACGGCACTTAAATGATAACGGTTCAATTTTTTACTTTCTGAAGGGGTTGAGGCCATTTTATATGCTGGCAATTTTAACCTAGCATTTTGACCTGATGAACTAATAACACCCCCAGCAGCGAATAATTCAGGGGAGTTCCAGACAATTTTTTTAAGGGGGTATTGAGTTGTAACTGATTGTACAAGTTGTAATTCTTGGCCTGCTTCACCTTGTATTTTTTCTGGGAGCTTTAACTGAATAACGGTTTTCTTTTGGTAATCTAGAACAATATTGTTATTTCGATTAACGAAATCGTGGCGGTTACTAGACACTCGACGGGAGTCGCCTACTTTCGATGGGTCCATTTGCTCAGCGAATGCTTTATCAAATGCCCAAGTAAACTGCATTTTTGCACTGGTATCATGTAATCCACTACTGACTTTATGCTGAGTACTCAAGGTGACTAGGGGAATTGGAGTCCAATTGACACCAACTGAGGCTGCTGTTGGGTCTTTTTGGCGTTTATTTTTCCCCATAAGAGCAACATCCTGACCGAAATATTGTTCAAATTTAAGATGACCGCCGAGGTGAGGGTAAGCAGGTAACCACCCCTCTGCTTGTACATCCCAACCGCGGGCAGGGCGTGCATTATAGGCTTGAGATAATGCCGATGTACTACGCCATCCAGAAACAGGTAAATAGCTATTCGCCGTGAGTTTTAAATAGTCTTGCCAATATTCGGCACCGATGCCTAAACGGGAATGATAATGGGAAAGGTCATGGTCAAAGAAAGCATTGATACCAACTGTGTTGCGGTCGTTGAACTGACGTAACCCAATACCATTATTGCTTTGTAACCTTCCATCGGTATTATGAATGCTATGTTGGGTAAATAACAGCATATCAGCCTGTTCATACCAAGGGATCAGCCAGTCAAATTGGCTACTTTTAAGGGATAATTTTTTATCAACATTTAGGCTTAATTTGACATTACCGGCTTTTGATAACCAACGGGTAATTTCGTCTATTGCAACATTAGCGGCTTGGTTAAACGCGTAACTTTGTGCCATCTCAGCGATATCATTGCTATTTTTTTGTTGAGATAGCAGTGTTGCAGTTGTTTTACTGTATTGTGCTAAGTCACGTTCCATGGTGCTATTTTCAGGGTTTTCTACTGTGCTGCCTAAAAGCGGTAATTCTTTCGGTTCGAGCATTTTTGCATAGCTAGGCAACATTGGCATAATGGTCAATGACCAAGCTGCCATAAATAAGGCTAAAGGATGAGAGCGTTTGTCTTTAGGGCAATTCATTAAATACATTCCTAGATTGGATATTCATTTCCGTTATTTTGGAACAAGTATTGAGAAAAACGCTTGGGAATTACTTGGAATAATATGGAAAAGCGGTTTTTATATTGGAATTATTTGGAATGACCGCGTTTATTGATAATTGAAAAATATCGAATAAGTGACTGGGTAAAATCAATAAAATTGTCATTGGAAAAAATCTTACTATAATAAAAACAATGGATTAGATGAGGGTAGTATGGAGCTTACATTTTTAGGAACCAGTGCTGGTGTGCCAACGAAAGAGCGTAATGTCACCAGTATGATATTAAATTTGGTCGGTATTCGAAAAAGCTATTGGTTATTTGATTGCGGGGAAGGCACACAACACCGTATTTTAAATAGCCCATTTAAAACGCCAAAAATTGACAAGATCTTTATTACACATTTACATGGCGATCATATTTTTGGGCTACCGGGTTTGTTATGCAGCCGCTCAATGGGGGGCGCAACAGAACCTTTGACGCTATATGGTCCGAAAGGGTTGAAACAATATGTTGAAACCGTTTTGAGTGTGAGTGAGTCTTATATGACTTATCCACTCAACATCATTGAAATTCAAGCTGGGCAGTTATTTGATGATGGCGAATTGATTGTGACGGCTTACCCCCTTGACCACCGAGTGGAATGCTACGGCTACCGTATTGAAGAGCATGCAAAGAGCGGGGCTTTAGATGCAGAGCGACTCGCGCAAGATAACATCCCTCGGGGGCCGTGGATGCAAGACCTAAAAGCGGGTAAAACAATCACTTTGGAAGATGGTCGAACTGTGAATGGCGCGGAGTATTTAGGCGAACCTATCTCTGGTAAAGTGATTGCAATTTTTGGTGACACTCAGCCAACCGACCAGGGGCTAGCACTCGCTAAAAATGCAGATGTTATGGTGCATGAAACCACTTTAGAAGCAGCATTTGCGGAAAAAGCCAATGAACGCGGGCACTCAACTACGGAACAAGCGGCTCGATTAGCTCGTGCTGCTGGGGTAAAACGCTTTATTGCAACCCATTTGAGTGGGCGTTATATGACTCATGATATCCCAAGGTTACTTGCTGAGTGCCAAGCAATATTCCCAGCCACAATAATGGCAGAGGATTATTTAACCGTGAAAATTTAATTTAAGCGGGTAATAAACGGCCCGCTTAATGATAATTTTTTTAAAAAATCACTTTCACAAAACCATTGCGGCAGTAAGTTTCGTATTCATCGGAAAGTTGGCGATTGGTGACTATCACATCGAATTGTGACAATTCCCCCATATTGGCGGTAGCAACTTCATCAAATAGGTTATAGGGCGCTAATAAAATCTTACGAATGGACTTTTCCATGGCTTTTTTCTTCATGGGTAAATCATCCAAGTTATAGCAAGTCACACCATAGTTCCCGTGTACGCCAGCCGCAGAGATAAAGGCTTTTTTGGGGTTAATTGAATCGAGTAGTGAAGGTAATGAAGGGTTGTAAAAGGAATCGCTTTTTGGCCGATATTCACCACCACATAACAAGGCGGTGGCATTTTTCTTCTGGCTTAACGCTAAAAAAACGTTATGTGAGTAACAAATTCCAGTGAAACTGATCTCCTCTGGGATAAGAGAAATCAATGTTGCCATTTCAATACCATTATCAAAGAAAATCACATCATCTTCAGTAACCATACTCGCGGCAAGGTTTGGAATATACAGTGCTTCGGTTTGGTCTGGGGTAAAAATATCCGCTTGTTGTTCTTGAGCGATTAAATTGGCGGGTTGGGTAACAGAAACAATATAGCCACCAAGTAGCGACATTGGGATAGGGCCTTCGGTATCTGCGCTAAGGTCTCGTCGAATGGTCATTTCTGATACTTCGAGTATTCTAGCGGCTTCTTTTAAATGAATGCGTCCTGAACGTTTTAAACATTCACTTAAGCGGCGAAGGCGTTCTTTTTGTTTAGTTTCTATCACCCTACAGTCCTTTTGTAATACATAAAATTGGCGCGGTCAGACCGCGCCCCAGCATTTAGTAGTCACTTGGCTGGTCATTATTCCCCGTGACTATTGCAACACTTGCACTAGCGCCAACACGGTTAGCACCAGCTTCAATCATTTTAATGGCAGTTTCACGATCGCGAACGCCGCCAGACGCTTTTACACCAACTTCGTTGCCGACTACTTTACGCATTAGAGCAACATGGTGTTCAGTCGCCCCCATTGTACTGAAACCTGTTGAAGTTTTCACAAAACCAACTTTAATTGTGCGGCAAATTTCACAAACTTGTGTAATTTCTTCATCTGTTAGTAGGCAGTTTTCTAAGATAACCTTGAGTGTTGCGTTACCGCAAGCGGCAAAAACAGCTTCAATATCTTGACGAACAAAGTCTAAATCACCACTTTTTAGCATCCCGACGTTGATGACCATATCAACTTCATCAGCTCCACGGCGCACGGCTTCAGCCGCTTCAAAAGCTTTAGCTTCAGTTAAACATGCACCTAAAGGGAAGCCTACCACACAGCAAACCTTAACGTCGCTGTTTTTTAACAGCTCACTGGCTAAAGGCACATATCCTGTATTGACACATACTGAGGCAAAATGGTGCTCTGCCGCTTCTGCACATAATTTTGTGATATCACTAACAGTTGCATTAGCAGCGAGTAAAGTGTGATCAATATATTTTGCTAAGTCTTGCATTTTCAACTTTCCTATATAAATGTGGATAAGACAACAAAGAATGAGGAAATGTGGTAGATGTAACACTTGATCATTCGTTATTCGAGATCCTAATCACAAATGATATTTTTGCAACATGATAATGTTAGTATCATATCATTATGTGATTTATTTAACACGAGGGACATTATGGATATAGCAGTTATTGGTTCAAACATGGTTGATTTGATCACTTATATCGATCAAATGCCAAAAGAAGGCGAAACGCTAGAAGCGCCAGCTTTCAAAATTGGTTGCGGCGGTAAAGGTGCGAACCAAGCTGTTGCTGCGGCTAAATTGAATTCTAAAGTGATTATGTTAACTAAAGTCGGCGATGATATCTTTGCAGATAACACCATCCGTAATCTTGAATCTTACGGGATTAACACGCGCTATGTGGAAAAAGTTCCGTGTACTTCAAGTGGTGTCGCGCCAATTTTTGTTAATCAAAATTCGTCTAATAGTATTTTGATCGTTAAAGGAGCGAATAAGTTTTTATCACCAGAGGATATCGATCGGGCTGCTGAAGATCTAAAAAAATGCAAACTGATCGTCCTACAATTAGAAGTCCAACTCGAAACGGTGTATCACGCGATCGCTTTTGGTAACAAGCATGGGATACCCGTATTACTTAACCCGGCCCCCGCTCAACGAACGCTCGATCTAGATTTTGCCTGCCGTTGTGATTTCTTTGTACCCAATGAAACGGAATTAGAAATTCTAACCAATATGCCAGTCGACACGATGGACAACATCCGCCGAGCTTCACAATCACTATTGGATAAAGGCCTAAAAAACCTGATTGTCACACTTGGTGATAAAGGGGCTTTGTGGATGACGCGCGATAGTGAGTTGTATATACCTGCTATCAAAGTAAATGCCATTGATACCAGTGGCGCTGGAGATGCCTTTATTGGCTGTTTTTCTCATTATTATGTACACACCGGGAATATTGAAGAAGCACTGAAAAAAGCAGTGATGTTTTCTGCATTTAGTGTGACAGGGAAAGGGACTCAATCTTCTTATCCAAGTGTTGAGCAATTTACGGAATTTGTGCAAATCAACACAGTTAACAAATAGCTAAATA
The DNA here is from genome assembly GCF_032709665.1 of Providencia sp. PROV024. Classification (NCBI taxonomy): domain Bacteria; kingdom Pseudomonadati; phylum Pseudomonadota; class Gammaproteobacteria; order Enterobacterales; family Morganellaceae; genus Providencia; species Providencia sp. PROV024. Next base: position 609,906 of record NZ_CP120545.1, read on the forward strand.
ATAATAGTCAACGTAGCTGTATACCCTTTGATGTATTAATCAGTCACTAGAACTGAATAGCAAGTCATCGGGTATAAATTATAAAATTATAAGGGTTACTATGAACATTAAGAACATCACTCAGTTACCGGATGGCTACCTGAGTAAGACTCCTCTATTTCAATTTATCCTACTGTCCTGCCTTTTTCCTCTTTGGGGCTGTGCAGCGGCATTAAATGACATTTTGATCACACAGTTTAAAAGTGTTTTTGAACTTAGTAACTTTGCATCAGCTTTAGTGCAAAGTGCGTTTTATGGTGGGTACTTTTTGATTGCGATCCCTGCATCTTTGGTGATCAAAAAAACCAGCTATAAATACACTATTATGGTGGGGCTAATCCTCTACATCGCAGGGTGTAGTTTGTTCTTCCCAGCTTCACATATGGCAACCTATACGATGTTTTTGGCGGCAATTTTCGCGATTGCTATTGGTTTAAGTTTCCTTGAAACCGCAGCAAATACCTATAGTTCGATGATTGGTCCAAAACAGTACGCTACACTTCGTTTGAATATTAGCCAGACCTTTTACCCTATCGGTGCGGCTGGGGGGATTTTACTGGGTAAATATCTCGTTTTCTCCGAAGGAGATAGCCTGCAAAGCCAAATGGCGGGAATGAATGCGGAACAAATTCATGAATTCCGCCTAGCGATGTTAGAAAATACACTCGAACCCTATCGTTATATGATCATGGTATTGGTCGTGGTGATGATCTTATTCCTTATTACTAAGTTTCCTAAATGTAAAGTTGCAGAAACTCAGGATCACAAACGCCCCTCTGCGATCGATACGTTAAAGTATTTAGCCAAAAATAGCCGTTTTAGAAAAGGGATTATTGCTCAGTTCTTATATGTTGGGATGCAAGTTGCTGTTTGGTCATTCACTATTCGTTTAGCGTTAGAAATGGGCGATATTAACGAACGTGATGCATCGAACTTCATGGTATATAGCTTTGCGTGTTTCTTTATTGGTAAATTTATCGCCAATATCTTAATGACTCGTTTTAACGCAGAAAAAGTATTAATTATCTATTCTGTGATTGGTGCTCTGTTCCTTATTTATGTCGCATTTATTCCAAGTTTTACCGCGGTGTACGCCGCTGTAATGGTGAGCATTTTATTTGGACCTTGCTGGGCGACTATTTATGCGGGCACTTTGGATACAGTCGATAATGAACATACTGAAATGGCGGGTGCGGTCATTGTGATGGCGATTGTTGGGGCTGCAGTTGTCCCTGCGGTACAAGGTTATGTCGCTGATATGTTGCACTCTTTACAGCTTTCATTCTTGGTTTCTATGTTGTGCTTTGTTTATGTTGGTATTTACTTTGTTGGTGAACGCCGTTTTAAAGCAAAACAAGAAGCAAAATAATTCAGCGAATCAATTTGGGTAGTGTGAGCTACCCAATTCCATCCATTTAATCAAACCGTGAGTATGAAAATGAATACACTAATACCACTTCACAGAAGCTTATTTACGGAAAAACCGACCCTTATTTTACAAAATGACCAATTTTCTGCGACAGCTTTCCGTTATCAAACGGGCGTAGAAGGTTTACGTATTGAAAATCAGCAAGGTTATTTAACTATTTTACCTTTTTTAGGGCAAATGATTTGGGATGCTGAATTTTGTGGCCAAAATCTGAAAATGGAAAATATGTTTTCAGCCCCGAAACGTGTCCCAACAGTCGTAGAAACGTATGGTTGCTTTGCTTTTCACTCAGGTTTAATCAGTAATGGCTGCCCTTCACCAGAGGATACTCACCCATTGCATGGAGAAATGCCTTGTGCATCAATGGATAGCAGTTGGCTTGAGCTGACAGAAGATAGCTTAAAAATTGTCGGTGAATATGAGTATGTGATGGGTTTTGGTCATCATTATCGCGCTACCCCATCAGTTTTATTAAAGGAAAACAGTACGTTATTTGATATACAAATGACAGTGACAAACTTGGCGTCTGTTCCTATGCCACTCCAGTATATGTGCCATATGAATTATGCTTATGTAGATAAGGCAACATTGACGCAAAATATCCCAGAACATGCGATTAAGCTGCGTGAATCAATACCGGGTCATGTACATCCAACCGAGCAGTGGCTTGAGTTTAATGAGTCCTTAAAATCAGGCAAAGTGACGTTAAATCAACTTGACCAACCAGACATGTGTGACCCTGAAATTGTTTTCTTTATGGATAACTTGAGCCAATATACTACCGAGCCAGAGTTCAGGATGACATCGCCAGATGGGAATACGTTCATCACACGTTTTAACTCGAATGAACTTAATTATGCCACCCGCTGGATTTTATATAATGGAGACCAAAAGGTTGGCGCGTTTGTACTCCCTGCAACTTGCCGGCCAGAAGGCTTTATGGCGGCAAAAAATAACCAAACATTAATTTGGTTACAAGCGGGTGAAACACGTCAATTTACCGTAACAACGGGGGTTGAAAAATAGTCATTGACGATTTTTCAGGGGATCTTTGATAAAAGGCAGCGATTCGCTGCCTTATTCATATTGTTGACATTCTTCTTGTAAATCAGAAAGTAGCCTCGCTGCATCATAAAGTAGTATGTTTTTTCTATCAGGTTGCATCATTATTGCAACTTTAATATTTGCTTCATGCATATCTGGTAATACTTCCGTCATCAAATGCTCAAGGGAAAATAATATGGGTGAAAAATGAGCCCATTTGCCGGTTAAGCACTGCTCTACGTATGCTTTAGCTGGCCATAAAGGGAGGGAAAGGTCATGCATACCGTTTCTTACTGTAATAAGGCTATTTCCATCACTGATTGCCCAAACTTGCTCCCAATCGGCTATTTTGCCTACAAAATACGTGTATTTTTGTTGTGGTCGCAGCTTCTGGACGTTGCAGATTTCTTTTTCGTTAGGGGAAAATAGTGTGTTATTCATTATTGGATTATCGAAAAAGTAATTGATAATTATTGGGAAAATTATATTTATTATTGTTATCTTAATAACAAAATGAATTGATAACAACATGCAGCAAAAATGAACTAACTCACAATAATAATACCTATCGGTTAAATTTTAGGGCGGTTAGAGATGATAGAAGCGTTACTTGAAAAATATGCGATTGGAATGACATTGATTGCAGCATGCCTTGCACTGTATGTCGTTTTTGAAGTGCTTCATAAAAGGCATAAGCACAAAAATAAAAGCATTCTTATCCATATTATTCAAACAGTTGTACTCTGTGGCATTGTGATTGTATTGGCCCAGTATGTGGATATGGCAGCAACAGACTTTGATTTAAGTTTTATTTCAACGTCTTTAGTTAATTTTTTAACAATTTCAGCTATCGCCTTAATTTTAATGCGAAAATTGTTTCAATTAGCGAATCGATTAGAAAAGAAACAAATTCAAAAAGGGAGTGACCCTACATCAGCACGTATTGTGGCTAGGGTATTTAAAACGACAGTTTTTGTCATCATTGTACTGCTTTTTGGTGAACATTTTGGCATGAGCTTATCAGGGCTGATGGCATTTGGTGGTATTGGTGGTATCGCCATTGGTATGGCAGGTAAAGACATTCTCAGTAACTTTTTCTCGGGGTTAATGCTTTACTTTGATCGTCCTTTTAATATTGGTGATTGGGTCAGTTCACCAGATAGAAATATTGAAGGTACCGTGGTCGAAATTGGTTGGCGGATCACAAAAATTATTACTTTTGACCATCGACCTCTCTACATACCGAACTCAGTTTTTTCTTCAATTAGTGTGGAAAACCCTGGGCGTATGACTAATCGACGTATTAAAACAGAAATTGGTTTGCGTTATGAAGACGCTGACAAAATTGGTGCGATTGTTGATGAGATACGCACGATGCTAAAACAAGATGAAAATATCGATACAGGGCAAACATTATTAGTATATTTTGATGCCTTTGCCGATTCTTCGTTAAATATTATGGTGTATTGTTTTACGAAAACAACCGTATGGGCAGAGTGGTTAGCTGCGCAGCAAGCGGTATATTTAAAGATAATCGATATCGTAAAACGTCATAATGCTGACTTCGCATTCCCATCTCAAACATTGTATGTGGAAAAAAACAACTAACGTTCCGCACATGATAAATTAGCCGACTAATTGATTGTTAATTATTAATTAATTAGTCGGTTTATCTTTATATCTTTGAAATGTAAAAATAAAATTTCGGTCCATTGAGCTGCTAGCTGTTAGCATTTTTATGCTATTAACCAGAGGCTTATAAAAAATAATCGACTTTTTGTTTTACTGATTTTTTTGCCAAGGCGCAGGTCATTCCAATTCCCCTACCTATCAAGTATATTGACCGCCTCTTTTCCTCAGCTAACTAAGAGCCAGACTGTTATGAATAAAATCAATGTGGCATGTAGCCAGGGGGTCGCTATCTATTTTACTGGTGAATTTCAGTGGGTAGATATTCGCGATGCACAGTTAAACAATATTGCTGCTGTTGTGCTATCTGAACAAGATGCCAACCAAGGGCTGTGGAAAAGGGTTGCTGAGAGTCAGCTCAGTATTCCGCTGTTTATCATTAGTGATAAACAGCTACCAACGGATGAAAAATTACCTCCTTATTTAACGGCCATTTTGCCGCCAGCACCTGCTGAGCGTGAAGAAAATAGCCGCCAATTACTTGATGCTGCTAATCAGTATCTTGAGCAGTTATTACCTCCATTTTTTGCTCGAATGATGGATTATGCTGCGGGTCATAATGTGACTTTTGCGTGCCCTGGGCACCAAGGGGGGCAATTTTTCCGTCGTCACCCTACGGGGGAGCAGTTTTACCAATTTTATGGTGAAAACCTTTTTCGTACCGACCTCTGCAATGCAGATGTTGCGATGGGGGATTTGCTGATCCACGAAGGTGCTGCGAAAGAAGCCCAAAAATTTGCGGCTAAAGTGTTCAATGCAGATAAAACCTATTTTGTCCTAAATGGCACTTCATCGTCGAATAAAGTGGTATTAAATGCCTTATTAACACCGGGCGACCTCGTATTATTTGACCGTAATAACCACAAATCAAATCATCATGGCGCATTGATCCAAGCGGGGGCGACACCGGTTTATCTTGAAACGGCGCGTAACCCATTTGGCTTTATCGGTGGTATTGATGCACATTGCTTTGAAGAAACTTATTTACGTGAATTAATTACAGATGTTATGCCAGAACGGTCGCAAGCTGTACGGCCGTTTCGATTGGCGGTGATCCAATTAGGCACCTATGACGGAACAGTGTATAACGCACGACAAGTGGTCGATAAAATTGGGCATTTATGTGATTATATTTTATTCGATTCTGCATGGGTTGGTTATGAGCAATTTATACCAATGATGCGTCAGTGCTCGCCATTACTGCTCGAATTAACTGAAAATGACCCTGGTATTATGGTCACTCAGTCCGTCCATAAGCAGTTAGCCGGGTTTTCTCAAGCCTCACAGATCCATAAAAAAGATAATCACATCAAAGGTCAAGAGCGTTTTGTTTCTCATAAAAAACTCAATAATGCCTTTATGATGCATGCCTCTACGAGCCCATTTTACCCACTATTTGCTTCTCTGGATGTCAATGCACGTATACATCAAGGCGCTGCCGGCAATATGATGTGGATGGATTGCGTAAAAGTGGGCATTGAAGTCAGAAAATCCATACTTCAGCACTGCCGTTACTTTAAGCCCTTTATTCCTGAAATGGTTGATGGCAAGTTATGGCAGGATTATCCTACTGAGCAAATTGCGAGTGAGCAGCGCTTTTTTAATTTTATCCCTAAGCAACGTTGGCATGCATTTGATGGTTATGCACAGGATCAATACTTCGTTGACCCATGCAAATTAATGTTAACGACACCGGGTATCGACGTCGAAAGTGGTGAATATGAGGCTTTCGGTGTACCTGCGACTATTTTGGCGCATTTTTTACGTGAACATGGTGTGATCCCTGAAAAATGCGACTTAAACTCCATTCTATTTCTATTAACACCAGCGGAAACGCGCGAAAAGCTGGAATTGCTGGTGTCTCATTTAGTTCGCTTTGAGCAATTACTCGATGAAGATGCATTATTAGTTGACGTATTACCGTCGGTTTATCAGCGTTATGAAAGCCATTACCATGGTTATACGTTACGCCGTCTGTGCCAAGAAATGCACCAACTCAGCGTTGACGATAATATTAAGCAATTGCAAAAAGAAATGTTCCGTAAGCAACATTTCCCTAAGGTAAAAATGAACCCTCAGCAAGCCCATATTGAATTTATTCGGGGTAATTGTGAGTTACTACCCTTGGATGAATTAGAAGGGCGTATTGCCGTTGAAGGAGCCTTGCCTTACCCTCCTGGGGTATTGTGTGTTGTGCCAGGGGAAGTTTGGTCAGGCCCTGTATTGCGTTACTTCAAAGCTCTTGAAGCTGGGATCAACGCTCTACCGGGTTTTGCTCCTGAATTACAAGGCGTTTATATTTCCAAGAATGAAGGTGAGAAAAAACGTGTCTATGCACATGTTTTAAAGTAATTTTGTAGTTATTCAGATAGTAAGCATAGATTTTACCTTATTAGCTCGTTACATTGGGGTCAGACTAGTCATAGCTGACTCCTCATTTATTGATAAGGTAAGGTATGAGCAAAAAAATAATTCTTGATTGCGACCCTGGTCATGATGATGCAATTGCATTATTACTGGCTTACGGCAACCCAGACATTGATTTATTGGCTGTAACAACCGTTGCAGGTAACCAAACCCTCGAAAAAGTCACTTATAATGCTCTAGCGATTGCTGAAATGGCTAAGATCACGGGGGTTCCTTTTGCCGCGGGCTCTGTTCGCCCATTAGTGCGTAATAGCGAAGTTGCACCAGACATACATGGGGACTCAGGGTTAGACGGCCCTATTTTACCAACGCCCACACTTAAATTAGATGAAAGACATGCTGTTTCATTGATTATTGATACCATTATGTCACACCCCCCTAAAACGGTAACGTTAGTACCAACAGGGGCATTAACCAATATTGCGCTTGCTGCTCGTCTAGAGCCCCGCATTGTGGAGCGGGTGAAGGAAGTGGTGCTGATGGGCGGTGGCTACCATGTGGGGAATTGGAGCGCAGTCGCGGAATTTAATATCAAAATTGACCCAGAGGCTGCCCATATTGTTTTTAATGAAAAATGGCCACTGACCATGGTGGGGTTAGATTTGACGCACCAAGCCCTCGCGACCCCGGATGTTGTAAATGAAATTGCAGCGATAGGTAGTGATTGTTCGCAATTTGTTGTGGAACTTCTGGATTTTTTCGGGAAAATGTACAAACAAGCTCAAGGCTTTGATGCTCCTCCGGTTCATGACCCTTGCGCTGTAGCTTATGTGATTGATCCTTCAGTTATTACTACACAAAAAGTTCCTATTGATATCGAATTAACAGGGTCATTGACATTAGGTATGACGGTAGCTGATTTCCGTCACCCAGCACCAGCTGACTGCCATACACAGGTCGCAGTTAAGTTAGACCACCATAAATTTTGGCAGTTGGTCATCAATGCGTTAAAAAATATTAGGTAACTCATGAATAACGAATTAGAACAAATGCCTTACGAGGCGCTTATTGAACGCAGTATGAATGCCTTACAAGCTAAAAATCAGTTTCATTGTGACACGTGGAAATTGGACCAAGCCGATTGGTCGGTAGACCAAGACGAAGGGACGATTATTTTTCACGCTCCAGACAATGTAATGGCGACTGCACCGGTACAAATCGTTGGAACATATGACCAAAACCAAGGTAGTTGGATGTGGAGTTGGGCAAATAGTTCGATCCAACCCGCGCTTACACATGATGCCATTGCAGTTAAAGCCTATGGTGAGCGCAGTGATAACCCGTTGTTGACCGCACGAGTGAGCGACATTGAAGAATATGACGCTTGGCAGCTCACCGCGTTAGCTTGCGAATTAAACAACCAGCAAGGTGTTTACCGAGGTGTCGCGGGTCACACGTTGGTTTTTATGACTTTTGGTGATGTTTCACTACAACAAATTTAGCTCGGGAATGGCTTATTCAGCAGTGAACAAGGCATTTAAACCCTCTTTGGTTGAGTGACCTGTCAGTTATACTGGTTTTCTTTTTTCAATCAGGAGCATACTCATGTTAGATATCGCACTTGAAGCCGCTAAACTAGTCAAAACAATGACGGTAGAAGCTTTCTATAGCGCGGGGAAATTTGACTATAAACCCGATCGCTCGGTAGTGACTGAAACGGATATCCGAGTTGAAGAAGAAATCAGGGAACTGTTTGCGAAGCGTACACCTAATACCTTAGTTTTAGGTGAAGAATTTGGTTTTGAAGGTGAGCAAAAGTTTAGTTCGGGTTGGGTTATCGACCCAATTGATGGAACGCGTGCATTTATTTATGGTGTGCCGCTTTTTAGTACGTTAATTGCTTATGTTGAAAATGGGGAGCCACTCCTAAGTGTCATTAGTTTCCCTGCTATATCAACGATGTTCTATGCATCTCAAGGGGAAGGTTGCTGGTTGGAAAGCTCAGGGCAATCGTTACGGCAACTGAAATTGGGCGAACAATCCCCTAAATCATTATCAGAAGCTGTAATCAGTGCATCTGGGATCCACAGCAGTCATTATAATTCTTCTGAAGGCTCGCAAATTTATCATCTTGATGCCATCGTGGGCGAAGCGCGTGATTTTATTTTTGCAAATGATGCATACCAACATGCTATGGTTGCATCTGGTCGTATTCATGGTGCGATTGATACCATAATGAAACCATGGGACAGCGCTGCCCTCATTCCTTGTATTCGAGAGGCAGGAGGTGAGGTTTGTGGGCTGAATGGTGAACGCACACAAGCCATGTTTGCAGGGAGCTTGCTCTCTACTGCAACCCCAGAGCTTGCAGAGCAAATCGTAGAATTGATGGCTCCTTAAAGGTCAATGCGAGGTCAATATGGCCTCGTGCAGCCCTTTTTATTGATTAGCTGAAATCAAAATGCAAACGTAATTTTTGGCAGTGTAAACAACGGAATAAATAGCCCTGTGCGGCTCCATCTTCATCTAAAATAGTGGCTAGTTCTTCCACTGAAAAACCATAATCAGCCACATCGTCAGCAAGGGAAACAAACTCGTCGAGCCTATCTTTGATGTCTTTCCAACTAACGTAACCTATAAATTCACAGGGTTCATTACAATGAGCCAGCCAAGTCTCTTGCTGCCAACCATGATAACCAGGGGTGCGTTTGATTAGCTCATCAAACATTTCGCTTGGATAGGGGTTGATAGTCTGTAAAAACTCGCCGTTATTATCATATTCACAATCGATCCCTTCCACACTTTCTGGGTCTTGAAATTCTCCATCGAATTTTGCACTAGCAGAGCCATTTGCGATACACCAAGGGCAAAATGCGTTGATATCCTCAATGGAGTAAAAAGGGCTTTCATAATAAATATCTGTAAGTTGCTGGCAACAATCACAGGTGACAGTTTTGTCAGTGAGAAACGCTTTGGTTTCAATAGGGTTTGGGTGGTATTTAAAATGAGGAAGTTTTCGATTACCAAGTGACATATAAAAATCCTATGGAATAGGGGGTTATTACCCTGAATGACGATTTAATCAGGCTATCACAAAACGTGATAGGTCACTTTAATTCTCTTTCAACGAGTTTATTTAATTGCGTTTTTATTATTCAAATAATTTGAATATGAATAGCGATATTATTAGCTTTAACTTAAATATGGTTTGGCGATATGATACCTCCATCGAAGGCAACACGGGTTGCCTCCCCCTATAACGAACGAAGGAATTATATTATGAACATGTTTAAAACTTTAATGGCAGCTTCTGTATTATCGGTAATGGCTTTTGGTGCTTCCGCTGCAACCTTAACTGCAACTAGCGATACCTTAGACTCAGCAGAAGCGATTATTGCGGCAAAAGCAAAAGCTGCGGGTGCAGATAGCTACACCATTACCAGTGCACGTATGGGTAATTTTGTCACAATGAGCGCAGAAACTAAATAATATGTTGGGTTGTTAATCTTAATTAAATATTTTGTCCAAAATTTCGGATTTTACTTAAAGATTGCAACTGAAAAATGACATGCCCCCTGATAGCGGAGAAATCCCTATCGGGGTATTGTTATATTATCCACGCCTTAATTGATATCTGTGCGAATACATCGCATCCCAAACGGTCTATGTTATAATACTCTCCTTTATTTATTATTGGCCCTTTATCATTGTTAGGGGCTATTCAATGGCTTTCAACATCAACACAAAAGAGCAGCATGCATCAAAATACCCCAAAACAAGGCTACCATAACCTAAACCGCTTTTCCGTTGCGCCAATGCTCGATTGGACCGATCGTCATTGCCGTTATTTTCACCGCTTATTAAGCAAAAATACCTTGTTGTATACTGAAATGGTGACAACAGGGGCGATTATTTACGGAAAAGGGGATTACCTCGCATTTAGTGAAGAGGAACACCCTGTTGCTCTACAACTTGGGGGAAGCGACCCTGCTGCATTAGCTCAATGCGCAAAATTAGCCGAAGAGCGTGGCTACGATGAGGTTAACTTAAATGTGGGTTGCCCTTCAGATCGCGTTCAAAATGGGCGTTTTGGTGCCTGTTTAATGGGGGATGCGCAGTTGGTGGCTGATTGTGTGAAAGCAATGCAAGATGCGGCAACTATTCCGATCACAGTTAAAACACGTATTGGCATTGATGAGCAAGATAGCTACCAATTTTTATGTGATTTTATTGAAACGGTTTCGACTCAAGGCGGCTGTGAAATGTTTATTATCCATGCTCGTAAAGCATGGCTATCCGGTTTGAGCCCAAAAGAAAACCGTGAAATACCACCATTAGATTACCCGCGTGTTTATCAATTAAAGCGCGATTTTCCGCATTTAACTATGGCGATTAACGGCGGTATCAAAACGTTGGAAGAGGCGAAAGAGCATCTTCAACATTTAGATGGCGTAATGGTCGGGCGTGAAGCGTATCAAAACCCATCGATTTTAACTGCCGTAGATAACCAATTGTTTGGTGAGCATTTTCCTATTACGAATGGGGTAGATGCAGTACGAGAAATGTATCCATATATTGAAAATGAACTCACTAAAGGCGCTTATTTAGGTCATATGACGCGCCATATGTTAGGGATTTTTCAAGGTATTCCTGGTGCTCGCCAATGGCGCCGACATTTAAGTGAGAATGCCCATAAAAAAGGCGCCGATTTAGCGGTCGTTGAGCAAGCGTTGGCGTTTGTTACCCGGGGTGAGTAACATATTTTACCTATAAAAAAAGCACCGTAAGGTGCTTTTCAGCTCTATTCGGCGTTACTTATTATGTTATGGAATAAGCAAGCTCGAGCCTTGGGTTTTTCTTGATTCAATTGTTTCATGGGCTTTTTGCGCATCTTTCAGAGCAAAAATTTGCGATTGCGGCACATCTACCTTCACATTGCCGCTTAAAATCATGTCAAACAATGCGTTGCTGGCTTGGTCCAACTCAGCACGGTTTGTGACATATACCCCAAGTGATGGACGAGTGACGTATAACCCACCTTTTTGGTTTAAAATCCCTAAATTCACACCCGAAACCGGGCCTGATGCGTTACCAAAACTTACCATCAACCCGCGGCGTTTTAGTGAATCTAAAGAAGCCAGCCATGTGGATTGCCCTACAGAATCATAAACCACATTGACTTTTTCGCCATGAGTGATGTCTTTAACACGAGCTGCGATATCTTCAGATTGGTAATTAATTACGTCCCATGCACCAGCTTCTTTAGCACGCAGCGCTTTATCTGCGGAGCCTACAGTACCGATCATTTTTGCACCTAATGCTTTTGCCCATTGGCATGCGATTAAGCCCACACCCCCCGCTGCGGCATGGAACAAAAATACTTCATTTTGCTTAAGTTGGTAAGTTTGATGGAATAAATAATAGACGGTCATCCCCTTTAATGAACTTGCTGCGGCTTGCTCAAAGGTTATCCCATCGGGGAGATGCGCAACCGCACTCTCTGGGACATTATGTACATCGCTATAAGCGCCCAAAGGGCCTTGAGCATAAACGACACGGTCGCCCGGTTTGAAACCCGTAACGTGAGCTCCGGTTTTAACGACAACACCAGCAGCCTCGGTACCTAGGCCACTGGGAAGTTTAGCGACAGGATATAAACCACTGCGGACATAGGTATCGATAAAGTTAATACCAATAGCACGGTTTTCGATTTGAATTTCGTTATCTGCCGGATTTACTGGGGAATAATCTACTAAGTTAAGTACATCAGCGCCGCCATGTTGTGCGAACTCAATACGTTTTGCCATGACAATCTCCAATAAGGACTATTCATTTTATTTACAATATCAATAGGTTTACTATAACGCCATCTTTCAATCAGAAGAATTATTGGTTTGTGCTTTTTGTTGAAAGTGTTATCAGGCAATTCTCTCGCGTGAAGGTGCAAAGAATGCCACAACAAAAATCAGATTGGCGTATACTAGAAGCTGTTCGTTAATTATAGACTTGGATGCAAATGTATGGCTAAAAAACCCTCATCGAATTTTAAAACAGATGCCCCCCGGGATCACCAAATGGAAGGTTTGAAACTTCCACCGCATTCCCTTGAGGCGGAGCAATCTGTTTTAGGGGGGTTAATGTTAGATAATGAGCGTTGGGATACCGTCTCTGAACGAGTCACTCATGCCGACTTTTTTAGCCGTCCCCACCGTACTATTTTCGCACAAATGCAGATCCTGCTTGAGCAGGGCAAGCCCATTGACTTAATCACCTTATCAGAATCCCTTGAACAACAAGGTGAACTGGATAGTGTTGGGGGCTTTGCTTACTTAGCAGAGTTATCGAAAAATACCCCAAGTGCGGCGAATATTAATGCTTATGCTGACATCGTCCGCGAACGTGCGATTGTGCGTGATATGATCTCTGTTGCTAATGATATTGCGGATGCGGGTTATGATCCTCAAGGGCGTAGTAGTGAAGATCTCCTCGATTTTGCGGAAACTAAAGTTTTCCAAATCGCAGAATCACGGGCTAATAAAGACGAAGGGCCAAAAGGCATCGAAGCCATTTTATCTGAAACCGTTGAAAAGATTGAACAACTCTATCAGCAACCGCACGATGGGGTGACAGGGGTTTCTACTGGCTATCAAGATCTCGATAAAAAAACAGCTGGGTTGCAAGGCTCTGACTTAATTATTGTTGCCGCACGTCCATCAATGGGGAAAACCACTTTTGCGATGAACTTGTGCGAAAATGCGGCAATGACCGAGGAAAAACCGGTGCTTATTTTCAGTTTGGAGATGCCAGGTAACCAAATCATGATGCGTATGTTGGCATCATTATCCCGTGTTGACCAAACTCGTATTCGTACTGGGCAGTTAGATGATGAGGATTGGGCGCGAATTTCAAGCACCATGGGCATCTTGATGGAAAAGCGCAATATGTATATCGATGACTCCTCAGGCCTGACGCCGACGGAGGTGCGATCTCGTGCGCGGCGTATTTACCGTGAGCACGGTGGGTTAAGTTTGATCATGATTGACTACCTTCAATTGATGCGTGTTCCTGCACTTTCCGATAACCGTACTCTTGAAATTGCCGAAATATCTCGTTCCCTTAAGGCATTAGCCAAAGAGTTAAATGTCCCTGTTGTTGCGCTATCTCAGTTAAACCGTAGCCTTGAGCAACGCGCCGATAAACGCCCTGTTAACTCTGACTTACGTGAATCGGGGTCTATTGAGCAGGATGCCGACTTGATTATGTTTATCTACCGTGATGAGGTTTATCACGATAACAGCGAACTCAAGGGTGTCGCTGAAATTATCCTTGGTAAGCAACGTAATGGTCCCATTGGTACGGTACGTTTGACCTTTAATGGTCAATGGTCGCGCTTTGATAATTACGCGGGGCCTGCGTATAACGACGAAGACTAAATACTCGTCATATTTTGCGCTGTCGCGGTGTTGGCTTCATTCCCTAATCCTAGTCACATACTTATGTATGCTCCTAGGCTTAGCTCAATCGCCGCCTAGCGACAACCCAAACTATTTAGAGTATTGGCTAGAGTATTAAGATTAAATAGTTCTACTCGTCATATTTTTGCGCTGTCGCGGTGTTGGCCTCATTCCCTAATCCTAGTCACATACTTATGTATGCTCCTAGGCTTAGCTCAATCGCCGCCTAGCGACAACCCAAATTATTTAGAGTATTGGCTAGAGTATTAAGATTAAATAGTTCTACTCGTCATATTTTTGCGCTGTCGCGGTGTTGGCTTCATTCCCTAATCCTAGTCACATACTTATGTATGCTCCTAGGCTTAGCTCAATCGCCGCCTAGCGACAACCCAAACTATTTAGAGTATTGGCTAGAGTATTAAGATTAAATAGTTCTACTCGTCATATTTTTGCGCTGTCGCGGTGTTGGCCTCATTCCCTAATCCTAGTCACATACTTATGTATGCTCTTAGGCTTAGCTCAATCGCCGCCTAGCGACAACCCAAACTATTTAGAGTATTGGCTAGAGTATTAAGATTAAATAGTTCTACTCGTCATATTTTGCGCTGTCGCGGTGTTGCCTACACTCAGCTACGCAAGTTACATACTTGTGTACGCTCCTCGCGATATCTCCATTTGCCGCCTAGCGACAACTCAAACTATTTAGGCATTAGAATTAGAGTATTAAAATTAAATGATCCATAAAAATAATATCGAATGGAAATTGATATTTTTTAGCGTATAACAAATAGAGAATATATTGAGCTGCCAACGTGCAGCTTAATTTTTGGCCAAATTAGAGAGAAACAACGAGGAAATAATGAAAGCGGCAACCGCATTGATAAACCGCCGCGCTCTGCGACACAACTTGCAACGGGTGAAAAGCATCGCTCCAAATAGCCAATTGATTGCAGTTGTTAAAGCAAACGCTTATGGTCATGGATTAGCTGGAGTCGGTATCGCAGTTCAAGAGCTGGTGGATGGCTTTGGCGTAGCGAGGCTCAATGAAGCTTTATTGCTCAGGCAGCATGGTATTACTAAACCTATTGTTTTATTAGAAGGTTTCTTCGAGCAATCTGACTTGCTTGTGATGGCTGCACAGCGTATCGATACTGTTATCCACTGTGTAGAGCAACTGGCAATGTTGGAAGCGGCCGACCTTCCACACCCACTGAAAGTTTGGATGAAGCTAGATACGGGAATGCATCGTCTTGGCGTGCTACCAAAAGATGCAGAAGGTTTTTACCAACGGCTGCAACGTTGTAAAAATGTTAAGCTTCCTATCAATATCGTCAGTCATTTTTGCCAAGCTGATGCTCCACTCCTTTCTACAACCGCAAATCAGATAGCTTGCTTTAAACAGTTTATAGCAGGCAAAGACGGTGAAAAATCCATCGCTGCATCCGCAGGGATCTTACTCTGGCCAGAAGCGCATTATGATTGGGTAAGACCGGGGATCATGATGTACGGGGCATCCCCACAAGAGGGGAAAAGTGCAGATAGTTTCGGTTTATTACCAGTGATGACATTAAAGTCATCTTTAATTGCGGTTAGGGAGCATTTTGCTGGTCAGTGCGTCGGTTATGGTGAAACATGGTGTAGCGATAGGGATACACGGTTGGGGGTTGTCGCAATCGGCTACGGTGATGGTTATCCGCGTAATGTCCCTTCTGGCACGCCAGTGTTAATTAATGGACGAAAAGTGCCAATTATTGGGCGTATTTCTATGGATATGACTGTCGTGGATTTAGGGCCAAATGCCGAAGATAAAGTGGGGGATGACGTTATTTTGTGGGGCAATGGTCTGCCAGTTGAAGAAATTGCCGCACAAACAGGCATCATTAACTATGAGTTACTCACAAAATTAACCTCACGAGTTGCGATGGAATATGTAGACGAATAGTTAGCAAAGGGTTATTTTCAAACAACAAAACGAAATAATGCTAAATAATGATTAGGAGATGTCCTGTGTTCCAACATGTTGATCCGTATCCGGGCGACCCAATTTTGTCGTTGATGGATGAATTTAATAAAGATACTCGTGAAAATAAAATTAACTTGAGTATCGGTCTTTACTACGATGGTGAAGGTAAAACGCCTGAACTGGGTACTGTTGGTACTGCGAAAGCTACATTAAACAAACTCCCTGCCAGTGCGTCGTTGTATTTGCCGATGGAAGGCTTGAAAGATTACCGCCTTGAACTGCAAAAACTAGTATTTGGCGAAGATTGCCCACTGATCGCTCAAGAGCGTATTGCAACCGTGCAAACTATTGGTGGTTCTGGCGCATTAAAAATTGGTGCGGATTTCCTACACCAGTACTATCCTGATTCAGAGGTTTGGTGCAGCGACCCAACTTGGGAAAATCACGCGTCTATTTTCTCCGGTGCTGGCACAAAAGTTCACTATTACCCGTATTTCGATGAAAAAACCAAAGGTGTTAAATTCGATGAAATGTTGGCAACGTTCAAAAAATTGCCTGCAAATAGCATCATTTTAATGCACCCATGCTGCCATAACCCAACGGGTTCTGACTTAACACCAGCCCAATGGGATGAAGTTACTAAAGTGGCGATTGAACATAAACTAATCCCATTCTTGGATATCGCTTACCAAGGTTTTGCCGAAGGTATCAACGAAGACGCCTACGCGATTAGAACTATGGTCAAAGCAGGGTTACCTGTATTTGTTAGCAACTCATTTTCTAAAATCTTTGGTATTTACGGTGAGCGTGCGGGTGGGTTATCAGTTATTTGCGAAAACCCAGATGAGCGTGACCGCGTATTAGGTCAGCTTAAAGCAGGCGTGCGCCGTCTATATTCAAGTCCTCCATCAAATGGTGCCAAAATTGTGGCTGCCGTATTGACCAACAGCGCAGAAAAAGCGAAATGGTTAGCGGAAGTGGAAGAAATGCGTTTACGTATTTTAGATATGCGTACAGTGCTGGTTGATGAACTGAAGAAAGCTTTACCTGAGCAAAACTTTGACCATTTGTTAAAACAACGCGGTATGTTTAGCTATACGGGTTTTTCACAACAACAGGTTAATCGCCTAAAAGACGAATTTGCAGTTTATCTAGTGGGAACTGGCCGTGTTTGTATGGCTGGGGTCAATCGTCATAATGTGAAACGCATTGTCGAAGCATTTGCTGCGGTTAGCCAATAGTTATTTACCCATAAAGGAAGTTATTCAATAAACGCAGGCTGAGCCCTGCGTTTTTTTTATCTTTTATCTGTAATAACAGCCATTACCTGATCACTGAGACGAAAAATAGTGTCCCATATATGAGTAGTTCTTAAGTATTTACTCACTAAATGTGATCAGATGTTTCAGTTCAATTTTGGTAATGTATTGATAAAATTTACTTATTTGGGTTTGATTACTTGTTTTTTTAAAAATTATTCACACTTAATCTGAGCTTTCTTACACACTTCACGTTTATTTTCGAAAACAACATTCGTATTATAATCCCATCAAATTAAGCGATATAAACCATATTTATTATTATTTCTGGTTTTTATGTTTGCTAATTATTTAAAAACTAGCGTTTAAGACTATTCCGAATTAAATTTTAATATGAGAGACACACACATGACTTTATTAAATAAAATTGCTCCAGCACTTATCATTGCATCAACATTAGCTGTACCAGCTGCATTTGCTGAAAACCAAGCTGCGACCATCACATTTGAAGCCTTAGTGCGTGCGGCAAGCTGCAATGTATCATCAACAACGGAAGGTGCTATGGTTAATTGGGGGGTATTTACAACCCAAGATTTAGCAAATGCAACTAAAGGAAATGCAATTGGTGAAACTAAAAACTTCCATTTAACATTAACAGAATGTTCGGCTGCAGACGCGGGTGATTCAACTGTATTTGTTCATGCATCAGGAGCAGCATCACCATTTAACCCTTCATTATTTGCTAACTCGGCGGCTAAATCTCTTGCTGTTGAATTAAAAGCATTAGATGCAGATAATAAAGCTCAGGATATTTTACCAAATAAAGAAACCCAAATGACAGTTGTAGATACTATAGCTAAAGATGGTTTTGCTAATATCCCAATGCAAGCGCGACTGATTATGGTTAATCAAGCAACTGAGGGTGATAGCTTAAAAGTCCCTGTTACCTTTACTGTATCTTATAATTAAAAGTACAGATTAAAAATACTTAATATTATGCTAAATTAGATATAGCGATATTCACAAGGTCCCTTTTTGGGACTTTGTCTATTAAGGTAACAACATGAAACTAAAAATTTGCCGCCTCTCCACTTCATTTAGCTTGAGTTTATTCTTATTGTTAGCTCCGATATTGTCTTTAGCGGAGGGAGTGAGCTTAGATGCAACACGTATTGTTTACCCTCAAGGGGAGAAAAGCGTATCTATAGCTATAAAAAACAGTCAATCCCAAGTTTCATATTTAACACGAACTTTTATTACCTCTGAAAATAATGATCGAAATGTACCATTTGAAACAACACCTCCTGTATTTAAAATATCGCCAAATTCTCGACATGAAGTTAGGGTTTTAGAAAAAAGCAATAACCTACCTAGCGATAGGGAATCACTATTCTTTTTTCATGCCACAATGATTGCAGGTCAAACTGGGAAAGTAGATGGTGACGGCTTAAATATTGGTTATGACCATGTCATTAAGGTTTTTTATCGCCCAAAAAACTTGAAGATAACCTCGGATGAGGCACAAAAGCAGTTAGCATTTCAAACTAAGGGAAATCAATTAAAAGTGATTAACGACTCTCCTTATTATGTTAACCTTGCACAAATTACTATTAATAAGCAAAGAGTTGATATGAGTATGGAAAAAGGAAATACCACGATCGCTCCATATTCATCATTAACTTACCCTATTTCATCTCACATGCAAAAAGGGACTGTTATTTGGCGCGCTATTACTGATTTAGGTGGAACGAATGAGTTTAAAGCACAGCTTCCTTAAATGTATAATTTGCTGCGTTTGTACTTTTTCTTTGAGTGCGGTATATACCTCTGCTTATTCGATAACAGAACAAGACACTTATATTGACCTTATCGTCAAAGGTCATGTTTCGAAAGGGACATGCGCATTTACTTTTAGTCATAAAGTAGTCAATTTTTCTAGGGCGCTGACAGTAAAAGATATTAGTAATATAGGTAATACAACGCCAGTTGAACCTTTTTCAGTCGAGTACCAATGCCAAGACTATAATACTGAAGTACTACCTGACCTACAGGTCACAATGATGGCAGATAACCAATCACAGATCATTGATGGTAAACTTTCACCCAAAAATAATACGACAAATGCGGCATTTAGCTTTTTACAATGTGATAGTGTGAAAAAAAATTGTACGGCAATTAATTTTACGAACCAAGAAAGTGTTATTAATTTTCCGATTCAAAATGGGGACAATGAAAAACATTTTGAAGCTCAAGTTGTTAAATTAGGTGACGCTGCTATACAACCAGGAAAACTCAGCGCTGCTATTGTTTTTACCTTTTTGCAGCCATGAGAAGAATAATGAAATTAATATTTAACTTTGTTCTATTTAGTCTGTTATTAATTTCAAATTCTGCATTATCGAATAATAATGCAGAATTTGATTTTAATGTGAAAATTATTTCACAGATGTGTAAAATATCAGTTGTTGGTACATCTACCAATGAAGTTGATTTTGGTAACATAACATACTCAGATATTCAAACTAACAAAGTCCAACCGATTCCTATAAAAATATCGTTATCTGACTGTTTAACTAAAAATTTTACTAATTCTTATGTGAAAATTTCACCGAAGAATTATCTTGATACAGTAACCTTTATCGATGACCCTATGAAAGGGTTTGGGATTAGTTTTTCTGAAAATGACAATGTTGCAAATTCAATGAATATTAGTGATTTTGTGGAAAAAGAATCGAATGTTTGGACTCAAATCGATGCGAATAAACTCGATAAAACACTCTATACGTATGTGAGATGTGCATCGAATGGCCTCTGTGAGCCACAAGTCGGTAATTTTCAATCTACCATCACATTTTCTTTTATTGTGGATTAACTGAGATAATATGAAGAGATTAGTTGCACTGTTATTGTTGGTATTTACATTATGCTTAAGCCAGACGGCTCTTGGGGCAGGCATTCGTTTAGACCAAACGAGGGTTATTATAAACAGTGATAGTACTAGTCAAGTTTTTAGCATTCTTAATGATGATAATTCACCATACTTAATTCAAACAGCTATCACGAATGAATTAGAAGGAGAAAGGTCACCTTTTTTCATCGTAACACCGCCATTATTTCGCTTAGATGCAAAAAGCAAATTTAGTGCAAAAATATTGGTCAATAATAAGAAACAATTACCAACGGATAAAGAATCACTTTTTTATCTTTATACTCGAGCAATTCCTTCAACACAACAGACTAATGCTGAAAAAAACAATGCAAAACTTACCTTTGTTACTAATATCATCATTAAGGTCTTATATCGGCCCAATCATTTAGCTGTCCCGAACTCAGATATATTTAAGCAGGTGAAGTTGGTAGCAAAAGGTAATGAGTGGCAGTTTAATAACCCAACACCGTATTACCTTACTGCTGTAAATATAAAAATAAACCAGCAAGATTATAAAAAAAGCCTGATATTACCGCCATTTAACCAAACAACTATTAAAGGTGTTGACAGTAAAATCAAGACAGCTAGTTGGCAAATGATCAACGATTTCGGTGGGTTATCTGATGTTTTTTATTATCCTGTAGCTCTTTCATCGGTGAAGTAATATGAGATTGCAGAATCAATATATTTTCAAACGATTAAAATTTTTGAGCTGTTTAATTTTGGTTATGGGCTTTATGACCCATTTTTCGCTTAAAGCTGATTCTGATAACTTGAAATTTTCACTACAGCGGCTCACTTACATTGCTGGTGATAAAAGTATTTCTATCAGTTTACGCAATACCAGTACTTTTCCTTATTTAATCCAGACTAATATGCAGTGGCTTGATGAAAAAACAGGTATTAATATTCTCAATAAAAATGAAAAAATCCCTTTTATTGTCACCCCGCCCCTACATAAACTAAATGGTGATGAATATTATAGCTGGCGGGTTATGTTTACTGGTAAAACCCAGAGTTTACCATCGGATCGGGAGAGTGTTTTTTTAGTTCAATTAAAGGCGATCCCATCAACGGAACGACAGAGTGAGCAATCTTTGCAGTTTACCGTTACGCGTTCTTTATTATTTAAAGTGTATTACCGACCAGAACACCTAAAAAGCATTACATTAGAAGAGGTTACTGAAAAACTCTCATTTCAACGCGAAAAGAATACATTAATCGTTAGAAATAATAGCCCTATTTATGCGACTTTTGATAACTTGTCAATAAATGGACATCGTTTTGATGAAGAGGTACTTTTTCTTTCTGTTCCGCCTTTTTCAGAACAACGATTTCATTATAGTAATTTACCATCAGGCTCTATTTCATGGGCACTTTTAGATGAGTATTTATTACCAACAAAACAAAAAACAAGCTTACTAAAATAATTATTAAATTTTACCATTGCTAATGGCTCAATGGCGGCACACATACGATGGATTTATCATGACGTTACCTCATTTTAAAATTGGTTTATTATCCTCGTTAATTCTATTACCTGTTATGAGTTTCGGTGATGAGTATTTTGACCCCAATCTACTCAATGAACAGCTTGGCATTGATGTAAATGATGTCAATCTTAGTCAATTTTCAAAAGAAAATAGCGTTCCTACGGGTGAATATACTTTACAAGTTTTCGTTAATCAGCAACCTAAAGGTGAGCGCCTTCTTAACTTCATTTTAAATAAACATAATGATGTGGTACCTGAATTAACCATTGAATTGCTATCTTCTTTCGGTGTAAAAATTGATGCTATCCCTAAATTAAGGGGGTTGCCTCAGGATTATGTTATTACAGAGCTTGCAGATTATATTGAGGGTGCCAGTGTTAATACACAGTTATCAGCACTTAGTGTGAACATCAGTATTCCTCAAGTTGCGATGGATAATGCGGCGGAAGGCTATATTCCCCAAGAATTACTTGATGATGGTATTACGGCTTTAAAAACGAACTATATAATAACGGGAAATCATTCAACAAATAGCCACTCTTCATCGGGAAAGCAAAAGAGCGATAGCTTATTTATTAACCTTAATAGTGGTTTTAACGTCGGTGCATGGCGGCTTCGTTCTAGCCTTGCTCATACGGATAACCGGCAGCATGGTAACGGCACCAGAAGAAACCAAACAAAAACTCATTTTTCAAATACAGCTGTTTCTCGTAGCTTGTATAGTATACGTTCAGAACTCTTGGTTGGTGAAAGTAGCACACGTGGCGAGCTATTTAATTCGATTCCATTCAAAGGTGTACAATTAAGCTCTAATGACCAGATGTTACCGAGTAGCCTCCGTGGTTTTGCTCCAGATATCAAAGGGATTGCACAGTCAAATGCCCAAATCACTGTTCGCCAAAATGGTTATATTGTTTACCAAACCTATGTTCCTCCTGGGCCGTTTAATATTCAAGACCTCGCTACAGGGAGTAATTCTGGCGCACTAGATGTCACGGTAAAAGAAGAAGATGGTTCTGAGCGGACATTTACTGTCGCTTTTTCTTCTTTGCCGATTATGCAACGCCCTGGCGGATGGCAGTATGAACTTACTACGGGTCGCTATGATGGCGGCGTGACCGTAGGGTCAAAAGAATCTGATTTTCTTTTGGCAAGCGGCATCTATGGCCTGCCAAATAATATTACGGCTTATGGGGGAATTATTGCGGCGCAAGATTATTGGTCCGGTATTTCTGGGATAGGCTTTTCAATGGGGGATATTGGTGCGATTTCTGCCGATATTACCCATGCACAGGCGACTTTAGATCACCAAACACATCGAGCACAAGCTTATCGTTTACGTTACGCAAAAAATATTGCGATGACGAATACGTCTATTGATTTGTCAGGGACACATTATACATCGAAGGATTATTACACTTTTAATAATTTTAATAATTACAACTATCGGTATATTGAGGATGTCGCCCCTTGGACGGGGATACAGGAACGCCGACAATATTCTGCATCACTCTCTCAGCCGCTAGGGAACTACGGTAACCTTTATTTTTCTGGAAGTCGTAATGAGTATTGGAATGATGAGCAAAATGTGACTCAAGTTTCTGCGGGCTATAATACGAGTATTAAAGGGATTTCCTACAGTATTAATTACAGCATTGATAGAACTAAAAATAGCGAACAGTGGCCAGAAAATCGCCAAATCAGTTTTAACCTTAGTGTACCTTTTAGTTTATTTTCGAATTCACCTTCTGCACGTAATATCAGCAGTACTTATTCTATTAGTCACGATAATAAAGGTAAAACAACTCAGCAAGTAGGGGTAAGTGGAAGTTTATTAGATTCCAAATTAACTTATGGGGTTTCGCAAAGTTGGGGGAATCAAAACCAAAGTAGCTCCGGTAGTATTTATACCAATTATGCGGGTTCTAAAGGAACGGTTTCAGCAGGATATAATTATTCAAATAGTTATAATTCTGTGAATGCTGGTATTAATGGTGGCCTAGTAATTTATTCGGGAGGAGTATTATTTGGGCGCAGTATGAGTGACAGTTTTGCTATTGTTGAAGCAGAAGGTGCAGAAGGAACTCTCTTAACTATAGGGAATGCGCAAATCAATTCCAGAGGTCAAGCAATTTATCCCTATCTTTCTGAATACTCAAAAAACAGTGTGAGTTTAGATGTTAATTCTCTCCCAGATGATGTGACATTGACACAAACATCGAAAAACATTTATCCAACTGCAGGGGCAATTGTGAAAGTGAACTTTGATACCCGAGTTGGTTATCAAGCTATTATCCAGCTAAATAATGATAAAGGGATTATTCCATTTGGTGCTGTTGCCACTTTAATTGATGACTCTTTAGCACAAGAAAATACTGGGTTGGTAGGGGATGACGGCCTGCTGTATATGAGTGGATTGCCGAATGCTGGCATGTTACGTGTTCAATGGGGAACGCAGAATAAGCAATCATGTAATGTGAATTTTAGTGATTTACAAAATATTCCGCCAACAGCCGATAACCCAATCAGAACACTTTCATTAAAGTGCGTTCATTGAAATAAAAATGAAAAAGACGTGCGTTAATATCGTCACGTCTTCTTTCCAACTGGTTTTATGGCGATTAACTTTTAATAAAAAACTCTAAATCTGCTTTACCTTGATACTCGCCACTTGCAACCTCGGGCGTTCGACACAGTGCCCAAGAAATATCAAACAACATGGTTTTCTGCGTATTCTTTACACCAAGGTCTATTTCTTCTCCGTTGAAACTCATTAGCCTTGAGTTTGTGGAGTCATTACAATTTAAATTTATAGATTTTCCAGTTTCATAAATGCTACCAATAACCCAAGGTAAAACCTCTGATTTCATAGTGCTATCAACAGGTTTTAAGAGTAACTTTTTGGGGTTTGATGCATCGTAATCAGTGTCTTTTGCTTTCGCTATCATTCTGATGGTGTCTTGTTTACTACCATTACAGGTGACTGTTAATGACGATTTATGCAGTGACTGCATTTCATCTAAAAAGGAGTGTTTAATTTGGCTATTAGTCACATTACTTACTTCACAATAACGCAAAATGGTGATGTCAGCATCGATATTTAAACGAATGGCACTTCTTGCTGCATTATATCCACTAGTCATAAAATACAATGGAATATTGTTGCTGTACTGCATCTTTCCTGATGGCAAATTACTATCAACATATAATAATTGGGGACGAGAAACAGATAATGTCAGGTTTTTTCGCCCACCTTTAGGTACCGCTCGGTAACTGTCTGATGGATAAAAGCACGCTCCAGTGATTCCTGATTTCGAAATTTCGCTGAGTTTTGGGCTATTATCTCTGGTAAAAAAAGTACCATGGTAAGAAGGCTCTAGCCGATTAGAATATTTGCTAATAATTAAATCATAATCCAATTGTGGCACCAGATACGCGTTAACTCCCCCTTGGCTATTAACTAATGGGGCACCATAAATAACGTTAAGCATATAAGGTATCCTCCCAAAACCGGATAAATCGCATCCCGATTGGCTATTACTGATCCCCAGTAATGGTAGCGTTTCTAACCAATATTTGCTGTCAGTATTATCGTAAATGGGTTCAACATTTAAGACGGTATCCCCAGTTAAGGTTCCTTGGACTTCTTGTGCGACCCGATCCGATGATGTGAGATCGATGACTCCATGTAATTTTAGTGTTGCGGTACCGACAACCGCTGACTCACATGAAAGAGATACTCCTAACATGCCAAGAAATAAAATTGGGATGAGGCTTCGCCGCGTATAAGTATTTTTTCTCGGTATTTTTGTGTTCATCATCATCGTTATATCTCGACCACAGAAAAGAGGAAGAGGGCATTGTAATTTTACTACCTCAAACTCACAATAAAGGAATGACTCAGTATAATCGACGCCAGTTTAATTTATTCGTCGTATGACGATGCTAATATCAATAAAACATCAGAATATCAAATAAAACACAAAAGATCTGAAGACAATAATAATAATTCTTCGGCAGTCAGATATAAATAAGTATGAGCTACCCCGTCAGAAACTGGTTCTAATAGCTATCCACTGAAAGCCATATGCGATTTAGGTTCATTGTTGAGGACGGATGAACAATAAACTGATTTAATTGATATTATTGTATTAATAACTAGTTATTCGTTAGGTTAGAAAGAATACAGATGATATGAAGGGAAAGCCATGGCGGCTTTCCCTGTGCCTTTAGTTTTTAATAACCGCGCTCTAAAATAGGCTTTAAAAACCTTGCAGTATGTGATTTTTCACACTCAGCGACTTCTTCAGGAGTGCCGGAAATTAAAATTTCACCACCACCACTACCACCTTCAGGGCCTAAGTCGACAATCCAATCTGCCGTTTTAATCACATCAAGGTTATGTTCAATGACAACGATGGTGTTTCCTTGGTCACGTAACTGATGTAAAACAGCTAATAACTGTTGAATATCAGCAAAATGCAGACCCGTTGTTGGTTCATCTAAAATATAAATAGTTTGCCCAGTACCCCGTTTAGATAGCTCTTTGGCGAGTTTTACTCGTTGGGCTTCACCACCGGATAATGTGGTCGCGGATTGGCCAAGACGAATATAGGATAAACCTACGTCCATCAGGGTTTGTAGCTTACGAGCGAGTGCTGGGACGGCATCAAAAAATTCACGAGACTCTTCGATTGTCATATCGAGGACTTCATGAATACTTTTCCCTTTGTATTTGATTTCTAACGTTTCACGGTTATAGCGTTTGCCTTTACATTGGTCGCAAGGGACATACACATCAGGCAGAAAGTGCATTTCTACTTTAATGACCCCATCACCTTGGCATGCCTCACAGCGCCCACCTTTGACGTTGAAACTAAAGCGCCCCGGGTTGTAACCACGTGTTCTTGACTCAGGAACACCGGCAAATAGCTCACGAATTGGTGTAAACACCCCCGTATAGGTGGCAGGGTTTGAACGAGGCGTACGGCCAATAGGGCTTTGGTCAATATCGATAACTTTATCGAAATGTTCTATACCTTCTACATCCAAATAAGGGGCTGGAGTAATGGTTGTTGCACCATTTAGTTGGCGTTGAGCTATAGGGAATAAAGTATCGTTAATTAGTGTTGATTTACCAGAGCCTGATACCCCTGTGATACAAGTAAATAGACCAACAGGGATTTTTAGCGTCACATTTTTTAGGTTGTTACCCTTAGCACCAAATACAGTGAGTATTTTGTCTTTGTTAATAGGGACACGTTGCTGAGGGATTTCTATTTTACGCTCACCACTTAAATACTTACCGGTTAAAGAGTCAGGGTTCGTGACAATATCATTTAATGTGCCTTGAGCGACAACTTGCCCACCATGTACACCGGCCCCAGGCCCAATATCAATCACATGATCAGCGGCGCGAATGGCATCTTCGTCATGCTCTACGACGATAACAGTATTACCAAGATTACGCAGGTGGATTAACGTTTCGAGTAAGCGGTCGTTATCACGCTGGTGTAAGCCGATTGAAGGTTCATCAAGAACATACATCACCCCGACTAAACCAGCCCCAATCTGGCTTGCCAAACGAATACGCTGAGCTTCCCCACCAGACAAGGTATCCGCAGAACGTGAAAGACTAAGGTAATTAAGCCCCACATTAACTAAGAATTTCAGCCGCTCGCCAATTTCTTTTAATACTTTTTCTGCGATCTGCGCACGTTGACCCGTGAGTTTTAGATTTTGGAAAAACGCCATTGCGTGGCCAATGCTGTAATCAGCAATTTCAGGTAATGTTGTATTCTCAACAAAAACAAAGCGCGCTTCTTTACGCAAACGGGTTCCGTGACAAGAAACACAAGGGCGATTGCTTATGTATTTGGCGAGTTCTTCACGTACCGCAGTGGATTCTGTTTCTTTATAACGGCGCTCCATATTATTGAGCACCCCTTCAAATGGGTGACGACGAACAGTGACATCGCCACGGTCGTTACGATATTTAAATTCGATCGTTTCTTTGCCTGAACCGTATAAAATAATTTTTTGGATAGCAGGACTTAATGAACTGTATGGCGCTTCTGCGTCAAATTTATAATGTTCTGCTAATGACATTATCATTTGAAAATAATAAAAATTACGGCGATCCCAGCCACGAATAGCCCCGCCAGACAGGGATATTTCTGTATTTTGGATAACCCGTTCAGGGTCAAAGAACTGCTGAACACCTAAGCCATCACAACTTGGGCAAGCCCCCGCTGGATTGTTAAAGGAAAACAGCCGTGGCTCAAGTTCCATCATGCTGTAACCACACACCGAACAGGCAAAATTAGCAGAAAAAACCAATTCTTCTGCACTTGGGTCATCCATATCGGCAACAATAGCACTACCACCGGAAAGCTCGAGTGCGGTCTCAAAGGATTCGGCTAAACGTTGGGCGATATCATCACGAATTTTAAAGCGGTCGACAACAACCTCAATCGTGTGTTTTTTTTGTAATTCGAGCTTTGGAGGATCAGAAAGATCGCAGACTTCGCCATCAATTCTTGCTCGGATATAACCCTGTGTTGCTAAGTTATCAAGTAACTTAACGTGCTCGCCTTTGCGTTCTTTAACGACAGGAGCCAATAACATCATCCGGCGGTCGGTAGGCTGCGCTAGTACATTGTCAACCATTTGGCTAACTGTTTGTGCTGCTAGTGGTATGTCATGATCAGGGCAACGAGGTTCACCGACACGAGCAAATAATAAACGTAGATAATCATGAATTTCAGTGATTGTCCCGACAGTTGACCGTGGGTTATGTGAAGTCGATTTTTGTTCAATCGAAATGGCTGGAGATAGCCCCTCAATATGGTCGACATCCGGTTTTTCCATTAAAGAAAGAAACTGGCGTGCATAGGCGGATAGGGACTCAACATAGCGGCGCTGACCCTCGGCATATAGGGTATCAAAAGCTAAAGATGACTTCCCAGAGCCAGACAAACCCGTAATAACAATCAGTTTGTCACGAGGGATAACGAGATTGATGTTTTTCAGATTATGCGTGCGTGCGCCGCGTACTTCGATATTATCCATTTACCACTTCCCGGATGATTTGATATTGAACAATCGCAAGCGATCATTATCACATAATTATGGCTGAATGGATATACAGTACTTGCCATATTTTTCTACTACTCCTATTTAAATTCTTAGTGCTGTTGGTTGTGCTTGGCTAGGTAGTTACATACTTATATATACCTTTGTAATGCCTTCGCTTGCCGCCTAGCTATGAATTAAACAGTCTAGAGTGGGGAGTTTTAGTCTTAAAAATGTACAATTATACATAAGCTCAAGGGAAGAACGAATTTGTCGAAGGGGAAACGGTGAATTATTTTGTGTCTATACTGAAATTGCACTCAGAAATTACACTAAAATTTGGAAAGTGTTTCGCAAGTTCGAGGGGGAGTTTCAATTTCGTGGTGCAAATCAGCGAGGTCGTGGTAAACTTCTCGGCTAATCCAGAGATTAAAATTCAATGCATCAGGAGTAATAAATGGCCAGCAGAGGCGTAAATAAAGTAATTCTTATCGGTAACCTAGGACAAGATCCAGAAATCCGTTATATGCCTAACGGTGGGGCTGTGGCAAACCTGACTCTGGCAACTTCTGAAAGTTGGCGCGATAAGCAAACCGGCGAGATGCGTGAAAAAACAGAATGGCACCGCGTGGTTATTTTCGGCAAATTAGCTGAGGTTGCGGGTGAATATTTAAAAAAAGGTTCACAAGTCTACATCGAAGGTTCTTTGCAAACCCGTAAATGGCAAGATCAAAGCGGTCAAGACCGT
Source organism: Providencia sp. PROV024 (assembly GCF_032709665.1). Classification (NCBI taxonomy): domain Bacteria; kingdom Pseudomonadati; phylum Pseudomonadota; class Gammaproteobacteria; order Enterobacterales; family Morganellaceae; genus Providencia; species Providencia sp. PROV024. Next base: position 639,394 of record NZ_CP120545.1, read on the forward strand.
TACACCACTGAAGTTGTTGTTAATATCGGTGGTTCAATGCAAATGCTAGGTGGTCGTGGTGGTGATTCGTCATCACAAGGGCAAGGCGGTCAGGGGGGTTGGGGTCAGCCTCAGCAGCCACAAGCTCAAGCTGCTCAACAATTTAGTGGCGGTGGTGCGCCAGCTCGTTCACAAGCACCAGCACCACAAACTAATGAGCCACCAATGGATTTCGATGATGATATTCCATTTTAATTATCAATATAATTAGAGGAATATATTAAATATAATGAAGGCTTCCTTGTGAGGCCTTTATTTTTATCTTAATAAATTAAATAATAACTTTAAACCTTAAGAGATTATTAATTTTAAATTAAGAGTTTCTTAAATTAATATTTTCTTAAGGTAATAATAGAAAAAGCTCCAGTAATTAACTTACATGGAGCTTTGTATTGAAGGTTGAATAAAAGAATATACAAATTTTATTTTCATATTGCGTATCAGGCAACTTTGGGTTCCAGTAGTAAAGGGTCATTTTGGCTTTCACCGGAAATTCGGTAAATTGACGGTGATGTACCTAAATATGCTCTGAACCGCTTTGCAAATGATTGCTGGGAGTCGAATTGGTATTTTATTGCTATATCAATAACTTGAAGGTCGGTCGTGCAGAGGTCCTTTGCTGCTTCACATATCCGCCTTCGGCGAATATATTCACCTAAAGGTATCCCAACAACTTTGCGAAATACCCTCTGTAAATGCCACTTCGTATATCCCGATTTTAGTGCAATATCGTCGAGTAATAGACGATTGGTTAAGTTCATTTCAATCCAAACTAATATCTCATTGACAACTGTAGATTGAAATTCCGTGTATTTCCCTTGGTAGGGAACAGTAATTTCTTTATACATAATATTTTCCTACTAGTTACTTTTTAATCATATCTCTGATTATGTAAATTACCAATAAATAAAAGATAAACAGATATAAATACAGGCTGTTAATTTGTGAAATAACAATAATGCAAAATTTTAATTAGTACTCAACCAGTGTTGTTTGACTTATGGTGATATATTTATGGAGCAACAAACTATCATGAACTTGTTTTTACACCATAAGCACAGAATTAAGATGTGAGTATTAAATGGTTTATTGGTGCGTTGGAATATATCTTTTTAACTGCCAAAAACCGACCAAAATTGCGATGGATATAACAACGGATAAGATATTCATCACTTGCCACCCTAGAGTGAAAAACAACATACCCGCAGCTAAGCTGCCAATTCCCCCAAAAAAATAAATAAGAAAATCCGTCATTCCTTGTACTTTGGCACGTTCATGTATTTCATAGGTGTGTGGTAGCAGGTTGGTCGTGCTGATAAGAATTAAATTCCATGCTACACCGACAAAAATACCCGCGAAAAGATAGTTATAAAAATGGTTAGCGAGTAAGTTCATGACAGCAGATAAAATTAATAAAACAATACCGCAGAAAATAATGCGTTTTGCGCCTAAATGATGAATTAATGTGCCCGTAAAGAATGATGGAGCGAACATGCCAAGTACATGAAACTGAAATACAATTGCAATTGAAGAAAAGGGGAAATCATGTTGCTTCATAGATAAAGGAATTGAGGCAAAAGTAAAGACAACAATGGCGTAACCTGCAGCACTAACAATTGCAATCAGCATTAAAATTGGCTGTAAATACAAATCCTTATAGCTACGTTTAACTAAGGTTTTGTCTGTTGTGGACTTAACAGCCTTCTTCAAGGGGACAATTAATAATAAAAGAAAAGCGATAAGATAAATGATGCCTAATGTGATAAATGGGCCAGCAAAAGGGTATTCTGCAAAAAATCCTTGGGTGGTAACCGCTAGGGTTGGGCCAATTAACGCAGCAGCAATGCCCCCACTCATAACAAGCCCAATAGCTTTAGCTCGCAAAGAAACAGGAGCTTCCTCGATTGCCGCAAAACGAAATTGTTGTGCAGTGCCTATTGCAATACCAGTGAAAAATAGCCCGATAGAAAAATAAATTAAGCTACTTTCTAAAACGCCAAGTATAGATAACCCAGCACCAATTAACCCGCCAATGTTGCCAATAATAAATCCTATTTTTCTTGAGTACCTTTGCATTACATAGGCAATTGGGATGGTTGCGAGGATCAAACCAATATACTGGCTTAATAATGGGAGCGTTGCGTAAGTGGGGTTTGTTGCCAATTTTTCTCCAACCACGACAGCAACAGAAAGTACAATGGCATTTCCGGTTATAAACAATGCAAGCGTCGTTGTTAACCACCAAACGGATTTTGGCATAAGCCCTCTCTCAACTAAAAGTTATTAAAATCAAGTAATAAGATATTTTTAATAGGGTAATTCTGTAGAATATTACATAAGGTACTACTTCAAGTTGACTTTAAGTCAAGTCTTAATGTAGGGTAAAAAAGGAAAATTTAATCAAAATTTAATTCTGAGTTTATTGATATACCCAGTTTATTCGTTGGTTTAGGAGGAGTGTGATGTATATCTCATTTGAGATTAGTAGAAATTAAAACGCAAAAAAATGATTGTCATCATCAGAAATTTATGTTTTCTTAAAGAAAGCAAGAACAATAATCAAATAAGTTAAACCAAATAAACTAAACAGGAAAACCCCGTGAACATGACTTTTAATCACTCAAACCTACTACTAACCGCGCCATGTGCCGCGGTGGTCGTGCGTGTGGTGGTGGTCGTGGGCTTAGCGCCGTAACGGGTACAAATCAACGCAGATTTAGAAACCCCGCCGGCGCAAACCGAGCGGGGTTTTTTATTACCTTCCGCTTGGGGTCGCAGGCTAGCAAAGGATAATTATGATGAGCGGATCGGGCACTACATCACCACATAAAACCTGTTTTACAGGGGCAGAGTTAATCGTCTATTTATTAGAAAAACATGGTATTACTATTGTTTCGGGCATTCCTGGCGGGGCGGCTTTACCGTTCTATGATGCTTTAGGGAAAAGTAAGCAAATTCAGCATATTTTGGCTCGTCATGAGCAAGGTGCGGGGTTTATTGCGCAAGGGATCGCGCGTACTACAGGGAAAGCGGCCGTTTGCATTTCTTCAAGTGGTCCGGGCGCGACCAACTTAGTGACCGCCATTGCGGATGCAAAACTGGATTCTATCCCGCTAGTTTGTATTACAGCTCAAGTTTCCTCATCAATGATTGGGACCGATGCATTTCAGGAAGTTGATACCTATGGTATTTCTATTCCTGTCACTAAACATAATTATTTAGTTCGTTCTATCAATGAATTACCTCAAGTTATTTGTGATGCTTTTCGTATAGCAGAGTCAGGGCGTCCGGGACCTGTTTGGATTGATATTCCAAAGGATGTTCAAACTGCCACTATTGAACTGACTGAAATACCAGAAGTATTACCGAAAGATAAAGCGCCAGCATTTGATATGGAAAAAGTTCTGCAAGCAGCTGAAATGATTAATAATGCGAAGCGCCCAGTACTGTATTTTGGTGGTGGGGTTATTAGTTCTGATTCAACAGAAACAGCGATTGCGTTTGCGGAAAAAGCCTCATTACCGACGACGATGACCTTAATGGCGCTTGGCACTATCCCTATGCGACACCCATTATATTTAGGTATGTTAGGCATGCATGCTGCTGCTAGCACAAATATGGTCATGGAAGAGTCTGATTTATTAATTGTTATTGGCGCACGCTTTGACGATAGAGCAATCGGGAAGGCAGAGAAGTTTTGCCCTAATGCAAAAATCATTCATGTGGATATCGATAAAGCGGAAATTAGTAAAATTAAACGACCAGATATCGCCATTCACGCAGATGCAGGGCAGATCTTGGAACTATTATTACCTTTAGTTGAACGTAATGAACGTAATGAACGTACTGAATGGGTTAATCAAGTTAGTGAATTGAAAAATAAATACCCATTGGATCTCCGCGAGGCAGACAACCCGTTAAATCATTATGGATTAGTTCTTTCTACTGCGCGGGCTGCGGGTGAAGATGCGATTATCACAACTGATGTTGGGCAACACCAAATGTGGGCAGCTCAGGCTTATCCATTATCGCGCCCTCGCCAATGGCTGACTTCTGGTGGTTTAGGCACCATGGGGTTTGGTTTACCAGCGGCGATTGGAGCCGCATTAGCCGAGCCAGACAAAACGGTTGTTTGTTTTTCGGGTGATGGCAGCTTGATGATGAATATTCAAGAGCTGGCGACAGCCGCCGAGCACCAATTAAATATAAAAATTGTTTTGATGAATAACCAAGCGTTGGGAATGGTACATCAACAACAGGATCTGTTCTTTGAGAATCGTATATTTGCGGCAGCTTATCCTTATCAAACTGATTTTATTAAGATAGCGGCAGGTTTTGGCTTACAAACGTGTGATTTAAATAATGAAGAAGATCCTGAAATGGCACTGGAAAGGGTGATGAATACCAAAGGCCCTTGTTTGATCCATGTTTTAATTGATGTTAACCAGAAGGTTTATCCAATGGTTCCACCAGGCGCAGCTAACATTGATATGATTGGAGCTTAATTATGGCATTTGAACATCACCCAATAGCTTTAGAGTTAATTGTTCGTAACCATCCCGGCGTGATGTCACATATATGTGGCTTATTCGCACGCAGAGCTTTTAACGTTGATGGCATTCTTTGTATGCCAATTAAAAATAAAGATGAAAGCCGGATATGGCTGTTGGTGCAAAAAGACGAGCGTCTATCACAAATGATTAATCAAGTTGAAAAGCTTGAAGATGTGAGAGAAGTTCGTTTCAGTGACGATTTACGTCTCTTCGAAACCATGCAGAATTATTTGCAGTAATGCTTATCAGCACCTTTTTTAATAGCCTACACAATGCGTGTGGGCTTTTTTTATCATGATTAATTTTCAACGTAGTATCATAAATAAGGGTTTCCTAAAGCGAACAAAGGTGATATAAATTTAAGCGGTTATAGAAATAGTTTAGGGAATGAAAAGCGAATACATTCTGCTAAATTGAATAATAAAAGGTACGAAAGTTATGCAGAACAACATTTATCTCACCAATACTTACCAATATGAAGTAGAAACAGTTCTATTAAAACAAGGTAGTGACGAGGAAGGGCACTGGGTTGCACTACAAGATAACATTTTCCATCCACAAGGTGGTGGGCAACCCGCCGATACTGCTTGGGTTAATAATGAGCCCGTTCGTATTAAGAAACACCTAAACGGTTTGATTGTTGCTTATCTCCCTGATGGGATAAATTTAAATTTAGAGAGCACCGTTGTTGCAGCCATTGACGGAGAAAAACGTCAACGATATGCCGCACTGCATACCGCAGGGCATTTGTTAAACTGGGAATTACGGCGTTTTGGCTGGCTTGCACAAAAAGGGCATCATTTTCCTGATGAATCTCGAGTCGAGTTTTGTATGATGGATGGTGAGGTTGTGCCGTTTGAAAAACTGGATAGTCAATATATTGAAGATATTGTTAATCAAAGCATTAGCAGTGGCCGGAAAGTTGAAATAAAACAAAACGACGAGCTGAGGATCAGTTATATCGACCAAACTGAAGAAATGCCATGCGGAGGAACGCACGTTGGTTCATTGGATAGCATTACGCATTTTTCAATTAAGTCGATGAAATATAAAAAAGGGACGTTGCGCATTAGCTATGATGCACAACATGCCTCGGTTTAAACACCTTCGCTGATATGGGAGTAAGTCATGACTACAGTCGCTTGTAACTCTCCCTCTATGCATAAATAAGAATGTGGAAAATCACCGCTAAATGCATAAAAATCGCCTGCTTCTAGAATGATGTTTTGATCGTTATGCAAACGCAACATTAGTGAACCTGAATTCACCATAATGTGCTCATGGGTTCCACTCATATGCGCAGGGCTATTAATAATAGCCCCTCTTTTCATGGTTAATTGCCAGATTTCGGAGATATTCCCCATACTAATACGGAATTTAAATTGCTGTGAATATTCCTCTTCACTCGAGGACCCTTTGACAAAGTAGGGATAAGCTTCATGTTGGCGTGTAAATAAATCGCTAAGCGGAAAACGCAGCGCGATGGCAATCGATTCTAATGTATCAATACGTGGGTTTGAATCGCCGGATTCTAATTTGGATAATGCGGCTTTTGAGATCCCAGATAGGCGAGATAGTTCATTCAAAGAAAGGTTTCTAGCTTGCCTAAGTAAACGGATCTTTTGACCAATTTTTATATTAATTTTTTTATCCACAATATGGCTTTCCCTAAATTCCAATTCATTATGCTAATTCTACATGACTCAGTAGAACTAATCACATATTCTCCATCTTATATTGTATTTAAAGAGGTTATTTTATTTTTTGATATAGTATTTAAAATTTACCCACAAAAAAATAAGGCTATTTAATCTGTCCTAAAAAATTTATAGTGAGAGTATCAAAAATTTTAGGAGTTAAATCAGTATGCCGTTTGGGTTATTAACGCCAGAGATGGCGATTTGTTTTGTGACTTTACTTTTCGCTTATTTGGTTTTTGGTATGGCGGGGTTTGGCTCAGCTCTTATCGCAACTCCTGTGCTGGCTATGTATTTGCCCTTAAGTATGATTGTCCCAATATTAGCGCTAATTGATTTAACTGCGGCCATTTTAAATTTATTTAGAGATGGGAAAAAAGCCGATTATCAAGAGATAAAATGGATAATTCCACTAATGGTAATAGGAAGTTTAATTGGAGCCGCTATTTTATTAAAAACGCGACCGGATATTTTAGTATTATTACTGGGTTTGTTCGTGATCGGTTATGTATTAAACACTTTCTTCTCCAAGAAAGTGAAAACACCATTTTCCAAAGCACTTGTTGTTCCATTCAGTTTAATAGGCGGTATTTTCAGTGCCTTATTTGGTAGTGGTGGGTTTATCTATGCGATGTATTTATCGAGCCGAATTGAAGATAAACAACGTTTTCGTATCACTCAGATGACACTGATTGGCTTTAGTACTCTTACCAGAGTAATCATATTCTTGGTTATGGGTGTTTATCTAAATATTGATATTTTATTGATTGCTTTGGCATTTTCCCCGGCAATGTTAATCGGTATTTGGGCGGGTAGGCATATTACCTTAAAAATTTCCCGTGAAGCATTTTTGAAAATTATTAATATTGTTATTTTAGTCTCAGGAATCGCATTGTTATATCGATATTTTTTTGTTCTTTAGTTCATCTAAGGCATTAAAATAAATAATACAATCTGCTTTTGTAGAGATAAATAGCGGAATATATTAGTCATGCTACAATTGATGAGCTAACTATAGTTTTCATTAGTGGCTTATTGGTTTTTTATTTTAAATAGTTATTTATTCATGGAGTTAAAACCTGTTTCTTTTGAAGAGGAAACGAGTTAAGTTCAAAATGAGCTCTGATAATCAGTTTTTGCAAAATTGTCGTCGTTCCCCGTTTTTCGCTATTTTTACGATCACCATGAGTATTGCTGTTATTGGTATCGTGATCGGGTTAAGTATACCGATGGTCGCGCTTAGGTTACATAATTATGGTGTCAATGAATTGTATATTGGCATTATTTCCGCAGCACCTGCGTTAGGGATGTTTTTAATCGCGCCTGTAGTCCAACGTATTGTGTTATGGTCAGGTAAGCGAAAGGCCATGTTATTGGCAACCATCATTTCTGCTGTGAGTTTATTGCCATTACTCAGTACCTTACCGCTGTGGTTATTATTTCCTTTGCGGCTCGTTACTGGTTTGGCTAGTGGTGTGATGATTTGTTTAGGGGAAACGTGGATCAATGAACTATCCCCAGAAAATAAGCGGGGCCGCATATTGGCGATTTATACGACTGTCTTTACAGTGAGCCAATTACTCGGGCCATCATTTATTGCTTATTATGGCGTGGAAGACAAATCACCATTATTAATTTGTACATTGATCCATTTAATTTCGGTGGCGTTATTTCTTTTGATGGATCAAAAAGTTGGTGATCATTCCGCAGAGGCTGCCGCGAAGTCTAATTTCTCTATTATTCAGTTTGTAAAAATTGCCCCAGGTATTTGCGGTGGGATTTTATTTTTTGCTTTTTTTGATGGCACTATTCTATCTATGTTTCCAATCTATGGGATGGGGATGGGCCACACAGAGGCTGTTGCTGCATTAATGATTAGCGCAATTTTAGCCGGTGATGCGATTATGCAACTGCCGTTTGGCTGGCTAGCTGACCATATGAATAGAGAAAAACTGTATCGAATTTGTGGTGTTGTGACATTAGGTGCAAGTTTTTTACTCCCTTTTTTGATAGACCAACCTTATCTTATTTGGGGGTTGTTGTTTGTTTTAGGGGCAACAGCAGGGGCAATTTACACCATCGCATTAGTCCAGATAGGCCAGTATTTTAAAGGGAATGAATTAATTGTAGCGAATGCTGCTGCCGCTATGCTGTGGGGGATCGGTAATTTATCTGGGCCGTTGTTAGGGGGCATTGCTACATCTATTTCACCTTCAGGCCTACCAGTGTTACTGATTTTATCTGCGGCTATCTTTTTATGGTTTACTCGTGAGAAGTACAGTGCTCAATCTATTGAACAATTAACAAATTAATTAATTTAGCGGTGCACTCAGGTAGGGAGTACACCGCTTATCGATTACTCAATAGCTTTATATACCACTAAGTTTTCACGATCTTCATCTGGCCTATGGTTGTGCCAAAATAACTTCATACCTTGTGGGGCCGGTTTAATTTCTTTTGATAGTACAATTAACCAACGGCATTGTGCGGGGCGCTCAAAACGATCTTGGCGTTGGTGTAAGATACCAGTGTAATAATAGAGCATGGGTGCTTCTGATTCGCCAATATTATCTGAAGCCATACAGTCAGTTGCAGTAAATTGGCCTGCTAAGTGTTGATCTAAATCGACAAAAACTCCCTCAAAACCTTTAGTGTAATCCACCCATCCGAGAAATAAGGTTAAAATCACGCCCCAGACGCAACATAGCCCAAGTAACCAATTTTTCATCATCTGAAATGCAGGTGAAATAGGGTTAGCGATGATTTTATTACGTAAAAACCAAACTAAGGTAATGACTAAGCCACTCACAAAAGCCACTGAGGAAAATGGCATCTGGTAGCTCATCGGTAGCCAGCGACTAAAAGGGCTGAGCCATTCTTGCTGGTGGCCTGTTAATGCTATTAGGTAACAGGCCCAAAGAAATAGAATCAGTAATGACCAGAATATTGCCGCGAAATATGAAATATAACGTAAAATTTTCGCTGGAGCAGCTAAGAGTGTTTGTGTTGCTAAAATCGCCATTGGGGCAATAAATGGGAGCAAATACAAGGCACGACCTGAAGCTGAAAGCTGCAAAAAAACAATGCCTAATAAAGGAAATAGGGTGAGTAAATATTGGTTTTGATTGAATAACCGCTTGATAGGGTGCCTTAAAAAATATGCTGTAGCTAGTAGACCCGAAGGAAAGGCGAACAATAAAACGGCAGCTGGAATACGTGTTAAATTGGCTTTTGCACCTAATTTTTCGACAGAAAACCCGAAAAAGCGACCAATATTGTTTTCCCAAAACCACACCATAAATAAGTCAGGATGCTGCAAGTATAAATGGATAGGCCAAGGTAAAATAGCAACAAGGGCGATTAACCCTGCGGATAAACTGAATAGCCAGAATTGCTTGGTTCTACATTGGCGAATAAAAATAGGGGATAAAATTAAGCAAATCCATAAAACGCCGGGGATGAAAACCCCTTTTGAGAGCATTGTGATTACCGTCCCTAGGGATAACCAAAGGCTAGACATCAACAGTTTCTGTTGCTGTATTAGCCCGAGTAACCCATAAAGGCCGATAGTTGCCCCAGCCATAAGAGCAACATCTGTGAACATATCATGGCTGTGGCGCAGAACCCCTGGGGCACAGGCATAGAGTGCGAAAGCTAACCAAATGCGTGTATCCGTAAAGTCTTTAGCTTGGAAAAAGCGGCGCGCTAAGCATAAAAAGAAAGCGAAATTGAGCGCTGAAAACAGCAAAGTTGCACTACGAGCTGCATCATAAAGGGGCATAAAACCAGAAAATAAATGGGATGTAATAGTAGCAACCCAATAATAAAGCGGAGGTTTTTCCATGAATGGTTCACCCGCATTTGTTGGGACTAACCATTCATTAGTTTCATACATGGTTTGAATAATGCCAAAGCTATAATTTTCATCTTGCTTCCAAGGGCTATGGCTATATATTCCCGGTAATAAATACATTGCGAGGAAACAAATAAAAAGTAGTAAAACACCCCGTTGTAAAGTGATTATTGATGTATTCTTATTTGACATTTTAATATGTTTTTTGTGTTCGTTATTATAAATAAATCAGAATTATAACTATGGTTGACAATAATTGAGTGTATATATATATGAATTATATTCACTCCATGTATGTTTTATTTTCTCAATAAAAACAACGTAAAAAAGCATGTTTAATGGTTTGTATGAAAATTATTCTACCATAAATAAATATTTTTTAAGTTGTTCGTTTTGTAAGAAAATATTCTGTGATTATACCAAGAAAAATAATCACTCTCTTTAAACAAACGCTATATGAAAAGTAATTAGTTATTTTTACTTAAAATAACTACGATGAAAATAAAGGGAATTTTAGAAAGTCCGTTTAAGGCTCAGAGGGGAATAGATATTTTTTATCCTTAAGGAAGTACTTAGCAAAAAAACTGATAAGCCTTTGTTGAATACGAAAGGGGGAATATCAGGGGGATATGCTAAAAACACTTGATCATTAGCCCGTTTTAGAACGATAATTGCCCTCCTCACAATACGTTTTATTCTAATTTCAAAGCCAAACGATTGCGTAACTGTTTTTATAGAGAATTTATTCTCAATTGGTTTTATTTTTTGAAAACGTAATCGTTTACGTCAACGTATGCGTTAGGCGTCAGCACTATTTGAGAGTATTCGTTTACTATTAACAGCAGAGGTACACCATGTCAGGCCAACAGGCGTCATCCAACTGTAAATTGGATTCATTTTTTAAGATAACAGCACGCGGGTCTTCAGTTCGCCGTGAAATCATTGCAGGGCTAACTACATTCTTAGCGATGGTTTATTCTGTCATCGTTGTGCCTGGTATGCTGGGGCAGGCTGGTTTCCCTCCAACCGCTGTTTTTATTGCAACATGTTTAGTGGCGGGGTTTGGTTCTTTGCTGATGGGGCTATGGGCAAATTTGCCAATGGCCATCGGCTGTGCGATTTCATTGACAGCTTTTACTGCATTTAGCTTAGTTTTAGGGCAAAAAATTAGTATACCCGTGGCACTAGGCGCCGTTTTTCTAATGGGGTGTTTATTCACCATTATCTCTGTTACAGGTATTCGTAGCTGGATCTTACGTAATATGCCAATGGGGATTGCCCATGGTACAGGGATAGGTATTGGTTTGTTTTTATTGCTAATCGCAGCAAATGGTGTTGGTTTAGTGATCAAAAACCCAAATGCAGGTTTACCCGTCGCTCTGGGGGAATTTACCTCTTTCCCTGTGTTAATGTCACTCGTTGGGCTAGCGGTTATTTTTGGTTTAGAAAAACGTCGTGTTCCGGGCGGCGTTCTACTGGTGATTATCGCTATTTCAATTATTGGGTTGATTTTTGACCCCGCTGTCCAATATCAAGGTTTCTTTAAATTACCATCATTGGGTGACGATGGGCTATCTCTAGTATTTAGTATGGATATTATGGGGGCTTTACAACCCATGGTATTACCAAGCTTACTTGCGTTGGTGATGACAGCTGTTTTTGATGCAACAGGGACAATTCGTGCTGTTGCGGGGCAAGCTAACCTTTTAGATAAAGATGGGCAAATTATTGATGGTGGTAAGGCGCTAACTGCCGACTCAGTGAGTAGTATTTTTGCTGGTGCGATCGGTGCATCTCCTGCCGCAGTCTATATTGAATCAGCAGCAGGAACCGCAGCGGGTGGTCGTACAGGGTTAACGGCTGTGGTTGTTGGGGTACTCTTCCTCTTAATTTTATTTTTATCACCATTATCTTATTTAGTGCCTGCTTATGCGACAGCACCTGCATTGATGTATGTGGGCCTGTTGATGCTAAGTAATGTCTCTAAACTTGATTTTGATGACTTTGTTGATTCAATGTCAGGTTTACTGTGTGCGGTGTTTATTGTTTTAACTTGTAATATTGTGACTGGTATTATGCTTGGTTTCGCCGCATTGGTGATTGGCCGTATTTGTGCGGGTGAATGGCGTAAACTGAATGTGGGAACTGTGATTATTGCGGTGCTTTTAGTGGTATTTTATGCCTCAGGATTAGCTATTTAAGGTTCATAATATTTAAATAAGGCGATCTTATCGCCTTATTTAACGTTTTATATCGATTAATCGCAAAATGGTAATTTTTTCCCCGAAAAATAATTGCTAAGGATAAAATAGATATAAGGCGGTGAACCAAGTGGAAGTCCATAGTTTCCACTCGTTACTGGCTCGATTTGAACAATCATGGTCTGGACGGTGCTATCTCTTACTATGCGGCGGCAGGCAAATTTTAGACTTTGGTCGTCTGGTTAATCAGTAAGGGCAACATGGAAATTTTCTTTACTATTTTGATTCTGATTTTAGCGGTCTCTATTTCTGGAGTTGCCGTTAAAGTTTTACCTATTCGAATTCCGCTTCCCCTCATTCAAATTGCTATCGGTGCATTACTTGCATGGCCTCAATTTGGCTTGCATGTCACTTTTGACCCTGAACTATTTATGGTTCTACTGATCCCACCTTTGCTGTTTGTTGATGGTTGGAAGACACCAACACGTGAATTTTTCCAAAATGGCCGAGAAATTTTTATTTTAGTGTTGGTTTTGGTGTTAGTGACTGTAATCGGCATTGGCTATTTAATTTACTGGTTAATGCCGGGTATACCTTTAATTGCCGCTTTTGCGCTTGCCGCGGTATTGTCACCTACAGATGCCGTAGCGTTATCTTCCATTGTTGGGAAAGGGCGAATTCCTAAGCGGATGATGAGCGTACTTGAAGGTGAAGCTCTGATGAACGATGCTTCCGGTCTGGTTGCATTAAAATTTGCCGTCGCAATTGCGATGGGCACGATGGTGTTTAGCACTTCAGGTGTCACCATTGAGTTCTTCAAAGTCGCTGTGGGTGGTTTACTGTCGGGGATTATCGTTACTTGGCTATACAGTAAATCATTGCGCCTTATGAGCCGTTGGAGTGGTGACGACCCAGCAACACAAATTGTGTTTATGCTCTTGTTACCATTCGCATCATATATGATTGCAGAGCATATTGGTTTTTCAGGTATTTTAGCGGCAGTTGCAGCAGGGATGACCATCACAAAATCAGGTGTGATCCGTAACGCTCCATTAGCGATGAGGTTACGTGCAGATAGCGTTTGGTCAATGCTTGAGTTTGTCTTTAACGGTTTAGTTTTCATTATGTTAGGGCTACAGCTACCGGGTATCTGGGAAACGTCAGTTATCCAAGCAGAACTTGACCCTAGTGTAGAAACGTGGATGCTATTTGCAGCGGTAGCCGTGATTTACTTTGCTTTATTGTTACTCCGTTTCTGCTGGCTGTGGCTAATGAAAAGGTTTAGCCGGTTGTTCTTAAAGAAAAAACCACTGCAATTTGCCAATTATACTGTGCGTGAACTCTGGCTTGCTTCCTTCGCAGGGGTTCGTGGGGCAATTACTTTAGCGGGTGTGCTTTCAATCCCTCTATTTTTAACCGATGGCTCTCCATTCCCTGCTCGTTACCAGTTAATTTTTATTGCTGCGGGGGTGATTCTATTCTCTATTTTTGCTGGGGTTATCGCTTTACCCTTATTACTGCGTAATTTTAAAGTGGGTGATAAGGATGCCGATGCTAACGAAATTCGTATGGCTAAAGCCGCAATGGCTGAAGTCGCGATTGTCAGCTTAAATAAAATGCAAGAGCGTTTATCTGCGGATGTCGAGGAAAAGCTAGATTCCGAAGATATTAGCGAGGTGGCATCCCGTGTGACGGGGTATTTAAGGCGCCGAACGGCTGGGCAGGATGAAATAGAACACAGCTTGCAGATTGAAGACTTGGAGCGTCGTTTCCGTTTAACCGCGCTTCGTGCGGAACGCGGTGAGCTCTATCACTTACGTGCGACGAAGAAAATCAGCAACGAAACGCTACAATCTTTACTGGTTGACTTGGATTTATTGGAAGCTGTATTGATCGAAAAAGAGCATTAAGGCTAAAAAACGAGTATTCTACTCACACCCCTTAAGTTTGAGACAAAATACAGCATTATGTGGTTACTTGTTATTACGACGCTGCTTTGGGCAGCGTCTTTTAGTCTTATAGGCGAATACCTTGCTGGCCAAGTTGACAGTTGGTTTTCGGTATTGGTGCGTGTTGCACTTGCTTCGTTAGTTTTCTTACCTTTCTTACGTTGGCGTCAATTTAGCCTCAAGGTGATTGCTCTGTATATGGCGGTAGGTGCTTGCCAACTTGGGGTGATGTATCTTTTTGTATTCCATGCCTATCAATACCTAACGGTAGCTGAGTTTTTACTTTTTACGGTATTAACGCCGTTATATGTGACGTTGATTTATGATTTGTTAGAACGACAACCACTCCGTAAAGGTTACTTATTTAGCTCACTACTCGCTGTAATTGGTGCTGCTATCATACGTTATGATCACTTAAGTGAATCTTTTTGGTTAGGTTTACTCTTCGTGCAGTTAGCAAATATCTTTTTTGCTATTGGGCAGGTAGGTTATAAGCGGTTGATGGAAATACACCCTATTCCTCAACATCAGGCATTTTCATGGTTTTATCTGGGCGCTACGCTAGTTGCACTGATTGGCTGGTTGTTATTTGGCAATAAATCAATGATGCCAACGACAACGCTTCAATGGGGGGTATTATTGTGGCTTGGCATTGTGGCGTCAGGAATTGGCTACTTTATGTGGAACTATGGTGCCACAAAAGTTGATGCTGGAACCCTTGCTATAATGAATAACATGATGGTTCCAGCAGGGTTATTAGTGAATTTTGCTATTTGGCAACAGCACCCTGATTGGTTGAGCTTTACCATAGGATCGAGCTTGATAATTGCTTCTCTTTGGGTGCATAGGCGTTGGATCCTTTCGCGCCCTTTACATAAGACAGGTTCTCCACAGCATGATCCGTCGCGGTCGCAGTAAAAGCCTCAATGGCTGGCTGGCGCTGCTCCCCCTCACGGCAAGCAGCGTACAGTCGGCTCCATAAACCACTCCCCAGTGTTTTTGTTTTAATCAGACCTTGTTTTTCAAAGGAATCAACCGCCCAGTGAGGGAGCGCTGCTATCCCCATTTTTGCTGCAACCATTTGAATTAAAATTAATGTGTTATCTACATTTTTTACATTGGGTGAGACCCCAGCTGGTTGTAAAAAATGACGCCAAACATCAAAGCGATCCCGTTGTACTGGGTAGATGAGCAGGGTTTCGTCTGCCAAGTCATGGGGCTCAATATACGGCTTTTTGGCTAACGGATGGTCATTGGAGACAATCAGTTTCACTTCATAGTCAAACATAGGTGTGTAGTGTAGGCCTTGCTCTGCCAATATGTCAGATGTCATCACGATATCTAATTCCCTTGAGAGTAACTCCGGCTGGGGGTCGAAAGTGACACCTGATTTAAAATCAACGCTGACTTGCGGCCAAGTTTGCCGAAATTGTTGCAAAGCAGGGGTTAACCACTGAATACAGCTGTGACACTCAATGGCAATACGTAATGCACAAACGCCAGGTTCATTACATACGCGGATCGCATCTTTCACTAATGGCAAGACTTGCTGTGCGAGTTGCAGCAAAACTTCGCCTTGTGGTGTGAAACGTAATGGTTGGCTTTTGCGAATAAATAGCCGAAAACCTAGTCTGTGCTCTAAATCACTAAACTGGTGAGACAGGGCCGACTGTGTCTGGTGCAAGTGGGTCGCCGTTGCAGCTAATGAACCGTATTGGCTGAGCGCTTGCAATGTTTTTAAGTGTTTTAATTCGATCATGAAAAACCTTCACCGTGATAATGAATAATTTGCGCTTGTGCTTTATACAGTACCTGTTGATTATAGATGTGTAAACATCTAGACGGCTAAATATTTTAAGGGGTCAATATGTCTGTTATAAATCATACGCTTGGGTTTCCACGTGTTGGACTAAAAAGAGAATTAAAACGTGCACAAGAAGATTATTGGGCAGGCAAGATTGACCAAGCTGCTCTATTAGACGTCGGTCACGTATTACGCGTTCGCCATTGGGAACAACAAAAAAATGCGGGAGTTGAGCTATTACCTGTTGGTGATTTTGCTTGGTATGACCAAGTACTGACAACCAGCTTACTATTAGGAAATGTGCCTCCGCGTCACCAAAATGAAGATGGTTCAATTGACTTAGATACACTATTTCGTGTCGCTCGTGGTCGTGCACCAACGGGAACACCAGCCCCAGCAGGGGAAATGACTAAATGGTTTAACACCAACTACCACTATATCGTGCCAGAATTTCAAAAAGGGCAAAAGTTCGCATTATCATGGACGCAATTATTTGATGAAGTGGATGAGGCATTAGCGTTAGGTCATAAAGTAAAACCTGTGATTATTGGCCCTATAACTTACCTATGGTTAGGGAAAGTTAAAGGTGGAGCCTTTGACCGTTTATCATTGCTAAATGAATTATTGCCTGTTTATCAGGAAATTCTTTCACGTCTCGCAGAAAAAGGTATTGAATGGGTACAAATTGATGAACCTGCTTTAGTGTTAGATTTACCTGCGCAATGGCAAGAAGCGTATCAACAGGCTTATCAGGCGCTATCGGGTAACACAAAATTGCTGTTAACCACCTATTTTGATGGTATTAGCCACCATTTAGATTTAATTAAAAGCCTCCCTGTTCAAGGCTTACATGTTGATGTTGTGGCAGGCGCTGATGATATTGAAGAGCTACATAAAGCGCTACCCGCAGATTGGGTATTATCACTCGGTATTATCAATGGGCGTAACGTATGGAAGGCCGATTTAGGTGAAAAATTCTCACGGGTGAAACCGTTATTAGGTCAGCGTAATTTGTGGGTTGGCACCTCATGTTCATTACTGCATAGCCCCATTGACCTGAATGATGAAACCCGTTTAGATACAGAAGTGAAAAGTTGGTTTGCTTTTGCAATACAAAAATGTGAAGAACTCGCTTTACTGACAAAAGCGCTAAATCAACCAACAGAAAATCATATTGCTACACTAGAAACATATAGTGCGCCAATCCGAGCTCGCAAAACATCAACTAGGGTGAATAACGCGGCGGTAGCACAACGTTTAGCGGCCATTCGTGATGGTGATACACAACGTAGTAGCCCGTATTCACAGCGTGCACAGCGTCAACGTGAGCGCTTTAACCTGCCATTATGGCCAACAACAACCATCGGCTCTTTCCCTCAAACCAGTGAAATTAGAACATTACGCTTAGATTTTAAAAAAGGTAATGTGGATAAAACTTATTACCGCACCAATATTAGCGAGCACATTAAACAAGCGATTAAAGAACAAGAAATTTTAGATATTGACGTGCTAGTTCATGGTGAAGCAGAACGTAATGACATGGTTGAATATTTTGGTGAACATTTTGACGGCTATGTTTTCACCCAAAATGGTTGGGTGCAAAGCTATGGCTCGCGCTGTGTGAAACCCCCTGTCATTATTGGCGATATTAGCCGCCCAGAGGCGATTACAGTGGAATGGGCAAAGTATGCTCAATCGTTAACAGAAAAACCGGTTAAGGGGATGTTGACAGGCCCTGTGACGATCCTCTGTTGGTCTTTCCCTCGTGAAGATGTTAGCCGTGAAACGATTGCGAAACAGATTGCGTTAGCATTACGTGACGAGGTTGATGATTTACAAAAAGCGGGGATTGGCATTATTCAAATTGATGAGCCTGCCTTACGAGAAGGTTTACCACTGCGCAGAGACGAGTGGGCAGATTACTTTAAATGGGCGGTTGATGCATTCAAACTCAGTGCTGCAGTTGCACAAGACAATACTCAAATTCATACCCACATGTGTTATTGCGAGTTTAATGACATCATGGATTCCATTGCTGCATTGGATGCGGATGTGATCACCATTGAAACATCACGTTCGGATATGGACTTGCTAGACGCATTTGAGACTTTCCATTATCCAAATGAAATTGGGCCTGGGGTGTATGATATTCACTCACCAAATGTGCCAAGTGTGGAATGGATTGTCGCGTTGCTGAGAAAAGCGGAAAAACGTGTTCCTGTTGAACGTTTATGGGTTAACCCTGACTGCGGATTAAAAACCCGCGGTTGGTCAGAGACTCGTCAAGCCTTAGCCAATATGGTTCAAGCAGCAAAACAACTGAGAAGTGAGCACTAAAAATAAAGTCAGTAAGTGACAAAGGGCAGGGGGAACCTGCCCTTTTTTATAAAATTAGCACAAAATTTAACTTTAATAATTTAAAAATGCGGTTATATATTTCAGTTACTCTTTGTTGATAATAAAACTAAATGTGAATGCGATTTTTTGCCAAATTAATAGGGAAAACAATATGTTTAAAATACCAATGAAAAAATCATTGTTACAAACAAGTACAGCGGTATTTTTATTAATTTCTATTTGGAGTTCATCGGCTTATGCTATTGACCACATTATTGAAACAACAAATGGAAAAGTCCAAGGTAGTACACAACAGTCGTTAGTCACATGGACTGGTATTCCTTATGGTAAAGCTCCTCAAGGGGAGTTGCGTTGGAAAAAACCAGAACCAGTGAGCCAGTGGTCTGAAACGTTTGATGCGACTAAGCCTGCTCAAAATTGTATTCAAACTAGCCAGTCAGGGGCGATAGGTACTGAAGATTGTTTGAATCTTAATATCTATAGGCCTGACGATAATCAGAAAAACCTCCCTGTTTTGTTTTACCTACATGGTGGAAATAACCAAACAGGGACTTCAGCCGAATTTAACCCTCAGTTGGTTGCAACGGAACTAAATGCAGTGATCGTTACCGTCAACTATCGTCTTGGCGCACTCGGTTTTAACCCTCTTCAAGCACTTAACACAGGGGATAAGATAGAAGACTCTGGAAACTACGCGTTATTAGACATTAAGCTTTCACTGGATTGGGTAAAAGAAAATATTGCTGCATTTGGTGGAAACCCAAATAACATTACCGTTTCCGGTTTCTCTGCGGGGGGACGAGATGTTATGGCAATGCTGATCTCCCCAATATTTGAGAACTCATTCAATAAAGCGATTGTATTTAGCGGAGGAATGACAACGGCAAATAAAAACCAAGCAGAACAAATTTTTGCTGACCGATTAGCCAAGTTAGTGGTTCGAGATAATAAAAAACCAACACTAGATTTAGCGAAAGCGTGGCTTTTAAGCGGCTCACCAGATGTTAAAGCGTATCTTTATCAACTCCCAGCCGCAGACCTAGCGACGTTATTTGGCGATGCTGGCATTAGAATGTCACAGTTTCCACACCTGTATCGAGATGGGGTTGTGCTACCTAAAAATGGTTTTGAAACAAACGCATATCACTCAGTCCCCATTATCATGGTCACTGGGCAGGGGGAGTTTTCTTTATTTGCTCGAGGTGATAAGCGCTTTGCGGGGGCAATAGCAGATGGCTCATTAGCGACGAATACTCGCCTTTTGAATCAATATGATTTTGCGAATAAATATGGCAGTTTGTTTTATAGCCTGTTTAATGTGAATCAATCGGCCCAAAAGATGTACCCTCATTACAAGGCACCGATTTATGGTGTGGAATTTAGTTTGGGTAGTGATGAAGTTGTGACGGGCAGCCAACTTGCCCCATTAGGTTCTTTCCATGGTATTTTTTTGGCACTGTGGGATAAAACAAAGTTTAGCCCGTTCACTCAAGAATTGGTTAAATTAGAGGGGACGAAAGATGTCAGACAGAAATTTAATGGCTACTTAGCTAATTTTTTATTGAATGGTGTACCATCGAATAAAGGCCAAATTGAATGGAAGCCTTGGTCACCAGAAAATGAACAAGCAGGGGAATCATTACTTGTTATTAATGCAAATAAAACAAAATCAATTATTTATATGAGTAATAAACCATATCAATACGATGATGTTGTTGCTTTGATTGAGCAAGATAATACGGTAACCCCAGAAGAGAAACAGCAAATAATAACGCAAGTACTTAATGGGCGTTGGTTCAGTGAGCCTTTAGATAAACAGTTTTCTCACAAAGAAACGCAATAGCGTTTTGCTGTCCATAAAATGGTTGATAAGCCTAAAATAAGGTTTATCAACCAGCTAACGCTTAACCAAAGAGTTTTGATTTCAGAAGGTTCATACCAATGGAGGCAAGATCCAAGTTTTCTGGGATTTCTCCATTTGGTGTCGCATTATCGACGAGTTGCGGAAGGTATTTTGCCACTAAATCTGAAGTTGACTGTGCATCAAGGCCGACACTTTGAGCGAGTTCTTGGATATTAACATTGCCAAATACTTGCATTAGCTGGTTATTATCGATAGGCAAGTTCTCACCTTCACTAATCCAAGATGCAATAACACCGCCTAACCCTTGCTCGTTAAACTTTTCAACAACACCGCTTAAGCCCCCTTGGTTTTCAAGCCAATCGATGACTGATTGAAATTGTTGCATTTTATCGCCAGCAACCATTCCCATTACTTGTTCAAATAAACCCATTTTAACTCCTCACAATATGTCAGCTAATGCTTAACAGCTATAGATATAACCCTAGTATGGAACATGACACTAAAAAAGTAGCGGGTTATTTTGGTCGATTTAGCCTTAAGGTCAATAAAAATAACGTACTGAGGACAACTTAGCCTAAAAATATATTTTTCAGCATATTGTAGTGGAACAAATAAACACAACCAGCATCACATTTTTTATCACATTATTCTGTGAATGTCTTTGTAGTGATGTTAAATCATTAATTTATTGTTATTCAGGTTGTTACGTCTATTTTGTTTATTTTTTATATTATTCTTAATGTGACGTTAGTCATGTGTTTGTGAATTTTATTGTGTGAAAATTCACAACAGTCACGAAGATTAACAACATCAGGGGTCATTATGGGAAATTTCGTTAATAATATTGGCGTTATTGGCCTTGGTTCCATGGGAATGGGGATAGCCCAATCTTTAATAAAAAATAATATTTCTACCTATGGATTTGATTTAAACCAAGATGCTTGCCAACGCCTTCTTCGCGCAGGGGCAAAAGGCGTTGGGCAAGATGCAGCAGAATTTGCTCATCTCATTGATGCTTTATTACTGGTCGTTGTTAATGGTCGTCAGGTTGAGGCTATTTTATTTTCGGGTGAAAAACCACTCGTGGAGCAGCTACGTCCAGGCACCATCATTGTTTTACACAGCACCTTAGCGGCTGAGCAAACCAAAAGCATTGCTCAACGCCTTGCTGAATACCAGTTACCTCTGGTCGATGCGCCGATTTCAGGGGGCTCCATTAAAGCAGCGGATGGCAAGTTAACCGTTATGGCATCAGGAGCACCTGTATTATTTGAAAAACTATCACACGTGTTCGAAGCAATTTCTGAACGTCTATATCGTGTGGGTGACGAAGTCGGTTTAGGTTCAACAGTAAAAACGATCCACCAGCTATTGGCTGGAGTGCATATTGCGGTTGCTGCGGAAAGCATGGCCTTAGCATCCAAAGCGGGTATTGACCTAGCGGTAATGTACGACATTGTGACTCATGCGGCTGGGAATTCATGGATGTTTGAAAACCGTATGCAACATGTATTAGACGGTGATTATACCCCGAAATCCTCCGTCGATATTTTTGTGAAAGATTTAGGGTTAGTAATGGAAACGGGGAAGGCGCTAAATTTCCCATTACCACTGGCAGCCACAGCTCACCAAATGTTTATTTCAGCTAGCAGTGAGGGGTTTGGGCAGCAAGATGATAGTGCTGTGATCAAAACATTTAAAGGTATTACTTTACCGGAGAAAAAAGCATGACAGTGAAGTTAGGTGTGATCGCCGATGATTTTACCGGTGCAACTGATATTGCAGGTTTTATGGTGCAAAACGGTTGGAAGGTAGTTCAATTATTGAATGAACCTGATGAAAACACAGTGATACCACAAGGTGTTGATGCAATTGTTGTTAGCTTGAAAAGTCGTTCTTGCCCAGTGGATGAAGCAGTCAATGCCTCAGTGAATGCATGCAATTGGTTGAAGAAAAAAGCCCAGTGCCAACAAATTTTCTTTAAATACTGCTCGACATTTGACTCGACAGAAAAAGGAAATATCGGCCCAGTCACTGATGCATTGATGAAACAACTCGGTACGACTCTCGCATTAGTTTGTCCTGCGCTGCCCGTTAATGGTCGAACCGTAGTTCATGGCCACTTGTTTGTTAATGGTCAATTGCTCAATGAAAGCGGTATGCAGCACCATCCAGTTACACCAATGACTGATGCAAATTTATTACGGGTGATGGAAAAACAGTCAAAAGGTAAGGCGGGTTTAATCAAACTTGCTGACATCCAACAAGGTAGCGAAGCCGTTAAGTCACAATTAACTGAATTAGCCCAACAAGGGGTGAATTACGCCATTGTTGATACCTTGACGATGGATGATCTGTTACCTATCGCACAGGCAGTAAAGACTATGCCTCTATTGACCGGGGGGTCCGGTTTAGGCGCCGCATTAGCAAACATTGATAGCCAATGTGCATGGGGTGAAAACAGCGCTCGAGGTGAAAAGCCAACGGGAACAACTCGGAAAACGGTTATTTTATCAGGCAGTTGCTCGGTTATGACTAATAAGCAAGTACAGGCTTATCAAAAAGTTGCCCCAGCAAAGGCCTTAGATGTTGGTGAATGTTTAGCTAATCCTGAGTATGCAAAGTTTTTAGCTACTTGGGTACAAGAACAGCAAGGTGGAGGGTTAGCACCTTTATTATATGCCACTCAACCACCTGAATTACTGAAAAAAACGCAAGAAAAATACGGTGCAGTAGAGTCCAGCGCAGCAGTTGAAAATGTGTTTGGAGAGGTTGTGAAGTTACTTCAATCACAAGGGTATGACACCTTTATTATTGCTGGTGGTGAAACCTCAGGGAAAGTAGTTCAAAGCCTAGGTACAGAACAATTAAGTATTGGTTCACCAATCGCCCCTGGTGTTCCATGGGTACAAGATTTAGCAAGCGGTAGCTGGTTAGCGCTGAAATCAGGTAATTTCGGCCAAGAAAATTTCTTCCAGTTTGCACAGGAGATGTTTAATGAGTGATGAAAAGGCGCTGCGCCAAGAACTAGTCGATTGGGCTAAGTCAATGTTTAACCGTGGATATAGCAGCGGTGGTGCAGGAAATATTAGTGCTCGGTTACCTGATGGGTGCATTATTGTAACACCCACAAATTCAAGCTTTGGCGATTTAGACCCAAACAGATTGAGCAAATTAGATGCCGAAGGTAACTGGATAGACGGTGATAAACCAACGAAAGAAGTGTCTATGCATATGGCGATGTATTTACAACGCCCTGATTGCCAAGCGGTTGTCCATCTTCATTCCCCTTGGTTGACCGCATTATCTTGTTTGCCGGGGTTGGATACTAAAAACTGCTTACCGCCAATCACCCCTTATTACGTGATGCGAGTAGGTAAATTACCATTAATTGAGTACCTACCTCCGGGGGATGACCGTATTGGTGAGGAAATTGCCAAATTGGCACCGACCCATAACGCGGTATTGTTATCGAATCATGGCCCCGTAGTGGGAGGGAAAACATTAAGACAAGCATTCTTTAATACTGAAGAATTAGAAGATACTGCTCGTCTGTACATCACCTTACGCCCACACGGCTTTACAACATTAACGCAAGAGCAAGTTGAGCAGCTCGAAAGTCGTTATCCACAAAAGTAAGGAAACAGAAATGGCTAAATTTGCGGCAAATTTAAGCATGATGTTTAACGAAGTGCCTTTTATGCAACGTTTTGCAAGTGCAGCGAACGCAGGGTTCAAAGGTGTTGAGTATCTTTTCCCTTACGAAGAAGATGCTAATGCGATTGCCGGTGAACTCAAAAAATACAATTTAACTCAGGCTTTATTTAATATGCCAGCAGGTGACTGGGGAGCGGGAGAGCGCGGTATGGCTTCTATTCCGGGTCGTGAGGCTGAGTTTTCTGAAGGCGTACAAACTGCATTGAAATACGCGAAAGCGTTGGGCTGCAAGCAAGTGCATGCAATGGCGGGTAAAGTGGATGAAAGCTTCACACTTGAGCAGCAAAAAGCGTGTTTTATCAAAAACATTCAACATGCTGCGGATGTTATGGCAGAACACGGTATTCGTGTACTGATCGAGCCGATTAATACTCGTGATATGCCGGGGTATTTTTTAACGACTCAAAAGCAAGCCGAAGCGCTATTACCTGAAATTAACCGTGAAAATGTCTTTATCCAGTTAGATTTATATCACTGCCAAATTATGGAGGGTGATTTATTGAAAACGATTGAGCGTTTATGGGGCAAGTTTAGTCATATTCAAATAGCGTCAGTGCCATATCGCCATGAACCGGATAGTGGCGAAGTTAATTACCCATGGATTTTTAAAAAATTAGATGAAATGGGTTACGAAGGTTGGTTAGGATGTGAATATCACCCTGCTGGCCGTACCGAAGATGGGTTAGGCTGGTTAAAACAAGCAAATTCATAATGAGGAAAACCTATGCTTCCTTCTGAGCGTCGTGATTTTATTTATCGTTATGTGCATGAGCACCAAACTGTTTCAATTAGTGATTTAGTTGAGCTAATGAATGTTTCGCATATGACAGTACGACGTGATATCCGCATGTTGGAAGAAAAAGGGAAAGTAACCAGTGTTAGTGGTGGCGTTAAATTAAATGATGCACTACGCCAAGAGCTCCCTTGGAGTGAAAAAGCACGGTTGCATCACCGTCATAAACGTGAAATTGGGCAGTTTGCTAGCTCATTAGTTGAAGATGGGCAAGTTGTGTATCTCGATGCTGGGACGACGACCTTTGAAATTGCACGAGTACTCGGTGAGCGTTTTAATTTAACTATTGTCACTAATGATTTTTCTATCATGCAGTATCTGATGAATAAGTCACAGTTAAACCTGTATCACACCGGGGGGCAGGTAGATAAACGTAACCATTCTTGCGTAGGCAATACCGCGGCAATGATGCTGCAAACGTTAAATGTGGACATTGCGTTTATCAGTACGAGTTCATGGGATATACAGCATGGGGTTTCGACCCCACATGAAGAAAAAGTTCAGATAAAACAGACTCTACTTGATGTTGCTCGCCGTTGCGTGCTGGTTTCAGATAGTAGTAAGTTCGGCAAATATGGCATGTTCCGTGTTTGTCCATTGAATCAATTGCACGACATTATTTGCGATGACCAACTGCCAACGGATGTCGTGCAACGGATAACAGAACAAAACATAAAACTTCATTTAATCAAGACATAAAACATAAATAATCTTACCTAGAACTGCATAGCCAGTTAAAAGGCTATAGCAAGGAGAATTACAATGAAAGTTATTATTACTGGTGGCGCAGGCTTTCTGGGCCAGCAGCTAGCCGCTGCTTTGCTTAAAAATACTCAGGGCTTAAATTTTGACCACCTTGTTTTAGCCGATATTCAGTGCCCTACAGCACCCATTGAGGATGCACGAGTCAGTTGTGTTGCGTTAGATTTAACACAGCCAGGTGCGGCCGATAAACTGATTGATGCGCAAACTGATGTGGTTTTCCACCTAGCAGCTATCGTCAGTAGCCACGCTGAAAGTGATTTTGACTTGGGTATGAAGGTTAACTTCGAAGCAACTCGCCAATTATTGGAAGTTGCACGTGCCAAAAACCCAGCAATCAAATTTATGTTCACCAGTTCGCTAGCAGTGTTCGGCGGAGAATTACCTGAGGTGATCACTGATTTATGTGTGGTTAATCCTCAATCTTCTTATGGCGCCCAAAAAGCCATGTGCGAGCTGATGGTCAATGATTATTCACGTAAAGGTTATGTGGATGGGCGTGTTATGCGTTTACCAACCATTAGTATCCGTCCAGGTGTGCCAAATAAAGCCGCTTCTTCATTCGCGAGTGGCATTATTCGTGAGCCATTAAATGGGATTGAAAGTGTTTGCCCTGTCTCTCCTGATCTCGCTTTATGGTTATCCAGCCCTGAAACAGTTATCAATAATTTTATCCATGCTGTCAGTATTCCAGCAGAAAAATTTGGTAAATCGCGCACAGTCAATCTGCCGGGGATCACCGTTACTGTACAAGGCATGATTGATGCACTGTGTGAAGTTGCAGGGCAAGACGCTGTTGATCTTATCCGATTTGAACCAGATGAAGCTATTAATCGTATTGTGGCTAGCTGGCCGGGTAAATTTGATATCAGCCGTGCTTTGGAACTTGGCTTCCGTGCAGATGGCTCTTTCAGTGATGCGATACGCTCGTTTATCACTCACCATGGCGCATCCAAGTAGGAGATAAACTATGTCCTATATTCCTGTTATTGGCCTCGCGGTGGCCATATTTGTCCTGATCTTTTTAGTATTACGAACGCGTGTTCATGCGCTGTTAGCGATGCTAATTGCTGCTGCAATCGCAGGTATTTCTGGTGGATTGACAGCAGCAGAGACAGTGACAGTAATTACGAAAGGCTTTGGGTCAACACTCGGTAGCATTGGTATTGTTATCGGACTCGGGGTAATGATGGGAAGGGTATTGGAAGTTTCCGGTGCCGCTGAACAGATAGCCTATAGCTTTATCAAATGGTTAGGTAAAAAACGCGAAGAGTGGGCATTGGCAATTACTGGTTATATTGTCAGTATCCCTATCTTTGTTGATTCTGCTTTCGTCATCTTATATCCATTGGCAAAAGCACTGGCAAAAAACGGTAAGCGCAGCATCTTAACATTAGGAGTTGCACTTGCTGGTGGGCTCGTTGTTACACACCATACTGTTCCGCCAACACCAGGTCCTTTAGGCGTTGCAGGTATTTTCGGTGTTGATGTCGGGGCGATGATCCTTGCTGGGATGAGCCTTGCTCTCCCCTGTGTTATTGGTATTGTTTTTTACGCAAAATGGTTAGGCACTAAATATCCTGAGTTTATGCCAGATGAAACGGGCAGCGAAGATTTAAAAGAAGTTCATGCCCGTTACATGGAAGAAAAAGCAAATAAACCATTACCAAGCTTATTTTTATCATTATTACCGATTATCACGCCAATTTTGCTGATCTTTATTAATGCAATTAATGGCTTGATTTTGAAAACAGCACCATTCCAAGGTATGGAAGGCAATTGGTATTTCCAGACTTTTGAATTCTTAGGTGCGCCGATTATTGCTTTATCAATAAGTGTATTGATCTCTGTATACACATTAATGCCAAAAGCAACGAAAGAAGAAGTCATTGACCGTATGGAAGAAGGCTTGCAATCGGCGGGGATCATCCTATTAGTTACTGGTGCTGGTGGTGCATTAGGTGCGGTGTTACGTGATAGCGGAACAGGGAACATTCTTGCTGAGCATGTTGCTAACTTGCCTATTACACCTGTATTAATTCCGTTTATTATCGCGACATTGGTTCGTTTGATCCAAGGCTCTGGTACAGTTGCAATGATCACAGCAGCATCTATTTCTGCACCGATCATTAGCCAAATACCCGATATTAACTTATTAGTTGCGGCGCAAGCGGCAACAATGGGGTCTCTGTTCTTCGGTTATTTCAACGACAGCCTATATTGGGTTGTGAACAGAATGATGGGAATAAAGGACGTTAAACAACAAATTATTGTTTGGTCTATCCCTACCACTATTGCGTGGGGTATAGGTTTAGTTGGTGTCCTTATCCTTGATGTAGTTCTCTAACATAGCGTTATTATTTTTAGTTCTGCCAAATAATCAAAGCGCCCAGCTATTAGGGGCGCTTTTTGTGGTTATGACAAACTTTCATCTATACTGGTATCAACGGATTTTAAATAGACATAGCGCAAATGTTAATTTGTGATGAATATCACTAAATAATGAAATCAAGTTTTTATTGTTTTCATTAAAAGTGACGCTTATCACTAAAAGTTAATGGTTTTCTCGCTATATTACTAGTTACGATTAATCAGTGATGACTGATTTAATGATGCCATTGTGTAAAGGAGTTTGAAATGTCTGACGTTTTCCACTTAGGTTTAAAGAAAAGTGACTTACAGGGTGCAACTGTAGCGATTGTTCCTGGGGACCCTAACCGTGTTGAAAAAATTGCACGTCTGATGGATAACCCTGTACACCTTGCATCATTGCGTGAATATACCTCTTGGCGTGGTGAGCTCGATGGAAAAGCGGTTATTGTGTGCTCAACAGGTATTGGCGGCCCGTCAACATCTATTGCGGTTGAAGAACTCGCTCAGCTAGGCATTCGTACTTTCTTACGTATTGGTACAACAGGCGCAATCCAAGAAGATATTAATGTTGGTGATGTATTAGTCACAACAGGTGCAGTACGCTTAGACGGTGCTAGCCAACACTTTGCGCCATTAGAATATCCAGCAGTTGCAGATTTTAATTGTACTAATGCTCTTTACGCTGCGGCAAAAGATGCAGGTGCGACAGTACATGTTGGGGTGACGGCTTCTTCAGATACCTTCTACCCAGGCCAAGAGCGTTACGATACTTATACCGGCCGTGTTATGCGCCATTTCAGAGGTTCAATGAAAGAGTGGCAGGACATGGGGGTAATGAACTATGAAATGGAATCGGCGACATTGCTCACTATGTGTTCCAGTAGCAAAGGCTTACGTGCAGGTATGGTTGCAGGCGTTATTGTTAACCGGACCCAGCAAGAAATTCCAAACGAAGCGTTACTGAAAAAAACGGAAGGTAACGTACTAAGCATTGTCGTTGAGGCTGCTCGTCGTCTGCTATAGTCAATAATTTACTGGCTCGCTTACTGAAATTTCACTCGGTTGTGGATGTAAAGTAGGCGAGCTTAGTCTCCGCACTTTCTTCCTGTATTCCCTCATTTATATTTTTCCTATAAATTTAGTAATTGCTAACAATTTACAGTGAATAATCTGATCCCCCTTATTTCGTAGATCTGTTATTGTCATAAAAACAATTATCAATATTATGTGCCCTCAAATTATTCAGGATGCATTTATTTTTGTGAACTGAATAAAAGCTGTGGGGCTAAAAGGAATTATTATGTCGACAACACCTTATCTTCACCCTTCAGTACTTCCTCTTAAAGGGGGGATTAACTTCCGCGATCTTGGCGGGAAAAAACTTCCTAATGGCAGCAAAATTAAACCTGGTATGCTATTTCGTTCGGGGTCATTAGACCGCTTAACTCAAGAAGATGAATCCGTTTTACATTCACAAAATCTTTTTCAAATTATTGATTACCGTGATGAAGCTGAAATTTTAGATAAGCCTGATGTGATCTGGGAAGGGGCTCATTATATTCATGCGCCAGCGAATCCTTTAGCTAAGGAGGTTTCGGCTAACTTAGATAAACTGACCCCAGAAATATTAGAACAATTTGACCCACAAGCTTTTATGTTCCGTCTGTATGAATTATTACCGTTGAATAACCCAGCTTATCATCAACTGGTGAACTTACTGCAACAACCAGAGAAAGGTGGAATAGTCCAACATTGTGCTGTCGGGAAAGACCGTACCGGCGTCGGTTCAGCATTAGTCCTCTTTGCGCTCGGGGCCGATTTGGAAACCGTTATGGAAGATTATTTATTGACCAACGAAACGCTAGCACCTTATCGCAAACATCTTTTAGCAGAGCATGCAAAAACGATGAATGAAAACATCGTTAAAAAGTTTGAGTATGTTTATTCCGTGCGCGAAGACTTTCTAATGACTGCCTTAAAGAGTATTGAAAGTCACTATGGCAATGTTGATAAATGGCTAGAGAAAGATTTTGGATTGGGGGCTGGCCAGCGGGAAGCACTGCAAAGTCATTTTCTTGATTGATCTATCTTAAGTGACGACGAGTTGTGGAAATTGCGCCTTATAAATTCCATAACTCGGTTAATTGATAAGGATTTTTTGCTTCGTTTAACTTTGATTTATCACATTTTCGTTACTGTAATAAAGTAAATCAATGATGATAGGGGATTGCTTTGACGCTTAATGAAATCGTTACCCTTGTAACCGACTTTACTCGTGAAAATGAAATATGGGCTCTTCCTATTATTTTCTTTCTCGCGTTTGGTGAGTCATTAGCATTTTTATCGCTACTTTTACCTGCAACAGTCATTTTATTAGGGTTAGGCGCTTTAATTGGTGAAAGTAATATTACATTTTGGCCAATATGGCTTGCTGCCGCTTTAGGGGCATTTTTTGGAGATTGGCTCTCTTATTGGTTTGGTTTTCATTATAAAGAGAATGTTCGCAAAATGTGGCCGATTTCCCGTAACCCGCAAATGATAGATAAAGGGCATCGTTTTTTTGACCGCTGGGGGGTATGGGGGATTTTCTTTGGGCGATTTTTTGGCCCTCTACGTGCGGTTGTTCCCCTTGTGGCAGGGATTTGCGCGATGCCACAGCGTCATTTTCAACTGGCAAATATTGCTTCTGCGATGATCTGGGCATTTGGCATTTTGGCACCGGGTGCACTCGGTCTGAAGTGGTTTGCAAGTTGGGTAGGCTAAGCAAAGCTTGCGAAATGCTTCGCAAAATTTTCTCAGTATATGTAATTACCTCTGGACACTTATACAGTATCCAATTACCTTACACTGGGTTTTGTAAAGTAAGGGTGTAATCGTGGATACCTCTCTTTTATATGCAGTTATTGGTGTGTTGAGTGGCATTTTAGTGGGTGGCTTAGCAACGTGGTTTTCTATTGCTCAAAAAATAGCTCACAAAGATCAAGAGCTACAACAAATCAATCGGCAATTGGCGGCAAGTGACGAAAAAAGTATTCATCTTGCTCAATGGAAAGCAGAGTACGACAGGCTTGACCAAGAATTGCGCACACAACGGGATATCAATCGGGAACAAGAAGCCGAACTTCGTGAAGTCATTACCCGTTTTGAACAAAATCAG
This sequence comes from Providencia sp. PROV024, assembly GCF_032709665.1. Taxonomy (NCBI): domain Bacteria; kingdom Pseudomonadati; phylum Pseudomonadota; class Gammaproteobacteria; order Enterobacterales; family Morganellaceae; genus Providencia; species Providencia sp. PROV024. Next base: position 670,514 of record NZ_CP120545.1, read on the forward strand.
CTCGCAAATGAAGAAAAACAACGTATTTTACAAAACAGTGAACAACGATTGACTGCGCAGTTTGAAAATTTAGCAAACCGTATTTTTGAACAAAATGAACGTAGGGCGTCGGAACAGCAACAAAAAAGTTTATTGGCAATGTTATCGCCTTTTCGTGAACAACTAGAAGGTTTTCGCCAACAAGTTCAACAAAGTTTTGGTGAAGAAGCGAAAGAAAGGCATACCTTAGCGTATGAAATAAGGCAGTTGCAGCAGCTTAACAATCAGATGACCAAAGAAGCTGTTAACTTAACCCGGGCACTTAAAGGGGATAATAAAATCCAAGGTAATTGGGGGGAAACTATCCTCACTCGCATTCTTGAGGTTTCCGGTCTGCGGGAGGGAAGCGAGTTCGAAACCCAAGTCAGTGTCAATACAGGTTATAATACTCGCTATCAACCCGATGTTATTATTCATCTTCCTGAAGGTAAAGATGTGGTTGTTGATGCAAAAATGTCATTGGTTTCCTATGAACATTATTTCAATAGCGAAGACCCGCACGAACAACAACAAGCGCTAAAAAATCATGTTGCATCCATACGCAACCATATGCGTATGTTGAGTCGAAAGGATTACCATCAGTTACCCGGAATACGCTCTTTAGACTATGTTCTAATGTTTATTCCTATTGAACCTGCGTATTTGCTTGCTTTAAAGGAAGCTCCTGAACTACTTGATGAAGGAATAAAACAGAATATCATGTTGGTTTGCCCGTCCACGTTATTAGTGGCTGTGCGAACTATCAATAATATTTGGCGCTATGAGCGACAAGGGCAAAATGCCCAAGAAATTGCAGAAAGAGCTGCAAAAATGTATGACAAACTACGCTTGTTTGTGGATGATATGCAGGTTTTAGGCTCCAGTCTTGATAAAGCGAATAATACTTACCTGTCGGCAATGAAACGTCTTGCACAAGGGCGAGGTAATTTAATTAGTCAGGCGGAAAGTTTTAAAGAGCTAGGGGTAGAAATTAAACAACCTATCGCGCCTCAACTTATTGAGCGCTCAGAGGCATCTAATTGTGCGGAATCTTAGACTTCTGATAGGGTTTTACCTCAAAGACTGTTACACTTCTAACAAAAGTTTGAACTATCAGCAGGCATAAGAGAAATGACTGAACCAACTAAAGAAACCATTGATTTTGGTTTCCGTACTGTCGGCAAAGAAGATAAAGCCGGTCTAGTAGCGAATGTTTTTCACTCTGTAGCATCAAAGTATGACTTAATGAATGACTTAATGTCATTTGGTATTCATCGTATCTGGAAACGTTTTACTATTGAAGCAAGTGGTGTCCGCCGTAATCAGCGTGTACTTGACCTTGCTGGTGGAACAGGTGACTTAACCGCTAAGTTTTCGCGTCTTGTGGGCGAAAAAGGTGAAGTCATACTTGCTGATATCAATGACTCAATGTTGAAGATGGGGCGCGAAAAATTACGTGATCTTGGCATTGTTGGTAATGTAAATTATGTTCAAGCTAATGCTGAAGAACTTCCATTTCCAGATGACCACTTCGATTGCATTACTATCTCTTTTGGTTTGCGTAACGTTACGGATAAAGACAAAGCACTGCGTTCGATGTTTCGTGTTCTAAAACCGGGTGGGCGTCTATTAGTATTAGAATTTTCAAAACCTATTATTGAGCCATTGAATAAAGCGTATGATGCGTATTCATTTCACATATTGCCTCGTATTGGTCAGGCAATTGTGAACGACCCAGAAAGCTACCGTTATTTAGCGGAATCCATTCGTATGCACCCTAACCAAGAAACACTTAAAGGGATGATGGAAAACGCCGGGTTTGAGCAAGTCTCTTATACCAATATGACTGGTGGGATTGTTGCATTGCATAAAGGGTTTAAATTCTAAGATGGAAGCACCATCAACACATACCGAAAATCAAAATACAGTTTTGTACTCTTTGATAACAGCATTGATGGAAACCTCACTTAACCATATGTTGTTCAAAGAAAAAGTATTACAGCCTGCTAGGGTGCGTTTAGCAGGCAAAGTGATGGCTATTGAGCTTAAAGAACTCAATAAAACGCTAACACTTATTTTTGCTGAAAATCATGTTGATGTATTAAGCGAATGGGTTGAACCCGCAGACTGTACAATTAAAACATCATTATTTACTTTAATTAAATTGAAAGATAAACAGCAGTTATCTCAGCTAATCAATCGTGGTGATATCGTGATTGAAGGGGATATGCAGATTGTTCAGCATTGGTCCTCATTGCTCGATTTAGCAATTTGGAACCCGGCACATTATCTTTCACCTTATATTGGTGATGTCGCTGCTGAAGGGCTTAGTAAACTCTTGAATAAAGGCGTTTGCTTCGCATCTCACTTAGTTAAAAGGCAAAAAACGTATGTGAAAGATGCATTAATTGAAGAATGGAAAATGGCACCTAGCCAACTCGAACTTGCTCATTTTAATGACAAAGTTGAGGAAGTAGAACATTCAATTAATACGCTCGAACAAAGGTTAAGTCTGTTGGAGGAGAAGAATGACACCCGGTGAAATAAAACGACTTTACTTCATTATTCGGGTTTTTCTCTCTTATGGACTAGATGAGTTAATCCCCAAAATTAAGCTTACGTTACCTCTAAGAATTGGGCGTTTAGGCTTTTTTTGGATTAGAAATCAGCACAAAGATAGGCCATTAGGCGAAAGGCTTCGCCTTGCATTACAAGAGCTAGGGCCCGTATGGATCAAGTTTGGGCAAATGTTATCAACCCGTCGTGACCTTTTCCCGCCAGCAATCGCAGACCAACTTTCATTGCTACAAGATAAAGTCGCTAGTTTTGATGGGAAATTAGCTCGAGGTTACATTGAGGATTCTCTTGGTGGGCCGCTAGAACAGTGGTTTGATGACTTTGATGAGCAAGCCTTAGCTTCAGCTTCAATTGCTCAGGTTCACACTGCGACGCTAAAAGAAAATGGCAAAGATGTTGTTATCAAGGTAATTCGCCCTGATATTCTGCCTATCATTAAAGCCGATATTAAGTTGATGTACCGTATTGCTAACTGGGTTCCTTTACTACCTGATGGTAGGCGTTTACGGCCCAAAGAAGTAGTGCGTGAATATGAAAAAACGTTAATTGATGAGCTAAACCTACTACGTGAATCGGCCAATGCGATCCAGCTACGCCGTAATTTTGAAAATAGCTCCATGCTTTACATTCCCGAAGTTTACCCAGACTATTGCCGTGAAAACGTTATGGTCATGGAACGTATTTATGGCATCCCCGTATCAGATATTACAGCGCTAAAAGCTCAGGGTACAAATATGAAGCTGCTAGCAGAGCGGGGGGTAAAGGTTTTTTTCACCCAAGTTTTTCGAGACAGTTTCTTCCATGCAGATATGCATCCCGGAAATATCTTTGTTAGCTATGAGCACCCTGAAGACCCCCTGTACATTGGTATCGATTGCGGGATAGTGGGTTCACTAAATAAAGAAGACAAACGGTATCTTGCAGAAAACTTTATTGCCTTTTTCAACCGTGACTACCGCAAGGTTGCTGAACTACATGTTGATTCAGGATGGGTGCCTCTTGATACAAATGTGGAAGATTTTGAGTTTGCTATTCGTACAGTTTGTGAACCTATTTTTGAAAAACCATTGGCCGAAATTTCATTTGGGCATGTTTTATTAAACTTGTTTAATACTGCACGTCGTTTCAATATGGAAGTACAACCACAGTTGGTATTATTACAGAAAACATTACTGTATGTGGAAGGGCTTGGGCGTCAGTTATACCCTCAGCTTGACTTGTGGAAAACGGCAAAACCATTCTTAGAAGATTGGGTTCACAGCCAAGTGGGGCTACCCGCCATTACTCAGGCATTGAAAGAAAAAGCGCCTTACTGGGCAGAAAAGATGCCTGAAATTCCTGATTTAATATATGGCGCATTGCGACAACATAAGTTTTTACAATCGAATATAGACCAGTTAACACAACAGTTGAAAAGTCAGCGCAATAAACAGCGTAAATCCCATTATCTTCTAGGTGTGGGGGCGACTTTTATTTTGTGTGGTAGCTTATTTTTTATTTCTGATTTTACACGGCTTGCGGTCGTATTTATGGCGGCGGGTGCCCTATCTTGGGTAATTGGTTGGTGTAAAGCGGGCGATAATTAAGTAAACTTTGTTTTGCGACAAGTTTATAAGGCTGTGAACATTTCCGTATTTAGTGTTGGTTGTATATAATAGATATAACAACAATTGATCCCAAAACTATAGAGGTATTAACAATGGAATCAACTATTGCAATGGCTGCTTTCGGTAGTCCTTGGCAACTAATCATCATTGCTTTGCTTATTATTTTAATTTTCGGCACCAAAAAATTACGTTCATTAGGTTCTGATTTAGGTGAATCACTTAAAGGTTTCAAGAAAGCGATGAGTGATGATGAAAAGGCAAAAGTTGAGCAAGATAAGCAAGATGCCGACTTTGCGACTAAGAACATTACTGAACAACAGGCTTCTGAAAAAAAAGAAAGCCCAGTTGAGAGCAAAAACAAAGAGCAGGGTTAAACCGTGTTTGACATAGGTTTTAGTGAGCTGTTGCTTGTTACAGTTATTGGTCTTGTAGTCTTAGGTCCTGAGCGCTTACCAGTGGCAGTGAGAACTGTCGCTGGGTGGATACGTGCTATGCGTTCAATGGCAGCGAATGTACAAAATGAGTTATCACAAGAGCTGAAATTACAAGAGCTGCAAGACACTCTGAAGAAAGTAGAAGAGAAAGCTAACTTAGAAGCGCTTTCCCCGGAACTTAAGCAGTCCATGGAAGAGCTGCGTACAGCAGCACAGTCATTGAAAAGCGGCTATCAAGCAACAACCAGCGATATCGAAACAGAGTTAAATAAAGCAAAAGAGATCACTGACAGTTATGATAGTGCTGTTAAGGATGCTGAAAACAAGGCCCCAGAGGCCCAAGAATCAGATCCTGACCCTGAGCATGCAGCTAAGATGGCAGCGGTTGTTGAGGATAAAACACCTGAAGCTCCTACAACAGTGAAAACGGCTGAGCCGCTCGATGCTAAAGTAAAGAACTCTAATCAAACTGAAAGTGAAAAATAACACATGGCTGTAAATGATACACAACCACTTATTAGCCACCTCATTGAACTCCGTAAACGGCTAATGAACTGTTTAATTACAGTTTTGATCGTTTTTGCTGCGCTCGCTTATTTTTCAAATGATATTTACCGGCTGGTAGCAGCCCCTTTGATTGATAAGTTGCCAGTGGGCTCTCAAATGAGTGCGACGGATGTGGCGTCAACCTTCTTTACCCCTATTAAACTGACGATGATGGTTTCGGTTTTTGTATCGATACCAGTTATTCTCTATCAAATTTGGGCATTTATAGCGCCGGCCTTATACAAGCATGAACGCAAACTCATGTTGCCTTTGCTTGTTTCAAGTAGCTTTTTGTTTTATTTAGGGATGGCATTTGCTTACTTTGTTGTTTTCCCATTAGCTTTTGGCTTTTTTGTAAAAACAACACCAGACAGCGTTAACTTTATTCCGGACATCAGTAAATATCTTAGTTTTGTCATGACATTATTTATGGCTTTTGGTGCTGCATTTGAGGTACCAATTGCAATTATTTTACTGTGTTGGACTGGGGTAACTACACCTGAATCATTAAAACGTAAACGTCCATATATTTTGGTTGGGGCATTTGTTGTAGGGATGTTTTTAACCCCACCAGATGTCCTTTCTCAGACTTTACTAGCAGTCCCAATGTATTTGCTATTCGAGTTGGGGGTATTACTGTCTAACTTTTATGTCGGCAAAGGTCGAGGTCGACAAGAAGAAGGTACTGAGGAAGAAGAGTCGTAAGTAGGTTTTAGGTCATATTAGGCTTAATGACAGCCCATAGAGAACCCTTCATTGTTGAAGGGTTTTTTATGAGCACGATTTTTAGTCAGTTGATTTTTTAAATTGAGTATTATCAACAATTTTAGGGACACTTTTGTTCAATATATTCAGTAGAAGAATTGAACGATATTCTCCATTTGGCTCATCAAAGATAGCTTGAACTCCCGCAAAAACACCCTCAGTAATTGTGACTTGATCTCCATGTTTTGGCATATCAGGGGCTATGGAATGACTAATAGGGTTTTGTTGTAATAACTTAATGATTTCATCAGGGACTTCAGCGGGTAATTGGCCAAACCGAATAAAATGGCTGACCCCACGAGTTGATTGGATAGTTGTAGTATGAATTTCGTTGTGATCAAACTTTACGAACAAGTAATTAGGGAATAAAGCTTCTTGCACCTTAGTTCTTTTTCCTCTGACCACTTTTTCCATTTCTGTCATGGGCGTCATACAGATAACACTCTGCCTATTTAGATGCTCAATAGCACGCTCAATTTGCCCTCGTTTGCAATAAAGCAGATACCACTTTTCCATTTTTCGAATCTCGCATGACAAAATTATGTTTATGATAACAAATTACGACATAACAGTGTGACTATTGAGTAGCAGCACAATATTATTGGTATTCTGAAGCTTATATTAATCGAATATGGACTTTAGGTAACTGTAATATAAAAAGCAAATCAGTAGGAGACATGATGGATATCTTTTTGTTGAGTAATGGTAAGCTGCCAGGTAACCCTGTATGGCTAAGCTATGCTCTACCTCGTATCAAAGAAATGATTACACGTAAAAATGTAAAGTCAGCTGTTTTAGTTCCTTATGCGATCCTTCGTGGCTCACATGATGAAAGAGCAGAGCAACTATCGGAAGCTTTAGGGATAAACGTTACTTCCATTGAGCATTTTGCGAGCCCAGTAGAAGCGATTGAACAAGCTGAGTGTATCTTAGTGAGTGGTGGCAACACTTGGTGGCTCAACAAGTGTTTACATGAAAATGGCTTGGTTGTTGCTATTCAGCGCGCTGTTAAAGAACGAGGAGTCCCTTACATAGGTTGGAGTGCGGGGTGTAACGTTGCGACTCCAAGTATTCGTACTACTAATGATATGCCCGTAAGTAATGCTGTAATTATGCCTTCTCTAGGGTTATTCCCTTTACAAATCAACCCCCATTATATTGATGCTCATATTTCTGGGCACATGGGCGAAACGCGTGATGAAAGGTTGCAAGAATTTTGTGTAATTAATCCTCATGAGGTTGTTGTTGCTCTGCGAGAAGGGAGTGGGATGCAGATCAAAGGTAATGAACTTCATTATTTCAGTGGAAAAGATCAAGGTTTTAAACTATTTCAGCACAACAAAACATTCTCAGAGCAGTTTGATACATTATTATTAGAAAAATTAGTCCCTTTTGATTGCCAGTAAAATGGTATACTTGACCAGAAAAAGATTGATTATTAAGTGTTTTAGGCAGTAACTTGTAACCTTGGCCGGACGTCTTATAATGGGACTCCCTCTGTAACAGTAAAAGAAGATAATGAAATATCGTGACCTTAGAGATTTCATCGCGCAGCTTGAAAAGCAGGGCGAACTAAAACGTATTACAATGGAAGTCGATCCCTACTTGGAAATGACTGAAATTGCAGATCGTACACTAAGAGCAGGGGGACCGGCCCTATTATTTGAAAATCCCAAAGGTTATAACATGCCTGTCCTATGCAACTTGTTTGGGACGACAAAACGCGTTGCTATGGGGATGGGGCAAGAAGATATCAAAGCCTTACATGATGTAGGTAAATTGCTCGCATTTTTAAAAGAGCCTGATCCTCCGAAAGGTTTTCGTGACCTTTTTGATAAGCTACCAAAATTCAAACAAGTATTGAATATGCCAGCAAAGCGCTTAAGTTCAGCGCCTTGTCAGGAACAAATTTGGGCCGGTGATGACGTAGACATCACCAAAATACCCGTTATGCATTGTTGGCCAGAAGATGCGGCACCGTTAATAACATGGGGGCTAACTGTCACCAAAGGGCCATATAAAGAAAGGCAAAACTTAGGTATTTATCGCCAGCAAGTACTTGGTAAAAACAAAGTTATCATGCGTTGGTTGTCTCATCGCGGTGGTGCTCTTGATTTTCAAGAATGGTGCCAAGCTCATCCAGGTGAAAAATTTCCGGTAGCCGTAGCATTGGGGGCTGACCCGGCAACAATTTTAGGGGCGGTAACCCCTGTGCCTGACACGTTATCAGAATATGCATTTGCAGGCTTATTACGTGGTAATAAATCAGAGGTCGTAAAATGTATATCTAATGATCTCGAAGTTCCGGCGGGTGCTGAAATTATTCTTGAGGGCTATATTGAACCGGGTGAAATGGCACCTGAAGGGCCTTATGGTGACCACACAGGTTATTATAATGAGATAGATAACTTCCCTGTGTTTACTATTACTCATGTGACTCAGCGCCGCGATGCAATTTATCATTCAACTTATACAGGGCGGCCACCTGATGAACCAGCGGTACTTGGTGAAGCCTTAAATGAAGTTTTAGTACCTATCCTACAAAAGCAATTTCCAGAAATTGTCGATTTTTACCTTCCACCTGAAGGTTGTTCATACCGGCTTGCTGTCGTAACAATGAAAAAACAATATGCGGGGCATGCAAAAAGAGTAATGATGGGAGTCTGGTCATACCTGCGCCAATTCATGTACACTAAATTTGTTATTGTTTGTGATGATGATATTAATGCGCGTGATTGGAAAGATGTTATCTGGGCAATTACAACCCGAATGGACCCTGCCCGTGATACCGTTATGATGGAAAATACGCCGATAGACTACTTAGATTTTGCTTCACCTGTATCAGGGTTAGGTTCAAAAATGGGGCTTGATGCAACCAATAAGTGGCCAGGTGAAACGGATCGCGAATGGGGACGTCCTATTGTTATGACAGATAACGTAAAATCCCGTATTGATGACATTTGGGAACAATTAAATATTTTTGAAAAATAAGAGGGGAACCATGGCAACTCTAAGCTGTAAAGTTACATCTGTCGAATCGATTACGGATACGGTTTATCGGGTTATATTGTTGCCAGATGGTCCTTTTCATTTTAAAGCAGGTCAATATTTAATGGTCGTAATGGACGAAAGAGACAAACGACCATTTTCAATGGCTTCTACCCCAAAAAATAAAGAAACGATTGAATTACATATCGGAGCTTCTGAAATCAACCTGTATGCTATGGCTGTTATGGACAGGATTTTAGAACAAAAACGCATCGATATTGATATTCCTCACGGTAAAGCTTGGTTTCGCGAAAACAGCAGCAATGGCATGATTTTAATTGCAGGGGGGACAGGGTTCTCTTATACCCACTCAGTACTGCTTGCTGCATTAGCTGAAAATCCTAATCGTGACATTACTTTCTATTGGGGAGGGCGTCAGTTGGAGCACCTGTATGACCTTGGTGAATTACAAGCACTGAGTGAAAGCTACCCTAATTTGAAAATCACCCCTGTTGTAGAGCAACCTGATGAATTATGGCGTGGTAGAACAGGCACTGTTCTCAGCGCAGTGTTAGAAGATTTCGGTGATTTATCCAGTCATGATATCTATATTGCAGGGCGTTTTGAAATGGCGAAAATTGCTAGGGATCGTTTCTGTAATGAACGCAATGCTAGGGCCGAGCAGTTGTTCGGTGACGCTTACGAATTCATTTAACCCGTCCTAGTTCAAATTGTAGGGGTGTTGGCTTCGCTCATTCGCCCTAGTCACATACTTATGTATGCTCCTAGGGTCTCATTCACTTGCCGCCTACCTACAATCTGAACTATGAGGGTTAAACTCGTCTGGTATCTGCATGAAATCAGGTTAGTTTCAAATTGTAGGGGGGCTAGCTTTGCTCATTCGTCCTAGTCACATACTTATGTATGCTCCTAGGGTCTTATTCACTTGCCGCCTACCTACAATCTGAACTATGAGGGTTAAACTCGTCTGGTATCTGCATGAAATCAGGTTGGTTTCAAATTGTAGGGGGGCTAGCTTTGCTCATTCGCCCTAGTCACATACTTATGTATGCCCCTAGGGTCTCATCACTTGCCGCCTACCTACAATCTGAACTATGAGGGTTAAACTCGTCTGGTATCTGCATGAAATCAGGTTAGTTTCAAATTGTAGGGGTGTTGGCTTCGCTCATTCGTCCTAGTCTCATACTTATGTATGCTCCTAGGGTCTTATTCACTTGCCGCCTACCTACAATCTGAACTATGAGGGTTAAACTCGTCTGGTATCTGCATGAAATCAGGTTAGTTTCAAATTGTAGGGGGGCTAGCTTTGTTCATTCGCCCTAGTCACATACTTATGTATGCTCCTAGGGTCTCATTCACTTGCCGCCTACCTACAATCTGAACTATGAGGGTTAAACTCGTCTGGTATCTGCATGAAATCAGGTTAGTTTCAAATTGTAGGGGGGCTAGCTTTGCTCATTCGTCCTAGTCACATACTTATGTATGCCCCTAGGGTCTCATCACTTGCCGCCTATTGATAACCTAAACTATGAGAGGCTATTTGGTTAGAAAAAGGCAAAAAAAACCCGCCCCTGACTAGGCGGGAACATCGACAAAATGCAATGTTTGTGAAAATTACGGCTAAACACGTTCAATAATAGTGGCGATACCTTGACCAAATCCGATACACATAGTTGCTAAACCAAACTGTTTATCTTTAAGCTCTAATTGATTAAGTAAAGCGGTGGTGATCCTTGCACCTGAGCACCCTAATGGATGACCGAGGGCGATAGCACCTCCACTAAGATTTACTTTTTCGTCTAATTGATTCTCTGATAATTTTAAACCTTTCATGCAGGCTATTGATTGAGCTGCAAAAGCTTCATTTAGTTCAATAATATCAATATCATTTAAAGACAACCCAGCGCGTTTTAATGCAAGTTCGCTTGCTGGTACTGGCCCATAACCCATTATTGATGGATCACAGCCAACTACTGCCATTGCTCGTACTCTAGCTCGTGGCTTAATCCCTTGCTGGCTAGCATAGCTTTCACTCGTTAGCAGCATTGCGGATGCCCCATCAGATAGGGCTGATGAGTTCCCTGCCGTGACTGTACCACTGACCGGGTCAAATGCTGGTCTTAGAGCAGCTAGGCCCTGAAGGCTAGCATCAAAGCGGATGACCTCATCATAATTTACAGAAATAAGATTACCATTAGCGTCATGCCCGCTAATAGGGACAATTTCATTACTAAATTTCCCATTTTCTGTTGCTAAAGCAGCAAGTTGGTGAGATCTCAAGGCAAATGCATCTTGTTCTTCACGGCTAATTTTGTACATTTTTGCTAGCATTTCAGCGGTAAGGCCCATTGCGCCTGCGGCTTTGGCAACTCGTAACGTCAGTTTAGAGTTGAAATCTATACCATGAGTCATGGGGACATGCCCCATATGCTCGACGCCACCAATTAATACTGAGTTTGCATCGCCTGTCATGATGAGTCGGCTAGCATCATGTATTGCTTGCATTGATGAACCACAAAGGCGATTAACAGTCACAGCTGGAACAGTGTGAGGTATATCCGTGAGCAATGCCGCATTCTTGGCAATATTAAACCCTTGTTCTAAGGTTTGTTGGACACAACCCCATATGATGTCATCTAACTGTTTTTTACTTGCATTTGGATTGCGTTCAAAAATAGCATTCATAAGGTGCGCAGATAGGTCTTCAGCCCTGACATGGCGAAATACCCCACCTTTTGAACGGCCCATTGGTGTACGTATTCCATCAATAATGACGACATTTTCCATAAAATTAACCCCTCGCAACTTTTTTGACATCAACGGCCACAACAGGTGGTTGTGGGTAATATCTAGCATTAGTAACTGCTTTTTCTTTTAAACCTTTAGGTGCCTGATAAAGAGGGCTTAAATGCTCTAAAGATTCTGCTGTTTTTAAATAAGACTGGCTACCCAAAGTATCTAAGTAGCAGAATGCGCCACCTCTAAATGGTGGGAACCCTAGACCATACACGAGAGCAATATCTGCATCTGATGGGCTCTGAATAATGCCTTCTTCTAAACAACGGACAACTTCATTGACCATTGGGATCATCATTCGAGCAATAATTTCTTCTTTGGTAAAAGAACGTTTTGTTGAGCAAATAGAAGCGAGTAGTTCATCTGTATGAGGGTCATTAACTTTTTTCGGCTTACCTTTTTTATCTTTTTCATATAGATAAAAGCCCTTGCCATTTTTTTGACCAAAACGCTGCTGTTCAAACATCACACTTATGGCATTTTTGCCTGTTTTACTCATACGCTCAGGGAAACCTTCGGCCATGACTTGTTCAGCATGGAAAGCAGTATCAATACCGACAACATCGAGAAGATAAGCAGGGCCCATAGGCCAACCAAATTCTTTCTCCATGATTTTATCTATTTCTCTAAAATCAGCCCCATCTTGCAAAAGTAAATTAAAACCTGCGAAATAAGGGAAAAGGACTCGGTTAACAAAGAAACCAGGGCAATCATTAACGACAATAGGGGTTTTCCCCATTTTATTCGCATAGGCAACAACTTTGGCGATAGTATCTTCAGATGTTTGTTTCCCTCTGATAATTTCAACTAATGGCATACGGTGTACTGGGTTGAAGAAATGCATTCCACAGAAATTTTCTGGGCGTTTTAGTGAGCTTGCAAGTGTCGAAATTGGAATGGTAGAGGTGTTTGATGCTAATAAGGTATCAGGGGCAATAAGGGATTCTACCTCAGTGAGCACAGCGGCTTTAATTTTGGGGTTTTCAACAACAGCTTCAACGACGATTTGGCTGCTTTCAATACCTGAATAGGATAATGAAGGGTGTATAGCAGCTAATGTGGTTGCCATTTGTGCAGCGGTGATTTTCCCTCTTTCAAATTGCTTGTTTAACAGCTTTTGTGCTTCCTCAATCCCTAACTCTAATGATTTCTCATTGATATCCTTCATTAAAACTGGCACGCCCCTACTGGCGGACTGATAGGCAATGCCTCCACCCATAATCCCAGCACCAAGCACTGCGGCATGCGTTGGAGTACTAACATGTTGTGAGAGTTTTTTGCTATTAGATTTAACATGTTGATCATTCAGAAAAATACTGACTAATGCGCGAGCAACATCACTATGGGCGAGAGGTACAAAAGCTGCGGTTTCATGTTTTAATGCTTCATCTCGTGCACAGTTTGCTGCTTTTTCAATTGTATTTACAGCAGCCATTGGCGCAGGGTAATGTTTCCCAGCAGCCTGATACACCATTCCTTTTGCCACATTGAAACTCATTGTTTGTTCAATAGGGCTTAATTGTAATGGCTCTAGTTTTGGTTGGCGTTTTTTCTGCCAATTTAGTGCACCTGCAATAGCTGATTCAATGATAGTCAGTGCAGATTGAGGTAAGAGTTGGGTATCAACAACAGCGTCGATAAGACCAAATTTTAATGCTTGAGCGGCATTGATATCTTTACCTGCGGTAATAATTTCTAAGGCACTATCTAAACCGATTAGACGAGGCAGACGTACGGAACCACCGAACCCAGGCATAATACCAAGTTTTGTTTCAGGAAGCCCAATTCGAGCGTCGGGTGATGCGATACGAAAATCAGTGGATAAAACGCACTCACAGCCACCACCTAAAGCATAGCCATTGATAGCGCAGATAGTAGGAACTGGCAAATCTTCAATGCGGTTAAAAATGGTATTGGCATATTGTAACCAATTACTTAGCGTTTCTTTTGATGCCTCAAATAGAGATAAAAACTCTTTAATATCAGCTCCAACAATAAACGCTGGTTTATCAGAACGGAAAATAACACCTTGCAGATCGGTTTGCTGCTCTAGAACAGTCACGGCTTCATCAAGTGAAGCAACGGTGTGGGTATCCAATTTATTAATCGGCCCTGGTGAGTTAAAAACCAGTTCTGCAATCCCTTTTTTCAACCATTGAATATAGATTGTTTCACTTTGATAAAGCATTCTGCTCTCCTTTACATGGTAATGGTATCTGGTATGACCAGATGAAATGAGTGTGACCAGAATGTTAATTAATTGCAAATGATTAATGACAAAAATGGAATGCGGGTCACAGCAATTAAGCGAAATAATAATGAATTAAAATGATATTATCATTATTTATCAATATATTAAGTTAGGTTTGCAATAGAGTGCATATCCGTTAATTTCAGAACGTGGTAAGCTTGAATTTTCTAATTAATGCTGAAAGGTTGAAAGAAATGGAAAAATTGACTGCACTCTACGCTGAACATATTAAAACGTTACAATACAGAACTCAGCAAGTCTTACAGCGCAGCAAATTAGATGCCATATTGATTCATTCAGGTGAACCCCTACGCATCTTTCTTGATGATAGTGATTACCCTTTTAAAGTTAATCCTCATTTTAAGTCTTGGGTACCTGTTACTGATGTCCCACATTCTTGGTTACTCATTGATGGCGTAAATAAGCCTAAATTATGGTTTTATTCGCCAGTTGATTATTGGCATAGCGTTGAGCCATTACCAGATGGTTTCTGGACTAAAGACATTGACTTAATCCACCTAAAGAATGCGGACGATATCAAAGGGTTTCTGGCGAATATCCAAAAAGACAATATTGCCTATATCGGCTCTGCAACAGCAAGAGCGGAGTCATTAGGCATCTCTTTGCATAATATCAACCCAAAACCGGTTTTAGACTATTACCATTTCCATCGTTCATATAAAACAGACTATGAGCTTTACTGTATGCGTGAAGCACAAAAAATGGCGGTGAATGGGCACCTTGCAGCACTTGAAGCATTCCGTGCGGAAATGAGTGAATTTGATATTAATATCAGTTATTTACAGTCTACTGGTCATCGAGATACCAATGTGCCATATGGTAATATTGTTGCTCTAAATGAAAATGCAGCCGTACTGCATTACACCAAGTTGCAGCAAACAGTTCCTAATGAATTACGTAGTTTTCTGATAGACGCTGGTGCAGAGTACAATGGCTATGCAGCTGATATTACTAGGACTTATGCCGCAAAAGGCAAGGATGAATTTGCTGAATTAGTGGCGGATGTAAATAGCGAACAGCTTTCATTAATTGATACAATTAAAGCTGGGGTTCGTTATACCGATTATCACGTGGATATGCATCATAGGATCGCAAAAATCCTTGCTAAACACGATATTATAAAAGGTATTAGCGAAGAATCGATGGTCGAAAATGGGTTAACAACACCATTTTTACCTCATGGCTTAGGGCACCCTTTAGGGCTGCAAGTGCATGATGCTGCTGGTTTTATGCAAGACGACAGCGGGGCTCACCTTGCTGCTCCGAAAATGTATCCTTTCTTGCGCTGTACTCGTGTATTAGAACCTAAAATGGTATTAACAATTGAACCTGGTCTGTATTTCATTGAATCTTTACTCGCTGAGTGGCGAAATGGTGAATATAGTCAGCATTTTAATTGGGATAAAATAGAGTTCTTTAAACCTTATGGCGGTATTCGTATTGAAGACAATATAGTGATCCACGCTAACCGAATTGAAAATATGACTCGAGACTTACATTTACGTTAATGAAACCTTATTTAATACCAGCAGAAACGATTTCGTTTACTGAAGAAATTAAAAAAAGTCGTTTTATTACGTACTTAGCACATACCGAGGGTATTGAAGCGGCAAAAGATTACATCCAATCGGTTAAAGCTCAATATCCAGATGCTCGGCATCATTGCTGGGCATTTGTTGCTGGGCGTCCTGATGACTCGCAACAATTAGGTTTTTCTGATGACGGCGAGCCAACAGGAACGGCTGGCAAACCTATTATGGCACAACTGTTGGGAAGCAACTTAGGGGAAGTCACTTGTGTCGTTGTGCGTTATTTTGGTGGGATAAAACTGGGGACTGGCGGGTTAGTTAAAGCTTATGGTAATGGTGTACAGCAAGCACTGAAAATTTTACCAACACAAACTAAAGTGCCACAAAAAGTGTTTAATTTAGTATGTGATTACTCATTGGTTAATGCAATTGAGCAGCTACTTATTCAGGTGAATGGCGTGGTTTTACACAGTGATTATAATGAAGCTGTCTCTTTGCAAATTGCAATTCCTGCTACCCTTCAGCAGGAAGTCAATGATAAATTACGCGATATAAGTCGTGGTGCCTTGTCGCTCACGCCAGAATCGGAATAGTAAACAGCTTTAGCAAGGAATCTGCCGAATGCATTTTCGCGCAATAACCCGTATTGTCGGGCTGCTAGTCATCATTTTTTCATTTACCATGGTTATACCAGGTATTGTGGCGCTAATTTATCGCGATGGCGCAGGGCGAGCCTTTAGCCAGACTTTTGTGACTGCGTTATTGATTGGTCTTTTTTTATGGCTACCTACGCGTAATAGCCGTCATGAACTTAAGGCAAAAGAAGGTTTTCTTATTGTCGTATTATTTTGGACTGTTCTGGGGAGTGTTGGGGCATTACCTTTTATCTTTTCAGAGAGACCAAACCTTTCCGTTACTGATGCTTTTTTTGAATCATTTTCGGGGTTAACCACTACTGGCGCAACAACGCTAACAGGGCTCGACTCGTTACCTAAAGCAATATTATTCTATCGGCAAATGCTTCAATGGCTTGGCGGTATGGGGATCATTGTACTCGCCGTTGCAATCTTGCCTCTACTGGGTGTTGGGGGGATGCAGTTATATCGAGCGGAAATGCCGGGGCCTTTGAAAGACAATAAAATGCGCCCACGTATTGCAGAAACTGCAAAGACGTTATGGCTTATTTATGTATTGCTAACGATTGCTTGTGCTGTTGCTTTGTGGGTAGCTGGTATGGATGTTTTTGATGCTATATCCCATAGTTTCTCAACAATTGCTATTGGTGGTTTTTCTACACATGATGCAAGTGTAGGTTATTTTAATAGCCCTGCGATTAACACCATCATTGGGGTATTTCTGCTCATCTCTGGCTGTAATTTTGGTTTACACTTCGCTGTATTAACTGGGCGTAGCCTTGGCATTTATTGGCGTGACCCTGAATTTAGAATGTTTATTAGCTTCCAGTTTGTTCTAGTCGTGATCTGTACTTTAGTTTTAATGTATCACTCAGTTTATGGTAGCTTTGGGCAAACGCTCGATCAGGCATTTTTCCAAGTTGTATCAATGGCGACAACTGCTGGTTTTACAACAGATAGCTTTTCGGGGTGGCCACTTTTTTTACCGATGCTTTTATTATGTGCGGCATTTGTTGGTGGGTGTGCAGGGTCAACTGGGGGCGGGCTAAAAGTTATTCGCATTTTGTTACTCTTCTTGCAAGGTTCTCGGGAACTAAAACGTCTGGTTCATCCAAATGCGGTATACACGATTAAGTTAGGCCAAAGAGCGCTCCCTGAAAGAATTATAGAAGCGGTATGGGGGTTTTTCTCCGCATATGCTTTGGTTTTTATTGTCAGCTTATTACTTTTGATAGCAACGGGCGTTGATGAGTTTTCTGCTTTCTCTGCTATAGCCACCACATTAAATAACTTAGGCCCGGGTCTAGGAACAGTTGCTGACAACTTTACCTCTATGAATCCAACTGGGAAATGGATATTAGTTGTGACTATGTTATTTGGGCGTTTGGAGGTCTTTACTTTATTGGTACTGCTGACACCGACTTTCTGGCGTGAGTAATTGAGTACAACCTAATATAGAAATGATAATAATCTAGGAACGATGATGAGCTATTTACTTTTACATTCCAGTACGGATGGGCAAACAAAAAAAATTATTTTAAAGATGGCTGAGCAGCTACGGACATTAGGTCGAGAGTGTGATATTCGTGATTTAAACACTGAGCAAAGCTTAAATTTGGCGGCTTATGACAAAGTATTGGTGGGGGCATCGATTCGTTATGGTCATTTTAATAAAAAGCTACTTCGTTTTGCGACTACTCACCAAAACCAATTGAATTCAATGAACACAGCCTTCTTTGCTGTAAATCTTACAGCAAGAAAAGAAGGGAAAGACACAGTAGAAACAAACGCATACACACGTAAGTTTTTAGAAGCTAGCCCTTGGAAGCCAACATTAAAGTCTGTTTTTGCTGGAGCCCTCTTTTATCCACGTTATAAATGGTTCGATAGAACTATGATCCGCCTAATAATGAAAATGACAGATGGTCCGACTGACCCAAATACTGAAATTGAATACACTAATTGGGAGAACGTTACCCAATTTGCTAGTGAGTTTGATAAACTGTAGGTCTTTTTATCAACAAAATGCAGCAGGTTTGCACGATTTGTTTAATAAATCAGCGCTTGAAAAGAAATATTAAAAAAACACTTGCTAGATTTTCTGGGCTCCCTATAATGCGCATCCGTTGTCACGATAAACCGGCTCGAAGAAAACCTCGAAGCCTTGTGATAACAGAGGTGAGAAAGAAAAAGTTGAAAATAAACGCTTGACTTTCTAAATAAAAAACGTAATATACGTCACCTCGCGACAACGACCTAAGTTAATAAAAACTGAGTCGAATTTCCAAAAGAAATGTCGCAACGCTCTTTAACAATTTATCAGACAATCTGTGTGGGCACTCACAGGACACTATCAAAAAAAATATTTGATTTTAAGTCTTGAAGAGTGACTAACACGTTAATTCATATATATATGAACTAATAGGTAATCTGGTTTCTTCGGAAATCAGGCGACAGTAAACATTCTTTGAGCATCAAGCTACTTTTAATTGAAGAGTTTGATCATGGCTCAGATTGAACGCTGGCGGCAGGCCTAACACATGCAAGTCGAGCGGTAACAGGGGAAGCTTGCTTCTCGCTGACGAGCGGCGGACGGGTGAGTAATGTATGGGGATCTGCCCGATAGAGGGGGATAACCACTGGAAACGGTGGCTAATACCGCATAATCTCTTAGGAGCAAAGCAGGGGAACTTCGGTCCTTGCGCTATCGGATGAACCCATATGGGATTAGCTAGTAGGTGAGGTAATGGCTCACCTAGGCGACGATCCCTAGCTGGTCTGAGAGGATGATCAGCCACACTGGGACTGAGACACGGCCCAGACTCCTACGGGAGGCAGCAGTGGGGAATATTGCACAATGGGCGCAAGCCTGATGCAGCCATGCCGCGTGTATGAAGAAGGCCTTAGGGTTGTAAAGTACTTTCAGTCGGGAGGAAGGCGTTGATGCTAATATCATCAACGATTGACGTTACCGACAGAAGAAGCACCGGCTAACTCCGTGCCAGCAGCCGCGGTAATACGGAGGGTGCAAGCGTTAATCGGAATTACTGGGCGTAAAGCGCACGCAGGCGGTTGATTAAGTTAGATGTGAAATCCCCGGGCTTAACCTGGGAATGGCATCTAAGACTGGTCAGCTAGAGTCTTGTAGAGGGGGGTAGAATTCCATGTGTAGCGGTGAAATGCGTAGAGATGTGGAGGAATACCGGTGGCGAAGGCGGCCCCCTGGACAAAGACTGACGCTCAGGTGCGAAAGCGTGGGGAGCAAACAGGATTAGATACCCTGGTAGTCCACGCTGTAAACGATGTCGATTTGAAGGTTGTTCCCTTGAGGAGTGGCTTTCGGAGCTAACGCGTTAAATCGACCGCCTGGGGAGTACGGCCGCAAGGTTAAAACTCAAATGAATTGACGGGGGCCCGCACAAGCGGTGGAGCATGTGGTTTAATTCGATGCAACGCGAAGAACCTTACCTACTCTTGACATCCAGAGAACTTAGCAGAGATGCTTTGGTGCCTTCGGGAACTCTGAGACAGGTGCTGCATGGCTGTCGTCAGCTCGTGTTGTGAAATGTTGGGTTAAGTCCCGCAACGAGCGCAACCCTTATCCTTTGTTGCCAGCGATTCGGTCGGGAACTCAAAGGAGACTGCCGGTGATAAACCGGAGGAAGGTGGGGATGACGTCAAGTCATCATGGCCCTTACGAGTAGGGCTACACACGTGCTACAATGGCGTATACAAAGAGAAGCGACCTCGCGAGAGCAAGCGGAACTCATAAAGTACGTCGTAGTCCGGATTGGAGTCTGCAACTCGACTCCATGAAGTCGGAATCGCTAGTAATCGTAGATCAGAATGCTACGGTGAATACGTTCCCGGGCCTTGTACACACCGCCCGTCACACCATGGGAGTGGGTTGCAAAAGAAGTAGGTAGCTTAACCTTCGGGAGGGCGCTTACCACTTTGTGATTCATGACTGGGGTGAAGTCGTAACAAGGTAACCGTAGGGGAACCTGCGGTTGGATCACCTCCTTACCATTGAAGTGTTTTTGTGAAGTGCTCACACAGATTGTCTGATAGAAAGTAGAGCAATGGCTTTACGTGGGAGGCTTTTTGCGCTGATGTAGCATTTTAACACAGTCGCTCCATTCCAATGAGGAATGTCGCCTTACACGAAACTAGCAAATCGATGATTTGCTAAACAAGTTTCGTGTCCCCTTCGTCTAGAGGCCTAGGACACCGCCCTTTCACGGCGGTAACAGGGGTTCGAATCCCCTAGGGGACGCCAATTGCGCCGATATCGAGTGAAAGACGATGTCCCCAATAATGATTAAGCCAATTACGTTGTAGTTGGTTTAACAATTATGCTCTTTAACAATCTGGAACAAGCTGAAAATTGAAAACAACGCACATTGTTTATCGCTTAAACAATGTGAGAGTCTCTCAAAAATCTCAACTTGAATAGTGTACTTTGAGCTATCGAGTCGACGAGCGAAATGAGTTCAAGGCAGCCCGCGCACAGCAAGCGCAGCGTACTTAATGTACGTGAGCATTGCGAGCACGGACTAACGCCGAAATCATGAAGCACAGTCACTCGTTGTCAGAAGACACCTTCGGGTTGTGAGGTTAAGCGACTAAGCGTACACGGTGGATGCCTAGGCAATCAGAGGCGATGAAGGACGTGCTAATCTGCGATAAGCGTCGGTAAGGTGATATGAACCGTTATACCCGACGATTTCCGAATGGGGAAACCCAGTGCAATCCGTTGCACTATCGTTTGATGAATACATAGTCAAACGAAGCGAACCGGGGGAACTGAAACATCTCAGTACCCCGAGGAAAAGAAATCAACCGAGATTCCCCTAGTAGCGGCGAGCGAACGGGGAGCAGCCCAGAGTCTTAATCAGCATTAGTATCAGGAGAACGGTCTGGAAAGTCCGGCAGTAAAGGGTGATAGCCCCGTATCTGAAGATGCTAGTGTTGTGAACTCGACGAGTAGGGCGGGACACGTGTTATCCTGTCTGAATATGGGGGGACCATCCTCCAAGGCTAAATACTCCTGATTGACCGATAGTGAACCAGTACCGTGAGGGAAAGGCGAAAAGAACCCCGGCGAGGGGAGTGAAATAGAACCTGAAACCGTGTACGTACAAGCAGTGGGAGCCTTGATTTATCAGGGTGACTGCGTACCTTTTGTATAATGGGTCAGCGACTTATATTCTGTAGCAAGGTTAACCGTATAGGGGAGCCGTAGGGAAACCGAGTCTTAACTGGGCGAATGAGTTGCAGGGTATAGACCCGAAACCCGGTGATCTAGCCATGGGCAGGTTGAAGGTTGGGTAACACTAACTGGAGGACCGAACCGACTAATGTTGAAAAATTAGCGGATGACTTGTGGCTGGGGGAAAGGCCAATCAAACCGGGAGATAGCTGGTTCTCCCCGAAAGCTATTTAGGTAGCGCCTCGTGAACTCATCTTCGGGGGTAGAGCACTGTTTCGACTAGGGGGTCATCCCGACTTACCAACTCGATGCAAACTACGAATACCGAAGAATGTTATCACGGGAGACACACGGCGGGTGCTAACGTTCGTCGTGAAGAGGGAAACAACCCAGACCGCCAGCTAAGGTCCCAAAGTCATAGTTAAGTGGGAAACGAAGTGGGAAGGCTCAGACAGCCAGGATGTTGGCTTAGAAGCAGCCATCATTTAAAGAAAGCGTAATAGCTCACTGGTCGAGTCGGCCTGCGCGGAAGATGTAACGGGGCTAAACTATGCACCGAAGCTGCGGCAGCGATATGTAAATATTGTTGGGTAGGGGAGCGTTCTGTAAGCCTGTGAAGGTGTACTGTGAGGTATGCTGGAGGTATCAGAAGTGCGAATGCTGACATAAGTAACGATAATGCGGGTGAAAAACCCGCACGCCGGAAGACCAAGGGTTCCTGTCCAACGTTAATCGGGGCAGGGTGAGTCGACCCCTAAGGCGAGGCAGAAATGCGTAGTCGATGGGAAACGGGTTAATATTCCCGTACTGGTGATAATTGCGATGGGGGGACGGAGAAGGCTAGGCTGGCCGGGCGACGGTTGTCCCGGTTTAAGGATGTAGGCAGGTGAATTAGGCAAATCCGGTTCACTACATGCTGAGGTCTGATGACGAGTCACTACGGTGGCGAAGTAGCTCATGCCCCGCTTCCAGGAAAAGCCTCTAAGCTCTAGATTATCATTAATCGTACCCCAAACCGACACAGGTGGTCAGGTAGAGAATACTCAGGCGCTTGAGAGAACTCGGGTGAAGGAACTAGGCAAAATGGTGCCGTAACTTCGGGAGAAGGCACGCTGGCGCTAGGTGAAGTGGTTTACCCATGGAGCTGAAGCCAGTCGCAGATACCAGCTGGCTGCAACTGTTTATTAAAAACACAGCACTGTGCAAACACGAAAGTGGACGTATACGGTGTGACGCCTGCCCGGTGCTGGAAGGTTAATTGATGGGGTTATCCGTAAGGAGAAGCTCTTGATCGAAGCCCCAGTAAACGGCGGCCGTAACTATAACGGTCCTAAGGTAGCGAAATTCCTTGTCGGGTAAGTTCCGACCTGCACGAATGGCGTAATGATGGCCAGGCTGTCTCCACCCGAGACTCAGTGAAATTGAACTCGCTGTGAAGATGCAGTGTACCCGCGGCAAGACGGAAAGACCCCGTGAACCTTTACTATAGCTTGACACTGAACATTGAGCCTTGATGTGTAGGATAGGTGGGAGGCTTTGAAGTGTGGACGCCAGTCTGCATGGAGCCAACCTTGAAATACCACCCTTTAATGTTTGATGTTCTAACGTTGCCCCGTTATCCGGGGTGCGGACAGTGTCTGGTGGGTAGTTTGACTGGGGCGGTCTCCTCCCAAAGAGTAACGGAGGAGCACGAAGGTTGGCTAAGCATGGTCGGACATCATGCGGTTAGTGCAAAGGCATAAGCCAGCTTGACTGCGAGAGTGACGGCTCGAGCAGGTACGAAAGTAGGTCTTAGTGATCCGGTGGTTCTGAATGGAAGGGCCATCGCTCAACGGATAAAAGGTACTCCGGGGATAACAGGCTGATACCGCCCAAGAGTTCATATCGACGGCGGTGTTTGGCACCTCGATGTCGGCTCATCACATCCTGGGGCTGAAGTAGGTCCCAAGGGTACGGCTGTTCGCCGTTTAAAGTGGTACGCGAGCTGGGTTTAGAACGTCGTGAGACAGTTCGGTCCCTATCTGCCGTGGGCGTTGGAAGATTGAAAGGGGCTGCTCCTAGTACGAGAGGACCGGAGTGGACGCACCACTGGTGTTCGGGTTGTCATGCCAATGGCATTGCCCGGTAGCTAAGTGCGGAAGAGATAACCGCTGAAAGCATCTAAGCGGGAAACTTGCCTTGAGATGAGTCTTCCCTGACCCTTTAAGGGTCCTAAAGGAACGTTTAAGACTAAGACGTTGATAGGTTGGGTGTGTAAGCATAGCGATATGTTGAGCTAACCAATACTAATGAACCGTGAGGCTTAACCTGACAACACCGAAGGTGTTTTAGAGATTGAGAGATGACGTTGATTCAATAAGCGTGAGAAGCCGAGAGGCGAGGGACATGGCAGCTTGTTCAAGATTGCAGTTCTGGTTTAGTGACGAAATGCGCTAAACGGGAACGAACCGAATTTGTCTGGCGGCAATAGCGCGGTGGTCCCACCTGACCCCATGCCGAACTCAGCAGTGAAACGCCGTAGCGCCGATGGTAGTGTGGGGTCTCCCCATGTGAGAGTAGGGAACTGCCAGACATTAAATTAGTGAGAAAGCCACCCAATGGGTGGCTTTTTTGCGTTTGGTGGTTAGGTGATGAGGCGTGGCAGTGTGGAGCGAAGAGTGAGGTGTTCAGTCTCAGGGCGACTCTGATTGTGAGGGCTCTGCCTAGGGTAATGAGGCATTGAGACCACTGCATATTTTATTATCCTGTAGGCTAACTTCTAACTTCTAACTGCTAACTGCTAACTACTAACTGCTTATGTCTAGCTTCTAAATTAACAGTCTGATTAGCAGAGGACTAGGTTAACCCCTCATTAGTACAGAGATATTCTTTTCCTGCCCATCTCGTTTTCAGCAATTAAGTCACTTCGGTGAAAGGGATGATGACACGAGTGGAGGTTCTCTTTGTTGACTCGGCTCGTGACTTCTCGTGATTAATCATTAGCTTAGTGAATGTGCTTTGTATTTATGGCACTTATTGTCATCGAGGACCAATAATCCACTCAGTAACTTACGAGTACGTCTACTTCATTTTTTATCATTTTAGCCCTTATCGTAGTTCCTTTTCTCATCTAAAATCACCCTCAGTATTTATGCTACACCTTGTTGTTGCTAGTCAATAATTCACTTAGCAACTAACTTGTGTGATCACCTTGCTTATTGTGCTCGTGCTTTTTATTCGGTTTCTTATCATCGTATTGGTTATGGTCATGCATAAGCCCTTATTACTGGCTTTGGCAAAATGACATCTATATAGAAAATACAGATAAATGGCAGATATGGTTCGAAATGATGGGCTAATTAGTAGTCAGCTCAGTAATTAATTTTTTTGTATCTTAGGCGAAATTGATAGTGGCTAACAGGTGCTCATTTTGTTTACTTAGCCCGTTACTTCTTATGATTGAAAACAGAAAAAATAGAAAGCGGTAAGCTAATCAAAAATTAGCTTAATAATTAATCACTATAATTATGATAATTTTTAAGCTTAGCTAAATAATAACCAACTTAGAAATTAATTTTTATTATTAAATTATTATTGCGCTAGTTTTTATTGTATCCCTTATCATTCAAATATATAGATGCCCATAAATCATATTTTACGATGTATTAAAATATAAAATTGATTGATTGATTTAAAACGAATGGTCTGGCATTACTTATTGTCCTCTATATTTAATAAAATTTGCTATTAAACATAATAAAACTATACCATTATAATTATTATTCTTCCCTAATTAATAATGTTTGATAGTTAAAGTTTAAAAATGATGAGTTTTAGTTTTTACTATAAATAAGTAAAAAGACAGTTGTAAATTGTTTATTTTTTCTTTTTTTAGAGAGGGTATATGGTTTTGCTGAATGGAAAAAACTTAAAACTTCATGATATAGAATTAATTATGAATGGTGAAGATATTGCTGTGGATTATATGGTAGTGGAAAAATTAGAAGAAAGCCATAACCTATTAATATTAGAGGCCGAGAAAGGAGTAAGGATATATGGTCTAACAGTAGGTGTTGGCTTAAATAAAGATACGGAATATATAAAATTAAATGGTAGGTTTACTGAAGAGCTAATTGAAAAATCAACGATATTTAATAAAAAACTAATACGTGCACATTCTGTGGGTATAGGTAAGCCAATAGATAGCTGTTTAATTAGAGGGATCATGGGAATTCACATTAACATGTTACTTAATGGTTATAGTGGAATTCAACCTAGAATAATTAATAGCTATGTCGAATTACTTAACAGAGATATCATTCCTTTTATCCCAAGCATGGGTTCTATTGGTGAGGGGGATATCACTATATTGAGTCATATAGGGCTTACATTATTAGGTGAGGGAGAGGTAATTTACCAAGGTAAAACAATGTCTTCTTCAAAGGCACTTCAACTTGCGGGCATTACCCCCATAGAACCTTGGGCAAAAGATTCACTCTCTTTATTATGTTCAAACGCTTATTCTGTTGCTATAGCAGCTGCTGCGTTATTAAAAACAGCACATTACATAAATATAAGTGAGTTATTGTATTGTTTAAATCTTCAAGCCTTAAATGGTAATCTCTCACCTTTAAATCAGCAGGTTTTGGATGCTTGTGCATACCCTGAAGTTATTGCAATGGGAGAAAAACTTAGAAGCCTATTAGTTGGTTCTTCGTTGGAATGTTACGACGATGAACGTCATTTACAAGACCCTCTAAGCTATCGTTGTGGGGTATATCGGCTAGCAGAGTTGCGTTTAAGCTATGAACAAGCTAAAGAACAGCTCCTCATTCAAGTAAATGGATCAAATGATAATCCATGCGTGCTCACTAAACATGTAAATAATAATTTGGCTGAAAATGATTGTCATCAGGCAGTGCTTCCAAGTGGAAATTTTGAAACACTACCTTGGGTTTTATCTATCGAAAAATTAAGTTTAGCGATTGCTCATAATGCACTAGCAAGTGTACAGCAGATAGTAAAACTTAATGACCCTTATTTTACACAGCTAACTCGGTTTTTAGGTAATAGAACTGCATTTCATGCACTTGGTGCCATTGAAAAGCCCGCAGTTACTTTAGCAATGAGAATTAAATATCTAGCAATGCCAGCTTCATTAGATTACTTCTCTGTCGCAGGTGGTGTTGAGGATACTGCGACGAATGCACAGTTTGTTGCTGAAAAATTAAAAAATCAATTAATGTATGGATATGAATTAATTTCGATTGTGTTTTTATGTGTGGTACAAGCAATTAATTTAAGAAAAGAGAAAGATCCCTCTTATTTATTATCTTCAAAAACAGATAGTATTTATCATATGATAAGTGAATGTATTGATTTAAATGGTGAAGATAAATCACTTTCAAAAGAATTAACATTGATACATGATTATATCTTAAATTATGAAATATAATCATCGGGCAGTTAATTAAGCTAAATTGAAATTTAATGACGGGTATTTAGTCAGTATTTTTTTAAACCAAGGAGTAAAAATCTCCGGTTGTTGATTAACTTCATAAATAAGTTTAGAAATACTAACCCAACGGATGGATGCGACTTCTTCAATATTGGGATAGATCACTTTATTATAGTGGCCAACATATAGGTGGTCATATTCATGTTCTATTAATCCTCCACTCACTTCAGCATGGTAAGTGAATGAACCAACATGAGTTAAAGGCGTGATGAACCCTAATTCTTCATTAAGTCGTCGTTGTGCGGCTTGTAGGGTATCTTCATGTGGTTTTGGATGACTACAGCATGAATTAGCCCATTGGCCAGCAGAGTGATACTTATGAAGCGCTCTTTGCTGGATAAGCAATTCATTTTGGTCATTAAAAATGAAAATAGAGAAGGCGCGATGTAAGCGACCGAGTTGATGTGCGAGTAATTTAGGCATTACACCTATTGGTTCATCATTTTCATTAACTAAAATTAACTGATCTTCCATTTTTATTATTTCCATTAAAAACTATACGTATAGTTTATTATAACTAAAAATAAAAGTTTGCAAATTAGAGCTATTTATCTCTTATTTTAGTTTAATTCTTAGTCTTATTTTTTTAACTCGCAGCTATTTTATTATTTATATAGCTGCGATAGGGCTGTAGTGAGGATTATTTTTGTTGTAATACCCAAACAGCAGCTTCAACCCTAGATTTTAAGTTTAATTTTTTAAGCAAATGTTTAACGTGAACTTTTACTGTACTTTCTGCAATATCTAGTTTGCGAGCTATCATTTTATTGGACAACCCTTGTGAAATGAGTTCTAAGATGTCCGCTTCTCTTGGTGTTAAGGATGCAATATGGTTTTCATCTTGTGTTGTATTGTCCCTTAATGATTCAGCAAGTACTGAAGCTAGTGTTGGGCTGACAACTAATTTTCCACTGGCAGCCTCTTTAAGAGCCACAATAAGCTCTTCTGGTTCCATATCTTTAAGTAGATAACCATCAGCCCCTCTTTTTAACGCGTTGACTAGGTCATCACTATAGTTAGAGACGGTAAAAAGGATAATTCTTCCAGAAAGTTCCCTTTTTCTTAGTTCATCTAGAGTTTCAAAGCCATTCATACCCGGCATATTCAGATCGAGAAGAATTAAATCAGGGTCTTGTTCTGCTGCGATTTGGATACCTGTTTTCCCATCTCCTGCCTCTCCGATGACTTGTAATGAAGGTTCTAAACTAATCAGTTGTTTGACCCCATTTCTTAGCATCGGATGATCATCAATAAGTAGGATGGTTGATTTTTCATTCATTATATTTGTATTCTCCATAGATGATTTTTCCGGTGTTTTAAGCGTCAGGTAAAGGGAAAGTCACTTTAACTTGAGTTCCCCCTTGCTCTCTAGAAATAATAGAACACTCACCCTTAAGACTCAGTGCCCTTTCCCTCATAATAATTAGCCCATAATGGTTAAGTTTATCAGCATTAGATGAGATTCCAGTGCCATCATCAGTAATAGTAATGCTAGCGATACCCGCATGTTGACTTAATGATACTTCAGCCCGCTTAGCATTTGCATGTTTTAGGATATTACTAAGGGCTTCTCGGATTATTTGTATAATATGGATTGATTGGTGTGGCGAAATACTTTTCGCTGGTAGGTTATAATTTAATCCTATTGAATAGCCCATTCGTTCACTGAATTCGCTGATTGTACTCTCTAGAGAGGGTAAGAGCCCAGGCTCAGTTAATTTAAGCCTAAAGGTGGTTAATAACTCTCTTAACTGACTATACGCGGTATTAATCTCACTGCGCATTTCAGTTAACAACTGTTGAGGCCTTTCTGGTAATGGTTCAGGTTGCAATTGCAAATAGCTAATTTGCATTTTTAAGCAGGATAATGATTGAGCTATAGAGTCATGAAGCTCACGAGCAATGGCTGAGCGCTCATCCATTATCAATAGCTGTTGTTGTTGCTCTATTTGATGCTCCATTGCTAACATGCCTGAAATTTGCTTGGCCAATACAGAAACTAGATTGCTTTGTTCATCTGAAAGGACTTCTGTATCTTCAATTTCACCGATGATGACACCATATCGGTGCATGTTGTCAGACAAATCCCACTGCATAGTTATTGCTTTTTTTATTATCGGGGAGGGTTGTTTTGTAAAATGATTATCTAATTCAGATAGCCCTATTGAATCACAACATATTTCATGAAAATAGGCATCATTACTTTCTTCGTATAACCGTAAGCTGAGATTTTTTAATAGGGTAATATTTTTGAGCTCAATCAGCACTTTTTGTAAGCGTGAATACAGAGGCTCCGAAGAATGTAAGATTTGGTTTGATTGATATAAATAAGATAAAACGCGATTTTTTGTCATCAGGTCCGCTGTTTTTTCTGCAACCCTTTCCTCTAATTGATGGTAACTTTGAGCCAACTCATCGGACATTTGGTTAAGTGTTTCACCCAAAGCGTTTAACTCATCTTGTTGGTGATTTTTAGGGTAGCGCTGACTAAAATCTTTTTGGCCAATAGCAGTCACCATTGACAATAATTTTACCCATGGGTAATAAATTTTCCGTCTTAGGTGCCACATTGTTCCCATTAATAACAAAAAAACTAAGCTAATAAAAACGAGCTGGGTCATTGCGACATAAGCAATTTTTCTTTCTGTTTTTTCATCAATATTATGGACTAGTTCATCAAGCTTATTAACGAATGATATTACTTCGTATCTTGCATCATTTGGTGACTCAGCAGCCATTAGCGCTGGTTTCAGTGTATGTAGCCAATAATTATGAAGTTCATTAAATTGGGGGGTTAAATTTTCGACTTTTACTACTTGTGTTAGTTCTGGGCTTACTAAATCATTTTCTAATATGCCTAGATAACGTTGATTTTGAGTATTTAATGGTACTAAGGAAAGTAACCTGTAGCTTTGCATTCTTAAGGAGCCTGATTTATTTATTGCATGGGCATTGCCTTGGACGCTAATAATCATACGATTTGAAATCGTCATTCCAATAATCCCCAAGATCGCAATAAGTAGCATCAGGCCGATTACTTGGTTAATAATTGAAAAGCGACGATACAGAGTCGGCATTTTTCCTTCCTCAAAAATAAAGCTCATAGTAAATTAAAAAGCTTAAACACCTAGTATTGTTCATAAAGAGCATAATATTAAATATACTACTTTGGTGGTATATTTTTTCGGTGGTGTGAGCGCTAAAGCAAAAAATTAAGCTTTAATATATATACTGATGATTTCAACTAATTGATATTTAATGGTTAATCTATTTTTTTGTTATATTCTAAAATACACATCTACGTATTATAACGTAAATTAAAGATGAATTTCTTTTGATTTAGATCAGTTTGCTTATGTTTGTAACTCGATATGCAATTAAATTTATAGCGAAAAAATAAAAATGGTAAACAATGGAGAGAAAGATAGCACTCAACCGTCTGTGCTATCTTATTTTTGAGGTTAACTTTTTTTAAGTTTTTTGAATAAATTGATTATTGCAACTAGAAGTAAACCTACGATTAAACCAAAAAATAAATTAATAATGGTAGGTAAGACAAACTGCATTGTACTGCCAATAATAGGGGTCAAAATTGCGGTAAAAGCAATTTCATCGATCCATTCTGAAATGTAACTAATACCATGTGTCAAAATACCACCACCAACCATGAACATTGCGGCTGTGCCTACAATAGATAAGGTTTTCATTAGATATGGTGTGATATAAATTAAAGCATTGCCACATTTTTTTAATGCTGTAGATGCTTTCTTCTGCAAGTAAAACCCTAAGTCATCTAATTTAACAATACCTGCGACTAGCCCATAAACACCTATTGTCATTACAATCGCAATAATAGAAAGCACAATAACTTGATTCATAAAGGTCGTTGAAGAAACAATCCCTAATGTTATTGCAATGATTTCAGCAGATAGTACAAAGTCAGTACGGATAGCACCTTTGATTTTTTTACTTTCAAACTCGCTAAGCATTTCAGGAGATAATTGTTTTTGCATAGTAGCGGCTGTTTTTGTTTCGGGGTGCAATAACTTATGTGCAATTTTCTCTGCACCTTCAAAACATAGGTAAGCCCCACCAAGCATAAGTAATGGTGTAATAGCCCAAGGTAAAAAGGCACTAATTAGTAGTGCTAAAGGGACAAGTATCAATTTATTAATAAACGAGCCTTTAGCAACTGACCAAACAACAGGAAGTTCTCTATCAGCCCGTACTCCTGTGACTTGCTGAGCATTTAAAGCGAGGTCATCACCCAAAACGCCAGATGTTTTTTTAGCTGCCATTTTAGTCATGACGGAAACATCGTCTAACACTGCGGCAATATCATCAAGTAATGTGAGTAAACTGCTTCCAGCCAAAATAATATCCTCATTATTTTCTTTTTTAAGGTGTAGTTAATGTTTATTAGGTTGGTTTAGCGATAATTAGTTCACTTGGTATTAACCATAATCTATAAAATTTAATAATACCATTACAGTTAAAAATGCCGCGCATTGAATTATTAAATTTTTATGACAATGGAACCAATGCGTTTTTTGTGTTTCTAACTAATTAATTTTAGTGAAGTAACACATTTATAGTTGGTCTTTCGGTCTGACTTAACCACTTTGGGTTATAAATAATTTTAAGTAGATTGGTATAAGGTTAATACATGTCTTCTCAGCCAGTTTTGAGCATTGTTGTTGCCGTTTATAATGGTGAAAAATTTCTACCTCAGTTTTTTGAAAGTTTAATAGCGCAAAAATTAGAGAACTGGGAGCTTATTGTTGTTAATGATGGCTCTAAGGATGATAGTGAAAGCGTTATCAATGCTTATGCAGATAAGTTTGCTTGTTTCAAAGTATTATCTCAGGAAAATCAAGGTGTTTCGGTTGCTCGTAATACTGGAATGGCTGAAGCAACGGGGAAATATATTACATTTCCTGATATAGACGATGAAATTAACCCTAAAATGTATGGACGTCTATTAGAAATCGCATTATCTGGAGACCTAGACGTTGCAACCTGTAATGGGACATATGTTTATACCAATGGTGACGCACCGAAGGCTATTTTCCCACCAAACAAAGTACCCTCTACGGGGGTGATATCTGGTCCTGAATGGCTTGAAAAAGGGTTAAGCTCACGTAAGTTTTTACATGTGACTTGGTTGAACTTATACCGTTTAGAGATGTTACGCCAACATGATTTTTTCTTTGAGCCTAAGTTGCATCATCAAGATATTCCTTGGACGACTGAAGTTTTGTTAGTAGCAAAACGTGTGCAATTTATTAATGAACAGTATTATCGTTATTTGATCCATAACCAATCAGTTTCTCACTCATTGACGGGTGATGAACGCTCAGTTCGTAAGATAAACACTTATTTGAAAATCATTGATATGTTGCTAGATATTTATCGGCGCTATCCTGAGCAAGTCAAACAAGCACCAGCTTGCTTATGGCAGGTTGGTAAGGAAGGCTTAGGGGTGATCCAAGCCTTACTGGCAATTAAGTCACCTGAAACACAAAAAGAGATGGTGCAGCAGTTTTTTGATAAAGGTTACTGGCAAGTAGTATGGGAACATGCGACGACAGTAAAACTTAAGTGGCGTTTAATTAGGCGCTATACCAAATTAAAAGAAATCCTTAAATCATAATCTTTTGAAAAGGTAGCTGACAGAGGCTACCTTTTCATTATTTATTTACCTAATTGCTTAAGGGAATTTATAAACATTTCCCATAGTTTTGGGTTATCGAGCTTTGTGGCAACTTGTGTATGGCATTCGGCTTTGGCCGGCATACGAAAATCAGTGACAGTCATCCCTGTAGTTAAAGTACCTTGTAACTCGATATCAATTGGCGCTTTAACTGTTTCCATTATCGATGGGTTAATAACATAAGCGACGGCACAAAGGTCATGGACAGGTGCATGGTCGCTATAACCATTACGTTGGCGATAACCTGTTGTGTAGTAATTTAGGGATTCCACAACAAATTGGCTAATTGGTGTATTCAAACGAGCAATTTGTTCCATAATTAGATCATTTGGCCTAGCCTGGTGGGTGAGGTCTAATCCAACCATGGTAATCGGCCATTTTTCATTAAATACAATATGGGCGGCTTCAGGGTCTATGATGATATTAAATTCAGCTACAGCAGAGCGATTACCGGTATGGTAGCCTCCCCCCATCAGAACGACTTCTTTTACTAACTCTACAATTTCAGGTGCTTTTCTGACGGCCAAAGCAATATTTGTTAATCCACCAATAGGAACGAGAGTAATTGTTTTAGGGGGATGAGATTTGATTGTATCGATGATCAAATCGACAGCATGGCGTTGGTCAATTGGCTGTGTTGGCTCTGGAAGATGTGTCCCATCAAGCCCTGTGCTTCCATGAACTTCAGGGGCAGTTTGTATTGTCCTTACTAAGGGACGAGGGCAGCCAGCAGCTATAGGGATATTATTTGCACCAACGAATTCCATAATTGCGCGTGCGTTGTGAGTCACTTTGTCTAGAGTTTGGTTTCCAACGACAGTCGTGACAGCGAGTAAATCTATATTTGGGTTACCTAACGCCAAAAAGATAGCCATAGCATCATCATGTCCAGGATCACAATCTAAAATAATTTTGTATTTCTGCATTTTTGCTCCTTTCATTATGTTATTTACTTTTGATTAACATAATATAAGGATTTATTTATTATTTTGTGATTTAAGCTTCATTTTAATGAATACTAATGTAATGAAACTATTCATTAATGTTACTAATATCATAGTGACATAATTAACATATTAATAACAATCATATTGAGTTTATGAAGATTATGTGTTTCTTATATCCTTTAGCTTGGAGTATAAATACACTTTATTAATAAGTTAATAAACTAGGAGGGAGCATGGATAATTATCTCAATAAATTGCCAGATGTAATTGATTCTGTTGCAACTAACCAGTTTTACCCTAATTTATTATCATGGTTATCTTCATTCATCACATTTGATAATGCGATTGTATATTCTTTTGAGAAAGGTGCACCTCCTCGATTTCTATCTAAAGTCGAACGTCGCAATAGTGATAGTGTTAATAGGATCTATCAGCGAGGTGCTTATTTAATGGACCCATTCTATCAAGAAATCCAGAAAGGGGGCGCTTCGACGGTACTCACGCTAAAAGAATTGGCACCTAAAGGTTTTTATCACACTGATTATTATCTTAATTTCTATCGTAAAACGGGTTGGTGTGATGAAGCGGGTTTATTGTTAGAGATCTCAACAGGTAGGCAACTAGGGATCTTTTTTGGTAACGAAGATAGACCTTTCTTCTCAGGAAAGCATACACAAGCCCCACTTAAAGATGCTTGCGATATTATTCGTAGTATGGCTAGGCTTCATAAAGAAGTCTCTCCTCATGCAGTTTCTCATCATTACCGAAATGCGGATATGCAAACGCGGTTTGGGTTAACCCCAAGAGAATGTGAGGTTGTTGAACTGATCCTTGCTGGTAAAGGCTCCCCACAGATTGCACAGTCGCTTTTTATCAGTTTAGGGACAGTCAAAAATCATCGTAAGAATATTTACCAGAAATTAGATATTAATTCGCAAGCTGAATTATTTAACTTATTTATGAATAGGCCAATTCAATAGGTAGGGTGAATTTCCTTACCTCAAAATATGAGAATTATTTAGTTTATTTATCATGGTGTTAGTTTTATCTAATATTTATTAGAATACTTTTAAGTATTTCAACTCATAAATTGTTATATTATTAATATGGCAATAATTATCTAATTAATTGAATTTTAATTAAAAAAATAAACTTTACTAAATTTTATTTTTATATAAATATTCTACTTACGTCACAAATGTTAACTTTATGTTTCGAATGTCCCTAAAGGGCTATGTAATTGTTAATGCAAGGTTAAGATAATCAGGTTATCGAAAGATACTAAACAGGGTATCCGTTATGAATAACCAAGTAGAATCACTAACTTATTATGCTGCAACTAAGAAATATGACTTACGCTTTCCTACATTAAAAGAAGATCTTGATGTGGATGTTGTCATTATTGGTGGTGGCTTTTCAGGGGTCCACACGGCACTCGAGTTGTGTGAAAAAGGTATTACCAATATTGCTATCTTGGAGGGGCGTCACCTAGGCTATGGTGGTTCTGGGCGTAATGGTGGCCAAGTTATGGCAGGTATTGGCCATGATATTGATGCAATTAAAAAATATGTTGGCCCTGAAGGGTTAGAAACGATCTTTAAGCTCAGTAACATGGGGGCTGGGATCATGCGTGAGCGTATCGCTAAATATGATATCGATGCTGATTTCTGCCGCGGTTACGCTTATTTAGGTAGCAACAAGCGCCAAGAAAAAACCTTACGTGGTTGGCTAAAGGATTTTAAATCCGTTGATCCCGATGAGGAAATTGAATTCTATAGTGGTACAGAACTGAAACAGATTATCGGTTCTGATGCTTATACCTGTGGTATCAAACACATGGGGGGTGGGCATGTTCATTCATTGAATTTGCTATTGGGTGAAGCAAAAGCAATAAGTGAAATTTATGGCGCTAAAATTTTTGAAAATAGCCAAGTATTAAATGTTGAGTATGGAAATACCATCACGGTGAGAACGGCGATGGGCACGGTTAAAGCCCAAAAAATGTTATGGGCTTGCGATTCGTTCTTAAACGGTCTTGAACCAACAATTTACCCTAAAACGATTAATACTTACGCATATCAATTAATGACGGAAGAATTGCCGGACGAGCTAATTGAACAGATCAGCCCAATCCGAGGCGCATATAGTGACATTCGCCCTGTAATTGATTACTACCGTGTGACGAATGAAAACCGTTTATTATTTGGCAGTTCGACGCATTTCCTTGAGTACATTCCATCTGATCTTAAAGCATGGAACCGGAATTTAATGTTAAAAGTCTTTCCTTACCTCAAAGATGTCAAAATCGAACTTGCTTGGGGGGGGCCAATGGCCTGTAGTGCAAATTTATTTCCCCAAATTGGTACATTACCACAGCATAAAAATGTGTTTTATGCTCAAGGGTATTCCGGTTTCGGTGTCACGCCTAGCCAAATTGTCTGTAAAGTTCTTGCTGAGGGGATGGTGGAAGGTTCGCATCGTTATGACTTAATGAGCTCTATTCCTCATGCCAACATTATTGGTAAAGATAGCATGCGTAATGTCATTGTTTCACTTGCCAAAATTATGCATCAAACATCGGGTTATTGGCAGGGGCGGCGCTAGTTCGTTATCAGTCCATCTATTTTATTAAAATTGATTAAAGGTAAAAATCATGATTAGTCCATTATTATTGAATAAACCACTGCCGGAATTACTGAATGTAGGTAGTGTTACAAACTTAGGGTCTGTAGTTGTCGAGGGCGATCCTCAAGCGAGTGTTGCGATGATACATGGCGAACCCACTGATAATCTGACATGTGGAATTTTCGCTTGTACAAAAGGTAAGTTCAAAATGGTATACCCATTTGATGAAATGGCGACCGTTCACGAAGGTTCAGTCAAATTAACCGATGTGAAAACGGGTGTAACGGTTGAATATCATAAGGGTGATACATGGTTTGCAGCGAAAGGGACAGAAGTTTTGTGGGAAATTGATGCCCCGCGTTTTGTCAAACATTACCTAGCTTGTGTCAATGCCTAATTAATTCCTATTAAGTGGAGTGATAACGATGAGTGAGTTAACCCTATTACCAGAGGTCAGTGAATTTCTGAAACGTCAACATGGCCATTTTATCAACGGGTTGCCGGTTTCTGGCATGGGCGATACTTTTTTTAATGTCGTTAATCCAGCCACTGAGCAAGTCATTGCGAAAGTGAAAGAAGGCACATTAGCAGACGTTGATGCAGCAATGGAAGCTGCTCACGCTGCATTCAAAGGGGCTTGGGCAAATACAACACCGATGGAGAGAGGGAATTGCTTAAACCGCCTTGCTGATTTGTTTGAGAAACATCTTGAAGAACTGGCTCAGCTAGAAACCCTTTGTTCAGGGAAAACAATTCAGCTTTCTCGTTTTCTTGAAGTGGGTTCGTCCGCACAATTTTTACGTTATTTTGCTGGTTGGGCAACGAAAATCAGTGGTGAGACTCTCAATGTTTCATTGCCTTCATTTAATGGTGAAAAATACACGGCATTTACACAGCGGGAGCCTGTTGGGGTAGTAGCAGGTATTATTCCTTGGAATTTTTCCATAATGATTTCTATTTGGAAATTAGCCGCTGCATTAACTTGCGGTTGTACCATTGTGTTAAAGCCGAGTGAATTTACCCCTTTAACGATGTTAAGGGTAGTTGAGCTAGCAAAAGAAGCAGGTATCCCAGACGGGGTTATTAACATCATTAATGGTGGAGGTCGTGAAGTTGGGCCTGCACTGATCCATCATCCTCTATGTTCCAAAGTGACATTTACGGGTTCTGTACCAACGGGGCTAGCGGTAGGGCGTACCGCAATGGAAGGAAAATTAACCCGTGTTACGCTTGAGTTAGGTGGTAAAAATGGCGCTGCATTCTTAGCGGATTTATCCGTTGAAAAAATAGTCAATGGCATCATTGAGGCTGGATATCTGAATCAGGGGCAAATTTGTGCAGCCGCGGAGCGTTTCTATATTCCATCTAAGTTAATGGAACCCGTATTAACTGAGTTAAAAGCCCGCTTGTCTGTGATGAAAGTGGGGGCGCCGTTAGATGAAACAACAGAAATGGGGCCACTCGCAAATAAAGCGCATTATGAAAAAATTCTCGCTTTATTTGAAAAAGCACGCCAAGAGGGTAATGAAATTATTTATGGCGGCCAGCCTATTGCTGGTACAGGTTATTTTGTACCGCCAACCATTATTCGTGCAAATAGCCCAGATGATGCGTTGATGAAGGAAGAAACATTTGGCCCTGTAGGGACATTCCTCAGTTATGACAATGAAGATGAACTTATTGAGTTAATGAATAGTACTCCATTTGGTTTAGCGGCTAGCTTATGGACTAATGACCTAAGTAAAGCGATGCGCATGATTTCACAAATTGAAGCGGGGACTGTTTGGGTGAATATGCATACCTTCCTTGACCCGGCAGTGCCTTTTGGTGGAATTAAGTCATCAGGGGTTGGGCGTGAGTTTGGTAGTGCCTTTATCGAGTATTACACCGAGTTAAAATCTGTCATGGTGCGTTATTAGTATTTAGCTAACATGAAATTAATCAATATTTCCCGGCGATTAAGCCGGGTTTTTTGTATTTTATTGCGCATAGAGTGCAAGTTATGGTTAAGATAGGTTAATTATCATTACTGGTAGATAACCTAATGCAAAAAGTGTTGATTACAGGGGGGAGCAGGGGGATTGGCCGTGCTACCGCCATCCAGTTAGCAAGCCTAGGTATGCATGTGTTGGTCAATTATAAAAGTGACCAACAGTCCGCAGAAAATCTTGTTAGGGAAATCCAAGCCTCGGGTGGTATGGCTGATGCATTTCAATGTGATATTAGTGATGAAAGTGATGTTGTTAAGCTATTCGACACTATCAGGCAACAGTACGGTGACCTTCATTTTTTAGTCAATAATGCCGGTGTTTTATTTCAACAATCGACTACTGAGGGGTTGTCAGCGGAACGTATTAATAAGGTGCTGGCGACTAACGTAACTGGGCTACTGATTTGTTGCAGAGAATTCATTAAGCATGCCCGTTTCTTTAATCAATTTCAAAATAAAGCCATTGTTAATGTTTCCTCAGCTGCGGCTCGGTTAGGGGCTGCGGGGGAGTATATTGATTATGCGGCTTCTAAAGGTGCTGTGGACTCTATTACGAAAGGGTTGTCATTAGAACTGGCTGAGCTAGGTATTCGTGTGAATGGTGTACGCCCTGGCTATATCTATACACAGATGCATAAGGATGGTGGTGAGGAAGGTCGAGTGGATCGCATTGCGGCACAGTTACCGATGAAAAGAGGTGGAGAGCCTAGGGAAATTGCGGAGATTATCACTTGGTTACTGAGTGATGCTTCATCCTATGTCACAGGGACAATAATTGATGCGGCTGGTGGCCGTTAGGGCTAAAAATGCTTTTCTTGGCGAATAATGAACCCTGATGAAACAAGTTCTGTCCGGTTGGTGACTTGTGCTTTGGTAAAAATATTCCGCAAATGCGTTTTTACCGTAGACAGAGATACACCTAATAATAATGCAATACGTTTGTTGCTTGCACCTTCTCGTACTAAGTGGATAATTTCTTGTTCTTTAGGAGTATAAGAAACTAAGGAATCAGGCAGCACATCAAATGTCATTAGCTCTGCAACAGGTAAAATTGCATTTAACCGCATGATTTCTTGTTGGCTAAAAGGGCTATCTCGCATGATTGAAATTCCAGCAATAATCTTATTTTTCCGCCGAATAAAGATTTCAGCCATATCCGTCATATTATTTGGTTGCATAAAGTCATGGAAGAATGCCTGATTTTGCTGACGTGCCTCCGCCCCCATTCTCACTAAGCGTAAGTCACTGCTACGAAAGTTATTCGGGTGTAAAGGATCTAGCTGATAAAAACAGGCAAGATAATCTTGGTGCATTTTTGCGGGAACCCCATAAAGTATATAGTTATCGGGTTGCCAGTGGTCATTAACCAGATAATACACGGATGCTGATATAGGAATAATATGAGCAATCGTATTTAGGCAGCAATCAATCAATGTTTGTTGGTGAGGGCTAAACAATAAAGAGCTCATCATATTACCTTCCGTAGCCAATCGAATTATTATCATGCGCCTTATTGATATTAACATAAAGTAAACATGTTAATAACGTGAGGTTGCTTGCAGTATTTAAAAATCGTTAAAACCCATCCAATAATGCTCTATTGCTTTTGGGTATCTTTAGTGAACTTATTATTAATATATTAACAAAGCGTTTTTTTGTTATGCATTGATATCTAATTAATTATCTATTTTTTGATTCAGTTGTTGGTACTTTTTGCGCTGTTTTTGGGTTCCCCCCTCTCTCTGGGTATCGTCCTTTAGAACGATAGCGAGTCGTTTGTGCTTATTTTTATAGTGGCAATTCAGTCACTATATTTTTACAAAAAATTCACATTCATGACTGTGTATGGAGCGAGAGGGAAGAAAAATGAATTTATCCTCAAAATTGTCGTCACATCTAGAGAATGGGAAAGTTGGCTTTCCTACAACATTGGCAAGTTCTGCCGGTTTGATTATGGCTAGTCCTGTTATCTTAACGGTTATTAGTGGATTCGGCATTGGCGGTGATACTTTTGCTTTAGCGGTGTTGTTGAGTTTTATTATGATGCAAGCTCAGCTAACAACATTTTCTGAAGCTGCTGCAATCCTACCAACATCAGGTTCGGTATATGATTATATTTCTTGTGGAATGGGGCGCTTCTGGGCAATTACTGGGGCGCTTTCTGCCTATTTAATAGTGCATGTCTTTGCTGGAACGGCCGAAACAATTCTTTCTGGAATTATGGCGTTGGTTAATTTTGAGCATTTAAATACGGTTTTAGAAACCAGTAATTCCTCGTGGATGGTTGGTGTTGGGCTTGTTGTTACTTTTGGTATTTTAAACGCTTTTGGGATCGAAGCTTTTGGTAAGGTGGAAGTTGTGCTGACGTTTGCTATGTGGTCTACATTAGTGATCTTCAGCATAAGCGGCTTGTTATTACCATTTCATGTACAGACGGATGGTTGGTTTGGTCAGCCATTGAATACAGACCCAACATTAGTACTGAGTTTTATTGGAATGGCCATGTTCATGTTTGTAGGGTGTGAGTTAGTGACACCAATGGCGCCTGAGATTAAAAACTCAGCCAAAGTTATTCCGCGGGCAATGACAACAGGGTTGTTCTGTGTCGCTCTGTGTATGGTGCTATTTGGAGCCGCATTAGCGAACCAAGTGGAAAATGTGGTGGTTGACCCACAAACGGGAACCCGTTTATTGGAAACACCAATGGCTATTCCAGCATTTGCGGAATTAGTGATGGGTGAGTTTGGTAAATATTGGATTGGTGTGGCACTTTTACTTGCTGGTGGAGCCACAATCAATACTTTAATGGCCGCAGTACCGCGTATTCTTTACGGGATGGCACTTGATGGTGCATTACCTCGCATCTTTGCTTACTTACACCCACGCTTTAAAACACCAGTATTTGGTATTTTAGTTGCTGTGATGATCCCTTGTTTACACGCCTTTGCTATCCAAGGCGATCTTGACCGCATCATTCCTTTAGTATTAGCCGCTGTGTGCTCTTGGGGAGTTGCTTATTTATTGGTAACTATTTCCGTGGTGCTATTGCGTATCCGTCGCCCTGATTTACACCGCGCTTATCGTTCACCATTCTTCCCTCTGCCACAGATTATTTCGAGTGTGGGCATTATTTTAGCCATTGTTTATATCACTCCACCGGGTATGAGTAAGTCTGATGTATATATTCCTTTTGCAATAATGTTAGGTTTAACTGCTGGTTATGCCTTAATTTGGACGGTTTTTGTGCAAAAAGTTAACCCATTCAAACCGCTAAGTGTAGAGTCAGTCCTATCAAACTCATTCCGAGATGAAGAAATTGAGGGAGGCCAACTTGAGCCATTACGCAACCTCGCCTAAATATTCGCTATGGCAGCGGCTAGGCAGCAGATTAACCAAAAAACGTTTACCAGTGGGCTATCAAACTGGGCTAACACTTAATCGTATTGAGCGAGATATGCTTCCTTATCCGTGTGAATGGCGGGCACCGGGAGCGCTCCTTATTCAATTACAACCTGAATTAACGATTGAAGTCACTGAACGCCCAAGAAAGCTGTTTCTTGCTTTTATTGTATATAGCCGTTTTGCCGTTTCTGGTATTTGTCATCAGGATATTAATGCAAAAATTGAAGTAAAAACGCGAGGAAGTGTAAGGAAAAAACATATCCATTTTGTATCTAAACAAATAGATGGGGCTAAGGTTATTGGCTGGTTGAATGAATATCCCATTATTCGGCAAACATTAGAAGAGTTGGATTTTAACCGATGCCAAATAGAGCTTAATCATGGTCAGTGGCGTTGTGAGATTGAACCTTTTACTGCATCAGAGATGGTCAGTCGTATTCCTGCAACACGACGTTATCTGAGGCTGGAGAGCAAGCAACGTCATCGTTTATTGAGCGCATTACAGTTAATTAGCCAACTGATGGAAAAAAAACGGATTATCCGTTGAATTTGAATAAGTTCTTTGATAGTAATAATTATTATTATCAATTGATTCATTGGAATGAGATGTGAAATCTTTGCCACTTTTAGGGTGTATTTTGTTTTCTTCAGCAGCCATCGCAACCTCTTCAGACTGTATTCGTTTAGCGGAGCTTTCTACTGCCGAAGGGGTGCATAACAGTAAGGGGGATAGCTGTTTATTTTTTGAAGCATCACAGCAAAATTTTATCAAGCAACGTGGAGAGGGGGTTTCCAAGGTCACATTACTAGACGCTAAGCAACAGCCCATACGTACTCTACAAGAATATGGTTCGGCGCAAGAGCCTCATTCTGCGGATTATTTAGTCCCTACAAATGGGGTTTATTATCTTTCTTTGAAAGGTGAGCCGGGGAAGCCTTGGCGTCTGCAATTTGATGTCAAACCTTATCAGCCGTTAGATATCAAAAAAGAGGGAGAGCCTGTAAGCCCTAAGTTGCAAAGCC
The DNA here is from genome assembly GCF_032709665.1 of Providencia sp. PROV024. Lineage (NCBI taxonomy): Bacteria > Pseudomonadati > Pseudomonadota > Gammaproteobacteria > Enterobacterales > Morganellaceae > Providencia > Providencia sp. PROV024. Next base: position 713,111 of record NZ_CP120545.1, read on the forward strand.
TATTGGATGAGTATTATAGCGATGGGGACTCAGCCGCTTTCTGGCAAGCTGTTGCGATAGAAGGAACTCCACTGATTGAGGATCTCGCTGGTTCGCAAAAGCGAGCAACTTTTTTATGGCGGGGGGCGAAATCCAATGCGTATATTTTAGGAGCGCCATCGGGGAATCATGAAAGAATGGCGCATTTGGCGGGAACTGATATTTGGTACCGCTCTTTTATTATCCCTGATAAGACATTGTCACAATATAAAATTGCCCCTGATATCCCAATGGTTCCTGAAGGTGGTTTCGCACAGCGTAAGGCAATATTAGTGACAGCACAAGCTGACCCGTATAACCCCAACGTTATTCCATCTTTAGCTGAAGATAAATACAACCGCTTCTCCTTATTGTCACTAGCGCCACAAATACGCCAATGTAATTTCCCATTAATAAAGCACTCGCAAGTTCAAGGAAGTTTGGAAACTTTTACACTTTCTAGCCGTGTTTTGAATAATGAACGAAAAATTACGGTATATCGCGCAAATATGCCGATGAAACACCCTGCGCTGTTAGTGTTGTTAGATGGTCAGATTTACCAACAAAATTATCAAATGGTGAATTTTTTTGATAAATGGATGAATAACGGTGATTTGCCAGCTATGGATATCGTGTTTGTCGATAGCATCAGTTCGGAACGTCGTGGGGAAGAGCTGCCTCCTAATCATGACTTCCCTCAATTGCTGGCGGATGAGTTAATACCGTTACTGGTAAAAAAGGGAATCCAAGCGGACGCTAAACACACTATTATTGCGGGGTCTAGTTATGGAGGGCTTGGTGCAACTTGGAATGCCTTACAGCATCCGGAGGTATTCGGCAATGTGTTAAGCATGTCAGGGTCTTATTGGTGGTCACCAAAGGGGGAAGACCCTGAATGGCTGATCCGGGAAATTGAAACCATGCCGAAGCAACCCATTCGATTTTTCCTTGAGGCGGGTTTATTTGAACAAAGAGGCAGTTGGGGCGGAATTATTCAAAATCATTATCACTTGTTTGACGTATTAAAGCATAAAGGCTACCAAGTTGATGCAATAGAATTACCCAGCGGCCATGATTACATTTCTTGGTGTGAAACACTGTATGAGGGCACAAAGAAACTCTCATCACAGTGGTAAGCAATAACCGGATTAGTGCTTAAAGCAGCTTGTAATGAGCTGCTTTTTCATTTTTATGACAACCGTATTCATTTCGCCATAAAAGCGTCATTCAACTGTCATCTAGCTCCTTTAGCATGCCTATCATTATTTAAAACATACTTATTCATTTTTCATTATTGATCGGCAAGGAAACTGTTATGACTGGTAATTTTATGAAATCTTTTTTAGCTGTCACAGTAAGTACATTGATTTTAGGAAGTACAATCCCTGCTTATGCCGCAGATAAAAATGATGCGGTTTCAGAAAACCGTGCGGCCCAAGGCGATATCACTAAATTTGGCGGAGCACGTCGTTTAGCGACTGAACAAACTGACATCATGAAAGCGGCGCTTCACAATGGTCAAGCCAAAAATGTGATTTTATTTATCGGTGATGGTATGGGGGATTCTGAAATTACCGTCGCACGTAACTATGCAGAAGGTGCAGCTGGCTTTTTTAAAGGCATCGATGCCTTACCTATCACAGGGCAATATACTCACTATGCATTAGATAAAAAAACGCAGAAACCTGATTATGTGACTGACTCGGCGGCTTCCGCAACTGCATGGTCATCGGGTGTGAAAACATATAATGGTGCATTGGGAATCGATGTATTTGGTAATGACCACGAAACGTTAATTGAAATTGCGAAACGTAATGGAAAAGCTACGGGCAACGTGACAACCTCTGAGATTCAGGATGCAACTCCAGCCGCGCAGTTCGCCCATGTCAGTGCACGTAAATGTTATGGACCTGAAGAAACATCAGAAAAATGTGCGGCTAATGCCTTAGAAAATGGCGGGCGTGGCTCGATTTCAGAGCAGTTATTGATCACTCGCGCAGATGTGACCCTTGGCGGTGGTGCGAAGAGCTTCAAACAAGAAGCAAAAGCTGGGGACTATAAAGGTAAAACGTTAGAACAACAGGCTATTGAACGTGGTTACAACATTGTGCGTGATGCAAATGCGTTGAACAACGTCACTGTTGCGAATCAAGATAAACCTGTTTTAGGTTTATTCCATGATGGCAATATGGCAGTCGCGTGGGAAGGGCCTAAAGCCGTTCATTATGGCAACATCAATAATGCACCACTTGAATGTAAACCTAATTCTAAATTAGATCCAAATGCGCCAACGTTAGCGCAAATGACTAAAAAAGCGATTGATTTATTAGAAGTCAACCCGAATGGTTTCTTCTTGCAAGTTGAGAGCGCATCCATAGATAAACAAGATCACAAAGCAAATCCGTGTGGCCAAATTGGTGAGACCGTGGCTCTCGATGAAGCCGTTCAAGTTGGTTTAGATTTTGCTAAACAACATGGTGATACTTTGGTTATCGTGACTGCGGATCACTCACATTCGAGCCAAATCATACCGGAAGGCACTAAATCAACAGGGCTAACTCAAGCGTTGATTACTAAAGATGGCTCTGTGATGGTGGTTAACTACGGGAACTCTGAAGAAGATGACTCACAGGAGCACACTGGCGCTCAGTTACGTGTAGCTGCCTATGGCCCACATGCGGCAAACGTAATGGGTCTGACTGACCAAACCGATTTGTTCTTTACCATGCGTGATGCAATGGGATTGAAGCAATAAACCAACCCTGTAATATAAATTCTCCGCGACAGGATGTTGCGGAGAATTTTTTTAACGGCCTTCTTTCCTCTCCCCTTTATTCAACCATTCCTTAATAGCTTTATGAAATATTTGAACTTATTTATTTATTGGTTATCTTGATTTATTATTTTTTAATAATCAAAACGAGAGCTTATTTATAAGCGCAGCATGATGAGAACCAATTTATGAGAGAAGTACGGAAACTACAGCGAGATGAAATTCCAGCGGTTTGGTCTATTGATCGCACTGAATTAATTGAGCACCTATATTTACATCAAGATGGGAAATTGGTGCTATCAAAGCAGCGCTTTGATATGAAAGGTTGGCCTGAAGGTGAACCTGAAGCTTACACTCCACATTTGTTGGAAAGTTATGACCAAGGGGCCATTTTTATAGGGGTGTTTGAACAAGGGAAACTGATTGCAGCTGCGAGTTTAGACAATACATGGCGTGGTGAGCAAAAAAATTTGCTGCAGTTGTCTTTTTTACATGTTAGTCACCCACATCGTGGTGAAGGTTTGGCTGGGCTGCTATTTCAGCAGTGTGTTGACCTAGCCATTCAAAAAAACGCTAAAGGGCTGTATATATCGGCGACACCATCAGAAAATACAGTACATTTCTACCAATATCTTGGCTGTACTTTGATTGAAAAACCTGACCCAGAATTATTTGCTTTAGAGCCGGAAGATATTCACTTTGTATATTGGTTTGATTAGAGTGTTTTGTTAATGAATATGTTTGTTGGCTATTGATTTTGTCGTCAAATTGAACAATAAATATTGAAATTCACACAAAATCAGATATGATTGATAATCATTATCATTTGAGATTGTTGAGGTCATTATGCCAACTAGCATATCAAAAACAACTGGCTTACGGCGCATAGGGGCTGGTTTATGGGGTGTTTTCGCCGTGATATTGCTGAGCATTACCTATGTACTCAGCAATATGGGGTTAGATAACCTCAAAATCACCATGATCATTATGATGATCGCGACTGCAGGTATGTTGTTTAACCGTGGTTCTCGGCGTTTATTGATTATCCCAGCCGTTGTTTCACTCGTGTGTTTTCTGGCTGCATTTGTATTACAAAGGTAGTATTTGGTTAAATAATGAGTGAATGCATTAGGAAAAATAATAGAGGGAAAGTGAGCGCACGGTAGAAAGTGCTTTCAAGTCAATTTGAAGTGAAAAACACTGACTGCATCAGTGGTGTGAAAGGGGGGATTAGCCCCCCATACGTCTATAGAATACTAACACCTGAAGCTAGCGCGTCTAGCAATTCCGTCACCCTCGCAACTCACTAAGTTTGTCTGGTTACACTAATTCGGTGTAGCTTTTGGTCGCCGTTTTTTGGTAAAAAATAGCCAGTCAATAATGACTGGCCACTTCTAGTTTGGGTGAATTTATCGGCGTGTTAATTTCACTGATACAGTTAGCGCTTAATCGCTTGATAAACTTTAAATTTCCCTGTTTTAGCTAGCACCTCATGGCTACCGAATGCTTTATCCAGTAAATCAGGGTAAGGTAAAAAAGCATTGGCGACTATGCGCAAGCGCCCGCCCTTTTTCAGGAATTTAGGTGCTTGGTAAATCATATTTTCAACTGCACGGTAGCTAGTATTTAGCCCATCATGGAAAGGTGGATTAGAAATAATCCAGTCAAACTTATCATGAATATCTGAATAAGCGTCACTTGCAACCACTTTGCCTGTTAGCTGATTAGCTTCAAGTGTAGAAGCTGCGGAATCTAATGCGGAGGCACTGACATCACTTAATGTAAGTTTTATTTCTGGGTTTTGGGAACCAATAACGGCCGCCAATACGCCATTACCGCAAGCTAAGTCTAATAGGTCACCGCTCATAGGCTCTGTAAGTGTAGATAATAATAAATCACTACCGATATCGAGTTCCATATGGCTAAATACGCCTGGTAATGCATTAATTCTAACATTATCAATTTGATAATGACGCCACCAGCGAGAAATATCAAACTGGGTCGGTTGCTCTAGTTCGCCATAATACAAACCACAGCGGCGTGCAGAGTCAATTTTTTGCAAGCTAGCGATGCCTTCCATTATAGACTCGGCACTTTTTACCCCGCTACGGTTCTCCCCTACGATAAATATTTGGCTACCAGTAGTGAGGTGGGTACAAAGATCATCAAGCTGAAAACAAGCTTCTTGCTTGTTTTTTTGCCAAAAATAGATGAGTGTATTACAGGGCTGAATAAATTCAGCTGGGGTTGTCGCAGAGTATAACGCCATTTCCCCCATTAACGGTTGTAAACGTTGCCAGTGGTGATACTGGTTCGTAATGACACGAACGCTTGCTGCTTCTAAGGTTGCTGCAAGTTCATCCTGAATGTCACCGGCCAAAATGACATGACGATCTGTAAAATGTTCGAGATGGCGCTGTATAACTTCGCTGGCAGGTGTCAGTAATGACATATTCTGTCAATCTCCTAAAATAATAGATAACCGATAACACATTACCAGAAATGGGAGAAATAGCATTGCTCTGTTGGCGCTATTAATCCCCTTTGATAAGATGTGGTTGTACAATTGCGACTGGAAAAATAAATGACACGACGTGACAGGCTTTTAGAACAAATGGGGATCACTCAATGGATGGTGAGAAATCCAGCTGTGTTACGTGGTGAACGTGGTGTAAGGATCCCAGCGTCGACTAAGCTTATTATTATTACTGATGAGAACCTCGATTTAAATAGCCAACTGCTAAAAGATATTTTTCTATCAATGAATATTGTCTCTGATGATGTTGTTTGTGTTAATTCAGAGCAGTTAGGTTTACTCCCAACACCAATAATAACGCCTTGTTGGGTATTAGGTGGCGAAACCCACCCCGAAGGTTCAAAAATCACGTTTATTTCACCTGTTTTGTCTGAGCTGATGTCGAGTCACAGCGCTAAACAGGCACTATGGAAACAAATTTATCAATATGATGAAAATATCAACACTAAAGCAATCTGATCTCGCAACTGCTTTCTTAATTGAGAAGTTAAGTCATGACTTCCCATGGACTGAGCGTGTTTTTTATGGGAATCAAGGGGAAAAGTATCATAACATTAAGATTTCTATTAATAATCAAGTTGTTGGGTATGCAATAACTCAGTGTGTGTTGGATGAAGCCACTTTATTCAATATTGCTGTCCATCCTGACTATCAAGGGCAGGGGTATGGTCGTTTATTACTCGAGCAACTGATCAGCGATTTAGTTAAAAAAGGTATCTTAACCTTGTGGCTAGAGGTTAGGGAATCGAATGCATCAGCATTACATCTGTATGATAAGCTTGGCTTTCATCAAGTAACAGTACGGAAAGATTATTACCCGGCGAAAAAAGGCCGAGAGGATGCACTTGTCCTCGCTCTAACATTATTGAATGACGAATAAATACGGTTATCATTTTAAATGTGGAATTAAAAACCCCAGCACGAGACTCGTGCTGGGGTTTTGTTATTTAGGTTCTTATTTTTCTGTTTCCGAAAGAATGGTTTTATTCATCAGCTTAATATCTTCTTTCTGTTGTATTTTTGCTGCTGCTTGTGCATTCACTTCTTCGTTCAGGCCTTTATAGGTGGAATAACACATGATTAGCATCATGATAGATAATGGAACAGCCATCGCAACAAGGGCTGATTGTAAGCCGGATAACCCCCCAGTCATGATGAGTACTATTGCAATCGCTGCAATGATCACACCCCAAATTGTTTTCGTCACATGAGATGGGTTTGGGTTCCCATTTTCACTTACCATACCGAGTACGAAAACCGCTGAGTTTGCTGAGGTAACAAAGAAAATCAACACCAGAACAATAGCTATCATACTAATAAAGGTTGAGGCTGGAAAATAATCTAAAAATTTAAATAACGCAGAAGTGACATCGGTTTTTACTGCGTCAGCCAGTGCTGTTTGTCCTAGGTTTTGAATAAGATGGATTGCAGACCCACCCATCACGGCGAACCAAGCGAATGCACTTAATACAGGAATGAATACGGCACCAATCATAAATTCTTTAATCGTTCTGCCTTTTGAGATACGCGCTACAAAGCTACCGACTAATGGTGCCCATGCAATCCACCAACCGAAGTAAAAGAGTGTCCAGTTCGCAATCCAAGTTCCATCGTTGTACGGCTCGGTGCGAAAAGACATACTGACAAAGTTTTGTACGTAATCACCAATGCCTTGGAATAACACTTTTAAAATCGTTTGTGTTGGACCAGAGATAAAGATAAATGCCATCAACCCTATAGCAAGTACGATATTTAGGTTGGATAGATGCTTAATTGCCCCCTGCAGCCCTGAAATAGTGGAAGCGATATATACGACGGTGATAATGGCAATTAAACCAATTTGTACATAAATACTAATTGGTAACCCCCACAAATAGTTCATTCCACTGTTAACTTGTAGTGTACCAAAACCGAGTGATGTTGCGATACCGATAACGATGGAAAGCATCACTAACACGTTGATCCATTTACCAATCGAGCCGTAAATACGATCACCAAGTAATGGGTAAAATACTGAGCTCATTGATGCAGGGAGTTTCTTTCTAAATTGAAAGTAACCTAATGCAACGCCGACGAGTGCATAACAAGCCCAAGCTGATACCCCCCAGTGTAGGTAGACATATTGCATCGCCGCTTTGGCTGATTGCTCTGTAGAGCCTTGGCCAATTGGTGGACTAATATAATAGGAGACGGGTTCCGCTACCCCCCAAAACATTAAGCTAATGCCAATTGATGCGCTAAATAGCATCGCAATCCAAGTGACGGTGCTGTATTCCGGCTTGTCATCATCATCGCCTAGACGAATGTGCCCAAATTTAGAAAAACCAAGGAACATACAAAAGGCAAAAAAGATAAAAACGGAACCTAAGATAAACCAACCTAGGTTGTTGTAGATAAAACTTAAAGCTGAGTGTGAAAATGCTTCCAGTTTGTCAGGGATAAAGGCGCCAAAACTAATTAGCGCCAAACTAAAGACTAACGACACGTAAAATATAGACTTCTTATGATTCATCATACCTCTTCTCCGGTTGCTCACTTATTTTTTTTGTATGAGAGTTGGCTTGCAGGGAATTCCTATTGTGTTTGTAAGGTTGTTTTTCGTTAATAGCTACTGTTGGTTTACAGAGAATAGCCATGCAAAGATTGCGTAGTCAACAAATAATTAACTTGTCATTAACAGAATCGGTAAATATATATTGCCTATTGTATTGTTTTTATTGATGAAATAATGCATGAATAAATTTTAGTCAATATTTTGTTTGATCATTATTGAGATCTGGATTAACATCCATAAAAAATATGTTAACTATAAGTTTACAAAGTGAGGGCAATTATGAGCAATGCAACCAAAGTCATTTCGATCAATGATCACCTTGATATTGATAACGCATGGACGATCCCTGCACGTTATTACACTTCTGATGATATTTTTGAGTATGAAAAAGAAAAAATATTTGCTAATTCATGGGTTTGTGTTGCCCATATCAGTGAAGTAAAAGAAAAAAACTCGTATATCACTCGTGAACTTATTGGTGAAAGCCTCGTGATCGTTCGTGGTCGTGATGATGTTTTACGTGGTTTTTATAACGTATGTCCACATCGTGGTCACCAATTAATCAGTGGTGAAAGTGGCAAAGTTAAGAATGTGATTACTTGCCCTTATCATGCATGGGCATTCAAGCTGGATGGTCAATTAGCACATGCGACCAATTGTGAGAATGTGAATAATTTTGAATCAGATGCCATGTCATTAAGCTCTTTCCATGTGACTGAACATGCAGGGTTTATTTATGTCAATATGACAACTGAAGAACCTCAACCAATTGAACAGCAATTACCTGGTTTAGCAGAAAAAATGCAAGAAGCCTGTGCTGTGATTGGTGATTTAAAATTGGCAGCACGTTTTGTCAGCCGTACCCCAGCTAATTGGAAAACTATCGTTGATAATTATATTGAATGTTATCACTGCCCGACTAACCATGTTAGTTTCGCGAGTTCAGTGGATGTTAGCGTATATGAACATCAATTATTGGATAACTGGACCGTACAAATCGGTAAAGCTAAACCTTCAGAGTCTTCATATCAGTTTGATGAATCTGTATTAGATCCTCGTTTCTTTGGTTTTTGGATTTGGCCAAGCACAATGTTCAATATGCCGCCAGGAGGGGATTTTATGACGGTTATCTATGAGTTCCCTGTCAATGCCGGAGAAACATTGCAGCATTATGATATTTACTTCCTTAATGAAGAGTTGACGGAGTACCAGAAAAATTTAGTCGAATGGTATCGTACCGTTTTTCGTCCTGAAGATTTACGTCTCGTTGAAAGTGTTCAAAAAGGCTTGAGATCTCGCGGTTACCGTGGGCAAGGCAGAATTATGGTAGATAGGCAACGCAGTGGTATTAGTGAACACGGTGTGGCTCATTTCCATAAGATTTTAGCTGGTGCGCATAGCGAGTAATTACGTTATTGAATATAAATGAACGAGGAGAAGTCACAAATGCATAAGTTAACTAACCCAGCGCTATTTCGTCAGACATGTTATATCAATGGGCAATGGGTTGATTCAGGTCAGAAAATCCCTGTGACTAATCCTGTTGACCAATCTGTGCTGGGAGAAATTCCCAGCTTGTCGGCAAGACAAGTGGATGAGGCTATTGAGCAAGCTCACATGGCGATGGAAGGTTGGCAGCAGCTTACCGCCAAGGCTCGTTCTATCATTTTACGACGTTGGTTTGAGCTTATCGAAGCCAATGTTGATGATCTCGGTCGCTTAATGACCTTAGAACAGGGTAAGCCATTACATGAAGCTAAAGGTGAAATTCGCTACGCCGCTTCATTTATAGAATGGTTTGCAGAGGAAGGTAAACGTGTTTATGGGGAGACTATCCCTCAGACTGTTGGGAGTAACCGGATTTCGACAATTAAGCAACCTATCGGGGTGTGTAGTGCCATTACACCATGGAATTTCCCCGCTGCGATGATCACCCGTAAAGCGGCACCAGCTCTTGCGGCAGGGTGCAGCATTATCATCAAACCAGCGACAGAAACACCTTTTACGGCTCTTGCATTAGCTCAATTGGCCGATGAGGCGGGTATTCCAGCAGGGGTTTTTAATGTTGTGACGGGGGAATCGCGTATTTTAGGCGAAAGACTGACAAAACATGAGCTTATCAGTAAGTTTTCGTTTACAGGTTCGACACAAGTAGGCCGAATATTATCAGAACAGTGTGCATCGACTATAAAGAAAACGTCGTTAGAACTCGGTGGTAATGCGCCTTTTATCGTCTTTGAGGATGCAGACATTGATAAAGCAGTAACTGCCACTATTCAAGCCAAGTTCCGTAATGGTGGGCAAACCTGTGTTTGTGTTAACCGTTTCTATATTCATACTGCTATTTTTGATGAATTTAAAACCAAGTTTGTCGCAGAAGTGGCCAAATTAACCGTCGGAAATGGGCTTGCTGCGGGTACCGATATTGGGCCAATGATTACATCTAAGGCAATAGAAGGAATGAATGCATTATTGCAAGATGCATTAGCGAAAGGTGCTAAATTATTAACATTAGGTAATGAAATCAAAGAACAAGCCAACTTTTTTAATCCAAAAGTATTGGTAGATGTTGATGATTCAATGGACATTGTTCATGAAGAAATTTTTGGTCCTATTGCCACATTGATCCGCTTTAATGATGAGAGTGAAGTAATTTCTCGGGCAAATAATACTATTTATGGGCTAGCGGCGTACTTTTTCTCTCGGGATGTGAATCGGGTATATCGTGTCGCAGAAAAGCTGCAAAGTGGTATGGTCGGCATCAATACTGGTTTGATTTCTAATGAGGTTGCGCCATTCGGCGGTGTGAAACAATCTGGTTTAGGGAAAGAAGGCTCTCGTTATGGCATTGAGGATTATTTAAGCATTAAGTACTTGTGTATCGATATTGGATAAGGAAGGAGAACAGTGATGAACCAAGCAAAAATCGCGGTAAATGTTAGCCGAATAGAGAAGGTTAGCCCAAACATCAAAATGTTCGAATTCGTTGCACAGGACGGTACTTTTATGCCCTTTAGTGCGGGAAGCCATGTTACCGTTCATATGGGGGGAGAGGCTGGCTTACAGCGTGCGTATTCACTCATTAGTGATCCGCAACACTGTGGGAGTTATTGCATTTCTGTTCTGCGTGATGAAAATTCAAAAGGTGGCTCAGCTTTTATGCATGAGCAGTTATCTTTAGGGGATAGTTTATATTTATCCCCTGCCCAGAATTTTTTCTCGCTTGAGAAAAACAGCAAGTGTAAGCATGTTTTGATCGCTGGAGGGATCGGTATTACGCCATTTCTTTCTTATTTATATGAGTTAGAGCACGGCAATATGGATTTTGAACTCCATTACTGTTTTCGTGACCGCAAAACGGCGGCTTTTGTCGAACATTTACAAGAGCGTATTGGCGACCGATTGCATGTATACGATAGCAGCCAAGGGCAGCGAATGTCAGTTGAGCAGTTAATCAAAAGCCAACCAAGTCATAGTCATGTTTATGTATGTGGTCCGGAATCATTAATTAATAATGTGATTGAAGAAGGTCAAAAACATCTTGGCGAGTCACAGATTCACTTTGAAAATTTTGGCGAAGTCGCGAGTGAAGGTGAGTCATTTGAAGTGCATTTTCAGCGTTCAGGGATTAGCTTAGTTGTTGGTGAAGATATGTCTATATTACAGGCAATCGAAGCAGATAAGCGCATTAATGTGGAATGTTTATGCCGTAATGGAGTCTGTGGTACTTGTGAAACGGCAATATTAGAAGGGGAGGCAGACCACCGAGACCTATACCTTGATGATGATGAAAAAGCGCAGCAAAAAACCATGATGCTGTGTGTGTCTCGCGCCAAAACTAAGCGGCTAGTGCTTGACCTATAACCGGGTTGCCCCATGATTACCCAATGGGGCAATGATTAACCACTCAGATATCTTTTAACTCAAACATTAAAAATATCTGCTGTTCATCATTAACATGTTGATAAGCTGTAATTTGTTTATCTTGAAAAACAACCTGCCCTCGGCCAGTATCGAGTACTTCATCTAGCCATGATTTATGACTAATGACTAATTGATACAATAAGCGTTGTAGGTCGAGGTAGTCTATTTCAGATGAGAGGCTGTTTAAATTACTGGCTAAAATTTCACCCGCTTTGTCTGTGAAAACAACAAGATGATTGAAATGAGAAAGTAAAACATCAAAGTAGCATTTGATTTTACGTAAGCGTAATTCATTATTTTTACGTTCAGTATTGTCTAAGCTAATCCCGACTAATTTAGTTACTTTTCCATTTGAACCCCGAACACCTGTGGCACGAGATGTTATCCAGCGGTATTCACCTTCCCAGTTAATTTTGAAATCCATTTCATGGGCTCCACCTTCGCGGATGATTTTGGAATAACCATTAACCAGTTTTTCTTTAGAGTGGTGATCCATTAATGCCCAGAAATCTTCATTACTGGTGATTTTGATGCCATAAACGGCTTCAACGTTATCAGAGTAATTGAGCTCTCCGCTCATTAAGTCCCATTCCCATGTGACGATATCCGCAGATTCTTGGAGGTGGACTTCATTTATATTACGCATGACCCCTGCATTGGTGACAGTAATTAGGCTATTGGTGTATTCACCGTATTTCAACCAAATTTTGTCGACATCCAATAGTGTGGCGAGTTTTTCAAGGTTATCTTCATCTATCATGCCACCTTTTGTCCATTTATTGACCGCGGTTCTTGAGACACCAAGGGCTTCAGCTGCTTTTAATTGGCTCATTTTTTTCTGTTTTAGCAGTTTTAATAAACGTTCTTTGAATGTCTCTGCTTCTATCATCAATGCATATCCACCTTTTGCTAATAAAACTTAATTAAGTGCGTTCATGGTGTAAATTGTTGGTGAGGAATTGCTCTAAATTTTCAATAAACACTCTAAGATTAGCACTAGTTCGGATACTTCTCGAATAAACAGCATAAACATCTGCTGTTTGGTGCCATTGTGGTAAAACACGTATCAATTGACCAGATTGCAATTCGGGAAGCACGCTCCATAGGGAGCGCAGCAGTATGCCTTCGCCACTTAAACACCATTGTTTGGCCACTTCACCATTATTGACGGTCAGCTTACTGTTCGGTGTGACTGTCATACTTTCTTGTTGCTGCTCAAGTTTCCAAACAGCTGGAGCTTGGTTGCGTTCCTTGATAGCAATGCACAAGTGTTTTTGCTCAAGCTGTTGCGGATATTTAGGGTAGCCATATTTAGCCAAATAGCTTGGTGATGCGCATAAAACCCGCTGGTTATGGGCGATACGTCTAGCAATGAATTGCTCGGAAATGGCGCCTCCGATACAAATATCAACATCAATATTTTCATTGATAATATCGACGGATTTATCTGTCAGTGTAAGGTCAATCCCTAGTAAAGGGTAACTTTCCCGTAATGTGAGGATGAACGGGTTAATGTATGTACTACCAAACCCGGTGCTACAACTAATGCGAAGCGAGCCACGGATCTCTTCTCGACATGCATTAAGCTGCTCTTGCATATGTTCAAGTTCTGCTAACATCGCTTCACTACTGCGTAAAATTATCTGCCCTTCATGGGTGAGTTTAATTGAACGAGCAGTCCTAAAAAATAATATTTGCCCTAAATTTTCTTCGAGCAATTTAATTCGTTTAGAGATATAAGCAGGGGAAACCAACAGTTGCTGAGCTGCTTGAGAAAAACTCATTAGGCGCGCAACAGTCACAAAAACGCGGATATCCTCTAATGCTGGGAGCTTGTTCATAGTTTGTAAACCTAAGGATTACACTTCATGCCTATACTTTATCACAGCAAGCCATAAACTGGAGAACAAACATACCCAATTCATTTATCAGAGGTTTTCACTATGTCACAATTTAATATCGCAGTAATCCCAGGTGATGGCATCGGTACAGAAGTGATCCCTGAGGGGATAAAAGTTTTAGAAGCGGCAGCGAGTAAACATAATATAAAGCTTAACTTTACGTATTTTGATTGGTCATGTGAAACTTACCATCGTACGGGGCGTATGATGCCTGAAGATGGCTTAGAACAATTGAAAAAATTTGATGCTATTTTTTTAGGGGCGGTTGGTTTCCCTGGGGTGCCTGATCATATTTCTTTGTGGGGGTTATTACTGCCAATTCGTCGCGCATTTAACCAGTATGTGAATCTTCGCCCCGTACGTTTGTTTGATGGCATCAAGTGCCCACTTGCGGATAAAAACCCCGGAGATATTGATTTTTATGTGGTGCGTGAAAACGTGGAGGGTGAGTATTCGGCTATTGGTGGTATTCAATATGAAGGTACTGATGAAGAAATGGTGTTGCAGCAAAGTATCTTCACCCGTAAAGGTACCGACCGTATTTTAAAATATGCGTTTGACTTAGCACAATCGCGCGACAAAAAACATTTAAGTTCCGCGACTAAATCGAATGGTTTGTTTCATTCAATGCCTTATTGGGACAGTCGGGTAGCTGAAATGGCAAAACAATACCCAGAAATTAAAGTCGACCAATTCCATATCGATATTTTTGCTGCCAACTTAGTTCGAATGCCTGAGTTTTATGATGTGATTGTTGGGTCAAACTTATTTGGTGATATTTTGTCTGATTTAGGGCCTGCTTGTACTGGCACGATTGCGATTGCACCATCTGCAAATATTAACCCTGAAAAAGAATTTCCATCAATGTTTGAGCCAGTTCATGGCTCTGCGCCAGATATTGCAGGGCAAAATATTGCAAACCCAATCGGTACTATTTGGGCCGCAGCCATGATGATGCAGCATTTAGGCTGCCAAGATATCCACGATACTATTATGAGCGCAGTGGAAACTGCGATTAAACAGCGCCGGAACTTAACTCGTGATATGGGGGGGGATGCCAGTACACAAGCACTTGGAGAGGAAATTGCTCACTTAGTGGCGCTTTAACCAGTGGTTTATATTGTTATCATTTAGCTAATTTGCTACAGGGTCGAGGTACTGTTTTACGTGTACCTCGATGCTTTGATTGTTAATACCCCCAAGATCTGCGAAAATATCCACCAATTTTGATTAACAAAACGGATTTGCTGCGCTTAGAGCCAAATCAAGCCTCTTCGAATGCCTATACAAATCTGTATATAAACGAAAAGAACGGTTAAATGACAGATCAGAACTTTCTCCATGAAGTTAGCACACGTAGAACGTTTGCTATCATATCCCACCCCGATGCGGGTAAAACCACAATCACTGAAAAAGTGTTATTGTTCGGGCATGCTATTCAACGGGCTGGTACGGTAAAAGGCCGGGGTTCTAACCAGCATGCTAAATCCGACTGGATGGAAATGGAAAAGCAGCGTGGTATTTCGATTACTACCTCTGTCATGCAATTTCCTTATAACGATTGCCTTGTTAACCTACTTGATACCCCAGGGCATGAAGATTTCTCGGAAGACACTTACCGGACGTTGACTGCGGTTGACTGCTGCTTGATGGTTATTGACTCAGGTAAAGGGGTTGAAGACCGGACACGTAAACTGATGGAAGTTACTCGCTTACGTGATACGCCAATCTTAACATTCATGAATAAATTGGACCGTGATATTCGCGACCCAATGGAATTAATGGATGAAGTGGAAAACGAGCTGAAAATTGCCTGTTGCCCAATCACATGGCCTATAGGTTGCGGTAAATTATTCAAAGGTGTTTACCACTTACTGCGTGATGAAACCATCCTATACCAAACAGGTCAAGGCCATACAATTCAAGAAATTCGCATTATTAAAGGGTTAAATAACCCTGAATTGGATGCTGCTGTGGGAGACGAACTGGCAGCCCAATTACGTGATGAACTTGAGCTTGTTCAAGGCGCATCCCATGAATTTGACCATGAAGCATTTTTGCAAGGTGAGTTAACCCCGGTATTTTTTGGTACGGCTTTAGGTAACTTTGGTGTTGACCATATGTTAGACGGGCTAGTCGAATGGGCTCCACAACCACAAGCGCGTAAAACAGATTTGCGTGAAGTGAAAGCAACAGAAGAAAAATTTACGGGCTTTGTGTTCAAAATCCAAGCTAATATGGACCCGAAACACCGTGACCGTGTTGCATTTATGCGTATTGTTTCAGGTACTTATGAAAAAGGCATGAAACTACGTCAAGTGCGTATTAAAAAGGATGTGGTAATTTCTGATGCCTTAACCTTTATGGCTGGTGACCGCTCTCAAGTTGAGAATGCTTATGCGGGGGATATTATTGGCTTACATAATCATGGGACTATCCAAATCGGTGATACCTTTACACAAGGTGAAGAGTTGAAGTTTACGGGTATCCCTAACTTTGCACCTGAATTGTTCCGCCGTATTCGTTTACGTGACCCATTAAAACAAAAGCAACTGTTAAAAGGCCTTGTTCAACTTTCGGAAGAAGGTGCGGTACAAGTTTTCCGTCCGTTAACCAATAATGACTTAATTGTTGGCGCGGTCGGTGTGTTGCAATTTGATGTGGTAGTGGCACGTCTGAAAAGCGAGTATAACGTAGAAGCTATTTACGAAGCCGTAAACGTTTCTACAGCTCGTTGGGTTGAGTGTGACGATGCGAAAAAATTCGAAGAATTTAAACGTAAAAATGAGCAAAATTTAGCACTTGATGGCGGTGATAACCTATCTTATATTGCGCCAACAATGGTGAACTTAAATCTCACTAGTGAACGCTACCCTGATGTTAGGTTCCGTAAAACACGCGAACACTAATACGTTTTTTCTCTCCCGCTACTAGTTTTGTAGCGGGGGATCTTCTTTCGACCTTCTTTTAAAGCCTATTTTTCTGTTTTTTATCGCATTTGCATCAAGAATATTCTGTCTTTGTCTTCTTTCTCTTTATTTTTAACGTTTTTTTACTTAGGCTATATTATTAGTTAGTCCATCACAGTGAAAGGAAGGTTTTTTATGAAAAAAGCAACGCTATTAAGCTGTTTGGGGGTTATTGGGTTGAGCTGGGCGCTCACGGCTTGTAGCTCATCATCAGATAGCGCTTTGAAAAAACAAGCTTCAGAAACGTGGGACAGCGCGTCAAAAACCGTTGAAATGGCGGGTAAAGATACAGGAAATGCAATTTCGAGCGGTGCAAAAAATACGGGTGAGTATATTGATGACTCTGCGATCACCGCTGATGTGAAAGGAAAACTACTCGGTACGAAAGGTATTTCGAGTAATAATGTATCAGTGAAAACCGTTAATGGAGTGGTTTATTTATCAGGTTTTGTCACCTCGACGGATCAAATTGACAAAATTGTACTGGTGGCATCACAAGTTAATGGGGTGAAATCAGTCCAAAATGGTCTGGTGCTTGCCAACTGATTGGTAAATAAATGTATCAATAGCGCAAATTGCTGAATATTTATTATACAGATCCGTTAGAATGGGCTTTCGTTAGAAGGCTCATTCTATTTTTAGGTGGCTTGAGAGCCTTTAGTCAAAAATACAAGAAATAACGGATTAAGGGGTAGTATGGGGAAACACGTCGCAGTGACATTGGGCACTATTGAGCCCCTCGCATTTTTAGACAACATTAACTCGGGGAAAACCGCACTGATATGTGAAGGTGGTGGGCAACGAGGGATTTTTACTGCGGGCGTACTGGACGAGTTTTTAATTTCCGATTTTAATCCTTTTGACTTAATGATTGGTACCTCTGCTGGGGCACAAAATCTTTCTGCTTATATCTGCGGCCAAGCAGGTTATGCACGACGAGTGATTACTCGCTATACCACCAATTCTGCTTTCTTTAACCCACTACGGTTTATTCGTGGGGGGCACCTTATTGACCTTGACTGGTTAGTTGAAACAACGGCAAAAGAATTACCATTGCGGATGCAAGCAGGGCTTGAATTACTTGCATCAGGGCGCGAGTTCTATATGGGGACAAGCCGCAGCGATGACTTTATGGCTGAGTTCTTACAACCTACAGCAGATTCTTGGTTAGATATTATCCGTGCTTCGAGCGCTATTCCTGGTTTTTATCGAACAGGTGTTGAGCTTGGTGGGACTTTGTACCTCGATGGTGGGATCAGCGCGGCGGTTCCTGTTGAAGAGGCTTATCATCGTGGTGCTGAGACGATTGTTGTGATCCGTACAGTGCCATCACAAATGTATTTTACGCCTGAATGGGTGAAAAGAATGACTCGCTGGTTAGAGGGGGATAGTAATGGCTTGCAGCGCATGGCTGCAATGTTAAAAATTCACCTTAAAAGCTACCGTAAGACGCAGGAATTTATTGAAAATCCACCTAAGGATGTACAGATCTTTGAAATTTACCCACCGGTTCCACTCAAGAGCAGTGCGCTGGGAAGTAAAGTTTCTTCATTGAACCAAGATTATCATACGGGTAGACGATGCGGCCGCTATTTTATGGCGGCACTTGGGGATGCGTTTATTGAAAATAGGCGTAGATTTAGCCGTACCTTAGAGCAAAAAATAGAATTAAACCCGATTGATATACAAATCGAGCCAGAAGAACATCGAGATTTAGTCCCTACAATGGCTGTACAGCCCCTAAAAGGGATGCAAGCTAGTGAGAAGCTAGATGGATAATCTGCGGTTTATTGACACCCATTGCCATTTTGATTTCCCACCTTTCAGTGATGCATTTACTGACAGTTTAGCGCTTGCTAAGCAAAATGGGGTGAGTAAGATTATTATTCCAACTGTCAGTGTCGATAATTTTGCACGCGTGTGGCAACTCGCACAGCAGCACTCATCGTTGTATGCCGCGATGGGCTTTCACCCGTTGTACTTAAGCCAGTATCAAGATCAACACATTGATATTTTAGTCGATTACCTTAATAAAAAAGATAAAAACTGTGTGGCGATAGGGGAGATAGGGTTAGACCTTTACATGCAAAATCCACAGTTCGAGCATCAACAAAAAATACTTTCTGCACAATTAAGGCTGGCAAAACAATTCGATTTACCTGTTATTTTGCATTCACGAAAAAGCCACGATCAGCTAGCGGCGATATTGCGCCGTATGGATGTCCCTGCTCGTGGTGTTATTCATGGCTTTGCAGGGAGCTTATCTCAAGCACAAGCTTTTGTTAAACTTGGCTATTATATTGGTGTTGGTGGGACGATTACTTATGAAAGAGCCAATAAAACACGTAATGTGATATCTAATTTACCCCTTTCCTCGTTACTGCTAGAAACGGATGCACCGGACATGCCAGTGTCAGGTTTTCAAGGCGAGCCAAATCGGCCAGAACGTATTCAATGGGTTTTTCGTGCATTATGTGAACTTCGCCACGAATCCCCCGCAGAAATTGCCCAACAACTTTACAACAATAGTTTGTCGTTATTTAATCTAACGGAGTAAAACCGCAAATAAACGATAAATAATATTTATGTAAGCTTGCTACCTATCTATTTTGCTCCATTCATATTTTGCTTTGGTTGATGAGATGTTTAGTGCCTTTCCAGACTAAACCGAGTCTTGTTTGTGATTTTTGTCACATTATTTGAATTTTTATTGTTTATTGCACCACGTATTTGTGATGAGTATTGCGGGTTATTCATGATGACTAGGTATAATCATCAAACTAAGAGACAAGGTGACGTACACGTTTCCTTATATATCAATTTAAAATCAAGTGAACAGGGATCCTTCCATGCAGCTCATTATGAGTATTATAGGAATGGCGGTGCTTATCGCGATAGCCGTCCTATTTTCTAGCAATCGCCGGGCTATTCGACTCCGCACAGTCGGTGGTGCATTTTTAATCCAACTTGTTATTGGCGCATTTGTCCTTTATGTTCCCGCGGGGCGTAGTGTGCTCCAAGGAATGTCTGACGCTGTTTCTAAAGTTATTGGTTATGGTCAAGATGGGATGAGTTTCATCTTTGGGGGCCTTGTTTCCGATAAAATGTTTGAATTATTTGGTGGCGGCGGCTTTATTTTTGCTTTTCGCGTGCTGCCTATCATCGTCTTTTTCTCATCACTGATTGCGGTTCTTTATTACTTAGGCATCATGCAGTTAGTGATTAAGGTATTAGGCGGTGGTCTGCAAAAAGTCTTAGGAACCTCCAGAACAGAATCGTTATCAGCCACAGCGAATATTTTTGTTGGTCAAACAGAAGCGCCACTGGTGGTACGCCCATATATCGCAACAATGACAACATCTGAGCTATTCGCCATCATGTGTGGTGGTTTGGCATCTGTTGCAGGGTCAGTATTGGCGGGTTATGCTCAAATGGGCGTCCCAATGGAATACCTGATAGCTGCATCCTTTATGGCAGCACCGGGTGGGCTATTATTTGCCAAGCTGATGGTACCAGAAACAGAAGATGTTAAAGACAGAGTTGATGCGACGGATTTAGTTGCTGAAGACGAGCGCCCTGCTAACATTATTGATGCAGCCGCTTCAGGGGCTTCATCAGGGATGCAACTTGCGCTGAACGTGGGTGCAATGTTATTGGCTTTTATCGCGTTGATCGCGTTAATTAATGGTATTTTAGGTGGAATTGGTGGCTGGTTTGATTATCCTCAATTATCACTGGAGCTATTACTCGGTTGGTTGTTCGCACCGATTGCATTTCTCATTGGGGTGCCATGGAGCGAAGCGACAGTCGCAGGGTCTTTCATTGGCCAAAAAATTGTTGTGAATGAGTTTGTTGCATTCATGAACTTTGGTGAGTACATGAAGGCAGATGCTGAGGTTTTAGCCGCGGGTAAACAAGTGTTATCTGACCATACAAAAGCGATTATTTCTTTTGCGCTGTGTGGGTTTGCTAACTTATCATCTGTCGCTATCTTATTAGGTGGTTTGGGCGGAATGGCGCCAAGTCGCCGCGGTGATGTCGCACGCTTAGGTATGAAAGCGGTTATGGCAGGTACACTGTCTAACTTAATGAGCGCAACAATTGCAGGCTTCTTCCTGACTTTAGGTGCAGCGGCAGTTGCTTGATGTTGTTTCGAGGGGCAAAAGCTGGCTCTCTTAAACAAATATAACGGAAGGGCTCTTGTCCTTCCGTTTTTAATTTGATGCGTTATATTCTTTTGTGAATTTTTATATCAATCGAAAATTTTCAACTACTCTTAACGTAGTAAATTAATGATAAAGCATGTATCGAAAAGCCATTTGAGAGAATAAAATGGCCGTCAGATTAGGTATAATTGTAATCTGTATCACATTTATTATTTTAATAATGTAACATTCAGTCGATTAATGTGATTTGTAGCACATAAAATAACGCTATTCCATGGTCTACTATCATTAGTAAGCTGCTATGGAACTGCTAGTTCTCAGAGTAAAGTTACTCTAGGGCATGATGCGGTGAGAAGGATCTCAGCTGCTCAGTTCGGAAAGTATCCGACTAGCATCTTTAAGGAACCAAGCCCGCTCGCCAACAAAGAACGTGTCGTTCTGAAGAATTAACAACGTTGGAGAGTTATATGACTGATTTAAAAGCAGCCGCACAACGCGCGCTGACCCTGATGGATTTAACCACTTTAAATGATGACGATACTGATGCAAAAGTGATCGCATTATGCCATCAGGCGAAAAGCCCAGCAGGTAATACAGCTGCAATCTGTATTTATCCTCGCTTTATCCCTATTGCACGTAAAACATTACGTGAACAAGGTACTCCAGACGTCCGTATCGCGACAGTAACGAACTTCCCTCATGGTAATGATGACATCGAAATCACATTAGCTGAAACTAAAGCGGCGATTGCTTATGGTGCAGATGAAGTTGACGTGGTTTTCCCATATCGTGCGCTGATCGCGGGGAATGAAAAAATTGGTTTTGATTTAGTGAAAGCCTGTAAAGAGGCTTGTGCTGCGGCAAATGTGTTGCTGAAAGTGATTATTGAAACCGGTGAATTAAAAGAGGCGGCATTGATCCGCAAAGCTTCTGAAATTTCAATTAAAGCTGGCGCTGATTTTATTAAAACATCAACAGGTAAAGTGCCTGTTAATGCAACATTAGAAAGTGCAGAAATCATGATGCAAGTGATCCACGATATGGGCGTAGCCAAAACGGTTGGTTTTAAACCGGCTGGTGGCGTTCGTACTGCAGAAGAAGCAGCAGATTACTTAGCATTAGCAGGAAGAATTTTAGGTGACGATTGGGCTGATAGCCGCCATTTCCGTTTTGGCGCATCAAGCTTATTAGCAAATTTATTAAATACGCTAGGTTTTGACGTTAAAAAATCAAGCAGCAATTATTAATTTTCGCAATATTGTTAACCGATAAATTCGACTTTAAAGGAGTATATCGTGTTTCTGGCACAAGAAATTATTCGTAAAAAACGCGATGGTAAACCACTAAGTGAAGAAGAAATTCGTTTCTTTATCAATGGTGTTCGTGATAATTCAGTATCAGAAGGTCAAATTGCTGCATTAGCAATGACTATCTATTTTAATGATATGACGATGCCTGAACGCGTTGCTCTGACATTGGCAATGCGTGACTCAGGGACAGTTCTTAATTGGAAATCACTTAACCTGAATGGCCCATTAGTCGATAAACATTCGACTGGTGGAGTAGGCGACGTGACTTCACTGATGCTTGGCCCTATGGTTGCAGCGTGTGGTGGTTATGTTCCGATGATTTCAGGCCGTGGTTTAGGTCATACTGGTGGTACATTAGATAAACTCGAAGCAATTCCAAATTTCGATATTTTCCCTGATGATTCCCGTTTTCGTGACATTATCAAAGACGTAGGTGTTGCCATTATTGGCCAAACAAACTCATTAGCACCTGCAGATAAACGCTTCTATGCCACCCGTGATATTACGGCAACAGTTGATTCAATTCCGCTGATCACCGCATCAATTTTAGGTAAAAAGCTGGCGGAAGGCCTTGATGCTCTTGTTATGGACGTCAAAGTTGGTTCCGGAGCATTTATGCCGACTTATGAAAAATCCGAGCAACTTGCAGAATCGATCGTTAAGGTCGCAAATGGCGCTGGTTGCAAAACAACCGCGTTATTGACTGATATGAATGAAGTATTGGCATCAAGTGCAGGTAATGCGGTTGAAGTGCGTGAAGCCGTACAATTTTTAACAGGTGAATACCGTAACCCACGTTTGTATGAAGTGACTATGGCACTGTGTGTTGAAATGTTAGTGTCTGGATCATTAGCGGCTAATCGTGATGAAGCACGCCAGAAGTTACAAGCGGTATTGGATAACGGCAAAGCTGCTGAAGTCTTTGGGCGCATGGTTGCGGCTCAAAAAGGGCCAGTTGATTTTGTTGAAAATTACAATAAATACCTACCAACCGCAGTATTAAGCAAAGCGGTCTATGCACCAAAAGACGGTATTGTCACACATATGGATACCCGTGCATTAGGTATGTCAGTCGTGACGTTAGGTGGGGGACGCCGTAAAGCGTCAGACCCAATTGACTACAGTGTTGGTTTGAGTGATATCGCGGCGTTAGGTTCTAAAGTAGATACACAAACGCCATTAGCTATTATCCATGCGAACAGTGAAAAAGCATGGGAAGACGCTGCGAAAGAAGTGCGGGATGCAATGGTGATTGGAGATAAAGCTCCACAAGAAACACCGATGGTATATCGCCAAATCAGCGAGTAATAAACAGAGATTTTAGTGGTATGTTGACTTGAATGTACCGCGGGAGAAAAAATATGAAACGCACATTTATTATGGTTTTAGATTCCTTTGGGATTGGTGCAGCGCATGATGCGCATAAATTCGGTGATGAAGGTTCAAACACATTGGGCCACATTGCAGATGCATGTGCTCGTGGTGAAGCAGATATTGGTCGTAAAGGCCCTCTTCATTTACCTAACTTAACTAAATTAGGTTTAGGTAAAGCAGGAGAAGAATCAAGCGGTTCATTCCCTGCGGGGTTAGATCCTAATGCAGAAATTATTGGTGCATACGGTTATGCAAGCGAAATTTCTTCAGGTAAAGATACGCCATCAGGTCACTGGGAAATAGCAGGTGTGCCTGTGCTTTTCGATTGGGGATATTTCTCTGATGAAGAAAATAGTTTTCCACAAGAATTGCTGGATACCTTAGTTAAAAAAGCCAACTTACCGGGTTATTTGGGTAACTGCCACTCATCAGGTACGGTCATCCTTGACCAACTGGGTGAAGAACATATGAAAACGGGGAAACCGATTTTCTATACTTCAGCAGACTCTGTATTCCAAATTGCTTGTCACGAAGAAACCTATGGCTTAGACAAACTGTATGAGCTGTGCGAAATTGCTCGCGAAGAGCTAACTAAAGGTGGTTACAATATAGGTCGTGTTATCGCTCGCCCATTCGTTGGCGATAAAGCAGGTAACTTCACACGTACTGGTAACCGCCATGACCTAGCAGTTGAGCCACCAGCTCCAACAGTATTAAAAAAATTAGTTGATGAAAAACAAGGTGAAGTCGTTTCTATTGGTAAAATTGCCGATATTTATGCGCACGTTGGTATCACTAAGAAAATCAAAGCAACAGGTATTGATGCACTGTTCGATGCGACCGTTGAAGAAATGAAGCTGGCGGGTGATAACACTATTGTATTCACCAACTTTGTTGATTTTGACTCCGCATATGGCCATCGCCGTGATGTAGCAGGTTATGCCGCTGCATTAGAACTATTTGACCGTCGTTTACCTGAGTTAATGAAACTGGTTAAAGAAGACGACATTCTGATTTTAACCGCAGACCATGGTTGTGACCCAACCTGGCCAGGTACTGACCATACACGTGAGCATATCCCAGTGCTGATTTATGGCCCGAAAGTTAAACCAGGCTCATTAGGCCACCGTGAAACGTTCGCGGACATAGGGCAAACAGTTGCAAAATACTTTGATTTGTCTCCGATGGAGTATGGTAAGCCAATGCTCTAATACCCATTACCCGTCATACTTTGAGCTGTAGCGGTGTTGGCTGCACAAAACCACCCTAATCACATACTTGTGTATGCTCATAGGGATGGTTTTGTTTGCCGCCTTGCTACAACTCAAATTATTTAGGGTAATTTCGAGCAATTAAAGGGCGATGGGCGAGTTTTGTCGTCATGCTTTTAGCTGTAGTTCGTTGGCTGTACAAAACCACCCTAATCACATACTTGTGTATGCTCATAGGGATGGTTTTGTTTGCCGCCTTGCTACAACTCAAATTATTTAGGGTAATGGCGGGGAATTAAAGGGCGATGGGCGAGTTTTGTCGTCATACTTTTAGCTGTAGTTTGTTGGCTGCACAAAACCACCCTAATCACATACTTGTGTATGCTCATAGGGATGGTTTTGTTTGCCGCCTTGCTACAACTCAAATTATTTAGGGTAATTTCGAGCAATTAAAGGGCGATGGGCGAGTTTTGTCGTCATGCTTTTAGCTGTAGTTCGTTGGCTGTACAAAACCACCCTAATCACATACTTGTGTATGCTCATAGGGATGGTTTAGCTTGCCGCCTTGCTACAACTCAAATTATTTAGGGTAATGGCGGGGAATTAAAGGTAATGGGCAAGGCTTTGCTGCCATCTTTTTTAATAATAAGGTGGGAGACCACCTTATTAATTTAACAATATTTAATCGTTTAAAGGGAAATAATCATGGCAACTCCACATATTAATGCAGAAATGGGTGATTTCGCTGATGTCGTTTTGATGCCAGGCGACCCATTACGTGCAAAATACATCGCTGAAACTTTCCTTCAGGATGTTCGCCAAGTCAATAATGTGCGTGGCATGTTAGGTTTTACAGGGACTTATAAAGGTCGCAAAATCTCTGTTATGGGTCACGGCATGGGGATCCCTTCATGCTCTATCTATGCAAAAGAGCTGATCACCGATTTCGGTGTAAAAGTGATTATTCGTGTGGGCTCATGTGGCGCAGTGATGGATGATGTAAAACTGCGTGATGTTGTAATAGGTATGGGCGCTTGTACGGATTCGCGTGTTAACCGCCAACGTTTTAAAGAAAATGATTTTGCAGCGATTGCAGACTATGACTTAGTCCACAATGCGGTTGAAGCAGCAAAAGCAAGAAACGTGAATGTGCGCGTTGGTAATTTGTTCTCTGCGGATCTGTTCTATTCACCAGACCCTGATATGTTTAAAGTGATGGAAAAGTACGGCATTCTGGGGGTTGAAATGGAAGCTGCAGGTATCTATGGTGTGGCGGCTGAGTTTGGTGCGCGCGCATTAACGATTTGTACCGTTTCTGACCACATCAAAACGGGTGAACAAACCACGTCAGAAGAGCGTCAAACTACGTTCAATGAGATGATTGAAATTGCATTAGATTCAGTGCTATTAGGCGATAAATAGTCGTTAGATGTTTTCATTATGCACTAAAATGCCACCTATTGTGTGGCATTTTTTATCGCTATTTTTTGATTCTACTCATCATCACGGCATCGACATATTGCCCATCACGAAACGCATAGTCTCTCATGCGGCCTTCGAGTTCAAAGCCAAACTTTTCATATAGCCCAACACCACTGCCATTTGCCGCAAATACTTCTAACTCAATACGGCGCACATTCAACCAGTTATCGCAATAATCCACCATCACTTGCATCAGTTGTGAGCCAATACCTTTGCCTTGGTGAGCTTCACTGACGGTAATACCGAAAGTGGCGACATGGCGACGGCGTACTTGGTTAGGCTGACTAATGACTAGCAAACCTACAACTTCCTTATCAATAGTGGCAACAAATTGTGTTATCAACGGATCACTCGTGCCTAGCCGGGCTTCCCATATTTTTTCGCTTGGATAAGGAAGTTGCAATGTGTTGGCATATGCCGAATAGTCAGCGTGCATTTGGGTGATTGCAGGGACATCGTCCAGTGTTGCTCTGCGGATGGTTACATTATTCATATAGAATCTCTTTATCGTTATTTATTATAAGAATATTAATCAGATTAAAACGATAATCTGTCAATCGATAGTCATCAACGTCATGAAAGGCATTACAAATTGAGTGACTAAAAATAAACAAAATCGCTATCTGATATCACAACATAATAAATAGATATACGATTTTGGCTATATAGCGTTCAGTAATTTATTCAGAGGAATTATCATGCTTGAATCAATGAGTAAAAAAAATTTTTTCACTAGTTTAACAATGAAAAAAGTTCACATAAAGAGTGCTCCAAAAAAAGTTAAAAAATATGTTACTAAACAAATTAAAAATATTAAACAGACTCCAACATTATCGCCCATAAATCTAAGAGAAAAGAATAAAAATAATATTGATGATATTAAATATGCAGAGCCTCCTCTTCACGGTGTATTGAAAGGTAATAATCTAACTCAAGTTGGACTTGAAAGAAATGAATATAGAATAAGAGTCATTAAGAGGACGGAATGGCCGCCATTGATGGAAGCGATTACCATTCCAAATGAAATAGAAGAAAATTTCTATAGCTTATTGAAAAATAATAAAGTAGACAATAAAAGCATTGATCTCATTAAAGAAACAATTAGAGAAATGAAAAAAACGAAATCTTCGGATGACGTTGTTATTAAAATTTATGACTTTTATGAGCTTTTTATAGATAAAGAATATGTTACAAATGAATTCATTGTTAGCTATTTAAAAGAACCAATGGAGATAGCTAAAAATACACAATGTATTGATTTAAAACCTCTTCCTCCGCTACCAAAAGAAACTATAAAAATACCAGAACCGATTGATGTTGCTAATCAGTTATATAATAAATTAACTGAAACAATTTCTAAAATGAGTAGAATAAAAGATGTTCCCGATAAGCTATTTATTCACTTTAGAGAGAATGTTTTGAGTTTGAAGAGAGAAGAGAAACCAGAAGTATTTATTAAGAAACTAAATGAGTTATACGAATATGCATTTGAGATCTTACCGCAGGCAACGCTGAATAGAATTGAGAGTAATCTTGGTGATTATATAAAAATAAAGACTGCAATAGTCAAGCCTGTCCGTATATTCGATGATCTCAAGAAGAAACCTAAAAGCTTACGGGAGCGATTATTAAATACTATTGAATGTAAATTGTTTTTTCTCATAAAAAAAATAAAAAAAGCTTATTTAGAGGTAAAAAAAATCTTTTGTTTTTGAATAGCAATAATGATAGTGCTGGATAAAAAAGCCAACAATATATTGTTGGCTTTCTAACCTTAATGACTGAATTAAGGCGTCATCATAAACACTTTTGAATTCTGCCCTAAGTATTGACGAGATAAACGATTAATATCCTTAACCGTGAGTTGATGAATAATACTTTGCTGTTGGTTTAAACGCTGGTATTGCCCATCATCAGCGGCAATCTGTGCCAGAGCTTCGGTCCAATAACTTGAACTATCAGTGACTTGTGCATTTTCTGTCAGCCAAATATTTTTTGCTTCGGTTAACTCTTTTTCACTCACACCGGTTTGACGAATTTGCCCAATCGTTTTTTGGGCAATTTGCGTCATTTCCTCAGCACGTTCTGGAGAGGTGGTGAAATTCAAGCGAGCAAGGTAATAAGGCTGTGGTTTTTTCGCTAACATTTGTGAAAAACCGAGCGCATAGATACCACTGGCTTTTTCTCTTAACTCACCACGTAAACGCTGACTAACAATCGTATCAATCAGTTGTATTGCAAGTTGGTCTTGCTGTGACCACATCGCAGGTGAGGCGAATTGAATGCTGACCATGCTTTTATCACTACTACTGATGGGATAAGTTTTATTAAAACTGGCCATTTTTGGCATGATGCCTTGGTCACGAGATTTTAGTTTTTGGTCGCTCGCAGGGAGAGACGCTAACCACTTTTCTAATATTGGTTTGAGGTCACGACTGTTTATGGCCCCTGAGATAACCAACGTCATATCTGCTGTAGAGGTCACTAGTTGGCGGTTGGTTTTTTGTAACTGTTGCGCCGTAAATTGTTGCCAGCTTCCTTGTGGTTTGATGACTAATAGTTCGCCGTGGTGATAGCTTTCTTGATTAATATTATCGAGGAAAGTACGTTCTACGGGGGTTTTGGATAGGTTCAATATTAAGGATTGTTTTTGTTGTTCTAATTTCTCACCGCTAAATTGCGGTGCGGTTAATTTTAAATGCAACAATTGCAATGCGGTTTCTAAGTTATCAGCTGGCGCTTTACCACGAAAACCGTGAGTCAGTAATTCACTATAAGGGCGCAGAGAAATTTGGTTTTGTTTAGCAAATAAAGCCAAATCACGAGCACTGTAGTTACCGTAGCCACTGCTTTCTGGCAGCTTCAACGCCCAATCAGTTAACCCCGAAGTTTGAGCCGTTTCTAAAGAACGCCCTCCCGGAAGCTGCAAATTAAACTGAATATCATCTTTCAGGTTTTTATCTGCCTTAACAATTACCTGAATGCCATTGCTTAATGTCCAATGTTCTGTTTTTTCAACGGGCAGCTTAGATTGCTCAACAATATCACCTTTGGGAACTTGAGGTAGCTGTAATTGAATCGCTTTGGAGCGCAACGTAAATGGTCCTGGTGTGCTTTGGCGTATTTTAACCCATTGCTGATTAAATGCCGATTTGTCCATTGTCGTGGCATCAGTATCGGGGCCAATTAATGCTAAACGCGGGGAGGCAGTTTGTAGGAACTTAGCGACATGTTGTTGTAAGTCCTGCGGTTTGACAGATTTTATCAACTGGTAGCTGTTATCTAACTGCTGGCGTTTATTCCACATTGGCATGTCGTATTCAAGTGCCGTTGTCAGTTGCCCTGCTATATATTCATTGCTATAACGTTGCTCTGAAGCCGCTTGCAGGCTGAATTTTTTCAGCATGGCTTGTTTGGCCGTTTCCAGTTCTTCAGGAGTTACAGGCTCCGTGGCTAAGCGCTGCAATTCAGTGAATAACAGTTGGGTTGCCCCGATGTAATCGTTACCCTTTGGATGAATAATCATCAACTGTTGAAGGCGTCGGTTATCCAGCATCGACCCTTGCTCATTGATACTAATGGAGGGCAAGATGCCATTATCGACTATGACGGAAAAGCGTTGATTTAAAATGGCTAACCAGAGGTTATCTAGTAAATCTTCGGATTGTCCTAAGCGCGTATTTAGCGGTGCGCTGACATCCTTTTGTAACGCAAATTGCACATAACGCGCCCCTTGCTCTTTATCAAACACCCCTTGCACTAACATATTGGTTGAATGGGCGAATTGTTTCCATTGTGGGTTATCTTCTGCCACTTTTTCGGGTTTAGGGAGTGCAAATAAATTATCAACCTGATTGCGTATTGATGAACTATTAAAATCACCAATAATTAATAGCGACATTCGTTGAGGTTGATACCATGTTTGATAATAGTTTTTCGCTTGCTCAATCGGGGCATTGCGTACGATATCTAATGAACCAATGGGGTTGCGTTCAGCGTAACGGCTACCGTGGTAACGTAATTTTTCTAAACTATCGTTGATGCGATAGCCCATTCCTTGGCGTAAACGCCATTCTTCGATAATCACTGGACGTTCTTTTTCAAAAGCATCTTGGTCAAATGTCATATTTGACGCCCAATCTGCCATTACTTGTAAGCCAATGGCAACTTGTGCTGTCGAGGCTTCTGGTAGTGATAATTTATATAGCGTGGAATTTAAACTGGTGATCGCATTAACATGACTACCAAGTTTTAACCCTTGGTGCTCAAGCTGCTTGAAACCGGTCGTGCCCGGGAAGTGTTTGGTGCCTTTAAAGGCCATATGTTCAGTAAAGTGCGCAAGGCCAAGCTGCTGTTCATTTTCTTGTAATGAGCCACTGCCGACTAATAAACGCAGCTCAACGCCCGGTTGATTACGTTGTAGAAGGTAAACTTGCAGTCCATTCTCAAGCTGATAGTGCTGAAGGTCATTGCGCACTGGTAAGCGGTTGTTTGAGGTTGGGGTGGTGGATACACAACCGATAACCGTTAGGCTGGCTATTA
The DNA here is from genome assembly GCF_032709665.1 of Providencia sp. PROV024. NCBI lineage: Bacteria > Pseudomonadati > Pseudomonadota > Gammaproteobacteria > Enterobacterales > Morganellaceae > Providencia > Providencia sp. PROV024. The sequence goes on from NZ_CP120545.1 coordinate 743,871, forward strand.
TGGTGAGGGCTATTTTATGAAGCATATTCAGGTGTTCCTGTATTCAAAAGGTCTTTACTCACAGGTTCGGTGAGATGCAGTTGTTGTTCTGCAAACTGAGCAACAAAGCTTTGATGGCTTACTAAGACAATGGCACTGTCATGCAACTCTGCTTTTAATAGGGCGATTAGCTCTAAAGCACTGTTGTCATCAAGGGCCGAGGTTGTTTCATCTAATAAAAGTAGTTTTGGTCGGTTGAGCAATAAACGCGCAAACATAATCCGCTGTTGTTCCCCACCAGATAAACGGTTATTCCAATCGGTTTCGAGTGCTAGTTGATGATGCAGTTTTTCTAAGCCAACTAAAGTTAACGCATATTGAAAATCTTGCTGACTGAATTGAGATGTCGTTTTAGGGTAAGCCAGTAGGTTATCCAAACGACTTATGGGCAGATAAAGGCGCTGTGGAACCCACATAACTTGCTCTGTTCGGGTAATGGTACCGTTAAAAAATGGCCAATGTCCGCTAAGTGTACGTAATAAAGTCGATTTACCAATACCGGAACGGCCACTAATCAAGGTTAATTCGCCTTGCTTGGCAGTTATATTCACAGAATTAATTAAGCAGCGGTTGTCTGCGGTAGAAACTGATAATTTAGCCTGCAGTGGTGGCGATTTTTCGTCGAGAGTCACTATAGCCTTGTTATCGTTTTCCAATAAAACAACAAAATTATATAAACGGGAGACCGTTGCCTGCCATGCTGCGATTTCTTTATAGGCAAAAATAAACCAACCGAGTGAAGTGGCAACACTGGTAAACGCTTGGCGTAGCTGCATTAAGCCACCCAACATAATTTCACCCGCAAGGAATTTAGGAAGAGCGAGTAATACAGGTGCTAAAGCGGTGACTTGTTGGTAACCAACAGTGTAGAAAGATAAGTTTCGTTCGCAGCGGATCAGGCGGTTCCAGTTACTAATAATTTCACCAAAGCGCCCCATCAGTTCTTTTCTATCTTGGGTCTCACCACGTTGCCCTGCGATGGCATCGCCATGTTGGCGACAATTAATTAATGCACTACGGTAATCGGCTTCACGGCGTTGTTTATCCATATGTAAACGGCGTAGTGGAAAACCAATCCATTGAGTAAGCGCGATACCAATTAGGGTATAAATAATACATGCCCAGAACATATAGCCGGGTAGGGTCCAGTCGCTATCGGCAAAATTAAACGATAGGCTGCCAGACAATGTCCAAAGAATCGCAGCAAATGAAATCAGCGTTAACATTGAGTGGAGGAATGTCACCACTAAATTTAATGTTGATTCAATCAGTAAACGAATATCTTCGGCGATACGTTGGTCTGGGTTATCGGGCTCTTGGGATGTTAGTCTTAGTAGGTAGTGTTTACTGTTCGGTGACAACCAACGGCTAAGTACTTGCTCGGTCATGCCTTTGCGCCAACGGATAATTAACATTTGCTTTAGGTAGTTACCCATCACGACGACAAAAATTAGTCCACTGACTAAGATCACGAAGTATTGCAATAAACCATACAGCGCTTGGCCGTCGAGTTTTTGTAGGGCGTTATAAAAGTCCCCATTCCACATATTCATTTTGACGTTGAACCAAACTGAGGACAGTGTGAGCCCAAGTGAGGCAAACAGGAGTATCCAGCACAAAAGGGCAGCACGCTGCCCCCAAAAAGGTTTAACTAAATAGAAAAATTGTTTCAGTGTCTTCATGACGTTTTATTCATTTGTTGTTTTAATTTAATGATTAATATTGTGTTAATTGCTCACATTGCAGCTATGACTTAAAAATCATAATTCACTTGTAACCAGAATTGACGACCCGGCTCATAGGCTTTAATGACACGGTTATCGTATGTAAAACGATCTGATATATTTCTATTATTCAATACGTTGTTGACTTCAACTGAAACGCCAAAACCGTAAGCGAAGTCAGGTTTCCAGCCTAGACGAGTATCCCATGTGTATTTACTTGCGAAGTGTTGTTTGGTGTATTTACGAACTTGACCATATTCAGGGTCAAAATCGTACGCATTGTCATAGCGAACGGCTTGAGAGCGAGATCCCCACCATTGCAGCCGGTTGTACCAAGTGACGTCGTAGTCATCCCAAACACTGGTCATCTCTAGATTAAGTTTAATTGGTGAGTTAAAACTGGTAGACGGTAATTTTGATGCATCGATAATTTTGCCGTTGTAAGAGACTTTATCGAGGTTAACGCGATTGCTAGGGTCATATGAGCTGTAACCCGCATCTTTTGGCGTATTACTTTCTGTTTGCTGCCATGTGAAAGACGCTGTCATAACATGAGACGCATCAGCCCATTCCCAAGGTTGGCTATTATTAACGGAAAGGGTTACGGTGTCGTGTGAGCTGCGACCGCCATTATCAAAAGTACGGATACTGCGTGTATTTGGATCTCGGGGATTGTCATACTTGGTACGGTTTCTGACTTCATCATAACCTTCACGATGCACATATTGTAAACGCCATGTGGTGGATAAAATATCTTGTTGTAATGCAAGAGTAAGTTCATCGTTATACGGTGTTTTTAATGACTCCAGCCCCTCATAATCTTTTTGGTTATCCCAATCATTTTTGTTTGGATTTAGAGAACAAGCCATTGATTCGCTATATGCCATACAGTTTTGCATACCGTCATTCTGTGCACCATATAGCGCATAAGTCAGCATTGAGCGGCCATAATAACGGTTAGCCCCCGCAATAATTTGGGTTTTGCCATCCCCAAAGACATCGTAGATCCCACTTAAACGAGGAGCAATATTGGTACGGTTTACAAAATCATCACGATCGAGACGAACTCCAGGACGTAGCGTTAATTTGCCATATTGAATACTGTCATCAAGAAAAATGGCATAGTTGGTATAATCTGCAGAATATGAGCCTTGGCGGAAACGCGTTATGTTGCTAAGGTACCCTGAGTACATGTTGTCTAGCCCAATCTCTCCGGTATAGGTATAACGGAAATAATCACGATCTCGGACATAAGTCCCTTTGGTATAATTCGCCTCAGCCCCTAAAGTGGAAGTATGAGTTAAACCTAAAGCATCTTCTTTAGGATCAAAGCGCATCACGGTTTTTAAGCCGTGAGTTTTTTGTTTTGATTCCAAGTCTCCTAAACCGCCACTGTTTTGTTCAACCATGTTCCAGTTGTCATCGAATGCACGTATTGTTAGAGAGTATTTTTGATCATTTTTACGATCATCTTTCAGGTCTTGTGTACTTGCGGTAACTTCAAGCTGGCCGAGGTCAAATTTTTGTTTGTACACAGCAGTGAAGCCAAGCCCATCATGGGTTGAGTCATATCCTGAATTGGCAATCGTTGATGAAAAGAGGCGGCTATCGTAATTAGCATAATTGGCAGACAAATCTAATGAACTCTTCTCTGATAAATCTATCGAATATTTTAAAAAGTAGTTATCAGAGATACGGCGCTGGTTTTTTTTACCGTAAAAACCGTCAAAAGGTACGATTTGGTTATTTTCAAGCACATAAGCTTCACCACCAACGACAGTCATTGGAATAGTAGAACTACGGCGAGAGGCAGAAAATACGATACCTGAATTATCGGTTACACCCGCTTCAAACCAGCCACCAAAGTCACTTTTATCATAGCGATTTTGGAAACGAGCAGGATTGGATGTGTCATTTTTTGATGTATCAATACCTTGAGTGGAATCGTGGAAAAGGTTGTTCCAACCGGAGCGGGTTAAGCGATAATACGCGTGAGCGCTATTTTCCCCTTGCCAGCGGCGGCTATTTACTTCTACCGTTCCCCCCGTAAATCCACCAAATTCGACAGGAATGTTATTGTCATACACCGTCATACTGTCGATAAGACGGCTATCGATGTAGATCCCTTGGTCGCTACTGCTCAAACGGGTTGAGGTTTCACCAAGACCATTGTCCGCGGGGTCAAAATCGTTGTTAAAGCTTACTCCATCAAGGCGATAGGCGTTTTGGTAGCTGCTTGAGCCGTGGATTGAGATACGGGAAGGTTTGATTTCCCCTTGGTTCATTGAATTACTGTCATTGTTGGCAAATTGCACTGCTGGATTAGTCTTCATTAAATCGGTGATATTGCCATCGCCCGTATTTTTTTGGCTAATTTCTTCAGAAGTCACATATTGCGGTGCTGACATAACATCGGTCGCAGGGTGGTTTTGTATCACACCAGACACTTGGGTTTCCGGTAAAACCAATGTGCCTTGGTTTAAATTCTGCTGGTGGATAACAAAAACACCATTTTCATTGACAAGTTCTAAGCCGCTACCGATAAGTATTTTTTGTAATGCGGTTTGTGCGGAGTAGTTGCCCGATAATGCAGGTGCTCGTAGGCCATTAAGTTGGCTCTTATCATATAGCAACTGGATTTGCCCTTGGCGGCTAATTTCAGCAACAGACTTAGCAAGGGGTTGCTCTGGCAAAGAGAAGGTAAGTTCTTGCGCAGAAGCTGATTGACAAACAATGGCACTACTCACTGCGACAGCAAGAGCGAGCGGCCTTAACCGGCTTTGAGTAAACTGAATTGACATAGATATCCCTTATTCTTAAGCTGCACAAAAAGTGTGCGAAAAATGCGTCATTAAAAGAATGACTACTTAAGAAGAGGGTGAAATGAGAATTATCCTCACCTGCAAATGAAAATATTTTTCATTTATTTTTTTTATTCTGAATAATCAATATGTTATTTTTATCTTGATACACGACTTGTACGGGTAATAATGATGGGAGAGCTTGAAAGAACTGTTCAGGGTGGCGCAAATTAATACGACCAGAGATTTTACTCTTGGCTAAACTTGCTGGCGAAAGCTCGACATGGGCTGACGAATAGCCACTTAATTCATCAAGTACCTCAGATAGCGGTTTATCGACAAATACTAATTCACCAAAACGCCAGCGGGCAACTTCTAACGCGTCAATATGTTGGCGCGTAATTTGGCTATTTGGCGTAGGGCTAACGGCGCTATCCCCCGCCAGTAAAAAAATAGGCTGGCCATTGTCAGTATTTTCAAAGCTGACAATGCCTTGGCTAACATTCACTGAAACTTGCTGTGCGACTTTATTGACTTCAAATTCAGTGCCAACGACTTGAATGCGTCTTTTATCCGCTTGGATAATGAATGGGCGGTAAGGGTTTGATTTTACTTTAAAATAAACGTTTCCCTTTTCAAGTAAAATATTACGGACTGGGGTTTCGTAGGCCACATGAATACGGGTATTACGGTTAAGAAATAACTGGGAGCCATCTGGTAATGTGACTTCTTTAGGGGCGTCTGTAGCGACTAAAGTTATGTTATTAAGTAACATTGAAGGCAGGTGGCTGTAGGGTAAGAATAGAACAGCAGCAATAAAAAAAGCCGCTAAGGTATTCCCCAAAGGGCGCCAAAGGCGAAAAAAGGGGCGTTTTTTCTCTGTAAATTCGACACTGGCAGGGCGGGGGAGCATGTCAAACTCCCGCCAAACAGCGGCAATCGCATCATAAGCTTTGGCATGTTCAGACGAAGCCGCGAGCCATTGCTTAAATTGCTCGGTTTCAAGTGCGCTGATGCGTTGGCTGTGCATGCGAGTAAACCACAGCGCCGCTTCCTCATCAATACGGTTTGCATCATCTGATGTTTGCAAAGAATTATGTGTCATTACGGGTTATTGCCCTGATTATCAAGGTGTTTTTTACAATGAACTAGTGCTGCCGCAATATGTTTTTCCACCATACTGATTGAAATTTCCATTCGCTCAGCAATCTCACTTTGAGATAACCCATCAAAACGATAAAGTAAAAAAGCTTCTCGTCGGCGAGGGGGTAATGTTTCGAGAGCGTCACTTAACAGCTGGATACGTTGCTGATGTTCCAGAATTTCACTGGGATCAGCTTGCCTTTGTTCAAGATTGAATTCATGTATGACTTCATCAATGGGGGTTTCTGATGTCGTTTGACGTTGGTTGCGTCGCCAGTGATCAATTAAAACATGATTAGCAATTTTAAACAGGTAAGCTCGGCTCTCTTTTACTGGTGTTTTTTCTTTGCGATTAAGCCATAGTGTAAACACATCCTGTGATAAATCATCAGCATCATTGCTGTTATCTAGCCGATTGCGGAAAAAGCGCACAAGCTGGCTATATGTTGACTGATATGCTCCGCTAATTTTGCGGGCAAGGGATTTATCAATAGTCATTTTGCTGGTGTTAATATCATAAAATGCACAAACAAGGAGTGGGGACCGATGAATTGTGCTGATTAATAATCTGCTCAGATTACTTTTGTAATTAAATCAATGGGTTATTTTTCAGACTGTGTTTTTACTAATAATAATGAATATCATTTTTGTTTGTATTATGCCTATAATTAACAAAAAATAAAGTCGTGAGGCAGAATATGAGCAGTATGACGGGCAAGTTCGAGCGCCCGATTTTCCGTCCACTGGGCGGTTTGTTTTTAAGTTGTCTTTTCCATGGAACACTGGCAGTCATTTTCATCGGATGGTTTACTACTTCAATCCCGAAAACAGGGGTATTACCACCTGCAATTTCACTACAACTCGGGGTATACCAGTTAGAGCAGCAGGCTGAGCCTGAGGTTAACCATGCGCCAAAGCAGCAAGTCACAACGCATGAAGAAGTCTTGCCTGAGGTAGTTGAAAAAACGGAAAAATTACCAGAAACTGCCATCGTAGATAATGGGACGTTAACCAAAGTTAGTGAGAAAAAGCGCCCACCGAAAAAGAAAACAGTACAAGAGAAAAAAGTGCTTGAAGAGGTTCCTACTGCAGATCAAGAGTCTACAGTAACCTCTGCTCCCGCGTCGGGGAGTGAAGCGAGTAGTCGGGCAAATTTTTCCAGTAATGCCTCTGCTGCACTAAGCGGTCACCAAGGCTGGCAGAGTGAAGTCCATCAGCGTATTGCAAAGTCAAAACGTTACCCACGTGCGGCCCTGCGTTTCCGTTCAACTGGGGTTTCTCAGGTAAAAGTGGTTGTGGACAGTAAAGGTGAGGTTATTACTGCCAGTTTATTTAATTCATCGGGAACTAAAATATTGGACAAAGAAGCCTTAGCTACAATTTCACGTGCAGCACCTTTCCCTATGCCACCAGAAACACTGTTGGTGGATGGGCGAGTCGAATTTGTTGCACCAATCGTGTTTGATACTACTTCGATTTAAAATTAACAGTTATTTATCGGCCTGAGGAGGCTTGCTTTTGGGGGCAGGCCGCTTTGGACGGTATGGCCTAGGTTCTTTTTTTCGTCTCAGACGGGCTGGTTTAGGTTTTATTGTTGTTTTGCTAGTAAGGTCATCAGGTTCGTTTTCTTCAGGGTTATCTTCAGTATTTACCACTAATGGCGGCGGCTGTTTGTGGCCTTTCTTTTTCTTTAAACGCAATAATGTATTGGCTAAAACAAAACCGATACATAAAGCGAACAGAATAAAAATCCTTAATACATTCGTACTGTTATCTGCTTGCTGAATTTCAGCAGAAAGTAACTCGGTATCGATAGTTAAACGCAAATAGCCCTTTGGCTCTTTTGCCCCTTGGATTGGTACAACTAATTGATATTGAAAGTTTTGTAGTGATGAATTGCCATCGATAGCTAGCCGTTCTTTTACGGTGGCAGGTTCGCCGACTTGTGTCACAAGAACGCCATTGGCAGTGTAGATGCTGGCATCTAAAATATACTTATCTTTTGCAATGTTATTTAAATTGGCATTAATTCGGTCTAAATTAAAATCTTTGCTGCCGGGGACAATATAATCGGATAAGCTGAAAGCGACTTGTTCTGCGAGCACGTAGGTCAATTGTTTAAACTGTTCAATTCGGTTTTGGTTTTGGCTATTACCCAAATATGAAACACCATGCATAAGTAAGGTTACCAGCGCAATGCAGATAACAATAATGACTGTTTTATGTAGCCTAAAAGTTTGTTTCATTTGGTTAGTTGATGCTCTTTGTCAGTATATCCGTCATACTTCAGGTTATCGTATTGTTAGCGGCACTTCACTACCTAAAATGAGTGATTTAAGGTATAAATTGCAGCGGTATATAAGATTTAAATAGTATACATAGTTAATCGGCGCAAAAACTAAGGCGTTGGCGTTAAGTATAGTGGCTTCGTTCGGCTACTCGCAACTCATCATTAAAATAAAGATTACATCGATTACAGGAGCTAATTTTCATGTCAACGAGTTTGACCTATTGTTATTTACCCGACGAGATCCAAAAATGGCCCGGTTTGCCACTTTCTTTGAGTGGTGAAGAAGTGATGCCTCTGGATTACCGTGCAGGTGACAGTGGGTGGCTACTATATGGCCGTGGATTAGATAAAGCTAGGATCAGTAATTTCCAACAGCGATTAGGGATCGCGATTGTGATTGTGTCCTCATGGCGTATTGATGATTACCAAGTTGTCAGAATCGCTGGGAGTATTACCCCTAGGATTAAAAAGCTCGCTGATGAATGTTTATTAGATGTGGTACCGCTAGGGCAAATTCCACGTTTGCGTTCACCAGGTCTGTTATTGATGGATATGGACTCAACTGCCATTCAAATTGAATGTATTGATGAAATTGCTCGTTTAGCCGGTGTTGGTGAGCAAGTCGCAGAGGTGACAGAGCGTGCAATGCAAGGGGAGCTAGATTTTACCGAAAGCTTGCGCGCACGCGTTAGCTTACTAGAAGGTGCAGATGCGTCAATTCTTGACCAAGTATTGGAAACATTGCCTTTGATGCCAGGGTTGACTAATTTGGTGCGTAAACTTCAAGCCATGAATTGGCATATTGCGATAGCTTCTGGTGGGTTCACTTTCTTTGCTAATGATTTGCAGCAGCGGTTAAAACTCGCAGCCGCAGTTGCTAACCAGCTCGAAGTTAAAAATGGCAAACTGACTGGTAAAGTCAAAGGGCCAATAGTCGATGCAAAATATAAAGCCCAAACGTTGGTCAAACTAGCTGAAAAACTGGAAATACCTATCGAACAAACAGTGGCAATCGGCGACGGGGCAAATGACTTGAAGATGATCCGTAAAGCAGGGCTGGGTATTGCATATCATGCGAAACCAAAGGTGTATGCAAGGGCGAAGGTGGCTATTCGTCACGCGGATCTCATGGGGGTGATGTGTGTGTTGAGCGGGGGCTTGAAGCACGAGGAACGCTAAATATTCGTTATATTTCGTGCTGTGGCGGTGTTGGCTGCACTCGGCTGCTTGGGTCACATACTTTTGTATGCTCCCCAAGACATCCTCTTTTGCCGCCTAGCCACAACCCGAACTATTTTGAATATTGGTATCGATATTTTATGGTTTGCGCTGTGGCGGTGTTGGCTGCACTCGGCTGCTTGGGTCACATACTTTTGTATGCTCCCCAAGACATCCTCTTTTGCCGCCTAGCCACAACCCGAACTATTTTGAATATTGGTATCGATATTTTATGGTTTGCGCTGTGGCGGTGTTGGCTGCACTCGGCTGCTTGGGTCACATACTTTTGTATGCTCCCCAAGACATCCTCTTTTGCCGCCTAGCCACAACCCGAACTATTTTGAATATTGATATCGATATTTTATGGTTTGTGAGATAGCAATAATCTAAAACTAAGTTAATTATCAAGAGGAGTTTGCTGTGGCGAAAGGGGTAAAAAGGGCGTTTGTCTGTAATGAATGCGGGGCGGATTATCCACGTTGGCAAGGGCAGTGTAGTGCTTGCCATGCATGGAATACCATTACAGAAGTGCGTCTGGCCTCAACAAGCTCTTCATCACGTAATGACCGTTTAACGGGCTATGCAGGGAATGCGGCTGGGGTAAGTAAGGTTCAGAAATTATCTGAAATCAGCCTCGAAGAACTTCCTCGTTTTACTACAGGCTTTAAAGAATTTGATAGGGTGCTAGGCGGAGGCGTTGTGCCGGGTAGTGCCATTTTAATTGGCGGGAACCCGGGGGCGGGTAAAAGTACATTATTGCTACAAACCATGTGCTTGCTTTCACGTGAAATGAAAACCCTCTATGTCACTGGGGAAGAGTCATTGCAACAAGTGGCGATGCGTGCGCATCGACTTGGTTTGCCAACAGATTCGCTCAATATGCTATCCGAAACCAGTATTGAACAAATTTGTTTAACCGCGGAACAAGAACAGCCGAAACTAATGGTAATAGACTCCATCCAAGTGATGCATATGGCCGATATCCAATCATCACCGGGCAGTGTGGCGCAAGTTCGTGAAACAGCCGCGTATCTGACTCGCTTTGCGAAAACCCGCGGTGTTGCGATTATTATGGTAGGCCATGTCACAAAGGATGGTTCACTTGCGGGGCCAAAAGTCCTTGAGCACTGTATTGACTGTTCTATCATGCTTGATGGTGATGCCGATAACCGTTTTCGCACGTTACGTAGCCATAAAAACCGTTTTGGTGCCGTTAATGAACTCGGGGTATTTGCTATGACGGAGCAAGGGCTTAAAGAGGTCAATAACCCATCGGCAATTTTCTTAAGTCGCGGTGATGAAGTGACCTCTGGCAGTTCCGTTATGGTGGTCTGGGAAGGGACGAGGCCATTGCTGGTGGAGATCCAAGCCCTAGTTGACCATTCGATGATGTCTAATCCACGTCGGGTTGCTGTCGGGCTTGAACAAAACCGCTTAGCAATTTTGCTGGCCGTGTTGCACCGTCATGGTGGCTTACAAATGTCGGACCAAGATGTTTTTGTGAATGTGGTGGGTGGCGTCAAAGTGACTGAGACCAGTGCTGATTTGGCGTTATTGCTTTCTTTAGTTTCAAGTTTTCGAGACCGGCCGTTACCTAGGGATCTTGTGGTGTTTGGCGAAGTTGGGCTAGCAGGGGAAATCCGTCCGGTTCCAAGCGGGCAAGAGCGTATCTCTGAGGCGGCAAAACACGGTTTTAAACGTGCGATTGTGCCTCATGCTAATATGCCCAAAAAATCGCCGCCAGACATGAAAGTCTACGGGGTGAAAAAGTTGGCGGATGCGCTCAGCATTTTAGATGAGCTATAACGCTTATTACTAAGAGTAAAAAGGAAAATAAATGGCTGAATTTGACTATCTTAAAAACGCAATCAAACGAGCGGGTTACACTCTCCAGCAAGTGGCTGATGCGACAGATATGACCAAAGGCTACCTCAGCCAGTTGATAAACGATAAAATCAAGAGCCCAAGTGCCCAAAAAATAGCGGCTCTTCATCGTTTTTTAGGCCTTGAATATCCCAATAAGCAAAAAACGATCGGCGTGGTATTTGGCAAATTTTACCCACTACACACAGGGCATATTTATTTGATCCAACGTGCTTGCAGCCAAGTGGATGAACTGCATGTAATCCTTTGCCATGATGAACCTCGTGATAAAGACCTGTTTATTAATAGTTCAATGTCACAACAACCAACTGTCAGTGACCGGCTGCGTTGGTTACTGCAAACCTTTAAATATCAAAAAAACATTCACATTCATTCATTTGATGAAAATGGCATAGAGCCTTATCCACACGGCTGGGAAGTGTGGAGCGATGGTATGAAAGGCTTTTTGAAAAAGCACAATATCCACCCTAGTTTTATTTATTCGGGGGAGGCAAACGATGCTCCTCGCTACAAAAAATATTTAGGTATTGAAACTGTTTTGGTTGACCCTGAGCGCACCTTTATGAATATCAGTGGTAACCAAATTCGTCAGGCACCGTTTCGCTATTGGGATTACATTCCAACGGAAGTTAAACCTTTCTTTGTCCGGAAGGTGGCGATTTTAGGAGGCGAATCAAGTGGGAAATCTACCTTAGTTAACAAATTAGCCAACATTTTTAATACCAGTAGTGCATGGGAGTATGGGCGCGATTATGTTTTTAGCCATTTAGGTGGTGACGAAATGGCATTGCAATATTCAGATTACGATAAAATCGCCTTGGGTCATGCACAATATATTGATTTTGCAGTAAAATATGCCAATAAAGTGGCGTTTATTGATACGGACTTTGTGACAACGCAAGCCTTCTGTTTACGCTATGAAGGCAAAGAGCATCCATTCGTTCAGGCACTGATCGATGAATACCGATTTGATTTGGTGATAGTACTGGAAAATAACACGCCGTGGGTGGCTGATGGTTTAAGAAGTTTAGGAAGCGATAAAGACCGCAAAGCTTTCCAAAACTTACTCATTGAAATGCTTAAGAAAAATAATATTGAGTTTGTACGTGTAGAGTCCTCTGATTACGATACGCGTTTCTTAGAATGTGTAACCCTCGTTCAGCAGTTATTGATGTTGGATGACTTATAAATAAAGTCACCCAATAAAAAACGGCATCGAATGATGCCGTTTTGATTCTATCTATATGATATCGATCCCTTAAATAATTTGAATTATAGGTAGGCGGCAAGAGAGTGAGTCCCTAGGAGCATACACCAGTATGTGACTAGGTCTCACAAAAGCAGCCAACACCGCTATAATTCTAAATTATGACAAGGATTATTTGGTCATACGCTTATACTTCATACGATGTGGCTGCAGCGCTTCGGCACCTAATGTACGTTTCTTGTAATCTTCATATTCAGAGAAGTTACCTTCGAAGAAGCTGATATTCCCTTCATCTTGATAATCAATGATATGTGTTGCAATACGGTCAAGGAACCAACGGTCATGGGAAATAACCATTGCGCAGCCCGGGAACTCTAATAGGGCGTTTTCCAACGCACGTAAAGTTTCTACGTCGAGGTCGTTGGTTGGTTCATCGAGTAGCAAGACGTTACCGCCCACTTGCAGTAGTTTAGCTAAGTGTAAACGACCACGTTCACCACCAGATAACTCACCGACGCGCTTACCTTGGTCAATGCCTTTAAAGTTAAAGCGGCCAACATAAGCACGGCTAGGAATTTCAAAGTTACCGATACGCATGATGTCCTGACCGTTAGAAATCTCTTCCCAAACAGTTTTGCTGTCATCCATGGAATCACGGAACTGATCAACAGAGGCAATCTTCACGGTTTCACCAACAGTGATGGAGCCAGAATCAGGCTGTTCTTGCCCTGAAATCATCCGAAATAGTGTTGATTTACCCGCACCGTTCGGCCCGATAATCCCAACAATTGCCCCTTTAGGAATGGAGAAGCTCAGGTTATCAATCAGAACGCGGTCGCCATATGATTTGCTTAGGTTTTCAACATCAATAACCTTATCACCTAAACGTGGACCTGGTGGAATAAATAGCTCACTGGTCTCGTTACGTTTTTGATATTCAACGTTATTAAGTTCTTCAAAACGCGCCAGACGCGCTTTCCCTTTCGATTGACGGCCTTTAGGGTTTTGACGTATCCACTCAAGCTCTTTCTCGATAGACTTACGGCGAGCCGCTTCAGTTGAGGCCTCTTGGGCTAAACGAGCATCTTTTTGCTCAAGCCAAGAAGAATAGTTACCTTCCCAAGGAATGCCTTCACCACGGTCAAGCTCAAGGATCCAACCTGCTACGTTATCAAGGAAGTAACGGTCATGCGTGATAGCTACGACGGTACCTTCATAGTCGTGTAAGAAGCGCTCTAACCACGCCACAGACTCTGCGTCTAAGTGGTTGGTTGGCTCATCGAGTAACAGCATATCTGGTTTTTCTAGCAGCAGGCGGCAAATCGCCACTCGGCGGCGCTCCCCCCCAGATAGATTCTCTATTTTTGCATCCCAAGGGGGAAGACGTAATGCATCAGCAGCACGTTCTAGTTGGTTATCAAGGTTGTGGCCATCTTGCGCAGAAATAATGGCTTCTAACTCGCCTTGTTCTTTGGCCAGTTTATCAAAATCCGCGCCTTCTTCTGCATAAGCCGCATAGACTTCATCTAAGCGGGTCAATGCACGTTTAACCTCACCAACGGCCTCTTCAACGGCTTCACGCACTGTGTGTTCAAGGTTGAGTTTTGGTTCTTGTGGTAGGTAACCAATTTTTAGACCTGGTTGAGGACGCGCTTCACCCTCGATATCGGTATCAATACCTGCCATGATACGCAGTAATGTTGATTTACCCGCCCCGTTTAGACCTAAAACACCGATCTTAGCCCCCGGAAAGAAGCTCAGAGAGATATTTTTTAAAATATGACGTTTCGGTGGAACAATTTTTCCAACCCGATACATACTATAAACGTATTGAGCCAATTTATTTACCTTTTGATTTATAAAGGGAACTTTAGTTTTTTAGTTTATTTTGCTTTAACAAGCTTAGGCTGAAAAGCATTTAATAAACAGCCATATAATTTTCTAGAACTATACCTGAACATCAGGAGATCATCCATCCCTCCCTCTCAGTGAGACAAGCTTGATGACTTTCTATTATCAACTCATGGGGATGTAGTGATGTGATGCGCTATACAGGGAGTTACCCATGATAAACATAAAGGAATTGAATACTTTTTTAAAATGGGCGTTACGTCAGGTATTTAATCGAAACACATAACAAAGTTACGAATACAACTGATTGCGCTGAATATTGCCGAGGGGCAGAGACTTTAAATCATTCATAAAGTGGCTGATACGTAAAAGACTGTAAAGTCGAAATAATCAAGAACTCTCCGCTGTTACTAAATAAAAACTTTCGGTAGCATTCATAGTATTGATATATGCTTAATATACCCGTAATCCTTCAAGTTGCAGTGGTGTTAACTGCGCTCAGCTAGCCGAGTCACATAGTTTATCTATGCTCTCTGTCTATCTTCGCTTGTCGCCTACCTACAACTCGAATTATTTGGGATATGTGTATATATAGGTTAAGGTTTTCCCTGTAGTTTGACTTTAGTTTAGCGATGGAGCGAGTGAATATGAAAGGTTGGTTAGCGGCAGTACCAGTAACAATGTTGCTGGTTTCCAGCACCGTATGGGCTGATTCCTTACAAGCGCAGCGGGAGCGCTATCAGGCAATTAAGGTTGCATGGGATGCCAATAAAATGGATGAAGTCGAGCGCTTACTGCCGACCTTGCATGATTATCCACTTTACCCTTATCTTGCTTATCGTGAGCTAACTCAAGACTTAGATATTGTATCACCTCGCCAAGTTCAGGAATTTATTAACACTTACCCGACGCTACCTGTCGCAAAAAATTTAAAAACTCGCTTTGTTAATGAATTAGCACGCCGCCAAGAATGGAAATCATTGTTGGAATTTAGTCCTGAAGCTCCAAAGCCGGCTGAAGCACAATGTAATTTTTATTTTGCAAATTGGGCAGTAGGTAACAAGCAAGTTGCTTGGCAAGGTGCAGAGAAAGCGTGGTTAAACGGCCGTTCTATGCCATCAGCGTGTGATAAGCTTTTCAATGAATGGGAAAAAGAAGGTTATTTAACCCCTGAAATGACCCTTGAGCGTATTAGTTTGGCAATTAAAGAAGGGAATACTTCGATTGCGAGCTATTTGGCTAAACGTTTACCACCGAGTTATAAAACGATAGGCGATGCGCTGATTAAACTACAAAATGACCCAGCGTCTGTTGTCACTTTTGCTAAAACAGTAACTCCTACCGACTTTACTCGCCAAGCCACGACAGCAGGCTTTAGCCGCTATGCACGTCAATCCCCAGATGCAGCTCGTGCAGTATTAAATACGGTAAGTTCTGCACAAAAAATGAATATGACAGAAAGCCAAGCGCTTAAAGATAGTATCGCATGGCAATATATGGGGGATGTCACGCCAGAACAGGCGCAATGGCGCGATGAAACTATTCAGGAAAGTCATTCATCATCACTGAAAGAACGCCGAGTCCGCCTTGCTTTAGGGGCAGGGGATAAAACCGGAGTAGCCGCGTGGCTGAGGCAATTACCTGCTGATGTGAAAAATAAAGAAGAATGGCAATACTGGCAGGCTATTACGCTCATTGATGCGGGTAAGAAAGCCGAGGGTGAAGCAAAGCTTCGTGAATTAACCAAGAAACGTGGTTTTTACCCAATGGTTGCTGCGCAGGTTTTAAATATTGAATACCCTGTCTATGTCAATACTGCCGCTAAGCCTGATGCCAGTATTAATCAGTTACCTGAAGTGCAACGCGTGCGTGAGTTAATGTACTGGGAACTGGAAAATCTTGCGCGTTCTGAATGGGTTAGCTTAGTGGCTTCTCTCCCTGCTAATCAACAAGAACAGCTTGCGCGTTATGCATTTGATAACAAGTGGCCCGATCTTAGCGTTCAAGCTACGATCACAGCAAAATTGTGGGATCACTTGGAAGAGCGCTTCCCATTGGCGTGGGATAAAGAATTTAGCCTCTATACAAAATCAAAAGATATTCCAAAGAGTTATGCCATGGCAATTGCTCGCCAAGAAAGCGCTTGGAACCCACAAGCACGCTCACCCGTAGGGGCTACAGGTTTAATGCAGTTAATGCCAGCAACAGCGAAACATACCGCTAAAAAGCAAGGTATTAATTATGTGAATACGAGTCAGTTGACTAATCCAACTACCAATATCGAGTTAGGAACTGCCTATCTTGAAGATGTATACCAGCAGTTTGGAAATAACCGTATTTTAGCCAGCGCAGCCTATAATGCAGGCCCTTCAAGGGTAACTCGTTGGTTAGGTAATAGTGGCGGACGCATTGATGCAATTGCATTTGTTGAAAGTATTCCGTTTTCTGAAACCCGTGGTTATGTGAAAAACGTTTTATCCTATGACTTGTTTTATCGCCATTTTATGGGGCAAAAAGGTATGAAGATTTTGCTTCCTAATGAATGGAATATGAAATACTAAAGATACTCTTCATATTTCGAATTGTAGGGGTGTTGGCTACGTTTGCTAACCCTAGTCACATACTTGTGTGTGCTCCTAGGGCTTAGCATCACTTGCCTCCTACCTACAATCCGAACTATTTTGAGTATTCATATTTTTTATATTTCGTTTTATTGGGGCTTCGTGTTACATACAGGTGTATGCTCCCCGAGCTATCCTCGCTGATCGCCTTGCTACAGTACGAATGCTTTAGCGTATAACTCACATTATTTGGCATCTTGGCAATCGCTTTGTGTTTGGTTGATGATTTCTAATAAGAGTGTGTTATTATCTGTACTAGTTAAATAGTATGGATGGATAGACGATGACAGCAAATCAACAATATGACCCGGCTTTGACCGCGGATGAGAACGCTGACTGGCTGCGCTTTGTGAATTTATTACAATTGGCATTTGAACAAGATATCCATTTGCCAGTTCTTCAGTTATTACTTACGCCAGATGAGCGTACAGCCTTATCGACCCGAGTTAAAATAGTGCAAGAGCTAATGCGCGGCGAAATGAGCCAAAGAGAACTTAAAAATGAACTCGGAGTGGGGATAGCGACCATAACGCGAGGTTCGAATAGTTTAAAATCGGCTCCATTGGATGTGAAGGCTTGGCTCGAGTCTCAACTTCTCTAAAATACTCTTCATATTTCAAATTGTAGGGGTGTTGGCTGCGCTTGCTAACCCTAGTCACATACTTATGTATGCTCCTAGGGCTTAGCGCGACTTGCCGCCTACCTACAATTCGAACTATTTTGAGTATTGGCATTTATCTATTTTAAAATAGCAGGGGTGTTAGCTGCATTTGCTAACCCTAGTCATATACTTATGTATGCTCCTAGGGCTTAGCGCGACTTGGCGCCTACCTACAATTCGAACTATTTTGAGTATTGGCATTTATCTATTTTAAAATAGCAGGGGTGTTGGCTGCGCTTGCTAACCCTAGCCACATACTTATGTATGCTCCTAGGGCTTAGTGCGACTTGCCGCCTACCTACAATTCGAACTATTTTGAGTATTGGCATTTATCTATTTTTAAAATTAATAGACACAAAAAAAGTATGGTTTCCCATACTTTAGTGTGAAAAGCGTGATGTTTAATCGCACATGCAATTTTAATTATTTTAAGTATAATTAGTCTTCTACTTGGTTTAGCTCTTTATAAATTTCATGCTTAATGGGAACTAAGGCCAAAATTAAGGCTTGTTGGTAAACACTTGTGCGGGTTAATACCCCGTCGGTGAAAAAACCAATAGCGCCACCTTGTTGTTTGATATTATCAATACCGGTCAAAAAGGCCATTTCATCGCCAAGTTCACGACCTTCACGAATACCTGCCAGAATTTTTTCTGGGATCATAATACTCGCAGAGCGAGACTCGCCGCGTATTTGCTTATGTTCAATAACTATCCAAGCAAAAGTCATATCATCTTCAATGCCTGCTTCGATACCGACCCAAAAGTCTGCTTCAGGGCGAACTTGTCTTGAAGCCATTACGCGTTGTCTAGCCCCTGTACGGGTTTCATTATTACCGATAGGTTGCTGTGGAACACTGCTATCGACATTAATATCTTCAATTTGATAACTGCCAGCCCCAAATACAGCATCGAAAGCTAGATGGATCGCTTTAATTTTGGCAGGATTAGTCGTTGCAGCTATAACTTGGTACATTAATTATTTTCCTTTGAACACATACTTCGAAAAGTAATAACGGAACACATCTATGTTACAGGTTTATCTTGTTCGCCATGGCGAAACTGAATGGAATTTAGCTCGTCGCATCCAGGGACAATCCGATAGCCCTCTGACAGCCACTGGACGACTGCAAGCAAGGCAGGTGGCTGAAAGGATAAAATCAGAAGGCATTACCCATATTATCACTAGTGATATGGGACGCACACTGGAAACTGCACAAATAATTGCAAGTGTATGCGGATGTGAAATTACCACAGAACCGCGTCTACGTGAACTAAATATGGGGGTTCTTGAACAAAGAGCGATTGAGTCGTTAACCTCAGAAGAAGAACAGTGGCGTAAAAGCTTGATTGACGGCACTCGTGGTGGTCGAATCCCTGAGGGGGAATCGATGGAAGAACTCTATACGCGTATGTTTGCGGCATTAAATAGTTGCTTAGATCTCCCCGAAGGGAGTCGACCCCTGCTTGTAAGCCATGGCATCGCACTAAGTACTTTAATTAGCCGTATTATGGGGGTTCCTGCGTATTCAGAGCGCCGCTTACGTTTACGTAATTGCTCATTATCTCGAGTAGACTACCAAAACAGCCCATGGCTTGCGAATGGGTGGATAGTCGAAACTGCGGGGGAAGTGACTCATTTAACGCAGCCAGCCCTTGATGAACAACAAGGCTAATTATTGAAAAGTAAGGAGTTTCAATGTAATGAAACTCCCTCAGCTTAGCGTGCTTTAGTACCGTCTGCTTTGATAGGAACATAATAATCAAACGTATCGATATGCGTTTTAGGGTCATCACTTTCTGGTGTGATATTATGCAAGTCGATATTTTTTAGTCGGTAATGTTCAATATCATACCCAGGGCGACGCGTTAAATTGAGTTTGGGTAAATAAACACCATAAATTTGGTATAAAAACTCCTGTAACGCATTTCGGGTAGGCACGCCATTAAATGAAAATTTCACATACTTACCACTCGGTAATGTCAAATTGGTATACTGATTAGTATTGAAACTTGCATCTTCAGGCCTAACTGCTGTGGTATAGAACACAGTTTGCTCGTCTTCTTTTTCAGGGTTATGGATTGCATGATGCAGCCCGAACACCTCAGAAGCAATCTTGGTGGTATTATCTAAATAATAATGCCAAAACGTTTGGCGCATTTCTGAACATGCGGTTGACCATTCCTCTAAAGCATAAGAACAGCTTTGCTCCAAACCGACCAATTGCAGTTCAGGCATTTGCATAAATTCATGTTCGATATTTATATGATTATCTAAGATAATCGGTGGGCAAATCCCAGTAGCACACCACTCCTCACTACGGCGGTAGAAAGCCGGTGTCAGGTTAAACTGTTTTTTAAATGCGCGCGTAAAAGTTTGTTGCGAGTCAAAGCGATACTGTAGCGCAATATCAAGAATTGGGCGGCTTGTTAAGCGCAGTGCAACCGCAGCACGAGAAAGTCTTCTGGCTCGAATATAAGCACCAATCGCTTGGTCAGTGACTTCTTTAAACATTCTTTGTAAATGCCACTTAGAGTAGCCTGCTTTTGCGGCAACATTATCCAGCGAGAGTGGTTTATCAAGGTTGTCATCTATCCAGCGAAGCAAGTCGCGAATAATATTAGTTTGATCCATGTATATCCCCAGCCAATGCGACTTATAGTACAGATATAATCTATCAATGAATCGCTATTCTATATCAAGTTACCTTTTTCGTTTATAGTAAATGAGTTGTATTTGAGAATTAGTTAGAAAAGTGAATAATTAACCTTGTATTGATACGAGGTTTACCGATTGTGAGTTGAATAGGAAACCCAGTATGCGTTGTTCCAGATTAAAAAATATTGTTCTCGCGTCATTATTATCAGCGTTGCCTTGTATTACTTTCGCTGAAGAAATCGGTTCAGTCGATACTGTATTTAAGATTTTCGGCCCTGACCATAAAATTGTCGTGGAAGCATTTGATGACCCTGATGTTGATAACGTTACCTGTTATTTGAGTCGCTCAAAAACGGGTGGTATCAAAGGGGGGTTGGGGTTAGCGGAAGATACTTCTGATGCTGCTATTTCATGTCAGCAAGTTGGTCCGATTGAACTGAGCGACCGTGTAAAGCGTAAACCAACAAAAGGCCAAGTTGTTTTTCAAAAGCGCACATCGTTAGTTTTCAAAAAACTGCAAGTGGTTCGTTTTTATGACCCGAAACGTAACACACTGGTTTATTTAACGTATTCAGACAAAATGATCGACGGCTCACCGAAAAATGCGTTAAGTGCTGTACCGATCATGCCGTGGTGATTATGACGAGTGTTTGGGCTGCAATCCTCTGATAGTATGGATGCCACTCATAAAAAAATCCGCTGCTTAAAAGACAGCGGATTTCGATAACTATAATGCAAATAATTAGGTTGTTAATTATTCGTCTAAATCACCACAGAAACGGTAACCTTCACCGTGGATAGTGGCAATAATTTCTGGTGTGTCAGGCGTAGATTCGAAGTGCTTACGAATACGACGGATAGTCACGTCAACAGTCCTGTCATGAGGTTTTAATTCACGGCCAGTCATTTTCTTCAGTAAGTCAGCTCGAGTCTGAATTTTCCCTGGGTTTTCACAGAAATGCAGCATTGCACGGAACTCACTGCGCGGCAATTTGTAGTGTTCACCAGCAGGGCTAACTAATGAACGGCTATTAATGTCTAATTCCCAACCATTAAATTTATAG
The DNA here is from genome assembly GCF_032709665.1 of Providencia sp. PROV024. Classification (NCBI taxonomy): domain Bacteria; kingdom Pseudomonadati; phylum Pseudomonadota; class Gammaproteobacteria; order Enterobacterales; family Morganellaceae; genus Providencia; species Providencia sp. PROV024. The sequence goes on from NZ_CP120545.1 coordinate 765,032, forward strand.
CTTTCAACCAAACGACGCTCTTCAGTACCGCCAGCCAAATTCATGGTACGTGACAGTAAGTTACGCGCACGAATAGTTAATTCGCGTGGGTTAAATGGTTTGGTGATATAGTCATCAGCACCGATTTCCAGACCGAGAATTTTATCAACTTCGTTATCACGGCCAGTTAAGAACATTAACGCAATACTTTCTTGCTCACGTAATTCACGAGCAAGTAATAAGCCATTTTTACCTGGTAAGTTAATATCCATGATGACTAAATTGATGTCATGTTCGGAGAGAACGTTGTTCATCTCTTCGCCATCAGTTGCCTCATGAACCACATAGCCTTCAGCTTCAAAGATACTTTTCAGCGTATTGCGTGTGACTATTTCGTCTTCAACAATCAAAATGTGTGGGGTCTGCATAGTTGCTACCTAAAGTATTAAAATAAAAATACTGAACTCACAAGCCGTTTTCAGTTAGGTGGTTATTATATTTTTCTCTGAAAAAACACGTTTATGAGTATAAATTTGTTTCAAAATCCAACAGTGACATTATGTTGCTTTTGCAGCAAATGGCTCTAAAAAACTAGCCAAAATATAAGCACTTTCCCAATATTGGGCTGTTAACAGCAATATAACAGCTAATACTGCATTTACCACCTAAAAAACTAACTTTTGTTGATACATATCAAAATCAATTGTAGCACGTTAACAAAAATTGTTAGGTACATAATTATATAAATTAACATGCGATTTAGATATCAGATAGTCGGTCAAAATGCAGAAGACGAATATGAGGGTTGTTGCTTTGACTTGAAATTAAAGAATTTAATCTGCAATTCCCCCAATATACCATCAAAAATAATGTCTGATTTGTGACTCATCTCGAATTTTGACAGGTTGTTTTGTTTAAATGATAGAGAGCAAACGCTTCTAAACTAGAAGTAAAGTGTCTATGAAGTAATATGATGAGTCGTTTATGACTGTAAATAAGTAGATATACTTATGTTATTTTAAGGGTGAAGAAATTTACTAACAATATTTTTACATTTAAATAAAGCATAAATTGGTGGAGATTATGCTAAACAACGAATATGAGTGTAAATGTAGAGAGTGATATCAGATATTTTCAGATTAAGCCCATATGATAACGATCAACTTTCCCGGTAAATCACAAAACCCCATGCATTGATCTACAACTAGAAATAAGTCTCTATCAGGTTAATTGGAACATGGGTTTTTTCTGACTCATCTTGGTGGAAATTCCTGCTTATTTTTAGTGGTACATAACTTTTATCAAATCCCATCATTGTATTTATTTGCTTATTTAATAAACAAATAATCCATTAAAATCGCAAAAAATTATTCATCTGCTAATTTAAATTATTTTGGTTGTTAAAGCTGGTACTGGTGGGGTTTTTGTTTTTTTATGAAGATTTTTTCCCTTTTCCTAGAGGGGTTTTTATTGAAAAACTGTTTTGTTAAAGGGGTTGGAATCAAATAAATTTGACAAATTATGCCGATTGCTTTAACCGTATAGGGAGAAACCCAAAAGATCTAAGAGACAGACAGAATTTATGCGTAATATCAGCCTGACTATTATTATTACCACCACCACCGTAACCACAGGAAACGGGGCGGGCTGACGCATCCAAAAAATAAAAATGAAAAAGCCCGCATCCCCATAAGATGCGGGCTTTTTTTTGGTGTTAATTCAGGAGAGAAATACCATGCGTGTGCTTAAATTTGGCGGTACTTCGGTTGCAAATGACGAACGGGTACTAAATGTTGCTGACATCGCTGAAAGTAAATTAGCAGATGGGCAAGTGGCACTGGTGCTATCAGCACCAGCAAAAATCACTAACCATCTGGTTGCTATGATTGAAAAAACGGTTGCAGGTCAAGATGTCATCACGCATGTAAATGATGCCGAAATGATTTTTGCTAACCTTTTAAAAGGATTGAAAGAAAAACAGCCTGGTTTCGAATATGACAAGCTGAAAAAACTTACAGAACAAGAATTCGCACAAATCAAACAAGTACTGCATGGTATTACTCTCCTAGGTCAATGCCCTGATAGCATCAACGCTACAATTATCTGCCGTGGTGAAAAGCTCTCTATTGCTATTATGGAATCTGTATTAAAAGCTCGTGGTCATAATGTGACAGTGATTAATCCAGTTGAAAGCCTATTAGCAAAAGGGCATTACCTTGAATCTACTGTTGATATAAATGAATCGACAAAACGTATTGCTGCTTTAAATATTCCCAAAGATCACTTTGTCTTAATGGCTGGTTTTACCGCTGGGAATGATAAAGGCGAACTAGTAGTGTTAGGCCGCAATGGTTCTGATTACTCCGCCGCGGTATTGGCAGCTTGCTTACGTGCAGATTGTTGTGAAATTTGGACTGATGTTGATGGTGTGTATACTTGTGACCCGCGTTTAGTACCTGACGCACGCTTATTGAAGGGGATGTCTTATCAAGAAGCCATGGAGTTATCTTATTTTGGCGCCAAAGTTCTTCATCCTCGTACAATCGCTCCTATCGCCCAATTCCAAATACCTTGCCTAATTAAAAATACCACTAACCTAAGTGCTCCCGGTACTCTGATTGGGGATGGTCAAACGGATGACAGCACACCAGTTAAGGGGATCACTAACTTAAATAACATGGCAATGATCAACGTATCGGGGCCTGGTATGAAAGGAATGGTGGGCATGGCTGCACGTATTTTCTCTGTCATGTCACGTAAAGGCATTTCAGTCGTGTTGATCACCCAATCTTCATCAGAGTACAGCATCAGTTTCTGTGTGCCACATAATGAACTACAGCGTGCTCGCGCTGCACTAGAAGATGAATTCTATTTAGAGTTGAAAGATGGCGTATTAGACCCACTGGGCGTGATGGAGCAATTAGCGATTATTTCTGTAGTCGGTGATGGCATGCGTACATTGAAAGGTATTTCAGCGCGCTTTTTCTCTGCATTGACCCGTGGCAATATCAATATTGTTGCTATTGCACAAGGCTCATCTGAGCGCTCTATTTCAGCCGTAATTGCGAACGAGGCGGGAACCACGGCGGTACGTCTTTGTCACCAAATGTTGTTCAATGCAGAGCAAGTGATTGAAGCCTTTATCATCGGAGTCGGTGGGGTGGGAAATGCATTGATTGAACAAATACACCGTCAGCAACAATGGTTGAAGCAAAAGCATATCGACCTGCGTGTGTGTGGTATCGCAAACTCACGTGCAATGTTAACGGATATGCAAGGCATTGATTTAGCTAACTGGAAAGCTGAATTAGCGGAAGCAAAAGAACCTTTTAGCTTAAGCCGTTTGATCCGTTTAGAACGCGAGTATCATTTCTTAAACCCTGTGATTATCGATTGTACTTCCAATCAAGAAATTGCAGAGCAATATGTGAATTTCTTAAAAGATGGTTTTAACGTCGTCACGCCAAATAAAAAAGCCAATACATTATCCATGGATTACTACCACCAATTGCGTGGCGCAGCAGAAAGCTCGAAACGTAAATTTCTCTATGATACAAACGTTGGTGCGGGCTTACCTGTTATTGAAAATTTACAAAATTTGCTCAATGCAGGGGATGAATTAGTTCACTTTAGTGGTATTTTATCGGGCTCACTGTCCTTTATCTTTGGTAAGCTTGATGAGGGCATGTCTTTATCTGAGGCAACGGCGCTGGCAAAAGAGAAAGGCTTTACAGAACCAGACCCTCGCGATGATTTATCCGGTATGGACGTAGCACGTAAATTATTGATTTTAGCCCGCGAAGCAGGTTATGACTTAGAGCTACAAGATATTGAAATTGAACCTGTTTTACCTATGGATTTCGATAGCAGCGGCTCTGTTGCTGAATTTATGGCTCGTTTACCACAATTAGATGTACAGTTTGCTCAGCGTATAAAAGCCGCAGAAGCAGAAGAAAAAGTGTTACGCTATGTTGGGTTAATTGAAGAAGGGCGCTGTCAGGTTAAAATTGTTGCTGTTGATGGCAATGACCCACTCTTCAAGGTTAAAAATGGCGAAAATGCACTGGCTTTCTATACACGCTATTACCAACCAATTCCTTTAGTCTTAAGGGGTTATGGCGCAGGTAATGATGTTACTGCTGCTGGTGTATTTGCAGATATGCTGCGTACCCTTTCATGGAAATTGGGAGTTTAAGAAGTGATTAAAGTTTATGCACCAGCTTCAATAGGTAATGTTAGCGTTGGGTTTGATGTCCTTGGAGCGGCGGTCTCCCCTGCGGATGGCTCATTATTAGGTGATTGTGTCACCGTTGAAGCTGCGGATACTTTCTCGCTAACGAACAAAGGTAAATTCGTTGCTAAGTTACCGAAAAAGAACGAACACAATATTGTCTACCAATGTTGGCAGCTGTTTTGTGAACGCCTTGGCAAACAGTTGAATGTTGCAATGACCCTTGAAAAAAATATGCCAATAGGTTCTGGTCTTGGTTCAAGTGCATGTTCCGTGGTTGCCGCGTTAATGGCATTAAATGAGTTTGCGGACAAGCCATTTGATGATACGCAATTATTAGGCATGATGGGCGAATTAGAAGGGCGAATTTCTGGTAGCGTGCATTACGATAATGTAGCGCCTTGTTTCTTAGGTGGGCTACAGTTGATCATCGAACAAAATGGCATTATTTCCCAACCTGTGCCTGCATTTGAAAACTGGTATTGGGTAATGGCGTATCCGGGAATTAAAGTATCGACAGCAGAAGCGCGTGCTATTCTCCCTGATAGCTACCCACGCCATGACATTGTAAATCATGGCCGGTATTTATCTGGTTTTATCCATGCATGCCATACTAACCAACCATTACTTGCTGCAACAATGATCCAAGATGTCGTGGCTGAGCCTTATCGCACTCAGCTACTGCCAGGGTTTGCAGAGGCACGTAAAAATGCCAAAGAAATTGGTGCGTTAGCATGTGGTATTTCCGGTTCGGGGCCGACACTGTTTGCCATTTGCGATGATAAACAAATCGCTGAAAATATGGCGGATTACTTGCAACAACATTATATTCAGAATGATGAAGGCTTTGTGCATATCTGCCGTTTGGATCTCGCAGGGGCAAGGACAATAGGGTAAATAATGAAACTGTATAATTTAAAAGATAATAACGAACAAGTAAGTTTTGCACAGGCAGTTAAGCAGGGGCTTGGTAAACAACAAGGCTTATTTTTTCCGCAAGACCTGCCAGAGTTTAGTGCAAGCGAAATTGAAGAACTATTAAAATTAGATTTCGTGACACGTAGTAGCCGTATTTTAAATGCCTTTATTGGTGATGAAATTCCTCAAGAAGAATTAGCTGCACGCGTGAAAGCCGCATTTGCCTTCCCTGCACCAGTGTCTAAGGTTGAGGAAGATATCGCGACTTTAGAGCTTTATCACGGCCCTACGCTAGCATTTAAAGACTTTGGTGGGCGTTTTATGGCTCAAGCTTTAGGGCAAGTCGCAGGTGACCAACCAGTTACTATCTTAACGGCAACCTCCGGTGATACAGGGGCAGCAGTTGCACATGCATTTTATCGTTTAAAAAATGTGCAGGTTGTTATTTTATACCCAGAAGGGAAAATCAGCCCGTTACAAGAAAAGCTATTCTGTACACTGGGTGACAATATTCATACCGTTGCTATCAAAGATGATTTCGATGCTTGCCAAGCATTAGTCAAACAATCATTTGATGATGAAGCACTGAAAAAGGCCCTATACCTTAACTCAGCTAACTCGATCAATATTAGCCGCTTACTGGCTCAGATTTGTTATTATTTTGAAGCCGTTGCACAGATCCCAGCTGAAAAACGTGATCAACTCGTGATCTCTGTACCAAGTGGTAACTTTGGGGATCTAACCGCAGGTTTATTAGCTAAATCAATGGGGTTACCTGTTAAGCGTTTTATTGCAGCGACTAACGTGAATGATACTGTCCCACGCTATCTTGTTGAAGGCGAGTGGAAACCACATCAAACCGTAGCTACTTTGTCGAACGCTATGGATGTTAGCCAACCAAATAACTGGCCACGCATTGAGGAATTATTCCGTCGTAAAGGCTGGTCACTGAAAGATCTTGGTTATGGCACGGTTAATGATGATGTGACAAAAGAAACCGTACGTGAATTGGATAAAAAAGGTTATCTATCAGAACCACATGCTGCTGTTGCTTATCGTGTTTTACGTGATCAGCTACAACAAGGGGAATACGGACTATTTTTAGGAACGGCTCACCCAGCTAAGTTTAAAGAAAGTGTCGAGGAAATCTTAGGTAAACAGATCCCTTTACCAAAAGAGCTTGCTGAGCGTGCTGAACTTCCGCTGTTATCGCATTTCTTACCTTCTGATTTTGCAGAGTTGCGTACATTCTTGATGAAATTAGCACCTAAGCAATAAGAGTAAATAGCATATTAATAAATAACGGAGGCTCTGGCCTCCGTTATTTATTCAAGTGAATGAACAAGTAAATTTAATCTATTAATTGAGCTGCTCTAAATGACGGTTAATTTCATTTTGAATATTCGCTGAGGAACTATTTTTATTAAACTTCAGAATAGTAATTGCCTTCTCATGTTCATTCATATCGGTAAATAATGTTGAGCTCAAAGGTTTTGATTGTTGAAAATCTTTAGATTGGCTTTTGTGATTTAAAATTGCTTGCCTCATAGTTGGTGACGTATTATTTTTAGTAAAACTAAGGGCAACAGCCGCTTTAGCATGGCTATCTAATTCAGAAAAACTTAATCCTTGGTTAATGGCTTTTTTTGTATTAATTCCAGCTTGATTAAGGTGGTTATTAATCGCCTTTTGAGTCGATGCAGATGTGCTATTCTCAGTAAATGAAAGCGCCGTTGCCGCATTTTTATGTATATTATTTTCAGGTTTTGCGTAAGCCATATTAGCAGTGACAACGATAAGCCCCAAAGTCAAAATAACTTTTTTCATGATAAATCCTTATTAAAATAAAACAGAATAACTTTCTATATGGTTATAATAAGGGTTTATTTCTGTCTAATACCTGACAGAAAAATGACAAATCTGCCATTTTTCTTTTTTAACTCTAAATGAGAAATTTTATATATTATTAGGAAGGAAAATTGTAAAACGGGTAGAATACTCATCTGAAGTAATCTGAATAGATCCTTTATGTGCAAGTATAATTGATTTCACAATCGCTAAACCAATTCCACTTCCCTCATTTTTTCTTTGCCTTGATTTATCCACCCGATAAAAGCGATCAAATAACTTAGGGAGATGTTCTTCAGGGATTTTTTTACCTGGGTTACTAATGATAATCTCAATTCCACCTTTGACATTTGCCAAATTTATACTGACGGAATCACCTTTTGGCGTATAGCGGATGCCATTCGAAATTAAATTGGTAATTGCTCGACGAAGCATGTTTTTATCTGCAAAAATAGGGTTTGCTTCACCAATAAGTTTTAATTGAATTTCATTGTCTTCTGCTAAAAACTCAAAGTAATCAAGAATTAAAGTTATTTCCTCCTTAAGATTGATCTGTTTTTTCTCTGGGATCAATCGGTTATCATCGGCTTGCGCCAGAAATAACATGTCTGAGATCATCCGTGATAGTCGATTATATTCTTCCAAGTTTGAATAAAGCACCTCGACTAATTCTTCCTTTGTTCGATTTTTATTTAAAGATATTTGTGTTTCAGTCATTAAATTAGTGATAGGAGTGCGCATTTCATGGGCTATATCCGCTGAAAAATTGGTTTGCCTGACAAAAACATCTTCAATTTTAACCAACATTTGGTTAAATGAAATAGTTAATTGTTTTAGTTCTTTAGGGACAGCGGTTGGGTCTAAGCGAATACTTAAATTCTCTGAGGTGACATTTTTTATTTCATCACTGACATCTTTAAGTGGTTTCAACCCTTTGATAACAAGAAAATAAACAATAGAAACGGTTAAAAAACATAGCAAAACCGCACTGATAATTAAATTATTTATTAGTGAATTAAGGTAATCATGATGGAAATTTAAGGATAAAGCTGTTACTAGCCGATATTTTTTTGCTTCTGAAGGGCCACTGATTTGAATATAGCTTTCTGACAGGCGGTAATTTTTAAGGTAGAGGTCTTTATTGCTTTTGCTAGGGTCATAATTTTTTAAGTGGGAAATAAGTTCTGTTGTTGCATTCGGTGATGTTAATACCTTTCCATTATTGTCACTCAAATAAACCACAATATCTTGATGTTCATTAATAATAGTTCTGATCAGTGTATATTGCTCATCTTGTGAGCCAGCATTTTCGTTTAATAAACTGTGGATCGTTAAATTAATTTGGTTGAGTGTATATTCATCTTGCTGTTTAAAATGCAAAACGACAGAGTTGATCATAAGCCAGCTAAATAATAACAATGCAAGGGAAAGGGTGATGCTGATCAAGAAAATAAGCCGAGCAGAAATAGAGATCGGGGAGCGAAATAGCTTATTCATTTTCTGGGATCTCAAGTAAATACCCCATACCCCTAATGGTATGGATCAGTTTCGGTTCGTAATTATGATCGATTTTTGATCTTAAACGCTTAATCGCGACATCAATAACATTGGTGTCGCTATCAAAATTCATGTCCCATACTTTTGATGCAATTAAAGAGCGTGATAGCACTTCGCCTTGATGTAGAACAAAAAGCTCAAGCAAAGCAAATTCTTTACTCGTTAAATTAATTTTTTCATTAGACCGAGTGACTCGTCTTTTAATTAAATCAACATGCAAATCAGCAATAGAAAATTGAGTTTTTTGAATATTATTATTTCCTCGACGTAAAAGAGTTCTAACACGAGCAAGTAATTCAGAAAAATCGAAAGGTTTTACAAGATAATCGTCAGCGCCAAGTTCAAGGCCTTTCACTCGATGCTCAACATTACCTAATGCAGTTAACATTAATATAGGAGTGTTTTTGCCAATAGTACGTAGGTTTTTCGCTATTTCCCAACCGTTAATATCAGGCAACATGACATCAAGGATGATGAGGTCATACTCTTCTGTTGTTGCCATATGAAGCCCCGTAATACCATTTTCTATCGCATCGACAATAAAACCAGATTCAGTTAACCCTTTTGATAAATATTCTCTGGTTTTATGTTCATCTTCTACAATAAGTAATTTCACAAGTACCTCAAAGCTGAGTTGGAGCTATTTTATCCAGCTTTATTCTAAGCATTGAAACCAACAAATGTAAAATGACAAATTTGTCATTTTCATGTCATGAATCTAACAGGAGGTGTTTTTTACCATAGCAATAATTTTAATTACTAGGGGCGTGGCTATACCATGTTTTCACCAAAAATATTACTGATAGCTCATGCTCTAATTTTAACAGGGTGCGTCTCTCTCGCTCCTGAATATCAGCGCCCAAAGTCTAATGTACCAGAACAATTACATTCTGATTTAACGGCCGCTAGCAGAACAAGGGAATCGACATTTTCTATACCTAGCTGGCAAGCGTTTATTCAAGACCCGCAAATGAAAAGGGTGATACAGACAGCCCTTGAAAAGAACAGTGACCTTTATCTTGCCGCATTAGATGTGGAAGAAGCTCGTGTTCGTTTTGGCTTGTCTCAGGCTGAAAAGTACCCACAAATTAGCTCATCAGCGAGTGGTGATTATAACCAGTCACTGAATTCTGATTCATCTCTGAATAAAAAATACAGTGCGGGTATTGATATTAGTTATGAGCTCGATTTTTTTGGTCGTATTAAGAATTTATCAGAAGCTGATAAAGCAAAATTCCTTTCTTCTAAAGAAATGAGCCGAGCTACACAAATTTTAACGATTAAGGCTGTCGCTGACGCATATTTAGATGTGGAATACAACCAACAACTTTTATTAATTGCTCAAGAAACAAAAAACAGTTATCTCAACAGCCAATCTATTGTGAGGCAAAAAGTTGCAGCAGGAAATGCGACACTATCAGATTTAGAGCAAGCGAAAGGGCAAGTTCAATCCATTGAAATTAGTATAGAAAAAATTAATAGTGAAATAGTAAGAAATGAAAACTTAGTCAATTTCTTGACGCATGATTACGCTGAGAAAATAAAAATAGCCTCAACGAGCTATGAGCCAAAGTATCCACTTATTATAACCCCCTCAAATATACCTTCTGAAATGTTATTAAAAAGGCCTGATATTATGGCGGCAGAGCAAAATATTATTTCAGAAAATGCGAATATTGGTGTAGCAAGAGCGGCATTCTTCCCTTCTATTTCTTTCAATACTGGCATTGAGAATAGTAATGACTCTTTGTCGGGACTATTTGATTCCTCGAATGGTATTTGGAATTTTATTCCTAAAATTACACTCCCTATTTTTACTGGTGGTACAAATAGCCGAAATTTAGAGCTAGCGACTATTCGCAAAAATAAAGCAATTGTTAATTACGAGAAAAATATCCAAGTGGCTTTTCGTGAAGTGAAAGATGCGTTGGTGATTAAATCTAGTTTAGAAAAACAAATATTCTCTCAAAAGCAGTATGTCAAAACGTTAGAACATGTATTGGCTCAAAAACAAGCTAGTTACCAATATGGCAGTTTAAGCTATTTAGATGTTCTTGAATCACAAAGAATTTTATTTACAGAGCAACAGAATTTATTGATGTTGAAAATAGAGCAGCAGAAGAATGAAGTGAATTTATTCTCTGCATTAGGTGGCGGACAAATAGGATCGTAAACATGAAAAATTTGAATAAAGTTATTTTTGCCCTTTCGATAGGGATGTTCACAACGATAGGTTACGCAAATACAGCGGAGCACGATCATTCTGTTTACCCAGAAAAAGTTGCTGAGCCGGTTATTAACACAGAAGGTAAGTTAATTGCGATTGATAAAGCGAATAAAAAACTAACAATTAACCACCAAGCAATTGAAAGTATTGGTTGGCCACCAATGACTATGCGTTTTACCTATGAAGATGAAAATATGATTAAAGGTTTACAAGAGAATGATGAACTAACGTTTTCTTTTTCTCAAAAAGGCAACCTTTCCATATTGAAATCAATCGAAAAGATAAATTAAATAGATAGAGAGATGTTATGTCATTAGTCAACCTGGCCAAATTACTGCTTGTGGTTATTTTATCGAGTGCGATTTCAATTTTATTTTACCGTTATTTCTTTGTAGATGAAAAACTGGTACAGGAAACTGAAAAACAAGAGCGCACCGTTTTATATTGGTATGACCCGATGTACCCAAATACTAAATTTGAGCAGCCGGGTAAGTCTCCTTTTATGGATATGGACTTAGTACCTAAATATGCGGATGAGAATTTAGCTTCAGCAGATAGTAAAGGGGTCACTATTAACCCAACACAAACGCAAAATTTAGGTGTAAAAACAGTGGCTGTGAAATGGGGAAAATTAAACTATGACTTAACATTTCCTGCTGAAATTGTATTTAATGACCACCAATTTGCCATCGTACAAGCACGGGAAAGTGGTTTTGTCGAAAAAGTTTATCCATTTACGGTGGGGGAGCAGATCCAAAAAGGAGAAGCTATCGCTGAGTTAACCATCCCTGCATGGGTCGAAGCTCAAAGTGAATATCTCGCCTTGAAGCAGATGGGCGTTCCACAAACAGATCTTAATAGCGTGCTTGAACGCCTACGTTTAAATGGCATGCCAGAAAATTCAATTGCTCAATTTATTAAAAGTAGCAAAGTACAAACTCGTTTTATCATCAAAGCGCCTATTTCAGGGGTGATTACAGCACTAAACCTACGCCTTGGAATGAATGTGACAAAAGAAGGAGTTATTGCTCAAATTCAAGGAACAACTCCATTATGGTTGAATGCATCTATTTCACAATCAACAGCAGAATTGTTGAATAAAGAGGTTCAATTTTCTGTTGCTATTCCTGCTTATCCTAATCACCAATTTAAAGTAAATAACTGGTTGATATTACCGAGTGCTGATGCGGCTAGCCGGACTATTAATATTCGTGCAGAAATTACAAATGGAGAAAATTTATTAAAACCTGGGATGACTGCTTATTTAAATTTAGTCGCTGAAGATAAAGAAAGTCTGTTAATTCCTTCTCAGGCGATAGTGGATTCAGGTAAAGAACAACATGTGATTGCGGTAGGGAAAGACGGTGAGTTTATCCCGAAAAAAGTCCGGGTCATCAAGGAATCTCAACAAATGACAGCCATATCTGAAGGTTTACAAGTTGGAGAGCCTATAGTGACTCAAGGTATTTTCCTTATTGATTCTGAAGCCAATATTGCTGGTGCATTAGCACGAATGGAAGCACTTTCTGAGCAAGCCACACCATCTAATCATTCATCACATAAATCTCAGGAGTAGACTATGTTGGAATGGATTATAAGACGCTCAGTAGCTAATCGGTTCTTGGTATTAATGGGGGTAGTTTTTTTAGTTATTGCAGGCCTCTGGAGTATTCGCCATACACCAGTTGATGCCTTGCCTGACTTATCCGATGTTCAAGTCATTATTAAAACGACCTATCCGGGTCAGGCCCCACAGTTAGTTGAAAACCAAGTTACTTACCCAATAACTACCACGATGTTATCTGTACCAGGTGCCAAAACAGTACGAGGTTTTTCTGCATTTGGTGATTCATATGTTTATGTTATTTTTGAAGATAATACTGATTTGTACTGGGCTCGTTCAAGGGTTTTGGAGTATTTAAATCAGGTTCAAACTAAGTTACCTAAAGGGGCAGTCGCATCGATTGGACCAGATGCGACAGGAGTAGGCTGGGTTTTTGAATATGCTTTAGTCGATAAAACTGGAAAGCATAATCTAGCTGAATTACGTTCATTACAAGATTGGTTTTTGAAGTATGAATTAAAAGCGCTGCCTAATGTTTCGGAAGTAGCAACCGTTGGTGGTGTGGTGAAATCATATCAAATAGTGGTTGACCCTCTGAAGCTTGCCCAGTTCTCAATTACTTTACCTGAGATAAAACAATCGGTAGAGATGGCTAACCAAGAAGCTGGGGGCTCTTCAATTGAGATTGCTGAAGCTGAGTATATGGTTAGAGCTAGTGGCTATCTTCAGTCACTGGATGATTTTAATAAAATTTACCTGAAAACATCTGAAAGTGGCATTCCTATTTATTTACAAGATGTTGCTCGAGTACAAGAAGGCCCTGAGATGCGCCGTGGGGTCGCGGAGCTGAATGGTGAGGGGGAAGTTGTTGGTGGAATAATTTTACTTCGCTCAGGTGAAAATGCACGTGATGTTATCCAAGATGTAAAACAAAAACTTGATGATTTAAAAGCTAGCTTACCCGAAGGTATTGAAATCATCACAACCTATGATAGAAGCATATTAATTGATAATGCTATAGATAATTTAAGTTATAAATTACTGGAAGAATTTATTGTTGTAGCCCTCGTCTGTGCCGTTTTTTTATGGCACTTTCGTTCGGCATTAGTGGCTATTATTTCTTTACCGCTTGGTTTATTTATTGCTTTTATTGTAATGCGCTATCAAGGAATAAATGCAAATATTATGTCGTTAGGGGGGATTGCAATTGCGATTGGTGCGATGGTTGACGCTGCAATCGTGATGATAGAGAACGCCCATAAAAAATTAGAAAAATGGCAACACCAAAATGAAGGTAAAATACTCGATAATGCTCAGCGTTGGAAACTTATAACTGATTCCGCTGTGGAAGTTGGGCCTGCCTTATTCATTAGTTTATTAATTATCACTCTTTCTTTTATCCCTATTTTTACGTTAGAAGGGCAAGAAGGACGGTTATTTGGACCACTTGCGTTTACAAAAACCTATGCAATGGCTGGGGCAGCTGCCTTAGCGTTAATAGTGATCCCTATTTTAATGGGGTATTGGATCCGCGGTAATATTCCAAATGAAAATAAAAACCCACTTAACCGTTGGCTTATCTCACTGTATAGCCCTATTTTGCTTAAGGTTTTAGCATGGCCGAAAACGACATTATTAATCGGTTTTTTAACACTATTTACCGTGATATGGCCGTTAAAGCATTTAGGCGGTGAATTCTTACCATCAATTAATGAAGGCGACTTGTTATATATGCCTTCAACATTGCCGGGGGTTTCACCCGCTCAAGCTGCATTTTTATTACAGAACACCGATAAGCTTATAAAAACCATTCCTGAAGTAGACACTGTATTTGGCAAAGTTGGTAAAGCTGAGACGGCAACAGACTCCGCTCCTATGGAAATGATTGAAACGACAATTCGTTTGAAACCACAATCACAGTGGCGAGAAGGGATGACGCTTGAAAAAATCATTGACGAATTAGATGAAACAGTTCGTTTACCAGGGGTTGCAAACCTATGGGTTCCACCAATTCGTAACCGGATCGATATGCTTTCAACCGGGGTAAAAAGCCCTATCGGGATTAAAGTTTCAGGTAAAGATCTCCAAGAAATTGATGCTTTAGCGCAAGAAATTGAAAAAGTAACTAAATCTGTGCCCGGTGTTGTTTCTGTATTAGCAGAAAGGTTGGTTGGTGGCCGCTATATTGATGTCAAGATTGATAGAGAAAAAGCCGCCCGTTATGGAATGAGTATTAGCGATGTACAAGTGTATATATCGATGGCGACAGGGGGGGAAATGATTGGTGAAACGGTAGAAGGTATTGAACGTTATCCCATAAGTCTAAGATATCCACAGGATCATCGAAATAGTGTTTCCGCATTGAAATTATTACCGATTTTAACGCCAAGTAAGCAACAAATTGTACTGAGTGATGTCGCCGATGTGGCTGTCAATATGGGGGCACCTATGTTGAAAACAGAAAATGCACGTCCAACAAGTTGGATTTATATTGACGCACGAGACCGCGATATGGTTTCTGTTATTAAAGATATTGATGCCGCAATAAAAGATAACATCCAAATGAAGCCGGGGTTGAGTTATTCATTTACAGGGCAATTTGAATTATTAGAAAGAGCTAACCAAAAGCTTATGCTAATGGTACCCGCAACTATTATGATCATTTTTGTGTTGTTGTATTTAGCTTTTAGGCGTTTCAGTGAAGCATTACTTATTTTACTCAGCCTACCTTTTGCTTTAGTCGGGGCTATTTGGTTCCTTTATTGGATGAATTTTAATTTATCCGTTGCGACGGGAACGGGGTTCATTGCATTGGCGGGCGTAGCCGCTGAGTTCGGTGTTGTTATGTTGATTTATTTAAGACATGCTATTGAAGATAAAGAAAAAGTGCAAGGAATTAACCAGTTATCAAAACAAGATTTAGATAGTGCATTATATGAAGGTGCAGTACTTAGAGTCAGACCTAAAGCCATGACGGTTGCGGTAATTTTAGCAGGTTTATTACCTATTTTATTAGGTACTGGAGTTGGCTCTGAAGTGATGAGTCGGATTGCAGCTCCCATGATTGGAGGAATGATCACTGCACCATTATTATCGTTATTTATTATTCCTGCTGCATACAAACTAATTTGTCAGGCGCGCAATAAAAAATAGATTTTTATAAATATTATTAGTGATTATTTAAAAGGTGAACTGGATGAAAAAACTAATTTTAAGTGGAATGTTATTACTGTCATTTTCGGCTTTTTCGCAAGCAGAAAGCGTACAATTGTATAAAGATGCAAACTGTGGCTGCTGCCAGTTATGGGGGGAAGCAATTAATAAAGCGGGCTATGATGTTGTTATTAATGAGATAAGTTATGATGAATTAAGCCAGTTAAATGATAAATTAAAGGTGCCTTATAATTTACGTAGCTGCCATATTGCGAAATATAAAGGGAAAGTGATTGTTGGTCATGTCCCTGTAAGTAGTCTTGACGCTATTGAATCACTCCCCGCGGATGTCGTTGGTATTTCGGTGCCGGGGATGCCAATTGGCAGTTTAGGGATGGAACAACCGGATGGCAGAACCCAGCCATATTCCGTCGTCCAATTTAAAGCGAATGGTGAATACCGTTAGTTTTTATTATTATCAAGTTGCAGATGTACT
The DNA here is from genome assembly GCF_032709665.1 of Providencia sp. PROV024. Classification (NCBI taxonomy): domain Bacteria; kingdom Pseudomonadati; phylum Pseudomonadota; class Gammaproteobacteria; order Enterobacterales; family Morganellaceae; genus Providencia; species Providencia sp. PROV024. The sequence goes on from NZ_CP120545.1 coordinate 781,005, forward strand.
CTGCAACTTGCCTTAAGAAGCAATTTATATTGAATCTTCTAAAATCAATTCAATAGTTTTAAGTTCCTGTTGCGTAAAAGCGCGATTTTTCAATATCCCCATAGCATCATCAATTTGGCTAATGCGACTAGCACCAATCAATACCGAGGTGATTCGGTCATGACGAAGTAGCCATGCTAAGGCCATTTGGTTGAGTTTTTGACCTCTTTTTTCCGCAAGTTCGTTCAACTGTTTGACTTTAGATAAAACACTTGAAGTGAGCCTTTCTGGCGGTAGTGAAGGGTTACCGGCAGCCCGTGAATCGGCAGGGATACCGTTTAAATAGCGGTCAGTTAAAATTCCACCAGCCAGTGGTGAATAAGCGATAGAGCCAACCCCTTCTTCTTCCAGTAAATCAAGGAGTCCTTCTTCGGGCGTGCGTTCTAACATGGAATATTTAGGTTGATGGATAAGACATGGAGTACCTAATTTATTGAGGATACTGATGGCCTCCTTTGCTACATCTGCAGGGTAATTTGATATACCTACGTATAATGCTTTACCTTGGCGCACAATGAGGTTAAGAGCCCCCATGGTTTCTTCTAAAGGGGTGTTTGGATCAGGGCGGTGATGATAAAAAATATCGACATAATCAAGTCCCATCCGTTTCAAACTTTGATTTAGGCTTGCAATAAGATATTTTTTACTTCCCCAATCACCATAAGGGCCATCCCACATGGTATAACCTGCTTTTGAAGAAATAATCATTTCATCACGATAAGGTAGGAAATCTTGTTGTAAGATCCGACCAAATTTGCTTTCCGCAGCACCGGGTGGCGGGCCATAATTATTGGCGAGATCAAAATGGGTGATCCCAAGGTCAAATGCGTGCCGAAGCATGGCTTGGCAATTATCAAAAGGTTTGTTATCGCCGAAATTATGCCATAACCCTAATGAAATCATTGGTAAACGTAACCCGCTACGGCCACATGAACGATACTCCATTTCAGTATAGCGCTTTGATGATGCAACATAAGGCATACTTTACCTCCAAAATAGTGGGTAAAACTTAGCCTATGTTGTCATAAACTGAAACCGTAAACTGAGTAATCGATGCGAATTTTTGTGAGTATGCAGGCTTTATTATTAAACTGTGATGGGGTACGAAAAAATAAAACATCTTGAAATATTCAGGTATTGACCTTATGGCAATACCTGAATTTGAGTTTTAAGGCTGTTCTGAGCGGGTAAAGACTAACTCATTACCTTTAGACTGGCTTTCATCAAATTGATAACCATCTAAATTAAAATCAGAAAGCTGATCTGTTTTCGTTAATTTATTTTGGATAATAAACCGGCTCATTAAACCACGAGCTTTCTTTGCATAAAAACTGATGACTTTATATTTACCGTTTTTTTCATCAAGAAAAATAGGTTTAATGATTTCGCCATCCAGTTTTTTAGTGTTCACTGATTTAAAATATTCATCGGATGCAAGGTTGACGAGCACTTGGTCTTTTTGCTCTGCAAGTGCTTGGTTAAGCTGTTTGGTGATAATGTCTCCCCAAAATTCATACAAGTCTTTGCCACGGGTGTTTTTTAAACGAATGCCCATTTCTAAGCGATATGGCTGCATCAAATCTAAAGGCCTTAATACGCCATACAGACCAGATAAAATACGCAAGTGAGATTGGGCAAATTCAAAATCTGCTTGAGAAAAGCTTTCGGCTTGCATGCCAGTATAGACATCACCTTTAAACGCTAAAATAGCTTGCCTTGCATTGTCAGGTGTAAAATCAGCATGCCACTCTGCGAAACGAGCGGCATTGAGCCCTGCTAGCTTATCACTAATTTTCATTAAACTTGCAATATCAGCGGGGGTTAGCTTACGGCATACATTAATCAGTTTCTGTGATTCAGCCAATAGCTCGGGTTGTGTGAATTGCTGGGTTGCCAGGGGGCTTTCGTAGTCTAATGTTTTTGCAGGTGAAATAGTAATCAGCATGACTTGACCCTTTTTAAACAATGATAGCCGTTACTTTAGCAAAAATTCATCCTTAATGGCTAATTGATATAATAAGCCAAACCAATATTGTTTTTTGTTATTCTTTAATCAATGATGTTTAGCTAAAAGGATTCAGTTTTATATCAAGGGGCGAAACCGATTGCCAATCAAATAGTTGCTTCTGACTGGATTTCCTTGCTTGCAGCAATGTGGATGCATGATATTATCTGTATACGGTGCGGCTATAGCCACAATTCCTTTATAATACGCAAAGTAATTCAAATTGTAGGTAGGTGGTAAGCAAACACCACTACAGCTTGAAGTATGACGGGTATAACAACGAGATTAAAGAAATGACCGATAAACTAACCTCCTTACGTAGTCTGACAACCGTTGTTGCTGATACTGGCGACATCGAAGCGATGAAGCTATACAAACCACAAGATGCGACAACTAATCCGTCGCTGATCTTAAATGCTGCACAAATGCCTGAATACCGCAAACTAATCGATGAAGCGGTAGAGTGGGCGCGTAAGCAAAGCAGCAACCGCGAGCAACAAATTGTTGATGCTTGTGACAAACTGGCAGTTAATATCGGTCTGGAAATTCTGAAATTAGTTCCGGGTCGTATTTCTACTGAAGTTGATGCGCGTCTTTCTTATGACGAAGAAGCTTGTATTGCTAAAGCTCGTCATTTAATCAAAATGTACAACGATGCTGGCATCAGCAATGACCGTATTCTGATTAAACTCGCTTCAACTTGGCAAGGTATCCGTGCTGCGGAGAAACTAGAAAAAGAAGGCATTAACTGTAACCTAACCTTATTATTCTCTTTTGCTCAAGCTCGTGCTTGTGCGGAAGCGGGGGTTTACCTAATTTCCCCATTTGTAGGCCGTATCCTTGACTGGTACAAAGCCAATACGGATAAAAAAGAATTTGCGCCACAAGAAGACCCAGGTGTGATTTCTGTGACTGAAATCTATAACTACTACAAAGCTCATGGCTATAAAACAGTAGTGATGGGTGCAAGCTTCCGTAATGTTGGTGAAATCATCGAATTAGCAGGTTGTGACCGTCTAACAATCTCTCCGGGCTTACTGAAAGAGTTATCTGAATCACAAGGTGAATTAGTTCGTAAACTGACTGATGCGGGTAAAACTCAAGAGCCAGGTGAAAAACTGACTGAAGCTGAGTTCTACTGGCAGCATAACCAAGACCCAATGGCGGTTGATAAACTGTCTGATGGTATTCGTAAGTTTGCGGTAGACCAAGAAAAACTGGAAAAAATGATTGCAGATTTACTGTAATATTACCTTTTTCTATTCAAACCCAGCTTACGAGCTGGGTTTTTTTATGGAAATTTTTCATTGAGTTAGTTCTCAATTTCAATATATAAAATTGAGGGCGCTGTATGAAAAAACGCATCATGATATGATAAGAGCCTGTTTACCCATGAGTAAACAGCTTCTGATTGATCAATTTTTTGAGGTTTATATGAATGAATTGCGCATAGGTCTGGTTTCAGTATCTGATCGTGCTTCGAGTGGTATTTATGAAGATAAAGGTATTCCTGCATTAGAAGAGTGGTTAGCAAAAACGCTGACAACGCCTTTTCGTATTGAAACTCGCCTGATCCCTGATGAGCAAATCATGATTGAGCAAACACTGTGTGAGCTGGTGGATGAATTTGCTTGCCACTTGGTTCTAACAACAGGTGGTACTGGGCCAGCTCGCCGTGATGTGACTCCAGATGCAACTCTTGCGGTTTCAGACCGTGAAATGCCCGGGTTTGGTGAACAAATGCGCCAAATTAGTTTGAAGTTTGTCCCTACGGCGATTTTATCCCGCCAAGTTGGTGTGATCCGTAATCAAGCTTTAATTTTGAACTTGCCAGGGCAGCCGAAAGCAATTGCCGAGACTCTTGAGGGGTTAAAAGATAAAGACGGTAATGTATTAGTCTCTGGGATTTTTGCCAGTATTCCATATTGCATTCAATTACTTGACGGCCCATATGTGGAAACTGACCCTGCAATAGTCAAAGCTTTTAGGCCTAAATCGGCGATCCGGTCAGAATAGTTATCGTGAGAAGTGTCATTGAACGTAATCAGGTGAGTGTTCCCCACCTGATTAAAACGATTTAAGGTAAATAATTAAAAACTATTCCTTATCATTAACTGCGCAGCCCAATAGGTAATACTGTTTTGCCATATTGTTCATTTAAAATCTCAGCAACAGCTAAGTAAAATGCACTGGCGCCGCAGATAATGCCCTCAAAACCTGCAAATTTCAGTAATGTGGCATTGCCTGTTATATTTCCAATGGCTAATAGCGCGAATAAAACCGTTAAGCTACCAAAGACAAATTGCAGTGCTAAGTTTGCTTTAAAGGTTCCTAAGAACATAAAAAAGGTAAAGATTCCCCAAATAGCGAGAAAGACGCCTAAAAACTCAGGGGAAGTTGCTTCGGCTAACCCTAATGTTGGTAAAAATAATAAACCAACTAATGAAATCCAAAACATGCCGTAGGAGGTAAATGCGGTTGCACCAAATGTATTGCCTTTTTTATACTCAATCAGTCCAGCAATAAATTGAGCAAGCCCACCGTAGAAAATCCCCATACTTAAAATAACAGATGAAAGAGGAAAGAAACCTGCATTATGGATATTTAGCAGGATGGTTGTCATACCAAAGCCGAGTAAACCAAGCGGGCCTGGATTTGCAAGAGAGCTAGGCTGCATATAACCTCTAGTAAAATATATAAAATTCAAGTAGATATAAGTTGATTAATGCTGCCTGGTTGGCAGCAACGGCGGATCATACGCAGTTTCAATTGCTCAAACCATGATCACAAGACAGGTTTTTTTGCAATAAATGCAAATTTTTTTTAATTCCCCCCTTGATGAATGGATTTGTGACCCCATCTTTAAGACATCGACGGATATCAATCAGAATTATTGCGTATTTAAAAATAATTTTGAGCTCAGAGTGAAAACTCCCTTGAAAATGAAATATTGAGCCACATATAGATTGATATCGAAATCATAGTGAAAAGAATTCCTTTGGAGGCGTTTTAGATGGGTAAAATTATTGGTATCGACTTGGGTACAACAAACTCATGCGTTGCAATTATGGATGGTACTACAGCTCGTGTTCTGGAGAACAGCGAAGGTGATAGAACTACTCCTTCCATCATTGCGTACACTCAAGATGGTGAAATTTTAGTTGGTCAGCCAGCAAAACGTCAGGCTGTGACTAACCCTGAAAATACTTTATTTGCAATCAAACGTTTGATTGGTCGTCGTTTCCAAGACGAAGAAGTTCAACGCGACGTTTCTATCATGCCATATAAAATTATTGCGGCTGATAACGGCGACGCTTGGTTAGACGTGAAAGGCCAAAAAATGGCTCCACCACAAGTTTCAGCTGAAGTTCTGAAAAAAATGAAGAAAACAGCAGAAGACTATTTAGGTGAGCCTGTAACAGAAGCTGTTATCACTGTTCCTGCATACTTTAATGATGCACAACGTCAAGCAACTAAAGATGCGGGTCGTATCGCTGGTTTAGAAGTAAAACGTATCATTAACGAACCAACAGCTGCTGCTCTGGCCTATGGTTTAGATAGAGAAGTTGGTAACCGTACTATTGCGGTTTATGACTTAGGTGGTGGTACATTCGACTTATCAATTATCGAAATCGATGAAGTTGATGGCGAAAAAACATATGAAGTACTGGCAACCAACGGTGATACTCACTTAGGTGGTGAAGACTTCGATACTCGTTTAATCAATTACTTAGTTGAAGAATTTAAGAAAGAACAAGGTGTTGACCTGCGTAACGACCCGTTAGCAATGCAACGTCTGAAAGAATCTGCAGAAAAAGCAAAAATTGAGCTGTCTTCTGCACAACAAACTGATGTTAACCTGCCGTATATTACTGCGGATGCAACAGGTCCTAAACATATGAATATCAAAGTGACTCGTGCGAAATTAGAGTCACTGGTAGAAGATTTAGTTAAGCGTTCAATGGAGCCAGTTAAAGTTGCTCTACAAGACGCAGGTTTAAGCGTGAGTGAAATCAACGACGTTATTTTAGTTGGTGGTCAAACACGTATGCCAATGGTACAGAAAGTTGTTGCTGATTTCTTCGGTAAAGAGCCACGTAAAGACGTGAACCCAGACGAAGCAGTGGCAATGGGTGCAGCAGTCCAAGGTGGTGTTTTAGCGGGTGATGTTAAAGACGTTCTGTTACTTGACGTAACGCCTCTGTCTTTAGGTATCGAAACTATGGGCGGTGTGATGACTTCGTTAATCTCGAAGAATACGACTATCCCAACGAAACACAGCCAAGTATTCTCAACCGCTGAAGATAACCAAGCTGCAGTAACTATCCATGTTCTGCAAGGTGAGCGTAAACGTGCAAGTGATAACAAATCACTGGGTCAGTTTAACTTAGATGGTATCCAAGCAGCACCACGTGGTATGCCACAAATTGAAGTTACTTTCGACATTGATGCTGATGGTATCTTGCATGTTTCTGCGAAAGATAAAAACAGTGGTCGTGAGCAAAATATCACTATTAAAGCTTCCTCTGGTCTGAATGACGAGGAAATCGAAAAAATGGTACGTGACGCAGAAGCGAACGCTGAATCTGACCGTAAATTTGAAGAGTTGGTTCAAGTTCGTAATCAAGCTGACCAACTGGTGCATGGTACTCGTAAACAAATCGAAGAAGCCGGTGATAAACTCCCAGCGGAAGATAAAGCGAATATCGAAAAAGCAACTTCTGAGTTAGAAGCAGCATCTAAAGGTGAAGATAAAGCAGATATTGAAGCGAAAATCCAAGCCTTAGTAACTGCATCTGCGAAACTTTTAGAAATTGCACAACAACAAGCTCAAGCTGGTGGCGCAGATGCAACTGGTGCTGAAGCTAAGAAAGATGATGATGTTGTTGATGCTGAATTCGAAGAAGTTAACGACAAAGACAAAAAATAATGCCCTTAGCGGGCGCAGTAGCTGTAGCAAATGATAGTTACTGATACCGGATACGGGCGTCGAGGAAACTCTACGCCCGTTCCGCATGTTAAGGGTAAATAGAGAATGGCAAAAAGAGACTTTTATGAGGTTCTAGGCCTCGAGAAAAATGCTTCCGAAAAAGATATTAAGCGGGCTTATAAGCGCTTAGCAATGAAGTATCACCCTGACCGTAATCAGGGGAATAAAGACGAATCCGAAGTCAAATTTAAAGAAATTAAAGAGGCTTACGAAGTTCTATCTGACGATCAAAAACGTGCGGCTTATGACCAATATGGCCATGCAGCGTTTGAACAAGGTGGAATGGGCGGCGGTGGTTTCGGCGGTGGTGCTGACTTTAGCGATATCTTTGGTGACGTCTTCGGTGATATTTTTGGAGGCGGCCGCAGACAGCAACGCCCAAGCCGTGGTTCTGACCTGCAATACAACATGGAACTGACTCTTGAAGAAGCCGTCCGTGGAGTGACCAAAGAAATTCGTATTCCAACACTGGAAACCTGTGATGTGTGCCATGGAAATGGTGCTAAACCAGGGACCAGTGCAGATACCTGCTCAACCTGTCATGGGATGGGGCAAGTACATATGCGCCAAGGCTTTTTCTCAGTACAACAGCCTTGCCCAACCTGTCATGGTCGCGGTAAAGTGATTAAAGACCCATGCAATAAATGTCATGGTCATGGTCGAGTTGAAAGGTATAAAACCTTATCAGTAAAAATTCCTGCAGGGGTTGATACAGGTGACCGCGTTCGCTTATCTGGCGAAGGTGAGGCCGGTGAAAATGGGGCACCATCAGGGGATTTATTCGTTCAGGTTCATGTATTACCTCATAATATTTTTGAGCGTGATGGTAATAACTTGCATTGTGAAGTGCCTATTAACTTCGCTGACGCTGCACTTGGAGGGGAAATTGAAGTCCCAACTCTTGATGGGCGTGTGAAACTAAAAATCCCGGCAGAAACTCAGACCGGTAAAATTTTCCGCATGAAAGGGAAAGGGGTGAAATCCGTTCGTGGGGGCTTACAAGGTGATTTAATGTGCCACATTGTGGTCGAAACACCAGTCAAACTGAATGAGAAACAAAAAGCATTACTGCAAGAGTTTGGTGAGTCGTTAGGTGGAAAAGGGGGAGAAAAGAATAGCCCTCGTTCTAAAAGTTTTTTAGATGGTGTTAAAAAATTCTTTGATGATTTAACTAAATAAATAATTAGTTAATAATAAATCAAGCTGGATGGCTGACTTTACATATGGTGAAGTCAGCCATTTTTATACCTTATTTAACAACTTCTCCGCTAGCAATCACCGTTTTACGTACTTGGTTAGCAAAATCTTGGGCCTCTGCAATAATTGACCCCTCATTTGCGGTCAGTAATTGGCGATCTTTCATCAATAGCTTACCATCAACAATAGTATGGCGAACATTCGAGCCATTGGCTCCATACACTAAAGCAGCATATGGGCTATACATAGGAACCATATTTGGTGATTTAGTATCAATAACAATAATGTCTGCCAGCTTACCTTCTTCAAGGGAACCTAATTTATCTTCCATATGTAGTGCTCGAGCAGAACCCATTGTTGCCATTTCAACAACGGTAATAGGTGGCATAGCAGCTCTATCTTTATTTTCGAGTTTGTGAATTTTACCGACCAAATTGAGTTCATTTAAGGTGGTTAGCGTGTTGCTCGACATCGGCCCATCGGTCCCTAGACCTACCCGAATTCCTTTTTCTAGCATAGTTGTTACGGGAGCAACTCCCTTAGCTGATTTAGTATTCGCACTAATATTATGTGCGACACCTACATCATATTGCTTTAATAAATCCATGTCTTTTTCATCGACCATAATGGCATGGGCGGCGATAACTTTATTATTCAATGCGCCAATATCAGCCATGTACTGAACAGGGCTTTTACCACCAGTGCGTTTCGCAATTTCTTCTTGTTCACGGTCTGTTTCGGCGAGGTGGATCATCACTGGCACATTCAGTTCTTGAGATAACTTAGCAATTTTCTGCAAATGTTCAGTTGAATTGGTATAGGGAGCATGAGGGGCGAAAGCTGGTGTAATACGTGGATGATTTTTATATTGGTTAATAAAGTTAACGGCATATTCAATGCCTTCATCGGCATTTTTCGCATCAGCCACAGGGAATTTGATGACTGACTCCCCTAGTACCGCCCTTAAACCAATTTTATCTACTGTTTTAGCGACTTCATCCTCAAAATAATACATATCAACGTATGTGGTAACACCACCTTTAATCATTTCGATATTGGCGAGATTTGCTCCAATACGTACCATCTCACGAGATACCATTTTGCTTTCTAATGGGAAAATATAGCGATGTAAGCGGTCAGGCACATCATCGGCTAAAGAGCGAAATACAGTCATAGAGGCGTGAGTATGGGTATTAATTAGCCCAGGCATAACAATATCACCATTAACATTTAGAACATCTGATGCTTGATAATTTTTTGCTAGCTCAGGCCCCCCAACAGCTATGATTTTGTTGTCTTTAACCACAACGGTTCCGTGGTCGATAACTTGTTTTTTATTATCCATAGTGAGGACAGTACCATCAACAATCATGATATCAGCGGGCGTAGCAGCAAAGCTGGTGAAAGAAGCGCTGATAACAGTTAGTGCTAGTAAGGATTTTGAGAATGACATTATTGCCTCATATCTAAATGAAAAATTAGCTGCGTTTTTTATATATCGTTTCAGGGTGTTTGAGAGTGAAGTTAATTGCAATCACTCTGGGTATTTTGATATACCAATGATAGTTTACAGAGACTATTATAAAAACTAATAGTTATTTTATTAGTAATATCAGTGTATTAGTATATTAGGTGCTGAGTTTAGCGAGTAAGACACCAAATAAAATAACGACACAGGCAATGACCCGCATCATATTGAACTTTTCTTTCAGAAAAACAATCGATAAAAACATGGCAAACAGAACGCTGGTTTCTCTAATGGCAGCAACGACGACAATAGGTGCTTGGCTCATTGCCCATATTGCAATCCCGTAACTGATAAGTTGCATTAACCCACCTAATAGCCCTGAACGCCAATATTGCTGAACCCCGCTCAATAAACGACGACGGTATTTAATGATGCCAGGTACGATTAATACGACCCCATTTAATAAAAATAACCAAAGTGTATACACCACAGGGTCTTCGCTAGATCGAGAACCATGACCATCTGATAGGGTATAGCAAGCCGTAAAAAAAGCGGTACATAAGGCGAAGGTGAGCGCCTTCCCATTGATATTTAAGGTGAATTTCTTCCCTGCAAAAGCAATTAAGACAACACCACTTATAATTAATAGGATGCCAATAAACCCCATTAATGGTATTAACTCATTGAATAATAAAGCACTAAGTAGAGCCGTTATTAAAGGTGCAGACCCACGAGATATTGGGTAAATCTGCCCTAGATCGCCGTATGTATAAGCCTGACTCAAAAAGTAGGTATAACCAATATGAAACAGTACCGATAACGCAAGCCAATGGATGGCCTCAGGCGAAGGTAAACCAAGCCAAAGTATTGCAGGTATGGTTAATACCCCTGAAAAAAAAGAAATCATCACAAGGCCGAAGAAACGGTCACTGCCAAATTTAACTAGGGCATTCCAAGTCGCATGGCAAAAAGCAGCGAAAAGTACGGCAAATAGTACGTAAGTTGTCATCGTTAAATAGTAATCGTTAGTGTTTTATTGGCAAATTAACCACATCGTTTTTGAGAAGCGCTTGGCAACTATTTTATTAGCAGTCTCCCACATTTAACTTTTTTGCGAAAGGAATCGAATAAAGAAAGGAGGAAGCTTTTATCAGGACATAAAGAAATGTAGATTTTGTACTGTAATAAAAGTTGAATTTATAAAGTTTATTTTTAACAAAAGTTATTATTTGTTTTTATAAAAATTGTCTATAGTAAAATTAACGTTTTTTTATCATTTAGCGTGATCATCGCCCTTAAAACATCGTCTATTCCGAGTGGTAATGGATAAATAAACGATTTTTTACGAATTAATAATTAGCATAGTATTAACATTCAAAAAAATACTGGGGTTATATATATGACAGCAATTATTCGTAAATTTTTAAGGTTAGAAGCAGCAGGGGGCTTACTTCTGATTATTGCTGCCATAGTCGCTTTAGTAATGGCTAATTCACCATTACAAGGGGCTTATCAGCAATTTTTAGATATCCCCGTGTCCATTAAAATATCAGAGTTTGGTTTGGATAAGCCATTGATATTATGGATTAATGACTTCTTAATGGCGATCTTCTTTTTGGTTGTTGGCCTTGAAGTAAAGCGTGAATTATTAGAAGGATCTCTTGCTGGACGAGATAAAGCCATATTTCCTGCAATTGCAGCACTTGGAGGAATGTTAGCACCTGCATTAATTTACCTTTTATTTAATGGCGGAGACAGTGTTACTCAACAAGGTTGGGCGATACCTGCTGCAACTGATATTGCATTTGCATTGGGAGTGATGGCGCTATTAGGAAAGCGTGTACCAACAGAATTAAAAGTGTTCTTATTAGCACTAGCCATTATTGATGATCTTGGTGTCATTGTTATTATTGCATTTTTCTATACAAGTTCTGTATCTCTGATTGCCTTAGGTTTATCAGCATTATGTATCGCCTTGTTATGTGTAATGAATTGGCGTAGGGTTGAGAATACTGCCGCATATTTGGTTATTGGTATCATACTGTGGGTGTGCATATTAAAATCAGGTGTTCATGCTACATTAGCGGGTGTTATTGTTGGCTTCTTAATTCCATTACATGGTACGAATAAGACTAAGCCTTCTGAAGAATTAGAGCATGTTTTACACCCATGGGTTGTCTATCTAATTTTACCTATATTTGCTTTTGCGAATTCGGGCGTTCAGCTACAAGGCGTCACTTTTGAAGGGTTACTCAGCCCATTGCCATTAGGTGTCGCTGCGGGGCTTATTCTCGGTAAACCAATTGGGATTTTTCTGTTTAGTTGGGTTTCGGTAAAACTTGGGTTTGCAAAATTACCTGAGTCGATTAACTTAAAGCAAGTCTTTGCTGTTTCGGTTCTATGTGGGATCGGTTTTACTATGTCTATTTTTATAACGGGTCTCGCATTTGATGGGCTTGATGAGGTGTATAGTACCTATTCACGCCTAGGGATCTTAATTGGCTCTACATTAGCAGCATTCTTAGGTTATTTTATGTTAAGGGTAGTCTTACCGAAGCAAAAAGAGTCAGTATAGTTCATACTATCGAAATAATTTTTCAAATTATTAGTAAGAATTTCCGAGCTAATACTCTATGATATGCCGCAGTATATTGTGAATATACTGCGGCATTTAAATGAAAGCTCCTGAGTTATGGGGTACAGGTAAACGTGTATAACCAGCAGCGCGGATGATTACTGTTGGCGGTGCAAAAGGAATAGATATGCGGGTTTCACATCTTAATTTTAACCACCTTTACTACTTTTGGCATGTATGCAAAGAAGGTTCTGTAGTTGGAGCAGCGGAAGCACTTTACCTGACTCCTCAAACAATTACAGGGCAAATAAAAGCACTAGAAGAGCGTTTAGGGGGGAAATTGTTTAAGCGGCAGGGGCGTGGGTTAGTTCCTTCCGAGCTTGGGCAATTAATTTTTCGCTATGCAGACAAAATGTTTATGCTTAGCCAAGAAATGTTAGATATCGTCAATTATAGCCGGGAATCTAACCTACTGTTTGATGTAGGAGTGGCAGATACACTATCAAAACAGTTAGTCAGTAAAATATTAGAAACTACAGTTGTTGAGCATGAGCAAATTCACTTGCGCTGCTTTGAGTCAACGCATGAGCTGCTATTAGAACAACTTAGTCAACATAAGCTCGATATGATTTTATCGGATTGCCCTGTTGACTCATCTCAACAAGAAGGCTTGTTCTCGGTAAAACTCGGGGAGTGCAGCATGAGCTTCTTTTGCCGTCAGCCTATCCCTAAAAAACCCTTTCCTGAATGTTTAGAAGAACGTCGTTTACTAATACCGGGACGGCGCTATCTATTAGGTCGGCATATACTCGCTTGGATACGGAATAAAAATTTACAAGTGGAAGTGTTAGGTGAGTTTGATGATGCTGCATTAATGAAAGCATTTGGTATGCATTATAATGCAATTTTTGTCGCTCCATCTCAATATACACCTGATCTTTTAGGTGGTGATGATATTGTGGAGTTAGGGCGTTTAGAAAGTGTAAAAGAAGAGTATTATGTTATTTTTGCCGAAAGGATGATCCAGCACCCTGCGGTACAACGTGTCTGTAATAAAGATTTTTCTGATCTATTCTCGGTTCCATTTAATAGCGTAGAGAAAAAAGCTTAGCAGACAAAAAAACCGGCAAAAGCCGGTTTTTTTAGCTAATCAAGAAGCAAAATTACATTGCTTTAATTTGAGCAACTAAGTTAGCTTTATGACGTGCTGCTTTATTCTTGTGGATCAGGCCTTTACTTGCATGGCGATCAACAATAGGTTGCATGTCATTGAATGCTTTCTGAGCAGCTTCTTTATCGCCAGCAGCGATAGCAAGGTAAACTTTCTTGATAAAAGTACGTACCATAGAGCGACGGCTAGCGTTGTGCTGGCGACGTTTCTCTGCCTGAACGGCACGTTTCTTAGCTGATTTGATATTAGCCAAGGTCCAACTCCCAAATGTATTCTATTGAGGACAATTCAAAGGTCGAGGAATATGCCCTTTCGCCCTTCATTTGTCAATGGATTTGTGCAAATAAACATCGTGTACTTCGATGCTAATGCGTTGTGAATGGTGCAAGATTCTATCAGCAAATATGAGAAGAATACAGATCTTAGCGTGAAAAAATGCGTAATTGATGGCAGATATTTGAAAAAAATGAAAACTAAAAAAAAATTTGGCCTATCAATCAGTGGGTAGTATGAAATTTACCCGGTTATTGGTTGCTTATTAATCGTAATCTATGTTTAGCTATAGGCATTGATGAGAAAACGATAAAAATTTAATATTTTTAGAGACCTCGGAACAAATTTGTTGTATTGATAATCCATTGGTTATCCCAACGTTTTTGATATTCGTGCCTAACAGCTCTGTTTGGGTAGCATTATAACCGACTAATCACATAAAATGGGTCGGTAATAAATCGTGTAGAGATCAAAAAAATAGGGTTTAATGAAACCTTTTGCGAACTAAGGTTAACCTTAGGCGTCGTACAAGGTATAATCCTGCAATTTCCTCGGTATTGAGCCTGTTATGGAGCTAATTCGCGGTATACAGAATATCCGGGCGTGCCATCATGGTTGCGTGCTGACTATTGGTAATTTTGACGGTGTCCATCGTGGGCATCAGGTTTTACTTCAAAATTTGAAGCTCAAAGGTGCGGAGTTAGGGCTACCAACGGTAGTGATGATTTTTGAACCACAACCTCTTGAGTTTTTTATTGGTGACAAAGCGCCTGCGCGTTTGACACGTTTGCGAGACAAAGTGAAATATCTTGCAGATAGTGGTATTGATTACCTCTTATGTGTTGAATTCAACCAGCACTTTGCGTCATTGACTCCGGCTGAGTTTGTATTGGACTTACTTGTCAACAAACTAGGCGTGAAGTACCTTGCTATTGGCGATGATTTCCGTTTTGGGAAAAATCGTATGGGTGACTTTACCTTTTTAAAACAAGCGGGTCATGAATTCGGTTTTGAGGTTGCAGATACAGAAAGCTTTTGTGATTCGGGTCTTCGTATCAGTAGCACGGCTATTAGAAAAGCGATACAAGACAATGACCTTGAATTGGCAGAAAATCTGTTAGGGCATACTTATCGTATTAGCGGGCGGGTCGTACATGGTAACCAGCTCGGTAGGACAATCGGTTTTCCCACAGCTAACTTGCCGTTAAAACGTTTAGTCACACCAGTTACAGGTGTGTATGCTGTAGAAGTTTATGGTTTAGGCGATAAGCCTTTACCTGGTGTGGCGAATATCGGCACACGACCGACTGTATCTGGAAAAGGAACGCAGTTAGAAGTTCATCTGATTGATGCAAGTATGGATTTATACGGGCGTCATATTGATGTAGTGTTACGTAAAAAATTACGTGATGAGCAGCGGTTTGCTTCGTTGGAAGCGCTTAAGGAGCAAATTGCTAATGATGTAATTGCAGCGAGAGAATATCTTACTGCAATAGGAATCAGATAATTTAGCGGAAAATTGGAACTGAGAATCGATGAGTGATTATAAAAATACCCTGAATCTACCAGAAACAGGGTTCCCAATGCGTGGCGATCTCGCTAAACGCGAACCACAGATGTTAGAGCGCTGGTACAAAGAAGGTTTGTATCAGGCAATCCGTAAAGCAAAATCGGGCAAGAAAACGTTTATTCTGCACGATGGCCCTCCATATGCGAACGGTAGTATTCATATTGGTCACTCAGTTAACAAAATTCTCAAAGATATTATTATTAAATCCAAAGGGTTGTCGGGTTATGATTCCCCGTATATTCCTGGTTGGGATTGCCACGGATTACCTATTGAACATAAAGTTGAACAAATCGTAGGTAAACCGGGCGAAAAAGTTTCTGCCGCTGAATTTCGTGCACAATGCCGTCAATATGCAAAAGAGCAAATTGAAGGGCAAAAAGCTGATTTTATACGTTTAGGGGTTTTAGGTGAGTGGGATAAACCTTACCTAACGATGGATTTTAAAACTGAGGCTCATATCATTAGGGCATTGGCAAAAACCATCGAAAATGGCCATTTAGTGAAAGGGGCTAAACCTGTTCACTGGTGTACTGCGTGTGGTTCATCACTTGCAGAAGCTGAAGTGGAATATTATGACAAAACGTCCCCTTCTATCTACGTACGCTTCCCTGCGGTAGATGGCAAAGCCGTATGCGAAAAATTTGGCATTGTTAGTGAAAAAACACCTTCATTAGTTATCTGGACGACGACCCCTTGGACTTTGCCTGCTAACCGTGCAATTTCTTTGAATCCTGAATTCAAATACAATTTAGTTGAAGCAAATGGCGAATTAGTCATTTTAGCTGCCGACCTCGTAGAAGATGTGATGAAAACATCCGGTATCGAGTCGTGGAAAGTGTTAGGTGAGTGTGAAGGCACTGCGCTGGAATTGCTGCGCTTCCAACATCCATTTATGGGCTTTGATGTTCCAGCAATTTTGGGCGACCACGTGACATTAGACGCCGGTACGGGAGCCGTTCATACGGCGCCAGGCCACGGTCCTGAAGACTACATTGTTGGTCAAAAATATGGTTTAGAAACAGCGAACCCAGTGGGTCCAGATGGCTGTTTCCTACCAAATACCTACCCAACATTGGATGGGCTATTTATTTTTAAAGCGAATGACCTGATCGTTGAATTACTCGATGAAAAAGGGGCATTGCTCTATAAACAAGCAATTCAACATAGCTACCCATGCTGTTGGCGCCATAAAACTCCTGTTATTTTCCGTGCGACACCTCAATGGTTTATCGGTATGGATAAAAACGGCTTACGTGAACAATCATTGAAGGAAATTGATATTGTTCAATGGATTCCTGGCTGGGGTCGTGCTCGTATTGAGGCAATGGTTGAAAATCGCCCTGATTGGTGTATTTCTCGTCAGCGTACATGGGGCACACCAATGTCTCTGTTCGTTCATAAAGACACTGAAGAGTTGCACCCTCGTACATTAGAATTAATGGAAGAGGTTGCTAAGCGTGTTGAGGTCGATGGTATTCAAGCATGGTGGGATCTTGACCCAGAAGAGCTATTAGGCGCTGAAGCGGAGACTTACCGAAAAGTCCCTGACACATTAGATGTGTGGTTTGATTCTGGTTCGACACATTTTGCAGTGGTTGATGCTCGCCCTGAGTTCCACGGTAATTCAGCGGACATGTACCTTGAAGGTTCAGACCAACATCGTGGTTGGTTTATGTCTTCATTAATGCTATCAACTGCGATGAAAGGTAAAGCACCTTACCGCCAAGTTCTGACACACGGCTTTACTGTTGATGGCCAAGGCCGCAAAATGTCTAAATCGTTAGGCAATACAGTGAGCCCACAAGATGTCATGAACAAACTGGGTGCGGATATCTTACGTTTATGGGTGGCATCAACGGATTATACGGGCGAAATCGCTGTTTCTGATGAAATTTTAAAACGTGCCGCTGATTCTTATCGCCGCATTCGTAATACGGCCCGTTTCTTATTGGCTAATCTGAATGGCTTCAATCCTGAAACAGACATGGTTAAGCCTGAAGATATGGTGCTGCTAGACCGCTGGGCGGTTAGCCGTGCGCTTGAAGCTCAAGCTGAAATTACTAAAGCATATGATGAGTATGACTTCCTATCAGTCATTCAGCGTTTAATGCATTTCTGCTCCATTGAAATGGGGTCGTTCTACCTAGATATCATCAAAGACCGTCAGTATACAGCGAAAAGTGATAGCTTAGCGCGTCGTAGCTGTCAAACTGCTCTGTTCCACATTGTTGAAGCATTAGTACGTTGGGTTGCACCTGTTCTTTCTTTCACTTCAGATGAAATTTGGAACCAGTTACCAGGTAAGCGCTCACAGTTTGTTTTAACCGAAGAATGGTATGACGGTTTATTTGGTTTAGATGCGTCAAACGAAATGAACAACAGTTTCTGGGCTGAGTTGTTAGCTGTTCGTGGCGAAGTGAATAAAGTGTTAGAGCAAGCTCGTACAGATAAACACATCGGTGGTTCATTAGAAGCGGCGGTCACACTGTATGCTGATAAAGCATTAGCAAGTAAACTGCAAAGCTTAGGTGACGAACTACGTTTTGTGCTACTGACATCACAAGCTACAGTTGCAGATATTGCAACAGCGCCAGTGGATGCGCAAGAAAGTGAATTAAGCGGCCTGAAAATTGCTTTCAGCAAAGCTGTGGGTGAAAAATGCCCACGTTGCTGGCACTATGCGAGTGATATTGGTTCTTCAAGCGAGCAACCTGAAATTTGTGGTCGCTGTGTGATTAACGTAGCCGGCAACGGCGAAACCCGTAAGTTTGCTTAATGAAGGCGCCAATTTGTTCGACCGGTCTGCGTTGGTTATGGTTAACCATTGTGATCATCGTTGCGGATTTAGGGATCAAGCAATTAGTGCTAAAAGATCTCAATCTGTACGAACCGCATCCTGTAATGCCGTTTTTCAACATCATGTATGCCCAAAATTTTGGTGCTGCATTTAGTTTCTTAGCGGATGAAGGCGGCTGGCAGCGTTGGTTCTTCGCTGGGATAGCGGTTGGGATCTCCATTATTTTAATGGTTATGATGTATCGCCAAAGTGCACAAAAGCGCTTATCGAATATTGCTTATGCATTAATTATTGGTGGTGCAATTGGTAATCTGAGTGACCGGTTAGTTCATGGCTTTGTTGTTGATTACCTTGACTTTTACGTCGGTAATTGGCATTGGCCAACATTTAACCTAGCTGATATGGCCATTTGTATTGGTGCAGCACTCGTCATTTTTGAAGGTTTCTTGCCAGATAAACCAAAGCAAGAAAAAGCTAAATAAATTGGCGACACAATAGGTTACAATGCAATAACTCACAGCCCAGATTTTCTGGGCTGAATTTTATGACAAAATAGGTTTGGTTTATGTCTACTCAAATACAGGCGCAGAGCTCTGTTTTACTGCATTTCACATTGAAATTGGAAGATGGCTCTACCGCAGATTCCTCACACGCACAAGGAAAGCCTGCGTTGTTTGTCTTAGGGAATGATTCTTTATCTCCAGAACTTGAAGCCCAGCTTATTGGCCTCAATGAAGGTGAAAAGAAAAACTTTTCATTACCCGGAGACACTGTTTTTGGGAAACATAACCCTGATTTAGTGCAATACTTTTCATTGCGTGATTTTACTGAAACAGGTATACCTGAAATTGGTACTATCATGTTATTTAGCGCGATGAATGGCAGTGAAATGCCAGGGGTAGTAAAATCGATTGAAGGCGAATCTATCACAGTCGATTTTAATCATCCTCTGGCAGAGCAGCAGATTAGCTTTGAAATAGAAGTGCTTGAAGTAGACCCGCAATTGGAGGATCACAATGCAAATATTAATGGCTAATCCTCGTGGATTTTGTGCAGGTGTAGACCGCGCAATTAGTATCGTAGAAAGGGCGTTGGAAATTTACGGCGCACCTATTTACGTTCGTCATGAAGTGGTTCATAACCGTTATGTTGTGGATGATCTACGGCAGCGTGGGGCTATTTTTATTGAAGAAATTTCTGAAGTGCCTGATGGTTCAATTTTAATTTTCTCGGCACATGGCGTATCACAAGCTATTCGTCAGGAAGCTCGTTCACGTGATTTAACCATGTTATTCGATGCAACTTGCCCATTGGTCACTAAAGTTCATATGGAAGTTGCACGTGCAAGCCGCAAAGGTAAAGAGGCTATTTTAATTGGGCATGCAGGCCACCCTGAAGTTGAAGGTACTATGGGGCAATACAGTAACCCTGAAGGTGGTATGTACCTTGTTGAAAGCCCTGAAGACGTTTGGAAGTTAACCGTGAAAGATGAAAATAATTTGTCTTTTATGACCCAAACAACACTCTCAGTCGATGATACATCAGATGTAATCGATGCACTGACAAAGCGTTTCCCAAGCATTGTCGGGCCGCGTAAAGATGATATCTGCTACGCAACAACTAACCGCCAAGAAGCTGCGAGAGAGCTTGCTGAACGTGCTGATATTGTCTTAGTTGTCGGTTCTAAAAACTCCTCGAACTCAAATCGCCTTGCTGAATTAGCATCTAGAATGCAAAAACCTGCATTTTTAATTGATGGCGCAGAGGATATCAAAACAGAATGGCTAGCAGGTAAAAATATTATTGGCCTAACGGCTGGGGCGTCAGCACCCGATATTCTAGTTAGGCAAGTTATTGATCGACTTAAAGAGCTAGGTGCAGATTCTGTTGTGGAATTACAGGGACGGGAAGAAAATATCGTCTTTGAAGTACCTAAAGAATTACGAGTTGAAGTCAAAGAAATCAATTAATTATTTGCTGTAAATAAGGCAGCTACATTTTCATAAAGTAGCTGCTATTTTTATTTTGTTTAAACATTCATTTCCTGTTTTTTTCCTACTATTAAAACTTTTTCTGATAATCAACGCGCTCTCTATGCTTTTGTTAATATCAATGCATTTTTGCTAGCGGATTGCCGCTATGATGGTTAATCTGTATCACAATCATTTTTCAGACTGCGGGCAATATATTAATTTTGCAGCCTAAAGCAGTTTAGATTCAATTTCTTGCATTAATAATGAAAAAAGGATGAACCATGGCAAATTCAGTGGTACGTGTTGCGGTAGTCGGCGCAGGTGGTCGCATGGGGCGGCAATTAATTCAAGCGGCACAAGAGCAAGAAGGTATTCAACTAGGCGCAGCCATTGAACGTGAAGGCTCATCACTCATTGGAGCTGATGCCGGTGAGCTTGCAGGGGTTGGTAAACTAGGTGTTTCTGTTGTTGATTCACTCAACCAAGTGGTAAATGATTTTGATGTTGTGATTGATTTTACACGCCCAGAAGGCACATTACATTATTTAGCATTTTGTAAAGAGAATCAAAAAGCGATGGTCATTGGCACGACAGGCTTCGATGAACAAGGTAAGCAAGCTATTGCAGATGCTGCAACGGTGATCCCAATTGTTTTCGCGGCAAACTTTAGTGTTGGTGTTAATTTAGTACTCAAATTACTAGAAAAAGCCGCAAAAGTGATGGGAACTTACACTGATATTGAAATTGTTGAAGCCCATCATCGATATAAAGTTGATGCGCCATCAGGCACAGCTTTAGCAATGGGAGAATCTATTGCTGGTGCACTTGGTAAAGATTTAAAAGATTGTGCGGTATATGCAAGAGAAGGCTATACCGGTGAGCGTGAAGCTGGGACGATCGGTTTTGCAACTATTCGAGCTGGTGATATTGTGGGAGAGCATACCGCGATGTTTGCCGATATTGGTGAGCGAGTTGAGATCACTCATAAAGCGTCTAGCCGGATGACGTTTGCAAATGGCGCAATAAGGGCATCAGGCTGGGTAGTCGCTAAAAAACCAAGTTTATATGATATGAAAGATGTATTGTGTTTAGATGATATTTAATTTTTAAATTATAATTTTTGTTTATAATCAGGTTGATATAGTTATCAACCTGATTATATTTAATGTTCGGTGTTTTTACCTTTTCAAGTAATCATTTCTATTTGTTTTCCTGTTTTTTAGTGCTTTTTTTATCACTAATTTCTCTTTAAACTGATTTTTAGCTGAGTTATTATCATTTTTACAGTTATCTTACGTTGCAACCGTTTACTTATTCATATTGGCTATCATTTTTGGTGGTCATAACGATAAATTCAGGGTAGCTTGGCAAAAAAGTAAGGTAAAATTGTAAAAAATGCATTTTTTTCTAGACAAGACCCTATCTCATCATTAGAATGCGCGCAATTTGCCAAAAATCTGCTTAAAAACTCATTTTGGCATTGATTTAGATCGCAAAATCTGAATTAATATGCAAAAAACGTGATTTATTATTCTCCGGAGGGTGTTTTGATTAAGTCAGCTATATTGGTTCTGGAAGACGGAACCCAATTCCACGGGCATGCCATAGGCGCAGAAGGTGCCGCAGTTGGAGAAGTCGTTTTCAATACGTCAATGACCGGATATCAAGAAATAATTACAGACCCTTCCTATTCCCGCCAAATTGTTACTCTCACTTATCCCCATATTGGTAATGTCGGCACAAATGCTGATGACGAAGAATCTCCAAATGTTCATGCTCAAGGTCTAATCATTCGTGACTTACCATTGGTTTACAGCAACTTTCGTGGGCAAGAAGGGTTGTCAGAGTATCTGAAACGCCACAACGTTGTGGCTATCGCAGATATCGATACACGTAAATTGACCCGCTTATTGAGAGAAAAAGGGGCTCAGAATGGCTGCATTATCGCAGGGGATAGTCCAGATGCCGCATTGGCACTTGAAAAAGCACGTAGTTTCTCTGGGTTGAATGGATTGGATTTAGCAAAAGAAGTCTGCACTAAAGAGATTTATAGTTGGTCTCAAGGATCTTGGACACTAGAAAATGGTCAGCAAGGTGCGAAAGCCGCTGAACAGCTTCCTTTCCACGTCGTTGCCTATGATTTTGGTGCTAAACGTAATATTTTACGAATGCTAGTTGACCGCGGTTGCCGCTTAACAGTTGTTCCCGCAACGACCTCGGCAGAAACGGTTCTAGCGATGGAGCCGGATGGTATTTTCCTATCTAACGGGCCTGGTGATCCTGCCCCTTGTGATTACGCAATCAATGCAATTGAAACATTTTTAACCACCAATATACCTGTTTTTGGGATCTGCTTAGGGCATCAATTATTGGCTCTGGCTAGTGGTGCAAATACCATGAAAATGAAGTTTGGTCATCATGGTGCTAACCATCCTGTGAAAGATTTAGACAACGATGTTGTTATGATCACCGCGCAAAATCATGGTTTTGCTGTCGATGAATCAACACTCCCCGATACACTGCGTGTGACGCACAAGTCACTGTTTGATGGGACATTGCAAGGTATTCACCGTACGGATAAACCAGCATTTAGTTTCCAAGGCCATCCTGAAGCAAGCTCAGGGCCACATGATGCGGCGAACTTATTCGACCATTTCATTGATTTAATCAATGAATACCGTCAAAACACGCCACGTCAAAACGCAAAATAATCGGGAGCAGAAAAATGGCAAAACGTACTGATATAAAAAGCATTCTGATTTTAGGTGCGGGCCCAATCGTTATCGGCCAAGCATGCGAATTTGACTATTCAGGTGCACAGGCATGTAAAGCGTTACGTGAAGAAGGTTATCGCGTTATTTTAGTTAACTCGAACCCTGCAACGATCATGACTGACCCTGAGATGGCTGATGCTACTTATATTGAGCCAATTCATTGGGAAGTGGTTCGCAAAATCATCGAAAAAGAGCGCCCTGATGCGGTATTGCCGACGATGGGTGGGCAAACGGCACTAAACTGCGCACTTGAATTGGAACGCAAAGGGGTTTTAGCCGAATTTGGTGTAACAATGATTGGGGCTACTGCAGATGCGATTGATAAAGCAGAAGACCGTCAGCGTTTCGATAAAGCAATGAAAAAAATCGGCTTGGGTACGGCGCGTTCTGGTATCGCACATAATATGGAAGAAGCCTACGCAGTTGCTGATGATGTTGGCTTCCCATGTATTATTCGCCCATCGTTTACTATGGGCGGAACGGGGGGCGGTATTGCATACAACCGTGAAGAATTCGAAGAAATTTGTACGCGTGGTTTAGATTTATCACCAACGAATGAGTTATTAATTGATGAGTCATTAATTGGTTGGAAAGAATATGAAATGGAGGTTGTCCGCGATAAAAAAGACAACTGCATTATTGTCTGTTCAATCGAAAACTTTGATGCGATGGGGATTCATACCGGTGACTCTATCACCGTTGCACCAGCGCAGACTTTGACGGACAAAGAATACCAAATCATGCGTGATGCCTCTATGGCTGTTTTACGTGAAATTGGTGTGGAAACAGGTGGCTCTAACGTTCAATTTGCTGTAAACCCTAAAGATGGGCGCTTAATTGTTATTGAAATGAACCCGCGTGTTTCTCGTTCATCGGCGCTAGCATCAAAAGCGACAGGGTTCCCTATTGCCAAAATTGCTGCCAAATTAGCGGTCGGCTATACCCTCGATGAGTTGATGAATGATATCACTGGAGGCCGTACACCAGCTTCATTTGAGCCTTCTATCGACTATGTTGTGACAAAAATACCACGCTTTAACTTTGAGAAATTTGCAGGCACGAATGACCGCTTAACGACTCAGATGAAATCTGTGGGTGAAGTGATGGCAATTGGTCGCACATTCCAAGAATCAATGCAAAAAGCCCTACGTGGTTTAGAAGTCGGTGCGACTGGTTTTGACCCAAAAGTCTCTCAAGAAGACCCTGAAGTATTAACTCGGATCCGCCGTGAATTAAAAGATGCGGGAGCAGAGCGAATTTGGTTTATCGCAGATGCTTTCCGCGCAGGTCTTTCGGTAGATGGTGTCTTTAACCTAACGAATATCGACCGTTGGTTCTTAGTACAAATTGAAGAGTTAGTCCGTTTAGAAGAGAAAGTTGCAGAGTTAGGTGTAAATGGCCTGACAAAAGACTTTTTACGGGTATTGAAGCGCAAAGGTTTTGCAGACGCACGTCTTGCTAGCTTAGTTGGCGTCTCCGAAGCCGAGCTACGTAAATTACGCCAAGGGTATGGCTTACACCCTGTTTATAAACGAGTGGACACTTGTGCAGCAGAGTTTGCAACAGATACGGCTTATATGTATTCCACTTATGAAGAAGAGTGTGAATCAAACCCAAATAATGATAAGCCCAAAGTAATGGTGTTAGGCGGTGGCCCGAACCGTATTGGCCAAGGGATTGAGTTTGACTACTGTTGTGTACATGCTTCTTTAGCACTACGTGAAGATGGTTATGAAACCATCATGGTTAACTGTAACCCTGAAACGGTTTCAACAGATTATGACACATCTGACCGCCTGTACTTTGAGCCAGTGACATTGGAAGATGTTCTTGAAATCGTGCGTATTGAACAACCACAAGGTGTGATTGTGCAATATGGCGGTCAAACTCCGCTTAAATTAGCGAGAGCACTTGAGGCAGCAGGTGTTCCTGTTATTGGTACTAGCCCTGATGCCATTGACCGCGCTGAAGACCGTGAACGATTCCAACAAGCAGTTAATCGTTTAAATTTAAAACAACCCCAGAATGCAACGGTAACTGCTATTGAACAAGCGGTTGAAAAAGCTGCGGGAATTGGTTACCCACTGGTAGTTCGCCCATCTTATGTGCTAGGCGGTCGTGCGATGGAAATCGTGTATGATGAGGTGGATTTACGCCGTTATTTCCAAACCGCGGTGAGTGTATCGAATGATGCACCAGTACTGCTTGACCGTTTCTTAGACGATGCAGTCGAGGTGGATGTTGATGCGATTTGTGACGGTGAAATGGTATTGATTGGCGGTATTATGGAGCATATTGAGCAAGCCGGTGTGCATTCTGGCGATTCCGCATGTTCGTTGCCTGCCTATACCTTAAGCCAAGAAATTCAAGATGTCATGCGTGAACAAGTTCGTAACCTTGCATTTGAGTTACGTGTGCGTGGCTTAATGAACGTACAGTTTGCGGTGAAAAATAATGAGGTGTACTTGATTGAAGTTAACCCTCGAGCAGCAAGAACCGTCCCATTTGTGTCGAAAGCAACCGGTGTGCCATTAGCTAAAGTGGCAGCACGTGTGATGGTTGGGCAAACATTGGCTGAACAAGGTGTTACAGAAGAAATCATTCCCCCTTATTACTCAGTGAAAGAAGTTGTTCTTCCATTTAATAAATTCCAAGGCGTAGACCCGATCCTTGGGCCTGAAATGCGTTCAACGGGTGAAGTCATGGGCGTCGGGCGGACATTTGCAGAAGCATTCGCTAAAGCAATGTTAGGCAGTAGCTCAACCATGAAAAAATCAGGGCGAGCGCTCCTGTCTGTCCGTGAAGGTGATAAAACGCGCGTCGTGGATTTAGCCGCAAAATTGCTAAAACATGGTTTCGAATTAGATGCGACGCACGGAACAGCGATTGTATTAGGGGAAGCTGGGATTAACCCTAGGTTGGTGAATAAGGTTCATGAAGGTCGTCCACATATTCAAGATAGAATTAAGAATGGTGAATACGATTATATTGTAAATACAACCGCGGGGCGCCAAGCCATTGAAGATTCTAAATTAATTCGCCGTAGTGCCTTGCAGTATAAAGTACATTATGACACAACGTTAAACGGTGGGTTTGCAACGACTATGTCATTGAGTGCTGACCCAACAGAAAAAGTGATTTCAGTTCAAGAAATGCATGCGTTAATTAAGTAAATTATTCATTAGCCATTAATGAGCCCCTGCAGTTCAGTCTGCTGGGGCTTTTTTGTTTATCTGGGGATAATATGCAATTTCAATAAAAAAATGCAAAATGCTGGTTGACTCTCACGTAACGTGAGGCACTAACCTTAGTCGCAATTACAGGAGGAATGTATGCTATTTCAAGTCGGTGAAATCGCGGAAAAAACAGGGTTAACCATCCGTACACTTCATCATTATGAAGAGATTGGCTTGTTGCTTCCAACTGCAAGGACCGATGCGGGTTATCGGCTTTACAACATGCAATGTATAGAGCGTTTAACGCAAATTCAATTGTTACGGCAAGTTGGAGTCAAACTGAAAGACATCGGTGAATTACTCGATGGTCAGAGTGGGGATATCGCAAGTTTGTTGCAAGAACGTATTGCATTATTAACGGAACAAATGGAACAAATGGCAACGTTACGTTATCGATTAGAGCAATTACATAGGCAAATGCAAACAGGAGATGTTTTAACTCAGGCTGATTGGTTTTCTGTATTGGAGATGATGTCGATGTTTGATAAATATTTTACCCCCCAAGAGTTGGAACAATTGCCATTGTATACAGCACATACGCTGAAAAACCAAGAATGGCAACAGCGTATAGCAGCAGTAAGTCAGTTAATGGAGCAAGGTGCAGCACCGCAATCTACAGAGGTGCAACAAATTGCACATGAATGGATGACTGCACTAGAAAGAGATACCGGAGGGAACCCTGATTTCTTTGCTCGGCTGAATCAAATTCATTTATCCGATAATACATTAGCTTATTCATCGGGAATTTCCGTTGCAATGATCCAATATGTTGCAGAGGGTTTTAGTGAATACCAATTGTCGTTGTTTAGACCACATTTAACGGCTGCACAATTTGCTTTGGTTAGGCAGCATTATTTTGCTTCGGGGCAGGTGTGGCCCGAATTAATTGCAGGTTTATATAATGCAATGAAAGCACGTAAATCCCCAGACTCAGAGGAAGTTCAGCAGTTGGCGAAAACCTGGTTAGCGATGTTTAATCAATTCACGGGGAAAGACCCTGAACTACAGGAAAAGATCCGTATGGTATATCGAGAAGAACCAAGGATTTCTCAAGGGACGTGGATGACCCCAGAAATTGGTCAGTATTTGTTTTCAGCTATCACTGTTTTGATGGCGCAATAAGTGAAACGGCCGCTATTTAGCGGCCATTGAAGTTGCTGACGAAGCGGGATAAAAGCGTGGTTTTCCCCGCTCCGTGTTATCAGCCGAAAATCAATAAATTGATTTTCCTCGTTTATTTCAGAACCCCTAACGACTGTCGCCAAACATGATATGTTTGTCAACAGTCTGAATGGCCGCTATTTAGTGGCCATTGCTGTTATCAATTTTATTTGTTATTTGACAGGGCCTTACGGTGTTTCCAATACACGACAATTGAACCAATTAACCCACTCACGAGTAAAACAACAGGGATGATCATCAGTGCGCTGATAACAATTTGCTCATGTTCTTTTACAAAAGGAATTTGATTGAGGGCGTAACCTAAGCTCACAATTAAGCCAACCCATAATAAGCCACTTAACCAATTGAAAAATTGGAAACGACGGTGGCTGAGTTCGGATAGCCCCGCGAGCAATGGTAATATTGTTCTAACAAATGCAAGAAACCGGCCTATAAGTAACGCATATAACCCTTGTTTGTTAAACATATTGTTTGCTTTAGTATGATATTCCTCAGGGATTTGGGATAACCAACGTTTGACAACGGTGGTCTCGCTTAGCCATCTTCCTTGTAGAAAACCTAGCCAACACCCTAAACTTGCCGCCACCGTTAACAATAATATGGTTGGAATAAAATGTAATACACCTTTGGCTATTAGTGCACCTGACAAGATAAGCAAGGTGTCTCCCGGTAAAAATGCAGCGGGAAGAACGCCATTTTCTAAAACAATGACAACAAAAAGCACGGTATAAATAACCCAAAGCACTTCAGGGTTGGAGAGTTTAAGGAAATCGTGGTTCCAAAGTGCCAGTACGATTTCGCGTAGGACTTCCATAATCGTTCCTGTATTTGCGTAAAAGCGAATTTCTTTATTAACTATATTACAGGAAAAATGTGCGTCGAGTTTGATTTGTTTGATGAATTAGTGATTTAGCAAATTAATTGCAGGCAACAAGCAAATGGAAACCTGCAATTTAAAATAATTAATTTATTGATTTTTAATGAAAATCAAATTCGCTCGAAAGCTAATTGTAAATCATGAATTAAATCATCAGGGTGCTCTAAGCCGATATGCACTCGGAAAAATGTCCCCTCTTTAGGTGAAAAATCATATTGGCGCATGTTTTGTAAATCCTCTTTTTGATACCCCAAAATCAGTGATTCAAACCCACCCCATGAATACCCCATTTTGAAATGAGTAAAGTTATCAAGAAATATGGTGAATTGCTCAGGAGATAATCGAGATTTTAGTTGAAAAGAGAATAAGCCATTACAGCCAGAAAAATCGCGTATGAAGTATTCATGACCGGGCGATGATGGAAGTGCAGGATGAAAAACTTGGTCGACTTCTGGCCGTTGCTGTAGCCAGTGTGCAATCTGCAAACTATTAATTTGGTGCTGTTTTAATCGAGTTGCTAGGGTATGAAGCCCTCTGTTTGCCATATAAACGGTATCAGGATCTGCGGTTTGGCCTAATAGATAAGAATTTTCACGTAATGTTTCGATACAACGTTGATTGGCAACAGCAAGACCTAACATGCCGTCAGAGTGGCCGTTAATATATTTTGTGGCTGACTGAATGGATATATCAATATCGAATAATAAGGGTTTAAGCAATACGCCAGCCGCCCAAGTATTATCAATCATAATAATAATTTCAGGTGATTTGGCACGGACTGCATGAACAATAGCCGGTAAATCATGAACTTCCATTGTAATAGAGCCGGGTGATTCTAAGAAGACGATACGAGTATTTGGCTGGATTAACTCAGCGATATCTTCCCCAATTAATGGGTCGAAATAAGTCGTTTGAACGCTTAGCTTAGTTAAAATGTTGTCGCAAAAATTCTGCGTAGGGTCATAGGCAGAGCCGGTAACAAGGATGTGCTCTCCCGCTGAAATAAAAGACAAAATAGCATTGGTAATTGCGGCTGCACCCGAAGGATAAAGCACACAGCCAGCCCCTTGTTCTAATTCGGTCATTGCTTCTTGAAAAGCAAAATGTGTTTGTGTACCCCGTCGCCCATAAAATAAAGTGTTACCCGCACGGTGACGGGTTGCGTGACGTTTTTCTTCCAGAGTGTCAAAAATAATAGATGATGCACGCTGAATAACTGGGTTTACCCCTTTTTGTGTGTACTTAGGGTTTCGACCAATATGTACTAATTGAGTTTCAGGTTTACTCTCTGCCATGATTTTTCCCTACACAGAATGTGATTTGCCGAATTCTAAGGTGATTAATACTAAGACGTTAAATGATCTCGAAGGAAATGTAACCTGAGTATTCTTCAACTTTCATTTTAAATATGGGGATGAAGTAAATTTGTGGGTAATCTACCGAGTGAAAGCAACCAAGGCCGATGGTGAACTAGCTAAATTGTTAACTCAAAGCTGAAGATAAATAACCGTATCATAGAAGAGGGCTTCTTTGTCGAAGAGCAAAAAAACATAAAAAAATTGCAAATACTAATGATAATTACTATCAATTCGCGCTGTGTTTGATATTATCAGCAGCGTCTTTTTGAAAAGAATGGACAGTGCGAGTCAAATTTCGCTTTTAATGGTTAGTCGATGAATGGCACAATCATCGATATAAATTTTGTTATACAACACTAAAAAGAGAGTAAAGGCCAACTGATGCGTAAACTAACAGCTTCTATTCTATTGGCGTTCGGCTTGATGGGGACGGCAGTCGCTGAAACCACACCTGCAACAACACCAGCGGCGTCTCAAAATACATCCTCAACACCATCGGTAGAAAATTCTGCTACGCCAACCACAACGGCACCAAATGCTGAGGTTGCATCAGTACCCGCAGAGCCCATTCAAGGGGAAGGTGGAAATACATCAGCGGTTAGCGAAAATATTGAGCTGGCAACAGAGGCACCAACTGGCGGGTTTGATCAAGACTTATCTGTTTGGGGGATGTACCAAAATGCAGATAATGTGGTTAAAACCGTGATGATAGGTTTAGTCATTGCTTCAATTATTACTTGGGCACTGTTCTTTTCAAAAGGGTTAGAAATCTTAGTTGCACGTCGCCGCTTAAAAGAAGAAGCCAAAGCGATTGCAGAGGTAAAATCACTTGATGAAGCTGTCAGCATTGCAGATGGTTTCAAAGCTAATAGTGTTACCCGTATGCTATTAAATGAAGCTGTTAATGAAAGAACACTTTCTGTCAATAGTACTGACTTATCAGGGACTAAAGAGCGTACTTCGTTCCGCCTCGAAAGAGCTGTCGCTGGAATTAGCCGTTATATGGGGCGCGGAAATGGTTATTTGGCAACGATTGGCGCGATCTCTCCATTTGTCGGTTTATTTGGCACAGTTTGGGGGATCATGAACAGCTTTATTGGAATTGCTCACTCACAGACCACTAACCTTGCCGTCGTTGCACCAGGGATAGCAGAAGCATTGCTAGCGACTGCAATTGGTCTTATCGCCGCAATTCCAGCCGTTGTGATTTATAATATTTTTGCTCGGATGATCAACAACTACCGTGGTCAAGTAGGGGATGTCGCTGCTCAATCTGCATTATTATTGGGACGTGATCTCGATCTGGCAAATAGCAAAGCAAGGTAATTATTATGGCAATGCGTTTAGGTGACGAACAAGACGATAGTGGTGAAATGCATGAAATTAACGTAACGCCTTTTATTGACGTTATGTTAGTTTTATTGATTATCTTTATGGTTGCGGCACCGTTGGCAACTGTTGATATTAAAGTCAACTTACCTGCTTCGACTGCGAAGCCGCAGCCACGCCCAGAAAAACCCGTATTTCTAACTGTTAAAGCAGACAACCAACTCTTTATTGGTGATCAAGCGGTATCAAAAGATCAGCTTTCAGCAATGCTTGACCAAGCCACTAGTGCGAATAAAGATACAACAATCTTTTTTCAAGCTGATAAGAGTGTAGATTATGAAACTATGATGGATGTAATGAACGCATTACGCCAATCAGGGTATTTAAAAATCGGTCTAGTTGGTATGGAAGCGACATCCTCTTCTAAATAAGGGGAGCATCAAATCTTTCCGGCGCGTTTTATCCTTTGGGATGGAACGCGTTTTTTTATGTATAAAATTAATTGTTCAAAAATAGCTATGTAGTGTTTTGAGCTAACCTCTTTATAGTATTTCTCTTGTGCTTAATCATATTTTTTAGTGATTAACTTATTTTTAAAGCGTTTTATTCTTATTTCACACTATTTTTTCGTCAAATTTATGGGGCTATAGTTTGTTCTTCATGTTTTTTCGCCGATTTTTAGGCGGGGCGTTGGTTATAGTAATAAAAAAATAAGGGGGGAACATTAAATTTTATAATGAATAGGTGTTACTTGGCATCTGATTTTTGATGATAACGGTAAGTGATAGCTTTATTTTTCTAGAATACGCATAAGAAATGTTGATTATTGAGTTGGTTTTTTAGTTTTAAAATGCGAGTTTGTCTGGTTGTAAATGCTTTTTATTTTGTTAAAAACGATTTTAAAGATAAGTTATATATAATAAAAAATAAACCATTTTATTAATAAGGTTTTATGTATTTATCTTTTTTACCAGTTAATATCAATAACCATATATATGTTGCGGCTATTTTATTGTTTTAAAAAAAACAAAAAATGATTGTTAATCATAGGAATAGTAGCTATTAGTTTTATTATGTAAATTTAAAATACACAGATAAGTATATTTGCTTATTTCTTTTGTTTTTTTATATGTAAGCATTATTAATGTTTATATGGGGTTTGAAATCTTAAATAATATATTTAAGTAATTATCTGTAGTGATTAAATAATATTAAAGTTATTTATTGGAAATTATTTTAAATATGTAAAATATATATTTAACGAATAAATGTAAATTGTCTGTAATATCTTAACTATAAGACTATTATTTTGTTGTTTTTCTGTAAATTTACATAACCAATTGATTTTCAATGAAAATATTTTTTTATTTTCACGTGGAGACTCGAGCAAAAAAATGCTTGCGCAACAAATGTATTACGTTATAATGCAATCAATAACATTTAGAAACACTTTTAAATACCTTGTTATATTGAAATGTTTATTTAAAATTTACTTACGCTAGGGTTAATAAAGCCATCGCTAATTTTTGAATTTTAAATTTAGCAAGTTATTAGGCTTTATCTTAAAAATAACTATAATTACTTGGTTAGATAATTCGAATAGCGGGCGTATTTATATAGTGAGATAAGTGTTATTACTGGAGTCAAATGGGCTGACTACAGACTACGCATAGCAAGCGTCGCCGTAATACGGCAATTTCATATTATACACCTCTATAGATAAAATAAGACTACACTTCCAGCGTTATCATTTCGATAACGCTTTTTTTTTGTATTCATTTCGTAGTTTAAGCTCTCATCTCTTTCTGGGATAACATAAAGAAAAACAATACAAGTTAACTAAAGAATGAATTGATATAGCTAAGGGGGTGAGATATGAGAAGCATCAACCTTTTCTGTGTTTTATGATGAAATGGCTTCACGAAAAAATTTATCAGAGTATGATATTGCCTCTTCGCTGTGGGGTATCGATATAACTACTTATAAAGATAATTATACAACGGCGAATTTCTCTGCCAGGATCTGGCGTGAAACGAATTGGAAGTAACAATGACTTGGTCTGATTTTAAATCTCACTATCTCATCGGTTTTTGGAAACCATTACCTGCAGTAATTGCTGCGGGGATCTTATCAACTTATTATTTTGGCTTAACGGGCACATTTTGGGCTGTGACTGGCGAGTTCACTCGCTGGGGCGGACATGTCATGCAACTTTTTGGTGCGGAGCCTGAAACTTGGGGATATTTTAAAGTTATTGGCTTTGAAGGCACGCCATTAGACCGTATTGATGGTGTTATGATTATTGGTATGTTTGCAGGGTGTTTTGCGGCAGCCCTTTGGGCCAATAACATCAAATTACGTATGCCTCAACACCGAATCCGTATTTTCCAAGCAATATTAGGCGGTATTATTGCGGGGTTTGGGGCTCGTTTAGCTATGGGCTGTAATTTAGCCGCATTCTTTACTGGGATACCTCAATTTTCATTACATGCGTGGTACTTTGCCGTTGCCACTGCTGCTGGGTCATATTTTGGCGCCAAGTTTACACTGATGCCAATGTTTCGGATCCCCGTGAAGCTCAAAAAGGTCAATACTGCATCCCCACTAACCCAAAACCATGATGTGGCGAAAAGACGTTTTAAACTTGGTATGGTGATTTTTACTTTAGCCATTGCTTGGGGTTTTTATACGTTGCTTGATTCTCCAGTGATGGGTTTCGCGATTTTATGTGGGATAGGTTTTGGTTTATTAATTGAGCGAGCTCAGATCTGCTTTACTTCTGCGTTTCGTGATCTTTGGATCACGGGGCGTACGCATATGGCGAAAGCAATTATTATCGGCATGGCGGTTAGTGCCGTGGGGATTTTTAGCTACGTACAACTAGGTGCTACACCTAAAATCCTATGGGCAGGCCCGAATGCAGTAATTGGTGGTCTATTATTTGGCTTTGGTATCGTTCTTGCTGGTGGTTGTGAAACGGGCTGGATGTATCGTGCTGTTGAAGGCCAAGTTCATTATTGGTGGGTTGGCTTCGGTAATATTATTGGCGCAACAGTTCTTGCTTATTATTGGGATGATTTGGGCCCTTGGTTGGCCACTGATTTTGATAAAGTTAATCTATTAGAAACTTTTGGGCCAGAAGGTGGTTTATTGGTTACTTATGCATTATTAGCG
Organism: Providencia sp. PROV024; assembly: GCF_032709665.1. NCBI lineage: Bacteria > Pseudomonadati > Pseudomonadota > Gammaproteobacteria > Enterobacterales > Morganellaceae > Providencia > Providencia sp. PROV024. The sequence continues at coordinate 814,993 of NZ_CP120545.1, forward strand.
GTAGCGTTTGTGCTGATGCTGTTATGGGAAAAACACTTTTTCCGTAAACGAGAGCAAAAGTCATCGAATACATCCGTGGAGGCAGTATGAACAAGAAAGACATTATCCCTGATTACCGCTTAGATATGGTTGGAGAACCTTGTCCATATCCTGCTGTAGCAACGTTAGAGGCTATGCCATCACTGAAAAGCGGTGAAATCTTAGAAGTGGTAAGTGACTGCCCCCAGTCAATTAATAATATCCCACTAGATGCGAAAAATTATGGTTATACGGTGTTGGATATTCAACAGGATGGGCCGACTATTCGTTATCTTATCCAAAAATAACAGATACCCGTCATACTTCGCGCTGTAGCGTTGTTGACCGCTCTCACCGCCCCTAGTCACATACTTTTGTATGCTCCTAGGGTTCGGTTCGCTTGTCGCCTAGCTACAACCCGAATTATATAGGGTATCCAAATGGTATTGTTATATTTTGCGTCGGGGCGCTGCCGACTGTAACGACAGCCCTAGTCACATACTTTTGTATGCTCCTAGGGTTCGGTTCGCTTGTCGCCTAGCTACAACCCGAATTATATAGGGTATCCAAATGGTATTGTTATATTTTGCGTCGGGGCGCTGCCGACTGTAACGACAGCCCTAGTCACATACTTTTGTATGCTCCTAGGGTTCGGTTCGCTTGTCGCCTAGCTACCACCCGAATTATATAGGGTATCCAAATGGTATTGTTATATTTTGCGTCGGGGCGCTGCCGACTGTAACGACAGCCCTAGTCATATACTTTTGTATGCTCCTAGGGTTCGGTTCGCTTGTCGCCTAGCTACGGCACAAATTATTTAGGGTATATTAGTGACTTACCATTCAATTTATTAAAATATTTAAATTGCAGATGGGTTTATGAGTAAAATATCGACAGATGTTCAGTTAATCTTCTTGCCAATTTGTAATATCAAGGACTAATTCACACTCATCGTCAATATATCCCCCTGTAGGGACAAAACCGAGCTTTTTGTAAAATTCGAATGGGCTTTCCTCCCCTTCGCCACAACTGTTATAAAGGCGCGGATAGCCTTTCTTTTTTAGATAAGCAATGACTTGAAGTAATGCTTCGCGACCAAACCCTAGTTTTTGATAGGGTTCCGCAATCATAAAGCGCCACAGCATAATGCCATCATATTCTAATTCATCATCATCTAAACCAGAGTGAAGCATGATAAAGCCAACAGGGACATCATCTGCGTAAATTCCTCGGTACCACGCACAACTAGAAAATTGTGCTTCGACCATAGAATAAGCATTGTCTGCCACCATATTACGTTGTGCTTCACTAAGGGTATGACTTAGTAAGCAAATTTCAGAGAAATTATCAGCAGTGATTTTTTGCAAGGTGACCAGTGAATTTTCATCCACTTCAGGTTCGATGAGCTCTTTCATAACAATTCCTTCGATAGAATATTGACCATAGCTCCAATGATGGAGGTTATTATTTATTATTTTTATTTAACAAACTAAGTATCAAATAAATTGGTGGTGTGGATGTAATTTAATCAACCAGAGATTGAGTGAGCAGTCAATGACTTAATTGTGGCTATGTAAGCAGGGTCTAAAAAGAAATGGCAACTTAGTTAGGTAATAAGTTGCCACCGTGAGATGAAAGGGAACCTGAAGGAAAATTAGTGCTCGGCTTCGCCACCTAACACATCAATTAAACGGGCGATCAAAGCGCTAAGTTCGCCGGTCATTAACACATAGTCCGCATCAAATTTTTGGGCGAAATCTTCTTTCGCAATATCATCGTTTTGATCTTTTAATGTATCGCTAAATTTTAACCTTTTTAGTGAGCCATCATCAGATAACATAAACTGAATTCTTTCTTCCCAATCTAACGCTAACTTAGTGACTAATTTGCCCGCTTCGATATGAGTTGTAATTTCATCAGAAATTAAATCTTGTTTTTTACAACGGATAATTCCGCCTTCTTCTAGGATGGCTTTAAGTTCTGCTTCATCCATTACCGCGAAACCTTGTGGTAATGAGCCAGAACGAACCCATTCGGTTAGTGTGAGTTCTATTGGGTCTTTAAATGTAAGTGGAACTACGGGTAAAGACCCTAAGCTTTTACGTAACAAAGCAAGGTTGTCTTCTGCACGTTTTGCACTGGCGGCATCAACAATAATTAATTGATTGACGGTGTCGATCCAAATATAGGTTTTGCTAAACTTACTGAATGCACGGGGAAGCAGAGTATGCACGACTTCATCTTTTAAGGCGTCTTTTTCTGTTTTCTTTAATTTGCGGCCTTGGTCTGCTTCTAGTTTTTCAATTTTATCCTGTACTTCTTGCTTAATTACAGGAGATGGCAGCATTTTTTCTTCTTTTTTTGCACAAATGAGAATTTGATTGCCTGCTACATGGGTTAAGGCGTCTGCGCCATTCATCGGTGCTACCCAGCCTGTTTGCATCATATCTTGGCTGCCACAAGGGTGATAGGCAAGTGAGGCAAGCTGTTTTTCCAGATCATCAGCGGAGAGTGCCAAATCCCGATTCAGGCGATAGACTAATATATTCTTGAACCACATGAAAAACCTACCTTTGTTGATAAATAGCCAATTAGAGCAAGGGGCTATGATAGCGAATTGTCCGTTATTAAGCGAAAAAAAATGTGTTTAGGCTTTGTCGTCCACAATTTTAATGTCTAAGCCTTGAAAATATTGATGAAGACAAGCCATGATAACCAGATAAATGAAAAAAACATTAGAGAGCATCATTATGAGAATAGGTATTGACCTTGGTGGTACAAAAATTGAAGTGATTGCACTAGATAATAACGGTGAAACGCTATTTCGTAAGCGGGTCCCTACTCCTAGGGGGGATTATGATGCGACACTTAGGGCCATTGCAAGTTTAGTGAGTGATGCGGAAACTGCGACAGGGCAGTCAGGGAGCGTTGGCGTTGGGATCCCAGGAACATTATCCCCCGTGACAGGAAGGGTTAAAAATGCCAATTCAACATGGTTAAATGGTCAATTTTTTGATGCAGATTTAGGTCAATTACTAGGACGACCCGTTAAAATTGCTAATGATGCGAATTGTTTAGCGGTATCAGAAGCGATTGATGGGGCTGGAGCTGGCGGAAAAGTTGTTTTTGCGGTGATTATTGGTACGGGGTGTGGTGCAGGGGTGGCAATCAATGGGCAAGTTCACTCTGGCGGCAATGGTGTAGCTGGGGAGTGGGGGCATAATCCTCTACCTTGGCAAGATGACCAAGATAGGCTATTTATTGCTGAAGAGCATTGTTATTGTGGGCTAAATGGCTGTACAGAGCAGTTTGTTTCAGGGACGGGGTTTATCGCTGATTATAAAAAGTTAGCAGGAGAATCTAAGACTGGAATAGAAATTATTCAGTTGGCGCAAAATGGTAACAAGCACGCCATCAAAGCATTTGAAAATTACCAGAATCGCCTCGCGAAAGCTTTGGCTCAAGCTGTTAACATGTTAGACCCTGATGTTATTGTGCTAGGTGGGGGGATGAGCAACGTGGATGCGTTGTATGTCAATTTGCCTGAAAAAATACACCAGTGGGTATTTGGTCGGGAGTTCGATACACCAATTCGTAAAGCCGCGCATGGCGATTCTAGTGGCGTGCGCGGTGCTGCATGGCTATTTTCCGCCTAATTCCAATATGTGTTATTGGCTACACTCTGCGAATCGGGCCATATACATTAGTATATGGCCCACGTTATCCTCTTTTGTCGCCTAACGATAAAGCAAAATTTCAGCAAATAATTTAGAGGATTAATTATAATTCAGTATTTAAATAGTTTTTATATTACTTAAATTAAATTTAGGTTAATTAAAATACTATTTAAGTTGTGATACTTATTAAGTCACGTAGGTAACATGGCTAATTATTTTATTTATCAAATTTAATAATGTTTTAATGCCTATTATGTATAGAAAATAGGGAGTGATTTAAATCACAGTTCTCTTTCTCTTCAAAAAATAGATTCAGCAAAATAACTTCAATTATTTGATGTGAATTTGTCACTATTAATTCATTTTTGTGACCGATATAAAAATCAGGCTTGATAAAAAGATGAAAACCGTGATTTAGTCACAAAAAATGGTTACTGTTTGCAGTGTATTATCATTAAAGATTGATGCTATGCACATAGTGTGAATTTTTAACGCTATTTTTGTTTGTTAATTGTTCAATAGCGCGGGATGAAAATACAAATTTGAGAGGCGATTTTCTCTCAGTAATGGCAACGAAGGGGATTACATGAATAAAGTATTGAAGCTTTCAACGCTTGCTATGCTAGTCGCATTTAATGCGAATGCCGCAACGGTTGATTTACGAGTGATGGAAACATCAGATGTTCACAGTAACTTGATTGATTTTGATTATTATAGAGACAAGCCAACCGAACAGTTTGGATATGTACGTACGGCAACACTGATTAATGCCGCAAAAAAAGAAGCAACAAACTCTGTATTAGTCGATAACGGAGACTTAATCCAAGGTAGTCCACTGGCTGACTATATTGTTGGCGAAGGTTTAAAAGAGGGTGAGTCGCATCCGGCACATAAACTATTAAATACGATGGGTTACACAGTAGGTAATTTTGGTAACCACGAATTCAACTTTGGATTAGATTTCCTGCATAAAGCAATTAAAGGTGCTAAATTCCCATACATCAATGCGAATATTATTGATGCAAAAACAGGTGAAAATTACTTTAACCCATACATTATTGTTGATACACCTGTTAAAGATAGGGATGGTAAAACACACACCATCAAAATTGGTTACATCGGCTTTGTACCACCACAAATTCTAATTTGGGATAAGCCAAATCTAGAAGGTAAGGTTTTAGTGAATGATATCACTGAAACTGCGAAAAAATTTGTTCCTCAAATGAAAAAAGAGGGAGCCGATTTAGTTGTTGCTATTCCTCACTCAGGCTTCTCTCAAGAGCCTTATAAAGCAATGGCTGAAAACTCAGTGTATTACCTCAGTGAAGTTCCAGGTATCGATGCCATCATGTTTGGCCATTCACACGGTGTATTCCCAAGCAAAGACTTTAGCGATATTAAAGGTGTTGACGTTACAAAAGGTACAGTCAATGGTGTACCTGCGGTAATGCCAGGTCAATGGGGCGATCATTTAGGTGTCGTTGATTTAGTCGTAAATAATGATGATGGCGGTTGGAAAGTTGTCGATGCGACAGCTCACGCGCGCCCTGTTTATGATAAGCCTAATAAGAAAGCCCTTGTTGAGCGTGATGAATCTCTCGCTAAAATTATCGATAAAGAACACCAAGATACGCGTAAATTTGTTGGTAAACACATCGGTAAAGCATCTGAAAATATGTACAGCTATTTAGCGTTGGTTCAAAGTGACCCAACTGTACAAATTGTTAACGATGCCCAAGTTGATTACACCAAAAACTTTATTCAGGGTGACCCAGACCTTGCTGATTTACCTGTTTTAGCAGCTGCTGCACCATTTAAAGCGGGTGGACGTAAAAATTCTCCAACTGAGTTTATTGAAGTTGAAAAAGGGGATTTAACCTTCCGTAATGCGGCAGATTTATATTTATATCCGAACACACTTGTTGTTGTTAAAGCAACTGGTGCAGATGTTGTGGAATGGTTAGAATGTTCTGCGGGGATGTTTAATCAAATTGACCCACAATCAACAGCACCACAAAGCTTACTAAATTGGAATGGTTTCAGAACTTATAATTTTGATACTATCAGCGGTGTAAATTACCAAATCGACCTGACGCAGCCTGCAAAATATGATGTTGATTGCCAAACGATTAATAAAGATGCTAACCGAATCAAAAATGTAACCTATCAAGGTAAACCAATTGATCCTAAAGCAACTTTCTTAGTAGCAACGAATAACTATCGTGGCTACGGCGGTAAATTTGCGGGAACAGGTGAGAATAATATTGCATTTGCTTCCCCTGATGAAAACCGTTCTATTTTAGCTGCATATATCGCTAAAGAGTCTAAAGATAAAGGGCAAATCGCTACCAAGGCGGCTAATAATTGGTCATTTACACCAATTAAAACAGACAAAAAGCTGGATGTACGCTTTGAAACTGCGCCAAGTGAAAAAGCAGCAAACTTTATCAAAGAAAATGCTCAGTACCCAATGAAACAGGTTGGTACTGATGAGATTGGCTTTGCTATTTACCAAGTTGATTTAACAGCTAAGTAATTATTCAAGTAGTTATCTGAGTTTAAGCCTACCGTTTGGTGGGCTTTTTTATATTTATAAATTGGTGAATATAGAGATAATATGCTTGAAGTGTTGCTAGATAAAATGAGTCTTACGAAAATGTTATTTTGGATAAATAATGCTCGGAATATTATGACTGTATTTAAATTAAATATTCCGAGCTATTTTAATATTAAAAATAAATTATTCATAAAAAACATTCAACATCGGTAGTTTTGTATTTTTGTCATATTCGACTTTAACATAATCAGACTCTACAGTTTTGCCTCCACGTAAAGAACCTGTTATTGATATATCTTTTCCTTTTCGATAACACTTAATATTGACTTGCTCTTTACTTTCCATATTTATAGAGCATTGAGGTTCATAGACATAGCCTGTAAATGTAATTGCACCTCCTGAATAATTATTACTAGCATAGGTGAAAGAAAAACTTGAAAGGATTATAGCAATAGCAGATGTTAGCAAAGATAAACATTTCATAGTCCACCCCCCTTAATAACACAAGCCACTATTATTAGTGCTTTTGTGTTCTTATTTCAGTGTAGTTCAAATATCGGCAATGCAAAATAAAAAATGAGAATATATTGAATGTTTTTTTATTGAGTTTTATATGTTATTGATAATTATGTGTTTTTGTATTTCATTCTAATTGGGGGTTAAAAGGCAATGAAAGATGAAGGAGGAGAGTAGAATTGAAAATGTATCTTTTAGTTAAATGTTATTAATAGTTTTTCAATAATCATTGATAAATCTAGTTAGTTTGGATTAAGTTGCCATTTAATATTTTTGACACATTTAGAATTATTAGGTATCCCTGATGATGACGAAAATGTATTAACTTAAATTAGATTGAAAAATAACCTTCCCACAAAAATATGCAGTAGGAAGGTTATTTGAAAGTTTTGTATATTATTTGAAAACTTTAAAACGCACTTCGTCAGCCATAAAGTCTTTATCACCAGCCGGCGCATTAATTGAGCCAAAAACAAGTTGTGCACGTAATATCCAGTTAGCTGGCACATTCCACGTTTTTTGCACATCATTATCAATTAACGGGTTGTAGTGTTGTAATGAAGCACCAATATTTTCTTGTGATAATGCCGTCCATACTGCAAATTGTGCTATACCGCTAGCTTGTTCAGACCAAATGGGGAAATTATCTGCATATAATGGGAATTGTTCTTGTAAACCAGTCACAATATCTTGATCTTCGAAGAAAAGAACCGACCCCGCACCAGCAGCAAAACTATCAATTTTTTGTTCTGTTGCAGCAAAAGCCTGTTCAGGAACAATTTTACGTAATGCTTCTTTAGTTATGTTCCATAATTTTTTATGTTCCGCACCAAATAAAATCACAACACGTGAAGTTTGGGAGTTAAAGGATGATGGAGAATGTTTTACTGCTTCTTTAATCAATTTTGTAACATGCTCTTCAGACACCGGCAAAGCCTCGCCAAGGTTATAAATAGTACGGCGATTTTTAATCATTTCGATAAATGCATTAGACATTTTGGTCTCCTAGCTTTTCATTAGCGCACGGCATTATTATGGAATAAATTTAAGAAGCCGTAGTTTGTTTCAATGGTTATTACTATAACGGGCTAGAGATAAAATCATAGAAAAAAAATTTAACGATAAGGTTCAAAATTTTGATTTAAGTTTTAAATATTATTATTTTCAATAATATCAATTGATTAGTTGTTATTTTTGTTGATCGTAGGAATATTATGGAATATAAATAGGAAAAATAAATTAAATTGAAAGAAAAAAATTGAGAGAGTAGAAAGACCATCAATAATATATAAGTTCAAAAGAAAAACCCAATGGGGTGGCGTAAGACCCCACTAGGTAAAGTGATAAATAATTAAGCTCAATCTAGCTAGTTAAGGCCTTTGGTCATTTAAAATTTTGAGCCACCAAAGTTATCATTGATATATTTTTTGACTCATTCAGTGTGGTACAGTTTTGTTGGTTTAGCAAATTTAAGGTCAGCTTATTGCTCGTTGTTACAACCAATAAGCTGATACTATGGTTAATTGTTTTGTCATGCTCTCTCTGTATGGCTTAGCCTAGGATTTCAACAAATTAAGTGTGTACTCACTATCATAAAGGCAGTCAATTTACCCGGTACTGTGCAGGGAGTTCGCTAAAGCCAAGCCCATTGGCCTTTTTTACTGCAATTTGAACGGGAATGCGTTCTTTCATTGCTTCAATATGGCTAATTACACCGATGGTTTTACCAGATGCGTTTAAACTTTCTAATGCATCAAGAGCAATATCTAAGGTTTCAGCATCTAAAGTGCCAAAGCCTTCATCTAAAAAGAGTGATTCTAATTGTGTGCGGTTACTCACCATGTCCGATAACGCTAGTGCTAACGCTAAACTGACTAAGAAACTTTCCCCTCCAGATAAGGTTTTAATATCCCTCACGGTATCAGCTTGCCAGCCATCGATGACTTGCAACTCAAGGTTAGACTGATGATTCCGCTGTAATAAATAGCGGCCATGTAGTTTATCAAGTTGTTGATTAGCAAGAGACACTAAACAGTCTAAAGTCAACCCTTGTGCATAACGACGGAATTTATCCCCTTCGGCGGAACCAATCAGCCCACTTAAGTAGCTCCAATCATCATAGCTTAATTGGCTTTTTTCTATTTCCTGTAGCAAACCTTGCTGCTGCTGGCGTAGTTGCTTGTCCATCCCTAACTGGTTAATAATTTGGCCTTGTTCTTGGTTTAACTGTTTAATTTCTTCATCAAGAGCAATAATAGTGGTGTGTATTTGCTCTTCAGGGATATCAGAAAAACCCGTAATCACTTGTTGCTTTAGCGCTTCTATCGCGAGTTGGCATTCTTTATGGCGTGTTTGATTTTGTAAAAGGTTTTGATTGACGCGTTGCTTTAATTCTTCTAACAGTTGTTTTTCCTCTGAGGTTAATAAAGCATCGAGGAATTTTTGTTGGCTGCTAAATGGGCTGTTCTCCAGCGCTTGTGTGAATTGCGACTCAGCCTGATCCCGCGCTGTGGTGGTCTTACGGGTTATTTCAATTAATTCTTGGTAACTTCCATTCATTACAGAAATTGCATTATCAATCTCATTGAGTTGCTTATGCAGTGCTTCCTGTGCTTGGGAAAGCATTTCCTGTTTTGTATTCAATCGCTGAATATATTGACTCACAGGGAGCCCTGAAAGGTGTGTTTTTCGCAAAGTAGATTTCTGTTCTAAATCGATTTCAATGCGTTTTAATTGATGTTTATCGTTATCGAGCTGTTGGTTAAGCTTGTTTAGCTGGTTGGACTCTGATTGTAATGTCGCATTACTAACATCAATTTGTTGGCTGAGTGTTTGTGCCAACATTTTTTGAGTATTAAAAAACTCACCCCGTTGAGTGACTTCAGTTAGCCATGTATCAAATGTTTCGCTTTCCGGTAAGTTGAGGTCAAAAGGAGCTAATGCTAATTGTAGTTGACCTATTTGTTCGCGTTCGCGCTGTTGTATCTGGCATTGTTCTTTTTGGGTTTCATCAAATAACTGTGTTTGGTATTTCAGGCGTTCCTCGATTAATAATTGGTCAGCCTGTAATTGGTTAAAACTGGCTTGTAGTTCATGTTGCTGGTGTTTTGCTTGTTGGTATTCGTGTTCCAACGTCGCAAAATCGGCAACGATTTTTTGTTGGGAGGCCAGTTGGCAAGTCAACTCATCAATTAATTTGGTTACGGATTGTTCGTTCTGAGCAAGTTTTGGTGTAAGTGCTTGCTCACATGTTTTTTGCCAATGGTGAGTAAGCTCTTCTAATTGTGTTTTAACTTTCTGCTGTTGCTGTATGTTTTCGCTTTGGCGTTGGTTTTGTGTTGCTAATAATGATACCAGCCCAGCATGGTGTTGTTTGAGGTTATCCAGTTTTTCGGTTAACTCGTTCAACTGGCTTTGTGTTTCGCTCAGATGAATAGATTTATATTTATCGACTGCTGGGTGTTCAGTTGCTCCACATAATGGGCAAGGTTCACCGGCGATAAGGTGTTGGCGTTCATTTTCTAAACTGACAATTTTCCGCTCTAGCTGCAACTTTTCATTTGTTAGTTTAATGAGTGGGGTTAACTCATTAATTTTTACCTTGGTTATATCTAGCTCTTTTTCAGATTGAGCGAGAGCTTGTGCTATTTCAGCTTGCTGTAGGTGGTGTTGCTGGAACTGTGCCTGAGTTGCGAGGTATTGGGATAACATTAATGGCAGCAACTTAGCGTGTTGTAGGCGGTTCTGTATTTGCTCAATGCGTTGAGTGTTAACCTTAATGTCTTGTTCTTGTTTGCTATTTTTGTAGCGTTCTTCTAATTGACGAAATACCGCCGTGTGTTGTTCTAGTTCGGCACGTTTTTGGGTTAGTTGTTGTGAGTGCTGTTGGTTGTTTTTTTGTAATTGCTGAGTTTCATGTGCGAGCGTTTGTTGTTTTTGAGTTAAATTAGCCCGTTTGTCGGCTAATTCAAAGACAAACTGGCTCTGTTGTTTCCAACTACCTATTTGCGTATGAATGTCGGCATCTTTATGTTTTTCTTCTAAAAATATATGCAACTGCGCTAATTCTTGGGTTGCGCTTTGAATATGATTTTGCGCTTCAATGACTTGTTGTTGCTTCAGCGTAAAAGAAGCCTGCTGCTCTGTTATTTGTTTAGTAAATTCAACCTGTTGCTGCTTTAATTGCGCAATTTGATTGTCAAGTGGGCGAACAATTTCCTCAATGAGTTGGTGCTGTTGTTTCGTGAAATTAATATGTTGTTGATAATCATTTTGGGCTTGTATTAATTTTTGTTGAACAGGGGTTCGTTCACCTTGTTTTATCGTTAAGGCATTATGCAGACGAGTTTGTTTCTCCATTTGTTCAGTGAGTAGTTGCTGTTGGCGCTCGATATCTTGCCATAAGGGACGAAGAAGCTCTGCTGGGCTATTGTCAGCTAATTTTTTCAATTGGGGTTGTGCATTCTCTAGCGCCAACTCAGCATTTTTTAATTCGCTGTCTAATGATTGCATTCGTTGAGTGAGCTGATGGAATTGCTTCCACCAATTAATGGCTTGCTGGTGGTGGTCACGCTTTTGTTTGAGTTGCGTTTCTTGTTGTAATAGCCCTGTTTGTTTTTCTAGCAGTGATTGATGTTCAGATTCGCTAAGTAAATTAATAGCTTGAGCTTTAGCTTTCAGTAGGTCTAAATCAATTTTGGCTTGCTTATGTTGATTAAAAATATATATCGAGATTTGGCTATAGATTTCAGTGCCAGTAATTTCTTCGAGTAAGTCGGCTCGTTCTTTTTCAGATGCGTTTAAAAAGGCGGCAAAATCCCCTTGGGAGAGCAATATAGATTTAGTAAAGCGTTCATAATCTAGGCCTGTAATTTGGGCGATTAAATCTTTTATTTCAGTTATTTTTACTGTCAGTATTTGGTTGTCAGCAACGGTAGCGAGTTCTGCTTTTGGTTGTTGTAGATTCCCATCGGGTTTGCCTCCTGCCCGCCGTTGGCTCCAAAAGGCACGATAAGCTTTGCCTTTTACCTCAAACTCGACCTCTGTTAGGCACTCTCCAGTATGACGGGTCATTAGTTCATTTTGTGAGTTAGAAATGGTCTTTAAGCGAGGAGTTCGGTGGTATAAAGCTAAGCAAATTGCATCAAGTAGGGTGGTTTTACCTGCACCTGTAGCGCCGGTGATCGCAAATAACCCATTGCTAGCAAAAGGCTCTTGGGTAAAGTCGATTTTCCATTCACCTTTGAGGGAGTTAATATTTTTTAGGCGTAAACTTAAAATTTTCATATTGCTCCTTGCTACTCTTGGCGTAATGCGTCGTAAGATTGTTTAAATAGTTGGATAAGACGCTGCTCACGTTCAGGGTCGTCTAATTCCCCTTCAGCCAGACGACGTAAGAAAACGTCCTCGACACTGAGTTCACTCAGAGTTTCATTAGCTAAAGTGGTTGATTGCCCTTGTCGTAGTTTACGAGCGCGACGTAGCAAAACAATTTCAACGGGTAGGTTGTGTGTTAGAGATTCAATACGTTGTTGAATATCAGCAAGGTAATCTTGGGAAGCGACCTCGATATCTAGCCAAACGGGCTTATCGCCTTGGTAATTTCCCCATGCTTCGAGTTGTTTTTCTATGTCTTTTAATGACCCTTTAATGCTTTGCAGTGGTTGAATAATAGGGATTTCTAGTTGTGTGATTTGAGTGAGTTTAGCGCCATTGAATTCGACCAGACAAATACTTTTTAGCTGGGATGTCTCATCAAAACTTAGTGCAATGGGGGAACCACAGTAACGAATATGTTGGTTCCCGCCAATAACCTGAGGGCGATGAATATGCCCAAGAGCGATATAATCTGCGGGGGGAAATGCCCCAGATGGGAAAGCATCTAAAGTACCGATATAAATATCACGAACAGAATCCGTTAAAGCGGCACCGACAACGGTTAGGTGCCCTGTTGCGATAATAGGAAGATCTAACCCCATTGTTGTACGCTGTTCAAGGGCTAGTTGATAACTGGCTTGGTAATGGTTATGGATCGCTGTTTGCAATGATTGTTGTTTTTCTTCAATACTTTGCCCCGCAATACTTAGTTGAATATCGCGTGGTCGCAGAAATGGAATTGCACACACTAAAGCGGCTGGCTGTGACTGTTTATCGCACAAGGTAATAACATTGGGTTCACTACTTGAAGTTATAACGTGAGTATTAAGATAGCTAAGCAATGCGCTAGACTCATTGAGCACAGAGACGGAATCGTGGTTGCCACTTAATATCACTAATTGGCACCCTGTTTTTTGCAAATTAACAATAAACTTATTGTATAACTCACGTGCATAGCTTGGTGGTGAGCCTGTATCAAAAATATCGCCAGCAACAATGATGGCATCAACTTGGTATAATTCGACTTGTTCAACGAGCCAATTTAAGAAGTGTTGGTGCTCAGGCGCACGGCTTTTGGTAAAAAAGTACTGACCAAGGTGCCAGTCAGAAGTATGAATAATGCGCATGAGTAATCAGTTCCTATCATCATTAAGAGCTATGAATATTCTACAAATCAGTATACCTGATCCCGCTAATTCATAGGGGAAAGTCAATTAATTTCTCATCTATTGCGGAAATATTTCACTTAGATGACATTTAACCGCTAAAATATAGAGGAATGTGTACTATATAGATTGATATTCATAATTCTGTCATAAAAGTGACGCATAATGCGTTCACATTAAAAATGTCTTCTTAGTTTACAGGAACAATCATGGCAAGACGCATTCTAGTTGTTGAAGATGAAGCGCCCATCCGAGAAATGGTTTGTTTTGTGTTAGAACAGAATGGTTTTCAGCCTATTGAAGCTGATGATTATGACAGTGCCATCGCTCAGATGGTCGACCCTTTACCTGATTTAGTATTACTTGATTGGATGATCCCCGGTGGTTCTGGTATCCAAGTGATTAAACACATGAAGCGTGATAGCGCCACGCGTGATGTTCCAGTCATGATGTTGACGGCTCGGGGAGAAGAGGAAGATCGCGTAAAGGGTTTAGAAGTTGGCGCTGATGACTATTTGATTAAGCCGTTTTCCCCAAAAGAATTAATTGCCCGAGTGAAGGCGATTTTACGTCGCATTTCACCAATGGCAACAGAAGATATTATTGAAATGAATGGGTTAACGCTAGATCCAACTTCCCATCGTGTGACCAGTAATGAGACGCCTATTGATATGGGGCCGACAGAGTATAAGCTCTTACATTTCTTTATGACCCACCCGGAGCGTGTATATAGCCGTGAACAGTTATTGAATTATGTCTGGGGGGCTAATGTGTATGTGGAAGATAGAACTGTAGATGTGCATATTCGGCGTTTGCGAAAAGCGTTGGAAATTGGTGGGCATGATAAAATGGTTCAAACTGTGCGCGGTACAGGTTATCGTTTCTCGGTTCGTTATTGAAAACTACCTAAAGAGAGGCATGCGTGCTTGAACGCTTATCCATTAAACAGCTGATTTTAGGGCTGTTTTTATTTATCTTACCAGCACTGATATTATCAGTTTTTATTGGCCACTTACCTTGGCTATTGGTGATATCACTGCTGGCCGCGCTAGTTTGGCATGGGTATAATTTATTAAAACTTTCCTATTGGCTCTGGTTAGATAAAAGTATGCTGCCACCGGAAGGGCGTGGAGGTTGGGAGCCTATCTTTTACGGTATCTACCAGATGCAGCAACGTAACCGTAAGCGCCGTCGTGAATTAGGCCAATTAATTAAACGTTTTCGAAGTGGTGCTGAATCCTTACCTGATGCGGTAGTCATGATGACAACCGAAGGGACGATTTTTTGGTGTAATCGTCACGCCCAAGCTTTACTGGGTTTTCGCTGGCCAGAAGATAATGGTCAACATATTTTTAATTTGTTGCGTTACCCTGATTTTAGCCGTTATTTTTCCATTAAAAATTACGAGCAAGCGCTAACTATTGAGCTTAATAGTGGTGAGATTGTTGAGTTTCGTATCTTACCTTATACCGAAGGGCAGTTATTGATGGTGGCACGAGATGTCACAGAAAAACGCCGTTTGGAAAAGGCTCGTAGGGATTTTTTTGCGAATGTAAGCCATGAATTACGTACTCCTCTTACCGTTATTCAGGGTTATCTTGAAGTGATGGATGACCAAGAAGGGGTACCTGCAGTTAATAAAAAAGCCTTGCATGTTATGCAAGAGCAAACGCAGCGGATGGATAATTTAGTTAAGCAACTGTTGCAGTTATCCCGTATTGAAATTGCCCCACAAATCAACCTTGATGAACAAGTTAATATCCCGTTGATTCTCAAAATGATTGAGCAAGAAGCTCTGAGTTTAAGTCAGGGGCGTCATCAGTTTGTGTTTAATATTGATGAAAAACTGCGGGTTCATGGCAATGAAGAGCAGTTACGTAGCGCGGTTGCAAACTTAGTGTATAACGCAATAAGTCATACACCGGAAGGGTCAAAGATTTGGGTTGATTGGCAAAGAAATTATAGTGGTGCACGTTTTAGCGTGAGGGACAATGGTCCAGGTATCCCTGCAGAACATATTCCACGCCTCACTGAGCGGTTTTATCGGGTAGATAAAGCGCGTTCACGGCAAGGTGGCGGTGGGACAGGTCTTGGGTTAGCTATCGTCAAACATGCGGTTCAACATCATAGTAGCCAATTAGTGGTGACTAGCCAGATTGGTAAAGGGAGTGAATTTTCATTTACTTTACCAACGGTGTTAATTGTTGATGATAAAAACCTTAAAAAGTCATAAATAACTCCACTTTATTAATAGAATCAAAATATTAATAAAGTGGATTCTTTTTATTAATCGATTGATTAATTCTATTAATTCATTTTTTTTATATTTTATCCCACCAACTGTTCATTTTGAAAAAATATATCCTGAAAATTATCGAAATATGGGGGTGACAAAATGATGGGTTGTTTGTTTTTCGAGCAAATCATATAACGGGGATTGTGATTTTACTGAAAGGAATCACTGGTTCTGAAAATTAGTTTAGTGATTTACTCTTGTTTTCACGTTTGCTATTGCCTTTTTGCCCTATAAAAGTTCTACTTGTTGTCAGTTATTGGCGAATTTTTCTGTTTATTAATTTTTCATTTTGTCAAATGCAAAAGAACATACCTTTTTGTATTGTTAATAGTATGTTTCTCAGAATTCTATCTCGCTATATATATTTCAAAGGGTTGCTAAGTGTAAACCCATAACTTTCTATTTTCGTCACTAAAAATTAACATAATATGGCTCATCGTTTATCATCTAGAGATATCATCGCATTAGGTTTTATGACCTTTGCGTTATTTGTTGGGGCTGGGAATATTATCTTCCCGCCTATGGTTGGTTTGCAGGCAGGGGAACAAGTTTGGACGGCAGCACTTGGGTTTCTTGTTACAGGTGTCGGTCTACCCGTTTTAACCGTTATTGCCCTTGCTAAAGTGGGTGGGGGGATTGAAGCCCTTAGTACCCCAGTGGGGAAAACAGCAGGGTTACTACTCGCGGTTATTGCTTATCTATCTGTCGGCCCTCTTTTCGCTACACCAAGAACGGCAACAGTGTCCTATAAAGTCGGTATCGCACCATTATTTGGTGGTGAATCTGACATGTTGTTACTGATCTACAGCCTAGTGTACTTTGTCTTAGTTATTGGTATTTCACTGTATCCAGGTAAATTACTAGATAGCGTAGGGCACATCTTGGCCCCTGTAAAAATGCTTGCTTTAGCTATTTTAGGCGTGGCTGCGGTAATGTGGCCTGCAGGCGACCCAATCCCTTCAACGGTAGATTACCGTGAAATGGCTTTCTCCAATGGTTTCATTAATGGTTATTTGACCATGGATACTCTTGGTGCCATGGTATTTGGTATTGTCATTGTTAATGCCGCCCGCTCAAGGGGGATTGAAAACTCTTCGTTATTGACGCGTTATACGATGTGGGCAGGTTTAATTGCTGGGGTATTATTAACGCTGGTTTATTTATCCTTATTTAAACTGGGCGAAAATAGCGGTTCTTTAATCCCTAACCCAGCAGATGGTGCAGATATTCTGCATACATATGTACAATACACTTTCGGTAACTATGGCAGTTTCTTCTTAGCCGTATTAATTTTTGTGGCGTGTATGGTTACTGCGGTTGGTTTAACCTGTGCATGTGCAGAATTTTTTAGCCGCTATGTATCTATTTCTTATCGTAAATTAGTTTTGATCCTAGGGGTTTTCTCCATGGTGATATCAAACCTTGGTTTAAGTAAACTAATTGCGTTTTCATACCCCGTGTTGGTCTCTATTTATCCACCATGTATTGTTTTGATTTTATTGAGTTTTACTCTGAAGTGGTGGAAGAATCCGACCGTGGTTATTGCCCCAACCATGTTAGTTAGTTTTGTTGTTGGTTTAATTGGCGCAGTTAAAGCCTCTGATCACTTAAAAGTGTATATCCCTGAGTGGATGACAGCAATGCCACTGTATAAGCAAGATTTAGTATGGGTATTGCCAACAATTGTTGTGTTAGTGGTTGCAATTTTGTGTGATAAATTTGTGTCACCGGCGGCGCAACATAAACAAGCGTAATCTAATTCACATGCTGATTTTTAGCTAATAAGACAAAGAGGAAAATACATTTTATCCTTCTTTGTTCGCAAGTTTAAATGCCCCCGTCATTATGGCGGGGGCATTTTTTTCAGGTATTAGTCAACCCCAACGGCACTCCCAGCAGGGCGTCGGACATCGTTAGAGCCATAAATAAAGCCTTCACGTACTTTTCCTGAAACAGCAGAATCATTGCCTGATGATTTGGCACTGACGCCAGCCCCTTCTGGAATGGCGACCATAATCAGCTCAGCTGCGCCCCAAGGGGTTTGTTCAACCATCTTGTAACCCATTTTATCAAGCAGGGCTAAGCTATCTTTAGAGACACCTCTTTGCTCATAATACACTTCATCTGGTAACCATTGATGATGGACCCTCGGTGCATTAACAGCTTCTTGTGGTGGCATACCGTGGTCAATAATATTTAATGCTGTTTGTAAGGTGATAGAAATAATTCTTGAGCCACCAGGCGAGCCTAATACTAAGAATACCTTGCCATCTTTGGTCACAATGGTTGGGCTCATTGAGGACAGGGGGCGTTTACCCGGAGCAATAGAATTGCGCTCACCTTGTACTAAACCATATAGATTTTTTTCTCCCACTTTAGTCGTAAAATCATCCATTTCATCGTTTAGAAAGAAGCCTGTCCCCGGTGGGATCACGACAGAACCAAAGCGACCATTGATAGTATAAGTAGTTGAAACTGCGTTACCTTTTTCATCAACGATAGAATAGTGCGTCGTCTCTGGTTTTTCGTGTGGTCCCATACCCGGTTGAACTTGAGTTGATGGTGTTGCTTGATTAGGTTTTATTTCCTTACGTAATTCTTCCGCGTAAGTTTTACTCAGTAGTTTTTCTGTTGGGTTATCTACAAATTCAGGGTCACCAAGGAAGGTATTTCTATCCATATAAGCATGGCGCATAGCTTCAGTTAGCGTATGGATATAATCCGCAGAATTAAAACCCATTTCTTTGAGGTCATAGCCTTCTAAAATATTGAGGGTTTGGCAAATGGTAACGCCTCCAGAACTTGGGGGTGGCGCCGAAATGAATTTATAACCTCTATAGGTACAGCTAATAGGGGTTGTATCTGTGATGGTATAATCTGCAAAGTCTTTTGCCGTCAAAATACCGGCATTTTTCTTTGAGGCTTCCTCGATAATTTTGGGGATTTCTCCCTCATAGAAGGCGGAAGGCCCATTTTTAGCAATTTTTTCTAGGGTATTGGCTAAATCGCTTTGCACTAATAAATCGCCCGGTTGATAAGGGCTACCATTAGGTTTTAAGAAGATACGTGCGACTTCTGGGTCTTGTTTAAAACGCTCAGTGGTTGTGTCTAACACATCGGTATCTGCACGGGTTAGTACAAAACCTTCTCTAGCTAATTTGATAGCAGGCTCCATCACCTGTTGACGGCTCATTGTGCCATATTTTTCTAAGGCGTAGTCTAAGCCTTTGACCGTTCCCGGTACACCGGAAGCTAGGTAGCCATACAGGCTGGCATCTTTGATTAACTTACCCTCTTTATCGAGATACATATCAGCACTTGCTGCGGCAGGAGCGGTTTCTCTAAAGTTGATAAATAAATCTTTTCCATCTGCCAAATGAATGGTCATAAAGCCGCCGCCGCCAATATTACCACAGCATGGGTTCACAACCGCTTGGGCATAACCGACAGCAACAGCTGCATCTATCGCATTACCACCAGATTTGAGGATATCCGCACCAATCTGCGAGGCTAAATGTTGGGATGAAACAACCATGCCTTTCTTGGCTTCAACGGCAGGTTCTGATGCGGCAAAGAGTTGAGTTGAAAATAATAAGGAAAGTAATAAAGCAGCAGGGCGTAATGATGTTCTGATCATTAGTATCTCCCAGTTAAGGTAAGGTTTGATGTAACACAAATTAATAATATGAATGATTTGTTAATTATTTGTGTTTTTAATGTATAGCATACAATAGTGCGGAATGTTGAATATTTGAGTTAATAAGTGTTAACTTGGTAGGGTTATTTATGAATAAGCAGGGATTAAATATGGATAGGAAAAGGGCTCAAAAAGAGCCCGTAAAGTATATTATTTTTTGTTAAACAACGACATGTGGACCCAGCCATTATTGGTTAAAATGAGAGGGCTTTGTTGTGCACGCTCAGCATGTGTTTGTGCTGATTGAATTTGCGGGTAAGCCGCCATCACTTTTTCATTTTTAGCCCATGGAGCCACATCTTCCAGTTTTTGGGTATAGTTGGCTATAGAGATTTTCTGCCCACCGCGTTCAGCGGGTTCAGTAAAGTTTGTGACTTCATTGACGACTAATTTGCCAGTGCAAAAGCTACCGCGTCCTGAAAATTGAGATTGTTTTTCGTCGTAGAATTTCTCACCTTCACTAGTCAGCGTATATTCAACCCCTTCGCCAGTATGTTCCCCACTCCACATGTCTTTCATGGTGACTTGTTTTTCAGCTTTAGCTAGCAAGCCCGCATCAACTAAGGTATCGAGTTGTTCAATATTACGAGCGCTAAATTTCGTGATAAAGCCTGCTGGCATTTGACCGACATTGATGCAAATAACTTTTCTAGTATCAAGGTAGTCTTGGATGGATTTTTTGAAGTTACTTTCAGATGCGGTTTGGCTGTTGTCACAGCCAGCAAGCAATGCACTGATAATAGCCACTGAGGCTGCGAGTTTTAAGTTCATTTTCCTATACCTAGTTTTCGTTATTTTTATTTAAATTAAAGATGCGATAGTTTAATTGGAGCATCTAAAAATGATGAATTTGTAACTAAATGTCGCTAAATGTAACCATATTATAAATGGAGTAGGGTTTACAGTAAGAATGAGGGGGGAAAGTGGGGTTTTGGCGTGATTTGGGAACTTTCTGACGTAATGATATGTAGCGAATAATGGGGATTTTAGGCAAATAAAAAAGCGGGCATCTGCCCGCTTTTTAAAAACTCATATCACTGATTACAGTTTGGTAGAGTTTTTAGTCAGGTAATCAGCAACGCCTTTCGGAGATGCATTCATGCCTTCTTTACCTTTTTCCCACTGAGCTGGGCATACATCACCGTGCTCTTCGTGGAATTGTAAAGCGTCAACCATACGGATCATTTCATCGATGTTACGGCCTAATGGTAGGTCGTTAACTACTTGGTGGCGAACAATACCGTTTTTATCGACGAGGAAAGAACCACGCAGTGCAACACCTGCATCTGGGTGTTCGATGCCGTATGCTTTAATGATTTCACGTTTGATATCAGCAACCATCGGATATTTAACTTCACCGATACCACCGTTATCTACAGGGGTTTTACGCCATGCGTTATGAACAAACTCAGAGTCAAAAGAAACACCAACCACTTCAACACCACGTTTTTTGAATTCTTCGTAGCGGTGGTCAAATGCGATCAGCTCTGAAGGGCAAACGAAAGTAAAGTCCATTGGCCAGAAGAAGATGACAGCTGGACGACCGTTCAGGTGGTTTTTCAGGTTGAAGTTATCAACAATTTCACCGTTACCTAAAACAGCAGCAGCAGTAAAGTCAGGGGCTTGACGTGTTACCAGAACCATAATTTACTCCTATGAGTTTGAATTAAAGGTTTTTTGCCCTTATCCATTTTTAATCTAAACGGATATTTAGGACATAGACTTCCAAAAGAATAAGGAATTATCTTTTGATAATAAAGGCATTTAAACCAATTATTGTGATAGGTTTTGCCTATCAATCATAATGCTTTATGAAATTAATATCAATAAGATAGTTTTATTCCATTAAAGTGCAAGCTTTAATTTATTACTTTGTATTAATTGTGACATCTTGTACAAAAAAATGTTGCAGCGCGTTTGCCATCATTTGTGGGTAGAATTGGAAGAAAATATTTTCAAGCTGATTATATTGCAATAAAAAATCATCAAATGAACCACTTAGCGCCCCCAGTTTTGGCCGCCTTCTGGCCATACCATTGAGTGATTTGCCTATATAGTTTTTATCTGCATAACGAATTAGCCAGTGTTGTGGCCACAAGTATTCATTTAACTCTTGGAATTTTTCAGGAGTATGACACAGTTGAGGTTCAATTGTTTTTCGGCAATAGCGCACAAAATCTACTAGTGGCAGAGTCGGTTCAAGAGTTGACCAATGTAGCGATAAAAAATGATCCCAGACTAAATCTAATGTAATAGGGGCAACACGGCGGTACTCATCACGAAATAGGCCTTTCGCTTCTTTGACTAGCGGGTGAGTGTCGGTGACCCTATCGACGGTTCGGTGCATAAATATACCCGCGACAATCTCAGGTGAGTATCGCCCAGTAGGGTTACCGCGGACGTAGTCAGCCATGATGTTACCCAATAGGGAACTATGGGCGATATGAGCGAGGTGTAGGTGTGCTAAATAATTCACTTTAAAATGTCCGTCGTCTTTCAAACCACTGGGGTGTTAGCTTTGTAAAGCCACCCGAATCACATACTCATGTATGCTCATCGGGATATCTTTACTTGCTGCCTACCTGTGATTCGAAACCCATAGGACATGTAGCGCAGCTTAGCTAACTTTTTGATTGCTCAAACTATAGCAGTAATTACGTTTAATTCGAAACTTACAGGGCATGACTTGAAAATGGAGTAAAAAACCTTCCTTAATTTGCAGCTTATAGGTATCAGTATTGAGAAACAAAAGAAAAAAGATTGAAATAAATTTGTCATGAAATCTTAGCAAAACAGAAATAATTCATTCTTTGAATGGATAAATAGTACGCAGAATTTTTTGCTAACAAAATATTTGTTAAATAATGGCGAATATTTATACTATTTTGCGCTTATTTCTTGCGCCAAAGGCGGTGCGGCACTAGACTAGTCGCCTGTTTTTTTAGATTGATGTCAATACAATGCGTGTTTCTGATTTTACTTTTCAATTACCTGAAGAACTGATTGCCCACTATCCACAGGCGGAACGTAGCGCTTGCCGCTTATTAAGTCTGGATGGAAGCTCGGGGCAGCTAACGCATGGTGTTTTTACAGATGTTCTAGAAAAATTGGAGAAAGGGGATTTACTGGTATTCAATAATACCCGCGTGATCCCAGCAAGGTTGTTTGGTCGCAAAGTCAGCGGCGGTAAAATTGAAGTTCTCATTGAGCGTATGTTAGATCAACACCGTGTATTGGCCCATGTTCGCGCATCAAAAGCACCGAAAGAGGGGGCTGAACTGTTGTTGGGTGAAGATGAAAGTGTCAAAGCCACGATGATGGCGCGTCACGGTGCCTTATTTGAACTGCGTTTTGATGATGAACGGGATGTTTTGAGCATTTTAAACCAAATTGGTCATATGCCATTACCCCCTTACATCGACCGGCCTGATGAAGAAGCGGATAAAGAGCTTTATCAAACTGTGTATAGTGAAAAACCGGGGGCTGTAGCAGCGCCAACGGCGGGTTTGCACTTTGACGAGCCTTTACTTGAAGCTTTGCGCCAAAAAGGCGTTGAAATGGCATTTGTTACCTTACATGTCGGCGCAGGTACTTTCCAACCTGTTCGTGTTGATACTATCGAAGATCACATTATGCACTCCGAATATGCGGAAGTGCCACAAGATGTGGTTGATGCGGTATTAGCCTGTAAGGCGCGTGGCAATCGCGTTGTTGCTGTAGGAACAACGTCTGTGCGCTCACTGGAAAGTGCGGCTAAAGCTAGCCAAGATGCCTTGATTGCTCCATTTTTTGATGATACCCAGATTTTTATTTATCCCGGGTATGAATATCAAGTGATAGACGCACTTATCACTAATTTCCACTTACCAGAATCAACATTAATTATGTTGGTTTCTGCGTTTGCGGGATATAAAAATACTATCAATGCGTACAAAGAGGCGGTTGAACAAAAGTATCGTTTCTTTAGTTACGGTGATGCTATGTTCATCACACCCAATGCGAATGCACCATTCGAAAAAATTGGGGAATAATCAGTTCGAGCGGTGGCGTTGGCTGCTTGCTTAGCAAATTAATATTATCGACAGCATCAGACTGTTTTTCTGATTGCGTCACAAAAACATTTTGTCAGCGATAAATATTAACTTAATAGAATCAGTCATTTACTATGGAAAGTTTCAGTGGGTGGCTGTTTTCTATATTTGCTTGTGCCAAAAACGTGACAGTGTTGCTGTATTTGGCTAAATGTTCACCACTAAGGTGAGCGTATTTATTGACCATTTCTAGTGTCTCCCATCCTCCCATTTCTTTTAACATCATTAATGGAGTTCCGTTTTGAATGTGCCAACTTGCCCATGTGTGCCTTAAGTCGTGAAAGCGAAAATCATCAAGGCCAGTTAACTTTGTTGCATTTGCAAAATCAGTGCGGCTAATTTGATTTATTTTACTTCCATCAACAGAGAATACATGGTCAGAGTTTTTTTCTATTGAGTTTAAAATAGTAATAGCATCATCATTTAGAGGAACAGCTCTACCTCTTCCTGACTTAGCGTTGTCTGCCGTAACAGATGCAACTTTCCTTTTTAAATTCACGTTAGACCATGTCAGTGATAGAATTTCGCCCTTTCTCATCCCTGTAAGCAAGGCGAAAGACACAACGCGCTTCATCCAATCCAGCCTGAGATTTTCTACCAATTCACTAGCAACGTCTTTTTCTATCCATCTAACTCTAACTTTCGGCTCCCTTAATCTGGCGACATATGGACACTTATCTATCCACCCCATTTTGTGAGCCAGAGAGAAGCATCGAATAATAAATGCCCTGTAGCGATTAATAGTTGCGTTTGATAGTCGTTTTCCTGTGGTGTTATTATGCGTTGGTAGCTTATCGAGTATTTCAGATCCAGTTATGGTGGCTATATTTCTGTTAGCGAAAACAACTCGAAAATATTTTGCGTATATTTTTTTGTTGCTATAACTGGACTGCCCTTCTGCATCCTTGATCCCCAACTTCAGTATGTCATCAGTTGAGCGGTCAGGTCTTTTTTCCAACCGCTCGATAGCCCATTGCTCATGCTTTACTTTATCGTGATACTCTTGCGCCTTTAGCTTGTCGCTTATCCCAGTAGAGCGTCTAATTCTCTTGCCGTCTGGTGTTGAGATATCAATCCAGTAGACATCTCCCCTTTTGTATATAGGCATTCTGTGGTCTCCTTCTTGCCGCCAGAAGCCAGCCTGAGAACATTATTCTGGCTTAGCATTGATTGTTCAAATAGTTTTAAACTATGGTCGTTAGCTCTCCATGAGCCGCCAACCTTAAACATGTTGTATTTTCTAGGGTTTCTTTGGATCGTATGAGGGGATATTTTTAATTTTTCAGCATATTCAGGGATGGTATAGTAATTTTCACTCACCATTAATCTCCTTATCTATCAATTTTGCTGTATATGATAAAAATGAAACTGGGTAATATTTCTTTAATTGCTCACTTGTCATTAACGACTTAAACTTATCTAGGTGTTTATTTAAAACGCTAATTTCTATTTCAGAGGTTAACTTTTCTTCATCCGCTATTTTTTTAAGTTCGTTCCTGCAATCCCTTGCTACTTTTCTGCGTCCATTCTCCATTTCCTGCGGTGTCATAGGCCACCTATGCTATTTTCAATATGTTATTAAATTTAATATTGCTTTCCACTTGATCCCCGAATACATCCCAATCACCAAATTTCTCACGAGCGAATAACTCGATGCGCGGTACGTCTCCATATAACTCTTCAAGCCTGTGGTGTGCTTCCTTTGGCTTTTCACTATGATCACCAAGGCATGAGTAAATTACTTGTCGAACACTGGCAGACTTACGAGGCAAGCCATTACCACGAACAGCTATCAGGCATATTTCGGCATTTGCTCGAGTGTAATTGCCGCCATTGATTTTCGTTTCGTTATTTAGAATATCCATATAATCGTAGGCGTCGAATAATTCACCGTTTTGAATTTGTTTTGTTATTCTTTCCATTGCCAACTTATTTAATTTAATCCAAACGAAACCGAGCATAGTTTTAACCTTAAACCCCCATGCTTCGGATAGCTTAATTGCTTCAAGCGCAAAATTACCCGTGTACCACATGCACAGGACGGAATTTTCAGAGGCTATAGTTTCTATTGGTAATCGAGAGAGGGAGTATAAATCGGTGGTGTTGTAATGATTGGTTGCTGCGCCGTTTGATGCTTTATTATTATATTGCCAAGGAGGGTCGGCTAATATGAGGTCATACTTTTTCATTCTCCGCATCCTTCATTAATAGAAATAATTCCATAGCTGCGCGGTATAAGTTATTGCTTCTAGTTCTTTCACTTGCAAAACCATACGCAGGTGAAGCAACCCAATTACCGCTGTCGTGTTCTTCTGCAAATACATCAAATGCGGTGCATATCTTAATCGGCATTGCATCTGATGGGTTGTTGCATGGGTCGAAAGATTCACCATCAACAAGTATCACCGACCAACTGTCGGTAAATTTAAGAAATAAACTCTCAGCAACCTTTTTATTAATCTCGAAGTCAGATAGTTCGGTGTATTTATTCATTGCTTCACCTCGAATTTAATGCCGACATCTTTATTAATTGATATCTTGATGCATGTACTGTCGTAATAAGGGCTAAGTTGGTCACGTTCGCGCTGTAGGTCTATAGAAACATTATTATCGTGGTAATAAAAATATCGACAACGAAACCAATTATCACCAACCTTAATTACATCATTGGGATTTAATTCACTTGCTGATTTATTCATTGATTAACTCCAGCTCTTCTTCAAGCCACCATGACGTTTGATCGTCTTCATCTACAACTAAATATGGTAATACTGCATCTTTATCGTCAATGGTATAAATAGTTGCTGTAATATCCCACGGTTTAATTTTAACCTTATCGCCGACTTTAAATTTCATATCTCACCCATTTCTATTCTTGCCAATTTATCTAACACCCTATCTCTCCTATATTTATGAACCTTAGGTTCATTCTTTTTATTTCCATGCCTACCACTGAAATAGTAATTAACGATTAATCTGCAATGTTCGTTATAGCTAGCCTCTATTAACTCATCCATCGTTGATAGCTTTTTCATTCCACACCTCCCCACAAACTACCTCAACATCCCGCACCTGCATTAATTGACTGGCACGACTCTCGCATTCTTGCTGTGTGTATATTTGCTCTGTAACAGGCACAGCAGAATCCTGTATTAGCATGAGTAATACATATCCTATTATTTACATTAATTGTTACTCTGAATTTTAGGGATAAAAAACCCCGCTAGTGCAGGGTGTTGATAAATAAAATAGATTGTATTTCTTTTTGTTTATCCATGAATGAATTGCATGATTTTTGTAAACCATCGGCTGTTGAGTATAAAGAGCCAACCTCGTATCCTTTTACTATCTTCTCAGAAAGAAGCATTGAATCATAAAGAATATCATAAGCATCGATTATAAAATCACTAAATAATTCTATCAATGCATCATCATTAATTAGGTTTGTGAGTTCCTTTAGAATTGATTCTAAATTTTCAGTGTTAATGTTTATTATTGCTGATGGCTTATACTCATTGTTGAATATAAAATCAAATCTATTATCTTTGGTCGCAACCAATATGTAACCATTAGTTAAATGATATTTGATATCAATATGCTTACCAACGTTTAATATAATGGATATTAATGATTTAAGCTCCATTACGATATGGTTATTTATTTTCATTTGATGTGTAAATTGATTTCTCACAGCACATATTTTTCTTTCGATAATAGCGTTGTTTGTTTTTTGTGCATCCCATTTCTGCCAAAAATATACAATTATTGTTACCAATATTCCCAATGATGAAATGAGACTAAATATAAGAGATAATTTTTTAGAGGTAATATCACTAGCATGCCAAATTTCAGATATAATTGGATATAAGACCGCAATTAAGAGCATTAAAGTAAAACCAAACGATAGTTTTGTTGTAAGACATTCATCTCTTTTTTTACGCATAACCCCTCCTTATTTAAAGCAGGAATCATACTCACATCCATGTGACTAATCCACTGTCAAAATACCTCCTTAATTCACACTTATTTGTTTTAATGCCTCACGAACTGCATTTAAGCGCGATTCCATTCTTAGATATTTAGGGTTGGAAATAGACGGCCAATCGTTATACCAAGCATCATCACCAAACAAATTAAGTAACTTACTGCCTATATAGCAATTGCAACAATCACTCTTAACATCATCGGATGATTCAATTAAATCCCAATACTCCCTTGCTTCGCATTGGTCTATTTCATCATCTTTGCGCAGTTCGATAACTTGCTTTTTAGCATATTCAGCATTTGCATCGTTATCATCATCTATCTCAGAGTTTAAATTAGAATCTAGCTTACCTATCCAGTAGTGGTTATTAATCCTATGAATAAACTCAACTAGTGAGCTGCCCATAGAGCCCCAAAAACAAGACCATGAATCGCCACTTTCGCTAATAGTAACTCTGCCATTTTTGTTATCACCGTAATCTTCAAGGTAAACATGAATGGGGTCGTGACGCTCTATGCCTGCTATCACCAGTTTAGTCACTTGAGATTGTTCAACCTTCATATTCATTCCTCTTATTGCATCTATTTAATCGATATGATTAAAATAATTCATCATTGTTTTTAATTTATGACCTATAGTTAATTTGAACTTTCTAATTATTTTTGTAGTCCTCGCCGATTCTCCCTGTGTCGGCATTTTTTTATCTACTTCCTTGCTAAATTCCATGCCTTAACTATTCTTAAACTGCATACACAGATAAATTATAAGTTTCATTCCTGCACGTCCCCTTGCCGTCCGCTACGTGGCGGCTTTTTTATTCATTGCATCCCTGCGAGTTAATGGCGATTCTTTAATCCGTAGTAATAACCACGTTTTAACCAGCGATATATTTTCTTAACCGCACCTGGCTTGGCTCTAATTTCGTCGGGAATGCATGATATATGCTTTATCATTGTATTTAATCGCCACCCCTTCTTACCTAAATTAACACCATTATTAATGTATTCACTGCGATATTTTTTAAGCCATTCGTCTGAGTTACACCTAGGGCACGGCATGACATCATCTGAATAATCGTAATAGTCACTATGATTGTCGATATATAAGCGACCTCCGACGCATTTACCTGTCCTATGGCTTCCATAGTTGCACGAGTATTGAGTTTTGTTTTTCATATCTATCTCCTGTTTGCATCCTTGCAAATATATCCTTGTATTTAAACGTATGGCTTAATATCGAATTGTTTAAACCATTCTTTTATTTCGTCGTATTCATCATCGCTAATTCCATTTTCCTCTAGCCATTCTTGAAATGAATCTCTGGCGGCATCTTTAGTTAAGTAATAAATGAAATTTTGCAATTTGTTTGGTGCTTTCATGGCTATATCCTTTGGTTATTATTCGATTGGCTTTTCCCATTCGATGTAAGCACAATCTTCAGCCTCAACTACAACATGACCTGTGTTATCACACCCGCAGCATTCAACCTTATCGTAATTAAACACCTTCTCATGACTTCCTTCCGTGTGAATAATTACTTTATTGGAATGGCAAATTTCGCATAGATTAAATGCATCAATCTCAATTAACTTTTTCATGGTTATATCCTTTGGTTAAATCACATAAATAGCGGGAAGTGTTGCTAGAATGGTGGTTCTTCATCAAAATTCATTGGCGGCTCGTTATAACTCGGTGCCTTTGGTTTATTTGATTGCTGTGGTTTCGGGCTTCCTGCCTGAATACCACCGTTACCGCCTAACATCTGCATGGAGCCACCGATATTTACCACCACTTCTGTTGTGTATCGGTCTTGACCGCTTTGGTCTTGCCATTTACGAGTTTGCAAAGAACCTTCGATATAGACTTGTGAGCCTTTTTTCAGGTATTCACCTGCAATCTCAGCTAATTTCCCGAAGATGCACACTCGATGCCATTCAGTTTTCTCGCGCATTTCACCTGATTGCTTATCATGCCACGATTCCGATGTGGCTAGTGTGAGATTTGCTACTGCGCCACCATTTGGCATATAGCGAATTTCAGGGTCTTGCCCTAAGTGACCAATGAGAATTACCTTGTTTACGCCTTTACTAGCCATTTACGCCGCCTTTTTAAGTTCGTTAATTCTAATACCTGTTAATCTATGGCATTCATCCTGAAGTTGCTTATTGCCTTCCAGCGCGCCCCACGTTTCCCTATATTTAGTCATGATTTCGTCTTCATTGGTCGCCTTTAATAGATAGGCTGTAAAAACATCAAGTGGGGTCTCAGCTTCCTGCTGTTGGTTCACTTGCTGTTTATGTTCATTTCGTGGCGCATTAGATGAAGGCAGTGCCCATGCTGGTAGTGTAGGGATTTCCCACCAAAATATAGTTCCATCCTTGGTTTTGGCTCTAACCCATCCATTTTGATCTTTGGGCTTTTCAGTAACGCATTTGGTAAATGACTCTTCTAGTTGATACAGGTATCTACCAATGCCCCACTGAACTGCCGCGCGTTTCATTGAGCCAGACATACCGCCTTTTACCGCTTCCACTGCGGTATTTTCAGCGCCATCCCATTTAGTGATCCATTCGTTATCAATTTTTATTGATATTCCACACATGACGCCTTTATCTGGTGCTGGGGTGAATTCATTTTTCCAGCCTTGTTTTCCGCAAACTTCATCCAATCGCTTTTGAATAGCTCGATTTGTCACATATGCGAGAACCATTGCCCAGCAAGCACCTTTGTTTGTTTTTCCTGATTGCTGAACTCTCCATTCAATATCGTTAGGGCTGAATGGCTCATCTAGTTTGTCTAAGTCCATATTTACCTCTCAAGCCAGTAATTAATGCTAAACTCAACATCAGGGTCTAAATCAGGTTGGCCTAGCAGCCAAGTTAAATACCCTGCGTTTTCTTTCTTCACTTCGGTAAATGTCATCCCTTTGTACTTACCGAAACGCAACTTGCTTAATAGTGATGGCTGATTAGTTATTTCTAACATTTCCGTATCTGACCATCCGGAATCATCCTTGATCCGCTTAAATAATGACGCTGTAACAATGCAGTCATATAGCGCTCTGTGAGCGTGTAACCCCCCTGGCACATGAACATCCAGTTTCAGTGCGTAGCGCAGATATTGATTACTGTGACTTTCTAGCTCAGGCCATAAACGCCTTGCTAGTTTTAGAGTGCAAATAAAAGGCACGTCCATTTCTTGCATCATCCGTTTATCGAACTCTGCATTGTGTGCAATCAGATAATCAGCGCCTTTGTAGTTAGCGATAACTTCATCAATAATCGGAGAGTTAACTACCATCTCATCGGTGATGTGGTGAATGGCCATTGCGCTTATTGAGATTGGTTTCTGAGGGTTTACAAAGTGGGATTGCTGCGAGTTATAATCAATTTCCGTGTCGTTTAAATCGATACTTGCTATTTCAACTATTCCGCTATCAAAATCACAAGTTTCGGTATCTATTGTTCTGTATTTAGTCGCCAACTTTTCTACCTCCCATTGGTAGCTCTGGAATATTTAGATAAGGGTCAAAGTTATCTTTGAATAAATGCCTTGCGTATCGCTCCAAGTCAGCCTGTCTTCGTTGAGCTTTAATGTGTTCAGGTAGAGGAGGGTAGAATTGAGACATTTCTAAGTTTTGACTTTTAACTACTGCGGCAAGAGCTGTTTCTAGTGTTGAAATCCTTTCAACTGGTTTAATTTCATCGCCCGTTAGGTCGCGCACTCTTCGCCTTTCGATATCTTCATCAATCATTGAGAAAGCATATTTTCGGGCAGCATCCTTGCTTTTATGACTAGGGAATGCAGGTATTAAATACTTACCCATATTCTCTCCTTAGCCAGCCTGTTGGCACTGATTGAGGCTGAATACCAAGGCTTTCCATGCGATAGTATTCTTCTTCCTCCTCACGTTCCCTGCGTCGCTTCTCGGCATCCTGCCTTTGCTTGAGTTCATACTCTGAAATTCTCATGCTGCGTCCTCATGCTGTTCCCTGATGATCTTCTCCAACAGTTCCCTTGTTGGGTTTAAACTCAATATCAGCCATTCCGTGGCGTTGGTTTCTATCCTTGTATGTGAATCAAACTCAAGCGATATTCGCTGCCCTCTGTGCGCCGCTGGCTTTGAATTCAAATAAATAGCATCGCTTTCTATTTCAATTGTTTGCATACGTCACCTCATAAAAGCAGGAAGAAGAAAAAATATAAATATCAGGATGGTAGCTACACAAAATCCGGCACTTGGTTTATTTTTGATAGCTTGCGGCTTGGTAGGTCTAACCATGCAAACGTCTCGCATTGCACGGCTGTATTTATTTTTTTCTTGCATGATTAATCCTCACTTATCGATTGATAGCGATTGTTATTTAGGTTCTGGTGTTGGTGCGGTGGGTATTAGTAATTCATTGTCATGTGGGGGATTTGGTTACTTGCAACTAGCTTAATAAATTCAGTCGCTAATTTTTCGTCAAATCCGTTACTGACTAAGGCTTTCAATGCCTCTTGATTAAATACACGGCGATGTTCTTTATCTTCTTGACGCTTCGCATCTTCCTTACGCTTGCGTTCTTCTTCTGCCAGTCGTGCTTGTTCAGCTTCATGAGCTTTCTTACTTTCAGCTTCGATAGCTAATTGCTTCTCAAGCTCCGCTCGCTCCTGAGCTTCTTTAGCGTCACGCTCGGCCTTTTCCTTGGCTTCTTTAGCTTCTTGCTCTGCACGTTGAATAGCTTCCTGCTTTTCACGCTCGGCGCGTTCGGCGGCTTCTTTTGCTTCACGTTCGCGCTGTGCTGCTGCTTCGATTTCTTGCTGTGCTTTTTGTTCGGCTTCTAACCTAGCTTGCTCTGCTGCTTGTTTCTTCAGCTCTTCTTCGTGAGCAATACGTTGGCGTTCTGCTTCGGCTTTAGCTTCTACTAAATCACGGTCGAATTTCTCATTCATGAGCAGGGCGATTTCATGGTCTGACTCGATGCGCTCAGCAAGTGCCTTATCGAATGCCGCGTTCATTTCTAATGCTTCTTCGTGCCACGCTAACATTTGCTTTTCTGCTTCGATTCGCTCTTGCTCGGCTTCCCACTCAGTTAATGGCTGTCGAACTTTATCGCGCAATGTATCGAAACGCTCTCGCACAGTTCGGCGATTGGCGTCGATTAGCTTTGGTATTTCTTTTAAATCTGCTACTAAATCTTTACCGAGCCCATCAAGGTAAGTTTTTGATTGAGCGACTTTGTAGGCCAATGAAGCAATTTCCTTGCGACCTTTAATAGTGGTGACATCAGGAATAAAAGAGTTAACTTCTTGTTCTACTTTGCGAATGATATCTTCGACGCTATCCGATGACTTAAATACTTCAAGTGCTGTCGATTTCTCAATTACGACTAATTCATTTGCCATTTCCTATGTTCCTTATGTGCGTATTCCTCACTATTAATAGCGATATGAATGATTAAGTGGTGGGTTACTACTGACCGAGGGCTTTTGCGATTACAGCGTCAGTGATATCTAAATTGTCGCCACTGTCCTGTTTGTAGCTTGCAACTATGTTTCGTAGTCGAATGAGCTCACTTAATAACTCTGGTGCTGCTGCGATTAGATGAGCGTTGGCCTTATGCTCTCCACGAGAAAAACTACTAGAGTCATTAATTAATGCAATGAACTTGTCACCAGAGTGTATTGAGCATTGAACTACTTCATCTATTTGCCAAGGTGCTGTACTATGCTTAAATTCCATATCACCCCCTAGCCTTTAACATTGCATCTGCCATGGTATAAGCATCACGCGCTACCCATTTAGCCGCTTCATCATTGACGTTATCCAACTGACCGGGATTAGCTAAAATTCCCTGCATAGCCTTAGCAGCTAGATAGTCACGTAAACTCATACCTGTATGAGTGCCATGTAACTCTGTTGCTGGAATTGGAAAAGCCGCACCACCTGTTTTATCTGTCATACTCCCTCCGTTATTAACTAAACACGATGCTAGTTGTTTTCAATCGCTTGCATTGTGTCGAAAACGCTCCAGTATTTTTCCCAATCGTAGATATCGTATTCTTCTGTTTCTTCGTTCCAGTCACCACTAAACGGGTTTTCACATACTGAAGTTAACCAGAAACCAATAGCAGGG
This sequence comes from Providencia sp. PROV024, assembly GCF_032709665.1. Classification (NCBI taxonomy): domain Bacteria; kingdom Pseudomonadati; phylum Pseudomonadota; class Gammaproteobacteria; order Enterobacterales; family Morganellaceae; genus Providencia; species Providencia sp. PROV024. Next base: position 848,490 of record NZ_CP120545.1, read on the forward strand.
TAGTCAGGGTTACTTTCGAATATTTCAGCAATTCGAGGCCAGTGATTTACACGCTCCTCATTTGGCTTGAAATCAACTAGATAATCCCTTATGCATTTAGCAGCCTCTGCATAGTGTTCTTTTTTCACATAGCAATTATCATAGGTCATCGCTAGAACTGCGCGTTGGTGATAGGGGATGTCTTTGTTTTTATACAAAGGCCATAAACTATCTATAACTCTTGAATACCCAAAATCATCACAGCCTAAATACTTAATAGCCATGTCATTCCATATTACAGGGCCTGAGCCAAATCCATTTTGTAGCTCTTCAATGCAACCGTGGTCTTCATTAGGCCATACCGCAACAATTGTTGTTACGCTCATCTCTATCTCCTATCTATTAATCAACTCACCACAGCCCACCTTGATGGACTGTAATTAGTTAACTGTGCCTGCTTTTACGTTAACGATTTTAATCTTGCTATCAATGTGTTGTAACTTGTTGAAAACCTTTCGCAAGATTCTTTAAGGTCATAATGATTAATTGCGTCAAGGATTACGCTAGCTTCTACATGCGTTAATTGCTTATCTCTGAAGTTATAGGCGGCCGCTGAAATCACTCTCCCGCCTAACGCATCCATTCCTATATCTGGCTGAGGTTCTTTGCCGTTTTTATATTCGACAACATATGTTATTTTTCCCATCTGCTAATCACCTTCTAATTAATTGTTAATAATTGCTTTATTCTTGTTGGTGAGTGTTTTTGTGCATCAAGAACAGCATCACAGAACTCTATTTGGTGATAATAAAATTTAAGCATTAACTCACTCATCATTGATTCATTCATGAATACCTCTTTTGCATCAATACCTCTCTCAGTAAGAAAGAGAATGAATTCTTTTAGGTGCTGTTCTATGTTTAAGTTCATATTCATCCCCTTGCCGTAACGCTTCCATCACTCATAATCGGCTTGCGTAGCCGTGGGTGCTTGCGTTCTACATCGGGTATGTCTTTTATCCCAATAAGTAAATTTGCCAGTACATCGGTTTCGTCTACTGGTTTGAATATCGAGTCCCATATTTCTTCCACTGAGCGGCTTGGCGTTTTTATCTCTTCACGTTTACGAGCTAGAAATGCAGCTCTGCGCTCATATCTACGTTGAGAGTAATTACTTCTCTCAATGACTTTTATCGTTGCCATATTTGCCTCCTAAGTGATCTTTGGTGGTGTAGTGCTGTGTCAATTGTTTTTGTCAGCTTTACCTGCGGCTGCCGGTGCTACCCTCGATTTTGTCTGTGGGCTTGACTCTTCCGGATGATTTGCACTACACCCCAAAAACCACTCAGTGGTGATTCAAGAATGCCTGAATCATGTTTGTCTATTTTTTTAAAGAGCATGGCTTGCTGATTAATCCCGCTTGCCTTTGATGTGATTAATAATACTAGAGGTATTAGTTATGGTCAATACTAATGATATTAAAATAAATACCAAAAGTATTATTTGATTGAATTTAAACGGAATTTATTTTAAAAAATTATTTATCTTGAGAGGAAAATCACACAGTTGGGGAATTGTAGGCACAAAAAAGCCCTCGCGGAGAGGGCTTCTTGTTAGTTAGATGTTATTTTTATTGTTCTATCAGCTAACAGTGAAAACTGATCTTTAAAAGATGTCCTACTTTGCTTCATTGTATTCAGTGCATGCCCAAACTGACCAGAGTCTTTAATGTTTTCATCTGTTATGTCGAAAACAGGAACGGATAACGTCTGGCTTATAGCTATTAATGAGTTAAAGTCAGATATGTGAGCTAAATCATATGCTGATAACTCATTCTTATGGCTCTCATCTAAGATTTTTTGTATCAGTTCTTTACTTTGGACGCAATTTATCTCACTTAGTTTTGGAACCAAAATTGTATCAACTGCTTCTCTAATTTTTGATATCCACAGCTCAAATGATTTAGCTGGCGCTCCATTTCTTGGTCTATATCTTTGCTGAATCATGCCTATAAATTTGGGTGAGTTCTTGATTGCCCTAGATGATGGGCTATCGTGTGCCATTTTAAATAATGATAATTCAGCATGCCATTTTGGTATATTTATCGCTAAAGATTTTACTGCTTGCCAGCAGAAGAAGTCTGGTGTTGCTGGAACAATGAAATAGTCACTAGACATTAATATAACTTCATTTAATCCACCAACATTTGGACTTAAATCGTATATCACATAGTCAATGTTATTTTGATCTGCAATTATCTGAAGTGTCCTTGGTAAGTTTCCAGGTATGTTTCTTGTTGCAGGTATACCTGATGCAATTTTCAAGGAAACGCTAATTTGAGAATCTAATTCAGATACATTTAAATGACCAGGTAGCAAGAATAAGTTTTTATTAAATGTGTTAGTTAAGTTTCCACTTTCAGTGTCTAGGTATCTATCTGGCTGTCCACCATTAATTAAAAATTCGACTATAGGGCCCATAGTAAGGTTGTCCCTACTAGAATAAAAACTTTCAAGGCCGTCAAATATTTTTGAAAACCCTAGAACCATTCCGGTTAAGTTACATTGTGAGTCAAGATCAACTAATAGGACCCTCTTACCTTGGTTTGCTAGCTCCCAGCCAACATTAAATGCTGTTGTAGTTTTACTTACCCCACCTTTGTGATTAAAAAAACATATAGATTTTGCCATGTCACCATCTTTACCTTGAGAAATCATTATCGCCTCTTATTTTACCTTATAGAACTTAGTTAGTAATCTATATTCCCTGTAATAAAAAGGATTTTTATTATTTATATTTAAAATGTTACGCTGGCACTAGACTAGCTTCATCATCATCTGAACAGCCACTCCGATGATCTTGCAGTTTCCATTGATTGGCGTTATAGGCCATGCAGGGTTTAAGCCTTTTAAAAATTTTTGACCGCCATCAATAACTAGTTTTTTGAATGTAGCTTCGTTGTAGTCTGTTAATTTTGCGATGACTAAGCTGTTATTTATAGGCTCTCTACCAGTGTCCACTAAAACTAATGACCCATCTGGGACGCTTTGCCCTGATGGCGCAGTCATTGAGTCACCCTCAACTCTCAACCAGAAAGCAGATCCTTGTACGTGCACTTCTGACTCATACCACTCATCAATCTGATCTAGAGTGTACGGCTCACATGCTTCGTTCCATGACCCAGCTTGTACCCAACTGATTACAGGGTATTTGGGTGCAGGTCTGTATGGTCTAGGGTTAGACACGTTGGGCGAGAGAGCGTTAGTGATCATTTCTGCTTCTTTAGCCAAAGTTGGGCTGAAGTCACCGATAGGGACTTGAAGCACATTAGAAAAAACAGAAGCAATCTGAACATTAAGCGGGTTTCGACCATTTAGATAATGGCCCACACCACCTTGGCTAATATCTAGCATGTCAGCAATTTGCTGTTGCGTTATTCCCAATGATCTTTTCTTGGACTCATACAAAGCTTTCAGTCGATTTGCATCTTCAAGCTGTTCTGTCGTCAATTTGTTCTTGTTGCTCATAGCGCTAATTCTAATACCAAAGCTATTAAAAGTGTTAATACCATATGTATTGACCTTTATTAATACTTTCAGTATTATTTGTGTGTGGAATAAAAAGGAGATTTACCATGGAAAGAATTCCTTTATCTGAATTTGTAAAAGAGAACAGTCAGGAAAAGGCAGCATCACTAATTGGGGTTCACCAAACAGCAATTAGTAAAGCCCTTCGTGAGGGTAGAAATATTTTATTAACTGAAACTGAGAATGGAATTAAGGCCATAGAAATTAAACCATTCCCAAGTAGTAAAAAATAAGAATCAACCGCTCTTTAAACAACTTAAACCGCTCTAGGCACTCTTGGAGCAACCAATAACTCACAGGATCGTGAGCAACGGACTAACTACGTCAAAAGGAATTTAACAAATGGACTACGCAAAAACTATAAACATCACATGTAAGCCTGAAATTCTCGAAAGTTACTTTTTTAAGAGAATGCTAGACGAAGGTAATAACTCGTTCGCTAGTGAAATGGGAATACATCCAACAGCATCAAGCCGAGAAAAGAATCGGATATTCAAACTAGCTTGTAAGGCAATAGCTCATTACGGGCTACCTGCGGATGCTGTATCAATGCCTGAGAATTCTAGAAGCGTAGTGATTGAAGGTGACTATGCAGAACGATTAATTCGGGCGCTGGAAAGAAAAGGGAAGGTAAAAAGAAATGCCTCAAATCTGGCACAAGATGAGGCTCAAATTGAACTACTTTAAGGAATCAATAATTGCAGGAGTAATTATACATGGAAGATGATTTTTTAACAACGAACCAGAAAACGCGTTACTCATACCCATACATAGCAAACAAAGAGGTGATCACTCAAGGTAAATTACCTAGTGATTTCACTGTTGGCGGTTGGGTGTATGTCATGAGTAATCCAAGCATGCCAGACATATATAAAATCGGAATGACGACATCAACCCCTGAGAAAAGAGCTAAAGAGCTTTACTCAAGTTCAGGGGTACCAAATCCCTTTAAGGTTGAAACTGCATATTACTCTCACAACCCAAGGGGTGATGAGAGCGTTATCCATAATACTCTATCTGATTTTAGAGTTAATGAGTCCAGAGAGTTTTTTAATGCTCCATTAGAAAAGATTAAATGGGCCTGTAATGACGCAGGTCTTGACTGTCGAGATAGTGATCTAGCTGAAATTGCGATGCTAACAAATGTCATCTGCACTGATACATCTAAACGTTTAGATATTGAAGATATCTTTGAGCAAGAAGGTCTCTATTTCTTTGGTGACAAAAACGCAATCGCTGAAATACTCCTAAGAATATCTGCTCGATTAATGCTAAGAGCCAAAGGTTTTTCGTTTTATATAAATGAAGGAGAAATTAGCCTTATTGAACAGGCAGATGAACAATATTTCAGGAGCGTAGAAAACAGACCTCAGCGTGAGATACCAGATTTTATTAAGGAGTTAATTGATGGCCAGAGCAAGAAATATTAAACCGGGCTTCTTTACTAATGATGATTTAGCAGAGTGCGAGCCATTGGCTCGTATTCTTTTTGTAGGCTTATGGACAGTTGCCGATCGCGAAGGTCGACTGGAAGATAAACCACGAAAAATTAAAGCTATGGTTTTGCCATATGACGATGCTGATTGTGACAAATTACTCGCTCAATTACATGGCAAAAACTTTATCACTAGATATGCAGTAGATGGAAATGAGTTTATCCAGATTAATAACTGGAAGAAACACCAGAACCCACACATGAAAGAAGCGGCTAGTGAAATACCCGAACAAGTTACGCAACCTACTGATATTAAAGAAGCACCAGAAAAGCACCATACAAGTACAGTGCAAGAACCAGAAGAGAATCAAACTATCCCTGCTGATTCCCTTAACCTGATTCCTGATTCCCTTAACCCTATAAACACCCAAGCCGAAAACACGGCTTGTTCTGATGAGCCTGAAAATAAATCGGCAAGTGTTCACCAGATGTCTAGCAAGTACGCATTCGAAGGCGAGGTGATCCGATTAAACAAAAAAGATTTTACTGAATGGCAAAGCCTGTATTCAAACATCGACCTCGAACACGAGTTGAGACGACTGGATATTGAGTTCAGAGCCGATAAGCCCAAAAACTGGTTTATCACTGCTAGTCAGAAATTGAATTACCAGAACAAAAACACTAAGCCAGCTTGGACGCCATCTAAGCGGGTTATGCCGCCTAGTCGAACCCAAGAATTCATACCGGAGAACTTCTGATGAGCACAGGAATGCAAGCACTGGCTCGGTTTAGAAAACTGATGCCGGAACACATCAAGCCAAAGTTTGAAACACCTGAAGAACTCATGGCATGGCAACGAGAGCAGGGTGAAATTGATTCAAAGCGGATCACCGATGCAAATCGCGTTACTCGACTGAATAAAATTATGGGTCGCTCTGGAATAAACCCGCTTCACCTAGATTGCACATTCGATAACTACCAAGTCACTACACCTGAGCAGCAAGCCGCATTACGCAAAGCCAAGAATTACGCTGAGAATTTTGGCAAAAACTTTGGCGGGTTCATATTCAGCGGCAATGCAGGAACCGGAAAGAATCACTTAGCAGCAGCAATCGGAAACCACCTCATACAGCACGGTAAGAGCATTCTAATCGCTACACTGCCAGACCTAATGATGAGAGTTCGTGAAACCTACCAGAAGGACGCTAATACCTCAGAATCGAAATTAATCGATGACCTGTGCGAGGTTGATTTACTGGTGCTTGATGACGTTGGCGTACAACGTGGAAACCTCAACGAGGATTTAATTATTTTCCAAGTTGTAGACCGTCGATTAGCAAACAAAAAGCCAGTTGGAGTACTGACTAACTTAGCATTCGCAGAGCTTTCAAGGGTACTGGGTGAGCGAGTTATTGACCGTTTAAGAATGGGTAGCCCGACAACGATTAATTTCGGGTGGGAAAGCTACCGTAGCCAAGTTAAGTAATCAAAGGAATTTAAAATGATTAAACACAGAATTGGTAAGCCATACGTTAGGCGTCTAAAGCAAAGTGATACCCCAGCCACTACACAAGCAAAATCAGCGATAGATTACCTAAATCATCAAGATAATTACCTGAAAGATGCCAAGGCATATGCGGTTTGTCTGCGCGGTTTGCCAGAGGTATTCCAAGTTTCATTATCAAAAAGGCAACTCATTAAACTCATGCATGCGGCGATTTTGTAAGCATAACACACCAAATCATAAGGACTTCTAGATGAGCGGATACGCAATTCTTCAAGAATACATGTTTAGTGACAAAGACAAACACGAATGGACTGATGCCATGTGTTACTTGCTAGGAAAGTATGACGAATTTCCTAGTGATATGGATGTAAATATTCAGCCAGAGCCTGAGCATAAGGATTTCAGATTCATCAAATCGCCAGAGGGAAGAATACTTTTCGGTAATTGCATAGTCCCAGCAATAACAGCCGATGATTTTTACCAGTTTAAAGCGATTAATTAAGCGAGGTGTTGAGTGATGAAAGAACGCAAACCACTTTTTGTTAATAGCGCTCCATTTCTTGATGAAAATTTCAACCAAGTCTCAGCTGATTTAGCAACAGCAAGACGCAAAGCGAATGAAATGGAAAGGAAAACACGAAAATTAAACTGGGGTAAAAATGCAATTGGTTTTGTTTTTGAGGCTGAGACTCATTTCAATGTTTCAGTCGGGTTTGAATGTAGAGCATTAAATTAAAGGATTGAGTGATGAAAGGAACAACGTTAACAGAGCTGAACAAAGCCTACTTGCGACAAGGGCGATTTATAGCGGGTAGATACATTCATGCGAACGTTAAATACTTCAGACAAAGAACAGACGCAATATTTTTTGAGCACGAACTAGCAGCCGACAAGCACAGACCACGCGGCAAAGCATATTTGCGATTAATGGAAATCGAGAATTTATCCAACACAATGAAGTTTAAAGCGTTGCAAGAAAAAATTCGCCAGATGGAGGCATCTAATGCAGGGAACTAATTGGGTTAAGTGTTCAAATAAAATGCCCGAAGTTGGTAAACCAGTAATTGTTAAATTGGGAGCCATGCTTCACATCATGCACATCAGCGACTTTGACGGAAAATGGGATGATGGCGAGTTTTTATCGGGCGTGGGATTAGAAAACATCAAGTATTGGCACGAGCTCCCACCAATGCCAGAGGGTGAATGATGAACGAACTCAAGAAGTGCCCGTTTTGCGGGTGTGGTCGAATCTTCGTAGCAGAATATGAATATGAAGATAAACCTACGTACCACAAGGCTGAGTGCAACGAATGTGAAGCAGAAACGGGATTCAAGGAAAGCAAGCATGAGGCCATAGCAGCATGGAACAGGAGAGCTAACAGTGACTAAAGAGCAGCGCGAAAAACTCAGAATGTCATTTGGCGGTAAGTGCGCCTACTGCGGTTGTGAGTTACCAGAAAAAGGTTGGCACGCAGACCATGCAGAACCGATAGTAAGAAAAACCGTTCAAGACATGGAAGCGGCTAAAAAAGGGAAGCTTAGATTTAAGCAAACTGGAGAATGCTATCACCCCGAATTGGACAATGAAGACAACCTAGTTCCAGCATGTAAGGCTTGTAACATCTACAAGGGATGCAGTGGAGTTGAAGAGTTCAGGCAGACGATAACTAGGGTTACGGTAAATTCATTAGATAGAACTCAATCTCTTAGAGCTGCAAAACGATTTGGAATAGTAACAGTCGATGAGTCACCTGTTACGTTTTGGTTTGAAAAGTACCAGCAGGAGAGCTAACAGTGAGTGATGAAACATACAAATGGATAGTGGGCACGTTATCAATGATGGGTTACGTGTGGATTGTTACACAGGCGTTTTGCTGGTTCGTAAGTTTGATATTCAGCAAATTATTTAAACGCAAATCAAAGGAGCGCAAGCAAGCGGCAATTGATGAATTGTACGACGCGTTTGAACTAGGCGAAGTCAAAGATAACCAGACAATTAAGGTTGCAACAAAAGGCGGCTTAGTCGTTATGATTTATCGTCAATAGGAGGTTAAATGTCACTCAAAACATACTATCTCAGCAGTAAAAAAATCAGACAGAACGCCATTGAAGCAATACAAAACCTACCAATAGATTCAGCCAAGCCATACGAAGTCAAACTCTCCGAACCTAAACGAACCAAAGCACAAAATGACCGCATGTGGGCGACTCTTACTGATTTGTCTGAGCAGGTTATGTGGCATGGCCAGCGGTACGACAAAGAGGATTGGAAGGACTTAATCACCGTACTGAATAAACAAGTCAATGGCGGTGCTCAGCGGTCGGCCGTTGGTCTAGGTGGTGGCATTGTCTACTTCGGTGAGCGTACTAGCAAAATGCGAGTAAAGCAGATAGCAGATGTTATCGAATGCGCTCACTGGTTCGGCTCACAAAATGGCGTGAAATTCACTGATGACGCAAAGAGAGAGCTGGAGTGGGCGCAACGTATCGGTGACAAACAGAAACTCAAGGAGCAGCAAGAGAGATGAAACGTAAACACCTAAACTTAACACTCGGAGCCAAACTGTTTTTTGTGGCCATATTTGCTTGTCTATTTGCATCAGCGTGGATATTTATTGAGGTGATATATGGCTAACTTACGCAAAGAAGCAAAGGGCAGAGAGTGCCAAGTCAGAATACCAGGAGTGTGTAACGGAAATTCTGAAACTGTGGTAGGTGCTCATTATCGAATGGCTGGTTTATGTGGCACAGGATGCAAGCCTAGCGATTTATTTATAGCTTGGGCGTGTAGTGCTTGCCATGACGAAATAGACCGCAGGACGCGAATCACGGACGCTGAATACGCAAAGCAATGTCACCTAGAGGGGGTTATGCGAACTCAGGCCATATTGCAAAGTGAGGGGAAGATTAAGGCATGAATGAATATTACCTTAAATTACCGTGGCCACCGACAAATAACACATTATTTTCAGTAGTCAACGGAAGGAAAATAAAGAGCAAGAAAGGCAGGATATTTACCGAAGCAGTAATAAATCAAATCACCAAAGAAAATCAGCAATTCAATTTATCCGGCAAGCTAAAAATCAAAATAGTAGCCAACCCTCCAGACCTAAGAAAGCGCGACCTAGACAACCTCCTCAAAGCACCATTAGACGCACTTACACAAAGCGGCGTTATTGCTGACGACAGCATGTTCCGCAGTATGTGTATTGATTTTGGTGAAAAGGTTAAAGGCGGTTCCTTGGATATCACTATATGGGAGATAGGTGATGCAGACTGAAATAACAACTATTCCAGCGTTGCTTGTTAAGACGCACGGAAACATGAGTGAAGTCGCAAGGCGACTCAATTGCAATAGGGCAACAGTCAAGAAATATTCTGGTGATGTATTTAGTTTTGACCACGCGATTATAAATGGTCGACTGATGACTAAGTATAAACATACGAAGGGGGCTAAATGAGAAAGGCTTCATTTGAACAAATAGCTTACTTCAGAACTGAAAAGGAAATGAGGAAAAAGCTTTTCGGAACACTTCCAAAACTAAGCCCATCAGAAAGACCATGGACTAGATATATGCTCACCATATGGGGAAGAAACTACCAAGGAGACGATTCTCCAGATGGCCTAAATATAAATGTTATTGGTCGACTAATGACAAGGGATGAATGGGACGATGGCTCAGCCACTTTGATTCGTGCCACTTTCGATAACTGTAGAAAGATGGGATACACAGGCAATGAGCTAATCGAAAAGGTAAAAGAAATTATTGCACCAAACAAATCAACACTCGGCGCACTTCGCCTCGCCAAAGAAAAAGATGACGCCGAATTTGTTGAAAAGTGTATTAACGAAATTTTACCAACGAGCAACCCGCTTCGTGATGTAGTTATTAAACGCTATAAGCAATGCAAAAGCCCGCAAAACATTCTAGAGGAGCTATCGAGGAAAACAGGTATAGATCTAGACTCTGCCAAACGTCGCGTTAGATGGGCTTGTGCGATGATTGAAGATGCTATTCATCCTATGGTTAGTGATATCAAGTAGCATTATTTTCTATGTAATTTATTAATAGGAGAAATCTATTGCATTCTGCGCCTAAATAGTATACTGTTTATGTTATGCTCGGTCGTGAAAGGCAAAGAGCAGGTAACAAGGTAAAAGAGGCGGCGCTTGTTATCGATCCCGCCTAGTTGGTCACTTCGTCGATTGACTGGAACTCCAACCGCATCGGCTGAGAGGTCGATATAGTTTGTAATGGTTGGTTATACTTTAATCATCATTCTACCAGTGTGTTAAGTAAGTACGGTCGTGGGGTCCTGACATCTCCGATCTGAGCGTTATCCCCGGCAAGGGATTATGCTTAATTAATAGAGCCTCACTTCGGTGGGGCTTTTCGCGTTAATAGTGCCCCTCATAACCTCTACGCAGAACGGAGAAATCTGGTTTGCGATACGTTTGGGGCTTTCGGTGTAAACACACTCTTCATTTTGGAGAGTTGTGTGATTAGGGACACCAGATGATGTTTTGGTCGACGGATATCTGGTGTCCCTTTCTATTTTAATTACCCCGAATTCGAGGGAATAAGTTATTGATATTGTTCCGTTATGGGAATCCACATAACGCTAATTCAACCTGTAAGTAATCCTTACAAGTTCACATATTCGGTTATTCCGAACAACTGAATCCCTTGCTATAAGGTTACGGTAGCGCGTAACAGTCTGGCTGAACTAAACCAGCCATCTATTTCAAGAGGTCGCCTAGTGCGGCTTTTTTGTTACTGATAGTTTTCGTCAGATTGAGCGCCTATTTTTATCATTTAAAATAAATGCAAATGATGATCTGATGTTGGCAGCGGCGTAAAAAACCAAAGCCCAAGGTATTCCGATTCCTTGTTATCAAATTCGGCGTGGTGTTATCCCTACCGCGATTAAAGGAAAGGGGTATCAAATTTAAGGCTGCGCATTGCGTGGCTTTTTTTATTTGCACCAGTAGCTCAACGGCAGAGCAGGCAACTCATAATTGCTTGGTTATGGGTTCGAATCCCGTCTCGGTGCACCAAATACGCCGCCACAGAATTCTAATCAACCAAACGAAAATTGACGCATAGAGATTGTGCGCGGCTATTTATTAACTAAAACACAGGTGTTATATATGCCAAGTACCGCAGCTGGTGCTATCGTCGGCGCGGCAGGCGGTGGTGCAATCGGATTAATGACAGGAAGCTTTGACTACGGAGTAATTACAGGTGCTATTATTGGCGCAACTGTTGCGGTCATAGCCTCAAAAGATAACAACAAGAAAAAGGTTCTGTTATTTATCTTATCGTTTTTAACTGGCGTTCTTATCTCTGAATCAGTAGAGCGAATAATTGTAGCTGAGACGGGTTATGAGATAGGTAAAACATTAACAGCCATTCTGGTTTCAGCGTTATTCATTTCATTGCTTCTCATTATCGCAAGTAGCGAGACACTAACAAAGGCCATTAGATGGCTACCAAGACTCATTGAGAATAATTTCTCCGTATTGATGAGCACCTTAACTGAAAAGTGGAGGGGCAAAAAATGAGTTATCAAGAGATTATCAACTATACGAATGTCGTCGTGTTAATTCTCATGGCCATTCGTGTATTTCTATGCAATTACGCTCGCCACAGAGATTCATTTATCGGCATGGTGCTTATCTGGCTTTGTATCTGGCAAAGCTACCAATTAATAAAGCCTAATGATTTCGATACGAGCTTATCTAACTTACTCGGTGATGTGTTCATCTGCGTTTTGGTTTTTGCAGCTAAAGGCAACATCATGCAGGTATTTAAAAAGGTGAAAAATGAGCAACTTCAAATTCAGCCAGAGAAGCGAAAACAACCTTAAAGGCGTTAACCCTGATTTAGTGAAAGTTATTCGTCGCACGTTGGAAATAACACCCGTTGATTTCATTGTCATTGAAGGTCTGCGAACTCAAGAGCGACAAAAGCAATTGGTTGCAGAAAAGAAATCACAAACGATGAATAGCCGGCACTTGACAGGTCATGCAGTAGATATCATCCCAGTAAATACTAAATGGCAGGTTGATGAGTTTAAGCCTTTATTGAAAGCGGTTAAGCAAGCGGCTGATGAGTTAGGTGTTAAATTGCGTTTTGGTATCAACTGGAAGAATGACCCGTCACTACCAATTGAAACTAAGTTCATTGATGCGCCTCATGTTGAGATTCCAGCATGAGAGCAGGCTACATAAAAGCGTTATTCATTGCATGGCTGATACTCTTTGGTGTGGTTATTTGGCAGCGATGGGAAATCAGCGGCCTGAATGATGCTAATAAGTCACTCGCCAAATCACTAGCCCAGCAATCTCTCATATCAGACAACGCCTACACCTCAATATCTATCTTTGACCGTATCTCTGGAGCAACCATTGATGCTAAACAACAAAACACACTGGACGCACAGGGAGCCAAGAAAGACGTCAAAACTATTCTTGATGGTAATGACTGCGCTCCCGTTGCTGCTCCTAATGGTCTTATTAACAGGATGCGGCAATACAAAGACTGAATACGTATTAGCACCTCACATCCCCATTCCTGCAAGTTTATTGGCTGATTGCCCGATGCCAGATATCCCCGACAAAATGACGTGGGGAGATATCGCTGAATACAACATTGAACTGATGTCGGTAATTAAGGCGTGCAACTTGGATAAGAAAGCAATACGGGAAATTGAACAACAAAGAAATGCCCCAAATATCGGGGCGAAGCGAGAATAACAGTTCATGAATGTAACGCAACTATACGTTAATCGTGAATGACCACAACCTTAAAAAGGTAGTAATCTCAAACGGATATTACAAATATGAGCCTCGCAAAATAGCGGGGCTTTTTAATGGCAAAAAAATAGCCCCTGGTGTTGAGGCTTGAAAAGGAAAATATCTTTACTGTGTGCATCTTAAGGACGGCACTAATTCTATACAGAGTTTGTTCAATTAGTTACATGGTAGTTAAAAATAAGTTTAATTATGTAAATTTATTTATCTTCCAATGAATCAGAGGCTTTTTAATAGGTGTAATTATCCCACCACTTAAGGGGGTGATCGCTATCTTGACTGCTAGGAACAGACTAGAAGTGGCTTAGCAGAGTATCGCTAGGCTGCGAACTCTACGCATTTCACCGCTCATTCACAGAGCAATTCTAAAACGTCGAATCCAATCACTTTGATATGAGCCTTCGAGGAAGTCAGTTATAGCTGGCGAGCTTCGACGGGCTGATTTTCTATGTGAACGAGGGTTCATTTCAAATGTAGGTAATACGTTATGAATAATTTAATGGTAGTTAATGGCATTGATTTTCGCGAGCTTGTATTTCTAAGCGGCTCAAATGCAGAAACAGACACATTCAAGGTGGCTTTAGCATTTAAGAAAAGTCACAAGGATGTATTAAGGAAGGCAAGGTCAGTCATTAAGTCGTGCTCGCCTAGTTTTGCAGAGCGCAATTTTACGCTTTGCCATGAAAACAATAACTTACAGAATGGCAAGCCCCAGCCATTTTACAAGATGACTCGTGACGGCTGGATGATGTTAGTAATGGGCTTTACTGGAGATGAAGCTGTAAAGCTTAAAGAAGCATTCATCAATGCATTTAACTGGATGGCTGATGTTATTACCAAAAATATCCGCACCATGGAACAAGAGAGAAACGAAGTAATTCTTGAGTTCATGAAAGAGAAGGATGTGGCTAGCATGTCAGGTCGATTACTAAATCGATGGGGTAGAGTCAAAAAGCCACAACTTCTTAATCGAATTGCGGAGATAGAAGAAAAAGGCCAGCTACGATTACCTGAATTCAACGCATAAGGATATCACCATGAAAATAAATACAACTGGACTAACAACGGGTCAATCTTTCGCAATTTTAGCAGTATGCATGATCGCCGCACTATCAATAAGTTTCTTTGTGTCATGGTGCTTGCTGCATATTTGGAATTGGTTTGCTGATTCTGCGGGGTTCGATTTAGCGATAAGTATTAATTGGGGAACCGTGGTTGGATTATCAGTAATTCTATGGGTTCTTAAGTCGATATTTGGCAAGAAGGAATAGGTCGCTCAGCGGCCTTTTTTATGCGAAAGTATAACTACTGGCTAGAGTCGCTCTCGAAAAGTGGTATCGTCACCGCCTGCCAGTATTTCAATGACGAATAACTAGACGAGGTTATTGTGAAAGAGAATCAAAAATTACCACTACATCCGTTAGAAATCATTGCTGAATGGCGCAAAGGGTGTTCGTGTGCAATTGATAGGCCAGCGGAATGCGTTGAATGCACTGAGGCGGCTATGGCAGCTATTGAGAAATGGCACACTATGATAAATGCTCAAAACTATCCTGACGTTGGCGCGCAATTACAGAAAGAAAAAACATTCTCGTTAATCGGTGGTCCATTTGATGGTCAAAAGGTTAGTCTTCCAGTTACAAATGATGGCATCCCACCGTTATCCTATAAGGCAGGTGAGCGGATAGATACTGGTATAGACAATGGTACTGGTGTTCAGGTAATGGCAATTAATACGCATCTTTACGAGTGTAAAAAGGTAAAAGAAGGCGATTGCGTTAAGTATGAATATCACTACAGCGAATCAGCATTCATAACAGAATAGATAACAAGAATTCACAATGACCCGCCAAGTGCGGGTTTTTTATTGGGTGGAATATGAAGAAATACACAGTAACAGCAACAAAGAAAGACGGCACAACATACGAAGGCTTAATGACAACTAAAGAACCTCGTGTGACTAACGGCCTAATCGCAATCGCTCAGGCTGACGGCGCATGGATATACATTTCACCTGACGAAATCAGTAGCGTTGAATATGTGCCAGTTGTGGAGACATTAACTGATGCCTTGAGTGGTGCGTAGATGAAAAATGTCAATGTGAGCATGACCATTGCAGATAGCGAAGGTAAAGAAATAGAAGGCGCTACATTTAAGGTATTCAAGCGTAAAAGAGATGGGAAATTCATTGTTGAGCTCGATGGTATTGGTGAACCATTTGCTATGAGGTTAACTGTGCTAAATAACCTTATGCGCATCGATGATGAGCCAAGTAACGGTGGCGTGATCGGGTGGTTAAAGAGGTTGTTTTGCAAATAACCAATCACAAAGCTCATCATGGTGGGCTTTTTAATTTGTTATGAGGGAAACGATATGGACAAAGAATTGTTAGCTAGGCCATATCCATCACATGATTTTATCGAAGCATTTTCTCCACACATAAAAATAGCACCCGCCCCTGAGGTTAATGAGTGGGTTGTTCACCATTTACTCGACGACGAGAGTGACATCCATAACCCTGATCATCTTCACTTAATTGATGCAGATATTTGTTTTATGTGGGCTTCCAATTCATTCAACAAGAAAGGTCGATATGTACTAGGGCAATGTGAAGAAGTCATGATGCGTGTTGGTGGCTGGCAGAAAGCCAGAATGGAACAGCAAATGTATGCATGGTTTGGTCGCATACCTAAGTTTGTTATCACATTAGCGGCTGATTACTGCGCTCAATGTTCTGATGCAGAGTTTTGTGCATTGATTGAGCATGAGCTTTACCACATAGCGCAAGACATGGATGAATTTGGTGCGCCAAAGTTCACACAGGAAGGCATGCCAAAACTGAAATTAAGAGGTCATGATGTAGAGGAGTTCGTCGGGGTTGTTCGTAGGTATGGTGCTAGCGAAGAGGTTCAAGCGGTCATTGACGCTGCAAGCAAGCCTGCTGAAGTGGCTCGCATTGATGTAGCAAGGGCGTGCGGAACGTGCCTGCTTAAATTGGCGTAATAGTTATATTAAGTTAGTCATGGAGGTAACCAATGGCTGCATTAAAACCAGAGGTTAAAGCCTCCATAGTTCAGGCTTTAGCCTGCTATGACACCCCTTCGCAAGTTGTCGCTTTAGTGAAACAAGAGTTTGGGCTTTCAGTGACACTACAACAAGTGTCTTCATATGACCCCACAAAGGCTATAGCGAAAAACCTTGGGAAAAAATGGGTAGACCTTTTTAACGAAACACGAAAGCGATTCCAAGAAGAAGTGTCTGACATTCCTATAGCAAACAAGGCGTACAGATTAAGAATGCTTGATCGAATGGCAACTAAGGCTGAGGGGATGAGAAATTTCTCTTTAACGGCTCAATTAGTTGAGCAAGCCGCAAAAGAATGCGGGGATGCTTACACCAACAAACAAAAGATTGATCATGTTTCTTCAGATGGGTCGATGTCACCAACAAAAATAGTTCTGGTTGCCGGAGGTAGCAATGACGGTAGCGAGGATTGAAATACCGCCTAAATTAATTCCAGCATTCGAAGGTAACTACCGCTATCGCTGCTCGCATGGTGGGCGAGGCTCTGCAAAGACGAGAACATTCGCATTAATGACAGCTATCCATGGCTATATGGCTGCGATGAATGGTCAATCAGGCGTAATACTTTGCGCTCGTGAATACATGAACTCGTTAGAAGAATCATCAATGGAAGAGGTTAAACAGGCGATTAGGTCTGTACCTTGGCTAAATGATTTCTATGAATTAGGTGAGAAATACATTCGTACTAAATGCCGCTCAGTTAGTTATGTATTCGCAGGGTTACGGCATAACTTAGATAGCATCAAATCCAAGGCAAGAATATTAATCGCATGGGTTGATGAAGCTGAATCAGTATCAGAAATAGCATGGACAAAACTTGCTCCTACGGTTCGTGAGGCTGGCTCTGAAATATGGGTGACATGGAACCCTGAGCGAGACGGTAGCGCGACAGATAAGCGATTTAGAAAGAATCCACCTGACAATGCTGTCGTGGTTGAGATGAACTACGATGATAATCCGTGGTTTCCATCAGTGTTGGAAGATGAGCGGTTAAATGACCAAGCCAGACTAGATTCCGCTACTTATGCGTGGATATGGGAAGGTGCTTATCTTGAAAACTCTGATAAGCAGGTATTAGCTAATAAATACGTTGTTCAATCGTTCCCTGATGACCTATGGCAGAAAGCAGATAGATTACTTTTCGGGGCTGACTTTGGTTTCGCTAAAGACCCTAACACGCTTATTCGTATGTTTATCTTGGATGATTGCCTGTACATCGAGCGCGAGGCTTACGGTGTTGGTGTTGAACTTGACCACATGCCAGCTTTTTACGATGAAATACCTGAAGCTCGTAAGTGGCCTATTAAAGCCGACTCCGCGCGACCCGAAACTATCAGCTATTTAAAGCGGCAGGGATTCAATATCTCAGCCGCTAAAAAGTGGCAGGGTAGTGTTGAGGATGGCATTACTCATTTACGTGGCTTCAAACAAATCATCATTCATCCTCGCTGTAAAGAAACAGCAAAAGAAGCCCGTCTCTACTCATACAAAACAGACCGGATCACTGGTGAAGTATTGCCTGTGATTTTGGATGCTAATAACCACTGTTGGGATGCTGTTAGGTATGGGCTTGATGGGTATATCACACAAAAATCTAACGCAGGTCTACTGGTTCCAAAAAGATTGCTGAGGCGATAATGCAAGAAAACATGAAACTAGCCGTCAATCACCTAGTGAATGATGCGATAGCTCGTGCCCGTATGGCTTTGGTCAATCCAACCATGGGGCTTGATGCTAAGCGATCATCTGCTTGGTGCGAATACGGATTTAAACAAGACTTAACCTTTGATGATTTATACAAACTATTTCGCCGTGGTGGGATTGCATACGGCGGGGTAACTAAATTAAGTGGCACGTGCTGGAAAACATCTCCGCAAGTCATTGAAGGAGATAGTGCCGATGAGTCGAAAGATGAAACGGCGTGGGAAAAGTCTTTCAAAAAAGCAATTAATAAGCGCATATG
The DNA here is from genome assembly GCF_032709665.1 of Providencia sp. PROV024. Taxonomy (NCBI): domain Bacteria; kingdom Pseudomonadati; phylum Pseudomonadota; class Gammaproteobacteria; order Enterobacterales; family Morganellaceae; genus Providencia; species Providencia sp. PROV024. The sequence goes on from NZ_CP120545.1 coordinate 866,861, forward strand.
GAAAGAGTTTAAAGAGGCAGATCAGCGCCGTCTTGTAGGTCGCTATTCTGGCCTAATCCTTCATATCAATGACAATGGCAAATGGCACGAACCGGTTAAATCCTCGAAGCTTTTGAGAAAGGTTACTCCTGCATGGGCTAGTGCTATCAAACCTACTGAGTGGGTAACAGATATTAACTCGCCTGACTACGGCCAGCCGAAGATGTGGCAATACACCGAGTCACTACCCAATGGCGGAACTAGAAACATCAATATTCATCCTGATCGCGTTTTCATTCTTGGGGATTACTCGATTGATGCTATTGGCTTCCTTGAGCCGGCCTACAACGCATTTGTGAGCCTTGAAAAAGTAGAAGGCGGTTCTGGTGAGTCATTCCTAAAAAATGCAGCCAGACAACTATCAGTTAACTTTGACAAAGAAGCCAAGCTTGATGACTTAGCAAGAGCCTACGGCGTTGAAATGTCAGAGTTGCAGGAGATTTATAACGATGTTGCTAGGGAAATAAACATAGGCAATGACGCAGTTATGATCACTCAGGGAGCTAACGTTAACCCGTTAGTTACTGCTGTATCAGACCCAACGCCTACATATAACGTCAATCTTCAAACTGCCGCCGCAGCAATGGATATCCCATCGAAAATACTTGTCGGCATGCAAACAGGCGAGAGAGCAAGTACCGAAGACCAGAAGTATTTCAACTCACGCTGTCAGTCACGTAGGGAAAGTGAGCTTTCATTCGAGGTGGAAGACTTTATTGACCACTTAACACGAATCAAAGTGCTAGAGCCCGTACCAGAGAAAACGGTTATTTGGGATGACTTAAACGAGCAATCAGCCACTGAGAAACTCGATAGTGGTGAAAAGATGAGCCGTATAAATCAAACATCACTAGCGACTGGTGAGCCTGTATTCACCGTTGAAGAGATTAGAACGGCAGCAGGGTATGAGAGTGATAGTAGCGACCCGCTAGGTGAATTTGATGAATATACAGAAGATACGAACCGCGATAAGGTCAGGAACGAAAGCAGATCCGACAGCGGTTGATAAATTAGAGCGCGGAGCAATGAAAGCCTTTGCCAAGCGCATTAAAAAAGTATCACAAGGCTACATACAGCTACTCAATAGAATACCATCAGAACCTGTAGTTAATAAAAAATACCAATTCGACCTAGACCCTAACTATCTTTCAATCATCTTGAGAGACGGCGAGCTCATGGTCGATGAGGTGTTATTGCAGGGTGGTGAATTCAATAACTTCTTTTTCAATGAGTACGTCAGCACAGCATATGAGCGAGGAACAGCGCAGGAGTATGCAAACCTAGCACAGCAGTCGACAGCATATGCCGCAACACAACAAAGCGTGGCAACAATATTACTCAGTGAGCCTTATCAACTACGGATGGCATTAGTGCGCGCTCGTGTGTTTGAGGAGATGAAAGGGCTATCAGCACAAGTCAAAGCAGATATGGCGCGCATTCTTACCGATGGTATAGCGAGGGGGCTAAATCCTCGTGAGGTAGCTAGAAATTTGAATGAGCAATCAAGTATCGAAATTCGTCGCGCTAATCGTGTGGCCAGAACGGAAATCACCACAGCATTGCGTAGGGCAAGAATGGATGAAGCCGATGAGGCTAGTGAAGTTCTTAACCTTGAAACTCGGCAGGTCCACATATCCGCACTAAGCCCAACAACTCGACCTAATCATGCATCACGACACGGCAAAATATTTACCACTGATGAGCAGCGTGATTGGTGGGCTAGAGATGGTAACTCAATCAACTGTAAGTGCTCGACAGTGACGATTCTGACCGACAAAGAAGGTATGCCGTATAACGATACGTTACTCAATAAACTGAAAGAGGAAAAAGAAGCCATGAAAGAACGTGGTTACCAATGGGCGGAGGAATAACGATGCCGATTCAAGTAAACGTCACGACCAAGGTTAACAGCGCATCAATCAGGCGTGAAACCTATAACGGACGTGAGCACATCATCATACCAAGCTACACACTACCAGCTAACGTCATCATGAATGGCGAGTTCTACCCAGAGGCAGAAATAAAAGCTAACTACCTAAGCATGGAGGGGACTATCGCCCCACTTGGACATCCGACTGTAGATGGGCATTTTGTTTCGGCTTTTTCACCTGAAGGCCTTAATCAAGGTTTTGTAGGCGCATGGAGTAGGAACGTAAGCCTAAAAGGCAATCGTGTTTATTCAGAGAAGTGGGTAGATGTAGAAAAGGCCATGGAGTCATCTGGCGGTCAGCGTCTTATGGCTAAATTAACAGCACTAGAGAAAGGGGAGTCATCTGACCCTATTTGGTCAAGTGTCGCCGTATTCAGGGAGCGAACCGAAGCACCAAAAGAATTGCAAGAGCAAGGCGCTCAGTGGGTGGTGAAGATTCATACCATTGACCATGACGCCATATTGTTAGATGAACCACCTGCGGCAGGGCCCGATAAAGGCGTAGGCCTTATGGTTAACGCTGACCAAGCCATATCACTAAAACCAAACTCTGGCGCTCTTATTGGTGAATCCTACCGTGAAAAAGAGAACCGAATCGAACGGGCAGTAAAAGATAAGTTTGTCATAACGCAGGATGATTACGCATGGGTTGCTGACTTTACGGACTCTCAACTTGTGATTGTTCGAAACGGTGGAAAGGCAGAGGTATTTGGTTACACAAATGAAGGCGGGAAAATACTCATTGATGATTCTGGTAGCCCTGTAGTTAGGCAGGAGTCATGGGTAGTTATGGCTGCTAACAAATTTAAATCACTATTCAGTAAACCGCAGGCAAGCCCTGCAACCAACAACAGCACGGAGGGCGACATGCCTTTAACTCAAGAAGAAAAGAAAGACTTAGTCGGCGATATCACACAGGCATTAGCGGCAAACTTTGCAGAGCAATTAAAGCCAATCAATGAAAAGGTTGATGCACTTCAAGTTAACCATCAGAAGTTAGAAGAATCACTAACCGCTAACCAACGCGCTGAAGAAACAGAAATGCGTAAAGAGGTAGCGGCTAAATATGGCGAAGTGGTTGCAAATTCACTGCAGGGTCAAGCGTTAATCGATATGCATAAGCAACTCGGTGAAGCAGCATCATTAGCTGGCAACTCAGGCGCACAGCAGGAGCAAGTTGGCGCACCAAACCCAGCGGAATACTTTAAAGGAGCTCAATAATGGCTACTAGTCGTTACCGCCGTGTAAATCTTGACGGCAAATCAATCACAGAAACACGCGCAGCAAAGGCGAATGTGTTGCCAGGTACTTTCGTAGTTATTGATGCAAATGATGAGTTTGCACAAGCGACAGCGCTAACAGGTCGCATCTACATTACTAATCCTGCATATCACCAAGGGCTGACAATTCGTGATGCGATTCCTGCTGGCGACTCCGCTGTCGGTGAGTATGTGGAAGAAGGCCGAGAGCTTGCTTTATTGGTTCCTGCTGGCACTTACAAAAAAGACTCGCCGATTAAAATTGGTGCGGATGGTCAAGGTGCTTTGGCTACTGCTGATACCGACTCTGTTATTGGCTACAGCCAAGATGAAGTAACTCTGTCTAGCGCGGATTTCATTCGAGTTCGCTTCCGTGTTGGCACTGTTGCCGCTGCATAATTAAAAGGAAAAACTATGTTTTATACTGCTGAAAATTTAGCAACAAATAGCCGACTGCAACGTCAGTGGGAAGGGCTGTGGGCGACACGTAATATTTACAACACGCAGCATAATCTGATGATTAACCAGTATCAGAACGTGATGGACGGTGAAACGTTAGCGGCAAACCAAGTTGGCGGCTTCACTCGTGAATTTTGGGCTGAGATTGACCGTAACATTATCCAGCTCCGCGACCAAGAAACAGGCATGGAAATCGTTAATGATTTAATGGGCCTACAAACCGTATTGCCGATTGGTAAAACTGCCAAGTTATATAATGTGGTTGGTGATATTGCTGACGATGTGTCAATCAGTATCGATGGTCAAGCGCCATACTCACATGACCACACTGAATACGGTTCAGACGGTGACCCAATTCCAGTATTCACCGCAGGTTATGGTGTTAACTGGCGTCATGTGGCGGGTTTAAGCACTGTGGGGATTGACTTAGTGTTGGATTCTCAAACCGCGAAGATGCGCCAATTCAACAAGAAGATTGTTAATTACTTCCTGAATGGTGACGACAAAATCAGTGTTGATGGCTATAAAGGCCAAGGCATGAAGAATCACCGCAACACAGCGAAGATTGACTTAGGCACTTCAGGTGCAAATATCGATTTAACCACAGCAGATTTACCGGCACTGTTAGCGTTCTTCGGTTTCAATGGTGCGTTTGGTCAGACTGCTTACAATAACAAAGTAGATGTTTACGATGTTATGTGGGTGAGCTACGAGGCATGGGGTAACCTGATTAAGCCTACAGTTGTTGCTGTTGGTGCAGGCGCTGGCAATAGCGTAGTGAATGGCCGTGTTATCGATACCTTGCTGCCGTATGCTGGCGTGAAGGAAATTCGCCCCACTTATGCGCTTAAAGGAACTGAGTTCATCGCGTATCAGCGCCGCAAAGATGTAGTAACCCCTTTAGTCGGTATGGCAACGGGTGTTGTTCCTAAGCCTCGCTTTATGCCACAGGACAACTACAACTTCCAAATAATGAGCGCGGCAGGTCTGCAAATCACTCGTGATGGTGAAGGCAAATCTGGTGTGGTTTATGGCGCGAAACTGAGCTAAGGAGATAAAAATGGCCAAGTATGAAGTTATTATCCCTTGGCATGGTGTTATTAAGGGGCAGGTAGTTGAATTTGAAGAGTTGCATCCAGTGTTAAAGCCAAATGTACGCTTGCTGTCCGATGAAGCTAGTGCGGCACTAACACCCTCAATTGAGCAATCTAAAAAGCCAACTAAGAAAGAAGTAATCGAAAAACTCACTGAATTAGGTATTGAGTTTGATGAGAAAGCCAAGGTCGATGAGCTAATTGCTCTGCTTCCAGAAGAATAGCCGCGAAAGCGGTTTTTTTATGCCCTCGAAAGGGGGTTTTGCTTTGTGAGGTAATCATGATCACAAAAGAGCAAGCCAAAGAATACCTGACGGGGCAGGGAATAGAGTTACCTGATTTTATTCTCGATGCATTGATTGAACAGGTCGGTAGCATTCAGGAATGCCTTGATAAACATTATCCAGCGGCAACCGCACTATTGATTCAGATGTATTTGCTTGCACTCATGGCGCTTGGTCAGGGTGACAAGTATATCAGCTCGCAATCAGCCCCCAACGGTGCGTCACGGTCATTTCGGTATCAATCATTTGGTGATAGATGGAAAGCAGCTACATCGCTTCTACGTGGCTTAGATAAGTACGGATGCGCTAATGGTCTAATCCCATCCGACCCGACTCAAACGGCTCATGCTGGATTGTGGATAGCTAAAGGTGGGTGTATGTGCGGAGGTGGTCGATGAGCACTACCGCTAACTGGTCGTATACCGCGCTCGCAACAGTCTACCCCGTCACTCGTGGCGGTGGTGAATGGGATGACACAATCACCTATGGCACGCCTTATCTTATAGACTGCACATGGCAATCTAGCAATGAAGTTGTGAAAGATGATATGGGGAAGGAGTTTGTTACCAATAACGTTTTTTACACTGAGTTGAAGCGTAACGGTGTCGATGTACAAAGGCCAGAGCGCGGCTTCTACATTGCGAAAGGTGATACCACTTCTCAATCTGACCCGAGAGTCGCAGGAGCTGACATTATCATCACGGTTAAACAAGATGATATGAGCTTTTTCGGTGAAGAGTTCGATTATGAGATAAGGACGTGATATGGCTAAACGCTTGAGAGGGGTAAGTCAAGTTCGCAATAATGTTTCAAGATTTATTGAACACAGAAAAGTTTTAGCTGCTAGGGCTGTAACTTTAGCTGTTACGGTTGGTGAGGGATATGCTGTTTTATATACGCCAGTAGGTGAAACATCAAACTTAATCAATAACCGAACTCAGCGTTTGATAGAAAAAGGAACTGCTGTAACTGGAAGGTTAATATATTCAGCTGCATATGCTGCATACGTCCACGAAGCATCAGGGAAACTTAAAGGCAAGCCAAGAGCAGGAGAAAATAAAGGTAACTACTGGGACCCAAACGGAAGACCTAAGTTCCTTAAAATTGGTTTTGAAGAGGCTAAGACGGAGATAGACCAAACCGTTAAGTCGGTGATGAAAACATGATTATTGACGACTTTCTCAATTACTTGGAGCGCGGAAACCTGACTTCTGATTTCATTGCTCAAAGGCTTGAATGGAAGGAGAGACCAGATAGCAAGATTCAGCAATATATCGTTATCCGTCCTGCCAGTGGTTCTGGTCGACTTGGTGAATTGAGTGCCGATGATTATGTCGATGTTATTCTCGTGTCTGCACAAGATGACCCAATTCCCGCATTAACTCGCGCTGATGAAATACTCAAGTATGTCGCAGCGAACCCCAGTGACTGTAATCTCAACTCAGTTTTCAACATGGGCGGGTTGCCGTCAGGAATTGTAACCACAGAAAACCGAACGATATTCAGACTCTCATTCCGCTGCTTATCATAAACAAACAAATCTCAAACTAGGTCGCCAATGTGCGGCCTTTTTTATTTTCTATAGAAAGAGGTAAACACATGGCAGATTGCCCAGTACAAACCAATAAGTTGATTGGGCGTAATGCGATTATTCGTATTGCGAAAGGTTGTCCCGATCAGGTTCCAGAACAGTCAGCATTTAAACGCATTGGGGCGCTAACCACCAAGTCATTTGACTTGTCGCCAAACTCCATCACATCGGAAGCAGATGACACCAAAGGTTTAGTTGAAAACGTAGTCACTAACTTAGATATGACCATTTCATTTGATGGTGAATATCGCAAACGTGATAAAGATGACGACTTTGGCCCATTGTTATTGCTTCAAGAAATCCCTAAAGAAGTTCAGGCAGGTCGCCAACCGTCATATTGGGTGCAGATGGATTTCACTGGTGAAGATGCGATTGTGCTGCAAGGCTATTTCGTTTTCACTTCTTGGTCATCTGAATTCCCAGCGTCAGAAATTGCCACTTACTCAGGCGAGGTTAAAGTTTCAGATGCTGATACGGTCGAATGGCTAGTTGAAGAAGTTCCAGTGACTAGCGTAGCGGTTACACCAACAACGCTAAGCGTAAAAGAAGGTGAGACAGGCACGTTTACAGTTAACTTCACGCCAACAGATGCGACTAATAAGAACTACACGGTTGTAAGTGATAAGACCAACTTTGCAACAGTAAGTAAGTTAGTGAATGTTGTCACTGTCACAGGTGTAGCGGCAGGAACAGCAAACGTAACTGTCACATCTGAAGATGGTGCAAAAACTGCTAAGTGCGTAGTCACTGTCACAGCTGCTTAATATTACAAAGGGTGCTTACGAGTGCCCTTGATAATATTCAGGGGGAAATATGACAGCAAGAAAGGAATATGGCGAATTCACAATATCAACGCCTGATAAAGATTATTTGTTTAGACCATCGTTTGATGCAATGACGAAAATAGGAACGCCAGAGCAGATTGTTGATGCATTTACTTTGCTAAGTGGTGCAGAAGTTCAAGTGCTAATTACTCGTGCTATACAGGCTTATGGAGTTGTTCCTGAATGGCTATTTAAAGCACTAAAAAAGCCAACTTATGGACGTAGTGTTTTATCAACTTCAATGATGGTGATGCAAGCTTGCTGTAATGATGATTGCGATGAACTTATAGGTGAGTGGAAGCCTAGTAAAAATGGCGTTATCTATAAAATGGGTAAGGTGCCAATTACAGATATCATCGTGTTCGCTCGGGAGTTAATGACCCACGGCATTATCGGTAAGGCCAAAGTTAGGAAGCTTCAGCGTAACGAAGGCAAGAACGAATTTACTGATAGCTTTAATGCTATCGAATATATTACCGCTGCACGAGCTCATTTTGGTGTGAATCGCGAGGAAGCCGAACAATTAACAATGACCGAGTTCGTCATGATGTTAAAAGCCAAGTATCCAGACGAGAAAGGTTTCACTCGTGAAGAATACGACGAGATCATGAAGGCAGATGACCAGCGCAATGAAGAGCTGGCGACAGGTAAACGTAGACTTGTGAGTCGGAAGTAGCTTTGCGGCTACTTCTTAATCCCTAATTTTTCCTTAACGACTTCCATCTCTCGTTCAAGCTGGAATATGCGCTCAGCCGCATCAGAAATCGTTAAAACTTCAACATGAGAATTACGCAGTATCCAATATTCGATAGCTGCGACCATTTCCTGATTGGCTGACCGATTATTAAATTCAGCTAATTCTTGAATTCTATCTTTTAAATCAGTCGGTAATCTGAGGTTAACCTGCGGATGCTTATATTTTCTTTCCATGCCACCTATCCTCAAAAACACTCATTCTAGATAGGTGTTTTTTAGGTATCAATGCGTACCAAGTAGGTATCATTGTATATGTATACAGTGTTTTTTAGTCATCTATCAATCGTTAAGTATCGCTATCGATCGCTAAATTCGCACAACTGGGGTTGTTAAGTTAGCTTAAAAACTCTAATATACTCCAAGGTATATTTAGCAATTTGATAAGGCATGAAAATGAATCCTTTACTAAAACATTGTTTTGCGATTTTAGCGAGTGGAGTGCTCAGCATTCCTTCGTATTCGCTAGCTGACGCATGTAATGATAAGGAGCCACATGTCATGAAAAGAAATGTGATTGATAATGTTATAGAGCTTAAGTCTGAGTATGCAGAAAGAAATCAGATAGTTAATAAGCTAGCTGATGAAATAAACGCGTACTACTTTAATCTGCTAGAGATGGACGATTATCAAGCTCATGGCGTTATGCTTCAAAATGGGCTTGTTGAAAACAAAGCTTGCGAAGCTGCTTTAAGAGGATTTGAAAATGTTCTTAAAGTAATGGTTAAGCAAGACGACTTGTCCGATGAAGAAAAAACGGAAATGAAATCATACTTGCGAACAGTTGCTAAGGCTAGACATGCAATAGCTCGTTTAAATGATTTTTCTCGTCAGTTATTCACTATCCCTAAGACATTCGAAAGTGATATTGACTTTAATGCTTTAAGGGAATTGGCTGATCACACAACTAAGAAAATAATTTCAGGTGACTATTCCTTTACTGGCTAATTCATGGACGAAATAGAAGTAACTATAAACGAGCAAACAAGAAATCATTTTTTTGGCGACTTATTCCAAAAACATTTAGATCTCGAAGCTAAGCTACTCAAAGACTTTAAAAAGTATAAGTCAGATGAGGGGATCCCTAGTTATTTCGGAAGAGATGTTTCATACGTTAAGCCATATTCAGCTGAAAAAGCTTGTTTGATGCATATTCATTTAAAAATACCGCCAGATAAATTTCCAGATGATAGAGTTCAATATTATAGAACTCACAAAAAAGGAAATCCTGAAAAAGATATCTGCTTGGTGTATGTGCAGGGGCTTATTGAAGATCACCGATACTCAATTATAGCCATACTACATCCTGATGCTCACCTGAAAGCACAAGACTATAAGTTCATGGATGAGTTGGCGCAAATAGCCCAAAAATTTAGAGATGAAAATTAACCTGCTTCGGCAGGTTTTTTATTGCCTGATCCATACGCTAAAATGATAAATTCCACTCTATATAAATCAATGTGTTATGAAGCGTGAAATGCAAGTATTTTCCATGTATCACTATGATATTAATAGAATAGTAGACTTCTCGATCAAAGCGCCATAAATAAAGCCAAATTCGGCAGGTTTTTTGTTTGCCTCAATTTGCACTCCCGCTCGATGGGAATCTAGCCCGTCCTTGGGCTGGGTGGTTAGGCTGTAAACGTCTTGTTCACAACATCTTTCATTTTGGCAAAAGAAGCTATTTGACCTAGCGCCCATGACATTTCAATCATAGTGTGGCGTAGTGACTCAATTTCAGCCTTAGCCGCTGTTACATCATAGCCAGCACTTTCTAACTTGCTTAAAATTTCTTTGCTTGGGCTTTTGGTCTCAGTAAGCATTGACTGAGTTACTTTTAATTGTCCGTTTTTGTAGAAGCACATATCTACAAATGGGAAATTGTCTGGATACCAAGTAAGAGGATAATTAATATCGAAACTCTCACTTGAATATGTGCCAGTCTTACGAACAGAAGGCAACACCTCATTCGTAACCCACTTTCTAAATTTATGTGGGATAGAACCTTTTTTAATTGCGTCTCGGCAGCGTAACACAAGTGTATACATTCCAGACTCAGAAATGATATTTAAGCTCTGAGCGCCGTGTCCTGCCTGACTCTCGGTTAAACCGATGGTCTCTTTTTCATCGTCATCTAGCTTATATAAAGCATCGGTGACATTGGAAATATTAAGCGCCTTACAGACATCAGCGGCAACGAACCAAGGTTCATTTTTGTAAGTGATGGTTCTTATTTGAGTATTTCCAAATAAAAAAGGTGCAAAAGAAACGATTTCATTTTTCATGCCGCCACCTCGATGTTCAGTAATTTTGCTAATTTAGATAAACCTTTCGCAGTAACACGAACTTGCGACACCTGCTTATCTTCACCTGTTGAGCTTTTTACTACGGTGACTTTATGCTCAAGCAAGCCTTGCTGGATTTTATCTTGATAAGCAATCCAAGCAGTACCAAGGCGACGGTAGATCCATTTGCTATGGCTCATTAAGTCAAATAGTGACTTAGGCTTAACTTGCAATTGCTTAGCGGCATCAGTAACACATAAAGAGCCTTCTGACTTAGCAATACGGGTTAGTGCATCAACATCAGGTTTCATTTCCTCGACTTGGTGCTCAAGTTCTTTATTCTCTAACTGAAGACGTTCTTTTTCTTCTTCAGCCTGAATAACTAATAATGCCAACTCTTTTGCGCTAGGTAATGTAGGTGTGTTGTTTCGGTTTGCTGACTCAAGTTCAAATAAGCGATCAATAACAGCCGTTCTGCGCTTGATATCGTAGCCAGTAATTAGAATCTCAGTGTAACGACGAGAGATATGATACTCCCATGAGTTAGGGCTGTTTGATTCATACTGTAAGCATGTAACATGTTGATTTGTCTTATAACCCAAATCTGGGTTACGGATATAATCAGCATCTTTACCGCCTAATAATGCAACCAATATTGTACGGATATCACGGCAAACGTGGTCGTGACGCTTACCTGTCAGCTTAGCAATCTCACGGCTAGACATGGTGACAACTTGGTTAGTAGTTGTTAAAGTGTTCATGACGTTATTTCCTATGGATGATTTGACGTTAATAGAAGCTCCGAAGGCTGCAACCAACGGGGCTTCGTCCTTATACTGCTGCGTTACTATCATTTTTTTCATCTCCTTGTAGTGATTGTACTAATCGCTGAATAATCGCGGCATTTATTGATAGCCCCTCTTTATCTGCTTTTGATTTGATCGCCAGTTTAATGTTATCAGGCATCCTTAAAGGGAACACACTTGGCTTTGCTTCTTTCATTTTTATCTCTCCGTTAGCATCAAAATGATGTTATGACATCAATATAACATCATTGAGCGTGCTGTCAATATGATGTTATTCTCTTTTTCAAATTAATTTTGAGAATGAGCTTATGAGCGAGCAAGACGGAAAAGAATTTATTGAGAGGTTCACCGTTCGAATGCCAATGGGTATGCGAGAGCGCATAGCAGATAGAGCTGAGAGAAATGGCAGGTCAATGAACTCTGAAATTGTTCAGATACTTCAAGATATTCTTGATAGTAGAGTTCAATATGATTTGTTTGATGGCACAAGAGATTCAGGAATAAGCGGAACGGTTGACATTCTTAGTGCAAACAAAGAGCTTTTGCATGAACAGGCTAGTAACTATCAAAAACAAATAGCTGAGCAGCGATTGATGATAGAGCAGTTAGAGCAAATGAAGAAAATTGCACTAGAGCAGAAACAGTTACAAGAAGAAATAAATAAATACAAAGACACTTTTGATTTGCAAAAAGAATTGATAGAGCAAAATAAAAAACTTATTGAAGAAATCACTAAGAATAAATAACGATTTGCTCCCAATTGCGGCACTAAGAAACTAGACTGATAAAAAAACTGAGGTGAGGGCGTTATGGGTTTAAGAATCATTGGAATTTTTATTTTAGCAGTAAGTATTATATTGGGAATTTATGTTAAAGCCACTACAGGAGGTGGATACTTTGATAGATTTAGCCCCATTGAAAGTTCAATGTACATTTCTTTGGCTGCTATTGTTGCTTTAATGGGAGTTATTCTTATTGGATGTGGTTATATAGTTGAAGCAATAGATAGGAACGGCAGCAAATTAAGATACTTACTTAACTCGGATGAAGAAAGTAATTACCTAGAAGAACTTGCAGAGCAGAACGGCGTTAGGCGCGATGGAAAAGTGGACAAGACGAATCACGAAAAAATAAGAGAAATTCTCAAGCGGTAAGCAAAAGATTTTATGCATAGGCCCTGTCAATTTGACGGGGCTTTCTTTTTTATAGAGGAAAATAATTATGTCAGAAAGCCAATCAGCAGGTGGTATCCACTACGATGTAAGCATGGATATTAAAGAATTGCTTGTCGGTGAGAAGCAAGTTAACAAAGTAATGGATAACGTAGAGAAAAGCACAACTAAAGCCACTGATTCACTTAACAAACTGGATAAAACAGCAGCGCAGGTTGGCGTTGCCTTGAAGATGCCTGAAGTAAACAAGCTATCTAGGGAGTTGTCACAATTATCAGGGAAAATAGGAGCTAATTCATCAGCGACAGATAAAGCAACTCAAACACACAATAAATTCACCGGTGTTTTAAGTACAGTATCTGGATCAATTGGTGCTGGGTATGTTGGTAACATAGGGAATGCTACTGAGACATTAATAAAGCATACGCAGGCAGCAATAAACGCTACAGCAGAAGAGGTAAAGAATGCAGAAGCGATGCAAAAGCAAGCTCAAGCATATCAGGCTGAGGCATCTCAATTAGTTTTATCAACACAAGAGAAAAGAAAGGCAGCAGAGGAGGCCATAAAACTAGCTGAGTCAGAGTTGCAAGTAGCGGAGGCATTAGCAGACAGAAAAACAGCACAAATAGAGTCACTAGAAGCATTACATAAAGAACAAACATACCAGCTTAAACAAGCGGAGCTAGCCCATGAAACAATTGGCAATGAAAAAACATTAGCAGAGGTGGTCAAAGCAAGGAGCGCGGCACAAAGAACACAAAATCAAATAGAAAAGCAATCTAATGCTATAGCTCAAGAAGTCTGGAATGCGGAAGATAAAGTAAAGTCAGCAAAGGAAGCACATAAAAAAGCAACGATAGAATTAGCTCAAGCTGAGGTTCTAGAGAAGCAGGCAAAAGTTACTGCAACAGCCGCTGACGAGGCGGCAACGGTGGCTAGGAATAGAGCTACAGCCGCAACTAAAGCGCAGGCAGTTGCAATGAATGGATTAAGAAGTGTCATGGCTTTATTTGGTGGTCCATCAGGAGTTCTATTACTTGCAGCGGCTGGTGTATATGCTCTTTATCAGGCTATGAGTAATAGCGCCTCTATAGATGATTATAAAAATAAAGTTAATGAGGCCATCCAAAAAGTAGACGAGTTAACACAGAGTCAAGCAAAAGCGGCTGCTAATCAGGCTAAGTTAGCAATAAAAGCCGATACAGAGTCATTAGATAAGGTCGCAAAAAGGATAAAAGAAGTACAGGCAACCATCAAGTACATGGAAGAAAATCCGTTTGAGTGGATGCAAAATGCAGGCGCTATGGCATATACCTACGAAAGTAGGTTGGCAAGTCTTAAAAATAAACTTGATGAATTGAGAGGGGAATATGACACATATGCAGGAAGTGTTGATAACTTAGCAACTCAACAAGATAAATTAAACATAGCTTCAGAGGCAGGGCCAATAGCAACAGGTGATGCTGCAAAGTCAGTTAAAATACTAAAATCAGAATATAGTTCGCTATCTGATCAGCACGTAGTTTTAAATGAGTTGCTCTTAAATGGTGCTCAAGCTGCTGAATTAATGGCTTATAAGCTAAACCTTGAAAATAAATATGCAGAACAAGGTGTTGCCATAACTGATGATATAAGGCGCTCTATTGATGATGTTGTTGCTTCCAAGAAGCAGTTAATGGAAACGCAGGGAGCGGCTAACTTAAAACAGCAATTGGACAGCATAAAAACTAACGTTGAAGCATTGAAGATTGAGTATCAACAAGGAGCTAAAGCTGCTGCTATTTTTAGGGCGGAGCAATTTTTATCAAAACAAGAAGGTTTAGATCCAAAGATTGCCAAAGAATATATTGAAGGAGTCAAACAGCAATATGAGTGGCAAGGAAAAGTTAATGATCAAAGAAAGTCTTCATCAGCATTATCAAAGGTATCAACAAAAGATACTCAACAAGCAGCTGATGCATTAAACAGACTTGAAGCCGAACTAACCAGACTCAACCAAGGTTACGCAGAGGGCTCACTTGAGTTGGCGCAGTATGACGCAGCACAGGCATTGGGTGCTAAAGCCTCACCAGAACAAATAGCATTAGCAAAAGAACGCGCTAAATCTATTTGGGAAGTACAGGCGGCAACCAAAGCAGCAACTAAAGCCGAGGAAGATAGAAAGAACAGTCAGGCAAACTTCACCTCCCTTCAAGAAAGCGTTTCACCAGTGACAGCAATAGATAACCAATTTGCCAAACAAATGGAGCAAATCAACCAATACAAGCAACTTTACCCGCAAAGCATTGCTGAGGCTGAGGCATTACGCTCTCAAATAGAGGAGCAGTATCGCCAGAAGAGGATGGATGCACAGTGGCAAGAGCTAAGTAATGCCAGCTTAGGCTACAACATGCTTACATCAGCTGTTGATTCATTTGGTGGTAATGCATCCAATGTAATTACTGGTTTAGTAACAGGCACTATGTCAGCAGCAGATGCAGCACGCTCGCTAGGTAACACCATGCTAAACAGTGTCGTTAATTCGCTTGTTCAGGTTGGCGTTGAGATGCTGAAAAACTTCATCATTGGTCAAACTATGGGGAGCGCTGCCGCGGCTGCTTCAGCTGGTCAAGCTGCATTGGTTGCTACAGCTTGGGCTCCTGCTGCTGCATTGTCATCACTAGCTACATTGGGAGCAAATGCTGTGGCGGCTAACTCTGCAATTGTCGGGACTGTAGGCGTTGCTAAGGGGATGGCTGTTGCAGGCGCTAGATACAATGGTGGACCCGTTGGAGCAGGTCAAATGTATCAAGTCGGTGAGCATGGTAAACCTGAAATCTTCAAAGCCAGCACCGGAAAGCAATACATGATACCGGGCGACAATGGGCGAGTTATATCGAATAAGGATATGCAGGGGAGTGGTAGCGCAGGCGTGACGGTGATTATTGAACATCACGGAACTCCGATGCAAGTCTTGAGCCAAAGTAATGAAAAAGGATTATCAGGAGAGGATGTAGTAAGGCTTATTACTCAAGATGCTCATGAAAAAGGCCCTATCCTACAGTCAATAATGGCTAACACATCAGCAACAGCAAGAATCAGATAGAGGTAACGATGGACGAAATTATTGACTACCCATCATGGATAACTCCACCGCAAAAAGCCAATAAAAATATGACGTTTGATACTGGCTTTCGAACTGACCAACCGCAAGTAGGCCCACCTATATTCCAGAAATTAACTGATGACATAAAAACAGTTTGGAACTTAACGTGGATATTTACACTGGCAGAAGATAGGGCTTTCAATCAGTGGCTAAGAAGCCCTAATTACCTAGACAATTGCAATAGATGGTTTCGATTAGCAATCAATCTCGGTGGCTCTGGTCAGCAAATGCAGGAGTTACACTTCACTAGCTTTCCTGTGCAAACGTCTATCGATGGCAACTCAACTAAATGGACCGGTACTGTTATCTGCCGCAAACTGTTTAACGAAGATGACGAGTTTGGCGATTTAATCGTTGAGATACCTCCAAGAGATTGGGGCTTGCTCGATATCGTCGTCACCGAGCGATTACCACGATGCAAGGGGGGAGAATGAAGTTAAGAGAGTACAGAGCGCAAAGACCGATGCGTACATTCTACGAGACAATTCAATTCTATCATCCCTCATTCGGAAACATTCACTTAGTCAGCTTACAGATAGAGCCTAAGGTATTGGGCGGTGTTGAGTATCAGCCGTGTAACTTCGAGCTAGCAGAGAGCCAGCAAAGCAAAACGCCGATTATCGATGCTTCGGTTAAGTTTAGCCGAGTCGCGCAGGACTTCAAGCAGCAGCTCAAGTTATGGCGGTCAAACACTCGAATGAAGCCGATTATCGCAACGTTTAGATTGTTTGATTCAGCCGACAAAGATAACCCGATAAGCGAATGGTCGCTGTACGTGAAAGACTGCTCACTTGATGCGGAATCGGTCACTGTCACGCTGTCGATGAATAACCCACTGAATAAAAACGTTGGACGTATTTACACAATGGAAGAATTCACAGGTTTGGAGACTGTTTAATGACGAAATTAGAGTTTATTAATCAGATGATAGGCAAGCCGTGGAAGAATCGGGCGTGTACGTTTGAAGCGTGTGATTGTTGGGCGCTGGTTGTACTTTACTATAGGTACGTACTAGGTACGGAAATTCATCATGATGCTGGCTACGAATCGGACCATGATTTTGTAACCTGCTATGAGAATGAAGTCGAATTCTGGCAGCGCACTGAGCACCCAGTTGATGACGGGATATTCATTGGCTATCGCGGCTCTCAGCCTGCACACATCGGGTTAGTTATCGATGGCAATGCATTTCATAGCCGAGGTGAAAACGGAGCTGTGAGAATGGATAGGCTCATTGTGCTTGAGAAGAAATTCACAAAATTGGAGTTTATGAAATATGCCGATAGTTGAAATTCAGCGAGTGGCTGGAACACCGAAAGAGAGAGTCGATTTAACAGTCGGCTCTTTTTTTTATAGCGATTTTCTAGTGCATCAGCAATTGCATAACGATGCGGTGATTATCGTTAACGGTCGTGAGATGCAAGATGATGACGAGTTAGATTTCGAGATAACACCAACTCACTTTATTCAAATATTCGACCAACCGAAAGGCGTTATTGGTGACATCCTGAACCCAGTTTTCAACCTTGTAACAAAAGTATTCTCGTTTCTTGCGCCGAAAACACCGTCATTTTCTGCGGCTGAATCGAATGTCAAAGATAGCCCGAATAACAGGCTAACAGGGCAAACAAACGTTGCTCGGGCATACCAAGCAAGACCAGAAATTCACGGTCAAGTGAGGGCGTTTCCTGACCTCATTCAGCAGTCAATGTTTGAGTACAATAACAACCTCAAAACGGTGACTGAGTGGCTAAACATCGGCATTGGCGAATATAAAACGGAAAGTATCCGATTTGCTGAATCTGATTTCACGGCGATGGCTGGGGCGAGTTACAAGATATACAGGCCGAAAGAAATTATCCCGCTGATTAATGAAGGGTTTGAATTCCCCGATATCGACGGTCAAGAGTTACCAGGGCCTAACGAAAGTAAAGATATCCCGCAGCAAACAGCAACGGCAAATGAAGTCGTTTCAGGTGAGATAAAAGGTGGCGAAGCTGCGATAAAAATCGTTAAGCAAGATGAGTTTGAATACTTCTACGAGCTAACAAAGCCGCGTTCTATCTCAATGACTGTGAATGTGAGTTACGACACGCCGCAGGGCTCTGTCACTAAAGATGTGAAAATAGACGCTCAATTAGTTGATGCAAAAATAACTGATGACGGTTCATTGATTAACCCTGTTGAATATTATGAATTCTTCTTTGCAAATCTAAGTGGCACTGATTTAGCTCAACTTCCACCGAATGCAGTAGTTAACACAACGAAATTCATTCTGTATGACAACCAGTTTTTAACAGTTGGCCCGTTCTTCTCTCCTGTTGACGGTGACCAAATGTGGATTCATCTACAGGCGCAACTTGGTGGCGGTGATAACTGCAATGCAACCGTTGAAATCTGGAAGATAAACACTGATAACGAGGAAATAGCGGGTACTCGTCAAAGCTTTAATGCTGCTCTAAGCGCTAACAATGGCGCACGAGTTTATTACAAAACAGACAAGGTAACGCTTAATTCAGGCCGTGGACGTTATGCTGTACAACTTACTAGACGCAACAACAGTAGCGACCAAAGCATCATGAAAATCGAAAACGCTCACATTGTCCGAGTTCGTGAGAATGTCGTTTTTGAGAATGACTCGATTGTTAATGTGTCAGTGAGAGCAACGGAAGCGCCAACTGGGGCGAGAGAGCGGAAATACAATCTATTGGCCACACGCATGCGCATTTCGTATGACCGAGTATCAAAGCAGGTGGATTATACGCTCAGGCCCTCACGAAGTTTTGCTGATGCCGTGTTGCACACTTGGCTAATTACCGCAGGAGAAAGCGAGAAGAATATCGATATCGACGGACTATATCGAATTTACGATAGCTTGCCTGATGAGCGTCTCGGATATTTCGATTACACATTCGATGATGAAGATATCTCACTTGGGCAACGTATCGAAACTATCTGTAATGCAGCGCGGGTAACAGCTTACTACGACAATGCAGTCCTCACATTCTCGCGTGAACAGTCCAGTGAATTCCCGATGACTACTTTTAACCGCTCGAATATCACAGGCAATGACATGAAGATATCGTATGACATGTCGATGCCGAGTGGGTATGACGGAATTGAGCTTGAATATGTCGAGCCAGTTCGCAACAAGAAAGACTATATCCGCTTTCGAGTTGATGAGAATGGAATTACTGAAGGGCTATCACGCACGCCGAATAAGATAGTTTTACAAGGTTGCAGGAATCGCTATCAAGCACTAGATCGAGCGCTGTTAGAGGCTAACCGACTAATTCACCAACGAACAAGCATCAGCTTAACGACTCTTGCAGACGGCGGGAATGTGTACCCATCAGATATGGTGTTAATTGCTGATACGTACGACTCAAACCAGCAGGCAGGCTATGTCACTGAACGAAAAGGAGAGGTATTCACAACTAGTGAGAAAATCAAATTTGATGAGGAAATGTGGGTGTATCTCACTGATTCTATGGGCTACACAACGCAGAAATTCAAAGCAGAGCCAAGGCCCGATACTGAATTCGGCTTTATCGCCAGTGTACCAGAAGATATCGAGCTCAATTTCTATGATGGATATCAGAAACAATCCCCTTCTAGATATGTGATAGCGACATCAGTTGAACTCGAAAACATCAAGTGGGTGATAACTGATAAGCGCCCACTTGGTGGAGAGCGTTACACAATAACCGCAACAGAATATTTCGACGCAAAAGCCGACTACAACGCATAACAGCAATCATTAACCAACAAGCCAGCCATTAGAGCTGGCTTTTTTATTGGAAAAAATAAGCATGAGAGAAATTAAACCAACATTAAAAGATGTACCAAGTAGTGATATCAATGATTTATTTTTTAATTCTGGGAAAGTGGATGAGTTCGTAACATCACTTCAGCATTCATACACTGATAGATTTGGTAAGTGTCACAGAACAGTGGAAGGGATGAATTGGGTCGTGGATCAGCTGATTGGGCAATTTAAAATTGATGTCAATCAGGCGATTTTAGCCGCTGGATATGCTCCTGTTGGATCATTCCAAGAAGGGGCTGAAGTTAGAAAATACAACGAAACCGTGTTATGGAAGTTACCAGATGGGGATGGGGAATATTACCGTTGGGATGGCGACTTACCTAAGCAAGTTCCAGCAGGTTCAACTCCGCAATCAACAGGTGGTATAAAATCAACTGATAACCCTGATGGACTGTGGGTTAGTGTTGGTGATGCAAGTTTGCGAGGGGAGTTGAGAAGTGTATCTATATCTCACATTCCAGCAATTGCAGCCCAATTAGATCTTAACTATAAAAAAGGAAAAATATGGGAGAGCGGGCTAACTTCCAGCTCTGATAACTGGTTTGTATTCGACAATGGTGGCACACCTGAAATATGGGATGGAGTTGGAACGTTAGGGAATGAACCCGCTCATCCATTTCAGCGAATAGCAACAAAACCGCCTGTAATTAGAAAGCCAGTTGTTACCAAACTAGACATGCCTCAGCCAAAAGTTTGTTTCATTGATTTTCGTGCATCCAGTCAAATGAAATATATGGAGCTAGCGTTCAGGGTCGGTGATGTAGCGGAAGATATTAGCGTTGTATTGAAAGGTTTTTCATCATCCAAAGCGATAGAAATCAGTGAAAATCCATCTGGCGTTGGTGTTGTATTTGTTGCTCAGGATGATAAATCAGGAACTAATCCAACCTATTTGAAAAGCGCAGTGACTACATCAATATCTAATGGCGAACTAACAGTAACCCTTGCTAAGTCATCAGCCCCTGTGGGTAGATACTGCCGATTTTCTCTGCGCTGCGTTGATGCTGATGTGAGCCTTGATAAAGCTTATATGTATTTGGGGTCGAAAGTCGTCGCGCATTCAGCGTTATCTTGGATGGGGACAGCAACATATCGCGAGTTCGTCGACTCTGATAGTAATTTTTCTGTTAAGTATCAAGTATCAGGAAGTAGTACTGTTGAACGAGATTCGTTACTGGCTATATCAATGCGAGGCGGTAATAGCTTCTTATCAGAGATAATGTCGCTAAGCAAAGCCTATGCGTATTACTCATCAGCTAAAGCAGTCATTAATAGATTTATGTTTGTCGATGGTGGGACTTACTATGAACCATTACGTCAGAGGCAGTGGATAATCAGAGGTGACTGCGATATTTGGGCTCCAAACGGAGCTACAATCCTTGGCGGCGTTGAAATGAAAACTGGGAAATGGGTACAGGTTGAAAATTCGAATAGGTCAACGTATTACTGCCAGTATGATGTTTCAACTAACCCAGATAGCGCAATCAGAAACGGAACTAAGCAGCCGTTTGTCTATGTTGAGATGCAGCCACGGTCAATTGAAAGTGCTTTTACTCGTGAGTTGAAAAACGTATCAAGTATTGATGCTGTAAAGGGTACTGATTTTTCATACTATTTCGACCATGAAAGTGGAAGGCTATATTTCAGTTGGAATAAAGCAAATCAGAATGCCTATGTATATGTCTGTGAATCAGACTCTGTGCTTTATAGTGAGGGTTCTTTCAACGTCAACATATGGGGAGTAACTGCAAAAGCCGCTAAAGTGAATGCATTTGACATTAGAAATGCAAGCTATAGCAGTTCAGAATTCGGTGGCCCTGCGGCGAAGTTATTTGATTGCAATGGTAGCGTTGCTGTTGTGGGGAATGGATTCAGTGTAAATAACTACGATTGTGTCTTGTATAACTGCAACGGAAAATCGGTGGGTAATGACGGCGCTGGCTTTCATAATAATGGGGTGAGTTATATTATTGGTGGTAGTTATTCGAATAATTCCGATGACGGTATTTCGCATCATGAAAATTGCGTCGGGTATGTCATTGGTTCCCATTTGAAATACAACGGTGCTGGCAACTCTACGCCAGCCTTCGGAGCAAAAGTATACCATTGGGATGTTGTAAGCAGGAAAGCGACAGTGACAAAAACTAAACCTTACGCTGGAACCCTTGCGTGTATATCAGGACAGGATTTTAATAAAACAGAAGCTTATTATTTTACTTGCGATACTGATAATGGTTATTTTGCAGAGTCTCAACAAACAGGGACTACAGCGACACTATATGCAATTTCAAGAGCAGGGAGCAATGTTGATATTAAATCCACTGAATCAACCAATGTAATTAAATATTAATTTTAGATGAGCTCACGCCCTGTGGAAATTTTCTGCGGGGTCATGTTGAGGGAAACCGCTGTAACGAGCTGTGCCGAAATTGTGACACAAAATCTACATGAATGGACTTAAATCTACACGAATCTACATACCGCTATTTTGTAGGCTGGCGTATACAGCGGCTTTGTACGTGTTTATAATGCTGCAAATTTTTGTAATACATCAGACTGTTTTTCTGATGCTTGGAGGCAAACGTGAAATATGAATTACAAACGACTAGCGGCAATGCACGTCGTGGTCGCTTAGTATTTGAGCGTGGTGTGGTAGAAACCCCCGCGTTTATGCCAGTAGGCACCTACGGTACTGTAAAAGGCATGACACCTGAAGAAGTAAAAGAAACGGGTGCTCAAATTCTTCTAGGGAATACTTTCCACCTGTGGCTGCGTCCAGGGCAAGAGGTCATGAAGCTCCATGGTGATCTTCATGATTTTATGCAATGGCAGGGGCCGATATTGACGGATTCAGGGGGGTTCCAAGTCTTTAGTCTTGGCGCAATGCGCAAAATTAAAGAGGAGGGCGTGCATTTTCGTAACCCAATAAATGGTGAGAAAATTTTCCTAAGCCCTGAAAAATCAATGGAAATTCAGTACGACCTCGGTTCAGATATTGTGATGATTTTTGACGAGTGTACGCCATATCCGGCAGATTGGGATTACGCAAAGACATCAATGGAAATGTCGTTACGTTGGGCTGCTCGTAGCCGCCAACGTTTTGACGAATTGAACAATAAAAATGCACTATTTGGCATTATCCAAGGCAGCGTTTACGAAGATTTACGAGATATTTCAGTTAAGGGGCTGGTGGAAATTGGCTTCGATGGGTACGCTGTAGGCGGCCTAGCTGTAGGCGAACCAAAAGAAGATATGCACCGCATCTTAGAGCATGTTTGCCCTCAAATTCCGGCAGATAAACCACGTTACTTAATGGGGGTGGGCAAACCGGAAGATTTAGTGGAAGGTGTTCGCCGTGGCATTGATATGTTTGATTGTGTGATGCCGACACGAAATGCACGTAATGGGCATTTATTTGTCACACATGGCGTGGTAAAAATTCGTAATGCTAAGTATAAATCAGATACATCGACACTGGATGCCGATTGTGACTGCTATACTTGTCGCCATTATAGCCGCGCTTATTTACATCACCTTGATAGGTGTAATGAAATTCTTGGTGCAAGGCTCAATACCATTCATAATTTACGTTATTATCAACGTTTGATGGCCGGTATTCGCCAAGCAATCGAAAATGGAAAATTTGAAGAGTTTGCGAAAGATTTCTACCAGAAGATTGGTAAACCCGAACCTTCATTAAATATCGAGTGAATTTAAGTGCGAAATGCTACTAATCTGTGTAGCATATCAATCTGATACTTACCATACTTTGAGGCGCATGCGCTTATTAGCTTTATGTAATTCGAAGTATTTATAGAGTATATTTTTAAATTGCTTTCAATAAAACAATGAGGAAAGTTGAATGAGTTTTTTTATTTCTGAAGCAGCAGCGTCAGCAGGTGCGCCAGCGCAAGGTAGCCCATATACTATGGTTATCATGCTTGTTGTTTTCGCTCTGATCTTCTATTTCATGATTTTGCGTCCACAGCAAAAGCGTGCGAAAGAACACCGTAAATTGATGGAATCTATCACTAAAGGTGATGAAGTTTTAACAACTGGCGGTTTAATCGGGCGTGTGACTAAAGTATCTGAAACCGGTTATGTGGTTCTTGAACTGAGTGAGAACACAGAAGTAACCATCAAACGTGATTTCGTTGCTGCTGTTTTACCTAAAGGCACAATGAAAGCAATTTAATTCTGATTCTCCCGAAGGGAACTGCCGTGCTAAACCGTTATCCTTTGTGGAAGTATCTGATGTTGATCTGTGCGATCCTCATCGGTCTGCTTTATGCGCTTCCAAACCTATATGGTGAGGATCCGGCTGTTCAGATCACTGGCGTGCGGGGAACCGCCGCCAATGAACAAACGCTGATCCAAATCCAAAAATCGTTACAAGATGATAAAATTCAGAGCAAATCAATCTCTCTGGAAAATGGGGCAATTTTAGCCCGGTTCAACAACTCTGATGTTCAGTTACGTGCTCGTGAAGTGATCATGAATGCACTAGGTGATCAGTATGTTGTTGCATTAAACCTTGCACCTGCGACGCCTAAGTGGCTTGAAATGATCGGCGGTGAGCCGATGAAGCTCGGCCTTGACTTGCGTGGTGGGGTTCACTTCCTGATGGAAGTTGATATGGACACTGCATTAGGTAAATTGCAGGAACAAAACATGGATGGTTTACGTAATGACCTGCGTCAAGAAGGCATTGCGTACTCTTCTATTCGTAAAGGCAATGATTATAGCGTTGAAGTCCGTTTCCGTAACGCAGATGATCGTAGCCAAGCAGAAAAAGCACTAGCACGTAAATATCCAGACTTAGTGTTTAGTGATGGTAGCGACAACACGATGATCGCTGTGATGACCGACGAGCGCTTACGTGAAGCTCGTAACTATGCGGTTTCTCAGAATATTACCATCATCCGCAACCGAGTAAACCAATTAGGGGTTGCTGAGCCACTTGTCCAACGTCAAGGTGCTGACCGTATTGTTGTTGAATTACCCGGAATTCAAGACACCGCTCGAGCAAAAGAGATTTTAGGTGCTACAGCAACATTAGAATTCCGTTTGGTGAATACCAGTGTTGATTCATCCGCTGCTGAACGTGGCCGTGTGCCAGGTGATTCAGAAGTGAAATATGACCGTGAAGGCATGCCTTATGTACTGTATAAGCGTGTTATCTTAACGGGGGATCATATTACGGATTCAACATCTGAAGCCGATGAAAATGGTGCACCACAAGTAAGCATCAGCCTTGATAGTTCTGGTGGTTCTATCATGTCCGATTTTACGCGTGATAACCAAGACAAACTGATGGCAACCCTGTTTGTTGAATACAAAGACAGTGGTAAAAAAGATGCAGCAGGCCGTTCAATTTTAGTGAAAGATGAAAAAGTCATCAACGCGGCACGTATTTCGGCTCGCTTTGGTAGCAAATTCCGTATCACAGGCATCAACAATGGTACAGAAGCTCGTCAACTTTCATTATTGTTACGTGCGGGGGCGTTGATTGCGCCAATCCAAATTGTCGAAGAGCGTACCATCGGCCCAACTTTGGGTATGCAAAATATCGAACAAGGCCTGAAAGCTTGTATCGCGGGTCTATTAGCATCAATTCTATTTATGATTATTTACTATCGTAAATTTGGCTTGATTGCCAGTAGTGCGCTGATGGCGAACTTGGTATTAATTGTTGGGGTTATGTCTCTGTTACCGGGGGCGACACTAACTATGCCAGGTATTGCTGGTATCGTCCTCACCCTTGCGGTTGCAGTCGATGCCAACGTTCTTATCAACGAACGTATCAAAGAAGAGCTGCGGAACGGAAGGTCTGTTCAACAAGCAATTCATGAAGGTTATAAAGGCGCCTTCTCAAGTATTACAGACGCAAACTTAACGACATTAATCACGGCTATTATTCTCTATGCAGTGGGTACAGGGTCGATTAAAGGCTTTGCGATTACGACAGCGATTGGTGTCGCAACCTCTATGTTTACAGCTATTGTTGGTACACGTGCAATCGTGAACCTGCTTTATGGTGGTAAACGTATTAACAAGCTGTCAATTTAAGGAGCACGTTGTGGCACAGGATTATTCTGTTGAACAATTGAACTATGGTCGTAAAGTCTATGACTTTATGCGCTGGGACAACGTTGCCTTTGGTATTTCTATCGTATTACTGATCGCTTCTTTTGTGATTATCGGCCTCAAAGGTTTTAACTGGGGGTTAGATTTCACTGGGGGGACAGTTATCGAGATCAACTTAAGTCAGCCTGCTGATTTGGATAAAATTCGAGACAGCTTGTCTAACTCGGCTCATAAAGATCCATTAATCCAGAACTTTGGTAGCAGCCGTGACATCATGATCCGTATCCCGCCAATCGAAGGCGCTGCGGGTCAAGAGGTTGGTAAAGAAATTATCACCATCATTAACCAGAGTGTAGATGATAAAGCGACGGTAAAACGCATTGAATTCGTTGGGCCGAGTGTCGGGGCCGAATTAGCGCAAACAGGGGCTTTAGCACTGTTAACTGCACTAATTTGTATCTTGGTATATGTCGGCTTTCGTTTTGAATGGCGATTAGCCGCGGGGGCTGTATTGTCTCTCGCTCATGACGTGGTGATCACATTAGGTATTTTGTCTCTGTTTCATATCGAAATAGATATGACAATCGTGGCATCACTGATGTCAGTAATTGGTTACTCACTGAACGACAGTATCGTTGTTTCTGACCGTATCCGTGAAAACTTCCGTAAAATTCGTCGTGGTACGCCGTACGAAATCATGAACGTCTCTTTAACACAAACATTGAGCCGTACCATCATGACATCGGCCACAACGTTGTTAGTGGTTCTGATGCTGTATCTGTTCGGTGGCACTATGCTGGAAGGCTTCTCATTGGTTATGTTAATCGGTGTAACCATCGGTACTATTTCATCTATCTATGTGGCTTCTGCATTAGCACTGAAGATGGGAATGAAACGCGAGCACTTGATGCAGGCGAAAGTCGAAAAAGAAGGTGCAGACCAAGAGTCATTACTGCCTTAATTTAAAACTGGCTAAGCCAATTAGCACTTCAAATAGTTGGTGCCGTGAGTTGGCTGCAAACGAGTGATATCTCGAGGAGCATAATAAACTATGTGACTAAGGGTAGCGCAATGCAGCTAACAACACCCTCACAGCACGAAATATGAAGAGTTACGAGCACCCTAGGAGGCATCTTCTAGGGTGTTTTTTATTGCATAGTAGGGTAAACTATGTCTCCGTAAATAGATCCAGGAAACGTTATGCATTGTCCATTCTGCTCAGCTGTAGATACGAAAGTCATCGACTCGCGTCTGGTTGGTGAAGGCGCACAAGTCCGTAGGCGCCGCCAATGTTTGCTTTGTCATGAACGTTTCACGACCTTTGAGGTGGCTGAACTCGTGATGCCTCGGGTTATTAAAAGTGACGATGTACGCGAACCGTTTGATGAAGAAAAACTTAATCGCGGTATGCAAAAAGCGCTAGAAAAACGCCCCGTCAGCTCTGATGACATTGAACAAGCGATTATTTCAATTAAATCCCAGCTTCGTGCTACAGGAGAACGTGAAGTTCCTTCTAAACTTATTGGTAGCTTAGTCATGGATGAGTTAAAAAAACTCGATAAAGTCGCTTACATTCGTTTTGCTTCTGTTTACCGTAGTTTTGAAGATGTGCGTGAGTTTGGCGAAGAAATCGCTAAATTACAGGACTAACGCAAATGATAGAACAAGATGACATCTATATGGCTCGCGCTTTTGAGCTTGCACGAAAAGGGCGCTTTACAACATCACCGAACCCGAATGTTGGGTGTGTAATTGTACGTGACGGTGAAATTGTTGGTGAGGGTTACCACCAAAAAGCGGGTGAGCCTCATGCAGAAGTACATGCATTACGGATGGCCGGAGAAAAAGCTCAGGGGGCAACAGCCTATGTCACCCTTGAGCCATGCAGCCACCATGGTCGTACACCGCCTTGTGCGGAAGCATTAATTAATGCAGGGGTCAGTCGCGTTGTTGCTGCGATGCAAGACCCAAACCCACAAGTTGCTGGCCGTGGTTTGTATATGTTATCTCAGGCAGGGATTGAAACGCGTAGTAACGTGCTTTTAGACCAAGCTGAAGCTGCGAATCGTGGTTTCTTGAAACGTATGCGTACTGGTTTTCCTTATATCCAATTAAAGCTAGCAGCGTCATTGGATGGTAAAACAGCCCTTGAGTCAGGGGAAAGTAAGTGGATTACCAGTACTGCGGCTCGCAAAGATGTGCAGGCGTTTCGCGCACAAGCGAGCGCTATTTTATCCACTAGTAGTACGGTTATCGCCGATGACCCTTCTTTAACGGTTCGTTGGAACGAACTGCCAACGGACGTTCAGCAAATCTACCCAGAAGACCAATTACGTCAACCTATTCGCATTGTGCTGGATAACCATAATCGTGTCACCGCTAACCATAAAGTCACTCAATTAGCAGGTGAATGTTGGTTGGTGCGTTCTAATCCCGATATCGGCTGCTCATGGCAAGGGGATGTCGAGCAAATTAGCATCCCTGCACATGAAAATGGTACAGACCTCGTCATATTGATGATGCAACTTGCCAAACGGAATGTGAATAGTATTTGGGTAGAGGCAGGTGCAAAATTAGCAGGCTCATTGTTGAAACTAGGCTTAGTTGATGAATTAATTGTGTATATTGCCCCTAAATTACTTGGGAACAGTGCCCGAGGTTTGGTTGATTTACCTCCCCTCGATTCATTAATTGAAGCGCCAAAATTTGAATTTACTGATGTAGAAAAGGTCGGTGAAGACCTGCGCGTCAGGCTTCGTCCCGTATGGTAAGTGTGTTTTTTGAAAATCATACATACGGTACATGAAAGAATGTGATAAAATCCGCGCCCCGCGGGTTATAATTAATATTAGAGGAAGGCTATGGACGTAATTAAAGGTGTTGTTGCTGCGCCACAAGCGCGTATTGCTATCGCTATCGCTCGTTTTAACAACTTTATTAATGATAGTCTGCTGGATGGCGCTGTTGATGCGTTAGAACGTATTGGTCAAGTTTCGAATGACAACATTACCATTGTTTGGGTTCCAGGTGCCTATGAACTACCGTTAACGGCAAAAGCGCTGGTTGAAACAAAAAAATATGATGCCGTTATTGCATTAGGTACTGTTATTCGTGGTGGTACAGCTCACTTTGAATATGTCGCTGGTGAATGCAGCTCAGGCTTATCTCATGTCGCAATGAATAGCGAAGTGCCCGTTACTTTTGGTGTGTTAACCACTGAAAATATCGAGCAAGCCATTGAACGAGCAGGGACTAAAGCTGGTAATAAAGGTGCTGAAGCTGCACTGACTGCATTAGAAATGATCAATGTAATTAAAGCCATTAAAGGCAAGTAATACACATTTTACTTCGGGCTATAGACTGTAGTGAAGTTAACTAATACCACTGAGTGTATTGATTAGCTTAGTTTTTTATATGCCCGAATAATTTTGTGTATCGTTTTTTATTTTAAGGGGAATCTTGTGAAACCTGCTGCTCGTCGCCGCGCTCGTGAGTGTGCTGTTCAAGCCATTTATTCATGGCAATTATCTGGCAATCCAATTGCCGAAGTCGAATATGAGTTTATTGCTGATCAGGACATGTCAGACGTTGACGTAAAATATTTTCGTGAACTGTTATCTGGTGTTGCTACTAATGCAGCTAAACTTGATCAACTAATGGCGCCTTATTTATCTCGTCAGCTCGAAGAGTTAGGGCAGGTAGAAAAAGCGATTTTGCGCGTTTCAATGTTTGAATTGAGCTTCCGTGAAGATGTTCCTTACAAAGTGGCAATCAATGAAGGTATTGAGCTTGCTAAAGTGTTCGGTGCGGAAGATAGCCATAAATTTGTTAATGGTGTATTGGATAAAGCTGCACCAGTAGTTCGTCGCAAAAAATAAAAAATCAGGGTTCCCTCCTGTAACACTACAGTAGTAAATAGGTAGGCTGGGTTCCAGTCTACCTTTGTATTTATATATTCGTGGTACTCTAAGTTTCAGGTATATTGATTCAGCTAGTTATTTGCCACTTGTATTATTAAGAGCATAAATTATTTGTTTTATTTAAAACGAAAATAGTTATAGCGAAAACGGAAAATCTACCATGTCCTATGGCGAATTTGACCTCATCGCACGTTATTTTAACCGTCAAACAACGAACCGACGTGATGTAAATATCGGTATTGGAGATGACTGTGCGTTGATGACCATCCCAGAAAAACAGCAACTTGCTGTGAGTACTGACACCCTTGTTTCTGGTGTGCATTTCCTCCCTACGATTTCACCTGCTGACCTAGCCTATAAATCATTAGCATCTAATTTAAGTGACCTTGCAGCAATGGGGGCAGACCCCGCATGGGTATCTTTAGCTATTACATTACCTTGCGTTGATTGTGATTGGTTGCAATCATTTAGTGATAGCTTATTTGAGCAATTAAATTATTACGGGATGCAGCTAATTGGCGGTGATACCACTCGTGGTCCAATGAGCCTGACTTATACTGTCCATGGGTTAGTACCACAGGGTAAAGCATTGTCTCGGGCTGGTGCACGCAATGGGGATTGGATTTATGTGACAGGGACATTAGGGGATAGCGCAGCAGGTCTTGCTATTTTACAAGATAGGCTGAATATCAAAAATACCGCGCATAAAGAATGGCTAATTATGCGTCATTTACGTCCACAGCCACGTATTTTACAAGGTCAAGCCCTTAGGAACTTAGCGTCTTCTGCGATTGATATTTCAGACGGTCTAGTCTCTGATCTTAATCATATTTTGAAGGCAAGTGGCTGTGGCGCTCGAATTAATTTGGATGCACTGCCGCAGTCAGAGGCCTTAGTACAGAACTGTAGCGTTGAGCAAAGCCGTTTATGGTCCCTGAGTGGTGGAGAAGACTACGAGTTATGCTTTACTGTACCGGAAATTAATCGCGGGGCATTAGAAATGGCTTTAGCTCATACAGGGTCTGGTTTTACTTGTATTGGGCAAATTAAGCCGCAATCTGAAGGGATCAGCTACTTTTGCAATAACCAAGAAGTTGATGTAAACCTAAAAGGTTTCGATCATTTTGTTTCGGAAGGTGCGTAGCATGGCAAGTTGCCAAGAAAAAGCAGAAGCAAAAAAACGGCTGAATATGCGTAACCCTTGGCATTTGCTAGCAACGGGGTTTGGCAGCGGTTTATCGCCAATTGTACCTGGGACTATGGGGTCCCTTGCGGCAATACCTTTTTGGTTATTGATGGCAAATATGCCAGTGTGGAGCATATGGGTGCTCATTGTGGCGGGCTTTTGGATTGGCTGTCTAATTTGCCAACGTACCTCTGATGATATGAAAATTCATGACCACGGTAGCATCGTGTGGGATGAGTTTATCGGGATGTGGATTACCTTAATGGCAATCCCAGTGGTCGATTATGAATGGGTCATTACCGCATTCTTTATTTTCCGCATTTATGATATGTGGAAGCCATGGCCAATACGTATTTTTGACCGAAAGGTCAGCGGCGGTTTTGGTATCATGATTGATGATATTATTGCGGCGATATTTGCTTATGTGACAATTTGGTTGTTGGTTTGGTATGACATTATGCCATTCTCAACCAATTAAATACGCGTCATATTTTGCGCTGTGGCGTTGTTGGCTGCACTCGGTTACCCGAATCACATACTTCTGTATGCTCATCGGGATAACCTCGATTGCCGCCTAGCCACAACTCAAACTATTTAGCGTATTGGATGTGATTGCTTATCGTAGTAACTTCTTTTACTTCTTTTACTTCTTTTACTTCTTTTACTTCTTTTTGCGCCGAATACCCATCACTGAGGTTTGTGCTAGGGTTAATCCTTTGGTTTCTGGCGCAAATAGAATTGAGACAACTAGCCCAAGTAAAGAAACCCCTGCCCCCATCAATACCACCGTGCTAACACCGTATTTTGTGATAAAAATCGGTAGTGCCCATGTGGAAAAAATGGTTCCGATACGGCTGATGGACATAATGACCCCAACGGCGGATGCGCGAATATCTGTTGGAAATAACTCATTAGGGTAGAGCCACTGTAAAATCCCTGGGCCCCCAGAGAAGAATGCATAAATACCAAACATGATAATGACGAGGCAGATACCAAGGTTAGAAAATAACCCGAGTATAGTTAGCGCTGCAGTCATTAGGGCAAAGCTACCAATTAGCAGTGGTCGTCTTCCCATTTTATTTAGCCAGTACATCGCTGGTAAGCAACCTAACATAAAAAATAAGCTGATAACTACGTTGCCTAAAGCCGCATTTTTACCTTGATCCCAACCTAATTGCCCAACAATTTGTGGGCCAAAAGTATAGATGGCAAACATTGGGATCACTTGGCAGGTCCAAATAATCGCAGTAAATAATACGAAAGAAAAATGTCGTTTATTAAACAGTTGATGAAAATGTGTTTTTTTCGCTTCCTCAGCTTCAAAAACCACAGGTTGGCCAAACAGTTTTTCCATCATTTTTTCACATTCTTGAATACGTCCTTTGCGGATTAACCAAAGAGGCGATTCAGGTAGATCAAAACGGCCAATTAAAATAACGATACATGGAATGACGGCACTACCTAGCATCCAGCGCCAACCATCTTGAACATCATAAAGCATATAGCCAACAAGATTGGCACAAGTTGCGCCAACGTACCACATGGCTGCAATAAACCCGACCGCAAACGCACGCTGTTTGGTATTGGAAAATTCGGTGATCATCGAGGTTGCGATGGGATAATCAGCACCAATGACAATGCCAATTAAAAAACGCATTATTAGTAGTTCTAAAGGGGTTGAAACAAACATAGTTGCAACAGAGATTGCCCCTATGGCCACTATATCGATTAAGAACATTTTGCGGCGACCGACTTGGTCGCAAATGTAGCCAAACAGTGAGGTACCAATGAATAAACCCGCAAGCGTTGCGGCACCTAGTAAGCCAATCCATTCACTGTTTAAACTTAATATTGGAGTGAGTTGCTCTAAAGCGACGCCGATCAGGACTAAAACATAACCGTCCAGAAAAGGCCCACCACTCCCCCAGAGCATGATCCGCCGATGAACGGAAGAAAATTGGACATCGTCAAAACTTCTTGGTTTCATTGTGCATCCCAGTGTCAGCGCAAATATGCGCTTAAAAACCCTAAAAGTTAATGGCTTTTAGGGTTATGCTAATTAAATTAGCCGTAACGAAATTCAATGCCGAATGTGCCGCGTGGGTATTCCCATTTTTCTAATGCACTATCTAAGCCTAGGATACGGCAGGTTCCGCATTCAAGGCAGCCGGCATAATCAAAACGTACGGAGCCATCTTCTTGTTTTTTATATAAGCCAGCAGGGCAGGCTTTAGTTAATATTTCGAGCACTTTCATATCCGGGTGCTCTTTGATAACAATATGTGGATTTTCTTCATCGACATTAAATTTATTAATGCCTAACTTGACATCAACATTGACTGGATCACTCATATTGCCCTCACTCCTTTAATTCCATCCTTGATTAAATTGATGAAGCCGACTTTTTTTGCCTCTTGTAGCATAGTCTTACGCAGTGGCACAGGTGCTTCATCTGAAATAGTGAAGAGTTTTTTAGCAATACCGACAGCCATTTCTGGATAAGCGGAAAACATGCGTGGGTTATCTAAAAACTCAGGCATTTTTTGGTACATTTTCATATCACGAAGAGGGCCTTCGTTGAGTAATTTGAGGTACTCACTGAGTCCTTGTTTACTAAAGTCCTCTTTTTTCATAGCGTTAATTACTGCATTTGCCGCGGCTTCACCCGAAGCAACGGCTAAGTCCATTCCGCGGATGGTAAAGCCTAAATTCATACACATCCCAGCTGCATCCCCTGCGATTAGCACACCATCACGGACCAACTCTGATTGCATTTTCAAGCCCGCTTCTGGGACAACGTGAGCGGCATATTCAATCATTTTGCCCCCTTCAATTAATGGGGCGACCGCTGGGTGGTGTTTAAAATCTTCGAGCATTTGTGGAACCGATTTTTTGGCATCTTTAATATGATGTAAGCCACAAACTAAACCTAAAGAAATAGTATCTTCATTGGTATAAAGGAAGCCTCCCCCCATCAAGCCATCGGTAGGAGCCCCCGCAAATAGCCATGCAACCCCTTCTTTTTCCTTAAGATTAAATCGGTTAGCTAAAATATCTTTTGGCAATTCAATTAATTCTTTTACCCCAACAGCGACATGCTCAGCATTCACTCGTTTGGTCATTCCTAGTTGTTCAGCCAGTATGGAGTTCACACCATCAGCGAGGATCACCACTTTGGCTTCTAGCACATCACCATCGGCTTCAACACCTACAACTTTGCCATCCCGTTCCACTAACTTATCAACGCGAATACCTGTAATACATTGTGCGCCGGCATTTTCAGCTTGTTCGACTAACCACGGGTCAAGCTTGCCTCTCAGCACTGACCAAGAGGTTTCTTCTGGGGGTTGCTCTGCTCCATTTTGGAAATCGACTGTTACTGCACCTGTTTCTGTCATAAATGACAGCTTTTCACGCGTGATCATACGTTCAATAGGGGCATTTTGGGTAAATTCAGGAATGATACGCTCTAAGCTATGAGCATACATGCGGCCACCAGTGACGTTTTTACCGCCTGCGTAGTTTCCCCTTTCGATTAGGAGAACTTGCGCACCTTCACGGGCAAGCACCAATGCAGCCACTGAACCAGCTAGACCCGCGCCTACAATGATTGCATCAAATATATCATCGGACATAGTTTCTCCAAAGGTCACTGAAACAGTGAGGAAAACCCCACTGCTATTGAATTTATTTAGCCAGTTGTTGCGTTAAAACCGGTAAAATTTTGAACAGGTCGCCAACGATCCCATAGTCTGCAAATTGGAAAATAGGGGCGTTTTTGTCTTTATTAATGGCGACGATAGTTTGTGCGCCGTTTGCGCCAACCATATGCTGAATTTGACCAGAAATTCCTACTGCGAGATATAACTCAGGTTTCAGCATCAGGTTGGAAATACCAACGTAGCGCTCATGCTCCATCCATTTTTCGTTTTCTGCGACAGGGCGAGAACAGGCAATTTCAGCGCCGATGGTATCAGCGAGTTTTTTCGCGATAGCGATATTTTCTTGGCTTCCAATCCCCCGACCTACACTGACCACTAGACGTGCTTTATCTAGTTCAACGGAGTTACCTGCTTTTTTCTGAATCGAGGTACGTACAATAGATTGTTTTGGTTCGACCCATGGTGCAGTTTGAGCAGTACCGCTGAGTGATGCATTATTTTGCGCAGCTTCAAACGTGCCGGTGGTGAGTGTAGCGACTGAAAATGAACTGTTTAAGGTTTCTTGGCCAAAGGCTAACCCACCATAAACCATATGTTTTATTACAGGTCTTCCTGATTCTACTGTCACAGTTGCCGCATCGTTAGACACAGCAGCTTGCAGTCTTGCACCTAAGCGTGCAGCCAGTAATTTACCTCTACGGGTATTAGGTAGCAGTAATAGTCCGTTATCGCCATGCTGTTTAATTGTCGTGACAATGGTATCAGCATAGTCTTCGATGATACGGTCGTCAGGCTTACCAGACAGTTGAAAAACGTGGGTTGCGCCAAGTTGAAAGGCTTGTGAGCTTTGTGCGTCATCTAACGTTAATACATTGACTTGTTCGCCGAGAGTGAGGGCCCCACCGATAAGTTCAGGTAAACGGGAAGTCATATCACTAAATACCCAAACGGTTGATAATTTGCTCATAACTCCTCCGATTAAATGATTTTTCTTAAATGTTCAGCAAATTGTGCAATTTGCTCTTCGCCATCACCTTCAATGATGATGCGTTGACGAACTTTTTGCTTAGGTGCTGCGATAGATTGTGCGGATAATGCTGTAACGTTATCCAAGCCAATATCGGTTATTGCCCAAGCTTGAACGGGTTTTTTAGCGGCACCTAAAATGGCTTTCATTGATGGGATGACAGGGACATTAATATCGGAGGTCACTGCGATAATGGCAGGTAACGAAATGGACAATGTTTCAATTTCATCTTCTAATTCGCGTTCTACAATGAGCGTATCCGGTGTGATGGAGACAATTTTCTTTATGCCATTGATAGCGGGAACTTGCAGGGTTTCACCCATTAAGATACTAACTTGTTGAGCGTTTAAGTCTGCGGAACCATCACCACAGATAATTAAATCAAAACCAACTTTTTGAGCCGCAGAACTTAAGGCAAGTGCAGTTTGATGTGGTAAGGCGTGTTCGAGTTGATCGTCAATAA
Organism: Providencia sp. PROV024; assembly: GCF_032709665.1. Lineage (NCBI taxonomy): Bacteria > Pseudomonadati > Pseudomonadota > Gammaproteobacteria > Enterobacterales > Morganellaceae > Providencia > Providencia sp. PROV024. The sequence continues at coordinate 902,676 of NZ_CP120545.1, forward strand.
CGACAACAAGTTCATCTGGACCACGAGATAATACATCTTTACGTGCTTTCATATTGGTTAGTGCTTTACCACCAACACTTAACGCAATAACTTTACTATCTGCTTGTTGCGCTTTAATTTGGTTAGCTGCTTCAATCGCATTTAAATCATATTGACTAATTTTGGTATCTGCACGTGAAAAATCTAAAGAACCATCTGAGCTATTTACAATAATATCTTGTTCATCGGGAACAGATTTATAGCATGTAATAATATTCATTACATCTCCTAAAATATAATTAATAAATATGATCCGTTTTTGTTTCGGATTATATAATTATCATGAACTGGATATTTAAAAATAAAACCTAAGTCACCAATATTGAAAACCTTGAATTAAAGTCGGTTTAAATATTCATACTGATACACTACTCACCAATACTGTAAAAATCATCAACTTATCAATGTAATGTTCAATATTGTTATGCTAATCACCAATACTGAAGGTATTTAATAACATTAATATTACAAGATAATTTATCTATATGTATTTATTGGTTATTTTAATTATTAAAGCGTCGGATATTAGTAACAAATATTTATCACGAATAATATTGTGACCTTAATAACAGAATTGTTAATGGGGACTCGACATGATTTGAATAGTGATTGGATTAATACTTAATTAAATTTATTGAGTTTGGTAATAAATAAGTGAGATGAGGTGTTGAGACTAATATCTATTTAAAAGCTTATATATTAAATAATAAATTGGGATCGAACTATGAGCAAAGAAAATAAAAAGGGTGGAATAGAACCAAAAGTTTTTTTTCCGCCATTGATCATTGTTGGACTATTGTGTTGGTTAACCGTCCGTGACCTTGATGCTTCTAACGAAGTTATCAATCAAGTATTCAGCTATGTCACTAATGTATGGGGCTGGGCATTTGAGTGGTACATGGTGATAATGTTTGGTGGCTGGTTTTGGTTAATATTGGGTCCTTACGCCAAAAAGCGTTTGGGGGATGAAAAACCTGAATTTAGCCGCGCGAGCTGGATTTTTATGATGTTCGCCTCCTGTACCTCTGCTGCGGTACTATTTTGGGGTTCTATTGAAATCTATTATTACGTCTCTGCACCTCCTTTTGGTTTTGAAGCCTATTCAACAGAGGCCAAAAATATTGGGCTTGCATACAGTTTATTCCACTGGGGACCACTACCATGGGCAACCTATAGTTTCTTATCTGTTGCATTCGGTTATTTTTTCTTTGTTCGCAAAATGGATGTTATCCGCCCAAGTAGCACCCTTGTCCCATTAGTGGGTCAAAAATATGTAAATGGCTGGTTCGGTACCATTGTTGATAATTTTTACTTGGTCGCTTTGATATTAGCCATGGGGACCAGCTTAGGGTTAGCTACACCACTCGTTACTGAGTGTATTCAATACTTATTTGGTATTCCTCATACCTTACAACTTGATGCCATCATTATCTTCTGCTGGATCATCCTAAATGCAATCTGCGTGGCTTTTGGTTTGCAAAAAGGGGTGAAAATTGCCAGTGACGTCCGTAGTTACTTGAGTTTCTTGATGCTGGGATGGGTATTTATTGTTGGCGGCGCCAGCTTCATTGTGAACTATTTCACCGATTCTATCGGGGTTTTAATGATGTATATGCCACGCATGCTGTTTTATACAGATGCAGTGGGTAAAGGCGGTTTCCCACAAGGTTGGACCGTATTCTATTGGGCGTGGTGGGTAATCTATGCCATCCAAATGTGTATTTTCCTCGCCCGTATCTCTAAAGGCCGTACCGTCCGTGAGCTGTGTATCGGCATGGTAGCAGGCTTGACGGCAGGGACAACGTTAATTTGGACCATCCTAGGCAGTAATACATTACAACTCGTTGACCAAAATATTATTAACATTCCAAAGCTGATTGAAGAATTCGGCGTTGCACGCGCCATTATTGAAACATGGGCAGCCTTACCTTTGAGCACTGCAACAATTTGGGGCTTCTTCATCCTCTGCTTTATCGCCACCGTCACACTCATCAACGCTTGTTCATACACTCTCGCTATGTCGACTTGTCGCGCAGTGAAAGATGGCGATGAGCCACCGTTATTGGTGCGTATCGGTTGGTCTGTTTTAGTCGGTGTTATCGGTATCGTATTACTGGCTCTAGGCGGATTGAAACCGATTCAAACAGCGATAATTGCCGGAGGATGCCCACTTTTTTTCGTCAACATTATGGTAACGCTCTCCTTTATTAAAGATGCAAAAGTGCATTGGAAAAATGATTAATTTATTCAGAAACAACATTTAAGAGGTTATTAATATGGATTTTAGATTGAATGATGAGCAGGAGCTGTTTGTCGCAGGGATCCGTGAGCTGATGGCCAGTGAAAACTGGGAAAGCTATTTTGCACAATGCGACCGTGACAGTATGTATCCTGAACGTTTTGTTAAAGCCTTGGCGGACATGGAAATTGATAACCTGTTGATCCCAGAAGAGCATGGCGGTTTAAACGCTGGGTTTATTACAGTCGCTGCGGTATGGATGGAGCTGGGTCGCCTTGGCGCACCAACGTATGTGTTGTACCAATTACCGGGGGGGTTTAATACCGTACTCAGAGAAGGGACCCAAGAACAAATTGATAAAATTATGGCATTTCGCGGTACAGGTAAACAAATGTGGAACTCTGCGATTACGGAGCCCGGCGCGGGTTCTGATGTAGGGAGTTTACAAACAACTTACCAACGCCGTAATGGCAAAGTTTATCTCAATGGTAGCAAATGTTTTATCACCAGTAGTGCTTACACACCATACATTGTGGTGATGAGTCGTGATGCAGATTCTCCTGATAAACCTGTTTTCACCGAGTGGTTTTTAGATATGAGCAAACCCGGTATCAAGGTCAATAAACTTGAGAAACTGGGCCTACGTATGGATAGCTGCTGCGAAATTACCTTTGATAACGTTGAACTGGATGAAAAAGATATGTTTGGCCGTGAAGGTAACGGCTTTAACCGTGTGAAAGAAGAGTTTGACCATGAGCGTTTCTTAGTCGCATTGACTAACTATGGAACTGCAATGTGTGCATTTGAAGATGCAGCCCGTTACGCCAATCAACGTGTTCAGTTTGGTGAAGCAATTGGCCGTTATCAATTAATTCAAGAAAAATTTGCACATATGGCGATCAAGCTCAATTCAATGCGTAACATGTTATATGAAACTGCTTGGAAGAGTGACAACGGATTGATTACCTCTGGTGATGCAGCAATGTGTAAATACTTCTGTGCGAATGCGGCATTTGAAGTCGTAGACTCTGCGATGCAGGTACTGGGTGGTGTAGGTATTGCTGGTGAGCATCGAATCGCACGTTTCTGGCGTGACTTGCGTGTAGACCGTGTATCTGGTGGTTCAGATGAAATGCAAATACTGACATTAGGCCGCAGTGTACTGAAACAGTACCGCTAATAGCTGAATGTTTATTGGTTGGCTTTTTAAGAAGGCCAGCCAAATTTAACAGGAGATTAGAACATGGCAGAGCATTTACCAATGCCAGAATTTGGCCCATTAGCAGGGGTCAGAGTGGTGTTTTCAGGGATTGAAATAGCCGGTCCATTTGCAGGGCAAATGTTTGCAGAATGGGGCGCGGAAGTGATTTGGATAGAGAACGTAGCTTGGGCAGACACTATCCGTGTTCAACCCAATTACCCACAGCTATCAAGGCGTAATTTACGCGCATTATCATTGAATATCTTTAAGGATGAAGGGCGTGAGGCATTTCTAAAATTAATGGAAACAACGGATATATTCATTGAGGCGAGTAAAGGACCTGCATTTGCCCGTAGAGGGATCACCGATGAAGTACTTTGGCAACATAACCCAAAACTGGTTATCGCCCATTTATCAGGCTTTGGGCAATACGGTGACCCTCAATACACTAACCTAGCTGCCTACAATACTATTGCACAGGCTTTTAGTGGTTATCTTATCCAAAATGGTGATAAAGACCAGCCAATGCCAGCCTTTCCTTATACTGCTGATTATTTTTCAGGCATGACAGCTACAACAGCGGCTCTAGCTGCATTGTATAAAGCCCGTGAAACGGGGAAAGGGGAAAGTATTGATATTGCCATGTATGAAGTCATGCTACGAATGGGGCAATACTTCATGATGGATTACTTCAATGGTGGTGAAATCTGCCCGCGGATGACCAAGGGGAAAGACCCCTATTACGCAGGTTGCGGCCTTTATAGTTGTAATGATGGCTATATTGTGATGGAAATCGTCGGTATCACACAAATCCAAGAAATATTTAAAGATATTGGTCTTGCTCATCTTCTTGGTACACCAGAAATACCGGAAGGCACACAGCTTATTCATCGTATTGAGTGCCCCTATGGGCCTTTAATGGAAGAAAAACTTGATGAATGGTTAGGTGCTCGCTCAATTGATGAGGTGCTAGCGAGATTAGCCGAACTCAACATTGCAAGCGCCAAAGTTTTAACCATTCCTGAATTAGAAACCAACCCACAATATCTGGCTCGTGAGTCGATCACCAGTTGGCAGACTATGGATGGAAAAACCTGTCGTGGCCCAAATGTGATGCCAAAATTCAAAAATAATCCAGGGCAAATTTGGCGTGGTATGCCATCACATGGCATGGATACGACAGAGATACTAAAAAATATTGGATATAGCGAAATTGATATTCGGGGGTTAGTCGACAAAGGATTAGCCAAAATAGTTGATTAATTGAATGGATAGTCAGGTCAATTAATCCAACTGGCCTGATATTCATTAGGGAAATGATGGGAAACAATTAATGGATGTAATCGGTAAACAAAATTTGCGCCAAATGTGGGATGACCTAGCGTTGACCCATCGGGATAATAAGGCGCTTATCTTTGAATCCTGCGATGGAAATATTCGTGAATTCAGTTATATAGAAATGAATCAGCAAATTAATCGCACAGCAAATCTCTTTTTAGATTATGGAATACAAAAAGGGGATAAGGTTGCTTTACATTTAGATAATTGCCCAGAGTTTTTCTTTTGCTGGTTTGGCTTGGCGAAAATTGGGGCGATTATGGTCCCAGTTAACGCACGCTATAAATACCATGAAGCCGCTTGGATTATGCAAAACTGCCAACCTCGTATGGTGGTCACTTGTGCGTCTTTTTTAGATATTTATCAACGTGTACTTGATGATAAAAGTACCAGCCTTGAGCACATTTTTTTAATTTCAGATATGTCGTTTAAACCGCAGGAAGGCATTTCAAACTTTTTGCTTGAACAAGCACAAAAACCGACAGAGTTAACCCAACTTATTGAGCTTAGTGTGGGTGATACTGCGGAAATCTTATTTACCTCAGGTACCACTTCCAAACCGAAAGGGGTGGTTATTACCCATTACAACTTACGCTTTGCGGGTTATTACTCTTCTTGGCAGAACACGTTACGTTCCGACGATATTTACCTTACGGTAATGCCAGTCTTTCATATCGATTGCCAATGTACAGCATCGATGGCGGCATTTTCAGTGGGTGCAACATTTGTCTTACTTGAGAGATACAGTGCGAGACGTTTCTGGCAGCAAGTTGTGAGGCACCAAGCCACTGTTGTTGAGCTGATCCCCATGATGATCCGTACGCTTTTAAGCCAGCCGCTGGCGGATAATGAAAAAGACCATTGCTTACGTGAAGCCATGTTTTACCTCAACTTGAGTGATGAGGAAAAAGAGCAGTTTATGGCTCGATTTGCTGTGAAAAGTTTTCTGACTTCTTATGGCATGACGGAAACTATTGTGGGGCTAATTGGGGATAGACCTGGTGATATCCGCCGTTGGCCATCCATTGGTCGTCCTGGTTTTTGCTATAAAGCGCAAATTAGGGATAAAACCAATCAACCTGTTGCCACTGGGGTGATTGGTGAGCTTTGTGTGAAGGGAGAACGAGGTAAAACTTTATTTAAAGAGTATTACAACAACCCTGAAGCCACAGAAAAAACATTTGATGAGCAAAATTGGATGCACACAGGCGACTATGCATACCAAGATGAAGATGGATTTTTCTATTTTGTGGACAGAAGCATCAATATGATCAAACGAGGCGGTGAGAACGTCTCATGTAGTGAAATTGAAAATATTATTGCTTCACATCCTTTGATTGTTGACGTGGCGGTGATTGGTGTTGCTGATGAGATCCGTGATGAAGCGATTAAAGCCTTTATTGTGTTAGAAGAGGGTGAAACATTAACTCAGGAAGAGTTTTTCGCTTTTTGTGAAAAGCAAATGGCGAAATTTAAAGTGCCATCATGGGTTGAGGTACGTAAGGATTTACCGCGTAACTGTTCTGGAAAAGTGCTGAAAAAACATCTGCAATAATCGAATAACTCTATTAATTACGCGAACGTTTTGGCTGCAACTTTCTGTAGGCAAAATGGCAGCGCATGATGACTAAAGGATTGCACTATGAGCGAATCATTAAAAATTACCCGTAATGGCTCCATTTTGGAAATCGTACTTGATAGACCTAAAGCAAATGCGATAGATGCAAAAACCAGTTTTAAAATGGGGGAAGTTTTCCTTAATTTCCGCGATGATCCTTCGCTGCGTGTCGCCATTATAACAGGAGCAGGAGAGCGATTTTTCTCTGCGGGTTGGGACTTAAAATCTGCGGCAGAAGGTGAAGCACCTGATGCCGACTTTGGTCCCGGTGGCTTCGCCGGACTCACTGAAATTTTCAATTTAAACAAACCAGTGATTGCTGCTGTTAATGGTTATGCGTTTGGTGGAGGCTTTGAACTAGCTTTAGCGGCAGATATGATCATTTGCTCTGAAAATGCCAGTTTTGCCTTACCAGAGGCCCAACTTGGTATTGTGCCTGATAGCGGCGGTGTCTTGCGTTTACCTAAAATCTTACCAGCACCGATCGTGAATGAAATGGTGATGACGGGAAGGCGTATGGATGCTCAGGAAGCATTACGCTGGGGGATCGCTAATGAAGTAGTACCAATGGAAAGTTTAATGGAAAAAGCACGTGAACTCGCAGAAAAAATCACTCAAAGTGCACCACTTGCGGTTGCGGCCTTGAAAGAAATTTTTCGCGCAACCGGAGAGCTTACTGTTGAAGAGGGTTATAAGCTTATGCGCAGCGGTGTGCTGACAAACTACCCCGCGGTTTTACACTCCGAAGATGCAACAGAAGGTCCGCTGGCGTTTGCCGAAAAACGTTCACCAAGTTGGAAAGGGCGCTAGTTCATTTAGCAAAGAGGTGAATTTTGAGTTTTTACGCTTTTGAAGGGGTGATCCCAGTTGTTCACCCTACCGCATATGTACATCCATCAGCGACGGTGATTGGTGATGTGATTATCGGTGAAGGGGTATTTGTTGGGCCTAACGCTTCTTTACGTGGAGACTATGGCCGTTTGATCATAGAAAAAGGAGCCAATATTCAGGATTGTTGCATTATGCATGGTTATAGCGATGTCGAAACCATTGTCCACGAGTGTGGGCATATAGGCCACGGAGCTATTTTGCATGGATGTATTATTGGTCGTGATGCATTAGTGGGAATGAACAGTGTGATTATGGATGGAGCCCTGGTTGGTGAACAAAGTATTGTTGCGGCGATGAGCTTTGTTAAAGCTGGGTTTCAAGGCGAACCTCGCCAATTACTGGTTGGCAGCCCTGCACGTTTTGCTCGTCATATTCGTGAGGAAGAATTGCATTGGAAGCAGCTCAATACGAAAGAATATCAAGACTTAGCCATTCGATACCGACAAGGATTACATGAAGCGTTACCCTTGATAGAAATAGAGTTGAATAGGCCAAGGCTCATGGGGACAACGGATGTCAAACCTAAAGGCCAGTAATTAATCTTTGAACGCCCAGTTAAAAGCTGGGCGTTTTCATTATCGACAGTGATTATTATGAAAAAATGAGGTTAGTTATTTTTTTGCTGTTCAGCTTTTTGAAACCACTCTTGAGCCACGCTTTCATTTTTTTCAACGCCATCACCATTTTTATACATCACACCGAGATTAAATTGTGCGGAAGCATTATTTTGTTCCGCGGCTTTGAGAAACCATTCTTTTGCAAGAGTATAACTCTGCGGCGTGCCAATTCCTTTTAGATACAATATGGCAAGCTGATTTTGCGCGGGCGCATAGTTTAGCTCAGCGGCTTTTTGATACCACTCTTTCGCTAAGCTATGATTTTGGTGGTTATATTTTTCATCTTGGTACAATAATCCAAGATTATATTGTGCGGATGGGTAATTTTGTTCAGCGGCCTTTTGTAGCCATTTTATTGCCATTTCTTTATTTTTAATGCCGCCATCACCATTTTTATACATCATGCCAAGATTATATTGTGCAATGACGTAATCTTGTTCTGCTGCCCTTTGAAACCATTCTCTGGCGGAGGTATAATCTGGTTGTTTTTCAGTGTCTTGAATATAGATAAGCCCTAAATTGCTTTGAGCGGGTGCATGCCCTCGTTGTGCAGATTTTAGATACCATTCTTTTGCTAGTGAATTGTTGGGGGGAGTGCCTAACCCGTCTTGATGCATTAAACCTAAATTGTACTGAGCAGCCGCGTTTCCTTGCTCAGCGGCTTTTTGAAACCACCACAACGCTTCTTGATAGCTTTGTTCGGTACCCAAGCCGTCTAAGTATATAAGTGCAAGGTTGAATTGTGCGTTTGCATTTCCTTTGTCTGCGGCACTTTGAAGCCACTTTAAGGCGAGGGGATAGTTTTTCTGGGTTCCGTCACCGTTTAAGTACATTTCACCGAGTTGGCTTTGTGCGTCAATATAGCCTTTATCAGCAGCTTGTTGAAACCACTCTTTTGCTTGAGCAAGATCCTTCTTGGTTCCTTCCCCTTTTTTATGCATTATTCCAAGGTTATATTGAGCTTGCGCGTATCCCTGTTCAGCCGATTTCTGGAGCCAGCCCTTTGCCAGAGTATAACTTTGCTGAGTTCCCAAACCTTGTAAATAAATTATCCCAAGATTGCTTTGTGCAGCGTCATATCCTTGTTCAGCGGCTTTTTGAAACCACTCTATTGCCTTAACATAGTCTTGCTTGGAGCCAGAACCGTTGAAATACATGATCGCGAGTTGATTTTGAGCCTCAATATTGCCTTGTTCTGCTAATATTTTTGTTTGCTCAAAGTTATCATTATTTAACTCTGGGTTTGAATATGCATGGCTTGCCGTTATTAACAATAGCGCGATTAGAAATAATTTATTTTTCATATTAATTATAGGTGATAAATAGCGTCCATTTTCTGCTATGAAAGTTAAGTTTTCTTAGCAACCTTTTAACCTAAACCAATATTCAGTAAATATTTCTCTCTTGGATAGGCAATACTATACAGGCTTATTCTTCCCATAGATGGCTATCATGCCATAAATAATATATTTTTAGAATTATAAAGCTAGCTTTGCATCTCATTTGTTGAGTTGTATAAGTTATTGAAAGTATATCAAGAAAATTAATTTGTTGATTTTCGGCTGATAATACAAAGCGGGAAAAATACGCTTTTATCCCGCTTTGTCGACAGCCTTAACGCAGACTTGAGCCCGTGTTTTTTTGATGTGATCATTATGTTAACGGCGTTGTGCCTTTGATAGCATCCATTGCCATTTTTGCTCTCGATTTAATTCACTCGGTGGCATAGATGCCGCTTTCACTGGAGAATCAATAGTGACTTTTTCAGATTGGTGGTTTCTAAGACGTGCATAAAGTTGATTATCAATTTTTGTAACCTTAATCAGCCTTTGGCACTGACAGCCACGACCCGATAATTTATTCGGGATCATTTTAACTTCACATTGAATTTCAGCTACGTCAGATAAAATATAAGAAACAATATTAACCGCATTAGGGTGAGGGATATCAAAATTATTGGATATTTCTCTGGCGGTGATCCAGCGCCCTTGTTTCATTACCCAGTTAGCAATGGATAAATACAAAGGTTCATTAATATATTGTCCACACATAAGCGCTCCCAAATATATTTATTAAAATTGGCTAAATAAAGAGAAACTATATGCAAATTGTAGTTGGAATGCGTTTATTTGTTTCCTGGTTTTTAAATTAAGAAAACAAAATAATTAAATATTAAAGCCTGGTTAAAATTGTTAAAATCATATAGTCGTTATTATTCAGTGTTACGCTTTGAAATATAATAGGAAAAGCTTTATTGCATAATGCAATGAAAAACCAATATAAGTCAGAGCTTAAGTTACACTGTCATACAGTGACATAGTTCATATTAATGGATTTAAAAATAATTTGCATGTTTTTATTTTCAAAATTTACATTCAAGATAAATATTTTGTATATATTCTGTTTTAGAGTGAATAGAATAAATATCATTGTATATAAGTTTATTATGTTTGGTTTTTTTTATTTATTATTATGATATAAAAATATAGTTAAGATGTAAAAGCAGGGTTTAAAAGTGTTTTTTTTAAAAGTTGCATTGGAAATGAAATAATAGAGTTAAAGTTAACACTCTATTACTGTGTATATAAAAAGAAAATGAGAGTGATTAACTTTGTTATTTAAAAAGGCATTACATTATCATGGTAATGCCTTTTTTCGTTAACCTATTACTTGGCTAAGTAGGTATTAATTGACTTAATAATACCCGTTGCATCTAACCCGAGCTCAGCGATAAGTTCCTCTTGGCTACCTTGAGAAATAAAATAGTCTGGTAAACCAAGGTTTAAAACAGGAATGATTCTTTTTTCCTGCATTAGGAACTCATTCACACCACTACCCGCACCACCCTTAATTGCATTTTCTTCGAGTGTAACGAGCACATCATGGCTGCTTGCCACCTCAAGGATTAGGGCTTCATCTAATGGTTTAACAAAGCGCATATCAACCACAGTCGCATTTAATTGCTCAGCGGCTTCTAATGCATGACTAAGTAACGTACCAAAACACAAAATAGCAACTTTTTCCCCTTGGCGACGGATAACTCCTTTACCAATTTCTAGTGGAGCTAAAGGTTGTAGCTGTGCACCTGTCCCCGTGCCTCGCGGGTAACGAATAGCACTTGGGCCATCTTGGTAATGGTAGCCAGTATGTAGCATTTGGCGGCATTCGTTTTCATCACTTGGTGCCATGATCACCATAGTAGGGATACAGCGTAGGAATGAAATATCAAATGAACCTTGGTGGGTTTGGCCATCAGCGCCAACAATGCCGGCTCGGTCAATAGCAAACATCACCGGTACTTTTTGGATAGCCACGTCATGGATGACTTGGTCATAACCCCGTTGTAAGAAGGTCGAATAGATAGCGACGATGGGTTTATAGCCCCCAATAGCAAGACCAGCTGCAAAGGTGACAGCATGTTGCTCTGCGATCGCGACATCGAAGTATTGATCAGGGAATTCTTTAGAAAACCGAACCATACCAGAGCCTTCGCGCATAGCTGGCGTAATTGCCATTAGCTTGTCATCATCTTTGGCTTCTTCGCACAGCCAATCTCCAAAGATTTTAGAGAATGTCGGTCCCGTCTCTTTGCTTTTGGGTAAAGTGAATGTGCTTGGGTCAAATTTTGGTACTGCGTGCCAACTGATTGGGTCCTTTTCGGCAGGTTCATAACCACGACCTTTTTTAGTCATGATATGTAAAAACTGTGGGCCTTTTAAATCACGCATGTTTTTTAAGGTTTGAACTAAGGCGACGACGTCATGTCCATCAACAGGGCCAATATAGTTAAAGCCTAATTCTTCAAACATGGTACCAGGAACAACCATACCTTTGATATGTTCTTCGGTCTTTTTCAGCAATTCTTTGATTGGCGGTAAGTTAGAGAAAACTTTTTTCCCACCTTCACGTAATGTGGTGTATAGCTTGCCAGAAAGCAGGTGAGCCAAATGGTTATTTAACGCGCCAACATTTTCGGAGATAGACATTTCATTATCATTTAAGATAACAAGCATATCGGGTGCGGCGTCCCCTGCGTGGTTCATGGCTTCGAATGCCATCCCTGCGGTGATAGCTCCATCACCAATCACACAGACGGTTTTACGGTTTTGCTTTTCTTTTTCTGCCGCAATAGCCATTCCTAAACCCGCACTAATCGATGTGGATGAATGGCCAACACTTAAAATGTCATATTCACTTTCTTCACGCCATGGAAAAGGGTGCAAACCATTTTTTTGACGAATAGTATCAATACGGTCACGACGACCCGTTAAAATTTTATGTGGGTAGGCTTGGTGCCCGACATCCCAAACAAGGTTATCAAACGGGGTTTTGTAGACGTAATGTAATGCGACGGTAAGCTCAACTGCACCGAGACCAGAAGCAAAGTGACCACTAGAACGACCAACGCTACTCAGCAAAAACTGTCTGAGTTCATCACACAGCTTAGGCAAACTTTCTTTGGGCAACAGACGAAGCTCATCTGGTGTCTCTGCCAATGCTAGCGTTGGATATTTAGCGATATCAATACTCATTAGGTACTCACTTATAATTAATAAAAAACCCACATATTGAATACTCGGTACTGAAACAGTTATCTAAGTATTGCGGTGCGTAAATTTATCTACGCATATTGTGGGTGATCCTCATTGATTGCCTTTCTATAACTCGCTTAGTGTAAGCAATAGTCTGTCTGTTTTTTGAGTTATAGAATGTTCTGAAGATTCATCAAGGTAATAAATGCCGTAATTATCGACCTTCTTGTTGCCAAAAGGCAAAGCATATTGTCAGTTTTTACGCTCAATAATGAAATTAGCTAAAGCGCTTAGCATTTCTATATTATACCCATATGACTGGATCGTCTCTAAAGCGCTTATTGCATCATGATATAGCTCACGTGCTTTTTGTTGAGCCGCTTCAAGGCCGAGTAAAGATGGGTAAGTGCTTTTTTCGTGCTCAGCATCAGTCCCTTGGCGCTTACCTGTTACCGTGCTGTCCCCGATAACATCTAGGATATCGTCTTGAACTTGAAAGGCAAGCCCGATGGACTGTGCGTATTTATCTAAAACAGGTAGTAATTGATGCCCTTTTTCGCCAGCGGCATAAGCACCAAGGCGAATAGCTGCGCGAATGAGTGCACCAGTTTTATGCAGATGAATACGTTCTAAGGATTCAAGGTCGACGTATTTCCCTTCGGCGTCTAAATCCAGAGCCTGCCCACCACACATCCCAGCAAGGCCACTTGCATAGGATAGCTCGGCTATCATTGCGATACGGTCTTTATCAGCGACATCTGGCATTGGGGCACAAGCAAGTAATTGAAAGGCCAGCGTTTGTAATGCATCTCCCGCCAAGACAGCATTACCCTCACCATATTTTATATGGCAGGTTGGTTGACCTCTGCGTAAATCATCGTCATCCATAGCGGGCAGGTCGTCATGAATTAATGAATAGGCATGGATGCACTCGACAGCGGCAGCTGGTGCATCAAGGTTTTCTTGGTTCACACCAAGCATAGAGCCTACCGCATAAGTTAAAAATGGGCGTAAACGTTTCCCGCCTAATAACGTGCCATATCGCATTGCTTGTGCAAGAGGAAGGTTTGCAAAAGGCATCGCATTTAGGGCATCTAAAAGGTATTGATTGACTCTGTCATAGGTTTGTTTTTGTTGCAGCGTGAAGCTATCTAAATGTTGTTCAGACATAATTTATTCAGTATCAGGTGAAAAATCGGCAAGAGGTTTATTTTCGTCATCACTGAGCAATATTTGTACACGCTGCTCAGCTTGTTGCAGTACTTTTTGACCTTGTTTGGCAATTTGAACGCCACGTTCAAACTCATTCAGAGCGTCTTCTAGAGGGAGGTCACCGGATTCAAGACGAGCGACGATTTGCTCTAGCTCTTGAAGCGAGTTTTCAAAACTAACAGGTGCAACTTGCTGAGATTTTTCTTTAGCCATATTCTTTAGCCACTAATGTTAAATTAGTTAATTCGGGGAATGTTAAATATTTAGCAGACTAACGTAGTCTTGCCACGGTTACAATTTATTATTGGTGTTTTTAGATTCAGTCCGCAAGATAGTGTTATAATACGCCTCTTTATTGACAATTGGTAACCTATACGTGTGTCCTTGTTAAGACACGTTCGTTTGCCCCACAACCATGAACATGCAGCTATTATGAAGTTTATCATTAAGTTATTCCCAGAAATTACCATCAAAAGCCAAACTGTTAGGCTACGTTTCATTAAAATTCTGACTAGCAATATCCGTAACGTGCTAAAACCTCTTGGCGAAGAAATTTCGGTTGTCCGTAATTGGGATAATATTGAAGTGCGTGTGAAAGGGGAAACGAAGCACGACGAAATTTGTGACATGTTAGGTCGTATTCCCGGTATCCACCATATCCTTGAAGTGGAAGAAAAACCGTTTACTAGCCTGCACCATATTTATGAAATGACCCATGAATCTTATGGTGCGTCTCTCGAAAACAAAACTTTTTGTGTTCGGGTGAAACGCCGCGGTAAGCACGAATTTTCATCGATTGAAGCTGAGCGTTACATTGGTGGTGGTTTAAACCAACATATTCCTTCGGCTAAAGTTAAGCTCAAAGACCCAGATACAACCGTGCATTTGGAAATTGAAGATGACAAACTGATTTTAGTTAAATCACGTATTGAAGGTATTGGCGGGTTTCCTATAGGGACGCAAGAAGATGTTTTATCGCTAATTTCCGGTGGGTTTGACTCTGGTGTTTCTAGCTATATGTTGATGCGCCGTGGTTGCCGTGTTCATTACTGCTTTTTTAATTTAGGTGGTGCGGCACATGAAATTGGCGTGAAGCAAATTGCACATTATCTATGGAACCGTTTTGGTAGCTCCCATAAAGTGCGCTTTATTGCTGTAAACTTTGAGCCAGTTGTGGCTGAAATTTTAGAGAAAGTCGATGATGGCCAAATGGGCGTTGTACTTAAACGTATGATGGTGAGAGCTGCGTCTAAAGTTGCGGAGCGTTATGGTGTGCAGGCAATTGTTACGGGTGAAGCGCTTGGTCAAGTGTCTAGCCAAACTTTAACTAACTTGCGTCTTATTGATAATGCTTCTGATACTTTGGTGCTAAGGCCACTGATTTCTCATGACAAAGAACACATAATCAAATTAGCTCGGCAAATTGGGACTGAAGATTTTGCGAAAACCATGCCGGAATATTGTGGTGTGATTTCAAAAAGCCCAACAGTGAAAGCTGTTAAAGCACGAATTGAAGCAGAAGAGGCCAATTTTGATTTTGCTATTTTAGAGTCTGTTGTGGAGCAAGCGCAAAATATCGATATTCGACAAATTGCACAAGAAAGCCTTGAAAAAGTCCCTGAAATTGAAATGGTGAGTGAGCTTTCAATTGAAAATGAAGTGATTTTAGATATTCGTTCAATTGATGAATTTGAAGACAAGCCACTGAATGTAGATGGAATGGAAGTTAAGCACATTCCATTCTATAAATTGAGTACGCAATTTGGTGACTTACCAAAAGATAAAACCTATTTATTATATTGTGACCGTGGGGTAATGAGCCGCTTGCAAGCACTATACCTAAAAGAGCAAGGTTATGAAAATATAAAGGTTTATCGCCCATAACTTAAAACA
Source organism: Providencia sp. PROV024 (assembly GCF_032709665.1). NCBI lineage: Bacteria > Pseudomonadati > Pseudomonadota > Gammaproteobacteria > Enterobacterales > Morganellaceae > Providencia > Providencia sp. PROV024. The sequence continues at coordinate 918,256 of NZ_CP120545.1, forward strand.
GGGTGCTTGTATCACCAACGCACAATTAGAGAGAAATGTGGGGGAAATTCCCCCACAAGACTAGTTATCGCAAGATAACGTCGCTTGAACCAGCGTGCTTCCGCTGCTGATACTGAAAGAGCATAGCCTTTCTTGCATTAACAATGAAAAACACAACACCGTAAGACACACGGTAACTAGCCCCAGAAGGGCAATTTTGACCATTCCTCTTGACTCCTTTTCTAAAAGGAGACAGAATCAAATTGTGTGATTTGGAAACTGCCTCGGATTAAGGTTAACATCTAAATTCGGGGCTTTCGTCTTTTTGGCTTTGGCAAATGCTTGAACCAAAATGATCCAAGCACCCACGGCAATCATAGCAAAGATCCACTCGAAATAAATCTATTTACAGTCAGTTTTTATAATAAAAGAATTTAAATTCAATCGGTTATAATGATTTTGATATCATTGGTATTATTATGATTATTGATTGAACTGAAGTAAGAATGGCAAAGAGTGTAGATTCAAAACAGGGTGCTTGTATCACCAACGTACAATTAGAGAGAAATGTGGGGGAAATTCCCCCACAAGACTAGTTATCGCAAGATAACGTCGCTTGAACCAGCGTGCTTCCGCTGCTGATACTGAAAGAGCATAGCCTTTCTTGCATTAACAATGAAAAACACAATACCGTAAGACACACGGTAACTAGCCCCAGAAGGGCAATTTTGGCCATTCCTCTTGACTCCTTTTCTAAAAGGAGACAGAATCAAATTGTGAGTTTGGAAACTGCCTCGGATTAAGATTAACATCTAAATTCGGGGCTTTCGTCTTTTTGGCTTTAGCAAATGCTTGAACCAAAATGATCCAAGCACCCACTATGATAATAGCAAAAAAGGGCTATAAACGAAGTCTTTTTACTGATGGTTTTATTTGATAATCATTATTATTCAGTGGGTTAATGTTATCTGATAACCTATTATGCGATGTTATAAATTTCCATTTAATCTTCTAAATAATCGTTGATCCCATTCGGCAAAACTAGCTGGCTGGCAACATTCCCTGCAATTTCACGACCAACTAAGAGTTCGATTAATTTTAAGGCGAAATCAAAAGATGTTGCGGGACCTTGGCTCGTTAGCAAATTAACTCGCTCATCAAAATAAACTCGGCGGTCAACCCATTTATTGGCTGAAATTTTATCTTTCATGGCAGGATAACCCGTCATATTGCCAAGTGGGAATAGTTGATGGTACTCCAATACAATGGCTGGCGCTGCACAAATAGCTGCGACAATTTTGCCATCAAGATGCATGCGGCGAACCTTTTCGACAACCAGAGGGCTATCACGGAAAGTCTCAGCGCCAGCAAGCCCTCCTGGAAGTACGATTGCGTCAAAAGGTTCATCTGCGACTTTAATTAATGGTGTGTCTGCGACAATTTTCATTCCTCTAGAAGCAGTAACCTGTAAGGAGCTATCCTCAGTTACACTGGCTAAAGTAACATTAATACCGGCTCTGACTAATAAATCTGCGCTAGTCACGGTTTCTATTTCTTCACTACCATGAGCGATGCAAATTAGAACGGAAATCGTCATATTGTTGTTCTCTATTTTTGACTAAATGATAAAGGCGGTCATTTTCAGGAGTACTAAGCCCATGAGCTCGCGCTTGTTTGATTAAAAAACCCGTAATGTAATCAATTTCGGTACGGCGGTTATTGCGCACATCTTGCAGCATAGAAGAATAGTTAGCCGAAGTATTATAAATAATGCTGTATATATACTCGGTTAGCTCTGATTTATCGGTATGTAGCCCTTCTGCTTCCATAACAGCGCAGATTTCATCTATGATTTGTGAAATTTGTTTCGGGTAATCAATTAGCTGCCCATTTTTACAGTCATATTCAACCGTAAGCGGGTTAATCACGCAGTTTGCGATAAGTTTGCGCCAACAGGTTGTTTGAATATGGTTATGCCAAGCGACGTCTGGTAAAGCTTCATGTAAAATATCTGCAATTGGGTAGTAAGCTTGTGCTTGTGAATTAATTGCACCGATATGCGTAATACCATGAGCGACATGGAATACTTGGTTATTTTTTTGCCAAGCAGCGTGTGTTGTGACACCCGCTAAAATTGGGTGGCGTATAGGGGCGAGTTCTTCGATTGTTCCCATTCCATTGTGGAGCAATAAAATTGGCGTATTCTCAGGGATATTACCGAGTAAGGGGAGTAGGGCATCGGAAACTTGCCATGCTTTTAAACACACGATAACAAGCTCACTTGTTTGCAGATGGTTAATATTATTGCAAGGAATAAGTTCTCGGAAAGTACGCCCACTGGGGTCATTAACATCGACAAATAAATCAGACTGAGCAACACGTAACCAACCTTGTGTTTCGTGCCCTTGCAAGGTTAGTGAGGAAAGCCACAATTTACCTATTGCACCACAACCAATTAGGGTTATTTTCATTGTTTCCCCTTTCATATCGGATCTCTAACGTCTTATAAGGTAAGGCGGAAGTGATTTTTTCTTAGTATATACTGTTAATACGTTGAGTTGTAGTAAACGAAATCTAGTGGTCCTTGATAACTTGAAGTAGGGGGAGCAAAGACGGTATTATGCGGGCAACCTAAAAAATAATTAGTCGAGGTTTTAGTTATGCCATCGTTTGATATTGTATCTGAAGTTGAAATGAATGAAGTGCGCAACGCAGTGGAAAATGCACAGCGTGAGCTAACAAGCCGTTGGGATTTCAAAAATGTTGAAGCCAGCTTTGAACTAAATGACAAAAATGAGTCAGTGAAAATCACCAGTGAGTCTGATTTCCAAGTACTTCAGTTAGTCGATATTTTAAGAGAAAAAATGGCAAAACGCGGTATTGATGGTGCGGTATTAAATGTACCAGATGATATTGTACATAGCGGGAAAACCTATAGTGTTGAAGTGACATTCAAACAAGGGATAGACGCTGCTATTGCTAAGAAGATAATAAAATTGATCAAAGACAGCAAGCTAAAAGTACAAGCGCAAATTCAAGGCGACCAAGTTCGTGTGACAGGTAAAGCTCGCGATGACTTACAATCGGTTATGGCGCTCGTGCGTGGTGGTAATTTAGGCCAACCTTTCCAGTTTAATAATTTTCGCGATTAATCATTGTGAAACTTACATGTTAAATAGTTAGCCCATTTATTATGGGCTAACTATTTATTGCTTATTGTGAGTTGATAATCGCTTCGAGTTGTTCCCTGTTAATAATCTTTCTATCAACTTTAACGTAAGCACTTAACTCTTCATCTACAACGAGCGCTTCCATGACTCCATTTTGTGCCTGTAATTTTTGCTCAAGAGCGCGACTATCTTCAATGTGTTTTGGTAATTCGATGCGAATACTGCTGACATAAGGCGGTTGTTGCATTGTTAAGCTAATAACAAACCAGATAACCGTTAAAATTAAGCCACCAATAAAGACAGTGCTTGCCCCTTCAAAATTGTATAACCACCCACCGACAATACCACCGATAGCGACACCTAAAAATTGGCTAGTGGAGTAAACACCCATTGCGGTTCCTTTGTAACCAGCGGGAGCTTCCTTACTAATCAGTGATGGTAAAATGGCTTCCATAATATTAAAGGCAATAAAAAACAGTTGAATACCTAAGAAAATAACCCATAAGTGATTACCTGAAAGCCATAATGTCACTTCAGCAGCAGCGAGCAGTACGATGCAAAATAGAAAGACTTGCTTCATCTTGCGGTATTTTTCAGCATAAATAATGAAAGGCAGTACTGTTACAAAGGCAATTAGCATGGTAACTAGGTAGGCTTTCCAATGATCGGGGGCTAAAAAACCAGCTTTTGTCATAATGAGTGGCAAGGCAACAAAACTCGACATTAACAAGGTATGTAAACATAAAATACCTATATTCAATTTCAGTAATTGTGGCTGAGCAAGAACGGTTTTTAAGTTACCTTGAACAAAGGCTGACTCACGGTTTAAAACATGGGTATTGGTGTCTGGAACAACAAAAATAGTGAGTGCGATAGCGCCGACAGCGAGAAGTGCGATCCCCCAGAATAGGCCATTTAACCCAATCATATGGGTAATAATAGGGCCCAAAACTAATGCGATGGCAAATGTTAAGCCAAAGCTAATGCCTAGAAATGCCATAGCCTTGGTTCGATTTTGTTCGCGGGTTAAGTCAGAAAGTAATGCCATTACAGCCGCAGAAATCGCCCCAGCTCCCTGAAGGGCCCGACCGATGATAATTCCCCAAATAGAATCACTTAATGCAGCAATAATGCTACCGAGAATAAAGATCACTAACCCAATAATAATGAGTGGCTTACGGCCTATTTTGTCTGACATTAAGCCAAAAGGAACTTGGAAAATGGCTTGGCTAAGGCCGTAAATACCGATAGCAACACCAACTAAAAATTCGCTAGCGCCCTGTAAATGCATCCCATAGCTGGTCAAAATGGGTAAAACCATAAACATTCCAAGCATGCGCAAGGAAAAAACAGAACCTAACCCCCAAGTGGATCTAAGCTCTGTGGATGTCATTTTATTATCATTCATTTTTATTCTTCATATTTCGTGCTGTAGCGGTGTTGGCTTCTCTCGGCTCCTTAGGTCACATACTGATGTATGCTCCCTAAGATATCCTCGTTTGCCGCCTTGCTACAACACGAACTATTTTGAATAAAAAAGTGATGTTGTAGCAAAATAATTTAAACCAAACTATCAGTATGTTAGCTGTAGCGGTGTTGGCTTTTCTCGGCTTCTTAGGTCACATACTGATGTATGCTCCCTAAGATATCCTCGTTTGCCGCCTTGCTACAACACGAACTATTTTGAATAAAAAAGTGATGTTGTAGCAAAATAATTTAAACCAAACTATCAGTATGTTAGCTGTAGCGGTGTTGACTTCTCTCGGCTCCTTAGGTCACATACTGATGTATGCTCCCTAAGATATCCTCGTTTGCCGCCTTGCTACAACACGAACTATTTTGAATAAAAAAGTGATGTTGTAGCAAAATAATTTAAACCAAACTATCAGTATGTTAGCTGTAGCGGTGTTGGCTTCTCTCGGCTCCTTAGGTCACATACTGATGTATGCTCCCTAAGATATCCTCGTTTGCCGCCTTGCTACAACACGAACTATTTTGAATAAAAAAGTGATGTTGTAGCAAAATAATTTAAACCAAACTATCAGTATGTTAGCTGTAGCGGTGTTGGCTTTTCTCGGCTTCTTAGGTCACATACTGATGTATGCTCCCTAAGATATCCTCGTTTGTCGCCTTGCAATAATATTCTTCATATTTCGAGTTGTAGCGGTGCTGGCATCTCTTAGCTACCTAGGTCACATATTGATGTACGTTCTCAAGGATATCTTCGTTTGTCGCTTTTCTATAATTCAATCTATTTTGAATCTTTATAAGTAGAACTGATATTTTTAATGTATAAAATCAATGGATTATAGCTTTTAATAGTGCGTTTTATATCTAGCTTATAATAGCAAGGGGCTATTTAACCATAAAATTGCGTCATAAGGGTAGGCAGAATAAGTAAAAATGGGTCATTAACGCAAGGAATGGTAAATGAAAACGGCGGGGGAAACCCCGCCGTTTAGGCATAGTTATCATCAGTAACTAGAAAAGTTATCTGACGAGAGCTATAACAGTATCGCTTGAAACAATAGGATCAACAGACATCATCACGCTCAATGAGGTTATAGCTACGATTGAGAAGATGAATAATTTTCTAGCCCAAACACGGTCGTCATTTTCGGTTTTAAAACCGGAAATAGCCATACCGAGCCACCACAGGCTAACTGCTGCACCTACGATTAAATACTTATAGCCCGCATATCCACTGATAGCTAACATTAGTGTTGCGACCATGAATGCTAGGATATATAGGAAAATATGTGTCTTAGCGACAGATATTCCCTTGATAACCGGTAACACAGGAATGTTTGCGGCTTTATAATCCTTGAAGCGGAAAATAGCAATGGCATAAGAGTGAGGCATCTGCCACAAGCTGAAAATTAATAGCAGGATCAATGCACCTGTATCAAATTCATTTGTGACAGCGCAGTAGCCGATAACTGGTGGTGCTGCACCAGATAGACTACCAATCAACGTGCCATAAACTGATTTACGTTTCATATAGAGGCTATAAACGCCTACATAAACAATGAAACCGATAACTGCAAGTAGCATTGCCAAAGCATTGGCTGCTACAAGTAGTAGCAGCATACCCGCAATACCTAATACAGTTGCGTAAATCAGGCTAACTTTCGGGTCAATCAGCCCTTTAACTAACGGGCGATTCTTTGTTCTTTCCATGATACGGTCGATATCACGGTCGATGTAGTTGTTAAAAACACAACCAGAAGCCACGACCAGTGATACACCCAGCAAAGTCGCAACGAACAGCGGGTAATCTATCGAGCCTTTAGAGGCTAATAAAAAACCGCCGATCACAGAAATCAAGTTTCCGAATATAATTCCTGGTTTGGTCACTTGCAGGTATTGCTTAAACATATCGGCAACTCTTTAGTCGAGCATCATATTGATGTTCAGGTTGTACATAATCCACAGCGAGCCGACAACAACAATGCCGACAATTAGCATGGTGAACAGAAATGCAACCAGGTTCCAACGCTCATCTGATGAGGTATTCATATGTAAGAAACATACTAAGTGAACCAGTATTTGCACAACTGCCATGCCAACAACAGTCCAGAGGATTGTTGATGTTGACGCCGTGCCTTCCATCACCATCCAGAACGGAATGACGGTCAGGATAACTGATAGAATAAAGCCAATCAGGTATGTTTTAACGCTACCGTGGCTTGCTCCAGTGTGAGCATCTTTTGCATGACTCATTTAAATAGCCCCCAGAAGATAAACAACGGTAAATACACAAATCCAAACCACGTCTAAGAAGTGCCAGAACAGGCTTAGACAATTCAAACGTGTTTTGTTTACATCAGTCAGTCCACGACGAGTAACTTGGATCATCATGATAATAATCCAAATGAGACCCGCAGTTACGTGTAAACCATGCGTTGCAACTAGTGCAAAGAAGCCAGATAAGAAACCGCTACGGTCAGGACCAAAACCTTCAGCAATCAGCTCATGGAATTCATAAACTTCCATGATAACGAAGCCAAGACCTAACAAAAACGTTGCAAACAGCCATAAGTTAACGGCAGCAATCTTACCTTTATGCATCGCAATCATTGCGAAGCCATAAGTGATACTACTTACCAAGAGTAAGAAAGTTTCGCCTAATACGAACTTCAGACTGAAGATATCTTTACCAGCTGGACCGCCAGCAGTTCCATCGGCCAAAACAACATAGGTAGCAAACAAACAAGCAAACAGAATCAAGTCGCTCATGATATAGAGCCAGAAACCGAATACTTTTGTTCCACCTGCATCGTGGTGCCCATGCTCAGCATGGGCGATATTTTGGTTAGTCATTGTATTAGTTGACATCGTTCACACCTGCCTTACGTAATTCTTCAAAGTGCTTATTCTCGATTTCTTCGATTTCAGCCACAGGTACGTAGTAATCAACATCTTCGTCGAAGCTTTTTGCAATCCAAGTTACGATCATTCCACCGAAACCAATGATTGCCATCCACCAGATGTGCCAAATCATTGCGAAACCTAAAATCAAGCTAAATGCGGCGATAATAACGCCTGCGCCTGTATTTTTCGGCATATGAATTTCTTCATATGAAGTTGGTTTCTTATGAGCAAGACCTTTTTCTTTTAGATCCCACCAAGCATCACGAGTTTGAACATGTGGCTCAATCGCGAAGTTATAGAATGGTGGTGGAGAAGAGGTTGCCCACTCAAGAGTACGTCCACCCCATGGGTCACCAGTTAGATCACGGTTTTCATGGCGGTCACGGATACTCACAATGATTTGGATAACTTGACATGCAATACCGAGTGCGATTAAAGCAGCACCGCCTGCGGCAACGACTAACATTGTATGATAAGTCGGGTCAATATTCTGGCTTAAGCGACGGGTCATACCCATAAAGCCCAGAATGTATAACGGCATAAAGGCTAAGAAGAAACCGATGATCCAGAACCAGAAGGCACGAACACCCCATTTCTCATTCAGCGTGAAGCCGTAAGCTTTCGGGAACCAGTAAGTCATACCTGCGAAGCACCCGAATACTACACCGCCAATGATAACGTTATGGAAGTGGGCAATCAGGAATAAGCTGTTGTGCAGAACGAAGTTTGCACCAGGTACGGCTAACAGAACGCCGGTCATACCACCTACAGAGAAGGTGATGATGAAACCGATAGTCCACAGCATTGGAGATTTATATTCGATACGGCCTTGGTACATAGTAAACAGCCAGTTGAAGATCTTAACCCCTGTTGGGATTGCGATAATCATCGTGGCGATACCGAAGAAGGCGTTAACGTTCGCGCCTGAACCCATCGTAAAGAAGTGGTGCAACCAAACGATAAAGGACATAACGGTGATAACGATTGTTGCCCAAACTAATGAGGTATAACCGAATAAACGTTTTTTCGAGAAAGTTGCTGCAACTTCAGAGAATACACCGAACACAGGCAGAACAAGGATATACACCTCAGGGTGACCCCATGCCCAAATCAGGTTGATGTACATCATCATGTTGCCGCCCATATCGTTGGTGAAGAAATGGGTACCTAAATAACGGTCTAACGTCAGAAGAGTCAGCGTCACAGTTAAGATAGGGAATGCAGCAACAATCAATACGTTAGTACATAACGCAGCCCAGCTGAATACAGGCATTTTCATCATCGACATACCCGGCGTACGCATACGGATAATAGTTGCGATGAAGTTAACCCCTGTTAATAGTGTACCAATACCGGATATCTGGAGACTCCAGAGCCAATAATCGACCCCGACCCCCGGATTGTACTCCAAGCCAGATAGTGGCGGATAAGCTAACCAACCTGTTTGTGCGAATTCACCTACCCCTAAAGAGATGTTGATAAGAACAACACCGACTACAAAGAACCAGAAGCTCAATGAGTTAAGGAATGGGAAGGCAACGTCGCGTGCACCAATTTGCAGAGGTACAACGAGGTTCATCAGACCGACAACAAATGGAGTTGCCATGAAGAAAATCATGATAACGCCGTGTGCGGTAAAGATTTGGTCATAGTGATGAGGGTTTAAGAAGCCCTCTTGGCCAGCAGAAGCAAGTACTTGCTGACCACGCATCATAATCGCATCCGCAAAGCCACGGAACAACATGACCATAGCGACAATGATGTACATGACACCAATTTTTTTATGGTCAACAGAAGTCAACCATTCTTTCCACAACCATTTCCACTTACCAAAGTATGTAATCGCACCGACCAGTGCGAGTCCACCAAGGACAATACCAATCAGTGTGACAACGATAATTGGCTCATGGAGCGGAACTGCATCTAGTGTTAATTTTCCGAACATGCCCTTATTCCTCAGCGCCTGCTGCATGAGCACTGTGGCTCATTTGCATTGAATTGCCTGTAGTTTCTTTATGATCAGTCATTGAATGACCTTCATTTTCTACAGGAGCGTGACCTTTATGGTGCTCATGACCAAACTTCAGAACGATATCTTCATAAAGTTTAGGTTTCACGCTTGAGAAGTAGGTAACAGGAACGTTCATGCTTGGCTTAGCGACTTCGTCGAACGCCTGCATGGTATCCATTGTTTTAGGAGAAGCTTTTACCTTTTGTACCCACTCATCAAAACCTTGGCGGTCAGGAGTTGCAATAGCATTAAACTTCATATCAGAGAAGCCATGGCCACTATAGCTTGCAGAGAAGCCTTTATAAGTACCTGGTTCATTAGCGATTAAGTGAAGCTTAGTTTGCATACCCGCCATCGCGTAGATTTGGCCACCTAATGATGGAATGAAGAAAGAGTTCATCACCGAATCTGACGTGATTTTGAAGTTGACTGGCACACCCGTAGGGAATGCAATTTCGTTAACTGTAGCAATACCTTGCTCTGGATAAATAAATATCCATTTCCAGTCAGCCGAAATAACTTCGATTGTGACAGGTTCCTGATCACTAACTAATGGCTGATATGGGTCCAGCTCATGTGTTGTTTTCCAAGTAATAGTACCTAGAATAATGATAATGATGATAGGAACAGTCCAGCAGACTAACTCTATTTTATTTGAGTGAGCCCAGTTTGGACGGTACGTAGCTGACTTGTTGGATTCACGATATTTCATAGCGAAGATGATCGTCATGAAAATAACAGGAATAACAACAAGAAGCATTAAGCCAATTGCAATAAGAATTAGCTCTTTTTGTTTAACGCCAACGGCGCCTTTTGGATCCATCAACACCATATCGCACCCACCTAATAATAAGGCAGCTACAACGAGTGAGATTGCTCCGATACTTTTTTTGTAGTTCATAAGTCTCATCCACGACCCCAAATGACAAAGATTCTAATTGTCGTTTCATCAGTGCGGGCATTTTACGGTAAGGTTATGCGAGTGTAAATGATTGTAAGGCAAAGAAACGGAATTGTTAGCTCTTTATGTTAATATGATCACATGTAAAGAACTTATAAAGAAAAAGTTAAAATTGATACGTATTATAAGTATATATTGATAAAAGCCCGCTAATACTAAATTATCTTAGTAATTATTCAAAGAAAAATATATACAAAAGAAGCATAAAAACAAGCGAACTGATATGAATGATAAGTAAAATGCTAAGGGAAGTTACGGTTTTTATTGCTGATAAAACCATTTTTATGGTTTTATCAGCAAAACAGTAAAGAAAAATTATTACTTTACTGATAAAAAAAGAAAAATAATTAAATGCTAATGCAATTTTCTGGAGCGCGTTAGAATGTATACTTTAATGTATAAATGATTGCATCTTGGTAAAAAGTATCCCCTAACTTATTGTCAGCATAGCGATATTGCACACCCGCAGATAAGTGCTTGGTTGCATTCCACCAAAAAGCGACCGCCCCATTTATGCCATCGCGTTTGCCACCGTTATAGCGTTTATTTCTTGCAAATTCCATTTCGTGCCAGTTGGTGATCATAAAGTTTTCTTCTAACACGTTGAAATTATAACCGGCAACCCAACCTGCGACATAGCCATTATTTCCGGAATAGAATGTTTGGTCTGTATAATTCAATGCGATAAACGGTTTAAACCACAAGTCACCAAATGCGGTGTTATAACCGATACCATATAGCGTATTGACGTCATGGAAGTTGCCACCATATTTAGCTCCCGGCAATGACCAAGTTCCATAAACATGACCATACAAATTAAAACCCGTATCACCTAAATAGTAACGACCAGTTGTTTTAATGGTATAGCGGCGATTACGTCCGGAATCGGTGTGCTGAGAGTGGAACGGGTTTTCTAGATCAAAAAAACCATATAATTCACCCCAATTAAAATTAGCTCCTCCCTCTAATTCAATATAAGCAAAGTCTTTTTTACGCGTAGTCGTTTCTGTTTTTGTTTCAGTACGATGTGACCAATCTAAATAGTTTACATTGATATCAGCAAAGCCATTTTGATAGCCAATAAAATCGTCAGAATATGCCGTTCCGGCTATAGATGCTAAGGTTGCTATGCAAATGATTTTTTTCATAATAGATTATTTTCGTTTAATGATTAATAAGGTTGGGTTGTACGCTATCTGTTAACGCATTAGACAGTCCGCCTTTAACTTGTGATATATTAGTCTTTAAAATTGCAATTAAGAAATATATTTCAGTGTTATGGTGATCGTAATCACGATATTGAGTTGGATTTAGTTAAATTTGCTATTTGGGTCTAATTTAATCAACAGATCAGATTCCCTAAACTAATAAGTTCTATTTAGGGAATTGATTTAATGGATGAGGGGGATTTAATGAAGGACTAGGATTGAGACGTTTTACGGACAGCTAGAAAATCTAAGCTACCACCTATAATTAAACTGATAGCGCCAATACTAATACCTGTATTAAATATTAGATTTTGATAACTAGGGAGAGCCAACCAAAACTCAATTTGTGTTGTAAATAAATACAGTTTCATGCCACTAAATGAGAACACAAGTAGCGAAAGCAGCCAAATAGATAGAAAACTGACCGCAGTAATTAGAGCATATACGGCAAAGCGGTAACCTTTGGCATATAACTCACGGCGCTGAAATAAGCCTGTAGTCTGTGTGTAAACCAAAGAGGTTCGGCAAGCTAATAATAGTAAAACCCCAGGAACAGCCACACCAATTGAAATTAGGTAGAAAAGCGGCCAGCCATAATTACTGACAAAAATACTAGCAATTGGCCCAATATATACACGCCCTACAGCAGAAAGCGCTGAAAGCAGTGCAAATTGCGTTGCTGACAATGATTTATTACACAATGTCATTAACAGGGCAACAAATGCAGCTGTTCCCATACCAGAGAAAATATTTTCAAGAAAAATAATTGAACCCATGGTGAGAATGTGTGGAGGTGTGATTGCTAAAAACCAATACCCTATATTTGACCCGCCTTGCAGTAACCCAAAAAGAAACAGAGCCTTAAATAAGCTCATGTTTTTCATTAGGTACCCACCTAAAAGCGCCCCAATAATGGTTGCTGCCATCCCAACCGTTTTATTGACAGTGCCAACCTCACTTAAGCTAAAGCCTAATGCATTCAATAAAAAGTTAGTATTCAACGCCATTACAAAGGCATCGCCGAGCTTATAAAACACTAACAGTAATAAAATCAGCCAAGCATTGTTGCGGCTAAAGAATTCAGCTAAGGGTTCGTAGATGGCTTTTTTTAGGGATGTGGGAGGAGCAGTATCTTCTTCAGGTTCTTTGGCTAGCAGTGTTGCGATAACACCAATAACCATTAACCCTGCCATCAGTAGGTAGAGTTGTTTCCAGGTTAAAAACTTATCGGCTAACCAAAGTGCAAGCCCACCAGAAACGAGCATGCTGATCCGATAGCCCATCACAGAGGTCGCAGCGCCAATTCCACGTTCTTCTGCACTGAGTAAATCGGTTTTATATGCGTCAAAAACAATATCTTGGGAGGCAGAGCAAAATGCAACAGTGACAGCTAACGCAGCAAGATACCATAAGTGTTCAGAAGGGTTCATGAAACCCATCGCGGCAATACTGATAATTAACAAAATCTGAGTTGTTAATAACCACCCACGGCGTCGGCCGAGGAATGGCGGGGTATAGCGATCCATCATAGGGGACCACAGAAACTTCAATACATAAGCTTGACCGACTAATGAAAAGAAACCAATGGTTCTGATATCAACATTTTCAACAGTTAACCAAGCCTGTAAAGTACCCGCAGTAAGTGCTAAAGGCAGCCCTGAGACAAAGCCTAAAAGAATTAAAGTAATATTATTGGGTAGTGTAAAACGAGGCATAATCCCCTCTAGGCCTAATGTTATATTGCTGCAATACATTGACTGGGGAGACATTGCACTGCGGAGCTAGTCGCCGCGCTAGGCTACCCAAGTCATGGTGATTAAAACTTGGATAGCTTAATACGTTATAGTGTAGATTGCCCGATTAATAGCGTGAATTCTGTCTGATAAAATCGGTGATTTCTTGGTCTGTAGCCATATCTGCAATTAAATCAGCTAATGCACTATTGATAGCAGTTTCTATTTTGGCATTACTCGCAGCCAACAATTCTTGCGTATTAAAGTTGCGCGTGAATGAACGCGTTTTGGTCGAACCATTCGGGGCTGTAGCTATAATACTAACGCTAGAGTTGACGGTAATATTGTGGCGTAAACTGCCTTCAGCAACTTTAGTCTCTAATTTATTCAATTGAACCACTAAATTCACATTTGCAGGCGATGTCACCATGAAGCCGCGCGCTGCCATTTGTTTTTCTACTGCTTCTTGCATGAGGTAACGCGGGTCACGCGATGGGTTAAGCACGACTAAGCTACCATTACGATTCACTTCTGCTAAGGACTTATTAGTGCGGTTATCAACACTACTGACACTAATCGATGTTGCATTTAATGTCGGGTTTTTAGCAGGTAAAGCAATTTTCGGTTCAAGTGATAGCGTGTTGCTGCTAGTTGCACATCCAGCGAGCAGGAACAACGCAACAAGTGGAAAACACAGTTTTTTTAACATAATTTTTCCCAGTTCATCTTTCCTAATTGAAAATGTTTCGTTATGGTGCGGGTAGCCGTTATACAATATAGAATGTTGTGGTTTATTTTCCCTGAATGGTTAGACAACATTTTTTAAAAAAATTCGCACTAACGTATCGCTATCATAACATTGCCAAATCATAATCGGGTATTTCTATAATAAGAAGACAACATTAATTAAGATGTGCAATATAGTTTACTGAACTTACCAATACTAGAGAGAATCACAATTTAAGGAGTATTTTATGGTCGCTAATGCATCGCAAAGTATGCAAGATCGAGTGAGCCAAAAATTACAAACTGCTTTTGAACCTTCACATTTAGATGTGATCAACGAAAGTCATCAACACAATGTATTACCGGGTTCAGAAAGCCATTTTAAGGTAGTTTTAGTCAGCGATAAATTTGAGAATAAACGAATGCTTGCTCGTCATCGTGAAATTTATGCTATTTTAGCCGATGAATTAGCGGGGGGCATCCATGCTCTTGCTTTGCACACTTATACACAAAAAGAATGGGATGAGCTTGCCAATACGGCATTAAAATCGCCAGCCTGTCGTGGTGTTGGTGGAGTAAACCGGTAATTTTTAGTTTCAGTTAATAGACTGAAACTATTCTTTTGATAATTTATCATTCCTATGATGGGTTTGATGAGTATTTTTTCTTCAAATTTTGAAGGGAAATAAAAAATTTAGTCAGAAAAGTCACAAATAAAGAGGAAAAATCGCTTCTTTTCTCAGCTTTTCTCGACTCAGGGCGCATGCATCGGTATAATGCTGCGTCTAATTTTCAGTAAGGTTTCGGGACGCTTCTGATATCAGGGATGACCGTTATGAAAGTAACGCCCCCGGTTCTGGAAGGGAGACAGCCAATATGATTTAATGGCATAACTCTGGAGTAGACCGATCACTAAGATTTATTTTGAGGTAAGAAGATGCAAGTTTCTGTTGAAACGACTCAAGGCCTTGGGCGTCGTGTAACAATCACCGTTCCTGCCACTGATATTGAAAAAGCAGTAAATAGCGAGCTAGTCAGCGTTGCTAAAAAAGTGCGTATTGATGGTTTCCGTAAAGGGAAAGTACCAATGAATATTGTTAAACAACGTTACGGTGCGTCAGTTATGCAAGACGTTCTGGGCGATGTTATGCAACGCAACTTCATTAACGCTATTATTGAGCAAAAAATCAACCCAGCGGGTGCGCCTAGTTACAAACCAGAGCAACTCGAAGACGGTAAAGATTTTGTCTATTCAGTTGAATTCGAAGTTTACCCAGAAATCGAATTAACAGGTTTAGAAACGATTGAAGTTGAAAAACCGGCTGTATCTGTAAAAGATGAAGATCTGGAAAGCATGTTAGAAACTCTGCGTAAGCAACAAGCGGAGTGGAAAGAAGTTGAAGCAGCAGCAGAAGCTGATTCTCGTATCACTATCAACTTCACTGGTTCTATCGATGGTGAAGAGTTTGAAGGTGGTAAAGCAGAAGACTTCGCATTAGTTATGGGTGAAGGTCGCATGATCCCAGGCTTTGAAGAAGGCGTTGTTGGCCACAAAGCTGGCGAAGAGTTTGAGATTGAAGTTAACTTCCCTGAAGATTACCACGCTGAAAACCTGAAAGGTAAAGCAGCAAAATTTGCTATCGTTCTGAAGAAAGTAGAACAGCGCGAATTACCTGAATTCACTGAAGAATTCATTAAGCGTTTCGGTATCGCTGATGGTTCTTTAGATGGTCTGCGTGCAGAAGTTCGTAAAAACATGGAACGTGAACTGAAAAATGCAGTTCGTAACCGTGTGAAGGCTCAAGTATTAGAAGGCCTGATCAAAGCTAATGACATCGAAGTTCCAGCAGCGGTTGTTGATGGTGAAATCGATGTTCTGCGTCGCCAAGCTGCACAGCGTTTTGGTGGTGATGAAAAACAAGCGATGGAATTACCACGTGAACTGTTCGAAGAACAAGCTAAACGTCGCGTTGTTATCGGCCTGCTGTTAGGCGAAGTGATCAACAAAAATGAGCTGAAAGCTGACGAAGATCGCGTTAAAGCGCTAATCGAAGAGATGGCATCTGCATACGAAGATCCAGCTGAAGTTATCGAATACTATAGCAAAAACGAAGAGTTAATGAACAGCGTTCGTAACTTAGCTTTAGAAGAACAAGCCGTTGAAACTGTACTGGCGGTTGCTAAAGTGACAGAAAAAGAAACTAACTTTACTGAGCTGATGAACCAAGTTCAAGCTGGTTAATTTTTTTCTTGCTGTAGAAAATAAAAAACCCGTAGTGTGTTACTGCGGGTTTTTTGTCAATTAAAGCCGTTAAATTAACACTTTTGTGAATTTAGCTAGGTTAGCCTTGAAAATCACATTTAAACCCTAATTATATTATCTATACTTCAAGTAGCATGAATGTGCTCACTATACTTCAAGCTGTAATGTGGTTGATTATGTTTATACATACTAGTTACATACAAATGTGCACTCTAAGAGGCTGATTGGCTTGTGGTCTAGCTACCACGTGAATGATTTAGAGTATAGTTTTTGATTTGCGAAAAGCTTTAATTGAGATTTGAATTATTTTAAATAGCTTAACATTGAAGAAAGTGCTGATATCAGCCTAACGAGTTATTTCGCAAATTTTGAAAATCAGGTAAGGTTTTCTAATGGGATAATCCGTGTAACCTAATTAACTTGTGTTAAACTATTTTCAACAGCGTCTTGTTTACTGCAGCATATTTAGCTGCATTTTCTTCTTAATTTTTATCTGTGACGCGGTTAAATTTTAGCTAAACTAAAAATAAGAAGATCGCAACAGGTTGCAGGCACGGTCTTTTTTTAAGGCAGATGTTTTAAAGACAGTTGTTTGTGGCACGATCTCTGCTCTATATAGCGGACAGAAAGCAAATTAGGCGCAAGCACCAGAACGTTTTTAATAGGAGATTTCGATGTCACATTTTGGCAGTCAGGAACAATTAGCATCCCAAATGGCACTTGTGCCAATGGTCGTAGAGCAAACCTCCCGTGGTGAGCGCTCATATGATATTTACTCACGTCTATTAAAAGAACGGATTATCTTCCTGACAGGTCAAGTGGAAGACCATATGGCGAACTTAATCGTCGCTCAAATGTTATTTCTTGAAGCAGAAAACCCTGAAAAAGATATTCATCTGTATATTAATTCACCTGGTGGTGTGATTACAGCAGGAATGTCAATTTATGACACAATGCAATTTATCAAGCCTGATGTGAGTACTATTTGTATGGGGCAAGCATGTTCCATGGGGGCTTTCTTATTGACAGCAGGTACGAAAGGTAAACGTTTTTGTTTACCTAACTCACGAGTCATGATCCACCAACCATTGGGTGGCTACCAAGGCCAAGCGACAGATATTGAAATTCATGCTCAAGAAATCCTCAAAGTGAAAGCACGTATGAATGAGCTAATGGCTCAACATACTGGAAAATCTATTGAAGAAATTAACCGTGACACGGAGCGTGACCGTTTCTTATCGGCTAATGAAGCAAAAGAATATGGTTTAGTCGACCAAATTTATAGTAGCCGTTAATGGGTCAACTTTTGGTATAATTAGTTTATACCATAAACTATTTTAAGAAATTGCGGCTTTGTTTTTAGCTTTAATTAAGAAAAACAAAGTGGTATAGATAAAAGTGAGGTCAACTGATGACAGAGAAACGCAAAGAGGGGACAGGCAAACTGCTTTACTGTTCTTTCTGCGGAAAAAGTCAGCATGAAGTTCGTAAGCTGATTGCCGGTCCGTCAGTCTATATTTGTGATGAATGTGTAGATTTATGTCTCGACATCATCCGTGAAGAGATCAAGGAACTTGCACCGCATCGCGAGCGTAGTGAATTGCCGACTCCACATGAAATTAGGCAACATCTTGATGACTATGTTATTGGCCAAGAAAAGGCAAAAAAAGTCTTAGCTGTTGCGGTATATAATCACTACAAGCGCCTACGTAATGGTGATAAAACCAGTGATGGTGTTGAACTAGGTAAAAGTAACATTTTGCTTATAGGGCCAACAGGTAGCGGTAAAACTCTCTTAGCTGAGACATTAGCTCGTTACTTGGATGTACCGTTTACAATGGCTGATGCAACAACATTAACTGAAGCTGGTTATGTTGGTGAAGACGTTGAAAACATCATTCAAAAGCTTTTGCAAAAATGTGACTATGATGTTGAAAAAGCACAGCGTGGAATTGTATATATAGATGAAATTGATAAAATTTCACGTAAATCAGATAACCCATCAATTACTCGTGATGTTTCCGGTGAAGGTGTGCAGCAAGCGTTACTGAAACTTATTGAAGGGACGGTTGCGGCGGTACCACCACAAGGTGGTCGTAAGCACCCTCAACAAGAATTTTTGCAAGTTGATACATCAAAAATCCTGTTTATCTGTGGTGGTGCATTTGCCGGTTTAGACAAAGTCATTGGGCAACGTTTAAACACGCGTTCTGGTATTGGCTTTGCTGCGGAAGTTAAAGGTGAATCAGAGAAAGCAACGGAAGGTGAATTGCTGACTCAAGCAGAGCCAGAAGACTTAATTAAGTTTGGCTTAATTCCTGAATTTATTGGCCGTCTGCCAGTTGTTGCAACGCTGACAGAACTAAGCGAAGAAGCATTAATTCAGATTCTGCAAGAACCAAAAAATGCCTTAACCAAGCAATACCAAGCGTTATTTAGCCTTGAAGGGACTGAACTCGAGTTTCGTGAAGAAGCATTAAAGGCAATTGCGAAAAAAGCAATGGCACGTAAAACGGGTGCACGTGGTTTACGTTCTATTGTTGAAGCGGCATTGCTGAATACTATGTATGACCTTCCTTCAATGAGTGATGTTGAGAAAGTTGTTGTCGATGAAAATGTAATTAACGAACAGTCTGAACCTTTGTTGATTTACAGTAAACCTGAGGCTCAAGCTTCTGGCGATAACTAATCCTTAATAAACGTTCAATAATTAATCAAACAAAATGAGGGGTTTCCCTCATTTTGTTTTTTATGTTCAACTAGCTATTGAATGCTAAAATCTTGTCCCCATATAGTTTATATTCTGAGGTGTGGTTTCCTTGTTTTAGAAAGTAATTTTAGAATAAGAAACAGAAACCCTTAAACTAGCGTGAGCTAAACGAAGAGAGAGCTTTATGAATCCTGAGCGTTCCGAACGCATTGAAATACCAGTATTGCCTCTGCGTGATGTAGTGGTATACCCACATATGGTGATCCCACTGTTTGTTGGACGTGAAAAATCCATTCACAGTCTGGAAGCAGCGATGGATCATGACAAGCAAGTGATGCTGGTTGCGCAAAAAGAAGCCTCGACTGATGAGCCAGGGGTGAATGATTTATTTGCTGTAGGTACTGTTGCATCCGTTATTCAGATGCTGAAACTACCTGATGGCACCGTTAAAGTCCTCGTTGAAGGGCTAAAACGCGCACGTATTACGAGCTTGACTGATAATGGCGAATATTTCTTAGCACAAGCGGAATATTTAGCCCCAGAACAAGATACACAAGCTGAAAACGTAGTTTATGACGAAACAACCGCGGGCTCTCAGTCATCAAGTGTACTTGATGAAAAAGAAAACGAAGTTTTATATCGTACTATTGTTAGTCAGTTTGAAAGCTACATAAAACTAAATAAGAAAATACCACCTGAAGTACTAACGGCATTGCATGCGATAGAGCAAGATCAGCTAGATAAACTAGCGGATACCATTGCGTCTCACATGCCATTGAAATTAGCTGATAAGCAGCGTGTTTTGGAAATGGCAAATATTGCTGAACGCGTTGAATTCTTGATGGCAATGATGGAATCAGAAACTGAATTGCTGCAAGTAGAAAAACGTATCCGCAATCGCGTTAAAAAACAGATGGAAAAAAGCCAGCGTGAGTACTATCTGAATGAGCAAATGAAAGCTATTCAGAAAGAGCTTGGTGAAATGGACGATGCGCCAGACGAGTATGAATCGCTAAAACGTAAGATTGAAGAAGCGAAAATGCCAAAAGAGGCACAAGAAAAAGCCGAAGCTGAGTTGCAGAAGCTGAAAATGATGTCTCCGATGTCTGCAGAAGCTACAGTTGTTCGTAGCTATATTGATTGGATGGTACAAGTACCATGGAATAAGCGTAGCAAAGTTAAAAAAGATTTAGTTAAAGCGCAAGAAGTGCTAGATACCGATCACTACGGCTTAGAGCGCGTGAAAGATCGGATTTTAGAATATCTGGCAGTACAGAGCCGTGTTAGCAAAATTAAAGGGCCAATTCTTTGCTTAGTTGGGCCTCCGGGCGTTGGTAAAACGTCATTGGGGCAATCCATTGCGAAGGCAACAGGCCGTCAGTACACTCGCATGGCTTTAGGTGGGGTACGTGATGAAGCAGAAATTCGTGGTCACCGCCGTACTTACATTGGTTCTATGCCGGGCAAACTTATCCAAAAAATGGCTAAAGTTGGGGTGAAAAACCCGCTATTCCTATTGGATGAAATTGACAAGATGTCATCTGACATGCGTGGCGACCCCGCTTCTGCATTGTTAGAGGTCCTTGATCCAGAACAAAATATTGCATTTAATGATCACTATTTAGAAGTCGATTACGATCTGTCCGATGTTATGTTTGTTGCGACGTCTAACTCGATGAATATTCCGGCGCCATTATTAGACCGTATGGAAGTTATTCGTCTTTCTGGTTATACAGAAGATGAAAAACTGAACATAGCGAAAAAACATCTATTGTCTAAGCAAATAGAACGTAATGCTTTGAAAAAGGGTGAGCTTACTATTGATGATAGCGCCCTAATGAGCATCATTCGTTACTATACTCGCGAAGCTGGTGTACGTGGTTTAGAGCGTGAAATTTCAAAACTGTGCCGTAAGGCAGTTAAAGCTTTATTAATGGATAAAAAGCTTAAGCATATTGAAATTAATGCAGACAACCTGAAAGACTATCTGGGCGTTCGTCGCTTTGATTATGGCCAAGCGGATACTGAAAACCGTGTAGGGCAAGTTACTGGTCTTGCTTGGACTGAGGTTGGTGGTGACTTACTTACCATTGAGACCGCCTGTGTTCCAGGTAAAGGTAAGTTAACTTATACCGGTTCTTTAGGTGAAGTGATGCAAGAATCTATCCAAACGGCATTAACCGTAGTTAGAGCTCGTGCAGAAAAATTGGGTATTAATAGCGATTTTTATGAAAAACGCGATATTCATGTCCATGTTCCTGAAGGCGCGACACCGAAAGATGGTCCAAGTGCGGGGATTGCCATGTCAACGGCATTGGTATCTTGCTTAACGGGTAATCCTGTTAGAGCAGACGTGGCTATGACAGGGGAAATTACATTAAGAGGGTTAGTTTTCCCAATCGGTGGCTTAAAAGAGAAACTATTGGCGGCACACCGTGGAGGGATTAAAACCGTATTAATCCCTAAAGAAAACGAACGTGATTTAGAAGAAATTCCTCAAAATGTGATCGCTGATCTGGAAATTCATCCAGTAAAAACTATTGAAGAAGTGCTTTCTTTGGCTTTAGTTAACCCTCCATTTGGGGCTGAAGTTGTAAAAAATAAAGCTAAAAGAGTGAGCTGAATCAAGAAGTTTGTATAAAATTAAGGCTGATAGCTAATTTAGGGCTTGTCAGCCTTTTTTTTCATAGCTACTTTAGCGATGATTCTGATAATTGTTTGTATGTAATCTGTTCTCTTGCCATTGGTAATCAGGATTGATATAACGACTGCATCATTAATTAACTATGCTAATAACCGTTAGAGTTAATTAAGAGATTTATAGTCCAACTAATATGGGGATGATAAGAGTGAATAAAGCTCAACTGATTGATCAAATCGCTTCTGATGCGAATATTTCTAAAGCTGCAGCAGGTCGTGTTGTTGACGCGTTCGTCGCTACTGTAACGGGCTCTCTTAGTAAAGGGGACGATGTTGCTCTAGTTGGCTTTGGTACTTTTTCTGTTCGTGAGCGTGCAGCACGTACAGGCCGTAACCCTCAAACGGGTAAAGAAATTAAAATCGCTGCGGCGAAAGTTCCAGCTTTCCGTCCAGGCAAGGGTCTTAAAGACGCTGTTAATAGCTAATTAGGTATTTAAGTTTGTCTTTCTTGCATTTTTGCGAAAACTCAAACTGACGGAATGTCTTTAATCAGCTAATATATAAGCGCACCATGTAAATGGTGCGCTTTTTTTTCTTTCTGAGTTAAGATTAGCGTATTATCAGGAAATTGAATTCAACAAAGCGGAGTTAAGCCTTTTTATGATGGAAAATTTACGCACAAAGGCAAATAGTCCTTTGCTCAAAATAATACTAGCGCTGATAATCCTTTCATTTGTGTTAGGTGGCGTTATGATGGGCGGCATCGGAGGCAATAGTGCAAATAATGCAGCCGAAGTTAACGGTCAGCCAATTAGCAGGGAACAGTTGCAGCAGGCCTTTCAGCAGGAACGTCAGTCATTGCAAGAATATCTGGGAGATAAATTCTCAGAAGTGGCTAGTAACGAAGAAAGCATGAATTTGCTGCGCCGCCAAGCACTTGATAACTTGATTAACAATGAATTGATTAATCAATATGCTAATGAACTAAACCTGTCAGCAAGCGATCAGCAAATTGAGCAATCTATATTCTCAATGCAAATTTTCCAAACAGATGGTCGATTTGATAGCGAAAAGTACCGTGAGATTTTACAGCGTTACAATATCAATGCAGATAGCTTTGCAGCACAAATTCGCCAAGACCTTACACGCGCACAGTTAGGTAAAACCTTTACCGGTACAGATTTTGCTTTGCCATCTGAGGTTAAAGCATATGCACAACTGTATATGCAAGAACGTGAAATTCGTACGGCAACGTTACCTTTAGCTGATGTTCAAGGTAAACAAACCGTTTCAGACGATGAATTAAAAGCTTATTACGATGCTAACCAAGATAGCTTTATTTCACCTGAAAAAGTGAAAGTAAGCTATGTTGAAATGGATGCGGCATCTATGCCAGCAGCAACAGTATCTGATGAAGATGTGAAAGCATATTATGAGCAAAACCTGAAAAACTATACTCAGGCTGAGCAAAAACAATATAGTATGATCCAAGTAGCTTCAGAAAAAGAAGCAAATGATATCCTAAATGAACTAAAAGCAGGGGCTGATTTTGCTGCCATTGTAGCTGAAAAGTCGACGGATATATTCAGCGCTAAACAAAAAGGTCTTATTGGTTGGATGGAAGCATCATCAACACCAAGTGAGATTGCTGATGCAAAATTAACTGAGAAAGGCCAACTTTCTGCCCCAATCAAGTCACAAAATAACTATATTATTTTCCGCTTAGATGATATTAAGCCAGAATTAACTAAGCCTTTTGAACAAGTTAAAGAAAGTATCAAAAACAGTTTACTGCAAGATAAAAACATCAAACAGTTCTATGACTTACAACAAAAGGTTAGTGAAGCAGCAACAAATGATATGGAATCATTAGTTTCAGTTGAATCTGTTTCAGGTTTGAAATCAATCACAACGGATTGGTTTGACCGCAATAATCCTCCGGCGGCACTTAACTTCCCGAAAGTGATTAACGAGGTATTTAGTGATCGATTAGTTGATAAAAATGGTTCTAAAGGTATTAATTCAGACGTTATTAACGTAGAAGGTGACCGTGCATTTGTTGTACGTGTTACAGAGTATAAGCCTGAAAACATTGAACCTTTTGACACTGTTAAGCCTGAAATAGAAGCTTTAGTTAAACGTCAAAAAGCAGAAGCAGAACTTAAAGCAACGAGTGAGAAACTACTGGCTGAGCTGAAAGCAGGTAAAGGCGAAGAAGCTCTGAATGCAGCAGGCATTAAATTTACGGATGTTCAAACAGTTTCACGTTTGATGCCACAGACTGCGATTATCAATGCATCAATGGAAATGGCAGAACCGGCTGAAGGTAAACCAAACTATGCCATTGCACGTGATGAAGCTGATAATTATGTGATTATTCAGTTAGATAAAGTCACTTTAGGCCAACCAACGGAAGATGAGTTAAAACAGCTGTCACGTGAATACCAAGGGGCGATGAGCTCTGCGGTTAACGAAGCTCTGATGCTTAACTTACGTGAAAATGCAAAAATTGAAGTGTTGAATATGGAATAATTGCGAGAAGCTTCGCAATTTAATTTGCAACATTATAAATGAAAGGTCACCTTTGGGTGGCCTTTCGCATTTAAATAACCCTCTGAAAGCTTTCATTGTTTTTCTTTGTCATTGTTACTCCTCAACACACACAGGAGAATCATTATGTTATGGAATACAGTGATGAAACATGGGGCTAATACCGTACTTCTTCTTTCTCTATTAGGGGCTTTTACTTCTTTTTCTTTAGCGAAAAAGATTGAAGCGGAAAAAACCACAACAGCACTTGTGCAAAAAAAAGCGTCAAATGAAAACTCACAACTCATATCTTCAGAGCAATCAGACAAAGTCAATATTAATTCAGCAAGTGTAGATGAGCTAGCACAAAAGCTGAGTGGCATCGGCAAGCAAAAAGCGAAAGCAATTGTTGAATATAGGCAAAAGTATGGGGCTTTTAATTCAATTGAAAATATTCTAGAAGTTCAGGGGATAGGGCCTGCATTTTTAGAGAAAAATAAAGATAAAATTGTACTGTAGTTGAATATTCCCCATACATTGTGGTTCATTCAATTGTATGGGGATACCATTTTAATGGTGGGTAATTGAGCTGTAATATTAATTTATTGTAAATAATTTGGGAGCTAGATCTTATTTCTGGTATTCATTCAGCATATTTTCCGTACATTTGTTATTTTTATGTTATCTAAAATTAAACTGGTCGGAGTAGTTAGAATGACAACACATGTCAAGATCCATGGTTACCATATTGATGTTTTCCAACATGTTAATAATGCACGTTATTTGGAATTTTACGAAGCAGACCGTTGGGAATGGATGAATAAGCGTAATTTCATTAATTGGGCGATAAAAAATAATCTAACTATGGCTGCGGTGAATATTAACGTAAATTATATCCAAGGAGTGCTGTTAGGTGATGAGCTTACTGTTGTAACGCGTATGGATAAAATAGGCTCTAAGAGTGCGGTGTGCTATCAGCAAATTATCCGTAATAACGCGGGGGGAGCAGAAGTGGTATCTGACGCTTATGTTACGTTTGTTTTTATCGATAATATAACTAATAAAGCCATTGTTATAGATGATGAGTTACGTGAAAAACTAGCATCGTTCAAATCAGGGACTGATGATTTCATTCAGAACTAGCCTACCTAAAAAGTGGTTAGGCAGGCGTATCTCTGTTCGGTTTAGTTTGTTTTTTGTTGCTGCTGTTTTAGAGAGAGCATGACAGCTTCTTTGTCATCTAAATATTCATGTAAGCCTTTGCTTCGTAGGTGGCATGCAGCACATTCACCACATCCGTCACCTTGAATCCCATTATAGCAAGTGAGTGTTTGCTTCCTAATGGTCTCAAGGTGGCCATAACTGTCGGCAAGAGCCCATGTTTGGGCTTTATTCAGCCACATTAATGGGGTTTCAAAACGTATATTTTTAGCGAGCCCAAGGTCAACCGCGTGGTTAAGGGCTTTGACAAACTCATCTCGGCAATCAGGGTAACCGGAAAAGTCAGTTTCACAAACACCAGTAATGACGGCTTCAGCTTGTACTTGGTAAGCATATATTGCCGCTAATGTGAGAAATAAAATATTACGACCGGGTACAAAAGTACTTGGCAGACTGCTCGATTCGCTTTCTGTAAAATCAGGCACAGGGATATTATCCCGAGTTAAACTACTGATCGCTAACTCATTGAGTAAGGTCACATCTAAAACCTTATGAGCATTGGCACCAAGTGATACACTTAACTTTTGTGCAACTTCGATTTCAAAGCGATGACGCTGCCCGTAATCAAAGGTAACACAATGCACTTCGTCATAGTTTTGTAAGGCCTGAATGAGGCAGGTTGTTGAGTCTTGCCCTCCGCTAAAGACCACCACTGCACGTTTCATAGGGACTCCTTGGTGATATCACGTTGCTTAAAAAGAGTATTAATTCTCTGCTTTCATGTTAGCGACACTGTAATTTAATTAACAGTTCTATTTTTATAAATTTCCATTGATTAGCGTGCTATTTGTACTCTTATTTGGTTATCTGGGTAAAATTCTTCTATAATAATGTCAATTGGTAACATTTTTATTGTTTTTAAATGATGAGATTTTGCTTAATATTGGTAATTCAAATAATAGAAAGATAAAAGAGCATTTCCACCTAAGCCATGAGGGCAATTATGTTAGATAAAATAGACAAAAAACTGCTTTTTTTATTACAAAATGACAGTAGTCTATCTTTAAATACCCTGGCAGAAGCTGTCAATTTAACCTCTACACCATGCTGGAAAAGACTAAAACGACTCGAAGATGATGGCTATATTCGGGGTAGAGTAACGTTATTAGATGGTGAGAAACTTGGGTTAGGTTTAACTGTCATCGTAACAATTAAAACACAGCACCATAATAGTGAATGGTATGAACAGTTTGTGTCTTTCGTGAGTCAACTTCCTGAAGTGCTAATGTTTTATCGCATGGCTGGTGAATATGACTATCTTATGCAGGTAGAAGTTCACGATATGAAATCCTACGATTTGTTTTACAAAAAACTGGTTAATGGGGTACATGGCTTAATTGATGTAACGTCCAGCTTTGCGATGGAAAAAATTAAATATACCACGGTGCTGCCAATCCCCGATTAGCGCAATTTTGTTGGTAAACGACACGAGCGTTTCAGTTATGTATAAATAAATTAACATTATCCAAGGCAGTAATACGTGCGATTATTTTCACAACTAAGTTGGTATTTTTTGAGCGAATGGAAGCGCTATTTTGGCGCAGTTTGCTTTTTAATTATTATTGCAATTCTACAACTGGTTCCGCCGCGCATCGTGGGTGTCGTGGTTGATGGCATAAGTAAAGATACTATGCCTAAAAAACAGTTGGTGACATATATCTTATTAATGCTGCTTATTGCATTGGTTGTTTATGGCCTGAGGTACGTTTGGCGACTATGGCTATTTGGGGCATCTTATAAGCTGGCAGTTCAATTGCGCCAAAAATTTTATCGACAATTAAGCTTACAAAATCAACAGTTTTATCTTAAATATCGAACTGGGGATCTAATCGCTCGTACAACAAATGATGTGGATCGTGTGGTATTTGCTGCTGGAGAGGGTGTTTTAACGCTAGTAGACTCATTGGTTATGGGGTGTGCAGTATTAATCATGATGAGCGTTGAAATTAGTTGGCAGCTCACATTGCTTGCGCTTATTCCGATGCCGATCATGGCAATGGTTATTAAGCGTTACGGCGATCAGCTCCATCATCGTTTCAAGCACGCTCAAGGTGCGTTTTCATCTTTGAACAATCACGCACAAGAGAGCTTAACCAGTATTCGTATGATCAAAGCGTTTGGCCTTGAAGATCATCAGTCGAATCAATTTGAACAAGTGGCAACGGAAGCGGGGCGTCGTAATATGCATGTTGCGAAAGTCGATGCTCGTTTTGATCCAACAATTTTTTTAGCGATAGGCATGGCAAATTTGCTCGCTATTGGTGGCGGAAGTTGGATGGTGCTAAATGGCACTTTGACTTTAGGTGAGTTAACTAGTTTCGTGATGTATTTAGGGTTGATGATTTGGCCAATGTTAGCCCTTGCTTGGATGTTTAATATTGTCGAACGAGGAAGTGCGGCTTACAGCCGTATCTTAAGTTTATTAAATGAGCCTCTCGTTATTCAAGATGGTTCCCATTCATTACAGCCTGAAAAAGGACCGTTGGATGTGAACATAATAAGGTTTAGTTACCCAGAAACAACGCGAGTCGCATTACATGATATTCAATTTAACCTGCAACCAGGGCAGTTTTTAGGTATCTGTGGGCCAACGGGGGCGGGGAAATCAACATTGCTGGCATTATTACAACGTCAGTTTGATATCACTGAAGGGGCTATTTGTTATCAAGGGCAGCCCTTGTCTGAAGTATTACTAGATGAATGGCGCGCAAGGCTATCGGTAGTAAACCAATCTCCATTTTTATTTTCAGAAACTGTCGCAGGGAATATTGCTCTAGGAAGACCAGAAGCTAGCCAAGAAGAAATAGAGCAGGCGGCTCGGATTGCTTGTGTACATGATGATATTTTACGTCTGCCTGAGGGGTACTTAACCCAAGTCGGTGAGCGTGGAGTGATGCTTTCTGGAGGGCAAAAGCAACGGATCTCAATAGCACGGGCTATCTTACAAAATGCAGAAATACTTATATTGGATGATGCGCTTTCAGCAGTAGATGGGCAAACAGAGTTTACTATTTTGCAAAATTTAAGCCGCTGGCGACAAGGGCGAACCTTAATTATTAGTGCTCATCGCTTATCTGCATTGGTTGAAGCCGACAATATTATAGTGTTATCCCAAGGAGCTATGGTTATTCAAGGTAGGCATGAGGCGTTAATTAGCCAGACTGGTTGGTATAAAGATATGTATCATTATCAACAAATTGAAGCTGCTTTGGATGGTGATTTATGAGCCAGAAAAAACCACTTTGGCCAGCATTGAAGCGCTTATTATCTTATGGCAAAGCATACCGGGGTACAATGGGAATTGCCATTGCTATGCTATGGTTAGCCGCGATTGCAGAGGTCAGTGGGCCGCTATTGATCAGTTATTTTATTGATAATATGGTCGCGAAAAAGCAAATCATTATGCCATTGACGTTATATATGGCTATTGGCTTTATATTGCTTCAAGTTATTGCTGCGTTATTACATTATTATCAGATTATTTTATTTAACAAAGCATCAGTGGGGGTTGTGCAAACATTACGAACTGATGTGATGAATGCTGCCTTGCGACAGCCACTAAGTGCATTTGATAAACAGCCTGTTGGCCAGCTAATTTCACGAGTGACTAATGATACCGAGGTGATTAAAGACCTGTTTGTCATGGTCGTGCCAACGGTTTTTCGCAGTTTAGCACTGATTTGTGCCATGTTAGTTGCGATGTTTTCATTAGAATGGAGAATGGCATCTATTGCTGTGATGATTTTCCCTGCTGTATTTGTGGTGATGATTGTTTATCAGAGGTTGAGCACACCGATAGTACGTCGTGTTAGGTCTTACCTTGCTGATATTAACAACGGTTTTAATGAAGTGATTAATGGAATGACCGTTATTCAGCAGTTTCTACAGCAAGCAAGGTTCGGGGCAAAAATGCAAGAGGTCAACCAAGACCACTATTTTGCACGGATGAAAGCTTTAAAATTAGATGGTTTGTTACTAAGACCATTACTGAGTTTATTTTCTGCATCAGTATTGTGTGGGTTGTTACTACTGTTTGGGTTTGAAGGAACAACGACGATTGGTGTTGGTGTTTTATATGCATTTATTAATTATTTGGGGCGATTAAACGAACCATTAATTGAATTAACCTCTCAACAATCCATGTTACAGCAAGCGGTTGTATCAGGTGAGCGAGTTTTTGAATTAATGGATAGCCCACAACAGGGTTATGGCGAAAGCCTTGTCCCATTGCAAGGTGGCTCAATTACCATTAACCACCTATCTTTTGCCTATCGTAATGACAAAATAGTGTTGCAAGATATCAACTTACACGTACCTGATAATAATTTTATAGCTTTAGTTGGTCACACAGGAAGTGGTAAAAGTACTATTGCTAATTTAATTATGGGTTATTACCCATGGCAAAAAGGTGAGATCCTATTAGATGGGCGAGATTTAAATTCATTGTCTCACCATGTATTAAGAAATGGTATTGCGATGGTACAGCAAGACCCTGTCGTACTTGCAGCTTCATTTTTTGACAATGTGACGCTTGGGCGTGATATTAATCAAGAGAAAGTCTGGGATGTTCTTGAAATTGTTCAACTTGCAGAGTTAGTTCGCACTTTACCTGAGGGGTTAGACACAGTATTAGGTGAACAAGGAAATACCTTATCTGTAGGTCAAAGGCAGTTATTAGCGATGGCTAGGGTGCTGGTGGTGACCCCGAAAATTTTAATCCTAGATGAAGCAACTGCAAATATAGATTCAGGGACAGAGCAAGCGATACAAAAAGCGCTTCGAGTGATCCGTCAACATACAACACTGGTGGTGATTGCCCATCGTTTATCAACGATAGTTGATGCCGACCAAGTTGTTGTGTTACATCGTGGTGCAATTGTTGAGCAAGGTCAACATCTACAACTTTTACAACAAAAAGGGCGTTATTATCAAATGTACCAGTTACAACAAGTTGGGGAGTCGTTGAATGCCCTCAGTGATGCTGAAAAAGAAGTTGTAACCAGTTAATTATTCTGCACCATTATAATGCACACCTTAAAACCACTCAGCCGAGTGGTTTTTTATTTTGTCTTTTCTTTTTGATTTTTAAGCAAAAAAACATTTTGGCATAAGTTTTGCTCTGACGTCAGTACTGCTCGCTAAATTGAGTGGGTTATTGGTATGACTTATAGGAGTAAATATGAAATACATCATCGCAATTATTAAGCCATTTAAATTAGATGAGGTTCGAGAAGCGCTGTCTGATGTTGGTATTCAAGGGCTTACCATTACTGAAGTTAGGGGGTTTGGGCGGCAAAAAGGGCACGCAGAGTTATATAGAGGAGCTGAATATACTGTTGATTTTTTGCCCAAAGTACGAATGGAAATAGCGGTGTTAGATGAACAGTTAGAGCAGGTCATTGAGACCATTGAGGGTGTTGCTTGTACCGGACAGGTAGGGGACGGAAAAATATTTGTTTTGCCTCTAGAGCAAGCTGTACGGATCCGTACGGGTGAAAAACAAGATGAAGCACTGTAGGAGAATGACGATGCGTAAATGGTTCCTAGTCGTATATATATATGGGTATTAATGGGTTTTCCAATGAGCGTGTTTGCTTCGCCAAAAGAAGTCGATAAAGCCGATAATGCTTTTATGATGATAGCTACTGCATTGGTTATTTTTATGATTGTACCGGGTATTGCACTGTTTTATGGCGGGTTATTAAGAAGTAAAAATGTGCTTTCTTTAATGGCGCAAACAACGGTGATCTTTGCATTGGTATCTGTTATTTGGATTGTTTATGGTTATAGTTTGGCTTTTAGTGAAGGAAATGCTTTTTTTGGTGGTTTTAACCAAGTGTTACTTAAAAACATTTCAGTAGAAAGTTTATCCGGTTCAATTCCCCAGTTTGTGCATGTGGCGTTTCAAGGTGCATTTGCATGTTTAACTGTTGCATTAGTTGTTGGCGCATTAGGAGAACGCATTAAATTTTCTGCCATTCTCATTTTTACCGTTATTTGGACTACATTTGCTTACTTACCTATGGCTCACATGGTCTGGGGAGGCGGTATTCTTTCTCAAGATGGTGCGCTTGATTTTGCAGGGGGCACTGTTGTACACATTAATGCCGCTGTTGCAGGTTTAGTTGGTGCTTACTTACTTGGGCATCGAACAGGATTAGGAAAGGAAGCAATTAAACCTCATAACTTACCGATGGTATTTATGGGGACATCTATTTTATTTGTTGGGTGGTTTGGCTTCAATGCAGGGTCGGCGGGAAGTGCAGATGGTATTGCTGCTCTGGCATTTATCAATACGATTGCGGCAGCGGCTGGAGCAATCCTGTCTTGGACATTTGCCGAGTGGATTTTTAGGGATAAGCCCTCATTGTTAGGTGCTTGCTCTGGTTGCTTAGCGGGGTTGGTTGGTGTGACTCCTGCCGCAGGAACTGTCGGGGTTGGTGGGGCGCTAATCATCGGTTTGCTTTCTGGGATCGCCGGCTTATGGGGCGTGGTCATTCTTAAACGTTGGTTAAAAGTAGATGATGTTTGTGATGTTTTTGGTGTTCATGGGGTCTGCGGTATCTTAGGGTGCTTGTTGACAGGGGTATTTACTGCCAGCACATTAGGCGGAAGTGGTTATGCAGAAGGAATTACTATGATGAAACAAGTTGGTATTCAAGCTGTTAGCATTTTAGTCTGTGTGGTTTGGACTGCGATTGTTGCCTTTATTGCTTTTAAGATAGCAGCTAAAACATTCGGTCTAAGAATTACAGTAGAGAAAGAAAGGGAAGGTTTAGATATAACTTCTCATGGTGAAAGTGCTTACAATTAAACAAGTACGGCACGATATGATAATGCTGAAAACAGGATAAATACTGTGTTCTATTCGAATTGATAATGGCAGTTTATTGTTTGCTGCCATTACCTTTTCTTTTTTAGTCTGTAAGTATTCACTTACTTTTTTACTGCGGATTAACGAGGTTGCCTGTGACGTATCACACCTTCTTGAACCGCTGTTGCGACTAGCTCCCCTTGGGGACTATAGATTTGGCCTTTTACAAAACCTCTCCCACCTGATGCCGAAGGGCTTTCTACGGCATATAACAACCAATCATCAATCTTAAATGGGCGATGAAACCACATTGAGTGGTCGATAGTCGCTACTTGTAAGTCGCGTTCCATAAACCCTCGACCGTGTGGCTGTAAAGCGGCAGGTAAAAAGTTATAGTCAGAAGCATAGCCAAGTAAATAGCTATGTAGTGAGGGTAAGTCGGGCAGTTGCCCTTTGGCTTTAAACCAAATATAGCGAAATGGCTCCTGAGGTGGTGCATCAAATGGGCTATAAAATTCCACTGGACGGAACTCAAAAGGCGTTGGGCGAAGGGCGTATTTCTTAACTGATTCGGGGAGTTGATCCGCTAAGCGCTGTATAATATCGTCTTGAGAAATTAATTTTTCTGGTGGTGGAACGTCTGGCATTAGGTTTTGATGATTATAGCCTGTTTCCTCAGACTGGAATGAGGCAGTCATAAAGAAGATTGGTTTTCCATTTTGGATAGCACTGACACGTCGGGCGCTGAAGCTTCCACCATCACGCAGTATCTCAACATCGTAGATAATAGGGCGCGAGCTATCACCAGGACGTAGAAAATAGCTATGGAAAGAGTTAATAGCTCTATCTTCTGGTATGGTTTGCTTCGCAGCATACATAGCTTGTCCGACAACTTGTCCGCCAAAAACTTGTGGTAAACCAAGGTCTTCACTTTGTCCTCGAAAAATACCTTCTTCAATCTTTTCAAGCTCAATTAGGCTAATTAAGTTCTTTAATTCTGGGCTCATAGTTATCTTCGGTTCACTTGGACATAATTAGATATTGGTATTTTCCCATTATTTACTTTAAATAGGTAGGATGATTATGCGTAGAAAATTTTAATTCACTTAATGTTACATTTTGAAATATTAATTTATTATTTTATTTATATTGGTTATACTTCACCCTATTCCCATATCTAAAAATGATGTGTTTATTTCTCTACCATAAATGTTTTAAATAAAACATAGGCTTACAGGTAATATCTATGAGTTTCTTTCGCCATATAGTTAGCTTATTGGTCGTTTTGACGTTGATTGGCTGTGAAGGGAATAGCACAAAGCCAAGCGCAAAAACACTTAATGCTAAAAGTAGCCACAATAACCAAATGGTTGATTCAGGGAAAATTGAAGGGCGAGTGGTGATTTTGCAAGATTCTGTTTTACCAGAAAGTGCGATTGTCACGGTAACTCTTGCAGATACATCTGTTGTAGATCTGCCTGCATTGATATTATCGCAGAAATATTACAATTCATTGAATAATCGACCGACAATTCCATTTGAGCTAACTTATCTCAAAAATGAAGTTAGACAAGAGGGTACCCTGACCGTCAATGCGACGATTAAAGCTGACGGGAAGCTATTATACATTGCTGATTCTGATGCTGAAGTTATCAATAATGGTATAACTAAAGATGTGGAGTTGCTGATGGTACCAGCAAACTAATTTGATGGCAGCTAATTTTCAGTATTCTATCTCTTATGTTGGTTCTTGTGTAATAAACCAGCACTTGGCTGTGGCTTTCTTGCTATTTTAGTGACTATCAAGCATAATGCCCCTGCTTTGAAAGAAGCAATCAATGGGGGCTCTGTTGGTTCTCCCGCAACGCTAACTTGTTAACTTGGTCAGGTCCGGAAGGAAGCAGCCATAGCAGGGGTCGTGTGTGCCGGGATGTCGCTGGCAGGGCTCCCACCCAATTTATCCCACTGCTTTCATCTAAACTAGAAAAAATCCCCTTATTTTTATATCAAATTAATTGGCTAGTTTTGTGTTCTGTATTTAATTGTATTTATAAATATGAAGTTTATTTTTATTCTTTAAAATAATATCTAATATTAAAATAGAATAAAGTTAAAAATATCGCATTAATTGTTAATTATAATGGTGATAAAAAACAGAAGGCAGGGAAATTAGAAATAAAAAACCTACTAGCACTATATTAATGCTAAAAATAAAATTGTATTAAGTTCAGCCGATAAGTGGATTTACCGGCTATAACCATTCACTATCTGCGCGTGTTAATACAGTATTATCTAACAAACTTCCATACAGAAGGTGGAATTTTATCGTAGAGCTTATTCATAGTGAGTTCAGCAAGACGATGATCTGCCGCTGAGTAGAATAACTCTAGTTCATCATCAGATAGTTCATACTTGTTTTTTTCAATGACACGCTCAAGTGTTTCAATTGTTGTGCATTTTCTCAAACGCATCAGATAATCAGATTTGGTCATAACGCCCTTTCTTTATATGGAATATAACTTAGTAACATACGATGTTATTGTTTGATTAAAGATAAATAATGATTTTATGTTTTGCTGGTCAGACATTTTAGGTCATCATCCAGCACTGAAACTAGATTTTGATTCATAGTTTCCCAATCTATAATTTCACTTAATGTGATGACTGGGCTACCAAATAAGTCATAAGTCTCATCGAGGTACTCTTCAATTAATGATATAACGAGATTTTCTTTTGGATATTTGATCTTAAATCGCCAGACAAAAGCTGCGATATGTTCAATGAGTTCATTTAGAGCTGCACTTTGTGCAGAGCTTAGATCGTTAATCCAATGTGTGTTGGTTTTTTGCAAACTTAAGATAGCGTCTCTATTGAGACTGTTACATAAGTATTTTAGTTCTGCTATATCATGTCTTTTGGGTGAGTATTCATCCATAATCACCTCCGCGGGCGAATCTGACTTTTGCTATGTGTATTGTTATATCAATAATAATGTCACGTTAACTAATTAAAAGCACCTATGTTCAATATACATATATAAAGCAGTAATATATTGAAAAATATAAAGTTATTGCTAGTTCGTTAAGTTTTCGAAGATTATTAATATTATACATAAGTGACATTCGAACACGGACTGGCAGCTTGGACTAGTTTAGCCGCGATATAATAATAGCATTATTATTACATAAGTCACCACCAATCAACTACTTTTTTCATTTTTATTAGTAAGTGACTAAAATAGAGCTATAAATGCTCGACTTAAACTCAATTTTATAAAATGTTTAAATTACGTTTAACCATTTGGTTATTTTAGTACGGCTAATATGAAATGTTTACACAAAAGATGTTATAAAAAGTATTACTCCATTCAGAGTATTTAAATAGTTTAATTTTACCAATGAAATAAGATAATTAAATAAGAAAAAACCTCGACCAAAATTGGGGAGGTTTTTCATGGAGGTAACTTAGAGGTAAAGGTTTAAGGTTACCCCTGGTTTTAAATCAGCCATTTTTACGCCTGAGTTCCAAGTCATTAAATCATTGAGCTTGATACCATGGCGTTTTGCAATACTATAATAGGAATCGCCTTTTCTGACTTTATAGGTTTTCGTTTTACGATTGTTTGCTGCCGATATTGGGCTAGAAACTTTTAATGTTTGCCCTGGCATTATCACACTCGCCGTTTTTAACCCATTTAGCTTCTGAATATTTTTGGCTGTGGTATTAAACTTTTTAGCAATACTGGCGACTGATTCCCCTTTACGTACTTTATAAGTCGTAATTTTTGCTCGGTTTTGGCGAGCTGTTGAAATTGCCGTCGGTTGTGCCGTTTTAATTTGTTGATTTTGTATTGCGGCAAGGCGGATGGTTTCTAAAACGTCTTGATCAGATAACGATGTTTTAAATTGCTCCGCTTTTGCTGTTGGTAACATAATATAATGTGGGCCTGTTGGCGATGTGATGCCTCGAGTATAGCCTGAATTATAGGTTTTCACTGATTCTACAGTAAGCCCTGCTAGCTCAGCGGCTTGGGATAGTGTAATTTGCTGGCCTACATCAATTTGAGTTAACGCCCTATTTTTATTACTGGTTGGCAGGTTAACTTGGTACTTTTCTGGTGTTTTCAGCACTTGGCTGAGAGCTAGAATTTTGGGTACGTATTGTTTAGTTTCTTTTGGCAAAGAAAGGGACCAGAAATCAGTCGGCAACCCAGCAGCCTCATTCTTTTTAATAGCATTTAGCACACAACCTTCACCACAATTATACGCAGCTAACGTGAGCTCCCAATCATGGCCAAACATGATATTTAGGTTTTCAAGTAAATCAAATGCAGCTTTAGTTGATGAAACAACATCTCTACGTTCATCAACCCATTGGGTTTGTTTTAGCCCATAAGAACGCGCTGTAATTGGAACGATTTGCCACAGGCCTGCGGCTTTTGCTGGTGAAGTTGCTTTAGGGTTGAAAGAACTTTCAATAATCGGAATTAATGCTAATTCCATCGGCAAGTTACGTTCGTTAATTTCGTCTACGATGAGGTACATATAGGGCTCTGCTCTTAATGCCACATCGTAGACAAAACGTTGTTTGTTTAGGTAACTGTTAGCCATTTCCCTGATTTGTGGGTTATCAGGTATATCCATTTTTAGCTCATCACTGATGTAACCCCAAAGGTCATAATCTACTTTTGGAAGTTGTCTACTTGCTGCTTGGTTGTGAGAGGCAACAGTTTCAATTGTGTGATTGGCTGAAGGTTTGTTCTGCTTAACATTTTTTGGGGCGGTTTGGCATCCTGCCAGCAGAACAATGGCGATGAGTGTCGCGATTTTCTTCATTTTATTCTATTGTTCTTCGTTGCAATGTTTAAAAGTCGAACAATAATACTTATCCCACCCCATGATGACAATCATTAAACTTTAAAATTGATCTTTTAATTGACGTAAAAGGGTAAAAACTGCTCTCAAAGGGGGATTTTGCATATTAATTTCGAGTTTTTTTTGTAATTGTTGATTGTCGCATTGCAAGAAAATATTTATTTTCTTCTCATCTTTCAATAGGGTAGGAACTGTTGCTTGATGTTTGTCACGCATTTGCGTTATTTTTTGTAAATATTGTGTAATCGCTTCATTTTCAGGCCAGATATGGTGAGCAAATTTAAGGTTCGACAAGGTATATTCATGGGCGCAGCATATTAATGTTTCGTCTGGGAGCGCTGCAATTTTTTGAATAGATTGCCACATTTGTTCTGGTGTACCTTCAAAAATACGCCCACAACCAGCTGAAAATAAAGTATCACCGCAAAACAAATAAGGCGCTTGGTAAAAACCAATATGCCCAAGGGTATGCCCAGATAAAGCAATTACTTGGAATTTAAATTGGTTAATAATGACAGTATCACCTTCTTCGACTAATTCTGTTGCACCTTTATTTTCAGTTTCTTTAGGTCCAAAAACAGGTAGCGATGTAAATTTGTTTAAAATGCCTTTTACACCGCCGGTATGGTCATTATGGTGGTGAGTTAAGAGGATAGCGACTGGCGTTAAATGTTGTGCGGTAATTATTTCGAGCACAGGCTCTGCCTCCGCAGGGTCAACAATGATACACTGCTGGTTATCAGCTAAAACCCAAATGTAGTTATCATTTAAAGCTGGGACTCGAATTAACTCCATAACGACCTCGATACTTGTTAATAGGGGAATTTCATGAAGCCTGCACGTATTGATAAAAAGCTCCAAATGCCCGTTAGTTGGTGTGATATTCCTTTTGGAGAGCAATACCGGCAGTCTATAGAAAACCAATTAAGGCCTTGGTGGCCAAAGATATTTGGTTTTCATCTCCTTAAGTTAGGCCATTTAAGTACTGAAATCCAGACCCAAGAGTGCCTAATTTCTCATCAGTTCAATGTTGGGAATAATGACCCGCGGTTTAATCTTATTGCTCAACCGGGGGCGTTGCCCTTTACTGAGAAATCAATTGATGCATGCTTAATGGCTCATTGTTTAGCCTATGATAGCGACCCACATTGGCTTCTAAGGGAGGTCGACCGTGTATTAATTGATGATGGGTGGCTAGTTATTTCAGGGTTTAACCCCTTTAGCTTAGCAGGGTTAGCAAAGTTAGTACCTGTTCTACGTAAACGGCAACCTTATTGTAGCCGGTTTTTTCCTGCTTTAAGGGTATTTGATTGGCTAAGTTTATTAAACTATGAAGTTTTATATCATCGTAATTGTCATGTTATCCCTTGGATGAATTCACACAGACGGATTAATAAACATGGCGGTGGTATAGGGGTACTAAGTGTTATTGTGGCGCGAAAACGGACTTATCCGCTCACGCCAACGCCGTTAAAATTTAAGCAGCCGAAAGTTAAAATAGGCACGGCTTTAGGTGCGGCAAAAGAGCTGAGTGAACGCACTAAAGTTAACCATAATCGTTAATCTTGTGCAGGTTGGTAGCCGGTATCTTCTTTGGTTGGAGATGACGCCGCCGCGCGAGCAAGCTCATCGCATTTTTCGTTTTCTGGGTGACCTGCGTGCCCTTTAACCCAGCGCCAGTCGATAGTGTGACGTTGGATAGCTTCATCGAGGCGCTTCCATAAGTCTACATTGACAACGGGAGACTTATCCGCTTTACGCCATTGTCTGCGTTTCCAACCGTGGATCCATTGGGTGATCCCTTGGCGGACGTACTGGCTGTCAGTGGTTAATATGATATCACAAGGCCGTTTCAGTGATTCTAGGGCGACAATAGCCGCAAGTAGTTCCATCCGGTTATTTGTGGTTAAAAAATACCCATCACTCAACGTTTTTTCATGCTGTTGATAACGTAGAACAACACCATATCCCCCCGGGCCAGGGTTACCCAAACAGGAACCGTCCGTGAAAATTTCTACCTGCTTTGTCATTTCTGTTACACTCTATATTATTCGTTCCTTTCTAGTTTGACACAAAAAAACATTATGAGCACGGTGATAACCAGACAAATTGTTCTTGATACTGAAACAACCGGTATGAATAAACTCGGTGTTCATTATGAAGGGCACAATATAATTGAGATTGGTGCAGTTGAAGTGATTAACCGCCGACTCACAGGGCGTAATTTTCATGTGTACATTAAACCCGATCGCTTAGTGGACCCTGAAGCATTTGAAGTGCATGGGATCAGCGATGAGTTTTTGCAAGATAAGCCCGTTTTTGCAGATATTGCGGATGAATTTATTGAATTTATTCGTGGCGCTGAATTAGTCATTCATAATGCCCCCTTCGATATCGGGTTTATGGATCATGAATTTCGTAAGCTCAATAAAGGTATTCCACCAACGGCTGACTTTTGTACGATCACGGACAGCTTGGTTTTAGCTCGTCGCCTTTTCCCCGGAAAGAGAAACAACTTAGATGCATTGTGCGATCGTTATCTAATTGATAACACTAAGCGTACTTTACACGGGGCATTGCTCGATGCGGAGATTTTATCTGACGTCTATTTAGCAATGACGGGTGGGCAAACATCGTTGTCATTTTCGATGGAGTCTGAGTCCGCCGATAATGAGCAAGCCAATGAAATACAAAGAATTGAACGACCGACAACAGGCTTGAAAGTACTCTATGCTTCCGATGAAGAGGTCATTGCCCACGAAGCGCGATTAGACATTGTCGATAAGAAAGGGGGAAAACCTTGTCTTTGGCGGCAGTCTTCTGATGAGGCTGAAAATTTACATTGATATATAGAATGTATTGGTACAAATGATGGCATGCAAATTAAGTGTGCTATTTAAGGCTAAAAACTGCTCAACTGCGCGATTTCCCAAGAAAAAGTATTGACGGGGCTGCAAAGTATTCGTAATATGCTTGGCGTTCCCAGAAGGGAACATCCGGAGCGGTAGTTCAGTTGGTTAGAATACCTGCCTGTCACGCAGGGGGTCGCGGGTTCGAGTCCCGTCCGTTCCGCCAAATATTAAAGCCCTGAGTTTTTAACTCGGGGCTTTTTTTTGTCTCATCATCTCATCTTGTCAAAATAGTTTTATTTCATTATCAGTTGCTTAACCATCTGTATATTAGACTAAAAAAGTTTAATTTTAGACCTTTGTTCAATCGGATGGAGAGCTGTCACTATCAACTGCGTTGTATCATTGAAAGGCTAAATGACTAAATAGATAACAATCAGTTTATTAATAAGAGCTGTTTTTTAGCAAATGGTTACCTATTTTGTGGTAGGTTAATCAATTTTTTACTGAAACTATTTTATTTGGTTATTAATTTAATGGGCTAAAATAGGTCGATTTTTATGCTGTATTTGGCGAATTGAGGGTGTGTACTTTTTATATCATTGATGAATTGTTTCGGTTACGATTGTTATTCTAGTTATTATTTTATTTTTTAAATTCTTCAAAAGAGTAAAATTAACTGAATACATTTTTGATTTACATCAATAAATATATCATACTCGATCTTAACGCTAAATAATGATCTCTTCGTAGAGATAAATCCTTAATACTCATATTATGTGTTATCGTAATAATTTATTTATACATTACATGCCAAATTGTAACAAAATGAAAAATAGTATTAATTTAAATGTCCATTAAATATATTATGTTTTAATTAAAATAATTTTTGCAACTTATTTTACTAATATAAAAAACAATATTTTCACATCAAAAAATAATTTACTTATCACATAGTTACTTATCATTTTTCTACTCTGACTACGTGTTTTATCTGGTGATAAAACTGAAATGTGGTTCATAAAAAACACCTAAATAGAGTTAATCTATTGATTTTCTAACATTGATAGGTTTAAACATTTTTACACGTTTTTTAATCAATTTATATTATTAAGTATAAATTAATAGTCAGAGAATTATTATCAAATAATTTATCCTATTAAATATAAATATATTAATGATTATCATTTATTGAATGATTTTACTTGAATTTTGTCATCGGGAAAATTTTGGAAATGCTTATGGAAGTAAATAACTTAAGTTATTATGCGGGGGTTTTTTTACGAAAGTCCAGAAAAGAAAAAAATCTAACGGGAAAGCAACTAGCAAAGTTAATGCATGTCAGCCAGCAACAAATTTCACGCTATGAAACTGGAAAAACATCTTTGACCATAGACCAATTAAGTCAACTTTTGAATATACTAGATAAAAATTGGGTTGAACTAATAATGTTTGTTCAAAATGAACATGACTTTGATATAAAAATGGCTAAGGAAGAATCTAATAAAAAAAATTACTTGTTAAGTAATTACTTAATGGATAATTTTTTAAATAAAAAATAATAATAAAAATATTTTTTAATTACATTTTTAGTGGTCAAGATTATATTTTATAAAAAACACAACTAAAAGTGTTTTTTATACTATGTAATTTTTATTTGGTATGTATTTAATTTTAATTAGAGAGAATAACAATGTTTAATAAAAGAATATCGTCTGTACTATTATCTGGGATTATTGCTGCTTCTTTTGCTACTGTTGCGAATGCGGATACGCGCACTGCACAAGCGACCGCAACATGGCAAGCAACCGCAATTAAAGATACAACAAGTATGTTAGTTGTTACTCCGTTAAAAAGCCTGACATTTAATTATGCCGAAGGCCAACAAAGTTTTAATCAGCAAAATGGGGCATTTGATGTTGCTATTCAAGGGCAGTCAGGTGCTACAGATTTTAAATTAACCTCAAAAGTGATTGCTAATACATTATCAAGAACTACTGATAACTCCACATTAAAAGTGGGTGTTAAATGGAATGGAACTGACTTAGATACGGCAACGGAGACAACTTTAATTGATGTTGCTGGTGGTTTAACGTCTGGTTTAGATAATTTAGCTGCTGATGGTGTTTATAATGGTTCTGACCGTGCAACAGACCGTGGTGAATTTACATTCGTTATTGCAAGTGCAGAATCTGCAGGTGCGGCAGCTGAATTTAAAGATCTTGCTGATGGCGTTTGGGATGGTGATGTAAAAGTTCAATTTACTGCAAATTGGGAAGGAACTTTTGTTACACCATAAGTTATTTCATTAATTAAATAACAAATCCTTTATTACGATAAAGATAATATAAGGAAATAGTATCTTTATCGTCTTTTATTTGAGTTTTATTATGAAAAAAACAATTCTTGCGCTCATTTTATTATCAATTATTCCACTGAAAAATAGTTTGGCTGTTAATGTTGGGAATATAACAGAAATTATTTCTTCTGAAGAAAACACCTTGTCAAAGGAAATTGAAAATACGGTCGATGCAGCAAGGTTGGTAAATTTAAGCATTGAAAAAATAGATTCTCCTTTAGAGAATGGAAAAGTTATTCCCGTTAATGACCCTAATGAGATATTGTCAACACCAGCGAATATTATTCTTCCGGGCAAAGCAAGAGACATATTTAAAATTATTTATAATGGCCCTAAAGATGATCAAGAACGTTACTACCGATTAAATTGGAAAGATGACCCAATAAGTGAAAGCGGAATAACGAAAAGTTCAAAATCAGCCTCTGCAACAACATCAGCGACGATAAGCACGATACTTGTTGTCGCTCCTAGGGTGGAAAACTTTCGATATCAATATGAAAAATACCAAGTTGCTAATTTAGGAAATACTTCTTTCCGTGTTGTTGCATCAGGCCCTTGCTTAACAGAAAAAATAACTTTTGGAATTGAAGGTATATGTCGAGAGCGCTATTACTTGATGCCAAACTTGGCAGTGAAACTTCAATTAGTCAATGTAAATAATAAAAAAACAAGTATTGGTATTTGGCACAAAGGGAATTTCATTGTTGTCAAATAGCAGGGTTAGGGCTTAATTATGCATAAAAGTATTATTACGTTATCAATAATAAGCTTTATTTTTTCAAATGCTATTTATGCTAGGGACATAAAGCGTATTAAAGTTGGAGGGTATATTATTCCTCCTGCTTTTGTTATTGCGTTGGAAGAAGGTATGTCTGTCCCTGTATTTTTACGTCTAAATAGCGATATAGAGAAGAATCAAAGTGAAGATAAGATAGCAGATGCTATTATAGTTGTAGAACAAGGAAAGATTAAGCTTGCGAACATTCATTTAGTTGATGCTAGTCAAGGACCAAAATTAAACCAATTATTAATTGAAAAATTAGAAAGTAAGAAAGAGTCATTCTTCAATGAGACAAATAATATTGAAGTTGATAAAAATGCATGGTTACAACTCGATGTATCCTCATTTAATCTATCTTTAGATGTGGATAGTGATGCATTTGCTCCTCAGGAAAAAATACGCCAATTTTCTCTTGGAAATTCGTCTGTTGATGCTTTCTC
The DNA here is from genome assembly GCF_032709665.1 of Providencia sp. PROV024. Taxonomy (NCBI): domain Bacteria; kingdom Pseudomonadati; phylum Pseudomonadota; class Gammaproteobacteria; order Enterobacterales; family Morganellaceae; genus Providencia; species Providencia sp. PROV024. Next base: position 961,898 of record NZ_CP120545.1, read on the forward strand.
TTCCGTAGTTAATTATGACTTCGGTATTTTTCAGAGTCAGATAAAAAAAGGTAAAAATTCATCTAGTAGTTATTTTAATTTAGATACCCTATTTGCGATCGCAGAGCATCATATCAATATTAATGCTTCGGCGTACAGTATTGGAAAGTCAAACTCTAATACTGAGCTCTATCGAGCAATGTATGAGCGTGATTTTAATGGGTTACGCTTCGCTCTCGGGTTAATGAGTACATGGAACTTACAGTCTATCGCTAGTTTAACAACGTTAAATAGCAGCAAAATTTATGCGGTTTCAGTTGGTAATAATGCTTCGAGTGTCGTGGTCAATTCAAAATATTCGTTAACCCCTATTTACGTCTTTTTGAATAGTCCTGGTGAAGCTCGTATATATCGCGATGGAAAATTATTAAACATTCAAAATTTCCCAATGGGAAGCTTTGAAGTAGACACCAGTATTCTACCATTTGGTATCTATGACGTTACTATTGAAACGGTTGTGGATGGCAAGATTGTGACAACTCAACATCAAACTATTAATAAATCTTTCGGGGGAAGAGGTGTCAATTTTGACAAACTCAACTGGGAGATTTACGGGGGATATGTTGATTTTGATAAGAAGCGTTATGTGAGAGGGAAATACACTCAACGTGAGCCGCTCAAGCAAAGTTATTTATTCGGGGTTTCTGCAGCAAAAAGTTTCCCTGTCTTATCTGGGGTTAACATTCAGATGTCTAATTACGGCTATGATGATTTTTTGATTAATGAAAGTAGCATTAACCTTTCTTTAAATCAGTATATCTCATTGTCTTGGCAGGGGATGTTTGAGAATCATGGCAGTCATCGGAATATTGCTACCCTATCGTCAAGTATTCCTGATGGTTACGGTTCTATTTGGGCATCAAAAGAAAAAGCGGTAGTAAAAGGCGAATTACCTATCTATGACTCAAATAGCTACTCTTACGGTGCAACATTAAATATTGATAAAGTCTTTGAGCGAGCAGGGTCATTTACCATTAGTCGTACAACAGATAAACGTATTGGCGGTGATTCTATCAACTATGAGTATGCAAATACGCTATTTTCAGGCCGCTATGGTACGGTTGGCTTAAGAACAGGCGTACAGCGTTACCACTATGATGACCAAAAAAGTATGAATGAAAAATTTATTAGCCTTGATTTTTCATTACCTTTATCAACATGGTTAAGCACTGGGCTTTCATCAAGTAATGGCAACATGAAAGCAAATATTTATGCTAATAAAAATTTTGAAAATTCGGCAATTACGAATATAGGCGGCTCAGTTTCTAAGTTGGTTAGAGATAAAAATAATGGGGAGTCTGATTTCTCAACCATGGGTTACGCCTCTTATGAAACTAAATATAACTCGGGCATGGTGACTATTAACCGACCTGACAGCAATAGAATAAATGGTAATTTTACCTCAAGAGGTGCTGTTGCATATAGCAATGGAACAGTTATGCCGAGCGGTCAACAAGGGAAGTCGGGTGTTATTATCCATTCGGATATACATGGCGCGGGGAGTATGACAGCTCGTGTTAATGGGCAAAGTTATCCAATTAGTGGTACGAACACATTTATCCCATTATCACCTTATTCTGATTATGACATTCAATTAATGAATGACGCTAAGTCTAAAGATAGTTTTGATATTGTCTCTGGACGAAATAAATCTGTCACTTTATACCCTGGAAATATCGCTTTTTATAAACCAGAGGTCAGGCAATTAGTCACGGTATTTGGTCGCCTTAAATCCCCTGATGGTGAGTTTATAAAATATGCATCAATCCGCAATCATATTGGCCGAACAAAAACAGATCATAATGGCGAATTTTCGATGGATGTCGATATTCGTTACCCCGTTATTTCTCTTTTACAAGAAGATGAGCAAACAATTTGCGAAGCTGATTTGAATTTAGAGGGTGCTAGAGGGGCGTTATGGTTAGGTGATGTAACCTGTGATCCACAGAAAACCGTCGCATTAAGACAATGAGAATTTTATGATAAATAAAATAATGTATACATTACTTCCGGTGTTAGCATTGCTTAGTGGCTTTTATAGTTCCTCTGTCATAGCGATAGCCCTTAGTAATTCCTATGTTTTTATTGAAAATGGGATAGATGATGAATACTTCGTTACTCCCAGATCATTAGACCCACGATTTACAGGGGCGAATAAGTTTTCCCGTTATTCAGCAAAATCACAGGAGAGCTTAGGTTATATGGGGTATACCAATACTGCCATTAGAGCAAACCAAAATGTAGATATTTGGTTTGAAAACTCCCCCATCGACAGCCCGTTTATTGGTAACCGCTGTATGCGTAATTACTGTCATCGTGATAGCGGTTATTGGCCAGCTCAATATATTGGAAAAAACGGTGCATATAAGATAGTGCAATCTGACACCTTAGGTGAAGGCATTTATGCTCGAGGTATATTTAGTGAGTCGACTTACCAATATTTTCAGAAACTCCCTGTTGGTGCGGTTGAGACATATAGTTATCGTGCCTGCATGACAAATATTGATTATGACCCTTCTAAGGGCGAGACCTGCCAAGGAGTCGGTGGAAATATTATTGCTTCTCATGAATTTACGATGACGAAGGCAGGGCATATAAAGTTGAGCTCAACAGGTGCGATGCAAGAGGTTTATATTGATAGCAATGGTAATCCAAGTTTGGGGCCAGGGGCTCAATTTTGCCGGATTGGCATTGTTGCTAATGTGAATGGCTTGATATGCCAAGTTGTTAAGCATGAGACATCAGGGGATATTTTTGCAAATATCTTATTGAGTTTAAAAGTTAACTCAACGTTAATTCCATTTACGCCTGCGAGCGCATCAATAAAAATAGGTCCTGATGACGGGTCAAATATTTGGTGGAATTATAATTCTACTTACGCAGCAAACACTTATTTCAAAACTTCGAATGATTCCGTATCTATCTTTTTTTCTAATACGTTTTTTAAGCAGTTAATTACGAACAACGTCGATTTTACTAATAGCCAGGATTTCTTTACTTTTTCATTTACTAACCCAGCTGCAGCGCCACAATCGGGATATTATGAATTTACCCCCTCAAATCAGTTAGTGATTAAGCCTCGTGACTATAGTATCAGTATTGTTCCTTCTGATTTTATTCCAAATCCGTCAAAAACAGGTAAAGTTGGAGCCAATGAACCTGCAATTGAGTTTAATTATATTGTAACAACAAGTGGTCCAAGGCAGGCCGACTCAATTACCGCTAGAGTAGAGGGGCCTACGGTTAATGTGAGTGGGCAAGCTTACTGCTTATTTAGTTCGGATGATGATAAGTTCCATGTCCCTTTTCCAGCTTACCTTTCGTTTAAGAACGCATCGGGAGTTGAGGAGTCTTATCGTTCAAGTTGCGATGGCACGGAAGTCTCTATGGATAATGCATTATGGACGGAAACTCCATGGGATATTCCCAATCAAGATTTAGGCTCTTTTTATCGTACCAACTTAGATTTACGGTTCCCAATGAATGATTCAAACTCTTTGTTTACGTTAGATGGTATTGATTGGCTAGGAACGGTATCGGCAAGTGGAACTGTGGCTGTAAAAGCGACTTGGACGGGACCAGATGTACATTTGTAATATTAAGTCGATGCTCCTGTCCGCTAATATAATAATGAAAGTACGTAGAAAACAATTATTCAGTAGCTTGTTGTTACTATTGCTTTTATTTTTTGGAAAGGCATATGCGCTTTATTTGAGTTCGGATATTTCTTCATTAGAACCTAATAATAGTTTTTTTTCAAAACCGTATGTTAATGATACGAAAAAGGTAAATTTATATACTTTTAGTGCTTATCAAATTGATAAACCAAACGAAAAAGAACAAGGAAACGCGATTAAGGATGGGGAAATTATTTTCACTCCATTGAAAAAAGTCCTACTACCAGGAGAACAGGAATATTTTAAAATTTTTTATCGTGGTCAAGAAGATAATAAAGAACGTTATTATAAGATTGTGATTAGTGAAACAGCCCTTGATGTTCAAAGTGATAACAGGCAAAACCGACAATCTTTATTTTATCCAACAGTCAGTTTGGAAACTTACTTTGTGGTAAGGCCTAAAAATATTGATTTTAAATATGAAATAAATAGTGATAGCGGCGTATTGAAAAATACAGGAAATACTTATTTTCGTGTATTGATTCATCAAAGCTGTGAGGTTGATGAAAATGAGGTGCCATTAATGCTGTATCTACTACCTCAGCAAGAGTTTCGTGATAGTAGTATGAAAAAGAAAAGCCGTAAGTATATCGTTATTTTTAATAAATATTATTCAATTGGTAACTGCGAAGGGGCTAAGTAGAGTAAGAAAGCCACTCATCAAGCGGGCTATTTTTCAGTATGGGCCAATGATAAGCCAGAGATTAGCCAGTCTCTGGCTTTTTTCTTATGATTTGAAATATAACCCCTTTTGGAGCCAACCTTGCTTAGGTTTACACTCGGAAGCAGTCGGTAGTTTTTCATACTTTTTTTGCCTAAAACTTTGCCTATTATCACTATTGTGGCAGCTAAATGCTTAAGATGGATAAATCACCTTGATCCCAGACCGTGAACTCAGGTTTAATAAGACTAGTCAATTGCGCAAAAATGTAAGCCCTAAGGGATATTTTGCGCAATGGAATGGATTCAGCTTTGCAGCAGTTTAATTTTTTTCGATCTGCTGCCATGAACATAGCAAATATTGCGGTATGAATGGAATTACGTTACTTTCAATCACTCTGCTCATAATATTCAAGTTGTCATGTGTAAGCTCTTGTGGCTAATGGTATCAGTTAAAAGACTGAAAAAGTTGTTATGCATTGATAAACTGAATGGTTGGTGTGTAGGTGTTAATAGAAGTAGAAGTATTTATATCGCGTTGTAAAAATTGGTTTAAGTACGTTTTTATCCTACCTGGAGTATACTGATGACGACTCGTAAAACCCTTGCTAATGCTATCCGCTTTCTAAGTATGGATGCGGTTCAAAAAGCAAAATCAGGGCATCCTGGCGCGCCAATGGGCATGGCTGATATTGCTGAAGTGCTGTGGCGTGACCATATGAATCATAACCCAGCAGACCCACACTGGGCGAACCGTGACCGCTTTGTATTATCCAATGGTCATGGCTCTATGTTAATTTATAGCTTGTTGCATCTTGCAGGTTATGATTTACCTATTGAAGAGTTAAAAAACTTCCGCCAATTACATTCTAAAACACCGGGTCACCCTGAATATGGTTATACTCCAGGTGTTGAAACTACGACAGGTCCTTTAGGGCAAGGCATTGCAAATGCAGTCGGTTTTGCTATCGCAGAGCGCACATTAGCAGCGCAATTCAACCGTCCTAGCCATGATATTGTTGATCACCATACTTATGTTTTCATGGGTGATGGCTGTATGATGGAAGGTATCTCTCATGAAGCCTGTTCTTTAGCGGGTACTCTCAAATTAAATAAACTGATCGCTTTTTATGACGACAACGGCATCTCGATTGATGGTGAAGTTGAAGGTTGGTTTACTGATGATACAGCAGCACGTTTCGAATCTTATGGCTGGCATGTGATCCGTGATATTGATGGTCACGATGCAGCGCAAATCAATGCGGCTGTTAATGAAGCGAAAAACCAAACAGACAAACCAACGCTGATTATGTGCAAAACCATTATTGGTTTTGGTTCGCCAAATAAAGCGGGTTCTGAGTCTGTCCATGGTGCACCTTTGGGTGATGCAGAAATTGCAGCAACACGTGAAGCATTAGGTTGGAACTACGGCCCATTCGAAATCCCTAAAGATATTTATGAAGCTTGGGACGCGCGTGTTGCAGGTAAAGAAAAACAAAGCGCATGGGATAAAAAATTCGCAGCGTATACCGCTCAGTTCCCTGAGTTAGCGGCTGAGTTTACTCGTCGTATGAACGGTGAATTACCAGCAAACTTTGATGTTGAAGCGAAACAGTTTGTTGAAAAACTACAACAAAACCCAGCGAACATTGCAAGCCGTAAAGCATCACAAAATGCTTTAGAAGCGTTTGGTAAAGTATTACCTGAATTTATGGGTGGGTCTGCGGACTTAGCGCCAAGTAACTTGACCATGTGGTCAGGTTCGAAAGCATTGAATGTTGACCTTGCAGGTAACTACATTCATTACGGTGTACGCGAATTTGGTATGTCAGCTATCATGAATGGTATTGCATTACATGGTGGTTTCATCCCTTACGGTGCAACATTCCTGATGTTTGTTGAATACGCACGTAATGCTGTTCGTATGGCCGCGTTAATGAAAATTCGCAGCATCTTCGTTTATACACATGATTCTATTGGTCTGGGGGAAGACGGTCCAACTCACCAACCAGTTGAACAGTTAGCTAGCCTGCGCGTTACTCCAAACCTCAGCACATGGCGTCCTTGTGACCAAGTTGAATCTGCGGTTGCATGGAAATATGCCATTGAGCGTAAAGATGGCCCAAGCGCACTGATTTTCTCTCGTCAGAATTTAGAGCAACAGCCACGTACTGCTGAGCAACTAGCGAATATCGAGAAAGGTGCTTACATCCTGAAAGATTGCGCGGGCACTCCTGAGCTAATCTTTATTGCGACAGGTTCTGAAGTGGAATTAGCGGTTAAAGCGGCAGAACAACTGTCAGCAGAAGGCCGTAAAGTTCGTGTTGTATCCATGCCTTCTACCGATGCATTCGATAAACAAGATGCGGCTTACCGTGAAGCGGTATTACCTGCAAATGTTAGCGCACGTGTTGCTATTGAAGCTGGTATTGCCGATTACTGGTTCAAATATACAGGCTTAAATGGCGCCATCATCGGTATGCATTCTTTTGGTGAGTCTGCACCGGCTGAAGAGCTATTCAAAGAGTTTGGCATTACCGTAGAAAAAGCGGTTGAAGCGGCTAAGTCTTTATTGAAATAAAAATGTTAAGGAATTAGCAGGGGTTTACGGCTAATTCCGGTTATGTGACTTAACAACGCTTGACGATGAGTTGGGCGTTGTTTTTTTGTGCATGAATATCTGCTTTTCTATTGCGTTCTGTAAATATATCCCTTAATCTAACTCTAGATAAGCTGAAGCGTTTCAGTTGAGTAGCGTAGAATGAAAATTTTTTCAAAAAATGTCGGTTGTAGCACATTTTTGATGTTTGACTGTTAAAATGAGCAGTAGAGTTAATGTGAGTCAGTTATCCTTATGGCCTGCTGAAGTTCTCTGGTTATTTTAGTGACTCACTTCAGGTTTGAATGTAGTAAGTGCTTATGTTTTATACTAAATAGTTAGCAGCTAATGACTTCAAATCACAGGTTTAAATATCATGACTAAAGTCTGTTTACGGGGTAAGTTGAAAATAAACTCACATGCGTCAGCAGTCTTTAGCAACCGTATGATTTTGCTTATATACAAGGTACGCAATGGCTATCAGGGTAGCAATTAATGGCTTTGGCCGAATCGGTCGCAGTGTATTACGGGCGTTATATGAAACTAGCCGCCGAGCCGAAGTTCAAGTTATCGCAATTAATGAACTCGCTGAACCGGAAGGGGTTGCGCACTTGCTAAAGTATGACTCTAGTCATGGGCGGTTTGCGTGGGATGTAAGGCTTAGCGGTGAACTTTTACAGGTTGGTGATGACAACATTCGCTTATTTCACCAAGCCGATATTGGTGAGCTACCTTGGAAAGAATTAGGCATTGATATCGTTCTTGATTGTAGTGGGGTTTATGGCTCGCGGGATGATGGCTTGCAACATTTAACCGCAGGGGCAAAAAAAGTATTATTTTCACACCCCGGTACGGATGACCTTGATGCCACGATCGTGTATGGGGTTAATCATGAAAGCTTAACGGCAAGCGATAACATTGTTTCTAACGCGTCTTGTACGACAAATTGCATTATCCCGATTATCAAATTACTGGATGACAGCTTTGGCATTGAATCGGGCACTGTGACCACTATCCACGCCTCCATGAATGACCAACCCGTTATCGATGCTTATCATAAAGATTTACGCAGAACACGTGCGGCAAGCCAGTCGATTATTCCAGTTGACACCAAATTAGCTGCGGGGATTACCCGTATTTTCCCTAAATTTAAAGATCACTTTGAAGCGATTTCCGTCCGTGTACCCACGACCAATGTGACAGCGATTGATTTGAGTGTTACCGTACATGACGATGTTTGCGTCGAAAAAGTGAACCAACTATTGCGAAGCGCTGCACAAGGGCATTTTCGTGGTATAGTGGACTACACAGAATTACCGCTCGTGTCGATGGATTTTAATCATGACCCGCACAGTGCTATCATTGATGGTACGCAAACGCGAGTTAGCGGAAAACATTTAATTAAAACCCTGGTTTGGTGTGATAACGAATGGGGGTTTGCTAACCGGATGCTAGATACTACACTAGCGATGGCAGCCGTCGGTTTCGGCGAACAGGTTTAAACTAATTGGCTACTGACAGACAACGGACACTATCCTAGATAGCTTCCGCGCAGTAGTTAATAGCAACTTTATAGAGAATCAACAAGAGGATTCACCATGTCTGTAATTAAGATGACCGATTTAGACTTAGCGGGTAAACGTGTTTTCATCCGTTCTGACTTAAACGTCCCTGTAAAAGATGGCAAAGTTACTTCTGATGCACGTATTCGTGCTTCATTACCAACCATTGAAGCTGCTCTTAAACAAGGCGCTAAAGTCATGGTCACTTCTCACCTTGGTCGCCCGACCGAAGGCGAGTACAACGAAGAGTTTTCACTGCAACCTGTTGTTGACTATCTGGCCGACAAAATTGATTACCCTGTTCGTTTAGTTAAAGACTACTTAAACGGTGTCGAAATCGCAGATGGCGAATTAGTTGTTCTGGAAAACGTTCGCTTTAATAAAGGCGAGAAAAAAGACGATGAAACGCTATCAAAACAATATGCAGCACTATGTGATGTATATGTCATGGATGCATTTGGTACGGCTCACCGTGCGCAAGCGTCAACTCATGGCGTTGCAAAATTCTCTCCAGTTGCTTGTGCGGGTCCACTGTTAAGCAATGAACTGGAAGCACTGGGTAAAGCATTGGGTAACCCTGCTCGTCCAATGGTGGCGATTGTGGGTGGCTCTAAAGTATCCACTAAACTGACAGTATTAGATTCTCTGTCTAAAATTGCTGACCAACTGATTGTAGGTGGGGGGATTGCAAATACCTTCATCGCAGCTGAAGGGAACAATGTTGGTCGCTCTTTGTATGAAGATGATTTAATCCCAGAGGCGAAAAAACTACTGGCTAACTGCCAAATTCCAGTGCCGACTGATGTCCGTGTTGCAACCGAGTTTTCAGAAACCGCAGAAGCAACATTAAAATCAAGCACTGAAATTAAAGATGACGAGCAAATTCTGGATTTAGGTGATAAGTCAGCAGAGCGTTTGGCCGAAATCCTCAAAAATGCAAAAACCATTTTATGGAATGGCCCTGTTGGCGTGTTTGAGTTCCCTAATTTCCGCAAAGGAACTGAAATTGTGGCGAGAGCAATCGCAGATAGCGACGCATTCTCTATCGCAGGAGGTGGTGACACCTTAGCAGCTATCGATTTATTCGGTATCGCTGACAAAATTTCATATATCTCTACGGGCGGTGGTGCTTTCCTTGAGTTCGTTGAAGGTAAGAAACTCCCTGCCGTTGTGATGCTAGAAGAACGAGCTAAATCGTAATTAATTTTTTCATACACAACAGGCAGCGTAGGCTGCCTGTTCACCACAGGACCTTTTCACATGTCTAAAATTTTTGATTTTGTTAAACCGGGTGTTATCACGGGTGATGATGTACAGAAAGTTTTCGCAGTTGCCAAAGAAAATAACTTTGCATTGCCAGCAGTGAACTGTGTTGGTACTGATTCAATTAATGCGGTACTTGAAGCAGCAGCAAAAGTACGTGCACCAGTTATCGTTCAGTTTTCAAATGGTGGTGCTGCATTTATCGCAGGTAAAGGCCTGAAAGCAGAAGGGCAACAAGCAGCAATTTTAGGTGCAATCTCAGGTGCTTATCACGTACATCAAATGGCAGAACATTACGGTGTTCCAGTTATTCTGCATACTGACCACTGCGCACGTAAATTACTGCCATGGATTGACGGTTTACTGGATGCAGGTGAAAAACACTATGCGAAAACAGGTAAACCACTGTTTTCTTCCCATATGATTGACTTATCAGAAGAATCTTTAGAAGAAAACATTGAAATCTGTTCTAAATACTTAGCGCGTATGGCTAAAATCGATATGACTCTGGAAATCGAATTAGGCTGTACTGGCGGTGAAGAAGACGGTGTTGATAACACTGGTATGGATAGCTCAGAACTGTATACTCAACCAGAAGATGTTGCATACGCCTATGAGAAACTGAGCGCAATTAGCCCTCGTTTCACTATTGCGGCTTCATTTGGTAACGTCCATGGTGTTTATAAACCAGGTAACGTACAGTTAACGCCAAAAATTCTGCGTAATTCACAAGACTATGTTTCTGAGAAATATAACCTGCCACACAACAGTTTAGATTTCGTATTCCATGGCGGTTCAGGTTCAAGCGCTGAAGAAATCAAAGAAGCTGTAGGCTACGGTGTGATCAAAATGAACATCGATACTGATACCCAATGGGCTACTTGGGATGGTATCTTACAGTACTACAAAAAGAACGAAGGCTATTTACAAGGTCAGTTAGGTAACCCTGAGGGTGCTGATAAACCTAACAAAAAATACTATGACCCACGTGTATGGCTGCGTAAAGCACAAGATTCAATGGTTGTTCGTTTAGAGCAGGCATTTAAAGAATTAAACTGTATTGATGTTCTATAATTAATACTGATTTAATTTTTAATAACCCCCCGGTAAGGTGACTTATTGGGGGTTTTTTATTTGTTTAATCAAGTTGTTCACCTGAATGTGAGAGTAATTTTAAAAATAATGACTCACTTTGTGTGAGGGGTTTGCTGGCTTCAGTGATAGCACAAATTCGGTTATGAAAAACGGGAGAGTGTTCCACTTCTATAAGGGAATGGCGAAAATTAATTTGAGATGCGTAATTTTCAGGCAATATTCCGACATAGTGACCTGATGCAATAAAGGTTGCGACAGCTTCAAGCCCCGCAGCTTCAGGGCCTTTATTAAATTCACCTGAAGCTAGAATACTTTCTGTGAATGGGTGAGGGCGGTAGACTAATGCTAGATTGTGCTTATTTGGAGCGCTTTTAGCCGAAATATACAGCTTATGTTTTTCAATAAATAAAAATTGGTAATTAAAACGGCTATTTTCATGATATTGCCCCCTAATACCAATATGAATAGTTCTATCACTAAGTGCTCGGTTTAATTGGTTATGGTTGAGTATAATCAGCTCTAATTTAACGTTGGGAGCCGCTTGGGTGAATTGAGAAATGGTGGATGAAAGGTGGCAAAGTGGGTCAATCAAGATATGTTCGATAACACCAATCACAAGTGTCCCAGATAAAATTCCATGTAACTCATCTACTTCTGTCTTAATATTATCCAAAGCTGTCAAGGCCATGTTAGCTTTTTCAATCACTAACAAACCCGATTCTGTGAGTTTAAAGCCTGCAGGGCCTCTTTCACAGAGCTGTACTCCCAATTTATCTTCAATTTCACGGATGTGACGACTTATTGAGGCTTTAGACATACTGAGTTTTTTCTCTGCGATAGAAAAGCCCCCCGCCTCAGCAACGGAAATAAAAACCCGCAATGATTTTAAATCTTTTTCAGTTAATTTTTTATTATGCATATTTATACCTATTACGTGAAATCAATCACTAATTGTTAATTTAACTTACTTTCTATTGAGACACAAATAACATAATTGATATGTTTTTATTTTAATTTTTAAAATTATTTTTTATTTCAGAAAAGGTTTCATTTTATGAAACCATAGGATCAAAAATATCACTTTTATTCTTAGCAGATATGTATATCTTAAAGTTGTAGTTGTTAATAAATTATTACCAAAGTGGCGCCACAAAATAATAATTAATCCAAATATATATAAATACAAAAGGATTCTAATTTATGGTCACAGATGAAATGTTAACAATAAAACTGGATATGATTACATTTACAGCATTAGGGGCCTTATTATTAATTGCGAGCAATGTAATTATAAAAAAGTTTCCATTTTTTATGAAGTATTCGATTCCTAGCCCTGTTATTGGCGGGTTTATATTTTCCGTCATTATGTGGTTAGCATACCAATTTAATATTGTAGAACTAAGTTTTGATAATACATTATATGATTTATCTATGTATGTGTTTTTCGTCACTATCGGTTTGATGACGGGGGTTAAATTACTTGTTAGTGGCGGTAAGATATTATTATTGTATATGGTTATTTGTTGGGGGCTAGCGTTCGCCCAAAATGGTGTTAGCCTTGGCTTATCTTATGTTTTAGATATCGAACCATTAATTGCGATGATGGCGGGCCAAGCCTCCATGCAAGGTGGTCACGGTATGGCGGCTTCTTTGGCTCCTCTTATCGAATCTTTTGGTTACGACCAAGCACTGAATGTCGGACTCGCCGCTTCAACATTTGGGCTGATCGCCGGCTCAATATTAGGTGGGCCAGTAGGAAACTGGTTGATAAAAAGAAATAACTTAAAAATTGAAACCGATCATATTGATTTGGATGACTTAACTGAAAAGGAAAGTAAGGAAGATAAGGTCACGCCTCAGCAGTGTATCGTCACAGGGGCCGTTATTTTATCAATACTTGCTATTGGTATGCCAACAGCTAAATGGATCAGTGAAGCTACAGGGTTTACTATTCCAGGACATATTTTTAGTTTATTTGTTGGTGTTATTTTCCATTCATTTAATGAAAGAAAACCAATTATCAAAATATCGCGTAGTACAGTGGTATTAATTTCAACAATATCGTTAGAAATGTTTTTAGTTATGGCGATGATGAAATTAAAGCTTTGGGAACTTTACGAATTAGCATTGCCATTAACCATAATATTAATCACTCAGGTTATTGCAACAGTGCTCGTTGCTATATTTATTGTTTATCGTGCATTAGGGCGAAATTATGATGCTGCTGTCATGTCAGCAGGGTTTATTGGTCATGGGTTAGGTGCGACACCAAATGGGTTAGTCGTAATGGATGCAATTTGTAATAAATATGGGCTGTTTTCGCGAAAAGCCTTCATCATTATCCCTATTGCCGGAACGGTATTAACAGATATTGTCGGAGTTCCATTATTTGTCTTTTTAGCCAATACATTTGGCAGCTAATTAAGAAATAAAAATAAATTTAATAAGGATTATGTTCTATGAAAAAATTAACGACACCTCCTCATGTTGGTCATAAAACATTTTTATATTCAGAGCTTGTAACTGACTTGACCAATATTGAAGCGGATATTGCCATACTAGGGATGCCATTTAGCTCAGCTTACAGTGCCCATGCTTTTACCAATGATCAGTCGAGGGCTCCACAATATCTACGTGATATGAGTGATAGGATTGTGAGACACCCAGATCATTATGATTTTGATATTGACGGACCATTATTACAAGGGCGGGAAGACATCAAATTTGTCGACTGCGGTGATGTCATCCCTGACTTATCAAAACCATTGGGAGAGCATCACCAACGAGCAGCACAAGCTATTCGGCAATTATTAAGAGCAAATGCACTACCGATTGTTTTAGGTGGAGACCATGGAATTACCACGCCTATTTTGCAAGGTTTTGACGAGGTAGGCCCTGTTACTTTGGTTCATATTGATGCTCATTTAGATTGGCGCGAAGAGGTTAATGGGGTAGATACTGGCCTGTCGAGCCCTATTCGTCGCGCATCTGAAATGAAACATATTGGTGAAATATTCCAAATTGGTTTGCGTGCTCAAGGAAGTGGTCGTCCCGCAGATTACCAAGCTGCCAAAGACCATGGAGCCCATGTTATTCCTGCCTACGAATTGCATGAAGTGGGGATGCAGGCAATTTTAGACCGTATTCCAGATAACTCAAATTACTATATCAGTATTGATGCTGATGGTATCGACCCAAGCATTATGCCGGGGGTTGATGGCCCTGCACCGGGCGGAGTGACTTACTTACAAGCGCGTAGCTTAATTCACGGCTTAGTGAAAAAAGGCCGAGTTGTGGGGATGGATATCGTCGAAATCACCCCAGCTAAGGATATACCCTCGAAATTAACAGGGGTGACCGCGGGGCGTTTTGTCGTGAATTTAATTGGCGCATCGATTCGAGCAGGGTATTTTGATAAGAAATAACTCAACGAACTAATATCGTACTCATCATAAAGTGGGAGATATTTTCCCACTTTATTGACCGCCCGTCGGCGTCCCTTGATGAAACCTTAATTGCCATTGGTTTTTTGAGTTTTTCAGCCAAATAGATGAGCGATGGGTTAACTTTATTTTAACATTTTGTTGTCGCTCGAAACTGGTATAGGTCATTAGCAGCGTATTATCACTCAATAACGTGCAATGATAATCTTCTGAATAAATTGTTTTAGGCTGTTCATCAACAAGTACGGATAAAGTATTGGTCTTATTCGTCGTCCCCCCTGAGCGTCCAAATTCAAAAAAATCCTCATGTAGCACCTCACGAAGGAAATTAATATTTTGCCGGTTAGCTGAAAGATGTAGCTTTTTTTCTACATCAATTAATTTATTAAATAATGCTTCCATAGCTAGCGCTCCCCTAATTGTTGAGCCAGTTTTTCGGCTAATTGATTAATTATATCGGAGGTATTAGTGTGAAAATGCATGGCGATTTCCATTTCTTGAGCAACAGGAAAACCTTCTTCTTCTGTTAAAACCCGATGTTGCGGGAGTTTCGCACGTAGAGGTAATAAACTAACGCCTAACCCATCAGCAATAGCGCTCTGGATACCAGCAAGGCTGGAACAGGTATAGGTAATGTGCCAAGGGCGTTGTTCACTATCCAATAGTTTAAACATATCATTGCGGTATAGGCCATTTTCAGGGAAAACCACCAGTGGAACGGAGTCAATATTTAACCGTTTTGCTTGGCTGCTGGTTAACCAACATAAAGGCTCTGGCCAGTGATAGTCGCTTTTAAACTCGCCTTTTTTTTGCTTAACAATGATCAAATCCAGTTCACCATGTTGGTAACGTTGGTGTAATTGGCGGCTTAATCCACTAGTGACTTCTAAGCGCACATTCGGGTTTGCCTGCATAAAAGCAGCTAAAGTGGGAGTGACTTGCCCTGATGCTAAATCTTCAGGGAAACCTAGCCGAATAGTTTGGATGACGGCATTACCTGTTATTTTCATAAAGAAAGTATCATTTAGGGCTAAAATATTTTTAGCGTAGCTAAGTAGGATCTCCCCTGTTTCTGTGAGTGTCAGTATTCGATGCCCACGTATAAATAAAGGGTGTTCCACAAGTACCTCTAAACGTTGTATTTGTTGACTTAATGTTGACTGCGTCGAATTTAGGTGCTGTGAAGCAACAGTAAAATTCCCTGTTTCAGCAACCGTTACAAAGGTTTTTAATAATACAAAGTTGAGTAGTGGATTCATTTTTTTAATACCTATCATTAAGTTATTTAATTTTTAAATAGCATATTTTTTGAGTAGATTAAAGGGCTTATAGGAGATAAATCATGAAAATAACTTTTTTATCTATTAAGTGGTTGGTTTCTTTACTGGGTATTTTGACTATTTCTTTGATATTTATGGTGAAAGGGATGGCAAATCCACAACAGAGTCCACTTGTCGCACTTGCGGAGCAAGGCGACCTTCATCAGTTGCAATCTTTGGTCGAACAGGGGGCTGATATTGAACAGCGAGATCTGCGTCAGCGTACACCATTGATGGCAGCAACACATAAAAACCAAATTGCAGTTGCTCGTTACCTGATTGAACAAGGTGCAAATGTGAATGCACGGGATGCAATGCAAGATTCCCCTTATTTATATGCAGGTGCCCGCGGCTTGCAGGAGATTTTGTTATTAACCTTACAAAATAGGGCTGATTTAACGAGTACCAACCGTTATGGTGGTACGGCGCTGATCCCAGCGGCAGAGCGGGGGCATGTGCAGACAGTTAAGACGTTGATTGACGCTGGTGTGGATGTTAACCATGTTAATCGCCTAGGATGGACTGCTCTAATTGAAGCTATTATTTTGGGTGATGGTAGTGATAAGTACGCGCAGATTGTGACACTATTGATTAACGGTGGCGCGGATGTCAATTTAGCGGATAGTACGGGTGCATCGCCGTTGACGCTGGCAAAAAGTAAAGGGTATCGTAACCTTATTGAAATTCTTGAAAAATCAGGAGCTAAATAATGTCAGATAGGCAATTTTTACAGCAAGCTATCACTTTAGCGGCAGAAAATGTACGGGCTGGTGGTCGCCCATTTGGTGCTGTCGTGGTGTGTGACGGGCAAGTGGTGGCGACTGGTGTGAACCAAATGCTTGAATTAAGTGACCCAACAGCACACGCTGAATTGATGGCTTTGCGACAAGCAGGGAAAACATTGAACCGCGTTAAACTGGAAGATTGTGTGGTCTATGCCAGTGGGCAACCTTGTCCTATGTGCCTTGCCGCTATGCGAATGGCAGGGGTTAGCCGGGTTGTGTACGCTTATTCAAACCAAGATGCAGAGCCCTTTGGGCTTTCAACAGAAGGGATTGCCAAGGCTTTGCGGGTTGAACCTGAACACCAATCCGGTTTGCGTTTTGAACAGTTGAAACCTGATAATGACGCTTGTTCTTCACTGTATCAGTTATGGTCGGAACAACAGAAATAATGGGTAAAACAGCCTCATCCTCTTTTGCCTTGATACTCACTATTGTGTTAGTGGGGGTCAATTTACGGCCATTCATGACCGGCCCAGGGCCCGTTATTGATAGTATTATGCAAACGACAGGGATGAGCTATCAAAGTATTTCTTTGCTCACTTTATTACCTATGTTGTTGATGGGCATTGGCGCATTAATTGTACCTATCTTAAATCAACAGTTAGGAGAACGGTTAGGGATTAGTGCAGCGATGTTATTGCTGCTCGTTGGCTCATTAGGGCGCTATTTTGTAGAGGATGGCACCTCTTTACTGTTCACGGCCTTTTTATGTGGTGTAGGGGCGGCGTACATTCAGTCGGTATTTCCGGGGCTTATCAAAGCTAACTTCCCACAAAAAATGGCGATGATGACAGGGCTGTATTCTGCAACCTTAATGGCTGGTGGTGCGATCGGGGCGCAATTAACGCCACTATTAGAAAATGCAACGGGGCATTGGCAAACGGCTTTAGCTTGGCTTGCATTCCCTGCGCTGTTGGCTTTGGTTGCTGTTTTTCTGAACATTCGTACGGCTCGTACGCCAAAAGCCGAGCAGGTTTCTTTATGGCGCTTTTTACGTAAACCCAGAGCTTGGTTGTTAATGGCTGGGTTTGGGCTTATCAACGCAGGCTATGGCACTGTGGTGACTTGGTTGGCGCCATTTTTCCAAGAACAAGGGATCAGTGCTGCACAAAGCGGTTCTTTTGTTGCCATATTAACGGTGTTTCAAGCGTTATCTGCATTGATGATCCCTGTACTGGCTTCACATAATATTGATCGGCGATTTTGGCTAATGGTAACGCTTAGTAGCCAAGCAATTGGATTTTTAGGGTTAATGTTATTCGCGAATGCTTTCCCGTTGTTATGGGTTGCTTTGCTCGGCCTAGGGCTTGGTGGGTGTTTTGCACTGAGTATTATCACTGCATTAGACCATATATCGCACCCTGTTAGTGCTGGAGCTCTTACGTCTTTAATGCAAGCGGGGGGCTTTATTATTGCCGCATTTGGCCCGCTATGTGCAGCTTGGTTACACCAAGTCAGCCATAATTTTACATGGGTGTGGGCAATGCATATTGCATTTGTATTAGTGACATTGTTGCTTTATTTACGTTTAAACCCTAAAAATTACAGTAAGATTTTTGCATTGAAACCATAAAAAGGACTTTTATTTGTCCTCTATTTTTTGTTTTTCCGTTTGGATTTTTGTTTTTTGGTTTCTTTTTCAATTTTATTTTCAATGGAATTAAAATAGATCTCCAAATAATGTCGGTTACTTAAAAATGAAATTAGGCAACTGGCAACAATAATGACCCAGATAAGTTGTAACTTGATTGAGTCTTCAATACTGAAAAGCAGTAATAGTGGGATCATCACAATCATGCTAATAAAAACTGAGCAAAATAAAGCCCCTGAAATATAGAGTGAGAGTTTTTTTAACCCGAGTATATTTAGTACGACAAGGGTGGCAATAGATAAAAACAATGTGCCGAACGTGGCAAACATAATGACTAACCCAGCTTCTTGCTCAAGAAGCCAATCAGTAAAACCAAACCAAGAAAAAGGAATGCTGATCATTGTGAAGGCTCCTGTTTACCGTATAGCAGAGGAATAGCTTTAAAGCGAAATAACGCTGCAAAAATTAGGTTTGGAAAGATGTGAATATCGGTATTGTAGAGTGTGACCGTTTGGTTGAAAAATTCACGTCTGTCAGCAATTTGCTCTTCAATATGCTTTGCTTGTGTTTGTAATTCCAATAGTACCGCCTTACTGATAAGCGCGGGATAGTTTTCTGCGATAGCAATTAATGGCTTTATTTTTGGCGATAGTTGGTTTGCAGTATCAATTTTGATTTCAATGGCCGTATTGGATAAATAGCGCTGTCGGCTTTCAACTATTTCATTAATAAGCTGTTTTTCATACGCGATAGCTTTATCTGCCACTTGAGTCAGCGCTGGTATTAACTCAATTTGTTTCATTAATAGCACATCAATATTGGCAAATGCTTTGAGGCAATTATTTTTCAAAAAGACAATATTGTTATAAATATTAATTAGATAGCGAATGATTATATAGCCAATGATAACAATAATAATGAAGAAAATAAGCGTTTCTATGCTAGTTATCACCGAATAATGATATTTTGTCAAAATACAGATTTAATTGCCCATTACGGTAATTTATCGGGGTAACCAAAATAACCCCAATCAATAACAGTGCAATAATGGCGGTAATGGATAAATTCCGACGTAACGGCCCGGTTTTATTCCAACGTACAACATAGTCAGCCGGAGAAACACCTAATAGCATATGAGGAGCTTTGCGGATAATAACGGGCTCACCTTTTTCATTCGCGTCAGCGGTGCCAATCAGTAAATAACGGGTTTTTGGTTCAAGCAAATATTCAGTATAACGACGGTTGCCTTGCTCAATATCCATATGCGCTTGTAGCCCTGGATAAACAAAGTAATCGGGGTCACATTCTACCTTTACTGACCCTGTATCATCGGTCAGGATAAAACTCTCCATACGGCTTTTACTATTTTGTAATGTATAACTTTTTTTACCATCTTTATCTTTCGATATGGAATACTCAAAATAAAAGGAGCCATAGCAGGTTTTATTACCTAACTGGCTTTTAATTTCAGTACCTGTGGTTATTTCACCTTCAACTTCGACAAGCCCCATAGCTATTGAGCGTATTTTGGATGTCGCGAGGTTTTTTTGAAATTTTAAGAAGCGCTTGGTTGGTGTATTTTCAATAAACTTAAATACGAAGGCTAAGACAAATGCGATGAAAAACACTCGCATGTCGATAAAAAAGCCTACAAATAAGCAACTTGCTAGTAAAGTCCCCACGAGTACTTTAAGAAAAGCGCTAAACTTTGATGAACCTTCATTTTGTAATCGCTGATACCGCTGAAAGCCGGCTTTACTGGCTTTGACGATATGACGAATAATAAAAAAGGAAATGGTCAATATCACAATATAATAAATGATACTGCCGTAATCCCCTTGAGTAGGTGATAGCGAGTACCACATACCGCAGGCAATGCTGATAAAAGGGATGATCCCCCAATTTACTCTTTTATTTATCAAAAACTTATTATCGATAAATAAAATTAAAGCACCAATCGCTGCCCCGAGTAAAAAATACATATTCACAGACTAATACCCTTTACGTTGATATTATTTAAACTGGATACCATGATATTTTTTATCATCTTCAGAAATATCAAGTAATGGTAATTGTGTAAAACGAAAGGCATTAGCAATCAGGTTGTCAGGGAACATTTGTATTGCAGTATTATACTCTGTTGTTGCATCGTTAAAACTTTCACGGCGTTGGGCTATTTTATTTTCAACATCGCTTAGGGCTAATTGTAATTGTGTGAATTGCTCACCAGAAATGAGGGTAGGGTAATTTTCTGCGATAGCTATAAGGTTACCCAGTGCGCGGTTCATTTCATTTGAAGCGGTGATCTTGTCCGCCATATTTTGGGCACTAAAGTAGCTTTGGCGTGCGTCACTTAATGAGATAAAAAGGCTTTTTTCATGTTCCATTGCTTTTTCTGTAATAGTGACCAGTTGTGGAATTTGATCGGCACGCTGCTTTAAAACCACGTCGATATTAGCAAATTGGTTATTCACTTGGTTACGCGCATTGATTAAGCGGTTATAAATAGATATCCCCCAGCCAACAGCCAATAATAATAAAACAGCTACAATGATAAGAGTGATGGTCATATTAATGCCTTTTAGTCAGCGGTTTTTATTTAATTTGATTTTAGCTAACCGTATAAGAGTCTTATTAATTATGCAATCAGAAAAGAGTGAAAGGGAATGTAATATAAAAAGAAAAGGAATATCGTAAAGTATTTCTGTAACAGTTTAGTATATATAACAAAATAGCCTCTTAAATTAGAGGCTATTTCAGTCAGATATACTCGTTATATTTCAAGTTGTATCGCTACTTACGCTGTTGGTTCAAGTATTTGGTGCATAACAGGGTGGAACTTGCGTTTAAAGTAAACCAGACCATGCCCTGTGTCATTGACAATGATTTGTTTCATTTCAACCATATACACTGAGTGAGTACCAATATCTTGGACTTGCGTAATTTCACCTTCGAGGTTGGCAAGGGCATTTTTCAGTAAAGGTTGTTGTAAAATACCGTTGTCCCACACATTCCAACTAAAACGCTCTTCCATGGTTGAACCTTTCATACCTGCGAAGTGGCAGGCGAGTTCTTCTTGATCATGGCTTAGTACGTTTACACACAGGCGGCCATTCTTTTGAAATACCGCATTCATGGCGCTATTGCGGTTGACACATACCATCAAAGTTGGTGGCGTATCTGTAACTGAACAGACTGCGGTTGCGGTGATCCCACAGCGACCTTCAGTACCATCCGTGGTGACTATGTTAACTGCTGCACCAAGACTTGCCATCGCATCTCTGAAACGCAGGCGATGTTCATTTTCTAAAGACATTTTGACCTCCTGCTGCCGATTATTTTAGCAGCGAATCTAACTGATTAATATCATTGTTGTTATGCAGGTGTGGACGTTTCCATCCGTGCTGATCGTAATCGGATAAACAACGATCAACCATATCTGTCATGGCTTTCATATTGCCAGAACCGTATGAATGACGCAGACATTGCAGGCGAATTTCATCTTGGCTACCTGCATAGTTAATTTCATACAGCTCATGACGGCCACCAAATTCACTGCCGATTGCATCCCACATAAGTTTTAAGATCTTAATACGTTCAACATGATCCATACCGTTGGAGCCACGAACATATTTTGCTAAATACTTATCAATCTCTGGGTTATTCATGTCACGAACGCTAGATGGTAGATAAATCAGGCCGCTGGTGACGTTACTTTCTATTATATTTTTGATTTTGGTGTAGGCCATTGGTGCCATAACACGATACGTTTGAATTGCTTGAGTATCAGGTAAGAATGCACCGCCTTCCCAAGCTTTTGCTTCAGAGGTCATTGCATCAGTTAATGACCAGAACAAATTGCGCCATGCAACCACTTCACCTAAGTCTGCTTGTACACCACGGAAGTCGATAACACCAGTACACTCCAAGCTTTTTTGCAGAAGACCGGTGATGAAATCGAGTTTCACCGCTAAACGTACACAAGCTTGTAACGGGAACAGGCGAGCGAAACCACCTTGTACTGCCCAGTTACGAGCGCGATCAAAGTCGCGGTAGATCAATACGTTTTCCCATGGAATTAACACATGATCCATCACGAGGATTGCGTCATTTTCATCGAAACGGCTTGATAATGGGTAATCAAATGGTGCGCCAGTAGCTCCTGCGACTAATTCATAAGATGCACGTGAAATCAGTTTCACGCCATCAGCATCCATAGGGGCGACAAACATCAGTGCGAAATCAGGGTTGTCACCCATGACTTGCGCAGAGCCAAAACCAATAAAATTGTAGTGCGTTAACGCAGAGTTAGTTGCAACGACTTTTGCACCGCTGACGATAATACCTGCATCAGTTTCTTTTTCTAGTTTTATATAAACATCTTTTACTTCATCTGCGGGTTTATGGCGGTCGATAGGTGGGTTAACAATAGCATGGTTAAAGTAAAGCCCACTTTCTTGAATGCGTTTATACCAGTTACGGGCGTTATCAGCAAATTGGCCGTAATATTCTGGGTTAGCACCTAAACAACTGGCGAATGCCGCCTTATAGTCTGGAGTGCGTCCCATCCATCCATAGCTCTGGCGTGACCAATCTGCGATTGCATCGCGCTGTTGGCGCAATTCATCTGCACTTGTGGCGAAACGAAAGAACTTATGTGTGTATCCCCCATTACCGGTGTCGGTGTTCCAGCAAAGTTGGTCATGAGTCGTTTTATCATGAAGCGCATCATATAATTGTCCTATAGAAGCGGCGGAGTTACGAAAAGCAGGGTGAGTGGTGACATCTTTCACACGCTCGCCATAAATATAGATTTCACGGCCATCTTGTAGGCTTTTTAGATATTCCTGGCTATTAAAAGGGCGTTTAGCATCTGAACGAAAATCTTCTGGTTTCATGTCTACCTCGTTATCTCACAATGAGGGCTTGCAATGATAGGGGGTACAAAGGTTGCAAGCTAAATTATGTTAATTTTATGTTTCTTTTGTGTTTGTTAATTGAATCGCTTTCTGAGTAAGTTTTAAAGAGACTTTTTAAAGGTTAACGGGTACTTTTCGTTGGAAATGGTTTTTTATGAAAGAATTGTGATCACTTCGATGTTTTGATGTTAATGTAATTATTGGATTAAACATAAAAACAATGTATATCAATTAATTATAATTTATTTATATATTAATATATATTTGTTATTTTGGTTTTTGGTGGTTGTTTTTTAATCTTGACATTCACTTTTTGTTAATCAGTTTGACATTGTTGATAATGTTGAAACAAAATCAATAAAACATCAAAATGTTTTTAAAATGTAAAATAAAAGTGTGGTGGTGGGAAAAGATAGGCTATCAGGAAGCATGAAAATGTATTGCATTCTTAATATGCAATACATGTGTTATTTTTGTGATAAAACTACCCGTACTAGTGGATATTTTGTTCGCGCCATAAACTTGGGGAACAACCCACTAATCGGTTAAAAAAGCGGGCAAAATAAGCGGGGTCTTTAAAACCAAGCTGGTAGGCAATTTCAGAGACTGGGCTATCAGAAAATAGCAGCATACGTTTTGCTTCCCTTAATATCCTATCAAAAATGAGCCGTTTAGGCGGCCTATTCGCGAAACGGCGGCACATATCTTTCAATCGAGATTCAGTGACCCCGAGTTTTTTTGCATACTCAGGTACTGCTAGGTGCTCATGATAATGTAAGTCAATGAGTTGATTAAAGCGTTGGAATAAACGATGCTCCCCTCGAACACCTGTGGTCGGGTGCTCATCAAGAGGGATTGACCTTAGTAGAAAAGCAAAAAAAGCCTGTGCTAAAGAGGATAAAACCTGATCTTTCCCTACAGCGTTATTTGCCGATTCACGAGCCATTAGCGCCCAATAATGATTGAAGGTGTCAATATCTTCGGGTTTGTCTGCAACAGATAAACAAATTGCTGGAATATTGACTAAGTCAGGGTTAGCAGGGTAAAGCGAACCCAATAGTGGGCTAATTAAATCTTGCCGTACAGTTAGTACGTGGCCATCAGTGTCTTCTTGGGTAAAGAAGGCATGGGCGACAGATGGGGGCGTTAGAATAAATAAAGGTGCCTGAACCGAATAACGAGATTCATCAAGTTGTAGGGTGATATGACCAGTAACCAAATAGTGTAATTGGAAAAAACCGTCATGGCGATGGGCTTGCATATCACGGCCAAAGAAAGCCGCCATGTTACCAAAGGTTTGGTAGTGAACGTCATCGTTACCTTGGGTTTCGTCGTAGTCTGTACTGATGTCGATATTCGTAATTAAAGTTGAGTTACCCTTCATTCTTCGGCTCGCAGCGTTGTTGGCCTCACAAGCCAACCCTAGTCACATACCGCAGTATGTTCTTAAGGGTTAACTTGCTTGCCGCCTAGCTGCAAACCAAATTATTTTGGGTAACACCCTTTAATAATTATTTGCAGCATAAATTATTAAAACATTCAAAACCTTCAAATCATTCAAACCATCAAAATATTAAGGTGTTGCTCTTGGTCTTGAGTTCTTCATTGGGATAGCGATAACTAATAGTGCACCGACGACCAGCAAACCTGCCACAAAATAGAGGCCTGAATTAAAGCTACCTGTTTGGTCTTTTAGCCAACCTATCAATAGTGGACTGACGGCTGAGCCTATATTACCCGTTGCATTGATAACCGCAATACCGATAGCTCGAGCACGTAAACTAATGGATTGATCAGGGGTCGTCCAGAATACGGCCATGGCAGTGAAAGAACCTGTCGAGGCCATGATAATCCCAATCAATTGGATAATTGGGTGACTCGTCATGGCAGCAAGTACCCAGCCTGCGGCGGCGAATAAATACGGTAAGGCAGTATGCATTTTCCGTTCTTGCAAACGGTCTGACCGCCGACTCCAGTAGATCATCCCTAAGATGGTACAAAATTGTGGGATTGCAGTTAACAGGCCGATCATGGCATTACTACTGCCTTCATTGAAGCTTTGCATGATCTGAGGTGTCCAGATGTTAATTGCGCTTAATGTATTGGTTAAACAGAAATAAGCGACGGTATACATCAAGACAACAGGGGTGAATATTTCTTTCCATAAACTGGTATTTTGCATTGCTGTATGGCTTTTTGAGCCATGGGGTTGCACTAATTCCAGTTGGTCTTGGTCCATCATTTCTTGAAGCGTGTCTTTATCTTCTTGGGTCAGCCATTTGGCTTTTTTCGGAGAATCATCCAGATAGAACCAAACGAGTACCCCAAGGATCACTGATGGGAAACCTTCTAGTAGGAACAACCACTGCCAGCCTTTTAAGTTTAAAACGCCATCTAAACCAAGGATATAGCCAGATGCGAGTGAACCAAATGCCATGGTAACTGGCATGGCTATCATAAATAAGGCATTAGCACGAGCGCGGAAATAAGCGGGGAACCAGTAGGTTAAATACACTAAAATGCCCGGTAGGAAACCTGCTTCTGCTATCCCAACTAACATCCGTAAGATGTATAAACTGGTTGGCCCGGTCGCAAACATGGTTGCGGTTGAGGCAATTCCCCAAAGCACCATGATGGTGGCTATCCAACGGCGAGCCCCCACAATACTGAGCATGATATTGCTTGGAATACCAAAAATAACATAAGTGACATAAAATAAGGTTGCCGCTAAGCCAAACATGGTGGAAGTGAGGCCGATATCTTTTCCCATAGTTAGGCCGGCAAAGCCGATATTAATCCGGTCTAAGAATGAAAACACAAATAGTACGAATAAGAATACTATCAGCCGTTTGAATAGTTTATTAATTACCCGTTGCTGTGGCTCAGTTAAATTTTTATGTTGCTCAGCAGGGTTAGTGCTTGCAAGTTGTTGATTACTCATATTGTAGGGCCCTCAATTCTTTCTTTTGAAGATTTTATAGGTACAAGGGACTAGTAGGCAGTCATGGTGCTGTCTGCCCTATATTGTGATATTGCTTTTTTATTTAGCTAAATAGGGTAATTGTCTGTAGGGTTAAAATTGACCTATTTAGCGATATTTATTGTTAATAAACGCTTGGTGTACTTGGAGTGACCTCTGAGACGGTTTTGCCAAATTTAGCTGCCAGCGCTTCAGCGGTACGAGCAAGTAATGTGGTATCCACACCTACTGCCACAAACAGGGCACCGAGTTTCAGGTAGTGTTCGGCAACGTCTGGTGCCGCCATTAAGATCCCAGGGGCGATACCGGCTTCACGAATTTGTACAATAGCTTTTTCTATTGCGGCTTTAACTTCTGGGTGATTAGGGTTACCAGAAAAACCCATATCGGCACTGAGATCTGCTGGGCCAATAAATACGCCATCCACTCCTTCAACGTTTAAAATTTCAGGCAGGTTATTCATTGCTTCACGAGTTTCTACTTGCACGATTACGCACATTTCATCATTTGCACGAGTTAAATAATCGGGGATACGGTTCCAGCGTGACGCACGCGCTAATGCACTACCAACACCGCGTATTCCCGCTGGTGGATAGCGAGTCGCACGGACGGCTTGTTTTGCTTGTTCAGCATTTTGCACCATAGGTAATAAAAGTGTCTGAGCACCAATATCCAGCAATTGTTTGATGATCACCGGGTCATTCCACGGTGGGCGGACGACTGGCTGTGATGGATAAGGGGCTATTGCTTGTAATTGAGATAATATAGTTTGTACATTATTCGGTGCATGTTCACCGTCAATCAATAGCCAATCGAAGCCAGCACCAGCAACAAGTTCAGCACTGTATGGGCTACATAACCCAAGCCATAACCCAATTTGCGGTTGACCACTTTTTAAGGCTTTTTTAAATTTATTTTCTAACAGAACCATAGTATTTCCTTATACAAAACGGCAGCTAATAGAACCCATATTGCCGTAGTCGACGTGGAACACATCGCCTTTACGTGCAGGAACAGGTCGGGTAAATGAACCACCAAGAATGATTTGGCCCGGTTCAAGTTGGACATTATGCGGCGCTAATTTATTGGCTAACCAAGCAACACCGTTAGCGGGATGATTGAGAACTGCGGCAGCGACACCAGACTCTTCAATCACGCCATTGCGATATAACAGTGCGCTAATCCAACGCATATCTAAGTCGCGTGGTTTGATAGGTCTGCCGCCTAAAATTACTGCACCATTAGCCGCATTATCCGAAATTGTGTCGAATACTTTACGGGGACGGCTAGTGTCTGGGTCTATGTTATGGCAACGTGCGTCAATTAGCTCAAGAGCAGGGATCACATAATCAGTTGCGTTATAGACATCAAAGATGGTGCAGTTGGGGCCGCGTAAGGGTTTTGCGAGAACAAAAGCAAGCTCTACTTCAATACGAGGGACAATAAAGCGGTCAGTGGGAATATCACAACCGTCATCAAAAAACATATCGTCAAGTAGCGCGCCATAATCAGGTTCATCTATTTGTGAGCTTGCTTGCATTGCTTTGGAGGTTAGCCCAATTTTATGGCCTTTGAGTATACGTCCTTCAGCAATTTTCAAACCAACCCATTCTTTTTGGATGGCATAAGCATCGTCAATCGTCATCTCTGGGTGATCCAACGAAATCTGGCGGATCTGCTCACGTGATTTTTCAGCCTGATTAAGGCGTTGGGCTATTTGCAATATGACATCTTTTTGTAACATCTTATTCTCCTTTTGCACCTCAGCTCGTCATACTTCGAGCTATAACTGCGTTAGCTTCACGATAGGCTTGCGCCTATCCCCTAGTCACACGGGTATGCTCCTAAGGGATTAGTCTCATTTGCCGCCTTGTTCTAACTCGAATTATTTAGAGCTAAGGTTTTAAAAGCGAATACCGCCAGTTAATGTGTCTTTCTAATTAGAAAGACCACCGAAACAGAGGTATTTCACTTCCAGATAATCTTCAATTCCGTAGCGTGAGCCTTCACGCCCCAGACCAGACTGCTTAATGCCACCAAATGGGGCCACTTCATTTGAAATAATGCCTTCATTAATACCGACCATTCCGCTTTCTAAAGCCTCAGCAACACGGTAGATTCGACCGATATCTTTTGAATAGAAATAGGATGCCAAGCCGAACTCAGTGTCATTCGCTAGTGCAATGGCTTCTTGCTCATCACGGAATTTGAATAAAGGCGCGAGTGGACCGAATGTTTCCTCTTTAGCGACTTTCATGGATTCGGTTACACCGGTGATCACTGTAGGTTCAAAGAACAAACCACCCAACGACGCTGGTTTACCACCTGCAATCACTTTCGCACCATGAGAAACAGCATCAGCAATGTGCTCTGTCACTTTATCGACAGCGGCTTGGTTAATCAGCGGGCCTTGCTGTGAATCTGCTTGGGTTGATGGGCCAATTTTTAGTTCATTTACAGCTTTTGCTAAGCGAGCGGCGAATTCATCATAGACACCTTCTTGAACTAAGATGCGGTTAGCGCATACACAGGTTTGCCCGCTGTTACGGAATTTTGCGGCTAAAGCCCCTTGTACTGCTGCGTCTAAATCCGCATCATCAAAGACAATAAATGGCGCATTACCACCTAACTCAAGGGACATTTTTTTCACAGTATTAGCGCATTGTTCCATCAGTAATTTGCCAACACGGGTAGAACCTGTGAAAGTCAATTTACGGACAATAGGGCTGGAGGTCATTACCCCGCCAATGGCTTGGGCATCTGTGCCTGGGACGATGTTAAATACGCCAGCAGGGATACCTGCTTGTTCACCTAATGCCGCGAGTGCAAGCGCGGAGAGTGGTGTTTCTGCGGCGGGTTTTAGTACCATAGTACAACCGGCTGCTAGAGCTGGACCGACTTTGCGGGTGATCATCGCATTAGGGAAGTTCCAAGGCGTAATTGCCGCAACCACACCGACAGGTTGTTTTATTGTTACAAGGCGGCGACCTGGGAGTGGTGATGGAATAGTTTCACCGTAAATGCGTTTACCTTCTTCAGCAAACCATTCAATAAAACTGGCTCCGTAGGCAATTTCTCCCATCGATTCGGTTATCGACTTGCCTTGTTCTGCACTGAGCAATTGCGCTAATTCTGTTTGGTTTTCCATCATCAAATGGAACCATTTATTTAAAATCTGGCTACGTTCTTTCGCAGTTTTAGCTCTCCATGCTGGGAGGGCTTTTTCAGCAGCTTCAATAGCCTGCTGGGTTTCTAACGCCCCTACATTACTCACTTTGGCGATAACGTGGTTATTCGCAGGGTTTGTCACTTCAAACACGTTGTTGTTTTGTGCGTCAACCCATTGACCGTTGATATAAGCCTGTTGGCGGAATAATGTAGAATTGGTATTTATGCTCATTTTTCGTTTTTCTCCGAAGACACTGATTGCACCTGTGAGTGGGGATTTTTAGCCGATAAATATTGGCTTGTGAAACTTAACCCAGCACAGATAGCCATAACGAGTGTCATAGCAAATGGGGATTCATCCTGTAATACAGAAACTGCAACACTAGCCAGAGCAGCCAATGCAAATTGAATTGAAATTGCGAGTGCACTGGCGCTACCTGCAATTTTTCCGCGATGTTGCAGTAACAGTGACAAACTGTTAGTGCCGATAGCATTTACCATCGATAGGAACAGTACCACCAGAATAACAATTATGGAGAGGCTTTGTTGATAAAAAAGTAACAACAATAAGCCAAACGCAAGTTGAAAACCGCTTTGCATGGTCAATATACGCGTCAAACTATAGGTTTTTAGCAACTTAACATTGAGTAACAGCATGACAATCATCCCCAAGATGTTGCAGCCGAATAACAGGCCATAATGCTGTTCAGAAACACCAAAATAGCTGATGTAAACAAATGGTGAGCCACTAATAAAGGCGAACATCCCTGCGAAAGAGAACGCCATGGTACCGATAATACTCAGTGCTTCTTTGTCGCTGAGCACCTGAGCGTAGTTTTTAAAAGCAACGCAAATAATATTCTCAGTGCCCCGCTGGTGGCGTAATGTTTCAGGGAGCAAGAAAAAAATTGCCGCCACGGAAGATAGGCCAATCAGCGCCAACAAATAAAAAATAGCTTGCCACTGAAAGTGGATAAGTAGAAAACCACCTAGTAATGGGGCAAGTAATGGAGCAATCATGGTGACGAGTGTCATTAATGACAACACTTTAGGTAATTCATTTGCGGGATACACATCCCTAGCAATTGCCCTCGCCATCACGATTGCAGCACCGCTGCCAAAAGCTTGTAGCGCCCTGAAAATAATTAACGTA
Organism: Providencia sp. PROV024; assembly: GCF_032709665.1. Taxonomy (NCBI): domain Bacteria; kingdom Pseudomonadati; phylum Pseudomonadota; class Gammaproteobacteria; order Enterobacterales; family Morganellaceae; genus Providencia; species Providencia sp. PROV024. Next base: position 992,151 of record NZ_CP120545.1, read on the forward strand.
TTGGCATCAGAGGCTTGAGCACATAATAAGCTTGCTACGGTAAAGATTGCCAAGCCACTTAACAACATTTTACGGCGGCCCAGCAAATCGCTCAGTGGCCCGTAAAACAGCATCCCGACACAAAAGCCAGCAAAAAAAGCGCCTAGTGTGTACTGCATTTGCCCCTGAGAGGCTTGAAGAGCAACCCCCATCTGAGGTAGGGCAGGAAGATACATATCGATAGACAATGGGCCGAATGCCACTAATGACCCCAATAATGGGATTAGGTAGTGCGGTATGTGTTTATCGAAACTTTTAACCATCTTGCCCTCTCAATACAACGATTAGTTACTGCCTAAACCCTCACCCTTTAAATAGGGCGTGCACATTGTTTTGTTTGTAATTTAATACAGGGTCTAGCTCTTCCATGGTGAAAGATAGTGCTAAGTAGCGTTTTGCCATTAAATCAGCAAAATGGTTTTTGATGAGGTCGAAAATCATTTCCCCTGTTTTTTGCTTATCTTCAAGGGAACGACCAGCACCAATTTTTAACGTCATATGGACAAACGCATAGTCGTGCTTACCATCGGCCATCTGCCAAGTATCTAGCCAAATAGCGCGACTACGAATTCCAGCTAGTGGGAAAATCCCCGTCTCAGCAAGGGCATCATTCACTTTAGCGAATAACGCTAGGAGCTCGGCTTCATCACGAATGTTTTCTGTGCATTCTGCATAAAAATGAGGCATAACAATTCCTTATACAGTAGCGGTTTGTTTTTCAGTAATATAACTTGGAAGAGGGAATACGGCGTTAATTTGCCCTGTCCCCGAGCTGGCGAATAAATCCGTTAACACTTCCACTTTTTCCGCGTATTTATCCCAACCCAGCATGCCTAATAGCATTACCGTATCGTGCATATGCCCTTCACCATAGCAATAATCAGCATATTCAGGCAGCATTTTGCAAAACTCTTGGAAACGACCTTCACGCCATAGTTTCACAACACGTTTGTCCATTTGCTCATCAAATTCGCGGGTGTAACTATTCATACCATCTTCGGCTTTTCGGTCATCAATAAAACGGTGTGATAAAGAACCACTAGCCAATACAGCCACGGTGCCATCGTATTTTTCGATCGCGGTCAGTACGGCTTCGCCTAATTTCCGGCTGTCTTCAAAGCTGTGAGAAGTACAGAATGCGGAGATAGAAATCACTTTAAAGTGGCGGTCGCTATTCATATAGCGCATAGGAACTAAAGTCGCATATTCGAGAGTTAAGCTTGGAATTTCATGAGCTTGAGCTCGAACACCTAATTTGCGCGCTTCTTCGCCGATCATTTGGCCTAGGACTGAGTTTCCATCATATTCATATTCCATATCACGAATAAAATGAGGGAGTTCATTACTGGTATATATACCTTTAAAATGATCGGCGCAGTTGATGTGGTAAGCACTATTGACCAGCCAGTGCGTGTCAAAAACAATGATGGTATCAACGCCTAATTCGCGACAACGACGGCTAATTTCTTTATGACCATCGATAGCGGCTTGGCGGCATCCATGATTTTTACCCGGTAGTTCTGATAGGTACATGGATGGGACGTGTGTTATTTTTGCGGCGAGTGCCAACTTACCCATTTCCTTCCTCCTTCGCTTATCCGTCATACTTCGCGCCGTAGCGTTGTTGGCTTCATAAAGTTACCCTAGTCACATACTTCAGTATGCTCCTAGGGATAACTTCACTTGCCGCCTAGCTACAATACGAATTATTTAGGATAAGTAGCCAAATTAATTATCATTGATTCAAAATTACTTAGAATAAAGAATGGTGTAGCTTGCTACTGAATAATTTTGCTTTTTATTACACACCCCAGCGAGGGATGTTATGGTCTCCGTAGGAGATACAGACGTTCTTCATTTCCGCGAAGACTTCGAAGCTATACTCGCCACCTTCACGGCCAACACCGGATGCTTTAACACCACCAAATGGCTGACGTAGGTCACGTACGTTTTGGGTATTAACAAACACCATACCGGCTTCGATATTACGAGATAAACGTAAGATTTTGCTCACATCTTGTGTCCAAATATAGGAAGCTAAACCGTATTCGATATCATTTGCCATGCGTAAACCGTCTTCTTCTGACTTAAACGGAATTAAGCAAGCAACTGGACCAAAAATTTCTTCCTGTGCGACACGCATGCTGTTATCAACATCGGCCAGAACAGTTGGGCGTAAGAAGTTACCGTTTCTTAGGTGTGCAGGTAAGTCAGTTGGTTTATCTGGGCCACCAGCTAATAGGGTTGCACCTTCTTCCATACCTAAGCGAATGTAACCAGATACTTTGTTCCAATGTTGTTCGCTGATTAATGCACCGACTTGTGTTTTTGGATCGTTCGGGTCGCCGACGATGAGGCGGTTTGCACGTTCAGCAAAGCGTTTTACAAACTCAGGGTAAATGCTTTCTTGAATGAAGATCCGAGAACCTGCGGTACAACGTTCGCCATTTATTGAGAAAATAGTGAACAGTGCGGCATCTAATGCGCGTTCAATGTCTGCATCTTCAAAAATCAGAACCGGGGATTTTCCGCCTAATTCCATTGAGTATTTTTTCAAGCCTGCATTTTGCATGATGGTGCGGCCAGTGGCGGTACCCCCTGTGAAGGAAACCGCGCGTACATCATGGTGTTTAACTAACGCGTCACCGGCAGTACTACCGTAACCTTGAACCACGTTAAGAACACCCGCAGGGATACCTGCTTCAAGTGCCAGTTCCCCAAGGCGGTTAGCGGACAATGGTGATAATTCAGACATTTTCAACACAGCGGTATTACCCAGCGCTAAACAAGGGGCTGTTTTCCATGTTGCCGTCATAAATGGGACGTTCCATGGGGAAATCAGTGCGCAAACACCAACAGGTTGAACTAAGGTATAGTTCATCATTTTGTCGTCAACTGGGTAGGTACGACCATTCATTTGCTGGCAAATTTCGGCAAAGAATTCAAAGTTATGTGAGGCACGAGGGATCAACACATTTTTAGTTTGATGAATAGGTAAACCAGTATCTTGGGTTTCCATTTCCGCTATTTGAGGGACGTTTTCATCAATGAGTTCACCAAGGCGACGCATTAAGCGAGCGCGCTCTTTCATCGGGGTATTGGCCCATTTAGGAAAGGCATCTTTTGCAGCAGCAACGGCTTGGTTGATTTCATCTTGCCCACCAGCCGCGACTTCAGCCAATACTTCGCCAGTTGCTGGGTTGGTGGTTTGAAAATAGTCTTTGCTAGCAACGTTTTTTCCGTTGATCCAATGGTTAATCTTAGTCATTACACTCGTTCCTCATATTCTTTTTCGCTGATAATGGTATTGACTAGTCTGCCAACACCTTCAACTTCAACAATGACTTCGTCGCCCGGTACCACATCAGACAGCCCTTTTGGTGTCCCTGTGGCAATCATGTCCCCCGGTTGCAGTGTCATAAAGTCACTGAGGTAAGCAATTAAAAATGGAATATCGAAAATTAGGTCAGCAGTTGTCCCTTTTTGGCGAAGTTCACCATTAACATAGGTATATAAAGCTAGGTTGTGAGGGTCTTTAACTGCGCTTTTATCGACAATCCAAGGACCAATTGGTGTTAAGGTATCGCGGCTTTTAACACGTAAATTTGGGCGATAATAGTTTTCAAGATAGTCGCGGATCGCATAGTCATTACACACGGTGTAACCTGCGACATAATCCATCGCGTCTTCTTTCGATACTTTATGGGCAGCTTTACCAATTACGACCACTAATTCAGACTCATAATGCATATATTCAACATTATCTGGACGGACTGAGACTTGGCGGTGGCCCGTTAAGCTATTTTCAGCTTTAATAAAAATTAGCGGCTCTTCAGGTGGCTTAAACTCTAATTCTGTTGCGTGATCCGCATAATTCAAGCCTAGGGCAAATAAAGTCCCTTGTGCAGGAGGTAACCACACGATATCGGAAGAATCACCAGCAATAACATCCCCGTTTGGTAAGGTTATTTCTTCGTTGTCGCCAACAGTGACGGAATATTCAGTGCCTTTAAACAGAACTTTTGCGCGTTTAGTGATAGTAGACATTATTTTCCTCCTGCTGCCACAACGGTGTTTTTCAGGCTAGGGAAGCCTTCTGCTAGGATGACCACTTCGTCACCCGGTTTGATAGTGACACGTTGTTGTGGCGTGCCTATTAGGATCACGTCCCCTTGTTTTAGGGTGGCAAAGTCGCTTAGTGCTGCCACTAACTCGCTAGCATCGCGGATCAGATCTTTTGTTGACCAACGATCCACTTCCTTACCATTTACTTGAGTGATGATATCGACAGGAGCATTTAGCGAAGTTGTCGCCATTTCACCTATTGGGCAAAAGGTGTCGCGACACTTAGCTTTAATGGCAGGACGATAGAAGGTGTCTTCTGGCAAGCTCACTTCGTTTGCTAGTGCAAACCCTGCAATAAACTGATGTGCATCGGTTTTACTCACTTTACGTGCTTCTTTACCAATGACTAGCGCTAGCGTTGCACCACTTTGAACTTCTTCTCCAATAGGATGGATGATTGGCTCACCTGAGTTAATACGCGTATTACGCGGCTTAATAAACCACACTGGTGTTTTAGGTGGGGTTTTATAAGGGGCTTGCTGGAATGCCTCTAGCCAGTGATTAAGCTGGCTTTGGTGGTTGAGGGCAACGGCAAAAACAGTGCCTTTCATTGACAACTCCTTATGAAAAGAATTTAACTTTCGAGTAATTATTAATATATTAATAAAGTATAATTTTGAAATTAGCAATAGGTTTATGGAAATGTTAATTTTAATTGTGATCGTATTAACATAATCAGATGGCAATGATGCAACCCATTGTTATTGTATGGTTTATTATTTTTGCTATTTTTTATGGTTTACAAATATTTAACTTGTATGTTGTTTTTTAAATTATTTACTCATTAATATTTTAGGGTTTTTCTTTGAGATTGTTATTTGACCGTGCTACTCTTGGTAATAAGTAAATTGGTCGTGTAAAAGTCAGTATAGACAGTGTGCGATTGAACAAAATAACGTCCAATACAGCAAAATGGTAGTCACCGTGAAGCACCTAAATTGGATTAAATAACTTTAATTGAGTGGTGAGTTTTAAGCTTATGCATGAATCATTGACAATTGCATTGTTGCAGGCAAGGGAAACCGCAATGGGGTTCTTTCGGCCAATATTGAAGTCGTATAATTTGACTGAACAGCAATGGCGTATCATTCGGGTTTTAGCTGATAAACGTTCAATTGATTTTCATGAATTATCAGTCCAAACCTGTATTCTTCGTCCAAGTTTAACGGGGATCTTAACCCGTATGGAGCGTGAGGGCTTAATTTTCCGCTTAAAACCGTTGAATGACCAACGTAAATTGTATGTCTCTTTGACGCCCGCAGGGCAAGAGTTATATGACAAAGCGCGTCAAGAAGTGGAAGAGGGTTATCAAAAAATAGAGCAGGCCTTTTCTCAGGAAAAAATGCAACGTTTAACCGAGCTATTAGATGAGCTAATTGCATTAGAGAGCCCAGATTATAGTAATATTTCTGCTGATAAGAGAAAGAGCGCCTAAATTTTCGTCATATTTCGAGCTCTAGCTGTGTTGGCTTCTTTCGGCTATTTGGGTCACATACTAATGTATGCTCCCCAAACTATCCTCAATTGCCGCCTTGCTAGAGTTCGAACTAGTTAGAAAATTAATTTGTATTCGTTATATTTCGAGCTCTAGCTGTGTTGGCTTCTTTCGGCTATTTGGGTCACATACTGATATATTCTCCCCAAACTATCCTCAATTGCCGCCTTGCTAGAGTTCGAACTATTTAGAAAATTAACTTGTATTCGTTATATTTCGAGCTTTAGCTGTGTTGGCTTCTTTCGGCTATTTGGGTCACATACTAATGTATGCTCCCCAAACTATCCTCAATTGCCGCCTTGCTAGAGTTCGAACTAGTTAGAAAATTAATTTGTACTCGTTATATTTTGAGCTCTAGCTGTGTTGGCTTCTTTCGGCTATTTGGGTCACATACTAATGTATGCTCCCCAAACTATCCTCAATTGCCGCCTTGCTAGAGTTCGAACTAGTTAGAAAATTAATTTGTATTCGTTATATTTCGAGCTCTAGCTGTGTTGGCTTCTTTCGGCTATTTGGGTCACATACTGATATATTCTCCCTAAACTATTCTCAATTGCCACCTTGCTAGAGTTCGAACTATTTAGAAAATTAATTTGTACTCGTTATATTTCGAGCTCTAGCTGTGTTGGCTTCTTTCGGCTATTTGGGTCACATACTGATATATTCTCCCTAAACTATTCTCAATTGCCACCTTGCTAGAGTTCGAACTATTTAGAAAATTAACTTGTATTCGTTATATTTCGAGCTCTAGCTGTGTTGGCTTCTTTCGGCTATTTGGGTCACATACTAATGTATGCTCCCCAAACTATCCTCAATCGCCGCCTTGCTAGAGTTCGAACTAGTTAGAAAATTAATTTGTATTCGTTATATTTCGAGCTCTAGCTGTGTTGGCTTCTTTCGGCTATTTGGGTCACATACTGATATATTCTCCCCAAACTATCCTCAATTGTCCCCTTCCTGCAATTTGAATTATTTAGATACTTAAATGATTCACTTTCCCTGTAGATTCACTGAAGTCGAACTTCACTGATACTTATTAGATAGGTAGTCAATTCCTCACTGTCATGTTCTTTTTTGCAATTGTGAAATTACCTCGATGGCTCTACTTACTAGTGCCAAACTCACCAATAAAATCAATCGATTGATTGTCAGCATATAACAATAATTTTTACCGTTAATGAAGAATTAATCGAAGCAATAAAATAAAAAAATACAAAAAAACGCATTAAAAATAAAAATATTAAATTTTATTCATGGTGGATATTTTTTATCTAAAAACAGTTAATGAGAATGAGAATGAGTTACATTACGATCACTTTACTATTCATAACGAAAATTTAGATAACATGACAAATCATCAAATTATGCGGCGTTTATTATACTTATCGTTATTCATCATTTCGCCTTATGGCTACACAGAAAATCAATTGCTATCCTCTGCACAGGAAAGCATTCAATTTGAACAGAAACAACGATTGGAATCGGAGTTAACCCAACGTAGTCTATTAGAAAAACAAAGTACAATCCCCATTGAGGATGCATCGCTTCCCCCTTATAAAAATAAAATATGTTTCCCTATCAATGAGATCCAATTTGTCGGCTCAACACGCCTTAGCAGCACAATACAAACCCAATTAACCTCACCTTACTTAAAACGTTGCCTCACGCTAGGTGAAATATATAAGCTTGCCAATCATGTGACTAATTACTATATAGAACAGGGTTTTATTACTTCTCAAGCCATCATTCCAGAGCAAGATTTATCCTCACATCAATTGCTATTACAAGTTATTGAAGGGCATATTGAAACTATTGAGATTGAAAATTCCCCTGAGCGCTTAGTTCAGCAAATATTTCCTCATCAACAAGGCAAAATATTAAATCTACGGGATATTGAACAGGGACTGGAGCAACTCAACCGATTACCATCTATCAAATACACCATCGATATTCAGCCAGGAACCCAAAATGGCTACTCTCGGATTATTATTCATCAGCAAGGGAATAAATGGCCTATCACTAGCCAACTGAGCCTCGATAACTCAGGAATGAAGGCAACGGGAAAACAGTTGATTACGGGGAGTTTAACGGTAGATTCCCCTCTAGGGTTTGGTGAACAGTGGTCAGCCTCGGCCAATACAGATCTGGATGGAAGTGCATTCCACTATAATCGTTATATCGTTGCTAATCTGAATGTTCCTTATGGCTACTGGTCTTATCGTTATCAATTTTATCGTAATAATACGTTACAGCCATTTTATACATCGGGTCAGCAATACCGTTATGAAGGAAAAAATACTAATCAACAATTTGATATAAACCGCTTAGTTTATCGCGATGGCAAACAGCGCCTAACCCTGCAAGGCAGTTTAAAACATAAAAACGCCAATACTCAGTTAGCTTCCCAAACCCTGAGTATCAGTAGCCCAACCTTAACCTCACTCTCATTTACTCCGCAGTACAGCACCATGCTCGGGCAAGGTTATTTCACGTTTAACCCTGTCGCTGAATGGGGGGTATCCGCCTTTGGTGCCTCACCTGATACTCTCGCGAAAGACTCGCCGCGCAGTCATTACCGAAAATTCACTCTAAGCAGCAGCTACCAGTATTATTTTTCCAATGGTATGACTTATTTAACCTCATTTTACGGTCAATATTCACCTGATAACTTATACGGCATTGAACGCATAAGTATTGGGGGTCAGTACTCTGTTCGTGGCTACCATGAGCAGTCTTTAAGTGGTAACCGAGGCGGGTATTGGCGCAATGAAATTCATAAAGATATCTCGACGACTAGCATTGGGCAGTTTCGTGTAATCAGCGCCTTAGATTATGGTTTTATCGCCTCAGATAAATACCACGTTGAACATAACACCTTAGCGGGGGGAGCCGTTGGCCTCTCTTTTACCGGTAATAGCCTGTTTTATTCTCAGTTTCTACTTAGTAAACCTTTGCATTATCCCTCACAACTTAAACCAGACCATTGGTCGACCTACTGGTCGGTTTCATTCTCTCTGTAGCTTTACGTTTTTAAAGGATTATTTATGCTAAATGAACAACTGCCTTCACGGCCTAAGCGGTTATTAAGTTACACCATTATTTTCTTAACCGCTGTCTACCCTTTGCATCCCGCTTGGGGAGCCGCTATGACTGCGGCAGATAAAAACACCCAAGTCACTCAACAAAAGAACGTCCCGATTATTAATATTGCTACGCCGAATGGGGCGGGGGTATCGCATAATAAATTCCAACAATTTAGTGTCGATAAACAAGGCGCGGTACTCAATAACGCCACCACTAATGTGAATTCCCAAATCGCAGGGCAGGTTAAAGCCAATGCGAATTTAAAGGGAAACGCCGCCAATCTGATTATCAACGAAGTCACTGGCAGTAGCCGCTCTGAATTACAAGGTAAGTTGGAAGTGGCTGGTAAAGGGGCGAATGTCGTCATTGCCAACCCGAATGGGATTACCTGTAATGGTTGTAGTTTTGTGAATACCCCTGCGATCACTTTGACCACGGGGAAACCCATTCTGGATAACAAGGGCGCATTGTCTGCGGTTGAGGTGAAAAAAGGTAGTGTGGTTATCGGGGCAAATGGCATGAATGCGCAAGCGCAAACCTATGCCGATATTATTAGCCGTGCCACAGAACTGAATGGGCAAATTAAAGCCAAAAACCTGACCTTGATGCAAGGTGCTAACCGTATTGATTTTCAAAAAGGTACCGTGACACCGATTGCCGGTGAAGGGGCAAAACCGAGTGTCTCAATCGATACTAAGGCGCTAGGGGGGATGTATGCTAACCAAGTTAAATTGGTCAGCACGGAGGCAGGGGTGGGGGTTAACCTCAGCAATGTGCAAACTAATCAAAATGACCTAACGTTAACTGTCGATGGCAAAATTACCCTTGCAGGCAATATCCAAGGTAAAAAAGACATTAATGTCAGCACCAAAAATCTGCAAATTAACACCAATGCTAAAGTGAATGCCATCAAGGACATCACATTAGCCACCAACACCCTCACCAATAATGGGAAAGTTATCGCCGGTAAGGATATACGTGTCTTTGCTGACAAAGTCAGTAATACGGGTAATAACGCACTGATTCAGGCACAAGATAATCTGTGGATGCAAAAAAATGCCAAAGGGGATTTGAGTACCCTGATTGAGAATAAGTCAGGGACAATAAAGACCAATGCGGGGGATTTGGTTGTTAGAACTAAGAAACTAACGAATACAGCAATGGCATCCCCCATAAAAATTTCCAATATCGATGCAACTACCAGTGATAGAAATGGCACTTATGTATCTTCTTTTTTTGGTACTAGGCAGGGAGTTGTATCAATTATTTCACTCTATCCTCGATTAGAAAGTTTTCCCTATAAAAAATGGTTTGGGGAAATGGATTTTATCAACAGTGACAGCATTAATGTTGAGCGAAAACAGTATTTGGGTCTAGGAAACATTGGGACTATAACATCAGGAAAGAATACCTATATTAACGCAAATAATTTAGTTAGTGACTTTGGAAAAATTGCTGCAAAAAACAATGTGATATTGACTGGGCAAAATGCATCAATATCCTCTTTTGATTCAGGGAAATTAGATCTTTGGTATAAATACGATACATCTAATGCAGATTTAGGAAAATTTGCAGATGAAAGTGAGGATAATGGAACTTATGATATTTTTTATGTTAGTGAGCCAGTAGATTTTAAATTAATCGATAAATTTTATTCTTGGGCGCCTGAAACTTTAAACTATAAAACGATATCAGCTGGAAATAATGTTGTCCTTGATTTTAAAAATACTATTAATCTTGAAAGTAAACTTCCTAATACTGATAAGCCCGTTGCAAAAATAGTACAAATAGGGAATCCTTCTTTTGCTATTACTGCCAAAAATATTATCTTAAATTCTAATAATATAAATATTTCCTCTAACTTACAGTCTGAAAATGATCTGTCTATTATCGCAGGTCAAAACATCAATATTCATAATGCACAGCTCGCTGCAAAACAATCACAAAGCCTAATTGCGAATAATGACCTTAATCTTAAACAAGTCAACTTAACCGCTAAAGACGGTACCTTAATTGCGAGAAATGGCAGTATTCAGTATAACTTGAATCCTATCTCTGCTTTTAAGGGGAATGTGTTATCGCCCCCGGTCCTTAACGCATCGAACTCATTAAATATACAAGCCGGTAAAAACGTTACATTTGATAATGTGCAGTTAGCCAAAACGAATAAACTCTCTATCAGTGCCAATGACAATATTATTATTCGTCGCGATGAATCCAATTTAATGAAACTCGCAGCTTCAGAGCCTGCTGCCAATATCAATGCGTTACTCACAAAAATAGGAAACTGGGCTAGTTCGGGGGAAATAAACCTCACCGCAGGTAAAAATATTGAAGCGCGTGGCATTGCCTTCAACAGTGGAAAATCACTGTCATTCAATGCAGGACAAGATATTTTATTAGGCTCAAAATCTATTAAAGATGTTGATAATATATTTAAAACCAATCGCTACCCAGAGCTGCGCTCTCAACTTATTGCGAATGGTAATATTAAGTTAAATGCGGCACGTGATATTGACTTGCAATCCGCCAATCTCCAATCAAAAGATAAAATTACTGCAATTTCAGGCCGTGATATTAAATTAACGGCTACCGCTTATTCCGCCATTCCCAACCCCAACGAAGACAATCAAGATGTACGTTATGTGACCTCGACACTCTCCGGTGATAAAGGTGTCACACTGGCCTCCAATGGTGCATTGACCGCACAAGGTAGCACAATTAAATCCCTAGGTGACATCACACTCTCAAGTGGGGGAAATATACGCTTAGAGTCTGTCAAAACGAATTATCGAAAACAATCAGGTAAACGATTTGAAGAGTTATATCGCCAGATAGGCACTGAAATTAACAGCGGTAAAACCCTGACCATTTTGTCTGAGGGGAGCATTCTTTTCCAAGCGTCTCGCCTCGTCGCCAAAGGGGCAATGGATATTGCAGCAAAAGGCGGATATCTCTATGCGCAAGCGATGGAGGAAACTAGTTACTTCGAAGAGTATAAAAAGAAATGCAATCGATGGACGCTTTGTATTACTAAAAAGGAAGTTAGAAAAACACGTAGTGATAAAACCAATAAAGTCACTGAATTTACCGCAGGCGGCGATATTAATTTGTACGCCAAAGATGATGTGACGTTAGAAGCCACTAAAATTAATGCGGGCAAGAATGCCAAAATCACCAGCCAAACAGGCAAGGTCAATTTTAAAGCTGTCAAAAATTCGCAATTTGAACAGGTAATTACAAATTCTAAAGGGTTTTATATCACTCAACGCAACAAAGGGTATACCTCAGATAAATGGGTTTTACCTGCATTGCATATTGGTGGAAAACTGACTGTTGATGCGAATAAAGGGATTACTGCGGATGTTAAAACCAAAAATAATCAAAGCTTACAAAATGCCCTGAATGCTCTAGGTCAAACAGAAGGCACCAAATGGTTAGCGGGTCTAAAAGACCGTAAGGATGTGCAATGGGGATTGGTTCAAGATGCGTATGACAGTTGGGATTATAAAAGCCAAAGCTTAAATCCAGTGGCGTCAGCGTTAATCATGATAACCGTTGCGGCGATGACGTCAGGTACGGCATCACAGTTTGCAGCTTGGGCAGCGTCTGGATCTAGCGGAACTACTGCAACAGTCATTTCCGGCGCAGCCTATTCAGGCATGACAGCACTTTCCACACAAGCCGCAGTCGCATTGGCTGAAAACCAAGGGAATCTATCCAAAACTCTGAATTCATTGGGCAAAAGCGATGTCGTCAAATCAATCATCACCCAGATGGTGATTTCAGGAGCGCTCAATGGCCTAGATATAAAAATGGGGTGGACTAAAGGTAATCCAGCAGATGCTAAATTACCGCTATTAAGCAATGGAGATTGGGGTAAAGTTGCCCAGCGTGTTGCAGCTCAATCGGTAATTAGCTCAACAGTGAATACCACAATACAAGGTGGCAGTTTTACTGATAACTTTAAGACTGCCTTACTCAGTAATATTGGAAATCAGATTAATGCTGAGGGTGCTCGACTTATTGGCGACAATGGGGAGATTCTAGGCCATACAGGAAAACTATTAAGTCACTCTGTTGTTTCGGGTGTAAGTGCTGAAATTGCTGGTGGAGATGCGAAAGGTGCAGTTGTTGGTGCACTAGCAGCAGAGTTGGCTGCAATAACATTAAACAGTAAATTGTTTGAGCCAAAATATATCAATGAGCAAGAAAGACAAATCGCATTACTACAAGATGCTATTAAGGGGAATGATGCCAAAACTCAATTCACTAAAGTATTAGGTGGATTTGCAGGGGCATTAATTACCCATAAGCCAGAAGGGGCTTTTTCTGCCGCTAATTCTGCTGAGCTGGTTTATACGTACAATTATACAGAGCATCAACTATAGCAAATAATTATAGAGAACAATCTGGATATGATGGCAGCAGCTAAAGGAGATAAAGCTGCCGCACAAAGAGTTGCTGCAAGAGAACAAGCAGCTGGAGTAGTGGGTTTAGTTGCCGTCGGCGGGGTTGTCATCATACTCGGAGGTGAAATAGTTGTTGCCGCGACTCCACAAATTGCGGAAGGGTTAAAATTAAGTTTTGCTGGATGTAAAGCTAGCGTCAGTTTCTGCGCGACTAAGCTAGGCTTGGTAGCAGCCGATATAGCAGCACCTGAAGCTGCTATATCGACAACCGCAATTGGAGGAGCGGGCTATAAAGTCGTAGTGAATTCTGAAGAGGCACTTAAATCATTAAAAAATATAATACCAACCACCTCAAAAGAGCTATTGACTTCAGGTAAGCTTAATATCTCGAAATTAACCCCCATCATAGAAAAAGAGCAGTTGCACGCCTCTGCGACTAACAAACTGATCGCAGAGATTAATAGACTCCCGTCTAAGACTCAGGCTGCAAATACAGCCACCATGATAGGTGCGTATGATCCTGTGACGGGGAAGATAGCTATTGGATATAGCGATGGTAAAATTTCAGCTGAAATGCTGAATAAGGACACTGTAATTTATGTTGAGAACCAACTCGGTGTTAAAATAGGTGAATATACAACATTTTGTAAAAATACAGTTGGCTCTTGTGCTGAGGTATCAGCCGCGGACTCGTTGATTCGTCAAGGAGTTAAGCCAGAAAATATCCGATTTACCCAAGCGATCAGGCCAAGAGAGGTTTGGGGAAAAGATACAATTCCGCTAAAAGCAATAAAAGAAACATGTGATAATTGCTTAGTTACATGGCCAACAGGAGTAGATAAATGAGTATGTTAGATATTAATTGGAAACCTAGCTTTGGTTCGGTTTTTACTTGGTTTGCCATGGATAAAAATGGAAAAATCGCAGTCATGATTAATAATGGTTTTGGTGATTTACCTAAATCGTTACTGGCGATTAGTAATGTTACAGAACTATTGAATAATTTAAATGAATTTATGTGGGAAGAATCAGCAACTTTTGTAAACTATCCCCTTGATAAAGGTGGCTTAGCTATTTTAGATTTATATTCATCATGTCTTTATCGACATCTATCTTCGAAAAAAGAAGTTGAAGAGTGCATAGAAAGCGAGTTAATGACTTCGGGGCATTACAGTGATACTAATCTGTCAGTCAATAAAGGCTTTTTTATTTATCAAGCTATAGAAGGCAATAACCCCGGAGATGATTACCCTGTCGGCTATGATGGTGAAACTAAGATGGGAGATTATTTCCGTTATTTGATGCCGACTATTTATGCTTCAGTTGAAGACTTTCCCAAAGAGTTGCGCCATGGAATTGCGGTATCTGATACCATTGATTTCACTGTAGACCAGTTATTCGATAACGACAAAATTAGTGAATATTTTCCTCGTATGTACCATGATTAAAGTTAGGAAAGTATTATAAATAACCGCCATCTTTACGTAAAGATGGCGGTTACTGCGGTATAAACTTTAGTCTCTAATGACTAAGTTCTTTTTTAGGGCTACTTACCCAATAAGTGTAAAAAGTGAATATGTTTTTCATATTGGTCAAGAATATCGTGAATGATTTGTTCTTTAGCCCAACCCATCACATCATAATCTTGCCCACCTTCTTTTAGATGGATTTCAGCACGGTAGTAACGTTGTTCTTCATTTTTCTCTTCATCAATTTCATCCCCCATACCTGCTAAGGCAAAAGAAGGTTGAATATAGTAACGAAGGCGAACTTCATATAAAAAGTTCATATCATTACCTAAATCCACTTCAAACCCGATCCGGTCATCTCTGTCGGTGTGGATATGGCAAACCGTCCCTTGCTTCTCGAGTTCCTCTGATACCATTTCCATTGAAGGTTTCACGGATTCCTCGATAAAACGCTTAACATGTGAACGCTTAGGGAAATAAACGATATTACGTAAGCGACGCTGCCACGGTATAGGATTACGGCTTGCTGTAGGAGCGATCGTTGCGAGCTGTTGGCTATCGCGTTTGTAGGCATCGACACGCAATGCTTTAAACAAACCATAAATAGAGACTAACAAGACCATAGCAAATGGTAATGCACTCGCAATCGTCAGCGTTTGCAAGGCTTGTAAACCACCAGCGAGTAGCATAGTGATAGCAACAATACCCATCAGGGCTGCCCAGAAGATACGCTGCCAAATAGGGGTATTTGAATCACCACCTGAGGCAAGGGTATCAACAACCATTGCACCTGAGTCCGCCGAAGTCACAAAGAACACAATGACCATCAGCATGGCGCAAAATGACAATACAGTAGAAAAAGGAAAGTAAGTTAAAAATTCAAATAAGGCGAGAGAAACATCAGATTGTACGGTTTCCGCTAACTTAGTAGCTCCCTGATTTTTAATTAAATCAATAGCAGTATTACCAAAGAACGTCATCCACATTAAAGTGAAACCGGCAGGAACAAACAGTACTCCAGTAACAAATTCACGGATAGTACGCCCACGAGAAATACGAGCGATAAACATCCCTACAAATGGAGACCATGATAACCACCAACCCCAATACAAGAGAGTCCATCCCCCTAACCAACTACTTGATTTGGGTTCATAAGCGTAAAGATTAAAGGTTTTAGTGACGATCTCTGATAGGTAGCCACCTGTGTTCTCAACAAACGATTTCAACAGTAATACTGTTGGCCCTAAAATAAGAACAAGGAGCAACAATAGGAAGGCTAAACCAAGGTTGAGTTCAGATAAAATACGGATACCTTTATCTAACCCTGAGACCACCGAGATAGTCGCTAAGCCTGTAAAAGCAATAATTAACCCAACTTGCACCATTTCATTAACGGGCAGACCAAATAAGTGGTTCATCCCCGCATTGACTTGTAAAACACCAAAACCGAGCGATGTGGCGACACCAAATACGGTACCGACAACCGCAAAAACATCGACAGCGTGACCAATTGGGCCATAAATACGCTCGCCAATAATAGGATAAAGAGCGGAGCGTAAAGTAAGAGGAAGCCCATGACGATAGCTAAAAAAGGCTAAAATTAATGCAACTATGGCGTAAATCGCCCAAGCGTGTAACCCCCAATGGAAAAAGGTTAATCGCATGGCATCTTTAGCGGCTTCAACGGTTTGGGGATCACCAATAGGTGGGTTCAGATAATGCATTACTGGTTCAGCAACACCAAAGAACATCAAACCAATACCCATACCAGCGGAAAATAGCATGGCAAACCATGAAACATAGCTAAAATTTGGCTGTGCGTGATCCGGTCCTAATTTTATTTGCCCATAACGAGAGAGTCCCAGATAAGTCACACTCAATAGAACAATCGCAACAGCAAGGATATAGAACCAGCTGGCGTTATTAAATAAATTTTGTTGAAGATGACTTAGATGAGATTCTGCAACTTGGGGCATTAAGGCAGCAAAGCCAACAATGACCAAAATAACAATTGCGGAGCTATAAAATACTGGGGGACTAATTTTGGAGCGAACTTTTTTAGAATCATCATTTATTTGACTCATAACAACCTTCTTTTGTTTTATTTTATTTTTGGCATACCAATAGAGACAAAGTATGCAACCTGCTGTCCTTCTTAATGAAACAATGGATAATTGTGAAAGGTTTCCTAAGGAAACAAAGTAGAAAGAACAATAAATACATCGTGTTAATAGCAGTAAAAACGGCTAAAAGTAGTGATTAATTTTGAGCCTTGAACCCTCTTTAGTGTAAAAAATCAGGCGGACATACTGCCACGATATGGATAAATGATCAACAACAGCGGGAAATAAAATAAGGATGTAATAAAAATATCATGTTAATTATCATATTATTAATAAGTTATAATGTAATATTTACATTCTTTATGGAGAAGTTAATCGAAATAGATAAAACAAGCGGTTTTTTACGTAAAAACGATAAGTTAGCAGTGAGATTAACAGAATTATCGTAGCTGGCTGTCTTTACTTCCACGGCGGTTATAGCCGCTATACGCAGCGTTTTTTTTATCCAATTCATTTTGGCAGCTGATACACAACCTGACCCCTGGTAAGGCTAAACGACGGGCTTCAGGAATGGTTTCGCCGCACTCTTCACAAATCTCAGCACTTTCACCTGAATGTAACTGGTTACGAGCTTTGGTGATTGCGTCATCTAATGTTGCATCAATTTGTTCTTGAACGGCATTTTCATTTGCCCAGCCATTCGCCATAAGAAACCTCGGTTTGTTTAATTATTGACCTAATATTAATATAGGGGCGAGAAAATTAAATTCAAGGTCAATTATTGTTCTAAAGAGCGAGTCATATAGATGTGGTCCATTCCGTCTTCATCGTACATTTCCCCCTCTGTTTGGTACTTTAAAGAGTGATAAAACTCGATGGCAGTATGTTGTGCAGAAAGGCCTATTTTTTTGAAATGATGTTGTTGTGCGTAATGCTCAACAAATTTCATGAGTTCGCGGCCTAGCCCTTTTCCTCTATGCTGTTTTTGTACCGCAACACGGCCCACTTTGACTAACCCGGTCTCTTCAAACAGAATGCAACGTAACACTGCTGCTGGGTGTTGATTAAGGTACAAAACGACATGCAAGGCAGTATCATCATATTCATCAACATCGATGTCAGCAGGAAAGCCTTGTTCGTGGGTAAAGACTTGTTGGCGTAGGTCAAATGCATCTTCCACGAGTTTGGGGATTGCATGTCCAAGGCTATATTTAATTTGCATGAAAAATCCTGATATCGACGTTATAAAAGAAACCCCACTATATAACGAGATAACCATTAAGTAAGGAAGGTTTTAGTACTTTTATTGTTACGAAAAATAAAAAATGGGAAATGCAGGCATTTAAGCCTGCATTTAAGGTTGCAGATAAGGTGAGAGTATAGGCGTTTGATTTATTGATTAATCAAAGCTTATTCCTATTTTTAGCGTTACTAAAACTTATTTCTCATCTGTTTTAGCATCGTTTTCGGCTTTGAGTGACTCCGTTTTTTCTTTCACATCGGTGGCCATTTCATCCGCTTTATTGATAGCATCTGTTTTGACTTCTTGGCCAAACTCAGCCGTGTTTTGCTTTAATTCCTCGGTCTTATTTTTTACATCTTCAGAGAGTTCATTTGCTTTTTGCTGACCATCTTCTTTTAGCTGTTGTGCTTTTTCTTCAGCTTGCTTAACCGTATCATTCCCTTTGGATGCGTCATCACAGCCTGCTATGGCCGTCATAATGCCAGCAAAAAATAGTGAGGCGATAACTTTCGTATTCATAAACATATCCTTAGTATTAAAGGGGTGATTGAAATCATGCAAATGCATTAATCATAATGCTCATATTTAAATATAGTTGAAAGTAAAATTGTTATAAAACAAATTAATGATTTTTTGAAAGGTTAATATAAATTAGGGTAGATAAAGAGACTTGATGGCCGACTTGGTTGAAAGGCAAATAAAATATTTTAATGGTTAAGTCGGTCATGTAGACATATAAGTAAGCAAACCAGCTAAAATGATGAATAGCTGTCGGTTTACAAACGATAAAAATATATTTTTAATTGAGATAATAGAGGGATAGCAATATGACGTACTATTATTCGTTTATCATTTTGAAGTTTATTATTGGTTTCGCTATTGTTATCACACATATGAATTTATCAGGAAAGACTCAGCTTTCCCAGATGACACCAATTGATTTTATTGGCAATTTTGTGCTTGGGGGAATAATTGGTGGGGTCATTTACAGTGATACTATCCCTCTTTATCAGTATATTACTATTTTAATAATTGGTGTTTTATTTATTAGCTCTTTGAATTTTCTAACAAAAAAGTTTAATTTTTTTCGTAATGTTGCAATTGGTAATCCCATACCAATCATCAAAAAAGGGCAGTTCATTATGGAAAATATCTTAAAAAAAGGAAATAAAATCGACATTATTAATATTTCTTCACGGATACACGCCCAAGGTATTCACTCATTTCAAGAAATTTATTATGCACAAATAGAGCCTGATGGGCAGCTAACGGTTATTTGTGATGAAAAAAATATGCCTTCGGTGATCTTGATGAAAGATGGCATCGTTAGAAATAGCGAGTTAGATTCTATTGAAAGGGATGAAGAATGGCTAATGCAGCAAATTGAATTACAAGGAATTGCTTCTGTCGATGATATTTTCTTAGCTGAATTTTGGCGCGGAGAAGTTAGTTTTATTTTACGAGATGGTAAGATAAACCGTAAAAATAGCCATGAATTAAAAATTATTGCATAAAGCAAGTAAGTAGATGAAGCAAACCTCATCTACTTACCCTCATATTATTTCTTCAAATCATCATAAAGCATCAGTGATGATTTATTTTCAGGGTCGCCTATATAACGGGGTTGCGGTTTAAACTCATTGTTAAATAAGCTTTTTTGAGATTCAAACCCAGTATAATTTAACCCAGCTAAGTCAGACCATGCATAGATAAAATCCATAGTACTAAATGGGCGAGTTGTTTTATCATTTAAATCAAATTGATGGGTATTCAACCACTCAGGGGACTGCCAAACAAGGAAAGGAACATTGTAAATGACTTTACTTGGTTTGCCTTCACTACGCCCTAGCATTTTGTGTGGCGGTGTATCGTAGACATCTTCACCGTGGTCGGAGAAAAAGACTAAAAAGCCATTTTCTTTTGAAGAATCAAAGTCTTTAATTAATGTTGAAACAACATAATCATTATAATGTTGCGCATTATCATAAGCGTTATAATCGTTTACTTCATCTTCATTAAGGTTTTTGGGGACAACATCGTCTTTCCCTTTAAATATGGCTTTTTCTTCCGGATAGCGGAATTCATAGCGCATATGCGTCCCTAATAGGTGTACAACAATGAATTTTTTCTCAGCAGGGTCAGCGAGCGCTTCTTTAAACGGAGCAAAGACCACGTCATCGTATATACGCGAGCTTTGTGCCATATCATTATTGAGGTAATACTGTTTATCCGTTTGGCGAGAGAACGCTGTAAGTAACGTATTACGCTCGGTCATCGTTTGCTGATTGGTGATCCAGAACGTTTTAAAACCTGCTTGTTTCATCATGTTCATAATGGAGGGGCGGGAATTAAATAGCTCCGGTTCTGTTTGAGTTGCAAAGGTGAGAATTTGTTGTAATGCTTCAATGGTGTAAGGACGCGATGTCACGACATCATTAAATACTGACAAATTTGTTGGGTAATCCCTAGCGAGCTCATCTAATTCAGGCGTTGTTGGGCGTGTGTAGCCGTATAAACTCATTCTATCACGGCTGGTGGATTCACCGATAACCAACACAAATGTCCGAGGGGTGTTACCATTCGCATCGACGAAGTTTTCTAATGGTGGGATCTTGCTATTATCGCGAATGAGCTCTTCCATATTCGCAAGTTGGTTCTTATATAATAAGTAACCACTCACAAACTGCCATGGAGCTGCGTATGCCAGTTTACTATTCACATAAGAGGCGACATTGGCTATTGGGCGGTCTTGCTTAATTCCTTTATTATAATAAGGGATACCAAACAGAATAATTAAAATCAGTAATGAGATACCGATTCGCCCTGATTTTGGAAGTGTAACTGGTTTTAGGCGTGTCCAAAGAAAAATAGCAACGACAGTATAAGCCAGTATTACACCAACCACTTTGAAACTAAAATATTGTTTAAGAAACTCCCCAGCTTCATTGGTGTTGGTTTCAAACATCACAAACATAACACTTTGTGATATTTGGTGCCCATAAACAACAAAATAGGCGAGAGCAACCACAGAAGATAGCCACAGGACGATACCTATCAGCCCTGCAACCAGCTTAATTTTTTTTGGAAAAAGTAAGGCGGGGATTAGCCAAAGGGAGCTGTAAAGTAATGAGTCCCTTAAGCCGATAGAGTTGCTTTGCCCAGTAACAAGCACATATAGCTGTAATAATGACGAAAAATACCAAAAGTAGATTAATAACCAGAACAAAGCGATCCAGCTAAACCTTGCAGAGCGTGTAGTGTTAACCATAGTTTTGTAAACTCTTGTTTTCTATTATCGTTAAGTCACATTGAAAAATAATTGGGAAATCGGTGTTTAGATAAAAAGGTGTAAATTAAGTTCAAAAATATGTTATCTATCAATAAGGATTTCTTAATTTTTCTTTGTTTTTTTCATGTTAGCAAATAGCCAAATAAGGTGACATTCAATTATAGACGATGTTTTATAGGTTATTATAGAAATACTATGATGACGGATAATTGTGTGTTATCGCATTTAGCGAATTGATATTATCCTTTGATATATTTATGGTATATCAAAAATTTGCAAATTTTATCAATAAAGGGTGAGAGCAACTCATGTTAGACAACTCATTTGTGGCTTTTCTGAAATCATCCTTATCAATCAGGGTATTACTTTCTTTACTGATTATTATTGATGGTGCAATGATTTTAAAACCTGTTTTAAGCGCTTATACAGACTACATTGATTGGCGTGAATCAGGGCTAACACAGTGGTTAAAATCATTAGGCTTTATGAAATTACTGGATATCCCGCGTTTCCTATTGGGGATTTCATTGATTTTCCTTTCGTTATTTATGGTCAATGGTGCGCGGATCGCCTGGGTGTTTTCGTTGTTTTTACTCGGGATCATTTCATTTGTTGATCTAAAATTAGTGCAAGAAAATATTCACCAAGGCTATTTCTCCCTCGCTTTGTTAGTGGCACTTTGCGTATTTTGGAAGCTATATCATCACCATAGCTTAACCAGTGCAGGGTTCGTGGCCATTACCTGTATTATTGCATTATTGCTCTATTCAATTTTTGGTACTTTGTATATTGGTGATGAATTTTTACCTGTCGTTAAAGATGGCACGACCGCTTTTTATTTTGCTTTGGTTTGTATGACAACAGTCGGTTTCGGCGACATTGTCCCAGTCACCGTGGATGCACGGATATTTACAGTGACAGTCATTCTTTTAGGGATCACGATTTTTACCACTTCAGTGGTTTATATCGTTGGGGTATTAGCGAAAGGCACAAAAGAAATTGTGCGTAAGAGGTTTTCTTATATGAAAAATCATTATGTGGTGATTGGCAGTACCCCAATGGCTGTGAATGTTTACCAAAGCCTGAAAAAACGTGAATTACCTGTTGCAGTTATTTGCCAAGAAAACCATCGAAGTCACTATCCAGAAAAAGATAACATTGTAACTGGGGACCCAACGAGTAGTGAATTACTCGCTGCAGCCAATGTAAAGCATGCTAAGTGTGTGCTGATTATGACAGACAGTGATTCACTCAGTACATTTGCTTTATTGGGCGTGAAAGAGTTAGCAGGGAGTGATAACCCAGTTAAAACTGTGGTTTTGATCAACCAAGAAAACAATATGGATAAAGTTCGTTTATTGAAGCCGGATATGCTGTTTTCATTATCGACTCTAGGCTCTGAAGTTTTGATGCAAGTGCTTTGCGGTGACGCAATATCCAATGACTCGATTAGTGATATGCTGTTGAATAAAGTTGCAAAAAGCTAACCTCTAAATCAAAACAGGAATTCTGCTTCATGCTAAGTGCTCAACAGGTGAGTTGCCATCGGCAAAATAGAGTGTTATTTCACCAGCTAGATTTTACGGTGCAGCCCAGTGAAATTTTACAGGTCGAAGGGCCAAATGGGGCGGGGAAAACCACCCTTTTACGCATGGTGGCTGGGCTATTAAAACCTGATGAGGGGGCTATTTGTTGGAATAATCAGCCGATTGATAAACTTAAAGAGGAGTTTACCCGTCACCTACTTTATTTAGGGCATAAACCGGCAGTTAAATCCTTATTGACCCCTTACGAAAACCTAAAGTTTTATCATCAAATGCATCATAAAGGGGATGCTGGAGAGCAGATTTGGTCTGCTTTAGAGGAAGTTTCTTTAATTGGTTATGAAGATATCCCTGTTAGCCAACTGTCAGCAGGGCAACAGCGCCGAGTGAACTTAGCTAGGTTATGGCTAAGTGATGCCCCATTATGGGTATTAGATGAGCCGTTTACTGCGATTGATGTAGCTGGTGTAGAACGCTTAACAGAGCGTTTTCATCAACATGCAAAACAGGGGGGCATCATTTTATTTACCTCTCATCAAGCCATGTCGGGGCAATTTGGGTCACTAAAACTGACTGGTGGGGTTGAATCATGTTTTGGTTATTAATTAATAGAGAACTCAAAATTGCATTTCGTGGTTTTTCTGAACTGATGAACCCGTTGTGGTTTTTCTTAATTGTTATCACATTATTTCCGCTAAGTATCGGGCCTGAGCCCCAGTTATTAGCGCGTATCTCCGTAGGGGTGTTTTGGGTGGCTGCAATTTTATCGTCACTCTTATCATTAGAACGCTTATTCAAAGACGACTATCTTGATGGTTCCCTTGAACAGTTGTTACTCGCACCACACCCCTTATTTATTAGCGTATTCGCTAAAGTTATCGCCCATTGGTTAGTGACTGGTCTGCCGTTGATCCTGTTATCTCCCATTGCCGCATTAATGCTGTCTTTCAGTGCTGATACACTTTTAGTGCTTGTGGGGACGTTACTATTAGGGACACCAGTGCTGAGTTTTATTGGGGCGATTGGGGCCGCATTAACGGTTTCATTGAAGAAGGGCGGTGTTTTAGTGAGCCTGCTAGTTCTTCCTTTATATATCCCAGTACTTATTTATGCGACAGGGACGATGGAAGCCCATAGTTTTAAAATGCCATTAGATGGCTATTTTGCTATTTTAGCGGCTTTATTCGCTGCGAGTATCACTTTTTCCCCTTTAGCGATTGCTGCGGCATTAAAAATCAATATCAGTAATAGCTAACTGGTTTATCTCATCTATATTCATCAAAAAGCCCTCTGAAACCTTCGTCTTTTTAGTTCGAGGGGAGAAAAGAGGGTTTTAAAAACTCGAATAAGTTTTTTCCTCCTTCCTGATAAAAAAGTGTAACCAATTTAATCTGACTCCGGGTACTCGGAACTAACGATGTTACCGTCAATGCTGGCAATCAATTGAATGTAACCACTTCTGACGAAGCACAGCATGAAACTCATGTGTCGAAAACAAAAAAATCAGGGTTAATGAGCAGTGGCGGTTTAGGTTTCACGGTTGGTTCAACTTCACAAAAAGTGACTACCGAAACCGATAGCAACCAGAAAAAAGGCAGTGTGATTGGCAGTACGGCGGGAGATGTAAACTTAACCGCTGGTGGCAGTGCAAATATTCACGGCAGTGATGTGATTGCGGCGAAAGATATCAATGTAACGGGCAGTGATGTGAGTATCACCGCGGCTGAAAATAGCCGTACGGATATCACCACGGTGGAAAGTAAATCCAGTGGGTTGACGGTATCGTTAGGCGGTACAGCGGGTAGCCTGTTAGATGGTATGGCGCAGACTGCAAAATCAGCGAAACAAGAAGATGATGGTCAGTTAGCTGCACTTAAAGGAATGAAAGCGGGCTTACAGGGTGTACAAGCTCAGCAAGCCGGTGAGTTGGCTGGACTGAAAGAAGGTGGTAGTGTGGCAGATGCCTTTGGCGTCAATGTGTCTTATGGCAGTAGTTCTTCAAAATCCACCACGAAAACACAGCAAAATACCGCATCAGGTAGCAGCTTAAGTGCTGGGGACAATGTCAACCTTACAGCCACAGGTAAAAAAGAGGGTAGCCAAGGCAACCTGACGGTACAAGGCAGCCAAGTGGATGCAGGTAAAAACATAACCTTAACTGCGAAAAATGATATTAACCTGACCAGTGCCACCAACACTCAAACCGTGAATGGTAAGAACGAAAGTAAAGGCAGTTCAATCGGTGCAGGTATTAGTACGGGCGGTTGGAATGTTAATGCGAGCGTGAATAAAGGCAATGGTTTTGAGAAAGGCAATAGCCAGTTCTATACCGATACAGAGGTTAATGCGGGTAAACAACTGACGCTGAACAGTGGCAAAGACACCACGCTAACCGGTGCGCAAGTGAGCGGTGAAAGCGTTAAAGCCAATGTAGGTGGGGATTTGACCCTATCTAGCCAACAAGCGACGGACAAATATGACTCGAAGCAACAAAGTGGCAGTGTATCTGGCAGTATTGGGTCAGGGTTGAATACCACAGCTTCCGTGAATGCCAATAAAACCGAAATGCACAGCGATTATCAATCGGTAGATAAGCAAACGGGTATCAATGCAGGCAAAGGCGGTTTTGATATTACGGTGGGTGAGCATACACAACTTGATGGTGCGGTCATAAGCAGTACGGCAGAGGCGGATAAAAACACATTGGATACAGGTACTCTGGGCTTTGGTGATATTAAAAACAAAGCGGAGTACAAGGTGGATAGCCAAAGTGGTGGTTTCAGTACAGGAGGCACACCATTTGAAGACCAGTTAATGGGGAATGCAGCGGGTTCACTGCTGACCAATGTGAATAACAAAGGGAAAGACAGCAATACCACGCATGCAGCGGTATCGGAAGGTGAGATAATCCTTCGTGATAAGGCTAATCAGAAGCAAGATATACCTCTACTCAGATGGCAAAATTTATTAAAACATCATAAATATACACAATGGTTATCTTTGCAAACTCATAATATGAACAAGCTTATATAAAAACAGTACAACCTCGGCTTCTTAGTATTTTTACAATCGCAGGTTCTATACTAAAATTATTCCATCGTAAGTCTAGCTTCATTAGTTTTGGTATATTTACTAGGCTATCGGGTAAATTACTAAGCTGATTAGCACGTAAATCTAGATATTGAAGTGACTCAATTTCCCCAATAGAGCTCGGTAGTGAATATAGTTTATTAAACCTTAAATTAAGAGTGTGAAGATGTTTAAGACTTGATATCTTTGAAGATATGTTATCAATTTTATTATTATTTAAGTCGAGTATTCTTATTGCAGCTAAACCTAAAATATCATCGGGTATATGAGTTACTGAATTATTCATTAAATAAACCTCATGGACACCTGATAGCTGCGTGATCGAGTTTGTTAAATCTATAATTTGATTGTTATATAATCTTAATTCTTTCAAATTTGTTAACTTAGAAAATTGGTCAGGAAGTTTTTTTAATTGGTTATCAGTGGCATTAAAATATAACAAGTCGTGTAGGTTTGATAATGATTCAGGAAGCTTTTTAATACCATTATCGCTTAAATAAAGAAATTGTAGCTTATTTAGGTTACCAATTTCGGTAATGACCTCATTAATGCTATTATGCCCTAAATCTAGCATCTCAAGATAACAAAGGCTTGCTATGTCAGTAGGGATTGATTTAAGTTCATTACAAGATAAGTTAAGGACTTTTAATGATTTACATTGGGTTATTAATGATGGGAACTCCGCTAACTTATTGTTATATGCACTAATAACACTATAGGAAAATGGCGATGAAATTAATGAATCAATTTCTAGATGGTGACCTGAATCTAAATTTAACGCTAAACTAGAATCTGAATGTTGGTGTAACATAGGTTTCTCCCTATGATGAGTAAGTGAGTTACCCTTAAATTTCAGGTAACGCTCAAAGTCAGTAATAGTATAAAACAACCACGATATTCTAATTAAACAAAATAATACATAACAAAAGGTAGGAAATAATGTCTAATATCTTGTTATTAGATAGCGACAATTTTTCACGTATGCTTTATCAGCCTGAACAACAACCTGGGCAGTGCGTTATTGTTTATTTTTCGGCTTCTTGGTGTGTACCATGTAAGAACATGCAACCTATTTTCCAACAAGTCGCGAACCACATTGATGATAAAAAAATAGTTTTTGGGGTTGTTGATATTGCACAATCACCAACTTTAGCACCTAAGTACGGGATAAAAACTGTACCCACTATCGCAATTTTTCAGGACACTCGGTTAGTTCACACGATTGCAGGAGAGGTACCCTTAAATAATGTATTAATGGTATTGAAGCAGGTGCTCGATAGTTAGTAATATTCGATTTTTTGCGTTAAGTTAACTCTAACTACTCATACAAGACATTCACAATGTTAATACTTATTTTAGAAGGTGTATTAATCGGTTGCTTACTTGGTTTAACTGGGGCCGGTGGCGGGATTCTTGCTGTCCCCGCCCTGATGGTAAGCCAGAACTGGAGTGTAGCTTTAGCCGCTCCAGTTGGTCTTTTGGCAGTGACACTCGCTGCTTTGGTTGGTGCAATTCAAGGGCTTATAAATAAAACTATTCGATATAAAGCTGCTATTTGGATTGCGTTATTAAGCATACCTACGGCTAAATATGGTATCTATCTTTCCCATATTATCTCTCCGGTTTGGTTAACGCTCACTTTCAGCATGGTTATGTTTTATGTGGCTTATCGAGGTTTTTTGGGCGAACCAAGTGAGTTAACGCATTCAGTTTGCCAAATTAATCAAGAAACAGGAAAATTTATTTGGAATATCAAAACTGCTGCTGTACTTGGTGGTATTGGTATAATTTCTGGGTTATTGACAGGGTTGCTCGGGGTGGGTGGGGGGTTTGTGATAGTCCCAGCACTACGGAAGTTTACCAATTTAAATATGAAGAGTATTATCGCAACATCATTACTGGTGATTTTTTGTATTGGTAGTATTAGTATTTTTATTAATGTATTAAATGGATTCCCCTATCCAAAAGAAATTAGCTCTATTTTTATTGTCTCTTGTATTATTGGTTTATTAATAGGGAGGTTAATAATTAATTATCTTTCAGCTAAAATGATTAAAACGATATTTTCAATATTGGTCATTATTGTTGCATTAGTCTTGTTTATTTCATCATTAAGTGAGTTGAATTTCATTTGATTTATTAAGGGATTAATAGGTAATCGATTAATCTATGTGGTATGCCACTATTTTTGATAAACCGTAGTTTAACCTATCATAATGGCATAAAATCGATTTATCTTCATCCGCAAATAGGTATAATGAATAATCGCATTTTTTCTGCCCTGATAAAGATTGATATGAACTAATATTATATTCATCGGGGTGGTCATTAAAGGTTAACTAATATAATTATGGCAAAGCAAGATAGCTCAACAACGATAATAGATATAGCTAAGCGTGCTAATGTAACGGATATTACAGTCTCAAGGGCATTTAACCATCCAGAAATGGTAAAGAAAGAAACTCGAGATAAAATATTGGCAATAGCTCAAGAGCTAAATTATGTTCCTAACCTTTTCGCTCGGAATTTGAAGAATAAAAATAGCCGCATAATTGGTGTGGTTACTGATAGCACATTTAACCCATTTTATGTTGTATTAATTCAAACAGTTTCTCGTTTAGCGAAAGAAAAAGGCTATCAGGTGATGATCTTTGACTCGGATAGCGATGAAAAAGCAGAGAAAACGGCTATTGAGACCTTAGTTAGCTATAAGGCTAGTGGTATTCTGCTATCTCCTGTTCGCGATGATAAAGGCTATCAACCAAGTTACCTTTCTTTAATTGACCAGCACAATGTACCTTTAGTTTTTGTAGACCGTGCAATTTATGGCTATGAAAATAAATACTCGGGTTTATTTTTGAAAAACTTTGAAATTGGGGCATTAACAGGTAAGTTTTTGAGTCAGCAAGATTGTGATAATACGTTAATTGTTTCTGGTCCTAAAGATTCGGAAATTAGTTTGTCGCGTTTATCAGGAATATATGAGGCCTTTCCAAATAGGGGGAACATTCATGTATTATACAGTAGCTATATGTTTAATAAAAATGATGAAGCTTATTTAAGGGAAAAGGTTCAAGAACTATACACACCTAATATGTATATTGTGGGGCTTAATGGTATTATCACAGCAGGTATGTATAAAATTATTTTAGAATTAGGCTTGTCTTGCCGTTATTTTTCAGTCGATTTACCGCCATATGCTGATACTTATCACCTGTCTATTTCAGGTGTTCATCATGACTCTGTTTACCTTGGTGAGTTAACTACAGATTTATTATTTTCTGAAATAGAGCGTGAAACAAATAAAAATCACCAAACAAAGCAAATATTTGTAGATGGTAAACTGGTTGTTTACTAATTAAAGCGGCCTCGTTTAGAGGCCCTTTAATTTTTTTATTATATTATTTTAATAAAAGTTTAGCTTAGCGTTTCATTGAGCTAATTAATGTTGCTCCCCAGATAATTAAGCCTTTTACAATATATTGTACATAAGGGGAAATACCGAGTAAATTTAAGCCATTATTGAGAACACCTAATATCATTGCTCCAATTAAGGTTCCGATAATCATTCCTCGGCCACCAGCGATGGATGCACCACCAAGCACAACGGCGGCAATAGCATCTAATTCAAAGCCTACACCTGCATTAGGTTGGCCACTCATAACACGGGAAGTAAAAATAAGGCCAGCGAATGCCGCGGTAAAACCACTAATCACATAAACTAACATTTTATAGCGTTCGACACGGATACCACTAAGACGAGCGGCTTCTTCATTACCTCCGATAGCATAAATATAGCGACCAAATGAAACGTGGTTTAAAACAACATAAAAAATTAAGTAAAGCCCCAGCATTAATAAAATAGGAACTTGTATCCCCATTAATTCTTCACGTCCCCAAAAAGCAAATTCTTGGGGGAGCCCTGAAACAGGATAGCCACCGGTATAAATTAATGCTAAGCCTTTGGCGATTATCATGGCACCAAGTGTGACAATGATAGGTGGCATTTTACCGTAAGCGGCTAATATTCCATTAATAAAACCGAATGCAATACCTGATAATAGGCCAAGAGCGATTGCGGCATAGGGGTCCATGCCATAATATTTCATTAAACCCGCCATTAAAGTTCCAGAAAGAGCCATAACAGCACCGACTGACAGGTCAATCCCCCCGGTCAAAATAGCAAATGTCATACCAATAGCAATAATGGCATTAATTGAAACCTGACGAGCAATCGTTGAAAGATTATTTACCGTTAAGAAATGCTCATTAAAAATGGACATACATGTAAATAAAAGAATTAAACCAACGAGTGGTAGAAATGCAGGTATTTTTGTTAGCTTAGAAAAACTAAATTTATTTTTAGTTAATGGAATAGCACTTTGATTAGACATAGTCATTATCCTATATAATATTGCCGGCTGCATGTACCATGATCTGAGTTGAGTTTATATCGTCCCCATTTAACTCAGCGGCAATTTCACCATCTCGAAAAACTAAAACTCGGTCACTAACACCGATAACTTCTGGCAACTCTGATGAAATCATAATGATAGAAATCCCTTTTTCAGTCAGAGAGCGCATTAACTGATAGATTTCTGATTTCGCACCAACATCAATTCCTCGAGTAGGCTCATCGAAAATAAGAATTTTAGCTTGCTTATTTAGCCAGCGAGCAATAACAACTTTTTGCTGATTACCACCACTTAAAGTGGAAACGGCAGTATGAGGCTCTGGTGTTTTAACTTTTACTTGAGAAATTAATTCAATAGATAAAGTGAGTTCTTTTTTATTTTGGATTAAAAATAATTTTTGAGCGTGGTTATTTAACCAAATATTCTCTTTTACAGAGAAAGGCAAAACAAGTCCTTGAGTTTTTCGACTTTCAGGTAATAAACCAATTCCTAATTGTAAAGCCGTCGCAGCTGATTTAATTTTGACTTCTTTACCTTCTAAAATAACTTTTTTCTTATAGGATTTATCAGCACCAATCATGGCAAGAATGGTTTCGGTACGGCCTGAGCCGACTAAACCAGCTAACCCTAATATCTCCCCTTTTTTTAACTGAATATAGTTTACAGGGCTATTAGCAAAACGCTGGACCTCAGCATCTAAAATGACCTCTTGTTGATCAAATTGGCGCTTATGAGGGTAAATATTTTCTACTTCACGACCGACCATCATTTCGATAATCACATCTAAATCGGTATCATCGACTTTACGCGAACCGATGTATTGACCATCGCGTAATACGCTGATAGTGTCACAGATCTCATAAATTTCTTCTAAATGGTGAGAAATAAAAAACATCCCAACCCCTTTAGCTTTTAAATCACGCATCACATCAAATAAATGATTGGCTTCATTTGGTGTTAATGTCGCTGTAGGCTCATCTAATACGAGGATTTTTGCATCTAAAGAAAGAGCTTTTGCAATTTCGACAAATTGTTGTTCTGCGATACTTAAATGGCTAATAGGTTCATCAATATTAATATTCACACCTAGCTCAGCTAATATCTCCTGAGACTTTTTACGCATTGATTTTCTATCTAATAAACCAAGTTTATTCTTTAACTCTCTATTTAAAAAAATATTTTCAAAAGCATTTAAATAAGGAATTAGTGAAAACTCTTGGAAAATAATACCCACACCCGCTTTAATGGCGTCTCTGTAGTTATGAAACGTATGTTCCTTACCTTCAATCAGAATTTGCCCGCTATCAGGTTTATGTATTCCACATAAAACTTTCATTAGCGTTGATTTGCCTGCGCCATTTTCACCTAATAATGCGTGAACCTCTCCTTTTTCCAAAGAGAGATTGATATTATCTAACGCCTTAACCCCAGGGAAAGTTTTGCTGACATCTTTTAATGCTAATAATTGCATCATATTGCTTCCCTATATTTTCTTCACCGCTTAAAAATGGGTAACAAAGTCATTTGGAAGATAAATATTCCAATATGCATTTTATTATTAATTGTTATTGGAGATGTATTGCACCTATACATAGGATATGGGTGCAATACATTATTTATAAAACGAACGATTACCAGTGGAAATCTTTAGCGTTAGTTTTGTCGATTAACTTAACATCAATAGGGACTTCTTTCGGTACGTTAGCGCCCCAATATTTTGCTAGCCCCATTGCTAAGCCAATGCGGACTTGGTCACGCGGGAACTGCGCAGAAGTTGCGATAAACGGAGAGTTACCTTTTGCAATTTCAGCAACAGCTTCAGGTGAACCATCAACACTGACCAATTTCACATCACGACCAGAGGATTCAATTGCGGCTAATGCACCTAAAGAACCGACATCATTAACACTGAAGATCCCGTTTAGTGTAGGGTTAGCTTGTAGCATGTTTTCTGTGACATTCATTGCAGTATCACGCTCTTGCTTACCGTTCAATTTAGTCACAATCTTGATATTTGGATATTCTTTCATGGCGGCTTCGAAACCGCGAACACGTTCTAGAATTGGGACTACTGGAATACCATCTAAAATAGCGACTTCACCTTTACCACCAAGTGCTTCACCTAGGCGTTTACCTGCCATTAAGCCCGCATCGTAGTTTTTAGAACCTACAAAAGAGTCTATTGGCCCATTTGCTTGCGCATCAATAGCGATGACAACGACGCCGGCTTTCTTCGCTGCAAGTACTGCAGTTTCAGCACCGACACTATCGGCTGGGTTGATTAGCAAAATATCGATTTTTTTCTGTAACATATCTTCGATATCGCTGGTTTGTTTTGAGACATCATGAGCGGCGTCAGAAATATATAATTGTGCACCCATATCGCCTGTTGCGCTCTCTAAGGCTTCTTTCATGGTGACAAAATACTCGTTATTTAGCTCTTGAAACGACATGCCAACGGAAACTGGTTTAGCCGTAGCGTTAAACGCCATACCTAAGGTTAGTACACTTGCAGCTACAGCTAACTTTTTGAATTTACTCAACATAAGATGTTCTCCTAAACGAGCGTTTAATTATATGTAGGGTATTACTTTGTTTAATGTTTATTTGAATTATCAATTGCGACAAACGGTTAATATATTTATGGTTTAATGACGACTTTAATTGAGTCTGCCGATTTGGCCATAACAAAGGCTTCTTCCCAATCATCGATGGAGTAGAAGTGGGTAACGATATCATCGGCACTGACTAAACCACGGCTAAATAGGTCGATAGCGACTTCATAGCTGTATGGGCCTAAGTGAGCTCCGCGGATATCTAATTCTTTACGGTCACCAATAATCGACCAGTCAACGGTTGTTTCTTTACCAAAGACGCTAAACTCAACGAAACGCCCCAATTTACGGATCATTTCTAGGCCTTGAGTAACGCCAATAGGTGCGCCTGTCGCTTCGATATAAACATCGCAACCGTAGCCTTCGGTCATCTCTTTAACTAGTTTGATGGCGTCTTCTTTAAGCGGGTTGATCACCACGTCAGCCCCAAATTTTTTTGCTAGCTCAAGGCGTTCATCAATAGCATCGATAACGACCAGTTTTTTCGGAGTTTTCAGTTTAGCAACTTGGATCATGCATAATCCAAGAGGCCCAGCACCGGCAATGACGACGACGTCATTTAAGTCAATATCACCACGGCGTACCGTGTGAATAGCACAAGCCATTGGCTCAATTAAAGCGGCATCTTTATCCGAAAGTTCATCAGGGATTTTGTGAATAATTGCACGTTCAGAAAACCGCATATATTCAGCCATACCACCATCGGCAACTTCTTTTTGGAAGCCATAGATATCATGGGTTTCACACATCCAGTATTTACCAGATTTACAGAAACGGCATTCCCAACAAGGAACGATTTGTTCTGCTAGTATGCGGTCACCTACCTTTAATTTAAATTTTTCGGCAGAGCCTTCACCTAATTCAGCGACACGACCATAAAATTCATGGCCTGGCACTACAGGTGCTTTGATCCACGGGTCATCTCCCCAGAACATTTGAGCACCATCATTCGCTTTACAGTCACCAGCACAGATCCCGCACCCATCGACTTTGATAACAACTTCTCTATATCCTGGTATTGGTCTTTTTATATTTTCAAATCGGTAATCATGGGGACCATGACAAACAACGGCTTTCATTTTTTCAGGTAGCTTACTCATGTTCTAAAACCTCTTTCTAGTTGTTAGCCCTAATGTTGACGTCAACATTAAGCGTTTTTTTTATAACTCATGACTTGATTTTTTAACGCTTAACTATCAATAACGGTACGAATGTAAGAAAAATGGTTATTTAATGTTATAGATAAAATAAATTTTTTTTAATATGACGACGTCGTCATTTTTGAAACTAGGTATTTAAAAAACTAAAATTTGTGATTTAAATCCTAATTTTAGTCGTCTCTCTAAGTGTTTTCATTAGTAAATGGGAACGCTATGGATGTTTGTAATGCAATGAAATTAAACATAAAAAAATTCTCATTTCTCGATTTACTTCTTTTTAAGAAATGAATGTAACGCCGAGTATAATTATTTTAACTATTTTCAGAAGAGGGGAATGCATGCAAAAACATTTCAGCTCACATTTTTCAATGAAAATAATTTTAATGATTATCAAATAAAGTGATCTATATTGGTGAAATAGCCATTATTTTAAGAAATAAAATTTTATTTAAAAAGACTAAACAGAGTAATAGATAATTTTGATTGGTTATTGCTACTATTTTTCTTAAGAATGACTTTTACAAAAAAAGAGCTTTATACTTTGT
Organism: Providencia sp. PROV024; assembly: GCF_032709665.1. Lineage (NCBI taxonomy): Bacteria > Pseudomonadati > Pseudomonadota > Gammaproteobacteria > Enterobacterales > Morganellaceae > Providencia > Providencia sp. PROV024. The sequence continues at coordinate 1,026,739 of NZ_CP120545.1, forward strand.
TGTAATTTATCAAGCAAAGCATAAAGCCAATTAGAGCCAATATTTAACTTCATTTTGTTAAGGAAACTGTCGAACTACTATTAAATAAAGTGGTGCGAGGGGGATTCTCTCGCACCGAAAGCAGAAGGTTAAACGACCATCGGTGCAATGATAAAACCGAAGGCGACACCTGCAATTATTCCGCCTAGCCCTGGTAACATAAATGGGTGATTTAAAATGTATTTTCCGACGCGTGTAGAACCGGTTGAGTCAAACTCTATTGCGGCTAAAGACGTTGGATAGGTAGGCAGAACAAAAACCCCAGTGACGGCGACAAAAGATGCCAATATAGCCCATGTTGGAACATCTAAGGCAATGGCTAAAGGAATAATTAATGGTGTGGTGGCACCTTGTGAGTAGAGTAATGCGCAGGTAAAAAATAGCACTAAAGCTAACAAAATAGGGTAGGCGGATAATACATCTCCAGCGATGGCTTTAATTTGGTCCATATGCGCATCGACAAATGTAGTTCCTAAAGTCACGATACCTAATATGACCGCGAGGGAGCTCATTCCTGAACGGAAAGTTGGCGCTAAAACAATTGAATTTGGCGATGTTTTACAAAAAACAACCATTAAACACGCAGCACTGAGCATACAGATAATGATGATATCTCGAGTTCCCATGGGTTTACCAATATCAAAACCAGGGCGCAATTGAGGGAATGCAGCTAGTATAACGATAGCAAACGTCGCAATAATAAATAGGACGACAGAGAATTTTTCTCTCGTAGTGCTCTCGCCTTTTTTCTCTTCGTATTTATGAACTAACCCTTTTTGTAGGCGTTCTAAATAAACCTCATCATCTTCTAGTTCACAGCCTTGGCGTGATGCGATAAATGCTGCGACCATTGCTGCGACGAAAGAGGCTGGTAGACAAACAGACATAACCACAATAAAGGTAACACCATTCCCTTCCATAATGGTTAACATGGCAGCCATCGCCGCACTGATTGGCGAACCAGAAATGGCGATTTGGGATGCAACAACTGAGCCTGCTAAGGTTCTGGATGGGCGGATACCCGAATCTTTCGCAATTTCAGCAATCACGGGGAGCATGGAGAACACAATAAAGCCGGTTCCTGCCATGATAGTCATTACCCAAGTTGTAATTGGTGCTATAATATTCAAATACTTAGGGTTTTTACGCATAAATTTGCTGGCAAGGCGTACCAAGTAATCCATACCTCCAGCAGCTTGTAATGCGGACGCTGCAACTACGACGGTCATAATAATTAAAATAACATCGACAGGGGGAGAGCCTATAGGTAAACCAAATCCAATCGTTAAGACGGCTAAACCTAATCCACCGCATAGCCCTATACCTATTCCTCCCATACGTATACCGAAGAAAATTGCGCCTAATACCACAATGATTTCTAGCCAAACCATAATCGTCTCCAATAGACAATATATTGTCATTAGTAATATAAAAATTAATTTTTGATAATTAATATGAGTTATAAATGTTTTTATGCGTTTCTATTTATCATTAGATTTTGTCGTCCAACTCTATTTTCATACCAATGAATACTGGCTCTGACTAATGAGCTGGTTGAGTCAATGTATTTTTCAGGGTATTTATTTGTTTCATTTTCTAGAATGACGGGAACTTCAGTACAACCTAAAACAATAATTTCAGCACCTCGAGAAAATAATAATTCGGCTTGTTCTTTCATGATGGATTCCGCCATTTTTTTATTTCCCGACTTTAATAAATAAATGCTTTTCATTACCATCTCTTGGCTTTTAATATCTGGAGTAATACACTTTAATTTTTCATTCTCTATATTTTTTTGATATAACCCCATAAGCATAGTGGCATTGGTTGCTAATAAACCGATATGTTTTTTCTTAGTGGCTAGTACTTCCATCATTGTCGTTTCAACAATACTTAGCATATCGACGTGACAGGCCTGCTTTAGCTCGTCAAACCAAAAATGTGCAGTATTACAAGGGATAACAATACATTCAGCACCAGCAGTTTCGAGTTTTTTTAAATAATCAGTCATTAAGGGTAAGGGGGATACGCCATGGTTTAATAACGCTTCAGTACGGTCTGGAATATCAGGAATGGATGATATTATTAAAGGGATATGCTCTTGGTCTTTATTTGCGACAGTATAGTTCACAAATTTATTAAATAAATCGACGGTGGCAGCAGGCCCCATTCCTCCTAACACTCCAATTAAACCTTTCATTTTAATACTCCTGCCTCATACACCTTAATTTATAAAATAAGGGTAGTGAGATGTTATATTACTTAAATTATTTAACATATAAGTTAATATTTAATTAGCTATTAACTTATTTATCCCTGATTAATCTGTGGATAATATTTATCAATGTTTATCTAGGAAGAGAAATGCAAGTAAGTATGGTTTGATGCAAGATACGCATTAAAAATTAATCCTAAAATTAAATTATTTTAATAATGTAAGCTGAAAGGCTGAGTAGCATTGGCTTTGTGGAAAAGATATGAAATAAATAAAATTAGTTTTTGATTTTTGTTAATGTTTTAAATGGTAGGCTTATGCATAATACAAATAATGAATCTACAATATCAGCTTAATATTTTAACTAACAATTAACTTAAGATATCAATAAAAAAACTTTTAATGTTTTATATTTTAACAGCAAGTCCACTTAAGGCTTAATAACATGAAAAATATAGAAACAAAGTGGCTATATGATTTTTTAACACTGGAGTCATGTCGGCATTTTTCTCATGCAGCAGAACAACGAAATATTTCTCAACCCGCTTTTAGTCGCCGAATCAAGGCATTAGAAGAAGCAATAGGCGTTGAATTGTTTGATAGAACCACATCCCCTTTACAGCTTTCTGAAGAAGGTAAAATATTCCATTCCCAAGCTCGTAGCTTATTGCAGCAATTAGAATGTAACTTAAATGAATTATCTGGGCACAATGTGCTGAGTCTGCCCAATATTAAAATTGCTGCGGCGCATTCGCTGTCATTAAGCCTATTGCCTAAGTTAGTTCATGCATTATCAGGTTATGGGGAAGAATTTGTCTATCATGTTGAAGCCATTGATGTGGTTCAAGTGGTAAATACGTTGCGAGAAGGGAAGAGCGATTTTATCATTTCATTTTATGATGAGGATTTAATGCAGTCGCCATTTTCTTGTTTAAATGTGTTTGAGTCCGAGTTGTACCCAATTTGTGCAGCGGATGAGTTTGGCAAACCGTTATTTGATATCTACCAACCTCAAGTACCGTTATTGAACTACACCAGTGCTTCTTATATGGGAAGGTTAGTTAATCGTCGATTAAGTGAGTTTGGTGCGATTAACTCTAAAACACTCTTTATGTCATCAATGAGCGAATTGCTAAAAAATATGGCATTGGATGGTCATGGAATTGCATGGTTGCCGATTTACTCGGTAGTTAATGAGTTAAAAGAAAAAAAACTAGTCTGTCTCAACACCCCAGAATTAACGATACCTATTCAAGCTTACATTTACCGCATGGATACTCGCTTGAATAAAACAGCAGAGGATTTTTGGCGTATTTTAAAGAAAAATATTCCAGAAGATTTACGGTATTTGTAATGGAAAAGGAATAATTTATGATACATAACATCTGGATATATTGAGCGTTATCCTACGATGATATTGATGAGGTCTTAGCTGGTAATTAAGTCATAAGGTGTATAAAAGACCTCTATTCAGGTAGTCAGATTAATTATGTAGCCTTAATTTTAGCTTGTATTCCGTCAATGATTATCAGCGCTTGGGGTCTTACCCTGGAAAATAGCTTTAGTTTTTAGTGAATGTTTAAGCTTATCGTTGCTGAGGGAGTATTTTTGGGTGTGTGACCAACACCTATTTGGAAAACATGTTTAGGTTTCTTTAAAGAAAACTTTAATTTATTCTCTTTTAGATTGTCTTATTTGGATTGGTTATTTGTGGTTAAAAGAAAAAAGTACTTTAATAGACAAAATATTATTAATGTATTCTCTTCAGCGTTAGCTAAAAATGAGAATGAGCGTCAATAAGTTTTGACTTTACTTAAAAATTGATTATCGGAACTGTATTAAATACTAAGCTTTTACATATCTGTGATATGGCAAAATCAGCCTATTGTTATAGGTAATTTTTGCTATAGCTTTTTCCCTTAGGGGCTGCTCATATATTAGGGTAAGCTTTGGTTTTTATATAACCATCTGTAATTAAAGGGTTTATTTTTATCGATATGTTGTGAAGTAGCAGGCTTGGGATGAAAAAGCTTGCCGGATAAGTCGAGTAGTTATTTGCTTATGCTAACGAAAAATTTAAAAATATAGTAGGTGCTTTTTATTTGGATATTAAAAAACAGAGGAATATCATTTATTGACAATTGAAAAATGAACTAATTGTTTTTATTGAATTTAGTTTCGATTTTTTTATTGATAATCTTACTGATCACTCTATTATGAGTATAGTTTCAATTATAAATCATTTCTAATATTTAAATATTGTTATGTTAATTTAGGAGTATCCATGGAGAATATATTGTCAATTTTGGATGTCCCAAATACTGCATTTATGCTGCTTTGTACGAGCCTTGTTATGCTAATGACTCCTGGACTTGCTTTTTTCTATGGTGGATTAGTCTCTCGTAAAAGCGTTATTACCATTATGTCCCAGAGTTTCTTTTCTATGGGGTGGGTGGCAATTATTTGGTTTGTTGTTGGTTATTCATTATCGTTCGGTCCCTCGATTAATGGGATTGTCGGTGACCCATTTTATTATGCATTCTTGAATAACATAAGCCCTCAAACGATGTATACCGGTAATGATGGCGGCTTACCAATACTGGTTCATTTTGGATATCAAATGATGTTTGCGATTATTACTCCAGCCTTAATTACCGGAGCTTTCGCAAATAGAGTTAATTTCCCTGCTTATCTCGTATTCTTAACCCTATGGACATTATTTGTCTATGCACCGTTCGTTCATATGGTTTGGAGCCCAGATGGTATTTTCGCTAAATGGGGGGTTGTTGATTTTGCGGGTGGTATTGTCGTTCACGCAACAGCAGGTTTCGCTGCAATTGCTTCAGCGTTATATGTCGGTAAAAGAGTCGTTAAATCGGATGGTACTCACAATATTCCGTATATTGCACTTGGCGCGGCTTTATTGTGGTTCGGTTGGTATGGTTTTAACGCGGGCTCTGAATTGCAAGTCAATACTGTAACTGTTTCAGCGTTTATTACTACAGATATCGCCGCCGCATTTGCAGCAATTACTTGGTTTATTATTGAACGCTTCCATACAGGAAAACCTAAACTTGTCGGTTTTTTAACAGGGGCTGTAGCAGGGTTAGCTACTATCACACCGGCTTCGGGGTATGTTTCAATAGGTTCTGCAGCAATTATTGGGGTTATTGCCAGTATCGTCTGCTATACCTGTGTTTTCTTAGTCCGACGCCATTTAGATGATGCATTAGATGTTTTCGGTGTGCACGGTGTCGGTGGTATTACAGGCTCAATTTTAGTCGGTGTATTTGCATCAACGGTTTGGAATGCGAAAGGTCCCGCGGGGTTAATTGAAGGTAACGGCATGCAAATTGTGAAGCAAACTGTAGCTGTTGTCTTTACCAGTATTTGGTCCTTTGTCTTTACAATCTTAATTCTTTGGATAATCAATAAATTTACGCCAGTTAGAGTCGACCAAAATGCGGTTGGTGACAATTTAGATATTGTTGGATTTGACGAAGACGCGTACCGAGAAAAAGCAGATTAGTTAGCAAATATATTGTTTCTTGCAGTTTATCCTAATTGGTGGGTTTATTTGAACCACCGGTTGGGGTAGCTGCTAAATACAGCTGGTAATTTAGGATGGGTATATGAAAAAGAAAATAGCAATAGCTATTCAGGCTATTTGTTTTATGGGGCTATCGATGGGTGCAAATGCTGCGACCGATACACAGCAACCACAAACTTTGCGTCTAGCGATTGGCTCTGAACCAACCGAGGGGTTTGACCCAATGTTAGGTTGGAGCCACGGCAGCTATTTACTTTTACATAGCCCATTACTCAAGCAAAAAGCGGATTTGTCATGGCATAGTTACATGCTTGAGAAATATGAACATTCAGATGATGGTAAAGAGTGGACATTAAAATTAAAGGATGGACTTAAATTCTCCGATGGCTCCCCTTTAACGGCAAAAGATGTCGTTTTCACCTATAACAATGCCGCAGCAAGTGGTGGAAAAGTGGATATGGGGAACTTTGCTAAAGCGCAGGAGATTGACCCATCAACCGTTAAAATCACATTATCCTCACCCCAAAGTACCTTTATTAACGTTTTGGGCTCATTAGGCATTGTTTCAGCAGATAAATATGATGCAAAAAAATATGCACATAACCCTATCGGAGCAGGCCCCTACCGTTTAGTGAATTTCCAGCCGGGCCAGCAATTAATCGTAGAAAGAAACCCTTTCTATGCGGGGCCTAAAAACGATTTCGATAAAATGGTTTTTGTCTTTCTCAATGAAGATGGCGCTTTTGCTGCCGCTCAAAGTGGTGAACTAGATATTGTACGCATTCCCGCAGCGGTCGCGAGTAATGCTAAAGATGTTAAAAGTATGAAACTAATTGAACGTCATAGTGTTGAAAACCGAGGGATCTCATTCCCAATTCCGCCAGCGGGCGAGAAAAATGCCTCAGGCGACCCAATTGGTAACGACATTACTTCTGATGTTGCTATTCGCAAAGCGATCAATTACGCCATTGACCGCAAACTATTAGCAGATGCTGTTTTAGAAGGTTTTGCTATTCCTGCTTATACGGGCGTTGAAGGCTTGCCTTGGAATAACCCTCAATCTTCGTTTAAAGATGGAGATATTGAAAAAGCGAAATCTATACTGGAAGACGCTGGCTGGAAAATTAATAAAGACGGCTTAAGAGAAAAAGACGGTAAGGTTGCGAAATTGACACTGTGGTATGCCAGTGGTGATAGCACTCGTCGTGATTTAGCTCAAGCCGTAAGGGCTAGCTTAAAGCCGATTGGTATTGAGATGGATTTAAAATCAGGCAGTTGGGAAACCGTGGAAAAGTACATGCATGCCAACCCAACATTATTTGGGTGGGGGAGCCTTGACCCAATGGAACTGGTGCATAACTACAGCAGCAAAGCGGCGGGTGTCGGGTTTTATAACGCAGGTTACTATAAAAATCCCGCAGTTGATAAGGTGATAGAAGAAGCACTTCGCCAACCAGATCAAGATGCCGCTATTCCATTTTGGCAAAAAGTGGATTGGGATGGACAAACAGGAACTGGTATTCAAGGTGACGCCGCTTGGGCTTGGTTAATGAACGTACAACACCTTTATTTATTGAATAACTGTGTTGAGCTAGGTAAAGGGGCACCTGAAATCCACGGTTCATGGTCAGTGTTGAATAATGTTGATGACTGGGCTTGGACCTGTAAGTAATGCGGACAACCATAGGGCTTTTGTTCAGGTTTATCTGTTTATTAGTGGTGACTGCATTTGGGGTTTTTATTCTCCTTAGCTATTCACCTATAGACCCAATTAAAGCCTATATTGGTAATGATTTAATGCATGTTCCCCCAGACCAGTATCCGTTGATTGCGGCTCGCTGGGGGCTTGACCAACCATTGTGGATGCAGTTTTGGCGTTGGTTTTCTCAGTTGTTACAAGGTGATATGGGGTATTCCATGCTCTATAACATCCCTGTATCACAGGTGATTACCGATAGGTTAGCGCCATCGTTAGCTTTGTTATTATCGGCGTGGCTGTTTTCTGGGGTGATTGGTTTTGGTTTGGGGCTGATAGCAGGGCGCTACCTAAATAGATGGCCAGATAAAATTATTTCAACGCTATCTTATTTATTGGCGTCGATCCCCGTTTTTTGGGTTGGTTTACTGTTATTGTCACTTTTTGCTGTTTCACTACAGTGGGCGCCGATTTGTTGCGCTTGGCCGATTGGCTTAGATGAACAATCATCCACACTGTCACAAAAAGTGCATCATCTTGTGTTACCTGTAGTGGCTCTAGGGATGTTAGGCATTGGTAATATAGCTCTGCATACTCGTTCGAAAGTTGCTGAGGTGATGAACAGTGAGTTTATCCACTACGCGAAAGCTCAAGGGGATAAAGGGTGGTCGATGATAAGCTTTCATGTGGTAAAACATGCGATTACACCCGCAATATGTTTACAGTTCGCCTCTATTGGTGAGTTGCTCAGCGGAGCATTACTAGCAGAAAAAGTGTTTGCTTATCCTGGATTAGGCCAAGCAACCATTGATGCTGGTTTACGTGGTGACATCCCTTTGTTAATGGGGATCGTGATGTTATGTGCGGTAGTGATTTTCTTTAGTAATAGTATCTCTGACATGATGCTTAAGAGAGTGAATAAAGGGGTACTCCGAGAGCCATGACTTATAACCCAAATAAAGCCTTAATTAAGTTAGTTATTTCATTGTTATGTTTATTGGTTTTAGGGGCTTATGCCGCATGGCTTTCTCAAACTGATGTGGATGTGAATTTACTCGACCGTCGACAAGCGCCTTCATGGGCACATTTATTCGGTACGGATAATTTAGGTAGAGACTTGTGGGACAGAGTATTTCAAGGAATAGCGACCAGCTTACAAATTGGCACCACCGCAGCATTATCGAGTGGAGTGATAGCGCTTGTGATGGCAAGTTTATCTTCGTTCAGTAGGACGATGGATTATGTTATTCGTGGCTGTATTGACTCCCTGTTAGCCTTGCCTCACTTGCTATTATTGATATTGATTTGCTTTACGTTAGGTGGTGGAAAAGTGGGCGTAATTTGGGCTGTTGCTTTGACTCACTGGCCAAAGCTAACGTTGGTCTTACGTTCCGAGTTGCTTCGAGTGCAACAAACAGATTACATCATGTTATCGAAACGGATTGGAAATAGTGCGCTTTACCGATGCCGATATGACTATTTACCGATGATCCTTTCACAATGGTTAGTAGGGACGTTATTGATGTTCCCACATGCGATATTACACAGTGCGGCATTGAGTTTTTTGGGTTTTGGTTTGTCTCCACATGAAGCATCGTTAGGTATTTTACTTTCCGATGCATTGCGTTACTTAAGTACTGGTGCGTGGTGGTTAGCCATGTTTCCGGGCGTCGCATTAGTTGGGTTAGTGCTGTTATTTGATCAGTTTGCTAAAGCGGTACAACAATTATGGTTGAGGAGCGATTGATGCTAAGTTTTGATAACCTAACGATTGATGTTGCGAAATTTCGCTGGCTAGGCAAAAAGCGTTGGTCTCCACTTTTACAAGATATCTCATTGGATATTGCGCCAGGTGAAATGGTTGCATTGGTAGGAGGAAGTGGAGAAGGGAAAAGTTTACTTCTACAAAGTAGTTTAGGTTTATTACCTGAAAATATGCGTTGTCGCGGTGATATTGTATTAAATGGGTGCCAGTTGACAGAAAAGTCAAAACAACAATATCGCGGTAATTCACTGTGCTATATCCCACAAGGGGTTAGTGCATTAAATCCACTCATTAAGATAGGCTCTCAACTTGAACGTGCTGCGGTATTAAGTGGGCAGCATATTAAAATGCATGACGTTGCATTGCATTTACAGCAATACAATTTACAAGCAGATTTAATTCATAGTTATCCCAATAAGCTTTCAGGGGGAATGGCAAAACGCGTTCTCGCTTGTAGTGCGACGCTCTCCCAAGCTGAATATATTCTTGCGGATGAAATTTCATCATGGCTAGATGATGAACATGCGATACAACTTCTACAACATATCAAATCTCTTTGCTTTGCTGGTAAAGGTGTTTTATGGGTTACTCACGACCTTGCAATGGCGGTGCGTTTTGCTGATCGCATTGCGTTATTGCGTAATGGTGTTTTAGAAGAAGTACTCAGCAGTGAAATATTAAAGCAAGGCGGAGGAGGGAAGTGGTTTCAATCTCTATGGAATTCTTTGCCTGAACAACAGTTTATGAATTGGACTCAGTGAATAAATATTATTTAAAAATTAAATGTAGGAAGTCACTAATAAATAAAAACTCTTATTTCGACTGTCTTAATTTGAATGTTTATTGGTGTGAATTTTATTTATTTAACTCGTCGTTATTAGATATTTAACTCAATTTATATTTAAAAATAAAATGAGTTATTCGCTCATAAAATGATTACTTATCAGTATTAACACTAAGCTTTATCAATTGAGGAGGCGTTATGCAGTTAACCCCAAGAGAAATTGAAAAATTGATGGTTTACACACTTGCTGATGTGGCTGAAAAACGCCGCGCACGTGGCGTGAAATTAAATTATCCCGAAGCCGTTGCCATTATCACGGTTACTGCACTTGAAGGTGCCCGTGATGGTAAAACCGTTGAGGATGTGATGAAAGAAGCAGCGACTGTTTTAACAAAAAAAGACGTTATGGATGGCGTGGAAGACTTAATTCCAAATGTTCAAGTAGAAGCTATTTTTACTGATGGTACTCGTTTAGTGACCGTCCATAATCCGATTAAATAAATGAAGGATGAGGTGAAATATGAGTAATTCAAAAACAAACATTAAAGCCCCGACTCCTTTAGGTGGTGTTATTTTTGCAGATGAGCCTATTGAGTTCAACGTTGGCAAACCTGAAACAAAAATTAAAGTCCGTAATACCGGTGACAGGCCTGTGCAAATTGGTTCCCACTTTCATTTTTTTGAAGTTAACCATGCATTAGAGTTCGACCGTGCAGCGGCTTACGGTAAGCGTTTAAATATTGCCTCTACAACGGCAATTCGTTTTGAGCCAGGTGATGAAGTAGAAGTTTCACTGATCCCTTATGGCGGAAAACAAAGTGTCTATGGGTTTAATAACCTTGTTGATGGTTGGGCGGGTGACAACGTTGCCGCTACTGAACGTCCTGCTAAAGCAATCGCCTTAAATAAAGCAATTGCTCGTGGTTTTAAGCATAAGGAACAGTAAGCGCGTTAGATGTCAGTAATGATGAATAACAATGCACCTTCTTAACATTAAAGGTAAATAACATGCCAAAAATTTCTAGACAAGAATACAACGGTTTATTCGGGCCAACAGTAGGCGATAAAATTCGTTTAGGCGATACCGACTTATATATTGAAATCGAAAAAGATTTACGTGGATATGGCGAAGAGTCTGTCTATGGTGGAGGTAAATCTTTACGTGATGGTATGGGAGCAAATAACACTTTTACCAGCGACAATGGCGTTTTAGATTTAGTTATCACTAACGTCACCATCGTGGATGCACGTTTAGGTGTCATTAAAGCCGATGTGGGGATTAAAGCGGGTAAAATTGTTGGTGTAGGGAAAAGTGGTAACCCAAATATTCAAGATAACATCACACCAGGCATGGTTGTCGGGGTATCTACGGATGCTATCTCTGGTGAACATTTAATCCTAACGGCTGCCGGTATTGATACCCATATCCACTTGATTTCTCCGCAACAAGCCTATGCCGCGTTATCAAATGGTGTGACAACTTTCTTTGGTGGCGGTATTGGCCCAACTGATGGAACTAACGGTACAACAGTGACGGCAGGCCCTTGGAACATGCGCTCTATGTTACGTGCTATCGAAGGTTTACCTATTAACGTGGGTATTTTAGGGAAAGGTAACTCGTATACACGTGAGCCACTTATCGAACAATTAGTTGCAGGTGCTGCGGGGCTGAAAGTTCACGAAGACTGGGGCGCAACAGGGAACGCTATTCGTCATGCGTTACGTATTGCTGATGAATTTGATGTACAAATCTCAGTGCATACAGACAGCTTAAATGAAGGTGGTTATGTTGAAGACACCATCGAGGCCTTTGAAGGTAGAACTATTCACACCTACCATACAGAAGGTGCGGGTGGTGGACATGCTCCAGATATCATTAAAGTTGTTAGCCAACCTAACGTATTACCAAGTTCAACCAACCCAACGTTACCGTTTGGCGTGAATAGCCAGTCAGAGCTATTTGACATGATCATGGTATGTCATAACCTGAACCCAAATATCCCTTCGGATGTGTCATTTGCGGAAAGCCGTGTTCGCCCTGAAACCATTGCAGCAGAAAACGTGCTGCATGATATGGGCGCTATTTCGATGTTCTCAAGTGACTCACAAGCGATGGGGCGTGTGGGGGAAAACTGGCTACGTATTGTCCAGACTGCGAACGCCATGAAAGCTTCCCGTGGCAAGCTACCTGAAGATGCTCCGGGTAATGATAACTTCCGTGTTCTGCGTTACGTGGCAAAAATCACTATCAACCCTGCAATTGCTCAAGGCATCAGCCATATCTTAGGCTCGATTGAAGTTGGCAAAATGGCCGATCTCGTATTATGGGACCCACGTATGTTTGGGGCTAAACCAAAACTGGTCATTAAAGGTGGCATGATCAACTGGGCTGCAATGGGTGATCCAAATGCATCCTTGCCAACACCTCAGCCTGTTTTCTATCGTCCAATGTTTGGTGCGATGGGTAAAACTGTCAATGACACCTGTGTGACTTTCGTTTCACAAGCAGCATTAGATGATGGCATTAAAGAAAAAGCCGATCTTGAGCGCCAAGTGGTTGCAGTCAATAACTGCCGAGCAATCGGGAAACGTGATTTAGTGCGTAACGGTGAAACACCAAATATCGAAGTTGATCCTGAAACTTTTGCTGTAAAAGTGAATGGTGAACACGCAACTTGCCAGCCGATTAGCGAAGCTGCAATGAACCAACGTTATTTCTTTAGCTAATCAGTACATGTTTGGATTATCTGCCCGCCGGTGGTGGGCAGAATTAACATAAAAGGTAATATTATGATCATTATTGAACATATTCTTGGCAATGTTAAAAAAGACCCAGTGTGGCAAGCACGTCAGAAAAATGCTGATGTTGATATTTTGATCCTCGATCAACGAGAAGCTCAGAAAAGCCGCTGCCGTAAAAATACCGAAAAAGGCCAAGATTTAGGTATCGCGCTGGACAGGAATGTCTTGTTATCTGATGGCGACGTTTTGCTATTTGATGAAGCTACCAACGCAATGACGATAGTTCAGATCTCCTTACGTGACGTCATGATGGTCAACTTATCCCACCTAAAAAATCTAAGTACAGAAGAACATATTCGTATTAGCTTCGAATTAGGGCATGCATTAGGTAACCAACACTGGAAAGCCGTTTTAAAGGGAGACCTTGTTTACGTACCGCTAACGGTAAGTGAAAAGGTAATGGGGTCGGTCATGCGAACGCATGGTTTTGGTGAAGACACCTTTACCTTCGTGAAGGGCGAAACTATTTTACCTGAATTGAGCCACTCTGAAGCGCGTTTATTATTTGGTGGGGCAGAAGAAACGGATACGCATGTTCATGTGGAATTAGGGCAGATCCACGGACACAGCCATAGTCATGGGCACAGCCACGATCACAACCATGATCATCATCATGACCATGGGCACTCTCATACACACAAATAACGTTCGTGTTAATGAGTAAGGAAAGTGATATGGAAGCATCTGACCTAATTAGAATTATGCAGTTTGGTGATTCAGCATTGCCAATTGGTGCATTTACATTTTCAAATGGGGTTGAATCCGCCATTCAAAAAGGTGTTGTCCACGACAAAGAAACGCTGAAATCCTTTGTTCACACGTCTTTGAAGGTTGCTGCACATTCAGATTGCATTGCTATTGTGGCTGCACATCGCGCCACTCTTGCTCAAGATAGCGACACATTGGCGAAAATTGATTGGGCTGTAAATAACCGCAAGCTGAATGAAGAAGCACGAATAATGACAACCCGAATGGGGAAAAAACTCGCTGAAATCTCAGTTCATATTTTTGAAGATCCACTAGTGAGTGGATGGCTTGCAAAAATCAAAGCGAATGAGGTTCCGGGAACCCAGCCGGTGATACAAGCCATGGTTATGGCAGTACAAGGAATAACAGAAAGAGATGTTGTCGTGATGCACCAATATGGTATTGCCATGACAATTTTAAGTGCGGCGATGCGATTAATGCGTATCACACACTATGAAACTCAGCATATTCTTTTTGAATTAAATGAAGAAATTAAGGTTTTTTGTGACATCGCAGCCTGTGGTGACATAGAACAAATGTCCTCATATGTTCCTGTTATTGATGTCTTAGCTGCGGTACACACTAAATCATTTGTCCGTTTGTTTATGAACTAACGAACAACTAAAAATTTTGGGGAAAAACGATGAAAAAAATGACTCGGATCGGAATTGGTGGGCCTGTTGGCTCAGGAAAAACTGCAATTATTGAAGTGATCACCCCGATCCTTATTGAAAGAGGCATTAAGCCGCTAATCATCACAAACGATATTGTGACGACCGAAGATGCGAAACAAGTAAAACGTACCTTGAAAGGTATTCTTGATGAAGAGAAAATTTTAGGTGTTGAAACGGGGGCATGTCCTCACACTGCGGTACGTGAAGACCCAAGCATGAACATTGCTGCAGTTGAAGATATGGAAGAACGTTTCCCTGATAGCGACGTGATCATGATTGAAAGTGGTGGCGATAACCTTACTTTAACTTTTAGTCCTGCACTAGCAGACTTCTACATCTATGTCATTGATGTAGCTGAAGGTGAAAAAATTCCACGTAAAAATGGCCCAGGTTTAGTACAAGCTGATATTTTAGTTATTAATAAGATTGACTTAGCGCCTTATGTTGGTGCTAGCCTTGAAGTGATGGAACACGACACGAAAATCGTTCGTGGCGACCGTCCCTATGTACTAACCAACTGTAAAACAGGGGAAGGGGTTATTGAGTTGGTTGATATGATCATGGATAAATTCCTCTTTACGCACCAAGTTCCAAGGGGGTAAAGATGACGAATTTCAGGGCAGATATAGCAAATACTCCAACGCGTGTTAAAGCTCATATTTTAGGCAGCAATGCACCTGAACTCGCCGCATATCAAGATGAACCGAAACAAATGCAAAGTGGTGCTGTTGGTAAAAGTGGTTACTTAAAATTAAGGTTTGCTCAAGGTGAATATCGTAGTGAGCTGGTGGAAATGGAGCGTCGTGTTCCCTCATTAGTGCAAAAAGCACTTTATTGGGATGAACTGATGCCCCAACTGCCTTGTGTCACGATGATTTCAACTTCAGGTAGCCTATTACAAGGTGACCGACAAGCCCTTGATATTATTGTTGAAAAGGGGGCTTGTGCTCATGTGACAACGCAGTCTGCGACCAAAGTTCATATGATGGAAGCGAACTACGCCACACAGTACCAGAATATTGTCGTTGAGGAAGATGGGTATTTAGAATATTTACCAGACCCAATCATTCCTCACCGTAATTCTCGGTTTATTACTGACACGCGGATTAATATTCATCCAAGTGCAACGATGATTTACTCAGAAATACTGATGTCAGGTCGAAAATATCATCACCCAGATGAGCAGTTTGGGTTTGATGTTTTTTCATCACATATTCGAGCAGAGTCATCGTTAAATAAAGAGTTGTTTGTTGAAAAATATATTTTAGAGCCCAAAAAGGCACCGCTAAACATTACTGCGGTTATGGATAGCTTCGATACTTTTGGCAATGTGATTTTACTGACACCTAAAATTCATCATGAACGCATTTTAGAACGGTTAGATGCGATATATGACCCGAAAAATGAAATTGCTTTTGGGGCAACTCAATTACCGAATGAGTGTGGGTTAATATTTAAAGCATTGGGGGTTGATAGTCCAAAAGTGAAGGATGCCGTCAGGTATTTTTGGCAAATAGCGAGAGAAGAAATATTAGGTATTTCGCTACAAGAACCTTTTTTATGGCGTTAAATATTTTTTAGCAATGAGATACACAGTAGTCATAAAGTGACTGAAATAACCTTTTGGGTTATCAAGGTAATTTATTAATATATTATCAGTAGAGTGATTTTTATAATTTCTCTACTGATATTCCTATTAAGGAATTTCACGATGGAAAAAACAATAAACCAGAACGCTTGGAATAAGTTGGCCAGCGAAAATATAGCGATACAATTTATTGATATCGTTTTGCGTGGCTGTGCTCAAGTTATGTTTCAAAATAACGCACTAACCGGACTTCTATTTTTTATTGCGATTTTCATCGGTGCTTTTTTAGAAGGAATGCCGCAAGTCGCTCTAGGTTGTTTGTTAGGCACCGTTGTCGCTACACTTACAGCTTATATTAGTAAGTTAGATACTGAATCGTTGCGTTCAGGGCTTTATGGTTATAATGGCTGCTTAGTTGGAGTTGCACTACCGACTTTTTTAGAGAATACCCCATTTGTTTGGTTAACTATCGTATTAGGGAGCATTGTTTCCGTTATAGCCACTATCTCTTTAATGGATTTTCTAAAAAATTGGAAAGTCGCAGCATTAACTGCTCCTTTTGTTTTAGTATCATGGATTATTCTGCTCGCGAGTTATAACTTCTTAGGTATTGAAGGCGTTGCGTTACCAACTCCTGCTTTGCCAAAACAACTTATTGAACCTATTGGGTCAATTCCTCACAGTGACCTAATCGCTGATATTTTTCGTGGTGTTTCTGAAGTATTTTTACTTAGCAGCATGGTTGTTGGTATCATTTTTGTAATTGGTCTAGCGGTGAGTTCTATGTGGGCGGCGATATTTGCCGTATTTGGTTCTCTTCTTGCTTTTATCGTTGCGACCTTTTTAAAAGGTGATTTTGCGAGTATTCACACTGGTTTATATTCATTTAGCGCTGTATTAACCGCGATTGCTCTAGGTTCTACGTTTAATAAACCGAGCTATCGGGTGGTGGTTTATGCCATCGTTGGTGTGATATTCACCGTATTTGTTCAAGGCGCACTCGACATTATTCTTGAACCATTTGGTATCCCGACTTTAACGATGCCATTTGTTCTAGCATCATGGCTATTTTTAGTACCGAACCAAGATATTATGCCTAAGCATCGGCAATAATATTGCAATAAAACTTTTTGGTATTCAATTATGAAAAAAAATGCAATATATAAATATATTCAAAATATGAGAATGCTACGCATAGTGCTCTCATTATTAATACTTGCTGATGGGGGCTTGATTATTTCCCCCATCATTTCAACTTATGATTTCCATTTATACTCGCAGCATCTAGGTTTTGTTGATTGGCTACAATCTTTAGGTTTAGTTAAATTATTAGATATTCCAAGGTTTGCTATTGGTGTAGTGCTCATTATTCTTGCTATTCCTGTTTATTTAGGACTGCGTATAGGTTGGTTATTTAGCTGCTTTATGCTGTTCATTATTATGTTAATTAACTTGGTATTAGCGAGAGAAAATGCGCTGACTGGAACCTTTTCACTAATAGTGTTGATTATTGCCATTGCAAATTGGAAAGCATTTAATCGCCATAGCTTATCTGGCGCTGGCTTTGTTGCTTTTATGAGCTTAAGCGTCCTACTGGGCTATTCTGTATTTGGGACTTTGTATTTAGGCGAACAATTTCAACCTCATGTTACTGATATCTCATCCGCATTCTATTTCGCTTTAGTTTGTATGACGACAGTCGGGTTTGGCGATATTATTCCGATTAGTGTTGAAGCTAGGTTATTTACAATTTCGATTGTTATTTTAGGTATTACAATTTTTACAACCTCTATTGTCTATTTCCTAGGGGTATTTGCAAAGAGCACACAAGAAATTGTTAAGAAGAGATTATTTCGTATGAAAAACCATTACATTATTGTTGGCGCAAGCCCTTTAGCTTTAAACACCTACCACGGATTAAGAAAACGCGACTTAGACGTCATGGTACTTTGCCATGAAGAACAGAAAAAGAACTATCCAGATAATGCGCAAGTTATTGCCACGGAGAAAATTAATAAACATACATTAAATAGCGCTAATTTAGGCCAGGCTAAAGCATTATTTATTCTAGGTAGCTCTGATTCTGAAAATACTATTTCTATGTTAGCGGCGAAAGAAATTGTTGGCGGAAACATTAAAAGTGTTATTGCTGTCAATGATGATAAAAATTACGAAAACATGCAGTTATTGCATGCAGACTTGCTTATTTCTCTCTCATCTTTAGGGAGTGAAGTGTTGATTAAAATGATTTTTGGAGAAAATATTAATAACCAAGTGATGGAAAATATTATCTTTTCAAACAACATCTTAGATTCATAGTATGCAAGGGTCTCAATTGTATAATTGCTGTTATGGAATATCTACAGCTTTATCATTTATACGAAGAAATAAAAATATAGATAAGAGATAGAGAATTTATTATGGATCTAACCGTTATTATTTTTATTTTAGTGTACGTCGCAATGGCTTTTGGGACTTTCCCTGGGATTAAAATTGACCGTACTGGCGCATCTGTAGCGGGTGCATTGGCCATGATAGGGTTTGGGATTATCTCGCCAAAATTATCTTGGGATGCCATTGATTACAGTGCAATTGGGCTATTATTTGGTTTAATGGTGGTATCCGCATCATTTACGGTATCAGGTTTTTATCACCAAGCGGCTCAAAAAGTCGCTAGCTTAAATATTAGCCCACCCAAATTAATGGCGGTTTTCATTATTGTTGGGGCACTTCTTGCTTCAGTACTTACAAACGATATTGTTGTCGTTGCAATGACGCCTTTATTGGTGTCTATCACGTTATCTCGAGGCCTTAACCCTATTCCTTTTTTACTTGGCTTTTGCTTTGCTGCCAATAATGGTGCCGCCGGTTCTTTAATTGGTAGCCCTAAAAATATGGTTGTTGCACAAGGATTGGACTTATCTTTTATTGGAATACTCAATATTACGGCTATTCCAGTATTATTTTCAATTCCAATTGTATGGTGTGTGATCTCCTTACTTTATCGTAACCGCTGGTATTTATCTGAAGATAAAAAATCATTAATGTCTAGTGGTGAGCCTTCAGTTATTGAATTTAATTGGTGGGAAACAATAAAGGCCGCTACAGTTTTATTTGCTGTTATTTTGGCTTTTTTATTCAGTGATTTGCCGCGTGAGCTTGTTGCATTATCGGCAGCATGCTTTTTATTGTTAAACAGAAAAATAGCGTCCAGTGACATGTTAAAGCATGTTGATGGTGACTTAATTCTGCTAATGATGGGGCTATTTATTATTAATGCCGCATTTTCAAATACGGGTATTCCTCAAGAGATACTACATTACTTATTGGGTAAAGGTATCGACCTAAATAGCCCGATTACGTTATTTTTAGTCACTATCGTGATGAGTATTTTTGTCGGAACCACACCAACGGTTATTTTATTGATCCAGTTTGTTTACCCTCATGGCAATGTTGATTTACTCGGTGCAGCGTTAATTTTAGGTGCTTGTTTTGCAGGTAATATATTTATATTCGGTAGTATTGCTGGAATTATTGCCGTTGAACAATCTTCAGCCCACGGCATTAAAATATCGTTTTTAGAGTTCACTAGATCTGGCGGTATTATTTCCATCATTTGTATTTTTATTGCTGTTGTTTGGTTATCCATCTATTAGCTTATAGAGAGCTGAAAATATGTTAGAAGTTAAAAACTTATGTATAAAGCAAGATAACCGAACCTTATGGGATTCGCTTTCTTTTTCACTGGATAAAAATGAGCGATTAGGGATTTCAGCACCGAGTGGTTTTGGTAAAACAACCTTGGGCCGTGTATTAGCACAATGGCAAATACCGACCCAAGGAAATGTATTATTTAATGGTAAAAGTTTATCTCAAAAAGAATATTGTCCTATTCAGTTAGTTCCTCAGCACCCTGAAAAATGTTTTAACCCGTACCGGACAGTAGGGGAAAGTGTTAGGGATGCTTGGGAGCCTGACCCATACTACCTTGAAAGGTTGTTCATTAAATCAGAGTGGTTGGTTAGAAGGCCAAGTGAGCTTTCTGGTGGTGAACTTGCTCGAATTGCCTTATTAAGAGCCTTAGACCCAAGAACAAAAATATTAATTGCGGATGAAATTACCGCACAGTTAGATGCGCATTTACAGAAAGATATATGGCAGTTTTTAATTCAACTTTCGGAAGAAAGACCATTATCGATGATTGTTTTTAGTCATAATAAGTTCCTATTGGAAAAGGTGTGTACATTGGTTTGGAATATGGCAATATCAGAATGAATTATCTTATAAAGCTAAATAAGATTACTGGCTATTTAATATCGTCATTTAACGATTATTGATTAACGATGTTTAATTAATGTGTGTGCTTTAATTTAAATTCTAAAAACGATGTCTTTATATCTATGATATTAAATAGAGGGCGTTGCAATGATAGCTGTTGATATTTTATTAGTCGGTTTTGGCGGCGGTATTGGTTCATTACTGCGGTGGTGGATTGGTCGCTTAGTGGGGGAGCGTTATCATGGGAAATTCCCATTATCAACATTCATTATTAATATTTCAGGAGCATTTGTTATTGGTTTTTTAAGCCGTTATTTTGCGATCGATTGGGATGACCGTTATGGTGCATTTCTACAATCAGCAATTTTAACTGGATTACTGGGGGGGTATACAACGTTCAGTAGTATGCAGCTTGATGCCTTGAAGTTAACTCAAACTAGACAAAAATTGCTCGCCTTATTTTATTTATTACTTTCGGTTTTAGTTGGGTTAGCTGCGGCATTTACTGGTGCTTGGTTAGCAAACTAACAGGGGCTAAAAATGAATATCATGATCTTAGTTTTTATTGGTGGTGCAATTGGTGCAATTTGTCGCGAGTTATTGATGATATCTGTTCCAACCATGAATGACCATTTCCCTCTTGACATATTTATAGCAAATATCGTCGCATCCTTATTGTTGGGTATTGTTGCAGGCTTACTTATGAGAAATAAAATAAGCCAAGGGATGAATGCTTTTTTAGCTACAGGGATCATGGGAGGGTTATCGACATTTTCCAGCTTTGTGTATGGAGCAGTGGAAATAATGAAGTACCCACAGTTCTTCTTAGTTGCAATAAGCTATTTGGTTTTAAGTGTCGTTATCGGGTTTGTTGCGATTTATATCGGATACTCAGTAGGTAATAAGCAATATAGTTAATTATCATACTAATATTTTTAAATTTATAAGAGAATAAGAGGTTTTGAAATGAAAATAGGTAAATCAATATGGAATGGGATCACTTCAAAGCCTTATAGATTACAATTATTTTTTGATATAATACTTTTAATATTATCACCTGTGATCTTCATAAGTATAATTGGCTTTGATACTAAAACTCTAGATATGGATGTTTTTATTGTTACATTAGTTATTCTGATTTATATTTACATTACACGTTGGTTTAGCCATTGGTATTGTAATAGACGTGAAAAATAAGTGCATAGATATACAAAAATTTGATAAAGCTACATTTGCTTTTTTGTCATAACTAGCGTCTGTTGTGGTCTAAAAAGAGAGGAAGCTTCATGGTTTATAAAGAAGAAGCTTCCCTGTTTTTCCTTACTATTAACTTGTGATTTTCCTTTTCTTTATAATCCTTATAATGTTTAAAACCAAGCTAGCAAGGATTGCTACAACCCCACCTATAAATGTCTCATATACCCTTGATATGGGAAGTAAATAAGTTGGGTTATGTAAAAATAGCGTTTCCTCAAGAAGAAGTAAAACAAATACAGTAATAGAGAAGGTCTTTAGCATGTAATTTAAACGGAAAAATGTAGGGATAAAAAATATGGTTAAAGCTAATACAGATAAGTAAATATAAGTTTCTTTTGATTTTGTTATACTAAACATAGTGATGACAAAAGCTGCTGCTAATAGACTTCCTAAAAACCTAAGTAACGTAACTTTTATTATATTCATTTCTTTTGGGTGGAGTAACATAATGAATGTTAGAGGAGCCCAATAAGGTTTGTATAGATTTAGATAGTCGGGTATTGAAAGGCTTAAGAATAGAAAAAAGCTGAAAAAGAAGGCTCTTATATATATTTTTTCGTCACTATGATAAATTGCTTTTGAAAATAACCCATTTTTAAACGCATGAATTTCATTGTTTTTATGTTTCAGTAGGCTAAAAATGACTAAACTAACGGCAACCCCCGAGAGATATGCCATTGGCAAGTCAATGCTAATAGAGTCTAACGTTGTTCCCATACAGGAAAAAATAATTAAAAATGGAAATGTGCGATCTAAATAATCATCTTTTTTGTAAAAAAGGTAATAACAATATGATAGGATAAATAAATAGATATAAAAATAAATGGTTAGCTTTAGTAGAAAACCAATGCCCCCACCAACGATAACCAAACATAATAGAAAAAAGATGTAAAAAATATTACTGCTATCAGGTTTTGCATCATAGACGATATTAGAGAATAATGTTGTTATAACTCCAAATACTCCTCCAATGGTGCCAAATAAAGAAAAACAGATAGTTGAGTTTACTATTGCGGCAATCAAAAATGTTCCGTTATTTCTAAAGTTAATATATTTTAATTTTTTATTAATATCTTTCATATTGCTCACTCATTTAATTTTTAAGTTATTTGTATCATATTTTGGAGTGAAGTTATATAGTCGGAAAATGTATTGTTTTTATATGCAGAGGTGATTATTTAAATAATATTAAGCTAATTTTTATGTAAATTTTAACTAATTGGTAAACTTAATTGGTGGTTATTCTGTTGGTTCCTAAAACTGAGTAGGTTTTTTAACAGATAAAAATTGTTGCAGCCCACGATAAACTAGAGAGCATCGGTATGGGCCTCACATAGGTAAGCGTCAATTTTTACCTAATGACATTACGCTGGCAATATCACATATATCAGTCACAGTTATAGTGAGCTTCCTGAGGGGGATGTGAGTACAATATCGAGTACTCTTAAACAACACTCGGACAATGAAGTTGATAATGTTGATAATAGATAGAGTCGAGTTGAATTGGAATTTAGGAGAGTGTTGAAATTAGCGGGCTTTACAAACGAAAACAGACGTCGATTGACGTCTGTTAATAATGAGGTGGTGCCCGGACTCGGAATCGAACCAAGGACACGGGGATTTTCAATCCCCTGCTCTACCGACTGAGCTATCCGGGCAACGGAGCGTATTAAACCTGATTTCATTGGTTGAGTCAAGGCGCTTTCAATAAACTTTTGACTGTATGCGCTTTTTTTCAACATGTTAGCTAGTTTTTAACCGAAAACACATAAAAAGACTAAGGTTATTAGTCAACGCCAGCCTGAAATGGCTTTAGGGTTGGCTGGCGTTGATGTTTATCGGCTTTTAGCGTAAGTAATTTTTCTGAGCTTTATTCACTTTAATTAGATAATTACGTGACTCAGCGGCAGGGTGTTTAGTGGACAATGTTTCATATACCTCACCTGGCTCTAAATTATTAATACGTTGTGCTGCTTGTTTTTTATCACTGTGAAAGACACGCAATACGCTGCCAGCACCGCCGTTATAGGCCGTTATAACGGCATATCGGCGTGATGTTTGGTTACGGATATCGCCTAAATAACTGTTTTGTAATATCGCCAAATAGGCTGTACCAGTATCGATATTTTTTTCAGGGTCAAATAAATAACTACGGCTAGGAACACCGGATTTACCTTGTGAGCGGAAAACATCCTTACCCGCAGTATTTGGCATTATTTGCATTAACCCCATAGCATCCGAACGGCTTACAGCATAAGGGTTGAAACTTGATTCAATTTGCATAATCGCCAGAATTAGTGATTCATCAACACCGTATTTTGCGGCTGATTTTTTAATATATGGCAAATATTTATGAGCTCGTTTGTCTAAATGATTCGGGACTAATTGCATGGTCACTGACCAAACAACATTCATACCAGACTGCCGGCGCTGCATTTTATTTTCGACTAGATAATCAGCAAACTTTGTTGCACGCCATTCCCAACGAATAGCTTCCCCAGTGTTATCGAGTACTTGGCCAAATAAAAATGGCTCTTTACTGTGGGGAATATCATTAATATCAGAGTAAAGGTCGATAGAGTTGGGGTCATCACCCATCAATAATGTGGTGACAATTGCTTTTTTTAAGTGTTCAGACGGCTCTATTGCTGAAATAGTTTCGACGGTGATAGTCCCTGCATCAAAGTTAATATGGCTGCGGGTACGGTATTCATCTGTGTATTTCACATAGTCTTTTGGACCTGCAATCAGCACTTCTTTAATGCCCCAAATATTTTCAATATTATGGGCAAATTGCCCCATTAAAATATCGAACCCATTGGTGTCTTTGACATGATTAGGGTTAAAGTCAGACTTTTGATTACTAGAACATGAAACAATTAGAGGGATCAATAAGCTCAGCGCAAATAGTTTTTTCATACGATTCACAGTCTTGGTGCAAGAGTCTACCTACTGAGTAGGTAGACAAACAGATTATTTTTCAGGCGTATAACCATCAATATGAATATCATGACCTTCAAACAAGAACTTGATCATTTCTTGTTCTAACATTTTACGGTCATCGGGGTTCATGGTATTGAGTTTCTTTTCATTAATGAGCATGGTTTGTTTAGCCATCCATTGACTCCATGCTTCTTTCGATATCTCGTTAAAAATACGTTTTCCTAACTCACCTGGGTAAAGCTGAAAATCTTGACCATCAGCATCACGTTGTAAGAATGTACAAAAAATGGTTCTACTCATTAACTTTTTCCTCAAATTTCAGGTAGTAAGGCAAGCTGCTTTAATAAATTTTCAACTGGGGCAGCAAGACCGATAGTTGCACCTAAGTGTAAGTTATACCAGAGTCCCTTGCCTTCATCCATGGCAGAATTAAATGCCTGAATATTAACTTTTACAGGGATAATATCTAAATGAAAATGGCTAAATGTGTGGCGGAAGGAAATTAATTGCTCTGGCGAGTTATATTCAAGGCCAGAATCTTTTAACCATTGATTAAGTTGCTCTAAAGACTCAAATTGAGGGAAGGCAAATAGCCCACCCCAGATGCCTGATGGCGGTCGTTGTTCTAACCATACATTATCTTCGTGTTGCATAATTAAGAACCAAGCACTTTTTTCAGGGATCTTTTGTTTCGGTTTTTTTCCGGGGTAGTTCGACCATGAGTGATTCGCATAAGCAATACAGCCAAAATTAACAGGGCAAATTTCACATTTAGGTTTACTACGGGTGCAGACCATAGCCCCTAAATCCATCATGGCTTGGTTAAAAAACTCGACCCCAACTTTTGGCGTGACGTCAGTGCTAATATCCCACAGGCGGTTTTCCACTTCCTTTTTCCCCGGCCAGCCATCAACCGCATAGGCACGAGCTAACACGCGTTTAACATTACCATCTAAAATAGGGTAGTGCTGCTGTTGTGATAATGACAAAATCGCCCCTGCTGTTGAACGCCCAACACCGGGTAGAGCAAGTATTTCATCGAATGTACGGGGAAATTGGCCATTATATTGAGTGGCGACCATTTGTGCGGCTTTATGTAGGTTACGAGCCCGTGCGTAGTAGCCAAGACCTGTCCACAGGTGTAATACTTCATCAAGCGGCGCATTGGCAAGGGCTGTGACATCCTCAAAACGAGCAATAAACTTCTCAAAATACGGAATGACAGTACTTACTTGGGTTTGTTGCAGCATAACCTCTGACAACCACACATGATAGGATGATTTTTCCTGTTGCCAAGGCAAGGTTTTACGGCCGTATTTGTGATACCAGCCGAGCACTGCAGATGAAAATTGTTGAGCTTCCATTGATAATTTTATTTTTATTGATATTGCCAGTCATGGTAGGAATTGCAACATAGACTACGGGGGCTGTAAACCGCTATTGTGTGGTTTAGTGTAAAGTTAGCTAATTATCAACTGCAACCTTGCAGAAGTTTTGCTAAACTCCGATATCCTTTGTGTCTCAAAGGGGCTAAAGGCTCCCATTTGGGGTATTTAGGGTAGGAATTGATAGGTTTGATAATGAATCACCTTAATATCACTTGATTGTTGGCACATTAACTTAATTGGGCAACTATTTTTTAGAACCTTTATTATGATCAATAATGTAATCTCCCCCGAATATAATGAAGAAGGGCGGGTTATGCGCCGAGTCCGTAGTTTTGTCCGCCGTCAAGGGCGTCTGACAAAACGTCAGGAAGACGCATTAGAAAAAGAATGGGCAGAGAAAGGCATTGATTTTATCAATCAGCCTTTTGATTTTGCCAAAGTATTCAAGAACTCAAATCCAGTGACATTGGAAATTGGGTTTGGCATGGGCGCTTCATTGGTGGCCATGGCATCACAAAATGCAGATAAAAACTTTTTAGGTATTGAAGTTCATGCGCCGGGGGTTGGGGCATGTTTAGCATCAGCAAAAGAAGAGAATGTCACTAATTTACGCGTGATGTGCCATGATGCTATCGAAGTATTGGATTACATGATCCCTGATGGTAGCTTGGCAATGGTTCAGTTGTTTTTCCCTGACCCATGGCATAAAGCCAAGCACAACAAACGTCGTATTGTTCAAGTCCCTTTTGCGGAAAAAATTCGCAGTAAATTAACAATTGGCGGTGTTTTCCATATGGCGACTGATTGGCAGCCATATGCTGAGCATATGCTTGAAGTCATGACGAGTGTCGAAGGCTATAATAATTTATCATCATCAGGTGATTACGTTCCTCGTCCTGCAACAAGGCCAGAAACAAAGTTTGAAAAGCGAGGCCAGCGGTTAGGGCACGGTGTATGGGATTTAATGTTTGAGAGGATCAAATAATGGCTAAACAACCACGTAGTCGTCGTTTACGTAAAAAAATGCGCTTGGATGAATTCCAAGAGTTAGGCTTCACTGTTAAATGGAGCTTTAAAGAAGGTACGCCGATTGAGGAAGTTGACAGCACCGTTGACCAACTGATTGCAGAAGCGATTGAGCCGAATGGTTTAGCGTTTGAAGCAAGTGGCTACATGAGTTGGGAAGGGATCGTTTGCTTACAAAAAATTGGTAAGTGTACCGAAGAGCACCGTCAAATTGTTGAAAACTGGCTAAAATCAAAAGGCATGAACGACGTCGTTGTTTCTGAGTTGTTTGATGTTTGGTGGGAATGATTTTATTGGGTTTATCTCAATGAATAAACTCAATTTTCACTAGTTTGAAGAGGCATCCAAAATTGGGTGCCTTTATTTTCTGTAGTAAACATTATCTGGAGTCAACGTTTTGAGCGCCATGTTTTCTAACCAGCTACTCAACGATATCCTAGACCAAGTACGCCCACTTATTGGAAAAGGCTGCGTTGCAAACTATATCCCTGCTTTGGGCTGTGTGCCGCCTCATCAATTAGGTATTGCTGTTTCCACTATAGATGGTGATATTTTTACTGCGGGCGAGGCATATCAGCGCTTTTCAATACAGTCCATTTCTAAAGTGTTGAGCCTCACCTTGGCGATGACACGCTATGAAGAAAATGAAATTTGGAGTCGCGTTGGTAAAGAACCTTCTGGGTTACCATTTAACTCCCTTATTCAAATTGAAATGGAAAAAGGCATCCCGCGAAACCCATTTATCAATGCGGGAGCGATAGTGATCGCCGATATGTTGCAATCTCGTTTAAGTGCGCCTAAGCAACGGATGCTAGAGTTTGTTCGAAAATTGTCTTGTGAACCTGATATAAGCTATGACACAGTGGTTGCCCGCTCAGAACTGGAACATGCAAGCCGTAATGCCGCAATTGCTTATTTAATGAAATCCTTTGGTAATTTTGAGAACGATGTTTTAACCGTTCTCGAAACTTATTTTCATTATTGCTCTCTAAGTATGAACTGTGTTGAATTAGCGAAATGTTTTTCCTATTTAACATCACAAGGAATGTCATCTTGTTCCATTGACCCAATCATCACTCCACTACAATCAAGGCAAATCAATGCGTTGATGATGACATGTGGTATGTATGATGGCTCTGGCGAATTTGCATTTCGGATAGGAATGCCCGGCAAGTCTGGTGTTGGCGGTGGTATCGTTTGTGTGGTACCAAACCAATTCACTGTAGCAGTTTGGTCCCCCGAACTCGATGCGGCGGGGAACTCTCTGGCTGGTTGTGCTGCCTTAGAGTTATTATCAAAGCGAATTGGACGTTCTGTTTTTTAACGCCACTGGTTGAAGCCATTAGTCGTTGATATAACGTTTTACTAGGAGATTTTATGTTACGTCGTACATTAATTGCATTTTCACTCCTTGCCTGCGCGACAAGCCAAGCTGCAGATTATAATTGCTCTGTCACTCCGAAAGATGACATCTTTATGACGCCAGAAAGCGTACAGGTCATTGGCCGTAGCGGTGATTTAAAAATTACCCCAGACGGCGATATCACACTCAATGGTAACAATATTGCCGCGACAGAAACGCAAAAACAGCAAGCTATCCGTTATCAATCGATGATCCGTAGTGATTTACCTTGGATAAAACAAGAATCAGAAAAAAAATTATCTACTTCAAGGGAAACCATTGATAAAGTGGTTGTTAAAGTCATTGGGGGGGATAGCAATATTCGTAACAGGTTGACTAAACTAGAAAAAGAACTGAATGGGCAAATTGATCAAATCATTGAGACTCGCCCTAATGGTTATGTATTCCATCATGAAGCGATGAAAACAGTAGAAACAAAAGGGCGTCAGCTGGTTAATGAAAGCTTAGGTGGTATTTTGCAAGATAGCATCAATGAAATGGGGCGCAAACAATTGTTATCTGGGGGCGATGCAAGCAAGGCCTTGCAAGGGATGTTGGGTAATCTAGGTGGGTTGCAGCAAGAGCTTGAGTCCGAATGGAAAACACAAGAAAAAAGCTTCCAACAGTTTGGGCAGCAAGTCTGTGCTAAAGTGACTTCAATGGAACAACAACGCGTTTCACTACTTAACTCGCTCAAAGCTAACTAATTAGTTAATCCCGTATAAAAACAGTAAGATATAAAATCATCTTACTGTTTTATTATTTCATTCTCTGTAACTTCTCATTATAAATGTGATATTCGCATCATTAATGGTAATGAAAATGAAATTGATTCTTATTTAGTTGACATCTAAGTCACTCTCTTTACAATGCGGGTTTGGCTTAATGACTAAATTGGGATCGTTTAAATGAAAAAGTTCATTCCTGCAGTACTTGTTTCTGTATTGTCATTCTCTGCTCCTTTGGCTTTTAGCGCAGAACCGGCTGCTTTCACACCCAATGTGGTGACAGCGCAAGGTGCTGAAAAAGTCACGATTAAACATCTTTCAGGTGAAACTGAGGTGGCCAAAAAACCACAAAAGGTGGTTTTATTTGATTTCGGTGTTTATGACTCAATGCAAAAACTAGGCCTAGGTGATAAAGTCGTTGCGTTACCAACAGCAAATGCACCTGCTTATGTTAAAGGCAATATTCCAGCGTCAATGGAAAATGCAGGTGGGATGAAACAGCCCGATTTAGCAAAAATTGCACTGTTAAAACCTGATCTTATTGTGATCACGGGCCGCCAAGGCAAATCTTATGAGGCGCTATCAAATATTGCACCAACGATCAACCTAGGCTCCGATAGTAAACATTATATGGAATCAGTAAAGGCAAATCTTGGGGTAATTGGTGAATTGTATGGCAATCAAAAATCAGTTGATGAACAACTGGCCGAATTAGATAAAACCATTGCAGATGCTCAGAAAAAAGCCGCTGATTCAAATAAAAAAGTATTAGTGTTAATGCATAATGATGGCAAGCTGATCCCAAATAACCAAGCTGTTGTCTATAACGTAGTGAAAGCACAGCGTGCTGAATTACCTATTGATGAAAATGCCGATAAGTCTAAACGCCGTGTGGTCGATAGCAAAGCCATCGCACAAGCCAATCCTGATGTGATCCTGATTATTGACCGTAGTGAAGCGATTGGCGCAGGCAAATTAGATAAAACTGTTTTTGAAGATACAAACATTCAAGAAACGAAAGCTTATAAAGATGGCAAGATTACCTATTTACAATCTGACTTGTGGTACTTGTCAGGTGGTGGCTTAGTCAGCTTAACTGAACAAGTGAATGCTGTCGTTAATGCCCTGTAATTAATATCTGCCGTTGTCTTATTGGCTACGGCAATATTTACTATCCTCATTGTTATTGTCGTTTATTTCTTTTTTATCTCTAAATAAAAAGCCCGCATCAGGTGTTGATGCGGGCTTTCAATGAACGAGAAAATATACCTTCGCTTAACAAACGATTTTTTGC
The DNA here is from genome assembly GCF_032709665.1 of Providencia sp. PROV024. Classification (NCBI taxonomy): domain Bacteria; kingdom Pseudomonadati; phylum Pseudomonadota; class Gammaproteobacteria; order Enterobacterales; family Morganellaceae; genus Providencia; species Providencia sp. PROV024. Next base: position 1,056,915 of record NZ_CP120545.1, read on the forward strand.
TTAAAAATCATTCCTCATCTAAAAACAATTCTAACAACGAGTTGAGAAACAGTTTTCCATGTTCTGTAATTTGCCATTCGTTATCCGTCTCAGTGATATAACCCTTTGTTAATGCTTCATCAATAGCTGGTCTAACTGTTGATTCGGGTAACCCAGTATATTGGGTAAATTCATCACGAGGCATTGCTTCAAGTAAGCGGAGACGGTTCATAAAATATTCAAATGGCCTATCTTTGGTGTCAACATCATAGGATTGATGAATGTAACGACCTTCCATATAGCCACGAGGGTGCTTGGTTTTTACTGTACGTAAAATTCTTCCATCTTCAAACGTGATTTTACCGTGTGCTCCACAGCCAATACCAAGGTAATCACCGAATCGCCAATAATTAAGATTGTGCTCGCATTGATAACCCGGTTTGGCATAAGCTGACGTTTCGTATTGCTGATAACCAGCTGCACTCAATAATTTATGACCTTCTGTATAGATATCCCACAGAGTATCGTCGTCAGGTAACGTGGGAGGGCGTGACCCAAATTGAGTGTTAGGTTCAATGGTCAACTGATACCAAGACAAATGCGGTGGGGCAAGCTCAATAGCTTGACGTAAATCAGATAAACCTTCATTGCGAGTTTGAGATGGGAGGCCGTGCATTAAATCGAGGTTAAAGCTTCTCAAATTTAAATTTGTCGCTAATTGAGCGGCACGCTTTGCTTCATCAGCGCCATGAATGCGGCCTAATGTTATTAATTTATCATTACCAAAGCTTTGCACACCAATGGAAATTCGGTTGATCCCCGCAGCTTGATAGCCAGCGAAACGGTCTGCCTCTACCGTTCCGGGGTTAGCTTCCATGGTAACCTCAGCTTGTACATCTAACTGGATACGTTGGCGAATACCATCCATCAAGGCTTGCATGGACTCGGCAGTTAACAGACTCGGGGTTCCCCCACCAATAAAAATAGTTTTGACAGGGCGTTCACCAATTAATTGCGCATCAATATCAAGGTCTGCCAATAGGTGCTCAACATATTCCATTTGGGGAATTTCCCCTTTGAGGGTGTGTGAATTGAAATCACAATATGGGCACTTTTGCACACACCAAGGAATATGAACATATAAACTCAATGGTGGTTGTTTAAGCATTTTTTAATGCTTCCAACATCATTGTTAGGGCTTTACCGCGATGTGAAATGGCTTGTTTTTCTGCTTTAGTTAACTCCGCTGAAGTACAACCCAATTCAGGAATATAGAAAATAGGGTCATAACCAAAACCCCCTTGGCCTTTACGTTCACGAGTAATAATGCCTTGCCAACGACCGTGGAATACTAAGGGGGTCGGGTCTTCTGCATGGCGTAAATACACTAAAACACAGTTAAATTGTGCCTGACGTTGGCCATCAGGCACATGTTCCATTGCATTAAGTAATTTTATAAGGTTTTGCTCATCATTCGCCTCTTCCCCCGCATAACGTGCGGAGTAGATACCCGGAGCTCCTCCCAGTGCATCAACAGAGATCCCTGAATCATCGGCAATTGCGGGTAAGCCCGTTTGCGCCGCAGCATGTCGGGCTTTCAGGATAGCATTTTCAATGAAGGTTAAACCTGTTTCTTCAGCAGATTCAACACCTAATGAAGTTTGCGCGACAATATCCATACCAAAATCACGGAGTAAGTCGGCTAACTCATTCACTTTTCCCGGATTGCCTGTGGCTAAAACAACTTTTTGCATCATTTAGAACTCATTTTTACATAATACCAATGGAATACATCATTGCTGTGAGTGATGGGTCAATCCATAAGGAAATATCTACACGCAAATAGTTAAGCGCAATCAAGATAAACATCACAATCATGGCTGAGAAGTCTAACCCGCCCATTGCTGGAATAATACGACGGATTGGTGCCATTAATGGTTCTGTTAATTGGTACAATAAATAGTCAACAGGGTTACGGCCTTGGCTGACCCAGCTTAAAATAGCGCGGATTAAAATCATCCAGAAAATCAATTTACCTGCGTAGGTTAATAATAAAATAACCCCCATAGGTAGGATCGTAACACCTAAAATTGGCAGTAAATTAGTTGCCCACATACCGAAAATAATTGCAGCTAATGCCAGCACAAAAGCGACAACAACTGAAGCGGTATCGACTGAGCCAATAGCGGGGATCACTCGACGTAATGGCCCAACAATGGGTTGAGTTGCCTTAACGACAAATTTTGAAAATGGGTTATAAAAATCGGCACGTACACATTGCATCCAAACACGCAGTAGTAAAACAAAAATGTACAGCTGGATCAGGGTAGTGACAACAAAAACGATAGTCTTCATGGCAAATTCCGCGATTAAATTAAAAAAGTTTTTCCATCTCTTCGGCTCTGTCAATTGCACTTTGCATTGCATTGGCAACAGTTTGCGGAAGATTTCCATTATAAAATTGTTCTAAAGCCATCGCGGTAGTACCGCCTTTAGAGGTGACCTGTTCACGTAATGTTGAAAAGGCTGTATCACTTTGTGATTTAGCTAGTTCCACAGAGCCTTCTATGGCATTGAGGACTAATTCACGGGCTTGCACACTATCATAACCGAGTTGTTGCGCTTTTTGCTGCATTGCTTCCATAAATAAGAAGAAATAAGCAGGGGAACTGCCTGTAATCGCAATAATATTATTGATCTCTTGCTCTTTTTGGCACCAAATTGTTGTCCCAACGCTTTGCATGAGTTCTTGTGCGAATTTTTTATCTTGCTCTGATACTTGCCCTTGAGCAAACAACCCACTAACGCCTTTACCCACTAATGATGGCGTATTTGGCATAATGCGCACTAAATTAAGCGGGTGTGCGAGGTATTCGTTATAGCGTTCAGCAGGGATGCCCGCAGCAATGGTGAGGACTAATTTTTGGTCAAAATTGGTAACTTGTTGCAGAGGCTCACAGACCTCTTTCATCATTTGTGGTTTGACTGCGAGCATAATCACATCGGCGGCTTGCACTGCGGCTAGGTTGTCATGGCGACTGATTATACCGTACTGTTCGGCGAGTTTGTCACGGCGTACAGGGGTTGGAGAACAAACCGTGATCATGGATGCAGGGTAACCGTGGTTAACCAAACCTGTAATAATGGCTTGAGCCATATTTCCGGCACCGATGAAGGCAATTTTACGATGTTGCATTCTGTTCTCCTTATTTATTGGTGATACTGGCGAGCGCCAAAAATAGCGGTTCCTATACGTACCAAAGTAGAGCCGCAATGAATTGCTGCGCGCATGTCATCAGTCATACCCATAGAAAGTGTATCGACGGTAGCGTAATTTGTTTGTAATTGCTTAAATGCAGCATCCATCTTGCGAAATGTGGCACACTGGCGTTCGTAATCTGTTTCGGGGGCAGGGATTGTCATCAAACCACGTAATACCAGATTAGGCATAGTGGCGACTTGGGCGGCTAGTTCGTTTAATTCCGCTAAGGTGATCCCCGATTTACTATTCTCATCACTAATATTGATTTGGATGAGAACATTTAAAGGGGCTTTATCGCTAGGACGTTGGTCGTTCAATCGTTGAGCGATTTTTGCCCTGTCAAGGGTGTGAAACCAATCAAAGTGTTCGGCAACTAGGCGGCTTTTATTGGATTGTAATGGGCCGATAAAATGCCAAACAAGGTCATTCCTATTTGAAAAATATTGAATTTTTTCAACACCTTCTTGAACATAATTTTCACCAAATTGGAAAAGACCAGCCTCAATGGCTTCTGAAATAGCTTCACAAGGTTTGGTTTTACTTACAGCAAGCAGCGTAATGTCTTGTGGTGAGCGTTGGCACTCTGCGGCGGCAAGATCAATACGTGCTGTGACATCAGAGATATTATTTTGAATGGTCATTGTTTTATTCAATATAGTTTAATTCAATATTGGTGTATTCACATACAGGTCTATTTACCAAGTAGATGAATTGCGGTTATTGACCATAGTGTAAAGCAAATCGCGTCAGAACGGCACCTTTGCATAGGGGGAATTCAAAAAAATACTGATTAAGCTTGATAAAAAAGCATTTTCTAACAGTGTCCTTAAATCTGCTTTCCCAGATAATAGCAAAAGACCGATTGATTCATAACAGACGGTGATGCTGACAAAATAGGCACACTAGTGACAGCAGTAAAAGATAACGGCAACCCGAACTCGATAATCAAAACTGTGTTGAACCCCTTGTAATGATTTCCAATTTAATAACTTCTTGTTTTATTGGTTCTTTCCGGTCAGAAATTTTATCTAAAAGCATTTTTATCGCTAATTCGCCTATATACTGAGTGGGTATTTTAACCGTAGACAGTTCGGGGTTTAAATAATTGCAAAGGTCAGTATCATTGAATCCGATCACGGCAACATCTTTAGGAATCGTGATGTTAAGCTGCTTTGCTGCTCGATAAAGCGCACCAGCTAATAAGTCATCATCGCAAAATACAATATTGGGTTTTTGCTGAAGTAAAGATGCTGCATTTTGGGTTGCTTCAGCAAGGTTAAAGGATGAGTAAATGACACATTTAGATTTTTCTACATAGTTTAATGACTCGAATTCATTGTTAAATAATTTATGGCGATTTAGAAAATGTTGCCTTGGGATATCAGATCTAAAAAAACCAACCTTAAACCGTTTCATTTTATGCGTAATAGAGAACGCAGATTTGATCGTTTTATCAATATCTAAAAGAATGTCATTATTTTTTTCATCATCAGACTCTATGAATATCAGCTTATCTCGGTAATTTTCTAATAATTCGATATGTTTTTTTTCACATGAATAAATAATGCAGCCACTAATTAGTTTACTTTGAAATAATGAAAATAAATGTTCAGACCATTGTTTGTTGGCATAACTATCTAAAAGAATTAAAGAATACCCGGATTTGGTTGCTGAAAGCTCTGCAGCATGAACGACTTTTCCGAAATAGGGTTGTTGAATATCGGGGACAATAAATGCAACGGTACGTGAATTTCCACTACGTAAAATTTGCGCATTGATATTAGGCTGATAGCCTAGCTCTTTTGCCACACAGAGGATTTTTTCACGGGTTTTTTCAGATACTCGGCCTTGGTAACGACCACTAAATACAAGAGATACAGCCGACTGTGAGACGTTAGCTAAACGGGCGACATCTTTACTGTTAACAGTAGACATTTTTTCTCCATATCAAGAGTGAAAACATAAAAAATACTTTATAAACAGATGGATGCGTTATTCTAAACGAATTAAAAATGATCTAATACGCTCATACTAAATGATAAATTTTGTTTGGGCTTATTAATTTGCAAGCTTTATGTTTTTATGTGATCCATGTCAAGTCATACGTATTACTTGCTGTGAAGTATATCACTTTATTCTTGTTTAATACCCAGTACATTAATTAAAACCAAGAAATGCCTTAGAGGAAAATGCTCAGTAGTAGAATCAATGTTTTTATTAGCCATACCGAATGTACATTGTATATAAACGTGTTTACGTAATATTGAGTGAGGTAAATAAATTATTATGAGCACAATTACTCGATTAAAAATAGTCTCGTTTATGCAGTTTTTTATATGGGGCTCTTGGCTAGTTACATTTGCTTCATATATGTTTAATACTCTCCACTTTACAGGTGGAGATGTTGGGTTAGTCTTTAGTTCTTTAGGCATTGCATCACTATGCTCACCTATTTTAATGGGGCTAATTGCAGATAGAATTAATAATAGAAAATTCGTCTATGTTACCATTCATTTAATATCGGCGTTTTTTTTGATTGCAATGGCACATAGTACTTCGGTTAGTTTGCTTTTCGCCATGACATTAGTTCATCTGATTTTTTATATGCCAACAATGTCAATCTGTAATAGTATAATTTTTGAAATACTGGATAGGGAAAAATTAAAATCAGAAAATTATTTCCCAAAAATCAGGGTGTATGGAACTGTTGGTTTTATAGCTGCAATGTGGATTATTAGCTTATTAAAGTTAGAAATGAGTTATTATCAATTGTATATAGCAGCAATAGCTTCCGTGGCTTTAAGCCTTTACTCTGTTATTTTTATATCGGTAAATAAAGATAACCATAATTTGGAATGTGATCCTCATTCATTTAAATTTAGTGATTTGGCTGTCTTATTTAGGAAATCTCAAGTCGTTGTTTTCTTGTTTTTTTCTATGCTGCTAGGGTCTGTTTTACAAATCACGAATACTCTCGGTGTACCCTTTTTGCAGGATCTGGCTGCCGCACCAGAGGCTCAAAACTCTATTTTTTCAACCTACCCGACAATTTTTTTATCAATATCGCAATTCTCAGAAGTGATTTTTATATTGCTACTTCCTTTTTTATTAAAGTATATCAAGATAGAAAAAGTTTTATTGTTGAGCATGATAGCTTGGATTTTACGCTTCGGGTTATTTGCATATGGTGATTTTACCTATATAGGAACAATAGCATTATTCCTTTCAATGTTAGTATATGGTTGCGCTTTTGATTTCTTTAATATTTCGGGTTCTTTATTCTTGGAAAAAGAAATAGCACCTGAATTTCGTTCTACAGCACAAGGCGTATTTACTACTTTAGTTAATGGATTTGGTACTTTCTTAGGTGCCATATTGAGTGGCTGGGTATTAGATCTTAATACGATAAATGGGGTTGTAGATTGGAAAATGTTTTGGATTGTATTCACTAGCTATACGATTACATTCACATTTATTTATGTACTGTACATGTTTTTTTCAAATAGAAAAAAACAGCATGCTTATTCATAAAAATGTAAAAATATTGAGGTATATATTATGTTAGATACTCATCAATACTCTATTGCTGATATTAATTTAGCAGATAAAGGAATAAAACGTATTAATTGGGCCAAAGCACATATGCCTATTATGCAAAGTTTAATTGAAAGACTTGAAAAAGAACAACCATTTAAAGGTCTGACAATTGGTATTTGTTTACATGTTGAAGCAAAAACAGGGGTATGGCTTGAAGCCTTGACAAAAGGTGGCGCAAAAATTGCTATTACAGGTTCTCCTGGTTCTACACAAGATGAAACAGCGGCAGCATTAGTAAAATATATGAATGTGAGTGTTTTTTCGAGGAGAGATGAATCTTTTGAAGACCATATAGCCTATTGTAAAAATGTCTTGGAAATGAAGCCGGATATCATCGCCGATAATGGTGCAGATTTACATGAGCTGGTTCTTACCGATCCTAAATTTAAGGCATTACAAAAAGTAATTATTGGTGCGACGGAAGAAACAACCACAGGAGCAAATAGGTTAAGGGAAGATTTCACATCTCAGCTTTGGCCAACATTAATTATTAATGATACTCAGTCTAAAAGAATTATAGAGAATCGATATGGTGTTGGCTCATCTGTTGTGGAAAGTATTGCTCATGCAACTAATGTAATGATACACGGTAAAAAAGTAGTGGTGATTGGATATGGTTATTGTGGCTCTGGTGTGGCACAGCGTTTTAGGGGAATGGGGGCACATGTTACGGTAGTAGATACAAATCCGCTTACTCGATTAGAAGCTCATTTAGAAGGTTTTCAAACTGCTGAATTAATCAGTACGTTACAGGATGCCGACTTTGTTGTGAGTGTCGTTGGGCGAGATAATATACTTACTACAGAACATTTTTCTGCAATGAAAAATAATGTGCTTGTGGCTAATGCGGGGCATTTCCAACGTGAAATTGATGTGAATGCATTGAAGAATTTAAGTAATAATAGTGAAGAGGTCATACCTAAAATTAATAAATACCAATTGAAAACGGGTAAAAATATATTCCTAATGTCGGATGCAAACCTTGTTAATTTGTCTGCAGGAAATGGTAATCCTATTGAAGTTATGGATTTAGGCCTCGCTTTACAAACATTAAGTTTAGAAAAAATTGCTTTAGATAGCAAAGCATTAAAAAATATTCCGCAACCTGTTCCTTTTGATATAGAAATGAAAGTAGCACAACTTGCGTGTGATAACTGGATAACGCATTAAGCCACTTGTACATACTTCAAGTTACATTGTGTTGATTATACTGAGTTTGCTGAGTCGTTTAGCTTATCTAAGCTCCAGGTCTAACTTTGCTTATTGCCTACATGTATATTGAATTATTAAGAGTATATTGTCTTATAAGAAGCTGGTGTGATTAGCGCTTTTTGTAGGAATTAACTTTGAGTGACTAATATGAAGAATAAATTTTCTGTTGCATTACTTTTAAGTATTATCATCCCATTGTCTTACGCTGATAACCTAGTGGAAATTAATATCCTTGGTACGTCTGATATTCACTCTTTCATAAGTGATGAGGATTATTTTAATAATCTAAAAAGTGAAAAATATGGTTTGAAATCGCTAGTTGGTGCGATTGAAAAATTTAGGCATGATAATAAAAATACCTATTTAGTTGATGTTGGTGATTTATTATCTGGCAACCCATTAGGGAATCATATTATTAAACGCTATAACCAAAATGAAAGCTATTATCGTATATCTCCTGTTATCTGTAGTTTAAATGCACTTAATTATGATGTAGCAACCCCTGGTAATCATGATTTTGATAATGGTGCTGAGTTTTTGAAATGGTCTTATTCTGGAGCGAACTTTCCAGTAGTTTTAAGTAATGTTATTGATAATACGTCACAAAAAAGCCTTTATCCTGAGTATATTATTCAGGAAAAAGAGGTTTTAGATGACGCGGGTAATAAGCATTTACTGAAAATCGCATATTTAGGGTTAGTTCCTATGCAAACAATGCTTTTTAATAAAAGCAAACTTGAAAGTGAGATTACATTTACTGATATGCTAGATGCTGCAAATAGTACTGCTATTCAGGCGAAAAAAGATGGGGCTGACTTGGTTATTGCCTTATCTCATTCAGGTATTGATGTATCACAAGTTGAACATGGTATGGAAAATGTCGCATTTTATCTTGCCAAAAATCCGAATATAGACGGTATTTTATTTGGTCATACTCATGAAGTTTTTCCTTCTGAAAAAATAACAGCTAATGAAAATATTAATGTTAAGGATGGGAAAATGTTTGGCAAGCCAGCGGCTCAACCGGGTAAGTGGGGGGAGTCACTATCCGCTATTAAATTTGTTCTAGAAAAGAATAATGATAAGTGGGATATAAAAAGTAGTAAAGGATATCAAGTTGATAGAAAAAATTCTGTTGCTAAAGAGAGTACTATTGAGAAAATATCGTTGTGCATAAATGATACAGAACAAGACTTAAAAAGTGACTTAGACAAAGAAGTAAGCCAAGACAAATTTAAAATCAATAATAATTTTAATCTGATTGGAAATGAAAGCCTAACAACTGTACTTGCGGACTCCCTTCGTTATTATATGCGAAATTTTACGAGTGAAAACGATAAGGTGTTAATTTCTATTTCACCATCTTATTCATTAAATGATGCAAGTTTTTTTGTTGACATACAAGACAGGAAAATAACCAATAGGGATTTAAACAAGATTTTTTATCCCGCTTCTTTATCTGCATTAAAGGTAAACAAGCAACAATTAATCGAATGGTTGGAAATGAGCTCAAATATTTATAATATGCCAATAGATGAGTCTACACCATTAATTAATACTAATGCCCATAGCTTTTTATTTTACCCAATTATGGGGCTAACCTATGATGTAAATATTAGCAAATTACCGTTATATGATTTATACGGTAAGAAAAATGAAGGGGCTACGGTAGGGAGAATTTCGAATATTCGCTATAACAATAAAGAAGTGGTCGATACAGACTCATTTATTATTGTTGCGAGTAAGTACGCACCGTACTTTCAAAAGCACAAAGATGCTCCTTACTTAGATATTGGTAATGAAAGAAATATTGATATATTTACGGGGTATATTTCGGCGCACCATGAATACCCACAGCCGAAAAATAATTACCGTATAGTGTCGGATATACCATTAGAAATGAATTTGATATTACCCCATAATACAGATAAATCAGCAACATTTTTATGGGGAACTGAGTATCCTTTGCAAGTAAAAAGCCAAGATACAAAATCAGTAACTTACCAAATAAAAATAGCCCAGTGATATTAAAGACTATCTTAGGGGGCAGTTAGTCCTCTACTTTTAGTGGGCTCTCAGTAAGGGAGCCCCACTTAGTTTTGCTCAAACCAGCTTTCAAGGATAACAACAGCAGACGCCGAGTCTACTTTTCCTTTGCTTAATGCACGGTAACCACCTTGCTCAAAAAGACCAGCTTTTGCTTCTACAGTGGATAGCCGTTCATCATGCAATTCGACTTTGACACCAAAGCGACCATGAATGCGGTTGGCAAAATTACGAGCTTGGCTTGTGACGAGTTGCTCGGTTCCATCCATATTAAGTGGCAGGCCGACAATGACCAATTGAGGAAGCCACTCTTTAAGTAATTTTTCGATTTGTTGCCAATCAGGGCGACCATCGTTGGCTTTTAAAGAAGCCAACGGTCGAGCAGTGCCCGTAATTTCTTGCCCAATAGCAACACCGATACTTTTAGTTCCAAAATCAAAGGCGAGCAAAGTTCTTCCAGACATTAAGCGTGCCCCGCTTGCATTGAAATAGTATGAATATTAACACCGATTAATTTTGCAGCAGCAGCCCAGCGTTCATTAATAGGGGTATCAAAAATGAGCTTAGGGGAAGCTTCCACCGTTAACCAGCTATTTTCCATAATTTCTCGTTCAAGTTGACCCGGTTCCCAGCTTGAATAGCCGAGTGCTACGAGGGAGTTCTCGGGGGAATCCTCACCACCAAGCGTTTCTAAAATATCTTTGGAGGTGGTGACCATGACATCTTCATTTAAGTGTAGGCTAGATAAGAAACCAGTTATTGGTGTGTGTAAGATAAACCCATGTTCTTCTGCCACAGGGCCACCAGCAATTACAGGTCTTTCTAAGTTACGGTTATTAACTTTATCAGATATCGTAATTTCAAGTTTTTTGAGCATTGTATCGACGGAAAAATCATCAATAGGCTTATTAATTACTATCCCCATCGCCCCTTTTTCATTGTGCTCACACACATAAACAACAGACTGTTCAAAATAAGGGTCTGTTAGGGATGGCATGGCGATAAGAAAATGGTTTTGCAGATTCAAACTAAGGCTCCATTGAATTTAATAACAACTTTAAAACAACCAGTTAAAAAGACCTAAACAGGCCTTTTTAACCATTTATGGCTTATTTTTTTAGGCGACGTTCAATCGCATCCATCAACATACCCGTGATAGAAATATCGAATGCTGCTTCGATTTCACGCGCACAGGTTGGGCTAGTAACGTTAATCTCAGTCAGACGGTCACCAATAATATCAAGACCAACAAAAATTAAGCCTTTTTCTTTCAGCGTTGGCGCGACAGCCCGTGCGATGGCCCAATCACTTTCACTAAGAGGACGAGCTTCACCTCGGCCACCAGCGGCAAGGTTACCACGAGTCTCACCTTGTGCAGGGATACGTGCCAAGCAATATGGAACAGGTTCGCCATCGACAACTAATACACGTTTATCACCGTCTTTAATTGATGGTAAAAAGTTCTGAGCCATACAGTAACGGGAACTATGTTCGGTTAGCGTTTCAATAATGACACCAACATTTGGGTCATCTTGTTTTAGACGGAAAATGGAAGCGCCACCCATGCCATCTAAAGGTTTGAAAATAACATCCCCATGTTGCTGGTGGAATTCTCTCAGTTTTTGTGGGCTACGAGTGACTAACGTATCTGGTGTCAGCTCAGGGAACCAAGCGGTAAATAATTTTTCATTACAGTCACGCAGACTTTGCGGTTTATTGACAATTAAAGAGCCCGCTTGTTCTGCTCTCTCTAAAATATAGGTAGCGTAAATAAATTCGGTATCAAAAGGCGGATCTTTACGCATTAAAATAGCATCAAGTGAACCAAGTGCGATGTCTTGCTCACCATGAAACTCATACCATTTGTCAGGGTTTTCTTCGACAGTGACTATTTTAGTTTGTGCTCTAGCCTCACCTTGGTGTAAATACAGGTCATTCATTTCCATATAATGGATTTCGTAACCACGACGCTGAGCTTCCAACATCATCGCAAAACTGGTGTCTTTCTTGATTTTGATGGATGAAATTGGGTCCATCACTATACCGAGCTTGATCATTTTTTCTCCTTAACCCAGATCACCTAAGCGCACTTGCAGTGCAGTGATAGCGGTTAGCGCAGTCGTTTCTGTTCGTAATACTCTAGGCCCTAACAGTATATCGGTAAATTGATAATTTGCTGTCATTGCGATTTCATCGGCTGATAACCCCCCTTCAGGGCCAATTAACAACCTGACTTTTTTCAATTCAGTTGGCAGTGTATTGATGCTTTCTGTTGCCCTAGGATGAAGATTAACTTTAAATGCGCCATCATCTTCTGCACACCAATCTTCAAGTGTTTGTACGGGGCGGACTTCTGGGATACGGTTGCGCCCACATTGTTCACAGGCCGCAATAGCAATTTTTTGCCATTGTTGTAATTTCTTCGCTAACCTCTCACCTTCTAAGCGAACGCCGCAACGCTCTGATAACAGTGGTGTAATGATATTCACCCCTAACTCTACGGATTTTTGGATGGTAAATTCCATCTTTTCTCCACGGGACATCACTTGCCCTAAATGCAAATCGAGAGGGGACTCTCTATCATCAATACGGCTATCTACAATGCGAACATATACATTCTTTTTAGTCGCTTCAGTAATTTCAGCATCAAACGTTTGATTGCTACCATCAAAAAGTTCGAGTTTTTGCCCCGCAGTCATGCGTAGTACTCGCCCTACATGGTTTGTGGCGTCATCACCAAGAGAAATTGTCATATTCGTTTTAAGAGGCTCTGGGTGATAAATGCGTGGGATGCGCATAGCTTTTCCTTAGTACAGACTAGGTTAATAAATAAGATAGCTTTGATGAATATGGGGATTGAATCTCTAAACACAAGCACTAGCGCTTAGTTTATAACGAAAAAAATGCTAATTGTAGTACGTCTGTGCGGTGGCAATTTTATCAATAATTACTCAAAAAAATAAAACCTGAAAATGTCGAATAAACCGACGAAATAACACGGAATTAAAGTGTTGGGATAAGCCAGAATAGCGAGTATATTTATTTTGGCTCCGTAATGGAAGGAAGTATAAAATGAAGGAATTATTTTATTTTTTATTATCATATATTAAATCATTTATTGATAATATGACAAATATGATATCTTCCTGGCAGGGGGATGAAAGGCTTTTTTTTATTGAGTCAATTGGATTTCATCTATGCAAACAAGATGTTATATTTCTTGTTGTGTTGTTTTTATCCGTTTTAATGACTCAAAAGTTACTTATTTATCTCCCTGTTTGGTGTTTTGGGAAAAACAAAATAACAATTAAACTTCATACTTTACTTATTCTATATGGGGTGTTCGGTTGTATTATTATTGGGTCATTTAATAGTTTATGGGTAATGTTGTTTTTAGTGGTTTTTATTAATTTAATAACACCGTTATTTATTATTGATTATAAAATGGGTTATTTACCGGATGTACTAACCTATCCTTTATTGTGGTCTGGTTTGCTATATCAAATTAACTTACCTCAAGGCAATGTCATTTCGGCTATCTATGCAGTTATATTGAGTTATTTTATGATGCTAATTACCGTTACACTCGTGGAAAAAATTAAAAAACAACCACAGATGGGGCGAGGGGACTTAAAATTAATTGCAGCGTGTGCTGCATGGTTAGGGGTATGGTTATTACCTTATTTTATAGGGCTTGCGGCTTGTTTAGGGCTGTTACATTATGCATTCGCTCATTGGGTATTGCCGAAAATAAGCCAAGGGGGTCATTCTCCAAGTTGTGTAAGTGCTAAGCCGTTAGTAAATGAAATAGCCCAAACCATACCATTCGGGCCTACAATTATCATTAGTGCAAGTATCTTGCTGTATTTATCTATACTGCGTATTGGTTAGCGACAACTAAATGTAAGGGTTAAGACGCAGCAGCGACCAACGAGTCTAAAAATTGCTGCCATTTGTCTGGTGACCCAAGGTAATTTTGTAAAGGAACCCGTAACCATTTCCCTTGTTGCTGAATTAACAGCGTAGGGAAACCTGACGCACCAGACTGGGCGAGCAATGCTTTACTATTCTGTATGTGTTTTGCAGTTTCATTTTGTTCACATTGCGTGTAATCACTGGTGTACTGCTCAGCATTCAAGTTAAGCTTTTGGGCTAATTCAGTAAGCACTGCCGTATCATTAATATGACGCCCAGAAATATAATGGGCTTTTTGAATGGTTTTAAGCATCTCAAAGCCTTTACCTTGCTTGGTTGCAGCTAAAATAGCGGTTTGTGGTGGTAGGGAGTCCATGACTAAATTAGGTTCATGGAGCATTTTTATATAGTCATCACCAAAAACTTGCCCTGTCATCGCTGCAATACGTTTATCTGATTGCATAATATATTGGCGAAAATCATCATCAAGATACAAACGCGCATCACCGGCTAACATGCCACCACCATGCATCTCAACATTGGTACTGGGGTGTTTGGTTGCAATTTCCACTAAAGGGGCTGCTGCATAACACCAGCCGCAGTAAGGGTCATAAATATAGTGTAGGGTTATATTTTTCATTATTGATCCTCAGTAATAATTTGGGGTTAATTTGAGTTAAGTTGTATCATTATTATCAACAGTTATATACAACAATCTCCCTTATACTCGCGGTTGTATTTCTAGGTATATTATTCAGTATGTTAAATATACAAAATGGTTGTTATAAGGGAGTGATACTAATTTATTGAGGCCACTGCATTTCGCCTTTAATAACCTTAGCGCTTAGCTCTAAACTTGATTTATCATCCAGTTGCGGGTATTTAGCTGCAACCTGCTGTACTAATTCATTCGAGTTTTTACTCGATTGCGCGGCGGTTTCAAAATCTTGTAAGTATTGCTGAGTAAATGTCACCGTACCAATATCCAATTTAGATGCTCCCGTGAAATGACCAGGGACGACAATCGTCGGGTTCAGTGCTTTGATACTTTCTAACGTTTGCTGCCAATTTTGGCGTGATGCCTTAGTCTGTGTATCAGCCACCCAAACGTGTATATTGTCTGAAACAATCACACCACCGACAACGGCTTTTAGCGATGGAACCCACACATAAGTTCTATCTGGCGAAGCACCGTCAAGGCCTTTTATCTCTAGTTTCTCGCCATCAACAGTAAAGCTATTCCCTTTGATGATTTCGGGGACTATCACATGGGTCGGAGCTTCACCCTTTAACTCATTTCCCCAATAAGCGAGCTTGCCATCTTTAGTCGCTTTAATAGCGGCAACGGTTTCAGATGTTGCAATTACTTTAGCTTCAGGAAAGGCTTTTGTAATTGTCTCTAAGCCGAAATAATAATCAGGGTCTGAGTGGCTAATATAAATAGTGGTTAATTTTTTATTGAGTTTTTTAATTTTATCGACCAGTTGTTGAGCATCATTATTTTGAAACTGAGCATCGATTAATACGACTTCATTAGGGCCACTAATAATTTCAGATGATACAGGGAATACACTGTTGTTACCTGGGTTATAGATATCGAGTGTTAATTTCTCGGCTTGTGCTACTTGAAATGATGTTGCGATGAATACTGTTGCTGCTAAAAAAGTTAATTTCATTTTGAGTCCTAAAATTGAATTGTCTGAGAATGAACTAGGCGTTTTTGCTTGGTATGTATATTAAGTTGCAATGATTAACGGAAAAACACCATAATTAGGCGAAGTTTGTTGCATAAACCGGACGAATGGGGCGTAAATGGATAGGTTAAAGGCAGCACAAGTGTTTATCACGATAGTGGAACAAGGCAGTTTAGTTGGTGCTGCTGAAAAGTTAGATATGTCGCGTGCGATGGTGACACGTTATTTATCTGAAATGGAACAATGGGCTGGAGTACGGTTACTTAATCGAACAACAAGGCGTTTAAGTTTAACCTCCGCTGGTGAGGGGGTGTATCAGCAATCATTACAGCTCAATGCGATTTCACAATTAGTACCTGTACAACAACATCATGATGCAAAAGAGCTATCTGGCTTGGTACGTATTAGCTGTTCACAATCGATAGCCCAAAGTGCATTATCCGTTGCTATGGCAGAATTTTTGCAGCAATACCCAAATATGACGATAGATATGCAAATATCTAATAAATCGATTAATCTTATCGAAGAACGTATCGATTTAGCGATCCGTATTACTAACCAGCTAGAACCTAACTTAATTGCTAAGCCTTTATCGACCTGCCACTCTGTAATTTGTGCTTCCCCAAAGTTTTTAACGGGGAAAAAAATGCCCACTAAACCTGAAGACTTAGTGTTACTTGAATGTCTTACATATAGCTTTTTTGGGCGCAGCATTTGGCGTTTTGAAAAACAAGGGGAACAGCATACGGTATTAGTTGGCGGGCGGTTGAGCGCCAATGAGTCCGTATTTCTTGCCCAAGGCGCTTTAAATGGTGCAGGGGTTACCATGCAACCTTATTATTCCGTCGCAGAGTATTTAGCAAGTGGTGAGTTAATTCAATTATTATCTGATTACCAACCAATGCCATTAGGTATTTACGGGGTATACACCAGTCGACAAAAAATGCCTACACCATTACGTGCTGTGATTGATTTCCTTACAGACTGGTTCAAAACGTCACCATATTGGTTAGCGTTGATGCAACAAGGCCGACGCTAAGCTCTCTTCTATTTGGCTGAAGGTATTTTTTAGTGATTGGGTGAAAATATCTGTCAGTTGAGAAGATGGGCGGTGAATGGGGCGAATTAAACTCACTGTAAATGGAATGGAAAAACTGAGGGGACGGATCACCAATTTCCCTGCAGATTGCTGATGAAAGTCTAACGCTGTTAATGGGTTTACAATGGATATCCCGATCCCCTTTAATGCCATAGCGCATATGGATGATGCAGAGTGTGTCTCCATCACCATTTTTCGTTCAATATGGTGTTCTGTAAAGGTTGAATCAATTAACTGGCGGTAACTGTCTGTTAATGACAAACTGATAAATCGTTGATGTTGAAAGTCAGTAGGCGTTAAAACCTGTTTTAGTTCAAGGGGGTGCCCTGCAGGTAACACACACACCTCATTTAAACAGCCTAACGTTTGCTGTTCAGTGCCGGGTGGTAGTTGAAGGTGTTCTGTTAAGCCAAAGTCATAACGCTGAGCAGAAAGCCATTCTTCCAGAACTGGGGATTCTTGTGGGATCACCGTGATATTTACATCAGGGTAACTTTCCATAAATGACTGACAAACCTGAGGTAATAAAGACTGGGCAAAAGCCGGTAAACAAGTAATGGATATTTGTGCGTGTTCAAAACGCCGAATAGTTTTAGCCGAATTTTTGATCCGCTCTAATCCATAATAAGAACGCTCGACTTCTTCTAAAAAACGTAAGCCTTGCGCAGTTGGTTGTAATCGGCCTTTTACCCTATCAAATAATTTAAATTGTAATAGATATTCAAGGCGAGCAAGTTCACGGCTGATGGTGGGCTGTGATGTACTCAGTAATGTAGCAGCTTCCGTTAAGTTTGGGGTAGTCATGACTGCACGGAATATTTCAATATGACGCCAAGAGATAGCTTGCATGTTTAGCCTCTAAATAAATGCTATATCAAATATGAATAGACTTTAGCAAAATGGATATTTTTTTTCCCGTTTTTTCTCTGAATAATAGATTTCAATACAATAAATTATTAAGACCATAAAAATTTGCAAACGAGAAAGACAATGACTTCATTCGCAACTACGACAAGCCAGTATTTAACACCTGAACATTTGCGTGGATTACCAGCCCAGTATGGAACCCCTGTTTGGGTTTATGATAGCGCTGTAATCATTGAGCGTATTAAGCAATTACAAGTCTTTGATACTGTTAGGTTTGCACAAAAAGCAAGCTCTAACATTCATATCCTCCGTTTAATGAAAGAGCAAGGGGTCAAAGTAGATTCTGTTTCTTTAGGTGAAATAGAGCGTGCGCTGGTCGCTGGCTTCCAAGCAGGGCGTGAAAACTCAGAAATTGTTTTTACCGCAGATGTATTGGACAGAGCAACATTAGAAAAAGTGACGGCTCTGGATATTCCGGTAAATGCAGGGTCGATTGACATGTTAGACCAGATTGGTCAGAAAAAATCTGGTCACCCAGTTTGGTTGCGGATTAACCCGGGGTTTGGTCATGGCCATAGCCAAAAGACTAATACGGGTGGTGAGAATAGCAAGCACGGTATTTGGCATGAAGATTTACCAGCCGCGTTAGAAAAAATTCGTCACTATAATTTATCGTTAGTGGGCATTCATATGCATATTGGTTCTGGCGTTGATTACCAACATCTTGCTGATGTGTGTGATTCAATGGTGGCATTGGTCACCACCGCTGGGGTTGACCTACATGCGATTTCGGCTGGGGGAGGGTTATCAACCCCTTACCGTGAAAGCGATGAATTAATAGATGTACAACATTATTATAGTTTATGGAATAACGCCCGTCAGCGTATAGAGCAGCATTTAGGGCACTCAGTCGAACTTGAGATAGAACCGGGGCGTTATTTAATGGCTGAATCCGGTGTTTTGCTGGCGGAAGTCCGTGCGGTTAAAGATATGGGGAGCCGCTATTATGTGTTAGTGGATAGCGGTTTTAATGATTTAATGCGCCCTGCGATGTACGGCAGCTATCATCATGTATCGGTTCTAACTGCGGATGGCAGTTGTGCTGATAGCTCTCAACTCATCGATACTATTATTGCAGGCCCTCTATGTGAGTCAGGGGATGTATTTACTCAATTAGAGGGTGGTTTAGTTGTTACACGCGCATTACCTGAGGTCAAAGTAGGGGATTATTTAGTTTTCCACGATACTGGCGCTTATGGTGCATCTATGTCTTCGAATTATAATAGTCGTCCATTATTACCGGAAGTCATGTTTGTAGATGGCAAGCCAACGCTGATCCGTCGCCGCCAAACGATTGAAGAATTATTAGCATTAGAATTGGAATTATAAGTTTTAAATATAATTTACATACAAAAAGCCAGCTATAATAACTAGCTGGCTTTTTGTTGTTACCCTTAAACTCACTTCTAAGAAGATAACCTTTTATAATTTACTTTATAAATTAAGCTGCTTTCTTTTTCTTACTTGTATCTTCACTTGAAGGTTCGTCAGGAGACTTTTTTGACGGAAGTACCCCTAAGTCATCAAACTCAAACTCATCCACATTAATAGTCCGTAACCGGCTAGCTTCCGCTTTACGTAAAATATCAGCTTCTTCTTGCGTAATTACATTTTCAGGGAGTAATTGGTCTGCTAGTTCATCTAAGCGAGTAAAGCTGAGTTTACGCTCTTTTAAACGGCAGATACGGTCGAAGATTGGCTCAGCAGCAATAATATCGAGTAGTGCTTGGTTTACTAAGCCATGCGGGTTGTTTTCTGTTGGCGTTAAGTACTGACCACGACCTAATCTATCCCGTGTTTCAGAAGGTTCCATCAGTAGCTGCGCCAGTTTGTGGTCAAGTCGGTCAGATGGCATCGACATAGAACGGCCAACAGGGAAGAGTGTCACTCGCATTATCGCCGCTACCATTTTATTAGGGAAGTTTTTCAATAAATCATCCATGGCTTTTTCTGACTGATAGAGACAATCTTCAACAGCCCATTTTACTAGCGGTAAATCTGCTTTTTGGCGACCTTCATCCTCATAGCGTTTTAGGGTTGCAGAGGCAAGGTACAGGTTACTTAAAATATCCCCTAAGCGTGCCGAAATACGCTCACGGCGTTTTAAGCTTCCGCCTAACACCCCCATTGCCACGTCAGACAATAAAGCTAAGTTAGCACTTTGACGATTTAACATTTGATAATAACGGCGTGTTTCGTCTTTTGTTGGCGCGCTACTGCCACGACCGTTAGTCAAGCCTAACCAGAAACTCCGGAACTGGTTACTAATCACATGACCGATATGCCCGAATACAGCTTTATCAAATTTATGCAAATTATTATCTTTTGCAGCAGCCATTTCGTCTAATACAAATGGATGGCAACGAATAGCACCTTGGCCGAAGATGATCATACTACGAGTGAGAATATTGGCCCCTTCAACCGTAATAGCGATTGGCGCACCTTGGTAGGCTCTGGCGACAAAGTTTGAATCGCCAAGGCAAATTCCTTTACCACCAGTGATATCCATTGCATCAATAATGGCGCGTTGACCTCTATGAGTACAATGGTATTTTACGATAGCAGAGAGAACCGCGGGTTTTTCGCCTAACATAATCCCCGACGTAATCAAAGTTGCTGCTGCATCCATCAAATAAGTGTTACCAGCAATGCGTGCTAATGGTTCTTCAATCCCTTCCATTTTACCAATTGATAATTTGAACTGGCGACGAATATAGGAATAAGCCCCTGTTGCAATAGCGATGCTCTTCAGACTTCCTGTTGAGTTAGATGGTAATGTAATACCGCGTCCGACAGAGAGACACTCGACAAGCATTCTCCAACCTTGCCCCGCCATCTTTGGCCCACCAATGATGTAATCAATAGGAACAAAGATATCTTGACCGCGAGTCGGGCCATTCATAAATGGCACATTAAGAGGGAAATGGCGATGACCAATTTCGACCCCCGGTGTATTGGTTGGAATTAAAGCACAAGTGATACCAAGGTTTTTTTCTCCGCCTAATAGTTTATCTGGGTCAGATAATTTAAAGGCTAGACCTAACACGGTCGCGATTGGTGCTAAGGTAATGTAGCGTTTATTCCATGTTAAACGCATACCAAGGACTTGTTCACCTTGCCATTCACCCATGCAAACTATGCCAGTATCTGGGATCGCACCTGCATCAGACCCTGCTTCAGGGCTTGTTAAAGCAAAACATGGAATTTCTTCACCAGTAGCTAAACCCGGCAAATAACGCTGTTTTTGCTCATCGGTACCATAATGTTGTAGGAGTTCACCAGGACCTAAAGAGTTAGGAACACCGACAGTTATTGCCAGTATGCCCGAAACTCCGGCAAGTTTTTGTAATACTTGTGATTGAGCATAGGCAGAAAATTCAAGACCTCCGTATTCTTTTTTGATGATCATGGCAAAGAAACGGTGATCGCGTAAATATTGCCACACTTCAGGAGGGAGGTCTGCGAGCTCATGACTCACTTCAAAATCATTGACCATGCCACAAACTGTTTCAACGGGACCATCAATAAATGCTTGTTCTTCGGTAGTCAATTGTGGTTTTGGGTAGTCATGAAGCTTATTCCAATTAGGGGCTCCTCGGAAAAGGTCGCCTTCCCACCAAGTTGTCCCTGCATCAATGGCTTCTTTTTCTGTTCTTGACATTGGTGGCATGACTTTTTGAAACATTTTCATAGCGCGGGCGGAAAATAATGATTGGCGTATTGGGCTGAAAACAAATGGAAATAATACTAAGGCGACTGGCAATAACATCCAGTAGCTCCAAATATTTATCACACCCATAACAGCAGTATAAGCCAATAATAATATTGCGCTAAAAACCAACGATGTTTTGTGATAACAAAGTACGCCAATTAAGGCTAGGAATAACACAATGCTGAGAAGGATCATAGTTAAGCTCCTGTCCACTTGTAAGAGGTCTGACCTGTTTGTTATCTTAATCTATACCCATTAATAAAGAATTAGCAATGTATTTACATCCTAATTACAACTTGGCTCACAAAAACACCAAATTATGAAAATGGTTAAGGTAATTTACATTAAGGCCATTAAAAAATTATGGTTACTAGTAAGGAAAAAGGAGGTCTTTTTCTACGAAGCTAAGACAGCACAATCAAAAGTAGAAACAAAACAATCCCTGTGCAACAATCTGAGTATTAAAGGTTAATTGTGGATACCTATCTGCTCTTTGCCATTAGATGGCATTTTTATTTAGGCTATTTTAAATATAAATTAATCATACTCTCTGTAACATGTTCTTAATTAAGAGGAAACCTCATGTATCAAGACCTGATCCGTGGCGAGCTAACAGAAGCTGCCGACACGCTATCAAATTTCCTTAGCGATGACGCAAATATTGAAGCTATTCAAAAAGCAGCCGTATTGTTAGCCGATTCTTTTAAAGCTGGTGGCAAAGTATTGTCTTGTGGTAATGGTGGTTCACACTGCGATGCGATGCATTTTGCTGAAGAGTTAACAGGGCGCTATCGTGAAAATCGTCCCGGTTATCCAGCGATTGCAATTTCAGATGTTAGTCATCTGTCTTGTGTCAGTAATGACTTCGGTTATGAATATGTTTTTTCACGTTTTATTGAAGCAGTAGGGATGAAAGGTGATGTTTTACTGGGCATCTCAACATCTGGTAATTCAGGGAATATTATCAAAGCGATTAGCGCTGCTCGTGAGAAAGGGATGAAAGTAATCACGCTAACAGGTAAAGATGGCGGGAAAATGGCAGGTACCGCAGATATTGAAATCCGTGTCCCACACTTTGGTTATGCTGATCGCATTCAAGAAATTCATATTAAAGTTATCCATATCTTAATTCAGTTGATTGAAAAAGAGATGGTGAAGTAAAGTTTTAACCGGTTTAGGAGCCTTTAAATGTGTGAGTTACTTGGCATGAGTGCCAATGTTCCAACTGATATTACGTTTAGTCTTAGTGGGTTAATTTCTCGAGGTGGGCATACCGGTCCACACAAAGATGGCTGGGGAATTACGTTCTATGAAGGCTTGGGATGTCGCACATTTAAAGATCCTCAACCAAGTTTTTTATCACCCGTTGCCCGCTTTGTGCAGGAATATCCTATCAAATCAGAAACGATTGTTGCGCATATTCGGCAAGCAAATCAAGGTGATGTATCATTAGTCAATACACATCCCTTTACGCGTGAATTGTGGGGGCGCAATTGGACTTATGCTCATAATGGCCAATTAAAGGGCTATCGTTCATTGAAAACAGGGCGTTATTGGCCTATCGGTGAAACTGATAGCGAATGGATATTTTGCTGGATTTTACATCAGTTAAGTGAAAAGTACCCACGAAAACCCTCCAATTGGAAAAGCGTGTTTCGTTTTGTCGCGACATTGGCGGATCAGCTACGTCATAAAGGGGTGTTTAATATGTTGCTCTCTGATGGGCAATATTTGATGGCGTTTAGTTCAACGAATTTACATTGGCTGACGCGTAGAGCACCCTTTGGTAAAGCGAAATTATTAGATCAAGATATTGAAATTGATTTCGAGCAATGCACCACACCCACTGATATTGTTTCTGTTATTGCAACTCAACCTTTAACGGGAAATGAAAATTGGCAGCGGATCGAGCCAGGTAACTTTGTATTATTCCATCTTGGTGAGCGCATATTGTGATTTAGATCCTAATAATTTCGTTGGGGTATCTGGTAAGCTAACTACCGCGTATTTACCTAATGTCACTGAAATTTCTGCGGGTCTTCCTGTTTGGTTAAAGTATTCGTAAGCAGGCTGTAGCTGTTTCCAAAATGAATAGTGACTTGAGTTTCTGTAGCGCGTCATATTTTCATTTGTCATCTTAAATGGGTAGATGCTGACATTGATGGTTGGCTGGCCATTTAATAAGGCAGTTTCGACGGTTTGATAAATTTCACCCATATATTTATCTGTCATGGCATAGCATCCTACAGAAACGCAACTGCCATGGATCATTAGGTAACTACCGCTGTAACCTTGTGCTTTATCGTATTCATTAGGGAATCCAATATTGATAGATCGGTAATACCGACTATTTGGGTTGAGCTGTTCTGCGGTAATTTGATAAAATCCCTCAGGGCTTTTGAGGTCTCCTTCTATTTTTTTCGGGCCAAGGCCCCCAGAAAACTTACAAATTGGGTAAGTTTTGGTCAGCTTATATTTTCCAGAAGGGGTTTTTTGATAGAGTTCGAGTAAACCCTCTTGCTTAAATATTTGAATAAAAATAGATGAATTTTGATTATCCAAAGCATTATTCTTAAGTATAAATGAAGAGTTGCTCGCCTGAATTACAGGTGGATATATGAGTACAAATGGAAAAATTGCACTAAAAAATTTACTTAATTTCATACTAAGGCCAAATGTAGAAGTTTTCACTGATTAAAAAGAATACAGAATTTATGCATTTTAGACGAGTAAATAGAAAATTAATATAGCTTGTTAATAGTTTTTAGATGAATCTTTATCGGTTAAATAGTAATCAGCAATCGATAAAGGTGATGTTATAGTTCGGCAATTTCGAATTGTTAACAGAAAAATTTAAATATTAATGCAATTTGCTTGAACTATGTCACTTCTATAGACGGACATAGTGAGTGGGAACTGATAAAATTACGTCCGGCAGAAGAAAAAATTTAGTAACAATTATGTGAAAATACCTGCTTAAGTGGCGAAAGTGGCTTGAGCTGTTTTTATTACTGAGTCGCTATCATTCATTGCTGAATCGTTAGCTTAGGGTTTAACTGATAAACTTGTGCAGATCTTATGATTAAAATTAAAAAAGGCCTTAACCTTCCCATCGCAGGTGAGCCAGCCCAAGTGATAGAAGACGGCCCGAAAATTCAACACGTAGCTGTGCTAGGTGAAGAATATGTCGGAATGCGTCCTTCGATGCTGGTTAAAGAAGGTGAACGTGTCATAAAAGGGCAGGTTCTTTTTGAAGATAAAAAGAATCCGGGGGTTGTTTTTACAAGTCCAGCCTGTGGTAAAATTGTTGCTATTCATCGTGGTGAGCGTCGTGTGCTTCAATCTGTTGTCATTGAAATTGACGGTGATGAACAGGAAAACTTTGCAGCTTATACTCGTACTGAGTTATCTGCATTAACCAGAGAACAAGTCGAAGATAATCTGATTAAATCAGGTTTGTGGACCTCTTTAAGAACGCGTCCATTTAGTCGTTCGCCACAACCAGGTTCTTCACCTAGCGCTATTTTTGTTACTGCAATGGACACAAACCCTCTTGCTGCTGATGCCGTTTTGGTTATTCGTGAACAAGAACAGGCATTTAACGATGGGTTATTAGTCCTTAGCCATTTAACAGAAGGTAAAATCCATGTATGTCATGGAGAGGGGGATTTACCAAAAGTTGAGGCTCATAGCCAGATTTCATACACCCAGTTTGCGGGTCCTCATCCTGCTGGGTTAGCGGGGACTCATATCCATTTCTTGGAGCCAGTAAGCATCAAGAAAAAGGTATGGAGCCTTAATTACCAAGACGTTATTGCGATTGGTAAGCTGTTTGTCACTGGGCAGCTTTATACTGACCGTATCGTTTCATTGGCAGGGCCACAGGTTGAAAAGCCGCGTTTATTACGCACTTGCCTTGGCGCTGATTTATATGAATTAACTCAAGGCCAGCTTAAAGCGGGCGAAAACCGTATTATTTCAGGCTCTGTCCTTTGGGGCGTAACTTGTGATGATACCCATCATTATCTTGGTCGTTTTCACAATCAAGTCTCTGTATTAGCCGAAGGTCGCGATAAAGAACTATTTGGCTGGATTATGCCTGGTGTTAATAAATTTACGATCACTCGTACTACGATCGGGCATTTCCTGAAAAATAAGCGCTTTAATTTTACGACAACAATGAACGGCGGTGAGCGTTCAATGGTACCAATTGGTAACTATGAGCGTGTTATGCCTCTTGACATCATGATCACTCATTTGTTGCGCGATCTCCTTGCTGGAGATACCGATACATCACAAGAATTGGGCTGTTTAGAGTTGGACGAAGAAGATTTAGGTTTATGTACCTATGTTTGCCCAGCGAAGTACGAGTATGGTCCTGTATTACGTGATGTTCTGACCAAGATTGAGCTAGAAGGGTGATTCCATGGGTCTGAAAAATTTATTTGAAAAGTATGAACACCATTTTGAGCCCGGTGGAAAACTCGCTAAATACTATGCATTGTATGAAGCAGTTTCTACAGTGTTCTATACACCGGGAACGGTGACGAAAGGTCGTTCTCATGTCAGGGACACTATTGACCTGAAGCGCATGATGATTTTAGTCTGGCTTGCTGTTTTCCCTGCAATGTTCTGGGGGATGTACAACGTAGGCAACCAAGCTATCCCTGCACTTCATCAACTGTATAGTGGAGCAGAGCTACAGCAAGTGCTCGCGAGTGACTGGCATTATAGTTTGGCACAATTTTTAGGTGCCTCGCTGTCAATGGATGCTGGTTGGGGAAGTAAAATGCTGCTTGGTGCAGTTTATTTTCTTCCTATTTATGCCGTTGTTTTCCTTGTCGGTGGGTTCTGGGAAGTGTTGTTTGCCATGATCCGTGGTCATGAAATCAACGAAGGCTTCTTTATAACCTCTATCTTGTTTGCTTTGATTGTGCCTCCAACAATTCCTTTATGGCAAGCGGCTCTTGGTATTACCTTCGGTGTCGTGATTGCTAAGGAAATTTTCGGTGGTACAGGGCGTAACTTCTTAAACCCTGCGTTAGCGGGTCGTGCATTTTTATTCTTTGCTTACCCTGCTCAAATCTCCGGTGACTTGGTTTGGACTGCAGCGGATGGTTTCTCGGGAGCAACTCCATTATCACAGTGGGCTTCAGGTGGCGAACACGCGCTAATGAACACAGTAACAAGTGAGCCTATCACTTGGATGCAAGCGTTCTTAGGTAATATGCCAGGCTCGATCGGTGAAGTTTCGACGCTGATGTTGTTTATTGGTGGCGCACTCATCATGTTCTTCCGCATTGCATCATGGCGTATTGTGGCGGGTGTCATGGTTGGTATGATTGCCATGTCTTACCTATTTAATGCTATTGGTTCAGACACCAATCCGTTATTTGCCATGCCTTGGTGGTGGCATATGGTTCTGGGTGGCTTTGCATTTGGTATGATTTTTATGGCGACAGACCCAGTATCCGCTTCATTCACTGATAAAGGTAAATGGGCATATGGCATTCTGATCGGCGTAATGTGTGTACTTATCAGGGTAGTAAATCCGGCTTATCCTGAAGGGATGATGCTGGCTATTCTGTTCGCCAACCTGTTTGCTCCTTTGTTTGACTATCTGGTCGTTCAAGCAAATATTAAGCGGAGAAAAGCTCGTGGCTAATGATAAACCAATTAATAAAGATAGCGTCGGTAGAACATTTCTAGTCATTTTTATCCTTTGTCTAGTTTGTTCTGTTGTTGTCGCAGGTGCTGCAGTTGGTTTGAAGCCGAAGCAGCAAGAACAAATTCAGTTAGATACTCAGCGTAATATTTTAAGCGTGGCAGGTTTAATGCAGCCTAAAATGACCGCAGAAGAAATCCAAAAAGTTTATGGGGAGCGCATCGAACCTAAGCTTTTGAATTTCAAAACGAATGAACTATCTGACAGCACTAGCCGTTATGACCTAAATGCTGAGCTACGTAGCGATGAAACCAGTATTGCCCTTTCTCCAGCAGAGGATATCGCAAAAATTCGCCGTCGCGCCAATAGTGCTGAAATCTATTTAGTGAAAGATGATGCCGGCAAAGTATCACAAATTATTTTACCTGTTTATGGTTCAGGTTTGTGGTCTGTAATGTATGCGTTTGTGGCAATCGATGTTGATGGGGTAACCTCACGCGGTATCACTTACTACTCGCATGGTGAAACACCAGGTTTAGGTGGTGAAGTCGATAACCCACAATGGAAAGCCCAATGGCCGGGTAAAAAACTGTTCAATGAACAGGGTATTCCGGCAATTAAAATCGTACGTGGTGGTGCCACAGATAGCCCATACGGTATCGATGGCCTTTCAGGTGCAACCCTAACGTCAAACGGAATTCAACATATGTTTGATTTTTGGTTAGGGGATAACGGCTTTGGTCCGTTCCTGAAAAAAGTACGTGAAGGAGCGCTGAATAATGGCTGATTCAAAAGAAATAAAACGCGTCCTACTTGGACCACTATTAGATAACAACCCAATTGCTTTGCAAATACTGGGGGTCTGTTCTGCATTAGCAGTAACAACTAAGTTAGAAACAGCATTGGTTATGACCATTGCGGTAACATTAGTTACGGCATTTTCTAACTTCTTTATTTCACTGATTAGAAATTATATTCCAAGCAGTGTGCGTATTATTGTACAGATGGCAATCATCGCTTCTCTCGTCATCGTGGTTGACCAAATTTTACGTGCGTATGCCTATGAAATATCAAAGCAACTTTCAGTATTCGTTGGTTTGATTATTACTAACTGTATCGTAATGGGGCGTGCTGAAGCTTATGCAATGAAAGCGCCACCAATAGAAAGCTTTATGGATGGTATCGGTAATGGTCTTGGCTATGGTGTGATCCTTGTATTAGTCGGTTTCTTTAGGGAATTATTTGGCTCCGGCA
Organism: Providencia sp. PROV024; assembly: GCF_032709665.1. Classification (NCBI taxonomy): domain Bacteria; kingdom Pseudomonadati; phylum Pseudomonadota; class Gammaproteobacteria; order Enterobacterales; family Morganellaceae; genus Providencia; species Providencia sp. PROV024. The sequence goes on from NZ_CP120545.1 coordinate 1,085,277, forward strand.
AACTGTTTGGTATCACTGTCTTTGAATCACTGCAAAACGGTGGCTGGTACATGCCTAATGGCTTGTTCCTCCTCGCGCCAAGTGCATTCTTTATCATCGGTATGCTGATTTGGGGACTACGTATCCTGAAACCAGCTCAGGTAGAGAAGGACTAATCACATGGAACACTATATTAGCCTATTTGTTAAATCCATTTTTATTGAAAATATGGCGTTAGCATTCTTTTTAGGTATGTGTACTTTTCTCGCTGTTTCAAAGAATGTTAAAACAGCCTTTGGACTGGGGATCGCAGTAACTGTCGTTCTTGGTATCTCTGTTCCAGCTAATAACTTGGTGTATAACTTAGTGTTGCGTGATGGGGCAATAGCAGAGGGTATTGATTTATCCTTTTTGAACTTCATCACCTTTATCGGTGTTATTGCTGCATTGGTTCAGATCCTTGAGATGATTTTGGATCGTTACTTCCCATCACTGTATAACGCACTTGGTATCTTCTTGCCATTGATTACTGTTAACTGTGCAATTTTCGGTGGTGTTTCTTTCATGGCTCAACGCGATTATAACTTTAGCGAATCGATAGTGTATGGGTTTGGCTCGGGGATCGGTTGGATGCTTGCCATTGTCTTGTTGGCAGCTATCCGTGAGAAAATGAAGTACTCAGATATTCCAGCGGGTCTAAAAGGGTTAGGTATCACCTTTGTGACAACCGGCTTGATGGCATTGGGCTTTATGTCCTTCTCCGGTGTGCAGCTATAAAGGCGAGAAGAATTCATGGAAATTATTATTTTAGGTGTAGTGATGTTTACCCTGATTGTCTTGGTGCTTACAGGCTTAATCCTGTTTGCAAAATCCAAGTTAGTCAATACAGGGAACATCAAAGTTGAAGTAAATGGCGACCCTGACAAAAGCTTTGAGGCTCCAGCTGGCGATAAGCTGTTAGGTATGCTATCTAACCAAGGTATTTTTGTTTCATCTGCTTGTGGTGGTGGTGGTTCATGCGGCCAGTGCCGTGTGACAATCAAAGAGGGTGGTGGTGATATTCTGCCGACAGAACTTTCCCACATTAATAAGCGAGAAGCAAAAGAAGGTTGTCGTTTAGCTTGTCAGGTTAACGTTAAGCAAGATTTAAAAATTGAGCTTCCAGAAGAAATCTTTGGTGTGAAAAAGTGGGAGTGCGAAGTTATTTCTAATGACAATAAAGCCACTTTCATTAAAGAGCTGAGATTGAAGATACCAGAAGGGGAGGTTGTTCCTTTTCGTGCCGGTGGTTTTATTCAAATTGAATGCCCTGAACATATTGTTAAATATGAAGATTTCGATGTACCTGAAGAGTATCGTGAAGACTGGGATAAATTTAACCTATTCCGTTATGTTTCAGAGGTTAAAGAGCCTACTGTACGTGCCTATTCAATGGCCAACTACCCTGAAGAATACGGCATTATTATGTTAAATGTGCGGATAGCAACGCCTCCGCCACGTAACCCAGATGTTCCACCAGGAATTATGTCCTCTTATATTTGGTCATTAAAACCAGGGGATAAAGTGACAATTTCCGGTCCATTTGGTGAGTTCTTTGCAAAAGAAACTGAAGCTGAAATGGTGTTTATCGGTGGTGGTGCGGGTATGGCGCCAATGCGTTCCCACATATTTGACCAATTGCGCCGTTTAAATTCTAAGCGTAAAATTAGTTTCTGGTATGGGGCTCGTTCAGTTCGCGAAATGTTCTATACAGAAGATTTTGACCAACTTGCCGCGGAACACGAAAACTTTACATGGAATATTGCACTTTCAGATCCTTTACCAGAGGATAACTGGGATGGTTATACCGGCTTTATCCATAATGTTCTGTATGACAATTACTTAAAAGATCACCCAGCACCAGAAGATTGTGAGTTCTATATGTGTGGGCCTCCAATGATGAATGCTGCTGTAATTAAGATGCTTAAAGACCTTGGTGTTGAAGATGAAAACATCTTACTAGATGACTTTGGTGGTTAAGTTATTAGGTTTATTGTACTTAACAAGGTTAGTACAGTGATAACACTTTAAAGAGGGAAGCTACTTCCCTCTTTGTAATTTAACAATGATGGCTAATTACTAATTATCTAATTGGTAATTAGTAAGTTAATAATTATTTTGACTGAAACATTCTCTGCATGGGTGACGATGTAAAGTGTGTTAATAGTCTGAGCGACTTCTACAGACTCGCTCATGATTGACGCGGAGAAAACGATGCTAAGTAAAAGAATTTATACCCCAATACTTCTGTTTGTCGCGACCCTGTTTCTTGCTGCTTGTGGTGGGCCAGAGCAACAAAATCTTCAGGGACAAACAATGGGCACTTATTACTCGGTTAAATATGTTACGGATTCTTCAGGGGCAAAACCTGAAGCGATTCAAGCTGAGATAGATAAGCGCTTAGAAGAAGTTAATGACCAGATGTCAACTTACCGACCTGACTCTGAGTTAAGTCGTTTTAACCAGTCTAAAGACATAAATACACCATTCCCTGTCTCCGCAGCAACTGCAACAGTTGTTAAAAAAGCTATTGAGATTAATAAAATCACAGATGGCTCTTTAGATGTAACTGTTGGGCCTTTAGTTAACTTATGGGGGTTTGGCCCAGAAGGGAGAGTCACTAAAGCCCCTTCAGATGAAGAATTGGCCAAGCGCAGAGCATGGGTAGGGATTGACAAATTATCCGTTCAAGACAATAACCTAGTCAAAACCATTCCTGAACTATATGTAGATCTTTCATCAATTGCGAAAGGCTATGGTGTAGATGTTGTTGCTGAATACTTAGAGTCAGTGGGTATCAACAACTACATGGTTGATATTGGTGGTGAAGTGCGTACTAAAGGTACCAATGGTAAAGAGGCGCCTTGGCGTATTGCCATTGAAAAACCTGCGGCAGATGGTGCAAGCCAAACAGCGCAAGAAGTTATCGAGCCTGGAGATAGCTCAATTGCAACCTCTGGGGATTACCGTAACTATTTTGAACAGGATGGAGTTCGTTTTTCTCATACTATTGACCCAAAATCAGGGCGACCAATTACCCATAATCTAGTTTCTATTACGGTTATTGCAGATAACTGTATGAGTGCCGATGGGCTATCAACAGGGCTAAATGTGCTAGGGCCTGAAGCTGGCTTTGCCTTAGCTGAGAAAATGAATATTCCTGTTTTTATGATTGTTAAGACAGATAAAGGTTTTGAAGAGCGTTATACTAAAGCATTCGAACCATTTTTAACCAAGAAGCAGTAATTCGGGGAGGATAAAGGAATGCTAAATATTTTTATTGCCGCCTTTGCACTGTTCTTGCTGGCGTTTTTAGGAATGTCTCTTGGGTATATTTTCAAGCGTAAAAGTATTCAAGGTAGTTGTGGCGGCTTAAGTAGTATCGGGGTTGATAAAGTATGCGATTGCCCTGAGCCTTGTGACGCCCGCAAAAAACGCATGGCACGTGAAGAAGCTCGCCAAAAGATGCTGGAAAAAAACCGCATACTTTAGTATTTAATCTATCTGTTTTCTAAACCTTAGCCATATAAAGTATATGGCTAAGGTTTTTTTATAGCATTAGCCAGTTAAAACGGTATCCGCATTTTTGTCGTATAACTAGCTATAATGGAAGGGAGTTAAGGTATTTCAATGCGGTTTTATTTCTAGTGTCAATGACAACAATAATAGCCGAATATACTATTCGTATAATATTTAAACAGCATTATTCTTCTATTTTATTATATAGATTTTAGTTGACTCATTTTCTTATGGCATGAATTTTGTGGGGTATATATGACACCCATTTCTTTACGGTATTCATCAAATTTAATGATAATTTTGCAGTTCTCGGCTTTGTTTGCATTACATTTTAGGGGACTTCCACTACTCCATTTTTGGCCGCTAGAAGTGGTAACTGTCCCTATCCATGAACTTTTCCCCGTGGATGAGTATTCGATATCAAATACATCATTATGCGTTTGTTGAGCCCTTATATTATAGGTAATGAAAGCCTTATCTACATCATCTTCACTGCTTTGATAAATAATTTCGACTTTTTTAAAGTCTTCATCCCATTTATTTTCAATAGAGATTGTTCCTTTTGATTTTGACATTTTATCCTCTTGATATTTATAATGAAAGGTCATTTTGTAAGAATAGGCTTAGTTAGTTTTTAAAGGTAATTATTGAAATTAAATTAGTAGTTTAAATAAAAAATAGTATTATTATAAACTGGTATTTTTAATTTTTTCTAAAAATAGAAGTCAAGAAAATATTGCACTTTTTAATATTGGTTTTATTTAAAGTAGATGTAAATAATGATTAACATTAAAGTGTTATAAAAATAAAATAGGAGGTAGTTTAGGTAAGGAAATTAAGCTAATTTATTATGATTAAACATAATTCAAAATAAAATAGCTTAATTATTAGATTATTTTTTGAAGTTTTTTGGGGAATCAACCATTACGGCATCAACACCAATTTCTTTTGCGAGTTGATAGTCTTTTTCGTTATTGACACCAAATACAATAATATACGCTTTACCATTTTTTCTAAAACAATCGATAGCGTTTTTATCCCATGATAAGGTTGCAGGTGAACGAGCTTCACCTAAAGTATACTTTTCAACAACTTCAACTTTACGATGAAGCTCGAAACCATACCAGCGAGTATTATCTTTATCATTTTCTATAGGGCATTGGCGACTCATAACACTATTCGCTAGCATTGTTCTTGTTTCATCACGGCTTTCAAATAATTGGAATTGAGGTGAAAGAGACTTTAATGCCGTTAGAAAGGCATCATTAGTTGAATAAAAACGGACTTGTTTAAATGCCTTAGTCTTATTTAATAATGTAAGGATAGCTTGTGCTTGCTGAGCAGGGTCGGCATCAGGGGATTTTAAGTCAATATAGAAAGTGGTATTAGGGTATTTCTGTAGAACAGCTTCTAATGTATTAATTGTTGTTTTTTGCAAAGGGAATTGTTGGTTATGTTTTTTACTAAACTTATAGGCAGCATTGATATGACTTAATTGCTCTGCGGTATAAGCAGATACTGGCCCTTTTTTTTCTGTTAACGAGTCTAAATCACTTGGGCGATATAAAACTAATTGATTATCTTTACTTAATTGTACTGTTAGCCAAATAGCATCGGCTTTATTTTCTTTTGCTAAATCAATTGCATAAATTGTATTTTCCGGTGCATCAGCAGTACCGGCTCTGTGTGCAACAATTTGTGGTGATAATGCTAAAGCAGTTTGACTTGCAAGAAGTAGAATAACTGACGCCATAGTTTTAACATATTTTGATGTTGATAGAATTGCCATAGGTATCATCCATAAAAGAATTTTTTATAAAATATAATGAGTGAAAAGGACGCATCTGTTTTATTACATTTTCACGGTAAAGTAAGTATTTACGATTGTTTTTAAGACAAACTTTAAATAACAAATGCTGTTATATAGTGTGGCAGACTATTATTTCAATAATATTAATTATTTTTATTATCATTAGGTTATCTGCTATTTTAGAATTGATGTCAGCGAATAGGCCCAGATTGCACGGCTAATAATAATACTGTATATTTAATCAGTTGATTGATTGTGTGGGCTAACTTGTGCGTAAAATTATACATATTGATATGGATTGCTTTTATGCAGCCATCGAAATGCGTGATGACCCAAGCTTGCGTAGTATCCCTATTGCGGTAGGAGGAAGTGCCGATCGCCGTGGTGTGATCAGCACCGCAAACTATGAAGCTCGTCGTTATGGCGTACATAGTGCCATGTCTACCGCTATTGCTCTAAGGCTTTGCCCTCAACTTAAAGTCGTTTCAGGGAGAATGGCGTTATATAAAGAAACGTCCATTCATATACGTAAGATTTTTGCGCGATATACAGATTTAATCGAGCCGCTTTCCCTCGATGAAGCTTATCTTGATGTGACTGACTGCTCACAATTACATGGTTCAGCTACGTTAATCGCAGAGGCAATTCGTCAGCAAATTTTTGATGAATTACAATTGACAGCCTCAGCGGGGATTGCCCCTATCAAGTTCCTTGCTAAAATCGCCTCTGATATGAATAAACCAAATGGGCAATTTGTGATCACCCCGCAAAATATTGATCAATTCATTCTGACTTTACCACTAAGAAAAATTCCGGGAGTGGGAAAAGTCACCGCACAAAAGCTAGCAGATATGGGGCTAACGACTTGTGCTGATGTGCAAAACTATGACGTTGTTACACTGATTAAAAGCATGGGGAAGTTTGGGCAGGTACTATGGGAGCGTTGTCACGGTATCGATGAACGGCCTGTAAACCCAGATAGACTAAGGAAATCCGTTGGTGTTGAGCGGACTCTTGCTGAAGATATTCATGAATGGAATGATTGCCTTTTATTATTAGATAAACTTTATGATGAACTGCAATTGCGTTTAGCTAAAGTGAAGCCTGATTTACGCATTGCGCGCCAAGGCGTAAAGTTTAAATTTGATGATTTTCAACAAACAACACAAGAGCATGTTTACCCAATGCTTAATAAGCAAGATTTAGTCCAGTTGGCAAAACAAGTTTGGGTTAATCGACGTGAACAGCGAGGGGTACGATTAGTTGGGTTGCATGTTATGTTACAAAGCCCTCAATTGGAAAGGCAATTGTTATTAGAACTATAAATAAAACATCTACCATAATGAATGGCAGATGTTTCAGTTATGATCAGGTTTTAACCTTTAACCGGGATTGCTTTTAAAACAGCGGTCAACAGTTTCCAATATTCACCAACACTTGCAATATGCACTCTTTCATCAGGAGAGTGAGCACCACGAATGGTTGGCCCAATTGAAACCATATCCATATCTGGGTAAGGCTTTTTGAATAAGCCACACTCAAGGCCTGCGTGGATCACCATCACATTTGGGATTTTACCAAATAGCTTGTTATAAGTTTCACTCACTAAGTGCATTACGGCTGAATCGGCATCTGGTTGCCAACCTGGGTAGCTCCCCTCAGCGCGGTACTGTGCTTGTGCTAATTTACTAATAGATGTGAGCATGTTAACAACATAGTTTTTGCCACTATCAATCAGTGAGCGAACAAGGAAGATAACCTCCGCTTGGTCTTCTGTCATGCGAACAACGCCCTCATTAAGCGATGTTTCTACGACACCTACAGCGACATCACTCATGCGAATTACGCCATTAGGTGCAGCATTTAAGAAGAACGTAAAACGTTTTTGGCAATCATCAGACAGTGCTTTCAAGTCACTTTGTGTTTCATCTAAGAGTAGAACAAGGTTAGGTTCTATAACGGCTAACTCATTCTTTAAAATACCTTCGTAGCGTTCTCTTAATGCTGTCAGTTCAGCAACTTTTTCTGTCGGAACAGAGATAATTGCATGCGCTTCACGTGGGATAGCATTACGTACGGTACCGCCTCTAAATTCTAATAATTTCAGGCTTAAGTCTTCTGCATGTCCAGCAAGGAAGCGTGCGAGTAATTTATTCGCATTACCTAAGCCTAAGTGAACATCACCACCGGAGTGACCACCTTTTAACCCTTTTAGGGTTAAAGTAAACGTCTGATAACCTTGTGGTAAAGGTTCACGCAGTAGATCAAATGTTGTTGTGAAATCAACCCCTCCAGCACAACCCATATAGATCTCACCTTCCTCTTCAGAGTCGGTGTTAATCAGAATATCCGCCTGTAGCCAACCTGCTTTTAGACCAAACGCACCTTCCATGCCAGCTTCTTCAGTCATGGTGAGTAAAACTTCCATAGGCCCATGCTCGACACTGTCATCAGCCAGAACCGCCAATGCAGAAGCTAAACCAATACCGTTATCTGCGCCTAAAGTTGTACCTTCAGCGGTCACCCATTCACCATTAACATATGGGCGGATTGGGTCTGTTTTAAAGTCATGCACGGTGTCATTATTTTTTTGTGGCACCATGTCTAGGTGTGCTTGCAAGACTACTGCTTTGCGGTTTTCGTAACCCGTTGTTGCAGGTTTACGGATCAAAATATTACCAACTTCGTCGCGTTCTACATGAAAACCTTTTTGTTTTGACCAGTCGATAATATGCGCAGCTAAAGCTTCTTCATGATATGAAGGGTGCGGAATAGAGCAGATGGTAGCGAAGATGTCCCATAGCGGTTGGGGGGATAATGTAGCTAGCTCAGACACGTTTCTCTCCTTTTATTTTCCCTTTATATTTCAATCTGTAGCATTGTTGGCTTCACTCGTAAACTCCAAGCATATACTTATGTATCCTCAAAGGATTTACTCATTTGCCGCCTAGCTACAAATTGAACTATTTAGGAATAATATCCTGAATAACCCATGTAGGAACTGATTGGCAACCAACGTTAATTTCAGCTTCAATTTTTAAAAGGAATATTGCTGTAATTATGACCTAACAGCCTGAAGTTTCGAATTAAAGGCTGCATCTTTTATAATCTCAGGATAACACTTTCTTTTGAAGAATGGATAGTGTAAATGATAATAATTAATGGCGAATGATGCTTTTTACTGGTTTTTAACGCGCCAAATCACTATAATCTCGCGCAACCTTTTTTCCGCAAGACACATTTCAGATTTACTCAGCAGTCGGGACCCGAATTTTATGAGCGAAAAATATGTCGTAACGTGGGATATGTTGCAAATACATGCCCGTAAACTCGCACAACGTTTATTACCAGTAGAACAATGGACCGGTATTATCGCGGTTAGCCGTGGTGGTCTTGTTCCAGGCGCGCTTCTTGCACGTGAACTGGGCATTCGTAACGTTGATACCGTATGTATATCTAGCTATGACCATGATAATCAACGCGAATTAAAAATTATAAAGCGCGCTGAAGGTGATGGCGAAGGCTATATCGTCATTGACGATTTGGTCGATACCGGTGGTACAGCGCAAGCTATTCGTGATATGTATCCAAAAGCACACTTTGTTACTATCTTCGCTAAGCCAGCTGGTCGTCCATTAGTTGATGACTATGTGGTTGATATCCCGCAAGACACATGGATAGAGCAGCCTTGGGATATGGGCGTTGCTTTTATAAAGCCATTGTGTGAACAAGACAAATAAATCAAAGTTAAACTTATTTTCTGGTAATAGATTGTCATTAACAGCCTTTGGGGTTTTTCCTCATAGGCATAACACATAAATACCTAAAATTTTTGAGTCAAACGCGATATAATCTCGGGGGAGTGCATTTTTGCATTCCCCTTATTTTTGGTTTTTTGGCACAATTCAGCTCAGGTAGACAAGGAAATAGGGATGACTCAGCAAAACCTTTCAGAAAAACTTTTCAAACCTAGAGTCAGACAAGTTGAAACGTCGACACTTGTATCCTACTCGTCAGAAACGACTCCTCTGATAAAAGCTCATAGCGTTCTAAGTGGTTCTCATCATGTTGGCTGGTATCGTATGATCAACCGGCTAATTTGGATTTGGCGTGGTATTGATGCACTAGAAATTGAAGAGGTACTTAGCCGAATAGCAGTTTCCGATGCGCCACGCAGTAATGAAACCCAGTTGGATACCGTCATTGGTAATAGGCGTGGGAATTGGTGCTTCGAATGGTCACAGCAGGCTATGCGCTGGCAACAGAAAGCTTTGGAATTCGAGCAAGGGCCGGACGCGGGTAATGCATGGTTGCGAGCCGCAAATTTATACAGTATTGCAGCATACCCTTTTATTAAAGGGGATGAACTAGCAGACCAAGCTATTTTATTAGCGTGTAAAGCCTATGATAATGCAGCCAAATTTTCAGAATATCGGTTAAAGAAAATTGCATTCAAAGTGGATGATGGGAAAGAAGTTTGTGGCTTTTTACATATCCCATCCCACGGTCAGGGGCCTTATCCTACCGTCATGATTTGCGGCATGTTAGACAGCTTACAAATCGATTTTTGTCGCTATTTTCGCGATTATCTCGAACCACTAGGTATTGCGATGCTAACGCTCGATATGCCTTCTATTGGTTATTCGATAAAACATAAATTGACACAAGAAACAACAACACTGCATGAGCAAATTGTTCGCCAGCTTGAGGATATTGCATGGATTGACCATACCCGCTTCGGTATCGTCGGGATGCGCTTTGGTGCCAATATAGCCTTAAGATTAGCTTATATGTGCCCAGAAAAAATTAAAGCAGTCGCTGTCATAGGTCCAATTGTGCATAGTTTATTGCACGAAGAGAAATATCAACAAGATATTCCTCGGGTAGTTTTGGATGTGTTCGCGAGTCGTTTGGGAATTTATCAGGTTGATGGTGCCGCTTTACGCCATGAGTTGAGTTGTTATTCACTTAAAAATCAGGGCCTTTTAGGAAAAAGAAGCAAAGTTCCGATGTTATCGGTAAGCTTAAAAGATGATATCTATAGTCCGAAAGCAGAATCGGATCTAATTCGGCGTTCATCAATGGATGCAGATACAATAATACTACCAAGTCAGCCTGTTTTTGCTAATTTTGAAAAGGCACTAAGTGAAACTACTAATTGGCTGAAAGCAAAAATACTTTAATTATATTTAATATCTTGCTTATTTTTTCCCATTTGTTAAAAAGGGGTCTACCCAAGAAGGAGATCCTTAACATGGCTTTACCGACTGATTATTCAAATGGAAAGTATTTAAAGAAATTTGCTGCAATGGGGCCTTATTTACGCGAAAAACAATGTATCAATGGCTGTTATATATTCGATAGCCTTGTTGTTTGTATTAATGCGAGTATTGCGCCTGAGAAACGTGAATTTTGGGGGTGGTGGTTAAAATTAGTTGCAACTGAAAAAGGCTTTGAGTTCACTTATCATTTTGGTATTTATAATAGCCATGGTAGTTGGCAAGTCAAAGCATTCAAAGATGCGGCTACCACTGAAGCCGTTGAAAAAAATTTAGTATCATTTCATCAAGCACTTACTAAGCAATTACTTGAGCTTGAGTTAAGCCTCTTCCCTTCGCCACTAATGGCAGAATTAAAACTGGAATTAAGCGCATAAATTTGTTTTAAACCAACTTTTGTTGAATTTTGCGTTATGCCTGTTGGCATAACGCGCTTCTCCTGATAAAAATGGTATCTACTTTTTTGTTTTCTTAATCCTAATGGCAGAAAAATGATGAAAAATAGCCAGACGCTGGTTGTTAAGCTAGGAACCAGTGTGCTAACAGGGGGCTCGCGCCGTTTGAATCAAGCTCATATTGTTGAGTTAGTCAGGCAGTGTGCGCAGCAATATGAAAAAGGGCACCGTATTATCATTGTGACATCAGGGGCAATTGCCGCGGGTCGCGAACACTTAAATTACCCCGAATTGCCGGCTACCATTGCATCTAAACAGTTGCTTGCGGCAGTCGGCCAAAGTCGTCTTATTCAGTTGTGGGAAAGGTTGTTCTCCATTTACGGGATCCACATAGGGCAAATGCTGTTAACACGTGCAGATTTAGAAGACCGTGAGCGTTTTCTAAATGCTCGAGACACCTTACAAGCATTACTGAATAATGGCATTATTCCCGTTATTAATGAGAACGATGCCGTTGCGACAGCAGAAATAAAAGTCGGTGATAACGATAATTTATCCGCATTAGCCGCTATTCTTGGTGATGCTGATAAACTGTTGCTACTGACTGATATAGAAGGTCTATATGATGCAGACCCCCGTAGCAACCCAAATGCGAAATTAATTCCTGAAGTCTATGGTGTCAACGACGAGCTTCGTCAAATGGCAGGGGGAAGTGTCAGCGGTTTAGGTACAGGGGGCATGGCAACTAAGCTACAAGCGGCTGATGTTGCTGGCCGCGCAGGGATAGATGTTATTATCGCAGCAGGTAATAAACCTGATGTCATTAGCGCTGTGATTGAAAATATTCCAGTGGGGACTCGTTTTTATGGGCAGAAAAACCCCATGGAAAATCGTAAACGTTGGATTTTCGGGGCGCCAGCTGCGGGTGATGTGTATATTGATGATGGTGCACAATTAGCAATTATAGAAAAAGGTAGCTCATTGTTACCAAAAGGAATTAAAAAGATTGAAGGTGATTTTTCCCGAGGCGCCGTGATCCGCATTCTAAATATGGCGGGGAAAGACCTTGCACACGGTGTTAGTCACTATAATAGTGATGCACTAAGGATGATAGCAGGTCATCATTCACAAGAAATTGGCAGAATACTTGGCTATGAACACGGCTCAGTCGCTGTTCATCGTGACGATATGATAGTGAGTTAATTATGTTAGAAACAATGGGTAAGGCTGCACGAGCAGCGTCATGGCAATTAGCTCAGCTAAGCACCAAACAAAAAAACTCGGCACTATTGCAAATTGCTGAATTACTAGAAAAAGAAAGCGCGGTGATATTATCTGCTAACCAGCAGGATATGGAACAGGCAAAAGCCAGTGGTATGGCAGAAGCCTTACAAGACCGTCTATTGCTGACTCCAGAACGCTTGAAAAGCATTGCTGATGATGTCAGAAAGGTTTGTCAGCTTGCTGACCCTGTTGGGCAAATCATTGATGGTAGCCAGCTTGATAGCGGTTTAAACTTACAGCGCCGACGCGTACCTCTAGGTGTTGTCGGGGTGATTTACGAAGCGCGTCCAAACGTCACTGTCGATGTGGCTTCGTTATGTTTAAAAACCGGTAACGCAGTCATTCTACGTGGTGGTAAAGAAACCCATAATACGAACCTTGCTGTGGTGAGTGTTATCCAAAAAGCACTCAAAAATAGTGGGTTGCCAGAAGAATCTGTACAAGCTATCAATAACCCTGATCGTGAATTAGTTTCTCAATTATTAAAATTAGATCGTTATATTGATATGCTGATCCCTCGTGGTGGTGCGGGGTTACATAAATTATGTCGTGAGCAATCAACGATCCCTGTGATCACCGGCGGTATAGGTGTTTGCCACACCTTTGTCGATGAGTCAGTTGATTTTAATAAAGCGATTAACGTAATCATCAATGCAAAAGTACAGCGCCCAAGTGCTTGTAACTCACTGGAAACTTTGCTAGTTCATAAAGATATTGCGGGTAATTTCTTACCATTTTTAAGTGAGAAAATGGCTGAACAGCAAGTCACACTGCACGCTAGTGAAAAAGCAATGCCATTATTGGAACAAGGCCCAGCAACAGTTGTTGATGTAAAACCTGAAAATTTGGTTGATGAATGGTTATCCTTAGACCTCAACGTAGAGATTGTTGATGACATTGACGCCGCTATTAACCATATTCGCCAATATGGTACTGCGCATTCTGATGCTATTTTGACCGAGTCTATCCGCCAAGCAGATTATTTTGTACAGTGTGTCGATTCGGCGGCTGTTTATGTGAATGCGAGTACTCGCTTCACAGATGGTGGGCAATTTGGTTTAGGGGCAGAGGTTGCGGTTAGCACTCAGAAATTACATTCTCGAGGCCCTATGGGGCTAGATGCCTTAACAACCTATAAATGGGTTGGTTATGGCGATTTTTTAAATCGCCCATAAAGACTAAAATAGATTAATAGGCCACACTTGTGTGGCTTTATTTTTTATTATTTGCCGCATTAGGCAACTTTCATAAGCAGATACATAACCAGTTTTGCTTAGTATTCATGATGATGGGGTGGAAATTAATGTTTTACATTATCGGTCCAAGAGGTTCGGGTAAAACGACAATTGGTAAAAAATTGGCCGAATCTAAAGGCTACCAGTTTGTTGATACAGATAAATTGATACTCGAAAGAGCAGGTAAAACGATAGCAGAAATTGTTGAACAGTACGGATGGGAATATTTTCGTCAATTAGAAACGGAAACGTTAAAATCAATTCTTCAAGATAAAACGATTGTTTCAACAGGGGGCGGGCTGGTTCTTGCTGAGGAAAACCAGAAGATCATGCGTGATAACGGGACAGTGATTTATTTAAATGCTAAGCCTGACGTTTTAGCTAAACGCCTAGCCGCAGAGCCACAAGCTGACCAGCGGCCAAGCTTAACAGGCAAATCATTAGTTGAAGAAATTGAAGAAGTTATGCAGCAAAGAGAACCTATCTACCGTGCGACGGCACACCATGTTATTGATGCCACACAATCCATTGATGATATTATCGCGCAACTTAATGATTTGACTTAAACTAATTAGGTATCAGTAAAGTACGTTTTCGGAATATACCGCTTAGTAGAAAGAGCAGAGCTAAGTAAGATAGGTATGATAACGGAAATACTTCACTTATTTGCATATAAAACATAATCATAATATAGGGATTCATTATGTTGGCAAACATCATCAAGGCAATACTTAAATTTTTATTTCGCGTCCAAGTTACCGGTGATGCAAAAGAATTTAATCAAGATAAATGCTTGATTACACCCAATCATGTTTCTTTCCTTGATGGTGTTTTGATTGCACTTTTTTTACCTGTAAAACCTGTATTTGCTGTGTATTCATCATTTGCGACACCAAAAATGGTGAAGCGTCTTAAACCTTATGCGGATATTGTTCCTCTTGACCCTGCTAACCCTTTAGGGATACGTCACCTTGTTAAAGAGGTGGAAAAAGGGCGCCCAATCGTCATTTTTCCAGAAGGGCGTATTACTGTGCATGGTTCTTTAATGAAAATCTATGAAGGGGCTGCATTTGTTGCTGCAAAGTCGGAGGCAAAAGTTGTTCCTATTCGTATTGAAGGTGCGGAGCGCAGTCACTTTGGTCGGTTAAAAGGCATTATTCCATTAAAATGGTTCCCAAAAATCACATTACATATTTTGCCTGCACAAAGCATTCCTATGCCTCAAGCCCCTCGAGCTGTTGAGCGCCGAGCCTTAGCTGGAGAGCATTTGTACCAAATTATGAAATCTGCGCGTATGGCTTGTTTGCCCCAAGTCACATTGGTCGAAGAGTTTATTCAAAGTGTTCATAAGTTTGGTCGATATACGCCCTGTATTGAAGATATCGCTTTTAAAGAAGACTCCTACCAAAGCTTATTGAAAAAAGCTCTGGGAGTCGGGCGTATTATAGAACGTTATACCCATGAAAATGAGCGTGTAGGCTTATTATTGCCAAATACAACAGTTACGGCTGCGGCTATTTTTGGGGCCCTAATGAGGGGACGAGTCCCTGCGATGCTGAATTATACTGCGGGAAGCCATGGGATCAGTAATGCATTAAAAGCATCTGCAGCCACTGTCGTATTTACCTCTCGCCAATTTTTAGAAAAAGGTCATTTAACGCATATTCCCGAGCAAGTTACTGAAGCTAACTGGATTTACCTTGAAGATTTAAAAGATACAGTGACATGGCAAGATAAACTTTGGATTGTTAAGCATTTATTTAATCCACGTAAAGCCGTTATCCCGCGCAAAACGACAGATGAAGCGATCGTGCTATTCACTTCAGGGTCAGAGGGAACACCGAAAGGGGTGGTTCATAGCCACGGGAGCTTAATGGCGAATGTTGAGCAAATTAAGACCATTGCTGACTTCACTCCTCGTGACCGTTTTATGTCATCATTACCATTATTCCATGCATTTGGTCTAACTGTTGGTTTGTTCATTCCTCTATTTTCAGGAAGCCGAGTGTTTCTTTATCCAAGCCCTTTGCACTATCGAGTCATTCCGGAATTGGTCTATGACAAAAATTGTACAGTGCTTTTTGGGACTTCGACATTTTTAGGTAATTATGCGCGTTTTGCGCATCAGTATGATTTTGCACGTTTGCGCTATGTCGTTGCTGGCGCTGAAAAGCTCTCTGATAAAACTAAAAAAATCTGGTTTGATAAATTTGGTATTCGTATCCTTGAAGGGTATGGGGTGACTGAATGTGCTCCTATCGTTTCAATTAACGTACCAATGGCCGCTAAAGAAGGTTCAGTAGGTCAAATTTTACCCGAAATGGAGGCGAGGATTATCCCTATCCCAGGTATTGAACAGGGGGGGAAATTACAGCTAAAAGGGCCAAATATCATGAAGGGGTATTTACGTGTTGAAGCCCCTGGTGTCTTAGAAACGCCTAAAGCGGAAAATGAGCAAGGTGAATTAGAAGATGGCTGGTATGACACGGGTGATATCGTTACTTTAGACAATCAAAACTTCTGTACTATTAAAGGTCGTGTTAAGCGTTTTGCAAAACTTGCAGGGGAAATGGTTTCTCTTGAAAGTATTGAACAAATGGTCGCGGGTATTTCACCAAATGAGAATCATGGCGTTGTCACTAAGCCTGATAGTAGTAAGGGTGAGGCGCTTGTTTTATTCACGACAGATAAAGAATTAGACCGCAGCGCATTGTCTGCGGCAGCGAAAAGCAAAGGCTTAACTGAATTAGCTGTCCCGCGTGACATTCGTTTAGTAAAAGAACTGCCAGTTTTGGGAAGTGGTAAAACGGACTTTGTTACACTAAAACAGATGGCGTTAAAGGATGAATAATATGCAAGAAAGCATGCAAAATGCGCCATTAATGAGCCGAGGAATGAAAGCCGTATTGGCGTCTCAATTCCTCTCTGCATTTGCTGATAATGCATTATTATTTGCAATACTTGCACAGCTTAAAGCAGAGTTTTACCCTGAGTGGAGCCATCCTATTCTGCAAATGGTGTTTGTATTTACTTATATTGTACTGGCACCTTTTGTAGGGCAAATCGCCGATAGGTTCTCAAAAGGGCGCGTAATGTTGTTTTCTAACATTTTTAAATTTATTGGGGCTCTTGGTATTTGTTTGGGGTTAAACCCTTTCCTTTGCTATGGTCTAGTGGGGGTAGGCGCTGCATCTTATTCCCCTGCTAAATACGGTATTTTAGGGGAATTAACAGGGGGAGATAACCTTGTTAAAGCAAATGGAGTTATGGAAGCATCGACAATCGCGGCTATTCTAGTGGGCTCAGTGGTCGGTGGGGTGCTTTCCGATATTAACCTTATATTAGCGCTCGGAACTTGTGCTGTATTGTATGCATTAGCTGTTATTGCCAATTTCTTTATCCCACCGCTAGTGGCTGCACGGCCAGGCAAAGGCTGGAATATTAAACTATTAGTGACTGATTTTTTCGGTGCTTGCCGTATTCTATGGTCTAACCAAGAAAGTCGCTTCTCACTTGTGGGGACCAGTTTATTTTGGGGGGCGGGTGTCACCTTACGTTTTTTATTAGTGGCATGGGTACCTGTCGCTTTAGGCTTACAAGACAACACAACCCCAACAATCCTCAATGCGATGGTTGCTATAGGGATTGTCGTTGGAGCGGGGCTTGCTGCTAAATTTATTACCTTAAAAACGGTTTATCGTTGTATTCCTGCTGGGGTTATCATCGGTATCATGGTGGTTTTACTCTCATTGCAAACTAATATTATTCCAGCATATTTTATTCTGATAATACTTGGGGTATTTGGTGGCTTATTTGTGGTTCCACTTAATGCATTACTTCAAGAAAAGGGGAAAGAGACTGTTGGAGCAGGGAATGCCATTGCTGTGCAAAACTTAGGCGAAAACAGTGCAATGCTAATTATGTTAGGCTTGTACTCTTTGGCAATTAAAGCTGGTTTGTCAGTAGTGAATGCAGGGATTGGTTTTGGTGCTGTATTTGCGATAGCTATTGCGGGTTTGTGGGTTTGGGATCGCGCTCGTAAAAAAATGAAGTAAAGGTAGGTAGCATCATGATAGATGAGAAGCAACTCGAAATATTGAGTATTCAAATTGGTCAGAAATTAACAGAACAAGGTAAAACAGTCACCGCTGCTGAATCTTGTACTGGTGGCTGGGTTGCTAAGGTATTGACCGATATCGCAGGGAGCTCAGCTTACTTCCAGCGTGGCTTCGTCACTTATAGCAATGAAGCCAAACACCAAATGATTGGTGTTAAAGAGGAGTCTTTACAACAATATGGCGCAGTAAGCCAACAAGTTGTCGCAGAAATGGCTTTAGGGGCATTGCGGGAAGCGAGGGCCGATTTTGCTGTTTCAATCAGTGGAATTGCCGGCCCCGACGGCGGTAGTATAGAAAAGCCTGTTGGGACAGTCTGGTTTGGTTTTGCTAAAAAACAGGCTGATAAAACCATAACCGTAACAACACAGCACTGTGTATTCCAAGGGGATAGAAACCAAGTTCGTTTACAATCAACGGGTTATGTCCTAGAAACACTTTTAAAGTTGTTAAATGAAAAATTTTCTTGATACTGTATGATTATACAGTATAATTAATTTTAACAAACCCAATTCAATCGTTTTATTCGCAGTGGTCAAGCCATTGCACTTAGGGAGTAATCATGGCTATTGATGAAAACAAACAAAAAGCACTTGCAGCAGCATTAGGCCAAATTGAAAAACAATTTGGTAAAGGCTCCATTATGCGTCTTGGTGAAGACCGCTCTATGGATGTTGAAACGATTTCAACAGGCTCCTTATCCCTTGATGTTGCATTAGGCGCTGGTGGCTTGCCATTAGGTCGTATTGTTGAAATCTACGGTCCTGAAGCTTCGGGTAAAACAACATTAACTTTACAGGTTATTGCTGCGGCACAACGCAGTGGTAAAACTTGCGCATTTATCGATGCAGAGCACGCCTTAGACCCTATCTATGCGAAAAAATTAGGCGTAGATATTGATAACTTATTATGTTCACAACCCGATACAGGTGAACAAGCTCTTGAAATTTGTGATGCATTAACACGCTCAGGGGCGGTTGATGTCATTATCGTTGACTCTGTTGCTGCGTTAACACCTAAAGCTGAAATTGAAGGCGAGATTGGTGATTCTCATATGGGTCTAGCAGCCCGTATGATGAGCCAAGCAATGCGTAAATTGGCGGGGAATTTAAAAACGTCAAATACCTTACTGATCTTTATCAACCAAATTCGTATGAAGATTGGTGTTATGTTTGGTAATCCGGAAACCACTACAGGTGGTAACGCATTGAAATTCTACGCATCTGTCCGTTTAGATATTCGCCGTATCGGTGCGGTGAAAAACGGTGAAGAAATTGTAGGTAGCGAAACCCGTGTTAAAGTTGTGAAAAATAAAGTCGCAGCACCATTTAAACAAGCTGAATTCCAAATTCTTTATGGTGAAGGGATTAACACCTTCGGTGAGCTTATTGACTTAGGTGTAAAACATAAATTAATTGAAAAAGCGGGTGCTTGGTATAGCTATAACGGGGACAAAATCGGTCAAGGTAAAGCTAACTCAACAACTTATTTAAAAGAGCATCCTGAAATAGCACAGGAAATTGATACGAAACTACGCGAAATGTTATTAAATCATACTGGTGAATTTAGTAGCGCTGCGGAAGATTTCGTCAGTGGTTCTGATGAAGAAGAAACACCAGAAGAAATTTAATTCAAGTGTAACTATTTGATTATCATCTAAATTAGTGGCGCACCTTTCATAAGGGGGCGCCATTTTTATTTTGGCCTATTACATTAATAGTTTATCGAACAGTTTTTCTGTGGAAAAATACCCCAGCGCGGGGTATAAACATGCTTTCAGAAAATATCTAGACGCTTTACAATGAAAGCTGCTAATGGATGTATCTATATTTTACTTCTGCATAAAGAGACTTTATCTTATCAGTCACTTTTTAATCGGAGAGTTGATTAGAGGTGATGTTACATACCATCTCAACAATTCGTAATTCTGTTTCCAGCTTGATATCGGGATAAATATGAGTAAAAGCACCGCTGAGATCCGTCAAGCGTTTCTCGACTTTTTTCATACGAAAGGTCATCAAGTGGTCACCAGCAGTTCGCTAGTGCCAAATAATGACCCTACACTACTGTTCACAAACGCAGGGATGAACCAGTTCAAAGATGTATTTCTTGGCCTGGATAAGAGAGCATATTCCCGAGCGACAACTGCGCAACGTTGCGTTCGAGCAGGTGGTAAACATAACGACTTAGAAAATGTGGGTTATACCGCTCGCCACCATACATTTTTTGAAATGCTAGGTAACTTCAGCTTCGGTGATTACTTTAAGCATGATGCTATCCGCTTTGCTTGGGAACTATTAACTAGCGAAGAGTGGTTTAATTTACCAAAAGAAAGGCTGTGGGTAACTGTCTACGCGACAGATGATGAAGCGTATGATATCTGGAACAAAGAAATTGGTGTTCCAGCTGAGCGTATTATTCGTATTGGTGACAATAAAGGTGCACCATATGCGTCAGATAACTTCTGGCAAATGGGTGATACAGGCCCTTGTGGTCCATGTACAGAGATTTTCTATGACCATGGTGAGCATATTTGGGGTGGTCCTCCGGGGAGCCCTGAAGAAGATGGTGACCGTTATATTGAAATCTGGAACCTTGTCTTCATGCAATTTAACCGTCAATCAGACGGTACTATGGAGCCACTGCCAAAACCTTCAGTCGACACAGGGATGGGTTTAGAACGCATTTCTGCGGTACTTCAACACGTAAATTCTAACTATGAGATTGATATTTTCCGCGAACTCATTGCTGCTGCTGCGAAAGCAACAGGGGCAACTGATTTGGAAAATAAATCATTGCGTGTTATTGCTGACCACATTCGTTCTTGTGCATTCCTTGTTAGTGATGGTGTCATTCCATCAAATGAAGGGCGTGGCTATGTTTTACGGCGTATTATTCGCCGAGCAGTGCGTCACGGTTACATGCTTGGTGCAAAGGATACCTTCTTCTACAAATTAGTTGCTCCACTAATTAACGTGATGGGCTCTGCTGCGGATGAGCTTGCACGTCAGCAAGCAATGGTAGAAAAAGTTCTTAAAACTGAAGAAGAACAATTTGCTCGTACTTTAGAACGCGGTTTGCAATTATTAGACGAAGAACTTGCTTCCCTAAAAGGCGATACGCTTGATGGTGAGGCTGCATTCCGTTTATATGATACCTATGGCTTCCCTATCGATTTAACGGCGGACGTTTGCCGTGAACGCAATATTAAAGTCGATGAGCAAGGTTTTGAGCATGCGATGGAAGACCAACGTCGTCGTGCTAGAGAATCGAGCGGTTTTGGCGCAGATTATAACTCATTAATCAAAGTTGATAAGCGTAGCGAATTCTCTGGTTATCAATACGATGAGCAACAAGCAACAATCACGGCTTTGTATAAAGATGGTCAACCTGTTGATACCCTTAAAGAGGGTGAAGAAGGGTTGGTTATCCTAGATAAAACTGCATTCTATGCAGAGTCCGGTGGGCAAGTGGGTGACACTGGTTATTTAAATAGTGACAGTGCAAGCTTTAATGTAACAGACACTCAAAAATACGGCCAAGCGATTGGCCACATAGGTAAAGTAGAGTCAGGTACATTAGTTGTTAACCATCGTATTACTGCTTTGATTAATAGCGCGAGGCGTGATGCTATCCGCTTAAATCACTCAGCGACACATTTACTTCATGCTGCATTACGTCAGGTATTGGGTGAGCATGTGTCACAAAAAGGCTCATTGGTTAACGATAAATATCTCCGTTTTGATTTCTCCCATTTTGAAGCGATGACACAGGAAGAGCTACGTCAGGTAGAAGATATTGTGAATGCTCAAATCCGAAAAAACTCAGAAATTGAAACTGAGTTGATGGATTTAGAGGGAGCTAAAGCGAAAGGCGCTATGGCATTATTCGGTGAAAAATATGAAGAACGTGTACGCGTTTTGAGTATGGGGGATTTTTCTATTGAATTATGCGGTGGTACACATGCTAGTCGAACTGGGGATATTGGTTTATTCCGTATTCTTAGCGAATCAGGCACTGCTGCTGGCGTTCGTCGTATCGAAGCAACAACGGGGGCGATGGCGATTGAAAATATTCACAATCAATCCGAGCAACTTTCAGCAATTGCTCACCTATTAAAAGGTGACTCCAATAGTCTTGTGGAAAAAGTTAAAGCTGCATTAGACAAATCTCGTCAGCTCGAGAAAGAAATTTTGCAACTAAAAGATCAGCAAGCATCGCAAGAAAGTGCTTCAATAGGTAGTAAAGCGAAAGATGTGAAAGGCATCAAGTTGTTAGTGACTCAATTGAGCAATACTGATCCTAAGCTACTGAGAACTATGGTAGATGATCTCAAGAACCAGCTGAAATCTGCGATTATCGTGCTTTCAACAACAAGTGGTGATAAAGTCAGTATGATCGTTGGGGTGACTAATGATTTAACTGCTAAAGTTAAAGCAGGTGACTTGATTTCCTTTATTGCAGGGCAGGTTGGCGGTAAAGGTGGTGGGCGACCAGACATGGCACAGGCAGGGGGTACTGACGTGAATGCATTACCTGCTGCGATGGCAAGTGTCGAAGAATGGGTTGAATCACGGCTATAAGCGTCGACAAAGTTGCCTCATTAAAATATGAGGCAACTTTAAGCTGTTGCGGCATTGTTAATGTATCGCTTGTAGTGTTATATTTTGCTTGTAAATAATTAGAATGCTTGCATTGATGGCATCAATGCTTTAGGTGAATATCATTGCTTTACGTTTTCACGGTGTGTGATGGACAATAGCGGGGGATACCTAAAGACCCGACTCTTTTAATATTTCAAGGAGCAAAGAATGCTTATTCTGACTCGTCGAGTTGGTGAAACACTCATGATAGGCGATGAGGTAACAGTTACTGTATTGGGTGTCAAAGGCAACCAAGTTCGTATTGGTGTTAACGCCCCAAAAGAAGTTTCTGTTCACCGTGAAGAAATTTATCAACGGATCCAGGCTGAAAAAACTCAACCAGATAATCAATAATAAAAAAGAAGCGTCCAATGATTGACCACACAGCAAGAATGGACGCTTGTCTTTCCTATTCTATTATTCCCTTTTGTTAATCTAATATGCAGTTTTTTTGGTGTTTAGCGACTGTATTTTGCTGAGCATTAATTTTCATCGTGCTCGATTCATTTTTTTATTGCATGTCTATTTTTCACTTGGCTAAAAAATATACTTTTTGTTGAGTGCTATCATCATTTTTTTTCCTGCTTTTTGTTTATAAACTTAGTGAGATAAGGGCTGAAAAAGATCTTTTTCGGTGCTAAACTAATCATCTTGCTTGTGAAATGTGCAAACAGACTACGGAATGCAAAAAGTTTGGAAAAATTGTTTGACTTCTAAGTCTAGGAAAGTAATATGTGCGCCACACAGCAACGAGATGTTTGAAAAAACAAATCGTGTGTAACTAAAATATGGTGAGGTGGCCGAGAGGCTGAAGGCGCTCCCCTGCTAAGGGAGTATGCGGTCAAAAGCTGCATCGAGGGTTCGAATCCCTCCCTCACCGCCATTTTAGATATGCATCCGTAGCTCAGCTGGATAGAGTACTCGGCTACGAACCGAGCGGTCGGAGGTTCGAATCCTCCCGGATGCACCATCTTTAACCCTATAAGAGTATCTGATGGGGTTTTGTTTTGGTTCTAGAATATTGAAAACCAAAACATGCAGTAACTTAGAAGTTAGTTTTTAGTAGTTGATAAAAATTTTGAGATAAAAATCAGTCTTGCACTAAACATGCATCCGTAGCTCAGCTGGATAGAGTACTCGGCTACGAACCGAGCGGTCGGAGGTTCGAATCCTCCCGGATGCACCATCTCTTAGTTGCTAAATTTAGCATATCAATAATACATTTTAATCTAATTCATAAAAAGTTATTGGAACATCGATTTATAATCGAAATAATTTTGCATCCGTAGCTCAGCTGGATAGAGTACTCGGCTACGAACCGAGCGGTCGGAGGTTCGAATCCTCCCGGATGCACCATCATTAGAAACTCCTCACTTTGAGGAGTTTTTTTTTGCCTAAAATTAGAAAAAATGCCATTCACCTAATATCTTTGTATGTAATCCTCGATAAACCACACATCTAGACAGCGACAATTTATGTGATTTAAGCTAAAGTAATTGCCTCAATAAAATAAATTAACATCACAGGCGGGAGGTCGATTTGATCCCGGACGTATCAAAAGCGCTCTCATGGTTAGAGGCGCACCCAGAAGCACTAAATGGAATTCAACGTGGTATTGAGCGCGAAACATTGCGTGTGTCCCCAACAGGTGCGATAGCTGAAACATTGCATCCAGAAGGGCTGGGAAAAGCTTTAACACATAAATGGATCACGACAGATTTTGCGGAGTCCTTACTCGAATTTATTACTCCTGTAGATAAAAGCATCAGCCATAATTTGGCCTTTCTTCGGGACTTACATCGTTATACTGCGCGCCAACTTAAAAATGAAAGAATGTGGCCGCTCAGTATGCCGTGCTTTATTGAAAGTGAAGATAGAATCACTCTTGCTCAATATGGTTCTTCTAATGTCGGGCGTTTTAAAACCCTGTATCGAGAGGGCTTAAAAAATCGTTATGGTGCGCTAATGCAAACGATAGCAGGGGTGCATTATAACTTTTCTTTGCCAATTGAATTTTGGCAGGCTTGGGCTGGTGTAAAAGATGAAGAAAGCGGTAAGGAAAAAATTTCAGAGGGCTATTTACGTCTGATCAGAAATTATTACCGCTTCGGTTGGGTTATTCCGTATCTATTCGGCGCATCTCCAGCCATTTGTGGCTCTTTCTTAAAGGATAGAGACACAGCGTTATCATTTGATAAAACAGATTGTGGCACTTATTACTTACCTTATGCGACATCACTGCGCATGAGTGACCTAGGCTATACAAATAAGTCGCAAAGTGATCTAAATATTACGTTCAATAAACTGGATGAATATATAGAAAACTTGAAAAAAGCCATTCATAAACCTTCGGCTGAGTTTGAAAAGCTAGGAGTAAAAAAAGATGGCGAATATGTTCAGTTAAATACGAATGTATTACAGATAGAGAATGAGCTGTATGCCCCTATACGGCCGAAACGTGTACCTAAAGGTAATGAATCACCTTCAGATGCTCTAATGCGTGGTGGTATTGAGTATATTGAAGTTCGTTCACTGGATATCAACCCGTTCAGTGCAATTGGGGTAAATGAAACACAAGCTCGGTTTGTTGATCTATTCTTAATATGGTGTGTGCTTGCAGATGCACCTGAAATGAATGCTCAAGAGCTTGATTGCTGTCGCCAAAATTGGAACAGGGTGATCCTTGAAGGGCGTAAACCTGGACAAGTGATTGGTTTTGGTTGTGGTAGTGAAGTCAAACCATTAGTTGAGGTTGGTCAGCAATTATTTAATGATTTAATTCGGGTTGCTGAAGTGCTTGATACTTGCTGTGATGAAAGGTATCAAGAAGCTTGCCACCAGTTTGTTGCCATGTTTGAAGATCCAACACTGACATACTCAGCGCTCGTTATGGATGAGATGTTGGAAAAAGGCATTGGTGGTTATGGGCTAGAATTAGCTGAGAAGTATTTTGAACAGTTAGTTAATGAACCTTATGAAGTGATTACTGAAGAGCAATTTGAACAAGCACGGTTAGCTTCAATTGAGAAGCAAGCAAAGATGGAGCAAAGTGAAACTGAAAGCTTTGAAGACTATCTGCGCATCCATGCAGGACGCTAAAAGAAATGGCCACACTAGGTGGCCAAATAAAAATCTCTTAGAGAATTAGGGATGATAACAAATTGCGCGTCTTTCAATATTTCAGACTCTGCATTTTCAAAATAGTTTCATTTATTTTTAGAAATAATTTTTATATTTTTGAGGAGGTCACAAAATGCCATTATTAGATAGCTTTACTGTCGATCATACTCGCATGTCAGCGCCTGCTGTACGTGTGGCAAAAACCATGAAAACACCGAATGATGATACTATCACAGTGTTTGATTTACGTTTTACCGTGCCAAATGAAGAAGCCATGACAGAGAAAGGAACGCATACTTTAGAGCACTTATTTGCAGGCTTTATGCGTGATCATCTCAACAGTGATGGTGTAGAAATTATTGATATCTCTCCAATGGGCTGCCGTACAGGTTTTTATATGAGCTTAATCGGCCAACCAGAGGAGCAGCGTGTTGCTAATGCGTGGAAAGCGGCAATGGAAGATGTTTTGAAGGTTGAAGATCAAAACAAAATTCCTGAATTGAATGTATATCAGTGTGGTACATATAAAATGCATTCATTAGAAGAAGCGCAACAAATTGCACGTAATGTTCTCGCTTCCGAGATTGGTATCAATAAAAATGATGAATTAGCGTTACCAGCAGACAAACTAGAGCAACTGCACGTCTAGTTATCTATTTTTTAGTTGATCTATATATAAAACAAAAGAGCCAATATCTGGCTCTTTTTAGGTTGTGAGCTAAGAGTGGCAGTTTAAATTAAAGGTCTGGGATTTGGGAGCTAAATGCCAGAGGGGTTATCCTGACTTGCTTAACAATATTTTCGCTCATGACTAATACCTCGATAAGGTAATGGCCTACCACGATTTGCTCTTCAGGTTGAGGGATATCACCTATCACCTCTAATACCATGCCATTAACCGTCCTAGGGCCATCAATAGGGAGATTCCAATCGAATGCCTTATTTAGCTCACGGATATTGGCAGAACCGTCTACAAGTACGCTACCGTCACTTTGTGGCAAAACCTCTTCAGCTAGTGATGGAGACATAGATGTTGTAAAGTCCCCTACAATTTCTTCTAAGATATCTTCGACAGTAATAAGACCTTGAATTTCACCATATTCGTCAACAATGATGCCTAGCTTTTCTTTGTTATGCTGAAAATTAACAAGTTGAATATTAAGTGGCGTACTATTCGGGATGAAATAGATATTATCAGCTGCTTTAATCAGATTTTGCTTGTTGAATTCGCGTTTTTCCATCATCAAACGATAGGCTTCTCGAACACGCAAAATACCAATGGAATCATCAAGGGAATCACGATAAAGCACTATACGTCCATGAGGTGAATGCGTTAGCTGTCGAATAATTGATTTCCAGTCATCATTTACGTCAATGCCCACAATTTCATTTCTTGGCAACATAATATCGCCAACGGTGACTTTGTCTAAATCCAATATTGAAATCAGCATGTCTTGGTTGCGACGGCTAATTTTATGCTTTGATTCGTTAACAATGGTCCGCAATTCTTCCTTGTTGACGGCATCCGTACGGGCAGTTAGCGACCGTATACCTATACAACGTAACAACAAGGCTGAAATGGTATTAAATGCCAACACAATCGGCATCATAATGACTTGTAGTGGCTTTAAAAGGTAGCTGCTAGGAAACGCAATTTTTTCTGGATACAGCGCAGCGAGTGTTTTAGGCATAACCTCGGCAAATATAAGGATCACAAATGTTAGAATCCCCGTCGCCATTGCTACACCGGCATTGCCGTATAAACGCATGCCAATAATCGTCGCTAATGCAGAGGCGACAATATTGATTAAATTATTGCCAATAAGCACTAAACTTAAGAGTTTATCGGGGTGCTTGAGTAATTTTTCGACGCGGATCGCAGAGCTATTGCCATGTTTTGCTAAATGTTTTAAACGATAGCGGTTTAATGTCATCATCGCTGTTTCGGAAGCAGAGAAATAGGCCGACATAAAAATTAAAACAATCAATATGATGATTAGCGTACTGGTAGACACATCATCCAAAACAAGGTTCCTTATATGAGGCTAATGGTGGTTTAGTTGTCAAAATATTATAAATTCCTGTATAAGGCGGTTACCAAAAAAAGCCATTGTTAAGATAATGGAGCCCCCAACGTGGAAAAACAACACGCGTTTACCCCGCCATCCACCATGGAAATGCCCCCAAAGCAAAGTAATATAAACAAACCAAGCAATAACAGATAATACTGATTTATGGATATTTTCTTTACCAAAAATATTATCCATATAAATAAAGCCTGTGCATAAGGTTAATGTAAGCAAAATCACACCAACCTGAGTGATATGAAACATCTTGCGTTCTACAACCATCATGGGTGGCATATCTGGGCTAAATTTTAAGGTTTTATTTTTTAATTGGTGGTCAATCAACGCCACTTGGAGAGCATATAACGCTGCAATGAGCAACGTTGCATAGCTCAATAAAGCTAAGCCGATATGAACGAATAGAGGGACGCTCGCTTCTAGATGAGTAATAAACTCACCGGGCATGATGGTGGATAACATTAAATTAATGATAGCAAAACTATATACAATCGGAGTTAAGTACCAGGCTTTTCCCCAATAAGCCACAACGGTCATAATCACACACATAAGCAAGCTAACCGCAGAACCTAGATTCAACAGTGTGAGATTTTGCCCCTCGGCCTCACTGAAAATAAGTAATTTCAGTGTTATTGCATGAGTCACTAACGCAATAACAGCAAGCAAAATCGCTAGGCGACGATAGAATAGCTGCTTACGCACTTGACCGGGGACGATCAGTAGCAGACTGACCATGTATGTACAAACTGCTATGACTGCAAATACGGGCATAGTATAGTGTCGTTGTTCTTGGTTAGTGGAAAGTTATTACATAGTATAACTTGTACGGGTGTAGGCTCCAACCATTGGACGGGCTAATCACAGCATATTCGTTGTTGATAGCACTTCATGCGCCAACTGATTTGATTTATCACCATAAATTAGAACCATAATAACCTGTATCATCAGTTTCAAACAGGGGGCAGCGAAAAAACAATGGGCATGTTACAATAGCATAATTATTTTGCCCGAATTATTTTAGCGTTGGTTTTTCTTTCATGATTATGAAAGGATTGATACTTATAATTCAAGTCGTTATAACCAATACACTTGAAATTAGCTGTATTAGCAACCAGATCAGGCTGAGCATCGGCCCATCAACAGAATTGAGCTAAGACATATGTTTGATAATTTAACTGACAGACTATCGCGCACGTTGCGCAATATCAGTGGGCGGGGACGCCTTACTGATGACAATATTAAAGACACATTACGCGAAGTTCGCATGGCCTTACTGGAAGCAGACGTTGCTTTGCCAGTTGTCCGTGAATTTATTCAAAAAGTCAAAGAAAGTGCTGTTGGTCAAGATGTTAATAAAAGCCTAACACCTGGCCAAGAATTTATTAAAATTGTTCAAAATGAACTGACTAGGTCGATGGGGGATGAAAACCATCAGCTTAATTTATCTGCGCAACCGCCTGCGGTAGTCTTAATGGCCGGCTTGCAAGGTGCGGGTAAAACGACCAGTGTTGCCAAGCTTGGTAAGCATTTAAAAGAAAAACAAAAGAAAAAGGTACTGGTGGTCTCAGCTGACGTTTATCGCCCTGCGGCGATCAAACAGCTAGAAACATTAGCTCAATCTGTTGGGGTTGATTTTTTCCCTTCCGATGCACAGGAAAAACCCGCAGCCATCGTACAAAAAGCATTAAAACATGCACAGTTACAATTCTATGATGTGTTGTTAGTGGATACCGCCGGTCGTTTACACGTTGATGAAGCGATGATGGAGGAAATCCAAGAAGTTCACCGCATTATCAAACCCGTTGAAACCTTATTTGTCGTTGATGCAATGACAGGTCAAGATGCGGCAAATACTGCAAAAGCGTTTAATGAAGCATTACCACTGACAGGGGTTGTATTAACCAAAGTTGATGGGGATGCTCGAGGCGGTGCGGCACTGTCAATCCGTGCTATCACAGGCAAGCCAATTAAATTCTTAGGGGTTGGTGAAAAAACTGATGCCTTAGAGCCTTTTTACCCTGAGCGTGTCGCTTCCCGTATCCTTGGTATGGGGGATGTGATTTCTCTGATTGAAGAGATCGAACATAAAGTTGACCGTGATGAAGCTGAAAAATTAGCGAAAAAGCTAAAAACGGGTGATAGCTTTGATTTAAATGACTTCCTGAGCCAATTAAAGCAAATGCGTAATATGGGCGGCATGGCGAGTATGATGAGTAAAATGCCGGGGATGTCCCAATTACCTGATGCCGTCAAATCGCAAATGGATGATAAAATCACTGTTCGAATGGAAGCGATGATTAATTCTATGACGCGTAAAGAGCGTGAGAAACCGGAAATTATTAAAGGTTCACGTAAACGTCGTATCGCAGCAGGTTCTGGTACAACAGTACAAGAGGTGAACCGCCTCTTAAAACAATTTGATGATATGCAGCGCATGATGAAGAAAATGAAAAAAGGCGGCTTAGCCAAGATGATGCGCGGTATGAAGGGTATGATGCCTCCGGGTTTTCCGGGGCGTTAAACAATAAAGCCTCAAACAAAACGTACTTTTGATTGATTTTTGCGTCAAAGTGAGTAAACTTTTCGGGCTTTTTATATGACAGCCGGACTCTATCCCTCGATGGAGTCTGGTTGTTTTGTTAACTAATGAGGATGTTATGGTAACAATTCGTTTATCTCGTGGCGGCGCTAAAAAACGTCCGTTCTACCAAATCGTTGTAACCGATAGCCGCAATGCGCGTGACGGTCGTTTCATTGAGCGTATCGGTTTCTTCAACCCGATCGCAGCAGGTCAAGCAGAAGAACTGCGTTTAGATCTGGACCGTGTTGAGCATTGGGTTGGCTTAGGCGCAACTATTTCTGACCGTGTTGCACAACTGGTCAAACAAGCTAAGAAAGTAGCTTAATCTGTCACGGTGGTAACAATGAGCAAGCAAACTAAGTTACTGCCACCTGAAAACCCAATTGTATTGGGCAAATTAGGTGCAGCATACGGTATTCGCGGTTGGCTCAAAGTTTTTTCGTCCACCGAACATGCTGAAAGTATTTTTGATTATCAGCCTTGGTTTATCCAACGTTCAGGTCAATGGCAACACATTGAAATTGAAGATTGGAAACATCATAACAAGGATATCATTGTTAAGCTGGGTGGGGTCGATGACCGCGACGCAGCAGCACTCTTGACTAACTTTGAAATTGCGGTGAATTCAACCCAACTTCCTGAGTTAGAAAACGAATACTACTGGAAAGACCTTATGGGTTGCCAAGTTGTTACGTTACAAGGGTATGGCCTTGGTATTGTTACTGACATGATGGAAACTGGTTCAAATGATGTACTAGTTATTAAGGCGAATTTAAAAGATGCATTTGGCATCAAGGAGCGGTTAGTTCCGTTTCTTGATGGGCAGGTTATCAAGAAAGTCGATCTCGATGCCAAACTTATTGAAGTGGATTGGGATCCTGGTTTTTAAATCTCCGGTTGAACGGTTTTGATAAGTGGGACGAAATTATGTGGATTGGTGTAATTAGCCTGTTTCCCGAAATGTTCCGCGCAATAACCGAGTACGGGGTAACTGGTCGGGCAGTGAAAAATGGCCTGCTGACTGTTGAGTGCTGGAATCCTAGGGATTTTACCCATGATAGGCATAAAACAGTCGATGATCGCCCCTATGGAGGTGGTCCAGGTATGCTGATGATGGTTCAACCTTTAAAGGATGCAATCAACACAGCAAGAACTGAGGCCGGTGTTGGTGCAAAGGTTATTTATCTTTCACCTCAAGGGCGCAAATTAAGTCAAGACGGCGTTTGCGAACTAGCAACCAATGAGAAGCTAATTCTTGTTTGTGGTCGCTATGAAGGTATTGATGAGCGTATTATTCAAACCGAAGTTGACGAAGAATGGTCAATTGGTGATTACGTTCTCAGTGGTGGGGAACTCCCTGCTATGGTGTTGATAGACTCAGTCTCGCGGTTTATTCCGGGGGTACTTGGTCATCAAGCTTCTGCACAAGAAGATTCTTTTGCTGATGGCTTGTTAGATTGTCCACATTATACCCGCCCTGAAGTGTTAGATGGCATGCAAGTTCCTGAGGTACTGCTTTCAGGGAATCATGCCAAAATAGATAGTTGGCGCATGAAACAATCACTTGGTCGTACCTGGCTTAGAAGACCTGAGCTTCTGGAAAGCCTAGCTCTGACTGACGAGCAGAGGATGTTGCTGACTGAATTCCAAAATGAATATCAGTCCGAGCAACAAATGAATCCAGACAATTAATTGTCTAAACATATCAGTTTACCTAGGGTAAGAGAGTTATTATGAGCAATATTATTAAACAACTTGAAGACGAGCAAATGAAGCAGGACGTACCTTCGTTCCGTCAGGGTGACACCGTGGAAGTTAAGGTATGGGTCGTTGAAGGCTCTAAAAAACGTCTGCAGGCATTCGAGGGCGTGGTTATCGCTATTCGTAACCGCGGTCTGCACTCTGCATTCACTGTTCGTAAAATTTCTAACGGCGAAGGTGTTGAGCGTGTATTCCAAACTCACTCTCCAGTCGTAGATAGCATTGCTGTTAAACGTCGTGGTGCTGTTCGCAGATCTAAACTGTACTACCTGCGTGAGCGTTCTGGTAAGGCAGCTCGTATCAAAGAGCGTCTGAACGCCAAGTAATACGCTTTCGCTACATCCGAAAGTTATGTTATGAGAGAGGCCCGCAGATGCGGGCCTTTTTATATTTGTCACTATATTCGTCATATTTCAAGTCGTAGCTGTGTTGGCAGCACTCATTCGCACTAGTCACATACTTGTGTATGCTCCTAGCGCCTCATTCCTTTGCCGCCTTGCTACACCTCGAACTATTTAGAATATAGCTGAGAGAGTTTATCTCAAGTTGTAGTTGTATTGGCAGCACTCATTCGCACTAGTCACATACTTGTGTATGCTCCTAGCGCCTCATTCCTTTGCCGCCTTGCTACACCTCGAACTATTTAGAATATAGCTGAGAGAGTTTATCTTAAGTCCTAGCTGTGTTGGCAGCACTTATTCGCACTAGTCACGTACTTGTGTTTGCTCCTAGCGTCTCATTCCTTTGCCGCCTTGCTACACCTCGAACTATTTAGAATATAGCTGAGAGAGTTTATCTTAAGTCCTAGCTGTGTTGGCAGCACTTATTCGCACTAGTCACATACTTGTGTATGCTCCTAGCGCCTCATTCCTTTGCCGCCTTGCTACACCTCGAACTATTTAGAATATAGCTGAGAGAGTTTATCTCAAGTTGTAGTTGTATTGGCAGCACTCATTCGCACTAGTCACATACTTGTGTATGCTCCTAGCGCCTCATTCCTTTGCCGCCTTGCTACACCTCGAACTATTTAGAATATAGCTGAGAGATTAATCTCTTAATCTGTAAATAAATATTTACTAAAAATTGGTGTTGAACTCTGATTTAAATACTATAAATGTTAATTTTATGTAAATTGATATAATTATCAATAAATTGAACATATGTAAATTATTGTTTACACATATGGAAATATTTTACACAAATGGATTGAATTGTTTACGATGCATGGTATGTTATTAGCCATACACCCAAACACAATATGTAAACAATAAACTAAGCAAATATAAGCTAATAAGTAGGTAAAAAATGATCATGCAAAAAGATGTACTCAACAATGTGAATATTCAAGATGAGCAGGTATTAATTACTCCTGAGAGTCTGAAACAGAAATATCCGCTGAGTCACAGCAGCCTGCATGCCATTGCGACATCGCGCCAAGTGATTGCCGACATCATTCACCAACGTGATCCTCGCTTACTCGTGGTATGTGGTCCTTGCTCAATCCATGATGTGGATGCCGCTATTGAATATGGTGAGCGCCTGAAAAAATTAGCCGAAGAATTAAGTGATAGCTTATATATTGTGATGCGCGTGTACTTTGAAAAACCTCGTACTACAGTAGGTTGGAAAGGTTTAATTAGTGACCCATTCATGGACGGTTCTTTTGAAATGGAAAAGGGGTTACATATTGCTCGTGATTTATTAACCAGCTTAGTCAATATGGGGCTGCCATTAGCAACTGAAGCATTAGACCCTAATAATCCACAATACTTAGGGGATTTATTTAGCT
Organism: Providencia sp. PROV024; assembly: GCF_032709665.1. Taxonomy (NCBI): domain Bacteria; kingdom Pseudomonadati; phylum Pseudomonadota; class Gammaproteobacteria; order Enterobacterales; family Morganellaceae; genus Providencia; species Providencia sp. PROV024. The sequence continues at coordinate 1,118,910 of NZ_CP120545.1, forward strand.
GGTCTGCAATTGGTGCTAGAACAACAGAATCTCAGACTCACCGTGAAATGGCATCTGGTTTATCTATGCCTGTTGGCTTCAAAAACGGAACTGATGGTAGTTTATCTACGGCAATCAATGCATTAAAAGCTGCTGCTATGCCTCACCGTTTTATGGGGATTAACCAATCTGGTCAAGTGTGTTTATTACACACAAAAGGTAATAGTAATGGCCATGTTATATTACGTGGCGGTAAAAAGCCTAACTATGAAGCTGAAGATATTGCAGCTTGTGAAGTTGAAATGAAAAAAGCGGGCTTAGCACCATCGTTAATGGTGGATTGTAGCCATGGCAACTCGAATAAAGACTACCGCCGTCAGCCACAGGTTGTTGATTCAATTATTGAACAAATTGTTAATGGTAATGAGTCAATTACAGGTATTATGTTAGAAAGCCATATTAATGAAGGTAATCAAACGTCTGAACAAGCACGTGATATGATGAAATACGGCGTCTCTGTGACAGATGCTTGCATTAATTGGCAAACAACAGAAACTGTATTGCGCAATTTGCATCAAGCACTGCTACCAGTGCTAGAACAACGCGCACAAAAACTGAGTAAAGTGAGCTGATCAAGGTATTGGTATGTCTGCTGAATTATCCCATTTACGGGAAAAAATTGATGAGGTTGATAAATCTTTATTAGATTTATTGGCAAAAAGGCTGCAATTGGTTGCTGAGGTCGGTGAGGTAAAAAGCTTACATGGGTTACCAATATACGTGCCTGAACGTGAATCAAGCATGTTAGCTGCTCGTCGTGCTGAAGCTGAGCGAATGGGGGTCCCTCCTGATCTTATCGAGGATATTCTTCGGCGGGTCATGCGTGAGTCCTATGCTCGTGAAAATGATAAAGGGTTCAAAACATTGAACCCATCAGCAGGGCCGATAGTCATTGTCGGTGGCGATGGAAAAATGGGGCGGTTATTTCATCGTCTCCTCACTTTATCGGGCTATCAAGTTAAGTCATTAACTGAAAATGATTGGTCTAAGGCCGAGTCGATTGTCGCGGGCGCTAGTATAGTAATGGTGAGTGTACCTATTCATTTGACGGTTCAAGTGATCAACAAATTACCCAAACTAGACAAAGACACAATCTTAGTGGATATCGCTTCTATTAAGCAGCAACCACTAGACGCTATGTTAGCGGCTCATGATGGGCCAGTATTGGGGCTTCACCCAATGTTTGGTCCTGATATTGGTAGTGTTGCGAAGCAGGTCTTTGCCTATTGTCATGGCCGTGGTGCTGGATCTTATCAATGGTTCCTTGAGCAGCTATTAGTTTGGGGAGCTAGACTGAAAGAAATTTCGGCAAAAGAACACGATAAAAACATGAGCTTTATCCAAGCGTTACGTCATTTTACGACCTTTACGTATGGGCAAAATTTAGCGAAAGAAAATATCGACTTGCAGCAATTGCTTGAATTATCGTCACCTATTTATCGCTTAGAATTAGCGATGGTTGGGCGGTTATTCGCGCAAGACCCGCAGCTATACGCAGATATCATTATGTCTTCTGAAGAAAATGTTGAGTTGATCCGTCGTTACCATCAGTTGTTAGGAAACTCAATTGACTTACTTGAAAGCAAAGATAAAGCGGAATTTATTCGCCAATTTAATCATGTTAGTGAATGGTTTGGTGAAGATGCCCACCATTTTATGAAAGAAAGTCAGTCGTTATTGCAAAGAGCGAACGATAACCGTAAATAATCATTCCTCGCCTTCTATCGTATTTCTTGCGGTAGGAGGCTTTATTTCTTCTGCGAATGCATTGTTATGCCTTACAAATACTAATTTTAGACAATCTAATTCTGATTATTTATTTAAAATAAGTAATTGTACTTACTTCTGTAGTTTCTCTCGAATAATATCCTTAGCTTCTCAAAAAGCAAGTTATCCACTATTTAATTCTAAATTAATCAATTTTTAAAATTGATATTTATAAATCGATCGATTTAAATGATAAGGGTTTGGCTGGCTTTACCGATAACACTAATCATTAAATGATGGCTAGTGTGGTAAACATATGTCTTTTAAGAATCTCAAAATCAGTATGAAGTTAACGATAGCATTTGGCGGGTTTGTTGCGCTTATTATCTTGAGCTCAATATTTTCTTTGGCAAACATGAACCGTGCAAACGAAGGAATGAAGCAGGTGCTTTATGAAAGCTATCCAATTGCATCGACCGCAGGGCAAATGATGGATAACTTTTATTCTTTTATTGGGATACAAGAGCTTATTTTGCTTGATGATAGAGGTAGCGATAAACGTCGTGAAGAACTCTCTAAAATTACACTTAAAATAACGGAATTACTGGAAAAACTGGAAAGTAGTGTAACGGATGATCGTTCTAAAGAAATATTGGCCGATCTACGGGGAATTCGTCAGCAATTCCATGCATCACAAGCCCGTATGAATACATTCTTGCAGCAAAATAATCGCCAAGCTGCAATTGATGAAATGATGACAAAAACCTCTAGTATTCAACGCGAATACCGTGAGCAAATTCAGACGCTAATGGCTATTCAAGACCTACAAATGCAAGAGATCGGTCGTAATGTGAATGCTGACTATGAAAGTAATAAGATATTGCTTGCGGTATTGTCGCTCTTCAGTATTGGGATTGGCTGTGTAGTTGGTTGGTTTATTACTACCATTATTACTCGCCCTCTAGAAAATGCAGTCCATTTCGCTCAAGCCATAGCAAGCGGCGATTTAACTAAAGATATGCAAGTAACCTCAAAAGATGAAACTGGTGTGCTGCTGCAAGCACTCAACGACATGAAGGGGCGTTTGTTAGAAATTGTCCAAGAAGTTCAACAAGGTTCGGAGAGTATTTCGGCTGCGGCAGGGCAAATTGTTGCAGGAAACCAAAATTTAGCGTCTCGTACAGAAGAGCAAGCTGCATCTGTTGAAGAAACCGCGAGCTCAATGGAACAAATTACTTCAACAGTCCAAAACACGACAGAGCATACTCACGAAGCAAGTATGTTGGCTGATCAAGCCGCAATCATAGTACAAAACAATGGTGATATGATGAGTCAAGTAACTAATAAAATGCGGGCTATCAATACATCATCGTTACAAATGACAGAAATTATTAATCTGATTGATTCAATTGCATTTCAGACAAATATTTTGGCATTAAACGCCTCAGTTGAAGCCGCTAGAGCAGGGGAGCACGGCCGTGGTTTTGCTGTCGTCGCTGGCGAAGTCAGGCTGCTAGCTCAAAAAAGTGCGGCATCAGCTAGTGACATTCGCGAGCTTATTGAAAATTCTTCATCCCAAACTCAAGACGGTATGGATTTAGTTGAAAAAGCCACTGATCAAATTTATGGAATGATTGACAGTGTAAAAGAGATGAACACATTACTACGAGAAATTGGCCAAGCGAGCCGAGAACAAAGTGATGGGATTGCACAGATTAATAGTGCTGTCGGGCAACTTGATTTAACAACGCAGCAAAACGCTAGCTTGGTAGAGGAATCTGTTGTGGCAGCAGACTCATTAAATGAGCAGGCATTCCACTTAAAAGAACTAGTGAATTACTTTAAAATAAAAGCTATTAATTAGTACAATAGAATCGTTGCAAATCTGATGATAAGGCTGCACAACTACCTGTGCAGCCAACGTATTTTGATATAGACAATTAAGGTGTGATCTTTTCTGGCTCAACGGGGACAACATTCTCTGATGGGTAACAACCCAATACTTTTATTGAGCGTGTAATTGCTGATAGCTCTTTTAAAGCTTGTTGCATATTTTCTGAACGCAAATTAGCGTGCACATCAACGTAAAACATCTCTTCCCAAGGTTTACCGTTAATTGGGCGAGATTCTAATTTACTCATTATTATCTGATTGTTTTTTAGAATAACCAGTGCATCAACTAAAGCACCTGCTTGTTGACCTGTAGTCATTAATAACGTGGTTTTAGCAGGAACTTGTTCTGTTACTTCAATCTGTTGTGGAGCGACTACAATAAAACGGGTCATATTTATCTGTTGATTGGCAAGGCTATGCTCTATTACACTTAAATTATATAAAGCCCCCCCAGCTTCACTGCCTAGCGCCGCGACGTTAGGTAAATTTTGTTCTGCTACCATTTGCATCGCAGTGGATGTGCTGTCGCAATATTTAATCTTCCAGTGGGGGTATTGTGCTAAATATTGACTACATTGTTGGAATGGTTGCGGATGACTATACACCGTATCAATTAAGCTTAAATCAGTATTGCCCGTTGTTAAAAGGCAATGGTTAATTGGTAGTCGAATTTCGCCAACAATTGATAATGTTGTATTCTGCAGTAAATCGTAAACATCATTAATTGCACCGGAACTGGTGTTTTCTATCGGTAAAATACCGTATTCAGCTTGCCCACTTTCAACCAATGAAAATATATCTTGGAATTTATGACAACTACATTCAACTAGTTGATCAAAATGGCGTGCAGAGTATTGACGAGCGGCGATGTGTGAGTAAGAACCTTTAGGGCCTAAAAAAGCAAACCTAGCCGTATCACTTGGCGTTAGATTTAAATGTTTTTGTAAAATGGCTTGTTGTGTGAGAACCGAGTCCTCGATAATCATCTGAAATAGACGAGTAATATAAAACCCGTCTAGTCCAAGGGGTTTGCCTTTATTAATCAAAACATCAAGGAGTTGGCGTTCGCGATCTTTATCTCGAATGGGGCGGTTATCATCAATCTTTGTTTCTGCCACTTCAACGGCATAACCACGACGTTTTGCCAAAAGGCCAAGTAATTCACTATCCAATTGGCTGATTTTCTCTCTTACTTTCAGTAGATTATTACTGTTATCCATTCTGCCCACCCTGTAAATATCATGATATAAAAAAGCCCCCTAGCTGGGGGCTTTCTAATCTTGTCTTCTTTTTTTCTCGAACGACAAAAGCCCCTTATTTAAGAGTCACTAAAAAAGAAGAAAAAAAAGACAAAATTAAGATTCATCTGCAACACCTATTATTAGACCTGTATTAAATAGACCCGATACTTAATAAGATGTCAATAAAAAAGGTTAAGAACACAAAAAAACGCGCCTATAGTAGGCGCGTTTACAAGGTTCAAGATAAGTTGATAGATAATATAAAATTATAACGTAACGAGGTTCGCTTCTTTTACACTATTGTTGGCTCTTCTTGATTCTCCTTTATGTTGCACTTTATTAAGTTGTCTTTCGAGTTTGTTAATTAGTTCATTAATTGCAACGTACATATCTTCATGTTTGGCGCTTGCGACCAGTTTACCTGTCGCTGTTTTTATGTTTGCATCAACCATGAAACCTTGTGGCTCTTTTGATAACACTACGTGAGTGTTAATGAGTGAGACTTGCCACTTATCAAGTTTTGTTAGACGGTTCTCAATGTGCTCGCGAATTGCTGGGGTAATATCCATTTGTTTGCTAGTAATGTTCACTATCATATAGTTACCTCTCATTGTTTCCGTCTTTGATGAGTCCAGAATACCTATTATCTCTAATAAAAAATTGATATAGATCACATCTAATTAAGGGGAGGGAGTCGGTACATTTGAAGTGTGATTTCACGTATAAAAGGGGTGAAAAAGCATTGCCAAAATGAGTAGATTAAGACAAACTGGTTAAGTTGGCTATCGATACGGCAAATAGTCGGAACTTTTTTTGGGTTAAAATTAAGCCAATGAAAGTATTGTTAGTCTCAAAATAGCAAACAAAGAAAAACAGCAGCCAAGGCTGCTGTTTAAGATTACTCGGTTATATTATTGTGGGTTTGCTGCAATAATATTCGCAACCTTAGTCGCTTCTTGATTTAACCCCATTTCTTTATAAGCAATTTCCATGTATGCCAAGGCATTACGTGTTGCTTCTGTGTCTGGGTAATCTTTTAGCATCTGTTGGACACGGTTAACAACCGCGACATAAGCCCCGCGTTTGTTGTAGTATTCAACCACGGAAAGGTCGAATTTCGCTAAGCGGTCTTTTAAGTAGACTAAACGCTTACTCGCATCATTTGAGTATAAACTGTTAGGATAGTAGCGAACTAATTGGCTAAAGTCCTTAAATGCAACGCGTGCATGTTGTGGATCTCTATCTGAACGGTCGATACCAAAGAGCCCTTGCAGTAAACTATCATCTAATGCCATAGCAGTAAGACCACGCATGTAAAGGACGTAGTCAATATTTGGGTGAGTTGGGTTCAAACGCATGAAACGGTCAATCGCAGCTATCGCCATTGGCAGCTCTGCTGATTTATAATATGCGTAAATGAGGTCTAATTGGACCTGCTGAGCATATGGACCAAATGGATAACGGTTATCGAGTGCTTCAAATTGTTTGATAGCAGCTTTAAAGTTGCCGTCCTGTAATTTTTGCTGACCCGTACTATAAATTTCAGCTGGGGAGCTATCAGGACTGACTTCATTGTTACTGGAGCAGCCGACTAAGACCAGACTTAACGTGGCAGCGGCCACCAGATTTTTCATACGTATCATCACGTGTAGGTTATCCTCTGAGTGTTTCGAGGGAGACTATCCATAAGGCTCCCGGCAAAATTCGAGTTACAATAGCATATATTTTAAATGAAACGGCTGTGCCGTCAAAATACAAACACCAAAAAAGTAGATTAATTTATGGCTCAACAAGTACAACTTAGTGCAACTATCGCTGAATCACAGCTTGGTCAACGTTTAGATCAGGCTTTAGCCGAATTGTTCCCTGATTATTCTCGTTCACGCATAAAAGAATGGATTTTAGCTGATAGAGTGCAGGTTAATGGCAAAGTTATCAATAAGCCAAAAGAAAAAGTTTTTGGTAGCGAACAAATTTTAATCGATGCCCTTATCGAAGAAGATAATCGCTGGGAGCCTCAAGATATCCCACTTAATGTTATTTATGAAGATGAAGATATCCTAATTATTAATAAACCACGTAATTTAGTTGTTCATCCTGGCGCTGGCAACCCAGATGGGACGATCCTTAACGCATTATTGTATCGTTACCCTGAAATTGCCGATGTACCAAGAGCGGGTATCGTCCACCGTTTAGATAAAGACACGACTGGCTTGATGGTTGTTGCAAAAACGGTTCCTGCGCAAACTCATTTAGTTGAAGCGTTACAACGCAGAGAAATTACGCGTGAATATGAAGCCGTAGCGGTAGGCCGCATGACTGCTGGTGGCATGGTGGAAGAGCCAATCTCACGCCATCCAACCAAAAGAACCCACATGGCTGTTCATCCAATGGGGAAACCTGCGGTGACACATTACCGTGTGATGGAGCATTTTAGAGCTCATACTCGTTTACGTTTACGTTTGGAAACAGGTCGAACTCACCAAATCCGTGTCCATATGGCTCATATTAATCATCCTTTAATTGGAGATCCTTTATATGGCGGTCGTCCGCGTCCATTAAAAGGCGCAACAGAAGAGTTCTTCGAAGTCATGCGTAGCTTTGATAGGCAAGCGCTGCATGCGACTATGTTGCGCCTGTATCACCCAATTTCAGGTATTCAAATGGAGTGGCATGCACCGTTACCGGATGATATGGTTAAGCTTATTGATGCCTTAAAGGCAGATACTGAACTTCACAAAGACGATATGGACTGGTAATGAGCATATTGATTTTCCCTGACTGGCCACAGCCTAAAAGTGTATCAAGCTGTAGTACGACCCGTGCTGGTGGTGTGAGCCTACCACCTTTTGATAGCTTAAATTTAGGTGATCACGTTGAGGATCGCTTTGAGGCCGTCAGTGAAAATCGCCAACGTTTAGTTAAACTTGCTCAATTACCGCAACAACCGGTGTGGCTTGAGCAAGTACACGGTACCCGCGTGCTTCATCTTGATGGCAGTAAAATCAAGAATAAACAAGCTGATGCGGTATATACCAATCAAAAAGGTCAGGTTTGTGCAATCATGACCGCAGACTGTTTACCCGTGCTTTTTTGTAATATGGCAGGTAGTGAAGTCGCAGCGGCACACGCGGGTTGGCGAGGTTTATGCAATGGTGTACTTGAGAATACGGTGAGCCAATTTGTCAGCCCAACAAATGAAATTATGGCATGGTTAGGGCCTGCGATCGGAGCTGAGAAATTTGAAGTTGGCGGCGAAGTGAAAGACGCATTTGTTAATCAATCGTCTGATTTGGCCTCAGCTTTTACTCCCCATAATGGAAAATATTTAGCCGATATCTATTTATTAGCACGTAAAAAACTGAGTACGATGGGAATTAATGCCATTTATGGTGGTGATTTTTGTACAGTAACGGATGAAAACAGATTTTTTTCCTATAGACGTGAAGGAAAAACGGGCAGAATGGCCTCTCTAATATGGGTATCCAACTAATTTTAGAGTTATAATCTAAATTAACAAATATAATAAAAATAATCCCATGCAAAACTTGAATAGTTAAAAATAGACCTCATTTAGTAACCAGTAGCAAATTTAATCTCATTTATCGGAGGTGTTATGCGTCTGGACCGTTTAACTAATAAATTCCAGCAAGCTCTCGCTGACGCCCAATCATTAGCCCTTGGGCGCGAAAACCAATTTATCGAACCAATTCATCTATTAAGTGCCTTGTTTAATCAAGACGGTGGCACTGTTCGTCCTTTACTGACAACGCTAGGCGTTAATGCTGTGCAGTTTAAGCAAAAGATTGAAGATGCATTGGAACGTTTGCCTCAGGTGCAAGGTGTTGCGGGGGATGTTCAACCATCAAGTGACTTAATGCGTCATTTGAATTTATGTGACCAATTGGCACAAAAGCATGGGGATGAATTTATCTCCTCAGAATTATTTCTTATCGCCGCTTTAGAAGCCAATACAACATTAGCAGACATGCTCAAAGCAGCAGGTGTTAATAAAGATAACTTAATAAAGGCAATAGAACAGATGCGTGGTGGAGAAAAAGTGAATGACCAAAGCGCTGAAGACCAGCGCCAAGCTTTGAAAAAATATACTGTCGATTTAACCGAGCGAGCAGAACAAGGTAAATTAGACCCTGTGATTGGTCGTGATGAAGAAATTCGTCGTACGATCCAAGTGTTGCAGCGCCGTACTAAAAATAACCCAGTACTTATTGGTGAACCCGGTGTTGGTAAAACTGCGATTGTTGAAGGTTTAGCTCAGCGTATTGTTAATGGTGAAATTCCTGAAGGGTTAAAAAACAAACGTGTACTTTCACTCGATATGGGCGCACTAATTGCTGGCGCTAAATACCGTGGTGAATTTGAAGAACGTTTAAAAGGCGTTTTGAATGACCTTGCAAAGCAAGAAGGTAATGTCATTCTATTTATTGATGAATTACACACCATGGTTGGTGCTGGTAAAGCTGACGGTGCAATGGATGCCGGCAACATGTTAAAACCTGCGCTAGCTCGCGGTGAATTACACTGTGTTGGTGCGACAACGTTAGATGAATATCGCCAATATATTGAAAAAGACCCTGCGTTGGAACGCCGTTTCCAAAAAGTCTATGTCGCAGAACCGTCAGTTGAAGACACTATTGCGATTTTACGTGGTTTGAAAGAGCGCTATGAGCTACATCACCATGTACAAATTACTGACCCAGCAATTGTCGCAGCGGCAACATTATCCCATCGGTATATTACCGATCGTATGCTGCCAGACAAAGCTATTGACTTAATTGACGAGGCTGGTGCAAGTTTGCGTATGCAGATGGATTCAAAACCTGAATCCTTAGATAGACTAGAACGTCGGATTATTCAGCTTAAACTCGAGCAGCAAGCTCTGAAAAAAGAATCTGATGACGCAAGTAAAAAACGTCTTGAAATGTTAGAGGAAGAACTAACAGAGAAAGAACGTGAGTATTCTGCGTTAGAAGAAGAATGGAAAGCAGAAAAAGCATCTCTTACTGGTACACAGCATATAAAAGCTGAACTAGAGAATACACGTATAGAGATGGAAAAAGCACGCAGAATGGGCGATTTAGCTAAAATGTCTGAATTGCAATATGGCCGCATTCCAGAGCTTGAAAAACAACTTGAAGCCGCAACGAAAGCGGAAAATAAAAGCATGAAGCTTTTACGTAACAAAGTCACTGACGTTGAAATTGCTGAAATTTTAGCGCGTTGGACTGGGATACCTGTATCAAGAATGCTTGAAAGTGAACGGGAAAAACTGTTACGTATGGAGCAGCAATTACATCAACGTGTTATTGGTCAAGATGAAGCGGTTGTTGCTGTATCTAATGCGATTCGTCGTAGTCGCGCAGGTTTATCTGATCCAAATAGACCTATAGGTTCATTTATGTTCTTAGGGCCTACAGGGGTCGGTAAAACTGAGCTGTGTAAGGCGCTGGCGAACTTTATGTTTGATAGCGATGACGCAATGGTGCGTATCGATATGTCTGAATTTATGGAAAAACATGCGGTATCGCGTTTAGTGGGTGCGCCTCCAGGTTATGTCGGTTACGAGGAAGGTGGCTATTTAACTGAAGCCGTTAGACGTCGTCCATATTCTGTTATTTTATTGGATGAAGTTGAAAAAGCGCATCCAGATGTCTTCAATATTTTATTGCAAGTACTGGATGATGGGCGTTTAACTGATGGTCAAGGTAGAACGGTAGACTTCCGTAATACGGTAATTATCATGACATCTAACTTGGGTTCTGACTTAATCCAAGAAAGGTTTGGCATGATCGGTTATTCAGAAATGAAAGATATGGTAATGGAAGTGGTATCCCATAGTTTCAGACCTGAGTTTATTAACCGTATTGACGAAGTGGTTGTATTCCATCCATTAGGTAAAGAGCAAATTACGAATATTGCTAATATTCAGTTAGCTCGTTTATATAAACGTCTTGAAGAACACGGCTATGAAGTGACAGCGACTCCAGCTGCACTTGAGAAAATTGGTGAGGCAGGTTTTGACCCAATCTTCGGTGCAAGGCCATTGAAACGTGCTATTCAACAAGAAATTGAAAACCCTCTGGCACAAGAAATTTTGTCAGGTAGGTTATTACCGGGTAAACCTGTCATTTTAGATGTAGAAAATGACGAGATAGTTGCTAAGCAGTAATTGATATTATTATAGAATCAAAAGGTGGCTAATATTAGCCACCTTTTTTATATCAAATTACGTATAAAACCGCATTTTTTGCTTGAGAATTGGGCGTAAAGTATAAAATATAATCACTTGAGGTTTTTTTTTCAAAAAACACTTGCCAGATTTTTCTGACTCCCTATAATGCGCCACCACTGACGGGAACAAGACAACGCAAAGCGCGATGAACACTGAAACGGCAGCGAGAGATTCTGAAAAGAAAAAGCAAAAAATTGCTTGACTCTCACAGAGGAAAACGTATTATACGGCTCCTCGCGACAACGACCTCGAAGTCGAAAATCAAACAGATTTAGTCGCAACGCTCTTTAACAATTTATCAGACAATCTGTGTGGGCACTCACAGGACACTATCAAAAAAATATTTGATTTTAAGTCTTGAAGAGTGACTAACACGTTAATTCATATATATGAACTAATAGGTAATCTGGTTTCTTCGGAAATCAGGCGACAGTAAACATTCTTTGAGCATCAAGCTTTTTAATTGAAGAGTTTGATCATGGCTCAGATTGAACGCTGGCGGCAGGCCTAACACATGCAAGTCGAGCGGTAACAGGGGAAGCTTGCTTCTCGCTGACGAGCGGCGGACGGGTGAGTAATGTATGGGGATCTGCCCGATAGAGGGGGATAACCACTGGAAACGGTGGCTAATACCGCATAATCTCTTAGGAGCAAAGCAGGGGAACTTCGGTCCTTGCGCTATCGGATGAACCCATATGGGATTAGCTAGTAGGTGGGGTAATGGCTCACCTAGGCGACGATCCCTAGCTGGTCTGAGAGGATGATCAGCCACACTGGGACTGAGACACGGCCCAGACTCCTACGGGAGGCAGCAGTGGGGAATATTGCACAATGGGCGCAAGCCTGATGCAGCCATGCCGCGTGTATGAAGAAGGCCCTAGGGTTGTAAAGTACTTTCAGTCGGGAGGAAGGCGTTGATGCTAATATCATCAACGATTGACGTTACCGACAGAAGAAGCACCGGCTAACTCCGTGCCAGCAGCCGCGGTAATACGGAGGGTGCAAGCGTTAATCGGAATTACTGGGCGTAAAGCGCACGCAGGCGGTTGATTAAGTTAGATGTGAAATCCCCGGGCTTAACCTGGGAATGGCATCTAAGACTGGTCAGCTAGAGTCTTGTAGAGGGGGGTAGAATTCCATGTGTAGCGGTGAAATGCGTAGAGATGTGGAGGAATACCGGTGGCGAAGGCGGCCCCCTGGACAAAGACTGACGCTCAGGTGCGAAAGCGTGGGGAGCAAACAGGATTAGATACCCTGGTAGTCCACGCTGTAAACGATGTCGATTTGAAGGTTGTTCCCTTGAGGAGTGGCTTTCGGAGCTAACGCGTTAAATCGACCGCCTGGGGAGTACGGCCGCAAGGTTAAAACTCAAATGAATTGACGGGGGCCCGCACAAGCGGTGGAGCATGTGGTTTAATTCGATGCAACGCGAAGAACCTTACCTACTCTTGACATCCAGAGAACTTAGCAGAGATGCTTTGGTGCCTTCGGGAACTCTGAGACAGGTGCTGCATGGCTGTCGTCAGCTCGTGTTGTGAAATGTTGGGTTAAGTCCCGCAACGAGCGCAACCCTTATCCTTTGTTGCCAGCGATTCGGTCGGGAACTCAAAGGAGACTGCCGGTGATAAACCGGAGGAAGGTGGGGATGACGTCAAGTCATCATGGCCCTTACGAGTAGGGCTACACACGTGCTACAATGGCGTATACAAAGAGAAGCGACCTCGCGAGAGCAAGCGGAACTCATAAAGTACGTCGTAGTCCGGATTGGAGTCTGCAACTCGACTCCATGAAGTCGGAATCGCTAGTAATCGTAGATCAGAATGCTACGGTGAATACGTTCCCGGGCCTTGTACACACCGCCCGTCACACCATGGGAGTGGGTTGCAAAAGAAGTAGGTAGCTTAACCTTCGGGAGGGCGCTTACCACTTTGTGATTCATGACTGGGGTGAAGTCGTAACAAGGTAACCGTAGGGGAACCTGCGGTTGGATCACCTCCTTACCATTGAAGTGTTTTTGTGAAGTGCTCACACAGATTGTCTGATGAAATAGAGTAGCAGTATCAATAGGCTTGTAGCTCAGGTGGTTAGAGCGCACCCCTGATAAGGGTGAGGTCGGTGGTTCAAGTCCACTCAGGCCTACCAAATTTTGTTTATTCGTTGTTGCAGATTAGCTCGTTTACCCAAAAGTAAACTTCGCCAATCCGCGCCTAGACTAAACAAAATTGGTAACTTTAAGCATACTAAAAGCGAGAAGTATAAATTTTATTATTTATCATTGATACTGAAATTACCTTTATGGGGCTATAGCTCAGCTGGGAGAGCGCCTGCCTTGCACGCAGGAGGTCAGCGGTTCGATCCCGCTTAGCTCCACCATAAATTTTTCTGATTATTCAGAATAGATTAGTCAAATAGTCTATTGCGAATAATTATGCTCTTTAACAATCTGGAACAAGCTGAAAATTGAAAACAACGCACATTGTTTATCGCTTAAACAATGTGAGAGTCTCTCAAAAATCTCAACTTGAAGTGTTTTTCAAACACACAAACGAGTGGCATGAGCGAGCAGTGTGAAATTCAAGGCGGCTAGCGCACAGCAAGCGCAGCGTACAATAGTACGTGAGCATTGCGAGCACTACCCAACGAAGAAGTTCACCACGCACAGCCATGACGTTAAGTGTCGTCTGATAAGAAGACATCTTCGGGTTGTGAGGTTAAGCGACTAAGCGTACACGGTGGATGCCTAGGCAATCAGAGGCGATGAAGGACGTGCTAATCTGCGATAAGCGTCGGTAAGGTGATATGAACCGTTATACCCGACGATTTCCGAATGGGGAAACCCAGTGCAATCCGTTGCACTATCGTTTGATGAATACATAGTCAAACGAAGCGAACCGGGGGAACTGAAACATCTCAGTACCCCGAGGAAAAGAAATCAACCGAGATTCCCCTAGTAGCGGCGAGCGAACGGGGAGCAGCCCAGAGTCTTAATCAGCATTAGTATCAGGAGAACGGTCTGGAAAGTCCGGCAGTAAAGGGTGATAGCCCCGTATCTGAAGATATTAGTGTTGTGAACTCGACGAGTAGGGCGGGACACGTGTTATCCTGTCTGAATATGGGGGGACCATCCTCCAAGGCTAAATACTCCTGATTGACCGATAGTGAACCAGTACCGTGAGGGAAAGGCGAAAAGAACCCCGGCGAGGGGAGTGAAATAGAACCTGAAACCGTGTACGTACAAGCAGTGGGAGCCTTGATTTATCAGGGTGACTGCGTACCTTTTGTATAATGGGTCAGCGACTTATATTCTGTAGCAAGGTTAACCGTATAGGGGAGCCGTAGGGAAACCGAGTCTTAACTGGGCGAATGAGTTGCAGGGTATAGACCCGAAACCCGGTGATCTAGCCATGGGCAGGTTGAAGGTTGGGTAACACTAACTGGAGGACCGAACCGACTAATGTTGAAAAATTAGCGGATGACTTGTGGCTGGGGGTGAAAGGCCAATCAAACCGGGAGATAGCTGGTTCTCCCCGAAAGCTATTTAGGTAGCGCCTCGTGAACTCATCTTCGGGGGTAGAGCACTGTTTCGACTAGGGGGTCATCCCGACTTACCAACTCGATGCAAACTACGAATACCGAAGAATGTTATCACGGGAGACACACGGCGGGTGCTAACGTTCGTCGTGAAGAGGGAAACAACCCAGACCGCCAGCTAAGGTCCCAAAGTCATAGTTAAGTGGGAAACGAAGTGGGAAGGCTCAGACAGCCAGGATGTTGGCTTAGAAGCAGCCATCATTTAAAGAAAGCGTAATAGCTCACTGGTCGAGTCGGCCTGCGCGGAAGATGTAACGGGGCTAAACTATGCACCGAAGCTGCGGCAGCGATATGTAAATATTGTTGGGTAGGGGAGCGTTCTGTAAGCCTGTGAAGGTGTACTGTGAGGTATGCTGGAGGTATCAGAAGTGCGAATGCTGACATAAGTAACGATAATGCGGGTGAAAAACCCGCACGCCGGAAGACCAAGGGTTCCTGTCCAACGTTAATCGGGGCAGGGTGAGTCGACCCCTAAGGCGAGGCAGAAATGCGTAGTCGATGGGAAACGGGTTAATATTCCCGTACTGGTGATAATTGCGATGGGGGGACGGAGAAGGCTAGGCTGGCCGGGCGACGGTTGTCCCGGTTTAAGGATGTAGGCAGGTGAATTAGGCAAATCCGGTTCACTATATGCTGAGTCTGATGACGAGTCACTACGGTGGCGAAGTAGCTCATGCCCCGCTTCCAGGAAAAGCCTCTAAGCTCTAGATTATCACTAATCGTACCCCAAACCGACACAGGTGGTCAGGTAGAGAATACTCAGGCGCTTGAGAGAACTCGGGTGAAGGAACTAGGCAAAATGGTGCCGTAACTTCGGGAGAAGGCACGCTGGCGCTAGGTGAAGTGGTTTACCCATGGAGCTGAAGCCAGTCGCAGATACCAGCTGGCTGCAACTGTTTATTAAAAACACAGCACTGTGCAAACACGAAAGTGGACGTATACGGTGTGACGCCTGCCCGGTGCTGGAAGGTTAATTGATGGGGTTATCCGTAAGGAGAAGCTCTTGATCGAAGCCCCAGTAAACGGCGGCCGTAACTATAACGGTCCTAAGGTAGCGAAATTCCTTGTCGGGTAAGTTCCGACCTGCACGAATGGCGTAATGATGGCCAGGCTGTCTCCACCCGAGACTCAGTGAAATTGAACTCGCTGTGAAGATGCAGTGTACCCGCGGCAAGACGGAAAGACCCCGTGAACCTTTACTATAGCTTGACACTGAACATTGAGCCTTGATGTGTAGGATAGGTGGGAGGCTTTGAAGTGTGGACGCCAGTCTGCATGGAGCCAACCTTGAAATACCACCCTTTAATGTTTGATGTTCTAACGTTGCCCCGTTATCCGGGGTGCGGACAGTGTCTGGTGGGTAGTTTGACTGGGGCGGTCTCCTCCCAAAGAGTAACGGAGGAGCACGAAGGTTGGCTAAGCATGGTCGGACATCATGCGGTTAGTGCAAAGGCATAAGCCAGCTTGACTGCGAGAGTGACGGCTCGAGCAGGTACGAAAGTAGGTCTTAGTGATCCGGTGGTTCTGAATGGAAGGGCCATCGCTCAACGGATAAAAGGTACTCCGGGGATAACAGGCTGATACCGCCCAAGAGTTCATATCGACGGCGGTGTTTGGCACCTCGATGTCGGCTCATCACATCCTGGGGCTGAAGTAGGTCCCAAGGGTACGGCTGTTCGCCGTTTAAAGTGGTACGCGAGCTGGGTTTAGAACGTCGTGAGACAGTTCGGTCCCTATCTGCCGTGGGCGTTGGAAGATTGAAAGGGGCTGCTCCTAGTACGAGAGGACCGGAGTGGACGCACCACTGGTGTTCGGGTTGTCATGCCAATGGCATTGCCCGGTAGCTAAGTGCGGAAGAGATAACCGCTGAAAGCATCTAAGCGGGAAACTTGCCTTGAGATGAGTCTTCCCTGACCCTTTAAGGGTCCTAAAGGAACGTTTAAGACTAAGACGTTGATAGGTTGGGTGTGTAAGCATAGCGATATGTTGAGCTAACCAATACTAATGAACCGTGAGGCTTAACCTGACAACACCAAAGGTGTTTTAGAGATTGAGAGATGACGTTGATTCAATAAGCGTGAGAAGCCGAGAGGCGAGGGACACAGCAGCTTGTTCAAGATTGCAGTTCTGGTTTAGTGACGAAATGCGCTAAACGGGAACAAACCGAATTTGTCTGGCGGCAATAGCGCGGTGGTCCCACCTGACCCCATGCCGAACTCAGCAGTGAAACGCCGTAGCGCCGATGGTAGTGTGGGGTCTCCCCATGTGAGAGTAGGGAACTGCCAGACATTAATTAAAAATTTATTGCTTATAAGAAGCAGTAAATTGCCGAAAGGCGAAAAGAATAAGTGGAGCGGTAGTTCAGTTGGTTAGAATACCTGCCTGTCACGCAGGGGGTCGCGGGTTCGAGTCCCGTCCGTTCCGCCACTTAATCAAGCCCCGTGATGAAAATCACGGGGCTTTTTTACATATATGAACCGAAGAATGCTAATAATATTAAATAGTTAAATTAGGTGATATCAATTTCAAAATAGCGCTTTAAGGCTTTTTTGCCCGTTGATGTAAAACTTACTTCCCTATAGCCTTTTATTCTGTTTATCCATCCGTTTTGCTCAAATATTTTTAATAATTCAGCGCCAGCGACTCCACTCAGATGCATACTTCGTTCGCTCCAGTCTAAACATTCACACACCATTTTTTTTGTTGTCTTTATTGGCAATTTGATGCCTAGCTGTTTAAAACCGTCAATGCCAAATGTAGAAAGTTTGTTCTCTTCGATTAATATCCAGCCTCTTTTTTGCATAGATTGATAGATTTTTACTGCGATTTCTCCTGCTAGGTGGTTATAACAGGTGCGCGCTTTGCGTAAGGTAATAGGTGTGGTGGTGGGGTGTTGACTCTTCATTTTCATTGAAACCCCCATTAAAGTTTCAATTAGAGCTGCGATATCTGTACCAGCGAGGCGATAGTAGCGGTGTCGCCCTTGAGACAGATAGGTAATTAATTGACTATTTAACAATTTTGCCAGATGGGCACTGGCCGTTGAAGGTGTGACCCCTGCAACGGTACTTAACTCTGTTGCAGTCCAAGCCTTGCCATCCATTAGTGCACAAAGAATACTGACCCTTGAGGGGTCAGCAATTGCAGAGGCAACATTTGAAATTGAGCGTTCTAAGTGTTCATTTTCCTCGGTTAGGAGGTCTGGCTGGATTGATCTCACGGGGAACACTCCATTTTTTCGTGATTTTAATAGCGAGCTCATTGTTATCGGTTAATAGTATCAACCTATTGTTGTGATCACTATATTGCACAAGGATATTAATATGATAATGAGCGAGGTGTGCAGCTATTTTGCCAAGCTCTCCTGGGCAATCTTGATTGAGTTGACAAATTACAGGTTGTGAAATGCTTTCAAGCTGTAAACCTACGGAGAATAGAGCTTGATGAATATTTTCTGTGTGCTCAATTAAAAAATGTGCATGGCTTTTTCCCTCGACAGAAAAAACACCGCCACCTTCGAGACTGATGCCATGTTGGCCTAATGTAGCGCCAAGTATCGCTAATTTGCCCGGTTGATTATCAAGGATCACATAAATATCATACATAAAGGTTAGTCTCTTTTATTTAATGAATAATCTCTGATAACTTGTGCTACCCGAATATGGTATTGTGAAAAAATGGTGCTTTTCCCTTCAAATTGAGCATGTTGGTGTTGCATATTGTTTTTCCATTCAATTATGGCTTCTTCATTTTCCCACCACGATAGAGACAAAATCTTCCCAGTGGTTGTTAGGCTTTGAAAACGCTCAATAGAAATAAATCCTTTAATATTTAGTAACTCTGACTTGAGTTCAGCGGCTAGCTGAAAGTAACGGCTTTGTTGTTCAGGAATTGGATTTGCTTCAAATAGTACTGCGATCATAAAACCCCCTTCAGTTAGAAAGCCTTAATATAGTCAATTTTTTTAGGGATGCTTCGATAGAGAACGAAATGTATAAGATAGTGAAGAGGGGGCATCCGGTAAGGAATGATTTAGTGAAAGGGGACGATAAAGATGAAACCAAAGATTATTTAAATGATTGATATAAGCTATATCCTGCTACAGCTCCAGCAACGTCATAAGTAAAATCATGCCAGCTCCAACCTGTTCCTTCTGGCCGACTATCATATAATTCTTTTGCAGCACCTAGTGAGACTGAAAATAAAATACCGAATTGTGCTGCGTCTCTATGTCGCATATTTTGCCTATCAGCATATGCATTTCCTGCTGCAGCCATTGCTGCGGAAAATGCGAAGTGTTGGGCTTTATCTTTGCCTTTCCAGTTATCATTAGACCAATGATAGCCACTACACCCAGTGATTAACATTATGAATATACTAATAATGAATGGCTTAAACATAGTAGGTATCATCACCGAGTCAACGGCCATAAAAAGCGCCACTAAAGTGACGCTGACTTGGACTGGGGTTATAAAATCCGGCTAATTAGCCTATCCACACGTATTCGACGTAATCTGCGGATAAGTTTTTTTACTTTTACTGGGTAGGTTTGAATGCTATCAAGTTCCCGAAAATGGCCTACCACTTTTGTGTGCGTGCGGATGCACTCTAATTCGTGGCTACGTTGATCTTGTAATTCTTGTTTTGGATCGTGGATAAGCACTGCATTTTCAAGATCTAGCCCCCATGCCCGAGGATTCAAGTTATTACCTGTTATTAACTGCCACTGATTATCTACCCACATCCCTTTTAGATGATAGGTATTTTCACCATCTTTCCACAGCCTAACGGTCAGTTGTTGATTATCGATAAAACGTTGCAGACGGCTTACAAAGCGGCGCAGGTTTATCTCATAGAGATAAGGTAGTGCACCTATAATTTTAAATGGTTCTTCAGGTGGGATATAGAAATCATTAGCTGTCTTATCACCAATAATAATTTCGACTTGCTTACCCTCTCTTAGCAACCGACTAATAATTCTAACTAAAACTGCTGGTAGATTAAAATAGGGCGTACAAATTGTGAGCTTTTTATTGGTAGAGCCCATTAAATGAGTGATCACACGGTTTAAATCATTCTTTTTACCAAGGCCGACAAATGGAGTTACGGATAGCTCATCGTTTGAGGCATTCCCGATAAATTGATAAGAAGAACCCCTTAACCCCAAACGAAATTGTTTGATTAAGTGTTTAAATTCAGCTGTTTTAGGGCGAGTTGTTGTATTTAGTAAATGAACAGCCTCGGCTTGTAATAACGAGTCATCAATAAATTTTTTCATTGATGCGGTAAGTTGGCTATTTTTGATCAAATGATACCGATCATAACGGTACTTATCATGACGTTGTAAGTAAACATCATTAATACTTGCACCGCTGTACAGTAAAGTATCATCAAACAAGAAACCTTTTAGGTGCAACACACCTAAGGCTTCCCTAGTATTAACAGGAATGCCATAGACTGGAATATCGATATTAGGATAATGCTGAGCAACGTCATAGTACCAATCGGCGTTAGTTGCATTTGCTGCAACGCCTATTCTGCCACGTTGAGCACGGTGCCAGTCTACGAGAATTTTGATATCCAATGATGTATTAGCTTGTTTTGCAGCATATAACGCATGAAGTACGTCTTTGCCTGCATCATCTTTCTCTAAATACAAAGCGGTTATGTAGATAGTATTTTGAGCCTGAGAAATTTGTTTCAGCAGTTCATCACGAAAATCTTCTGTCTTATATAGCGTTTTTACATCAGCAATTTCTTGAGACAGTTTAGGTAAACTAACCAAATATTGTTGATGTTTTGCTTGTTTTAATTTTGACAACATCACAGTGTGAATTTTCTCTTATTAGTCCAATAGCAAATCGCTTTACGCACATTTTCAAGCGAATGATCTATGGATGATAGCATATTTAGCCAAACCATTTAGTACAAATTAACAGCCTGTTTAATTACCATACAAGTTATGTAGTTATACCCAGTTTTTTTACAGATAGAGTGTTAGGTTTACGACCCCATCCTCAAACTGAACATCAATTTCAAAGCCTAATTTTTTTGCCAAGCTGATCATATTTCTATTTTCAGGCATGGTTATTGCCGTCAATTTTTTTATACCGTGGTTACGGGTGTAATTAAGCAGCTTTTGCATTAGCTGGTAACCAAGAGTTTGCCCTTTCATATCTGAGCGCACTAATACAGCAAATTCAGCTTCTTGGTTATCTGGATCGGCCATTGCACGGGTAACGCCAATAATCTCAGGATTAGAACCTTGGTTTTTGACGGCCACGAAAGCCATTTCTCTGTCGTAATCAATTTGAGTCATGTTTGCGAGATCATCATGGGTGAATTCGCTGATCTCGCTAAAATAACGATAGTAAAGATCTTCTTTGGTGACTTGTTCGATAAAGGACTTCAGTAATGGTTCGTCTTCAGGAAGAATAGGCCGTAGCAGGCAGGTTAGGTCTTCTTTTAAGGCGATAGTTTCTTCGAGTTCGCTCGGATAAGGGCGAATAGCAAGCCTCGATGTTGTTGCACTATCTGTTGGACTTAATGTCATAGAGACATCAAGCAAGGTAAATTCGTCACCTGAAGCTAACAATGGATGAATGTCTAAACGTGTAATATTCGGGCAATCAATAATTAGATTTGAAACACGGACCAATAAGCTAGATAGCCCTAGTATATTTAAAGGTTCTAGGGCACTTCTGGATTTGATTTTATATCCTTTAATTGCATTGATTACCAGATAACGGGCCAAAGCCATATTAAGTGGCGGCAAGGCGACGGCTGCTTGGCTTTCTTGTTGCCATTCAATACCGCCTTCTCCTAACATAATTAAGGGACCAAATACGGGGTCTAATTCAACAGCAATTCTTAGCTCTTGGGCCCCAGCTCGGTTTGCCATACTTTGTACCAGTAACCCTTCAATGCGTGCATTAGGGAAATTAGTGGAAACACGCTCAATAATTGCTTTTGCGGCATCCTCGACTTCTTTCGCATTACGTAAATAAAGCATAACCCCCTGTACTTCAGATTTATGGACAATATCTGGAGAACGTAGTTTTAATGCAACGGGATAACCAATTTTTTCTGCAATTTCAATGGCCTCATCACTTGAATGGGCAATCCATGTTGGAAGGCTGTTTAAGCCATATGCCTTTAAGATAGGCTGGACTTCATGGGTATCTAAATGAAGGTTGTTGTTAGTTAATGCTTGTTGGATGTATTCATGAGCTTGCTGAGTGTTTGCCGTAATACCCACAGGGAGCGCTGGAGTTTCTTTGAGTTGTTTTTGATTACGGCGGTATTCCACCATATGCATATAGGCGGTAATAGCCCCTTCAGGAGTACGATAAGTTGGAATACCAGCTTCACTGAAAAGTCGGCGTGATTCTTGAGATGAATATTCGCCGCACCAATTGGTTAGGATGGTTAGCCATTTCCCCCTAGGGTGCTGTTTTATGGCCTTAATAATTTTTTCTGCCATTATTTTGCTTTCAGTGATCGCACTCGGTGTGTGGATCAATAACAAAGCATCGTGGTCGTGGCTATCAAGCATTTTATTTAGCACATTGATGTAGCGTTCAACCGTTGAGTCATCCCCTAAGTCGATAGGATTTTGCGTTGATAAATCAAGAGGCAATAAAGAGCTTAATTCATTTTCGGTTTCAATACTTAGCTTAGCCAGCTTACCATTGCGTAACAGTAGTTCATCTAATGCCATCGCTGCGGGTGCTGAACCATTGCTCATGATAGACAGGCGTTCCCCCCGTAATGGCGTCATATAACTTAATGTTTCTACGGCGGAAAACATTTCATGAGTGTCTTGTACACGTAAAAGCCCGGCCCGTTGGATAGCCGCATCATAGGCGGCGTCTAAGCTAGGTTTATCACCGAGTAGTTCTTGTGCTTTACGCGTACGACCACTTTTTATGACTAAAATTGGCTTATTACGTGATGCACTACGAGATGAAGACAAAAAGCGCCTTGCATCACTGATGTTCTCAAGATAAAGCAAAATAGCACTTGTTTTACTGTCCCGAGCTAAGTAATCCAATAAGTCATCGATATCGATATCGATGCTATCACCAAGGGCAATAAAGTAGGAAAAACCGATTTCTCTGTGCCTTGCCCAGTCAAGAACAGTGTTTGAGACCGCGGCAGATTGAGAGATAAAGGCGAGTTTTCCTTTTAAAATTGGAATAGGTGAAAAACTGGCATTTAGCCCTTGCCATGGGGCAAGGAAGCCTAAGCTATTTGGGCCAAGTAACCGCATTTGGTACTGTTGAGCAACTTTTTTAAGTTCATTAAATTGAATAGAAGGGGATGATAAAACAATCACAACCTTACAACCAACAGCGCCTAATTGATGCAAACAATCGATATTCCGTGAGTAATGAGTGCAAATTACAGCAAGATCAGGTTTAAGAGGGAGTTCATCAACTGATGGATAAGCAAATACACCAAGTACTGAATGACGGTTTGGGTTAACAGGAAGGATTGGCCCTTTGAAGCCACTGGTTAGGAGATTTTTCATCATCACCGAACCTGCACGGTTCGGATTTTCAGATGCCCCAATAACAACAATAGACTTTGGTCTGAATAAAGATTCTAGCTGACTCACTAAACCCATGATTGGTAACCTTCCGTTTTGCTGGAACGAACTAAAAGCTCAATAGATAAAATAGGCTGAGTAATACTTATGAATACTATGCCCTAACTTTGACTTTGCGCTAGTTTATCCTGCCAATTTAATTAATTTATACAAGCACGTTCACGTTTTATGATGATGATGGTCCGAAAGTTAAAATTTCTTGGTACTACGTGCGTAAAATAAATTAAAAAATTACCCAAAAATAGTTAGAGCGAGGTTTCATTTAGCATCATTTGTGCCATTGGATGGTGAGGTTTACCTTCAAGATATTTGTGGCGAAATAGGTTGAAGTGGCTGAACAATTGTTGAGATGCGTTGGTATCCCCAGCTAATTCTAAAACTGTTGCAGCAACTTCCGCTGTACAGTGTTGTTCTTCCCTTGATGGCGTCCGTAATAAATAATCAGTTCTTGCTTTGGTATTGATTGAAAGCATTGGAAGATTATTGAGATAAGGGCTTTTTCGAAACATTTTACGGGCTTCAGGCCAAGTGCCATCCAATAAAATAAACAACGGGGGTTTTTCAGAGATATTTGGTTGATTTACCACGGTGCGTTCACTTTCAGCGTAGCTCTCTGGAAAAATAAGATATGGTTGTTTTGTGGTGTCTTGTAATATAGCTAATAACTGCGCGTCCGGTTCAGTCCTTGACCATTGGAATGCGAGGGTATTAGGCAAAATATCTGCAATCAATTTCCCAGTATTACTTGGTTTAAATACTTCGCCATCAAACATAATTAAGCAAAATTGGCTTTTTGCTTGTGATGATACCGTATCTTTGCATAAGCATTGTGGAACAGGTAACAAGCAATATTCACAGCGTTTTACTCGACAACCTCTGGCTTTAAAAGGCTTAGTTGATAATGCAAGGCGCTGCTGGCGAAGGTGATAAACTGCATTCGGGGTCATGGTTAATTAAGGTTTTTAGGGGATTTAAAATGAGGGGCTTATTGTACGCAAAACGATTTCTATACGATAGAAGTATATTCAATAAGTTTTCGGTGAGATAATAGCGTGAATCGGTGGCGTAGCCTTGCAACATCATGTAATCTTCGCGCCATAGCTTAGTAGGGGATAGTGATGAACGACTCGAATGAATTTAGTGGTAAAAACGGCAAAGTAAAAGTGATGTATGTCCGTAGTGAAGAAGCGGACAACAATAAAAATAATGATAAACGCCGTGGCGGTCGTGACGGAGGGCGTGACGATAGACGTGGTAATGATAAACGCAGTAATGACCGACGTGATGGAAGAAATGACCGTGGTGGGCGCCCTAATCGTCCGGAGCGTCGTTCTGATAGCCGCGATGATGTATCTCGTGAGCGTTCACCATGGCGCACTGTTTCTAAACCAGATAGCGAAGAACTGGTTAACGACCATGGTGGAATTGCGGGTAAAAGCCAAATAGACCCGGAGCAATTACGTAAGCAACGTCAGGAAGAAACGCGTATCTATGGTGAAAACGCATGCCAAGCTATGTTTAAGAACCGGCCTGATGCGATTGTTCGTGCGTGGTTCTTACAATCTGTGACGCCACGTTTTCGTGATGCATTAAAATGGATGGCGGCAAACCGTAAAGCTTACCATGTTGTTGATGATGAAGAGTTATCAAAGGCATCGGGCACTGAACACCATGGTGGTGTCTGTTTTATCATCAAAAAGCGTGGTGGAATGAGCGCAGATGCTTATATACAGCAAGCGGCAGAGAAAGATTGTGTATTAGCACTAGAAGATGTAGGTAACCCACATAACCTAGGCGGAATGATGCGTAGCTGTGCCCACTTCGGTGTGAAAGGCGTTATTTTGCAAGATGCTGGCATGCTAGAGTCTGGTGCAGCAATTCGTACCGCAGAAGGCGGCGCTGAGCATATTAAAGCGATTGATGCTGACGGTTTAACCTCAACGTTGGATAAATTTCGTCAAGCAGGTTATACCATTGTGACTACCTCTAGCCATAAAGGAAGCCAAGATTTAGCGAAAGCTAAGTTACCCGCTAAAATGGTCTTAGTATTAGGCCAAGAAAGTGATGGCTTAAGTGATAGCACGTGGGATCAAGGGGATATGAGTCTGTATATTGGCGGTACAGGTAAAGTAGAAAGCTTGAACGTGTCTGTTGCAACTGGAATTATGTTGGCGCAATGGTGGCAGCAAAACCAAGTTAAGTAATAGCGCACTGAGTAAAAATTAAATCCAGGCTAGCTAAATATAAAGCTAGTTCTGGATTTACATTTAGCTCGTATAAAGTGAGAGCTAACTTAACAATTTATTGATTCAATAAATTCTAAATATTGGGTCATTTGTTTATCCGTAATATTCCCTTCAGGTGATAATTCAGTTAGTCCTTTTTCGTCATATGTTTCGGTACCATAAAACCCAAAAAAGCCGCCCCATTTAGCATTAATGTATAAGACGGTAACTTCGAACGGCCGCAATATCTCAGCGAGTGTATACTGATATTTTCCTTCAGCATGGTAGTCCTCATCCCTAATTCCAGCGGTAACGGCTAAAGCGATCGTTTTTTCTTTCAGTCTGTCGTGACTTTGTGAACCATATGCCCACCCATAAGTAAATACATCGTCTAGCCATTTCTTAAGTAATGGCGGAGAGTTAAACCAATAAATAGGAAATTGTAAGATCACATTGTCATGGGCTTCAATTAGCGCTTGCTCTCTAGCAACATCAATATTCCAATCTGGATAAGCTTCATAAATATTATGGATCGTAAAGTCATTGGTTTGTTTGGCGGCTTGTTCTAATAGATGACGATTAATAACAGAGTCTTGCATATTAGGATGAGCGACGACGATTAAAGTTTTCACTAAATTATTCCTTTGTTTGAAAGTATTGGCAGTATAAAATCCAATTTCAAAAAAGAAAATACGCACACTGACGACACATACTTACCTAAAGGATAGTGATAATATGAAAAATAGAGAGGAAATATTATGTGCTTTGAGTGGTATTAACCCGCAAGAAACTGGCTTCGGGTATACGCTTTCCGTTATCAATGGCAAATATAAAATGATCATTTTGTATTGGTTAGCCCAACATAAAGAAGTGATCCGTTTTAATGAGTTACAACGTTGTATCGGAACGATTACTTACAAGACATTAAGTTCGACGCTTAAAGAGTTAGAAAAAGATGGTTTAGTATTTAGAGAGGAATACCCTCAAATCCCCCCTAAAGTAGAATATAGTTTAACTCCCCGAGGAAAAACGTTAATTCCAGTTCTCAATATGATGTGTGAGTGGGGGAACAAATACGTGACGAAATAGCAAATTAAAAGTCATGCGGGCTTAACTTCTATTATGGGGGGTATTTTTAGCAATAGCCGATTAATTATTTATGGCTTAATGAGTTTCACTCGTTGAGTTGTTATTGCGCTATAAGCCTATGACTGAGCAAATATGTAATATTTTTTGTATAAAGAATATTATTTATGCAATAAGCAAACTAGCTCAGTTAATTTAGGGGCTAAAAATTCCTCTTCGGAATAATTACATGAATAAGCTTCTAGCAAATGATTTGCGAATTGAATAAGGTCTAAGCGGGTTAATGGTGTTACTTTTGTCACGATTTTATAAGCTGCAGAAATTTCATTTAAACTGATGCAGTATTCATAATAGCCTGTTTCGATGGCTTGAGTAACTTCTTGTGGAATACAAGTAAAATCAAGGTCATCAGCTTCAAGTTTTAGCTGCAGATAAGCCTGAACATCGTCCAATATATCGAAAGGGTAAATTTCTTGGTATTGATTGACATAGCAAATAAGTTTTTTGCGGTATTGCTCTGCTTGGAAGTCATCTAAGGTGTTGATCAGTTCTACTAGCTGGCTATTTTCAACCCATGATTTCATGATAATTTACCTGAGCAATCTGATTAGTGAATTAGTGTATTGGTTAGAAAGGCGATAAGCAAAAAAATAACCCCACATAAAAAGTGGGGCTAGGATGATAAAGCGGGGGCTAATGTGCACCACCACCTTTTGAACCTGCACCGAATGGGGGTTTTGCAAACCAAACAATGACCATTAATAAGATAAAAATCCCTGCGGATAACCAAAAGATCTCATTTGCGGAGATAATAAGCCCTTGGTCTGTAATGGTTTTCGCTAAATATGCAGCACTTTGTTGCTCATTCAAACCAATCTTTGCCAGTTCATGATACATATATTGGGCATTAGGGTTGTAAGGGTTGACAAACTCTGTGAGGTTTTCATGGTGCATTGATTCCCTTTGTGTCCACATCGTGGTAGTAATCGATGTCCCTATTGCCCCTGCTAATGTACGGGTAAAGTTGGATAGGCTGGATGCTGAAGCCATTTTCTCAGGCGGTAGGCCTGATAAGGTAATGGTTGTTAGTGGCATAAAGAAACAGGCGATGGCTAGGCCTTGTACAAATTGTGGCCATGCTGCTGCTGCGAAACTCATATCCGGTTCAAAGGTATAAGCTCGCCAATAGTAACAAACAGCATAGATAATAAAGCTGAATGTAACCAGATAGCGCATGTCAATTCGGTTACCAAAACGACCAATTATTGGGGTAATTAACAAGGGTAATAAACCAACGGGTGCAGAAGCCAAGCCTGCCCATGTTGCGGTATAGCCGTAAACCTCCTGCAATAATTGGGGCAGTAATACAATGGTCCCAAAATATAGCATGTAAGCGAGGCTTAGGGATAAGCAGCCAATAGTAAAATTCCGTTCTTTAAATAGTGAAAGGTCAATTACGGGGTGTTCATCCGTGAGCTCCCATACGATCAGGAAAGCAATAGCAACAACGGCAATTATGGTCAAAACAATAATTTCGGTAGAGTTAAACCAATCGAGTTCTTTGCCTTGGTCAAGCATGATTTGTAGTGCGCCAATCCCTACTACAAGCAATACTAAACCAATAGTATCAATGCGTTGTATCGATATTTTTGTTTCACGACCTTTTAGTGTTTTCATGATGGCAAAAATAATCGCGATACTAAATGGTACGTTGATAAAAAATATCCAGCCCCAATGATAGTTGTCACTAATGTACCCACCAAGAATTGGCCCGCAAATAGGCGCAATGACAATGGTCATTGACCAAAGAGCTAATGCCATATTTCGCTTAGCTGGTGGGTAGTTATTAAGAAGCAGGCTCTGAGATAATGGGATCAGTGGTCCCGCAACTAAGCCTTGCAATACACGGAATAAAATTAGCATTTCTAAACTACTAGAAATGCCACATAGCCATGAAGTTAAAGCAAATAGCCCTGTCGACCACAAAAATAATCTTACTTCGCCTATCCGGCGAGCTAGCCAGCCAGTGATTGGAATTGAAATTGCATTAGCGACACCAAAGGAGGTAATTACCCAAGTTCCCTGTGAGTTAGAAGCACCTAAGTTACCCGCAATAGTTGGGATCGCTACGTTAGCAATCGTAGAGTCAAGTACTTGCATAAAGGTTGCCAATGAAAGGGCAATAGTCATCCAAGCAAGTTTTGATCCTGTTAACGGTGCTGGCGTCACGGTTGCTCCCTCACTTATTTATTCCCTGAGTTATTATTAATTATCTCAGTAACTATTTTATCGGCAGGTGACATATCAACGGCTAATGCTGCAGTGTGGTATGCAGGTGTATCGCGCATGCCTTTAGAAAGTACTTTGCCATCTTTATTTAAAGTATCGACGGTCACTTCAGTTGATAACCCTATGCGCAGGGGATGCTCTTCAACTTGATTAGCATCTAAGGCGATACGAACGGGGAGACGTTGTACGACTTTGATCCAATTACCGCTCGCATTTTGTGCAGGGAGTAATGAAAATGCACTTCCTGTCCCCATATCTAAACCGACGACGGTTCCATTGAAAACAATATCTTTACCGTAGAAATCAGTGGTGACCTTTGCAGTTTGGCCAATACGCATATCCGCAAGTTGAGTTTCTTTAAAATTAGCGTCAATCCACATGCCACTAGAAGGGACGATAGCCATTAATGGTGTTGAAGGCGTAATCTGTGAACCTACTTGTACACTGCGGCGGGAAACATAACCATCGACGGGGCTGACGATTTTAGTTCGTTGTAAGGTTAACCAAGCGTTTCTCACTTGTGTTGCGGCTTGTTCTACAGCGGGTTGTTTTGCTATTGGGGTGTTAAGAACAATGGCTTGATTGGCATTGTACTGTTCAATTGCCATATCTAATGCGGCTTTTGCACTGACGACAGCCTCTCTGGCATGTTGTAGTTCTTCTTTGCCGATAACATTGCTACTACCTAGAACTTCTCTGCGTTTTAAATCATTTTGTAATCGGTTAAGTTCTGAACGCTTAACGGCAATGTTCGCTTGCAATTGGCGGCTGTTAATTATGTGTTGGCGTGTTTGGCGCACACTATTGGCAAGTTCTGTTTTTGCTTTTTCAAGTGCTATTTCTGCATCCCTAGGGTCGAGCGTGACTAGCGTGGTCCCACTTTTGACGAAGTCAGTGTTATCAACATTGACCGTCATGACACTTCCAGAAACTTGAGATTGAATTTGTACTTGGTTACCTGCGACATATGCATTGTCTGTAGACTCATAATGACGAAGTACGAGATACCAGTAAACAGCCCAGCCAACGCCAATAGCAATAAAAATAATGGTTAAAAACACGAGCGCATTTCTACGTTGTCTTTTTTTATTTGGTTGGGGAGTCTGCGTTTGTTGCATTTCCTCAGGGGAACTCATACTCATATTCTCCATGTTCGATGGATAGGGATCACAATTGTTTCCAGTAGTTAGGGATTAACCACTGGAAACTAAGACTACAAATGATTTTGCTGCTCGATGGGATATCGCAAAGCATAAGAATGAAAGGATAACGAAATATTGTTAGCTGAAAAGTTTTTTTTCACCTTTGAGCGTAAGAATGCCTCAAATACATTAACCCTATAAAGATCATGGTTAATCTTTTATCGTATCCAGTTTGGTGA
Organism: Providencia sp. PROV024; assembly: GCF_032709665.1. Lineage (NCBI taxonomy): Bacteria > Pseudomonadati > Pseudomonadota > Gammaproteobacteria > Enterobacterales > Morganellaceae > Providencia > Providencia sp. PROV024. The sequence goes on from NZ_CP120545.1 coordinate 1,149,226, forward strand.
GTAATTTACGCATCAGCATATCCAGCTGTTGTTTTTCATTAGCATCCAAAACAGACCAAATATCAATAAGGGCGCCATGCTGAGGTGGCAATAAACCATTTAAGAATTCAGTTCCTTTCTCAGTCAAATGCAAGTGTAGGCAACGTCTGTCGTTATGGCTTTCTTTACGTTCAATCCAACCATTTTTTTCAAGCTCATCGGCTATGCGTGTGGCGTTGGTTCGTGAGGAACCGAGTGCTGCACTAAGTTCAGAGGGCTGGATACTACGGGAGTCTTTTGTATCAAGGATCATTAATGCCATGAATAAAGTTTCATTAATACCTTGAGCTCTTAACATGTTATTACGTGATTCAAGTAGCTTGCCATGAACATGCATACATAGGCGTGTTAAGAGAATTTCTTGATACGGAATCGGTGCTTCATGTGAATCTTGCTGTGCAACACGAGCGTTTAGTAGTTCTTCAGTCGGTGTAAATGAACTTTCCATTATTTGGATACCTTATTAGTTTCAGTTGGTAAGATTACAACTGTCATCAACCACCTAAATGGTATATTAAAAGATAGAATTAGCAATTATACTTACTTAATACCGTCGATTTTATTTTGATTATGATACATCATTCATAAATTTTATGAATGTAATTTACAGGTTTCAGTATAGCGTAACCAATCATTTTTGCTTTTTTAGACATGATTGGTTATGAAGCAACCAAAAATAAATCGATTTAGGCACTAAATATAATCATATAAAACAATATATAATCACATCACATTAACTCAATACCACTTTTTTTATTACTCAATAATTACAAGTTAGATGGAACATTTTAATTATTACGTATAAATACCGAGTTTTGTTTAATTTATATATTATTCTATGTGTTAATAATTGCCACAACTAACTATTAGTATACCTTTTAATTAAGATATAGTATTTGTTTAACAGTGTCATTTGCTAACTTTCGCCTTAGTTATTATAACAAATAAAACTATTTAATGAATATATGAATATTTATTAATTCAATATTCAAAATATTTATTTGATAAACTTATAGGGTATCACTTTGATATGTTAGGTTTGTTTATGTGTTAAAGCACTGCAGCTAGCATTTTGTCTGAAATGTTAGCTGCGTTTTTATCTGCAGAAACGTTATTGATCCTGCGCGGTGATGGTAGGGTCAAAACGAATACCAATTGCCCAAATAATTAAACTGATTGCAGTTAAGATAACACCGGAAATGGCTACGCCTTCCCATCCTGCATGTTCATAAGCATAACCCGAAAGTAGTGAGCCTAGCGCTCCACCAATAAAATAACTGGTCATATAACCGGCAGTAAGCCGATTACGAGCCTCTGGTAAAATACGGTATAACGTACTTTGACTTGTTACGTGAACAGCTTGTACTGCAAGGTCGAGAACTAAGACGCCAATAATAAATGCAACGAGAGAGTGTTTAGCTAACCCTATAGGTATCCACGATAACAACAACAAAACGAGCCCAATTGTGGTCAGGAGTTTGCCTTTCCCTTTATCAACAAGATGTCCTGCCTGAGATGCCATGAATGCTCCAGCAGCCCCAACCAGACCAAATAAGCCAATAGTGCCTTCAGAGTAATTAAACGGTGGGCTTGCCAATAAAAAAGCCATCGCTGTCCATAGTAAACCAAAATTAGCAAATGAAAGTGCTCCGAGCGAGGCTCTTACGGCAAGCACGGGAGTACCAAAAAATAAGCGACCGATAGAGCCAAGTAACTGAAAATAGTTCAGATTGGTTTTTTGGTGATAGCGAGGCAATTTGATGGCTAGCACAATCATCAATAGGATCAATAAAGCGAAAGCTACCCAATAGATAGCTCTCCAGCCACCCACCATGGCGACAGCCCCTGAAACTGTCCTTGCAAGTAAAATTCCAAGCAGTAACCCACTCATAATGATACCAACCGCTTTACCGCGTTGATGTGGTTTGGCGATAGATGCTGCTAGTGGAATAAGTACTTGAGCGACCACTGAAAATAAACCAGTGAGAGCTGTACCTAATAATATTTGCCATACATGATTTGATAAAGCTGTAATTAGGAGACCTAACGCGGAAAGAAAGGTCATAACCAAAATTAAGCGTTTACGTTCAAATAAATCCCCTAAAGGGACTAAAAATAGTAAACCAGCAGCGTACCCCAACTGGGCAGCGGTCACAATAAACCCAGCCATATTGGTGGTAAGGTTAAATTGCTCGGCAATAGTCTCTAACAGAGGTTGAGCATAGTAATTACTAGCGACAACTAAACCTGTCGAAATTGCCATTAAAATGGTTAGGCCAGTAGTGAGTTCAGCCGTTTGTGGTTGTTTCATTTTTTATTACCAATCATCAATTAGGCAAATACTATAAACAAAATTCAAAAGCTTGGTTTATTTCTTTTCGCTATTTATAAAAAAAACCATCTTCAAGAAGAAGATGGTTTTTAGTTTTTGCTCAGTAGTTTAACTTATTTGGCAGCTTGTTTTGCTTCTTCAACCCAGCCATCGAAAGTGGATTGGTGTGCTTTAATCCATCCATTCACATGGCGTTCAATATCAGCTTGAGAAGCTTCTCCATTATGCATCCTTAAGTTTTGCGCATTCACATCGGCAATAGGTAATTTCATAATGGAAAACAATTTCGCCGCAGCAGGGTTATCGGCAGCCCATTTTTTATTCGCTACAATGTGCATTGTGTTTGGTGGGAAACCATAGTTTTTGCCATTAGGAAGCGTAGTATCTGTTTTTTCACCATTCGGCATTGCCGAGAAAGGCACTTCTAACCAAACTACATCACGGCCTGGTTTTAACACATCACTGATCCAGTAAGGGGTCCAGGTATAGTAGAAAATAGGTTTCCCTTCTTTGTAGCGCGTGATGGTATCGGCCATCATAGCCGCGTAGTTTCCTTGATTGTGATCGATAGATTTTTCAAGGTCGTAAGCTTTTAAATGTGTATTGATCGCAGCTTCACAGCCCCAACCGGGGTTACAGCCAGTTAAGTCCGCTTTACCGTTACCGTTAGAGTCAAATAATTTTGCGATTTTTGGGTCTTTTAATTGCTCAATGTTGGTAATGTTATATTTATCAGCGGTTTTTTTATCAATTAAATAGCCTTGTGCTGCATTGACAACATAGTCCCCTTGGCGATAAAAGGCTTTATCACCACCGGCAGCTTCATATTGTGCATCATGTAAAGGTACCCAACTTACGGCTAGGAAAGTTGCGTCTCCATTGGCAATAGAGGAATAGGCAACGTTGTAATCCACTTCTTTGATAGGGTTAATATCATAGCCGAGCTTTTCAAGGGCTTTTGAGACAATTAAGGTTTGGAATGTTTCCTCACTGATGGTGCTTTGTACAGGGTTTATTTTAATTCCTTTACCCGGTAATGACTCCGCATACGCGAGTGAAGAGCTAAGAATAGCAGTCAGGGCAGTTGCAAGAATAATTGGCTTTCTCATTATGTTTATCCTTCTATTTTGGTTCGTCGCTTGGCTTTGCAAGCGAAGAGCCAAATAATGGCTCTATCGTGGATGGAGGATGTGTTGAACGTGTTTATTTTTTACTGAATGGGCGAGTGATTAACCCAATAGGGCCTTTTTGATACCAGCGTGATAGTGCTTTGCCACGTGTATCTTGGCCTAACGATTGTGTAAAGCGGTCTAATACGATAGCAAGGATGACGATCCCAACCCCACCAACAGAGGCTAATCCCATATCTAAGCGTCCTATCCCGCGTAGAACCATTTGTCCTAAGCCCCCGACAGCAATCATAGAGGCGATCACCACCATGGATAGTGCTAACATCAATGTTTGGTTTACCCCTGCCATAATTGTCGGCATAGCTAAAGGTAACTGGACTTTGAATAGCATTTGGCTAGGGCTGGCTCCGAATGACTCTGCGGCTTCAATTAAGTCTGCTGGGACTTGTTTAATACCTAAAATGGTTAAACGAATGATCGGGGGTAATGCAAAAATAATGGTGACCACCACGCCAGGTACATTACCAATACCAAATAACATCACAATGGGGACTAGGTAGACAAACGCGGGTGTTGTTTGCATGGCATCGAGTAGTGGACGGACTACTTTTGCTGCTCTATCACTACGTGCAAGCCATATTCCGAGGGGTAACCCGATAACAATACAAAATAACAGAGACGTTAATACTAATGATAATGTGACCATGGCTTCTGACCATGCTCCGATTGCCCCGATAACAATCATTGAAACGAATGTTGCAATACCCATTGCTCTTCCTGCGAATTGCCATGCTAATAAAGCAAATAAAATAATGGCAACGGGGGAGGGCAGGGAGGTTAAAAATTGCTCGAACCCACTGAGAATAAAATCAATTGGTGCACGAATAGCTTGGAATACTGGGCGAAAATTTTGTACTACCCAATCAATACCGTGAGTTACCCACGAATCTAATGGTAACAATGTGTGCTGAAATGGGTCCATAAAGTTAAATTGATCAATTGATACGCCATCTGTTGGCGCTGCATCTAACCAGTCGTTGCTGCCAGATTCCGCTGGTGCATCTGTTGTTGGGGCATTACCCCATGGGTCATCTGAAGATGTTTGGCTATTATCGGAGCTCGCAGCCCATGGATCATCAGCAGCAGTTTCTGGGGTTTGTGTTGGGGCTTCTTGCACTGAAGCATCCGCCCATGGATCTTGCTGGTTAGTTGTTTGTTCTTGATTATGTTTACTCATTTGGCGTCTCCTTATCCAGTGCTTGCAACAGCATTCCTTTCGAAATTACCCCCAAATAACGATTTTTTTCGTTAATGACTGGTACCGCACAAGGAGCTTGCGCTACAGTTGAGATAACTTCATTCAAAGATGTATCGCCTTGAATAGGCTCGATATCGGTTAAAATTGCAGATTCAATACCGGCTTTTTCACGGAGCGCTTTTTCGAGGGATTCAACAGAAACGACACCGACAAAGGTATGACCTCGAGAGATCAAATAACCATGATAGCGGTCCTCGTCATTTAGAACTTTAAGGGCAGAACGCGGACCAAAACCCGGTGCGATATGTAAAAGAGCATCAGGTCGCCGACGAGCAATATCTTTGGCGCTAAAGACTTGGCTAATATCAACGCCACGGAAGAATGTTTTGACGTAATCATTCGCAGGGTTATTCAGAATTTCATCTGGAGTGCCTATTTGAACAACGACTCCCCCTTGCATGATGGCAATGCGATCACCAATTCTCATGGCTTCATCAAGGTCATGGGAAATAAAAACAACGGTGCGCTGTTTATCCCCTTGTAAAGAGAGCAACTCATCTTGCATTTCAGTTCGGATCAAGGGATCTAGCGCAGAAAAAGCCTCATCCATTAATAGGATATCAGGGTCATTGGCTAGTGCTCTTGCCAACCCTATACGTTGACGCATACCTCCTGACAGTTCATCAGGGTATGAGTTAGCCCATTTCTCTAGGTTGACTTGTTGAAGGGCATCCATTGCTTTTTTATGCCGTTCTTCTTTCGAAATACCAGAAAGTTCCATACCAAAAGCAGTGTTATCAATCACGTTCATATGCGGCATAAGTGCAAATGATTGAAACACCATACTGATTTTAGTTCGTCGAACTTCACGCAGTGCTTTGTCAGTAATACCGGAGATGTCTTCTCCATCAATCATGACTTGGCCACTTGTCGGTTCTATCAGGCGATTGAGGAGGCGTACCAACGTGGATTTCCCTGAGCCAGAAAGCCCCATCACGACAAAGATCTCGCCTTCTTCAATCGTCAGATTAACATCTTGAACACCTACGGTTAGGCCTGTTTTTTCAAAGATATCATCTTTACTCATTCCTGATTTCAGTAGCTTGAAGGCCGGATCAGGATTTTCCCCAAAAATTTTATATAAATTTTTAACTTCTAATTTTGTTGCCATATATTATTTACCCAACTTTCAATCAATAAGGAAGAATGATTGCCCATATTGAATGTGATTAATTCTGTCGTGATAGCTTAAACAATATTTTAAAATTGCGACTATCGGTTGAAAATTATTAGGGCAGAAATTCCTATTTTAGTTTAATGGGTTCGATCATTATGGTTTAAATTTAATTATTCCTGTTTTAGTTATTAGCAAAACTTGCAAGCAATAAACCCTAGCATAATAAAATCGACTGACAACCCTCGGTTAAGCATAATTAATCAAAAAAATCACATGCAGAAAAGACGAATTATTCTTGCTGATTAAAGAAATAATTAGCCTAATTCGTTAGTGCGTTAATTTAAGATCCTATAGGTTAACTAACTGGTGAGACTGAATTTATTAGATAGCGCATTTAATACAATCTATTGGAGTAATAAGTTTTTAATTTATTATTAATACGGATAAAAATTAACATTTAGAGTAGAAAAATAAATGTAATATACACTAGTTTATATTAATTTATCTTATCAAAAATAATTGAAATATGGATTATTTTCAAATAATTTGCCAGATTGACTCATTAAAAATGAGTAATCAAACAGATATACATATAAAAAACGAAATGAATTGTCTGTTTTTTGAGCTAAAAAATATCATGATAAATAAAATCATTATTATTCATCATGATATAGTTTTTTAGGGGATTTGCTTTGATAGATAAACTAAATTTACTGGTTTATTAGAAGTTCCAATCATCATCCTCGGTACTTACTGCCTTTCCAATAATATAAGATGAGCCAGAGCCCGAAAAGAAATCATGGTTTTCATTCGCATCTGGGGATAATGCGGATAATATTGCAGCACTAACATCTGTCACTGTATCTGGGAATAATGCTTCATAACCTAAATTCATTAATGCTTTATTCGCATTATAATGAAGGAATTTTTTTACATCTTCTGACCAACCCACCGAGTCATACAGTTCTTGCGTATACTTAACTTCATTTTCATATAAATCAAGTAATAATGAAAAAGTGAAATCTTTAATTTCTTTTTGTACTTCATTATCATATTGTTGTAATGAGTTTTGAAATTTATAGCCAATATAATATCCATGTACAGCTTCATCCCTAATAATTAATCGAATGAGGTCTGCGGTATTAGTTAATTTACCTCGACTTGACCAATACATAGGTAAATAAAACCCTGAATAAAAAAGGAATGATTCTAAAAATACACTCGCAATTTTTTTCTTCAGTGGATGTGAATTGCAATAATAAGAAAGGATGATTTTGGCTTTATTCTGTAACGCTGTATTTTCTTCACTCCAACGGTATGCGTCATCGACATCAGTGGTCGAGCACAATGTTGAAAATATTGAGCTATAAGACCGAGCGTGTACCGCTTCCATGAAGCTAATATTAGATAATACGGCTTCTTCATGAGGGGTTTGAGCATCAGGCATTAAACAAGGAGCACCAACCGTATTTTGGATGGTATCGAGTAACGTTAAGCCAGTGAATACTCGAATAGTGAGCTGTTTTTCTGCCGCAGTAAGCGTGTTCCAAGATGGTGTGTCATTGGAGAGCGGGATTTTTTCAGGTAACCAAAAGTTGGTGGTTAACCGGTTCCAAACTTCTAAATCTTTATCGTCTTGAAGTCGGTTCCAGTTGATAGCTTTAACAGGTGTATAAGATGTGCTGGTGGTCATTTGATTTTTTCCTATTACAGAGTGCAAGATACGCAGCCTTCGACTTCGGTTCCTTCTAGGGCGGTTTGGCGTAACCTAATGTAATACAGTGTTTTTATCCCTTTTCGCCATGCATATATTTGCGCACGATTGATATCGCGGGTAGTGGCATCATCTTTAAAAAATAGGGTTAAAGATAAACCTTGGTCAACATGTTGAGTGGCCATTGCATAGGTATCAATAATTTTTTCTGGCCCGATTTGGTAAGCATCTTGGTAATACTCTAGATTTTTGTTATCCATAAAAGGAGCAGGGTAGTAGACGCGCCCAATTTTACCTTCTTTACGAATTTCTATTCGTGAAACGATAGGATGAATGCTAGATGTTGAATTATTAATATAGGAAATTGAACCTGTCGGAGGGATAGCTTGCAGATTCTGGTTGTAAATTCCGTGGGTCATAATTGACTGTTTCAAGGCTAGCCAATCTTCACGACTTGGAATTTCGATACCCGAACGTCGGAATAATTCCTGCACATTCTGTGTCTTTGGTAACCAAAGGTTGTTGATATATTTATCGAAATATTCACCAGAGGCATATGTAGAGTGTTCAAAGCCAACAAATGCAGTTTTTCTTTCTCTGGCTAATTGGTTGGATGTTTTTAGCGCATAATAAGTGACACAGTAAAAATAAATATTGGTAAAATCCAACGCTTCTTCAGAACCATAATGAATGTGCTCCCTTGCAAGGTAGCCATGTAAATTCATTTGCCCTAAGCCAATGGCATGGGATTGGCGGTTACCTTGTGCAATAGAAGGGACTGAGCGTATATCACTCATATCTGAAACTGCACTTAAAGCCCGCACAGCAGCCTCAATAGACTGAGCAAAATTAGGGGAGTCCATTGTTTTAGCGATATTCATTGAACCTAAGTTACAGCTAATATCTTTACCAATCTGTTGGTAGCTTAAATCATCTTCATAAGTACTAGGGCGATTAACTTGCAGTATTTCCGAACACAAGTTGCTCATATTAATTCGCCCTGCGATTGGGTTGGCCCGGTTGGCAGTGTCCTCGAAGAGAATATAGGGATATCCCGATTCAAATTGAATTTCAGCTAAGGTTTGGAAAAATTCTCGCGCATTAATTTTGTATTTTTTGATCCCCTTGTTATTTACCATTTCATGGTATTTCTCTGTCACACTAATTTCGGACATTGGAACACCATATATGCGTTCAATATCATAAGGAGAGAACAAATACATATCTTGATTATCTTTTGCTAACTGGAAAGTGATATCAGGAATAACAACCCCTAGAGAAAGCGTTTTGATGCGTATTTTTTCATCGGCATTTTCCCGTTTAGTATCAAGAAAACGCATAATGTCAGGATGATGCGCGTGTAAATAAACGGCTCCGGCACCTTGACGAGCCCCTAATTGGTTAGCGTAGGAAAAGGCATCTTCTAGCATTTTCATGACAGGGACTACACCAGATGATTGATTCTCAATCAATTTTATTGGAGCGCCTTGTTCACGTAAGTTGCTCATTAAAAATGCGACACCACCGCCACGCTTGGATAATTGTAATGCTGAATTTACGGAGCGACCGATGGATTCCATGTTGTCTTCGATTCTCAAAAGAAAACAAGAAATTAGGGGTATCCGGAATTTCTGGTTGATAAAATGTCAAAGATGTAAAGAAGAAAATCTTTCTCAGCGGATTATCTGATTGATCCTCTTCAGCCTACTCTACTGCCAATTTTCTGTTTCCACCTTCGCCTGAGTCTTCATAGCGATGCTGACTAGGGAGGACAGCGAGAGCTGGGCAAGCGTCAAAGCGGTTCTGGTTCATGCGCAATCCGGACACCTGCACAACATTCCTCTTGTAAGAAACCGATCAAATTCTCTAGGTGCCCATACTCGGGTATACAGACAATCGTGCGGCTATGTTTCTCCTGCCGGATCAGCCCTACCTTGGCCATGCGCGCAAGGTGATGTGATAGCGTCGAAGCAGGAATACCCAGCCCCTTCTGGATATCTCCGACCGAAGCCCCATCATGGCCAGCTTTGACCAGAAAGCGGAACACGGACAGTCGGTGACTATTCCCTAGCTCAGCTAAGCTGGCTGCAACCTTTTCGTGATCCATAGCACGCCCCAATAATTCGATGTTTCTAGAATTATAGTTGACAGGTCGGATAAACGCAAGTAGACTGCGTACATCATTTCGATAAAACTAGAAATATAGGAGTAATATTGAATGTCACCTCAACTCCAAGACGCTCTAGGCATGTTCGCCTTTCTCGCTATCGAGCTATCGGTTTTATTCATTGGCATTAGCTTGCTGGTCGGAGTTCTTCAACGTCACATCCCACCATCCAAGGTGGAAGCGTTACTGACTTCCAGTGGGAAGCGAGGCTATTTTCTTGCTGCTGGTTTAGGAGCTATAACGCCCTTCTGTAGTTGCTCGACTATCCCCATGTTGAAAGGGTTGATTCAGGCACGGGCCGGTTTTGGGCCGATGATGGTGTTTCTTTTCACATCTCCGTTGCTGAATCCTATCGTCGTCGGCCTGCTGGTTGCCACGTTTGGATGGACACTTACTGCTATCTATGTGCTCGCCGCTTTGGTGGTCGCGGTAGGTGCCGGATGGCTGCTTCACACGCTTGGCTTCGAGCGTTATGTGCGCCGGACGGCGACACAAGAGAGCAGTGGATGTAGTTCATCAGCAAGCCCGTGCAGTGCTACATCGACCGCATCGAGTTGCGGCACCAACAGCTGCGACACCACTCCGAAGACGGCTTCTTGCGGGGCTGATAGGAAGACAACAGTCTCTACGTCTAGCGAATGCTGTGACAGTCAACCCACTGTCACGGTTAAGAAAGAAGGGAAGTACAATGGTGTGTGGCGGGAAGCTTGGTCGGACTTTATCGATGTGTTGCCTTACCTGCTCATCGCTATTGCGATTGGCAGCGTGATCTATGGTTTCATGCCCACTGACTTATTGGAGCAGTATGCAGGCCCAGATAATCCCTTTGCCATTCCAGTTGCCGCTGTCATCGGCGTGCCGTTGTATATTCGCGCTGAAGCCGTCATACCTCTGGCAGCGGCTCTGATGGCCAAAGGCGTGGGTGCCGGGACGGTGCTTGCGTTGATCATCGGCAGTGCCGGAGCCAGCCTGACTGAGCTCATTCTGTTGCGCTCTTTGTTCACGCTGAAGCTTTTAGCGGCGTTTTTAGCAGTCATTTTTGCTATGGCGATGATTGCCGGTTACGCCACCTACCTGTTTTTCTGATCAAGGCGGGAGATGATTAATTCGTTAAGCCTTCCTGGTTACCAGTTGGTGGATTCTGATGAGCAGAATGAAGACATACATTTTCGGCTTGAAGCACCTACACCAGTAGCCTGCGAGGGGTGCTGCGTGCAGGGTGAGTTCGTGCGGTTCGGCAAGCGTGATGTTCCCTATCGTGACCTGCCCATCCACGGCAAGCGGGTCACCCTCTGGGTAGTTCGTCGCCGGTACACCTGCCGGGCCTGCAAGACCACCTTCAGGCCCCAGCTACCGGAGATGGTGGACGGCTTCCGCATGACGCTGCGGTTGCATGAGTACGTGGAGAAGGAAGCCTTCAATCACCCCTACGCCTACGTGGCTGATACCACGGGCCTGGACGAGAAGACGGTACGCGACATTTTCAACGCCCGCGCCGAATTCCTGGGGCGCTGGCACCGCTTCGAGACGCCCCGCATTCTCGGCATTGACGAGTTGTACCTGAACAAGCGCTACCGCTGCATCCTGACCAACATCGAGGAGAGGACCCTGCTCGACCTGCTGGCCACCCGCCGTCAGGACGTGGTGACCAACTACCTGATGAAGATGAAAGACCGGCAGAAGGTCAAGATCGTCAGCATGGACATGTGGAATCCCTACCGAGCAGCGGTCAAGGCGGTGCTGCCACAGGCCCGCATCGTGGTCGATAAGTTCCATGTGGTGCGCATGGCCAACGATGCCCTGGAGAAGGTGCGCAAGGGCCTCAGGAAGGAGCTGATGCCCTCCCAGAGCCGAACCCTCAAGGGTGACCGGAAAATCCTGCTGAAACGCGCTCACGAAGTCTCAAACCGGGAACGCCTCATCATGGAGACCTGGACCGGCGCATTCCCACAACTGCTGGCCGCCTACGAGCACAAGGAACGTTTCTACGGCATCTGGGACGCTACCACACGGCCCCAGGCAGAAGCCGCCCTGGACGAGTGGATAGCCACCATCCCGAAGGGCCAGAAGGAAGTCTGGAGCGATCTGGTCAGGGCTGTAGGCAACTGGCGCGAAGAGATCATGACCTACTTCGAGACGGACATGCCCGTCACCAACGCTTACACGGAGTCCATCAACCGACTGGCCAAGGACAAGAACCGTGAAGGACGTGGTTACTCCTTCGAGGTGATGCGGGCACGAATGCTCTACACCACGAAGCACAAGAAGAAGGCCCCGACCGCGAAGGTCTCTCCGTTCTACAAGAAAACCATCGGTTACGGACTGCCGGACTTCGCAGAGGAACTCAACTACGGGGTCGATCTATCAACCATCTGATAATGGTATCAGGTTGGTGGGGTAAAGGTGCCCCATCAACCATTAAATCCGTATACCCGAAATTAGTTCACCTCTTTGCTTTTTACCGCAATTCAGGAATGTGGGGGTAGCAGGTTGAAAACGACCGCTGATGATCTCATCCACATATAACATCGCGAGGCTTTCTGAGCCTTGTGCAAGTGTTAATGCCACCATACAGACACGATCTTCATAACGCTCTAAATAACGTTTACCATCAAAGGTTTTTAGGGTATAGCTGGTGTAATATTTGAAGGCACCTAAAAAAGTCTGGAAACGAAATTTATGCGCATAAGCTCGTTTAAATAATGATTTGATAAACTCAAAATCATATTGACCTAATACGCTACTTTCGTAATAGTTTTCTTGCACTAAGAAATCTAATTTTTCTTTTAAGTCATGAAAAAATACAGTGTTTTGATTTACATGTTGCCTAAAATAATGATGTGCAGCTTCCTTGTCTTTATCAAATTGAATGTGGCCTTCGCTATCATATAAATTCAACATAGCATTAAGTGCGTGATAGTCTATATCAGTGGTATTTTGCATTTTATCCATTTTGAAATAACTCTAGTTGTCAGTGCGCTGCCAAAATATTTGAAGGCCTTGCTTAACGGATTGAACATCTTTTTCTGTGCCAAGAAGCTCAAAACGGTAAAGGTAAGGAATACGGCACTTTTGCGCGACAATATCCCCAGCAATGGCATAGGCATCGCCAAAGTTGGTGTTACCCGCAGCGATCACTCCACGGATAAGTGAGCGATTGGCTTCAATATTTAGAAATTGGATCACTTCTTTTGGGACAGCACCCTTTAAGCCTCCACCACCATAAGTAGGCAGCAACAAAACATAAGGTTTTGTTGCAATTAGGCTGTTTTCTTGGCGACCAATGGGGAGCCGTGTTGCTGGAAGGCCTAACTTTTTAACAAAGCGATGGCAATTTCCAGAACGACTGGAAAAATAGATAAGCGCTTCCGTTGCCATAAGAACCTCTAGGCCGCTAATAAGCTAATCATATCTGGACGAAACCCAGACCAATGTTTGTCCCCAGCAATGACTACTGGGACTTGTTGATAGCCTAATTTTTTAACTAGCTCAAGGGCTTGGTCATCTTGAGTGAGGTCAATTACCTGATAGGAAATTTGTTTGCGATCTAGCGCTTGGTATGTTGCATTACATTGAACGCAATTAGGCTTACTATAAATGGTAATCTCAGTCATATTATTTACCTTTTGATTTTTTAACGTGTCATAGCCAACAAGATTAATAAGTAAATACTATATATGGGTGAGTTATTTATCAACCACACAATATGTAGTGGATATGAAAAGTTGAATGATAATTATTCTAATTATTTGCTAGGTTGTTATTAACATTGAAAATAAAAAATAAGTGGATTTAGTGATTCAGTTGGTGACACTAAGAAAAAAGATTATTGCAAAGCGGAAATAATTTACTCTATAACTGTATATACAATCAGGTAATTGATTCCTTTTAAGGAGATACTATGTACCATCAATATTTAGAAACACCGGAAAAGTTTCCTAAACCGTGGATCCATATTACGGCTGATGATGACGGAATAACGAGCCTGTACTTTGTTGAAGAAAAAACAGAAAAAGAAATTAAGAATGAACACTCCAAACTTTGCGTGAAAGAGTTAAAAGAATATTTTAGTCATAAAAGAAAAGTTTTTACGGTTGCTTTAAATCCTCAGGGAACTGAGTTTCAAAAGAAAGTTTGGAAGCATTTATGTGGGATACCTTATGGTGAGCGATGGAGCTATAAGGATTTGGCTTTAAAGTTAGGTTCTGTAAATTACTGTCGTGCTGTTGGAATGGCTAATTCACGTAACCCCATTTCTTTAATTGTACCTTGTCATCGTGTATTAGGGCATGATGGAAAGCTAGTCGGTTATACTGGCGGCCTAGATATTAAAGGTTGGTTACTATTGCATGAGAAGTAATATCTAAATAATTCACTATAGCTAATACTATTAGTTGTAATAATTGCTATTTGTAAGAATTATGGGTGGAATTTGCACAGATAATACCGATAAATAATATATTTTTACTTTTTTAGTCAATTTTCGTGATCTAGGTTGTAGACAAGTAACTTAGATATCTGATGTACTGAGCCTGATACAGATGGTGTGTCTATTTTATTTTAAAGGTAATAATTTGATGTCTAAAGTTAAAGGTAACGTTAAGTGGTTCAACGAGTCTAAAGGTTTTGGTTTTATCACTCCAGAAGATGGTAGCAAAGATGTATTTGTGCACTTTTCTGCGATTGCAAGCGAAGGTTTCAAAACCTTAGCGGAAGGCCAGAAAGTCGAATTTGAAATCACTGAAGGTGCTAAAGGCCCATCTGCTGTTAACGTTGTCTCTCTGTAATTTTAATAATTAACAATTAGAAACTAACAGCTATAAACTCGCTCTAGTTAACTGGGGCGAGTTTTTTATTAAGCAGTAAAAGACAAGAGCCGGATTTAAACAAATAGGTTGAATCCGGCTTTATAGAAATAATGTAGCGTACCAAAAAGCTAGGGGTTATTTGACCTCTTCACCTTTAGCTTGTAAGTCTGCATGGTAAGACGAGCGTACAAAAGGCCCACAAGCTGCGTGGGTGAAGCCCATTGCCATTGCCTCTTCTTTCATTTCGTCAAACTCAGCTGGGCTAACATAGCGTTTTACAGGCAGATGATGGCGACTCGGTTGCAAGTATTGACCAAGCGTTAGCATTGTTACGCCATGACGGCGTAAATCACGCATAACTTCAATAATTTCGGCGTTCGTTTCGCCTAACCCAACCATTAGCCCTGATTTAGTTGGGATATCAGGGTGCGCTTCTTTAAATTTTTCGAGTAATTTTAATGACCATTCATAATTCGCGCCTGGGCGAACTTGGCGATAAACGCGTGGTACGTTTTCAAGATTATGGTTAAAGACATCTGGTGGCGTTGCGGTCAGAATTTCTAGTGCGCGATCCATACGCCCACGAAAGTCAGGGACTAATGTTTCAATTTTAATTGAAGGGTTTTTTTCGCGAATAGCACGAATACAATCCGCAAAGTGCTGTGCGCCACCATCACGTAGGTCGTCTCGGTCCACAGAAGTAATAACGACATACCGTAATGCCATATCTTTGATTGTTTGCGCTAATTTTTCTGGCTCATTGGCATCTGGCGCGTTTGGACGACCGTGGGCAACATCACAGAATGGGCAACGTCGAGTACAGATAGCACCTAAGATCATAAAGGTTGCTGTACCATGGTTAAAGCACTCGGAAAGGTTTGGGCAGGAGGCTTCTTCACATACCGAATGTAGACCATTTTTACGCATAGCGGCTTTAATGCCTTGAATACGAGTTGAGTCAGCGGGAAGCCTAATTTTCATCCAGTCAGGTTTACGTAGAATTTCTTCTCGTTCAGTCACAACGTTTTTGACAGGGATCAGCGCCATTTTGTCGGCGTCACGATATTTAATTCCGCGTTCTATCTGAATTGGTTTACTCATAATATGACGGTTCCAGTTATCTTTTATGCTGATGGATAATTTTTAATTCTAAATAAAACCGAATGGAAAGCCGTAACCCATTCATTAAAAAATAGTTTAAAAATGTTAAAAAATTATAGCATTATTATTGAACAATATGAAATCCTAGTGTGTCACAGAATTGACGGATTAGCACAGGCTGAACATCAGATAATGACACTTTGGGAGCAAGATCACTAATCTGAGTCATCTTTAATTCACTGTAACCACAAGGGTTTATACGGTTAAATGGCTCAAGGTCCATATCGATATTTAAAGCAAGTCCATGGAAAGAACAGCCTTGCCTAATGCGTAAACCAAGAGAACAAATTTTGTCCCCGTTAACATATACACCGGGCGCATCGGGGCGAGGGTAAGCTTCGATATGAAAATGGGCGAGGGTATTCACAACGGTGTTTTCTAGTGCGGTGACTAACTCACGCACACCAAGTTTATTGCGTTTTAAGTCTAGCATAACATACATGACTTGCTGGCCGGGGCCATGGTAGGTAACTTGGCCCCCCCGATCACTTTGAATGACTGGGATATCGCCAGGAGCAAGTACGTGCTCGGCTTTACCGGCTTGGCCTTGAGTAAATACTCGGGGGTGTTCAACGAGCCAAATTTCGTCGCAGGTTTCAGGCGTACGGCATTGCGTAAATTGGTGCATCGCATCAGAAACGGGTTGGTAAGGCGCGAGGCCAAGTTGGCGGATGATTATACTTCTGTCTGACAAAATTAAGCGTCCACGTTGTCATTATCGTTAGGTCAGTATAACGCCTATGTTTGTTACACATCAAGTTGTCAAGGTATTAGCTTGTTGTATATAAGTGAGTAGATAAAGAATTAATGGTTAGCAATGATAATTTTTAAATCTCGGCTGTATTTTGGCATAAAAAACCCCCAGTAATTGGTTGTCCAGCTATTGGGGGTCACTTCACTATTTGGTTTTTTATTTACTCGTTGATTAAAGCACAACTTTAACTAATTCTAATGCGCCTAATTCGCTATACAAGGTTTCAACCTGTTCGATATGTGTTGCATTAATAGTAATAGAAACTGAGTGATAGTTGCCTTTGCTACTTGGTTTTACATCGGGAGAGTAATCACCAGGCGCATGACGCTGAACAACTTCAATCACTTGATCAACCAACTCAGGCTGTGCCAAGCCCATCACTTTGTAAGTTAATGGACATGGGAACTCAAGCAGTTCACCTAATTTCGTTTTCATGGGCACTCCTAATTTTTTAAATTGTGTCGCTGGTTGAAAAAGATTGGCTGGTATTAAACCAGCCAATCAAAAGTATTCATCCAACAAACATTTCGATGCTTACTATATGGGGGTGATTTATTTTTGTTTCAAGCCCTAGCCAAACCAACGGTGAAATAATAGTTTGATATAGTCAATTAATCGGCTGAAAAAGCCACCTTCTTCAACATCTTTTAGAACGGCTAAAGGGTGTTGTTCAATAGTTTTTCCATCGAGCTGGAAGCTGATCGTACCGACTTGCTGACCTTTGGTCAAAGGCGCTTGTAATTCTGTCGTTGACAGTTCATAGCTGGCTTTTAAATCTTTTAACCGTCCCCGAGGTATCGTTAAGTATAGGTCATCCACTACACCTAATTTCACTTCATTTTCATCACCAAACCAAACAGGAACACTCGCAAAATCAACGTTAGCTTGTAATGGTTTAACTGTTTCATAGAAACGGAAACCATAAGTGAGTAATTTTTTACTTTCAGCATCACGTCCTTTGCTGCTTTTCCCACCCATCACAACGGAAATTAAACGCATATCACCATCTGTTGCGGATGCAACAAGGTTGAAACCTGCGGCATTTGTGTGACCTGTTTTGATCCCATCAACAGCAAGGCTCTTATCCCACAACAAACCGTTACGGTTAATTTGGCGGATGTTGTTAAAGGTAAATTCTTTTTCTTTGTAAATGGCATATTCTTCTGGTACATCACGTACTAAAGCTTGACCAATAAGCGCCATATCACGTGCGGAGCTATACTGGCCTTCTGCATCTAAGCCATGAACAGTTTCAAAATGGGTGTTTTTCAAACCTAATTTATTCACATATCCATTCATTAATTGAACAAAATTGGTTTGATCTCCAGCGATATAATCAGCCATTGCAACACAAGCATCGTTACCTGATTGCAGGTTAATCCCACGAGTCAGTTGAGAAACGCTGACTCGATCTCCTGGTTTTAAGAACATCAAGGATGAGCCTTTAAACACAGGGTTACCGGTTGCCCATGCATCATTACCCACGGTGACTATGTCATTTGCACCAATTTTACCTGATTTAATCGCCTGACCAATAACATAACTGGTCATCATCTTGGTTAAACTGGCTGGGTCACGACGCTGATCCGCATTACTTTCAGCGAGGACTTTTCCTGAATTATAATCAATGAGTATATAGGCTTCAGCATCTATGGCTGGTGCTGCGGGAATTGAAGTATTTGGAAAGCTGTCATTGGCATTTGCAATACTGGCAGTCAAAAGAAGCAGAGCAGAACCCAGCACTGTATAACGCACGATGCGTGATGGAGCGACATTATTCATGGTTTTACCATTTACATCCGAAATTCGGTTAACACAAGGAGGCGCAGTTTAGCAAAAGAATAGGGCAAGAAAAAAGCCACTTTTGCGCTCCACCAATTATTTTTGTCAGTTTGATACAGTCATACTTTAGGCCCCATCAACATCATCACAATGTTGAGAGACCTAAAATGTTTGGTATGTATTCAGATTTAAGGTGCGACTACCATCGAAGTTTGGTTTTTTTCTGATTGTAGACGGCCCTGTACTTCAACAGCTTGTTGTCGAGTACTAAACGGCCCTAATTGAACCCGGTAGATACCATTGTAGGGTTGTAAACGCCCAGGAACATTAAATTGTGTTTTTAGTTCATCCAGCATTTTTTGTGCGTTCGGTTGGCTGCTAATTGCACCCGCTTGGACTAAAAAGCCACGCTCAGGCACCGCTTCTTCGGCCGCGGGTTGTGGCTCTGGCGTAGGGGTTTGTAAGCTCATATCTGGCATCACTGGTTGCATAGGTTCTTTGGGCTGTTGGACAGGCAACGCATTTTCTGGCGTTGGTAAGTTTTCCATCACAGGCGTTCCCATAGGGCCTGAACCTAGCTGTGGGCGCCCAGGTAGTGCATAGCTCTGCTTAACAAAATTAGAGCCGACAGTACCGGTACCAGAAAGTGTACCGTCTTGGGCGACTTGGATAGCGTCTATTTTAATCTTAGTGGTTGGTAATAAATTTAAGCGGTCAGCCGCAGCCCGAGAAATAGCAATGCTTTTACCTTGCATATAAGGGCCACGGTCGTTGACTCGAACCACCATCATGCGGCCATTCATCATATTGGTAATACGCACATAACTAGGGATTGGCAAAGTCGGGTGTGCTGCGGTTAATTCTACGGGGTTAACTCGTTCACCAATGGCAGTCATATTGCCTGTTGATTCAGCACCATAAATTGAAGCGTAGCCAACTTGGCTAAATTGTGCCGGGTCACGTACGATTTGGTATTGCTGGCCATTACGTGAGTAATCACTATTTGCTGTTGGGTGATATGGCTCATAATGAGGTTCAGCACCTAATACATCTTGAGTGGGCACATTGGTTGGCACTTGGGCGGGTTGCTTAACCTCTTCTGTAACACAGCCACTAAGTAGCGCGGCAGTGACACCAAGCATTATCCATTGTAAACGCATACTAAGCCTCATTTTATAAACTTTTTGAAAGGAATCTTCGGTGTGTATGTATCGACATGATAATACCGAATCCAGCCATTAAAACAATTAAGGCAGAACCGCCATAACTCACTAAGGGGAGGGGAACGCCAACGACAGGTAATATACCACTGACCATGCCGATATTCACAAACACATATACAAAAAGGATTAAGATCAAACCACCAACCATCACTCGACCAAAGGTATTTTGTGCGCTGGCGGCAATATAGAGCCCGCGGATAATCAGCAAAATATATAAGCCAAGAAGGATAAGAACACCGACTAAGCCAAGTTCTTCGGCTAATACAGCAAAAATAAAGTCAGTGTGCCTTTCAGGTAAAAATTCAAGTTGTGATTGTGTACCGTGCAGCCAACCTTTCCCCATTAACCCACCAGAACCAATCGCAATTTTTGATTGAATAATATGGTAGCCCGCACCTAATGGGTCAGTTTCTGGGTCCAATAACATCATGACACGAGCCCGTTGGTAGCCATGCATCAAGAAGAACCACAGCAATGGAATGAAGGCCGCTAGGGCGATAGCAGCAATAGCAATCAGCCGCCAACTCATCCCAGCAAGAAATAAGACAAATAACCCCGAAGCCGCCACAAGGATTGATGTTCCAAGGTCAGGCTGTGCAGCCACTAATAATGTCGGTACAAAAATGAGGACGAGTGCAATCAGTGTATTTTTAAATGAAGGGGGACACAAATCACGATTCATAAAGCGGGCAACCATAAGTGGCACCGCTATCTTTGCAATTTCTGAAGGTTGGAAACGAATAAAACCGAGGTCTAGCCAACGTTGGGCCCCTTTACTGATTTGCCCAAACACATCGACAAAAACTAATAAAATGACACAAAAGATAAACAGATGTGGAGCCCAATTTTCATACATTCGAGGGGGAATTTGAGCCATAACGATCATTACAATAAAGCCAGAAGCTATTTGCCCTAGCTTTCGCTCCATCATTTCAGGGTCTTGACCACTAGCGCTCCACATAATAAACGCGCTATAGGCAAGCAATGCCATGATAATTAATAGCATAGGCACATCTATGTGCAGACGTGTTGATAATGAAATTTTTTTCTTATCGTCTGTCATCTTTTTTATAGCTCACTGTATTTGGTTGAAGCTGATAGCTTGAACGGGACATCAGCGGTCCTCCCCAGCGCTAGTTGGTGAGGTGGCAATTTCTGTACGGTTATCACCAAGAAGAACATGGTCAAATATTTGCCGCACTATGTCCCCTACAGAAGGACCTGCGCCGCCATTTTCTAAAATAATAGTGACAGCGATAGTTGGCTTATCATAAGGCGCATAAGCAATCATCAATTTATGGTCACGCAAGTGCTCGGCGAGTTTACTTGCATTATAGGTTTCATAACTAAAGACTTGAGCCGTTCCAGACTTCGCGGCAGCTTTATAAGGGGTACCGATAAAACTACGACGACCTGTACCATTAGGTGCATTGGCTACGCCATACATCCCCTGTTTAGCGAGTTCCCAATAACCCGAATGAATGTCCCCAATTTGAGTGGTTTCTTTATCTTCATAAGGCACCATGGCATTACCAAGTTTGGTGCCATAAAGTAAGTGAGGCGTTTTGACCTGACCGTCATTGATTAAGGTCATTAAGGCCTTTGACATTTGAATTGGGGTAGCAGTCCAATAGCCTTGGCCGATCCCGACTGGAATAGTATCCCCTTGGTACCAAGGTTTCTTATAACGTTTTTGTTTCCACTCACGAGTAGGCATAATGCCTGAACGCTCTTCGGCAAGGTCGATCCCAGTGTACTCGCCAAAGCCAAAGCGGGTCATCCATACAGAGAGACGGTCAATACCCATATCATAGGCAACTTGGTAGAAGAAGGTATCTGCAGACTCAATAATAGATTTCATCACATTCAGCTTACCATGGCCCCAGCGTTTCCAATCTCGGTAGCGTTTTTCTGAGCCGGGGAGTTGCCACCAACCGGGGTCAAATATTGTGGTGTTGGGCGTGATGACTTTTTCACTCAATGCGGCAACAGAAATAAAGGGTTTTACGGTTGAGGCTGGGGGGTAAAGCCCTTGGGTTGTTCGGTTAATCAACGGCCTATCAGGGTTATTCAGTAACGCTTGGTAATCTTTGTTTGAGATACCGTTGACGAACAGGTTTGAGTCATAGCTTGGGTTAGAAACCAGCGCCAGTATTTCCCCGTTGCGTGGGTCTGTCACTACGACAGCAGCACGGCTAGTGGTTAATAATTTTTCAATATAGATTTGTAACTCGAGATCAATCGTTAAATAGATATCCCGGCCAGCTTGAGGCGGTTGTTCATGAAGCTGGCGAATAACCCGCCCTCGGCTGTTAACTTCGACTTCTTCATAGCCTGTTTTACCGTGTAATACACTTTCATAATAACGCTCGATGCCTAATTTACCAATATCATGGCTAGCCGCATAGTTAGGTAATAACCCGTCTTTATCAAGGCGCTCGATGTCTTTATCATTAATTTTAGCGACGTAGCCGATGACATGGGTCAATGCAGAACCATATGGATAGGAGCGACGTTGATAACTTTTAACTTCTAAACCGGGGAAGTGGTATTGGTTTACGGCAAAGCGAGCCACTTGAACTTCATTTAATTGTGTTTTTAAGGCGATAGAGGTAAAACGACGTGAGCGCTTACGTTCTTTTTCAAAATTAGCAATATCCTCATCGGTTAAATCAACGATATCACGAAGTTTGTCTAAGGTTTCTTGTAGGTTATCGACTTTCTCTGGCACGATTTCTAACTGATAAAAAGTGCTATTTAGGGCGAGCTGTGTTCCTTGCCGATCGTAGATAATGCCACGGCTTGGTGCAATGGGCACCAATTTGATTCGGTTATCATTAGAGCGAGTTTGGTAATCCTCATGGCGAACAATTTGTAAATGGTACAAATTGGTCACGAGGATCGAGGTTAAAATGACAATCACGCCGAAAGCAATAAGCGCTCGGCGGATAAACAAAACAGATTCTGCGGTGTGGTCGCGAAAAGGGGTGCGTTGTGTTTTCATCCCATTGCCATTTTGAACTTATTCAAACCAAACTATTCCCTATGATAAGGGTGATTAGTCGTAATACTCCATGCGCGATAAAGACTTTCGGCAACAAGGACACGAACTAGTGGGTGAGGAAGCGTAAGTGGTGATAATGACCAACTTTGCTCAGCCGCCGCCTTACAAGCGGGAGCTAGCCCTTCGGGACCACCGATCAATAAGCTGACATTACGGCCATCTTGTTTCCACTTATCCAATTGAATGGCCAGTTTGGGAGTATCCCAGCGATCTCCTGGAATATCCAAGGTGACAATACGGTTTCCTTTACCCACGGCTGCGAGCATTAACTCGCCTTCTTTTTCTAAAATGCGTTTTATATCTGCGTTTTTCCCGCGTTTCCCAGCGGGTATCTCCGTTAATTCAAACGGCATATCTTTAGGGAAACGGTGGAGGTAATCCATAAAGCCGGTCTGGACCCAGTCCGGCATTTTTGTTCCAACGGCGATGAGTTGTAATTTCAAACTCAGCTCCAGAGTTTTTCTAATTCGTACATGCGGCGGCTTTCGTCTTGCATAATATGCACAATAGCATCACCTAGGTCTACTACGATCCAATCAGAAATGCCTTGCCCTTCAACACCTAATGGCATTAAACCATTTTTACGGCAGGCATCTATTAACCGGTCAGCGACAGACATCAGATGGCGGCTTGATGTCCCTGTACAGATGATCATCTGATCGGTAATACTTGATTTCCCTTGAACATCGATAGTGATAATGTCTTCTGCTTTGGCATCATCAAGCTGATCGATAATAAATTGTTGGAGTTCAGTTCCTTGCAAAAGGTTCACCTTTCATTCAAATAAACAGAATATTACATTAAACACTGTTTGTAGTTTGTAGATAAAGCGTTTGCTGATAGCTAATGAATCAAAATCATTCTCAGCGAAGCCATTTTACCCTAGATTTTAAGAAAAATCGGCTAAATTCTTTTTTATTCATTATGGAGTGAAATTTATAGGGATATCTGCTCACTTGAGCAAGAGGTTTGTGTTAACTTTACAAAATAACTCAACAAATTCGCACCCTAGCAAATATTTTAGAGTGAGATGGATATTGTGCAAATAATGAAGCCAAATATTTTCGTATTTGAAGGGGGTAGTCATCTCCCCATGAAAATTCAACCATGGGTAGAGCCTATTGTGGAATACCTAACGGCTGATGTTGTCAATTCAGCCCACAACCGCGTAGATGGCATTATTTGTGCTGCGCAAGATAGGCTTCAATTGGCTGGGTTATTTCCAGCGAGTATTGCGGTGATCACTGACGAGCAATGGCATGATGTCGACTACTGGGATAGTTTCTTAACGAAACTGTATGTTTTGCAAAGGCTTAATAACTTATGCCAACACCTAACACAGGCTGAAATCATCCAATTTCATAGCCGCCATAAATATTTGATAATGGCATATTCTCCTGTGGGGTATCAATTAACTGGCCGCTTAGTGGCAAGTATTCGTAAGGGAAGCGATCTCCACGGTTTTTTTAACCACTACAAAGCAGGGCTAATGGAAATATTTTCGTCCCTTCCAGCTAGAAATATTCAAGTAAATGCGCTTAGCCATATGCAAGGATATTTTAAACGTAAAGCAACCTCAGATGAGAAAAAACGGTTGTTATGGTTGATCAATGATTATCGAGAAGGGAATTTACCAATAAGCCAGCCGTTAGCAATGATGCGCCAATTATTGGTGCAATACCCTGATAACTATTTGAGTGAACAATATTTTTTTGAACCTTACCCTAATTGCATCCCCATAAGAGAACTTCCTTATCGTTGGTAAAGGTGCTGTTGGTGAATATATTGAAGAACGGTTTCAGGGATAAGTTCGCTACAGGTGTCCCCTGCATTTAGTTTTTCACGTATTTCTGTGGCAGAAATATTGATAAGAGGGGTGTCACCAATAAAAATATAACCATTGGCAGATTGGCTTAGTTGCGAGGGTGTTGTGGCTTGATGTTGTACCAGCCAAGCTTGCATTTTGGGGTCGGTAAATTGCGTAGCATATCCTGGGCGGGCACAAACTAATAAGTGGCAATTATCAAGAATTTTCTCCCATTCGTACCATGTATTAATAGATAACAAGGAATCTTGCCCAATGATAAACGCAAGGGGTTGGGTTGGGCCCATTTCTTGGCGTAGTTGAGAAAGTGTTTCTATCGTATATGAAGGGCTATCTTTTTCTAGCTCACGAGTGTCGATGGCAAATAACGGGTTATTTTTAACCGCTAATTTTACCATTTCCAAACGCTGCAATGGGGTAGCCTCTGGTTGCGGACGGTGTGGCGGGACATGATTGGGTAATAAAATAATTTTTTCTAACCCAACTTGTTGAGCTAGAGCCTGAACAGGGCGTAAATGACCGAAGTGGATCGGGTCAAATGTCCCACCAAATAACGCTTGAAGGTGATTGTGTTTATCTTTAGGCGAAAAATGGTCAGTCATGAATAAAATTCTCTGCAAATGCTTTACCACATAATAACATAGATAGTGATTGTAGGTCAGGCCATGCTGAGTGACTAAAATCTTGTTTAATATGGATTTCAGCTTGTGTTAATAACATTAGTGCAGATTGTAATTGATGCAACGTTAAACGCTGTAGTGCTTCAGAGATCATTCCACGGCGGTTTTGCCAAACTTTGTGTTGGTCAAATAACGTTTTCAATGGTGTTGTGACTGATTGGCGTTTTAACGTAATAAGCAGTATTAATTCACGTTGTATTGAACGTAACAAAATGACGGGTTCAACATCTTCATGTTGAAGTTGTTCTAAAATATGCCATGAACGGCGTGATTTACCTGCAAGTAACGCGTCGACCCAATGGTACGGTGTAAAATGGGCAGAATCATTAACTGCATTTTCAACTCGGGGGTAGGTGAGTTTGCCATCAGGGTACAGTAATGACAGGCGCTCAAGGGCTTGCGCCAAACCTAGTAAATTACCTTCGTAGCAATAACAGAGCAGTTGGTTGGCTTCGGCTTCTAAAGATAAGCGCATACTGTACGCGCGTTTCGATACCCACTGAGGGAGCCGTTGGTATTCAGGCGTCAGGCAACTGACATACACCGCCTCTTTACTGAGGGCTTTAAACCACCCGCTGTTTTCTTGGGCTTTTGTTAGTTTATGTCCACGTAGTACAAGGAGTAGATCTGGGTGAAGTAACTGCGACAACTGGCTTAATTTTTCCGCCATTGCTGCGTTGGGGCCATTTTCAGGTAATAACAGCGTCAGAGTTTGACGACTAGCGAATAAGCTTAGCGCCTGACATTGGCTAAAAATTTCATCCCAGTCAGTGTTCTGCTCAAGAGAATACACAAAATGTTCCTCAAAGCCTTGTTGTTGGGCAGCTTTGCGGATGGCATCTTGACTTTCTTGAAGTAGAAGGGGCTCATTGCCCCAAATCAAATAGCGGCCTCTTAGCGTTTCTTGTAACGAAGAGGCCAGCTGTTCAGGGTAAATACGCGTCATTATGGTTGCGTGTTCGTATCAGCCGCTTGGTTTTTTGCTTTTTCAAGTTCGGCTGAGTGGACAAGCAGTAACTTACGAACTAAGTTACGTGCAGCTTGCTCCTGCATTTCTTGCCTAACAATTTCTTTTTCTGCATCTTTCGCAAGTGCTTCTAAAGGGTTGTCAAAGAAAGTACGCTCAACACGACTTTGTAGCGGGTAAATAGCGCCATCAGGCATCAACACTTGCGCATTCATAACAAGTGTAAGTTGCTTTTCTGCTGCTTTACCATCTTGATAAATCGAAACGGTTTCCGTGTTTTCATTGGAACCGAGGACTTTCAAAATAGGGACACTTGCGTTGCCTGTTTCAAGGATTGTTACGTTATTCAGCCGTAACTGCTCCCTAAGTGCCCTTGTAGGATAGCCATATGGGTCACTTGAACTCAGCTGCAACGTTTTCAGTTCTTCAGGAATTTGGGTGGTTCCTTGAAGGCGAAAACCGCAGCCTGCGGTGACTAGCACCGCCAGGCTCAAAAATAAAGTTATCAGATAACGCACCTGGCCTCCTTATCAGCCATCAACCTAACTATTAACCTACAACAAGGTTTAGCAATTTGCCTGGAACATAGATTACTTTGCGGATGCTAACACCTTCAAGGTATTTCGCTACGCTAGACTCTTTTTGTGCCATATCCAGTACAAACTCTTGGTTTGCATCAGCAGGAACTGTTATGCGACCACGGACTTTACCATTAACTTGAACAACAACCAGCTTGGTGTCATCAATCATCGCTTGCTCATCAGCAACTGGCCAAGAAGCAAAATCAATATCTTCATTATGCCCAAGCGCTTGCCACATTTCGAAGCAAGCATGTGGGATAATCGGTGACAACATTAACGTAATTGCTTCTAGAGATTCTTGAACTAACGCACGGTCCTGTTCGCTCTCTTGTGGGGCACGAACGAGTTTGTTCATGAACTCCATCACAGCAGCAATAGCAGTGTTGAATGCATAGCGGCGGCCAACATCGTCGGTAACTTTAGCAATCGTTTTGTGCAGGTCGCGACGTAAGTCTTTTTGCTCTGGCGTTAACGTGCTGATATCTAAAGGTAAGGTTGCCCCTTTTTGTGAGTGTTCGTGTACTAAACGCCAAACACGGCGAACAAAGCGGTTCGCACCTTCTACGCTAGATTCTTGCCATTCAAGGGTTAATTCAGGTGGTGCGGCGAACATCATAAACAGACGAACGGTATCGGCACCGTATTTTTCGACCATTAATTGTGGGTCAATACCGTTGTTTTTCGACTTAGACATCTTGCTCATACCGGTATAAACCAGTTCATGGCCTTCTGCGTCTACAGCTTTAATAATACGGTTCTTATCGTCACGTTCAACAATCGCTTCTGCTGGAGAAACCCAAACGCGCTGACCGTCACTCCCGGTGTAGTAGAATGCATCAGCTAATACCATGCCTTGGCACAGCAGACGTTTAGCTGGCTCATCGGAGTTTACTAAGCCTGCATCACGCATTAATTTATGGAAGAAACGGAAATACATTAAGTGCATGATAGCGTGTTCGATACCACCAATGTACTGATCAACCGGTAACCAATAGTTAGCCGCAGTTGGGTCTAACATACCCTCATTGTGTTGTGGGCATGTATACCGAGCGTAATACCAAGATGATTCCATGAAAGTATCGAAGGTATCTGTTTCACGCAGGGCTGGCTGACCATTAATCGTGATTTTAGCCCACTCAGGGTCGGCTTTAATCGGGCTAGTAATACCATTCATTACGACATCTTCAGGTAAAATTACTGGCAGTTGATCTTCAGGAATTGGAACGACTGTGCCATCTTCTAATGTTGCCATTGGGATAGGTGCACCCCAATAACGTTGACGTGAAACCCCCCAGTCACGTAAACGATAATTTACTTTACGTTGACCTGCGCCAAGAGCAACCAGTTTGTCTGATATCGCATTGAAACCAGCTTCGTGATCTAACCCGCTAAATTCACCTGAATTAATCAGAGAACCTTTATCCGTCATAGCTTCTTGCGATAAATCAGGCTCGTTGCCTTCTGCATCAGCAATAACGGCTTTGATAGGTAAGTTGTATTTGTGTGCAAACTCCCAGTCACGTTGGTCGTGAGCAGGAACTGCCATGACAGCACCCGTACCGTATTCCATTAAAACAAAGTTAGCGACCCAAATTGGCAGTTTTTCTTGGGTTAATGGATGCACAACGAATAACCCTGTTGCCATCCCTTTTTTATCCATGGTTGCCATATCCGCTTCTGCGGTTTTGGTATTACGGCACTCATCAATAAATTGAGCTAATTCAGGGTTGTTAGTCGCTGCCTCTTTAGCTAAAGGGTGACCTGCGGCAACAGCCACGTAAGTCGCCCCCATAAAAGTGTCTGGGCGGGTAGTATAAACGGTTAATTTTTCATCACGTTCGGCTACATTAAAGGTGATTTCAGTCCCTTCTGAGCGGCCGATCCAGTTACGTTGCATCGTTTTAACTTGCTCTGGCCAATCTTCGAGTTTATCGAGGTCATTGAGCAGTTCTTCTGCGTAATCTGTGATTTTAATAAACCATTGTGGGATTTCTTTGCGTTCAACTGGGGTATCACAACGCCAGCAGCAACCATCAACAACTTGCTCATTGGCGAGTACAGTTAAATCGTGTGGGCACCAGTTAACCGCTGAGGTTTTTTTATACACTAAACCTTTTTCATATAATTTAGTGAAGAACCACTGTTCCCAACGGTAATACTCAGGGGTACAGGTTGTGACTTCACGGTTCCAGTCGTAACCAAAGCCCAACATTTTTAGCTGGCCTTTCATGTAATCGATATTGGCGTATGTCCAAGGTGCAGGAGCTGTGTTGTTTTTAACCGCAGCACCTTCAGCAGGTAGGCCAAACGCATCCCAACCGATTGGTTGGAGTACATTTTTCCCTAACATGCGTTGGTAACGAGAAATAACGTCACCGATGGTGTAGTTACGTACGTGGCCCATGTGTAGTCGACCAGAAGGGTAAGGTAGCATGGACAGGCAGTAGTATTTTTCTTTGCTGTTGTCTTCTGTCACTTTGAAAGTTTCTTTTTCATCCCAGTGACGCTGTACTTTAGGCTCTATATCTTCTGGACGATATTGTTCTTGCATGGCACCGATAATCCTATGGTGAATATAAATGCTACATCTGTAGCGTGGATGTCTATCTTTATTTAGATCCGCATAGCATAGCGGATCTGTACCGAAAACAACAATAGTTGATTAGCTGAACCTGCGGGGGGAAGCTGAATATTGCTTTTCGGGGAACGGGATCAGCATATTTTATGCCGATAACCAAACAACTTAACTAAAAAAACAGCTAAATGGTAGTGGTTTGTTGAACTATTTTGAATTCAGCAAGTTGTTGTTTATTTCTATAGAAAGAGCATTGTCTTTATTGTCCCGAATGAAAAAGCATGAATTCCTTAAATAAGATGAACTCATTGAACGTAAATTAGAGGTGATACCGATAAAAGGGGAAACAAATGAACGCGATTAAAGCTCAATGCCACTGTGGGGCAATAAAGTTTACAGTGAAATTAACCGATGGGTTAAATACGGCTAGGCGCTGCAATTGTTCTTTCTGTGCGATGAGAGGGGCTGTCGCTGTTTCTGCACCATTATCAGGGATTAAACTTTTGGAAGGAAAAGATAAGTTAACAGAATATCGTTTTAATACTCATCAAGCTGTTCATTTTTTTTGTTCGGTGTGCGGTATTTATACCTTTCATCAACGGCGATCAAACCCAGAGGAATACGGGGTAAATGCTGCCTGTTTAGAAGGTGTCTCACCATTTGATTTTGCATCTGTGAATGTAATGGATGGTGTTAACCACCCAAATGATGGTGGCGGTGGCGTAATGGGGCAGTTAATATTTAAAAAAATGACTAAAGAAGAATGACGAGCTAAAGCGCTTTATACCAAAATAGTGCGGTTTCATGAGCGTTTTTGGTGCAACGGTATAGCGCTTTATTATAACCCTCGACACAACAATTCTTGTGTACATAATTCTTGTGTAAATAACGTGGTGAAATCGCAGTGAGTACAGTCTAATTCGTCGGGGTGAGTAATCTATAAGATGGAAATATTTTGTCGGTTGATTTTCATGGTTGTTAAGAAAAATGCGGTTAGACGATAAATTATGGAAGATTACGTGACAGCGACTCCAAGGGAGCCCTGCCACGTTGTTTAGATATATTATTGAGATGAATTAATGAAGTATTTTCGCAAGGAAATCTTTAGCACGTTCAGATTGTGGGTTAGCGAAAAAGTCTTCTTTTTTACTGTCCTCAACAATTTTCCCTTCATCCATAAAGATCACGCGGTTTGCTACTTTTTTGGCGAAGCCCATTTCATGGGTAACCACCATCATGGTCATCCCTTCATGAGCTAATTCAACCATGACATCAAGTACTTCGTTGATCATTTCAGGGTCAAGAGCAGATGTTGGTTCATCAAATAACATTGCAATAGGGTCCATACAAAGTGCGCGGGCAATGGCGACACGTTGTTGCTGTCCCCCTGATAATTGAGCAGGGAATTTGTTCGCATGGCTTGTTAAGCCAACTCGTTCTAAGAGTTTCAACCCTTTAGCTTCAGCGGCTTTTTTATCTCGGTTTAATACTTTGACTTGTGCCAATGTTAGGTTTTCTATAATTGATAGATGCGGAAATAGCTCGAAGTGCTGGAACACCATTCCCACCTTAGAACGCAACTTTGCAAGGTCAGTTTTTTTGCTATTAACTTGAATATCATTCACAAAAATTTCACCCTGCTGAATAGGTTCTAAGCCATTCACTGTTTTTATTAATGTGGATTTACCAGAGCCAGATGGCCCACATACTACCACGACTTCGCCTTTTTTGACTTCAGTTGTGCAGTCTGTAAGCACCTGAAATTGGCCATACCATTTAGATACATTTTTCAGGGTAATCATGAAACAG
This sequence comes from Providencia sp. PROV024, assembly GCF_032709665.1. Classification (NCBI taxonomy): domain Bacteria; kingdom Pseudomonadati; phylum Pseudomonadota; class Gammaproteobacteria; order Enterobacterales; family Morganellaceae; genus Providencia; species Providencia sp. PROV024. The sequence goes on from NZ_CP120545.1 coordinate 1,180,272, forward strand.
TCCTTTTCTTAAGATAATTCACTAACATGGAAGCGCCAAAACTGATTATAAAGTACACCAGACCTGCGAATAGTACCATTTCCACCTGTGTGCCATCCCGTTCGCCAATGTTAGTGGCTGTCCGGAAGAAGTCCGTCAAACTTAGGACGTATACCAATGAGGAGTCCTGAAATAAGACAATACCTTGAGTTAGTAGCAATGGTACCATTGCTTTGAAAGCCTGTGGTAATACAACTAGCCTCATGGTTTGCATATTTGTCATACCAAGTGCTAATGCTGCTGATGCCTGACCTCGGGAAATACTCTGTATACCCGCACGAATAATCTCTGAATAGTAGGCCGCTTCAAAAAGGGAGAAGGCTATCATTGCTGAAATTAAACGAATATCATTTTTTGGTGATAAGCCTAGAACATTTTGTAATAAGCTAGGCACAATCAAATAAAACCACAATAAAACCATGACTAACGGGATAGAACGAAAGGTATTAACATATAAGGCAGCAAACCAACTGATAGGCTTGAAAGGTGATAGCCGCATAACAGCTAAGACTGTTCCCCATAAAATCCCGACGACAATGGCGGTAAGTGTAATTTTAGCGGTGACAATAAAGCCATCAATTAAGAAGGGGATACTCGGTGCAATTGAGCTCCAGTCAAATTCGTAAAGCATCTTATCGCCCTCCAATAGTGCCAGGTAAACGAACTTTTCGTTCGAGTAGCGACATTAAAATCATAATGATGACGTTAATACCAACATAAGCTAATGTTATGGCTGTAAATGATTCCCATGCATGGGCAGAGTAATCCAGTAGTTTCCCCGCTTGTGCAGCCATATCAACTAAGCCTATTGTTGATGCGATTGCTGAGTTTTTGACCAAATTCAACATTTCTGAGGTCATTGGTGGCAATATTACTCGGTAAGCATTCGGCAATAAAACGTAACGATATGTTTGTGGGAGAGTTAGCCCCATCGCCAGAGCTGCGCTTTTCTGCCCGCGAGGGAGCGATTGAATAGCGGCTCGAACTTGTTCGGTCATCCGTGCGGCTGTGAATAACCCAAGGCATAACATTGAAGAAATAAAAAATTGGTAGTTAGGGTCTAACTCCATTTTAAACCAATCCCCAATGGAGCGAGGCAGCAGCTCAGGGATCACCAAATACCATGTAAAGAATTGCACAATCAATGGTACATTACGGAATAACTCAACATAGGCAGTGCCAATAAAGGCTAAGTAACGATTAGGTACGGTACGTAGAATACCAAAAATTGAACCGACTAAGAATGCGATAATCCATGCACAAATAGAAAGTGTAACGGTGACTTCAAGGCCAGATATTAACCACCCTAGATAGGTGGTATTCCCAAACGGGGCTTCCTGAAGGAAAATCCCCCAATTCCAATCAATAGACATAATGTTGACTTCCTGTGGGCAATTAGATCCCCGAATACTGTTATCGATAAGTATGCAAGGCGGGGAACGACCGCCTTGCCACTATCTACTTCACAGTAATACCCTGTTTGTCTTTTTATTAGTTTAATGCTTTGTCATTCGGTGCTTTAAATAAGGCTTTCATTTCATCGGATAACGTAAATTTCAGGTTGAGATTTTTGGGTGGAATTGGCTGGTTGAACCAACGCTCAAAGGACTTCTCTGCGATGCCTGATGTTTGTGCATTGGCGATAGTTTCATCAACGAGAGCTTTAAACTGAGGGTCATCTTTACGTAACATGCAGCCATAGGCCTCTTCAGTTTGCGGTGTACCGACTATCTCCCATATTTCAGGTTTTTTAGCTTTAGCACGCTCACCCGCTAACAGCGCATCATCCATCATAAAGGCAACTGCACGACCGGATTCTAAGGTACGGAATGAATCACCGTGGTCTTTGGCGCTAATAATGCGCATCTTCATATTTTTTTCGTCATTTAACTGATTGAGTAGAATTTCAGAGGTGGTACCAGAGGTAACCACGACGTTTTTCCCAGCTAAATCTGCGAAATCTTTCACACCTGAATCGCCTTTGGTTAACAAGCGTGTGCCGACCACGAAGATAGTGTTAGAGAATGCAGCTTGTTTTTGTCTCTCTAAGTTATTGGTGGTTGAGCCACACTCGAAATCAAATGTGCCATTTTGCAGTAATGGAATACGATTTTGTGAAGTAATCGGGATCAGTTTGACCTGTAAATCAGGCATATTGAGTTTTTTCTTTACTGCATCGACAATTTCGTTGGAATAATCTTGTGAGTAACCAACGACTTTTTGGCTATTATCATAGTAGGAAAATGGGACAGAGGATTCACGGTGACCAACAACAATTACACCGTTGTCTTTGATTTTTTTCAGAGTACCGTTTAGCTCTTCTGCTTGAACAGCGCAGGTTGCACCTAAAATCATCATTGATAATACAAGCTTACTTATACGCATAATTACAGCTCCTTTAGACCATCGGTGTAAACCCATCGTATTTCAAACGCTATCTTGACGGGCGAGCGTCAGTTGGGCTAATTGCGGTTAAAGCTGCTGTTAGCTAAACTGTTGTTCTTCCGTTAGATACCCCTTGAATGACTTTGGCTTTGTTGTGTTGTGTTTGCGGATATTTTGCTGATTTAGACAATGCCGCGATTATCCGCTATATGTTTTATTATTGTTAAAAAGTAATTAAATTTGTTAATTAATGAAAACAAATTGTTTCAATTTCGGGAGCTGTCTCGCATATTATTTGGCGATTTCTTGAATTGCTGCACTAACATGATAAACAGCGGCTAAAATTTGCTTAAATCCGACAATCATGCTCCGTTAGAGTGCAAATCATTTCGTTTTCACTCGATGATTAAAATAAAGCAATTTTTGTGCCTACTTTTAGATGTGTTTAGATTTTCATTGAGCTAAAAAGGAATGTTTTTTTGTAAAGTTAGATGATGATACTTGTACGGAATGTTTTGCTGTGTAAGATGTAACCTCTATTTAACTTATAGATGGTGTAATGGTATTAATCAAAGCATGGTTTTTATCATTGCTACCAGCGTGTAAACCATATAATTGGTGTTATTTCAGGAAGATATACCGAGATACGCATGAACAGGCATTTGAAATTAGGTAAAGGATTAGTGATACTCGCCTGTCTGATGGTGTTGGTTTGTATGAACCAACGTGCTGTCGGAGAGCGTCTGTTCGCCAATTTTTTTGTGCCTAATGTGTTAGTACAGGCGCAAGACCCTACCGGGTATAGCTTTAGCTATGTCGAACAACCTCAAATAGAACAGAGTGATAACAGTAGTACTCAACTTTCCAGTTGTGAACTTAGCGCGAAGTCATTAATGACATTGTTGCCTGCTGTTATTGAACCATTCTTCTTTATGTTTCTTTCTTTAGCTGCATTAACTCTATTTTGCACTAATCTATTTATATCTAGAGCTAACAATGAAGAGAAACATGCCCCCCCTCGTGTCAGACGACATTTACAGTTTTGTAATCTTCGGAATTAGCACACAACAAATAGGGATCTGTTTGTGTAATTTATTCTGGAGGAAACAATGCGTTTTTTGATTAATTCATTTTTAATTTTATTTGCTCTTTTTTCGAGCAGCATTCATGCTGCGGATACGGGGTGGTTGCAACCAGCGAATAACGGGTGGATGAGTGATAACACCCCAAGGCATGCACAAGTGAGGTTACTCAGTTCTACCCAAGAACAGGGTAAAATCGATATTTTGCTTGATGTGAAACTTGATGATGGCTGGAAAACTTATTGGCGCTCACCGGGAGAGGGGGGCGTTGCACCTGAAATTGTGTGGTCATCACCTGTAGAGTCCACCGATTGGCAATGGCCAACGCCTGGGCGTTTTGATGTCGCAGGGGTATCAACTCAAGGCTATATGGGGGATGTTGTTTTCCCTATTACAGTCAAAAGTACTGAAAAACTAGATAAACTGGCTGGGACATTAACATTATCGACTTGTAGTAACGTTTGTATTTTAACGGATTATCCGTTTGAGCTCGATTTAACTGAGCCTGTTCCTGCTGATTTTACTTGGGCGTTTAACCAAGCGAAAGGGGCAGTACCGCCAACAAGTGGTTTAGTTGAGCAAACTAAAGTTGGTTTTGCCCATGACAAGCTCGTTATCGAATTACAAAAAAATTCAGGTAGCTCGTGGGGGAAACCGAATATCTTCACTGATGTTGTTGAAGGTGCAACATTAGGGGTGCCTGAGATTGAAGTCTCAGGGGAGCATTTAACAGCAACTATCGACGTTGGTGATGATTGGGGTGGGGAATCCCCAGATTTAACCGGTAAAACTGTTTCATTTGTTGTGAGTGATGGTGATATTTCTCAGCAAATTAATAGCCAAGTTGGTTCATTTTCAGGAACTATTGGTGGAAGTAGCGCTGGAAGTGCAATTTCCTTATGGCAAGTGGTGGTATTTGCCTTGGTTGGTGGGTTAATCCTTAACTTAATGCCATGTGTTCTTCCTGTGCTTGCGATGAAGCTGGGCTCGGTATTGATGGTGCCTCAAGGTGAACAAAAAACCATTCGTCGCCAATTTTTATTATCTTCCTTAGGAATTTTAGTTTCCTTCTGGTTACTTGCTTTACTCATGACGCTGTTACGTGTTGGGCAACAAGCCGTTGGCTGGGGAATTCAGTTTCAAAACCCATGGTTTATTGGTTTTATGGTGCTAGTTACAGCACTGTTTACTGCTAATTTATTTGGTTTATTTGAAATTAATTTAGGGAGTAAGGCTAACACTCGTCTTGCAACCGCTGGTGGGCATGGAAATAGTGGGCATTTTTGGCAAGGCGTTTTTGCAACCCTGCTAGCGACTCCTTGCTCTGCACCATTTTTGGGCACCGCAGTTGCTTTTGCACTTACCGCCCCGATGGAAGAGTTATGGTTGATTTTCACGGCTCTGGGAGTCGGGATGAGTTTGCCTTGGTTATTAATCGCCGCTTTCCCAGTAATATCAAGGTTATTACCAAAACCTGGCATGTGGATGCTAAAATTACGTGCTGTGCTTGGGGTGATGATGCTCCTCTCCAGCTTGTGGTTAATTAGCTTATTAATTCCTCATTTTGGTGTCACAGTATCAACAGCTATAGCGGTAATTTTCTTAGTACTGCTGGTGGTTTTTATTGCGATAAAAAGAGGGGGACGAGCTGCGTTCTTGCCATTGTTGTTATTTGCTGTTTTCGCTATTGGTTTTGTGTGGATGACGCAAGAGCAACATACCGGAAGCCGTTCTTTAGTAAAGGATAGTGTAGATTGGCAGCCATTAACTGAGCAGGCAATTACAGATGCACTGGCCGATAATAAACGTGTCTTTATTGATGTAACCGCTGAATGGTGCGTGACTTGTAAGGCGAATAAATACAATGTGTTATTGAGAGATGATATTCAGCAGCTTCTTAGTGAGCCTGACGTCGTCGCTTTACGTGGTGATTGGACGAAACCATCACCAGAAATTACTGCCTTCTTACAAAAACGTGGGCAGGTAGCTGTTCCATTTAATCAAATTTATGGCCCTAACTTGGCCGAAGGCGAAGTACTGTCAACTATACTTGACCGTGAGTCGTTAATATCAGTTATGAATCAGGCCAAAGGAGCCACAAAATGAATAAAACAATTTTAGCTGTTCTATTTTCATCACTTATGTTTGGTGCAATGGCACAAGCCGCGCCACTAAATGCAGAACAGGAAGCACAAGTTCGTAAGTTAGTCAGAGATACGTTAGTAGAAAACCCTGAGATTTTAGAAGAGGCGATCGTCGCACTGCAAGCCAAACAGGGTGAGAAGCAACAAGCGCAGATGAAAGAAACGCTAAAAATGGAAAAAGAGGCATTATTTAATGACCCAACTAGCCCAGTTTTAGGTAATAAAAATGCGAAGCTAGTTTTGGTCAACTTTACTGATTTTAACTGCCCATTCTGTAAACGTTTTGACCCACAACTAGAGGATATCGTGAAAAAATATCCAAATGATGTTGCTGTGGTTATCAAATATCTGCCATTTAAAGGCCAGACTTCAATGGATTCGGCTCAATTAACGATGACATTATGGCAAGAGAATCCAAAGGCGTTTGAAGCGTTACATCATAAATTTATGCAAAAGCAAGGCATGCTGTCTGATGCGAATATCAAAGAAGCCCTGAAAGCGACGGGTAATGATAAACTGAAAGCGAGCGAAAAAAGCCGTGAAGGTATTCGTACTAACATGATGTTAGCTGAAAAACTGGGAGTGAATGGGACACCAGCGACACTAGTCGGTGAAGAAATGATCCCAGGGGCTATTGATGCGCAGCAGTTTGAAGCGATAGTGAAAGAGCAGTTGGCTAAGCTCAAATAATATCCTTGTTATACTTCGCGCTGTGGCGTTGTTGGCTTGGCATACTAACCCTAGTCACATACTGATGTATGCTCCTAGGGCTTAGTTTCACTTGCCGCCTAGCCACAACACGAATTATTTAGGGGATAAAGCTAAGCTTAAGATTGACTTAGAAAAGTATTAGCGAATCAGCAAAGAAAGCATTTTAACTTAATGACAAAGCATTAATTTCGATTAAATGCTTTGCTTTGCTACAGTTTAAATTTGTACTATTTGATAACAAATAGGTTAATAACCGTATGAATAGACTGAAAAAGTGGTCTAAAGAAATTATCGTTTTAGCCATTATATTGTTTGTTGCCTTTACGGTAATGGACTTGTGGCGTAAACCACAAACTTTAGCCCCTGCATTGTTGGAACAACATACTTTAGTTAATGGTGAAACGGTTTCATTAGCTGAGTTAAGTAAAGAAAAACCGATATTGGTTTATTTTTGGGCTACATGGTGTGGTGTGTGCAATCTAACTTCGCCAACAGTTTCAGATTTAAATCAATCAGGTATGCCGATTATTTCTGTTGCCATACGTTCCGGTGAAACGGCTCGCTTAGTCTCAGGGATGGAAAAAAAGGATTTAAACTTCCCTGTTATCAATGACAGTAGTGGGCAGCTCTCGAATGCGGTAGGAGTCAGTGCAACACCGACGTTTATGGTAATTGATAACGGCGAGTTAGTTAGTTTTACTTCAGGCTGGACTAGCTCTTATGGTTTAAAAATGCGTATGTGGTTAGCCTCATTTTAATATTTTTATGATCCCCTCGCTCGTTAAAAGGGGATTTTTCTGTCTATAAGTTTAATTTATCATTATGGTAAACTCATCCTGCTATATAAATAATAAAATAGGTGGATGGGATGGTAGTGTTCAAAAAAACAGTATGCTTACTGTTAGGTGCAGTATTAATGGTTGGGTGCTCGCCTGATACGGAAGAAAAAGCAAAATCTGAGCCGTCTTCTGTAGCAACTGCGAATTCAGAATTAAAACAGCGCGTTGATGAAATTAAAAGCAATTCGACAGAAGATAAAATCAATGCATTTAATGCCAAGTCAGATGATGACCCGACAATGCTGCGTGGCATTTTTTTGTCTGAAATGGCGAAATCATTACCTATGTTGATTGATGATGTAACATTATTAACAGAGGTGACAGAAAAAAATGGCATGTTGTTTTATCAATATACTATCAAAGGGATCCCTGACAATGTGCTAGAGAGTAATAGCTGGCAGCAGAACATGCGTAAGGTCTTAGATATAAATTACTGCGGTAAGGATGCAGGAATGAAAATTTTACATGAAATGTTCCCTGATGGGATCACACATAATTATTATAAATCCAATAAATTAATTTTTACCTATATTGTTACTCCTGCTATTTGCCTCTGACCTTTATCATTGCGCCTGATAATCGCTATTTATCAGGCGTACTCATGATTAAAACTCTAAATTACGAATAAAACGGTATTCAGCCGATTGGGGTTTTAAGCGGTATAAATTGGCTGGTCGGCCGCGCTCATGGCGTTTTTCCCCTGTATCGATAAGCAAGTCTGCTTGTTCTAAACGACGTCTAAAAGACTTATTTTGCAAAGTCTTACCAATTAAAACCTCATGGACATGCTGCAATTCAGACAGTGTAAAAACGTCAGGTAAAGCAAAGCCGGGTACGATGGAATAAAGTGATTTTTGTTGTAAGCGCTCACGAGCCTGTTGATAGAGTTGTAAATGGTCAAATGCCAGAGGCAATGTAGCGATGTCATCAATAGATACCCATTTTACTGATTCGACGGTCTCAATATGAGCTTCACAATCTTGATAAGCAATTAAAGCGGTATAACAGACAGTGACAGACCAACCCCGAGGATCACGTTGTTTATTACCTACCGTACAAAGTTGTTCAACATAAGGCGGGATAACCCCAGTTTTTTCTTTTAGCTTACGTAGGATTGTCTCTTCGATAGTTTTATCATTTTGTTCATCAACGAAGCCACCAGGTAACCCCCATTTCCCCTTTTCAGGGAAATTTGCCCTTTCGACTAATAAGACTTTGAGTGTGTTTTCATGATATGTGAACAAGACGGCATCAACAGTCAGCAGTGGTGAGAGATATTCATTTTTGTTATATCCTGCTAAAAATTCTTTTTCATTCATATTGTTACCTACTTTAAATTGCACTCAAATCAATAGAACTATCATACGCTAAAAGCCAATTAATGTCATTAAGACATTTAATGCTTGACTTGTTTGTGTCTATAGGACAATAATTAATTAAAGTCATAAGGACATTAATGAGAGGTGGACTATGTTCAATTTTAAATATTTCAAAGCAGACTCATCTACATTTGTTATTCAGTCAGTGAATGGGAAAGTGCGTAAGCAAGGAAAGGGGATTAGTTTTTGGTATAACTCGGATAAGACATCTATTGCGGCATTACCGTTAAGTGCTCAAGAAGCTCCTTTTATTTTTAATTTACAAACTGCGGATTTTCAAAGTTTACGCATTCAGGGGCAAATTTCATTTCAAGTGAAGAACCCAGAAAAAACAGCAAATGTATTAAATTTCAATTTAACTAAAGATGGAAAAAATCACGCTTCTGAAGACCCACTTAAATTGAGTGATAGAGTAGTGAGGGCTGCGCAAACTATTATCCAAGCCAGAATTCAAACGACTTCATTGCGTGATGCATTACTTATTAGCCAATCATTAGTGACTTTAGTCACTCAACAACTGGCAGAACAAACGCTAATTGAATCATTAGGCCTTGAAATTTTAGACGTCTCTTTTGCTGCAATAGCGCCTTCACCTGAAACTCTTAAAGCGTTAGAGGCGCAAGCGAGGGAGTCAATTCTAAAAGAAGCGGATGATGCTATTTACGCAAGACGCAAATTTTCTGTTGAACAAGAAAGAACGATTAAAGAAGCGGAATTAGAAACGGATTTATCTGTTCAAGCAAAAGAACAACAAATTGAAGAAGCTCGCCTTGATAATGAACGTAAGCTATTACGTGAACGAGCAGAAATAGAGCAAGAAGAGTTGGTTGCGCAAGTTAGTGCAGAGGCAAAGCGCCAAGAGTTAGTCACACTCAGTGTGGGAAACCAGCGTATTCAATCAGAAGCAGATGCTTATGCTATTGAAACCAAAATGAAAGCCTATAGCCAGTTACCCGTTGAAAATTTAAAAGCGCTAGCGCTGGCAAAAATGAACCCAGAACAATTAATGGCAATGGCTTTTGAGTCACTGGCTCAAAATGCAGGGAAGATAGGGGAACTTAATCTATCACCTGATCTATTTGGTCAACTAATGAAAAAAGGAGGGAAGTAATGGAAGGAATGGATAATGCTAGATTTGTATTAGTAACACGTAAGACGCGCTTACAGGAATTGATTGAACGCTTTAATACATGGCCACAAGCGAAATTCTATTTAGAGCATAACCATGTGGAAGTTGATGATTATCTTAATGAGCATGATCTTTATCAGAGGCAATTAATCCAAGCTGAATCAATATTAAAACCATTAGGTAGGTTTCAATTATTAGAAAGAAAACTATTGCCCAGTTACCAATTTTCTAAGCAAGATATTGTGGTTGTGATCGGGCAGGATGGCTTAGTTGCCAATACGTTAAAGTACCTGAATGGGCAGCCTATTATTGCGATTAACCCAGACCCAGCGAGATGGGATGGCAAATTATTACCTTTTGAAATAGGCCAACTAAAGGAAGTTGTACAAAAAACAATACAAGGCAAGGCAGAGCAAAAAACAGTTACTTTTGCACAAGCAACAACCAATGATGGTCAATCATTATTAGCGGTGAATGACTTGTTCATTGGCCCGAAAAGTCATACCTCTGCGCGTTATTTATTGAATTGGAAAGGGGAGAAAGAGTTTCAATCTTCTTCTGGAATTATAGTTTCAACAGGGTTGGGGTCAACGGGGTGGTTTCAATCTATTTTAGCTGGAGCTAAAGCGATTACAGGCGTGGCACATCATCCCCTTTCTAATGGATTTGGTTGGGGAGACAATAAATTGCAATTTAGCGTTAGGGAGCCTTTTTTAAGTAAAACAACGGGCACGAAATGGGTGTTTGGCACGATAGAAACAGAATCACCTTTAATGCTTGAATCGTTGATGCCTGATAATGGCGTTATTTTCTCAGATGGAATAGAAGATGATTTTTTACAGTTTAATGCGGGCTGTATTGTTACAGTGAAAATCTCAGATTTACGAGGGTTACTTGTTGGTTAGTTTAGTTTCATCAGCCTCAATATTTTTGCTTATTGAGGCTGATGACAGATTAAATTTTTCTACGTCGGTTCATTGTGAAACCTAGTAAGCCAAAGATGACAACCACGGCCCACATTGGGTAATTGCTCCAACGTGCATAAGGCGTTAACCCTGTCGTCGGGATGACATCAGTGGCGAGTACCGCTGTTTTAAACTGAGGCAGTATATCTTGGATTGTCCCGTCAGCGCTGATCACAGCAGTAATTCCATTATTGGTTGAGCGTAGTAATGGGCGACCTAATTCTAACGAACGCATTCGAGCCATTTGGAAATGCTGCCATGGACCAATCGATTTTCCAAACCATGCGTCATTCGATACGGTAAGTAAGTAATCGCTATCTGGCTTAAAGTTATCTCTAACTTGCGTACCTAAGATTATCTCATAGCAAATTGCGGCTGTAAGATGCATATTCCCTACCGCTAGCTGAGCTTGTTGATAATCACCTCGACTAAAACCTGACATAGGTAAGTTAAAGAAAGGGGCAATAGGGCGTAGTATATCCTCTAAGGGAACAAACTCGCCAAATGGAACTAAATGGTGTTTGTTATAACGATTTTTAGAAGGGTAAAGATACGGCGTTTTATCACCTAATACGATAATAGTATTAAAAAATTCATACTCACCATTCGCTGGCCTTGCATCGACAATTCCGGTTATTAAGCGCGTATTAGAGCCTGCCAGCAGTTGATCGAGGGATTTTAACCAAGCTTGGTTATCGAGTTCAACGGAAGGGACGGCAGATTCGGGCCAAATGATCAGTGAAGCTTTACCTATATAAGGCCTTGATAACTCCATATAGGTGTCTTTGGTCTTTTGTAAAAAGCTGGCTTCCCATTTCATCGATTGGGGAATATTGCCTTGTACTAAAGCGACTTGCATTTTTTTGGCTTCAAGAGGGGTGAACCATTGAATATTTTTGGCAAGTAGGGGGGCAAACAATAAAATCGCAGCCGCTATTAAGGCCATAAAACTGCGGCGTATTATCGCTAGCACTAATAGGCCACTGATACTAAATAGCAACAAGGTAACCATTTCAACACCAAAAACTGGTGCTAATGCTTTCATTGGCCCATCAATTTGGCTATAACCAAATTGGAGCCATGGGAAGCCAGTTAATACCCAACCTCGTAGGAATTCAGTTAACTGCCAAAGTGCAGGTGCAAGGAAGACTAAACGCCAGATATTGGCACTGGGAGCAAATTTAGTGAGTAATGCCCCAAATAGACCGGTATAAAGAGAGAGATATGCCGCCAGAAGAATAACGATAAGTACATTAACAGGGCCAGGCATTCCACCAAAGTCAGCAATACTCACGTAAACCCAATTGACACCGCTACCAAATAAACCAAACCCCCAAGCAAAGCCAATCGAAAAAGATTGCTTAACCGTCCGCTGTAAGGTGAGTAATTGAAGGAAAAGAATAGAAAGTAGTGCAGCGGGCCAGATATCAAAAGGCGAAAAAGCCAGTGTTCCACTGGCTCCAAATAGTAAAGCCAGCAGTAACCGTAACCGCTGACTTTGATAAATAGACGTTGAATTCATTAAGTCTGTTCTTCTTCCAAAGTCGGAACTGGCGCGTCATCTGGAATTTTCACGTGAAGCAGAAGAATTCGACGACTGTCTGCCATGGCAACTTTAAATTGGTAATTGTCTATAGTGATAACTTCACCACGGGAAGGTAAGTGACCAAAGGCTTGCATAACTAAACCGCCCACGGTATCAACTTCTTCATCACTAAATTGTGTATTAAAAGCATCATTGAAGTCTTCTATCTGCGTCAGCGCGCGGACAGAATAAGAATGCCGACTGAGTTGACGGATATCAACGTCATCTTGGTCGTCATATTCGTCTTCGATTTCGCCAACAATAAGCTCTAAAATATCTTCAATGGTAACAAGCCCTGACACACCACCAAACTCGTCAATGACGATAGCCATATGGTAGCGTTGAGAGCGGAACTCTTTGAGTAGCCTGTCTACTCGCTTACTTTCAGGTACAACAACTGCTTGACGTAAGACTTTATCGATACTAAAAGGTTCTGCGTCAGTGCGCATAAATGGCAGCAAATCTTTTGCCATTAATAAACCTTCTATGTGGTCTTTATCTTCACTAATAACAGGGAAGCGTGAGTGGGCTGAATCAATAATGACATCAAGGCACTCATCAAGCGTTTGATTGCGTTTTAAGGTAACAATTTGGGAACGCGGGATCATAATATCGCGTACGCGTTGATCCGCAATGTCCATTACCCCTTCAAGCATTTCGCGGGTATCAGGATCAATCAAATCGTTTTGTTCAGAGTCGCGGATTAATTCGACTAAGTCATCACGATTTTTAGGTTCACCGTGGAACAGGTGATTTAATAGTGCAAAAAACCCTTTCTTAGGACCAGGGTTATCGCTACTCGAAGAGTTATCGTCGCTCATGGCGGTTAATTTTGTATTCCTCAATAAAATACTCGACATACTTTGAACTACAGCGCTGTTAGCTGTACTCGGCTATGGGTTTAATAGCACAAGTTAAAGTATTTAGAGCTAGGTTAGTTAATAAAAACAACTTGCTTGATTCTTTTTTAGCATAAAACTGACGGTTTATCCTCATAATTACCGTCAGTTTTTTGTAAAATAATGCTTTTTTATAAAAGATAACTAGAAAAATTATAGTTAGATCATGCTTTCTCTGCAAGATAGGGGTCGTCATAACCTAATTCTGCTAAGATTTCAGTTTCTAAGCTTTCCATTTCTTCAGCTTCATCATCTTCAATATGGTCATAACCTAGTAGATGTAAGCAACCGTGGATCACCATATGTGCCCAGTGCTCTTCAGCACTTTTTTGTTGTTCAATCGCTTCTTGCTCAACAACTTGACGACAAATAATTAAATCGCCTAATAATGGCAGCTCAATTTCCGGCGGTGCTTCAAAAGGAAAAGATAATACATTTGTGGGCTTATCTTTTCCTCGGTAGGTTAAGTTTAAATGATGGCTTTCCGCTTCGTCTACAATGCGAATGGTGACTTCACTTTGCGCTTGAAATTTAGGCAGTACTGCGGCTAACCAGCGTTCAAATAAAGCTTCAGAGGGTAAGCCGTCCGGATTTTCACATGCAATTTGTAAATCGAGAATAATATCGATGCCACTCATTTATTGGTTTTCCTGCTTTTCAAATTGCTGTTGTCGTTCTTTTTCTTCACGTAACTGCTGGCGGCGCTTATTGTCTTGCTCTTCCCATGCTTCATAAGCCATAACAACTTTAGCCACTACTGGGTGACGAACAACGTCTTCACTGTGGAAAAAATTAAAGCTTAAATCATCAACCCCAGAAAGGACTTCTATGGCGTGACGTAAACCCGATTTACTGCCGCGCGGTAAGTCAACTTGGGTAATATCCCCTGTTACCACCGCTTTGGAATTAAACCCAATACGCGTCAAAAACATTTTCATCTGTTCGATGGTCGTGTTTTGGCTTTCATCTAAAATAATAAAAGCATCATTTAATGTGCGACCGCGCATATACGCCAATGGCGCAACTTCAATCACGTTTCGCTCAATCAGTTTTTCAACTTTTTCAAAGCCTAACATTTCAAATAAGGCGTCATAAAGGGGGCGAAGATAAGGGTCAATTTTTTGGCTTAGATCCCCCGGTAAGAAACCGAGCTTCTCACCAGCCTCAACAGCTGGACGAGTTAGCAATATTCGGCGAACTTCTTGGCGCTCTAGTGCATCAACAGCAGCGGCAACAGCTAAGTATGTTTTCCCTGTCCCAGCAGGGCCAATCCCAAACGTAATATCATGGTCTAAAATATTTGCGATATATTGCGCTTGGTTTGGTGTACGAGGCTTGATTACACCACGTTTTGTTTTGATATTCACGGCCTTACCGTAGTCTGGCACGCTGTCAGCGGATTGCTCTAAGACACGGCTATCGAGTATCGCTAAGTGGATGTTTTCAGGGTCTATATCCGGAATAACACCGCGCACAGGGGAGGTATCCACATACAGCTGGCGTAAAATTTTACTTGCCGCTTGTACATTAAGTGGTTTGCCCGATATTTTAAAACGGTTATCGCGTCGGTTAATTTCGATGGCAAGACGGCGTTCAAGTTGCTTAATATTGTCATCAAATGGCCCGCAGAGGCTCATTAAACGCTGGTTATCTGCGGGTTCTAGAAAGATTTCTTGTGTTGCGATTTGCAAAGTTGTTGTATCGGTCACTGAATATCCTATCGTTAGATTATTACTTAGGGTTGATAGTTGCCAACACCTAGCTCATCTTCTTTACGAGTACGTGCAATGACAGATGCAGGGGATTCGTGAACACGAAGATCCATTTGCTCCTCTGTGCGGATCACTTTGCCGCGTAGAGAGTTTGCATAGACGTCCACGATTTCTACATCCACAAATTTACCAATCATATCCGGTGTGCCTTCAAAATTCACAACGCGGTTATTTTCGGTACGGCCAGAAAGTTCCATGAGGCTCTTACGTGAAGGGCCTTCCACTAAGATGCGTTGTACAGAGCCTAACATGGCACGGCTAAAGCTCATGGCTTGTTGGTTAATGCGCTGCTGTAATAAGTATAGACGCTGTTTTTTCTCATCTTCACTGACATCATCTGGAAGGTCGGCCGCAGGTGTACCGGGACGCGCTGAGTAAACAAAGCTAAAACTCATATCAAAATCCACATCAGCGATTAACTTCATAGTTTTTTCAAAATCATCGTTAGTTTCGCCAGGGAAGCCAACAATAAAATCTGAACTAATAAGAATACCAGGGCGAGCTTCACGCAGTTTGCGAATAATGGCTTTATATTCTAGTGCGGTATGAGCCCGTTTCATCATGGTAAGAATACGGTCAGAACCACTTTGCACTGGAAGGTGTAAATAGCTCACCAATTCAGGGGTATCACGGTATACTTCAATGATATCATCTGTAAATTCAATTGGATGACTGGTTGTAAAGCGTACACGGTCAATCCCATCGATAGCAGCAACGAGGCGTAATAATTCGGCAAATGAGCAAATTTCACCATCAAAGGTTTCACCACGATAAGCGTTAACGTTTTGCCCTAACAAGTTAACTTCACGGACACCTTGTGCTGCTAATTGTGCAATTTCAAATAAAATATCATCACAAGGGCGGCTAACTTCTTCGCCTCGTGTATAAGGCACTACGCAGAAAGTACAATATTTATTACAGCCTTCCATAATTGAAACGAATGCGCTTGGGCCTTCTGCTCGTGGTTCAGGTAAGCGATCAAACTTTTCAATTTCAGGGAAACTGATATCAATCACAGGGCTACGGGTACCTTGCACCTGATTAATCATTTCAGGCAAGCGGTGTAAGGTCTGTGGACCGAAAACAATATCAACACTTGGTGCACGCTGACGGATAAAGTCCCCTTCTTGTGAGGCTACGCAACCGCCGACACCAATAATGATATCTGGGTTTTTATCCTTAAACGTTTTCCAACGCCCGAGTTGATGGAAAACCTTTTCTTGCGCTTTTTCACGAATTGAGCAGGTATTTAGCAGTAATAAATCAGCTTCTTCTGCAACTTCAGTGAGTTGGTAACCATGGGTGTTTTCCAATAAAGAAACCATTTTGGATGAGTCATACTCATTCATTTGGCAACCCCAAGTTTTAATGTATAGCTTTTTATTCGTCGACATGTCGTATATCCGGTGTTTTCGAAGCGGCTAGTGTAATGGACCTCGAAACGCGTTGTAAATCCAAAGTCCTACCCTCTTTTTGGGAACTTGCATGCATTTTGATGAAGAACATCATTGTATGATGGGATAAATGCAAAGATATTTAAAATAATATCACTACACCAAATTTAAGGGCAGGCAATTTGCCTATTGTTTTAAAGTTAGGGCGTATTGTATTCATTTGAGGCATCAGTGACTAGAGGATGTTGAGTATTTGTGGTTAATTTTTATGCAAATTAACGGCTTTTAAGCAAAACAGGCCACTTATGGCGTCGCGGTATTCACTCAATGTAGCACTCTTATGGGTTTCTAACATGGATATTTTCTGTGAGAGCCGCAAATATTGGGTACAATAGCTTAATCAAATAATAATCCCATCAAACAATGAATAGTGTAGCTAATGTGATGAATAAATTAATCGAATCTTATGATGTTGTCGTGGTGGGAGCCGGTATGACGGGTGCCGCGGCAGCATTGGGCTTTGCCCAAGAAGGCATGCGAGTCGCTTTGCTTGAAAAGGCAAAACCAGCGGCATTCGATCCACAAAGCGCACCTGATGTCCGTATTTCTGCGATTAGCCGTGCATCCGTTGAATTATTGCAACAATTAGGTGCTTGGCAGCATGTAGAGGCCATGAGGAGTGCCCCTTACAGGCAGCTAGAAACATGGGAAGAACCGGGTAGCAATGTTCTTTTTGACGCTCAAAGCCTTGGGTTGCCAGAACTCGGGTTTATGGTTGAAAACCGCGTACTGCAACTTGCACTATGGCGTGAGTGTGAAAAATACGACAATTTAGAATTGGTTTGCCCTGCGCAGTTGGTTAATTTATATCGGCCTCAGAACCAAAAAACGTGGTGTATTGAATTAGATGATAACCGAACTATAGAAGCGCAACTTGTTGTGGGAGCCGATGGCGCTAACTCCCAAGTGCGTAAAATGGCGGGGATTGGCAACCGTGGTTGGCAATATCGCCAATCATGTATGTTAATTACTATTCAAACACAGCAACCTCAGCAAGATAAAACATGGCAACAGTTTTTTCCATCGGGCCCTAGAGCATTCTTGCCTTTATATGATCACTGGGCTTCTTTGGTTTGGTATGATAGCCCTGACAAAATTAGGCGTTTGCAAGGGATGTCGATGGAACAGTTAACAGGGGCGGTTTCAGAGGCCTTCCCTGAAAGTTTAGGGCCAATAACCGCAGTGGCTTCAGGGGCTTTCCCATTAACACGTCATCACGCGAACCGCTATGTTCTTGATGGTCTAGCACTGATTGGCGATGCGGCGCACACCATTAATCCATTAGCGGGGCAAGGCGTCAATCTTGGGTACCGTGATGTAGATGCGTTGTTAAAAGAAGTCATTTATGCACGTGAATATCTACAGCCTTGGTGCTCCATTGAGGTATTAAAACGTTATCAGCGTCGTCGTTTACCTGACAACTTAGTTATGCAAGCAGGGATGGATGTTTTCTATATGGCATTTAGTGAAAGTTTACCGGGGTTGAAAATGTTAAGAAACCTCGGGTTAATGGCAGCTCAGCGCGCTGGAGAAGCTAAAAAACTGGCATTGAAATATGCCTTAGGGTTATAACGTTGATGTGAAATGGACAATAAAATAGGCCGCTACCAGCGGCCTATTTTATTTAAGGTAATAAATTTGGTTTATTGTTAACTAGATCAATAGGTTGTATATCATTTGATTTATTGATATTAATAATGCTATCACCTTCAGTTACCTCTGGGTCAAATGTCTCATTTTTATCTGAAAATTCATGTGCTAACTTTTCGGTATCTAATTCTTTTTCCCAACGGGCGACGACAATACAGGCGCATGCGTTACCAACTAAATTAGTTAAAGCACGGCATTCTGACATAAAACGGTCGATACCGAGGATTAATGCCATACCTGCAACAGGGATGCTTGGTACTACCATTAATGTTGCTGCGAGAGTAATAAACCCTGCGCCAGTCACCCCTGCAGCTCCTTTTGAGCTGATCATTGCGACAAGCAGTATAGAAAGTTGCTGCCAAATTGTGAGTTCAATATTAGTGGCTTGGGCAATAAACAGTGCAGCCATGGTCATATAGATATTGGTACCATCAAGGTTGAATGAATAACCTGTTGGGATCACTAAACCTACAACTGATTTTTCACAGCCAGCCCGTTCCATTTTTCTCATCAAACTTGGTAGTGCAGCTTCAGAAGAAGAAGTCCCTAAAACGAGCCAAAGTTCATCCTTGATGTATTTAATGAGTTCGATGATTGAGAAGCCGTTGTATTTTGCGACAGCGCCAAGAACAACTAAGACAAAGAGCAGGGAGGTAATGTAGAAAGTTACTATCAGCATCATTAAGTTACCGATAGATGAAATACCATATTTACCAATGGTAAATGCCATTGCCCCAAATGCCCCGATAGGTGCTAGTTTCATTAGCATCGCAACCATTTTGAACACAGGTTCAGAAAAGTTTTGCAGCAATTTAACTATTGGCTCACCATGTTTACCTGTTGCGGCTAATGCTAACCCGAAAATAATCGCAATAAATAAGACTTGTAGGATATTACCATTCACTAATGGGCTAATGACCGTATCTGGAATGATGTTCATCAAAAAGCCAACAATGGAAGACTCATGGGCTTTTTCGACATAGCTAGCAACTTTTGTGCTATCGAGCGTTGCTGGGTCGATATTAAGCCCAGAACCTGGGCGGATGACATTCGCGACAATAAGGCCGATAAATAATGCAATGGTTGAGAAAGTCAGAAAGTACAGCATAGCTTTACCAGCGACACTGCCGACCGCTTTCATATTAGACATCCCTGAAATACCGGTTACTACGGTTAAAAAGATGACAGGTGCGATGATCATTTTTACTATTTTGATGAACCCATCACCAAGTGGTTTTAATGATTCTCCGGCCTCAGGGAAAAAGTGACCAAGTGCAATACCGAGCAAGATGGCTACGATCACTTGAACATATAAAATCTTATATATTGGTTGCTTTATCATGTTTCGCATAAATTTTCTCTGTAAAAATGTTACGTTTGGCAATTTATAATTATTAGGTTTTAAAACTTTTATTAGAGTTTTTGAGAGCTAATCAATTGGAATGGAAGATGGGATTGAATGTACTAATGACCGCAGCTAGAAAGGATCTTACCCGCCATTAATCACACCTAACTACAATTCGTCGGAAGATTACCACTTTCACTGGTTAATAAAAAATGACTTAAGTCACATATCTGATATAAAAGTTAAACAAAGGTAAATTTTATGCGTTAAATGTTGACCTATTTTAACTGTAAGGAACTAAATTTGTTATTTGTCGGATAATGATGATTTGTAAAAGGCAGGCAATGAAAAGAAATTTTTCAGCTAATAACCAGCATGAAAATATGGAAAATTTATAAAAATAGCGCGTGTAGAAAGAGATGTATGGATTTATTCGTGGAATGCCAAATTGTTTCTATTTAAGTTTTTAATAAAAATAATAAGCCAAAATAGCATGGCATCGCGTTGATATTATAGGAGAAAATCAATCAGTAAACTGAGATAGGAAAAATGAAAGAAGGAAGTGAAGAAAGATGGCTGGGGTACCAGGATTCGAACCTGGGAATGCCAGGATCAAAACCTGGTGCCTTACCGCTTGGCGATACCCCAATCTTAAATTTTGTTCTACCAAGAAGGTAGATGGTGCGGGAGACAAGACTTGAACTTGCACACCTTGCGGCGCCAGAACCTAAATCTGGTGCGTCTACCAATTTCGCCACTCCCGCAAACAATGGTGGCTATGACGGGATTCGAACCTGTGACCCCAACATTATGAGTGTTGTGCTCTAACCAGCTGAGCTACATAGCCATTTTATGTTTTTCAAAATGAAGTTTTCGACAATCTAGATAGGGTAGTAGATGGCTGGGGTACCAGGATTCGAACCTGGGAATGCCAGGATCAAAACCTGGTGCCTTACCGCTTGGCGATACCCCATCCGGGAATTCTACTACAGATTGTATTAAGATGGCTGGGGTACCAGGATTCGAACCTGGGAATGCCAGGATCAAAACCTGGTGCCTTACCGCTTGGCGATACCCCAATCTTAAATTCAATGCTACCGAGAAGGAAAATGGTGCGGGAGACAAGACTTGAACTTGCACACCTTGCGGCGCCAGAACCTAAATCTGGTGCGTCTACCAATTTCGCCACTCCCGCAAATAATGGTGGCTATGACGGGATTCGAACCTGTGACCCCAACATTATGAGTGTTGTGCTCTAACCAGCTGAGCTACATAGCCATCTTTTTTTGCATAACCTTCGTCGGCGTTGCGGGGCGCATTATGCTAATTACAGACACGACAGTCAACAGCTTTTTGCACTATTTTTCAGAAAATGCGTCTGTTTGTCTGATGAATAATCATTTTGTCGATAAAGCCAGCAAAAAACAAGCCCATATTTGAAAAAATCTTTTTCGGGAGGATCAAGATGGAAGGGGAATTATTCGAATGATAGCAGCGTTGAAAACGTATACTTAGTGAAAACAGAGTGGAACCCAGCTTTAAAATTTAAGTTATTTAAGTTTAATCAATCCAATGAATTGCTGAGTTTTCGCGTTAGGGGAAAACAAAAAAGCAGGCATAAAACCTGCTTTTATGAAAAATAAACGGAGAAATTAATTTTCAAATAATTTTTGCAGTAACTCACCATTAAGCATAGCTCGTTTGGTGAGGGCAAATGCGCCTATTGCTGAGTTATGGACAAGTTGTGATGTGACAATAGGTAAGTTTTCTCTAAACCCTTTAAGGGCTTGAGTGTCAATGCAGCTTTGGATCGCCGGAATAAGAACCAGTTCGGCTTCTGTGATGTCACCTGCAATAACCACTTTTTCAGGGTTGAAGAGGTTTATTGAAATAGCAATGGCTTTACCGATCTGACGACCGACATGTTGGATGACTTCAGTCGCTAGCGGGTCACTTTTGTTGGCCGCTTGGCAGATATGAGAAATTGTACAGGTTTCTGCGGTCAGAGAACTTGAATAACCTTGTTCTAGGCGCTGTCTTACGCGGGCTTCGATAGCTTGGTTTGAGGCAATGGTTTCTAAGCAACCAAAATTACCACAGTGGCATAGTTCACCCAGTGGGTCTACTTGGATGTGACCAATCTCCCCTAAGTTCCCACGGTGATTGAGCAGGATTTCTTTGTTAATAACTAAGCCTGCTCCAGCGCCTCTGTGGATACGTACTAGAAGTGAGTCCTCACAATCACGGGTTGCACCAAAATAGCTCTCAGCAAGGGCTAGGCTGCGAATATCGTGGCCAGCATAGCAAGTGATATTAAAATGTGATTGTAAATTATCAATAAGGTGCCAGTTATCAACTTTAATATGCGGCATGTAATAGACAATACCGCTGTGAGGGTTAACCAACCCCGGAAGGATAACAGAAATTGCGATTAACTCTTTAAGGCGACGATGGTTTTTATCAATAAAGTCTTCAAGGGCAGCAATTAACTTTTCTTCGACAGCCTGCTGAGAAGGCGCTGTAATAGGATAATGACCATCAATAATCATTTTACCACCTAAGTCGTATAAGGCTATGGTGGCATCATAGCGCCCTAAACGGACACCAATAGTATGGAAATTTTTATGTTCAGAAACAATTGAAATGGCACGGCGGCCCCCAGTGGAGGCCTGCTGGTCAACTTCCTTGATTAAACCACGTTCGAGTAGTTGGCGAGTGATCTTAGTGACACTGGCTGGGGCAAGCTGGCTTTGCTCCGCTATTTGAATTCTTGATATCGGACCTTGTTGGTCAATCAAGCTATAAACGACGGCACTATTTAATTGTTTGACGAGATCAATATTACCAATTTGCTTTAGCGAGTGGCTTTGATTCATTAGCTAGTTACTCATTTTTTGTAGACTTCGTCTCCGTTAACGTAGGTTGCGAGGACGTTGAAGTCGTGGTTAAACGCGGTCAAATTCGCAATTTTACCAGGAGCAATCGACCCTAAGGTGTTATCAACTCCAATGGCTCTTGCGGGGTAGAGCGTTGCCATTCTAAGTGTTTCATCCAATGCAATGCCGACGTGTTCTACACTGTTTTTGACTGCATCAATCATAGTCAGTGATGAACCGCTGAGTGTGCCATTTTCATCCACACATAATCCATTACGGTAGTATATGGTTTTACCTGCAAAGATAAAATGATCCATTTCACCAGTTTGCGGATCAATCCCTGCTGGTGCAGTTGCATCTGTGACTAAAATTAATTTATCACCTTTTAAATGCTTACTGTTGCGAATATTTGCCCATTGTACATGTAAACCGTCAGCAATAATTCCAGCATACACTTCCGGTGTGTCATAAATGGCACCGACTAACCCTGGTCCTCGGCCTGAAATATATGGCATAGCATTGAAAAGGTGGGTTGAGAAATTTATACCCGCTTTAAAGCCCAGTCTGGCTTCTTCATATGTGGCATTAGAGTGCCCCGCTGAAATAACGATACCCGCGTTTTTTAATTGACGGATATAACCCTGTTCAACCATTTCAGGTGCTAAGGTGATTTTAGTGATAGCGTCTGCGTGAGAAGCTAAGTAATCAATCATTTGTGCTGTTGGTTGACGAATAAACTCGGGGTTATGTGTGCCTTTTTTGATGACATTAATGTAAGGGCCTTCTAAATGAAGCCCAAGCGCTTGGTTTTTATGTTCTTTTAAGTATTCAGTCATGACTTCAACGCCATGTTTCATTAGCTCATCGGAACAAGTGATCAATGTCGGTAAATAACTTGTGCAGCCTGTGCGCTCGTTGGCTTTTTGCATGATATCCAAGTTTTTCAATGTAACATTTTCTTTATTATCATTGAATTGGACACCGCCACAGCCATTGACCTGCAAGTCAATAAAACCAGGGGAGAGAATAGCCCCTTGTAAATCATGCTGTGGAATATTGGCAGGCAGTTCAGCGACAGGACAAACATCCTTGATGATTTCACCATCAATGATGACAGCATGGTTATCCAGTCTTTCATGACCTGTATAAATAATGCAATTAGTTAGTGCATACATGGCTTAAAACTCCTGACCTCTGGGGATTTGGGTCACCGACCAGCTTTCGCTGATCGGGTGATTGATAAATATAATCTTAGTTAAACTTCTCAAGAATTTCAGATTCTAGCTGTTTGAAATATTTAAGTGTTTTGACTTTCAATTCGAGTGTTGCGGGTTCATCACAAACAATCAGTGCTTTCGGGTGCATTTGCACACAACTGATTGTCCACATATGGTTAACAGAGCCCTCAACGGCAGCGTGTACGGCATTCGCTTTATTGGCACCAGTAGCTAAGACCATCAGTTCTTGGGCATCCATTAATGTGGCAACACCTACGGTTAATGCAAACTTAGGTACTTGATTAATATCATTGTCAAAAAAGCGCGAATTTGCTTGGCGAGTTTCTGGTGTTAACGTTTTAATTCGCGTGCGAGAATTCAAAGATGAACCGGGTTCATTAAAAGCAATGTGGCCATCATTGCCAACGCCGCCCATAAACAGGTTTATTTTACCAAAAGATTTAATTTTATCTTCGTAGCGTTGACATTCGGCATCAACATCAGGGGCATTGCCATTAAGTAAGTTGATATTTTCAGCTTGGATATCAATATGATTGAAAAAATTTTCATGCATAAAGGTATGGTAGCTTTGAGGATGATTAGCTGGAATACCAATATATTCATCCATATTGAATGTTACTACGTGCTTAAAACTCACTTTACCCGCTTTGTATAAAGCAATCAGTGCCTTATATGTTGCTAGGGGGGTACCACCTGTTGGCAACCCAAGTACAAAAGGTTTCTCTGCAGTTGGGTTGAATGCATTGATTTTATCAGCGATGTACTGTGCGGACCAGATTCCGACATCATGTGCATTGTTAAGTGGGATTAGCCTCATGTCTCTATTACCTCTAATAAGTCTGTGAAATCTTTCATGTATATATGTATCCCTGATGTTATTCATTAGATATAGGAATACTCGTTATACTTCAAATTTATTGTGCGTTATCACTTGGTTGCCATGTTATTTTTATCTCATAACATCGTTTCAAGTGTGCTGAGAATATACAGGTTAATGGCTTAAATAAGTTATTTTTAATCATAAAATAAGTTTTCAATAATAGCTACTAATTTAGTCATATCAGGAACTCTTTCGTTGACATTTATCACAAATCACACCTATTTATTTTGCATCGCGAAACAATTAATTTAGACTATGAAATTGATACTCTCAATAACCTAAATTATGATTTAGGTGTGTGAACAAGAAGATCCCGTAAATGGGGCAAAAATAGGGCGATAAAGGGGGAGTTTGTGAATATTCTTAGCTACTTACAGCGGATTGGTAGGGCACTTATGGTGCCAGTTGCTGTACTACCAGCCGCAGCAATCCTTATGGGGATTGGCTATTGGATCGACCCAGATGGTTGGGGAGCGAATAGTGCAATCGCGGCGTTACTGATTAAATCTGGTGCGGCAATTATTGATAATATGTCCGTACTGTTTGCAATTGGTGTTGCTTATGGAATGTCAAAAGATAAGGATGGTGCAGCTGCACTGACCGGTTTTGTCGGCTTCTTAGTGGTGACAACACTGTGTTCTCCTGCATCTTATTCCATGATTATGAATGTTCCGTTGGAAACTGTTCCTGCGGCATTTGGTAAAATTAATAACCAGTTCGTCGGTATCTTAGTTGGGGTACTGTCTGCTGAATTGTACAATCGTTACAGTGGTGTTGAGCTACCGAAAGCATTGTCGTTTTTCAGTGGTCGTCGCCTTGTCCCGATTTTAACTTCTTTCTTAATGATCATCTTAGCCTTCATACTGATGTATGTTTGGCCGGTGGTGTATAACGGTTTAGTGTCTTTCGGTGAAAGCATTAAAGATTTAGGCTCAGTTGGTGCCGGTATTTATGCCTTCTTCAACCGTTTATTAATTCCTGTTGGTTTGCACCATGCACTTAACTCTGTGTTCTGGTTTGACGTTGCAGGGATCAATGATATTCCAAACTTCTTAGGCGGTGCTAAGTCTATTGAAGCAGGTCTTGCAACTGTGGGTATTACTGGCCGCTACCAAGCTGGTTTCTTCCCAATTATGATGTTCGGTTTGCCGGGTGCAGCATTAGCGATTTACCACTGTGCACGTCCAGAAAACAAAGCAAAAGTAGCGGGTATCATGATCGCGGGTGCATTCGCGGCATTCTTTACTGGTATCACTGAACCTCTTGAATTCTCATTTATGTTCGTGGCGCCAATACTGTATGTTGTTCATGCATTATTAACGGGTATTTCGGTATATATCGCAGCCACCATGGAGTGGATTTCTGGGTTCGGTTTCAGTGCAGGTTTAGTCGATATGCTGTTGCAATCACGTAACCCATTAGCTGTTCAGTGGTATATGTTGATTGTCCAAGGTTTAGTATTCTTCTGTATTTACTATGTCATTTTCCGCTTTATGATCCGCAAATTTAACCTGTTAACGCCAGGTCGTGAAGAAAGTGCGGGTGACGAAACCATTGACGGTTATGACGAAAGCATTAGCCCTGCTGATAGCAGTGACAGCGATATCCAAAAAGAAGCGCGCCAATATGTTGCCGCAGTAGGTGGTAGCGACAATATCGTCAGTATTGATGCCTGTATTACGCGTTTACGTTTAGGCGTTAAAGATTCAGCAGTTGTTAATGATGCCATGACCAAACGTTTGGGCGCTTCAGGTGTTATCCGTTTAAGCAAACAGAATGTTCAAGTGATTGTGGGGACTCGAGCTGAATTGGTCGCAAAAGCAATGACTGAAGTGATTGCAAAAGGCCCAATTGCAGGTTCTGCGCCAGTTGCAGCAGCAGAAGAGAAAAAAGCCGCAGAGCCTGAGAAAGCAAAAGGTAATGCGATTCTATCCTTAGTTGCGCCAGTAAGTGGTCAAGTTTTCTCCCTTGACGACGTACCAGATGAAGCATTCTCTAGCCGCATTGTGGGTGATGGTATTGCTATCAAACCAACAAGCAGCGAAGTGTTAGCGCCGGCATCAGGTACGGTGGTGAAAATTTTCGAAACTAACCACGCATTCTGCCTTGAAACAGAAAACGGTGTCGAACTCATCGTTCATATGGGGATTGATACGGTTGCACTGAAAGGCGAAGGTTGTGCTCGTTTAGTGGAAGAAGGTGCAGAAGTGACTGCGGGTACACCTATCCTGAAATTAGATTTACCGTTCCTTGAAGCTAATGCTAAATCAATGATTAGCCCAGTTATCATCAGCAATATCGATGATTTCGCGGGTGTCGAGATTTTAGTTGAAGGCGACGTGAAAGCAGGCGAAACGGTTATTTATAATGTGCTGAAATAATTCAGTTTAATATTATAAGTTAGTAAAAGGGTGGCTTAGGCCACCCTTTTTTATGATATTTAATAAGGAAAAGAGAACCATACAGGGTATAACAAATAATGATAATCAGTATTAATTGAGTTTGGTTTATAAAAAAAACATAATTAATTTTTAGCTTTTTTGGGGCTGAAATACGAGAATAATTAAAATCAAAGCATCTAAAAGCAATATAAGAAGGTGTCTATAAGGATAAAATTATGGGGTTAAAACTCATCTGGTTTGATAAACAAACAGAAGAATATGTTGGTGAAGAGTATTCTATTGACTTAGAGAATGACGGTAGCATTATAGAAGCAATTATTAACCCTTAAAAACATTATTAATTAATGGTTGTTTTGATGTGGTTTCTGATTGGGGCTCTAATCTTCAATATTATATAAAACGTAAAATTGATTTTAGTAAATATGATTGCCAAGTTTCATTCGATTATCTAGATGGATGATAATTAATTATATTATTAATAATATAATTTACTTGTTTTTATACAGATTAATATTTTTCTATAAAGATGGATGAACTATTTAAAAAAATAATAAAAATAAGTGGTAAGTAATTCATTGTTATTATTTAAAATAAAGGTAAAAGATTGTGGCAATGTTAGGGATTTATTTAAAGTAATAACATAAGGAATATGTAATATGACGGAATCAGTGAAGCATCTACAGATTCATAAGCTAGAAGATATGAATATACACAGAAACTTAGGTGCAAGTCATAACCCGATGCAGATAGGGCCACCCAGTATAACCATTCATGTCGCGCCTAAAGGAAGTCCAATTTACAATCATTTAGGAGAAGATATAGGGAATACATCTCAATGGGGACACACCTATATTAGTATTCGAGGCGTTAGCCCAGTGACACATAATTATGAACAGATTAGCATGGGGCTTAGTCTAGGGGAAGATTGGGGGACATCAAAAGATAATTTGTCTTTTAATGACCATGTTCGCTATAAAAGTGCTTCTACATTGACGATTACATCAAATAATCAACAGTTTTTTAGTCATTCTTTAATAGCAGGTACCATAACAAGCTATTCTCATACAGTTTCACTCCCTACCATTGATTTAGGAGAAATTTCGTGAGGTTGATTTCATGGTCTATCGTTATAGGAGCGTTCATGATGGGGACTCCAACGTGGGGAGGAAATACAACCCCTCCTTTAATTCCAACTGTAAGGGATCGTCTATATACCATTGGGTATAATGAAACAGAGCTACGTTATGACTCAGATCTACCTAAACGAGTACCTTATCCCAAAAATCAACAACAAGTGGTTGAATTATATCATCGGGCATTAAAATCTAATAAGGAAGATGATAACTATGCTTTGTTTTCTTTTTTCAGAATTGGTTGCACCGATTTTAAGCATTTACATAATGTGAAAGTTACAAAAGAAGAGTGTGCACTGGCAAATTTCTTTTTGAAGAGGGTGCTAGAAATTAATTCTAACAATGGATTAGCTCTGTTATTTACAGGGGTAAACTATCAGCATGGTAATGGGGGGGAAATAAATATGCCAGAAGCAATTTTATATTATGAACAAGCTTACCACCTTTATGGTAATAAGGTACTTACCGCAGGTAAAAAACTTTCGACGATTTATTTACATGGACTCGGAGGGGTCCCTCAGGACTTTAATAAAGCTAAGTACTACTTAGAAATGGTAGCAAGAGATAATCCAAAGGGGCAAGATGCATATTACCTCAAGAATTTTGATACTTATGTTGATTTACTCAAAATATCAAATGAGGGCGATAAATGTAAGCAACAAAATCCTAATAACCGCACTTGGGTAAATGAATGTAATGATAAAGTAGAAAAACAAATAAAGGCATACCAAAAAAATATAGAGATAATCAGAAAAATGCGATTGGTTAATTTATGACTAGTATGAAAGGTAACTGTGAATAATACCCTAAAATAGAGTAATAAAAATACTCTATTTTTTTCGTGTTAAAAAATTAAATTTGTTAATTATTTTGGCGAAATCTCAAACTAGGTTGTCTAATTTGCATAAGCAAGGGGCTTTTTTCATCGATAAGATAACTTTTCAATGACTCATGAGGACTTATCTGTGGATTGGCTACTGTGTTTGTTTGGATTTATTTCAGGAATAACAACGGCATTATTCGGTTTTGGTGGCGGTTTTATTACGGTTCCATTGTTATATGCTTTGATTACTTTAGTGTGGGGGCCGCAAAGCGAGGCAAGCAGTGTAGCAATGCAAATTGCAGTAGCAACATCAACCTGTGTAATGATCTTTTCATCGGCGCTTTCTAGCCGTGCTCATTACCTTAAAGGCAACCTGAGTTGGCCGATTATACGTCCCTTTGTTATCCCTATTTCAATTGGTGGAATTTTAGGGGCAATAGTGGCGCTATCAATAGATAGTGCGTTGATCCGTTGGATATTTATAGGTTACTTAGTTATTACTATTTTAGATTGCTTTATCCGCCCTGGTTTTATGAATACACAGGCAAATGGTGTAACCGCATCACAAGGGGGCATTTTTGCAGATACCCCCATTGGGGTGGTGATTGGTGCTGTGGCTGCATTTCTTGGGGTCGGTGGGAGCGTGATGACAGTCCCTTTAATGCGACGTAGAGGCGCGAGTATGATCCAAGCGGCTGCATTTGCCAATCCATTGACATTACCAATGGCGATTACAGGAACATTGACGTACTTCTTTTTTGCTATCGACCAACACATTGACCTTGGCGCGGGTTTCCTTGGGATGATCTACATTAAAGGTGCATTGATTTTAATCGCAGCGTCATGGCTGGGAATTCGCTTTGCTGGTTTACTAATGCCTTATCTTAGTGATAAACGTCATGCACAAAGTTATCCGCTATTATTGCTAGTGGTGTTAATGGTGATGTTGTTCACTTAAAAATGAATTGGGCTGATGTCGGGAGTTTTTTGCCCTAAATTCCAGTTTGTTGCACCTTTTGGTGGCTAAGCGCAATCAAACGGTTGTTTCCTGATTGATTATGATAGAATATATTCAGATACTACACGCTTTTAGCGCGCTTTTGGCATTGAGGAATGATGACAATGAATGAGGCAGATGCTCGCCCAACAAATTTTATCCGTCAGATCATAGATGAAGATCTGGCGAGCGGAAAACACACATCAGTGCATACACGTTTTCCACCAGAACCGAATGGCTATTTACATATTGGTCATGCGAAATCAATCTGCTTGAATTTTGGCATTGCCAAGGACTATCAGGGACAATGTAATTTACGTTTTGATGATACCAACCCTGTAAAAGAAGATGTCGAATACGTTAACTCCATTCAAGAAGACGTTAAATGGCTAGGTTTTGAATGGACGGGGAATGTTCGTTATTCCTCTGATTATTTTGATACTTTGTATCAATACGCAATTGAACTGATCAACAAAGGTCTTGCTTATGTTGATGAGCTCAGCCCTGACGAAATCCGTGAATATCGCGGGACTTTGAAAGAGCCGGGTAAAAATAGCCCATACCGTGAGCGTTTAATTGAAGATAACTTAGCATTATTTGAAAAAATGCGTGCAGGTGGCTTTGAGGAAGGTAAAGCGTGTTTACGTGCTAAAATTGACATGGCATCCCCATTTATGGTGATGCGCGACCCGGTTTTATATCGTATTAAGTTTGCGGAACATCACCAATCTGGTAATAAGTGGTGCATTTATCCGATGTATGACTTCACACATTGTATTTCTGATGCGTTAGAAGGTATTACACATTCTTTATGTACACTTGAGTTCCAAGATAACCGTCGTTTATATGATTGGGTATTAGATAACATCACGATTGATTGTCATCCACGTCAGTACGAGTTTTCTCGTCTGAATTTGGAATATACGGTGATGTCTAAGCGTAAACTGAACCAATTAGTGACAGAAAAACATGTCAATGGTTGGGACGATCCACGCATGTTAACCATTTCAGGTTTACGCCGTCGTGGTTATACCGCAGCTTCTATCCGCGAGTTCTGCCAACGTATTGGTGTCACTAAGCAAGACAACAACGTTGAAATGGCATCATTAGAGTCCTGTATTCGTGATGACCTGAATGAGTCAGCTCCGCGTGCAATGGCGGTTATTGATCCAGTGCGTGTGGTGATTGAAAACATGCCTGCTGGTGAAGAAATCTTAACGGCACCAAATCACCCAAATAAACCTGAGATGGGCACTCGCCAAGTGCCATTTAGCAATGAAATTTATATTGACCGTGCAGATTTCCGCGAGGAAGCAAATCGTCAATATAAACGTTTAGTTTTAGGTAAAGAAGTTCGCTTACGTAACGCTTATATCATCAAAGCTGAGCGTGTTGAGAAAGACGCAGAGGGCAATATCACGACTATTTATTGTACATACGATGCAGGTACATTAAATAAAGACCCTGCGGATGGGCGTAAAGTCAGAGGGGTTATTCACTGGGTTAGCGTAGCACACGCACTGCCAGCGGAAATTCGTTTGTACGACCGCTTATTTACAGTACCAAACCCGGGTGCAGAAGAGGATTTCCTGTCGGTAATCAACCCAGAGTCATTGGTTATTCGCCAAGGGTTTGTTGAACCAAGCTTAAAAGATGCTGCCCCTGAAAAAGCATATCAGTTTGAGCGTGAAGGGTATTTTTGTGCAGATAACCGTTTAAGTAGCGCGGATAACTTGGTCTTTAATAGGACGGTAGGGCTGCGTGATACTTGGGCTAAAATAGAGTCCAACTAAAAAATGTTGTAAGCCAATGCACATTAGGTGCATTGGCTTTACCCTCTAACCCTAGTCACATACATATGTATATTTCTAGGGGGGATTTTTTGTTTTCTCTGTGATATTGAATAGAGAATAATAAAAAATAATCAACAGAAAATGAGGTTATTTAATCAGTTATTACCCTTGTAAATAAAGTGGTTTATTACTGTATAGAAAGAACTACGCTAAATTAATTATGGTTTCTTGTGGTTATTAACCAATAATATCTGAAAATACTGAAATCAAAAATTGATTACGGGATTTAAATCACAAAACAATAAAATCGATTAGACAGTTTGAAAGATTGTATGATAAAGATATACTCCAGTTAAGATTAATAAAGATATATAACACACAAAGTGATTAATTTGTTTTTATTAATCTTAATAACTAATGTTTTTTCAGGTTAAATTGAAAAACCATTAGTTAGGTTAAATATAAATTAAATTTATATTTTTAAAAAAGATCAAATAATCTATTACTTGGTTTTAATAATTAAAAATATAAATAACAGGGTCAGTGAACTGAAAGCCCTCAGAGATCTTAATCAGATCTCTGAGGGCTTTTTTTGTTTTTATTCTAAGGAAATATTATGTCAAAACAACGTCGTTTATCTAAGATTTTTGCTCAGGATGGGAAATCCGTTACGCTAGCATTAGATGGTTATTTTTTCTCGACAAAAACAGAAGGTATCGATAATACAATAAAACAAATGCCAGAATTAGTCGCTAATGGGTTGGATTGTGCGCTGGTAACTTACGGTATGGCAAGGAATTACCAGAAGGAGTTTAAAGACATTTCGATTGTGCTGCGTGTTGATTCAACGGTGAATGTATATGATAACAGTGTACCTGACACGCAACAGGTATTTACGACAGAGGACGCACTAAAAATAGATGCTGATGGCATGGTTTGTATGACCTTTCCTGGCGCATTTAATGAAGAAAAAACCCACGCTATGGTCGCTAGATTGGTAAAAGAAGCAGAACAATGGAATATGCCTTTCATTGTAGAATCATTGCCTTATGGTTACCCAGTGACTAGTCCAGAATCCAATGAAGCCAAAGTTATTGCGGATGCCGCCCGTATTGCCGTAGAGCTGGGTGCTGATGTGATCAAAACGCGTTTTTCAGGTACCGAAGACGACTATCTGATTGTTGAAGCTTCGATGGTCCCTGTTTTAGCTTTGGGTGGACCAAAAACAGATACACTTGGCTACTTTAAATTTGTAGAGCATTGCATGAATATGGGGGCTAAAGGTGTTGCGGTTGGGCGTAACATTACACAAGACCCTAAACCTATCGCAATGGTTGCAGGTTTAAATGCCATTATTCACCAAGGGGCATCACCTGAAGAAGCTTATGCTCTATATCAAAATACAAAATAATTGGAATTAAATAATGAATTTAAATAACACCGTTATTCCATCAGTCAGAAATTACAAATATTTTGAGAAGGCATTAAATTGTCGTTCTGAATATATTTTATTACCAGATGCCGATATTGGTAATTTGCAATCTATGATTGGAAAATGCCATAAGGCAGGGAAAAAAGTTTTAGTCCATTTAGAATTATTAGGTGGATTTAAACCTGACCAATCAGGTATTACGGTGCTTAAAAACTTTTATAAAGTTGACGGTGTTATTTCTTCAAATTTTACAGCTCTACGTTATGCAAAAAAAGAAGGGTTAGACACAATATTCAGAGTATTACTAGTGGATTCTCGTTCATTAGAGCAAGCAAGTAATATGGTTAAAAACAATTCAGTTGATGTTGATGCTATTGAATTATTACCAGCTGAATATGCCTGTAGTTGTTTTGATTTATTAAAAAGAAGCTTTAATCAAAGTAATAAACCATTCATTGCAGGTGGATTTGTAAAAAGAAAATATATTGTCGATAAAATTTTCTATACCGGCTTTAACGGAATTACAACCAGTGAACATACCCTTTGGTAAACAACAATTATAAAAATCCGATTACAAAGAGGCTCATAATGAAAACACAATATGTCATGGGCATTGATAATGGTGGAACCGTCACCAAAGCAGCTATCTATAACCTAGAAGGCCAGGTCGTCTCTATTGCTTCAAATACGACACGAATGATCACTCCAAAACCTTTTTTCACTGAAAGGGATATTGCAGAACTTTGGCAATCAAATCTTTTAGTTATTAAAGAGGTGCTAAAAAAATCCGCTATAGATGCTGAGGATATTATTGGTATATCTGTGACAGGTCACGGAAATGGGTTGTACCTCGTTGATGAACAGGGAAATGCGACGCGTAATGGTATCGTATCCACAGATAATCGAGCAAAACAATATGTCGAAAACTGGTATCGGTCACCTCGATTTGAAAGTGATATTTTGCCAAAAACGATGCAGTCCATCTGGGCAGGGCAGCCTGTTGCGTTGCTTGCATGGTTGCGTGATCATGAACCTGAGAGCTTACAAAAAGCCCGTTATATTTTTATGGTCAAAGACCTGATCCGTTTTTATTTAACAGGTGAGGCATACCAAGAGCTGACAGATATTTCAGGGACTAACTTAATTAATGTACGTGACCGTTGTTATGACGATGAAATTCTTGAATTTTGGGGCGGTTTAGAGTGGAAAGACAAGCTGCCACCAATCAAATTATCAACGGATTGTTGTGGGTATATCACCCCCGAAATTGCTGAGTTGACGGGGCTAAGTGCGGGTACTCCTGTATCAGGGGGGATATTTGATATTTCAGCATCATCTTTAGCATCGGGTGTTAACCAAATTAATAAATTAGCGATTGTGGCGGGGACGTGGAGTATTAATGAATACGTAACAGACAAGCCAGTCGTTGATAAAAACCTATTTATGACATCTATTTATCCAATGGAAAATAGATGGCAAATTACAGAAGCCAGCCCAACCTCTGCCAGTAATTTAGAGTGGTTTATTACACATTTTATGGCAGCGGACAAACAACTCGAAGAATCGAAGGGCGGTTCAGTTTATGAGCTTTGTAATCAACTCGTTGCTGCAACAACACCAAGCGAAAGCCAACTCATGTTTTTTCCTTTTGTTTTTGGTTCCAATACCATTCCAGATGCAACAGCAGGGTTTGTTGGTGTCACTAGTTTTCATCATCGTGGGCACTTTTTGCGTGCTATCTATGAAGGGGTCGCGTTTAGTCATCTTTATCACGTTGAAAGGTTAAGAAAGATTAACCCACAACTCAGTGATGTGGTTCGTATTGCTGGAGGGATAACGCATTCCCCAGTTTGGCTACAAATTTTTGCTGATATCTTCCAGTGCCAGCTTGAAATTGTAGATGTTCAAGAACACGGCACACTGGGTGCGGCCATGACAGCGGCCGTGATGGAAGGGCATTTCCCAGATGTATTTGCTGCCTGTGAAGTGATGGTCAAAGTAGCCGATATCATCAAGCCGGATACAGCGAATAAAACCGTTTATCAGCAAAAGTACGCACTGTATAAACGCATGCTTGATGATATGCAAGCTACATGGAAATCCCATAGTCGTTCACCAATGCATATGCTAGCTACTGAATAATAAAAGGAATTAATTATGAAACTTCACTTACAAGGAAAAAACGCATTAGTGACAGGTGGGGCGACAGGGCTTGGACGTGAGTTTGTTCGTTCATTAGCACAAGAAGGCGTTAATGTCTGTTTTACTTACCGCAGTCATCCTGACGATGCAGAGTCATTAGTGAAAGAAATCAATGGGAAAAGTGGTGTAAAAGTCCAAGCCATTAGAACCGACTTAAGTGATAGCGAAGCTATCGATACCCTATTCGATAGTGGGTTAAGTGAGTTCGGGCAGTTTGATATTTTGGTCAATAACGCGGCTGTCTGGCTATCAGGTAAAGTGAGCGAAATCTCATTGGAGGATTGGGATAAGGTGATGAATGTGAATTTGAAATCAGTTTTTCATCTAAGCAAGTTATTTGTTAACCAATGTTTAGCTAAGGAAATAACAGGTTCGATTTTGAATATCACCTCACAAGCAGCTTTTCACGGTTCAACAACTGGGCATTCTCATTATGCGGCCAGTAAAGCAGGGTTAGTGGCTTTTTCAATCTCATTAGCTAGAGAAGTGGCAAAACAAAATATTAATGTGAATAACATTGCAGTAGGCATTATGGATACGGAGATGATCCGTGAGAATTTGCGCAATAATGCGGAATATTATCTTAATCGTATACCAAATGGTCGCGTCGCTTCTCCATCCGAAATTGCAGATATCGGGGTATTTTTAGTTTCACAAAAAGCGAGTTATATGACTGGTGCAACCATTGATGTGACCGGTGGCATGTTAATGCGTTAAGTAAAAGGGGAAAGAAAATGAAATGCCTTGCGATTGCCGATTTATTCATTAAAAAGAATACGATGGATTTAGGCTTAGAGAAATTACGTAATAATGGTATTGATGTGACGGTTAATCAGTGGACACACAGCTCCATCGAAAAGCTTCAAGAAGATAACTTACAAATTGAGCAGCATGGTTCAGAAGCGGTAATTTTACCCGTTGAACTGTATATAAGTGCACAAGATGCTGAATTAGTGGTCACCCAATTTGCGCCAATAAATAAAGCGGTGATTGATAGTTTGCCAAAACTAAAATATATCGGGGTACTGCGTGGCGGTATTGAAAATATTAATGTTGAATATGCGAAAAGCAAGGGAATTAAGGTGTTCAATACACCAGGGCGTAATGCGCGTAGTGTCGCTGAGTTTACTGTCGGGTTAATGTTATCTGAGACGCGTAATATTGCCCGAGCACATGACGCACTTAAAGATAAGCATTGGCGTAAAGATTTTCCTAATGCAGATGTTATTCCCGAAATAGGCGGGAAAATAATAGGGTTAGTCGGTTTTGGGCATATTGCACAGTTAGTTGCTAAATTTTTATCCGGTTTTGGGTGTACAGTTTTATATTATGATAAATATGTGAGCGATATTGCTGGGTTTACTAAAGTTGAAATCTTAGAAGAATTAGTTTCCCAAGCGGATATTATTTCCTTACATGCAAGGCTATCCAGCGAAACACAAAATTTAATTAATAAAAAACATTTTGATTTAATGAAAAAGACCACCACTATTATTAATACGGCGCGGTCAGGTTTAATTAATGAAAGTGATTTGATTGAAGCATTAAAGAATGGAAGAATCATGGGGGCGGCAATTGATACCTTTGATGATGAACCACTAAAAGATAATAGTGAATTTTATTTATTAGACAATATCACTATCACACCTCATATGGCGGGGAGTACTCTTGATGCATTTAGCAATACACCAAAATTATTTTCAGAGTTATTTCTGAAGAAAATAAAATAGAGTTATTAAATTAAAATAAAAATTTAATATTAAACGATAGAATGCGTGCTATTACCATGCATTCTATTTCAAATCCTTTTACGTGAGAAAATGCTATGGATATTATCAATAGTATTATAGGCCTTGGTGCATCTGTCATGATGCCCATTATTTTCTTTATTATTGCATTATGTTTTGGCGTAAGAGTAGGTACAGCATTTAAAGCAGGAATGCTTGTGGGAATTGGCTTCGTCGGCGTTGGATTGGTAATTAATTTATTATTATCTAATCTTGGCCCTGCATCGCAATCAATGGTAGAGAAAATGGGATTAAACCTAACGGTTGTTGATACAGGTTGGCCTACGGCATCAACGATTGGGTGGGGCTCTCCGATTATGTTACCGGTAGTCGTAGGCTTTATTGTGATAAACCTATTAATGGTTGTTTTTAAAATGACAAAAACCATTAATATCGATATTTTTAATTATTGGATCTTCTTACTTGTTGGTTCAGTCGTTTACGCAGGTACTGAAAGTTATTGGCTCTCAATTGGTATCACCTATGTTATTTTTATTTTAACATTAGTTGCTGCGGATATTACTGCGCCTTATTTACAGCGAAACTATAATTTAAAAGGAATTTCGTTTCCGCATTTAACTTGTATCATGTATGTTCCCTTTGGAATTGCAACTAACTATATTATTGAAAAAATACCGGGGGTTTCTAAAATTAATTTAGAACCCGAAACGATCAATAAAAAATTTGGTGTTTTTGGCGAGCCATTAACACTCGGGTTTATTCTTGGTTTAGTTTTAGCATTAATGGCAGGTTATAGCATTAGTGAGTCTGTTGCGTTGGCCGTTACTGTATCTGCTGCAATGTTATTGCTACCTAAAATGATCGAAATATTAGTTCAAGGTTTATTAATTGTACGAGATGCCGTTGAAGCTAAATTGAAAAAAGTATTTCCTAATCGAGACTTCTATATAGGAATGGATACCGCTTTATTAATTGGGGAGCCATCAGTATTAGCGACAGGGCTTTTACTCATCCCAATGGCAATTGTGCTCGCATTTATTTTACCGGGTAATAAAGTATTACCTTTCGTTGACCTTGCTTCATTAATGTTTTTATTAGCAATGGTTACGCCTTTCTGTAAGCGTAATATGTTTAGAATGTTTATTTGTGGAACACTTGTCCTTACATCTATTTATTATGTTGGGACAGATATTTCTAAAGAGTATACACAGGCGGCAGTTAATTCAAATATCCCTGTCCCAGAAGGTATTTCTGAAATGACAAACATTGTCGGTGGGGCAACAACACCAGCAGGTTGGGTGGCTGTTAAAGTCGGGGAGATGATAGCAAACTAGTCAATCATCCAGTAGGTGTTTTTATTTATGGTTAAAAACACCTACTGTGACTTCTTAATTTTTATCCACACTGTTTTTCAATAAATCATGTAAATATTGATTGGCAGGGAAAACATTACCTTGTGCATCCTTGACTTGGTATTCTTCCCCTGTAACCGATGATTTTGAAGCAACGTTATCGATAAATTGTTCAGTAGTATTGAGGCGTTTCTCAGTTTTACGCAGTTTTAATCTCAAGTGAGATTCAGCATCAGTTGCAGAATGCTCCGTACCATTACGAGTAAAAGTCAGGTTTTGTTGTTTACCGAGTTCTGCTAATAATGATTCAGTACGAATTTTTTCTTCAGGGCTTAATGCTAGAGCTTGAGTGGTGACAAAAACACTTAAAAAAAGCACTAAAGCAGAGGAAAAGCGGTTTGATAGTTGGGCTGTAAGTGATTGCACGAATTTCTCTCCATAGAAAAAAGGTGAGTAAATTATAAGCAGCCGTTTAATTTAAACTATCGGTAAGATTCCTAGAATTCAATTTAAGGCATAAAGCGATAACCAATGCCTGTTTCTGTAAGTAAATGAATTGGGCGAGTTGGGTCATTTTCTAATTTTTGCCGCAAATGGCCCATATAAATTCGCAAATAATGGTTATGCTCAATATAGCTCGGCCCCCATACTTGTAATAATAAATGCCGTTGGGTTAATACTTTGCCGCTGTTAGCAACTAACTCGCTGAGCAAGCGGAATTCAATGGGAGTAAGGTGTAATTCTTCATTTTGCTTAGTGACAACCCGATTAATAAAATCGACCGTAATATCACCAAATTGAAATTGTGAGTTTTCTTGTGCCGCTTTGCCAAAACGACGCAAGGCGACACGGACTCGTGCGAGTAATTCGCTGATGCCAAAAGGCTTAGTCAGATAATCATCAGCACCTGCATCAAGGGCGGCAACCTTT
Organism: Providencia sp. PROV024; assembly: GCF_032709665.1. NCBI lineage: Bacteria > Pseudomonadati > Pseudomonadota > Gammaproteobacteria > Enterobacterales > Morganellaceae > Providencia > Providencia sp. PROV024. Next base: position 1,219,456 of record NZ_CP120545.1, read on the forward strand.
TGAGATTCGTCTTCTCGAGCGGATAAAACGATGATAGGAATACTGCTCCATTTGCGTAAATCACGAATTAAATCAAGCCCATCGCCATCAGGCAACCCAAGGTCTAAGATAAGCAAGTCGGGTTGCCGTGTCCCAGATTCAATCAACCCGCGTTGGTAGTTTTCTGCTTCAAAAACTTTCCAGCCTTCACCTTCCAGCGCAAGGCGAACAAAGCGGCGGATCTCTTTTTCATCTTCAACGATCAGGATTTGATGAGTACTCACAATAGTGGTTGTTCTCCTAAATTTCGGTTTCAATATCAGGTAGTTGTTTTAAAGGTAAAACAAAGTGGAAGCTGGCTCCACCTTTATTATTGTTCTGAGCCCATATTTCCCCTTCATGTAATTGAATAATGGCACGACAAATAGCAAGGCCTAAGCCAACTCCGGGAATGGCTGATTCTTTTTGCGCTCGAGAGAATTTATCGAAAATAGTTTTTTCTTGTCCATCAGGGATTGCATTGCTGGCATCCCAAATTTCAATATGAATTTTTTGCCCTTCAACCCTCGCCTTAATACCAATTGGGGTATCTTCATGGCTATATTTTACGGCATTTTCTAATAGGTTGATAAGCACCCGCTCTATCAAATTGGCATCACAATAGAGTAATAAATCAGCTGGGATATCAATATCTAAAGGATGACTATGTAAAGTATAGTCTAATGTTCTGACAGCGCTACTGGTAATTTCTTGTAGTGATTGCCACTCTAAATTAGGTTGAATGCCACCAGATTGCAGCCGTGCCATATCAAGTAAATTATTGACTAATCGCGAAGTACTCAGAACTTGTTGGCGCATTTTATTAACTTGCTCAGTAAGTGGCGAGTTTTCAGCAGACAAATTCAACATTAATATTTCAGTTTGCCCAAATAAAACGGTTAATGGTGTTTTTAGGTCGTGTGAAAGGGCCGCGAGTAATGAATTACGCAATTGCTCACGTTCAATATCTAATTTTGCGGATTCGGCTTGTTTGGTTAGCTCTAACCGAGCAAGGGCACTGGCAATTAACCCAGTGAAGGTTTGTAACATACGTTGTTGTTCTGGGATCAACAACTGGCGCATATTTCTAGGTTCAATCGCTAAGACGGCAAGTGTTTGATCTGCGGTTGTTATAGGTTGCAATTGATAGGGGACGCTGGGAAGAGTATCGGTGCCAGCTCCTGCGGGTTGGCGTTTATCAAAGCTCCATTTGGCAATTGCATTATCAATTTGCATTGCACTGTGCCCCTCACATTTTAAGGGCAATAATTGCCCCTCAGCATTGGGTATTAATAAACAGCTTTTGGCTTGGAACGCGTTATTAAGGAAGTGATAGCCTGTTCTGCCGATGTCATCGGTGCTGAGTGCTTGCCCTAATTCTTTTGTCATTTCATATAAATGTCGCGTTCGTTGTTCACGATAACGGGCAATTCGGGCTTGATAGCGCATGCCAGCAGTTAAATTCCCCACAACGACGCCAACAATTAGCATAACCGTAAAGGTGACTAAATATTGCATATCCATGATAGCAAGGGAAAAATGGGGCTGAACAAAGAATAAATCAAAGCTAATAACATTAATTAGTGCCGCAAAGACAGAAGGGCGCCTGCCATAAAATAGCGCGATAAGTACCACGCCGAGTAGATAGAGCGTGACTAAGTTGGCTTTATCTAACGCTAACAAAAATGTGCGTGAGAACACGGTAATTGCAGCACACATCACAATCGCCATCAAATAACCGTTCATGTCTGAACGCCATTTTTCAGAGAAAGGTTTTCTCTCTGGTTCTTTATCCCATTCGCTTTTTTCTTCTAGCGCGACGATCACCAAGTCAAGGTCTGGCCCTAATTTGCCAAGACGGTCAGCAAAGCCAGGACGTAAATTAAATATGGGCCATTTACGTTGCTTATCGCGACGACCAATCAGTATTTTGCCCAAATTATGTTCTCGAGCATAACGTAATATGGCTTTTTCTTCAGAAGGGTCAGATAACGTGGCGGTTTCAGCGCCTAAATCTTGAGCAAGACGTAATGCCTTTAAAATGGCTCTGCGCCGAGCCTCGGGTAATTGATGGAGCGCAGGAGTTTCCACATATACAGCATGCCATACACTGCCAAACTTTGCGGCAAGGCGAGCCGCGGTGCGAACCAACTTTTCATTACCCATATTATGACCAATACATAATAGAAGGCCATCCCGGGTATGCCAGACAGGGGCTTGCCCCTTGCCATCACGAAATTCCCGCATCTGGTCATCAACGCGATCGGCAGTTCGACGTAGAGCCAGCTCACGTAGCGCGATGAGATTCCCTTTACGGAAAAAATGTTCGATTGCTCGCTCTGCTTGCCCAGAGATATAAACTTTGCCTTCTTTTAGGCGTTGCCGTAAGTCATCAGGAGGCAAGTCAACTAATACGACTTCATCTGCGGCATCAAAAATATGATCAGGAACCGTTTCACGCACTCGAATACCAGTAATGCTTCCGACGATATCATTTAAACTTTCAATATGTTGAACGTTAATGGTCGTAAGGACATCAATACCAGCATTTAATAGCTCTTCGACATCCTGCCAGCGTTTAGGGTGTAGGCTGCCATTAGGATTACTAAATGCTAATTCATCCATTAAAATAATGGCTGGGTGCCTAGCAATTGCGGCGTCAATATCAAAAGCAGTTAAACGGCGTCCCCTATGTTGGATACGCTTTGGTGGTAACTGTGAGAGACCTTCAAGTAACGCAGCTGTTTCTTCGCGTTCATGGGTTTCTACTACACCAATAAGCACATCTAATCCTTGTGACCTTAGTCTTTGGGCTTCTTGAAGCATGGCATAGGTTTTCCCGACGCCAGCACAGGCGCCGAAAAAAATTTTTAATTTGCCACGGCCTGTTTCATTGGCCTTTACCAATAAATCGTCGGGATTAGGGCGACTAGGTTCCTGATTTTTCATAATAGGCCTTAGTGAGTTTGGCTATTGGCTTGTTGCTGATATTCATCAAGAGCAAGGTTTAACTTTAAGACATTAATAACAGGCTCACCTAAAAAAGCGAATACACTATTTTCAGTATGAGTATTAATTAATGATTTTACCTCTTCTAGTGGGATCTGTCTGTGTTTAGCAATTCGCGGGGCTTGATATAACGCCGCATCAACAGAAATATTGGGGTCTAATCCACTGGCAGAGGCTGTTAATAAATCAACAGGGATGCTCTTGTCAGCCGCTGGGTTTTCTGAGCGAAGTTGGGCACTTCGTTGTTCCATTGTTTGTAATAGTAATGGGTTGCTAACGGCTAAATTACTACCGCCAGATGCTAATGTATTATAAGGGGCTTCAGCGGTTGCAGAGGGCCGCCCATGAAAGTAATTTTCACTTTGTATATTTTGTCCAATCAGTTCAGAACCGATAACCTGATCATCTTGAGTGAGTAAGGAGCCATGAGCTTGCCAAGGGAAAAAGACATTAGCAAGCCCTGTCACCATCAATGGGTAGGCGATCCCTGTGAATAAAGTGAGAATTATTAACATAATAATAGAAGAGCGGATCATGTTCATTATCAATTCCTTATATCCCAAATAAGCGAATAAACATATCAATTAATTTAATCCCAACAAATGGCACTATTAACCCACCTAAACCATAGAGGCTTAAGTTACGTTGCAACAATGATTGGGAGCTCATAGGGCGATAATTGACCCCTTTAATCGCCAATGGGATCAAGAAAATGATAATTAAAGCGTTAAAGATCACCGCTGAGAGAATCGCAGATGCAGGTGAATGTAACTGCATAATATTTAATGCATTAAGTTGAGGCCAAGTGACAGCAAAAGCGGCTGGAATGATGGCAAAGTATTTTGCAATATCATTGGCTATACTAAAGGTTGTTAATGAGCCTCGTGTCATCAACATTTGTTTACCAATATGGACGACCTCAATTAATTTGGTTGGGTTAGAGTCTAAATCAACCATGTTACCTGCTTCTTTGGCCGCTTGTGTCCCTGAGTTCATCGCTACAGCCACATCCGCTTGCGCTAATGCTGGGGCATCGTTGGTACCATCACCCGTCATGGCAACTAGTCGGCCTTCTGATTGATATTGGCGGATTAATGCGAGCTTGGCTTCGGGGGTTGCCTCAGCGAGGAAGTCATCGACACCGGCTTCTGCAGCAATAGCGGCGGCTGTTAAGTGGTTATCTCCGGTGATCATAACTGTTTTGATCCCCATGCTACGCATTTGAGCAAATCGCTCTTTCATTCCCCCTTTAACAATATCTTTTAATGCTACAACACCGAGTACTGTTTGGTCGTCCACAACAACAAGAGGGGTTCCCCCTAAATGAGCGACTTTTTCAACTAATTGGTCGGCTTCTATCGGGAATTTACTGTGGTTTGCTTCAACGTAGCGGCGTATCGCATCCGCAGAACCTTTGCGGATCATTCTTTCTCCAATGTTGACACCGCTCATACGAGTCATTGCAGAGAACGGAACAAAGGTAGCATTCAGGCCATGAATATCTCTTTCACGTAAATTAAACTTTTGTTTCGCCAACACGACAATACTACGCCCTTCAGGGGTTTCATCGGCTAAAGAAGAAAGTTGAGCTGCATCTGCTAGTTGCTGTTCAGTCACACCCGTTAAAGGCAAAAACTCAGATGCTTGTCGGTTACCAAGGGTGATAGTACCGGTTTTATCGAGTAATAAGACGTCGACATCACCCGCAGCCTCCACTGCACGACCGCTGGTGGCAATCACATTTGCACCTAACATACGGCTCATCCCTGCCACACCAATAGAAGAGAGTAACCCGCCAATAGTGGTTGGAATTAAGCAAATTAATAAAGCAATAAGGACTAGAATAGAGACCGCACTACCTGCGCCTGCATAATCGGCAGCAAAAACCGTGAATGGGTACAAGGTGGCGCATACCAACACGAAAATAATCGTCAGGGCGGTTAACAGGATCGTTAAAGCGATTTCATTGGGGGTTTTACGACGTTGTGCACCTTCAACCATTGAAATCATTCGGTCTAAGAATGTTTCACCGGGGTTTACGGTACATTCAACAATTAACCAATCAGAAAGAACGCGAGTCCCTCCGGTGACTGAGGAAAAGTCACCACCGGATTCACGGATCACAGGAGCTGACTCACCAGTAATTGCACTTTCATCGACAGATGCACCACCTTCAAGCACTTCACCATCGCAAGGGATTGTTTCTCCAGCATGGATAAGCACGATATCCCCTTTACGTAACTGGCTTGAAACCACGATTTCTTGAGCCGCATCCATTGATGCAGAAGCCAAACGAGTTGCGTTACTTTGCTGTTTTACCCCTTTTAAACTTTGGGCTTGTGCCTTACTTCGCCCTTCAGCTAGCGCCTCGGCAAAATTAGCAAAGAGCAGTGTAAACCATAGCCATAGTGTCACCATTCCACTAAACCAAGCGTTACCCTCAGTGTAATGAGTTACCATTGCTAACCATAAAAGGGTGGTGATAATACTGCCGATATACACCACGAACATCACGGGATTTCGCCATTGTGCTTGCGGTGTGCATTTTTTGAATGCTTCAAAGATAGATTGTTTGATTAATTTATTATCAAATAATTTGATGTTATTACTTTTCATTTTCTTCCCCTCATTATCCCGCGAAACCGATGTGTAGTTGCTCTGCAATTGGACCTAACGCAAGGGCAGGTACAAAGGTCAGCGCACCAATGAGAAGTACAGTGAATACAAGCAGACCAATAAATAACGGACCTGTTGTGGGTAATGTTGCATTACTTTGCGCTTGAGGTTTCTTGCTTGCCATCGAACCTGCAATGGCGAGAACTGGCAGAATGACGCCAAAACGTCCTAAGAACATGGTGACCGCCAATAGCAGGTTGTAAAACGGTGTATTTGCGCTAAGTCCAGCAAACGCGCTACCGTTATTATTCGCTGCGGAGGAAAAAGCGTATAACACTTCACTAAACCCGTGAGCACCTGGGTTTAAGATCCCTGCACGCCCAGCTTCAGTCATTAATGAAAGTGTGGTACCCAGTAGTACTAAAGTGGGAGTCACTAAAATAGCCAGTGCAACCATTTTCATTTCGCGCACCTCGATTTTTTTACCGAGATATTCAGGAGTACGACCAATCATTAGCCCAGCAAGGAATACGGCGAGTAAAACAAATAGCAACATGCCATATAAGCCAGATCCCACACCGCCGAAAACCACTTCACCGATTTGCATTAACCACATCGGCACCATGCCACCCATCGCAGTAAAGGAATCATGCATTGCATTAACAGCACCGCAAGAGGCAGCTGTTGTTACAACAGCGAATAATGCGGAGCCTAAGATACCAAAGCGGCTTTCTTTTCCTTCCATATTGGCAGTGGTAGTCGCATGGAATTCACTTAAAAATGGATTACCAACATACTCTGCTTTGATAACCGCTATGGCAGCAACGACAAAAATAATCCCCATCACCCATAGCAGAGTGTGACCTTGTTTGTTGTTGCCAACGACACGCCCAAAAGCAAAACATAACGCTGTTGGAATTAGAAAAATGGCTAACATTTGTACGAAATTGCTTAATGCCGTTGGGTTTTCAAATGGGTGTGAAGAATTAGCTCCAAAGAAACCGCCTCCGTTAGTACCGAGTAGCTTAATTGCTTCTTGAGAGGCGACAGGCCCCATTGGTAATAACTGGTTGCTATTATTTAGGTTATTAACTAATAGGTAATCTGAGAAGTTTTGGATAACACCTTGGCTAACAAAAAATAGAGCAAAAATAATCGCTAATGGGAAAAGTAGATACACAGTAATACGGTAGATATCCACCCATGCATTACCAACCGTTTTACGACCATGGCGTGAAAATGCTCGGATAAGGGCGAAAACAACGGCAATCCCTGTTGCAGCGGAAAGGAAATTTTGTACTGTTAACCCAGACATCTGGCTTAGATAACTTAATGTGTTTTCACCGCTATAGGATTGCCAATTAGTATTTGTGACAAAGCTAATTGCGGTGTTAAAGGCTAAATCCCAACTCATTCCCGGAAATTGTTGTGGGTTAAGGGGCAAATGACCTTGGAATATTAATATAGAAAACAGCAATATAAAGCCTAAAATATTGAACAGTAAAATCGATAAGGCATATTGTAGCCAAGTCATTTCCGCCATTTCTCGCCCTGGCTTTTTTACGCCGCCTAAGCGCCAAAGAAGGGCTTCGCTTTTTATTAGCGTACTCGGTATATCGCTATCAATTAACCGAGCAATACCATTGCCTAATGGTTTTGCCAAAATAAACAGCACGAGTAAAAAGCTACCGATAATTAAAATTGTGGTAGTGGTCATATTAAAAATCCTCCGCGCTTAGCAGGGCATAGACCAGATAAACCAGCAGTAACACAACGAGAACTGCCCCAATAATGGAAAGTAATGACACAGTATTTTCTCCTTATTATTTCCATGCAATAAGGCTAAAACTTCCGTTGTAAAGAAGCTGATAAAAAATAGACCTTCGGTGTAAAAAAAGTATAAAAATGTATTTTTATACGAGGGAATAAAATAAAACAGGGATGGCGAGTTAAAGTGAATAATTGTTATGTAAATGTTGCTGGTTTGTTTGTTTTTGACGCAACCAGGTTAAATAATGTAATAAAACAACGGAATTTATCATTTTATTATGTAAATTTTAATTTATAGTGGTCAGATGAGTAGTTTTATTACACAGTTTGCGCTATGATATTGACAGTTAATTTTTATATTATCTGTTCGGTTTTAGTCGCTCTTCTAAACAGTCATTATTTGGGGTTTTAGAGCAATTCTGGAATCGACAAATAGAGTGGCAACTGAAGGAGGATACCGATGTCCACATATCGCGAATATTCCCGTAATCAGGTACTTGCACGCCGCACTGCTGCTGTTACAGCTGGCATTATTGCGTTTCCGGTTATGGTTTTTCATCCGCAACGAGCAAAATTTTATAGCCATTTACACAAAGTATGGGCTAAAACCAGCGATAAGCCCGTTTGGTTAGAGCGTTCAGAAGCCACGTTTGAAAGCCATCATTAATAATTGCTTTGCTTTTAAGTGGTAATGCCATATCCCTGCAATGACCTATTGTGGGGATATTGTTTTTTTTATCCCTCATCCTGTTTTTCTTTTCCTTATTGCCTTTCTTTATTACCTTTCTTTTTGGTTAGCATCCTTATTTACAGCAAATAACACAGAAAAAAAGCATGTTTCCGTTTATGCTTATTGATTATCAGTAAATTACATTCAAAATGATGGGGTTGACCCTATAGCGGTGTAGTAAAAAGGACCACATAATGCATAATTTAAGATTAGAAGAAATCATTAATGATGAGCTGAAAATTAGTGAATTCCAAGATTTTGCACCAAATGGATTGCAGGTTGAGGGGCGCCCTCATGTGCATAAAATCATCACCGGTGTAACAGCCTGCCAAGCACTACTGGACGTGGCAGTTGAAAAGAAAGCGGATGCTGTGATTGTTCACCATGGCTATTTTTGGAAAAATGAGCCCGCAATTATTAAAGGTATGAAAAAAAATCGCTTAAAAACATTATTAGCGAATGATATTAACCTTTATGGTTACCATCTTCCTTTAGATGCTCATCATCAATTAGGTAATAATACTCAGCTTGCGTATATCATGGGTGTGCAAGTAAATGGCCAAATTGATCCATTAATGCCATTCGGTTTCTTTGATCAACCGATTACACCACAGGAATTAACCCAGCGCTTAGAGTCCCGCCTTGGTCGCAAAGTGTTGCATTGTGGTGACAATGCTAAAGATGAAATTCGCCAAATTGCATGGTGCACAGGGGGCGGACAAGGCTTTATCTTACAAGCCGCCGAGTTTGGCGTAGATGCATTTGTGACAGGTGAAGTTTCAGAGCAAACAATCCATATAGCAAGAGAAATGGGGATCCATTTCTACAGTGCAGGGCATCATGCGACAGAGCGTTATGGGATTAAAGCGCTGACTAAGTGGCTAGTTGATCACCATGGGTTAGACGCAGAGTTTATCGATATCGATAACCCAGCCTAATTCTCGTCATATTTCGAGCTGTGGCGGTGTTGGCTACACTCGCGACCCCCTAGTCACATACTTGTGTATGCTCCTAGGGAGTCGCTCATTTGCCGCCTAGCCACAACTCGAACTATTTAGAGAATTAAATTTTCAAGCTAATCTTCATTGATTTTCTAAATCTAACCTCGGCGGTGTTGGCTACACTCGCGACCCCTAGTCACATACTTGTGTATGCTCCTAGGGAGTCGCTCATTTGCCGCCTAGCCACAACTCGAACTATTTAGAGAATTAAATTTTCAAGCTAATCTTCATTGAGTTTCTAATTCTAACCTCGGCAGTGTTGGCTATGCTCTTAGGGAGTCGCTCATTTGCCGCCTAGCTACAACTCGAACTATTTAGAGAATTAAATTTTCAAGCTAATCTTCATTGATTTTCTAATTCTAACCTCGGCGGTGTTGGCTATGCTCCTAGGGAGTCGTTCATTTGTCGCCTAGCCACAACTCGAACTATTTAGAGAATTAAATTTTCAAGCTAATCTTCATTGATTTTCTAATTCTAACCTTGGCGGTGTTGGCTATGCTCTTAGGGAGTCGCTCATTTGCCGCCTAGCTACAACTCGAACTATTTAGAGAATTAAATTTTCAAGCTAATCTTCATTGATTTTCTAATTCTAACCTCGGCAGTGTTGGCTATGCTCTTAGGGAGTCGCTCATTTGCCGCCTAGCCACAACTCGAACTATTTAGAGAATTAAATTTTCAAGCTAATCTTCATTGATTTTCTAATTCTAACCTCGGCAGTGTTGGCTATGCTCTTAGGGAGTCGCTCATTTGCCGCCTAGCCACAACTCGAACTATTTAGAGAATTAAATTTTCAAGCTAATCTTCATTGATTTTCTAATTCTAACCTCGGCAGTGTTGGCTATGCTCTTAGGGAGTCGCTCATTTGCCGCCTAGCCACAACTCGAACTATTTAGATAATTAAATTTTCAAGCTAATCTTCATTGAGTTTCTAATTCTAACCTTGGCGGTGTTGGCTACACTCGCGACCCCTAGTCACATACTTGTGATGTAAAATGCGTAGAAAATTATGTGTAATTAGTAAAATAAAAAGTTAACTCGTATAAATTCGATAGCGTAATGATGAAAGAACAAGAACCAACCCTGAAATGGTTAATACCAAGCCTAAGTGTTGGCTCCAGCCTGCGACCATCAAACCAATGGCGAGTCCGATATAGTAAAACAAACCTAAAATAGCCCCAGCAGTACCTTTTCTATCACTATAGCGATTTAAAGCATGTGCAAGGATATTAGGAATAGCAATTCCATATCCAATAACTACACCAATCACCGGTAAAATGAACCAAATAGAATCCATCAGAGCAAAAACCAAGCAACCACTTATCAAAGATATGATGCTAGAGAGCTTAACAAGTTGCTCAGATGTGTGTTTTTTAGCCAATAAATGACGATTAATGATTGACCCTAAGCCCACTCCAAGTGCTAATAAAATTCCAGTTAAACCAAATTGTTGCTGAGTGAGCATTAATCGTTCAAAACTGAAAGGTGCCAGCTGATAATAGCTAAATAAATTAATGTTGAAAAATGCTATCAAGATCACATTTCTAACAATTTCTTTATCTGTGATCATTCGTAAAAATGTCGCCATAAATGGGACTTTGATCACATTTTCAGGGCGTGTTTCTGGTAAACGGCAAGTAGACCAAATAAAAAGCACGACCGCGAGAAATGCCAAGCCAGTAAAAACGGCGAGATATCCGCCAAAACTAACTAACCCCGCACCGAATAACATCCCTAATGCAGGACTAATGGCTAGGGCAATACCCATAATTGAAAAAACTTTAGCTAATTCATGCCCTTGATAGCTATCACGCATTGCGGTTTGTGTTCCAATTGAACCGACGGCGGCACCAAATGCGGCAAGCATTCTCATTAACAGTAATAAATAAAAGTGTGTGATAAACAACGCGCAGATAGAGGCGATACCGTAGATCAACAGACCTGCCAGGATAGTCGGGCGGCGGCCTAGCGTGTCACACATTCTTCCCCAAAATACGACACCTAGCGCAAAAGCAAAGAAATAGAATGATAATGTTTGTGATGCTTGTTCAGCATCGACATTAAATGCGCTAGCAATGTTGGTCAATGCTGGGCTGTATATGGTTTCCACGATTTGTGGAAACATCATTAAGGCAACAGCAAGCCATAATGAAAGAGGGTGTTTCATACCAATTATCCTGCTTATATTAATAAAAAATAGATGGTGAAGATGAATACAACTATTCAATGACAAGCAGTTTAATGGTATTTTTAGTGTCCCATTACAAAAATAAAGACTATAAATATCAAAAAAGGGACATTATGGCTTGGCTAGAACAAACAGATGAATTTCAAACTCACTGGTATACAGCGCCAGTATTGGGAATAGCAGCTCAAATGGGGCAACATGATTCTGGTTTACATAGCCATGAAATGGGGCAGCTTTTGTTTACACAACAAGGGTGTATACGAATTTCACTTGAGAACCGAATTTCTCTATTACCTCCTGGAAGGGTGGCATGGATACCTCCATTTGTTTGTCACCGAGCACAAATGCGCGCATCTGTGGGCTATCGTTCGGTGTATTTAAGTGAACAATATGCTAAAAAAATAGCGAATGAAGTCGTCATTTTGAGCATTTCACCTCTGCTAAGAGAGGTACTTGAACGGATTGCAATTGCCCCGTTTGACAGTGATTGGCAACAAGGGCGCTTAGCAAATTTATTACCAGTATTTATCGATGAACTACAAAGTGCAACGACTGAGCCAACATTACTTGCACTTCCTCAAGATAGGCGCTTTAAAGGCCTCGATATCGAGCAATTACCACCTAATTTAAACCAACTTGCTCAAACGATTGGCGCAAGTGAAAAAACCATTACACGGGTTTTCTTAAAAGAAACCGGAATGACTTATCAAACATGGCGGCAACAATGGCGGTTTATTAAAGCGATTGAGTTATTGGCACAAAATCACCCATATCACTTTATTACTCAAGAGCTTGGCTTAGCCAGTGATAGTGCTTTTATCAGTTTTTTTCGCAAAATGAGTGGGGTAACACCGCGGGAATATCAACAGTAAAAGAGAAAAAGCCTCGATAAACCGAGGCTTGAGTATTTGTAGGGGGATAGATTTAATTGAATATTATTTTTTTGCTAATCCAGAGTTGAATTTACGTTGGCTGTAACCCGTATACAGCTGACGAGGACGAGCAATTTTCAGACCGTCATCATGCATTTCATTCCAATGGGCTATCCAACCAATTGTACGTGCAATAGCAAAAATAACAGTAAACATTGAAGATGGAATTCCCATTGCCTTCAATATGATGCCTGAATAGAAGTCAACGTTTGGATACAGTTTTTTCTCAATGAAGTACGGGTCATTCAGGGCAATACGTTCTAGCTCCATAGCGACTTCGAGTAAGCTATCGTTTAAGCCCAACTCATTAAGTACTTCGTGGCAAGTTTCACGCATCACAGTTGCACGTGGGTCATGGTTTTTATAAACACGGTGACCAAAGCCCATTAAGCGGAAAGAGTCATTTTTGTCTTTCGCACGTTCGATAAATGCAGGGATATGCTCAACGGTTTGAATTTCTTCCAACATGCGTAAACAGGCTTCGTTAGCCCCACCGTGAGCTGGCCCCCACAGAGACGCAATACCCGCAGCAATACAAGCAAATGGGTTTGCACCTGATGACCCAGCAGTACGTACGGTTGATGTTGAAGCGTTCTGTTCGTGGTCAGCATGTAGGATTAAAATCCGATCCATTGCACGTTCGAGAACTGGATTTACCACATATTCTTCACATGGTGTAGAGAACATCATATGCAAGAAGTTACCCGCGTACGACAGTTCATTACGTGGATAAACAAAAGGCTGGCCAATGGAGTATTTATAACACATTGCCGCAACAGTTGGCATTTTTGACAGCAGACGATAAGCTGTAATTTCACGGTGGCGCGGGTTGTTCACGTCCAATGCATCATGGTAGAACGCAGCCAGTGCACCTGTTACACCACATAACACTGCCATTGGGTGTGAGTCACGACGGAAGCCATTCAGCATGCGAGTGATTTGCTCGTGGATCATCGTGTGGCGAGTTACCGTATTTTTAAATGTGTCGTATTGCTCTTGAGTCGGTGCTTCGCCGTATAACAGGATATAACAAACTTCGAGGTAAGAAGCTTCGGTAGCGAGTTGATCGATCGGGAAACCACGATGCAGCAGAATGCCTTCATCACCATCGATATAGGTGATTTTTGATTCACAGGATGCAGTAGAAGTAAAACCAGGGTCATAGGTAAAGAACCCTTTTGAACCTAAAGTTCGGACATCGATAACGTCTTGACCAATGGTAGGGCTTAAAATATCGAGGTCAATATCACCCTTACTACCAGTCGTTAGCTTAGCTTTGTTATCAGCCATTTACGGTCTCCTTAGCGCTTGATAATCGACACCCAACAACCCAGAAGCTCAGCGTTATACTGTTTCTTCGTGCATTGTTCTACCGGTATGATTAGAAAATCAGCTAGCTATCACATAAAACCTGAAATCTGACGACCGACGACAATGTAATTAGGTTGTTTATGAGTGTGTAGATGTTATGTTCTTTTTGTTGTTTTACTTACAATATCATTATTTGTGGTAAGAGGAACAACTTTCATAACTTTTGTTAGTAATACCTGTCACAGTTCAAATTGGAAGGTACTTAACATTGCAACATTCATGTTTTTTATTTTTCAGTGAGGGAACGCCCACACCTTAAGATAATTCTGCTAGACCTATATGTAAGATAAATGTTGAATCATTGTCAAATAAGATAAGCACATTTATACAAAATGTTTAAATCGTGATCCTTCTCACTGTTCGGGCTAAATGTCCCCAAACATTTTGTGTGGGAATTGTAATGGCATTGTGAAGACTTTATACTAGCGGCAGGTCTCCGGATTACCCTGTAGTAGGAGTTCCCAGCGTGATCAGTATGCAACTTTATTTAAACATGATGGATTAGAGTTTGTGTTAAGTTGCATTTTGTACCCCCTGTCGCTGTCTGATTTCCACCCCAGGTCCGGAGGATGGAAAATAATAAAGAGCTGTGTGGGCAAAATTGTGAAAAAACAAAGACCTGTCAACCTTGATTTGCAGACGATTCATTTCCCGATCACTGCAATATCTTCGATCTTGCACCGTGTCTCTGGCGTCATTACTCTCATCGCAGTTGGTATTCTGCTTTGGTTGCTAGGGACATCTCTCTCCTCTCCAGAAGGTTTTCAATACGCGTCTGAAATAATGACTGGCTTTTTTGCTAAGTTCATTCTTTGGGGCATTCTAACGGCATTGGCTTACCACATTTGTGGTGGTATTCGTCATATGCTGATGGATTTTGGCTGTGTTGATGAAACCCTTGCTGCTGGTAACTCATCTGCAAAAATTACATTTGTTATCACCGTAATTCTGGCAATTCTGGCGGGGATCTTAGTATGGTAAGTAATGCTTCTGCTTTAGGCCGTACTGGTATCCAGGACTGGCTGTTAATCCGTGCTTCTGCGATTATTATCGTATTATACGTAATCTACATTGTTGGTTTTGTTGCTATCAATGATATTACTTATGAAGTATGGCGTGGTTTCTTCGCTTCTTCTGTGACGAAAGTATTTACTATCCTCACATTGTTCTCGATTCTTGTGCATGCGTGGATTGGCATGTGGCAAGTGCTAACTGACTATGTCAAGCCGCTAGCAATTCGTTTAGTGCTGCAGCTGGCTATCGTTGTTGGTCTGTTGGCTTATTTAATTTACGGAACAATTGTTGTGTGGGGTGCATAAATGAATCTGCCAATCAGAGAGTTTGACGCTATCGTTATTGGTGCTGGTGGCGCAGGTATGCGTGCAGCACTTCAAATTTCACAGTTGGGCCTGTCTTGTGCTCTGCTGTCAAAAGTATTTCCAACCCGTTCTCATACAGTATCAGCGCAAGGTGGTATCACTGTTGCTTTAGGCAACACTCACCCTGATAACTGGGAATGGCATATGTATGATACCGTGAAAGGTTCCGACTATATCGGTGACCAAGATGCAATCGAATACATGTGTAAAACAGGGCCCGAGGCTATCCTAGAATTAGAGCATATGGGGTTACCTTTTTCTCGCTTAGACGATGGCAGTATTTATCAGCGTCCATTTGGTGGTCAGTCTAAGAATTTCGGTGGCGAGCAAGCGGCACGTACTGCGGCTGCGGCTGACCGGACTGGTCACGCACTGTTACATACTTTGTATCAGCAAAACTTAAAAAATCACACAACCATCTTTTCAGAGTGGTATGCCCTTGATTTAGTTAAAAATCAAGACGGCGATGTGGTGGGCTGTACTGCAATTTGTATGGAAACTGGCGAATTAGTTTACTTCAAAGCTAAAGCGACCATTTTAGCTACGGGTGGTGCAGGGCGTATTTATCAATCGACCACCAATGCGCATATCAATACCGGTGATGGTGTTGGGATGGCAGCTCGTGCTGGTGTTCCTTTACAAGATATGGAAATGTGGCAATTCCACCCGACGGGTATCGCTGGCGCAGGGGTTCTTGTGACAGAAGGTTGCCGTGGTGAAGGTGGTTATTTGCTGAATAAAGACGGTGAGCGCTTCATGGAACGTTATGCGCCAAATGCGAAAGATTTGGCAGGTCGTGATGTTGTTGCACGTTCAATCATGATTGAAATCCGTGAAGGCCGTGGTTGTGATGGTCCTTGGGGTCCGCATGCCAAACTGAAATTGGATCATTTAGGGAAAGAAGTTCTCGAGTCTCGTTTACCGGGTATCCTTGAATTATCCCGTACCTTTGCTCACGTTGACCCAATCAAAGAGCCAATCCCAGTTATTCCAACTTGTCACTATATGATGGGTGGTATTCCAACAAAAGTGACTGGCCAAGCGATTCGCTATAACGAAAAAGGCGAAGACGAAGTTATCCCAGGTCTGTTTGCTGTGGGTGAAATTGCGTGTGTATCTGTACACGGCGCTAACCGTTTAGGCGGTAACTCATTGCTCGACTTAGTCGTATTTGGTCGTTCTGCGGGTCTACACCTAAAAGAGTCCATCATGGAACAAGGTTCAATGCGTGATGCTTCTGAATCCGATATTGATGCGGCGATGACACGCTTTAACCGTTGGGAAGGGGCTCGTACTGGCGAAGATCCAACTGAGATCCGCAAGGCACTGCAAACCTGTATGCAGCATAACTTCTCGGTATTCCGTGAAGGTGATGCGATGGCGAAAGGTCTGGAAGAGCTAAAAGTGATCCGTGAACGCCTGCAAAATGCACGTCTTGATGATACCTCAACAGAGTTCAACACTCAGCGTATTGAGTGTTTAGAACTGGATAACCTGATGGAAACCGCTTATGCGACAGCACAAGCAGCGAACTTCCGTACAGAAAGTCGTGGGGCGCATAGCCGCTTTGACTATCCAGAGCGTGATGATGCGAATTGGTTATGTCACTCATTATATTTACCGCAATCTGAAACGATGACGCGTCGTGAAGTCAACATGCAGCCAAAATTGCGTGAAGCCTTCCCACCGAAAATTCGTACCTACTAATGCGTGGTGTTAATCCAGTTGCGGAGAAATAAACTATGAAACTACAATTTTCGATTTATCGTTATAATCCAGATGTGGACAACGCCCCACGCATGCAAGATTACACCCTCGAAGTGCCAGAAGGGCGTGACATGATGCTGTTGGATGCGTTGATCCAAATTAAAGAACAGGACCCAACACTGTCATTCCGTCGTTCTTGTCGTGAAGGTGTCTGTGGTTCTGATGGTGTCAATATGAACGGTAAAAACGGGCTGGCGTGTATCACACCATTGTCCGCTTTAATCCGTGGTGGGAAAAAAATTGTTATCCGTCCGTTACCAGGTTTGCCTGTTGTGCGCGACCTGATTATCGACATGACTCAGTTTTATACCCAATACGAGAAAATCCGCCCATATCTTATTAATGATAATAAGAACCCACCTGCTCGTGAGAATTTACAAACTCCTGCACAACGTGAAAAACTTGATGGTTTATACGAGTGTATCTTATGTGCTTGTTGTTCGACTTCTTGCCCATCTTTCTGGTGGAATCCAGATAAGTTTATTGGGCCTGCGGGCTTGCTGGCAGCATACCGCTTCCTGATCGATAGCCGCGATACTGAAACGGATTCAAGATTAGATGATCTGAACGACGCTTTTAGTGTTTTCCGCTGTCATAGCATCATGAATTGTGTCAATGTATGCCCTAAAGGGCTAAATCCAACAAAAGCTATCGGTCATATTAAATCTATGTTGCTAAAACATACTGCCTGATAGTGAATATTTAACCCGTAGTGCTTAAGTGCTACGGGTTAAAATGGGAATAGCACAAAATAAATACATAACTTAAAAATAGGGCGTAAAGTAAAGTAGGGTTTTTAATTTAAATAGCGCTTAAGGTCACAAAAGCGCGAAAACGAAATACCCACAACGAGCATCAGAAAGTAACATTGTCATATATAAAATGTAGCACTTAATAAAACGTTGTCATAACAAAAGCGCAAAAAAGTGAAAGCAAAGAAAGTAACAGTAAAAAGTAGAAAAAATAGCCAACTGCAAAAAAAGATGAAGACGACAGCCCAAGCATAGGGGCCTTTAAAAACCGTAGCCAGTTTTTAAAGGTTCCTTAAAAGGGAAACCCTTACTGATAAAGGGCCTCCCAAAGAGAGAACATGCATAAAGCACGTCCAAGAGAACCTTTATCGAGGCCGCTTAAATGCGGTAATTAGTTAACCACGGCGAAAACTAAAGCTTTTAAAGCTTAAGGGATCACAATGCAGAACGGCGTAATGAAGGACTGGCTGGATTCAAGCTTTCTGGCAGGCGCGAACCAGACATATATAGAACAGCTTTATGAAGATTATCTGACTGACCCTAACTCTGTAGATGCCGAGTGGAAAGCCATTTTTGAGCAACTTCCTGGTGCTACTTTAGGTACTAGTGGTGAACAATTCCACTCCCAAGCGCGCGATTACTTCCGCCGCTTAGCAAAAGACTCTACGCGTTATCACACTTCTGTTAGCGATCCAGCTATCGATGCAAAACAAGTCAAAGTTTTGCAGTTAATAAATGCATTCCGCTTCCGCGGGCACCAGAATGCGAATCTTGACCCGTTAGGGCTTTGGAAACGCGAATCTGTTCCAGATTTAGACCCAGCATTCCATAATCTGACGAAAGAAGATTTCGACGAAACCTTTAACGTGGGTTCATTTGCTATTGGCAAAGAAACCATGAAACTCAGTGAGCTATATGAGCACTTGAAACGCATTTATTGCGGTTCGATTGGTGCTGAATATATGCATATCACAAATACTGAAGAAAAACGTTGGATTCAACAACGTCTTGAGTCAGTTGATGTTGCAAAAGTTTTCTCTAAAGAAGAAAAATTACGTTTCTTAGCGGAACTCACCGCCGCTGAAGGCCTTGAGCGCTATATCGGGGCTAAATTCCCAGGGGCTAAACGTTTCTCATTGGAAGGCGGTGATGCCCTGATCCCAATGCTGAAAGATTTAATTCACCACGCAGGCAAACAGGATACTCGTGAAGTTGTTCTGGGGATGGCTCACCGTGGTCGTTTAAACGTTCTTGTGAATATCCTAGGTAAAAAACCTGGTGAATTATTCGATGAATTCGCGGGTAAACATAAAGACCATTCAAGTGCGGGTGACGTTAAATATCACCAAGGTTTCTCGTCTGACTTTGAAACCGCCGGTTCTCGTGTTCACTTAGCGTTAGCATTTAACCCATCTCACCTTGAAATTGTTAGCCCTGTGGTAATTGGTTCAGTGCGTGCTCGTCGTGATCGCTTGGACGAAGGTCGCAGCAACATGGTGTTACCAATCACTATTCATGGTGACTCCGCAGTTACCGGTCAGGGTGTTGTTCAAGAAACACTGAACATGTCTCAGGCTCGTGGTTATGAAGTTGGCGGTACTGTACGTATCGTTATTAACAACCAAATTGGTTTTACTACTTCAAATCCGAAAGATACCCGTTCAACTGAATACTGTACTGATATCGTGAAAATGGTGCAGGCGCCTATTTTCCACGTGAATGCTGATGATCCTGAAGCCGTTTCATTTGTGACTCGCTTAGCGCTAGATTTCCGTAATACATTTAAACGTGATGTGATGATCGATTTAGTGTGTTATCGCCGTCATGGTCATAACGAAGCGGATGAGCCAAGTGCAACTCAGCCTGTGATGTATCAAAAAATCAAACAGCATCCAACACCACGTAAAATTTATGCGGATCGTTTAATTGCAGAGAACGTGTTGAGTGCTAATGATGTGACTGAAATGGTCAATCTGTACCGTGATGCCTTAGATGCAGGTAATTGTGTGGTTGAAGAGTACCGTGAAATGGGACTCAATTCTTATACATGGGCTCCGTATTTGAACCATGAATGGGATGAATCATACAAATCGACCGTTGATATCAAACGTTTAACTGAATTGGCAACTAAAGTTAGCACTATTCCTGAAGGTGTTGTTGCTCAGTCTCGTGTTGAGAAAATTTATGCAGATCGCGCTGAAATGGCGAAAGGCGAAAAATTACTCGACTGGGGTGCGGCTGAAACTTTAGCTTATGCAACATTGGTTGATGAAGGTGTTCCTGTTCGTTTGTCAGGTGAAGATGCGGGTCGTGGTACATTCTTCCACCGCCATGCGGTTATTCATAACCAAACTAACGGTTCTGTCTATGTTCCATTACAAAATATTCATAACGGTCAAGGCGTATTCAACGTTTGGGACTCTGTCCTAACAGAAAACGCAGTATTGGCATTTGAATATGGTTATGCGACGACTGAACCACGTGCTCTGACGATTTGGGAAGCGCAATTTGGTGACTTCGCAAACTGTGCTCAGGTTGTTATCGACCAATTCATTAGCTCTGGTGAGCAAAAATGGGGTCGTATGTGTGGCCTTGTAATGTTACTGCCACATGGATATGAAGGTCAGGGGCCAGAACACTCATCTGCACGTTTAGAGCGTTATCTCCAACTGTGTGCTGATCAAAACATGCAAGTATGTGTTCCATCAACACCAGCTCAGGTTTACCACATGTTACGTCGTCAGGCCTTACGTGGCATGCGTCGTCCTCTGATTGTGATGTCACCGAAGTCTCTGCTCCGTCACCCATTAGCAGTATCTAGTATGGATGAACTGGCGAATGGCAAATTCGAACCAGTTATCGGTGAAATCGATGAAATCAATCCGAAAAATGTGAAACGCGTCGTTCTGTGTTCAGGGAAAGTCTATTACGATCTGTTAGAACAACGTCGTAAGAATGAACAAACTGACGTTGCTATCGTGCGTATTGAGCAGTTGTATCCGTTCCCACACGATGATATCCAAAAAGCGTTGGCGCAATTTACTGATGTTAAAGACTTTGTATGGTGTCAAGAAGAGCCATTAAACCAAGGTGCTTGGTATTGCAGTCAACATAATTTCCGTGAAGCTATCCCAGCAGGGGCTACTTTACGTTATGCAGGTCGAGCTGCTTCTTCATCACCAGCAGTTGGCTATACGTCCGTTCACCAGGAACAACAAAAAGCCCTGGTTAATGACGCTTTGAACATTGAATAATTAAAGGATAGAAAATGAGTAGCGTAGAAATTCTTGTTCCCGATCTTCCTGAGTCCGTTGCAGATGCCACGGTTGCCACATGGCATAAAAAACCAGGTGATAGTGTTCAGCGTGACGAAGTCCTGGTTGAGATCGAAACAGATAAAGTGGTGTTAGAAGTGCCTGCAAGTGAAGCTGGTGTGTTAGAAGCTATCGTTGAAGAAGAAGGCGCGACGGTATTATCTAAACAACTGTTAGGTCGTATTCGTTTAGGTGATAGCTCAGGTATTCCTGCTGAAGTTAAAGATGCACAGGAAGCAACGCCAGCACAACGCCAAACTGCAAGCCTAGAGACTGAAAGTAATGACGCTCTGAGCCCAGCTATTCGTCGCTTGATTGCAGAACATAGCCTGAACCCAGCTGACATTAAAGGGACGGGTGTTGGTGGTCGTTTGACTCGTGAAGATGTTGAAAAACATTTAGCAGCAAATAAATCAGCAGCTCCAGCAGCAACAGCACCTGCTGCACCACAAGCGCCGTTAGCACACCGTAGCGAGAAACGTGTACCAATGACACGTTTACGTAAACGTATCGCAGAGCGCCTGTTAGAAGCGAAAAACACCACTGCAATGTTGACAACATTTAATGAAGTTAACATGCAACCAATTAAAGACTTACGGAAACAATATGGCGAAGCATTCGAAAAACGCCACGGTGTACGTTTAGGCTTTATGTCCTTCTATGTTAAAGCTGCGGTAGAAGCACTGAAACGCTATCCAGAAGTTAACGCTTCTATTGATGGCAGCGATGTGGTTTATCACAACTATTTTGATATCAGCATTGCCGTCTCTACGCCTCGTGGTCTGGTAACTCCAGTTCTACGTGATGTTGATGCAATGAGCATGGCAGATATCGAGAAAAAAATTAAAGAACTGGCTGTTAAAGGTCGCGATGGTAAATTAACTGTTGAAGACTTAAGTGGTGGTAACTTCACTATCACTAACGGTGGCGTATTTGGTTCTCTGATGTCTACACCTATCATTAACCCACCACAGAGCGCAATTTTAGGCATGCATGCCATTAAAGACCGCCCTATGGCTGTAAATGGTAAGGTAGAGATTCTTCCTATGATGTATTTAGCGCTGTCTTATGACCACCGTTTAATCGATGGTAGTGAGTCAGTGGGCTTCTTAGTCGCTATCAAAGATATGCTGGAAGATCCAACTCGTTTACTGCTGGACGTATAGCAACATAACAGGGTAGGAACAACCTGCCCGGTCTGAAGTAACCGATGCAACCCGCTTGCGGGTTGCTAAATCAGTAACAATTGCAGGAGGCGAATAAACGCCTCTTCAGACTCAATTATGGATAGAACATCATGAATTTACACGAGTACCAGGCAAAACAGTTGTTTGCACGTTATGGGATGCCTGCACCAACAGGTTATGCCTGTTCATCAGTCGCTGAAACCGTAGACGCTGCTAAAAAAATTGGCAATGGCCCATGGGTAATTAAATGCCAAGTACATGCAGGCGGACGTGGTAAAGCAGGTGGCGTTAAAGTCACTAGCGATATTAACGAAGTTAAAGCATTTGCAGAAAACTGGTTAGGTAAAAACTTAGTGACTTATCAAACAGACGCTAACGGCCAACCAGTAAACCAGATTCTTGTTGAAACAGCGACTGACATTGATAAAGAGTTGTATTTAGGTGCGGTTGTTGACCGTAGCACTCGTCGTGTTGTTTTCATGGCATCGACTGAAGGTGGTGTGGAAATTGAAAAAGTTGCTGAAGAAACGCCTGAATTAATTCATAAAGCAATTATCGACCCACTGACTGGCCCAATGCCTTTCCAAGGCCGTGAATTGGCATTTAAATTAGGCTTAACAGGTAAACAAGTTAGCCAATTTGCTAAAATTTTTATGGGTCTAGCAACTTTATTCCTTGAGCGTGACTTAGCTTTAGCAGAAATTAACCCTCTGGTTATCAGTACTGCGGGTGATTTAGTTTGCTTAGATGGCAAATTAGGCATCGACAGTAATGCGCTATATCGTCAGCCAGAAATCCGTGAACTACGTGATGAATCTCAAGAAGATGCGCGCGAAGCTCAAGCAGCGCAGTGGGAACTCAACTATGTTGCATTAGATGGTAACATTGGTTGTATGGTTAACGGTGCAGGCTTAGCAATGGGAACTATGGACATTGTTAAACTTCACGGTGGCGCACCTGCAAACTTCTTAGATGTTGGTGGCGGCGCAACTAAAGAGCGTGTAACTGAAGCATTTAAAATCATTCTTTCTGATGAAAACGTGAAAGCCGTTTTTGTTAACATCTTTGGTGGTATCGTTCGTTGCGACCTGATTGCAGACGGCATCATTGGTGCAGTTGAAGAAGTTGGCGTAAATGTACCAGTAGTTGTGCGTTTAGAAGGTAACAATGCTGAATTAGGTGCTAAGAAACTGGCAGACAGCGGCTTGAACATTATCGCTGCTAACAGCTTGACTGACGCAGCTAAAAAAGCAGTAGCAGCAGCGGAGGCTAAATAATGTCTATTTTAATCGATAAAAACACCAAAGTGATTTGCCAAGGTTTTACTGGTGGTCAAGGTACATTCCATTCAGAACAAGCGATTGCTTATGGTACAAAAATGGTCGGTGGTGTTACACCAGGCAAAGGTGGTACAACACACTTAGGTCTGCCGGTGTTCAATACAGTTCGCGAAGCGGTTGAAGCGACAGGTGCAACTGCGTCTGTTATCTATGTGCCAGCGCCATTTTGTAAAGACTCTATCTTAGAAGCTATCGATGCAGGCATTAAACTGATTATCACCATCACTGAAGGTATTCCAACTCTGGACATGCTGACTGTGAAAGTGAAGCTGGATGAAGCTGGCGTTCGCATGATCGGCCCTAACTGCCCAGGCGTTATCACTCCAGGTGAATGTAAGATTGGTATCCAACCTGGTCACATTCATATGCCAGGTAAAGTCGGTATCGTTTCACGTTCAGGTACGCTGACTTATGAAGCGGTAAAACAAACTACTGATGCAGGTTTAGGCCAATCAACTTGTGTTGGTATCGGTGGTGACCCAATCCCAGGTTCAAACTTTATTGATATCCTGAAAATGTTCCAAGCTGACCCACAAACTGAAGCGATTGTCATGATCGGTGAAATTGGTGGTAACGCGGAAGAAGAAGCTGCGGCTTATATTAAAGAGCATGTAACTAAACCAGTAGTTGGTTATATCGCTGGTGTAACGGCACCGAAAGGTAAACGTATGGGCCATGCTGGTGCAATCATTGCTGGCGGTAAAGGTACTGCGGATGAGAAATTTGCTGCATTAGAAGCTGCGGGCGTGAAAACCGTTCGTAGCCTTGCAGACATCGGCGATGCCGTGAAATCATTACTGAATAAGTAAATGATCCGCTAGGTAACTAGCAGCCGTAAGAGACGAAAGCCCGTGCTTATTTGAGTACGGGTTTTTTTATGGCTTTAAAAGCCGTTAGTGTAATTTCTGGAGAGAGGATAAGGATTTCTGGCAAAGAGTGTCTATACTTAAAAATATTAAAAGATACGAGTACAGGTACGGCTATCTGTGAAAATGCTCCATAGCTTTGGTGGGCTACAAAGCCCATTTTAAGCAAAAAACGAGAAAGTTGTGTCAGGTCAATTTTATAATTATTGGGGAAAGTTAATTAACCGAATATATGATTTTAGTTGAGATAAGTTCGTATATTAATAAAATTCATAATAGCTTTGAAATAAGATACTATTAGAAATTAAATATTCTTTTTTAGACTTCTTAATAAAAAGGTTATATTTTTTTGTTAATCTTTAGAAAAAATAAGAACATTTATATCAATACCAATAACAGTGCATTAACAAGTGAATAACTATTAATTGACTGGTATGCAAATCAATTAACAATAGGAAAAAAATTGACGTAAATCAATTTATTACCTCTAGCTTTATTTGTCGAAATTGCTTAAATTGGTGCACGATCAAATACTCTATTTTCTATTAAAGGGTATAATTATTGATGTAAATTCAGAATTCAAATCTGAGTCACGTAAAAGAAGTTTATTGTATGTGAAGATAGGCGTACTATTATTATAGTATTGTTCTTTCTTTTGGTTTTGTTAATTATTTGTTGTTTTGAGGCATTTTTTGCTGGTAGTTAAGAGGCTTTCTTCGAAATTTAATCTGGAAGCTGGGTTGCCGCAAGTCGGTGTCTTCCTGCTAGGAGCAAGGAGTCAAGATGTTTGATATTGTCGAACTGTCACGATTACAGTTTGCCTTAACTGCAATGTATCACTTCCTGTTCGTGCCATTAACGCTCGGTATGGCGTTTTTGCTTGCGATCATGGAAACGGTATATGTGCTGTCTGGCAAGCAAATTTATAAAGATATGACTAAGTTCTGGGGTAAGTTATTTGGTATTAACTTCGCCCTAGGTGTTGCAACGGGTCTGACCATGGAATTCCAATTCGGGACTAACTGGTCTTACTATGCTCATTACGTTGGAGATATCTTCGGTGCGCCTCTGGCAATCGAAGGTTTGATGGCGTTCTTCTTAGAATCTACTTTTGTTGGTTTATTCTTCTTTGGTTGGGATCGTTTAAGCAAAACTCAACACCTTGCTGTAACATGGTTAGTTGCTTTAGGTTCTAACTTCTCTGCTTTGTGGATTTTAGTGGCGAATGGTTGGATGCAAAACCCGATCGCAGCTGACTTCAACTTTGAAACAATGCGTATGGAAATGGTTAGCTTCTCTGAGCTAGTCTTAAACCCAGTTGCGCAAGTTAAGTTTGTCCACACAGTGGCTGCAGGTTATTGTACTGGTGCAATGTTTATCTTAGGTATCAGCTCTTACTACCTACTTAAAGGTCGTGATGTTGCTTTTGCTAAGCGTTCTTTTGCAATTGCTGCTAGTTTTGGTATTGCTGCGGTTCTATCTGTTATCGTTCTTGGTGATGAATCAGGTTACGAAATGGGTGACGTTCAGAAAACTAAACTCGCTGCGGTTGAAGCTGAGTGGGAAACCCATGCGCCTCCAGCTGCATTTAACTTAATCGCTTGGCCAGATACTGAGAAGCAAGAAAACAAGTTTGCTATCTCAATTCCTTGGGCGATGGGTATCATTGCAACTCGTTCTGTTGATACGCCAGTATTAGGTCTGAAAGATCTAATGAAACAACACGAAGTTCGTATCCGTAACGGTATGGTTGCATATGGTCAATTACAAGAACTGTTAGCTGGAAATAAAGATCCTGAATTGCGTGCTGCATTTGAAGCTAGCAAAAAAGATCTCGGTTATGGTCTTCTGTTAAAACAATACGCACCAAATGTTGTTGATGCGACAGAAGCGCAAATTCAAAAAGCAGTAAAAGACAGTATTCCTAACGTAGGGCCTCTGTTCTGGGCATTCCGTATCATGGTTGGTGTTGGCTTCCTGTTGTTATTAATTATTGGCTGGGCATTCCTGTCAGTAGTCCGTAACAAAATTGGTCAAAGCAAACTGCTGTTACGTATTGCACTGTTTGGTATTCCACTACCATGGATTGCAATTGAATCAGGTTGGTTCGTTGCAGAGTATGGTCGTCAGCCTTGGGCAATTGGTGAAGTATTACCGGTGTCGGTTGCTCATTCTAATTTAACGACCCATGACCTGATCTTCTCTATGGTATTGATCTGTGGTCTGTACACACTGTTCTTAATTGCTGAAATGTTCTTAATGTTCAAATTCGCTCGTAAAGGGCCTAGTAGCCTGAAAACTGGTCGCTACCACTTTGAACAGAAAAACACTTCTGCACACGACGTTCAGTAAATAGGAGCCACTTATGTTTGATTATGAAGTTCTTCGGTTTGTGTGGTGGATCCTTATCGGTGTATTACTGATTGGGTTTGCTGTCACGGATGGCTTTGACATGGGCGTTGGCTTCTTATTACCTATTTTAGGTAAAACAGATACCGAACGCCGTATCATGATTAATGCCGTTGCACCGCACTGGGATGGTAACCAAGTTTGGTTAATCACTGCGGGTGGTGCGATGTTTGCTGCATGGCCACAAGTCTATGCGGCATCATTCTCCGGTTTCTATATCGCGATGATTTTAGTGTTAGCTGCTTTGTTCTTCCGTCCGGTGGGTTTCGACTACCGTTCAAAACTGGAGAACCCAAAATGGCGTAACATGTGGGACTGGGGTCTGTTCATCGGTGGTTTCGTTCCACCATTAGTTATCGGTGTTGCATTTGGTAACCTATTATTAGGTGTCCCACTGCAAATTGATAACCAACAGTACTTAACCTATACAGGTAACCTGTTTGGTCTGCTGAACCCATATGGTCTGTTAGCGGGTGTGGTTGGTTTAATGATGATTGTTACCCAAGGTGCAACTTATCTGCAAATGCGTACCACTGGCGAGCTGTACCTACGTGTACGTAAAGCAACCTATATCTGTGCGTTAGTCACACTGTTAGCGTTTGCGGGTGCTGGTGTTTGGTTAGTAATGGGTATCGATGGCTATGTTATCACTTCAGCGATTGATCACCATGCGGTATCAAACCCACTGAATAAAACCGTAGAGGTTGTTTCAGGGGCTTGGTTGACTAACTTCAATACTTACCCAATCCTGTGGGCTCTGCCTGCACTGGGTTTAGCGCTGCCACTACTGACTATGCTGTTCAGTAAAGCAGACAAAAATGGTTGGGCGTTTGTGAGTTCTTCATTAACTATCGCTTGTATCATTTTAACTTGTGGTGTAGCAATGTTCCCATTCATCATGCCTTCAAGCATTATGCCAAATGCAAGCTTGACCATGTGGGATGCAACATCTAGCTTGTTCACACTGCAAGTCATGACAGTTGTCGCGGCTATCTTTGTTCCAATCGTACTGGCATACACCGCATGGTGTTACTACAAAATGTTTGGTCGTCTGGACAAAAACTTCATCGAAGGCAACAAGCATTCACTGTATTAAGGAGCATAACTATGTGGTATTTCGCCTGGATTCTCGGCACGCTGTTAGCTTGTAGTTTTGCAGTGATTGCAGCACTAGCATTAGAGCACTCTGAAGACTCTAAAGCAGCTAAAGATGGTGAGTAAATAAAATGCTGGTGGATAAAACCTATCAGCTATTGGATAAGGGGCCGTTAAGGGCCCTTATCCTTATTTTAGCTTTAGTTACAGCTGGTGCAGTGATGTGGGACCCATCTCTATTTGCTGCAAAAACCAGTTCATTCCAAATTTGGCAAGGGCTGTTATTAATTTGGGCAACTTGCAGTGCGATGATTTTTGGTGTTGGTTTCAAACCCCAAAAAGTCATTTGGCGTGCGATTTTCCATCCATTACCTGCTGCCATCATTCTTATTTGGGGACTTTTACAAGTCTTTAGATAATTCTAATTGCTAATTGTGGGTCAATGGACCCATAATTATTTTTGATATCTTTACTTTCAAAGTGATTCCAAACTGGCACTGTCTTGCGTATAGTGGCACCGTTAGTTAATTTAACCTAAGACGGAGTGGTTGTTATGTTATTTCGCTGGCCAGTTCGCGTGTACTATGAAGATACAGACGCGGGCGGCGTAGTTTATCATGCACGTTATTTAGCATTTTTTGAGCGAGCAAGAACCGAAATGTTGCGAAATAAAGGAATCAACCAACAAAGTATGCTTGCTGATAACCTTGGTTTTGTTGTGCGTAGCATGACAATTGATTTTGTAAAAGGGGCAAAGCTAGATGATCTGTTGGAGGTTGAGACGCAAATTGTTGAAATGAAACGTGCCTCATTAACTTTTCATCAAAGGTTAGTTGATTCACAAGGTAACCTGCTTTGTGGGGCTAATGCCCTAATTGCTTGTGTGGACACATCAAAAATGAAGCCGATTGCGCTTCCTAAGTCTATTGTCGCGGAGTTTAAACAGTGACTGACATGAATATCCTGGATTTATTCCTTAAAGCGAGCCTTTTGGTTCAGCTCATTATGTTCGTTTTGATCGGTTTTTCTATTGCATCATGGGCCATTATTATTCAAAGAACGAAAATTTTAAATGCTGCAACCCGTGAGGCGGAGGCATTTGAGGATAAGTTTTGGTCAGGTATTGAGCTATCGCGCTTATATAAAGAAAGCCAAGCTCGCCGTGATGAATTGAGCGGAGCTGAACAAATTTTCCACTCCGGTTTTAAAGAGTTCGTTCGTTTACATCAGGCAAATATTCACGCACCAGATGCGGTGGTTACTGGTGCATCACGCGCGATGCGTATATCAATGAATCGTGAATTAGAGTCAGTAGAAGCACATATCCCATTTTTAGGTACTGTTGGTTCGATTAGCCCATATATTGGTTTATTCGGGACAGTATGGGGAATTATGCATGCGTTTATTGCTTTGGGTGCGGTAAAACAAGCAACATTACAGATGGTTGCTCCGGGGATCGCCGAAGCACTTATCGCAACCGCGATAGGTTTGTTTGCAGCGATTCCTGCGGTTATGGCTTTCAACCGCTTGAACTTACGAGTCAATAAGTTAGAGCAAACTTACGATAACTTTATGGAAGAGTTTTTAGCCATCTTGCATCGTCAAGCATTCTCTGCTGATAAGAAATAAGTTGAGGAGATAAGCGAATGGCGCGCACTAGTCGCAGACGTGAGCTGAAATCCGAAATCAACATCGTTCCACTGCTGGACGTTTTGTTGGTGCTGTTACTGATATTTATGGCAACGGCACCCATTATTTCCCAGAGTGTGGAAGTTGAATTACCGGATGCAACAGATACACAAACCGTATCATCAAGTGACAACCCACCTATAATTTTAGAGGTGTCGGGTGTTGGGCAGTATAATATGCGGCTCGATGGTGAGGTATTAGAATTGCTTCCACCAGAACAGATTGCTGCTGAAGCGAAATCACAATTAGAGAAAAACCCAAAAGCGATTTTCTTAATTGGTGGTGCAAAAGAGGTGCCTTATGAAGAAGTTATTAAGGCTCTGAATATTTTGCACAGTGCAGGGATAAAATCTGTCGGCTTGATGACTCAGCCTATCTAGGCTGGGTTGTTGTGGTTTGAATAAGTCACAATTCTTTTTTTGGATACCAGAGTGGGAAAGTCAAAAGAGAAAAAAGATAACCTAAACCGTTCATTAGTGATGTCTGTTGTATTGCACATCATATTGATTGGCTTGATTGTTATAGGCTCTTTAGTTTCCGTCGTCAAACTTGGTGGTGGCGGGGAAGAAGGGACTGTCATCGATGCGGTGATGGTCGACCCTGGCGTGGTTGTTGAGCAATATGAACAAATGCAAAAACAACAAAACATGGTCAGACAAGCAGCTAAAGAGCGTAAAGAGCAAGAACAAAAACAAGAGGCTGAGCTAAGAGAGCAGCAAGAAAAGGAACAAAAACGTCTGCAACAGCTTGAACAAGAGCGTATCAAAACTGAACGAGATACCGCTAAGCAACAAAAACAAGCTGAAGAGCAACAGAAAAAAGCATTAGAAGCCGCTAAAAAAGCCAAGGAAGAGCAAAAAATAGCGGAAGAAGCTGCCGCGAAAGCGAAAGCTGAAAAGGAAAAATTAGTTAAAGAGCAGGCAGCTGAAAAAGCGAAAGCTGAAGCTCAAGCTAAAAAAGAAGCCGAAGCGGCTAAAGCTAAAGCAGAGAAAGAAGCTCAAGAAAAAGCAGAAAAAGAAGCCAAAGAAAAGGCTGATAAAGAAGCTAAAATAAAAGCAGACAAGGAAGCTAAGGCTAAAGCGGATAAAGAAGCGAAAGAGAAAGCAGATAAAGAAGCGAAAGCTAAAGCAGCGAAAGCGAAAGCGGAGGCGGCAAAAAATGCGGCTTCTGTAGATGATTTACTCGGCGATTTAACTGCTTCAGGGCCAAGTAAACAGGGCGGCCAAGCTTCTGCTGGAACTGGTGGCGGTAAAAAATCAGGGGCCTCAAACGCAGATGTTGATAACTATGCAGGTAAGGTAAAAGCGGCAATCCAAAGTAAGTTCTATGATTCAGATACTTATCGTGGGCGGACTTGCGAATTGCAATTGGTGCTCGCACGGGATGGCGCTTTGATGGGGATTAAACCTAAAAATAACCCGACGAACGACGCTGCGTTATGTGATGCGGCAATTCGAGCTGCGAAGTTAGCTTCGATGCCAAGACCCGATTCAGATAAAATTTTTGAAAGGGTTAAGAGGGAAGGTATCGTCGTTGATTTTAAACCTTGATTTAAGTAAGTCAGAGCTATCTGTATTGAAAAATCTATCGCATTAGAATAAATAGTTTGTGTGGTATCTAGTTTTGTTATTATACCTTTGTTAAAATTCAGCGAATTATTGCGGTGGTAAACAATCCGTAGTAAGGGAGACAAGAATGAAGCAGGCTTTTAAAGTAGTTTTAGGGTTCCTAATGCTATGGGCGACAGTGGCTCAGGCTGAAATACGTATTGAGATCACTGAAGGTGTTAATTCAGCTCAACCGATTGGTGTCGTACCCTTTAAATGGACAGGTGCTGGAGCACCCCCACAGGAAGTAGGCCAAATCGTAGGTTCTGATTTACGTAATAGCGGGAAATTTAACCCTATTGAACCAAGTCGTATGCCTCAGCAACCCGGTACAGCCTCTGAAGTAACTCCAGAAGCATGGACTGCATTGGGTATTAATGCAGTGGTTGTAGGGCAAGTGCAGCCAGCCGCAGATGGTAGCTTTGTTGTCAGCTATCAACTGGTTGATGTTGCAGCTAACCCAGGTGCTGTTTTATCTCAGAACCAATATAAAGTCACTAAAGAATGGTTACGTTATGCAGCTCATACTGCAAGTGACGAAGTCTTTGAAAAACTAACCGGTATTCGTGGTGCATTCCGCACGCGTATTGCTTATATTGTGGTTAACAAAGGCGGTCAGTATCCATATGAATTACGAGTTTCTGACTACGATGGGTTTAACCAGTTTACAGTTCATCGTTCACCAGAACCTTTAATGTCGCCAGCATGGTCACCAGATGGCGAAAAACTCGCGTATGTCACTTTTGAAAGCGGTAGTTCAGCGCTTGTTATTCAAACTCTTTCTACAGGAGCAGTCCGTCAGGTTGCATCATTCCCACGTCACAATGGGGCACCTGCATTCTCTCCTGATGGGACAAAACTGGCATTCGCACTGTCTAAAACAGGCAGCTTGAATTTATATGTTATGGACTTAGCGAGTGGGCAAATTCGTCAAGTAACAGATGGTCGTAGCAACAATACTGAACCAAGCTGGATGCCGGATAGCCAAACTTTAGTCTATACTTCAGATCAGGCGGGACGTCCGCAGATTTATAAAATGAATATTAATGGTGGCAGCCCTGAACGTGTTTCTTGGGAAGGAACACAAAATCAGGACGCTGATGTTAGTCCGGATGGTACTTTCTTAGTGATGGTCAGCTCCGGCGGCGGTCAGCAACATGTCGCCAAACAAGATCTGGCAACGAACAACGTTGAATTTTTAACGAAAACGTTCCTAGATGAAACGCCGAGTATCGCACCTAACGGCACTATGGTAATTTATAGCTCCTCTCAAGGCTTGGGGACTATATTGCAGCTAGTTTCGACCGACGGGCGTTTCAAAGCGCGTCTTCCGGCTACCGATGGACAGGTAAAATTCCCTGCCTGGTCGCCGTATCTGTGATGCATAATAATAATGTGTGGCAAAAAAATATTAAGGATCAAAACGATGCAACTGAATAAAGTGCTTAAAGGGCTGATGATCGCATTACCAATCATGGCAGTCGCAGCTTGTAGCTCTAACAAAAACAATGACCAAGATGGCGTAGATACTTCTACTAACCAAACTAACACTGGTCTGTCTGCGGAAGAGCTGGCACGTCAGCAAATGGAACAGCTGCAACAAAACAACACTGTTTACTTTGGTTTCGATAAATACAACGTATCTCCAGAGTATGCGGAAATGTTAGATGCGCATGCAGCATTCCTACGTAGCAACCCATCTGTACGTGTTGTTGTTGAAGGTCATGCGGATGAGCGCGGTACTCCAGAATATAACATCGCGCTGGGCGAGCGTCGTGCTAATGCAGTTAAAATGTATCTGCAAAGCAAAGGTGTTTCTGGTGACCAAGTTTCACTGGTTTCTTACGGTAAAGAAAAACCAGCTGTGTTAGGTCACACTGAAGCAGACTACGCGAAAAACCGTCGTGCAGTCATTGCATACTAATAGATAAGAGAAATTATCTATTATGAACAGTAACTTCAGACATCTAATTGTAGGTCTGTCGTTATTGGTTGGCGTAGCGGCCCCTTGGGCCGCTATTGCCCAAGCGCCAATCAACAATGTCGGATCTGGTTCAACAACAGACCGTCTTACCCAACTTGAGACTGCGGTTAATTCTCAAGGCCAAATCATGTATCAAATCCAGCAACAGCTTGCCGATAACCAACGCGACATAGATATGTTACGTGGTCAGATTCAAGAAAGTGAATATAAATTGAATCAAGTTATTGAGCGTCAAAAAGATTTGTATATGCAATTAAATGGCTCGGGTGACGGCAATTCTGCCAATACAGGTGAAACACCTGACACTAGTGCATCAAATGCATCTTCTTCAACTACACCTGCTGCATCAGCTAATACAGGTGGAAATGAGAAAGATGATTATAATGCGGCAGTTAAGCTTGCAATGGAAAGCAAATCAAAAGCCCAAATTGATGGGGCTATTAATGCGCTTCAAGGGTTTATCAAAACCTACCCTAAGTCTGGGTATCAATCTAACGCCAACTATTGGTTGGGGCAGTTAAACTACAATAAAGGCAGCAAAGATGACGCGGCTTTTTACTTTGCAACTGTAGTTAAGCAATATCCTAAATCTCAGAAAAGCAGTGAAGCTTTATATAAAGTTGGGCTGATCATGCAAGACAAAGGGCAAAAGGATAAAGCAAAGGCTGTTTACCAACAGGTGTTAAAGCAATATCCAAACAGTGCAGGCTCAAAATTAGCAGAAAAAAAGTTGAGTACACTTTAATTACTAACCCCGAAGCAATATTGCCGAATATTTCGGGGTTATCAGTATGATAAGTGCGCATTCAATCTATTTTAGTAAAAAAAACATTGCACCATCGTCAGAAATCAGTAATATAAGCCGCCGTTGATACGAGAATACGGTTAGCCGAAAACCTCGAGATACCAAAAATAAATATAGTTTTAGATGGGTCGTTAGCTCAGTCGGTAGATGATTGAGTTTTATTAAGATGGTTGCAGGTTCAACCCGAAGGGTAAGAAGCTGTGATTAGTTAGAAAAGTTATATAGATGGGTCGTTAGCTCAGTCGGTAGAGCAGTTGACTTTTAATCAATTGGTCGCAGGTTCGAATCCTGCACGACCCACCATCTAAAAGAAACAAACAATTCAAGCAATTCAGATGGGTCGTTAGCTCAGTCGGTAGAGCAGTTGACTTTTAATCAATTGGTCGCAGGTTCGAATCCTGCACGACCCACCATCTTAACAGCAGTTCAAGCCAATTCACTACCCCGTAAATACTCAGTCGGCTATCCATACCTCGGCAAGCTGGTTGCAGGTTCAGGCCGCAGGCTAAATTCGCAGAATTTAAATCCTGCACGACCCACCATCTCAACAGCAGTTCAAGCCAATTCATTACCCCGTAAATACTCAGTCGGCAATCCATACCTCGGCAAGCTGGTTGCAGGTTCAGGCCGCAGGCTAAATTCGCAGAATTTAAATCCTGCACGACCCACCATCTCAACAGCAGTTCAAGCCAATTCACTACCCCGTAAATACTCAGTCGCCAATCCATACCTCGGCAAGCTGGTTGCAGGTTCAGGCCGCAGGCTAAATTCGCAGAATTTAAATCCTGCACGACCCACCATCTCAACAGCAGTTCAAGCCAATTCACCGCCCCGTAAATACTCAGTCGGCAATCCATACCTCGGCAAGCGCGCAATGGTTCTAAGCATACCTTTAAAAAATGCATGAATTAGTTAGTGACTTAAATATGACTGAGATAAACTGAAAAGTGACAAGATAAAAAAATAGCCCCTGGTGTTGGGGCTCAAAAGGGATGGTTTATTTAACTGAGGGTAACTCTTGTATACAGTTATACCGTTAAATGAGTCATCTTTTGAAAGTCAAAATAAAAGAACTCATTGTTTTGTAAAGATAGTCATTAAATCGCCTTTTTTTGCTGTACTCTACGCTAATTAATTATAATCCTTCAGGTAGCAAGCCATTATCTTGTAAAAAGCCAATGACTAACATTTGCATTTTTTTTGCTAAATTATGCGCAGGAGAAAAGCCCTGTAACTTGGCAAGGTCGATACTCACCTCATCAAAACAACGCATTAAACATTGCAATGACAAGGCAGCTTTTTCTGAGGTACTGCAATTAAAAATGATTTCTAGTGCCTGTATGTACTTTTGTGGCATCCATTCATGGTACTTACGGCCATTATACCAAACATGCTTACCTTGTATGGTTACAAGGTGCTCAAGTAGCGTTAAGAAATAGTGCTTCATATCGGCACTTCTTGACCATGCCACCCATAATTCTTCACGGGTTAGTGCTATGGCGACTTGATGGGCTTCGTGCCAAAAGTCTGTGACAGTTTGTGAAAACTCAGTCTCTGTTAACGGTGTTGGTGCTAAAGATAGCAAATTGGCATCTTTTGGTAGCCCTTCAGTGATCCCAGTTTTATCTAACAAAACAATAAACCCGCGAGAGAATGTCGCATCTAACCCCTCACGTTTCATTTTATATAAGCGTTCAGGCTCAGCAAATGTGAAATCAACTTTGCGACCTTCCTCGTATATAACTAAACATGTCGGCCAATCTGGTGCGTCCTCTTCTTGATTGAGTAAATGTAGAACTGCTAAAGAGGAGCCAAAATGGTCAACCCAATGTTTTTGGTTAAATATTTCTGTCACACCGTGACCGATTAACTCAATGTCAATGTCGGAGTAATTATCAACATCTTGTTCTCTTCCTCGTGAGCCTGTGAGTACCACAGCTTCGATTCTTGGGTCGAGTAATGAAATGGATATAATTTTATTTATAATAGATACAGGTAATTCCATAACTGGCCTAATTAAATTTGATAAGAATGGCTACGATACCGATAAAATGAGTGAAAAGCTAAAGGACAAACGTAAAAAGTGTAGAAAAGGCACGAAAATGATTAAAGTCTATGCTTAGTAAGTGAAAAGCGAAGGTTATAGAGCAAAGTAGAGGAGACCTTATTGTATAGTCATCTCAAGTATTAATGTGGACTTTTGAAAAAGTGATATGGTTTTTCTCGACTATTCGCATTTTTACGAGAAAAATTTACATTAGGATAATGCATGACTTAAATTGAATTTAAGTCATGCATATAATTTAAAATTATTCTTCTTTATTTAACATAATAAAATAAAATTTGTATTTTATTTTAGGTTAATATAATTTAATCAGTATCATGTTTTTTTAAAAAGGAATTGAAATGAATGCTATTTTTCAGGGGAGCAATACTCAGGAAGATCGTAAAGAGGGTATTCGTGGAAGGAATAAAAGTTATTTAGAATTGAAGGAGAATTTTGAATATATCTATGAAAAAATACCAGCTTATTATAAAGAACTAAAATCATTAACTGAAGAAATATCAAATCTAAAAGAAACAATCGATAAACATGATGTAGCTAATGAATATATTGATAGGGTTAATGAATATATTGATAGAGTTAAGGGGGGATTGGACACATATATGGAACTAAAAGGTAAGTTGGAACCTTATCTTGATGAACCAGTGAAAATAAAAAATATTCCATCAGAGATAACAGGAATCTATAGTAATGTGGCATTAAGTATTCGTAATTATCCTACTATTAACTATTCTTTGTATAGGTTGCCATCTAAGTTTAAACAAAACTCCCCAAAAAAAACAAATCAAGCTAAAGATTATACATTAGATTTCCATACCTCTTTGGCCAAAATAAGAGAGCCAGTAGCATTAATATCTAGAAAAATAAATGAAATAAAAGATTATGAAGAAACAGGAGGGGAAGTTGGTGAGTTTGTTGAATATAAGCCTAAAATAATGACTGAAAATTTGGGTAATACTGATACGCCAAATGATAGTTTAAAAAAAGAATCATTAAAACAAGACAAATCAATCAAAGATAAAGATATGGAGAATTTAGGTTTTTATAATGAAGGAATTAAATTGATAGAAAATATTGTTAGTTTATATAGCAGTGAACAAGCATTGTTAAATAAAATAAGTGATAATATAAATATTAGTAATGGTGCTAAAGTACTAATTTCATTTCTACCTACAATGTAACTCGGCGGGTGGTGAAAATAAATTTTTACTCTACTTGTCGTGGTATTGAAGTCACATAGCTAATTTAGCCACCTGAATAGAGGAGGTATTATACACCTAAGGGTTTATAAGTAATATTATGGCAAAGTAAATTAAAACTTAAAGCCGCCTAACTAATCATTACCACAACTTTCTGCGGTTGATTTGCCTGTGCTCATAACATCAGCGTTGGTAAATCAATCACAGATAAATGGGGATGGCAGCCCTGAACCATTCTAGATATCCCAAAAATGCGTCAGTATCATCATATTAGAGCATCAAGTGAAGCAATGAGTTCTAGTTACTTCAATATAATGGCAGTTTAAAACTGATGAATCAGAACGATTATTTTGCGATATGCTAAAACTGTAGTCGAATTTTATAGTTCACTGCAATTCTTACCAAAAGTACAAGTGTAATGACCAATCAAGTAGGGCGTTATCGGCTTCTATCTAATTAAAGAATAATTTTCACTTTTATATCTTTTAAAGAAAAGCAACCGTAAGGGGAAAATGATGCTTGATAACTGAAAAAGGGTGGAGACTTCTTTCGTAAAGTGGGGTATCTTGTTTAGTATATAAAACAAAAAGCGGCTAATTTTGCGGTCTTAACTTATTTGAAGCATTAAAATCGCTTTATGCTAAACAGAGGCAAGAAATGAGCGTGTTTATCGATTTTGATCAGTCAGTATATCCATTTCCAGCAAAACCGGCACTATTAAGCTCGGATGAAAAAGCATTTTATCGCCAACGGATCAAATCTCTTTTGGTTGAAAAAAATGCAGTTATTGTTGCGCACTACTATACAGACCCAGAAATCCAGGCGTTAGCGGAAGAAACGGGGGGCTGCGTTGCTGATTCATTAGAAATGGCACGTTTTGGGGCTAAGCACCCAGCTTCAACTTTAGTCGTGGCTGGGGTAAAGTTTATGGGGGAAACCGCTAAAATACTCAGCCCTGAAAAACACGTATTAATGCCAACTCTAGATGCCCAATGTTCTCTTGATATTGGCTGCCCAGAAGAAGAGTTTATTCGTTTTTGTGATGCACATCCGGACAGAACTGTTGTCGTTTATGCAAATACTTCAGCAGCGGTCAAAGCGCGTGCCGATTGGGTGGTTACATCCAGTATTGCGGTAGAATTGATTGAGCATCTTGATAGCTTAGGTGAAAAAATAATTTGGGCTCCAGATCGTCATTTAGGTCGCTATGTACAGCAACAAACAGGGGCTGATATTTTGTGCTGGCAAGGTGCGTGTATTGTTCATGATGAATTTAAAACACAGTCATTGGAAAAAATGAAAGCGCTTTACCCAGAAGCAGCAGTGTTAGTTCATCCTGAGTCCCCACAAGCTATTGTTGACCTTGCTGATGCCGTCGGGTCAACAAGTCAATTAATCAAAGCGGCACAAGCACTACCTAACCCTTCAATGATTGTAGCGACGGATAAAGGCATTTTTTATAAAATGCAGCAAGCATGCCCTGATAAAGCGCTATATATTGCTCCAACTGCTGGTGAGGGCGCAACATGTCGTACTTGTGCACACTGTCCATGGATGGCGATGAACGGGTTACAGGCAATTGCAGAGGCTCTAGAAGGCCATACTCAAAATCATCAAATTGAGGTAAGTGCAAGTTTACGCGAAAAAGCATTGCTGCCTTTGAATAAGATGCTAGAGTTTGCCGAGAGTCTAAAATAAAAATAAGTTAGCGTGATATGTTAGCTATATTCTAATTCAGTACTGAGCAATACAACATTAACTATCAATCATAAAGGGTTTTGGGATGGATTTCTTTAGTACAGCCAATACATTAGTGCAAATCCCACTTTGGGGTTCTGTTTATG
Organism: Providencia sp. PROV024; assembly: GCF_032709665.1. NCBI lineage: Bacteria > Pseudomonadati > Pseudomonadota > Gammaproteobacteria > Enterobacterales > Morganellaceae > Providencia > Providencia sp. PROV024. Next base: position 1,258,390 of record NZ_CP120545.1, read on the forward strand.
ATTTGTCTTATATTGAAGCGGTGGGGACGGTTGCAGGGCTGCTCTGTATCTTACTGGCTAGTTTTGAAAAAACGATTAACTATCTATTTGGTTTAATTAATGTTTCATTGTTTGCTGTCATATTTTTTCAAATCCAATTATATGCAAACCTGCTCTTACAGATATTTTTCTTTGTTGCGAATATTTATGGTTGGTACGCATGGACCCGAGTGACCAGCTCACAACAAGCGGAGTTAAAAATTCGCTGGTTGAGCTTCCCAAAAGCCATGGTCACACTCGTGGTTTCTATTTTAGCTATCGTTTACTTAACATTTAATATTGATGCTGTATTTGGTGTGTTAGCGATATGGGCCGTTGAATTATTGAATTTATTTGGCGCAAACTTAGCAATGCCAGCCATAGAACCAGATGCATTTCCATTTTGGGATTCTGCAATGACAGTACTTTCCGTTGTAGCAATGATCTTGATGACGCGTAAGTATGTTGAAAACTGGTTATTGTGGGTCATTATTAACGTGATTAGTATCGTGATTTTCTTTATTCAGGGTGTTTATGCAATGTCTTTAGAATACTTAATTTTATTAGGTATCGCGGTTAATGGCTCTAGGCTTTGGATAAAATCAGCCAAAGAGAACGGCTCCTCACCAATATCACGAACTTAACCAGAAAAAATCGCTTAAAGCGGCTAAAGTGACATTATCGTCGTTTAGCCGTTTTAGTTATTTTTTGCTCTGTAAAATCGGTATTTAACCTATTTATCGTGCTAAATATCAACATTAAACCTCATTTTATAATCAGCCTACGGTAAAACCATGGTTTTATCGTGCGTTTGCCTGTTTACAGACGTCGGTTGAACAGTTAGATTAAAAATTCGATGCTAATTATCTTTTCAATTTTCAGTTAACTTTTGAAGCGCAGTGAAGGCTTTCATCTGCTTGCTTAATGCTTTGCTCTAGCGCGGGTAACTTGAAGAAACTTGGCATGCAAATCAACGACAGTAAAAAATAATAAACATTGGATATACGGGTATGAACTATCAGAACGATGACGTCAGAATTAAACAAATAAAAGAATTATTACCACCAATTGCTTTACTTGAAAAATTTCCAGCAACTGATAAAGCTGCGTTTACCGTTCATGAAGCACGACTTGCAATCCACAATATTTTAGCGGGTAAAGATGATCGTTTAGTGGTGGTGATTGGCCCTTGTTCTATTCATGATACTAAAGCGGCTTTAGAGTATGCAGAGCGTTTAGGTAAGCTACGCGAAGAATTAAAAGATTCACTTGAGATTGTCATGCGAGTGTATTTTGAAAAGCCGCGTACAACTGTGGGTTGGAAAGGGCTAATTAATGACCCTAAAATGGACCATAGCTTTGATATTAACGAAGGTTTACGTATAGCTCGTGAATTATTATTAACGATCAATAACCAAGGTTTACCTACCGCAGGTGAATTTTTGGATGTGATTAGCCCTCAGTACGTTGCTGATTTAATGAGTTGGGGAGCGATTGGTGCTCGCACCACTGAATCACAAATTCACCGTGAATTAGCATCAGGTTTATCCTGTCCTGTTGGCTTCAAAAACGGGACAGATGGGACGATTAAAATTGCGATTGATGCAATAAACTCTGCCCGTTCAGCCCACTGTTTCTTATCAGTCACCAAATGGGGGCACTCTGCGATAGTCAATACGAGTGGTAACCCTGATTGCCATATTATTTTGCGTGGCGGGAAAGAACCCAACTACAGTGCTAAGCATGTAAAAGAAGTCTGTGAAGGTTTAGAAAAAGCCGGCTTAGCACCCAGTATTATGATCGATTTTAGCCATGCGAATAGCTGTAAACAATTTGAAAAACAGATGGAAGTGGCTACCAATGTAAGTGAACAAATTAGTCATGGTGACCGCTCAATTACAGGTGTTATGATTGAAAGTAACCTTGTAGAGGGTAATCAAAATTTAGAGTCCGGTGAGCCATTAATTTATGGTAAAAGTGTCACTGATGCTTGTATTGGATGGGATGATACAGAAAAAGTATTACGCCAATTAGCAGATGCAGTGATTACCCGTCGTAACAAGTAATCAAGACCACGTTCACTCAATAAAGTTAAAGCGAGTTTATTTATTAAACTCGCTTTTTTTATGATATCAATCCATTTAAGTTGGGTTAGCACCTTAAATAAAAACTATCGGTTTTGCAGATAGAATCAAAGGGTTGTACCAAAAAACACCTTACCATTACAATATAGATGTTTTTATTAATATAATTTTATATTAATTCATTGTTTAATGTTTTTTTCCTTTTTTTAATTTTAAGTGATTTTTCTGTTGAATTCTTTTATTTATATAAAATAAAAATTTGTTTTTTTTATAGTAAAGTAATAGCTTGTTATTTTATGGATGCAAGGATATCACCTGTAAAACTAACATAATGGAGTATGAAATGATTATTAAGAAAGAAATTAGAGAAGAATTAAAATATCAAACGACTAAGTATAAAAAATCAGATGGTATCACGGTTGATCTTGGTTATTCTAATTCTAAGAATTTTATGGAGAAAGTAAATTATGAAATTAACTTAAATTATCAATTGTTAAAATCACTAAAAAAATCAGATTCACTCTATGAGTCCATTAAAGAAAGAAAATATAAAATAGGGTTAATGATAAAAAAATATGAGATTAAAAATAAAAATTCTCAGGGTAATGCTAAAGAATTGGAATCAAAACTAAATACGTTAAAAGTTGTTTATAAACATATAGAGAAACTTAAATCGGCTCATGGGTATTATCAGAGTATGATTTATGCAATGAAGGAATATATTGTAGAAAAGGATAATAGAGTTGATATGTATAAACAGTTAATGGAGGTCGATGAGATAATTAAAAAAGAGCCAATTTGTGTAGTTGATGAACTAGATAAAAATTTGGTTGGTGAGTTTAACTCAACTCTACCTAATGAAAATATAAAAGGGTTAGAATATAGTGAAGTTAATTTATTAACTAACACATATAAAGAGCTAGTTGATAACTTAAATGAGTTTTTGAATAATATTCAATCGTTTGAAGAAAATGAAATATATGATGGTGTTGATTTTATCAGTGACCTAGATGGCACCAGAAAAATGATTCAGAAATATAATAAATTAATCTCGAAAGAGAACGCGGTTTCACAGGGTAAAAAAAGAAATACAGAGAGTGAAAGTAAAATTAATGCCATGAAACAGGCTCGTGAAGATTTACAATATAGAGTTGTTCATACTGAGGATGCTTTAAAAAGATATTCTATTGAAGCTCAATATATGTTTTTTGTAGAAAAAGATTTTTCTAGTGATTCAATGAGCTTAGTTTGCGCTGTGGCTGTGTTTAATGCTACTAATACTATCTTGATGGAGGCGATGAATATAAATAATTTAGTTCCTAGATTATCAACGCTGACGCCCTTGAGCCCTATAAAAGTATTTTAAGTCATTATCCCCTTTACCTACATATTAAAGTAGGTAAAGGGGACGAATAAATTGCAGTCTCTTTTACTTTGGTATTTTGGCTAATAGTTCTTCTAGTTTCTTTTGCTCTTCAGGGGTTGCATTTGCTGGAGTAGCGGTTAGCTGCAATACCTCATTTGATGTTTGCACATTAAAATGCACTTTCCCTTTTTCACCCTTGGTATAAGTAACGTCTTTTAGTGGAATACGGTAACAATGAGCGAAAATATTTGGGCGAATATACAAGTGTGCATCTTTAATGGCTAAATAAACGCTATCAGCTGCTTTCTTGCCAAAATAACCAAGGAAAATGGTTAAGACGAATAGAAACATACCTAAACTTTGGCTAAGTAAGATAAAGGCAACACTGATAATACCTAGAGCAATGACAACAATACGATTATTACGTTTATTAAACTCGATTTTTGTTGCAAAGTCGATATTGATGGTGGTATCGAATGGCTCTAATTGGCGATAACGCCAGCGGATCGCAGAAAAAATCATCCCCATGACAAACACTATTGTGATAGGCATGAGTGCAACGCTACTGATGATAGCAAGGCCAATGGCGAGCCTTGGTTTATATTTCATGACCATCATGCTGACAATTTGAATAGGAAAGCTGATGCAAGCAATCGTCATCAAGGTTTTCATTAATTCATGGTTTGCTGCACCATTTGAACCATCAATGGCGAGCTCACCTGCATTGATCATATAGAGGAGTGAGCCCAAAATACTCGCGCTAAGAACCAGCCCTACCCACACGTAAATATTAAATTTGTTCATTTCTTTGCTCTATGCACCTTTTTATGTGTATTTCCCTATGATAATCCGTTATTCCTATTTCTAACACTAACTGTTTGTATTTTTTATTTTTGATAGAGGGGGAAATGAAAGGTATTTTGAAAAGAAAAAGGGATAAGCAAACGGCTTAACCCTTTCGTACTATAGATAAAGTAAGTAATTACTTCGCTTTACCTTGGTTCGCAACAGCTGCTTGTTTAGCCGCGATTTCGTCTTGGTTACCTAAGTAGTAACGTTTGATAGGTTTCATGTTCTCATCGAACTCATAAACCATTGGTACCGCAGTTGGGATATTCAAGTTCAGAATTTCATCTTCACCCATGTTATCCAAATATTTAACTAAGGCACGCAGAGAGTTACCGTGAGCTGCGATGATCACTTTTTCACCGCTAGCAACGCGAGGTTTGATCACTTCTTCCCAATAAGGAACAACACGCTCGATAGTGGTTGCTAAGCTTTCAGTAACCGGTAATTCTTTTTCAGAAAGTTTTGCGTAACGTGGGTCATGGCCAGGATAACGTTCATCGTCTTTAGTTAAATCTGGTGGAGTGATGGCAAAACCACGACGCCACAGTTTAACTTGCTCATCACCATATTTGGCCGCAGTTTCTGATTTGTCTAAGCCTTGTAGAGCACCATAATGACGCTCGTTTAATTTCCAGCTTTTTTCAACTGGCAGCCATTGCTGTTCAACTTGATCAAGGATGTTCCATAAAGTATGGATAGCGCGTTTTAGAACTGAGGTATAAGCGAAATCAAAAACAAAGCCTTCATCTTTTAGCAGTTGGCCTGCAATTTTTGCTTCTTCACGACCTTTATCAGACAGTTCTACATCAGTCCAACCTGTGAAGCGGTTCTCTTTGTTCCACTCACTTTCACCGTGTCTTACTAAAACCAGTTTAGTTACAGCCATAGCTAAAACTCCTATCAGTACACTCAAATTAAAAATGAATTATTGCTGACCTACATTATAGGGATAGTCAACTCGAACGCTAGTAGCAACTTACGTTTTATCGAAACCAAATCAAAAAACGGATAAACAATGGAAATATTCAAGCCATAATTTGGTTTGTAAGGGGAAAGTTGCCTTTTTATTATCCAGTTACCATTTTTACAGGGTAGGTAAAAAATAACAGATGAACTAAATTTAACCCGAAGTGAATCGATACAGCAAGCCATAATTTTCCACTCCACATCCATGCTAAGCCATAAATTAAGCCTGCAATGGCCGCAAAGAGAATTAAGAGTGGGCCGCCGGCAAAATGCACCCCACCAAATAAGAGAGCTGTAAGTATTAAAGCAAGGTAAGGGGAACCGAACCATTGGGTGAGTCTTTGTTGTAAATAACCACGAAATAGCGCTTCTTCAGCTAGTGAAACAAAAAGTAGATTACAGAGCACAAAAACAGGTAACCAACTAGGAAAATGCCATTCAAAGGCTAATCCGCCAGCAGTAGTCGCGACCAGCAATAAAAGAGGCACAGAAATAACCAGCAGTACCCATTGAACTTTAGTTGCATGCTTGGCTGGACGGCAGACAAATAACGTTGGTAAGCAGGCGAGTAAAATAAAAGGGACTAATGCCTTATCAAAATTAAAATACATAGTAAAAGGGGCGCTATGTGTGCCTACGGTGACTTTATCGAGATATTTCAGGTTATTAAACCCAGGAAATAAGTGAATAAATAGCCCTATAGCACAGGCAATTAACACAATCTCACTGCTTATTTTCAGCGCTAAATGGTGTTGGTAGTGTATGCGAATAAAAGAAACGGCTGCGACAACAATACAAAGTAAAAGGGCCGGCCAACTCATAATTCCAGACAATACTGCGGTAACAACCCCAAGCAACAACAGTATGAATGAAATCAATCGATGCGTAGCAAGTGTTGCAAGTGAAGAGGCTAATATTAACCAAGCCATAAATAATACCTATATTAATCTTTAAACTATTATGGGCGGCAGAGTTTAATCATTTTTAATGAGTTTGCTAATCGTAAAGAATTAAAAATAAAAAATATTATTAATAATCAATTCATTATATTATTATTTTGGTAGTTGGTTGGTTAATCACTAGATTAACTTCGCCAATAAATCCGAAATAGAGCTTATTGGCGAAGTGATCAAATTTTAAAGTTCATCAATTTCGTAGCGGTATTTTCCGCTATCAGGGACGAAGGTTAACCGGTGAGTAATACAGGCTGGAGCATCTTCTTGGTGGTGAGTGACAAACAGTAATTGTGTGTTGCCTTGGCTTAGCATGACATCAATAAACCTAAGGACTAACAAGCGGTTCAACCCATCGAGCCCCTGTAATGGTTCGTCTAAAATTAGCATTGCAGGGTGTTTGACCAGAGCACGCGCAATTAAGACTAAACGTTGCTGCCCCCAAGACAGGCTATGGAAAGGTTGCTGTGCAGTTTGGGCTGAAAAACCTAATAAGGTTAACCATTCATTAGCTAATTGAATTTGACGGTCAGACGGGGCTTGATATAAGCCGATGGAGTCATGAAAGCCAGATATAATGACATTTAGTACACTGGTTGCGACCCGGTACTCTTCATGGATACTGTTACTGACATAGCCTATATGGCGTTTGATATCCCAAATTGTTTCTCCTGTACCTCTGCGACGGCCAAATAAGGTGAGGTCATTACTATAGCCTTGTGGGTGATCCCCTGTAATTAGGCTTAATAATGTGGATTTTCCCGCCCCATTTTCGCCAATAATCTGCCAATGTTCATTTGGGTTAACTTGCCAGTTTAGGCCATGCAAAATAGGTTGGTCGTTATAGCTAACAGTCCCATTCTTCAAAATGATACGAGGAACAGTATCATCTAGTTTTTCATCAGCAGTCGGATCTTCCGTTTCGGGAATCGATAGTAATTTTATTTTTTCACTGTGCTGTAATTGGTTAATTAGCGTGTTAGCGAGTACTGACTCTTTATCTCCTGAAAGGGACAGTTTGCAGTCCGCGACGACCCCCATTTTTTCAACAAACTCAGGGAGTTCGTCAAAACGGTTTAAAATTAAGATTAAAGTTAAGCCTTTTTCAGACAAACTATAGAGTAATTCACTGAGGTTGCTTCTGGAATAGACATCCAGACCATCAAAGGGTTCATCAAGGATTAATAAGTCAGGATTACCCATTAATGTTTGACATAACAATACCTTGCGGGTTTCCCCTGTTGAAAGGTATTTAAAGCGACGGGAGAGCAAGTCACTGATGCCAAAGCGAGCAGCAAGCTCTAGGCAATATTCATTATCTTTATGGTTAAATTGAATAATCTCAGCCGCAGTATATCCAGTGTCTTCTTCGTCTTCACTCAGCATATCCGTATTATTACGTTGCCACTCTTCAGTAATAATTTTCTGTAACTGTTCAAAGGAAAGGCGGACAGGGGAAAGAAAGGTATTGGTGACAATACCAGAAAGGGGTTTTAGTTCATTAGATAGCACGCGAGCTAAAGAGGATTTACCGCTGCCATTGGAACCAATAAAAGCCCAGTTTTCACCTTTTTCAATATTGAGTTGTTGAATTTCAAGTGTTTGTGTTTCACTGAGCTTAAAGCTGCCATGTTGTATAGTTATTGAGCTCATTAAGCTTCCTTATCATCATTTATTTACCTTGTCATCTATCACAAATAATCAGGATTGAAGATAAAGTCAACAACTGTAGGTGGGAGGATGAAAAAAAGGTAAATGCTTACTTACTTATTTGGTAAGTAAGCAGCGGTGGTTAGCACAGGGTGGCAACAATAACTTGGTCTGCATTAAATAAGGCAGTGATAGCATCATTAACATTGAGTGACAGTGTATCAACCTCGCTATTTGGCAGGGTTGAGCAGAGTGTTTCCCCGCCAGTCAGGGTTACAATAACTTCACTATTATCTTTACCACGTTCTAACATGGTAATTTTACCTGCTAAACAGTTATCGAACTCGGTTGCTTGTGGTTGTTTGCTTAGTTTTACCCAAGGCGCTTTAATGAGAGCAAGTACTTCTTTACCTTCAACTAACCCCAAACGGTTAGCACTTTGTTCGGTTAATGCTGCATTAATCACGGTACTATTGTCCGCTAAACGAATTTGTACATGCTGTTGAACTTGCATGTGGTCGCGAGTGATAAGGGTGCCAAAAAATTGATTACGGGCGCTGGTTTGTAGTGAAAAGCGAGAAATCGCTGCCAGCAGGCTGTCTAAAGGTAGGTTATCTTCTTTTAAGACATCAAACGCTTTTTGTTGGATCTGAGCTAATAAGTCATATAACTGGAGCAGTCTTTCACCATAATGGGTTAATGTCGTACCGCCGCCTCCTTTGCCACCGGTTGCTCTGTCGACTAAAATATCATCGGTGAGTTGGTTCATCTCATTAATGGCATCCCAAGCACTTTTATAACTGATACCTGCAAGTTTGGCCCCTTGGCTGATAGAACCCGTCGCTTTAATTTGTTTGAGTAGCGCGATACGGCGTGGATCAGCGAATAAACTGCCTTGCAATTTAAGTGTGAGTAAGATTTCTGCCTGCATATTTTTCTCCCTTCCGGCTTGGTTGGTGGTGACAGAGGTAAAAAGCACGTTTAGTATGTCGTTAGTATAATATTTTGTCTAAAATAGTCTCCATTATAACGCTATTATGCGTTATTATTTTGATTTGATTTATAATCAAAAAATTGAGAGTCGAATTTCCCTCGTCAGCGTATCTTGTAGGCTGGTGGGTACAGTATCACTGAAGAGGCTTTTTTATGTTAGAACTGATTAAAAGTTTAGGTTTCGCCCTGATGATGGTTCCTGTTGTGATGTTTTTAATCATGGGCCTGATTTATGGTCTTGGTGCGTTTTTTAACTTGTTATCTAAAGCGCATGTGCCACATCACCACAATACAGAGAACAAGTAACTTTTAGCGAGTTTCTTTTCTGACGGATTATAAAACTCCCTGATAGCTTAATGAGTTATCAGGGAGTTTTTCGTTTAATCAAGTTCCCCTCTATGGATATAATGTATCATGGTAATTTCCATAGAGTTGTCTGCGGCTAGACTGGTTAAATTGTTGTTGTTCTGCTAAAGGTAACGCTAAAAAATTATTTTTGAAATTTTTCAGTGTTTCGACATAATTTTTTGTTGTTGTTTCAGCGAGTTGTTTAACGGCTTCAATGACAAAAAGGCCACAGCCATTTGGCACATTTTCTTGGATATTCCCTTCAATATATTCAATGTCGCTCTGTATTCCAGCTTCTTTAGCGCATTCTGTTATAGTTTGCTTAATTTCCGATGGTAATTGATGGTATGAATTAAAAACAAAGCTTTTAACTTTATTGTCAGTGACGTCGTGATAGAGCATAAATAGCACCCAATGAGCCCCTGTATTTATTGGAAATATTTCGGGCTTATTTAGAAAGTTGCTTTGTCTTTTTATTTCCTCAATAGTTATTTTTAGCAAAGCCGCGTTGTCCTCGCTGATATCTAAAGGGTAGTTAACTGAAAATAAAGCTAAATAATCATCACTGATTAAGTTTGAATAAAGTTCATCACTTTGCTGCATTCGGTTATCACACCATAAATTACTCTCAGCGAGTGGTTTCGGCGCTGCCGGTTTTATATTATCGGGTTCCATAAATAAACGCGTTAGGCTTAATTTATCTGCAATATTGTTTAATGCGGAGCCAATGATATACAGTAATTTCGATGGTTTAGACAATACGGCTTGGTGATGTGCTGATTGATATAAAACTTTGCTCGTTTCTTGTATTTCTTTATCTACACCTTTCTTCGCTGGCAATTTTCCGCTAAATAAATCAAACAAGATATTTTGTGCTTGTTTTCCTACACTGTCTTGTCGTAAAGCTAGGTTATGTAATAAATCAATACTATTTAAGTTCCCTTCTCCAGACGATTTAGCTAAAGAATCTAAGGTTTCTTGGGGAATATCTTTGTCAAATAGCCCATAAAATTGTTGAGTGGTTAAGCTGCCTGAGTAATGAGCATTAGTTGGAGAATGTACTGTAGGTTGAATTGCCATATTATCTCCTCTGCTTTTATATACTTGTAAAAAGTTGAATGAAATATTCAAAGACACACGATTTGTGCCGATAAAGTTACAAGGGAAATAAGTTATAAACTATACAAAAACGATTCTTCGTAAACTAAAAACATGGCGTGTCTCTTTACCATTTAGGATAACATGCAGAAAAATTACATCATTTCTTGAGCCAGCACACTTTTATCACGAGTTTGACTTTAAGTTATCGCTGTATCCTGATATATATAGCGTATTGATTAATACTATGGTGAATAAAAATGAAAAAAGGTTTGGTATCACTTCTCGCGGGTGCAACACTGACACTCACTATGGCTAGCCATAGTTTTGCTGCGGATAAAATAACGGTTTTCGCAGCTGCCTCATTAACTAACGCGCTGAATGAAATCTCTGAGCAATATAAGAAAGAGGCGAAAGTAGACGTTGTGGCATCTTATGCCTCTTCTTCAACATTGGCGCGTCAAATTGAGCAAGGAGCACCTGCTAATCTATTTATTTCTGCTGACCAGCAGTGGATGGATTATGCAATTGATAAAAAATTGATGGTGGATGATACTCGTTATACATTATTAGGTAATGAATTAGTGTTGATTGCACCAAAAGATTCTAAATTGGATAAAGTGGAAATCAATAAGCAAACAGATTGGAAAAAATTATTAGATGGCGGTCGTTTAGCCGTTGGTGATCCTGACCATGTACCTGTTGGTATTTATGCTAAAGAAGCATTGGGTAATTTAGGTGCATGGGAAACGGTTGATCCACTGTTAGCGCGTACTAACAATGTCCGCAGTGGTATGGCACTAGTTGAACGCCAAGAAGCACCTTTAGGCATTGTGTATGGTTCTGATGCGGTCGCTAGCCAAAAAGTAAAAGTGGTTGGTGTATTCCCTGCAGATACGCATAAACCTGTTGAATACCCAATGGCAATAGTTAAAGACCAAGATAATAAAGCGACTCGTGATTATTATGAGTATCTGAAAACTCCAGCAGCTTCTGAGGTTTTTAAACGTTATGGTTTCGAGCCACGTACCAAATAAACATTAAGAGATTATATTGTTGCAGATGTTAAGTCCTTATGAATGGGAAGCAATTTACTTAAGCCTAAAAGTATCAAGCGTAGCGGTATTATTCAGCTTACCGCTTGGGATATTAGTTGCATGGGTATTAGTTCGCTGTAATTTTCCTGGCAAAACATTGCTCGATAGTATTATCCACCTACCACTGGTATTGCCACCAGTGGTAGTGGGTTATTTATTATTGATCAGTATGGGAAAACGCGGTTTTATTGGTGAATGGTTATATAACTGGTTTGGTTTTAGCTTCACCTTTAGTTGGCGAGGGGCTGCGCTTGCTTCGGCCGTGGTCGCTTTTCCGTTGATGGTACGAGCAATTCGTTTAGCATTAGAAGCGGTAGATAGAAAGCTAGAGCAAGCGGCTAGAACATTAGGTGCCACGCCATTGCGCGTTTTTCTCACCATCACCATTCCGCTTTCTTTACCGGGTATTATTGTAGGCACAGTGCTTGCTTTCGCCCGTTCTTTAGGGGAGTTCGGTGCCACGATTACATTTGTATCAAATATACCTGGAGAAACTCAAACCATTCCATTAGCGATGTATACCTTAATTGAGACGCCGGGTGCAGAAGTTGATGCTGCACGCTTATGTATTATTGCGATCGTTCTTGCATTAATTTCATTATTAATTTCAGAATGGCTGACCCGTTGGGGTAAAAAGCGTTTGGGGGTAGCCTGATATGTTAGAACTCGACTTTTCCCAAAAGTTAGGGGACTTACAGCTGGAAGTGAATACACAATTACCAACAGAAAGCATTACTGCGGTTTTCGGGCTTTCTGGTGCAGGTAAAACCTCTTTAATCAATGTGATAGGCGGTTTAACTAAGCCAAATAAAGGGCGGATAGTGTTAAATGGTCGTACATTGGTTGATGTCGAAAAACGGATTTGTTTACCGCCAGAGCAGCGTCACATAGGTTATGTTTTTCAGGATGCGCGGTTATTTCCACATTACCGTGTCAAAAGTAATTTACGTTATGGCATGGCGCCAAAAATGAAAACACGCTTTGATGATATCGTTGAGTTGCTGGGTATCGAAAAGTTACTCAACCGTTATCCAATAACATTATCTGGTGGTGAAAAACAACGCGTTGCGATTGGTCGTGCTTTATTAACTGCGCCAGAAATTCTGCTGATGGATGAACCCCTTGCTTCTTTGGATCTACCCCGCAAACGTGAGTTATTACCTTATTTAGAAAAGCTTTCTCAAGATGTTAAAATCCCTATTTTATATGTCAGTCATAGTCTTGATGAAATATTACGCCTAGCGGATAAAGTCATTGTAATGGCTCAAGGGAAAGTTAAAGCATTTGGCCCATTAGAAGACGTCTGGGCGAGCAGTGCATTACGTCCTTGGTTACAGCAAGAAACATTGAGCAGTGTGGTGAGTGCAAAGGTACATAGTCAACACCCTGATTACGATATGACAGCGGTAATTGTCGGTGGTCAAAAGTTATGGGTTCCGCGAGTTGAAACGCAGCAAGGGGCTGAAGTACGTATACGTATCGATGCTTCGGATGTTTCTTTGGTTTTAGAAAAGCCGCAAGTGAGTAGTATTCGTAATATTTTAGCGGCAGAAGTTATTGAATGGATTGAAGATGGTGAGCAAGTTGATGTGAAGCTAGATTTAGGTGAAGAACATTATCTATGGGCTCGCATCACCCGCTGGGCGAGGGATGAGCTTTCTATTCGTAAAGGAAGAAAGGTGTTTGCACAGGTGAAAAGTGTCTCGCTTTCTCGTCAGCTATAGTGAGGCAAATAATTCGACAATGCAGCAAGCTATTTCACATATGGCACATGCAGCATCCAATATTTGTCGGGTATTTTTTCCTTCACGGCTGATTGTTTCAGGGCCATTTGTGAAAAACCCACAAATTTGGGCTGCATTTTGTGATAGTTTTCAACAGCAAAACCGTTTTTTTGGTCAGGCATTACCTGAACTTTCAATGAGCCAAATTAGCCGTAACTCACGGATTTATGGTGCGGCTTTACCTGTTTTGGAACAAACATTAATAGAGTTACTTGCTCAATAGCCTAACGTATTATTAGCTAGCCGAATAAAAAGAGCCGGTGTGCCTCCTTTTATTCGGCTAATGGCTTATAAAACGTACTTACGAATGACTTCGGCAATACCCGGTTCAGTGTTTACACGTGTCACCAGTTTTGCTTGTTGTTTGATTTCATCCACGGCATTGCCCATTGCTACACCTAAACCTGCGGTAGTAAGCATGCTTAAGTCATTGAAGTTATCGCCAAAAGCAACAACATCTTGCATTGTCATACCTTGAGATTCAACCCATTCTTTTAAACGTTGGCCTTTACTATTACCTTTGAGACCAATGTCCACTTGGTCAACCCATGACCATTCGCAGTCTAAGCCAAAGTCCGTTTCAATTTCATGAACGACTTGTTTTAATCGTTCTGTATCTGGGTAGCTAACGGCGAATTTCCATATAGATTCATAGTCATGCATAACATCAGCAAAGTCTTCCACAAACTCAATAGTTGGTCGTTGTGCTACAGGTAATGACTCCGCCCAATTTAAGGTACGTTTAATCCCTTCAGTTTGTGCGTTGTAGAGCATGGCATTATCGACATACATTAGATGTTGAATATCGGTTCCACGTAATTTATCGATCATTTGAGTGACAGAGTCGAGCGGCATCGGATCAGACTTTAACACTTTTTTACCCAAATAATCATATAGGTATGTACCGTTACAACAAATCGCGGGGGTATCAAGGTCTAAGGCTTGGTAAAACGGGTGGATCGCAACATGGTGGCGACCTGTTACTATGATAACTTTAACGCCTTGGCGTCGAGCTTCCTGTAAGACAGCTAAAGATTCAGGTAGGATTTTTTTTTGGTGATCTAGCAATGTTCCATCAAGATCGAGCGCAATAACGCGGTATGACATAAACGGCTCCACGTGATTTTACAGGTTGCCTATCTTAATCAAGTATAAAGATAGGAGGGAAGATGAATTAATTACAGCTATAAATTATCCATTCGAAAATAATTAGCTTAGTATGTTTTATCATCATAGCGTTAACTGAACCGTTTTAGTACCATTATTATCGATCCTTTTGGCTGAAACGGTGGTGCTATTTACTCGCAGCAATTTACTTAATATAGGGTATAGTTAAGCCAATGTAGTGGACTATAGATGCTGTTTAGTATTTTGTCATGAATTAAGGAGTCAGAATGAATCAGGTTGTTTATATTGCCAGCCCCGAAAGCCAGCAGATCCACGTATGGTCGATGAACGAAGTTGGGGAACTCACGCTTTTACAGACAGTAAAAACACCGGGTCAGGTACAACCAATGGTATTAAGCCATGATAAAAAACACCTTTATATCGGTGTTCGCCCAAATTTTCGTGTTGTGACCTATGAAATTGAGCCAAAGGGCACATTACGTTTAAAAGCGGAAACATCCATTCCAGGTACACCGGTTCATTTATCACTTGATAACAATGGCAAATATCTCTTTGTTCCTTCTTATCATCAACACAATTTATCTGTATTGACGATCAATAAAGAGGGCATTCCAAGCCAAGTTGTTCAGGTTATTGAAGGGTTGCGTAACCCTCATTCATCTCATGTTGATACTGATAATCAACAGCTTTGGGTGCCGTGCTTAGGGGAAGATCATATTCGCCTGTTTGATTTGCAAGAAAATGGCTATCTAACTGAAGCGACCGCGGATCAAATTACGACAGCACCGCAGTCAGGGCCTCGTCACCTTGCATTCCACCCTAGTGAGAAAGTGATCTACTGTATCAATGAGTTAGACTCAACCATTGGTGTTTACCGTAAGTTTACCCGTTATCGCACCATGCAAACATTAGCAAACTATCCTGCAGGAAATGAAAGCCAGCGTTGGGCCGCTGATATCCATGTGACGCCTGATGGCCGCCATTTGTATGCCAGTGAACGGTCAGAAAGCTATATTAGCCACTATCTTATTTCTGATGATGGCTGCGAACTCACTTTGGAAGCGCGTTACCCGACAGAAGCGCATCCAAGAGGTTTTAATATTGATAACACCGGCCGCTTTTTAATTTCCAGTGGGCAAAAGTCAGACCATATTTCAGTTTCTGAAATTGACCCAATTACAGGGAAACTAACGCAAATAGGAAGGTATGCGGTTGGGAAAGGCCCTATGTGGGTTATTTCAGTCATCCTTTAATCTTCGTCATACTTCGAGCTATAGCGGTGTTGGCTTCACTCGGCTACTTTTGGGTCACATACTGATGTATGCTCCCCAAGATACCCTCGATTGCCGCCTTGCTATAACTCGAAGTATTTAGAAGATTATCTAATTAAAAACTCAGTAAGGATCACTTCGATTATCATTGAATTTATTGTGTTATCCCAACACTTTTGCCATCGTATTCGTCACTTTACTGAGTTGCTCGGGAGTGATGATATACGGTGGCATCACATAAATCAGTTTGCCGAACGGGCGAACCCAAACGCCATTTTCAACAAATACCTTTTGTAATGCCGCTGTATCCACTGGCTGCTTCATTTCAATAACGCCGATGGCACCGAGGACGCGTATATCTGCGACGCTAGGGTGAGAGCGCAAAGGCATTAATTCAGCTTTGAGTTGTAGCTCAATATTGGCGATGGTTTGTTGCCACGGGCTATTGAGCAATAGTGATAGGTTTGCATCTGCAACCGCACAGGCAAGGGGGTTGCCCATAAATGTTGGTCCATGCATAAAACAACCAGCCTCGCCATTGCTTATGGTTTCGGCGACATGGCGAGTTGTCAGGGTTGCTGATAGCGTCATATAACCCCCAGTTAATGCTTTGCCGATACACATAATATCAGGTGAGATATTTGCGTGTTGACAGGCAAATAGTTTACCGGTGCGGCCAAATCCTGTCGCAATTTCATCTGCTATTAGTAAGAGGCCATAATGGTCGCATAAATCACGTACGCCTTTTAAATAGGCAGGGTGATAGATGCGCATTCCCCCAGCACCTTGAACAATGGGTTCTAGGATGATCGCAGCAATTTCATGGCTATTTTCTGCTAATTGTGCTTCGAGTGGATGTAAATCTGCGGGGTTCCATTCATCATTAAAACCACATTGTGGAGCTTCCACAAACACGTGGGGGGGCAAATACCCCTTGTACAGTCCATGCATGGAATTATCTGGGTCACAAACGGCCATAGCACCAAAGGTATCACCGTGATATCCGTGGCGTAATGTCAAAATTCGCTGGCGTTTTTCGCCTTTGGCTTGCCAATATTGCAGTGCCATTTTTAGTGCCACTTCAACTGCGACAGAGCCTGAATCAGCGAGAAATATGCATTCCAGTGGTTCAGGAGTGATAGCCACTAATTGTTTGCATAGATTTACTGCTGGTGGGTGAGTGATCCCCCCAAACATGACATGAGACATTTTGCTCAACTGAGTGGTAACAGCTTGGTTGAGTTCAGGGTGATTATAGCCATGGATTGCAGCCCACCATGAAGACATGCCGTCAATCAATCTTTTTCCATCAGGCATCACGAGTTCGACTCCTCGCGCTTCCATAATGGGATAGGCTGGAATGGGTTGGCTCATTGATGTGTAAGGATGCCAAATATGTTTGGCATCAAAAGTAATATCAGCATTGTTCATTTTTATCTTCGTCAACTTTTTATGATCATTTTAGTTGACATGATAATCGCAATATTTAAACTGGCAACAACTTTTTCAACTGGAGAGTTCCCGTGAGCCAATTAAAACAGTGGACAATAAAACAAGCTAATGAACTGTTTTCAATACCTTTTTTTGACTTGTTATTTCAAGCGCAGCAAATTCATCGGCAAAATTTTGATCCCCAACAAGTGCAAGTGAGTACGCTTCTATCAATTAAAACAGGGGCTTGTCCCGAAGATTGTAAATATTGTGCTCAAAGTGCTCGTTATAAAACGGGGCTAGAAACTGAGCGTTTAATGGAAGTACAACAAGTTTTAGAATCAGCTAAGAAAGCGAAGCAAGCAGGCTCAACGCGTTTTTGTATGGGGGCTGCATGGCGTAACCCTAAAGAACGGGATATGCCTTATCTTGAAATGATGGTTAAAGAGGTTAAATCGTTAGGGATGGAAACCTGTATGACACTTGGAATGATTGATAATACCCAAGCCCAGCGTTTAGCAGAAGCGGGCTTGGATTATTACAATCATAACCTTGATACTTCTCCTGAATATTACGGCAATATTATTACAACACGTACATACCAAGACCGTTTAGATACTTTAGAAAATGTGCGTGATGCGGGTATCAAGGTGTGTTCAGGCGGGATTTTAGGGTTAGGGGAAAAAGTGAGTGATCGTGCTGCACTCTTAGTGCAACTTGCCAATTTACCAAAGCCCCCAGAAAGTGTTCCCATCAATATGCTGATGAAAGTCGAAGGGACGCCGATGGCGGATAATGAAGATGTTGATGCCTTTGATTTTATACGCACGATCGCAGTGGCTCGGATCATGATGCCAACCTCCTATGTGAGGCTTTCTGCTGGTCGAGAGTATATGAATGAGCAGACTCAAGCGCTGTGTTTTATGGCTGGAGCGAACTCAGTATTTTACGGCTGTAAATTACTGACAACGCCTAACCCAGACGAGAACAAAGACCTCGCATTGTTTAACAAACTAAACATTAACCCAGAGCGAATTGAAACGGATGAGGGAGATAACCAGCAAGCGGCTAAACTAGCCGAAACGTTGCTAACCGCAGATAACCCACAATTTTATAACGCTGTTGTATAATGTCTTGGCAATCATTCATCGAAGAACAGATTGAACAGCGTAAACAAGCGTCGATCTGGCGGCAACGTCAATGTATTGACCGGGCTGATGGCCGGTCACTTTATCTGGCAGACAAAGAATATCTTAACTTCTCATCCAATGACTATTTAGGGTTAACTCACCATCCTAAGGTTGTTGCAGCTTGGCAAAGAGGAGCAAATCAATATGGGGTCGGTAGCGGTGGCTCAGGTCATATTACTGGTTACACCAAAGCACATGATGAGCTCGAAACGGCACTTGCTGAGTGGTTGGGGTATTCAAAGGCATTGTTGTTTATTTCGGGTTTTGCTGCCAACCATGCGGTGATCACGGCGTTGATGACACAAAACGACCGTATTTTAGCAGATAAATTAAGTCATGCTTCAATCATCGAAGCTTCGATGCATTCAGGGGCTAAATTACGTCGCTTTCATCATAATAATACATCATCTCTAGAACATCTAATCACTAAGCCTATTACAGGGAAAACTCTTGCTGTCACTGAAGGGGTATTCAGCATGGATGGCGATAGTGCGCCTTTGCGACAATTACAACAAATCGCCACAAAACACAAAGCTTGGCTGATGGTTGATGATGCTCATGGGATTGGAGTTAAAGGTGAGCAAGGACGTGGAAGCTGCTTTGAGCAGGGAGTTAAGCCTGAAATTTTAGTGGTGACGTTTGGTAAAGCATTCGGTTTAAGTGGGGCAGCAATACTTTGTGGCCAGCAAACCGCTGACTTTTTGGTGCAATCTGCACGCCACTTAATTT
This sequence comes from Providencia sp. PROV024, assembly GCF_032709665.1. NCBI lineage: Bacteria > Pseudomonadati > Pseudomonadota > Gammaproteobacteria > Enterobacterales > Morganellaceae > Providencia > Providencia sp. PROV024. Next base: position 1,277,345 of record NZ_CP120545.1, read on the forward strand.
ATAGCACGTCAATGCCGCCTGCACAGGCCGTTGCCATTTTATCGGCGATGCAACAAATCAAGCAAGCAGATGAAGCACGTTTTAATCTTAACCAACATATCGAATACTTTAGAAATAATGCGAATTTCAATGGGATGAAACTAGCCGACTCAAAGACGGCTATCCAACCATTAATTGTTGGTGATAACCAAGCTAGCCAACAACTCGCAAATTTTTTGCGTAATAGAAATATTTGGGTTCACGGGGTCCGCCCACCCACAGTGCCAGTGGGAAGTGCTAGGCTACGGATCACATTAAGTGCCGCCCATAGACGTCAAGATATTGATCAATTATTGGAGACTTTAGATGATTTCGTCTCTATGTCGTGAAAAGCATAAAATAGCGGCTGCTTTTGGCCGCGCTGCGAAAAATTACGATTCTGTTGCTAGCTACCAGCAAGCAACAGGAGAACAGCTGTTGAAGCAACTGACATCCGAATTAGCATTAATGCCACATTCAGCGCCATTACGGGTGTTGGATGCGGGGTGTGGCACGGGGTATTTCAGTCAAAAACTTACAGCTCAAGGTTACCAAGTCACAGCGTTAGATATTTCTGTAGGGATGTTAGATGTTGCAGAAGGGAAGTGTGCTGCGGATCATTATATCTGTGCAGATATAGAAACGATCCCATTAGCGGATCAAAGTGTTGATGTCGTGTTTTCCAATTTAGCACTCCAATGGTGCCAAGATATCACTCAAGCATTAAGCGAATTATACCGTGTGACTAAACGTGGGGGAATAGTGGTATTTACCACACTGGGAGAACATTCATTAAGTGAATTATCGAGCGCTTGGAAAGCATTAGATGATGCTCCTCATGTTAATGTGTTTTTGGGAGTTCAGCAAATGCGCAATAGCTGCCAAAGATGGAGAAATCAGCTAACTATTCAAAAAGATACATTGTATTTTTCTGGAATTACAGAGTTACTTCATTCATTAAAAGGGATAGGGGCAACTCATTTAACCGCTGGGCGCAAAACGGGGTTAATGACACGCCAGCGCCTAAAACAGCTTGCGGCTGTATATCCGATAACAGAACAAGGGTTACCTTTAACTTATTATACGGTATTTGGGGTACTTTATCGTGACTAAAACGTATTTTGTAACAGGAACGGATACCGAAGTTGGTAAAACGGTCGTAAGCTGTGCTTTATTGCAGTCTGCAAATTGCCAAGGTGTTAAAACAGCAGGTTACAAGCCAGTTGCATCAGGCAGTGAAATTACACCACATGGTTTACGAAATAGTGATGCATTACTATTGCAAGCAAATAGCGGGTTAACATTACCTTATAGCGCAGTTAATCCGATTGTATTTGAAGCACCAACATCCCCGCATATAATTAGTGATAAATTGCAGCAACCGATCGAATTTTCAGTGATCAATAAAGGCTTACAGCATCTACAATCGCAAGCGGATTGGGTATTAGTTGAAGGTGCTGGTGGTTGGTATACACCGTTATCCCATGAACAGACTTACGCTGATTGGGTTATCGAACAGCAATTACCAGTGATTCTAGTGGTGGGCGTTAAGTTAGGTTGTATTAACCATGCATTATTAACGATGAAAGCGATTATCGCTTCAGACTTATCAGTGGTTGGTTGGGTTGCTAATGAGGTAGAAACCCCTGGGGATTACCAAAAACAGTATTTAGAGACACTTAAACATATGATTAAAGCACCTTGCTTAGGTGTGATCCCGCATCGCAAAGATATAATGGGCTGCTCATTGGGGCAGTTTTTAGATCTTTCTTTACTAACATCTTGATCAAACATTTTAAAATGATGAATCAGCCCCTATATAGAAAGCGATAGTGGGCTGTAATAATTGTTAATTATATTGGCGATCTTTTTAACGTGATCAACCTAAATTTTGTCAAGTTTTTCACCTGAGATACCTGCTGGATCTTCGTAAAAAAGATAAAATCCCTTTTTCGTAGCGGATACTACGTAAAAATTTTTTCATCGAACTGCCATCTTATTGTCATTTAGCTATCATTTAACAAATTTTAGATATTGCGTGAAAGCATGAGCCCTAAGGGCTTCAAGAGTTATCCACTATTTCTGTGGATAACCTTGTGTATTAACGTTATAAAACAAGTTCTATGCTAGGTGACAAGCGGCTTTGCCTTTATTTGATGTGAATCTGGACTCGAAATTAATTTATTTTAAATTCAATTGGTTAAATAAAATCAAGCCTTCAATTTGTATTTAACATAGGGCGCAAAAAGGCAATAGCATAAAATATAAAGTTTAGAAAAGGTCAAGTACTTTTTTGGGGATAACATTTTTATAAACTTATTGGAATGGTTAATTACAGAAAATTTCATCTCAGGGCTTGAAGCTGGTTTTTTATCCAGTATTATAACGCAAGAGATAAGCTAAGGGGCGTTAATATGAGTAAGGATTTTAAACTGCATTCTGATTTCCAACCGGGGGGGGACCAGCCTGAAGCTATTCGAAAATTAAGGGAAGGGCTACAAGATGGTCTCGCTCATCAAACCCTATTAGGGGTAACAGGTTCGGGGAAAACCTTTACGATAGCTAACGTCATCGCAAAAGAAAATCGACCAACCATGTTGATGGCGCATAATAAAACCTTAGCGGCTCAGCTTTACAGTGAAATGAAAGCGTTTTTTCCTGAAAATGCGGTTGAGTACTTCGTTTCTTACTATGATTATTATCAGCCTGAAGCTTATGTACCAAGCTCGGATACCTTTATTGAGAAAGATGCCTCTGTTAACGAACATATTGAGCAAATGCGTTTGTCTGCGACTAAGGCTTTACTTGAACGTCGAGACGTCATTGTTGTCGCTTCGGTATCTGCTATTTATGGGTTAGGTGACCCCGATAGCTATTTAAAAATGATGTTGCATTTGACGGACGGTATGATTATTGATCAACGGTCGATTCTCCGTCGCTTGGCAGATCTACAATATACACGTAATGACCAAGCCTTTACCCGTGGTACGTTCCGTGTACGCGGTGAAGTTATTGATATATTCCCAGCTGAATCAGATGAATATGCTTTACGTGTTGAATTATTTGATGACGAAGTCGAAAGGTTATCCTTGTTTGACCCACTTACCGGTCAAATCCAACACCGTGTTCCTCGTTTCACCGTCTATCCTAAAACGCACTATGTTACGCCGAGAGAACGTATTCTTGAAGCGATGGAACAGATAAAAGTTGAGTTAGTTGATAGACGTAAAGTTCTATTGGAAAACCACAAATTAGTAGAAGAGCAGCGGTTAACTCAACGCACTCAGTATGATTTAGAAATGATGAATGAGCTCGGTTATTGCTCAGGGATTGAAAACTATTCACGTTATTTGTCAGGGCGAGCACCGGGTGAAGCCCCTCCAACCTTATTTGATTACCTCCCTGCTGACGGTTTATTAGTGGTTGATGAGTCTCACGTTACTATCCCGCAAATTGGGGCGATGTATAAAGGTGACCGTTCGAGAAAAGAAACTCTGGTTGAATATGGTTTTCGTCTACCTTCCGCATTGGATAACCGGCCAATGCGCTTTGAAGAGTTTGAAGCACTGGCACCTCAAACAATCTATGTCTCTGCAACACCAGGTAACTATGAGCTTGATAAATCTGGTCATGAGGTTATCGAACAGGTTGTTCGCCCAACTGGGTTACTTGACCCAATAATTGAAGTTCGTCCTGTTGCAACTCAAGTTGATGATTTAATTTCTGAAATTCGTATTCGTGTACAGAAAAATGAGCGGGTGTTAGTCACTACGCTAACAAAACGGATGGCAGAGGATTTAACCGAATATCTTGAGGAACATGGCGAGCGAGTACGTTATCTCCATTCTGATATCGATACAGTTGAGCGTGTTGAAATTATTCGCGACTTGCGTCTTGGTGAGTTTGATGTGTTGGTTGGTATTAACTTATTAAGAGAAGGCCTCGATATGCCTGAGGTGTCTCTTGTCGCTATTCTGGATGCAGATAAAGAAGGGTTCTTGCGGTCAGAGCGTTCATTGATTCAGACTATTGGCCGTGCCGCCCGTAACTTGAATGGTAAAGCTATTCTGTATGGCGATAGGGTCACAAATTCAATGCAAAAAGCGATTGCCGAAACGGAACGCCGCCGCGCTAAACAAATGGCTTTCAATGAAGAGCATGGCATTACTCCACAGGGGCTTAATAAGAAAGTCGGCGATATCTTGCAAATTGGTCACAAAGTGGGGGGCAAGGGCAAGAATCGAGCCAAAGATAACATCAAAAATGATGTTATGGCTGATGTGCAATCTATGTCGACAAAACAGTTGGAACAACGCATTTCGCAACTCGAAGCCCAAATGTATAAACACGCGCAAGATTTGGAGTTTGAAGCTGCGGCAAGGGTGCGAGATGAACTGCAAGCGATACGCTCTCAGTTTATTGCTAACTCATAAATATTGATTAAAAACAATTTGTTAAGATTACCCCGCCGCTTATTGGCAGCGGGGCTGTTCAATCAAGGCGGGGTATTATAGGCTAACGGCATTTGTATAAATTATAGCCTAAACTTTTGGCGAGTTTTGCGACCATCTTTTGCCCTCTAACGCTGTTTCCTATTGGGTCTAAAGGTGGAGAAAATGCCGCAATTGCCATCACTCCAGGTATTATCGTTAATATACCGCCTCCGACTCCGCTTTTGCTAGGTAGCCCAACGTTATAGGCCCAATTGCCTGAACTGTCGTACATCCCTTCCATGGTCATTTCAGCGAGTATTTTCGGGCAGTTATCAGGGTTAAGGACTTGCTCTTTGGTTATTGGGTTTTTCCCACCGGTTGCAATAGTTGCACCCATAGTGGCTAATTCTACCGTGGTAATAAGTGTTGAGCACTGACGAGTATATACATCACAAGCTTCCATTGTATCGCAATAAAGGTAGCCAGCGGCATATAATAGCCAAGCAATTCCACGATTATGAAAATTAGTCGCTTGTTCGGACTGGTTTAATTCCTCAGAAATAGTAATCTCTTTAGAGCCTAATTTTCGTTGCATCTCTAAAATACGTTGCCAGCGCTCATCTATTGATTGCGCTTTAATAATACTTGCCGCTGAAATTGCACCTGCATTGACTAAGGGGGACAAAGGTTTATCTCCATGTAATTCCAATGCCATCACAGAATTAAAAGGCAACCCTGTCGCAGATGCCCCTAACTTTTCTTGAATTACATCAGGGCTAAAGTCTTCGAGTGCTAAGGCGAGCGTACACACCTTAGAAATCGATTCAATAGCAAAACGGTATTGGGTATCACCTGCTGAAATAATATCCCCTTGAGCCGTCACCACGGCTAATGCGCAAAGTTGACTATCAATTTTGGCTAAAAATGGAATATAGTCTGCATTTGCTCCTTCCGTATCATGGCGGAATTCTTGGTAAATATCTTCGACAGTAACGCGCATTTTTTTTAGATCTAGCATAAGTGTTATTCCTTAATAAATATAAGTTAATTATTAAGCTCAGTTATATTGTATGGATAAAATATAAAATAACAGGGATATATAATAAATAAGTAAGAATAGAAAATGTTAAAGCTTGTGTTGCAAGTGTTATATCGGCTTTATATTTATTTGCTAAGATAACAGTCGTATTTGGAATAGGTAGTGAACAGACTAGTATTGTGACTTTTATCATCATTATTGGCATATTCAATAAATGGCCAAGTAATAAAACAACTAAAGGTGTAACAATAAACCTAAAAATAATAATCACTATAATAGGTATGGTTATTTTTAATGTTTTTAAGCCAGTAAGATAAATGATGACCCCAATAATCAGCATTGCGAGAGGTGAAGTCATGCCATTTAAATAGTCAAAAAAAGATGTTAATAAACTGGGTATCTTTATATGAGTTAATAATAGAAATACACCAATAATAAATGCGATTAGAGGCGGTGTGAAAATATTTTTTATTGTATCTATAACGTTAAATTTTTCGGTATTATTATCATTCTTAAGTAAATAGATGCCTAATGTCCAGTAGATAATGGTTTGTGCTATGTATGTCATTAATGCATAAGGTAATTGATGGGAACCATAAACGGCCATTGTGATTGGAATACCAAAAAAAACAGTGCTACTCATCGAGCAAAGGCCAATAAATAAGCCATGTTCTCCCCTTGGGATCTTCATTATAATAGCAACTATAAAGGAAATTAACATTAACAGTAAAATAGTGCTAAATGGGAGTATAATAGCTGGAATTAATGTTAAAAATTCTTTTTTTGAAAAGTCAGTAGTGATAGATAAAATGAGCGTTATAGGCAATGTGATATTAAGTAATAACTTTGTCATTGCACTATTACTATTTTCATTGAACCACTTTATTTTACCTAAAATAAATCCTATCCCAACAATCAGAAAAAGAATTAAAATGTTTGAATAATCATTTAGCATTTACGTTCCTCAATGGCATTATATGGAACCACATTTTGCTAGTCATAAATATTAAAAAGTTATCTTTATAAAATCATATATTAATAATATAGATGAAAACCTTGGAAAAGAGAAAAATAATTACGAAGTTTTTAGGAATAGAATTTAATTCCTCCTTAAAAAGAGGAACTAAATTCTTAAATGCTTAATTAAATTAATTGGATGGCAGCCTCAATGGCTTGTAATAGTAGTTTTCTATCGTGACGATAAGGGATGTCATCTGCCTCAAGAACACGTTGGATGATTTTACGCTCTCCACTAATATTATCTATTTGCGTGCGTGGCCCAAGGATCAATGCATCGATTTTTTTACAGCCAATATAATGCTCCATCATTTGTAACTTTTCAGGTAAAGAAAGGTTAGCGGCAGGGGAGCTTATTTCTTTTGCTAAGTTACCAATATAAATCATTGGTGCTTTACATTCATGCAATGCACTTGCAATTTCTTCTAACAATAAGAGTGGCATCAGGCTTGTAAAAAAACTACCGGGGCCGATGATGATCAAATCAGCTTGGTGAATAGCCTCTAAAGCTTCGCCTGTCGCTTTGACTGTTGGATATAAACGAAGTTCTTTCGGGACTTCACTCAGGGCATCGACATTCACTTCACCGTAAACCTCATTACCCATCTCATCAACAGCCATTAAGTCAACAGGCGATTCTGACATCGGGATTAACTGCGCATCGACTTTTAGCATATTACGGATGAGATTAATGGCTTCCAAAGGTCGCACGCTCAGATGATCTAATGACTTTAGCATCAAATTACCTAAGTTATGGCCAGATAGCTCACCATTACCACTAAAACGATATTCAAACATGGCAGAAGCAATTGAAGGCTCAGTGATCAATTGGTTCAAACAGTTACGCATATCTCCCCAAGCGATCCCACCTTCAGACCGACGAATTCGACCCGTAGAACCGCCATTATCAGTGGTGGTAACGATGCCGGTTAAACGAGAACCTAAAGAGGAAAGAGAAGACATCACGCGACCAAGCCCATGCCCGCCACCGAGAGCGACAACATGCCTGAGATCCGCCAGACTGCAATTCGGCATAGTGTTCCTATATCAATTAATTTTTAGCACCAAAAAATAACCAAATCGTTTACAACGGCAAAATTCATCCGATATGCCACTGCTATTTTTTATGCTGCACTTAAAAAGGGTTCTAAATAAATTGGGCATTAATCTATCATAAAACATCATTCTTAGCTTAAGTACTGTGATAAAAAACAATAAAAGAGAACATTCCGTATTGAAGTGTGCTTAATGCGGAAAAATACACCAGATAATCTTGCTATAAATCGTACTAAACTGGAAATGATAGGCTTCGGTATTGGGAGTCATAACATAATTGCAACTGCATTTGAGGTATTGAATTGCAATTAAATGGCCGTGTGAGTTTTGTTTACACTGGTTTAATGGCGAACTGGGCTCTTATTTTAGATCTACATCAATAAATGTTTAATTAAATAATAAGGTGTGTTAATCATTTTATGAGAAATTGTATTCATTGTTATAGCTCAAAACAAAAAATTATCAGTAATAATAATGGCTTCGAATCAATTACCTCATCTTATGTAAGTCGCTGTATAATATAATATATATCGAATTCTGATTCGCTTTTTCAATTTCTATCAGCTAGAATCCATACAGAAATTAAGTGAACAGAGTGGCTAATTTTATTTTTCAAAATCAGCGGCTAAGTTCCAAATAAAACTCCTAGCCTTTGCGTCTAAGTTTGCATAAACAAATATGATGCACTGGCCGTGGCATACAGCCACCAGGGTGTAAGATAGAAATGTCTGCATCTCCCGTATTTGGAAAGGTGTGATTATGCAACAACTCGTCGATCAATATGACCGGAAATTTTACTATCTTCGGCTTTCTATAACAGATGTTTGCAATTTTCGTTGCACATACTGCCTACCTGATGGCTATAAACCCAGTGGCCGCCATGAATTTCTAACACTAGATGAAATACGTCGCATCAGTACAGCATTTGCTGAACTGGGAACGGAAAAAGTGCGTATTACTGGTGGTGAGCCAACAATGCGTAAAGATTTCAGCGACATTATTGCCGCAATTAATGAAAATGACGCCATCAAAAAAATAGCGGTGACGACTAATGGTTACCGCATGGCGAGGGATGTACAAACATGGAGAGAGGCTGGTCTGAACGCGATTAATGTCAGCGTCGATAGTCTCGATCCTCGTCAATTTGCTGCAATTACAGGGCAAGATAAATTTTTCCAAGTGATGAAAGGCATTGATGCTGCTTTTGAAGCAGGCTTTGAGAAAGTCAAAGTGAATGCCGTACTGATGAAAAATATCAATGATATTGCGTTGAAATCATTTCTAAATTGGATTAAACATCGCCCAATTCAATTACGTTTTATTGAGTTAATGGAAACGGGGGATGGCAGCGATATCTTCCAACGTTACCATGTTTCCGGTGAAACGGTTCGTGCTCGCTTGATTGAAGAGGGCTGGTATATGTTGCCTCGCTCTCGTAGCGATGGCCCAGCTCAAGTCTTTAGTCACCCTGATTACCAAGGTGAAATTGGGCTTATCATGCCGTATGAAAAAGATTTTTGTCAAAGTTGTAACCGCCTACGTGTTTCCTCACTAGGAAATTTACATTTATGTTTATTCGGTGAAAATGGTGTTCCTCTACGGGATTTGTTGGCAGATGATAGCCAAAATGAAGACCTAAAAGCCCGCATACAGCGTGGGTTACACCATAAACGTGAAACTCATTTCCTACATATGGGTGATAGCGGCATTACACCAAATTTATCTGTTATTGGCGGTTAACCCTTTTAGATTTCAGGAGAAAATATGTCCCAACTGACTCACCTCAATGCGTCGGGCGAGGCGCATATGGTTGATGTTTCTGCAAAAACTGAAACTATCCGCGAAGCTCGTGCTGAAGCTTATGTCACGATGAACCCCGAAACGTTATCGATGATTGTTGATGGAAGCCATCACAAAGGGGATGTGTTTGCTACGGCACGTATCGCAGGTATTCAAGCTGCAAAAAATACTTGGCAGCTTATTCCTTTGTGTCACCCATTATTACTCACTAAAGTCGAAGTGACACTTACTGCAGAGCAGCAATATAACCGTGTTCGTATTGAGACATGCTGTCGTTTAACAGGTAAAACGGGTGTGGAAATGGAAGCGTTAACCGCCGCTTCGGTAGCGGCACTGACTATTTATGACATGTGTAAAGCTGTACAAAAAGACATGGTCATCGGCCCTGTTCGCTTATTAGAAAAAACAGGCGGGAAGTCTGGACATTTTAAGGTGGAATGATGATTAAAGTTTTATTTTTTGCGCAAGTACGTGAGTTAGTGGGGGTAGACTGTTTAGACATTACTGAACACTATCAGACGGTTGAAGATTTACGCTACGCGCTCTCTCAAAAAGGTGAACGCTGGGCATTGGCACTTGAGGATGGCAAGTTACTGGCGGCTGTTAATCAATCGTTTGTTCCGTTTACTCATCCGCTTACTGATAACGATGAAGTGGCATTTTTTCCTCCAGTCACAGGGGGATAAAATGGAAAATACCCATATCGCAGTACAGACAGATAACTTTAGTGTTGGCGAACAATATCAATGGCTTGCTGAATGTGATAGTGATGGCGCGGTGGTGACCTTTACAGGCAAGGTTCGTAACCATAATTTAGGGGACAGTGTAGCTGCCTTAACTTTAGAGCACTATCCTGGCATGACTGAAAAAGCCTTAACAAACATCGTCACTGAGGCGAGAGGCCGTTGGCCACTCCAAAGGGTCAGTGTTATCCACCGTATTGGTACACTGCAACCGGGAGACGAAATCGTGTTTGTTGGCGTCACCAGTGCTCATCGTAATGCTGCATTTCAAGCTGCTGAATTTATAATGGATTATTTAAAAACAAAAGCCCCATTTTGGAAAAAAGAAACCTTGCCAGAAAACGAGCGCTGGGTGGAAGCGAAAGAGAGCGATGAAACGTCTGCAAACCGTTGGTAATCGCATTTTTTTCCCTAAAAAATACGAATTTGCCGAATGGTATTGTCAAAATAATGTGTTAGACTTTGGTTAATTTTGTCCGATTGCAGTATTTTTACTGGGTCGATTTTTCTTTTAGCGAAAGGGTAACCATCATGGGTCAGTTTGATCAACGTAATGATTCTCTTGTCCAGAGGGCCAATACAGGCGTTCAGGCATTTATGTCGCAAGTATACGGCTGGATGACAGTCGGTCTATTGCTGACAGCATTTGTTGCGTGGTATTCAGTAAGCAGTGGTTTGTATTACACCATTGCAACGAATAAAATATTGTTTTTTGGAATGATTATCGCTGAACTTGGTTTGGTCATGGGGATATCATTCTTACTGCAAAAAATTAGCGGAATGGCAGCGACGGGCATGTTTATGCTTTATTCACTGCTAACGGGTTTAACTATTTCAGTGATCCTCGCTGCTTATACGGGCGAATCCGTCGCGGGTACGTTTGTAATTACCGCAGTGATGTTCGGTGCATTAAGCTTCTACGGCTATACCACTAAACGTAGCTTAACTGGGATGGGTAACTTCCTGTTTATGGCTCTAATTGGTATCGTTGTTGCTTCTTTAGTTAACATCTGGCTGCAAAGCACAATGATGTATTGGGTGATCACTTACGGTGGTGTGCTACTGTTTGCTGCGTTAACCGCATATGACACTCAAAAACTGAAAGAAATGGGTTCACAAATTGATGAAGATGACAGGGAAACCATGCGTAAGTACTCTATTATGGGTGCATTATCTCTGTATTTAGACTTCATTAACCTGTTCTTAATGTTACTGCGTATCTTCGGTGACCGTCGATAATTCATGTTTCTATCCATTAGTTAACATGTGGTCGCTTTAGCCGTAAAAATTCAAAACCCTTGTTACTTTGAGTAGCAAGGGTTTTTTGATCTAAATACTATCGTAAAATATGATTTGAATATTATTAGTTTGTTTGTAATTCAAGGCGTTATTGGTGTCTCTAGCATGTTCAATTGTGCTTCTAAAACGTAATGTTATATCTTTATGATCACGCTATTTTTTTCCTAAATAAATAATAAGCCGCTGAACTGGTGATTATCGCAATGATAAATAATGGCCAAAGGCTATGAAAAACTACGGAGAAATCTGCATCTTTAAGGTAGATTTGCTTGGTTATTTCTGTGAAATGGCGAATAGGGTTAATCCACGTTATTTCTTGTAGCCAAATTGGCATATTTTCAACTGGGGAAATATACCCTGACAACAAGACTGCTGGCATCATAAACACGAATACACCAATGAATGCTTGCTGTTGCGTTGAACATAATGCCGAAATTAATAGCCCAAACCCGACCAATGACAAGCCATAAAATAACATGGTGGCATAAAATAGCAGCAGGGAGCCAGCAAACGGAATTTGATAGCAAAAAATACCAATGACAAGTACTAGGGTTGCTTGCGCGGTAGCCACAATCAAAGCAGGGACCGCTTTACCGATAAATATTTGCCAAGTTGTTAGTGGGGAAACTAATAGTTGGTCGAGGGTTCCTTGTTCGCGTTCTCTTGCAATTGACAGCGATGTTACAATCAAAACGCCAATAGTGGTTATCAGAGCAACTAATGATGGAACGATAAACCATTTATAATCCAAATTAGGGTTATACCAATTACGGACAACTAATTCACTGTTATTGAGGGAGACCTGTGTTTGTGCCAATTCTTGTTGGTATTGCATCACAATTTGTTCAACATAGTTTGCAGCAATTTGCGCACTATTTGAATTACGTCCATCAAGCAGTAATAACATATTGGCATTTTGTTGTGTCGCAATATCAGCACTAAAGTTTTGGCTAAAACGAACGACGAGTAGTGCTTGGCGGTTATCAAGTACTTTGCGAACCTCTTTCTCATTTTTCACTAATAAAATATGAGAAAAAGCACTGGCTTTGGCGAGCCGTTGGGTTAGTTCTATAGAGTGTTTACCACTGTCTTGGTCAAAAATAGCAATCGTGGTATTAGTGACTTCTAATGTGGCAGCCAAGGGAAATAAAATCATCTGAAAAACCACAGGTAAAATCAAAATCATCCGCGTCTGTGGTTCTTGAAGTAATGATTGAAGTTCTTTCATAATTAAGGTGTATAAGCGATAAAACATAGTGACACCTCAATCAAGACGACGACGGGTTTTAAGCGCCGTTAAGCCAATAAATAAGATGGCTGATGCGATTAACAACAGAAAATCGGTCAGTAAAACGAGGTAGACATCCCCAGCAAGAAATAGTGTTTGTAAACTACTGACAAAATAGCGAGCTGGGATAAAATAAGTCACTACCTGAATGATTGCTGGCATGCTATCAATTTCAAAAATAAAACCAGATAACATTATTGCAGGTAAGAATGCGGCATTTAGAGCCACCATAGCAGCATTGAATTGATTACGAGTGATGGTAGAAATTAATAAGCCCATTCCAAGTGCGGTTGCAAGATAAAGACTGGTGATCACAAATAACACCAGTAATGAACCTCGATAAGGCACACCTAACACAAAAGTGGTGACAAACATGCATAAAACCATCACAAATGAGCCAAGCACTTGGTATGGCAGTAATTTTGAAAGTAATAATTCAGTTTTAGTAATTTGAGTAGAAAGTAACGCTTCCATTGTGCCACGTTCCCACTCCCTAGCAATGACTAGCGAGGTTAAAATAGCCCCGACAACAGTAATGATAATGCTGATTGCCCCTGGGATAATAAAATGCTGACTAATGGCCGCCTCATTAAACCAATAACGCATATCGACCTCAATCAAGGGGGAAATGGGTTTACCTTGGTTTTCCCCTTGTTGCATCTGCCATGTATGCCAAATACCTTTGGTATATGCTTGCACAAAATTCGCGGTATTTGGCTCACTACCATCGGTAATAACTTGGATAGCCGCATGGCCTTGTGCTTGCAATAATTGTGCTGAAAAATTAACAGGGATCACGACAATGCCGCGGATCTCACCAGCTTGCATTTTGTCTATCAAAAAGTTTCTATTATTACTAATAGTTGCATCAATAAATGGCGAGCCTGTAAAGGTATCGACTAATTCACGTGCTTGTGGGGTTTGCTGCTCAAGCAAAATACCAACGCGTAATTTACTTGAATCTAGATTGATACCATAACCGAAAATAAACAATAACATTAGTGGGATAACAACAGCGATTAATGCACTGCTTGGGTCACGGACAATTTGTTTAGTTTCTTTCCAACATAGCGCTTTGAGCCTACGCCATGAAAAATGGGAAGCTGATTGAGTCATTGAGCCTCCTGCTGTTTATCATAACGGTTGATCAAACCAATAAACGCATCTTCCATCGATGGGTCTGGGTTATCGTTAGTCACAACTTGTTGTTTTAGCTCGTCGGGGGTACCCGCAGCAATAATTTTGCCATGATAAACCAGCCCAATTCTATCGCAGTATTCTGCTTCATCCATAAAGTGTGTGGTGACCATGACTGTGACGCCTTTATCAACCATACCATTAATATGTAACCAAAATTCCCTACGGGTTAACGGGTCAACACCTGAAGTCGGTTCATCTAAAAATAAAATATCAGGTTCATGCATTAACGAGCAGGCCAGTGCTAAACGTTGCTTGTAACCCAAGGGAAGAGAGTCTGTGACCTGATTAATTATGGGAGTAAAATTGAAAGCATCGACCATTTCTTGAATTTTGCTTGATTGTTGTTTGTGATGTAAACCATAAACACCAGAGAAAAACTTTAGGTTTTGCCCAACTTTTAAATTGCCATATAGTGAAAATTTTTGAGCCATATAGCCAAGATGTTGCCTAACTTTATTTGAACTCGTTTTTAAGTCCATACCCAGTACCAATGCTTGGCCATCGGTTGGCTTCATTAAAGCACACATCATTTTAAATGTTGTCGATTTACCTGCACCATTAGGCCCTAGTAACCCAAAAATTTCCCCTCGTTTGACCTGAAAGTTGACCCTATCTGTTGCCGCAAATTGACCAAATTTTTTTGTTAAATTACGAGCTTCTATAACAGTTTCCTGCGGGTTAGCAGGTATTTGTGGCACGATAGCCGCTAATTCGGAACGATGGGATGGCCCGCCACCAAGCAAATCAATAAAAGCATCTTCAAAGCGGGGTTGTGCCTCAATCAGCTTTTTATCGCTCATATCTAAAGCTGCTAATAAATTTGCTTGGGATGCGTTAGGCTTTAAAATTAGGCGAATATAACGGCCTTGGATGACTCCATCGGTGGTTTCGGGTAATACGAGCGCATTTTGTAGCACTGTGCGTTTTTGGTTAGCTGGGGCATCAAGTAAATAGGAACGCCCAGCCATTTTTTGGGTTAATACTTCAGGTGCGCCAGAGTAAAGCTGCTTTCCTTTATTTAAAAGCAGTACATTTTTACATTGTTGGGCTTCATCTAAATATGATGTGCTCCAAAGGATTAACATACCGTCATCTGCAAGGGTATGCACCATTTGCCATAACTCGCGTCGTGCGATTGGGTCTACACCAACCCCCGGTTCGTCTAATAGCAGCACTTTAGGTTTACCTAATAATGTACAAGCTAAACCGAGCTTTTGTTTCATTCCGCCAGAAAGTTTACCCGCCAACCTTTTAGTAAAAGGGGCTAGGCTCGTAAAAGAAAGTAATTGCCGATAAGTAGATATGCGTTCTTCACCCACTATGCCTCTAAGGTCAGCATATAAGTCCAAATTTTCTTGGACTGTTAAGTCTTCATATAGCCCAAATTTTTGTGGCATATAACCAAGACTTGCACGCATCGCGATACTGTCTTCAATGGGGTCAAGCCCCATAACTCGAATTTTCCCCGAGTCTGGTTTTAATAAGCCGGCAAGCATTCGCATTAATGTGGTTTTACCTGCGCCATCAGGGCCAACAAGACCTGTCACAGAGCCACCATGAATATCGATTGTTAAGCTTTCAACCGCAGGGGCGCTAAGGCCAACAAACGTTTTTTCGACATTGACTAGGTGAATACTGTAATTATCACTCATTGCAAACTCTTATTGCTTATGATCAGTGAATTGAATGGTTACAGGCATTCCTTGACGTAATGCCTCATCTGCATCATTGACAACAATGCGTAGCCGATAGACTAAATCAGTTCTTAAATCAGGTGTCTGTACACTTTTAGGGGTAAATTCGGCGGTCGGCGAGACAAAACCAATGGTACCGTGGTAAGGCTTATCTGGCCGGCTATCAGTACGTAAAAGTACTTCTTTGCCCGGTACTGCCTCACCAAGATGGGGTTCACTGACATAGGCTCTGACCCAAACAGGGTTTGTGAGTGTCACGCTAAATACGGTATTGCCTGAATTAATGATAGTGCCAGGCTCAATAGCCCTAGTTAATATTGTACCGGTGGAGGGGGCGGTTAAAAGAGTATCTTGTAAGTCCAATTCAGCTTGTGCAACAGCAGCTTCAGCCTGCAACCATTCGCCCCTTGCGGCGGCTATTTCTTCTTGGCGAAAACCACTTTGATATTGATTGAGTTTATCTTGTGCGGCTTGGAGTGCGGCAAAAGCTTGATTGCGATTATTTTTTGCATTATCTAGCTCATTGGCTGAAATAACGCGTGAAGCTGCTAGCCCTTGCTGGCGCTTATAAAAATTATCCGCATATTGCCAAGCGGCTTGTTTCTGTGCGACTTCAGCTTCAACTTGAGCAATTTCTTGAGTACGGTAACCACTTTCTTTTAATGCTAACTGAGCCTTCGCGCTATCACGTACCCCTTTAGCTTTATTTAATGCATTGATATAAGGGGCATCATCAAGTTGACCTAGTTTATCCCCTGCAACAACGTGTGCACCCTCATCGACATTTAAAGACGCCAGTTTTCCAGGTACACGGAAACTAAGGTTAACGGTTCTAACATCAACATTACCATAGAGTGTCAATGTATTCTCTTGCTGAGATTGGTAATAGTAATAACCTCCAGCGGCAATACCGATTAATATGACAATAATTAGAACAACTGCGGAACGGTTTTTATTGTTCATAGCTAACCTTACTTAAGAGCCTGTGATATGAAAAACGGATATTGGTGTTAGAGGCTGTTGATTTTTGATGCTCGGTTTCTGTTTGAAAGACGGCGAAAATCATCAGCCTCTAGTGATAATCAACGTGAATATTTCACTTTAATTAATGATATCACTTTTCATGTTGTTTGCGATGACGTAAACCAGCTAAAAGTATATTAGTATGCTCAATAAGAACTTGATTAATAATTTCAAATTCATTTTCATTGATATGTTTCCAACCCGTTTGCCGTAACAATGTTTCCCGTGCAATGCGAAATGACAGGGTTTCACCAAGAATAGCATGGGTGTGGATAAGCGTCGTTAAATGGTTGGGGTCTGCACCAATATAGAGGGCGATAAGCCGGTTTAATCGTGAGTGTATTGGGCCTAAAGCATGTTCATGAATGATGGTATATGCTTCAGTTGGATTGAGCTGTTCGCGCGCTAATATACGCGAAAAACTCAAATTTTTCTTTTCGAGTTGAAAATAGTTATACGCAATTACAGTCCGTTGCAGTAAATCTAAAGCATCCTCAGGTTTTTGAGTTGC
Source organism: Providencia sp. PROV024 (assembly GCF_032709665.1). Lineage (NCBI taxonomy): Bacteria > Pseudomonadati > Pseudomonadota > Gammaproteobacteria > Enterobacterales > Morganellaceae > Providencia > Providencia sp. PROV024. The sequence continues at coordinate 1,294,466 of NZ_CP120545.1, forward strand.
TATCGGTTTTTCTAAAAATTGATCAATTGCCAAGAAAACATCACTGAAATCATCTTTGATATTTTTGGCTATAAGGTGGGCAACGGCTAAGTAAAGCCCTTCTTTTGAACCAAAATAGTAAGATATTGCGGCGATATTTTGCCCTGAAGCTTGTGCAATTTTCCGTGTTGTTGCGCCATCAAGGCCTTGCTCTCCATAGACATCAGCAGCTGTGTGCAGCAGTTGTGTTTTTGCGTTTTCTCCCCGCAAAGTTTGCGATGAACCTGTATTCATAAACATTCCTTTTAAAAATCAGAATTAAATAACACCCAATAAGCTCTTAATTGGCTTTTATGTTTATAAGGGACAAAAAACGACATCTCATAGTATTGTGTAAGTATATATACTATATAGGGGGGATTTTATATTAATTTATTAACCAAACTAAATTAATATATTTATCATCTGCAAATAATGTTAGAATTTGGTGATGTCGCACGGCAGTTTGCGCTTTTTCCTCTGACTCACTTCCCCCATAACTGCCAAAATCTATTGAAAGCGGTGAAGCCCGGAGTAATTTAATTTGACTACTTTTTCAGACCTCGCATTAAACGAGGAAATCTTGCTTGCCATTAATGAATTAGGCTATGAAAGCCCAACGCCAATTCAACAACAAGCGATCCCAGCAGTGCTTGCAGGAAGCGACCTTTTAGCCAGCGCACAAACAGGCACCGGTAAAACTGCGGGTTTTACGTTGCCAATTTTACAAAAACTGGTTACTACTCCTCGTGCTGGGAATAATCGTAAGCCAATTCGCGCATTAATTTTGACGCCAACAAGGGAGCTTGCGGCACAAGTTGCTGAAAATGTAAAAGAGTATAGTCGTCATCTACGTATTCGTTCGTTTGTGGTTTTTGGCGGTGTAAGTATTAATCCTCAGATGATGAAGTTACGCGGAGGCGTGGATATTTTAATCGCGACCCCAGGGCGCTTGTTAGATTTAGCTCATCAAAATGCGGTTGATCTTTCTCAAGTAGAAGTATTTGTGTTAGATGAAGCTGACCGCATGTTAGATATGGGGTTTATTCATGATATCCGCCGAGTTATTAATAAATTACCTAAAAAACGTCAAAATTTATTATTTTCTGCTACTTTTTCAGATGAAATTAAGCAGTTAGCAAATAAGTTACTGAATAACCCAGTGACCATTGAAGTGGCTCCTCGTAATTCAGCTTCTGAACAAATTACTCAGTATGTTCATTTAGTTGATAAAAAACGTAAATCGGAATTACTTTCTTTTATGATTGGTCGTGAGAATTGGCAACAAGTTTTAGTCTTTACTCGGACAAAACATGGGGCTAATCGTCTAGCTGAGCATTTGAATAAAGACGGTATTAAGGCTGCGGCTATTCATGGTAATAAAAGCCAAGGTGCTCGTACACGTGCTTTAGCCGATTTTAAATCGGGGGATATTCGAGTCTTAGTTGCAACCGATATTGCAGCACGAGGCTTAGATATTGAACAACTGCCTTATGTTGTAAATTTTGAGCTGCCTAATGTTGCTGAAGATTATGTACATCGTATTGGTCGTACTGGCCGTGCTGAAGCGACAGGTATGGCGGTTTCATTAGTGTGTATTGATGAAGCTAAATTGCTTAAAGATATTGAAAAATTACTTAAAAAGCCGATTCCAAGAATGTCTGTAGAGGGCTACGAGCCGGACCCTTCTATTAAAGCGGAACCTATTCAAAAAACACCACAACGTGGTGAGCGCCGTTCGAGTGGGGCTTTTAGCAATAAACCTCGTCGTACCAATGTATCCACGGCTAAGCCTAGTACGGGGAAAACGTTGAGTTCGCCATGGAAAAATGCACAGAAAAAAGCTAAACAAGGTCGTCACGAAGGTTAACTGATTTAACTAGTCGTATTAAAAAAGTGGCTCAGCACGATGTTTATTACATCGGTTGAGCTACTTATTTTGATATAGCTTTCCCCTCGCTAAAACTCTTCGTTGCCATTTCCCCATTAAGACGCTCATTCTTATGATAATTCTTCTGCTTATTTACCAACGAAAATGTATTATAGGCGGCAATTGATTAGGTTAAGTTTTATGTCACACGTTAATATTAATATTCTAAAGGTGCTTTATTTAAGGCAATTAAATGTATGAAATTTCTTTTTACCTTATGGCGTTTTTGGGTGAGTAATTTATGCGTGTTTTATTAGCTCCGATGGAAGGGGTTTTAGATCCTCTAGTTCGCACTTTACTTAGTGAAGTTAATGATTATGACCTTTGTATTACCGAATTTATTCGAATAGTTGATACTTTATTGCCGGCAAAAACCTTTTATCGCCTATGCCCTGAACTAAAGTATAAAAGCCGAACTCCTTCTGGGACTTTAGTACGGGTGCAATTATTAGGGCAACACCCACAATGGTTAGCTGAAAATGCGGCTAGAGCTATAGAACTAGGTTCATATGGTGTCGATTTAAATTGTGGTTGCCCCTCTAAAACAGTGAATGGCCATGGCGGTGGAGCAACATTATTAAAACAGCCTGATTTAATCTATAACGCAGTCAAAGCGATGAGAGCAGCAGTACCTAAACCGTTACCGGTTTCGGCTAAAGTTCGTCTTGGCTGGGATAATAGTGACCTTGCTTATGAAATTGCAGATGCGGTTCAACAAGCAGGTGCAACAGAACTAACTGTTCATGGGCGAACGAAAGAAGATGGTTACAAAGCAGAGCGAATTAATTGGCATGCAATAGCTGAAATTCGTCAGAAACTTACGATCCCTGTTATCGCTAATGGGGAAATTTGGGATTATACCAGTGCTCAGAGTTGCCTTAATATTACAGGTTGTGATGCAGTAATGATTGGGCGTGGAGCATTGATCACCCCGAACCTGAGTCGTGTGATTAAGCATAACCATAAAAAAATGCCGTGGGAGCAGGTTGGGTTATTACTATTAAAATATACGGAGTTAGAAAAACAAGGGGATACAGGTAATTACCATGCAGCTCGTATCAAGCAATGGCTTGGTTATTTACGTAAAGAGTACCGGCAAGCAGACGAATTATTTTCCCAAGTAAGGTCTTTAAAAAATGCTCAACAGATAGCACAGGTCATAACGGAAATAGTTAGCCATTGATGATGAACACGAATAATTATCAGGAGTTAATAGTTGCTAAATTGGCTTATAGGGTCTTTACTTATTTGATATGGTAGTGGTTTAGTTAACTTATTTACTACTATTATATAAGATTTTTAGAATATTACTGTGCAACAACCTAGTCTAGGAGGAGTAAGATGGGAGTTATTGCTTGGATTATTTTTGGTTTAATTGCAGGTATCTTAGCTAAGTGGCTAATGCCAGGTACTTACCATATGGGGTTTATTATGACCACTGTGCTAGGGATCGTTGGTGCGGTTGTTGGTGGGTACATTAGCACCTTCTTTGGCAAAGGGAAGGTTGACGGCTTCAACTTTGGTAGTTTTGTTGTCGCTGTTATCGGGGCAATTGTGGTGCTGTTCTTAGCGGGTATATTTGTAAAATAACGCTTTCTTAGTTAGTAAAATCTATTATATAAGCCACTCAGACAAGTTAGTGGCTTATATCTTTTATGGGGTATCGAAAAAGGTTGATTAGTTATGGCTCTATAGGAAGGCCATTATCCTGCCCCCATTGTGCCCATGAACCATCATACAACCGTACATTATGGTTACCCAAAAGTGTAAGGGCCATCAACACTACAGCTGCGGTCATCCCAGAGCCACATGTTGTCATTGATGGTGCATTAATATCAACACCTTGCTCATTAAAAATGGCTTTCAGTTGTTCTGGGGATTTAAACATACCATTTTCAACCAGTAGGTCCCACGGGACATTTTTGCTGCCGGGAATATGCCCCATACGTAACCCTGGGCGAGGTTCTGGTGCTTGAGCTAGAAAGCGAGCAGTGGCACGGGCATCAATAATTTGGATTTTACCATCATGAACAATATCAAGTACTTGTTGCTGGTTCAGTGCATTACTGTCTTTACGTGAGGCTGTGAATTTTTTAGTTTCAGGAGGGGGAACCTCACCAGATTGAACAGTAAATCCTGCAGCTTTCCATGCATCGATACCGCCCGCTAAAATTTTAACGTTATTGCAGCCCATAGTGGTGAAAGTCCACCATGCTCTAGGCGATGAAAATAAATTATTTTGTGAGTAAATAATAACTTGCGTCTCATTGCCTATACCCATCATTCCAACGGCGTGGCTGAATACTTCAGCGCTTGGTAGCATATGAGGTAAGTCACAGGATTTATCGGCGATTTCATCTTGATGAAAAAACTGAGCGTTAGGAATGTGCTCTTCTAGATAACGTTGACGGCAGTCATAAGGAGCGGTTGGTGGGGGAGATGAGGCATCAAGTACAATGATATTGCCATCAAACAGATGTGCGTTTAACCATTGAGGGGTTACAAAATAGTCGTTGTACATAAGCTATCTCCATGCTGGTTTGATAAATGACTCTAAATTATTGCACTTGATTAGGTGCTGGTAATACTGAGGGGGATTGTTGTTGCCCCTGTTCAATAGGTGTCGTTGAACGAGTGTAAATATTCATGCCAGCTAAAACAATGCCGCCTACTGAGCCAAAAGCACATAATGCGCAAAGTGCGATAACAACCTTTTTCATTTTCTGTGGCCTGCGTAATCATAGTAGTAATAAGAACACAAAGTATAACTGGATGAGTGTTGCAAACAAGTTAAAAGCTGCTTTTTCTGCGTATGAGTTGGTGTTTTGCAAAAGGCTTCCCAATTTTTATGTATAATGGTGTTTAATACAGTAGTTTTGCGAAGCGCTTGGCAAACAAATTGTTTTGGCGTTCCCTTCTGTTTTCAGATTCATTATCTTTTATCTTAACTTTGGTCATCTGCATAACTTATGTCCCTGTCGAATAAAATTAAAGAACAAATAACCCAGTGGTATAAGGGGCTGTCATCACAAATTGATGGGTTTATTCCCCGAGCACCACAACGTCAGATGATAGCGGAAGTAGCAAAAAATTTGGCAGATGATGACGGTCGCCACCTTGTTATTGAGGCGCCGACAGGGGTGGGGAAAACGCTGTCTTATTTAATACCTGGTATTGCAGTGGGAAGAGCCGAAGGTAAAACGCTAGTCGTCAGTACGGCAAATGTGGCGCTGCAAGACCAGATTTATAGCAAAGATTTGCCGTTATTGAGCAAAATTATTCCTGATTTGAAATACACTGGCGCATTTGGCCGAGCACGTTACGTTTGCCCTCGCAATTTAGCCGCAATCTGTGCGGCAGAAGGCGAGCAAATTGACTTAATGCTATTAGTGGAAGATAAAACAGAGGTCGCAAATAGCGAAGAGCGGGCTATCTGCCAACAGCTTAGCCATGATTTCCAAAGTTTTGCATGGGATGGCCTAAGGGACCACCATAAGCGCTCTTTCAGTGATAACTTATGGCGTAAAGTCAGCACAGATAAAATGAATTGTTTAGGCCGAAATTGCCAATTTTACCAGCGCTGTCCATTTTTTATTGCTAGACGGGAAATTGAAGATGCAGATGTTGTGGTTGCAAACCATGCATTAGTGATGGCGGCGATGGAAAGCGAGTCGGTGCTACCTGATCCTAAAAAATTATTACTAGTACTTGATGAAGGGCACCATGTTCCTGATGTCGCAAGGGATGCCCTTGAAGTTGAAGGTGAAATTACGTTAGTTCAATTAACTGCTCAGCTTGATAATTTTATTCATCATGTAGGGCAATATATGGGGCAGTTTCGGCCAGTAAAGCCGCCAAAATTAGCTAATCCGGAGCGGCTACAACAACATGCTGAAAAATTACGAGAGTCATTTCGTGATTTTTCTATGTTAGCGAATGCTTTACTACCTGAAACGTCGAAAGAGAATGAATATTTATTTCCTCTAGGGGTACTACCAGAGCCAATGCAGTTAAGTTGCCAAATGCTCTTTAAGCAAACGGATGCTCTAAAAGGGTTAGCAGAAGCGATATTAAACGATTTAACTGAACAAACGGCAAAGCAAGACATTGTTCGCTTACATCGCTCTATTTTAACAACTAGTCGGGCTATGGGTTATTTTGAAAATATGGCAAAGCTTTGGCGTTTGGCAGCCTTAGACCAAAGCTCAGGGGCGCCAATATCTAAATGGCTAAGTCGGCGCTATGAAAAAAACCAATCACGCGTCTTTATGCATTGCGCGGGGATCCGCGTTAGCGAGCAATTGCAACATTTACTGTGGCGAAATGTCCCACATATTGTGATTACTTCGGCAACGCTTAGGTCTCTAAACAGTTATTCACGTTTTATGGAACTGACAGGGCTATCAGAAAAAAATGATGATCGTTTTGTCACCCTTTCTTCGCCTTTTAATCATATTGAGCAAGGGAAAATTATTATTCCTCAAATGGAATATGAGCCAACTATTCATAATGAAGCTCAGCATTTAGCTGAAATGGCGGCATTTTTCCGTGAGCAGTTTATAAAAGATACTCACCGTGGGGTCTTGGTATTGTTTAGCAGCCAACGTGCAATGGAAGGGTTCCTTGAGCATGTTAAAGACCTACGGTTACAGCTTTTAGTTCAAGGGGATCAGCCTCGCTATCGGTTAGTCGAAACACATTGTGAAAGAATTAACCAAGGGCTATCCAGTGCTTTGGTTGGTTTGCAATCTTTTGCGGAAGGGTTAGATTTAAAAGGTGAGTATCTTACCCAAGTCCATATTCATAAGATTGCATTTCCTCCGGTAACAAACCCTGTGATTATTACAGAAGGTGACTGGCTAAAGTCATTGAAACGTTACCCTTTTGAAGTACAAAGTTTACCAAGTGCTTCATTTAATTTAATCCAACAGGCAGGTCGGCTAATTCGTAGTCATGAATGTTATGGTGAAATAATTATTTATGATAAACGCTTACTGACAAAAAATTATGGAAAGCGTTTATTAAATGCTTTGCCTGTATTCCCTATTGAACATCCTAAAATGCCTGAAAAACCATAGGGAAGTCATTCGGTTTATATCGCTATTGGTCTATTTTAGAAAAATATCAATGGTGATATAAAAGTAGTAAATATTGGTTTTTAAGCAAAAATAAAAGGCCACATTGCTGTGGCCTTCGGTCAATTAAAATTGACTCTAGGGTACGACATTACTCAATATTTGCTTCTAAGAACCAAAGGAATTTATCCATATCACGGGAAGCTGCGGTAAACATATCAGCGGTGTCTTCATCTTCGACTTCATCAATGGCTTTACGGATATCATTTGCCACAACAGCATAGCGATCAGCTAAGGCTTTTAAGTGGTCTTGTACACTGTGAATATTGATAGGGTAAGCCTCTAAAGAGGTAAAACGATTAACCTCTTGGGTTGTACCGATTGCTACGCCACCTAATTGGACAGCACGCTCAGCAAATTCATCTAAGTGTTCCACAAGGGTTGACCTAAAGCCGTCTAACATTTCATGAACTGCAATAAAGTTACGACCACGCATATTCCAATGTGCTTGTTTAGTCATCAAAGAGAGATCGGTAAAATGGACTACCATAACATTAAGGATACCAATGGTTTCCAATTTTACGCTATCTTCCATATCATTACGGGTATATAAAAGTTCAGTTGAAGATGCTTTAAATAATTTAGCTGTGCTCATGATTCATCCTCTCTTAAATATGAATTTGTTTAATAACCTCATCTGCTAATAAATATAAAATATTAAAGTGTATTTGTCATAGCGTAATAAACGATTAATTTAATAGGTCTATCCGATATGCTTTAATTCATTGTGGATGTTGAGGATTAATTGTTTTTTGCAATAAGTGCTATAGATGTAATTAATGAATATTTAAATATTAAAATAAAAATAACAAATGATTATTTCAAACAGATGAATAAATCTTTACATCAAAAAAGGCTAATAAACACAGGAAAGACAGTCTTTATTAACCTAATGTACTAATTAGCCTATTTTACAATAGACTAAGAAACTTTCTCAATTTTTGATTTAGGCGTAGCGGTCGAGGTAGAGCCTATCGAAGCGCAAACGATACACAATAAAGCTAGCCATTGAGTCATTGTTAAGTGTTCTTGTAAGAAAACAATACCTAAAAATGCCCCCATACAAGGTTCAAGGCTCATTAGCGTACCAAATGTACGAGCTGGTAAGCGTGTGAGTGCAATCATTTCCAATGTATAAGGAAATGCGGTCGATAAAATGGCTACCGCTAATGCAAGAGGCAAAATAGAAGGGTCAAACATGACTTCAAACCCTGTTTGCATTAAACCTATCGGGAAGAAGATCATGGCCGAGATAAATGAACCGATAGCTACAGTTGCTGCGCCATAACCGGCTCCTGCTCGCTGACCAAAAATAATATAAATCCCCCAACAAACACCAGCTCCTAGCGCATAAATAGCACCTAGTGGGTCAATGGAATTAATATTATCGCCAATAGGCAGTAAGAATAATAACCCAGTTATAACAAGAGCTATCCAAAGGAAATCGATAGGTCGGCGAGATGAAAACATCGCGACCGCTAAAGGCCCTGTGAATTCTAATGCAACTGCTATCCCTAATGGAATCCGCTCTAGTGACAGATAAAATAGGTAGTTCATCGTACCTAAGGATAAACCATATGTGAGCAATGGGACGAGTGAGCTTCTTCTGAACTTTAAGCGCCAAGGCTTGAAAATAATAAAGAGTATAATTGTAGCCAGCAATAAACGTAAACCAGTAACACCGGGAGCGCCGATAACAGGAAATAAAGTTTTAGCTAAAGATGCACCGCTTTGAATAGAGGCCATTGCAAGCAGTAATAACCCTATAGGCAATAGCGGCAGAGCGCTCTTTTTTGTGTCGGCAGACATAAATAAGTAAACCTCGGAAAACGTAACTGAGTTGGTAATAAATATTTAGAAAATAAGTATTTGGTTATGAAAAATAATTTCTTAATGATTATCTCATAAAAACAAGAGGCTTTATATTTCTTTATTGCCAATAACCTTCTACCCTAGGGGATAAAGTGCTTTATAGCTAAGTTTAGATTAAGAGTAATGCTATAAGCAAAAATTTATAATAATTTCATTATGACAAATAATGTAGGGTTGAGCTTCTATATTAGGCTCGTATAATCCTCTTTTCTAAAAAAGTCATAATCAAAAAGGGAAATGAGGGTCAAATGGGAAAAATTAAAAGCGTTGCCGTCTATTGTGGTTCAAGCATGGGAAAACATGAAATCTATCAGCAAAAAGCGATAGAGTTTGCTAAAGAGATGGTTAAACGTGATATCACGTTAGTTTATGGTGGGGCGAGCGTAGGAATTATGGGAACCATTGCTGATACCATCCTTGCTTTAGGGGGGAATGTTGTTGGGGTGATCCCATCGTTATTAGAAGAGCGGGAAATTTCGCATAAAAATTTAACACATCTGTATAAAGTAGACACTATGCATCAACGAAAAAATAAAATGATTGAGCTTGCGGATGCATTTGTTGCTTTACCGGGGGGCTATGGCACTTTGGAAGAATACGCAGAAGTCTTCACATGGAGCCAAATTGGCTTACATACTAAGCCTTGTGCTCTGTTTAATATCAATAATTATTGGCAGCCATTAGTTGATATGACTAATAAGATGGCAGATGAAGGTTTTTTACATGAAAAATATCGTCATATGGCAATAGTTGATGATTCCCCAGAGAGGATACTAAATAGTTTTGAATCATATATTGCGCCGCCAGTTAAAACTTACGACTAACGTCTCTTCTTAATGCAATAAACGGAAAGAACGATGATAAGACTAGCGATAAAAAGCGATGTAGGGGCTATTTCATCACTTTATCAAATTTTATTTGCGGAAATGGCTGCATTTGACCCTGAACGGATTAAGCCAGCTCAGCAAGCTCTTGAGTTTATTGAGAATGCAATAACTGATGATAAATTTCATCTGTTAGTAGCTGAATTTGAAGGTGAAATTAAAGGGTTTTGTATTGCTCAACAACAATCTGCCGATCCTTATAATTGCATCGTCCCTAGAAACTTTGGTTATATCTTTGATTTGGTAGTTGCCCCGAATTTTCGTGGTAAAAAAGCAGGTCAAGAATTATTAAATGGCATGAAATCGTGGGCGAAGAGCAAACAATTTAGCCACCTAGAACTCTCAGTGCTGGCACAAAATCGCCAAGCCATTAAGTTTTATGAACGAGAAGGATTAACCGAGATCAGCCGGACAATGGGGATTAAACTTTAGTTTGGTGTTAAATCAACTTTTCCTTCTGTGTTATTAATCCGCTAAAAACAGCACAAGATCTAAGCGGCGTAATATGGCATAATGCGCCGCTATTTATACCTGCTGTAATCTATGTACTCAAATGACTGGCGTGTGAAATTTATTTTGTTATCCAAATACCCATTTTGGGGGATTTCCGTTCGCTTACGCTGTTGTCATATAAACTTATTCATCGCAGGTTATTTTACACCGTTTAATTTAAGGCATAGCAGTGTTAACAACGAACAATATCACTATGCAGTTTGGCAGTAAGCCGCTGTTTGAAAATATTTCAGTTAAATTTGGAACTGGTAACCGTTATGGTTTGATCGGCGCAAATGGCGCAGGTAAATCGACATTTATGAAGATCTTAGGTGGTGACTTAACGCCAACTTCAGGAAATGTGAGTACGACAGATCCAAATGAACGTATTGGTAAACTTCGCCAAGATCAGTTCGCATTCGAAGAATACACTGTGCTAGATACAGTAATTATGGGTCATATCGAACTGTGGAATGTGAAGCAAGAACGCGACAGAATCTATGCACTTCCTGAAATGAGCGAAGAAGATGGTTATCGAGTTGCTGACTTAGAAGTCGCTTACGGTGAAATGGATGGCTACAGTGCGGAAGCTCGAGCTGGCGAATTATTACTCGGTGTGGGTATTCCTGTTGAGCAGCATTATGGGCCAATGAGCGAGGTTGCTCCAGGTTGGAAATTGCGGGTACTTTTGGCGCAAGCATTATTCTCTGACCCAGATATTTTATTGCTTGATGAGCCGACGAATAACTTGGATATCGATACTATCCGTTGGTTAGAGCAAGTATTGAATGACCGCAATTGCACAATGATCATTATTTCCCATGATAGGCACTTTTTAAATACGGTGTGCACACACATGGCGGACTTAGATTACGGTGAATTGCGTTTATTTACCGGTAATTATGATGAATATATGATTGCTGCGACACAGGCTCGCGAACGCTTACTTTCTGATAACGCGAAGAAAAAAGCGCAAATTGCTGAACTACAATCTTTTGTGAGCCGTTTTAGTGCAAATGCTTCTAAATCGAAGCAAGCAACTTCACGGGCTCGTCAAATTGACAAAATTCAGCTTGATGAAGTTAAAGCTTCTAGCCGTCAAAACCCATTCATTCGTTTTGAGCAAGAGAAAAAACTATTCCGTAATGCGCTTGAATTAGAAGCAGTAACAAATGGTTATGACCAAGGTCCACTATTCAAAAATGTCAATTTACTGTTGGAAGTGGGCGAGAAAATGGCCGTGATCGGTGCCAATGGTATTGGTAAGACGACTTTCTTAAAAACACTGATGGGCGAACAACCAGCCACCAGTGGTGTGGTTAAATGGTCTGAAAACAGTAAGATAGGCTATTATGCACAAGACCATGCCGAAGATTTTGAAACAGACCTAACTGTTTTTGACTGGATGAGCCAGTGGAAAAATGAAGGTGATGATGAGCAAGCGGTACGCAGTATTTTAGGTCGCTTGTTGTTCTCTCAAGATGATATTAAGAAAAAAGTTAAAGTATTATCGGGTGGTGAACAAGGCCGTATGCTGTTTGGTAAGTTGATGATGCAACAGCCGAATGTGTTAATTATGGATGAACCCACTAACCACTTGGATATGGAATCTATTGAGTCATTAAACTTAGCCCTTGAAATGTATAAGGGGACGCTAATATTTGTTTCCCATGACCGTGAATTTGTAAGTTCACTAGCAAGTCGCATTTTAGAAATCAAAGAAGATAAAGTTATTGATTTCAAAGGAAGTTATGATGAGTATCTAACTAGCCAAGGCGTAGTGCTCTAATCATATTTTAACTTTTAGTATCGATTGAGTATGCTCAGTCACTAAAAAGCCCCCCAATTATTGGACAATCCATTTGGGGGGCTTTTTTATTTAAAGAAAGCTAATGCTTACTTAGTTCTTCTTAACAAATTCAGATTTCAGCTTCATTTGGCCAAAACCGTCAATCTTACAATCAATATTATGGTCACCTTCGACTAAACGGATCCCTTTCACACGGGTACCGATTTTCAGCATTGAAGAACTGCCTTTGACTTTAAGGTCTTTAACTACAGTGACAGTATCGCCATCAGCTAATAGGTTGCCATTGGCATCTTTTACAATGAGCTCATCAATATCAGCTTCAGGCTCGGCATCATTCCATTCATGCGCACACTCAGGGCAGATATACATATCATTATCAGTATAGGTGTATTCAGACTGACATTTAGGGCAAGGAGGGAATTGCATATTCATACTCTCAGTAACGTTATCAAAATAATAAACTGTGGTAACAGCGCTAGCCGTAAATGCCACAAAAGAGGGATAGTATAAGGTGAAAGGGCAAAAAAAATATTTTTTCAGATTATTCTTAATTTACTGCAAATGTAATGGAAAGGCGAGAAACTTCCCGCCTAATTGAACTTGGTTTGATTATTAGTGTTGACCGCATACTTCGCAATGTGGGTCTTTAGTTAGCTTAAATTGGCGAAAATCCATAGTCATAGCATCAAATAGCAACACTTTCCCCGAATTTACTTGGCCATAGTTAGCCAGTAATTTAATCGTTTCCATCGCTTCCAAGGTACCAATAGTGCCAACTAAAGGCGACATCACACCAGCCTCGACACAAGTTAAACTATTTTCTCCAAATAACCGGCTTAAGCAGCGATAGCATGGGGTATCATCTTGATAAGTAAAAACGGACAATTGACCTTCCATGCGAATAGCTGCACCGGAAATAAATGGTTTTTTATGAGGTAAACATAAACGATTTAACTGCTCACGAATGGCTACATTGTCGGTGCAGTCTAAGACCACATCATGGCGTTTAATTAATTCATCAAGCTGTTGGTCATCTAATTGCATATTAACTGTGTCAATACGAATATGCGGATTGATAGCACTAAGCTGCGATTTAGCTGAATTAACTTTAGGCTCACCAATAGTTGCATCGCGGTGCAAAATTTGCCTTTGCAAGTTTGATAATGACACCGTATCAAAATCAACCAAGGTTAAGTGACCGACTCCAGCTGCCGCAAGGTATTGGGTCGCTGCGCAACCTAAGCCACCTAGACCGATAACGAGCGCATGGCTGGATTTGAGTTTTTCTTGCCCGTCAAAATCAAACCCGCGTAAGATAATTTGGCGGTTGTAACGCAGCATTTCGTCATCACTGAGTTCTTGCACGATAATTATTCGCTTTTCAATAAGTAGTTAAACATTTCAACTTCGACCATTTCTCCCGCTTCAACTCGACCGCGTTCTCTTTCTAATACGATAAAACAGTTCGCTAAGCTAAATGAGCTAAATACATGCGACCCTTGGTGGCCAGTAGTGGCGACGTGTAATTGCCCTTGTTCGTCGGCCGTTAAAATACCACGTTGGAAATCAAGGCGGCCCGGTGTCTTTTTCAGTGGTGTAGTGACGGGTACTTTAAAACGCAGCGGTGTACACCATTGGCTGTGCCCTGAGAGGCGGGCGATCAGCGGTTGTACCAACTGATAAAAGGTTAATGCAGCAGAAACTGGGTTTCCTGGTAGACCGCAAAACCATGAAGAGCTGAGTTTGCCAAAAGCAAAAGGTTTCCCCGGTTTTATTGCCAACTTCCAAAAGCCAATCGAACCAAGCTCATCTAAAATTTGTTTGGTATAGTCAGCTTCCCCCACAGAAACACCACCGCTACTGATCACTAAATCTGCTTGTTGGTCGGCTTCGATAAAAGTCTGTTTTAGTTTCTCTGGGGAGTCGGGGATCACGCCAAAATCTAATATTTCACAGTTGAGTTTTTCGAGCATCAGGCGAACGGTAAAACGGTTAGTGTCATAAATTTGCCCGTCAGCTAATGGTTGGCCAACAGCCTGTAGCTCGTCTCCGGTGGAGAAAACGGCAACTTTTAAACGGCGATAGACGGTCACATCAGAAATGCCTAATGACGCAATAAGGGGTAATTGCGCTGTTGTCAGTAATGTGCCCGCAGGGAACACTGCGCTACCTTGGGCAATATCTTCCCCCGCTTTACGAATATTACTGCCTTTTTTAATTGGCTGTGTGAATATAATACCCTGCTCAGTTTGCTCTGTTGATTCTTGCATAACTACGGTATCAACGCCTTGGGGAATTGGAGCTCCGGTCATAATACGGATACAGCAACCTGCTTTAAGCTCCCCCTCCATCGGTTTACCTGCAAAAGATTTACCGGCAACTGGCAATGGGGTTTTGCCATCCCAATCAGCAAAACATAAACCATATCCATCCATCGCAGAATTATCAAATGGTGGAACATTAATCGGGGAAATCAGGTCAGTGGCGATAATACGTTGAGCTGAGCTGGTCAGTGGAATGATCTCTGTGCCTGTCACGGTTTTAGTGTTAGAGAGTAGCTTTTCTAATGCAAGCTCTAGAGAAATCAAATCGTTAGTATGACACTGATCCATAAATAATAACCCTCATTATTGTTATATGCCTTGAGGCTAAAAATGTGTTGGTAATGCATATTATGGCAGAAATACCTGATTGGGTGAATGAATAGAAATTGATTACAAATAGCTTTTAGTCAGATTTATATTAGTGAGCAATGAATTAAGCGATAATAAACTGCACGAAAAGCATACTTGATTTGTTGAAATGATGTTAAAAGTTAGAAATTGAATTATTCTATATAACAATAATATTCAGGCTTAATATGAGTGAATATAGTGTCAATAAAACCAATAACTTTTTCTCCAAGCCATAGCGCAAAGGCTTTTCATATCGCATTTACGGGGTTTCTCTCCTTAATCGTGGTGATGGGGATAGGGCGATTTACATTAACCCCTCAAGTGCCTTTAATGATCAAAGAACATCAGTTAACACTATCGACTGCCAGTGTT
Organism: Providencia sp. PROV024; assembly: GCF_032709665.1. Lineage (NCBI taxonomy): Bacteria > Pseudomonadati > Pseudomonadota > Gammaproteobacteria > Enterobacterales > Morganellaceae > Providencia > Providencia sp. PROV024. The sequence goes on from NZ_CP120545.1 coordinate 1,309,654, forward strand.
GTTGCTGCTTGTAATTATCTTGGTTATTTACTTGGCTCATTTGATGCGATGAGAGCACGCTCACACGTTGAAAAGCGCATGTGGTTAGGTGTTTGGGGCGCGGTAGTGATAACTCTGCTTAGCGCGTTGTTAAATGGGCCTATTTTACACAGCGTTGCCCGCTTTGTGATTGGTTGGGCGAGTGGAATAGCATTAGTTCTTGTCGCAGCATGGGCGAATGAAACCCTTGCTCGGTTAAATAGGCCAGCACTCAGTGTTGCTGTTTTTGCGGGCACAGGTGCTGGGATTTTTATTAGTGGTGTGCTGGCTGTTGCTATCCAAAGTTGGCATTTAACGGCTAGCCAAGCTTGGATTATTTATGGGGTACTAGCGCTGATCTTAAGCTTATATATTAGCCGATATTTACCCCGCAAAGGGCAGTGGGAAAGGCCTTCTGGTGAAATAAAAAAATTAATACTAACCCCAGAAATTAAACGTTTGGTTTGGTGTTATGGGTTGGCTGGTTTTGGTTATATTTTACCTGCTACATTTTTATCGCAAATGGCAGCACAGCGTTTCCCGGATAGCTTATTTGCTCAGTTTGTTTGGCCTATTTTTGGGGCATCAGCGGTTGTTGGGATTGTATTAGCCATGCTACTACGAAATTTGTCAACAACCCGTAATCGTTTAGCGATTAGCTTGTGGTTACAAGGGCTCGGTATTTTGATTGCGGAAGTGGTTCCCGACATTTCAGGTTTAGCATTTTCTGCGGTATTGGTCGGTTCAGGTTTTATGTGTACGGTGCAGTTAGCGCTTCAATTAGGGCGTGAACTTGCACCTGATCATAACCGTTTTATGGCAGGGTTATTGACAACATTTTATGCTATTGGGCAATTAATAGGGCCAACGCTATCATTTATATCCACGTCTTTAACAGGGCGATTGGAACCCGCGCTATATATCGCACTTATCGCCTTGGTAGTAGGCGGATTATTGGTTTATCGTTACCCTAAACGTGAGCTTCGTTAATAAATATTTAGTTCAGCATATTATATATGTGATAGTGATTTTAAATCATAGGATTACTATGGTGAAGAAAGTTGCCTATGGACATGCAAATATTTCACTCCCGCAGTTGAGGTTATACTGGATTATCTGTACCTGCTGTTTTAGAGTAAAGCGCACACCTGCATTTTTATAATAATAGTTACACCATTTGTGGAGGAACCCATGCCATCTCTGAGTAAAGAGGCCGAATTAGTTCATGCAGCTTTGGAAGCTAGAGGCTTAGAAACGCCTTTGCGTATCCAGCCGAAATCAGGCGAAGAGCGTAAGCAACTGATTGAAGGGCATATGACAGAGATCATGAAGCTACTGAATCTGGATTTATCTGATGATAGCTTAGCTGACACCCCTCGTCGTATTGCAAAAATGTACGTCGATGAGATTTTTTCAGGTTTAGATTATACTAATTTCCCAAAAATCACATTGATTGAAAATAAAATGAAAGTCGATGAGATGGTAACGGTACGGGATATCACATTAACCAGTACTTGTGAGCACCACTTTGTGACCATTGATGGTAAAGCGACGGTTGCTTATATTCCAAAAGATAAAGTCATTGGTTTATCAAAAATTAATCGTATTGTGCAGTTTTTCTCTCAGCGCCCGCAAGTTCAAGAGCGTTTAACTCAGCAAATTTTAGTCGCCTTACAAACGTTGTTGGGAACGACGAACGTTGCTGTTTCCATTGATGCCGTGCATTATTGTGTTAAAGCACGTGGTATACGCGACGCCACCAGCGCGACAACGACGACATCGTTAGGTGGGTTATTTAAGTCGAGCCAAAACACAAGGCAAGAGTTTCTACGTGCTGTTCGCCACTTATAAGTTATGGTAACAGCGGCATCGTCAAGGCGTATAGCGCAGCTTGACACTGTTCGTGGCATGGCAATTCTAGGTATTTTTCTTTTGAATATCTTTGGGTTTGCTTTGCCACAAGCAGCTTATTTAAACCCCTATTACACGTCAACGACCTCTCCTTCAGAAGCCTATATCTGGGTTGTTTTCAATGTGCTGTTTCAAGGCAAGGTTTTGGCCATTTTTTCTATTTTATTTGGGGCGACTTTAGCATTATTACAGTCGCGAACATTGAGATGGAATCATTGCCGGCTTTTTATCTTAGCTATCTTTGGAGTTATTCATGGTGTGCTTTTTTGGGATGGAGACATTCTTCTTGCTTATGCATTGACAGGGTTAGTCGCTGTGTATCTAATTAATTATTATAGTGACCGAGTATTGTTAAACCTCGCTGTTACCATTTATTTAGTTGGTTTGGTTATATTATTTATTTTAGGTAGTGGCGTTGACCCGAGCCATTTTTGGCAAATTTCAGCGCAACAGGTAGCTGATGAGCAAATGGTAAGAATTGCGGGGGGAATCGAAGGGGTTATTTACCGCACAACAGAAATGTTTATCATGGTAGAAATGCTGGTCATCCAATATGGCTGGCAATTATTAGCGCTAATGGTCATTGGGGCGTTATTAATTAAAAATGGTTGGCTTAAAGGGCAATTTAGTCCACAACATTACCGGAAAATAGCTAAATTATTTATTGTTCCTGCGCTGGTGGTGCAAATTATCGCGTTATATGCACAAAGCCAATTAAATTGGAGCTATTTTGCTACTTCAATTGTAGGGTACATTATTAATGAGTTAGTTACCCCTTTTCAATCATTAGGTTATATCGCATTAGTATATGGCTTTTGGGGTAAAATCCAGTCTAGTAAATTGGTTGATTACCTACAGAATGTGGGGCGAATGGCATTAAGTAACTATATTTTACAAACCCTGATTTGTACGACAATATTTTATCACCTAGGGTATTTTGGGGTATTCAGCCGTGTTGAATTACTGCTTTTTATTCCAATAATTTGGGCTATAAACTTATTATTTTCTCATTATTGGTTGCGAGTATTTCGCCAAGGGCCACTTGAATGGTGCTGGCGTACGTTAACTGAAAAGTTGTATCGTTAAGCGGTTATCGGCTTTAATGATGGCTTATTCACTTAGGTCAGTTAGTTTAATTTATTTATTTCTTCGGGTGAAACCGCTGGATAGCCTTTAATACCATCCGGCATTTTTATTGGAGCAGGTATAGATTCTTGCTCCCCTAAGAACTTTGGTTCGCGCTTTAAAATATATAAATCAGCTAATGCACCGAGCCGTGCGAACACTTCCCGAGCCCTGACTCTATACATTCCTTCGGGGGTGGGGACCGCTAAACATTGCGCATCAATACCTTTATGTTTTGCTATAAAGACCGCTCGCTCACAATGGAAACGTTGGGTAATGATAGTAAAATTATCGGTATCAAAAACCTTCTTAGTACGAACTACAGAATCCAGAGTCCTAAAACCTGCAAAATCAAGAACAATCTTTGACGCGGGAACACCTTCTTTAATAAGGTCTTTGCGCATATTGATGGGTTCATTGTAATTATGTGCACCATTATCACCACTTAAGAGCAAATACTTTACTTTGCCACTACGGTAAGCTTCTGCTGCACCTTTAATGCGATAGGAATAGTAGAGGTTAGTCACACCGGATGTGTAATATTTTGATGTACCAAGCACCATGCCAACATCGCGTGCAGGCAATTTTTCTATATCTTCATAGATATAGGGAGCGGTATCCCAGCTTATCCAGCGATCAAGCAAAATAATGGTCGTTATTGCTATCCCTGCAAGAATAAAAAGACCAATAATCAGACGTTTCCTCATGTCCTAGCCTTGAAAATAAAAAATCATAAATGAGATTGCTAGCCTTAATTGACCAGAGCTTCTAGGCTACTTGAGTTAAATAAGTGGCGCAAGTCACGTAACGTAAAGTCGTGTCAATGTTAGCCCTTTGTATAAGGTTGACGAATATTAAAGCGCATTATTGTGTGAAAAAACATCAGCGATTGGATGAAAAAATTGAAAGTTTGCCATTATAAACAGTGAGCAGTTTCACATCTCGGTAGTTTTTATGTCATAAGGCTATCTGTTATGAAATTTTAATTCTATATTTATGTTTTGTTGTGAAATTAAATTTCTTTAAATGTAGTCTATCTTTGATAATAAACACAGTAACCTGATAGGTGAAAAGCATGAAACTAACGACATTAATCGCGGCAAGTGCGGTACTGATTACTTCAAGCGTAGCAGCAAAAGATTACCAAATTAACCATACAGAACAGTTGAAATCACTGAATGATGCGACTAAAAGTGCTGAAATCTGGGAACAGGCAGAGGTATTGACGGACTTTACTTATCCATGGGAAAAAGAAGCCGCTCCGAAAACAGATTTTCGTGCACTTTGGAGTGATGACGCATTATATTTTCGTTTTATTGCCGAAGATAAAGACATACAGCTGGGAGATGACCCTGATAAAGACCAAGCAGTATTAGATTCTGATCGTGTAGAGCTATTTTTTGCTACCAGCCCTGAACTAAAGCCTTATTATACTGCTGAAATGGACCCTAAAGGGCGTACTTTTGACGCGAAGGCTAATTTTTATCGGGAGGTCGACCCTAGTTGGAATTGGGAAACGCTGCAAACCGTGGGTGAAATAACACCAAACGGCTATATATTAACAGGCAAGATTGACCTTGATGAGTTCAGCAAGCTTAATTTATGGCAAGACAAAGATAAGAAAACCCTAATGTGCGCTATCTTACGCGGGGAGTTTAGTACTGGTGAGCCTAAGCAAGTCCGTAAGTGGATTAGCTGGATCAAACCTGATTCTGTAAAACCTGATTTTCATATACCTTCTGCTTTTGGCACCTGTAAATTTGTAAAATAACGCTATGAGCGGCAGTATTTCACTGCCGCTTTTTCCCTTAGAACATGAATGAACTGTGAGAAAGATCATAATCATCACTTTAGTTGATTTTATTATTGTAATTTAAATTGAAATAAAAATTCATATATAGTAATTTTTATTGAAATTAAATTTCAAATGCAATGAGGGGTGTTTCAATGTCTCTAGCCGAAAGTACTCTGAGTGACTGTCTACAAAATGAATTCAATCAGGAAACCTTACAGTTTTCACGTTTGGAGACATTATCGATGGTTACACTAATTAACCAAGCGGATAGCACAGTTGCAGGGGCTATTCAGACCGTTTTACCCGCGATTGCAGAGGCGGTTGATGCTATTGCTGAGTGCTTAAAACAAGGCGGTCGTTTGTTTTATATCGGTGCGGGGACTAGTGGAAGGCTTGCAGTCTTAGATAGCGCGGAGTGCCCTCCAACTTTTGGTACCTCACCAGAATTAGTGCAATCAATTATTGCTGGTGGTCAAGATGCGATGCTAAAGGCAGTTGAAAATATTGAAGATTCACCTGAAGCAGCAATAGAAGAATTGAAAAAGCGCCAGCTTTGTGGAAAAGACGTTGTTGTGGGTATCGCTGCAAGTGGGCGAACTCCATTTACTTTAGCAGGGATTGACTATGCCAATGGGCTTGGTGCGTTAACCGTTGCTATCACGACCCGGGGCCGCGGGCTCTTAAGTCATATTGCAAAAATAGCGATTGCGCCAGATGTAGGGCCTGAAGTGCTATCAGGCTCAACGCGCATGAAGAGTGGTACCGCCCAAAAAATGATTTTAGGTATGTTAAGTACATGTGTTATGGGCCGCCTCGGCCGTATCCACACTAACTTAATGATTGATGTCGTTGCCAGTAATATTAAATTATTACGCCGTGCAGAACGAATTGTCAGTGAAGTTTGCGGTATTGATACACAAATAGCCGCAGAGTTATTAGTGCAAGTGGATTACCACCCACGACGCGCAATTTTAATGTATGAATTACAAATTAGTGCACAGCAAGCAACGGATATAGTTCAGCAGCATCCAAATACAACACTGGATAAAATGTTAGAAACTCACCGTTAATAAACCGGTATAGCATGATGGAGAGCCAAGCTATTGGCTCAGCCAACATCAGGGGAATAATATGGCTAATAAGATAGAACATCTGGAAGTACTCGCCAGAGAAATAGAAAAATATGCGGGCGGCTTTGAGAACGTGGCAACTTTAACTCACTGTATGACTCGTATCCGTTTAGTGTTAAAGGACAATAGCAAGTTTGATGCTGATGCGTTGAAGCAAATTGATGGTGTGAAAGGTGTTATTTTTAATGGTGAGCAACAGCAGGTGATTGTTGGTATGGGCACCGCAGCAAAAGTTTTTTCAGTAATGAATAAGCGAATGCAGGGTAGTGCATCAGCCACCACAGCCGAGCAAGCTCCTGTAGAGAAAAAAGCGTTTTCTATTCGTCGTACTTTAAACACCTTGGCTGCTATATTTGTTCCTACTATTCCAGCTCTGATTGGTTGCGGCCTTATTATGGGGCTTATCAATATTGTTCGTTTGGTTGCACCAGGGGTTGTAGAACAATTTCCAGAGCTATTCAAATTATTGAAATTAATCGGCAGTTCAGTATTTGTTTATCTATCAATTATGATTGGGGTAAATACGGCAAAGGAACTCGGCGCATCGACCTCAATTGGTGCGGTTATGGCGGGTTTGCTCTCCATGCCGGGATTGGCTGATATTACTTTATTTGGCTCCAAACTGGTACCAAATAGTGGTGGGATATTCGCCGTCTTGATGGTCGTTGTTTTTTCGTCAAAATTTGAAGTGTGGTTTCGAAGTATTATCAAAGAAAGCCTTGATTTGATAGTCACACCATTTGTTACGATCTTAGTATCAGCAATGGTTGCCATTATCGTATTCCAACCTGCTGGCCATTATTTGAATCAAATCTTGGCGCAAGGTGTTTCTGTTGCATTACTGGATAGTGGTGGTGCTGTAGCGACAGGTGGGGTCTTAGGCGGTAGTTTCTTATTTTTACTGTTAACGGGTCTGCACCAAGGGTTGATACCTATCCATGCGGAAATTTTACAAACCTTTGGTCTGAATTATTTATTCCCAATCTTAGCAATGGGCGGTATGGGGCAGGTAGGTTCTTGTTTCTGGGTGTATTTAAAAACTAAAAATCAACGGTTGAAAAAAACGCTAGTCGGGGCATTGCCGGTCGGTATTTTTGGGGTAGGTGAACCATTGTTATTTGGTGTGTCATTACCGCTAGGTAAGCCCTTTATAGCTGGCTGTATTGGTGGTGCTGCTGGTGGTGCATTAATGGCCTTTTTCCATGTTGGTATTATCATCCCATTTGGCACCGCTGGGTTATCGTTAATCCCATTAGTAGGAGATGGGCAAATACTGGACTTTCTAATTGCAGTTGCAGGCGCATGGATTGTCGGGTTCATTGCCAGTATGATAATAGGCTTCACTGATCCAGAAAAATAACTAGAAGGAATAGCCATGTCGACACTGACGGTAAAACTGGAAAGCTTACAAACTAGAGGTAAAGGCACTGAGCAGCGAATTGCCACATTTTTGTTGGATAATCGTGACAGTATGATTGCGATGAATGCCGCAGAATTAGCACAAGCTGCTGGGGTCAGTAGTGCGTCTGTTATCCGCTTTTCACGCCAGATGGGTTACCGTGGCTATCCTGAATTTAAAGTTGATTATTTGTCTGATGAAAAACAACATAAAGCGGAAAGCTTATACGGTAATCTGAGCCGTAATGATGGAACGGAGCAGATAATCGCTAAAACAGGGCAAATGTTTATTTCGGCAATTGAAAAGTCATTGGATTTACTAGAACCGTCAGTTATCGATGACGTTGCCCAAAAAATGAATAATGCGAAGCGGATTGTATTGTTTGGTGTGGGGTCATCAGCAATTGTTGCCAGTGATATTTACCATAAACTTATTCGTATCAACAAGCATGCATTATTCAGCTACGACTTACATGTTCAGTTAAGTTATTCTGCTAATTTAAACCAAGATGATTTAGCTATTGCAGTGACTGCTCGTGGGAATACTCAAGAAATCAACCAGATGTTGCGAGCTGCGAAAGAGACAGGCTGCCCGACGGTTGCTTTGACTCGTTTCGGGCAAGATGAAGCGGTGAAATTAGCTGATTTCAGTTTACCTTATTTTTATGATGAGCAGCATACACAGTTAGGGATAATTACCCCCCAAGTGTTACAGATGATCATCTTTGATACGTTGTTTTTTAAATATCTTACGTTAGTGGATAGTGATGCAGACTTAGCATTACAAAAAGGGCGACAAGCACTGATACAAGGCAAGAGTTAATGATTGTAACAGAGTTAGCAATAGGTGCTCTAATTGGGCTGATTATCAGTACAACGGGGGTTGGTGGTGGAGTGATTGTTCTGCCCATATTAACCTATTTTTTTGGGCTTAACGCATTAGCGGCTGTCGCGACAGCTAATTTTCTTTCGATGTTGATGAAAGTCTCTTCTTCCTATATGCATTTTCGGTTAGGCAATATTCCTTTTAAAGGGGCGATGATTGTTTTAGCCATTATGTTGCCGAGTACTTTTTTATCAAGTCTTTTAGTGACTTGGCTTGGGGGGTTGCCTGGGTATCAACTACAAGTCGAATGGGGGATTAACCTTTTAGTTGCTGCTGCAATTATTTTCTCGTTGTATTTATTTATTCAGAGAATGTTTTTTGTTTCAGTCATTAAGCAAAAAATGGTAGAAACCAACCAACTAAAAGCGATGGCGCTCCCTGCTATTCTAGCCGGCGTGGTGCTAGGTGCAACGGGGGTGGGTGGTGGTGTTGTTGTGTTACCTATGCTATTGCGATATATGCAGCTGAATATTAAACAGGCAATAGGGACATCAATTTTTGTGACGACGTTATTATCGGGTTCATCAGCTTTGGCTTATGCACAGGATGGCTATACCGATTTAAAATTGGCGTTGATATTATGTGCTGGGGCATTGATGGTGATGCCCCTTGCGAAATATTTATTGGTTCATTTGTCTGAGCGCACTTTCCAATATGTCACATTGTTATTGATTGCCTGTAGTGCGGTGATGATGACTATGAATTTATTTTCTTTTTAGTTTTATCGTGTTAGGGCTCAGCTTTGCCATTGATTGAGCTCTTTTTCCATTTCTTGATAAATAAATTGACGCTCATAGTTAAGTTCTTCATCTTCGGATGATGAATACTGATTAAGTGCAAAAAACAGTAAAATAGCCGCAATTAAAGTAATTAATATACTAGATGTAAATTTTCCTCGGTTGATTGCCTGTGGCGCAAGTACAAAAGCCCCACTAATAAATGCGCCAAGAACTGCACCGCCAATATGTGCCGCGTTATCAATCCCTGATTGCAAACCATTTACCAAAGTTAGACCTATCATGGCCATTATATTGTATAACGGGCGCTTTAACTGGTTTCGTTGTTCTATAGAAAGAGCAGGGTTATTGATGGCTTTTAAAAGGTAAATAACTGAGGCTGCGGCTAACCCCATAATGGCACCTGAAGCGCCAATACTAACAGTGATATAAACGGTATTATCGGGTAGATAAAGGCTGCTCCATGTATTTAATGAGGCTTGAGATGCCACTTCTTTTAATGCTTCTTGATATTGCCAATAAGCGCTGAAAAAGGCAGCTCCGATACCTGAAAATAGGTATATCGCGAGCATTCTAAATTTCCCATAGTTACGTTCGCATTCAATCCCAATAACAAACAAGGCCAACGTATTTAAAGCAAGGTGCATACCGCCTGAGTGCAATACCATACTGACTGGATAACGCCACCAATCCCCAGTTAATGAAAGTTGGTAAACATTGGCACCAAATAGCAATAAATTATTTTCTTGGGAATCGAGTGGGGCGGCATAATTGAGTTGATAAAAATAAACAACAATATTTAGCACCGCAATACAGAGCGTCAGGGCTATTGCCCATAGGGAAAATTTAGGTTTCTGCACAGTTGCTGCATTGAGGTCGCCAGTCATGTAAATATCCTATTAATCAGTCATGGACGTTATCTTAAATAAGTGATTTGTTTAGCGCAATTTATCATTATCTGAGAATACAGATTTTAGCTTTTTAGGGAATTGTAAAAACAAAAAAGGGGCCTAAGAGCCCCTTTCATACGCTTATTACGAATTAAAATGAAGTTCGTTTATAAGTGCGGTACTCCGGTTTCCAGAAATTACGTTCAATTGCTTCATCAAGTGCTTCATCCGAAGTTACGGTTGCAACACCTTGAATCTGTGCTTCTTTTGCAACTTGTTTAGCAATGATACGAGAAACGTGTTGGATATCAGAAAGCAAAGGTAATAACGCCCCTTTCCCTTCTTTTGCCAGAGGAGAACAGCTTGCTAACGCACGGCTGGCAGCCATTAACATACCATCAGTAACCCGTTTTGCTCCTGAGGCAATCACACCAAGGCCAATACCTGGGAAGATATAGGAGTTGTTACATTGTGCAATTGGGAACACTTGGTCTTTGTAAGACACTGGGCTAAATGGACTTCCTGTTGCGACTAAGGCCTTGCCATCCGTCCAATTGATAATATCTTCAGGGCGAGCTTCAACCCGCGAAGTTGGGTTAGATAACGGCATGACGATAGGACGTTCACAGTGCTTATGCATCTCTTTAATGATTTCTTCTGTGAATAACCCAGCTTGGCCAGACACACCAATCAATATGGTTGGTTTGGCATTACGCACCACATCTAACAGTGAAATTGAGTCACTGTTAACATCCCAGTCGGTTAAATTTCCACTGTTTTGGGTTAATTTCGCTTGGAAGTCCAGTAAATTAGGCAGTTTATCGGTTAACAGACCAAAGCGGTCAACCATATATATGCGTGAACGAGCCTCTTCGTCACTCAGACCCTCAGATTTCATTTGGGCAATGATTTGCTCAGCAATACCACACCCGGCTGAACCGGCGCCTAAGAAAGTGACGCGTTGGTCGCTTAACTTACTACCAGCAGCATGGCTAGCTGCAATTAAGCTACCAAGTGCGACGGATGCAGTACCTTGAATATCATCATTAAAACAGCAGAGCTCATCACGGTAGCGGTTTAACAACGGCATTGCATTCTTCTGTGCAAAATCTTCAAATTGCAGCAATACATTTGGCCAGCGGCGTTTTACCGCTTGTACAAATTCTTCGAGGAATTCGTTGTATTCATCGCCAGTGATCCGTGGATGACGCCATCCCATATACAGGGGGTCATTCAGGCGTTGTGGATTATTGGTCCCCACATCAATAACGATTGGCAGGGTATAAGCTGGGCTGATCCCCCCACACGCAGTATATAAAGAGAGTTTACCAATTGGGATGCCCATTCCACCGATACCTTGGTCACCAAGACCTAAGATACGTTCACCATCGGTTACAACGATGACTTTTACGTTTTGTTTGGTGGCATTTTGTAGCATGTCGTCGATGTATTCACGGTTCGGATAAGAAATAAATAAACCGCGTGCACGACGATAAATATCAGAGAAATGCTCACAGGCTTCACCCACCGTAGGGGTATAGATGATTGGCATGACCTCTGTAAGGTGGGCATCAATAAGGCGATAAAATAAGGTTTCGTTGGTGTCTTGAATATTTCTTAAATAGATATGCTTATCAATATCTGATTTAAAATCAATTAATTGGCGGTAAGCACGCTCAACTTGTTCTTCGATGGTTTCAACTTGTTCAGGCAGTAATCCATGTAAGTTAAAACTTGCGCGTTCTTCTTCGGTGAACGCACTTCCTTTATTCAGTAAAGGAAACTCAAGCAAAATTGGGCCAGCGTAGGGTATATAGAGAGGGCGTTTTGTTTCGTATTCATGTTCCATGAAATATCACTCTTCGGACGATTAATCAACAAAGTCAGGGTAGATCCTAAGCTAAACAGCAAATATGTACAGTAAATAATGATAAAAAAGCGTTAAAAAATTTACTGAAAAATATTGTGCATATGATAAGGAGTTTAAGCGCGAAAGGGAATGAAAGCTGTCAATGGTGTACTCATTACGGTGGGTAGATCACGGTTAGGCAAGTATGAATGAATTCTTTTTATCTCAACGGTTTTTTAAACAATGGTTTAACTTCCTGATGGATAAATTCTCTTAATGTTTTTTTCACTGTTTTTAATGAGTTAGTGAGTGAGTAAATTAGTTTACTGTAAGCGAAATTATATTTTCAAACATCATATATTGCTGCAAGTTTTAAATTTATATAAGTTGAATTTTATTTTATATTTCATTTTTCACTAAGGAGTTTTATGAATTTAATTAATGGGGTGTTAAGAAATAAGCGTATTTATATATTACTTATTATGGCATTTCTAGGAGGAATGAATCACTCAAGAGCAGACTATAACCCAAAAGAAACACTAAGGAATATTGACAACTATTTCTATGAAAACAAATATGGTTCATCAATTTTTGGTCGAGTTATAACAGATTATTTTTATTTGGTGATGAAAGAAAAAAACAAAACAATTAATAAAACATTGATAGACAAAATAAATTATGACCATGCATTAGAAATGCTTCAAGTATTGAAGCGAAAAGCGAGGAAACAGAGTACAGGTGAAAAAGTCTCTCATGATATGACCTATAAAGAAGCAGATGAAATACACTATCTGGTTATGTTACGTAATAAAATACCGGAAGAAGCTTGGGTTTTAGGTGTGGTATTTTCTGTATTAGATGAAAAAGAAAAAGAATTTTATTGGCAAAAAATTATGGCAGCTTCCGGAGACCGTGGCCATGAATTATCGGTAATATACAGCTTAATGAAAGTGATGTTAGAAAAGGAAAAGAAGGCCACTAAAAAACAGAAAATCATTATTAATAAATGGTATGAACGTATGAGTAAAACATTATCTTTTGCTAAATCATAGTTTTCATTTAAATAAGTTTAAAAATTAAATATTATATAAGTATTAAGGTGTCAATTATTATGAGATTATATTTTGGTTTGATTCTACCGTTATTATTATTCTCTCATATTTCTTATGGGGAAAACCGGCCCGGTTTTGTTTGTGGACAGTTTAATAAGAATATTATCGAAGTTCCTGCTGAGTATGTTTTTCCATTTGCTGAATATGAAGGGTATAGCTATTTTGATCCAAGGTTTGTTGAAAACAAAAAAGGGTGTGAGGCTAATTTTAGAATTCTGCCAATGAGGATGTCATGGCCAGAAATGAAACCAATTGATTCAAATGAAAATATAAAAATAATTAGAGTATCTATTGAACCACTAGATGGAGATGTTAATGGCTATCTAGAGTATAAAAGATACTTATATCTTGATAGAGGAGAGGAGAAAATAAAAGGCGAGGTATTGTATGATGAAAAAATAAATCTTTACTTTAGCGATGTTGAATTAAAGAGGATGAAAAAAAATATTGATCCGGAATATTATAAAAACAGATACTATTGGGAGTTGAAAAATAATGATGTAAATACTTTATTTGAATGTATTTGGATTCCATTTAGACAGGAGTATAGTGACTGTGATGCTATTTTTTTAATTGAAAACATTGGTATTAAAGTTAGGTTAAATATGATTTTTGATGATTTAATTATGTGGGAAGAAATAAAGAATGATATTGTTATATTTTTAAACCAGAAAATGATAAATAGGAAATGATAAATGAATAATGTAACTAGTAGAAAAGGGAATATGAAATTAAATTGGACTGATACGTCTAAGGCTTTAAAAATATTAATTTTAACTAAAAAACCAGAATTGATGTATGAATATTTAGAAAGCAAAGGGGATCGATATGCTCCGTTAGCTAATAGTGTGGTAAAAGGGGACTCTTTTTCAGGTGCTTTTGCGTTAAATTATTTAGAAGAAGTAACAATAGAAAATGGTAAAAAATTTAATGAGGATAAAGTTAACAATATACGATTCGATATGGCTTATGGTTATGTCAAAATTTTACGAGACAGATTCACTGAGGAAGGCATAGAAATAAAAGGTGATATAACCCATGAAGAAGCAATGAAATTTCATGAACGTGTTTTTAGTAAATATGGCTTACCTGCGGAATCCTGGACCTTACAACCTGTTTTTGATGTACTATCAAACGGAGAAATAAGGGAGGTGTATTGGCAAAAGGCATTGGATGCGGTAGGTAATACAGAAAAAGAAACTGAATTAAGTTTAAGAACTTTAAATATTATGTTTGAAAGTTTATATGATGCCCCTGCTAGTAAGCAACCTCAAATACACCGTTGGCTTAGAAGGGTTGTAGACATAGACAATGCTGTGGATGGAGTAACCATTAGTCTTAAAAAGACATATGGTTCCATTGTAACACCTACAATTAAAACTAATATAGATAATATTAATGCGCTAGTGTACGAAACAGGTAATCCATTAATCGATAGAGGAACTAATAGGTTTTCATTTTGGAATTTCCCATCTGGCGATAATAATCGACTTTCTGTACAAACAGATTGGCGTGGTCAAACGGAATTTACACATAAAAATCTATTGTCTGAATATTATTTAGAAAGACCTGACTATATATTACCAGAAACAGGCTTATTTAACTCACCATCAATTAATTACCAACCTAATATTAATCATTATGATCGTATGATTGATAATTTAAGAGACAATATGTCATCAATGAATTCATTCGATAGTTCTTTTAATAACTACTTCTCAGACAGAACAGCATCAAATATTCCCTCTCGATTTTCTAGCTATTCATCAAATTCATTTTTTAGTTAGTTACTGAATTAAAGTTTTATCAATTTATTAAAAACATATGAAACATAAAAAATGGTTATTGCCAATAATTAGCTTGTTGACAATAACCATACATGGAACATGAGAGAACATTAATCCAAATAAGCTAATTCAATATTTTGGCAACCTAGTGCCTGTAATGTATTTTCGGTAACACACCAATGTTTGATAATCGCATCTTGTTTTTCAACAAATTTAGCTTGGTCGATGGCATGAATATCTTTACCTGCAAGGTTAATCATAATTAAAGCGGCTTGCAGTGGCGGTAAACTTGGGTTGAATGCCGCATTCTCTGCGTAGCGGCCTGTAAACAGTGAGCCATCTTTCAACTGTAACGCAATACCTGAATGGGCCTTACTATAAGGTGCATGGGATTGGTTTGCAGCCTCAATTGCTGCACTTAATAACCGGTCACGGCTTTGGTTTTTATAACCATGGTCAACGGTATCTAGCAGTAGTGTAGTAATATTGAGGTCAGAGGGCCCAAATGAGTCTGGTAAATAGTGGTGTAGTACCGCAGGTGTGCGGCCTGGTAAATTCACCATAATTTTGCCACCTTCGCGTAATTCATTCATAAATTGGCGGCAGTGCCCACAAGGTGTGTAATTCACGGTAATTGAGGTAATTTGTGTTTCACCTTTCATCCATGAATGGGTTACAGCGCATTGTTCTGCATGAATGACTTGCCCCATTGATACGTGGCTAAATTCCATATTGGCACCAAAGTACAAATTACCACTTGCACCGCAAGCGATTGCACCAACTTGAAAATGGGAGATAGGTGTGACGGCATAGGCTGCGGCAAAAGGTAACAATGCAAAAGCTAATTCCGAATCGTTAATACCACTTTGTGTTTTAATATTTTTAACTTGTTCTGCGGTTAACATCCCCGAAAAATCGGACTTATCGATGATAGGTCTAAGTACAGACTGTAACTTTTCTGGAAGCTCGGCCCAAGCGGCCTTAAATCTTGAATGCATGAGTTACCCTCCCTATTTAATTGTTTTCATTCTATTCAATAATACGTAGAACAATATGTGACTAAAGTCACCATTTTAAATGAAACATATGAAACAAATTCTTGAATTGAGAGAAGTATCTCATGTTTTAATGTGCGCTAGTGAGTAAGAGGCTGATTAATTCCTCTTACTCATATGATTAGTTATTTTCTTAGTGAGTTAAGCTTAGCTAAAAAGATGTAAAATGACAGGAAATATAAACGGAGCAATAAGTGAAGTGATCACACCACAGGTCATTAGTGCTAGTGAGCTATAAGCCCCTTCAATATAATTCACTTCAGCGCAACGTGCGGTGCCTAAGGCGTGAGAAGCGGTTCCCATTGCAAGGCCTCTAGACGCGTGGGTTCGAATACGCAGCACATCAAATAAGCTATGGCCGAACATGGCGCCTAAAATCCCAACAAACAACACACAAGCAGCACTAATGGCAGGGACCCCACCAACCGAATCAGCAACAGCCATCGCAATAGGGGTAGTGACCGACTTAGGTAAAATAGAACCTGCGATATCAGGGGTTGCACCTAACCAGAGTGCAATGGCTGCACCACTGAACATAGCCACTAAGCTACCAGCAAAACAAATACTTAATAAGGATTTCCACTGAGCGCGGATCTGGTGCATTTGCTCATAAAGTGGAAAAGCAAGCGCGACGACTGCAGGTTGCAGTAAATCATTGAGTATTTTGCTACCTGCAAAATAGTGCTCATAGGATGTGTTAGTTAAAACTAATAGCGTAATAAGCACCGCTATTGTGACCAATAGTGGGTTTAAAATTGGTAATTTAAATTTTACTGACAGCTGGCGTGCTAAATAAAACACTACAATAGTCAGCGGCAATGACCACCAAATATGCGCTAGCATTAGTCCTCCCCCTTAGTTTTATCATTATTAATAACCGAAGAAATAGGTTCTTCAGGGGGTAACGGAACTTCATCTGGTTTAGCGCCAACGACAGGGCGTTCTTTATGGATATAGTTTGAACTGATAGCAACAACGACCATGACGATTAAGGTACTGACCACACAAGAAACGATGATAGGAACCATTTGTTGACTGATTAATTCATAGTAATTCATTATGCCAACACCAATAGGAACAAACAGGATGGTCATATTTTTCAATAAAATACTGCAACCGGGTTGGGCCCAGTGAGCTGGAATTATTTGTAATGCAAGCAATACAAATAAGATTAACATACCGACAATGCTGCCGGGAATGGAAAAGGGAAGTAGTGCGGAAATAAGGTTTCCGATAATCAGGCAGAGGTAAAGTATTGCAAAAGCGCGCAAATATTGCCACCCCGTTATCAGTACCTGCTTAAATGACATGAGACTGGTCCTGTTATGTAATATCTATTCATCATACAATTAACTTTATAATTGTGCTACCGATCACAATAAAAAGGCAATAAAAAAGTGGGGAGTTTTTAGCTCCCCACTTATAACAAATAACTGGATTACTGCATATGCTCGTTATTTAACTTGCATACCTGGCTGTGCTCCGTTATCAGGGCTGAGCAGATAAATATCTTCTCCACCAGGGCCTGCTGCCATTACCATACCCTCTGAAATACCAAAGCGCATTTTACGTGGCGCAAGGTTTGCAACCATCACGGTTAAACGGCCTTCTAATACTTTTGGATCTGGATAAGCAGAGCGAATACCAGAGAATACTTGGCGAGTTTCACCACCAATATCTAGTTGTAATTTCAAAAGTTTATCAGAGCCTTCAACAAAATCAGCATGTTTGATTAACGCGATACGTAGGTCTATTTTAGCGAAATCATCAAAAGTGATAGTGTCTTGGACAGGATCGTCAGCCAAAGGCCCAGTAACTTGCTGGATAGGTTTGATGCTCTCTTTTGAGGCTTCAACCATCGCATCTACTTTTGCCATTTCAATACGGTTAAATAGCGCTTTGAACGGTGCGACGCTGTGGTTCAATAATGGGGTGTTAATCGCATCCCATGCAAGTTCCGTATTTAAGAATGCTTCCGCACGTTTAGTCAGGCCTGGTAAAACGGGTTTCAGGTAAGTCATGAGAATTCGGAACAAGTTAATACCCATAGAGCAAATATCTTGCAGCTCTTGGTCTTTACCTTCTTGTTTCGCGACCACCCAAGGGGCTTTCTCATCTACGTAACGGTTAGCGATATCGGCCAGAGCCATAATTTCACGGATAGCTTTATTGTATTCGCGGTTGTTATAGTCCTCACCAATGATTTTTGCAGCATCGACAAACTGTTGGTATAGCTCAGGTTCAGCTAAGTTTGCTGATAATTTGCCATCAAAGCGTTTAGCGATAAAACCTGCATTACGGGAGGCTAGGTTAACCACTTTATTGACGATATCACTGTTCACTCGTTGTACGAAGTCTTCTAAATTCAAATCGATATCATCAATACGTGAAGATAGCTTCGCTGCATAGTAATAGCGTAAGCAATCAGCATCTAAATGATCTAAATATGAACGAGCAGTAATAAAAGTACCGCGCGATTTAGACATTTTTGCACCGTTTACCGTGACATAGCCATGAACAAATAAATTTGTCGGTTTACGGAAATTACTGCCTTCTAGCATGGCTGGCCAAAATAGGCTATGGAAATAGACGATGTCTTTACCAATAAAATGGTAAAGATCAGTTTTTGAGTCCTTATTCCAAAATTCATCGAAATCGAGATCACCGCGTTTATCACAGAGGTTTTTAAATGAGCCCATATAGCCGATAGGAGCGTCAAGCCAGACATAGAAATATTTCCCCGGCGCATCAGGAATTTCAAAACCGAAATAAGGCGCATCACGGGTGATATCCCATTGTTGTAGGCCTGATTCGAACCATTCTTGCATTTTGTTTGCGACTTGTTCTTGTAATGCGCCTGAGCGAGTCCACGCTTGAAGCATGTCGCTAAATGCAGGAAGATCAAAGAAAAAGTGTTCGGAATCACGCATTACAGGTGTAGCACCAGAAATCACCGAACGTGGATTAATTAATTCCGTTGGGCTATAGGTTGCGCTACACACTTCGCAGTTGTCACCGTATTGGTCTTCAGCTTTACATTTTGGGCAAGTGCCTTTAACGAAGCGATCAGGTAAAAACATGCCTTTTTCTGGGTCGAAAAGCTGTGAAATGGTTCGGTTTTTAATAAAACCGTTATTTTTCAGCTTCCCATAAATCAGTTCTGATAATGTTTTATTTTCTGCACTATGTGTTGAGTGGTAATTATCATAGCTAATGGCAAAACCAGCAAAATCGTCCTGATGCTCTTGGCTCACTGCTGCAATCATTTCTTCGGGAGTAATACCGAGTTGCTGCGCTTTAAGCATGATTGGCGTACCGTGCGCGTCATCGGCACAGATAAAGTGAACCTCTTTGCCGCGCATTCGCTGATAACGGACCCAAATATCAGCCTGAATATGTTCCAGGATATGACCAAGATGGATTGAACCGTTAGCATAGGGTAACGCACAGGTTACCAGTGATTTATTCGCGACTTGAGACATAGTAACTTTCTTACTTCCATTATTTGAAAAGGGTCTTTGATGTTAACCGATCAAAACCATCGCTGCTAGGGGTATAAAATATTAATTGGAAATTTGTTTAAAAAAGAAATTGTTATCTGAGACACCATAAAACTTTGTCATTCAGTTCACTTTAGGGGGGGAGATTAACTCTTCGTGGCTTTTCCTGAGCTTAGCTTCACTATTTTTTGTGTTCTCTGTTATGATTAATCTTAGTCAAAGTATATTCAGTGGATCTTCGGTAGTTTACTGAGTTTGATAAACCTAGAGACGCTATTTAGGATATACATAGTTCAAAAATATAAATAAAGGAGCCGGGATGAACGATAAATCCCCCGAGCAAAACAAACCAGAACTGTTGACTGAACAAGTCTCCAAGGTTTTGGCTTCATTTACACACCCAACGCTGCAACGTAATTTGATTGCTATTAAAGCATTACACCACTGCGCAATGTTGGACAATGTGCTGCATGTCGAGTTAGTGATGCCTTTCGTTTGGAAAGGGCCGTTTCAAGCATTAATTAGCGAAAAAACAGCAGAATTAAAACAACAAACCGGCGCACACGCAGTTGAATGGAAACTTCGTCATGATATTACGACGTTAAAACGAGCAAATGATTTGCCCGGTATTAATGGTGTTCGTAATATCTTAGCGGTGAGTTCAGGTAAAGGTGGTGTTGGTAAATCAAGTACCTCGGTAAACTTAGCATTAGCTTTGGCGCAAGAAGGGGCTAAAGTCGGTATTCTTGATGCGGATATCTATGGCCCATCAATTCCGAATATGTTAGGGACCACACTAGAGCGCCCTACATCTCCTGATGGTCAGCACATGGCACCGATAATGGCTTATGGTCTAGCAACGAATTCAATCGGTTATTTAGTTACTGACGATAATGCGATGGTTTGGCGTGGCCCAATGGCAAGCAAAGCATTAATGCAAATGCTCCAAGATACACTATGGCCAGATTTAGACTATTTAGTTATCGATATGCCACCAGGAACGGGTGATATTCAACTCACACTGTCACAAAATATCCCAGTAACCGGTGCAGTGGTTGTTACTACCCCACAAGATATCGCATTAGTTGATGCCATGAAAGGTATCGTGATGTTTAAGAAAGTGAATGTCCCTGTACTGGGAGTGGTCGAAAATATGAGTGCTCATATTTGTAGTAATTGTGGCCATGTTGAACCAATTTTTGGTACTGGTGGCGCAGAGAAATTAGCAGAAAAATACCATACTAAGTTATTAGGGCAGGTTCCACTGCATATCTCTCTACGTGAAGACTTAGACCGCGGGCAACCGACAGTTATGCGTGACCCTGAAGGTGAGTTTGCGGATATTTACCGTGAAATTGCGTCAGGTATTTCTGCACTTATGTATTGGGAAGGGGATAAAATCCCAACGGAAATTTCTTTCCGTGCGGTTTAAGTTATCGCAAAGTAGAAACCATTATTGAGCGCTAAAAGTAAACTAGCTTAATAAGTGAAATAGGGGGTAAGCGCGGCTTTTCCCCTTTTTTATTAGCAAATGTTCTGAGTTGTATTTTTCTTTTTGTTTTTTATATCTCTTATAACGGAAAAATGTTTACCTAAACTTTCTATTTTTCTGATTTATATGCTTAGCGTTTCTTTATTGCTTAATGTTCGCGTAGAATAGCAGCATATCTTATTTAATCAGTTGTCTTCCTGCGGGTAAGCCCTAAAAGGTGATTATGAAATTTTTAATTTTTATTGTTGTTATAGCGATTATTATTTTTTACTTTTATAACCGCATTGTGGCATTGCGTGAAGCGGTTATTTCTAGTGAAACTGAAATTTCAGTTCAATTAGATCGCCGTGGAAAAGTATTTGATAGTTTGCTTGCAACGGTTAAAAAATATTTAAGCCATGAAACCGAAGTTTTCAGTAAAATTACTGAACTACGAACCCAAGCACAAAATGCAACAGGGGATAAAGCACGAGAAGCGGAAGATGCGCTGTCTAAAATGGTGACTAGTGGCGCTATCAATGTTGCGGTTGAAGCTTATCCAGAGTTAAAGTCAGATGCGATTATGGCCAATTTGCAAGAGGAAATCGTTTCTTCTGAGAATAAACTTTCTTTTGCCAAACGTGGTTATAACCGTTCATTAGAAACGTATAACGCTTATATAGCCTCAATGCCAGCTGCACTGATTGTTGGTATTATTCCGAGCTTAAAAATATCTAAGGAATACTGGCGTCTTGATGAAGAAACGATTAAATCTGAAGAATCACGTCGTATTAACTTCGATTAAATATCGTTTTAATTCATAATATTGAAAAATCATTGGGGTGCTGAGGTTCCTTCTCGACAGCATTCCAATGTTTTGTATTATTGTAGAGAACAGGTCATTTTATGGATTTTAGAAACGTCATACGCAAAAATAATATTCGTACTCGTTTAGTTGTGATGAGTTACATTTTGCTAATGTTAGTCATTGGTTTACTGGCGGATATTGCAACGCACCCAAATGAACAGCTAGATTTGTTTGATAATGCGATGGAGTTTGTGACGTTTCAAGAGTGGCCTATAGCGACATTTATTGTTCTAGGTTTGACATTTATTGGGTTGATTTATATTCATTTCAGAGGGCATAAAATGATGCTAGCGGGAATGAACGCTAGGGAAATCACTCAGGAAAATGCAAAAAGTTCTGAAGAAAAACAACTGTTCAATATTATCGAAGAGCTTAGTTTGAGCGCTAGTTTAGGTTATATTCCACGTTTATATATTTTAGATACTGACGAGCCGAATGCTTTTGCTGCGGGGTGGAACAAACGTAATGCCCTTGTGGGAGTGACCCGAGGTTTGCTTCAAAGCCTTAATCGACAGGAGGTTCAGGCCGTTTTAGCTCATGAAGTGGGGCATATTATCCATGGGGACTCAAAATTAACCTTGTATGTGGGTATTTTAGCAAATGTTATTTTGACGGTGACCAATTTATTTAGCCAAATCTTTATTCGCACGGCTGGGCGAAGCAGAAATAATGCCGCTAATAAGGCTCAAGTTATTTTACTAGTCCTTAATTTCGTTTTACCGTGGATAACACAAATTCTTTATTTTTACTTATCTCGTACACGTGAATATATGGCAGATGCAGCCGCAGTCGATCTGACATCTGATAACCAAGCCATGATCAGTGCGTTGAAAAAAATATCTGGGAAGCATGAAACCCATGAGTACGATGAGCGAAGTACTGGTCAGGCTTATCGAAAAGCGGCTTATATTTTTAATAAGGGAGATTCAGTTTTTTCTACACACCCATCTATTGAAAACCGCATTGCTGTCTTGGAAGGTAAAAAGCAATTTTAATAGTAAAATAAATACAGCGAGTATTGATTAGCGGCTTTTCTTCAAATATTGGCGTTTTTTTAGCAAACTTTGCCGAGGGATGCTGGAACAACACGTCATTACCCCCTATAATTCCGCCAACATAACATTTCTATGTTATGTATTTTCATTTCTAAAATATTTAACCAGGTTATCATTTTATGACTGACATAGCGCATCACTGTACCATTGTAGGTATATCGGGAGCCTCTGCATCTGGCAAAAGCTTAATTGCAAGCACTCTATATCGAGAACTTAGGGAAAAGGTCGGTGATCATAATATAGGTGTTATTCCAGAGGACTGTTATTATAAAGACCAAGCAGATATTCCAATGGAAGAACGGCTTAAAGTAAACTATGACCATCCTAATTCAATGGATCACAGCTTGCTTTATGAGCATCTTAAATCACTGAAAAGTGGTCAAGCAGTAGAAATTCCTCAATACGACTATGTCGCTCATACTCGCAAACAAAAAACCATTACGTTTAAACCTAAAAAAGTCATTATCATTGAAGGCATTTTATTGTTAACTGATAAACGCTTACGTGGTGAGATGGACTTTTCTATTTTTGTTGATACTCCACTCGATATTTGCTTGATGCGCCGCATTAAACGTGATGTAAATGAAAGGGGCAGAACACTTGATTCTGTCATCGAACAATATAATAAAACTGTGCGCCCAATGTTTTTGCAGTTTATTGAACCGTCTAAGCAATATGCTGATATTATTGTACCTCGCGGTGGTAAAAACCGGGTTGCGATAGATGTCTTGAAAGCAAAAATTGGTGAATTCTGTCAAGATTAACAAATTAGCGCAGAGACTAAAATAATGAAGGGGGAAACAACCATGCGTCTATGTGACCGCGATATTATTCAATGGATGGATGATGGTAAATTAGTCATTAGCCCACGCCCACCCGTTGAACGGATTAATGGTGCAACCGCTGATGTTCGACTGGGTAATCAATTCCGTGTTTTTCGTGGGCATACCGCTGCATTTATTGACCTGAGCGGTCCCAAAAATGAGGTTAATGCCGCGTTGGATCGTGTAATGAGCGATGAAATCGTGCTAGGTGAAGATGAACCATTTTTCCTACATCCAGGGGAATTAGCACTTGCAGTGACGCTTGAGTCTGTTACGCTCCCTGACAATCTTGTTGGTTGGTTAGATGGTCGTTCTTCACTAGCAAGGCTGGGTTTGATGGTGCACGTAACAGCACATCGAATCGATCCCGGCTGGCATGGGCAAATCGTGTTAGAGTTTTATAATTCTGGGAAATTGCCTTTAGCGTTACGTCCGGGTATGGTGATCGGTGCTTTAAGTTTTGAGCCATTATCTGGTAGTGCAGACCGCCCATATAATAGCCGTCAAGATGCTAAATATAAAAACCAACAAGGTGCAGTAGGTAGCCGGATTAGCGAAGACTAAGCACTGTAATTTTGCGGAACTTGTTGTTCTTGAAGGATATGAGAAGCAATTTCCGCCCATTTTCAGGGATAGCCGTGGTGTAAGTTCGCTTTATGATGGGCGCTGGTGGGTTTTAAGAGAGGGAAGCATGAAACGTTTTTTAACGACATTGATTATTTTACTTGTGGTCATTGTTGCGGGTTTGACAACACTTGTGATGCTAGTAAACCCCAACGATTTCCGTCATTACATTGTGGAACAAGTAGATAAAAAAAGTGGATATCAGCTTGAATTCAATGGGGATATGCGTTGGCATGTTTGGCCTACACTCAGTATTATTACGGGGCCGATATCTCTCACTGCTCCTAATGCGACAACTCCTGTTCTTAGTGCGGAAAACATGCGCCTAGATGTTGAATTATGGCCGCTTATTTCTCATAAGCTCTCCGTTGAGCAAATTGTGATTGATGGTGCGGTCATTCGCAAAACACCAGAAAGCGAACCCAAAATTCACACCAATGCCCCAGTAGCCCCTGGCGGAACAGCGCCGTCATCCTCTCCAACAGAAAAAACTAATTGGTTATTAGATATAGAAAAAATCAATATATCCAATAGCTTAGTTATCTGGCAAACTGCTAAAGACGAATTTAATTTACGAAATATAAATTTATCATTGAAAAAAAGTGATAAAAAACAAATCGCAGCCAAATTCAGTGGTAACTTGAATAAAAACCAGCAAGAACTTATTTTTGATACACGGGCTGATATAGATTTATCTAATATTAATCAAAAGATTAGTGGGAAGTTGACACAATTTGACTATAAATTAAGTGGTGTTGATTTACCCGAAAACGGTATAGAAGGGCAGATTACCAGCGATTTCCTGTATTCAAAAGGGAAAATAGAAAATGCAAGTTTGAGTAATTTGTTGATCAAAGCCAATGAGAGTAGCTTAACGGGCAATATCAGTATCCAATTAACAGATATCCCAAAAGTGGCGATAGAGTTAGTTTCAGATAAATTAGATTTAGATAACTTACTTGGTACTGCAGCGGCTGATTCTAATTCAACGGCTGAGACAAATAATAACCGTATCGGTGTTAAACCTGTGATATCAGGTTCAAATACTCAACAGTATGATTTATCTGGTTTACAGTCTTTTACCGCAGATATTAATTTAGCTATTAATCATTTAGTTTATCGTGGAATGACAGTAACTGATGTGGTTTTTGAGGCACAAAACCAAGCTCCACGTTTTAGCGTTGCTAAACTGCAAGGGAAAGCGTTTGGTGGGGATTTCTCATTGCCCGTCACCTTGAATTACCGCTCAACTCCTGCTTATGTTTCAGCTAAGCCAAAATTTAACCATATCGATTTAACACCATTACTAAAAGCATTTAATATGCCGCAGAAAATAAGCGGTATTATTTCGTTAAATGCAACCTTATCGGGTATTGGGTATGATGATTATGCGGTAAAAAACCAATGGCAGGGGCCGGTTAGCTTTGAATTGAGAAGTGCCAAATTACAAGGCTTGAATATCCCACAACTAATTCAGCAGTCGGTTTCTCGTGTTACGAATAAAATAAATGCTCCCGTTAATACTGGTAATTATACGGAAGTAGATTTATTCAAGGTAGCTGGTATTTTGAATAAAGGTAATTTAAATATATCCTCCATGCAAGCGACCTCTGCCTTGGTTAATATTAATGGTCAAGGGAATATGAATATCCCTAATGAAACTATAGATGTTAATTTAGGTGTGAATATCGCCAATGGTTGGGGAGGGGATTCACGCTTGGTTAAACAGCTACAAGAGATGACAATTCCTCTGCGGATTTACGGTAGCTGGTATAGTTTACAGTACCAGCTAGATGTGGAAAAACTCTTGCGAAATGAATTACGAACTCAAGCTAAAGAAGCCATTGGTAATTTCTTAAAAAAAGAAGAAAATAAAGGGCTTAATGATTTATTAAACGCGCTTTAACTTAAAAAAACGCCCTTTATTGGGCGTTTTTTATAAATGCAAATGGACATTAATAGTAGCCATTTCCATTTTTATAATCTTCTTATCTTTGTTTTGTGTTTTCAAAGGTATTTTTAGTCTGCTTAACTGAACTATCCCTAGATAAATAGTTATTTCTTCCTTCACTTTTTATAAATTCCCCTGTTGTTTACTTAATTTATTTTCTAATTTGCTAAGTGTTTTTTCTTTATTACTATTGTGCTGGTAAGTTGAACGCCCTAATTCATTCTTATAGTGTTGAATATTATCTTTTAAGTTTAATAATATGTTATTAAACTTATTCATCGTATCTTTAGATAGGGTAACTTTACACCCTCGATCATCTGAGGTGCCTATTTTTTTTATTTGTTTGGAAATTAAATCTAAGCTTTTAGATATGTAATTTCTTAAATCTTTTATATCTTGCTTATGGATTATTTTCTCTGATGTAATTAGTAATTCTTTTTTGGTTAATGCATCAGTAGATTTATTTTTTGAGAGTTTACTCGTGGTCTCTTGACGAGATAATTCTTTCATTTGGTCGTTTTCTAAAAAGCGGACTTTCTTTTTAGAAGCCATAGGATATTGTTCAGTATTATTTTGAAGTTGATTAGTGGTAACAGCAACCTTTCCTGATGATTTATTTGTAGTTTGGTTAATTTTCTGTGTTTTTAACGTATTTATATTTGGAGACTGAGTTTTTATATACATAGCATGACCTTGGTTAAAGATTAGGTGTATTCAATGCTATAAATTATTCAGTATTTCAATGATTATTCTTTTAAAAAACGATGTTGTTTTTTATTTACTGCTATTAAATAGCCATTTTTCACTAAAAGTGAAATAAAAATACCGGCTCAGAGGCCGGTATTTATTTTGTTTAGAGCTAAAGGTTAGTCATCTTCAAATTCATAGCCATCACCTTCGGGTGCTGGCGGTGTAATGAGCACTTTATTAACACGATGACTGTTGACTTCAAGTGGTTGGAATACGCAGCCATTGATAGTCATCTGTTCGCCTACTTCAGGAACGCGCTGTAAGTGTTCCATTAGTAAACCTGCAATTGTTTCATATTCACGCTTATCGTCTAATTCCATTGGGATAAACATGATCAGGTCTTCAAGTGGCATAAAGCCGTTGGCAATCCAAGTACCATCATCCAGTTTTTGAATATCGTGGCGTGAGTCATTTTCTTCATCACCAACAGGCAAGTTACCCGCGATTGTTTCCATTACGTCGGTCAATGTGACGATACCTTCGATAGAGCCAAATTCATCCACAACAAACGCAAAGTGTGTATGGGCTTTACGGAACTGTTCTAATGCTTTTAATAGTGATAACCCTTCAGGGAAAATTAGAGGTTGCGTGATTAATGCACGCAAATTAAGCGGTTTACCACGAAGCTGTTGTTTGACTAAATCCATTACATGAACAACACCAACAGGTTCATCACTAATTGTTTCATCTATAACCACTAAGCGTGAATGCGGGTTTTTCTCCATCAATTGCAGTAAATCGGCGGAGGATTTATTGATGTCGAGGTAATCCACATCATGACGTGAGGTCATAATACTCTCAACGTTACGTTGTGCCATACCTAAGACACGCGCAATCATCAAACGTTCTTGCGGGTCAAAAACAGATTGGTTATCCGCAATCAGATCTGATGTGTGAGGGTCTAATTCGCCTCTTTCTGCTTTACCACTTAAAATACGTAATACCGCTTCAGCAGTACGTTCGCGCAGAGGCCTTGTTCCCGTCAGGAATTTACGGCGATTGAACTGCGCAAATTGGTTAAGAACTTCAATCATGATAGAGAAGCCGATCGCAGCATATAAGTAGCCTTTCGGTATGGCATAACCGAAGCCTTCGGCAACTAAGCTGAAACCAATCATAAGTAAGAAGCTTAAACACAGTATGACAATGGTGGGGTGGTTATTGACAAAGCTAGTCAACGGTTTACTTGCCCAAATCATCAACAGCATTGCAATAGTGACTGCGGCAATCATGACGCCAATATGGTCAACCATACCGACAGCTGTAATGACAGAGTCAAGAGAGAAAACCGCATCAAGAACAATGATTTGTGCAACAACAGCCCAGAAATTCGATGTTTTTCGTTGAGTATTAGTGTGCTCGTCTTTACCTTCTAGCCGTTCGTTTAGCTCCATTGTTGCTTTGAACAATAGGAATAGCCCCCCGATCAACATGATCAGATCTCGAGCGCTGAAAGGATGCTCAAAGAGTGTCAATATTGGTTTCGTTAGCGTAATTAGCCATGACAGGCTAAAGAGCAGGACAACGCGCATGATAAGTGCAAGCATAAGCCCCGTTACACGGGCTCTATCACGCAACTTAGGCGGGAGCTTGTCAGCTAGAATGGCGATGAAAACGAGGTTATCTATACCAAGAACGATTTCTAGAACGATAAGGGTAGCGAGGCCCGCCCAAATCGAAGGATCTGCGATCCATTCCATACAGTTTGTTTTACCTTCTGATATGACGGCTTATGCCGACAGGTGAATAATGCGGTTTGTTGAACTAAATATCAATAAAAATTCACTTTAGTTAGATATTTTTTGACAAAAAAAGTCGTGAATACGTCATCGATTGCATCAATAACTACCATGCTGCACAATCCTAGGTTAATATGTGATCCCGTTAACAGAATGTCAGCACTATCAAGGCTGACTTGGTCCTAATCAGACAGGAGTTTTTCATGTCAAAGCAGCAGATTGGTGTTGTCGGAATGGCTGTCATGGGGCGCAATCTTGCGCTGAACATTGAAAGCCGCGGTTATTCAGTGTCTATCTTTAACCGTTCTAAAGATAAAACAGATGAAGTTATCGCCGAAAATCCAGGGAAAAAATTAGTTCCCAACTATACAATTGAAGAGTTTGTTGACTCTCTGGAAAAACCACGCCGCATCTTGTTGATGGTTAAAGCGGGTGAAGCAACAGACAAAACAATTGCCTCGCTGACTCCTCATTTGGACAAAGGTGATATCTTAATAGATGGTGGTAACACTCTTTATAAAGATACTATCCGTCGTAATCGCGAATTATCTGAACAAGGTTTCAACTTCATCGGTACAGGTGTTTCTGGTGGTGAAGAAGGTGCATTGAAAGGCCCTTCAATCATGCCTGGCGGTCAAAAAGAAGCTTATGAATTAGTTGCTCCAATTTTAAAAGAGATTGCAGCGAAAGCAGAAGGCGAGCCATGTGTGACTTATATTGGTCCAGATGGTGCAGGGCACTATGTCAAAATGGTTCACAATGGTATCGAATATGGTGATATGCAATTAATTGCAGAAGCATATTCATTGCTAAAAGGCTCATTGAACTTAAGTAACGAAGAATTGGCAGACACCTTTGCAGAGTGGAATAAAGGTGAGTTAAGCAGCTATTTGATTGAAATCACAGCAGATATCTTCAAGAAAAAAGATGAAGATGGTAAATATCTGGTTGATGTGATCCTTGATGAAGCAGCAAATAAAGGGACAGGTAAATGGACTAGCCAAAGTGCTCTTGATTTAGGCATTCCTCTGACTCTGATCACTGAATCTGTATTTGCGCGTTATATTTCATTCTTGAAAGACCAACGTGTAGCCGCCTCTAAAGTATTAAGTGGCCCAGTATTAAAAGCAGTTGATGGTGATAAAAAAGCATTTATTGAGAAAATTCGTCGTGCGTTATATCTAGGTAAAATTGTTTCTTATGCGCAAGGTTTCCAACAGCTGAAAGCGGCATCAGATGAATATAATTGGGACCTCAACTACGGTGAAATCGCGAAAATTTTCCGTGCGGGTTGTATTATTCGTGCTCAATTCTTGCAAAAAATCACTGACGCTTATAACCAAGATGCAAAAATTGCCAACTTGCTGTTAGCGCCATATTTCAAACAAATTGCCGATGAATACCAACAAGCTCTGCGTGATGTTGTTTGTTATGGGGTGCAAAATGGCATACCTACACCAACGTTCTCAGCAGCAATTTCTTACTATGATAGCTACCGTTCAGCGGTATTGCCTGCAAACTTAATCCAAGCGCAGCGTGACTACTTTGGTGCTCACACTTATAAACGTACGGATAAAGACGGTGTTTTCCACACAGAATGGATGGAATAATCCGTCATCATTGATTATTGATGACATAAAAGGCGCTAGGTTTAGCGCCTTTTTTGACTTTTAAGCACCGTAAAATGGTTAATTTATAACGATGAGTAAATCGCTTATTCGGTATCGAATATAGCTTTTTTATAATTTATAACAGCGAATATTTTTTAAATTATATTTTATCGAGTCTAGGCATGGTTTATGCGTAACTTTCTTATTTTATTGCTTTTATTAGTATTACTTGGTCCATTAGGGATTGATTTATATTTGCCGACAATACCTGATATTGCGAGGGATTTAGGTAGCAGTGAGTCGGTGATCCAGTCAACGATAGCACTGTTCATTCTCGTTCTGGGGTTAGGGCAATTAATTTCGGGCCCACTAGTGGATAGATATGGACGAAAACCTGTCGCGATTGCAGGTATGGTGCTATATATCATCGGTGCAGGTGTTGCGATTGTAGCAACGACACCGGCAGTATTTATTGCTTCTCGTTTATTGCAGGGAGTTGCGGTTTGTTGCACTTCTGTAGTGGCTTTTAGTTGTGTGCGCGACCGTATGAATGGTACAGAAGCGGCGCGAGCCTTCGGTTTTCTAAATGGTACACTCAATATTGTTCCTGCATTAGCCCCATTATTAGGGGGGTTATTGGCGGAGGCTTGGGGGTGGCGCGCGCCATTTTGGTTCCTTGCACTGTATGCGTTGGTAATATTAGTACTGATTATCATATTATTACCGGAAACACGGCCAACAAATTTGCCAGCAGTAAAAACGACCCAACTTAAAACCTATTGGCGGATTTTGGGTGACCGTCAATTTATCATTTTTGCTTTGGTTAATGCAGGGACTATGGGGATGGCACTAACTTATGTTTCCCTTGCGCCCAGTGTTCTAATGGGGGATGCACAACTTACCCCACTAGAATTTTCTATTGTATTTGGAATAAATGGTTTTTGGATCATGTTTGCCAGCTATATTGCCAATTACTTTATTCATAAAATTGGCCGGCCAACTTGTTTATTAGTGGGCAGTACGATGATGGCATTAGGTTGTTTAGGGTTGCTGCTTGGTTTTATTTTACTCTCTGAACAAGTGCAAAATCATTGGGCTGTGTATATGTTACCTGTCGCATGTGCTTGTACCGGCCTTGCCTTTATGATGGGCACCGCAACAAGTTATGCCTTAGAACCATTTGGTAACGAAGCCGGGACGGCTTCTGCGTTAGTGGGGTTTGTGCAAATGGCAGGAGGAGCAGGGTTAGGGTTATTTGCCATTGCTTTACCTATCGCCCCGAAACTATCCCTAGCGATAGTTATGTTAATTGGTTGTATTTTTGGCTTAGTTGCAAGAAAGGCGAGCTTAAAATTAACTAAAGACGAAAGTCATTAATTATTAATGCTATTCAAGGCTCGATTAGTTAGCAATGTTAATTGAGCCTTGAGATTACTTTATGCTAATACCTTATATCAACATTAAACTATTTCCCCATTAATTGTTGTTGGGTGTTTTAGGGTTTTTATTTCGATATCTTCAGTGTGAACTATTTTATTATTAACATAAATATTCACTTTTACTGGGTTAAGCTTCCATTCAATATTGACATGGTATTTATTCATCAGGCCCTCTTTCATTCTAAAGGCATGCAGTTGGTATTTATTAATTGTGCCATCTTGTAATATTACTTCTAAATATGGTGAGTCAGGGGAAATGTGTTCATCAGGTCGATAAACCATGCCGAAAGAACCATAGAGAGGTATACAGCTTTGCCTTTTAAACTTGCCGTCGGGGTCATAAAACCCGGTTAAGGTAATAATAGGGACGCCTTGTTTATCAGGTTTTTTATATATCCCTTGGCTCTCTATTTTTTGCCAAGTATGGCCATTCGAAATATAAGATAGTATTTTGTCTTTAGTTATTTTACTTTCAACGCTATTGACGATTACATTACTACTCCAGTCTGCAAATGAGCTTATTTTTATGATTGAGCCTTTATTTTTAGGCGTGGCAGGAGGGAAAATCATATTAGGAGTATGGTAGCCATTACCACTTTGTATGTGAATAAACTTATATTTCTCTGCAAAAGTATTAAGTTTTTCATCGGTTAAATTTTCCCCATTCTTTGTCGAATAATGAAAGAATATAAATTCTGAAAGATCAGGGCTGGCATCTACCATTTCTGCTTTTTCAGAATCCCATTTTTTATAACCAGTCGTCGATTCAGGGGAAAATATATAACTATTTTGAAGCCGTTTTTGAATTGCAGCTAATGAATTTGGTGTGTAAGCGGTAAAAGAATTATAGTTTGAGTCGAAAGGGTAGCCACTAGACATTGCATCAGTATTAAATACCCCGTCGTGTGACAAGTTAGGAATAAAATAATTGTACTCACAATCCCATAGCCATGATGAGTTTTTTTTATCGGGTGTGGTGTGTGTTCCGCCTTCAGGACCGCCGTGATAATCACCTAAGCCAAAATTATGACCTAATTCATGGCTAACCTCATTTCCCTTTGATTCATATAATGTGGCTTTTCCACCGCCTCCCGACCAACCATGATGTTGTATGCCATTTTCGTATACGCCAACAGAATTATGCATGGTTACTTGGAATGTGGGGAGAAATGATGGAGCTGATGCCTGAGAACTATTAATACCATAGTTGGCTGAATTAATGCCGTCAGAAATGAGGTCTTTGGCAATCTCATGTCGCATATTCCCGTCATGACCACCCCCTTCGCCTGTTGCTTTATCAATAAATAGCTCACCACGAGGGGTAACAACTTGAGTTAAGTAGACGGGGTCAAAACGAGTTACAATCAATGTCGCAGCGGGGACTGTTTGGCCATATTGGCGGTTTAACTCATGGTTATTTTGAAAGTCAAACTCATTCCTTGGGGGGGTTAACATACCAATATCTATAGTGTTAATCATCAGGATATTGGGAGCACCAATTTTCACATCATTAAGCGCTCCTGTAGACTCAAGGGTATTGAACTCAAAGCGTATCCCCGGTTTTATATATTCTTTAGGAATGATAGCTGACCAAGTATTTTCTGAATAGGCGAGGTTTTCAAGCGGGGCGCTTGTGGTAGGTTCTGTTATCGGGACCCATTTTTTTTTAATATCATAAATAAAAGTGATTTTTTCGCCTGTTTTTAGCTCATATTTTTTACTGCCGTAGAAAATAGAACTGGTATAAGAAGCTTCGGATGAAAACATAACTTTCTTATTATGGAAAAAGTCATTAGCGTTAAGTCGAAATTTTGGCGCCCAATTCCCATCACTAGTTGCTATTTTTATCGTTTCATTGTGTGCGATTAGCTGGTTAAAAGATTCACTATCATTGGTGATTTTTTGGATTTGTGAGTTATCACTAATGAGTAAGTCATATAAACTGCCGTCTATTATAGAAGGTGAAATAGTTAATGGTGGGGGAGCAGCAATGGGAGTGTTTTCCCATACACCATCAAAGTTACAAACGAGAAGTCGTTGTTCACCTTTTTTCAGTGAGACAATATTATTATTGAAGCTAATCTCCGTTTGTTTTTTAGTTTTGGATGAAAACAGTATTTTTTTACCACTATGCTGCTTGTTATTAATTAAGTAAATTTTTTTAACCCAATCATTATCTGTTAATTCAAGTTCTATACTCGAGTGAATTTTAAAATATTGGTCTAAATTATTTGTGTCAGTTCTGCCCTCTTTTCGGGGGGCGAGTAATTGAGTAAATCCTTTTAGTTTAAATTCGAAAGAAGATGGTGTAACCCGGTAGTACTCAGATATTTCTACATCCTTCTTTGTTTGCCATCGGCCATTTCCATCACAAATGAAAATAAGGCTATTGTTTTTTTTTAGTGAGGTATGCTTATTACCATATTCAATTTTTACGGTTTTATTTGAATCATTGTAAATAGAGATGTATTTATAGCTATATTCAGTGTTATTATTAATTACAAAGGTTTTCTGCGGGAAAGGGGCATTGAATATTATGTTTATTTTATCATTTATTTTAATTAACTTATCAAAGTAAATGGGGTTTTCTGTTACCTTTTCTAGGTCATCATTATGGTTAATAGTCAGGTCAAATTTATTTGTTTTATTAAAATAGTGAGGTAATAAGTCAGTTTCTGGAATATGGTTATTTGCAGTGGGGGGGAGTTTTGAAGGGGGAAGAAGCTCTTTAGTTATTAATAAGTTGTTTTTTTTATCAAATATTTTGAATTGAAAAGGTTCACTCTCTGCAATAATTTTATGGGGTTTTACCAGTATCAAAGTATTACGGTCGGAAACTAGAGTTGGGTGTGTGTCTCCAGCAATTCTATTTTTGGCAGGGATTATACTGGCTTGAGCAAAAGTGACATTAGCCTTTAATCCCCCAATAAGGTCATTAGGAAATTGGTTTTTATTAAAATACTTCATTTTTGCATTAATGATATCGTTGAACCGTTGCTGGAATAATTGTACTTCTAGGTATTTATCACTTATTAATGGGTTAGTATTAGCTTCATGTATGATGTGCCATATATCTAATAAAATTCTGTTATCATTTTCAGGGTTAAGAGTGAAGGGATAGGTATTTTCAGCCCCGATTATTTCTGTTATTGATGGTAGTGCGCTCGTAGTAGGATTAAACATAAAATTCCTTTTTATATTTTTGGTATTTATCAATCAAGTAATTAATTAAAATTACTTATCAATATTATATTAAATAAAGTGCAGCTAATAATCATGATTGACTAACAGTTAGTCTTAAACTTTAATTAATGGTAAGTTTGTATGATATTTCTAGCTGAGTATTGAATATGCAGAATCCATTGTTAAATAAGCCAAGGGTAGCTAAAGGTGATGTATTTTGAACGCGAATACATCACCATAGACAGCGTTCTATGGTAAATATAAACGGATTAAAAGGTTTATTACCATGAATAAAAAGCATTGGTCAAAATATGAATTACTGCATGAGGTTGTGCAAAACCCTAATATTCATATTAAAGGTAAGCATAGCTACTACAGTGATTGTTGGGATAATGGCTTTGAAAATTCGGTTGTTCGTTACCTTCAGGGGGATGAGCAAAGTCGAGATTGGCAGCTTGCGTGGCATGTAGACCAACTTTACATTGGGGACTATGTTTGTATTGGCAGTGAAGCCGTGATTTTGATGGGTGGGAATCATACTCATCGAATGGATTGGTTTTGTTTATATCCTTTCCTTGAATATATTGAGGAAGCTTATATAGGAAAGGGGGATACGGTGATTGGTGACGGAGCATGGATTGGCATGCGAGCTTTTATCATGCCGGGTGTCAAAATTGGTGAGGGAGCCGTCATTGCGAGCAACAGTGTGGTTGTTAAAGATGTTGAGCCTTATAGCATTGTTGGGGGGAACCCTGCCAAGCCAGTTAAACACCGGTTTTCGCCCGAAGTGATTAGCGAACTCTTGGCGCTGAAAATCTATGATTGGCCAGAAGCAAAATTCTCCGCTTTAAAGCGCGTGATTTGTGGATCTGATTTTCAGGCACTAAAGCAAGCCAGTATTGAATACGACCGGCAGCTTAATCAGTAATTGTCATTTAGGGTTATTCTATGGAATAACCCTTTTTACGATTAGATGGTTAGCTTTCTTCTATACGAATAAACTTTACTAAAGTGGGCTTGGCTATTCTTTGGTAATCTTTTGTATTTAAAATAATCGAGCGTTCTAATGTGCCTGCATTAAAGGCTAATTCCTCAAAACGTTCAAACAGCAGCGGGTCAGCAATGAGCTTTAAATTGGGATGAAAGCTAAAAGGGGGGATCGCACCGAATACACATTGCGTGAGTTCATCCACTTCTTTCGGGCTTGCTAAGGACGCACGAGTTCCACCAATTGCCAGTGCAATTTTGTTTAAATCGGCTTGTTTATCTGCTGGCAAAATCGCGAGTACATGCTGGCGGATACCATTACCTTTAACATGACATACCAATCCCTTTGCACCTTGCCCAAGTTGAGTGCCACGTATTTTTGCCACTTCTTCTGATTTCCCAGCGGTGGGGTGCTCCATCACACGATACTTTGCATTATTTTTATTAAGTAATTGTGTTAACTGCATAAAAATAGAATTTTCAGACACTGTTATTCCCTTTAAAACCACATCAATATCAGGGAATGATAGCAAGTTTACATGCAGATACAACCGCAAAACCAAGGGATGTTAAAAATCAAAATATGCTAAATATTATAAATTGCATATCAGATGCGGTTTTAATCTGTTTTATTGGTTAGTTTATAGCCTTTTCTATTTCATATGCTATTTTGTTTTTTATTTCTATTAAAATCAAACCGTTATAGTTATGTTTTTTCATGAGTTAGTGAGAATACAAATTGTTAAGAATTGAGGTTGATCATTTACGCTGTATTTTATTATCGGTAATATAAAGTTTTATATAACGAAAAGATAATATGAACCGTAAATTTAACTTATCTGTAATATTGCCTCTTATTGCAGGGATAGCCCCATCTATTGTTGCTGCTCAAGTCTCTGAGCAACTAGCTAAACCTAAACAAGACCGTATGTTGGTGACAGCAGCGCCAAACGATGTCACGACAGAAGCGCAAGCCGGAGCCGGCTTTTTTACTTCACAAATTGATATTGGCCCATTAGGGAATTTGGAATGGATTGATACACCATACTCCACAACCACTATTAGCCGCGAAATAATCAATAACCAACAAGCTAAAAGTTTGAGTGAATTGTTGAAGTTTGCACCAAGTACACAAATGCAAGCCCGAGGGGGCATGGATGTTGGGCGTCCTCAAAGCAGAGGAATGCAGGGTAGTGTGGTGGCAAATAGTCGCCTTGATGATTTGTATATTATTTCGACCACAGCATTCCCTGTTGAAATGCTGGACAGGGTCGACATCATTAATAGTTTGACGGGGGCATTGTATGGCCCTGCAAGTCCAGCGGGGCAGTTTAATTTTACGGCCAAACGACCTGAGGATGTGCAACGCTTAACGTTAGGCTATCAAAGCCGTAATGCCTATAGTGGTCATGGGGACTTAGGAGGGTATTTTGATGAAAATAAGCGCTTTGGCTACCGTCTTAACTTACTGGATGAAGAAGGTACGGGCAGTGTAGATGATAGTACATTACGGCGTAAATTTGCCTCATTAGCACTGGATTGGAATATTCAGCCTGGTACGCAATTACAACTTAATGCGAGCCATTATAACTTTGTGCAAAAAGGGTATGTGGGGAGTTTCAGCTATGGTCCTAAGGTTAAGTTACCAAAAGCACCAAATCCACAAGATAAAAACTTAGCACTACATACCGCAGGCAATGATTTAACTACTGATACAGTTAGCACTCGCTTACTTCATGATTTTAATGAAGATTGGTCATTGAAAGCTGGGGTAGGCTATCAACAAGCAGATAGAGCTATGCGGACGGTAACCAGTGCTATTCAAGATAATAATGGAACGATTTCCCGATCGTTGATGGATTCTCCTGCATCGGGGCGCTTTAGAGTGCTAAGTCACTCCGTAATGTTAAATGGCCATGTGGAGACAGGGCCAATCGCTCATGATTTGTCGTTAGCGACGAATGGCTATGTGTGGTCGATTTATAGCTCAAAAGAAAATAGTACTCGACGCAATTTAGGTGATACCAATATGTACCATCCATCGCCAATGGAAGAGCCTTCTGATGGTAAGATCCATACGGGGGGCTCACGTTATAAATCGGCTGAAAATCGCCAACAAAGTATCACAATTGGCGATACCATCACCTTTGACCCCCAATGGTCTGCAATGTTTTACCTCAGTCAAAGTTGGTTAGAAAGCCGTAGTTTTGATAAACAACACCATAAAACGAGTCAAACTCATCATCATGGTCTTAGCCCACAAGCGGCACTGATGTACAAAATTAGCCCACAAGTAATGACCTATATTAGCTATGCGGATTCACTGGAGGAAGGAGATACTGCTCCATTAGGACAAGGTATTAAAAATGAAGGGCATACTTTAGACCCTTACCGTAGTAAGCAATATGAGTTGGGAATTAAAGCCGATGTTGCCGACTTAAACCTAGGGGCTGCGTTGTTTCATTTAGAACGGCCATTTGCTTATGTGGATGGTAATGATCTCTTTCGTGAACAGGGAAAACAAGTAAATCGAGGGCTTGAGCTTAGCGCGACAGGCCATGTATGGCAGGGGTTAAATATCTATAGTGGTGTGACTTTTCTTGACCCTAAATTAACAGATACAGGGTTAATATCGACTAAAGACAAACGCGTCGTTGGGGTACCTAAAGTCCAAGCCAATATGCTCGTAGAGTATAGCTTACCATCGGTGCCTGAACTGGTTTATAGCGCTAATGTGCATTACAGCGGAAAACGTGCCGCTAATGATACAAATACGAGTTGGATAGATAGCTACACCACTTTAGACCTAGGGGCTCGTTACAGCACCAAAATAGGTCTTGTTCCTACCACTTTTAGGTTATCCGTTAATAATGTGACAGATAAGCGTTATTGGGCATCGATTTTCCCGGGGGGAAATAATGGCCAAGGCGGTGGTAATAGCGCATTTGTAGGTTCAGGCCGTGAAGTACGCGCAACCGCAACTTTTGATTTCTAATTAATCCTATAAAAATAAGGGGCACCCTTCTTTATTATTCAGCAAAGAAGGGTGACAAATATGAGAAAAGCTGATTTTTTACAAACGGTTATTTTGCTGGTAGGGCTGCTAACTTATGGTTTATCCCTAGCGAAAACAGATAATCCCGATCTACGGATTGCGACACCATGGCCGGCACAAAATACCATTATTATGATGTTGGGGTATGGTGAGCAGATTGTTGGTACATCGGTGATTGCGAAGAAAATTCCATTATTTCGCCAAATGTTACCCAACATTGATAATGTTCCAGTTATCAGCCTAAGTAACCAATTAAACCCAGAACAGATTATTTCATTACAAACACAATTATTGTTTGTTGCAAAAGGGATGGAAGTACCACAGAGAGACATTTTAGAAAGTGCGGGGGTGAAAGTTGTGGAGTACCCTGCCAATTCACTACAAGCTTTGCAGGAAAGAGTACAAGCAACGGCG
This sequence comes from Providencia sp. PROV024, assembly GCF_032709665.1. NCBI lineage: Bacteria > Pseudomonadati > Pseudomonadota > Gammaproteobacteria > Enterobacterales > Morganellaceae > Providencia > Providencia sp. PROV024. The sequence continues at coordinate 1,348,817 of NZ_CP120545.1, forward strand.
GTTGAGCTAGGCCCGGATGCACAGCAAAAAGCGATAGAATATCAACGTTATTTTGACCGCAATATTACATTAGTCAGCGAACGCTTAGTCGGGTTAACCGAGGGAGAGAAGCGGACGGTGTACCATAGTATGGGGAGTGCGTTATTTACCTCTGGTCGTCCGTCATTAAACCAAGACTGGATGGATTTAGCTGGCGCAAAAAATGTCGCTGAAACATGGTTTTCCAATAAGAAAAATAATTCTGGTGAAGTTTTACTCGAAACTATTATTGCGGCGAACCCTGATGTAATAGTGGCAATGAATAAAGAAGATGCACAGATAATAAAATCATCAGCTCAGTGGAGTGCGCTTCGCGCAGTAAAGAACCAGCAAGTATATGTGAACCCAAAGGGTATGTTCTGGTGGTGCCGTGAGACGTCAGAAGAAGCATTACAATTTTTATGGTTGGCGCAAACACTTTACCCCGAACGCTTTGCGGATATTGACATGAAACAGGAAACCGCAGATTTTTACCTGAAATTCTTTGCAATTCGCCTCAGTGACCAGCAAATCGATAAAATTTTGAACCCTTAAAATTTAGCTGCCAGTAAAACTGGCAGCTATTGATTTATTGGTGACGTTCTTTTAAACGTTTAATAATAGTACTTAAATCAAGTTCTTGGTCTTGCAGTAGTACCATTAAGTGATACATCAAATCAGCGGCTTCGTTAGTTAATTCAGCGCGGTCATTGACGGTGGCTGCTAAGGCCGTTTCAACACCTTCTTCCCCAACTTTTTGGGCGATACGTTTAGTGCCACTTGCATATAAACGAGCGGTATAAGAGCTTTCAGGTGATGCCGTTTTTCGCTCTTTTAGCAAGGTTTCTAGCTCAAACAGAAAGCCCCAATCACTTTGTGCGGGAGCAAAGCAACTTTGAGTGCCTTTATGACATGTTGGGCCATCCGGTAAGGCGAGCGCCAATAAAGTATCGCTGTCACAATCAGGGTAAATATCAACTAAATTTAAAAAATTATTTGATGTTTCACCTTTGGTCCACAAACGTTGTTTAGTTCGAGAATAAAAAGTGACTTTACGGCTGTCTAAAGTGGTTTGTAATGCTTCAGGGTTCATATACCCAAGCATTAATACATCCCCTGATACGGCATGTTGCACGATCACAGGCATTAAATTATCGACTTTTTGCCATGCCAGTTGGCTACATTGTTCTGTGGTTAACATACTCTAATTTGAACTCCATTTTCGGCTAGGTACTGTTTTAACTCACCGATATTAATAATTTGTTTATGGAAAACCGAGGCGGCTAAAGCCCCATCAACATTGGCGTCAGCAAAGGCATCAAGAAAATGGACTTTTTCCCCCGCACCGCCTGATGCGATGAGTGGTACTTGGCACACATCACGGACTTTTTTCAGTTGAACAAGGTCATATCCTTGGCGGACGCCATCTTGGTTCATCATATTCAAAACGATTTCCCCTGCGCCACGTTGTTGCACTTCTTTGACCCAATCGAGGGTTTTCCAATGAGTTTGTGTTGTACGTTTTTCATCACCGGTAAATTGGTATACAAGGTATTCATTAGTACTGTCATCAAACCAAGTATCGATACCAACAACAATACATTGTACGCCAAACCTATCTGCTAAGCGGCTGATTAAGGTTGGGTCAGATAACGCAGGGGAATTAATTGAAATTTTGTCTGCACCAAAAGACAGTATTTGAGCTGCATCTTCAACGCTTTTAATACCACCCGCTACACAAAATGGAATATCAATCACCTCAGCAACTTTAGCGACCCAGCTTTTATCCACAACGCGGCCATCCGACGAAGCTGTAATATCGTAGAATACCAGTTCATCAGCGCCTTCTTGTGCGTAGCGTTGCGCTAAAGGAACGATATCACCGATGATTTCGTGATTACGAAACTGCACCCCTTTAACGACTTGGCCATCACGGACGTCCAAACACGGAATTATGCGTTTTGCCAACATTCGATTGCCTCCGTAACGGTAAATTTGCCTTCCAATAATGCACGACCAACAATAACCCCGGCGGCACCAGATGCTGGAATAGCCGCAATATCGTCTAAATTACCAATTCCTCCAGATGCTTGAAAGGCAATATCAGGGAATTTTTGGCTGATTTCTTGGTATAAATTCACATTAGAGCCGGTTAACGTGCCATCTTTAGAGATATCGGTGCAGAGCACATGTTTTAAACCATAAGGTTGATAGATTTCAATGGCTTGTTCTAATGTTAAATTTGAGTTTTCTTGCCAACCACTGATAGCAATTTCTTTTACACCTTCGGCGTTAATGCGTACATCTAGAGCCAGTACAATGGCTTCTCCACCATAGGTTTCAAACCAAGTTTTTACGAGATCAGGTTTTGTTACGGCCGTTGAGCCGATCACCACGCGAGTCGCACCGGCCTCTAGCAATGCTTTAACATCGTCTTCGCTACGAATACCGCCACCAACTTGCACCGGCACACTAACGCCAGCTAATAATTTTTTAAGAAGTGGAATTTGGCGTTTTTGCGGGTCTTTAGCCCCCGTTAAATCCACAAGGTGTAAGAGTTTTGCGCCTTCTTTTTCATACTGTTGCAAGCGTGGCAGAGGGTCATTACCGTAATCTGTTTGCTTAGCGTAATCCCCTTGGTGTAACCGTACTACCGTGCCATCGATTAAATCTAATGCAGGAATGATCATGGTAATTACATCTCCAAAAAATTCTGAATCAAGCGAGAACCCGCAGCCCCAGAGCGCTCTGGGTGAAATTGTACGCCATAGAAATTATCGCGATTGATAGCACTGCTAAATAAATTTCCATATTGTGTTTGCGCAATGGTATTCGCTGAAATAGGCATAGCATAGCCGTGTACAAAATAAAAATAAGCATCATCGGCAATGCCTTTAAATAACGGGTTTCCAGCAAGTGCTTTGACTTGGTTCCAACCACTATGGGGAACAGGTAAACCGTTAGCATCCATTTTTTGTACTGGGCTATCAATCAGCCCCAGTAATGGGATATTTGTTTGCCCTTCTTCGCTAAAGGAGCCAAGCAATTGCATCCCTAAACAGATACCTAATACAGGTTGAGTTAGCGCCTTAATTAATGGGACTAATTCACGCTCAATGAGCTTTTCCATTGCGGCACTAGCGGTACCGACACCGGGTAGAAACACCTTGTCTGCCTGTAAAATAGTATTGGTTTCTCGGCTGATCACCGGGTCATAGCCTAAACGTTTTACTGCATAAGCGACAGACGCCAAATTAGCACAGCCAGTATCAAGGATGACGACGTTCATCACAAAACCCCTTTTGAGCTTGGGAGGGTATCCCCTTCAACGCGGATCGCTTGGCGCAGTGTCCGACCAAAGACTTTAAATAAGCTTTCTGCTTTGTGGTGATCGTTTTTTCCTTTTGTTTTTAGGTGTAATGTGCAGCCCATTGCATAGGAAAGTGAGCTAAAAAAGTGCTCAATCATTTCTGTACTTAAATCACCTACGCGTTGGTATTTAAATTCTGCTTTATATTCAAGGTGAGGGCGACCTGAAATATCCAGTGCGCAGCGTGCTTGGCATTCATCCATTGGGAGCACGAAACCAAAGCGTGCGATGCCTCGTTTATCACCTAAAGCAATTCTGAGAGCTTCACCTAATGCAAGCCCTGTGTCTTCAACTGTGTGGTGGTCATCAATAAATAAGTCACCATTGACCTCGATATTTAAACGGAAGCCGCCATGGGTCGCTATTTGGTCTAACATGTGGTCGAAGAAGCCAACCCCAGTGTTGATTTTACTGCCACCTTCTTGGTCTAACCAAACTTCTACTTGTATATTCGTTTCTTTGGTAACGCGTTCTACTCGTGCATGGCGATTACGTTTAGTGAGTTGTGCTGTGATCGCTTCCCAATCAAGCTCAGTTGCATTATAACGTAAGCCTTTGATCCCCATATTATCAGCAAGCTGAATATCGGTTTCGCGGTCACCAATCACATAGCTGTTTTCGCTATCTAATACATTGCTATCTAAATAGCGTTCTACCAATTGAAGTTTAGGTTTACGGCAAGGGCAGTTATCTTCAGGCTTATGAGGGCAAATTAGAACTTCGTCAAACGTGATGCCTTGAGAAGTGAAAATTTGCATCATTAAATTATGGGGTGGTTCAAAGTCAGCAGTTGGGAAGCTATCGGTGCCTAAGCCATCTTGGTTGGTTATCATCACTAAGCGGTAATTGGCTTTTTGCAGAGCAAGTAAGCTAGGAATGACCGCTTTTTCAAAGGCGAGTTTGTTTAAGCTGTCGACTTGAAAATCCGTCGGTGGCTCAGTAATTAAGGTACCATCACGGTCGATAAAAAGAATTTTCTGGCTCATGAGTCATTCCTAATTAGCAAAGTGCTGCAATAGCTTCAATAACACGGGTATTTTCAATTTCTGTCCCGATAGTAATGCGTAAACAGTTTTCAAGACCAGGTTGTTTACTTTGGTCACGTAAAATAATGCCTTGATCCCACAGGGCTTTAAACACTTTATTGCCATCTTTAAAGCGCACTAAAATATAGTTAGTTTCACTCGGATAAACATGTTCAACCACCGATAAGTCACGCAGGGCTTCACTGAGGGCGATGCGGTTTTCTGTTACGGTTTTTACGCGGTTTCTCATGGTGGTTATGCCTTGTTCATCTAAGGCTTGAGCCGCAATCATGGCAACCGGTGTTGATAATGGATAAGGCGCAATCACTTTTAATAGCACTTCAATAACTTCAGGTGAAGCAAGGGTAAAACCACAACGTAACCCAGCGAGAGCGAAAGCTTTTGATAAGGTTCTTAAAATAACTAAATTTGGGTATTCTGCTAACCAAGTAGTCACGCTATATTGCGGGCAAAATTCAATATAGGCTTCATCAACTACCACCAATGCACGGCCCGCTGCCATATCTAACACTTCACGTAAATCTTTATTATCGATGATATTGCCCGTTGGGTTATTTGGGCTACAAATATAAATCAGTTTGGTATTAGATAAGTTTTCACGGATTGCATTAACGTTTAATGCCCAGTCTGGCAACGCCATGATTTTCTTTTGTTCAACACCAAAGGTTTCTGCACTGACGCTGTACATGCCATAGGTTGGCGGGCAAAACATCACCGCATCTTTTCCCGGCTCACAAAATGCGCGGATCAACAACTCAATGGACTCATCGGCTCCACGGCAAACCAACACCTGTTCTGGTGTAATTTGCGTATAAGCCGCATAGTTATTGATTACGGCAACCGGTTGGCATTCAGGGTAACGGTTAAGGTTATGTTCACTGAATTGATAATCAGGGGCAATGGGGTATTCGTTGGCATTGAGCCAGACATCACCATTTCCACCTAAGCGCCGTGCAGACATATAAGGGGTCATGGTTTTAACATTTTCACGTGCAAGACTGGCGGCATTAAATTTTTGGCTCATGACTTACTCCTGATTTTGTTTTTTTAGTTCGTTAACGCGTAAGGTAACGGCATTTTTGTGAGCGGTGAGTTGCTCTGCTTGAGCTAAAGTTTCGATGGTGTTGGCTAGCCCTAATAGGCCTTGTTTAGACAACTTTTGTACGGTCATGCGTTTCATAAAATCAGCAAGGCCAAGGCTTGAATAAGTCGAGGTATAGCCATAGGTCGGTAAAACGTGGTTAGTCCCTGATGCGTAATCCCCCGCAGACTCCGGTGACCAGTCACCAACGAATACTGACCCTGCACTAGTGATAGCGTCGACTAGGTTATCAGCATCGCGGGTTTGTAATATTAAATGCTCAGGGCCATAGCGATTGCTAATTTCAACGCATTGTTCGATCGAATCAGCGATGATCACACGGCTGGCACTCAGTGCTTCCCTTGCAATTTCTGCACGAGAAAGTTGCGCTAATTGTTTTTCTGTTTCCTCAATCACGCGCTGGGCAAAGTTTTCATCGTCAGTTAATAAAATGACTTGTGAATCAGGGCCGTGTTCCGCTTGTGATAGTAAATCAGATGCGGTGAACGCTGGGTTTGCTCCGCTATCCGCAATCACTAATACTTCAGAAGGGCCCGCTGGCATATCAATGGCAGCACCATCATGGCTTTGGCTGACTTGGCGTTTTGCCTCTGTGACATAGGCATTACCGGGGCCAAAAATTTTATCCACTGTAGGAATGCTTTGGGTACCAAATGCCATGGCGGCAATCGCTTGTGCGCCACCTACTTGGAAAATATCGCTAATACCACACAGCTTGGCTGCATACAGAATTTCATCAGCAATTGGTGGAGGAGAGCACAGGATAATTTTCCGACAACCCGCAATATTGGCTGGTGTTCCCAACATCATAACCGTTGACAGTAATGGCGCGGAACCACCCGGAATATACAAGCCAACCGCATCAATTGGGCGCGTGATTTGCTGGCAAACAACACCAGCTTGGGTTTCTACCGTTATTGATACAGGCTTTTGCGCCTCATGAAAACGACGGATATTGCCAATTGCCGTTTTCATTGCAGTTTTAATTTCATCACCAAGACGAGCTTCAGCTTCATCTACCGTATTCGCTGCAATACGCACGGTGTCGATTTCGGTTTTATCGAAACGACGGCTTAAGGTTTGAAGGGCAAGGTCACCTTCACGACGGACTTGGTCGATAATGTCACTGACCGCGCTAGTAATGCTGCCAGAGGCAGCAATAGCAGGGCGCATCAGCAATGCACTTTGTTGTTGGTCGTTACAATCTGCCCAGCGAATTGGCTGGTTGAATCCCATTTCCATGACGATTTACTCCATCATTTTTTCGATTGGCAGAACAAGAATTGAACTTGCGCCTAATGCTTTCAGTTTTTCCATGGTTTCCCAGAACAAAGTTTCGGAGCTAACCATGTGCATTGCTACACGGCTTTGTTCACCCGCTAGAGGTAAAATAGTTGGGCGCTCAGCACCAGGCAGTAGTGCAATAATTTCTTCCAGTGTTTCACTTGGCGCGTGTAACATGATGTATTTAGATTCACGAGCTTGGATAACGCCTTGAATTCGGGTCATCATGCGGTCAATGAGTTGCTGTTTATCTGCCGACATTTCACCATCGCGTTGGATTAAACAGGCTTTTGAACGGTAAATGACTTCCACTTCTTTCAGCCCGTTTGCCTCTAATGTCGCCCCTGTTGAGACTAAGTCACAAATCGCGTCTGATAGGCCTGCACGTGGTGCAACTTCAACTGAGCCATTAAGTAAGCATGATTTAAATTGAATGCCTTTTTGGTCGAAATAACGTTTTAATAAGTGCGGGTAAGAAGTTGCAACGCGGGAACCATTTAAGCATTCTGCACCGGTATAGTTGAAATCTAATGGTGCAGCAAGTGATAGGCGGCAGCCGCCAAAATCAAGGCGACGTAGTGTTTTATATTGAGGGTCTTCACCTTGAGCACGGCGATTTAATAGCTCTTCTTCCAGAACGTTTTCACCAATGATACCGAGGTCAACAACGCCATCCATAACCAGCCCTGGAATGTCATCATCGCGGACACGAAGTAAATCAATAGGCATATTTTCTGCATAAGCAATCAAACGTTGTTGTTGTAAATTAATTTTGATCCCACAGCGAGATAGTAATTCTCTTGATTCTTCACTCAGACGACCTGATTTTTGAATTGCAATACGTAAACGTGATTTATCCAACATAACCTTACCCCATATTCCTTTAATAAATTTTTGTTTTAAAATAAAAAAACCCTCGGAAGATTATCTTCCGAGGGTTTTCTCAATTCGCATTTCAGCCACCGGAAGATTCGTTGATCGTCTTCCAGCACACATCGCCCGAAAGACTAATCAGGATGATGGTGATGATGATGGTTGCGTGAAATACGATTCATAATGTCTTCCGTTCTCTAATTTACGTGAATGACTAAACATTCACTGTGCTAACTAAATACTCATTGGTATTCAACCTATCCGATTTCCCCCTATGAATGCAACCTTTTTTTAAAAAATAACCAATAATAATTAGTTGAGTAGGATTTATAGTGATAAATCCCTCAAAAAATGTATTCGGAAGTTTTAAGGTTTTCAGATAACCTAGAGTGAATTTCAGTGAATGAGTCAATGGAGGATCGATTGTATGAAAAAAGTGGCCATCGTTGGGCTAGGTTGGGTTGGGTTACCATTGGCTCAGGCTTTATTAGCAAAGGGTATTCAAGTTGTCGGAACTAAGACGACGCCTGATGGCATAGAGGCCGCCCGTGCTGTGGGTATAGAATGCTATGCATTAAAGCTAACCCCTGAAATTGAGTGTGACAGTGAAGATTTAACTCAGCTTATGGTGGAGAGCGATGCCTTGGTCATTTTGCTCCCGCCTTCAAAAGTGAATGTGGACCAATACGTTGAAGCGATTGAAACTTTAGTTAATTGTGCAGTCACTTTTCGAGTGCCAAAAGTGATTTTTACCTCTTCTACCTCGGTATATGGGGAGCAAGATGGTGAAATCACGGAAAAAGCGAATCTTAATGGGTCAACAACCTCAGCGACGGCACTCATAAGGGCTGAACGCTGGTTACACCAATTGCCGAACATTTCAGTGGATATTTTACGACTCGCCGGTTTAGTGGGAGAGAAACGCCATGCGGGCCGGTTTTTAGCGGGTAAAACAGGGGTTAAAGGGGCTAACCTACCGGTGAATATGGTGCATCAAGATGATGTTATCACGGCAATTTTACTATTGCTTCAGCAGCCTGATGGCGGCCATATTTTTAACTTGTGTGCACCAACGCACCCCACACGCGCGGAATTCTATACCAAGGCGGCTAAATCGATTGGCTTAGTACCACCTGAATTTATTGATGAAATAAATGAGTCAGGAGGTAAAGTAATTAATGGTAATAAGATTTGCCAAGAACTTGGGTTTGAATATCAATATCCAAACCCTGACTTGATGAATATGACGCTATAATCACTTAATTGGGATCATAACAATTTTTTTGAATGCAGGGCGTGTGGTTAATTGCTGATACCAACGCTCTAAATTTTTGAATTCAGGGCGGTCGGTAACGATTTCATGCCATGGATAAAATAGCGGTGCGATAGCAATATCAGCAATGCCAAATTTGTCGCCACTGAAGTAAGCTTGGTTTGCTAATGCATCGTCGGCAATTTGCAATAATTTATTAATGTTGCCATAAATTACCTTAGCGAGTTCTGGGTCCCTTTCTGCTTGTGGGACACGGACAATTTTGTTCATCATCTGCTTGATGTGTTCAAACAGATTAGCACTACTCCAATCCATCCATTTATCCGCTGCGGCTTTCTCTTGCAGGTCTTTAGCGATCAATAAGTGAGAGTGATCAAACTTTTCCGTAAGGTAACGTAAAATTGCATTTGATTCCCACAGTGCAAAGTCATCATCCTGTAGAGTTGGAATTGTACTGTTTGGATTCATTTTTTTATATTCAGGTGTATCTAACCCACCAAATGGGCCACCCACATCTTTTTGATTATAAGCGACATTTAATTCTTCTAAGCACCAAAGTACCTTTTTAACGTTGGAAGAGTTGACGCGTCCCCAGACAGTTAACATTGCAGCCTCCTAAATTGATTTTTTTGTCATCAGCCATGGTTAAGATAGATTAAATTCACTCGTAGGCAAATCTTTATTTCCTATAGGTGGTCTCAGTGAAAATAAAGTCTTATATTAGGCTTGGTTAGATTGAGTTATCGCATTTGATCACAGCGGTGGTTTCATCGTTTAGTGATGTTGAGCAAGATGATATTTATTTTAAATGTTTTATGAATAAGTGAAGGAATAACCGATGAGTAAAAAAATGTTGTCCCTAAAAACCCGACAAGTCGGGGTTGGGTTGAGTCTATTGATTGCCGTAAGTGGGAGTACGTATGCGGCTCAGACCCCGGTTGCTCCTCAAGTTGATGCAAAAGCATTCGTTCTAATGGATTATAAAAGTGGCAAAATCCTAGCGTCTGCAAACCCTGACGAGCGTTTAGACCCTGCAAGCTTGACTAAAATTATGACCAGTTATGTGGTAGGTCAGGCAGTTAAATCAGGGAAAATTACGCCGCAGGATATGGTAACAGTGGGGGAAGACGCATGGGCGACAGGAAACCCGGTATTAAAAGGCTCTTCACTCATGTTTTTGAAGCCGAAAGACCGTGTTTCAGTATTGGATTTAAACAAAGGAATTGTTATCCAGTCAGGGAATGATGCCAGTATCGCTTTAGCTGATTATGTTGCGGGGAGCCAGGATTCATTTGTCAGTTTAATGAACCATTATGTGCAACAAATAGGCTTAAAGAATACACACTTTAAAACAGTTCATGGCCTAGATTCTGAAGGGCAATTTAGTACAGCACGCGATATGGCTATTTTAACACAAGCGATGATCCGTGATGTCCCCGATGAATATGTATTGCATAAAGAGAAAGAATTTACCTTTAATAAAATTCGCCAACCTAACCGTAATCGTTTGTTGTGGAACCAAAATTTAAAAGTTGATGGCGTAAAAACAGGGCACACTAGTGGCGCAGGGCATAATTTAGTGGCATCAGCCACGGAAGGTGATATGCGCTTAATTTCTGTTGTGTTAGGGGCGCCAAGTGACCGAGTGCGTTTTTCAGAAAGTGAGAAGTTACTGACTTGGGGTTTTCGCTTTTTTGAAACGGTGACACCAATAAAAGCAGACACCACATTGAAGAAACAACGGGTTTGGTTTGGGGATACCTCGGAGGTTTCACTCGGTGTTGCTGATGATGTTTCTATCACAATCCCTAAAGGGCAGCTACAAAATTTAAAAGTAGATATTCAGCTTACAAATGATTCCCTTGAAGCACCTTTAGCGAAAAACCAAGCGGTAGGGACGATTAACTTTATTCTGAATGGTGAAGTCGTTGAGCAACATCCTTTAGTGGCAAAATCTGCTGTTGAGGAAGCCGGGTTCTTTGGTCGTATTTGGGACTATATCATGAAAACCATCAGCGGCTGGTGGAGTGCAATCTTTGGGTAAGTGATTATCTTTAGCTAAAACTAGCCCTAACCGCCCCACTATGGGGGATTAGGGCTAGATAGTGTATACAAGTATTTATTCGCAGTGTGCCAGTTTAATGGCTAGCCCGCCTTGGGAGGTTTCACGGTATTTTGCGTTAATGTCTTTGCCTGTTTCATACATCGTTTCAATAACTTTATCAAGGCAAACACGCGGGTCACTGACTCGTCGTAATGCCATACGCGCCGCATTAACTGCTTTCACCGACGCGATTGCATTTCGTTCAATACAAGGGACTTGAACTTGCCCGCCAACGGGGTCACAAGTTAACCCTAAATTATGTTCCATCGCAATTTCCGCGGCGATACACACTTGCTCAGGGCTACCGCCCATTAACTCTGCGAGACCTGCAGCCGCCATTGAACAAGCAACACCAACTTCCCCTTGGCAACCAACTTCAGCACCTGAAATCGATGCGTTCATTTTATATAGAGCACCGATAACCCCTGAGACTAAAAAATACCGAGTGTAGGAGTTCTCATTCACAGGGCGAATGAATTTATCATAATAGGCTAACACGGCGGGGACTATGCCACAGGCGCCGTTAGTTGGAGCTGTTACAACGCGGCCACCGGCAGCATTTTCTTCATTGACGGCAAGAGCAAACATGTTGATCCAATCAATGACCGCCATAGGGTCTGTGTTTGTGCTATCGGTTGTGACAAGTTGGCGGCGTAGTGCTGCGGCACGGCGAGGGACACGTAATGGACCGGGTAATAAACCCTCCGTTGTCACGCCGCGTTCAATACCGGCTTTCATTACATCCCAAACGGAGGATAAATAATGTTGAATTTCATCTTTACTGCGTAAAGCTAATTCATTTTGCATTACCAGTGCAGAAAGGGATAAACCTGTTTCCTTACAATGCTTTTGTAAATCTGCCGCATATTTAAACGGATAAGGGACTTGAACTGCATTTTCATTCTCTTGGCCGAAATGCTCTTCATCAACGATAAAGCCACCACCAATGGAATAGTAATTTTTAGTGTATAGAATTTCGTTACCTGCAAATGCCGTGATAGTCATTCCATTTTCATGGAGCGGCAAGTTGGTATGATGAAAGTTCATCCCACCTTCGGTCGGAAAATCGACCTCATGTTGCCCTTGGGCTAAAAGAAGTTTACCTGTGTGCTCGACATTACGCATAAACGCAGGAATAGCGTCAATATCAATAGTATCGGGTAAGTTACCCGCAAGCCCCATAATGATTGCTATATCTGTGGCGTGGCCTTTACCTGTCAGGGAAAGCGAGCCGTATACATCAACCGCAATACGTGTAGTGGTGGTAAGTAAGTTTTGTTGAATAAGGTCATCAACAAATTGTTTGCCCGCTTTCATTGGGCCGACAGTGTGGGAACTTGAAGGGCCGATGCCTATTTTGAAGATATCAAATACACTAATCATATTCAGTGCTTCCTTTTGTAGAAAGTCATTGAAATCAGGTCGCTATTTTCATAATAACGACCTGGTAGCTTCAATTAGAAGAATAACTTATATATTGCCGCAGAGATAGCGACTAGACCCATAATTACGATAAATACATTACTGATTTTATCGGCATATTTGCGCATTGCAGGCACTTTGTTGATGGCATACATTGGCATCAGGAACAATAAGATGGCGATAACAGGCCCACCGAGGCTTTCGATGATATCCAGTACGCCAGGGTTTAATGTTGCAACTATCCATGTAGTGACTAGCATGAAGATTGCGGTACCACGGTTTAGCTTACGAACATCAACGGTTTTACCCTTTGCACGATAAGCACGTTCAACTAGGCCATTGAAACCTTCACGAGCACCTAGATAGTGCCCTAGGAAAGATTTAATAATTGCGATGAATGCAATAATTGCAGCTGCGTATTTGATGAATGGTTGATCGAAGTAGCCAGATAAATAGTCAAGAATACTGATATTTTGTGCTTTCGCCTGTGCTAGGTCTGCTGAAGATAAAGTAAACACACAACTAATGACGAAGAACATGACAGTCAAAACCATCAAAACATGTGCAGAAGCAAGAATACGTGAACATTTTTTTTCCGCTGCATCGCCATATTCTTCGCGTTTTGCGACAGAGAAAGCCGAGATGATAGGAGAATGGTTAAATGCAAACACCATCACTGGGATTGTTAACCAAATAGTGATCCAAATACTTTGCCCACCTGTATTTTTAGTGGCTTCAGTGATGCCTTCAAAGGTTAATGTATTCAGTACATCCCCACTCCAATGAGGGATCATATACAAAGAAAAGGCAACTAATACAGCGATAAATGGGAAAACCAGCATACTCATGACTTTGACTATGTATTTTTCACCAAAAGCAACAATCGCCATTACACCACCAACAAGGATCAAGGCAAGTAACCAGCGAGGTGGCGCGCCAACACCTAATAATTCGGTTAGGAATTTATTCACGTTATTGGTGATAGATACACCATAAACCAGCAAAATAGGGTAGATCGCGAAGAAATAAAGTAGGGTGATCCAGTTGCCTGCTGTACGACCAAAGTGTTCTTCTACAACACCAGTAATATCTGTGTCAGGTTTCGAACCAGAAAGAACGAACCGAGTTAAACCGCGATGAGCAAAGAACGTCATAGGGAAGGCTAAAACTAGCATCAATAAAACAGGTAATAAGCCGCTCATACCTGCGTTGATTGGCAAAAACAGTACTCCAGCACCGATAGCTGTACCATATAAACCCAGCATCCATACTGTGTCAGTTTTGCGCCAAGCATTGCTGTTTACTGTTTGCGAGGCTGTTTTGTCGATGGAACCAACTTTTGTTGCATCCATAATAGTCTCCGAAAATAAAAGTCAAAAAAATCATTTAAGCGTAACGTTCAAATGCGTTACGACGTTTTAATCTTTTGGTACGAACAATTACTAAATAACAATCGTTTTCTTTTACGTAACAATCTGATTAGAAATAAAACTAAAAGTAATACTAATTTTATCTTCAATCAGTTTTGTAAATTTATCAGTAAATTTTAAAAATGGTTTTTGAGTGTGTGAATCTATAGTTTAACAGAATAAAGTACCGTGATCATTCTCTCAAAAGAGAAATATCCACCAAGTTTGCAAGGAATCATTATATTTTATAAAATTGTTAATAAAATTTGCGTTAGGTTTATTTTTTAAAACGTTTATATATTGATTTAATGAATTCTAAATAAGCTAAATACAAACAGAATTAAATTCTGCTGGAAAAACATTATTATATTAATAATCAGCATTAAACTGATTGAAATATAATCCACGCTAATCTAAGTATGAAGTTTTACTCTAATGCTAGGGCAATAAATTAGACTTTTGTCTTATGTAATGTGTTGTTATTTAAAATTATATTTTTATTTCTTGGAATGGTTTAGTGAGTGATTAACCAGAGGGTAATTTGTTGGGAGTAAAATCATATATTAATTATTTATAGATATTTTCATGTCATTTTTTGTGACTTTTTTTGCGTCGAAAAAAATAATTAAAAAGCGTAACAAAATATTTGTTAATTAATTGTTTTAATAATTATGTTTAATACTTAAAAATAATTTTAAAGAAGAGGAAGAAAATAAGCAGAAACTTTGATTTAGCTCAATTTCTAAAATGAATAAAAGTACTGGTATTAATTAACACCAGTACTTTTTAATGACTATGGTTGGAACCAACCTTTGCGAATAAGAGAACCAAAAATTAAACTATAAAGCCGGGTTATAGGTTCTTGGATTTTATTTGCACCAATAGACCAGATAACCTGTGCGATTCCACAGGCAACAATTGCTAATATAAAGGCACCTGCCATATCTAAAGGCCAATGGACACCTAGGTAAATGCGTGACCACGCAATCACGATAGCCGGTATCATCATCACTAACCCCACCCAAGTTCTTAGCCAGAAAAGGAAGGCAAAGGCGAAAGTAAAGACAATGGTGCCATGGTTGCTTGGAAATGATGGTGTGGCTTCATGATCTGAGAAGTTTGTTCCAATTCCCATGACAAATGGGCGATCGTGTGGGGCAATATAGCCAATTAACCAAGAAATGGCTAAACCTACAACAATAGCAATCGCTGCTTTGCATGCAAAAGCACGTTGGCGGGTCATATTTGGCTGGGCACCCCAGAACCAACAGGCAACAGTAAAAAGTGGAAAAATAAGGATTAAGCGCTTGGCAATAACATTGGCTAGCGCAATGGTTCCACTCGCGGTCTCTGGTGTGGCATTGATCAAATTGAAAAGATCAAGATTCAGTTGTTCCAGCACAGTTCAGTACCTCGGACAGTTAGTAAATAAGACAGAGCAAACATGTAAGAGGGAAAGATTAAAGTTTCCGACTTAGCAGGTAAAGTCCCTTTGTCTTATTATTGAAAGCGTTGTGCGACAAATTTACTTGCGGTTAAACAATTACTCAATGATTATTTAACGCGGTAAAGTGTTTTCGCGTCGTTGAGGAAGGGGAAAAATCGTGTGGTGGCAAAAAGAAATACAGCTCAATGCAAAACAAAGGGGATTCCATTTAGTCACAGAGGAGATCCTTCAGCAATTGCCTGAACTAAGTTTAATCGATATTGGTTTAGTGAATATTTTTATTCAGCATACATCTGCCTCTTTGACAGTCAATGAGAATGCAGATTATACCGTTAGAGAAGATTTTGAGCGTTTCTTTAATAAAGCAGTGCCGGAAAATGAACCTTATTTTAAGCATACTTATGAAGGAAGTGATGATATGCCTGCGCACCTTAAAAGTAGTTTATTAGGAGCTAGTTTGACTATCCCTGTGACAAAAGGGCGCTTAAATCTTGGAACATGGCAGGGGATCTACTTGTGTGAACATCGTAATTACGGCGGGAAACGCAGGTTAATTATTACATTACAAGGGGAACTTGCTGATTAGAAACAAAAAACCCGATAGCATGAAAACATAGAGTTGGCTATCGGGCTCCTCAATATGGGGACATCAAAGAAAAGCAGTGGCATAAATTAAGACCCCATCTAAAAAAGAAAGTTCTCAGGCAGATGAAAAAAAATGCACTTTTTTATGAAATTTAAATGAAATAGCACAAAAAGAACAAGCAAAGTGTGAGTACTTGTCAATAAGTGAACCACTTTGCTTGTTGAGTAGAGAAATCTGAGGGGCTAATTATTTGTATAGATCCAAATTTTCTTTTGCATAAGCTTCAAAATCAGTGCAACCGCCGATATGAGTTTCATCAATAAAAATTTGTGGCACAGTTTCAACAGGTTTACCGACAGTTTTAGACAGATCTTCTTTAGAAATGCCTTCAGCTTGGATATCGACATAACGGTAGTCAAAATCGTCACGTTCATTTTTCAGTTTTTCAGCAAGTTCTTTCGCACGAACACAATAGGGGCAGCCAGGGCGACCAAAAATAACAGTATACATAGTATCTCCTTTTATCTTGAACTCGAATTTTAATCGCAATATTCAATACTATGCCTACATAAATTGTGAAATAAAAGTCGAATTTTCCTGTTATACCTATAGGTATGACATATAATCGAGAGAGTATGATAGCGATGTAACAGTGGAAAGGTAACTATAATGAGTAACAAACCGGAATCTAAAGGGACTATGCGCTCATTAGCGGATATGCCCAAACCTATTTTGGTATTAGAAGGTGTGGGAATTATACTCCTGATAATCGTTTTACTGACATTAAATGATTATATGACATTACCTGAACCTTTAATGCAGCAAGGGGTAATAATTGCGATTATTATGGTTGGGATTGGCTGTTTAGTTCCTGCTGTCATTCATATTATTTGGCGCGCTATCCATAGTTTAAGTTTTTTAGGGATTGATAATAAACAATCGACCAAAAAGCACAGCCAAAAACCAGAATCTTTTGATGATAAACACGATGAATAGCCATAAAAAACGTGGTTTCGCTAGCGTTTCGGCTTACAATGTGTGAAAATTATTCGCTTTTCTGTTAGAGGTGAAATCAAGGCTCTAACAAACCGATATTGCATGATTATTTTGAGTTGAAGAAGGTTTATTGCCCATGGATTCTATTTGTTACCCTGACATCACAAAGTTACGTGAATGGCTAGACCAACTCAAAACCTCTTATTTCGAGTGTGATTCCTGCGCAGCATTGCATTTACCTCATATGCAAAACATAGAGGGTATTTTTGATGCGAAGCTCGATATTTTAAATAATGTTTTGGTACTGTCTGCATTAGCCGAGTTGAAACCAACGGCTATTGTGACGCTTGTGGCGAATATCAGCCAAATCAATGCCAGTTCATTAACAGCTAAAGTTTTTCTTGAAATTAACGATGAAAACTTACCTAAACTTGTTGTGAGTCAATCATTTTCCTTAGAAGCAGGAATGACTTACCGACAGTTTTGCCTTTTTGTGCAGCAAGCAGAAGACCAAATTTCTGCTATTGTTTATGAAATCTTTAGTAATAATCTCTTGTATGCCAATCAAGGTGATTTTAGTGAGGATGACGGCTCTGCTGAAGATGAGTCGGAGTTTTCTCCTGATGATGATAAACCTTCCATAATCCTTCACTAACTTTTTGTTATGCATTGTGAAAAATACCTCACGGGCGCATGTTGCTCGTGTCAATGGTTAGAACTGACACCAGAACAACAAATTGCTGCAAAGCAGGGGCAACTACAGGCGTTATTACCAGAAATTGAGGCTATTAAGTTTCAACCCCCCGTCACTGGCTTACAAGTCGCTTTTCGTAATAAAGCGAAAATGGTGGTTAGTGGGAGTGTTGAAAGGCCAATTTTCGGGATTATCGGAGAAAATGGGGTCGGTGTCGACCTAACGGATTGCCCATTATACCCCGCCTCATTTTCAGATATCTTTAGTGTGCTTTCCCCCTTTATCGCTCGAGCAGGGCTCACGCCGTACAACATTGAACGCAAACGTGGGGAACTGAAATATCTTTTGTTAACACAAAGCCGACACACGGGTAGGTTTATGCTGCGCTTTGTGCTGCGTTCAGAGAAAAAACTGGTTCAGCTCAAAAATGCATTGCCTTGGTTACAAGAGCAATTACCACAACTTGAGGTGATTACGGCAAATATTCAGCCCGTACATATGGCAATACTCGAAGGCGAGGAAGAGATTTTCTTAACCCCGCAACACACATTGCGTGAGGAGTTTAATCAAGTTCCTTTGTTTATTCGACCACAAGGTTTTTTCCAAACTAATCCTGTTGTTGCAGCTAAGCTATACCAAACCGCGAGAGAGTGGGTAAAAGCATTAAATATTCATAGCTTGTGGGATTTGTTTTGTGGGGTTGGGGGTTTTGGGTTGCACTGCGCTGAAAAAGAGACCCGCTTAACTGGCATTGAAATCAGTGCTCCAGCAATTGCCAGTGCTCAACAATCAGCGAATGAACTAGGGCTACAATATGTTGAATTTAAAGCCCTCGACTCTACGCGTTTCGCTACCGCTAATCAGGATATTCCGCAGCTTATTTTAGTCAATCCACCACGTAGAGGAATAGGTAAAGCACTGTGTGATTACCTTTCTCATATGCAACCTGAATATATTCTCTATTCAAGCTGTAATGCAAAAACAATGGCACAAGATTTGAAGTGGTTGTCTGGCTATCAAGTTTGTAAGGTACAACTGTTTGATTTATTTCCACACACTGCACATTTTGAAGTATTAACATTATTAAAAATAAAATAAGACTTAAGTTGATAATATGCGTACATATTTGAGCTAAGGTTTCATTATCAATATGAATGGAAGAACGATAGAATAAAAAAGCTTGGTGGGCACCCAAGCTTTTTATATAACCAATTGAATTATAATTTGTTAATTGCGGTGTTCGAAGGCTAGAGCCTTACGCTCGATTAAACGCATTAGCACTGTTAAAATTGCATTGACCACTAAATAAATAATCCCCGCAGCAACAAACGCCATGACATTCCAGCTTTGCCCAAAGATCAATTGGCTGTAGCCCATGACATCTAGCATTGTAATCGTACTGGCAAGTGAAGTACTTTTGAAAATCAGAACGACTTCGTTGGAATAGGACGATAACGAACGTTTAAAGGCATAAGGCAAAATAATACGCATGGTTTGCATTTTACTCATCCCGAGGGCTTGGCACGACTGCCATTGGCCTGATGGAATGGCTTTAACTGCACCATGGAATAACAAAGTGGAATACGCTGCACTGTTTAGTGCTAATGCGAGCATCGCACATACCCATGGGGTCGAGATAAACTCCCAGAGCATTGGATAATCCTGCAACGATTTAAACTGGCTTGGACCATTATATATTAAGAAAAACTGTACCAATAAAGGCGTGCCAGTAAATAGCGTGATATAGACTTTAACCGCTTGAGAAACCACGGGGGTCTTAAGCGAGAGAATTAAAGTAAATAATATCGCTAAAAGAAAAGCCACAATAAGAGCACTAAACGTCAGTGATAAGCTGGTTGGTAGCCCCGGAAGAATATCTAAAATTAAATCAATCATTTTGATTCACCTCGCTCAAAGCGAGTGGTACGCAATTCAATACGTTTTAAGATAACTTGACTGACTAACGTAATAGCAAGGTAAATCAACCCTACAATGGCGTACCATGTGAAAGGTTCGTGAGTTCTATTAACGATTGTTTTTGTTTGTAGCATTAAATCATTAACACTGATGAGTGAAACTAACGCAGTATCTTTTAATAATACAAGCCATTGGTTACCTAATCCAGGAAGTGCATGGCGCCACATTTGCGGCATAATGAACCGAAAGAAAATAGTGCGTTTGTTTAAACCTAATGCAAAACCGGCTTCCCACTGACCATAAGGTACTGCTTTTAAAGCTCCTCTCAATGTTTGTGATGCATAAGACGCATATAACAAGGCGAGGGCAATGACACCGCAGACAAATGGGGTGTAATCAAATTCACCGCTATCAGCAAAGAAAATGCTAGGGTCAATTTGAATAGTGGTTTGCCAAAAACCGAGGTTTATATCGAACCCATCACCAAGCAAATTGATCAGTTGTAATGTACCAAAGTAGACAAACAACACGACCAGTAATTCAGGTAGACCACGGATCAAAGTAACCCAGCAAGTCCCTAAAAAGGCAATAGGTTTAAAACGGACGGACTCCCACGCAGTAAATAACATGGCGAGGATCAGCCCTAAAACCAGTGCAGAAACAGCAAGGCCGACGGTGATACCGGCGGCACTTGTTAAAAATAGAAAGTTGCTCATTAATTATATCAATTACTGTTGAAACCATTTTTTGTGGATAGCATCATAAGTGCCGTCTGCTTTAACTTCAGCTAAGGCTTTATTCATTTTATCCAGTAGCTCTTTATTTCCTTTACGAACAGCAATACCTAGACCAATACCGAAGTATTGTGGATCAGTGACTTTTTCGCCAACAGCCGTTAGGTTTTCATTACCTTTCGCTTTTAACCACTCATCAGCAACAGCGGTGTCACCAAAGACAGCATCAATACGGCCATTTTGTAAATCTAAAATGGCAGATTGATAGTTATCATAAGGAACGGTTGTCATCCCTTTATGTTGTTCCATGATGTATTTCTGGTGAGTTGTCCCATTTTGCACACCGATTTTTTTGTCTTTTAGTTGATCAACCGAAGAGATTTTCTCTTTTACTGCGATAAACTCAGCAGAGTTAGGGTAGTAGGTTTCAGTAAAATCGACCTGTTGTTGGCGCTCAGGGGTAATATCGATACCAGCCATCAATGCTTCGAAACGACGGAATTTCAAGCTAGGGATTAAACTATCAAATGATTGGTGAGTAAATGTGCAAGTTGCGTTCATTTTTTCGCACATTGCATTGGCTAAATCCACATCAAAACCCACAATTTGGTTATTTTTATCAAACATTTCAAACGGTGCATAAGTTGCTTCCGTTGCAAAACGAATGGTTTCTTTTTCTGCAGCAGTTGCTGATAGGGTTACTGCGCCTAGTAGCGCGGCTAATATAATTTTTTTCATTGCTTAATCCTATATCTATTAATGTGACAGATAATTTGCAAATGCTTCAGTTTGAGGCGCCGCAAAATGGCTGGCGTCTCCTTGTTCTACAATATGACCGTTTTCCATGTACACTACACGGCTAGCGGTTTTACGTGCAATTTCTACTTCATGAGTCACGATAACTTGTGTAATGCCTGTTGCTGATAATTCGCGGATAATATCGACAACCTGTGCGGTTATTTCAGGGTCAAGCGCAGCCGTTGGTTCATCAAACAACAGAACCTTAGGCTCCATCATAAGCGCCCTTGCAATTGCAACACGTTGTTGTTGACCACCAGATAAATGTAAAGGATAGCGGTCAGCAAATTGAGATAAACGTAGGCGTTCTAACAGCTTAGCCGCTTTACTTTGTGCTTCTTGTTTCGATAACTTTAATACACGGCAAGGGGCTTCAATTAGGTTATCCATCACATTCAAGTGAGGCCACAGGTTATATTGTTGGAATACCATGCCGACATTTTGACGCAATTCACGGATAGATTTCGCATCGGGTACCGATGAAAAGTCAAATTGCTGACCGACAATATTTAAATGGCCAGAACGTGGCATTTCCAATAAATTGAGAACACGCAGTAAAGAGCTTTTACCAGCTCCACTTGGCCCGAGTAATACCATGGTCTCACCTGCAGAACACTCTAGATTGATATCAAAGAGAGCCTGATGGGAACCATAGAAACAGTTGATGTTTTTTAATTGAATGCTCATGCTTACCAATAATATCTTTTTTCACTACCTGCGATATTAATCCCATGAGCATATTTATGCAATAATTTATGCATAAAAATTTGGTTTTTACGCTAAAATTATTCTGTTTTCTCAGTTGGATGCTCTATCGGCTGTTGCTTAGCGAGTTGTTTATCCCGTTCAAAAGCCAGTTCACTAATTCGCTTCGCCATACCTTTAAAAATAAATAAGTGTGCTGGCATCATGGCAAACCAATAAAGCAGACCACAGAAGCCAGCTGGGTGCCACCAAGCTCTAACATCAATTGAGCGGCGGTTACCGCTATCATGAATAGTAAATGTCAGCCGCCCAAGGCCCGGTGCCTTCATACCAAATAGCAAACTAAGTTGTTTATTAGGTTCAAGGTTTATGACACGCCAACCATCTATTTCATCGCCAAGTTGCAGCTCTTCGCGATTGGGGCGCCCATATTTAATTTTATTCAACATCATATCATCCATGATGGCGCGGGTTTTCCAAAGGCCGTTGGCATAAAAATAACCATCTTTGCCACCAATTTGTTGAACGACATGCCAAAGAGATTCGCTGCTAGCGATGGTACCAAGCGTTGCACCTGCTTGTTTTGGATAAAAACCATAGCCCGGTCGCCAACGCTTGCGAACTTCAGGGTCGTATCCCCAATCTGCATTATCGACGGCATCCGCTTCTTCCGCTAAGGTTGCTCTGACTGCGTCATCGAAAGAAATTAAGGTTTGAGGGATCAACTCGCGTAGTGCTTTATCATCAGCAGGAAGGTCATGTTGTAAGCCTTGGATTAGCTCCTTAGCAATTGAAGGCGGTACTGAGGTGATAAGGCTAATAAAATGCACCGAAATCATACTAATTGGAATTGGGATAGGGATCAGCAAACGGCGTTTACCGCTGACTTTGATAAATCTTTTGAATAGCTCTTGGTAGCTTATATATTCAGGGCCGCCTGCATCGAAAATTCGGCTTTCTGTTACCGGCGTTTTTGCCAGTTGTGTTAAATAATATAGAATATTGGATAGGGCGATTGGAGATGATTTTGAACGCACCCAGCGTGGTGGGGTTAAAATAGCCAAGTTATAAACCATATCCCGCATAATTTCGAAGGCTGCTGAACCTGGCCCAACAATAATAGAAGAACGGATTTCAGTCACAGGGATATGACTTTCACGCAAGATATCGCCGGTTAAACGCCTTGCGATAAGGTGTGGTGAATAGGTATGGCCGTGCTGCAATGCGCTAAGATAGATAATATGCTTAACATTAGAGCCTTCAAGAGCCTGTTGTACATTACGTGCTGCTGCGCGTTCCCGCTCAACCAGATTAGCTTGGTCTGCCATGCTGTGTACTAGGAAATAAACAATGTCGATATCTTCCATGACCCCTTTTAAAGTTTCGGGGTCGTGAAGGTCAACATAAATGCATTGGGTATCATGCCAACCTTGAGATAGCATCCAATCAACACGACGAGCCCCAGCAATAACGTCATATCCTTGTTCAATCAGCTGGGGAATTAGGTTTTGCCCAATATAGCCGCTAGCGCCCAACACTAAAACACGTTGTTTATCTGTCATGTTAATTTCCTGTTTCACGCAAATTAACCGCTATTGTGACTGAAATTTTACCTATGTAAAGAAGGCCATAAGAATTGGCGTAATAAGACTAAGTACGAAGCCATGAACAATGGCCGCAGGGACAATAGACACCCCACCGCTACGTTGCAAAACGGGGAGGGTAAAATCCATTGAGGTTGAGCCACAAATACCCAGTGCGGTTGAGCGATAACGGTTAATAATCATTGGTATCAACATAATTGCAGCAAGTTCGCGAGCTAAGTCGTTGAAGAATGCTGCACTTCCCATTACAGGGCCGTAAGCATCGGTTAAGACAATCCCCGTTAAGGAATACCAACCGAACCCAGAAGCAAGAGCTAGCCCCATTTTAACAGGAATACCTAATAAAAATGCAGCAAGCGCGCCACCAGCCAACGCACTGACCGCCATCACGAAGGCAATTGTTGTGCCTCGGCGGTTAATTAAAATTTGCTTGATGCTCATGCCGCTATTACGTAGCTGAATCCCAACCAATAAAAGCAGTAGCATCAACGCTAACTGGCTGCCTTTATCTGCATAGTGTAGAAAATCAAAGCCAGTTAGCCCAACAACAAACCCTAACAGCAGTACACCGCAGAGCTGTAAGGATTCGAATACCATCTTGAGGCGTGAAGGAGGTTTTTCTTGTTTATGCTGAGGAATTTTCCACGGGTCAAGTTTATCTAACAATAACAGCGAGATAACATTTAGTAAAAATATACAGGCAAAGAAGGTAACGGCATAAATTAAAATAGAAATTAAGTGAACACTTAAGTTTTCGAGCAGTGCAAGCGTAATACCCATTAAAAATAAAATAACATACACCATTGAGTTCAATGATTGATGGACACGATGGAGTATTTGTTTGTTTTTTATAGGAATAAGATAACCGAAAGTTAACGGTAGAAGAATAATTAAAAGTCCTGAATACATGGCCGCATCCTTAGAGGTTATCCCATCGACTAGGTAAATATAAACAAGGCGTTATGCTTATTTTTCTTTATTTAAGTTATCGCAGCACAAACCTGATTTAACGCACCGTACTAAAAGGGCTTTTCGCCATAAAATTTTTTATTGGTTAATTCATCGAAAAGCAAGTTAAAAATACTAAAAATAAAAGTTTTACTATTTTATAACACTGCAATTAGATGCTCAATACAGTTAGCTGTTTTGTTGTGAAGATTTTTTATTTCTCGTACATATATATAGTAATAAACAAGCTTAATCGGTAAGCTCTAAATATTGTCCTTTAGTATGCTCAATCATTGGCGCTATCTTGTACTGGTGGTTCCAAGTGAATTAAAAATATTCCAAGGAGAGAGATATGTATCTGGAACGTGTGGAAATATATGGATTTAGAGGGATTAACCGGCTGTCTTTAGAACTTAATAACAGCACAGTTTTAATCGGTGAGAACTCATGGGGTAAATCCAGTTTACTTGATGCTCTTGATATTCTTCTCTCCCCCGAACATAAAGATTATCAATTCACTTTACATGACTTTCATCACCCAGCAGGGAATGATGATTCACGTTATCGTTCATTACAGATTGTTTTAAAATTTTGTGAGCGCCGTAAAGGCCGGCATCAGTCATATCGTTTCCATAATCTTAGCTCCGTTTGGGTCGATAATGGTGATGACCTTAAGCATATTTTTTACCGAGTGAGTGCTGAACTCAAAGATGACAATACTGTCGTGGTTGATAAAAGCTTCTTAAATTCAGGTGGTAATAAATTATCCTTGGATAATGTAGGGAAATACATAAAAGAAATTGTTCGGCTGTACCCCGTTATCCGTTTACGAGATGCTCGTTTCTTACAGTCGATTAACCCAGAAATAATAGTGACTGGGCAAAAAGAAATGCGGGATATGTTTAATGCTCATATTAAGGAATTAACAAGTGCGTTAGTTAAGAACCCTGAGCGCCTGAGTGATGATGATTTAGGGGCGGGTATCGATGCAATGCAGCAATTATTGAGCCATTATTTTTCAGGGCAAACTGCACATATTATTAAGACAGACAATTCACTCATAAATATTCAACCTCGCAAACAAGGTTGGAAAGCACTGGACAATATTAATCGTCTTATCGCAAAACCAAACCAACGAAATATCCGTTTAATTATCTTAGGGATGTTTTATTCATTATTACAAGCCAAAGGTAATATTCACTTAGATAAACATGCGAGGCCATTGATTATTGTTGAAGACCCTGAAACTCGACTACATCCGATTATGCTCTCTATTGCTTGGGGGTTATTTAGCCTGTTTTCACTTCAACGTATCACGACAACCAATTCAGGTGAGCTACTTTCACTGGCGCCTTTGGAAGATTTGTGTCGTTTGGTGCGCAATACGAATAAAGTATCTGCTTATCGTTTAAACCAAAATGATTTAAGCCCTGAAGAGTTACGTAAAATCTCTTTCCATATTCGATTTAACCGGCCATCTGCACTTTTTGCTCGTTGTTGGTTATTGGTTGAAGGGGAAACTGAAATTTGGCTAATGAGCGAGTTTGCAAGCCAATGTCATTATTACTTTGAAACGGAAGGCATTAAAGTTATTGCGTTTGCACAAAGTGGCTTGAAGCCGCTGTTGAAATTTGCCAATAAAATGGGGATTGAATGGCATGTGTTGACGGATGGTGATGAAGCGGGGCGTAAATATGCCGCTACTGCAACGCATTATGCGAATAAAATCAATTCGCCAGATAGGGATAGGCTAACGATGTTAACCGCTCCAGATATGGAACATTTCCTATATCGCGAAGGGTTCAGAAGCCTATATCATGAAATTGCAGATATTCCTGATAATGCAAAAGTCTCAACCAGACGGGTGATCATTAAAGCGATTTCCCGTACTTCAAAACCTGATTTAGCCTTAGCCACCGTAAATCGGGCGGCAGAGTTAGGGCCTGATAGCATTCCACTGCAACTGAAAAATATGTTTTCTCGTGTTGCATGGCTTGCAAGGGGAAAAGCTAATTAAGCTGAGATAACAAAAATAGGTATGTTGTTGATTGATTATTTAACCTAGGAAAAGTTTAGCCTGCTATGTGTTTAATCAATTGATAACTTAAGTTATATATTATGAACATATTGAATTAAGCCAATATGTTAAGTTGAAACATTATTGTTATCTTACAGTAAGTTATTTTAGAGGGCGCAGCCCTCTTTTTGTTCATAGGAAGCAGGTATAAATGAAGGTAAAGCCTAAAAAAAAGTGGCCTCTTTATTTGGTGATAATTATTGTTGCCGCTGGTATCGCTGGGTTTCTCTTTAATGATAACGATCCAGAAGTTTTTCAGACCGTTGATGTCACTCGAGGCGATTTGGATAAGCAAGTTCTCGCTACAGGTAAACTCGATGCGGTACGTAAAGTTGATGTCGGAGCCCAAGTAAGTGGTCAGCTACAAACGTTATATGTTAAAGAAGGCGATTACGTCAAAAAAGGTGACTTACTTGCCGTTATTGACCCTAAAAAAGCCCAAAATGATGTGATTGAATCCGAAGCAACGACTCGCGAGTTAGAAGCTAACCTTTCCTTAGCTCAAGCTGAGTTGCGTTTGGCACAAGTCACGTACCAGCGTCATGTTAGCTTGGCAAAGTTACAAGCGGTCGCACAACAAGATTTAGACAAAGCAAAAACCGACGTTGAAGTAAAAAAAGCCCAAGTCGCGACTTATCAAGCGCAAATTAAACGTAACCAAGCCACTTTAGACACCGCGAAAACGAACCTAAAATACACGCAAATTACTGCACCAATGGACGGTATTGTTACTTTTATTAAAACATTACAAGGGCAAACAGTAATCGCAGCCCAAGAGGCACCAACCATTTTAACGCTTGCTGATTTGGATACTATGTTGGTGAAAGCTGAAGTCTCTGAAGCTGACGTAATTTACTTAGAGCCAGGGCAAGAGGCATCTTTTACGGTGCTTGGCGCACCAGATAAAAAATTTTCAGGCCAGCTAAAGGATATACTGCCGACACCTGAAAAAATCAATGATGCTATTTTCTATTATGCGCGGTTTGAAGTGCCTAACCCACAACATTTATTAAAATTACAAATGACGGCACAGGTCAAAATCGAATTAGACTCACGTAAGAACGTTTTGTTATTGCCTCTATCTGCATTGGGAGATCAAATTTCGCCACAAACTTATGAGGTAGATATTCTGCAAGGTGATAAAGCAGAGAAAAAACAAATTGAGATTGGTAGCCGTAATGATGTGTATGTGGAGGTCGTCAAGGGGTTAAATGATGGTGACAAAGTGATCATTGGGCACAGTGACACGGAGAACTAAAATGTCTGCGTTAATTGAGCTTCAAGGGATCACCCGCCGTTACGGTGAAGGTGAAAACCAAACTACAGTCTTGAAAAATGTTTCACTGAAAATTAATGCAGGTGAAATGGTTGCAATTATTGGGGCATCAGGGTCTGGTAAATCAACACTGATGAATATTATTGGTTGTTTAGATAAACCATCGTCAGGGGATTACATCGTTGACGGGCAAAATATTGCCACCTTAGATAACGACCAACTTGCTGAGCTTCGACGCGAACATTTTGGCTTTATTTTTCAACGTTATCACTTATTGAGTCATTTAAGTGCAGAGCAAAATGTTGAAGTCCCCGCTATATATGCGGGAGCAGGGAAGGCACAGCGCCGCGAACGGGCTGCACAATTATTACAACGCTTAGGGTTAGGTGAACGCATCAACTACCGTCCTAGTCAGCTTTCTGGTGGCCAGCAGCAACGAGTCAGTATTGCAAGGGCACTGATGAATGGTGGGCAAATCATTTTAGCTGATGAACCGACAGGCGCACTCGATAGCCATTCTGGCGAAGAGGTGATGAAAATCTTAAAAGACCTCTGCGCTCAGGGGCATACCGTAATTATTGTCACCCACGACCCAAAAATAGCTGAGCAAGCGGAGCGGGTTGTGGAGATTAAGGATGGTGAAATTCTTCGTGATTCGGGGGTGGTAGCAGCTGTTCGTACTAATTCGTTACCAAAAGCTGCTAGCCGTAAACTGTCTTTAAGTCAGGTATATGGTCGGTTTAGTGAAGCTTTATTGATGGCTTGGCGTGCAATGGTCGTCAATAAAATGCGTACTTTGCTGACAATGTTAGGGATCATCATTGGTATCGCTTCGGTGGTATCGATTATGGTTATTGGTGATGCAGCACAAGATATGGTTTTGAATGATATAAAATCAATTGGAACTAATACCATTTCAATTTATCCCGGGGAAGATTTTGGCAGTGATGATGCGCAAAATCGTCAGTCTTTAAAAGCCGCAGATATTGAAGCCTTAGCAAAACAACCCTATGTGTATGCGATTTCAGGAGAAATCAATAGTTCGACTCGCCTAAGAAAGGGAAATTTAGATGCGGCGGCACAGCTTTTAGGTGTTGGGCGCGGTTATTTTGATGTCTATGCGTCAAAGTTTTCAGAAGGCATGAATTTTACGCAAGATATGGTGGATAGGCGTGCGCAAGTTGTTGTGATTGATGCGAACACGAAACGACGATTTTTCCCTAAGCAAGAGCGTGTGGTGGGCGAAACTTTGTTAGTTGGTAATATGCCTGTTACCGTTATTGGGGTGCTTGAAGAGAAAAAATCAGCTTTTGGCTCAAGCAAGTCATTATCAATTTGGCTGCCAGATACCACAGTGAACAGTAAAATTATTAATCGCCCTTATTATGATAGTTTCACGGTTCGGGTAAAAGAGGGTTATGACGCTAAAACGGTAGAGCAACAATTAACTCGTTTACTGACATTGCGTCATGGTAAGCAAGATATATTTACTTTTAACCTTGATACTTTTGTTAAAGCAGCTGAAAAAACAACGAGAACAATGCAGTTATTCCTAACTTTAGTGGCTGTCATTTCACTCGTGGTCGGGGGGATCGGGGTGATGAATATCATGCTTGTTTCGGTGACGGAGCGAACTCGTGAAATAGGCATTCGTATGGCTGTGGGTGCAAGGACCAGTGATGTCATGCAGCAGTTTTTGATTGAGGCCATTTTAGTATGCTTAATGGGGGGGCTGCTAGGAATTGGATTGTCCTATGGCATCAGTTTATTGGCCCAAATGGCATTGCCCGGCTGGACTTTTTCCTTTGACCCTATGGCGCTAGTGAGTGCGTTTGCTTGTTCAACAGCGATCGGGGTTATTTTTGGCTTTTTACCCGCACGTAATGCCGCTCGATTAAATCCGATTGATGCATTAGCGAGGGAGTAATTAACCTATTAATATTTTCCTCTGTATTGGTTTATACAATACAGAGGAAATTGCTTTAGTGTTTTTTAAGGCGGTTTAATATCTGACCTTTCCAATCAATATAGATATCATTTTCCTTATAAGTAGGGTATTCATGCATTGAAGTTTTGCCTATTTAAGAATATATTTACATCATGTTACAGTTCCGTTTAATGGAACCGAGTTCCTCGATTAAATTCTGCTAATTAAATGCTCCAAATTTAACCTATTCATTTATCAATGAAATTTTTTCTCGCTATATGTATTCCCTCATTTATTTAAATATTTCATAATAAAAATATTGTCTGAAAAGATAAATTCTACTTGCGAATTGGTAGCGATCATGGATATTATTTGCTTGTAGAATAAATGAAACCTAGTTCCATATAATGGAACTTATAATAAAGCCAGTAAAAAACTAAGCAAAGACAACCACACAGCAGGTGCGAATATGGCGAATAAAGTAGGTGAAGATTATTCTTTGGCTCGGGTACCCCAAAGTGCTCGTAGACCATTCTATGAAGTGTTAATTCTACGAATTGGTGCACTAGCTTGTGTTTCACAAGTCATGTTAGGTGCGGCGCTCGGGTACGGGTTAACTTTTTGGCAGGCGTTTTGGGCAACCATGCTTGGCTCTGTAATTTTGCAGGTAGTCAGTTGGGGGCTTGGGGCGGCTGCATGTCGCGAAGGTATGTCGATTAGCCTACTCTCTAGGTGGGCGGGTTTTGGTAAGTTAGGTTCAGCTCTGATTGGTGGCGCAATTGCCATTTCTTTAATGGGTTGGTTTGGCGTACAAAATGGCTTCTTCGCGGATGGTATGTATAAAGCGACTAACGTGCTAACACCAGGGACTTGGTCACTTATTACAGGTATTGCGGTGACGGTTATTACAGTATATGGGTATCGATTTTTATCTATTACTGCAAATATCTCAACGCCGCTATTTTTATTCGCATTAGGTTGGGCGACGTATAATTTATTATCAGGTCAGGATATTGGTACTCTTATCAATGACACTGAACCCGCCGGGCCACTAATGACAATGCCAGCTGCAATCACGATGGTTGCTGGCGGTTTTATTATTGCAGCGGTGACAACACCAGACATCAGCCGCTTTATGAAAGCCCCTAAAGATGTGTTTTGGATGACGCTCATCGGCACTTTTTTTGGAGAGCTTCTGGTAAACATGATAGCGGTACTGATGGCACTTTCATTACGTACTAGCCAAGTGTTTGATTTAATGATGGCATTGACTGGCCTATTAGGTGCATCGATTGTTATTTTTTCAACAATAAAAATGAATGATATCAATCTATACTCATCATCTTTAGGTTTCTCAACACTACTCAATGCGATTTTTAATAAACGTTTTGACCGCCGTTATTTAACGTGGGTGATTGGTATTTTTGGGACCATCGCTTCAATGTTAGGGATTTTAGACAATTTTATTGGCTTCTTAATTTACCTTGGAATAGCAATCCCTCCTGTCGCAGGGATTATGGTTGTTGACTACTATATCTTAAAACGAGACCGCAAAGAGCTAGATACTACGCGTGCACAGGGCATATTGCCGCCTAGTTGCGAAGCGTATAACCCCATTACTTTAATTGTCTGGTTAATTGCCGTCATAGTCGGATGGGGAACATCAGAGTTAGGGCCATTTAATGCAGATTACGGTATTCCAGCACTTAACTCATTAGTTACGGGGGCTATAGCTTATTGGGTTGCCATGAGCTGGCAGGCAAAAGCAAAAGGTGTTGAAGCTGTGCATTTTCGCCAAGTCTCTAATTTGGATAAGGATTAAGCAATGTCAGGTACAAAAGTTAAAGTTGCTTTGGCTCAGTTTAATTCTGAACTCGGTAATAAGCAGAATAATTTGCAGCGCATGGCGCTAATGTGCCAACAAGCTGCTGATTCAGGTGCGAAGCTGGTTTGTTTCCCTGAATTAGCAACAACAGGTTATCGTGGTGATTTATTAACTACAAAACTCTGGGACTTAAGTGATTCAGAGGGCAGCGAAACCTATAACTTATTTAGTGAACTTGCGACCCGCCTTAATATTACCATCGTTAGCGGTTTTGTTGAGCGTGGCGACTATTTAGGTGACATATATAACTCTGTGGGGGTTTGGAACCCAGGGTGTAAAGGGGTTAGCGGTATATTTCGTAAAGTCCATGCTTTTGGTTTAGAAAAACAGTGGTTTGGTCGTGGTGACAGCTTCCCTGTATTTGACACACCAATAGGGAAAATTGGCATCATGATCTGTTATGACATGGGGTTCCCTGAAGTCGCTCGTATTTTAACGCTACAAGGGGCCGAATTGTTATTAGCCCCCTCTGCATGGTGTGTACAAGATAAAGACGTTTGGGATATCAACAGCGCTTGTCGAGCACTGGAAAATGGTACCCACTTACTTGCTGTAAACCGTTGGGGCCATGAAGAAGACCTCCATTTATTTGGTGGAAGCAAGGTATTAGGCCCTCGTGGACAAGTTCTTTATGAAGCAACTCATGCAGGTGAAGAGCTATTAATTGGTGAAATTGATTTCTTAGACCAAGCGCATACACGCCTTAAAGTACCTTATCTAAGAGATAGAAAACCACAAAGTTACGGTGTATTAACCCAAGGTTTAGGGTCATGAGTATTTTATCTAGTGTCGTTGATGTTTATCAACTGTTCCTGCGTACAGGCGCTGAGCTAACAGTAACAACGTTGGTAAATGAATTAGGTATGCCAAAGAGCTCCGCATCACGCCTTTTAAAACAGATGGCAGAACTAGGGCTGTTAGAAAAGAAAAATAATGCGCCAATTTATCGGCCTGGCTTATTGATTATGGAATTAGCTCACCGAGCGAGGGGGATGAACCCTTTAATCGATATGATGCTTGAAGCGCTTGATGAGCTTGCTAAAGATAGCGGTTTTACCAGCTATGTATCCGCACTTGATGATGACATGGTGCGTGTTGTCCATGCGCGTTTTGGCAATAGTATGTTGCAAGTGGTTACCCAGCCGGGGACTCGTTTGCCTATTCTTGGTACTTCTACGGGGCGTGCGTTGTTATCTAGGCTACCGTTGAATGAAAGGTCAGAAATTATTAGTCGTGAGTCAAAAGATGAGCAAGAAAGGTTGATTCAACAAATGAACCTCATTGCTGAGCGTGGCTGGGAGTTCTCGATGAATGAATCTGTAGCTGGTGTTGCTTCTGTATCCAGTACCGTTTTTGACCCATCGCAAAATTCATTATATGCACTGTGTTTAAGTTTGCCTGAAATGCAGATGAACAAAGAGGTTATGGAGCAATTATCCACTAATCTTTGCCATAAGGCTGCTTATCTAGGTTGTATGGTTGGCGACCCTTACTGGCTACAAAAAAGTATCAAAAAGTAGTGAAATTATGTCATGTAGTAAAGTAGGTAGTAAAAGTAAGTAGTGAAAGTAAAGAGTAAATTATAAGCAGTTTATATCGTTAGTACTTTATTTTAAGTGCGTGAATAACGCCTTCATCAGGAAAAGGTGAGACCTCAGCAATAAGTGGTTTCACATGGGGTGAAATGGGGAAACCTAGCTTTATTGGGCTAGTTATCCCCAAAGTAGCCCTTCATTTTTATAAAAAATAATTAAAATTGAAGGAAATACAATGAGTCTAAAACAAACTCTTTGCGTTTACGATTTAATCGATAGCGCTAGTGTTAGGGGTGAAGACATTGTTGCATTATTCCAGGGTTTCCCACAAATTAATGTCACGTCTAAAACAGTCAAGGATCTTAAAGGTCAAAGTGATTTTGTCCGTATTCATATTCCTGGCGCACAAGGTAAATCACAAGGTAAAGGTGCTCCAACACTGGGGATTATCGGCCGCTTAGGTGGTATTGGTGCTAGGCCATCTCGAATTGGTGTTGTTTCTGATGCTGATGGTGCCATAGCTGCAGTTGCGGCAGGTCTTAAGTTAGCAGAAATGCATGAAAAGGGGGACAAACTGGCAGGGGATGTGATTATCACAACTCATATTTGCCCTAATGCCCCAACGCGCCCTCATACACCTGTTGATTTTATGGATTCTCCCCTTGAAGATGCGACGATGAATCAGCATGAAGCAATTCCTGAGGCGGATGCAATTTTGTCGGTAGATACGACAAAAGGAAACCGTTTACTGAACCACAAGGGGTATGCGTTATCCCCTACAGTAAAAAGTGGTTATATCCTGCCTGTGTCTGAAGATTTGATCCGCTTAATGGAGTGGAGTAGTGGGCAAAAGGCAGTCACGTTCCCGTTATCTATTCAAGACATAACGCCTTACGGCAATGGCCTTCATCATATTAATAGTATTTTACAACCTGCGGTGTCAACATCAGCTCCTGTTGTTGGTGTGGCCATTTGCTCAGATACCGTCGTACCGGGTTGCTCCACAGGGGCTAGCCATGAAGTTGATATTGCGGCGGCTGTAAAATTTATGATTGAAGTTGCAAAAGCGTTTACAGAAAACCAATGTAAGTTTTATGACGTTGAACAATATGCATTATTAACGTCATTGTATGGTGATATGTCCCATCTGCAAACAGTGGGTGGTTGTGCGGCTAAAAAACCATTATCTGATAGTTAAGTTATAAATAGCCACAGTTAATTATTGACGTCATCAATGATATTGAAATAATTAACTGTGCTCTATTGCACAAAGTGTTAAATTGTACAACGTATTAATTTGATTCAGTATTATCAGGAAGAGTACTCTCAACTTCAATTGGAATAATCAGATCCGCATGATTACCTTTTGGCCCAATCGTTACGCTAAATTGCACTTTTTGACCTGCTTTTAAAGTCCGATAACCATCCATTTTAATGCAGGAATAATGAGCAAAAATATCTTCTCCGCCATCAGCCGGGCAAATAAAACCAAAGCCTTTTGCGTTATTGAACCACTTAACGATACCCGTCTCCATATTTTATCCTTTAGGTTTGCAAATAGTGTTTTACAGACATGTATAAAATACACACAACAACTAAGTATAAATACTCTGTTGATTGCTCGTAAAACATACTGTAGTAAATTGCCTTATAAGGTCAAGAGGCGAGTCTCAGTAATTATGGTAAAGTGTTAAGAATTCGATAAGCATTGACGGCTATTTTCTGTGATATTTGATATGGCTCACAGATTGCAAATCATAGAAGTGAGGGCGATTGCCATGCTACACTGTGGTTTATAGTACATATGATAAAAAATGACATACTAATCTAACCGTATAGTTTGATGGCATTATCAACTTGATTGGTGAAATCGTTGATAATAAAGACTATGCTAAAATTGAAATTTAACATTTAGTAAGACTGAGCAAGAAAGTAATGAGCGATTTTCTGGGCACATTTAAAACAGACGTCATTTTTAAAGATGAAGTAGAGCAAACCTTACAGCCACCATCGATGTATAAGGTATTATTAAATAATGACGATTATACTCCGATGGATTTTGTTGTCGAAGTGTTACAAAAATACTTTTCTTTTGATGAAGAACGCGCTACACAGATAATGTTAGATGTCCATATTCAAGGAAAGGGAGTTTGTGGAATTTTTACCGCAGAGGTTGCTGAAACAAAAGCGGCGCAAGTCAATACTTTTGCTCGTGAACATGAGTACCCTTTGCTTTGCACTATAGAGAAAGTTTGACTGGTTTAATATCAATTTTGGGAGGTGCTTATGCTCAATCAAGAACTGGAGCTTAGTTTAAATGTAGCTTTTACAAAAGCGAAAGATAGCCGCCATGAGTTTATGACAGTAGAGCACCTATTGCTGGCGTTATTGAGTAATATCTCTGCGCGCGAAGCTCTAGATGCTTGCAAGGTTGATCTTGTCGCGCTGCGCCAAGAACTGGAACACTTCATCGCGCAAACTACACCTTTGTTACCCGAAAATGATAACAGAGACACCCAACCTACTCTGAGTTTTCAACGTGTATTACAGCGAGCTGTTTTTCATGTGCAGTCATCTGGGCGCAACGAGGTCAGTGGTGCGAATGTCTTAGTCGCTATTTTTAGTGAACAAGAATCTCAAGCGGCATACTTATTGCGTAAGCATGATGTCAGTCGCTTAGATGTCGTCAATTATATCTCTCATGGCACAGTAAAAGGTGAGGGGCCTTCATCTGAACAAGATATTTCCCCGAGTAGTACTCCAAATGAAGAACAGCCGGTCTCAGAAGACCATATGGACAACTTCACGACTAACCTGAACCAGCAGGCTAAAAAAGGGAATATCGACCCACTGGTGGGACGGCAGGCAGAATTAGAGCGTACGATCCAAGTGCTATGTCGCCGCCGTAAAAATAACCCACTATTAGTCGGGGAGTCTGGCGTTGGTAAAACAGCAATCGCAGAGGGCTTAGCGTGGCGTATTGAGCAAGACGATGTCCCAGAAGTGATGAAAGGTTGCACTATTTATTCATTAGATATTGGCTCATTATTAGCGGGCACCAAATACCGCGGGGACTTTGAGAAACGCTTTAAAGCGCTGCTAAAAATGCTAGAAAAAGACCCGAAGAGTATTTTATTTATCGATGAAATACATACGATTATCGGTGCGGGTGCTGCATCCGGTGGCCAAGTTGACGCCGCTAATTTGATTAAGCCTTTGCTATCAGGTGGGCGTATTCGAGTCATTGGCTCAACGACATATCAAGAGTTTAGTAGTATTTTCGAGAAAGATAGGGCGTTAGCGCGTCGTTTTCAAAAAATTGATATTGTTGAACCTACACCAGAAGAAACTATTCGTATCATCACTGGGTTAAAGCCTAAGTATGAAGCGCATCATGATGTGCGTTATACCGCTAAAGCTATCCAAGCTGCTGTGGATTTATCTATTAAATACATCACAGACAGGCACCTACCAGATAAAGCAATTGATGTTATTGATGAAGCTGGAGCCCGTACGCGGCTTATTGCACCAAGTAAGCGTAAAAAAACCATTGGTGTACCTGAAATAGAAACCGTGGTGGCACGTATTGCACGTATCCCAGAAAAAACGGTTTCATCGAGTGATAAAGACAAACTGAAAACCCTTGATTCGCGTTTGAAAATGCTCGTATTTGGCCAAGACAATGCGATCAATGCATTATCGGAAGCCATTAAAATGAATCGAGCAGGTTTAGGGGTAGACAATAAACCTGTTGGCTCGTTTTTATTTGCAGGTCCAACTGGGGTTGGTAAAACAGAAGTCACCGTTCAGTTAGCTAAAGCACTAGATATCAAACTATTACGATTTGATATGTCTGAGTATATGGAGCGCCACACAGTTAGTCGTTTAATTGGTGCACCTCCGGGCTATGTCGGGTTTGACCAAGGCGGTTTACTGACTGATGCCGTTATTAAACATCCACATTCAGTGGTGTTATTGGATGAAATCGAAAAGGCACATCCTGATGTGTTTAATATTCTGCTGCAAGTAATGGATCACGGCACATTAACCGATAATAATGGCCGTAAGGCTGATTTTCGTAATGTAGTGGTGGTGATGACAACCAATGCTGGTGTGCAAGAAACACAACGTCGTTCCATTGGTTTTGCTGACCAAGACAACAGTACTGATGCGATGTCTGAGATTAAAAAAGTATTTTCTCCAGAGTTTCGTAATCGTCTAGATGGCATTATTTGGTTTAATTCGTTAACGCCTGAGATTATCACGCAAGTGGTTGATAAGTTTATTGTTGAATTACAAGTACAACTTGATGAGAAAGGGGTATCCATTGAGGTGAGCTCAGCGGCTCGTCGTTGGTTATGTGAAAAAGGTTATGATAAAGCAATGGGCGCCCGACCTATGGCGCGCGCAATTCAGGATAACCTGAAAAAACCATTAGCAAATGAATTGCTATTTGGTTCATTAACCAATGGCGGCTCTGTAAGTATCGGGCTTGATGAAAAAAGTAACACACTGACATACAGCTTCAGTAGCGTGCACAAGGCCTCTCCGGAGGATGCGGTATTCTGACGAAATAGACCACAGGTGTGTCATGCACCTGTGGTAATGTCAGGCCTTGCCTGAAGAGAATATCAACGGCTACGGAAAATGATTCGGCCTTTGCTCAGGTCATAAGGAGTTAACTCTACAGTTACCTTGTCGCCTGTCAGGATGCGGATATAGTTTTTACGCATTTTACCAGAAATATGAGCAGTCACTACGTGACCGTTTTCTAGTTCAACACGGAACATTGTGTTTGGCAGGGTATCTAAAACTGTGCCCTGCATTTCAATATTGTCTTCTTTGGCCATCTAATCCTCTAAGTCTAATAACCGTGATTTTTAACGGGCAAGATAATGCCCAAAAACCCGCACTAAGTAAAGAAGTGTCGCATTTTAACACGATCTTTATTTTTTCATGGGGAATAAAATTATTGTAAAAACCAATTTTCACTAATTAAAAATTGGCGGTATTTCAATCGATTGCGGTAACCAGCAGGCGGGGTCAATCGCTTTGTTACGCCACCGATAAAGAATATGTAAAAAATCCCTACGGGATATCTCTTTTGCGCCCATCGAGGCGGTATGGTGGTTAAGTACCTGACAATCAAAAAGCTGCCCATTATAGCGCAAAAAATGAAAATAGAATGTAATAAAAGCAAATTTGGATGCATCATTCATTCTACTGAACATAGATTCCCCACAAAATAGGTGACCCATGTTCACGCCGTAAAGCCCCCCAACAAGTTGTGAGCCATGCCAAGCCTCAACAGAATGCGCGATCCCTTCTTGATGCAAAGCCAGATAACCGGCTTGTACTTCAGGTAAAATCCACGTACCTTCGGGACGGACAGAACAAGCTTCAATAACTTGCTTGAAAGCAGTGTTAATCGTAATGCGATAAATCTGTTTTTTTAACACTTTTTTCATTGAACGACTAATATGTAAATCGCCCACCATTAGCACAGCTCTGGGGTCTGGTGACCACCATAAAGGCATCTCTCCAGGATTAAACCAAGGAAAGATACCATCATAATAAGCAGCTTGCAGCCTTTTTGATGAAAGATCTCCCCCAATGGCTAATAAACCATTCGGTTCCCGCATCGCTTCAGACACGGGAGGAAATAAATTGGAGTCATCATCTAATTGGTACATATGCGCCTCAAAGGGGTTGCTGTACCCAATGGCGCTGGCGGAATTGGTAATACCGACCTTGCATATCTAACAGCGCTTGATGGGTGCCTTGTTCGACGATTTTACCATCATCCATCACACATATGTTATCCATTTCTTCTAGACCTTGCATCCGATGAGTAATGACAATCAAGGTTTTATCTGCACACTTTTCTTTTAGCAGTGCTAAAATTTGTTGCTCAGTTTGTGCATCAAGCCCTTCTGTCGGTTCATCCATAAGGACTAATGGAGTATTGTGTAATAGTGCTCGAGCAATCCCTAAGCGGCGTTGTTCCCCTCCAGATAATTGGCGGCCACCATCGCCCATCCATGCATTGAGTTTTAATTCGTTTTCTAACAAATTACCTAACCCAACTTGGCGAAGCACTTCATTAAGTTCTGCATCAGTCGCTTGTTCTTTTGCTAATAATAAATTATTACGCAAAGTATCACTAAACACATGAACGCGCTGTGGTACTACGGACATCACGCTGCGCAACGCTTGTTCACTAAACTCATTGATGGGGTGACCATTGAGAGTAATGCTTCCACTGTCGACATCCCATGCGCGGGTAAGAAGCTGAAGCAAAGTAGATTTTCCACAGCCAGTCTTACCTAACAAGGCAAAATGTTGGCCTTTAGTCAAAGACAGGGAGACATTGTTCAGAACAGCAAAAGGCTGCTCTGGATAAGTAAACGAAATATTTTCAACCTCTAAGCTTTCTAGTGTTTCTATTGAATGGCTTTGGGTAGGGAAAGTCACTTCCGGTTTGGCTGTCATCAGTTGTGAAACTCGGGTGGCAGAAGCAATAACTTGGCCCATATGTTGGAAAGCAACAGCAACTGGGCCTAGCGCTTCAAAGGCTGCTAAGGCGCAGAAAACAAATAATGCGATTAATGCGCCAGGCTTTGTATCACCTCCTACATGCTCCGCAGCCATCCACAGCAATAATGTTGCGGTAATACCCGATGCAAACAAGATAACCGCTTGTGATAGCCCTGTAAGCGCAGCTTGTTGCTGTTGGCGAGCTTGCCAGCTATTTTCTATCCCCCACAAGGTTTGGCGAAAACGCGATGTTGCGCCAAATAATGTTAATTCCGCTTGCCCTTGTAGTGCGGACGTTAAAATAGTGCGGTAATTTCCACGTAATTCAGTCAGTTCTCGACCAATTGGTTTACCCGCATGATAAAAGGCTATTGGCATGGTAAATAATAAAAATAACATGACCGCTCCCAGTGTCCACGCAAGGCGAGGGTCAAGATAACTTAAGCCAAAAATCAGCACGAAAGTCACGAAAAATGCAGTGATAATTGGTGATAACACCCGTAAATAGAGGTGATCAAGTGTTTCTACATCGGCAACAAGGCGGTTAAGTAATTCACCTTGGCGAAAGCGGCTGATCCCACCTGGGGAGAGTGGAAGTACTTTACTAAATGCAAAAACACGTAGGTGAGCTAAAACTTTAAACGTCGCATCGTGACTAACTAGGCGTTCTCCATAGCGACCAGCAGTACGGAAAATAGCAGCGCCACGTACACCTGCGGCAGGTAACATATAATTAAAGTAGTACAGCCCAGGGAAACCGGCAATTGCGGTACCTGCTAAAAACCAACCAGAAAGAGTTAATAGCCCAATACTGGCAAGTAGGGTCACAATGGCTAAAATAATGCCTAAGGTGATCAAAAACCAATGACGGCGATAAAGGGCTAAGAAGGGTAATAAAACTTTCATTATCAAAGCTCCTCACTGCGGTGGGCAAGTAACTGGGCAAACGCCCCTTCAGATTGACTGAGTTGTTTGTAATTACCCCGTTGAATGATTTGGCCATTAGCCATTACCCAAATTTGGTCGTAATCGATAGTTTCTTCCAGTAAATGGGTGACTAACAGGGTCGTCTGTTGCTCTGATAGCTGGTTTAGTGTTTGCATAACCCGTTGTTCGCTATGAGAATCAAGGCTTGCGGCGGGCTCATCTAACAGCAATAAACGCGATGGTTTCAATAAAACGCGAGCAACAGCAACTCGTTGTGCTTGCCCAACAGAAAGGCGAGCGGCGTAGTCGCCCAGCCGTGTATTTAAGCCATCAGGTAAGTGCGGTAAAAATTCAGAGACATAAGCATTATCAATAGCATGTTTAACTTCTGCTTCGGAAGCGTTAGGTTTACCTAAACAGATATTTTCAATCAGTGTTTGTTCGGGTAGATGTGGGTTTTGCCCAACCCAGCCAAGCAATTCACGCCACTTATCGGGGCATAATTCACTTAATTCAATGCCATTTACCGTGATTGAGCCGTTATAGGGTAAAAAACCCAATAGTAGATTGAGTAGAGAGCTTTTGCCCGCACCGCTTTGGCCTACTAAAGCAATACGTTGCTGTGGTTCAATACTAAAATCTAATGGCCCTGCAAGACACACCCCATCGTGCGATAAAATTTCTAGCTGCTTGGCTTCGATACGAATAGGTTCATTTGGGAGGGTTTTTGTACCTTGCTGGGCTTTTTGTTCCCCCTCGCTATTTAGCAATGTTTCTAACGTTTCAGCAGCTCCAACCGCTTGGGCTTTCGCATGGTAATATGTGCCGAGATCACGCAATGGCTGGAAGAATTCAGGGGAAAGAATGAGTGCTAAAAAACCCGCAAACAGTGTGACAGGTAAACCATAGCTACCGAAGTTCATTTCACCAAGGTATGAAAACCCGAAGTAGACGGCAACAACCGCAATAGAAATTGACGCAAAAAATTCGAGGACCCCAGAAGAGAGAAAGGCCATCCGCAGTACTTCCATGGTTCTAGAGCGAAAATCATCAGTTGACTCACGAATTTGCTGAATTTCTGCTTTTTCACGGAAGAATAATCGTAAAGTATCGAGGCCTCGCAACCTATCAAGAAAACTACCGCTGAGGCGGCCTAATGCAATGAAATTACGCCTATTAGCATCCGCAGCGCCAAGCCCAACTAATGCCATAAAAATAGGAATAAGCGGTGCGGTCACGAATAAAATTAACGCAGCAGCCCAGTTAAAGGGAAAGATAGCAATCAAAATCATGATGGGGATAATACCCGCTAAATACATTTGAGGTAGATAGCGGGAGTAGTAGTCTTGCATATCTTCGATTTGTTCAAGAATAATGGTTGCCCAACTTCCCGCTGGTTTCCCTTTGACCCAAACGGGGCCTAATTCTTGGAGTTTATCTAGCACCATTGTGCGGATTTCTTGGCGTACAACTTGCCCACAGCGAAAGCCAATACGTTCTCGTATGTAAGTGACAATTGCACGAAGAATAAAGACGCTAATTAGTAGAATAAAAGGCGTTACAAGTTGTTCCCGTGGAGTGCCATCCATAATTAATGCTTGTAGGATAACGGCTAAAAACCACGCTTGAGCAATAATCAGTAAGCCACTAAGCATGCCCAACAGCATAGAGATCCGCAACCAGCGCTTCGCGGGAGCACTGTGTTGTTTTAACCAACGTACCAATTCAGTCTGTCTTGATTTATCCATAATGATTTAGTTAGCAGGTGTAGTTTTAATGTTATTGAGTGTAGTTAGATTATGCCAACCTAACGTCGCTTTCATCATTACTATATTGCGCTAGTCCCTATTTTAAACTGCACAAGAAAGATAATAGAGTGACCTAGCAACATAATTAATGACGATATGAAAACCAGTATTTTTGATCTTGCTCGGTAATTCGAGTTATTTAGGCTCCATCATAACAGCTTCATTAGGATATGTTACATAATAAAAGCACCTTATTTAAAGTGAACTGTGTTTTGTTATTAAATTGTTTTATAAAGGTAAATTTAATATTTCAGTCAGTCTTAAAAGATGAGGTTGGTTGAGATATTACTGTATTTTTATTTGATATGTAGATGGCTAAATGACATTCTGTTAAGCCATCTACATTTTTAGAAAAAATTAAGGGGTAGGGTCAATCATTAACCATTCTTTAGGTTTTAATTGAAAATGTCCGTTTAATAAATTATCCCAAGCTTTGTCTTTCGCTTGTACAGTATTAAACAAACGAGTTTGGTTATCGACTAACTCCCAGCTTTGTTCCTGTTGTTGCCAAATATTACATTCAATACTGGCACTGGTGGGGTAGGTATAACACATAACAACATCATTTTGTCCATTTTGGTTGGCGTCTGCCATAAAGCCCATGCATGAGTATGGCTCATACTGTGATGTGCAATACCATTCACCGGTGAGATTTTCACCGAGGTCAAACCAACTATCTGGTAATTTAGGGCTGTTTTTAGCTTGTATTAACACACCTTTCAATGGCTTACGTTGTTCTTCATTGTATGGGCTAGTTTGAAACGCTTCTGTGTATTCTGGGTTTTTATCTAATTGTTTATAGGCTTGTTCCCCATATTCACCTAAATGCTTTAAGTCGTATGCTAAAGAACTATTTACCTTAATTTTGCCGTTTTCAACCCCCGCTATGATACTGTTGACCGTGATCCTTTTAAAATCGGCAATCGGGCTATTGATGACCAAAATAATCGCTAGCAAAGACAAAATACCGACTTTGTTGATAGTACCTAGAGATGCCATCCATGCTGTTTTTTTGTGAAGAATTGCAAGGCTATAAGCAAGGACAATAGCGGATAAAAACAAGGCAATTGTGAAAGCGTATAAGCGCTCAATGCTCCAACTGTATTGGTTAACACGTGCAATGATCCCGTATAGAGACAGTGCTGAAAATGCATTGAGCAGAATAATGCTAAGGAGAACAAAACCATTTAGCCCCGGACGGAATCGGTATTGTGTACTGCCATCACCATATACGAAGTTAATAAAAATAAGGTTCAGGATAATAAACCACAGCATGACTGCCGAACCTAGACCGACGGAGGCTAAACCTGAGAAATATGAAATCACAAAACCCACTAAGAAAATGGCAGCGACTAGGTTAAGCAACGGTAAGAAAAATCGAGCAATAAAACTGGCAAAATTACTAAGTTGAATATCAAGTACAGCCCTTAAAAAGACCAAACTGATATTGAATCCAAGAGCAAAGCCTGCCCAATAGACTAATTCGTTATCTAGGATATCGTGCAAAAAATTGAGGTTTACAATGCCAAATAAAAAGCTAGCTAGCTTTATAATTAACGCTAATAGCCCACCAATGGCAGAGGATAAAATACCTAGGAAAGTATTTTTAATATATAAACCCATTAAGCAACTGTAATTGATTTTCCATGTTGCGCTTGTTTGTAACATTTGCATCCATGGCAACATGAAAAAGAATAAAACAGTCAGTGTGAGAAAGGCAAAAAATGGGTCTGCTTCTGTTGGCGTTTTAAAATCTTGGGCGTGCCAGTAGTTAATCCAGCAAGTTAACCCGACTGTAATTGCAATATTGAGATAAAAAATGGCGGATTTCGCATTAGTAATTAA
The DNA here is from genome assembly GCF_032709665.1 of Providencia sp. PROV024. Classification (NCBI taxonomy): domain Bacteria; kingdom Pseudomonadati; phylum Pseudomonadota; class Gammaproteobacteria; order Enterobacterales; family Morganellaceae; genus Providencia; species Providencia sp. PROV024. The sequence goes on from NZ_CP120545.1 coordinate 1,392,964, forward strand.
GTAGCTAATGACCGAAGGAACAAAAATAGCGAGTAAGACTGGTAGATACACTGTTGTTGTACTTAACTGGCTATCATAACGGATAGAATAATCCGTGGTAGCTGCAATAATAACACCTTGGATTATTGCGAGAACTACAATAATAAAATAGGCATAACCACGAATATCATCACGCCCTAATTGCTGCCCCATATTTGTGCCTTGTTAACGTTAATTTTATGTAAAAACAGTATAGGTTGAATGTTTTGCACGCAATATAAACTTGCTCTTAAAATATAGAGCAATAGCAAGTTGTTAAGAAAAACTAGGGAGAGTAGGAAGGAATAAAAAAGGCTTTAATCTATTTAAGATTAAAGCCTAGGTGTTCGTTATAGATTATTTAGAAGCAAGCCCATCAAGGTAACGTTCTGCATCTAATGCTGCCATACAGCCTGTCCCTGCTGAGGTGATGGCTTGGCGGTATATATGGTCCATTACATCACCAGCGGCGAAAACACCTTCTACTGAGGTTTGGGTTGCATTACCTTGTGTGCCAGATTGGACTTTAATGTAACCATTGTCTAAGTCTAATTGCCCTTCAAAAATAGCGGTATTTGGGCTATGGCCGATAGCAATAAAGGCTCCCATTACAGGTATTTCTTCTGTTTCGTGGGTTTTAGTGCACTCAAGGCGTACACCCGTAACCCCCATGTCATCGCCGAGTACTTCGCTTAAAGTACGGTCGGTATGCAGAATAATATTGCCGTTTTCGACTTTATCCATTAAACGATTAATAAGGATTTTTTCTGCACGGAAGCTATCACGACGGTGGATCAAATGAACTTCTGAGGCAATATTCGATAAATATAGTGCTTCTTCAACCGCGGTATTTCCACCACCAACGACGGCGACTTTTTGGTTACGGTAAAAAAATCCATCACAAGTGGCACAAGCAGAGACCCCACGACCTTTAAAGGCTTCCTCTGAAGGTAAACCAATATAACGAGCGGAAGCACCTGTTGCGATAATGAGGGCATCACAAGTATATTGATTTTCATCACCGATTAGTCGGAAAGGGCGTTGCTTTAAATCTACTTTTTGAATATGGTCAGAGATGATTTCAGTTTCAAATTTAACTGCGTGCTCATGCATGCGCTCCATTAGCATCGGTCCAGTAAGCCCTTCAGGGTCGCCTGGCCAGTTTTCAACTTCAGTGGTGGTAGTTAACTGACCACCTTTTTCCACCCCAGTAATCAGGGCTGGGCTTAAATTTGCGCGTGCAGCATAGACTGCGGCAGTATAACCTGCGGGGCCTGAACCTAGAATGATTAACTTGCGATGTGTGGTTGTGCTCATGAATTCCTCTTTTAATCTAAAAAAAAGCGTTAACAGGATTGTAGGAGAAATAGCAGGTTAACAAAAGTGGTTTAAGTGCGAGTGAGTGTCATGCCACTAATTTCTATGATAGGCAATACCTACTAATTGTAAAAAAATGTAGCAAAAAGTTGAATATGTCACGCTTCACAATTTTTAGGAATTATCTTGAATTAAGGCTGCGAAACGTTTTACTGGAAAAAAAAGCGAAATCTTGTACTGATTTTTATTCATTTGCTTTGACAATCGGCTGCGCATTTGCGAAAACATCTGTGTAAGAGTTAATTATCTAGCAGGTCAATGGAAATGGCGCATTTTTGTTCTTACTGGAAAGTTAACTTTACGCTACTTACAAACTTAAAAAATGAGTCAAAATTGTGGGTGATAATTACATTCACACGAAATTCAGCACTATGAATAAAATTTGCTCCTGAACACGGTTCCCTAAATATAAAAGGTGCGGCTAAGGTGCTATTTTATAGATGTAGAAAATAACAATTAGAGAAAGAGAGATTAAGAGATGATTGACAATAAAAAGCGTCCAGGCAAAGACCTTGACCGTATCGACAGGAATATATTAAACGAATTACAAAAAGACGGGCGAATTTCTAACGTAGAATTGTCTAAGCGTGTTGGTTTATCACCGACACCGTGTTTAGAGCGTGTGCGTCGTCTTGAAAGACAAGGGTTTATTTCTGGCTATACCGCCTTGTTAAATCCACATTACTTAGATGCATCCCTATTAGTGTTCGTTGAGATTACACTGAATCGTGGTGCACCAGACGTGTTCGAACAATTCAATACAGCAGTTCAAAAGCTTGAAGAAATTCAAGAATGTCACCTTGTTTCTGGTGATTTTGACTACTTGTTGAAAACGCGTGTGCCAGATATGTCCGCATATCGTAAGCTGCTAGGTGAAACTCTTTTACGCTTACCTGGTGTAAACGATACTCGTACCTACGTGGTTATGGAAGAAGTTAAACAAAGTAACCGTTTAGTGATTAAAACACGCTAATTTTTACTTTTTTAACCTCACTTCAGCACAGCATTTTCAGCTTTGTTGTCGCACTGCAGTTTCAACGCTGAGTTTACTCAGCGTTGTTCCGTTTTAATACAGTAAAAACATTGTGTTATTCACCCTCAAGTGTCTCATTTAATCGCAAATCTAACCGCGTTGACATTTGTTTGCTAAAATTACTTAGTAAACAAGGAGTATTGTTTCCAATTAATTGATTTTAAATCTATAAATATTTAGGATTTTTAACGGGAAATAGAAATTGAATCCTTATGCGTTAGATGAAATACTGAAACTTGTCGTTCCTGTGATGCATTGATTTACTTCCGTAACGGTAAAACAGGCACAGCAAGGCGATTAATGTTAGAATAAACATAAATCAGTAAAGAACATCAGTCAGCAAAGAAACAATAATGAGCCAAGAATACACAGAAGATAAACACATCAAATTTAAAAAATTAAGTAGCGGTAGGCGGCTATTAGAGGTTATTTTGCTCGCAATTTGCTTGAGCGCTATCTTTTTAATGGTTGCTTTATTGAGTTTCAGCCCTTCGGACCCAAGTTGGTCCCAAACCACATGGAATGCGCCCGTAAAGAATTTAGGTGGTAGTGTTGGCTCATGGAGCGCGGATATTCTTTTTTCTGCTTTTGGTATTCTTGCTTTTGCAATTCCTCCCTTATTAATTCTCGGTTGCTGGGCTATTTTCCAATACGAAAGTCAGCGTCGCTATATTGATTTCTTCTCTCTTTCTCTAAGGTTAATTGGTGGGTTAGCGCTAATTTTATCCTCTTGTGGGCTAGCTGCACTGAATTTTGATGATTTACCTAACTTTGCTTCAGGCGGTGTTATTGGTAGCGTGTTTAGTAACGCAATAATGCCGTGGTTTAACTCATTAGGTGCAACACTTGCATTGCTGTTCTTATGGGCTATTAGTTTTACGTTATTTACAGGTTGGTCATGGCTGACAATTGCAGAAAAAATTGGATCTGCCGTCCTTTTTCCTATCGCTTTATTAACAAATAGGGCGAGGGGTGATGACTTAGATGACTATGATGTAGATGTCGAAGAAACCGAAGGTGCGTTACAACGTGCGCAAGAAGCAGAGCATAGGGCTAACAATTACCCAGATACTATAGACCCAGATGACGTTTTATTTTCTGCGCCTACTGTTGCCGAGTTGGTGACTGAAGTATCCCCTGCACCAGAGGCAGAGTCTACCGAAAATACAGTGGTTACTGAAGGGGCAACGCCAATAGCGGCTCAAGGTGTACCGGAACAAGAAACGGTGCCATCGTTTTCTGCTATTGATGAGCCTAATACCTATCATTTTGAAGTGCCTGAAGATTACCAACCTCAATTAGGTTCTGGTTTTGAGGAAACGGCACCAATATCGGATGAACCTCCTGTTCATCAATCAAACGCGACATCCACGCCATTTGAATATCACGCTAATGAGCATATAACACCACAAAATCAAGCTGATGTTCCTCATCAAGAACAGTCAAATAATCAAATAGAGCCTCAAAGGCCACAATATAACTCGTTTGAGCCACAATCACTTTCATCGCCATCGATGAATGTTAGTGATGTCGCGAGTGCTGTAAGTACAACAGTGACGGAGCGTGTTTCAGACCCAGCGGCCATTGCTGCTGCGGGGATTTCCATTGCCGCACTTGAACGCCACGCCCAAGTAAAACAAACAGTAGAGCCTGAATTACCAAGGCCAAACCCTGTTCGTTTACCTACTCGTCGTGAACTTTACGGTATCCGTATCCCTTCTCAGCGTGATGCTGAGTTGCAACGCCGCCAAGAAGAGGCGTTAAAACGCGAGCAAGCGTATCAACAGTGGTCCGCAGGTGAGCAGGAGTCCTCTGAAACGGAAGAGGAAGCACAGCAAGATGAATTGCTACGAGCTCAGTTCTTAGAGCAACAACGAGAGCGTTATGGTGATATCGATGAAACTGACTATGAATCGCCGGTATTTAGCGCACAACCGAGCGTTGCAGAACAACAGCAGCAAGATGAACCATCTGAATCAGGTTCTTTGACGCAGCCAGAAATTGAGCATCGTTGGCCATCAGCGTCAGCATTTTCTAATAATACTCACACAATACCCGCATCAACTGAATCCACTCCTGCAGTCGATGACGTGTACAAAAATAGCTTTGCAGAAGATGAACATTCCCAGATATCAGATCACTTTGAATCTAAGGTTGATTTGAAAAAAGAGTTTTCCGTGCTGGGTAGTTTTTCTCCAGTTGATGATCTGGTAGACGATGAACCAGCTGACCCATTATTTATGCCTTCATTTAGTGCGGTGCCAGTTCCTTCGGAAAATTCACAAAATAATATTCATGAAGGTCTTGGCAATTCGTCAACATCGGCACACACTTTTGCGCAGCCACAGCAGCCACAGCAGCCACAGCAGCCACAGCAGCCACAGCAGCCACAGCAGCCACAGCAGCCACAGCAGCCACAGCAGCCACAGCAGCCACAGCAGCCACAGCAGCCACAGCAGCCACAGCAAGATAGCTTATTCCACCCGTTTTTGGTGCGAAATGATCAACCTTTACCAAAACCAACAACACCAATGCCATCCCTTGACTTACTGGCGAGCCCACCTGAACAGGAAGAACCAGTCGACATGTTTAAACTTGAGCAAACCGCTAGGTTAATCGAAGCTCGGTTAAATGACTATCGGGTGAAAGCTGAGGTTGTTGGTTTCTCCCCAGGGCCTGTGATCACGCGTTTTGAACTGGATTTGGCACCCGGTGTGAAAGCCGCTCGTATATCAACATTATCACGAGACCTTGCACGCTCTTTATCTACAGTGGCAGTACGTGTTGTGGAAGTGATACCGGGTAAGCCGTACGTTGGGCTTGAACTCCCTAACGAAAAACGCCAAACGGTTTATTTAAGTGAAGTTTTAGACTGCGATGACTTTAGGAAAAACCCTTCGCCATTAACGATTGTGTTAGGTAAAGATATCGAAGGTGACCCCGTGGTTGCTGATTTAGCAAAAATGCCGCATTTATTAGTAGCAGGTACCACTGGGTCAGGTAAATCCGTTGGTGTCAACGCCATGATCCTCAGTATTTTGTATAAAGCGAAGCCCGAAGATGTCCGCTTTATTATGATTGACCCGAAAATGTTGGAGCTTTCCATCTATGAAGGGATCCCGCATTTATTGACAGAAGTCGTTACCGACATGAAAGACGCCGCTAATGCATTACGTTGGTGTGTGAATGAAATGGAACGTCGTTATAAGCTAATGTCTGCTCTCGGTGTACGTAACCTTGCGGGTTATAATGATAAAATTAAAGCAGCCGAAGAGATGGGGCGTCCAATACCTGATCCGCATTGGAAACCTAGTGATAGCATGGAAATTGAACATCCTATGCTGAAAAAAGAACCTTATATCGTTGTTATGGTTGATGAATTTGCTGATTTAATGATGACGGCAGGTAAAAAAGTTGAGGAGCTAATTGCTCGATTGGCACAAAAAGCCCGAGCAGCAGGTATTCACCTTGTTCTTGCAACGCAACGTCCGTCTGTCGACATTATCACTGGGTTGATCAAAGCAAACATCCCTACTCGTATTGCATTTACTGTTTCCAGTAAAATAGACTCTCGTACTATCCTTGACCAAGGCGGTGCTGAGTCCCTATTAGGGATGGGGGATATGCTATATCTTCCGCCAAACTCATCAATCCCTATGCGTGTACACGGTGCTTTTGTTCGTGACCAAGAGGTTCATGCGGTTGTGAATGATTGGAAGGCGCGAGGGAAACCACAATATATTGATAACATTACCACTTGTAGTGATGATAACGAAGGTGGGGGCTATGATAGTGGTGGGGAAGAACTTGACCCATTATTTGACCAAGCTGTAGAGTTTGTGGTTGAAAAACAACGTGTTTCTATTTCCGGTGTTCAACGTCAATTTAGGATTGGCTATAACCGCGCCGCAAGGATTGTTGAGCAAATGGAGATCCAAGGTATTGTGAGTGAACAAGGTCATAACGGGAATCGTGAAGTCCTTGCGCCACCGTCAATGGGGCATTAAAAATAGGTTAACAGCTTAATCATTTAGTGTGCTGATTGTTGGTTTAATTTTAGGGGTGTATAACGTTATCACACCTCTTAGGGTCATAACTTAAGGTCATTGTTCGATGAAAAAAATGATGTTATTAGGCGTACTCGCCTTCAGTTTACATATCGGCCAAGTACTGGCCGACGCCAGCCAAGACCTACAAGCTCGTCTGAACAAGGTCAATAGCTTCCAAGCCAGTTTTTCACAGAAGGTGACTAGCCCTGAAGGGGATCTTGTTCAAGAAGGTGTTGGGGATTTATGGCTTGAACGCCCGAATTTATTCAATTGGAATATGACATCACCTGATGAAAGTGTATTAGTCTCGGACGGCAAAAACTTGTGGTTTTATAACCCTTTTGTTGAACAAGTTACGGTAACTAATTTGGCCGATGCCACACAAGACACGCCATTTTTATTAATCACTCGTAATGATCCTAAAGATTGGAAGCAGTATTCAATTATTCAGCAAGGTAACACGTTTGATTTAAAACCAAAGCAAACTAATGGCACCTTGAAACGCTTTTCAATCACAGTCTCACCAGAGGGGACAATTGAAAAATTTTCGGCAGTGGAACAGGATGGGCAAGTCAGTGCTTATCAGTTAAAAGAACAAAAAAATGGTCCTGTTGATGCAAGTAAATTCAAATTTACGATGCCTAAAGGGGTGACCTTAGATGACCAGCGACCGAATGCAAAATAACCAATAGTAACGACAATAATCATCAGGTTTTAATGGCCTGGTGATTTGCACTTCTTTATTTTTAAGACGTAAAAAAGAGGATCTCGTGGGTAACCTGTCTCTCGATTTTTCGCAGAATGAATTCCAACCTTTAGCAGCAAGAATGCGGCCTGAAACCCTTGAGCAATACATTGGCCAAAAGCATTTGTTAGCGGAGGGGAAACCATTACCACGCGCTATTAAAGCAGGGCATTTGCACTCCATGATTTTATGGGGGCCACCGGGGACAGGTAAAACGACTCTTGCTGAAGTGATTGGCCATTATGCTCAGGCTGACATAGAGCGTATTTCTGCTGTTACCTCAGGTGTTAAAGAAATCCGTGAGTCAATAGAAAAAGCACGCCAAAACCGTAGCGCAGGCCGCAGAACAATTTTATTTGTGGATGAAGTTCATCGTTTTAATAAAAGCCAGCAAGATGCTTTTTTACCTCATATCGAAGATGGCACGATCACATTCATTGGGGCGACAACAGAGAACCCTTCATTTGAGTTGAATTCTGCACTACTTTCGCGCGCAAGGGTTTATTTACTTAAGTCACTGGAAGAAGCGGATATTGAGCTAGTATTGTTACAAGCCTTAGCTGATACAGAAAGAGGGCTAGGTGGGCAAAATATTCTTCTACCTGACAGTACACGTAAAATTATTGCACAGTTAGTTAATGGCGATGCTCGGCGCTCATTGAATTTATTGGAAATGATGGCCGATATGGCTGAAGCCGATAGCCAAGGCCAACGTATTTTGACCGCTGACTTACTGAAAGAAGTCAGTGGTGAACGTACTGCACGCTTCGATAATAAAGGTGACCGTTATTACGATTTAATTTCTGCATTGCATAAGTCAGTAAGAGGCTCGGCCCCTGACGCCGCGCTCTATTGGTATGCAAGGATCATTACGGCGGGGGGAGATCCACTTTATGTCGCACGCCGCTTGTTAGCAATAGCTTCTGAAGATGTCGGGAATGCCGACCCTCGGGCTATGCAAGTGGCCATTTCTGCATGGGATTGTTTTACCCGAGTGGGGCCCGCAGAAGGTGAGCGTGCAATTGCCCAAGCGATTATTTACCTTGCCTGCGCTCCAAAAAGTAATGCTGTCTACACCGCATATAAAGCAGCTATTAAAGATGCTCAAATGCAGCCCGACTACGATGTCCCTGAGCATTTACGCAACGCCCCAACTAAGTTGTTAAAAGAAATGGGGGCAGGGAAAGGGTATCGTTATGCTCATGATGAGCCTAATGCTTACGCTGCTGGGGAAAACTACTTTCCTGAGCCAATGCAGGCAACGCGTTATTATTACCCTGAAAAACGAGGGCAAGAGAGCAAGTTTGCTGAAAAATTAGACTGGTTAGCCCAACAGGATCAAAATAGTGCCATAAAACGCTATCGCTAAACTGGGCAATGCGGTAAGGTTATATAGCCAATTACTATACTTTTATTTATAACGCTGGAATGCGTTATATTAAGTACCATCAATAACTAACAATTATCACAGGATAAGCATGCTCGATCCAAATTTACTGCGTACGGAGCTAGACGCGGTTGCTGAAAAACTGGCTCGCAGGGGTTTTACCCTTGATGTGGAAAAGCTGCGTGAATTAGAAGAACGCCGCAAAGTTTTACAAGTTGAAACTGAAACCCTGCAAGCAGACCGTAACTCGCGATCGAAAACTATCGGTGCGGCTAAGGCACGTGGTGAAGATATTGAGCCATTACGTCAAGAAGTTAACTTATTAGGCGAAAAATTGGATTCTGCTAAGGCAGAATTAGACAAGCTGCAACAAGAAATCCGTGATATTGCATTGAGTATCCCGAATATTCCTGATGACCAAGTTCCTGATGGCAAAGATGATTCCGACAATGTCGAGGTTGCGCGTTGGGGTAAACCTCGTGAATATGATTTTGAAGTTAAAGATCACGTTAGCCTAGGCGAATTAACAGGGGGCCTAGACTTCCCTGCTGCGGTAAAACTGACCGGTGCACGCTTCGTGGTGATGAAAGGGCAAATAGCCCGTATGCACCGTGCGTTAGCCCAATTTATGTTGGATTTACATACAGAGCAGCATGGTTATCAAGAGCTATATGTTCCGTATTTGGTCAATCATGATACGCTGTACGGTACCGGTCAATTACCAAAGTTTGGTGAAGATTTATTCCATACCAAACCGTTGGAAGAAGAAGCAGACAGCAGCACTTATGCGTTGATCCCAACAGCAGAAGTCCCTGTTACTAACTTAGTACGGGATGAAATTTTAGATGAAAATGATCTTCCGCTAAAAATGACTGCACATACACCTTGTTTCCGTTCTGAAGCGGGTTCATATGGTCGGGATACTCGTGGTCTTATCCGTATGCACCAGTTCGACAAAGTTGAGCTTGTACAAATAGTTCACCCTGAAAAATCGATGGATGCACTGGAAGAGCTAACAGGTCACGCTGAGAAGGTTCTGCAATTATTGAACTTACCTTACCGTAAAGTGATTTTATGTACTGGTGATATTGGTTTCGGTTCACGCAAAACTTACGACTTAGAAGTATGGTTACCAGCTCAAAATACATACCGTGAGATTTCTTCTTGTTCAAACATGTGGGATTTCCAAGCACGTCGTATGCAAGCGCGTTTCCGTGGTAAGAGTGATAAGAAAACTCAACTAGTTCATACGCTAAATGGTTCTGGTTTAGCCGTTGGTCGTACATTGGTGGCGATTTTAGAAAACTACCAATTAGCAGATGGCCGTATTGAAGTTCCAGAAGTATTACGCCCATATATGAAAGGCCTAGAATATATCGGTTAATTTCCGTTATTCTTTCAAAAGTTAAACGCGGCTCATAGTGGTCGCGTTTTTTTTGCAAATTTAACGTGTTCTGAATAAGTATCTTCAGGTTAAACCTGAGCCCCCTTTCACTGAATGACTAAATATGCCAATATTTAATTCATTTTCTAACCGACCCATTCATTCACCTACAGATTGCAATGTAAGATAAGTTAGTTCCTCTCCATGGCTGATGCTTCCTGCATTAGCGACATTAACACAGTTTCAAATCAGTGATATCGAAATACATGGAAAACAACTCTAATTTAAAAAAGGAGGAAGAAAATTATTATTTAAAGGAATATATGTGGATTTGTAGGGGATAGTAAAAAGGAAAGCAAATGCTTTCCTTTTTTAGATTTAATGATTTAGCAAAATCGCTAAATCATCATACCTTGGCTTATTTTACTTGGGAGAAAAACAGGCTACGGTAGCTGCTGTAATAACAAGCATACATAATTGGCATAGAAACTAACAGACCTAAACCTAAAGGAATAACTGAGATTATCATTAGGATTGAAATAACGATAAAGAACAGAATACCTGGCAGGATGTTTTTCTTAACAGCTTGTAAGCTGGCAGAAATTGCAGCGCCAACAGTAAAGTTATGGTTCATTACCAGTGCAGGTGCAAACCAAGTTAATGCGGTACCGACTAATGCAGCAACAGCCATAATAATGATTGCAAAGAAGAATGTACCTGAAGACGCAAGGATTGCAGCATCAGATGGTGAGCCATATTGGTTGCTTTCCATCAATAAACCAAACATAGCGGAACCACCAATAATAAAGGCGATGATCATACCCACTAAGTTAGCGGCAAAGTTGATTGCACCAACGGCAAATAGGGTACCGAATTTATTTTGGAAACCGGCGAATAGTAAGCCAATTTCAGCTTGACCTGTTTTACGCTGGTTTTCACAGATTGCAATAATACCGCCAATAAAAATAGGAGTAATAAAGGTAATCAGTAAATTAAGGAAAGGGATCATCGAAATGATAAAGATTAATGCAAATAGTACGATGTTAATCAAGATCCACATACCCAGTTTCTCTTTAACGAGAGACCATGATTGGCTGATCCAGTTAACCCCTTCACCAGCATCTACCGCGCGAGGCTCAGCATGGAAAACAAAAGTATCAGTTTGATTTTGTGGGTCAATTGTAGGTGCAGGGTTGTTATCTGCACTAAAGTTTTCATTATTCATGATAAAAAAGGAACCTATTTTTCGTAGTGAGTTAGCAATATATTATTATAGATAAGTGTTTTGAGTTTATGTCACTCTTGTTACTTATTGGCAGTAGTATGCAGATAAGTGAGTACATTATAAAGCAGACAATTCTGGTAAGGTATTTATGTTTAATTATTTTTTCAATAAAAAGTATTTTGTTAAAAAATCCAAATAGACAATATTTTATCAATGACAACAAACAATTGGCTTTTTAAGTTGGTATAAAATACTGTTTTTTGTTTTTATAACACATTAATAGAGCATTAAATCATTCTTAATTGAAATACATTACCCATGAAAACAACATGGTTAATATTGGTAATTTTTATAAACTAATACTCGATATTGGGCAGATATCTGATGGTTTAATTTCTTTCAGTAGAAACATACGTTGTAATTCCTTTATTTAAAAGGAACGTAATCGGTATATTGAAATAAGGTATTTATATTAATTTTTTCGGGTTAATCGCACTATATTGTTGAACGTAGGGTTTGTACTAATCAAAATTAGTAGGAAAACTAAGTCAAGATATGTACCTGTGTGGTGAAGTGGGAGTATAGGTATAAAGCCAGTACCTAGCATATTGGGTATGTTTTTTATGGTACAGCTGTGGAGGTTGTTCTATTGGGAAAATATCAATTCTCCCATACAACTGATACCTTTATGCCTGAACTCTTTGACTAGCCAGTCGTGAAGGGTTAAATGAGCACTTCGACACGATCTTTATCTGAGCTAGTCTGAATACAAATGGTTTGGATATTAAGTCGCGCATCGTTCTTCCAAATTCAGTGTGCTCATCGCCTTTAGTTATATTTTTATTATTGATCTGAAAAATGCTTGCTTTGTTTCTGTATCACGCAAGGAGGTTGTCATGCTTTTCTATATCACTGTAGTTGCTTCAAAATAACTAAAAGTGGCTCCATATTTAACAAATCTCAGTTACATCAGTGAACTTGTCGCATCATCAACGTAAATCAGAGCTGTGCAGACTAGAGCACGACCTGTAAACCAGCGATTGCTATAGTTGAGATAGCGCTTTTCAGTACCAATAAAACACTAATCTAAGAAATAGAGGGCGAGTATTCAATACCTTGATTTGCTTAAATATAAGATTGTTAACATTATGTAAAACCCAAGCGTAAAATTATATTATTGTATTATGAGTAGTAAATTAAATTATGAACTCTCCCATATTAAAAATATTAGCACGATAAATTAGTTATTATTTTTAACTATTAGTTAGCAGTTGGGGTATTGAATGAAACAAAATGTTACTAACATCATTATTAACACCATTAAAAATTTAGTCATAAAATGATGCTATTTTGTTAATGATGTTAATTTAAATCATAGAGTGTGTCATATTGGGAATGCCAGAGTAATAAGTTATCGTATTTAATCTGAAATTATTGGTGTTTTATTCTGTGTATAGCAAGGTCTATAATATTATTAATATGTAGTTAAATTTTACAAAATAGAACATTATTTCTCTACTCTTTTTTGGGATAAAACATAAGATATAAGCCGAACTAATAAATTATATGGAAAACAAGTATGAAAAAGCTATTACCAATCCTCATTTCGTCAGCAATGATATGCTCATTTACAGCCTCAGCGGCTAGCGTTGGTTCTATAGATATTAGCGTTACAGGTCGAATTGACCCTGCAGCTTGTGAATTAGATATTGCTGGTGGTGGTAATATTGATTATGGTTTGATTGATCTTGATACATTAACATTTGTAGATGGTGCCTTTGGTGGCAAATTTGCCGCCTTACCAATACAGGAAACCAGTTTTACAATTCGTTGTTCAGCTAATGCTCCTGTTAAATTATCTGCATCTAGTAAACGAGTTGGTACAGTTGCTGGCGCAACTGAGAATTCTCGAGGATTTGCTGCACTTCCTATTAAATTATTAGATATTGGTGCGGGAAATAGCTCAAATGGTGTAGCTGGATTAGGTAAAACCTCTACAGGTATAAATATTGGCGGGTATATTGTTCGTTACAAAGCGAATAGCTTGAATGTGAGTACATTGGATAGCAATAATCAGCTAACAACTATTTCAGGTAGTGAAGTTCAGAATATTTACTATAATACTCAAAGCAAAGTTTGGAAAGTTTCGGGCGGAAACCTATTCTCAAATAATATGGATTTACAAACTTCTTTTGCGAAAGCAAATGAAACAACGCCTATTGAAGCGAGTATTTATGATGGAGTTTTACAGGTTCAAGCTTATGTAAGTGAAGAGGCAGCTACAGTCGGTAAATCAAAACCTGTTTTACTCGATGGTTTATCAACAATTGAATTAAATTATATCTAAAATTTGTAGGTAACTAAATTAATTTAGTTACCTTATAATAAAATGACGCAACTAAAATGAAAATAAAAACATATTTATTACTTATAATTGTATTACTAATCCCACAGCTATCAATTGCAGCAGGCATATTACCTGCTACGTCAGTCGTTGTTGTTAATGAAAAAAGTCAAGATGGTGAGATTGTTGTGACTAATACAGACAACTATCCTGTTCTATTAACAACAGAATTAGTAAATGTCGATCCTGAATACCAAGATCTGGTTATTGCTACTCCTCAACTTATTCGAGTTGAGCCTAAAGCTAAGCAATTAATACGCTTTATGCTCACAAGTAATTCTGATTTAAAGCATGAAGTATTAATGAGAGTTATTTTTGAAGGCATCCCTCCACAAGCAGATCCTGATGCTGAACAGATCAAATTTACTATTCGACAAAATCTTCCTCTTATTATAAAACCCAAAAACTTGCCTGAAAATGATACTCCTTGGGAATTGTTAAAATGGAAGTATGAAAAAAATACGTTAATCGTAACTAACCCTAGCCCTTATATTGTAAGATTAAGCAATAGTGTATTGAGTAAGCCTGGGAATATTGAGTGGGTGTTACCATCTAATTATATTTTACCTAATCAATCTATAGAGTTAACTACATCTCAACGTTCGCCGACACTGATTGATGGGGTTACTATACAACCATTTACTCAATGGGGGTATTCAACCACGCAAAAATATTCTATCAAGTTAAATAACTAGTAAAAATGACTAGAAAAAAAAAGAATAAAATTGTTGCAATTTTGCTATTTGTGGCTACTTCTTCCTATGCGAAAGAAGTAGTCTTCGACCAAGATGCACTAAAACACAAAGGAATACCTAGTGATATTGCAAAGTTATATAGTGAAAAGGCTCATTTTCCTCAAGGCGAAAATATCGTTAGTGTGTTTTTAAATGATAAATATATTGGTCAGAGTTCTTTTTTATTTAACTCTCAAGGAGAGCTTTGTCTTGATACTAAGTTTATTAATACTACAAATATCGAACTATCTAAAATTAATTCAACGTGTCCAACAATAAAGGACTACGATAATTTAGAGGTAGAACTGATACCTGGTGATTTACGCGTCAATATCTACGCATCGCCATCACTGTTAAAAAATAAATCAACAAATGATTGGCTTCACACAGGGAAATCAGGCGTTTTCAATTATGATATAAAATATTTTTCTACTAAAAGTGATTTTGCTTCTCAGTCATTTTTTAATTCAAATCTTACATTAGGATTCAATGTATACAATTGGATTGTGAGAAGCGACCAAACATATACGTATTTTAATGGCGAAACGAGTTTTGATCATCAAACCTTATATGCAGAGAAAACATTAGAACCTCTTAAAAAAAACTTGCAGGTTGGCCAGATTAATTTATCGAATTCGTTTTTTAGCTCTGGGCAAGTTATTGGCTTTCAGTTAGTTCCGGAATTGGCATTAGATAGCTCATCTCAAGGCGGTGGTATCGTCAATGGTATCGCATTTGAACGTTCTGTGATTGAAGTAAGGCAAGCGGGAATTTTAATTTATACAACAACTGTCCCAGAAGGCCCTTATACATTAGAAAACCTTCCGCTATTAAATAATCGGTTGGATTTATCAGTAACGGTTATAAACCAAAGTAATAAAGAAAGTACATTTATCGTTCCTGCTAGTTCATTTATATTAGCCTCAAATAGTATCAATAAAGATATAACATTTGGCTTAGGTAAAGTTAACCAAAATAAAGCAGATAAAAAGCCTTATGTTATGAATGTCAGTAAAGGGTTTAATCTACGTCCAGATATGTTGGTTGTTGTCGGGGGGCTTGCATCAAAAGATTACCAAGGTGTGGGGCTCAGTAATACTTATGAATTTCCGAATTTATCACTAGCAACTATAACAACTAATATATCTAAAGATATGGACAACAAATACGGTGAGTATTATACATTAAGTTATAATTATCCAGTTATCGCGAATACTAATTTAGCGGCGAACTCTTTATATAGAAGTAAAGAATACAAAGACTTTAACGAAACATTGAATGATTACGATACAATAATGTATTCAAATCATGTAAACAGCAGTGAAACTCAATATGGTATTGGTGTAAATACACATTTCAATAGCTTAGGGTCATTTTCATTAAGTTGGAACCGTTCTCTTGGTGACAGAGCGATTAATTATTATAATGCTAATTGGAACAACTTATATGCAAATAAATATAATGTTTATTTAGGATATGAGAGAAGGCTATATAACCACACAAATGATAACACTATTTATTTAAATGTCGATATTTCGTTAGGGGATAGGCAAAATTTATCGAGTTGGATGAATCAGTATGACAATAACAAAAGTTACGGAACGCGATATAGCAACCATAATTATGATAACTTAAGTTATTCGATTAGTGCGAATAAAAATACAGAACCAAGTAATCAAAATGTCTCATTGAATATGAATTATACTACACCGGTCACTTTACTTTCGGGTAATATTAGTAAAGGTAATAATACCAGTAGTTACTATGGGTCGTTATCCGGCGGCATGGTTTATTTTGATAATGAACTCATTTTTTCATCGAAAAGAATAGCGAATACATTTGCTATAGCAAAAACAGAAAACCAAGAAAATATTCCAATACAATCTTCATCAGGAACAGTGATGACTAATAGTAAAGGTTACGCGGTAATACCAAGTATAGATAGTTATAGAACTAATTATGCTAAGATAGACTACCGAAAATTACCTAAAAATATGAATGCTCCCTATGGGATTATAGAATTTCAACCTGCTAATGGAAGTGTTCCCTTGGTTAATTTCTACATTAATCAAGTTAACCGAGCTATTTTAACTCCATCATTTAATGGGAAGAAACTTTCTAAAAATTTAAAAGTATATGATAAAAACGGTGATTTATTAACCATAACTGACAATGCTGGGCGAATTATTATCGATAATCTATCCTTGCCGACAAGTTATTTTGTTGACGTAGGCAATAATAAAAAATGCACTATTAATCTCACTAGTGATGTTGGTATTTCGAAAACTGAATTGTTTACAATAATAAACCCTATTTGCTTTATGGCTAACTAAAGGCTTTAGAATGATAAAATTAATTGCAGGGCTACTAACTTGCCTATCTTTTAGTGCATTTGCATCAGATGGTCATGGGACATGTAACATCAACTTGGGAACAGATGAGGTTAACTATGATACCTTAGCTGATTTTAATACAAAAAAACAAAATGGTGTGGTATATGCGGGGAATCGGATTGTTCCTGTAGTAGTAGAGTGCAGTGAAGAAACTACCCCATATATTGATTTTTCTACGATTAGCAATACCTTTTCAAATAATACATCTGAAGCTATTTTAAATGTAAATAATCCGATGCTTGATGGGAAACCTATTTTAATCGATGCTATTGAATTAAATAGCTCAAATAGAATCAACTCATCACAAAAAGATGTTAAAATTCATCCCAATCTACGTATTCAACCCGCACAGGGTGAAAAAGGAAAAGTATTTTCCTTCAATTTACTTGTTGATTTAAAAATTAATTCATTGAGTAAAAAAGGTGTTGTTGTTAGGAACAAAATACCGTTAAAAACGTTGGGTGGAAGTACAAGTTTAAGTATTAGCTATTCAGAAATGACAACAGCATGTAATCTTATTGTTGATTCTACCTCAATTGACTATGGTGCTATAAATAGAAATGAGTTAAGTAATTATTCTTATACAATATTACCCGAAAAAAATATTAACTTCACTGTACAATGTGATTCGGGGAAAACTGCTATAGCACTCCAAACTTTTAATCAAATTGAACGTTCACTTGCGCCAAATAAACAAGAAGGTGTTAGCGGTTATGGAGTTCCTCCTGTTCAGTTATTAAATAACAATATGATGGCAGGGGGATTAGGTAATACTCAGGAAGGTGTTCCAATTGGTGGATATGCGATAGCGTTAGATTTAGGTTCTTTATATGTAGATAATAAGGCAGAGAGAGTGCAGCCAATATCAGGTAATGCATCTTGTGGAGACCAAAATATCATTTGGCAACATGCGAATGGTGATTTATTACCTAATGATTCTTCAAATAAAATCATATCTTGGGCAAAATTAGGGAGTTTGCAACCTGCTCTTTTTTCTAATATAAAAGGCACAATAAAAGTTCAAGCTTTTATTAATAAAGCTTCTTTACTAACTGTTAATAAAGAAATTAAATTCAAAGGCCGCTCTATCATTGAATTATGCTATTTGTAGATTTAAGGGAGGCTGGCTACGTCGCATCAACACATAGTCGCAGATTCATTCTCGGTTGGTCTGTTTTTGCAGTATTTGAAAGGTACGTAAAACAGCATTTTCTATGTTTGATTACCAATTCCAAATATTCGTTATTAATTCAAAAACAATATACGGAAATGGAAACTTGCATCGGATAAATTGTTTTATACCTGCGTATTGCTTGATAAAACCAACCCCAACTAACAGAGCCAGTTGCAATACGCTAAGGTAAGGGGGGCTTTATTTCAAGCCCCAACGAGTATTAATACATCACTTTATGGCCATAGCTTTCGAGAATACTTTTAACACGCTCCATGACTTCTTTTGATGGTGGTCTCACCCCATCAAGTTTATATTCTTCACCCATAGTTTCCCACTTGTGTTTACCCAGCTCATGGTAAGGTAATAACTCGATTTTTTCGATATTACTCATATCTTTAGTAAACTCACCTAGCAGATGCACTGAGTGGTCATCATCACTCCAACCTGGCACAACGACATAGCGAACCCATGTTTTTTGATTACGTTTAGCCAGATAGCGAGCGAATTCAAGTGTACGCTGGTTGGATACACCCACTAATTTTTGGTGGATATCATCATTGATTTGTTTTAAATCGAGCATGACTAAATCAGTAACATCCATTAGTTCATCAATAACAGGGTCATAACGGCGCACAAAGCCATTCGTATCTAAGCAAGTATGGATATTTTCTTTTTTACAGGCGCGGAACCAATCGCGGACAAATTCTGCCTGCAAAATTGCCTCGCCACCGGATGCGGTAACACCACCACCGGTTGCATTCATAAAATGGCGATAGGTAACTGCTTCTTTCATTAGTTCATCGACAGTCACAATTTGACCGCCGTGGGTATCCCATGTATCGCGGTTATGACAATACAGACAGCGCATTAGGCAGCCTTGGAAAAAGACAATAAAGCGGATCCCCGGACCATCGACGGTACCGCATGATTCAAAAGAGTGAATACGGCCAAGTACGGCAGGGGTTTCTGTCACATTAGTTGTCGCTATTGTTTTAGTTTTAGTATCATCGATAGACATAGCAGGCACTCCAAAATATCCGTCATACCGCAAACTTTAGAGAGAAAAATATCGTTGCTGGTATAGATAAAAAGACCCCATAAAACGGGGCCTTTAATTTACTTTATTTTAATAAGCTAATTATTACATTGTACTGGTGAAAGTACGAGTAATAACGTCTTGCTGTTGTTCTTTAGTCAGTGAGTTGAAACGCACTGCGTAACCAGATACACGGATAGTCAGTTGTGGGTATTTTTCTGGGTTTTCCATTGCATCTAACAGCATTTCACGGTTCATAACGTTAACGTTCAGGTGCTGACCGCCTTCGATAGACGCTTCATGGTGGAAGTAACCATCCATCAGACCTGCTAAGTTAGTTTTACGAACATCGTCATCTTTACCTAATGCATTTGGTACGATAGAGAAAGTATAAGAAATACCGTCTTTCGCGTAAGCAAATGGCAGTTTAGCAACAGAAGTTAACGATGCAACCGCACCTTTTTGGTCACGGCCGTGCATAGGGTTTGCACCTGGGCCAAACGGAGCACCTGCTCGACGACCATCAGGGGTATTACCTGTTTTCTTACCATACACAACGTTAGATGTGATAGTTAAGATTGACTGAGTTGGTACTGCGTTACGATAAGTAGGCAGTTTCTGAATTTTCTTCATGAAACGTTCAACTAAGTCACACGCGATATCATCTACACGAGAATCGTTATTACCGAATTGTGGATACTCGCCTTCGATTTCAAAGTCGATTGCAATACCGTCTTCATCACGAATTGGTTTAACTTTGGCATACTTAATCGCAGACAGTGAGTCAGCTGCAACAGACAGACCCGCAATACCACATGCCATTGTACGATAGACATCACGGTCATGCAGCGCCATTAGAGAAGCTTCATAGCTATATTTGTCGTGCATGAAGTGGATGCAGTTCAGTGCAGTGACGTACTGAGTTGCTAACCAGTCCATAAAGCCATCCATTTGATTCATCACAGTATCGAAGTCAAGGACTTCGTCCATGATTGGCGCATGTTTAGGACCAACTTGCATTTTCAGTTTTTCATCGATACCACCATTGATGGTATACAGCATGGTTTTCGCTAAGTTAGCACGAGCACCGAAGAACTGCATTTGTTTACCAACAATCATTGGGCTAACACAACATGCAATAGCGTAGTCATCGTTGTTGAAATCTGGACGCATCAGGTCGTCGTTTTCATATTGAACAGATGAAGTATCGATAGAGACTTTTGCCGCATATTTTTTGAAATTCAATGGCAGTTTTTCTGACCACAAAATAGTCATGTTAGGCTCTGGAGATGGGCCCATGGTATACAGTGTGTTCAGGAAGCGGAACGTATTTTTGGTGACTAAAGTACGGCCATCAAGACCCATACCCGCTAATGATTCTGTTGCCCAAATTGGGTCACCAGAGAATAGCTCATCGTATTCAGGTGTACGTAAGAAACGTACCATACGCAGTTTCATGACTAAGTGGTCAATCAGTTCTTGCGCTTGTTGTTCAGTCAGTTTACCTGCTTCGATATCACGTTGGATATAAACGTCTAAGAACGTTGAAACACGACCAAATGACATTGCTGCACCATTTTGTGATTTCACTGCGGCTAAGTAACCGAAGTAAGTCCACTGTACAGCTTCTTGTGCATTTGTTGCTGGTGCAGAAATATCGTAACCGTATTTTGCAGCCATTTCTTTCATTTGACCCAATGCGCGGTGCTGTTCAGCAATTTCTTCGCGTAGTTGGATAGTCATTTGCAGGTCTTCACCTTTTTCTAATCTTTCTTGCAAAGAGGTGAATTGGTTAAATTTGTCTTTCATCAGGAAATCAATACCGTACAGTGCAACGCGACGGTAGTCACCGATGATACGACCACGACCATATGCATCCGGTAGACCTGTTAAGATACCTGATTTACGGCATTTTAAGATGTCTGGTGTGTAAACGTCGAAAACACCTTGGTTGTGAGTCTTACGATATTCAGTGAAGATTTTTTTGATTTCTGGGTCTAAAGTGCGGTCATAAGCTTTACATGAGCCTTCAACCATTTTGATACCACCGAACGGGATAAGACCACGTTTCAGAGGGGCGTCAGTTTGTAAACCAACGATTTTTTCTAATTCTTTAGTAATGTAACCAGCATCATGGGAAGTGATAGTTGACGCAACATCTGTGTCAAAATCAACTGGCGCGTGAGTGCGGTTTTCGATTTTGATCCCTTCCATGACTTTATCCCACAGTGCGTCAGTCGCTGGGGTAGAGCCTGCTAAGAAAGATTCATCACCTTCATATGGAGTGTAGTTTTTCTGGATAAAATCACGTACATCGACGTTATCCTGCCAGTTACCTTGGTTAAAACCTTGCCATGCTAAAGCGAATTTTTCATTTAACTCGGACATGATACTTTTACCTTTTAACAATGGATCTTTTAAGGATCTTAATAAATCTTTTTGTGTGTGTCAGTGGCTATTAATGTTTTTGGCCACCACGTAAATGCATGAACCAATAAATGAGGCCGACTAAAATCGCGCCGCCAATAATATTTCCAATAGTGACTGGAATTAAGTTATCTGTAATAAAGTTTCCGACTGTTAGGTGCGAAAACTGCTCTGGTGACATATTGATTTGAGCCCAATATTCAGCAGGAGCAAATTCTTTAATCATAATCCCTAATGGGATCATAAACATATTTGCAATGCTATGTTCAAAACCGCTTGCTACAAACATAGCAACAGGCAGAACAAGAACAACCAGTTTATCAGTTAAGCTACGACCTGAATAACTCATCCAAACCGCAAGGCAGACCATTAAGTTTGCTAAAATTCCTAATGCAACAGCTTCAACAAAAGTATGGTGTAATTTATGGCTGGTGGTTTGTAAAACGTTAAGACCCCATAGCCCATTTGCTGCAGTATATTGCCCTGCGAACCAGATAATTGCGACAAAGAACAATGCACCAATTAAGTTACCAATGTAGACATGAAACCAATTACGGAACATTTGTCCCCAAGTGATCCTGCCTGTGGCTTTCGAAACAATAGTGAGTACGGTAGAAGTGAAAAGGTCGGCACCGCATACAACGACTAGCATCAGACCCAAGGAGAAACAAATCCCACCAATGAGCTTAGTAAAACCATAAGGCGCTTCAGCCGCCCCTGTAGTTGCAGTGATGTAAAATACAAATGCGATAGAGATAAAAATACCGGCAGTGAATGCTGACAAGTAAGTAATTGCAGGATGCTTATTCGCCTTATAAAAGGCCGCATCATCTGCGACTTGCGCCATTACAGCTGGTGGCAGTAAATTAAAAGGGTTGTCAGCTTTCATACCAACACTCTCTTACAAAGTTGATTAATTATAGCACGCAATAATAGTAACAAAGGGGATAAATGAGAAATTTGATGTGGATCATGAAGTCTCTAGAGAAAGTGGTCAAAATGGTTAATTAAATGTTAAAATCAACTGTAACCAAATGAAAAATAACATAAAAATATTTTTTAAAATTTATAAAATATTTTTATAAAGGCTATCTTAAGGCCAGGATTAAGTAAAAAAATACGTGCAAATGTTAATTATTTAAGATGAATATGATCCGTTTAATATTTAATTTAACTTATGTGTATATATCCCCCTAACTTGTATAACTTTAATCTGATATACCACTTTTTAGTTAGTTATATTAACGAGCAATATTTATCTAACAATTATGCCAATTATAAGAAAATAATCTTTGATGGAAGCAACCAATACTTTAAATTTTTATGAAGACGCTAAATTAGTTTTCAGTATAAAATTCAATATCTTCTAATGTATTTAGCTCTTGTTCGATGCGTTCACGGCTGTTGAGCAATGTTTTGATGACTTGATCAACTTTTTGTTTATCACTGCGGAAGGTCGGAATAGATACACTAATTGCTGCAATGATTTTATTACGTTGGCGCAATGCCACAGCATAGCAAGTTGTTTCTTCGTTGATTTCTTTATTGTCTACGGCATAGCCATTTTGGCTAACAATATTAAGTTGCTGACGCAATTCAGGTAGAGTTTGCACACTATATTGAGTGAGTGGCGTAAAGCCAGAAGGGTATAGTTGAGCAATTTGTTGGTCAGTATAGTTAAAAATCATCGCTTTACCCAATGCTGAATAAATGGCGGGTAAGCGGGTTCCAATGTTAGAAATTAGTTGGACTTTTTGTGCAGATTGCACTTTGTCTATGTATAGTACATCAGCGCCATCTAAGATGCCCATTTGGCAAACTTCATTACACTCTTCAACAATTTGCGTCATCTCTCGATGTATCATTTTCAACCAATATGATTTTTCGAAAAATGAGCGGGAAAGAATTGAGCACGCAATACCTAAATAGTAAAGCTGGCTCTTATCATCGTAATTGATATACCGAAACTCAGCCAATGTTTTTAAAATAGGGTAAATTGTCCCCTTTAAAATATTAGTTTTATCAGAAAGTTGTGTCAAAGAAAGCCCAGTATTTTCAGCCGCTAAAACTTGAAGTATCTCTAATACTCGAATTGTCGGCATGTGCCCCGTAGACATTGAACTATCTCCCTGATTAATTTTGCCGCTATTCTAGGTTTAAAATAACACGATGTAAATCGCCGTAGAAAAACGATTTATCTCATTTCCATCATGAATAAACCTGATATGAGCAATAAAAAGCCGTGATACTGCTCAAAATTTTTTAATAAAAAAAATAGATTTAATCTACCGTTATTATCCCTTTTATCAATTAAATCTCAATTAATCAATTCATTAAGTGAATAGTTAAAATTAATGGATAAATTTGACTCCATCTAGAATTCGTGTTTATTTGACTGTGTTTTTATTTATGAATGTAGTTTGTATATATGAACAATGATTGGTGAAGAAAAAGAATAATGGAGAAAAAAAGTATGGAAAGTCGTTATATTACCCCCGTAGTGACCGTTTTTGATGACAAGGGGCGAGTAGATCTTGAACAGAACTTACACGTTTATGACTCTTTGAAAGGAAAGGTGTCAGGTTTTGTGACGATGGGGAGTACTGGGGAGTTTTTTGCATTAAATATGCAGAATTCAAAAGCATTAATAGAACTTTGTGGCGGTTATCAAAAAGAAGGAATGCATGTTTATGCAGGGGCAAGCCGCCTAGATGTGAATGAATCCATTGAATTGGCTAATTTTGCCTATGAGCAGGAAATTGACGGTGTGATGATCATTAGCCCGTATTATTTCCCACTAGACGATGAAGGGGTTTACCGTTTTTACAGTACGATTGCGGAAAAAACACCCGCTAAAATTTTTATTTATAACTTCCCTGAGCGCACTGGCTACTCTGTTTCTCCTGAGGTTTGTCTTCGCTTAGCGGATAAATACACTAATATTGTTGGGCTAAAAGATACCATTCCTGACACTTCTCATACAGCTCAAGTGATTGAAACAGTAAAATCACGGCTCCCACATTTTGAAGTTTATGCAGGCTATGACAATAACTTTGCTCATGTCGTGTTGTCTGGCGGAAGTGGCTGTATCGGCGGTTTATCGAATATTTTCCCTCAATTTTTTGCATCATGGATGCAGGCTTTTGCTCAAGGTGATTTAGCATTAGTCGCAAAATATCAGCAACGCGTCGACCAATTAATGGCGATTTATGGGGTGAATACGCCATTTATTCCAACATTTAAAAAAGCGTTACAACTCAAAGGGGTGATTAATTCTGAACATTGCACATCACCATTTATTGGATTGAACAGTACACAGACAGAGCAGCTTCAGCAGCTATTGGCACTTGCTGATGCACCGCTCTAATCTTTCCTGAATCCAAAACATAGAACATCTTACTGACAGGGAAAAAATATCATGGCAACGATAAAAGCTTATAACAATCCCGTTTTAAATTCTGCGATAGCCAAATCGTGGAAGCGTTTAGTCCCCCTGATGTTTATTTTGTATTTTGTTGCATTCATTGACCGAGTGAATGTTGGTTTTGCCAAAGATGCCATGCAAGTGGATATTGGCTTATCAGATTCTGCCTTTGCATTTGGTGCAGGGATTTTCTTTGCCGCGTATGCATTATTTGGTATTCCCGCAAACTTGATTTTAAATAAAATAGGCGCCCAAAAATGGCTCAGTATTACGACGGTCATTTGGGGGGTTCTTTCTGCAATGACAGGGTTTGTTACCAATGAAACGCAATTTATTATTTTGCGTTTTTTACTTGGGCTGGGTGAAGCTGGGTTTTATCCAGGGATCTTATTACTAGCTTCTATTTATTTTCCAAATAATGTTCGTGGCTCAGTGATTGGTATTTTTGTTCTTGGTGTGCCACTTGCGTTAACTTTAGGTTCACCGTTATCAGGAGCTTTGCTTGAATTACATGGTTGGTTAGGTCGTCCGGGATGGTTCTGGATGTTTGTTATTGAAGGCTTACCCGCGATTGTTATTGGTATCTTTGCATTCTTTTATCTGGATGATAGCCCCGAAAAAGCACGTTTTCTTACTGATGAAGAGAAAAAAGCACTGACAGAGCAGTTAGCAAAAGAAAATGAAAAAACAGAAACAACATCGGTATTATCTGCACTGAAAAATGCCAAAGTATGGCACTTGGCATTGATTTACGGCACGATCCAAATTTCAGTGTATGGTTTGATGTTCTTTTTACCTTCTCAAGTTGCATCCCTCATGGGGGAAAGCCTAGGCTTTAAACAATCACTGGTGGCTGCAATCCCTTGGGCTTGTTCTGCATTCGGGGTGTATTTTATCCCTCGTATTGCTGACAGGTACCCAAATCGTCGCATCGAAATCTCTGTTGTGTGTATGCTAGCAGCCGCTTTAGGTCTTGCATTATCTGCATTTGCGAGTCCGGTATTCGCTATTGCAGCTCTCTGTTTAAGCGCGGTAGGTTTTTT
Source organism: Providencia sp. PROV024 (assembly GCF_032709665.1). Classification (NCBI taxonomy): domain Bacteria; kingdom Pseudomonadati; phylum Pseudomonadota; class Gammaproteobacteria; order Enterobacterales; family Morganellaceae; genus Providencia; species Providencia sp. PROV024. The sequence continues at coordinate 1,418,817 of NZ_CP120545.1, forward strand.
ATCAGTGCAACCGATTTTTTGGACATTTCCTCCACAGCTATTGAGCGGCCCAGCACTTGCTGCAGGGATCGGCTTTTGTACTACGATGGGGGCATTTTGCTCATTCCTTGCGCCAATCATTCGCGTTGAGGTCGATAAAATGATGAATAGTACTACCGCGGGTATTGTCACTTTAGCGGTGATCACTGTGGGGTGCGCATTGCTTATTGGGTTACTAAAAAAGAATACACATAAAAAAAATATTAAGGCGTTACCGTCAAATTAATAGCTTGATTTCTGGAAGGTGAAACATGCAAAAAATATTAAGAATAGATGAAAGTGATAATCTGATTGTAGCGCTGAAAGACTTACATGCAGGTGAGACTTATCAATGGGGAAATGAAAGCGTTACGTTAGTGACAGAGGTCAAAGCCAAGCACAAATTTGCCCTTGAAGCTATCCCTGTTGATGGCATTGTGTCTATGTATGGTACGGCAGTAGGGAAAGCCACAAAAGCTATCGCAAAAGGTGAGGCAATTACGGTTGATAATATCCGCCACTATGCTGCACCTGTTTCGTTAGAACAAGAGCCTTATGAATGGCTGGCCCCAGATGTTTCACAATATAAGGGGCGTACATTTAAAGGGTATTTACGGGATGATGGCCGCGTTGGTACGGCTAATTACTGGTTAATTTTTCCATTAGTGTTTTGTGAAAACCGCAATGTGACTAAGTTGACTGATGCTCTTAATGACGCATTGGGTTACAGCAATAATAGCTTAAAAAGTTTCGCACTTGATTTAACGGCAGGCGCACAAGAGGCAATCACTAAGCCAAAACTATTTCCACATATAGAAGGTGTTCGCTGTATTACTGTAACCAGCGGGTGCGGTGGGGCAACGTCAGACAGCAAAACGATGTGTGATGTGCTTGCGGCTTATGCAGACCATCCTAATGTCATTGGGATCACTGTATTTAGTTTAGGTTGTGAAAAAGCACAGCGGGACATGTTCAAAGAATCACTTTTTGCCCGTAATCCTAACTTTGATAAACCGACGCTGTATTTCCGTCAACAAGAATGGAACAGCGAGGAACAAATGATGCAAACGGCATTAAAGCAAATGTATGAGAGCATGAAAGCAGTTAAGCCTCAGTCTCGGGTTGATGTCCCTCTATCATATTTAAAACTAGGTGTTAAATGCGGGGCATCTGATGGTTTTTCAGGGATTTCTGGTAACCCTGCAATGGGGTTAGTTTCTGATTGGTTAGTGACTCTTGGCGGCGCATCTGGTTTAGCGGAATTCCCCGAACTCTGTGGTGCTGAAGGGGATATGGTGAAACGCTGTATCGCTTTTGATGATAAAAAGAAATTCCTTGAACTAATGGAACGCTATGAAAAAACGGCAAATTTCTTTAGTACGACCATTGCAGATAACCCAAGTCCGGGCAATATTGCAGATGGGTTGATAACAGATGCAATTAAATCAACGGGAGCGGCTAAAAAGGGTGGAACATCGCCAATTAGTGCGGTGTGTGATTATGCAGAGCCAATGCCAAATAGTGGGTTATCGTTAGTTTGTACGCCCGGTAACGATGTGGATGCAGTTACGGGGTTAGTGGCTGCGGGATGTAATGTGGTTATCTTCTCGACGGGTCTTGGTACGCCGACAGGGAACCCAATTGTTCCGGTGTTGAAAATATCCACAAATAGCGCAATAGCAGAGCGTTTATCGGATATGATTGATTATGATTGCGGGCCAATTATAGAGGGTGTCCCATTACCGACGATAAGCGAAGGGTTGTTTGAGCGTGTTATTGAAACGGCGAGTGGGGACTATAAAGTCAAAGCAGACCGTTTAGAGCAGTATGATTTTTTACTGTGGAAACGTTCACTCGATTTATAAGTTATTTAGAATAAAACTAAATATTGACGGGGTAAGGATACCCCGTCAATAAACTAATACCTATTATGCGTTGTCTCTTTTCGCTTTTTGTAGTTTTTCATAAGCGGCAAGCAAGGCTTGATGTGCAGGTAACGCTTTTAGTTCATCGTCAATGGACCACAAACCATAGAAACATGATTCACCCGCAAGAGCCGCAGATGCTGCATCCACCGCTTCTTTCCCATACATACGAACAAATGCGTTGTAGTATTGAGTAGGCTCACGCTGTTCTTCTTGAGAAAGCAACAGCAGGGTTTGCAAACAACGATAATAATTCGCACGCTCTGCAGTAAATACTGAACTGTTGAAATCTTGCGTCCACTCAACCCAAGCTAATGCTTGCTCAAGGTCACCACCAGCCAGTGCTAGCATGGATTTTAGCTCACCAATACGCAGGTTGCTCCAGCCGTTATCTTTACCCACAGCTAAACCAAGTAGCTCACGGACACGGGTGAAGTCGTCTAGACCGTCATCATCTAATTGCTCAATAAGGGCAAGGTAGTCTTGCTTTTCCCATTGGCTATCCGGCAAATTAATAATAGTATCGCGTAAATAAGCCCCCATCGCATTATTGGCGATATGTAGGTCTTCAACCGGGTAAATATCAGACATACCCGGTACTAAGATACGGCATGCGTATACGCCTAAATGGTTATAGTCCGCAATATACACTTCTGCATCTAAGGTATTGAAGATACTGATAAGCGTTGCAAATTCTTCTTGGGTTGTCCCTTTGAAACTCCAATCTGCAAATGCATAATCCGCATCATCTTTGAATAGATCCCAGCTAATTAAACCACTTGAATCAATAAAGTGAGTTTCAAGATTGGTGTGTTCAGCCACTTCTTCGTCATCAAACGTTGGGGCATTGAATACATCGAGGTCTTTTAAGCCACGACCTTGCAGTAATTCAGTGACGGTACGTTCAAGGGCAACACCAAAGTCAGGGTGAGCTCCAAATGAGGCAAAACAAGTGCCATTTTGTGGGTTAAATAACACGACACAAATGACAGGGTATTTCCCACCTAATGAAGCGTCGTAGCAGAAAATTGGGAAGCCTTCTTTTTCAAGGGTATCAATAGCTTCAACTACGCTAGGGTAACGTGCCATCACGTCTGCTGGGATCGTTGGTAAGCTGATACTTTCTGCGATAATTTTGTTTTTTACAAAACGTTCAAAGACTTCAGAAAGGCCTTGTACTCGGGCTTCATTCGCTGTATTTCCCGCAGACATACCGTTAGAAACGTATAAATTGCCAACGATATTCATTGGAATATAAACCGTTTTATCGTCTGATTGGCGGGTAAATGGTAGGGCGCAAATACCCCGTTCTTCATTACCTGATTGCAAATCAATTAATTGGCTTGCTGCTAATGCGTTATCTGGGTCATAGAATTTGAGCAGACGGCTATCTAATAAGCCTTCAGGCAAGCTGTCATCTTCTGTCAGTGGGAACCATTTTTCATTGGGATAATGAACAAAGTCCCCTTCAGAAATCGCTTTACCTAAGTAAAAGTCAGCAAAGAAGTAGTTAGTTGATAAACGTTCAAAATACTCGCCAAGTGCAGAGGCTAATGCCGCTTTTTTGCTCGCACCTTTGCCATTAGTAAAGCAAAGAGGGCATTCTTTATCGCGAATATGTACTGACCAAACGTTTGGTACAGGGTTTAACCAAGATGCTTCTTCAATATCAAACCCCAATTTTTTTAATTTGGTTTGAAATGCATCGATGGAATCTTCAAGAGCGGCATCTTTGCCGGGTATAAAAGTTTGGCTCATTGTCAGTCACTTGTGAGTAGGGTGTTTCAAACGGGCTATGATACGGATTTTTGTCGTCAGCCTCACGCTTTTTATTCGTTCATAGAGAAATCATCTTAAAATTCATTATTTATCGTAAAATAATTATATAGATCACATAAAACCCAGCACAAATACACATAATAACTGAAGTTTATTAATGAAAGGAAATTAAGATGAAAAACAGAAATAAAGCGCTGCTCGCGACACTGGTTTCATTGTTTGCCGTATCAGCAATTGCCCAACCCAATATTACGGTATTAGCGACGGGAGGGACTATTGCTGGAGGCGGAGATTCAGCAACCTCTTCAAACTACCAAGCAGGTAAAGTCGGGATTGACGCATTAATTAATGCTGTTCCTGAAACTAAAAAAATTGCTAATTTAAGTGGTGAGCAGTTGGTGAATATCGGTTCCCAAGATATGAATGACCAAGTTTGGCTAACACTGGCTAAAAAGATTAATCAAGATTGTGATAAAACTGATGGTTTTGTGATCACTCATGGGACTGATACATTAGAAGAAACTGCTTTTTTTCTCGATTTAACCACGAGTTGTAAAAAACCTATTGTATTAGTGGGGGCAATGCGCCCCTCAACGGCGTTAGGTGCCGACGGCCCGCTTAATTTGTATAACGCCGTCGTTTTAGCGACAGACAAATCAGCAGGGCAGCGTGGGGTTTTAATGGCTATGAATGATAAAGTTGTTCAAGGCCGCAATGTGATGAAAATGAGTACTACAGAAGTACAAGCGTTTGATGCAGTGAACGCGGGGGCCGAAGGGTTTATTCATGATGGTAAAGTGACGTACTTCCAAGCTGCCCAGCCCCGTAGTGATAAGGGGGTATTTGATGTGAGTAAACTCGAAAAACTACCGATGGTGGGTATTGTTTATAATTATGCTAATGCCTCCGCAGCACCAGTTAAAGCACTTAGAGAAGAAGGGGTTGAGGGGATAGTAAGTGCGGGAGTCGGTAATGGTAATATGTATAAAACAGTATTTGATGCCTTAGCAAACGCAGCAAAAGAAGATGTTGTGGTCGTGCGTTCAAGCCGTGTACCAACAGGCTATACCACACGCAATGCGGAAGTTGATGATAACTTATATGGCTTTGTAGCATCAGAACGGTTAAACCCACAAAAAGCACGAGTTTTACTACAATTAGCTTTGACGCAAACGAAGGATGCAAAACAAATTCAAGAACTATTTGAACAATATTAACCATGCATAGAAGGCGGTGAGTTTACCGCCTTCTAGTTACTGACCTTTCATTCTGTTAGCAACGATATTTGCCGTCATTAAGGCAAGTAAAGGGATCAGTGAAAACACAGCAAATAGCCAACTCGCTGAGGATTGCGCCCCTTCAACTCCCCCTGGTACTGATAACCCTGCAAGGTTGGCGATTAACCCAGCTAAAGATGCGCCAAACGCAGTGGAGAATAGCTGCAATGTGGTAATCGCTGAAGAGGCTTTTTGTGATTCAGGGCCGATAGAAACTTGCAGGACACGGGTTAGCAAATGTGGCCAAGCTGCGCCGATACTAGCTCCTGTTGTGAATAATGCTAAGCAGATTATCCAGATTTGCAGCGTTTCAATCTGCCAAATGTTTGTTATGAAAAGTGCTAAAATAGCTAATGCACTAAAGGTAATAAAAGGGCCTATTCGTATAGTTTTTATCGCATGTTCGGGTTTGCATGAAGACGAGATAATGGCTGAACATGACCATCCTGCTCCAACTAAGGCGGCCAAGTAGCCTGACATTAATGGAGCAACACCATGAAGGGTTTGTAAAAAATAAGGGACAAAAACTTCTGTTTGCACACTTAGCCCTAATAGCGCCATCGTAAGGTAAATAGGAGCAAGTTGTGCTTTGTAATGGAATGTACCTTGGGGAAATAGTGTATTTTCGGCTGTCCGTTCAAGTTTAACTAATCGTATACATAATAAAATGGCAATTAACATCCCAAGAATAGGGATTAGACTTGCTTTACTTAGACTTCCAAGTGAAATAGCCAATACTGCGGCAGAAAGTAGCAACAAAGCTTGCAGTGGGATTGGGTCTTGAGGGCATTTTTCAGTTAAATTATGACTTGGTAAAATCAACCACGTTAGCCATAAATAAGGTATCCCAACAAATACTAAGCACCAAAATGCACCGCGCCAGATATCATATTCAGCAAAAAAACCACCTAATGCGGGGCCCAGTAATGTTGCCATCCCCCACATACTCGACATCATGGCTAATACTTTTGACCATAGGTGCTGAGGGAAAACAATATGCACCATTGAGTAGGAAAGTGTCAGTAATATTCCCCCGCCTGCTCCTTGAATAATCCGGCCAAGCAACATGATAAACATAGAAGGCGTGATGGCACAAATAACAGAGCCAATTAGGAAGATAGCAGTAGCGAGTAAATAACTCCGTTTAGGACCGAGATGGTTTAAAATCCGAGAGGTTAGTGCAGAAAGAATAATGGATGAAAGGATAAATAAAGTTGTATTCCATGCATAGAATCGGATACCACCAATATCCCTAACGACAGAAGGGAGCGTTGTGATAGTGATATAAACATTAATCGCATGTAGGCAAATGCCCCCTGCTAACGCTAGAGTTAGCCAAAGGTTTTTACCCGTAAGGAGTACGCTCCAGCCTTGTTCGTTATTCTGAGTCATCCATTTTCTCTAATATGTGAAATAAATTAAGAAAACCCAACTAAATATGCTTATACCAGTTATACATTTTTATTCAATTAGGTCAATGTGGTGATATAACTTAAGCAATTACTATAAAATTAAGATAAATAAATCATTAGATAGCTATTTATTGAATTGTTTTTTAACCCAGGCTGTTATTAGTACATGTTTAATTTTAATTATTTATCAAATAGTTACATTTTATTTTTTATTGAGTAATCAATATTGATAACCATCACTAAAAAAAATTAATGTGTCGCTGATCATATTTTGGCAACAAAGCCAGTATCTGTGTTGATAATTCGCGTCGCAAAAAATAGGCTAAATACATCACAAATAGCTTAAGTTATTGTGAATTATTAGATTTAAAAGGAAAGTTAAATCGTATTTCGGCCGAAAAATTAAAACTAAAAATTATTAGAGGAATACAAGAATGGTTAATAAACATGTCAATACTGGCAGGAAACTGCTCGTCTTAAAAATAGCCATCGCTATGCTGCCAATTGGTTATCATCCTATCATGCAAGCAGAGCAATTTTTGGAAGATTCGACACTAAAAGGTGGACTCTACTATTGGCAAAGGGATCGTTCACGTAAAGATTTAGACCCAAATAGCGACAAATATAAAAAATATGCAGATAACCTTAAGCACTCGACTTTCAACGCTAGCCTTGATTTTTCCTCAGGTTATTTTCAGGACTTTATTGGCTTAGATTTGGCTGGTTTTACCGCAATCGAATTATCCAATAGTGGGCCTGCGGCTCCCAATGAAATTGGTTTCAGTGATGCAAAGACACGCTGGGATGAAAAATATAAAGGCGACCGCAGTGGTGTGAGTATTTATAAAGCCGCGGCAAAAATGAAGTATGGGCCTTTTTGGGGAAGAGGGGGCTATATTCAACCAACAGGGCAAACACTGCTTGCTTCTCATTGGAGCTATATGCCAGGAACTTACCGAGGGGTAGAGGTTGGTGGGGTATTTGATTTTGAGCAAAGTGGTGAACTTAGCATGTCGTACATATGGGCTGACCGCTATAAAGCCCCTTGGTATCGTGATATGTACAATTTCCGAGAAGCGGATGGTAAAACAGGGATCAGTTATTTACATGCTATTGGTTTTAAATATGATTTTAAAAATTCATTAGTGTTAGAAGGCTCATACGGTCAAGCAAAGGATTATATGGACCAGTATTTTGCGAAGGTATCATATGCAGTACCTGTAGTTGACCGCGATTTACGTCTTTCTTATCAATTTTATGGCTCGAAAGATAAAGTTTCAGACGGTGGTGTTAATGACGTATACGATGGTTTAGCATGGTTACAAGCGATGACATTAGGTTATACCTATGACGAATTCGATTTTAAGGTTGAAGGGACATATGTTAAAGCTGAAGGAAACCAAGGTTATTTTTTACAACGTATGACACCGGGTTGGGCGACGTCAAACGGCCGTATGGATATATGGTGGGATGGCCGCTCTGATTGGAATGCGAACAATGAAAAAGCGGTGTATGCAGGTGTAATGTATGATTTAAAAAATTGGGATTTAGCAGGGTGGAAAGTTGGGACATCCTATATTTATGGTTGGGATGCAAAACCGAGCACTAACTCACAATACGCTCAGGATGTGCGTTTAAGAGAAAGCGCTTGGAACTTTGATATTTTATATACAGTACAATCAGGCCGTGCAAAAGACACACTATTTAAGTTGCACTTTACTAAATATGATAACCATACAGATATTCCTAGCTATGGCGGTGGTTATGGCAATATCTTCCAAGATGAAAAAGATATTAAATTTATGGTGATGATGCCATTTACTGTATTTTAATATCAATTTTTTTGAGAGTAGATTGCTGCTTTAAATTAATTATTTTGGCAGTGATCTACTAAAAATAGGAATAACATGCAGACTAAATATTAAATGATGTAATGAAATAGTTAATTATACGTATATTAAGGGAATGGTGATTGAATAAAAAAGGTGAATATATTTCACCTTTTTTGAATGGTTAAAACAATACTTAGATTTATTAATAATTATATAGAAGCGATGTCTTTATCGATGTTATCGGTAGGGGTGTGAAGGTCGTGTTTTACCCTATCTTTTAATTGGGTTACTTTTTCATTATGTAAAGTAGCCTCTTTTACTTTTGCTTGCCCTGATAAAATACCACCTTTCTTAATAGATAAATTACTATATTGAATAGTTCCATGAATTTCACCATTATTTTCGATGCTTATCGAATCAGATAAACATTCCCCTTCAACTCGCCCGTTAACAATCAACTCTTTACTGGTAATGTTCCCAGTAACTTGGCCATTTAACATGACTTTCACTGTATTATTTTTCCCTATAATGTTACCAATCACTTTGCCATAAATATGTACTTGTTCATTAGAGGTAATATTACCTTCAAAAATGACATCCCTTGAGATGATGGTATTGGATTTCTCTTCACTTATAGTCGGGGTTGCTATTGTAATCTGTTCTTCTAGCTTAGCGGGTGCTTCGGGCGTGCTAGCGGTTGGTGTTGGGGTTACTTCAGGGGTTGGTTTGTTTTGTCTTTTGGTGAACATTTTACTTACCTTTTTTTGATTGAAGTGTAAGATCAAGAACAAAATTGATAATACAAATGAAAATAAGGTGATGGCAGAGTAACTAAAAAACCATCCTATCAAAGTAAGAAACCAGAAGAAAAAACTAGTATTAAGAAAAAGGTAGGTTTTTTTCATCAGTTAATCTCTTACAAAATGACTAAAGCTACATAAATGAGTTTAGTCAAAAAAAATGACTACACAAAAAAAATGTAATATAACGTCTTCGTTACAGACTAAAGAATAACTGTAATTTAAGATAATACAATTATAATGAGTTAATAAGCTAAATACATATAAATTTTATATTATTGATATATTGGAAATCATCTATGATGATATTTATGTACCTATACTAATAAAGGCAGCATAATTTCTAATATAAGAAAATTCATATGTAAAATAATATAAAGGATTTGGGTTGAATTGCAACTTATTATCGAGCGCTAAATATGCAAGCTCTGTGCTGATATTTGGCGATTTAAGTGAAAGTTGTCAGAAGATTAGTGAGCTTAATCACCAATATAGTGTGAATAACAATATAATTTATGGAAATAAAAACCCCTGATAACATTTAGCAATAGCATGGTTATCAGGGGTTTTTCGTTTGTCGCTACTATGATTTATTCATAGGGTAGCAATACCTTGTGATTCTTTTACTCTTTTGCTTCGTGTGCGTCAGCATTTTCACGGCAATCACCATCTGCGCAATGGCCATATAGATATAAACTATGGTTAGATAATTTAATACCATGGCGAGCGGCGATATTTTTCTGGCGAGTTTCAATAGATTCGTCAGTAAACTCAATCACTTTGCCACAATCTAAACAGATTAAGTGGTCATGGTGATGCTGCTGAGTTAATTCGAATACAGATTTTCCACCCTCAAAGTTATGGCGGGTTACGATACCTGCATCATCAAACTGGTTTAATACACGGTATACGGTAGCTAGCCCGATCTCTTCGCCCATGTCGATCAGCTTTTTATAGAGATCTTCCGCACTGACGTGGTGGCACTCAGGCTCTTGAAGTACTTCCAAAATCTTAAGTCTTGGAAGAGTGACTTTGAGTCCAGCATTTTTCAATGCTTTATTGTTGTCTGTCATGCGGGTTTGTCCTGTATCTTAAATCATAAATTTAACAATAATGAGACGTTTTTAACATAAATTCAGTTGTCTTCTAAACTGTTTTACAATTATAGGCATGGAAAATAAAAATAGAAACCATGCTTTGTCTCATTATTTTGATAATCTCTTGAGAGCCTATCCTATTAGGATGCTTTATCGGCTATTTTAGACTAGATCACTTGTTTGAATGATGCGTTTAGAGCGACAAGTGAGCTGATCTATGGGTTAGGCTCTATTTCATATGCCTTAGCCGATAATTTCTGCTAAGGACATTTCTTCAGAGATTTGTTTTACCCATGCATCGACACGTTCATCAGTTAGTTCAGGCTGACGATCTTCATCAATGGCTAAACCAATAAAGTGATTGTCATCTGCCATACCTTTGGATACTTCAAAGTGATAACCTTCAGTTGGCCAATGACCCACAATAACAGCACCACGAGGTTCGATGATATCGCGAATGGTTCCCATCGCATCACAGAAATATTCTGCGTAGTCTTCTTGGTCTCCACAACCAAATAAGGCGACAAGTTTACCTTCAAAATCAATTTCTTCGAGAGTTGGGAAAAAATCATCCCAATCACATTGAGCTTCACCATAATACCAAGTAGGAATACCCAGAAGTAGAATGTCAAAAGCTTCGATATCTTCTTTGCTACATTTAGCAATATCATGAACTTCTGCTACATCTTTGCCTAGTCTTTCTTGGATCATTTTGGCAATATTTTCTGTGTTACCTGTGTCACTTCCGAAGAAAATGCCTATGACTGCCATAAAGTGATTAACCTCTTGTTTTTCTAAGGGAGATAGAAGTTAGTGCTGATCTTCTATAGCTCTTTTAGAACGAAAATAAATATAATATTACGCCTTATTCTGGCGAAAAAATGCGTCTAAGTCTGTCAAATTTGTGTGATTTATCAAGATGACACTATTTGCGTATCGCTTCATTAACCTGTTCAAGTTGTGACATCAAAATTTCTTCGATCAATTCACTACGGCTTATATTTTTATCTTCAGCTAATTGGTTCAATACAGCGACAGCTTCTTCATTCAGTTTTAACTCAACTCTACGCAATCCTTTGACTTTATCGCGTTTTAGCTGGTTACGTTTGTTGATCCTTAATTGTTCATCCCGTGATAGCGGGCTTGTCTTAGGTCGCCCAGGCCTTCGTTCCTCAGCGAACAAATCCAGAGTAGTACGATCAGTTTGTTCTTTTGCCATGTCTATAACTGCTAAAGGGGTGTGCCAGTAATTCAGCGCGCAATGATACCCTAGCTAATCCCCTAGTGCTATAGCTGCATACTAGGCTAGTGTATTCAATAGGTTAAAAAAAACACACATTTAACAAAAAAGCACCACTTACAGTATGGGTGGTGCTTTTTTAGACATAATCATTGTGTCTGTTGCTGCCATAAGTTGGCATACAGGCCTTTTAATTTGAGTAAATTCTCATGAGTATCCATTTCTGTCACTTCCCCATGGCAAATAACACAAATTTTATCAGCATGCATAATAGTGTTAAGTCGATGAGCAATACTAATAACGGTTCTGCCTTGGGTGATTAGCGGCATATTTGCCATAATTGCCGCTTCTGACTCGTAATCTAAAGTTGAAGTGATTTGGAATTTTGGATGTGTGAAATTAATCGTTGTACATCAGCCAGTTAAAAGTGTTAGATGTGGCTTTTGACTGGCTTCATTCTTCGACTGTGTCGAGATTGTGACATGCTCACTATATTTGGTTAAATGTTGACCGCTAAAGTGTGCATATTTCTGAACCATTTCTAATGTCTCCCATCCTCCCATTTCTTTAAGTACCATCAATGGAGTTCCACTTTGGGCGTGCCAACTTGCCCATGTATGTCTGAGGTCGTGAAAAGTGAAATCAGTTATGCCAGAATCAGCTAATGCTTGGTAATAGCATTCACGATAATAGTTACTCCTTCGCTTTCCTTCGTTAGAAAACACATAGTCACCATCATTTTCAATTCCATTTAGAATTTCAATGGCCACCTCATTTAGAGGAACCGGTCTAGCTCTCCCTGACTTTGCATTATCAGCCGTTACATGAGCAACTCTTCTAACTAGGTCTACGCTCTTCCATTTAAGTGATAATATTTCGCTTTTTCTCATGCCTGTTAAAATAGCAATAGAAACAAAATCCCTCATCCACTTAACTTTGATATTGGAAAGCAGAAGTTCAGCCTCCCACTTCTCTAACCATCGAACCCTAACTGTTGGCTCTTTCATTCTTGGGATGTACGATGACTTTAATATCCATCCCATCTTGTGAGCCAAAGAGAAAGCACGCATAATAAACGAGCGGTATCTATTTTGTGTTGCGTTGGATAGTTTCCTCTTTGTCTTTGGGTTATACAGTGGTAATGAGTTGGCTATTTCATCGCTCGTTATAGTCGATATTTTTCTACCCCTAAATATTTGCTGAAAGTAATCCGCATAGGCAAGTTTCGTTTGGTATGTTGATTGCCCTTCAGCGTCTTTTAAGGTGAGTAACATCATTTCTTCAAATGACCTATCTGGCGTTTTATCTAGCTTCTCCATCTGCCATAGGTCATGTTTTAACTTGTCATGATACTCTTGGGCTTTGACTTTATCCTCCGTGCCAGCAGGTTTTCTAATTCTTTCTCCGCTTGGTGCTGTAACGTCAACCCAGTATTTCTTACCTCTTTTGTAGATCGGCATGTTTTTCTCCCGCTACCGACTACAGCCAGCCGATAGACATTATTGTCGTTAAACTGCGCCTGTTCAAACTTTTTCAGGCTTTCCTTGTTTGCACGCCATGAGCCACCAACTTTAAACATGTAGTATTTCGATGGCTTTCTATAGATAGTGCCTTTTGATAAGTTCAGTAGCTTTGAGTATTCTTCTACCGTGTAATATTTGTCATCCACTATTAATCTCCTTATCGATAGAGTTGACGTACCAAGTCAACCACATAATCGGTGGGAATTTCTTGTGTTTTTCGCTGAGTGTTAATTGAAACTTTGGAAGGTAATCTTTGAGTATTGCTGTACTTTGTTTATCGCTGAGTTTTTTGAGTTGCTTTAATTTGTCACGGCATTCCCTTGCTATCTTTCGGCGTCCGTTTTCAAGCATCACATCATCCATTTTTCCGCTTATATTGCTCATAATCATCTCCGCAATCTTTACTGCAATATGCGCTATTTGGTGCTGCTGGCATTTCTTCGCACCAGATGCACATTCCATTTATTGATTTAATTACTGGCTGGCGATTTGATAATGCGGCTTGAATGTGTAATTGCTCTAGTTCGTTTGCTGAGTCAATAATGTCCATAATTCACCTATGCTATTTTCAATATGTTATTAAATTGAATATTGCTTTCCACCTGATCCCCGAATACATCCCAATCACCAAATTTCTCACGAGCGAATAATTCGATGCGTGGCACGTTTCCGTATAGCTCTTCTAGTCTGTGATGTACTTCCTTTGGCTTTTCACTATGATCACCAAGGCATGAGTAAATTACTTGCCGAACACTTGCAGATTGACGGGGTAGGCCATTACCACGAACAGCTATTAGGCATATTTCCGTATTTGCTCGAGTGTAATTACCGCCATTGATTTTCGTTTCGTTATTTAAAATATCCATGTAATCGTAGGCATCGAATAACTCACCGTTTTGAATTTGCTTTGTTATTCTTTCCATTGCCAACTTATTTAATTTAACCCAAACGAAACCGAGCATAGTTTTAACTTTAAAACCCCACGCTTTGGCTAACTCAAATGCTTCTTGTACAAAATTGCCTGTGTACCACATGGCAAGGGCTGAGTTTTCGGCGGCGATGGTATGAACGGGGAGGTGTTTTAAATCAAATAGGCTGGTGGTTTGGTAATGGTTATTGGCGGCACCGTTGGAAACTTTATTGCTGTATTGCCAAGGTGGGTCAGCTAAAATAAGATCATATTTTTTCAATGTGCCTCCTGAATTTTAGATATAAAAAACCCTGCTAGTGCAGGGGGAGTTTTGATAAGTTATCTTTTATTTCTTCTTGCCTTTCTAAAAATGAATCACAAGCATTATTTAAATTAATTACTGTGCTATACAAACTATCTACTTTATATTCACTTGTTATTTTTTCAATAAGAAGCGTTGAGTCGTATAGTATGTCATATGCGTCAATTATAAACTCACTAAACAAATCGATTAAGAGTTTGTTATTTGGTAGTATAGTTAAATCTTTATATATGGCTTCTAATTCTTTAGGTGATATTTCAATTATGGAAAATGGTTCATAAGGATTCTTCCATATAAGATCAAGCCTTTTGTCTCTTGTCACGACAAGTAAAAAATTATTTGTTATATGGAATTTAATATCTAAATATTCTCCGTTATTGATAATGTTTTCACATAGAGATTTCAATTGCTCCGTTATATGTGTGTTTATTTTAATTTGATGATTTAATCTAGTGCTAATCGATTTTAAGTTTATTTTATTTGAGCGTTTTTCTTTTTTGTCTAAATCTGCTTTACCTAGCCAATAAACAACAATGGTAGCTACTATACCAAAAGTAGATGTGAAACTAAAAAATGTACTCCATTTATTATTGTTATCAATATTCCAATAAAAGAAAATTGCGTAAGTTATAGCAAAAAAAATAGCAACTCCCAAAGCTATGTATAACAACCAACTTCTCTTCATAACCCCTCCTTATTTAAAGCAGGAATCATACTCACATCCATGTGACTAATCCACTGTCAAAATGCCTCCTTAATTCACACTTATTTGTTTTAATGCCTCACGAACTGCATTTAAGCGCGATTCCATTCTTAGATATTTAGGGTTGGGAATAGAAGGCCAATCGTTATACCAAGCATCATCGCCAAACAAACTAAGCAACTTACTTCCTATATAGCAATTGCAACAATCACTCTTAACATCATCGGATGATTCAATTAAATCCCAATACTCCCTTGCTTCGTATTGGTCTATTTCATCATCTTTGCGCAGTTCGATAACTTGCTTTTTAGCATATTCAGCATTTGCATCGTTATCATCATCTATCTCAGAGTTTAAATTAGAATCTAGCTTACCTATCCAGTAGTGGTTATTAATCCTATGAATAAACTCAACTAGTGAGCTGCCCATAGAGCCCCAAAAACAAGACCATGAATCGCCACTTTCGCTAATAGTAACTCTGCCATTTTTGTTATCACCGTAATCTTCAAGGTAAACATGAATGGGGTCGTGACGCTCTATGCCTGCTATCACCAGTTTAGTCACTTGAGATTGTTCAACCTTCATATTCATTCCTATTATTGCATCTATTTAATCGATATGATTAAAATAATTCATCATTGTTTTTAATTTATGACCTATAGTTAATTTGAACTTTCTAATTATTTTTGTAGTCCTCGCCGATTCTCCCTGTGTCGGCATTTTTTTATCTACTTCCTTGCTAAATTCCATGGCTTAACTATTCTTAAATTACTTACACAGATAAATTATAAGTTTCATTCCTGCACGTCCCCTTGCCGTCAGCTCCGTGGCGGCTTTTTTATTCATTGCATCCCTGCGAGTTAATGGCGATTCTTTAATCCGTAGTAATAGCCTCGCCTTAACCATCTGCATATTTTCTTTACCACCCCGTGTTTAGCTCTAATTTCGTCAGGAATGCATGATGTATACTCTATTAAATTCAATTGCTTTCTTTTCGTGCCACAATTAATTCCAGCTTTAATGTATTCACTGCGATATTTTTTTAGCCATTCGTCTGAATTGCAGTTGGGACAAGGCCTGCTTTCATCTGAATAATCGTAATAGTCACTATGATTGTCGATATATAAGCGACCTCCGACGCATTTACCTGTCCTATGGCTTCCATAGTTGCACGAGTATTGAGTTTTGTTTTTCATATCTATCTCCTGTTTGCATCCTTGCAAATATATCCTTTGGTTAAATCACATAAATAGCGTGGCGTGGGTAGGGTAGTCCGATAGGAGCAAATCACAAAGATTGGAAGAATGGCAATAATTCACTTTCTTCTATTTTGTAATCAGCCCATTTACTGGCTAGTGTTTCTGGAATCGATATTGTTGATACGGTGGTAACAATTTCATTTGGCATGAGAAAAACATGCTCAGTTTCATTGTCATCATTAAGAGCGTACAAGACAAAAAAGTCAGCGGTATCCTTTTGTTTATTGATGCAATAACCCCACCTTGGAGCTGAATTACGAATTCCTTTTCCTTGCTGATAACGTCTAATTCGTGAAGTTTTAACGTCTACCGTTATGTTTCCAATTGTGAAGTCAATATCTGCTTGATATTTCAAATCATTATTATCTATAGCTATAGGTACTGCCTTCTTAAACTTTTTCTCACCAATAACCGCTATTCTATCTGTAACTGACCCATATCTAGCTTTATCACCAGTTACTGGATAATCCGCCTTCCTTAGCGTGCTATATACCGATTGCCACGGTATACCTAGCTCCATGCCAACTAACTTAAGGTTTTTATGTCGAGAGTAACTTTCTATACATAATTGCGTATTATCCATGCTTGATTCCTTCTAGAACGGGATCATATCGTCATCAAAGTCCATTGGTGGCTCATTGCTTTGCTGGGCTGGTTGCTGTGGTTGACCCCATCCAGCTTGTTGGTTATTTTGCTGGCTTTGCCGCTCAGCCCATCCGCTAGTTATTTCTACATCAGTAATATAAAACTCAGATGTATATCTATCTGCGCCATTTTGGTCTTGCCATTTTCGTTCTACATATTCTGACTCGACTCGAAGCGATGAGCCTTTTTTCGCGTAACTTTTAAGAAAATCTGCATGATGCCTAAATGCTACCAAGCGAACCCAAGTGGTTTTTTCCTGCTTTTTACCTTGTGAATCCTTATATTGTTTAGATACTGCAAGGCTAATACTTAAAACCGCATCGCCTTTTGCTGAATATTTTAATTCCAAGTCATTTCCTATGCGGCCTGTAAAGCTACATTGATTCTTGTTTGACATATGCTCTCCACTGATTGCCAAATTGAATGCCTAATTTTTTTAAACCCTGATCCATTACTTCAATGAACTCGGGAACTAATTCGTCAAACTCTCTCATCATGTTTTCGTCGCGTTCAACAGGGAAATATGCGATTTCTTTTCCTGCTGGCATTCGTGGGTCAAAATTTGCAAAGTGCCAGATATCCTTACCTGTAACCCACATGGAATATTGAACTTGAGCCACATATTCCTTTTTCATTGCATCGATTCCGTTCAATGCTAAGTCGATAAATACGTCCGTGTTATTCGGGCATTTAAGCTCTAATCCTGAGCCATCACTGCAAATACCGTCTGGCGAGCAAGCTATCCGTAGTTGCTCGTCTTTGAATATTATTGGCACTTCCTTTGCCGTTAATCCGGTGTAAAACTCGAATGTCATCCTTGCTTCTAACTCGTAGTTTTTACCCCATTCCAGCGTCCTTGCTGATACTTCCTTGCAAACTCCCGTGCAGACTTCACCAATGAGGGTGTTTAAATATGTTTTCTTTGTGTCTGACCATTTAGTGCCAGACCTTGGTTTAGAGATGACTTTCCATGCCTCAGAGGAGGTTACAACTCCGAGTCTGATTGACAACCACTCTTCGCTTCCTTGCTCTACTTTGGTTAAATCGATGCCTGTTTTGCTTAGAATGATGTCATTGCTAATCATTTTCCTTCTGCCTTTTTCCTTAGCATGTCGATGATTACGTTCGCTTCAAATACAGTTATTTGCTCAGGGTGGGTAATTGGACGATTGAATTTCTTGCTGATGAATTCCATAAACGTATCGCTCCATTCGCCATCTACTTTCATCATTAATGCGGTGATATCGTCCATCTGTTGCTCACTAGCTGGCGTTACATCACGAGGCTGTGATTGTTCGCTTTTAAAATCGATACCTTCGCCAGCTTCGGTGTTAACGTAGTCAATTGCTTGGTCTAGTCGCTCTCTGCGAGGCCAGTATTTAGCAGCTTGTTTAACAACAGTTTTCAGAATCATTTGTTCTTCATCTGTAACCCAAGGGCATTTTGCCTTTTTGGATATCCAAGCTTTCCAAGCGGATGACCTATCACGGATTGCATAGATATCTGCAATAGCCATTGTGTGAGTTAAGTAGTCGCCATCTTCTGTTTTAACTACTGTGTAAGCGCCGACTATTTCGCCTCTTTGCTCTTGCGTGGCAAAGGCGTTGTATTCGTGGCGAGGTGCGGTATCTATTGATGTGAGCTGGAAGTTGTCATTCTGGCGTACAATACTTGATTGACACCACTTAATAGCGCCTGACTGCTGCGCTATATGCATTAACCCCATGTAGCTAATATCTAGGCATACTTTCTTATCACGAGGAACTAAGTAAGCTAGTTTTTGCGCTGGATTTAAGCTAATGCCAATCGCCGCAATGTTCATTACAGCACTTCGAACTGAAACAACGTTATTCACCGCGACATTAGCCAGAAAGTCATTATTAGCAAATATCTGCATAGCAAATTCAGACTCCCTTTTAAATGCTATGCTTGGTTCACTGCATACCTGCTCAAACTCCGTTTTAAGCGGGTTAATAATTTCATATACCTTTTGAACTGCTGTGCTCACAATAGCCTCCTTTCGCTTTTTGCAGCCTCAAAAAAAGCACTCCATGCTTCATCTGATTCTTGAGCTGTCATTTTCTGTATGACAGATGAGGGAAGGGCATCATAAAACCGCTGAGCCATTTCATTAGTTAGCTCATCATCCTGATTTGCTAGGTGCTCACGGTCTGGAATGGTGACGAAGTTTTCATACTCTGAAATTCTCATGCTGAGTCCTTACGTGAATGCATACGCTCCACGAGTATCAACCTGACGTAAAATGCGATTTGTCTTTTCGCATTGCTGTTTAAATTTCCAATCAGCAAACAGTAATTCGACTTGTTGCTCAGTCATTTCAGACTCGCGAAGTAGGGTGAATATCTGTTGCTTTGCGTGTTTCTGCTTTGCGTTCATGTTGCACTCCGTATGCTGTTTTTAATGTTTCGTTTGCTTCGCTCCATCCGTTCTCATCCTTGAGATAAAGAGCGCGCCATGCTTGTTGTTGAGCTATGCAAAGTTTATGTTTATCAATATTCATGCTTACCTCTGGATGTGCGAAACCCTCACTTATCGATTGATAGCGATTGTTATTTAGGTTCTGGTGTTGGTGCGGTGGGTATTAGTAATTCATTGTCATGTGGGGGATTTGGTTACTTGCAACTAGCTTAATAAATTCAGTTGCTAATTTTTCGTCAAATCCGTTACTGACTAATGCTTGCAATGTTTCTTGGTTGTACTTGCGGCGATGCTCTTTATCTTCCTGACGCTTAGCATCTTCCTTACGCTTGCGTTCTTCTTCTGCCAGTCGCGCTTGTTCATCTTTAAGAGCTTTCTTGCGCTCAGCTTCGATAGCTGCTTGTTTTTCGCGCTCAGCTCGTTCCTGAGCTTCTTTAGCGTCACGCTCGGCCTTTTCCTTGGCTTCTTTAGCTTCTTGCTCTGCACGTTGAATAGCTTCCTGCTTTTCACGCTCGGCGCGTTCGGCGGCTTCTTTTGCTTCACGTTCGCGCTGTGCTGCTGCTTCGATTTCTTGCTGTGCTTTTTGTTCGGCTTCTAACCTAGCTTGCTCTGCTGCTTGTTTCTTCAGCTCTTCTTCGTGAGCAATACGCTGACGCTCCGCTTCGGCTTTAGCCTCTGCTAAATCTCGGTCGAATTTCTCATTCATGAGTAGGGCGATTTCATGGTCTGACTCGATACGCTCAGCAAATGCCTTGTCGAAAGCCGCATTCATTTCTAGCGCTTCTTCGTGCCACGCTAACATTTGCTTTTCTGCTTCGATTCGCTCTTGCTCGGCTTCCCACTCAGTTAATGGTTGTCGAACTTTATCGCGCAATGTATCGAAACGCTCCCGCACAGTTCGGCGGTTAGCATCGATTAGCTTTGGTATTTCTTTTAACTCTGCTACCAAGTCTTTACCGAGTCCATCAAGGTAAGTTTTTGATTGAGCGACTTTGTAGGCCAATGAAGCAATTTCCTTGCGACCTTTAACTGTGGTGACATCTGGAATAAAAGAGTTAACTTCTTGCTCTACTTTACGAATGATATCTTCGACGCTATCCGATGACTTAAATACTTCAAGTGCTGTCGATTTCTCAATTACGACTAATTCATTTGCCATTTCCTATGTTCCTTATGTGCGTATTCCTCACTATTAATAGCGATATGAAATGTGTTGTGGTGGGTTACTGCTGACCGAGGGCTTTTGCGATTGCTGCTTTGGCTGTGTCTATTGCGTCCGATAAGTCACCTAGGCCATCAATAGCCTCTTTGGCGCTTTCAGTTAGCTCAATCAAAGCCTCTAATAACTCTGGTGCTGCTGAGATTAGATGGGCGTCTGATTTATGATTGGCTGTTGTGATATCTAAATAAACATCGCCAATTGTCACCCCATGAAAAGTTGTCATTATTTCATTAGCGTTTCTTACGGTATATTTCCAAGGCGCTGGGCTATGCTTAAACCCCATATCACCCCCTAGCCTTTAATATTGCATATGCTTCATTAAAAACATCTTTATCTACCCACAAAACCAAAGCTTCTTCATCTAAATCAGCATCAGTAACAAAAGAGACTGTCGTGTTATCAGTGCTTTCTTTTATAGCAGTTATAGTCTTTGATAAAAGCTGGAAAGATATATTTTCACTTCCGATTTCATTAATTAAGTCAGATATAGAAATCATTTATTACTCCTAGCCTTTAACATTGCATCTGCCACGTCATAGGCACTTCCTGCCACCCACTCAAGAGTCGAACTTGTCAGGGTGTCAATTATTGCAGGGTTGGTTAAAATCCCGTTCATAGCTTCAGCCGCTAAATAATCTCTAAAAGAGATATCAGCTAACATCAACTCAGGCTCTTTACCATCTGGACGCCACAGCAAATCATAGTCGCCGTTATCATCGAAGCTGGTTACTTGGTATTTCCAGCGATGTCCTTTGAATTCGAAGGTTTCATTTGAGCAAGAATGGTGACGTCTATCCTTCGGGAATCTTGCGTTCATGTACTCCCCGTGCTCTGGCGAGTTTTTATATACTTTCAGTGTTATTGTCATACTCCCTCCGTTATTAACCAATTCAACAGTTTCCATTTTGGAAATAGTTGGTTGTACTTTGTTATTTCCTGCCTGCTATTAACTAAACGTCATCATCATCTAACGATGCGAATTTGATGATTGTTTTTATTGTTTCATCAAATTGATGTATTCCACTGCTTTCAGAAAGCCAGTCTTGCGTACCTTCGACTAACTCACCTAACTCAATCGATTTACAGTCATACAAGCCAAGCACGTTACATAAAGTTCTGGATACGATGTCGTGTAAGTGACCCTTGATGATTAATGCTGGATTACCATGCATAGCGCCAACCCGTAAAAAGTGGTCAGCGTGTTTCTGATGCGCTTTTGCTGATGATAAAATTGCAGGTAGCATCTCTTTGTTAGGCTGGTTAATTAACTCGTCGCCATCGCTGTAGGTGTGACCTATAGCGCCTGTTGGTATTGCTTCCATCTCTATCTCCTATCTATTAATCAACTCACCAACCTATTGATAATCCACACTCTCGCAGTGGACGCGCTCATGCCCTTGAGTTCATGCCGCTCAATCGCCGCTAATAACTGGTGCGTATTTGGCTTGTACGCTGCTTTACCAGAGCTATTTGTAATATAGGAACCTTGACCCGTCGCTACACAGGCTAGCGATCATGCTACTCAGGGGTTAGTCACTACCTAACCTTTGCCGATATGCGGCTGCGGTCTATCCGATTTTCTTGTTACATAAATCCTCCGATTCAAACGGTACTTTTCGTAAAGGCGTGACCGATTTAACGCCTATATTTATTGTCGTGCTGTCAAAAAAGCTATCTCACCACAGCCCACAGAATGGACTGTAATTAGTTAACTGTGCCTGCTTTTAACCACGTCAGGCGAGGTGGTTCCCTTCCTTTCCACAGTCAAGGAAAATTGATATATTGGTTATTCCACAGTCAAAATAAGGAAGTTTTCAATGGCAAGATGTACGGTTCGAGTAGAATTACCAAATGCTGATTATGATGATTATCAAAATCTACATGAACGCATGAGTCATAATGGCTTTCATAAGTATATAAAAAGCAATGATGGGATTTGGTACAGCCTTCCAAATGCGGAATATAATTATGATGGAAACCTTGACCTTGAAGGTGTTTTCCAATCGGCCATTAATGTCGCTAAGTCCGTTAGAGTCAATGCCAAAGTTTTGGTTACTGAGTCAGCTGGTAGGCTTTGGTATAATTTAGATAAAATTTAACCTTCACGACCAACCAGAGATTCATCGATAGCGAACTGGTTAATTACTCCATGATTAAATCCAGTTCCTGAGCCTAATTCAGGCTCACCTGTAGGTAAGCTGGCTTGTCTGTTATTGATTAACTTCACAACCAGCTTTATTGCTTCTTGTCGTGAAATACCTTCATTCTCAGCTACTGTATTGATTAAACTTTCTAATTCTTCCATTGTGAATCTCCTATTTAACGTGCCGTAACACTTCCATCACTCATAATCGGCTTGCGTAGCCGTTGTTGCTTGCGTTCTACATCGGGGATGTCTTTTATCCCGATAAGTAAGTTTGCCAGTACATCGGTTTCATCTACTGGTTTGAATATCGAATCCCATATTTCTTCCACTGAGCGGCTTTTAGGCTTCGCTGCATACTCCTCACGCTTTCCGTCCCAGAACGCCATTTGCTTTGCTAACCGGCGGCTCTTCGCGTTGTCTTTCTTTGGGATAACAGTAATTGTTGCCATAACTCCCTCCTAAGTGATCTTTGGTGATTGGCTGTGATGCAACTATCCACAATTCTCGCTATCCTCATAGCGACAGAGCTAGCCAATCCCAAAAACCACTCAGTGGTGATCTAACGCTTAGTCAGATCTGGTTCCTAATTATTAAAGAGCATAAGGCGTATATTTCATGTTGCTTGCCTTCGATGGAGTTAAATGTATACGATTCGTAGATGGTTGTAAATACAAAATGTAGACTTTGTTTGCGTAATGGTGTCAACTATTTGTATTTTCAGGTAATTTATTTTCAAAAATTATTAATCTTGCGAGGAAAATCACACTGGCGGGGAATTGCGGGCACAAAAAAAGCCCTCCCCGCGAGGGCTGGGTGTAGGTAATTTTTGAGTTTTTTTCAATTAAAGGTTAAACTTAATAGTATTATTTGGTGGGTACATTGGTTAACTTATTTATATTATTATGAAAAATGCAACAGAAATTAAAATTTTATTAAGGAATTGGATTGCTACTAGCGGGTATTTCGATTTTCATGATAATGACGTCTTAATTGACGAGTTGTGTTTTTATGAGAAAAAAAATAGAGCTGACGTTGTTTATGCTAATGGTAAGCTTACAGGGTTTGAAATAAAATCAGAATCAGATTCATTGGCTCGGTGGGGTAATCAGCATGATGCCTATTTGAGGTTATTTGATTCTGTATGGTTATGCTGCCATCATAAGCACGCATTAAAAGCTATCGAGTTATCAGAAAAAAATGTAGGCATATTAATCTTAGATAATTATGGACAAAATATAACCATACTTAGGGAGGCTAAGGTAAATAAATTTATTGATAAGTTTGAGGTTATATCTCTTTTGTGGCGAGCTGAGCTTGATGAGCTTTGTGCCGAGAACAATCTAAAAATAAACAGAAAAGAAAGAATAAATGAAGCTAGGCATAGGGTTTTATCCGAGCTTCATTTTGATCTTATTAAGAATAAAGCTTTATCTTGTATAAAAAATAGATACAGAGAAAAGGATTATTCTTCATCATCATAATCACCACGGGGAGATTCACTATCTGCGCTTAGGTTTAGTATTCTAAGTATTTCCTCAATGTGTATGTTTGTTTTATATCCATTCCAAGTTCCGCTGTGCCCGTATCCATCACTCGATGCTGATATTTTAACAATATTTTTTGTTCCCCAGCAAAAATCATCAAAAAAAGCATTGGATACTATATTTCTAGCTATATCTTTATAGACAGAATATTCTTTATCTCCGCCGGATTTTATTTGATGCCAAATTCCGTCATTAAAATATGTGGCGCTAGGGATTATTTTCATACCTAAAATGAATTCACTGGGTGCCTGCGGAGAGCTAGCGGAGAAATCACCATAGATTAAATTGATAGGTGTTTTATTTTGATTGATAGCATTTAATTGCCATACCAGATCAGTACATGAAGAAGTTATCCATGTATCTTTTTCTGTTGGCTTCGTGTGTGGGAAAGATGAACTCAACAGTATAACTCGCTTCACCCCTCTTTTGTTTATTGTATCTAGCGCGCTATCAATAACCTCACTGTTTGGTAGTGGTAGGTTGTATATTGATCCATAATTAAGAACGACAATAATATTTTCATTGTCAGCAAATAAACATAGCAAAATATCAAGGATACTTAGATTATTTTCGATTCTTGGGTCTAAAACAATGGCGACAGTTTTGTAAGATGATTTTAGATTCATTAGTAGCTGTATGATATTCTTAAGATCATCATTTCTATTCCAGCTTACCGAGGGGATGAGATTTTCGTTAATTTCATATATCTTTCTATAGAAATCTATTTTCCTACTAAAGCTATCCGATTGGTCAGTTAACCCATGATATTCATTATATTCCGATACAGAATCAGCCTCTACCCTTGAGGCATCAACAATAAATTCATCCCCATCCCAATTAGGGATAAAGCCATCGACTAACTGGTCTCTTTTTACCTCTCCAGTTTTTGGTGAAAAAACCGTTCCAGTAGTTAGTATTATTGGAATAACGCGTTTTTTACTTTCAGGATATAACTCAGCTAAAGCCTTCAAGTCATTTAGCCCATTTTTTATACATGGTGCATATATCTTATTCATAACATCCTCCTTTTTTACATAAAAATCACATTCCCTAGTTGTTTAATTTCATTATTATTTTTCTTGTTATTAGCTTTGGTTGACAAAATCGCGTCAACCAAATTTCAATTTTACTGTTGTTTTGTCAACCACACCCTAAAACGTGTCGTCAGGCCACTGAGACTTAACCACTTTACCTATAATCTGGCAGTTGCCATTAATCGGTATCATCTCGAACCGTGGGTTTAATGGTTCAAGGTATTCTGTTTCACCTTCTCGAATTAGACGCTTAAATGTGAACTCATCGTTCATCAGGCGAGCTATACAGAAGTCACCAAAGTTAACCTCTTGCTCAGGGTCAACAAGTATCAGCATTCCTTCAGGGAAGCTAGGACGTCCACCTTGAGGGGCTGTCATCGAGTGACCTTCAACCTCTAACCAGAATGCGCTATCACTTGCCTTCTTGGCTGTTGGTATCCATGCGATGGCATCTTTCTCTGTATATGAATTACTGTTTTCGGTAAATGATCCAGCCTGTACTTTAGAGAGTAATGGGTATTCATAGGTTGGTTCAACTCTACTAATCGACTCCTCATCAATGCTAATCGTGCCATCTTGATTTATGGTCGGGTTATTGACGCCAACATATGCAAGTATCCCAGCTATTTCACTAAATGCTGGTTCTCTCTTTCCTGTCATCCAATGCCCAACGGCACCTTTCGATACTGAAAAATGCTCAGCCAGATGATCGTATGTAATGCCCTTATCTTTCATAAGGGACTTGGCTAGTTCATACCATTTCATTTTCATAACCCAATAATACGATATGTATACATAAATGTAGACAGACAATATGTATACTTTTATATTGAAATTACGGATACTTTATGTATACTCTCGTAATGAACAATAAGGAGGTTCAGATGAATTACATAAGCCGATATAGAAAAAAACTTGGGCTTACACAGACAGATTTAGCTAAAGAGCTAGGCTGCACAAAAGGAAACATTAGCCATTATGAAAATGGCAGACGTAAAGCAGACCTTGAAGTATGCAGACAGCTAGTTAGCTTTTTTAACAATAACGGGATCAACGTCACTATCGATGACATTTTTCCGCCTAAAGCAGCATAGATTTACTCGTTCTTTAACATCGCTAAATCGCTCTGAATATGCGTTGGAGCAAAACTTAACTCACAGGATCGTGAGCAACGGACTAGTTACGTCAAAAGGAATTTAACAAATGGACTACGCAAAAACTATAAACATCACATGTAAACCAGAAATTCTCGAAAGTTACTTCTTTAAGAGAATGCTAGACGAAGGTAATAACTCGTTCGCTAGTGAAATGGGAATACATCCAACAGCATCAAGCCGAGAAAAGAATCGGATATTCAAACTAGCTTGTAAGGCAATAGCTCATTACGGGCTACCTGCGGAGGCTGTATCAATGCCTGAGAATTCTAGAAGCGTAGTGATTGAAGGTGACTATGCAGAACGGTTAATTCAGGCGCTGGAAAGAAAAAGGAAGGTAAAAAGAAATGCCTCAAATCTGGCACAAGATGAGGCTCAAATAGAACTGTCAATTTAAAGGGATCAACTTTAAGGAGGTAATTATACATGAATATTAATTACACAACAAATCGATATGGAGGTCGTTATGCATTTGGGTGATATGGATGTCCAAAGCAAAATTGTAGAGCACATGGCTATGCCAGAAACCTTTCGGACTGAAGGGTGGATTTATGTTCTAAGTAATGAATATATGCCGAATATCTACAAGGTAGGAATGACAACAGTCTCGCCAGAAAACAGAGCGAAAGAGCTTTCATCTGCTACTGGCGTGCCTGATAAATTTAAAATTGAGGCTGCATTTTATTCAGAGAATCCAGCGGCTGATGAATCCGATATTCACGAGTGCCTAAAGGAATACAGGATTAACGAATCACGAGAGTTTTTTAAGGGAGACCTTAAATATATAACTCATGTTTGCTCTGAATTCACACTAGCAAATGCCAAGCTTTCCGTGGAAGAAATGGCCGATAAGTTCGACATTATATGCACGGAAAAACTCAACGAATTGAATATAGAAAAACTATTTTATTCTTTAGGTATATCAATCCTTGGTTGCAAATTATCCGCAGCAGAGAGGTTAATCAGATTTGCCATAAACAATCTTGTTAAAAAGAACAGAAATAAATCCCACTCCCTATATTTTCATGATGGTAAAGCCTTTCTTATAAGGAGCTATCTAGACCAATTGCATGAAGAACATATGAAAAATGGGGACTGGAGGAATAGTGAGCCTGTCAATCAAGTATGTCTTTATAAACCGGAGGTGCCCTTCTAATGGCCAGAGCAAGAAATATTAAACCGGGCTTTTTTACTAATGATGATTTAGCAGAGTGCGAGCCATTGGCTCGTATTCTTTTTGTGGGATTATGGACAGTTGCCGATCGCGAAGGTCGGCTTGAAGATAAACCACGCAAAATTAAAGCTATGGTTTTGCCTTATGACGATGCTGATTGTGACAAATTACTCGCTCAATTACATGGCAAAAACTTTATCACTAGATATGCAGTAGATGGGAATGAGTTTATCCAGATTAATAACTGGAAGAAACACCAGAACCCTCACATGAAAGAAGCGGCTAGTGAAATACCAGAACAAGTCACGCAACCTACTGATATTAAAGAAGCACCAGAAAAGCACTATACAAGTACAGTACAAGAACAAGAAGAGAATCAAACTATCCCTGCTGATTCCCTTAACCTGATTCCTGATTCCCTTAACCTGATTCCCTATAACACCCAAGCCGAAAAAACGGCTTGTCCTGGTGATGAAAAAAAATCGTCAGACAATGTTCAACCGATAGCAAAAAAATATGCATTCGAGGGACAGGTTATTCGACTCAATCAAAAAGACTTCGATACCTGGAAGGGATTATTTCCAAATATCGACCTGGTCGCAGAGTTAACGCGTTTAGACCTGGAGTTCGAGAAGGACAAACCGAAGAACTGGTTTAGCACAGCAAGCGCGAAGCTGAACTACCAGAACAAAAACGCCAAACCTACCTGGACACCTAACAAGCGAGTAGCCAGTGAGAACTTTGGATCCAAGGATTATGGACAAACGGATATGCCAACATGGGTGAATTAAATTATGAACCTGACAGAAAGAATTCAAGAAATCGAAAAACACCTGGCAGAGTTTGATAAACAACCTGCTGAAATACCAAACACAGAAATTCATTACCTGGATATCGAATGTGAAACACATGGAGCATACCAGGCTAGAAAACGAGTAAGCACAAGTGGATTAAAGCTCGCATCCCGACCATCACCATGCCCCAAGTGCCTGCTTGAAGAGCTCGAAAAGTTAAGGGCTGAAAAGCAGCAAAGTGACGAGCGTGGCAAAAAACGCCTTATCGAAAATCTCCTGGCTGATCTGAATATTCCTGAACGTTTTATTCCATGCACCCTGGATAATTACGAGCCAGTTAACCAGGAGGCAGCTAGAAACCTAAGTGTTTGCAAAGCGTATGCAAACAAGTGGACGGATAGATTACGGCAGGGTGGCGGGTTGGTTATGTGTGGCAAGCCTGGTACTGGTAAAAATCATCTAGCCCTGGCTATTGCCCGACATGTGATTGAGCAACACCAGGATTCTGCGCTATTCACAACCGCATTACGGATTGCCAGAAAGTTCAAATCAACCTGGAGTAAAAACGCGACCGAAACCGAGTCAGATGTTATTCGAATCTATACCAACCCTGATTTACTGATAATCGATGAAGTAGGTGTTCAATTCGGGTCTGAAGCTGAAAAGCTGATCTTGTTTGAAATCATCAACACCAGGTATGAGCGAATGAAACCAACCATTCTAATCAGTAACCAAACCAGGGAAGAACTGGGCGCGTTCATCGGCGAACGGGTCATTGACCGTATGAGTGACGGTGGCGGTTGTACATTGGCTTTCACCTGGGATAGCTACCGATCACGTAAGCAAGCAGCCTAACACACCAAATCATAAGGACTTCTAGATGTCAGATTGGTTATTTCTAATCGCTGTCACTTACATTTTGATTATGACGGCAACGAGTGAATATGGCGCATGGTGGTCTAACTTTTTACTATCAATTGTCGCTATGTCAATAATTTACGGTCACAAAGAGTAGAGGTGTTGAGTGATGAAAGGAACAACGTTAACAGAGCTGAATAGGCGATATGATTTGCAAGCAATGGCATTAGCAGATAGGCAACACCCTATCGATAGTCAAGATTCAATGCCGTTCTTCAGGGCTCACCTGCGACAAAAGAAAAAACTAATGCCTAGAGGAAAGGTTATGGTCAAGTTAATGAAAATCCAGTGTGCATTCATTAAGTATCGGAAAAGTGAAGAGTATGTACAGAAAAAATGTGATGAATACGCAGCTAAATATCCATTGGAGGCATCTAATGCAGGGAACTAATTGGGTTAAGTGTTCAAATAAAATGCCAGAGAAAGACGTTAGAGTGATGGCAATTTGGAATGGAATGCCAACTATTCTATGTTTATTTTCTATAACTGGATTATGGGACGATGGTGATTTTTACTCATGCATTCCTCTTGAAGATGTAACTCACTGGATGCCACTCCCACCAATGCCAGAGGGTGAATGATGAAGACTGATAAATTAAACAAACGCGAGTTGAAATATTTAGCGCCAGCCGTTTTATATGACTGGGATATCGAGAAAGCACCATATGACTCTAAAGGCTACTGGAATGGTGATCGAATACTTCCAGTTTCTGTAGGTAAAATGGCAGAAAAGCTTATAGCTCAAGGCTACCTAAAAGATGTATCGCTATTTAATCATTTACAACTTAGAGCGACAGAAAAAGCAAGAAGCTTAGAGTGCAAGAATTGTCATCGTGGAAGTGTGCTTAATGAAAACGATGAGCGCACTGGTGAATGCCCTATATGCAGTGGAATTGGCTTAGTGATGGAACAGGAGAGCTAACAGTGAGTGATGGAATCATACATATTAGTTATTACCCATCTTTTCGGCTAAGGCTGCCAGATGGCGGTTATGTTTTCATGTCTTGGCATAAATTTTGTGGGCCAATGTTTTTCAAAGATAAATATGAAAACAGAGAAATTGAAAACTGGCACGAAGATGAGCAAATATGCGGCGCATTAAACTGGTTTATAAATCGAGGTGAAAAAGCATAGGAGGTTAACTTGGAAGCAGATTTCCTCTTTCACGAATCAACCAAAACCGCAGCATGGCAACACCTCAAAGAAGTTCTAGCAACAAACCAACCACACCGAATCATTATCAAGCCTTGGAAGAACAAGCGCTCACTATCTCAAAATTCCACTTTCCATTTGTGGTGCGGAGAGATAAGCAAATATCTATGCAAGAACAAGTCTAATTTCACGCCTGAGACCGTCAAGGAGATGTTGAAGCATACATTCCTAGGCTATGAGGTTACCGAAATGATAGACGCCACCACGCAAGATATAGAGCGCGTCAGGACGTTACGAAAAACATCAAAGTTAGATACGGGTGAAATGTTCCACTTCATGGAGCAGGTTGAATGCTGGGCGGCGGGTATAGGTTGTCTCGTGACAATCCCAAACAATTCGGAATACATGAAACTCAAGGAGCAGCAAGAGATATGAAACGTAAACACCTAAACTTAACACTCGGAGCCAAGTTATTTATTGTTGCCATATTTGCTTGTCTATTTGCATCTGCATGGATATTCATGGAGGCGATATATGGCTAAGGCTAAAAAGCCGAAGCTGAAAACCTGTAAAGAATGCGATAAAGAATTTACTCCCTACCTATCTACTCAAAAAGTCTGTTCTACATCCTGTGCAATAAAATTCGCCTCAAAAGAAATTAAGCGGACCGAAGAAAAGGACCGCAAAAAACGCCTATCTGAGGAAAGGAAAATATTGCGGGTCCGTAAGGAAAAATTAAAGACCAAATCAGACTGGAACAAAGAGGCGCAAGCGGCAGTAAATAAATACATATTCTGGCGTGATTACGGTCAGCCATGTATTGCTTGTGGTAGGCCTTTAAATTACGGGGTAAGAGGTGGGTCCGTAGATGCAAGTCATTACAGGTCTAGAGGTTCGGCAAGACACTTAAGGTTTAATCTTCTCAACATTCATGCTGGCTGTGTTCACTGCAATAGGGACCTGTCAGGAAATCTAATTCCATACCGCATAAATCTCATCAATAAAATCGGCGAAGAGCGAGTAACACGCTTAGAGCACGATAACTCGGCCCGTAAATTTGATATCGAATATCTCAAGCGAATGAAATCAATATTCACTCGTAGGGCCCGTTGGTATGAGAAAAGGCGAAAACAACTCATGGAGGCGGCTTAATGTTCACTGATATAGGCGCAGCAATTGAAGAGGCTAGATGGTTGAGAATAAAGAAAGGCCATGATTACGCGGTTGTTCAAGCGGAATCTGGGGTGATGAAAGTCCATTTGCTTAGGTGGCTAGGCGTAACTTCTAAAATTAGAGTTATGTTTTCGACCAAAGAAGATGGAAACGGAACAGTATTGCCGGAGGTAAGATGAGAAAGGCTTCATTTGAACAAATAGCTTACTTCAGAACTGAAAAGGAAATGAGGAAAAAGCTTTTTGGAACACTTCCAAAGCTAAGCCCATCAGAAAGACCATGGACTAGATATATGCTCACCATATGGGGAAGAAACTACCAAGGAGACGATTCTCCAGATGGCCTAAATATAAATGTTATTGGTCGACTAATGACGAGGGATGAATGGGATGATGGCTCAGCCACTTTGATTCGTGCCACTTTCGATAACTGTAGAAAAATGGGATACACAGGCAATGAGCTAATCGAAAAAGTAAAGGAAATTATTGCACCAAACAAATCAACACTCGGCGCACTTCGCCTCGCCAAAGAAAAAGATGACGCCGAATTTGTTGAAAAGTGTATTAACGAAATTTTACCAACGAGCAACCCGCTTCGTGATGTAGTTATTAAACGCTATAAGCAATGCAAAAGCCCGCAAAACATTCTAGAGGAGCTATCGAGGAAAACAGGTATAGACCTAGACTCTGCTAAACGTCGAGTTAGATGGGCTTGTGCGATGATTGAAGATGCTATTCATCCTATGGTTAGTGATGTCAAGTAGCATTATTTTCTATGTAATTTATTAATAGGAGAAATCTATTGCATTCTGCGCCTAAATAGTATACTGTTTATGTTATGCTCGGTCGTGAAAAGCAAAGAGCAGGTAACAAGGTAAAAGAGGCGGCGCTTGTTATCGATCCCGCCTAGTTGGTCACTTCGTCTATTTGGACTGGAACTCCAACCGCATCGGCTGAGAGGTCGTAAGTGGGTAAAGGTTATCCGCTGATTACGGGCTGAAAAGTTCCGATTAGAGCCTCACTTCGGTGGGGCTTTTTTATGAAAGGTCATACGACACCAATGCCTGCCAAGTAGGTGTCCAAGCCAGAGTACACTACGACTGATGAAGCTGATAGCAGAAACCTAATAGGTCTCGTAGTCCCCCAAACTCTGGTATGGTGGGGGAGTGAGGTAGGCAGTTATAATAATGGGAGTGCCAACTCCCATTGTCTTTAGCTTAAAGTGAGAACCCCTTTGATGGGTCTATCATTTGAATGTAAAGCATGCTTTCTATCTTACTGATTTTATTCTTGTCTGAAGATATATCATTCATCCAAATTTTTACCGCAGATAATACATCTTCGCCAAACTTATCAACTTGCAGTTGTAATGAATTGTTGATTTGATTGCAATGAATAAAAAAGTTATTAGTCATGGGTTGAATAAATCTAAATTTTTGAAGCGTCTCTCTAGCTTTCTGCTCTGATATATCGTCACTACCCTCATGTAGGCATGAGCATCTTAAAGCGTAGAAATCTGACCCGCTTAAAAATACATGCTTCTCCTTAAATGCTCCGACAGATGACGTGTACTTTGGAAGTAGATATTTGTTATACCATTCTATTGTTCTTGCTTTTGACCCTAAGTTTGGGCTGTCTATTTTTCCGCAAATATCAGGTAGTGTTAATGAGATAAATAACACTGAGTACCAGTTTTTTGTTTTTATAGACATATCTAAAGCTTCAATGAAATTATTCATTTTTATCCTTATGTTAATTTTGCTTAAGATAGCCAAAGTCTCATTAAGTTTAATTGTTATCAAGTTCAACTCTCCGGAATTACCGGATAGTTCACATTCAAGAGGTCGCCTAGTGCGGCTTTTTTTCGTATACGCTGCCACAGAATCAATCACCCTCGTTATCAATTAACACAAGAGCTGTGTGCGGCTTTCTATTAACTTTAATCAGCCCCAAGCTAAGGGGGAGGTATGAAGAAAATGCCTTATAAAGACCCCTTCAGTTATAGCTGGGCGAGAGAGTTATTAATCGTAATCATGACGCTATTAGGCTCTATTGCCAGTTATGCATACAAAATCATTAATGGTGAGAAATTTAGTCTCTGGATGTTCATTGCTCAGGCCTTGGTATCCGTGTTTGCTGGCTCATTCGTTTTTCTTGCTGCGTCATATTTTCAATGGGCTCCTGAATATGCAGGCGGGATAGCTGGTATAGCTGGCTGGTCTGGTGCGGAGTTCGTAAAAACAATTGAGCGTAAATTCAAAAGGAAACTAGGTGATGAGTAATTTCAAATTCAGCCAGCGAAGCGAAAACAATCTCAAGGGCGTTAACCCTGATTTAGTGAAAGTCATTCGCCGTACGTTGGAAATAACACCTGTAGATTTCATTGTTATTGAAGGTCTGCGAACTCAAGAGCGACAAAAGCAGCTGGTTGCAGAAAAGAAATCACAAACTATGCACAGTCGCCACTTAACAGGCAATGCAGTAGACATCATCCCTGTGAATACTAAATGGCAGGTTGATGAATTTAAGCCACTATTGAAAGCGGTTAAGCAAGCTGCTGATGAGTTAGGCGTTAAATTGCGCTTCGGTATCAATTGGAAGAACGACCCATCACTACCAATTGAAACTAAGTTCATTGATGCGCCTCATGTTGAGATTCCAGCATGACAACGCTAACTAAAGTCTTGACTGGCGCTTGCGCTATTCTAGCTTTCTGGCTTTGGTGGGTAATGGGTAGTTATGGTGACCTGAAAGGTGATTACTCAACACTGAAGGATAAATTCAGCGAGCAAGTGGCTATCACCACAGACTACGAAAAGCGCATCAACTCCCTTCACGAACTCGATACCAAACACACAACGGAACTCACAAATGCAAAAGCTGAAATTGACCGGTTGCGTATTGCTGCTGAGCGTAATCCTGAGCGGGTGTACATCAGAGCCAGTTGTCCAAAAGGCGAAGCCAATTCCACCTCCGGCGTGGATGATGGAACAGCCGCCAGACCTACTGACTCCGCTATCGGAAATTATTGGTTACTCAGACAACGAATCGCAGAGTCCAAGCAAATGATACTTGGCTTGCAAGATTACATTAGAACGGAGTGTTTACGATGAAGGCGAGACTGCTAGCAATACTCATTGACGTGGTGGTTGCCACATCTCTTTATTTTGGGCTGACTCTGGACAATGAAGGACTAACTAACATCGGGTATTTCACAGGGTGGCTATTTGCTGTCATGGGGATATTACTTATCTTCGTTGATAAAGAGAAATTTGCAAAAACCTACAAACACCAGTCTATAGCGTGGCGAACTTATGATGTATTAAGCGATGTGGCTTATGTAACTTTTGCTGCATATTCTGGCTGGTTCGTACTTGCTACATTCTTTGCTATTGCTTCGATAATCAAAGCGGCAATAAAGAGTGACACTGAAAAATCTTTACTAAAAGCCCGACAAGAAAGCAATACGGGAAATTGAACAACAAAGAAATGCCCCAGATATCGGGGCGAAGCGAGAATAATAGTTCATGAATGTAACGCAACTATACGTTAATCGTGAATGACCACAACCTTAAAAGGTAGTAATCTCAAACGGGTATTACAAATATGAGCCTCCAATTAGGGGGCTTTTTAATGGCTTCTTCGCAATTAAGTGAGGTGGTCAATATCTTGCTGACGGGTAAGCCGTAAGTGACCAAAGTAACGTAGTGATACGTGATGATTGTTGCGAATAACTAAATGCAATGTATATAGATCCGCTCATCAGAGTCTTGGAAATAGTTTATAATTATTTTTTTAGATAATGGGGGATGGTATGGCTTTACAAAGAGAGCACAGTTTGAATGGCTTTATTTTTACTCATAACCTAAACAGTTTTGGTGGTAGGTGGGTTCGAGATTGGTATTTCAAGCCTAAAGATGCTCAAGAGTGGTGCCCATATTATTTGCCTTCCGTGACGGTTAAAAAAAATGATGTTGTAGAATTTTTAAAAAATACGGAAGAAGCCAAGAATTATTATGATAAATGGTTGCTTTCTGCAAGCGATATTGAAGCAGCGGAGAGGCGACTACAGCTCGCACAGCAACGAGTTGAAAAGGTTACTGATCCCAATTGGGATTGTAGTGGAAATAACCCGAACAAAGAAAGTAGAATAATTAAAAATGCTATTAGTGAATTAAGCAGTGCTAAGGCATTTTTGGAAAAGGCTAAAGCATTGAAGAAAAGGCTAAGCAATCAGTAATGGAATGTCACTTCGCGGGCTCTTTATGCGATAATGCGTAGTCTGATTCAAAGAAAGAGGCTACATCATGCGTTGGATTTCAGTAAAAGATGAGTTACCAAAGCCAAATACTCAACAAACCATGTTTATTGTTTGCACAGAACATGGTGTAGGTGTTGCTAGGTATGAATATGATTTTGGTGAGGTTCTGTTTGATGGGAACACTCAATTTCACGGCGATAAAGTTACACACTGGATGCCTATGCCAAGTAAGGCATATGAAAAATAAATAATGCTCTATACAAGCCAACCCGCCCAGTGCGGGTTTTTTATTGGGTGGAATATGAAGAAATACACAGTAACAGCAACAAAGAAAGACGGCACAACATATGAAGGCCTGATGACAACTAAAGAGCCTCGTGTGACTAACGGCCTAATCGCAATCGCACAAGCTGACGGAGCATGGATATACATATCGCCAGACGAGATTAGCAGCGTTGAATATGTGCCAGTTGTTGAAGTAGCAGAATAACCAATCACAAAGCTCACTACGGTGAGTTTTCTAATTTGTTATGAGGATAAAAGAATGGCACTCAACGATAAACAGGAAATGTTTTGTCGCGAGTACCTCATCGATTTAAACGCTACACAAGCGGCTATTCGTGCGGGGTACAGCGAGAAAACTGCTAACGCACAATCTAGTCGATTGTTAGTAAATGTTAACATTCAGAATAGAATTAAAGAACTTAAATCAAATAGAAATGAGCGTATTGAAGTAGATGCTGATTATGTACTCAAGCGTTTAGTTGAAATTGACCAAATGGATGTATTGGACATTCTTCGGGATGACGGAAAGCTTAAGCCAGTTAGTGAATGGCCTAAAACATGGCGCACAACATTATCTGGATTTGATATTTCCACAACAATTCGTGATTACGATGAAAGCACTGAAGAAACCATTCTCAAGAAAATTAAATGGCCTGACAAAGTCAAAAGCCTTGAGCTTCTAGGTAAACACATCAAAGTTCAGGCGTTCAAAGAACAAATTGAGCAGAAAGTCGAAGCCACACATAACATCATGCCAGTTCCATCGTGTGACAATGTTGATGATTGGGAGAAGGCTGCACAACAGCAACAAGGTGAGGTACTAGGTGGATGAATTACAACGTAGTATGGAAACCTTTACCCGGCTCTCAGTCCTTATCACTAAGTTGTCCGTGTAACGAGATTTTGTATGAAGGAACGCGTGGCCCCGGAAAAACAGCAGCACAACTTGCCCGCTTTAGACGTAATGTGGGTATTGGCTATGGCTCATTTTGGCGCGGTATAATATTTGACATAGAATACAAAAACCTTGCCGACATCATTACGCAATCCAAACGTATGTACCGGCTATTTAAAGATGGCGCTCGCTTTCTTGCTTCAGCCTCAGAATTGAGATGGGTATGGCCCACAGGCGAGGAACTGCTATTTCGTTTTGGCAAAGAAGCGGATGATTATTGGGATTACCACGGGCAAGAATTTCCCTTTATTGGTTTTAACGAATTAACCAAGCAAAAATCACCCGATTTCTATGAGGCGATGTTCTCTTGTCGACGCTCATCATTTAGGCCAAAAGATTACCCTCTTGAAAATGGCACATTACTAAAGCCCATCCCTTTAGAAACATTCAGTACTACGAATCCATTTGGTATTGGTCATACATGGGTGAAAAAGCGCTTTATCGAGCCAAAACCACGAGGAACAGTTATTCGAGAAACACAAAAAGTGTTTAACCCGCAAACTGAGCGTGACGAAGAAATCACACTAACTCGCGTCGCTATCCACGGTTCATTTAAGGAAAATCCGTACTTAGATCCCCAATACATCGCCACGCTCATGAGCATTAAAGATCCAAACCGCAAAAAGGCGTGGGT
Source organism: Providencia sp. PROV024 (assembly GCF_032709665.1). Classification (NCBI taxonomy): domain Bacteria; kingdom Pseudomonadati; phylum Pseudomonadota; class Gammaproteobacteria; order Enterobacterales; family Morganellaceae; genus Providencia; species Providencia sp. PROV024. The sequence continues at coordinate 1,456,443 of NZ_CP120545.1, forward strand.
GGAAGGTTCTTGGGATGTAACAAGTGGTGGGCGCTTTGACCATCTTTGGAATGCAACGCATCACGTTATTAAGCCATTTAATATTCCTGAAAGCTGGACAGTTGATCGCTCTCATGACTGGGGGGAATCGAAGCCATTCTCTAATCTTTGGTGGGCTCAATCAGACGGCACTGAGGCAACACTATCAGATGGTCGTAAATTCTGCCCTCCTGCTGGTTCCTTAATTCTGATTGGTGAATGGTATGGCTGCCCTCCTGATGAATTGAATAAAGGGCTGAATATGTCATCAACTAACGTTGCTAAAGGCATTAAGTGGATTGATGAGCGTTTGGTTGGTATTGATTCAGTTGTTCCAAGTGAAATAAGCAAGGACGGGAAAACGCAGGGGCAATTAAACATCATGCCGGGCATTTGTAAAAAGGTAATTAAAGGACCTGCTGATAACTCCATTTACACACCAAGCGATGATGAAGACTCTATTGCTCAAAAAATGGAGGCTCAAGGTGTCGAATGGATGAAAGCAAACAAGAATCCCGGCTCACGTATTAATGGTGCGTCTTTATTTGCTGACATGCTTGAGGCTGTGATTGAAGGCAAAAAAACAGAGTCAGGGATGCCAGAGAAGCCCGCTTTCTATGTATTTGATTATTGTCGTGGATGGATTAGTCGTGTCCCTGTTTTAGTTCGAGACTCTAAAAACCCTGACGATGTAGATACCGAGCAAGAAGACCACGATTGGGATGCCACGCGCTATCGAGTCTTACACAAACCTATTCGCCCAGCATTTGAAATTAACCTAGGAACAACCTTCTGATGAGTACAACAAATGTAGATTTTACTCGACCGGAGTATAAAGCAGCAGCTCCTCAGTGGGAGTTAGTTCGCTCTGTTTGTCGAGGTGGTGATGATATAAAAAGTTATCTCCCCGAGCTTGAAGAGCAGGATAGTAAACGCAAAAAGAAGCGTAACAAAGATTATCAAGACCGTGCAGTGTTCTACCCAATAACGGGCAATACGCGAAATGGCATGATAGGGATGGCGTTTAAAAAAGATCCCTTAGTTGCTGTTATGGAAAAGTTATCTTGTTTAAAAGATGATGCAGACGGTGCAGGTTCAAGTATTTATCAGCTTGCTCAATCTTCACTTGAATCTGTATTAGAAGTTGGTCGACATGGACTATATGTTGATTACAACAGTGATTCTAAACTTCCATACATATTTCAATATCGAGCTGAAGATATTATTAACTGGCGCACTGACCGAATAAATGGTCGAACTATGTTAACGCTGGTGGTATTGCGTGAGACGGTTGAAGAAGAGGACGGATTTGGATTTAAAGACGTTCTTCAATACCGTGTATTGGTGATAGAAGAAGGTAAATTTATCTGTCGTGTTTATCGTAAACCAAGTGGAAGCAGTGTTTTTGAGATTGATTCTGAATACATTCCCGAAAGAGCAGGTAACGGCGTGTGGGATGAAATACCCTTTACGTTTATTGGTGCTCAGAATAACGATCACACTATCGATGAAGCTCCATTGTTAGGGTTGGCAAAAATCAATTTAGGACATTATCGGAACTCTGCTGATTATGAAGATTCAGTATTCTTTTGTGGACAAGTTCAGCCTTATATTGGAGGACTAAACGAGCAATGGCGTGATTGGTTACAAGAAAAAGGTGTAATGGTTGGCTCTCGTTCGCCAATTTTACTACCAGATAAGGGATCTTATGGTTATGTTCAAGCTCAGCCGAATATGTTGGCTAAAGAGGCGATGGACAGTAAGCGCGATTATATGGTGGCGCTCGGTGCTCAGTTAGTTTCTGCTGACAGTAAGGTTAAAACGGTTATTCAGTCTGTCGGTGAGCAGAACGCACAAACCTCTATCCTGAGTATCTGTTGCTCTAACGTTTCCGATGCATTCAGTAAAGCTCTAATGTGGTGTGCTGAATACCTTGGTTTAGAAACGAAAGACGCTTCCTTTGAAATTAACAAAGACCTCGTTAATCATATTGCCGATAGTTCGATGATCCGTGAAATCGTCGCAGCATGGCAATCTGGCGCAACGCGTAAATCAGATTTAGTGAGAAGTTTACAGAAATACGATGTTATCAATCCTGCTGATGATGTGGATGTAGTGGTGGACGAGCTTAATAATCAAGAACCTACAATGGTAGGTGAGACATGAGATCAGTGAATGAGCGGTTAATGGATGAATTGATTGCTCACTCCCTGTTTTCTGGTCGCTATTCTACAGGGGTGGCGAGACGTATGATGAAAGCTCTTAATGAGTTTGATGCTGAATTAACTGCTTCACTTATTGTTGCCTTAGATGATGCCTCCATCAATGTTAATAGCTTCACTGCAAGGCGATTGGAGTCACTGTTATCAAGTGTCAGAAGTATTAATAAGCGAGCTGTTGATAGTGCTTTTTCGCTACTGACGGAAGAAATGAGAGCGCATGCATTATATGAGGCTGGTTACTACCCATCCTTGTTTGACGCTCTACTCCCGGATGTTGTTCTACGCAAATATCCACTAATGAGTATTACTGAGGAAATGCTATATTCCTCAGTCATGTCTCGTCCATTTCAAGGGAAATTACTTTCTGAATGGGCTAATGGGTTAGAGTCAGATCGCATGACACGCATAAATAACGCTGTTCGGAATGGTTATTTAAATGGCGATAGTGCAGTAGAGATTGGTCGTAAAATTAGAGGGCATGCAAACCAAGGTTATAAAGATGGTGTATTGCAACTAAGTCGAACTAATGCGACGACAATAGCTAAAACGGCCATTAGCCATTTACAAGCGACAGCGCGAGATCAGTTTGCTGATGCAAATAAAGACATTCTTGATTGTAAGCAATGGTTATCTACCCTCGATAATAAAACATCTCACGATTGTATTATTCGAGATAGGTTGAAATACACGCTGGAAGGTAAGCCTATTGGGCATAAAGTTCCTTATCTACAAGGCCCCGGGAAAATCCACTTCAATTGCCGGTCAACAGAAACATTGGTCACTAAATCATGGCGTGAATTAGGCATTGATTTAGATGAGATGGATGCAGGAACACGAGCATCAATGGATGGACAAGTTCCTGCTGATACTAATTTTCTTGATTGGATACAGCGACAGCCTGAATGGCGACAGCGACAGGTGTTTGGGGAGACACGATTTAGATTGATGAAAGAAGGTGGTATGAACCCTTCTGAGTTTTACACTGATAAAGGTGAATTTATTTCTCTCGAACAACTCAGAGAGATAGACCAGCTAGCTTTTAGAGAGGCTGGGTACAGCTAATCAATTACTATTTAACAAGGTCACTTCGGTGGCCTTTTTTATTACCTAAATTCAGCTTAGGGCTGACTTATTACAACGCGTTAGGCGCATTTCAATCCCAAGGGGAATCACATGTTATTTATGAATATCGAACGCAAATACTACTCACAGACTGATGATGGTTCGCAAGGTGGCGGCGGTGGTGGAACACTGGAAATCACTCCAGAAATTCAAGCCATTATTGACAAAGCGGTAAATGAGCAAGTGTCAGGGCTAAAGGCTAAGCGCGATGAGCTGTTAGGAAAGGTGAAAGAGCAAGGCGATAGTTTAAAGCGCTTTGAAGGCATTGATCCTGACACGGTGAAGGGGATGCTTAAGCGCTTTGAGAATGACGAAGAGGCAAAACTTATTGCGGATGGCAAGATTGATGAAGTCATTAACAAACGTACTGAGCGTTTGCGTGGTGATGTTGATAAGCAACTGAAAGAAGCAAACTCCAAAGTAGAAAAGGCGGAGGCGTTTGCAAATAAATTCCGTGCTCGTGTATTAGGCGATGAAATTCGCTCCGCAGCAGGGAAAGCGGGCGCATTAACCAGCGCTCAAGAAGATTTAATTTTACGTGCCAAAGGCATTTTTCAAATCAACGATGAAGGTCAGGCCGTAGCCGTTGATGAAGATGGTAATCCAATCATGGGTAAAGACGGGCGAACACCTCTATCACCTGTTGAATGGATTGAATCCCTCAAAGAAAACGCACCCCATTTATTTCCTACCGCTTCGGGTACGGATGCAGGTAAACACAAGCAAGGTGGTGCACATCTTAAACGTTCTCAAATGTCCGCTAGTGATAAGGCTGATTATATTCGCCGATATGGGCGTGACGCATATTTAAAACTTCCAAAAGAGTAAGGAAATATAAGCAATGGCTACGACGACTAATAACGATTTAGTAATTTATAACGACTTGGCACAAACGGCATTCCTAGAGCGTCGCCAAGATAATTTAGCAGTATTTAATCAAGCGTCTAATGGCGCTATCGTTCTTGATAACCTATTTATTGAAGGTGATTTTCGCAAACGCGCCTTCTATCAAATCGGTGGCTCGATTGAACATCGTGATGTGAACTCCACAGATACTGTAGAGAATAAAAAAATCGGGGCCGGTGAATCTGTTGATGTAAAAGCACCTTGGAAATACGGTCCATATGCAACAACGGAAGAGGCATTTAAACGCCGTGGTCGCGATGTCTCTGAGTTCTCTGAGTTGGTGGGTACTGATGCTGCAGATGCCTCCCTAGAGGGTTACATTAAATACTCTTTAGCTGCTTTAGGTGCTGCGATTGGTAATAACAAAGAAATGGTGGTGTCTGCGGATATTGCGACAGACGGCAAGAAAACACTGACCAAAGGCTTGCGAAAATACGGTGATAAATTCAACCGTGTTAATTTGTTTGTCATGCACTCAACGACCTATTTTGACATTGTTGATCAGGCCATTGATAACAAAGTGTATGAAGAAGCGGGTGTGGTTATCTATGGTGGACAGCCGGGTACGCTAGGTAAACCTGTACTCGTCACAGATACCGCACCTGTGGATGCTATATTTGGCCTTGTTCCCGGCGCTGTCACTATCACTGAATCTCAAGAGCCAACTTTCCGCTCTTATGAAATCAATGACAAGGAGAACTTGGAAGTTGGTTATCGTGGTGAAGGTGTGGTTAATGTTGGCGTTCTTGGTTATAGCTGGGATGAAGCAAAAGGCAAGAACCCTAACTTAACTCAGTTAGGCACGGCTGGTAACTGGAAGAAGCATTTCACTAGCGACAAATTAACCGCTGGTGTCATGATTAAGTTAACTGCTGAAGAGGGAAAGTAACCCTGTCAGCGGATAAAGCGTCCGCTATCGCTGACAGTACAGATACAGTAACGATCACTCTTAATTACACTAAGGGTAGCTCTCCAGTTGAAGGGGCTACGGTTAATTGGTCTACAACCGGTGGTAAATTAAGCGTTACTTCATCTAAGACGGGCAAGGCTGGTGGTGCGACAGTGAAATTAACTTCTGATGCTCAGGGGGAATTTATTGTCACAGCCACTGTTGATGGTATTGCGCAAAATACTGATGCAATCACATTCACAGAAAAAACTTCTCCAGACGAGTAATTTAAGGGGCTTTGTGCCCCTCTTTTTTTGAGGTGAGCATGATTGATCCTGATAAAAACTCTCCAGCATTTAATAGTTACGCCAGTGTTGAAGATTTGAAAAAATACGCTGAGGATAGAAATATCACTTTAGCAGATAGTGGATTAGAGCCGTTGTTAATTACGGCGATGGATTATTTGGAGTCACAAAGATGGCAAGGGACGCGAGCTGATAACGAACAACCGCTTTCTTTTCCTCGGATTGGCTTGTCTCGTGACGGTGTGGCGATCCCTAATGATGAAATTCCAAAGCAGTTAATCCAAGCTCAATGCCGTTTAGCGATTGAATCAATAGGAAATGACCTGCAACCCACGTTAGGCGCTGAAATTACATCTGAGCGAATTGAGGGCGCTATTACCGTGCAATATGCAGAAGGAACCAACACTGGCGCACTTAATTTCCCATGGTTAAAAGGCTTACTATCTGGCTTGATTGATGTTTCCGATGGATTTGCAATTAATACATTTGCAATGAGGTAGCCATGAGCATTTATCAACGTGGGCAGAGCACAGCATTAAGGATGTTAAAAAAGTATGGTATTTCCTATCAAGTAAAGCGAGATGGCAAACACTGGGTTGATGATGAAACGGGGCAGGAACACTTTGAGCCAGAAACGTTATTTTTTGTTATCGGAGTAAAGACGCAATACAAACCTTACGAAATCGACGGCACACTTATTCTCTCTACGGATATCAAAATGGTATTTTCACCTGCTGTAGTTATTCAGAAAGGGGATCGGGTATTTGTTGACGGAGTGTGGTTGCGTGTACAAGAGCCAAACCCAATTAAACCTGCTGAACTCGTGATTTGCTATCAATCTCAGTTGAGGGCGTGATATGTCACAAGCTTTCATGAAGTCGATTAATTTTTTTGTCGAACAGTCCCAAACTAATATGGAAACGGTAGTCAAGAAGACAGGGTTCAAGATACTAGCCCAGTTAGTGGAAATGTCCCCTGTTGGTAACCCTGAGCTTTGGGGGATAAACGAGATAGCAGTTAATTACAATCAAGCTGTATTTGACCACAATGAAGAGCTTAGAAAAGCCCCTAGCAACTTGACCCCCAAAAAACGTCAACTTAAAAAACGCGCTCGCATCAATGACTCGATGGATATCTATTCACCTCCTGGTTATACAGGTGGTCGGTTTAGAGGTAATTGGCAGGTGTCATTTGACGCGCCAGCGGAAGGTGAGACAGGGCGCATAGATAAGTCAGGAAATATCACAAAAGCGATTGGCAAATATGTAATAAAGCAGTTTAGAGTGGGGACTAGTGCTATTTATTTCACTAATAATGTTCCCTACGCATACCGTTTGGAGGTTGAAGGACATTCAAAGCAAGCCCCTAATGGAATGATAGCAGTCACGGCTGAAAATGTTGGCCAATTCTTTAGAGAGGCTGTCGATGAGGTTAAATCATGAAGCAATCTGAAATAAACAAGTCGATACGTGTGCTGGTGGCTCAAATAGCCAAGCAGTCGGGATTGAAAGTGGCATGGCCCAACATCGCTTTTGACGATATCAATCCCCCTTATCTGCAAATGCATATTTTGCCAGCGGCAACAGAGAATATGGGGCTAGCGCTCGATATGCCGATTTTAAAAGGGGTTATTCAAATTAATATCGTGGGTAAGGTGGGAAGTGGTGACGAACAATTAAGCCTGATTGCGGATAATATTAAAACGCAGCTTGAAAATGGGCTCACACTGACCAAAACCCTTTATCTCAATAGTGAGCCGAATCAATTACCTCCTCTCGTAGGGGATACCCACTACACAATTCCTATACGCACATCATATCGATGTGATTCAGTTCAATAACTCACCGCCAATAGGCGGTTTTTTTATGCATAAATAAAGAGGTTCTAATGGCCTATAATATTCCAAATGGTTCGCGAGTATATGTAGCGAATAAGTATGGTAAAGATGTTGAATTTTCTGCGGCAAGTAATGCTGCCGAAGCTGTTCTGACCGTTGCTGCTTCAAGTGGTATTAAAGCAGGTGATATTGTTCAGGTTGTATCTGGCTGGAAACGAATGTCGGGTGTTTTTCGGGTGAAAACTGCGGCTGATACTAGCATTACACTTGAGGGTGTAGATACCGCGGATGTAGACCGCTTTCCAGTTGGAGGCGGAAAAGGTACGTTGAAAACCATTCTAGAATGGGAGGTAATGCCGCAAGTTATGACGCTTTCAACTGAGGGCGGAGAGCAGCAAACACAAGAAATTCAATTTCTTGAAGATGAGCAAGCTGAAAGTGTAGACACCTATAAATCAGGCATTGTTCAGGTGTACACATTTGCGCATGACGCTCAATTACCTATCCGTAAGTTGTTAATGAAGCTGGATGATACCAAACAACTAACCGCAATTCGTTTTTATAACAAACGAGCAGGCGAAGATCGCTATTATTCAGCCAGCGTATCATTTCAGCGTGTACCAAATACCGCAATTAATGAAGTTGAAAATGTTTCTGCGCGATTTTCTCTTAAGTCTGATATGCAAATCTACACTACAGTATAATTACAGCCCCGGTTAGGGGCTTTTTTTAAGGAAAAATAATGGCTAAATTCACACTCGTACCAAGCCCAAAATTTAAAGCTGATGTTAAAATTCCTATAGCTGGGAAAGAAAAAAACGAAGTGGTTACCTTTACATTTAACCATATGCCAATGAGCAAATTGGAAGATCTGAAAGAAGAGTCTGTCGATGATTTCTTCAAGCAAATTATTGCTGATTGGGCCATTGAAGAGCCTTTCAATGAGGATAATTTGAAGTTGCTATTTGACAATTATCCATCAGCGGCGAGTGCTATTACGACAACGTATTACAATGAATTGTTAGGTAATCGTGAAAAAAACTAATATCGGTCGCTGAGGCAATGTATGGTGGAATGAACAACAAAGAGGCTGCTGACTTTGAGCGAGCTTTCGGTTTTCCGCCTGATATTGATGATGTTGAGGTTTGGCCTGATGTGTGGGATTCCTATCGAGTATTTTCAGCAATGAGCACTCAGTGGCGCACAGGCATGAATGGTGTTACAGGGTTAGATTACATGCCATTAATTCAGGTTATGGATTTACTCAACATCAAAAATAAAGCGGCCGTATTTAAAGACATCCAACTGATGGAGTCAAAAGCTTTAGAGTTGATGCATAAAAAATAGGGTTAAAGCCATCAATCAAAACGTACCAAGTGGGTATTATTGTATATACACAGTAGTTTGTTGATGGGTGAAAATGATCTTTACAACTAAAAGCCTTGGAATATACTGTATATAAATACAGTTATATTTTGGTGCATCATGAAGCTAGAACTTATCGATTCCGAGTCAATTATCAATATTCCGCTTTTCCTAGACCGTGTGCCTGCGGGGTTTCCGTCACCTGCAGCTGATTATATGGAAGAACGAATAAACCTTAATAGCACGCTGATTAAGCATCCTGATAGTACGTATATGTTGCGTGTTGAAGGTAACTCGATGATTGATGCAAATATTAACGATGGAGACGTTGTTATTGTTGATAGTGCGCTTTCAGCTAAAGACGGTGATATTGTGATTGCTTGTGTTGATGGTGAATTCACAGTAAAGAGACTGAAGTCTCATCCGCCCATGTTGATGCCGATGAATCCTGACTTTCAGCCGATAATCATCGGAGATGCGCAGGATTTGCAGATATTTGGTGTCGTAACGTTCATTATTCACAAGGCTCAGTAATGTTTGCCTTAGTTGATGTTAATTCGTTTTATGCAAGCTGCGAGAAAGTGTTTAGGCCAGACTTAGCAGGAAAGCCAGTTATTGTACTGAGCAACAATGATGGTTGTGTGATAGCTCGTTCTTCTGAAGCCAAAAAGCTCGGTGTAAAAATGGGTGAGCTCTACTATGAACGGCGAAATTATTACAGACAGAATAACATTAACATATTTAGTTCTAACTATGCGTTATACGCTGACATGAGCAACAGAGTGATGTCGTTGTTATCAATGTATGCCCCACGCCTAGAGATATATTCGATTGATGAAGCATTTCTTGATTTCACGGGCATGGTCCATACATTTAATCTAGAAGAGTATGGGCGAGAAATTCAATCAACGATATTGCAGCGAACGCATTTGCCTGTCGGTGTGGGTATCGGACCAACTAAAACGCTGGCTAAGATTGCTAATCATGCCGCTAAAACGTGGAAGAAAACGGGTGGTGTTGTCGAACTATCTGATAGAAGTAGACAAAGAAAGTTATTGTCACTTATTCCAATTGAGGAAGTGTGGGGCATTGGTCGTAGAATCTCAGCAAAATTACGGGTGATGGGTATTTATACCGCTTTGGACTTAGCCAGCGCATCAGTGCCCACAATACGTAAAACGTTTGGTGTGACACTAGAAAGGACGCTCCGAGAACTGAATGGCGAGTCCTGCATTGAACTTGAAGAAGTCAGAAAAGTTAAACAACAAATATTATGCTCACGCTCGTTCGGTAAGAAAGTTTTAGATATAGAAACTATGCGCAAGGCCGTTTGTGATTACGCAGAACGTGCAGCAGAGAAGCTACGCGAAGAAAAGCAGCGATGCCGAATCATTGGCATGTTTATCCAAACTAGCCGACATGCATCAGGTGAAGATTACGCCAATAGTGCGAGCATCAAGCTTGAATACCATAGCAGCGACACGCGGGACATCATCAATGCTGCCATGCGTGGATTGGATTCCATATGGCGAGACGGTTATCGGTACTACAAGGCAGGGATAATGTTGTCCGACTTCACAGATTCAGATATTACTCAGTTCGACATGTTCTCGACTCAGAAGCCATTTAAGAATAGTGATGAACTGATGAAAACATTAGACATGATAAACAATAGTGGGCTGGGCAAAGTCTGGTTTGCTGTGAAAGGTGGCGATAGTGGGTATCAGATGAAGCGCGAAATGCTGTCACCTGCGTACACAACAAATTTCGATGAATTGCCCGTGATTAGAGGTTAATTATATTAATAAATAACTCACCAAAAATGGCATGTTGATTTAATCAATCATCGCAGATAGCATCTTACTTTACATGAAACTTATTGTTATCATATATATAAGCCGATATTATGGTGTGCCATTATAAGCTTTCCATTGCATTGAAGTGGTGATGGTTTGCGGAGAAATAACCATCGATAAATCAGGCAGATACTCTACATTGCAGTGACATTGATATGAATTAAACAGTTTTTGCTAATTTCTTACTTATAGAATATATTATGCTTATACTAATTAGTAATAGAGCTTACATTTGATGAGGAATGAGTCTATAAATGTTCCATTGTTCCTTATAATGCATTGAAATGTTAAGGCTTTATTGATTTCTGAAAGTTTAGGGTTACGTAATGTATAGAAGCATTGGAAGCCATGGAACAAGTAAAAGTAGAGTGGATTCAATATCAAGAAATGGTTTCCGAGAAAGTGCATTTGGTCGTCGAGGTAAGGGTGTATATTTTTGGTATGCCGATGAGTGCGGATGCGAAGATGCTAGAAATTTAGCTAGATCTTGGTATAAGTATGCAGAAAGACGCGGGGAGTATAAGTCCGATGAAAATAAACAAGGTCAAGTTATTTGGGCAAAAATAGGGTGTGAACAAGAAAATCTTTTAAAGCTCACGGAGCCAAAATATCGAGCCACCATCAGAAAATTAGTAGAATCGCACATTGAGGATGCTCAAAAAAAAGGAGAAGTCATATCGAATGACGAAGCTATGTCTCTTGCTCATGATATGTTTATAAGTCGACTTTCTTCTAAGCATCCTATTGATGTTGTGTTGGCGACAGTAGCTGCGCCAAAAAAAATGAAAGATGAGCTACTTCCATTTTTGGGAGAGCCGTTCGCCCACATAGTTAAGAATATGAGCTGCATAACTATGTTTCCCGCATTGACGGAGGATATAAAATGAAACTGACCATGGAACAAGCAATTGATTCTGTTTTCGAAGAACTATTCGCCATGGATTCAATTGAATTTGTTAAAGAGCTTAAAACACATAAAGGTGGTGATGTTTACAATCTAATCAATCATTTTTGTAAGATTGAGACATCGAAAGAAAATGAAATTATAATCTCCACATTCCTGAGAGATAACTCAGCTAAATATATGGTTGACTTTGATGCAGTAGCTCTTGCATATCTTCATATGTCACGTTGGTCTTACCAAGGCGAACCGGCAAATGACGAACAATATGCAATGGCAGCATAAGAGTATAAGGTATGGCAAAGTTTAAAAAGCATCCTATTCAGATAGCAGCTTTACATGTTTCAGAGTTGTACATCAAGGTAAACAATAGTTCTGCTTTTGATGAGCATGATGAATATCGTGGAAAGTTCGGCCTTGAAGTTGGAACAACTGATTTTGATGAGGATGAAGATATCATTCAAGTCAAGATGAGGGCGACCATTGGAATAAATGAAGATCAGACCGCTGATCATGAGAGCCCAATTAACTTATCGGTCGAGCTTCACGGAACTTTCGAGGTTGATGTCGATAATTTTCCGATGGATAAGATTGATCACTGGGCTGAGCACAATGCGCCATTTATTATTTATCCATACTTGAGAGAGCATGTTATGGGGCTTACAACTAGAGCTGGGATACCTGGACTACTGCTTCCGTTATTTGAGGTTCCTTTATTTAGAGTCACACAAAAAGCACCTGAATAAAACCCACCCACTCCGGTGGGTTTTTTATTGCCTGAATTTTGTGGTAATCATATCCAATGAATCCCTAATGAGCTAGGATAGTTTTAGTTAAATATATGGGGGTGGGGTATGTCTAGACCATTAACTAAAGATGCATTGTTAGAATTAGCTGAAAAAAAATATAACGAATTGATGAGTGTAATCGATTCGCTCTCACTAGAAGAGCAAAAAGGGATCTTTCCTTTTGAGGAGAGAGACCGTCAAATTCGTGATTGTTTGACTCATCTTCATGAGTGGCATAACCTATTTATTAAATGGGCCAACTCCAATATGGATGGTGATTTTATTCCATTTTTACCTAGGCCATATACTTGGGGGAATTACCCTGAAATGAACATTGAATTTTGGGAAAAACACCAAAGCACATCATTAGATTCAGCTAAAAATTTACTTGCGATTACACATGGACAATGTTTGGAATTGATTAATCAGTTGTCAAATGAAGAGTTATTTACCAAAAGATACTTTAACTGGACAGGAACGACAAACTTAGTGAATTATGCGGTATCCGCAACTTCTTCGCACTATAAGTGGGCTCTGAAAATAATAAAAAAGTACAAAAAAGCATTGAAAAATAAACAAATATAAATCTAGCCCGTCCTTGGGCTAATTTCATTGCATTACCCAGCGATCATTGACCCAACTGGCAGGGCTGTCTTCAATATTTACAATCCAATCGGCTGAAGGTAGCGATAAAGTTAACTGCGAAAGTGCTTCGAGCCAATACTCAATTGATTCCATTAATATAGTTTCATCTTCTAAAGGCAGTTTCGTCGAGCCTTCTAAAATAAACCCCTGAGACGGCTCTTCATAAAAATTTAGTGTTTCAGCTTCATCTTTGTATGGAAAGGATTGATTTAATTTATTTACCAGATCGTTAAATGAGTCTTTTTCGGTGGTTGTTAATAGGGAGTTCCTAGTTGCTGAATAATAAATTGATACGCCCATGGCTAAGGCCTCGCTGTAAGAGAGTTAGAGATAAAGAATAATAATAGGGTGAGTTATAAGTAATAAAATAAGAGTTAGCTTAATTAAGTAAGATTGCTGTAGATAGCCCGTCCTTGGGCTGGGTAAGGGGATACACTTTAGTTAGAAATGATGTATACTTTATATGCATATTTATATCAATAAAGGCAATAAACTATGATTTCAGAGGCTATCATGATGGCAATGCTATCAAATCCAACAGACAAAAAAGATGTGGATTCAGGCTTGGCTAATTTGGCTATGTCTATAGCTACCATTGTCGATAAAAAGGCAAAAGGTGAAGTATCGCCAGATGAAATTATGGATTTAATTGTTGGTGGTAAGACTGTGCTAACAACCCTTGTGGCTTCAATCGATGAAGTAATAGCTTTACTTGATGACCCAACAAAAGATGACATAAAAAAACATGCAGGTAATAACCCGGAAGACGTAATGCATGAGTTGGAACGGGTGATTCAGTATGGTAATAATGCGGTTATTATGGTTGAAGCAATGTATAGCATTGCTAAAGCTACTAAGGCCTTTCACCCGTTTGAAAATATAGCTGATGGTTATTTTAAAGAAGTTATTCTTAAAATGTCTGCACTTAGAAACCACACACAAACTATATATAGGCAATTTAATCAACATATCAATCCGTTACCCGCAATAGCAGATGAGGATGAATTTAGCGTAGAGGATATAGCATTATTTAATTCCTCAGTTGCTGAGTTTAATCAAGATCTGCTTGCAGGTAATTTGCAATGCCAATAGTCACAATCACGCCCAGATATAAAGATAACAGTGTTTATCGGAAGTATGCGGCTAAGCTGTCAGCAGCTCTTAATGGGGCATCTCTCTCTGGGTATGTAGGTAAATTTGCTGATTTTAGGAATAGTGCCATAGCGCGTCAGTCATTCATTGAAAAGGTTCATATAAGAACGCCAAATGAAAAACCTTGGGATGGCGAAACTCGACAGGCTGTTAGAGTGAGCGATAACTTCTTGGTGTTTTGTAAGCACTGCATGTACGATGACTATTACCAAATTCTAGCAATTATTACCCCTGATGCACATGCTCGTTCGGATGCGTTGCTTCCAGTATTGGCAGATATGGCTGAATCTCATTTTCATTCTTTATCACTAAAAGAATTATCTTTGTTAGAGCAATTCTAGTCACACATAGCCCAAGGATGGGCTTGTAACTCACCAACAAACTTGTGGATGTGTTATTATCCATGTACATTTATTTTATATGTACACATTGCTTTAGGGTGTTCAATGAGGTGGATTATGGGCGACAAAGACAAAAAGTGTGATAATTATTGTGATATTACACATGAAGATATTGGTGTGGATTTGAGTTTTAGCGACCATGATTATGGTGATAGCTTCTTTAGTAAAGTAGAGGGCCGTGACTATAGTTTTGATGACGCATTAGCATTTACAAAAATAAACTATGCAAAAATCATTAGAGAATTGGAAGATAAATAATGGCTGGCATTCGACTCCTAACGATTGATGAAGTGATTAAGATTCAAAAGCGAACACTGCCGAATAGCGGGGATCCACACATGGATAGATTAGGAGGAGCGTTAGGGCGAGTAGATACACTAATTCAATACGATAGTGAGAATGCGGATTTATTTACAATTGCAAGTGCGTACTTAATTAGCATCGCTAAAGCACATGCGTTCAATGACGCTAATAAAAGAACAGCGTTCCAAGCTACCTGTGTTTTTTTGCTAATGAACAGAGTTGTGCTTCTTCCATCAGTTTGGTTGGTGAAGCTAACTATCCTAGCAGCAATTGGTGACGCTGATATAAAAAGTACTGCAACTACTCTAAAAGTCCTATCTAACTATAAAAACGAACTACTTCAAGAAACTCACAGCGGATACAATTAATTCGGTTTTTAATGCCTCTCAAACAATATGCCTCTTAACTGAGGTCTTTTGCTTTGTTTTGCGCTAACCTCGGGCTATCATAAATTAAATTAACATGACACAGAGGTAAGGGATGAAAAAGATATTGTTGGGATTGGTTGTTGCTGGCCTATTGAGCGGATGCGCTCAAATGGTGGAAGAGCAAAACCAAAGAAGCAATAAAACAAAACTTTCTTTAATTGAATGTTCAGAGCCAGAGCTCGATCAAAACTATAGCGATAATACAAAAGCTAATTTTGTTAATCAATTGAATTCATTTGCCGATTCAGCATCTTCAGTTAATGCAGTAGAGAGTATCAAGTTACGCACTGTAAGATTGGGAACAATGAATGATGCTGATGCCAAAGAAGCAACATCAGGCATAATCAGCTGTACAAAAAAACAAAAAAATAAAATACTAGCGTTATCCCAGCCGTTGTTTGAGAAAAGAAAAGAACTAACAAAAGACCAGACAGAAAAAGGGTATTTAATATCAGCATACAGCGAATGGGAAGCTTATGTAAAAAACAACACTGGAAATGGCGGTCAAGAGAGAGCTAAATATGATTCTGCTATATCCATGTACAAGAACTACTGATATCTAAACTAAATAAGAATAGTAAAACCACCCGTACGTAGGTGGTTTTTTTTCGTCCGGAGAAAGGTAAATGACAGATATTGCAACGATTTCGCTCAAGGCTGATACCTCAGATTTAGAGCGCGGAACGCAGAAACTAAAAGAGTTCGGAAGTACTGCTGAAAAGGTTAACAGCTCCGCAGAAAATTTAAATGAACAAATGAGTAAGGGCGTTAGTCACCAAAAGAAAATATCTGATGCGGTAAAGAGGCAAAGGAAAGACTTTGATGACTTGCTAGATTCTATAAACCCGACTAACAAAGCGTTTCAAAAATTAGACGAGTGGCAGGCAAAATTAGCTATTGCTGGCAAAAAAGGACTTTACCTCAGCGACGAGCTTGCAACATACAACAAGATAATCGAGCAGACTAGAGATAAATTAATACGAGTGGAGATGTCTCTAACAGCTGAAGGGCAGGCATTATTAGCTCAAGAGGCAGCGACAAATAGAGCAAAACAGGCTGCGGATGATTTCCTTAACTCTCTAAAAAATCAGGCTGATATCATTGGAAAAACGAGAACTGAAATAT
The DNA here is from genome assembly GCF_032709665.1 of Providencia sp. PROV024. Taxonomy (NCBI): domain Bacteria; kingdom Pseudomonadati; phylum Pseudomonadota; class Gammaproteobacteria; order Enterobacterales; family Morganellaceae; genus Providencia; species Providencia sp. PROV024. The sequence continues at coordinate 1,472,706 of NZ_CP120545.1, forward strand.
TAGAGCTAAAAGCAGCACAAATGGGAGTTTCGCAACAAGCCGCTCCTATGATTGCTAAATTAAAAGAACAAGAGAAAGCATTCCTTAATGGGTCGATAACTATTGGTCAGTATCGAAATGCTATGCGTCAACTACCAATGCAAATGACCGATATTGTTACATCATTAGCATCAGGAATGCCTCTTTGGTTGGTCATGGTGCAGCAGGGCGGACAAATAAAAGATTCTTTTGGCGGTGTAGGTAATTCATTAAAAGCGCTTATGACCTTTTTTACTCCAGCAAGGATCGCAATGTTAGCAACTGCTGGTGCTTTAACAGCTATAGCAGTTGCAGCTTACAAAGGCTCTACTGAGTTTGGTGAGTATAATAAACAATTGATTCTTACAGGCGGCTATGCAGGGAAAACCGCATCCCAGCTTGATAACTTAGCAAAAAAGCTATCAGGATCAGGTATAACCCAATACTCTTCATCAAAAGTGCTTTCTCAGGTAGTTGGATCAGGAGTGTTTAAAGGGGCTGAGCTTGAATTAGTAACTAGTGCAGCTATTGAAATGCAGGAAAAAGTAGGAATAGCTGCAGATGAAACAATCAAAAGTTTTCAGAAAATAAAAGAGTCACCAACTAAAGCAGCCGATGAGCTGAATAGCAAAATGCATTTTTTGACATCCTCTCAATACGAATATATAGCATCCCTTGAGTCGCGTGGGTTTAAGGAGGAAGCTAGTATGGAATTAATGAGGTTATACGGAGATGCTTCTAAGCAAGCGGCTGATAAGGTAGTGGAGAACTTAGGATGGATAGAGAAAGCGGCTAAGGCTGCCAAAAATGCTATTGGTGATATTTGGGATGTTTTACATAGTTTTGGTAGAAGTGGAACAACTTCTGAACTAACAAAACGGCTAGAGTCAGAAATCAGCCGCACACAATCATTATTGGATAATGGCACCTACTCCAGTGATTACATGAGAAATAAAGCTATGGAGGGGATAGCTCTAGCGAAAGCGCAATTGACACTTATTGAAGCGGGTGTTTCCGCTGGTGATTTAATACAACAACAAAAAAATAAAGAGATAGAGTCTGAAGAGAAACAAATATCATCTATACAGTATAAAAACAAAATTATTGAAGAGGGATTATCTAAACAAAGTAAAAGAGCTAATGATCTGGCAAGGTTATGGCGTGAGGTTGCTAAGGCACCTGATAAATGGACTCAAGCTGAGAGGGAAATTGCTGTTTCCGTCATAAATAAGCGCCATGAAACTAAAACACATAAAGGTTCCACTTATCGCCCAGACTATGGCACCCGAGCTGACGAATCAGCAAATCAAGCGTTGTTATCTCTTCAAGCTCAGTTAAAGGTCCTAAAAGAACATAAAACGGTTAGTGATGTAATCAGTGCTGAACGTAAAAAACTTTGGGATATGGAAGCTAAAATATCAGTGCTAGAAGAAGCAAAAGCAACGCGTAAGCTTACCAAAGATGAACAGGCATTATTGTCGAAGAAAGAAAGTGTTCTTGAATCACAAAAAGCATTAGCAGTCGCTGGTGATGCTGTCGAACTTCAGAAGCAACATAACCGAGAGTTAGATAGGCAACTTAAACTAGTTGAAGAAATAAATGCTAGAGGTCGTGCATTGTATATGGGTGCAGGTAAATCTGACCGTATGTACCAACGTGACATTGCACTTGAGCAAGCCAAATCACCATCAGAGAAAAAGGCACTAGAGGATTATTATAGCAAAGAAGATTCTCTACGCTCTAATTGGGAGGCTGGAATTAAAAAGGGATTTGCAGAATTCCAAGACCAAGCAACAAACATTTACGCGAATGTAGCTCAAATTAGTCAATCAGCATTCCAAGGAATGAGCAATAGCATTGCAGACTTTGCGATAACAGGGAAAGCTAAATTTGGAGATTTCTTTCGCTCATTCCTAGAAATGACCACTAAGATGCTAATGCAAATGGCGATGCTTAATGCAATGAAAGCAGCATTTGGTGGGACGGCGGTAGGCAACTTCCTCGGGATGGCTAAATTTGATTCTGGAGGATATACCGGAGATGGTGGTAAATACGACCCTGCCGGAATTGTCCATCGTGGGGAGTTCGTATTTGACAAGGACAGTACAGCAAAGCTAGGAAAAGCTAACCTATATCGCTTGATGGATGCAGGTAAGAAAGGCTATGCATCGGGTGGTTATGTTGGTGGCTCTCAACCAATGTCCGTGACTCAGCCCGTTCAGCGGATGTATGGAATGCAAGGCGCTGGTGGAACCAACATCAACATTAATATGGGGGATTTCAACTTCGGCAATACTCAACAGCAACCACCATCAAGTCAAATGAGTAATGGTGCAGTAAAACGAGAATTTCAGCAAATGGTAGAGAATGGTGTTAATACACTATTACGCAATCCAGCGTCAGCTCTATCAAGAACAATTAAAGGCAATTAAGAGAGGTAGTTATGAGTAAGAAGTATGAATATAACGCAAATAACTTCACCCACATTGATTCAGCTATCAATGTTCAGGTATGTGTTGCACCAAGTAATTTTAATCTATTGCCAATTTTTACTATTTCTGTGCCAGTTGAAAAGAAAGATGGTGAAGATATTGATTATTACCGTGCTGAAGCAATTAAGAAGGCAAAAGAAGTAATAGTTGATGTTGCAAAAGAAGCGGCCGTGTGACCGCTAATTAAACTATTTTATAAAAGGAGCGTCTTTTGGGGAAAATGCTTCTTTTACTGGTTTTTGCAGCAAGTTATTAATTGCTTTTTTTACATCACTGACACCGGAGCTACGAATTCTATTTAAATCATGCTCAAGGTTTTCTTTTAGCAGTTCAGTAATATTTTCATTTGGGAGCTTTTCTGAAATTATGTCAATTAGATGCTTTATTACAAAATTACTCGCTGCAGCATTAACATTTATCTGATGCTCAATTACCTTTAGTTGCTGCTTAATATTCATTAACTCGTAAGACATATATATCCTTACTCCGAAGTTAATCAGCCATCCCTTCGGTAAGTTACATAGGGCTGAACCTTTAACCTTAACCTAAATTCATTTATTGAAAACCCTGATATTTGATCATGGCGGCTTCATGCTGCCTTTTTTCATGGAGTAAACATGATTGAAGAATTTAAGTGGCGAATGCAAACGCAGGAGACGCCAACAGGTGAGTTCAATCACCGGATAAAAGAAATCACATTTGGAGACGGATACAAGCAAGTAGCAGGTGATGGTATTAACACCGAGTCTCAGTCATGGCCCTTTACCTATACAGGAATGAAAGATGAGGTGATGCCGATATTTAAGTTTATTCGTCAACATACCGCAAAATCATTTATCTGGACGCCACCTTTTGGTGATAAGGGGCTGTATAGAGTAAAGGCAGATTCAATCACAATGACGCCTATTGGCGGCCTTGCAATTACGATTGCAGCAACATTTGAGCAGGCATTTAGCGCATGAATATAGAGTCTGATATCCAAAAATTAGAGCCGGGGAATAAAGTTCAACTCATTGAAGTTGATGCTAGTGAATTTGATGGACCTATTCTTCGATTTCATGCTTATAACTTACCCCACGCCCCAGAAGAAATAGATGGAGCTGGTGATGATATAAAACCAAAGTCTATCTGGTGGCAAAGCAATGAGTATGGGGCATGGCCTTATGAAATTGAAGGGATGGCTAAAAATAGTGATGGAAGCCCGCCGAGACCGATATTAAGAGTTGCAAATATAGATGGGCTCATATCTTCTCTTTGTTTGCAATTCGATGATATGGCTCTGGCTAAGGTCACAATTTATGAAACTTTTGCTCACTATCTTGATGCTAAAAATTTCACGGATGGAAACTCAACAGCTAACCCTGAAGAGTGTTTCAAACAAGTTTATTACATTGACCGTAAGACAAGCGAAGTCGCTGGAGAATCCGTTGAATTTGAGCTATCCAGCCCGTTTGATTTACAGGGAGTTATGATACCCGTTCGCCAGATACACAGCTTATGCTTCTGGTGTATGAAAGGTGATTATCGCAGTGGAAGAGGGTGTAATTATATGGGGAATAAATACTTCAATGAGCGAGGTGAACCTGTTGATGATCCCGCATTAGACAAATGTGGTGGGCTCATTAGTGATTGCAAAAAACGCTTTGGTGAGAATGAACCTTTGGACTTTGGAGGTTTCCCAGCAGCAGGGTTAATACGATGATCACAAAGAAATTAACTGAACAGATATTTGAGCATGTGAAAGCTGAATATCCAAAAGAAGCCTGTGGTGTTATTTGCCAAAAAAGCCGAGTCAAAAAATACTTCCCCTGCAGTAACCTTTCCGATAATCCCAACGAACATTTTGAACTTTCACCCGAAGATTATGCTATTGCTGAAGATTGGGGGGAAGCCATTGCGATTGTGCACAGTCATTGCGGGGATGGCGCTACGACTCAACCGAGCGAAATCGATAAATTACAGTGTGATGCGACAGGGCTACCGTGGGTGATTGCATCATGGCCAGAAGGGGATATTAGAATCATTCAGCCTCGAGTAGAACGCGAGTTGGAAGGTCGACCATTTGTGCTGGGTCATGCAGATTGCTGGTCTTTAATTATGGACTACTACCGACAAAAACACGGTATTGAGTTGCATAACTACAGCGTTGATCGCCACTGGTGGGAAGAAGGTGAAAACCTGTATATGGATAATTACCAGAAAGCGGGTTTTGTCGACGTTACTGGTGAGCCTAAAGAAGGTGACATGGTGATTATGCAAGTGCAAGCCGATGTTCCCAACCATGCAGGGGTAATAGTCGATGGTATGTTGCTTCATCATTTATATGGCCAACTGAGTCGGATTGTTCTCTACAGCGATTATTGGCGGGATCGGACTGTTAAAATTGTTCGGAGGAAAGAACTGGCATGAATGAACTCAAAACTATTCGTCTTTATGGTCAACTCGGCACTCTATTTGGGCGAGAGCATAAATTAGCGATTGATTCCCCCCGTGAAGCGATAAAAGCATTATCAGTACTTTATGATGGGTTTGAGCAGTTTCTTGCTAATGCGCACCTTAAAGGGCTGGAATTTGCCGTATTTAAAGGTCAGCGCAATATCACCGAAGATGAGCTGCACCTTGATACTTGTGAAGAAATTCGTATCGCTCCCGTAGTAAAAGGTAGTAAGCGCGGTGGTTTTTTCCAAACTATTTTAGGTGTGGCCATGATAGGAGCAGCTGCTTTCTTTTCTGGTGGCTTGTCTGCAGCATTCACTGCTGCTGGCACATGGGGAGGGGGGTTAGCTATTGGTGGTGCAGCCATGGCACTAGGTGGCGTTATACAAATGCTCTCACCACAGCCACGAGGTTTATCAGTTCGGCAAGATGCTGATAACAAGCCATCTTATGCTTTTGGAGGCGCAGTAAATACGACAGCGCAGGGTAATCCGGTACCGCTTTTGTATGGACTAGGCCGACGTGAAGTTGGTGGGGCAATCATATCAGCAGGGATATATACCGAAGATCAGAAATAGATAAATTTAATCATTCATATTAGCTGCAATTAAGCAGCTTTTTTTATGGGCGAAATATGGAAGCGATATACGGTGCGAAAGGCGGCGGTGGTGGTGGACATACACCAGTAGAATCAAAAGACAGTTTGCTGTCAGAGTCTACCGCAAAAATTTTATTAGCTGTTTCAGAGGGTGAAATAGCTGGCGGGCTGGATGATACCAGAGTTTTTTTAGACGATACACCGATTGGTAATCCAGATGGTACAAAAAACTTTGAAGGTGTAACGTTAGAGTTTAGGTCTGGCAGTGAGCAACAAGAATACATTCAAGGCATTCCGTCTGTAGATAATGACATTGCTGTTGGCATGGAACTGAAAGACGACCAGCCATATGTTAGGACAATCAACAATACTCAGCTATCTGCTGTTCGTGTTCGCTTGTCGGTACCACAATTAATGCGTCAACATGATAACGGTGATACGACAGGCTACCGCATTGATTATGCCATTGATTTATCTACTGATGGAGCAGGGTATAAAGAGCTAGTTAAGTCTGCATTCGATGGAAAAACAACAAGCGAATACCAGCGCACTCATCGTGTCGATTTACCCAAAGCCACAACAGGCTGGCAATTGCGTGTTCGGCGGCTCACTAAGAATCAGAATACTGCGCGTATTGCCGATAAAGTAACAATTGCTGCCATAACTGAGGTCATTGATGCAAAGCTGCGTTATCCCAACACCGCACTTCTCTTTATCACATTCAATGCCCGTCAATTTAATAACCGTATCCCTAAAATCAGCGTGCGCCCGAAAGGGGGAATACTGGTCAAGGTGCCAACGAATTATGACCCAATTAACCGGACCTATTCAGGGGTATGGGATGGCACCTTTAAATTAGCTGCAACGAATAATCCAGCATGGGTGTTTTATGACTTGGTTCTCAATAACCGTTACGGCTGTGGTGACCGCATTAAAGCTTCACAAATTGAAAAGTGGGATTTATACAAAATCGCACAATATTGTGACGAACTAGTCCCTGATGGGCATGGTGGTGATGGTAAAGAGCCTCGTTTCTTGTGTGATGTGTATATCCAATCACAAGAGACCGCGTATACCGTATTACGGGATGTTGCGGCTATTTTCCGTGGTATGACTTGCTGGTCGGATAATAAAGTGAATGCTATCGCCGATATGCCGTCCACGATTTTTCGTACGTTCACCAATGCCAATATCGTGGGGGGTAAACCATCCTATTCCGGTGGCAGTATTCAGAATCGCTATACTCAAGCCTTAGTTTCGTTTACGAATATCGATAACCACAGCAATGATGATGTTGAGCCTATTGCGGACTTAAAGCTTCAGCGGCGCTATGGTGTTCGCAAATTGGAGTTATCGGCTATTGGGTGTACCCGTCGAAGTGAAGCTAATCGTCGTGGACGCTGGGCGTTATTAACCAATGCCAATGACCGAATGATTTCTTTTGCGACAGGCTTAGAGGGAGCAATACCTTCTCCTGGTCATATTATTGCAGTGGCTGATTCATCTCTTGCGGGTCGAAATACAGGGGGCCGTATTTCATTAGTAGAGGGGCGTAAAATCACCCTCGATAGAACGACCTCAATTAAAGCCGGTGATCGCTTAATTGTAAACTTACCCAATGGTGGTTCTGAGGGGCGAACAGTTACAGCAGTAAATAAAAAGGTGGTGACGGTTTCTGTTGAATATTCACAAGTGCCCCAAAAAGAAGCCGTGTGGGTGGTGGACTCTGACGACTTAGCGATCCAGTTGTATCGGGTCATTAACATCAGCGATAATGGTGATAATACATACACCATTAACGGTACCATTCATACCCCTGACAATTATGACCATATTGACTCAGGTGCGCGTATTGATGAGAGGCCAATTACAGTTATTCCGCCCAATGTGCAGCCAGCGCCTAAAAACGTGCGTATTTCGTCATATTCTCAAGTGGACCAAGGCATTGCATTCACCACATTGCGTGTTGATTGGGAGTCAGCGGATAGCGCTATTGCGTATGAAGCTGAATGGCGCCGTGACAATGGTAACTGGATAAATGCTCCACGCACATCGACACTTGGCTTTGAAGTTAATGGAATTTATGCAGGACGTTATCAAGTTCGTGTGCGTGCAATTAATGCGTCTGAAATTTCCAGTGTGTGGACCAGTGCGGAAGAAACCCAGCTAAACGGCAAAGAAGGTAACCCACCGAAGCCACTTAACCTACGTGCGACCTCAGAGGTTTGGGGCATTACCTTGGATTGGGGCTTTGATGCAAATACAAGCGACACGCTAAAAACTGAGTTGCAGTATTCATCCGAAAATACGGCTGATTCTATGCAGTTGCTTGCAGATGTGCCTTACCCGCTTAAATCTTATCGCATGTCTGGTCTTAAAGCAGGGGTCCGCTTCTATTTTCGTGCACGTTTGGTCGATAAAACAGGGAATCAGTCAGAGTGGGCAAATATTGTTTTAGGTGAATCGTCAACCGATGTTGAGGGTATTCTGGAAGCAGTCGGTGATAACTTCCTTACCTCTGAAGCCGGGCAAGAGTTACAAAAGCAAATCGACTTCAACCAAGGAAATGTTCAACTACAACTTGAGCAAGCAGCCGAAGCGACACTTAACAACACAATGATGTTAAATCAAGTCTCATGGCGCTTATTTAAAGAAGAGGGTACACGTAAATCTGAAATATTCCGACTTGAACAAGTGAGAGTATCAGATCAGGAGGCACTAGCACGCTGGCAGCAGCAAGTTAAAACAGACTACGAGCAAACCTCATCTGCTGTTCTAAAAGTGCAAGAGTCATTATCAACACTTGAGGAGTCAACAGCGAAAGATATTTCACAGGTCAAAGCTGAGATTAAACAAGTTGATGACAAACTAGGACCAATTGATGCACGTATTACGGATCAGTCTGAGGCGATTGCTAAAATCGATGAGACACAGACGAAGCACATTGAAACAGCAGAATCCCGATTTAATGATAATGAAGCGCTAATTAATCAATTGTCACGCACAATTGCAAATGCTGAAAGTTCATTAGCAGAAATGGGGATGCAACTGACAGCGGAATATGGCAATCAAGCGGTTGAGCAGTTAAAAATTCAATCCTCAATCACTCGACTGGATAAGACGGTTGCTAATAATCAGTTAACGTTTGCACAGTCTATTGAGCGGCTTAATTCACAATACGGAGAGACTCAAGCAGCGATTGAGAAAATGGCAAAAACGGAGGTGGACTATCAAGGTAATGCTTCTTCTGTTATTTCGTTTAAAACTGCGGTGATGTACAACGGCCAATATTATGATGCCAAAATGCTAATAGGGGCCAGCATTAAAAATGGTCAGGTAAGCACTCAAATAGGCTTTAGCGCTGATACATTTGGTATTTTCAATCCGTCGAGTGGAAAGCTAGAACCTGTTTTCTTTGTTGAAAATGGTCAAGTGTTTATGAATGAAGCTTTTATCAATAAAGCCTACATTGAAAAATTACTGATCGGTATGGAAATTCGCTCTAAGAAATATGAAAAAGGTAAATCAGGCTATAGGCTTGACGCGGAAACAGGTAGCGCAGAGTTTAATAAATTGGAAGTTTACGGCGATTTTAAAGTGAGCGGCGATGCTGGGCGTGTCATTTTAGATGCAACCGGGCTGATGATTTATGACCAGTCAGGGCGATGGGCGGTTAAAGTTGGGAGGAGACCATGAGTGATATGGGGTTATTTATTAACCCAAAAGACGGCGGGAAATCTATTGAATTAACAAAAGATAATTACCCTCTCACTTTTATTACTAAAATCACAACTCATCCAAGGTACCCAAATCGTGACCAACGAAACAAGTCCGTTAATGTGCCCGGGCTCTCTCGGTATAACGTGGTGATTATTCCCTCAGCGCTTTGCCATTTTCTGGCTTATGGTTCGGTACAAATGGTTAGGGTCGGTAGTTATTGGACTTCAGGGGATACTTTCCACTGCTATTATGATGAGTTCGGTGGCCCCGATGGTTGGTTGCCGGGAAGTGATGGAGAATCGCATTTTTTCTTATACGGCACGCTAAAAGATAATCCACCTGATACTTATGGTTTATTTTTGAATGCGGGGGCATCTTCAGCAATTGATAACTTTCGAAGTGTCACCCAAGAAAATGAAGTGGCCTATTGTGTTTATCGTAAGAAAATTTATATCGACGTCAATAACAATCGAGGGTACTGGAGCTTACCGAACGATATACCCAATCGTAGTTCTGCATTAGTTTTCCTGCGACAAGAAAACACAAGCCAAGTACTTCGCTATGACCGGCCTAACAACCGGATTATATCTTGGGGGGCGGGCTGGGTGTATGTCGTCGTTTTTTCGTACGGATTAAATCTACAACCCGCCGATGGATTAACGATTTGGAACAAGCAAGGCAAAGTGGTTTTCAACTCAGACTACATTCCATTTTTTAATAATGGGCACACTGTCAAAATGAGTGGAAATGTCGCCACAAGCTCATTTGAAAAACCGATGTTCAGCATGGATATGCCCAATACATGGTTAGAAAATGAAAGGGTAAACGTTAACTGTTATTTATCTGGGTTTAGAGTTGAAAATAACAAGCTAATCGCAAACCGGATGTGGACCATCGATTTTTACCCGAGTTACGCCAACTATATGTATAACCAAGTCGTGTATTCCAGTTCATATTGCATCGATTTTAATGATTACTTTTAGCTTCTAAAAACTCAATCACAAATAAGCCGCTTAATTGCGGTTTTTTACGTCCAAAATTCAAGGAAACACCATGATTTATGAAATTGGCACTATATCAACAAAAGCAAACGACCCGAAAATCACAGGTAAAAACACGCTGTGGAAAAACAGCGTGACGAAAGTCTCTGTGGGGCAAATTATTCTTATCCAGTCGGGCAATACGATATATCAAAACAGCATTCGCTCGGTGGAAAGCGATACACAAATGACGTTGAGCTTTCCGGTTCCAGTAGCTCTAACAGATGTGAAATACGTTATTTCAATCACAATGATTGGCTCGGTATCAGATGGCGTTAACAAAGCAACAGCGATGGTTACTGAAAGCTACCAACTGATGATGATATTGAACCGACTTATGACCGAATCCGGTGTGATTAAAGTAGTGTTACCTGACGGCACTGAAATGCAACTCAGAACAGAGAAAGAAAGGGATAGGCTGCTAGATGGGAAGGTTGATAAAAAAGGCGGGACTTTAACTGGCGCGCTAGTGCTTCCATCTGTCACAGTATTGCGCGATGGATTCAATAATCGATTAAATTTATACCCATCTACAGCTAATAGTGATGATTCATTGGCATTTCTCCAGTACAACACCGTTGGTGGTTCATGGGGTGGAAAGCTCGAAATCCCGAGGCCAGCACCAGGGAGTACAGCTAAATTAATGTTAGTTGGTGATTATGGACTTGGCACTTCAACTAGTGTTGATATTCGCACTCTACGATATAACGGCTTTTTTACTTCACCCGGCTTTAGTGAAACATCACCATCAACAGTGTATTTTGGTATGTCTTCGTTTAATACGGCAAAAACTCATGGAATGATTTTAGCGGCGCGAATGAAAACGTTACGCTTGACTATCATAGAAAATGATGTTGAAAGCCAATATGACGTTTATCACACGGGTAACACAACTAAAGACGCCCAAGGTAACTTAAGAGCTGCATCACCAATTGTTAAAGTATTTGCTGACCATATTGAAACCAATGATGAAAGTGAGGGCGTAACACTCGAAAAACTGGGTGTTGGTCGATATAAGCTCAAAGGTGTATTAGGCATGAACTCTGATGCCAGCTGGGGTGGATTTAACGGTGGTATTGTCATACCGAAGGGGATTAATGGCCTTGAACTTGTTTGGGCTGATTATAAAGTCCTTGCGGATGGGGATATCATTCTAGAGACCCACTATAGAAAACATGCTGATTTACCGCCACCAGTAGTTTTAAATCGCTTGATTGCTTACCCTGAGTTTATGGACGAAAACGGCAATGAACTGGAAAGCTACACGCCTTGCGATATTCCTAATGGCCACTGGATTGATATTCGTGTGCAAATGCCAAGTAACTCTATCTACAATCAAAAGCAAGCTGAAGCTGAGAGACTCGCTAAGCTAGAAGCAGAGCGATTAGCGCAAGAAGAAGCTAAACATGTTGCGGAAGAGGCGGAAAGTGCAGAGCAAGAAGACCAAAACGAGGCCTAATCAATATATTTTTCTATCAAAGCTGACGCTTCAACTGATAGCGTATCAGCAATGATTTTCAAATCATCTACATAGAGAGATATTTCACCGTTTTCACACTTTATATACTCGACCTCGGAAATCGTGAGATTCTTTGCTATTTCTGATGTTGATATATTTTGTGATATACGTAAATGCTTAATAAATTCACCAAGAGTTTTGTTCGACATGTTTCCTATATTTAGCCTTTTCTGATGACAAATGAAGATACATCTCAATAAAGTTCATCACTTTCTGAACTTTACGCTCATCAACGAGTTGCCAATTCTGATTAAGCATAAACTCGTCAATTGAAATACCTTTGTAATCTATCTCAGTTCTATAAAAAACGTAAATTTTTGATAGCTCAGTGTGAGATGGCTCTCTGTTTTCGTTGATGCAATTTAGTGCAAGTAAAAGTAGCTGAGTGTTGCTCATGTGACCTCCGATTGTGAGGCTGTATGATATGTGAACTAGAGGACATGCTATATCAATATTAGTCGGAATTATGTTGAAAGCAGGCGAAGAAGTGACTGTGACGAAATTGTGTCACAAAATAGAGGAGAATCATTAAATATATTCAAAAATTAGCAAATCGCAAAAATGCTGGCTGGCTTGTAGTGCGGCTTTGCTAGCTATAAATCATTAATCAATATTTGCACATCCTGTGACTCGTAATCCAATGCCGAAGTTGCTTCATCTAATATCAAAATATCTGGTTCTGTTAGTAAAGCACGTGCCAGAGCTATTCTTTGACGTTGCCCACCTGATAGGTTAAGGCCTTTTTCTGATAAGGGGGAATTAAACGTGTCAGGTAGCTCCATTATGAAATCATAAGCGCCTGCTAATTTTGCAGCATGAATAACTTTTTCATCCGAAGCTTGCGGGGCACTTAAGCGAATATTATCTGCAATAGAGCCGACGAATAGCATACTTTCTTGCAGAACAACACTCATACGGCGGCGTAATGAAACCGTATCTGCTACAGCTAAATCCATGCCATCGACAATAACTTGACCATGTTGTGGTACATAAAGACGCTGCAATAATTTTGTCAGAGTACTTTTCCCTGACCCGGAAGGGCCTGTTATCCCAATAAATTCCCCTGCTTTAACGGATAGCGACAGGTTATTGAGAACCTCTGGCATATCAGGTTGATAACGAAAACGAATATTTTGAAACTCAATTTTCCCTTGAATGCTGGCAGTGCTCGCAATGCCTTTGCGTTCATTTTCAACTGGTTTATCGAGTATATCCCCAACACGGCGAAGTGAAATTATAGTGTGTTGAAAATCTTGCCAAACTTGTGCAAACCTTAGCACGGGCTGAGTAACATGGGCACTTAGCATATTAAAGGCGACGAGTTCCCCAGGCGATATTCCACCGTTTAAAACTTCTTTGACCCCAACCCACAAGATAATTGCAGTTGTAATTTTACTCACTAATGTCATTAACTGAGAGGCTACTTCACTGCGCATTGAGACTTTAAAGCTTTGTCTCAGTTGTTTACTGAATATTTTTTCCATCGTTGATTAAAATATTTTTCAGTTGCTGTAGTTTTTACCGTTTCAATTCCTGTAATGGTTTCGGTAAGAAACGTGAGCCCATTTTCATCTGCTTGATAAGACTTTTCAGTTTGCTGACGAATAATTGGCCCAAGTATCATCCATAAAATGAAGAAAACCCCCATCGAACCGAGTAAAATCCATGACATTAGGCTGCTATAGGAAAATAGAACCGCAATAAAGAGGATCACAAAAATGAAGTCAATAAATAGCATCAAAGTTGAGCCAGTCAGAAATTGCCGTATATGCGCTAGCTCACGTATCCTTGCGATGATTTTCCCTGTTGGCCTTAATTTGAAATAATTTAAGGGGAGCGCCATTAAATGCCGATAGATTTTCCCTGATAATTCGGCGCTGATTTGGCTACTGGTATGACTAAAAATTTTATTGCGAATAAAACCGTATATTGGCTCAGCAACGGCAATAGCGAAGATTGCCAATGCAATAACATGTAAGTTGGATAAACTTCGCCCCACTAAAACTTTGTCTACAAGGTTTTGAAATAGTAGAGGGCTAACTAAGGCGAAAAGCTGAATAATGGCTGATAGAATAAAGATATTTCGTAATTTAACATGTTGACGCAAAATAGAAGGAACAAACCAGCTAAACCCAAAAGCTCTTTTTTGCTCTGGCTCTTGTTGCTCTTTAAGCAATAAAATATCGATTTCAGCTTCATTATTAAAATCATCAGCCTGAATTAACTTGATTTCGTTGTTTACAGGGTTGATGAGTACGAGGTCTTTTTCTTGTTGCAAGATTTGCCATGACCCTTGCGTATAGATTAACGCGGGAAGGGGGATGGTTGCTAACTGTGTATATGGTATAGCAATGAGTTCTGTTTCGTAGCCTAGTGTATTGGCACATTCTCTGATCTCCCACTCTGTAGGCGAAAGAGTTTGCATACCAATTGAATGCCTGAGTTGGTCTGTCGAAACATTCTTTTGGTAATAATTAGCCACCCAAACTAAGGCATCCAAGCCATGGTTGTTTATCTGTTCCATCGATTATTTTTCTCTCATTGCATTCGAGGTATATTCATTGATAGGGCTAAGTAGGTAATCAATAATTCGGCGCTTATCGGTTTTTATTTCGGCCACGATAGATAACCCAGGAGTGAGCTCAATCTGTTCACCATCAACTAACAGTTGTTTTTTATTAAGGCCTATTTGACCTAAGAACACTAAGCCAAGGTTTTCATCTTGCGTGCTATCCCGTGAAATAGAGAGAACCTCACCGTCAATGGTGCCATAACGGGTGTAAGGAAAGGCATCGACTTTGACTTCGGCTTTTAAACCTTCATGAATGAAGCCAATATCTTTATTTAAAATTTTAATTTCAGCTAATTGAACATGGTTATTAGGCACTATAACCATTAATTGCTGAGCGGGTTGTAGTACTCCCCCTAAAGTATGAGTGGCTAATTGTTGAACAGTACCATCAACAGGAGCTCGGATGATTTCTAATTGATTTCTTTCATGATTTTTTAATAGTTCTTGTTCTAAGGAGGCTTGTTTAAAAGCCGCTTGCTTATATTTTTCATCCCATTCTTGGTTTTTCTGTGCCTTTATCCTACTTTGTTTTTCAGTTAAGGCATGGTGCTGACTGACAAGAATGGATAATTCAGAGAGCTTGGTAACTTTCTCTTTTTTAGCGATAAGTAGCTCTCGTTCTTGTTCTAAAAATTCTTTCTGGCTGATTAACTGTTTCTGCGTTAATGAATGATGAGCATCAAGTCGTTGCTTTATATTATTGATTAGCGCGTTAATCGTGTTTAACTCATTTTTCCTAGCTTGCTGATTGACAATATTTAATTGAATTTCATTACTAATTTCATTAATGAGAGAGTCAAACTCTATTTGTTGAGTTTGGTAACTAGAGAGGGCACTTTTTTGCTCAGCTTCAGTTAATTGATGAAATTGAGGTAATTGATCAATCGGTTGTTGCAATAACAGAGCTTGATGAATGAGAGTTTCGGCAATTTGGAAATTATGTTGATAATTTAAGCTAAGAATATCTTGGTCGACGCCTAGCACATTAACCGTAAGTAATGGATCACCTTGTTTGACGGTTTGCCCATCTGCAACATGAATGTGTTCTAAGCGACTTAATTCAAACGCTTGAATTAATTGTGTACGCCCAGAAACAATCAATTTACCTTGGGTAGTTGCCTGAATATCTAGTTTACCAAAAAATGACCAAGCAACGGCAATGAAAATACCAAAACTAATTGATATTGCCACCCACAAGGCCAAATAGGAAGGGGGGGTTTTTAAAATTGCCAAATGGGAAGGCAAAAAACTGTTATAGCGGTTTTGTTTTAATCGATGTTTCATTTTACGTCCATGTCCGGTTTTAAGGATTGTTGCAGGGTCCATAAATGTTTATAGAAATTACCTTGTTCAATAAGCTGCTGGTGGCTGCCTTGTTCTATAATTTCTCCACGTTGCATGACAATAATTCGTTGATGGTGGCGAATGGTTGATAAGCGATGGGCGATGGTAATAACTGTCCTTCCTTTTGCAATAACATGCATGTTCTCTTGAATAACAGCTTGGGATTCATCATCTAAAGCGCTGGTGGCTTCATCAAAAATAATGACTTTAGGGTTAGCAAGTAAGGTACGTGCAATGGCAATACGTTGTCGTTGACCGCCGGAAAGAGACGTCCCCCCTTCAGCCAGTACGGTGTCATATCCCATAGGTAATTTTAAAATAAAGTCATGAGCACCGGCCATCTTCGCTGCATGAACGACGTCATCCATCGAAGCATTGGGGGCCGTTTGGGCAATATTGTGAAAAACAGATTGGCTAAATAAAAAGTTTTCTTGTAATACAATACCTATTTGTTGCCTTAGTGAATGTAGATTAATTGCCGACAAAGGCATGTTATCAACATAAATGGCGCCGCTTTCAGGGGTATAAAGCCGTAACAGTAACCGAGCTAGAGTACTTTTCCCTGAGCCTGAAGTACCGACAACGCCAATGGTTTCCCCTGCTTTAATATTTAAGTTAAAGTTTTTAAGGATATAAGGCATATTGGGTTGATAGCGGAATGAGACATCTTTTATAAATAGATTCCCTTGAATTGACTGCTTGTTTTCTTGCCTGGATTGTTCAACGGGGAGATTAATAATTTGCGATAGCTTTTCAATAGCAACACCTGTACGAATATAGTCCCCCCATAATTTTACGAGTTTGACTAAAGGTTGATTGGCATGACTGACCATCATATGAAACGCGATAAATTGGCCAATAGTCATTTGTAAAGCTAATACCTCAGATGCCCCAACCCATAAAACGATAGCACTGGTGATTTTTTCAATAGCCATGACTAAGTGTTCAGAGCGTGAGCTTATTTGCCCTGATACAAAATTAGTATGGCTCATATCGGATGTTTGACCATCCCATCGGCGAGTAAAATTAGGTTCTACCGATAAGCTTTTGGCTGTTTCAATACCATTGATGCTTTCGGTAAGAAAAGAGGTATTAATTGCGATGTTAGTAAATTGCTGTTGAGCGGCGGCTTCAATTTTAGGTGTTAACCACCAAGCTAATAAAAGGTAAAAAGGAATAGAGCATAGAAAGATTAATGTTAGAGTGGTTGATATTAAATTCATCACGAAAATAAATACAAATAAAAATAATACATCAACACATAATGTAAAGAAGCTGCTCGTTAAAAATTCGCGAATAGTTTCTAATTCTTTTACACGGGTAACAATTGCACCTATTTGACGGTTTTTGAAAAAGGGAATAGGTAACCGTAGTAAATGATTAACTAATTTTAAACCCAATGTCATGTCTATTCGATTAACCGTATGATGATAAACGTATTCACGTAACCCTTTTAGTATAACTTCAATAAATGCAGCAACAATTAAACCGAAAATTAGCACATCTAATGTCACTAAACTATTATGAATTAATACTTTATCCATAATAACTTGCATAACAATAGGAGAAACCAAAGCTAATATTTGTAAGATAAATGAAAAAAACAAAACCCATAAAATAATAGATTTATATTTCATAAACTCTGCTTGAAACCAAGATATATCAAATTGCCCTTGCTTCAGGTTTACATGCAACCAATCACCATTCCATCGTTGTTGTAGCTCTTCAATGCTCCAAATCTCAGGGGGGAGGTTACCCATTTGTTGTACTAAGACTTGTTCTTGATTGCGATTAGCTAATAAGAAGGCCTCGCCCTGGGTGTTATATAAAATAGCCGGACAGACTATTTTGGCGATATCTTTATTTTTTTGATGCTTATTCTTGCAGTTAATATGATACTTTTTTTTAATGATTTTGAGTTTTTCATTATAATTAATAGACTGCTTTAGCGTTTCCTCAAGTTCTTTAGGGTTTATTTGCCCTGACAACTTGGCGATAACACTAATAAAATATAATGTTGATTGTGATTTGGCGGTTTCCATTTTCTGTATTAATCATTCCCTTGGTTTTATTATATGCATAAACATAAATGCATATTGAAAAAATCAATTTAACATTGTCGATGAAGAAGGGGCTTTTAAATTTGGATAATACAGTGATTACAATTATCTGTGTATTGAAGTTAGTCTTATTGTTTAGTTTGAAAAAAAATAATTAAAAAATAAACCTTATTAGAGATATTGAGAATGAAAGTTCATCTTCAATATCTCGTTCATGATGATTTATTATTTTGGAATAGCCAAAAAACGGTGGATTGCTCTTAACACATGATCCGGTTTTTCGGCATGTACCCAATGACCAGTATCCGCAACAACCCAAGCTTTGGCCTTAGGAAATTGTTGAGCGATTTCATCGGAATATTCGGCTTGTACATAAGGTGAATTTCCCCCAGGAATTAATAATACAGGCTTATTCCATGCAGGGACGGTTTCCCAACCAATAATTTTCTCATAATTCGTTTTTAGTGCGGGCAAATTGAACTTCCATTCACCTTGCTTAAAAGATTTTAGGAGAAATTGGATAACGCCATCTTCATTGATATGGTGACGCATAATGGTTGTCGCTTCTTGACGAGTTTTAGCTTGCTCCGCAGTAACTGCATCCAGAGCTGCAAAGATTTTATCATGGCGGCGAACTTGATAAGCGACAGGGGCGATATCAATAGCAACTACCTGAGTGATAAAATCAGGGGCTAAAGCCGTTGCTGCCATTGCTATTTTCCCCCCCATGGAGTGACCAATTAAAATGGCATTTTTATAACCTAATGACTTTATAAGGTTAATCACATCTTGCGCCATTTGTTGATAACTCATCTGGTCGTCACGAAATGAATCACCATGATTGCGAACATCAATTTGAATAGTATCAAAATATTGTTGTAAATCACGGCCTAACACGCCTAAGTTATGCAGGTCACCGAATAGCCCATGAATTAATACAACAGGGTTATTAGAGATTGGATTTTCAGGTTTATGAATAGTATGGTTGAGTAACACAGTCATATTTGTTTTATCAATTTATCAGTGATACAAGTAGCTTTATCATGGCATGGCTAGGGATAAAATCCAAATAGTCAAATAATCTTCTTCGGAGGGTGAACAATTCAATAATTGGGTTAATAGAATGCTTTTATGCAAAGAATTTAAGAAAATTGAACTTGGTCACTGTGATGAAATGAGTAAAGTAATGGTATGATAACATACTGAATTATCTTTAAACTTAAAGGAGTGTTTACTTTAAGTTATTGAAATTTTAATTGTTTTGTTTTTTTTAAATCTGTCTTATAATCACACCGCAAATTTTAGTTAAAATAAAGTACTGGGAAAAAATGAAAACGATAGAAGTTGATGAAGAGCTTTACCGCTATATTGCGAGCCATACACAGCATATCGGTGAAAGTGCATCGGATATCTTGCGCCGTATGTTAAATTTCAAGTCCGGGCAGCCAGTACAAGTAAAAGAAGTCGGTCAGGCACAACCAGTAACTAAAACTGAACTGGCGATGAGTACACCTGCTGTTGCACAAAACCCAGTTAGGGTTGTTAGGGAATTATTGTTATCCGATGCTTATGCAGAAAAAAGCAAAGCAATTGACCGGTTTATGTTAATTCTGTCCACATTATACAGTTTAGATGCTAAGCGCTTTGCGAGCGCTACAGAATTAATGCATGGTCGAACTCGTATTTATTTTGCCGGCGATGAGCAAACGTTGCTTGCTGCGGGTAAACAGTCTAAGCCTCGTCATATTCCGGGGACCCCTTATTGGGTGATCACGAACACAAATACTAATCGCAAACGTAGTATGGTTGATGCCATCATGCAGGAAATGCAGTTCCCTGCGAATGTGATTGAAAAAGTGAGTAATACCATTTAAAACTGAAATATCACTGATGTGAAAAGCAAAGCATCAGTGCTTTGGGAGAAAACCAGTGACAATACATGAACGTGCAGGGCAGCTTCCGTTTCAAAGTGACTTGATCAATGTCGCTCAATTAACCGCTCAATATTATACTCAGCAGCCGCAAGCAGGGGACGCTTCTCAGGCGGTTAAATTTGGTACGTCTGGGCATCGTGGTAGCTCATTACGTAAAAATTTTAATGAAAATCACATATTGGCAATTGCACAAGCTATTGCTGATTTGCGCAAAACACAAGGGGTAACAGGCCCTTGCTTTGTGGGTAAAGATACACATGCTTTATCTGAAGCGGCATTTATTACTGTGGTTGAGGTGCTAGCAGCCAATCAAGTTCATGTAATTGTTCAGGAGAACAATGGTTTCACACCAACTCCAGCCATCTCCCATGCAATCTTAAGTTACAATCAGTCACACCAAAATATTGCTGATGGCATTGTGATCACGCCTTCCCATAATCCACCTGAAGATGGTGGTATTAAATATAATCCAGCAAATGGCGGGCCTGCGGATACAGATTTAACTTCGGTTATTGAGAAAAATGCTAATCAAATACTGGTAAATAACCTCGAGGGGGTTAAGCGCCTAAGTTTTGATGCTGCGATCGCAAGTGAATATGTTATTCAGCAAGATTTAATTATGCCATACGTATTAGCACTGGGCGAAGTTGTTGATATGGAGGCCATCGCCAAATCAGGGCTAAAAATCGGTGTTGACCCACTAGGTGGCTCAGGTATCGAATATTGGAAAAAAATTGCTGAGCATTATCAATTAAATATTGAAATCGTAAATGATCAACTAGACCAAACTTTCCGTTTTATGCCACTTGACCATGATGGCGTTATCCGTATGGATTGCTCATCAAGTTGGGCTATGGCAGGGTTATTAGGGATGAAAAAACGGTTTGATTTGGCGTTTGCAAATGATCCTGATTACGACCGCCATGGTATTGTCACCCCTGATGGGTTAATGAACCCAAATCACTACCTTGCTGTTGCGATTGACTATTTATTCCAGCATCGGCCTCTGTGGGGGAAAGATGTTGCTGTCGGTAAAACGCTGGTTTCTAGTGCGATGATTGACCGAGTTGTCAGTGATATTGGTCGTGAATTGGTAGAAGTACCGGTTGGTTTTAAATGGTTTGTTGATGGTTTATTTAGTGGTCAACTCGGTTTTGGTGGGGAAGAAAGTGCTGGGGCATCGTTCCTGAAATTTGATGGTACACCTTGGTCAACGGATAAAGATGGTATCATTCTTTGTTTATTAGCCGCAGAAATTACAGCAGTTACCGGTGAAAACCCTCAGCAACGCTATAATAACCTCGCGAAAAAATTTGGTGCACCGATTTACAACCGTATCCAAGCGAAAGCGACTCACGAAGAAAAAGCTAAGTTAAGTAAATTATCTCCAGAAATGGTAGCCGCAGATACGCTAGCGGGTGATAAAATTACACAGCGCTTAACCGCAGCACCTGGTAATGGCGCCTCGATAGGTGGCTTAAAAATTATGACCGATTACGGTTGGTTTGCAGCAAGGCCATCAGGGACAGAAGAAGCATACAAAATTTATTGTGAAAGTTTCCGTGGCGAAGAACATCTACGCCTTATTGAAAAAGAAGCTATCGAGATCGTTAGTAAAGTAATTAGTTAATTCCGCTTTTTATAAATAAAAAATTCATTTCAATAAATATCCCGAAGACAAAATCGACAAGATGATTCGGGATATTATTCCTTATTTATTGTTAATCTCTTCATAAAATTATGGTTGTCGATAATGTGACGAGATTAACAAAATTCTTTTGTTTATTTTACCCAAAATTCCCCTATTACTTTTTACTATCAATTCACAATAAGCGTTGCAGCTAAAGGCGTGGAGTGGTACAACTTGAAGCATCTGAGTGAGTTTTATTAATCATAATTATTGAAGATAGGGTGAGGTCAATGAGTCAGGTTTATAATTTCAGTGCAGGTCCAGCGATGCTGCCTGTCGAAGTCATGCGTCGTGCTGAACAAGAATTTTGTAATTGGCAAGGTCTAGGTGTTTCAGTGATGGAAGTGAGTCATCGCGGAAAAGAATTTGTTGAAGTTGCAAAAGAAGCTGAGCAAAATTTACGTGATTTATTAAATGTGCCAAGTAATTATAAAATTCTATTTTGTCATGGCGGTGCCCGTGCCCACTTTGCTACTATCCCGATGAACTTATTAGGTGGCAAAACGACGGCTGATTACATTGTCAGTGGTTATTGGTCAGAATCTGCTGCGAAAGAAGCAGCGAAATACTGTAAACCTAACGTCATTCAGATTGCTGAAGAAAAAGATGGCGTTGTGAGCCTAAAACCAATGAGTGAATGGCCTTTAAGTGACGATGCTGCTTATGTCCATTATTGCCCTAATGAAACGATTGGCGGTTTAGCCCTCCACGAAGAACCTGATTTCCCGAAAGACAAAATTATTGTTGCTGATTACTCATCTTCTATTTTATCAAAACCGATTGATGTCAGCCGTTTTGGCATAATCTATGCGGGTGCACAAAAAAATATTGGGCCTGCTGGGTTAACAATTGTCATTATTCGTGAAGACCTACTGGGCAAAGCCTCTCCACAGACGCCATCAGTGTTTGATTATACATTACTAGCAAAACATGATTCCATGTTCAACACACCGCCAACATTTGCATGGTACCTATCAGGTATGGTCTTTAAGTGGTTGAAAGAACAAGGTGGCTTACAAGAAATGGCGAAGCGTAATTATGAAAAATCACAATTACTCTACAATGCTATTGATGATAGCCAGTTTTATATAAACCGTGTGGCAGTAGAAAACCGCTCTTGGATGAATGTGCCATTCCAAATGCAAAACCCTGCATTGGATGCCAAATTTATCGAAGAAGCGAAAGAACAAGGCCTGCTTTCACTGAAAGGTCATAAAGTGGCAGGCGGAATGCGAGCCTCCATTTATAATGCTATGCCATTAGCTGGTGTACAGGCTTTGGTTGATTTTATGGCAGATTTTGAACGCCATAACGCATAACACTCTTTATTAAGCTCTACATAATTTGGGTTGCATGTCGGTGATAAACGAAAATAGCCAACACGCATGCAACCTGAAAAATGACGAGTATAAACTGGCTGATAGGATGTTCAGCTAATAATCGAGCCCTCTTGTAGCTAACTAAAAAGAAAATAGGGCTCGGTTGATTTTACTTGCAATTTCACTGGAGAAAACACCTTTTATGCAATCCCTGACATTACAACCAATTTCTTCAATTAATGGCACAATTAATTTGCCAGGGTCTAAAAGTGTCTCAAACCGTGCACTGTTACTTGCTGCGATGGCTAAAGGGACGACCGTACTGACTAATTTATTAGACAGTGATGATATTCGCCATATGCTGAATGCATTAAGCCAATTAGGGGTTAGTTACCAATTATCGGATGATAAAACACGGTGTTGCGTGGAAGGTCTAGGCGGTAACTTATCCCATTCGGATGAACTAGAAATATTTTTAGGTAATGCAGGGACAGCAATGCGCCCGCTGGCAGCGGCATTATCATTGAGCCACAATAATATTATTCTGACCGGAGAACCCCGCATGAAAGAGCGTCCCATTGGGCACTTAGTGGATGCTTTGAGGGAAGGCGGGGCAGTTATTGATTATTTAGAACAAGAAAATTATCCGCCGATTCGTTTAAAAGGCGGTTTTGTCGGTGGCAAAATTTCAGTCGATGGTTCGGTTTCTAGCCAATTTTTAACGGCATTATTAATGGCGGCTCCTCGTGCAGAGCAAGATACGACTATTACCATTATTGGTGAGTTAGTCTCTAAACCTTATATTGATATAACGCTAGCATTAATGAAAACTTTTGGTGTTATTGTTGAAAATCATCAATATCAACAATTTGTAATTAAAGGCCAGCAACAATATCAATCACCTGGTGAATATTTAGTGGAAGGTGACGCTTCTTCGGCTTCTTACTTTTTAGCCGCTGCTGCTATTAAAGGTGGTATTGTACGTGTCACTGGTATTGGCCGTAATAGTTTGCAAGGTGATACTAAGTTTGCCAACGTGTTGGAGAAAATGGGCGCGACGATTCGCTGGGGTGATGACTACGTTGAGTGTCAACGTGGTACTTTGAGCGGTATTGACATGGATATGAATGAAATCCCTGATGCAGCAATGACAATAGGGACTGTCGCGTTATTCGCTGAAGGCGAAACAGTTATTCGTAATATTTATAACTGGCGTGTAAAAGAAACTGACAGGTTATACGCGATGGCCACTGAGCTACGAAAAGTTGGCGCTGAAGTAGAAGAGGGGCATGATTATATCCGTGTTGTTCCACCCAAAAAACTACAACACGCAGAAATTGAAACTTACAATGACCATCGTATTGCTATGTGTTTTTCATTAGTGGCGTTATCAGATACTCCTGTCACTATTTTAGACCCAGGTTGCACTGCCAAAACGTTTCCAGATTACTTCGAGCAGCTTGCTCGCCTAAGTTAATACTTTTGTTGGGCTGATATGTTTGTTCAGTACCAGCCCAACAATAACTTAATTTAATCAATATTCTCTTATTTTCTGACAATCATCAGAACCTGCTTATTTCACAAAGTTGATGAATTGGTATAATACCTCTACTGATTTTAATTGCAGGTAGCGGATGCTATGTGCAGAAAAGGAGACTTTTTATGGTGGCGATAGCCCCTGTAATCACCGTTGATGGACCTAGCGGAGCAGGCAAAGGTACACTTTGCCAAGCATTAGCAAATGAATTTGGATGGCAACTTCTAGACTCCGGTGCAATTTATCGTGTACTCGCGTTAGCTGCATTACATCATCATGTTGATATTCAATCTGAGGATGGGCTAGTTCCTTTAGCGGCTAATTTAGATGTACGCTTTGTTCCTGAAGGGAATATCTTAAAAGTGATCCTTGAAGGTGAGGATGTCTCAAATCAGATTAGAACAGAAACCGTTGGAAATACGGCTTCGCAAACAGCAACTTTTCCCCGTGTTCGTGAAGCTCTATTACGACGCCAGCGTGCATTTAGAACATTCCCTGGGTTAATTGCCGATGGTCGAGATATGGGAACTGTTGTATTCCCTGATGCCCCAGTGAAAATTTTCCTTGATGCTTCTGCGCAAGAAAGAGCGCATCGTCGCATGAAGCAGTTGCAAGAGAAAGGCTTTGATGTTAATTTTGAACGTCTTTTAAGCGAAATTGAAGAGCGCGATTACCGTGATCGCAATCGCTCAGTTGCGCCCCTTATTGCTGCGAAAGATGCATTAGTGCTGGATTCCACAAGTATGTCAATTGAGGAAGTTATTGAAAAAGCACGCACCTATGCAAAAAAAATTCTACAATTATCGTGATAATAGGCTTTATTTTAGCTTATAATTAGATAATATACGCACTTACCGCTATGTTGATTATTTTATTAGCATAGCATCAACCTTGCGACATGGAATGTTGTGGGGTATGTGAAACAACCCCATTTGGCGGGAAGCTAAGTGGACGTTAATTAAAAACTCTTGAAGATCATTAATATGACTGAATCTTTTGCTCAACTCTTTGAAGAATCCCTGCAGAATATTGAAACTCGTCCTGGTTCTATCGTTCGTGGTACTGTTGTTGCCATCGATAAAGACGTAGTACTGGTAGACGCAGGTCTTAAATCAGAATCTGCTATCCCAGTAGAACAGTTCAAAAATGCTCAGGGTGAGCTAGAAATCCAAGTTGGCGACGAAATCGATGTAGCTCTGGATGCAGTAGAAGATGGTTTCGGTGAAACTATCCTGTCTCGTGAGAAAGCTAAACGTCATGAAGCATGGCTGATGCTGGAAAAAGCTTACGAAGAAGCTGAAACTGTAACTGGTGTTATCAACGGTAAAGTTAAAGGCGGTTTCACTGTTGAACTTAACGGCATCCGTGCGTTCTTACCAGGTTCACTGGTAGATGTACGCCCAGTTCGTGATACTACTCACTTGGAAGGCAAAGAGCTTGAGTTCAAAGTAATCAAGCTGGATCAGAAACGCAACAACGTTGTTGTTTCTCGTCGTGCTGTAATTGAATCTGAAAGCAGCGCTGAGCGCGATCAACTGCTGGAAAACCTGCAGGAAGGCATGGAAGTTAAAGGTATCGTTAAGAACCTTACTGACTACGGTGCATTCGTTGATCTTGGCGGTGTTGACGGCTTGCTGCACATCACTGACATGGCTTGGAAACGTGTTAAACACCCAAGCGAAATCGTCAACGTTGGTGATGAAATCAATGTTAAAGTTCTGAAATTCGACCGTGAGCGCACTCGTGTTTCTCTGGGTCTGAAACAACTGGGCGAAGATCCTTGGGTCGCAATCGCTAAACGTTACCCAGAAGGCACTAAGCTGACTGGTCGCGTTACTAACCTGACTGACTATGGTTGCTTCGTAGAAATCGAAGAAGGCGTTGAAGGTCTGGTTCACGTTTCAGAAATGGATTGGACTAACAAAAACATCCACCCATCTAAAGTTGTTAACGTTGGTGATGTTGTTGAAGTTATGGTTCTGGATATCGATGAAGAACGTCGTCGTATCTCTTTAGGCCTAAAACAATGCAAATCTAACCCATGGCAGCAATTTGCAGAAACTCACAACAAAGGCGACCGCGTTGAAGGTAAAATCAAGTCTATCACTGACTTCGGTATCTTCATCGGTCTGGACGGCGGCATCGATGGCCTGGTTCACTTATCTGACATCTCCTGGAACGTTGCAGGCGAAGAAGCAGTTCGTGAATACAAAAAAGGCGATGAAATCGCAGCTGTTGTTCTGCAAGTTGACGCAGAGCGTGAGCGTATCTCTTTAGGTGTTAAACAGTTAGCTGAAGATCCATTCAATAACTACTTAGCAGCTACTAAGAAAGGCGCTATCGTTACTGGTAAAGTAATCGCAGTTGACGCTAAAGGTGCAACTGTTGAGCTGACTCTGGGCGTTGAAGGTTACCTGCGTGCTTCAGAAGCTTCACGTGACCGTGTTGAAGATGCAACTCTGGTTCTGAACGTTGGTGATGATGTTGAAGCTAAATACACTGGTGTTGATCGTAAAAACCGTGTAATCAACCTGTCTGTTCGTGCTAAAGATGAAGCGGATGAGAAAGACGCTGTCGCAGCTGTGAACAAACAAGAAGATACTGCATTCGGCAACAATGCAATGGCTGAAGCTTTCAAAGCAGCTAAAGGCGAATAATTAAGTGGGGGCAGTAATAGAATTGCCCCTTTGTAACGGTAGTTTAGGGAGGTACTATGACCAAGTCTGAATTAATTGAAAGACTGGCTAGCCAGCAGTCTCATCTTTCAGCAAAAACCGTTGAGGAAGCTGTAAAGGAAATTCTTGAGCATATGGCTGATACGTTAGCCGGTGGTGAGCGTATTGAGGTTCGTGGTTTCGGCAGTTTTTCTCTTCACTACCGTGCACCACGCGTTGGCCGTAACCCAAAAACTGGTGATAAAGTGGAGCTAGAAGGTAAATATGTTCCTCATTTTAAACCAGGTAAAGAATTACGTGATCGTGTAAATATTTATGGCCAATAAAGGGCTATAAATCTTAATTATTACATCAAAACAGCGCTTGCATATTATTGTATAGCGCTGTTTTTTATAATCTGGCCAACACCCAACACCCAACACCCAACACCCAACACCCAACACCCAACACCCAACACCCAACACCCAACACCCAACACCCAACACCCAACACCCAACACCCAACACCCAACACCCAACACCCAACACCCAACACCCAACACCCAACACCCAACACCCAACACCCAACACCTAACACTGGGAATCAAATACTTGACCTCATAGCTTTCGCTCATTGAAAAATGGAAAAAGAAATCAATCGGTCTAGATGGGATTATAAATGTAGATGTAGGCTTAAACACGACAAGTATTGATAAGTATTGAAATAAATTGCGAGGCGCTTCCCACTTTAATGAATACTGTATTTTTCCTGAATAACTTATTACGAAGCGCGACTCAAAACCTATCTTAACTACTTATTGAATAAATAGTTAAGTTTTAGATTGGGCTCTAGATTATGGGTAAAAGGAGCCAAATATGAAAGGACAGGGAGGGGGGAAGAACTGGGCTATTAATCACACTATTCATTATTGGCTAGGTAAATATAAAAAATCACTATCATTATCATTGGCAGCATTAGCGGTAATTACTGGGGTATTACCTTTATTATTTATTCCTGAACTTATAAGTTTAAACGTTACAATTACTTGTATTTTTATCATTACTTTATTTTTAATCTTTTATATGACTAATAAGGTAGGGAAGTTTATCTCATTGGTTATCATATCGTTTATTTGGGGAAACTGGCATTGTATTGATATTAAAAACAAAATGTATTTTCTATCTGAGAAAAACCACAAAATTGACCTTACCGTTATAAGTATTCCGTTAGCAGGAAAAGAATATAAGCATAAGGTACGTATTGATAGAATAAACTCTAAAATTATTTTTCCTCCATTATATGCTTTATGGAAGACTAAGGCGCCATTATGCGCGGGGCAGTCATGGCAAATTGTAGGAAAGCTTAAGCCTTTACATAGTTCTTTAAATGAAGGGGGTTTTAATCAACAGCGTTATCTATTAGCAAAAAGGCAAATTGGTTTACTGAAGAGTCAGCAACAAAAAATATTAGACTCTCAATGTTCTATTAGACAAAAGCTTATTAACTATTATTCACAGCAAATATCACCATTAAATAATGCAGGTGTTATTTATGCGCTTATGTTTGGTGAAAGGGGGCTATTGACCCCACAGCATTCTCTGCTATTACAGAATACAGGGTTAACTCATTTAATTGCGATATCTGGTTTACATATAGGTTTAGCCTATTTATTTGGTTATTTGATTGTAAGGGGGATTCAATATTTATTACCTATATCATTTTTAAATGAAAGTATCCCAATATTGTCAGGGGTATGTTTGGCTGTTCTTTATGCTTGGGTTTCTGATTTTGCAATCCCTGCAACTCGGGCATTTTTTGCTTTATTGTTATGGGTTTATATTCGAAAAAAAACATCTCATTATTTTTCTTGGCAATGGGCGTTATGGAGCATTGCAGGTATCTTAGTATTAGACCCGTTATCAATTTTATCAGATAGTTTTTGGCTATCGAGCTTTGCGGTTTTAGCCATACTCTATTGGTCCAGTGTTTTACCTTTATCTCCTCATCTTGCGCAACAAAAAGTAATAGGGAAAATTATTATATTAACTCATTTACAGATAGGTTTACTTATTCTACTTATTCCCATGCAACTTATAATGTTTAATGGCATTAATCTAATGAGTTTTTTTGCAAATCTTTGGTTTGTTCCTATTATTTCTTGGTTAGTAGTTCCTGCTATATTTGTCTTATTTTTACTACCAATTCCTGAGATACAAAATGTTATTTTACTTGCTATTGATCAGGTAATTGAATGGGGGTTGAAGCCAATTCCATTCTTCAGCCGCTTTTGGTTTGAATTACGTCATGTGCCTTATTATGCTTTGGTAAGCTGTTGGCTTATTGCTTTAGTGATCCTTTACCGGTGGTACAAAAATTACTTAGGGCTATGCGGCTGTGTCCTCATATTAATACTAACTGAAAGAGGGAATAGTAAATCACCAAAAAAGGATTGGAGCTTAACTGTACTCGATATTGGCCACGGTTTAGCAGTCGTTATAGAACAAAATAATCTAGCATTCTTATATGATACAGGAAATATATGGAAAGGGAGCAGCAGTGCAAAAAAGCAGGTTATCCCCTTTCTTAAACATCATAATATTACACCGTTAACTGTTATTCTCAGTCATAATCATCTGGATCATACTGGGGGCGTTAAAGATTTAAGTCAGCAATACCCGTGGATAAGCATACGTAGTAGTTTTGGTAATTACTCTAATGAATATAATAAGTTAAAGAAAAGACAGCGTATTCAGCATCTTCCTTGCTTCAAAGGGCAAAAGTGGCAATGGGGGATTTTAACATTTGAAGTGTTGTGGCCTGAAAAATCATCAAAAATATCGCATAACAATGATTCTTGTGTTATTCAATTAACTGATGGGTACCATAAAATCTTATTGACGGGAGATTTAGAAAAACAAGGTGAAAGATCAATTGTTGAAATGTATAAATCAAGACTTCATTCTAACATTTTATTTGCGCCTCACCATGGAAGTAGCACATCCTCAACCGCCTTATTGTTAAGGAATGTTAAACCATCATTGGCATTAGTTTCTTCTGCAAGGTACAGTGCGTGGAAAATTCCATCACAAAAAGTCTATTCTAGGTATAAAAGTAGTGGCGTTAAATGGTTAAACACAGCAGAGAATGGTCAGATAACTTTATGGTTTAAAAAAGAAAATATTAAAATTTTACGTTATCGCTATGAAATTCAACCCCGTTGGTATCATCTGTGGTTTGGCTTGCCGCTATTTCCCGAGTAGAATAGTGCGCTTACATTAAGTCTGGTAATTAAAAGTATGAATGATAAAGACCTTTCGACAAAACAAACTTTTCGCCGCTTGTGGCCAATTATTGCGCCTTTTAAAGCGGGTTTAATTGTAGCAGCAATAGCACTTATCATTAACGCCGCAGGTGATGCGTTTATGATTTCTTTGTTAAAACCCTTGTTAGATGAAGGCTTCGATAAAGCCGACAACGATGTTTTAAAATGGCTTCCGCTTGCGGTGTTAGGTCTTATGGTCGTTCGTGGTAGTTCTAGCTTTGTTTCAACCTATTGTGTTTCATGGGTCGCGGGCAAAGTCGTTATGAATATGCGCCGTAAATTGTTTGGTCATATGATGGGAATGCCTGTTAGCTTTTTTGACCAGCAGTCAACAGGGACATTATTATCGAGAATTACTTATGACTCAGAGCAGGTTGCTTCCTCTTCCTCAGGTGCATTAATTACTATTATACGTGAAAGCGCCTATATTATCGGGTTGTTTGCCATGATGTTTTATTACAGCTGGCAACTATCTCTGATATTAATTGTTATTGCCCCAGTTGTTTCTGTGACTATTCGCATTGTCTCTAAACGTTTTCGTAAAATCAGTAAAAATATGCAAACGGGGATGGGGCATGTTACTGCTAGCGCAGAGCAAATGTTAAAAGGGCATAAAGAAGTTTTAATTTTTGGTGGGCAGAAAGTTGAAACTGAGCGTTTTAACAAGGTAAGCAATAACATGCGTCGCCAAAATATGAAAATGGTAACCGCATCAGCAATTTCAGACCCGATTGTTCAACTTATTGCTTCATTCGCATTGGCATTTGTATTGTACGCTGCGAGCTTTCCCGAAATTCGCGATGAATTAACATCAGGTACCATTGCCGTTGTATTTTCATCTATGTTTGCATTAATGCGGCCTTTAAAATCCCTCACTAATGTTAACTCTCAATTTCAGCGCGGTATGGCTGCTTGCCAAACCTTGTTTGCTATCTTAGATACTGAACAAGAAAAAGATAATGGGACGAAAGTATTAAAAGAGGTAAAAGGTGACATCAAATTTGAACATGTTACTTTTACCTATGAAACCAAAGAGCATCCTGCGTTAGACGATATTTCATTTACGTTACCTGCGGGGAAATCAGTTGCTCTGGTCGGGCGTTCAGGTTCAGGTAAGTCTACAATTGCTAATTTAATTACGCGTTTTTATGACATTGATGAAGGAACGATCCAGATAGATGGTCATGATATTCGCGAATACACCTTAGCTTCGTTACGGAACCAAGTTGCTTTAGTTTCACAGCATGTTTACTTATTTAACGATACGATAGCCAATAATATTGCCTATGCAACAGATGGCAACTACAGCCGTGAGCAAATTGAAAAAGCAGCAGAGATGGCTTACGCAATGGACTTTATTGCCAAGCTTGATAAAGGCTTAGATACGGTTATCGGTGAAAATGGGGTCATGCTTTCAGGTGGTCAGCGCCAGCGGATAGCGATAGCTCGCGCATTGTTACGTGATGCCCCAATCCTTATTCTTGATGAAGCAACCTCTGCTTTAGATACTGAGTCTGAACGTGCAATTCAAGCTGCACTTGATGAACTACAAAAGAATAGGACATCTTTAGTGATTGCTCATAGGTTATCAACGATAGAGAACGCCGATGAAATCTTAGTGGTACAAGATGGCAAGATTATTGAGCGTGGTAATCATGCATCTTTATTAGCGCAAGATGGCGCGTATTCTCAATTACATAGAATCCAATTTAAACAATGATAGAGCGTATTTGGTCTGGCAAATCTTGGCTATATATTTTGTTATTGCCGTTATCTTTCCTTTATGGGCTGATAACAGTAATTCGGCATATGGCATATAAAGTTGGGCTATTTCGTTCATGGAAAGCACCGGTTCCGGTGGTCGTAGTTGGGAACCTAACTGCGGGTGGAAATGGTAAAACGCCCGTAGTCATTTGGTTAGTTGAATCATTAACTAATGCAGGTTATCGGGTGGGGGTCGTTTCTAGGGGCTATGGCGGTAAGTCAGAGAATTACCCATTAGTACTTAATGAGGCGACTACCACACAAGTTGCAGGGGATGAACCTGTATTGATATTTCATCGCACAAAGGCGCCTGTTGCTGTAGCCCCTAAGCGTAGCGATGCAGTTAAAGCCCTGCTTCAGGCATACGAATTAGATGTCATCATCACCGATGACGGGCTACAACACTACGCACTGCAACGTGACTATGAGATAGTCGTCATTGATGGGCAACGTCGTTTTGGTAATGGCTGGTGGCTTCCTGCTGGGCCTATGCGTGAAAGAATTGGGCGTTTAAAAACTGTTAATGCATCTATAGTTAATGGTGGTAATCCCCAAGGAAATGAAGTGCTAATGACCCTAGAGGGGGATAGCGCAATTAACCTTGTGAGCTTAAAAAAACAACCCGTTACGGAGCTAGAGTCGGTAGTGGCAATGGCAGGAATTGGTCACCCCACACGTTTTTTTAATTCTTTACAGGGTAAAGGGGTTGTATTAGAGGGAAGCCAAGCTTTTGCCGATCACCAATCGTATGAACAACAACAGTTAATGTCTTTAGTTAAACCCCATCAGTCTTTATTAATGACGGAGAAAGATGCAGTAAAATGCCGCGAATTTGCTCAACCTAACTGGTGGTTCCTTCCTGTTCAAGCTCAGCTCCAACATCGTGGTGCAGATAAAATTTTAAGCGAAATAAAAAAACTTATCACAAATAACAAAAAAACTTGCCACTAACGTTTCACTATGATAATAATATCGCCAATGTGATATAGATCTACTTATTATGTATCTAGATGCAATACATTAATAATTGGATTTTATACTAGCTTGAATTTCACGCCGCGTTCTTTAGTTAGTCTTCATATCCTCGCACAATCTACATTATTGGGTCGTTACTTCTAAGTTTTGTCATCATAATGTCAAATTAGGCTGTTAACTTCACAGTGGATGAGTGATATCTGAAATCTATATTTACGGGCGTTATAGTAAATGCACAATTATTTATGTGCATAAATTGGTAAAAGTGTATTTACTCTTTGATGTATTAATAGATCGGCAATTTATAAATGGGACGCAAGAAAGAGTAATGATACAAAGATAAAAAAAATATTGTTCTCAGAACAAAAGGAGTTTTAATATGAATTTTCAATTACATATGGGTCGAGTTAAATGGTTTGACGCAAAAGAAGGTTACGGTTTTATTTCACCATTCAATGGTGGAGATGATGTATTTGTGACAACAAAATCAATCGCTAATAAAAAAATCAAATCATTATTTGAAGGTCAAAACGTTGAGTTCTCTGTTACTCGTAATTCGGATGGCATAACGGCAGCAGACGTTATTGCTTACTAGAAGTAATTACTAAACAATTAACAGAACAAATTCTCCTGCTTTTATCCTCTCATCTCACGCAGGAGATCTTATTCAGAAAGATTAAAGTTAACGGTGATATCTGCATGTGATATCCTGACTCCAAGTGAGTTAAAATCCATTCGGGAGAAAACATGGATCACCGTTTACTTGAAATCATTGCCTGCCCTATATGTCATGGCAAATTAAGCTATAACAAAGAAAACCTCGAGCTTATCTGCAAGTTTGATCACTTAGCCTATCCAATTCGTGATGGCATCCCTGTATTACTCGAAAATGAAGCACGCCAAGTCTCATTAGATGAAGGAAAATAATCGCCATGTTTACGGTTATTATTCCTGCTCGTTATGCATCGACCCGTTTGCCGGGTAAACCTTTAGCTGATATTCATGGCAAGCCAATGGTCGTTAGGGTGATGGAACAAGCGATTAAATCAGGGGCTAGTCGAGTCATTGTGGCGACAGATCATCCTGATGTGGCTAAAGCTGTGATTGAAGCTGGGGGTGAGGCTTGTATGACCAACCCCGAGCACCAGTCTGGCACTGAGCGGTTAGCAGAAGTTATCGATACTTACGGCTTTTCTGATGATGAAATCATTGTGAATGTGCAAGGGGATGAGCCTTTAATTCCACCTGAAATTATTAGCCAAGTAGCAAATAATCTTAAGGGAAGTCAAGCTGGAATGGGTACGCTGGCCGTGCCTATTCGTGATGCTCATGAGGCGTTTAACCCCAATGCAGTGAAAGTGGTTACTGATCAAGGTGGCTATGCGTTGTACTTTTCTCGTGCAACTATTCCTTGGGACAGAGACGGTTTTGCTAAAAGTCATGATGTCATTGGTGACACGTTTTTACGTCATATTGGTATTTACGCCTATCGAGCTGGGTTTATCCGCCGTTATGTTAGTTGGGAAGCTAGTCCATTAGAAAAAATCGAGATGCTTGAGCAGCTTCGGGTGCTTTGGTATGGTGAGAAAATTCATGTGGATGTAGCTAAAACAACACCAGGGGCGGGTGTTGATACCCAAGCAGATCTTGATGCTGTCAGAAAGCAATTTCTATTGTAATTAAAATATTATTCAGTAAGCCCAAGAGGTAGCATCTTGTTTGTTCTCTTGGTATTCAACAAAAGGTGTAATCTGTATAGGTTACACCTTTTTGTTTTCATTCGGCGACGGTTGCTTCTGGAGTTGGCAACGAGGAGTCTATTGATTGTGTATTATCAGGCTTTAGGTGCCACCAAATCGTCCCAAGAAATTCATACCACGCTCGTTCACTGTGACCGAAGTAATATGCTGAAGGGATGTATTTCTCCCATGGGTTAATGCCGCTAGTAATAACAAGTTGATTTGCGGGAGCAGGGAATGGTTGCATGCCTCTGTCTGTAAACATGGTTATTGCCCGAGGCAAATGGTTGGCTGAAGTGACTAATAAGAAAGGCGATTTCCCAATAATTTTCTCAACCTCAAAGGCTTCTTCTTGGGTATCTTTAGGCTCTGTAAGAGGGATTGTATCTTGTGCGGGTACACCTAAAGACTGAGCTACTTGTGCCGCAACTTCTGCACTGCTTATGGTGCTGCTCGCTTTCCCTCCAGTAAAGATAAGCTTACTGCCTGGGTGTTTTAAATATAATCGGACGCCTTCAGTTACTCTTGGTAGGCTGTTATTCAATAAGTTAGAGCTTGGGCTCCAATCTGGGTTGTAAGTAAACCCACCTCCTAATACCACGATATACTGTATATTTTGCGGTGGTGTTTCAGTGATCAATTCATATCGCTTATTATATTGGCCTTCTACAGGCGCGAGCAAGCTATCTGAAACAGGCTGTAATCCAAGTACTGCTAGGAGTATTAAGCTCAGGCTAGTAAATGTTTTTCCGCACCGTTGCCAGCGAGTGAACCAGAGTAAAATTAACCCGATAAACCCAATGATGAGCAATAATGGCAGTGGCATCAAAAGGGAACCAATATATTTTTTTAAAAAAAATAACATAACTAAGCCTATTCTTAAGGGTTATCAATCAATTTTGGTTGTGGAACTACCCTTGAAAAAGCGTCATATAACCACTTTTTCAACATAAAAATAGCGAAAATCGCCTTCAATGATGTCAAAATGAAATTCACTGAGCAAAATAAAGTACAATGCAAAAATATCGCTATTATCTGTTATAATTCATGTTTCAATTGTCGCCCACATCTGGTGTGATAAGCACAATACTCAGTGATAGTATTCTCAATTTAGCTTAATTTCATTAAGTTCAAGATGAAAATAGACTACATTGGCGGTTTTTGCGACTAATTGGCCCATAAAACTTAGTTAATGAACAATGATAGGCAACCGGATAGCACATGGCAGACCGCAACTTTGATGATATTGTCGATAAATTTGCAAAAAATATCTACGGCACGACAAAAGGAAAAATACGTGAAGCGGTGGTTTGGCAAGATTTAACGCATATATTAGATAGCCAATTTAAGGGGAAAACCTTAAAAATACTTGATGCAGGTGGAGGTGAAGGGCATTTTTCACGTAAACTTGCTGCTATGGGCCATCAAGTTATACTTTGCGATTTATCCGAAGAAATGTTGGAACGAGCCAGTGAGCTTGCAAAAGAACAAGGGATTAGCGATAACATTCGCTTTGTTCACTGCGCGGTGCAAGATATTTCCCAACATATTAATGAGCCCGTTGACCTTGTTTTGTTCCATGCTGTTCTTGAATGGATTAGCGATCAAAAATATGCAATTGAACAACTGGCAGATATAATCAGACCAGAAGGCGTATTTTCTGTCATGTTCTATAATGCAAATGGCTTAGTCATGCGTAATGCGATTTTGGGGAACTTTCATTTGGCAACCCCGCATATTCAGCGGCGTCGTAAACGCTCGTTATCGCCACAGAAACCTTTATTTCCTCAGCAAGTTGATGAGTGGTTAAGGGGGTGTGGTATGGGCATCTTAGCTAAAAGTGGCGTCAGAGTTTTCCATGACTATCTGCAAAGTAGGCAATTACAGCAAAAAGATTTTCCTGCATTGTTAGCGTTAGAGCAACAATATTGTCGTGAAGAACCCTATCTTAGTATGGGGCGTTATATTCATGTCATGGCACGCAAACAAATACAAAAGGACGATTTATGAGTGATTTTTCCCAGACCGTCCCTGAACTTGTGTCTTGGGCACGAAAAAATGATTTTGCGATTTCACTCCCTGCTGAGCGTTTGGCATTTTTGCTGGCGGTGGCAGTATTAAACAGTGAAAGAGTGAATGGCGAAATGAGTGAAGGGGAACTGGTTGACGCCTTTCGTGAAGTTTGCAAAGGTTTTGAACAGACAACGGAATCTTTGGCGGTGAGGGCAAATAATGCCATCAATGATATGGTGCGCCAAAAGATATTTAACCGTTTCGCCAGTGATATTGTTGAAGGCAATGCCATTTATCGTCTGACCCCATTGGGGATTGGCATCAGCGATTATTATATACGCCAGCGAGAATTTTCCACATTAAGACTTTCCATGCAGCTTTCGATAGTTGCCAGTGAGCTGCAAAGAGCGGCTGAAGCAGCAGAAGAAGGCGGTGATGAATTTTATTGGCATCGTTATGTTTTTGCTCCATTAAAATATTCAGTCGCTGAAATTTTTGATAGCATCGATTTATCCCAACGTATCATGGATGAGCAGCAAAATACCGTTAAAGAAGATATTGCTGCCTTGTTAAACCAAGATTGGCAGGCGGCCATCGCAAACTGTGAGCAATTATTATCAGAAACATCCGGTACTTTGCGTGAGCTGCAAGACACGTTAGAAGCCGCAGGGGATAAACTACAAGCCAATTTATTGCGTATTCAAGAAGCGAATATGAATGCACCTGCTTTTTCTGAAATGGTGGATAGACTGGTTTTTGACTTACAAAATAAATTAGACCGTATCGTCAGTTGGGGGCAGCAATCTATCGATTTATGGATAGGCTATGACCGTCACGTCCATAAATTTATCCGTACAGCGATAGATATGGATAAAAACAGGATCTTTTCACAACGGTTACGTCAGTCCGTTCAACATTATCTCGATAGCCCTTGGGCTCTTACTTATACCAACGCAGACCGGTTATTCGATATGCGAGATGAAGAGCTCACATTACATGATGAAGAGGTAACGGGTGAATTGCCTCCAGAGCTTGAATTTGAAGAGTTTAGTGAGCTCAATGATAAACTAGCCGAGTTAATGGAAGTGGAACTTGCCATCTATAAAACAGAACAGCGTCCATTAGACGTTGGTCGTGTATTGCAGGGGTACTTGCAGCAATATCCACAAAAACGTCATTTTGATGTCGCTCGAATTATTATTGATCAGGCGGTAAGACTAGGCATTGCAGAGGCTGATTTGGCGGGGTTACCGGCAGAATGGCAAGCTATTAATGATTACGGAGCCAAGGTACAGGCACATGTCATCGACAAATATTGAACAATTTATGCCAGTAAAACTGGCTCAAGCATTAGCTAACCCTATTTTCCCAGAGCTAGACAGCCAATTGCGTTCAGGTCGGCATATTAGTATTGATGACCTTGATAACCACGCATTTTTGATGGATTTTCAGGAAGCATTGGAGCAATTTTACTCACGGTATAATGTTGAGCTAATTCGTGCACCTGAAGGGTTTTTCTATTTACGCCCGCGTTCGACCACGTTGATCCCACGCTCAGTCCTATCTGAATTGGATATGATGGTTGGCAAAATTCTGTGTTATCTCTACCTCAGCCCTGAGCGTTTAAGTAATCAAGGTATCTTTACCTCTCAAGAGCTTTTTGAAGAATTACTCTCTTTAGCGGATGAAAATAAACTGCTTAAATTTGTTAATCAGCGTTCCACGGGTTCTGACCTTGATAAACAAAAATTGCAGGAAAAATTAAGAACATCATTAAACCGTCTACGTCGTTTAGGGATGGTGCATTTTCTGCAAAATGACCCGAGTAAATTTATTATTAGTGAATCTGTGTTCCGTTTTGGTGCAGATGTACGCAGTGGTGATAACCCGCAAGACGCTCAGTTACGTATGATCCGTGATGGCGAAGCTATCTCTCTCGAAGGTGAACTCTCACTAAAAGACAGTGAAGAAGAGAATGTCGAAGATAGTCAAGAACCGGCAGAAAGTGATGAGGATGAAGAATAATGATTGAACGCGGAAAATTTCGCTCACTGACGCTGGTGAATTGGAACGGTTTTTTTGCTCGTACTTTTGACCTTGACGAGTTAGTCACCACTTTATCTGGTGGTAATGGTGCGGGTAAATCGACAACGATGGCTGCTTTTATTACTGCCATGATCCCAGATTTAACCTTACTCCACTTCCGTAATACCACTGAAGCCGGTGCTACCTCAGGGTCACGGGACAAAGGGTTACATGGGAAATTACGTCCTGGAGTCTGCTATGCCATTTTAGATGTTTTAAACTCTAAACATCAGCGCGTCATGGTGGGTGTGCGCTTACAGCAAGTTGCTGGGCGTGATAAAAAAGTTGATATTAAGCCTTTCATGGTGCAAGGCATTCCATTGGCAACGGTTCCGACTGAAATATTGACAGAAGTGATTGATGGTCGCCAAGCCAAAGTGATCCCACTGAATGAGTTAAAAGAACGCCTTGAAGAGCAAGAAGGGATTTTGTTCAAGCAATTTAACTCAATTACAGATTACCATTCGGTTCTATTTGAATTAGGTGTCTTGCCAAAACGTTTACGCTCAGCAAGTGATCGAAGCAAATATTATCGGCTTATTGAAGCGTCATTATACGGTGGGATTTCCAGCGCGATTACGCGTTCATTGCGTGATTACTTATTGCCTGAAAATGGTGGCGTTCGTAAAGCCTTCCAAGATATGGAAGCTGCATTGCGTGAAAACCGCTTAACGTTGGAAGCCATTCGCGTTACACAATCTGACCGCGACTTGTTTAAACATTTAATTAGCCAAGCAACGGATTATGTATCAGCGGATTATATGCGTCATTCCAATGAAAGGCGTATCCATTTAGATGCCGCTTTAGCTGCACGTAATGAGTTATTCGCTAGTCGTAAACAACTGCGTATAGAGCAAGTTCGTAGTGTAGAAATGGCACGCGAACTAAATGAGCAAAATAGCGCTTCAACAGAATTGGAAGCTGATTACCAAGCGGCCAATGACCATTTGAATTTAGTGCAAGCAGCACTACGTCAGCAAGAAAAAATAGACCGTTATCAAGCTGATATTGAAGAGCTGACTTATCGCCTTGAAGAGCAAAGCGAAGTTGTTGCAGAAGCAACAGAAACACAAGACGAATATGAAGCTCGTGCCCAAGCCGCTGAGATAGAGGTTGATGAGCTAAAAAACCAATTAGCGGACTACCAACAAGCATTAGATGTACAGCAAACTCGTGCTATCCAATACCAACAAGCGTTACATGCATTAACTCGAGCTCGTGATTTGTGTCAGCTTCCTGAATTATCAATTGATAATGCAGATGAATGGTTAGATACATTTGAGGCTCGGGAACAGCAAGCGACAGAGTCGTTATTGGCCCTTGAACAAAAAATGAGTGTTGCTGATGCAGCACATAGCCAATT
Source organism: Providencia sp. PROV024 (assembly GCF_032709665.1). Lineage (NCBI taxonomy): Bacteria > Pseudomonadati > Pseudomonadota > Gammaproteobacteria > Enterobacterales > Morganellaceae > Providencia > Providencia sp. PROV024. The sequence goes on from NZ_CP120545.1 coordinate 1,512,900, forward strand.
TGAGCAAGCCTATCAATTAGTTAAAAATATGGTAGGTGAGGTAAGTCGCAGTGATGCATACCAACAAGCACGTGCTCTATTACGGGATTGGTCATCACAACAGCATTTAGCTGAACGTGTACAACCGTTACGCATGCAACTCTCTGAATTACAACAACGCCTAAATAGCCAGCAGAATGCAGAGCGTATGTTGGCAGAGTTTTGTAAACGCCACGGTCAAAGCTATGAGCCTGATGAACTTGATGCATTAATGGCTGAGTTAGAAGCGCAACAAGAAGAATTAAGTGTTGGTGTAAACGAAAGTGGCGAAAGGCGCATGCAAATGCGCCAAGAATTGGAACAAATTCGCCAGCGTATCCAACAGTTATCTTCTAAAGCACCTGCATGGATCATTGCTCAAGAAGCATTAACTCAATTGAATGAACAATCAGGTGAAGTTTTTGCATCGAGTACTGCTGTAACTGAATTTATGCAGCAGTTGCTTGAACAAGAAAGGGAAATCACGGTTGAGCGCGATGAGATTGCAGCGCAGCGGCGCGACCTTGAGAAACAAATAGAGCGTTTAAGTCAGCCAAGTGGTGCAGAAGATAGCCGGATGCTTGCATTGGCGGAACGTTTCAACGGGGTATTACTGTCTGAAATTTATGATGACATTACTATTGAAGATGCGGCTTATTTCTCAGCATTATATGGTCCTGCTCGTCATGGTATTGTCGTACAGGATTTATCAGTTGTTCGTAGCCAGTTAGAAACTTTACAAGACTGCCCTGATGATGTGTATTTTATCGAAGGAGACCCTTCTTCCTTTGATGATAGCGTTTTTGATGCCCAAGAATTTGAACAAGCCGTATTAGTTCGCTCTTCTGAGCGGCAGTGGCGTTATTCGCGTTATCCTGAGCTTCCTTTATTTGGGCGAGCAGCGCGTGAAAGCCATTTAGAGTCATTATCAGCTGAGCGTGATGAGCTCGCCGAACGCTATGCGACATTGTCATTTGATGTACAAAAAATTCAACGTTCACATCAAGCATTCAGTCGTTTTATCGGTCAGCACATTTCTGTCGCTTTCGAGGCAGACCCAGAAGCTGAAATCCGTACACTTAATCAAAAACGAACAGAACTAGAAAGAGCTTTAGCGCAATTTGAAGAACAAACCCAACAACAGCGCCAACAATTTGCTCAAGGAAAAGAAAGTTTAACGGCACTTAACCGTTTGTTACCGCAGATGGGCTTGTTACTTGATGAAACGCTGGTGGATAGGGTTGAAGAAATCAATGAGGAACTATCAGAAGCTGAAGAAGCGGCGCATTTCCTCAATAAACATGGAAGTACATTAGAAAAATTAGAGCCGATTGTAACGGTATTACTCAGTGACCCTGAGCAACATGACCAGCTACGCAAAGATTACGAACTCGCGAAGCACACTCAACAGAATGCAAAACAGCAGGCTTTTGCATTGGTTGAAGTGGTTCAACGTCGGGCTCACTTTAGTTACAGTGACTCTACGGGGATGGTTAGTGAAAATAGTGATTTGAATGAAAAATTGCGCCAGCGTTTGGAACAGGCAGAAACCGAGCGAGCTCGAGCCCGTGAGCAACTACGTCAGCAGCAATCGCAGAGTGCGCAATACCATCAAGTATTGGCTTCGTTACGTAGCTCTTTTGAAACTAAGCAAGAAATGCTGAAAGAGCTAGAAGCCGAAATGCAGGAGATTGGTGTAAAAGCTGACCCTGACGCACAAGAGCGTGCACGCATTCGTCGTGATGAATTACACCAACGAGTGATGGAGAACCGTAGCCGTATTAATCAGTTAGAAAAACAGCTAACCTTATGTGAAGCTGAAATGGATAACTTACAAAAACGCCTACGTAAGTTAGAAAAAGATTATTATCTATTACGTGAACAAGTGGTTTCTGCGAAAGCAGGTTGGTGTGCTGTAATGCGTTTGGTGAAAGACAATGGTGTTGAGCGCCGTTTGCACCGCCGTGAACTTGCTTATACTGATGGTGACAGTTTACGCTCTATGTCGGATAAAGCATTAGGGGCGCTACGCCTTGCGGTGGCAGATAACGAACATTTACGTGATGTGCTACGTTTATCTGAAGATCCAAAATACCCAGAACGCAAAATTAAGTTCTTTATTGCAGTGTATCAACACTTACGCGAACGAATTCGCCAAGATATTATTCGTACAGATGACCCGATTGATGCGATTGAGCAAATGGAAATTGAGTTGGGTCGTTTAACGGAAGAATTAACCGCTCGTGAGCAAAAATTAGCGATTAGCTCGAAAAGTGTGGCGAATATTATTCGCAAAACGATCCAACGTGAACAAAATCGTATCCGCATGTTAAACCAAGGGTTACAAGCTGTTGCGTTTGGCCAAGTGAAAGGCGTTCGTCTTAATGTAAATATTCGTGAAAGCCATGCGCTGTTACTCAGTGTCCTGTCTGAAGAAAGTGAAATGCATCAAGACTTATTTACTAGCCAGCGCCTGACATTCTCTGAAGCGATGGCAAAACTGTATCAACGCCTTAACCCACAAGTGGATGTTGGCCAGCGTTTACCGCAAACCATTGGTGAGGAATTACTCGATTATCGTAATTATTTAGAGCTAGATGTCGAGGTTAACCGTGGCTCAGATGGCTGGCTGAAAGCAGAGAGTGGTGCGCTATCAACTGGTGAAGCTATTGGTACAGGGATGTCAATTCTGGTGATGGTGGTACAAAGCTGGGAAGAAGAATCCCGTCGTTTACGTGCAAAAGATATTATTCCTTGTCGTCTATTATTCTTAGATGAAGCCGCTCGATTAGATGCTAAATCGATAGCAACCCTATTCGAATTATGTGATAGGTTAGAAATGCAGTTAATAATTGCAGCACCAGAGAATATAAGCCCTGAGAAAGGGACAACTTATAAGCTGGTTCGTAAGGTGATAGGCAATCATGAGCATGTGCATGTGGTTGGCTTAAAAGGTTTTGGCCAAGACAATGTTAGTGTTAAAGAACCGGCCTTGTAGTAATAGATAACTTAAATGCATTTAAAGCCGATACTTAGTAATAAGTATCGGCTTTTTTGTATTTGATGTCCCTTCAGTTAGAAGAAGGGATATCTGTGTTTTAATGGGGTGCTTAATAGTGATAGCGAGAGAAACTGCTTAGGGAAAGTCTATTTTAACGATTAACGCATATAGAATGTAACAAAAATTAATGAAGTATAACTAACCCTCATAATGAATTTAATTTAGGTAAAACTTTGTATGAAAAACACTTATAGTTATATAGATATAATAACTAATATGGATAAGGATAATTAACTGTTTCTATATAGGGGTATTTGGCAATTTTACAACGGATTGAAAAATTTTTTAACTATTTATTTCTCATCTATACTGATAGAGTATTAAAAAGACTCTGAATTAGTGTTTTAATTGATTGATTTGTTTGTTTTGGTTTTTCTTAATGTTAAATAACATGAAAGTGTAACCTGAGTGTCAAGGTTAGCCAGTTCATTTTATTTTTACTCTTTAAGCGCATTAATTATTAATGATTTTGTATAAAAAAAAGTTGGATGGGAAAGAGATAATTAAGAGTATACCTTGCTGTGTATATTAATTAGATATAAAAAATGATGTAAAATGAAATACTCTGTAATGGTGTTAGCTTGTATTCTGATGGCCAATTAATACCAATCAATAAATTTGGAATACAAAAAATGAATAAATTAACCTTATTAGCCGTTATGGTTTCTGCAACCATGATGAGCAACGTATCTGTTGCGGATGTTAGCTGGGCCGGTTGGAATAACAATATTGGCAGCGATAATGGACATGCAAGTACAGCACTAACAGCAGAAAATCAAAATATTCTTGCTAACAATGTAAATAACGTTAATGCAGATTTGCAAGCTCATAAAGCGGAACAAGCAAAATATAATAATGGTCAGATTCAAATTAACCAAAATCAGGGTGTTTTGAATCAAATCCAAGCTGATATTAATTCTAAGCAAGCAATAACTAACGTTGAGCAAGCTAATATTAATAAAGAACAAAAAGTAGTAAATGAAAACCAAAAAGTCGTTAATGATAAACAAGACGTTATTAACCAAAATCAAGCTAAAGTTAATAGCGACCAAAAATTAGTAAATGAAAATCAAAAAGTCGTTAATGATAAGCAAGATGTTATTAACCAAAACCAAGCTAAAGTTAATAGTGACCAAAAATTAACCAATAATAAACAAACTGTTTTTAATAAAAACCAAATGGCTTTCAACAATAGCCAAATAGCTGTTAATAACCGCCAATCTCAGATCAATAAAAATGTTGATAATAGATTAAATCAGCTAGATAGCAGAGTCACATCGTTAGATAAGCGTGTTGATTCATTAGATAACGAATTAAAGCGTGGGTTGGCTTCGCAAGCTGCTTTATCAGGGTTATTCCAACCTTATAATGTTGGGCACTTTAACCTATCTATGGCGTTAGGTGGTTATGAATCTAATACAGCTCTTGCACTAGGTTCAGGTTATCGTATTGATGAAAGTGTGGCAGTAAAAGCGGGTGTAGCAACAAATACTGATGACTTTAAAGGCGTGACTTATAATGCTGCTGTTAACTTTGAATGGTAATAGGAATCATTAGTTAATCCCTAATGGTTACACTTTTAATCTAACTTAAGGCAAAAAAGCATATGTTATGTTTTTTTGCCTTTTATTCTTTAATTGAATAAATATTCAAATGGGGCATAAAAAGCGGTAACACACTTGGTTTTTATTTGTTTTAGCCGTTTATATCGTTACCTTACGTTTATTGATAATCAGAAGAAATAAACACAGAATTAGTTTTTTCCTATAACATTCCTGCCTATATTGTTCATACTGACTTAATGATGCTTAAGTTGATATGCTGCACTGTTAACCATGTATAATGTGTGAATACTTTGAGTATCCAGAATTTACTATAATAAAATCGTTAATAATAAAAACTATTGTTATCCATGTTGTAACTTAAGGTGGATGTATGGCAAAGAGAAGTGTGAAAGCTCTGCAAGTCTCAGTAATATGTGGGTTAATGGCATTACACATACCTGCGTTTTCAAATGAAGAAAATATGCAGCAAAGTGTCGAGGAAGTACAAGCTACCGCGGCAGTTACACCAGCAGAAAGTTTGGCTAAAATAACAGTCTCGCTTCCTTCGGGGGTGAAACCTGTTTTTGCTTCACAATTAGCTAAATTATATGCTGAGCGGCAAATGCAGCTATTGTGGCAAGATGAAACAGCAATTAGTCAATTCCAACAACAGTTGGCCGAATTAGCACTCGCGGGGGTACAACCTCAATTTGCTGAGTGGCTCGCGATACTGGAAAATAACCAATTAAATGAACTTGGTCGTGACGTTATTTTGTCCGATGCAATGTTGGGGTATTTACACTATTTATCTTCGGTTGAAGGCAGTGGGCAATATTGGTTATATAGTAGCCGCCCCTATAAAATTATTGCCCCGACTTCTGCACAAATGAAACCATGGTTAGATGCAATTGCAGGTAATCGCTTAAGTGATTGGGTGAAATCGCAAGCCCCTAACCACCCAATGTATTTGCCAATGCGCAAAGAAATGCTGAAGTTATTGGCGATGCCTGAAGATGACTTGGAAATCGTGGGGACTAAAACATTAAAACCAGGTCAATCAAATGATGACGTGGTTATTTTGCGCCAAATTCTGCAACGTGAAGGGTTACTGGAAGGTGAAACAGTAATGGAGAGCAGCGAAGTTGAAGCCCCTGAAACGATGGCGCAAGTTGCTGAGCAAGCGGTTGAACAAACCAGTGAACCAGCAAAAACAGCTGAGACACCAATAAGTAAGGCATCAAAAGTGTATAGCCAAGACCTTGTTGATGCGGTAAAAAAATTCCAATTACAGTATGGCTTAGAAGCGGATGGTGTTGTCGGTAAAGGTACGCGTGTTTGGCTGAATATGAAGCCAAAACAAAAAGCAGGGTTAATGGCATTAAATATTCAGCGTTTGCGTATTATTCCAGCAAGTCAAGGAACTGGGATTTTAGTCAATATACCAGGCTATTCCTTAGATTTTTATTTGAATGATGAGGTTATTTTAGACTCAAAAGTGATTGTTGGACGTGCTGATCGAAAAACACCGATCATGAGCAGTGCACTGAATAATGTGGTGATTAACCCTCCTTGGAGTGTGCCGACTAGCATGGCACGTAAAGATATTGCCCCGAGAGGAAAGCAAGATCCAAGTTATTTTAGCCGTAAAGGGTATACTGTTTATTCGGGGTGGGGTGCAGATTCCTATGAAATCGACCCGTATGCCATTGATTGGGAAAATATTACGCCTGCCAATTTCCCTTATCGAATTCGTCAAGCTCCTGGCCCTACTAATTCATTAGGGCGCTATAAATTTAACATGCCAAGTTCTGATGCAATTTATTTGCATGATACACCGAATCATAGTCTATTTAATCGCAACGCACGCGCAATAAGTTCTGGGTGTGTACGAGTTAATAAAGCTAGTGAGCTTGCAAGTATTTTATTAGGTGATGCGGGCTGGGAAAGGAAGCGCATTGATGGTGCACTTAAGGAAGGTTCGACCCGTTATGTGAATATACCGGATAGGATCCCAGTATTTCTTTATTATCAAACCGCTTGGGTTGATAAAGACCAGCAACCACAATATCGAGCGGATATATATCAATATGATAACAGCATTAATAATGCAGATAACTATTTGCCAATGTTGAAAAAGATTTTGCATTAATCATCATGTTAGCTTAAATATGAAAGGGGGATTTCCCCCTTTTTTGCGAGTATTTCTGTTTAACTCCCATAATTTCTTATTAGGTCCGTTGCTTTTAGGCATTTAATTATTATCATGCAGTAAATAATAGAGAGCTGATCGCGATTCATATCAGCCAAGGCAGCAAAGTAAGCGTAGTAATTCGCTTATTACATGTGAATTTAGTGACAAAGCGCTATTTTTGACGAATATAGCAACCAAATTCCCTTAAAGTATGCATATCTTTACATAAATATACATTAAAATTAAGAATGTTTTGCTAGACTCAATAGGTTGTCAAAATTTTATCGATTATTACTGAAATTATTAGAGTCTGAGCTATCACCTATGGATATTATTGACCAATCCCGCAGAAAATGGCTGGGAATTGGGGCTGCTACAGTCGGCCTTAGTTTATTACCAAGCCATGTATTTGCTGCAATGACCACCCCACGCCCACGTATTTTACGCTTTCAAAATATTAATACGGGGGAGTCTTTAAAAACAGAATTTTTTGACGGTCAACGTTATAACAAATCTGAACTTGCACGTTTAAATCATTTTTTCCGTGATTACCGCTGCGATAAAGTCAAAACCATTGATCCTAAATTATTTGACCAAATTTATTTATTACAAATGATGATGGGAACTAACAAACCAGTTCAACTTATTTCGGGTTATCGCTCTTTAGAAACGAATAATAAATTGCGTAGTAAAAGTTCGGGAGTCGCGAAGAAAAGTTACCATACTCGCGGGCAAGCGATGGATTTCCATATCGAAGGTTTACAGTTAAGTAACATTCGTAAAGCCGCGCTGAAAATGAAAGCGGGTGGTGTTGGCTATTATCCTAGAAGCAATTTTATACATATTGATACAGGGCCAGCAAGAACGTGGTAATCTGTGCATAGGTGACACAGATTACGGAGTAATTGCCCGATGAAATATACTATTATCCCAGTAACACCATTTATGCAAAACTGTCAGGTTATTTGGGATGAAAATACGTTAGAAGCGGTTGTGGTTGACCCCGGCGGTGAGGCAGAAAAAATTATTTCTGCCATTGAAAGTCGAGGGCTAAAGTTAACTAAAATTCTGCTTACCCACGGTCATTCTGACCATATCGGTGCTTCAGCGATACTTTCCAAACATTTCTCTGTGCCTATTTATGGGCCACAAAAAGAAGACGCGTTTTGGATTGAAAATCTTGCTGAGCAAAATGCCATGTTTTATATAGGGGAATGTCCTGATTTTACGCCTGACTATTGGCTAGAAGAAGGGGATACAGTCACTTGTGGTGGCATTTCATTTGATGTGTTGCATTGCCCAGGGCATACACCCGGTCATATTATTTTTGTGAATCACAATGATAAGCTAATTTCAATGGGTGATGTGTTATTTAAGGGTGGGGTAGGTCGCAGTGACTTCCCTCGTGGTAATCACCAAGATTTAATCTCATCAATTAAAACTAAAGTACTGCCTTTAGGTGACGATTACCAGTTTATACCGGGGCATGGGCCAATGTCTAATTTAGGTTTTGAACGCAAAACCAACCCTTTCTTACAAGATGAATTACCTGTTTGGTAATTAACAAAAATAGTCATTCCTTCCTAATTTAAAAACATACCCTAAGAATTGGGTATGTTTTTTATAGTTAATTATCATTGATAATTACCCTATGTTAATTTTTTACTATCCGAAACATTTTATCCGAATGTTTCATATTGATATGGTTATTAATAAATTACTTTGTTAATTTAAATATTAATTTCAATAATATACATTAATTATTAATTAAAGGGAATTATTATGAAAGTAGAAAATACAGATGTGAATTTTAATCAATATGTATTATATGACTATGTTAATGATACTGAAAATCATGATTTGTTTATTAAGTTAATAAATAATAATGGTATATCTCATTCTAGTTTCTCAGGGTATGGCTATGGGCTAACGGATGAGTTTTTAGTTTACAGCATGAATAATCAAGGTGGTAAATATATCGAGCAATTAAATGAACTTTATTCTATTATAAATTCAAATGATGATAATTTACCCCCGTTAGATAAAGCTAGAAATGATGCCTTGAAGTTACATGCTAAATCATTATTTAATGAGCATGTATCAGATGTAATTAAAAAACAGCTTTCATATATAAAATCAGTACGTCATTATAATTATATTTATAACTTTAAATATGAAGAGATTAATGGACGTAGTTTTGTTAAATATATTAATGATATTGTCAATACAAATTATGCTGTTAGCAAAAGTATGTATGGTAGAGAGGCTAATTATTATAATTATTTGGCAGAGTTACAAAAATTAAAAATTAAAATTTATACAGATGCGCTTTTGGCTGATGCTGATAGTGATTTTTTCAAAACAAAGGCAGGGAAAGATATCGCATCAGATGAGCTTTTTATAAAGCTAAAAGATAAACTTAGCATTGGGGGGAAAAGTCTAGCATCGAGTTTTACTACTGATGATGCCAAAATATTCATTAATACAATATCAGAGGTTATTCAAAGAGATAATTATTTAGAGTTAGAAGACAATAGGAATGGTAAAGGTGTTCAGGTAGTTGATAGTAAGAACTTTACGACACACTTAGCTAATGAAACCACATTGAGTCGCTTTAAAGAAAAAATCTACTCACATATAAATACAAGCAATCAACCACTGTTAATTAAGTTTTGTTCAGCTAGCCATGCAATGGCGATATCCATAATTTATGATCAAAAAACAAAGGTGTGGACATATAAATTCTTTGATCCTGATACTGGAGTCATGACATTTAACAAAAAAGACAGTTTTATTTCTTATATCGATACATTTGTAAAAATTAATGCAGATAAATATAGGTTTAGTAAGGTTAAGAATAATGATTATAAAATTAGAACATTTTCATTTAACCCTAGTGACAGTATCGGAAGGCCATTTCAACTGAAGGAATTAAATAATCGAGATAAACTAATTACGGAAAATACGCTATTAGTAAAAAGAAAATTGGCATACATTAGTAGTGATCAAAAATGTAAATTAACCTATGTGGAATTTAATCAAAAAAATCAAATAGCTAAACTAAAGGTTACACTGAACGGAAAGACATCATTCATTTATACTGATATTTTAAATAGCGGTGAGCTTACTAAAATAATTGAGGATAATGTAAATGCATTATCAAAAATTAATAGTGATAAATTTATTAGCCAAGATGATTATCAAGTTTACTTAGTAAGTAAACAATTTGATATAAATGCTTTTTCACCACCTCAACAAGAGGGTGATAGAGATTATAAAAGTGTCAATTTGCACCTTATTCCACGTATGGGTGACCAACCAACCATAGCTACGGGGGTCCCAGAAAACCACCAAAAAGCGATTAATAAAGTTGCGGATAAATATAATATTACCATTGGTATTCGGCCTGTTGACCATAAATCGGCTAGTTTAATCGAATCAGGTATATACAGTAGTAAGGGATTAACAATTAAAGGTAAAAGTTCTGACTGGGGCCCACACAGTGGTTTTATTCCAGTTTTGCAGCAGTTCTCTAAGAAATCGGGTCGAGATGAGCAAAGCAAATATAATGACTATGTGCAACAGTCTATTGATAAAAAGCATGCAATAGCGGTTCCCCTTGAAATTAGTTCGGAACGGATTAATGAATTAATTAACTATAAAACCATCACGCCACTAATTGATACAGATGATGGGGATTACAAGAAAACTAGCTCAACTATTGATGGGGAAGAACATACCTTTTTATTAAAAAAAAGCCCTTCAGGAAAAGGTAATATTTGGCAGGTTTCTTATCAAGAAAATAATGAAATTAAACCTTTTCTTGTGATAGGTGATCCTAAAACGGGTAAGGCAATGACGGCTGATTATGATATTTTTAGCATTATCTTCCCAATTTCAGAGTTAGAGCATTATGTTAAAGTTACGGAAATGCCTGATTGGCAAGAATGGAAAGCGAGTGTAAATTATGAGGAGTTAACGCCAGCTCAAAAGAGACTGTATAATAATGAGGCAGAATATAATAAGAAAGAAGGGAAAGAAAATGGCATTATCAATAATAGAATAAAAGAGGTTAATAGGCAGCTTAATAGAGAGCTAGGGAGAACTGAGGGCTTTGAATTAGTTCATCATGGTTCTGATGATGCAAACCCCGTGAGTGTGATGAAGGATAACTTCCCTATTACCTTCTTTTTACCTGAGAGTTTAAAAGGGAAAAATAAGTTGTCGGGAACAACTCAACCTATTGATACTTATTTTGAGATGAACCCTCATGGTGCCATCATTATTAATGATGTCGAACAGTTGTCTAATTTTCAGCAGTTATTAATTAATCAAGGCTATCGAGCACCATTAAATAGAAAATGGAGCGAAGGTGAGAACGGTAGGTTATTTGAACCTAAAAGAAAAAAATCGGAAGGGTATATTGTAAACCATGGTGAGATTAAAAGAAAAAAAAGCATCTCAATATTTAATGATAAGATAGATCAGAATTTAGATAACAGTGAACAAACCTCAGATAGAATAATACCAAACTCAGATAACAGTGAACAAACCTCAGATAGAATAATACCAAACTCAGATAACAGTGAACAAACCTCAGATAGAATAATACCAAACTCAGATAACAGTGAACAAACCTCAGATAAAATAATACCAAACTCAGATAAAATAATACCAAACTCAGATAACAACGAACAAATCTCAGATAAAATAATACCGAGTTCAGATAATCATGAGCAAGGCTCAACGGATAACAAAGTAGATAAGGCGCTAATTGTTAATAGGCGTAGGTATATGGAAGGCGTATTCGGAAAAGCGGTTGTTGGATTAGATAATGACTTTTCTGATATACATGAAAATAATTTTAATGGTAGCCATCATGCGTCTCTAGCTGGTGACTTGGCTTCAAAGGCGCACTCAATTAATACCTGGTGTGACCCTATTAAGGTGTATCATAAATTAACGGCAATTAACATTGAATCTAGGAATAATAAACAGGCAAACCCTACAGCATATGACCATAACGTTATTATTCAATTACAAGGGGATAAAGTTTCAGCGGATGTGGTAGCTAAAGCTCTCTCAAAACACCCCGACAATAGTACAGTGATTCAATACGATTTAGGTAGTCGAAAACATAAGGTATTATATGGCTCTCTAAAAAAAATAACTACAGGGAAAGTACGCTGGATAACCATTGGGCATGGTTCTTATTTTGATGATGGAGAACCTACCTTATATGCAGAAAGGAGTGCAAAGAAATATACAGATGCGATGGTCTATTTGAAAAAGAAAGTATTGAAAAATACGGTCCCCGATAAACTAGTACTAATGGGGTGCAATTTAGGTAGGGGAGGAATATATGAAAACTTTGCATTAAAGGCTACAAATCTATTTGCTAATAATAAGATGAATATGCCAATAGTTGCATATAATCGAAGTATAACCAATTATAATTATGGGCATAAAATGGTTGTAGAGGGGGAACGTAATTCCATTAGAAATAGTACTAAGGGTTATAAATTTATATATCAATATGATCTTAATACAGGGCAAGTAAAAATAAATGGAAAATCTAGTACATTATATTTTATTAATGAGCTACGTCGAGGAGAATTAAAACTATCGCAATTAAATAACTATGTTGAACCAGACCCAATGAAAATATTTAGGCTTTCATCATTCAAAGATTTAGATTTTTCTCTAATAAAAAAAATAATCTATAACCCTCAAGCTTATCAACTTTTTGTTGATGAATTAAAACAGCATAATCAGGAGTTACCTAGCGATTTTCATTCACACTTCACTAAAAAATTAAATGACTTAGGGATTAAATCAACACCTATATGGCCTACGGTTAATCAAGATAGTATAGCGCATCAAGCACATTTACAATCTCATTTGCAGAAGGACACCTCAACATTTTCTATTATTGTGCGCGCTACTGAGGACCTAAAGGGAAAGGTGCAAGCAGAGCGGTTAGCAGGTAAAAACCCAGAAAACACACTAATTTTGCAAGCGGACACAGATAATAAAATCTGGGCAGTAGAATACGGGGAAAATAATATTCCTTCACTACTAGAAAGCGGTAAAGCAGTAAAATGGGTTATTATCGCTAATGATGGGGTAAAGAATAAACCAATCGATGGCTTGTTCTCGGTTCTTACGGAGGTAAAGGAAAAATATCCATTTACAGCAGAGGAGAGTATGTCGCTCCACGCGATAAATAAACAAAAAATAAAAATTACGAGTAGCTTATTTATAGAGCTTGATCAGCGAAAGGGGACTGCTGCCGAGCAACTAGTGGGGGTAATGCACCAAGAGACACCAACGGTAAAAAACTTTTTAGATACAAAACATCATCAACAAGTCCAATCTTTAATAGAGAAAATAGCGTCAAAAGACATCAGTTTGGAGCATGTTCGTTTGGCAGAGCACCCTTATTTAGTGAGTTACTTTGACGATGGGTACGGCCAATTTAGTGCAGATAAACTGAAAGTAGCACTATATGATCCATTAATAGCTCCAAAAGTTAACCATTACCTCAGTAACGATAAAATTGAAAATAAAGCTCACTGGGACAATTTATTTGAGGCCCGCCTGCCTGTGGATTTACAACAGCAAGCTAAAGATACACTTACTATTTTGCATGCGATACAGGATGACCCATCTGTATTGCATCATTTGAGCGAAAAAACACGGTTACAATTAAAAGCGGTATTTCCTGCCATTAATGGTTTCGATCGAGGCAAAGTCACTGCGTTAGCTAAAGATGTAAATGCATTTTCATTAATGTCCGAGGACCTTAATTCATTTTTAAGGCTTAACAAGGACAATTTTGATGGGGAAAATGCACCATTAAAAGGGCTCTCATTTGCAGGGGCATTACATAAACATCAAGTTGAGCGTCATCAGCGGTTACAGCAATATAATGAACTGTGTAATCAGATGCGTAAGTGGTCTGCTGATAGCCAAGTGAATATGATTAACTATGATAGGTTAAGACGTAAAGGAGATGCAGCAGGTTTTGACCGAAAGATGGGGTTAATTTATACCGTTGAGTCTCAGTTAGGGGATGAAAACTCGGCGAGAAATCTTATTGAGTGGCAAATTAAGCTAGAACAGAAACGTTATAATGGAGCCCTAACCGAGGGGGAAACCGAGTTACTTAATGAAATAAAGCGTTATTCAAATAATATTGTAGATGGGTTTGATAATAAGGGAGAGAAACATGCTAGGCAGCCTATTAAATATGTATTATCAGCCAATAATAATTCTTACCATTCTCGGGGGCATTCACTTTTATTCCTTCAAGGTAAGAACACAACATATACTATTCAATATACGACCCGCGGTAACATTCATGAATACCGTTTACTTGATCCTAATGGTTTACAACTCAGTATTCGTAATGAACAACGCCCTTTAGCAGCAAAATTATTTGCGAAGCAAGTCAATAGTTATTTTAACGAAAATGTAAGTTTACTTAATGGAGAGACTATAACTCGGGGCCAACAGGCAGGCTTTGGAGAGAAAAGTGATAAAAATGGTAAGTTTTATTCGGCAGATATGCAGGTTATTGCACTTGATGATAACAGTATCAAGCGTATACCTCATGATTATGAGCAGTATAGAAAGAACGTAACTGCACTTATTAATTCTGTCGCTATTGCTGATAAAAACAGTTGGGTGAATTTTAATGGTGAAAAAATTGCCTTGGCAAGGTTACAAAACTTAGGGGTGACTATTGATGGTCAACTTATTACTGCAGATCATACAAAAAAAAATGGTTGGCAGAAAAAAGTGCGATTTCATCCCGAAAAGCTTGCGGCTGAATTAACATTAGTTGATGGAAATGAATCGGACCTTGTTTTGCTCAGGATTCTTCATCAGCAATTAGGCGACGTAGATCATATTCCTATCACAGATAATAACACTGGTTTTCGAGACAGCGCGGTATTGAAAAAGCAGTTGAAGTATATTGCAAGAAACATCGACCCTAATGTGTCTAAATTGACACCGGAGATGATTGAGAACTTAAGAACGTTAGGAACTAAGTTACCGCGTTTTCAACAAATAGGTAATCGGTTTGGCCAAGTAATGGGGGGAGTTGGTGCAGTACAAACATTAATTAGTATACATTTAATCTTGAAAAAATTAGATAACCCTGATTTAACGGATGAGGAATGTGCTGAGTTAGAAAAACAATTTTACCTTATTTGTGGTTCAGCAATTGCTAATTATGGAGACATGATTGTACAACCTATTTTATTAAATATAGCCAGTAAAGGGGGGGCAACATCGTTAATCCGCGGCAGAATTGCAGCAGGAACCGTGATTATATTTAATTTAGTCGGAATGGGGTTTGACGCTTACCAAGCATATGACAGTTTATCTAAACTTGACCGTGTTTCTGATCCAAAACAGCGGCAAGATCTGATTGTTAATGCGACTTTTTCTATTGCCAGTTGTGTGTTAAATGGCATCACCGTTATTGGTGTCATAATTGGCTCTTCTACTATTCCCGTAGTGGGCCTTGTTGTTGGGGGCGTTTTACTGGTTTCTGGTTTGGTATATCAAGGTGCCCGCGCAGTTGAAAATATCAAAGAGGTAATTGATATTAGCTGGGATAGGGAACTGGAAGAAGGGCTTCGTGGTGCATTTGGTTTTGAACCTACCCTGCGTAGCCAGCAAGAAATGGCGATTGTGCATTACATAAAAGCATTTAAAAAATTAGATGTAGAGATGGATATAGACCTGTTTGAAAAAAGGTTTGTCCCAGCAGGTTTTGATCATCACTTGAGTATAATTGAAAAGCCGACTTATAAATCAGAAGAACGTTATTATCTTGTAGATACTAATAATAATTATTTTGGTGGTATGTGGTGGGGGGTACGTTTAAGTTTTTCGGATTATGTTTATCGTTATACCAAACGTGGAGCCCCTTCATTTACTTTCAGTGAAGCTGATTTTTTAATTAAAAATTATTCTTTGCAAGCCGATGGTAGGGTGAAAAGAGCTACTGGGCAAGAAGATAGAGTTGTATTTAGCAAAGTTCTCAAGGAGGTTACTGATGTTGTCCGTACTGGGACAGTAGCGTCTAATGAGGGCTATTGTTTTAACACAAACTATAAAAACCCATTATTTGATAAATTTTTAGAAAAACATGGAATTCAAAAAAGTAATTTAACACAGAGTATAGAAAAGCAGCTTACAGCTTCGGATTATGAACAATTAAGTTTTTATTCTAAACAAACCGAGGTTGCTGCGCAAAAAAATTTCACTATCCGTAAATATGCAGATAACACCAATGAATATATTGAGAATAAACCTGGTATAATTGCGAATATTATAGATATTGATGAGACTAAGGGGAGTAGTTTTAATCTCGCAAATGGTGTTGATTATCTTATTGGAAGAGACGACAGAATGTATGCTCTTCAGGTGTTATCGGGTGAAAAGTATTTTGCTACAGGATCAAAGTCAGATTATTTTTACTTAAGGGATAATAGTTTAACATCATTGGAGTCAAATGATGGCAAAGTAACGAAGTTTCTAGATGGCCAATCAGGAAGCGACACTTTATTTATTGATAATTTGCCTAATGGCTATCATGTTTATATCGATTTAAGGATAAATAAGGTTGCGTATTTCTGCAGCGAGGAGTCTAAATCTAAATTTAAATATCAACATCAATTTATTGATGTTGTTGATGCTAAAAATATTGAAAATATTACTCTTATTGATAATACTAATGATATTATCCATGGCGATGATGAAAATAATAATATCAATGGCGGGTTAGGGGAAGATACGCTATATGGATATGGTGGAGATGACCGATTAGCGCTAACAAAAGGGAAAGCCATTGGTGGCAGTGGGATTGATAGTTACTTTATTAAACGGTTCGAATGGGCTTCTCATGTAGATGATCTTTATAAAACAAAAATGTCATATAATAAAAAAGCATTCCGAGTTGAAAAAGAACATTATATCAACCCTATTTATCAGGGGGAAAATAAAGGATTTCAAGCTAATGTTATTATTGAAGAGAATAGCGAGTCAGTGAGTTGGGTTGATCTTGAATACTCATTAAATGAAATTAAGGATATGTATATCAAGGGTAACGACCTTTACCTTAAAATACAGGTTGATGATTATAAGACAGATAAATATGTATTTGATAAGGTTAAGAGTGAAGTCACCATAAAATTAAATAATGTATATCGTGATATAGATGGGGTTCGTAAACGCAATCATAGTTATAACTTAAATACTAACGATGGTTTTGCCTTAATTAGTCAATTAGTTGACCTCCCAAAAGAAAATAATCCTGAACATACTATACGTGGAAAACTATTCAATGTGTTATATGTTCAAAATAATGATAAAACGCTATATTCAGGTGAAAAAAGTGTTTATATTGATGAAAGTAAAGATGAGATTGAAGTTAATAAAACACGAGTATATAACTCACCTAAATGGGGAAGGTTAGTATCAATAGGTAAAGCTAAGAATTTAACTTATACTGGAAGTGAAAAAAACAATATCCTCTCCCATATAGCATCGGGGAGCCATATAAAAGTCACATTGGGCCAAGATAGTTATCAAATAAATAAACTTGACGATAACAATGAAGATATTGTATTTGATTTTGCTAATGTCAAAGGCCATTTTACAGATCAAGATAAGGTTATTATTTTATTACCTACGGTAAATGGCTACCAACTACAAATGAATGGGCAAAAGCTTTTGCTCAAAGATAGGTTCGAAAAGACAACACTGAGCTTTCGTTTTCAGAATTTCGATGGGGGTATGAATAATGCGGTACTTATTCAAGATAAGTACAGTAATATGTTTTGTATCGACCTGAAGAGTGAAAATAGTGTCATTGCCCCTTCAAATCCCATTGCAAACAGCACCGATGGCGATGATACCATTAATATTCCAATGGGGTACCTTGGTAAAAAATTACTGATAAACGGCCAAGCAGGAAATGATATTATTCTTGACCATAGTGGGTTTAGTCGTGTGCTGATCGGTGGGGAAGGTGATGATACGATAGCAGCTGTTTCAGGTAATAATGTGCTGTATGCTGGCTCAGGAATGAATTTTCTCTCGGGCGGAGATGGGGACGATTTATTACTCTCTGATTTTGGTTACGACACTTTAATGGGTAAGGAGGGCGATGATAACTATTTAATTGATTGTCGATATAGAGGGGTTGTTTATATCGAGGATCTTGAAGGGAAAAATAATATTCATTTACTGAATTTTGACTGTGAAAACATTACTGAAGGTGTGGATAATGGTGCTCTTTATCGCATTTATATATCAAAATCAGGCAAAATTATTAAAATAAAACAGCCATCTCTACAAGAAAATAAAGACGCTGTATGTCAGGTCTACATGTACCCTAAATTGCCGCATAAGTTGCAGGAATTAACAAAAGATGGGATGGAGCCTTTAGCTAAATACTTTGCAGATAGTTATTCCACCGCTGAAAAAACAGGGCAAAAAGGTCATTGGAAACTAGCAGATACATTAACTCATTTACTAAATGGAACGCCAGATGCTTTATTAGAGTCATTACATGTACCTACTAATGGCCCGACTATTTTAAACCCAAATTATGCTCGAACTCATTGGTTAATTAAGACTAAGGAAGGAAACTTAGTTGTTTTGGACCATACTGGGCATGGTCGGATAATTCAGGGGGGTAAAGGAGATAATAGGATAGTGACTTTAGGGGGCAATAACGTCCTCTTTGGTGGTCAAGGTAATGATATTCTCGCCGGGGGAGTTGATAAAGATTTATTGATCTCCGTTGCGGGCAACGACACCTTGTCTGGTGGGTTAGGTAATGATACTTATCTTGTTAATGGTTATGAAAGCAATACAACAGTGAAGATTGAGGATTTGGCTGGTCGTAATCAGGTTGTTTTGGTTAATTTTTATGTGACCCCAGTGATGGTACAGCAAATAGATCCATCAAAAACACTCAGTGTCTATGAATCATATACTGGTCGAAAAGTGGAGATTTATCATAGCAACCATTTAATGTCGATGACAGATGTAACAGATATAAAGTTCCGTAAGTGTGATGGGGACGAATGGAATGGGCAAGCTGAGAAAACGGTAGATAAGCTTATTCAGCTTTATGCTGAGTCACGTTTTGAATACGAAAGTACTTTTGAGGCAACGAATATGTCAGCCCACCTACGCAACCGTTGGGACCCTCTACCGTTTATGAACCGTTTATTAGAGGGGACGAGCGTATCAGCCGCTAATTAGCTTTCAAATGATTAGAGGAATAAGCTTTAATATGAGCGATTCCTCTTCAAAGTGAACCATACTCCTAAAAAAACACCCCAAAATTAGAACCCAATAAAATATGGGGCTAACTTGGGGTGTACTTTATGGGTTTTACAGTACTTTTACGATGGCTTCACACAGTGGAACCATGTTTTCCAGTGTTAAGCCTGCAACATTAATACGGCCAGAACTTACGGCGTAGATGCCAAATTCACTGCGTAGACGCTCTACTTGCTCTTTTGTGAGACCACTGAAGGAGAACATACCGTTTTGGTTGATAATGAAGCTAAAGTCTTGTTTAGCGCCTTTCTCTTCCAATGTTTTAACCAGTAACTGACGCATACGTTTAATACGTTCACGCATTGCTGTTAGTTCTTGGACCCATTCTGCTTTTAAGGTATCGTCAGAAAGGATAGTGGTAACCACTGCTGCACCGTGAGCGGGTGGGTTAGAGTAGTTTGCACGAATAACCGCTTTTGCTTGGCTAAATGCGCGCTCTGCGTTGTCGCTGTCTTTAGCGATAATGGTGCAAGCACCGACACGCTCATTATATAAACCGAAGTTTTTAGAGTATGAGCTGGCGACAATCATTTCTGGGTTATTTTGGGTGAAAATGCGTAAGCCTTCAGCGTCTTCATCTAACCCTTTAGCAAAACCTTGATAGGCGAAGTCGAAAACAGGTAATAAGCCTTTTTCTGCACACAAGTTAGCCAGCTTCGACCATTGCTCAGCAGTTGGGTCAATCCCTGTTGGGTTATGGCAGCAACCATGTAGGACAATAACATCCCCTGCAACCGCAGTGGATAAGCTACTTAGCATGCCGTCGAAATCCATGCCATGTTTTGCTGCATCATAATAGTTGTAAGTTAATACTTCTAAGCCAGCGGCTTCAAAAATATTTTTATGGTTAGGCCATGTTGGGTTGCTGATCCAAACACGTTTTGCATTGGTTTGTTTAGCAATAAAGTCAGCTGCAATACGCAGGGCACCAGTGCCCCCTGGGGCTTGTGCTGTACGGGCACGTTTTGAGGTGACAATTTCATGTTGTGCACCGAATAACAGTTCTTGTGTTACACGGCCGAATTCTGGCATTCCGCTAATCGCAAGATAGTTTTTGGTGTTTTCGTTGTCTAGCAGGAATTTTTCTGCTTTTTTTACGGTATCAAGCACAGGGGTTTTCCCTGATTCGTCTTTATAGACGCCAATACCTAAGTTGATTTTATTGTCACGGGGATCAGCACGGAAACTATCAGCAAGACCTAAAATTGGGTCAGCGGGGGCAGAAGTAATTTTTTCAAACATGTTGTCGATTCCAAAGCTCTGTTGTGGTTACCCAATACAGTTCATAGCGTATGAAGGCATTAAGTGAGAATGCTTTTGGCTATCCTTGCTTGTAAAAAGCCCATACTGCTTGAAATAAAGGGTATAGCTGAAAACGGGTTTAGTCGAACGAGTCGAGTTATCAGGGTAACGTGAGAAAGGCGTTTTGCCAACCGTTTTGCGATAAATTGGCGAGATCTTGTGAGCTAGGTAGGAATTGCATGTAATCTAACCATAAATATCTATAAAGTTGGTGAATCAGTCTGTCTTGTCGATATAGTGGTTTGATTTATAAAAATTTAGTCAGCGTTTACAGGTAAAAAAAAGCAGCGCCGAAGCGCTGCTTGCAAAAACATGTTACCGTTTTCTAGCTTATCAGTTAACTGATAATTAGAATTGGTAAACTAAACCTAAACCAACAACGTTGTCAGTCATCAGACCATGACGCTCGCTGAAGTCGTTGTCTTTTAACAGGTTGATTTTGTAATCAACAACTGCAGACATGTTTTTGTTGAAGTAGTAGTAAGAACCTACAGAGATATATTTAACGATATCGCCGTCACCACCAGCGATGTCTTTAGCTTTAGATTGGTTATAACCTAAAGATGGTTTCAGACCGAAATCGAACAGGTACTGTGCTACTAACTCAACGTTTTCAGTTTTGTTAGCAATAGTATTTTTATCACCAAAGTAAGTAGTGTTCAGTGTTTGACCGTACATCGCTGCTAAGTAAACATTATTAGCGTCGAATTTACCACCCACGTTCCATGCTTGTGCTTTGTCGCCATGAGCAGCAGAAGATTTTTGTGATGGAGTACGAGAAGAGTTAGAATAACCACCACCCAGTGTTACGCCCCAACCTAAGTCATAAGCGGTAGAGAAACCGTAGCCGTCACCGTTATTTTCGTAAGCCGTTTTACCACCAGATTTGTTGGTATCACCGTTTTTACCTTGGTATTGCAGGGCAAAGCTTAGGCCATCAACATAACCGAATGCATTGTTGTTACGGTAAGTTAATAGGTTACGGTTACGGCTAGTCATGAACACGTCAGCTTGAGCCATAGTGTCGCCGCCCCATAAAGGCATAACGTCGGTCCATGCGTTCGTGTCATAGATAACACCGTAGTTACGACCATAATCAACTGAACCGAAATCAGCAAATTTTAAACCAGCGTAAGCTAAACGGTTTTTGTTGTCGTTGTTTTTTTCAGTTTTGTTAGTTTTTGTTTCCCACTCGAAACGACCAAAACCAGTCAGTTGATCAGTGATTTGAGTATCACCTTTCAGACCTAAACGAACACGTGAATCATCACCATCTTCGCCGCTATCACCTTTAGCGAAATAGTGACGAACGTCAACTTTACCGTAAACGTCTAATTTGTTGCCGTCTTTGTTGTATACTTCAGCTGCGTTTGCTGCACCAGCAGCTAACAGAGCTGGGATAACCATTGCAAGAATATTGCGTTTCATCATTATTATTACCCTCATTGGTGTTATTCGGACACCTGCCACTGCCAAAAATAATTCTCAAAAAATAATTGGAACTATTTATGAGAGATTAGTGTCGTCTATGTCGGCGACCAGTGTTCCATTGCTAAATAAATTTATCCACCCTCAAAGTGCTACAAAATCAAAGTTTCTGAAACAAATGGTAACAAGGTGTTTCAAAATGTAAAAAATAGAGTAAAAAATAATCACTCATCGTACCAGTTTAAAAAATATTACAAAAAAGAGGGAACTTTTTCAAAAGATAATTTGAGCTTTTTTTGAGCAACTTAGGCCAGTTAAGTTGAAGATTTATGATTAGCAAAAAGCAAAAATATAATAAAAAAGCAGATTATTCTTAGCGGTAGCAGGCAGTGCGTTACTTTACGGATAATTATAAGGTATTAAGGGGAAAGTTGTGATCTACTTAATATTTTACTGTAATTTAATGTAACGTATCGGAATGATTAGCCAATGAAAGCATTATTGAACAAAAAAGCGGACCAAAATATGTTTAGTCCGCTTTTTACATCATTATTGCACCAAAAAACGCAATTAGAATGCAGCGTTTCTAGGTGTACGAGGGAATGGGATCACCTCACGCACGTTACCAACACCAGTGACATAAGCCACTAAACGCTCAAAGCCAAGGCCGAAACCAGAGTGAGGTACAGTGCCATAACGGCGCAGATCACGATACCACCAGTAATCTTCTTTATTCATGCCCATTTCTTCAAGGCGTGCATCAAGCATATCAAGGCGTTCTTCACGTTGTGAACCGCCGATGATTTCACCAATACCCGGTGCGAGAACGTCCATTGCAGCAACAGTTTTACCGTCTTCATTTAAGCGCATATAGAAAGCTTTGATGTCTTTCGGATAGTTTTTTACTACCACAGGCGCTTTAAAGTGCTGTTCAGCTAAGTAGCGCTCATGTTCAGATGACATATCGACACCCCAGTAAACTGGGTTTTCGAATTTCTGACCACAGGTTTCAAGGATTTTGATCGCGTCGGTGTAATCAACTTGGGCAAAATCAGAGTTAACAAAGCTTTCTAAGCGAGTGATAACGTCTTTATCGACACGTTGAGCAAAAAACTCTAAGTCATCACGGCGTTCTTCAAGCGCGGCTTTAAAGGCGAATTTCAGCATTTTTTCTGCTAGGCCTGCAACATCATCTAAGTTAGCGAAAGCAACTTCAGGTTCAACCATCCAGAACTCAGCTAAGTGGCGGCTGGTATTGGAGTTTTCAGCACGGAAGGTTGGGCCAAAAGTGTACACTTTGCTCAGTGCAGTTGCATATGCTTCACCATTTAACTGGCCTGAAACCGTTAAGAATGCTTCACGGCCAAAGAAGTCTTCACTGAAATCGACTTCGCCCTTGTCATTACGCGGCAAGTTATTGTAATCCAGTGTAGAGACACGGAACATTTCACCTGCGCCTTCGGTATCAGAGGCAGTAATGATTGGGGTTGAAACCCAAAAGTAACCTTGCTCATCAAAGAAACGATGTATCGCTTGTGCTAAGGTATGGCGCACGCGTGCAACCGCACCGATTAAATTGGTTCGAGGGCGTAGGTGTGCGGCTTCACGTAAGAATTCAACGCTATGGCGTTTCGCTGCCATAGGGTAAGTTTCAGGGTCTTCAACCCAACCAACCACCTTGACTGCGGTTGCATCAAGTTCAAAGGACTGCCCTTGGCCTTGAGACTCTTTTATAACGCCCGTAACCTGAACAGAACAACCCGTAGTTAGGTGCAGGACTTCATCATTATAATTAGGTAAGTTATTATTGATGATAGCCTGTAACGGATTAAAGCAAGAACCGTCATAAACGGCGAGGAAAGAAAAACCCGCTTTTGAATCTCTCCTTGTACGTACCCAGCCTTGAACGGTGACTTCTGTGCCTACCGCCACTCGGCCTTGCAGTACGTCGACTACAGGCGCTACTATCATATAATTCACTCTCTTCATATTAACAATATCTACTTTACTATCTCAATCCGTCATACTTCGAGCTGTAGATGCGTTGGCTTCACAAACTGACCCTAGTCACATACTTATGTATCCTCTTAGGGCCCAATTTGTTTGCCGTCTTTCTACAACTCGAATTATTTAGGATGCCATTCAAGCTGTATTAAATTCATTTTTTAATTGCATTGCGGTGTTGTTAGTTAAAGCGCAAAACAACCAGTGTATGATAAATAAAACAGTAAAGTAGGGGTATACTTACGAAATCCCATGTTTCAGGGGCCAAAGCTCTATGTTACTTGCCATTTATTAGGAAACAAGTAAAAAATCACGATAAAATATTTCTGTTTAAGTGATGAGGATTTATCGAGCTTAAAAGCTATAGTAATAGTAAGTGAATAAAAGAAAAAGGGGTTTTAAAGCCCCGATAAGAAAAATGCCAATTCTTATTCAGAGCTTTAAGGTTGTTACGTGATTAGCAGGCTTTAGGGAGGTCAAACGCTTTTCTCAGTTGGTTAACGAACTCATCATCTTCGCAAATCGTTTTACCTGGGCTATCAGATAACTTAGCAACCGGTTTACCGTTACATTCCACTAATTTAATCACGATATTCAGTGGCGTAACATGGGGAATATTACAGGTTAGGCGCGTACCAATACCAAATACAAGATTAACCCGCTTGTGGAAATAGCGGTATAACTCCAGTGCTTTTTGTAGATCTAGGCTGTCTGAAAACACCAAAGTTTTACTCATTGGGTCAATACCTAACTTCTCATAATGAGCGATTGCTTTTTCGCCCCATTCGATAGGGTCCCCTGAATCATGGCGTAACCCTTGATAGCGTTTGGCGAAATTAGCATCAAAATCACGTAGGAAAGCATCCATCGTGATGCAATCCGTTAAGGCAACACCGAGGTGATTAGGGTATTCATCTAACCAAATTTGCAAAGCCTCACGCTGGCTATTTGCTAATTCAGGGCTGATTTGCTGGTGCGCTTGGAACCATTCGTGGGCTTGGGTTCCTACTGGCGCAAGATCTAGCTCATGCGCGAGCTTGTAATTACTGGTGCCAACAAGGTAAGGGAATTCCTGTTTCAACATAGCCACAATGGCTGATTGGACACCGTATGAGAAGCGGCGCCGCGTCCCAAAGTCCATCAGCTTAAAGCCGGATAGGTCAAGTTGGTGCTCGTCAGCTTGTTGGTAAAAAACATCTAACAGTTTTTTCAGTTGTTGGACCGCATCATCAGTTGTGATGTTTGGGTGCCTATCTCGTTGCACGATTTCACTTACTAGGGCAAGAAGAGGAACTTCCCACATAATCACTTCGCGCCAAGGGCCACTAATGCGTATTGCCAGTTGCCCTTCGTCAGTCACACTAACAACCACTTGTTGTGGGTTAAAACGAAATGATTTTAGCCATGTAAGATAGTCTTCATGGAAAAAAGGTAAGCGGCGGAGAAAATTTAATTCATCATCAGTCAGTGATAGTTTTGCCATCTGCTGGATTTGTTGCCTGATTTCAGTAGCGTAGCTACCTAATATATCGCTACTACGGCAGCGAAACTCAGCGACAACCGGTACCTGATGATAACGGTGGAAAACGGCCTGCTGCATATGAAGCTTATAAGCGTCGGTATCAAGCAGTGATGTAATAATTGGTGTAGCGTCTAAGTTCATGGCACGCAGACATCCTCGCGGAGCTTATCTTTATGACTAAGGCTGTTTGTTTTTATAGGGATAACTCACAGAGTTTAAACTTGAAATTCACCCCATTAAAAAAACAAAATAAAACAGCACGTAGCAATTAGCTAAATCGTTAAAGTTGCAAAAGTATACCCACTTTACCAAAAGATAGAAGCGTTATTCTACCTGTCTGTTTTAAGAGGGCATTCGCAAGCTCAATTCACGCATTCGCTTTTATGTAAAGTAGTTAAATCAGGTAAATACATTTCAGTCATACCGTATCTCGTCATTACATACAAAAGCATTAATCACGAAAAGATACTAACATGCTATAAAATATTTGATAGTGCTATAGCACCAACAAACAAACGATTGTGTAACAAAATTAGCTAGGGTGAGAAATAGAAAGGTAACATCAATATTAAAATGGATAACACATTATGATGAAAATGTTTCTCAAATCCATTCACATTATTGTGTCTTATAGTATTGTATAAAGTAACCAAGCAGTACGATATCGGATATAACAAATTAAAAAGGTTACATATGACCCAGTTAAGACAAGCGAAATACCGTCAAGATTATCAATCCCCCGATTATACCATTACAGCGATTGACCTCGATTTTAATCTTGACCCTGTAAAGACGGTTGTGACAGCAACTAGTCAGGTAAAACGCCTTAATGCGCAGTCATCAACGCTTGAGCTCAATGGTGAAAACTTATCGTTAATTAGTCTCGAAATAGAGGGTAAAGCATGGGAAAACTATCACGAAGTTGATGGTAAGTTAGTGATTGAAGCACTACCAGAATCTTTTACCTTGCGTATTGTGAATGAAATTAGCCCTGAAAAAAATACTGCATTAGAAGGTTTGTATGTTTCTGGTGATGCTTTATGTACCCAATGCGAAGCAGAAGGTTTCCGCCATATTACGTATTACCAAGACCGGCCAGATGTTTTAGCGCGCTATACCACAACAATTACCGCGGATAAGTCTCGCTACCCTTATTTACTTTCAAATGGTAACCGTGTTGCAGAAGGTGAATTAGAAGGCGGGCGTCATTGGGTTAAATGGGAAGATCCCTTCCCAAAACCAAGTTATTTATTTGCCGTCGTTGCCGGTGATTTTGATGTTTTAAAAGATGTGTTTATTACGCGCAGTGGCCGCGAAGTGGCGTTAGAACTGTTTGTTGATAAAGGCAATTTAGACCGCGCACCTTGGGCAATGCAGTCTCTGAAAAATGCAATGAAGTGGGATGAAGAGCGTTTTGGCTTAGAGTATGACCTTGATATCTATATGATTGTTGCTGTTGATTTCTTCAATATGGGTGCAATGGAAAATAAAGGTCTTAACGTTTTTAATTCTAAATATGTATTAGCTAAAAGCGAGACAGCAACAGATAAAGATTATCTCAATATCGAGTCAGTCATTGGGCATGAATATTTCCATAATTGGACAGGTAACCGAATCACTTGTCGTGATTGGTTCCAGTTAAGCTTAAAAGAAGGGTTAACGGTTTTCCGTGACCAAGAATTTAGTTCTGACTTAGGTTCCCGCTCTGTTAACCGCATTAACAATGTAAAAGTGATGCGATCAGCCCAATTCGCTGAAGATTCAAGCCCAATGGCGCACCCAATTCGCCCAGACAAAGTGATCGAAATGAATAATTTCTATACGTTGACTGTGTACGAAAAGGGCTCCGAAGTGATCCGTATGATCCATACCCTGTTGGGCGAAGAAATGTTCCAAGCCGGTATGCAACTTTATATTCATCGCCATGATGGTAGTGCAGCAACTTGTGATGATTTTGTACAAGCAATGGAAGATGCTTCAAATGTCGATTTATCACTATTTCGCCGTTGGTACAGCCAATCAGGTACACCAATACTTACGGTACGAGATGAATATTCAGCAGAAAAACAACAGTATACCCTGCATGTGAAGCAAATGACGCCGCCAACGGCTGACCAAACTGAAAAATTGCCATTACATATCCCTTTAGATATTGAGCTATATGCTGAAGATGGTAGCGTGATTGCGTTAAAACGTGATGGTAGTGCTGTTAACTCTGTTTTAAATATTACTCAAGAGTCACAAACATTTGTATTTGATGAAGTGGCAAGCCGTCCGGTTCCTTCATTATTACGGGAGTTTTCTGCTCCAGTAAAACTGGATTATAACTATACCGATGAGCAACTTGCATTCTTGATGCAATATGCCAATAACGAGTTTTCCCGTTGGGATGCTGCTCAGCAACTGATTAATAACTACGTAAAAATTAATGTCGCTAACTATCAGAAAGGGGAAGAGTTAGTTTTACCTGAATCTGTCGTTGATGCATTTAGAGCGGTGTTATTGAGTGAATCAATTGACCCTGCGTTAGCAGCGTTGATCTTGACATTACCATCAGAAAGCGAACTTGCTGAACTGTTTGCCATTATTGACCCTGTCGCCATTCACGAGGTGCTGAACTTTATCCACCATAAACTTGCGGTAGACATGCAGGATGAGTTATTGGCTGTTTACCATTCGGTCAATATCACGGGTTATCGCGTTGATCATCAGGACATTGCCAAACGTGCATTACGTAATATTTGCCTCCAATATTTGGCTGGGGGTGATGACATTGAACTAGCGAATAAGTTAGTGCAAGAACAATACCAATCTGCGGATAATATGACCGATTCTCTTGCTGCATTAACGGCAGCGAATGAATCTCAGTTACCGTGCAAAGCACAGCTAATGGCTGATTTTGATGAACGCTGGCATCATGATGGCTTGGTGATGGATAAGTGGTTTACATTACAAGGGGCAAACCCATCGAAAGAGGTGCTATCGCATGTGCGTGAGCTGTTAAATCACCGTTCATTTAGCATGAGTAACCCAAATCGAGTAAGGTCGCTAGTAGGGGCATTTGCCGCGGGGAACCCAGTTAATTTCCATGCGGAAGATAGCAGCGGTTATCAGTTCCTATATGAGATCTTGGTTGATCTGAACACGCGTAATCCGCAGGTTGCATCAAGGTTGATCGAACCATTGATCCGTTTAAAACGTTATGACGAAAAGCGTCAGGCTCAAATGCGTAAAGTGCTTGAACAATTGAAAGCCCTAGATAACCTTTCTGGTGATTTATTTGAGAAAATCACCAAAGCATTAGAAAGCTAATTATTACGCCATTACACTATTTTTATATGATGGGCTAATGAGCGCTACTCAGAGGCGATAAGAAAGTAAAAATAGGCTTTTGGTTTAGAACTAAAGGGGAAGATTAACCGTCTTCCCCTTTTTAATTTTTGATTTTGCTATGGTTTATCAGTTTAATAATGTGAACTGTAAAAACTAAGCGATGATATGGTTTTTAGCTCGGCAAGCTTTTAACTTAGATGGGCGTTTTCCCTTATCTTAGTCATAAGGGGCTCGGTAGACGTTGAGTGGTAACTCATAATTTTCAGTCGTGATGACATAGTTTCTTCCCCCTGCTGGTGTGTTGCTATAAGCTTTCCATCCAACAAATAGTTAGATGAATAATTTAATTATAAATCAATACGATACAAGCATTTTTGATGGGGTGGTTGTTTCCCCAGAGTTTGAGTGAATTAAAGAGCCCTTTATTATTTGTTGTTATTAGAGGCACAAAACAGAATATATTGATCTTTTCATAGTAAAGTTGCCCCTAAATAGGGTAGTCTATTGTGCGTTTTATCCGACGAAAAATAGTTCGCACAGTTAAAACTCAACAAGAACCCTTTGGTGGGGGTTTTAGCATGCGCGGTATGATGTCTATTTTATTGAAACGCACTAGCAGAAAATAGGTTATTGGATATGCTATATCATCTTGCCCGAAAGGCACTATTCCAGTTCGACCCCGAAAAAGCACATGAATTGACTTTTCGCCAGCTTCAACGTTTGAACCATTCCCCTTTTCAATGCCTTATTCGTCAATCTGTTGCTATCAAACCAGTTCAATGCATGGGGCTTTCTTTTAAAAACCCCCTTGGCCTCGCTGCTGGTCTCGATAAAGATGGTGAATGTATCGATGCGTTTGGCGCAATGGGGTTTGGGTTTATTGAAATAGGGACTGTAACTCCCCGTCCTCAATCTGGTAATGATAAGCCAAGGTTATTCCGACTCGTTGAAGCTGAGGGTTTAATCAACCGAATGGGCTTTAATAATAAAGGTGTTGATAACCTCGTAGAGAATGTCAAAAAGGCTAATTACGGTGGAATTATTGGTATCAATATTGGTAAGAATAAAGATACACCGGTAGAACAAGGTAAAGATGATTATTTAATTTGCATGGATAAGGTATATGCCCATGCAGGCTATATTGCGATTAATATTTCCTCACCAAATACACCGGGCTTACGTACATTACAATACGGTGAGGCTCTCGATGATTTATTGAGTGGTATAAAAGCGAAGCAACTTGAGTTGCAATCATTACATCAAAAATATGTGCCAGTTGCGGTGAAAGTAGCGCCTGATTTATCTGAAGAAGAAATTATTCAAGTTACTGATAGCTTAGTGAGGCATAATATAGATGGGGTGATTGCTACAAATACAACGCTAGATCGCTCCCTCGTTCAGGGGTTAAACCATTGCAATGAAACGGGTGGGTTGAGTGGGCGGCCTGTACAATTAAAAAGTACGCAAGTTATTAAACTTATTTCACGTGAATTAAATGGTAAGTTACCAATAATTGGTGTGGGTGGAATTGATTCGCTTACAGCGGCGCGTGAAAAAATGGAAGCAGGCGCTTCATTAATTCAAATTTATTCTGGTTTTATTTACCATGGACCAAAATTAATTAAAGATATTGTCAATCATATCTAATAAATTGTAAATTTACTTAACAAGGGGGTTTCTTTATTCCCCCTTTTAAACTATATTGCTAATAGTGGCTATTTTTATATCAAATTGATATCAATTTTCAGTAAATTTGTTGTTTAGACAATGTAATATCCAGTTGCAATTAAACGACATGACTTAATCTATGAAAGCTTAATTTGTGAAAATTTAATCTATAAAAATTGCCCCAGAGTAAATTTAGGGAAGATCATAATGATGATCGTTCCTATTATATATTTACCGATAAATCGCTGAAGGATCGTTTATGAATATTAAACCTGATGATCATTGGCGTTGGTATTTTGATCATGACCATGACAGGGTGATGTTAGATCTCGCCAACGGCATGATATTTCGTTCATGTTTTCCCGCTAAAATGTTAACTGCATTTGCTCGTAGTGAAATGCCATTTAGCATTGAAGATGCAGGGGAATATTATTTATTTGATGAGCAAGCAAAGAGACTAAATATTACGCAAGAAGAAAGAGCGGAATTAGTCTTAAATAGCTTGGTTGCTTTTCGTTTTCTAAAACCACAGATGCCGAAAAGTTGGTATTTTTCTTCTTTTCATTATATTAATGCGCCTAAACAGGGGCAAATAATTCAGGTGTGTTTAGAAAATACCAGTCGTTATTTTTCATTTATTATTGCAGAAGCGGGCCCTTCAGCAAGCTTGTGTTTATTAGCTGAACCAGTTTTAGAATTACCCGATCGTACTTTAAGGTTTTGTGATCCAATTAAGATCATGAACGATCGTATGCTTGAGTATTCATCAAAGACGAAGCGGCAGTTATATGGCAACGTTATTTAGTTGATCGTCAGTGATCAAATAAAAAGAAAATGAATAAAAACTAAATGTCCGACTTAGATAACTAATGTAGTTATAGGTATTCTAACACCATCATAATATAAAATTGCTGATGGTGTTAATGAGCCATAATAAACGTTTAGTTAAGTGCTAATTTGAGCGAAGTTTTTGGAATACAGCTACAGGACAATATATAGCCGTTTTCTTTAATTGCACTTTGTTTTAGCGGTGTGACCTCACCAGAAATAAGCTTAATTTTACAGCGTCCACAAATACCCGCTCGGCAGGAATAGGGAATGGATAAACCGTGAGATTCCAGTTGTTCGAGGACCACATTTTGGTTATCACCTTGATATTCTGTTTCTTCAAAAATTAAACTGACATTGTCGACTGTAGAATTTAAGCTTGGGCTTGGGCTTTCAGCTTCTCTTTTTTGCGTTATATATTGTTTAGCTGGTTTGGTTTCTAATACTGTTAGCGTATCACCAACACGAATAATCCCCGTATTTTTAGCCATAACATTTTGACCAAAATCCACGTCACCATTTTCATCAGTACGGAAGGTTTGCAACGTGGCCAATGGTTCACTATTAGGGTGTTTTATCCCTTTCTCAGGGCTGACAGTGGTTAAAATACAACGACTGCATGGTTTATCTAGAGTAAAGATAACATCACCGATTTGAATGGTTTTCCAAGTATCTTCTTCAAAAGGTTTAGCGCCAGTAATAATTAGGTTGCCACGAAATTGTTCTAGCTTAATACTGGCAGGGCAACGACCTTGGAGTTCTTGAACGGATGCTTCATTAATGAGTAGAAAAGGGTAACCATCAGCAAAAGATACGGGAACATCTTGATGATTTTTCACTCTTCTAGACAATTGAGTGCTGAGCCAACGTAGTTGTACTGGCTCATCAAAAAAGGTACTTAACCAGCTATTTACCTGCTGGGGAGCAATCAGTGCATGAAAATGATTTCCCCAAACCTCAGTAGGGCTCTGTTTATCATCAAAGTCCTGATACAATACCGTTGCACTTTCGCCATTAGGTGCTTGTAGGTGTAACCCATTGTTAAGCATAACGGGTGTAAACAGTAACATTTGCGGGTATTTTCTTGCCGTAATAAATTTACCTTCCAGCGTGGTTACCATAAAATTACGATCAAAAGTCAAACCGCTAGTATCTGCGAAGGCATGTGATAAACGTACCCCTCGCATAGATTTAACTGGGTGTGTATAAAGGCGCGAAAGCGTAATCATTTTTTAATCCTTATAATTGTTGCGCAGCAACTTTATGACAACTGCATAAGATTAGCTATAATGCGCAACAATTTTTCATCAAAATCGGTAATAAATACTATGAATTCTCTGTTTGCCAGCACAGCTCGTGGCCTAGAAGAACTACTGAAAACGGAATTGGAAGCGCTTGGCGCTAGCCAGTGCAAAATTGCGCAAGGGGGTGTCTACTTTCAGGCCGATGAACGAGGCATGTACCAAAGCCTGCTGTGGAGTCGTTTGGCATCGCGTATTTTATTGCCACTGAATGATTTTGATGTCTACAGTGACTTAGACTTATACCTTGGTGTGCAAGCTATCGATTGGACTGAGATTTTTTCAGTTAATGACACTTTTGTCGTGCATTTTACAGGCACCAACGAAGAGATCCGCAATAGCCAATATGGTGCATTAAAGGTGAAAGATGCGATTGTTGATAGCTTCGTACGCAAATTAGACCAACGGCCGGATGTTGCTCGCCAGCAGGCAGATATTCGTATTAATGTTTATTTGAATAAAGAAAGAGCCAGTGTTGCTCTTGATTTAAGCGGCGATTCTTTGCATATCCGTGGTTATCGTGACCTTGCTGGGCAAGCACCGCTGAAAGAGACCCTTGCAGCAGCTATTATTAATCGCTCAGGGTGGCAGCAAGGGACTCCATTAGTTGACCCAATGTGCGGTTCAGGAACCTTGTTAATTGAAGCCGCAATGATGGCAACAGACAAAGCCCCGGGTTTACACCGTACCCATTGGGGTTTTTATGCATGGTCGAAATTTAACGCTGAATTATGGCGCGAGTTAACGACGGAAGCACAAGTGCGTTTTCGTCAAGGCTTGAAAGAAACGACATCACGTTTTTATGGTTTTGATATCGATAAGCGTGTACTAGAAATGGCGCGTGCCAACGCGCGCCGTGCGGGGCTACAAGACTTAATCACCTTTAAACAAGGTGATGCCGCTGCATTGGAAAACCCAGTTAACACTGATACGGTAGGGGCAATTATCAGTAACCCGCCTTATGGTGAGCGTTTAGAAAGTGAGCCTGCCTTAATTGCACTGCATAGCCAGTTAGGGCGTATCGTGAAGGCCCGTTTCCCAGGTTGGCGCTTATCGATTTTTAGTGCTTCTCCTGAGTTACTTAGCTGCTTGCAATTGCGTTCAGAACGTGAATTTAAAGCCAAAAATGGCCCTTTAGACTGTGTGCAAAAGAACTATCAATTAGCTGCTACGCCATCAGAAACCGTGGCTGAAATTTCACCTGATTTCGCTAACCGCTTACGTAAAAATTTGAAAAAGTTAAGTAAGTGGGCAAAACAGCAAGGTATTGATAGTTACCGTATTTATGATGCGGATTTACCCGAGTACAACGTGGCGGTTGATATTTATGGTAGCAAAGTGGTGATTCAAGAATACGCACCACCAAAAACCGTGGATGAACGTAAGGCTCGCCAGCGGTTATTTGACGTGATCACGGCGACAATGAATGTGCTTGAGCTTACCTCTAATCAGTTAGTATTGAAAACGCGTCAACGCCAAAAAGGCAAGCAGCAATATGAAAAATTAGCCCAAAAAGATGATTTCTTTTTAGTGCAAGAATACAACGCAAAACTGTTGGTTAACTTAACTGATTATCTTGATACTGGGTTATTCCTTGACCATCGTATTGCCCGTAAAATGTTAGGGCAAATGAGTAAAGACGCGGATTTCCTAAACTTATTCTGTTACACCGGCTCTGCAACTGTACACGCAGGTTTAGGTGGGGCAAAAAGTACGACTTCCGTTGATATGTCGAGGACTTACCTTGAGTGGGCAGAGAAAAACCTGCAAGCAAACGGGTTAACGGGTCGCCAACATCGCTTAATCCAAGCTGATTGTTTGAGTTGGTTAGCCAATAGTACTGAGCAATTTGATCTGATCTTTATCGATCCCCCTACATTTTCAAATTCAAAACGCATGGATGGTACATTTGATGTACAACGCGACCATGTGCAATTAATTACACATTTAAAACGGTTACTGCGTCGTGGTGGAACTGTGATGTTCTCTAATAACAAACGCGGTTTCAAAATGGATATTGAAGCGATGCAAGAATTAGGGTTACAAGCGCAGGAAATTACTGCTAAAACACTTTCAGAAGATTTTGCTCGTAACCGTCAAATACATAACTGCTGGTTAATTCGCCACGCAGAGTAAAGGATAGAATCAATGGCTTTAATTAATTTATCGGGTGCATACCTTGCTTTTAGTGATGCTCCGTTACTTGATAATACTGAAATTCACATTGAAGATAACGAACGCGTTTGTCTGGTTGGGCGCAATGGCGCGGGTAAATCAACACTTATGCGAGTGTTAACCAAAGAACAGCCACTGGATGATGGGCAACTTATTTATGAGCAGGACTTAATTGTTGCTCGTTTACAACAAGACCCACCACGTAATATCGAAGGGACTATTTTTGATTTTGTTGCTGAAGGCGTTGCTGAACAAGCTCAATACCTGAAAGATTATCATCATGTCGCTAAATTGGTTGAACATGACCCTAGTGAGAAAAATTTAAATAAATTATCTGAATTACAAGAAGTGTTAGATAACCGTAATTTATGGTTATTAGACTCTCGTATCAGTGATGTGCTGAAAAAACTCGGTTTACCTGCGGATGCAGAACTATCCTCATTATCGGGTGGTTGGCTACGTAAAGCGGCTTTAGGTCGTGCTTTAGTGAGCAACCCGCGGGTCTTGTTTTTAGATGAGCCGACTAACCATTTAGATATTGAAACGATCCTCTGGTTGGAAACTTTCTTAAAGGATTTCCAAGGTAGTATTGTTTTCATTTCGCACGACCGTTCTTTTATCCGCAATATGGCAACCCGTATTATCGATTTAGATCGTGGACAATTAGCGTCTTGGCCGGGCAATTATGATGATTACTTGGTCAGTAAAGAAGAAGCTTTGCGTGTTGAAGAGATGCAAAATGCAGAGTTTGACCGCAAATTAGCGCAAGAAGAGACGTGGATCCGCCAAGGGATCAAAGCAAGACGTACGCGTAACGAAGGGCGGGTTCGTGCCTTGAAAGCGTTACGTGTTGAACGCTCACAGCGCCGTGAGGTTATGGGCACGGCGAAAATGCAAGTCGGTGAAGCTTCTCGCTCTGGGAAAATTGTTTTTGAAATGGAAAATGTTAACTATCAAGTTGACAATAAAGTCCTGGTCAAAGACTTTTCTGCTCAAGTTATGCGTGGTGATAAAATCGCATTAGTAGGGCCAAATGGTTGTGGTAAAACCACGTTATTGCGCTTAATGCTTGGCGATTTACAGGCAAATAGTGGGCGTGTGCACTGTGGAACCAAATTGGAAGTGGCGTATTTTGACCAGCACCGTGCTGCATTAGACCCTGATAAAACGGTCATGGATAACTTGGCAGAAGGCAAGCAAGAAGTGATGGTTAACGGTAAGCCACGCCACGTATTAGGGTATTTACAGGACTTTATGTTCCCTCCTAAACGTGCAATGACACCGGTTAGAGCTCTTTCAGGTGGGGAACGTAACCGCTTGTTATTAGCTCGCTTATTCTTAAAACCAAGTAATTTATTAATTCTCGATGAACCAACAAATGACTTGGATGTAGAAACGCTTGAGTTACTTGAAGAACTTGTTGATGGCTATCAAGGTACAGTCTTGCTCGTCAGCCATGACCGAGAGTTCGTTGATAACAGTGTAACTGAGTGCTGGATTTTTGAAGGTAACGGTGTCATCAACCGGTATGTGGGTGGGTATTTTGATGCTCAGAAACAAAGAGCACAAACCGTGAGTTTAAAAGTTGAACAAACGAGTAAAGTAGCTGCCCAAGATAAGGTGGCTAAACCAAAAGAAGCTGTAAAGCGTGCAAATAAATTAAGCTATAATTTATTGCGTGAGCTGGAACAGTTACCTGCGAAACTTGAGCAACTTGAAGCTGAAATTGAGGCTTTACAAGCTACGATTGGTGATGCTGATTTCTTTAATCAGCCTCATGAAGTCACTGAAAAAGCGTTGACTAATTTAGCGGCTAAAGAGTCTGAATTAGAACAGGCCTTTGACCGTTGGCAAGAGCTTGAATTACTTAAAAACGGCTAAGTTAGCTTTAATTAGAGGAGCAAATACACTTTGTGTACCCATGAGTCTCATGAACATGTTCTTTGCCCTCAGTGTGACATGTTGGTTGCAGTCCCTGAGTTGGAACAAGGGAGCAAAGCAACATGTCCGCGCTGCGAGACTACATTAGTCTCAAAGTGGCGGTATCCATATAAGCAACCAGCAGCATAT
The DNA here is from genome assembly GCF_032709665.1 of Providencia sp. PROV024. Lineage (NCBI taxonomy): Bacteria > Pseudomonadati > Pseudomonadota > Gammaproteobacteria > Enterobacterales > Morganellaceae > Providencia > Providencia sp. PROV024. Next base: position 1,549,720 of record NZ_CP120545.1, read on the forward strand.
GCATTTAGTGCATTAATTATGCTGTTTGTTGCTTGCTTGTTCCCTTTTGTGAAAATGGGGGCGGCAGGAATTGAAAATGAAATATCGTTATTTCAGATAATCGAAATTATATCGGCTACCCGCTATAGTGGGTTGGCGTTATTTTTTCTGTTTTTTTCTTTGATTATCCCAGCATTTTGCATGATCACAATTATTCTCTTAGGGTTGCAAGTTCATATTCCTAAGGGATTAAAGGTCGTGAGCACTCGCATTTTATTCCAAATGAAAGCTTGGTGCATGGCGGAAATATTTTTAGCTGGGGTTTTAGTTAGCTTTGTGAAACTGATTGCTTATGGTGATATCGGAATAGGCTTAAGTTTTTTACCTTACTGTTTGTTTTGCATGTTGCAGGTAAGGGCATTTCAATGTTTAGACCGCCATTGGCTTTGGAACCATATTGAAGCACCGCCAAAACTAGAGCTACCATTAAAAGTAGGTCAAACAGGTATTAAGCAAAACGTACGTTTATGCCTTGTTTGCACGGCTATTTTACCAGCGGAACAATCACAGTGCCCACGGTGTTTTTCCCGTGGAAGTGTACGTAAACACCAAAGTTTGCAGTGGACATTAGCACTGCTCGTTACTTCAATCATGCTGTATATTCCCGCTAATGTGTTACCCATGATGACGACATATACACTGGGCAGCGCATTAAATTCAACCATTATTGATGGGGTTATTCTATTGTGGGAGGATGGTTCTTATCCTGTTGCTATGGTCATTTTTATTGCCAGTATCATGGTACCTACGTTAAAAATGATTGGTATTGCATGGCTTTGCCTTGATTCACAAGGATATGGCAATCGAGACCCTCATCGGATGCATTTTATTTATGAGCTAGTGGAATATGTGGGGCGTTGGTCAATGATTGATGTATTTGTGATCACGATTTTAGCCTCTTTGGTTCAAATGGGCCAGTTGATGAGTATCGTGCCAGCAATGGGGATTATTTTCTTTGGTGTTGTTGTTATTCTCACAATGTTTGCAGCGATGACGTTTGACCCAAGGTTAACTTGGGATCGTTGTGAAAGGAAAAACGCAGTAAACACGAATGCTGTTGAACAAGAAGGAGTCGTCGGGTGACCTCACAAGAAACATCACAGGCCAATGCCAAAGTTAGTAAGTTAAAAAGTTGGTCACCAGTTTGGGTGATCCCAATAGTAACTGTCTTAATTGGTGCTTGGGTATTATTTTACCATTTTAGCAACCAAGGCCCGGAAGTGACGCTAATCACTTACAATGCTGAGGGAATAGAAGCAGGTAAAACGAAAATTAAAAGTCGTAGTGTCGATATTGGCGTTGTTGAAAGCGTCACTCTTGATGATAATTTTAGTCGGGTGTTAATAAAAGCGCGCTTAAATAATGACATGAAGGATTTACTACGTGCTGATTCATCATTCTGGATTGTTAAGCCTACAATCGGGCGTGATGGTGTGACAGGGTTAGGTACTTTACTTTCAGGGGCTTATATTGAACTTCAGCCTGGGGTAGAGGCCAAAGAAAACTTTGAATTTACTTTATTGGACACACCTCCTCTTGCATCACCGGATGCAAAAGGGATACGAGTAGCATTAGTCAGCGATAAAGCAGGGCAATTAAACCCTGGTGACCCAGTATTATTCCGTGGCTATCGTGTTGGGTCAGTTGAAACTAGTAATTTTGATATGGACAAGCGTGATATGCGCTACCAATTATTTATCAATGCTCCTTATGATAAGCTGATCAGCTCCAATGTGCGTTTCTGGAAAGACAGTGGAATTGCATTCGACATGTCATCCCAAGGTGTTCATGTTGAAATGGGGTCTATTGCGACATTACTGACAGGTGGTGTGAGTTTTGATGTGCCTACGGGGTGGGTTCCAGGTACGAGTGTTAAGGAAAATACAGAGTTCCGACTCTTTGATAACCAAAACAGTATTCAAAATTCACTGTATACAGAATACCAAGATTTTGTCTTGTTCTTCTCTGATTCTATTCGTGGGTTACAGCCTGGGGCACCAGTGGAATTCCGTGGTATTCGTTTAGGCACAGTGGCACAAGTGCCTTTCTATACCGAGGGGCTTGACCAATCTTTGGATAATGACTTTAGAATTCCTGTTCTAATTCATATCGAGCCAGAGCGTTTTTCAAAAGATGTTGGTGCGAATTTTAATTTAAAAAATGAATTAAAATTGGCCATGAAAGACGGATTAAGAGCATCGTTAAAATCGGGTAACTTTTTAACAGGTGCCTTGTTTGTTGATTTAGATTTTGACCCTAATGCTGAGCCTTATAAAGGGCCTACGGTAGTGGCTGGATATAAAATTATCCCAACGACCAGTGGTGGCTTAGCGCAAATCCAACAAAAAGTTATCGCGGTGTTGGATAAGATCAATAACATGCCAATTGAGCCAATGCTTAATCAAACGACACAAACATTAGCCGAAGGGCAAAAAGTGGTTAAAGAAGCCAATGCCATGTTGGTGGAATTAAACAAAGTCATGGGAAGTAAAGAGTTCCAAAACTTGCCTCATGACTTACAAAAAACACTGCAAGAAATGAACCGTGCAATGCAAGGTTTCCAACCGGGTTCACCTGCTTATAATAAAATGGTGGATAACATGCAGCGTTTAGACCAAGTATTGAGAGAAGTTCAGCCGCTTTTACGTACATTAAACAACAAGAGTAATGCATTAGTGTTTGAAGCGGAGCCGACTAAGGATGTAGAGCCGAAAGGAGTGAAAAAATAATGCGATATTTATTATCAGTATTTGTTTTATTGTTGGCAGCGTGTAGTAGTACGCCAGAAAAAAAGTATTATCAATTGCCAATAAAAACTCCTCAGGAACAATCAGCGGCAGTGATGGATAAAGGCCAAGTTTGGCTACAGCGTATTATGTTGTCTGATGTATTAACTTCCAACGGTATTACTTACCAAACAACCGATGTGAGTTATACAAATGCGAGCACACATCTTTGGGCTAGCCCATTGGAACAACAGCTCGGGCAATCAATGGTGAGTGAATTATCCGCCGCATTACCGGATAAGCTAGTGTCTTTACAGCCATTACAGAATTCTCCAGATACACTGGATATCACTTTGACGGCATTTAATGGTCGATACGATGGAAAAGTGCTTATTCAAGGTTTTTGGACGCTTTCCCATGGTGATAAAGTCATTCGTCGTAATTTTGATGTGCAGTTAGACCAACAACAAGATGGGTATCCGGACTTGGTTCGTACATTGTCACTAGGCTGGCAACAAGTTGCTGATAATATTGCTAAAGAAATTGCAAAGTATTAGTTATTACCTAGTTAACTAATTAAATACACCTCAGATATATATGGTAAATATAAATTTCTGAGGTGTATTTTTTTTATCTTCAATAAGTAAATATATTTAATAAACTTATATGTAGTTAATAATAGTCACCTTATATGCTCTAATGTCATGATAAATAAAGTAAAATATTCCATAGTAAAATCAAATGATTATATTAATTGCCATATCTAAGTCACATTTATGCTATTTATGACAAATATATGAAAATCTTTACTTGATTTTCTTATCTGTGGGCGTTATTTCTATAAGGTACCTATTAATAAATAGTAGGTGCTGTTTTCTTTTCCATTTTTAATGATGAGGGAAGTAAGGCATGAAAAGACAGAAGCGAGATCGTTTAGAAAGAGCTTTATCAAGAGGTTATCAAGCAGGTTTAGCAGGGCGTTCTAAAGAGCTCTGCCCATATCAAGCAGTAGATGCTCGTTCGCATTGGCTAGGTGGTTGGCGAAAGGCGATGGAGGATCGAACCGTAGCGGTTGTGTAATCCAGAATTTATCTCATTTTTAAGGTTAAATAACCTGTCACTTTTTTATATTTAGGGTTTTTAACTTAAAGATACTAATCAATTTAAGAACCTCCGCCATTGCGGAGGTTTGTATTAATTAGCTCATAGCTTAGGCTTCTAAAAATTAGAATGCGCTTGTATCTTTGAATAAGCCAACTTTTAAGTCCGTTGCGGTATAAATTGATTTACCATCAACTAAAACTTCACCATCTGCTAGCCCCATGATCAGCTTACGGTTAATTACACGTTTAAAGCTAATACGGTAAGTGACTTTTTTTGCAGTGGGTAGGACTTGGCCAGTAAATTTTACTTCGCCAACACCTAATGCACGGCCTCTACCTTCACCGCCAAGCCAGCCCAGATAGAAACCAACTAATTGCCACATTGCATCAAGCCCTAAGCAGCCTGGCATGACAGGATCATTGACAAAGTGGCAATCAAAGAACCAAAGGTCTGGATTGATATCCAGCTCAGCTTCAACATAGCCTTTATTATATGTACCACCGTCTTCAGTCATGCTGACGATACGATCCATCATCAACATGTTTCCTGATGGGAGTGGAGGACCATTTTCCCCAAATAACTCGCCTTTTCCAGAAGCAATTAAATCATCTTTTGTGTAGGATCCGCGTTTCTCAACCATGTTCTTCAGATAGCCTTTATTAAATGTAGGGGCACAGGATAGCTTACACTTGTACGCTGAACAACTCCGATCTGCTATTTTTTACGCAATCTTTACTTAACTCATCCATTTTAAGAACCAAGGAAGCCTTGCTTTATCCGGTGCGTTTGCTTGGTTAATACGCTCTTGAATTAAAGCTAACAGGTGTACGTTTTCTTCTTCAGCTTGCTGCTCAAAGTAAGGTTGCTTAGTCAATAATGTAATAGCTTGAGCGACATGTTCAACAGGCCAAATGTGGAATTGCCCTTCTTGTACCGTGCTAACGACTTCAGCTTTAGTGCATAAATGACGGATATTCGCCATTGGAATAATAACACCTTGCTCACCGGTTAAGCCCCGTTTGGCACAAATATCAAAGAAGCCTTCAATTTTTTCATTGACGCCACCAATCGGCTGGACGTAGCCAAATTGGTCAACTGCACCTGTAATAGCAATTTGTTGATCAATTGGTTGTAATGATAAAGCACTAATTAACGCACATAGCTCAGCCAGTGAGGCGCTATCACCATCAACCTCACCGTAGGATTGCTCAAAGACAATTGAGGCTGAGAAGGGCTGTGGTTGCTCTAATTTAAGCTCATAGTTTAAATAGGCTTGCATAATCATCATGCCTTTTGCATGAATATTGCCACCTAATTCAGCTTTACGTTCTACGTCGGTAAATTCCCCATCACCTAGATGAGCCACACAAGTGATACGTGAGGGTTCTCCAATCGCTTCAGGGTGACCAGGGTATTGTAAAACGGATAACCCATTCACTTGCCCAATGACTTCCCCTTCAGTTTTAACGAAGATTTGCTCTTGCAAAATATCATCTTGCGTTCTTTCCATGAGGAAGTTGTGGCGCCATAGGCGGTTTTCGACCGCTTGATTAAATGAATTTTGAGTTAATAAGTTATTTTCTTGGTAATGAACCGCGTCCATTAAGCGCCTTGTAAGCCATGGAATATCAAGGGGAAGAGTAAATTTATCTTCACAATAGCGGGTTGCTTGATGAACCAAAGGTAACCAACCATCAACTGAGATATTTGGTAATTTATTGGAATCAATGATGGATTTAATATAACGCATCCATAATGTTAATTGTTGTTCATCCTCAAAGAACATGACTGGCTCATATTCACCATAAATTGCACTTTCAAATATTTCTGGTGAAGTATATTCAAACTCTTCTAAAGCAAGCCTATCACCAACAATAATAACTTTAAGTTCAAGAGGTTGTGGCTCGATTTCTATAGGTAAAGGTTGACTATCAGAATAGGGTAACCATTCTAATTGCCGACGAATAACCATATCTTTTAAGCGATTCCACATTAAAGGTTGGCTAATGAGTGCATTAGCTGCAATCACTAATATGCCCCCATTAAGCTGATGTAATAGGCCAGGGACAAGGGTCAAAGATGGGGTTACATGACCAAATAGTTGCTCTGGTTCTATCCAATTACGGTATGCAATCGCTGTGCGAGATGAAAAACGGCTTTTAATGCCATGTTTCCATTGAAAGGAATGTTTATCTTCAGATAATTGGTAGTCGCCATCAATAGTGTTGATATCTACAAGCAATGGGCCAATTGCATTAGCGTAAGTGCTAAGGTATTCCTCACTTTCATCAGACTTGATAAACATAAAGCGTGTTTGGGCAAATTCATCGACAAAATGTTGTATTCCATCGGACAATCTAGGCTGAATGTCTGACAGTGTTGTTGGGGACAACGTTTCTGAGGATACAAATTTCGTCTGGAATGACGATAAGTTAGGAATGAGGCCTTGCCATGTTAGTTCTTGACTGATCACTATAATTATCTGCTATTAATAGGGTTATAAATAAAATGCCTGCCAATGAGCTGGGCGCATGTGCCTGAATTTGGTTTATTTAATAATTTGCCAAATAACATCGTTTGTTTTATAAACAATTTTCAGGCCTGTTAATTACCCAGTGGGCAAGCCTGCTATATTAGCCTTTGATAGGCAATCTTGCAGCAAGAATTGTTGAATTATTGACTAGAATAACGAAAACATAAACACAATAGGTAATGTCATTGGCCAAGTGAAACCAATTAATATGGCGCTAAGTAAGCGCATAAAACAATTAGGGTCTTTTGTGACGAGTAGGGTGAATAGCATAGCGCATACACCGACAATCCCATAGATGACGAGTATATTTTCAAAAGTGGACATGCAGTTTTATTAATTTGTTAACAGATGGGGGCGGATTGTACACTATTTTTACAAAGACAGGTTACTTTCTTTATTGCAGAAACGAATATTTCACTAAATCGAACGTCTGCTTGAGCATTTTGTTTATAATATTGCTAATATAAAGATAGGTTCGGTTTTCTTCAGGAAAAATTATGAAATATCAGCAGCTTGAAAATCTTGAATGTGGCTGGAAATGGGAGTACCTCGTCAATAAAGCACGAGGTGGCGAAGCGATTACCCGCTATATAGAACGAAGCGCAGAAAAAGAAGCGATAGATTTGCTGTTAAAAATGGAAAATAGACCGATTGATGTGCTCAAGTGGATTTCATTACATATGAATCCTGAGCTTGATAACCGAATGAAACAAAGCATTCGTGCAAGGCGTAAACGTCATTTCAATGCTGAGCACCCACATACTCGCAAAAAATCGATAGATCTAACCTTTTCGGTTTGGCAGCGTCTGTCTAATTTAGCAGTAAAACGTAATAAAACACTTTCTGAAACGATTATCCAGTTGATCGAAGATGCTGAGCATAAAGATAAATACGAGAGCCAAATGAGCTCATTGAAGCAGGATCTACAAGCGATTTTAGGGGCGTCGAAAGGAGATGGCAGCTAGGCTATCTGAAAAGATCTTTATGGTTGTTGTTCTTGCTATTAAGTGTAATGGGAAGCGAAAAGTAGATTAAACACTAAATAACAAACGGTCTATATTCGTTATATTAGTTTTTATAAGAATAAAAAAAACCCCAATAATAATTGGGGTTTTTTGTTCAGTTCAAAATTCAAACTAGGGCTAAGAATTAAGCGCCCGGTTGAGTTACAACTTCAGTTGTACCTTGAATTTCGATTTCAACGCGACGGTCTGGCGCTAAGCACTCGATCAGAGCTGCACGGCCTTTAACTGCGTCACATTTGTTACCAGTTACTGGATCTTCTTTACCACGACCTTCAGCAGCGATTGCGCTTGCTGGAACGCCTTTAGATACTAAGTAGTCAACTACAGACTGAGCACGTTTTTGTGACAGTGGCAGGTTGTAGTTTTGTGAACCGATACGGTCAGTGAAACCAACTACCAGTACGCGACCTTGAGTTGGATCGATGCTGCTCAGTTCGTTATACAGTTCGTTCAGAGCTTGCTGACCTTCTGGTTTCAGGCTAGCTTTGTTGAAGTTAAACAGAACGTCTGAACGTAGTGTGAAACGTTTGTTTTCAACAACTGGAGCTGGCTCAACAACTGGAGCTGGAGCAACAACTGGAGTATCTTCTTGACCAAAGCGGTATGCAACACCAACGCTCAGCATGCCGTTGTCTGGACGAGTACCGATATTGTCTTTATCACCTAAGTTGCTAACCCATTGGTAGTCTAAACGAGTTGCCCACTCTGGAGTGATTGCATACTCAAGACCCAATGCGTATACAGGTGCAACACCAGTATCAGTTTCTTTGAAACGTTCGCCATTTTGGTGAGCTTTAGCTTCAGTACGGTAAACCATACCACCTAAGCGAGTGTAAACGTCTAAGTCATCCATGATTGGATAGCTTAATTTGGTAGTTAATGAAACACCCATAGATTTCAGGTCACCGCTGTTACCAGCGCCTTTGTATTTCATTTTACCGAACCAGTCATAACCCAGTTCAAAACCCATATATTGGTTGTATTGGTAACCAGCATATGCACCAGCACCAATAGTATCACGGTCAGTTGAATTACCAACTGTACCCCAACCTGCATAGTCTGTACCAGTTTTAGCTGGGTTTAGGCTAGTATCTTCATAGTGAGACCAACCTAATTTAGCACCGGTATACCAAGTGTTATCTTTTGGAGCTGCTTGTGCAACGGTTGCAAAAGCTGCTACTGCCACTGCTACTGCGATAGCTGTTTTTTTCATTTTACGCCTCGTTATCATCCAATATTGGCTTGGCTTCGCTGAGCCTTATTATGTGCCATTGGTTCAATTTACTTGCTAGGTTTCGCTGACATTATCTACAAAAAAATAATAAAAGTAAAAAATAATGCCATAAGCTTAACAAGCTAAAGTCTACAACGAACTTAAAAAGATACAAGTAGAGTGAGCAATAAACGTTAAAAAAAGTATTTTTTTAGTGTATAAATCAGGGAGATATGTATATTTTGTATTATGATTGTTTTTTGTCTATCTAATTGATCTGCAATACTTTTCATTTCACTTTAGAGATAAATATTTCTAAAGGTTAAATTTAGTAAGAAAATTCTTAATCTTGGCTAGTGATAATGATTTGAGTGAATTTTTAGGTGGTTTGACTGTCCTGATTGCATACTTACCATATTATATGTTTTTTGTGGGCGCATAATAAAGCCAATAGAATGACCTTCTTGAGCCGCATATTGTAAACGAACAAAATCTTGTTCGTTCAGTTCAGGCAACCAGCCTAAAACGACACTATAGTTACCACTTTTTAAGGCTTTTTCCATTGCATCTATGGTTGTTATGGTTTCCATGTGACTTAGTTGCATGACCTTATTCGTAGGGATGCCTGCTTGTTCTAACCAGTGTTTACTCAGTTTTTTATTTGGGCTTAGCCAGAGCAACCAACGTGATTGAGCCCCAAACTGGCGGAGCATTGGAAGCAAAATATAGTCCATGATTGGATGTTTTTCATCGTAAACGAGTTCGCTCACCATACCTTGTTGTGTAGAGTTACTCGCAAGCTCAATGGATGGGATGGACTGTGCGTAATTATTAAGAGAATGTTCTGTTGTGTTGTTCCAAGAATAGATGCTCATAATTATTAACCTCGTTACAATGCTGTATGAACATACAGTAACTGTATATTTATCCAATATCAAGCCTATTTTTTCAAAGCGCTTCGCAACTTTGTTGTTTTCCGCTGCATTCTTCTTGGCATTTTTTATTGAAACTCTCAAAATTGGCTAGGTGTAATTGTTTGTAAAGCAAGAAATTATAAAATTGATTCTCTCAAGGATAAAAATGAAACATACCCAAAAAGGAGTTAAGGTATATGTTATTAGAAGAAGAAAAATTTTTTAATTTATCTCGTTTGTTAGGTCAATTCGGAGAGTTAAAGCGTAAAAATCACTTCGGCGGTTTTTGCCTATTAGTTGATAATGCCATTGTAGGGTTAGTGCTGGATGGGAAATATTATTTACGAGGGTGTCTAGTAGCTAGAAGCCATTTTGAGGCTTCAGGGCTTAATCGGCTTGTTTATAGTAAGAAAGGCATACCTTTGGAAATGCGATATTACCAACTTTCTGAACAAATTTGGGGCGATGAAGTCTTGTGTCTCCAATATATTGAACTCGCTTATCGTTCTGCAATTGAAGAATTAAAACAAAAACAGTCCATCACAATGCGTATCAAAGATTTGCCAAATATGAATATGTCAGTTGAGAGGGCATTGGGGAAAATTGGAATTTCTCATGTAGATGATTTACGTACGATGGGCGCAAAAGCGTGTTTTATCAAACTTAAGCAACATGGGCGGCATGACCCGAGTATTAAATTATTAATTGGCCTAGCAGCGGCAATAGAAGGCTGTCATAGTGCTGTATTGCCAAAGAATACTAAGCAAGAATTGATTACTTGGTATAACAGTTTTGAACTCGCATCGAGGTGATTGCCTAATATAAATCAAAGGAAACTTATAGCAGGCTACCTCAAAACCAGACAATACTAATATGAGAAGAATAAGCGGGTAGAAAGGATATTTATATATTTTAATACCCGCTCATCGGTATGTTTATTATGCACTGATTTTTCGGATCATTTGCTTTATTTCAGGTACAAGTTCAAGTAAAAGCTTAGTTTGTTCCATGATGAGTAATGTTTTTTCATCGTCACTTTTTGCAATGTTATCGATTCGCTGTAATAAGTTTTGGCGCAGCCTATCAGATTTTTCATCGATAATTTGAGAGTTTAGTATGTTGGTTTGCAAGGCAGATTCAACATAGCAAATTGCATCATTTAACAGTGCCAAGTTATCCTCATTATGGATTTTTTCACGGTGCGCACCTAACGCGGAAATATAGCTAAGTAGTGTATGGTTTAAACATAAAAGTCTGAAAGCTTGTTCTTGGGTGATCCGGTAAGATTTGGGGTCTGATGCCATATTGGAGACAATAGAAGCAAATTCTGCATCATTATTATGTGCATCACGGCGTGCAACACGGTATTCAAGGCTATTATCTTTACCTTGGTAGTATTGCAGTAAAATGGCATCAAGGTACCTACAATTACTGTCCATTGTTTTTTGAATGACCTGAGGAAGTTGGCGAAATTTCCAATCAGGCCAAATAAAACTTACAGCAAGTAGTGCGATAAAACAGCCGATAAGGGTGTCAATAATCCGAGGTAATGCGACATCAAACCCTTCTCCTAATAAGTTAAAGCAAAAAAGCACTAACAAAGTGATAAAAAGGGTAGCTTGTGCATATTGGCTACTACGGAACATAAAGAACAGTAAGCCAGAGATCACAATAAGGGTAAGCTGGCCTTCAATTGATGGGATTAAATTAAGTAATGGTAACCCGATTAGGATACCAACGATAGTCCCGATGATACGCAGTGCTAAACGGCGTTTAGTGGCGCTGTAGTTAGGTTGGCAGACAAATAAACTAGTGAGTAATATCCAATACCCTCTTTCCATATCAAATAGTTGGATAATCGCGTAACCAGTACAAAGAAGTATTGACATCCTAACTGCATGGCGAAACAACGATGATTTTGGGGTTAAATGATGCTTAACCCGTGTAATAATATCATTAAAGCCTGATAATGATTCGTCAGACAATTGTTCTACTTGTTTATTATTTTGTTGCCATGAGCTTTGCTCAAGGCTTAGCCCTTTAAGTTGAACATCAATTCCCTTTAAATTTTTGAGTAAATTATGCAGTGCTTTTATTGCATGTAATTCAGGGGATTGCTGCTTAAGTAATAATAGTGAGTTTTCAAGGTAGCTGAAAGTTCGTTCAAAGCGTGGATTATGTTGATATTGTTTACGTAGCAATACGGATTGAGCAACTTGCTGGCAGGCTCTTGCTTGCATGGTTAGTAAGCGTTGAAAACGAAATAAGATATCATAATGGCGTAAGGTGCGACTAAGTTGTTGATACTGAATGTGAGACGAGCTAGCACGTTCATGGATATCTTGTGCAACAAAATAGTAATGCAGCGTATTACGAGTCCCTTTTTGGCCTCTATCACCTTTAAGTCGGCTCAATAAAGCAATTTTCGCTTGGTTCATTGTGTTGACTAAATTACTGTTTACTAAAGCTAAATCATAAACTGATTGTTGATAATCATCTTCAAGATCAGGGTCAAATAAGTTAGCTTTTGCGTCTAGGTAGGCGGAAAGTTGCTGGTAGCATTGAGTGATGGCATCTTGTAATGGCCTGACGGGAAACAAAATATGGCCAATTAATGTTAGAATATTATACCAAATGGCCCCTGTAAGTAATAACACAGGTTGTTGATACCAAGTATCAAAAATGGGTACACCTAGCATGGTATAAATGGCTATCAGTAAGGCGCCAAATGCAATGGTGGCATAACGTTGCCCTAAAGCACCAAGTAAGATGAACCCACAAGTCGAAAAAGCGAGGCCAAAAAAGAAAAATAGTGGGTATGGGAAGAGTAACTCAATTGAAACTGAGGCAACAAAAAAACAAAAAAGGGTAATAATTAAATTTTTTATTCTGCCAGTTAGCCTATCATCTAAGTCAGTCAAGGCTGCGGCAACCACGCCTAATGTCAGTGGGATAGTCACTTTAGGGTCTTGCCCTAAAAGCCACGGCACTAATGTTGCGCCTGTCAGGGCTATAAAGATTCGGATATAATATAAAATATGGCTGTTATATAGCACGCGGCGATAACTGGTAAGCAGTGTTAACACAAAGTACCTCAGAGGTAAGACAAGCTCTAGTTTATATAGGATAGCGTGTTTGCAGGGAATAAAAAACCGTTTGGAATCAAGCCAACCGTATTTTGTCATTGATTTTTTTCAGGTGCAGGACGTATGGAACTGAAATCAACACAGATTGGACAGCGTCTGGCTCAGCATCCCTACAATCGGGTTCGCTTACTCAACGCAGGTATCGAAGTCAGTGGTGAAAACCACCAATATCTTATCCCATTCAATGAACTTATTGACCTTCGTTGTAAGAGGGGCATTGTTTGGGGGGAATTAGAATTTGAAATTGTGAACGAACAAGTTGTGCGTTTACACGGTACAGAGTGGAAACAAACTCAACGTTTTTACCATTATTTGTATGAAAAATGGCAACAATGGAGTGCCGAAATGAGCCAAGTCAGTGCGCAAGTATTGACTGAATTGGTGAAAACCATTGAACAACTGATAAAACAAGATCATTGGCTTGGTTTACGTCAAGTTAGCAGCATCAAAGACAAAATTACTCAGAACTTTTCATCACTTCCTTTACCGTTAGTACGTATTCCATCGTTTGAAAATTGTGCATCTCAGTATCAATTTTGCCTTAAGTGGTTGAATGACAGTGAAAAATGTCGCAAGCAAATTAATGAAAAGTGGTGCGAGTCTGTTTTGGTGCGTTATCACGATTTTTTCCAACAAGTTGAATCTTCACCATTAAATTACTCACAATCACTATCTGTCATTAACGGCGAAGATAATGTGTTAGTGCTGGCAGGTGCTGGTAGTGGGAAAACGTCGGTTTTAGTCGCCAGAGCAGGCTGGCTAATACTAAGAGGGCTGGCAGAACCAAAGCAAATTTTATTGCTGGCATTTGGTCGCAAAGCTGCTGATGAAATGAATCAGCGCATTCAGCTACATTTACAGCAGGATATCGAAGCGAAAACATTTCATGCGCTTGCTCTGCATATTATTCGTGAAGGTAGTAAAAAATCACCGGTTATCAGTGAACTCGAAACCAACAGTCAAAAACGTCAAACATTGTTATTAACAGAATGGCGAGAGCAATGTTCAACGAAAAAGGCTCAAGCGAAAGGTTGGCGAGAGTGGCTGACTGAAGAGCTGCAATGGGAAATTCCCGATGGTGAGTTTTGGAATGATGACAAAATAAGCCATAAAGTTGCTGCGCGTTTAGAACGTTGGTTAAGCTTAATGCGTATGCATGGTGGTAGTCAAAAGGATATGGTAGATAAGGTCAATGATGAAATTAAAGATCTTTTCCAAAAACGCATTCGTTTGATGGCACCATTATTAAAAGCATGGAAAAGTGCGCTAAAAGAGGAAGGTGCGGTTGACTTTTCTGGGTTAATTCATCAGGCGGTGAATATTTTAGAAAAAGGGCGCTTTATTAGCCCATGGAAACATATTTTAGTTGATGAATTCCAAGATATTTCACCTCTTAGAGCCAAATTGCTTCAAGCGTTACGTCAACAAAATAAGCAAACAACGTTGTTTGCAGTGGGCGATGATTGGCAAGCTATTTACCGTTTTAGTGGCGCTGAATTAGACCTGACCACCTCATTTGAAAATAATTTTGGGGAAGGGGAGCTTTGTGCTTTGGATACAACCTATCGCTTCAATGAACGTATTGGCGATATTGCGAATCGGTTTATTTTACAAAATCCAATTCAGCTTCATAAGCCATTAAATAGCTTAACTAAAGGTAGTAAAAAATCAGTTGTTCTTCTATATGAACAAGCATTGGAACGGTTATTGGATAAAATGAGCGGCTATGTACTTGATGATGAAAGGATATTAGTACTGGCACGTTATCATTATTTAAAACCTGAAATTTTGAATAAAGCGCATACCCGTTGGCCAAAATTGACGATTGAATTTATGACGGTACATGCATCAAAAGGGCAGCAAGCAGATTATGTGATTATTTGTGGCTTAAACAGTGGTAAGGATGGTTTCCCTGCGCCGGCAAGGGAGTCAATTATTGAGCAAGCACTGTTGCCACAACCTGAAGATTTTGAGCATGCAGAAGAAAGGCGGTTACTGTATGTGGCCTTAACAAGGGCTAAACAGCAAGTTTGGTTATTATATAACCCCGAATTACCATCAGAATTTGTTGAAGAACTTAAACAATTAGGTGTCCCAAAACAGAAAAAGCCTTAGGGGGATGGGCATGCGAACATGCCCAGTAAACTAGTTAGTGCGTTTTGTTAGGTAGTTTTGGTAGTCAGGGATCACGATTTCTATATTGTCATCAAAATAAGGTGATGTGATTAAAAAATCAGCGGTTGCTGGGTTGGTGGCTACGGGAATATTCCATACGGTAGCTAAACGTAATAATGCTTTAACATCAGGATCATGCGGTACAGCATTAAGTGGGTCCCAGAAAAAAATCAATAGGTCGATTTTTTTTTCCGCAATCATCGCGCCAATTTGTTGGTCTCCGCCCATTGGGCCACTCATCATACTGGTGACGGGTAACCCTGTATGTTGGCTAATTAATGAACCAGTAGTCCCTGTGGCATATAATTTATGCGCTTTAAGTCGCTCATTATTCTTTTTTGTCCAAGATAATAACGAGGGTTTGCAGTGGTCATGGGCAACCAAGGCGATATTTTTTGATGCAGCAATTTTACGGGTTGTTGATTCCATGAGGTTCCCTTAAATAAGATGTGAGATAGGCATCTTTAAAACTGTGTGAGCAAAGAAGTACAACATATACCATAATGCTAATGAATAGTTTACTGATTTTAGGAGATATTTTGATGAGAGATCAAGAAATTGCTGAAATTTTAAAGAGTGTCAATACCATCGCTTTAGTTGGGGCTAGTGATAAAGCCAATAGGCCAAGTTATGAAGTCATGGAATATCTCTTACATCAAGGTTATACCGTTATTCCTGTTAGCCCTAAATTGGCTGGCCAACAGTTATTAGGTCAGTTAGTGTATGAAAAGCTTAGTGATATACCTCAACCCATTGATATGGTTGATGTGTTCCGCAATGCAGAAGCCGCTGTTGGTGTCGCTAAAGAAGCAGTGCAAGTTAAAGCGAAAGTATTATGGTTGCAACAAGGGGTTATTAGCGAAGAAGCTAAAAGTATTGCGTTGCAGGCAGGGTTACAATTTGTTATGGATAAATGCCCAAAACAGGAAATACCCGCTTTAGGGCTTGAAAAGTAGCCTTTCATTGATGATAAAAGTAAAGCAGCATGTGAGCTGCTTTACGGAGCGTTCATGAATGATAAAGCCGTTAGTTACGCAGACGTGGCGCTAATAACTGAGACCTTATTGATTCTGCCAGTTCATCCATAGAAGGTTGTTCTGGGTGGTCATCAGCAGTCTCGTAAGTGATTTGAGCTTCAGCCAAATAGGTATGAACAGCATCCCCGTTGTCATCTTCCATTACAACATGATACCAAGGCAGATCGCGTAGTGTGCTGTTTGCGGCAATATCATCATCATGTGGTTGTTCGAGCGAATATTCAGCATCTACATCAACAACGACACCTAGGTAGCCGAGAAGCTTGTGCCTGACTTGTTGCCCGATTCCATATTTACTGGTGATCATCATAGCGACCTCCTAAAAGCCTTGCTTGTACTTCAATTTATATATGGGCAGTGTTGTGCGTTTTCAAGCGAAGTATGGACAATTATCAATAACGCAATACACTGTCTTTATACGCAACTATGAAAAGCAGTGCCTCATTTAGCAGATTATCTGTTCAATGAATAAAAAACAACTGCTAAAAAAAGGTATCTATATATTATGCTCTGACAATGGAGGCTTATATGACTGCATCAGGTCGCAATTTTTACATTTATGGGCGTGTTCAAGGCGTTGGGTTTCGTTATCAAACCTATCATTGGGCTAACCAAAATGGCATAAAAGGTTTTGTGTGTAATCGAGATGACGGCAGTGTTAGGCTGGCCATTTATGGTTCAGAGCAAGATATTGAATTTGTAGATGAATGGCTTAAAGCAGGTGGGCCTCCGGGGGCTAATATCGACCATTTCTTTACTGAAAGTTGGCAAACTGAGCCAATAGCGGACTTTTCCGTCCGCTATTAGGAAGAAATTAAATGCACTTTACTGGCTTTGGTAGGCCTGCGAGTTTTGTCGCTTGCTTTGCGGGCCCTTTAGGAAATAACCGATATAAATAGCGGCTATTGCCTTTTTCTTCGCCAAATTGCTGAGAAACCGCTTTCACCAACATACGAATGGCCGGTGAGGTATTGAATTCCAAGTAGAAATTTCTCACAAAACGGATAATTTCTAAATGCTCATTGGTGAGTTCAATGCCTTCCTGCTGCGCAAGTAGAGGGATGAGGTCTTCACTCCATTGTTGGCTATCAAGCAGGTAGCCCTGCGGGTCTGTTTTAATTTCTTGATTGTTAAAAACCAACATACTCATTTTTAATCCAAATAAAATTAGAGTATGAATTTAACAAAAATAGAGAAATAACCCAAGTAAAGTCGTTAGAATGTTGATATTTTCGCCCAACAGTATGAAATGCGTATATTTTTAAAGCGAATGATTAAATTAGGGGTTTACATCCAATCAGAGGATGTTTATAGTGCTCGTCATTGCGGAGGGGTGGCCGAGCGGCTGAAGGCAGCGGTCTTGAAAACCGCCGATGGGCAACCATCCGAGAGTTCGAATCTCTCCTCCTCCGCCATCTTCACTTCTAGCAACGTCTCCCCTCCCAAGTAAATCAAGCATTCCAGCGAAATCTCACACTATCGAAGCCTACTATCATCTTTCTAAATCCTTACAATTTGTTGCCTAGTTTTTGTATAGAAATTCCCTCTACAATTTTCCTATACAATATTGGTGATTTATAAAGCTAACAGATATGGCAATCAAGCGTGCCAAGCTAAAAGAAAAAACCGACACGCTGGCGGATGGTAACGGGCTAGCTTTATTAGCTGAAACTAACGGTTCCAAAGGCTGGCGTTATCGGTATCAATTCGCTGGCAAAACCAAAATGATATCGTTAGGTATTTATCCTGTTGTCACTCTCAATGAAGCAAGAGCGAAAAGAGATGAGGCACGAAAACAGGTTGCCAATGGTATTAATCCAAGTGAAGCCAGAAAAGCAGAGAAAGCGGGCGCAATTAACCAAACTGAAACATATTTTAAAACATGTCTTTCTTTATCCATCCCTTATTTAAAGCTCAAACCATGCCACTTACTTTCAAAAAGTCAATGTAATCCCTTTCTTTTTTCTTTAACTAAGAGCGAGAATTTCGGGGCTGGTGGTGTTATTTATTTTGTTGAATCAATGCATATCGATTCAGTAGTTGCTTAAAGTGGGTATCGATACGTTGATATTCTGATTCAGGTACGGTGCCTTGCGCCTGTAATTGCTCTAGCTGGCGTAGTTCTTCCTCAAGTGGCATACCTTGATTAAAATGTTGACGTGCATTAAAAATAATCGTTTTTAGCTCAGAGCCTGTTATATAGCTGCGGGGTTTCCCATCAAGGCTATCTAAGCGCGTACTTAGGTTATTTAATAACGTCATACCTTCAGACCATTGTTGTAGTTTATCGTTAGATGACGCATTAATTTGCATATTTTGCTGCCATTTATCGTTAAACGCTGTTATTTCTTGTCGTTCCCCATAATGTTTGGTGAGGTAATTCGCCATACTAATCCCATATTGCTGAGCCCAAATAGGGGATATAGACTCTAATTCCACAAGGTAGTTATCAATCACATTGAGTTTTTCAGCAGAAATACGGCTAGATTGAGTTGGGTTCGGTTGTAATTGCTGCTCAATTATTGCTGCAATATTTGGTGTAAATTCAGGTAATTGTGGGAGTACCTGTGCTAAAGCATGATTATTGATTTGTGGGTGTAATGCATACAAGGTTCCTGCACATATCGCTCCTGTGAGTACAATACCTAAAGCTAGACCGACACAAATGCCTTTGCGGTAAGAAGGTTGAGTAGGTGCTGGAGTGCTGATGGTGGCATTGGCTTTGATGGAAATTGGGGGGACTGCAGTACGAGCTTGAAATGTCGATGGCGAAGTTTTCGGAAGTTGCGGTGGTGTAGGCGGAATAAAACCGCTATCTGGAGCATCTGTACTCTCTAATTGCCTTGCCTGAGATGCAAGTAAATTTTGTAAGCGCTCTAGCTGAGTCAGGTGTTTGAGCTCTAATGTTTGTAACTGTTGTGCAATTTGACTAAGCTTGGTTTCAGTTTGGTAAAGGGCAGGAAGATCGGCATAAATGGGAGCATGTGCACGTAATCCTGTCACCAATTGTTGGCTTAATGTGGCGATAATTTCGACGCGAGCATGGGTCTGTTGGGGCCAAAGCCCTTGCCAGTGGTGACTGAGTAAATGCTGGAGCAACGATAACCCTTCATTTAATCCCGCTATGCCATTTTGATGCTGGCGGATCAGGGTAAACCATGCACAAGTTTGTAGGTCTGCACCATTTTGATTAAATAAGGATAAACATAAGCCATGGGCTCGAGCCCAGTCAACATCAGGGCGTGCAGGGTGGAAGCGTTTGTTTAATTCGTCTTTAAGGGCTGCAAAATCAGCCAGTGTGCGAGGGTCGCCGCCAAGGCGTAATGTATTTAAATCTGGGTTCATAATTGTCTCAAGCAATTGTCGGTTTAAATCGTATCGAATTGTTTTTTTAGATGATGCAATAAAATGCGACCATCAGGCATAAATTCAGTGCCATAGCGGATCAAACCTTGTTCGTGTAATTCAACCTCAAGGGCATAATGGAGTGTCCCAAAGCTATTTTGCGGTAATAACACTAAAGAGAGGGATTTGATGCGGGGCTCATACTTGAGCAATGTTGCCGATAAAATGGTCATCATATTGTGAGCAGTGCCGGGGAGGCCTTGGATCATTTTACTCATATCGGGAAGCCCATAATCCGGAATATGTTCGATGCTCCCCGCTCTGGCGCTGAGAATACGGCGGATATTGTCCATGACGGAAACTATCACTTGGTCATGTTCTGGAATATCATCAATATTTAATCCTCCAGCAAAATACCCCGTCAACATTTCATATAACGAAGGCTGGGACATGTTATTTTTCTCCCAGTGGTTTTAGTGTCATAGCGTTATCCGTGAGAGTTAATAAACGTGGGTCATCAGGTAATAAGCGTTTTTTGGGGATCACCACACGCCAATTATCGGTGATAAGGTCTGGGTCGTGAAACATCACGGCGATAGCAACAAATTCAGCCCCTTCTTCGAGAGGCATATCAAGCGAAATTGATTCTCCTGGGCGAATTCGTAGGTCTTTTTGTGCGACTAACGAGGATTTGAGTACTTGGCTATCTTTAGCGAAAAGAGTGGCATAGTCGCTTTCTACAAAGCTTTCAAAGTTTTTTAGTTGGTAAACACGGATAATTGTTGATAACGATGCGCCAGTATCATCGGTATTTAATGCTTCACGTGCGACAAAATCTAAGTGTACGACTTTCACTTGTTTATAAAAGATGGAGCTTGCAACATTGCGAGTACCATCACCGACCATCTGAGTAAGGCCACAGCCCGATAGATTTAGTGCGCAGAGGAGCACTAACGTTTTGCCACAAAATGGTAATAAAGGTAGTTGTTTCATAAATGATTCTCAAAATTAAAATCGATAATTAGCATAATGTTGGGGAGACGTATTCTGTGATGACGTCGTTAATCGTTGGTAACGCCCTAAATTTAACGTGATAATATGTTCTTGGCGCACAGTTTGTGGGCTGAGTGTTCCCATTGCTGCGGTACGACCCAATTGAACACCTTGATGTGATTGGGTGCTTAACGCTGCATTGGGTAGTAACTTTCTTGGTAACTTTAAGTTAAGGCGAGCATTGACGCGTGATCCGAGATAAACATGCAATAGCGCCATTAAATCTTGATACAGCAACCCATCAGGCAACCAGTTCCGAGCTTCTTCAAGGTTATTGGTTTGTAAGATAATCAAAATTTGGCTATTAACATCAGTGGCGTACTGACCTAATACGGGTTTGTTGGCTAATGTCATCGGTGTTCTGCAGGATAACCCTGTTTGAGTGACTTGCTCGATGCGTCTTGGGTCATGGGACTTGATTTTAACTTGCGTATCAGGCGCCAGTAATTTGACTAAAGATATAACCCCTTCGGCGGTACGAGTCGGAAAACGTAGCGTACCTAGTAATGCGAGAAATCGGGATAACGGCGCTTGTATATGTTGCGCCGTGCCAGGTATACCTAAGCCAATTAATCCATATAAATATTGTGACGTTTCGTCTTTCCCCCCTGCTGAAAATGTTGCGGGGTAAGAGTATTTTCGCCAAATACGATAAAACTGCGTCGTCAGTCGGTGGTTAAAAATATCTAAAAAATCGGTAAGAGACTCGGTTCCTTCTCGTCGCTGTGCAATATCATCAAGGTAGGTTGTCGGTAGTGGAGAAGTGACACCATATAACCCTAAAAAAGTGGTTCTAATGCTAGGGGTTGTGCTATCACGGTATCTATCGTCAATATCCAACCCTTTAATTTCGGTGACGGGAAAGCCCATTCCACGGTGGGGGCGAAAACGAATAGCGTCTGTTTTGGGGTCTTGGGTACTACCGAGCGGCGGGCTCTGTGCATTACTTTGTTCTAGCAGCTGGCAAAACCGATAGAAGTTTACCAGCGGAAGACGCTCCCCAAGCGCATCAAAAAGCGGATTTACTGAGGATGATTTTCGGTCCATGTAAGGCTATTTCCTGTCGGTAAAATATGTAAAGTCAATTGGTTAAACAGATGTACATCGGTATAGAGGGCAAAAAAACGGTTGAGCATTTCGCCAAATAGATGAATGTCGCCCTCACCGTTAAAGCCGTGGCTATCGAGGGTAATGTCGATGGCAATACCTCGCTGTAAAAAGCCTTTTTCAAAGCGTTCGATAAGGTGTTGCTCAACGTGGATCATGGCATCGAGTTTGCGGCTGTTCAGGTCATCTTCCCGCCAGTCATAAAGTGCTAGCGTTCCTCGTAATACCTCTACGTTATCCATCATATTCAGGAAGCTGGCACCAAGGTGGCTGAGTACGCGCCAATGAAATCTATCTTCAGCAGGGGGGTAGCAAGGTAGCGTAGGTTTGCATAAGTTACGAACCCGTAACTGTGTCTGCAAGGTCTCTTCAGTTCTGTCCAGCAATGTACTTTGTAACGCTTTGCGAGGGAGCTGCCCGTTAGTCCCGGTTAATTGTAGAGATAGCGTTTCACTTTCAAGAGATGCGGTTGGTTGCTCGTGCTCTCCCCCTAAAATTAGCCATGTATCATGTAGGCCGCTGACACCACGTTTAATTCGTGTGTGATAGTAATGTTCAGGGGCATTGTGGCGGAGCATTCCGCCTCGGTGGCGAAAACTACTGAATGGCACATAGTGAATTTGTTCATCGCGTCGCGTACCATGAACTGTATCGACCGCATAAATTTCGGTGTGTCCATCTTGTAAGCGCCGAGGGCGCAGTAAATATTCACTTTCTAATCCATTAACAGTAAGTGGGTCAGCTTCAATGTTGAATAAGTTGATCACTGGGACACTGTGTAGTTTTAGGTTATCAGTAGTTAATGGAATATCGCTGTCCCAGAGCGTATCAAGCACAATTTCTAGCTCAAAATGACTTAATCCTTCGGGTAATTGAATCTCATCAAGTCCGTTTAAGTTGACGAAGAAAAACTTTTCACGAAAAGAAAAATACTCCAGTAATAGTTGGTAGCCGCTGAAGGTGCTATCTCCTTTAGGCCACAGTTGGTCTTCTTCAGCAAATCCACCAGGGGAAAACCAAAGTGGTAAACGAATACGGTCAGGGGACGATGGCAGCCGAATATAGGTGGCTGCAACTTGCTTAGTCAGCGCTAAATGTAGTGCATAGGTAGTTGGAACATCACCAGCCAGATAAAAGGAGAGAGCATTAAGTGAGATTTGTTTCCAGTCAGCAAGCTTCGCACAATCGAACTGCAAGCGAATTACGGAACGGCCATCAGGCTCTGTGGTTAAATTAACCGTTGATAGCACAATGGGGTTGAGTGTTAAGTCTCGAGTTGTGCGATAGCGGCAGACGGTCTTTTTAGGTCCAATAGGGCGTGAAAGTACTTCAAAGTTAGCGGGGATCACTGATGAGATTTTCATATCATGAATATCCGGCGCGAGTTCAACCACAGAAAGTGAGGGAATGGTTTGTAGGTAATGAGGCCAAAGTAGGCTGACTAATCCTTCTGTTAACTCGGGTAAATCATCATCAATTTTTTGGCGCAATTGCCCCATGGAGAAGGCAAAACCTTCAAAAAGCCGTTCTACAAAAGGGTCAGGAATGCCCGCTTTGTCTAAATCTAATAATGCTGCTCGATCGGGGTGAGCTTGAGCGAACTCTTTGGCTGCCTCACGCAGATATCGCATCTCCGCATCATAATAGCGAAGGGTTAAATCATCCATTAGTATGGTTCTCGTTGATTAATTTAGGGATAGAGCACTAACGCTCGCACAGGGTCTAATCGAGTTAGCTGAGCCAATAACTCAGACATTTGATGGTGCAGTTCAGTTTTGTCTGGCGTATTACGCTGCGTTTTACCTCGTAACAATTGCAACTGGCGGGCTTTAACTTCAAACAGCGAATGAGGTTCCCAATCCGCGAGGCGCATCTGTTCAGCACTACGGTCTAATTCACGAAGTAAATTCAGTGCCAAATCATGACGAGCAAATTGTTCAGCCACTCTTGCCATCACTAATTGCAGTAACCATTTTTGACGGGAAGTTTGGATATTCGGGCGTGACATTAGCCATGCTAATGCGGCTTCAACGCCTTCGGTGTCAGCTTGAGTTAACGCTTCTTGTTCTAACGCGAATATTGAGTCGTTATCATCGTCACTTGCGCCTTGAACAGGCATGTGATTGAGAGACTGAATATTCTCTTCCAGAATATGCTGTTTGATCCACGCTAAGGTGACTTCATCTGCGAAAGGTGTGCCATCTTCCCAAGCGAGATTTTCTAAACCCGGTAAGCGAAGTAAGAACTGCTTTAAATCAGAGGCAATCACTTCTGCCCAGCCATCCCATGGCGCAGAGGATTTACTCAATGCTTGGTGCAAGTACCATTGCACATCTAACCAAAAATGGTTAACCCCTTCTGCAAACAATCGATCTGCTTGTTCAGTGAGTTCGAGCCAATTTTGTTGCAGATATAAACGTTTTAGCTGGGCTTTGGCATCTGAGCGTGGTGGGGCTAATCGAGTACAACCTTGCTGATTTTGTGGGGGAGCTTGGTGTAGCGTATCCCAACGTACGGATTTCATCAGCCGATGACCCGATAACCAACCATTAGGCTGATTACGCAGATAATTGGCGAGCACTTTGGCTTGGTCAAGTAATTCTCGACCAGACTGAATAGGGGCGATAGGGCTGATACCGGTTGATGTTTGCTTCGTTGATATACTTTCTGTTGATTTAATATTTTGTGGAACAACACTATTCGCACCGCCAGATTGCGCAAGTCGATTTTCTAGTGCGCGTAGTAGTGGTGCAAGATTAGGGCGGTTTGCCTCATCCCATGTACTAAACTCATCCACAATCGAACTCAGTAGCGCCACAATACGTGCAAATTCGTTGCTATCAACTTCAGGATAAAGGGATAAACTGTCGATAACTCGCTGACCTGCCAACCATTCAATGGCTGATTTTCGGCTATTTGGGCGATTTGGTAGTAGGTCATCGTGGTAACGATTGAGTAATCCTGCCAGTAATCCTAATCCATCAGCTAAGCCCGTTTCACCTTCTCGATGTAAGCGCGCCCAAACATAGTAAGTGATCACGCGTGCGTCTTTACATACATGGGTTAAGAGATTTTCGGCGAGCGTACAGATTAACTCCGTATCTGAGCCTGATAACTTGTTGACTTCTTCTTTCATTCGTTCGAAGTCATCGTCATAGCTGGGGTCTTCCCCAACCGGATTTTCAGCCGTAATTGGCAATAGCCAGCGTTCCCATAACACGACTTGTTGTTCTACTAATTGATTAGCAGCAAGCGGGTTTCCGGTAAAACAGGCTGTGCGTAAGGCAGTTAATAAAGGCATAGGTGATGTCCTATTGGGTCTAATCCAAGAAGATTTTTTCAGGTAGCACAAAGTTGCGTAGTTTTAACAGCGCCAGTGGGCCTTGGCCCATTTCGGTGCGCAGCTGGTAATTGAGTGTATTGCCATCGGAGGTGGTCCACGACACGGTATAGCTACTGGTGCTTCCTGCATAAGGGGTAACTTGAGCCGCTTCAAGTAAGCGGATTAACCCCCAAACACCTCGATGATCTCGATAGAGGCGGGTGCCGGTGGAGGTGGTCATCCAAGTCAATGAGGCGCCTGAAGCGATAGTGTCGGCAGGCCACACAAAACGTTGCCACTCAGGGAATTGGTTATCGTAAGTGAGATTTTGCTTATCGACCACCAGTACCGTCTGCATCACCTGTTTACTGGTTCCCGGGCGCATTTCGAAGTACAGGCGAGCCTCTCCATTGGCGAAGGCCACATCGCCCAGCTCACTTAAGGTATTCATCGCCTGAATAAACTCAGGGTTAAAGCGTAATCCTTGCGCATTAGCACTATTCGGTACCCAGTGATGACCTTCTTTGCGTAAAACCCCTTGCAGACGGGTTTCTAAGAAACGTTGAATACGTCCGTTATCAGGGCGAAGATACTGCGCCATCAGAGGCAAAGAAATATCACTTTGCGTGTCTTTCAAGGGGTAGCGGCCGCCAAAGGCGTTGTTCCATTCATTGACAATGGCATTTTGCCATTCGCTATTGATCCCCTGAGCGGTTGGGGTGAGCAATTGTTGCCACGCCTGCGTCATCGGCTCCACTAACAGTGCATCGCCAAAAGGTTGCCACTCTTGCCCAAAACTGGCGGCAATTAAACTGCCCATGTCACGCGTTTGGGCAAAATCGACATTTTTACCGTCTAAAATACTTTGGGCGAAGGTTTGGGACATGGCTTGCGGGTCGGGGGCATTGACCACTTGCTGAAGTTTTAAGCGCACACGAGTAATACGGGTTAAATAGGCTTGTAAACTCAGATTATCGCCAGTTTGTGAGGCGGCTTGAGGGTCAACAAAGTTCAGGACCGGGCCAAAAGTGTCTTCCAATGGTCCCGTAAAATCGGCTTTTTGGCTAATCACGGGTTTTTGTTCTTTGTTGAGCAGTTCTTTCGCCGAGTTAACAAACGAGTCGGCCAGTTTTTCTGCCTGACGCCCGGTTTTCCCTTGGTAGGCGAGGGTATTTAGCAGTGCAATGACGGGGGACTGGCGCACATCGCTCATTAAGGATAATTGGTCGATAGTATCGGATAAGCTTTCAGTATGGCGCCATTGCAGGCTATTGAGGAAGTTTAACCAGCTATTAGCAAAGTCAGCAAAATAGCGTTCAGTAAGCTGCTGTTTGAGCGCATCAGGCGAAATATCTTGGCTAAGTTCATGCTGGCTATCACTCAATACCCAGTCAATTTCATGACGGCGCGATTCAACCACTTTTTTGATGGCGGGTTGGATCGATTCTTCCCACGCTTTGCGGGTAAAAATACCCGGTACAAACTCTTCTGTCGTCAATAAAAAGTGGGCATCGGTATCGCCCGTCATATCATCTAAGGTCATATCGGGGAACTGATGTTGCGCTTGTCGTAACACTTCTTGATACAGTGTGGCACTTTCGCTGCGTTGACCAATTTGCCGCGTGAGTAAGGTACGGCTTTGATTAATAAGGTTATTGTTGGCGTTTAATTGCCATTCAGGGTGCGTCGGTAGCTGTTGGGCATAGAACATGAGTAACTCTTTGCCGAGAGTGTGCCATTCGCCTTCGTTCATTCCTTGCGGGACAGAAAGGGCAGTCAGAACGTGATTGGTGAAAAAAGCAGGCTCCATACGCTCTGGCGTACTCATCATGAGGTAAGTTTTTAAATCTTGATACGCACTTTGGGTGGCTTGGCGGCGTTCATCACTATTTGGCGATAATTGTGCATAAGCTTGTAACCGTTGCTCAAGTTGCTGACGGAGATTATCTTGCAGAGGAGGGAGTACCGTTTGTTGATACAGCGGCCATAAATGGGCTAATAATGGCTGATTGCTATTCAAGCCAAAATGCAGCCAAACAGGGACGGAGCTCTGTTCGCGATGCGTTAACAGCCCCAGAGTTTGCTGAAAGTCGTATTGGGCTTGAAGGCGTTCCGTTTCCGGTAATTGGTGGTTAGCGGCGACACTCGCACTTTGGTAGCTGTCTTCGATGAGTTGGCGATTGGCGAAGTAAGAGACAATCATACCGGCTCCCCACAAGGTCATGGCGGTGGCTGCGCCGTATTGAACGAGACGTTTTTTATCAAAGCCTAAAGCGGCCGGCTGTAAACCGGATGCCAGTTCAGATTGTACGTTTAACCAGCTTTGCCAGCGGGTATCGGGGAGCCAACTATTTGGCAAACGTTGCTGATTTAACGGATTGATAGACGGGCTAAATGCGATGCCAGAAAAAGGCAGCGTACGTGATGGGGTATTGAGTGGGGCTAATGCGGTCGTGAGCTGTTGGCTGCCACCGTTTTGTAAAAATTGGGCTAAAGCAAGCAGATAGGTGTGTTTCTGTTCACGCAGTAACGCTTGGGTTCCGTTGATCACAAGTGCGGGGATCAGGCTTAATAAGCTAGGCGATAGCGCCTCGGCAGGCATATTTTGCTCAGTCATGCAGAGGATAGCGGGCGTTTCAACCGCACTGAGGGAGGGTTGGTCACTGACACTCCATACCCAAACAGGCGCACGCCAGCCGAGTTCTTGAAAGAGGTTTTGGATTGCACGCCCTGCATTGTGGGCAGTGGCCGCATTCAGGTTGGTAAAGTGAATGTTGCTGTCTAAAAGCTGGGATGAAATGCTGTTTTCCGTCACCCAAATCACACCATCGAGCGGACGACGTCGGCGCAGGTGTTTGAGGGTTTCTAGTCGCTCTGAATCGATAGAACTCCCGATATCGCCACCGTAGATAAGCAGGGTGCCATCACATTCTTGCCAGATTTCTTGGGTAAGATTTGGGGCAAGTTTTTCGACGGCGGAGTGGGAGCCGAGGAGGAGTTGAATAGAGACCTTGGAATGCCAGAAAGTGCCGTATTGGGATTTTAGGGTGTTTTGGATTTCTAGTAGTAATACATTTTCCGTATCATTATGATTTTTAATGATGTTATTTATTTTTTCTTTTGTTCCACTATAAGCATGTTTACCTATCCAGCGACTAACAGTAAAAACAACAATAGAAGCCAAGCCAATAAAACCAGTAACCCATACGAGGGTATTCAAAGCATTATATTGTTTTTCCGAATTAGGCTGAATTTCTAATATTTCTGGTGATAAATAAAGAATGAAGCCAAGGGTTATAGCTATGCTGAATAACACTAATAGAATAACCCATGGTTTTTCTAAATTTTTTAGTATGGAGAGTAAATAAGATTTCATATCGTGGCTCCAGATACGATGAAAATAAAGTAATTAATGTGTTTCAATGTAATGAAGCATTAAATTCCGATTGGCGGGGTAACTGTCCAAACAAATATTTCATTATTTTGATGTGTAATCGCAAGTTGGGCGGCTTCGGTTTTTATTAAACATGAAGTGCTAATGTAAAGGTTAACCCAAGGGGCGGCATGCTGAGTACAGCCAATAATATTATCAATACTATATAAAGGAATTTTCCCTCCGCTTTCGGTAAATAGAACTTCTGTTCTAGTATTATCCAGATTGCTGATTGAAAAAGCATTAATAAAAATAGACTTTACTTTGGTTAGCCCGATATTCCCCCAAAGGAGAGCATTATCAATAGATTTACTTAACTCCAGCGTATTGTGCTTATGCTGGGGTATAGATTCAGGTCGGTGAATAAAAGCGATATATTTGTTAAGCATTTTTTTAGGCGATGATAATAAATGAGCTACACTAACCTCTGTATATTTATCAATAGGTTGTTTAATTAGATGAATGTTTATAGTGAGTAGGTATTCAAAATCATCAATTTTATCTAACCAGTTATCTACAATGCTAATTGGGATATGTTCTTTATAATTAATACTGAATGGCCTTTCGAGTAATTGAGAAATTTCTTGATTAATTTGTTTAGTATCATTTTCATTTAGAATGATACTTTCACCAATCGAAACTAAAATATTTAATGATACATTGTTAGATATACATTTGATTGCGGTTAGCATTGATGGCTCACTAATTAACGTTTTAATTCTATTGATAACTCTTTCTACATCTGATGTGTTGCTATCAATGAACTGAGCACAATAACTTGCTTTACCGTTGATTAGGTTAGGAGGCAAAAGAGATGTTTTACTGGTAATTATTTGTGTTGATAAATCTTTGCAGTTTGTTATGTGAGGAAGAATCATGGCTTGTGCTAAAAGTGTAACTTTTCTTTGGCCTATCGATATTCTTTTATCTTTGTCTATTTGTCTTTGTGTATCCCATCCATCAGCTGCCCATTTATTAAAAAGAAAAAATATGTATCTAACAGAATATAAACCTAGCCAAATTATGATGGTGAAAATGAGTAAATTAAACTCTGGTATTTTTTCTATTAACGACTGGGAAACTAAAAATCGATGTGAAATATAAATGACTACTGATAGTAAAACAAAAAAAATGCTCCATCGTTTAATTGATGGGAAATCTTGACGTTTTGCTTTTGGCGGTAGTGATAATAAATCAACAGGCATCAGTTTAGAGGCTCGCTTTGGCATTAGGAAGAGAGGATATCAAGGTGCAGCCACAGCTACATTTATGACCATCAAATGCAACAGGGATCCCATTATCTAAAAATGTGGGATGGCCTTGTGCAATAACCACATTATTGTGTCCTTTTTTAGGGCAATAAACGGGATCACCTAAGCGAGCCACACCAATACCATTAAATACCATGAGTGATGAGCCGGAGAGAACTTGACCACCGCCTGTAGTTTTATCGCCAGTTCGAATAATACCTTTCATGATGAGGAGCCTTTAGATTGTGATTGATAGAGTGTAAAATTGGATTGATGAGGAATGCATTCAATGTTTTTATGGCGTGCAAAATGAATCTGTGACGGTAAGGTAAAAGACAATCACAGACTCAGGGAGTTAAAATCCCCAATATTGTTAGTATTTTTTTGCTATTTAAAAAAAGTTTTCCACAAATTTTTAGGGTTGGTGGAGGCATCCAAATAGTAAGGGTCATTTTCATCTACTATCGCTTGCTTTTGAATATTATCAGGCCAAACAGGGCGACGGCTGGTTAAAATTGCAATATAGCAAGGTATTGCGTATAAAAAAGCTAAAGGGACTGTGATAGGGAACAGTATCACGGGTGTACCATTATGTTGCGTCATGGAGTAGAAGAAGGTAAATCCAAAACTTTCTTTTTTATTGGCGATTGGTAAACAAAAAGGAATACGTTCTTTCATACCTTGTGGGCCTTCTTCCATATAACGACGCACAAATTCCCAGTGGGCTCTCAGCTCTTCAAGATTGCCATGTGAGGCAGGTAGACAAAAGGTATCGATAATCGTGATGCCATCTTCAGCCAAAACATGCCCACTAATATAGTAATCCTTGCCAATTTCTTTGCGATGGTTTAATCCGGTTGTGAAAAATATGTCTTGCCAAGGGACAGTAAAGACCGAGCCATCAATGCGAGTTGCGTGGACCAACTGATTTTTACGATCAAATCGGATAGGGTAATGAGTCCATGCGAACCACTCTTTTTTTAATAAGAATAGCATCCAGAATGCCATCGGAAATATTATTAGCAAACCAACTAGAATAGCCAGTAAATACCCTACTTCATAGAATGACCGAGTAATAACATCAATAGCTAGCCAAGCAAATGTACCTATAAAAAATAAGCAACCAAAGGAAGCGGCAAGTGATAATAATCCCTTGGAAGAATAAAATTTATCCACCATTTCTAAGTAATTAGAGTTTATAGTAATAACTTTTAAATCCGGCATGAGTTGTTTTGTATCGATATTTACTCGTATTTTTTGCTCTAATTTTCGAGAAAACTCACTTTCATTTAATGGTCTATTGATTTTAAATTGTGGAAATAACCCGTAATAATCCATATTTATTGTCCTATTGCGCGTTTAAACTCAGCCATTTCCATCCACATAGAGGGGTAGATTTCTGGCCATTTATCTACAGGGATATGTTTGGGGATGCGTCGCCACCAGCATTGCTCTAACCATTTTTGAATATTGTCCTGTCCTTCATACGCAATGAAAATACAGAGAAAACCAACACATTATCGTGTTGCTTCATGTGTGGGGGGAGGGACTTTTTTTTGTCTTTCCGAAAAAAGTGCCCCACAAACTTTTAGGGTTCATGGAGGCATCCAAATGGTAGGGATCATCCTCCTCCACACGACATTGCACTTGAATCTCTGACGACCAAACTGGACGCCGACTAGTTAAAATCGCCACATAACGCGGGAGACTGAATAAAAACGCCAACGGAGCAAGAAAGGGCAGTAAGACAATGGGCGCCCCATTGTAGATGGTCATTAAATAAAAAAAGGTAAACCCATAACTTTCTTTTTTTTCTGCTATTGGCAGGCAAAAAGAGATACGCGATGTCAATCCTTCCGGCCCTTCTTCCATGTATCGCCGTACAAATTCCCAATGAGCTTTTAAGGCGGGAATATTGTTATGGGAGGCCGGTAAACAAAAAGTATCGACAATGGTCTCACCATCCTCGGCAAGAACATGCCCGCTAATGTAGCAATCACTGCCATGCATTGCGGCGGTGGTAAAAAAAACATCATCCCATCGCGCACTAAATACGGAACCATCATGACGATGCGCATGGACAAGTTGGTTTTTACGATCAAATCGGATTGGGTAGTGTGTCCAAGCAAACCACTCTTTTTTTAAGAGAAACAACATCCCGAATCCCGTAGGGAGAAAAATAGCTCCTACAAATAAAAGTGCTAGCCATTCCTCTAATGAATATTGCTGATAGACAATAGTTGTTACTATCATTGAAAAATAACCAATAATCGTCATAAAAGCCCCAGCAGAGGCAATAAAGCTCAAATAGCCTTTTGACGAATAGTATTTATCCACCATTTCTAAATAGTGCGAGTTTATCTCAATCACTTTCAAGTCAGGCATTAATTGGTCGGTCTCAAAATCCAGTCGTACTTTTTGTTCTAACTGTGTGGTACGTTCGCGCGCATTCAGTGGGCGATTGAGCTTAAATTGGGGAAATAATCCGTAAATATCCATATTCTTATCCTAATGCACGTTCAAAGGCATCCATTTCCATGACCATGGTTGGGTACATGTCGGGCCATTCACTTTGAGGGATATGCGCGGGCACTTGACGCCACAGGCATTGCTCTAACCATTTTTGGATCTTATTTTGTCCTTCGATGGCAATGTAAATTGCAGCACCGATAACCACCAGTACCGCCACTAACGTCAAAACTGCAAACGCCGCAAGCACCTTCGAAAAAATAATGACAGTTAACCATATTCCTGATGCTCCAGATAAACTATAAGCAATAAAAAGACCGATATTTTTTTTCTTTCTTTCTTCATTTGCATGATAAATATCAAATGCCGAGGAGACAACCCCAGCAGCAATACCCACGCCTTTGCCAATCCCGATAAACAGGTTCTTGAACGCTGTTGAGTTTCTAAACAGCATTTTTTGCGCCAAATTTTCAAACGACGCAAAACGTTTCATTCCTTCTTCAACTAGCCCAAACGACGCACTGACAACCCCTGCAACCCCAGCATAAAATCGACTGTGCGCTTCAAACACCTCTTCCGGTAAGGTTTTCTTATTTTCCAAATCCGCCGAGTGGAACAGCGCGACGCTTTGAAGAATGCCTGACACTATTCCTGCTCCAATGACCATCCCGGATTTTCCTTTTCCGGATGTCATGCTGGTGCGCATCCGCGCAATGCTGGCAGACTCTGTTTCTGAATGTAATTGTAACAACTGACTGAGGGCTTTTTCTTGTTCTTTAGGGGTAAGTAATTTAATTCGGTCTAATTCACTGGTATCAATGTCAATCCAATATTTTAATATTCGATTTTGCTTCATCGGTAATCCAGCGACCTTCAATCGTTTGAGTTTGTTGTACACATGCTTTCTGATTTCATTCTCATTCAAATCATGGTTATGATCACTGAGTCTAACCAACGTATTCACGACATCTTTAACAAAATGGCGATACGAGCCTGCTTTACGCACAGGGATAATGGCTTTATTACTGAAAGCCCCGAGCGCTGCCACAAAGCCATACATTTTTTCTGAACTCATGGCTTTATCGACCGTGTTCATGACCACGGTGGCAAGATTACCGAGATACACCGCCATGATATTTTGAGAGGTAATTTGGTGGGGTTCTATTAAATTAGCGAACGCATCCGCTAATCCTGCCCAATTGAGTGACAGCATATCCACAGAGGATTGGGTTGCCTCGTCTATTTTTTTGATTAAGGCATCTTGGTTGAAAACCAATGCTCGCCCTAAAATATTGGTGGGGTCAGACAAACTTTTTAACAGTGAGCTTGAGAAATAATCCAAACTGCCTTTTTTGTCCGACATTTTAATAATGCAATAGCTTACCGTGGCAGTATAGGCAATCCCACTGATCAAATCCCGCGTATCAAAATGTTGCTGAAAATAATGCATTAATGTTGGTGACTGAAACCAATCCAAGTAGAACTGCGTTCGAGGACTAACTACACGGGTATTGTATTCTTCTAAAATGCTCTGAAAACGAAGATTGAATGCATCATAGGCCTCAGTATTATAATACTGCTCATATTCAGCCCAATGCGCCTGCGTTTTTGCCATTATCATGGATCGGCGGTTTTGGATAAACGCGTTGTCCAATTCATCCTCTTCCAACTCGACAGTGATATCGCCATCGGGATAGGTATCAATACTTTTAATGTATGCGGCTTCACGTAATGTGGTGGTGATATAATTTTCTTGAAATTGGTCTCTGATGCTGTTTTTGACACCTGAAATCGCCCCCAGTAGCATGATTTGTCGCTTAATATCGGGGCGCTGATAGACATACTTATCCAACTCATATTCAATCAGTGTAGGCAAGTCCTTCAAAATCCCCGTTGGGTCTTGCAAGACAAGAAGCGCCCCGTTGGGATGAAGATCTTGATGTGCCGTCGTTTCGACCTGTTGGCCGGTTGCAATGGGGCTGAACTTCGACGTGATGGGGTACACCAAGGACTTAAGCCCTTCAAGAAGATCGAGTTGCGCGATAAGCGCTGACCACTTCCACATTTGGCTTTTTTTGACGTGCTGAGAGTAATCCGCCACGATTTGTTCCAACTGCGATAATGGCAGGGTCTGTGCAGCGGATTGCGTATTGAGCCATGCATCCATGTCAAAGGGCTGCATGTACTGCTCCCGGTGGTGTTTATCTTCAAATTGTTTACGAATGGTCTCAGTCCATTTCACTTCCGACCAAGCAAACCAAAAGAGTCCATTTTTCATTCCGTCAGGCATCACCGGTAAAGTGACGAGGGAGGCTTTAGCTAACTCTTCAGGTTGGTCAATGCAGGGTTTGATTTTACCAGATGCGATCTCATCGGGCACATCGCCATTTTCAGGGAGGGGGTAGTAAAAACCGCTCTCGGTGACAAAGTAATTAATCCACCCCTTGCCAAATTCATCCCAAATATTGAGGTACCCCGAACGCATTAACCGTAAGGTGTAGGCGGTTTCCCCTTGTGGGGGAACGGACACGTGAATGTTATTGGGTAACAGGGGCAAGATATCGTGTTGCGACATAATAGCAGGGCGCACAGGTAAAATTGGGAGGCCTTTACGGGTACAAAATTTACAGCCTTGGCGTTTGTTCATTTGGCTCATAAATGCATCTCTATATTTAAAATAGTACTATTTTGTTTTTTATCTCTGATGAACGTTAAAAAAAGG
Organism: Providencia sp. PROV024; assembly: GCF_032709665.1. Taxonomy (NCBI): domain Bacteria; kingdom Pseudomonadati; phylum Pseudomonadota; class Gammaproteobacteria; order Enterobacterales; family Morganellaceae; genus Providencia; species Providencia sp. PROV024. Next base: position 1,584,333 of record NZ_CP120545.1, read on the forward strand.
TTCGCCACAAACTTTTGGGATTGGTGGTGGCATCTAAGCGATAGGGGTCATCTTTATCGACAGGAGATTGAGCTTGGATGGATTCAGGCCAAACAGGGCGGCGGCTGGTAAGAATGCCAATATATCTGGGTATACTAAAGATGAATGCCAACGGTATAAATAAAGGAAAAAGTAGAATTGGGGCTCCTTTATATAAAGACATTAAATAAAAAAAAGTAAAAGAATAGCTCTCTTTTCTTTTGTCAATCGGTAAACAAAAATCAATTTGTTGAATAAGATCTTGAGGTCCTTCTTCCATGTATCGACGAACAAATTCCCAGTGAGATATCACAGCATGTAATTTTGAATGGGATAAAGGCAGGCAGAATGTATCAATAATAGTGATACCATCATCCGCGAGAATATGACCGCTAATGTAATAATCATTTCGAATAGATTTTTGGTAATTTAATCCGGTTGTAAAAAAAATATCTTGCCATGGCACAGTGAACACTGAACCATCAGTTCTATGAACATGAACCAATTGGTTTTTACGATCAAATCTAATGGGATAGTGTGTCCAAGCAAACCATTCGGTTTTAAGTAAATAAGCCATGAATATAATCATCGGTGAAAATATAAATGCCAATAAAAAAAAACCAGTTAATTGATTTGAAGTAAAACTATCAGATATTGCCATTGATATTGCCATTGATAATAGAATACCTAAAAGAGCTATGCATGCAAACGATGAAAGAAAACTCATATAACCACGACCTGAGTAAAATTTATCAACCAACTCTAAATAATGTGAATTAATTTGAATCACAGTCAGGTCAGGTATCACTTCTTCGTGAGTTAACTCAAGTCGTATATTTTGGCCAAGGTGTCCTTCACGTTCTTTGTTGGTAAGAGGACGGTTAAGCTTAAACTTGGGGTGTAATCCATAAATATCCATGATGTTATCCTAGTCCTAAAGCGCGTTGCAATTCATCCAGCTCCATATCCATGGTTGGATATATATCAGGTAATGTATTTTTTGAATTTTCTGAAGGTTCAACGCGCCATAAGCATCGTTCTAACCATTTTTGGATATTATCCTGTCCTTCTATGGCAATATAAATTGCAGTACCTATTGCAGCAATAACTGCAAATAAGGTGATAACTAAGCCTACAGGCCCTAATGTGGCAGCAAAAATAACATAAATAAGCCATATATCAGCTAATGTTGATATTCCATAAGCGAGCATTAATCCAGTATGCCCCTTGCTCCATTCATCGAATGTATGATAAGCATCAAAAGCAACGGCAACCACTCCCCCAACAAGGCCAAATCCTTTTTTAGCGATATTCGAAAAGGCCTCAACACCTTTTAGCCCTTTAAATGCGGATGTGTTTACCGCATCATGTTGTTGTAAAAAAGCTTGCACACCGGTTTCAATAACGCCAAATGATCCGGATACTATACCTGCAACCCCGCCATAAAATCGGCCATTTTCTTCTAATTGTTCATCACTAAGTGTTTTTTTATTCCCAAAGTCAGCAGTCGTTAAAACGGCCGCTGATTGTAAAATAATTGACAATATTCCTCCGCCCATTAACGTGATGCTCTTACCTGTCCCGCTTGTTACTTGAGTTTGCCATTTTTCTAGGTTATGAACTTTGGCTTCTGGGCTAGATAACATTAGCTTAGAGAATTCCTTTGCTTTTTCTTCCTTGGATAATTTATTGATATTTTCAACCTGTTTCGGGTCTGCGTCGATAAAAAAAGCTAATGCTCGTTTTTCATAATCAGGAAAACCCAGATTTTTTCGACGCTCTATTATTTTTTTGACTTCTCTTTCAACGCTATCTTGATTAGGTTTCATTCGATTGTCATTTAGCGACATCAATACTTTCACAATCGCCTTTACGAAATGTCTTTCCTCTGCATATTGGGATATGGGTATTAATGCTCGGTTTTGGAAAATACCCAACGCAACAATAAAATCAAAGGTTTTTTTTGACGACAGGGTTTTATTGATGCTTCCTGTAATAGCCGCAGAAATATTGGCAAGGTAGAGTCCAATGACGGACTGTGTTGCTGGATTCGATTTTTCGATTATTTCATTAACAGCATCAATGAGTCCATTCCATGGTAACGAAATATAATCTGGGGATTGGTTTGTCGCTGCATTAATTTTCGTTATTAATTTTTCATTATTAATAGCGAGTGCACGTCCTAAAATATTGCTTGTATTTGTTAAAGGTTGGAATAAGGATTCATTGAAAAAATCTAGTGTGCCTTTCTTATTTAGCATATTAGTAATGCAATAATTTATGGTTGAAGTATATGCAAGGCAACTGATTAAATCATCAGGATCAAAATTATTGGTAAAATAATGAGTTAGGATGGATGCTTTAAACCAATTAAGATAAAACTCTGTACGTGGTGAAATAACTCGGGAATCATATTCTTTTAGAATGCTATTGAATTTATTTTTAAAAGCTTCAAGCTTATTTGTGTCATAGTACTTTTGATAATCAGCCCAAAATTCTTGTGTTTTATTATCAAGCTGATCTTCACGTAATTCACTATACCATGTTCTTGGCGCAGGCTTATTTAAAGTGAAAAGCAATGTTCTTGGATCATTTTGTATATATTTTTCACCTAGCTGAGTGTTAGTATTATAGCTTAGTTTAAATTGCCTTTTCATTCCCTTTTCTAAACTGCTAATTGATGCATAGAGCATCACTTCACGCTTAATATCAGGGCGCTGATAGACATCCCTGTTGAGTTCGAATTCTATTAATGTTGATATATCACTTAAAATTCCCGTCGAGTCTTGTAAAACAAGGATCGCTCCATTGGGATGAAGGTCTTGATGTGCCGTCGTTTCGACCTGTTGGCCGGTTGCAATGGGGCTGAACTTCGACGTGATGGGGTACACCAAGGACTTAAGCCCTTCAAGAAGATCGAGTTGCGCGATAAGCGCTGACCACTTCCACATTTGGCTTTTTCTGGCATGTTGATGGTATTCTGCCACCGTATACTCAAGTTGTTCTAAGGGTAACGATTGGTCAGCTTGTTGGCTCTTGAGCCACGAGTCCATGTCAAAGGGCTGCATGTACTGCTCCCGGTGGTGTTTATCTTCAAACTGTTCACGAATGGTCTCGGTCCATTTCACTTCCGACCAAGCAAACCAAAAGAGTCCGTTTTTCATTCCGTCGGGCATCACCGGTAAGGTGACGAGAGAGGCTTTAGCTAATTCTTCAGGTTGGTCAATACAGGGTTTGATTTTCCCTGAGATTACATTGTCAGGTACATCCCCATCAGGTGGTAAGGGGTAATAAAATCCCCCCTCAGTAATATAGTAATTAATCCATTCATTGCCGATTTCATCCCAAATGTTTAAGTAGCCAGAGCGCAATAATCGCAAGGTATACGCTGTTTCCCCTTGGGCTTCAACGGGAACGTGTATGCTTTGTGGCATGACAGGGAGAATATCCTGTTTAGACATGATGGCTGGGCGAGCAAGTAAGATGGGCAATCCCTGTCGAATACAGAAATTGCACCCTTGCGATTGATTTTGTTCGGTCATCGTAAGAGTCCTTTAGAAAAAGCCAATATGGGAGTGTGGGATTTAATTTCTTGCCAATGAGAGTCATGCCAGCCGGATGTTATGCGGCGGTAATAGTTGGGGTTGTGGGCTGAGATTTTTAATAACGCTTGAACATCATGATGTAGCCAAAAAGCACATTGCAAAGAACAGCCTTGTTTGACAAAAGTCATAATATCTTCGTTTGTGTTTAGACCATATTCAGTAGCTCTTAATAACAATGAATCAATCTGTTGACTAAGGATATTCCTTTCGTCTAAAGAGACGAACGGTGAATACTTGCTCAGAATTTGATTAATAAGACCGATACGGTGTAATTGGGCTAGTGGCAAATCAATAGGGGTATTTTTATGATAATTGATTTTTTCTGAAAAATTTAATGTATGCCATTGTTTATCTAGCCAAAATGTCCATGAAGGAACCACTTGAGTTTTTAAATAAATTTGTAATTGCCAAGGGGTGAGCATCCATGATAATTGAAATAACACGCGTGGATCGTAGTAGCGTAGCAGATAATTTTGGTGTTTTTCATCGCTAATTAATAGGGCATTAGCTAATTCATTACATAAGGATTCAGCGGATAATAGACTCTCTAAAAACAAACATACTTTTGGTGCCGATGAATCGACAGACTGCTGTTTTATTTCTGTCAGCAGCATTTGCCAGTCAGATGCGGGCAATTCATGTAGTGATATTAAAGCAGGGTACAAATGTGCTTGTGGTTTAAGGTGTGCAGAGACCATATCTAATGAGGGAAAACGTTCAACTAATTCGCTGGCGAACGCTTTGTCAACGATGGCAAATTGATGTTCACCAAGCGCTTTGGGGTGAGATAAATAATATTCCATATAAACTCCTAGCGCAGTGGAACTGTACCCGCTCCATTTTGGGCGGCTTCGGAGGCGATTGATTCACAAGCAGTGAATTGAGGGTAAGGCATATCTAATGTTGCGGCATCAGCGTACTGAAGGTTGGCACTCTTAACACTAAAATTACCACTGGTTCCATGTTCAATCTGCGTTCCCTCTATTGTGATGTAGGAGCCACCTGATTGTAGTGTGATTTTTTTCTTCGCACTGATGATAATTTCATCATCGGTGCTCGTAATATTCAGCCCTTTTTGTGCAATGATGTCGACTTCACCTGTTTGAGCTTGAATTTCTATCTTGCCTGCCGCACTCACTAACTTCATGCCTAACTCATGAGCGAATAACACCATCTTTTTCTTGGCAAATAAAACCATACGTTTGAGTGATGAAATTTCTGTGTTACCTGCAGCTGTATAGATTTGATTGCCATTGCTGCTGTGCTGAATGTGTTTTGGAGTGGAAGTTGCTATACCACCAGGTGCGCCGACAAGAATGACGGGCTCCTGTAGTTGTTCAATATTTTGTTGAAGAAAGCGTTCTTGCGTTTGGTTGTCTAAAGAGTCGATATCTGCCTGTTCTAATATTGATGATAAAGATTCAGCCATGGATAATGCATCAGAGAGCTGGCGTTTAATTTCATCTATATTGAGTTGTTGCTCGTTCGCTTTTTCTTGCTCTTGAGTACTTATCAACAACCCTTTACCCGCACGAATAGCGCCCCAGCTATCGGTGCGTAACTCAAAACCGTCGCCGCGTTGTTCGCGCTCGGCGTTGACCAAATGCCCCAAGTTTAACTGCGTTTTTCCGCCATACTCGGTGCTGAGCTTAATATGCTCTTGCCCGCGTTTATCCTCCATGCGCAGTTTGTTATTCGCAGGCGTGCGGATCACATTACGGGTGTTATTTTTATCCGTCACGTGGTCAGGGTGGCGAGAGTCATGGAGTGCATGAGCAATGTAAGGACGGTCTGGATCCCCCTCATGGAAGGCGATAGCGACTTCAGTCCCTTGAATTAGCGGGAAATGCATCCCATACGTATCGCCGGCGTAGGGTTTCGCCAAACGTACGGGCATACTTTCATAGCCCTTGGTTTTTTCATCACGATCTGCGTCGAATTTGACCCAATAAAAGCCGTGCTCATTTTGGTGGGCATAAATATCGTGGTCTTTTGCGCTGGTGACGCGAGCCATTAATGTTCCGGCAATGACAGGGCGCGGTTTGAGTGCAGGACGCCAGCACAGTGATTCCGTGTAAGGCACGGCGTCAAAGCGAACAGTCAGCGCTTTATCTCGGCTGGCGGTAAAGCGCAGGCGAGTAATTAGAACTGGCGATTTGAATACGCTGGGTAACGTCGAACTGAGCGGGTTATCTTGAATACTTAGCACTAATAATGGCGTCAGGTCTGCAGCGCTACTTTCTCCGCGTAGTAAAGTCTGACGAGCTAAAAAGCGTTCGTGGTCGAGTCTTGCCCAGAAGTTAGCGGTTTCAGTTTCAGGGCGAATTTTATCCCCGCGGGTGAGGTGGCGGCCTTTATAGTGGTAAACATCGCCGTAGTTGGTCTTTTCACCATCACCGTGAGTCATGTCCGCTACCGCAGAAATCAACGTATCTTCCGCCAGACGGTGGTTATAGTCTTTGGCAAACACAGAGCTTTCAACTACTTGATGACGTAACGATAATCCCCAAACACTGTCGACATGGTTATCGCTTAGCCCTGAGGGGCTATTTAATGGCAGCGTTTTGTCATACACATAACCGCGTTGGCTGTCAGTAAAATGCAGGACTTCTGTTTGTGTTTCATCTTGTAAACTAAAGCGATAAAAAATCCCCACTTCACTCAATAAACGCTCAATAAATTGGCGGTCGCTTTCATTAATTTGGTTGATTTGTTCGCGTTTTGGGTAGGCTTTTTCGAGATGAAATTCGAACTCCCAGCCTTTGAAATTATGTTCCCGCAAAATTTGTTCAACTACTTGCGGCACAGATTGGTTGATAAAGAAACGGTGGCTGCGAATTTGATGACGAAGTAGCGCAAAAAAAGGTTCGATAACTAACTGATAGCGCGCTTCATCCGCAGAGCCAGAGAGACGACGAAAATCTGTAACCACGCCATGAACGCGCTTGGCAACGCTCGGTTGAGTGGCGAGCCCCATTAAGTTATTTATCGGTGCACAAAAGGTCAGGCTGGCATTACGGCGTAATAATTGTTGAGCAGAAAGGTCTTGGGCGGAACAGGTAAACGTAATTTGGTAGCGATAGGTGTCGCTAGCCGCTTCACGCCCCGTAAAATGTTCAACGTCCAGTAAATCTGAGCAGCCTTGGACTTCTAGGCGATAGCGGTTTTGGCCTTGAAGTAAGTTTTTGGCTGTATCGAGTAGGCTCATGGATTTATCTCCTCAATATCACTGAAACTCAGGGTGATCCCATCTTCTTCGCTATAACCCAAAGTCAGGCTTTGCGCTTGCTGGTGGTTAGCTTGGCGCATGAGTAATTGTTGGCTCAGTACCGGTAAAATTTGTTGGTTAAGCAGGCTATCAATGTTGCGGGCACCGGTGTCGGGTAATAAACACGCGCTCACGAGGGTGTCGTACAGCGCTTCATCGACAATCCCTTCGAGTTTGTAATGGGTGTAGAGACGCTTAATCACGCTGCCCAGTTTCATTTCAACAATTTGGCGCAGTGCGACAGGGCCTAATGGGCGATAAATCAGGGTTTGGAAACGCGCTAATAATGCAGGTTGGAAGTGGTCGCGCAAGGTTGGGCGCAGCAATTCTTGCAGTTCGCCGTCGGTAGACTCAGGGAACGCTTCGAGTTGTTGCATCAGCAAGTCACTGCCCAAGTTTGCTGTCATTAAAATCACGGTATTGCGAAAATCGATTTCACGGCCTTCGCCATCGCGCATAAAACCACGGTCAAACACTTGATAAAACAGGTTGAGCACATCGCGGTGCGCTTTTTCCACTTCATCAAGTAACACGACGCTGTAAGGGCGCTTGCGAACGGCTTCCGTTAAAATACCGCCTTGACCATAACCTACATAGCCTGGGGGAGAGCCTTTTAATTGGCTGACGGTGTGGGCTTCTTGATATTCGGACATGTTGATGGTGATTAAGGATTTTTCGCCACCAAACAGCACATCTGCCAAGGCCAAAGCCGTTTCCGTTTTCCCTACGCCACTTGGGCCAACCAGTAAAAATACCCCTTGCGGGCCATTTTCTGAGGCGAGACCCGTGCGAGCGGCGCGCAGTCGTTGTCCAAGCCCCAGTAATGGGCTTTCTTGACCCACGACACGTTTGCCAAGCGAATCTTCTAACTCAAGCAGCTCGGTTTGTTCGTCTTTTAATAGGCTGGATAATGGCACGCCTGTCCAATCTGCGATGACGGTGGCAACGGTTCTGATATCCACATCAGGGGTGATCAGTGGTTCACCTTGCTGTACGTGTTCTAATTGGGTTTGAATGTCACTCACATCTTGGGATTGACGGCGCTGTTCTAAGAGCTCGTTAATAAGGTTTTTTTCTTGCTCAAAACGTTGTTCTAACTCAGCCAGTTGTATCGCTATTTGCGCATCTTGAGTGACTAATTCGTTTAGAAGGGATTGATTGGTGGTGTTGCCAATCGCCAAGTCATCAAGAATGGCTTGCTGCTCAAGTTCTAAGGCATTGCGCTTGGCTTTTAAACGGGTTAGTTCTTCAGGGAGCGTGTCGAGGCTCATGCGGATACGGGCGCTGGCGGTATCGAGTAAATCCACGGCTTTGTCGGGGAGTTGGCGACCCGTTAAGTAACGGCGAGACAAAGTCACCGCTGCTTTCACTGCATCATCAGTGATATGAACACCGTGGTATTTGGCATAGCGTGGTTTTAGCCCCCGCAGCATTAAACAGGCTTTTTCGTCGTCTGGCTCATCGACTTTGACCACTTGGAAGCGGCGCTCTAAGGCGGCATCGCGTTCAAAATATTGTTTGTATTCAGACCATGTTGTCGCTGCAATGGTTCTCAATTCACCGCGAGCTAGCGCGGGTTTGAGTAAGTTCGCCGCATCGGCGCCACCGGCTTGGTTGCCTGCGCCAATGATGGTATGGGCTTCATCGATAAACAGTAAAATCGGGGTAGGGGATTGTTGTACGGCCTCAATCACGTTTTTTAGGCGCTGCTCAAATTCGCCTTTAACGCCAGCGCCCGCTTGCAGTAGCCCCAAATCTAAAGTGCGCAAGGCGGTGGTTTGCAGGCTAACGGGCACATTCCCTTCGACAATGCGTAAGGCCAAGCCTTCCACCAAGGCTGTTTTCCCGACACCCGGCTCGCCGACGAGAATTGGGTTGTTTTTACGACGGCGAGAAAGAATATCCACCATTTGGCGAATTTCGTCATCACGTCCAAAGACAGGGTCAATCGCGCCTTCGCGTGCTTTTTCAGTGACATCGACGGTGAATTTATTCAGTACGGCCAGTAGTGCTTCGTTCAGTGTATTGCCAATCACATTTGAGCTTTTCGCCGTTTCTACATCGATAGCATCAGATGGCGTTTCATGGGATAAGGATTGATTATGTGTGGCGAGTTGTTGTATTTCAGGGCGCTCATCGGATTGGGCATCAAGCATCGGTCTTAAGCGTTGAAGTTGGGTGGTACTTAATGTCATTAATGGCCACAAATTATCATTGGGCACCAGTGACGGTTGCTGAGCCATGGCAGATAATAAATGCACGCTGCGAATATGTTCGATATCTTCATCCAATGATGCAATCACCCAAGCTTGTTGAATGAGATTCAGCAGCGGTTTTGATAAAGACGGGCGCGTGTGAATGGAGCGTGGTAAGTTGTCGATATCTGTCAGTAAACTTTGCCAAAGGGCTGACATATCCCATTCATAGCGGCGAGCTAACACCGTGATATCGCTTTCCCCCATTTCCAATAATTTGAGCAACCAATGTTCAATGGTAATTTCCGCATGCGCTCGTGTTTGGCAAAGTGAAGCCGCCGCTTCTAATGCGTTGGCACAGTAAGGGTTTAGGCGGCGTAATAGCATCACGGATGAATTGTCCATATTCTTTCTCTCGTATTGGGGTAAAAATATATTGGGGTGAAAACGGTTAGAGACAGCAAGAAATGCTACCGCCCCTAACCGTTAACCGAGGTTCATTAGGTATCAAGATAAATTGTGTGTTGTGTGTCATCGGTGTACGAATACGTACAAAAAAAGCAGACGCCGAAACGCCTGCTTGTTTTAATTAAGCGGTTGCACGCTCATTCCAAGAATCGGAATGAATGATATTGCCGTCTTTATAGGTCCAAGTGATTTTTTCGTAGCGCAGTTCAATCTCTTCGAGATGGTTGTGCTTCTCTTTGTTAGGGTCTTTGATGTCGTGCATTTTTGGCGCGACTTTGACCACTTTGACGTTTTCAAGCTTGGTATTGAAATATTCCACTTCTTGCCCAGCATCATCAATGCGGTACCATTTGAATTCAGCTTCTTTCAAAGTTTGACCCGTGGTCACCGCTTTGTATAAATAAGGGCTTGATGCATCAATTTCTTTCACGAAAATAAATGGCGTATGGATACGTGTACCCGTTAATTTACCGGTATTGTTATCGGTTGGGATATACAGGTTATGGTCTTGTGCGACCACTTCAATACTGCCTTCACGGTCTTGTACATTGACAGAGCCCTTGATATCCGCGCCGCCGTCATCTTTTAGCCATAAATAAACAGGAATAGCCATGGTTACTTCTCCTTTTGTGTCGAATGTGTGTCATCGTCCATCGGTGACACGGTTTGATTATCTGCGCCCTGGCAAGCATCTGCTTGAGGGATGAGTCGTATTTCAACGCGTCGATTTTTTGCTCGGCCTTCAGCGATTTGATTATCAGCAACTGGGTTATTTTGCCCGTCCCCTCGAACAGCAAAACAAGCAGGGCTGATATCACTGGTTTCTATCATCCAATCTCTGACCGATTCGGCGCGTTTTAATGAGAGTGTTTGGTTTAATGCTGGGTTTCCGGTGTTATCGGTATAGCCGGAGACGACAATTAACCAACCGGGTTTGGCTTTAATATTGAGCAAGGCATCGACTAAAACTTTAGTTGCATCCGTTTTGAGGGTGTATTGCCCTACATCAAACAACGATAGGCTATCAAGGGTGACCATTTCAGGGGCACTTTGAACAATGATAGGCGTCGGTGGCGGTGGGGGAGCCCAACTACCTAATAGCGTGTGCAAGTAGGGTAATATTCTATTTCCCTGATATAACGCTAAAGAGTGAGAGGTTGGTATCCCTTCGCGTTCCCAACGTGCCAATTCAGTTGCATCATCTTGCAATTGCAGATAAGCGGTCTGTTTTGGTGCAAGAGGGGTATCCGAAAGTTGCGAAAAACGAGCAACATCTTCGCCAATGTGACGAATGAGTTGTTGGTTATGGTAGTAACTTCCGATTAATGCGCCTACCAAGAAGACCCCAAAAATAATTCCGATAGCCCCAAGGGTTTTCTCTGTGCGGCTTAAGCTAATATCATGGCGTAAGCGTCGTAACATCACATCGGGTAAAGGCAGCAAATCAGTGGTTTGAATTGATGAATATAGCGGCAGCATGGTTTTTTCTTGGATAAATTGCTGCCATAAGTTGTTAGGTTGGCTGGTGATATCTATCCATTGAATAGCCCATGCTGAAGGAGTTTGCTTTGGTGCTCCTGCTTGAGACACGGTGAACTGTGGGACTAAAACTTGGTTGAGCCAACTCTGTAAGGTATCTAACCACAGGGAAAATTGCAGGCTTTGCTCTGAGTGCCCAATATGGGCGGGCAACCAGACAGAGTAGGGGGCTGACATAGAACCTTCTTGTTCTACCTGAAACTCATTTTGGTGGCTGAGTAAAGTCATCCATGGAGTGTGTTCGCCATCCACGTGTAGGTCTGTACCTGTTTGGCGAGGCATAGTGAGATACACTGTGACCCAAAATGGCAGTTTTGACCCTATTTTTTGGTTGCTTTCACCAATGGCTCGACGCCAATTGAGCAATGCTTGAGTGAGTGTTTCTTGCTGAGTAAGTTGTTCCGGCAGGACGATATACAGTAATGATGTCTGCCCTGATAATGATGGGGCATGTTCCATCAATGCAGTCACTAATTTAACTAATTCAGTGGGGGCAGATACCCGAATATACCAACCTTGGCGAGTTTCTCGGTGTAATTGGTCACTCAAAAATAGGGCATCAGACTGACCACAAACGAGGATAACAGGACCCGAGTAGTTATCGGCAGGCAATGCACCCGCATAATCATGCTCAGTAGAAAGCATTTGGCGGCGCTGCTTATACTGCCAAAATAACATCCCACCGGTAAGAGCCAGCACTAAGACCGATACAAAAATAGTGACAGTTTGCCCTAGGGACCAAAACCCCCAGAGTAACCACAGAAAAAGGCCTGTCGCAAAAAGTGTCAGACACTGTTTGGTTGGGTTTTGCATGCCTATCCTTGTGTCATCCATTGTTGTAGTAAGTGTTCTAACGATGCACTGAAGCCCCACCACATTGCAGCGAGCACAAGAGCTCCACCAATCCAACCAAACCAGTAGAGTCGGCGGCGGCTAAAACGTAATTTAGGTTTTACGACAAGAGGTAAGTCTGATGAAATCAGATAATCAGGAAGTTGAACATTGAGTTGAGCAACGATACGCTCGCGTTCTGGCGCATTTTGCTGGCGAAATTTTCCAACAAACCCGAGGGTGAGCACGCGATGAAAACAGAGCAAAACATCTGGGTTAGGTGCCGTTTCATTTAAAATACTGCGTAGGCGATCCCACAGTTTATCTCCCGCTTCCAATGTATTGAAGTAACGGGCTTGCAACGGTGATTGTATCCAAGTGTTGTATCCATCATCTTGTTGATGCTGGCGATTCATCACGCTTTCATCAATTAATGCGCATTGGGCATATTGCATATGTTCAATGGCAGTTTCTGGATAACCATGTTCAAGTAATTTTTGACGCGTTTCATCAATCAGCTGACAAACTCGGTGGTAAAAATTATCACCCTGAGAGATGGCAGTGCCCTGATGAAGTTGACAAACCATTAACCAAGTTTGAGCAAAAATCATGTCAATAGTGTGGTGTGACATTGTATTTTTCATGAGCGAAGTACCGCAAACAGCTCTAATTGAATATCACCTAATGTACTCGGGACGTAAAAGGCACATTGCCCTGAAGAAAGCATGGCTTGACCCGCAGGTGTTTCAATATCTAGCGCAAAGTATTGATTTTCTAAACGAAGTGGAACCGCGGTTGGCACATGGCTGAGCGGTTTTAATGGGATACCATTGAGTGCCACATTGACCACATCAGCAACATCATCCCGACTACCTGCTTTACACAGCAAAGGAAATTGAGCAATGAGTAGGTGAGCGGGTAAAGATGAGCGTACGGATAAATAGAAATCCGCCTCTTCACGTAAGCGGCCATCATGAAGCTGCCCTGTCCAGAAAGGACCTTCTTTTACTAATTCAATACTGATAACACGTGAAGGTAAGCTGGCTTCAAGCAGGGTGTTTAATAGCGTAAAAAGAGGAGGGAAAACCTGCTCCGGTTGCTCATGTTTGTATTGCGGAATATCTTCCAATTTACTTTCTAAAGAGAAAGTTAATAAGCTCCCTGCTAAACGGGCGAGTTCTCGATAGAGTAATTCAGGATGACGATGTAATGCCGTGCTAAGTTCATTGAGTACAGGTTCGGCGCTGTTCAATGAATTTAATAGCCAAAATAATGAGACATCAGCAACCACGAAGTCTGCCATTTTCTCATTGCTTTCGCGGCGCAGAGCCATCAGTCGACGGCGTTTAGCGACTAAGCGGTGCATAAATTCAGAGAGTAACGTGCGTAGTTCAAGACTTCCCTGACAAGCGAGCAAGGGGGGAATAAAACGCTTATCAAATTCCCATGCCCCTTGTGCATTGCGGATCAGCCGTGCAACTGGGCAAGTCATATAGGCTTCATTCTCATCATGGGCAAAACGTAGCGTTGCCACATGACGTAATACTGCAATATCCGTTTGCTCATGCCCGAGTAGGTCTTGAACTTTAACCCATTCTTGGCTAAACCGACGAGGGCGATCTGTACCCGTTTCAGGGGCCAAGTTGCCGCCATTTGCTAGCATTAAAGGTAACGCTAGCACGATGTCTAATGACTGACGATCTGCGTAGTCATTAAGGGATAATACCGGAGGAAGAGCATCAGACAGAGTCGTGTCAATAAGTGTGCCATCGTGAAAACGCACAATCATCTTTTGTGCGCTAACTCGAGATAGGGTTAAAGCACTGTCATCAAATTCAGTACTAATCACACCCCACGTTGAGGCAATACCCATTTGAGCAACGACTTCAGCGACATGGCTGTCCCAACGAGCTTGTTGTTGAAATTGTTGAGGGGCCAAAAAGGCCCCGTCTGTCCATAAGGGACGGTAGATTTTCATCCTGAATGACCTTTACTAATCGTTAGGCTTTGGCTTTAGGCATCTGCGAAACCAACGATAAATCCACATCCATGCCTTCGACTTGGAAGTGTGGGACGGCATACAGTTTCACGCGGAAGAAGCCTGGGTTATCTTCAATGTCTTCAACAACCACTTTTGCATCGCGAAGTGGATGAGAAGCTTGTAAATCATCACCCGGGTCGGTCATTTCAGTGACTAAACCACGAACCCAGTTGTTGAGTTCAAGTTCAAGGAGGCGTCTATCTTTGGTGGTACCAATGTTTTCACGTTGGATCAGTTTCAGGTAATGGGCAATGCGAGAGAGTAGGAAAATATAGGGTAAACGCGCGTTGATTCGGCTGTTTGCTGTCGCATCGGCAGTGTCATACAGCGCAGGCTTTTGAGTGGAGTTAGCCGAGAAAAAGCACGAATAATCGCGGTTTTTGTAGTACGACAGTGGGATAAAGCCAAGATTAGCGAATTCAAATTCGCGCGTTTCAGGGATCATCACTTCTGATGGGATTTTCACCTGACTACCTGTACCTAAATCAAATAAATGAATAGGTAAATCTTTAACTGCTCCACCTGCTTGCGGACCACGAATTTGCACACACCAACCGTTGTTGATAAAGCTTTTAACCATGTTGGCAGCGAAAGCAAATGTGGCATTAGTCCACAAATATTTCTCATGATCTGGCCCTTTGACTTCTTCAACGTAATTGAAGCTTCGAACAGGCACAGTATCAGGGCCATAAGGTAAACGACCTAATACACGAGGCATGGTTAAACCAATATAACGGGCATCATCCGAATCACGGAAAGCTTTCCATTTAATGTATTCAGCACGGTCAAAGTAGTTACCAATATCTTTGATAGCAGCCACTTCTTCCATGGTCTCTTTGCCAAAGAATTTTGGTCCAACAGACCCAATAAATGGCATATGGGCAGACGCGGAGACTTTAGAGATGCTGCGTAATAAGGCGATATCTTGCGCGCTACGGTCAAACTCATAGTTAGAGATTATCGCTGCAATAGGCTCACCACCTGGGGTGTCATATTCTGCAATATAGGTATGGTGGTAAAGACCACTTTGGATAATTTCCGGGCTATCTTCGAAATCTTGGCGCAAGTCATCCTTGGCAATATCCAGTAGCTCAATTTTTACGTTTTGACGAAAATCAGTGCGATCAACAAGGAATTTTAAACCACGCCAAGTAGATTCAACTTTTTGGAAGTCTTGATGGTGCATCACTTCATCTAATTGCTGGCTGATTTGCTTATCGAGTTCAGCAATATGATGGTCAAGCAGGTTGCGGTCTAAACGCTCCACTTTTTGACCAGAAGATTTTAAACGGTCTAAAAATACTTGAACGGCAACCGTGACTCGTTCATCCGCAGTTGCATCAGCTAGCGCAGTATTATCTTGGAATGCGTTAATATCACTGATTGTAGCAACAGGGGTTAAATTGATTTTTTCAAATAAAGAAGCATAAACGCCTTGATTCGAGGTTTCATCAAGTACAGTCATTGCACCTTGGGTTGATTCATTTTTTACAGACATCAGCATAATCCTTTAATAATCCAAATTAATCTTTCTTCGGTGCAAGTTGTGCTAGCTCTTCACGTAGTTCATCACTGAGTGCTGGGTCCTTAAGGATATTTTCCAATTCACGGCGGAACGTAGCGTTATCGAGGAGGTTAGATTTCAGGTCGCGTAGCAGATTACGCATGGCTAACATGGCTCGAAGTTGGGGGATTTGACGAGCCACTTGCTCAGGTTCGAAGTCTTTCATATTTTTGAAAGAGAGGTTTACGCTTTCGTCACTTCCATCACCAGCAAGGGTATTTTTTACCGTTAAGTTAACTGTTGGTGTAAATTCACTAAGGACGCTATCAAAGTTATTTTTATTGATATTTACTTTTTCACGCTCAGACAACGCGCGGTTATCTTGTCCGTTACTGTAATCACCCATCGCTAATAACTTAAGTGGCAATTCCACTTTCTTCTGAGCGCCGCCCGTGTGCAGTTCTAATTTAATATTGACCCGTGCTTTGGGGACTTCATTTTGAAAGCTATCTGACATGAGTGAAATTTCCTTCAGTTTTAGTGAATATATTGAATTGTGTATTGTTAAATGGTTGCAATTGAATTCCATTCATTTAACTTATGTAATTATTTTCTTTATATCTTCACTGATTCAATAAATCAACTTTTCTTATCAATAAATGTGACGGGAAATCTACGTTTTTTTGGGGTTATCTTGGTTGTAAATTTAAAGGTCAATAATATCAACATCTAACGTGTGTTGTTTTTATGCTTATAATTAAAAAGTGTCATTTAAATCTTTTTGTAATATTTTTTTTCAAAGTATTACAAAGTGATTCATAAGAATATTTACTCGTTTAGTGTGTGGCTATCCTCTTTTTGATTAGAAATTATTTTATGAAAAGAAATAGATGAGTACTCAATAAAAATTACTGCTCTTTTTGGACCTTGAGGAAGTACGCTCTATAGAACAGCATTACAGTCATAGCAAAACATGGAGTATTAAAAACTAGGGTGAATAGCCACTGCTATTTGGTTACAAGTGCAAAACTGGGTTGTAATCTAAAAGGTCGTGTTGGAGTGAGGGTGAGGAGGAACAAGTTTTTACTTTATATAGTTAAAGGGTAAGCTTCACTTTTACTCTAGTTGGTGTTTTATTATCTGCGTTAAAATTAATAATAAATGCATATTTATGCGGTCTAAGCATCTCATTGAACCAAGAAAAAACAGGCATCAAAAATAGCCTAGTCATGTTCTTGGTTATATAGAAATTCGAATAGAATGAAAGTTAGGTTATTAAATGATCATTTAATAACAATATAATGAGTGCTATATATAGTGCTCTCCTTGCATAATTACATGGTTCCAACGTTTGCTATCGCCTATTGGAAAACGGTTGATAAATTAACGTTATGGTCAATAATGCCAAAACCTAACGTTTATCGATTTAAATCATCGTATTGAAATAACGCCTACCTTATTCCCAAGGTTAAGGCTATACCATGTGCGTTATCGCTTGATAGGTAGCCTATCCCAGCTTTTACTTTTACTTGGTTATCATAGATATTAATGGGGGTTTCTAATGCGACAGAGGTATTATTTATAAAACCAAATGACAATTCTCTATAGTCCTTTCCATAGAACCCGCCGATATCATTGGATAAGATTAGATTGAAGTTAATGTCATTTATACTGATGAGTTCCGTCATAACATATTCACCACCAATCGACCATGTTCCGGTACTGCTATTGACGTTTAGGCCTTTTGTCTTTCCAAAACCATTAGTAAACATATAGGATATATGGCCATATAGATTCAATTCATCATTATTGTCTAGGATATTTGTGTTTCTCAGGCCAAGTTTAGGTGTTATATGAAATGAATTTACGTTCCAATCTAATAACCCTTCATCGCGCAATACGTCTTTCATTTGTTGACTACCATGAAAGGTGGAATTATTGCTCATATTTGCATAACCTAATTCTAGCTCATTTTCTAGGCTGAACTTTTCGTTTATTTGGTAGGAAACTTTTGGTGATGCAGATAGACTAAAAATATCCCAACGGGCGCGTAGATTGCCTAAAGAGTCAATATTAACTAGTGACGATTTAACTTTAAGGTAATTACCTTTCAATTGCATAGAAAAAGAGTAATCATCTATTAGATAAAGGTCTTTGAATTCATATGGTAAAGAATATTTTTCGTAGTTAAACCCCTCAGCATGAAGTGTTGAAGCGCTAATGTCATCTGTCAATGAAAGTGCAAGTAGCTTAGCGTAACCAGCATTCAAATTTTCATCGCTATAAGAACTACATATATAAATTGTTGAAAGTGATAATAATATTTTTAAGCATGGTACTTTCATTACATATTCCTGTCAGTGAGTAGTCAAGTAGTACAATTAATAAGATAGATATTGTTATATTTCTCTGTTCTATATGTTTGTATTAGTTTAATTGATATATTGAAAAGTTAAAATACTAGCGGATAAATTAAACGGATAACGGGTAATTTACTCGAAGCTGTTATGATAGAAAGCACTTATGTACAGGGGGATTCAGTCAATAGACGTAATGATAGACTTATCATTGATTAGCGTTGATGAATAGTAATGGTAAGTAAAAATAACTATTTAATAACCACTGAATTTTCGCCGTTATGTACTGAGTTTGTTGATGTAGCGAAAAATAATACGGTAGTTACCATCGGCTAAAATAAGAATATTATCCATTAAAAAACATCTACAGCTACAGGTTGCATACTATCCTTAATTTATATACATAATAATACGAGTGGGCTTCCATTAGAATTTAGTCGTTAAACACAAAAATACCCTGTCATCCCTTACACATTAAATTATGGAGTCATAAAATATTCAGACAGTCATAGCCGACATCAGTTTTGCTATCGGTTATGTATTTTTTGACTCTGTTCACTTCAAAATATTTGGATCATATCAACAAAGGTGGGCAGTTGTCTTTTCAGGTTATGTCGCTTACTCTGGATTAACGTTAGGTTTTTAAGAAGAGCTATTTATGATGAATATCCAATCTGACCACAACAGATTTTTTATTTTATCTGATGATAAGCAAACTCGTCTCGCAGAGATAACCTTTGTATATACAGGAGACGAATTAGCGATTATTGATCACACATTGGTTGATGAAAGCTTAAAAGGACAGGGGATAGCCAAATTGCTTGTTGCTAAAGTCGTAGAGCGTATGAGAAAAGAAAGGCGCAAAGTTATCCCGCTGTGCCCGTTTGCGAAAGCGATATTTGATAGAACTCCTGAATATAATGATATTCGACAATAATATTCTTTAATGACCGATGAGGTAGTCATGACTATTGAATCCAATGATAAGAAAACAGAATTGCAGTTGATTACAGCACGTTCCAAAGATGTTGGGGGCATCCCTGTCGCTCGAGTTTTACCTACAAGAGAACGTAGGTTAATTGGCGCATGGTGTTTTCTTGATCATGCAGGTCCTACTGTTTTTAAAGGGAATTCCGAAGGAATGAAGGTGGCTCCTCATCCTCATACTGGCTTACAAACTTTCACTTGGATGATAGAAGGGGAAGTATTACACCGCGATAGCTTAGGTTATGAGCAAGTTATTCGGCCGCGGCAAGTTAATTTAATGACAGCAGGATATGGGATCAGCCATTCAGAAGACACTTATGGAGCAAACCATAAACTCCATGCAGTGCAGTTATGGATAGCATTGCCGGAAGCCGTTAAAGATACAATACCTCGTTTTGATCATTATCCTATTTTACCGAATTGGCTTGAAGGGCAAACCCAATTCCACTTGTTAGTGGGTGAATACGGGGCTTATAAAGCGCCGACGTTGAGCTTTTCTCCTTTAGTTGGGGTCGATATTATTGCTCAAAAAAGTGTTGAACATAGCTTAACGTTACAGTCTGAATTTGAATACGGTATTTTTGTTATTGAAGGAGCTGTGATTGTTGATGGGCAACACGTAGGTACGAATCAATTAGTGTATTTAGGCAAAAACAATTCTGAAGTTGTTGTGCGGTTTGCTTCAAATAGCCACATCTTATTACTTGGGGGCGAACCTTTAAATGAAACTATATTAATGTGGTGGAATTTTATTGGGCGTACTAAAGCTGAAATTATCGAGGCTGTTGAGGCGTGGAACCAAGGTCATCCTCGTTTTGGCCAAGTATTTAATGATGGTCGCAGCCCAACACCGTCCCCATTAATGCCTTGAACGGTATTTATTTCGGTATATAAAGTTGTATAGGCGATTACACTACTGTTCCAGCTTTTTTAAGTCCCCTATAATTACCAACAAAATCAATTTTTAATAAGATATTAATGCCTTCTTTTAATAAGGTGTGATACACCCCCTCTGCGTAGTATAGACTTCTCTTTTAACAAATCATTGCAATACTTTTTTGGGGAAGGGGGGATACGAAGTCTTTTCACGACAGAAGGTATCTGAGATGGGATAAGGGGCATGAGTAAGAACTGTTCCCCTACCATTTTATGTATGCTTTATACTACAGTCTTTCTAAGAAACGCTGGTTACCGAGTAGTGATAAGGGCGCATATAGAATAGACAATTTAATATTTTTACTCGGGGATGAGCGGGTTAAGTCAATCAGGCCTATAGAAAAAGACCTTTACTCCTCTACTATCAATCATCGATTCAATGTGAAAGTGAGGGGTTCCGACAGGTATCTGCCCTATTTTTGAGCACACTCTGTTATTCATATTGGTGACGGGGTGAATACAGCACCGACTTGAAAGCCAATACCTGTCCTTATAAAACTTCTTCCTAAGAGTGTTCACTCCTCATTAGTGAATATGATTTTTGATAACCTAGATCTCGCGATAAACAGAAAAACACCAAGAAGCAACGCTCTCTACACTAATTACCTTTAAAATAGGTAATAAACGATAGGTAATTAGAAATAATGTAAATATAAGCTGTAGTTTTCGTAGGTTTTAACTAATTTCTTCTCAGTTATAGGGCGGATGTTAATTTTAGTTTTATTGTAATAATTATGTAATATTCGCCAATAATTTACCCACTGTATTATTTTTGATCATTAAATGAACAGGAAATATTACGATATGTTTCATTTTTTTTACTCCACATAGAATACAGCCAATTTAAATTAGTAAATATACTTACCTGCAAGGTAGGTTTAGTGAAATATTCTTTAAGATCTGGATTTTTATGTTTTTATCTATTTAATTAAGAATAATCTTAGATGGGATAATATGTGACTGTACACTCAGATACTTAATGAAATATACAATTTGTAATATATTTTTATTTTTAATAATAAAAATATATTTAATTAAAAATGCTTTTAATTCAATTGGTTATATTTTATTTTTTTGTTTTGACATCATGCCTATTATTAATGAATTAGTTAAAAAGGATAAAAATTAGAGTTTTAAAAATAAACTTATAATATATATTAAACTTTGAGCTATGAATACATATTGCCTTTAGATATACTCCTTTTATGAGTTTTTGGGTTCGTTTATCTTATTCCTATTGTATTACTCTATAAATCCTCTTTTATTTTCAACATTATAACTTATTGTTATTTAATATATTATTAAAATGTTTAACATATCGTGCCTTTATTGATTGTATGTAACGATCGGTTATCTTTATTTGATAGTTGCTAGCTATCAAATGGCAAGAACTAAATGATTTAAACAATTATCCCTGAATCAAATTAAACATTAATATTGTTTCATCGAAAGGAAGTACTACCTAATGAGTAAAAACTAAACTCAATCTAAATTAGATGAACGTGTGAAGGGAATATAATAAATTAATCCGCGTTACTAAAAAGGTACTATATATGATAATCACCTCTAATAAAATAAATGTAGCAGCTTCAGGAAATGATATTGTAGCCAAATTTATTCGAAAAATAAGATTAGAACACTCGATGACGGGAAGCGAATTAGCCAAGCTACTGAAGATTAGTCAACAGCAAATATCACGTTATGAACGTGGTATAAATAAAATGTCCCTTGGGCAGGTGTTGGAATTGCTCATTGTACTAGATATCCCGTTAGGTAAATTTTATAAGTATTTAAATGCGGAATTACATCAGCGTTATCCTGACTCAGAGCTGATTAGTTTCGATAGTGACCTCGGTATTCACCATGCTCATCCTTCAGATGGCCATAGCTATGGGAAGGTCTGGTAACGTTAGGTAAAATATTTTTACTGTATTTAAAATATATTTTTAAAAATAGGCTCATTTTTCCAAATGAGTTTAAGAGACTCTGTGTCTATCGAAAAATAGAGTAATAAAAATTACGGTTTTATTATTTAAAAGTAAAATTGTAATAAAAAAGAATAACACTATTGGCCAACTAGTAAGGTATGCCCAAAACAACCCTTGTTATTGGTCGCTAGTGATATACCCAATCCGTTTCTATAAATAGACGGGTTTTTAATGGAAGTTTTATACAATTCAATAAATGAGAGATTAATATGAAATCTAAATTTTTAGCTACTGCTTTACTTGCTGCTATCGCTGGTGTTTCTATGGGTGCACAAGCTGCTAATAACGCTGATGTTACTTTACTGGCAACTATTTCTGACTCTACTTGTAATATCGAAGTGAATAATAACAAGGCGACTTTGGACGTTGGTACTTATTCTGTTGCTGATGTAAAAGCTGTTCCAGTTATGACTCCAGTACCAAATGGTGCGATTTTACCAGTTAAAGTTGATTGTGCAGGTTCAGCAGCTGATCAAACAGGTTCTTTAGTGATCACTGGCCAAACTTCAACACACGATGCAAACCAAACGTTATTCGTTGGCGCGGATGCTAATGCCTATACTGGTTTCTTAATTAAAGAAAAAACAGGCTTTACTGCACCAGCTATCGTTAAGAATGCTGCGCTTTCTTCACAAACATTCACTATCCCAGCAGCAACGCCATTATCAGTAGATTATGACGTTAACGTTGCAACTGCAGATTTAACTAAAGTTAAAGCTGAAGGTCTGTCAAGCCCAATCAAAGTTGCATTTGTTCAGTAAGTTTTATTGACCGTAATGGGATAGGGGTAACCTTATCCCATTTAATAATGTTTAAAGGGTGAGATGATGAGAAATAAATATATAGCCTATTTTTTGGCGCTATTGGTTTGCAGTTTTACTTCGGTGGCGAATGCCAGTATCTATTTAGAGAGAAACCGAATTATATTTTCAGCTGAAAATAAAAAAGCCAATATAGTGGTGGTCAATAAAGAAAATGCCTCATCACCTTATTTAGTTCAAGCTGTTGTCGAACCCGAAGTATTAAAAGAAGGCGGTAAAACCCCATTTGTGGTGACACCATCCTTATTTAGAATTGAAAAAAACAATAAACAGTCAATTGCTATTTTAGCCAATAACCCTAATTTACCGCAAGATAGGGAGTCGGTTTTCTATTTCAAAGCCACCTCAATTCCGGCAGGGAAAAAAGGTGAAGGTCTGAGTGATGAAGTGGTTGTTGAGGGACAAGTAAAAGTTGCCTCAGTTTTAATTATTAAATTATTTTATCGTCCAGCTAAACTCAATGTCTTACCACAAGTTGCGAAAGAGAATTTAGTTATTAAAAGTCAACCTAAGGGAATAAAAGTAATTAATAATAGCCCTTATTATATGTCTCTCTCAAAATTAAAAGTAAATAACACAGCTATTACGCTTGACCAAGCGAAACCCGAAAGTTTAATTCCCCCCTTTGGCGAGAGAGCTTATCCGTCAGTTCCTAACCATGGGGAAGCCGAGTTAGAGATATACAATGACTTAGGCGGCCGAGATAACTATAAGTTAACCATAAAATAGCCGAAATAAGTTATCAATTTAATTGTATTGATTATAACGATTAAGGCAGGGTGGTTTATTAAGAGCCCATAAATAAAAACTTTAAAACAAAACAATAGAGGTGTTGTATGAGTAAACATAATTTAATAAAGCCAGTTCTGGCTGCGGTTATTTGTATATTAGGAGCCACGGGGTCTGCATCAGCAGCCAGTGATGCAACGGCACAATTTAAAAGCTCTATCACGGTTGGTACCTGTGATATTTCATTTAAAGAAACTATGCCGATGTCTTTTTCATCTAAGTCTATTGATGCAACAGCTGAGGGAAAGGCGACTGAAATTAAACCGTTAACCACCGTGGTTAAATGTGCCACTGCAAATAAACCTGAAATTAAACTCTCAGGAACTGTGCTACCGACAAAAGGAATGATTTTCTTTGATGCTAAAGCCAATTCTGCCCAGGGATTTGGTTTTATGGTTAGGGAAGATAAAACTGGCCTAACAGCAGCGAATTTTTACAGTGAAACAGATGCAGTAAGCCCAGCGAGTACCACTGATTATGGTACTGTCGGTGTCGGTACAGAAACTGAGAAAAAATGGATGATAGGCCTGGTAAGAGCAGATGGTACGGCAGAATCCGCTAAAGCGGGTGATGTTGAGGCATCAGTTAAATTCTCCGTGGCATTTAAGTAATACATCCATTCAATGTTCAGGGTTTTAAATACGCTGCAAGAAAGCATTTTAAAAGAATACAAAAGTAGAGGGATAGAATGAATAAATTCAATATGGCATTAATCGGTGCCACGTGTGCATTAATCAGTAGTCAGGCGGCTTGGGGGGCTAATATTGTAAACCTTAACTTCAGTGGGGAAGTCACCGCGGGGACCTGCGATATTACTATTACAGAAGGAGAGACTTTTACATTTGCTAAAGTCTCTGTTGATAACCTTCCGGCAGGTAAAGCGTCTGAAATTAAAAACCTAACAACAAAAGTTAAATGCGCGACAGCGAATAAGCCTAATCTGGCTGTTTCGGGGAGTACCATTTCTGGAAAAAATATGATTTTTAGGGCTACGTCGTCAACGTCAGAGGGTTATGGTTTTATGATTAGGCCAAGGGGAACAGGGGTAACTGCTGCGACTTTTTATAATGAAAGTGATGCCCTTAAACACGCTGATAATGTGTCTCATTCTACGGCTGTAGGGACAGAGTCTACCAAAGAATGGACTGTGGGGATGGTAAGGTCAAATACGGCAACAACCACAACCATAGGCTCAGTTGAAGGTGTAGTTAGGTTGACTGCAACATTTAAGTAATTACCAAGGGGCACAGCGAAATTCGTTTTTTGCCCCGCTTTAGTCGTTTTATTGTTCGAGATGGATAAGTCATAAGATGCTGTATTGGGCTAATAAGGGGGGATACATGTTCATGCAAACACATGTAAAACAAACATTATTCGCTGTGGCTTGTATTGCTATCGGGCCATCGTTTGTTTATGCCGCTTATGATGGGAAACAAGAGAGAAGTAGAGGGATAGAATGAATAAATTGAATATGGCATTAATCGGTGCCACGTGTGCATTAATCAGTAGTCAGGCTGCTTGGGGGGCTGCTAGCCAAATTGTTAATTTTGGAGGGGAAGTCACAGAGGGGACCTGCGATATTTCTATTCCGCAAGGGGCGAGTTTTACATTTGCAAAAGTCTCTATTGATAACCTTGCGGCAGGTAAAGCATCCGAAATTCAAGATCTAACAACCAAAATTACCTGTGCGACAACGAATACGCCTGTCGTGAGAATATCAGGTGCCTTCCTTACTGGTAAAAATATGATTTTTAGGACTTCGTCGTCAACATCAAATCAATATGGTTTTATGATCAGGCCAAAGGTAGCAGGTGTAACCGCAGCGACTTTTTATGATGAAGACTCTGCGGTTTTAAACTATAGCAGTGTGTCTCATGGTTTGACAACAGGAGGGGCAGCGGCGGGGTCTACCAAAGAATGGACTGTTGGGATGGTTAGGGCAAGTGGGAATCTCACCCCAAGAATAGGTACAGTTGAGGCTTTAGTTACATTTTCTGCTGAATTTAAGTAATTATTCAGGGGCACACCGTAATTCGCTTTTTGCCCCGCTTTAATCGTTTTATTGTTCGAGATGGATAAGTCATAAGATGCAGTCATTGGGCTAATAAGAGGTGATAAATGGCCATACAAACATACATAAAACAAGCATTATTCGCCGTGGCTTGTATTGCTATCGGGTCGTCGTCTGTTTATGCCGTTGATAATATAAATCAAGAGTTTTCTGGGCTCATATTGCCCCCAAGTTGTGATTTTTCTATTGTTGAAGGGAATAATTTTACGTTTAAATCGGTCAGTATTGATAGCGTCAAACCTGGGTCAACCGCAGACTTAGTGAAATTTACCATTAAATCTGATTGTGAATCATCCTCAGTGAGCGGTGTCAGAATGAGACTATCAGCGACCCCAATAGCATCGGGGGAGAATAAAATATTTTCAGATACCGAAGCTAGCGCTACGGGTGCCAAAAATTTTGGTGTGATGCTCCGGCGAACTCATAGTTATAACCTAGACAATTTCTTTAATATAGCGGGTGCGTACCAGCCTAATGCGACTTATAACATAATGAAAGGAACAGACTTATATACCGCGGGTTTAGTTAGGTCAACCGCCTCTTCTGGTGCCTCTATGGGGAAAGTGAGTGCCACCATCGTTTTTCAATTTTCCACTAACTAGCAGGGAGCACTTATGATGCAAAAATACACTAAAAAAAATACAACCTGCTTTTTAACTACAGCATTATTGAGTTTGTGCTTAGGCTATAGCCCTTTCCCCCTCTTAGCGGGTTCACAGACTCTTCCATTAAATTTCAAATTAACCCTACAAAGGGGAACTTGCGATATTTCGATTTCAAAACCCTCAATTATTTTCGCAGATACAATATGGAAAGATATTGTAAAGGCAGCCGATAGTGGGGTCACTCCGCAAAAATTCTCTATTATGTTTTCAGGGAAAAGTTGTGCGGGGCCTGGGATAACCCCAAAATTGAGAGTGGTCGGCACGACGATTACACAGGGAACGACAACGCTATTTAGGAATAATGTCACAACAGGCTCAGTGGGGTTTGGTGTGCGACTAAAAGAAGATAAAGTGAACGGTGCTGTTTTAGCTAATGGTAGCGTGATCAGCCTTACCCCAGTTGCTGGGCAGCCAAATAAATTAACTGATTTAAAATTAGAAGCGGCACTTTCATGCGGCACATGTCAAGAAGGGACAGGGCTAAAAGCCGGCACGGTTAATGCCACTATCACTTACCAATTTCTATATGAGTAACTGTAATATGTTTATTTTATTAAAAAAAATCCGCGCAATACTGTTATTAACTTTATTTTCAACGGGCTTGGCAAATGCTGCCGGTGGAGTGCAAGTATTACAAACCCGCGTTATTTTTAACGAAGGTGATAAGAGTGCGTTAACAACGGTACGTAATAACGGGGATGCACCTTACCTCGTTAAATCTGATGTATTAACAACATTAGATGAGACCGCTTCGAATGCTAATAATTCACCTTTTATCTTGACCCCGCCAATTGCGCGTTTAGAGGCGAATAGTGAAAATGCGCTGCGTATTCTTCGCCAACCGGGTAAAACATTACCGAAAGATCGTGAGTCTGTGTATTACTTAAGCTTTTTGGCAATTCCGAGCTCAGGGAAAAATGAGCAGGACTCTGAAGGCATGGTGGCAGGGAAAATGACCGTCGGGCTGCAATTAATTATCAAATTATTTTATCGTCCAGAAGGGCTAACTGAGCTACCCGCAGAGGCTCCGAGCAAACTGACATTTCAACGTGTAGCTGGTGGCGTGAAAGTCAATAACCCTACTCCTTACCATGTCACGTTTTCTGAGTTAAAAGTGGGTAACAAAGTCGTTGAGGTGGACAATGTAGGGGCTATGGTTGCGCCATTTGAGCAAAAAACGTTTAAGCACGAAATTGGCACTGCAACCACAGTCACATGGCAAGGGATTACCGATCTTGGTGATGTGACCAAAGTCTTTACTAGTACGATAGGAAATTAATATGCTAGCTAAAAAGAGCCGTGGTGCTTCTAATGTAAGGAATAAAGCCGCTTTATGTGGTTATGGTCTGCAAAAAAACTATTTAGTTGGCTTTTTTTTATGCATCAACAGTATTTCCTTATTGATGGGTAGTGCCTATGCTGCACCAAATGCGGCAGAGGGCATTATCTTAAATAATACTCGGGCTTTTTATAACCAAGAGGGAAAAGGTGGTGCAGGTTATACGTTGACAAATAATATGGGTGAACCTTATTTGTTACAAAGCCAAATTGTTCAATTGGAGAAACAAAATACAACAGCGAGTGACGCACAACCAAGTAAGGTTCCTTTTATTGTTCTCCCACCGTTACAGTTATTTAAAGGGGGGGAAACGCTGACTGTACGTGTACGTTTAGTCGATAGCTCAAGCTTACCAACCGACAGAGAATCAGTTTTAGGGTTAAGCCTAAAAGCCATTCCGAGTAAAACGGTCAACAGTAAGGATGAAACAGAACAATCAAGCACACTTACTTTTGCATTAACCAATGTATTAAAACTGTATTATCGGCCAGCAGGAATAGAGAAATTAACTTACGAACAAATAAATGACAAGCTGCAATTCACCTTGCAAGGCAAAGATATCGTTGCGTCTAACCCAACACCGTATTACATCACTTTTAACTCGCTTTCTATGGGAGGGAATAAGGTCAAGGATGACATATTATATGAGATGATCCCTCCTTTTAGTCAAAAACGGTATCCAACAACCTTAACAAATAATATTGAGGTGACTTGGAGCTTAATTAATGAAATAGGTATGAGCACATCCCAAAAACAGCTGAAGCTAAATTAAAATTTCATTAATGGAAATGAAGGAATAAATAGAAATGAAGAAATAAAAATAATCGTTAATTAAATTACAAATGCAATATTAAATAACCGAATAAGTAATGCTTACATTAAGCGTTACGGGGCTATTGCATTCTAAATTTCTAAATTTCTAAATTAAAAAAATTGAATAAGGATATGGGGCAATCATGAACGCGATTCAACCAAAACAAAGTAGGGTCAAACAAAGTACGTTCCGGTTTAGCCCTATATTTCTTGCTTTAATAACGGCTTGTTTACCCGCCTATGGGGATGATTACTTTGAATCTGGCTTTTTAGGTGTTGATGCCGAAAATGTCGACCTTTCTGTATTTTCTAAAGAAGGGGGAGCAGTTGAAGGGGAATACTTGGTCACTGTGATTATTAATAACCAAGTTATTGGACAAAAGTCAGTATTATTTCGTCGCTTACCAGACGGTAACCTTTCGGCCGTACTGACCCCTGCGTATTTACAATCAATAGGGGTAAACATACCGCAAATTGAAAAATTTAAAGGTGTCGCAGAAGACGCAGAAATTGACGATATACGCGAATATATTCCCAATGCAAGCACTCGGTTAGACTTATCCCAATTAAAGGTCGATATCAGCGTTCCCCAAATCGCGATGACCCCGAATTTCCGTGGGTATATTTCCCCTGATCTGTGGGATGACGGTATCCCTGCATTAAGTAATAACTATAACATGAGCTATGGGACCACGAAAACTAGCGGAAATGCGGGCAACACGCGCAGCAAAAACTTTTATGCCTCAGTCCGTTCGGTATTATCGCTTGGTGCTTGGCGAGTCAAAACAAACTTTAATTATAGCCATAGCGAATCCGGTAACCAGAAATACACCAATACGGATTTTAATAATACTTATGTGACTCGCGATATTATTCCGTTGCTATCGACGATTTTTATTGGTGAGTACAGCACGGGGAATGATATTTTTGACGGCATCCCTTTTAAAGGGGCATCTATACGTACCAATGAGCAAATGCTACCGCAACAAATGCGTGGTTATGCCCCTGCTGTTAGTGGGGTCGCCAACAGTAATGCGCGGGTTACTATTCGGCAGAACGGTAACGTTGTGTATGAAACGTATGTTGCACCGGGGCCTTTTGATATCCGTGATATTCAACAGGCAGGTGTTTCCGGTGACTTAGATGTCACGGTGACGGAGTCCGACGGTAGCGAACGTAAATTTATTGTCCCGTATTCTTCTATTGCCGTTATGTTACGCCCTGGGCGTTGGAATTACGAAGTTGCCGCGGGTGAATATAATGGTGGCTCAACGGTAGGCTCCCGTAAAGATAAGTTTATTTTAGGGACCCTAGCGTATGGTTTTATGCAGAATTTCACCTTATTCGGTGGGGTCGTGGGGTCGCAAAACTACCAATCTGGTACGTTGGGAACTGGGGTTTCATTAGGGTCATTTGGTGCTATCTCTGCTGACGTTACCTTGTCAGAATCGAAATTCGATGATGTAGGCAGTAAGTCAGGGCAGTCGTATCGCTTACGCTATTCTAAGTCTGTGTTAGCCACAGGTACGGCTGTAGACCTTGTAGCACTGCGCTATTCAACCGAAAACTACTTTAGTTTCAGTGAATATAATACTCAGGGCTATCGCCTAAAAGACGATGTTAACCCATGGAGCATGCAAAAACGACGTAGTAGTATCCAAGGCATGTTAAGCCAAACGATAGGCACGTTAGGCAGTATTTATCTGCGTGCTAACCGAGATGAATTCTGGGGGACTAACCGAACGTTAATAGGGGGGTCGGTAGGCTTCAGTAGCTCCTATAAAGGGGTAGGTTATTCAATTAACTATAATATAGACCGGATGAAAGATGACCAAGGAAACTGGCCGGAAAACAAACAGTTAAGCTTAAATGTTAGCGTACCGTTCTCTATTTTTAGTTATGCGCCAGGCTACCAAAGCGTTTATTCCAACTATTCGATGACTCACGATAACAAAGGGCGAACCTCCCATAACGCGGGGGTGAGTGGCAGTTTATTGAACGGTGACGTTTCGTATAGTGCAATGCAAAGTTGGGGTAACCAACAACAAATTAGCAATACCAACCTAAACTTGGGTTACCAAGGGACCAAAGGGTATGTGAACACGGGTTATAACTACTCCAAAGATTCGCAATCATTTAATACCAGCCTAAGCGGTGGGGTACTACTGCATAGCCGTGGGGCTGTTTTTGCTAATACGTTAGGTGAAACCATGGCGTTAGTTGAAGCCCCTGAAGCTAAAGGGCTGAAATTAACTGACGGACGCAGTGATATTAACCGTTGGGGTTATGGCGTAATGACGCAACTCACACCTTACCAATTTAATAGTGTAGGGATTGACCCAACAACGCTTCCAGAAGGCGTGGATATTGTTAAGACCAACGAGAGTATTTACCCGACCCAAGGGGCGGTCGTCAAGGTCAAGTTTGCCACCCGCGTTGGTTATCAATTATTGGTTTCACTGCAAAAAGGCGATGGCTATGTGCCATTCGGGGGGGTTGCCTCCTATCAAGGGCAAAATGATTTAGAGTCAATTAGTGGAATAGTTGGTGATGACGGGCAGGTATATTTATCAGGCCTACCTGAAAGTGGCGTCATTGAAGCCAAATGGGGCAGTGCTCCAGACCAGCAATGTTCAGCACCATTTACGGTTTCGTCACAGCCAGAGAACGCACTCACCGATATTCGTCAAATTAGCGTTAAATGTGAATAACCCGTTGGGTTCGATGGGAAAAATAAATTTTACCAATAATTGGGTATGAGCACCTAAATTAAAGGTTAAGTCATTAAGGTAGAAATGTATGATGAGTCAATATGACGATAAAAATAAACAAGTGAAAGCATATCATAAACAGTGGCTAATATGGGCTATGGCCTTGGTTGGGGGGAATGCGTTGGCCGCAGATTATGAAGTAAACGTGGGATCCAATACCCAGCTACCGGCTGTCAGCGTCACAAAAATTTCATCGACTGATCTTACATACCAGATCGTCACCCGGGACTACAAGCCGTATAACACAAATTCCTTCCCGAGTGATTTGAAACTCGTACGACCGGATCCGGCCAACAACTCACTTAGCCACACTCTTCCCGCTGGCTCGGCCAGCGTAATATTAATGAGGGATCCGACTCATTCCAATGCGCAGTTATGTGTTGGGCCAGGGGAAGGAGCTTCCAACTGTGCGGGGATTAGTGTTGGTACTTCTGGGGCTTTTAGGCATGTACAGGCTGGGGAGAACGTGTATAGTGGGGCCCCCGCTGTAGCAGCGCCCTTTCAGGGCACTGTGGTGACCC
Organism: Providencia sp. PROV024; assembly: GCF_032709665.1. Lineage (NCBI taxonomy): Bacteria > Pseudomonadati > Pseudomonadota > Gammaproteobacteria > Enterobacterales > Morganellaceae > Providencia > Providencia sp. PROV024. Next base: position 1,615,860 of record NZ_CP120545.1, read on the forward strand.
TGAAGAGTAACGGTGTCCTGGATCCAGCGGGGCCGCGTGTGCTGATACCAGATGGTAATTATCGAGTAATGATAGCGAAGCATTGGAAACCGATAGCATGCGCAGAGTATAGTGTCGCACAATTAGCGTCAAATCTTCGCCAAACGCAACCGGTCGGATGGGGTGTCGGTGCGCAGGGGAATGCAGCATGGTATGTGACCGAATGTTATGGTAATGCGGGCTGCTCACACTTCCCAAGGCAATCGTTCCCCGAAGGGGAGGCGGCAACGCAATACTGGTTTATGCAAGGGATCCCAAATTCCCTCTTAACAGTAGGAAACATACTGTCAGGGCAGTACGCTCATCCGGCCTTCTATCCAAGTACAACCACAAGTTTTCAAATAGACCACACTTGTCCCAGTATCTTAAACGGCCAAAAAACGATGGGTAAACAAAGCAGTAAAGTATCCGCAACGGGAGTGGGTAAGGTTGGGCCAAATAAGGTAGGGGCATTGGCATCGGCGAAGGATTACAAAGCCCCTGAATTGATGGATATCAAAGGACGACCGACCATCATAGTGGGGCCCAACGTTAAGCCGGGGGTATATGAAATGCCAGGATTTCAAATTGTAGATGAAATTACTGGCTGGCGCGTGAACATCGCCCCTGCTGGTCGCGTGATCGTAAAACCCAAACCGCGTACCTGCCAAGTACAGAACCATGTCTCTACGATCACCGGGACTGGGCACTTAGGGGATGACGCCATTCCATTTATAGGACCGAATAATTTAAACATCAGCTGCGATGTCGTACCTGAAGCCGAAAAAGATGAGTACCGTCCGAAAGTTTATGCTAACGCCACTTGGGCCGCGCGCCCTGGGAATGCGTATTTAGGGCCTGACCTGAGGATTACTGCAGCCAATATCGTGATTGGAAATGTCATCGCTATCAACAATAACTCTGGTGCCGTCACGTGCAGTATGACAGGAAAAGCTGGACAGGTACGGTGGGGAACGATGGGGTCCACCGAATACGAAGTGCCAGGTGGGACCCGAGACACTGTGGGCAACAAAGATAATTATAACTATAAGCTCTCGTTCTTCGCGTGCATGAAGCCGAATGCACGAGCTGGTGAGGCGTCTGGGACAGGAGAACTCCGAGTCATCTGGCCTTAACATGTAGGGAGTGAAACAAAGTTAAATGCAATCGCCCCCATATTGGGGGCGATTGCATTTGTAATACCTACCACCTTGCTGTGCTGTTTTCTGCGCAAAAATAGTAACCACTATTCGTTTCCCCAAGCTACAGACAAGCAAATTACGCTGTCTAAACCCTCGTCACCTTTAGCGTATCGCCATTTATGACCAGATAAGATTAATAACAAATATCGGGGGCTTCTAATTCTCTCCTCAAGTCATAAACGAGCTCGTCACTGTATCATCTCAAGGGGAATTTGCTGTGGATAGAAAGTGGCATCGAGACGGGATTAGGAGCTCTGGTACGAGTCTCTAATGTGTAAAAGTATAGGTCATAATCCGACTTACGGCATAACGTAACGCTAAAAAACAGAACCAATATAACGTATGATACCGATAGGCAGATGAATATATTATTGAGATGAGCAAAGCGTTTTTTATTATTTTTGGGGTTCATGGTTATTATTTTATTACATTATTAATGATGTGTGATTATATTTTTAATATTATTTTATGTGTTAACGCAAATGGAAAAATTAGGTGTTAAGGATATTAAGAATAGGGGTGATTTATTTTTATTAAGGGAGAGTGTTTTTTATATTTACTTTTATTAATCTTAATTGCTTTTTTATAACATTTTTTTTGATGTTATTTAATTAAATTGATATGAATAAGTTATTTTTTATTGTATGTGCGGGGGGGTGAAAATCTATTTTTGCAAACGAAATTATCTTATAATTTGGCTTTATGCAGTAGTTTTATTGGTTTTCTTTCTTTTTTGTTATTTGTTTTTTATTTCATAATTAGGTGGTTGGATTTTAATGTTTAATTATATATTCATTTATTGATTGACCGAGTTATATTAAATAAAAATTCAAATAAAACGTAGATGTGTAAATTATCGGATTACGTGTTTTGTTTTTTTTGTTGCATATAACTTATCAAATAGCTTGATACACGTAATACGCGATAACCACTTGTAAGGTAATGGATTTATTGTTTTTCATTTAATATCTTTTTACGTGTTTTAATTGGTTGTAGCGATTGTTGTTTTTTTATCAATAGTTTTTATCTATCGGATTGGCTAATTTAAATGGTATAAACATTTTTACAATTATTTAGGGTGTGTTTATATTAAGTATGAAAGAAAATAGCGATACTTACTAAGTTTTAAAATGGGGTTATCTGGTGACTCATATTGTGATTGCTTTTGTATAAATGTATTGATACATACGAGTTATATCAAATAATGAGTCTGTTTTTAAAATAGAATTAACTCAACGTATTAAGGTTGTGAATTGGGCTGACTGATGGCAATTAATCCATAACAATAAGAAAAAACCGAACATAACTTTATTTTTTAATTTCACTTAATTTCAATTGGAACTCTGTTTTATTCCAGGTAACTCGTGATAACTTTTATTTTGAAATACCTAGGAAAGGATTAAGAGTTAAGAAGGTAGGTGTTTAGTAATGGGGGACTCTTGTAGTTTAGTTGCTAAAAAAACAAACCTGAATTTTTAATTTTTATCGGTAATTAGATTAAAAATAACAGAGGCGTCAAAAATTCATTTTTTTGATAATAAAATAGGAAGGGAAAACCCCGAGAATATCCTTTTCTATTTCTATCTTATTGTACGGTTTTAATTAAAAGTAAAAAAATATCACCACCACTGAGGCGCCATTATGGTGTCTTAGTTGTGTATTCAATCAGGGCGTTAAATACACACAGCAACACTAAATTCACATAGCAACGCATCTCAGCGAATAATGGTTGATAGGCTCGACGGCATAACAGCATAACGCTTAAAGGGAAGGGAACATGTTAACGACTTACCGTTTTTTAATGCTAACAGGGGGATTATTACTGCCCACAGTTGTGTTGGCTGAAACCACGACACGTATCACCGCCACTGTTGTGGCCTCCAGTTGTCAAGGTTCTATCGTGGCAAATGGGCAGCGTGGCATAACGGGGATGATTGATTTTGGGGTGATAAACCCCAGGTTGCGTGAGACGCCTGTTGAAACCTTTTCTTTAATGTTAAGTGAATATGATGGGGGGGACATTGGGTGCAGCGCTTTCGAGGTGTATGCGCGAACGAATGTCTTTGCCACCATCACGTTTGGTGATTTAAGTAACCATCAGCTGGATGAACAGGGGGTGGTTACTCGGTACGATGACGGCAGCGTCTCGCCACTTCGCGTTCGTGTCACACCTACCAATCCTGAGGCGCGTTTTACGGCAGTGGATGGGCCTGGTTTTATTACGCAAAGTCACCGAGAAGTACAGTATCCGGTGGAATTTGCAGCGCGTGGGCAGTTTGATTTTCTAGCCAGTCTCGTTAATGCAGATGAGGCAAAGCCAGGTAAGTTTACTGGCACACTCACATTAACCCTTGTTTATCAATAATGGGGTAATAATGAACATTCAAACGAACGTGCTATTGCCTTTCTCTTGTGGGGAAATTTCTTTAATCCCCACGCGTTTGCCCTGTCAGCGTTTTTCTTCTTTGGGGATGGCGTTGGCTGTGGCATTTTTTTTGCCGCATGCGGGGTGGGCGAATGATGAGCTTAATTGGAGTTTTTTGCAAGGCGGAGACACCGCGCAATCCGCTGATTTCTTAGACCCGAATGCGCAATATTATCCAGGGCGCTATTTCGTCGATGTGAGTATTAATGGGTTCGGGAAGGGGAAGAGGCTGTTAACCGTGACCCCTGAGGAGAAACACCAATTATGCTTTACACCTGCGTGGTTGGCGAGTGTTGAGGTGTATTTGCGGCCGGGTTTTTTTATCCAAACGTTTCGGACGGGTTCCGAGGAAAACTCGGGTTGTTATGCTCTTGGTGAACAAGCTAATACCGAAGTCAGTTTTGATGCAGCATCACAAACTTTGACACTAACAATCCCGCAAGCAGGGTTGACTAAGGAAGATACCTCACTGGATTGGGGCTTTGGCAATAATGCATTACGACTTAATTACAACCTCAATGCGAATAAGTACCGTGATGGGGTGAATTATTACGGCTCAACCTCCTTGCTGGCCAATATCGATGAGTGGGTGGCGCGGGGTAGTGCTTCATTAAGCCAAGATGACTCATCCGTAGCGATGTTTACCGTCTCCAAGGCGTTATTAGAGCTTCAGTCAGATATCGTGATAGGCAAAACATCCGTGAGTAGTGGTGATTTAGGTGGCTTATCGACCTATGGCATGACGCTGAGTAGTAATAATACTATGCGTCGGCAGATGTCAGGGTATACGCCAGTATTTAGTGGGGTTGCCACTAGTACCGCGCGGGTAACCTTGCGACAAGGCAATACCACGTTGTACAGCGAGTTGGTGCCACCAGGGCCGTTTGAAATTAATGATGTAACGGTACTCACCGGAGGCGATGTGGTTATGACCGTTACGGAAAATGATGGTTCACAAACGCAGCAAATTTTCCCCATTACGTTGATTAATGGTCAGCTTTCTCCTGGGGAGCATGAGTACTCTGTATCATTCGGGGTGACTGATAACAATAACGCTAAAGGAACCCCTTCCGGTGGCATTGCCGCATTTAATTATGGGTACGGTTTTGGTGATCTTTCGTTGCGGACAGGGGCGTTGGTTGCCAATAAGTTTACTGGAGTAACGGGCAGCATTACGACTCCGCTATGGGGAATTGGCTCTGTTTCAGCTGGTTTATCGGGTACTCAATCACGCTACAGTGGGGGGAACCGTCAAGGCCAAAAGAGTACGTTAACTTACGCTAAAACCTTTGATATGGGAACGTCGATTCGATTGACGACCAATCAAATGAGCCAGTCGTACGATACGTTGGGTGAATATAACGATTTAGAGTATGACCGTTTGTCTGAGCGTCAACGATTAAAAAGAGATCTTAACATTGGTATTAGCCAGCCTCTTTGGCAAGGCAGTAGTTTTTCAGTGGGGGGATGGGAACGTTGGTATTGGAACCAAGATGGGTCACAAAGAGGGCTAAATAGCAGTTTTTCAACCCGCTTGAGCGCGGTCAACTTATCGGTCTCCGCTTCTTATTACAAAACTGCTCGTGATGATCAATACAGTATTTCAACGTCAGTATCTATTCCATTCTCGGTGTTTGGGAATAACGTCAATACGTTTGCATCGATGTCGACGGGGAAAAATACAGGGAACAGCTATTCTGCGGGGGCTTCAACTAATCTAACTGACCGTTGGTCTGTCTCAGCCAGCGAAAGTTGGGGCAGTGACAGCTCGATGAGTCGCCAAACGAACTTATGGAGCGCCTATAGCGGTTCATTAGCCCAATTGAATGGCCAAATGAGCCGAACTGACTATGGCACGACGGGGTCAGGTTCACTGTCGGGGTCGATGATGTATTTACCCGCCAATAACAGTGTTATTTTCGGTAAAAATATCTCTGACACAGTGGCTGTCGTGAATGTGAAAGACGCTTCTGGCGTCAGTTTAATGGGGCGCCTAGATGAAACTGACCGCAATGGTAATTTGATCGTACCAATGAACAGCTATCGCACCAATACGTTAACGTTGGATGCAAGTACGTTACCTGCAAATACCGAACTGAGCATCACCAGCCAAAAAATCAAACCAACCGGAACATCAGTGACATACGTCCCCTTTGAGTCGGTGACAATTAAACGTTATCTACTGCAAGTGCGGCGTGTCGATGGTGAATTGATGTCACCAGGGCTTTGGGCAACGTCAGAAAGTGGCGTACCACTGGGGTTTGTCGGTGCGCATGGCGTACTGCTGATTAACAGTGTAGATGCGCTAGGGACCATTGTGTTCCCTGATTGTCAGGTACCAGAAGAGGCTTTAAGTGAATCTGCCGTTTTACAGGAAGTGACGTGCGAGGCGTTGTAACGTGAAGGGGCGTTCGATAGCTCTCAATCGGTCAGCCGATCGTATGCGTTGATATTTACACAAAGAACATTCTAAAAGTAAGGGTAACCACATTATGAAATTGACACCTCTCTTTACGGGTTTATTAGCAGTGCTTTCATTGACGATGTCTGCCTCCTCGATGGCCGCTTTGTCTATGGACAAGACGCGTTACATTTTTGAGGGTAATAAAGACGCTATCTCCATCGTGGTGAAAAATGCAGAGAAGAAAACCTATGGCGGGCAGACTTGGATTGAGAATATCAAAGAAACGGATACTCGCCCAACATTCGTGGTGACGCCCCCATTTTTTAAAATCACAGGTGATGGTAAACAAGTGCTGCGTGTGATTAAAGCGCTGGATGAGATGCCAGAAGATAAAGAATCGATTTACTGGGTGAATTTACAAGAAATTCCACCTGTTAATAAAGAAGGCGGATTATCGGTAGCCCTACGGACTAAAGTCAAACTATTGTATCGACCAGCCAATCTGGTAGAGGGACGTAAAAATGCAGAAACAGGTTTGTCGCTCATAAGCAAAGGCGGTAAGCCGGTATTAATGAATACCACTCCGTACATTTTTGCGATTGCAGATGTGTTAGATGCGAAAGAAGTGCCAGTGGCGTTGGATGACATGACCCATAAACAACTAGCAATGTTTGCACCGGGTGAAACCGTGACATTGCCTGTAGGTAGTATGGCGAAAAGTGTGGTGGCACTGGATGACTTAGGGTATGCGGGCACTCATGAGATAAAAGGCACTGGGCCAGTCACCAATTCGACTACCCCGTAACGCTCACAGAAGAACAAAAGGAGCGCTATATGGACTATTTTCGAAAGCTAGACCTATTTTGTCGATGCGGATGGATGGGGGCGTTGTTGTCTCTCATGTTCAGTTCGGTGGTTATGAGTGCAGTGGAGGAAAACATCGAAACGCTGGGGGTGATTAATGGCAGTGTGATGCAGCGTGGTGTGTTGACTGAGCTGAATCCTACTTTATCGGGACGCCCCTTGTTTCGCTATGACGTTGAGGAAACGCAGCCGAGCATTACACAGGTGCTAATTGAGCGCGCCGATTTAGTCTCTGGCTCAAGCCGGGGGGAGAATGACATTGTTTGGGTGCAACACCCCGCTGAGCTGGTGAATGATCCGCGTACCTTGGGGCAATGGCAGTTACCGTTACAGGTGAGCATTGATGGGAAAGTCGTACCCGTAACCGCGCACGCGGATAACCGTGGTGTTACGTTAACTTGGGGGAAACCGGCTCGTGACGTCAAGGTTAACACTGGGGGCCTACCCCGTCTGATGGTACCAACAGTATATCGTGGAGATATTCGGACGGATATCCGAATAGTTGAAGTATTACCGACACCGGGTGAGACGGATCGGCTTCCTGGTAGCGCTAATGAGAAGTAAGTCAACAGGCTGTTTGCTTTCGGGTAGGAGCCAAGCAATAAATTGATTTTTTAACCTATAGGAAGAAAATTATGAAATTATATCGTTTAGGGCTACTTAGTGTAGCACTGACCACGACATTGTTCGGGGGGGCCGCGAATGCGGACGAGATGAGCTCAGGCTCGATTAATCATGACATTAAATTTGGTGGCGTAATTATTGGTGCATTGCCGGAGTGGCACTGGGTTTTACCAACATTAATTACCCGTATTGACTTAGAGCAAGGCGCTGCAACAAATGCGTCTGGCGTGAATACGTGGGACATATTGGAAAATCACAAAAACCCTCTTCATTTACTGGAGGGGTACATGGATGCGACCACACCAGGCATCCCTTTCAATAACCTAAGCCCACTCATTAGTTATGTGCAAGGTGGTGCAACAGTGACCACAACGACGACGGGCGGTTTGGTCACACTTCCTCTGGAAGCAGAGGCAAATGACGGTACTAAAGGCACGTTGAAGCTGACCATCACTCCAGTATTGTTGGCATCCAATGGCGCACCTGCGGGAGGCACTCTGACAGTCCAACCGATGCCGAACCAAATCGCATCACCAGATACAGCAGTGCCGATAATTTATAATGCTGCGTTAACGAAATTAGAAACGAAATTGGGCGATGTTACGGGGGCGACTGGTACGACCTATGTTAACACAGAGCTCAATGGCTCATATTTAGATAATGGACAAGACTCAGCTAACCCTGTTATCGCGGGTTATGCTTCAGGTATCACAGCAGGCGAATTAAGTTTCACAGACGCTATCACGCCGACGATGTGGAAGAGTGTATTCACCGTGCAAGTTGCCTATAACTAAGTCATTTTGGAGAAACAAAAGATGAGAATGTTGATTAAATTATCGACCATAGCGATTGCGATGGGAATGGTAGGCACTGCGGTGGCAGCGACCGCACCGGCAGATGTAGGTGAGGTAACATTATTCGGGGCTTTTACGCAAAATAATCCGAACTGGGTATTTTCCGTGTATGACTACCCCCGTGGGGAAAATCTCAATTTAAACCCAACTGATGCGGATACAACAGCATCTTCGGGTAATGATGTGTATGATTTATCTGCGAATGTATGGGCGCGCGCAGCCATGGCTTATTTACCGATGTCAGTTGAACTTCCAGTAGCGCAATCAGGTGTCCTTCAATCAGGTTTACACGTACCAGTGGAAGTCGCCCTGCTAACTGGCGGCAATGTTATCGTTCCGACGGTAGATCCTACGACGGGGTTTGCAACCATCGAACTGCCAGCAACGGTAGATTCAGGTACAGGAACGTTGACCTTATCAGCTGACCACGCACGTGTAGTTGTGTACAATACGCATAATACGACAACTGGCACGGATACCCTTTCGATTTCTACAGCAGCAGCCCCACTCCCTTTGAGCGAATATATTCCTGGTCAGTCATCCTGCTTCTTGCCTAATGACATTTTGCAGATGGACAGTCCTCTAGGTACCACTGGCATCCCCACCATCAACATAACGGGGAGGCAAAGTGCACCTGTTTTAAGCACGATGATAAATGACGGTTTACAAAGTGCTTTAGCTGATTCACCACAGCCTTGGACGACAATGCAGGCATCGACATGGGCTGGACGATATATTTCATCTAGGTGTACAACAGGACTGGGGATTGGGACTAGTACGAGAGAGACTATTTCCTATGCCCTTATTTACGGAATGGCCCTTAAGCCAGATAGCCTAGTCGTACCCGCGGGGAGCCAGGGTGCATGGAGCGCCAGTATCACCATTTCGATGGCGCAGTTATAAAATTAATTTGGGTGAGCAGGCAATCCTTTAAATTTCATCGTATGAAATAAGGTGCTCACCCACTACTGCTGGGCGGGCTCCTCCCCGTTTTTCATAATTACCTCTTGTCGCGCAGGATTTGGAATGTGAGCTTTGTTTTAATCAATAATTCAGTAAATTTATTGAATTATTGATTAAAACAACAGCAACTTGATTGTACTTTATTTACTGGGTAATCCGTAATCAATTGGCCAAGAGGGCAGAACCCGCTAAGCATGTGTCGGTAGGTTCTTAGCCGAAAGGTGGAATCCCTTTTAAATTGGAACGCTTGAAATGTTAGGATCTGATAATTTGGTCATACAGCTGAACAATTGAATAATTGTCTATTAAAGTGAGCTTGATTTATCTCAGCAGTATATTCTTACAATATGAATGTTTAGCTTAAGGATAACAATGTTTATACTGAGCTAAATTATACACATTGAAGAGATAAGGGATGATATGAAAAGAGTAGGAATTTTGCTCACGGCTTTAGTTGTGTTATCAGGCTGTCAGACTTCTAATTCAACGTTAGTTTACGAATGTAATATTGACCAATCGATTAATCAGATTTCTAGAGATAGAAATGGTTTTTTTGCTTTTCCGACTGCGGCTCCGACAGTTAAAGTGTTTTCTTACAATGGCGCATTCAATATTCGTGATTTTGAAGCCGGTGAATATGCAGGCTATAAACTGGAAAAAAGCCAACAACAACAGCAAATAAAGACCGTTAAAGATTTTAAAGTCATTGTTAATAAAGGTGATTATTACCACGATAGCGGGAAAATTATTGAGATCTTCTCCCCAAAACAAAAAACAATTAGTTTATTTTTAATTGACCAGAAAACAGGGAAAACGGATTCGCTGCAATTTTTAACCGATTGTGAAAAAAAATATATAGAAATAAAAAATCGACCTCAGCATGATGACCATGATTCCTCCCCTGAATATGATAAAAATGACCCTGTTGTTAATGGTTAAGTGTGATTAAGGCATGAACATGATTGTTTAATTTGTATTAACATACAGATTGAATAGAGTATAAAGCAGCCATTTCATAGGGGATATATAATGACTATTTCGGCAAGAAACCAACTTTCAGGTGTTGTTGCATCCATTGGTGTTGGTGCTGTCAATGATGAAATTATTTTGGATTTAGCGAGTGGGGAAAGCATTACTGCGGTTATTACTAAAAATAGTACTGCACAGCTAGGTCTAGAAAAAGGGAAACCTGTAATTGCGGTTATTAAAGCGCCTTGGGTAGTCCTTGTTTCTGATGAGAATGAATATAATTTCTCTGCTCGTAACCAATTTAATGGCATTGTCGAGTCTATTGAAAAGGGCAGTGTGAATTCAGTGGTCAATTTAAGAACAAAAGCAGGTACTTTGTTATCTGCGGTGGTGACAAACAATAGTACCTCTGAGATGGGGTTAATGGTTAATAGCCCTGTGACTGCTATTATTAAAGCATCAAGTATTATTCTTGCAACGAAAAAATAAGTGTTTGATAAACTATTTATCAAAAGATGATTAAGGGGGGTAAATAGAAATGATATTTACCGCCTTTTTTATTTAAGGTAAATGCCATCTAATTCCCAGTGATGTGTCAGTTCCCTTATAATGATTAAAAAAGCAGTAAACGAGGTGTCTGTTGGTAAAGTTGTTGAGTTAATAGGGCTACCATTGATGACATTAACCAACTCGTTAAATGCACTTTCAATCTGCTGGGTAGTTAAAAAATATTCTGTATTACCAGTGTGTTGCCAAATGGCCTTTAGTTTATTATCTCTATTAATCAGAACAGGGTTATTTATAGAGAGTTGCTTTCTAGCAGGAATGACCGTGTTTTCAATTAATTCAATGGCTATTTCTGCTTCATAAGGTGTTATTGGTGAGTGTTGAAATTTAAACCCATTAATACTGTCGCTACCAATAGGTAAGGTAATTTTATTGGATAGAAAAGAGAGATTGGTTTCTTGAGGCGTAATTTCTAATTGAATCGCATTCATTATGAAACCCCCAGTGAATACTGTATGTCTAGTTATGCTACACCGATTATTTTCAACTGTAAAAACATTTAAATATTCTAGATAATATATTTGAGCTTAGTCATTTTAGCCAATTAACAGTAAGTTATAATAAAAAATTAGATATTGATATTTTAATAAAAGGATAGATTTTATGGTGACAATTATATATGCACACCCTTGGAAAGGGAGCTTCTGCCAGTTTTTACTTGATAATATAACCAAAGGGTTAACCGAAAAAAAGAAAGATTATCAGGTAATTGACCTGCATAGAGATAAGTTTAACCCTGTGTTAGCAGAAGAAGAGCTCGCACTTTATTCCACCGGTAACTATATTGATCCTTTAGTTGGAAAATACCAAGAAATGTTGAAAGATAGCTCACAAGTTATTGTCATATTTCCTGTTTGGTGGATGGGAATGCCTGCAATTTTAAAAGGTTTTTTTGATAAAGTAATGCTTAACGGTTTTGCTTGGTATTATAACGAACAGCAGAAAAAATTATTACCTTTGCTAGACATCCCCAAAACTACTGTTGTCACGACATCAGAAGAAGCCACAAAATTTATTATTAAAGAGGGAGACCCTGTTAGTGATGCTATTTTTCATTGTATGACAGCGGTAGGTTTAAAAAATAGTAAATGGATGAATTGTGACTATGTAACCCAGGGAGGAAATGAACACCGCATGGCGTTTATAAATACAGTATTGAACGAAGTTTAATTATTTTAATATTAAATTTATTTATACTTTGATTCTATATAACGTGATTAAGTCTATTATCACGTTATGTTTTAAGGTTACGCCAATTCCGTAATAAAATAAAATATAATTTTGTTTTATTTGTAATTGTTTATCTTTAAGAATAAATAATGAAATTATGTGATAAATTAATTACTTTATCATTCATGATAGGGTGGTTTTATGTCTGAAGTTAGGATCATTGCAACGGTAATAGCAAAAGAAAACGAAGTTGCTTATGTTAGAGCCGCGGCAGAGTCAATTGTTAAGTCGAGCCATCAGGAAGAAGGTTGCCTTCAATATGAATTGCATCAGCTTCATGACAACTCTAATACATTTGTTTTCTTTGAGGTATGGCAGAGTCAAAAAGCCGTTGATAAGCATAATAATACACCGCACTTTAACGAGTTCATTAGTCAGGTAAAAGATAGGGTCGAACTGTTAGATGTGAAATTGATGAGTAAAATTGCCTAGGAGCACTATTATTTGCTATTTATCTTGAAAAGTAACATTTTAATAGTCTCACTGTAACTAAGTTCAGCAGTGTGGATGGCTTCAGGTGTGAATGAGGGAGCTTGATTTTTAGGGGATACTGATAGCGCTTCTCCATGAGTATAATCTATTAGGATATGCCCCCATTTCGTTGCTTCTATTTGAGATAAACCAAGTTTCATTAATTGTTGGGTGAGTATTTCGGTGATCCTTTTGGCTTGTTCTGGAAAAGCATTTGGGGAACTGAAAATAGCTAAGGTGATTTGCGGATAAAGGGTCACTTTTTGCCTGTAATGCAGTAATAGCGACTCGATTTGTTGGTAAAGGTCAGGCAAGTCAGGCAATTGAATATCTTGATAAAGCCTATTGGCAATAGCTTGTATTAAGGCATCTTTATCTGAAAAGTAATGATAGAGCGCCATCGGGTTGACGTTTATCTTTTTGGCCAGCATGCGCATAGATAGGTTATCAACCTTATTATCATCTAACATTTCAATAGCTTTAGTCACTATCAACTCTAAAGAGATAGTTTGCTGGTTAGCTGGCGGGCGGCCAGGCTTTTTATCTTTCACTTTAAAACCTCATATTTAGATTGCACAAAGCCGGAAGGGAAACTGCGTGTATGCAGGTGGTTGAGTAAAATATCGTGATTGAGGTCTCCAAATAATGGGCGCCCGCTCCCAAGTAGAATGGGGAGTTTAGTTATAATTAGGTCGCTAATCATACCCCTTTTTAAAAATGATTGAACCACTTGCCCTCCATCGATATAGACGTGTTGGCATCCTTCTAATTCCAGCATTTTCATCACATTTTCAGGGGATTGATCACTAAAACGAACTTTCCCCACTAAATGTTCAGGCACGGCTTGGTTGGTTAATGTAGAAGAAAGTACGACAACCGGAAGATTGTACACCCAAGGTGTGATATGACTTAGTGTTTCGAAGGTGCCGCTTCCCATCACAATCGCATCTATTTGATTGATAAATTGGTCATAGCCATGATCCTCATTAGAAGTATCAATGCACCCAAGCCAATCTATTTGCCCATCTTTACGTGCGATGTAGCCATCTAAACTAGTGGCAATAAATACATGCCCCGTAATCATATTTGTTCCCCATTGATTAATTATACGGTGTATAATAATTGGTTATATGGTGCAAGTCTAGTGGGTAAAATGCTTTTTAGGGGATGGGCTTAATTGACAAAATTTTTGCTGCTTATAAAATAGCGGAGATTGGTCATTAGACTCGTAAGCGTTTACGTTAACCAACGCATATAACTTTTGGTCACACGAATAGTTATATGCTTATGTGTGCCAGTAACCTTGGAGTTTTTTATGCCAAATCAAAGTCGTAATTATGTATTAGGTATTCCCAAATTACCTGCTCGTGCGATGATCTTTCTAGTTCCTTTCTTTTTATCCCTTGTAATGAGTGGGATCGTTTCCCTTATTAGTACTGTTAGAGCGCTAGGTTTTACTTCGGAAGTTTTCCCATCTTGGGTTAGCTCTTGGGGGATTTCTTGGATGATTGCCTTTCCAACGGTGTTCTTTGTATTACCTATCGCGAGACGAATCTCATTAATGTTAGTTAAATCCTCATAAAAGCATGTGTTTTTTTCATACAGTCAGTTGCTATTATAGAAGGGAAATCAGTAGCGCTAATTTTGAATGGGGTCTTATGTCGATAAAAATTATTGGTTTGTTTTTTATCACTGCACTAGCTGAAATTGCAGGCTGTTATTTCCCTTATCTCTGGATGAAAAAACAGGGAGGGCCTTGGCTATTAATCCCTACAGCCTTAAGTTTGATGCTATTTGTCTGGTTATTGACATTACATCCAGAAGCCAGTGGCCGAATTTATGCATCTTACGGTGGGATATATATTGTCACAGCGTTAGTATGGCTAAAAGTTGTCGATGGGGTCGCACTTTTGGTAACTGACTGGGTTGGGGCTTTCGTTGTGCTTGTTGGCGCCGGTATCATTATTAGTGGCTGGGAGTAAAAAACAGATTATTATTTAGATAAAGTAATATCCCAAAAGAACGTCATTATTATTTCGCAAGTGAGTTCTCAATGAATTCACTTTTTCCATATTTAAACTATAAGCCTGCAAGAACCATAGATAGCCTAGTGCTGTTACCTCAAAAATACAGATAAGGTTGTCGTAAAACTGAGTTTTATTTTTATCTGGTGGCTTATTTATAAGACGGTTATTTTTTTGTTTATTATTATTTAAGTATCTGTGGTGATGTTCGGTATTTTTTATCATTATTGTTTCATATTAGAACAATTAAATATTAGTTTTGTAAAAAGCTAGACTAAGCTTGAGGGTTTTTGTAATTAATTGATTTTAAAGCATGTTAAATGATTCATGCTTATTTTTGTCAATGTTTTTTCCACCAGTTTTATATGGTGATATTTTATTTTTCATGAAATTAAATAAATTTGATTTTTGGTCAGCTGTGATGTAGTTCCTGAATTAATTTTCTTCTATTTTTATTTGTATTTTTTAAAATGCCAATGAAATGTATTTAACTAAAATATTTCAAAAAGTAACATTTGATCTAAGTCAATTTAACAATAATTACTCTATTGGTAGTATTTGTAATTGATGTTTAACTACTCAGTTAATATTAATTAAACTTTTATTTTCACTTTCATTGATTTTAGGCAATATCTAATCATATTAGGCTGCTATTCTCTCACCGATTTATACAAAAAATATAAAGAGGTTAGCAATGAACGTTAGTCGCAGAAAGTTTTTTAAAATCTGCGCTGGCGGGATGGCAGGTACAACTGTAGCTGCGTTAGGTTTTATGCCTGGAATGGCAATAGCTAATGTACGTGAATATAAATTACTACGCTCTAAAGAGACGCGTAACACTTGTACTTACTGTTCTGTCGGTTGTGGATTACTAATATATAGCATGGGCGATGGTGCCATGAATGCTAAGTCCGCGATATTCCATGTGGAAGGTGACTCCGACCACCCTGTAAACCGTGGTGCTTTATGCCCTAAAGGGGCTGGCCTGCTTGACTATATCCAGAGCGAAAATCGTTTACGTTATCCTGAATATAGAGCACCAGGCTCTGATAAATGGCAACGCATTAGCTGGGATGATGCTTTCACACGTATTGCCCGTTTAATGAAAGATGACCGCGATGCAAATTTCATGGAGAAAAACGCTGAGGGAACAACCGTAAACCGTTGGTTATCAACAGGGATGCTTTGTGCATCTGCTGCAAGTAACGAAACAGGAATGTTGACCCAAAAATTCGCGAGATCGCTAGGTATGCTGGCGGTTGATAACCAAGCACGTGTCTGACACGGACCAACGGTAGCAAGTCTTGCTCCAACATTTGGTCGCGGTGCGATGACCAACCACTGGGTTGATATCAAAAATGCCGATGTTGTCGTCGTAATGGGCGGTAACGCTGCGGAAGCACACCCTGTTGGGTTCCGCTGGGCAATTGAAGCGAAAAATAATAACAATGCAACACTGATTGTGATCGACCCGCGTTTTACGCGTACGGCATCAGTGGCAGACCATTATGTTCCGATTCGTTCGGGTACCGATATTACATTCTTATCGGGCGTCTTGTTGTACCTGATTGAAAATAACAAAATAAACGCTGAATACGTTCAAAACTATACTAATGCGTCATTAATTGTTCGAGATGATTTTGACTTTGATGATGGCCTCTTTAGTGGCTATAACGCAGATACACGTAGTTATGATAAAACCAGCTGGAACTACAAATTTGATGAAAATGGTCATGCGTTACGCGATGACACATTACAAGACCCTCGTTGTGTGTGGAATCTGCTTCACAAGCACGTGTCACGCTATACACCTGAAATTGTTGAGCAAATTTGTGGTACATCAAAGGCTGATTTCTTAAAAGTCTGTGAAATCTTAGCAACCACGAGTGCTTCAGATAAAGCAGGGACTTTCTTATACGCCTTAGGTTGGACACAGCATACGGTTGGTGCGCAAAATATTCGTACCATGGCAATGATCCAGTTACTACTTGGTAACATGGGGGTTGCTGGCGGTGGTGTTAATGCCTTACGTGGCCACTCAAATATTCAAGGTTTAACTGATCTAGGGTTATTATCGACCAGTCTGCCCGGCTATTTGACGTTGCCTTCAGAAAAACACCTGAATATTGATAGCTATCTGTCTGCTAATACACCAAAAGCAACCTTACCAAATCAAGTTAACTTTTGGAGTAACTACCCGAAATTCTTCGTCAGTTTAATGAAGTCTTTCTATGGTGATTCTGCACAAGCTGACAACCAATGGGGCTATGATTGGTTACCTAAATGGGACCAAGCTTATGATGTAATGAAGTATTTTGACATGATGAGCCGTAATGAGGTCACGGGTTATATTTGTCAAGGATTTAACCCTGTAGCGTCATTCCCAGATAAAAACAAAGTTGTTAGCTGCCTCAGTAAGTTGAAATATTTGATTGTTGTCGACCCGTTAGTCACTGAAACTGCTAATTTCTGGCAAAACCACGGTGAAATGAATGATGTCGATACAGCTTCGATTCAAACTGAAGTTTTCCGTCTACCATCAACGTGTTTTGCAGAAGAAGATGGCTCTATCGCGAACTCTGGTCGTTGGTTGCAATGGCACTGGCAGGCAGCGGATGCTCCAGGTGAAGCGCGTAATGATGGCCAAATCTTGACAGGAATTTTATACAAAATTCGTGAGTTGTATGAAAAAGAAGGCGGTCAAGGCCAAGATCCTCTGATGCAGATGAAATGGAATTATAAACAGCAATTCCACCCTGAATCAGAAGAAGTGGCAAAAGAAAATAACGGAGTTGCACTGGCTGATCTGTACGATGCCGACGGCAATTTACAAGCGAAAAAAGGTGAACTTCTTAGCTCATTTGCCTTATTACGTGCTGACGGTACAACAGCATCTTCTTGCTGGATATACACGGGCAGTTGGACTGAAAAAGGCAACCAGATGGCGAATCGCGACAATAGTGACCCGTCTGGCATTGGTAACACATTAGGTTGGGCATGGGCGTGGCCGTTGAATCGTCGCGTTATTTATAACCGAGCATCTTGTGATACTAAAGGTAAGCCGTGGAATAAAGACCGTGTGCTAATTGAATGGAATGGCAAAAAATGGGTCGGTAATGATATTCCTGACTTTAATGCATCTGCACCAGAAGTCGGAACAGGTCCATTCATTATGCAACCAGAAGGGTTAGGGCGTTTATTTGCTATCGATAAGATGGCAGAAGGGCCATTCCCTGAGCACTATGAGCCTTTTGAAACGCCTCTTGGTACTAACCCATTACACCCGAATGTGGTTTCTAACCCTGCGGCACGGATCTTTGATGAGGACAAAAAACGTCTTGGCGACCACAAAGACTTCCCTTATGTCGGCACCACTTATCGTTTAACAGAGCACTTCCACACATGGACTAAGCATGCTCGTTTGAATGCGATTGCTCAGCCAGAGCAATTTGTTGAAATCAGCGAAACATTAGCGAAAGCCAAAGGAATTGCGTTAGGCGATAAGGTCAAAGTCAGTAGTAAACGTGGTTTTATCAAAGCCGTTGCGGTGGTAACGCCGAGATTACAAACCCTGATGGTGGACGGTAAACCAATTGAAACCGTTGGGTTACCTATTCACTGGGGTTTTGAAGGGGCTACGCAAAAAGGTTTTATCACCAATACGTTGACGCCATCTGTGGGGGACGCTAACTCTCAAACACCTGAGTATAAAGCGTTTTTAGTTAACATTGAGAAGGCGTAAGGGAGGGAACTATGTCCATGCAATCTCAAGACATTATTAAGCGTTCCGCGACCAATAGTATTACGCCTCCACCACAGGCGCGTGACGATAAATTTGAAGTTTGTAAGCTCATTGATGTGTCATCCTGTATAGGCTGTAAAGCTTGTCAGGTGGCATGTTCTGAATGGAATGATATTCGCGATGAAGTCGGGCATTGCGTTGGGGTTTATGATAACCCAACCGATCTTAGTGCAAAATCGTGGACGGTGATGCGTTTTAGTGAAACAAGCGAAAACGGTAAGCTGGAATGGCTAATCCGTAAAGATGGTTGTATGCACTGTGCAGACCCGGGTTGCCTAAAATCGTGCCCATCTGCGGGAGCGATCATTCAGTATTCAAATGGGATTGTTGATTTCCAATCGGAGCACTGTATTGGTTGTGGCTATTGTATTGCGGGTTGTCCTTTTAATGTACCACGCTTAAATCCTAAAGATAATCGTGTGTATAAATGTACTTTATGTGTTGATAGAGTTTCTGTCGGTCAAGAACCCGCTTGTGTGAAAACTTGCCCAACAGGTGCTATTCGCTTTGGTACGAAGAGGGAAATGCTGGAATACGGCGAAGAGCGTGTCACGAAATTAAAAAATCGAGGATATGCGCAAGCGGGGATTTACGATCCTGAAGGCGTGGGGGGAACTCACGTTGTTTATGTTCTTCATCATGCTGATAAACCGCAACTTTATCATGACTTACCGAAAGACCCACAAATTGATACTCCAATCAATCTGTGGCAGAGCGTCTTGAAACCACTTTCTGTTGCGGGCTTTATAGCCACCTTTGCAGGGTTAATTTTCCACTATGTGGGAATTGGACCGAACAAAGAAGTGAGTGATGATGAGGAGAAAGATGACCATGAGTAAAAAAAGCAAAATGATTGTGCGGACAAAGTTTATTGACCGCGCCTGTCACTGGACTGTTGTCATCAGCTTCTTTTTGGTTGCTTTGTCTGGTATCGCCTTATTTTTCCCAACACTGAAATGGTTGACGGAAACCTTTGGTACTCCACAAATGGGAAGAATTTTACACCCATTCTTTGGTGTACTGATATTCGTCGTATTGATGTTCATGTTTGTTCGTTTTGTGAAATACAATATTCCGGATAAGAAAGACCTTCCATGGATTAAAAATATTGTTGAAGTTCTCAAAGGTAATGAACATGAGGTGGCGGATGTAGGTAAGTATAATGCGGGGCAAAAAATGATGTTCTGGAGTATCATGAGTATGATTTTCGTACTACTGATCACTGGGATTATCATGTGGCGTCCTTATTTTGCTCATCTATTTCCTATGTGGATGGTTCGTTGGAGTATTTTGATCCACGCACTTTCCGCTATTATTCTAATCCACGCGATTCTAATCCATATGTATATGGCATTTTGGGTGAAAGGCTCAATTAATGGCATGATAGAAGGTAAGGTTAGCCGTCGCTGGGCGAGAAAACACCACCCTCGCTGGTATCGTGATGTTGAGGCGAAAGAAGCCAAAGCTGAAGCTGAAGGCAAAAAGTAATTTATTGTTAGATTAAGTCACATCAAGCCATCACTTTGTTTATACATTGTGGTGGCTTTTTTATTGGTTTTACCATGTTATTTATAGTTAAAATTAAATTCATGTAAAACCATTAGGTTGCAAGATGGCGAAATTTTAGTAAGGTAAAAATCGTCATATGACAAAGTGACTTGCCACCAATGATAACGAGAAAATATATGAGTATACAATCTGTTAGGGCATTTTTAGCGCAACATGCCCCCGATATTGACATTATAGAAACTGACACCCCAACAGCAACAGTGCAACAAGCGGCAATAGTACATAATGTTGAAGCAAACCAAATCGCAAAAACACTGTCACTTAAACTTAAAAATGAGGTCGTTTTAGTCGTGTGTGCAGGGGAAGCGCGGCTTGATAACCAAAAAGTAAAACAAGTATTGGGGGCAAAAGCGAGAATGTTACGAGCGGATGAGGTTGTAGACTCCACAAGCCATCCGGTTGGCGGTGTTTGCCCGTTTGGCTTGCCCCGAGACCTAGTTATTTACTGTGATATTTCACTACAACAATATAGCGAAGTGCTACCCGCTGCAGGGTCAGTGAATAGTGCTATACGTATTTCACCAACTCGTCTGTTAGAACTTGTCAAAGCATCATGGGTTGATATTTGCCAGTAATCAATCGTGAGCTGTTATGCGGTAAAGTACATGTTCTTGTAGCCAATGGCCATCAGGTAAGGCTGGGTGATAAAAATTATTTGGTTGTTTTATCATGCCTAGTCTTTTCATTACCAATTCTGATGGTGTATTAGGTACCGCAGTAAATGCAACTAGCTCGGCAATCTGTAATTGTTCGAAAGCTAATTGGATCACCGCTTTTGCCCCTTCAGTTGCCAAGCCTTGATGCCAGAATTCAGGTAATAAACGCCAGCCTATCTCAATGCAGGGAGAAAAAGGCAATGTTTTAGCCGGGGTGTTTAAACCAATAAACCCAATGAATTCATTGGTAGACTTCAATTCAACAGCCCATAACCCCCAGCCGCCTTGTTGGGAAAACTTATCGATGATTGTGGCCAGCATTTCGGTACTTTGCTGCTCGCTTAGCACTGAAGGGAGATAACGCATCACCTCTGGGTGGCTGTTCATCAGTGTAAATGGCAGTTTATCTTTTTCTTGCCACATTCTTAGGAGTAAGCGAGGGGTTTCTAACTCAATAATTTTCATGGTTATTGTGCCACAGGGTTAAGGCGCATATGTAGAATAGGATATGGGTTTCCTTCTCCATCTAATTCAGAACGAGCATATTGTGTAAAACCCATATGCTGATAAAAACCAATGGCTTGAGGGTTTTGTTCGTTAACGTCTAGCTCTGTAATACCCAGAGTGTCAATTGCATATTGCAGTAGCTTTTTCCCCGTACCTTGGCCTCTGTTTTCTGGCGAAATAAACAGCATTTCGAGACGATGCTCATCACAGCCCAGAAAACCAATCATATTGCCTAGGTCATCAAATGTGACAAATACAGCTAAATTAGGTAAGTAAATGTCTTTAATTGCCACTTTTAATTCAGCAATTTTTTCTTCGGGTAAAAAGTGATGTGTGGCTCTAACAGATGACTCCCAAACACGAATAATTTCATTATCGTGTGCACGTGTGGCGGTTTGGACTATCATTATATTTACTCCTTATATTTATGGGGTGATCTTAATTATCCAATATGGTATGTCAATGACCTTTTTAATTTTGGTTAAGGTTGTTTTTGAGATATTTATCGCAGAAAAAAAAGCTAACTAATTCATTATTAGATGAGTCGTAATATTGGGCGTGAAGTCTGGGCGTCTGACTTTTTTATAGGGTACTTTTTCATTTTTTTGATTGGATCTTAGGGGTATATTTAATGAAATATAAATTGCTAACATTCTGTTTATCTGCCGCATTATTCACACCTATCGCGCCAGCGCTAGCCAATACAGACAACCAAACTGATATGGTTTTAGACCAAGTTTTAGTGCTTAGTCGCCATAACTTACGAACACCGATTGTTAACACAGGCGTTCTTACTGAGATTACCGATAAAAAATGGCCTGCTTGGGATGCACATAGCGGTTATCTCACCACCAAAGGTGGGGCTTTAGAAGTGTATATGGGGCATTATTTTCGGGAATGGATAGACCAAAACAAATTATTAGCGGATGAGCTATGCCCAACCAGCAGTGAGGATATTTACCTTTATACTAACAGCCTACAAAGAACCATAGCGACAGCCCAATTTTTCGCTGCGGGTGCTTTCCCCGGTTGTAAAGTGAATATCCACCACCAACCTGAAATTGGTAAAATGGACCCCGTATTTAACCCTATTATTACCAACGGAAGCCCAGAGTTCAAACAAAAAGCACTCTCAGCAATGGATGATTATTTGAATGGTTTATCGCTGAAAGCCGGCTATGAAGAGCTTGATACCGTTTTGAACATTAAAGATTCCCAGAAATGTAAAACGGATAAATTATGTAATTTAAATAGCCAGAAAAATAGTTTTATTATTGAAGAAAATAAAGAGCCAGGGGTTAGCGGTCCATTAAAAATGGCCAATTCAGCTGTAGATGCTATCGACCTGCAATATTATGAAGGTTTCCCTGCTGATGAAGTCGCTTGGGGCATGGTCAATTCGCCAGAAAAATGGCAAAAATTAAACACATTAAAAAATGCTTATCAAGAGACGCTGTTTACACCAAAATTGATTGCTAAGAATGTTGCACACCCAATATTAAATTACATTGATAAAGGTTTTGTGTCAGTTGATAAGGGCGAAACTGCAAAATTTATTTTCTTAGTCGGACACGATTCAAATATTGCGTCGTTGATGTCAGCGATGGATTTTAAACCTTATCAATTACCTCAGCAGTATGAACATACGCCGATTGGTGGGAAATTAGTCTTTCAGCGTTGGACTGATAAACAGGCTAATAAAGATTTTATGAAAGTAGAATATGTTTATCAAACGGCTGACCAACTGAGAGATAATGCTTACTTGTCTCTGCAAACACCACCACAACATGTCACGTTGGAGCTAAAAGGTTGCCCTATTGATAAAAATGGATATTGCTCATGGGAAGACTTCCAAAAAGTCATGGCAATGGCACTAGAGCAATAATGGGTTAATTGCTATGCTAATAGCCCATTCTATTGAGTGGGCTATTGTTTTAATATGATATTTAAATTATGTTCAAAACCGCTAATCAATTTTTCGCTGACTGTATAATATGAGTAATAACTAGGTAACTATGTTGATAGAGTTTCGTAAGTTAAGTCAAATCTGCACCGCAGATATCATTGCATTGAATACCCATCCATTAGTTTTAAAACATATGCC
This sequence comes from Providencia sp. PROV024, assembly GCF_032709665.1. Taxonomy (NCBI): domain Bacteria; kingdom Pseudomonadati; phylum Pseudomonadota; class Gammaproteobacteria; order Enterobacterales; family Morganellaceae; genus Providencia; species Providencia sp. PROV024. The sequence goes on from NZ_CP120545.1 coordinate 1,639,113, forward strand.
ACTGGGTAATAACCAATTTGATGAGGCATTTTGTCGCGATTGGGTTGCTGGCAAAGAGCAACATTGGGGTCAACATGGCTATGGTGTGTGGGCAATCATGATTGATGAGCAATTTGCAGGGTGGGGTGGTTTACAAAATGAAGCCGGTGATGCGGATTTGGCTTTAGTGTTACATCCTGATTTCTGGGGAGCAGGGAAATGCTTGGTGGAGCGCATGATAAATAAAGCATTTACGTCACTTAATGTTGACTCTGTAACGATCCACTTACCTTTAACTCGCTTGAAATTATCAGCAATTTTGCGCTATGGTTTTGTTGAAGAGGCACTCGTAGATTTTGATGGGGTACCCTTCAAGCGTTTTCGCTTAAATAAAAGCTAAGTAAATGACATAAAAAAATCCCTGCTATAAAAGCAGGGAGTGAAAAAAATCACGAAAATGTTTATGAGCCTTTAATGTACCCTAAATAGGTCTTAAATAGTCTGATAAAGTGTATGCCTTTATTGTTTTTTGTAACAATCATTAAAGCTAAACTTTTCATTTGTAAAATGAGCTGACCTAGCTATATATATATTATTAGTCTTTATTATCGGACGACTAATACGCTTGTCTTAGCATAACGCACTACAGATGCGGCATTAGAGCCTAATAAGTAGGTTGACATGCTCGGACGACGTGAACCGAGTAAAATAATATCAGCGTTGATATCTTCAGCAACGGCAATAATTTCATCTTTAACAGAGCCAATAGTCGCTTTTGCATGCACTTTATCTGCAGGAACCGAGAACAATTTAATTTTTTCTTTCAATTCAGCAAGGATAAGCTCAGCTTGTTTTGCATCATCTGGAAAATCACCTGGTAAAATGGTGCCACCATAACGTAAATAGTTAGAGATTGGTGCAGTTACAGCAAGAAAGTGTACCGTCGCATTATTTAATTTCTGTAGCGAATTAACATGGGGTACTAATAGGTTGGTGAGTGCGTCTTCGGTTACATCGATCGGAACTAAAATTGTATTGTACATATATTCTCCTTTTTTCTTTTATATTATAAGTTTAGAACATTATCATATATTTTGATATTGATTATCCATAAATTAATAATAACGAATTTTAAAGTTAAAGGTTGTGAGCAAGTAGTCGCAATACATTTTTTATGGGGAAAAGAAAAAGGAAAAGGCTCGGCACCCTCATTTTGAGTATTGAGTTTGCCAAGCCAGAGGGAGTTCGTGAACAGTATAAATTATTTCTTGTTACAGGCTTCTTTCAACCCTGCTTTACAAGCTTGTGCTAGATAATCCGCGGCGGCTTTTTCATCTATCTCAGTGCCTTCACCATTGTTTAGCATTTTACCAATTTGGTATTGGGCAGGTGGGAACTTTTTATCAGCCGATTTTTTAAACCATTCAAAGGCGGTAATATAGTTTTGCTTTACACCAATACCTTGGTAGTAAAATTGCCCCATATAATTTTGAGCTTCAACGTTACCTTTATTAGCTGATTTTTCAAATAAATCCATCGCTGTTTCAAGGTTTTCCTCAACGCCGTTTCCATTTAAATACATATCGCCCAAAAATAGTTGTGCGTCAGAGTTACCTTTATTTGATGCCATAGTTAGCCATTTTTTGGCTTTTCCATAATCTTGTTTGAGTTCATTACCAAGGTAATAGCCGATGCCAAGCATAACTTGTGCTTTAATATCGCCTTTTTGAGCTTCTTGCTCAATTCTTTTAATTGTCTCTTTAGGGACCGCAGCGACGCTATGGTTTATGGAGAAGGTAAATAAAAGAATAAGTGAGAGAATTCTAAGCATAATTTTATATCTTATATGTGTAATGTTCATTTTTATTATCAAAAAGCGATGGTAATCTGTATCTTTTATTGCTGAAAGTTAACAATGCGAAACATCTTTTTAAAGAAAAACCTAGGCTACTACCAATAATACAATAAAGTTAAACTCAATGGATATACGCATTTTTTAGGTAATGAATATCTCTGGATACTCTACGACTATAACTAAAAAATATCAATATCTAATGGTAATTACAACTTATTGGAGTATAAAAACAAGGTCTTTTAGTAACGTGATGTGTTTATTGTAACAAGATACTAATAGTAATTAAATTGTCTTAATAAGTATGTTTTGACTTAGATGCTAGTAATATATTGTATATATTAGAAGTGGGGAAAGAGGTTAAGTTTATTAAACATATTTAGATTATTATGCCAGAAAGCTGTTATTTTTAACTTAAAAATAGACACTGACAATAATTAAAAGTATTCGAAAGTAATTAACACATAATGAGTGACATATGCGGTATTAAAAAGGCGTAAATAAAAGTAGGTACATCTACGCCTTTTAGCGAAAGAAAAACAAGCCTTTCTTCACGAGGTTAAAAGGTTATTCCCCAAATAGTGGGGTAGGCTTACCGTTGTCATCAATAGCGACGAAATTAAACTGGCCATGGATCACTTCTTCACGACCTTCAGAATACATATCTTCTAAAAAGATAGAGACATTGACTGTTAGACTGGTTCTACCAACTCGAATGACTTTGCCAACGAGTTCTACAATGGTTCCCGAAGGAATTGGATGGGTAAAGTTGATTTTTTCTGTTGAAACGGTGACAAGGCGTTTACGACTAAAACGCGTAGCAGTAATAAAGGAAACTTCATCCATCCAAGCGAGTGCAGTACCGCCAAACAAAGTACTATGGTGGTTAGTGGTGGTTGGGAACACGACTTTAGAGACGCGGGAAATTGATTGTTCAATTTTTTGTGCGATGACATCATCAGCAATGGAACTCATGGTTCAGCCTTACAGTTGTTACTTAGTGTATAAATAATGTTAAAAGGTAAGTGTAATACTCATTACAAATAAATTCATCTGTAAATGTGAGGTGAATCGTTCCAGTGACGGTTTTTTTGTTAATGAGAAAAATAATAAGGAAATCTTAAAGACCTATTATTTTATTAATATGTCTTTAAGATTATTGTGAGGTGGGTAACCTCTAATTATCTGAATATTCGGCACTCATACGAATAGCCTTTGCTTTATCCCCGCTTTTGACACAGGAAACAAGAAAAGCTTTCGATTCAGACCAAATGGTGGCTGAAAATTCGCCATCAATATCTTTTTCGATGGTAACTGGGTATGTTTTTACACCGTCGAGCCACTCTATCAGCCCTGATTTGCAGGTAGGAAAGTCATCTTTTGCGATTGAACCATCTAAAGAAGGTACCAATATAGACGGTTTATTATTTGCAGCAATCAGACTTTCTAGCTGTTCAACCGTATAATTTTTTTCACTAAATGCGACAGTACTGACCAGTGCAATAGCTATCCCTAATATTAACTTATTCATAATCACTCCATTTGAATTAAGTCTAGAATGTTAGTGAATAGAATTAGAATAGGCAACAAGAAAACCCTTAAAAAATATAAGGGTTTTCTTGGGGGATAATTAAATATTAGCTAAATCTGTACAGGCTAAATGGCTTAACATCTAACATAGGTTCTTTGCCGAGTAACAGGTCGGCTGTGATTTCTGACGAAACTGGGCTTTCTGTCATACCCCAGCCTGTTGCCGTATTAATTACCAGACCTGGGTACTCTTTGACTTGAGAAATGATAGGGTGCTCATCCGGCGCGATAGCCATTGCACCACTCCATTGGTCAATAAGTTTAGAATCTTTAAAGGCTGGGAATTCAGTTTTTAGTTTCTCAAATGAAGCATTTAATTCTGGTAAGTCTGGTAATGCAGTCATATTTCTGTGTTTTTCGAATGGTGAAACTTCATCCAATCTCCAGCTTGTTGGCTCTGTGAATGAATTAATCAATTGTTCATTCAAGGAAATATGAACAGGGAAATCAGGCATAGATAACAGAGGGATATATTTATAACCGTACACGAAAGAATCTTTAACAACAGGGGCAACGATCACTCGAGGTGACGTTGCGTAGGTGCCATCGGCTTGTTCACGGAAGAAAATATTACCCGGTAAAGCGACGTTACCACCAGGAGCTGTTGCGGAGCCAGAGATCAACTGCTGTGATTGATATGCAGGTAGGGTTGGGACATCAACACCTAGATTTTGCATAAATAGTCTAGACCAAACTCCGCCAGCAACAACAACACGGGAAGTTTTGATTGCCCCTTTTTCAGTCACAACATCAGAAATGACCCCAGCTTGTGTTTCTAAGCCACGCGCTGCACAGTTGGTGTAAATTTTAACCCCAATCTTTTTCGCATAATCAGCCATAACAAAAGCGGCTATTTCTGCATCTAGGCTACCAGAGTCTTCTTCAAAGCCAGCTATTTTCCAGTCTGATTGTGCGCCTTTCAAACGTTGATTTAACTCAGCGCCTTCAATGATACGTGTTTTGAAAGGAATATCTGAACCAACGTTTTTATTTCTACTGTCGATCCACTCTCTGACGTTAACTAAGTCTTCTTCATCGAGGGGAACTTCAACGCGACCTTGTGTGCGATAGCTGGTATCTGCGCCGACTTTAGCATTCATTTCTCTCCAACGTTGTTTAGCAATGTGATGGAGTAAGAATGTTTCATCAGGCATTTTATAGGTAATCACTTGGCCGTAGAAGCGTGAAGACTGCTCCCCAGCGATATTCCCTTTTTCAACTACCACAACATTTAAACCGCGCTCAACAAGGTTTATGGCGGTCATAATTCCTAGAATTCCAGCACCAATAACAACTACGTCAGCCTGCTGCGGTAACGCGCCTTCTGTTCCTTCTACAAAACCATATCTTGGTTTACCGGGAACAAACCTACCCTCACGAGTTAACATTGGAGTTAAAATTCCAGCACCAGCAGCAACGGTAACAACTGCACCACCGATAAGAAATTTTCTTCTAGTAATAGCCATCTTATTGAGTTCCTTGTATTGAATGAGTTTTAACAATTAATCAATGCTTCAATTAGTAATACTTATAATTGTAATTATATTTTTAATAATAATTATAAGTGTAAACTAATTTAATGAATAATTAAAACTATTAATTAAATGTTAAAAAATATTTAATTGTTTATTGCAAGGAGGTGGGGAGCCGATACTTTGTACATCCATTGAGGATGTTATCGGCGAGTTGACTGGATAAAAGGAAAAATAAAATGATTTTTAATTTGTTGATTTATAGGTTAAATATGGATTTTTCCTGTTAGGAATAAAGTGGCTTTACCTGTTAATCTCACGCGATTAGCCGTGAGTTCACAAAGCATAACACCACCTCGCGCTGAAAGTTGTTTACCAACTAACTGCAATTTATTTAACCGATTAGCCCACAATGGTGCTATTGCACAATGTGAGGTACCCGTTACTGGGTCCTCATTGACCCCTTTTGCAGGAGCAAAATAACGAGAAACGAAGTCATAACCCTGTTCAGCACTTTTAGCTGTAATAACTAATCCAGGTAGTGGAAGCTGCGATAATTTGAACAAATTAGGTTGGCAGGATTGGACTTGTTCCTCGTTTTCAAGGAAACATAAGTAACGGTCTTTTGCTATCCAAAGCTCTTGAAGTTCCACACCAAGGATCTCCTCTAATTGTGGATATTGCGTAGGTTCACTTTGTATAGAACTTAGGGCTGGGAAATCGAGGGTAAATCCTCGAGAGCTTGGTGTGATAGTTAATTCCCCTGAAAGAGACGTCAATGTGAGAGGGTTATTATTTTGTTTTAATACCTCGTTAAGTACAAAAGCGGCGGCCAATGTTGCATGACCACATAATTTAACTTCAACTTTTGGTGTAAACCAGCGGATATGGTGCCCGACTAAAAAAGCGGTTTCTGATAAATTAATTTCGGCTGCAATTGCAATTAACTTTTCATCCGGTAACCAGTCATCAAGTAAAACAATAGCGGCGGGGTTACCGTGAAAAAGCGTATCAGTAAAGGCATCAACATAATAAATTGGCAATGAAAGGCTCATTTTAGGCTTCCCTAATGGGCGAAAAGAGGATGAAAGAAAGGCAGTATAGCGTCTATTTTATTAAAAAATAATAAGCTAATTATGGTGAATGGTATTATAACGTGAGAAACCCGTTAGCTCTGTTAGCTAACGGGATTTGGTGATTAATACTTGTGATTAAGCATTAGCTTCGTTTTTATCGGCATTTTTCAACATTTTTCTGACAGGGATAATCAGTGCAGCTAAAACAATGGCACAGATCACCAGCGCAATAGAAACATGAGAGAATAACTCAGGCATAGAATCTAATTGGTCTTTGCGGATATTACCGCCCATGATACCAGCAGCAAGGTTACCTAATGCACTAGCACAGAACCATAAGCCCATGACTTGCCCACGCATTTTTTGTGGCGCTAATAGTGTCATTGTCGCAAGCCCAATAGGGCTTAAGCATAATTCACCCAATGTAAGCAGTAAAATGCTCGCTACTAACCAAAATGGGGATACACCGCTTTGAGTGGCGAGAACTTGGTTTGCGGCTACCATCATGATAGCAAAGCCAGCAGCAGCAAATAAAATACCAATCACAAATTTAGTCATGCTGCTTGGGTTCATGTTGCGTTTAGCTAACGAAGGCCAAAACCAACTAAATACCGGTGCTAACAGAATGATAAATAACGCGTTAATTGATTGGAACCAAATAGTAGGGATTTCGAAACTGCCCATTTGGCGGTCAGTATAGTCACGAGCAAAAATATTAAAAGAGGTTGGTTTTTGCTCAAATGCTGACCAGAAGAAGGCCGCTGCGACCAGTAAAATTAAACAGGCAATTAGGCGAGAACGTTCGCTGCTGTTTAAGCCCCCAAAGAAAAACATAAATAAGAAATAGAGACCCACACAAGCGGAAATTACATAAGCCGAGCTTTTGGCTATCATTGAAGCATTAAATGGGATCGTTCCGTTGTTGATTAATACGACAAGAATAGCCAACAGCACCATCGATAATGTAACCCACTTACCGACATTTTTGCGTTGAACAGTAGGGCGGTTCCATGTGGAATCGAGGCCGACTTCTTTATCATAACGGCGCATTTGTGGAATAGCGTAGAAGCGGAAGATAAGCAAAGCAATTAACATACCTACGCCACCAAGGCCAAAACCTATGTGCCAGCCATACTTTTCATGTAATGGGCCTATGATTAATGGGGCTATGAATGAACCCATGTTAATCCCCATATAAAATAGAGAGAAACCGCCATCACGGCGTGTATCTTCTTTCTTATATAAGGTACCGACCATAACGGTAATGCAGGTTTTAAATAACCCGGTTCCCAAGACAATCAGTAATAAGCCTACGAAAAAGAAAGTATTGGTTAAAAAGGCGGACATTGCGATGGATAAGTGCCCAAATGCAATAATTAATGAGCCATACCATACCGCACGACGTTGCCCTAGCCAGTTATCAGCTAACCAGCCACCGGGTAATGACGTGATGTATACACCGCCAGCAAAAATCCCGACGATAGCGGAAGCTTGTTCAATGGGTAATTCCATTCCGCCTTGTAATAATGCCGCACTCATAAACAGGATAAGTAACGGACGAACACCATAAAAAGAAAAACGTTCCCACATTTCTGTGAGGAAAAGCGAACTCAATGGGTATGGATGCCCAAAAAAAGTTTTTGTTTTAGTCGCAGAATTATTCATCTGTGAACTCCCATAAATTATCTCTTGAGAGGTTGTGCATGATTTAAAACACCAAGCCGAGCGCTTGAGTGTCAATTATTATTGATATGTTAACTTTCAGTTCGGAAACATATTTTTAACATACATTATTATAGAATCGCCTATATACAGAATGAATTTATAGTAAAAGGCCATATTTTAAGGTGAAAATTCGATATAACTCTCATTTTTCACGATAAGGTAGGGGAAGATACAGGATTTTTGTTGACAATAAAAGAAAGATTTTTGAATCGATTAAGTTGTTTAAAAACAATTGGTTATATTATTTCTGGTTAGATTTTCACTCGGTAAGTCAGTAAAGCTTAGAAATCATCGGGTTTTTGTGCAATAAATAGCTTATTAGTTATGGGTCTGAAGGTGATGCGCGTAAGTCATCGGACTGGCGCCTGATGACTAACCATGAATAGATTAAGTTGACGAGAACCAAAGCGGATGTGAAGAAAAATACCGCCCTAAAACCATAACTTGCTGCAACAAATGACCCCATTAAAGGCCCTGTCACATTGCCGACATCGCGCAGTGCTTGGTTATAGCTGAAAATTCGCCCGGTAACTTGGTGAGAAATGTTATAAATAATCAAGGTTTGCACTGCGGGTAAGAGCGCCGCATTTAAGGCTCCGAGCATAAATCGCAGAAAGCCTAATTCCCAATAACTCCCAACAAGGCCCATAGGAAATAGAATGAAGATAGAGGTACCTAGTGCCGCAAGTAAAACTTTTTCAGGGCCTATTCGGTCACTAAGCTTACCTAGCATCGGAGCGCTAATTAAAGCTGCTACGCCAGGTATAGAGGCAATAACCCCACTGACAAACGCGAGGTTTTCTAAAGAATGGGATAGGTCACGGACATAGAGGGTGATAACAGGGTTTATTGACCCCATAGCGGCTTGGATAATCATGGTGGTGAAAAACAAGCTAATCACTAGGTTTTTATTACGTAATGAAGCAAAAACTTGTTTACCTGACAGTGCGTCTTTACGTGAAACAGGGGTGAAACGTTCCCGTACATAGAAAAGAGTGACAAAAAAGCAAATGAATAAGACGGTGGCGGTGATAAAAAATACTGGGCGTAGGCCATATTGGTCAGCAAGTAAGCCACCAATCAGTGGGCCAATCAGAGCCCCACTGACCGCACCTGTCGCGAGAACCCCCATTGCCCAACCACTTTTTTTCACTGGGACTTGAGTGGCGATCAGTGCGTTGGCATTGGGGACAAACCCACCTAGCAGGCCCAGTAATGCCCTTAAAGCCAGTAGTTGCCAGATATTTTGCGCAAAGCCAATTAATACCATCACGATAGCCATACCTAAGGCAGAACGTAATAACATTAATTTACGCCCTTTACGGTCGGACAAGCGCCCCCAAAATGGTGCCGCAATGGCTGAAAATAAGAAGGTAATACTGAAAACTGCGCCGGTCCATAAGTTCAACGAAGCATGGTCTTTGACACCGAGTTGCTCGATGTAAAGGGGGAGAAAAGGCATAATCAAGCTAAAGGCGGCACCGGTTAAAAAACACCCGAACCACACAACGTAGAGATTTCGTTTCCAATAGCCTGTTTTTCCTGTCATACATTGTCCTTCAGTATTGCTGGCTTCACTTAGTTGCCCCTTATACGACGAAATTTTAAAGGGGCTTCAAAGTGTCACCTAGCTGTAGGTCAAATTATTCAGGAGAAAGAATGAATTAAGGTAATGAACTACAGCTAAAAGTTAATGGTGTATTTTATCTAAATCCCCATACAAAGAAGATTCTCCTTCGGGACGCGTCTTGAAACGGCGGTGTAGCCACATATATTGCTCAGGCGCTCTAAGGATTTCTTTTTCAATGATTTGATTCATTTTTGTTGCCGTCGCAAGGTTATCTTCAATAGGGAAGTTATCTATAGCTGGCTGGATGATTAATTCGTAGCCTTTTGCATTCGGTAAACGCTTTGGCGTAAAAGGCACCACTAAAGGTGATGCAAGACGCAAAATAATTTGTGAACCATTGGTGGTCGCGGCATTTTTTACGGCAAATAATGGTGCAAAAGTACTGTTACGTGGGCCATAATCGTGATCAGGGGCATACCAGAGAATTTCCCCATTTTTTAAGTCACGCACCATTCCTTTCATATCTTTGCGGTCAAGCATGTATTTGTTAGAACGCAAGCGGCCACGAGTTTGCAGCCAATCGAGTAAATCATTGTCATTAGCCCGATACACACCGATCCCTGGGTTTAACATTCCAAAAGCCCGGGCACCAATCTCAAGAGTTAGGAAGTGCACACCAAGGGCGATAATCCCTCGGCCTGTTTCTCGTGCTGCGGCTGCATTTTCAGCCCCAATAACTTTAACCCAACGCTGGACTCGCCAATCAGGCCAAAACCATGCCATACCGGTTTCAAAAAGCCCCATACCGACTGATTCAAAATTTTTGTCGATACAGAGCTGCCTTTCTTTTAAGCTCATATCTGGAAAGCATAGCTCAAGATTGCGATCAGCAACTTGAACCCGTTTCTTTAAAAAGCGCATCGACAGTAGACCTAAACGAGTTCCCAGCCAATAAATAACGGGATAAGGCAATAAAACAAGCAGATATAAGATGCCAATACCCACCCATGTTAACCAGTAACGAGGGTGAAGAAAACGTTTTTGAAATTTTGGGGCTAATATCATGAGTATCCGAATATTTTAGTTAGTCATGGTTAATGAATAAAAAGACTAGGTTAAATTATATCAAATTATTCGTTTAAAGCGTTAACCGCCTGCATGGTACTCATTAACTCAGCTAAGTTACGTACCGCCATTTTTTCCATTACTCGCGAACGATGAACCTCAACGGTTCGTACAGAAACGCAGGCTGCCTCGGCAATTTCACGGTTAATCAAACCTTGCAAAACGTAGTGGCAAATGTCTTTCTCGCGGGGAGTGAGCGTCTCATAACGTTGTTTTAATAAATAACGTTCAGTTGCCTTTGTTGTTTGCGCCCGCGCTTGGTCAAGGGTTTTCGCCAGTAGTTGGCTATCTATCGGTTTTTGCAGGAAATCGACAGCCCCTAATTTAACTTGTTCCACTGCCATTGGAATATCGCCATGACCCGACAGAAATATGACCGCTAGCGTGCTTTGTTGCTCCCTAAGATACCGATGAACTTGCCGACCATCCAGTTTAGGCATACGCATATCCAACAAAACCACTCCTTCTTGATGAAGGGCTGCATTCTGAATAAATGTTTCGCTGTCATTCCACACGGTGACACTATAGCCAAGGGTTTCTAGTAAAAATTGGCAAGCATCGGTCACATCGGTGTCATCATCCACTAGATGAATAACTGGCATCAATTTATACCTCGTAGTTTAGAGGGGGACAAAATAAAGTATTAGCTGATGAGCGTTGATTGTCTTAATAAAGCTATTGTCACATAGACTTAAAGTTAATGTTATCAATTGTGTGGCAAAACATGCTTAATTTATTGAATTATTATAGTAGTTGAAAATTAAGGTCACTCGTAGGCCATTTAACCCTTCATCAGTGATATTATTTTCAATGCGAATATCGCCGCCTTGGCTTTGGATCAAACGCTGGCAGATCACCAACCCTAGCCCCAAACCTTCTTTTTTAGTGGTATGAAATGGGATGATCCCTTGTTCTAGTTGTTCGGTCGGCATTCCTCCTGCGTTATCTTGTAAAACCAGAAGAAAGCGGTCTTGTGCAAAGTGAAAACCAAAGCTCAGGGTTGTGGCTCCGGCTTGTAAACTGTTGCTCACTAAATTAGAAAGGAGTTGTTCAAGCAGTGTATCGGGCAAAGTCAGGGTGACATCAGGTGTCTCTGGTAATAGTAATTTTGCATCTGGATAGTGCTGATCTACACGTAAAAGTTGCCAGATATGATTAATGGCTTGCCTCACTGATTGCTGGTTTAATGTTACCGCTGGGTCTTGACCCGGTTTCCCTGCCCAAAGACGTAAGTTGCGAATAATGTCTGCACCACGTTGCGCTTGGTCATCGATTTTAGTTAACGCACTAATGAGTGGGTGGTTATTTGACTCCTTGCTAAGGCGTAAGATACACCCTTGCGCATAATGACGAATGGCAGATAAAGGTTGGTTCAGTTCATGGGCAAAGCCCGATGCCATTTCGCCTAAAATATTTAATCGCTGAGCTTTTTGTAAATTGGCTTCTTGTTCTCGTAAGCGGTTGTGCGCCACTTCGAGTTGCCGGCTTCGGCGCCTAACTAAGAAGGCAATCCAAATGTGATTTACGCCTAGTAAAACAAAGAACAACGCAACAAGGCTAATAGTAATTTGGTTTTGAATGGTCCAACTGACGATATCTTGCCATATTTGCCGCTGTTGTGGATGTTGATTCACATCGCGGAGCAAAGTTTCGACTTGAGTGACGGAGGCAGGAGCCCCCCAACGCATAGTGGTATTATCCGTTGAAAGTAACGTTTTAGTGACTTTATCGACCAAATTGTCTGGAACATCGCTTAATGCGGCGAAAGACCAGTTTGGGTATAGCTCGGTACTAGTTAAACAAGATAATGAACTTGGATGCTGAATTAACGGACGAAACTGGGTTTTATCTATTAGCCCTTCACTGTGCATATTTTCTAATAAACAGACAGGGACAATGGCAGCAGACAATGAGTCATCCCGTAGTGCATATAATAGGGCATCCGCAGGGAACCCTAAAAACTGCATTTGAAAGTCTTTAGCCGCGTCATACCCCATATCTCTTAATACCTTATAGCCTAATAAGTAACCACCAAAGGCATCAGGTGAAATGGCACCGACTTTTTTACCAATCAAATGCTTTACGTCAGAAATATCACTTTCTTTTCGTACCAGTATCAAACTGCCAATCACATTACGGGTGGTGCTATTTGGTTCGACATCAGAACGTAATGATAATAGCCAGCGCAAGTGATAGCGATTATCTAATTGAATAAACTGCGCGGGGTTGGTCAGTAAAAAATCAATTTTGCGGTTAGAAATAGCTTCTTTCATTTCATCAAGGTTTAACGGCAATAAAGTAAACCGTTCCCCCTGAATAGAATCATTGAGTGTGTCAATTAATGGTTGCCAATGGGATTGTGTGGTACTGGGCCCACGCAAAGCCAGTACCCCGATAGTCCATTGTGCAGAAATGGCCGGTAAGGACCACATAAGCAGCGTAATTAATAGTATGTGATACAACGGTATAGATGTTTTTTTTAACATATTTGGCTTATTCGTTGCGTTAGATCAATTTAGCTACGGGTATGTGGTAAACCACAATAGGGCGGTGGTGCCTCTCTTCTTACAATGGCATTACAAGTTTTATCAAGATAATACAGTAGTTTTAAAGAGAAATAACAATTTCAGTGGTTATCTTAACGAGACTGTATTCATTGTCAATAACACATGCAATACAAATAACATATTGATTAATAACTTTTATTTTCGCATTAGCAATGTCAGTACTGGAGCCTATTATGGATCTGAGTAAACGAAAATTTCTACAACAAATTGGGGCTGTGACTGCGGGAGCATCATTAATTCCCATTGCAGAAGCTGGCCTAAATTTTTCTCCTACGCGTAGAGAAGGCAATCCAGAAAAACGATATGGAATGTTGATTGATTTACGTCGTTGTATTGGTTGCCAATCTTGCACAGTCAGCTGCTCTGTTGAAAACCAAACCCCTCAAGGGCAATTTAGAACCACAGTTAACCAATATCAAGTTGCGGTTAAGGGCGAAGAAGGGTTTACCAATGTACTTCTACCTCGCTTATGTAACCACTGCGATAATCCTCCTTGCGTACCCGTATGCCCTGTTCAAGCAACTTTCCAACGGGAAGACGGCATAGTAGTCGTTGATAATGAACGTTGCGTAGGGTGTGCTTACTGTGTACAAGCCTGCCCATATGATGCGCGTTTTATCAACCATTCAACCCAAACTGCAGATAAATGTACGTTTTGCGCTCATCGTTTAGAAGTTGGTTTATTACCTGCTTGTGTTGAATCTTGTGTAGGTGGGGCTCGCATTATCGGTGATTTAAAAGACCCTAACAGTACTATTCGTAAAATGCTGACTGAGCATGAAGCAGAAATTAAAGTACTCAAGCCAGAAAGTGGCACCTTACCGCAAGTATTCTATCTCGGTTTAGATGATGCGTTTGTTCAGCCGCTGCAAGGTAAAGGGCAGCCCGCGTTATGGCAGGAGGTATTCTGATGAATGGCCAAGTGACTTATATTTCTGAAATGATGGCTCAGCCACAAGAATTTTTTTGGCTTCCTTGGGCGGTACAATACTTTTTCTTTATTGGAATCGCCTCTTGCGCGGTGCTGTATGCCTGTTATTTACATTGGCAAAACAAAAGTGAAAACAGCCGCTTAGAAATGATTTCCGTATTTATTGCTATCACAATGGGGATCACTGCACCGCTTGCACTAACGGCAGATTTACACCAAACCGCAAGAGTGTGGCATTTTTATGCACACCCAACGTTATGGTCTTGGATGTGGTGGGGCTCTGTATTATTACCCTTATTTACCACATTTATCGGCTTATACTTTGTTGCTTTAATCGTCAAAATGATTTGGAAAAAACACTTTAAAGCGACGCGCTGGGTGGCATTGCTTGCCGCATTATCGGCAATTGGCCTGCTACTTTATACCGGTCGTGAGGCATCTGTATTAACGGCTCGCCCAATCTGGAACAGCTGGTGGATGCCAGTACTTATGTTCTTGAGTGCATTACAGGTTCTGCCTGCATTGATTGGACTCGGTGCTCGTCGTGAGCCCCAATATCAAAACCGTTTAGCACGCTTCCAAGTGATTACGTTGTTACTATTTGCTGTCTGTTTTGCGCTATGGCTTTCAGGGGATACCACATCGGGTATTGCTGTACGCCAACAAATAGACATGGCGAGCCCAGGTTGGTGGATGCTAATGGGGGTATGTGCACTGTGGTTAGTGGCTTTCGGAATGTCTGCGAGTAATGTAAAAGCCGTTCGCTCTGTCCCTTACATTACCGTTTTAGCATTAGTATCGATGGCTTTTGCTTGGACATTACGTTGGATTTTCCTAATGGAAGTTCAAGCTGTACCAAAATATAACATTATCGCTAACCCATATCATTTCCCACTGGGAACCGATGGACTATTGGCTATCGTAGGAACATTTGGTTTATGGATTGCGTTAACAATTATTGTTCGTGAAGGTGTTCGCTGGTTTGCGGGGAGAGTGCAACATGGCTAAATTCTCAAGACGTCAATGGCTTAAAGGTGGTTTGGTAGTTGGTGGTATCGCATTATTTGGTGCAAGCTACCGAGATGTGGCCAAACGCGCAGTCGATGGGCTAGTTAACGGCACTTCTGGTAAAGTCACTCTTGACCGCATTAATGGCAACTCTTTGCGACCAGAAGGTCAGGCGACTAAAGGCTGGCAAGAAAACCCGGAACAAGTAGTCGCAATGACCCAATGCTTTGGTTGTTGGACACAATGTGGTATTCGTGCCCGTGTCGATACCGCTAAAAATGAAGTATTACGTATCGCAGGTAACCCTTATCACCCATTATCACACGAAGAGCATTTTCCTTATGGAATGCCGCTGAAAACTGCATTTAATAAAATGAGCGGGGAATCAGGGCTAGAACATCGGTCAACCGCTTGTGCGCGTGGGGCAACCTTAATGGAAGGTTTAACTAGCCCACTGCGTATTTTAGAACCAATGAAACGTGTTGGTAAACGTGGAGAGGGCAAGTGGCAACGCATCAGTTTTGAGCAATTAATTAAAGAAGTTGTTGAAGGCGGTGATTTATTTGGTGAAGGCCATGTTGATGGTTTAAGAGCTATTCGTGACCTTGAAACGCCACTTGACCCAGCACAGCCAAAATTGGGCCCCAAAGCGAACCAGTTGCTGGTAACTAACGCAGGGGATGACGGGCGTGATGGGTTTATTCGTCGCTTTGCTCAAAACGCGTTTGGCAGTAAAAATTTCGGTGCCCACGGTTCCTATTGCGGTCTTGCTTATCGCGCCGGTTCGGGTGCTTTAATGGATGACTTAAACAAAAATGCGCACGTAAAACCAGATTGGGATAACGTTCGTTTTGCATTATTCCTTGGAACCTCACCTGCTCAGTCAGGTAACCCATTTAAACGCCAAGGTCGCCAGTTAGCGACAGCACGTCTGCGTGACTCGTTTAACTATGTGGTGGTTTCTCCTGCGCTACCACTGACAACCACATTGGCTAATGACCATGGTCACTGGGTGCCAGTACAACCCGGAACTGATGCAGCGTTAGTCATGGGAATGATCCGCTGGATCATTGAAAATGAGCGTTATAATGCCAAGTACCTTAGCGTGCCTAGTGAGAAATCAATGGAAGCGATGGGGGAGAAAAGTTGGACAAACTCAACGCATTTAGTCATTACTGATGATGCTCACCCATTAGCAGGCAAATTATTAATTTCATCTTATCTTACTGGCGAAGGCGAAGATGAAAAAGCTTATGTCGTCCAAGATACGTCTGGTGAGTTGAAACTTGCCAGTGAAGTCCCAGCCGCAGAGTTGTTTGTCACTCGCCAAGTGACATTGCATGATGGCAGTGAAGTTACCGTAAAATCGAGCTTCCAATGCTTAAAAGAAGCGGCCAATCGTATGACACTCCAAGAATATAGCGATCGCTGCCATGTTCCAGTGAAAACCATTGAATCATTAGGTAGAGCATTAACGTCATATGATAGAAAAGCTGCCGTTATTTCTCATGGCGGCATGATGGGCGGTAATGGCTTTTACACTGCATGGTCAGTCGTTATGCTTAACGCATTGATTGGTAACTTGAACTTGAAAGGTGGCGTGTCCGTTGGGGGCGGTAAATTCAACGGTGAAATGGATGGTCCACGTTACAAAATTGCCAGCTACAAAGGCAAAGTAAAACCAAAAGGCGTTGTTTTATCGCGTAGTAATGAAGTGTATGAAAAATCAGATGAGTTCAAAGCGCGCCTTGCGGCAGGGGAAAATCCGTATCCTGCAAAAGCACCTTGGTATCCGTTTGCTAAAGGGCAACTCACTGAGCAACTGGCATCAGCATTAATGGGTTATCCTTATGCATTAAAAGCTTGGATCACCAATATGACCAACCCGGTGTATGGAATCGCGGGTATCCGCCAAGTGATGGAAGAAAAACTGAAAGATCCAAAACACCTTCCGTTGATTATCGGTATTGATGCCTTTATGAATGAAACCACTGCGCTGGCAGATTATATCGTACCGGATACCCATAATTTTGAAAGTTGGGGTTTTAGCGCTCCTTGGTCAGGGGTTCAAGTTAAAGCGAGTACAGCGCGTTGGCCGATTGTTGAGTCACGCACCGCCAAAACGGCAGATGGTCAGCCCGTATCGATGGAAAGCTTCTGTATTGCAGTTGCCAAAGAATTGGGGTTACCTGGTTTTGGCGACAACGTGATTGAAGATATGGATGGCAACCTGCATTCACTAAATACAGCGGAAGATTATTATTTACGTGTTGCTGCGAATATGGCGTGGCTAGGTGAAAAACCAGTACCAGAAGCCGCTTCGGAAGATATCCAAATTAGTGGGGTAGAACGTATTTTACCTGCGATCACCAATACGCTAAAACCTGAAGAAGTTCGCCGTGTTGCTTATATCTTTACGCGAGGTGGCCGTTTCGCACCATATGAAAAAGCATGGGATGGCGATGCAACTGGTCCGCAATGGAAAAAAGGCTTACAAATTTGGAACCCAACTGTGGCCGTTAATCGCCACGCGATCACCGGTGAACGTTACAGTGGTTGCCCTACATATTACCCACCGCGTATGGCAAATGGTGACGATGTGAATGTGGTGTTCCCAGAAAAAGAATGGCCATTGAAACTAATGTCATTCAAATCCCATGTGATGAGTAGTTCGACAACAGTAATTGAACGCTTACGTCATGTTAAACCTACGAATCTTGTTGCTATTCACCCTGATGATGCCGCAAAAGTGGGGGTTAAACACGGAGATTGGATTCGTATTACCACACCGGGTGGCCAAGCAGAGGCTCAAGTGAGTGTGCTTGATGGCGTGATGCCGGGAGTACTTGCAATTGAACATGGCTATGGTCATACCGAAATGGGCGCGAAACAGCATTATTTAGATGACCAACCGATGCCAATGAATGCTGCAAATGGTTCAGGGATCAATCTAAACGATTTAGGTTTTGCAGACCCAACAAGGGAAGTCGCCAATACATGGTTAGATTGGGTATCGGGTGCTTCTGTACGTCAAGGTTTACCTGCTCGAATTGAGCTCATTGGTTAAAAGAAGTAGTAAGGGTTGCTAGTGTGTGAGGGGCTGCATAGTCTCATCATTAGCAATCTGTTTTAAGCAGTTGACATTGCGCATAACACAGTGAGATTACCACACTGTAACTTCGGCAAATGCCTGGGAGGGGGAGCCCTCCCTTTTTTATTGGGTTAACGCAGAAGTGGCGAAATAGATTGCTCCAGCCCGACACTTTGTAGCATCAAAGCCCCCATCAGTATAAAGAAAACACCGGCAAAAATTTTTACTGCTATTCCCCAATATGGGGACAGTTGTTTTCCTGTTAACCGCGATAAACGAATAGCCTTATCACGCATAAAATGAACAAAGATAGCAATTAAACAAATGGTTAATGCTGTACCAACCGCCATTGCTAGCGCCGCGATAACTCCCCATGCGTATACTTCAATCACATAAGAAAACAATAATACGAGAATGGCACCAGAGCAAGGGCGTGCCCCCATTGATAGAATAATCAACACTTTACTTTTAAAACTAGATTGAATTTGGTGAGATTGGATGACGTGCTGATGACCACAGTGACAAACGGGGTGTGGTGTCAATGTGTTGGGCTGGATCATTCGCTTGGTTGATTGTGTTAATGGCTTAAGGTTTTTTATCACTAGTGGTGATAATGCCCTAGAAAGGCGTGTTTGCCAGTAACGGCGTAAAGCAGTAATACATAAAAAACAGCCAAGTATTATGACAAATAAATAGCTTAATTGTTCTGCATATAAGCTGACCTGATTCAAATGTTTGGTGGATAGCTGAAATAACACTAACACGACAGAAACTAACGTAATAGCAACGACCCCTTGTAAGAGCGATGCTAATAAACTAATGATAACACTCTGTTTTAAATGAGTTCCTTGGGTCGCTATATAGGTTGTGATAATGAGCTTTCCATGGCCAGGTCCCAGAGCATGTAAAAAACCGTATAAAAAGCTAACGGCAATTAGCAAACTTCCAGCATACAGTGGGTGTGAGCTGGTTTCTTGTAGTAAATCCGATAAACCTTGGTTTAACTGTTTTTGCCAGCCAATACTCAGTTGTAACCATGTTCCCCAATAGCGATACGCTAGCCAAATGGCGAAAGCTAATAAACTAAACGAGACAATGATTAGCAAAGTTTTTGTTGCTTTGTATACAGAGGATAAGGGGGTTAAGGACATCGAATATCAACTCGCTGTGCAAACTGTTTCCCAAGCGCTAAATCTTCTTCTGGGGTATCACTTTTATCTAAAGAAAATGCGTAAGCCCGCATCGAATCAGTGATATTGGCTTCTTGTAAGTCAATATCACAATTGGCTGCTAATTCAATTGGCAGAGTAATTTGTTGTTTATTTTGATACGTCATACTGACATAAAAGCTAGGGTCATAAGTTTGTATTTTGATATGTGAATCTGCAATAGGTAGTGGCTGCATAAATGAAGCTGTAAAGAAAAATACTAATGAAAACCCCTCTTTTTCTAAATGGTAGCTGTCAGGGATACGCTTAAAGTTAACCTTTTTGTCTTGATAATAAAAATCAGTGAAATAATTTTGCATTAAAATATTAGCCATAATAATGGCTTCTTGTTGTTTCCAGCGTGGGTCATCGGGTTTAACCCCTTTCAATTCATAGGCAATATCTGCCGATGTCATCGGGTCCATCTTCCAAACATAGCTTATACCTGAGTATTTGTTTTGTTTGGTTTCAAGGGACATTTGCATCTCAATAAAACTATGAGGATGCGCTGCAACGTGTGGCGCAAAGATAGCCAGTATTAATAGATATAAAGGAAAAAAACGTCTCATAAAGATAATCTAATTAGCCAAATATAAATATGTTATAACATAACGAATAATGGTCGGGCATTAAAAACTTTCTGTTGATGTTTTATTTACAATACCCCTGCAAATAAAGGGTTTTTTATTAACATAATAACAGCGATAATATCCACCAAGATTAAAAAGCCTCAATCAATGAGCTGAAATCTGAATAAATAGAAAATTATCAACGAGTTAAATAGGATTAAGAACACCATGCCAGTGTTACATAACCAAATTTCAAATAAAATATTAAAAGAACGCATGTTGGCGGAAACAGAGCCACGTACCACAATTTCTTTTTATAAATATTTTAATATTCAAGACCCAGTGGCGTTTCGCAATGAATGGTATCAACAGTTTACAGCGCTGAGTGTTTTTGGGCGTGTCTACATTGCGAAAGAAGGGGTGAATGCACAAATCAGTGTGCCTGAATCTAATGTTGATGCTTTGCGCGAACTGATATATTCCACTGATACCGCACTAAATAACCTGCGTTTAAATATTGCGATTGACGATGACGGTAAGTCTTTCTGGGTGTTACGCATGAAAGTACGTGATCGCGTGGTGGCAGATGGCATCGAAGATGAAACCTTTAACCCAGCGAATACAGGGCAATATCTGAAAGCTCACGAAGTGAATGAAATGATTGACGATCCAAACACGGTATTCGTTGATATGCGTAATCATTACGAATATGAAGTGGGTCGTTTTGATAATGCAATTGAAATTCCATCAGATACTTTTAGGGAACAACTGCCGATGGCAGTGGAAATGCTGCAAGAGCAAAAAGATAAAAATGTTGTCATGTATTGCACTGGGGGGATTCGCTGTGAAAAAGCCAGTGCATATATGCTGCATAATGGCTTTAAAAATGTATACCATGTTGAAGGTGGCGTTATTGAGTATGCACGTAAAGCAAAGGAACAAGGTTTACCATTACGTTTTAAAGGGAAAAACTTTGTGTTCGACAACCGTATGGGAGAGCGCATTACGGATGATACTTTAGCCCAATGTCACCAGTGTGGTGCACCATGTGATACTCATACTAATTGCAATAATGATGGCTGCCACTTGTTGTTTATCCAATGCCCTAGCTGTGCAGAAAAATACGAGGGTTGCTGTAGTGTTTCTTGTACTGAGGAAATGAAACTCCCAGAGCAAGAACAACGTGCTCGCCGTGCAGGCCGTGAAGTCAGCAATAAGATTTTTAATAAATCGCGTCATCGTTTATCAGATGGCTTATTAAATAAAGAATAACGATAATAAGAAAGCCCTTTAATTAGGGCTCTCTCTTAATATAAATATTTAAATACATTATAGATAAAAAATAATTCAATTCTGTTTTTTACAAATACTTTCGAAGTGATATGTCTTTTCTGTGAATAAACCGTGCTATTACTAATCCCTAGTTTCCTTGAGATAATATGATTAGGTGTTTCATTCATCCAGTTATTAATAATTTTTTGTTCTTTTGCAGTGAAGATGGATGAATCTATATTATTAGCGAGCTTCGTGATATGTTCTATTTGTTCGTGTTCTCGAATCACTTTATCAAGGGTTTGGGTAATAATATTTTTGGATAGAATGAAATAGTTATCCTTTAATAACAATGGGTTGGCTGTTTGTGGGTAAGGGGCATTTATATAAATATAAAACCTAATATTATTTTTTCTATTTAATAGATCTTGTAATACTGGACAGTAATTAGAGTAATGACAATAATAAGTTAAATTAGCCAATACAATACTTGGCGTGAATTCATTTATAAACCTGATAGCTTCCTCAATACAACCTGTACTAATAAATTCTAATTTTTCATTTTTAGATAAATATTCAGTAATGCCAAGTCTAGTGTAATAACATTCATCAATAACTAATATTCGCATCGGGAACATCCTTGTTCGAAAAGAGTCTTACAATAAATGGGAATTGCTAGTGAAGTCAACCGAGGATTAATAAAAATAGTAAATAGTGTTTTTATTTACAATTGTTATTTAGTTAAAAAGGTACAAGTAGTTATATATAAATATATAACTACTTGTTTGGTGAATATTATATAAAATAAAATGGATATTAAATTCTTAAATATCCATTCATTTCCCTAGTGTGTTTTAAGATTAAGTTCGATATATTCGCCTGACTCTATCTTATCTACGCCAGCTTGAAGTATATTAATCAATTGCTTAGCAACATCAGTCGTTAGCCACATAGTTTTATCCACAATGGCATCTCCTGAGTTTTTATCTTGTTCAGGGAGGTAGTGCAAACGCAACATCATCGCATCGTAGGAATCTACTGTGCTGATGTCCCAGCCAACAACTGGGTGAGTTTGAATAACATCATCTTTTCTATTCATGAAACCTCCTAATCAAACAGCGTGATAAATAGTAAATATCTATAACTGACTAAGAGCAATGTTCTCGAAATGAAGCCACTTTTAGTATAAGGAGATTTCGCTAATAAGGAAGCAATTAAAAATTTTTTTTGTATAAATGGCAGGAAATGCACAAAAATGGTGAGTATGACTATAAAAAGTAATATAGGAAGCCCAAATAGCTTCCTATAAGTGCTAATTATTTAGAAAGTGCGATTGTCCACTGAGAGTCCTCACCTGCTAAGAAAGGGATCAGCTTGTCATTACAACAATCAATTGATTCACAAGTAATATTGGGCTCTTTAGTTAATGTAATAAACCCGTCGTTAACAGGTAAATTATAAAACTTAGGGCCATTGAGTGAACAGAATGCTTCGAAGTGTGCTAGAGCACCAAGCTCTTCAAAAACAGTGGCATAAGCGGCTAATGCAGTTGGCGCATTAAACACGCCAGCACACCCACAAGATGATTCTTTACGTGATTGCACATGTGGAGCCGTATCGGTACCTAGGAAAAAACGGTCACAGCCTGATGCTACCGCTGAGCGTAGTGCTTCTTGGTGAACGTTACGTTTTAAAATAGGTAAGCAGAATAAATGTGGCCTGACACCACCGACTAACATGTGATTACGGTTAAACATTAAATGCTGTGGTGTCAATGTGGCTGCGGTATATTCATTTGCTTCTTGGACGTATTGGGCCGCTTCTTTGGTCGTGATATGCTCAAACACAACCTTTAATTGTGGAAACTGCGCGCGCAAAGGTAGCATAACGTGTTCTATAAACAGCGCTTCACGGTCAAAAATATCAATATGGCTAGCGGTTACTTCCCCATGAATTAGCAAGGGCATACCTGCTTGTTCCATAGCCGCTAGTACGGGATAAATCTTTTTGATATCTGAGACACCATGGCTGGAATTAGTTGTCGCATTGGCAGGATACAATTTACAAGCCGTAAATACCCCTTCATGGAAGCCTTTAATCAGCTCAACAGGGTCAGTGCTATCAGTGAGGTAACATGTCATCAAGGGGGTAAATTGGTGACCTTCTGGAACGGCTTGAATAATACGTTCACGATAAGCTTTTGCCGCTTCAATTGTCGTCACTGGGGGGACAAGATTAGGCATGACAATGGCACGGCCAAAAAATTCACTCGTATAGGGAACGACCGCTTTTAACATATCATCATCGCGAAAATGAACATGCCAATCATCAGGGCGGCGGATTGTTAGGGTAGTTACAGTTGTCATTAAACCGGCTCCATAAGGGTAGAGAGGGGTGATGAGCGGGTGCTCAAGCCGGGATAGAATGATAAAGGGAAAGTCAAAAAATAGCTATGAGAAATCACAATTAAGGTTAATGTCATAGATAGATGAGGGGGAGATTAATGTACCAAAAGCAAAAAGCCTGCTTAATGATTAAGCAGGCTTTTCTAAATGATTGGCTCCTCCAGCTGGACTTGAACCAGCGACATACGGATTAACAGTCCGCCGTTCTACCGACTGAACTATGGAGGAACTCCTTGGTACGCAGAGGATATTAGCTTTCTCTTACTGGATTGTCAAAGGAGAATATCGAAAAAAAAGTTCGTTTGGCTGTTATCTGTGCGAACTGAGGGAAGTTTGATCGAAAATGATTTGGTGACAGTGAATTGAGGTTCATGCTGATAGGTAAATGAGTTAAAAGGTAAACCTCTATCATCTGTTCGTGGCTAAATTTTAGGTTGTTATTTCAGTGACTAACTTGTGGCTGTAAACACGATTTGGTCGTCAAAAGACCTAGAAGCGTTAAAGAGGGATAACTAACACGGGTTGTCGAACGCCATTTAGCAAACCGCGGGTAACAGAAGTATTAAGCCAGCTAATACGCTTTTGGCTTTGAGAGCGCTATTTATTGTCCAAGTTTGGCATCTGCGTTTAGATAGAGACCCTGCACATCAATGGTTACGACAAGCGATAAAACAAATTTTCCTTGAAAAAGAGTGAGTGAAAATATACGGGGGAATTTATAATGGGGGCTTTACGGTATATAACCAGTTTGTGTGTGGTGGGTACTCAGTAGGAATAGATAGCAAAAAGCCCGCACTAGGCGGGCTTCTTAAATTTGGCTCCTCCAGCTGGACTTGAACCAGCGACATACGGATTAACAGTCCGCCGTTCTACCGACTGAACTATGGAGGAATTGCTTTGTTCCTGAGAACGAGGCGCATATTACCCATCCTATACTCAGTTGTAAAGCATAAAAATAAAAAAAATGATTAACTGCGTGTTAAGTAAGCAATTTGATGGTTATCTACCCCAATATGTATCAAAATTCAGGAAGTTAAGATAGTCATAGATAACAGAAAGGAATAAAAAGGCGAACCATTTTTTTGCCGATAGTGCTGATAAGCTATAAGTACAACGAAAGTGAAGTTATTCGTTGAACCAATAATTTGCATCAACAATGATATGAAATAAAAAAGAGAGGATAGGTATGGATAACAAAAAGCCCGCACTAGGCGGGCTTCTTAAATTTGGCTCCTCCAGCTGGACTTGAACCAGCGACATACGGATTAACAGTCCGCCGTTCTACCGACTGAACTATGGAGGAATTGCTTGTTCCTGAGAACGAGGCGAATATTAACGAGATCGACTCAGGCTGTCAACGGTAAAAGCACAAAAAAAATCTAATTGCTCACTCACTGTTCATTATGGCTAACTTTTACGCTAGCTAATTGATAATGCATTAATTTTGTGTTGCTAATTTACCTTGTAATGGCGTAGAAACTTCAGGGAAAACGACATGATAAATATCATAAAATGAAATTTCCCCTTTCAAGGCAATTAAACGTGATATTTCTTGCTTAATAGCTTGGCTAACCTCTTTCGAATCAAGTATTTTACGCACTGCGTTATCTGAAACTGGCTCAGTGACAAACCACTCACCGTTATAGCAAACACGTAAATCTAATACGCCGATATCTTCAAAGTGATAAACGGGTTTAATATCAAAAAGTAAAACACTGGCTAAAACTAAAAATAAGACAGTAATACCGAGTGTCCAATAAGGGCCAAAATATGGCGCGTACCAAAGAATAATAGCAAGAGGGATATAAGCGGCGACCATACCGATACATAAGTAAGGGTGATTACCAAGGAACTGGCTATTAAAGTAAGGCTTACCATCACGTTTTTCGCGTTTATTGATGGCATCTAAATCTTCAATGAGTATTTGTTTGATAATATCCATGTGATAACTCTCTGTCAGATATCTATACTAGGAGAGTATCACGAGCAGATTCGATTGTTATATATCAGTTAAGAAAAATATTTACTGGGATTGTCATTGTGGTGGGCATTTCTTGATTGTCTTTTTATAAAACGGGGCTCTTTTTATTAAATTTTTTTTGTAAACTATCAACCAAATGCAGTGTTTTTATTAACATTATAGCCTGTAAAAGTGACGAACTCGAAAAAAATGCACAATTTTAGCGTTTGAACATATAAAATAGTTGCTATTATCTTTAAGTCATGAGTTAATGAGTATCGGCCTGTTTAGCAGTCCTATTTGATGTATGATTACTAAGTTAGTGTGTTCTAAAGAAGAAAGTTATCACAGATAGCCTTTGACCGTGACGCTTCATCTTGGTGTTTTCCTGATTAAATAGTTGACTCTGGCCCGTATATGCCAAAAAGGCAAGTTTTTTTGATGTTATATAGGAAAAGTCAAATGTCCGACAAAATGAAAGGTCAAGTTAAGTGGTTCAACGAGTCTAAAGGCTTCGGTTTCATCACTCCTGCTGATGGTAGCAAAGACGTTTTCGTCCACTTCTCTGCCATTCAGGGCGCTGGTTTCAAAACTCTGGCTGAAGGCCAGCAAGTTGAATTCACCATTGAAAACGGTGCAAAAGGCCCAGCAGCTGCTAACGTAACTGCAATCTAAGCTTATTGCTTAACTGATTTTCTAAAGCCCGTCATTTCTAATGACGGGCTTTTTCGTTTTTATTACATTTATGATTAACATCATTTCATTGGAAACTAAGTGTTATGAATATTAATGACCGTGTTTATGTAAAAACCGATGGGCAAGAGCGCCGAGAAGGTAAAATTTTACTCATTGAACCTTTCAATGAAGGCGTCATGTATTTAGTTTCATTGCCGGACTACCCAGAAGGTATTTGGTTTTTTAATGAAAAAGATGGTGATGAAGGGATTTTTGTTGTCCCAATTGAAGGGTAGAGTTTTACTTTATTTAAAATAAATTAACACTTTGTTCTTTACATCATAAATTTCCCCACCTATACTCCACCCATCTTTTACTTAGGAGATTATTACTTGGACAGTCAGAGTTGGAATAAAAACTTAATTTAACGGCAAGCCAGTAATCGTCTTTTCTTTTCGCTGCTTGCCACTAAGGCGGGCGGTGTCTGATATTTTTCTTCACACACACCCTTATATTATAAATAAAGTACTCTCTGCTATTTAGTTTAGTCAGTGTATTACTGCTATGTTGAGTGTGTATCATGTTGGTATATATTTACTCTCTATTCCCTCCAGGCAATAGCCAATAATTTTTAGGGTAATTTATTTACTCAAAATATGGCTATGTGCTTTTTATTAAGCATGTAAGTCTCATTATCCAAGCTGTTTTTGGAGGAGCTATTATGCTTTTTTCTCCTGATATTTTAAATCTGCTTTCTGCAATGTGCTTTGGCGCATTAATCGGTGCTGAACGCCAATGGCGTCAACGAATGGCTGGCCTTAGAACCAATGCTTTAGTGGCTACAGGTGCTGCGGTATTTATTTTAAGTTCGGTGACAACATCACCAGATAGCCCGGGCCGTATCGCGGCGCAAGTTGTCTCAGGAATTGGTTTTCTGGGCGCAGGCGTCATTATGCGTGAAGGTATGAATATTCGTGGCTTAAATACCGCGGCAACTCTTTGGTGCTCAGCAGGGATCGGCGTGTTGTGTGGATTAGGCCAGTACTCACTCGCCTTGATGGCCACATTGTTAATTTTATGTGCCAATATTTTACTAAGGGAAGCGGCTTCGCGGATCAATAAGCAACCACAGCAGCAAGCTCTTGATGTAGAGCAGCGCTATAAAATTCGCGTTATGTGTCATCAAACCGATGAAATCCTAGTAAGAACACTTATCTTGCAAGCCATTAATGGCTTACATATTCGTTTACGGTCTTTGAGTAGCGCGGACACTTTAAAGCCTGAACAACTGGAAGTGTGTGCTGAATTTTTAGCAACACCTGCCGAGCAGAAAGAAATCGAAGCATTGGTATGCCGAATAAGCCTTGAGCAAAGTGTCAGTGCTATCAATTGGAAAGTGGCATCAGAGCTACCCGCCTGATGTTAGAAATTAACTCACTATAGGAGCCGAAATGGACGATCACCCTCCGTCATGGAGTAGAAAATGGAGCTATCTAACGGATAATTAAAAGGTTTTTATTTTGGTTAGGTAGCGTAAAAATAGGCAATTGTTGTATTAGAGACAACGCTATGACTGAAATAAGACATCAACGCAAAAGCGTTAAAGCTGCTCCTGTTCGCCAAAAATTTATTGTTGGCGAACAGGCCAGTAAAAATATTGAGCAAGTACTTAATGAATATCAAACGAATTTATTAGGTCTGACAGAAAATGAGGCGATGGACCGCCTTGTTACTGAAGGGGAAAATGAAGTTGCTCATGAAAAAGCGCCTCCTGCTTGGAAGCAATTACTCATTTCTTTTAAAAATCCATTCATATTCGTACTCATTATATTGGCAATAGTGAGTTTTTTTACTGACTATCTTATACCTGAGCGACAAGGTGATGAGACTGATTTAACTGGTGTAATAATCATTATTACAATGGTTTTGCTGAGTGGGTTACTTCGTTTTTGGCAGGAGTATCGAACTAATAAAGCTGCTGAAGCCTTGAAATCATTAGTACGTACCACTGCTACCGTATTTCGACGTGATAATAAAACAGGTCGTTCTACTCGAAAAGAAGTGCCGATCAAATGCTTAGTACCCGGTGATATTGTTTTATTATCTGCCGGTGACATGGTTCCTGCAGATTTAAAATTGGTTGAATCGAGAGACTTATTTATAAGCCAAGCTATCTTAACCGGAGAATCTATACCGGTAGAAAAATATGACACTCTAGGTGATATTTCTGCTAAAAGTTTAGAACCTGTTTCACCAACAGAAAACGAGTTATTAGAAATATCCAATATTTGTTTGATGGGGACCAATGTAACCAGTGGAACAGCGCGTGGAATTGTTGTTGCTACAGGGTCAAACACATATTTAGGGTCATTAGCTAAATCCATTGTTGGTAGTCGGGCGCAAACGTCATTCGACCGTGGTGTTAATAGTGTAAGTTGGTTACTGATCCGTTTTATGTTAGTCATGGTACCTATCGTGCTACTGATTAATGGCTTCACAAAAGGAGATTGGTTTGAAGCTACGCTGTTTTCACTAGCAGTTGCCGTTGGGTTAACGCCAGAAATGTTACCGATGATCGTTAGCTCGAATCTAGCTAAAGGCGCAATAGCAATGTCAAAGCACAAAGTTATTGTCAAAAGGTTAAATGCTATTCAAAACTTTGGTGCCATGGACGTACTTTGTACTGATAAAACAGGGACGTTAACGCAAGATAAAATTATTTTAGAGCACTATTTAGACAATAATGGGCAGAAAAATAGTCAAATTTTGCAATTGGGGTGGCTCAATAGTTTCCATCAAAGCGGCACTAAAAACATGATGGATCAGGCGATAATTCGCCGAGGAAGAGGGAATAGTGAAGTTGAAAAACTAAAAGCATTTCAGAAAATTGATGAATTACCGTTTGATTTTATCAGACGTAAATTATCAGTGACGGTTAGAACCCCTTCAGGAGAGGCCTTGTTAATATGCAAGGGGGCAGCCGAAGAAATGCTGGCAGTATGTCAACATTATCAGCAGGATGGACAGTCTTATTTACTTGATGAGCAGGCGAGGGCGAAAATAACTGAGCTAGTAAGTGACTATAACAGGCAAGGTTTTCGTGTGTTGTTACTTGCGACTCGTCAGTTAAATGATGCGGAAGCTAGTTTGCCCTTATCTGCACAAGCGGAGCAACAGTTGGAGTTACAAGGTATTTTAACATTCCTTGACCCAGCAAAGGAAAGCGCTATTTCTGCAATTGCTGCACTGCGTGAAAATGGGGTTACTGTTAAAGTTCTGACGGGTGATAATGCCATTATTACCGAAAAAATTTGTCATGATGTAGGGCTAAATATTAGTGAAATCATGTCAGGTTTAGAAGTTGAAGCATTATCTGATGAAGAATTAAGTCAAAAAGTAGAGCAAGTTTCTGTTTTTTGTAAATTAACGCCATTACAAAAATCGCGTATTTTAAAAAGGTTACAAGCGAACGGTCATACTGTCGGTTTCTTGGGTGATGGGATCAATGACGCGCCTGCTTTACGAGATGCCGATGTGGGGATTTCTGTTGATACTGGAACAGATATCGCCAAGGAATCAGCAGATATTATTTTGCTAGAAAAAGATTTAATGGTGTTAGAGCAGGGGGTTATTAAAGGAAGAGAGACTTTTGGTAATATTATTAAATATTTAAATATGACTGCAAGTTCAAACTTTGGTAATGTATTTTCGGTATTAATTGCCAGTGCATTTATTCCATTCCTTCCTATGCTAGCCATTCACTTGCTCGTTCAAAATTTACTGTACGATATTTCCCAACTAGCATTACCTTGGGATAAAATGGATAAAGAGTTTTTAAAACGACCTCGTAAATGGGATGCGAAAAATATCGGGCGTTTTATGATTTGGATTGGGCCAACCTCTTCAATTTTTGATATCACAACTTTCGCCTTGATGTGGTATGTGTTCCAAGCAAATAGTGTTGCCCATGAAGCGCTTTTCCAGTCAGGTTGGTTTGTTGAGGGGTTGCTCTCGCAAACATTAGTTGTCCATATGCTAAGAACACAAAAAATTCCGTTTATTCAAAGTACAGCGGCATTACCTGTGTTATTAACAACAGGGCTAATTATGGCATTAGGTTTATATATTCCATTCTCTTCATTTGGTGAAATGATCGGGTTACAACCATTACCAATAGAGTATTTCCCATGGTTAGTATTAACATTGGTGAGCTATTGTGTTGTTGCTCAATTGATGAAGCAGTTTTATATTAAACGTTTTGGGACCTGGCTATAATAGGTTGTTAAATAAGAAAAAGGGAGGGCAAGGACTGCTCTCCCTATCTCCAACTAAATCATCGTTTTTTTTCGATTGAAAAGTATAAAGTAACAATCTCATTATTTGCTTGGTTGAGTTTATTTTCTAGTAATTCCTTAGTTTCAGATTCTGCGCAATCTTTGATTTTCTTAAAATTAATATCCGGGAAAAAAATTTCCTGAACTCTGGCATTGAGTGTACCAATTACATATTTTGTTACAGCCGCGTTATCTCCATTCGGCTGTTCTTTGTTAAGGAATAAATCATGTGTAATTACTTTTTGTATCTGTTTTTGCTGAGAAAGAAGGTGCTTAATAAATTGCTGAGATGCATTTGTATCAATATCAGACTCAGAAATGCCACATTTTTTCGCAACACGATGAAAAATTTCTTTTTTATCGCTAGAGGTAAGAGAGACTTTTGTTTTATTTAGTTTATCCGATAATTCTTCCCTTGTTTCATCAATAGCTCTATTGATAGTGCTGCCGATTTGAATTTTCTTTTCGCTTATTTTAAATTTTTCTAATTTATCAGCCGTTTCAATTTGAGATTTCAGTTTTCTCACTATTTTACTTTCATTTAACGTAATCGTATTACCCTCAAATTTAAGTTCTATTTTTTTACTATTGATATTTAAAGCTTCTTTGATTTTATGGCTAAATTTACTACAACCTTTTGTTATAGTGATAAATGGCTTGGGTGACTTGATAACTTGGTTTAAATGCACGCTCATTATTTTTCCTTAATGTATTAAATCAATTTAATTCTATAAAGTTAAGGGGGGATAAGCTTGCAAAAAACTATGGGAAAAGTGAATGTATAGGAAGGCATGATTTTCTAGGGAGTTAAGGAAATAAAAAAGAGCCGCAATAGGGCTCTTTTTGGAAAACTGACTAATCTAAATAATTCTTTATTATAGACCTAAAGCCGTTTTCATTTGTTTCATCGCATCAATACCTTGTTGGCAAGCTTTGTCTTGCTGGTCTTTAGGTAGTGCTGCAACTTGCTTTTTACCTTCTTCCAGTTGACCTTTCATTGCATCCAACTGTGCTTTTGCTTGAGGGTTTTCTGAAGCTTTAGCAATTAAGCTATCAACTTCAGCGAAGTAAGTATTACAAGTTTCAGTTGCACCAGCAACTTCACCTTTTTTCTCTTCCTCTGAACAAGCAGTGATCGTCAGTGCCAATAAACCCATACCACAAGCTAAAATTAACTTTTTCATAATCAACCTTATTAAATTTATTTATTTATATAGCAAAACGAAGTATATAAGAGATGTTTTTAATATCAAACGTAACAAATCCTAAAATAATACTTCAACAATATAGTGGTATATGCGAAAGGTTGGATAATAATATCGGGATATTTTTTATTTTAGATTGCTATTATTCTTATAGCGATAAAATCATTGTTTATCAGTGTATTGAGTTGTTGTCATGAGACATGCATTCGAAGTAAGTACTGGGTACTAAGATAAAACATTTCAAAATTTAGCGAAGAAAATGACGTTGCTTACATATTATTGGGGTAAACATATTTTGAATTGAAAAATATGCTTACCCCAATGTTACGCATATTTACTTAACTTTATGGGGTCATATAACATTTTTATATTTATTATAATACTTTGTTATATGCGGTATCTATTGATTAAAACAAGGGTCAATTGTAACTAAATGTTTACATGTGAGTGATGAATTGGCTTTATTAAATATTTTTAGAATTAATATCTGTACATTTAAGATGCAACTATAGATACGAAAAGTGAGCTACTTCACAAATTTACGAATAAAACCTTTGTATATGTATAAGTTTGATTTTTAAATCAAATTTTCTTTGTACGAAGATGAAATTATAAGGTAAAGTCTTTGCCTTTAGGCAGTCTGAACAGCTCATGTCGCTATTTGGTAGGTTAACAATAAGTGTACAGAGTTAACGGTATTTAGGTTAATTAGGTTGACGCTAAATCAAATTCATACCAAAATTGACTCACTGTTGAAATTCGCCAAAGAGCGAAATACAAGTTAGAATGCTTCAAATAAAGGGTATTAAATTTTCTTACACTACATTCTCAGGAGGATCATTCTCCTAAAGAGAAAGTAAGAGGGCGAGATGCGGGGTTACTCGTATCACTATGCAACATAGCAGATATTCTATTAATGCTATGGGCATGTAATGTATGTAGCTTGATTTATCTAGTTACAATTTTATATTTAGACTTACACACAGGGCTTTACCATTATGTCTGCTTCTATTGTAAAGAAACGGCCTCTGAGTCGTTACATTAAAGATTTTAAACATAGTCAAACTCATTGTGCACATTGTCACAAAACTTTGGATCGTATCTCTTTGGTTTTCAACGATGACATCTTAAATAAAGAAGCTATCGCTGATATGACTGAATTGGTCGATGAAAGTACTTGGGGGGAACTACAAGGTAAATTTACTGCACTTTGCCGCTTTTGTAGTGAGATTTATTGCAATAGTAATACTGATTATTTTGATATCATGTCATTTAAACAGTATTTATTCTTACAGACTGAGATGAGCCATAGTACTGTTCGCGAATATGTTGTTCGCTTACGCCGCTTAGATGAGCTGTTATCTTCATCTAACTTTTCTATGAAAGAATTTACTGCAAGTAAGGTTCAAGAACAGTTAAGTGAAAAAATGACAGACTCTGCATTTAGTAACTATAATATTGCCTTGCGCAAGTATGAGCAGTATTTATTCTGGGAATCAGAAAAAACTCAATAACATATTGAAAATACATAAATAATAGCTATTTTCATTGTTATAATTTAATGAATTGGTGTCCGTAGGGCATCTTTTGCGTTTTTATAGTATTAACCTATTGTTATAAAATGAATTATTATTCGAAATAATGCCCCAAAATTCATTATTCTCATTTGATAAAAAATATGGAAGGCTGAATATTCAAGGGATAAGTAAATAATGAATAGCACTATAAAGTAAAGACCTAGTCTCATGTACGGTGAAACTAGGTCTTTTGTTTTTTAGCCGATGGTCATTAAGCTTGCGTTACCGCCCGCGGCTGCGGTATTGACACTTAAGGAGCGTTCATGAACAAGGCGTTCGATAAGCAAGTTTGTTTCACCTCGTTCAAATCCTTGTACTGAAATAATTGGCCCTTTACGTTGTGCAATAGCTGCGCAAACGTCTTTTAACTGATCACTATCGCCGTGATAAATCACCCCTTCAATTGGCTCCTTCGTTTCTTGCCAGTTTTTAGTCAATGAGATTGATTTTCTCACTTTTTCAGGAAGTGATTTAAACAGTTTTTGATGGAGTTCGCTTTGTGGCCATAAGGACTGACAACCGGAGGAAAGAACCGCGGCTAACTGAATCAAACAATCTTTTTCGTTGTCACTAATACACAGAATTAAACCACGTGGGCGTAAGGTATATGTATTTCTTTCGCCTGTTGGGCCTGGCAACACTCTGGTGGTTCCAGCTTGTGTATAGCGAGTAAATAATTCAATTACCGAAGGTTCAATAATGTTATTTTGTTTTTCTACCCATTGGGCAAAGGACTCAAAAGATGACAGTAAATCTGCTCGAGCACTTGCATCCATAGGTAAATGATTATCTTGTCTTTCTAATGTATTTGAAACTGCGTTATCCGGTCGTTCACTTAATAAACGATAAAGGTATAATGGACCGCCAGCTTTAGGCCCTGTGCCTGATAAGCCTTCTCCACCAAACGGTTGAACGCCAACAACCGCTCCGACCATATTGCGGTTAACATATAAATTTCCGACTTTAGCCTTAGAGACAACTTGGTTAATTGTTTCGTCAATGCGAGTGTGTACACCTAGAGTTAACCCATAACCGGCTGCATTAATTTGGTCTACTAAGGCATCTAATTCATTACGGTTAAAGCGAACAACATGCAGAACAGGGCCAAAAATTTCTTTTTTCAGCTCGTTGACATTATCTAGTTCAATTAATGTCGGTTTAACATAAGTTCCTTCTGTTTGTTCTTGTTGATCGTCAGGGTTTTCGAAAGCGGCTTGGAATACGGCTTTCCCTTTACTGCGCATTTGCTGAATATGTTGTTCAATATTTTCTTTTGCTTCGCGGTCGATAACTGGGCCAATATCAGTAGAAAGGTGCTCAGGGTTAGCCATCCGGCATTCTTCCATTGCGCCTTTTAACATGCGGATTGTTCTATCGGCAACATCTTCTTGTACGCATAAAATGCGTAATGCGGAGCAGCGTTGACCCGCACTATCAAATGCAGAAGCAACTACATCAGCAATAACTTGCTCTGTTAGTGCAGAAGAATCGACAATCATAGCATTCAAGCCCCCGGTCTCTGCAATGAGCGGAGTAGGGCGACCTTGTGCATCTAAACGCCCAGCAATATTACGTTGTAGTAGCCCTGCAACCTCAGTTGAACCTGTAAACATGACACCACGAACACGCTTATCACCAACCAACTGTGCACCGATAGTTTCCCCTTTACCGGGTAAAAACTGTAATACATCTCTCGGTATTCCCGCTTGATGAAGTATTGATACAGCAATGGCACCAATTAGCGGAGTTTGTTCAGCAGGTTTGGCGAGGACAGTATTACCTGCAGCAAGGGCTGCCGCAATTTGCCCTGAAAATATCGCCAATGGGAAGTTCCAAGGACTGATACAGACAATCGGACCTAACGGTCGATGGGTATTATTATCAAAGTCATTTTTGACTTGGGTCGCATAATAATTGAGGAAATCTACCGCCTCTCTGACTTCAGCGATTGCATTATTGTAGGTTTTACCCGCTTCACGTACTAAGACATCCAATAATGGTTGCAATTGCTGTTCCATCAGATCGGCTGCGCGTAATAAGATAGCTGCACGTTCAGAAGGGGGCGTTGCGAACCAAATGGTTCCTGCTTCATCGGCAATATTTAAGGCATGTTCCGCCTCTTGCTCAGTAGTTTCACGAACTTGCCCGACAATATCTTTATTACATGCAGGGTTAATGATTGGTGTCGATTCAGGTATTGCTTGGGATGGTTGGAAATCCCCACCGAGTAGCGGCTGGGCAATTTTTTGCTGCATTGCTGCACTGAGTAGAGCGCTAGATAAAGACGCCAAGCGATGTTCATTAGAAAGGTCAAGGCCCATAGAGTTTACACGATCTTGACCATATAAATCGCGAGGTAATGGGATTTTGGGGTGCGGTAGCCCAATTTGGCCTTCTGTTTTTGATAATTCAAGGATGTCTTTTACTGGGTCTGCGACTAGCTCATCCAGTGGAATAGTTGCGTCAGCAATACGGTTGACAAATGAAGTGTTCGCGCCATTTTCCAGTAATCGGCGAACTAAATAGGCAAGTAAGGTTTCATGGGTGCCAACAGGCGCATAAATTCGGCAAGGGCGATTAAGTTTACCATCAGCAACTTTGCCTACGACTTGTTCATATAAAGGTTCACCCATACCGTGGAGGCATTGGAATTCATATTGCCCTGGGTAATAGTTTTTACCTGCAATTTGGTAGATAGCCGCAAGAGTATGTGCATTGTGTGTCGCAAATTGAGGGTAAATTAAATTTGGTACAGACAATAATTTACGAGCGCAAGCCAGATAAGAGACGTCAGTATATACCTTACGAGTATAAACAGGGTAACCCTCTAAACCGTCAATTTGAGCACGTTTAATTTCACTATCCCAATAAGCCCCTTTAACCAGACGGATCATCAAACGGCGTTGGCTACGCTCAGCTAAATTGATAATAGAGTCAATGACAAAAGGGCAACGCTTTTGGTAGGCCTGAATAACAAAGCCGATACCATTCCAGCCCGCCAATTGTGGTTCAAAACAGAGTTTTTCTAATAAATCTAAAGAAATTTCTAAACGGTCAGCTTCTTCTGCATCAATATTAATACCAATATCATATTGGTGTGCTTGTAATACTAAAGACAGGAGGCGTGGGTATAATTCATCTATGACGCGTGAGTATTGGGCACGGCTATAACGCGGGTGTAGCGCCGATAATTTAATCGAAATACCTGGACCTTCATAGATAC
Source organism: Providencia sp. PROV024 (assembly GCF_032709665.1). Lineage (NCBI taxonomy): Bacteria > Pseudomonadati > Pseudomonadota > Gammaproteobacteria > Enterobacterales > Morganellaceae > Providencia > Providencia sp. PROV024. Next base: position 1,675,527 of record NZ_CP120545.1, read on the forward strand.
CGCGTCCATTTGATGCTTTACCAATCGCGTGGATCGCTTGCTGGTAAGATACCATATAATCTTGGGCATCTTTTTCTGTTAACGCAGCTTCTCCGAGCATATCGTAAGAGTAACGGAAGCCTTTATCTTCAAGCTTGCGTGCATTCGCTAGCGCTTGAGATATTGTTTCTCCTGTTACGAATTGCTCCCCCATTAGGCGCATTGCCATATCAACACCTTTGCGGACTAAAGGCTCACCACTTTTACTAATGATCCGATTCAAAGAGGTCGATAGTTTTGCTTCGTTGTGGGTAGAAACCAACTTACCTGTAAATAAAAGGCCCCATGTTGCTGCATTAACGAACATTGAACTACTTTGGCCTAGGTGTGATTGCCAGTTACCATTACTAATTTTATCGCGGATCAGGGCGTCACGGGTTGCTTTATCTGGAATACGAAGTAGGGCTTCTGCTAGGCACATTAATGCCACACCTTCTTGAGAGGACAGGGAAAATTCCTGTAGCAAACCTTGAACTAAGCCAGAACGACCGACACCATTTTTTTGGTTACGTAATTTTTCGGCAATCGAATAGGCTAATTTATGAGCAGCTTCGGCTTGTTCTACGGGCAATTGTGCTTGCTGTAATAACATCGGTACTGCTTGTGTTTCAGGAACCCGATAGGCAGAAGTAATTGCGGAGCGTTTTACAGATTGTGGTAAAATGTGCTCTGCAAAATCTAAGAATGGCTGATAGCTAGAGTCAACCGTTGTGTCTTCATCTGTTGATTGGTTTTCTTTTGCGTCGACATCGGCTGATAGCTCAGGAAGAAATTGGCCATTATCGAATTGTTCTAGGTAATTATAAATAGCTTGTTTGATAAGCCAATGTGATGTGCGGTCAAGACGTTGAGCGGCATTTTTAATGCGTTCACGAGTTGCTTCATCAAGTCTCACACCCATAGTTGTTGTGCTACTCATCTTAATTCCTCTAGTTCACGAGTCGGTTAAATCGAAAAGTTACATCAGAGTATCCTAATGTTGCAACTTTGTGCAACATTGTTAATCGTGGTTTCTGAGGGAAATGTGAAACACATCTGGTTTTTATATGGTGAATATTATTTGCTCAATTTATGGTTATTTATTTTGTATATATTTCATATAGTTATAACCTTTGGATTGTTGTGGTATTAGTTAGTCATTCATTTGTAAATCCGACTTTAAATTTTAACATTTGTGATATGGATTCTATTTATGGAATAAAAAATAGTTAATTTCTTGTTAATTTAATAGGAGTCTGTCTAGGATGGAGTCGCTAAGAAATTAAAATTAGTGCAACGCAAACAATCACAGCCTATTTGGTGTTCATAGAGATAAATGAAAAAGTGCAATAAAGTGCAACACCATGAAGTGACAAGTTATCAAAGGCAATTATATAAAGATAACTAACAATTTTTAAAAATACTCAATGGAGAAAACGGATGACTGTAAGCACTCCGATGATCATTATGTTCATCGTATACATTACTGGCATGTTATTAATCGGCTACTTGGCCTATCGCTCGACCAAAAACTTTGATGATTATATTCTTGGTGGCCGAAGCTTAGGGAGTGTTGTCACCGCATTATCTGCAGGTGCTTCCGATATGAGTGGTTGGTTGCTGATGGGGTTACCTGGTGCTATTTTCTTGGCGGGTATCTCTGAAAGCTGGATAGCAATTGGTTTAAGCCTAGGGGCTTACCTTAATTGGCTATTTGTTGCTGGGCGTTTACGCGTACAAACAGAAAAGAATAACAATGCCTTAACTTTACCCGATTATTTCACTAGCCGCTTTGAGGATAATAGTAAAATTTTACGTATTATCTCCGCTGTGGTTATTTTAGTTTTCTTTACTATCTACTGTGCATCAGGCGTTGTTGCTGGCGGTTTACTGTTTGAGAGCACATTCAATATGAGCTACGAAAAAGCCATGTGGTTAGGTGCATTAGCGACAATCGCTTATACCTTTTTAGGGGGTTTTTTGGCGGTTAGTTGGACAGATACCGTTCAAGCGTCATTAATGATTTTTGCTTTGATTCTGACGCCTATCGTGGTGATCCTTTCATTAGGTGGAATTGATACTTCAATTGAAGTTATAAAAGCGAAAAACCCTGAATACCTAGATATGTTTAAAGGAATGAACTTTGTTGCCATCCTATCGTTATTAGGCTGGGGGTTAGGCTATTTTGGCCAGCCTCACATTTTAGCGCGTTTTATGGCTGCAGATTCCCATCGCACTATTCGTTCTGCACGTCGTATTAGTATGACATGGATGGTTTTATGTTTAGTGGGAACTATTGCAGTAGGTTTCTTTGGTATTGCTTATTTTGAAAACAATCCAAGCTTAGCGGGTTCAGTGTCGAATAATAGTGAACGTATTTTCATGGAGTTAACCGGAATACTGTTTAACCCATGGATAGCGGGTATCTTGTTATCTGCAATATTAGCGGCAGTAATGAGCACATTAAGTTGCCAATTGTTGGTATGTGCAAGTGCGTTAACGGAAGATTTATATAAACCATTTTTCCGGAAGAAAGCGAGCCAAAAAGAGTTGGTTTGGGTCGGGCGTGGTATGGTGTTAGTTGTTGCAGCCATCGCTATTTATATTGCTCGTGACCCAAATAATAAAGTTTTAGCGCTAGTAAGTAATGCATGGGCAGGATTTGGTGCAGCATTTGGGCCAGTAGTATTAATCTCTGTGATGTGGAAGCGGATGACTCGTACAGGCGCATTGGCAGGTATGTTGGTGGGTGCTGTAACCGTATTAGTTTGGATGAAATATAAATGGTTCGATTTATATGAAATCATCCCAGGCTTTGTGTTTGCAACAATAGCAATTATTGTTGTCAGTATGGTAACTAAAGGGCCTAGTGCGGCAGCACAAGCACGGTTTGATGAAGCGGAAGCGGAATATAAATCTCATTAATTGAGGTGTACCGATAAGATAAAAAGCCGAGCAATTTCAATTGCTCGGCTTTTTTGTTTATCAAATCAACAGCCTAGTAATTAATGGGCAAAGGTTAATTAACTTTCCTACGTTTAGCTATTTGGTAACCAATAGCCAAAACGATAAACCAGACTGGTGTTGCAATTAAAGCCTGTCTTGTATCGTGTTGGAATGCCAGTAACACCACCATAAAGGCGAAAAAGGCTAAGCTTAACCATGACATAACAATACCCGCAGGCATTTTATAACGTGAAGATTTATGCATCTCTGGTCGTTTCTTACGGAAATTCAAATAGCTATATAAGATCATACTCCAAATAAACATAAATAGGATAGCAGACACAGTGGTAACCAATGTAAATGCATGCATGATATCAGGAATAAAATAGATCAGAATGATGCCGAAGCTCAGACAGATGCAAGTAAATATTAGGCCTGTTGCAGGTACAGCTTTTTTTGATAATTGGCTGAATTGTTTTGGGGCATCCCCTTCTTTAGACAGCCCAAATAACATTCGACTGGTGGAAAATACACCACTGTTGGCTGATGAAGCCGCAGAAGTTAACACCACAAAATTGACAATGCTTGCAGCAGCAGGGAGGCTGATAAGGACAAACATTTCTACAAATGGGCTTTTATCAGCCAAGATAGTTCTCCATGGCGTTACTGCCATAATAACAATCAAGGACAAAACATAAAATGCAATAATTCGGATTGGGATTGCATTAATGGCTTTTGGTAATGATTTTTCGGGATCTCGAGTTTCTGCTGCTGCCGTTCCTACTAATTCAATCCCAACGAAAGCAAAAATAGCAATTTGGAAGCCAGCAAAAAAACCGCTTATTCCCATCGGGAACATACCGCCATCATTCCAAATATTATTTAAGGATGCGATATGTCCAGTTGGTGACTGGAAGTTCATGGCGATCAACGTCCCACCTACGGCAATTAAGGCAACAATGGCAACAATTTTTATCATTGCAAACCAAAACTCTAATTCACCAAATAGCCTGACTGAAACAAGGTTTAAGGTGAGTAGGCTGATCACACAGATAAACGAGGTTACCCATTCTGGAAATTCCGGAGCCCAAAAACTAACATAGGAGGTTATGGCAATAATATCCGCTATTCCTGTGATAACCCAGCAGAACCAGTAGGTCCAACCTACAAAAAAGCCAGCCCATGGGCCAATTAAGTCAGTTGAAAAATCACTAAAAGATTTATAATCAAGGTTGGATAGCAGCAGCTCTCCCATCGCTCGCATAACGAAAAACAGCACAAAACCAATTATCATATATACGAATATGATTGACGGGCCAGCAAGTGAGATAGTTTTACCTGACCCCATAAATAGGCCGGTTCCAATTGCGCCGCCAATTGCAATAAGTTGTATATGGCGGTTACTAAGGCTACGTTTTAATTGATTACGGTCAGCATTATGCTGCTTCGGTGTTGATGTTGGATTTTCTTCCATACTGTAAAGTGTCCGTAGTGGTTTGTTATTGTTAGCCACAGTCTTTTTTTATTTTGTGGTTATGTTTGCATGAAATATTGTGACATAAATCTCAATTAGAGTAAGGAAAAGTTACCTTACTGGAACCGGAGTGATGTTTATTCGAACTATAATTATCCTAAATTTAACATTCGCAACTAAAATTTAACTTAGGAAATAAAAATAGCAGAATAGTATTGACTGTATCAATTGATGGGCGTTAAATATTTCGTATTGGGTTGTTAGCTCAGTTGGTAGAGTAGGTGACTCTTAATCATTAGGTCGGGGGTTCGAGCCCCCCACAACCCACCAATATTTTCAATGAGTTATGAGCGTGCCGCAGAACTTATACTGACTACATGGGACGTATTTGGGACGCAGCCATTGAAAACAGCATCAATTTGTTTGGCGTGTTCAGCTAAATGGTCGGGTGCCAAATGAGCATAGCGAAGAACCATTTCTATACTTTCCCAGCCGCCCATTTCTTGCAATGCTGATAACGGTACACCGGCTTGAATTAGCCAGCTTGCCCAAGTATGACGCAAATCATGAAAATGAAACCCTTCAATACCAGCTTTTTTCATGGCAGAATTAAATGCCTTGTTTGCGTTAACCGTCATTGGCACTAAATCAATAACGCCATTTTGCTTACTTTCTCTGACAAAAACATATTTAGTATGTCTGCCTATCTGATCCCGAATAATCTGACAGGCAGTGTCATTGAGCGAAACACCTATAGCACGATAGTTTTTGGATTGCTCAGGGTTAATCCAAGCTACTTTTCTCACTAAATCAACCTGACTCCATTCAAGGCCAAGTATATTCCCCCTTCGCAGACCAGTAGCTAATGCAAAGGTAATAACTGGCTTTAGGTAATCGACGGCATTATCAATTAACGCTGTAGCCTGTTCTCGAGTCAGCCACTTAACCCTAATTTGCCTTGGTGGTATAGCCTTAATATATGGAGCGCTTTTTAGCCATCCCCACTCATTAGCAGCGATTCTCAGCAGTGAGCGAATAAATGCCAAGTGTGAATACTTTGATGACTGTGATGGAAATCCTTTTTGTGACCCCCTGTTTTTCATCTTAGCTATCAAGTCTTGGCATTCATTATTAGTGATAGAGCTTAGTTTTCTACCTTTAAAGTGAATAAGCCAGAATCGCATTTTGCACTTATCATTTCTGAGTGTTCGCTTATGCTGTTTATCTTTAAGCCAGCGCAAGCAAGCCTCATCAAATGTATATTCAGGGTCTTCCCCAAGCCTATCAACCTTCCAAGCATCTGCTTTAAGTTTGTCGTGCAGTTCTAAAGCTAGCTTCTTGTCTGGTGTGCAGTTCACTTCGGTGTTTTTTTTACTTTCAAAGTCTAACGATTGGATTTTGTTAAATACAAGTAAAACGATTATGGTTTTTTTGAGCGCTAAAAGTGTCTTTTGGAGTAATATTTAATACCGATGATAACTTATAGTGACTATATGAAAGCAATAATAGCATTACCTTACTTATTTTTACTTGGATGCTCCACCCCCTCAATAGAAGTAAAAAATGCCCCCAAAAAAATCAAAGAGTCTTCCAGTAAAGCCATAAGTACCTACTCAATGGGGCACAGCAAAACAAAATTTGAGATTGAATTAGAGCAACAACAAAACAGGTCCGCTGCGAGAAGTGAAAGTGATGGTTTATATGCCTCTTCATTGGGTTATCTTAGATATGAAAGAGATAAGCAAGAGAATGACAGGCGAAAGAAGGAAAAAGAGCAATCTGAAGCATCTAAACGAAAAATCCAATCTTTAGATAGTGAGTATAGCTCGCTTGAGGGTATGTATATTTATAGCGATCTATCTAGCGATGAAAAGAAAAATATCGAGAGTAGAATGAAGCAGATAAATATCGACCGAAATAGGGAAAGATTTCAGGGTTTAGGCTCCATAGGTGTAGATAGTAAGTCTTGGGAATGGCAGTGGGAACGATGAACTTAATCATCATCTGATTTTTATTATTAATTCCTCTATTTGGTTATTCCGAACAACTGATTTCAAGGCTGCGCATTGCGGGGTTTTTTGTTATATAGAAATAGGACTTGTCGTTTCTTGCTGAGAGAGAATTTTAAAAAATTAACTAATTAAGAATAATTTAGGGCTAGAATAAAACCAACGTATATAAGTTTTGCTGCTATAACCAAATATAGCTAACTTCCGTTAGCTATATTTTAGACAATACCAATGAGATAGTTCTATAAAAGGATTAGAATAAATACCTTACACCAAATACAAGCTCTTGGGATTTAAGGTGTGCTTTCATTTGCTCGTCTTGTAAGCCTCGAGCATTAGTAAAACGGTTCATTCCACTTTCAATTTTACCAAGGTCCACATAACGGTAGCCTAAGTCGAAATTAAGTTTGTTGATAGGTTCGTAGCTGACTCCAGCGCCGAGTGAATATGCTATGTTTGTATCTGTATTACTCGCATATTGACGTGTAACATTCCCTTGCCACCCAGATGATTTTACTTTTGCGATACCAACACCAACGGTTCCATAAATGGAAATGCCCTGATAAATTTCATAATCACGATAAGCATTTAACATTAATCGTTGGGACTCTGTTTTATGGTGATTAAAGCTGGTCGAAAATATCGTTGATCCACTTGTATATTCTGCTTTTTTGTTAAAAGTATATTCACCTTCAGTACGCCAGCCATTACCAAATTGATAACCCGCAGCTAAAGAACCATTATAAAAATCATCTTTATCATCACCCGTGACGAATTGACCAATGCCCGGTCTACTACTGGTATCCATATTATCTGCTTTTTGCCATACTTTAGAAAGTCGTGCGGCACCGTAGTAGCCTTCGTCATTCGTAGAGGCTAAAGCATTTCCAGCTGAACTTCCAAGTACAGCAATTACTAACAATGAGAGTAATTTTTCCATGTGATAATTTCAAATGTTTACTATGTGGGGGTGGGATTATTGCAGGTTGTGGATATTAGTAAAGAAGGGTTATTTGAATGATATGTTCAACTTATTTAAACAAGATAGTATGGGTGTTATTTTGATTATTTACTTTAAATAAAGATAGATTATTATTTTCTAATAGTGAACATTCTATACCTAGTCGCTTTAAACCAATTCAAGACCTCGCATTGCGGTTTTTTATTGTAAAAAACAACTGTAGTCACCTTGTAAAGTACAATTTATTAACTACATTTAAATCGTGTACAGTTTTAGCAGTAAAAGTATTAACTTTATCAACCCGTCAGTAATGGCGGGTTTTTTGTTGCTATCTAGGCAATGACAACTCTATTTGCCAGCTCCTCCTATCTTGCACGTAATGGCATTTAAGCGAGTAGGGTTTTCATTGTTATATATGAGCAATCAAGGCAATTCTGGTTTGTGTTACGTTATGGGGACCACCATAGCGACAATGCAACCTGTAAGTAATCCTTACCAGTTTACATTCAAAAGGTCGCCTAGTGCGGCCGTGCGGCCTTTTTTCGTATACGCCGCCACAGAATCAATTACCCTCGTTATCAATTAACACAAGAGCTGTGTACGGCTATCTATTAACTAAAAGTACAGGTGTTTAATTCTCTGCTCTAACTCTATATGTACATCAAATAAATTTGGCTATACAGATGTTGAAGAGGCAGAGTAAGCATGGAACATGAGAGTCAACAGTAAGTGATGATATTCGAAATTATAAAATAAAGTAGCTCAGTAACAACTAGAATTAACGCCGAAACCCTCCAAAATGTCATTCTTACTTTTATCATCAAAAAAATACGAAAGATTACAGACATACAAAAAGCAAACCTAACAATAGAAAGGCATAACGAGAGTATGAAAATGAATGGAACCGTTAGGTATTCTGACGCATGGCTATTGATTAAGGCAAGAATTAGTAAGTCAGGAACAATAATAGCCGGAAGCCATGTGCTAAAAAGCAGCATAGCGAGTGATTCTGTTTTTGGCATGAGTAGATTTATTACTTTCATAGGGAGAGATTATATTGCAAATTGTCAAATAAATTAAGAAATATAGTAGGTTAAAAACCATTAAAGACATACAACCTTTGGAGAGAACACATCATACAAAATGTTATCGAAGCCATACAGAACCTACCAATCTATTATAAACAGATACTCTCCACCTAAAGGATACTATGAGCAGCACGCATGGGTTATGTTGCCAACAGGAGTAGTTAGAACAGACTGCAATGGATATGGTGGAAATAACCGCCAATTACATTACTAACCAGTTAATCTACTCCGTCTTTTGGCTGATTTCATTGCATTACCCTGCGCTCATTGACCCAATTTTCTAAAGCCAATTTCGTTGAGCCTTCTAAAATAACCCCTAAGAAGGTTCTTCATGAAAATTTCGAGTTTCAGCTTCATCCTTGTATGGGAATAACTGATTTAACTTGAACTGTATCTCAAAAAGTTGGGCATATTGTTCAACATACAGGATGGGCTTTGTCGTTTTAATGCTTTTAGATGCAGAAAGTGGTTTGCTTTCAGTTTGTTTATATATGTAATTTATTGTGTATGTGTAATCCAATTATTGAGATAGAAAGTATGGATTGTTGATTACATTCACTCCTGTATTTGAAATGTCAAAAAATACAGTAATATTAAAAAAGTATTATTAATTAATAGGATAAGTTTCGATGTGAAGTGAATGGTCGCATGAATATTTCTGAATTATCATATTTACTCTATTAGGTTGTGATTTGGTAATTAGTAACAAAATAGTGCCTCTGTTTTCTTTGTTTGTATCGTGATTACACTTATATTGAGTTAATTAATTAAAATGTAGCATTTCATATAATGCATTAACTAGAAGAAATAATGATATGACAAAAAGAATACTCTCTATTGCAGTATTATTTGCTGTTGCTATGCAAAGTTATGCCTTAGAGCTTAAGGTCCCGATTGGAGCGAGAGGTTACATAGATGAGGTTATGCCGCCTGTTGCAACTTCAACAGCATACCTGTATACGGGAACAGAGCTTCGTGGGAATGATCACACTATTCGATATCTCTGACCAGATGGGGACAGATGAAATCCTTGGATTATTTTCCTGAAATAGGGACAACAGGAATTGAGTTTGTTAACACAACTAACCCTGATAGTGGCTCGATAGTATTAACAATGAATGGTTCTTTAAACAGTTCATCTTTACGCATTTTTCTTGTATTGAATATCAGTTTTTTATGTTTGTGTTGTAACAACGTAGATAGGAACCTAGTTAGCTTAACTTGAAATGCGAGCAATAAGCTAACCTACGGAGTAAAAATGGCAAAGGTAATCACTATTTTTGTATTACTGTACAGTATGAGTTTACCTACTTATGCGATGAAAACCTATCAACTGGATTGCCCTGATCGTGGAATAATGACAGTGCTACATACGAATTATTTAATTACCACTTTGAAATGGGGAAGCGAGTTTTTTGTATCGCGACCGACTATCCGGTATCGCAAGGAAGATGCAAGATATAATATCTACGATTTTTTAAACGGTGATTCTTTGATTAAAACCCTAGGTGACAATAAGCGTTATTATTTTATATATAAAGATGGGGATAGGGTGGAGTGCCATAAGCAAAGTGAAACCCAACTAGTTATTACCCAACTACCTATAGTGCCTTAATAACAGGCTACACCTACCTTTCAAGCTTGTTGTGATATTCTAATTCTGATAAGTTTTGCTTCTTCTAATACGCGCTTAGGTAAATAGACTTAATGAAACTTATTTCTTCACTTTTTTGTTCTTTTTTGATTGCTGGGTGTACATTTAATCCTAGTTTTGAAGCGAATAAATCAACATGGCCAAAGCCACATAAAGATCAGCGCACATCTGAACAAAAAAGAATAGATAGAGAAGCTGTACATGAACAACAAAGAGCAGTGATGAGAGGTGAAAAACCAGATTATGGTGTTTTTGATAGGTACTAACTTTTTGTTAAGTGTTTTTTAAAACTGTATGTTATAAACCTTTCTTTTATCACTAAAATAAGTGATTTTCTGGTGGTGAAAACCACCAGTTAAACCATAAAATTATATTTCAATACGCCAATATGAATGGTCTCAATACTACCTTGGGGTGACGGTGACTGAGGCTTCATAACCTAATAAATACAAAGCTTGCTCTAAAATATCGAGCTTAGAAGCATAATGGATATCGAGTAAGCGTTCTATCTGCTGCGCATTGATATTTAACCTACGGGCGATATCGAGTCGTTGAATTTTTGAATCTAGCATCGCATTATGTAAGGCAATTTTTAGGCAGCAAGTTATTGGTAGGTAGACAGTGAATGCATTCTCAGTTGGTTGAGTTGGCGTAGGTATTCGTTTTTTCCCTTCAATATACTCTGCAAAAGTGGCTAATAATATTTCTTGGGCTTCTAATTCAACATCTTCTCTACAATAGCTCACACCTTGAAGATCAGGAAAATCAGCAAAACTGATTTCATATGCTCCTTCTTCCTCGACAAACTCGACTGTTGCTTGATAAGTAAACATACCTTTCCTTTTGCTTTTTTAATGAGGGAGGAAGTGTTGCATTTGCTTGAGGGTAAAACAAGCGATAACACATGACTTCCGAGTTTGTATGCTTATCTCTAACCATTATAAGGTAGGCCAAGGAAAAACAGACTAGCTAAAAACCTGATGGGAAGGCCGATAATTTTTTATATGGTCGCCTTAACACAAATGCATCAATAGCGGAATAGTTTTATTCGGAAACTATTAAGAAAGACAAGAAATATATGTGAATTAAGTCACAAACTTAACAATATTTTTAAGCTTAAAATGCAGCAAAATTTGTATCTTTTATAAGCATTATTTTAACTGAATTATTTTAAATAAAATTAATTTATTTTTATTGTTGTTGTTATTGAATTACGGGGTTTACTTAGATTTGGTTTTTAGTCAGCACCATTTGTTAAAATAAAAGTATATAGTAATCTTTGTAAATAATAACATATAGTTATTAGGTGGGCAGTGTACAGTTGGGGGCCATTTAAAAAAATAAGTATTGTTACCAGTAAAAATGTGTTTATCGGCAATTATTTTGATCATATTTTGAGTATATTAAAATGATACAAAAAACATATCCTGAACAGAATGTTCTTAATTGAAACCTCTATTTTTTCTCAAGATGATAAAAGAGATTAGTTATCGTAGGTTGATCATTTTATTAAAAAAAATAAATATTCGACTATTTAAATAGAAAAATAAAATTGAATTAATACAAAAATAGACTTTAATGAAGTAATAACAAGATGATTACTGAAAATATAAAATAAGCAAAAATATATAACAATGAATTTTAAGTTAAATGAATGATTAATTATATGCAATACTCACAAAGTTAATTAATTTTATTAATATTATGATGTGACTATATAATAGACAATGTTTAATGATTCTAATGAAATTTGTGTGAGGTGACGATAATATGTATGACAATATAATTATTTTTTATCTATATACGATTGAATAATTTTGAATGATGGTTCGTTTTTCAATTAAACGTATTGAAAATTAATGACTAAATTTTATTCCTCTTATACCGATATTGACTTAAATGTAATTTCAACAATTCAGTTTCTCAATACCAAACTTTGATTTGGATCAATATGTTGGTTTTGATGTTGTGATTGGTTTTTATTGCTTAGTTATCGCATAAGGAGAGTGAACAGATTGATTAAAATCCTGTCATTTACCTTAGATTAATTCAAAATGTTGTAGATATTTGGGATAAGATGAAAGAAGATAAAGAAATAATAAAGATTATTTAATGAATTAATGGGTAATCGCCCCAATGGTACAAAAAGAAACATAAGTACCTTGAATAGTTAATTTAGTGGTGCATAATAATTGACGACTAATAATGACATCGGCAAATTCTGACTTTTACCGAAAATGCTAACTTTCTAGTCATTCTTTATTGTTGTAGGTATTCAGGAAATGTATTTAATTTAAGTTTGAAACTTTGTGTTTTTATACTCCAAACTGGGTATTCACCAATGGACAACATGGGAAAGTAATGGAATACATATACCCAATTTAATTACTTTTTATATTTAATAATTTGGCTACACACAATACTTTCAAATTCATATTTGTTCTTTTTGCACACAGATGTTGATAAATATTCGTAAAGGAAAAAAAATGAGCTCGACGACAGATTTTCTGAAGCATATATACGATATTAACCTCTCATATTTGCTATTAGCCCAAAAACTCATCTCTCAAGAGAAAGCCTCTGCGATGTTCCGTTTAGGTATCTCTGATGCAATGGCAACTACTTTAGCAGAACTCACGCTTCCTCAATTAGTCAAATTAGCAGAAACAAACCAGCTAATCTGTCAGTTTAGATTTGAGAATAGCGATACGATAGAAAAGCTAACCCGTGATTCAAGGGTGGATGAATTGCAACAAATTCATACAGGTATCTTACTTTCGACCCGATTATTGCAAACGCATAATGAAGGCGACAATGAAATAGCGAGAAAAAGATGAGTACCGCAGCTGAGAAAAGTATTGTTAAAGAAGCGAATGATATTCGCTTAGCAATGGAGTTAATCTCTTTAGGGGCTCGTCTTCAAATGTTAGAAAGCGAAACTCAAATCAGTCGTGGCCGATTAGTTCGTTTGTACAAAGAGCTAAGAGGCTGCCCTCCACCAAAAGGAATGCTACCTTTTTCTACAGATTGGTTTATGACATGGGAGCAAAATATTCATTCATCCATGTTTTATAATGCTTATCAATTTTTACTCAAAAGTGGCCAATGCAAAGGGGTTGATGCCATATTAAAAGCGTATCGGTTATACCTTGAGCAATGTATTCCAGAGCCTGATCAGGAACCTTTGTTAGCTTTAACGCGTGCTTGGACGCTTGTCCGTTTTGTTGAAAGTGGCATGTTGCAAAGTTCACAATGCAGTTGTTGCCATGGGTCATTTATTACTTATGCACATATCCCTGAAAACAGTTTCACTTGCAGTTTATGCCAGCCGCCATCAAGAGCAATAAAAAAACGTAAACTTTCCGAGCATCTAGCCGATATTACGGTATATCGACAGGATGGCATTACTAAAGCGGTAATGTAATTGGATTGATTGGTCAACAGGCAAAGCTTTTTGCCTGTCATTTCCAAAATTCCCTTTGACTGCCATCTGTTAACCAACGGAGTGAAAGGGAATATTGTGTTAATACTCATCGGGTATCTCATTGTTACAGTAGCGGTTATTGGCGGATATATAATGGTCGGTGGCCATTTAGGTGCGTTATATCAACCAGCTGAATTTGTCATTATTTTAGGCGCAGGTTTAGGTGCGTTTGTTGTTGGTAACAGTGGCAAATCTATCATCGCTTTGTGCAAAGTATTACCAAAACTCTTTCGCCGTTCTTCTTATAACAAAACCATGTCGATGGATTTAATGGCGTTGTTATTTCAATTACTCAATAAATCACGTCAACAAGGGTTACTTGCCCTTGAGAAAGATATTGAGAACCCGCAAGAAAGTGAAATTTTTTCCCAATACCCTCGTATTTTAAAAGATGAAACAACCATGATGTTTGTGGTGGATTATTTGCGTCTGATGGTAAGTAGTAACTTACAAAGCCATGAAATTGAGGCGTTAATGGATGAAGAATTAGAAACCTTTCGTCAAGAAAATGAAGTCCCAGCTTCAGGTTTAAACATGGTTGGAGACTCGATGCCTGCATTCGGGATTGTTGCTGCAGTTTTAGGCGTGGTGAATGCGCTTGGCTCGGCCGACCGTCCTGCGGGAGAGTTAGGCGCTTTAATTGCCCATGCAATGGTTGGGACATTTTTAGGTATTTTAGTCGCTTACGGATTTATTCTGCCATTAGCAGCACTGATTAGGCAGCGTAGTAGCGAACAACTGAAAATGATGGAGTGCATTAAGGTGACCTTTCTTTCAGCATTACAAGGTTATGCGCCCCAAATCGCCGTTGAGTTTGGTCGTAAAGTACTCTTTAGCGTAGATAGACCTTCCTTTGTTGAACTTGAGGATAGAGTTCGTGAGGTGAAAGTAGGCGCTCGCACACAAGAAACGACTGAGGAGTAGCATTAGGATGGCAGCCAATACTCCTCATATTATCCGAGTTAAAAAGCGTAATTCACATCGGCAAAGTGGTCATGGCGGTTCATGGAAAATTGCTTATGCCGATTTTATGACTGCAATGATGGCGTTCTTTCTCGTGATGTGGCTGATCTCAATTTCAAGTCCTCAGGAACTGACTCAGATTGCTGAGTATTTTCGCACCCCATTAAGTACCGCAATTAACCCAGGTAAAAAAAGTGGGGATGCTACAAACCCAATTCCCGGTGGTGGTAAAGACCCTATTTTCCGCGAAGGGGATGTGATGCCAGAACCAAACAATATTATTGACGGTGACGCAAATTATCGCTTTGAAAAATTAAAAAAGTCACTTGAACAAGCCATTTTAAAAGACCCTCGTTTGAACGAATTAAAACCACATTTGCTCATTGATATGATTAATGATGGTTTACGTATCCAAATTGTTGATAGTGAAAATCGACCCATGTTTAAAGTGGGGTCTGCCACTGTTGAGCCTTATATGCGCGATATCCTACGTGCGATTGCACCGCTTCTGAATGATGTCCCAAACCGTATCAGCATTTCCGGTCATACGGATGATTTACCTTATGCTAATGGGGCAAATTATAGTAACTGGGAGCTGTCATCTGACCGAGCAAACGCTTCTCGTCGTGAGTTAATTCGTGGAGGGATGGATGAAAACAAGGTACTACGAGTTGTAGGAATGGCATCTGCAATCCATTTAGATACCGAAGATGGACTTGCACCTATTAACCGCCGGATAAGCATTATCGTGTTAAATGATGAAGATGCAAAACAAATATTACGTGAATACAGTGGGGCAAAACCCATCAACGATGTGCTGAATAAACCGCAAAAAATATCGTCTGACCCCATTGTGGATGAAATATCTGCGGTAAAAATACCGTGATAAATCATAGTAATTTGAATTTATTACATGACTTGTTTAGTTGTCTGCCGGTCATTCCGGCAGACAGCGTTAAGTGAAACCTAAGCGAAACTGGATAAAAACCATGGATATTACCGAGTTTTATCAAACATTTTTCGATGAAGCCGATGAGTTGCTCAGGGATATGGAACAACATTTACTTGAGCTTGATCCTTTTGACCCGGACAGCGAACAGCTAAATGCCATTTTCCGCAGTGCCCATTCAATAAAAGGAGGAGCTGCAACCTTTGGTTTCACTCAGTTGCAAAACACCACTCATACATTGGAAAACTTGCTGGATAAAGCGCGTCATGATGAGTTAACGCTCACACCTGACATCATTGACGTATTTCTTGATGCAAAAGATGTAATGGCGTCACAGTTAGATGCGTATAAAAATGATTCTTTACCTGATGAGGAAACATTTAAGCGGATTTGCGAGGTCCTTAGCCGGGTTGAAAACCATGCTGAGGAGGTCACTGAGCCAGCACAACCGCAAACGGAACAATTAGTTGAAACTGAGATTGCTGAAACGGCCACGTCACAAGGCGAGTTTTCACACTATTTTATGATCACATTAAATCAACTAAAAGAAAGTGAAGTTGATTTACTTGCCGATGAATTAAGTTTATTTGGCAATCTGTACCACACTGAAAAAACCGCTGATAGCCTACAGGCTTGGCTTGGAACTAATACAGATATTGATGATATTTGTGGCGTATTATGTTTTGTGGTTGACGAGTCACAAATTACTCATCAAACGGTCTCTTTTAGCGACTGCCAGGCTGTTGCTCCTGAAAAAATCACTGCTAGTGAACCTGACAACCAAGCCAACGCCAACGTTGTTGAGCCGAAGGAAGAAACTAAGCCAGTAGCCACATCACCGGCTACTGCTGTAACAACGAATACATCGAAAAAACCTGCTGTAGCTAAACCCAAAGGGGACTCTAGCAGTATTCGTGTTGCAGTCGAAAAAGTTGACCAACTGATTAACTTAGTTGGCGAGCTAGTCATTATCCAATCTATGTTGACGCAACATAGCCAGCAAGTAGACCAAAACGAATACAGCGATTTATTAAGTTCGATTGTGCAATTAGAGCGGAATTCACGGGCATTACAAGAATCTGTTATGTCTATTCGCATGATGCCAATGGATTATGTCTTTAGCCGTTTTCCTCGCATGGTACGCGATATTGCATCGAAATTAGGCAAAAAAATCGAACTCAAAGTGGAAGGTAGCTCCACGGAGCTAGATAAAAGCTTAATAGAGCGGATTGTTGACCCGCTAAATCATTTGGTACGCAATAGTCTTGATCACGGAATTGAAAAACCAGAAGTTCGGTTAGCCAATGGTAAACCAGAAGCTGGCACATTGACGTTGGCTGCGGCACATCAGAGCGGCAATATTTGCATTGAAGTTCGTGATGATGGTGCGGGGTTAAACCGTGAACGCATTTTGGCAAAAGCCAAGTCTCAAGGCATGAATGTGCATGACGGGATGAGCAATGATGAAGTAGCCATGCTGATTATGGCACCCGGTTTTTCAACTGCTGAGGTCGTGACGGATGTCTCTGGTCGGGGTGTTGGAATGGATGTTGTTAAGCGGAACATTCAAGACATGGGAGGGCGTATTCAGATAGGTTTCACCGAAGGTAAAGGGACAATCATCCGTATTTTACTCCCCTTAACTTTGGCTATTCTCGATGGTATGTCCGTAAAAGTTGCGGAAGACGTATTTATCGTGCCGTTAAGCGCCATCATCAGCACATTACAACCACGTCAGGAAGATATTTACCGTTTAGCGGGTGAAGAAAAAATGTTGCTTGTGCGTGGAGAATACTTACCACTCGTTGAATTACATAATGTTTTTTCAATTGACGGGGCTGAACGCCATTTAGATAACAGCATTGTGTTGATTATCCAAAATGCAGGTCATCGCTTTGCCTTATTAGTTGACAAGCTAGTAGGACAACAACAAGTGGTGGTGAAAAATATTGAAAGTAATTATCGCAAGATCCCAGGTATTTCTGCAGCAACAATTATGGGCGATGGCTCTGTTGCATTGATTTTAGATGTGGCCGAGCTGCAAAGAATGAATAACAGCATTTTGATTAAAAAGAAACAACAGGTTTCTCAACCTGTCGTGCACTAAATAGAGGCCATACACCATGTCTATGTTAGATGATGATTTAAATAAACACGAAGAAGAAAAGAACGGCGAAGGCTATCTTATTTTCACTTTAGGTGAAGAAGAGTACGGCATTGAAATTTTAAAAGTGCAGGAAATTCGTGGCTATGAGCAGGTTACTCGTATCGCGAATACACCAGATTTTATTAAGGGCGTGACCAATTTACGTGGTGTGATTATCCCTATTATTGATTTACGCGTGAAATTCTCCCATGAAAACGTGGTGTATAACGATAATACCGTTGTCATTGTGGTGAATTTAAAAGACCGAGTCGTTGGAATTGTTGTGGATGGTGTTTCTGATGTGCTGGTATTAAATGAAGAACAAATCGCACCGCCACCTGATTTTGCTGTGACCTTATCGACACAATATTTAACAGGTCTTGGGACAGTTAATGACCGTATGTTGATATTAGTCGATATTGAAAAGTTACTAACAAGCGATGAAATGGCACTAATTGACAGCATGGCTGAGTAATTCTCAGCCTAACTATTTGTGCAAATAATAATAAGTCATTGGCTAAAGTTTTTGGCTTGATGACCGATATCCAAAATACAACAAAATTATGTTAGTAAAACGTCATGTACAGTCGAATTAAAATCGTATCAGGACTTTTGTCCGTCATTTTTATCTTTATTTTACTGCAGCTGGTATCCAGTGGTTTGATGTTTACCAAACTGGGCGATAACAGCGACAGTATAAATTACTTGAATTCATTACAACGCCAAAGGCAAGTCTTAACAGAAAGTTGGGTTAATTTATTACAAGCTCGAGCTAATTTAAATCGGTCAATTAACGCTTATTTATTAGAAGGGCGCAAAATTCAAGACGATGCCACCAATGAAGAGCTGATTAAGGCTGCGAAAAATAACTTCAAAGCGGCGGATGGTGCTTATGACCGTTATAAGAAGCTAATGCAAAGTTCGGATTATGATAAAGCCAAATTTGAACAGCTTTTTAGCACTTATGAAACCTATCGAAATGCACTAATTAAGCTAGGTGAATATGCTGAAAAAGGTGATTTAGAAGGCTTTTATGCCCATAGAACCTCAGGGCATCAAGTGAAATTTGAAGAGCAATTTAACGCATATTTTGCTGATATCTCCTCTGACTTTCAAGCCGAAGTCGTAAATGCAGACAATAATTATCGCCAGTCATTATATATGTTGATGACGTTATCGATTGCGTTAGCCTTTATTGGATTCTTCAGTTATCGCTATGTTCGTAAGGGAATTATTGAACCTCTCAGTTTATTAAATCAACGAATTCAAGTCTTTGCTTCAGGGGATTTGACGCCAAATATAACCACAACGGCGAACAATGAAATTGGTGAGTTGGCGAATGGTGTCCAGCACATGCAGCAGGAGTTGATTAATACGGTGCGTGGCGTATTGGATGGTAGCGAAACTATTTACCAAGGTACTACTGAGATTGCTGCGGGTAATAATGATTTATCTGCACGAACAGAGCAACAAGTAGCTTGCTTGGAAGAGACTTCTGCCAGTATGAGTGAGCTGACGGCAACGGTGAAACAAAACACTGAGTATGCACATCAAGCCAGTGAATTTGCTAGCCAAGCATCGGTTATTGCGAAAGAGGGCGGTAAGGTTGTTTCCAATGTGGTGAGTACCATGTTGAACATTGCGGATAGCTCGCAAAAAATTTCTGATATTACCGCCGTCATTGACAGCATTGCCTTCCAAACCAATATCTTAGCATTGAATGCAGCAGTAGAAGCTGCACGAGCGGGTGAGCATGGGCGCGGGTTTGCAGTCGTTGCCGATGAAGTGCGTAACTTAGCTCAGCGTAGTGCGGATGCGGCAAAAGAAATTAAAACGCTTATTGAAGATTCAGTATCAAGAACGGATACCGGGGCACGCCAAGCCGAAGACGCAGGTGAGACAATGACTAAAATTGTCGAATCGGTTACCCGTGTGACAGACATTATGACTCATATTGCAACGGCTTCCGATGAGCAAAGCAAAGGGATTGCCCAAGTCAGCATCGCCGTAGCCGAAATGGATAAAGTCACACAGCAAAACGCGTCTTTAGTTGAGCAATCGGCAGTTGCTGCCAATGTATTGGAAGAACAAGTCGCGAAACTGTCGCAATTGATTTCTATCTTCCGCTTACCACCATTAAAACAAAGTGAAATACGTAATATTAAACCGGCAGAAAGAACGGTTTCGAATATCGTTAAGACGCCGGATTTAACAAAAATATCATCGAAGGAACATAAAGATGATGACAATTGGGAAACTTTCTAACGATTAAGCTCAGTTTTACGCTGCAAAGCTTCGGTTTTGCAGCGTTTCTGTGCATTAGAAAACAAGGCAATGTATTAGGCGATCAGTTCTCTTAGCTGGCACAAGTGGGGATTTCAATGTTTGGTAAAAATATCCGGATTTCAGTGAGTTTATATCTACTTCTCATTTTATTTTGTGGGATGCAGATCGTGTCTAGCGGGGTTTCTGTTGGAATAGTTGTTAGTGAATTAAATTCATTGGAACGCATCGATTTAGGGTCAAATAAGCGTGCACTATTAGAAGAAACGAATAAACACTTAATGCAGGCACGTAACAGCCTGACGCAAATTGCATTACTGAATAAAGTTGGGGGGCATGAGCCTCTGATAGAAGAAACACAGGTGACATTCGATAATTTACTAGCGGAAGCGGCTAAAGATTACACCGAATTTAAAAACCAGCCAATCCTTAGTGAAGAAGAGAACCTCGCGGCGCTGGATGAAAGGTACCAAGCTTTTGTTATCACATTAAAAGCGTTAAAAGCGCATTTAGATAATAAAGATGTTCCAGCTTACATTGCCTTACCCGCTCAAGAAAACCAAGAACAACTTGAAGCAGGGATTCGCGATTACCTCGATTTACTGAAAATCGAGAATGAAGAGTCTTTATCTGCGGCAAGGATGTACAACACCTTCGCTTGGAGCTCATTTATCTCTGTTATCGTGATCATCATAGTAGTCATCGCATTTGCCCACTATTGGATGAAACGCAAGGTAATCACTCCTCTTAAAAGTATGGGAGAACACTTTGCATTAGTCGCAGATGGGAAATTAAACCAAACTATCGAAGTGAAAACGGGTGATGAAATTGGCGAGGTTTTTGGCAAGTTAAAGCAAATGCAAGAGTCTTTAGTCACATCAGTGACAGCGCTGCGTTCAAATACCGACCAAATGTATACGGGTATCCACGAAATTGCTTTAGGCAATAATAACTTATCCTCACGTACTGAGCAGCAAGCCGCATCTTTGGAAGAAACGGCGGCTAGTATGGAAGAGCTGACAGCAACGGTTAAGCAAAACGCAGACAACGCGCGTCAGGCGAGTGAATTGGCGGTGAGTGCTTCTAAGACGGCAACGAAAGGGGGCGAAATTACAGAAGATGTCATCGATACCATGACGTCGATTGCAAACAGCTCTCAAAAAATCAGTGCCATTATTAGTGTGATTGATGGTATTGCCTTCCAAACTAACATCTTAGCGCTAAATGCTGCTGTTGAAGCTGCGCGAGCGGGTGAACAAGGGCGAGGTTTCTCTGTTGTTGCAGGGGAGGTTAGGGCCTTAGCCCAGCGCAGTGCCGAAGCCGCCAAAGAAATTAAAACTCTTATTGATGAGTCCGTGGGCCGTGTAAGCCAAGGCTCTCAATTAGTGAATGAAGCGGGTACCACAATGAGTGAGTTGGTTGCAGCTGTTAACCAAGTTACTGAATTGATGGGAAATATTGCTTCAGCCTCAAATGAACAAAGTCGGGGTATTGAGCAAGTAGCTACCGCTGTAAGCCAAATGGATCTTGTCACCCAGCAAAACGCAGCTTTAGTGGAACAATCTACTAGTGCTACTGCCGCCTTAGAAGATCAGGCTAACAACTTAGTTGATACCGTTGCGTTCTTTGAACTCCCCGAAAATGGGACTCAGCGAATTCGACGTTGAGTAGATGAGTTTTAATTTACAGTTTTAAGTGAATCAATTTATTGGTTTTCGGCTGAGGAAGTGAAACACAATTTTCATTTCCTCCGCCATCAAGAGCAGCCTGAATATCCGGCTGCTTCTGGGTTTTTATTGAATAGGACGACAAGTACGATGCTTTTTGTACCACAGGTGGAACCACTGACTGATGACGAGTTTAGTCGGGTTTGTCGATTTATTCATAAAAAATCAGGCATTGTCCTTACCATGAATAAAAAAAATATGGTCTATAACCGGCTATTAAAGAGGTTAAGGGATTGTAATATCGGCAATTTTTCGGATTATTTGCGGATGTTAGAGCGTGAACCTCAGCATCCAGAGTGGCAAGCTTTTGTAAATGCTTTAACCACCAATTTAACGGCCTTTTTCCGCGAACCGCATCATTTTGTGACGCTGGCGGAGTTTATCCGTACACGGAAAAACAGCCCTATTAATGTTTGGTGTGCAGCTTCTTCGACTGGTGAGGAACCCTACTCTATCGCCATGACACTGAGTGATGTTCTGGGGCCTAATGCTGTTAATGCCAAAGTGATTGCTAGTGATATTGACACTGAAGTCTTGGAAAGAGCTAAGCAGGGTGTATACCGCATTGAAGAGTTGAAGAACCTAAGTGCATTACAGCGACAGCGCTATTTTATGAAAGGTGTTGGTGAGTTTGATGGCTATGCCCGAGTGAAACCCGCATTACGGCAAATGATTGAATTTCGTTACTTAAATCTTAGCGACCATGACTGGCAATTACAGCATCGTTTTGACGCTATTTTTTGCCGTAATGTCATGATTTATTTTGATAAAGAAATGCAAATGAAAATGCTAGAGCGTTTTGTTCCATTGCTTAAGCCAGATGGTTTGTTATTTATTGGACATTCAGAAAATTTATCTCAGTTATCGCAAAGTTTTGTGATTAAAGGGCAAACCGTCTACAGCTTGCAAGCTGCGAGGAGGGGGTAATGAAAAAAATTAAAGTGCTATGTGTGGATGACTCAGCACTGATGCGTCAATTAATGCGCGAAATTATTAATAGTCATGAAGACATGGTAGTGGTGGATACCGCACCAGATCCTTATGTTGCACGTGACTTAATTAAACAACATGAGCCTGATGTCATTACGTTAGACGTTGAAATGCCACGTATGGATGGTATTGATTTCTTAGAAAAATTAATGCGTTTACACCCAATGCCCGTCGTCATGGTTTCGACATTAACCTCTAAAGGTTCCGAAGTGACGTTAAAAGCACTGGAATTAGGCGCGGTAGATTTTGTCACCAAACCGCAAATTGGTATCCGTGAAACGATGATCAGTTATCGCGATGTGATTGGTGAAAAAATTCGTGCAGCGGCGATGTCAAAAATTACACAGCGCAGTCGTTTTACGCGTGCAGAGAAAAAAGTTACAGAGCCGATTTCACAGGCTAAAGCTTTGTCTCCATATGTTTGTAATAGCCGAGTCATTGCGGTTGGTGCATCGACTGGGGGGACAGAGGCGATACGTCAATTTCTTGAAATGCTCCCTAAAGAGTGCCCGCCCGTAGTGATCACCCAGCATATGCCCGCAGGGTTTACTCGCTCGTTTGCTGAAAGACTAAATAAACTTTGCGTGTTGACAGTCAAAGAAGCGGAGCACAACGAATTGCTGCAAAAAGGCCATGCGTACATTGCTCCTGGCGACTCACATATGCTAATTGCAGATAAAGGCAAAGGTTTTCAAGTCATTTTGCAACAGAGTGAGCCGGTTAACCGCCATCGCCCATCTGTTGATGTGTTATTTGATTCTGTTGCCCAGTGTGTTGGCCGAAAATGTATTGGCATTTTGCTGACAGGAATGGGAATGGATGGGGCAAAAGGGCTACTTAATTTACGCCAGCAGGGGGCTATCACTTATGCGCAAAACGAAAGTAGTTGCGTTGTATTTGGTATGCCGCGTGCTGCGATAGAAATGGATGCGGCGGATGAGGTGCAAGATATTCTTAAAATTGCCCCTAGCGTTTTAGCAAGACTTTCTTCTGTGTCGGTTTAACGATGCAGAAATTCACAATTGTTTTTTGAAGGAGTGGTTATGGCCGCTAAAGATCTCAGTTTTTTGGTTGTCGATGATTTTTCTACAATGCGTCGTATCGTCCGTAACTTATTAAAAGAGCTCGGGTTTAATAAAATAGAAGAAGCAGAAGACGGCGTTGATGCATTAGAGAAGATCCGCACAGGCAATATCGATTTTGTTGTTGCAGATTGGAATATGCCAAATATGGATGGTTTAGAACTGCTTAAAACTATCCGTGGTGATGATGCCCTGAAACATATTCCAGTTCTAATGGTCACCGCAGAAGCCAAAAAGGAAAATATTATTGCAGCCGCACAAGCAGGAGCAAGTGGTTATGTGGTTAAGCCGTTTACCGCAGCTATCTTGGAAGAAAAATTAAATAAAGTTTTTGAAAAAATGGGTCTGCAATAAACGCGTATACCAAAGGAGATTGTCATGACAGAACAGTGTGGTATCGGGAGCAATCGCAATGGTAATGATGATTTAAAACAAGTCATTACGCGGATTGGTACCTTAATGAGAACGCTAAGAGAGAGCATGCGAGAGCTTGGTCTTGAAAAAAGTGTTCAACAGGCGGTTGCCAGCATTCCTGATGGTAAAGATAGGTTACGTTATATTGCCCAAATGACTGCGCAAGCAGCAGAAAAAACGTTAAATGGCATTGATGTTATCAAGCCATTACAAGTTGATATGAATAAAAACGCACAAGCGTTACAACAGCAATGGCAAGAAGCGGAAAATGATGCTGTCCCGGCTCAATTGCGACAATCAACAGAGGCATTTTTAAGCCAAGTGATCCAAGACAGCGAAACGACTAAAGCTGAACTACTTGAAATTATGATGGCGCAAGATTTCCAAGATTTAACAGGGCAAGTCATCAAAAAAATGATGGAAGTTGTTGAAGAAGCGGAAAAACAATTACTGGCTTTGTTGATGGAGAATACGCCACCAGAAATGCGCGTCAAAACGCAAAATGAAGGTTTGCTCAATGGGCCTCAAATTAATAAAGAAGGTGTGAACGTAATGGCATCACAGTCACAGGTTGATGATCTTCTTGATGAACTCGGTTTCTAACCGAACATTTTAAGCCTTTGTTTATGGAGCTACCCTAATAGTCATCCTGCTAGAGTAGCTTCAATTTAGTTGAATTATATCTTCATCAGGCTGCAAGCGGCTGCGCTGTTGACTACATTCATTCACCTTAGTCACTTTGTTGATAGAGGCTTTATCGACGAGTTCATTTATTGGCTAGCGCTAACTTGAGTTATTTAGAGTATAGGGGGTATTGTAATGATAAATAACGATTTAATCTCTACTATAGTCAGGGACACTGAAACAGAACAACATAATGAGACTGATATTGAATCACCTTATATAGAATTAGAAATACGCAAAGAGATGATTAACCAGCTTAAATTAGCCCGCATTGCCAATAATTTAACCCAAGTCCAAATCGCTGAAAAAATGAAAACGCAAAAGCAAAATATTTCACGTTTAGAAAAAGGGCAGTTTGACCCTAAGCTTGGCACATTACTAAAGTATGCAGATGCATTAGGCATGCGCCTTTCACTGAGCGTCACGGTCAAATAAGTTGAAAGGTACAGCGAATATTAATCATGCTGATATACCGTGATGATTTTGCTGCCGAGCACCTGTTCTAGTTGGTCGATAAAGCAGTCTTGTATGTCCCAATTATGGAAGCTAAAACCTAAATTTCCAAAAGCCCATTGTGGGTCAAAATTCCAACCGGAAAGTGGGGCATTGAAGTTGCAATTAAAACACCCAAGAATTTCAGGTCTCCCTTCGTACCAATCGGAAACGGTATCGCCCCATGCGTTACTATGTTCACTTTGTTCTTTGGCGCATTGTGGGCAATAAATACCAAGACCATTTCCCCCTGCGTGGAATACGGTGCGTTCGGTGACGATGGTTAAATAGTTTTTTAATGTCTCTTCAGGTAATTGAGTCGGTACTATCTCATCATTGACAACATAGAGAATCGGCTCTTTATAGGCGGGCGTTGGGCGATAAATGACTTCACCATATTCAATATGTTGAAAATGTGGGTCAATAATGCCTTGTTGCTTTAGCCAATTAAGTATGTGCTGCGCATGCTTAGGGGCATCTTCTAAGGGAACATCAGGGGCAACAAGATGACAAATATCCATAATAACCTTTTATTGTTAAAAGCCATCAATAAGTAAGTCAATTGCGTGTTTAATCGTGTTTTGTTGGCAGTTCAAGTCAACGATTTCTTTCCCTAATAATGAATGAGGGACGCAAGCCATTTGGTGTGTCATTAAAACAAACACCTGCCCGTTGCTAAATAACTGGGGGTTAAGGCAAGTAGGTAATGGTTTTTTAACTAGCCTGCTATCGAATAACGGGATGACTAAAAGAGTATTCAATATATCAATAATATTACTTTGAATGTCCAGTAAATATGGGTGTTTGACTGTATCTTCTCGATTTTGATAGAGGCAATATTGCATTAAAAAACCTTGTATTTATCTGAGAGTAATCCGTATTCTTCATTGTTCCTATTTAATTGATTAAAACCTTCGATATTTTCATTTTTCCACTTTTGTGCTTCTAGGCGTTTTAATTCAGCTTGTAAGGCACAAGTTAGTATTGCAGATAAGTTGAGTTTAGCCCGCCTTGCTTGTTCGCAGAGCTCAGGCGCTACAGTGATACTGATGTTTTTTTATTCTTTATTAATACGAAATATAGGATTATCTTCAGTGAGCGCTCATGTTTGCGAAGCTATTCGCAAGATTGCTGGCTTATTGCTCAATGGGCAAATAACCCCCTCGAAGTGTGTCTATTTTCCACCATTGATTTTCTTACACTCTGTCATGCTATGCGATAACTCGTATTTTAAAATGATGGAACAGATGTGTCCGACGAGAGTGATGTAGAAAAAACAGAAGAACCCACTCCCCATAAAAAGCAGAAAGCCAAAGATGATGGGCAAATAGTTCGTTCAAAGGAATTGAGCTCGTTAATGATGATGTTAGCGGGTATTAGCTTACTGTGGCTAAGTGGTGGGCATCTGGCAACTCAACTAAGACAAATAGCTCGTCAAGGGTTTATTTTTGATGGGCATTATTTACAAAATACGGGCTTAATGATCAGCTACTTAGCTAGGGTCGTTAGTGAGGCATTATTTGCTTTACTTCCGGTGATTGGTGGGTTGGCGCTCGTTGGGATTTCGGCTTCGTCACTGGTGGGCGGGCTAGTATTTAATAGCAAATTGATTAAGTTTGATTTGAAAAAACTTAACCCGTTGAAAGGGTTAAAACGTATTTTTTCAATGAATGCATTATCTGAGCTATTTAAAGCAATTTTGAAATCGTTATTTGTTGGGTTAGGGGCTTTTATATTTTTATGGGAAAGTTGGCCATCATTGCTGCATTTAGTGATGGAATCACCGATTACCGCCCTTAGTAATGCACTACAAAAAGTAATTTTTGCTGGCTACTTAATTGTCTTTTTACTGATCCCAATGGTGGCGTTTGATGTATTTTACCAATTTCGCTCTCATTTGAAAAAATTAAGAATGAGCCGCCAAGAAATCAAAGATGAATTTAAACAGCAAGAGGGTGACCCCCAGATAAAAGCCAAAATTCGCCAGCAGCAACGTGCTATCGCGCGTAATAGGATGATGGCGGATGTCCCCAATGCGGATGTGATAGTCACCAACCCAACCCATTATGCGGTGGCGCTAAAATATGATGATAAAAGAATGGGAGCGCCAAAAGTATTAGCAAAAGGTGCCGGGGTTTTTGCTCAACGTATTAAAGAAATCGGTGAAGAACACCGAATATTGCAGTTAGAAGCACCGCCCTTAGCACGTGCATTATATCGCCATGCAGAGATAGGACAAAGTATCCCTGTTGCCTTATATGCTGCGGTAGCAGAAGTTTTAGCATGGGTTTACCAATTACGTCGCTGGCGTCGTGAAGGTGGGCTCAGACCGAAAAAACCGAAAAATTTACCAGTGCCACCAACACTGGACTTTGCTGGAGATAACAATCGAGATGGCTAATTTGGCTTCACTTTTAAAATTGCCGAAAAACTTACAAGGAACGCAGTGGCAAATACTTGCGGGTCCGGTTCTTATCTTATTGATTTTGTCGATGATGGTACTGCCATTGCCGGCATTTTTATTGGATTTATTGTTTACTTTTAATATCGCACTTTCCATCATGGTATTGCTAGTGGCGATGTTCACTAAACGGACCCTCGATTTTGCCGCGTTTCCAACCATCTTGTTATTCGCCACATTGTTACGTCTTTCCCTTAACATTGCTTCCACGCGGATTATTTTACTTGATGGTCATACAGGGCCAGACGCAGCAGGGCGAGTCGTTGAAGCATTTGGCCACTTTTTAGTCGGCGGTAATTTTGCTATCGGTATTGTGGTATTTATCATCCTAGTATTGATTAACTTTATGGTTATCACTAAAGGTGCGGGGCGCATTGCGGAAGTGGGCGCACGCTTCGTACTTGATGGTATGCCGGGTAAGCAAATGGCTATCGACGCAGACCTCAATGCTGGCATCATTAGTGATGACGAAGCGAAAAAACGCCGTGCCGAAGTAACCCAAGAAGCTGATTTTTACGGTTCAATGGACGGGGCGAGTAAGTTCGTCCGTGGCGATGCTATCGCGGGGATCATGATTATGGTGATTAACGTGATTGGAGGCTTAATTGTTGGGGTCGGTCAACATAATATGTCTCTGGGGGATGCGACCAGTGCCTATACCTTGTTAACCATCGGTGATGGTTTAGTCGCCCAAATTCCGGCATTAATTATTTCGACCGCGGCAGGGGTTATCGTCACTCGTGTTGCAACGGATGAAGATGTGGGTGAACAGATGGTCAACCAACTCTTCAATAACCCGCGAGTGATGTGGCTCAGTGCAGGGGTCCTTGGGCTAATAGGTTTAATACCTGGAATGCCTAACTTTGTTTTCCTGTTGTTTACTGCAGCGTTAGCGGCATTGGGTTGGTATCTAGTTCGTAAAGCTCAGCAACCGGAAAATGCCGCGGGGGACAACAACCAAGCACAACATTTTCAAGAAGCGAACAAAGTTGTTGAAGCAACGTGGGATGATGTGCAATTAGAAGACTTGTTAGCGATGGAGGTCGGGTATCGATTGATACCGCTCGTTGACAGTGAGCAGCAAGGTGAATTGCTGGGTCGCCTTCGTGGTTTACGTAAGAAATTCGCTCAAGAAGTAGGCTATTTGCCCCCTGTTGTCCATATTTGTGACAACCTAGCACTTTCCCCATGTGAATACCGTATTTTAATTAAAGGCGCTGAAGTTGGGCGTGGTGAAGCACAACCGGGGCGTAGTCTTGCTATCGACCCTGGTAATGCGGCGGGGTCATTGCAAGGTGATGAGACTAAAGAACCTGCATTTGGTTTACCTGCCGTTTGGATTGATGATGATTTACGTGAGCAAGCGCAAATTCAAGGCTATACGGTAGTGTCTGCGAGTACCGCGGTAGCAACGCATTTCAATCAAATTTTATTGCAAAACTCAAGCACGTTATTTGGTCGCCAAGAAGCACAAATGTTATATGACCGAGTGAAAAAAGAGATGCCAAAACTGGCTGATGACCTGATCCCCGATACCATCTCATTAACAATTTTGCACCGTGTTCTACAGAATTTATTAATGGAAGACGTAGTGATCCGCGATATGCGTACCATTATTGAAACACTAGCAGAAATGGCGGGGGAAAATGGCGAGCAAAAAGACACGGACTATTTAACTTCGCAAGTGAGAATTGCATTAGGCCGCGCTATTACTCAACAGTGGTTTGGTAATGCAGAAGAAATTCAAGTTATTGGTTTAGATGCGGGGCTTGAACAAATTTTATTGCAAGCGGCCAAAAATGGTGGGGGCTTAGAGCCTAACCTTGCGCAGTTTATTCAAACTCAAGCAGAACAAGCAATTTCTCACCAAGAAGCGATGGGGGCTCCTACAGTGTTATTAGTTAACCATGCTTTACGCCTAATTTTATCGCGTTTCTTACGCCGAAGTTTGCCGCAGTTAGTGGTGATGTCTAATTTAGAAATGACTGACCACCGTAAGATTAGAATGACTTCGATGATTAGTGGTAGCTAACCCTGTTGCGCCAACCTATATGGCCAGTAGGATAGGTATGTTATTGTTTTAAGGCATATACCGAAGGCGTGTATTTGAACCCACGTTAAAGCGTAAAGAAAGTATGCAAGGTCACTCTTATTCGAGTGGCCTTTTCGCATTTGATAGCTGATTAAAATGAACCAATTTGTTTATGAGGGGAAACTGAATTAGGCCTTTATCAGAGGCTTCTTAGATGGGCTGCATATCAGGGGATAGCCAGCAGGTCGGTTAAATGGCGGTAGGTTTCCTTTAGTCGACTTAATGTTGAAGCTATATCAGGTCATTGAGTAAGCTGTCTGATAGGCTTTGAGATGATAAAAAAGGATTTTTGAACTAGGAAGAACACAGTTTAAATCGAAATTTTTTTACCTAAAACAGGGCGTTTTGATTCTAAACCATCAGCACCATAAGTGGATTGGTTGTTGTGTTTCTTTACAAAGTTTAGGCGTTGAGCATTGAGTTCTATATGTAATTGCAGCATTTGGTGGTTGCGATAGTTTAATTCTTTTAAGCTGGTTGTTAATACTTTAATCGCTTCCCATACACTGGCTAATTCAGTATTACCTTCATAAGGCGCGGTAATTTCTGCTTGTGATTCGAGTTGTAGCCGCTGGGTCTCCCCATGGCCTATCGCCGCAACAAGGAAACGTTTTTGTTCAGTCGTTTCCTGAAAAGGCGAAGGCGGAACACGCTGGTAACCTAATAGTAGTTCCTCATTTTTCATCACGATTTGCAATGATTGTAAATGAGCATGTTGCTGTTCTAGCAAGATTAATAGTTCATCAGTCATGGTAGTTATTTATTTCATTGATAACATGCACTCATGTGCATCACGTAAAATGCCATCAGCAATCTTTTCTGCATCCATTTTCAGGGTACCATCTTTGATAGCTTGTTTAATTTGTTCAACTTTAGCGCTGTTAATATCGCTAGCTTGGGGCTGTAATAATTTTTTTTGCAGCTCACTCGGGACAAATGTACTTTCTTTAATGATTTCATTTGTCGAAATTTTTTTATCGCGCATCGGGGTAGCCGTATCTTGTGGGTCACGGTTTGTTACCTGAGTTAGCGCAGAAATTGCAGGTGTTTGCTCAATAGCCATAATGTGTTTTCCTGTTCCCGATTTTTATCATATGAGAGTTATCGGCGTATTTTGTGGGATCTTTAGTCTTTATAGTGTTACAAAATATTGCCTTTATTCGTCATATTTCAAGCCGCCTCTGCGTTAACTTACGCTCATTCGCACTAGTCACTTACTTATGTAAGCTCCTAGCGACTCATTCACTTGTCGCCTTGATGCGACTTGAACTATTTAGAATAAAGGTTCATTTTGAGTGAGTTGACATTAAGTACAGACTCGTCATATTCGGTCTTGATGGCATTTATTTTAATGCGATATTAACACTGCCATTCTCTTGTGCTAACCCATTGACTACTTGACCATTGAGTAATCTTACACGAATATTTTGCCCAATGGTGGCATTATTAATGGCTCTTCCTTCGTATTTCACTGAAAAATTTTCCCCATTAGCAAAGACAAATACGGTTTGACCTGCTTTTATTGCCCAAGGGAGTCGGATCATCGATTTGGTAAATGTTTGCCCCGCAGGGATATTACGAAGTGCTATTGCGCCGCGTAGTGCCATTTTATCAGTACTCGCTCCAGCGGGAAGCTTATGTAATAAGCCTTTTTTACTGCCAATATCCACAAACTCAATAGATTCACCACGATTTATATTACGTGTTGCAACGAAATATTGCCCCGTCACATTCACAATTAGCTGAATAAATTGTTTTTTCTTACCACACTGCACTGGAATAGATACATTTCCCATATTTCTGCCCCCAATAGGTGGACTGATTTGGGGGTTCTCACAGCTTGGCCAACGTTCAATCGGCGTTTTGATCTCAATAGAAACTTGGTTTTTTTTACCGTGAATTTGGCGGAAATAGTGATTGATATCTTGAGGTAATGAAGCTTGAGCAAGGCTAATGGTTAACCCTAATACACTAATTACAATGCTAAATGGCAGCTTTTGACGATAACGCATGTAGGGATAGCCTCCTTGGTAAGCAAACTTTTTCACGATTGCAGTTTACGCAGGTCTTTAATAATGAATGAGCCAAATAGGTCAATTATTTTGCCTTTATCTTGCCATTAGATTTTTTAGTAGACGGCTAAGATATGCAGGTCGAATTTTAAATTATATGAGCGAATGTTCAGATTCAGGAGTCGCTTTATTTCCATTGAGGGCCATCATGATTGATAAATTAAATGCCACGTTTGCTTTTCAGCAGCAGGCGTTATCAATACGCGAAGCAAGGCAGACTGTTTTGGCTTCAAACATCGCAAATGCGGATACTCCGGGCTATCAAGCACGTGATATTGACTTTAATCGTCAACTTCAACAAGCAATGGACAAAGGTGTCGTTGGTTCAAAGGGCGTCACCCTTGCCGTGACAGCTAAAGGCCATATCGAAGGACGAGGCATTAAAGCGCCAAATTTAGACTTGAAATACCGTGTTCCTTATCAGACATCGATGGATGGTAATACGGTAGATATGGATATTGAACGTAGTCAATTCGCTGATAATACCCTGAAATATCAGGCTGATCTCACATTTATTAATAGCCGCGTTAAAAGTATGTTGGCTGTTCTACAGCAAGGGTAATAAGCATGGCGTTACTGAGTATTTTTGATATTTCTGCTTCTGCATTAACAGCGCAGTCTCAGCGTTTGAATGTCAGTGCAAGCAACATGGCAAACGCTGAAAGCGTCGCAGGACCGGACGGGCAGCCGTATCGTGCAAAGCAAGTGGTCTTTCAAATGGTACCACAAGGGCGCAATGAAGTGGGTGGTGTGCGTGTGAGTGAACTCATTGAAGACCCTGCACCGCCGCGTATGGAATACAAGCCTGGCCATCCACTGGCTGATGAAAAAGGTTATGTGCAAATGCCAAATGTCGACATGGTCGGGGAGATGATCAACACCATTTCGGCTTCTCGGAGTTATCAAGCCAACCTTGAAGTGATGAATACGGCAAAAACGTTATTGCAAAAGACATTAACAATAGGCCAGTAAGGGAGGTTTGTAATGGGAATTGCCGCCACAATGTACGACTCTTTGGATAATACTACAGCCGGTCCAGAGCCGGCTGCCAGTAATGTGCCAAAGAAAAGTCAAAGTGATGATATGCGTGACACATTTTTAAAGATGATTGTCACACAGATGCAAAACCAAGACCCTACTAACCCTATGGAAAATACCGACTTGACCAGTCAATTGGCACAAATCGCAACGCTTGAGAGTATGAATAAGCTAAGTGATAGCGTTAGTGGTATTTCCCAACAAATCGGTTCAGGGCAATCATTACAAGCCACTCAGCTTGTTGGCAAAGGTGTTCTTATTCCTCGCAACGAAATTATTTTAGCGCCACTTAAAAAAGAGAGCACTGGCGAAGATAGTTCAATCATTAAACCTTCAAATCCATTACCGGATGAGGGGATTAGCCCTGATAGTCCTTCAAACTTTGCACTGAGTGATAAAAGTGTGATGGGTGATGAAGGCGGCAGCGAAGAACCACAGTCCGAATTTATCTCATCTCCGTTTGGTTTCTTTTTGCCGAAATTGGCAGATAACGTTGAAATTACTATTCGCGATAAAAACAGAATGGTGGTACGCACCATTACTTATGATACCGAAGTCAAACCCGATATTTATGATATGGCTTGGGATGGTCGCGACAACAAAGGAAACCTAGTGGCAGATACAAAAGGGAAATATTACTTTGATGTGAAAGCCGTCAGAGCCGGAGCCGAAGTTGAAGTCACAAAACTAGGTTATACCCGCGTCAACGGCGTGACCCCAGGTTCTGACGCACCATTATTAGATGTTGGTATTGGACAAAGTGTCCCCCTGAGCAGCATCTTCAAAGTTTATCCTTCATCTTAATTTATCCCCAATACTCATGGAGAAAATATGTCTTTTTCACAAGCAGTCAGTGGCTTAAATGCAGCATCAGCGGGGCTGGATTCAATTGGTAATAATATTTCCAACTCCGCGACCAATGGTTTTAAAGGGGCGACAACCTCTTTTGCCGATATGTTCGCAGGATCAGGCGTTGGTCTGGGTGTTAATGTTGCAGCAGTAACACAAAATTTTAAAGATGGCCCTATCACACGTACGGATAGACCAACGGATGTCGCTATTTCTGGCAATGGTTTTTTCCGTGTGCAAGACAAAAATGGCGATATTTACTATAGCCGTGATGGCCAGTTTTTACGTGATAAAAGCGGTAACTTAGTGAACAACCAAGGCATGATCGTCACAGGTTATCCGGCAGGTGTTGATGAGGACGGTAATGTCACTATTCAAAGTGGTGGTGTTCCTGCGGGAATTAACATTCCAACCGATATGATGGATGCTAAAAAATCAGACTTAGCCAAACTGACAGTTAACCTTAATTCAGAAGATAAAGTTAAAGATAAAAAGTTTGATATAACAAAACCTGATGATTCAGCAACTTATAATTTCAGTACCACAATGACTGCATTTGATAGTCAAGGTAATACTCACGAAATTTCAGTGTATTTTGTCAAAGAGTCTGACAATAACTGGACGGCTTATGCAAAAGATACTAACGACACAGAAGCTAAAAAATTAGGTGAATTAGAGTTTGACGGCAACGGCAAGCTAAAAGACGCTGATAAAGCCACATTTGCCTTTGCTTATAACGGGTTAAATGGGGCGGATAATGGAACGTTAAATGTCGATCTGAGTAAAACTCGCCAACAGAAAGTCAGTGAATCCTCGGTCAGTGCTATTGATGTAGATGGCTTTCCTGCCGGTGAATACACCACGTTTAAAATTGAAGATAACGGTTTAATTACTGCGAATTATTCTAACCAACAAAAACGTGTGGTAGGGCAAGTTGCGCTGTCTGCTTTTGCTAACCCGAATGGTTTAGTTTCTCAAGGTGGTAACGTTTGGGCTTCTTCAAATGCTTCAGGTAACCCAATGGATGGTGTCCCGGGTGTAGGGCAATACGGCAAATTAACCAGTGGTGCGCTGGAGTCTTCTAACGTGGATATGAGCCAAGAGTTGATCAGTATGATTGTGATGCAGCGAAATTATCAATCCAATGCGCAGACCATCAAAACGCAAGATCAAATGTTACAAACATTGGTTAACTTACGATAAACCGAGAGGGTGGGCATGGATCACGTCATTTATACTGCCATGGGTGGGGCGCGTCATGCGCTTGAAAACCAAGCGGTTGTTTCAAATAACATTGCTAATGTGTCAACGGCGGGCTTTAAAGCACAACTATCGGCAATGCGTGCTGTGCCCATTAACGGGGACAGCGAACCAACAAGGACACTGGTCGTTGCCTCAACACCCGGTGCAGATATGAGCCAAGGGCCACTGAACTATACAGGCAAGTCAACAGATGTGGCGTTAAATGACAAGCACTTTTTGGCTGTTGAACTTGCCGATGGCAGCGAAGCCTACACGCGTAACGGTAATATTCAGGTTTCGAGTGAAGGTGAGTTAATGATTGGCGAGCGTCGTTTACAAGGGGATGGTGGTCCTATTAATGTTCCGCCGAATGCAGAATTAACTATCGGCACAGACGGCACAGTGACAGCGCTATTGGCGACCGACCCCCCAACGATGCTAGGGCAGATTGGCCGTTTAAAAGTGGTTGAAGCACAGCCACAAGACCTACTTCGTGGGGAAGATGGGTTATTTCATTTATCACCTCAAGGCCAAGCGGCTAATGGCAATGTGCTTCCACAAAGTGAGCGCGCTATCGTTACCGCTGGTGTGATTGAGGGAAGTAACGTTAATGCTGCTGAAGCCATGGTTTCCATGATTGCCAATGCAAGGCATTTTGAAATGCAAATGAAAGTAGTCCGTAGTGCTGATGAAAATGCACAGCGGGCAAACCAATTGCTTGCCGTCAGCTAAATTCAGTAAGGAATTATTATGATCCGTTCATTATGGATTGCAAAAACAGGGCTTGATGCTCAACAAACCAACCTTGATGTTATTTCTAATAACTTGGCAAACGTCAGTACTAATGGTTTTAAACGCCAACGTGCCGTATTTGAAGATTTAATGTATCAAAATATTCGCCAACCTGGCGCGATGAGCTCTGAGCAAACATCGTTACCGTCAGGGTTACAAATGGGGACGGGGGCTCGTCCCGTTGCCACAATGCGAGTTCACGCACAAGGTGCGTTAAACAAAACGGGTAATACCAACGATATCGCTATTCGAGGCCAAGGTTTCTTGCATGTACAAATGCCAGATGGTACCGACGCCTATACCCGCGATGGGGCATTGCAGCCCAACCAAGATGGCCAGCTTGTAACCTCAAGCGGTTACCAAATTGTCCCTGCGATTATGATCCCTGATAACGCAAACAGCATGTCAATTGCCCGTGATGGTACGGTTTCTATCACCGTTTATGGTGATAATCAGCCGCAACAGATTGGTCAAATCACCTTAACTACTTTCATCAATGATGCAGGTTTAGAAAGTATGGGTGAAAACCTGTATATGGAAACGGCAAGTTCAGGTGCCCCTAATGAAAGTGCTCCGGGAACGAATGGTGCAGGGTTGATTTATCAAAATATGCTAGAGACATCTAACGTCAATGTTGCCGAAGAGTTAGTGAATATGATCCAAACTCAACGTGCTTATGAAATTAATAGTAAGGCAGTATCCGCATCTGACCAGATGCTACAGCGTTTAACTCAGCTGTAATTGGTTTATTGAGCGGGAAAGACACAGAAAGGTAACTTGCAATCACGATGGTGAGTTACCTATGAGAGGGATCTCTTCGTGATGGTAGAACGTACACTGCAGCAAAAGAGTAGCATGATGATTGAAAGCAGCACGATTTCTCAACAGCAAAAAATAGCGTTGCAAACGCCTTTAATCGCAACCAAACAGGTGGGATTAGTCATTGCTTTGGTTTTGATTACCAGTGGCTGCGCACACATAAAATCACGTCCGTTAGTGGACACACAGACAACGGCAATTCCAAGTGCACCGACGGCACCTGCACCGAATGGCTCAATATTTCAAAGTGCTCAGCCGGCGTATTATGGCTATCAGCCCCTATTTGAAGATAGGCGCCCTCGTAATGTTGGCGATATTTTGACTATCAATCTACAAGAAAATGTCAGTGCTAGCAAAAACTCGTCTGCAAATGCGAATCGCACTGGGAAAACTGGTTTCTTGGCTGCGATACTGCCCGGCTTTATGCAAGGCTGGATTGGCGGTAAGAATACCGAACTCGATATTAAAGGTAATAGTGACTTTAGTGGTAAGGGCGGAGCGAATGCCAATAACACCTTTAAAGGGACGATTACCGTGACGGTAGACCAATTACTGGCGAACGGTAACTTACATGTCGTCGGTGAGAAGCGTATTGCCATTAACCAAGGGACGGAGTCGATCCGCTTCTCTGGCGTGGTTAACCCACGGACCATTGGGTCAGATAACCATGTAAGCTCCACACAGGTGGCGGATGCACGTATTGAATATGTGGGTGATGGTTACATCAATGAATCGCAAAACATGGGCTGGCTGCAACGCTTTTTCTTAAATGTTTCGCCTTATTAATTGAACATAAGAGAGAATAGCCGAGAGAACTCAATGAAAAACAAAGTATTAATTTTGCTATCGCTATTTTGCTGTTTTGTATTTGCAGCGCACAGTGAACGTATTAAAGATTTAACCACGGTTCAAGGGGTACGTGATAACGCATTAATCGGTTATGGACTTGTTGTCGGGCTCGATGGCACGGGTGACCAAACCATGCAAACCCCATTTACAACCCAAAGTTTAAATAACATGTTGTCGCAAATGGGGATTACGGTCCCCCCCGGTACTAACATGCAATTGAAAAATGTGGCAGCGGTGATGGTAACCGCAAAATTACCACCTTTTGCGCGTACTGGTCAGTCTGTGGATATCGTTGTTTCTTCAATGGGGAATGCAAAAAGCTTGCGGGGTGGAACATTATTGATGACGCCACTGAAAGGTGTTGATGGGCAAGTCTATGCCATGGCGCAAGGAAATATTCTGGTTGGTGGAGCTGGCGCAAGCGGTGGTGGTAGCAGCATTAAAGTGAATCAACTTAATGGTGGACGCATTACTGGCGGGGCAACGATTGAGCGTGAACTACCAAGTAACTTTGGGCAAAGTGGCGCAATTAACCTGCAATTAAACGAAGATAGCTTCACATTAGCGCAAGATATTGCAGATGCAATAAACCGTATGGGGGGAGTCGGTTCAGCTTCCGCGTTGGACTCGCGTACGGTTCAATTATTAGTTCCGGCTAACAACCGTGACCAAGTACGCTTTTTGTCTCGGGTACAGGAACTTAACGTGCGGACACCAATGGCAGAAGCAAAAGTGATCCTCAATTCACGGACCGGTTCAGTTGTCATTAACCGCAGTGTGACACTCGAAAGCTGTGCGGTGGCTCATGGTAGTTTAGCGGTTACCGTTGAAAGACAAACACAAGTCAGCCAACCTGATACCCCATTTGCAGGTGGGCAAACGGTCGTAACCCGTAACACCAATGTCGGTATACGCGACCAAGGTGGTTCATTGCAAAAAGTGAATGCGAGTGTGCAATTAAACCAAGTTATTCAGGCTTTAAATACTTTAGGTGCGACGCCAAACGATTTGATGTCAATATTGCAAGCTATGGAAAGTGCAGGTTGCTTGCGTGCAAAATTGGAGATCATCTAATGAGTGATATGCAGCTATTGCAAGGTGCCGCGTTTGATTTACAGTCGCTAGGCCAGCTAAAAGGCGAACTGAATAAAAACCCAGAGCAAGGGCTGCGCCAAGTCACGCAGCAACTTGAGGCAACATTTGTCCAAATGATGCTAAAAAGTATGCGTGACGCATTACCCCAAGATGGTTTATTTTCCAGCGACCAAACACGTATGCTCACCAGCATGTATGACCAGCAAATCGCCCAAGATCTTTCACAAAAAGGCTTAGGTTTTGGTGAGATGATGTACCAACAGTTAACGCGCGAGCAAATAGAGCCTAATGTAGCGCTCAGCAATAGCATGTTACCGCTCGATGAAAAAGCCATCCAAACATTGCCACCATTTAATATGCAGCAGATGATGCGCCATTTTTCACCTATGGGGGATACGCTTTCAGCACCATTCCAAAAAATCAAAGCGTTATCGCTTAACAGCAGTAATTTTATTCGTCGCTTAATTGAACCAGCAAAGGCTGCAAGTCAAAACAGTGGTATTTCACACTTTCTCGTCTTAGCGCAGGCGGCATTAGAAAGTGGTTGGGGACAGCGGGAAATTTTGAAAAGTGACGGTAAAACCAGCCATAACTTATTTGGTATTAAAGCTGGGAAAAACTGGCAGGGACCCGTCACTAATATCATGACAACCGAAGTCATTAATGGCAAAACAATAAAAATGCGCGATGACTTCCGAGTCTATGGTTCATACGAAGAAGCGATTGCTGATTATATCAGTCTATTAACCGAAAACCCGCGCTATAAAGATGTGAAAAAAGCGCCGACGCCTGAAATTGCTGCGCGTCGCTTACATCAAGCCGGTTACGCCACTGACCCAAGTTATTCAGACAAACTGATCACCTTGATTAACCAAATTCGCGGTCATCAACCGACAGCAAATACCTCGGCATCAAGGGCAGTGCAAGCCTATACCATAGACTTAAACGATATTTTTTAAAAACACGGAATTAATGCGAGTTTGGCCTAAACAATTACGCTGAATTTCCGATAACCAAATATGCTGTAAATAATTTGAGTTGCTTATCACTTTGATTGTGTCAGCCAATTAAAGGGGTCAGCATCTAGAACAGGAAAAGCTTATGCTGAACAATGTAATGAATAATGCGCTCAGTGGTGTGAACGCTGCACAAGGCGGGTTAAGTGTGATTTCTAACAACTTAGCGAACGCAGGTGTAGGTTACTATCACCGCCAAAGTGCTGTTTTCGGGGAGAATCCCGGTACGATGACACCTAATGGCTATTTTGGTAACGGCACTTATTTCAGCCATGTTCGCCGTGAGTTTGATGAATTTATCAATGCACAGTACAGCCAATCACGCGCTCGCAGCGGTGATTATGAGGCGTACGTTAAAAACTGTAATAAAGTCGATGATTTGCTTACTAATGATATTGAAGATATCTCCAGTAATATTGGTAGTTTTTTCACTTCATTAGATGCAGCAACCAGTGACGCCAGTGATAAAACATTGATTGACGTTTTCTTGGGCAATTCAAATGCGTTGGTAAGTCAATTTAAAGACGCTGATCGCCGTTTACAAGAAATGGAGCGGGATATTAATCACCAAATCGAAAATAAGGTGAAAGATATCAATACATATGCGGAAAAAATTGCCGGTCTAAACCAGCAGATCTCCCGTGTACGTTCAGTCAGCGGTTCTGAACCTAATGATTTATTGGATGTGCGTGATCGCTTAGTAAATGAAGTTAACTCGTTAGTTGGGGTTAAGGTCATTGAACAAAACGGCAACTATAATGTGACGTTTGCCAATGGTTTACCGCTGGTGACTGGCGAAAAAGCTAACCGTTTAGAAGCAGTCCCTTCATCAAAAGACGATAGCCGTTTTAGTATTGGTTTTGTGGGCGCAAATGGCCAAGCGCGTGAAATCCCAGATGGGTCATTTCGTGGGGGAGAGCTAAGCGGTATTTTG
This sequence comes from Providencia sp. PROV024, assembly GCF_032709665.1. NCBI lineage: Bacteria > Pseudomonadati > Pseudomonadota > Gammaproteobacteria > Enterobacterales > Morganellaceae > Providencia > Providencia sp. PROV024. The sequence continues at coordinate 1,716,150 of NZ_CP120545.1, forward strand.
CGTTCTCGTCAGGAAGTGATTGACCCGGCTTATCAAAAACTCAATAAATTAGCATTAGTTTTTGCAACGAAATTCAATGAAGTTCATAGCAAAGGCTATGATGCCAATGGTAATACGGGTAAAGACTTTTTTGAGATTGGTAAAGGCAGCGTTGTTAGCAATACCCATAATAGCGGTAAAGCGGATTTCGATTTGAGCTATAGCGATGTCTCTAAGGTGACAGGCAATAACTATGAAATGCGTTTTGATGGTAGCGAATGGAATGTCACTCGTTTACCTGAAGGCATTAAAGTTTCGGTAGATGATTCAACCGCAGGCACACTGAAATTTGATGGTATAGAAGTCAAAATAAGCAATAGCCAAGGCATGACAAAAGGTGATTCTTTCCTTGTTAAGCCTGTGAGCGGTGTTATCAACGGTATGCAAACATTGATTAGTGATGCATCGGGCTTTGCTGCCGCGGGGAGTAAAGATAGTGGCCCAGGTGATAATGAAAATATTAAAGAGCTGGTTAAATTACAAGACCAAAAACTGATTGATGGCGGCTCGACCTTCTCTGATTTCTACGCAACCTTAGTCAATGATGTCGGTAGTAAAACTAAACAAGCCCAAATTGATTCGGAAACACAAAATAAAATGACTGAGAGCTTTTATGCCCAAGAGCAGGCTATCTCAGGCGTGAATATGAATGAAGAAAGTATTCAAATGCAGAAGATCCAGCAGTTTTTTAATGCGAATGCGCAAGTATTAAAAACGGTGGATGATTTGTTTAATGCGTTGATGCGTGCATTCTAAGTTTTAGCAATATAATAAGGGTTTAGCGATGCGTTTAAGTACAAATATGATTTATCACCAACGCCTGCAAGACATGAATAATGCTCAGGCGCGTTGGATGGATGCAGGTAGCCAATTAGCCTCGGGTAAGCGCGTGAGTAAACCGTCTGATGACCCTCAAGCCTCATCACAAGCGGTGCGAATTAGCCAATCAGAAAACCGTAACCAGCAATATGTGGCAAGCCGTGGGTTTGCAAAAACGGGCATGACATTGCAGATGAGTATTTTGACTCAAATGACGGATGTGACCACACAAATTGATACCACTATCATTCAAGCTTCTAACCAAGGAGCTTTAAGTGATAAAGACCGTCATTCACTGGCAGAACAGTTAACAGGTTTAAAAGAACAACTGGTGGGATTAGGTAATACAACGGATGGTAATGGCCGTTATATTTTTGCTGGTTTTAAATCGGATAAGCCCCCGTTTGAAATTGACGCTGATGGTAATGTGTTGTACCACGGCGGTGATAAACCGATTATGCAAAATGTCGCTAGTGACCGAGAAATGACCACCTATTTTACGGGTGCGCAAGTTTTTGAGACGGGCAGCGATAATGTTGTTAATGTTTTCAAAGCGTTGAATGCAGGTATTGACGCGCTGAAAATTCCACAACAAGATGCGCCTCAAGCTGATTTAGACCGCGCTCAAGCAGGGATGGATGAAGCTAACCGTGGAATTAAAGCAGCGCTTGACCAAATTTCTAATATTGAAGCGAAACAAGGCTTACAACTGCAAGAAATTGATAAATTAGATTTCTTGGCAGATACCCGTTCGATTCAAAATGCAGCTCGTAAAAGTGAGCTGCTTGAGACCAACTGGACGGGGACTACGACGGATTACTATAAAGAAAAGGCGATGTTTGATGCATCCCAAAGTATTTTTAAAGATTTAAACAGTATGTCACTTTTTGGTAACCGTTAATAAATTAAAGGTTTAATTTTACTCACCGCGCTTTGGAGTGATTCGAGCGCGGTTTTTTTTATTTTGAGGTACCTTTATTTACGCACTATTTTCGTTTAGTGCATATTGCATAAATCCCGATTTGTTTTACCCTAGTTTGACCTTTATTTTTTGCTATTTAAAAAATTAATTATTAAACAATAAGTTAGAACACCCTCCCAAAACAAAGGTATTTTGGTGTTTATAAAGCTAGTACATTGTTTTCCTTTGTTTTATCTTATTTAACTAATAGTTCACTGCCATGCAGGCAGCTTAGAAATGATTCTGAGCTAGTGAAACAACCGGCGTTTGAGTTCACTGCCATGCAGGCAGCTTAGAAAATAGCAGCGCAATTTATGTAAAACGTAATATTGTTCACTGCCATGCAGGCAGCTTAGAAAACTTGGTAAAATGTAGACCCAATCTCACCAGTGTTCACTGCCATGCAGGCAGCTTAGAAACCTCAGTGTTTGCCATCGTTTGTTCGATATGAGTTCACTGCCATGCAGGCAGCTTAGAAATAGCATGAACACTGAATATCAGTGGCCTTATGGTTCACTGCCATGCAGGCAGCTTAGAAAATAATCCCTTGCTGCATTCCAGACGGTCTATTGTTCACTGCCATGCAGGCAGCTTAGAAATGAGTAAGCAAATCATCACGATAATCATAGAAGTTCACTGCCATGCAGGCAGCTTAGAAATTGTTCAGATAGCGGAAGCAATCGGCATGAATGTTCACTGCCATGCAGGCAGCTTAGAAAGTAGGCATGTAAGCCGACATACATTTGCTTAAGTTCACTGCCATGCAGGCAGCTTAGAAAAGATGAAATGTCATTCACCTATAATAGTCCTTGTTCACTGCCATGCAGGCAGCTTAGAAAAGTTCCGTCACATATTAAAGAAGGCAAATATAGTTCACTGCCATGCAGGCAGCTTAGAAAACTTGGCTGCTTCTAAATCTTCCAGTGTTCCCCGTTCACTGCCATGCAGGCAGCTTAGAAAATATTGAGCAAATCCACCTCAAACGTTTCTTTGTTCACTGCCATGCAGGCAGCTTAGAAACGCAGAAGTTGAAGTAATAACGCAAGTATATTGTTCACTGCCATGCAGGCAGCTTAGAAAGCAGGAAGGCAAGCCTAGCAATAACGCAATACGTTCACTGCCATGCAGGCAGCTTAGAAAATATACCTCTCGAGCCATCGACAGCCATACTTGTTCACTGCCATGCAGGCAGCTTAGAAAGAGAGGGGCAATCATTACCTGAATCGCTTTGTGTTCACTGCCATGCAGGCAGCTTAGAAAGTTAACGATAATCATAACGTCACTATGTATCTGTTCACTGCCATGCAGGCAGCTTAGAAAATTTATCGACAAAGTGAATGATTATATTAATGGTTCACTGCCATGCAGGCAGCTTAGAAACATCAACGGGGTTCATATCTTCAAAAGCACGCGTTCACTGCCATGCAGGCAGCTTAGAAAACAAGGTGTTTATGAGGCAGTCGCAACAAACTGTTCACTGCCATACAGGCAGCTAAAAAACAGCCAAGGAGTTATTTTTACTGGATATTCTGTGAAACCCCTCGCAAATTTGGCTTTAGTGATAATTTAAGGCTTGTTTCATTGGTTAAAGCTTATTCTAATAAGATTGATTCAAAAAACTTATTATTTAAGGAAGAATTCAACTGCTTATGGATGACTTTTCACCTAGTGACTTAAAAACCATCTTACATTCCAAGCGCGCTAACATGTATTACTTAGAGCATTGTCGAGTGATGCAAAAAGATGGTCGAGTGTTGTATTTCACAGAGGCAAAAAATGAAAACCTCTATTTCAATATCCCTATTGCAAATACAACAGTTTTGTTACTTGGTACAGGAACATCAATTACCCAAGCCGCAATGAGAATGTTATCTCAAGCGGGGGTACTAGTTGGGTTTTGTGGGGGTGGTGGTACACCTCTGTATATGTCTACAGAAGTAGAATGGATGACACCACAAGGCGAATATCGGCCAACGGAATATTTACAAAGCTGGTTATCGTTTTGGTTTAATGATGAAAAAAGGTTAGCCGCGGCTAAGGTATTACAACAGTCGCGTATCACATACCTACAGAAAGTTTGGCAAAGCTCTCGTGAATTACAGAATGAAGGGTTTGTATACCAAGACAGCACGATTCAATCCGCATTAAAGGCCTTCCATAATCGCACTATCGCTGCTCAAGATACACAAGAACTACTGCTTACAGAAGCTCAGTTAACTAAAACCTTGTATAAATACGCAGCTAATAATACAGGGCAAAAAAATTTCACTCGTCAACACCAAGCTGTTGATAAAGCGAATTCTTTTTTAAACCATGGTAATTATCTGGCTTATGGGTTAGCCGCAAGTTGCCTATGGGTACTGGGTATTCCCCATGGTTTTGCAGTAATGCATGGTAAAACTCGTCGTGGCGCTTTAGTCTTTGATATCGCAGATTTAATTAAAGATGCGGTTGTTTTACCGTGGGCATTTATTTGCGGTAAAGAGGGGGCAACAGAGCAAGAGTTTCGCCAGCAAATATTGCAATCATTTGTTGACCATCAATCCCTTGATTTTATGTTCGATGTAGTTAAATCTTTGGCATTACAACAAAACGAGGCACAACAACAGGTTACTCAGCTATGATGGTAACCTTTATTTCTCAGTGTGAAAAGCACGCGTTAAAGCGGACTCGGCGGGTACTAGATGCATTTGCTAACCGAATTGGTGATAACACATGGCAAACCTTGATCACCCAAGAAGGGTTGCATACAGTACAAAAATTACTGCGCCGCAGCGCCAGTCGCAATACAGCTGTAAGCTGCCATTGGATACGTTCTCGCTCTCGCAGCCAATTATTATGGGTAGTGGGAAGAAAAAACAAATTCAATGAACAAGGTTATGTTCCAGTGAACCGAACAGAAAAATCCTTACTGGGTAGTGAGCAAGGAAATGATTGGAAGTATTTGCCGTTAATTAATGGATTTGTTCGTTTAGCCGCTTTGTTACATGACTGGGGAAAAGCCTCACAATTGTTTCAAGATAAATTAAACCCCGTGTCAAACATGCGTTTTAAAGGCGACCCGCTGCGCCACGAATGGGTATCGTCACTGCTATTTAGTGCATTGGTAAAAAGCCAGAAAGAACCGAATAGTGACGAAAATTGGTTGGATGCATTAATCACTTCATCATGGCATGAGCAACAATTACAGTCGTGGATGAAGGAAAAAAATCAACTGGAAAAACCACTAAACCAGCTACCTGATGCAGCTTCATTGCTGGTTTGGTTGATTGTTTCCCATCACAGGTTACCCTTTTTGGCTAATAAAACAGAGCGTCTACAATATGCAGATCAACCCTGTAACTCATTAGCTCAATTATTAGATATTGTTGATAAACAATGGGGATACCAAAATCTCTATGATGCTTCAGAATATGCGCAACGCATTCAGCAATGCTTTGAATTCCCTCATGGCTTATTAAGTGAGTCAAAAGTTTGGCGTCAAGCCCTAAGTCAAGCGGCAGAACACCTTAAACACCAACTTCCGTTATTTGATGAAGCGCTAAGCAATGGTTGCTGGCGATTAGTTGCTGAACAAGCACGCTTGTGCTTGATGCTGGGAGATCACAATTACTCCTCAAAGGAGGCAGACCCAACATGGCAATCAAATATGGCGTTATATGCCAATACCCAGCGCGTGAATGGGCAAACTGCATACAAGCAACGGCTTGATGAACACTTGGTTAATGTGGCTAATATTGCGGCAAATATTACGGAGTACTTGCCATTCTTTGTCATAGAACCCCCTGTAGCGAGTGATATTAACTTACTGAAACAGCATAAAAATGCCTCAGGGCAATTTAGTTGGCAGGAAGATGTGGTTAATACCATTGAGCAATATCGAGAACAGCAACAAGATAAAACGGAAGGGTATTTTGTTGTCAATATGGCAAGTACGGGCTGCGGTAAGACGGTTGCCAACGCTAAAATTATGCAAGCGTTATCGGAGGATAAACAAAGCTTGCGGTTTATTCTTGCGTTGGGCCTCAGAGCTCTCACATTGCAAACAGGGGATGAGTATCGTACTCGCTTAGGCATAAAAGATGACAACCTTGCAGTATTAATTGGCTCTAAAGCCGTTTTAGACCTTCATCAAGAAGATAAACAAAAAACAATTCAACAAGAGCTCCAATTAGCAGAATTTGGTTCTGAGTCCCAAGACCGCCTTTTTGATGATGAAGGGCTTGAATTAAATTGGTCAGAAGAAAAATGGCAAGGTAGTTTACCAGAAGAAGAGTTGGCTACTGTATTGACGCGGCCTAAAGATAGAGCTTTGCTTTATGCCCCTATTTTAGCTTGTACCATTGACCATATTATGGGGGCGACGGAAACCCTGCGAGGTGGTCGCTATATTCTTCCCTATCTTCGATTAATGTCATCTGACTTAGTTATTGATGAAATTGATGATTTTACAGGGAATGACCCCGTAGCTATTGGGCGGCTTGTTTATCTCGCAGGGGCCTTGGGGCGTAAAGTTATGATTTCATCAGCCACTATCCCCCCAACACTTGCTGTTTTTTATTTTAATGCTTACCAACAAGGTTGGCATATTCATGCGCTCAGCCATCAAAAATCCTTAAAAGTCGGTTGTGTTTGGGTGGATGAGGGGCAGTATGATGAGAAAAAAGATAAATGCATACATGCATGCCAAATCGCAACCATTACCACAGCCGATGATGAATTAACGGTCAGTCATTATCGCCAGTACCATAACAATTTTATAGAAAAACGTGTAAAGGCATTGCGGGCGCTGGTTGCTCGCCGAAAAGCCTTTATCTTGCCGATACAAAAAGAACAAGGTAAAGACTTACAAACTCAGTATTTTGCTCACATTCAGCAAGCTATTCTTAGATTGCATCAGGCTCACGCCTATTCTGAGAGGGAAACCCAGTTGCAAGTTTCCTTTGGGGTTGTGCGTGTTGCTAATATTCCAGTTTGTGTTGCATTGACTCACTATTTACTGGCGGCACAATGGCCTGAAGAGGTGGAAATTCGTACTATGGCCTACCATAGCCAACAGGTACTACTTTTACGTCATGAGCAAGAAAAACACCTTGATGGCGTATTGAAACGTAAGGAAAAAGAAGGAGAGCAGCCTGAAGCATTCCAAAACCCTATTGTTAGGCAGCATTTAGACCAAGCCCACCGAAATGGGAAAGCTAAACATCTTATTTTTATTTTAGTGGCAACACCGGTGGAGGAAGTCGGGCGTGATCATGACTTTGATTGGGCCGTTATTGAACCTTCATCTTACCGCTCAATCGTACAGATGGCGGGGCGGGTTCGTCGGCACCGTGCGGGTGAAGTGGCGAGCCCTAACATCGCTTTACTGCAATATAACTGGGTCGCTTTTCAAGGGAATAATCAACGAGATGCATTTTCCAAACCAGGTTATGAAAATCGCAATCTAAACCTTAGCTTATCAACTTATAACCTATCTGAGCTGGTGGATGAATCACAGCTACTTAAATCTGTTGATGCCATTCCTAGAATACAGCCCATTACAGGTTGGAAAACTCAGCAAACAACTAATTTAGCCTGTTTAGAACATGCATCAATCGAACGGCTGATGGGCGATGTATCCACCGCTAAGCCTGCTAAGGCAGCCGTAAGAACACGCTCTACATTTTTATCAAGCGCAGTACTTCCTAAAAACCGCCCGACCACGCTATGGGGGTATACCAGTGGGGGGTGGTGGATGACGGCACTTCCTCAGCAGTTTGCGTCATTTAGGGAAAGTGAACCGACCAAACGGGTATCCTTAATCTTATCAGCAAAAAATAGACTTCACTTTTGTGAGTACGACAAAGACAGTGGTTGGGTTACGAAGGAGGATGAGTATGGAATTGGTTTTCAACCACTTGCCGAACCATTAAAACAGCGCTTATGGCTCATCCGAGACTATCAGCAATCATTGGCGAGCCGAGAAAATGAATATCAGCAAGCAGAGCAGCTTTCAAAACGGTATGGCGAAATTAGTTTCTTACCGCGTAAAAGTAGCGGAGTTTTTTACCACTATAACGACCAAATGGGGCTCAGCACATTTAAGGTTTTTGAATAGAAACTTAAGTCACAAGGACCATTTACTATGTTAGATCCAGCAATAGAGGCTTTCTTTACAGAGCGTAAAGAAAGTTGGCTTAAAAAAAATGTAAAAGCGTCGATGAGTGAAGGGGAAATACAGCAACTGCAGCAGAAATGTGATGCTATTTTATCATTGGCTCAGTGGTTGCCGAGTGCTGCGAAGCGGGCGGGGCAAATTTCATTATCCACGCATCCTTGTACCTTTAGTCATCCAAGCTCTAGAAAAAACAAAAACGGGTATGTCACCCCAATATTAGCGAGGGCAGAGCACACAAATGATGGCTTGCTCCGAACAGGGAATGTCATGGTTGAGACGGATGCATTGGGTAATGCGGCAGCGCTTGATGTATATAAATTTCTCACACTTGAATTGCAAGATAACCGAACGTTGTTGGCCCATATTAAGGATGAAACACCGTTAGCTAAAGACATACTTAATCAAGGGGATGAAGAGTATCATTTACTCAGGGATGGTTTTCTTGCCATGGCGGCGGCAGATAAAACCGTGATCACTAGCTCAAAAATAAAACAAGTTTACTTTCCTGTGTGGTTGGAGGATAACGAATACCATTTATTATCTCCACTGACCCCATCCGGTTTGGTTTTTGAACTACGCAAACGTATTGATACAATTCGATTTTCTGAGCAAACTAAGGCACTGCGTGATTTAAAACGCAAGGGGGAATTTAGCCAGGTTGGCTATAAAGAAATTTATGGGTTAACCACTATTGGCTATGGGGGAACTAAGCCCCAAAATATTTCCGTGCTTAATAATCAAAATGCAGGGAAAGCCCATTTATTGCCGTCATTACCCCCCCAAATAGCTCAGCGTAAGCGGCGTTTACCTACTTATGACTTCTTTACCAATACTGTAAACCCTTGGCAAGTTAAAGAAACGTTAGAAGCATTTCATGGTTTGATCTCCCTACCGAAAGCGCAGCGTGGTAGCCGTTTTATTGAATATCGTGATAGGCGTATCCAAGAATATGTAGACTACATTATGTTGACCATGTGGGAGGTCAGGCGTGGGTTTGAACAGAATAACATTCAATTACCCACTCAATTAGCAAAAGTACAGCAAATTTGGCTGTTTCCAGACCAACAACAGCGTAATAACTCGGATGAATGGCTAGAGGGAATTATTACTCTTATTGCTCAGCAATTTATGCGTCATTACAAAAAAGTGTTAGGGAAAAAAGCCATTGCTTTAGGTAACGATGAGCTAGCGGCTATCGCGCAGGTTATCGCCATTAATAAGGAGCTGTTACGATGAGCTCAACCTACATACTCAAGCTTCCTCATATCAAAATCCAAAATGCCAATGCGTTATCTAGCCCTTATACCATTGGCTTTCCAGCCATGACGGCTTGGCTCGGTTTTATGCATGCCCTAGAGCGTAAATTGCGGGCTGATGGCCACTTGGATATTGTGTTTGATTCTATTGCTGTTATTAGTCACGCGTGTGATTTACAAACCTATCGCGGGCCGAATGATTATGTTAACTCCATTGTAGGTACTGCAAACCCATTGAATAGTGACGGTACGCGTTCCGCATTTATTGAAGAGGCCCGTTGTCATTTAGACGTGTCATTACTTATCAGATATGGCGTGAATGACGGTGGTAAGACTAAAGCACTCCCTACACAATCGCCTATTTTAGAGGTCATTTACGACTTAATACAGACGATGAAGCTCGCTGGTGGCGACATTCTTTCATTAGGTAAACCAACAGCACATATTCTGCAATCAGATGAGGTAGACGGGGAATCAAGGCAGGGGCTGCTAAATAGCGTAATGCCCGGTTATGCGCTAATAGAACGCAGGGATTTAATGATTCGAGCGATGGAAGATGGGCAAGATGCTATGGATGCTTTGTTGGACTATGTGGTGGTAGAGAATAATTGCGTCGAATGGGGCAACGAAAATGAGGGGAAATCGCAATTTGAATGGCGTGCTCAACGTAAAGTGGCAGGTTGGGTTGTACCTATTGCTACCGGATATCAAGGGGTTTCGCCACTTGCCCAGGCAAAAAATCAGCGAGATTTAGACGTACCTCACCGGTTCGCAGAAAGTGTTGTGACGCTCGGTGAGTTTATTTTGGCAAACCGCGCTAACAATATTAATGAAATATTGTGGCAATACGGTTATGACGAACCTAATAACCTTTATTTATGCCAACAAGTGGCATCTAAATTTATTTCGAGTGGAGAATAAGTAATGGCGAAGAATAATGATGTTGCATCTGTTTTAGCATTTGAAAAAAAATTGGTTCCATCTGATGGTTATTTTTATGGTACTTGTTGGGAAAATAAATCGCATTTTACCCCTTTATCATTACAAGAAAAATCGGTACGGGGTACTATTTCCAATCGCTTAAAAGGTGCGGTAAAAAATGATCCTTTAAAGCTAAACTCTGAGGTGGAAAAAGCCAACTTACAAACAGTCGATGCCTGTGCGTTAGGAACTGAGCAAGATACTTTAGTTCATCAATTCACCTTAAAAATACTTGGTGGAGTTGAGACACCTTCTGCGTGTAATAACGTGTTATTTAAAAAAGGTTATGTGAAAGCAGCAAAAGGTTATATTGAAAAAGAAGGCTTTCGTGAATTAGGTTATCGTTATGCGCAGAATGTCGCTAATGGGCGCTTTTTATGGCGTAACCGAGTAGGTGCCGAACATATCGAAGTGGTTGTCAAAGTACTTAATAAAGGGCAATCAATGGAATGGGTTTTTGACGCCACACAATATAGTATTCACCAATTTGATACTCAAGATGAAAAAGTGGCTCAGTTAGGTGAGAAAATTGCTACCGCTTTAGCTCACCCTCAAGGTGCATTATTATTAGAAATTACCACTTACTCTCAACTAGGCAAAGCACAAGAAGTTTACCCAAGTGAAGAGCTGGTGATGGATAAAGGCAAAGGGGATAAAAGCAAAATTTTATATCATGTGAATGGGCATGCTGCGATGCATTCACAAAAAATTGGTAATGCTTTGCGCTCCATTGACACGTGGTACCCCGCGTATGGAACTGAAAGTGGTGCAGGGGCTATCGCAATTGAGCCTTATGGCGCAGTGACGAATTTAGGTACCGCTTTTCGAACGCCAAAAGATAACCAAGACTTCTATACCCTATTCGATAAATGGGCTCGCGGTGAAAAATTATCACGTATTGAAGATGAGCATTATGTGATGGCAGTTTTAGTGCGTGGCGGTGTGTTTGGTGAAAGTGATAAATAAGGTGAAATATGAATTATTATCAGGAGGTCACTTTATTACCTGACTCAACCGTTTCAGTGGATTTTTTGTGGCAGAAAGTTTACCAGCAAATTCATATTGCGCTGGCAGATAACCAAACGGCTGAAGGCCAAAGCGCTATTGCTGTTGCATTTCCTGAATATGGTAGCGTTGGTTTTCGCTTAGGTAGAAAAATCCGTTTGCATGCTAAAACACCAGAGGAACTTGAGCAGCTAAATTTACCGAAGTGGTTAGCAAGGTTAATGGATTACGCTCATATTAAATCTATTCAAACCGTGCCAGAGCAAAGTGTTCCTGTCAGTTATATTCGACGACATGTAAAAGGCCAAAACCGGATAGAGGCCGATATGCAGCAAAAGGCACGTTTATGGTCTGAAAAATCAGGTCAGTCAGTGGCGCAGTGCTTGGAAGTGTTATCTAAAAGTCGGCCGAAAGCCAATAATCGTTTACCGTTTATTTGGGTTACAAGTTTACATGCAAAGAATGAGAAAACAGGAAGCCGGCCTTTTCCACTCTTTATTGAAAAAGTGATAGCAACACAAATGCAAGCTGGGATGTTTAATTGCTATGGTTTAAGCCAGCTTTCAAATGACCAAACGTTGGTTGCAACGGTTCCTCATTTTTAACCATTATTTTTTGTTCTTTAAAAAATAACTTTTAAATCAGTATGTTATAATTATTCATAAATTAAAGGGTATTTTATAATAAATACCCTTAACTAATTGTTATAGCATGATTATTATATTAAATTGCATAGTTCACTGCCGTATAGGCAGCTTAGAAAAATACCGAGGCGTTAGCTGCCGATGTGATTATGTTCACTGCCGTATAGGCAGCTTAGAAAATATACTCAGTAACCGAAGTAGGGTGGTTTCTGTTCACTGCCGTATAGGCAGCTTAGAAAATTTAGCTGCACGAATATTTAACGGCACACCGGTTCACTGCCGTATAGGCAGCTTAGAAAAGCTCGAGAGTTGGCCGTTATATAGATCGTTGTGTTCACTGCCGTATAGGCAGCTTAGAAAATCCGATAAGAGAATAAAGTACACACCCAATAGTTCACTGCCGTATAGGCAGCTTAGAAATGGTAATCGCTGAGGAGGAACAACCCCTTCGGGTTCACTGCCGTATAGGCAGCTTAGAAAGCACACTCTAAAGAGATAAAAACAATAAAGCCGTTCACTGCCGTATAGGCAGCTTAGAAATCCGGCAATACTGTGTGATACCTATCGCAACCGTTCACTGCCGTATAGGCAGCTTAGAAAATACCCTGTAAATATTGCATATTGGATAAACGGTTCACTGCCGTATAGGCAGCTTAGAAAATATCAAAATCCAGTGGTGGGATGATGATATCGTTCACTGCCGTATAGGCAGCTTAGAAAGAAGATTTAATTTCCCTTGGCAATATCAATCAGTTCACTGCCGTATAGGCAGCTTAGAAAACTTTCGGATTAAGCTGTCGTGCTTTTTCCATGTTCACTGCCGTATAGGCAGCTTAGAAAACTAAATGCCAGTAGGCAGGAGTTTTAAAATGGTTCACTGCCGTATAGGCAGCTCAGAAAAGTGGATTAAAGAGCTTAATTTATCAACTTAAGTTTACTGCCATATAGGCAGTTTAGAGAAGAATATTAAAGAATAGATATCTAGATTCTCTAATTGGTGAAAAAAATAAATGTGAGTTAAAGCTAGTTTTTTGTGAAATAAGTAGTTATACCATCTTTATCTTAAGTTAAATTTAATATCAAATATAATACGTATCTATCATTCGATAGCTTAGAAATGAAATATAGAACGGGTATTATATTACTGCCACAAAGGCAGATTTTGATTAGAGATAAATACCTGAAAAATAGACCGGGTAACCAGATAATAATAGGGATAACTAGGAGGGGTTATGAGCTTTGAGTTTGAAATAAATTGTTATTGGTTTTCAATCATCATTCGATTTTATAAATGATTTTATAAACCTGCATTTAATTAAAAAAATACAAACATCACGACTCAAATAAACAAATTAAACATCAATGACAATTGCTCAAAAGCTTGGTGGATAAGGCGTTCAGTATATCGGGGAAGGATGGAGATAATTACCCCTAGCATACTGATACCTATAGTTAAGGTGAGGGGGAAACCCACCACAAATACGGACAGTTGTGGGGTCATACGGTTTAGGATACCGAGCGCAAGGTTGAGAATTAAAAACAATGTAATAAAAGGCAGCGCTAACATTAACCCATTAATAAATAAGGTATTGGCAAATTGAACAAATACCCAAAAACCGTCTCTATTCAGTGGGGCTGTTTGAATGGGGATCAATTCAAATGAATTGACGATAATATAAATTAACCATAAATGGCCATCGAAGGCGAGAAACAATAAAATAGTAATCACATTGAAGATGCGCCCTAAAATAGGCATATTGGGCCCACCAGTTGGGTCAAAAAAGGTCGCGAAAGATAACCCCATTTGCAAACCAATGACTTCTCCTGCATGGCGAACCGCGGCAAAGGCGATTTGCATGGTTAAACCCATCGCCACACCAATCACAATCTGTTGCACAATGACCCATAACCCCATTGCAGAAAATAGGGGAATATTTACCACGGGAAGTTGCGGGGAAACAATCAACACGACAAAAAAAGCAAGGGCAACTCGAACCTTGGTAATGGCTTGTTTTTCATTAAAAAAGGGCGCTGTTCCGAGCAGCGCCAAAAGGCGTATGAAAGGGTAAAAACCTTGGCTCAACCAGAGCGTGAGCGTTTCACTGGTAATGGTTAACATTGTTAGCCAATAATAAAGGGTAAATTACTAAGCAACGTTCGCATATAGTCGGTTAGTAGGTTGAGCATCCAAGGCCCCGCAATGATGATCACTGAAATGACTGACAAAATTTTAGGGATAAAAGATAAGGTCATTTCGTTAACCTGTGTTGCGGCTTGCAGTAAGCTAATAATCAACCCTGCGGCTAGTGCCGCCAGTAATAATGGAGCCGCTAGCATTAAGGCAATTTTCATTGCTTCAGTGCCCATTGCCATGACAGATTCAGGTGTCATCGTTACTCCTAATTAAAAAAGCTTTGCGATAATGAACCAAGTAATAATTGCCAGCCATCGACTAATACAAACAGCATTAATTTAAAGGGAAGTGAAACGGTTGCCGGTGGAACCATCATCATCCCTAAGGCCATTAACACGCTAGCAACAACCAAGTCTATGATTAAAAATGGAATAAAAATGGTAAAGCCGATTTGGAATGCCGTTTTTAATTCACTGGTGATAAATGCGGGAACGAGGATCCGTAAAGGAACATCCTTCGCCTCTTGAATCTCCCCCACTTTGGCAATACGAGCAAAAAGCGCTAAATCGGATTCGCGAGTTTGCCCTAACATAAAGGTCCTTAACGGGGCAGTCCCTTTTTCTAATGCGACTTCAAGGCTGATTTTATCTTCGCTAAAGGGTTGGTATGCTTCACGATAAACTTGGTCGGCAACGGGGGACATAACGAAAAAGGTCAAAAACAACGCTAAACCTAATAATACTTGGTTTGGTGGTGCAGAGGGTGTCCCTAAGGCATTTCGTAATAAACCGAGAACAATAATGATGCGTGTAAAACTGGTCATCATTAAGAGTAAGGCGGGTATAAAGCCTAACAGGGTTAAAAATAGTAAGGTTTGAACGGGTAATGACCAAGTTTGGCCTCCATCGGCTAAACTATGGCTGATAACGGCAGGGAGTGCTGCTGATGCAGAACTTGGCAATGCAAATAGAAGCACAGCAATCATCAGTAGGGATTTACGTGGTAACATGTGTGCTTCCAATTACTTATACAAAGGTGTTACTGATGCCGCATGATCCGCCGCATCTTGTTTTTTCTTTAATACGGATTGGAACGTAAGGGGCTCAATAACTGAAGATACAGTGGTTTTATTTTGTGCAGGGTATTGATGTAACAGGCTAATATTTTGAGCTGTCACACCTAATACTAAACACTCATTATTGACTTCAACCACGACAACCCGTTCTTTATTGCCTAATGAGCAACTGCTTGTCACTTTCACAATTTGCTCTTTCCCCATTTTCTTCGGGGCAAAACCCAATTTTTTAACCAACCAAGCGCCAATCAGAATCAATAAAATAATGACCCCCAATGAGCCTGAAATTTGCGTTAAGCTATTACTATGGTCGATAGCTGGCGCATTCAATTCACTGGAAGGAACGCTAGTTGACAAAAAAGGCACGGATGCTGGTGCCTGTTCAGCTTGGTTGGTTATTGCCATTTTCAGTGACTCATATTGTCTATTAACGGCTTAAGCGGCGCATACGTTCGGATGGCGTAATGATATCTGTAATGCGAATACCATAATTATCTGAAACGACGACGACTTCCCCTTGAGCGATTAAATAACCGTTAATTAAAATGTCTAATGGCTCGCCAGCTAAACCATCGAGAGAAACGACAGAGCCTTGAGACAAACTGAGTAATTTTTTGATGGTCATTTTAGTACGCCCTAGCTCAACGGATAGGCGAACTGGGATATCCATAATCATATCGATGTCGGACAACTGATTTAATGGATTCTGCCCATCAAGGTTATCAAAAGCCTGTGCACCAGCTGAGGCGGATTCCGCTTTTTTTTGCTGTTCCAGCGCTTCAGCCCATAGGTCTTCACTAGCGTGATTGGTTGATGCATCAGGAGAGTTCTTCGCCTCACTCATTGGTACTTTCCTCATCTAGAGTGTTTAAAACAGGGTTAATCAAATGTTCTACACGCAACGCATATTGGCCATTTTGAGTTCCGTATTGACTGGTTAGTACAGGAACGCCATCAACATTGACAATGAGGCGGTCAGGCTTCTCAATAGGGAGCACATCCCCTTTTTGCAGTTGCAGTAAGCGAGAAATTCGCATTGGAATGTCAACAAAATTGGCAACCAATTCAAGTTCAGAACGTTTTACTTGTGTGACGAGATTTGTCACCCAAGTTTCATTTTCTTGGTGCCCTTGTTCCATTGGTGGGTTAATTAAACGCTCACGCAATGGTTCAATCATGGCAATGGGAATACAAATACTAAATTCACCAACCGTATTGCCTATCTCAACTAAAAATGGCGTGGTTACCACAATGTCATTTGGTGATGTGGTGATATTAGTAAATTTAACTTGGATTTCGGAGCGTACATACTCCACTTCTATATCCGCTATTGGTCTCCAAGCATCGCGATAAGCCCCTAATGCTAACTTCAACATTCGGTTAATAATCCGTTGCTCAGTATTGGTAAATTCTTTACCTTCCTGACGAACAGGAAAACGACCGTCTCCCCCAAATAGATTATCAACCGCGATATAAACGAGAGCAGGCTCAAAGGTAAAGAGCGCAGTGCCCCGCAATGGTGGCATGTGAATTAAATTTAGGTTGGTTGGTACTGGTAAGTTACGAGCAAACTCATGATAAGGTTCAATTTTAATTCCGCCCACCGTGATATCCGGACTACGGCGTAACATATTGAATAACCCCATACGGAATTGGCGCGCAAAACGTTCGTTAATGATTTCAAGAGACTGCATTCGCTCCCTGATGACCCGACGTTGCGTATTTGGGTCGTAAGGGCGAATATTATCTTTTCCTTGATTCTCTGGCACCGGCGTATCGTTTGAAGGCGCATCATCATTAAGAAGCGCATCAATTTCAGCCTGAGATAAAATATTATCGCTCATGAATATTACCGCAGAATAAAAGTAGTAAATAACACATCAGAAATATCCTGATCGGTATCCCCCGGGATCAGGGTAGGGGTGAGTGTTTGCTTAATGTCTTTCATTAGCTGCAACTTGCCTTCATGAACTTCAATATTTTTTGATTTTTGTTCTGATAGTAATAGTAGTAAGCGACTACGTACTTCAGGGAGATATTCATGAAGTTGTTTACGAGATTTTTCATTTGCAAGTCGCAAGGTTATATGAATATAGAGCACACGATCAGGGCCATTATCAGCACCGGCTAAATTCACGGTAAATGGCTCTAACTCCATAAAAATGGGTTGTGGCATGTTCGGACGTTTTTCTTCTTCACTAGCCGTTTGAGTGTTTTGCTGTGTCGTCCACCAGGTGTAACCACCAAAACCAGCCCCTGCTAAGGCAATAAGGGCAAGCAGAATGATCAACCCTTTATGAGAACTTTTTGATTCTTTGCGTGACGACATGTTAGCTGAATTCCTGTTTCTTGGATGCTAAACCCAAATGGGTTTTTTACTTTATGATCTCTAGCATTATCGCTTGATTGCTAAGAGTTAAAGGAGTGAAAAACGAAACAAAAAGGCGGTAACTCGGCGCTTTAGTTAGGAAATTACCGCATTTCGTTTACTTATTATGCAAAAGTGTTAATCCCACCTTGCCTAGATACCGACTTTTGAGCGGCAACAGAAGCATTCGCTTCACTGATACCAACGGCACTGGCCGTTGCATGAGTAGCTTGAATATGGCCATCATGTTGATGCGTGTTGTGCTGTTGATTATCTGATGAGTTACCCAAGTTATCTTGCCCCACAGAGCCTTGAGCTAAGTGAATGCCACTTTCTTGTAGCGCATTACGTAATACAGGCATCATGGACTCCATCGCGGCGCGAACATGGCTGTGAGGCGAAACAAAGTGCATGACGGCTTGGTTATCTTCAATGCGTAAATGCACATTGAGTGAGCCTAACTCTTCAGGATGTAAGCGAATTTGCGCCTGAGAAACACCTTGTCGGGAGAAAAATAACATGTGTTGGCTTAACTGTTGTTGCCAAGCTTCGCTGCCTAATTGGCTAGTGAGATGCAAGGTTGGCGCTGCGGTCGGAGCGTTCATTGCAGCGGTTTGTGCGACAGAGGTTGTTGGCATCATGCTAATTGGTTGAGTTGATGTCTGGTGTGTTGTAGCCGTGGTAAAGGCACTCGTTTCGCTTTGTGTGACAAAAGCACCTTTCCCGTTTGAACCAAGCATATCAGCCGAAAAAGTGGGTAGGCCAGACTGCGGCTCTTTATCGCTCACTTTTTTATTTAATGGCATAAAATCCGCTGTCAGGTTTTTACTACGAACGTCACGTTGATTATCTAAAGGTAAAAGGGGCTGATCGCGACGCTCATCCTTTTCGTTTTTAATAAACGCCGTTATTGCCGGTTTATCTTCTTGTTCATCAAGCACTAATTGGCTCTTATCTAGCAGTTTGTCACTAGTTAGTGTGATATCTTCAAGGTCACCATTTAGTTGCTGCATCTTTTGGTTAAACGCGCCTAACTTAGGGAGCGACTCAGCGGCAAGTTGCCCATTAGCTGATGGATGTATTTGACTAGAAAGCGATAACTTTAAATTATTGAGCCAAGGTTGTTCGCTTGAATTCTCCCCGACTAACAGCTCAGATTGTAGAGCGGTTTGTACGCCGTCACCTCTAAGATTGCGGGTGAAATTAAGCTGCTCAAGGGTGTTCTCACCATGAGTGGGTGTTTTGCTTGCCGGGGACGCGCTTGTTTTATCTGAAACCGCTAACTTATCGGCGACAATTTCTTTATTCAGCGCTTGTTCATCAACGGCCGTGTTTACAGCCGTATTTTTGGGCGCGGGTTGTTGGTTATCAAGTAGCGCTTGAAATGGTAATGCGGGAGCTTGGTTTTCGTCATCCTTGGGGCCATTTTGCTGTTCATTAGCACTTTTTATGGTCTTTGCTGGCGGTGCAACAGGTACGATAGTCGCGTTGATGTCCATTTATTGTGGTCTCCGTAAAGTCGCTCGTTGGGCAAATTCATCCATTTGTTTTTGCTCTATACGATTTTGACGTTGATGTTCGGTGTGTTCAGCGCGTTGTATCAAAGTATCAAACGCATTGACTCGTTGTTGTTTTTCTTGCCAATGACGATTAGCCTCATCCACTTTTTGTTCCCACAAATTAAGTTGTTGCTGCTGTTGTTCAATGGTTAGCTCTAACGTGACGAGAAATTGCTGGTAATTTTGCCATTTATCGGAGGCCATTCCGCTGTGCAATGTCTGGTTTAATGTTTGCCGATATTCGGTTTGATAATTCTCCAGCATGGTTAATTGTTGCGCCATTTGTGTATGAGTTTGGCGTACTTGCGCTAACACCTTTGCTGCCTCTTCGGAGGCTTCTACGGCTAAACTGAGTAATGTCGTTAAGGCATTGTTATTGGCCATTTATCCCCTCGTTACTCGCTAGGTACCACTTGCTGTAATTGCTCGCAAGCAGTTTGGTAATCACAACGTTCATCAATATCTTGCTGTAAAAACTTAGACATACGTGGGTAATATTGAATTGCAGTATCCAGCATTGGGTCACTTCCCATTGCATAAGCCCCCACGTTGATTAAATCGCGGTTGCGTTGATAGCTAGAGGTGAGTTGTTTAAAACGCTGAATTTTTCGGTAATGTTCTTTTGGGATCAGTTCAGTCATTGCACGGCTAATGGACGCTTCAATGTCAATAGCTGGGTAGTGCCCTGACTCTGCTAAAGAACGAGAAAGCACAATGTGACCATCAAGGATGGCGCGAGCAGAATCTGCGATCGGGTCTTGCTGGTCATCGCCTTCTGTTAATACGGTATAAAAAGCGGTGATCGAGCCGCCATTCTTGCCATTACCTGCGCGCTCAACGAGTGCGGGTAGCTTGGCAAAAACAGAAGGGGGGTAGCCTTTCGTTGCTGGTGGTTCACCGACGGCTAAGGCGATTTCGCGTTGAGCCATACTGTAGCGAGTAAGGGAATCCATGATCAGCAACACGCTGAGGCCTTGATCGCGGAAATATTCGGCGATACGCGTGGCATAAGATGCACCTTGCATACGTAAGAGGGGGGAAACATCAGCAGGTGCAGCAACCACCACTGCACGTTTTAAACCGTCAGTGCCTAAAATATTTTCAATAAAATCTTTAACTTCACGGCCACGTTCCCCAATCAGCCCAACGACGATGATATCGGCTTGGGTAAAGCGTGCCATCATGCCAAGTAATACACTTTTCCCTACGCCTGAGCCAGCAAACAGGCCCATGCGTTGCCCTCTACCCACAGTCAATAACGCGTTGATTGCTCGTACACCGACATCGAGCACACTACTGATTGGTGTGCGTTCAAGAGGATTAATGGGGGGTGTGATTAATGGGGCTCGCGTTTTAACTTCGAGTGGGCCTTTGCCATCTAATGGGGTGCCTTGTGCATCAAGCACTCGCCCTAATAGTTCATTACCAATAGGGAGTAAGCGGCTGGTTTGCCCGTCATCCCCCGTTGATTGAGCATAGACACGAGCACCTGGGGAGATACCTTCGAGGTCGGCTAATGGCATCAACAACATTCTAGGCCCACTAAAACCGACGACTTCACACACAACTTCGTCTGTACCGCCATTAATGGAGCGTTCAATAAAGCAGGTTGCCCCTAAGGGCATTTTAATCCCCTCGGCTTCCATGACTAAGCCCGTAATTTTTGTTAGGCGGCCATAACGGCGTACCATCGGAATGCCTTTCATCCGCGATTCAAAATCGTCAAGCGAGGCAATCCAGCGTCCCAAACGTGCGGTCATGTAAAGCTCTCCGGTGCATATAAACGGCACAATTCTTGCCAACGTGTTGCGACGGTCATATCGATTTCGCCATCTTCAGCGACCACACGACAACCCCCAATATGCAGCTTAGGGTCTGCGACTAACCGCCAACCATTCAGATTTAAGAGTGAACCAAGGTGCTGTTCAATCAACTCAAAATGATTGGGGTTAACATGTAATTCTGGTTGACCCGCAAAAATAGGTTTTTGCTGTAATAAGTTACTGATTTCCTCAAGTAATGCAGTACCATCACATACAGTAGATTGACCCAACACTTGTTTTGCAGCGGTTAATGCAATTTGTAGCAGCTTTGTGGTAACAACCGTATCAAAGGTATCAAGAGAATAATTGAACTCAGATAACAATTTTTGCCATGTCTCAATGACGGGTTGTTGCAAAGCAAGTGCTTGCTCACGCCCTTGCTCTTCGCCAGCACGTAAACCTTGTTCAAACCCGGCTTGATAACCCTCTTTTTGGCCTTGTTCATAGCCTTGCTGATAACCTGTACGCTGCGCATCTTCTTTTATGTTATCGAGCAAGTTGATTTGCTCTAAGACTTCTTTCGGCTCTAAGCATGGCACTTTTGGTGCGTCTGGCTCAGGAGCTTCATTTAAAGTTGAATTAAGATCCCATTGGTTAAGCTCACGCAGTTGCCAAGGCTGCCATTGGTCGTTAGGCGTTGTTGAATTAGACATACACATCGTCTCCACCACCGATGGCGATTTCGCCTTTTTCTACTAAACGACGAACGATAAGCAGGATCGCTTTTTGCTCGTTTTCCACTTGGGACATGCGAACCGGTGAACGCGATTCCAAGTCGTCGCGAACAATTTCGGCAGCGCGAACCGCCATATTGTTGAGGAAGTGGTCGCGCAGGGCTTGATTGCTGCCTTTGAGAGCAATGACCAGTGAGTCGGTTGACACTTCTTGCAAAATACGTTGGATACTGCGGTTGTCCACTTCGATAAGGTTTTCGAACAGGAACATTTCATCAATAATGCGTTGAGCCAATTCGCCATCGTAATCCCGCATTGCATCGATAACGCTTTCTTCTTGTTGGCTTTTCATTAAGTTGATAATTTCTGCTGCTGTTCTTACGCCACCCATTTTGCTGCGTTTGAGGTTTTGGCCGTCCAATAAGTTGTTTAAGACTTCGGTCAGTTCCGCTAGGGCTGCAGGTTGCACTCCACCAAAAGTAGCGATACGTAGCATAATGTCATTGCGTTGGCGCTCTTCAAATAATTCAAGTACGTCCGCAGCGAGGTTACGTTTCAAGTGAACTAAAATTGTGGCGATAATCTGTGGATGTTCATCACGAATAATATCGGCAACGGTTTGTGGCTCCATGTAGTTGAGGCTTTCGATACCTGAGGTGGTTTCTTGTTTTTCAAAGATATCTTCAAGTAAGCTAGCTGCGCGTTCCTCACCCAACGCTTTGACCAGTACCGAACGCAGGTAATCATTTGTGTTGATATTTAAGGCCGCGAATTGAATTGCTGACTCTTCAAATTCAGTTAGCACTTCCGCAAGTTCGTTATTGGAGATTTGGCGCATGTTAGACACCGCCATACTCAATTGTTGAACTTCTTTAGGGTTTAGATGCTTAAATACTTCCGCAGCCTGATCTTCACCGAGTGTCATTAACATTACGGCACTTTTTTCTGTTCCACTTAAACTCATAGGGATTTTCCTAACCACTGACGGATAACCATTGCCACGACTTGTGGGTCTTTCTCTGCCATTTCACGTATACGTTGGCTTTGGATCTCTGCACTAACACGCTGGCGAGTAAGACGGCGGCGTGTTTGCTCATCCATGTCTTCGTTTATTTCTTCATCTACCACGAACGGTGCTTTTGCCTGAGTTGCGACAAAAATTTCAGCATCAACTTGGGCTTGTTGTGTTTTACGATATTTAACCCATTGAGGTTTGATACCGAAGCGCCACATAAACCAAGCAATGAGGGTGATGAGCAATATTTTTCCGTAATCCAAAAGTTGTGTAATCAACTGTGGATTGGACAGTAATGATGGCTCTACTTCAACAGGCGTATCATCAGTAAATAAGGAGTTAGTGATGTTGATTGAGTCTCCTCGTGCTGAAGAAAAGCCCATCGCTTCTCGTGTTAACGCTTCAATTTGCTGTAGCATCTCTGGCGGCAATGGTTTCATTTCTGGCCCATTTTCGCCTTCTTGTGAATGGTAATTAACAATAACTGCGACCGAGAGCCTATCAACGACGCCAATTTGCCGTTGAGTATGGCTAATTTTGCGATCTACTTCGTAATTTGTGGTTTCATCGCTTTGCGAGTTAGTCGTGTTATTACGGTTATTGGTGGTTTGCTGTGCGTCTTTATTGTCTTTGTTAGTTTCAATTGGCGCATTCGGTGCGCTAACCGGTTGATTCGACAATGCCCCCGGGACACCGCCCGTGCCGCCATTATTGTTTTGCATACTTTGGCTGTTCTGGCGGGAACGAATAGCGGCGCTATCCGGTGTTTGGTTCGGCTTATATTCTTCGGAGGTTTGCTCAACCTTGGAGAAATCCATTTGCGCGGTGACTTGTGCATGAATATTGGCACGCCCAACTAATGGTGACAAAATATCTTCAATGCGTTGTTTGAGATGAGATTCCATCTCTTTGGTCATCTTAATTTGTGCGCTATTAGCTGATTGCTGGCTGTTATCATTATTTGTGAGCAAGCGTCCCGCTTGGTCGACTATAATTACATTACTTGCAGTTAATCCTGTTACGCTACTTGAGACCATATGCACAATGGCGCTAATTTGCCCTTCGTCGAGCATTCTTCCAGGTAATAAACCTACCGTGACAGAAGCTGTAGGCAACTTTTGCTCACGGACAAATAGTGTCGGTTTTGGGATTGCTAAATGTACACGCGCACTTTGCACGGGGCTCAACGATTCGATAGTGCGAGATAATTCACCCTCTAAAGCACGCTGGTAGTTAATTTGTTCACTAAATTGGCTAATACCAAACTGTTCTTTATCTAATAATTCAAAGCCAGTATTCCCCCCTTTAGGTAAACCAGATTGGGCGAGCTTCAAACGTAATTCATGCACTTTATCTGCAGGAACTAAAATGGCGCTACCATTATCAGCGATTTGATATGGCACATTCATCTGAGTTAATTGGCTGACAATATCGCCACCATCTTTAGCACTAAGATTACTAAGAAGTACGCGATAGTCAGGACTGCGTAACCAGAGAAGTAGGGCAACAATAATTGAAACAGCTGCAGCCGCCGCAATCATTAACGGTATTTTAGGATCAGCTTTAATACGATCAACTATTGAGGCAAAACCCTTTTTGGCCTCCCCCGTGTCTTTAGATGCGGCACTCATAAATATTCCCTGCTTGGCAGACTACTAGACGGATGAAAATACTTTTGGTGAAACAATGTTATTTCCCTCTTCGTAACGTCACTTTTTCACTTTGCTATTATTTATTGTTTTGTAGGGTTCTAATGACGGAATCAGCCTATAATTTAGGTGTTATTTATCGGCTTCAAGTTAAAAAGGGTGTGGTAGGGTAAGCTTGCTAAATAAATTTGTGACAAAAATTCACACTATATAAGAAGAGAATAAAATGACAGTTCAAGCGATTGAAGGAGTTGTATCACAATTAAATGTTGTGGCAACTCAGGCAACGAACCCAACAAAACCTATAATAGAACCCGTCGGTTTTGCTGATCATCTGGTCGCCTCTGTGAATCAAATAAATAAAACACGTAATGATTCTGCTAAGCAAGTTGAAAACTTTACGTTGGGAAAACAAGATATTTCTTTGAATGATGTGATGGTTGATATGCAAAAAGCGAGTTTAAGCCTCCAAATGGGCATACAAGTCAGAAATAAGCTGGTGGCTGCATACCAAGAAATTATGTCAATGCCAGTGTGATTTAATTACCTGCTTTAATATTATGAATTTATTGCCTTGTCATTGCTTCCTTGGGGCAGTGATGGGGCATTTCTATTCAAAATATCAATTTAGCTGGCATCATTTTCAGTTATCCACACTATATATATTATTAACCATTCAAGCTCTCCTTTAGGTTGAAGAGTTGATTTTATTGTTATGGCTAGGCAATTAAAATATGGGGTTCATGGTGTACTTACGTTTAGGGTTACACGTAATTTGTATTTATCAATATTCATGCTTACCTCTGGATGTGGGAAACCATTACTTATCGATTGATAACAATTATTTATTCTGTTTAAATGATTGCATTCTGATTTGTATAGGTGTTATTTATGGAAGCTTCATTTGTTGCTATTCAATTTTTCGGGCAATTATTCCCTACGCATCCTTTCACGTTAGCTGAAAGTGTTGGGAAAGCGGTTTCCATTATTATGTTTATACATTAGTGTTGGTGCGGTGGGTTACTTGTGCTTGATAGCGTTTTGATTTTTGGCTGTCATCACAACCATTCTAGTGAGCTTATCGAGGGCATTTTTACGGCTCCCAGCGTTAACAGCCTGAGTGATTTGTCGGTTTATATCTTTATTAATGCCTTTTAATTTTTCCTGAATGGGCCTCTTTCACGTGCTTGTCCGTTAGCCATGTGATTAGTCTCGCTCCATTTCCATAACCTTCATTAAAGTTTCCATTATCACTGACTTTCTTTTCCAAAAGATTTGCGTTCTATTATCCATCTACCAAAACCTCATGAAGAAATAGATAGGGCGTTTAGTGATATGCCACAAGTATGACAAGTGACCATAATAAATATATATTGTCAGGCTAATAAAGAATATAGAGAGATTGATAATGAATACTTTGGATAAATTAAAAACTAAATACCCAAATGCATCGGTATGGTCATTCGGTGATAGCCCCGAACTTGCTGATGAGTTAGTTGCTCTTGTAGTTAATGGGCGTAAAACCGCGTCATGTAGTTCATTGAAATCCTATTTATCTGAAGATTTAATTAAAATTGGTGGCATCAATATTATCCTTAATGGGGCTAAAGAGCCTAAGTGTGTGATACGGACAACAGCATTAAAACTAATTAAGTTTAATGAAGTTACTGAAGAGTTTGCGAGGAAAGAAGGTGAGGGTGATTTAAGCTTAGATTTTTGGAGAGCGGGTCATAAGGGCTTTTTTACTCGAGAAGGCTGTTTTTCTGATGATATGGAGCTAGTTGCTGAAGAGTTTGAGCTAATTGAAGTCATTTAAAAAACTTACAAGGCCCGCTTACAGTGGGTTTTTATTGGATGGAATATAAAATAAACATATTTATCCTATGCGCCGTAAACCCTGGTCATTAAACTTCTCTTATAAAGTTAGTTATTTAATGGTTAGTATAATAAAGTTTGCTATCTCTAAATATTTGTGGTCTAATTCGTTCACTGGTTTGGAAGTACAGGCCTATTTATGCTAGTCAGTTTTAAGATGTTCACCATTAAGCGCTATCTCAGATACCTCTTCATTGCGAATTCCTTCTAATTAATTCCCATAAGTAAAAATACCAAACAAACCGCACATATGCCTTATGGCAAAATTAAAAAATTAAAGGAAATTCTATGTCTAATACAATGACTGGTTCAGTAAAATGGTTTAACGATGATAAAGGTTTTGGTTTTATTACTCCTGCTGATGGCAGTAAAGATGTGTTTGTTCACTTCTCTGCAATCCAGAGCGATAACTTCAAATCTTTAGCTGAAGGCCAACAAGTTTCATTTACCATTGAAAATGGTATGAAAGGTCCAGCTGCTGCAAATGTAGTTGCGCTTTAAGGGCACAATAAAAATTTATTTTTATTTTAAATGTCCTTGCTGTAGCGGCTCACAATATCGGACTTCACAGTTTGATATTTCAATAAGTAATCCACATGGTGCAAAATGTATTTTTTGCAAAAGTGCGATGAAAGCTCAAGCTAATTAGCTGCTAGTTAGGTCAATATTTAAAACCTCGCCAAGTGCGGGGTTTTTTGACATTAACAGGTTAGGTTTTTACGATAACTTATTATATGGCGATTAAATCCCAATAATATATATGCATGATCTTCAGATAATTAATAAAATAATAACCCTATTCATATTATAAAGGCTACATTAAGTAGCCTTTAGTGACGCTAATTCAGCCTGCCTTGGGTCACTATTGAGCCGCTCTTTGTATCGCTTCGCCTCCAGCCTCGACATCTTCACCGACGCCTTTGGTGGTATTACAGGCTGTTAAAGAGAATATAACCGCGATTGAGCATACGAATAAACTGATCTTTTTTAACATATCTTCTTCCTCTCGTTGTAAAAAAACACAAGTCATCAGATAGTGCTTGTTTAATTATAGCAGAATATCAACAGTGTCATTTTTCGCTTATTTTGCCGATGTAAATAAATGAGTATTTCAGGAAATAAAAAGAACCCTGCAATTGGGTTAAGGGATCGCAGGGTATCAAGGTTTAAATACACTAGACTGTCTTATTAGTATGCTATCGAGAGTAATTTATTGCTTGGTTCTATGTACTCAGTGTTTTTAACATTCTTCAGCTGAGAATATTAATGTATAGTTATGGTTAAAAAATGACCAGAATAATTTTGTAAAGGTTTGAGCTAACGTTGCTTGGTCATTTATCCTTTACGCGAGTTTTATCCATGTCACCTAATCACTCAATTAATGTAATTGCCTGATGAATACGCGTTTTTATTGCTCTGGATGGTTATAAAGAGTACATTTTGAGCCTGTATTTCATTCATGGTTATTTGCTGTGCTAACTAAGATTTTGCGTTTCTTATGTGTTCTATTATTGGTATTGCTTGCATTTATATTTGGCGTTTCTCTGAATGTGAGTAAAAACCCGAGCGTTATTGACGGCGCAAAAGCGATGGTTGCTGATTTTATGTATCAACCTCAAGCGGCTAGTTTTAAAAATGTCACGTTTTATTCAAACGGCACTAGCATGAAAAATAAAGTGATTGGTCATGTCTGCGGCGAAGTTTTTACTTTTAAGGATGGGAGCCCTTATAAATATAAACGGTTTATCGTCCAAGTGGCCGCAAGTAAGCAGGGCTCATGCGTGTATTCTTTTCCATTATTTGATTTTGAAGGTGAAATAATGTCAGAGAATGACTTTCAAAAGATATGGGGTGATAGTTGTGAATAAGATTACGGCTAAAAAATTAATTTTGTCCTATGTGAAGTGTTCTATCGGGTTTGCTTAGGTTAACGATTATATCAAGAAAAAAATGGCTCCGAGTAGGAGCCGAAAGGAATGTATTAAATGAGATTAACATTGGTGTTCACTATACCGCTTCTTTAGTTAGCTTATGAATACATAGTTAAAAATATGTTTCTTTTTGTAAGTTTTTAACAGCAAGAGTAACGTTATCAAAGTTAACTAGACTATATTCTTAAAAATAATTAATAAAATTCAATAAGTAATCTAGAAAGTGAGAGCTGTATTTATCTGTAGATTAGGCACTTATCGGCATTCTAGTTGTATAACCCTATTTCCAAAGCATCAAGGTATTTATTGGTTTTAATTTGCATTTTTACTGATCTAACATGGTTGCAGTGAGTTGATGAGGGCAAAACATGAAGAGAGACGAGGTCATTGATTATATACAGAGCTATTATGGTGTAGCTCCTGAGCACCCATGGGCTAAGCTACCTAAATACCTTGTTTTTCGGCATACAAACAACTCAAAGTGGTTTGCTGTTATGATGAGTATTCCAGCAAATAAATTATATGAAGGTGGAGGGGGTAAGATAATTGACATTATAAACCTGAAAGCTGCCCCTGAATTAGTTGGTTCTTTAAGGCTAAATAAAGGTGTTTACCCTGCATACCATATGAACAAGGAGCACTGGGTGACGGTACACCTGAATAGTGATTTTAATAAGCACGAGCTTACCTTGTTGATCGATGAAAGTTATAAATTAACCTATAAATAGCGGGTTGGTTTGTAAACTTGTTACTGTATTTTTTCTTTAGCGTTATGGTATCCAGTTGTTAGTATCATTTACTACCTTCAAACGATAGATCACTAAAAAGGCATGATGATGAAAAAAATTTTAGTCGCAATGGCTTTTACAGCTTTATTAGTTGGCTGTGATAGCAAGCCTGATGCTCCATTTGGCTTAACTTGGGGGCAGTCAATGGAAAGTATCAACTTTGTTAAAGATGGTAACTGTGAAACGAAAGAAAATATCACAACTTGTAAGTTTGAAAATCAGAAGCCTTTTAATCAATGGTCCTATTCAAATGAACTCACCTTTGATAAAGGAGCGCTGGTCAAAGTTATTTCTACATTCGCGGGGATTGATGGGCGTAATCCCAGTTTCCAGAATTTTAATGAAAAGCTGAATATTGAAGCTGATTTTCTGCAAAAAAATGGTTTCAATGCAGACCTCATCACTAAGATAAAGCAAAATTGCCAAAACAGTGAGGCTTGCGATAAAACAAGTGAGAGGTTCACAACACCTATAGGTAACATTAGTATTTGGCTGACAACTAAATCAACACACAACCCCATTGGGGTTGTAACATTCACACCTTAATACTTTGGGTTATATTAAAAATAACTTGATTGGTCGTTATTTATAATAAATTTAATTTAAATATAAGCGGCATATGGTTATTAAATTAGTAAACTAATGTTATTAATTGGCAGTTAAAGCATTAATGGTTATTAATTAAGGCAGATTAATCTTAATTATGAAATATTGAAAAATGAGCCCAATGGATATTGGGTTGTTTTTTCTCAAAGTCATAATCTTTTTTAGTCAAAAAAAGAGTCTTAGTCTGATTTTTAATTGCTTCATTAATAATATTTAGTTTATTTAATATTTTAATTTAAGTAGGGTTACTTAGTGGGAATTGTTGGTAATTCCTAATTAAATCATTATGTTAAGTATTGCTGTTATACCTGTTTAATGTAATATTGAATTTGTTTGAAATTCCCTTGGTTATATTTATGTTTAAACCGCCTGAGTGGCGGTTTTTTTTTACCATTTATCCGATATCCAAAGCCCACTCTTTTTCATCGCAAAACCAAAAAGTATGCCAACAAGTAATGATTGAATGGTAATTAACCATGCGCCTTGTGTTGCAAAAATAGTGCATGTCCCCACAAAGGTACCGGGTATATAAGCTAGCCACTGTTTTTTGGCTTGAATACACATAAAAAAAGCAACTAAGCCTGTAATAAAATAACCCACATAACTGGGTAGATGTTGAATATAATGGCCACTATTGAGGATCACTAACCCCCAAATAACGCCACTACTAACCGTTAAAGCAGTAATACCAAGCCCTTTAACGCCATCTTTTGGATAAGCAAAATAAGCTGTACAGCCAAGAAAACCAGCCCAGCTAATTAACCCTAAAGAGTCTGCGACCCAAGCCCAAATACCAGAGAGAATGGCGGTGGTTAACGAAAGACAAAATAGTAATTTCACAATATGCACTTTAAGTTATGTAGAGTATATCTCTAGGTTGTATGACTTTAAGTTGATTCGATTCAGCTTTGTGTTCTTTTTAATAGCCTGATGCTGTTAATGGGTATAGCACCAAGTTAACTTATTAATAATAAGGTGATTATTGCTTGAATGAGGAGGATGCCCCCTTGTAAAGGCGAGCATTGTATAGAGATAAATAAAGCGTTGCAATTTGTATCCGCGATTATTTACGCTTAGATCAATTGCAATCGATTACATCGCACAATGGTGTAAAATATCAGCTTAGCTTAAAGGGGATAGCGCTGCGATAAGTGAACCAATATTGATAGAGTGTAAACAGGACGATGTATAGAATGACACTTTTTGCCAATTTTTGATGCAGTTTGTTAAATAACATGGTATTTTTCTGTCAAATTTCACTATACTTTGTTTTTTCAGGGAATTTTAACTCAATTTGTTCACTTTCTTTATCATTAATAGGGTGTTGAATAAATTGCGTTCAATCTAGATGTCATTTTTTGCATATTGTTAGTAAATAAAAAAGCCGATAATGTTTTTTATACTTATTCTTTTAAAAATAGCTAAATAACCTAATGTGTCAGCCTATTTAACTCTTAATATCTATTTTTACTATATTTATTAAGTGGTTGTGGCCGCCATTGTGGTGATATAGCAACTTTAGCTGAGCAATAGATTTAATTATTGAGAATAAAGACTGAATTAATAGGATTTAAACCATGGCAGTAAGAGAAATTATTGAAATCCCTGATGAGAGACTGCGTATTAAATGTAGCCCTGTGACGGATTTCGCCGCAGTTCAAACCTTAATTGACGATTTAATCGATACCATGTACAGCACTGATAATGGGATTGGCCTTGCTGCAACCCAAATTGCTGAAACCAAGTCGATTATGGTGATAGATATTTCAGAAAACCGCGATCAACCAATGGTGTTTGTGAACCCTGAAATCGTGGAAAGTGAAGGGGAAACTAGCTACCAAGAAGGGTGTTTGTCAGTCCCTGAAATTTATGCGGATGTAGCGCGTTTTCTGCGTGTTAAAGTTAAAGCATTCGATAGGCATGGCAAAGCGTTTGAAGTCGATACTGATGAGTTCTTGGCGATTGTGATGCAGCATGAAATTGACCACTTACATGGCAAAGTGTTCCTCGACCATCTATCACCACTAAAACGTAATATGCTATTGAAAAAGCTGAAAAAACAACAGCGTTTAAAACAGCAACAATAGTCGTTTTTGGTATTTATATCCGAAATGGCGTGTCAGGTCTAATGGCCTGACACACGGACTGGTTTTTATTCCATGGGGCGAATGACAATCGGGGTATCTGGCTCATCAAATTGGCCGTAGCTATTATTGAGTACCCGTTTTTGGTCTAATTGTTTCATTTCTTTGCTTAAGAAATTTAAATGCTGCTGTAAATATTCTTTAGTAATACGTTCATTTTCAATAATTTTATGCAATAACTGAATAAATTCTTCAGTGATTGGTTGTTGTTGTTCGAACGCTTGGGTCAACTGGGTGAGGTTTTCCACCGCAAGGACATATTCTGTCTCGCGGGAGACTAATGTCTCCCATTCCCCGGATTGCGCTAAGGCAACTAACTCTTCACTCAATACTAAGACATTACGGTATATTTCATGTAAATCGATAGGATTTTTATTGTCCACCTGATTATCTTTCATCCACATTTGCACCGATTTGCTGCCATGCAGAAGCGATATCGGAGAGTAATTGGTAAACTTCTTGGACATAAGCCACGTTGTTTTCGAGGTTGGCGCGAAGTAACTGCATTGTCATATACTCATACAAGCTTGCTAAATTTTCAGCAAGCTCGCCGCCAGCCTCATAATTTAACGACTGCTTTAACCCTGTGTCAATGATGTCGATAGCTTTTGAGATTTCTTTACCTTTTTCCGCCACCTTACCCTGCTGCATAAAAATCTCACCGCGTTTCAGGGCACTAAGCGCCCCTTTAAACAGAATCTGGATCAACTGGTATGGTGTCGCATTGGTA
The DNA here is from genome assembly GCF_032709665.1 of Providencia sp. PROV024. Taxonomy (NCBI): domain Bacteria; kingdom Pseudomonadati; phylum Pseudomonadota; class Gammaproteobacteria; order Enterobacterales; family Morganellaceae; genus Providencia; species Providencia sp. PROV024. The sequence goes on from NZ_CP120545.1 coordinate 1,748,386, forward strand.
ATTTCACTTTCCAAATCAACCTGCTGATAGGCTTGCTGTGCGTGTCTTTGATACATAATGTTTAACCTAAAAGTCGACCTAAAGAGTTAGTGGTACTATTGAGTGAGCTCATCATTTTGTCGAGGTTTTGGAACTGTCGACGGTGCATGTCCATGGTATTTTCGATTTGTTTATTAGTTTGCTCAATACGTTTGTCTAAGCTTTTCTTTTTCTTTTGAATACCATCGGTAGCATTGTGTAACGTGCCTTCTTTGCTGTCTAAAGTGTCTTTTAAGAAGTTAAAGTTTTCGGTAGCAAAACCAGTTTCTTTGCCGTCACCAGCAAAAAATACCTTAACGCTTGACGGGTTTTCTTTAAGCGCTTTATCTAATATTTTATTGTCAATTTCTAGCGTGCCGTCTACCTTTTGTTTAACTCCCATTTTATTCAGTAGATCTATCTCACCACTATTTTGTGATGAACGTACTTGAGTACGCATAGTACTTTGAATAACACGTAAAGTTGAATCGCCAATGAGTGGCCCATTGGTTTTATTTGGTGCTGTACCGCTTTCATTTGGTGTGTATTTAGTGAGTTCTTTCGCTAAAGTTTGAAATTCATTATAAGCATCCACCCACGCTTTAATTTTCGCTTTTGCGGGTTCAATGTCTTCGGATACCATTAAATGATCTGCTTTGTTGTCTTCACTTTCTTTTTTTAGCGTTAAGGTTAAACCAGGAAATAAATCTTTGGCTTCATTAGTTTGAGACTCAAGTTCGAATCCATCAATCGTCAAATGAGCATTCTGCGGGGCAACTTTTTGCTCCATACCAATGCCAGCCGGGTTTTTAAGTATTACATTTTTATCAGCGTCTAATTCTGACTCAACGTTTAAAATTGCAGCAAGCTCATCATCGCCTTCGACATTGATGCTAATACGGTTATCCGTACCTTCTTTTTTCGATGTGACAACGAGGTGATATTGCTCATTTTTATCTTTAATGACGGAGGCGGTAACACCTTTATCAGTTTTATTAATTGCATCGGCAAGCTCAATCAACGACGTACTTTGGTTATCAAGTTTGATAACAATTTTATCTTTTTCTTCTTTTTGTGATGGTTGAGTGATGGTAATGGTACGTTCTTTAGCATTACTGCCTAATAATTGTTTATTGTCAGAATGGCCTTTAGTCGCAATAGTTTGTGCTTTAGCTAGTTGTGTGACCAGTACATCATGGACACCTGCCACGGCTTTACCGTCAGTTTTCACATCAAAAGCTTTATATTCTCCGGTGACTTTAGTGGTGCTGATATCGCCGTATTTTTTTAAGTCTTCCGCCGCTTTTTTCAGTTTTTCTAATGATGACTGCATTTTGCCATAGGCACTAATTTGTGCGTCATAACTGGCTTTTTGGGTGGTTAATGGATCAAGTCGACGGCGTTCCATCGCTTCAATTTGGTCCATTTGCACATTTAAATCTAAGTTTGCTCCGATACCGAGTGTAGATATTCCTGCCATGTTTTCTCCTACGCTATGTCTGTGACATAAACCTTGAACATAAAATCTATTTAGACTGTTATCGGCGAAATGGAGCAAAATTTTAGACTATTCTGAAAAAGAGTGATGGCAAGAACTGAGAAGATAAAAGTAGGTAATTATTACTATTGGAATTAAATAATAAGAAAATTAATAAAAACAAATTTGTTTGCTAAAAAATTAAGGGCTAAAAAGCGGGTTATAAAGCCATTTCTGCCCGTGAAAAGAAAAATTTTCACTAAAAAGCCTAAAGGGGACTTTTTTGTAGCCGATAACCTAGTTGCTGACGAAATTCATCAAGTTAAGCATTTGGGCTTAACGCATTAATTTGAATAATAAGGATCACATCATGGCACAAGTTATCAACACTAACATTTTGTCTCTGACCACTCAGAACAATTTAAACCGTTCACAAGGCGTACTAGGTTCTGCAATTGAGCGTTTATCTTCTGGTTCACGCATCAATAGCGCAAAAGACGATGCAGCAGGCCAAGCAATTGCTAACCGTTTTACTGCTAACGTTAAAGGTTTAACTCAAGCATCTCGTAATGCCAATGATGGTATTTCTATCGCACAAACTACTGAAGGTGCTTTAAACGAAATCAATGATAACTTACAACGTATCCGTGAGTTAACAGTTCAAGCGAAAAACGGTACTAACTCTAATTCTGACTTAACTTCAATCCAAAATGAAGTGACCGAACGTTTGGCTGAAATTGACCGTATTTCCAAAGAAACTCAGTTTAACGGTGTAAAAGTACTGAGCGGCGAAAAAACAGATATGAGTATCCAAGTGGGTACTAATGATGGTGAAGTTATCAACTTTAAATTAGATAAAGTTGATACAACTGAATTAGGTGTAGCAAGCGATAAATTATTTACTGAAACTACAACTAAGAAAGGTGTAACTGCGGCGGGCACAACAGATATCGATGCAAAAGATGTTGGTGTTGCTGGTGGTACTACTTATAAAACTGGCTTGACAGTGAAAGAGTACACTGAAGATGGTAAAGCAGTCCCAGGTAAATATGTTGCAACTGAGGGCGGTAAAAGCTATTTGGTAACTGATGCAGACTTTGAGGCTGATGGTACAACTGCAACTCAAGTAAACTTAAAGACTGGTGTAGCAGTTACTGCTCGTGAATTTACAGCAAGTGCTGGTAAAGATGTAAAATCTTTAGATGTTAAAGATGATGCACTGGCAACTTTAGACAATGCAATCAACCAAGTTGACGAAAGCCGTTCTAGATTAGGTGCGATCCAAAACCGTTTCCAATCTACTATCAACAACCTGAACAACTCAGTTAACAACTTAAGTGCTGCTCGTAGCCGTATTCAAGACGCTGACTTCGCGACAGAAGTTTCTAACATGAGCCGTGGTCAAATCCTGCAACAAGCAGGTACTGCTGTGTTAGCACAAGCTAACCAAGTTCCACAAGGTGTTCTGAGCCTGTTACGTTAATTTAGACTTGTATTTTTGATTAAAGGCCAGCGATGCTGGCCTTTTCTTTGCCCGTCATATTTTGCACTACAGGGGTATTGCTTTCATTCGCTCACCCTCATCACGTACCTATGTACGCTCACCGGGATATCTTCACTACAACTTAAATTATTTAAGGGATTCAATTTGTTTTTTTAAAGCTAAATGGAAAATACAATCAAACCCCAAAGATAACCTCCTTTAAATCAAAAATTGCTTCTCAACAAAACCACCACTCTCACTTGTATTGCCAGTAAAATTCCCTAAAAATTGTGTTAAAACAATAATTAACATTGTAATCATTCAAATTTTACCTATTTAGGATAAGGCAAATAAAGCCCTATTTATTGCCTTACTCTACGGATTGAATTCAAATCCAACACTGATAATGAGTACCTTTTATAAAGCTTGAAGGGTGATTCAGGTTGTGAGTGATTTGTATACTGCCGAAGGTGTGATCAATAAAAATAGCCTATGGGAGCGTTATTACCCTCTAATACGCCATGAAGCCCTGAAACTGCAAGTCAGACTACCTGCCAGTGTTGATATTGACGACTTAATTCAAGCGGGGGGCATTGGTTTATTGCATGCATTGGAACGTTTCGATGTTACCCAAGGGGCGTCGTTTGCCACCTATGCGGTGCAACGTATTCGAGGTTCGATGCTCGATGAGCTGCGTAGCCGTGATTGGGTGCCGCGCAGTGTGCGCCGCCAAGCGCGTGAAATGACCAAAGCTATTGGTGCGTTGGAGCAATCGTTAGGGCGCAGTGCTACCGAGCCGGAAATCGCCAAAGCACTGAATATCGACCTTGCGGAGTATCGTCAAGCATTATTAGATACGAATAATAGCCAGTTGTTTTCTTATGATGAGTGGCATGAGGTTCACGGGGAAAGCTGTGAGCCGCAAATGGATGAAGATGATGGCGGCAACCCATTGAGTTTGTTATTGGATTCCAGTTTACGCGACCAAATTGCAGCGGCTATTGAGCAATTGCCTGAGCGTGAGAAAATGGTGCTAACGCTGTATTACCAAGAAGAACTGAATTTGAAAGAGATTGGTGCGGTGTTGGATGTGGGGGAGTCTAGGGTGAGTCAACTTCATAGTCAGGCCGTGAAACGACTTCGTGGCCGCCTTAAGTGATGCTCCTCGATGCTCGTCATACTTCGCATTGTGGGGGTGTCGACTGCGCTCGGCTACTCGGGTCACATACTTGTGTATGCTCCCCGAGATATCCTCACTGGTCTTCTACCCACAACGCGAATTATTTAGAGCATCCGCATAGGGTGAATTTTTAATAAACCCTAAATTGAAACTGTTTTTTTAGATATTCCCTGAGTTTTCGATACTTGTGTATGCTCCCCGAGATATCCTCACTGGTCTTCTACCCACAACACGAATTATTTAGAGCATCCGCATAGGGTGAATTTTTAATAAAACCTAAATTGAAACTGTTTTTTTAGATATTCCCTGAGTTTTCGATACTTGTGTATGCTCCCCGAGATATCCTCACTGGTCTTCTACCCACAACACGAATTATTTAGAGCATCTGCATAGGGTGAATTTTTAATAAACCCTAAATGAAAACTGACTTTTTTAGTGTTTTCTGTATTAGCTAATGAATTAGCTAATACATTGGAGTTAAATAAATCTATTTTTTAAAACACCTTGGTGACTTGCGGCTTATTTTTGTGTTATCTCGCAGCTAAACGCGAATAATGCCATTCTCTTTTTTGATATATTCGATGCACACTTTTAAAAGTGACTCACAATAAAAAGCCATCGAATCCAGCTCTTCATCTAACCATTGGTTTAATTGTGCTTCGGTCACGGTATACACATCATTATCGTAAATTGCGGGTTTAGTGTAGTCCTCATCAAAATAACAGCCTATTTTTTCATCATATAATATCGTTCCCATTAACGTATGATGTACTTCAAGGGCACTTTCGAGGGTATTGATGGCGTCAATTTCTTCATTGGTCATGACAGAAGCATCAAGCAGGTAATCCCAAATATTTTGGGGGCAATGGGCTCGTGTTTGAGTCAAATAAAAGCGCGCTAAGGCAGTTTCTTCAACGGGTTCAGGGTAGGGGATAATAAAAGAAGAATACGTAAATGTGAATTTTTGAGTCAGTAGTCCTTCAAGGGCGGTGACCATATTCTCTTCATGTTCGTAATCGGAATATAAAGCGTAGGATAAAACGCGCAGGTCAAAATAACATTTCATTTTATCCATGACTGTGTGGCATTTCGATATGGCATAAACAGCATGTTTTACCGCTTTTTCATAATCATCAATGCCTTCATATTCTCTAAAGGTTTTAAAAGGAATAACTTGGCTTTTATTTGCTGCTTTAACGGCGCGTATTCTTAAAAGGATAATACTAAAGATAAGGAGTAAGACAGCTAAAAAATAATACATATTGCATCCTGACTAAAAGGTGTACGCGCTATCGCAAACTCACTACGCCACACAGGCGGCTAGGTGACATAAGTGAAATATTATACGCTATTTACTGATCTCGACGCAAAAGAAAGGCTATGTAGATAGTCTATTTATCATTCCCCTTCTATTAATTTAGCCAAAAAATTCTCTGCCGTGGTGTGCCACGCTCTTGGGGATTGAGTAAACCCCAGTCTTAGGTACTCGGTGAGGTTACTGTCGGTCGAAAAAAATAAAAGGTTGCATTCAGAAGGCAGTTCTTCAGCGGCAAGGCGCATTAAATGACGGTCGATACCGTGCTTTTGATAATTGGTATCTATGGCAAGCTCACAGATATAGCAGCAAGAACTAAAATCGGTGACCGCTCTTACAAAACCCACAACTTGCTCTTCATCCCATGCACTAATTAATAAGTCCGCATTATTTAGCATTGCATCTAATTTGGTTAGGTTATCGGTAGGTACGGTTTCTTTAAATGATGACTGATGGATTAAGCGAATAAAATCCTCAATGTTAATGGCAAAATTCATTTTATAGGTCAATCGGTTGGCGATGGCATCCATAAATTCCCCTTGCAAGACGTGAGCTCTCTTATAGGTTTAGCTCTAAATAGCGAAAATTTCCTGTTTTTGTGGGATGTTATCGATTTGCATCTTCATTATTTGCCAATATATTTAATATTTATCATTGTTCTACTATTCCAATTGCCATATAAATGTCTTAAGTTAAATTCAAGGTAAGTCGTTATGTTTAGCCCATTTAAGCAGTAAAGCTAAACACCATATGAATTCTATTCAACAGATAAGTGAACGAGATATGACTATGGAACTAAAGGATTATTACAGCATCATGGGTGTAAAACGCACCGATGATTTAAAAACCATTAAGACCGCGTATCGCCGTTTAGCGCGAAAATATCACCCCGACGTCAGTAAAGAATCGGATGCCGAAGCCCGCTTTAAGGAGATAGCAGAAGCGTGGGCGGTATTAAGTGACAAAGAAAAACGCGCCGAATACGATGAAATGTGGGAACATCGAAATGACCCTTATTTTAATCAAAGGCACCAAGGTCAACAAAGCCAAGGCTATTCCCAACAAGGGTTTGATGCGGGGGGCTTTGATGATATTTTTTCATCGATGTTTTCCCAACGCGCACGCGGCGGCAGTACAAGGCAAGCACGCAGCCATCGTGGCCATGACTTAGAGGTTGAATTAGCCGTTTTCCTTGAAGAAAGCCAAGAGTCACATAAACGCACTATCAGTTATAACTTACCGGTCTACAACGCTTTTGGTTTTATCGAAAATGAAATCCCTAAAACACTCAATGTGACCATCCCTGCGGGGGTAATTGATGGGCAACGCATTCGCTTAAAAGGGCAAGGGACCGCGGGAGAAAATGGCGGTGAAAACGGTGACTTATGGATAACCATCCGTATTGCGCCACACCCCTTATTCGATATTAAAGGCTATGACCTAGAAGTGGTTGTGCCATTAGCCCCTTGGGAGGCGGCGCTCGGAACTAAAGTTACTATACCAACCTTAAAGGACCCGATTGTTATTACGGTTCCCGCCAATAGCCAAGCGGGGCAAAAATTGCGACTTAAAGGTAAAGGGCTGAAACATAAAGATAGTGCAGGGGATTTATACGCCATTATAAAAATTGTAATGCCCGATAGTAATGATGCGGAATCGAAAGCATTGTGGCAGAAGTTGGCGGAGGCTCAAACGCATTTTGACCCACGTAAAAATTGGGGAGGTAAATAATGGAACAGTTAACTACATTAACCGTTATTGATTTCTGCTTTCATACGGGGATTGCTGAAGATGAATTACAGGAAATCGTCGGGCTTGGGATTGTACAACCTATTGAAATCAGAGATGAATGGTTATTTGACGACCAAGCCGTGGTGGTCGTGAGAAGGGCGGTACGCCTTTATCATGAATTAGAGATTGACTGGCCGGGCATCGCAATGGCAATGAGCCTGATGGACCAAAATGAAAGGCTACGGCGCGAAAATGAGATGTTGCGTTTACAGTTGCAGCGTTTTATTGGTTAGCTTAGTTAGTGTTGTCAATGAGTTAGTCACTAACCACCATAAGCCTTGTTCAGTGAAATTAGGCTTGTGGTGGTTATTTATGTGAGTATTTTAGCTCTTGATTAAACGCTGTTTATTGATTCATCATGATAATGAGCCGCCCCATTTTATGGGGTGCTAATATTTTGTTTATCTAACAAGTCTTGAACTCGGGTATGCCATGCAAGAGTAAAGGGGTTAAACCCTTGTTTGAGATAATAGTCTTGAGTCTCTTCAGTAGAAAGGAAAATAATACTGCATTTCGTTGGAAGCTCAGTTGCTATCATTTGAATTAACTGTGTCCCAATCCCGTTATTTTGGTAGTCATTGTGGATTATCATTTCAGATATATAACAGCAGAAACTAAAATCAGTTATGGCCCGAATATAAGCAATAAATCGTTGGTCTAACCAAACGCTAATTAACAAATTGGCATTTTCTATCATGCTTCTAAGTTGTTTTGTATCATCAGTAGGGACAATTGAATTTAGTGGAGATTGCTTAATCAGCGAACGAAAATCATCAACGGAAATTGCCGCATTAACTTTATAAGTCAGGTTATTAGCGATAGTACTCATCTTTATTCCCTATAATAAAATGTATTCTTATAGGTTTAGCTTTAAATAGCTAAACTTTCCTGTTTTTATGGGAAATAAATGGGTATTAAATAAAGGTAATGACTTGGTTTAATGGCTTTTATATGTAATAGCCAAAAAAATACCCTTACCATTAGGCAAGGGCAACATAACGACAACGAGATTTTATTTTTTAATTAGAGACTTGCTGCTTCAGCAACTAATTTTGCAAGTTCATCCCAGTTTTCACTGTCAATTAATGCATTTGGTACCATCCACGAACCGCCGCACACTAATACAGACGGTAATGCGGTGTATTCTTTAATATTTTTCATGCCGATACCACCTGTTGGCATAAATTTAACAGGGTAAACGGCGCCGAGTGCTTTGAGCATCGCAACCCCACCAGAGGCTTCTGCAGGGAAGAATTTTAAGGTGGTGAGGTTAAACTCAAGGGCTTGCTCTACCAAGCTTGGGTTATTGACGCCCGGAATGATAATCACATTTTTTTGTTGGCAGTAGGCAACAATTTTCGGGTTAAAGCCTGGGCTGACAATAAAGTCCACGCCTGCTTCAATGGCTTGGTCAACTTGCTGTGTGGTTAATACGGTACCTGCTGCGATCAGCAACTCAGGGTAGGCAGCGCGCATGTTTTTGATAGCTTGTACCGCGGCTGGGGTGCGGAAAGTGACTTCTGCGCACGGTAGGCCATTTTCCACCAACACTTTAGCTAGTGGCGCCCCATGTTCTGCGTGGTTAATGGTGATCACAGGGACAACTTTCAGCTGCTTAATTTTTTCAATTAATTGATTCATGATTAAACCTTTTCAATGGGGGCTAAAGTAATGGTTGGCATGGCCTCGGATGGAATAATCGCTCCCCGGTGTTGGATGACGCTTCCAGCCAGTAAATGACCTGTTTTTGCCGAATCGCAAGGGCTGCCACCTAAAATGCGGCAAGCTAGGTAGCCGGCACTAAAGGAATCCCCTGCGGCAGTTGTATCAACAACATGGCTAATTTTATTTGCAGGAATTTCAAAGCGTTGGTTATCAATAACCACAAAACAAGCATCAGCCCCGCGTTTTATCACGATTTCATTAACGCCATATTGTTGAGTGCGAAGAATTGCATCGGTTTCGTGATTATCACCGTATAGCAATTGTTCGTCATCAAAGGTCAAAAAAGCGATATCGGTTAGGCTTAAAATTTGCTGGTAAGCTTGCTGTGCCGCTTGTTTTGAAGGCCAAAGAGCTGGGCGGTAGTTATTATCAAATACAATTTTTGCGCCATGCTGTTTGGCTTGCTGTAAAATTTCTAATAACAATTGGCGTGTGGCGTCAGGTAAAATAGCTAAACTAATGCCACTTAAATAGATGAATTGTTGTGCATTAAGCTGTTGCTGTGTGTGTGCTTTGCTATTTTCATCTAACCAAAATTTTGCTGCTGCGTTATCACGCCAGTAGAAAAAACGGCGTTCACCATTGGGGGCGGTTTCAATTAAATACATACCCGGTAACCGTGTATCAGAAATAAACACATCATCGGTATTGATCCCTTCTTGCTGCCAGCGGGTAAGCATTTGTTGGCTAAATGGGTCTTTCCCTAAACCAGTAATATATCGGGTTGTCACTCCGTGTTTCTGAGTTAAACGTGAGAGGTATAACGCGGTATTTAGCGTGTCCCCACCAAAAGTTTGGCTGTAAAGCTCACCCGATTTTTGTAATTCAACCATGCATTCGCCAATGACGGCAACTTGCGGATGTGTACTCATATTTACCACCTGCGCGATTACGACTTAGTAAACTAATACTGACCTGATAGAGCTATTAAAACTCATTTTATTCATAACTTCAAATAAAAATGAAACGCTGTTTTAAAAATATTGAATCACTGTTCTTGTTTTTCTGTGACCTGCCTATTATGCTATTTAGCCTAGAGTGGTATTGGCTGGTTTCGCTATAATATCGCTATCAATTGAATTGGATGATGGAAAAGAAATGGATAAGACGACTCAAACGGACGCCGTTTCAGCTGTAGTCAAAGTATTTAGCATACTTAGCGCTCTTGGTGAACAAAAGGAAATCGGTGTATCGGAGCTTTCCCAGCGTTTGCTGATGTCAAAAGCGACAACATTTCGTTTCTTACAAACCATGAAACAGCTGGGGTATGTGGAGCAAGAAGGTGAGGCAGATAAATACTCACTGACATTGAAGCTTTTCGAATTAGGGGCGAAATCCCTCGAGTACGTTGACCTGATTGAAATTGCAGATAAAGAAATGCGCCAGATTGGCCGACTCACCAATGAGGCCGTGCATTTAGGCGCATTAGATGAAGACGCTATCATTTATATTCACAAAATAGATTCTAGTTATAATTTACGTATGTATTCACGGGTCGGTCGCCGTAACCCGTTGTATTGTACCGCGATAGGTAAAATTTTATTGGCTTGGCAAAGTGAAGACGCTATTCGCTGTGCATTAAAAGATGAATTATTTACCAAAAAAACCAATACCACGATTTTAACGTTGGATGATTTGCTGGCGGAATTAGCCACTGTTCGCGAATGTCATTATGCGCAGGATAGGGAAGAACAAGAGCTTGGTTTACGTTGTATCGCTGTCCCAGTATATGACCGGTTAGGGCATGTGATTGCAGGGCTATCCATTTCATTTCCAACGATCCGCTTTGATGAACAATGTATTGATGATTATGTTGAATTACTAAAAACGGCGGGGCGCAATATTTCAGAAAAAATGGGTTATCACCAATACCTATAATATTGGTGATAACGGGTTATCTATGAGTTAAGTTTTTGAGTAAATAGTTCTGTATATTGAAAATCATAGGTTTGTTCTGGGTTACCTGAGCTTGTTGCTTCTGGGTAGGGTTTATTACCAGGACGGTCACGGGTTAAGCTCCACATCGACACGAGGTTCAAACCTATTTTTTTTGCGAATTCGCTTAGAATGTCGGCATCATGGAAACTGAACATAGCATGGTCATCATTTAGGCCAATCATCGGGGTAATTTGAACGTAATTATACATTTCCTTATCTTCTACCGATGGGTAGAAAGGTTTTAATTGGTTTTTAATACTGATGGCAGCCTTGATAGCGGCATCGCCCAAGCTAATGATGTTTGGGTCATAATAATCCATTGCCATTCCATTAACTTTCATGACCAAACCTGCTTCTACAGATTTTTTCACTAATGCTAATCCAGTATTTGTTAACCCTGTCGGTAGGGTGGGTAGGGTTAGGCTCAAGGTGATTTTTGGGTTATTGTCGACAATCACTTTTAAAGCAGAAAATGCATTATCAGCATCATAGAGGCCATTTTCGAAGTCTAAATCTATATGCGATGCGTTTAGTTTATCGATAGCTTCTTGATAGGTTTTGATCAGTTCTTCTTGTGTCTGTACCAATGAGACATCTTGATTAGCGGCTCCTCCGAATGACACTGCAACTTTTACCCCGCCAGCAATAAGTTCGTCACACAAGGGTTTAGCCCAGTTTATTGGCATTGTGGGTTGGGCGGACCATGCCGCTTGTCTATTTCGGTCCGCAGTTAAAAAACCAAGGTAAAGTATATCAACCCCATATTGGATTGCAGCTTGGCTGTATTTAGCATTTGGCCTGCCATCAGGGTAGTTTTGCCAATCGTTCCAAGTGGCATCGACACTGACATCGATATAAGGACCAAAATAGGTTTTATTCATTGTATATTCCTAGTCTAATGAGTTAGATAAAGTGAAATTGGTGCCCAATACTAACTAATAGGGCAAAGTCACTTTTATAGAAAATAGGCTTAGGAACAAGACTAAAAATTATTAGTAATCTGATAAGTTACAGTTCTATTATGATCATGATAATGGAGGTAATTCGATACAAATTATTTGGCTAATTTGAATGACGGTAGTTAGCCTTTTTTGCATATTGGCTTATTTAATATCATCACGCCATTGGTCTTTCATGTGAGTGTTAATTATTTAAAAACAAATGGTTATGATTAAGATGAACTGTATTTATATTTCTGATGCATGATTAATGTCATGCTAATAGTTCATTACTAATAGTATCTATATCAATCAATTGATTTGATGTTTTATTATAATTAACATATTGAATAATAAGATTATATTATATTTTATTTTAATCATTTTTGGATGTGATAATTCTGCGTTATATAATACTGACTTACAGGCACAGTAGGATATTCATATGTTTAAAAAGATTATTTTTGTTATTTTTCTTAGTTTCACTACTTACGGCTTTGCCAGCGATTTTACCTTTAAAGAAAAATCACCCGCTGATCGCGAGTTTAATCAAGACTACCAAGGTGCTAAAAAATTACAGGCACAACAAAAGTTTGTCTTTGATCCCAAGAAGAAACTTCCAGCAGAGGAACAAAGTTATCAAGCTTTATTAGACCAACGTAATGCGGATGAAAATTCAATACTACATCAGTTTAATGCTTGTGATGCCAACCCTACGGGAGCAGGGTGCCCAAACTCTAGGCCTTGGGTGAATGACCGACAACAAATGAAGAAAATGTTGGAGCAAGCGGGGCGCTACTGATAAGCAGGTTTACTGAGAAATAAGGGAGCAATAGGCTCCCTTATTGATTTTAAGTTAACTTGATTCAGGGAAAGTCAATGTTGCTCCTGGAGCTTCACGGCTTAAGTGAATGAAATTCATATGTTTTTCATATTGGTCGAGAATATCGCTAATTACCTGCTCTTTGGTATAATCCATTAAATCATTCCCTTGGGAACCCTCCCATAAGAAGGTTTCTAAACGGTAATAATGGGATTTCCCCGAGCGGGCGCGATAAGTAAAGCCAGGAACAGAATAGCGTTGCGGCCAGACTTGATAGATAAAGCTTTGTTCATCATCAAGGTCAACGGTCAGCTCTAAATGTTCTAACCGTTCATCTGCAATTGGTGGCATCGTATTAAACTCCACTTTTGCTCCCCTTAAAGATAACTCTTTCGCCACTTCTTGCATCGCAGGGATACAAACTAAATCAAGCATCCGTTGCGTATAAGTCGTACCGGGGAAGTTCATCACACGGCCTAAACGTTGTTTCCAATTGAGGGTACCATTGCCATACAGTGGTGCGGGTGCATTGGTGTTTAATGAGCTAACGCGCCTAAAATCTTCGACTTTTAATGACTTATATAACCCTGCCATAATGAAGAAAATGACGAAGCTAAAAGGTAGCCCCATGATCACCGTGGTATTTTGTAAGGCAGCAACTCCATCAGTCATTAGCATTCCTAGAGTTAGTAAGCCAATCGCGACGGACCAAAATATACGCAACCAATTAGGTGCATCATTATTGATATCACTGAGTTTCGAGGTGAAATTCCCTAATACTAATGAGCCGGAATCCGCAGAAGTAACATAAAAAAGTAACCCTGTGATGGTGGCGATTGAGGCGGTTAAACCAAAGCCAGGATAGAGCTCAAGTAGGGAATAAAACCCTTTTTCAGGGGCTTCGAGTACAGTTTGTGCTAACTCACTATTGCCATGAATGATTTCATATAAAGCACTATTTCCGAAAATGGATAGCCACAATAAAGTGAAAACAAAAGGAATAATTAAAGTACCAATCACAAATTGACGGATCGTTCGGCCACGAGAGATGCGGGCGAGGAATAACCCAACGAATGGCGACCATGCCACCCACCAAGCCCAGAAGAACAATGTCCAGCTATTCATCCAATCAGTTGGGCGGTCAAATGCGAAGCTATTGAGTGTCATCCCCATAAAGCGGTTGACGTAATCCCCTACATTGAGCACTAACGCATTGAGCAAGAACTCAGTATCACCGACAAATAATATGAATAAAATCAAGCCTAAAGCTAGAAGCACATTGAGCTCGGAGAGTATACGGATACCCTTATTAACCCCAGAGGTCGCTGAAATCACCGCCATGACAACGGATAGAAAGATCAAGCCAGTTTGTACCGTTAAGCCTTGCGGTAAGTCAAACAACACTTTTAGCCCATAATTGAGTTGTACTACCCCAATACCAAGTGTCGTTGCGATACCAAAGATAGTCCCCAGTACTGCAGCAATATCAACGGTATGGCCGATAGGCCCCTCAATGCGTTTACCAAAAATAGGGTAAAGTGCAGACCGAATGGTCAGAGGTAAATTATAACGATAGCTAAAGTACCCTAAAGCTATACCCATTAATGCATACATAGACCAGCCCGTTAGGCCATAGTGGAATAGTGTCCACACCATCGACTGACGGGCTGCTTCTAAGGTTTCTCCATCGCCTGTTGGCGGAAGCATATATTGAGTGACGGGTTCAGCTACAGAGAAAAACATTAAATCAATACCAATCCCCGCAGCGAATAGCATTGCAGACCAGCTAAGAACGCTAAATTCAGGTTTGGATTGCTCAGGACCGAGTTTGATATTCCCAAAGCGTGATGTTGCAATAAAAATAACAAAAACAATGTACAAGGTTGCCGCTAATAGGTAATACCAACCAAAGGTTTTTGATACCCAACCTAAGGTGGCGACGATCCACTGATTTGCTGTTTCGGTCATCAGAATTGTAAAAAAAGAAAACGCTAGAATAAGACCAGCGGAAGTGAAAAAAACCACAGAATTTAATTTGTCTTTCTGCTGATTTTTCGAACTATGTTGAGTTGTCATCGGCAGTTCCACATTTTTATTTATTTAACAGGTTAAAATTACTTTTCACTCTAACTAATTGATTAATTAGTGTGAATTTGGTTTTCCTCCATATCCCTCCTGCATATATTGTGAATTAATTGTAAAATACAATAGAGAATATTGATTGAACATTCAATTAAAAAAACGTTTAATAAAAGGGAACAGTGTATTTTTTAGGTTTAAATACTATGCCGAAGGTAGGAATTAAGTCGATACGTAAACAGCAGTTAATTCAGGCCACTTTGGCTGTGATTAACGAAGTTGGAATGCAAGAAGCCAGCTTTGTGTTAATCGCCCGTAAAGCTGGGGTGTCTACAGGTATTATTAGCCATTATTTTCGAGATAAAAACGGGTTACTTGAAGCGGCTATGCGCCATATTCAATACCAACTTGGGCTTGCAGTTGCGATGCGCTTAAGAATGCTACCGGATGCAGAGCCAAAATTGCGAATACAGGCGATTGTTGAAGGTAACTTTGACCCAACACAGACTAGCGAAGCCGCGATGAAAACGTGGTTAGCATTTTGGGCTAGTAGTATGCACCAGCCTAACTTAAACCGACTACAACAGGTGAATGATAGGCGGCTTTATTCGAATTTAAGTTATGAATTTGGGCGGGTATTAAGCAAATCCGATGCGCGGATGGCTGCAAAAGGGCTTGCGGCGCTAATTGATGGTTTATGGTTACGGAGTGCTTTAAGTAATGAAGTATTCCCAGTCCTAGAGGCACTGAAAATCACTAATGAATATATCGATATGCAACTTCATCGGGCAGAGGTAACAAAAACCTAAATATCAATTCAAAGGAGATAATATGCAACATCCACCAATTCATAAGCTTTATATTCATGGTGGTTACGTCGATAGCTCACAACCAGAATGCAGTCAATTTTCGGCAATCAACCCCGCAAATGGGGAGGTCATTGCCAAGTTACAATCTGCTAGCCTCGAAGATATTCAATGGGCAGTAGAAAGCGCCAAACAAGGCCAAAAGGTGTGGGCGGCAATGACAGCGATGGAGCGTTCACGAATTTTACGCCGCGCTGTTGATATTTTACGCGAACGTAATGATGAGCTGGCTTATCTTGAAACCTTGGATACCGGTAAACCGTTATCTGAAACTCGTTATGTCGATATTGTGACAGGGGCTGATGTCCTTGAATATTATGCTGGGCTAGCACCGATGCTGGAAGGGCAACAAATTCCGTTACGTGATAGCGCATTGGTTTATACCCGTCGTGAGCCATTAGGTGTTGTTGCTGGTATTGGTGCATGGAATTACCCAATTCAAATCGCTTTATGGAAGTCGGCGCCAGCGCTTGCAGCTGGAAACGCGATGGTGTTCAAACCGAGTGAAGTGACTTCGTTAACGGCTTTAAAACTGGCTGAAATATATACCGAAGCAGGTTTACCAGCTGGGGTGTTCAATGTGGTCACTGGAGCAGGCGGGGAAGTCGGCCAATGGCTAACAGAGCATCCAGATATTGCTAAAATCTCATTTACGGGTGGGATAGCTACGGGTAAAAAAGTCATGGCCAATGCATCTGCTTCATCATTGAAAGAAGTCACCATGGAGCTTGGTGGTAAGTCACCATTAATTATTTGTGATGATGCAGATTTAGATAAAGCTGCTGATATCGCTATGATGGCTAATTTTTATAGCTCAGGCCAAGTCTGTACGAACGGTACACGGGTATTTGTGCCTAATTCTCTTAAATCACAATTTGAACATAAAATTGTTGAGCGTGTTGCGCGGATTAAAATCGGTTCTCCTGTTGAAGAGGGCACGAATTTTGGGCCATTAGTCAGTTTTGCGCATATGGAAAATGTACTGCGTTATATCGAATTAGGGAAGCAGCAAGGGGCTCGTTTGTTATGTGGTGGGCAGCGTTTAGTGGATGGTCACTTTGCTGATGGCGCTTATGTTGCTCCTACGGTATTTACAGATTGTGATGATGAAATGCAAATTACTCAGGAAGAAATTTTTGGTCCAGTAATGAGTATTTTAGGTTATCAATCGGAAGAGGAAGTCATTGCTCGTGCCAACAACAGTGTGTATGGGTTGGCTGCGGGGGTTATCACTCAAGATTTAACGCGAGCGCATAGTGTAATTAATCAATTAGAAGCAGGTATTTGCTGGGTTAATACATGGGGCGAATCTCCTGCACAAATGCCCGTTGGTGGCTATAAACATTCAGGTGTTGGTCGTGAAAATGGCGTGATAACGCTGCAAAATTATACACAAATCAAATCTATTCAAGTTGAACTTGGGGAGTTTTCATCGGTTTTTTAATCACATCATTTTAATTTGACTGAAACAGAGGAGATAACAATGGTCTATGACTATATTATTATCGGTGCTGGTTCAGCCGGTAACGTTCTTGCTACCCGCCTGACAGAAGATCCTGAAGTTACTGTGCTGCTCCTTGAAGCAGGAGGACCGGATTATCGGTTCGACTTTCGCACACAAATGCCAGCGGCATTAGCGTATCCATTACAAGGTCGACGTTATAATTGGGCCTATGAGACTGACCCCGAGCCACATATGAATAACCGCCGTATGGAGTGTGGTCGAGGAAAAGGGCTTGGCGGCTCATCACTGATTAATGGGATGTGTTATATCCGTGGAAATGCGATGGACTTTGATGGCTGGGCTGAAGCTCCTGGTCTAGAAGATTGGCGCTATTTAGATTGCTTACCGTATTTTAGAAAAGCGGAGACGCGGGATATTGGTCCAAATGATTACCATGGTGGTGATGGGCCCGTAAGTGTAGCTACGCCTAAAAATGGCAATAATGTGCTATTTCATGCAATGGTTGAGGCTGGGGTTCAAGCAGGCTACCCGCAAACTGATGATTTAAATGGCTATCAACAGGAGGGGTTTGGTCCTATGGATCGCACAGTAACCCCTCAAGGACGTCGAGCAAGTACGGGGCGTGGTTATTTAGACCAAGCGAAAGGGCGAAAAAATTTAACGATTGTGACTCATGCAACCACTGATACTATTGAGTTCGAAGGAAAAAAAGCGGTTGGTGTGAAGTATTACCCAGGTAACAGTACAACTGCAACGGTGATAAAAGCGCGTAAAGAGGTGTTATTATGTGCAGGGGCGATTGCATCGCCACAAATATTACAACGCTCAGGGGTTGGTCCTGAAGATGTATTGGCGGAGTTTAATATCCCTAAAGTACATGTTTTGCCCGGTGTTGGGCAAAACTTACAAGATCATCTTGAGATGTATTTGCAGTATGAATGCAAACAGCCAGTTTCATTATACCCAGCATTAAAGTGGTATAATCAACCGATGATTGGTGCTCAGTGGCTGTTCAAAGGGACGGGAATTGGTGCCAGTAATCAGTTTGAAGCGGGCGGTTTTATTCGTACTAGTGATAAGTTTGCGTGGCCGAATATTCAGTTTCATTTCTTACCAGTTGCAATTAATTATAATGGTAGTAATGCAGTTAATATGCACGGTTTCCAAGCTCATGTCGGCTCAATGCGTTCTCCTAGCCGTGGGCGAGTACGTTTAAAATCATTAGACCCTAGGCAACACCCGAGTATTTTATTCAACTACATGTCATCGGAACAGGACTGGGAAGAGTTTCGTGCAGCTATCCGTATTACCCGTGAAATTATGGCTCAGCCAGCGCTCGACCCATATCGTGGTACTGAGATAAGCCCCGGTAAACAGGTGAATACCGATGAAGAACTGGATGCTTTTGTCCGAGAGCGCGCTGAAACCGCATTTCACCCCTGTGGTACTTGTAAAATGGGTAATGATGAAATGGCAGTTGTTAATGGTGCAGGGCAGGTACACGGTATTGAAGGGTTAAGGGTGATTGATGCATCAATAATGCCATTAATTATTACCGGTAATTTGAATGCAACGACGATTATGATTGCTGAAAAAATAGCAGATAAAATACGTAATCGGGCACCACTACCTGTCAGTCAAGCGGATTATTTTGTGGCGGGGAATACGCCGGTTAGAAAAACGCCTTTAAGGGGGTAATAAGGCACTAGCATATTATTAAACCCGGTTTTTGGTTATTCAACAGCGGTTGATAGTTATATCAGCCGCTTTTTTTATGGGGTGAAATCATAAAGGAATTAATAAACAATAGTTATATTAATAAGAATGCAAATGATATTCATTATGATCTTGATCATTGTTATTATTGGTGTATATTTCAGGATAATTGATTAATACGAGGAAAAAATCGCCCTTAACCATTCAATAAATAAGGTTTTTGGTGTTAGCTGTATTTATCTAATTGCACTTACATCTCACTTTTAATTGACGAATTAAAGTATAGCAGGGGATATTTTCAAGCTGCTCGTACGATATTTCTTCATTTGTATTAAATATTCATTAATTAATGAAGGCATTACTTAAATGATATTTCAAAATAAAAATATAATTAGCTTACTTGTTATATGTTCTTCAGGGACGGTTTTAGCGGATGAAGCCAATACAGCACAGCAGAAAGATAAACTTCTCGTTACTGCGAGTAAAATAAAGTCAAATAGTAAGCGAATAGAGACTAAAGATATTTCGGTAGTAAGAGGCACAACTAATTCGGATATATTTGCTAATGAGACCTCTCTTCAAATAAATAATGCCAGAAATGAAGCAGGTGCTTTAGATATTGGTATTCGAGGTCTACAAGGTAATGGCCGAGTGCCTATTATTATCGATGGTAGTTTGCAATCGACGAATACATGGCGAGGTTATCAAGGTAGCACCGATAGAACCTATATTGATATGGATTTGGTTAATACCATAGAGATCGAAAAAGGAGCATCGATGAGTAAATTCTCCGGCGGTGCTATCGGTGGAACAGTTAAATTAAAAACGTTATCTGCTAATAGTATTATCCCCCAAGGAGAGCAGTTCGGGTTTTTATTTAAAGGAAATATTTATAACAATAACCGACGGCCTTCTATAGCATCAGAGGAAGGGCGGGAGTCAGAGTATCGGTTATCTAATGGGGTTAAAAATAGTCATTTTAATAATGGTTCCATAACCACTGGTATTGCCTATAGAAATGATAAGTTTGACGTGTTAATTGCGCATAGTGACAGAAAACAAGGCAATTTTTTTGCAGGGAAAAATGGTTATCATAAATATTCATCCACAGATGCACCGATAAAACCCGGGCAAGAAGTGGTTAATACGAGTTATGAAAGTCAGTCAACATTATTAAAGACGAATATTTATCTTAACCCATATTCTAGTATTGAATTAAATTATCGTCGCCACGAACAGCAAGCTGGTGAAGTTTTAGCTGCTTATTGGTATCAGTATGATAATAAAATGCCACAGTGGTCGTTAGGAACCGCAAATATAGATACCACGTCATTAAACTACTCGTATAAACCTGATTCTTTATGGGTTGATATGAATTTAGGAGTATGGTGGACGAAAGGTAAGTTTAAGCAACGTAATGGTACATCGGATAATGTAAATGCTCATTATGGTGATCAATATAAACACCGTTATACCGATGAGCGGCTTGGATTTAATTTAGAAAATACTTCCGAGCTTGCCGCGTATCCCATCGGGATTACATATGGTGTGGAATATATGCAGCAGAAATCAAAGCCACTTAGTAAGACTTATCAGCCGATATGGACACCCGATGGAACACTAGAGGGGGACGAACTGACGCCGGTAACACGTAATGCGAAAGGTATTAATACATCCGCATTTACTAACGTTGAGTACCAAGGTGATTGGGTCACGGTGCTGGCGGGTTGGCGCATCCACTCGTTTGATGTTGATGACCATGTTCAAGGAAAAAGCCTTCATTACGGGCCAAAGAATGATTTATTTGGTGAATTGAGTTTTCATGTGACGAATGAATTGGATATTTATACTAAATATTCAGATAGTTATAGAGAACCTAGTTTATTTGAAACAACGGCATCCGGTCAGACTTACTCTTATAGCCCTAACTCCCCACTTAAACCTGAGCATGCCAAGTCGTTTGAGGTTGGCATGAACCTTGAAAAAATAACTTGATTGCCGATGAAGATGTTGCCGAGTTGCGGGTGGCGTATTTTAATAATGATATCAAAGATTATCTTTCACAAGGTGTGAATCCTAAATTGGAGGATTGGTCATCACCTTACGTCATAACCAAAAACTATGACAGGTTTAAGCTTTCAGGTTATGAGGTTGAATTAAAATACAATTCAAATTATGCATTTGGTTCCGTTGATGCCACTTTTTATAACAATGCAGAACTTTGCTCTCGGGATGAAATGGCGCTAGGGAGTTTACCATCTGCTTGTAATTCGGTTGGTTTTGCATGGGGGTTATCACCTTCACGTATTCCACCCAAGAAAGTTGTCACCGGAATTGTTGGGGTAAAAATGTTCGATCAAAAATTACAAACAGGTTTACGTGTACGTTATAACTCAGGGAAAGATTACCCACAAGAATGGCTTGCTGGAACAGCTGCAGCACCTGTTACCAAGCTGTATTCCACGACAACATTTGATTTGTTAGGTAAATACTCTATTCAGAAAAATATCCATGTGAATTTTAATATTGATAACTTGACGAATCGTTATGCATTTGACCCAGGAACCGTTATTTATATGCCGATTCCAGGAAGAACCTTCAGGCTTGGGTTAGAAGCGACTTTTTAAATTGCAATCAATTTAGTTGTCTCTGAGCCAGTAGGTTCAGAGACAACATTAATATATTTATTTACTTGTAAATTGCTTGTATGCACTCATGGTCTCTGCTGCGTACATTGCAGAAGGCCCACCCCCCATAAAAATGGCCACACCGAGTGCTTCTGCTAACTCTTGTTCGGTAACACCTAAATCAACCAGTATTTTGGTGTGAAAACCAATACAGCCATCACAACGATTTGCCACAGCAATACCGATAGCAATCAATTCCTTTGTTTTTTTATCTAATGCACCATCTTGGCTACCTGAACTAACTAGGTTAGAAAAATTTTTCATCACATCAGGAATATGCTTAGCGAGTTCAGGCAAATTTTGGCTGATATGAGTTGTTATTTGTTTGAAGTCTGACATTTTTTCCTCACTATATTTATGTTATTTATATTATATAATTTAATATAATGTAATCATGTAAATGATCAACCGGTATTTGCGTGAAATATAAACAATGAATTAAAATATGTTAAATTTAGCTTATGTTGGGTTTTTGGGTTTAGTGGTGAGTTTAAGGCGTATAGAAAAGTGTTCTGGAATTTTAGGTAAAAAAAACCCTCCAAACATTAAGGAGGGAAAATAAATATAAAGCGAGCCTATTGGTATACCACTAATTATGTATAAACCATACCCGACCAGTAAAATAATTTTGTAAAAAAATAAATAAGCCGCTGAGCTGTAAAATAATGTTTATTAATTCATGTAGATAGCTATTTTTTAACGGAATTAATTAACCATTGTAAATAATTATCTTCGACTTGGCTTGGGTCAAGACGAATAAGTTCTGGTGTTTCGTATGGGTGAATTTCTTTTATTGCATTAAATAAACTGAGCTGATTATCGTGTGTTGTCTTAATCAAAAGCAAAATTTCTTTATCTTGTGTAATGTTACCTTGCCAAAGATATATAGATACCACTTCTGGTAATAGTGAAACACAGGCTGCAAGGCGATTCGCTAAAATATGTTGTGCAATTTTAATTGCACTTTCATGGCTATTCGTTGTACATAGCACAATGCAAGGTTGATGATTACTAGTGGTATAAGTGTTCATGGTAGACATTTAATTTCCTTATCAGTCATATTTAGAAATGAAACTACTATTAATGTTAGATTAAATATTCACACTGTGTATGGAAACAAGGCATAATATTTATAGTTATTTCTAATTGGAACTATTAGGTTAGGTAACAATACTTTTAATAAAGAGAGTCATATTGGTTTAATTCGGTTATCTGGTTTGTTTTTAAGCTGTGTAAGTATTATTACTGTTCATTTTGGTTTTTTTTTAATCAATTGTGCGTGGTGTGGTATTTTTATCCACTCAAAAAAAATAACACTATTTACTATTTTTATTTTATTAATTCGATTCAGCCTGCAAAAATAGAGGAAAAAACATAAATAAAATTGAAATTTTAGTATATTAGGTAATATCGAAATAATTTACTGATTACAATGAATAGTTAACTGTATTGACATCATCAAATGTGAGAATTATTAATTCGCTGTATAGGTTCACTCTTTAAAATAAGAGTGTGGTCCTCTATTTTTTTTAAAAATGAGTCAATATAACCTTATAATTATATATTACTTATTGTTACAAAATAGTCTGGCTATTTTTAATAAAACCAAGCTACTCACTGATAATGATCAAAGTTTTTGAGCTGTATTGTTAACATAATGATAAAAATCAGAATATATAACTGAAATTAATCTGTATTTCCATTTTTATACGTACATGGATAACCTTATGAATAAGTTAACACCTTTAAAGCCTGTACCGACCTTAATCGCAGTTGCCATTACGCTAATAATTTGGTTCTTGATCCCTGTACCTGAAGGGGTTAATCCAAATGCTTGGCACCTTTTAGCATTATTTGTTGGCACAATTGCCGCCATTATAGGTAAAGCATTACCTATTGGTGGTGTTTCTATTGTGGCTATTTCTTTAGTTGCTGTAACCGGAGTCACTAATCCAGAATCAACCAAAGGCGCTATTGCTGACGCATTAAGTGGTTTTTCCAATGACTTAATTTGGTTGATTGGTATTTCTATTATGGTTTCCATGAGCCTAAATAAGACAGGTCTTGGGGCTCGGATAGGTTATTATGTGATTTCCCTATTCGGTAAAAAAACACTCGGTATAGCTTATTCATTAGCAATTGCAGAAACCATTCTTGCACCAGTAACGCCAAGTAATACCGCTCGGGGCGGGGGGATTATTCACCCCATTATGCGTTCTATTTCGGATAGCTTTGGGTCAAAAGCTGAAGATGGGACCTCAAGTAAAATAGGGCGTTATTTATCGCTGGTTAATTACAATATTAACCCCATTACCTCTGCGATGTTTATTACTGCCACTGCACCAAACCCATTGATAGTAAGTTTGATCATTAGTGAAACTAGTCAAAGTAATGAATTGACTTGGGGTATGTGGGCAATAGCTGCATTTGTACCTGCCATTGTGTCATTAATCTTAATGCCTTTGGTGATCTATTTTATGTATAAACCAGAAATTACCTCAACACCTGATGCCCCGAATTTTGCTAAAGAGCGTTTGAAACAGTTGGGTGCGGTTTCATTACCCGAAAAAATAACCCTTGCTGTTTTCGGGCTGCTATTATTGATGTGGGCTGGTGTGCCCGCCATGGTTTTTGGTCCAGCCTATAGTGTTAATGCTACCACTGCTGCTTTTATTGGTTTGAGTATTTTATTAGCAACAGGGGTTATTAATTGGGATGATGTGCTGAAAAATAAAGGGGCTTGGGATACGGTAGTATGGTTCTCTGCTTTGGTTATGATGGCGACCTTCTTAGGCAAACTAGGCTTAATTAAATGGATGTCAGTGACTGTTGGTAGCACGATTGACAGTATGGGAATAAGCTGGGTGTGGGGGATGCTAATCCTTGTTTTAATTTATGTTTATTCACATTACTTCTTTGCAAGTACCACAGCGCACATTACAGCAATGTATGCGGCATTTTTCTCCGCAGGTTTAGCGCTTGGTGCCCCGCCAATGTTATTAGCTTTAACGTTAGCTTTCTCATCTTCACTAATGATGTCATTAACGCATTATGGTACAGGGACAGCGCCGATTATTTTTGGTTCGGGTTATGCGACGTTAGGCGAATGGTGGAAAACGGGTTTTGTCATGAGTGTTGTAAATTTAGCCGTTTGGTTCTTTATCGGTAGCATTTGGTGGAAATTCTTAGGTTACTGGTAATAGTGAAAAATTTATCTAGTTAGAATAAAAAATCGGGCGAACAGCCCGATTTTTTATTGGTGTTTTTAACTTAAAAAAATAATGTGCTAATCACAGTAATGATAGCCGCGACGATTAGCGCAATTAACATCACATGCCCCCAACTGATCATATAGGGGGATTTCATTGCATGTTGCCATAATAAGCTTATTTCATCAGCATGTGCATATTTGCGAGTATTAATGGCATTTTTAACGTTATTAACTATATCGGTGGTAGTGTCGGCATTTTTTTGCATCATCATGATTACTTGCCTTTTATTAAGGTAATGATATGTGGCTTATTTTGTCTGCTGTGATTATTTCAGATATGTAAAGTCAGAAAAATTGATGGGGTTTTATACAAACTTCCTCCTTTTTTACGATAAAACTCGGTTTCAGTTAAATAAATAAGGGAAAAGGAAGTTTAAGCGCTAAATTAGCTTCATTAAGAGGAAATGGTTACTCATCTAAGGTCATATTTATGCTTTTTGGATAAGTATTTTTTTATTTGGAAAATGAATTAACAAAGCGAATAAATATGATTGGTTTGCCTACAAAAGCCAGTATGATGTAAGTGCTTGAGGGTGAATTTATTTAGAGGAACACATGTATTCGCAAAGAAAGGCAGAATTTTTCTTAGTGCTGACCACGATAATTGCAGCTTGGGGGTGGGTTTTTTCTCGCGAAGCTGTACAGGGAATGCCTATATTCGCCTTTCTCGGCAGCCGCTTCTTATTAGCCGCCATAATTTTACTGCCATTTTGTCGCGGAAAGAAAAATAAAGTAACTCTTCAACAACTGCCAAAAATATTAATGACAGGCGGTTGGATGGCATTGAATATGGTGTTATGGATCTACGCAGTGGCAACAACGGATTCGATAGGGGAAGGGGCATTCATTATGAGCCTAGCCATGCTATTTGTTCCTTTAGTTGCGTGGGTCATTTTAAAAAATAAGCCAGTGCGTTATTTTTGGCAAGCCCTTCCTGTTGCTGTAGTGGGTTTGGCGTGCTTAACTTTATTTAAGGCACAACTTGAATTTAAGGCGAGCCAACTATGGTTTCTTTGTGCTGCTATCGTCCAAGCTATTTATTTTTGTTATACCAGCTTATATACCAGAACCGTGCCGCTTTTACCTTTAACGACAATACAATTAGCTTGCACAGGTACTGTAGGATTGGTGCTATCCATCTTTTTGGAAGAGTGGCCTGCCAGTATTACTGCACCGACGATGATGTGGTTTATTGCAAGTGTGGTGATAGCGACGAGTTTACGGTTTATTTTACAGCTTATTGGCCAGAAAAACACAACAGCTGCAAATGCTGCAATTATTATGATCCTAGAGCCTGTTATGACAGTATTTGTTGCGGCTATTTGGTATCACGAACGGATGCCTTTGATTCAAATCGTGGGTTGTATATTGATTTTATGTGCTTTATTTTATTATCGTTGGCGTTGTTCAAATTCGCTACCTAAGTGAAATTAAATTATAAAAATAACTTAATGATTGCAGATCTTTTATAGGAAAACGTCTATGATTAATAGTAACAATCATAGATAGGAATATTTATCTAAATTAGAAGTTCTTATTTTGTATATTAAGATTAATGGTGTTGTAAATATAAATTATCTATCCAAAATAGCGAAGTACTAAGACGATAATTTGTTTATTGTTGTCTTCTTGGGTCAAGCGCTTAATGAGAAAATGGGCATAAGATGAAAAAATTAGCATTAATATTGGGTATGGTTGGGGCAGTAGCTGTGTTATCTGCATGTTCTGATGAAAAGGCAGAAATTGCTGAATATAAAACTAACTTTGTGAATACTTGTGTTGCAGGGTCAGGGAATCCACAGGGCGAAACAGCAAATGCTGTTTCAGCGATATGCGGATGTGCCTATGACAAAACAATTGAGAAATATGGCTTAGCTGAATTTAAACGTATTGATGGTGAATTGGCTAAGTCAGGTGATGCAGAACCTGAATTCCAAAAATCCATGATCGAATTTGTTCAGCAGTGTTCGCAAAACGCACGTTAGTCGCTTTAAACCCGCAGTTTGATGGCTATTCATCGTATAAGTGCTGCGGGTTTTTTATTTCTATTTAAATAAATTTTTAAACTGATGTGGTGCACAACGTAAATATTGTGGCGCAACATTAACTTGCTGATTTAATTCACAAGCAGCTCTCCATGGCCAGCGTGGCTCAAATAAAATCCCCCGCCCAATAGCGACAAAATCCGCTTGATGAGTCGCCAGAATAGCCTCTGCTTGTAATGGCTCTGTAATAAGGCCAACAGCAATAACAGGCATCATAGTATGTTCATTAATTGCTTGAGCCAATGGAACTTGGTAATTAGGGCTTAAAGGAATTTGTTGTTCCGCAGATAGGCCACCTGAGGAGACATGGATATAGTCACAGCCTAAATCTTCTAATATTTCAGTAAGCTCGATAGATTCGGGAACGCTCCATCCGTGTTCAAGCCAGTCAGTTGCGGAAATCCGTACGCCAACTGCAATATTTGGGCTAATTGTTTCTCTAATTTCATGAAAAATATTCACTAATAAGCGACTTCGGTTCTCGAAGCTCCCCCCATATTCATCTTGGCGTTGATTTGAAACTGGGGATAGGAATTCATGCAATAAATACCCATGAGCTGCGTGAATTTCAATGACGTCAAATCCAGCTTGTTCTGCTCGTTTTGCTGCATCAATAAATTGTTTTTTGATTTCAATAATTTGTTCAATAGTTAACTCACGTGGTAGGTAGTTATCACCAAAAGCAAGCGCGGATGGTGCAACGGTTTGCCACCCATGAGGGTCAGTTGCTTGAAGGCTTTTTCCACCAAACCAAGGTAAATCAGTAGAGGCTTTTCTACCTGCATGGGCTATTTGCACTCCTAAACGTGCATTCGAATATTGCCTAATATCTATCAGCATTTGCTGCATGGCGGCCATTTGTTCATCATTCCACAGCCCTAAATCCTTGTGTGTAATACGTCCTTCGGGCGTAACTGCACTAGCTTCCATAATGACTAATGAAGCACCAGACAAAGCGAGGTTCATATAATGCGCCTTGTGCCACGGCGTTGGCATCCCATTGTCTGCTGAATATTGACACATAGGTGGAACGATAATTCTATTTTCTAGTGAAACTTGGCCTATTGATGCGGATGAAAAAAGATGACTCATAGGAACATTCCTTTTTAGATAACTTTAGTTATTCTTATATTATACCTAGTTTATTTTGGTCTTTTTGTGAGATGGTGTGATATTGCAAATCAACCTTACCTTTACATAAAGTTGAAACTAAAAAGCAAGTAGTTTTTTGGATCTTTGAAAAACATAAAAAAAAGTATAAATCCCTGTGTTGGTGGCTAAAAAATAGCTGAAATACTTAAAAAAATAGCATAAAAAATAAAATAGTAGAGTAAATATATTATCTTGGTATTTATAATTCTGTCACTTATAAATTAAATAAATAATCACCAATATATAATGGTTTTAATTTCATCTTATGGTTTTAATGGTTGTAATAGAAAAATACACTGGTTTTTTATTTTAAATAGTGATTTTAATTAGTGTGAACAAGTTGTTATCGCAGCAAAAATATAAAAATAGCCTTGCACTTGTTTCTAATGGTTTATATAAGCAACATACTGATATTGAATCAAATAGACAATTTAATTACGCAATTTGCATAGTCGTAAAATAGCATTAAATAATTAGGCTAGTTAATTAAAGCTTATTTCACCTGAAAAATATAATTCTAAGAAGGAAGTCGATGTGTTAACAATTATTGGTATTTTAATCATTGTATCTATCGTGACATTGCTCATGATGGGAAAAGTGAGCCCTATTATCGCAATGTCCTGTATACCATTTATTGGTGCATTATTTGCAGGATATTCTGTAGCGGAAATTTCAGTTTTCTTCGAGAGTGGGATTAATAAAGTCTCGAAAGTCGCTGCAATGTTTTTATTTGCCATCTTGTTTTTTAGCTTGATGAAAGATCTCCATATTTTTGACCCATTAATTCGGATAATGGTCAAAATGACTCGTGGAAATATTGTTGTTGTTTGTATTATGACTACCCTAATCGCGGGTATTGTCCATTTAGATGGCTCAGGAGCAGCAACATTTTTAATTATTATCCCTGCATTATTACCTTTATATCGACAGCTAGGTATGAGCCCATATTTAATGTTATTACTGATGTGTGCAAGCATGGGGGTGATGAATATGGTGCCTTGGGGAGGGCCTTTAGGGCGCGCCTCTGCAGTCACTGGAATTGACGCATCAACTTTATGGCAGCAACTTATACCTGTTCAATTAATTGGTATGGGTGGCGCTGTGGTATTCGCTATTATTATGGGTTTGCGCGAGAAACGCCGCATAGCTTCCGCACGGTTGAAAGGGACGACGCCGTATGAGATGGATTCATTATTACCTGCGAGTGAAGAAATTGGCGAAATCAATGAAACTATCCAAAAGCCTAAAAAGCCATTAATTAATGGTGGTTTAATTGTTGCATCGGTGGTGTGTCTGGCATTTGGTTTATTATCAGCTCCATATGTATTTATGATAGCACTATCAATCGCACTGATGGTGAACTTCCCTAACCCTAGAGACCAAATGAAGGTCTTATCTGCTCATGCGCCACAAGCACTCGGTATGGTCGCGATTATACTTGCAGCTGGAGCATTTTTGGGGATTTTATCTGAAGGGGGAATGCTTGAGTCGATAGCAAAAGATTTAACTGCTATTTTACCAATGGAATGGGTATCAAAAGTGCATATCTTTGTTGGTATTTTGGGTGTGCCGATGGATATATTCACCAGTACAGATGCTTATTATTTTGCTTTATTACCGATAATTCAACAAATTGCAGCCACTGTAGGGGTAGACCCATCTGCTGTTGTTTACTCTATGGCTATTGGTAATAATGCAGGGACTTTTGTTAGCCCATTTTCACCGGCAGCTTGGTTAGCTATGGGGCTAGCGGGGATTGATATGGGGCGTCACCTGCGTTATTCATTTGGGTGGATTTGGCTATTTAGTCTATTTTTACTTGGCGCTGGTGCGGTACTCGGTCTCTACTAATTGGCTTTCGCGCCGCAGTGTTGTTGGCTTTAAAAGTAACCCCTAGTCATACATTGGTATGTTCTAGGGGTTACTTTTTGTCGCCTAGTTGCAATAGCATCAGATTAGAATACATCCAGTTTATTTTTTGGTTTGTAATCTGTAGTCGGTACAGGTACCAAGGTGATTGAATAGCTATATTGCGAATTATCAGATAGTTACTATGTCGTAAAATTTACGGTTATGACATGATTTATTGGTTAATTATTATCAATAAGGTTTTGTTATGCGTCGGCCACTTTCTTCTTATCATCCTATCCTCTATTGGCTGCGTGTGACTCAAAAACGTCTAGCTCGAAGACTGCATTGGGCATTTTCCTCTCAATATTATGCGAAAGCGAAATCTTCTGAACGTCTTGAATATCGCTACAATAAGCACACATCCAAATTAATCCGCAAATTAGGTGAGTCGGATTTACGTTTGCAGTACAACAAAGTGACTAACTTGCGCATAGCCATTAAAGCCATGAATGGTATTACGATATACCCTGGGGAGTATTTTTCCTTTTGTCGATTAGTGGGAAAGCCCACAGCGCGTAGGGGGTTTCTTGAGGGGATGGAATTATCATTTGGCGAAGCTCGTAGTGGTATTGGTGGTGGAATTTGCCAGCTCAGCAACCTAATACACTGGATGATTTTGCACTCACCATTACAGGTGGTTGAGCGTGCTAATCATAGTTTTGACCCTTTTCCTGATGAGGGCAGAGTATTGCCGTTTGGCTCAGGCGCTGCCATTTTTTATAATTACATCGACCTTGTCTTTTACAACCCAACTCAAAGTGCATTTCAATTGGTTTTTAATATTGCTGAGCACCAACTTGAAGGGGAGTTGTTATGCAGTGATCCGCGAGAGGCGAAATACCATATTTATGAGAAAAACCATAAATTTACCCGTGAAAAAGGGGTGATTTATCGCCACAATGAAATTTGGCAAAAAGTGACGACTAAAGGGCAAGAACCAGTCACTTTGCAAGATAATTGTTTGTACTGCAATAAAGTCGTAGTGAAATACCCTATTGATGAAAGCCGAATTGTTATCGAATAACTGCGTTTTTCATGAGTTTAGGAATAAATTGATAGTTTTTTCCTTGACAGTTAAGTTAGGATCTCACTGAATATAACACAAACAGGCCTAGAGAAAACGCTAGGCAGTATCAATATGAGGCCGACACTCGGACTAGATATGTAATACCAACACTTGATTTCTCAACAATAAAAGAAGCAAATCTTGCAAAAGATTTGTTGTGATTTCTATTTTTTAGAGAAAGCATGATGAATATGCAATCAAGAAAGTATGGTAGAACGTATCATTATCCGTTCTCACCCGGTACGACTAGTGACGATCGCATCAATAGCGATTGGTGGTCGCACATCCAAAATATTGGGCAATTAATTCACACAGAAAAACTCGATGGCGAAAACAATTGTTTAAATCGCTATGGTGTGTTTGCACGCTCTCATGGCGCGCCAACACAATCTGCATGGAGCCAACAGATACGTCAGCGTTGGCAGTTAATTAAAGATGATTTAGGTGATATCGAACTATTCGGTGAAAATCTTTATGCTGTGCATTCCATTGAGTATCAGCATATTGAAGACTATTTTTATCTGTTTGCCGTTAGGCAAGGGGGTTATTGGCTTAGTTGGGAAGAAGTGCAATTTTATGCAGCATTATTTGATTTCCCTACGGTGCCTCAGTTGGATTTATCATTGAATAAGAATATGTCTGAGCAAGAATATACCCGTGGATTAATAGAAGCCGCATCCCAAGATAGCCAATTTATTGCCTATGATACACATACAGGCAAAGCATGTAGCATGGAAGGTATTGTTAGCCGTGATAGCCAAGCCTTCCCAGTAGATGATTTTATGTCGCATGTATTTAAATATGTGCGTAAAAATCATGTCAAAACAGATATCCACTGGAAGCGTAATTGGCAAAGAGCCAAACTGGCTTTTGAATATCAAGGAGGGCAATGATGAGCTGGCAATTGACAAAAAACCGCGATTGGTCGCAGCTTGAAGCTCAATTTGATTTTATCCGCGACATGCAAAATGTACCACAAGATAGCTTGCACCATGCAGAGGGTAATGTGGCTATTCATACCCAAATGGTGTTAGCCGCGCTTGAAAGTTTGCCTGAATATCAGCAACTATCACCGTTTAAGCAGCAGGTGGTTTGGACTGCGGCATTATTGCATGACGTAGAAAAGCGCAGTACCACACGTGAAGATGAAGAGGGGCGAATTCATTCACCGGGGCACGCTAAAAAAGGTGAGTTATCTGTACGGAATATATTATTTCGTCAAATAGAAACACCTTTTGCCATTCGTGAACATATTGCTGCATTAGTGCGTTTTCACGGCTTACCGTTATGGATAATGGAAAAACCAGACCCTGAGCGTACTTTATTTGCCGCCTCTTTACGTGTCGAAATGCCGTTGTTGTGTATGTTGGCGAAAGCGGATGCAATAGGCCGAACTTGTGAAGATAAAGCTGATTTACTCGCTAGAATTGAGCTGTTTGAATTATTTTGTCGTGAGCAAGATTGTTGGGATAAGCCTAAATCATTTGCCTCTTTAGCGGGCCGTTTCCAATATTTTCACTACCAGAAGGGCACGGCAGATTACCTCCCTTTTGAGGAGTTTGGTAGCGAAGTGGTTATGTTATGCGGTTTACCCGGTATGGGGAAGGATCACTTTGTAAAACAGTTTTATCCACAAACTCAAATAATTTGCCTCGATGATATTCGCCGAGAACATAAAATTAACCCTGCAGATAAAAATGCACAAGGGTGGGTGGCTCAACAAGCGAAAGAGCAAGCTAAAGGTTTACTGCGCACTAAAACGGATTTTATTTGGAATGCGACTTCGTTAAGCGCTTCTTTGCGAGCCAGTATGATCAGCCTATTTGAACGTTATCAAGCAAAAGTTCATTTAGTTTACTTGGAAGTGCCATTCAAGCAATGGCGGCAACAAAATCAACAACGGCAATATGCTGTTCCAGATAATATTATGGAAAGAATGGCAGGCAAGTTGGAATTACCCACTCCCGATGAAGCGCACCAAGTTTCTTATTATATTAATAGTGAGTTTGTTGAGTTGTTCGGGGAGATATAGCATGGTTTACCTGCCTCTAGGTAAGAGGCAGGTTCTCATTTTGTATTATGGAATAAACGCATCACCTTCAAATAACTTCCTTGCTGTACGGATAATTGATGCCTGTAGCCCCTCAGGAAAGTCACTTTTTGGAGTTAATGAGACTTCAAACATTCCACTGAGATGCTCAATAGCGATATTTTTCATATCCACAGAATCAATATATTGTTTCACGATACTGTCAGGTAAAAGGGTACTGGTGGCAATAGCAATAGCGCCGGTTACAGCAAGGGCACCATGACATTTATGAGGCATAAAATAGCGTACGTTGATGGTACCACCATGGATAGCAGGAGAGACCAAAATAGGTTTGGGGATCACTTTTTTGCTCACATCACCTAAACCCATTGCTGCCCCCGCTTTAATGCGAATAGCTTCCAATTTCTGCATAAATTCGCTATCTGTTTCTAATTGTTCAGCCGTCTCATAACCGGTTTTATTCATCTGAGGGGCATCAATGAGTACCACAGGCGTTGCCATATCGATGCAACTCACCTCAACACCGTCAAAGGTATCAATTGAGTGCCCAGTTGGCAGAAGTTTCCCAGTTTTAGTACCGCAGGCATTTAAAAATGTTAGCGCAACAGGTGCTGCATACCCAGGTACACCAGCAATTGAGGTTTCACCAAGGTAATTCACTTCGCCATTAGGTGTTTGTACTGTTGAATTAATAAAGGTATTGGTATTCACATTACGAATTCTTACCGTGGTCGTGTCATGATGAATAGGGACTAAGCCTTTTTCAATGGCAAAAGGGCCAACCGCACACAGGATATTACCGCAGTTCGGCGCAGTATCGACAATCGCTTCCATCATAGAAACTTGTGCAAATAAATAGTCTATATCAGCGTCAGGGTGAGAAGAGGGGCCAATAATGGCGACTTTACTGGTTTGTGGGCTACCACCTCCAATGCCATCAATTTGTAAAGCATGACCAGAACCCATCAATGCAAGAATGAGTTTATCGCGCTGTTGAATATCGTTGGGAAGAGAATCTGCGAGTAGGAATACACCTTTCGAGGTGCCGCCACGCATTAATGTGCAAGGGATCTTTTTCATCTGTTTACCCGTTATATTTCCCGCTGTGGCGGTGTTGGCTACACTCAGTTACCCAAGTCACATACCTTTGTATGCTCCTTGGGATGCCTTCATTTGCCGCCTAGCCACAACGAGAACTATTTAGGGTAAACCCGTTGATGTTTCCCGCTGTGGCGGTGTTGGCTACACTCAGTTACCCAAGTCACATACCTTTGTATGCTCCTTGGGATGCCTTCATTTGCCGCCTAGCCACAACGAGAACTATTTAGGGTAAACCCGTTGATGTTTCCCGCTGTGGCGGTGTTGGCTACACTCAGTTACCCAAGTCACATACCTTTGTATGCGCCTTGGGATGCCTGCATTTGCCGCCTAGCCACAACGAGAACTATTTAGGGTAAACCCGTTGATGTTTCCCGCTGTGACGGTGTTGGCTACACTCAGTTACCCAAGTCACATACCTTTGTATGCTCCTTGGGATGCCTTCATTTGCCGCCTAGCCACAACGAGAACTATTTAGGGTAAACCCGTTGATGTTTCCCGCTGTGGCGGTGTTGGCTATACTCAGTTACCCAAGTCACATACCTTTGTATGCGCCTTGGGATGCCTTCATTTGCCGCCTAGCCACAACGAGAACTATTTAGGGTAAACCCGTTGATGTTTCCCGCTGTGGCGGTGTTGGCTACACTCAGTTACCCAAGTCACATACCTTTGTATGCTCCTTGGGATGCCTTCATTTGCCGCCTAGCCACAACGAGAACTATTTAGGGTAAACCCGTTGTGTTTCCCGCTGTGACGGTATTGGCTACACTCAGTTACCCAAGTCACATACCTTTGTATGCTCCTTGGGATGCCTTCATTTGCCGCCTAGCCACAACGAGAACTATTTAGGGGAAGCCGATAAATATTTACGCGATAGCTTAAAGGCTGCAAATAACCATAGAAGCGTGAGAAATAATGTTTAGTTAAATTGGGCACAATAATCATTGTGCCCATACCGTTATATAAAGGAGTGAGGATTAAATTAACCCAGTGTTAATTAAAATTTCCCACCAACCTAAACCGATAGTCATATGAACAAGTAAGCTAATGAATGCGACAAGGCCACCAATAATCCACCAAGAGCGAATATCGTTATAACCCGCACCGAATACGATAGGCGCAGCCGCACCACCATAGTGAGTTACACTACCACCGTAGGCATTAGAGAAAAGTAAGCCTAGAGCCAGTAGCATTGGAGGTGCACCAGCTACCATACCGACTGTCGCGAATACTGGAACCATCGCGGCGACATATGCACCACCAGAGGCAAATAAGTAACGTATTGCGACACTGATAAACATGATGACGAAGAAGGCAAGCATGGCTTGGTCGCCGAAAGAAAGGTATTGGCTCATGGTATCAGCTAACCATTTAAAGAAACCCGCTTTAGTCAGTACGCCAGACATACTGATGATCCCACCGTACCAAATCAGCGTGTTCCAGCCGCCTTTGTTTTTTAAGACATCATCCCAAGTAACAACACCAAGGATCAGGGTTAATGCCATGACGGCAATAGCAACACTGGATGCGCTTACGCCGATTAAGTCGGAAAAAATCCAGCCACAAAGCGCAATAATAAATACAATGCTGAGTAATTTTTCACGCATAGTCATCGGGCCTAATTCTTCAAGGCCTTTTGCCGCGATCTCTTTGTTATTTACTTTTTTTAATTCTGGTGGGTAAAGCTTATAAATCATTAAGGGAGTTAAAATCAGCATGATTAAGCCGGGAACTGAAGCGGCGAGTGCCCATCCACCCCAACTTAAATGGATCCCCATGATGTCGGTCATCATCGCTAATGCTAAAGCATTCGGTGCCATGGCAGTTAAAAACATATAGCTGGTGGTTTTAGTCACCATATATACGTTAACCAGTAAATAGTGACCTGCTTTACGAGGGCTTTTTTCTGGATCTGACCCTAAAGCAACCGCGACACTATTGATGATAGGAAAAACAATTCCCCCAGCTCGTGCAGTATTCGATGGGGTAGCAGGGGCAATAATTAAATCCAGAATAGCAGTGACATATCCTAACCCAAGCGTTGTTCCGCCTAGCTTACCTATTAATATATACGAGAGACGTTTCCCGAGACCGGTAATTACAAATGCGGCACTCAGTGTAAATGCAGCAAATACTAACCATGTGGTCCCAGACGCATAACCGCTGAGCACTTCACTTGCTTTGACATCTTTAGTACCTGTAATACCAATAATGACAGCACTTGCTGCAATAGT
The DNA here is from genome assembly GCF_032709665.1 of Providencia sp. PROV024. Classification (NCBI taxonomy): domain Bacteria; kingdom Pseudomonadati; phylum Pseudomonadota; class Gammaproteobacteria; order Enterobacterales; family Morganellaceae; genus Providencia; species Providencia sp. PROV024. Next base: position 1,784,714 of record NZ_CP120545.1, read on the forward strand.
GGCTAATAAGATAACGGGTTCTGAATAGGGTTTTAATACTAACCCTACAATGGCGGCAAGATAAAGACCAAATAATAACCAAGCAATATGTGGGAGCCCAGTTGGTGTTGGTATTAAAGCAATGATAATTGGAATCGCTATTAATATAAATAGCTTCCATATTTTTTCTTTTTGCATAAGCCAATTTCCTTGATTAAATCAATATTAAATTTATTTAATATTAAATTGAATGAACTTTAATATTAGGAATTTGTTAAAATAACAATTTTTAATATGGCTGCATCTTGAATGAAAATAATAAATTGGTTTTATTAGTAATTCATTCTAAAGCGGATGTTTTTTATTAATAAATATTTAATTGGTTTTTATTTGCTTAATTAATTTAATTTTTCTTATTTCTTCCTATATTAATAATGTTGAATTTTTGTAATGTTAAACCGTGATGTTGATTTGCTAATCGGGCAAAAAACCAAGTCAATATTAATAAGTCTGCGCTGCCACCGGGGCTGACATTCTGCTGAATACATTCATTATCGAAATTTTTTACAAAAATTAAATCATTGTGGGTATTAATCCCTTGATGTAATAATTGTGTAGCGCGTTGTTTTACCCACTCTAACCCTTGAATACCTCCACGATTAACAATATTAGTGTCATCATTCAGGCTCATTAATAAAATTAAGGTATCAAGTAGGGCAATATCGTCTGCTTTATCTTTTGCGAGTTGTTGTAAATAGTAAGGGAGTGCATGTTGAGTGACTAACGCGTAACCATTTTGCGCTTCACCTCGAGCACCTGTTAGCCCGTATTGCTGATATAGGCGGTGCCCTGCCGTTGGGGTATCAGTTGGTTTTTTTAATTCATCGGTAATTCCAACACACATTCCTGCCACTAACTGACTAATATATTGAGGCAGCACGGGTTGCTGTAAGGCAATTAAACGGCCGATTGCAGTTAACACCAACCCTAGGGAAAAAATACTGCCTTTATGCGTATTAACACCTTGAGTTGCACGGAACATGGCCGTTTCACAATTAATACCAATACTACGGATATTGATTAAAACGTTTTCTATCGGTAAATCTTTATGCTGAGCCCCTGCGAGTAGAAAATAAGGGAAATATTTTGCAATTGCATTGGCACTTAAGTGAAAATCGGTCAGTGCCATATCTTTATGGGCACCTGTGTTATGTTTATCGACTAACCCCGGTTTAGGGGTTAAATTCACTTCAGCGAGCAAAGCTTGCCAAGCTAATTGGCTGTAATGCTGAACTTGTTCTTCAGTGATAGAGTTTAACTGTTTAGCGTGTTGCATTAGCTAACTCCTCAATACGGTTAAGGATCTCACCAAGTGGGTGTGTTCGATGTCGAGTACACACCTTAGCTTCATTCTCACAAACCAAACAACGCCTTGAAGAGAGGTTTAATTGTGAGCGAGAATACTGCTGTCCGTTCGCATCAAAAACGTCAAAATCCCATAGCCGTCCCACTGGCGATAACTCTTCAATTTCAATTAACGCTTTTTTAATTTCAATTGCATCGACATCAACAGCAGCCAAACATTCCGGTCCTGTTTTTAATGCCCATGATTGTTGTGATAAAAACACCCACTGCCTGCGTGAAGCAATTTGTTTAAGCGCATTTAGTCCTTGATTAAAAACATGTCTAACAAGGGAGTTATCTTTAACCGCTCCCGGGAAAACGACAGTAAATGAAATCAAGGTTACCTGATGGAGACCAATCCATTGTTGCTGACGAGCCTGACGGGCATCACGGCTATCTAGCAGTTCAGGTAAGGAAATTTCAAATTGCTCTTGAGTATCAGGCAGTGGGTAAAACATAGTTACTCCTTCACTTGATGAACAATATCAATGACCGAACCATCGCGGTAGCGAACAACGGCCACGACCTTATCGGTAAATTCAATTGGATTAGGAGTACCAGTTAAGAGTTGTGCTCGTTCTCTTAACCAGTCCATTGAAACAGTTTTAATCCCTTGGCTTTCAAGTTGTTGTTTTAATTCAGGACGAGCTGGGTTTACTGTAATACCATGGTCCGTCACGAGAATATCAACGCTTGAGCCTGGAGTAACACAAGTTAATACTTCATTAACTAAGGTTGGGATGCGCCCGCGAACTAATGGTGCCACAATGATGGAGAGTTTTGAGGCCACCGCTGTATCACTATGACCACCTGAAGCTCCACGAATGACACCGTCAGAGCCGGTTAATACATTGACATTAAAGCGAGTATCGATTTCTAGCGCACTGAGTACCACCACATCAAGCATATCAACGGAGGCCCCTTTAGAATCAAAGCAAGCATATTGATTCGCACTGATTTCAATATGATTAGGGTTGCGGCCTAATGATTCTGCGGCGGCTTTATCAAAACTTTGTACATCTAATAATTTGCGAATTAAGCCTTTCTCATGTAAATCAACAATGGTTGACGTGATCCCGCCCAATGCAAAGCCTGCGGTAATATTGTGACGTCTCATTTTATCTTCAAGAAAACGAGTTACTGCCAGAGATGCACCGCCAGTCCCTGTTTGCAATGAAAAACCATCTTTAAAATAACCGGATTTTTCGATCACATCCGCGGCGGTACGGGCAATGAGAAGTTCCCGAGGGTTAGATGTCATACGGGTCGCATCGGCGCCAATTTTATCTGCGTCGCCTACGCGTTTTACTTTCACAATGTAGTCAACTTCATCTTGTTTAATACTGGATGGGTTATGTGGGTAATCCAATAATTCTTCTGTCAGCATGACCACTTTTTTAGCTGTTTCTGCGTCAATTTTGGCATAACCTAAAGAACCACAGCTTGCAGTTCCTGTATAGCCATTGGCATTACCGTACTCATCACAAGAAGGAACACCAATAAAGGCTACATCGATTGATAGCTCACCGCTATGTATTAAGTTTGCTCGTCCGCCATGTGAATGGATTTGTACTGGCTCATCCAATTCTCCACGTGAAATAGCCTCAGCTAATGGCCCCCGAATACCTGAGGTATAAATTTTACGAATAACGCCGTGGCGAATATGTTCAACTAAGGGGGAGTGACATGCACTTAATGAACTAGAAGCAAGGGTAAGGTTACGAAAACCCATTTCGGCAATCACTTGCATCACCATATTAACGGTAAGGTCGCCACCACGAAATGCGTGATGGAATGAAATCGTCATACCGTCTTTGAGGCCAGAACGACGGATAGCAACTTGTAAATCATCGCACAGTTTGCGATTTCTCGGTTTTTGTACCTGCTGTTGTATTTTGCCAATATCTTGGAATTCTTGTTGAGTTTCATCCGTATTTGGTTGTAGGTAGGCTGATACGCGAGCCTGACGCTGAGTACTATTTGTCATTTTATTTGCCTCACTCTTCCCGAATGCCTGATAATGCTGCGCGTGATAATACAAGACGGGCTCTATCAATCACTGGGCCATCGACCATTTTTCCGTTTAAAGACACAACACCTTTACCTTCAAGGGCAGCTGAATCAGCTGCTTCAACAACACGTTGAGCATGGTCGACTTCTTTTTGAGTAGGTGCATACAGGTTATGAAGTAACTCAATTTGTCTTGGATTTATCAATGACTTGCCATCAAAGCCGAGTTGTTTAATGTGAGCGGCTTCGCGTAGAAAGCCTTCTTCATTATTAGCGTCAGAATAAACGGTATCGAAAGCTTGGATACCTGCTGAGCGTGCGGCTTGTAAAATGGCGCACCGAGCATAGAGGAGTTCAACGCCGTCAGGAGACCGCTCGGTGCGCAAATTGCGGACATAGTCCTCGGCACCTAGTGCGATGCCAATAAGTCGTTGTGATGAATGTGCAATATTAACAGCTTGGGTGATCCCCATAGGGGATTCAATGGCGGCCAGTAATCCAGTACTGCCTTCCTCACGACCACAACTTTTTTCAATACGTAGAATTTCATTTTCAATATCAATAACGTCTTGCGCAGTATCGGTTTTTGGCAAGCGAACAATATCGGCGCCACCGCGAACGACGGCCTCAAGATCGGCGACACCAAATGCGGAATCCAATGCATTGACACGAACAATAGTTTCAATATCTTGATAAAGCGGGTGTTGTAATGCGTGGTAAACTAAACGTCGAGCCGTGTCTTTTTCACGCAGTGTAACGGAGTCTTCAAGGTCAAACATCAGCGCATCTGCTTTATAAATAAAGGAGTTGCTTAGCATCGCTGCGTTTGAGCCAGGAACAAAAAGCATGCTTCTGCGTGTCCGTGATTTTTGTTGTGGAGTCATTATTTTTCCTCCCAAGGTAGGTAGTCGATATCACAAGCGCGAGCGAATAATGCTTCAAGACGTGCTCTGAGTACGCATTCCAATGCACCTTTATCATCAACGATGATTTGTGCACCTTGGATTTCATGCCGCTGTATCATTTCTTGTACGATCTGCGTGATGGCATCACCGAATTGTTTTTCGACACTGCTGGTTACTTGCACTGAAACTTCTTGAGTATCTTCTAAAGGTTCTATGCGAACCATGACATCACTTGATTCAAGCGTGCCAGCTATTGCTGCGTGTTTAATCTTCATATTTCACCTATGGCTAATTCAGAACTTTCGGTGCGGTTTATTGTGGTTGTTACTTGGTTAGCGAGCATTTCTTGTAAATATTGATATGTCGCTTCAGGCACAATCGCTTTAATTGCCGCAAGATCTTTTTTAGCGAGCAGTCTTCTAACTTGCGAGGCGGAAACCGCCGTGCCATTGATGACTATTCGCGGAAATTCAATGAGTTCTATAGGTGGATAATTCATAGCGTCCGTTTCCAGCCAGAAGCGCATGTCTTGGTTATATTGATTAGTGACTTGGCAAAAAGGCTCAGAACCTACAAATCGATGGGTGATCCCAAGAGCTGGGGCGATATATTGACGAAAAATCTTAATATCGATCTCGGTATAACAGTTATTGGCAACCGTTTTATCTTTTATAAAGTAGCAAGGGAAAGTCGCTCGAGAAATAATATATTCAGAGCCTTTATGGATAGTGAGATTGTCTATCCCTTTTGTGCCCGCCTCAATCAAATTAAGCCTAACTTTATAAGAAAAGCGCGAGGTATCTTCTTTGACGACAAATAAATGTAGCCAATCGCACGCTTTTGCCGCTTGTTCTATCAAATAACGGTGTCCAAGGGTAAATGGATTGGCATTCATCACAATGGCGCCAATTTTTTTCCCATCTTTACGCTGTGCTTTTAAGCTTTCAATATAGCGTTTTAGATAACAGCAACTGTTTTCCATCAGCACCATGACATCAGGGACAGTTGCAATAGTATGAAAACCACATTGTTGGAATAGGCTTTCGTTCTGAAATTTGGTATAAATAAATAAATGTGTTGTGTTATTTTCATAAGCGAGATTAACAAGTTCTGTTGCTAACTTTAATGCGAGGCCTTCGCCACGAACATCATCGCTAATTGCAACGCATTTAATCACGTTTTTAGCTAATCCCCCGCATGCAATTAATTTTTCATTACGGGTTATAGTAATAAAAACGTCGATACTTGAATCAAGCTCTAAATCGTTTTCCTTTAAAAACTGAGTAATTTCAGCAAGTTTCCTGTTCTCATGACGTTTTACCTGATTAAACGTTATGTTTTCGAACATAATAGTATCCTGCATCTCATTTAGAGATGTTTTTAAAATGTTGCTAATGTTAAAGTTAATTAAATAATTATTTTTAGAATTTTTTAGTGCGCTTAATATAAGTAATTATTTAATTTCCCTTTTCAATATTAATATTAAAGAAGCTGTATTTAATATACTTGACCTATTTCATGTTTCTTAAATGAGTTTGTATTTGTTTAATGGTTTTAAAGTTTTTAATTATTGGATATGTTTTTTATTGCTTGGTTTTTATGTGTTTAATTATTAATATGTGTATTATACCTTTGGCTTTAACCTGAGTTATCCGTTATATTGTTATCTTTGTATTTAACAAATTTTTTACTTTTCATAGTGTAACGAGATTTAACATGAAAAAAGAATATGCATTCTCCTCACTGAAAAAAGTAAGCTCGATTTCGTTTTCAGTACGAGTATTCTTTCTTCTATTACTTGTCTCTGTCTTTTTGACGTTTGGGTTGGGTAAATATTTTACAGATACTGCGGAAAGCCGGTTGATTGCGAATATTAGGTCTCTAGCGATGAGCCAAGCGAAGCTAATCGCTTCAATTGAAGGGGTGGTGCAATCTGTAAAAAATAAAGATATCCCAAGACTGAAAATTATTGCAGATAAACTCAATCAAGATTCGAATTATGATTATGTGGTGATTGGTGATGAAAACTCGATTCGCCTATATCACCCAAACAGCCAGAAAATTGGCTACAAAATGCAATGGAACAAACCAGGTGCATTGGAGCGGGGCGAAAGTTACTTCATCAATGGTGAAGGTTCGATGGGAAATGCGGTACGAGCAAAAACGCCCATTTTTGATGAGCAGGGTAAAGTTATCGGGGTGGTTTCTATTGGTTATTTAACCAATAAAATTGACACCTCCCGCAGTGAACTATTTGTACAAACTGGCGCTACGTTTCTCGGTATATTGATTATTTTATTGTTTTTATCTTGGGCATTCTCACGCCTAATACAGAAACAAATGTTAGGCATGGAGCCAGAGGAAATTACACAATTAGTGTTAGTACAAAAAGGGATATTTGATGCCGTTTTTGAAGGGGTCATCGCTGTTAATACCCAAGGGCAGATTATCAATATCAATTCGAATGCTAGAAAAATGCTCATGTTGAGTGAGCCATTAGGGCAACTAACGGGTATGCGCGTTTCAGAAAGAATATCGCCCGCTGATTTTTTTATGACCGATATTGCGACAACTCGGCATGATGTGATTTGTGAATTTAATGGGCTAAATGTGATTGCAAATCGAGTAGCTATTCGTGATAGTGAGCAACTTGTGGGGGCTGTAATCAGCTTTCGTAGTCAAAATGATATTGAATCCTTAAATTCTCAGTTAACACAAGTGCGTCAGTATGTTGAAAATTTACGCACACTACGCCATGAACACCTTAATTGGATGTCAACATTAAGTGGTTTATTGCAGATGAAAGAGTATGACCAAGCTTTGGCTCTAATTAAAGGTGAATCAGAGTCCCAACAACAATTGATTGATACGTTACGCAGGCAATTTTTTGATAAGCAAGTTGCTGGCTTATTATTTGGTAAGTATCATCGAGCCAAAGAGCTAGGGTTACAATTAAAGTTTACGGCGGGTAGCCAACTGCGCGACTTACCTGATTCATTAAACAGTACTGAATTTTGTGCTGTCTTGGGTAATTTATTGGATAATGCTTTTGAAGCAAGTTTGAAAAGCAACCAAGGGAATAAGCAGGTCGAGTTATACCTTTCTGATGAAGGAAAGGAAATAGTTATTGAAGTTGTGGATCAAGGTTGTGGTTTCCCCGAAGAGCTTCAAAATAAATGGTTTGAACGTGGAGTGACAACCAAGACAGATGCAACAGATGGCCATGGTATTGGGCTCTATTTAGTTGCATCTTATGTTAAGCGCTGTAATGGCGCGGTGATTATTGAAGAAAATCAACCGCATGGTACAGTATTCTCAATTTTTATTCCGAAAGTGAAGATATAAAATGATTAAGATAAAAATCCTCATAGTGGAAGATGAGTTACTTCTGGCAGAAATGCATGGCGAGTATATAAAAACGTACCCTGCATGTGACAAAGTGTGGCTTGCGGGGAACCTAGCTGAAGCTAGGAAAATGATTGAATATATGAAACCCGATCTAATTTTATTAGATAACTATTTACCTGATGGTAAAGGTATTGATTTGGTTCATGAATTAATACAAGAAAGAAACAACGCAGATATTGTTTTCACAACCGCAGCAAGCGACATGGAAACGGTCTCTGAGGCAATTCGCTTAGGGGTTTTTGACTACTTAGTGAAACCTATCGCTTATGAGCGTTTAGGGCAAACATTAGATAGGTATATTCAACGTAAATCTGTTCTGCAAGCGAATAGTAAAACTAACCAAAGTAAAATTGATGATATGTTTAATACTTATGCGCGTGGTGAATCGAAAGAAGAGCTACCGACGGGGATTGACATCATTACATTAGAAAAAATATTAGCGCTATTTGCTGATTCAGAAGCAGAATATACAGCTGAAAGTATCGCTGAAACAATAAAATTGAGCCGCACAACAGCAAGGCGTTATTTGGAATATTGTTTGGCAAAAAATAAAATTGAGGCTGAAATTGAATACGGGAAAGTGGGGCGACCACAGCGAGTCTACCGTAGAAAAATGTGAATGTTTATATTAATCTGCGCATATCGATAAAAGTTCTGCATGGGGTATATATTCAATGCAGAACTTCTTGTATATAGCACCACTTTGGCTCAATGGGTAACGATAACGTCATGATATAAAAGGGAGTTAAATGGGGGGCATGTAGATTAAATTGCATTATGAGAGTAAAGCGAAATGCCTATAAAAACGTTTGTTCGCCCCATCCAATTATCGCTGCACATAAATTGCATCCTCATTAAGTTATTTGCGCTGGTTTTCCAAAATTAATACTTTTTTTGCAGCTCGTTCATCACCTTTAGCGGCGGCAAGCTTATACCAACGTAGCGCTTTTTTATCATCGGCTTCAACCCCCATCCCATACTGGTAGCATGCCCCTGCTGCATATTGGGCATCAGCACTATTTTGCTGCGCCGCTTTGATAAACCAGTGACAGGCTTTAGTCTGGTCAGTTTTAATGCCATCACCGCGAGCATAGATAAGCGCAATATTAAATTGTGCGGAAACCTCACCTTGCTCGGCCGCCAAAGTTAGCCATTTTATTGCCGCTTGGGGATCTTTTTCGGTGCCTTGCCCGGTTAGGTACAGCATACCTAAACTATTTTGAGCAGGGGAAAAGCCTTGCTCCGCTGCGCGAGTAAAATATTGGAAAGCTTGTGGGTAATTGACTTTGTCATACATACCTGTTGCGGATTGATAGCCAAGCAAGTAGAGGGCTTGTGGATGGTTTTTCTCAGCAAGTTCAAGGTATATTTTTTGTGCTTTCTGCGGGTCTTTAGTTACTGCTTTACCTTCTTCATACCAGTAAGCAAGGGTTAACATAGCCGTTGGAAATTGCTGTTCGGCCGCTTTTTTTAACCATTTTTCTGCTTCTGCTGGGTTTTTCTCAAGAGCCTTATCGATACCATATAAGGTGTATTCTGCCATATTCATCTGGCCAATAGGGTCGCCGTTTTCAGCGGCTATCTTCATCCAGTGCAGCATTTGTTTTTCATCTTTTGGGATGCCAGTACCTTGTTGGTACATGAGCGCAAGGTTAATTTGCGCTTTTGTAAACCCCTGTTGGGCTGATAAGAGGTACCAATTTATTGCATTTTCAAATTGCTTATTGGATTGATAAAACATGGCCAAATTGAATTGGGCTTCGGCTTGCCCTTCATTTGCTAACCCTAATAATGTTTTTTCATCTAGAGGGGTTGGCGTAGGCTCAGCAAAAGCTAAGTGTGCAAAGAGGCTGCCGATGATAATTAAAGGAAGAAGTTTTTTTTTCACAAGGCGACCTCAATGTTGGTTTTGTCACAGTTTAGCGGGTAACTTATTTGGTTTTGTTCAGACCTGCAAGGGTTAAAGCAAATTGTACATTATGATTATCAAATCAAATGGTTAAATATTGCTAAAAAGTGAAAAAATAAAAAAAGTGAAAAAATAAAAAAAGTGAAAAAATAAAAAAAGAGAAAAAATATGAACTTTTTCTGAAATTAGCATGTCTTACTAGTATCTATATACTGTTTGCTTGCGTAAACATTCATATATTTACCCTCATCATTCATTTCTTTACACGAAGTAATGTAATAATGCACCTACGTAGTGATAGTTTGATTTAGTAAAAAGATCCTTGAGTAGAATGCATTGTGCCCAGTTTGTTACTGGGCTTTTTTTTGTCAAAATTTTACGTATTTTCCCCACTCATTAAACCCTCGAACCATTTTCTTGCACTCAATATATTCTTGGTTTTTATTTATTTGAATTATGCTTTTCGTTCATATCACTAATGTTAATAATCGGTGGTGTGATAGTTTCATGGTAGAATAATATTCTTAACATTAAGTATACAAGTGATTAAATAGTGGGCGTTGATAGTTTCGCTATTTTGTTAAAAATTGAAGTAAATCACGATAAGATTTTATCCATGCAGTAATTAATACTAGCTAATTCTTTAATTTTGGTGCATAAATAGCGTATATGGCTTAATTGATTATTGCGTTCTTGGCGGGTTATCTACCAGTCAACGTTGAATAAATAATCAAATGTGCTTTAACTCATTGAATTTATGCTTGAGATCCAGAAACAAGTTTGCACACAGTTTTGTTTGTTTTGAGATCAAGGAATGATGCTCCTCCTACCAAAAGTGAATCTTTCCGACGTTGAATTCTTGGGGTAATAACAATGCGAGAGCGCATAGAGCGTTCCGTGGTTTTTTTTGCATATCTACAGGTTGTACTAGAGGTAACTTGTGTCCACAACAAATAACAAAGAGGAAGTCAGTCTTAACGCGTTTAAGCAACCTCGCTCATTCTATCTCATCTTTTCCATCGAACTCTGGGAACGTTTTGGTTACTACGGTTTACAAGGTATTCTACCTATATATCTTAGCCAAGTTCTTGGTATGTCAGAAACTGAATCCATCACTTTATTCTCTGCATTTGCGGCATTAGTTTACGGCTTTGTTGCAATTGGTGGTTGGTTAGGCGATAAAATACTTGGTACAAAACGGGTTATTGTTCTTGGAACATTAACGTTGATTGCGGGGTATGCGTTTGTTGCCTTCTCAGGGCATGATGTCTCAATGGTGTATGTAGGTTTAGCGACTATTGCCGTTGGTAACGGCCTCTTTAAAGCGAACCCTTCATCACTGTTATCAACCTGTTATGATAAAGATGATCCGCGGTTAGATGGTGCATTTACCATGTACTATATGTCCGTGAATATTGGTTCATTCTTTTCTATGCTTGCAACACCGTGGTTAGCAAAACACTATGGTTGGGATGTTGCATTCTCACTCAGTGTTGTTGGCCTTATTATTACGCTGATTAACTTCTATATGTGTAAGAAGTGGGTTTCCCAACATGGGTCAAAACCTGACTTTGCTCCGGTCATTATTTCACGGTTAGTTGCAACAGTCGCGGGTGTTATTGCCTTGATTGCAATTTCGACTTGGTTATTGCATAACCTAGGGGTAGCGCGTACAGCATTAGCGGTTATTTCTTTAGGTATTTTGGTTATCTTTATTAAAGAAACGCTAGCTCTTCAGGGGATTGCACGTCGGCGCATGGTGGTGGCTCTGATCTTGATGCTCGAAGCAATTGTCTTTTTTGTTTTGTATAGCCAAATGCCAACCTCACTCAACTTCTTTGCATTACATAACGTAGAGCATGAAGTGTTTGGTTTTTCTATCGAACCTGCACAGTATCAAGCACTAAACCCATTATGGATTATGATTGGTAGCCCAATATTAGCCGCAATTTATAATAAAATGGGTGATAACTTACCCATGCCGCATAAATTCGCGATTGGTATGGTGTTATGCTCTGCGGCATTCTTAGTACTACCGCTTGGCGCCAAATTTGCAAACGAAGCGGGGATTGTTTCTGTTGAATGGTTGATTATCTGTTATGGTTTTCAAAGCATTGGTGAACTGATGATCTCTGGTCTTGGGCTGGCAATGGTAGCTCAGTTAGTTCCACAGCGTTTAATGGGCTTTATTATGGGCGCGTGGTTCTTAACTAACTCAGCGGCTGCATTTATTGCGGGTTATGTCGCTTCTATGGCAGCAGCGCCAGAAGGGGAGCTGACCAGTAAGCTTGAGTCATTAGCGGTGTACAGTGATGTATTCTTGAAGATTGGTTTAGTGACAGGGGCTATTGCGATAGTCATGGTGTTAACTGCACCATTGTTAAATCGTATGACGCTGGAACGCGCAGAATAATGATTCAAAAAAGGGCCGAAAGGCCCTTTTTTAATATCATGGAAAGGCTAATTAAATAAGCGGTTATTAATGATTTTTAATGAGCGGTCACGGCCGTTAACTAAAAGGGTATTTGAAAAACGGCTATAAGCATCTGTTGAAATTCCGCCCATTAACACTGTTGGCGTAATTGCCGTTGCGGCAAAAATCACATCATCTGTATTTACCATTTGCTCTAATGATAAAATTTCCCCAATCTCAATGCCCATTTGCTGGCATCGAATGGCTTCTTGAGCGGCGAGTAGTTTATTTTCTTCGCTATCCCCCTTTGCTTTGTCACGAGGGACCAATCTTGCTTGCATATCACCGCCTAATGCACGAGCGATGGCCGCACTAATAATGCCTTCAGGTGCGCCACCAGTGCCATACATCATATCAATTGAATGCTCGGGTAGTATTGCCAGCAATGATGCCAATACATCACCATCAGGAATGGCAATCACGTTAGCACCAAAATTACGAATGGTTTTGATGATATGCTGATGGCGTGGTTTATCTAATACTGCGACTGATAAGTTTGAAATGGGTTTATTCAATGCAGCGGAAAGGAATTCTAAATTTTTTTCGAGGGGATTAGCGAGATGAACAGCCCCTTTTGCAGCGGCACCAACGACGAGTTTTTCCATGTACATGTCTGGTGCTTGGAGTAATGAACCTGTTGGAGCAGCAGCCAGTACGGCTATGGCATTGTGTTCATTACACGCAACCATACGAGTGCCATCAATGGGGTCAACCGCAATATCGAGCCCTTGGGTGCCTGATTTTTTACCTACTTGCTCGCCGATATAAAGCATCGGAGCATCATCAATTTCACCTTCACCAATCACAATTTTACCATGAAAATCAATTTCATTAAGACGATTTCTCATGGCTTCTACAGCGGCTTTATCGGCTGCATTTTTATCTTGTTTACCAACCCAATCGAAGGCAGCAACAGCGGCAACTTCGGTGACGGAAGCAATAGCAACAGCTAACTCATCACTAATTTTCATTTTTATAAATATCCCAGGTGCATAAAAGAAAAGTACTTAGGGATATGATACGTTTTTTGTGATCTATCTGGCAAATAATTGGTGATTAAATCAACGGGGAAAAGTTGAGGGGCGGCGGGTGAATATAAACCCGCCGCTCAATTTAAAGCATTTCAACAATAGCGATTCCACCGATAATGGAGATTAAAGCGGCAAGTGTACTTAATAACACGGTGCCTGCGGAGGTTTCAGTATAAGCTTGATTACTGATTGCTAAGGCGGGAACCGCAGTGGCGGTGGGTAATACGCCAATGATAAAGGCGGCTTTTAGGAGGTCATCTTGTAAACCTACTGCAAGACCTGTTGCCAAAATCAACGCGGCTTGAACAAAATTTTTAATAAAAACGTTAAATATAATTTCTTTGCTAATAGTTAACTTAATACCGGATAGCAATAAACCAAGGAAAAATAAAGCAACACCTCCTGCCGTTTTACCAAGCTCATTGACTGAATTCTGTAAGATTTCAGGTAACTTAACACCAAAAATAGCGAGCAAGGCGCCTAAAATAGGAAGGAATACTAAAGGTTGGGCAATAGCTTTACCGATTGATTTAATCACGCTATGCCCTTGTTGCGAGCCACTGATCATCAGCAAAGTAAATGGAATAATAATCACCGTATAAATAAGGTTTCCTAGCACCATAGCAATTAAACCTGATGAACCGACAGTAGCTAGTAAGACTGGTGGTCCACAATAAGCCATATCCGGAAAAGAAACAGATAGCGCTTGCATTGCTGCATCTTTTTTATTGTGTCGGAAGATAAACTTACCGAAAATGAAACCAATAATGTATGTAGCGATTAAACCGACGGCCAATGCTAACAAATAATCAATATTTAAGAGTACAGAGGGTGGTGCTTGTGCGGCGGCTAAAAATAATGCAAATGGTAAGGCTATTTTGACAACAAAGTCAGCGAATGCTTGTGAATATTCTCTTTTAATAAAACCGTATTTACCTGATAACCAACCAACAGCTAACCCTAAAACGATAGGACCAAGGGCGGCTAGAATAATGTGGAGTAGCATTATATTTTCCTTAAACTATTCGTCAGATTTTGATGTGTCAATAATTAGTTATGAGCCTGTTCATACTAAAGCGGTATCGAATATCTCTCATATTACTGTGGTTTAAATAAACTCATTTCACGTTGGAAGTGGTAGATATTTAACCTCCATCAATAGATAAACTTATAATTGATGGAAATCATAATTGATAAAATAATAAATAACTACCATAGTTTAAAGATGGTGTTTTTCTGTATGAATATTTGAAGCATGGAAGCATGATATAAATATCATAATTAGACTAATTTTGTTATTTAGAGCAACTCTAATTATAATTAGAGGAACTAAAAATAAATAGGTAAGTGTTAATTTAATATGTCAAATCATCATTAAATGATGATTAAGGATTTTCTTAGTTACTAAAACTTTCAATGGGGGTATTAGTAACTGAGATTGAAAGGGTAGGAAGCGTATTTTTTCAACTAAATACGTAGTATAAGGGTTATTTTGTAACAGTTTATTACATTGAGTTGGCAAGATAATCAATGCTATCTACACTAGCGGTAATCACAAAACCCTATTCTAGCTGTATTTTAGATTGTGAAATTTATTTTGAGGAAACCTATTTGTGGATACTTGGATACTAGTAGGAGTCGTATTAGTATGTTTGCTTGTGTTAGCACCAATATTGGCTATCATAGCAATCAGCCGAACGGGCCGTATGCAGTACCAAATTTCTGAATTAAACCAGAAAGTTTTCTCTCTAGAAACTCGTTTAGGCCAATATCAGCAATCGAATGTTACGCCTTCGAAAAATGTTGCCAGTTCGTCTGATGACCAACAAGGCATTTTTGGGGTAACAGATGAGCTAGAACAGGCAGTTACAAACGTACCAATCCAATCTAGTCCAGTAAGTGAGCCTGAACCATCATTTAAACCCTTATCCGGCGATACTGCATATCAGCAATCTGAAAAAGCAGCTGATTCTACAAACCAAACCATTCCAGTGCCGGCATATACGCAATCAGCAATTGTAGGCTCTCAAGCACGTAGCGGGGTGGACCCAAATCGGTTTAATAAAGCGACTAAACCAAATCGTTTTAATGATCAGGAAGTAGATACATCTACTCAGGGTCAATTTAATCAAAAAACGACGGGAAATAATGAGTCTATATTTGGGCATTTCTTTAGTTGGTTACTAAAAGGGAACCCAGTTGCCAAAATAGGGATACTATTATTATTCCTAGGGGTCGCGTATTTATTAAATTACAGTGTGCAAAATGAGATTATTTCCCCCCAAATACGCTTAATTTTTAGCGCGGTAGGTTGTTTAGTTTTATTAGGAATTGGCTGGCGATTACGTAATAAGAAACCATTATTTGGGCTTATCCTTCAAGGTGGAGGGGTAGGCTGTTTATATATCACCATTTTTGCTGCCTTTAAGTTATATACCATGTTGCCTTATAGCATGGCATTTGTGTTTATGTTGTTGATTTGTGCAGCGAGTATTGCCTTAGCATTATTACAACGTACGATTAGCTTGGCTATTCTTGCTTCTCTTGGTGGTTATTTGGCTCCTGTTTTACTTTCGACGGGAGGGGGTAGCCATGTAATTTTGTTTTCTTATTACCTAATGTTGTCGATTGGGATTTTAATTATTAGTGTATGGCAAGCTTGGCGCCCTCTGAATTTAGTTGGTATGGTGATGACCTATGGTGTCGCTATTTTATGGGGTTTGAGCAATTACCAATCTGATTATTACATCTCCTGTCAATTATTTATCATTGCTAATTTAGTAGTATTTAATGCGTTAACACAATTATTTTCACTCCGCTTTGAGCACGATAAGCAATTAATTGTTGATAATACATTGTTGTTTGTACCGCCATTAATCAGTATTGCCCTTCAATTCTTTATTGCGGATGATGTAGGTTTATTGCCTGCATTTATTTCTCTGTTAATTGGTTTATTGTACTTGGTTGCTGGGTTGCAGGTACATAAGCGCTATAAAGAGGTCGGTAAGAATATGGTTTTAGCAAATATTCTTATTGGTGCAGGTTTTGTAACACTGGCTATCCCATTGGCATTGACACTTGAATGGACATCAATTGTTTGGTCATTAGAAGGGTTATTACTACTCTGGCTTGGTTTACAACAGGGGCAGAAAAAAATGGCTACGGTTGGTTCATTATTAATTGTAATCAGTGCGATTACGTTACTAATGGACTACCCTTACGTATATTGGAGCCGAAGCAGTACTTATATGGTGCCATTATTATTGGTAGCTTGTTTTGGTGCTGGTGGGTTATTTCATATTCGCCGCAAAGAAAACAGTAACTTTGCCCTATTTAGTTATGGTTTTTTATTTTTAGGTTTGCTTACATGGCTCTGCTGGTTACCACTATTTACTGATATTTTATCGTGGAGTCGGGAGTCTGAAGGCTTTATAATATTAGTGTTAGTGGTGATCTCCGTCTGGTTATGGCGTCTATATGCTATTCGAATTAACTGGATACCTTTGTTATTTTGCCAATCAATTTTATGGGTTGCTGGTTACTATTACCTTGGTTTAGATTTCTTATATGATAAAAACCCAATGGGGCGCGGGGAAAACTCATTAATATGGGCGGTGATACTCGGTAGCTCAATTTTGTTTGTTATTCATGCGTATAAACTTCGTAATCAATGGATGCAATGGACCCTCCATGGCGCTAACTTGTGGTTAATCCTTGTATTTATTTTGACCCAAGTAAATTGGTTTGTCTCTATTTTACCTTGGGGTATGCATGAGATGGGCTATTTTATTTATGTGATGGCGATAACCTTAACTATCTTAGCCCTGTATTGGTTACAGCAAAATAAAATGCCACCAATGAAACGTAATGGGTTAATGTATTGGTATTGGATGCTTCCTGTTGCTATCGGGTTAATTATATTATCTGCTTACGCTAATTTAGAAGATGGCAAATTAACATTCTGGAATTATATTCCATTAATTAATCCATTAGATGAGGCGGGCTTATTCAGTATTGCTGCCCTTATTCTGATGCAAAAAGGTTTTGTGCAAAAAATACGTAAGGCTACAGAGGTAGATTATTGGATAATCCGAGGTTTATTGGTCTCAATTATTCTATTATCAGCATTTTGGTTTAACGGTATTTTAATTCGCGCAGTAGCTGATTTTGCTGGGCTAAGTTGGAATTATGCGGTGCTTTATGATTCTCGTTTGATTCAAACTGTTTTATCCATTAGCTGGGCGCTTGCTGCATTGCTTTGCATTGTTATTGCAGCGATGAAAAAAAGTCGTATCTGGTGGTTTATGGGGGCCAGTATTTTCGCATGTGTTATCGCTAAATTATTCTTAGTGGATATTCATGGACAAGGGGGGATATCTCGCGCTATCTCCTTTATCGGTGTTGCATTATTGATATTAATTGTTGGGTATTTTTCACCATTACCGCCAAAGGATATAAAAGAGAAAGTCGAACAGGAGACGCAATCATGAGACAAATAAAAAGTAAAAGGCTAGGAGGGCTATTTGCTGTCTTCTTGTTGTCATCATTGTTTTCTAGCTACCTTAATGCAGGAACACCGAAAGAAAATACGCCTTATAGTTTTTACCAAGGGATGGAAATTGATATTCCAGATACATCAGAGCCATTTTATTGGTTAGAAGTTCCTACAAGTGCTTATATAAATTCAGCATATCCAAATACATTGCAAGATGTTCGGGTATTTAATGGTACGGGGGATGAAATACCTTCTGTACTTTTTTATGATGCTGAAAAGTCTATTTCTAGCAATAAAGTTTCATTTGTTCCTCAGCGCTTAGTGACTCAACTGGATAATGTAAATTCTCGTGAGGACATCCGTAGAGAAAAGCAGCATCTGCTTGTTGAGACGGTACCAGGTAAAGTCGATCGTATTGAATTACCAAATATACAACTAAAAGATAATGCTGCTTATCATGCTTATTTATTAACACGAGATCAAAGCCAAGCCCAAAATACGCCAGTTCAAAAATTAACATTGGAGTGGGCAAAAACGGAGGAAGAGTGGCAAGGAAAAGTCTTTGTTTTTGCAAGTGATGATAAAGAAAAATGGTTAAATATCGCAACTAATCAACCTATCATGAATTTGAAATTAAATTCAGAAACAATTGCGAGTAATAATATTGAGTTGTTAAATGGCAATTCTAAAGCGCTAAGCGCGCCATATCTAATGGCCGTTATTGTCAGTGCGCCAGATGTAACGCTGCCTGAGTTAGTGAAGGTCAAGGCGCTATCTAACACACTGAACTCAACTCGCCGACAAGAAATATTCAATTTTGAAATGACAAATGATGGGGTTTCAAAAGACCATATTATATATCAATTACCCACGACCCAACCATTAGGTGAATTGCAAATTCATTTACAGCAATCAAATCGAGTTATTCCATTAAAGGTTGAATATTCATCAGATAAAGGGGATGTTTGGAAACCATTAGCTAATCTTGTTGCTTATAACCAAACAATAGATGGGGAACTAGTCAGTAACCCAAGCATCAATCTTTATGGGGAAATGGTTAATAAAGTTAGAGTATCTGCACTTAAAGGTAGTTGGGAAGATCAGCCGCCGCGGCTTATCGGTAAGCGTGATGGGTATAATCTTATCGTTAATTTACAAGGCGCTGCACCTTACTTGCTAGTGTGGGGGAATAAGCAAGCAGAGTTTGATAAATTAACATATAACCAACTAGTTGGGCAGGCTTATAGTGTTGACGAGTTAATGTCGCATTATCCCCAGTTATATCCTAATAATGAAGTGATTGAGCTCGGTGGTGCTGAAAGGTTAACCGTAGCCAAACAAGTCGATGATACCTCTAATTGGATAACAGTTTCGTTATGGGTCTTATTATTTTTAGGGATACTCGCGTTATTGTACTTCTGCTGGTACCTTTTAAAAGAAGTGAATTCGACAAATAAAACCAATAATGATGAACTCTAAATAGTTTTTTGTTCACTAACTTAAAGGGGGAGCTTTTGCTCCCTTTTTGCTAATAAAATTTAAATAAAATAAACCTGACATCCCTTTACCTTATCATGAGAACAATTACTTAAAATCTGTATTCGTTGACAAGCATTTGCGCTAAAACTGTGGTTAAAGGGAGGATGAATTATGAAAAAATCATTACTAACACGTCTATTTGTTGCAATCATTTTTTTTACGGGGACTTCAATATTCGCTCAGGCAGCAGATAACACAGTATTAACGGAGTTAGCATTACATAAGACAACGGCTTATGAATACAGTGTGTTAAATATCACTCCAAACGAAGCTGATATTGAGTCAGAACGTGAAACTAAAGAGTTAGATAGTGCCCAGTTGCGTAGCATCACGAATGATAAACGATTTACTGGACGGCAGTTTGAAATATAAGTTAAATAAGTATCTATGATGTTTTTAAAGATAACTAATCACTAAAATCCGTATTGATAACGAAAAAAAACAATCTCAATCAGTATGAGGATAAAACATGTACAAGGGTTTATGTTTATGTGGTGCTGTAACAATCAGCGTGTCTAAGTCTGTTGATCAAATTAGTGTTTGTCATTGTGGTATGTGTCAAAAATGGAACGGGGGCCCGGGTTTCAGCATTGATGGGGGAAGTAATTTAACTATCGAAGGAAAGGAGGCAATAACGGTATTCGCTTCATCGTCTTGGGGAGAAAGAGCATTTTGTAAACATTGCGGTACCCATCTTTTTTATCACTTAATTTCCCCATCCACTTATTATGTGTCCGCAGCTTTATTCGAAGAAAGTAAAAATGCGCAAATGAGTATGCAGATTTATATTGAAAGTAAGCCAAAGTATTATAATTTCGTTGAAAAAACCCCTATGCTTACAGAGCAAGACATCATAAAACTAATGGGAGGGGTATCGGATTAAGTTGCACAGCTTATGGATTAAACTATATGCTATAAACAACAGGGCAAAAAGCCTCATTTCGTATTTTGTTTTCTATTTCTTTTGTTAAATTTAATTTGTATGTTATGCGTGTGCATTAAATTTGATTTATAATTAAGGGCATGGGCTCGCCTCGGCAAGTTAGTTTAAATATTGCTCATTAGTCGTCGGGCATTGCATTATTGAAATCATCCGCAGGTTGTTTTGAGGGAAAATAAATGAACAGTATGAAAGGAATGCGTCACGCTAGCAATATCGCGTGGGTACTGCAGTGGATATTAAACCTTGGTTTGATAGCATTAGCCGCGGTGCTTGTTTTCTTTTTAGCAAAAGAAACCGTTACGATGGCTTCATTGATGTTTGGAAGTACCAATGGGGCAACAGCGTATGAATTATTAGAAGGCATTGTCATATATTTTCTGTATTTTGAGTTTATTGCCTTAATAATCAAGTATTTTATGTCAGGTTATCACTTCCCACTAAGGTATTTTATCTATATCGGTATAACGGCAATCATTCGCCTTATCATTGTCGATCATAGTGACCCAATGACAACTTTATTGCATGCTGGTGCAATTCTGGTTCTTGTCATTGCCCTTTTTATTGCAAACACTGAAAAACTAAAACGAGAGTAATATTAATTAAGCTAATTTATCCATAGGCAAAAAAGAGTAGATTCGATTTCTTTTTTGTCTATAGATGATTCTGGTGGATACTTAAGCAATATATATTGGATGTCATACTATAAATTAATAAAATTTAAGATACGGTAAATTAGCTAAAAACTAATAAACTTAAATGTTATTAATGAAATTGAATTTATCTGGTTTATCCTATAAAAACTAATAACGAAAGTGTTTTACTTTTGAATATAGGTTATTTACTGTTATAAAGTCCCAATTCTAATAACATAAGTAACTTGTAAATATGACAACTAATACACTCTCTAAGAAAAAAGGGTTTTTAAACCGTGTCGAACGGATCGGTAATGTTATGCCAGATGTTACCATGCTGTTCGTTTATGCCCTTATTATATGTTGGTTTTTATCTTATCTACTTTCATTTGTAGATTTCAATTATTACCACCCAATATCAAAAGATAAAATCTCTATTGTTAATATGTTTCAGTATGAGGAAATAATACTATTTATTACAGCGGCAGTTAAAAACTTCATTAATTTCCCTCCGCTTGGTATAACAATTGTTGCCACACTAGGTATTGGCATTGCAGAAAGTAGTGGGTTTATTAATACGGCATTGAAAAAAATGCTATCGTTTATTTCCCCAAGAATGTTGACTCCAACCGTGGTCTTTGTGGGTATTGTTTCTCACATTGCCTCTGATTCTGCTTATGTCATTCTAATGCCAGTTGCTGCTATGATGTTCTATGCCAGTGGACGTCATCCATTAGCTGGTATTGCAGCAGCCTTTGCGGGGTTAGCTGGTGGATTTACTGCAAGTTATACGCCTTCTATTATTGACCCAATTATGCAGAGTTTTACGCAGGATGCCGCACAAATGTTGGCCCCCGGTTATAGCGTTAATGTGCTATGTAACTATTTTTTTAGTTTGGGTGGAACATTTGGTGTTATTTTCACCTGTTGGTTTATTACTGAAAAAATTGTTGAGCCTTGGTTAAATAAAAATTGCCCGATTACTTCAAGCGATGTTGATACTGACTCTGAGAAAAAATTAGGGATGATTACCGCAGTTGAACATCGTGCTTTTCGTATTTCAGGGTTAGTTCTGATTGCTTTAGGTATTGGCTTATTTGCGTTGTTATGGCCAGATTCTTCTCCATTACGTGGCCCTGATGGCAGTTTAACCAGCCCGAAAGCCCCGATTATGCAAATCGTTGTGCCATTGTTATTCATTTTCTTTGCGTTACCAGGGATTGTTTATGGGTATATGACGAAATCTTTTACATCAACAAGAGATGTCGTTAAGGCAATGGAAAACATTACTAAATCATTGATCCCATTTATTGTTTTTGCTTTTTTTGCCGCTCAATTCCTATATTCATTTCAGCATTCTAATTTAGGTACATTATTAGCACTATCAGGTGCTGAATTATTGCGGACATTAGATATGCCTTCTGGCATGACTGTTTTTGGTGTTATTTTGTTGACCGCGATATTAAATATCATGATCACATCAGCGACATCTAAATGGGCAATTATGGCGCCAGTATTAGTACCAATGCTTATGGCAGTAGGAATTTCGCCAGAATTAACTCAAGCTGCGTTCCGTGTGAGTGATTCAGCGATGAACGTAAGCACACCGATGTTCCCTTTCTATCCTTTGATACTGATGTATTGCCAGAAATACTATAAAAATGCAGGGATAGGGACGTTGTGCTCTATGATGATCCCATTTACCATCGGGTTATTAATTATTCTGACGAGTACGTTATATCTTTTCTGGGCATTCGATATCCCAATCGGTTTTGACAGTGGTTATACATGGCACCCTGCACAATAAGCGGGCTTAATACCCGACATACTTGATATGTCGGGTAGATATAAAAAAGTTAAGGAATATAAAATGAATGAGTTAGGTAAACAATTAGAGCAGCGTTTTTATCGCTACCTCGCAATTGAAAGCCAAAGTGATGCAGCAAGTACTATTGTACCAAGTACAGAAGGGCAGCGTGAATTAGCTAAACTGTTAGCGGAAGAACTTGAAAGTTACGGCTTAAAAGATATTTATATTGATGAGCACGCCATATTATATGCGATGCGACCAGGCAATAAGCCTACTGCGCCAAAAATCGGCTTCGTCACCCATTTAGATACCGTTGATGTTGGCTTATCACCCGTGATTAAACCACAGACATTAAAATATGAGGGGAAAGACTTATGTTTAAATGCCAATGAAAATATCTGGTTCAAAACGGCAGAGCATCCTGAAGCGGCACCTTATGTAGGTGAAAATATTATTTTCAGTGATGGAACCAGTGTACTTGGTGCAGATAACAAAGCAGCGATTACCGTTGTGATGGAATTAATGAATAAACTGCAACATGCTGATTTTGATTGCGGGGATATTTATGTCGCGTTTGTACCTGATGAAGAAATCGGTTTACGTGGTTCGAAAATCATGGATTTATCCCGTTTTCAGGTAGATTTTGCTTACACTATTGATTGTTGTGCATTAGGTGAAGTTGTTTTTGAAACCTTTAATGCGGCCTCTATTGAGGTATCAATTAAAGGTATTACTGCGCATCCTATGTCAGCTAAGAATGTATTATTAAACCCTATTCGTGTTGCGCATGATTTTATTGGCTGTTTTGATCGTTTTGATACACCGGAACATACGGAACAGCGCGAAGGGTATTTCTATGTGACAGATTTAGTAGCAAACCCCGATAACGCAAAAATCAAAATGGCTATTCGTGATTTTGATCGCAATAGCTACGAAGCGCGTAAGCGTTTTATTGAACAAAGTATTGAGTTGATCCGAGCCCGTCACCCTAAAGCTAAAATTGAATTTAGAATTGATGATGTTTATAGCAATATAAGTGATTCTCTAGGGGATGACCGTACTGCTATCGATTTGATTTTTGATGCACTGAAAATTCAAGGTGTTGAAGCAAATGTAATCCCTATGCGTGGAGGGACTGATGGCTCTGCTTTATCGGCTCGAGGCATCTTAACACCAAACTATTTCACAGGGGCACTCAATTTCCACTCCTGTTTTGAATTTTTACCTGTGAGTTCTTTTGAGAAGAGTTATTTGGTATCAGAGACTATTTGCCGTTTAGTTGGGCAAAAATAGTTTAGTATTGATATTATGCGTAAAAGGCCATGTTATAAAGTGGCCTTTTTTATTGAATAGTTAATATTATTTACTTGGTGAATACTTTGTAGTTATAGTTTTTTTAACTTTAAAATAAGATAAATGAAAAAGAATATATGACTTTGTAACTATTTAATTTATTATTCTAACTGTTATCTCTAAATAAACACAGGGGGAGTAATTGATTAATATTATAATCATTGATGATAATAATATTACTATTCGCGGTTTTGAAGCTATATTTTCTCGGCATTCACGTTACAAAACTATCGCTTCATTTCCATCTATTCAGCAAGTGATTACATGGAATCGAAACCAAAAAGCGAATATTATTTTAATCAGTAGTGTTAAATTACAATATGATTCATTGAAAACATTACAAACACTTCGACGAACTCAACCAGATGTTGGGATAATTATTTATAATGTAAGAAATAATTATGCCTTTTTTTTAAAAGCATTAGATATAGGTATTTTTGGTTTGTTGAGTGTTCATGTCACAGAAGAAGACCTGATAGAGGCGATACGGGTGGTTAATGTAAAGCGCCGAATTATTTCTCCAGATATAGCCCAAGACCTTGCTCTGCACCGGTTAGATTATAGTCACCAGAAAGATTTATGTGATTTATTATCGGGACGTGAACTCGAAATCATGTTGATGATCACCAAAGGTATGCCGATTAAGGTCGTGGCGGAGGCTCTATCTCTAAGCCCAAAAACAGTAAATACTTATCGATATAGAATGTTTAGTAAACTTAATATCGGTAGTGATGTAGAATTAACACATATAGCTATTGGTTATGGTTTAATTACAGCAAAACAGGGTTTATCCGAGTGGCAGAACAGTTCGAGTCAAAAGCGTTCTTAAAAACAGTAACGAATCAACCGGGTGTTTATCGAATGTATGACACTGGGGGCACTGTTATCTATGTTGGTAAAGCGAAAGATCTTAAAAAACGCTTATCAAGCTACTTCCGTGAAAATGTGGGCAGCCGTAAAACAGAGCAGCTCGTTAAGCATATTGCTTCTATTGATGTCACTGTGACCCATACTGAAACGGAAGCATTACTCCTTGAACATAACTATATTAAATTATACCAACCTCGTTATAACGTATTGTTACGAGACGATAAATCATATCCTTATCTTTTTTTAAGCAAAGAAGCCCACCCGCGTATTTCAATGCATCGAGGCGCTAAACATGCGAAAGGGGAGTATTTTGGCCCCTTCCCAAGTTCTTACGCGGTTAGGGAAACATTAGCCTTAATGCAGAAACTGTTCCCTATTCGCCAATGTGAGGACAGTGTTTATAAAAACCGCTCAAGGCCGTGTTTGCAATATCAAATTGGTCGCTGCTTAGGCCCTTGTGTAAAAGGGTTAGTGTCTGATGAAGATTATCAGCAACAAGTTGATTATGTACGCCTATTTTTAACGGGTAAAGATAAACAAGTTCTAGCTGGGTTAGTTGAACGAATGGAACAAGCCAGCCAAGCATTGCGTTTTGAAGAGGCTGCTCGTTTTCGAGATCAAATTCAAGCGGTGCGCGCAGTGACGGAAGAGCAATATGTTTCTGGTGATAGTGATGACCTCGATGTCATCGGCGTTTCTTTTGAATCGGGTTTGGCTTGTGTCCATGTTCTTTTTATCCGCCAAGGTAAAGTGCTTGGCAGCCGAAGCTATTTTCCTAAAGTGCCAACAGATACTCAACTTGAAGAGGTCGTCCAAACATTTTTAGGGCAATTTTATCTACAAGGCAGCGAAAATCGAACCTTGCCAGGTGAAATTCTGCTTGATTTCGCATTAACAGAAAAAGACCTATTAGCACAATCATTGTCTGAACTAGCAGGGCGAAAAATTAATATTCAAAGCCAACCACGTGGAGCAAGAGCGCGTTATTTGAAATTAGCACGTACGAATGCATCAATAGCGCTTTCTACACGGTTAGCTCAACACTCAACAATACAGCAACGTCTGGATTCACTTGGGAAAGTTGTTAACTTAACGTCGATCAACCGAATGGAATGTTTTGATATCTCTCATACCATGGGGGAGCAAACGGTCGCTTCTTGCGTTGTGTTTGATAAAACAGGGCCAGTGAAATCAGAATATCGGCGTTATAATATTACTGGGATCACGCCTGGGGATGATTATGCCGCAATGCATCAAGTGTTGACCCGTCGGTATGGTAAACATATTGATGAAAGTAAAGTACCGGATATCATTTTTATTGATGGCGGAAAGGGGCAACTTGGGCAAGCCAAAGATGTTTTTGCTTCACTTGAGGTGGATTGGGATAAAAACCACCCGTTATTAATCGGGGTGGCTAAAGGTACCGACCGTAAAGCAGGGCTGGAAACATTATTTTTAAAACCGGAAGGGGAAGGGTTTGTATTACCTCCGGATTCGCCAGCATTACATGTGATCCAACATATTCGTGATGAGTCACATAATCATGCAATTACAGGGCATCGCCAGCGACGGGCAAAAGTAAAGAATACCAGTGCACTAGAATCGATTGAAGGTGTTGGGCCGAAACGCCGACAGATGTTATTAAAATATATGGGTGGCTTGCAGCCATTACGTAATGCAAGTATAGAAGAAATCGCAAAAGTGCCCTCGATCTCATACGCACTAGCAGAAAAGATCTATAATGCATTGAAACAGTGAGTGTCTTAGGGCAACATATTCATAATATCCAACTTGGTCAAAAAGTTAGTGAGCGTGATGAAATTAAACATACCAACGTGGCTGACATTATTTCGCGTCATCCTAATACCATTCTTTGTATTAGCTTTTTATCTCCCTGTCAGTTGGGGGCCTTTCGCATGCGCGCTTATTTTTGTCATCGCGGCGGTTACTGACTGGTT
The DNA here is from genome assembly GCF_032709665.1 of Providencia sp. PROV024. Lineage (NCBI taxonomy): Bacteria > Pseudomonadati > Pseudomonadota > Gammaproteobacteria > Enterobacterales > Morganellaceae > Providencia > Providencia sp. PROV024. The sequence continues at coordinate 1,811,433 of NZ_CP120545.1, forward strand.
TGATGGCTTTTTAGCAAGGCTATGGAAGCAAACCACCAAGTTTGGTGCGTTTTTAGACCCTGTCGCTGATAAGGTTATGGTTGCTACGGCATTAGTATTAGTCACGGAAAGCTATGATGTCTGGTATGTGACTTTACCTGCAGCAACGATGATAGCTCGTGAAATTATCATCTCTTCTTTACGCGAATGGATGGCTGAAATTGGTAAACGTAGCAGTGTGGCTGTTTCTTGGATTGGTAAATTTAAGACGACAGCACAAATGATGTCACTAGTGGGGCTATTGTGGCGTCCAACGCCATTAATTGAAAACCTTTCAATTGCATTAATGTACATCGCGGCTATCTTAACATTTTGGTCAATGTTCCAATATTTAAAGGCTGCTTGGGCTGATTTGAGCGAAGCGTGATCGAAATGATTGAAAAAACAGCGAACGATCCAATTATTTCAATAATTGTATTGACTCGAAAGGTGAAATCAGTAGAATGCATCGCATCGAACGGCAACATGGTTTACCAAAATAAATAAGTAAATCAGCCAGTTTGAAAAGCATAAGCTGAAAAGTAAAGCTTTAAGCGGGAATAGCTCAGTTGGTAGAGCACGACCTTGCCAAGGTCGGGGTCGCGAGTTCGAGTCTCGTTTCCCGCTCCAAATTTCGCAAGAAATTAGGATAAGGCGCGTTAGCAAAGCGGTTATGCACCGGATTGCAAATCCGTGTAGCTCGGTTCGACTCCGGGACGCGCCTCCAAATTTAGCCCAGGTGGTGAAATCGGTAGACACAAGGGATTTAAAATCCCTCGGCCTTTAGGCTGTGCGGGTTCAAGTCCCGCCCTGGGCACCATCTTGAAGTAAGCAAGCCTCAATGGTGTGTTTTATTTTAAGTTATAACTGGTCAATATATATTGTCTACCACAGTATATTGATTAATGGGTAAATGAGTAATTTACCTAGATGTTGTAAGAAAGACAATTTGGCCCAGGTGGTGAAATCGGTAGACACAAGGGATTTAAAATCCCTCGGCCTTTAGGCTGTGCGGGTTCAAGTCCCGCCCTGGGCACCATCTAAACTTAATTGAGGTTACTCTTTAAGTTTAACATTTAACCACCTTGAGGTGGTTTTTTTGTATCTAAATTTTGGCTTAACAAAGTTAGTGTTACGTGATGCTTTAACTGCCCAGCCATTTTTCGCTTCCCACTCATATATCACCCACCAAAAGAAAGCACATGGGTATGCCATGTAAATTAACACTAAATTGGTGTAAAAAACCGTAAGTCAGACCGTTCCGCCAGTGTTTTATGTCAGTATTCTAACTTTAAAAGAGGACCTGACTATGTCTAACATGAAAACAGAAGTTGTCGTTGTACGGTTAACTAAACACGAACGAGCGCTATTAGATACGGTGAAAACAAAGCCGCTATTAGCTGACTGGTTGAAAGAAATTGCAATGGCTGAGGCAAAACAACGAAAAAACAAAGAAGCATAAAGTTGTAAATTACCTTTATTATGCGAGGTTATTTTATTTGATAAAAGGAAGGTTACCTTTTGATTAATCGACTACTTTTGTTAGTATCCAATGAGATAATTTAATTAGGATGCTACAAGCAATGATAAAGGGAATTTTGATTTCTATTTTGGTTGTATTAACCTCTGGTTGCATGAAAAATAAACAGAGTGCCCCTTATGGTTTTCAGTGGGGGCTACAACCAAGTGATTTAAAAAAATTGCGGTTAAAAGAAACCCAGTGCACTGGGTTTCAAGAAGGCGGGGCGCTATGCTCTGTTGTAGGTTCTCCTGAATTTCATAATAAACCCTTTCTATTAATATTTTCACGGGAAAATAATACATTGATGTTAATTTCAGCACAGGGAAATGCTAGTCGTGACCAGATGGTGATCCTTAATGAATATGATGAAATTAACCAGAGAATGTTTGAATCATATGGCTTGCCAAAACAAACCATTGAACGTTATAAGCGAGACGTGTTTTTCTTAGATAAAATCTCAGATGATGAAACGACACCATTTAAGCGAGTATATGAACAAGGTGATATGCGAATTATGGTCGGGATTGTGAGTAACTCCCATTTCAGAAAGATACAAGACAAAAAGGACATTATTTATTCAGTTATGGTTATTCATAGTTTAATTCCAAATAAGCCGCAATAGGCGGCTTCTAAGCAAGTACGCAATTTCTTAGATTTATTTGCTTTTGCGTTTTTTAATCAGCTCGCTCATATCTTTCTGCCTTTGAATAAGTGACTCAATCTCCGCGTGGTAGATATCAGTGAAATGACATTCTAAAGAAATTGCTTCCCCATCGAAGACTTCAACATAGCTACCATCTTGTTTAATTCCCCAGTAATGGTTGCCGTCCCCAATGATTTTTAATAATGGTAAGACATCAGTAACCTCATAAATTTCCCTTAGACTGTTATAAGCAGTTTTAATACTTGCCCACTCAGGTAGTTCTTCAGTTTCGATGCCTAAAATGACTAAACCACGATGAAATGTCCACGCAGGGCCAACATCAAACAGCTTTGCTTCTGGCCAAGCGTCTTCTTGAGCTAAGACACATAGCCCATTAGTACGTTGCGAAAAGCGCAAAAAATCTTCGGGTAGCGTAATGCCTGTTACATTCTCTAAATCACGAATTGCTTCCTCAGTCGGTGAATGTGCCGCAACGACGTGAAAATCTTTTTTATTTATTTGCTGCAGAGTTTCCCAAATCAGTTCATGAAATTGTTCTGGGGGCATAGTGAAATACTCCTTAATCTGATGGGTATATAAAGTGCGTTATTTTCCGGATTTTTTACATAAATTGCGATCGTTTTCCAACTAAGAAAAGTCTTGTAGATGAAAATATCATTAGGTGATGGACTAATGATAAATATTTTATTAAGTAGACTGAGAAAATATAATGAAAAAAGCCGTATTACTTACATTATTTGTCATGTTGATACCCTTATCGTCACAAGCGGGTTCTAGTTATTATGGTTGTGAGAAAAAACTGATAAAATTAGAGAAAGAGTTTCGTAGTGCTGTATCTCATGGTAATAAACATAAAATTTATAAAATAAAGAAAAAAATCCATAAGCTGGGTGATAAATGTTATGACAGTTATTCAGGAGCAACAAGGGGATATGATTATTATCCTAGAGGAAAAGCCAGTGAGCTTGAGAGAGAACTGGATTCACTGAGGCGTGTTCTTGAAGCTTTGAACGACTTAAAATAGACACATTATTGGCAAAATGAGAAATAAACTGGTCTGTTCACTATGTTTATGCTCACTCTGTCTTAAGTAAATGGATAATATCAGGTATATTAGAACCTGATTGTTAGCTACCAAGAAAAAATTATTATGATTATCAAACCTAAAATTCGTGGTTTTATCTGTACTACAGCTCATCCAGCAGGCTGTGAAGCCAATGTACGTGAGCAAATAGCCTACGTGAAATCACGCGGCGAGCTGAAAAATGGCCCTAAAAAAGTTCTAGTTATTGGGGCATCCACCGGTTATGGTCTAGCATCTCGTATCAATGCTGCATTTGGCAGCGGTGCGGCTACTATCGGCGTTTTTTTTGAAAAACCAGGCAGTGAAAGTAAGACAGGCTCTGCAGGTTGGTATAACTCAGCCGGTTTTGATAAAGCAGCAAAAGAAGAGGGGCTATATGCAAAAAGCATCAATGGTGATGCCTTCTCGAATGAATGCCGTCAAACCGTCATTGATTTAATCAAACAAGATTTAGGCCAAATTGACCTTGTTGTTTATTCACTTGCATCACCCGTTCGTAAAATGCCAGAGACAGGTGAAGTGGTACGTTCTGCGTTAAAACCTATCGGTGAACCGTATAAATCAGTTGCGTTGGATACCAACAAAGATGTGCTGATTGAAGCCGTTGTTGAACCTGCAAATGAACAAGAAATTGCTGATACCGTTAAGGTGATGGGCGGGCAAGACTGGGAACTGTGGATGAACGCATTAGATGAAGCCGGTGTTCTGGCAGACAATGCACAGTCTGTGGCTTATTCTTATATCGGTACAGATTTGACTTGGCCAATATACTGGCATGGGACGTTAGGTAAAGCTAAAGAAGATTTAGACCGCGCTGCGTATGCAATCAACCAAAAATTGCAAGCGAAGGGTGGGGCTGCGTACGTCGCAGTATTAAAATCTGTCGTTACTCAAGCGTCTTCAGCTATTCCTGTGATGCCTCTTTATATCTCAATTGTATTTAAGATCATGAAAGAGCAGGGGATACATGAAGGCTGCATCGAACAAATCCAACGTTTATTTGCAACTAAATTGTTTACAGGCACGTCACCTGAAACAGATGAAAAGCACCGTTTGCGCTTAGATGATTGGGAGCTGCGTGATGATGTACAAAGTACATGTCGCGAAATTTGGCAGCAGCTTAATGATAATAACATCAATGAATTAACAGATTACCAAGGGTATAAAGCTGAATTTTTACGCTTATTTGGTTTCGGCTTAGATGGTGTTGATTATGATGCTGATTTAAGCGGTGAAGTTAACTTTGAAGTAAAAGAACTCATTTAATTGCTTTAATATCATAAAAGCTGTGATTAAAACCCGCATTTATCAATGCGGGTTTTATATTATCTATTAATCTATTTTACTTTTCACATATTGGATGAATTGTTGGCTGGCTTGTTCTGATGCGAAACTACGAGCGGGGATAATAATTGCGTAGATTCTATCCAAGTACAGATATAATAAATCACCATCGGTTCTAATAAATTGTACAGCGCTCCATTTTATTAAAGAAGTTCCATGGATACTTTTCTCATGTATACCTTCTTCATCAATACAATATTCTCGTTCAGTAAATAAAAAACCATTATCATCAGGAATTGCTTTATTTAGGACCTGAACAAGACGTAATGCAAAAGTGATAAACAGCAGTACTGCTAGTAAAAATGAAGTGAATATAATTGGTAAGGTCGCATTAAAATACCGAAAAGTGAAAACACAGGCAACGACAAAAATCATGACTAAAACTAAAAAAGGTAAATTATTGGTTTTATCTTTAGTGAAATAATGGTTTTTATGGCTGTAACGACTGAATTTCATATAATCTGCACGATTAAGTATTACAGAAATTGGATCTATCATAATCAGGTTTTTAGGTTGTTTTATAGAGTGGTTATAGTGAGGATAGTAACGATAATTGTGGGTGGTGTAAATCTGATCGCTTATATAAAATAAACAATCAGATTAGTTTCTTCAAAAAATAAGCTAAGTGATTATTGTTCTATAAAAACTTCGCCATTTCGAATGACGGCTCTGCCAGTGACTGTACCGTTTTCATCAAATTCTGTTACCGTACCTACGAGTACACCATTATTAAATGTACCTGTAATATTAGGTTTATTGCTTGCGGTATCATGGAAAATTGTAAATGGACCTGATAATTTACCTTTGTTTACCGTCATCTCAAGATCAATACGCCCATTCTTATGATAATTACGTACAGTTCCGTTGACTAAACAATCTTTAAGTTGAATGTCAGATTCTGGATTCCCATTTTCATAATAGGTTTTGATGTATTTGTCGAAACATCCTTTTTTTATCCATGTTTTGAATTCTGGTTTACCATTATCATATTCCATTCCAAATGGCCCATCCGAAATACCTTTTGGTGCTTTTGTGGACGGAAATTCAATATTTTTAAGTTCATCTAAGGATGAAAATTTGGATTCTGATTTTGAGGAAGTAGCGAGTTGGCACCCTGAGATAAATAAAACTAGAGAACATAATACAACTGATTTAAAACGATTTAGCATTAACATATAAACCCTATTATTTGCTGTGAAAAAATAATTGATTCAAATAACTATATGACTATAGCCTTTTTATAACGGCGTGTTGTGAGAATTATCTTAATTTATTCATTTTTAGTTATAAGCCCAGCATTTGTTTTTATCGTTTATTTGAACATTTTTAAATAACTGATTTTAGTCAGGACGATTATAAGGTAATTTAATGAAGTTAAGTGATTTTGTAAAAAAGGGAGTCATGGATGTTAGTTGTTGAAATGTTAAGTACCGGCGATGAAGTTTTACATGGGCAAATAATCGATACAAATGCGGCTTGGTTGGCGGATTATTTCTTTCAGCAAGGGCTTCCTTTATCTAGCAGAACGACAGTTGGGGATGATTTAGAGAGTTTAATCTCTACTTTTCTTGAACGCAGCTTACATGCAGACATTCTGATTGTTAATGGAGGGCTCGGCCCAACAAGCGATGATTTAAGTGCATTAGCAGCGGCTAAAGCTGTGGGAGTTCCTCTGGTAGAACACTCACAGTGGGTTACGGTTATGGAAAACTATTTTATTGCGAGAGGGCGAGTCATGCCTGAAACGAATCGCAAGCAGGCATTATTACCTGAAAATGCAGAATTAATTGATAACCCCGTTGGAACTGCTTGTGGTTTTTCATTAAAACTAAATGATTGTGTGCTTTTTTTCACGCCTGGGGTTCCTTCAGAATTTAAGGTCATGATTACTGAACAAATCTTACCTCAAATACGTGAGAAATTTACATTACCGGAACCGCCAGTTTGTTTGCGTTTAACTAGTTTTGGGCGTAGCGAAAGTAGTTTGGCAAAACAGTTTGATAGTATCTCTTTACCGGATGATTGTGTGCTTGGATATCGTTCTTCAATGCCAATTATTGAATTAAAACTGACAGGGCCTGCATCACGACGCCAACAAATGGAGAAATGCTGGCATACGATTAAACAAGGTGTTGGCGATAATATGATTTTTGAGGGGACGGAAGGTTTTGCTCAGAAAATTGCTAAACAATTACAAGATAGGGGGCTCCAAATAGCGCTGAGTGAACAATTTAGCGCAGGTTTATTAAATTGGACATTAAATGCGGCTAATATCTTAGTGCATCATGGTCAAGTTATTGTTCCGCAGTCGGAACAAAGCTTAATAAGCCTATTGCAACAAGCCAAAGATAATGCAGCTCAACAATCCGTACAGATTGGGCTCGCAATTGGTGATTATCATGACCAATACTTAAATGTAGCGCTATCAACACCAACAGGAAGCTATGCACAGCGGATACACTACTTACCTAATAATCATAGCCAAAAAGAAAAACAAGAAGTGAGCGTCATGTTAATGTTAGATATGCTGTCGCGCTGGTTAAATGCTCGAGAAGTTATTGGTTATTATGAGTGGTTAGTTCAAGTTGAGACTTTGGTTCTGGATAATGAGCTAAATGATGACGTTAAATCTTAATGGTTATATTCCAATGCTAGAAGAGGTTCCAATCCAATCGGAATTTCAGGAAATAATTACTGAAACAGTGGAGCAACTCGCTTGGCTATTCAAAACGAAATTACATAGTGTTTATGTATATGGAAGCGTTGCGAGGGGAAGCGCAACGCCTCAGCAATCGGATCTCGACCTTTGTGTCATTTTATTGCAACCAGCGACTGTACAAGAGAATGCTGGGCTAACTGAAATGCAACTACAATTAGTCACTCAGTACAGCAACGTTAGTAAAATAGATTTTGATATAGGTTTATACTCTGAAGTTATTGATAAAGATAATTTATATAGCTGGGGGTATTGGATAAAGCACCAATGCCGTTGTATTTGCGGGGCGGATTTGTCTACCCAATTTAATCCTTTTATGCCTTCACGGCAGATTGCTGAAGCGGTGAATGGTGATTTTGTTGAGGTGCTAAATGGCTATATACAGAAAATAAAAAATTGCAATAATTTCGATGAATTAAAGTTATTACAAAGAGCGGCTGCAAGGAAATTAATACGTTCAACAGATGTATTAAGGTTAGATACTGATCGGGATTGGCCAAGTAGTTTAAAGGATTATATGCAAAAATTTACGGGTAGATACCCTGAGCAAAAAAGTCGATTAGATTATTTTTTTACTCAGAGTTTACATCCTTCAGCTGATGCTAACCAATTTATAGATAATTTAATAGCCTTTATTAATTGGTTAGATCATGAAAGAAATATAGCGGGTTAAGCTTATTATTTTTCTGATTGTATTGATTCAATTATGTAATTGAAGCTTGAAATGCCTTTTCTACAGGCTTTCTCTTTTAAAACTGATGGTGTTTTATCGATTGCACCTTTTAGGCTTGTTAGCTGGCTTGCATAAGTTTCAGCGCCAATTATGTCAGGGTTGTTGTTTAAATATTCTACTGTACTGTCAACTTTTTGGTAGAAATACCCACATGGGTTGTCAGTGATTTCTATGGTGCTCAGTTCTTTTAGTGAATCAGGTAAGAGTTGTTGTGAGTTTTGCTTAACCAGCTCAATATATTCCCCTGATTTTATCTGTTCAACCATGGTATTAATTTTACTTTTTATGTTGAAAAACATCATAATAGTAGTAATTAAAGCAATAGCTAAAATAACATTTATAGTAATACTGACCCCGAGTAGATACTTTTTCATTAAATCCCTTAAGTAAAAAGATAAAGTTTTATTTGTATTGATTATAAGTTAACTAGGTTTATTTTAAATATATTTAGGATAAATGATTAAACGTAAGCTAACTTGGCTGGAGCCGCATTTTATTATTTTTGATAAGGGTTTTATCGTACTGTGAGAACAGAAACTTTAGAGTTTTGAATAACCATTGAGGCGGTCGACCCCAAGAAATAAGTGGACATACTTGGTCGACGTGAGCCGATAACAATTAAATCTGCATTAATTTCTTCTGCAACTCGTAAGATTTCATCCCTTGGGGTACCCATCAGAACTTGTGCACTATATTTATCAGCGGGAATTTTAAATTCTTTAATAATCTCTGCTAGTTTTTTGGTTACGCTCTCTTGTTCGCTATCGGCTTTTTCTGCAAAACCAAAACCCATTGTTGTATAAAAGGGAATGGTAGGGATAACCGCTAAAAAATGAACTTGCGATTTTTCATACTCAGATAGGTGCTGAATATGAGGCATGACTAAATGAGCTAAGCTTTTTTCTGTAATATCAATGGGGACTAAGATTTTAGTGTACATTTTTTCTCCAGCTATCATCTTGTGAACATGCAACCATTAAGCTTTATTTTTACAAAAATAGGGCGGTAAACCGATAAAATAGACATAGCTAATTATAGAATAAAATATGCCTCTAAAACTAAGGTTAGCATGTTAATTAGGCAAATACTTTGATGAAGTATTCAATCTCAATAACTTACTCAATACGCAATCAAAAATTTTAATGCGGTTTGTGCTATTGACCGTTATCGCTCTTTTATCGGTTAATTCAATGTTATATGATCCGTATATGGTTTGTATCTATTTTGTATTGTGAGGGTATTTTGGGGATTGTTAAAATTTCAGATGAATTACATGATTATTTACGTCATGCAAGCCAAGTAATGTCTCGTTCAATTAACTCACAGGCAGAGTTTTGGATCAAAGTTGGTATGCAAGCTGAATTAAATCCGCATAAAACATTTACTATGCTAATCAGCGAAATGCTAGAAAAAGAGTCTATTGAATCAAAAGGAAAAGTTCATGAATAACATTAAAATTAAAACAGCAGATGAAATTGAACTCATGCGTGAGTCAGGAAGGCTCTTAGCTAGCGTATTTAAGATGCTCGATTCTATTATGGTTCCGGGTATTTCGACGATGGAAATTAACGACAAAGTTGAGAGTTACATTGTTAATGAATTGCAGGCACGTCCTGCAAGTAAAGGGCAATATGGTTACCAGTATGTTTTGAATACTTCATTGAATGAAGTTGTTTGCCACGGCGTTCCTAAAACAGATGAAATAGTAAAAGCAAAAGATATTATTAATGTTGATATCACATTAGAAAAAAATGGCTTTATTGCTGATTCTAGCAAAATGTATGTTATGCCAGAAGCCTCCCCTTTAGCACGTAAGCTAGTTAAAGATACTTATGCTGCGATGTGGGAAGGAATTAAACAAGTTAAACCAGGTGCCACATTGGGTGATATTGGTTCAGCAATCCAACATTATGCGGAGTCTCATGGGTATAGTGTCGTTAGGGAATATTGCGGACATGGGATTGGGCGTGAAATGCATGAAGATCCACAAGTGCTGCATTATGGTGTACGCGGTAAAGGAATTGAATTAAAAGAAGGCATGACATTTACGATAGAACCGATGATTAACCAAGGTGGAATGAAAATTAAAACCAAAAAAGATGGTTGGACGGTAGTGACTCGAGACAAAAAATTATCAGCGCAATCAGAGCATACAGTATTAGTGACTAAAGACGGTTATGAAGTGCTGACATTACGAGATGAAGAAAAATAGTCCCTTATAAATTATTAGATAAAACTAAAATACCAGTTTGTGATCAGTAATCGATGGCAAACTGGCTGATTGTTATTAATTATTGCCTTAGTGCGATTGCTATGCGATTAAATGCACTCATTAACCCAATGGCTATAGTAAGGTCTGAAATTTGTACATCGGTAAAATGGGTTTTTAGTGTTTCAAATAGCTCATCCGATGTACCACTTGTGGCGATATTCACAACCGCTTCAGTCCAAGCTAATGCGGCTCGTTCTTTCGGGTCGAAATGATGGCTAACTTGCCAACCTGCTAGCGTGTCAATTTTTTTATTGCTAACCCCCGAAGAGCGTAAGGAATTGGCATGCATATCTAGGCAAAAAGCGCAGCCATTGATTTGAGAAACCCTTAAGTAAACAAGTTCAACAAGTTCTTTGCCTAATCCACTTTTATTGAGTGCATTTTTACAATCAATAAGCCCTTTATAGGCATCAGGGGATAATGTCGGATAAGCCAGTCTTAGTGCACTCATGGATAATTCCTCGTAAGTTCCGTTATTAGATAAATACAATATTAAAAATATTTTTATGAATCTTTTATTAGTCGGGCTTTTAGTCATATTTTTATACTAATTTTAAGTGAGTATATACTTATTCGCCGACGAAGAGGAGTGATGGTTGTATAGGCTGCTTAACAGATTAATTACTGGGGACCAGTAATAGTTTAGCGCTACAAGAGTGACTAAATTGCTGTTGAACATCGGGAGGAAGGTGATTGTCTGTAATAATATGAGTCAGTTCATCCATTTGGGCAACGCGAAATAATGACCATTTCCCGTACTTGCTGCTATCCGCTAACATAACAGATTGTGTTGCATTTTTAATAAGATCACGTTTTAGACCTGCTTTTTCTTCAGTTGGTGTCGTGATCCCTTTACTCAAGCTCCAAGAGTTGCAACTAATAAATGCAATGTCAGGGTAGATACTACGAAGAAGGCTTCGTCCATGCTCACCGATGCAGGATTGGCTGCTATCATCAATACGCCCACCAATAATGGTTACTTCTATCTGTTTAAACTCGCAAAGGAAAAGGGCAATGTGAAGGTCGGCGGTCACAACGCGCAGCGGCATATGCGTTAGCTCGCGAGCTAGCTCAAGCATAGTAGTCCCAGCATCAAGAAGGACAGTGTTTCCCGGTTCAATTAAACGGGCTGCTGCTTTTGCAATAGCCCGCTTTTCTCTTAGGTTACGTTGGTTTTTTTCGACAGTCGTGGGTTGCACTGGAATAAAACGATTTAGCGTTACCCCACCATGAGTGCGAGATATAACCCCAGTTTCATCTAGTTTAATTAAATCACGCCGGATAGTGGCCGCAGAAACAGATAATGCTTGTACAAGCTCATCAACAGTCACAAGGTTATGCTGTTTAAGGTACTCAAGTATTAAATCCAATCTATCCATTGTGCTCATTGATTACACTACATTCATTGCAAGTTTAAGGGAAATAGCCATGCTTTCAGGGTTTGCTTTGCCTGTCCAAGCAATATCAAATGCGGTTCCATGATCCGCAGATGTGCGTAAGAATGGAAGGCCAGCAGTGATATTAACACCATCATAAAAACCTAATAATTTTAATGGGATATGGCCTTGGTCATGGTACATTGCAACAACCATATCGTACTGCCCTTGATAAGCTTGTAAAAATACAGTGTCTGGGGGACAAGGACCATACGCATCGATGCCTTCAGACCTTACCTGTTCTATAGCAGGTTGTAAATATACGATTTCTTCGTCACCAAATAAACCGTTTTCTCCAGCATGGGGATTAACCCCTGCAATAGCAATACGTGGTTTTTCAATGCCAACTCGTTTTAAAAAATCCGATGCAATGCGAGTCACAGTAACAACACGTTCGCTGTTTAATGTGTCTAAAAATTTTCGTAATGCGATATGGGTTGTGACATGAATGACTTTTAATTTTTCAGTGTAAAGCACCATGGCATAATCTTTAGTATTCGTTAGCTGGGCAAGGAGTTCGGTATGCCCAGGATAATTATGCCCTGCAAGGTGCAAAGCTTCTTTATTTAATGGCGCAGTAGCAATTGCTTTAACGTCACCAGCCAGCGCAAGCTCAGTTGCTCGTTTGATACAGCGAAATGCTAAGTCACCGGCTTGTGCTTGAACTTTGCCCGCGACAAGTTCATCAGGGGCAGCTAAAGGTTCATCAATGATATTGATAGTATCGGCCGAAAACTGGGCTTCATTGATATTGTTTATGATATTAAGTTTTACTTGAGGAACCAAACCCGATGTAATTAAACGTTGCATTGTTGCTGCACAACCAATAACAACAGCGGGAGCTCCTGCTAATTCACCTTCGGCAAGGGATTTAACGATAATCTCAGGGCCAATTCCCGCAGGGTCACCCATAGTAATAGCAACGACATTATTTTTCACAATAAATTTCCTCAATATATTTGATGGCTTCGCATAAAGTGGTTATTTGGCCAAACCCTCCCGCTTTTGTTATGACGGGCAAGTCATCGATTTCACTATCAATAAAGGTGCCACAAGGTATACATGGCATAACCTCAGATTGGATTCGATAACCTTTTGCTCCCAAAGTATTGGCAACCGCAATAGCGATATCACCACCAGTTAAAAAAAGTCCCCCGATGCTGGCAACAGACAGCGTGTTTAATGTCAGCAAACTAATAAAGTCGCTGATTGTTTTTCCCAATTCATTACGCGTCATGCCATAGGTTATGCATAGCTCATCAATATGATGCCTATCTTGCACATCTCGACTACTACGTATGATGGTGTGTTTTTGTTGGTTTAATATATGACTAACTTCTTTAATGAGTGCAGCCATGTAGTCATTTTGTGTATTGGATGCAAGGATCTGTGTTACATCAATATCAATGACGCTGGCATTACAGTGTGTTTGTGCATAATTTACTTGCTCAATGGTCGCGCTACTCATGGAGCCTGCAACGATAAATAGCGGTAATCCTCGCCTTTTACTCATAAAATTATCTTCAGGTAAGGCATTTGCAAACCCAGCGGCTCCGACTAATAGGCAAGGTTCAACTAATGAGGAAACGGCCTCAGCGATTAAGGTTAAATCACGCTCATTTTCGGCATCGGTAACAATAATAGTTGCTTGTGTAGGCGCTTGTGTTTGTAGCCATGTTGCGAACTGCCCTGAACGTATTTGTTCTAAAGAGATCTCGATCACGGGAAGAGCAGTTTGCTGATGAATTATCGTTTGTATACGTGATGAAACTACGGGTGTTTTTGGGTCAGATGCGAACTCAGTTTCTATCAGTGGTTTTCCATTAACTAAGCACTCACCGTTTAAGGTTACTCGTCCAGCAGCAGGAATAGCTGCGGCAACAATAGCGAGTTTAAGATTGGCTTCAGACATAACCGTTTCAATTTCTATGCCGATATTACCGCGGAATGTTGAATCAATTTTCTTATAAATTAAAGGCTTTTCAGTTTGTGATAAAAAGGGTTTTAAGCTACCTCGGAGATTATCCGAGGCAGTTTCTGCATTTAGTGCACGGCTTTCGGTGTTGAGCACCACGACATCAGCAAACCACGAATGTTTTTGTGTGCTATCGAGTAATATCTCAGTTCGAGCCTGTTTTTTTGCAAACTGGACGCCAGTATCATTGGCGCCTGTAAAATCGTCCGCAATAACGAGTAGTTTCATGACTAATTCCTCACTCTTCGGCAGCTTGAGGCTGTTTAGCTTGTTGACGTTTAGCGACCCAAGACGTCAGAACTGGGGTTAAAATGGCCGTTGTGATCACCGAGGCTGCAATCAATGGGGCTGCAGATAGCGCAATTGCTTCAAGGGATGGGTCTGCTTGGGCGATTGCCAGTGGCGTTGCAACGGCATTGCCAGCGGTACTTGATGCGGCTGCGCCAGCAATACCTGAGCCGCCAACTAAACGGTCAGCTCTGATATTGAACCAACCTCCAACAAATGTGGTGAGGGCACCTAATAAAATTCCCACTAAGCCCCCTTGTAATAGCATTTCTAAGTTGATCCCTGCACCTAATGCGAAAGCAAAGAAAGGGATTAATATTGGCCCGCCTTTTGTCAGGAAGTCACGCATATGCGGATCTAAGTTACCTAAAATCATACCAACAATCAGTGGGACGAGAACTGCAACTAAGGCCATTAAAGGAATATTTGCCATCCCTGCGGCACCTAATGCGATCATGGTAAAGAAAGGGCCATCATTGAGAGATAAAATTGAGATAGCACCGACATCCCGTTTGTTACCAAATTCCCCCACTAACGCAGCGTATAAGCCACCATTTGAATTACTCATAGCAGCAATAATTGCAACGCCAGTTAAACCAAAGATGCCGTCCATACCAAACAGGTAATCGACACCGAGCCCGAGAGCGATAGCGACAATTAATTTTGTTAATGTGATTGTACCGCCTTGTAATAGGGCTTGAGGGGCTGCTTTGAAGCTAATGCCTGCCCCCATGCACAGTAAAAACGCCCCTATCAGTGCGGGAGCGCCATTTTTAAATAGTGAAGTGGTAAAGCCTCCTATTTCGAGAGACTGGGGTGCAAAGGTATTGATCAGAGCACCGATGACTAATGGCACAACCATCATGCCGCCAGGTATACGTTCTATCGATTTTTTTATTTGCATGGTTTTCTCCGCCATGATTTATTTTAGTCATAATGATTATATTCAATCAAAATAAAACAGCCGTGACCTAGATCTCATTAATGATTTTTAGTGGAGAAGTATCATTTTCACTCATAAATAGTCTTTTTATCGTTAAATATAGTGAGATAACTTCAGAAATAGGGCGTATGGAGTGCACCGATACTTTGATTGAAATCGATCATGTTGACTATTTAATGACTGCAATCATGCCCATAAGCTTATTGATGGCATATTAGCTAACATTTCTTGGTTCAAATTTAGCGGGATAAAAGTCGTATTTTAAAGGAGGAGTTGAATAGGTGAGATAATAAGCGTTGCTAAATTTAACTGTTCAATGACTATAATAATTAGCATTACCACTTCTATTTTATGGCTAATTTCCAGATGAATAAATGCAGTAGAAGAAAGGACCACAAGAAAGGATCAGAAGTATCAAACATTATATAAGTCATACTTGCTTTAGTTAAGTAGATAGCGGTCTTTAAACTTATTTTTATTCAAACAGTATTTAATCTAATACAGAATTATTTTTATCAACATTGAAAAAAATAAATTTTTTAAATAAAAAGGATAATTTTTAAAATATAATGTTAGGTTTATTGTAAGGTCTATTCTATTTAAAGCCTTATATCTCAGTGTGTTAAATTAAATTGTTGCCTTATGCATTTTTTGCATGGTATTTCGCCCATTTGCATTTCTCTTTAAGTTAAAAAAATGTAACTATCGATTTCAGGCTCAAGAGTCGCATCCAATAAAAGGTTATAGGTGATAACTATGACTTTAAATAAATAAAATAGGGGTACGAATGAACAGACACAAACTCATGAAACAAATTATGATAGCTATTATTCTAGGTATTATATTAGGATGGGGGTTTCATAATTATGCCGCATCAGTAGAAGAAGCAAAAAATATCGCATCTTATATGAATATTATTACTGATGTTTTTTTACGTTTAATAAAAATGATTATTGCACCACTTGTATTTGCAACAATCGTGTCAGGGATTGTATCAATGGGAGGCTCTTCTTCTGTTGGTAGTATTACAATTAAAGCGATGGTATGGTTTATTTCAGCAGCTGTAATTTCATTATTAATTGGAATGGTTTTTGTCAATGTATTCCAATTAGGTGTAGGTTTAAACTTAACAGTTCCAGCGGCTGCGGTAGATAGTGGTTTAAATACATCAGGGTTTACTCTGAAAGCTTTCATCACACATATTTTCCCTAAAAGCTTTGCGGAAGCAATGGCGAACAATGAAATTTTACAGATATTAGTTTTCTCAATCTTTTTTGGCTCTGGTCTTGCATTTATTTGTAAAGACAAAAAAAGCCCCATAGTGACTTTAATTGAAGACTTATCTCGCATCATGTTCCGTATTACCGATTATGTGATGAGCTTTGCACCGATTGCGGTATTTGCTGCAATTGCTTCAGCCGTGACGGTTGAAGGTTTAGGTTTACTTTATGACTATGGGAAATTAATTGGGCTTTTCTATATTGCTTTAGCGGTATTGTGGGCAGTACTTTTCTTTGCTGGCTATGTTTTCTTAGGAAAATCTGTCTTTAGTTTGGGGAAATTAATTCGTGAGCCTGTCGCTCTCGCTTTCGCAACTGCAAGTAGTGAATCAGCTTATCCAAAAACAATGGAAGCTTTAAATCAGTATGGTGTCCCTAAAAAAGTGACAAGTTTTGTATTGCCTCTTGGTTATTCCTTCAACCTTGATGGTTCAATGATGTACCAGTCTTTTGCCGTATTGTTTATTGCGAATGCCTATGGGATTGACTTGAGTATCACAGAGCAAATACTTATTTTGTTAACCTTAATGGTAACAAGTAAAGGTATGGCTGGTGTAGCAAGGGCATCTATTGTGGTTGTTGCCGCGACATTACCTATGTTTAGTTTACCTGAAGCTGGGATTTTACTATTACTTGCCATCGATCAATTTCTTGATATGGGAAGAACGGCAACAAATGTTGTTGGTAACAGTATCTCTACCGCGGTTATATCTCGTTTAGAAGAGAGAAAAGGGCGTGTAAATGAGGAGTCTGAAATAGTGATGAGCGAAAAAACACCCACAACTTTATAGTGATGGTCACTATTATCTAGTTAACGCCCTTCTTATCAGAAGGGCTATTTCTTTAAGCATTGGTAGTTATTGCGCGGTTTGGTTTCTCATAAACTGCCAAAAGCGTTCTGATGAGATATTTAACCTAGCTTCGGTTCGATAGATATAAACCCCCATAGTGACTGATAATTTTGGGTCTAAAATAGCTAATTCATTTTTTTCAAGTTCATTTTTAATTGAGTAATCAGGTAACCAACCAACGCCGCTACCTGTTAGTATCATGCGTTTTAATACATCGCTCATAGATGAAACAAAAGAAAGTTCAAAGGGAAGGTTATCTGATTTATTGATTAATTGATTGACTTGCCTCCCCATATAGCTTTCATCTGTATACTTCATTAAAGGCAATGTTGAGCTATCAATATTGAAAATAGGGCGTTTTTTTTCGTCGCAGGGAGAGACAAGATGTAGCCGGCTTTCTAGTATTTTCGTGTGTAAGAATGGTGATGACATTAACTCTTCGTTATAAAATGATAATATAAAATCACTTTGCCCTTCTTTGAGTTTATGTACTGCTTCATCAACATTTATTGACTCTACAAAAAAAATCTTATCTACATTTTTTGAAAATTGTGAAATAAAGTCAGGAAGTAAAAATACTGAAAGTGAATGCGCAGCCGAAATATTAATTTTTTGCTTGTCATTATCTATACCTTTAATTCGGTTTATTTGAAAATAAATGTCATCAAGTAAATTTCTGGCATAAACAATAAAGCTTTTTCCTTGTGTGGTAAGTTGTAATGGGTTGGTATTTCTATCAAATATTTCAAAGCCAACCGATGATTCAATTGATTGAATTCTTCGGCTGAAAGAAGACTGTGATATATTTCTTTTTTCTGCAGCTAACGTAAAACTTCTACATTCTTCTAGTACAACAATATCGTGCAACCATTTAATTTCAAGATTACTGATCATTGTGTCCTCTAATGGTTTTTAGTTATTAATCTACTATGCAAATTTAGCATGACTTATAGAAACTCTGCAATTACCTAATGCTAACAATATGTCATGATATCATTAATTTGATGGAGGGCTTATGAAAAAAATATTAGGTATGTTAGGGGGAATGGGACCCGGAGCAACCGCGGATGCTTTTATTAAATTAATCAATAATACACATGCAAGTAAGGACCAAGAACATATTCCTATTATTATTGTGTCATTGCCTGATATTCCAGATAGAACAGAAAATATTATTTATAATGGGCCATCACCATTACCAGCAATGATACACTCACTTAAAATACTTGAAAGTGCAGGTGTATCTTGCATTATTATGCCATGTAATACGGCGCATTATTGGTATGAGGACTTAAAGAAAGAAATTAATATTAATTTTATCAGCATTATTGATGCAGCATGTAAAAAAATAATTGAGGATAATGTTAAAAAGGTAGCACTATTGGCGACGACAGCAACCATTCATACTAAATTATATCAAGAAAAACTAAATGTGAACAATATTGAATGTATTGTTCCCGATGAGGTTAATCAATATAAAATAATGCAGAGTATTATTTTATATAAATCGGGTGATTTAGCTAAAGCAAGAGAGTTGCTCTATCCTTATATTAGCCAACTAAAATCACGTGGTATTGATAAGTTTGTAATGGGTTGCACTGAAATTCCTTTAATATTAGAAGAGCTTTCAAAAAATAACCCTGAGGATTTTATTGATGCAACAGAAGCATTAATAAAAGAAGCTATTAATTGGTATACTATCGATGAGAAAAGAGAGGTAGATGAAGAAAAAACAAATAAATTAATTGAATTTCATTGAAAATTATCATTCGCCATCACTGGGGTAATCTGATAAACATAAAAACTATTAAATAATAAATATATAATAATGCATTGTATAACATGTAATTGTGATTTTTTTGCATTCAATTTTTAATTGACTGTAATTTGAGCTGTTTTATCTTGTTGGATAGATGGGTTAGCCTTTAACTTTAGGAATATTAGACTTGTAGTTGTCCGATAAGTAGTGACAATAGTCGGTTTATTATAATGACTAATATTGTTAGATAGGGATTAACTCATGCAATTTAAATCAATGGTTAAATTGGTTGTTGGTGCAGTATTGCTATTTGTAATCGGTATTATTGGTATTAATTCATATACAATTGTGCAAGACGGTTCTGTTAAAGTGGGAACATTTCTAGGTAAAGTAGACCCTGTCGCTTATGATGCAGGTTTGCATTTCCCTATTAACCCATTTACTACTTTCGATACATATTCGACGAAAGACATTCGTGTTTCATTAAAGGAATTAAGAGTGCCTTCACAGGATAAGCTAAAATCGATTGTCGATATTACTGTAATGCTACAGTTTGATGGTGCTAAAGCACCAGTATTGCGTATTAACGGTGGTACTGAAAGTGAGGCATTGGATAAATATGTACGCCAAAAGCTTATCTCAACCATTCTCGAATTTGGTAAAGACGTCGCTAATGCACAAGACCTGTATACGGCTGATACACAAAGGAAGCTTCAAGAGTCTATCCGTGATGCAATTCAAGGGTATGCATCCCCATATGGGTATACAATAAAAGAAATCATGATCCAAGATATTACTCTACCAGAAGTTGTTCAGGAACAAGTGGTCAACACTAAAATGCGCCAAGAGCAGATCAACCAAGCGAAAGCAGAAGCCGAAAAAGAGCGTGAGTTAGCACAGAAAAAAGTGGTGATTGCTGAAGCTGAAAGGGAATCAGCGGAACAGCAAGCGATAGCGAGGGAACGTAATGCGCAAGCAAGTTCTTTTGCGATGCGTCAAGAGGCTGATGCAAAATTATATGCGGCTCAGAAGGAAGCAGAGGCTAATGCGATATTACAACGCACAATCACCCGTGAAATGATTAACTGGAAACAGTTAGAAATTGAACAAATTAAAGCACATAAATATAAAGGTGAAGTGCCTAACATTGTTGTTGGCGCAGATTATGACGGTAAAATGATTATGGATATGCGAAATAGCCAATAATCAGCACTGATTAACAAAAATTATATTATTGAAACCAGCTCTATTCATTTAGGGCTGGTTTTTTATTTTACTGAGCACAATTGACGCGAAATCGACCAACGACTTGTTGTCTAATAAGCTTCCCCGATTATTTAACAACAGAAATTAACCGGTATTTAGCGGTATTAAAAATTAGGTAAAATATCTATGGTTCATATTGAAGAAATAACAAAACTCAATTTTTGGGATGTATGTGAACTTACATCAAATAAAAATGGTATTGCTACCGTATTAGAAGAGCACGTATGTTGCAATGCATACTCAATAGCGGAGTCTCACTATTATCCGGAATATATCCCCAAAGCACTTTATTGGGATGATAAATTAATTGGCTTTTTTATGTACAAAATAGTTGATGAACAGCCAACTCATGCTTTTATTTGTCGTTTTATGTTGGATTATAAATACCTTGGTAAAGGTTTAGGAAAACAGTCTTTTTCTGCAATTTTGGTGTATTTAAATAGCTTAGAAATACGAAAAATCTCTCTTGGGTTAGATGAGGAAAATATGATTGCTAAAAAAATATATTGCAGTCATGGGTTCAGCTTTACTGGTGAGATTATTGATGGTGAGCATATATATGCTTTGAACCTATAGGCATTAAAGTCAGGCTTTATCGCTAAGGTGGTAGCTCTAATTTGTATTTTTGTGATAGTTATTTGATAGTTGTGCTATATCGTAATCAAGTAAACAAGGAGTTGCTGTGATGCTTAATGTTTCTGGATTAATCAATGACTCCCCAATAGTATAACAATATTGGGGAGTTTATGTGTTTTAACGAACGATAATACCTAATAAAATTCCGATTGCACCAAAGTCAGCATCACTGAATGTAGTGTTAGCAATACCAATATCACCCAGAACAGGTAATAGGAATACAGGTAAGAAAGTAATCAACAAGCCTTGAGCAAACGCACCTAAAATAGCCCCGCGACGGCCGCCTGTTGCGTTACCGAATACCCCAGCGGCTGCACCGACGAAGAAATGTGGGACAACACCAGGAATAATGACGGTCATGTTTAATGCATACAATACAAACATGCCTAAAACACCTGCTGCAAAACTACTTAAAAAGCCTACTAATACAGCATTTGGGGCATATGGGAATACTACTGGGCAGTCTAAAGCGGGTTTTGCATTTGGTACTAATTTGTCAGAAATCCCTTTAAATGCAGGAACTATCTCGGCAATAACCATACGCACACCTTGCAGAATAATATAGACGCCCGCAGCGAATGTAATAGATTGCATCAATGAGAACATGAACCAATTTTTACCGCCACTGACTTCACGTACAAAATCACCACCTGCAAATAAGCAAGTAATAATGAAGATAATGAACATGGTAAATGAAATGGCGACTGGAGTATCACGTAGGAATAATAAGCTTTTTGGTACATTCATATCTTCGGTAGAGTGTTCTTTATTACCGAATTTGCTACCAATAAAGCCGGCCAATACATAAGAAATTGTCGAGAAATGGCCGATTGCAACATCATCTGAGCCCGTGACTTTTTTCATGTAGGGGTGAGCGATTGCTGGGAAAAAGACCATACAGAAACCAACAATCAGTGAGCCTACAGTAACCAGTAAGGTTCCTTCCATTCCTGCTGTAGCTAAGATCACTGCAATCATCATTGACATGAATAGGGTATGATGACCGGTTAAGAAAATGAATTTCCAAGGCGTCAAACGAGCAATCAAAATATTGATTAACATCGCAAAGAACATAATCATTGCCATTTCACGGCCGAAGCTTTTTTGTGCAATGGAAACAATTGCTTCGTTATTCGGTACAACACCATTTATACCAAATGCATGTTGGAAAATAGCTGAAAAATCACCTAATGAGCTTACGACTAGACCAGCACCTGCACCTAAAATGACAAAACCCATGATGGTTTTAATGGTGCCTTTAATACATTCAGTCACCGGTTTTTTCTGCGCTATTAAACCGATAAGGGCGATTAAACCGACTAAAATAGCAGGTTCAGATAAAACATCCTGCATCAGAAAACGAAAAAATGACATAGTGCCTCCGCTTACATTGCACCAAGTTTTTGTAAAGCAACAGACAGGCGTTCTTTCATCGCGACTTTGTCAATCATGTTATCGAGCGCTACGATTTCGCCACCGACTTGTTGGGCAACCAATTGCTCTGCAATGTCAGTTGTTCCTACAAAAATATCGCTTACAGTTCCTTTTGCTGAGCCTAAATCGACGTGATCTACATCAGCACTTACTTGTAAGTCTTTCAAAATATTTTTGATGCTCATTTCCATCATCAAACTTGTGCCTAAACCATTTCCACAAACAACAGTGATTTTCATAATATTTACCTTAATATTTAATTATTCATATTTAGCGATGATGCTAAGAATGTCATCTACGTTTTCTGATTGCATGATGCTGTCTATATCTTCTTGATTATCAAAAAGCTCCGCCAACTTTGCGATAGCGCCAATGTGGCTGTTGCTATCTGTTGCTGCGAGAACAATTAATAACTTAACTGGGTCGTTGCCTTCAGAGCCAAATTCAACACCTTGTTTAATAACAGTTAAACCTAGTGATAATTGATTTACGCCATCTTCTGGGCGTGCGTGTGGCATCGCAATGCCAGGTCCTAATACATAATAAGGGCCAATTTTCTCATGTGATTTAATAATGGCATCAATATATCTTGGTTCGATGAATTTATTATTAACCAAAGGGCTACAGGCGATTTTTATCGCATCTTGCCAATCAGTGGCGCTTTCGACGACCTGAATGACGTTAGGGGTCAGTAATGTCGTTAGCATAGAGTTACTCCTGGTATGCTGAATTTTTATCTTTTTTAATGGTTGAATGAATAGTAGTGATCTATGGTAGCGCTATCTAGCTTAAACTTTCATTTTCGTGATAGCGCTATCATTTTGAATAAAAATAGCGAACAAATACTAATTCAGGACACTTGTTGGCTGATTAACAAATTCAACCTATGGTAAGTTACTCGGGTTAATAATAAGTTTAGGCTAATTAAAAGTATTTTATGGAAAAAACACGAAAAAGAAAAAATACAGGGCGAGTCACGCTGCAAGATGTTGCAAAATATGCAGGTGTTGGGTCAATGACAGTATCCCGAGCGCTTCGTACGCCTGAATTGGTTTCAGACAAATTACGTGAAAAAATCAACGAGGCAGTTGAAGAACTGGGTTATATTCCAAATTCAGCTGCGGGTATTTTGGCGTCAGGCCAAAGCCGAACAGTCGCCGTTTTAATTCCGTCGTTACGTGATAATGCTAGTTCGGTATTTCTACAATCATTACAAGAGGTTTTGAATAAAAATAATTATCAAGTTGTCATTGGTAGTCATGACTATCAGCAGAAAAAAGAATCTGAAGTTTTATCTACATTATTACAGAGTAACCCTGCGGCCTTGATCATTTTTGGTGCGATTAATTCAGAGGGGGTATACACCTACCTTAAAAATGTAGATATACCTGTTATCAGTGTTGCTGGGGGAGGGAGTCATCCATTTACATTGAATATTAAAAGTAATATAGGGGAAGCGGTTAATTTTTTAACACATTATATGTTACAAAAAGGGTATAAGAAGATAGGCTATATTGGGGCTCAAATGGATAATAAAATGCAAAGCCAGCAACTAAGTGGCTGGAATAAGGCCATGCTCGAATATAACCAAAGTGCAGATCAAAGCATTACGACTCCTTATGTTGCTACCATGGATTTTGGACGTCAGGCGATTAGCGAAATGCTAACTCGTCAGCCTGAACTTGAGGCTGTGATTTGTAGCCATGAAATGATTGCGTTAGGGGTTATTTTTGAATGTCAAAGGCGCTTGATTAAAGTGCCGAAAATGTTGGCTGTTGCTTGTGTTGAAGGGTCCGCAAATTGCGACCATATTCACCCATCCTTGACTTCGGTACGCATTGATTATAGCAAAATGGCGAGAGAAGCTGCCAAGAAGTTGCAAAGATGGTTAGCGGATACTGACGGTGATCTTTCACAGAGACAAGAAGAAGTCATTTTCCCTTATAAGTTCGAAGCTAGGCAAAGTGCATAGGGGGGTATCGATTTAGTCACACTATTTTGTTATTTAACTGTCTCTTAAACAAGAAATTCTATAAGAAGTCACTTTTTTGTTCTAAAAAAGATTGTTTTTTTGCCTCTCAAAATAAGATTGTCGACTTGGTCACTGCATCATTCTTATTCCTTGCTACAGTATATTAGTAGGTCATATTTCACCTGTACTTAAGTTTAGACTTTTGACGGGTATTGACCTCTTTATAGCTTTAGACAATAGCAGGGGAAATATAATGAAATTATTAAAAACAGTTATTTCTACCGCAATTTTAGTTTCTTGCGGTGCATTAGCAACAACCACGGGGTCTGAAGTACTTAAGGTGCAAGACGGAGGTACGCCGAATAAGGTCTATACCGCGAATAAGCCTACGATTAAAGTTGCAACTTATAATATCGGAAAGAACGAGTTGGCATCAGATGTGAAAAATTTCGATGCTTTAAATAAAGCAATTGCGAGAATTGATGCAGATGTCATTGTTTTAACCGAAATTGATAACAAAACGGCGCGCAGTAAACATGTTAATCAACTGGAGGAAATCGCTAAGGCTAACAAGATGCACTTTGCATTTGGTAAAGCATTAGATTTTGATGGTGGTGAATATGGCGTAGGAATTTTATCAAAATATAAAATTGAAAAATCAAAAGTCATTAACTTGCCTTCAGGCGATGCGGAGCAACGTGTTGTATTATTATCTCAGATAACAAAACCGGGTTTTGATGCGCCAATTATTATAATGGGGACTCATCTTGATTGGCAAAAAGACCCAACAGTGCGTATTGGGCAGGTTCGTCATATTTTAGATGCGAGCATTGGGGATACAGACACTGGTTTTGATAATATAGCTGCATCAATAAAAATATTAGCTGGTGACTTTAACTCAACGGCTAATGAACAACCTATTCAAGAAATCCGTTATATGTGGCAGCCCGTTGAGAAAAAAGGGACGGATTATCGTAGTTGGCCAGCAGTTAATCCAGCGATTGACATAGACCACATTTTTACATTTAAAGGGCAAGTGTGGAATGTAAATGAAATGCAAATACCAACGGATAGCGAAGAGTTTCAATGGTCAAGTGTCAGTGACCATCTGCCAGTGATAGCGGAATTGGAGTTACAAGAGCAGTAGATAGGTAGGTAAACGGAGTTGTATCGGTAAAGGCCTCATTTGCAGGCCTTTTTTACATCTGTACTTTCATTGTTTCTGAAGCAATTTCTGTCTCTGAATATAACGTTTTTCAGCTATTTCCAAATAACGTTCAACGGTTGAATATATTTGTTGACGTTGTTCCGATAACTGTGGGTCATTATCTAAGGCGGAAGAGGTTTGTTTAATAAACTCAGCAATATAGCTTTTAATACAACCAAACTGATTAGCCACATTAGCATAATAGTATTGGTAAACATAAGATTCTTGAGAATGGCTTAGGTCTGTATTGTTTTTTATATTGTTGGTTGCAAGCAAAAGTAATTGAATTTGTGTCATGGCATACCCTTTTTCTTTGGAAGGCAATGCTACCTGAATTTGAAATTTAAATTTGTCATTTTTAGTCGGAAAATTTTATGTATTAGTTTAATAGGGGGTTTTTATAGGAATATTCTGTAATTTGGGTTAGTTTAACTAGACGAATTGGGAGATGTTTGAGGTACATACAAGATTTAAATCATAATGATATCGTTAAATATTCTTATGGTTTATTTGTTAAATAATTGTATTAATCTGTTTTTTATCACTTTCAAAATGCTCATTGTAATCTCATTATCTATAATTTTTAATTATTAATCAATCTATTACGATATTTTTTGTTTTGGTTTTTTGGGCTGTGGGCAATATGGGATGTAAAATAATATTGATAATGGAAAGGTAATGACGCTACTTATGAAACTAGTAGAAGAAGATAACCTAACTTTCCTTTTGATTATAATCTATTGATTTATATTTATTTTTATTTTTTTTGTGTTTTTCTTGGAAGAGATAATCTTATTTATAAAATTACTCAATAATAAAATAAATAAATAATTTACTCATATACTGAGTCTATATACGCATTATATGAGTTTATTAACAATTAGACACACTAATTCTTAATTCGAATTGTTTAATAATATATTTGAAGTGATTATTATTAAATGATAATTAACAATTAAGTCCAATTATTGTTTCTGTCATATAAAAGAGAAACGCTTTTTGTGAAAAAAATACAAATTGAAACAGTTAATCTTTCGGGTACTATTTATATTTTTAGCTTAATGCTGGTATACTTACCCATGTGATGGGTAAAATAAAGTATAAATACGAATAACCTATATGAAACTAGTTGTGTCTATTTACGTAGATTATCACTATTACAAAAAATAGTGATTAGGACAAATGTGGCTATCTAATAAGGTATTCTTAAGTAGGTGGCGCCATTTATTATTAAATTAATTCTTATTTACTTACAATTAGCTAAAAATAACTACTCAGGTATTTTTGAGAGAAGTACTGTTGTGTCATTTTGGTCAATTGGCTGTGTCATTGCGTTTATGAGAGCTTAAAAACATGAATATCATAAAGTTGCTCACAATCTTATTGTTAACTGGGTGCTCTTTTATTTTAGGAGTAACGATGAATTATGCTCCAACACCTGATTTGGTAAAAATGGCAAAAAGTAGTGTGGAAGATTACTTGTCTTATCCTGAATCTGCGTCATTTAAAGGCGTGAAATATAATTTTATTCGGCAAACAGCAGACAAGGGAGACTTAGGCTATGTTTGTGGCGAAGTTTTTCGCGTAAAAAATGCTAAGTTAGAAGGGTACAAAAAATTTATTGTGAAAGCGTATACCTATAATGATGGTAGAGTCACAATGTCTATTCCAATGGTTGAAGGGGACTATGACTTATTACCGATGGAGATGGTAAATGCATTATGGCAAAAATATTGCTTTTGAGATTAGTCGGTAAGGGCTTTTTATCCGTTCAACATACAAATAAACAGGAACAGAGAGAAGAAAGCCATAAAGCGGCTTTCTTCATTATAAGGCTAGCTAATAGTTATTTAACCTTTTAACTCTCTAGCGCATTTCTGTAAGTGTAAAAAAGACGCAAACCGTATATCGTGATGCGCTTTATAGGCCTTATTCGGGTGGTAAGTTAAATCAATCGCACTAAACTTATTCATAGCCTGTGCGACATCATTACAGACTTTTCCTGCAACAGCACCTAGGATAGCGGAACCCAGCAATACAGGTTCACTTGCTCGGGTTGAAATAACTGGCACGCCACATGCGTCTGCAAGTAATTGGCGGATTAGTGGGTGTTGACCCGCTCCACCACTAACAACGATATTTTCGATTGAAGCACCTGATTTAGCTTGTGCTTCAATTATTTGCCTCAAACCATACCCAATACCACAAACACCGGCAACATAGAAAGACAGTAAATTTTCCATGCTGTTATCCATTGTTAAACCTGCAATCACAGCTCTTGCATGTGGATCGGCAAAAGGCGCTCGGTTACCTAGAAATTCTGGGACAACATGTATTTTTTGTGCTAGTTCAACGGATTGAGAAGGAGAATCAGCTTTTTCTAGAACTAAATCTGCTAGCATGACAGGTAATGATTTCCCTTGTCCTTTGGCTGCTATTTGAGCTTGCGCTGAGGCTGGGTGTAATGAAAGCAGTTGGTCTATTGCAGCACCAGCGGCACTTTGCCCCCCTTCGTTTAACCACATACCAGGAACCATAGCGCTATAATAAGGCCCCCAGACCCCAGGTATAAAAACAGGTTCTTTGGTGGTTGTCATGGTACATGAAGAGGTACCAAATACATAGGCCATATTTGCAGTTGCATCACCGTTCACACCTACAGTCCCAATCCCTCCTGCATGAGCATCAATCATACCGGCAGCAACAGGAGTGCCTGCGAGTAAGCCCATTTGCTGTGCGGCCTGTTCTGTTAACCCTGAACCACAAGGCGTGCCCGGCTCAACGATTTGTTGCCCAATGCGGGAGAAATTTTCTTCGACCAGTTCAGATAAACCAGCTTGTTGAAAATAATCAGCATCCCAACGTTTTTCATGGGCAAGGTAGGTCCATTTGCAGGTGACGGTGCAGGTTGAGCGGGCCAGTGAACCCGTTGATTTCCATGTCAAAAAATCAGCTAAATCAAAAAACTGCCATGCGTTATCATAGGTTTGGCGTAAATTTTCTTTTAACCACAATATCTTTGGTGTTTCCATTTCTGGAGAAATTTTGCCGCCCACATAATTTAAAACGGGGTGTTTTAACTGGTTAATACGCTCTGCTTGTTCAGTCGCTCGATGATCCATCCACACAATGATGTTACGTTCAGGGTCATTCGACGGGCTAACAGTGATCGGGTGCTTATCGTGTCCAATGACGACGAGTGAGCAGGTTGCATCAAAACCGACTCCAACCACTTGTTGTGGTTTTACATTAGAAGAGGTGATCGCTTGTTTGACACAGTAACAAACTGCTTTCCATATTTCATTACTCGACTGTTCCGCAAAATTAGCGCTATCGCGAAAAAGTGAAATATCATGTTTGGCTGAGGCTAGCATATTACCAGCCATATCAAAAACACCGGCACGCGCGCTACCGGTGCCAACATCAATACCAATAACGACATTGTCATTATTATTTAATGAGGTCGTTGGATTACTCATTTTTTCCTCCAAGATGTGTGCTGTAATCTATGACAAGTTGGTAGGTTAGAGGTCGACGCTATTTGGAACGATAACTAAATCACGGATAGTGACATTTTTGGGGCGCGTCAACATGAATAAAACGGCTTCAGCCACTTCAATCGGTTGCATTAAACTGCCATTAGCTAATGCCTCATCCATTTTTTCCTGCGGCCAATCGTCGAGTAGTGCGGTGACAACAGGGCCTGGTAATACTGCACCAACACGCACACCATGCTCAGAGACTTGGCGGCGCGTAGAATGGACAAACGCTTGAACGGCAAATTTTGATGCAGTGTAAATTGGTTCCCAGATCACAGGAACGACCCCAGCGATTGAACTGGTGAATAATACATCGCCAGACTTTTGAGCAATAAAATGTGGTAATACGGCACGAACACTACGAAAAGCTGCATTAATATTTAAATTTAATACCTTATCCCATACATCGGGGTCGCCTTCAGCAACGGGCCCACCAATATAGGCACCCGCATTGGCATGGAAGATATCTAAACGACCTGCTTTTTTTAGGATTTCATCTAACATCCCATCAACTTGTTTGGGGTTCATCAAATCGATGACTAATGGAATAGCGTTTTCGCCAAGTTCAGCCACGAGTTGATTCAATCTTTCTTCAGCACGGTCTATCAAAACGACTTTAGCGCCTGCTTTGATCAGTGTACGAGCACACTCAAGACCGATACCAGAAGCGGCACCTGTGATTGCTGCGACTTTGTTTTCAATGGAAATAGCCATAATTTTTACTCCAATTGGGTATTTTAGCGGAAATATAAGAATAAAAAGCATTGTGAAATCAATGAAATGACAATGAGTCACAGGAACGGATAGGTGGCTACATATGAAAGACTGATAATATTTTTTTGTTTTATATCAGCTCAGAATTCATCAATTTCAGTTCTGCTCAATCGATGTAGCAGTATTGCGACTTTTCTACTTTGGTGTCAAGCTAGTAAAAAATGGAGATATGAATCTGTGACAAAGATCAGACAAAATAAGAAAACAACGATCTACGACCTTGCAGAATTAGCGGGGGTTTCAGCCAGTGCGGTGAGTGCTGTACTCAATGGAAATTGGCAAAAAAGGCGGATTAGCGCACAGCTTGCACAGAAAGTAATGCGTATCGCGGAAGAACAAAATTATTCTGTAAATAAGCAGGCCAGCTTATTACGCAGCAATAAGTCTAAAATTATCGGCATGTTAGTACCCAAATATGACAACCGTTATTTCGGTTCAATTGTTGAGCATTTTGAGGAAATGGCACGTGAAAGAGGGCTATTTCCTATTATCACCTGTACGCGACGTGATCCTAAACTCGAAATTGAAGCGGCACGCGCTATGCTTTCATATCAGGTGGATTGGTTGATTTCGACAGGGGCAACCAACCCCGATAAAATTACGGAAATCTGCCAAGTCTCCGGCGTGCCTACTTTGAATTTAGACTTGCCGGGCACATTGGCGCCTTCGGTCATTTCAGACAATTATCTCGGGGCGAAAACGCTAACCCAACGTATTTTGCGCAAACAAAAAACGCCACTTATACAGGGCGCCGCTCTAATTTTTATTGGTGGACGTGAGCATGATCATAATACTCGCGAGCGTATTCGCGGGTTTATTGATGCCCATCGCGAGCTAAGCATAGATGTCCCCAGTGAAAATATTTTGGCTTGTGGCTATGCGCCTGAAAAAGCAGAAAAAGCGCTCTCTGTTTTCTTTAAGCAGCATAATAATGACCCGCAAAAGATAGCGGAATGTGGCTTATTTATTAACTCAACAATTTCATTAGAAGGAGTGATGCGTTGGTTAGGGCATAAAGGGTATACTGGGTTACAGCAACCTAATTTAGGTTGTTTCGACTGGGACCCATTCGTTGCATTGCTAGGTAATGATATTGAAATGGTTAAACAAGATGTGCCTACTATGCTTAATCATATTTTTAATTTAATTGATAACGAAAATAGCCAAGCTCAACTGATTGAAGTCTTGCCAGTAGGAATAAGCTAATCCACGCTAATAATGATGATTGAAACCGCCTGCACAAAATTAACTTACAGGCGGGCTATGGCGAATTACTTATTGAGTGTTGTGACTAAGAGTTGATGTCGTTGATTATAAAACTTCGTATAAGTCATATAACCGGCCAAGATAGTTGAAAGGCTGGCGGTTCCCAGTAGCATAAATGTCACCATAATTTGGTATTTGACCGCTTGCAGTGGGTCAACGCCTGCAAAAATTAACCCCGACATCATGCCGGGAAGGCTAACAATTCCAACTGTTTTAGCTGAATCAACCGTGGGGATTAATGATGCGCGAATACTATCGCGGATTATGGAAGCAGAAGCCACTTTCGGTGTTGCTCCCAAGCTCAGCATTTCTTGGATTTGTTGCTGTTGGCTGGCAAAACGTTGACCAAGGTTATTAAAGCATAATCCTACGGCTATCATCGCATTCCCGGCTATCATGCCCGTTATAGGGATGACTTGCATAGGCGTAAATTCTATTGCGTTGGATAATATTAGGATAAGCAGCGTTAGGAATGTACCAGATGTAATCGCTATTAATGCCGTAACATAAACTTTATCAATATACTTACTTCTTTTTTTGGCATTCCACGCAGCATTAACGCAAATAAACATGACTAAGGCGATGGTGAGCAGTTTATGATCAACATTGAAGATGTATTTTAAGATATAACCCGCTATTAGTAGCTGGATGATAGCTCGACAGGTACTCCAAATTATATCTTTTTCTAGGGAAAGTTTTTCTTTATGGCTAATAAAAATAGCCACTAAAACTAACATGACCGAAAATGTTAGTGATTCATTGGAGATGGCTGGTTGGTGCACAGTAATATCCTATTATTCTTCATGATGAATGGGAAGGGTAATAACCTCATTGGTATGAGATATTTCATCTTGGTCATGGGTTACCCACAACACCCCGATTTTTTTATCAGTGGTAAGGTGGTGAATAAATTCATTTACTTTGATTTTATTTTCTTCATCAAGGGCACTGGTTATTTCATCTAATAGCAAAATTTGCGGTAAAAATTGTAAGTTACGGATAAGAGAAATACGTTGTTTTTCCCCACCAGAAAGCTCATTGATACCTTTTTCTAAAATAGTTTCATGCAGTGAGAAATAGTTTAAGTCACTTATTATCTTATCTTTATTGAAAGGTAACTTTCTTATTTGGTATGGAAATGCCAAATTATCATATACTGTTGTGCCAAATAAAGCAGGCGTTTGCGTACAGTATGAAACTTGTTGGCGATAGGTTTCTGGTAAAATAGTACTGATATCTTTTCCCTTGAAGGTGATCGAACCTTGAGTGGGGGAAATTAAAGATGCCACTATTTTTAATAAGGTGCTTTTTCCACAACCGGAAGGCCCTGTGATTAATTTGAAATCACCTGCTTGTAGGTTAATCTGCACATTATCGAGAATTGTTTTCCCATCAATGGTATAACCAATATCCTTCAATTGTAGCAGTAAATGGTTTTGTTCCATATTATCAATGACCTATTTAACTAAAATACGCAGTTTAACGCGAATGATACCCATTCCATTATTTTATCTGATGACAGTACATTTACGTTGTTCAATATCAATTTAGATATAACTAATATTATGCGCCAGTTATTGCTAAATTTATACTGTATTATGCAGATAGTGGTTAAAGGACTATCAATAGGGGACTATGATTGTTTTATAATCTGTCATTGTGCTATCGAAAAAATGGATTAAATACTCATGTTAATATAAACAAATAATCAGTTTGAATTTAATTATGAACAAATGTTCTTAATCTTATTTTTCATTTCTAATAATATGAGAAGTAGCTCATTTTTATAAATTATAAATATAGATTTAAACCTGTAACACTATTATATTAGTAAAACTAAATATTAATTAACTCTCATCGAATATCATGGTGTTTCAGTTTCACCATCGTATTCATATTATATTTTTATTAAATATCACATCATGATGTTAAGGAATTATAATGAAAAAATTTAGTGGATATAACACCAACTTTTCTCTTGATGGTAAAGTGGCCGTGATCACAGGGGGAGCCGCAGGTATTGGGCTCGCCATTGCTCAGTTATATGCCGAGAAAGGGGCTAAAGTTGCCTTAGTTGATAAATCAGAAAAGGTTACTGAGGTAGCTAAAACGCTAGGAAATAGCTTAGGTATTCAATGTGATATCACAAATTCTGAGTCAGTTTCACAAATGGTTCAACAGGTTTTACAGCATTATGGCTCATTGGATATTGCTGTAAATAGTGCGGGGATTGTGGCATTAGCTCCTGCGGAAGATTTAGCAGAGTCTGATTGGGACTTAACCATGAATGTGAACTTAAAAGGTACCTTTCTTGTTTGTCAGGCAGTTGGTAATATCATGATTAAACAAGGAAAAGGGAAGATAATTAATATGGCTTCCCAAGCAGGGGTCATTGCTTTAGATCAGCATGCCGCATATTGTGCCAGTAAAGCAGCGATCATTGGCTTAACTCAAGTATTAGCGCTGGAGTGGAGCCCTAAAGGGATACAAACTAATGCAATTTCTCCAACTATTGTGATGACGGAATTAGGTAAAAAAGCATGGGAAGGGGAGAAAGGTGATGAAATGAAAGAAAAAATTCCTGCTAGACGTTTTGCTGAACCGTCAGAAATTGCGGCATGTGCGTTATTTTTAGCCAGTGATGCATCTGATATGATCACTGGACATAATTTAGTTATTGATGGTGGATATAGTATTCAATAATTATTTAATTAAAAATAAGCCAAATAATAATGTTATTATTTGGCTTGTAATAATAATTACAAAGTAGGATAACGAATTTTAATAAAACTTAGCTTTAATTATTTATCGGCCTGTAATAATGAAAGTGACATACTAATTAGCTTTTCAACAGTGAAACCAAAATAGTCAAATAACTGCTTAGCAGGTGCAGATTCGCCAAAGCTATTCATTCCCATTATTAACCCATCCAAGCCAACATATTTACGCCAGTAATCATCAATGCTAGCTTCAATGGCAATACGTTGACGAACATGATTAGGTAAAACCTGTTGTTTATATTCATCAGGTTGTTTATCAAAAGTATCAGTGGATGGCATTGATATAACATTGACGTTAAAACCCTGTGCGGTTAAAACCTGCCAGGCTTCAACCGCCAAGGTGACCTCAGAGCCCGTCGCAATTAACAATAACTCAGGTGATTGGCTATTACTTCGTAAAATATACCCCCCACGCTGGATACAGGTAAGTTGCTCAGAGGTACGTGAGTGCTGATGGAGATTTTGCCTTGAAAGGACTAAGGCCGTCGGCTTATTTTGTTGCAGTATGGCTTGTTGCCAAGCAACTGCGGTTTCTACTTGGCAACAGGGCCGCCATACGGAAAGGTTGGGAGTAGCCCGCAATGCGGCTAATTGTTCGACCGGTTGATGAGTCGGTCCATCTTCACCTAAGCCAATCGAATCATGGGTGTAAATCAGAATTTGCGGTAATTTCATTAAGGCGGCCATGCGTACCGCATTTTGAGCATATTCATAGAACATCAAAAAGGTTGCGGTGTAAGGGCGAAACCCTCCGTGTAATGCAATACCATTGGCAATGGCAGTCATGCCAAATTCCCGTACACCATAATGAATATAATTACCCGCAGGATATTCATTGATAGGTTTTGAGCCTGACCAGTAAGTCAGGTTACTCGGCGCTAAATCTGCCGAGCCACCCATTAGCTCAGGTAAAACAGGGCCGATAATATTGAGAACATTTTGTGAAGCCTGACGAGTGGCAATTTCTGCTGGGTTATTATTCAGGTGCTGAATGTACTCATTGATAACTGAACTAAATGATCCGGTGGGTTGGTTTGATAAGCGCTGGTTTAATTGAAGGGCTAATTCGGGATATTGCTTGGCATATTCCCGTAGAGCCTGTTCCCAACGTAATTGCTGTTCAGCACCACGCTCTATTGCATTCCATGGTTGGTAAATCTCTTCAGGGATTTCAAAAGGTGGGTACTCCCAGCCTAATTGTTGACGCGTTAATGCAATTTCATCGTTCCCAAGGGGAGCACCATGTGAACTCGCTGTTCCCGCTTTATTGGGGGAGCCATATCCGATAGTGGTGCGACAAATAATCAATGTTGGTTTAGAGGTTTGTTGATGGGCTTGCTCAATCGCGGCTTTAATTGCAGGACGCGAATGCCCATCAATGGCTCTAATAACATGCCAACCATAGGCTTCAAAGCGTTGTGCGGTATCATCGGTGAACCAGCCTTGTACATCACCATCGATAGAGATCTGGTTATCGTCATAAAAAGCAATCAGCTTATTGAGCTTAAGAGTCCCTGCTAAAGAGCAAACCTCATGGGAAATCCCTTCCATCAAGCAGCCATCACCGAGGAAAGTATAAGTAAAATGATCGACAACAGGGAAACCTGAGCGGTTAAAGGTAGCCGCTAGTGTTTTTTCCGCGATAGCCATTCCTACAGCATTAGCAATACCTTGTCCCAGAGGGCCTGTGGTGGTTTCAACTCCCGGTGTGTAGCCTAATTCAGGATGACCAGGTGTTTTTGAATGTAATTGTCTAAACTGCTTTAAGTCCTCGATAGAAACATCATAGCCCGTTAAATGAAGCAAACTGTATAGCAACATTGAGGCGTGGCCATTTGATAACACAAAACGGTCGCGATTAGGCCAGCAGGGGTCGGCTGGGTTATGTTGTAAGTAGTCTCTCCATAATACTTCAGCAATGTCTGCCATCCCCATAGGGGCACCTGGGTGACCCGAATTTGCCTGTTGTACAGCATCGATTGAAAGAAAGCGGATTGCATTTGCTAATTTATTTTGTGTTTGTGTGCACATAACAAAACTCCCAAATTAAAACTAACGTTCCCCATTTTCATATTCACTAATACGGGCTACTTTGGGTGCTGAACGTCCCCCTTCATAATGGGAAGCTAGCCATGTGTCGACGATTATTTTGGCTAATTCGGGGCCTATTACCCGTGCTCCGAAAGTGATAATTTGCGCGTCATTGCTTTTTTGTGCCCGCTCTGCTGAGTAAGTATCATGGCAAAGCGCTGCACGTATCCCCGCAACTTTATTGGCTACGATAGACATCCCAATACCCGTGCCACAAATTAAAATTCCGCGTTGGTGTTTACCTTGTGTGATGGCGGTGGCGACGGCATGAGCAACGTCGGGGTACATTTCATCTTCAACCCCAGTCTTTAAGCAGTAATCTGTCACTTCAATATTTAGCTCTTTTAAATGAGCTTTAATTAAATCTTTCATTTCAAATGCAGCGTCATCAGCACCAATGGCAATAGATAGCATGATAGAGATCCTTATGGTTGAACAAATGTTCATTAACTATTCAATTGTACTTAATAGAAAATAGGATCTTATGAACAAATAATCAATAGGTGAACATATGTTTTTATTTTTGGTATGCTTGATTCTGTGATCTAGGGCTTTAAATTACATTTTTTTTCGATAAATAGCGAAAAGTAGTCGTTTAAAAGCTATTTTATAAGAATATTTGCTCTAAATCACACTTTGACAATCTGGTTATGGGCAAGGATAAAGAAAAGAAGGTATGGTTAATTTGTATCTTCATTGAACTTATGTTCATTTTATAAACCGCCGAGGATAGAACTATGTGTGAACACTGTGATTCAAAAGCAACGATGAGCGCAGGCATCCCAGAAAAAATGCAAGCCGTGGTTGCTTATGCACCGAAAGATTACCGTTTAGAAACGGTGGATGTGCCAAAAATTAGTGAAGAAGAAATTCTAGTGCGTGTAGAAGCTTGCGGTATTTGTGCAGGTGATGTGAAAGCCTTCGAAGGTGCCCCAAGTTTTTGGGGGGATGATGAACAACCTGCGTATATTAAAGCGCCGATGATCCCAGGGCATGAGTTTATTGGTCATGTTGTTGGTTTTGGTTCAAAGGTAGAAGGTTTTGCATTGGGCGACCGTGTTATTTCCGAACAAATCGTCCCATGTTGGGAGTGCCGTTTTTGTAAACGTGGTGAATATTGGATGTGTGAAAAACATGACCTGTATGGCTTCCAAAAAAATGTGAATGGCGGTATGGCTCAATACATGAAATTCACTAAAGAAGCGATTAACTACCATGTTCCTGTTGATATGCCAATTGAAGATGCCATTTTGATTGAGCCTTATGCTTGCTCCTTACATGCAGTGCAGCGCGCCAATGTCAAATTGGGGGATGTGGTAGTACTTTCAGGCGCAGGAACATTAGGCTTAGGAATGATTGGTGCGATTAAAAAGTCTGGTGCTGGAAAACTGGTTGTTTTAGACCTCTTTGATAAACGCCTTGAACTAGCAAAAGAATTTGGCGCGGATATCGTATTGAATCCGAAACGTGATGATGTGGATAAAATCGTTAAAGACATGACGGAAGGCTACGGTTGCGATATCTACATTGAAGCGACAGGCGCACCAAAATCTGTAGAACAGGGGCTGAAAATGATCCGTAAACTTGGAACATTTGTCGAGTTCTCTGTATTTAAAGACCCAGTGACCGTTGATTGGAGCATTATTAGCGACCGTAAGGAACTGGACTTATTAGGTTCTCACCTAGGCCCATATTGCTACCCGTTAGTCATTGAAGGTATCGGTAATGGTGATTTCCCAACAAAAGGTGTCGTCACTGATATCTTACCATTAGAAAAATTCGCAGAAGGCTTTTCTATGATGGCGAAAGGTGACCCGCATATTAAAGTGGTCTTAGACCCGAACCTATAATGCTGTAGCCGGTTCAAATTAAACGCGAAATAAAAAATAACGATAAAAATTGGACCTGAATAAATGTCACCCTACCAAGGCTTGTTATTCAGGTCCTAACCCAGCGAACAAGCACTGAGGTTAACGATATGATAATCAATAAATTGTCTAAAGTAACGGGTTTTTCACCAAAGTTACTACTTGGCTATTTTGGCGTCCTTATCTTTATGATGGGGGAAGGGCTAGAACAAGGTTGGCTATCGCCTTTTATTATTAGCCGTGGAATGAGTATTGAAGAATCTTCATTACTTTTTAGTGTATATGGTTTTTTTGCAGCGGTTGCCGCATGGTTATCAGGGGTGCTTGCTGAGATTTATACGGCGCGTCGAGTGATGATTTTTGGCTTTGTGATGTTTGTGATTGGCTCGGTTATTTTCTTATCCGTCGGGCTGCCAAGCAATAGTTTATCTATCATGGTCCCAACTTATGCCTTACGCGGGTTTGGTTATCCAATGTTTGCTTATGGTTTTTTAGTTTGGGTAGCGTATGAAGCACCTATTAAAAAATTAGGTTCAGCCGTCGGAATTTTCTGGTTCGTTTATAGTGGCGGGCTAGGTGTATTAGGCGTGATGTATTCAAGTTATGCATTACCTATTCTCGGTGAAATGGCGACGTTATGGAGTGGGCTGATATTTGTCACTATTGGGGCATTTATAGCGATAGCGCTCAATCGCAATAAAGCGGGCGATGTACAAGACAAACCAAAAGAAAAAGTTTCGCTCAGCTATTTATTTAAAGGAATTACCATCGCATTTGAAAACCCTAAAATCGGTTTAGGGGGCATTGTAAGAACCATTAACACATCAGCGGCATATGGTTTTGTGATCTTCATGCCAATGTTTCTCGCTGACTTTGGTTTTTCTCGAACAGAATGGTTACATATCTATGCCGCACTTTGGACTGTCAATATTGCCTTTAACCTTATTTTTGGTGTTGTGAGTGACCGAATTGGTTGGCGCAATATTGTGATTTGGTTCGGTTGTGTCGGTTGTATGATTTGTACCCTAATGTTTTATTACGTACCGTACTATTTCGGTCACAGTTATACCCTGATGATGATTGCCGCCGGTTTGTTTGGCGCATGCTTGGCAGGATATGTGCCACTTTCAGCTATCATGCCAACGCTAGCTCCTGAAAACAAAGGTGCCGCAATGTCAGTACTTAACTTAGGTGCTGGGTTAAGTACCT
Organism: Providencia sp. PROV024; assembly: GCF_032709665.1. Taxonomy (NCBI): domain Bacteria; kingdom Pseudomonadati; phylum Pseudomonadota; class Gammaproteobacteria; order Enterobacterales; family Morganellaceae; genus Providencia; species Providencia sp. PROV024. Next base: position 1,850,360 of record NZ_CP120545.1, read on the forward strand.
TTGTTGGTCCAGCATTAGTAGGGATATTCATTAGTAGTGTTGGGGCATTGGGCGTGATTTGGATCTTCTCAGGGCTTTATTTATTTAGTGCGATACTGATGAAATTTATCACTGTACCGCAAGAACTGCTTGAACAGTCAGCAAAGATGCAGCTAACACCAGAAAATAAGTAAATTGAGGGAATTATGAATAGAATCATTAATGAACCTGATCTTGTTGTTGAAGATGCGATTCAAGGCTATTTGAAAGCGCACCCTGAATATTTTGCGCAAACGGAGAACGCTCGGGTTTTAAAATATCCACAAGCGCCAGTACCAGGAAAAGTAGGGATTGTCACCGGCGGGGGTTCTGGTCATGAACCTGCATTTTTAGGTTATGTTGGCGAAAATATGCTAGATGCGGTGGCGATTGGCGAAATTTTTTCCTCACCAACCGCAGGCGCATTCTTAGATGCCTTTAAAGCGGCTGACAGTGGCGCTGGTGTTGCTTGCTTATATGGCAACTATGCAGGCGATAACATGAACGTCAAAATGGCGATGAAAAAAGCTGAAAAAGCGGGCATTAAAATTAAAACGGTGGTGGCAACCGATGATGTTGCCTCAGCACCCGCCAGCGAAAAAGAAAAGCGTCGTGGTGTAGCCGGTGAAATTTTAATGTGGAAAGTTGGTGCCGCCGCCGCCAGTAAAGGTTATGACCTAGATGGCGTGATTGGCGCAGCGCAAAAAGCTATTAATAACTGCCATTCTATTGGTGTCGGTCTAACGTCTTGCACCATTCCAGCGGTAGGGCATCCTAATTTTCATATTGAAGATGGCATGATGGAATTAGGCATTGGGCACCATGGTGAGCCGGGTATTGAAATCATGCCAATTCAATCTGCTGCACAAATGGCTCAAACCATGTTAACGCCAATCTTAGATGATATGCAGGCAAAACAAGGGGATGAAGTCGTGGTGCTAGTTTCTGGATTGGGCGCGACTCCCGTAATGGAACTGTATATTTACTACGCAGAAGTTGAAAAACAATTGAGTGAGAAAGGTGTGCGCATTGTTCGCAATTACGTAGGTAATTACTTTACTTCATTAGAAATGATGGGGGTTACTCTAACCTTAATGAAGGTAGATGATGAATTAAAAACACTGATGGATGTACCTGCGTATTCATTAGGTTTAACTCAGGTTAAGTAAAGGAGCCAGTTATGCAAGTTATATCAACGGATTGTGGCAGTGAAGTAACCCTTGATTTAGTGAATATTATTGTGACAAACCGTGAATACCTGAGCGAAATTGATGGTGCTATTGGTGATGGTGACCATGGGATCAATATGGCAAAAGGTTTCAATTTATGTGCCAAGGCAATTGAAGGTCGTCAACTATCATTGAGTGAAGGGTTTGAAGAAATTTCAGATGCGTTGATGGAAGGTATTGGCGGGTCAATGGGGCCGTTGTATGGTAGCTTCTTTATGGGCATGTCTGACAGCATTTCAGGTAAAACAGAGCTAACGCAACAAGATTTTCTCGCCATGCTGCAAAATGGGTTATCTGAATTACAAGATATCAGCAGTGCCACTGTTGGTGATAAGTGTTTAATGGACACGTTGATCCCCGCGACCCAAGCATTCGAAGAAGCGACAACATCAGGTAAAAGCTTTAAACAAGCGCTTGACGCAATGCAAGAAGCTGCGATTGCAGGGCGTGATTCCACATTGGATTTAGTGGCAAAAATTGGTCGTGCAAGCCGTTTAGGTGAGCGTTCAAGAGGCGTGTTAGATGCGGGAGCAACCTCTTGCTGTCTCTTGTTATGTCAATTGGCTCAAAGTGTCGAAAAACAAGCTGCTCTAGCTAATGCCTGATTACCTAACCTAGTCATTATATGGATATATACGTCACCGTTGTTTAGGCGTATATATCCACTCTATTTTACAACTTACTTATTAATTGCCACTAGAAACGCTATACTAAAACCTTATTATCCTTGTTGCGATTAACACCAATAAAGAGGAAACCACTATCTTATGGATAGATCACAAACATCTTCCGATATCGAGCTACTCACTGAAATTGCGATAGCGTATTATCGTGATGAAATTACTCAGGAAGAGATCGCCAATAAGTTTGGTATATCGCGGATTAAGGTGGGGCGCCTATTAAAGCGTGCCAAAGAGGAAGGCATTGTTGAGATCAACGTACGCTATCATCCTATTTTTAGTACTCAGTTAGAGCAACAATTACTCTCCCGTTTTCCAATATCCCGTGCATTAATCGCATTAGACCATCCAGATGAAGAAGAGCAACGCTATCAAGTTGGAACGTTGGTTGCCAATTATTTATCAACCACATTACGCGACAATATGATTGTTACTGTAGGGCAAGGGCGCAATGTGGCGGTTGTGGCAGACAGCGGAGGAGCTGTACCTGAAAAAGATTGCCGTTTTATCTGTGGGATAGGCGGGACTCATCGCCCTGGTGATTCGATTAATGCAGACCATATCAGCCGCCGATTAGCGAAAAAATTTGGTGGAACCAGTGAAACCTTATATGCACCAGCCTATGTTGAAAATAACGAATTAAAACAGTCATTCATGAAAAACGGCACCATCAAGGAAACCTTAGATCGCGCCCGTAAAGCGGATATAGCGTTGATTGGTATTGGTGACATGAATGAAGACAGCTATATGGTTAAGCTAGGTTGGTTTACGCCTCGTGAAATTGTTGATGCCAGCTTAAATCAAGGGGTTATTGGGGATATTGCGGGTTATGATTTTTTTAATGCACAAGGGCAACATGTAGACACTGTCATGAATGACCGGGTGATTGGTTTAAGTATTGATGAGCTGAGAAAAATCCCCTGTGTAATTGCGATTGCATCTGAGTCATCAAAAGCGATGGCGATCATGGGGGCCTTACGTACTGGGGCGATTGATATTATCGCCACTAGTGCCAGCAATGTGCGGACGATTTTAAAAATGTCTCAATAATGGACGACACCTATCTTAAATAAGCAATAACCCTGTTGGTGAGCCTATGGCACATGACAATCCTCCTAAGGGTGATTGATTTTGTCTTTTTTAAGCGGCATGGTGATGCTGTAAAAGCAAACCACCATGCCGAGAGCTACGTTGATAGCGAAACCGTGCTGCAAGCTATTTTTTATACAGCAAGGTCAACCGCCCAGTGATCATCAATAACAAAACAGCGGCACAGATTGCCATCAATACATTAAACCCTAGCCCCCAACTGATGGCCCATTTTAATTGTTCAAATGGTAATTGTTTTGGCATAGCCGCCAATGCATATTGCATAATGACCGAAACACTTGTCGCCCCCATCGCCGCGCCAATTTGTTGTAGTGTTGCGGTAAAACCTGATGCTTGGCCGACAAGCTCAGGGGTGACTTTTGCTAACACGAGATTTAACATTGGCGTCATAATCATGCCTTGTGTAAAGCCGATGAAGAATAATATTGGAGATAGCCATTCCACTGGGCTGTTTAATGAAAAAGCATACAATGCTATCAGGAGTAGCACATAACTTATTGCGTAGAATATGGCCCCCCAAAATATGACTCGGTCACCATAACGACGGGTCCAATATGGCGTTATAATTGATGAGATAACAAAACCAATACTTGAAGGAACAAATATTAAACCGGATAAAAACGGGGTTAAGCCCATGCCTTTTTGCAGTAGCAACGATAGCATCAAAGGGAAAGCAGATGATGTTGCGTACACGCTCATGACAACCAAAAGCCCAATGACAAAGTCACGATGGGTTAAAATGGATAGGGTAAATAACGGTGCTTTTCCTTGCTTTTCTAATCGTTTTTCTTGATAGACGAATAAGGTAAGAAGCATAATCCCACTAATGAGTAATACTGTGCCTATCGTTGACCATCCCCAGACGGGTAGCATGAGTAATGGAAATAATGCGCAACAAATACCGCTACTGGACAGGAATACACCATACCAATCTAAATTCACTTTCATTCGATGGCCTTCAAGTAGAAAACCCGATAAAAAAACAGCTACCGCACCAATGGGGAGGTTGACTAGAAAAATTGTCCGCCAGCCTAAGCCAAACAGGTCGAGTGTAATTAACCAACCCCCTAAAGCTTGCCCAGCAATAGCGGCCAATCCTAAACTCATTCCCAGATAGCCAAAGGCTTTTTTAGCTGTCTGCTCATTAAAATTAATGCGGATACTGGAATAGACTTGAGGGAACAATAAGGCAGCAGATAACCCTTGTAGAAACCGAGAAGTGACTAATAAAGATGCCGTTGGTGCTAAAGCGCAAAGTAGAGAGGTGATTGTAAACAGCGTCATTCCGACACGATATAAGCTTTTTTTGCCATAAATATCGCCCAATCGTCCCCCCGTGATCAGCAGCAGCCCAAATGCTAATTCATAGCCGACAATGATGAGTGTGATTTGTGTCAGATTGGCATTCAATGATTGCTGGATACTTACAATGGCTACATTGACAACAAACAAATCAAAAATTGTCACAAAACCTGCCAGTAATAAAACAAATAGCGCAATACTTTGGTGTCGGTTCATATTTTTCCCATTTAGACAGACAAATAAATGGGGACTATAATGAATGCATTATCCTGATACAATTTAACTAGTTATACTATTACTAAAAGCAATAGGCTATGAAAAATAGAGAACGTAACCGCCCTGAGTTGGCTGATTTTTTAAAGCAAAAACGTGAAAGTGTCTCTCCTGAATCAGTCGGTTTACCACGCACAACTCGCCGTCGAACGCCAGGATTGCGCCGAGAAGAAGTTGCCGCACTCGCTGGTGTTGGTTTGACATGGTACACATGGCTTGAACAGGGCCGAGAGATAGGGGTTTCAACGCAATTTCTTGATAACCTGTCAAATGCACTTAATTTAAATACGGCTGAACGCCAGCATCTTTATCTACTTACGCATAACAGAGAACCTATAGCGACTGGAAATACAGAACACTGTGTGCCTTCGGCAATTTCAAAAATGATCACTGATTTTCCAGATAACTATTTATGTTATGTGCTTAATTTGCATTGGGATGTACTGGCTTATAATTCACGTGCTGATGATTATTTTCATTTTTCCGAAGCTGAACCGTATTTATGTAATTTTCTTTATTTATTATTCACCGACCTTCGCTATCAAGAACGGTTTGCGGATTGGCAGTTAGTCGCTAAACAGTTACTCGCAAGTTTTCGTCGTGATTATGCTTTGACTAAAAATGACCCTAATATCAAAACATTAGTAAAAACGCTGGTGGGGCAATCTGCGCTATTTAATCAATTATGGAATAAGCATGAGATTTATCAGCCTTGTACTGGTGTCCGTGAATTGGTTTATCAAGGAAATTTAGAACATTATGACTACACATCACTGACGTTTGATATTGAAAAAGGGAATCGACTATTAGTTTATATTCCTAAATAAATCATATGCTTACTTCTTTTTAATCTCTCGCCTTGACGAGTTGCAACTTGAATTATTTAGGAGTATGTTTTTAAAAAGAGTTCACATAATATAATAAATAACATTATGATTTTATGTAGAACTATGGGAGATGGCATTCCTCCTGTTACAAAACCGCCCATGTAGGGCTGATGATGCCTACGTTAACCTTTTCAAAAGATAGGGTACGTAGGTATTATGTGCCCTGAATTTAGGGCATGAATGATCTAATAGGAAACTTTCCTTTCATTTATCCCGCCAGACATTAAAGGAAGTTTCTATGTATGCCTCTTTATTTGCAATAGCGCTGGGTTCTGTTCTCGGTGGGTGGTTAAGGTGGTTTGTTAGCCTGAAACTTAATCACTTTTATCCCAATATTCCCCTTGGTACTGTTGTTGTCAACTTAGTGGGTGGCTTTGTTATTGGTTTTGCTATTTCTTATTTTGCCAACGCCAATATTAGCCCCGCCTATAAGTTATTTATTGTGACGGGCTTTTGTGGTGCATTCACCACTTTCTCCACATTTTCACTTGAAGTGGTCGTTTTAATTCAAGAGGGAAAATTTGGCTTTGCCATCAGCACCATTGCCATCCATGTTATTGGCGCGTTGGTCTTTACTTTGCTCGGTATGCTGTGTCATCACTGGTTAGCACAGGGGTAATATTAACCTTATAAACTGAACAAACCATTTTTTAATGGAATGATTCGTTATAAAAAAGAAGAAACTCAAGCGATGCATTATCGCCTGAGTTTCTGTTTTAATTATTTTCTAATAAATGATGAGCTGTGGCTTCATCGGTTACTAACCCTGTGACCCAACCGCCATTTAATACCGCTTGTATCGCGTGAGTTTTATGGGAACCCCCAGCAAAAGCAATAACAGGTTTATTCGGTGGTGCAAATAGAGGGACGCTGGTGTGTGTGTCATCTAACGCTGTCGATAGCCTTTCCCCATTGGCTTGAATAAAATGGCCTAATAGCTCAGCGGCTACGCCTTTCTCAAGTAACATTTCCAGTTGTTCATCGGTGACAAAGCCTTCCGAATTCAGCGGGCAGCCTTTTCCCACCTCACCAATACCAATAAAAGTTATGTCTGCATTTAAGGCTTTTTCTGTTACTTCCTTATACACACGGTGTTGGCACCACATAGCCTTATCTTCTGGGCTATCTGCATATAGCGGGGCAGGTAAGATATAATGGCGACATTGCAGCTTTTCTGCAAAACGCAGTGGAATATCATAACGTGTTGCCGAACTGTCCCGAGCGATAGCGCCAATCAATGAAACACATTGATGTTGCGGGGTTTCTAGGTAAGGAAGGGCATCAATAATACTTCGTAATGTTCGGCCTGAACCAATACCGATCACTTGGGGGTTGTCTTGTTCGATTAATTGTTCCATTAATTCAGCGCCAGCCACTGAAATCATATCGAGGGTTGAGCCAGTATCAAGCTGGCCTGATGGAACCACACAACAATGTGTTAGTTGGTATTTCTGTTGAATTTCATTGGCGAGCTTAAGGCACTCAGTAATTGGGTGAGTGATCTGAACATGGACCATGCCTTGTTCTTTGGCTAGTGAAATAAGGCGTTGTGCTACTTGTCGTGATAAACCAAGTTCATGAGCAATTTCTTGTTGAGTTTTGCCTGCCACAAAATATAACCATGCTGCACGCGCTGCTTGCTCCATTTTTTTTAATTCTTTCTGCATGGACTGTCTCCTGCTTTTTTACGATATTGTAATTCTGGGCAATTGCTTATTAAAAGGGCAAAAGTCAATATTGTGAGCATTATCGCAGTAATTGTGATCAAGTTGAAACTAAAATATAACAAACGGGCATATGCCCAAACTTGTAGCAAATATTTATTCTAAGTTAAGGGGTCACAATGTTAAAGCAAAAATCAGTGTGGATGCACATCGGTGCTGGGTCATTTCATCGTGCTCATCAAGCTTGGTACTTACACCGCTTAATTCAACAAGGTGATGATAGTTGGTCAATCGCATTAGGGAATATCCGCAATGATGCTAATACATTGCTTGATAACTTAGCTAAACAAAATGGAGAATACACACTCGAAACGGTTTCCCCTGAAGGGGAACGTCAGTACGAAAAAATTACCTCGGTGCGTAAAATACTTCATTGGGACTCTAATTTAAGCCAACTCGTTGAACAAGGTTGTGATAAAGCGACTCGAGTGATCGCATTTACCGTAACAGAAGCAGGTTATTATTTGACTCCACAGCATGAGCTGGATGCTGAGCAACCAGATATCAAGGCTGATTTGGCAGGCGCAATGTGTACTATTTATGGTGCATTGACCCATATTTTACGGGCACGCTTAGCCGCACATGGTGAGCCGGTAACCTTATTAAACTGTGATAATTTACGTCATAACGGTGAGCGTTTCAGGCATGGTTTTTTATCTTTTTTACAATTAAAAGGTGAAACAGAATTATATCAGTGGGTAAAAGAAAGCACTCGCTCACCAAATACCATGGTAGATAGGATCACACCTCGGCCAACACCAGATGTGGCTGAACGTGTAAAACAACATACAGGCTGGGATGACAAAGCTCCGGTAATGGGGGAAGCATTCATTCAGTGGGTAATTGAAGATGACTTTATTAATGGGCGTCCAGCACTAGAAAATGTCGATGTTGAAATGGTGGATTCAGTATTACCGTGGGAAGAAGCCAAAATCCGTATTTTGAATGCAAGCCATAGCTGTATTGCTTGGGCGGGAACACTCATTGGTTTGAATTTTATTGATGATAGCACCCGTGAAGCGGCTATTAAACAGATGGCTTGGAACTATGTAACGCAAGATGTCATCCCTTCGTTATCACCAAGCCCGTTAGATCTTGAGCAATACCGCGATGTCGTTTTAGCTCGTTTTAGTAATCCTTACATAAAAGATACTAATCAGCGAGTTGCCGCTGATGGTTTATCAAAAATTCCAGGCTTTATCACTCCAACACTACAAGAATGCTATCAACGAGGCCAAGTTCCTGCAGCAACAGCAGTACTTCCCGCACTATTTTTTGTCTTTTTACAGCGTTGGGCACAAGGCAAATTACCGTATGAATACCAAGATGGCGTGCTTGATGCTGCATATTATCTACCCTTGATGAATGCCAGTGATGCATTGGAAAAATTCGTTTCCAGTGAAATGCTATTTAGCACATTAGCGCATTCAACGCAGTTTCATGAATTAATGAAAAATACAGTGGCAGATGTTGAACGCTGGTTGAAATCACCACATCAACCTCTGTAAGGAGAAAGTCGATGTACCTTGGAATAGACCTCGGCACTTCAGAATTGAAGGCAGTTTTAATTAATGGGCAGGGAGAAATTGTCTCCTCTAGCCATATGGCATTAACCGTGCAAAGGCCCCACCCTCAGTGGGCGGAACAATCGCCAGATAGCTGGTGGGAAGCGACTAATTCGGTGGTAGCCACACTTCGTCAAAAAGCACCAGAAGCATGGGCAGCAGTAAAAGCGATAGGTTTATCTGGGCAAATGCATGGTGCGGTATTACTTGATAATCATCATCAAGTGCTACGGGATTGTATTTTATGGAATGACACCCGAAGCGCGAATGAATGTGAATGGCTGATGGAAAACCACCCCGAGTTTTTGACAATAGGTGCCAACCTTGTCATGCCCGGTTTCACTGCGCCCAAATTATTATGGGTAGCACGTAATGAACCTGAGGTATTTAATCAAGTTGCTAAGGTATTGCTACCAAAGGACTATTTGCGCTGGAAAATGACTGAACAGTTTATCAGTGATATGTCAGATGCTTCAGGAACCCTATGGCTCGATGTCGCAAAGCGTGATTGGTCTGATGAATTATTGGCTGCAACAAATTTAACTCGCGAACATATGCCTACTTTAGTGGAAGGTGCAGAGAAAAGCAGTGTACTTCGTGCAGATTTAGCTTCCCAATGGGGGCTCAGTGCAGATGTTATTGTGGCGGGAGGCGGTGGGGATAACGCCGCCTCCGCTGTGGGGGTTGGTGCCGTTAATGAAGGGGATGCATTAATCTCTCTTGGTACGTCAGGTGTCATTTTTGTCGTGAACAATCAATTGCAGGCGGCACCACATCAAGGCGTGCATGCATTTGCTCATGCTTTACCAGACCGTTGGCATCAAATGAGTGTGATGCTAAGCGCCGCCAACTGTTTACGTTGGCTTTGCCAGTTGTTGTCTACAACGGAAAACCAATTGATGGATGAAGTAGGCCAATTGACTGAACAGCAAAAAAAACAATCTCCCGTGTTTTTACCTTACCTTTCTGGAGAACGAACTCCGCATAATGATCCTTACGCAATGGGGTCTTTTTTCGCCTTAAGGAATGAAACAACACGTGCTCAACTTGGTTATGCGGTGATAGAAGGAGTGACGTTTGCCCTTGCAGATGGCATGAAAGTTCTAACTGAAACGGGCACACAAATTAGCCGTTGTAGTTTAACTGGCGGGGGAGCTCGTAGCCCTATCTGGGCACAATTAATTGCCGATGTGATTGATATACCGATTGTTACACACCCTGCAAGTTCATCCGGTGCGTTAGGTGCAGCACGCCTAGCGTGGCTGGCGGATGGCGGAGATACCGAAACAGTATGCCAAAAACCTGATGTGTTAGACACTTATTCACCGCAAGAACAATACCAAACTTGGTTACATCAACGGCTTGATGTATTCCGTTTATTGTACCAACAGCAAAAACAAGCAAGGGAATTACTGCCACAGTAAGTCAGTATGGCGGTGTTCCCTACACACCGCCATTACTGTTAACTCTTCGCGATTGATTAAAATAACAAAATGACAATGAGGAAACTGCAATGGAACAGAAGCAGTATTGGCTTGGTTTACCTAAGCATTTGTTCTGGGGGTTCATCGCTATCGCTATTTTTATGAGTGGTGATGGTTTTGAAATGGCTTTTTTATCCAAACATATTACTGACTTAGGTTTTACACCGACGCAATCCGCTATGGTATTTACGGTATATGGCTTAATGGCAGCGGTTGCCGCATGGGCATCGGGTGTGGTGGCTGAAATTATTACTCCACTTAAAGCGATGATGATTGGGTTTATTCTGTGGATAGTGATGCATGCCTTATTTATGGCTTTTGGTTTAGGCCTGAAAAGCTATACTCTGATGTTATTATTTTACGGTATTCGTGGGTTGGCTTACCCGCTATTTATTTACTCATTTATGATGATGTTAGTACAGGTGATCCCCCGAGCTCACCTTGCTGCCGCAACTGGGTGGTTTTGGGCGATGTATTCTGTTGGGATAGGTGTAATTGGTAGCTATTTACCTAGTTTTTCTATTCCAATGATAGGGGAAACTGGCACATTATGGATGGCAATCGGCTGGGTCGCAGTTGGTGGTGCGATTGCTTATTTTAGCTTACGCCATGTTCCAGTAGACCGTTCAAAAGTAAACTTACCCATGAAGGATAAAATGGCGGAATTGTCGCGTGCTGCGACCATTTTATTCACCAATAAAGATATCTTTATGGCCAGTTTGATTCGCATCATTAACACGATTTCTCTGTTTGGTTTTGCGATCATCATGCCATTGCTATTTGTTGACCGCTTAGGGTTTACCATCTCAGAATGGTTACAAATTTGGGCCGTGTTCTTCTTTGTGACTATTTTTACTAATATTTTCTGGGGGATTGTTGGGGAGCATATAGGTTGGATACGCCAAGTCAGGTGGTTTGGCTGTTTAGGCATGGCTATCTCAAGCCTGATGTTTTACTACTTACCGGTCTATTTTGGGCATAACTTTGCGATTGCTTTAATACCTGCCATTTTATTAGGGATTTTTGTCGCTGCCTTTGTACCTATGACTGCGGTTTTCCCAAGTATTGAGCCTAACCATAAAGGCGCAGCGGTTTCTATTTATAATCTTTCGGCTGGGTTAAGTAACTTTGCTGCGCCTGCGATCGCCAGTTTGGTCTTACCTTTCTTTGATATTGTTGGCGTGGTTTGGGCGTATACAGGGTTGTATATTTTTGCAGGTGTTCTGACATTCTTTATTAAAGTCCCACAACCGGGTTTTGAAAATAATCGTAAGGTAAAAACCACTAAGTCTGTAGTAGAGCAGCAAACGAGTAATTAACTTATTTTATTAAACTCAAATCGAGCCCTATGGCCATATTATGGTTATAGGGCTTTTCTCATTTAGAGAGTAAATAAGGTATTAGAAAAGGCAAAAAAAGCGAAAGGTATATCCTCCTTTACAGTGGCAATATAAAGAGAAACAGATTAACGGTTAAATAAAGTATAATATTCCACGCAAATGGAAATATTAGTCATATTTGTAAGGCTGTTTCTGCTGTTATCGCGAGATTTATTGAAAATACATCCTGAAGCAATAGAATATAATTTCATAGATTAAAATTTAGTCTATAGTCGATCTTGTTATAAATAAGCTAATAAGTGAGATTAAATATTAATATCTGAACTATCATTAAGATGATATTAAGGAGACGATGCTTTCTGTTGTTATATCTGACTATTGAACAAGATTATTACCTTTATTCTAACCTACTTAATTCCTGTTTTGTTATCTATACATCTGTATTTTCGGTGTTATTATGATTTTTGTTGCAATTTTGTATTTTTGCAGCGAATTGCTCTTAATACTGATGTTTTATCAAACAAAATAAATTTTTTAATAAAGTTAAATGATAAATTAAAAGCTTATAACACCAAAAAATAATCTAATAAAAAAAGATAAATGCGGGGAAAAAGTTATGTCACAGATGTTAGCTCTGTTTCTGATTGTGGGGATATTATATATCGGGGATGCTATTGCGGTTAGAACGAAAGCGTGGGTTCCTTCTGTTTTCGTGTGTGCGGTATTATTTTTAATCGGTTATTGGACTATTTTCCCAAAAGATATTGTCAGTATTGCGGGTATTCCTCAAGTGGTGGCAATTGCCTTAATGTATTTGCTAATTACCAATATGGGAACACTGTTATCTTTAAAAGAATTATTGCGTCAGTGGAAAACTATTTTAGTTTCATTAGCGGGTATTTTAGGGATTATCATTTTTACCTTAATTATTGGCGTAATGCTATTCGATTTAAATACAGTATTGGTTGCTGTACCTCCATTAGTTGGTGGTATTGTCTCTTCACTAATTATGTCAAAAGGTGCAGCGGAAGCTGGTTTGGTTGATTTATCGGTTTTCGCTATTTTAATTTATGTTATGCAAGGTTTTGCGGGTTATCCGTTAACCGCAATAATGTTAAAAAAAGAAGGGCGCCGAGTTCTGGAAAAATACCGTAATGGTCAATGGAAAGAAACATTAGCTACTGGAGAAACAAAAGAGGTTGAAGTCAAAACACTCGTTTCTGAAGACGAAATGCCTCGTATGTTTAAAAAAATTCCTAGCCACTATAATACAAGCTATTTCAAATTCTTACGTCTAGCTTTCGTAGGGTATTTAGCATATTTAGCGTCCAGTTTTGCCGCACCTTTTGTTAGTATTAGCCCTTTTGTACTGTGCTTATTATTCGGTGTAATTGCATCTTCATTAGGCTTTTTAGAAAGGCAGCCATTGCAAAAGGCTAATGGCTTTGGCTTTGCTATTATGGCGTTAATGTTGTTTATTTTTGATACATTAAACCATGCCACCCCAGATATGTTATTACGCCTAGTTTATCCGATGGTGGTATTAATTTGTGCTGCAGTGATTGGAATGTTTATCGCATCATGGATTGTTGGCAAAATTCTAGGCGTGACTAAAGAAATGGCTTTTGCTGTTGCGCTCACTGCATTGTATGGTTTCCCTGCAGATTACATCATTACCAATGAAGCGATTAATGCATTAACAAAAGATGAAAAAGAGCGCCAAGTATTAACTAGCCATATGTTAGGGCCAATGTTAGTGGGTGGTTTTATTTCTGTCACTATGGTTTCTGTGGTATTAGCGGGCATTATGGTTGCGTATATTGTTCCAGTAGCGGGGTAAATAAAACAATGGAAACAAGTACTTCAAGAATTCAGCGCCATTTAGAACAATTGGCAGAATATACTGCGACACCAGGTCAAGGTACAACGCGGATGAGCTATAGCGAGCAAGATAAACAAGCTCGTGATTATTTAAAGCAGGAAATGACCGCATTAGGTTTACACGTTCGCGAAGATGCGATCGGGAATATTTATGGGCGTTTGGAAGGTCAACAGCCTGATTTACCGGCAGTTATTATTGGTTCTCACTTTGATTCAGTTCCTCACGGTGGTGCATTTGATGGACCAGCGGGGATAGTCACGGGGTTAGATGTTGTTGCTCGGATACGCGAACAAAACTTAACACCAAAGTACCCATTAGAGGTGATTGCGCTGGTGGAAGAAGAAGGAACCAGTTTTGGCCGTGGTTTGATGGCTTCAAGTGTGATCACGGGGCTAATTGGCACCAAAGAATTGCACCAATTAAAAGATAGGCAAGGGGTAAGTGCCGCTGAGCGAATGGCTGCTGCGGGTTTTAATGCCGACAAAGCGTCAGAAGCTGTGCTTGACCCTAAAAAAGTGAAAGCCTTTTTAGAATTACATATTGAGCAAGGCCCCGTATTAGAACAGGCGAATGAAGATGTTGGCATCGTCGAAACAATTGTTGGTATTAGCCAGTTAGAAATAAAACTCACAGGTAAAGCAGGGCATGCTGGCACAACACCGATGAATATGCGCGCAGATGCCCTTGTTTGCGCTAGCCGAATTATCAGCCAAATCCCTAAGCTTGCAGAAGCTGCGGGGGATAATACTGTCGCGACAGTGGGACGGTTGGCGGTTTTACCAAATGGGGCTAACGTGATCCCAAGTGAAGTCACCTTCAGTGTTGATATTCGTTCTAAAAACGATGAAGCCCTTAGAAAAGTCATCGCTCAAATTATGGCTTTAACAGAGCAAGAAAGTACTGAAGCGGGAATAAGCAGTGACATTATTCAGCCATTATATGTTCAACCGACTGAGCTAAATAGCGAGATTCATACTCTAATGCAAGAACATGCCAGCGCTCAAAAGCTACGTTTTCGTAGCATGGTCAGTGGTGCAGGGCATGATACGATGATTTTTGCACAGATCACCCAAACGGGACTGATATTTGTCCCAAGTCGCAATGGGCTTAGTCATCATCCGGATGAATGGACTGATTATGCACAAATTGCACGCGGTGTTGATGTGATGTTTGAAACCGTTAAGTCACTCATAGAATGTTAATTATTAATTATATAAGCCATGCAAAACGTTATTTTGTGATGGGGTAAAAGGTAGAAAAATGATCAGCAAAACTATTACAGCCGCAATCAAAAAACATACTCAAGAAATGATTGCATTTCGACGTGATTTACATGCTCATCCTGAATTGCCATTTGAAGAAGTACGTACAACAAAACGTATTGCCGAAGAATTAGACAAAATAGGCATAGAATATCGCTTAACTGAGCCAACAGGGGTTATCGCTGAAATCAAGGGGGCGAAGCCAGGCAAAACCGTTGCATTACGTGCTGATATTGATGCGTTACCCGTATTGGAATTAAACGATTCGTTAGAATATAAATCCACTACAGCAGGGAAAATGCATGCCTGCGGTCATGATGCACACACAGCCATGTTGTTAACCGCGGCCAAAGCGCTATACGAGGTACGTGAAGAGTTAGCCGGCAATGTGCGTTTGATTTTTCAACCTGCGGAAGAGATTGCTCAGGGTGCATTAGCGATGATCAAACAAGGGGCTATCGAAAATGTGGATAACGTGTTTGGTATGCACATTTGGACAACGACGCCATCAGGCAAAGTTTCTTGTAATGTTGGCGGTTCATTTGCGTCTGCGGATTTATTAAAAGTCACCTTTAAAGGGCGAGGTGGGCACGGTTCTATGCCAGAGGCGACAATAGACGCTGCGGTTGTTGCTTCGGCTTTTGTGATGAATTTACAAGCTATTGTTTCTCGTGAAACCTCATCATTAGATTCAGCAGTGGTAACGATTGGTAAAATGGAAGTGGGAACTCGCTTTAATGTTATCGCTGAAAATGCGGTATTGGACGGAACGGTACGGTGTTTCGATATTGAAACGCGTAATCGTATTGAAGCCGCTATCCGCCGTTATGCAGAACATACTGCAGCGATTTATGGTGCAACAGCACAAGTCGATTATATTTATGGGACTTTACCTGTGATCAATGAAGAGCGCAGCGCACTGCTTGCTCAGTCAGTTATTTCGCAAGCCTTTGGTGAGCAAGCGTTGATCAACGAAAGGCCAACCCCAGGGGGCGAGGACTTCAGCTTCTACATTGAAGATATTCCGGGGTGTTTTGCGTTGCTAGGTACCGGGAATGCTGAGAAGGATACGCAATGGGCACATCACCACGGCTGTTTTAATATCGATGAAGATACGATGGCGACGGGGGCTGAGTTACATGCACAATATGCATGGGCCTATTTACAGCAGCAGGCATTTTAATTGAGTATGTTAATGCTCTTAGGGCTCGTTATTCTACCTATACCGGGCCTCCCTTTGACTTTGTTGCCTATTTATTTTGTTTATTAACACTCAGTATAGCGGCTAAGTATTTGGTCGCTATACATTATGATGGGCAAATATAGCCTCCCTTAGACGCTGTTGTTGTGTAAAACGTTGGTCTTCATTGAGTTGTGGGTCATGGGATAACTGCATTAGCATTTCATTCATATGGTGAACAGAGTTTTCACCAATGAGCCGGTCAACTTTTTCGATAATTTCATCATAGTAGGGCATGTTTTAAGCTCCAATTAATATAGTCTATGGCTATTAGAGTGTTATAGGTATTTATGATGTCAATTTTGTTTCTCTATGACCATAACGGCCATCGTATTGGGTTCTAAGGCTCGCATGATATGCGGCTCATCTCCTGGATAATGAATATAATCCCCAACTTTTAACTCGACAGGGTTATCTAATGGGCCAACCAAAGCCCTACCGGCCATAATAATGATATGTTCACTTACACCATGCATATGTGGTTCTGAAATACGGTCACGACCCGGTTGGGCAATAACAGTATAAATATCACGTCGTGAATCATTAGGTGCAGATGATAATAAAAATGCTAAATAATTAGCATGTTCCGCACTGACGGGAAGGGCTTCCCCGTGGCGTATCACAGTGACAGCATCTTGTTTTTCTTCAATTAAACGAGCAAAAGGGATATCTAACGCAACACAAAGCGCCCATAAGGTTTCGATACTTGGGTTACCACTACCAGATTCCAATTGCGATAAGGTCGACTTCGCAATACCTGCTTTACGAGATAACTCGGACAACGATAACCCATTTTTTTGCCTTTCACGAGCCAGTGCTTTGGAGATCAACTCAATGGGGGGCGAAGGTAAGTTCAATTTTTTATCCTATTTATAATACTCGCTACAGATGATGAGGCTTACGCATTTGTCACCTACCTGCAACTTGAATTTTTCTGAGTATTGATTGCACTTTATAGTAAAGATCGACATAATGAACAAATGTATTTTATATCGAACGATTGGAAAATGCTAACTTCAACACTTAATAATAGCACAGTGAAAAATATCGCTCTCGTTTGTATTGCGGACTTAATTGTCGGTATTTCATATGGTGCACTTGCCCTTTCTCAAGGTTTTGATTGGTGGGTCCCTCTGACGTTATCTATTTTAGTACTTGCTGGAGCCTCTGAATTTTTATTTATTGGGGTTATTTTTTCAGGGGGAAGCCCCATTTCAGCTGCCTTAGCGGGTCTACTGGTTAACTCAAGGCATATTCCTTTTAGTTTTGCGGTTAGTGACCTAACAGGCAAGGGGGCAAAAGCGCTATTGGGTTACCACATCATGAACGATGAAAGCGTTGTATTTGGCTTAGCACAAGAAACAAATACAGAAAAACGCGCCGCATTTTGGCTGTGTGGGGTCGGGATTTTACTTTGTTGGCCTATAGGTGTACTGATTGGGGAAGTATTAGGCAGTTTAATCAGTGACACACATGTCTATGGCATGGATGCTATGTTTCCTGCGATTATTTTAGCGCTTTCATTGCCTGCGCTCACGGATAAACGCTTACGGATTACGGCCATTGTGGGCGCCGTTATTGCTGTTTTGGTAACCCCCGTCTTACCTGCTGGGATACCTGTTTTACTCGCATTATTGAGCCTAGTTATTTATATAAGGAAATAGTCATGACAAACAGCCCATGGTTAATATTTTGCGGGGTTTTACTACTAGCGGTCGGTACTTATTTAATGCGCGCATCTGGTGCATTACTTAGAGGCCGGGTGATTTTATCGGAAAATAGCAAAGCCCTTTTTTCAGCGGCAGCAATTATTATTTTGTTTTCTGTGGCCGTAACCTCTACATTATTTTCAGGAGAACAGTTGTCGGATTGGCAAAAAATAGTAGGGGTGTTAGTTGCAGGCGTACTTACATGGTATAAAAAACCATTTATTGTCATAGTTTTGTCTGCGGCAATTGTCACTGCGCTACTTCGGTTAATTTAGAATACAACTAATTGTAATTAGAGCGATAAAGCCCCTACCTAAAGAAAGTAGGGGCTATCAATTAAGCGGTTAAGTCTTTAATCGTCTCAGAAGGGCCATTGGTTTGTACTGACGCAATACCTTTTAATGCAGATTGTTTAGATGCATACATTTCACTTGTCGCAATGATCTCATGGTTAGCTGCTTTTAAAACGAAATAATAAGGCTGAGCAACATCTTTGGTAGATTTTTTTAATTCATAATACCCCATGGTAGGCTCCTGACTTTTGTGGTTAAAAATATGAAAACCGAGGAATAAATCATAAGCAGCAAATAAATATCTGCTTAAATAAGGTTAGTCGCTATTAGGTATTATTACTAGAAGAGGGGATAAAATTCAGAAAAAGTTCAAAAAAAAGCCCCTGATAAACAGAGGCAATCGTAGGATATATAGAACTCTTTATTATGTGGCTAAGATATCGGCTTCTATCTTATAAGGCTAGTCGATTATAGTTATCGATAAAAAAGGTTTTGCCGATAACGCCATGTAAGTTAACTGATATAGCTTACTACTGGGTTACTGGTGTATTGTTAGCTTTAGGCATCGGCATTGGAGTTATGTTCTTAAATTCAGGGACTTCCATCACGGTTACTTTAACCATGTAGCGTTTGCCATCTTCAATTTTAGGTGTATTATCCGCCAGCTTTTTTATTGTTTCATTTGGGGTAGTTGTCTGTTCCGCCACGCTATAAACCATATTATGGTGATTGCCATTTCCCATATGTTGACGTGGCATGTGGTTATTCCCTCCATTGCCGATGTTTGCTGCTGTCGCAGCAAAGCCGATAGACATTAACGTTAGGGCGAATAAACTGGTAGTTATTTTTTTCATTGCGATTTCCTTTATATTGGTGATGAACCAATAGTTAACCAATTGATTTCCACCCGCAATCGCTTTTACCTCCGCTGACTGAAGCTCCTTAATTACTGCACTTTTTGTTCAATCTTAATTCATATTCATGAGAAAACAGTGGGTTAGTAGACTTTTTTTTACATTTTTAGACCTCTTGTGCTAATGGGAACTTAAGCACTGGAGACATCAAATCGGATAGTCTACGATGGTAAGTTAGGTTCTATATCAATAAAACCCTAACAAAGTGAGCGTATATGTCTGATAAAAAAACACCCCTTTCTTTGCTTGATTTAGCACCAATTATTCAAGGTTCCACAGCCAAGGAGGCTTTCGCTCATTCCCTTGATATCGCAAAATTAGCGGAAAAATTGGGTTATCACCGTTATTGGTTGGCAGAGCACCATAATATGACAGGGATAGCTAGTGCTGCGACTTCAGTGTTAATTGGCTACCTTGCCGCGAATACTCACACTTTGAGACTTGGTTCTGGGGGCGTCATGTTACCGAACCATTCACCATTGGTGATAGCCGAGCAATTTGGCACACTTAATACGTTGTATCCTGAGCGAATTGATTTAGGTATTGGGCGAGCTCCTGGAAGTGACCAAAGGACAATGCAAGCATTACGTCGTCATATGAATACGGATATTGATAATTTCCCGCAAGATGTAGCACAAATCGTGAGTTGGTTTGATGCAACTAACCCAGAGCCTGCGGTACGCCCGGTTCCTGGGTATGGTGAGAAAATCCCCGTATGGCTACTTGGCTCAAGCTTATACAGTGCGAGGTTAGCGGCTCAAATGGGGTTACCATTTGCGTTTGCTTCACATTTTGCACCGGACTTGCTGCTGCAAGCACTTGAGGTTTATCGTGCTAACTTTAAGCCATCATCACGGTTGTCAAAACCTTATGCCATGGTCTGCATTAATATTATTGCGGCAGACACTCAGCGCGAGGCCGAGTTTTTATTTACGTCGATGCAACAAGCTTTCGTTATGTTACGCCGAGGTCAGCCATCGCAGCTTCCCGCCCCTGTTGAAAGTATGGAAAACATTTGGTCGCCAGCAGAGGAATTTGGTGTGCAACAAGCATTGGGGATGTCATTAGTGGGGGATAAAACTAAGGTGGGTTACGGTTTACAAACCATTTTACGCCAAACTCAAGCCGATGAAATCATGGTAAATGGTCAAATTTTCGATCATCAAGCACGTTTATATTCCTTCGAGTTAGCTATGCAAGTCATGAATGAAATTGTTTAAATTAGCTTCATAGCATTTGTTTGCAAGAGCGCGGGCAATCAACTTTTATTCATAACCAGAAAAGATAACCCAGAGAACTCTGGGTCATTGACGGTTAGCAAGCGATTTGCGGGTGGTGAGGCTCTAAAGGCGGTAAACCATGCGCTGCTCGCGCTCTGTCACAGGCTTCATTATATATTCCATCCTGCCAAGATTGCTCAAATTCACGACACGGCGTAGGCCTTTGAGCATAAATGGAACAAGATACACATTTGCCTATTGTACCTTCTAGGGCGGTACAACGGGTGTTTTGTTTTTGGTTAGTACCCTGCATACAGCTCATAAACGGCGTAATCTGCTCAGTTAAATGTTGGGGAACAACACCACCGCCGCTTTCGGCTTCAGCCCAATAAAATGAGACACGAAAATAGGCGCAACAAGCACCGCAGCTTATACAGGGGTTATCTGAAGGATCAGTTTTTAGTATATGGACATTAGTCATATAAAGATAAAACTCCAAATATTTAAAACGATTAGAAATGTTAATGTTAATCGAAATATAGATATTGAATTAAACTTGGTAATTCATTGTATTGAAGTAATATGTATTGATGGTAGACATATGCAATGTTGAAATCACATAAGAAATGGTACTGCATTTGGGGTTGTTTTTAGTGCTTTAAAAAACTTCCCCAAAACCCCACCAAAATTTATCCCCAAAATAGTATGGAAACCGAGTCGATTAAATTACAACAATTTGCCATTCTTTTCCACGATCATCATTATATTTATCTGTCATTATTTGGGTTCGATGACCAAGTAATTTTTGTGTATCTATCCCTTGTTCTCTGTACAATCTTTCAGATAATGATCTAAGTTCATGGAAAGATGGTGCAGCGCCATCTTCCCATTCCAGCCCACATTTGTTTCGTGCATTCTTAAATGATGTAGTTAATGATGCATTTGATACCTGCCCTCCAATTTTTGCATTACCTGATGTGTGTTTGTAATGTAGTAGGTATGGGTTAACAACGAGATCTCGACAGATAGAAATAACATCACCTAGCGTTAGGTTTAATGCATCACACTTCAATGACAGCGGTATTGCTAGCTTGGTCCCTGTTTTTTTTCTTGTTGTACATGTAACATTCCATCCCAAATATCTGAGAATTTCATCTTTGTAATGTCGCCAAGCCGTAGTCCTGTTATAACCGCTAATAGCATCCCGCAACGTAAATAATGTTGGTGGTTTGCGGATTGCTTATAAATTTCTTCCCATTCTTCAAATGATAAACGCTCACGCTTGACCTTGTTTCTTGGTTTTTTGGTGGCCTGAGCAGGATTATAACCAGGAGGAACATGGCCCATGTGCTGTGCTTCTTTAAAACATCGATAAGAACAAAACGCACAACTTGTGCCATTCTGTTGTGCCCTAGTGCTTTTACTTCATCAATGATCCTAGCTATTTCTAAAAAGACATATTGATATCCATAGAGGTAAATAATAATTGAACTAAAAAAATAATATTACTGATTATATGGAAGAGAGGATAAACCTTAACAGTACGCTGATTAAGCATCCTGACAGTACGTATATGCTGCGCGTCGAGGGTAATTTGATGATTGATGCAAACATTAATGATGGTGATGTTATTATTGTCGATAGCGCACTGGTGGCAAGGGATGATGACATAGTGATTGCTAGCGTTCTATGTTAATGCCTATGAATCCTGAGTATTCGCCTATTTTGATTGGTGACATGCAAGACCTTCAAATATTTGGGGTTGTAACTTACATTATTCACAAAGCTATGTGAGTGTTGTTACCTAAGTACAGTGCTAATTTTTATGGGTTTCCCATGGCTAATATGTAGTGAAAAAGTGATAAGTGTCGATTACGTAGAGTATTGCAAGAGTCTAGCTATGTCTCTTTTGATAGTTTGAGCGATAGTATTCGAAGTGTTATGGGTAGTCTATCTTCACAACTGGGGTTGTTAAGTTAGCTTAAACACTTTAATATGGTCATAGTTATTTTAAGCATATTGCTTAATTACCAGTCAAAATGTCATTAATTTAAACTAACAAGGGGGCTATATGAGAACTGAACATACCAGATCTACAAAAACAATTAGCCATGGAACAGAACTTGTTAACACATTTTTTGATGATTCCTCAGAAAAAAGATTCTCTGTTCGCCGTTTAAGTGAAAGGACAGATCCAAATCGTCAGTTATTTATTGTTATCATAGATGATGAATTTAATAGTAGTGACTTCAAAGTAGCACCGTATGCAGAGGTCATGGTTATTAAAGATCAAATGAAATTTATAGTGAATCCTTCAAAACAGTATCCATCATTGAAGGATATGTTTAACAACATAAATAGCGCTATAGAAAAATCAGTCTTTGGTTTCATAAATAAATTTCAGTAATTTAGTATGGAAGCATAGTTAATGGCGCCTGACTTAGTCGACTCTTATTCAAAAAATCTCAAGGTTAAGCCAGTAAGCATATCAGAAACAGAAATTGATAGATTCTATCATTTATCATCAGCAGGTGATTTATTAGAGGTAGTTGAGTATCTACTCAATGGTGGAGATCACGACTTTTACATAGAAATAATAAAAGTTAATTGCACTGACAATGATTTCTTTAGATTGACAGCTATTGATATGTTATCTGATGGCGACACTGAAGACTACATAACTAATTACTTGGTAAGTTTAGAGATGATAGTAGATGGTGAAGCTGAGTTGGTAGGGAGGATAGCCTACGATGAGTTTACATTCAATAAAGGTGTTGGTGTTAAAAGTGGAAAGCAAATAAAGGGTGCTTATATAGTTAAAAACTATAGGTCAGGCGGTCTAGGTCGCTCTATTTATAAGAGACTTGTACATAAGCATTCTCATGTTATTTGCGACAACATTCAAAGCGTAGCGGGTGGAACTCTTTGGGCTAGTGGTATAGTAACCTTAGCTAATGTAGAGGTTTATGATACTAGAAAGGGAGAGATAATAGGTGTTCTTGGTGATAATTTTGTTGCAACTAATGGGGTTAAGCCATGGAGCGCAATAAATATAAAATCACTCAATTCTCTTGATAGGTGGGATGCAAATTCATTATCTGAAGATAGTTGCCACCACATAGTTAATATCATTAGCAAAGAAAGCTTATATGACCACAGTTGAATAAAAACCACCTAAGCTAACCCACTCCAGTGGGTTTTTTATTGTCTGAAATCTGCATCTATCCTAGTATTTACGTACTTAACTAAGATATGGTGATGTATGAAAAAGGGATTGGTGGTTTTGCTCTTAGGCTTAGCTTCGTTTGGCTCGTTTTCCAGCACTGCAAATGTTGGTGCTAGTGAGCGACCTGAAATTACAGAAGATGATGTAGTGCCAGACATGGCGGCAAGTATTAATCGACAGAAAGCACTTCTATGTGGTGAGTTTGAAAAACAGAGTAACAGTCGTACTTGCAAACGTTTAGTTGATAACATGGTATCTATGGCGTATTTCCAAGGGCAGATTAGCGTGAAGTGTGAGCAAAAAGCTAATGACCCTGAATTTAAAAATGTGCCTAAAATGGATGAGTTTTGTGATAATGCTAAGAATTTAATAGGTAACTTGAGTCCCAATGAATAACCTGCTTCGGCAGGTTTTTTGTTTATGAGCATCGATTAAGGATATGCCCAAGACTCTGGTTGCTTATAAATGCCACATTCATCATCCATGATTTTAGCATTTAGTTTTTTGGCAATTTCTAGCATTTTTATATAGAGGGCAGTATCAGGCCATTTGGTATAAATCCTACCTTCGTACCAGTCAAGCCAAGATTCTTCGTAGGTACTATTTCCGAGCCATATTGCATTAAACTCACCATTAATAGCTTTTATTTTTAGCTCTGGGTCTTGTTCAACAAGAGCTAGCCACTCATCGCTACTGATTGGATTACTTTCACTATCAAACCAGCATTCAGCGCGAGTAATATGAAATTCTACGCCTATAAAGTCATCCTTATTAAATTAGTGAAAATAAAATATCACTTAAATGCATAATCTGAAAGTGTACTTTGCTTCAATTTGCACTCCCGCTAAGCTAACATAACCTAAATTAAATAGTGGAGTAGTGAGAAGGAAAATAAAACTGAAAAGGCAATAGAATGCTTTATTGTGCTTGTCTGCATTGGAGCTTTCGTTATGACTATAGTCGCTCTGTCGTTAACACTAGACTATAAATAACACAGTTATGTTCAATGGATAATCTAGCCCGTCCTTGTGCTTGTAATCTAGATCACACATTACGCCTCTTGATTGAGGTTTTTTGCTTTGCTGTAAATAAAATCAGTAACGCCTTCCCTAAAACAAATGGTTAAATATGCTTAACTAATATATTGAGGATTCGGTAATGGATTTAGTATCAATAGGTATTGCAGGTTTTTTATTTATTGTGCTTATTATTCTTTTAGTAATTAAGCAAAAAGAAAAGAAAAATTATGAAGCTCAATTAATACGATACAAACCAATCATTGACGCCGAAAAAGAAGCGAAAAAAATTCTAGAGGCGACCTCAAAGGAGGAAAAAGACAGATTAAAAAATTTAGAAAAAGAAGAACAAAAATTGAGAAGAGCCGTCGATGCTGAAGTTTTAAAAAAAAGAAAAGCAATAGACGAGGAGGTTAAAGAAAAAACTAATGAAATCGAAAGTAAAGAGTACCAATCACAAAGAGCTATTGAAGAGCAAAAAGAGGCGTTAGTTCTTTTAAAAGAGGATTATAACGAAAAACGCAAACAACTGGTTGCTCTGACCGAAAAACTGACATTAGTGAATGATAGCGTTGAAATGTTAGATTATGGGATATATAAGCCTCGTTTTGACTACCATGACTCTAAGGCATATCAAGAAGCAATCGTAAAAAACAAAGAGAAACAAAAAAAATTAATACGGAATGACCAAGCTTGTTATACCCAGTCTGGTTGGACTGTGAATGGCAGTGAAACTGAAGGTCGACGTATGACTAAGCAGTATGTAAAGCTTTTGGTGAGGGCGTTTAATAGTGAGTGTGATGCTGCTTTAGCAAAAGTTAAAGCCAGTAATGTTGAGCAATTAATTAAGCGTGTAGAAAATGCATTTGAGGCTTTAAATAAATTTGGGCAAACAGTCGGAATCAAAATTACAGGTGAATATCTCGCAATTAGACTGGATGAAATTTTATTAGCACATGAAAAAGAACAAAAAATTCAGGATGAAAAAGATATCTTACGTGAAGAAAGAGAATTACAGCGTGAAGAGGAAAAAGCTCAGCGAGAATATGAAAAAGCAATAAAAGAAGAACAGAAAGCAGAAAAAGATTTTCAAAAAGCAATGGATAAGGCAAGAAAAGAACTAGAAAAGGCAAATGCAGAAGAAAAGGAAAAAATCGAGGCTAGAATAGCAGAATTGGAAAATAAATTAGCAGAGGCTCAAGCGCTATCGGAAAGAGCAAAATCACAAGCCCAATTAACTAGAAGTGGACATGTTTATGTCATCTCTAATATTGGTGCATTTGGTGAGGATGTTTATAAAATTGGTTTAACGCGTAGATTAGAGCCAGAAGAGAGGGTGAACGAATTAGGATCAGCATCGGTGCCATTTAAATTCGATATTCACGCCCTAATTTATTCCGATGATGCACCTGCATTAGAGACAAGCTTACATCAAGAATTTGTTAGCCATCGTGTCAATATGATGAATAATAGGAAAGAGTTTTTTAATATCCCACTATCCTCAATAGAGGAAAAAGTTAGAGCTCTAGGGTATGACGCTAGTTTTGATGAATATGCAGTGGCAAAGGAATATAGAGAAACTCAAAAGTTATTATCAATTGCGAAGCATGGACAAAATAAAGAAGAAACTCTAGCGGAGAAGGTAGAAGACGAATATCCGTTAATGGTATAGAATTTTACTCTAAGTCGAAATAAATATTACAAGCCTGCCTATGCAGGTTTTTTTACACCTAATGTTTGCTAGGAATTGTGCCAACCTCAAGCTACTATTGAGGTAAATTAATCTAATATAGGTGCAGAGGGATGAAAATCAGTAAATTTTATCTATATTTACTCTTTCCATTTGTTGGTGTTTTTTCAGCTAATACTTTAGGGAATAATACAAAGGGAAGCACAACCACAGATAAAATCAAAGAATTTAAACAAAAGCAAAGTAATGATTTTAGGGAATTAAAAGAGAAGATTATTGAAAATGAAAATAAAGGATTACCACTTTTAGTTGATAGTCATACGATGGTTACAAAAGTATCTCAAGATGACGATTATATTGTTATGACATATGAGATTAAAGGCATTCCAATTGAGGTGTTTAAGAGTGATATTGCCGTAGATAATGCAAAGAAGATTCTTACAGCAAATTATTGCCAAGATGAATCCAATATGAATTTATGGAGAGTGGTATTTTCATCGGGGATAAGACACCTATATTATATTGATAGCAACGAGGCTATGAAGGTTGAAATTAAACCAAGTGAGTGCAATCAAAGTGTTAAAAAGGTTATAGCCAGTTAATTTTCTCCCAATTTCGGCACTAAGAAACTAGACTGATAAAAAACTGAATGTGAGGGTGAGATGAGAAGAATTCTTCAATTATTTTTATTGTCACTGACTGTTTTGGCTATTGGGATTTGCCCAGTGCTTGCCAGCGAATACGTAGCAAATAGATATAGCTAAATATAAAAAAGTGACCTCTATGAGCTTTGGTATACTAGTAGTAATGAAAAGGATACTTCAGGGGTGATCTTTATTTATGTGAATAAAGATGGAACGGCGATAGATGCTATGATTGGTAAAAATGATAGTGAAGCAATAAAAGTAAAACAAAGCTCATTATGGACATATGATGAAGATAAAAATATTTTTAAGCAGGATATAAAAGAAATTTCAATTCAGGTAGGTAATGAAGAGTCTGAAATATCACACCCTAATGAAATAATGACATCGTCTATATTCGAGTATTTGCTGACCATATCGACCCAAACAAAGACGCAGATGGTGTAATACTCAAAAAACTGCATACAGGTATTTACCAGTTACACGGTGTTCTTGGCCTACACTCTGATACGAGTTGGAGGGGCATTAACGCTGGTATTACGATCCCATGCGGCATTAACCAACTTCCACTTGTGTATGCGCTTTATGATGTGCTTGAGAAAGGCAAACCACATCCATTTGACGGCCGTATTGTCGAGCCCGATGAGGATGGTGATATTGTTCTTTATACATCCTATCGTCAGCATGATTTACCACAAAACATACAGTATGAGTGATTCAAGCTTTATCTTGAGTTTTTGCGTGATGCAACAGAAGATGAAGAATCAATACCAGGCTTTGATGGAAAAGTTGAATTAACACCAGGAGAGCCTTATGACATTCCGAATGGTCACTGGATCGATGTTCGTGTAAACATGCCATCTAACTCTATCTACAATCAAAAGCAAGCTGAAGTAGAGAGACTCGCTAAGCTAGAAGCAGAGCAATTAGAGCAAGAAGAAGCTAAACGTGTTGCTGAAAAAGCAAAATGTAAAAATATTATTGCAATATATTGCCATCTGTTTCGTAAATATGTAAATATTATGTTAAGGCATTTGCAGTAAGATGTTAATTACACCAAGGGGAATAACATGAATAGTACTAACTCAATTTCCAGCCAAGTGGGGCTTAATCTTAAGAAGTTAAGATGTGACGCTGGTTTCACCGCTTTTCAATTTGCTAAATTGGTAGGTATAAAAAGCGAACAGCAACTATATCGTTATGAACGAGGAGTTAACAAAATAGGTATAGATGAGTTAGTAGCCGCTTTGAAGGCTCTGGACATTAGTATTGGTGACTTTTTCGAACAGATAGATAAGGAAAGCTTAGCTACTGATGAGTTTGTGGATATTGATAAAGAAAAGCATTATATCGAGACTCAGATGATAATTGACCCTTCTTCCAATACTTATTAGTAATTAGAGGTTAGGGGGATAATACTAACGGATAGATAACCTACCATAATTAAGATGCGCCAGCTCGAGTAGTTGGCGCACTTAGATCACTTGTCAAAATATTCCATTTCGGCTTCTTGGGTTTCCGGAAGCCAATCACCATAGTTAAATATCTCTTCCAGTGTTTCTTCAATATAAGTTTTCTTTTTGCTGGGTTTATATGCAGTAATATGGGATGTAAATCAAGAAATTTTATTAATCAGACTCAACAAGAGGTTAAAAGCAGTTCCCCAAAACTATTTAAATAATCTTGATCTATCATGTGGTTAAATGAATCACTTGAAAGCGTTAATTTGGACGTATTTTGATTATTTATTTCTTTAATATTAATCGGTTGCATTACTTTTCATGCTGTGAACATTAGTCATATTAAAAACCACAAATAAATGTTGATAGAATTCCCATAGAACATGGGATGACGCAACACAAGCAGGAAGCTCAAGAAAACGTTGCTCAGATTTTATTATCTAATGTTATGTTAGTTGATGGCAATGATTTTCAGTATAAAAGCCCGTGTTTTATTACTAAATGCAGGGTTAATGTGATTAATCATAAATTTACAGCAATAAAAAACCTGCTAATAAGCAGGTTTTTGTATCGATGAGTGTTTAAAAACTAGACATGTTTTAATTCGCCATCATCGTCTTGATTAAATACGGTTTTATCCGTTTCTCCCATAAGTTGGCTCGTCACCGTACCGGCGGTCATTGAACCACTGACGTTTAATGCGGTACGACCCATATCAATTAATGGTTCAACAGAGATTAATAGTGCGACTAAAGTGACGGGTAGCCCCATTGCTGGCAACACAATTAATGCTGCGAATGTTGCGCCACCACCGACACCAGCAACCCCCGCTGAACTGATTGTGACAATACCAACTAACGTTGCGATCCAGAGGGGATCAAATGGGTTAATCCCCATTGTTGGTGCCACCATGACGGCTAACATAGCAGGGTAAATACCGGCACAACCATTTTGACCAATGGTTGCCCCAAAAGAGGCCGAGAAACTGGCAATAGATTCAGGAATACCGAAACGACGAGTTTGTGTTTCAATATTTAATGGAATACTTGCTGCGCTCGAACGGCTCGTAAATGCAAATGTTAATACAGGGCCTGCCTTCTTAAAGAATTTAATTGGGTTTAAGCCGGTAGAGGTAACCAATATACCGTGTACAACAAACATGATGGCTAGTGCCACATAGGATGCGACAACGAAAGTACCCAAGTTAATAATGTCGTGAAGATTCGAACTCGCAACCACTTTAATCATTAGCGCCATAACACCATAAGGGGTTAAACGCATCACTAAGCGAACTAATTTCATCGCCCATGCTTGTAATACATCAATTGCTGCTAATGCTTTTTCACCGCGCTCTTTGTCATCTTTAAACAGTTGTAAAGCGGCTACCCCTAAAAAGGCAGCAAAGATAACGACACTGATTATCGATGTTGGATTAGCACCGGTTAAATCTGCGAATGGGTTTTTAGGAATAAAGGATAAGATTAACTGAGGTACAGTTAAGTCAGAGACTTTACCAATGTAGTTACTTTCAATAGCGGATAGGCGAGCTGTTTCTGACTGACCTTGGACTAGGCCTTCAGCAGTCAAACCAAATACGTTAGCAATTAAAATACCCACTAATGCGGCAATAGCCGTGGTAAACAACAATGTACCAATGGTTAAAAAACTAATTTTACCCAGTGATGACGCTTTATGTAGCCTTGCTACTGCGCTTAAAATTGAAGCAAACACTAATGGCATAATTACCATTTGTAATAGCTGAACATAACCATTACCAACAATATTAAACCATAGAATGGAGTCTTTTACCGTTTGATGACCACTGCCATAAACTAGGTGCAGTATAACGCCATAGGCGACACCAAAAACCAGACCTACTAACACTTTTTTAGATAGGCTCCAGCCTTTAGCTCCCAGTTTTGCCAACAGTATTAGCAGTGCTACAAAGCCGAGCACATTAATAATTAGAGGAATATTCATTCCGAACTCCAAATCATATTTTTATAAGGTATGTTACTTGCCCTTTAATCCTTAATGGTTATAAGGATTTAGTTGCTTCAAACAACTGGTTATATGTTATCAATAGAAAAAGCACTTTTCTTATATCAAATGGTAATAAGATAGTATTATTCATACTTACAGTATATGACAAAACTTTAATTTAGATAGCAAAGTGAGTATCTAACTGATAATGAATGTATTTTATCACATTCTCAATTTGGCTATAAAAATCCAGTTGGTATCCAATAGGCAAAAAACAGGCACAAACCGTCAAAATAACAGCAATAAAACGCTCTGTTCGTTTGCTATTTTTCCCTCGAATAATGGGAAAACAAAAACGTTGAGGTAATGGCCATAAAAACGGTACACCAGAAGGTGTAAGCATATCGGCGATTAGGTGGCTGAGGTAACCTAATAAAAAGGCTTGAATAAGGTCATTTGGCACTTGCCATTCTATTGGTATCCATTGATAACAAGCTGCCATTACTAGTAACCATGCAACTAAGCTATGAGTAAAACCCCGGTGACCGCAGAGTTTAGAAATTGGTAATGAAAAAATGCGTAGCAACCTGCCGGGAAGAGATGAAGGGTGGTCAATATCGGGTAATAACGCGCCTAATAATGCACCCGGAACCATGTGTAGCCAATCACCTTGAGCAAGCTCAGGGGTGAGTTGAAGTTTATGGGCCATAATTAAAGAGGCGACGGAAAAAAGCAGATGCCCTTCAGCAGTCATGGTGGATAAAATACCATCTGTTTATCTATACAGTTAATTGGCAGTATAAAGTGTTTGAAAAGAATATGATAGAGGCAGAAAGGTAAAAAAACTCTTATTTATTAGCAAATAAGGAAAGGATTTTATATTTTTAAGCAAATCCCCTACCTAAGTAGGCAGGGGTGAGTGATAATTAATCAACATACTGATTCTTAACGTAAATGCTCAGCCTTTAACTCATTCAAAGAGGTGAGCTTGATATCGGCTAAGCCAAAGCGAGGGTCATTAAAATGCTGGCTATCAGGCACAACAATAGAGCGCATTCTTGCGGCCTTCGCGGAAATCATACCGTTAAAAGAGTCTTCCAATGAAACACAATTAATTGGTTTAGTTGATAATTCAGAGGCTGCTTTAAGGTAAACTTCTGGGTGTGGTTTACTCATCGGTAAATCCGCTGCGGAAACGACGGCAGAAAAGTAGTCACGAATATCCAGTAAGTTTAACACTTTTTCTAACATGTACAGGGGGGAAGCCGAAGCGAGGGCTATTTTTAGATCCATCGAGCGGCAAAGTTCCATCGCATGTTGTACGCCTGGCAAAATGGGGCGAGTTTCTTCAACTAAGCCAACAACTCGGTCAATAATTCGTTGTTTGGCTTCTTCTTGGCTACATCCTTGCCAAGGGGAAGCGTGGTACCAAAGTTCAACCACATGGTCAATACGTAAACCCAGTGTATCAGGCAGGGTATCTGCAATTGAAACGTCGACACCAAGTTGTGAAAAAACTTCAAGTTCAGCCTGTGCCCAGAAAGGTTCCGAGTCGATCAATAAACCATCCATATCAAAAATAACCGATTGGATGGGAAGGTTATGGTACATATCAAAACTCCATTCAGGTCGTATTAATTAACGAGCCAACTATAGTACCAGCAAAGGGCTAATATTCGTATTAATTGACATCAGTATTATCAGCTTTATGGCAAGATAATTAGGCATTCTGCGCGATAAATCGCCTTGAACCCAGGATGTTAGTATGTTGAACATTCTGAAAGTCGAATTATTACTATCAATAATGAATTGAAATTTGGAGGCATTTCATTATTTCAGCTATTATTAGCCATGAAAGTTTATCAAGAATAATAACTCTGAGGAAAAGCAGTAATGAATTACCACAATGCCAATTATGTCGCGATCGGCAAACGTATTTTTGGGTGGGTTGTTTTTCTGGTAGCATTAATTTCGACGTTAGCGTCTTTAATTAAACTTGCTGGCATGAAAGGGCTTGCAGGTGAAGGCATTAATGCGGTTGCCAATGACTTTATTAAATTAATGGCTGAAATGGTACGTCAAACGACACCGTTTTTAAATTTCTTTTGGAATAACTCACCAGTGCCTCAAGTCGCGAATGGCTTTTCAGGTAGCAATATTGGTTTTATCATTATTTTTATCTTTATTTTTGTTGGGCTAGCGCTTAGTGCTTCAGGTTTACGTATGTACCGGCAAATTAAATTTATCCGCGAAAGCTTAGAAGACCACGTGATTATAGAAAAAGCGAAGGGGTTAGAAATTTCCAAAGAAGAACTCGAAGCAAAAGTGACTATTCCACGGCACACTATTTTTACACAATTTTTTATTCTTTATTTTTGGCCTATTGTTTTAGGAATTGCCTTGTATTTTCTATTACGTTTCTTGAACTGGTGATTTTCAAATTTTACGTTATGAGAGTGTTGGCTGTGTTTAGCGACTCGGGGCACATACTTAGGTATGCTCCCCGAGATATCAGTATTTACCGCTAATTCATAACGCAACTTATTTGGCTGGTTGATACTTTGTGATTAGAGTTGCTAAAAAGTTATTTTTCGTTGAGTAGGTTATCTACAATAGTACGTGCTAATTGATAACTTTGTTCATTACCAAAAATATGGGCTTGATTGATTAAATAATACAACTGGTAAATGGGTTGCCTATCTAAAAAACCATTTGGAAGTGGCCAAACGCTTTGGTAGCCATCAATAATTTGTATTGGTAATTCTTTATATAGTGGGAGCATAGCAATATCACATTCTCTATCTCCCCAGTAACATGCTGGGTCATAAAGTACGCCATCAATTTGATGGGTGATAGAGCAGTTAGCAGGCCATAAATCGCCGTGTAAAAGAGAGGGTTGGGGTTGGTGACCTGCTAGCTTGTGTTTAACAATATCGACAATTTGCTGAATATCGGCAAAAACCATCCCTTTTTCTGAGGCAAGTTGTAATTGTAAGCCAATCCGCTTTTCTGCAAAGAATGAATTCCAGCGCTTTTCCCAACCATTGGGCTGAACCACAGTGCTTAGCATGGTATCAAAATCAAACCCATAGCTGGGCTGCTCTTCCCATTGATGTAACCTTGCTAATTGTTGACCAAAGTGCCAAGCGTTGGTGCTATCAAAGGGTTTAAGAGGAAAATATTCGAGAAGAAGAAAGCTGTGGTGTTTGTTACTACCTACACCATAAACCTTTGGTACAGTTATGGTTTGGCTTTTAGCGAGCATTTCAAGTTGTTCGGCTTCTTGCTTGAACAAAGGTAAAAATTCACGCCGATTTTGCTTAATGAACACGGTATGGTCGCCGTAGTCAATTCGTAGCGTATGGTGAATATCACCACCAGAGAGAATGACTTTGTTACGTAGCTCTGCCTCACCTAAGTGTTCACTTAATAAACGACACATTGCTTGCCACATGACTCACCTCGCCTCTGCTTTGGTATTCATTAATACAATACTATAGTGATAATTTAGGAATTAACAGTGATAATTGTTTAAAAATAAGAGGGTATCACGAAAAAACTGAATAATTATCAGGTATAAAACCTAAATCTAGGTTATTGCAGAGGCGGTTAGGTTTACTTGTTTTTTATTAATTAACCCCGAGGTCTGCTGGAGAAAATAATTAACCATTTTAATGGTGTTGTTAGTTAATAATTTTATCAATAAAAGAGGAGGGATATCAGTATGCCAAAGTGTTTGTATGTTATCTTTATTCAGAAAGGAAAAAGCTGAACTTATCATACAGCGGTTCAGCTTTTATTTTTTCTCTCAATGCATTATGCGGTATGCATACTTTGAGGGTTAGTTTGGTTTCTTTTTCGAGCTAACACTAATTTGCTATATAACAGAGCAATTACAAAATAAACTGCTTGAGTCACTACAATTGTTGGCCCAGTGGTAGCGTTGATATGGAAGCTTAGAATAGTTCCTATCACACTTGATGTTACCGAAGCGATAATCGCGACAACGAGCATTTTCCCGAAGCTCCGACACAGAACAAACGCAATAATTCCCGGTGAGATCAGCATGGCAATAACCAGAATGATCCCAACAGCTTGCAGTGAAGCGACAATGGTTAATGCAAGTAAAGACAGTAAACCATAATGAATCAGCTTGACGGGTAGGCCAATCACACGGGCTTGGTTTGGATCAAAACAATAAAGCATAAAGTCTTTACGCTTCAGTAAAATAATTGCGATGGTGATTCCGGCAAACAGTAAAATCTGTTTAAACTCACTATTGGTTATCCCTAAAATATCACCAAAAAGAATATGTGTGAGGTGCTGCTCAGTATCGATTTTGGCAAACATAACCAAACCAATGGCAAACATACCTGAGAAAACGATCCCCATAACCGTATCTTCTTTTATTCGGCTATTTTCTTTTAAATAACCTGTTGCAACAGCACAGAATAAACCCGAAGCAAATGCCCCAATAGCGAGAGGGATACCTAATACTGAAGCGATAATAATACCCGGCAAAACAGCATGGGAAATAGCATCCCCCATTAGTGACCAGCCCTTTAACACCAAAAAACACGAGAGAATAGCACAGACGGTCCCAGTGACTATTGCGGTAACGAGTGCTTTTTGCATAAATGGAAATGCAAACGGAGCCATCAATACGTCAATAAAATCACTCATGAGATGCTCCTTGTTGGTGTGATTGGTGGAGCTGGGCGACTTCTTTCCTTGCCTTACGGCGTGAAGCAAAAATACCGTGTTTAGGTGCAAAGAAGAATGCCAGCAGGAAAATAATGGTTTGTAATGTGACGATAAGACCACCAGTAGCACCATTAAGGAAATAGCTGATATAAGCACCAACTGCGCTCGTGACTGTGCCAATGGTAACTGAAATTATAAGTAAGCGCTTAAACTGCTCAGTTAATAAATATGCGGTTGCTCCTGGGGTAACTACCATGGCAATAACTAATATAGCGCCAACAGTTTGTAATGCTGCGACCGTACAAGCACTTAATAACGTGAAGAAAATAATTTTCAGACGTAACGGGTTTAACCCAATAGAACGAGCATGGCTTTCATCGAAGAAGACGGCTAATAAATCTTTCCATAGACATAGTAAAACGATGAATGAAACACCGATAATAATTTCTACTTGTAAGACATCAGCATCAGCAATGCCTAAAATATTACCGAAAATAATACTTTGCACATTTACTGAAGTCGGGTTTAAAGAAACAATCAATAAACCTGCAGCGAAAAATGTGGAAAAAATAAAGCCTATGACAGCATCTTCACGTAACCGCGTTAAATGTTTTATTAATGTCATGGCAAGTGCCGCAAGGATACCAGTAAAGAAAGCCCCCGCAGCATAAGGTAAACCTAACGCATAAGCACCAGCCACGCCTGGAACAACGGAGTGGGAAAGTGCGTCTCCCATTAATGACCAGCCCTTTAACATCAAATATGCAGATAAAAAAGCACAGACTGCACCGACAATGGCGCTTACCCAAATGGCTTTTACCATAAAGTCATATTGAAAGGGCTGTAATAACATTTCAATCATTCGGAACCCTTAGTTTGATTTTTTCGAACTGGCGCATCATGGTCATGACCATAGAAGACAGCAGCTCTTTCATCATCGGTAATAACAGTAACAGAACGCGGGTCATCGTCGTCATGAAGTTCTTGACCTGACAAGTTGATATGGCGCAAGACCCCACCAAAGGCTTGTTGTAAATTTCGTTGTGTAAATGTGGTTTCGGTCGGACCACTCGCCAATACAGTGCGATTAATTAAAATCACATGATCACAAAATTCAGGAACACTCCCTAAATTATGGGTTGAAACTAAAATCAGGTGCCCTTCATCCCGCAAACTGCGTAATAGGTCGATAATGGCATTTTCTGTTTTAACATCAACACCGGTAAACGGTTCATCAAGTAATAGAACTTTACCTTCTTGTGCGAGAGCCCGAGCGAGAAAAACCCGTTTCTTTTGACCACCGGAGAGTTCGCCTATCTGACGATGCTCAAGCCCTGTAAGGTCAACTCTATCTAGCGCCATTTTTACGGCATCTTTATCTGCTTGTTTGGGAATACGGAAAAAACCCATTTTTCCGTAACGCCCCATCATCACAACATCTGAAACTAAAACGGGAAAATTCCAGTCAACTTCTTCTGTTTGTGGAACATAAGCAATGACGTTTTCTTTTAAGGCAGCTTTGATGGGTTGTTCGTTTAACATTACACTGCCAGAAGATGGGGTGACTAGCCCCATAATCGTTTTAAACAGCGTCGATTTACCACTCCCATTTACGCCAACGAGAGCACAAATAGAGCCACCTGAGATATTGAAGCTTGCGTCATAGATAGCTGTATGGCCATTGTTATAGGTTACAGTTGCATCATCGACGATAAGATTCGGGTGTTCGAATTGATTAGAGTGATTCATATTACTGTGAAAATCCTTTCGCTATCGTGTCTACAGTCGTATTTAACAGGTCAATATAAGTGGGTACAGGACCATCAGCAGTGGATAATGAGTCTACATATAATACACCGCCATATTTTGCCCCTGTTTCTTTACTGACCTGACGAGCTGGCTTATCAGAAATCGTACTTTCGCTAAATACGACAGGGATCTTATATTTGCGTACAGTATCAATGACTTTTTTAACTTGCTGTGGAGAACCTTGCTCTTCAGCATTAATCGGCCACAAATAAACCTCTTTAAAGCCATAATCTTTAGTTAAATAGCTAAATGCCCCTTCACTTGACACCAACCAACGTTCGTTTTCTGGGATACGGTTTAAACGTTCGCGAAGCGGAGCGTCAAGTGCTGCAATTTGCGCCGCATATTTTTTGGCATTTGCATTATATACTTCAGCATTTTCAGGATCATATTTCACTAAGGCTTCACGGATATTTTCTATATATATTTTAGCGTTAGCGGGTGACATCCATGCATGAGGGTTCGGGTTATCTTTATATTCACCCTCACGGATTGGCATGGGTTCAATCCCTTCGGTTACCACGACAGCAGGGACATTTTTGAAGTTTTCAAAGAAACGTTGGAACCAAACTTCTAAATTCATACCATTCCATAGGATTAAATCCGCATCGTAGGCTTTCATTATGTCTTTAGGGGTTGGCTGATATCCGTGAATTTCAGCACCCGGTTTGGTTATTGACTCGACAATTGCGGCATCACCAGCTACATTTTGTGCTATGTCTTGAATAATTGTAAAAGTAGTAACAACTTTAAACTTTTTCGCAAAGGCGGGTTGGCTAGCAAATATAATTGCTGTTAGCACAAATAAGGTTGTTATTAGAGGTGCAGATAAACGAGATAAATTCTTCTTCATAAAAATTGACCCTGACATTATTGGTTTAGCGTTTTCTAGCATATAGTTGTTAAGGTTTATAACAATTACATTTTATAACTCAACTGATAATGATAATCAATATCGTTTGAGTAAATAAACACAAATATTGTGGAATAACATACATACCCATTATGAAATGCTGGTTTTTATTGTTATTTTGTATGACTAAAACACGTCCTGAAGTAAAAGTTAAGTAAAAATAATTTTATTTTTCCTAGGATTAGTTATTCTTCCATCGGCTTAAGTAGCAGAGGATTATAATAGTGAAGAAAATGATTAGCGGGGCTATTCTGTTACTGCTACTTGCTGGTTGTTCTAGTGAACCAGATAGACCAGTGGCGAAGCAACGAATGTTGGATAACCCTAACACCTTGCCAGCGACGACACAAAATGGTGTATTCCCTCGCACTCCTTTTGATGAATTTATTCGGGACTCAGCAGCCCGCTACAGTATTGATGAAACTTTAATTAGGGCCATCATTGAGGTAGAGTCGAATTTCAGGCCGGAAGTTGTAAGCAAATCAAATGCGATTGGTTTGATGCAAATTAAAGCATCAACTGCGGGGAGAGACGCTTATCGTTATCAAGGAAAGTCCGGTGAACCTAGTTCTAGCGATTTAAAAGACCCTCGAAAAAATATTGATATAGGCACTGCATATATTCGAATTTTGAGGGAGCAGCAGCTTGCAGGTATTAGCCACCCGCAAACGTTATATTACGCAACAGTTGTGGCTTATGTGAATGGCGCAGGGGCACTATTAAGAACGTTTGATAATGATAAAAGTAGGGCAATAGCTATGATTAATAGTTTATCACCTGAAGAGTTTTATCAACACGTTCAAACTAAGCATCCCGCACCACAAGCTCCGCGCTATTTGTGGAAAGTTAAAAATGCATACAATGCATTAGCGATGTCTTACTGATATTCCTTCAATAAGTGTGGGAGTTGCGCGACAATCTCAACAATACCGTTGATAACAAATTGCACTCCCATACAGATTAATAAGAAACCCATTACACGGGCTATTGCATCAATACCGCTATTTCCTAACCATCGCATAATTGATGTCGCACCTCTCAAACCAATCCACACGATTAGACTCGCAATTAAAAAGGTGAGTACTGGCGCTACTTTTAATACCCAAGGAGCAAAGCTGACATTCCCTTGCAATGAGGCCGTTGAGCTGATGATCATCGCAATAGTACCTGGCCCCGCAGTACTTGGCATTGCTAATGGAACAAAGGCAATACTGGGTGACTCTTGGCGTTTTTTAGGGACATTAGGGTCATCAAGAGCTGCTGCTGTTTGGTCTTCTCCTGAATCATTACTGGGAAATAACATACCAAAACCAATAAATGCAACAATTAACCCACCTGCAATACGAAGCCCAGGTATTGATATACCAAATGTATTCATCACTAATTGGCCTGCATAAAAGGCTATAGTCATAATTGCGAATACATAAATAGAAGCGAGTAACGATTGGTGATCACGTTGCTCTTTGGTCATATTTGCGGAAATACTGAGCATGACCGCAATCGCTGTTAAAGGGTTAGCGAGTGGAAGCAATAAAACAAGGCCAATACCAACAGCTTGAAATAGCTCGAGGAAATTTGTCATAGTGATTAAATACAAGCTCCCAGTTTAGATAGATGAGTACCCTTATCTTAGATGATAACAAAATTTGTTATAGATCTGTACCTTAGCATATCTACCTAGATTAATGTTTTAATATTAAAACAAAATACGATTAAGAATTTATGTAAACTACAAATGAGTACTGGGACGAAAAAGTTGTTCACATTAACTGTGGATAACCCTCAGTTTCCTTTGTGAATAACTCAATTAACTTTATCAATAACATGGACATATGTGGATGAGCTAAAAGTATTCAATTATAATAGGCAAAAAAAAACCTTTTTATGGGGGTCATAAAAAGGTTAAGGGCATCTATTAACAGGTTGTCTTAATGTTGATGTGTTATAGATTGTAACGGTTACAATGTTATTTACTGGTAGTTTATGTAAATTCATTAAAAGAAATCGTTTAGCGTTCATATAGGATGAAAAATAGTATGTTAGTTGGAATTAACCATTTAACCATTGCAGTGACTGATGTTGAGAAAAGCATCTTCTTTTATCAATCATTACTTGGTATGAAGCTACATGCAAGTTGGAAAAATGGAGCGTATATCTCCTGTGGGGATTTATGGTTATGTTTATCGTTAGATAAAACACGCTTATCTTTTTCACATACCGAAACAGATTACACTCATTATGCTTTTACAGTTAGTGAGGCAGATTTTCCTATCTGTGTTGCCAAACTAAAACAGGCTAATGTCATTGTTTGGAAAGAAAATAAGAGTGAGGGGAAATCATTTTATTTTCTTGACCCTGATGGGCACAAATTAGAACTGCATGTGGGTGGTTTATTGCAACGTTTAAAAAGCTGCCAAGAAGCCCCTTATGAGGGTATGAAATTTTATTAAATAAGTCTGAGAATTTCTTTACAAATGATTTTTAATTTTAAAAATAGCTTTACGTAGAGTGATATATCCTATTTTTAATGAATTATTAAAGAAATAGGAATAGGTATGAAAAAACTCATAGCGACATTCGCAGGGGCGTCAATGTTGTTGGTTTTGGCTACCGCAATGATTTTGATTGTTTTCCCTCAGCAGTGGAAACAAAATATTTATCCAACTATATCTCAACTATTGCCAACATCGCTTAGTACAATTTTACCTAAAAGTTTAGTGAGCAATAATGTCTGTGATAGCTTAGAGGATAATCTGCAAAACTTTGCAAGCTACCTTAAAGTTAACCAAGACATTGTAGATATTAAGGGTATGAATAGCTTAGATGAGCAACTGACGAATATCCAAGCAAGGATTGATGCAATGCCGTCAGATGTTCGTGACCTTGTATGCCAGCAGGAGTATAGCAAATTAGAAGGGTTAAAAAGTGTATTCTCTTTAGGGCCTAATAATTAATTTTTTGGGTTAGTTATTTTGCTTGGTAATATCCCATACAAAGCCTTTCTATTGTTTTATAATATGCTGATTACCTTATTTTTGAGTTTAAGGCAGCATAATGAAAATTCTAAAATTTCCATTGTTGAATTGGCTAATTGCGAATGGCGTTGCAGTTTATTTTCTTTTTAAACAAGGTGCGTTAGATTGGTATTTTTCTGGCTGGCTGGGGGTTTTAGGGATTTTAGTTGCTCTAGAAAGTGTCAGTTGGGTGGCAACAAGTTTATTTTATTTTTATAAACATAAAACATCGCCTAATCCGAGTGTGCGGGCAACGCACCTCATCACAAATGGCCCATATCGATTATCCCGCAACCCCATGTATCTGGCTTTTACTTCCATGAGTTTGGCACTGGCTCTATTAACACATTCCCCATATTTCTTAGTTTCTGGCTTAGTATTCTGGCTAGTAACCGATTTATATACAATTCCGCAAGAAGAAAACTTTTTAGCTAAATCCTTTAAAGCAGAATGGGATAGTTATCACAAACAAACGAGGCGTTGGTTATAAAATCATATTAATGAGACTTATTCTCATCTATGATTGAGTCTATTTTTCTATAACGCACAGGCTAAGGTAATTAATGAATTATCAAGTGGCTCCATTTTGGATTAATTCAGGTAAGTTAGCGTGTTTGATTGTTATTAGTTTGTTCCTTGCATTTTTTTCTGTAAGTACTTTTATCGCATATTTA
The DNA here is from genome assembly GCF_032709665.1 of Providencia sp. PROV024. Lineage (NCBI taxonomy): Bacteria > Pseudomonadati > Pseudomonadota > Gammaproteobacteria > Enterobacterales > Morganellaceae > Providencia > Providencia sp. PROV024. Next base: position 1,891,625 of record NZ_CP120545.1, read on the forward strand.
CTGGTTATTGGTGTGGGATGGGCAGTATTGGTATCGTTCAAAATACATGCAATGAAAGAAAAGGGAGTAATACTAAAAAACAGTGATACATCAGATTGGATGGTTTATATCCAAGGTATTCCTGTTGAAGAGAAAAGGCAGACATTAGCTAACCCCTGTTTTGCAACATTACAGCACGCCCAGTCATTTTTCAGCAATGCATTTATGATTAGGGTTTTAATTCAAGTTATATTTTGTAGCTATATTCTTTGGCAAATATGGGGATTAGATAATATCAATGCACAAATACTTACCTTGATTGGAGTGGTATATCTTGGGTATACGTTATGGGTATCAATTCAGCGATATATTACTCTTAAACAAGGTAACTTAATCATTGAAGAATTAACGGCGCCTAGTGGATCTCTTTGGTATAGGGTGTATTTCAAAGAAAAAGAAAAACTATTTCCTGCTTTGGATGGATTATTCGCCATTTAATCGGGAAGGTATTGATTTTTCTTATGAAGAAGAACAATAAACGGCTTTGCGCTATCGCCATAAATTATGTCTGTGTTATCATTGATAGTTGAGTTACTCGCGATGTATCAATTTATGTTATCTTAATTTAACTAGAATTGTGTACATATCTCGCATAGTGAAGTGAGAAATCGTTAGTAACGTATTGATTTATAATTTTGGAATAATCAAGCAAGTGATCTGGCGTGTGGGTCACCACTGCTGATAAGGATTTTTTAATGCCTGTTATTACTCTTCCTGATGGAAGTCAGCGTCAGTTTGACCATCCTGTTTCTGTGATGGACGTGGCTCGCGATATTGGCGCGGGTCTAGCAAAAGCGTGTATCGCCGGTCGCATTAATGGCGAACGTGTTGATGCGTGTGAAATGATTGAACATGATGCTAATGTGTCAATTATTACGAGTAAAGATGACGACGGACTCGAAATTATTCGTCACTCTTGTGCTCACTTGTTAGGTCATGCCATCAAGCAATTATGGCCAAACACCAAAATGGCAATCGGTCCAACTATCGACAACGGTTTTTATTATGATGTCGATTTAGACCATACGCTGACGCAGGAAGATTTGGAAAAGCTAGAGAAGCGTATGCTTGAGCTTGCCAAAACAGATTATGATGTGGTGAAAAAACGTGTTTCTTGGAGCGAAGCTCGTGAGACATTTGTTGCCCGCGGCGAAGACTATAAAGTTGAAATCTTGGATCAAAATATTAGCCAAGATGATCGCCCTGGTTTATATCACCATGAAGAATATGTTGATATGTGTCGTGGTCCACATGTACCTAATATGCGTTTTTGTCACCACTTCAAATTGCAAAAAGTGGCTGGCGCGTATTGGCGTGGTAACAGCGACAATAAAATGTTGCAGCGCATCTACGGTACCGCATGGGCTGATAAGAAACAATTGGCAGCCTATTTATTGCGTTTAGAAGAAGCTGCTAAGCGTGACCACCGTAAAATCGGTAAACAATTAGATTTATATCATATGCAAGAAGAAGCGCCAGGTATGGCGTTCTGGCATAATGATGGTTGGACAATTTTCCGTGAACTGGAAACTTTTGTACGTACGAAACTGAAAGCTTATAACTATCAAGAAGTTAAAGGTCCATTCATGATGGATCGCGTACTGTGGGAAAAAACAGGTCACTGGGATAACTATAAAGATGCAATGTTCACGACTTCATCAGAAAACCGTGAGTATTGTGTAAAACCAATGAACTGCCCTGGTCACGTACAAATCTTTAACCAAGGTTTGAAATCTTATCGTGACTTACCATTACGTATGGCAGAATTTGGTAGCTGTCATCGTAATGAGCCATCAGGTGCTTTACATGGTTTGATGCGTGTGCGTGGCTTTACTCAAGATGATGCACATATCTTCTGTACAGAAGAACAAATTTTAAGTGAAGTAACCAGCTGTATTGAAATGATTTATGATGTTTACGCAACTTTTGGTTTTGAAAAGATTGTTGTGAAACTATCAACTCGCCCTGAAAAACGTATCGGTACTGACGAGATGTGGGACAGAGCGGAAGAAGACTTAGCTAACGCTCTGAAATCAAAAGGTATTGAATTCGAATACCAACCAGGCGAAGGCGCATTCTATGGTCCTAAAATTGAATTTACACTGTATGACTGCCTTGACCGTGCATGGCAATGCGGTACCGTCCAGTTAGACTTCTTCTTGCCGGGCCGTTTAACCGCTTCCTATGTAGGCGAAAATAACGAACGTATCGTTCCTGTTATGATCCACCGTGCTGTATTGGGTTCACTTGAGCGCTTTATTGGTATTTTAACAGAGGAATATGCAGGCTTTTTCCCAACATGGTTAGCACCACAACAAGTGGTTGTAATGAACATAACGGATAGCCAAGCTGATTATGTTCAAGAATTAGTTAGCAAGCTGCAAAGTGTTGGCATTCGCGCGAAAGCAGATTTACGTAATGAGAAAATTGGCTTTAAAATCCGCGAACACACGCTGCGTCGAGTCCCTTACATGCTAGTATGTGGTGATAAAGAAGTTGAATCAGGCAAAGTTGCTGTACGTACCCGTCGTGGTAAAGATTTAGGTAGCCTTGATGTCAACGAATTCATGACTAAACTGCTTGAAGAGATCCGCAGTCGTCAACTCAATCAGATGGAGGAATAAGGTATTAAAGGCGGAAAAAAACTCCCAACAGCACGTCCTAATCGTATTAACGAAGAGATCCGTGCTACAGAAATCCGTGTCACAGGTCTAGACGGTGAGCAACTCGGTGTTATGAGTGTGCGTGAAGCACTCTTTAAGGCTGAAGAAGCAGGTGTCGACTTAGTCGAAATCAGCCCAAATGCTGAGCCACCCGTTTGTCGTATTATGGACTACGGTAAGTATCTTTATGAGAAGAGTAAGTCTCAGAAAGAACAGAAAAAGAAACAAAAAGTTGTTCAAGTGAAGGAAATTAAATTCCGTCCAGGAACAGACGAAGGCGACTACCAAGTTAAATTACGTAGTTTAATTCGCTTTTTGGAAGAAGGTGACAAGGCTAAAGTCACACTACGTTTTCGTGGTCGTGAAATGGCTCACCAACAGATTGGTCTGGAAGTGCTTAATCGCATCAAAGCTGATCTGGATGAACTGGCGTCAGTGGAATCATTTCCTTCAAGAATTGAAGGGCGCCAGATGATCATGGTATTGGCACCAAAGAAAAAATAATTAAGCCAGTATTGGTATAGCTAAGCAGTGCTCGTTATGGGCACTGCTTATCTTGTATTGTCAGTAATGTGAGCAAATGTCGTGCTTATTCAGTAATAAGCTAAATTAATAACTAATTAAAATAGACTGACTGATAGAAATAAACACGGTAAAACTAAATTTTTAAATAAGTTAACGTGATTTATTTCAAGATTTACTTGAGTAATCGGGCAATAAGCATTAAAATCCGCGGTCGAATCGCTTTGTCAGTTTTTAAATAATAAGCAGACAAGCCAAAGAATCTTGTACGCAGATGTTGTATTAAGCAATAATAGTTCTGCGTATTGCTTTAGAGAGTATGCAAATCTCTTTATCCAGTTGGAGGAATGAAGTATTAAAGGCGGAAAAAGAATCCCAACAACACGTCCAAATCGTATTAACGATGAAATCCGTGTTCCTGAAGTCCGTTTAACAGGTTTAGACGGTGAACAGTTAGGCATTATGAGCGCACGCGAAGCGCTTGAAAAAGCTGAAGAAGCAGGTGTAGATCTTGTGGAAATCAGCCCAAATGCTGAACCGCCAGTTTGTCGTATCATGGATTACGGCAAATTCCTTTATGAGAAGAGCAAATCTCAAAAAGAACAGAAAAAGAAACAAAAAGTTGTTCAGGTGAAGGAAATTAAATTCCGCCCTGGTACAGATGAAGGTGATTATCAGGTCAAACTACGCAACCTGGTTCGCTTTCTAGAAGATGGTGACAAAGCTAAAGTTACGCTGCGTTTTCGTGGTCGTGAAATGGCTCACCAACAGATTGGTCTGGAAGTGCTTAATCGCATCAAAGCTGATCTGGAAGAACTGGCGTCAGTGGAGTCATTCCCTTCAAGAATTGAAGGACGTCAGATGATTATGGTGTTGGCACCGAAGAAGAAATAATTAGGCCTTGCAAGTAATAGCGAAAGTTATTCGCCTAATTAATTCGTAGTTTATCACAATGCGAAGTTGGAAATAAAAGAAATGCCAAAGATTAAAACTGTACGTGGCGCAGCAAAGCGCTTTAAAAAAACTGCAGGCGGTGGCTTTAAGCGCAAGCATGCAAACCTTCGTCATATCCTGACTAAAAAGTCAACTAAGCGTAAACGCCATTTACGTCCGAAAGGAATGGTATCTAAGGGCGATCTGGGTCTGGTAGTAGCCTGCCTGCCTTACGCATAAGTAAACAATTTAGTTAATTAAGATAAAAGACGATAGGAGATAGCTATGGCTCGCGCAAAACGTGGTGTAATCGCCCGTGCACGTCACAAAAAAATTCTGAAGCAGGCGAAAGGTTACTATGGTGCACGTTCACGTGTTTACCGCGTAGCGTTTCAGGCGGTAATCAAAGCTGGTCAATACGCTTACCGTGACCGCCGTCAACGTAAACGTCAGTTCCGTCAACTGTGGATCGCGCGTATTAACGCAGCGGCTCGTCAGAACGGTCTGTCTTATAGCCGTTTCATCAATGGCTTGAAAAAAGCTTCGATTGAAATCGACCGTAAGATCTTAGCAGACATCGCAGTTTTCGATAAAGCAGCATTCACTGCTTTAGTTGAAAAAGCAAAAAGCGCTTTAGCTTAATTGTTTGCTTGAAGAGAGGAAGGTAACTTCCTCTTTTCATTTATAACTATTTGTGTTAATACTTTAATAGCCCATTTTTTGAGAAATCATTGCATGTGTTTTGTTATTTTTCGTTTCTTTTTTTACTTTAGCACCTGATTCTCGGGGGCTTTTGCGCGTAAAGATAGAAAGAATAAACGAAAAGTTACGCTAAAGCCTCCTTAGGGAGGCTTTTTTGTTTCTGGTTTAGGATTAAATACAGTAAAATCAGTTAACTACCCCGCCATCTTAAATGGAATGTGGGTTTAATAATTTAGTGAATAACTAGCAAAAAGACCGAGTGGTCATAAAGGGGAAACAATGCCACATCTCGCTGAGTTGGTTGCACAGGCAAAAGCAGCCATTGAACAGGCCCAAGATGTTGCTACGTTGGAGTCAGTGCGTGTTGAATTTTTAGGCAAAAGCGGCCACTTCACACTACAGATGAAAACGTTGCGTGATCTGCCTGCCGATGAACGTCCAGCAGCAGGGGCCGTAATAAATGAAGCCAAAGTACAGGTTCAAGATGCACTAAACGCCCGTAAAGATGCCATGCAAGCTGAGATCCTCAATGCGCGTCTCGCTTCAGAAAAAGTGGATGTATCATTACCTGGGCGTCGTATGGAAAACGGTGGACTACATCCAGTGACCCGCACGATCCAGCGAATTGAAGAATTTTTTGGTGAATTAGGTTTCTCTGTTGAGACTGGCCCTGAAATTGAAGATGACTATCATAACTTTGATGCGCTAAACATTCCTGCTCACCACCCAGCACGTGCAGATCATGATACTTTTTGGTTTGATGCTAAGCGTTTGTTACGTACCCAAACCTCTGGGGTACAAATTCGTACTATGAATGGTCAACAACCTCCAATTCGTATCATTGCACCAGGTCGTGTATATCGTAACGACTATGACCAAACGCATACTCCAATGTTCCACCAAACAGAAGGTCTGATTGTTGATAAAGACATCAGCTTTACTAATTTAAAAGGCACATTGCATGACTTCCTGAATAACTTTTTTGAAGAAGAAGTACAGGTACGTTTTCGCCCATCATATTTCCCATTCACAGAACCTTCAGCTGAAGTTGATGTCATGGGGAAAAATGGTAAATGGCTAGAAGTGTTAGGTTGTGGCATGGTACACCCGAATGTACTTCGCAATGTTGGGATTGACCCAGAGGTCTACTCAGGTTTTGCATTTGGTATGGGAATGGAACGCTTAACAATGTTGCGTTATGGCGTTTCTGACCTACGTGCATTCTTCGAAAATGATCTTCGTTTCCTCAAACAGTTTAAATAAGGCGGGTTTATCTCATGAAATTCAGTGAACTATGGTTACGTGAATGGGTGAACCCGGCGATCAATAGTGACGCACTATCAGACCAAATCACTATGGCTGGTCTTGAAGTTGATGGGGTTGAAGCTGTTGCTGGTCAATTTCACGGTGTTGTTGTTGGTGAAGTGGTTGAATGTGGTCAACATCCCAATGCAGACAAATTACGTGTTACCAAAGTGAATGTTGGTGGCGATCGCTTATTAGATATTGTCTGTGGTGCTCCAAATTGTCGTCAAGGGTTGAAAGTTGCAGTTGCAACGGTAGGCGCAGAACTGCCGGGTGATTTCAAAATCAAAGCGGCAAAATTACGCGGTGAGCCATCAGAAGGCATGCTGTGTTCTTATTCGGAACTGGGTATTTCTGATGACCATAGCGGGATTATAGAATTACCGTTAGACGCCGTTGTTGGAACCGACATCCGCGAATATTTAAAACTTAATGATAACGCAATTGAAATCAGCATTACGCCAAACCGTGCAGATTGCTTAAGTATTCTTGGTGTGGCTCGTGATGTTGCTGTTATTAATAAATTAGCGCTAACTGAGCCTGCTATCAATGTGGCCCCTGTTACGACTAAAGACACATTTCCTATCCGTGTTGAAGCTCCTAAGGCCTGTCCGCGCTTTTTAGGCCGTGTAATCAAAAATATCGATGTGTCTGCACCGACACCGATGTGGATGAAAGAAAAGCTGCGTCGTGGTGGTGTGCGTTCTATCGATGCTGTTGTTGATATTACCAACTATGTATTACTAGAACTAGGGCAACCTCAGCATGCGTACGACTTAGACCGTTTAGATGGCGCTATTGTTGTACGTATGGCAAAAGAAGAGGAAAAACTGGTTCTTCTTGATGGTAGTGAAGCCACATTGAAACCAGATACACTTGTTATTGCTGATGAATCTAAAGCATTGGGAATTGCGGGTATTTTTGGTGGTGAACATTCAGGTGTTAATGCTGAGACGAAAAATATCCTGCTAGAGTGTGCATTTTTCGACCCTCTATCAATCACAGGTCGCGCACGTAATTACGGCTTGCATACTGATGCCTCTCACCGCTTTGAGCGTGGTGTTGACCCACAACTACAATTTAAAGCTATTGAACGTGCGACAGCGTTAATCGTTGAAATTTGTGGTGGTGAAGTCGGCGAAATTATTGATGCTACGAGTGAGCAACACTTACCAAAAGCAGCCAATATTAAGCTGACGCGCAATAAATTAGACCGTTTGATTGGCCATGTTATTGAAGATGAATTAGTTACCGACATTTTAACGCGTTTAGGTTGCCAAGTCGTGGTTTCAGCAGGGTGTTGGGATGTAGTGGCACCAAGCTGGCGTTTCGATATGCAAATCGAAGAGGACTTAGTAGAAGAGGTCGCACGTGTTTATGGCTACAACAATATTCCTGATGTGCCGTTACGCGCCGATCTGGTTATGACTAATCATAAAGAAGCTAACTTACCATTAAAACGTCTTAAAGCGATGTTAGTTGACCGTGGATATCAAGAAGCGATTACGTATAGCTTTGTGGACCCGAAAGTTCAGGCATTATTGCACCCACAACAAGATGCATTAATGTTGCCGAACCCAATTTCTGCGGATATGTCGGCGATGCGTTTGTCTCTATGGACTGGTTTATTGACAACGGTTGTCTATAATCAAAATCGTCAACAAAATAGAATTCGTTTATTTGAAACAGGTCTACGCTTTATTCCTGATAATCAAGCAGAATATGGAATTCGCCAAGAACCTATGTTGGCGGGGGTCATTACAGGTAACAGATTTGAAGAACATTGGTCATTAGATAAACAAGTTGTTGACTTCTTTGACTTAAAAGGTGATCTTGAAGCTGTTTTTGAATTGACTGGGAAACTAAATCAAATTACATTTAAATCTGAGGCACATCCTGCATTGCATCCAGGTCAAAGTGCTGGGATTTATCTGGAAAATGAACACATTGGCTTTATTGGTGTGGTTCATCCAGAATTAGAACGTAAACTCGATTTAAATGGTCGTACGGTGGTGTTTGAGGTTCGTAGTGATGCGATAGCACAACGTGTCATCCCTGAAGCTAAGGCGATTTCACGCTATCCGTCGAACCGCCGTGACATCGCTGTGGTCGTGCCAGAACATGTAGCTGCTGCAGAAGTTTTAGCAGAGTGTAAAAAAGTTGGCATAAATCATATAGTTGGCATAAACTTATTTGATGTGTATTGTGGTGAGGGAATAGCAGAGGGTTATAAGAGCCTAGCTATCAGTCTTATCTTCCAAGATACTCAACGTACGATGGAAGAAGAAGAGATTACCGCGACCGTTTATCTGTGTGTTGCTGCGTTAAAACAGCGATTCCAAGCCTCCTTGAGGGACTAAACCTATGGCGCTTACTAAAGCTGAAATGTCAGAAAATTTGTTTGAAAAACTGGGTGTTAGCAAACGTGATGCTAAAGACCTTGTCGAAACTTTCTTTGAAGAGGTTCGCCTTTCCTTAGAAAATGGTGAGCAAGTAAAATTATCTGGATTCGGTAACTTTGATTTACGTGATAAAAATCAACGTCCCGGACGTAACCCAAAAACTGGGGAAGATATTCCAATTACTGCACGCCGTGTTGTTACTTTCCGTCCAGGCCAAAAATTAAAAAGCCGCGTGGAAAAAGCAACACCTAAAGAGTAATCATATCAATTGATATAGAAAAGACCGCCTAGGCGGTCTTTTGTTTTTGGAAACTGTGATAGTAGTTGAGAGTTGATTAGACATCATAGGATTGCAATTTTAAATCGTGATTAATTAGAGCTTCTATGTAAATTTGTGCGTCACTATTTAATTTAAACTGAGAATCAGGAGGTAGATCTGATCTAGTGACCAAACTAGGTGCAAAACAAGTTGCTAAGTTATAAGCACCCATTTTATTTATTTCCTTATTTTTTGTGATTTCAGCGAATAGAGGAATGACTAATTGTAGTGTTAACGGTGTTTTTTCAAGAGATAAAAATGCATGTTGAGCATTTTTATCTAGTTCTTTCTGTAGCTCTCTTTTGTCCTGATTGGTTGAGTTTTGAGTGGAAATTTCCTTTAATAACGCAGATTTTTGTTGTATTGCATCGGCTAATTTATGAATGGATTCTGGAGGGGTTTCTAATGAATGAATATTTTTTTCTATTAGATTAGCAGCAATCCTTTTGTAAGCTGAAGTATAAATTTTAATATCAACAATATCTTTGTTTAAAAGATATTCTTTAAGTGGTTTGCCTGCGAGCAGGTGTGAGACTAACTTATCACGTTCAAGCGCATTTGCTGATGTGCGAAAAATACCAATTGTTTCACTGTAGTTTGGGTGAGTTAAAATGGCGCTACCCAGTTTATTAAGCTGAAGATAATTCATTTTTTCATCGCTAGTGAGCTCTTTACAGTAACCGATAGCCTTTATGTTTTCTTGCTCTATCTTTTTCGCAGCTAATTTGTTTTTTTCACAAATTGGTGAGGTTGGGGGCATTTCAGTAGAGAAGGTGGGATAGTGTTTGACCGTATTTGATTGAAACTTGTGTAAGATATAGTTTTTTATACTAGACAGAACATTGATTTTTCTGATTGAATTTATAAACCCTTTCTTCTTCTCACTAGAGGGACGCATATTTTCGTGAGGATTTGTTATCAGTGATGATTTGAGTGCATTGTTTCTAACTTTCATAGGTTTCCATAGAGATTATGTTAAAATTAAAAATTAATTTAAATCTATGGTGATAATATATCTTGCATAAAAAACGGTAATTTTCTAACTCAATAATAAATAAGTAAATATATATATGACTTATTCTTTGCTTGGATTACAAAAACAACAAAATAAATCAGACATACGTTTAATCGTGTTTTTGTTTTTCTCCCTTTTTATCATTGCAATATTATCGCTTAGTGCAGGGGAGATTTGGTATTGGCCTAGCCAATGGATGAATGACACAGCACAACTTTTTGTTTGGCAAATTCGTTTTCCTCGCACACTTACGGTCATTGTGATTGGTGCAGCTCTTGCTGTCACAGGGGCAATAATGCAAGCCTTATTTGAAAACCCATTAGCAGAACCTGGCTTATTAGGTGTGAGTAATGGCGCAGGTGTTGCTGTAGTATTGACTGTATTACTATCGTCAGGCATGACACATTACTGGCTATTAAGTGTTAGCGCGATTATAGGTGCTTTACTGTTTACCTCTATATTGCTTTACTTTGCTCGTCGTAAGGACATGAATAATTCCAGTTTATTGCTTGTTGGGGTTGCACTTGGTGTGATTAGTGGGGCTTGTATGACATGGATGGTGTATATGAGCAGTAATTTGGATTTACGCCAATTACTCTATTGGATGATGGGGAGTTTTAGTGGGGTTGATTGGCGCCAAATGGGCTTAGTGGCTGCATGTTTACCCTTTTTATTTTGGGCTCTTTTTCAAGGGAATGTGTTGAATTATATTTCATTGGGGGCCGTTCAAGCTTATCAGTTAGGTATCTCAATACATAAATGGCGAATTATTTTAATTGTTATTAGTGGAGTCTTGATTGGGCTTAGCGTTGCCATTGCCGGTGCTATTAGTTTCATTGGTTTAGTTGTTCCACATATATTGCGGTTAAGTGGTATCACGGATAATCGTTTATTATTACTGGGTTGTGCGGTTGCCGGCGGGTTGGGCTTATTGGTTGCAGACTTACTTTCTCGCTTATTAATCGCGAATGCAGAAATACCAATTGGTGTGGTCACTGCCACATTGGGTGCACCAATATTTATCGTATTATTAATTCGTCATCAACAATGGCGGTAAATACGATGAATGATCAACCAATAATTGATATTAAAAATATTAACGTTAATAAACGGTTAATTAATATTTCAGCTCAGGCTTTTCCCGGTGAGCAAATTCATTTATTAGGCGCAAATGGCTCAGGGAAAAGTTCGTTATTAGGTGCGATAAGTGGTTATTTGCCTGTAGCGGGGGATATCCACATTAATGGTATTAATCTACAACAGTATCGTGTTTCTCAATTAGCTAACCAACGTGCGTATTTTCCTCAGTTCGTCAATACCATGCCTATCTTGAAAGTTTTTCAATATCTTGAGTTATTTTCACCTAAAAACTCGCGACTAATAGGTATTTTTGAACGTTTATGTACTGATTTTCAATTAATGCCCTTACTTCGAAAACGGATTACACAACTTTCTGGAGGTGAGTGGCAACGAGTTAGACTTACCGCAGCATTTTTACATGTTTGGGATGAACAGTCATTGGCGGGAAAATTCATATTATTTGATGAACCAATGAGCAATTTAGACATTATCCAACAGGCAACGTTAGATAAATGGATTAAATATTTTTGTGATTGCTTAGGAACCGTTATAATGAGTGGACACGACCTCAACCATTCTTATAAAAATGCGTCTGGTATTTGGCTGATGAAACAAGGAAGGCTAATGGCGATAGGAAAACCTGATGAGGTGATGACCGAAAAAAATTTATCTGACATTTTTATGTCTGAAATTAAGCTAAGTCAAAACACATCGAATAGAATGTGGCAAATTATAAAATTAGCGGATTAATCGAAAAGTTGATTTAATCACTTATTTTTATGCGGGATAATACAGCAAGATTCGCAAGTGTTGAGGTTCGGTTAAAGTATAATTAACTAGAATATTCTATTCACAATGAAAACTAGGCTATAAACAATATGAGCAATTTCTTACCATTTTCAAAACCAGCAATTGGTGATGAAGAGGTCAAGGCAGTTGAAAAAGTTCTGCGTTCAGGCTGGATTACAACAGGCCCACAGAATCACCAGTTAGAAGAGGATTTCTGTAAACGCTATGGTTGTAAGCATGCGATAGCACTTTCATCTGCTACTGCGGGTATGCATGTTGTCTTAATGGCATTAGGTATCGGCCCAGGTGATGAGGTGATTACACCATCACAAACATGGGTTTCAACCATTAATATGATTGAATTACTGGGTGCTACACCTGTAATGATTGATGTTGACCGCGATACATTGATGATCCAACCCGAAGCGGTAGAAAAAGCGCTAACAACAAAAACTAAAGCAATTATTCCTGTACATTACGCAGGAGCTCCTTGTGATTTAGACGCGTTGCGTTTAATTGCGCAAAAAGCGGGCGTTGTATTGATTGAAGATGCTGCACATGCTGTTGGTACGCGTTATAAAAATGAGTGGATTGGCGAGAAAGGTACGTCTATTTTCTCATTCCATGCTATTAAAAATGTTACTTGTGCAGAAGGGGGGTTAGTCGCAACAGATGACGACGAACTTGCTCAGCGCGTACGCACACTTAAATTTCATGGTCTAGGGGTTGATGCGTTTGATAGGCAAATGCAAGGCCGCAAGCCACAAGCTGAAGTTGTAGAACCCGGTTTTAAATACAATTTATCGGATATCCATGCCGCAATAGCGGTAGTGCAGTTATCTCGTGTTGAGCAATTAAATCAACGTCGAGCCGAACTGACAGCACAGTATCGTGAATTGCTAAAAGACTCTCCATTACAGATGCTTAGTGTTCCTAATTACCCACATTTGCATGCTAATCATTTATTTATGGTTCGTGTTGATAAAAACGAATGTGGTATTGACCGTGACACTTTCATGGAAAAATTGAAAGAGCACGATATTGGAACGGGGCTACATTTTCGCGCAGCCCATACACAAAAATATTACCGTGAAAAATATCCTGAATTAACGTTACCTGAATCGACATGGAATAGTGCGACATTATGTTCGTTACCGCTGTTTCCAGATATGACGGATGATGATGTTAAACGGGTTGTAAAAGCAGTAGAAGCAGTTCTTTTGGAGTCTAAATAGTGTCATACGCAGATGAATTTGATGAGATAAAAAAAGTCTCAGTGGTAATCCCTGTCTATAATGAAGAACAGAGCTTGCCACAATTATTAGAACGTACTATCAAATCATGTAAACAACTGACTCAATCTTATGAGTTAATTTTGGTCGATGATGGTAGTAGTGACCGCTCAGCACAAATGTTAACGGATGCAGCAGAAAACCCTGATAACCATGTGATTGCTATTATCCTTAATCGTAACTATGGCCAGCACTCTGCTATTATGGCGGGCTTTAATCAAGCAGATGGGGATTTAGTTATTACCTTGGATGCGGATTTACAAAATCCACCTGAGGAAATCCCACGTTTAGTGCAAACAGCGTCGCAAGGTTATGATGTAGTAGGCACGCGTCGTGCTAATCGCCAAGATTCTTGGTTCCGTAAAACGGCATCTAAGATGATTAATGCGATGATCACTCAAGCAACAGGGCGTTCAATGGGGGATTACGGTTGCATGTTACGTGCTTACCGCCGCCATATCATTCAAGCTATGTTGCAATGTCATGAAAGAAGTACATTTATTCCTATTCTTGCGAATACGTTTGCGCGTAGAACGATTGAAATTGATGTTGCGCATGCGGAACGTGAGTTTGGTGATTCTAAATACAGCTTTATGAAGCTGATTAACTTAATGTATGACTTGTTGACTTGCCTAACTACTGCGCCACTGCGTTTATTAAGCGTTGTGGGTAGTGTTATTGCTGTCGGTGGTTTCCTGCTGGCGGTTTTATTGATTGCACTACGTTTAATTTTTGGCGCAGAGTGGGCAGCAGATGGCGTATTTACCCTGTTTGCAGTACTCTTTATGTTTATTGGTGCGCAGTTTGTTGCTATGGGTTTATTAGGTGAATACATCGGTAGAATTTACAATGATGTGCGCGCGAGACCTCGTTATTTTATTCAAAAAGTCGTCGGAGCAGACCTTAAATCCGACAAAAATCAGGAAGAAGACTAATGAAAGCTATTGTTTTTGCCTATCATGATATTGGCTGCGTAGGGCTAAAAGCGCTTGAAAAAGCGGGTTTTGATATTCAAGCAGTGTTTACTCACACTGATGACCCAAATGAAAACCACTTTTACTCTTCAGTTGCACGCTTAAGCGCTGACATGGAGCTTCCTGTTTTCGCACCTGAAAACGTTAATCATCCACTGTGGATTGAACGTATTCGCGAAATGAAACCTGATGTGATTTTCTCTTTTTACTACCGTGATATGCTAAGTGAAGAACTGCTGTCAATTGCACCTAAAGGGGCTTTTAACTTACATGGTTCATTACTGCCTAAATATCGTGGTCGTGCGCCTATCAATTGGGCACTATTAAAAGGTGAAAATGAAACGGGTGTAACCTTGCACAAGATGGTGGCTAAAGCTGATGCTGGCGATATCATTGCGCAAGAAAAAGTGGTAATCACTGAAACTGATACGGGTTTAACCTTACATGCAAAAGTTCGTGAGGCGGCAGAAGTTTTATTAGATAAAACACTACCACTAATCGAAGCGGGTACCTATAAAGCGGTTGCTCAAGACGAAAGTCAAGCAACGTATTTTGGGCGTCGTACAGCGGAAGATGGTCAAATTGACTGGAACCGTAGCGCAAAAGAAATTGATTGTCTTATCCGTGCGGTGACTGAGCCATATCCAGGCGCGTTTACTTATTTAGGCGCACGCAAAATGGTTATTTGGCGTGCACGTGTTCTAGATGACAATCAAGGTAAAGCTGCGGGGACTGTACTTTCTAATGACCCTCTGCGTATTGCTTGTGGTCAAGGTGCGATTGAAGTTGTTAGTGGGCAAAGTGAAGCAGGTTTATATATGCAAGGTAACCGCCTTGCTACCGAAATGGGTATCGTGACTGATGTTCGTGTAGGTGCGAAACCAACTGCACAAGTTAAACGTCGTACTCGTGTTCTTATTTTGGGTGTAAATGGCTTTATTGGTAACCATTTAACGGAACGTTTATTAAAAGATGGAAATTACGATATCTATGGTATGGATATCGGTTCATCAGCAATTGAGCGTTTTATTGGTAACCCTCGTTTCCACTTTATTGAAGGTGATGTAAGCATCCATACTGAGTGGATTGAATATCACATTAAAAAATGTGACGTTATTCTGCCATTGGTTGCGATTGCAACACCAATCGAATACACCCGTAATCCGCTGCGTGTTTTCGAATTAGACTTTGAAGAAAACTTAAAAGTTGTTCGCTATTGCGTGAAATACAACAAGCGCATCATCTTCCCATCAACTTCTGAAGTTTATGGTATGTGTGATGATAAAGAGTTTGATGAAGACGAATCACGCTTGATCGTCGGTCCTATCAATAAGCAGCGTTGGATTTACTCTGTCTCTAAACAGTTACTTGACCGAGTAATTTGGGCATATGGTGCAAAAGAAGGTCTGAAATTTACCTTATTCCGTCCATTTAACTGGATGGGACCTCGTTTAGATAGCCTAAACTCTGCACGTATTGGTAGTTCACGCGCGATTACTCAGCTAATTTTAAACTTAGTTGAAGGTTCGCCAATCAAACTTGTTGATGGTGGTGCGCAGAAACGTTGCTTTACTGATATAAAAGATGGTATCGAAGCGTTATTCCGCATTATTGAAAACAAAGACGGTAAATGTGATGGCCAAATCATCAACATTGGTAACCCTACGAACGAAGCAAGTATTCGTGAACTGGCTGAAATGTTGTTAGAAAGCTTTGAAAATCACCCACAACGCGATAAGTTCCCTCCGTTTGCTGGCTTCCGTGAAATTGAAAGCAGTAGCTACTATGGTCAAGGCTATCAAGATGTCGAGCATCGTAAGCCAAGTGTTGAAAACGCACGCCGCTTATTAGATTGGGTTCCAACTATCGACATGAAAGATACTATTGAAGAAACATTAGATTTCTTCTTGCAAGGTGCAGTTGAAGAACTAGGTAATAAAGACTAATGAAAAAAGTTGGCTTGAGAATTGATGTGGATACCTACCAAGGTACATTAAAAGGGGTTCCACAATTACTCAAAGTGCTTAAACAGCACAACATTCAGGCCAGCTTTTTCTTCAGTGTAGGACCAGATAACATGGGGCGCCATTTATGGCGCCTTTTGCGTCCTAAATTTCTGTGGAAAATGCTCAGGTCGAATGCAGCGTCTCTTTATGGGTTAGATATTTTACTCGCAGGCACCGCTTGGCCGGGTAAAAAGATTGCTAAAGATTTAGGCTACTTGATGAAACAAACGTTGGATGAAGGCCATGAAGTTGGTCTACATGCATGGGATCATCAAGGTTGGCAAGCTAAAGTTGCAAAATGGAGTAAGTCACAACTTACCGAACAAGTGAAGTTAGGTGTTGATGCATTAGAATGTGCCATTGGTCAACGTGTAACATGCTCGGCTGTTGCTGGCTGGCGAGGTGATGAGCGAGTATTAGAAGTTAAACAAACGTTTAATTTTGACTACAATAGTGATTGTCGTGGCAAATATCCATTTCGACCGATTATGGCGGATGGTTCTCTTGGGACAGTTCAAATTCCTGTAACATTACCAACTTACGATGAAGTCGTAGGGACTGTCGTGAGTGATGAAGCATTTAATGATTTTATTCTTCAAGCAATTAAAGAAGATCAAGGCGTTCCAGTTTATACTATCCACACAGAAGTGGAAGGAATGTCAAAATCGGAACAATTTTTACAATTATTGGAACGAATCACACAAGAAGAAATCCAATTCTGTACATTGAGTGAATTACTGCCAGAGGATTTAAATTCATTGCCAAAAGGGCGTGTGGTCAGAGCACCATTCCCTGGGCGTGAAGGCTGGCTAGGCTGCCAAGAAGAGGTATAAGCAATCTATGTTGAATAACCGAGCGAGCAAAGTAGGAGCCTCTCTGCTGGCTCTTTTTTTTATCCTGACGTATTTATTGCCGTTGAACAGCCGTTTACTTTGGCAACCCGATGAAACACGCTATGCAGAAATCAGCCGCGAGATGCTACAGCGGGGGGACTGGATTGTCCCTTATATGTTGGATGTGCGTTATTTTGAAAAACCAGTTGCAGGTTATTGGATAAACAATATCAGCCAAATGATTTTTGGTGATACTAACTTTGCAGTTCGTTTCGGTTCTGTTTTTTGTATTCTTCTTAGTGCATTACTGGTTTATCGCATGGCAAAAATGATGTGGCGTAATAGCCACGTTGCTTATGTTGCAAGCCTGATTTACATCTCGATGTTTTTAGTTTTTTCCATCGGGACATACAGTGTACTTGACCCAATGTTATCTTTATGGATAGCGGCGAGTATGTTTTGTTGTTTATGGGCGATGAAAGCCAGAGAAGTCAAATCTAAACTTGGGGCATGGGTTTGCCTTGGGTTAGCTTGTGGTATGGCATTTATGACTAAGGGTTTTTTAGCCCTTGCTATACCCGTGATCGTCATGCTTCCAGTCACACTGTATCAAAGGCGTTTTCTTGAATTAGTAAAGTATGGGCCACTTGCGATAATTTCAGCGGTCATTATTAGCCTTCCATGGGCATTGGCGATTGCTAAACAAGAACCTGATTATTGGAATTATTTTTTCTGGATAGAGCATATTAAACGTTTTACTGCGGATGATGCTCAGCATATTGCACCTTTTTGGTATTATATCCCCATTATATTGCTCGGTGCCATCCCTTGGGCAGGTTTACTACCCGGCGCAATAATCAAAGGGTGGAAAGAACGTAAATCTAGCCCTGATATGTTCTTTTTACTGTGTTGGTTTATAGTGCCAGTTATCTTTTTTAGTATTTCTCGCGGTAAGTTACCAACCTATATGTTGCCGTTTATGGCGCCTTTAGCTCTCTTAATGGCAAAGTATGGGGTTGATTGCGTGCGTAATGGCACGATGAGAGCGCTAAAAGTTAATGGTATTATTAATATTGTATTGGGCATTGCTGCAGTGATTGCTGTGATTGTGATAAGCACAGTGATAAAGAAACCGTTATATGAACCAGATGAATGGTCAAAAATGGTTTTAGGTGTCGTTGCTTTCTCTATCTGGGCGATCATCGGTTACCTTTGCACCGTGCTTAATGCCAAATATTGGCTTTGGGCTGCGTCATGTTCATTGGCGGTTAGCTTATGTATTGGTAGTGCCTTACCAAACAACACCATTGATTCGAAATTGCCGCAAAACTTTATTCATCAAAACCATGACTTGTTGATGAATAGCCGTTATTTAATGGCGAGTAATGTTGGTGTTGCGGCTGGTCTTGCTTGGGAAACTAAAAACTCAAATATTTATTTATATAATAGTAGTGGTGAGTTGACCTACGGTTTGAAATACCCTGACAGCCAACATCGGTTAGTTAAACCAGACCAATTTGCACAATGGTTAGCAAAAGCACGTCAAGAAGGGCAGGTAACGGTGGTCTTTTTATTAGGTCGTAAAGAAGGGTTACCGGATATACCTAAACCAGATGAAGTCATTAAAAATTCGCGTATGGCGATTGTGGTTTATCATCAACAATGATAGCTCAACTATTACTATTATTACTTGTTAGTGTATTAACTTGCATGGGGCAAGTGGCTCAAAAACAAGCAGTGGTAAATTGGCAGAGTGAAAAAACCAATAAAACAGCATCAGCACTTCGGTGGCTGGTGCTGGCGGTTTTCATGTTGGGTCTTGGCATGTTGTTTTGGCTGAAGTTATTGGAAACCATGCCTCTCAGTATTGCTTACCCAATGCTAAGTATTAACTTTGTATTAATTACTTTGATTGGCCAGTTTATCTATAAAGAACAAACAGGGCTTAGTCATTGGCTAGGGGTCGCAGCGATCATGTTGGGTATTTTGCTAATGAGTATCAGTGTATGAATAAAGGATATTTATGGGTACTTGGCAGTGCACTACTAGTGACTGTGGCCCAACTGAGCTTGAAAGCCGGTGTGGTTGAGTTACCCTCATTTACACTTGGCTGGCACTGGTTACAAGCAGATTGGTTATTGGCAAATTTTGTTAGCCTAAGTATTATTTTTATAGGGTTAGTTTGCTACGCATTATCGATGCTATGTTGGTTATTTGCATTAAAATATATCGCATTAAATAAAGCCTACCCCCTTATCAGCCTTAGTTACGTATTCGTCTATATTCTCGCTGTTTTGTTACCTTGGTTTAATGAACCTGCGACATGGTTAAAAGCAGCGGGAATTGCCTTTATTTTATTAGGCGTTTGGTTGATTAGCCGACCAACAAAACAAATGAAAAATAATAATAAGGGGGGTAAAATCTAAGTTGCTTATTTTTTATTCTTCACGCACTATAATCTCAGTTAAATATTGTAATAAGAACGATGAATAAGGTGCTTTATGCTTATAAAAATACAACACCTACCATTACTTTTGTGTCTAGTTTTAATCGGCTGTTCATCAACGACAGTTAAAAGGACACCGCCGCCGCCGCTAAAAACACAGTTGTCCGACCCAATAATGACAATAGCACAGTTAAAAGACCAATTAGAACAATGGTATGGGACGCCTTATCACTATGGTGGAATGAACCAAAGTGGTGTGGATTGTTCAGGTTTTGTTTATCGCACCTTTAACGATCGTTTTGCTATCCAGCTGCCCCGAACGACGGTGGACCAAACTCAGTTAGGGACGCGAATTGATAAATCGGATTTGATGCCAGGGGATTTGGTTTTCTTTAAGACTGGTTCAGGGGAAAATGGGTTACATGTGGGTATTTATGATACCGATAATACTTTTATTCATGCTTCAACCAGTAAAGGGGTGATCCGTTCCTCAATGGATAACGTTTATTGGCGAAAAGTGTTCTGGCAAGCAAGGCGCATCTAAACTCGCTATTTTTTTCAGTGATTATGCTATCTTAGAAGCAATTTTTGTTTTAAGGGTAGTTTTTAATGTCTAGGTTACGTTTACTTATCTCCGAATCTTTTGATCCTTGGTTTAACCTTGCGGTTGAAGAAACTATTTTTCGACAAATGTCAGCAGATCAACGTGTTATGTTTTTATGGCGTAATGCGGACACGGTGGTTATTGGTCGAGCTCAAAATCCTTGGAAAGAATGTAATACCAGAAGGATGGATGAGGACAATGTTCGCTTAGCACGTCGTAGTAGTGGCGGTGGCGCAGTATTCCATGATCTGGGAAATACATGTTTTACGTTTATGGCGGGGAAACCTGAATACGATAAAACAGTTTCTACACAAATTATCGTTGATGGTTTAGCTCAAGTGGGTATCGTTGCACAAATTTCTGGGCGTAATGATTTGGTTTTAGACACTGAAAATGGCCTAAGAAAAATCTCTGGCTCTGCATATCGTGAAACAAAAGACAGGGGTTTTCATCATGGAACCTTGTTAATAAATGCAGATTTAAGTCGTCTAGCAAACTATTTGAACCCAGACCCTAAAAAGTTGCAAGCAAAGGGGATCACCTCGGTACGCTCTCGGGTCGCAAATTTATCTGAATTAGTCCCTAATATTTCCCACGAAAAAGTATGCGAAGGCATTATTAAAAGCTTTTTCGAGCATTTCGGTGAGACGGTTGACCCCGAATATATTTCCCCTGAGAAGTTACCTGATCTACCCAATTTCAAGGAAACTTTTGCTAAACAAAGTAGCTGGGAATGGAATTTTGGGCAGGCGCCTGCCTTTTCACATTACTCTGATACTCGATTCCCGTGGGGGGGAATTGAATTTCATTTTGATATTGAAAAAGGTGTGATTAACCGCTGTCAATTTTTTACTGATAGCTTAGACCCTTCGCCATTAGAGTGGCTCAGTGAACAGCTAGTTGGTAAGGTCTATCAAACAGAGACTATTCGTTTATTAAGTAAACAAATGATGCAGAAATGGCCTCAATTACAGGAACAATTGGCTGATTTAGAAAACTGGTTGGTTTTAGAGTTAAGTTAAAAAAAGAGCCGACAGTTGTCGGCTCAGACATAGACATTAAAATAACGAATAGGAAAAGGGACTTATTGAATAAAATAATTAACTATGACAGTTACAAGTCATAAAGCTTTTACATTCCGGCATTTCACCAGTTTGGCGGAATTTTGCCGGCGTTGTATCAAAATGTTTTTTAAATATACGAGTAAATGTAGCTTGTGAACTGAAGCCATATTGCAACGCAATATCAAGAATAGGTAAGTTGCCTTCACGTAATGATTTAGCGGCTTCTAACAAGCGGCGTTTACGCACATACTCGCCAAGCGTGCATCCTTTCATTTCTTTGAAAACACGCTGTAAATGCCATTTCGAATAACCACTTTTATCGGCTATTGTGTCGATTTTGATGCCTTCATTGCGTTGCAACTGGCTTTCTAGCCACTTAACAATATCATTGACTACACTTTCTGACATATTTACCTCCTACTCAAGTAGGCTATTGTTCATTAATAACTAATAATAACTCACGAAATTAGGATCTATTCTTCCTGTTTTTCCGATATATCGATAGGCTAAACGTGCGGTTTTTTAATGAGAATACCTATCACTACGATAGATGTTGATAAATTTAACATTTTAAACATACATCATTGTATGTTTAAATATATAAAAAATCAATGGGTTGTGTTTTAACTTTGATTTTTATGATAGGTTGTTCTGGTGGATTTACTATATATTCAAATTAATTGTTCAAGCTGTTCGATTTTATTAACCAAGTAAATAATTGAAAAATTATCGCACTACATTTAAAGACAGTTCTATAACGATAAACAGGAAATTCCGAGTTGATTTTTTTAGAGAAAAACACTAAATGATTGGCAGTTATAGGGAGAATTATGGTGATTGGTTTTATTATCAACATAATACTCCGTTAATGAATTTTACCTCTTTTTTGCCAAAACGCTGTAGATGCTGGGTCTGTGACATAGCTTTTGGCGTATTTAACTAAACCTACTCCCACTGAGTTTTATGTTTTCATGAGGCTGTCACATCAAGGAAAATGGCGATTAGAAGCCAATGTTTCATGTTATTTACCCCTATTAAATATGGGGTAAAGCTAAAACTTGCTTACACCATTCATCTTGCTCAGGTGTGCCTTCAGTACGCTGACCATACATTTGTATAATCTGATTGCCTTGGGTATCAAAAACCTCCAAGCTTGTTACAAAGCCATCTTTAGTCGGTTTTCTTGTCACCCAACATTCAGCGATACCATTTTCAATAATGTGCAGTTTGCAATTAGGACCAATAATGTTTAACCAGTGAGTTTGGGTATTTTCTACGGTTAATGATGTTATTTCACTGATTTTACCAGTGAAAATTTGTACACAGCCACGATTACCAACGAAAAGCATAATTTCATTTTGTGCTTGGTGGGCGAGTGACAGTAAACCTGATAATGCACTGCGAGGGACTTGCCATGCTAGTTTACGGCTAACAACGCGGAAGACTTGCTGTCTGCTTAGATTATTATTTTTTAAGATGGTGAAAAATTGGTGGACATCTGTCATATTGCGCCATTCTTGTTCTAGTTTTTGTGCAAGTTCACGATCAATCGACCGTTCAGAAAACGGTTTGACTTCATGGATGGTGAGAGGGCGGTTTTCTGATGTAATATATTGTTTAATCAATGTTTGCCATGCATCGAGATTCGTCGACTTTGTGGTAAAAACTTTGTGTAAGGCATCACCATGTTTGTCAAAAAACTGAATGCTATGACATAGGCCTTCAGTTGTTTCTTCTACTAATGAGAATGCTGAACGCCATTGAGCAAAGAACATTCTAAGGTCAAGAGCTCGAGGATTGAGAAATAAACCCGCATGTGAGCTGAGCCTTGCATTATCATATTGACCAATTTGAATATTAACGGCGTACTCATTACGGGTAACCCCTTTTGCCACCCCGATGGATGCTAAACTTTGCAAGATATCAGGCATTTTTCCAGATAACCTTTGCACGTTATCTTGACCAACGCGGCAATGAAGAAGCTGTGCTTCTGAAATATTTAGTTGTGCTGCTATTTCGCGCGCATATATACCCTTATGCTCTTTTCGTATTTTTTGGTAATCACTATAGCTATTTGAATTCAAAATAATTTCCTTAAGATTAAGTAGAGTAAAGTGTTATCAACTAATTTCGTATAAGGACATAGTAATTTGCGCTATGAAATTAGCTGATAACATAACTTATTGGTTGTTAACTATTATTTGTTACTAAATTACCAGTTATAATTTACGTTAAAGTAAAAATTCCTACCTTCCTGTGGGACCCCCATGGAAGAGATATACTGTTTATCAAAGGCATTTTTCATAGTAAGCGTGGAACTTAGCCCTTTAATGAATTCATCAGCTTGATAATTCACATAAAAATCATGAACTCCATATCCTGCGTATTGAATGACTTCTTTATGATAGCGATCTAAGCCTTTATCAGATTTGTGATGGGGACGTTGATATTTAGCGTTGCCTTGGAACTTGGTTTTGGCTGAAAACTCACCAATCCAGCCAATTTGAATTCCTGTTGTTGCAACTGGAGCATTAATTCTGGCTGTCAACGTTTGGGGGCGAATAGATGATAAAGAATAATTTGTACCATCTTCTCTTCCCATCGTGTGATTATGGTTAACAGCGATATCAAACCAATGTGTTTTATAGTGAACAAAACTGTCAAATCCATGAATAGTTGCGGATGGAATATTTATAAAAAATATTTTCTTCGGGAAGTGTTCCATTCGACCAACTTTATTACCATCTCGAGCTCTTGGATTGAAGGATAAGGGGTACTCGCCATCGACAGTTATGTAATTTTTTGCTTTAGTGTGAAAATAAGTCGAACCAAATTGAAGGGAGTCATTTTTAAAATAAAGCTCGTCAAAACTGAGTTTCAAACCTGTCTCCCATGTTTTATTGGTTTCAGGCTGTAAATCTGGTGATGGACGGAAATCAGATTTAATAGAGGCGCCAAAAAAAAGTGGAATAGTGAAATGGTTTGAATTGTTATAAAGCTCCGACATTCTTGGAGTACGGTATGCTTCAGCGTATGATGAATGAAGATTTAACCAGCTAGTAGGGGTTGCACTTACAGCAAAGCGAGATGACCAGTTAGTATGCTTGTTTTCAGGGAAATTCTCTCTAGAAGTTTGGTACTGGGTGAAACGTGTCCCTGCGGAGAAAGTGATGGGTAAATGGTGCAAAGTCATATCATTTACCAGCCAGCCAGACATGTTAGACAATTCTGATGGCGGATAGCTGATTGCATATTGATTTGATGTTTGTTTCTGTTGGTAATATTCAAAACCACTTTGAATATAGTGGTTTACCCAGTTATACATCGGTAAAGAGACGCTATTAGAAAATTTAGTCCCATAGGTGTATTGGTTGCGTTCCTCAGGGCCATATTCATCAGGCTTTTTGATAATTTTGATGGTATCAGTTTGGTCTAAATACAAGTCGGTATAATAAACGCTCCATTCAGCTTGCCAATTTAAGCTGTTTTGCGGCTTAAAATACTGATTAATTGCAATATCCCGCTGGTGGCTTTGCCTTTCATGGGGGGCGTTCGGATACTTAGTTTTTTCCGTGGGTTTTGCCGGTTGTTTTAAGCTCAGGCTATCGTTTCGATATTCTTTTAACTGTAATGTTAGGTTGTAAGATGGGTGTGGTAGCCAAGTAGTTTTGAGCATCCAGTTATGGATTTTTTCAACATTATGTGCCAGCTCAAATTCGGGAGAACCCATAATATGCTTTTTACGCTGACTGTAACTGAGCAATGTGTCAAATGACTCAGAACGACCTAATAAAGTTGCGCCTGCATAGTAACTATGGTCATTACGGTTAATGCCGCTAAACGCTCGCCCACCTAATTTTTGCCCCGGTTTTAAAATATCGGCGGCATTTAATGTTTTGAATGCGACCACCCCAGCGAGAGCACCTCCACCATGATGAACTGATGCGGAGCCTTTGTGGATATACACTTTGTTAATCAAAGTCGGGTCGATAAAAGTGGCATCATATAACCCTGAGTTAAAATCTTGAGTGATGTTATCGATTGTGACTTTTACCCCCCGAGAGTCATACCCTCGCATTTGAATGCCTTGGCCATAAGTGCTATTAGACCCAGAGACAAATACGCCGGGTTGGCCTTTTAGTAAATCCAAGGCAGAAGTTGCAGATTGTTGTTCAGGCGCTTGGGCGTCAATCACATCAACTTGCTCAGCCACGGCAATTTCTTCAAAACCGAAGGGGGAGGCTGAAACTTGGATAACATCTTGAGCTAATACGGAATGGCTCAACCCGGCTAAAGTAATAGCGATGGTGAGTGTTGAAATAGGGAATTTTTTTTCTTGGAATATAGATGCAGGCATCGGTTTAAACTGCATAGGAAGTCCTTTCCTTATATTTTAGGTTACGCTGGCTGCCTGGATAGATTATCTGGGTGGCATGCTAAAAGTATTTTATATAACGTTTTTATTTATTAGCGTTTATTATCAACCCCGCCTTTTGGTTGATAAATTTGATAGCGATATAAAACAATCCATTGTTATATTTGCTATTTATTGCCAATAAGCAAAGAGCTCCATTTCAATTTAGTAAGCACCTTAGATGAATACATACCCGAATTTTTATGGGGACTTAACCTATTGTTTATCGTCTTTTATAGTCATTAATAGAAATAATGGCGTTGTTTTACAGTGAGCTAATAGATAAAACGAGCTGTAGTGAGAATTATTATCGTTAAGGTTTGGGTGGTCAAGAGTTTTTTGATTTAATCTGTGCTTTTAATTTAAATAAACAGTTATTAATATAAATAAATTATATTTAATTGAGTATTATTGTTATTTTATATTAAAAAGCCCTTTAATTAGAATATAACTAAAGGGCGTGATGGAAATGTTTGATACTAAGCTAGGCTATTTGAAGCGAGAATCAACCGCTTGAGAAAGGATTTCAATGAGTTGTTCAGTATCTTCCCAGCCAAGGCATGGGTCAGTAATCGATTGACCATAAACTAAAGCTTGGTCAGCGATGACTTTCTGTGTGCCTTCAATTAAAAAGCTTTCAGCCATTACACCGCTTATCGCGGTAGAGCCATCCTTTATTTGCTCTGCAATATCCCGAGCGACTTCTAATTGACGGCGGTGAATTTTTTGGCAATTACCATGACTAAAGTCGACGACTAAATGCTCTGGCAGTTCAAATTTGCGAAGCTTATCGCAGGCTGCGGCTAAGTCCCCAGCAGAATAATTCGGTTGTTTCCCCCCGCGCATAATAATATGGCCATGTGGGTTACCGCTGGTTTGGTAGATGGTCATTTGACCGTTTTTATCTGGGGACAAAAACATATGTTGTGCTTTTGCGGCTCTAATTGCATCAATAGCAATATTAATATTGCCATCTGTACCATTTTTAAAACCAACAGGGCAGGAGAGCGCAGAAGCCATTTCGCGGTGAATTTGGCTTTCTGTCGTTCGCGCACCAATAGCCCCCCAACTAATAAGGTCAGCAATATATTGGCCCGTAACCATGTCGAGAAACTCAGTTGCTGTTGCTAAACCAAGCTGGTTAACTTCTATTAGTAATTTTCGCGCGAGGCGTATTCCTGTATTGACTTGGCAGGAGTTATCTAAATTTGGGTCAGAAATTAGTCCTTTCCAGCCAACAACGGTGCGCGGTTTTTCAAAATAAGTCCGCATAACAATTTCTAAGCGGTTTTGATGACGTTCCCTTAATACATTCAGCTTTGTCGCGTATTCAATTGCCGCGTCAATATCATGAATTGAGCAAGGACCGACGATAACAAGTAAACGCGGGTCTTCCCCCGATAAGATCTGTTCTATGCGCTTACGTGACGCTGTCACGTTATTGGCAACCTTTTGGGAAATAGGAAATTCATCAGCGAGAGTTTGTGGTGTAATTAAACTGTCCACTCTTGCAGTGCGTAATTCATCAGTTTTTTGCATTTTGGTTCTCAAAACTTTAATAGGCAGAAGCCGTATCAGTGATAAAGATCACAATAAACGAAAATGGCTTAATTTCAACCTACAAAGTAATTTGTATCAATTATATTTTATATTTTTTATCAAAATATACGTCTCTGTAAACCCATTGTATCAATCACTTTTGCTGAAATTTCTTCCACTGAGTAGTTAGTTGTATTTAAGTAGTTGATTTTATTCTGCCTAAATAATGCTTCGACTTCAGCAATTTCAATACGGCACTGCCTTATCGATGCATAACGGCTATTTTCACGGCGTTCTTCACGGATAGCAGCTAAACGTTCAGGGCTAATCGTTAAGCCAAATAATTTGTGGGTATAAGGGCGAAGAGCCACGGGGAGCTTTAGATTGTCCATATCATCAGCAGTAAATGGATAATTGGCGGCTTGAATGCCAAATTGCATAGCTAAATATAAGCTGGTAGGGGTTTTGCCACAGCGAGAAACACCGATAAGAATGACTTGAGCTTGGTCTAAATTACGCAGAGAAATACCATCATCATGTGCGAGTGTATATTCAATGGCTGCAATACGAGCATCGTATTGGATCATATTTTGCATTGACAAGCCGTGCGTACGATTGAGCTTAGGTTCTGGTTCAAGGCCAACTTCTTTTTGGATTGGAGCAACTAAACTTTGGACAATATCTTGGCAAAAACCAGAACTTTGCGTGATGATTTGCCTAACTTCAGGGGAAATAATCGAATAGAACACTAATGGGCGAAGTTGTGTTTCTTCAAATATGGTATCAATTTTTTGTTTTATTTCTTGTGCGCGGGCCGGCGTGGTAACGAAAGGCAGGGTATAAGAAATAAAAGCTAGTGGAAATTGTGAAAGGACAGCATGCCCCAGAGTTTCAGCTGTGATAGCTGTACCATCTGAAATAAAGAAAACAGTTCTTTGTATTGGGTTGTTCATCGAATCTAATTTATTCATTGTTATTTATCTTTTATTGTATTTATCACTAGTTTTATAGAGATATTATCTTTGTTTAAAGTTTAAAAATTAGTTTATAAGGGAAAGTATAGCCATTATTTGAGCGATTTTTAGAACAAAACATTTTTCTTATTTGATGGAACGATTCACCAGTCCATCTTCTATTAATGTCTGTGCTAGTCTATTTCACGAGGCGAATTTTCGCCAATGAGATTTTTTACGATTTGTACTCTGTCACTAAATTGCTATAAAAGGATCACTTTCAATGTCCACAAATGGCCTTACTCCGTGTAATGTACTTTGGTATAACCAATTAGGGATGAATGATGTTGACCGGGTTGGCGGTAAAAATGCCTCCTTAGGTGAAATGATCACAAACTTATCTGATCTGGGTGTATCCGTACCTAACGGTTTCGCGACAACCGCACAGGCGTTTAATGATTTTCTGGAGCAGAGCGGTGTAAATCAACGCATTTATAACCTGCTAGATGAAACGGATATTGATGATGTGAACCAACTGGCTGTTGCAGGTGCTCAGATCCGTCAATGGGTGATTGATACGCCATTGACGAAGGAGTTGGAACAAGATATTCGTGACGCGTTCGCTCAACTTTCAGAAGGGGAAGCAGAAGCATCATTTGCTGTTCGCTCATCAGCAACCGCAGAGGATATGCCTGATGCTTCATTTGCGGGGCAACAGGAGACATTCCTTAATGTTCAAGGGATTGATGCTGTATTAGTGGCGATTAAACATGTTTTTGCTTCGTTGTTTAATGACCGCGCTATTTCGTATCGTGTTCACCAAGGTTACGATCACCGTGGAGTAGCTCTGTCGGCGGGTGTGCAAAGAATGGTACGTTCTGATTTAGCATCTTCGGGCGTGATGTTTACTATTGATACCGAATCCGGTTTTGATCAGGTAGTTTTCATTACCTCAGCTTATGGTCTAGGTGAAATGGTGGTACAAGGGGCGGTAAATCCGGATGAGTTTTATGTCCATAAACCAACCTTGAAAAATAACCGCCCTGCGATTGTACGCCGTACTCTAGGCTCTAAAAAACTACAAATGGTGTATGCCGATAGTAAAGAGCACGGTAAACAAGTTCAGATTGAAGATGTGCCAGAAACCCTACGCAATCGTTTCTCTCTGGCTGACCATGAAGTTGAAGAGCTCGCTCGTCAAGCTTTACAGATTGAAAAGCATTATGGTCGTCCAATGGATATTGAGTGGGCTAAAGATGGCCACAATGGGCGTTTATATATTGTCCAAGCAAGACCAGAAACAGTGCGTTCAAATCAACAAGTCATGGAACGCTATCAACTCAAAGAGCAAGGACAGGTTTTAGTTGAAGGGCGTGCTATTGGTCACCGCATTGGTTCCGGTGTAGTAAAAGTGATTCATAATTTAAGTGAGATGGATCGCATTCAGGCTGGTGATGTCTTAGTTACAGACATGACAGACCCTGACTGGGAGCCAATCATGAAAAAAGCTGCTGCGATTGTCACTAATCGTGGTGGGCGTACTTGCCATGCCGCTATCATCGCTCGTGAGCTAGGGATACCTGCTGTCGTTGGTTGTGGTGATGCAACTGACCGTTTACAAGAAGGTCAAGAAGTCACTGTTTCCTGCTCGGAAGGTGATACTGGCTTTGTTTACCAAGGCAAGTTGGAATTTGAAATTCACAGTTCTGAAGTGAGTGAAATGCCAAGCCTTGGTGTCAAAATCATGATGAATGTGGGTAATCCTGACCGTGCATTTGATTTTGCTTGTTTGCCAAATGAAGGTGTTGGTTTAGCGAGACTGGAGTTTATCATCAATCGCATGATTGGTGTTCACCCAAGAGCATTGTTAGAATTTGATGAACAGTCTCCTGAATTACAAACTGAAATCCGCGAAATGATGGCCGGTTATGACGACCCAATCGAGTTCTATGTGGGCAAATTAACCGAGGGTATTTCAACGTTAGCAGCAGCCTTCTGGCCAAAACGCGTTATTGTGCGTTTATCAGACTTCAAATCAAATGAATATGCCAATTTAGTCGGTGGGGATATTTATGAGCCTGAAGAAGAAAACCCTATGCTTGGTTTCCGTGGTGCAGGGCGTTATGTTTCTGATAGCTTCCGTGCATGTTTTGCGTTGGAATGCGAAGCCGTTAAGCGCGTGCGTAATACTATGGGGCTCACGAACGTTGAGGTAATGATCCCGTTTGTGCGTACTGTCGCACAAGCTGAGGCTGTCATTGCGGAGATGGCAAAACATGACCTTAAGCGCGGAGAGAACGGCTTAAAAGTGATTATGATGTGTGAAATACCATCGAATGCTTTGCTGGCTGACCAATTCCTTGAGCACTTTGATGGGTTCTCTATTGGTTCAAACGATATGACTCAATTAACATTAGGCCTTGATAGGGATTCAGGTGTTGTTTCTGAGCTATTCGATGAGCGAAACGACGCGGTTAAGGCAATGCTATCGATGGCAATACAAGCAGCTAAACGCCAAAATAAATATGTTGGTATTTGTGGGCAAGGTCCTTCAGATCACCAAGACTTCGCTCAGTGGTTAGTTGATGAAGGTATTGATAGTTTATCTTTAAACCCAGACACTGTCGTGCAAACTTGGTTAACGATCGCTGAAAATCAGTAATCATTACTGAGCTAATAATGAAAGTCGAGAGGTGAAAACCTTTCGGCTTTTTTTATTAATTTAAATTATCTATTATTACAATAGTTAATAGCTATTATTGAGTTATTTCATACTAAATAACTCGATTGAATGATTATGCAATTCTTTTTGCGTACATAAACATAATTATTCCAAATCAATCACGCGTATAATGAGTAATTAAATGTACTTTAATTATAAAGCTCATGAAAGTAATAATAGTGCGGGTTATATATAACGCTAAAGGAGTATGTTTACTTATGTTTGGTACCAGAAGTTGATTCTTATCAATACTTATAAAACAGATGATTTAATTTTGATGTGAATAATTTTCATATTGAGGAACTAGATAAAAAAAAAGCCTATCATGGGCTGACAGGCAAAGACTACACACAGCAATTTGGTTAATAAAACCGTGCTTTAAGGGGTTAGCATGGCTTTTCATGTTTGTTTGATTCAATGGCTAGATAATAAAGTATTCATATTATACAAGCATTAAGAACACTCTCAATAATAAACTTACTTGTTGTTACTTAAGAGAATTATTCCAATAGAATTATGTTAACATAAATTAGGCTAAATACTAACATTAGAATGTTAAATATTGTTTCTAAATATTAATGAGAAATGAAATCATTAATGAAACAGACATGTATATCGACAACATGCCTGTTTCAATTAATTGCAACTATTTCTTAATCATGAACACATCTTCAAGAAATTTCTCTGTTTCAGCTAAGTTCTCATTAGGCATAGCTACCTCATTCATCCATGCTTTTAATAAACTATATGAAACAGCTAATACAACGGGACCGATAAATAGGCCTATCATCCCGAATGATAAGATACCCCCGATAACCCCAACTAAGATTAGTACCATCGGCAAATCGGCACCCATTTTAATCAACCAAGGACGAAGAACACCGTCCATTGTTGCCACAACCGCAGCCCAAATGGCGAGAATAATTCCCCAAGTGGTATCACCAGTCCAAAATAACCATATAACAGATGGCACCATAATCAACAGCGGCCCTATTTGAGCAACACAGCAGATAAACAGTAAAACAGTGAGGATTGCAGCATAACCAATGCCAGAAAGTGCAAGGCCAATCCCACCGACAATAGCTTGGATTAACGCTGTCACGACGACGCCCAATGCCACCGCTCTTATTGATTGAGCTGCTAATAAAACAGCTGCATCACCACGCATGCCTGCAAGGCGCACAGCAAAGTGACGTATGCCTAACATGACAGATTCACCTTTAAGGTAAAGTAAGCCGCTAAACAGTAACATTAAGATTAGATGAAACACAAAGCGCCCTGCGCTGATCGCTTGTGTGGCGAACCACCCCGCGGCTTGACCAAAGTAAGGTTGGATTTTTGCGAGTAGGGCGTTACCACCACTCGCTACAAGGCTATGCCATGCGTAATAAATTTTTTCGCCTACCATCGGTATGGTATTTAGCCATTCTAGCTCTGGTAATGTCAGGCTTGAAGGGGACTTGGCTAAATCAATCAATGGAGTGCTATTATCAATAATACTTCCAATCAAAACCCCTAATGGGATAACAAACAACAGTAATATAAGAAGAACCATCACTAATGCAGCTAGCCAACGCTTACGCCATAAGCGCGCTTCTAGCCGTAATAATAGTGGCCATGTTGCAATAACCATCATCCCTGCCCATACAAAGCCAAGAATAAAGGGATTAAGTACCCAAAAACAGGCGGCTATCATTAAGATGATGGACAATAGGCCGAAAATAAGTTTGGGGAGATCCAAACGTTTTTGCGATTTTTCCATTAATGATTGATCCTTAATAAATGAAAATTCTGCTTATACGGCAAATTTTTAGGTGAAAATAACGAAATTATTTTTCACGATTAAAAAAAACAATATTGTGATATGGTTCATTATGACAATGTCATCAGCGGCTGTACCGTTTTTACTAGCTGTGAAGGTAATAAGTCATAAACCTGAGACGCTATTGTGCAACTTAAAGTAAAGATAGTACATAACGAGTAATGCGAACACTAAACAACAAGAGTCATCGTTAATAATGATCCCGCGTATATCAGAAGCTCCTCATCTTAGTCAATTAGTCATTGAGTTCTTGCATGAGCTACAAGAACAAGGTTTTACTGGTGATAACGGTACCAGCTACGCTGAACGGTTATCCATGGCGACAGACAACAGTATTTATCAACTATTGCCTCAAGCGGTTGTTTTCCCGCGTTCTAGTGCAGATGTACAAATTATTACACGCGTAGCCGGGCAATCCAAATATCGTGAACTTAGCTTTACGCCAAGAGGTGGTGGTACAGGGACTAACGGGCAATCCTTAACAGAAGGGATTGTCGTGGATATGTCCCGCTATATGAATCGTATTTTAGAAATAAACCCCGAGCAAGGTTGGGTCAAAGTTGAAGCTGGCGTAATCAAAGATCAGTTAAACCAATTTTTAAAACCTTATGGTTATTTCTTCTCTCCTGAGCTATCGACCAGTAACCGTGCAACCTTGGGGGGAATGATCAACACCGATGCATCAGGGCAAGGTTCATTAGTCTACGGTAAAACATCCGACCACGTTTTAGGTGTTAAAGCCATGGTATTAGGGGGGGAGTGCATTGATACTCGTGCTATGCCTATCGAACTCGCCCAATCGATTGCGTCCGAGGATTCTATTGTCGGGCGTATTTATAAAACGGTACTAGAACGCTGCTTAGAACAGCGGCCATTAATTGAAGAAAAATTCCCAAAGTTAAATCGTTTTCTGACAGGCTACGACTTACGTCATGTTTTTAATGATGAATTAACTGAATTTGACCTTACCCGCATTTTGACGGGTTCAGAGGGGTCTTTAGCGTTTATTACTGAAGCCACCCTTGATATCACGCCATTGCCAAAAGTACGCAGGCTGGTTAACGTAAAATATGACTCTTTTGAGTCAGCACTGCGTAATGCCCCTTTTATGGTTGATGCTAAAGCATTATCTGTTGAAACCGTCGATTCTAAAGTGCTGAATCTAGCCCGTGAAGATATCGTTTGGCACTCTGTAAAAGCATTAATTACTGATATTCCTAATAAAGAAATGTTAGGTCTTAATATCGTTGAATTTAGTGGCGATGATGAAAGTGAAATTAACCAGCTGACAGACAGTTTGTGCCAACGACTTGATGAGTTAATGGCAAATAATCAAGCGGGTGTGATTGGCTATCAAACTTGTCATGACCTTGATGATATAACTCGCATTTATAATATGCGTAAAAAGGCAGTTGGCTTGTTAGGTAATAGTAAAGGTGCGGCAAAACCAATTCCATTTGTAGAAGATACTTGTGTACCACCAGAGCATCTAGCTGATTATATTGTTGAGTTCCGAGCGCTACTCGATGGCCATAATCTGAATTATGGCATGTTTGGTCATGTCGATGCGGGGGTATTACATGTTCGGCCAGCTCTAGATATGTGTGATCCACAACAAGAAATATTGATGAAACAAATTTCTGATGAAATTGTTGCATTAACAGCTAAATATGGTGGGTTGCTGTGGGGAGAGCATGGTAAAGGTTTTCGCGCACAATATAGCCCTGAGTTTTTTGGGGACGTACTGTATAGCGAATTACGTAACATCAAAGCGGCATTTGACCCAGACAACCGTTTGAACCCTGGGAAGATTTGCCCTCCAGCAGGGCTTGATGCTCCAATGAAACAGGTCGATGATATCAAACGAGGCACTTATGATAGGCAAATCCCTGTTCAGGTTCGCGAGCAATTTCGGGGAGCCATGGAGTGTAATGGGAATGGGCTATGTTTTAATTTTGATGTTAAAAGCCCTATGTGCCCGTCGATGAAAGTGAGTGGTCAGCGCATTCATTCACCTAAAGGTCGTGCAACACTTGTTCGAGAATGGTTAAGGCTATTAGCAGATCAAGGAGTGACTCCGGACTACCTCGAAAAGGGCATTAAGCAAGACTCACCTTCCTTACGCGGTTTAATTGAGAAAACGCGTAATACTTGGCGGGCAAAGCAAGGAGATTACGATTTTTCTCACGAAGTAAAAGCATCAATGGCCGGGTGCCTTGCTTGCAAAGCCTGCTCAACACAGTGCCCAATCAAAATTGATGTACCTTCATTTAGAGCGAAATTTTTAGCCTTATATCACGGTCGCTACTTACGCCCTGTGCGTGATCATATTGTTGCTAACGTAGAGAGCAGTGCACCATTATTCTCTAAGGTACCAGGTGTATTTAATTTCTTTTTACGTCAGCCAATAGTGCAAAAGCTTAGCCAACACACGATAGGTATGGTTGATTTACCCTTATTTTCTCAGCCTACATTGAAACAAGAGCTTTTGGGGCATACTGCGGTGTCAGTAACACTCGAGCAACTAGAAGGTATGGGGGCTGCTCAGCGCGAAAAATACGTGTTGGTAGTACAAGACCCTTTCACCAGCTATTACGATGCGAAAGTGGTCGCAGATTTTGTGCGATTAATTGAAAAATTGGGCTATAAACCTGTTTTATTACCATTTTCACCGAATGGTAAGGCGCAGCATATTAAGGGTTTTTTGGCAAAGTTTGCGAAAACAGCACGTAGAACCGCAGACTTTTTAAATCGCGTAGCAAAATTAAAGTTACCCATGGTTGGCGTCGACCCTGCATTAGTTTTATGTTATCGCGATGAATACCATGAAATTTTAGGAAAAGAACAGTGCCAGTTTACTGTAATGTTGGCTCATGAATGGTTAGTGAGTTTACCTGCACCACAAAATGCCAAAGTAAATGCAGCTGAGCCTTGGTACTTTTTTGGGCATTGTACGGAATCAACGGCTTTACCAAATAGTGCGAGCCAATGGGCAAGCTTATTTGCACGTTTTGGCCACAAACTGAATAATGTCAGTGTGGGTTGCTGTGGAATGGCGGGAACTTACGGTCATGAAGTGGCAAACCTTGAAAATTCCAAAGGAATTTATAACTTATCTTGGAAAGGAGCGATGGCCTCTTTACCAAAAGAGCGTTGCTTAAGCCCCGGTTATTCTTGCCGTAGCCAAGTGAAGCGTATGGAAAATACAGTTATAAAACACCCGATTCAAGCACTGTTGGAGATAGTTTAATGATTTGGAAACGTCAATTTAATTTGCAACAATTAGCTGAAATGTCAAAAACGTGCATGTTAGGGCATATTGGTATTGAGATCACAGCATTTGGTGATGATTATTTAGAGGGAACAATGCCTGTTGATGAGCGAACTAAACAACCGTTTGGTTTACTTCATGGTGGCGCTTCCGTGGTGCTTGCTGAGTCTTTAGGGTCAATAGCGGGTTATTTATGTACGGAAGGTGAGCAAAGAGTGGTTGGTCTAGAAATTAATGCAAACCATGTCCGTGCAGCGCGTTCGGGGGTTGTTAAAGGCATTTGCAAACCTATTCACTTAGGGCGTCGCCAGCAAGTTTGGAATATTGAAATATTCAATGAACAAGGAAAACTGTGTTGTACTTCCCGTCTAACGACTGCGGTATTATTTGAATAATCACAGCTATGCTTAGGTGGCTTGTAGGCTTTGAGTAGCTAAAAGCCACCAATAACCTTCCTATTAGTAGTGTTTTTATCTGCTGTTTTATCCGTAAATTCGTTTTTTATCGCATTAATAAAGTTGTATAATAAATACATCTTTATTAATTTGTGTCATTTAATTGTATTATTCAGTACAAAATCAAATAAAAAAATAGTTCTATTTTATTTTTCTTATTTCAATAAGTTAAGTGATAAGAAAGACATTATTGGTGATTCGATAAGCTCATAATGAATAAAAAAAGAACTAAAATAGCTATAACCTCTTAAAACAAATGGTTGAAGTAGAATAGCTAATCATTACCATAGGGTAGACAGAGTTAATCTCCTGATAACAGGCTGAAAAGCCATAAGAAATGTGGGGTCAATATGACTGACGGTGTAGAGACATTTTCATTTGATGAAAACAGTTGGCAGGGAGTTAGCCTGACACAAAGCGCTGCAAAACAAATCAAAAAATTGATGGTGCAAAACCCAAATACGAAAGGGCTTTCACTGGGCGTAAAACAGTCTGGCTGCGCAGGTTTCGGTTATGTATTTGAAATGATCGAAAACCCAACAGACCAACACCTGTTATTTGAACTCGATGGCGCACGTCTTTATGTGCCAAAAGAAGCAATGCCATTTATTGATGGTACAGTCGTTGATTTTGTCCAAGAAGGGCTGAATCAAATTTTCAAATTCAATAACCCGAAAGCACAACATGCCTGTGGGTGTGGTGAAAGCTTCGGCGTTTAACATGTGAAGTCAGATTATGTCACAGAGCAATGTAGAAGTTGGCGATGATGTTCAAAGCTGGCTTGATGACCAGCGTTATAAAGAAGGCTTCTTTACTGAAGTCGCAACGGATGAAATGGAAAAAGGGATCAACGAAGATGTGATCCGCGCCATTTCAGCAAAACGTAATGAACCAGAGTGGATGCTACAATTCCGCCTCGATGCTTTTAATCATTGGAAAGGCATGGAGGAGCCACATTGGCTTAAGGCGAATTATCCAAGCTTAGATTATCAAGATTATAGCTATTACTCTGCACCATCATGTGGTGCGTGTGATGATACGTGCGGTTCTCAATCAGGTGCAACTCAAGGTACTGGTGTTGCTGAAACCAATAGTTATTTAACGGCAGAAGTTGAAGAAGCGTTTAATCAACTAGGTGTTCCGGTTCGTGAAGGGAAAGCCGTCGCGGTTGATGCTATTTTTGACTCGGTTTCCGTTTCGACGACATATCGTGATGACCTTGCCAAACATGGCGTTATTTTTTGTTCGTTTAGTGAAGCGATCCAAGAATATCCAGAACTGGTACAAAAATACCTAGGTACTGTTGTATCAAGTCATGACAACTTTTTTGCGGCACTCAATGCTGCGGTTGCATCAGATGGTACGTTTGTTTATGTCCCGAAAGGGGTGCATTGTCCTATGGAGCTTTCAACCTATTTTAGGATTAATGCGGCGAAAACAGGCCAATTTGAACGTACTATCCTCATCGCTGATGAAGGGAGCTACGTGAGTTATATCGAAGGGTGTTCAGCGCCTGTCCGTGATAGCTACCAGCTCCATGCTGCTGTGGTTGAAGTGATTATTCACAAAGATGCAGAAGTGAAGTATTCAACGGTGCAAAATTGGTTTTCTGGTGGTGATAGCGAAACGGGTGGGATTTTAAACTTCGTGACTAAACGTGCATTATGCGAAGGTGAAAATTCTAAAATGTCATGGACACAGTCTGAGACCGGTTCTGCTATTACATGGAAATACCCAAGTGTTATTCTCAAAGGTGATAACTCAGTAGGTGAATTTTTCTCCGTTGCATTAACCAATGGTAATCAACAAGCTGATACTGGAACGAAAATGATCCATATTGGGAAAAATACGCGTTCTACAATTATTTCCAAGGGGATTTCAGCAGGTAAAAGTCAGAACAGTTATCGCGGATTAGTGAAAATTTTACCGAGTGCTCATAACGCGCGTAACTTTACCCAGTGTGACTCTATGTTAATAGGGACACAATGCGGAGCACATACTTTTCCCTATGTGGAAGTAAAAAATAATACGGCACAATTAGAACATGAAGCAACAACCTCACGTATAGGGGAAGACCAGCTGTTTTACTGTTTACAACGTGGCATTAGCGAAGATGATGCCATTTCAATGATTGTAAATGGTTTCTGTAAGGATGTGTTCTCGGAGCTTCCGTTGGAATTTGCCGTAGAAGCACAAAAATTGCTGGCGATCAGCTTAGAACACAGCGTTGGCTGATCCTAATATGAGTTTATTTGCGCTTAAGCGCTAAAGGCATGTGAATATGTTAAGTGTTAAAAACTTACACGTGAGTGTAGAAGGGAATGAGATTTTAAAAGGGTTATCTCTGGAAGTAAAACCAGGGGAAGTCCACGCCATCATGGGGCCGAATGGTTCTGGTAAAAGTACATTGTCAGCCACTCTCGCAGGACGTGAAGAATATGAAGTTGACAGTGGTGAAGTGACATTTAAAGGTAAAGACCTGTTTGAGCTAGACCCTGAAGAGCGTGCAGGTGAGGGCGTCTTTTTAGCCTTTCAATATCCCGTTGAAATTCCTGGTGTAAGTAATCAGTTTTTCCTACAAACGGCGGTGAATGCGGTAAGAGAATATCGTCAGCAAGAAGCTTTAGATCGCTTTGATTTCCAAGACTTTATCGAAGATAAAATCAAACTATTGGAAATGCCCGAAGACTTACTGGCGCGTTCAGTGAATGTAGGCTTCTCTGGTGGTGAGAAAAAACGTAATGATATCTTGCAAATGGCAGCACTTGAGCCGCAACTGTGTATCTTAGATGAAACGGATTCAGGCTTGGATATCGATGCGTTGAAAATTGTGGCAAATGGGGTTAACTCTCTGCGTTCGCCTGATCGCTCATTCATAATTGTGACTCACTATCAGCGTATTTTGGATTATGTGAAGCCAGATTTTGTCCATGTGCTTTATCAAGGGAAAATCATCAAATCGGGTGATTTCAGTTTAGCGAAAAAACTTGAGGAGCAAGGTTATGGCTGGCTTATTGACCAACAGTGAGAAAGCAGAGAAACGTGCTCAAGTTGCTGCGCTCAATGAGCGCGCAATGTCACGTTTTGCGACATTATATGAACAGCGTCATGGGGCGAACTCACAACATGCTAAAACCCATTGGGAAATGGCAAAGCATGTCGGTTTACCTACATTTCGTCATGAAGACTGGCATTACACGCCATTAAATAGTGTATTAGAAACGGAGTATCGTTTTAGTGAAGCAGATGTTGCTGCAGCGGAATGCGAAGCCTTAGCTCTACACATTGATGCATACCGCATTGTGTTAGTTGATGGTCGTTATAGTTCTGCGTTAAGTTCTATCGATATGGGGCCATTCCAAGTCGCTTTACTCGATAACCAAGATTTGCTGCCATCTCCAGTTAATAGTGAAATTTTTTTACATTTAACCGAAAGTTTAGCGGTGCAACCGTTGGTAATTTCTTTATCGGCGAATAAAATTGCTGAAAAACCACTTTATTTATTGAATATCTCTAGTGGTAATCAAGGTACACAAGCAACAAATCTTAGCCAATATCGTTACCACTTAAGTTTAGAAGCCAATAGTAAAGCACAGGTAATTGAACATTTTGTAAGCTTAAATGGTCAAGCTCACATGACGGGAAGTCGTTTAACCGTTGAAGTGGGTGATAATGCTGATTTTAGCCATTTCAAATTGAATGTAGAAAATGAACAAGCCCAGCATTTTGCGCACAATGATATTATTGTTGGGCGCGATAGCAGAGTAAAAAGCAGTAGTTTTTTACTCGGTGCCTCATTAACCCGTAACCATACTAGCGCACGTCTTGATGGGGAAAATAGCGATTTCGAACTTAATAGTTTGCTATTACCGAAGGGCAGTGAAATTGCAGATACTCGAACCTATCTTGAGCATAACAAAGGCTACTGTAACAGCCAGCAGTGGCATAAAGTCATTGCTATGGACAATAGCAAGGCCGTGTTTAATGGTATGATTAAAGTTGCGCCAAATGCGTTGAAAACAGACGGTCAAATGACTAACAATACATTATTGTTAGGGGAAAAAGCAGAAATTGATACTAAGCCACAACTTGAAATTTATGCTGATGATGTAAAATGCGGTCACGGTGCAACAGTTGGTCGAATCGATGATGAGCAATTATTTTATCTGCGTTCAAGGGGAATCGATGGCAAAGCAGCAAAACATATGATTATTATCGCATTTGCTGCTGAATTAACAGAATCTATTGAATCGGAAGAATTAAAACACGCTGTGATGGCAAACATCCGCCAGCGCTTAGCGGAGGTTTAATACCTATGCTGTTCAATGTAGCTTCAGTAAGGCAGGACTTTCCTGCCTTATCTCAACTAATCAATAATCATCCTTTGGTGTATTTAGATACTGCCGCTAGTGCACAGAAACCGCTGCAAGTTATTGAGAAAGAAAGTGAGTTCACGTTGCATCACTATGCTGCGGTACACCGTGGAATTCATACTCTCAGTGCTAATGCAACCACGATGATGGAAGAAGTGCGCCAAAAAGCGGCTAATTTTATCCATGCTGCATCAAATGAAGAAATTGTCTTTGTAAAAGGCACCACGGAAGGCATTAATCTTGTTGCAAATAGCTTTGGCCGCAAGTATTTCCATGAAGGGGATAATATAGTTATCACGGAAATGGAACATCATGCGAATATTGTTCCTTGGTATATGTTGGCTGAAGAAATCGGTTTCGAGATCCGTGTTATTCCGATTTCTGATGATGGAAGGTTGCAGCTAGATTCACTCAATGAATTTATTGATGCTCGCACTCGTTTATTGAGTTTTGCGCATATTTCCAATGTATTAGGAACGGTTAATCCTGTACAAGATATCATCAAACAAGCAAGGGCTATTGCGGCTTCGAAAGGGAGTGAGATTGCCATTCTTGTTGATGGTGCGCAGGGAGCTATGCATCAGCAAGTTGATGTACAAGCCTTAGACTGTGATTTTTACGTTTTTTCCGGCCATAAATTATATGGGCCGACAGGGATTGGGGTACTTTACGGTAAAAAAGCGGTCCTTGATAATATGCCACCCTGGGAAGGCGGTGGGGCGATGATCCGCCAAGTCAGCTTGACCAAAGGTATCACATTTGCTGATGCCCCATGGCGTTTTGAAGCAGGTACCCCGAATGTTAGTGCCATTATAGGTTTAGGGGCGGCATTTGATTATTTGAATGCACTAAACTTGGCGGATGTATTTGCTCATGAAGCTCAAGTGATGGCATACGCATCGGAAAAACTGCAAGAAATACCGTCAGTCACATTATATGGTAATGATAAACGGGAAGGTGTACTGGCATTTAATTTAGGGCAACACCATGCTTATGATGTTGGGTCTTTTCTTGATAGATATGGAATAGCGATACGTACAGGGCACCATTGTGCTTTACCATTAATGGAACACTATCATGTTCCTGCTATGTGCCGAGCTTCTGTGGGGATTTACACGACCAAAGAAGAAATCGATTCTTTATTCAGTGCGTTACAGCGAATTAAAAAATTGTTAGGCTAGCACATAAAACAGATTGTTTTGGTAAAGGAAATCAGTATGCCCGCATTACCCGATGAACATAAGTTATTACGTAACTTTTCCCGTTGTCAGGATTGGGAAGAACGCTATTTATATATGATTGAACTTGGTGGACGTTTACCTGACTTAACTGAAGCACAAAGAAGTGATAATAATTTGATTGCAGGTTGCCAAAGTCAGGTTTGGATTGACATGCAAAAGCAATCGGACGGGGCTATTATGTTTGCTGGTGACAGCGATGCAGCAATAGTTAAAGGGCTAGTGGCAATTGTCATTATTCTTTTTCAAGGCAAAACCGCGCAACAAATATTAGGGCTCGATGTTAAGTCTTTTTTTGAGCAATTAGCATTGGAGCAGCATTTAACCCCTTCACGTACACAAGGCTTAAATGCCATGATCCGCTCAATTTTAGCTCGTGCAGGTCAATTAGCATAATAATATCAGGGGAGTACAGTTTGCTCCCTTTCTCCTCGCCAATCTTTTTTCTTTTCTATGCTACTCTAAACTCATGTATTTAATTAAGTTATTATTATTAGACTAATTATTATGGATTAGCTCAGTGCTAATTATTAACTAAAATATTTATTTAGTATTAAAGATATGCAAGATAGTTGCTATTATGAGCAATAATCATTGCATTATTGTAAGAACACCATTTTCCTTGGAGTAGGTATGAAAAGAGTTTTGACGGCGGCAAGTTTGTTTGTCATGAGTGCCTTGTTGGCTCCGGCTCAGGCAAAAGAGTATCCATTACCTGACAGTAATACACGCCTAATCGGGGAAAACCTGACGTATGTTGTACCAAATGATGGGCGCCCGTTAGAAGCTATCGCCAGTGATTACCAAATAGGCTTATTGGGTATGTTAGAAGCAAACCCTGGGACAGACCCTTACCTTCCTGAAGCGGGCAAGGAACTGATCATCCCCGCACAAATGCTATTACCCGCTACACCAAGAACGGGGATTGTCATTAATCTCGCTGAGCTTCGTTTATATTATTACCCTGCGAATAGTGAAAATGTTATTGTTTACCCAATAGGTATTGGTCAATTGGGGCGTGACACGCCTGAAATGGTGACATCTGTCAGCCAATCAATTAAAGACCCTACATGGACACCAACAGCAAACATTCGTAAAAATTATGCCAAAGAGGGGATAACTTTGCCTGCGGTAGTTCCTGCGGGACCAGAAAATCCGATGGGGCTATATGCGTTACGGTTATCTTATGGTCGAGGTGAATATTTAATTCATGGTACTAATGCAGACTTTGGTATTGGCATGAGAGTTAGTTCGGGATGTATTCGCTTACGGCCTGATGATATTGAAGCATTATTCAAAACGGTACCAAAAGGAACACGGGTCCAAGTTATTGACCAACCGGTGAAATATTCTAAAGAAGCGGATGGAAGCTATTATATTGAAGTACATCAACCGTTATCTCGGACAAG
This sequence comes from Providencia sp. PROV024, assembly GCF_032709665.1. Classification (NCBI taxonomy): domain Bacteria; kingdom Pseudomonadati; phylum Pseudomonadota; class Gammaproteobacteria; order Enterobacterales; family Morganellaceae; genus Providencia; species Providencia sp. PROV024. The sequence goes on from NZ_CP120545.1 coordinate 1,934,809, forward strand.
CAGTGATGACCCACAAACGATGCCAATCAAATTGTCTGACGATTTCAAGCGTTTTTTAGAAAATGAAGGGGTTGACAAGGGCTTAGTAGAAAAAGAACTGGCAAGGCGTTCTGGTATGCCTGTGAGGGTCAATAATGATCAAGGTAATAGTATTCCTGATACTGAAAGCCAAACACAGCAAGGTTTAGTTCCTATTGAACCCTTTAGTATCTCACAACCTGAACCTATCTATGATGGTAAAGTTGGTGCATTGCTACCGGCTAAGTACCGCTCTTCTGCAATAACGCAATAATTTCAATAAAATAAGGGCCTATTTTCATAGGCCCTCATAAATGCTACTAGCTTCAAAGAAGCGTCTTTTCGACTAAATAACGACCAAATCGAACTTATTTTTTGTAAGTGCGAACTTGGTTGTCCAAGCGCTGGTTAGCGCGAGCTGCTTCTTCTTGAGCTGTCTGTACGTCAGAACGCAGAGACTGAACGTCGTTGCTCAGTTGATCAACTTTACCATTCAGAGTTTGTACGTCTGAAGAGAGTTTTTGCACTTCAGTGCTGTTAGAACAACCCGCTAGTAATGCTGAAGCTAATACGATAGAGCCCAGTACAATTTTAGTACGAATCATTATTTTACCCTCTAGATTGATTTATCTTGAAAATATAAAAAAGCAAGTCACCAAACAATAGAGCCAAGACTGTTATCTTAAAGCTTGCTATATCCCTTTAAAACAACCTAATGAAAATTAGGGTATGGCACTTACTTAGTCTTATGCTAGTACTAAATATAAAGTTTTGCTAGAAATACTTTAATATTAGTACTAGGAAAAAGAAGAAAAATTTAAATCAAGAACAATGATGGCGGTTATTTGACCAATTTAAGGGCTTTTTTTGATTTTACACTAATAATGATAAGAGAATATTTACTTGGGGGTACAAAATAAGTAAATAGTTACTTCAGGACAGCACAAAATGTTAACTTTAAATAAGAAGGCCGATGGTTAAATTAATTACCATCGGCCTTTTTGCATACAACTTATGAGAGTTTATTTAGAGCACATGAACAGATGAAGTATTGGTCGTACCGCTTTGTACTAATGCGCCGGATACCATAACAACAGCATCACCTGAAACCGCTAAACCACTTTCTAACGCTGCACGTTTACCTTCACGATAGAAGTCGTCAGTAGAAGTAAACCCACCAACAATCATCGGGATCACGCCTTTGACTAATAATAACTGACGAGCAGTTTCTTCGTTAGTTGTTAATGCAAGAATAGGTGCGGTTGGGAAATATTTACGAACCGATTTTGCTGATTTACCGCCGTATGTTGCAACAACAATCAGAGGAACATCTAATTTTTCAGACATTTCTACTGCGCCACGGCATACCGCTTCAGTAACACGTAAACGCTGGCTTGGTTTTTGGTTATCGATGCGAGTTTGCATCACACTATCAGTGCGCTCACAAATCGTTGCCATAATAGTGACAGCTTCTACAGGATATTTACCTTTTGCACTTTCACCTGATAGCATCACTGCATCGGTACCATCTAAAATCGCGTTTGCAACATCCCCTGCTTCTGCACGAGTCGGGCGCGGGTTTTTGATCATTGAGTCTAACATTTGGGTCGCAGTAATAACCACTTTACGTGCTGCAACACATTTCTCAATCATCATTTTTTGCGCGAAAATAACTTCTTCAACAGGGATCTCTACCCCTAAATCACCACGTGCAACCATGATGCCATCAGATGCTTCTAAAATTTCATCAAAATTATTTAGACCTTCTTGATTTTCAATTTTAGAGATAATTTGAATGTTTTCGCCGCCGTGTTTTTTCAGGTGAGCACGAATTTCTTCTACATCAGAACGTTTACGGATAAAAGAGGCAGCTACAAAATCCACACCTTGTTGGCAACCAAAAACTAAGTCTTCTTTATCTTTTTCGGCTAATGCGGGTAAGCCAATTGAAACGCCGGGTAGATTAACCCCTTTTTTCTCACCGAGGTCACCGTTATTTAAGACTTCGCAAATAACTTCAGTAGCAGTGATGCTAGTGACTTTCATGCCAATTAAGCCATCATCGACTAATACAGTATTGCCTACTTCTAAATCAGAAGTTAACCCTGCATAAGTGACAGCAACTTTATCTTTATTGCCGATAACGGAAGTATCTGTCGTAAAAGTAAAGGTTTGACCGGCAACAAGAGAGACGTCGTTACCACCTTCTAATTTCATGGTACGAATTTCAGGACCTTTTGTGTCCAGCAGGATAGCTGCTTGTTTACCAGTTTTTGCGCACACAGAGCGAAGATTGTTGATACGTTGACCATGTTCTTCATAGTCACCGTGAGAGAAGTTGAGGCGCATAACGTTCATGCCAGCATCAAGGAGTTGGGTCAGTTTTTCTTCTGATTCGGTTTTTGGACCGATAGTACAAACAATTTTGGTTTTTTTCATGGCAGTCTATCTAAGGTTATAAAGGAAATCGGTATTGTCGCCGATGCTTAGTGCGCATGATAAAATGTGTTGCGCAACTCATTTATAAGAATAGGCGACAGTCTGGTGGTTAATTCATTTTACGCTAAAATTTATCTCATTTTGATTCTTATTATAGTGTAGATGACAAATTCAATTAAAGCTAACACACTGATTTATTGCTGTTGAAACCTTTCAGCCAGCATGAGTATTATAGACAACAAAAAACTGTGAGACAAATCAAATTTTCTTAAATTGAAAGAAGTCGTCACTCAGATCAAATACTCAGTAAATAGTTTGCGATTTATTTTGTTGCGCAACAAAGTAAGGGAAGATCGACAGACAATCAAGGAAAATATTAGAATCAATAGGAGGAGGTTAGCAAAATGGTGCGTCCGAGTAGACTCGAACTACCGACCCCCACCATGTCAAGGTGGTGCTCTAACCAACTGAGCTACGGACGCACTGAAAGAGTATGCTTTGAGTTAACTTGAAATGGTGCGTCCGAGTAGACTCGAACTACCGACCCCCACCATGTCAAGGTGGTGCTCTAACCAACTGAGCTACGGACGCATTGAAAATTAACAAGCGTTGTTCACTAGAAATGGTGCGTCCGAGTAGACTCGAACTACCGACCCCCACCATGTCAAGGTGGTGCTCTAACCAACTGAGCTACGGACGCATTAAAAAATTATCTAGCTGACAACGGGAACGAATATTAACGTTATGATGCGCATCTGGCAAGGGGAAAATGTATTTTTGCGATAGTTTGCTCGTATTTAAAACTATCTGATGCGAAATACATCTTCCCGTACAGTTAAAAGCTTAAAAAACCGTCAATTAGCGAGTCGAACGAACTAAAATAAACTCTTCAGATTGTTTATGAAGCCACATAATCCGTGTTGCCATACCAATGGCTGCTGCGCTTAAGCCAATTATAAAACCAATCCAAAACCCTTTAGGCCCCATGGCTGGAGCAACAATATCGGTTAAGGCTAAGATATAGCCTGCAGGTAATCCTAGTAGCCAGTAAGCTGTAAAAGTAATAAAGAAAATAGAACGTGTATCTTTATAACCCCGTAGGATACCAGCACCAATAACTTGTACGGAATCTGATAATTGATAAATTGCGGCATATAGCATCAAACTAGACGCTAAAGCCACAACTTCCGGGTTTTTGTTATACATCATCGCAATTGGCTCACGGAATACGATAGTTAAAATAGCAGTAATACAAGCCACCATTAAGCCAACCGCTAAGCTAGTGTAAGATGAAACTTTAGCGGCCTCGGTAGATTTTTGCCCTAAATTATAACCAACCCGGATTGTTGCAGCGATCCCTAATGATAATGGGAACATAAACATCACTGAGCTAAAATTAAGAGCAACTTGGTGACCGGCAACGGCTATGATACCTAACGGTGCAACTAATAGTGCAACAACAGCAAATAATGTGACTTCAAAGAACAGAGCTAAACCAATAGGAGTACCCAATACAATGATGCGCTTTAAAATTAATGGATTTGGCGATGTAAAAACTAGAGTAGGGCGAATATCACGCTGAGAATGCGCTCGTTTCACATACCATCTCATCATTATGCACATAGCCCAATACACTGTAGCTGTCGCAACACCACAACCGACACCACCTAGTGCAGGTGCTCCAAAGTGCCCATAAATAAAGATATAATTGATAGGAATATTCACCATCAAACCAAGAAAACCAATAACCATCCCCGGTTTCGTTTTCGATAAACCTTCACATTGGCTACGATAGACTTGATAAAATAGGTATCCTGGCGCTCCCCACATGATTGCATGTAAGAATCGCACTGATTTATCGGCTAATTCAGCATCAATGTGCGGCATGTTATGAATGATTAACTGGCTATTATAGAGCAAACACATAATGCCCAACGCTAAGAACAATGCAAGCCATAGACCTTGCTGAACCTGATCGCCAATTAAATTTCGGCGACCTGACCCATTCATTTGAGCGACAATAGGCGTCAATGCCATCAATAGCCCTTGCCCAAAAAGAATAGCGGGCAGCCAGATTGAAACCCCAACTGCAACTGCGGACATCTCTATTTCACTAACGCTTCCAGCCATAATAGTATCCACAAACCCCATTGCAGTTTGTGAAAATTGAGCTAAAACAATAGGAATACCGAGTGCCAGCAAGCTACGCGCTTCTGTAAAATATTTCTGCACGCATACACCTTCATAATAAAACGAGTAATAGGAAAAAAACTAGAAAAATAAATGATTTACTTAAAGTATAAGCTTTAATAAAAACCGCTCATTCTATCCCTTTTCTAGAGAGAATCCAATAATGATATAATTGAATGTAATAAAAAAGCATTTTTAAACCTAGGTGCTGGTTATATCGCTAGTTTGCCAGTGAATTGGTCTGTCGCTTATCACTCAAATAAGATAGATCTCTAAGAATTCTTATGTAAACTGAAGTCATTAATTCACTACACTGAGATTTATTATGTTTACAGGCATTGTCCAAGCTACAGCTCCTATTATAGAAATCACTGAAAGAGCTAATTTTCGTACTCATGTAATGAAATTTACCCCTGAATTATTAGTCGGCTTAGAAACAGGGGCATCTGTTGCACATAACGGCTGTTGCCTTACAGTGACAAAAATTGATGGTGAAAAGGTTAGCTTTGATCTCATTAAAGAAACATTACGTTTAACCAACCTTGGCGCACTAAAAGAAGGGGATGTGGTTAATATTGAACGTGCTGCTAAATACGGTGATGAAATTGGGGGGCATGTTGTTTCTGGTCATATTATGACAACTGCAGAAATCAGTAAAATTTTCACCTCAGAAGATAACCATCAAATTTGGTTGGCGATTCACGATAAATCATTGATGAAATATATTTTACATAAAGGGTTTGTTGCCATAGATGGTATCAGCTTAACTGTAGGTGATGTCATCAATAATCGTTTTTGTGTGCATTTGATCCCAGAGACTTTGGAGCGAACTACATTAGGTCAAAAACGTTTAGGGGACAAAGTGAATATTGAAATCGATCCTCAGACTCAGGCAATCGTTGATACGGTTGAACGTGTTTTGAACCAAAAAGAACAAGAAAAGTTTTTACAACAAACTAATGAAATAATAGAAGCTAATGAGCCTTAGTAAATATTACCTTTAAGGGGTCTTAAGCTGTTAGTTAGGTTTGATTACTTTATCTAATTAGGCTATAGCAGCGGTTTATGGTGCTATAGCCAAGGTCAATTACGAAGGGGGAATTAATTTATCGGGCGTGTTTAATAATCTAATTCTACAATTCCGCTAATTACAATAAGTTAAAATTAATAAAAGAGGGTGAAATTTTTATTAATGGCTAACCTTAAACGTCAACTAGTTATTTTTCACTGAAGTTGACTGAAAAACTAGCGTTATCACGTTCAATTGCATCGACTAGACGTTTGAAATGTGGACTATTTTTATGCATCTCTAGCGCTTGAGTATTTTCCCACTCTTCGAAAACAATGTAACCATTTTCTTTAGCCATAAGATCATATTGAATGCATCCTTTCTCTCGGCGACTTAATTTTGCTAAGTCACGAACGATTTCTCGCGTCAAATACCCATCTGATTTTTCCGTCGTAATTTGGGCATACACAACAATACTCATTCCTTTCTCCTTATGTATTAAGAACTATCTTAATGGGTACTTAGTTTTTGTATTGTAAAAAAGCGAATACTCTGATTTTAAAAATGCCGACGGGGTCATAGTAAAGTATCTTTTAAAATCGCGATAAAAGTGGGACTGATCATAATAGCCTGTTTCAAACCATCGGTATGTATCTTGTTCTACTACCATACTCTTCAAAACATGCTCTAAGCGGCAATTGATCTGATAACGTTTTGGGGTAATGCCATACTCTTTTAAAAACTCTTTTTGAATAACCCGTACATGTAATCCTGTTTCTTCAGCAAGTTCTGTTATTTTTTTTGTAGGGTTGCGATACAGCAATTCTAAAATGTCATCGATAAAATGAGGCTTTTTATTGGCTTTAGTTCGATTGAAGCAATCTAAAAGTTCTTTAAATGATGAGTTGGCTAAGGACTCAAACCAGCGATCTTGCCATATTTCACTCAGAGCCATAGGCCTATCAGTGTAATTAAACGTACTAAGGGGAAGTAAAAAGCGCAGTGCATCATGGCGTATACGCAACACCATTACTTTTGAATGGTTAGGATTAGCCGTGAATGTATTGACTCTAGGAATAATTAATTGGAAAGAGTCTGTTGTTGAATGTTTTTCTGTTGACATGCAAAAAGAATCTGATGAAACCCAAATTTCAGCACCAGTTCCTGGAAAAATTTTAATTGTTCCTGAAAATTCTTTAATGATCAAAATTGAACTAACAAAGGATTTTAATTCATCTGGTGGATAATACTGTTTCAACATCATTCTTGAGCACTCATTATTTGATATGGCAATGATAACGCTTTCTAACAAGAAAATTAACTATAGAAAATCTATATCTTAGTAGATAAAAAAATAAAATCCCTCTATTTTAGTGAAATACGCTTTAAATATTAGAAATATATGAAGTAGATACAGTTTTTAGTCTTTGAGTATCTAAATAACAGATAAGATTATTTGTCATGAATAACTGAATATTCGCGGTGAGAAGTTGGGAGTATTTTTATTGGTTAATAAACGAAAACCATGCCGCTAAGCTTGCGGCATGGTTTAAAGTGAATCATATGTTGTTATCAATCGGCTTGGCAATCGGCATGTTTTAGCGCTTTTTCACTATTGCTGGAACAACGTTGCATAAAATAACCAATCGTCATTGGAATGATGGTTGCAGCCATTACCCCCGTTGTTGCCAGAAGTGGGTCGAAAGTAAGAGCAGAAACGAGCAAGCTGGCTAAAAAACATAACCCTAATTGCAAGGCATTTTGTAATGCCGCCGCTTTACCACTTGCACTCGGGAATGCATTTAATGCTTTCGAAACAGCGATTGGATAGGAAGCCCCATTCATCGCCGCCATAAAGCAAAATGGGATCAAAATCATAGTTAGTGACGGAGTACTGTAGATAGCTATAATGAATAAGATTGCCATGCTTACTGCATAACCCGTCAATAATAGAGGGAATAAAGTTTCAGCGCGAACTTTTGCTAATACAATACGACAGCCATAGCCACCAACAATGAAAGCTAAGGTTTGAGGGATATAACTTAAGCCTATATCTGCTGGGTTAAACCCCATATTCCGCAAAATAAATGGCGAGCCCGTTAACCAAGCGAAAAAGCCAGCACTACAAGAGGCATAAACAAGTACATTACCACTAAAAATAGGTGAACTTAACAAGTTAGCAAAAGAGACTTTAGTTTTGGGTTGTTTTTCATCCGTGATGTTTTTGACAGAAACATTCTTCAAAAATAACGTTGGTAATAAAAGTAATATACCTACGGCCATGAGGATCAGAAAAATGGCTTCCCAAGTTTGGTGTTCTAAAACCCAAGCACCTAATAAAGGCGCCAAAGCAGGGGATAAAGCGACTAATGGCATAATAGAAGCAAAAACTTTTTGCGTGCTTGCTTCATCATAGCGGTCAATAACGAGAGCTTGCCATAAAACGGCCGCAGAACAGACACCGACAGCTTGTAGAAAACGCAAAGTTAAGAGTTGTGTCGCAGTTTCAACCCAAAAAATAGCTAGGCTGCTTAAAATGAAAATAGCCAACCCAACGATAAGCACAGGTTTACGACCAAGTTTGTCTGATAATGGTCCCCATAGAAGCTGAGCAAAAGCAAAACCAGCTAAAAATATACTGAGAGAAGCGCTGATAGCCCCTTCTGTGGTATGCAGTGAGTTTTGCATTGCCCCAAAAGCAGGTAGATACATATCAATCGCTAAAAACCCCAGCATGCTTAACCCTGCAAGGTAAATCATAAACCCAGGGGAATTTTTTTTCACAGTATTCGTCATAATTATTACTTATTTGATATTTAAAAAAATGTTAACAGTAGTTCTATTGTATAGGCTATTTTTTTATGTTGTGAAACGGTAATATTTGGATCTTGCTATCAAAATTTTTGAAAGGAGATGTTATGTGGTCAGCTCATGCGCTCGAAGTCATTGATGCAGTGGCTCGTACGGGAAGTTTTAGTGGTGCTGCCGATGAGTTGCACCGTGTTCCATCTGCGATTAGCTATACGGTAAAACAAATTGAGGAATGGCTTGCTGTCCCTTTATTTGAACGTCGCCATCGTGATGTAGTTCTTACCGAGGCTGGGGCAATATTTATTAAACAAAGTCGTTCTGTTATCAAAAAAATGACAGATACCAGACATCAATGCCAACAAGTCGCAAATGGTTGGCGTGGTCAATTTAGTATCGCAGTTGACTGCATTGTCAAACCGCAGCGCACAGAACAACTCATTCTAGATTTCTATCGTCATTTTCCTGATATTGAACTGTATATTCACCCTGAAGTGTTTAATGGTGTTTGGGATGCTTTAGCTGATGGTCGTGTTGATGTGGCGATTGGCGCAACACGTGCTTCCCCCATCGGTGAAAGATACAGTTTTCGTGATATGGGTTTCATGTCTTGGATGTGTGTTGCGAGCCCTGAGCACCCATTAGCCAAAATAGAAGGTAAGTTGGTGGATGAACAAATGCGTGAATACCCCAGTTTATGCTTAGAAGATACCTCCCGTAATTTACCCAAAAGAGACACATGGGCCCTTGATAACCAGCGGCGTCTTGTTGTGCCTTATTGGGAAAATGGTTTGGCATGTTTAGTCAATGGGCTATGTGTGGGCATGGTGCCCGAACACCGCGCAACCCCTTTATGCGAGGAAGGGAAGTTAGTGGAATTGGCATTAGTACAACCATTTCCACCAAGCCCTTGCTGCCTAACTTGGGTTGAAAAAAACACATCTCCAGCGTTAAGTTGGTTATTAGATTACCTCGGTGATACTGAAACACTTAACGCGGAATGGCTTTCAACTTAGGTTGCTAAGTTATCGGCGGTAATCAATAAATGGCCCATCAGCAACAGAGCGGCGTTCAACCAGCCGTGGATGTACCTCGATAGTTTGCGCATCTTCGCGCTTATTCACAATTCTATCGAGTAACATTGTAAAGGCCATTTGCCCTAAACGCTCTTTTGGCTGGTGGATAGTCGTTAGAGCAGGGGTAAAATAGCGCGCATTACGCACATTATCATAGCCAATCACTGAAATATCTTGCGGTACACGCAGGCCCATCTCATCTGCGGCGCAAATCGCTCCCATTGCCATAATATCACCACCACAGAAGACCGCGGTAGGGCGCTGTTTATGGCTAAGGATTTGCATCATTGCTTTGTAGCCTGATTCAGGCTCAAAATCCCCTTGGACGATCCACTCATCTTTTAACGTAATTTTGGCCTCTTCCATCGCTTTTTGGAAACCAGTTAAACGACCAATGCCTGTATTTCTTTCGAGTGAACCAGGAATGACACCGATATCACGGTGGCCACGGTCAATCAAATAACGCCCTGCAAGGTAGCCGCCATGGAATGAGTTGTCGATAATACTGTCAGTAAAATCACCTCGTGACGTACCCCAATCCATAACGACCATTGGAATATTACGATAATCTTCTAACATACTGATTAAAGTATCTGGGTATTCAGAGCACATAACGAGTAAACCATCCACGCGTTTTTGCGCAAGCATTTGTAGATAGGCTTTTTGTTTACCCAAATTATTATGGGAATTACAGAGGATTAGTGTATAGCCTTTTTCATAGCAGCTATTTTCAACTGATTCTATTACCTCAGCAAAATAGGGTGCTTCACTGGAGGTTGCCAGCAAACCAATCGACTTAGTGTGATTAACTTTTAGACTACGGGCAACCGCACTTGGTGAATAATTGAGCTCTTTAATTGCAGCCCAGACCGCAGCCTTAGTATCATCAGCCACAAAGCGCGTTTTATTAATAACATGGGATACGGTTGTGGTAGATACGCCAGCGCGTTTCGCCACATCTTTAATCGTTGCCATGGGGGAAAAAAACTCCTGACCAACAATAGGTCTCTATAAGCATTCTTGTTAAAAAATTACCAGCATATTGATGCATTGATCCTTTGCTGGCAATAATTTAGCGATTTGTTGTCGATTTTGTCTGATCTAGCGCAAAAACGAAAGAAATAATTGATGTTATAACATGTGATATAGGCACGAGTTTTGTTTTTTTGGATATATATACTTAATAACCTTTGTGTTAATATGGTTATTCGCTAATTCAATTACGTTTAGATGAGAGGAACTCATGGATACAGATGTTAAATATGGATTACTGGCTGCGTTGGGTTCATTAGCAATGATTATTTTTATTGCTGCACATATTTTTTGATTTTATTTTTACTCATAGCAATGTGCGTAAAAAATAAGGGCGAGATATCTCGCCCTTAGCTATTTAGAAATCAACAGATATCACTATGCTAAATTTTCTTCAACAAACTTCCAATTGACTAGCGCCCAGAAGTTTTCTAAGTATTTAGGACGCGCGTTACGGTAATCGATATAGTAAGCATGCTCCCAAATATCAACTGTTAATACAGGCTTATCTTCACCAGAAATTGGCGTTGCAGCATTAGATGTATTAACGATAGCTAAGCTACCATCGGTTTTTTTCACTAGCCATGTCCAACCTGCGCCAAAGTTTTTGGTCGCAGCGTCAGTAAATTGCGCTTTAAACTCAGCGAAAGAACCGAATGCTTTATTAATCGCATCAGCAACTTTGCCTGTTGGTTCTCCACCTGCATTTGGCGCTAAACAATGCCAATAGAATGTGTGGTTCCAAACTTGAGCAGCATTGTTAAAAACCCCAGCGTCAGAAGTTTTGATGATCTCTTCTAGAGATTTACCTTCGAAGTTAGTGCCTTTGATGAGGTTGTTTAAGTTAACAACATAAGTGTTGTGGTGCTTGCCATAGTGATATTCTAAGGTTTCAGCAGAGATATATGGTTCTAAAGCATCTTTAGCATACGGTAGAGCGGGTAGTTCAAAAGACATTGCGTACTCCTTGATTGCTTTTGTATAAAATACTTCGGGTGTTTGCTCTTAAAATGAGCTAATTAAAAGATGGCAATTTGTTATCAACATTTCGCTCATTGGCGAGATGGTATTTAATATATTAATGATAACACGATAAACCTTACAAAGGGTAACGGTAATCATGTTACTTATATGTTAGCAAAAAACAAAATCATTAACTATTTATATTGTATGGGTATTTGTGAGGAAGAACGCCAGTTTTTCGAATTTAAACAATAGCGAGTTATTTGTTTGACTTAGGTGAGCAGAAGATAGAAAAGGTGCCTTTTTGGTTTTTTGGATGTTATAGTAATGCCCCTGTAAAACTGGCATATTGTATGAAACAATTAAGTTTCACATTATAATGGTCAATGCATTCTATTAAGTCGCAGTAAATCATGCTTGTCGGCTGACTGCAAAACCAGTATCTTTGTTCTAAGGAAGTAAAAATGACGACAATTGAAAGAATCGAGCGCCAAATCAAAGAAAACCCAATTTTATTATACATGAAAGGCTCTCCAAAACTTCCGAGCTGTGGTTTTTCTGCTCAAGCAGTCCAAGCTCTGTCTTCTTGTGGTGAACGCTTTGCTTATGTTGATATCCTACAAAACCCAGATATTCGTGCAGAACTGCCAAAATATGCAAATTGGCCAACTTTTCCTCAACTGTGGGTTGATGGGGAGCTGGTTGGGGGCTGTGATATTATCATGGAAATGTTCCAGCGCGGTGAACTTCAATCATTGATTAAAGAAACTGCGGATAAATATCGCCCAACAGACGAAACTAGCGCAGAATAATATTGCGATAGATAACAAAAAACCGTATTTAGCTAACGTAGTGGTATTTTAGCAAATACGGTTTTTTTATATGTAATTCAATTACTCTTCGTTCTCAACGATAGGCCAGCCACCAAGCTTTTTCCATTTGTTGACAATCTCACAAAACAATAGGGCAGTACGGTTAGTATCATACAGAGCACCGTGGGCTTGTTTCCCATCAAATGGAATACCTGCAGCGACACATGCTTTTGCTAAAATAGTTTGGCCATACACTAAACCACTTAATGCTGCAGTATCGAAGGTTGCAAATGGGTGGAATGGGTTACGTTTTAAACTCGCGCGTTCTGCGGCATTCATAACAAAGCTGTGATCAAAATTTGCATTATGAGCAACAATAATTGCGCGGTTACAATCCGTGTTCTTCATTCCTTTGCGGATCACTTTAAATATTGCGTGTAATGCTTCGTATTCACTTACGGCCCCACGTAATGGATTAGTAGGGTCAATGCCAGTAAAGGCGAGCGCAGATGGCTCAAGGTTTGCACCCTCAAATGGCTCTATATGAAAATGCAATGTTTCATCCATAGACAGCCAGCCGTCTTTATCCATTTTTAAGGTAATCGCGGCGATTTCTAACAGCCCGTCAGTTTTGGCATTAAACCCACCGGTTTCAACATCAATAACAACAGGGTAATAACCCCTGAAACGGTTAACCAGGGCATTAGGATTATTTTTTTCAGACATTAGGACTTTCGATTATAAGTTTCTGATTGGCTCGTATTATGCCAAAACCAGTAAAAATTTGTAGGTAAACATAGAAGAAAATTAAGGCAGCCAATTGGCAGCCTTAATTTTGTAATTGAAAGGTCAATTAGTGACCTAAGCCTTTACTTGCACTTTTGTTTTCAATTAATTCAATTTTATAGCCATCAGGGTCTTCAACAAATGCGATAACAGTTGTTCCCCCTTTTACAGGGCCGGCTTCACGAGTAACATTACCACCTGCATTGCGGATATCATCACAAGTTTTTGCAACGTCATCGACACCTAGTGCAATATGACCATAAGCATTCCCCATATCGTATTGATCAACACCCCAATTATAGGTTAGCTCAATGACTGCGCCTTCGCTTTCATCACTATAACCAACAAAAGCAAGAGAATATTTATACTCAGTATTTTCACTGGTTCTTAACAGGCGCATGCCCAGTACTTTGGTGTAAAAATCGATTGAACGCTGCATATCTGTAACACGCAACATAGTATGAAGTAAGCGCATATTATAAACCTCTTAAAATTTCCAGAAAAAACCTGAATCGTTGTATTTATTAATATAACGTGTCTATATTGATAAATACAATGGTTGTAGTATATTTTTTAATCGAACGGCAGTGATGCTTATTTTCATAGTATATCATACATTTATTGTGTTTTTTCTTTTAAGGGGATACCTATATGGCTGAGCAACTCGAGTTCTTTGATATTCCAAGCCCTTGCCGTGGTATTTGCCAAGTAAATGAACAAGGTTACTGCCGAGGTTGTTATCGTACACGAGATGAGCGTTTTAACTGGTTAAAATTTTCTGATCCTGAAAAACGAAATATTATTCGATTATGCCGTCAACGGTACTTAAGGTCACTGAGTAAACAGGCGACTGCAAAAGATTTACCCGATCCCCAACAACAGCTTTTTTAAAGTGTTATACAAATGAATCTATTTTTATAATTCAATCAATTGTTTTGTTAATTAAAGTAACTAGTTCTTTTTTAATTATTTTATTTTAATTAATTCCGTTGTTTATCTTTCAATAAAATTTTATTTATTCAAAATAGCTATGGATTCTATAAAAACAACCATAAATAACATATTTTTAAGATTAACTATATACTTTTGTTTTTAAACCATTTATTTGGTATTGCTTTTTTTATTGTTAGTTGTAATTACTATAAGGGTTAAAATAGATAGATCCGAAAGGAGAGTAAGGCTATTCTTATTAATAAGATAATTGATAGGTTGCTTTATTAAGCCTACTAATTTGAAAAGGCATGAGTCGCAAGGTATTAGTTAGAGGTACATCGTCTCATGAAGAGTTTGTCATCACTATAAATAGGTATTTGTTGTCCTATGCATCAATAAAAAGTTGTAAATATAAAAGGAAATTAATATATAATTTAAAAATAATATGAGTCTGGTATATTTTTTAGACATTATAATTATATAAAGGAGGGTAAATTGGAATCACAAATTGGAACAGAATTATCACGTGTAGTCCGTATGTGGAGAGCATTAATCGATCATCGTTTAAAACCCCTTAAACTTACGCAAACACATTGGGTTACATTACATAATATTAGCCAGTTACCACCGGAACAATCGCAAATACAACTGGCTAAGGCAATAGGAATAGAACAACCATCACTAGTGAGAACCCTTGACCAATTAGAGGAAAAAAAACTCATTTCTAGGCATATATGTGCAAATGATAGGAGAGCTAAAAGAATAAAATTGACAGAAGAGTCTGAACCATTTATTAAGACAGTAGACCAAGTAATTAATAATACACGGCTAGAAATATTGAATAATATTAGTGAAGAAGAGCTTGAGCAACTGTCTCAGTTACTTCTTAAACTTGAAAGAAACATTATACAGTTACAGAATGACTCTTGAATTTGGTATAATTTAGCATGTGAATAAATATAACACCAACTATTATTATGGTGATTATTATAAAGACAATAATTATTCAAATTGATTTTAAATAAAATGATCTTTATAGATGGTAAATTATTTCTGTGAAATATATATTGTATTGCAGTTATTTTTGTAGTGTATGGTTTGAGTTAAAATAATTTCTTTAACATTATTCTGCAATCATTAGTTAGTGATGATACACGGCTTGTAGAATACTCAGCAATAAAACCTTCACTAAAAAATGATAACTTAAATAACTATTTCACATTGAATAATGAAATATCTATATGTATAACTAGAGGGATGACTAACTAGAATACTACACATGATATTAAAGATAAAAATATAGGGAAATAATTAATTAATAGAGGTTATTAATAACTAAATATTAGTTAATTAACACTAAGTATGTTCACCGACCAAGAGCCGGTGAACATATTTTAATTTAGAATAGTAAAGTTAGCGAGGAGATACAGTGACTGTATTGCCGCTATTTGCAATCATAACGCGTTGACCGTTACGGAAAGTGCTTGGGTCTTGTTTTTGAACAACCACGATATTTTTGCCGCTATCTAAGCGAATTTCTAACTGAACCCCTTGGCTTTTATTCAATGCGCCTTGTGCTTGCTGACCTGCTAAGCCACCTGCTATTGCGCCTGCTGCAGTTGCTAGTGTATTACCAGTACCACCACCAATAGTGTTACCTAATAAACCACCGAGCACAGCACCACCAATTGCGCCAATAACGTTACCATCTTCACCAGCTTGAATTGTCACAGGGCGGGCATTCAAAACGGTACCATAGGTTACAGTCTGTACCTGTTTCGCATCCTTGGCTGAAATAGTATCACCAGAAAGCGTACTGGTATTGACACAGCCTGATAACGCTGCAACTGCAACAACACCTACAAAAACTTTCTTAAGCATAATAACTCCTATGAGATTTGCTGTCTGTGGCACTAACATAGCATCGTATATTTGTTTTCACCATAAACACAACAATTATCAAAATAATGGTATTAAAAAGCGAAGGTTAGATTACTTATTTTGGTTTAAATAGAGTGTAAACACTAGGTAAAATATCTCAAATTCAGGATTATTTCACTGACAAAGGCACTGTTTGTTAAAGGGATGTCAAGTTATGAGTATGATTTCGCATCTATAGCTAAATAGAACGCCTTATCATCTTAGTCAAGACCCTGTAACTAGTGCTTGGTTTATAATTTTATTATGAACCATTGTAAACAAAAAGAGAAATCGTGATATTAAAAAGTGTCTTTTTTATTTAGTTTGTCTAGTTATTTTTAACTTAAAGGTGATTATTTATTATTCCTGCGAAGCTGCCCGAGAAATTGCATCGAATTGTTGACAAAAATCTTCATCAAAGCACAATCTTTTATAGTGATATTTAGTCAAGTTAATGTGCACACTGAAGGAACAAGCATAATGATTAAGTCCGGTCGTTACATAGGTGTCATGTCGGGAACGAGTTTAGACGGTGTTGATGTGGTGCTTGCAGCAATCAGTGATAAGTTTGTTGCTGAACAATCTAGTTTGAGTGTCACATTCCCAATTGAATTAAAGAAAAAAATTTTAAATATTTGCCAAGGGCAAACAACAACATTGTCAGAGGTTGGCAAAATTGATCGGCAGTTAGGGTCATTGTATGCAGATGCTATTAATCAGCTGTTGGTACAAACCAGTTTAACGTCTGAAGATATCATCGCTATTGGCTGCCATGGTCAAACTGTTTGGCATGAACCTGATGGCGAACAGCCTTTTACCATGCAATTAGGTGATAACAACAGAGTTGCCGCTTTAACGGGGATTACCACTGTTGGGGATTTTCGTCGTAGGGACATGGCATATGGCGGGCAAGGTGCACCATTGGTGCCTGCATTTCACCTTGCTGTATTAGGGCATCCTACTGAGAAACGCATTGTATTAAATATTGGTGGAATTGCGAATGTGACAGCTTTATTACCTGGTGCTTATGTTAAAGGCTACGATACAGGTCCTGGGAATATGTTAATGGATACATGGACTTGGCGTAATAAACAGAAAGCATATGATAAAGATGGTCAATGGGCGAGTAGTGGCAAGGTCGATAACACATTATTAAAATCCATGCTAAGCGACCCATATTTTAGACGCTCATCCCCTAAAAGCACAGGGCGTGAATATTTTAATATGCAATGGTTAGAGAAACACTTAGATAAGTTTCCATTAATTTCTGCTGAGGATGTTCAAGCAACGCTTTGTGAGCTGACGGCAACATCGATTACTGACCAAGTTTTATTATGTGGCGGCTGTGAGCGCTTAATTGTTTGTGGTGGTGGCGCAAAGAATCACTTTCTAATGCAGCGTTTAGCGGCTTTGTTACCGGGGATTGAGGTCGCTCCCAGTGATAAATTTGGGTTAAGTGGTGACGATATGGAAGCGTTAGCTTTTGCGTGGTTAGCGGCTCGAACTGTAGCCGGTTTATCAGGAAATCTTGCTTCTGTAACAGGGGCAAGTGAAGAAACTGTTCTCGGTGCGATATACCCTAAAAATATTGCTAAAAAATAACCGTATTAAGGATATAAAAATGAACGAGCTAGATGAAATAGACCTCGCATCGGTACGTCGTGAATACACAAAAGGTGGTTTAAGACGTAATGATTTAACACCAAACCCATTAACACTGTTTGAATTGTGGATGAAGCAAGCGTGCGAGGCTCGTTTAAGTGACCCAACAGCAATGTCGGTTGCTACAGTTGATGAAACAGGGCAGCCTTATCAACGTATTGTATTGTTAAAGCATTTTGATGATAACGGTTTAATTTTTTATACCAATTTAGGTAGTAGAAAGGCGCAACATTTAGAAAAAAATAACAAAATAAGTTTGCACTTTCCATGGTACCCGCTAGAGCGCCAAGTCAATTTTACGGGTGTCGCTGAGCGATTAAATCCAATTGAAGTTGTTAAGTATTTTCATAGTAGGCCTAAAGACAGCCAAATTGCTGCGTGGGCCTCTGCGCAATCATCTAAAATCTCTGCTCGAGGGATTTTAGAAGGCAAGTTTTTAGAGCTAAAACAAAAATTCAAAAATGGCGAGGTCCCATTACCCAGTTTTTGGGGTGGGTTCCGAGTGGTTTTTAATAGCGTTGAGTTTTGGCAAGGGGGCGCTCACCGCCTTCATGACCGCTTTTTATATCAACGCGAAGGGGATGGCTGGAAAATTGACAGATTAGCCCCTTAATTATAGTTTTTTAACTGGCACTTAATTGATATGCGCTTTATGCTATAGACTCATTTAATAAAATTGACAAATTAAACTGACGAGCTTTTGATATGAGTCTCAAAATCGTTGGTTTTTTAACCCTAAATAGATAGACAAAATTCAACCGATGGAGTCATTGATGTCTAGCAATAACCTGATTAAACAATTGCAAGAGCGGGGCCTCGTTGCCCAGGTAACGGATGAGGATGCGTTAGCAGAGAGACTGGCGCAAGGGCCTATCTCCCTCTATTGCGGCTTCGACCCTACCGCTGACAGCTTGCACTTGGGACATCTGGTTCCTTTGCTGTGTTTAAAACGATTCCAACTAGCCGGGCACAAGCCTGTGGCGTTGGTGGGTGGCGCAACGGGCCTAATTGGCGATCCGAGCTTTAAAGCTACTGAACGTAAATTAAACACCACAGAAACCGTTCAAGAGTGGGTAGAAAAAATACGCAACCAAGTATCACCATTTTTAAGTTTTGATTGTGGTGATAACAGCGCACGCCTTGCTAACAATTATGATTGGTTTGGTAAAATGGATGTGCTGACATTCTTACGTGATATTGGTAAACATTTCTCTGTTAACCAAATGATCAACCGTGAATCTGTTAAGCAACGTTTAAACCGTGATGATGTAGGGATCTCGTTCACCGAGTTTGCTTATAACCTGCTACAGGGTTATGACTTTGCCAATATGAATAAAGAGATGGGTGTTGAACTGCAAATTGGGGGTTCAGACCAATGGGGTAACATTACCTCCGGTATCGACTTAACTCGTCGCTTACATCAAAATCAAGTGTTTGGTATGACAGTTCCTCTAATTACAAAAGCGGACGGTACTAAATTTGGTAAAACCGAGGGTGGTGCAGTATGGTTAGATTCTAAGAAAACTAGCCAATATAAATTCTATCAATTCTGGATTAACACCGCTGATGCTGACGTTTATCGTTTCTTAAAATTCTTCACTTTTATGGAATTAGAAGAAATTCAAGCATTGGAAGAAGAAGATAAAAATAGCGGTAAAGCACCTCGTGCTCAATATGTTTTAGCTGAGTTAGTGACTAAACTGGTGCATGGTGAAAGCGGGTTAGCCGCAGCAAAACGTATTACTGATAGTTTGTTCTCAGGTGCGGTATCTGATTTAACAGAAGCTGATTTTGAGCAATTAGCACAAGACGGCATGCCTTGTATTACACTAGATGCGGGAGCTGACTTACAACAAGCTCTAGTTGATTCAGAATTAACGCCATCTCGTGGACAAGCAAGAACTGCAATCAGTTCTAATGCAGTATCCATTAACGGTCAAAAACAAACAGACCCTATGTATGTATTTAGTGATGCAGACCGTTTATTTGGTCGTTATACTTTAATCCGTCGTGGTAAGAAAAACGACTGTTTAATTAATTGGAAATAGCTCTGACTAACCTTTGTAATATTAGCCTGGGGTTCCCCAGGCTATACTCGTCATATTTCAATTTGCATAGGTGTTGATTGTGTCCAGTTAGCCGAGTATAGAGTCAAGTATACTCATAGGGCTTTCTTCTCTTGTCGCCTCCATGCAACTCGAATTATTTGGAGTATATTCATATTAGCAATGGCGAATCACTGATTTCTCTTCATTCGACATAACAATTCTTTGGGTTCTTAATGAAAAGCGTATTATCAATTCAATCCCATGTTGTTTTCGGCCATGCAGGAAACAGTGCCGCTGCATTTCCTATGTGCCGAATGGGCGTAGATGTGTGGCCACTTAATACCGTACAATTTTCGAATCACACGCAATATCCACAGTGGACAGGGAATGTTTTTTCAGCTCAGCACTTAACCGATATCGTTGAAGGCTTAGCAAAAATCCATAAATTAGAAGTTTGTGATGCGGTTTTAAGTGGTTATATCGGTTCCGCAGAGCAAGGGGATGATATCCTTGCGATTGTACAAAAAGTTAAAGCGGCAAATCCACAAGCACTTTATTTTTGTGACCCTGTCATGGGGCATCCTGAAAAAGGCTGTATCGTTGCACCAGGTGTTGCGGAGTTTCTTTGTCACCGTGCATTAGCAGTAAGCGATGTCATCGCCCCAAATCTACTTGAGTTAGAAACTTTAGTTGGTAGAAGTATTAAAACAGTAGATGAAGCAGCACAAGCCGCTCGTGAATTATGTCACAAAGGGCCGAAAATTGTGCTGGTGAAGCATTTAAGCCGAGCAGGCTATCGGGCTGATCGTTTTGAAATGATCTTAGTGACGGCAGAGCATAGCTGGCATGTGAGTCGTCCACTTGTAGATTTTGGTGAAAAACAACCAGTAGGCGTCGGTGACTTAACGAGTGGTTTAATGTTAGTCAATTTATTGAAAGGGGAGCCTCTTGATAAAGGGCTTGAGCATGTTGCAGCCGCAGTATACGAAGTGATGATAAAAACCAAAGAAATGGGTGAATACGAATTACAACTGGTTGCAGCCCAAGACAAAATGGTCAATCCTGAACATAAATTCTGTGCGACGCAGTTAGATTAAATTTAATGAGTTAATAAAATAGATAGCGCCCGTTGGTTGAGCGCTATCTTACGGATTAAATCAGTCCTTCAGCTTTTAATGCATCTTGGACATTAGGGCGTTTGGCAATTTTAGCCATGTAATCTTGTAGGTGGGTTAGGCTAGCTAAATCCAGCCCGACATGTTTCGCCCAACCACTAACGGTAAATAAATAAGCATCGGCAACACTAAAGCTATCACCAGCAAAGAAAGCCTGTTTTGATAGTACGTTGTCGACATATTTAAACTTATTAAATAATATGCCACGAGCGGTGTCTTTATATTCTTCTGGTGTACCGGGGGTAAATAACGGCGAGAAATTTTTATGTAATTCTGTCGAAATAAAATTAAGGGCTTCGAGTTGGTGATAACGTTTCATCGACCCTGGTAGTGCGATTAGGTTACGATCAGGTTTTTGATCAGCAATATATTGAACAATAACAGCACCTTCTGTTAACTGCTCACCATTATCTAGCACTAAAGTTGGAACTTGTCCTTTAGGGTTTATTGCTAAATAATCCTCGCCTTTCTCTGTTTTTTTCTCTTTGATATTAACTCGTTCAATACTGAAGTCTAATCCAGTCTCACGCAGAATAATATGAGGGGACAGCGAGCAAGCACCGGGAGCGTAATACAATTTCATGATAAAACTCCTAAGTTATTAAATGGGCATTCATATAGCAAATAAACACATATCACTTAAGTATATCATTACTTTCTGTTAACGAATTGCCATCAGGTGCGAGATACATACAAAAATTAAAATTTAAACAAAAATAGGGCCCAAGAGTAAAAATGAGAATGTTAAGGTAAAAGAAAAAAAGCCATAAAATTAAGATAGTTGCCTTAGGTGTATTCGCTATGCTTTGCTAAAATCTACAGCTTACTTTGTATATAAAAATACAGTCGCACAATTGAAATTAGCGAGTAAATAAATGACCAACGGGTGTCAAAAATTAAATATCTTAGGGAAGCTAGATAAAATTTTGATGGCGCACACGCCAAATAATAGCCAAGGGATTAAACGTTTTATTTTAGAGTTCTGGTTCTTTGGTCTCATCAATGCACGTTCTTGTTTATTTGCTGGTTTTTTCTTTTTGGCCTTATTTTTAGTGCCAGCGAAAGGGGTAATGGGGCTTCCTCGCTATGATGCCCTATTAATTTTTGCCGTCACATTTCAAGCTTTATTGGTATGGTCAAAACTAGAAACATGGGATGAATTAAAAGCAATCTGTGTTTTTCATTTAGTCGGTTTTATGATGGAGTTATTTAAAACCTCTGCAACTATTGGTTCATGGCAATACCCCGATGAGGCTTATTCCAAGCTTTGGGGCGTTCCTTTGTTTACTGGTTTTATGTATGCGGCGGTAGGGAGCTATATCATTCAGTCTTGGCGGTTTTTTAACGTTAGAATTGAACATTACCCACCTTATTGGATGGCGACACTTGTTGCTCTTGCCATTTATGTGAATTTTTTTAGCCACCATTATATTGATGATTACCGTTGGTATTTGACAGCTTTTATTTTTGGCTTGTATGCACGTAGTGTCGTTTTTTATACCCCATTAGATAAAGAACGCAGAATGCCTTTATTACTAGCTTTTATGTTGATTGGTTTTTTTATTTGGTTAGCTGAAAACTTTGGGACATTTTTTGGTGTTTGGCAATACCCAAACCAAATTGGTGCTTGGTCAATGGTGCATGCGGGCAAATGGGGAGCATGGTCACTGTTAGTGATTGTTACCTTCACAATTGTTGTACATCTCAAACATATTAAGGCAAATGTGACAATCTCACGCTAATAGCATAAATAGCGGCATTAATTATGATAAATCTTGCCGCCATGCATCGATAGATAAAGGCTCACCAAAATGGCTTTCAATTAGGCGGCGAGTGACATCATGCAGAGGGGCGGCTAAAACTTCAGCAGTATTGCCTCGCTCGACAACTTCTCCTTTATCCATCACTAGCATTTTATCGCTAATATGTTTCATCATGCCTAAATGTTGGGTGACATAAATAAAAGCAATATCTTGCTTTGCTTGTAAATCCAACATTAAATTAATGATTTGCGAACGCATCGACATATCTAAAGAAGCCAATGCTTCATCCGCAACAATAATTTCCGGCTGTAGGATAAGTGCTCTAGCCAATGCGATGCGTTGTTTCTGCCCTGATGCTAACATATGAGGGTAATATTCTGCATGGTCAGCAAGTAAACCCACTTGGCGAAGTGTTTGAATTATACGCCTTTCACGCTCAATTCCTGTTAAATCAGTGTTTAGCTTTAAAGGAAGCTCAAGGGTCTGGCCAATACGCTGCCTTGGGTTTAATGAGGTGCTGGGGTCTTGGAATATCATGCGAACCCGTTGACAACGGTAACTGTAATCACCAAATTTGAGGTGCTGCCCACGGATAAAAATATCGCCACTAGTGGGCTCGACAACACCTGATAACATACGTGCAAGTGTCGACTTCCCTGAACCGTTGGCGCCAATAATGGCTAAGGTTTGGCCCGCTTGTAAGTTAAAACTGACAGGTTTTACGGCTTGTAACTCATGGCGATGAAATAGCCCTTCACGGAAACGGAAAGTCTTAGTGAGGTTACGTACTTCAAGTAAGGTTTCCATTATGGCTGTTCCTCGGTGTTTAACGGATAGTGACAAGCAACGAGATGGCCTTTAATACTACGTAATTGAGGCGCAATGATACAAGTACGCTGCGCATAAGGGCAACGTGGACCAAGGCGGCAACCAATAGGCAAATGTTCCAGTGAAGGAATTGCACCGGGTAAGGTATTCAACCGCCCTTTGTGAGGAATTGGGCTTTCAAAATCAGGAATTGAACGAATTAGGGCTTGTGTATATGGGTGCCGTGGGCGCTGTAACATATCTTCAGGAGTCGCACTTTCAACGGTTTGACCACAATAAAGTACATTAATACGGTCAACTAATTTTGACATCATTTCCAAATCATGGCTAATCAGTAGAATACCCATGTTATTGTTTTGATTTAACTTATCAAGTAAACGAAATATTTGAGCTTGCGTGGTGGACTCCATTGCGTTGGTCGGCTCATCCGCAATCAATAAACGGGGTTGGTTAGCAATGGCGATAGCTATCATCACTTTTTGGCATTCACCGTCAGTGAGTTCATAGGGATAGCTACGCATAATATCTTTATGGTCTTTAATACCAACCCGGTGTAATAACTCTATCGCTCGGCGTTTTCGCCAATTAAAGCGTTGCCACCAACGGCCCTTATAGGTCCAACTGGGAATAGATTGAATTAGCTGTTTACCAATATCTGCCGCAGGGTCGAGACAAGACTGGGGCTCTTGAAATATCATTGAAATATTATGGCCAATTAACCGGCGGCGTTTACGAGGACTGAGTTTTAATAAGTCGATATCTTGAAAACGAAAGCGGTCGGCTGTTACCCTAATATTATCTTTAGTTACCCCACAAATTGCTTTGGCGATTAGGCTCTTACCTGAACCTGATTCGCCGACTAAACCGCGTATTTCACCTTCAGATAGAGTCATGGATACACGGTCAACCGCTTTAACAGGGCCATTCGCCGTCATAAATTCGATGGTTAAATTGCGGATGTCTAATAGTGGCATTATTCAACTCCCGCATTAATCGCTCGGTGTAACCCATCGCCTAAAAGGTTAACAAAGAGCACGCTTATCATGATAGCAATACCAGGAAGGATCACGGTCCAAGGTGCAACATAGATAAGTTCTAAAGTATCACCAAGCATTGCCCCCCATTCAGAGGAAGGGAGTTGTGCACCTAAATCAAGAAAGCCTAAAGCGGCAATGTCTAATATGGCAATTGATAGCGCGCGAGTCAGCTCAGTAACCAAAATTGGTGTGATGTTAGGAAGTACGGTATACCATAAAATAAAAATATTTGACGCCCCATCAAGGCGTGCGGCGACAATATATTCTTTATCTAATTCATCATGCACTGCAACATAAATAGTTCTCACCATTCGAGGAATCAATGCAAGACAAATAGCTAGCATAGCATTTTGCAAACTAGCCCCCATAAATGCCACAACAATAATGGCTAATAATAATGAGGGAATAGACAATAGGGTATCAAGTATATGGTTAAACACTGCGGATTTTAATCCACGAGTCATTCCGGCTAAACAACCTAAAACCAACCCGATAATTGTCGCAATGAAGGTCACTAAAATAGCAGAGCCAAAAGTTGATTTAGTACCGATTAATAGCCGGCTAAGAATATCGCGACCAAGATCGTCAGTCCCGAAGAAGAATGCGACCTCACCGTAGTGCGACCAAGAGGGTGGTGTTAATTGATAACCTAAAAACTGTTGATCTAATGCGTAAGGAGCAAGATAAGAACCTGTAAAGCATAGAGCCAACAAAATTAGGACGCCAATAAACCCCACCATTGAAATAACATCTGATGAAAATAAATTCCATACCACACGTGTTGGGGATGGCATTTTTTGTTCACGATAAAAATTATCTGAGGACATACCAATCCTTATGCTTTAATGGGTCCATCATAGCGCCTAAAATATCAGAAAGTACATTTACTGTAATGACTAATGCACCGATTAGCATTACCCCGGCTGAAATCGCCGAATAGTCTTCTTGACGGATCGCAGTGACTAACCAACGGCCAAGCCCCGGCCAGTTAAAGACTAGCTCGGTTACCATTGTGAGAGTTAGCATTGTTGAGAACTGTAACCCAAGTTTAGGGATGATAGGTGGAATAGCATTGTGAAAAATATGGCGCTGAATAATTTTAATTCTTGAGAGGCCGCGGATAGCTGCGGCTTTTATATAGTTTTCACTAGCAATTTCTTCGGTACTGTTCCTCACCAAACGTATAACTTCTGTCGTGGGAGCGAGTGCTAGGGTTAGCACTGGCAGCATCATATGCTCAAGTACGTTAATTATCATATCCTTACGATAGGGCGAATCTGAAAGCCATGCATCAATTAAAGCAAACCCTGTCACCGGTTTAAGATTATATAAAAGGTCAATACGACCAGAGACGGGGAGCCACCCAAGATGTAATGAGAAGAATAAAGTTAAAACAAGCGCTAGTACAAAGACAGGCACAGAAAAGCCCAATAAAGCAAAAATACTGATAACAATATCGGCAGGTTTGTTACGCCAAAAAGCCGCTATAATTCCAAGCGGGATCCCTGTGGTTAATGCAAAGATAAAGGCTAAAATACACAGCTCCATTGTTGCAGGGAAGGTATCTTTTAGCTGTTCGGTTATGGGCTCACCATTGATACTAGAAACACCAAAATCAAAATGAAGTAAACCATCGAAATAGAAAATATAAGCATCAATGAGTGACGCACCACTTAACGGCGCGTTAGGTGTAAAATAACTTAAGCTAAAGCTCACTAATGATAAAAAGAATACGGTAACTAGTAGCAATAAAAAACGACGCAGAGAATAAATTATCATGGTTGCGAACTCGGCTTTTTAGGTGCAACTTTAATTTTTTGCTCCATTTCACGATACACCCCAGCAAAGGATGTGTTACCAAAGGCACTGATCATTAAGCCCTTAATATCATAACGATATGCTTGTAAACGTAAAGAATAGGCTAGGGGTAAAACGGGAAGTTCTTCCCCTAAAATTTGCTGCGCTTGATGGTAATAATCGATACGAGCAGCGAGTTGTTGTGTCAGCAATGCTTTATGCAAAATCTCATCAAATGAAGGGTTGCACCAGTGGCTCAAGTTGGTCTGTGAACCTATTGCTGCACAGCTAAGCAAAGGACGAAAGAAACTGTCAGGGTCATTACTGTCTGTTGTCCATCCTGCGAGTGTCATATCATGAGACCTATCCATTAATTGGTTTTCTTGAAAGCGGCCTTCAACAGAACGGATATTCATAATAACTCCGACTTGTGCTAAATCAGCTTGGATAAGCTCAGCCATTTTCAATGGGCTGGGGTTGTATGATTGTGAAGCAATTGGCACCCATAAGTCTAACTTGAGGTTTTCTAACCCCATTTCTTGTAGCATTTGCTTTGAGAGTTCTGGATTGTAATCTGTTATTTTGGCTTGGTTATCATATGCCCACGAAGCCCTAGGTAGGATTGATGCCGCTGTTTCAGCGGTACCATAATAAATAGACTGCATTAGCCTTTCATTATTGATCGCATAAGCAATAGCTTGGCGTACTTTTAGCTTATCTAATGGCGGTTTACTGGTATTAAATGATAAATAAGCGATATTCATACCCGAGCGCATGGAAATCCGTAAGCGTGGGTCATCACGTAACACTTTTAGTTGGCTTGCCGCGGGGTAAGCTAAAACGTCGCATTCCCCTGTGAGTAATTTTGAAATACGCCCAGTTCCACCGGCACCCATATCGACGACGACTTCTTCCATACGAGGTTGACCTTTCCAATATTGGTCATTTCTAAGTAAACGAACAAATTGCCCAGCTTGGTAGTCATCTAAATTAAATGGCCCTGTGCCAACAGGACGCCAGTCAATCAACTCTTGGCGGTTAATACTCGAAAGGTAGTCTGCATATTCAGCCGACAGGATAGGGGCATAGTGAGTCGCTAAGTGCCATAAGAAGGAGGCATCCGGTGAGTTCAAACGGAACTCAACCGTATAGTTATTAATTTTTTGTATACTTTGTACGCTACTCGCAAATTGCAAACTATCAAAATAAGGGTAACGGCCACCATTAATATAATGGTAAGGATGATTTACCTCAAACATACGGGCGAAGCTAAACACAACGTCATTTGCATTCATGTTGCGGGTCGGTGAAAACCAAGGCGTATTTTGGAATTTTACGTCTTTACGTAGGTGTAAACGGTAAGTTGCGCCGTTATCAAGAACCTCCCAACGTGATGCCAGTTCGGGAATTAAACGATAGGTAAAAGGGTCGACATCTAATAGGCGGTCATAAATTTGTGCGCCAAGAGGGTCGACAATGAGCCCACTGCTGACCAACTGAGGGTTAAATGTTGTGACGATGCCATTTACACAATAAATAAAACCTTTTTGGCGTATATCAGCTGGGACCTCGTTTGCCACGATGTCTGGGTAATGCCCTTGGTTAGCAAGTGCACGGGCAGATAAAGAAATGATAAGTAAAAACCAAAAAGTTAGTTGGCGCATAACACTGATATCGTTAACCTGAATGAGCCTATTGTAGCGTAAAAATAGGGGCTCTGGGTATAAGCAAAATTTTAATCAAAAAAATAGGAATGAATAGGCGTAATTAATGGAGTAAACCTAATAATCTAACTTTAAATTATTAGGTTTATCATTGAACTATGTCTTAATGAGAAAAAATCTCATTAAAAAGCTTTACAAACGACATTGATAACGATTATCATTCGTTTTGTCGATTAAGCAAACGCTTATGTAGACAAGGCATGACATTGCTCACATTGCTTCCAGTGTTTTATTTGATAGCCAGCATGGGTGCTGGCTTTTTTTTATCCAAACATAAGCAGTCAATTGGCACAGACGGCAGTAATAAAAAGCGAATTTATTCTAAACCAACATATTTTAAATCATCTTTTGTCACTTTGCCTTGAAGGGTACACAAAAAGCGAACGACACCTCTTTGCTCATCCTTTTCAATAATCAGCATTTTTTCAGCGGCATTCTTGTCAAGGTTGTAACGTTGAGCTGCATTTTCGTTAAATACCCAGTGATCTTGTAAATTATGCCTAATCATGGGGGAATATATATAACTATTACCAATCTTGATAATGCTAATCCTTGATGTAGTATGGCGGATCACTTCTTCAAGGCTTTGTGTTGTTTCGAACCCCCAAAAATAATACTGTCCACGCATTCCCATATAAGAAAAGTCATCATATTTGTCAAAATCACTATGACTAGCAATAAAACGGTTAAAAGTGACTTTATTTGTCGGGGAAAAATTGATATTGACAGAAATTTGCTTACCATCACTAAGCTGTGATTTATTTAAAATGTCAGAGACATCTTGTAAGGCAGGGCTTTCTTTAATTTTCTCAAAAAAGGATGAGTCACAATAAGAAAAAGTTCTCATTAATGACTCAGCATTGGTGATAGGAGATAAAGCTAGAATAAAAAATGTTACAGCTAAAATGTTTATATTTTTCATAATAGTCTCCTTTTAGTAAATAAAGTTATGGTCTAGAGATATCACATAAATACATTTCGCACAGTAGATAAATATGACAATTTGTAAAATAAAGAAATAATTTAATTTATTAAAGAGTGTTCTGAGAATAGTAAAAAATTATAATGATAAGAATGCAGGGTATAACATTGGCATAATCATTATGTTAATAATTAACTTATTGTGCGAGAAGATTTACCCAATAAAATTGTATAAAATACTTAGTTAAGATAACCTTAATTTTTTATCTCATTGAAAATAATTGCAGATTAATTAATTTAAGGCAAGTTGATAAATATTGAACCTTATCTAATTGATATGCTTAAATTTAAACTCGGGGTTTGGTTTTTTGCTTTTATTTAGAAAAAATAATATATATGTATTTAAAATTTAAATATTATTAGGTGTTATCGCGTATTAGGTAATAAAGGTTGAGGCCAATTTTTTGAAATATTTGGCAATAAAAATACAGTTAATAAGGAAGATAATAATGTCTAAATTTAAAGCCGTGTTCAAATAACCATAATGTCACTTGAACACTATTTATTATTAGGGCTCTAATTTAATCTGATGTTTTTTAATCAAACCACGTAGTTGGTCATAACTTAATGAAAGTAATTTTGCAGCTTTACGTTGGTTAAAATGGCTTATTTCAAGTGCTTGCTCTAACAACCTTTTCTCAGATGTTTGTTGCCATTGGCGCAAGTCACAAGGTAACGAGGGCAATGTTGAGGAAGAAGGAGACACAGATTGTTGAGCAGGTAATGACTCATGTAATTCTGTGAGTCGCTCTCCAAAGGGGTTAAAAATAATATTGTTGACAGGCTCTGCACGGTCACCATGACGGTATACGGAGCGCTCTATGACATTTTTCAATTCACGTACATTACCAGGCCAAGGGTATTGTTGTAGTGTTTGTTGGGCATCATGAGTAAAACCAGTAAAATGTGAACGTTTTAGTTCTCCACACATTAAAATGGCGAAATGCTCTGCTAGTAGTAAAATATCTGGTTGGCGTTCACGCAAAGGTGGTATGCGGATTACATCAAAAGCAAGTCTGTCTAAGAGGTCTGCTCGAAATCGACCTTGTTTCGCCAGTTCTGGTAAATTCGCATTAGTAGCACAAATTAAACGAACATCAACATGTAATGATTGGCTTCCTCCCACTCGTTCTAATTCACCATATTCAATTACTCGTAATAATTTTTCTTGTACTGACATTGGGGCTGTGGCTAATTCGTCCAGAAAAAGTGACCCTTTATCAGCGCGTTCAAAGCGGCCTTGATGGCGTTTTTGTGCGCCTGTAAAAGACCCTGCCTCATGTCCGAATAATTCAGAATCCAGTAAATTCTCATTGAGTCCACTGCAATTGAGAGAGATAAAAGCTTCTTGCCATCGAGGGGATAAGTAATGAAGCCTATCGGCGATAAGCTCTTTACCTGTACCTCGTTCACCAATAACCAGTATAGGTTTACTCAGTTGAGCGAGGTCGGAGGTTTGTTCTAGTACGTCTAAAAAATTACTTGAAATACCAAGGATCGGGTCATTAGTCTCTTTCATGGTTATTTTTACCAATAGTTGGTTTAAAATGCCTATTTTTTACTATAGGCTAAAATGAAATAAAAGGGAAAGCATATAATTATTTACTTAAAAATCATTTGGATATAAATAAATTTTAAAGTTGGCACGCTAGTTGCAATATTTTCTTCGCAAATAGTTTGGTATAACGAATTAATTGTATGACTTACGGAGCGTCAGGTATTGGTTGGAAGCCAAATCAGGTCGAGGCGCTACAGAATGATAAAATCCATCAAGAGGAAATAAATAATGGGTATTTTTTCACGTTTTGCCGATATCATTAATGCAAACATCGCTTCTTTGTTAGACAAAGCTGAAGATCCGCAAAAAATGATCCGCCTGATGATTCAGGAAATGGAAGATATGTTGGTTGAAATTCGCTCAACATCTGCACGTACTCTAGCAGAAAAAAAAGGGCTAGAACGCCGTATTGAAATGGGTGAAAAGCAAGTTGCTGATTGGCAAGAAAAAGCAGAATTAGCACTCGTTAAAGATAAAGAAGATTTAGCGCGTGCTGCATTGATTGAAAAACAAAAAGTTAGTGACATGGTAGATACATTAAAACATGAGCTAATTATTGTTGGTGAAACATTAGCCCGTTTGAAAGGCGAAATTACTGAATTGGAAAATAAACTGCAGGAAACGCGTGCTAAGCAGCAGTCCATGGTAGTTCGTATGGAAGCTGCGCAATCAAGCCGTAATGTTCGCCGTCAGTTGGATAGCGGCAAGCTTGATGAAGCTATGGCGCGTTTCGAACAGTTTGAACGCCGTATCGACCATATGGAAGGCGAAGCCCAAAGTTATGGTATTGGCAAACAAAAATCACTGGACCAACAGTTTGCTGAATTGAAAGCAGACGATGAAATTAGTGCGCAATTAGCTGCACTTAAAGCTAAAATAAACAAAGAGCAATAACAGTATTTTTGATGCACTGATGCGTTGGTAACATCGTATCAGTGCTGTAGACAAGCAAACCATATGTATAAGGAAATGTGATGGGCTACGTTTTTCTGTCTCTCGGATTAATAATTTTTCTCATTTTTATTTTGCCTATTTGGCTGTGGTTACACTACAGCAAAAAGAATAATGGGCAAGGGAGTCAGCTAACCGAAAATGAAATACAGCGTTTAATGCAATTGGCTGAACAGGCATCACATATGCAGCAACGTATTAAAACGCTTGAAGACATTTTGGATGCAGAGCACCCAAATTGGAGGCAAAAATAATGACTCAATTTCGCGGCCGTAAGCTGTACCGTTTAACGGATAGACGTGTGTTCGGTGGTGTATGTTCGGGTATTGCAGAATACTTGGAACTTCCGGTTGCTTTGGTTAGGGCATTGGCTGTACTGGCTTTATTTGTCAGTTTCGGAATTACATTAATTTTGTATATTGTTATGTGCTTTGTTGTTGAAACCGCGCCAAGTGGTTATCGCTCAGAGCAAGATATTGGGCCTGAAGTGAGTAGCCTAATAAACCAAATAGATACACAGTTAAAATCAGGTGAAATGAAGCTACGCCAGATTGAAAGATATGTAACTTCAGATACTTATACTGTTAATAGTAAATTTCGTGATCTATAACATTTCGCATTGTCATCACACGATAAGGGGTTAGGTATTGATGCCGAATCCCTTTTGTTTTCAACGTGTCAGTGAGCGCAGTATGTCAAATCAAACCAATCCTCGATTAAAAAAATTCGCTAAACAACTAATATTGAAGAGAGGAGTTAAATTTATTTTATTGTTATTGATGACTTATGGCCCTGCGGGTGTCATCGGGAAAATAATTAAGCTGTTGAGCAGTAAGTGGCTAATAAATGCGTTAATTAAGAGGTTAACCTAATTCAATTTGTTGTTTTATGCTAAATTAATAAGGGTATTATCTATCTAACCACCAGTGTTGTTGGTGAAATTGATTTATATTTAAAGGATAAGTCTTCGGAGGAGCATGAAACGGCTGCAAAATGAATTAACTGATTTGATGAACCGGAGTGTTGACCGTCATGTCAGGCTAGCAGTAACCGGGCTTAGCCGTAGTGGTAAGACGGCATTTATCACCTCGTTAGTTAATCAATTATTGAATGTTAATACTGGTGCCCGGTTACCATTATTTTCCGCTGCAAGGGACAAACGATTATTGGGTGTTAAACGCGTTCCTCACCGTGATTTATCGGTACCACGTTTTGCGTACGATGAAGGGATCGCTTCACTCTATGGTCAACCTCCACAATGGCCAACGCCGACTCGAGGCGTGAGTGAAATCCGCTTAAAATTACATTATCGTTCAGAAGATTCTTTCCTTCGCCATTTTGTTGATAATTCTTCGCTATATTTGGAAATAGTTGATTACCCAGGTGAATGGCTATTGGATCTTCCTATGCTGGATTTGCATTATTTGGCTTGGTCAGAGCAAATGCATACTTTAGTCAAAGGGGAACGAGCTCATTTAGCGCAATCATGGCTGACTTTGTGTGAGAAATGTGACCCATTAGCGCCTGTCGATGAGAATTTATTGGCTGAAATTTCAGAAGCGTATACACAATATTTATTAGAATGTAAGGCCCAAGGGCAACATTTTATTCAGCCTGGTCGTTTTGTATTACCTGCGGAATTGGCTGAGGCTCCAGCGTTGCAATTTTTCCCTTGGCCAAATGTTGCAAAATATGGGGAGAAAAAGCTCGCCCAAGCAGGTAAGAATACGAATATTGGCGCGTTACAACAGCGTTATCAATATTATTGTGAGCACGTAGTAAAAGGGTTTTATCGGGAGCATTTTCAACGCTTTGATCGGCAAATTGTTTTAGTTGATTGCTTGCAACCGTTAAACAGTGGGGCTGATGCATTTAATGATATGAGAATGGCGCTGACCCAATTGATGCGCAGCTTTCAATATGGGAAACGGACATTATTAAGACGCTTATTTTCTCCTTGTATTGATAAATTACTGTTTGCTGCCAGTAAGTCCGATCATGTTACCCCTGATCAACATGCAAATTTAGTGGCGCTTTTACAACAATTAGTTCAAGAAGCTTGGCAACACGCCGCATTTGAAGGGATAAGCATGGATTGTGTTGGGTTAGCGTCGATACAGGCCACAGAAAGCGGTCTTGTGGATTATAAAGGCGAGAAACTACCCGCTTTAAAAGGCGAGCGCTTAAGTGATGGTTTGCCGTTGACTTTTTATCCAGGGGAAGTGCCAAAACGGCTGCCAAATGAGCAATTCTGGCAACGGCAAGGTTTCCAGTTTGAAAACTTTAGGCCACGATTTACACCTATTGACCAACCATTGCCCCATATCCGTATGGATAGCGCGCTAGAATTTCTGTTGGGAGATAAACTAAAATGAATGAACCTCTAAAACAACGTCTTGATTTTGCTGATAGCCTTGAAAAAGAAAATGAAGAAAAGCTGAAAAAGGCACATTTTTTTGATGAGCAAGAGCTTGAAAAATTTACGCCTATCTCTTTGGAATTAGAACAAGATAACCAAGAAGGTGAGGTAGAAAGCCTAATTAACGAAGCATTAAAACCTAAAAGAAGTTTTTGGCGTAAGTTAGTCGGAACCGCAGTGGGGGTTTTTGCTGTCAGTGTGGTCGCTCAATTAGGTATTTGGATACACCAGTCATGGGTTACTCAGGATTGGACGGCCCTAGGTACTGCGGCAGCAGGGGGCTTGATTATTATTGCCGGTGTAGGGTCAATTGCGGGAGAATGGCGGCGCTTGTACCGCTTAAGAGAGCGGGCGCAAGAACGGGATTTTGCGCGAGAACTTTTACACAGCCATGGCATGGGGCAAGGGAAGCCTTTTTGTGAAAAACTGGCCAAACAATCGGCATTATCGGCACAACACCCCGCACTGCAACGTTGGCAGGCAACTATCCATGATTCTCATAATGACCGAGAAATCGTAGAATTATACAGCAGAATGGTTCAACCTATTTTGGATGAACAAGCACGCAAAGAAATTAGTCGTTGCTCGGCAGAGTCGGCAATCATGATCGCGGTTAGCCCATTAGCGATTGTCGATATGGCTTTCATTGCATGGCGTAACATTCGTTTAATCAACCGAATCGCTGCAATTTATGGCATAGAATTGGGCTATTATAGCCGTATTAGGTTGTTTCGTATGGTGTTAATCAATATTGCATTCGCTGGAGCATCTGAATTGATCCGTGAGGTCGGTATGGATTGGCTGTCACAGGATATCACCGCGCGTTTATCGACACGTGCCGCACAAGGTATCGGTGCAGGCTTGCTAACCGCTCGCCTTGGTATCAAAGCGATGGAGCTATGCCGGCCATTGCCTTGGATTGAAGACAAACCAAGGTTAGCTGATTTTCGTCATCAACTTATTGGTCAATTAAAGAATGTTATTCCCAGTAAGAAAAATAAATCATAAATAGAGAATAATTGGCAGGGGGAGTTGACAGTTTTGACTCACCCTGCAGCATTATTTGTCAATTAATAGTTTTATTGCTATTCCAACACACAAAAAAAAGCCTAAAATAGTGATATTGTCTGAGTATTCACGTTAACATTACAGGCTGTCAACAATATGTGACACAAACACTGTATTCCCCTAGTATTTAACGCTAAAATACCTTTATTCAATCGACTTTTCTGATAAAGGTTTCTATCCATGCGCCTCGAAGTGACCTGCCAAGACCGAATCGGTTTAACACGTGAATTACTTGATCTTTTAGTCCTGCAAAATATTGACTTGAAAGGGATTGAGATTTCACCACAACGTAAAATTTACCTTAACTTCACACCTGTAGATTTTCAGGTATTTAGTACATTGATGGCAGAGATTCGCCGTATTAATGGTGTCATTGATGTACGTCGAATTTACTTTATGCCTTCAGAACGAGAGCATAAAGCTGTTTGGGCGTTATTAAATTCATTTCCAGAGCCCGTTTTGTCTATTGATAATAAATTAAATATCGAATTGGTTAACCCAATGACATTACAATTATTTGGCTACGATGAAACCAAAATTCGTGAGAAAACATTTTCTCAACTCGTTGGTAGCCAAGGTTTATTGCGTTGGTTTGAACGTGAATCACCAGAGCCTTATACAGAAAAAGTCGTTATTAAAGGCCGAGACTATTTAATGCAAGTCACGCCAATTATCTTGGCTGATGAAAATGGTAAATCCCATTGTACAGGTGCAGTGTTATTGCTGAAATCGGCTGAAATTTTAGACCAACAGCGTAAACAAGTGGTTGAAATTGATAAAAGCGGCTTTGAACAAATTATTGCTGTTAGCCCTGTGATGGTAAATGTGGTTGAACGGGCAAAACGTATAGCGATGCTTGATGAACCCTTGTTACTTGTGGGTGAAACAGGAACAGGGAAAGATATTTTAGCGAAAGCTTGCCATTTACATAGCGCGAGGGGGAAAGAACCTTTCTTAGGGTTAAATTGTGCTTCGATGCCTGATGATGTGGTGGAAAGTGAATTATTTGGTTATGCCGCAGGGGCGTATCCAAATGCAGTTGAAGGTAAAAAAGGTTTTTTTGAACAAGCAAATGGTGGCACTGTTTTACTTGATGAAATTGCAGAAATGTCGCCTCAAATGCAAATTAAATTATTACGTTTTCTAAATGATGGGACATTCAGGCGTGTTGGCGAAGAGCGGGAAGTGAAAGTGAATGTTCGCGTGATTTGCGCTACGCAGAAAAATTTACCTCAGCTAGTCGCAGAGAAGAAATTTAGGGAAGACCTTTACTACCGTTTAAATGTGTTAACACTAGCTATACCGCCATTACGTGAACGCAAAGAAGATATTTTACCGTTGACTAAAGCATTTGTTGCGAGTTTCTCGAAAGAATTACATATGGCTGAACCTAAATTAACGCCTTCATTAATTGAGTATTTGGGAAGTTATGACTGGCCGGGCAATGTAAGGCAGTTAAGAAATGCACTTTATCAAAGTTTAACGCAATTAGATGGCCATATTTTAGATGCAGATAACGTCCAACTGCCAACTGTTGCGAACACACCTGCTCTGGCGTTAGATTCACTTAATGGTTCTCTAGATGAAATAACGAAGCGTTATGAAGCTTCTGTGTTGTCACGTTTATACCGTGATTATCCAAGTACGCGCAAATTAGCAAAACGTTTGGATATTTCTCATACAGCAATTGCCAATAAGCTGAGAGAATATGGCCTCAATACCAAAAAAGAGCAAGATTAAATACAATGAGTAAAAGATTAACATTCATATTAGCTGCAATATTGGTTGGAGTGAGTACACCAATGATGGCGGAAACATCGATACCAAATAATGAGCTAAACCAATATTGCCAAGATACTGTGCAAACTATGGATGAAATCTATGAAAATGGTGCGTTGACTAAATGCTATTTTACGGGTGATTCAATCCTAGAAGCCTATCAACACTACCGAGTAGGGTTGGTTGATGGGCAACAATTCTTAACTAAAAAGCTAATGATAAAAACAGATATGGATATGCCATGTCCATCTGAAGGGTGTGTTGCTATTCGCTACCGTTGGAATGGTGGTCAGAACTTAAAAATTGAACAGGAATTCGAAGGTGGGGAAACTCACCTACAATTTAGGCAAAATAGTGATGGGACATCACTAGAAATTACTAAACACCTTGATTAATTCATTTCTTTATTAACCATTCGGCGGGGAGGCGATAAAACGCGCTTGTCTTGCTGAATGCTTATTTTTCTGTTTAACCACTCATATTTAGATTTCAAACGGGCAAAACCCGACTAATACTATTGCTAATTGGTGATTTTTCCTGCTATATAATAAATATAGCAGCTGTTTATGGGTACCTAATCTCATTCAATAGGTTAAAGCCTACAAGGAGTCGCCATGGATCAATTCACCATTAATTTTGTTGTAAACCTTAAGTTGCGTGAATACATGAGTCAGTCTCATTATAAAAATGATATGTTTGAGTCTGCGGCATCGGCTGCTGAATTGTATTTAATGAATAAAGCGGCTGTGAAATATTTAACCAAAAAAAACCGTTTTACGTGGGAAGCCTTAGTAAAAAATGGTTATAAACCCCGCGATTTAATTATCGATATTTTGACATCGTGTTGCCCTGTGACACAGGAGCAAGCATTAAAAGTATTAAGCACGTTATCGCACACATTGATTTCACTCATGAGCGGTAATAAATTGTTTGCGAATGTCGTTAATGCGAAGAACCATCACCCACTCTATTGGGCACATGTTGATTGACTTGATATTTTGTTGCAGCAAGGTGAAAGCGGGAAATAAACCTTCCCGCTTGGTGGTGACCTAAATAATATTAAATCACTTATTTTAAACTGTTTAAAGCATCGTCATAGTCAGGTTCTTCAGTGATTTCTGGTACTAATTGACTATAAATAACATTGTCATTTTCATCTAAAACGACAACAGAGCGAGCGGTGAGGCCTTTTAAAGGGCCACTTGCGAGAGCAACACCATAATCATCAGCGAAAGAATCACTACGAAAAGCGGATAGCATAACAACATTGTCTATACCTTCTGCACCACAAAAACGAGCTTGTGCAAATGGTAAATCGGCTGAAATGCATAGAACCACTGTGTTATCTAAAGCACTAGCCAGTTGATTGAACTTGCGAACTGATGCCGCACAAACACCGGTATCAACACTTGGAAAAATATTTAAGATTTTACGTTTGCCTGCATACGTTTCTAAAGTTGCTTCACTGAGATCTTTCGTAACAAGGGTAAAAGGCTTTGCTTTTGTTCCTGCTTGTAAAAATACGCCATTAACTGCAACATCATTGCCTTTTAGTTTAACTGTTTGCGACATGAATATTCTCCCGTTTATAAATTGAGTCACTGGTTACTTAATCTGTTTTTTAAAGAAAAGTCTTCGCGATTAAAGGCTTTCATAGATAAAGTGACACAGTGTTGAGTTTTATACTCTATTAATGACCAAAATTTATACTGCTGCCTACATTGACTTACTGTATACCTTAAGTTGTGTGTGGGGCAAGTGACTCATTAACACGGCGACATAACGATAAATTAAGTTTCTTATTAAGGTATCACGTCGGATGATTATATAACTGTTAAGCCTTGTTAATGCCCACATTTTTTATCATACCTTTTTCAAAGTACTCTGTTGAGTGTAACAAAAGCTCGTTAGCCTGTATCCATTTCTTTAGCAACCTATAATTTATAGGATAAAATATCATGATCTTTAATGTTATTTTATTGGACGCAGCGACTCATAAAATTTTGGGATAGCGACGCGCTCCAAGGCTCAGATCTATTTAAGCTTACAATACGCTAAAGAAAACCTAGGATATGGATTTTTTAAAGCTCAAAGCATATGCTGCATAAAGGAAAAATTGTGAATAAAGAGGGGGCTCAACAGATTAATATTGTTCATACTCTGTCTCTATTCAAATCACTTAGCTAAATCTGATTTTTAGTTAAATTTACATATTAACCAGATAGAAAATAAAATGCATAAACGTCCATTCACACCTTTAACTATTTTATTTGCTTCAGTTTTTTTTACTACACCTGCTATTAGTGCAGTTATTCCTGCGGGGACTGTTTTAGCTGAAAATCAGGAAGTGACTCGCCACCTTAAAGATGAACCAGCTTCTTTGGACCCAGTGAAATCCGTAGGGTTAACAGAAGCACAAGTCATGCGAGATCTTTTTGAAGGTCTAGTTAACCAAGATAAGCATGGCAAACCTATTCCTGGAACTGCGCTTAATTGGAGTACATCGGATAACCGAGTTTGGATATTTAATCTTCGTCCTGATGCACGCTGGTCTAATGGTGAACCGGTGACAGCACAAGATTTTGTTTATAGCTGGCAACGGCTTGTTTCGCCTAATACGACGTCCCCTTTTGCTTGGTTTGCTGCATTAGCTGGTATCAACAATGCACAAGATATTATTGATGGGGAATTGCCTGTCGAGCAACTTGGTGTGGAGGCAGTTGATCAACACACGTTAAAAATTGTGTTAAATAAACCAGTCCCGTATTTTCCATCTCTTACTGCTAATTTTAGTTTATTTCCAGTACATCGCGAAACCGTTGAGAAATTTGGTGCTAATTGGATAAAAGTAGGAAATCTCGTTGGTAATGGTGCATTTGTATTATCTGACCGTGTTGTAAATGAAAAAATTGTTTTAACGCCAAATACAAATTATTGGGATCATAAAAATACGGTGGTTACTAAGGTGACTTTTGTACCTATTAATCAAGAATCTCATGCAACAAACCGTTATCTAGCTGGGGATTTAGACATTACAGAATCATTCCCCAAGCAACGCTATCAAAAATTGTTAAGGGATATTCCTAATGAGGTTTTTACACCAGATCAATTAGGGACTTATTATTACGCTTTTAATACACAACGTGCGCCAACGAGTGATGTTAGGGTCAGAAAAGCGTTGTCTATGGCGATTGACCGCCAATTAATTGCGAGCAAGGTATTAGGGACAGGAGAAAAGCCGGCTTATTATTTTACTCCAGATGTTACTGACGGGTTTAAACCAGAGAAAGGCTTATATAACAGCTACTCGCAAAAAGAATTAGACCAGCAAGCGAAAGTTTTGTTGCAAGAAGCTGGGTTTGGTACAAATCGCCCGTTGAAATTAACATTATTGTATAATAGTTCAGAAAACCATCAAAAAATAGCCATTGCTATTGCTTCTATGTGGAAGAAAAAATTAGGTGCTGAAGTTAAGTTAGTTAATCAGGAGTGGAAAACATATATTGATAGCCGTAATACTGGGAACTTTGATGTTATCAGGGCATCATGGATTGGGGATTTTAATGAGCCGTCGACATTTTTGTCTTTATTAACATCACAACATAGTGGCAATATTCCAAAATTTAATAGCCAGCAATATGATGACGTTATGGGGTCCGCCAGTATTGAGACCAATGAGCGATTACGTAACCAATATTATAATAACGCGGAAAAAATTATTGCTAAAGAGGCACCTATTGCTCCTATCTATCAATATACTAATGCACGTTTAATTAAGCCTTGGTTAAAGGGGTATCCGATTGAAAACCCAGAGGATGTGGCCTATAGCCATAGTTTTTATATCATAAAACACTAACGTAACATATTAAATATTTACTTAGCCTGTACTAGGTATAGGCTAATTTTTTAAGTTAGTATCTAAAAAAACTCCTTCCTCTGGAGAAAGGGAAGGAGGACCAAAAAGGAATAAACACTACCTTTTTATAATAAAAAATTTATAAGTTATTTTATTGCTCGTTTGTGTCAACGATGTGTCTTTTTTTAGCAAAAATGGCGATATTTTACTATTTATCATGGTCTATTTGTCTTCTATGGGTTTTTATTGTTCTGCGCTTTTGATTTCAAACATCGCCTTGAAATAATTGCAATACTTCATTTATTCGATTAAAAATAATATATTGTTAATAAAAGGGAGAAATTGCATGGGGCTGATTTATGGTTCATTATTTCAAAACTCAAATCCTGTACATGCGTTTCAGTTAAATGGGGACGGTGGGCTGCTGCCACTTGATGTTAATGCGAGTGCCAGTCAGCAATCGCCATTTTGGCTTCATTACGATTATAAAGACCCACAAAGTTTTAATTGGATCCAACAATCGGGTTTATTTAATGACCAAGTAAAATCAGCGCTATCAGGTCATTCTGGTCGTTGGCGGTTGATCCGGGTTGGTGATGGTATTTTATTAACACTGCAAACCTTAAATACTAATGTCGGTCAGCGTCCTGAGCAGTTAATTGCTTTTCGTGTATTCATTAACAACCGGATGATAATTTCAAGTCGCCACCGAAAAGTTAATTCACTTGACCCTGTTATCGATGATTTAAAACAAAGCGTGGGCGCACAAAGTACGGGAGATTGGTTAGTTGAGGTTGCTGATTCGATTACGGATGAAATAAGTGATTTTACTGACTCTCTGCATGAACGCCTAATTGATATGGAAGATTTTATATTAAATAGCCAAATTCCGGAAAGAGGGGAGCTTGCTTTACTTCGCAAGCAGATCATTGTAGTTCGCCGTTACATGGCTCCTCAGCGGGATATGTTTTCACGTTTAACGACTGAAAAATTACTGTGGTTAGATGATACCGACCGTCGTCGAATTCAAGAAATATCAGATAGATTAGGGCGCTGTATTGAAGATCTCGATGGTTTTATCGCTCGTACCGCGATTATTTCTGATGAGATAACTAATATGATGACAGAGATGATGAATCGTCGTATCTATACAATGTCATTAATGGCGATGATATTTTTACCCACTACTTTTTTGACAGGGTTGTTTGGTGTTAATTTAGGCGGGATACCAGGAAATGAGTTCCGTTTTGCTTTTAGCGCCTTTTGTGTTTTATTGGCGATCTTAATTGGAACGGTCTTATGGTGGTTGAGAAAAAGCCGTTGGCTCTAAAATTGATGACTTATTATTTATAACCCAACCTAGTTTGAGATAAATCAATAAAACCAATGGGGTTTTAGGGCAGTATAAGTCCTGCAGGTGAATGCAACGTTGAGCGATGAACGTTGTGCTCCATAATTGTAGTTTTTCTCATATTGAGTTCTTATACAGAATAATTGACCACTGTAATGCCGATGTTGATTACATCGGCTTTTTTTTTTGCTTAAAATCCGACAAAAAATAACCTCCGTTATGGAGGCTATAGGTTAATTATTTCACTTCTACGATATCAAGACGTTGTGTAATAAAATCTGGGGTATCATCTTCATCAGTAAAAGCTTGCAGTGGGATTTCTTCTCGATCAAATGCTAAATCTCCACCATCGATGATGTCATCGCCGTGAGAAATATTTTTGAAATCAAAAAGCTCGGTATCACATAAATGAGATGGAACAACATTTTGGGTGGCACGGAACATGGTTTCAATTCTACCAGGGTAGCGTTTATCCCAATCACGTAACATTTCTTTGATCACTTGCCGTTGCAGGTTTGGCTGTGAACCGCAAAGGTTACAAGGAATGATGGGAAATTGTTTAGCTTGTGCGAAACGCTCAATGTCTTTTTCACGGCAATAAGCCAGAGGGCGAATAACGATATGTTTTCCGTCATCGCTCATTAGTTTAGGTGGCATACCCTTTAATTTACCACCGTAAAACATATTTAAGAACATGGTTTGCAAAATATCATCACGATGATGACCAAGCGCTATTTTTGTCGCGCCTAATTCTGTGGCTGTGCGGTATAAGATCCCACGACGTAAACGGGAGCATAGGGAGCAGGTTGTTTTGCCTTCCGGAATTTTTTCTTTAACAATGCCATAGGTATTTTCTTCAACAATTTTGTATTCAACGCCAAGGTTGTCAAGATAGGCGGGTAAAATATGTTCAGGAAAACCCGGTTGCTTTTGGTCTAAGTTTACAGCCACCAATGAAAATTGGATTGGTGCACTTTTTTGCAAGCTTTGTAGAATGGAAAGTAAGGTATAACTGTCCTTGCCACCGGATAAACAAACCATTATCCGGTCACCATCCTCAATCATATTGAAATCAGCGATCGCTTGGCCGACATCACGGCGGATCCTTTTTTGCAGCTTGTTTAAGTTGTATTGTTCTTTATTGTTTGTCATTCTAAATTATTCTTCATTGTTGCTGGTTGTTACGCAATTAGCTGTAAATTAATTGTTTTTTAGCTTTGTGATGTTCATGGTTGGGTGTCACTTTTCGGTTATTTTTGCCTGAAAAAATCAAAAAAACCAAGTCCCAAGATTAGAAATAAATAGCTAACAGACACAAAACTAAAAAACATTCCTAGCATAGAAATTTCTTAGCCTGTAATGATAGCAGATGGTTGGGGGCTTTCGATACTAATTAGTAAAAAAGCTTTATTATGTGTCTTGCTTCTTGACTAGTGTGATAGTTTGGCAAGCAACTTGAGGAGGTACATTAACTTGAAAAATAATGGGTAAGCTCTAATTGATGAGTCGAAGTCCAATCTAAAATGGTAGAGCTAAAAATGTAGGGTTAATACTATCGTACAGCTAGTTAACTTTGTTTAATTTTTTGAGTTCATTATATTAAATGAGCGATTTTTTCTAAAAATATTTGAGTTACGTAAACAGAGTCAAAATTAGCTTATATTAGATTTGAGTTATTAAATATACCGCTATTAATATTTCTATTTTTATAGAGGGGTGACAAAAAATGCCCTGTAGTGTTAATTAATAACGCGTGATTAATATTATGATTTTAATTTGGTGATTAATTTTGTTTTTTATAAAGTTACCGTTATATTTGTAAATATAATGAGTAATAGTGTAAGTTGATGATTGTTTTTGATTTTGTTTTTTTGTTAATTATCAATAAGTTATGGTATTTTTCTGGTAAATAAAAAGTTAATAAACCTAATTTTAATATTGATGCTTTAATCTATTTACTTGAAAGTTTCGACTTATATATTATATTTAATATATGTAGGCGTTGTTATTAACTGAATTAGGAGATAGATATGAGAATTAAAAAGTTATTTGCCATTTTTATATTCGCCTCTATATCAGTGATGGGTATCGCAGGGTGTTCATCAAATCAAAAAATAGAGACTGTTGACGGCCGGGCTATTATTTCAGATGGAAAACCTGAAGTGGATAGCGAAACAGGACTGGTTTCCTATAAAAATGCTGAAACGGGTGAGATTGAGCAGATAAACAGAGACCAAATAAAAAATATGAATGAGTTACAAAATTAATTAAGTTCATATATTGTTTTGGTGTTAATTTAATCGCATTCATCGATGTACTTTAGCTAGGTCATTGATGTGATAAAAAACCTCTTTATGTAGAGGTTTTTTATTTGTTCGGATAGGTAATTGAAACCTCCAAAGTACAATACTGTCGCTAGAAGGGATATGATGGTACAACTAAGATAGAAGTTGGTGTGGTTAAGTAAAAATGGAATAGAAAAATTTATAGTT
The DNA here is from genome assembly GCF_032709665.1 of Providencia sp. PROV024. Taxonomy (NCBI): domain Bacteria; kingdom Pseudomonadati; phylum Pseudomonadota; class Gammaproteobacteria; order Enterobacterales; family Morganellaceae; genus Providencia; species Providencia sp. PROV024. Next base: position 1,979,284 of record NZ_CP120545.1, read on the forward strand.
TTTATCTGATTGAATACTAATAAACAAGTGATTAACCTAGATAAAAATGGAGGAAACATGCCTACAATAAACCCGATGGAGTTGATTTCATATACTATAGCAAATACCATAAAAATGGTGGTCACCCCAGTAGAATATATCGTTCAAAGTGGGGCTATAGGTGATGTGGTATTTATCAGTTGGCTATTTATAGGGTAAAAATTCTGCACTATATTAATAGTTATCGCTTGTGTTTATCTGGAAAGAAGGAGGGTTTAACTTCCTTCTGACTGGTTAAATAGAACTAAATAGTGAATTCATCACACAGTTTTTGTAATCTCATGAGAAACCTACCAACATGAAAACCATCACAGACAGCATGATGTACTTGTACTGCTAGTGGAAGTAATAATGTATCGTTCTCACTGTAAAATTTCCCTATAGTAAAAATTGGGGCGAAATTTTTTGTTATATCAGAGATATTCAAATTAAAGCTATCAAATTCTACCCATGGCAAAGATGATATATAAAAGAGATTGTCAGCTTGTATTGGCTGAGGAGATAATTTGGGGTTATCTTTGTACAATATCAACTGTTGATGATAATTCTCCATAAATTGGCAAATATCATCAGAATACTCGCACCATAAAGCAGAAAATGTTTCAGTTTCTTGGTGGAAAATTGTAAAGCTTGGGTTAATTTTATCCCATAAAATAAGCTCACCATTTTTTTTGGCTAATTTAAACTCATCGTAGGTATTTGCCACTTGTGATAGCAAATAAATAATAACTGGGTAAAAACTATAATTTGTTGAATCTATTTGCTTTTTTAAATTGGTGATATTTATCTTCGTTGTTAAACTAAAACCACAGTTTATAAGTTGGTCGTATACATGGAAGTGCTCTTTACGTTGCCATGTATCAACGTTAAATTTTATGTAATTCACTTTTAAACCCTTCTAATAATAAATGGAAATTTTTTATTAGAAGGGGAGTTTTTCTGCTTTTAGTAACATTATGATAGCCCCTTGTATAATGGTTATAATAGATTAATATTTTACTGAATAGTTATATCTTGTCGAGTTAAATGTGACATAATCTAAATAAGAGCGTCCTTAGTGTACAATCATAAAGGTAATACTATAATTTAGAAGATGGTTCTGCATCAATATAAATATCAAACAGCACCTTAAGATCAACCTTGAATACCTTAGAAAGTAATACAAGGTGGTCTATAAATATAGATAGGGAGCCATCCTCATATTTTATATAGACGCGTTCAGAAACAGAAATCAGTTCTGCTACTTGCTTTGTCGTTAATTGACTTTCTAGACGTTTTTCCTTAATAAAATTACCTAATACGATGTTACCAACTTTGTTTTTCTTCATAATAGCCATTTTTTCAGTGAGTTTTTTAGTGATTATCGTAGATGAAAATTAATATTCAATGGGTAATAATCTGTAAAATGAAAGATTAAAGTTATTAATAAGCAATGTTAATTTAAACTAATTTAATTTGAATAGTTTAGCTATCAAAATTTAATGATATTTTATATGTGCTATATGTTTGAAATTAGTAGGATGTATCATGATGAATGATAAATTATGATTATTACACTAATAAGTATGCTGAATAGATTAGATTTAATTAGTAGATACTACCTTCTAATGCTATTGAAGGCAGTATCTATTGTTAGCCTGATAATCAAATAGATAATGCGATTTCCACCGCTTTTTGAGCATGGATAGCTGTCGTATCAAATACTTTGGCTGTGGTATCTTTTTCATTAACTAATAATGTAATTTCAGTACATCCGAAAATAATCCCTTCGGCTCCTTGTTGTACTAATGATGACATAACCCGTTGGTATTCTTTTTTTGATGCTTGGTTTATTTTCCCTAAACAAAGCTCATTATAAATAATCTCATGAATAATTTTTCTATCATTAAGATTAGGTGTTAATACGTCTAAATTAAATTTATTTGTTAGCCTATCTTTATAGAAAGGTTGCTCCATAGTAAACGAAGTTCCCAGTAACCCTATTTTTTTTAAACCATATTGTACTATCCGCTCACCTGTTGCATCAGCAATATGTAGTAGAGGGAGGTTAGTTTCCATTTCAATTGCCGTGGCAACTTTATGCATTGTATTCGTACATAGAACAAGGAAATCAGCGCCTGCAAGCTTTAAACGATTCCCTGCCTCAGCTAAGCATTGAGCTGCCAAATCCCATTGACCATTGGCTTGGTAGTGTTCTATCTCGGCGAAATCTACACTATATAAAATAATTTTTGCAGAATGTAAGCCACCTAAATGTTGTTTAATGCCTTCATTAAGTTGTTGATAATAAAGCAGAGTAGATTCCCAGCTCATACCACCAATAAGTCCAATTGTTTTCATTGTGGGGCTCCGTATAACTGACAGTTTTAGTTTTAACTATACTAATATTTTATCAATAATCACAATGCGATAGCATTATAAAGATGACTGTTTTTTACTTATATAAAAATATGCATGGTCTTAAACCTAAGTTTAATCTGTTTTTATATTTGGCTTATGTATGGTATTAATTTCATTTAAACATTACTTATTGCATGGTCTTTGGCTGTTGATGTAATAAAAATCAAATAAAATGAGCTAAGTTAACAATATTTACGTTTTAAAGATGGATTTTAAATGATATACAGTTATTATCATAAATGAAATCACATGCATAATATTGGTAAGGTAATGGCGACCATCAAATGAATTTTTTTAAAATAATCATTGCGATACTTATTTTTGGTGCTGCTTTTCTATTAGGGGCACTATATATGAAGCCAACCCAATTAAGTTTAGTTGAGCAAGTCAAAAAGAATGTTAATGATGTTTTGGCATACCCGCAAGCCGCTGAGTTTAGAAATATAGAATATCACTTCGCTCGTTATACTGCCGATAAAGGTAAGGTTGGTTATGTATGTGGGGAAGTTTATCGGTATAAAAATGATAAGCCTGACGGATTTAAACGTTTTATCGTTAAAGCGTATACGAATGATGAAGGTCGAATGGATATTTCCATTCCATTTGTTGATGGCGGTCATGAAATACTGTTGCCAGAACAGGTCAACCAAATTTGGCATGACAAATGTTCTAGCCCAGCATCTCCGTTAGAGTCGTTACCGTAGCTATTTGTATTTATTGCTGTCAGTAGCTTGTTATAAGGCAATGCTAGGCGGTGTTTGGGTCGATACATTTTAATGCTGCTGGGCGGTTTATCATTCTATGATAATAATCGATTAAAAATGGAGTGTTCGGTCGATTTAAAGGTGTTAGTAGCCAACGCTGAATAGACAGTGTTACAACAATATCTGCCAGGGTAAAATACTCCCCGCATAGGTAGTCGTAGTGGTTTTTTGTGGTCTTATTTTGTGCTAAAACAGAATCCAGTATTAGCATCTTTTCGTTCCATAAAACAATACTGGATTCTACTAGCTCATAGTGTTGTAAATAGAAGGGGTCTCTTCTAATTAGGGCCATGAAAGCGGCTCGCCAAGCAGGGTTTAGTTCAGCGCTTTGCCAATCCATCCATTTTTCAACTTCGGCTCTAGCAAGAGGGTCTGTTGGTAATATATTCCCATGTTGGGTTGTTGCTGCTAAATAGCGACATATTGTATTGCTTTCCCATAATGCTCCTTGGTCATGAATTAATACTGGAATGAGTGCATTAGGGTTTAGTTTTAAGTAGTTTAGTTGTTTTAGAGATTCTGTATTTCCCCATTGGTCTTCATGAATAAATTCAAGGTTCAGTTCGTGTGCTGTCCATAACACTTTACGAACATTAATTGAGGATGTTCGACCTAATATCTTTAACATTTTATCTAGCCCCTTAAAAATAATAATATTCAACTAACATAGATAGTTATGTTATGCAATTGTATTTTTATAGTTATTGCGGTAACCCCGCCTACGGTGATTGAAATAAAACCCAGCTGTAGTTACGGGAGTGAACTAATAAGAATAACTGGATTATATATATTTATATTAATGGTATACTAATTGAGTTGTAGTTGGTTTTGTTATTGATACAAAACAAAAAAAACCTTTGTGGTCAACGATGACTATATTTGTTGATATTCATTTTTTTAATGAATTTTAATTTAGTAGTTTAAGGAGTCGATAATGGTTAGTAATAATAGCGCACGTCGTTTATTAGGTATGCCTTACAAATTGAGCCGTTCTAAGAAGAATATTCGAGTGTCTATTGGTTCTAAAGATAATATTGCTGTAGCAGTCCAAAAAAACAAAGCAACAGAAAAGAAAACATATCATTCAATTACCGTTTTTTACCCTGAATATGTAGTCGGTTAATTATTATTTTTAACCCTCTAGTACCCTCTAGGGGGTTAAAATAACACTCTTCACTTAGTTTTTAATAAAAAACTCATTTCTTATCCTATTTTTAATACGAAATAAATTAATCATATTTAGCTGAATATAATTTTTTATAACAATAATTGTAGTCAGAAATATAATTAAACATTAAGATTCCATCCATTGTATAAAATGAAAAATAATGATTACGATTAGGCGCTTTTGGATGAAATCTTACTGTTGGTTGTTGTTTTTGTGTTATATGTTTTTAACAGGGTGTTCTACTCAATTTAAATCAGATGAAAAAACAAATCGTTTAAAATTCAGTATCCAACATGCCAATACTATTCCTATTAAAGATTCCGTTGAACCACTTGCTGTTTCCGACATGTTGCCTGGCGATATTCTTTTGTCTTCAGCGACAGGGTTAAACTCGTGGGGAATTAGGCTATTTAGTATTAGTGGTGTAAGTCATGCATCTATTTATTTGGGACTTGGTGAGGTTGCTGAATCTGTTGGCAGTGGTGTGAGAGTTATTTCATTGAACCAAGCCGTAAGGGATTCGAATAATATGGTGGTATTGCGACAGTCGGGTCTTACATCACTACACGCAGATAAATTACGTGAATTTTCGATGCGTAATGATGGGCGTAAATATAATTATAAAGGTATTGTGATGATAGCCCCTTGGATGGTGACAAAAAGAATATGTGAACTACCATTAATTGGTGAAACAATACGCAATTTTTGTCTACAGACGTTAGCTAAAGTCCAGTTAGGTGATGACGTAGACCAAGCAAATGGTTTCTTTTGTTCTCAGTTCGTTATTGATGCATACAAATATGCAGGTATTCCTTTATTTGAAGGAAATTCATCATGGATAACCCCAGCAGATATATTACATATGCGTACAGGGGATGTGCCAACGTTTATGCCAACTCAGCGCTTAGTTTATGTTGGCCATTTGAAATCGTGGAGCTTCAGTAACGCTATCTTTAAAAAATAGCGCATTGTTTTACAAGCAAAAAAAAGGCCAACGTATTAAGTTGGCCTGCTAAACTGGAAGCAATGTGAGCAATGTCGTTTGTGATAAACTTGAGTAATTTACTCAAGTATTCACGAGGTAAAAGATAACCATTCTCATTTAATAAATCAACCCCTTTTTTTGTATTGCTACTCATTCTTTATTTCTACTGATTTATTTTATTTATGCATGAAAAACAACTAGTTAATGTTAATTAAGCTGTTTTTTTTGTGTTTTTACTAATAATTTTATTTAAAAAAAATCGTTTAATGCGATTATTTCAGCCTAGATAATCGACTATAGAGTGTATTCAGTATGAGAAAACTAAAAATTGGTGTCGTAGGTTTAGGCTCAATTGCGCAAAAGGCGTACTTACCCATCTTAACCAAGGAAGATAATTGGGAATTAATAGGCGCATTTTCGCCGAATCAATCGAAAGCCAGATTAGTTTGTGACAGATATCGAATAGAGCTATTTAGTCGTCTTGATTCTCTCGCTCAGCAGTGTGATGCGGTTTTTGTACATAGTGCTACTGCAAGCCACTATGAGGTCATAAAAAGGTTATTAGATTTAAATGTGCATGTTTATGTCGATAAACCATTAACTGAGCAGATTGAACAGTCTGAGCAATTAATTGAATTAGCAGACCTTCGACAGAAAGGGTTAATGGTTGGTTTTAATCGCCGGTTTTCACCTTTCTACATGGCTTTAAAATATGACTTACAAAATATTTCTTCACTTCGTATGGAAAAACATCGTACGAACAGTGTTGGACCAAAAGATGTTAGGTTCACATTATTAGATGATTACTTGCATGTGGTCGACACCGTAATTTGGATGGCGGGGGCTGACTCAGAGGCGAAATTAATCAGTGGAAATATTCAAGCAACATCACAAGGTGAACTTTTTTACGCGGAACACCATATACAAGCAGGGCTATGTTGGCTAACGACATCTATGCATCGAAAAGCTGGGAGCCAACAAGAGAAACTGATTGCTGTGGCAGAAGATAGCATACACCAAATAACCAATATGAATCATTGGCGAAGTGAAGACGGCACTGGTATTCATGAGGCAAATCCCGGAAGTTGGGATTCAACCTTACTACAACGTGGTTTCGATGGGGCAATTCGTCACTTTATTGACTCGGTTTCAAACCAGTCTCAACCATTGATCAGTGGTGAGCAGGCGATTATGGCTCAAAGGCTGGTTGAAAAAATGATTTTAGAATCAAAGCAAATGGCGAATACTTAATTAAATAGTTAGAGTTAAATATAAAGTCGATTATCATTTTTTTATTTCAGCAGCCATGATAGTGAGATCCCCATATGCTAAACTTAACAAATAGTTCAGAGGTGTTATTTATTGCGGGTTTTGGCCCCATTGTTGTTGATCACTCAATGAGTCAGCATTTTTATTTGGATGTACTAAAACTGCCCTTAAAACCAATAGAAGAGGGGAGTCAGTATTTGACTTGTGAGCAAGATGCTCTCAATGGAACTAAACATTTTGCACTTTGGCCGATTGAGCAAGCAGCATTGTCTTGTTTTAAAGAACGACAATGGCCAGTTGAAATTCCTATCCCCCAAAGTTGGATGGAATTTGAAGTTTCAGATATTGATAAAATCACTCAAACTTGCCTCGAACATGGCTATAAATTATTAGTCTCTAATCAAATTGAGCCTTGGGGACAAACGGTAACTCGTTTGTTAAGTCCTGAAGGTATTCTTATTGGATTAACAGTTACACCTTGGTTAAGAGAATAGCTTTAAATTATCGCTAGAGATCTCATTTATCTTTGTGAATGAGAGACATTCTTAGCTAATTGTTTATAATTTTATGGTAAATCTTAATTTTAACTATTTTGTGGAGGGGTTATGTATAAAACGATTCTGGTCCCTATTGATTTAACTGAAGATGAATTAACCAGTAAAGCGGTTCGTCATGCTGTCAATCTTGCAAAACAATCGGGTGCTAACATTCATCTTATTCACGTTTTGCCTATATCATCTGCAATTATTAATGCCTATGCTTTGGGTTACATGGAAATAAAAGACCGTGCAACAGTTAAAGCAGAAGAGGATATGAAAATGCTAATGGATTCTATAGATCTACCTCATGATCATGTTAGCTACACCATTACATTTGGTTCCCCTCGTGATGAAGTGATTAATACTGCAAAGGATATCAATGCTGATATTATTGTCATTGGTTCACGCCGCCCGAATATCACGACTCATCTTTTAGGCTCTACAGCTGCGGGTATTGTTCGTTACGCAGAAACTTCAGTGCTTGTTGTTCGTTAATTTACAGATAAGAACCTACCTATAAATGTAGGTTCTTTCTAAATAGGATTTCTTTAGTTATAAATTTAGTGGGTAAAGTATAGAATCTATTTTATTTATAGTAAGGAATTTTTGAATCCCTATGGAAAAATTTTCAAAAGAATTATTACGTATTGAGTATTTCTTGCTTCGAGTTTTGCGTTTTTATTTGTTATCGCTTTTGGTGTTTTTCCTCGGGTTATTGCCCGGTATTATCGGTTTCTATTGTATAGAAGGTCACTCACTGATTGAGTCAATGCTAAATGCATTATCAATGCTAAGTGGGCAACCAATAGAGCCTGCACCGATTACGCGTGCTGGTCGCTTTTTTATTGCTATTTATGGTTTATTTCTACAAAGTGTTTTTATTATCAGTATTGGCTTGATTGTAACACCCTTTATTCATCGTATTTTGCATAAATGGCATTTAGAAGAATAGGTCTATTTTTTGTCGTAATGTTAGGGAAGTTCACAGCTTTTTTACAATAGAAATACTATACTTTTATCGATGAAATAGTAAATATTCACCCGCACTTCCTAACGATTAAATCGTAAAAATTAACTAAAATACGGTTTAAAAGAGGATAAACACAATTAAAGAGGGCATCATATGTATAAGACAATTTTGGTTCCCGTGGATATATCTGAAGATGTACTAACAGATAACGCATTAAAACATGCTGTTTACTTGGCTAAAATGACTAATGCGACAATTCACTTATTCCACTCAGTACCTGATGTTTCAAGGTTCTCTATGAGCTATAGCTATCATTATGATTTACTGTCTTCTTTCGCTAAAAAAGCAGTAGAACGTTCTGAAGAGCAATTAAAAGAAATTATTGAAAAAATTGATTACCCTTCAGACAAAATCACTTATAAGGTTGAATTTGGTTCACCAAGAGATAAAGTGTTATCAGAAGCTGAAAGTATTAATGCTGATTTAATTGTAATCGGTTCTCGTAATCCGAGTATTTCAACCCATTTATTAGGTTCTAATGCTTCAGGTATTGTTTCTTACGCTAAAATATCAGTACTTGTTGTTCGCTAGAAAGAATTGCAAGTAAGAATAAAAATACAGCCTAATTTTAGGCTGTATTTTTTTAGGTGATATACATGAACGAAACTACTTCGTTTTGACCGCTTCTTTCGCTTGTTCAATAGCTTTAAGGGCTTGGCTACAGGCTTGCTCTTGGGCATCATCGGGGTAGCTTGCTAATGCCTTTTTCGCCTCTTCTAATTGGGATTTCATTAAGGCAATTTGCTCTCCCGCATTAGCTTCGTCTTTGTATTGTTCTTCTGCTTGTTTAACCAGATCATTCATTTCTTTAAAATAGGTATCACATGTTGGCCCTGCACTTGCATTAAAAGCGGTTAGAGCCACAAATAGACCACAGATTAACGGAAGAGTTCTTTTCATCATAATTTCGCTTTTAAAAGTCATAATATAATCAGGATAACATTCCATATAAAAAAACGCACCACTCAAAGGTTGCTAATGTTTTTAAGATATAAAAATTACATACATATTAAGACTATTCCTTTCCATAACTTGGCGTTATAGCATATTTTGCAAAATAGAAATGATAATCATTCTTGACTTAGTGCAGCGAAAAAGTGTACATTCAAGTACACTTTATTGGTATGAGAGAATAACTATGGCAAATAAAATTATAGTCAGCACAGAGAACTGGCCTGTCTGTGTAATGAATACCTTTCCTACATCAATGGATGAAACACGCTTATGGGTAGAGGAAATGGATTTACTATTAGCGAGAAGAGAGCAATTTGTGTTGGTTTATCCGCCAATTGCCGTGCAAGAAAAACCATCGAGGGAAGATATGGAAGGGATGAAATATGTACGCCGTTGGCTAAAATATGCAAAAGAACCTATGGAACAACATTGCCGTGCCATGGTTGTGACGTTGCAACCAGATGGCAGCGATAAAGAAGAAAAAGAACGTATGGCACCTATGTTATCAGAATTGTATGGTCCTGAAGTTTTGTTAGCCGTTGATGTTAAAACAGCCAAAGAGCAAGCTGAGTTAGCTTTAATTTAGTTATATTGCAGTGGAACTTATTTTGCGTATATAGCTGGCAATGATATCAACAGAAAGGGTGATTTGTTGTTCAATAAATTCATCGCTAGGTTTGAAATCAGCGACACAAAAAGTTGTAATGAATACATCCGCTTTTAACATTTCTAGGAAACGGGAAGAAATACTTAGGAGTGTTGTTTCATCCACTTTAACATCAGGTAATTGACTGAGTTTTTGTGTGAGTGAACGGTAGCTTTTTACAGGGCCTTGTTCAAAAAAGGCCTGACTGATTTCGGGGAATCGGTTATATTCGCCAAGAATTAGCCGATATAAACCAATGGATTGTGGCTTAAGGACATTCAAGAGAAAGCGGGAACCGTAAAATGATAAAACCATTTCAATTGTATCGAGTTTTGGAGCTTTTTCATTTGGCTCAATAAAGATGTCATCTATCATAGCGGCAACCACGGCTGCAAATAACCCTTCTTTATCACCAAAGTTTTTGTACAGGGTAGAACGAGAACCACCCGCTCGCTCAATAATCATATCCAAAGTCGCCCCTTCAAAACCATACTGAAGAAAAATATCAGCAGCGGCAGTGATTAATGCTTGATTACGGCGTTTCCCTTTTGGGGTTTTAGCCACTAATGGGTTATTCATAAATGATTAATCTTCCCCTTTTTACTCAACAACAAAATAATGTTATCAATTTTACCAAAATAGTTTGAATCAAGTCACCTTATTCGCGCTTTTACCTGAAAGAGATCATAAATTCAACGTATGTTTAGCTCTATGATATTTTAGAGGTTAACATGTTTAAGTCGATATCTGAATGGATGTCATTAGGGGGGACGAGATGGTAGGGTGTGCAACAGAGCAAAACGTCAGCGAGAATGAATCAATTAATAAGCAGAGAGAAATAACCAGGCTGTGTATCGAGTGTGGTTTACTTCTCTTACAGCATGGTGCCGAAAGTATGTTAGTTGAACAACTTACGACACGTGTTGGTATTGCTCTTGGGGCAAGTCAAGTTGATAGTGCAATTTCATCGAATTCACTGGTATTGACCACAATTATTGATGGGCGTTGTTTAACATCCACTCGTCGTATTATTGATCGTGGGATTAACATGCATGTTGTTACTGAGGTTCAACATGCGGTGATCCTTGTAGAGCATCATTTATTAGACAGTAAACAATTGCAGAAAAAACTGTCGTTAATTAAACCGTTACGTTACCCCCGATGGTTAATGGTATTCATGGTGGCATTATCTTGTGCTTGTTTTAGTACCTTAAATGGCGGGGGCTGGGAAAGTGCATTGATTACATTTATAGCCAGTGGATGTGCGATGTATATTCGCCAAGTCTTAACGTCTCACCAAATGAACCCGTTGATTAATTTCTGTATGACTGCGTTTGTTGCCACCTCCGTTTCAGGCCTATTGTTGAAGATCCCATATTTGGCGGTTACAGAAACCATCTCGATGGCAGCAAGCGTATTGCTGTTAGTGCCTGGTTTTCCGTTGATCAATGCGGTTGCTGATATGTTCAAAGGGCATGTCAATACAGGGGTTGCACGTTGGACCATGGCAAGTTTGCTGACATTAGCGACATGTATTGGTGTGGTAGTTGCTATGACAATATGGGATTTAAGAGAATGGGCATAAGTTTTCTACTTGAATTAGCTGAAAAGATGGCGTTAGCTGCAATCCCTGCGGTAGGTTTTGCTATGGTATTTAATGTTCCTGCTAGAGCATTAAAATATTGTGCATTATTAGGCGCGATTGGTTATGGCTCTAGAATTGTATTAATTGAATTTGGTTTACAAATAGAATGGGCCAGTTTTGTATCCGCTATACTCGTTGGGGTGATTGGTATTCAGTGGTCTCGCTGGTGGTTAGCACACCCTAAGGTTTTTACTGTCGCTGCGGTGATACCGATGTTTCCGGGAATTAGTGCTTATATTGCGATGATTTCGGTCGTGAAAATCTCTCAATTTGGTTATAACCCTGAGTTAATTGAGGTTTTAGTTACTAATTTTCTCAAAGCATCTTTTATCGTTGGGGCATTATCTATTGGTATCTCGTTACCTGGTTTATGGCTTTACCGCAAAAGGCCGAGTGTTTAATGATAAATTAAAAGTAACAGTTTCTACTAACTTTGCATAAATTCTCATCATGGTTTTAATAGATAAAATTGAGTGACTCCTGATACCATTTGTGTTTTTATTTGATTAGAATAGATGTATATTTTCTTATATACTTTAAGGTGTTAGCGTTAATCCTATCACCTTATTCTTATTTTTTGCTGTTATTCTAGTCATCGGTGCTATTTTGAAACAATCCAGTGTATTTAAATACGTTAAACGTTTTATTCCTTTTATAATTATTCTTTTTTCCATTCCTGCATTTTCATCACCAAATTCGTTTACAGAAGCTAAAGTTCTCAGTAAAAATCAGGTGTATAAAGACCAAAATAAACAGGGCGAAGGGACCCTATATTGTGGTTGTCAGTGGGAATGGTCAGGCAAAAGCGGTGGACAAGTTGATTTAGCCTCCTGCGGCTACCAAGTGCGTAAACAGCAAACACGTGCTCAACGAATTGAATGGGAGCATATTGTTCCGGCGTGGGTCTTTGGGCATCAACGACAATGTTGGCAAAAAGGCGGCAGAAAAAATTGTGTTTCAACTGACCCAGTATTTGGGATGATGGAGGCTGATTTGCATAATTTGGCTCCATCCATAGGGGAAGTTAATGGTGACCGAAGCAATTACCGTTTTGGGCAATTGGGCAATGATGTAGCTTATCCGTATGGAATGTGCCAGAGCCGTGTAGACTTTGCACAGAGGGTATTTGAGCCCCGTAATGAAGTCAAAGGCCAAGTTGCTCGTGTCTATTTTTATATGCATGACCGTTATAATTTATCGATGTCACGCCAACAGCAACAATTATTAATGGCTTGGGATGAAAAATATCCGCCTAGTCAGTGGGAAATGCAACGAGATGAGCGAATAGCAAAAGTCATGGGGCATCATAATCCATTTGTGACAGGGGAAAAAAAATGGCGTTTAAATCATAAAAATACAGGGGAAGGGTTGCGTGTTTCACAACCGTCATCATCCACTTATAGTCACAATCAGCAACGAGTGACAAATAGACCTGAATCCTATGAAATCAAAGGCAACATTAACTCAAAAAAATACCATTTTTCACACTGTTCAGGCTTTAAAACCACCGCAGATAAAAATGCTAAAATGTTTGCAACAGAGGCCGAGGCTAAAGCAGCTGGTTTTATATTAGCGGGAAATTGTAAACCACGTTGACGATATGTTTATTTCACCTAACTAGGTAATTATTTGATTAGCTTATTTTATTTTTTAGCTATGACACCAAATGTTTTTTATCACAAAACCATTAAAAAATGTTAGAAAAATGTTGCTTTTCGAAAAAAAATAACGCTATATTTAATGTAAATAAAAAACTGTAGCAAAAACATGAGCTCATCGGGTTTCAAAAAATGTTGCAGTTTGTCATATTAATGTCATACAGATTCATTAGTTTAAAGGTATCGCTGTCACAGGAGAAACTAATGGGAAATAATTGTTTATTTAGGTGTATGAAAAACCGGTTACCACTCCATCATGGAACTGTCATGGTGAGATTGGTAACCGGTTTTTTATTGGTGACTTTTCTGAAATGAAATTATATCGCCAAGCACAAGTTCCACCATTAACTATGAGCTTGAAGGGAGCTCCTCTCTGTTTTGAATAGTCCGTCATTTGAATTGACATCACTGATACCTGGAAGGGTTAATACTATGAGTAGACAGAAAGCTGCAACAAAGGCACGTCGTGAAATGAAACGTTCATCACGTAAAGACCGTTCTGGTCGGTTTGATATGAATAATGTTGCGTCTTTTGCTGAATTTACAGGCATTGAGCCTATTGGTATGGCAAAAGAACGTCGTGATGAATCTCCTATCTTGCCAAGAAATGACGCTCAAAAGCTCTATATTAATTCCATTAAGCATAAGCAATTAATTTTTGCTAATGGTGAAGCGGGGTGTGGGAAAACCTACATAAGTACTGCACTTGCTGCGGATGCGTTAATTCATAAAGATATCAATAAGATTATTGTGACAAGACCTGTTCTTCAAGCGGAGGAAGATCTCGGTTTCTTACCGGGGGATATGTCGGAAAAATTTGCACCTTACTTTCGTCCTGTCTATGACGTTTTGCTGAAAAGGTTAGGAGCCTCTTTTTTACAATATTGTTTACGTCCTGAAATTGCTAAGGTGGAAATAGCGCCATTTGCCTATATGCGTGGTAGAACCTTTGAAAATGCGATTGTAATTTTAGACGAAGCGCAGAATGTCACAGTCACACAAATGAAGATGTTTTTAACCCGATTAGGTGAGAATGTGACGGTAATTGTTAATGGTGACGTCACACAATGTGATTTACCTGAGAATGTGCCATCAGGGTTGGCAGATGCATTACAACGTTTTAGTAGTGATGAAATGGTCTCAATGGTGAATTTCACGATTGAAGATTGTGTTCGGTCACAATTGTGTCATAAGGCATTGTTGGCTTATAACCATTAATATCGTCATTATTGCTGATGCCCCGTGGTTAGTTACGGGGCATCTTGTTTAATCTGAAAGCGGTTGATTAGTGATATAACATTTCGTGCACAATTTGTTCATCGGTTAAAGTATAAGGGTAGTAGGTTGGCCAATTTTCTAGTTGCCCTAATAATTTTTCTTGCGAATCATTACCCATATATAAATGGAAGTGGCCCGAGGTTTGCGGCTCAATGATATGGTCGCTAAATTGAATATATTTTGGTGCTTTCGAGTTTGCGTCTTGGCACTCAAATAAATAGCGAACACCTTTTTTCCCCGAAACGTAATTCAGTATTTTATAACCAGAATATGTGTAGTGGCAGCTATTTACGACACCATTTTGGGTAAATTCGATAATGTCATTTTCAATACCGATGCTATCAACATCCGTTGCATAGCCTTTTTTATAATACTCTCGGTACTCTTCAACGGTTTTATCTTTATTTTTTTTCGCTTTATTTTCGAGCACTTCATCAAGTTTTCCATTTAATAATAATGGGTTGACGGATACCCAAATACCTTGCCAATCACTCAGTGACCTATTTTTGACATCAGCATCATCAAAAACCCCTTTGGAAGCTTGAAGTGCTTTTTCTGATTGGGGATGAGCGTGACTGTGTGAACCATGAGAAGTTGCAGTAAAGCTGGTTACAGCAAGAACAGTGCATAAGCTCGCTTTTAGAATTGCCATTTTGTACACAATAATTTTCCCTATTTTATCGAGTGGATAAGAAAATGATGGGTATGTTATAACATAACATTAATGGCAATGAAAAGTGTTTTAACGTCATTTTTAAGCGATGCAATAAAATGGTGGCGTTTGTGAATGACAGTTTGGTGGGGTAGATAAACTCGCTTATTAGGGCTAATAAGCGAGTAGAGGGGGTTTTAATCGTCTGGGTTATCCATTACGGCGTGGCGTTCATGATGGTAACCTTCTTCATCATAGCCATGACGCCAGTATGGGATAGCATAAATATCGTCACGGCCAAAACCCTTTTCACGACGAATAAAACGGCGTAAATCACGAATTATTTGGTCTTCTCCGGCAATCCAAAAAGCAGTATCACTGGTTGGAATGTCCCATGATTTAAAAGTAGAGATTAACGCATCCGTTTTAGTGATATCACCACAAATCCAAATAATTTCAACATGTTGTGGTTTTTCTAATTCACGAATATCTTCTTGGCTATCTAACCGTAAAACAACTTTACCTTGTGCATCTTTAGGCATTTTTTCTAGTAATGCGGCAATGGCTGGTAATGAGCTAGAATCCCCAGCCATAAAATAGTGTTTTCTAATAGGTAAGAGTGGGTCTGGACCACCAGGATTGGTGATCCCCATCCAATTACCCGGCTTTGCATCCCGAGCGAAAAGATAAGCGGGGCCTGTCACGCCATCATGCATTGCAAATTCAATATCAATTTCTTTTATTTCAGGACGAATAGCACGCACACTATAGGTTCTCACAAATGGGCGGGGCTCATTTTCTGGCCAACTACGACCTTTTTCTGTTAATACAGGTAATGCTGGCTGGCTTTTTAAATCAGGAGCGAGAAAAATTTTCAGATGCCCACCTTCACAACCTGTAGGATAAGCACTGAGTTTTTCTCCGGTGAAGGTAATGCAACGGATAGAAGGGCTGACATCCCTAATCGATTTAACTTGGATAAGCTGTGGTGGAGCCGGGCGGTAGATATTTTTTTCAACGGGTTGTTCGGTAGCCACGGACAATCTCCTATGTTAATGATAATTTTATTATATGGTAATTATTATCATTATCATGAATATGCCGAAAAGTTGCAATACATAGTCTATGATTGTGGGGAGGATTTTTGTGTTTTATTAACCGGTAGTCAATTGAGTGATTGATCTGTACTGATAGCCGCCACTTAAGGAATAGCGATGGGATGAGTATTCAGCAGGGGTTAATCGATAAATCAGTAAAATAAAGCGGTATAGTATGGTCGTAAGAATACATTTGAAGGCATGAAAAATTGACTGAATATGTAAAAAGGTACTTTGTTACGTTGTAACGTTTAGGCAATGAACTCTTTTGACTCACTGAATGCACTCAGCGTATTTATAAAATATGCCGTATATAAACTATACGGCATTCAATAGGTTAACTACTTCACTTTCATTCCGGCGGCGGTCATCATTAACTTAAATAGATAAGAGAATGCGAATAACGCGAATACACTCCCTAGCCAAATGACCGCCATCCAACCAAGTTTTTTCCACCAAGGTGAGGCTATCACGTTATCAGTGGTAGCCTTGGTCTGGGGTAATTTTTCCTCTGAAGACATAGTAACTCCAATAGGTATAAACCAAAATAACGGGAATAATGAATAATGCACCAACGAGCATAAAGCCCAAGCTTTCCGGTGGACCAGCGGCTTCACGGAAGCTAATTACTGGCGGAATGAGCGTTGGCCAAATACTGATCCCTAGGCCAGTAAAACCAAGGAAAATCAGTAAAAGTGCCGCCAAGAATGGCACGCTATCATGTTGCTGGCGTTTAGCACTCTTTAAGATCAACCAAGTGCAGCCTAATACTAGTAATGGAACAGGTAAAAAGAAGAATAGGTTAGGGAGTGAGAACCAACGGTCAAACACAGCTTCATTTAACATTGGCGTCCATAAGCTAATGATTGCAATAACAGCTAACATCAGTAAGGTTAATGGGCGCAGGATACGATACATGGTACGGCGTAGGTGGCCTTCAGTTTTCATGATTAACCAGCCACAAGCGAGCAACGCATATGCCACGACTAAGCCAAAACCACAAAATAGTGGGAACGGCGCAAACCAATCAAAATAGCCCCCCATGTAAACGCGGTTTTCAACATGGAAGCCTTGAATAAATGCCCCGACAACCACACCCTGTACAAATGTGGCGAAAATAGACCCCCAAATAAAGGCATGATCCCAATGTCGACGGTGCGATTCGTCTGCTCTAAAGCGGAACTCAAAAGCAACACCTCGGAAAATCAACGCTAATAACATGAAGGTTAAAGGGATAGAAAGAGCATCTAATACAATTGCATAGGCGAGTGGGAATGCACCAAATAAGGCGGCACCACCTAAAACCAGCCAAGTTTCATTGCCATCCCATACGGGGGCAACGCTATTCATCATCAAATCGCGGTCTTGGCTATCTTTCAGGGCTGGATACAAGATCCCTATACCTAAATCGAAGCCATCCATTACGATATACATCAACATACTAAATACAATGATGACAAACCAAATGAGAGGTAAATCAATGCCCATGAGTTGCGTCCTCCGCGATACCTTTACGAATTAATTTCATCATGTACATGTAACCGATACCGAATACACTGCCATAGACGATAAAGAAAGCGATTAGGCTAATACTCATGTGCATTTCACCGTGTGCACTAACAGCATCAGCGGTTCGCTGTAACCCATAGACAACCCATGGTTGGCGGCCTATTTCTGTGGTAAACCACCCTGCAAGAATAGCGATTAAACCAGAAGGTGCCATGAAGAAAATAAAACGTAAAAATGCTTTTGACTCGTAAAGGTTTTTACGATAACGCAGCCATAGCCCCCACACGCCAGCAACTATCATTAACAAGCCTAGCCCGACCATGACGCGGAATGACCAAAACACCATAAACACATTTGGCCTATCTTCTGGTGCATATTCTTTTAACGCTGGCACTTGTTTATCAATGCTGTGTGTTAAAATTAAACTTGCCAGATAAGGGATTTCGATAGCGTATTCCGTTTTTTCTTTTTCTTGGTTGGGGATACCAAATAAAATAAGCGGCGTCGCTTCACCGGGTTTGTTTTCCCAATGGCCCTCCATTGCAGCAACTTTAACTGGTTGATGTTTCAATGTATTTAAGCCGTGTGCATCACCAATCAAAGCTTGAACGGGGGCTAATACCAAAATTAGCCACAGTGACATGGAAAACATCTTTTTCATGGCACTGGACTTGTTACCTTTTAGTAGGTGCCATGCAGCAGAAGCACCGACAAAGAAAGCTGCCGCAAGGAATGCTGCGGTTGTCATGTGCAGTAGGCGATAAGGGAAGGATGGATTGAAAATAACGGCCAACCAGTCAACGGGTACAATACGACCATCAATGATTTCAAAGCCTTGTGGCGTTTGCATGAAGCTGTTAGATGCTAAGATCCAGAATGTTGAGATAATGGTTCCGAGTGCGACCATGCAAGTCGCAAAAAAGTGAAGTTTTTCACCCACACGGTTCATACCAAACAGCATTACACCAAGGAAACCCGCTTCTAAGAAAAATGCAGTGAGGACTTCATAAGTTAGTAATGGCCCAGTAATACCGCCTGCAAAATCAGAGAAGAAGCTCCAGTTAGTCCCAAATTGATAAGCCATTACCAACCCAGAAACGACACCCATTCCGAAATTAACCGCAAAAACTTTTGACCAAAAATGGAACAGCTTTATATAGTCTTCATCACGAGTTTTAAGCCATAAACCTTGAAGCACAGCGAGGTAACTCGCTAGCCCAATCGTAATGGCGGGAAAAATAATATGGAACGAGACCGTAAACGCAAATTGAATACGGGCGAGTTCCAACGCACTTAGTCCAAACATATTGACCCCTGAATGGAAATGTTAATGGCACGCCCATTTAAAGCTTTGGTGATAACAATCGAAGCGCTTATCCCTAGCAAAAAATCGTTAACGCCGGAATACAGCTAAAAATGTTTTGTGCTTATAGTTAAAAAAAGTCAGGTGAATGTGTGGATAAGTAGAACATGAGACGATAAACTATAATAGTAACAATTATTGAGAAATTAACTATAACAGTTGAGGCGGCTATGACGAGATATGAACAGTTAGCAGCGCAAATTCGTCAACAAATTGAAGACCATATCTGGCAAGTTGGTGACAGATTACCTTCACTTAGGGAAAGCGTTAAGCAATCAGGTCTGAGTTTAATGACCGTGGTACAAGCCTACCAATTACTCGAAAGCCAAGGTTGGGTCGTTGCTCGCCCGCAATCAGGCTACTATGTGGCTAACCGTAATAATTCATTTGCTGCGGCAAAGGGAGGAAAAGGGCTACATTTAAATGAGAATGTAGAGATTAACGCCTCTATTTTTGGTGTGCTACAAGCTTGTAAGGACCCTGATATTATCCCATTTGGCTCCGCATTTCCAGACCCCGCCCTGTTAGATGAACCAAAGCTTGCTAAATCGCTAGCTTCAGTGGCAAGGCGCTTATCAAAATTTAATACACCAGCGAACCTTCCACCGGGGAATGAGCAATTACGGCGTAATATTGCCCAACGTTATGCCACTCAAGGGATCCACGTTGCACCCGATGAAATTGTCATTACAGCTGGGGCGATGGAGTCCTTAGTTCTTAGCTTACAATCAGTTACGCAACCAGGGGACTGGGTTGTTATCGAGTCTCCAGCATTTTATGGTTCTTTACAGGCGATAGAACGTTTAAAACTCAAAGCAATAGCTATCAAAACTGACCCTATCTTTGGTATCGACCTAGATGCACTTGAAGAGATAGCGAATAAATACCCAATTAAAGCCTGTTGGTTAATGACTCACTATCAAAACCCCCTTGGCGGTACGATGCCACAGGCTAACAAAAAGCGCTTAGTTGATATTCTCAATAAACACCAAATTGCGTTAATTGAAGATGATGTTTACGGTGAACTCTATTTTGGCAATAAACAACCCATCCCTGCTAAGGCTTTAGATACCAAAGGTAATTTCTTCCATTGCTCTTCATTTTCCAAATGTTTAGCGCCGGGTTATCGGGTTGGCTGGGTTGCGGCTGGTCACCACGCGACAAAAATTCAACATTTACAAATGATGAGCACAGTTTCTGCCAGTGTACCGACTCAATTGGCGATTGCTGAGTATCTTTCTCTGGGCGGTTATGACAATCATTTGCGTAAACTGCGGCAAACTATGGAGCAACGTCAACATCAGATGCTCGGGGCCATAGCAAAATATATGCCGGCTTCAGTAAAAGTTAATATGCCTAAAGGCGGGTATTTTTTGTGGTTAGAATTTGAAGCACCTTTTAATGCTATTCGTCTTTATCAATTGGCTCTTAAAGAAGGGATCAGTATTGCGCCTGGTAGTATGTTTTCAACGAGCGAGCAGTTCAATCATGCATTTCGTCTGAATGCTTCATTTACATGGAACGAGCAAGTAGAAGAGGCCATGAAAACTTTAGGTCGTTTATGTCACTATTTAATTAATGAGAGGCGCGAATAGTCACATTATTGTTGTTAATTCATTGCCTTGAGAGACTAACTTTGCCAATCTAAGCTAAAACCACAAGTACCAATGGCAGCATAGGGGGTAATGTGAAAATAAAATGTTTTGATATGACGGAGTTACCTATCCTTGATTGGAATGATGGCGGGGGGTTTAGCCAAGAGGTTTTTTGCTGGCCTGTCGCATCGGATTACTCTTTACGTGCAAGTATTGCAACGATTAATAAAGATAGCTACTTAAAACGCTATGCCGAAGGCGAAAGGCTAGCTATCTTGCTTAATAAACAGCCGCTTTCATTAACCGATAACAAGGGTGTTGAATATCCACTAGGGCAAGTGGGTGACAGTATTCAGTTTTCTGCTCAGCAGTATTGTGCAGTTAATATAAAGCAACCCTCAACTCAATTATTGAATTTTATTTTTCGACAAGATAGGTGGAGCGTTAAAAATTATTTAGTGACTGAAAAACGTAGGTTACCGGCAAACCAAGCAGGTCTTGTTTATGTACTTGAGGGCCAGTGGGAGGTTTTTGGTGGAAATTGTAACATAATGGCAAAGGGGCAAGGGGGCTGGTGGCTTCCTGATATCGGTGAAGGGGAGGTTAAGCCACTTAGCACCGATAGCAAATTAATTTGGATTGAGTTGTTGCCTCACTAGCTGGTTGCTAAGCCAATTGCAGCAAAAGTCAGCATTCCCCCTGCAACACCTTCGGTTATGCGGCGTTTTTTATCATTATAAGTTTGCTTGTTATGCATGGACGCAAATAATGCTCCGATCACACCGTAAATAACAATACAAGAAAAAATAAAAGTGGCAGACAAGATCAACGATTGAATAGCAACACTTTCATTTAATTGGATAAAATTAGGTAAGATGGCGAAGTAAACTAAGAGACCTTTAGGGTTGAGAAAGCTGGTCAAAAAGGCTTTGCCGATGATTGATTTTGTCGAGGCTGTTTTAATGCATATTTCACGTGTTCTGATGGCTGATAGCAGCATACAAACCGCGAGATAAGCCACATACGCGACACCTACCCATTTAATTGTATGGAAAATGGCTGGTGAGGCAGCAACAATCGCTGATAACCCTAATGCGGCAAGTATAGCATGGGTCATATAGCCCATAATAATTCCTAAATTAGCTTTCCAAGCAGCAATGGCTCCGCCGGAAAGGCCTTGAGCAGAAATAAACAGCAGATCAGGTCCTGGTGTACATACCAGAGGGATCACAGTTGCGCTAAATAACAGCAAAGTTTGTAACTCCATTTGAATACCTCATGTTGATTATTTTTATTTAACACAACTGGCCAGTCGCAATAAAATTATAACTATGTATCGATAGTGTTGGGTTTTTTTATTGCTTGTAAAGCGTTAATTTTTGATATTAAATATCAAAAATTAACTTAAAAATAGCACTCAGATTCAATAGGTGAAAATATGGTAAAACTTGATGCCATAGATAAACATATTTTACGGGTTTTACAACGAGACGGTAAAATTCAAAATATTGAATTAGCTAAAGAAGTTGGGCTTTCCCCTTCTCCTTGTTTACGCAGAGTTAAATTATTGGAAGAAGCTGGGGTGATAAAACGTTACGTTGCGGTGCTTGATGGCGCTAAGATTGGGGCGGGGTTATCTTTATTTGCGCGTATTTGGTTTAAAACGCAGGATGCTCACACCATCAATCAATTTGTCCAAGAGATAAAGCAAATGCCAGAGGTTGTTGAATGCCACTTAATGGCAGGGGAATGTGATGCGCTTGTCCGTATTGTGACACATGATCTTGCATCATATCGCCGTTTCCATGCCGACCATCTGACACAAATTAATAGTATTCAAAGTATTAAGACTGAAGTGCCAATGGAAACAGTTAAAGTGACTTATGCATTACCATTATGACAGTATCGCTAATCGTTTATTGTTGTTTTATCAATTTTGTTGGGGCACATTCAGTTAGCTCTACAGTGTTATCAGGTAAGTAAAAATAGCCTGATTTCCCCATTTTTTTGATTTAACAATTAAAATAGTGGGCATAATATGCCTTGTATCAGGCATTATGGCGGTTGTGACGAATCAATAATAGTAACCGATATATTATTTAGTATTTTAAGAAAAGACAATAAGTAAAATATAAAATAAAATTTTTATTTATTAAATATTGTTTAACTATGGGTAGGTGATATTTAATTATATTTTGAAAATTAATTTTACAAATTGAAATATAATTATTGATTTTAATATATAGAGAGAAAAGTTATGGTGAAATAGTAGCGTTGTTGTTTAGTGTGAGAATGTGAAATGTACTTATTTATATATCGGTTCGTTTTTTGATTAGGTATTTGGCTCAATAATAGTAACTGTTGGGTTTATAAATCAATACTACTGATAGCGTAATCTAATTGCTTGATATGTCAGTAATGAAATGGTTTTTTTTTGATCCTGCGCAACATCATTTTATATCCCTTCCTTATACTAGTATTAATCAAAAAAATATAATGCGAATATTTCTTATTTAATGAAGTTAGTAATTCTCAGTTTATTTCAATAACACGAATGTAATTATTGGCACGGCTTTGTTCTGTTATCAGTTTGCCAGTGAATTAGATGGTTATTATATTTCTTTATTCGAATTATGAAGCTCAAATTTTAAAGAAACTATTCGTCAGTAAATTGAAGGAAAACTATGATTTATCCGATTACTGATAGGCTGTTGCCTACCATCAATAACGCTGAGTTTAAGCGTTATGCTATGCGTTATTTGGATATTGAGAGACAAACACAGCAAGCTATTACTCAATATGGGCTTAGTTTTGAACCTGCTTTTTCACAGCAAAGTGAGATAAACCAGCTTAAACAGGATATTAAAGCACTAGGTGCATGTTTTGCGAATAATGGAAAGAGTATACATAGTCATTGGCTATCGAGTGCTTGTGTGCAGTGCCGCACAGGGGAAGGGAGTTACACCACATTTTTATCATTAAAATGCCACCGCGACTGCTATTTTTGTTTCAATCCTAACCAAGAGAACTACCAAGGTTTTCAACATGAGATGAGGGACGCTGTTGGCGAAGTTGCTGCAATTGCAGAGCAAGAATACCCGCTAACACATATTGCTTTAACGGGAGGTGAACCATTACTTTTCCGCCAAGAGAGCATTGCGTTTTTCGCAGCAGTTCAACAGAAATTACCTCAGGTTCATAGCCGCTTATATACAGCTGGTGACCCATTAGACCGTAGCACAGCGGTAGCCTTAGCAAACGCAGGCCTTAAAGAAATTCGCTTTAGCATCAAAATTGATGATGCAGAAGAACGGATTGAGAAAGTTTTACACCGCATTGAATTAGCAAGAGAAATTTTCCCGACGGTGATGGTGGAGATGCCGGTTATCCCAGGCACTGAGCCGCAAATGTACAAGTTACTCATGCGGTTAGATGATATTGGTATAGATGGGATTAACTTATTGGAATTTTGTTTTCCTTTAACAAATAGTGACGCTTACCAATCACGGGGCTTTCAACTTAAAAACCCCCCTTATGAAGTGTATTACAATTATTGGTATGCAGGTGGGCTTGCTGTCTCCCAAAGTGAATTAGCTTGTTTGCGTGTGGTTAAATTTGCATTAGAACAACAGCTATCACTTGGTGTGCATTATTGTTCCTTGGAGAATAAACACACAGGTCAAGTATACCAAAGTAACGCATTTTTTCGGCAACATGCTCAGCTTATTGGGCAACATTATCTATTTTCATCTCGCGATTATTTTTATAAAAGCGCCAAAGTATTTGGTGATGACCGCCCACAAGTAGCAAGACTATTAAAACAAGCGGGAATTTCTTATCACGAAGAGTTGTTGCACGGCTTTTTGCAGTTTAATCCCGAATCTATTTTGTATTTAACTTCCCTCGTTGATTTACCCATCGCACTCACCTCACACATCATTGAGCCTGATGAGCAGGGCAACCCTTTAATTAAAGAAGTGAAGGTTGAATTAACGACACCAACTCAATTTTTATTGGCCGATTTGCATGAAGGTTCCTGTAATGAATAACATCCCAACATTTGATTATCTCTATGCGCGTCAATTTGCTTATGACGTATTAAGACGCTTATTAATAGAAGAACCTACCCCTGAGTTATTAAATTATTTGGATAATACGGGGTTGGCATTATTCCCTTGTGATGAAGCATTACCCGCGATGAAAAATGCAATTGAGGAAATGGGAAAAGATTTACAGTCACGGACGTTACAAGCAAACGCGGATAGTTTTGAAGATTTACATTGGGATTTTACCCGCTTATTTATTGGCCCAGAAGCGCCTCCGGCGGCACCATGGGAGTCTACTTATGTCTCCCGTGACAAATTGTTGTTTCAAGAAAACACATTAGCTGTAAAAACCTTTTATCAAAAATATGGGTTCCAATTACCTGAGGGTGACATGGAGGCAGCAGATCATATTGGGTTTGAGTTAGATTTTATGTGGAATTTAAGTCAACGCATTGTTGCGATTGCCGATGTTGGAAATGAGCTAGGCGAAGACGCAAAAAAATTATTGCTAGGGTCATCTGCATTCTTAGATACGCATCTTTTAGCATTTATTACCCCGTTTTGCCGTGCAATGCATAACCATGCAGAAACCTTATTTTATCGCCAATTAAGCTCACTTTTAGAGCTTTTTTTGCGCAACGACCTTAAAAGAATCAATGAATTAGTTAATTAATAATAATAAAGCAAAGTGAAGAGGTAAGAGCAATGTCAGAAAGACAGAAAGTAGCCTTAAGTCGTCGTTCATTTTTAGCATGGACATCGGCGGCATCAGTGATGGCTACGTTGCCGCTAAGTAAACGACTTTATGCTGCAACACCAGAAGAGGAAAAAGCCGTTGCCCAAGCAACCGACGCTGTCACTCAAGGAACATGGAAGCCCGTGGCATGTTGGCATAACTGCGGTGGTCGTTGTGTCAATAAAGCCCTCGTCGTTGAAGGTGTCGTTGTTAGGCAAAAAACAGATGATGTGGTAGCGGACTCACCTGACTTTCCACAACAACGAGGCTGTTTACGTGGGCGTTCTCAACGTAAACAGGTATTCGGCGCCGATCGATTAAAATACCCAATGAAACGTAAAGGTTGGGCTCCCGGAGGGGGAGATAAAAGCTTGCGTGGGCGTGACCAGTGGGTACGTATTAGCTGGGATGAAGCACTTGATATTGTTGCGTCAGAAAGCAAACGCATCAAAGAAAAATATGGTAATGAATCCATTTGGATCACAGGCGGCAATGGTGTTGATATCCAAAATGTTTATGCGAAAGCGGGTGGATTTGTTGGCGACTGGGGAACAACATCATGGGGAGCATGGTTTGAAACACCAGCCCATTTAGGGTTGTTAGAAGGTTTTTATACCTTTGGTACCAATGATCGCTTTGATATGCGTAATTCACAATTGATTGTTATGTGGGGGGCAAACCCTGCGTGGAGTAGCCCTGGTAGCCCAACCTATAACTACTATCAAGCAAAAAAAGCAGGAGCTCGGTTTATTTGTATCGACCCAAGCTATACTGCGACAGCGGAATTAATGGATGCTGATTGGTACCCTATTAACCCGGGTACTGACCACGCTTTAGCGTTGGGCATCATGTATGCTCTATTGGAAATGGACAGCCAAGATAACCCATTAATTGATTGGGATTTCTTGCGCCGTTGTACGGTTGGTTTTGATGAAACTAATATGCCAGCAGGGGCTGATCCAAAAGGTAATTTTAAAGATTATTTATTAGGTACGTATACAGGGGAGCCGAAAACACCTGAATGGGCATCTAACATTTGTGGGCTATCCGCTACAGATATCCGTAAATTGGCCCGTGAAATTGGTGGGACAAACCGAGTGGCACTACTTACTGGCTGGGCTCCAGCTCGTGTTCATAATGGAGAAGGTTGGGTACAAGCATTCTCAACCTTAGGTTTTATGACAGGGCATATGGGTAAACCGGGGCGTATGACAGGAGTAAGCTGCCATTTTGCGGCAGGGAATAACGGTACTCGCTTAGTGATGGCTGGCGACAGTGGTTTACCGGCGGTGCCAAACCCAATTAGCCTGAAAATTAACCATAATGAACTCAACCGTGCATTATTAGAGAAAAAATTCCGTCAACGCGGTGTGGGTGATGTAAACGCTAACATTCAAATGATTATCCACCCATTTAATGCCACACTGCAAACACGCGCCAATATTTCGCAGAGTATTGAAGCCTACCGTAAAGATGTGGAATTAGTGGTAACAGCAGCTTATGTTCCACACACTTGCGCTAAATACTCCGATATTGTACTGCCAGTAACTACCGAATGGGAGCGCGAAGGGACCATATTAAATCCAAGCAACCGCGAAGTTATTATTGCCGCGGTTAATGTGACCCCACCTCTTTATGAAGCGAAAAGTGACCAATGGATTGCCAAAGAAATCGGAAAACGCCTTGGCATTAATGTCGATGAAGTATTCCCTGTTTCTGAGAAACAGCAGTTCTTCAATAAGCTTAATGGTGCAACAATTATTGGTGAAGATGGTAAAACCACTGAGCCATTGCTGACAATTACCCAAGCAGACATTGATGAATGGCAAGTGACAGGCAAACCTCAGCAAGGTCGCATTACATTGAATGAGTTTCTTACCGTTGGGAAATATCAAGTTAAACGAACTAAAGGTGATAACTATGGTTATATCGCCTATGAAGACTTTATTCGAGACCCTGAAGGGAATCCGCGCCCAACGCCAAGTGGTAAATTTGAAATTTATTGCCAAACATTGGTAGAAAAAGCGGATGAATGTGGTTGGACAAAATTACCTCCGATCCCTGAGTACATTCCTTCAGCAAATGGCTATGAAGCTAGCTTTAAGGATTTCTCTAAAAAAGAAAAAGGGGATTATCCATTCCAAATCTATAACCCTCATTATTTACGCCGTTCACACAGTACCCTTGATAATGTGCCTTGGTTACGCGAGCAGTGGCCTAGCCCAATTTACATCAATGCGTCGGATGCAAAGCGCCTAGGAATTAAGCATGGTGAAACGGTGTTAGTTACAAGCCCACAAGGGAAAATTGTACGTCCAGCATTGGTTACCCAAACGATGAAACCAGGAGTGGTTGCATTACCTCATGGTAGTTGGACGAATGTGGATGAAAAAACAGGGATAGATATGGCAGGGGCTGATAATACGCTAACGATCCAAGTACCAACGGGTCTTGGCACATCAGGTTGGAACACCATGCTGTGTAATATCGAGAAATGGCATGGTGATCAATTAGTTCCAGATGCTGCTATTCCACAGCGTATTATTTTTTAGGGGGCAATAAGAAATGGATAAACAAGTCGGATTTTATATAAACGTTGCTGCCTGTATTGGGTGTAAAACCTGTGTAGTAGCTTGTAAAGACAAGAACGACCTTGAGGTTGGGCGTAATTTTCGCCGAGTATATGACGTTGAAGTTGGGGAATACCCGCGGCCTCGTCTCTGGCATTTATCAATAGCTTGTAATCACTGTGATGACCCTCAGTGCGTCAGTCATTGCCCAACAACGGCAATGCATAAACGTGAAGAAGATGGGGTTGTGTTGGTCGATCACAATAAATGTGTTGGATGCCGCTATTGTACTTGGGCTTGCCCATATGAAGCACCACAATTTGATGCGAGTATTGGCATGATGACCAAATGTGATACCTGCATCGACCTGCGTGAGAAAGGGGGAAACCCTATGTGTGTGGATTCTTGCCCAATGCGTGCCATTGAATTTGGCTTAATCAGTGAATTGCGCAAAAAATATGGCACAAATGCGGATATTGATGGGTTACCAAGCTCATCAATCACGAAGCCGAACCTTGTTGTCGGCACGAAAGGATAAGGAAAACTATCATGCATGAATTTCCATTGGTGATTTTCACCTTATTTATGCAGGCCTCAGTGGGCTGCTTGGTTGTTGCATTAATCTGTTATTTCCGGGTACTTGGCGGGGGAAATGATATTCAGAATGTTCAGTTTATCAAACGACCTGTTTTAGCCAGTTTTGTTTTAGGCTGCGTTGGGTTACTCGGTTCGTTATTTCACATGGGGAACCCTCTGCACATGTTTTACACTATGCTGCACGTGTCGACCTCATGGATGAGCCGTGAAGTTTGGGCGACTGCAATTTACATGGGGTTACTATTTTTTAGTGTCGCTTTACTTTTACTGAAACAAAAAGCGAATGCTGCATTACTGGTACTGAGTGCGATTGCTGGCTTGATGTATATGTATGCGATGTCAGCGTTATATGCCAATACATTATTTAACTTATGGAATGGTTTATTCACTTACGCGAGTTTCTTCGGCGCGGTATTACTGGTAGGCGGTGTTGTTGCTGCACTTTTGCTGGTGGGGTCTTTGCGCCGAAGTGCGAAAGAAGAGCAGGTACAACGAGTGGTTAAAATTACCTTAGGGCTAGGTATTATGGGGATACTACTTATGTTATTAGGGGCTTTATCGCTGCTTGGTAATATAGGTGAGCCGATTTACCTCGGTATGACCCAGCGTGAAATGCCAGAAGGGCTACTGAGTTTAAGCCTTGTTCGTGTAGTGCTAATCGCATTAGGCATACTATTTGTTGGCCGCTTGCTGTGCCAAAAGACGGGGCAAAATACCAACGCTACGGTTGTGATGTCTTTGGCCACGCTGTGTATTTTTGCCGGTGAGGGTGTTGGACGAGTGGTATTTTTCTCACTTGGTGGTTAATTTATCATCATATTAATCTAAAATCCGAAGGTGAGCTCCTTCGGATTTTTTTTTATATGCTTATGTGCATTTTAGTACAGCAAAAACTAAATTATGATTGTAAAAGTGGGTTATTGACAAATTAATTACCAAAAGTGAGTAAATTATGTTGATTGTTATTAATGATTATAATTATCATTATCGCTCTTAATTCTCTTTTAGCTCATCGGTTATGAAATTAAAAACTCGCAAATTA
This sequence comes from Providencia sp. PROV024, assembly GCF_032709665.1. Lineage (NCBI taxonomy): Bacteria > Pseudomonadati > Pseudomonadota > Gammaproteobacteria > Enterobacterales > Morganellaceae > Providencia > Providencia sp. PROV024. Next base: position 2,008,866 of record NZ_CP120545.1, read on the forward strand.
CTTACCCCCCTCGCAATTTCTACTGCTCTGATATCTCATTACGCTGTTGCGGCTGATAATACAAAGAGTGACCAAATCACAGTTACGGGCAATTGGCTCGAAAATACACAAGACAGTGAAGTGGTATTTAATCATCCCGGCGCTAGAACGGTAAAAACACAATAACAAATAAAAGAAACTGGCAGTGAAACAATCGCAGATGCATTAAAAGGGATCCCAGGTGTACAAGTTCGTGAAAGTAATGGAACCGGTGGCAGTGATGTTTCTTTGAATGTGGGAGTCCGTGGGTTAACTTCGCGTCTTTCACCACGCTCAACTATTTTGCTTGATGGGATGCCATTAGCCGCAGCACCTTATGGCCAGCCGCAGCTTTCTATGTCCCCATTATCTTTGGGAAGTATTGAATCTATTGATGTCATACGCGGAGGGGCTTCGGTACGTTATGGGCCACAAAATGTAGGGGGAGTGATTAATTTTGTGACTAAGCCTATCCCTAAAGATTTTGGTGGCGGTGTATCAGTACAGACGCAGGGTGCCAAAACAGGCGGGTTAAAAACATTAGTGGATGCCTCGCTAGGGGGCTCTAAAGCGGATGATTCTGCTGGGGCAATTTTGCTTTATTCGGGTTTACACGGGCAAGGTTACCGTAAAAGCAATGATAACACGGATATTGATGACCTCATGCTGAAAACGCGTTATGCCTTAACAGATAACGATGAATTATTAGCTAATTTTCATTATTACCGTGCAATGTCGGGTATGCCCGGAGGCTTGACCCAAGCTGAATATAATGCTGACCCATTCCAATCAACACGGCCTTATGACCGTTTTGAAGGTAATCGGCAGGATCTGTCATTGAAATACAAGCACGAAGTAGATGACAAACAATTTGAATTGATGACTTGGTTTAGCAAAAGTTACCGGGGGAGTTATATAGAAAGTGACCATAAAGAAAAAGCGAATGAAAGGCGCTTAGTGTCTTACCCTCGTCATTATACTGCTTATGCGATTGAACCAAGTTACTCGCAATTATTCCGTTTTAATGATATTTCCCATGAGGTTACCATTGGTTATCGTTATTTAAATGAAACGGCAGATGAAAAAGCGTACCGCTCAAATTGGTATCAAGCGGGGAGCCAAAGCACTCGCCCTGATACCAATAATTATTATCAGCACACGTCTGGGGGAACAGAAGCCCATGCGATTTATTTGGATGACACTATCGATGTTGGTAATTGGACGCTTATTCCCGGAATTAGATACGAAAATATTAACATTCATTTAGACGATAGCTTTAAAGAACAACATCGCAGTAAACGTTATAGTGAACCACTTCCTGCACTAGCTGTGATCTACCATATTGATGATGAATGGAAGTTATTTGCCAATGCCAGCACATCATTTGGGAGTTTGCAATATTTCCAATTGAATACTAAAGGGGTCGGTAACTCGCCTGCGAATGGGTTAAGTGCAGAAAAAGCGCATAATTATGAAGTAGGTACTAAATACGACAATACCGCCTTGTCCCTTGAAGCAACATTATTTTATATCGATTTTGATGACCAATTATTATACGTTGAAAATACAACGGGTTGGACGAACCTAGGTGCAACAACACACCAAGGTGTCGAGTTAGCCGCGAGGTACAACTTATCTGACCTTACTGATGTACTTGAAGGCGCGAGTGTTTACAGTACCTATACCTACACTAAGGCGGTGAGTAAGAAAGGGAACTTTGCTCATAAAGATTTACCTTTTTATTCACGCCAAGTATTCACCGCAGGTGGCCGTTACGAAACGGGGAATTGGGTTTGGAACTTGAATACTTATGCGCAATCAACCCAAGAGTCACCAGGCACAACAGACCAATATGTTACTAAACCAAGCGTGGATGGCCGTTATGGGACTATCCCAGGTTATATGGTATGGGACGCTCGCGGTGAATACCATTTTGGGAGAAGTTTGTCTGATTTAACGCTATCCGCTGGTATTAAAAATTTATTTGATCAAACCTATTTCACACGCTCTACGGATAACAATTATGGCATTTATGTTGGGCAGCCGAGAACTTACTACGTTCAAGCGTCTGTGAAATTTTAATGAATATAAGGCAAAACAATGACTGGTAGACAAACTATCAAAAAATTGGGTGTAATTCTTAGCGTCGTTAGCCTATTTTTTGCGGCTACAAGCATGGCTGCACCTACTGTGGTCACGGATATTGCAGGTCGGGAAGTCACGGTGAATGTGCCAGTATCCCGTGTAATGTTAGCGGATAGCCGTGTCTTGGTAGCACTGAATATACTACACCCCAAAACGCCATTAAAAGGGGTTATTGCTTGGGATGACGCGTTAATAAAAAAAGCACCTGACCTAAGTGTTGCATATAGCAAAAAATTCCCAGAACTCAAAAAGATCCCTGTGTTTCCTAACCCATACACTACTGATTTCAGCGTAGAAAAAGCGCTAGTTGCTCAACCCGATTTATTGATTTTTGATATTGGCTTGAAAAGCAAGCTAACAGAAAGCGGGACGTTATCATTATTGGAAAAAAGCGGTTTACCTGTCATTTTTATCGATTTTAGACAATACCCACTTAAAAATACTATGCCGAGTATGACGATACTCGGGCAAGTATTTGGTGAGGAGCAGCAGGCGAAGGAATTTAACCAGTTTTATCAACAAAAATTGGGGTTAATTCGTTCAAGGGTCTCCTCGATTGATAAAGATAAACGTCCAAGTGTATTTATTGAAAGGGCCGCTGGTATTTCAGGGGTTGATTACTGTTGTAAAACCTTTGGTAATGGTAATTTTGGTGAGTTTGTTGAAACAGCAGGGGGAAATAACCTCGGTTCACAATGGTTTAGCATTGGCATGGGTGGGGAAATTAGTGAGGAGCAATTAATCCACAGCAACCCAGATTACTATTTGATGACAGCCGCTGATTGGGATAGTACCCGTAAAGGCAGCGCTTCAGTACCATTGGGTTATACAGGGGATAAACAAAAGTCTCTAGCGCGACTGAACAAGCTGATGGAACGCCCTAAGTTTCGTTCGTTAGCGGCATTTCAAAACAAACAAGTATTAGCACTATATCAACAATATTATGATACTCCATTTAATATTATTGCAGTGGAGGCGATTGCGAAGTTTATCCATCCGGAGCTATTTGCGGATCTTGATCCCCAAGCCGATAGCGACTATTTACACCAAACTTTTACCGTGCTAGATGGTGACGGTGTATTTTGGGTACAAGCACAATAGGCGATGACCATGTTTTACCTGCTTTAGTGTTATCAAATAACTAAAGCAGGTAACGGAATACATTAACTATTATTGAAAACGATTAACGTGGTTTAATAACAGGTAATACAATTTTTGATGGGTGTTCGCTCGAAATATGTATGCTATTGCGGGCTACTTGTAATTTCCTATCACCTGCAATCATTTCCCCCGTATTGGTATTGAAATCATATTTGGGGAAATTACTGCTTGAGATATCTAACCGGATACGGTGGCCCTTGGTAAAGCGGTTAGCACAAGCAAATGGTTTTATCTTCACTTCAACAATTTGCTCCGGTATGAGTAACTGTTTTTGTTCATAGCCATTACGAAAGCGGCAACGTATGATGCCATCGGTGATATTCATTGCATACCCTTGTGGGTAATCATCACTTGGTGGGTAAACATCGATCAGCTTTGCTGTAAAGTCGGTATCCAGGGCATCACTACTGATCCATAATGAGACTTCAATATCCCCAGCTAAGCATACCTCTTCTTGTAATTCTTCCGTTTCAAATACCAGTACATCAGAACGAGATGCAAGGGGGAGGTTATTTCCTTTGCTACCAAAAAACTGCGGTAATTCACGCTGATCAAATGCACCGCCCCAAAATATGGGTTGCCCAGATGTTAAAGCCCCTCCAATTGTCGGGACGGGGTGTTTAGGGTCATAACAATAGGATAAAGACACTGTTTCAGAGTGTTTTTCATGGCGTAATGAATTGTCGGGCCATAAATAAAAAGCTGTAGGCTTAATATTGGGCAGCGGCCATTGGTGATGGGTTAGCCACTGGCCACCATGCTCTAAACGCCCGTTAGTATTACGTTTACCCGAACCTCCCCCCATCATAAAAATAGTTACATCCTCATGGGGGCAGTCAGTTGTATTACCTTGTAAGTGTTCTTGGAACCAAGATAAACGGCAAGATAACCAATCTTCGCTTACATTGCGGTCAAATGTTGCGATATCACCAAACTCGACATCACCACTGTGGGTGATATTACGATCCCCATGTAACCAAGGCCCCATGATTAATTTTTGCGGGGATTGTTTCTTGGTGACAAATGCACGGTAATTATCTAATGTGGAACTGACATAGGCATCATACCAGCTGGACATGAATAGTACTGGGATATCAGGTATTTGGTCATAATATCCTTCCGCATAAATACCTATTTTCTGCCAATAATCTGTAAAACACTCTTCTTCCCACTGCTCAAACAAGTAGGATTCATATTCAGGGACATGTTTTAGTAAGGTATGTCCTTGATGCCATGGCATTGCAGCAAACCAATCATGAATATTTTCTTGCTCAAGTGCTGCTGATATTTTAGCCGATTGTTGCGCTAATGGACTTAATTTTGCTTGCTTAAATGCCCAAGTAGCTTGTTTAAGTTCAAATGCGCCTCCTTGGCGGATCCCACACTGAAAGGCATTGGCAAAACCGCCGGAATCTAACACCATAGTTAGCAAACCTGGAGGGTTCAAACAAGCCATTGCCAATTGCGTGTGTGCGGCATATGAGAGGCCCATTGAACCTATTTTCTTATTGCTCCAAGGTTGTTCCATGATCCATTGTAATGTGTCGAAACCATCCTCGGCTTCATTAATGTATTTAGTGAATACTCCTTCAGAGTCATAGCGCCCACGGCAATCTTGAAATATCACAATAAACCCGTGGTTAACGAAATACTGGGCCATCTCTTGGCGTGTAATTTGATGTCCAGAAGCCGTTTTTTCTGAGCGTGAAGGTGCAGTTTTATCGTAAGGTGTACGCTCAATAATAACAGGGTAAGCTGCTGATAATTTTCCCTGAGGAAAATAAACATCAGTAGAAAGCGTGATCCCATCGCGCATTGTTACGCGGTAATTCTTCATATCCATCCTGCTAATACCCTATGGTTACTGCTATGGTTAATAAGCCAATTCCGACTGCCATAAAAATTAAAAATAGAGGAAAAATGTATTTTGCCCATGTCGTCCAACTTACCCCTGCGGTAGCTAAGAAGATGAGTAGCCCACTGGATGTTGGTGTGATCATATTGGTTAATCCATTGCCCATTAAAAACGCAAAGACGGTTGTTTGTGGCGAAACGCCTGAAATTTCCCCTACTGGACCTAAAATTGGCATAGTAACGGCGGCTTGACCTGATGTGGAAGGGATGGCGACATCCAGTAATAACTGCGAAAGGAACATGCTATATGACGAGATATAAGCACCATGGTCGCCAACTAAACCAACTAGTTGATGAATAATGGTATCGAGAATTTTCCCTTGTGAAAGAATAATTTCAACGGCGGTAGCTAGGCCAATTAAGACACCCGCAATCAGCACTTTTTTCATCCCGCTGACAAAGGCATCCGCCGCTGCACTGGCGGTTAAGCCGCTACAAAAAGTGAGAATGACACTTAAAAATAAATAATAAGCAGATAAATCATTATTTTTCCAATGCCAGCGATTAGACGCATAAACTAAAAATGCCACGCCAATCGCTAAAACAATGAGCATGAGTTTATGGCGGCGGGTTAACTGACTTGATTGGACATGTTCTTCGACAACATAAGAAGTTAATGTTGTCTTACGAATGCTATAGAAAACAAATAAGATCCCTAAAGTAATAAACACAAAGTAGGCTGCAACCCGCATACTGAGGCCGCTAAACACAGGTAAGCCAACGAGCGGTTGTGCAATAGATAAGGCATATGGGTTAGTAATTGATGCCAAATAACCCACTTTGACAGCGATAGCGATAATAGCAAGACCGATGAGCTCATTAAGCCCGACACGCTTCATTAAGGCAATAACCATCGGGATCACTAAAAGATACTCTTTAGCTAACCCCATAAAGGTACTACCCATAGAAAAAACAATCATTAAAAAAGGGATTAAGAGGTAAATATTGCCACGAGTGACATGCAGCAACCTTTCTAAACCTGACTCAATCGCGCCTGTTTTATTGAGAATACCAAACATACCACCAATAAATAGCACCATATAAATAAGTGGGGATTGTTTAATAATTCCTTCAGGAATGGCTTTGAATAGCTGAAGTAGGCTGACAGGAGCCGCTTCATTTTCAGCCGGTTTTTCTATTCCCAATACTTGGTCAACAGTTACTTGTTTTGTGATGGTTTGGTAGGAACCTGGAATGACCTTTTTACCCTCGCGTTCATACTGCCCTGAATTAACAAAGTAAGTCATTAAAAAGCAATAACAACAATGGTTAACATCACTAAAACGGGGTTCATTTGCCAGCCAGGAGATGGTGATGGGCTGTGTATTGTGGTTTGTGTTGGTTGCATGGGTGTTATCTCTTTTATTGTATTAATTATAAGTGGTAACCGAGTTGCCTCGAAATACGTTGAGTCGCTTGGAGTAATTGCTCCGTCATATTGTGTTCTTTTTCATCAGAAAAGCGGCTAAGAGGAAGGCTGATACTGAGTGCTGCAATGCATTCGCCCTGTTGAGAAAAAATAGGGGCGGCAATAGCACCTATTCCCGCCGTTAATTCCCCGCGTGTAATGGCGAAACCCCGTGCCCGTATTTCGTCAAGGGATTTGGTCAGGGAGGCATTTTTTTCAACAAAGGGCGCCTGCACAGTGGTAGGAGCATAGGCGAGTAATACTCTTCCTGAGGCACCTGAACCGAGTGGGCGGCGGTTACCAGCTTCACTGCGAACTTGTAGTGACTGCCCTGAAGCTTTATGAAGAACTTGCAAAATTTCATGGTGATCACGTATACGCAGTTGAATGTTTTCATCAAAAAGTTGGCGTAGATGTTCAGCTTCAATATCAGCTACTTGGATATAGTTGATTTGCTGGCGAGCACAATTTCCTAAGCTTAATAATTGATGACCCAAATGATAGGTAACAGGGTTATCATTTTTTTGTACAAAATCACGATGCTCCAATGTGCATAATAGCCTGTATACTTTAGATTTATTCATTCCAGATAAGCGAGCTAGCTCACTTAATCCAAGGTTATTTTTCTCACCTAATAACATCATCAGTAATAAAGCATCATCAACAGCCGTCACAATATTGTCTTTCATGATTGCCTCACTTGGTTTGTACAGTAAACCACTGGTTTATATAATAAAATTAGCATGGGGAATAACTAAAAATGATTCAAGAGAGTTGTTAATAAATTGTGAGGTGGATTAGGTTTTTGAAAATGAATTTAGCGTGTTAGAAAGCGTATTTAATAATTGATTTTTTATATAAAACAATTGGTTAATTTCTATTTGGCAAATAAAGAAAGCGGATGGCTATTCAAGTAAAAAACAAAATAAACAGAGATAAAAAACCTTAAAAAGTAATTTAATTGGTTCGCCTGATAAAATGAATGGATACACCACCAATAATTAATACAACGCCTATTAATTGTAAGTAGACATTTTGACTATGTGCGCCATTTACAAGGTCAATCACTAAGCTTGAAATCATTTGGCCGCAAATAGCCAGTATTGAGGTGAGCATGACACCAAGCAATGGTAGAACATAGCTATTAATGATAACAAAAAACGCACCAATGATACCGCCAATGAATGCAACTAACGGGATCTCATTGAAATTAAACAGGTATGTTTTAAAAATGAGCACCATGATAGTGAGAAACAAAAAACCAACAAAGTGGTTGATTAGTGAACTGTAGAACGCATTATGTTGTTGAGCTAATTTGCCATTTAATGTGCGGCTAATAACAATACAAATACCATTTAGTAATGCGATAAAAGTATATATACTCATTTTATTATTTTCCTATAATTAACAAGCTACAGCCTGTTATTAATAATGTACACATCAGAAAGTCACTAACTGTAATTTTACGTTTTATCACACCAAACCAGCCCATAGTGTCTACTAACAAACCGAATATAATTTGGCCGGTGATCATTAAAATAATGCTTCCCGCAAGTGATAGTGGGCTATTAACGGTTATTGCTGCCAATAAAACGGTAAAGCCCCCAGGAATACCACCTAAATACCAAATCATTTTCCCTTTTTTTATGACTTGTGACTGAACTTGTTGTTTTCTTACTTGTTGTTTCCTTTTTTGTAAGTAAAAAAAATAAATAACGAGTGAAAATAATGTTCCGATGCCATGAGTAAGCCATGATGCTGTCAATGGTGTTGTAAAGCGGGCTAGGTAACTATTTGCCATGATCATCAATGACAGTAAAACCCCAGAGGCTAAGGCAAGAAAAGATAGAATATATTTATTTTTCATAATGATATGTCTTATCGCGTAAACATTGTATTTCTGTAGCGATAAGGTATGCTGTTTTTTCTTTGGTATCAAGAAAACACACTGTTTCCTTTTGGTTGACAATGGGGTATCTATGGATATGAATGCATTTCCAGTTTTGATTGCAGTGGCTGATAGTTTAAGTCTGACTAAAGCGGCAAATTCATTAAATATGACTAAATCGGCGGTAAGTAAAACAATTCAAATCGTCGAAGACAAACTGGGAATAAAACTTTTCCATCGTACTACTCGAACGGTAAGTTTGACGGAAGCGGGGGCTGTATATATTCGTTATATTCGACAATCTTATCAATTCGCGGTTATGGCAGATGATATTGCCGCTAAATTTAGTGATAAAATAACAGGAACTCTGAGGGTTTCAGCTCCAATGTCTTTTGGCACTTTACACTTAGCTAAAGTTCTCCCCCAGTTTATGCAAAGATACCCTGAGCTTAATGTTGAGTTATCTTTTAATGATAAAGTAGTAGATTTAATTAGTGAGGGATATGACCTAGCTATTCGTATTGGTGCGTTGCCTGATTCGTCCTTAATTGCGCGTAAATTATCCCCTTGCCATAGTCGGCTGTATGCATCGAAATCTTATCTGGCGAAATATGGTTCTCCCCAAAAAGTCGCCGATCTTAAAGGGTATAATTGTTTGTGCTATTCATTTTACCAAGCAGGGCAAGAGTGGGTATTTTACCAAAAAGGGAAAAAATATAGCCATATACCAAAAGGGTCTTTTCGTGCCAATAATAGTCAGGCACTAATCCAAGCCGTATTAGCGGATATAGGTATCGCATTGTTACCTTATTTCATTACGGCTATAGGTGACAATAACCATCAATTAGTTCCTTTATTGGGGAATTATCAATTACCTGAGCACAATATCTATGCGGTATATCCTGCAAAAGAATACTTACCACGAAAAGTCTCAGCATTTACCGAGTTTTTAATTGAACAGTTTGGAAAGGGGAGTCAGTATCAAAAATTAATCGAAGGGATTTCTTAATTGTGATGCTCTGTGGCAGAATAAAATTTACTCTTCTTATATAGGTAACGTAGATGAAAATAGCGCTGATTGGTTCAGGTAAAATAATCATGATGGCTCTTGATGCGCTAACGCAGGTGCAAGGGGTAGAATTGGCCGCATTATGTGTTAGGGCTGAAAGTATTGAAAAGGGGGAGTCAATCTGTCAACAATTTGATATAGCTAGCTTGTATACGGATTACGAAAAACTCTTACAACAGCCGGATATTGATGTTGTATATATTGGGCTTCCAAATCATCTGCATTACAAATATACCTATGATGCGTTGATGGCAAATAAGCATGTTATTTGTGAGAAACCTTTCACGCCAGATTGGGAACAGTTGCAGGAGTTAATTTCTTTATCACGTCAAAAAGGTTTATATCTATTCGAAGCTATTACATCAATACACACACCTGAATTTCATTTTATTAAGCAATATATTGATAAAATAGGCGAAATAAAAATAATTCAAGGTAATTATTCACAATATTCAAGCCGATATAATGATTATTTACAAGGCCATATTCATGCTGCATTTGACCCCAAACAAGCAGGTGGAGCACTGTATGATATCAACCTTTATAATATTTATCTGTTATCCGCATTATTGGGGGCTCCAGAGAAAAGCCAATATATTTGCAACAAAGGGTATAATGGGATTGATACTTCAGGTGTATTAACGGCCTATTTTTCTACTGCGGTAGCTACTTGTGTTGGCGCTAAAGATTCAGCAAGTCCAGGTTATTTTATTATTCAAGGGACGAAAGGCTATATTCGTGTTATTGGCGCACCAAGTCTTTGTGAATCAGTTGAGGTGTGTATTGATGGGGACATCACAACGGTTTCTCGGGATAGGGCAATTAATCATATGGTTTACGAATTTGCGTTCTTTCGTGATCAGATTGCCTCCAATAAATTAACGACTTGCCAAGAACTGCTAGAATTGGCATTAACCGTCTCGAAGATACTGAGTCAATCAAAACATGATGTAGGCTTAGTATTTGAGTAACCTACTTTTAGGTTGCTTTTTATACCTCGGTGTATGAAAACACCGAGGGTACCGAACACTCTGGTTTAAAACGAATATAATGAAGCAATAGAATCACCGAGTTTTTGTGCGAGTTCAGATGCGGCATACCTATCCATAACGATCTCTATATAAGCAGCATTATCTGATAACTCTGCTGCTTTTATTGCGGCATCTAGCTCGTTACAATCAGTGACTCTCTGGCAATACCAATTTGTACACCCTAGTGCTGCGGATAATTGTGCATAATTCCATTGAGCTATATCATTGTAATAAGCTTCAGGGTTTTTACAGAGTAAGCGCTCAATTAGGTAACCATCATTATTGAGTACAAAAATAATGGGTTTTAAACCAAAACGGGCAAACTGACTAATTTCTTGTACTGTCAATTGGTGTGAACCTTCCCCTGTGACTAGAATAACACGTCGCTGTGGTGCAGCGATGGCCGCGCCAAAGGCAGCGGGGGTCGCCCAGCCAATCGAACCCCATAGAGTCTGGTTATAGACCTGAGCATTTTCAGGTAATAAGGCGAAACCTAAGCCCATGGAAGCGGTGCCTGTTTCCGTAATAATAATATCATCCTTTTTAAACATTTTTTCTAGGCGTGGATAGAGGTAGGCGGCGGTAATTTTCCCTTGTTGATTTTGAATTGGTTCTCCGAGCCCTTGTGCTGTGATGCCTCGATGGTTTAATGATGGGGCTAGCCTTTTCAGTTCGCTAAGCACGTCTTTCATATAAACTTGTGGATAAACGGCAGAGCCTATTTTGACATGGTCTGCTAGAATATTAATCCAGTTTTCCACTTTAACAGTTGCGGTAAAACTCCCTGAATTAAAATCAGTTAATACAGCCCCTATACCTAAAATACAGTCACAATTTTCAACAAATTCAGCGACAGCATGGTTCATTAATTGGCCATTATAAATCCCCATATAGCTCGGATTAGACTCACTTAAAATAGCTTTATCCATAAACATGGTTGCATAAGGAAGCCCTGTTTTATTGATAATAGTTTGAACATCGTCAGCTAAGCCGAGTCGAGCCGTTAAAATACCGGGAATAACGCAGGCTTGTGAGCTTGAATTGAGTTTTTCTATGATAGCGGTTACTGCAGCTGATAGTGACTCGTCATTACTTTTATGTATAGTGATTGTTTCAGTGTTTTCATCTGCGATGACAGGCATGACTGCGTAGTCAGAGGGAAAACCTAGGTAAACAGGGCGCCGCTCATGTAAGGCTGTCGTGATTAAACGTTCGGTTTCTGCTATGCAGTTTTCAGGTGTTAAAATGGCATGAGCACAGCTTAAATGTTGGCTCATTTGATAAAAAACATCAAAATCACCATTACCAAGAGAATGGTGAACTAAGCGATGTTTTTTCTGCACGCCGCTTGCTGGCATCCCTACAAGGTGGAAAATAGCAAGGTTTTCAGCATAAGAACCGGCAATACCATTTAATGCGCTCAGTTCGCCCACACCAAAGGTTGTAGACAGTGCGGCGGCACCCTTTGTCCGCGCATAGCCGTCTGCTGCATATGAGGCGTTTAATTCGTTACAATTGCCTATCCAACGCATATTTTTACTTTCACAAACTGCATCTTCAATTGGGAAGGCATAGTCACCAGCAACACCAAAAATGTCACAAATTCCAATTTCGTTTAAGCGGCTCAGAACATGTTCAATGACTGTCTTACTCATTATATTGCTCCTAGTAATTATATTAGACAAATCTTCTGCTTTATATTATTTCTAGTGCATAATTCTCTTATTTGGAAATCACATATAATCATCGTAGCTATAACTAAAAGTAATAGGTGAAGAAATGGACGTACGCGCAATACGATATTTTGTAGAGGTTGTACAACTTAATGGGTTCAGCCGAGCGGCGAAAAGCTTATTTATTACACAACCGGCAATCAGTCGAAGTATTCAAAAGTTGGAGCAGGAGCTTGGTTATATTTTATTAGTGAGGGCACCTGATGGGGTTAAGCTGACCGATGAAGGCGAAATTCTGTACCGTTACGGGGTGCAATTACTTGAACTTTTTAATAATATGAAAAAATCACTAAAAGAGAGGTCAGGACCATTAGCAGGTATCTTACATGTGGGTTTACCCCCAGTTATTGCTTCTACATATTTTGCTGACATAATCATGAAATTTAGCCAGAGTTACCCTGATATTGAGTTGAAAATTCATGAGTTAGGCACACGTAAAATGATGGATGCACTATTAAATGGAGAAGTGGAAACTGCCGCCGTTATGCTGCCATTTGACAATGAGGACTATGATTTACATATTTTTGCAACTGACCGCTTGGTACTCTTAGTGAATGAACAGCATGCATTGTTTGAGAAAGAAACGGTCAAGTTTAGTGAATTAGTGAATGAGCCTTTCATTTTCTTTTCAGATGATTTTTTAATTAATGAATTAGTTATTAGTGCATGTGGTATTTATGGGAAGCAACCAATAATTGCAGGACGTAGTCACCACCTAGATTTGGTTACTGCAATGGTTAAAGCTGGGGTTGGGGTGACATTGCTTCCTGATAGCATGTGGAATAAAAGCAATTCGAAAGGGTTATCAGCCATTTCGGTGATTGAGCCTGTACTGTCTTATGACTTAGCCTTAGCAACATTAAAAAGCAGTCACCAAAACCGCCGTGTAAAACTATGGCATGATTTGGCGGTAGAGATGCTTAAAGACCAAAGTCACTAGATTCCTGGTGTTTATTACTAAAAAATACGATGCAGGACGAAGCAAGTAGGGGCGGGTTTAAATGCATTGAGGCATTTGGTTTTATAGAAATATTGATGTTCAAGTGAAATAAAAAGTGTAAAGCCCATAGGTTTTATGCGCTTTACACTATTAGATAATAAAATGCATTAGTGTGAGAACTTAAGTGGTAGTTTACACATTAAACAGGAAGTTAAGTACATCGCCGTCTTTAACGATATAATCTTTACCTTCAGCGCGCATTTTACCTGCTTCTTTAGCACCTTGTTCGCCGCGATATTGAATAAAATCATCAAAAGCGATAGTTTGTGCGCGGATAAAGCCTTTTTCGAAGTCAGTATGAATTTTACCTGCTGCTTGTGGGGCTGTTGCTCCGACAGGAATAGTCCATGCACGTACTTCTTTGACACCCGCCGTGAAATAAGTTTGCAAGTTTAACAATTCATATCCTGCGCGAATAACGCGGTTAAGACCGGGTTCTTCGATGCCTAAATCTGCCATAAACTCATCACGTTCTTCATCTTCCAGTTCGGCAATATCAGACTCAATCGCCGCACAAACTGGAACAACGACAGAACCTTCCGCTTCAGCAATTTTATAAACGACATCTAAGAAAGGGTTATTCTCAAAGCCATCTTCATTGACGTTAGCAATGTACATGGTTGGTTTTAATGTTAAAAAGCTTAAATAACGGATTGCAGCTTTATCTTCCGCTGATAAGTCTAAAGTGCGTAACATGCCGGCTTGCTCAAGATGTGGCAAGCATTTTTCTAAAGCTTCTAATTCTGCTTTTGCGTCTTTATCGCCACCTTTAGCCCGTTTTTGTACACGGTGAATAGCACGCTCGCAGGTATCGAGATCGGCTAATGCTAGCTCTGTATTAATGACTTCAATATCTTCTGCTGGGTTAACTTGACCTGCAACGTGAATAATATTGTCATTTTCAAAACAACGGACGACATGACCGATAGCTTCAGTTTCACGAATATTAGTTAAAAACTGGTTACCTAGGCCTTCACCTTTGGATGCGCCTTTCACTAAGCCCGCAATATCCACAAATTCCATAGTGGTTGGTAAAATACGTTGTGGCTTTACAATCTCAGCTAATTGCTCAAGACGTGGGTCTGGCATTGGTACAACACCCGTATTGGGTTCAATTGTACAGAAAGGAAAGTTGGCTGCTTCGATGCCGGCTTTGGTCAATGCATTGAATAGGGTGGATTTACCCACGTTAGGTAGACCAACGATACCGCATTTAAAACCCATATGTTTCTCACCTTAATAGCAAGGGGCAGACGTATGCTGCACCTAATGTTTAGAAATTGGCGCTGATTATACACAAAAAGTTGATTTTGATGAAATGAACTCTTATGCGGAGGCTTTAAAGCTATGGAGCCTATTTATTGCTTTATCCATTCCATCTGTAAGTAGAATATCAGTGCATCTTGTTGCTTCATCAATAGCGTCATCAATGAGCTTTTGTTCAGAAAGCGGGGGCTTACCGAGCACAAAGCCAACAACTTTGTTTTTATCACCGGGGTGCCCAATACCAATACGTAAACGGTAAAAGTTAGGGTTATTGGCAAATTTACTTTGAATATCCTTTAAACCGTTATGGCCGCCATTACTGCCGCCTAATTTCATTTTCGCTACGCCGGGTGGCAAGTCGAGTTCATCATGGGCGACTAAAATTTCATCAAGGTTAATACGATAAAAATTAGCGATGGCCGCAACGGATTTACCGCTAAGATTCATAAATGTGGTTGGAACTAATAAGCGAATATCATTGCCAGCCATGTTTATACGTGCGGTATAACCGAAAAACTTAGCTTCTTCTTTTAACGGTTGATTATGGCGCTCGGCCAGTAAATCGACATACCATGCCCCTGCGTTGTGACGTGTTTGTGCATATTCCGCACCTGGATTTGCAAGTCCAACAATTAATTTAATTTTGCTCACGGCGACTATTTCACTGTCAGTTTATGGAAGTAATACGCTAGTTTACCTTGAGAAATGGGAGATGTACAAAATTGTCATGGGTAAAATTACCCTAAGTATAGTTACGCTATAAATTATTCGGATTTTCTATTTTTTTGATAAAGAGCATTTTTTGTGTAGAAATCCTAGCTAACTTCCTTCCTTGTGATGCTCATCGCAAAAAATTTTACTTAATGCACTATAATCATTACATAAATATAAAGTATTACCGAATTTTTTTACACATGCTTACTTATCAGTTTACTGGTACTGGAGGTATATATGAAACGGAAAAGCGCTCATCTTCTTGGTAATGTTCTTATGGGAATAGGGATGGTTTTAATGATAGGGAGCATAGGCATCAACTTATTCTCTCATATTGTTAATCTCAATCTTTCTGAGCTTGTTACTAATGGTTCCCTGTTTGGTATTTTCATCGGTGCTATTGTTTGGCTTACGGGTGCGAGAGTCGGTGGCCGAGAAAAAGTTGCAGACCGTTATTGGTTGTTAAAACGCCATTATCATTCACGTAGGGATAATCACCGTTATCCATAAATAGTGACTAGTTTATAGGGCGTGTTGATGTTATTAACGGCTAGGTGAGAGTGGAAGTCAGGTGAGTTTCACTCTTGCAAGTGTAATGTCACAAAAACTTTTTGTTTTTTGAGTAAGTTGGTTATTTTTATGGCTTAAGGCGTCATAGAAATAGGTATCTATAGTTTATTTTCTTTCTAAAATCATAAAGCCCCTACAGTTATTTCTGTAGGGGCTTGTATTTTTGTGGTGACATTTAATCGTTGTCAGAACGCTAAAAACCAGCTAACGGGAATTAGTGCTCAAACATCGCTGAAATTGATTCTTCGTTGCTAATACGACGAATTGCTTCAGCCAACATACCTGAAAGTGTTAAAGTACGAACATTGCTCAGCGCTTTAATTTCAGGTGAAAGAGGGATAGTGTCACAAACAATGACTTCATCAATGACTGAATTTTTGATGTTGTCTACAGCATTACCTGAGAAAATTGGGTGAGTAGCGTATGCGAACACACGTTTTGCACCACGTTCTTTCAGTGCTTCAGCTGCTTTACACAGAGTTCCACCGGTATCAATCATATCGTCAACTAAGATGCAGTCACGACCTGAAACATCACCAATGATATGCATAACTTGAGAAACGTTTGCACGAGGACGACGTTTGTCAATAATTGCCATATCAGTGTCATTCAGGAGTTTTGCGATAGCCCTAGCACGTACCACGCCGCCGATGTCTGGGGATACAACGATTGGGTTTTCCAAATCTTTCTGTAGCATATCTTCCAGAAGGATAGGACTACCAAATACGTTATCAACAGGAACATCAAAGAAGCCCTGGATCTGCTCTGCGTGTAAATCGACAGTGAGAACACGGTCTACACCTACACTTGACAGAAAATCGGCAACAACTTTAGCGGTGATTGGTACACGGGCAGAACGTACGCGACGATCCTGTCTTGCATAACCGAAGTAAGGGATAACAGCGGTAATACGACCAGCAGAAGCACGGCGTAGGGCATCGACCATAACAACCAGTTCCATCAGGTTATCATTGGTTGGTGCACAAGTTGACTGGATGATAAAAATATCACCACCGCGAACATTTTCATTAATTTGAACACTGACTTCGCCGTCGCTAAAACGACCAACAGCCGCGTCTCCAAGATTAGTGTAAAGGCGGTTAGCAACACGTTGTGCTAGTTCCGGTGTAGCGTTACCAGCAAAAAGCTTCATATCGGGCACGAGAAAAACCTCAGGCTTGCGTCCAGAGAGATATTGTTGACCAATAGCGACAGTGCTTATTGGTGCAATACACGGGTTATCCCAGCGCGGAATTTGTGCAGAGGGGAAACATTAACTCCTTGAGCTACGAACCCTTGCACCCACGATGGGGCTTGATTTAACACCTGTAGGGCATCCGCTTGTGTTTCAAATTCAGAAAAAACACATGCGCCTGTTCCTGTCAGGCGAGACGGAGCATATTCTAACAGCCAAGAAACAAGCTGTTCAACCTCACGAAAACGTTTTCTTGCGATTGGTTCGCAGTCATTAGCGTACGGAGCCAGTAATAATGCGGCTAGGGAGCGTTTTGGAGAATTTCGATTTAATTGCGGATCTGTGAAGATCATCGGGGTTGATATTTCAATTCCGGGGTGGGCGACTAAATACCATTTCTCTTTGGGGGAAGCTTTGGTTAAAATTTCACCTATGCCTTCAGCGAAAGCAGCATGACCACGAACAAATACAGGGACATCTGCACCCAATGTTGCCCCAAGTTCAGCCAGAGTTTCATCAGTAACTTGAGTCCCCCAGTGCTCATTAAGTGCAATTAAGGTGGTAGCAGCGTTAGATGAGCCGCCACCAATACCACCGCCCATTGGTAATATTTTATGGATAGAAAGGTCTGCGCCTAACGGGCCAGAATACTGTAATACTTGTCGACAGTATGTTTGTAGCAGTTTTGCCGCACGTAAAATTAAATTTTTATCGGCAGGGACGCCCGCCATCTCTGTCAATAAATTTAGCTGGTCATCTTGACGAGTTGTGACGGTGATTTCATCGCCGTAATCCACAAATTGAAATAAAGTTTGCAACTCATGGTAGCCATCAGAGCGCTGGCCAGTAATATATAAAAAAAGATTCAATTTTGCAGGAGAGGGCCATGTTAATGTCATTTTTTCAGTGTCCAGCTATCCATTTTCAATTTAATTAATCTATCACCTTGGCGTAGTTCAAGGTAATTTGGCAGCATCGGGGATGTTTTGCTGTCATAAGAGATATAATTAAGTTGCCATTTTTCACCATTATTTTCAAAAGTGACACTTTTTAAGAGGTGGTTTTCATCTAAGGTAAAATCTGTGGCACGGCCTGGAGAGCCGGTCAGCCAAGCTGTTAAGTCATCGATGGGGATTTCCATCCCAGTCAACTGATAAATTAACTCGTTAGGGACATCGCTCATATGTGTTTGCCCGTCTTTGGTCGTTAAACGTGCTAAATCAGGTTCAACAGTTAGCTCAAGTTCACGACTCCCCAATGGGTTAGTGAGTAAAAGACGGTACTTTTCAGGGGTATATTGTTGCCAGAAAAACTTAGCGTAAGTTTTGGTTTCGCCACCATTATAAGCGAATGACCCGCGTGTTTGGTAATCACGTAATTGGCTTAATTCTTGTTGATGGGCTTTCCACTGGCTATCTGTAGCAGAGCTAGTCCCTTTAGTGGTGTTTTGTGACGTTGTCACGCAAGCAGTAAGGAGCAGGCAAGACAGCGGGAGCAAGCGTAGCAAACGGACATTGGGACGAATAAAGGGTAACATTTGGGTTAATTGCATATCAAATCTCAAAGTTGTATTCGGTGCCGATAGCGGCATCCATTGAGTTACTGGCATTGAGCTAGTTTAGCGGTTTTGTGTTGTCGGAGTCACTTAATGGTCTAGATGATAAATAGGATAGCGAGCTAATATCAATAGAACATTCCCCATTACATGCAGATAACATAGTGTAATAATAAGAAAAATAGTGCGCTAAAATTGCTAACCAATCAATCAGATTCCTATTATTTAATTTACTATGCAGGAAAAGTAACGGCAAACAGCCAGCGTTTGCTTTCTGTGCGAAATAATTGCATTCTTTATGCATCTTATTGTAGTTAATAATGATGTGGCTGATAATTGGTAACGATATATTAATAAATTATAAAACCGATATCTGCTTTAACCTGTAAAAACAGCCATTGAAAGCCATTTTTTTGGTTTATTTTTTGGTGTTGGTCATCTTTCTGAGGGTTAGCGCTTTGCAAACCGTAGAAAGAGGGGCGCGGATCATTTACAATAGAAAAATATAAATAACAGTACTGCCAATGGTTAACTTAATTGATAGGCGCTACTGAAAATAATTAGCAATGTAAGCAATGTGAGTAAGTCGTAAAGCACAATGACCTTATTAGCCTTAGGCATCAACCATAAAACAGCACCTGTTGCCCTGCGTGAGCGGGTAACGTTTGGTCCTGAAAAAATAG
The DNA here is from genome assembly GCF_032709665.1 of Providencia sp. PROV024. Taxonomy (NCBI): domain Bacteria; kingdom Pseudomonadati; phylum Pseudomonadota; class Gammaproteobacteria; order Enterobacterales; family Morganellaceae; genus Providencia; species Providencia sp. PROV024. Next base: position 2,028,216 of record NZ_CP120545.1, read on the forward strand.
ACTACGCACTTGAGGACCTACTTAAGCAGCCCCAAGTGAGTGGTGGCGTTGTGCTGTCTACCTGTAATAGAACAGAGCTATACCTGAGCCTTGAATCGCAAGATCGGGCTCAAGAACAGCTAGTGAAATGGTTGTGTGATTTTCACGGTATTACCCCAAAAGATTTACAACCCAGTTTGTATTGGCATCAAGATGATAGAGCAGTTAGTCACCTAATGCGTGTAGCAAGTGGTTTGGATTCCTTGGTACTAGGGGAACCACAAATCTTAGGGCAAGTGAAAAAAGCGTTTGCACTTTCACAAGGCAACCATTCGTTATCAAGTGAGCTGGAGCGTCTTTTTCAAAAATCTTTTTCGGTTGCTAAGCGTGTACGTACAGAAACCGAAATTGGGGCGAATGCCGTTTCAGTCGCATTTGCAGCTTGTACACTTGCTCGGCAAATTTTTGAATCACTCAAGCACTTAAATATTTTGTTAGTCGGCGCAGGTGAAACTATCGAGCTTGTTGCTCGCCATTTACGTGAACATGGTGTGCAAAAAATGATGATAGCGAACCGGACTCGTGAACGGGCAGAACTATTAGCCAATGAAGTGAATGCTCAGGTGATTTCGTTATCAGATATTGATAACCGCTTAGCGGAAGCAGATATTGTCATTAGTTCTACAGCAAGCCCACTACCTATTATCGGTAAAGGGATGGTTGAACGCGCAATGAAAGTGCGCCGCAGTAAACCAATGTTGTTGATTGACATTGCAGTTCCCCGTGATATAGAACAAGATGTTGAAAAATTAAGGGATGTGTATCTCTATACTGTGGATGATCTTGAATCTATCATTGCACAGAACCTTGCTCAGAGAAAAGCAGCCGCCGTTGAAGCTGAATTTATTGTTGAGCAAGAAAGTAGTCACTTTATGGATTGGTTACGCTCACAAGCGGCAGTGTCTACAATTCGCGATTATAGAGCACAAGCTGAGGTCATTCGGGCTAATATGGCTGAAAAAGCGTTAATGGCAATTCGCCAAGGCGCAGACCCTGAGCAAGTGATCACGCAATTATCGCAACAATTAACCAATCGTCTTATTCACGCCCCAACCAAATCCTTGCAACAAGCAGCAGGAAATGGTGATATTGAGCGTCTAAATCTACTTAGGGACAGCTTAGGGCTGGACCATCAATAACCACTTTTTAATCATAGGTCTGATATAACGAATGAAGCCTTCTATTGTCGCAAAACTAGAAGCATTACAAGAACGCTACGAAGAAATTGAAGCGCACCTTGCCGATGCGGGTGTGATTGCCGATCAAGACCGTTTTCGTGCTTTATCTAAAGAATATTCTCAATTATCTGATGTGGCTAAATGCTTCACCGCATGGCGTACAGTACAGGATGATATTGAAACAGCAGAATTACTGCTGGATGATCCTGAAATGAAAGAGATGGCTCAAGAAGAGCTAAAAGAAGCGAAAGCGCGCAATGAAGAGCTAGAACAGCAGTTACAATTATTGTTACTTCCAAAAGATCCTGATGATGAATATAACTGTTTTGTTGAAATCCGTGCTGGAGCTGGGGGCGATGAAGCCGCTATTTTCGCAGGTGACTTATTCCGTATGTATAGTCGTTATGCAGAAAATAATCGTTGGCGAGTGGAATTAATGAGCACCAGTGATGGTGAGCATGGTGGTTTTAAAGAAGTCATTGCCAAAATTTCAGGGGACAGCGTATACGGGCGTTTGAAGTTCGAATCAGGAGGTCACCGAGTTCAGCGTGTCCCTGAAACTGAATCACAAGGCCGTATTCACACATCAGCGTGTACCGTCGCTATTTTGCCAGAACTCCCTGAAGCGGAATTGCCTGAAATCAGCCCAGCAGACCTGCGTATCGATACATTCCGTTCATCGGGAGCGGGTGGTCAGCACGTAAACACAACTGACTCAGCGATTCGTATTACGCACATCCCAACAGGGATCGTGGTTGAATGCCAAGATGAGCGTTCTCAGCATAAAAATAAAGCGAAAGCAATGTCTGTGCTAGGTGCTCGTATTCGCCAAGCTGAAATGGATAAACGCCATGCAGCAGAGGCTTCTGAGCGCCGAAATCTATTAGGAACAGGTGACCGTTCTGACCGCATTCGCACATATAATTTCCCTCAAGGGCGTGTGACAGATCACCGCATCAACCTAACTTTGTATCGTTTAGATGAAGTAATGGAAGGGAAATTAGATTCGTTAATCCAACCAATTATTAACGAATACCAAGCAGACCAACTTTCAGCGTTGTCTGAGCAGGAATAATGCAGTACACAGAATGGCTAAAGCAGGCAGCTAACCGGCTGTCTGCAAGTGACAGTGCAAAGCGTGACGCAGAGATTTTGCTGGAACATGTGACAGGCCGTAGTCGTACCTATCTATTTGCTTTTGGTGAAACAACATTAAAAGCAGAAGAGTTTCAACATGCAGAATCACTTTTGCAACGAAGAGAAAAAGGTGAGCCGATTGCCTATATCGTTGGCGAACGTGAGTTCTGGTCACTTCCGCTGTATGTTTCTCCCGCCACATTAATTCCTAGGCCTGATACAGAATGTATCGTCGAGCAGGCTTTATCTCGTTTAACAGAACAATCCAGCCAATTATTGGATTTAGGTACTGGAACTGGGGCAATTGCACTAGCTTTGGCATCTGAGATGCCTAAAAGCAAGGTTATCGGTGTAGATTTTAACCCTGATGCGGTTAAACTTGCTCAACGAAATCAACAGCGATTAAATATTTCAAATGTGCAATTTATACAAAGTGATTGGTTCGCTTCACTATCTCTTCAACAATTTGATATGATTATTAGTAATCCGCCTTACATTGACGAAAATGATAATCACCTAAGTGAAGGGGATGTGCGTTTTGAACCTTTAACGGCTTTAGTCGCTGAAAATGAAGGGTTAGCCGATTTAGCACATATTATTCAAGAGTCTAAAAAATATATTAAGAATCAAGGGTGGTTACTACTTGAACACGGTTGGACACAAGGTCCCGCGGTGCGTGGTTTATTTAAAGAACATGGGTACACCAAAATTGAGACATGTCTTGATTATGGTGGACGAGAAAGAATTTCACTTGGTCAATGGAATGGTTAAGTGGGCACAGCAGTGGAAATGTAATGAAAACCATAGCGAATATAGAATTTAACCAACTCCCCTTAAGTGAAGGGATCATGGCCGTTTCACAATGTATCCGCCATGATTTTCCACTAATGAAAGTGCAAGCTCAGTTAGATAGTTTAGTTTCAGCGGCACAAACAGCTATTGATTTACAAGCTGATAATGAGTCAAAAATTGAACAACTTATTACTTTGTTCTATCGGGATTGGTCATTTGGCCCGGCAGAAGGGATTTATTCACTGTCTGATATGTTGTGGCTTGATAAAGTATTATCTTCCAAGCAAGGGACGCCCGTATCCCTAGGTTCGCTTTTTTTATATATTGCAGAGCGTTTAGGTATAGAGATAGCGCCAGCGATTTTCCCGACACAATTATTGTTCATTGCAGAAAAAAATGATGGTTCACAGTGGGTTATTAACCCTGTAAATGGCGATTCATTATCATTGCATACTCTTAATATGTGGTTAAAGGGCACCGTTGACCCTTTTTCTGAGTTTTTTTATGACCAACTTGAGACCGCAGAAAATAGTGTTGTTATTCGTAAAATCTTTGACACATTAAAAGCAGCGCTAATGGAAGAGAAAAAGATGGAGTTAGCGCTTAAAGTTTGCGAAACGCTACTGACACTCGACCCAGAAGACCCTTATGAAATTCGTGATCGTGGGCTAATACTTGCACATTTAGATTGCAACCATGTGGCATTAAGTGATCTCAATTACTTTATTGAACATTGCCCAGAAGACCCCGTATCTGAAATGATTAAAATACAAATTTACTCATTGGATAACCATCCAGTCATATTACATTAATTAACGTACAGACAGATAGCCTGTCTAAATATTAAAGGTAAGAGTATGCAACAGAAAGTAGTCAATATTGGTGATATCAATGTCGCGAACGACTTGCCGTTTGTGTTATTTGGCGGAATGAATGTGCTTGAATCTCGTGATATGGCGATGAAAGTGTGTGAGCATTATGTCACTGTGACGCAAAAACTGGGGGTCCCTTACGTATTTAAAGCCTCATTTGACAAGGCTAATCGTTCATCAATACATTCATATCGTGGACCAGGTCTTGAAGAAGGGATGAAAATCTTCCAAGAACTGAAACAAACCTTTGGCGTTAAAATCATTACGGATGTCCATGAACCGGCACAGGCTGCACCTGTAGCTGAAGTGGTCGATGTTATCCAATTACCTGCTTTTTTGGCGCGTCAGACCGACCTTGTCGCTGCTATGGCAAAAACGGATGCAGTCATTAATATTAAGAAACCACAATTTATTAGCCCAGGGCAAATGGGTAATATCGTTGAGAAATTTATTGAAGGCGGTAACGATAAAATTATTCTTTGCGATCGTGGTGCAAACTTTGGTTATGATAACTTAGTCGTTGATATGCTAGGTTTTAACGTGATGGTTCAATCTTCTAAAGGTTGCCCTGTCATTTTCGATGTGACGCATGCCTTACAGTGTCGTGACCCATTTGGAGCGGCATCGGGTGGTCGTCGTGGGCAAGTTGCAGAGTTAGCTAGAGCGGGTATGGCGGTGGGGATCGCCGGGTTATTCCTTGAAGCGCATCCAGACCCAGACAATGCACGTTGTGATGGCCCATCAGCACTGCCTTTAGATAAATTAGAACCATTCCTGAAGCAAATGAAAGCAATTGATGAAGTTGTTAAAAGCTTCCCTGAGTTAGATACAAGTCGCTAAATCAGACGTGACATGCAACTAACTGAAGTTGTTTCCATGTTCGGCGCTGATTTACAGCGTCGATATGGTGAAAAAATTTATAAAATCACGTTACATGGTGGTTTTAGTTGCCCAAACCGTGATGGTACTCTCGGTCGAGGCGGTTGTACGTTTTGTAATGTCGCTTCCTTTTCAGATGAAAGCCAATCTTCGCAAACAATTAGCGAGCAAATTAATCATCAAGTCTCCCGCATTTCTCGAGCAAAGCGCTATCTTGCTTATTTTCAAGCTTATACAAGTACTTATGCAGAAGTGAGCCTACTCAAGAAGTTATATGAAGAGGCATTACAGCAAGCGGATATTATTGGCCTGTGTGTTGGTACTCGTCCAGACTGCGTTCCCGACTCTGTATTATCTTTATTGAGCGAATATAAAGAACAAGGCTATGAAATTTGGCTCGAACTAGGACTACAAAGCGGCCATGATAAAACATTGCATCGCATTAACCGTGGTCATGGGTTTGCTGCTTATCAGCAGACTACACAAAAAGCCCGCCGATTAGGGCTAAAAGTCTGCACCCATTTAATTTGTGGTTTACCGGGTGAGAATATGCAAATGAACATGCAGACACTCGAAAAAGTACTCAATTGTGGTACTGATGGAATTAAACTTCATCCATTACATATCGTCGAAGGCAGTGTGATGGCTAAAGGCTGGAGAGCAGGGCGCTTAGCAACACTTTCTCTTGATGAATATACTCAAATTGCAGGGGAAATGATCCGTTATACACCACCTGAAATTGTTTATCACCGCATTAGTGCTAGCGCAAGGAAACCTACCTTATTGGCACCTTTGTGGTGTGAAAATCATTGGGTTGGAATGAATAATTTATATCAGTATTTTTTAAAAAATGGCGGGCAAGGTTCTGCACTTTAATTTATTTTAATGAGAGTATTTTATGTTACGGATAAATCACACAGCTATTATAGTATCCTCTGTTTTTTTTATTTCTTTTCATTCTGTTGCTCAACTAGATATTACACCCGAAGATAAGCAGGTTTTTACCCAGACACAGCAAAAAGCAATTAATAATGATGCATTAGCACAATATCAATTAGCCGAGATGTATTTTTCTGGTTTAGGTGTTTTACAAAACCTCAATAGTGCTCGCTTGTGGGCCAATGAAGCAGCTAAGAATGGTAATGCGGATGGATATGCATTATTGGCTGATATTAGCTTATTAAATGATAGTTATTTTAAAGATGAGTTTATTGAAGCAAGGAAAAATGCAAAAAAAGCGGTTGAGTTGGGCAGTATTAGAGGGAAAATTAGCCTAGCAGAGTCTTTAATTAACCCAACTGCTGGTAAAACAGACTACGCACAGTCAGTGAATTTACTTAATGAAGTGGTTGCTCTTAATAATCCTGATTATTTTACTGCTCCAATTTGGTTAGGGGTTATCTATTTAGATGGTCAAGGTGTCCCTAAAGATGAAAAACAAGCGCAGCAATGGTTTGATAAGGCTGATGATATGACGTATCCCGGCTATGCGGAATGGATGGCTGCATTTAAATTTTCTGAAGATAATACAGGCACGGTAAGAATTGATCCGAAAAAAGCTAAAAAACTTAGGGAACTTGCTTGTGAGAAAGGTAAAAAAGCAGGAAACGAAATGTTTTGTTTAGAATATTAATGTGAAAACCGCCACGTGATTTAACGTGGCGGTTTCGAGAGTAAAGAATTAAATTGTTACAGGGTCACTTTTGGGTAGGCGCCTTACTCTGCTCTATTTCTTTAACTGCTTCCAATGCATTATCCATTGAGTTATGGAAACTCAATACACCTTCAATAGGTATAACTTTAGCGCGAGCTAATGTTTTTAATGGTTGGAACGGGATATCACAGACTAAAATATGTGTATCTTTTTGTACCGCTTCTATGAATTTCTCAAAGGCTTCTAAACCACCCGCATCAAGAACTGGTACAGCATCCCACTGCATGATAATGCTTTCATAGCCTTCACTTTTTACCCGTAGCTCATCGAAAATGCGTTCGGCTGCGGCAAAGAACAATGGGCCATTAATACGAACGACTAAGCGGCTTTTTTCTTCATCGGTTTCAGCAAGTTGTGTTGAGCGAGTCATGTTGGCGATACGACGCATAAACAGCAATGAAGCAAGAACGATACCAACGGTAATAGCAATAACCATATCAAATAGCACGGTTAAAGACATACAAAGAACTAATACAATAATGTCATCTTTTGGAGCGCGCTTAATTAGGTACATCACTTTACCAGCCGCACTCATGTTCCATGCAACGATTAATAGTAAAGCCGACATTGCTGCGAGTGGTAGGTAAGAAAGCATTGGAGCCAATACGAGCAAGGTGAGTATGACTAATATTGAGTGGATCACGGCAGATATTGGCGATGTCGCTCCAGCACGTACGTTAGCCGCAGAGCGTGCAATGGCTGCTGTTGCTGTGATACCGCCAAAAAATGGCGCTGCAATATTCCCGATACCTTGGCCAATGAGTTCACTATTTGAATGGTGCTTTTTACCTGTCATATTGTCTAATACAACAGCACAAAGTAGGGACTCAATTGCACCTAAAATAGCCATAGAAAAGGCGGCTGGCATTAATGCGGTGATCATCCCCCAGCTAATTGGTGAGCTTCCTGGGAGTTCCCACGGTAAAATAAATTGTGGAAGAATAGGCGGAATACCATTACCTTCGGTGCCATCCGGAAGTAAATAGCTAAATTCAGAACCTATAGTCGCCACTTCTTGACCAAATAATGAAAGTACCCACATCACGATAGTACCAACAACCAGAGCGGGTAAATGCCCCGGAAAGGCTAATTTTAATTTTGGCCAAAAAATAAGAACTAATAAGGTTGATAAACCAATGAGTGTGTCACTGTATTGGAGCGTTGGAAATGTGTTCCCAATCGCAATTAGCTTATCAACATAGTTTTCAGGCACATGTTCCATTTGCAAGCCAAAGAAATCTTTTATTTGCATGGTTGCTATGGTAATTGCGATACCTGAGGTAAACCCTAAAGTAACGGAAACAGGGATATACTCAATAAATTTACCAAAACGAGCAAAGCCCATGGCAAGGAGTATGATACCTGACATCAGTGTTGCCACGAGTAGCCCACTTAGCCCAAACTGTTGCGATACTGGGTATAAAATTACAACAAAAGCAGCCGTTGGCCCTGAAACGCTGTAGCGCGACCCACCAGTTATGGCAATAATAACCCCAGCAATTGCTGCAGTATATAACCCATACTGCGGTGGAACGCCACTTGCAATCGCTAGTGCCATAGCTAAAGGGATTGCGATAATCCCAACGGTAATCCCCGCGATTAAGTCTTTAACTAAGCGGGCAACGGTATATTTTTCTTTCCAACAAGAATCTATCAGCGCACTAAAAGGGCGCAAACTATTAATTTTTTTTGTACTCATTATACCCTACCAAATAACAGGGTGAAAAATAAACGAAAATGTATCTATAATGATACGCTTAGCAACCTGAAAAAAACTGTTATGTATCAATGAATCTGCAATTATCATAACGTTTTCAGTGGTGAAAGTAAAAAAAGCCATTATATTATAATGTTAAATAGCCAATTTTATTTTATTCGCCTATTTAATTTTGCCGGTTTAAATTATATTTAATTAGTGTTTTTTAGTGGGGATTAATAGTAAATAATATATTAATCACTACTAATTAATTTACTTATAATGTAACTACAGTAATTAATAACCATAACCAAAGTAATAGTACTGACAGTAATGCCCGGGTAAATAGCTGTTTGGTGCCGTACCAGCGTTGCTCCATACTTCTGTCTTTGGTTTTCCTAGGAAATAGAAAAGTTAAAGTATTATCAAAGGCTTTGGTGTTTTCTTGGTGATAGATAATTTTAAAGAAATGGTTATCTAACCAAAGTCGATAAATATAATAATGACTAATAATAAATATAATTATGGCAATAAATAAATAGTATTTATTATAATTTAAACAGAGGAATAGGCTAAACTGACAAATAAAGGATAAAAAGGAGCCCGTTGCTAAATAGCGCCAGCTATTAGTGAAAGCAATAATTATATCGCCATGATTTTTATCCATCAAAGTATTCATTATGCCACTCTATTTAAATGATATTGTGTATACCAATAGTTTAGTTGTTCTTTCGTTGCCGCATTCAAAATAACTTGTGGCCGTGCTTGTTCAACTAACGCGATTGCTTCTTCTATGTTTGTTGCATCACCATGGTGGACTAACCATGCAACAGCAACCGTAGCACTACGTGAATAGCCTAGCTTACAGTGAATGTAAACAGTACCAAATTTTGCTAGCTGGTCCATGCTATGTACTGATTTTTCGATATCTTCTGCGCTTAGTGGTAACAAATCAATTTGTGGTTGGCTACAGTAAGCTTGCCCTTCGCTATAAGTATTGCGAGGCCATTCGCAAGTCATATCTAAAACGGCTTGTGTTTGCAAAGGATAAAGCGGGCGCCCTCCCAAAACAATATACGCATTGATAATACTCGGTTGTGCACAATGTTTAGCAAAGTAATGATAGGTTCCCCAAGCAATGAGCCGATAAGGCAGTAAGAGGATAGCGGCTGAAAGGGAAATTTTGCCGTCGGGGGTTTTTTGGAAGACACTAGCGCCGGTTCCCAAATAGCCTACAGTGATAAAAAATAATGCTATTGCAGGCCAGAGTAATAACCATGCTGTACCTTGAATAAAAAAAGCTAAAGCAAAACAAAATATTGACCCTAAACCATAATTTTTACTCATTTTGAAGCTACGAGGAGAACCCGTGTAATGCCATTGCCAGCGGGTATGCATAGGTAACAAATAACTAATTATGATGCCAACAGCAAAGCCAGTTATTACATCAATAAAATGGTGCTGCCAAGTAGTGAGAACTGAAATTAAAATTAATGCAGACCAACTATGGAGCAACCAACGCCATTTGTTAGGTGTATGAGCACGAAATCGTAACCATAAGATCCATAATAAAATAATATGCAATGATGGGGCTTGGTTAAAGGGTAGGTCAAATAACTCTAAGCTATCAAACATCCAGCCAAAAAGGCCATCTGTCGTTGGGCGAGAGAAACTAAATTTAAGGGGAAATAATAAAAAACCAATACAAGCGACAACCGAAGCCATGGCGAGTCGTAACCCGTGTATCGTTTGTTCCTTACGAGTTGTGCAAATAAATAGCGATAGCCCATATAGAAGGTCGATGCTCCAATAAGGAATGATCGTCCAAGGGATAAAAGGGATCTCTGGCTCCCAAGAAAAAACAACGGAAGGGACATGGTTTAATGTTGCGGTATAAGCATTAACTTGGCCATAAGTTAGAAAGAAAAAAGGGGCTAAGAACGCGAGCCATAACAAGCCATATAATATAATTTGACGTCGTGATGGTGCTTGTTTAGGAATAGAAATTACAGTCATAGTCCTTTGCTATCTTCCTTAAAGTACGAATAGGTTAATGATAAACAATAGCCATATAAATAGGTATATATGTTGTATAAGGTCGGTTCAAATCAGCTTTCATGACATAACAGCGTTGATGTTAACCAATAATGACGGCCGCTAAAGGTAAGTGATTGATGGCGAAATTAATCATACTATCAATCACTTACTATGAAAGTAAATTAGCGGCGTCTAGCTATAGATACACTGAATATACCCCAGTTATCGATAGATTGGTTTAATTTTTCAAAACCTGCCTCTTCAACTAATGTATCCATTTCGCCTTGGCTTCGGCAACGCATTACCCATGCTTGGCCGCCTTGGTGGCTTGGTAGTACGCGCGCGATCATTTCGACTTGGGGGTGCCAAGGCTGGCAAGTATAAATAAGTAAACCGCCTGAAGGTATGGCACGAGAAAGCCCATTTAATGATTGCTTAATTAACTCATTACTGGGGAAAAGCTCATATAAACCACTGACTACACCTATCGTTGGTGATGGTGTTACCGCAGCTAAGGAGTCAGCATCAAATGCATTACCTTCTATAAACTGGATCTTATCCTCAAGGTAACGTTGCTTAATATGTAAACGGCCTTGTTCAACATTGACTGAGCTATAATCGCGTAACAAAACAGATTCGACTTTGCCATAATCATTAATAGCGTCAAAGATATAACGGCCTTGGCCAGCAGCAATATCCATGATCCGAACAGGTATGCCATTTTCGCTTAGCTCACGAATAGCTTGGCGTAAAATGTTTTCAATGTTTACTTTTCGTTGGCGTATTCCTTGCCAGCCAATGCTATTGAGATATTGTCTATCAATAATACGGCCAAATAAGCCTTTTCCTTGGGCTTTATCACGATATACATAATCCAGTGTTGAACCAGAATCAAAGCCTTTGTCATAACCAATACGTATCCCTTCAGAGGCTTTTCCAAGCGTACTCATGGATTTGCTCATGGTTTTATACATAAGGTTTTTAGGGCACCATTTAGGGAGCGGGGTCATTAGAGTGCGGTATTTTTCTGCGCTAACACTCCAGGTGTCTTCATATTGGTAATTATGTTGATAAAGGGGAAAACTAAACAGTTTTTCGACAAAATCCCGAATTTTTTCAATAGGAATATGGCGCTCTTTTTCGCCTAACGTATCGTGATAAAAACCGGGTAACACATGTTTTTCTTTAATTGGTGTATTCAGTTTTTCAAAGAATTGGTGTTGAGGGCGATGGTGAACCACGTGATCACTACCTGAAATAAATAATTGGGTTGGTAATGTAATCGCACCTGCATCTGCGACGATTCTATCGGCCGTTTTGTACAGTTCGAGTAAAATATTAACAGCGATAGGGCGAGTGATTAAAGGGTCACGATTAAACGAATCAATTCTTTGTTGGTCATGGGTGAGAAATTTTGCCTTTACATACGAATTAACATAAAACAAACCACGAGCTTTTTGCATTAAAGCTAAGCCAGTACGTGCAAATGGGACATATAATTTAACTTTAAATGCGGGGGAAGCTAATACCATTGCGCGGATTTTGGGGGCGTAATCATGTACCCAAGAGGAGACGAGCACTGCGCCAACGCTTTGGCCGATAACAATGATATTTTCTAATGGTATCTGATACTGCCTAGATATATAGCGAATAAATTCATCTACATCACTAATAGATGTACTTAATGAGGGGCTATAACCTCTCGGGCCGTCATTTCGACCATGCCCACGAGCATCCCATGCGAACATTGCAAAGTCAGGTAAATTTAATTCATCAACTAAATGAGCCACTCTCCCTGAATGCTCGTGACCGCGATGGAATAAGACAATAGCTTTCTGAGTGGGGGTTTCAGTTGGCCAATAGCGATAAAAAATAGAGGTATGGTCGCTAGTTGTAAAGTGTGATTCGGTAACGGAGCGTTGCGTCAGATAATCTGTCTGAACGTTCATAATTATTCCTTAATTATTTATTATCCAGTGGTGTATTTAACTGAGCAAGTGCTCGCTGGATACGGTTATAGCAGGTATAAAACAGCAACAATGACATAATAACCAACAGGTAAATAACCCAGTTTGATAAGGCTATTTGTGGGAATATGCTCACCAATAACCCTAGAGCCCCAAAAATAAACGCACGGTCACTTTTACCAATAGGGCCGTCATAGCGTCGTGATGCACCAATGGCTTGGGCAATGACACCGATGAACTCGGTTAATACTGACAGTACTAAAATCAATAATATCAACCAGAAGGACGAGTGAAAAATAACAATAAATGGTAGGTATAAAGCGATATCAGAAATGACATCACAGAGCTCATTTAAAAATGCACCAAGGTTGCTTTTTTGCTGATGTTCTCTGGCTAGCATGCCATCAATCGCATTCAATGCCATCCGAATAAACAAAATAAAAGGTAATAAAGCAAACAAGTGAGGGTTGGGGAAGAAAAATAAAACAGCACCGACCATTACGGATAAAAGTAACGCGGCTATAGTCACTTGGTTTGCTGTCACACCGGCTTTAAATAAGTAACGTACTAGCGGGCGGAGTAGATCTTGAAATTTAGGTTTCAGATCATAAATTGTCATTGGTTTATCCTTTCCTATCACTGCGAATAGTATGCAGGTTTGTGACATATCAATACGCGATCCATCTTAAGCCACAATAAGAGCTATCTTAAGTTAATATTATAGAAAAGGGAGAATAGAGTAGAAATTGAGATTGAGTGTTAACTAACTCATTGAATTAAAATATAAAATAAACATTATCAATGAATGTTAAATAACTTTCATTATCTAATCTTTACTGAGTAGTTCAGTATTAATTAGGCAATTATTTTTTGTCTGTCTATGGCTGCTCGCATCCGTTTAAATTGGCTAGGCGTCATGGTTGTCATTTCTTTGAATTTACGGCAAAACGCACTGTGATCAGCATAGGCACATTTACTGGAAATCTCAGTGATTGAATAATTATCCTCTAATAATTCAATAGCATGTTCAAGACGCTTTTTTTGAATATATTGCTGAGGAGTGATCAAGAAAATAGCTTTAAATTGGCGATTCAATTGGGATAGAGATAAGCCGGAAATTTCCGCAAGCGTTGTCATTTTAATCGCAGTATCAAAGTTATCGCTAATGTAGCGTTCAACTCGACTAAGTTGGTTGTTTAGTTTTGGACTCACTGATTTCGCGTCTTGAAGGTCAACTGAAATACCAGCAACCCCAATGACTTGGTTATTCGTATTAAAAATAGGAACTTTAGTGGTTAAACACCAACCCAGTAAACCTACTTTATAGAGATGAAGTTCAAGTTTATTGATGACACTAATTTTCTTTTCCATAACTAAATAATCTTGTGAACTATAACTTTGGCCTAACTCAGAATGGAAAATATCTTCAGCGCTTTTACCTACTACATGGTTAACATGCTCAATTTTACAGCGAGTGGCTAAATTATCATTCGCAAGTAAATACTTTGCATTATGGTCTTTCACAAAGAAAGTCACATTAGGCAATGTATTTATAAGAGGCATCACTAAACCTAGGTGATTTAGCAAAGTATCAATATTATCAACGGGAAAAAGCATATTTTCCTGACTAATCAATAATAATTTATTTAAATTGATCATGCTGTTCTCCGGTTCTTAAATTAATTTAACTAATTTTCTTAAATATTTTGAGATTGTGCAGAAAAACGCATAAGTTGATTGGAAAGATATCAAGAGTTGTTAACAAAAATCAAGCATTCTATTAACAATTAAAGTGGATAGGGTGCTAACAAATGCAATCTCATTATAAAAAAATTGAAGTTATAGATTCTCATACCGCCGGAGAACCAACGCGTTTAGTGATCGGCGGTTTCCCTGAGTTGGGAAATGAAAGTATAGCTGCACGATTAGAGTTACTGCGTGAGCATCATGATGATTGGCGTCGTACAACCATTTTAGAGCCTCGAGGTAACGATATTCTTGTCGGCGCACTCCTATGTAAGCCGCAAAACCCAGCTGCCGCAGCTGGTGTTATTTTCTTCAACAATGAAGGTTACTTAGGCATGTGCGGTCACGGCACAATTGGCTTAGTCGCGTCATTGCATTTTTTAGGGCAGATTTCATATGGAAAACACTTAATTGAAACCCCCGTAGGCGAAGTCACCGCCGAGTTACATCAGGATGGCAGTGTGAGTATTCAAAATGTTTATTCATATCGTTATCGTAAAGGTGTACAGATTGATGTCCCTGAAGTTGGCACCATCACTGGAGATATCGCTTGGGGAGGGAATTGGTTTTTCTTAGTTGAAAATTCGCCTGTTGCAGTCAATTTTCAACAAGTAAACCTACTGACAGAAATCTGTTTAAAAATAAAACAAGCCTTATTAGACCAAAAAGTTTTTGGTAAAGATAACCAAGAAATTGACCATATTGAGTTATTTAGTTCACACCCAACAGCGAACAGTCAAAGTTTTGTTCTTTGCCCTGGGGGCGCTTATGACCGTTCACCTTGTGGTACGGGAACAAGTGCAAAACTAGCTTGCCTTGCTGCGGATAAAAAATTAGTGGCTGGTGAAGTGTGGCATCAAGCCAGTGTTATCGGAAGCCAATTTCAAGCTAGTTTTCAGCATGCTGATGCGAATGGGATTATCCCTACGATTAGAGGCAACGCTTACATTAGTGGTCAAAATACCTTGCTTATTGATGAGCAAGACCCATTCCGTTTTGGCATTTCGGTTTCGTAGGGGAATGGTATGGCTTATCAATATCCTGTAGTCGTGATCGGTGGTGGTATTATTGGCTTAAGTATTGCACTAAGTGTGCAAGCTAATGGTACGGATGTGTTGCTCATTGATAAACATGAAATTGGCTCTGGAGCTTCGTTTGGTAATGCAGGGCATATTGCAACTGAACAGGTATTTCCTATTGCCGACCCTGCAGTGTTAAAATCCATTCCGAAAATGCTTCTCGACCCGCTTGGGCCCTTACGTTTAGATTGGCGCTACTTATTACCGTTAACACCATGGTTATGTAAGCTGGTGGGTAATATGCGTCACAAGCCTTTTACACACATCCACCGTACATTGACCACGTTGAATCGTGCTGCTTTTGATTCGTGGCAAACTTTTATTCAAAAATGGCAACTTAGTGACCTTGTTAAAATGGAAGGGTCGTTATTGGTTGCAGAAAAAAATGAAACCCTTGATAAGCTGGGTGAACATAGTGAATACCTTACAAAAATTGGTGTTAAAAACCAATTAATTCAACAAGCTGAACTATTGCAGCGTGAGCCAGCTCTATCAACAAGCCAGTTGGGAGGGATTTTCTACCCTGATACTGGGCATGTTATTGATTTAGCAGAATTGCACTCAAGGCTCACTCAGTCGTTTATCAATTTGGGTGGCCGAGTGTTAACCCACTGTGAAGTAACGCAAATTACTTCAACTTCAAATTTGGAAGCGACAGTAACAACAACGCAAGGCGTATTTTCAGGACGAAAAGTCGTGATCGCAGGCGGCGCATTTTCTAAATCATTAGTCAGAATGGTCAGTCGCATTAATGTGCCGCTAGAAACTGAGCGGGGTTATCATTTAATGTTGCCGCAGGAGGGGCGGCGGCTGAATATTCCTGTTTCAAGTATGGATAGGCGTTTTATTATGACCCCAATGGCTGGGGGATTACGCCTTGCGGGTACTGTTGAATATGCAGGGTTAAAACGACCGCCGAATATGCAACGTGCTCATCATTTTCTTCCCTTAGCAGAGCCGATGCTAACCACCCCGCTTAATAGCCAAGAATCAACGCCGTGGATGGGGTTTCGCCCTTCCACATCAGATTCTTTACCCGTAATTGACCACAAAGGCCCGTATATCTTTGCCTTTGGGCACCAACACCTAGGGTTAACCCAAGCGGCTATCACCGCAGATATAGTTAATTGTTTTATTCATGAACAGCCGACAGCCGTCGATTGTAGTCCGTTTTCTATTGAGCGTTTTCTTTAAATTTTGAGGATAATTCAAATGAACTTTCATGGCATTCTTGTACCATTAGTCACTCCATTTCACGATGATTTATCATTAAATATTAGTGGATTAGCAGAACTAACGGAGCAGTTAATTGCAAAGGGCGTCACTGGTTTAGTCGTGTGCGGAACAACGGGTGAATATTACGCATTAAATGAAGATGAACGCCAAACCGTATTATCAACGGTCAGCAAAATCGCCAAAGGGCGTGTGACACTAATTGCTGGCATTAACGATTTGTCAACCGAGGGAGCAATCGCACGTGCTGAACAAGCGAAAAACCTCGGTTATGAAGGTTTAATGTTATCACCGCCTCCGTATAGTCTACCCGATCAACAAGGGGTATATGCCCACTATGAAAAAGTAGCAAAATCAACCCCATTACCCATTATTATGTACAATTTCCCTGCTCGTATTGGTATAGAAATTGAAATTGATACGGTGATGAAGTTGGCAGAAATTGACAACATTGTCGCTATCAAAGAGAGCAGCGGTAGTTTTAGCCGCGCACTTCATTTACTCCAAACGTCATTTAAAAACTTTGAAGTGATCTGCGGTTGTGATGACCAGCCTGTGGACTTTTTCTTCTGGGGCTCTAAAAGTTGGATTGCTGGAGCAGGTAATGTATTCCCATCTGAACAGGTGGCAATTTATGAGGCTGCTCAATTAGGGGATTGGGATAAAGCCAAGCAAATTATGAAGACCATATACCCAGCAATTTATTCTATGGAATCAGGTGATTATAACCAAAAAGCTAAAGCTGGCTGCTTAAATGGCTCATTTAATGCGGGGCCTGTTCGCTTGCCATTATCAAATTTAGCAACTGCAGCACGTAATGAATTTATCAAATTAGTCAAATCGTAGCTGGGGGATCTCAGAATGAAAATCACTCAAGAACAGGTATTCGAACGCGCTAATCAAGGGAAATTATGGGCGGGCAATTTGATTGAAGGGTATGCAAATCATAATAATAAGTTAGAAAACCGTACGCCGATTGATAATAGCCTCATTGGGTATATCGCAGATGGGGATGCCCAAGATATTGAAGCTGCGGTAAGA
Source organism: Providencia sp. PROV024 (assembly GCF_032709665.1). Classification (NCBI taxonomy): domain Bacteria; kingdom Pseudomonadati; phylum Pseudomonadota; class Gammaproteobacteria; order Enterobacterales; family Morganellaceae; genus Providencia; species Providencia sp. PROV024. Next base: position 2,045,626 of record NZ_CP120545.1, read on the forward strand.
GTGGCTCGCAACACGTTTGAAAAGGGAATTTGGCGTGACCTATCCCCTCAAGAACGTAAAGCTGTAATGCTTAAATGGGCTGATCTTATTAGCCTGCACAGCGAGGAGTTAGCTGCGTTGGATTGTGTTGATGCAGGTAAACCAATAACTGAATGTTTAAATACGGATTTACCCGCCACCATTGAAACTTTCTATTGGTATGCTGAAACTCTCGACAAGCTGTTTGGTAAAATTGCACCAACTAGTCAGCAAGAGCTAGGGCTGATTGTTAATGAGCCTATTGGCGTGGTTGGGGCAGTACTTCCGTGGAATTTCCCAGCACAAATGTTTGCATGGAAGGTTGCGCCAGCTCTTGCTGTGGGTAATTCTGTGGTGGTCAAACCGGCGGAGCTAACATCGTTAAGTGCTTATCGTTTGGTCGAGCTTGCCTATGAAGCGGGTGTTCCTAAAGGGGCACTAAGCCTTGTATGCGGCTTAGGGGAAAAAGTCGGTGAGGCACTTGGGCGGCACAATGATGTTGATGTTGTTTCCTTTACTGGTTCAACTGAGGTAGGGCGCCTGTTTCTAAAGTATTCGGCTGAAAGTAACTTAAAAGAAATTATTCTTGAGTGTGGTGGTAAAAGCCCGCAACTTGTGTTCGAAGATGCAGATATAGAGGCTGCAATTCCGCATATCTTGGCCGCTGCATTTTGGAATATGAGTGAAAACTGTAGCTGTGGTTCTCGTCTGATAGTACATGAAAGTATTAAGCAGCCACTATTAGCAAAGCTAACGATGGCACTGAAAGAATGGAAATTGGGTGATCCACGACAGGCTGAGGTGTCAATAGGGCCTATGATTGAACAAGCGCATTTTGAGAAGGTTCAATCGTTTTTAGACATAACAATAAAAGAAGGAGGTCAACTCGTTACAGGTGGAAAAGTCCATCATGAGATAGGTTCAGGCTGGTATCTTGAGCCGACAATTTTTGATGAAGTTACTCCCCAAATGTCACTGTTTAAACATGAGGTGTTCGGGCCCATTTTAGCAGTCACTTCATTTAAAAATGATGATGAAGCAATTGCTTTAGCGAATGATACGCACTACGGCTTAGCGGCCTCGTTTTATAGTCAGAATATTCATCGAGTTATGCATGTTGCCCGTCGTATTAATGCAGGAACGGTTTCGGTAAACGGATTCAGTGAGGGTAGTATCGCTACGCCGTTTGGAGGTTTCCGGCAATCAGGCTTTGGCGGTAAAGATAATGGGTTAGAGGCTTTCGAACAATATACACAAAAGAAAGTTATCTGGTTTATTCACCAATAAATAACGTTGACCTGAGCTCTAAGGGCTCAGGTTTTTTTTCCCCTGCAAACACACAATAAACAATTACAATAACGAAGGAGTACAAAATGGAAGCCATCGTTAATACAATCGTTGGTTACATCTGGGGTAATGCATTAGTCATATTATCGCTAGGTGTGGGGCTTTACTTTACTTTAGCGACACGTGGAGTACAGTTTCGCTATATCATCAAAATGGTTTGTTTATTAAAGGAAAATAAAGCATCAAAGGATGGGATTTCTTCATTCCAAGCATTTTGCTTAGCTTTATCTGGTCGCGTTGGTGTTGGTAATATTGCTGGGGTCGCAACCGCCGTTGCCGCGGGTGGTCCCGGTGCTATTTTTTGGATGGTAGTCATGGGGCTATTAGGAGGGGCTAGTGCTTTTATTGAGTCAACATTAGCTCAGATTTATAAGCAACGTTCTGATGGCCAATATCGAGGCGGCTCCCCTTACTACATTGAAAAAGGTTTAAAGTTAAAACCGTTTGCAATCGTGGTGGCTGCTGTCATTTGTTTATCTTATGGGATATTAGTTCCTGGTATTCAAGCCAATACCATCGCAGATGCTTTCCAAACATCTTTCAATCTCCCTCCGATTGTGACAGGTGTAATCGTCACTGTGCTAATGGCGTGGTTAATCTTTGGTGGCGTCAAGCGTATTGCGAGTGCTGCGGATAAAATTGTGCCGATTATGGCTCTTGCTTATATCGTGATGATGGTGATTATTTTAGGTAGCCATTATGAGAAAGTCCCAGCAATGTTTAGCTTGATATTCCGTAGTGCAATGGGGATGGATGCTGTTTTTGGTGGAATTATCGGTACTGCGGTTTCATGGGGGGTACGCCGAGCTGTTTTTTCTAATGTTGCTGGTGCAGGTGAGGCAACATTCAGTTCTGCGGCGGCTGAAGTGAGCCATCCGGTTAAACAAGGTTTGATCCAAGCCTTTTCAATCTATATTGATACAGTTGTGGTATGCACGGCTTCAGGGTTGATGATCCTCGTGACCAATATGTACAATGTGTTCCCTGACGGTTCTGCAACAGCATTAGTTGAATATGTCCCAGGAGTGGCCGCAGGAACGGCGTGGACACAAATGGCGGTATCCACAGTATTTACTTCAGCCGGGTCAGGGTTTGTTTCAATTGCCGTATTCCTTTTCGCTTTCACAACACTGATGGCTTACTATTATATTGCAGAAACAACCATCGTTTACCTTGATAGGAAGCTGTCTTATCCAGTACTCAAATTGATCCTTAAGTTTGTATTTTTAATTATCGTCTTTATGGGAAGTGTGGAGTCAGTTAGCCTAATGTGGAGTTTAGGCGATATTGGCTTTGGTAGTATGAGTTATCTCAATTTAATCGCGATAGTCTTTCTTTCGAAACCTGCATTGCGTGCTTTACGGGATTATGAACGACAAGAAAAACTGGGAATTGACCCTGTTTTCGACCCAAAAGTAGCAGGGGTGGAAAATGCTGAACTTTGGGAAGACATTAGCCGCGAGTACCATGAAAGAGGTATCGGTATTGGCCCTAAAAATGGGCAAGAAAAGGAAGTTTTGTATAAAGAAGAAAGGGAAAACTAGAAGAAAAATGGCGGTGAGGGAGGGATTCGAACCCTCGATACGTTGCCGTATACACACTTTCCAGGCGTGCTCCTTCAGCCTCTCGGACACCTCACCGTTTTTCTAAATCTGTACTGCTATATCCGTTGTGGAGTAGGTAATAAAAACCTGCTCTGCAACGGGGCGCTACTATAGGGAAAATAGCGTCTTGCGTCAACTATCTATTTATTCTTTTTCCCACATTTATGGTTGTTTAGCTAAATAAAAATCAATTTGATTATTATCTAATCTTAATTGTTATATTTTAGGGTGACTGATATTTGTTATGTTAATTTTGAACTGCAAGAAGGGAGAGTGAAAACCGTTAGCTAGTTAACAAAATTCTTATAGAGTGAGCTGTATAAGGTTGATTAACTTGAAAAGAAAAGCCATTCGGCACACTCTGTTAGAAACCGAAGAGGAGTCGCCATGAATATTTTATTTTACCATCCATTTTTTGATTCAAAACAGTGGATTGAAGGCATGCGTGCTAGATTACCACAAGCTAATATTCGTCAATGGGAAAAAGGGGATAATCAAGCAGCTGATTATGCCATGGTTTGGTTACCCCCTTATGAGTGTTTAGCTGGGCGCAGTGATTTAAAAGGGATTTTTGCATTAGGTGCAGGTGTCGACGCTATTTTAAAACAGGAGCACGATAACCCTGGGACATTACCGGCTGGGGTGCCTGTTATGCGGTTAGAAGATACGGGGATGGCGATTCAAATGGAAGAATATGCCTGTGCGAAAGTCTTATCTTACTTCCGTCGTATGGATGAATACCGGCAGTTACAATCACAGCGCCAATGGAAACAATTGCCAGCGTATCAACATGACGAATTTGTTATTGGTGTGATGGGGGCTGGTGCTCTAGGGCAAGCGGTGGCTAAGCGCCTAGTTAGCTTTGGTTTCCACGTCAAAACATGGAGCCGCTCTGAAAAACACCTTGATAAAGTGAAGAGTTATTATGGCCATGAGCAGCTTGCAAGCTTCCTTGCAGGAACTCGTGTGGTGATCAACCTATTACCAAGTACTCCTGAAACGGTTGGTATTCTCAACCAGCAATTATTTAGCCAGCTACAAAAAGGCGCATATGTGATTAACTTAGCACGTGGCGCACATTTAATTGAACAAGATTTACTCTCAGCGCTTGATTCAGGGCAAATTGCTGGTGCGGCGCTAGATGTGTTTGCTAGCGAGCCATTATCGCAAATGCACCCATTTTGGACACATCCACGCATTGCCATTACGCCACATGTCGCGGCGTTTACGCTACCTAATGAAGCGATGGATATGATTACCAGTAATATTCAGCGTATCGAAGCGGGTGAAGCCCCAGTCGGTGTTGTTGATATGCAGCGCGGTTATTAATTACTGTTCTGTTATTGCGAGTGGGGCGGTGTATACCAAGAGCCACTCGCTATTATCTTGTTTCTATTTATTCACCTGTCGAGGTTATTCCTCTTTTTCTTACCTAATATATTTCCTATTTTTTCGATATACTAAAAGATCATTGCGTTGGTCACGACGATGTGGCTATTGATTTGTAAAATAGGAAAATGTATATGAACGAATTTTCAATCGTTTGCCGTATTTTAGGCACACTATTTCAACGTAGCCCTGATGACAGCCTAGTTAAACCGCTGATTGACCTGATCGCACAAGATAAACTGAAAGCATCATGGCCATTAGAGCAAGATGAACTTTGGTCTCGTATGTCAACAGGGTTAGATGTCAAAGCCATTAGTGCGGATTATCATGCGTTATTTACGGGTGAAGTGCCGGCAGTATCAATGCTAGCGAATGATTACGACTCCGAAATCACTGAGGCAGAGGTCCGTGAGTTTTTAACGGTGAGAGGCATGTCTTTAACCGATGCACCAACAGACGCATTTGGGGCTTTATTACTGGCAGCATCGTGGTTGGAAGACCAAGCAGCGGAAGATGAAATAGCCGCTCAAGAAGAGTTATTCGATAGTTATATCCTAAGTTGGTATGGTACTTTTTTAGGTAAAGTTGAAGCTCACGCCAAAACGGCATTTTATCGTACGCTGGCACAAATTACTCGTGACGCTGTTATTGCTTTACGTGATGAGTTGGATTCAGAAATAGAGTGATTGTGACAGGGTCACATCAGGAGAGGCCGGTTTTAGCCTATTATTCTCATGCATTGATTAATATTTTTGATTGAACTAGAAAGGCAACAGATTTCTCTGTTGCCTTAAATGCGTTTCTCAATCGAAATAATTTATGGTGATAACTAATCAACTAATGGAATGACCAGTTTACCGGGTTTTATTTCTAAGCCTTTCGCTAATTTTTTAGCGGTTGCCTCAGCTGCACCGTTATCTGGGTTTAATACATAAACAGGCTGAGTTTCGAAAAATGTTTCAAGGGAGCTATTCAAATAAGGGATAACGGCTGACATTGCGGTGTCCATTTTTTCTGGCATCACCGTATATTGGCTAATATTTAATTCTTTTAGGTAAATAGAGCCTGTTTGTGCGTCAAAGTATGGGCGGGCGGTCAGCGTGAGGTTAATTTGCGCTTCCGCTTTACCAATCAGGGAGTCTAATTTAACGGTTGCATCCCCAGTTAGTGCTATCTTCCCCGGTTCACTGCGGCCAATTTCTGATTTTAAATTCGCCAGTTGAATATCCGCATCTGCAAAGCCGGTTACCCCAACCTTGTGGTCGTATTTTACTTTGTTCGCCAGATAGTTATTAATTTGTGATTCACTAATACTGAATTCAGATAATTGACTACAGCCAGTCAACAAAGTGAGAAAGCCAATCATTGTCGCCAATAAAAATTTTTTCATAATGACTCCTTTTACAATAATACTGCTAGTTTAGCGTATTACTGCCCACTCAACATGACTGTTTCTATTTTTTTACGATTAAATTGCTTGTGGAGTGCCCATAAAGTAATAAAGCCGATAATGCCTAATAAAAACCACGGTAGTTGCGGCATATTCCATTGATGGCCAATATCATACATCCAGCCGCCTCCGGTATAACCGACGGCTCCTCCTAATGCTAAGCCTAAGCGGCTAAACCCCATATAACTGCCACGAGCACGAGGATCTGCGAGAGAAGCACTGAGAGTTTCTCTAGCGGGGTCAGCGGTAACGGTTCCAAGATAAAACAGGCAAATAAGTGCAAATAATGTATTGAGCGAAGTTGTCATTCCAATTGGGAACATGCTGATGCTCATCAAAAATAAGCCGGCCATCAGGCGTTGTTCAAGGCGGAAATGTTTTTCACTCCAGCGCGCAATCGGGTAGAGCAATGTTAAAGATATCGCGGCTTCGATAGCGTACATCCATTTGACCGCGGTTGGTGTCCCTGCCAATTCATTAACAACAATAGGAAACATTAACATAACTTGCACAGATAACATGAAGTAACCCGCTAGAGTTACAACATAAGTGACAAAACGTTTATCTTTTAATACCCGAGCCATACCTTCTTTTATTGGGGTTCTAACGGTTGAAATGCGGTAAGCAGGTAATAACCAAGCGTTACAAATAGCCGCAATAACAAAGACAGCGGCTCCTACCCAGCAAACATAGTGGAAGTCGTATTGTAAAAGCCAGCTCCCAATTAAGGCACCAATTACTGCCCCAGCGCTGTCTTGCATTAACAGCAAAGAATAGAAGCGCCCACGTTCGTAAGGACGAGTTAATTTGATCACAAGCGCAGTTCTGGGTGGGTCAAACAGGGTGCCGCCAAGAGCTGAAAGTACACAGGATAGCCATAAAACCCACGGGTCATGGGCAACTGCCATGACGGCGAACCCGCTAGCACGCAACAGCATTCCAATTACAATCATGGGCTTGGCGCCAAAACGGTCAGCGATAGCTCCCCCAAAAATACCTAAACCTTGCTGTACAAATTGCCTAAGGCCTAAGGCAAAACCAACGATTACGGCTGCCCAACCTAGCTGGTCAACAAATCGAATTGAAATAAGGGGAAAAACGACAAAAAACCCGAGAACAACTAACATGTTGTCGAATAAAAGGAAATACTTACCAAGGCTTCTTGCCCGTGACACCTGCGCCATGACACACCATTAGAAAAATAGCCAAGAGGGATGGAACCTTAATGTTACTTGTCAATAATATCAGTATAATATGAGGCAATAGATGATATTTTTTTATCGTGGGTAAAGGTGGTTATTGATGATTTATTTTTATCGATAAATAGCCGCCATATTTTGCATCGCAGTGTTATTGGTTGCGTTAAACAAGTCTAGTCACATATTTATGTATGCTCCTAGGTCTTTAAATTACAATCTAGAACAGTTGTCAGGGTTTATTATTAATTAAGGGTTAACGATGTTTGGTTATCGTTCAAATGTACCTAAAGTACGTCTTATTACTGATAGAATGATTATTCGTTTGACTTATGAACGTGATAATTATCGACTTGCTGATTATTATAGTTTGAATAAAGATTTTTTGATGCCGTGGGAACCAACGCGGGATAATTCACATTATCAACCCGCAGGTTGGCAAAACCGGTTACAAGTGATGAATGAAATGCACCGTGAAGGAAGTGCTTATCATTTTCTTTTACTAGATAAAGAAGAAAATGAAGTGATGGGGGTTGCTAACTTTAGTAATGTCCTACGAGGTTCATTTCATGCATGTTATTTAGGGTATTCCTTAGGTGAGAAATGGCAAGGTCATGGCTTGATGTATGAGGCATTAACGCAAGTGACGCGTTATATGCAAAAGCATCAAAAAATGCACCGTATTATGGCTAATTATATGCCTCATAATATGCGTAGTGGTAACCTTCTGGCGAGGTTGGGCTTTGAACGTGAAGGTTATGCAAGGCAGTACTTACAAATCAATGGTGAATGGCGAGATCATGTCTTGACGGCATTAACCGATGATGCGTGGGGACGCCATAAAGTTTAAATACCTAAACTCCTAATTTACCTTTCAATCGTAGTCAGTAGCAGCGGGCGCTGTTAAACTGATACGATTGTATTCTTTTAGTTTATCAATCATGAATTTATTAAAATCGCTAGCAGCTGTAAGCTCAATGACCATGATGTCCCGTGTGCTTGGGTTTATTCGTGATGCTATCATTGCTCGGGTTTTTGGCGCTGGGGCTGCAGCTGATGCCTTTTTTGTCGCGTTTAAATTACCAAATTTATTGCGTCGGATTTTTGCAGAAGGCGCGTTTTCTCAAGCTTTCGTTCCTATATTAGCTGAATATAAAAATCAGCAAGGCGAAGAGGCAACTCGTACATTTGTTGCTTATATTGCAGGGATGCTAACACTGGCACTGGCAATTGTGACGGTGGCTGGTATGGTGGCGGCACCTTGGATTATTTATGTAACTGCCCCAGGGTTTACCGATGATGCGGGTAAATTTGCCCTAACAACGGATTTACTTCGTGTCACTTTTCCGTATATCTTTTTGATTTCACTCGCCTCATTAGCGGGAGCAATCCTGAATACTTGGAACCGTTTTTCTGTTCCAGCCTTTGCCCCAACCTTGCTCAATGTCAGCATGATCATTTTTGCTGCTTTTGCTGCCCCTTATTTTGATCCACCGATTATGTCTCTTGCATGGGCAGTACTTGTGGGTGGGGTTTTACAGTTAGTCTATCAGCTACCTTATTTAAAAAAGGTTGGTATGTTAGTTCTGCCACGTCTTTCATTTCGAGATAGCGGCGTTTGGCGTGTAATGAAAATGATGGGACCCGCTATTATTGGGGTATCTGTCGCGCAAATCTCATTAATTATTAATACTATTTTTGCTTCATTTTTGCAGTCAGGCTCGGTTTCTTGGATGTACTATGCAGACCGCCTGATGGAGTTACCGTCTGGTGTACTCGGGGTCGCCTTAGGGACTATTCTGCTGCCGTCGTTGGCGAAAAGTTTCACAAGCGGTAACCAGAATGAATATCGTCAGTTAATGGATTGGGGGTTGCGTCTTTGTCTACTATTGGCGCTACCTTGTGCTCTTGGGTTAGCAATATTATCTGAAGCGTTAACGGTTTCTCTTTTCCAATATGGCAATTTTACAGCTCATGATTCTTTGATGACACAATATGCTTTAGTGGCTTACTGTGTGGGTTTGACAGGGATGATTTTAGTGAAAATTTTAGCGCCGGGGTTTTATTCACGCCAAGATATTCGCACACCAGTTAAAATTGCTATCGTGACTTTAATATTAACTCAATTGATGAACTTGGCTTTTATTGGGCCACTCCAGCATGCTGGCTTAGCCTTGTCTATTGGCTTAGCAGCGTGCTTCAATGCCGGTGTTCTGTATTGGCAATTACGTAAACAAGATATTTTCCAACCTCTAGCTGGCTGGAAAGGTTTTCTATTTAAATTATTAGTTGCTTTAGTGGTAATGGGGTTTGTGTTATTTGGTGTATTGCACTTTATGCCATCATGGCAAGAAGGGAATATGCTAATGCGCATGCTACGTTTAATTATGGTGGTGGTTATTGGTGCGGCTAGTTATTTTATTGCCTTGTTCGCCCTCGGTTTTCGGCCACGTGATTTTATGAAACGCAGTATCGCTTAAGCTGTAAATCGGACTAATGTTGAAAGGCCCAATCAATGTATTGGGCTTTTTTGTTGCTTTTTTCGCGAGCCTTATCATTTGTTTTTATGATGAGGTTGGTAATTCCATCAATGAAATCTAGAAAAGTGACAAAGAGTTTAGTCTCTAAGCATAAAAAAACAGCCCACATAGTGGGCTGTTTTTTGGGCTTGATAGCCACAATTACATTCTTTCAACGGTTTCTATACCAAGTGTATCTAAACCAGTTTTCAGTGTTTTTTGTGTTAATGCTGCAAGTTTCAGGCGGCTTTGACGTTGATTTTCGTTTTCCGCTGACAGAATAGGGCAATGCTCGTAGAAACTTGAGAATAACCCAGCCAATTCGTATAAATAGGCACACATAACATGAGGAGTTCCTTCCCTTGCTACTGTCAGGATGGTTTCTTCAAACTGTAATAACCGTGTTGCTAGTGCAATTTCACGTGGATCTTGTAATGAAATCGGTAAAGTGAGGTCAGTGTGGCTTAAGTTAGCCTTTTTGAAGATAGAGGCCACACGCGTATAAGCATATTGCATGTAAGGAGCTGTATTTCCTTCGAAGGCTAGCATGTTATCCCAATCAAAAATGTAATCTGTGGTTCTATTTTTTGACAGGTCAGCATACTTAACCGCACCAATGCCCACAACATTTGCAACATTGACCAGCTCGTCCTCTGGCATTTCAGGGTTTTTCTCGCGGATCAGGTTTTGTGCGCGTTCAATAGCCTCATCAAGTAAGTCAGATAAACGTACCGTTCCGCCTGTGCGAGTCTTAAATGGTTTACCATCTTTACCCAACATCATACCAAACATATGGTGTTCCAAAGACATGGATTCAGGGATGTAACCGGCTTTGCGCACGATAGTCCATGCTTGCATTAAATGTTGATGTTGGCGTGAGTCAATATAATACAGCGAACGGTCAGCATGTAGGGTTTCATAGCGGTATTTGGCACAAGCAATATCTGTGGTGGTGTATAAGAAGCCGCCGTCTTTCTTCTGAACTATTACCCCCATAGGCTCGCCTTCCTTGTTTTTAAACTCATCAAGAAAGACAACCGTCGCCCCTTCGCTTTCAACCGCAAGGCCTTTTGCTTTTAAGTCCGCGACAATATTAGGTAACATGCTGTTATATAAGCTTTCACCCATCACGTCATCTTCAGTTAATGTGACGTTTAAACGACGGTAAGTTTGTTGATTTTGTTGCATGGTGATATCAACCAATTTACGCCACATTTGGCGGCAGTATTCATCACCTGACTGAAGTTTTACTACGTAGCCACGGGCACGCACGGCAAACTCTTCATCTTCGTCGTAATGCTTTTTCGCTTCACGGTAAAACGCTTCGAGGTCAGCAAGGGCCATATCACTTGCATCTTCGTTTTGTACTTTTTCAAGGTAGGCAATTAACATACCAAATTGCGTACCCCAATCACCTACGTGGTTGGCACGGATCACTTTATGACCAAGATATTCTTGAGTACGCGCGGCAGCGTCACCAATGATAGTTGAACGTAAATGACCAACGTGCATTTGTTTTGCAACATTTGGTGCGGAGTAGTCAATAACAATCGTTTCAGGTTTAACGGGTGCGATGCCTAACCGTTGTGAAGTTAAAGCGTCTTCGATATGTTTCTCTATCCAAGTCGGTTCAAGGAAAATATTAATAAACCCAGGACCTGCAATTTCGATTTTGCTTGCAACCCCGTCCAAATCAAGGTGATTAACAACCTGCTCAGCAAGTTGTCTCGGAGCCATCCCCATTTTTTTAGCAGCGCCCATTACCCCGTTGGCTTGATAATCGCCAAACTGAGCCTTCGCGGACTGACGTACCAGCGCGTCACTGCCTTCTGGAGCACCTGCTGCTAGCATTGCAGCACCAATTTTATCTGAAAGAATCGCCTGAATATTCACCGAAATACCTTAAATTACGAACATAGTTACCGCATTGTGCCATCACATGCGCAGAACTAAAAGGTGGAAGAGAAAAATCGGCAGGTTTTATACCACATTTTAGGGCTCTCATGCTACAGTCTGCGCCATTGTTTAGGGGATTAGTTTTATTGAAAGGGGCTTTTGGCGTCATGAAATTGAGTGAAGTTTCACAATTACAAGATTTATGGGACGATTTACCTGTATTTAGGAATAAATTACAGCAGATGGCTGAGGAATTAAATTTATCCTTGTCATCATATCTTATTGACCATATCTCAGTACGTTGCCATCAGATTAACACCGCAGAACGTTGGCACCAAGGTTTAATACAGTGCGCGCAACTGGTGTCAGATAACCTTATCAATGGCCGCCCAATACGTTTATATGAGCTAGCAGAGCCGATTAGTATTGCACAGCAGGATGTTTATATTATTGAGCTTCCATTCCCTAAAGATAAAATCTACCCAAAAGAAAGTTGGGAACATATTGAGATGGTCATTGATGTTGAGCCTTCACAATTAGAAATGGCAGCACGTGCTCTACTGCCAGACCCTCTACCTTATGGCTACAGGACCAAAGTAAGTCAACCCAAAGGCCAGCAAGAAAGGTTGCCTAATCCAACATTAGCAGTGTCAAATGGCGAGATAACGGTTAAATACCATCCATTTTCGCTAAAAAAGATAATTGAAAGTGAAAAATAAGTGATACAAGTAACGTTATTGATCAATAGTCCCCGTTAACTTTTCGGGGTGTGATATCCATCCGATAACATTCACTGATTAATGGCATTATTAATTCAAGTGTTAACGTTTAACATTATAACCCTACTGTTATTGTAGGGTATTTAAAGCATTAGCTTTATTGCCACTTTTTGGAGGTCATCATGGCAAAACTGGAAATTTGCTGTTTCGGGATCGAATGTGCCCAAGTGGCGCAAGAATATGGTGCGGATCGTATCGAATTGTGCTCTGGCGCCGCAGATGGTGGGCTGACACCAAGTTATGGTTATCTGAAATTAGCAAGGGAAAAACTTTATATTCCAGTTCATCCTATTATTCGTCCTCGGGGTGGTGATTTTTGTTATAACGTTAGTGAGTTTGATGTTATTTGTGAAGATTTAGTCATGATTAAAGAAATGGGGTTTCCTGGGGCAGTCGTGGGAGTCCTTGATACAGAGGGACGTATTGACATTAACCGAATGCAGGTACTAATGGAAATAGCACAGGGAATGAATATCACATTCCACCGCGCATTTGATATGTGTATCAACCCAATGCTTGGACTAGAACAGTTAAAAGAGCTAGGTGTTGCACGGATATTAACTTCTGGCCAACAACAAGGTGCAGAATTGGGCTTACCTCTCCTGAAAGAACTGCATGAAAAAAGCCGTCAGATGGATGGGCCGAAAATCATGGCCGGGGCTGGCGTTCGTTTAGCTAATTTAAGTAAGTTTATCGAAATAGGTTTGACCGAAGTCCATAGCTCAGCGGGTAAAACCGTCCCTTCAACGATGAATTATCGTAAAGTCGGTGTCACAATGGCATCAAATAGTGAAAGTGACGAATTTACTCATTATTGTGTCGATGGGCCAACGGTAGAAGCGATGAAAGACTTTATTTCTATTACAGAAAAAGCCTCTGCGTAGCTGATAATTTAAGGCATTCAACAATACGGTATTTAGGTGTTGTTTATAAGATAAGGAAAATCAATGAATTGGTTTTCCTTATTGCTTTTGCGCTTTTTAGCAGTTAATTCATTAATAAATACCGCTTAATACCGTAAATAATATGATTTATTTGCTATTAATGGTGTGATTATCGGTTGTGTTGATGCATATCAATTAACCATGTTTTTTATATGGCTACTATTTAATTACTATAAAAATACGATGTAATTCAATTTATAATAATAAAAGGTAGCAATGTAATGATTAACAATATCAGAAAAAAAGCGCTGAGTAGGCGGCAATTTATTCAAGCCTCTGCATCAGTCGCGACCACAACGGCCATTGTCAGTTCCATTACTTTACCTTTCTCTGCTCAAGCAACACCACCAGTTACCATTCAACCTGATGAAATCAATGAAACGATTAAATACAGCGCATGTTTAGTGAACTGTGGGAGCAGGTGCCCGTTAAAAGTGCATGTGAAGGATGATGTAATTACCCGAATCTCCAATGAGACTATGTATGATGACTCGCAATTTGGTTTACATCAAATACGCCCATGCTTAAGAGGGCGCTCTGTTCGTTGGAAAACCTACAACCCAGATAGACTGAAGTACCCGCTATTACGTACAGGAAAGCGCGGAGAAGGGAAATTTAAACGTATCACTTGGGATGAAGCAACAACAATAGTGGCACAAAAACTACGTTCTACTATTGATACTTATGGTAATGAAGCTATTTATTACCAATATGGTTCAGGCTCGACAGGAGCAAATTTACAAGGGCGTAATGCTTGTAAGCGCCTATTAAGCCAACTGGGTGGGTTCCTTGACCAACATGGTACCTATTCAACCGCACAAATAAACGGTGTTATTCCCTATGTTTATGGGAAATTAGACGACTCACTGTTGTCTGAAATTGCGAATAGCGATTTAGTGGTGATGTTCGGTCATAATATTGCAGAAACACGCATGTCAGGTGGTGGGCAATTTTATGAAACCCTCCATGCATTAGAAAAAAGCAAAGCTAAAGTGATTATTATTGACCCACGCCGGACAGATAGTGTGACAACACTTGGCGCTGAGTGGATACCTATTTACCCCGGGACAGATGGGGCTTTGGTTGCTGCAATCATCCATACTTTAATTAAAGAACAGCTAACTGATGAGGCATTCTTAGCCCAATACTGTGTTGGTTGGGATAGCCAAACATTGCCTGAGTCTGCGCCAAAAAATGGCTCTTATAAAGATTATATTTTAGGCAAAGGTGATGATGGCATAGAAAAGACCCCTGAATGGGCGAGCCGAATTACTGGCGTTTCAGCTACCCGTATTGTTCAACTAGCTCGTGAATTAGGGAATGCTAAAGCAGCGTGGATCTCTCAAGGTTGGGGGCTGCAAAGAACAGCGTCAGGCGAGCAGGCTTCTCGCGCAGTGATGATGCTGCCCATTGTTACGGGCCATATTGGCCGTCCTGGTACCAACGCCGGAGGATGGGGCGGTAATGTTGCTTATTCAGTGCCAGGGTTTGCTATTCCTAACCCAGTCAAGACTAAAATCCCTTGTTTTATGTGGACGGATGCCATTGCCCGTGGAACGGAGATGACAGCAACAAATTCGACGCTTATCGGTAAAGAGCGCCTCGAAACAAATGTAAAATTCTTATGGCATTACGCAAGCAATGTTACTGGCAATCAACACTCTGATTTAAATAAAACTCACAACATTTTGACGGATGAGTCTTTGTGTGAATTTATCCTTGTTTGGGACACACATATGACGCCATCGACAAAATATGCAGATTTGATCTTACCTGATGTCACGAGCGTAGAGTCTAATGACCTGATCAATAATTCCTATGCAAGTGGTGCATATCATTATGCAATTCGCCTGCAAAACGCGATTACGCCATTATGGGAGTGCCGCCAATCTTATGATGTACTGGCTGATATTGCGCAAAAACTAGGTATTAAAGAGCAATTTACCGAAGGGCGTACCCATGAGCAGTGGATTGAGTACTGCTACAATCAAATGCGCGAGAAAAACCCGCATTTACCGACATTTGAAGAAACAAATGATATGGGAATTGTCGATAGAAAACTGGCGAATAGTGCGGACTATATTGCATTAAAATCATTCCGTGACTCACCAGAAACGGCTCCTCTACCGACACCATCAGGGAAAATTGAGATCTATTCAGAACGGTTAGCGAAGATAGCGAAAGAGTGGGAATACCCGTCAGACCAACGCATTCCAGCAGTACCTGAATATTGCGTAAATACAGAAGGTGTTGAAAACAAACAAGCTAAACAAAAATATCCGCTACAAATGACCGGCTACCATGATAAGGGCCATGCGCATTCGTCTTATTTTAATATTGCAATATTGCGAGAAGCGGTACCCCATCAATATTGGATTAACCCAATCGATGCTTCTGCTAGAGGGATCAAGGATGGTGATAATACCGAAATATTTAATGACCGCGGGCGAATGTATATCAAAGCTAAAGTCACTGAGCGTGTTTTACCGGGGGTTATTGCTGTTCCACAAGGTGCTTGGCGTGAAGTGAATGATGAGGGTGTTGATATTGGTGGATGTATTAATACATTAACCACCCAACAGCCATCGGCCTTAGTGAAGGGTAACCCTCAACATACTAACTTAGTTGACGTAAAACGTGCATAAGGAGTGATTGATGAAACAGTATGGTTTTTATTTTGACTCAACGAAATGCACGGGATGTAAAACTTGTCAGGTCAGTTGTAAAGATGAAAAAGATCTCGATTTAGGGCCTAAATTTCGTCGAGTCTATGAGTTCGGTGGTGGAAGTTGGCAGCAGCAAGATGGTATTTGGCAACAAAATGTCTATAGCTATTACTTATCCATTTCGTGTAACCATTGTTCTAACCCGACTTGTGTTGAAGGGTGCCCAACGGGAGCCATGCATAAGCGAGAACAGGATGGCTTAGTAGTCGTCGACCAAAGTGTTTGTGTTGGCTGTCGCTACTGCGAATTACGTTGTCCTTATGGTGCGCCACAGTACGATGAAAAGAAACATCTGATGAGCAAATGCGATGGTTGCTACGAACGAGTTGAAAAGGGGATGAAACCTGTGTGTGTGGAGTCTTGCCCTCAGCGAGCATTAGATTTTGACGATATCAATATACTTCGTGAACGTCACGGTAATATAAGTGGTATTGCACCTATGCCAAATCCTAATCTAACCAACCCTAATATTGTGATTAAACCGCATAAAGACGCGAAGCCTTATGGTGATACGAGCGGTAAATTACAAAACCCGGCGGAGGTATAACATGCACGAACTTCCTCTTGTATTTTTTACCGTATTGGGTCAGTCAGCAGCGGGTCTATATTTACTTGCTTATTTGAGTAAAAAGATAGGGATGGTTGATGAGTACCAATTGCGTAACGCCAATATAGTGGCTTTTATTACGATGATAATTGCGTTAGCTTTGGGGGCACTGCATGTGGGGCAACCTTTGCGCTTCTTTAATATGCTATTAGGTGTTGGCCGCTCACCAATGAGTAATGAAGCTTTATTGAGTGGTATTTTTGTCGCTTTTGGGGCTGCAACTTTACTGTTTACTTTATTTATTAAAAATAAAGTATTAAGTGAACTATGTAACATCGGCACGGTGATTTTTGGTTTGGCATTTGTATGGTCAATTCCACAAGTTTATAACATTGCCACAGTTGCTAATTGGTTTACTGTCTTCACAACCTTACAAATGTGGATGACGTTGCTAGTCGGTGGAGGGGCATTAGCCATTCTATTGGGTGCTCAGCGGTTAGGGGCTTTGGCCTTCCTTATTGGGGCAGTTATTATTTTTGCTACAAGAGCCGCTTATGTGTCATTTTTGGGTGAAACAGGGCCTGAAATTAGTGCAGAACAAGCGGGTTTTTGGAGCTTCCAACTGGTTGTTCTCGCATTGATGCTGTTTGTTTTCCCAGCACTTTTATACCGGGGACGGAATTCGACGGCGCTACTGGGTATTTGTGCAATAGCCGTGATCTTAGCAGAGTTGTCGGGTCGAATTGCTTTTTATAATTTATGGCAAATAACAATGTAACTTTCTGATAAATAATCATTAAAATAAACGCCTATGGGAAACTTCCCCTAGGCGTTTTAGTTTTAAGGTTTGCGAGCAACTAAGATAGCGCGTAACGGTGCAGGATAACCTTCAATGGTTTTAGTTTGGTCATTAGGGTCTAAAAACTCCGCTAATGAATCTGTTCTCATCCATTGTGTGCGGCGCTGTTCTTCCAAAGATGTCACCGCTTGGTCAACAATACGTACATCCACAAAACCACATTTCTCTAACCAAACTTTGAGCATTTTAGCTGAAGGAATAAAGTACACATTGCGCATTTGAGCATAGCGATCACCCGGGATTAGACATTGGAACTCATCACCTTCAATGACAAGGCTTTCAAGGACCAATTCACCTTCGTTAACTAACTGATTTTTCAGTTGCCATAAGTGATCAAGTGGTGAACGACGGTGATATAGTACACCCATTGAAAATACGGTATCAAACGCGTTAAGTGCAGGGAGTTGCTCTATCCCTAGAGGTAATAAATGGGCACGTTGGTCATCCCCTAATAGTTTTCTGACTGCTTCGAACTGGCATAAAAACAGCTCTGTTGGGTCAATGCCGACGACAAATTTAGCTTGTTGTCCTAACATGCGCCACATGTGATAACCGCTTCCACAACCGACATCTAACACATAGCGGTCTTTTAACGACGAAATATGAGGCAAAACGCGATCCCATTTCCAATCAGAACGCCATTCGGTATCAATATTGACGCCATACAGTGAAAATGGCCCCTTTCGCCAAGGCATTAATTGCTCAAGGATATTATTTAAACGTCGAGTCTCACCGGATGTCAGTTCGGGCTCACGTGTGGCAGTGACACTGTTGAGTAAATCTAAATGTGTTGGTGTCATGACAGGTAAGTTATCTAACATTTTTTCCCATGAGGAAAAACCGCCATGTAAACCTTGCTTTTTCCATTCAGTAATTTGCGCTGGAAGGGTTTCAAGCCAATGACTTAAAGGGCCAACAGCGATCTGTTGGTAAAAACGACCAAAATCAATCATACTCAAGCCTCTTTAAGTGCTAGAAGTGAACCGAAATTAAAGCACTGGAACCAAACCTCACAGTGAGTAAAACCTGCATTTTTTAGGCGTTCTTTATGAGCTTCAACAGAATCTGTCAGCATCACATTTTCTAGCATGCTGCGTTTTTGGCTAATTTCTAGCTCACTGTAGCCATTTGCACGTTTAAAATCGTGGTGCATATTGAACAATAATTCACCGATTTTTTGATCCTCAAAATTAAATTTTTCAGAAAGTACTAAGATACCACCAGGTTGTAACCCCTGATAAATTTTATTCAGTAATAACTGGCGGTCATTCGGATTGAGGAATTGTAAGGTAAAATTGAGCACAACCATTGAGGCATTTTCGATATTGATATCTCGAATATCGCCTTCAATAACCTCAACCGGTGTATCTGCACGGTAAGCATCAATATGACGACGGCATCGCTCGACCATTGCAGGTGAATTATCGACTGCGATGATTTGGCTATTTTCGACGGTAATGTTGCGTCTTATAGATAAAGTGGCAGCACCTAGCGAACACCCTAAGTCATAGACTCGGCTGTGTGGCTTAACAAAACGACCAGCAAGCATGCCAATCATGGTAATAATATTTGAATACCCCGGTACTGAACGCTGGATCATATCGGGAAAAACTTCGGCAACTTTTTCATCGAATTGCCAATCACCAAGGTTAGCAATAGGTGCAGAAAAAAGGCTGTCTTTTTGGGTTGGGTCCTGACTTGACATAAGTTCTGTATTAATCAAAAACAAAAGTAGTGGGGGATTGTATCAGAAAGGCTGCTTTCTGAAAATCTATCCATATACCATGGAATAATGCGGCGGCACGTGAGTAAGTGCCGTATAGACGATAAAAATTAAAGATTAAACGAAACGATTTGTATCCATGGCAAATAATAAGTGTTTGCTATGACCATCAATGCCATAGCAAGGTAGGTTGCTACCATACCTGAACGGCGATATGTATAGTCATGGTTTTTTAAGCCATAGGAATGAAGTAAGCGACCCGCAATTAAGATAAGACCACAAACGTGGATCATCCAAACTTGTGCGCCGTTCATCTCCATAAAAAGTAACAAAATAAGGGAGATAGGGATATATTCGATGGCATTGCCATGAACACGGATTGCAGTTTGTAATTCATAAAAACCGCCATCACCATAAGCTATACGATATTGATTACGCAGCTTCACAACATTTAAAGATAATCTAAGCAGCAGTAAGGCACCTAGTACAGCGTACAAAGAGCTGACCATTTTTTACTCCACCATAAAACGAATCAAACTATGAAAACACCTAAAAATATAAGTTATAGTAATGTGTATTAACGATATTTTGTAAATTGTAATTCTTAAAAAGCCATAGGACAAATAAAATCACAACTTTTTTGGGTAATCATTCAATCTTATTTGATTAAACCATCTTGTTTTAATCGTTGTAAAATATGTACTGCTGTTGTGGAACAGCGTGATAAATCATGGCTATCAAACCAAGCGAGTTCAGCAATTTCAGCTGCAGGCTGCGGTTTGCCGTTATATTCGGCAAAATAACAACGAATACGGACTTGAGTGCCATCTTGCTTGCCATCCGCTAACCCAATGAATTCACCGTAAAAACGAATAGAGCTAGTGTCCAGTTTTAGTGTGAGTTCTTCATCAATTTCACGGCATAATGCTTGTTCATCCGTTTCACCAAGCTCTCTTTTGCCGCCAGGGATATAAAACAGCTGTTTGTTATGGGAGCGAACCATGGCAATTTTGCTTTGTGATAAGGCGATTAACCCCAGCTTATCAATAATTTTATCAGTCACAATGTCGTCACTCTTTTATTTTTTGATAATAAAAATTTGAAGTTTACACTGAGTAAAATCATTAAGCAGGGTAGAAACCCTAGCTTAATGATTAAACATTATTTTTTTTCAATGATTTTGACAAGTTCATAGCGAATGCTTGGGGCATCTGCTGGTGGGTTTGGCACATCAAACTGTTTCACTTGTAGGGTATAAGTGAAACCGGGTTGGTATTCAAACCCTTGAATTGAATTATAAAATAATTGCCAGTCATCATTAGGGTTTTCTTTTACTTTCATACATTTCATTGGGGCAACGCCGACACAGTCAGCGAGTGAAGAATCGACATAAAATGTTTTGGTATTATCAGTATCTGCGGGTTTCACAGTTTGGCATCCTACAAGTAGCATAATTATGGATGAGGCAAGTAACATTTTTTTCATATGCAATCCTTAAACAGCAGATGATGATTAATTGAGCATTTATACAGTTTTCGATTATAGCAAACTGAAAAAGGTAACGATTCCTAAATAGAAAATTTTGTCACTAAAAATGGTGTTGCTGAATAACGATAGGTAATGAAATCAACAAAAGGTTGTTTTTTTATTCAATATTCCCTTGAACAGATAAAATAAACCTTTGTAGTAATATGTACATGGTGCTCATAGTCACTTAAAATCGAACAGATCATCGTGTGCTGTCTGCATGCCTAGTGATTTAATTTTAATGTTATTTATTGGTGGCATTAAAATTGATGAAAATATGATTAAAAACAAAATGGTTTACGCGATAAGTTAGATCCGTAACTATTTGTCTGACAGAATTTCCTGTATAATGTCTGCCTTTTTGACATTCTGAATTTTCAGCTCAATGTTCAGCAAAATGCCAAATTCCCGCAGCAAGCAAATGCACAACAAGCTGAGTAAAAGGATATTGTATGCGTACTAATTATTGTGGGCAGTTAAACATTGCTCATGAAGGCCAAAAGGTCACCCTTTGTGGATGGGTAAACCGCCGTCGTGACTTAGGTGGTTTGATTTTTATCGATATGCGTGACCGTGAAGGTATCGTACAAGTTTTTTTCGATCCGGATCGCAAAGACATATTTGAAAAAGCGTCAGAGCTGCGTAATGAGTTCTGTATCCAAATCACAGGGACAGTACGCGCGCGCCCAGATAGCCAAAAAAATAAAGATATGGCAACTGGGGAAATTGAAATCTTTGCTGAAGAGCTTGATGTTTTTAACCGCTCTGAGCCGCTACCATTAGATAGCAATCAAACGAATACAGAAGAGCGTCGTTTAAAATACCGTTATTTGGATTTACGCCGCCCTGAAATGTCTGAGCGTTTGCGTACCCGTGCAAAAATTACCAGTTTTGTGCGTAATTTTATGGATAAAGAAGGGTTTTTAGATGTAGAAACCCCAATGTTAACCAAAGCGACCCCTGAAGGCGCTCGTGACTATTTAGTCCCAAGCCGTGTACATAAAGGTAAATTCTACGCGCTGCCACAATCACCTCAACTGTTCAAACAGTTACTGATGATGTCTGGCTTTGACCGTTATTATCAAATCGTAAAATGTTTCCGTGATGAAGACTTACGTGCAGATCGTCAACCTGAATTTACCCAAATCGACGTCGAAACCTCATTTATGACCGCTGAGCAAGTGCGTGAAATCATGGAACGCATGATCCGTAACTTATGGTTAGAGGTAAAAGGGGTTGATTTAGGCAACTTCCCAATCATGACTTTTGCGGAAGCAATGCGCCGTTATGGTTCTGATAAGCCAGACCTGCGAAACCCAATGGAGCTGGTGGATGTTGCTGACATCGTTAAAGATGTTGAGTTTGCGGTATTTTCAGGTCCAGCAAACGACCCTAAAGGCCGAGTGGCTGCATTAAAAGTCCCTGGTGGTGCCGCAATGACACGTAAACAGATTGACGAATATGGTCAATTTGTAGGTATCTACGGCGCGAAAGGTTTGGCGTGGATGAAAGTCAATGAGCGTGCAAAAGGCCTTGAAGGTATTCAAAGCCCAGTGGCTAAATTCCTGAGCGAAGAGGTTATTAACCAATTGCTTGAGCGCACAGGTGCTGCTGATGGTGATATCATTCTATTTGGTGCTGGCGCGAAAAATATTGTCACAGATTCAATGGGCGCGTTGCGTTTGAAAGTTGGTCGCGACTTTGAAATCACCAACTTAAATAGCTGGCAACCGCTGTGGGTGATTGACTTCCCAATGTTTGAAGAAGATGGTGAAGGTGGTTTAACTGCTATGCACCACCCATTCACGTCACCGAAAGACTTCACTCCAGAAGATCTCGCTAACAAGCCAGAAGAAGCAGTTGCCAATGCTTATGATATGGTAATTAATGGTTATGAAGTGGGTGGCGGTTCTGTTCGTATTCACCGTAATGAGATGCAACAAACTGTATTTAGTATTTTAGGTATTAATGAAGAAGATCAGCGAGAGAAGTTTGGTTTCTTATTAGATGCATTAAAATATGGTACACCACCACATGCAGGTCTTGCATTTGGTCTTGACCGTTTAGTGATGTTGCTAACTGGGACTGATAACATCCGTGATGTTATTGCGTTTCCAAAAACAACGGCGGCAGCATGTTTAATGACAAATGCACCAAGCTATGCGAACCCAGAGGCTTTAACTGAGTTAGCCATTGCCGTCGTTGCAAAAGACCTAGAAGTAAAAAATGAAGAGTGATAACGCCGAATGAAAATCTATAAGCGCCCAGAATCGGTATTAGTCATTATCGTGGCTAAAAATAGTGGTCGGGTGCTTATGTTAAGGCGTAACGATGATCCAGACTTTTGGCAGTCAGTAACGGGAAGTCTGGAATCTAACGAAACGCCGTTTGAAACGGCGTGTCGTGAAATTAAAGAAGAAACAGGTTTTGACGTCGAACAAAATCCGCCACAAGACTTATTTCATAGTATCATTTTTGAAATTTTCGCGCATTTCAGGCATCGTTATGCACCAGATGTATCACATTGCAAAGAGCACTGGTTTAAACTAGTTCTCGATGAAGAACAAATGCCATTACTGACTGAACATACTGATTTTCGTTGGTTGACGCCGCAAGAAGCCGCCAAATTAACCAAATCATGGAGTAACAGTCAGGCTATTTTAGAATTTGCTATTTAATTTATTGTATTGACGTTTTTGGAGATATTTCATGGCAGGTCATAGTAAATGGGCCAATACCAAGCACCGTAAAGCAGCCCAGGATGCGAAACGCGGTAAGATTTTTACAAAAATTATCCGTGAATTAGTTACAGCAGCCCGTTTAGGTGGGGGTGATCCCGCAACTAACCCACGTTTACGTGCAGCTGTAGATAAAGCGTTATCAAATAACATGACTCGTGACACCTTAAACCGTGCAATTGCACGTGGTGTGGGTAATGATGATAACGATAATATGGAAACAATCATTTATGAAGGTTATGGCCCTGGTGGAACAGCGGTTATGGTTGAATGTTTAAGCGATAACCGTAATCGTACCGTTTCTGAAGTGCGTCATGCTTTCACTAAAACCGGTGGTAACTTAGGGACGGATGGCTCTGTAGCCTATCTGTTTACTAAACGTGGTGTGATCACTTATGCACCAGGTGTTGATGAAGACGCCTTGATGGAAGCGGCATTAGAAGCGGGTGCTGATGACGTAGAAACTTACGATGATGGTGCGATAGATGTGTATACGACGCCAGAAACTTTCGGTGAAGTAAAAGACGCACTTGATGCCGCGGGTTTTACTAGCGAAGCCGCTGAAGTTTCAATGATCCCATCAACAAAAGCGGAGTTGGATGCAGAAACAGCGCCAAAACTGTTACGACTCATTGATATGTTAGAAGATTCTGACGATGTTCAGGAAGTTTATCACAACGGTGATATTTCTGACGAAGTTGCAGCGACACTGTAAAAAGTGAGGTGTTTTATTACACTCGCTACAATTTAAGACATATCCGCGTAGAGAAAGCGGGCTGTTGCAGCCTGTTTTCTCTAACGCCTTCCATGATATCCCTTCTTTTATTCGCTATACTTTTCAATACTGATAACTTAATTTATTTTTACATATATGCTTGGCTAATATTATGATGTTCAAATAGCTATTTAATTGAAATTGATAGTATTATGCAGCTAACCAGAACAATAAATTATGATGTAATTAATATAAAGAGGCATAAATAGATTTTATATGGCGATTATATTAGGGATTGATCCCGGTTCAAGAGTCACCGGTTACGGTGTTATTCGCCAACAAGGCAGGCAACTGCTGTATTTGGGTAGTGGTTGTATTCGGACTCAAGTTGATGATTTACCAAGTCGTCTGCAACGAATTTACGCGGGTGTCTCGGAAATTATCACCCAATACCAACCTGATATATTATCAATTGAACAAGTTTTTATGGCAAAAAATGCGGATTCAGCTTTAAAACTTGGTCAGGCGAGGGGAGTTGCTATTGTTGCTGCAGCCAATGCAAATATCCCTGTGTTCGAATATGCGGCACGGCAAGTAAAGCAGACCGTTGTCGGTACAGGTGCTGCTGAAAAAAGCCAAGTACAGCATATGGTTAAGTCTATACTCAAGTTGTCAGCGAACCCTCAGTCTGATGCGGCTGATGCTTTGGCAATTGCGATCACCCATTGCCATTTTAATCAAAATTTACTGAAAGTTGGAGACCCACGACTGGTGTTAACGCGCGGGCGATTGAGGTAGTTTACTGCTCTTCAAGTAACTTTTTAATAATAAATAGCTTCTCAGCTGGATATGCATCCAGCATTTTTTATGGTATAAACAGCAGTATTAATAATAGCAGGCTAAATTGGTCGAATTTTAGACGATAACAGAGGGGCTCAATGTGATTGGTCGTTTACGTGGCATTGTATTAGAAAAACAACCACCAATAGTATTATTAGAGTTGCAAGGGGTTGGCTATGAAGTCCATATGCCAATGACGTGCTTCTATGAACTACCAGATATTGGCCAAGAAGCTATTGTTTTTACTCACTTTGTAGTTCGTGAAGATGCCCAATTATTGTACGGTTTTAATGATAAGCAAGAAAGAGCGCTATTTAAGGAATTAATTAAAGTCAATGGTGTTGGTCCAAAATTGGCTCTGGCGATTTTATCGGGTATGTCCGCCCAACAATTTGTTTCAGCAATAGAACAAGAAGCAATTGCATCACTAGTGAAACTTCCCGGTATTGGTAAAAAAACCGCAGAACGCTTAGTGGTTGAAATGAAAGACCGCTTTAAAGGCCTTAATGGGGATCTGTTTAATCAAACAAGTGATATCAATCTTCCTAATGTTAACAGTAAACAGCCAAGCACTGCGGATATTGAAGCTGAGGCAGCGGCAGCCTTGATTGCTTTAGGTTATAAACCGCAAGAGGCCAGCCGGATGGTCAGCAAAGTAGCTAAACCTGGTAGTGATTCAGAAACATTGATCCGTGATGCCTTACGTGCAGCACTCTGATTGAGAGACTATTAATATGATTGAAGCTGATCGCCTAATTACCGCTGAAGTGTTGCAGTCAGATGAAGAAGCTATTGACCGTGCGATCAGGCCTAAGCTGTTGAATGAATACATTGGTCAGCCACAAGTTAAAAACCAAATGGAAATTTTTATTCAAGCAGCCAAAATGCGGGGGGACGCACTCGATCATTTATTAATATTTGGGCCACCAGGGCTGGGTAAAACAACGCTTGCAGGGATTGTCGCAAATGAATTAGGCGTGAATTTACGTACCACATCAGGGCCGGTCTTAGAAAAAGCAGGCGATCTTGCTGCTATGTTGACTAATCTTGAACCCCATGATGTGTTATTTATTGATGAAATTCATCGGCTTTCGCCTGTTGTTGAGGAAATTCTCTATCCTGCCATGGAAGATTACCAATTAGATATCATGATTGGTGAAGGCCCAGCTGCACGTTCAATCAAAATTGATTTACCACCTTTCACTCTAATTGGGGCAACTACACGTGCTGGGTCATTAACTTCTCCGTTAAGGGATCGCTTCGGTATTGTGCAACGCTTAGAGTTTTATCAAGTGGACGACTTACAGCATATTGTTAAAAGAAGTGCACAATACATGGGGTTAGATATCACCGAAGGTGGTGCTCATCAGGTAGCTATGCGCTCAAGGGGGACTCCACGCATAACAAACCGTTTGTTACGTCGTGTACGGGATTTCGCACAGGTTAAAGGTGATGGGTCTATTGATGAACAGATTGCTAACCAAGCACTAGACATGCTAAATGTTGATGCCGCAGGGTTTGATTATTTGGACCGTAAATTATTAGTCGCAATTATTGATAAATTTATGGGGGGGCCGGTTGGCGTGGATAACCTTGCCGCAGCTATTGGTGAAGAACGCGAAACAATAGAAGATGTACTGGAACCTTATTTGATCCAACAAGGCTTTATCCAGCGTACACCTCGAGGTCGCATGGCAACAACACATGCCTACAATCACTTTGGTTTGTCTCCGAAAGAGGTTTAATTACTTTTTTCACGGTTGGGGAAAGCTAAATAACAGGTAGTTTGCAAGCTTGATATACGGTTGTAAATAACGACAAAGGCATAAACGGGCATGTTCACAGAGTATCAATATTCTGTTTAAACTTAAATTATTCGTTATATTATTAATAATTTATGCCTTATTCAATTCTACGACCTTGGCAAGTAGCAAGGTCTTAGTAGTCACTTTTTTATTACTATAATATTGTATCGTATTATATAACCTTGCTGTCTTATGTCTGAAGTTAATATAGGCTAAACTTAATTATTATTAAATAATAATTGCCCTATAAAAATACGACTCTTTATTCTTTTTGATGAATGCTGAAAGTAAGCCCACTAGGGTAGAGGTAGCTTTTATTTAATCTTACTCAAATTAGTTAGCCACTCTATACAAAAAAACAAAAGAAAAGTAATAAATAAAGGAAAAGTAATAAATAAAGGAAAGGTAATAAATAAGAGGGTAAACTCATAACAAAGTGCCCTAGTTAAAAAAGACTAGGGCATATGCATATTTTGATAATGAATTAATTCTTTGCTTTAACTAATAAGCTAAATATAAATAAGACCGCTGAAATTAACACCACAGACGGGCCTGCTGGCGTGTCGTAAAAAGCGGAAAAGGTTAGCCCCCCAGTAACTGAAAGCATACCAATGATAATTGCTATAAATGCCATTTGCTCAGGGGTGTGGGCAAATCGACGGGCTGTAGCTGCGGGTATAATTAATAAGGAGGTAATAATTAGCGCACCAACAAATTTCATTGCGATACCAATAGTTAATGCAGTAACTAACATAAGCAATAAACGTAAGCGTTGGATATTAATACCATCCACAAATGCTAATTCAGGGCTGACAGTAATAGATAAAAGTGCCCGCCAACGATAAAAAAGCAACCCACAAACGACAATAACACCAACCAGTATTATGGTAATATCTTCGTAACTTACAGAGAGTAGGTCGCCGAATAAATAGGCCATTAGGTCTACACGGACATTTGCCATTAAACTAACAACGACTAAACCTAATGACAGTGAGCTATGAGCCATAATACCAAGCAAGGTATCAACAGCAAGTTGAGGGCGTTTTTCTAACCATACCAGTATTAAAGCTAATAACAAAGTTACGGCAATAATCGCATAAAATGGGTTTATGTTTAAAAGCAACCCAAAGGCGACACCTAATAAAGAGGCATGGGCCAACGTATCGCCAAAATAAGACATTCGGCGCCATACAACAAAAGAACCAAGAGGGCCAGCCGCAATAGCAAGTAGCATGCCTGCAATCCAACCAGGTAATAACAATTCAATCATGTTTACAGTCCTTGTTATGCTGATGCCCTGAAATAATATTACCTTCTAAATCGTGTTGGTGATTATGTTGATGACGGTATACCCCTAATTGTTGTGCGCCTCGGTAGCCGAACATGGCAACAAATTCAGGGTGATTTGAAACTACATCCGGAGCGCCTGAACAACAAATATGCCCATTGATACATAGCACTTTATCCGTTTTAGCCATAACCAAATGCAAATCATGGGAAACCATTAATACCGCGCAACCGAGCTCAGTTCTTAATTGGTTAATTAAGTCATATAGCGCAACTTGCCCTGTAATATCGACACCTTGCGCAGGTTCATCAAGAACCAGTAGGTCAGGTTTATTCAGTAATGCGCGAGCGAGCAAAACTCGTTGGGTTTCACCACCTGATAATTTTTGCATTGGTTGGTCAAGTAAATGTGCTGCTTTAACCCGTTCCAGTGCAGGCAGTAAATGTTCTTTGCGTGCACCGAGTTTTAATAACATAAAGCGCTTAACAGTAAGAGGAAGGGTTGTGTCCAAATGAAGTTTTTGTGGAACATAGCCAATGGCAAGGGAAGAGTCGCGTGTTACGGTACCCGATGTCGGGGCCAGTAACCCTAACACGACACGTACAATTGTCGATTTCCCCGCCCCATTAGGGCCTAAAAGCGTGACGATATCCCCTTTATTTAGCTCAAAGGAGACGTTTTCGAGAACTTGTCTTTCGCCAAATGAAACAGAAATCTTATTTAAAGTGAGTAATGGTTGCATATGAAAAACATCTTGCAGAATTCATGTTGTGTTATATTATAACATTTCAAAATTAAAATCACGGAAAAAGACTGCTATGATACATAAATCGAAACATATTGCCCGTAAATTTCTTTTCGGGGCGGTGGCAACATCCGTATTGAGTGCAACTATGGTGTCTGCATCCTATGCGGATGTTGTCACTTCAATTCGTCCATTAGCTTTTATCGCAGCGGGAATTGCTGACGGTGTAACCGGTACCCAAGTTCTCCTTCCCGATGGCGCATCCCCCCATGATTATGCGCTTAAACCTTCTGATTTGAAAAAAATTAAACAGGCTGACTTATTCGTTTGGGTTGGACCGGATATGGAAATGTTTTTACAAAAGCCAATCAATACGTTACCACAGAATAAAAGACTAGCATTGGCCGAGCAGGAAAATATCAAATCATTACTTTTAGCAGAGCCTCACGAAGATGAGCACACCCATGAACATGGTGATGAGGCTAACTATGACAAGGATCACGAACATCATCACCATGGTGAGTATAATATGCACATCTGGTTATCCCCAGACATTGCAAATTCTGCTGCACAGGACATTTATGAACATTTAGTAGAGCTTTATCCGGAACAAAAAAATAAGCTAGACGTAAACCTTCGTAAATTCAAAGAAAATATGGCGCAAAATGATGAAAAAATTGCTAAGATTTTGCAGCCAGCTAGAAACAAGGGTTATTTCGTTTTTCACGACGCTTATGGCTACTTTGAAAAACACTATCAATTAGCTCCATTGGGGCATTTTACGATAAATCCGGAAATACAGCCTGGTGCGCAGAAATTACATCAAATACGAACTCAATTGGTTGAGCATAAAGCGCAATGTGTTTTTGCTGAGCCACAATTCAGGCCTGCTGTGATTGAAAGTGTAGCACGTAATACGGGAGTAAAAATGGGAACTCTCGACCCACTTGGAATTGGGCTGGCTATAGGGCCAGATAGCTACATGCAGTTTTTGACACAATTGTCGGAACAATACGCCAGCTGCCTGAATTAAAAAATAGAAGGAATTGTTTAAGTGCAGCAAATGGCCAAAAGTCTGGCTCAGGTATATGGTAGCCTGTCTAGAACTCACAAAATTGTATTAAGTACGCTCACAGTAGCTACCATGGCCGTCGCAATTTGGCGGCCAGTCCATATACCAGCCACTTCTGAAAATGATGGTACGCCTGATACTATTATTCCACTCTCTTTACTTTCTCCTCGTGACGCCACTGACGATATAATTCAAGATAGTAGCGATCAACTTCCTGATGAAGGGTTAGCTGACACTGAGGCTGAAGCTGCTGAGACCGGTGGAGAGGTTGCGCCATTACCCCATGAGTATGTTGTGGCAAGTGGTGATAATTTAACAACCATTTTAACCCAATTCGGTATAGAAGCAGGTGATGTTGCGACGCTATCAAATCAACATAAATCACTAAGAAATCTTAAAATAGGTCAATCGTTAAATTGGTCTTTGACAGATCAAGGCGAGTTAGAGTCTTTAACATGGGAGGTTTCTCGCCGTGAAACTCGTGTGTTTACCCGCGTTGGAGCAACGAATAAATTTGAAGAAGCTAAACAAATTCGCACTGGCGAATGGACAAATAGCGTCTTAAAAGGGACAGTCGACGGTACATTTGCACAAAGCACGAGTAAAGCAGGTTTAACGCGTAGTGAAGGTCGTGACGTGATTAAAGCTTTACAATGGCAAGTTGATTTTCGTAAATTGAAAAAAGGCGACAAATTTAGTGTTCTAATGAGCCGCGAAATGCTTAATGGTCGTAGTGAGCAAAGCCAGTTAATAGGTGTTCGGTTGCAAACTAATGGGAAAAGCTATTATGCATTTCGTGCGGAAGATGGCCGTTATTATGACAGTGAAGGGAATGGTTTAGAACGTGGTTTTTTACGTTTCCCAACGGCAAAACAATTTAGAGTTTCTTCCCAATTTAACCCACGTCGTGTAAACCCGGTTACAGGGCGTGTAGCACCTCATAAAGGTGTCGACTTTGCTATGCCAGTAGGGACACCTGTCCTTGCAGTAGGGGATGGCGAAGTGATTGTATCGAAATACAGTGGTGCGGCGGGGAATTTTATCGCGATCCGCCATGGTCGCCAGTATACCACTCGCTATATGCACTTACGTCAATTATTAGTGAAGCCAGGCCAAAAAGTTAAACGTGGTGATCGTATTGCATTATCTGGTAATACAGGGCGTTCAACGGGGCCTCATTTGCATTTTGAAATGTGGGTTAACCAACAAGCAGTGAATCCACTAACAGCAAAATTACCAAGTTCTGGTGGTTTAACGGGGAAAGAAAGGAAAGAATACTTAGCGTTAGTTAAAGAAACAAAACCCCAACTTAAACTGCAATAATTAATGATCTTATTTTTCATAGCTGGCAGGTACTTGTATCTGCCAGTTTTCTTTGTAATGCTTTCGAAAATTATTATTATAGGCTATAAAAGATAGCCGTTATTCACTTGAGTGCAGCATGAATAAAGACCAAGACACTGATAGTAAAAAAGGGTATGTGCCAACCTTTCATCGTTCCTATCTACTACCTAAATATTGGGGAGTTTGGATGGGCGCAGCTGTATTAGCAGGCTTAGCTTACATCCCTGTTAAAGTTCGGGACCCATTACTAGCAAAGGCAGGGAAATGGGTAGGACGGGTAGCTAAAAGTGCGCGTCGTCGCGCTAAAATCAATTTACTTTATTGTTTCCCACAATTAACGGAATCACAAAGAGAACAATTGGTTGACCGCATGTTTGAAACTGCGCCGCAGTCTTTTGTTATGTTAGCTGAATTATGTCTTCGCGGAGCAAATAAAACACTCGCAAGAACACATTGGCATAATGAAGAAATCATTGAACGCTTAAAACAACAACAAAGTAATGTGATTTTTATGGTGCCTCATGGTTGGGCAGTTGATGTCCCAGCTATGTTATTAGCGGCAAGAGGTCAGACTATGGCCGCTATGTTTCATCACCAGAAAAACCCTGTAGCGGATTATTTATGGAATAAAGCCCGCTATCATTTTGGTGGGCGTTTACACTCAAGGGAGGCGGGTATCAAACCGTTTATCGCCTCTGTCAGGCAAGGATACTGGGGGTTTTATCTTCCAGACCAAGACCATGGTGAAGAGCACAGTGAGTTTGTCGATTTTTTTGGTACTTATAAAGCGACGTTACCTGCAATTGGTCGGTTGATGAAAGTGTGCAAAGCAAAAGTTGTTCCGCTATTTCCTGTATATGACCATAAAACACATCAATTACATATTTATATTCGTGAACCGATGGATGATATTGATGGTAAGGATGATGAATATATAGCACGAAGAATGAATGAGGAATTGGAATACCTTGTTTCACCGAACCCTGAGCAATATACGTGGATATTGAAATTACTAAAAACCCGCAAAGAAGGGGAAATTGAGCCTTATCAGCGTAAAGATTTATATCGCTAACTATCGGATACTATACGTTAACAATGAAATGAGCCCCCGCCTGAATAGGCGAGGGCAAAAGGTTATTCGACTTCTAAAATACGGCAAGTATTGGTACTACCGATAGTCCCCATCAAGTCACCTTGAGTAACTAGGACAATATCACCACTCATTAAATAGCCGTTGTCGCGTAGGCGAGTTACCGCTTCATTGGCGGCAGCAATTCCATCAGTATGGGTGCTACAGAAAACTGGAGTAACGCCACGGTATAGTGAACACTGGTTGAGTGTTTTCTCATGGCGTGACATTGCGAAAATAGGCAAGCCAGAACTAATACGTGACATCATACGAGCGGTACGGCCTGATTCTGTCATCGCAATAATGGCTTTAACCCCTTTAAGGTGGTTAGCTGCGTACATTGTTGACATCGCAATAGCTTCTTCTGGGCTATTAAATTCTGCATCTAAACGGTGTTTAGAGACATTCAAGCCAGGCATTTTTTCTGCGCCAAAACACACTTGCGCCATCGCAGCAACAGTTTCTGCTGGGTATTGACCTGCTGCCGTTTCAGCTGAAAGCATAACCGCATCTGTACCATCAAGCACCGCGTTTGCTACGTCCATAACTTCTGCACGAGTTGGCATTGGGTTGGTGATCATCGATTCCATCATTTGTGTCGCGGTGATCACGACGCGGTTTAATTGACGTGAGCGGCGGATCAATTTTTTCTGAACCGCGACCAGTTCAGGATCGCCAATTTCAACACCGAGGTCACCACGAGCAACCATAACGACATCAGATGCAAGGATCACTTCATCCATGACTTCATCATTAGCAACGGCTTCGGCACGTTCAACTTTCGCTACAATTTGGCATTCACAGCCTGCATCTCGTGCTAAACGACGTGCATAATCTAAGTCTTCACCTGAACGAGGGAAAGAAATAGCTAAATAGTCTACGTTAATTTTTGCTGCGGTTTTAATATCTTCTTTGTCTTTATCAGTTAATGCTTCAGCAGAAAGGCCACCACCTAATTTATTAATGCCTTTATTATTTGAGAGCTGACCACCAACCGTAACTTCAGTGAATACTTGCAGGCCTTGGACTTCACGTACTTTTAATTGAACACGTCCATCATCAAGGAGCAGGATATCGCCAGGTACTACATCAGCAGGCAAACCTTTATAGTCAATACCTACTTTTTGTTGATCGCCTTCCCCTTTACCTAGGTTAGCGTCAAGAATAAATTTGTCCCCAACATTTAAGAAAACTTTGCCATCTTTAAAGGTAGAAACGCGAATTTTTGGACCTTGTAAATCACCGAGGATCGCAACATGACGACCTAAACGAGCGGCAATTTCACGTACTTTATTAGCACGTATTTGATGGTCTTCTGGAGTTCCGTGGGAGAAGTTAAGGCGAACAACGTTGGCACCAGCGTTAATAATTTTTTCAAGGTTATTATCACGATCAGTAGCTGGACCAAGAGTTGTAACAATTTTAGTTCTTCTAAGCCGTCTAGACATGTATTACTCCGTTGACCTGTATGGTGTTGATAAAAGAGTGAAACCATTTCACTCCATTTCGAAACCTGTTTACTGCAAATAGGGATGCTGACACGAGCACAGCTATTATATACTGCGAATATTTTTATGCTATCAGGTCTGCAAAACTATTAAAGTCTGATAAGCAAAGAAAATCATTCACACTGCCAATTTATTGTATTCAGGCATTATCAAACCGCGAATCACGTAATGCTTCTTTGACGCGCTTCAAGTTATCTCTAAATTTTTCACCTCTTCTTAACGTAAAGCCAGTGGTTAACACATCAATAACAGCGAGCTGTGCCATTCTGGAAACCATTGGCATGTACATATCCGTATCTTCTGGGACATCGATAATAATGGCAAGGGAGGCGGCTTGTGCTAAAGGGGTATTTTCTGAGGTGATAGCAATTACGGTGGCATCATTTTCACGGGCTAAATAAGCCATATCAACGAGTGCTTTGGTTCTTCCTGTATGGGAAATTAACACGATGACATCTCCTTCAATACTATTGATGCAGCTCATGCGTTGCATAACAATATCATCAAAGTACATGACAGGAATATTAAAGCGGAAAAATTTATTCATCGCATCATGAGCGACAGCCGCAGAAGCACCAAAACCAAAAAAGCTTATTTTTCGTGCTTGCGTTAATAAATCGACTGCTCGATTGATGGCACTGATATCTAAGGTATGTTTTACGTTATCAAGGCCTGCCATAGCTGATTCAAAAATTTTGTGTGTATAAGTGTTTACGGTATCCGTTTCTTCCACATGGCGGTTTATATAGGGGGTGCCATTCGCTAAATTTTGTGCGAGCCGTAATTTAAAATCAGGGAACCCTTTAGTGTCCATTTTTCGGCAAAAACGATTCACTGTTGGTTCGCTAACGTCTGCTAATTGTGCTAAGGCTGCGATACTAAGATGAATAGCGTTTTGCGGCATGCCTAGAATGACTTCAGCCACTTTTTTTTCTGATTTACTTAAAAAATCGAGACTCATTTTCATTTGTTCTAAAATATTCATATAGCAAAAGCGCCTATTTCATCGAAAGGAGAAATTTTTGAGCCATCACGTTATCCTAGTGTTGATTTTAAGTTTCTTATTCATGAGGCTGTTATGGTGTGTGAAAATATACTATGTATGATGTGTAAACTATCTGAATGCAGAGGCTAAATGGTAGCTTTTTTGTGAAACTTTGACCCGTATCTAATTTTCAGATTAGTAAACATCCTACAGATTTGGTTATTTTGTTTCACGGGCTGGCTCCATTCAGTTTTGATGCGCACTTTTCGTACAATAAAGAATATTCCCGTTATAACATGAGATTAGGACAAAATTATGTTGTTTTTTTCAGCATAAAAACTGTGATCGGCATCATGAACATTTACTGGACACTTGCAACAGGGTACATTAGCGGAATTAGGGCTAATTTTAACAAAATTACAATAAGGCCTATCCTAGTTAGGTCTTAGATTCCGCAAATTGAGGAGAACCAATATGGCGGTACATAATGCTGCTCAAGCTTGTGACTTAATTATCTTTGGCACCAAGGGTGACCTTGCACGTCGCAAACTGCTGCCGTCGCTTTATCAATTAGAAAAGGCAGGCTACATTCACCCAGACACGCGTATCATAGGTGTTGGCCGTGCAGAGTGGAGCCAAGATGATTATGTTAACTTCGTCGAAGAAGCGTTACATAAGTTCTTAAAAGAGGAACTCGATTCAGCATTGTGGGAAAAGCTCAGCGCACGCTTAGATTTCTGTAACTTGGACGTTAATGAAACAGAAAGTTTTGTTCGTCTCGCTGAAATGTTAAAACAAGATTCCCAGCCAGCTATCCATTATTTCGCTATGCCGCCAAGCACATTTGGGGCTATGTGCCAAGGACTGGGTCATGCAAAATTAAATAAAAAACCTAATCGTGTCGTAATGGAGAAACCATTAGGAACGAATTTAGCATCCTCACAAGAAATTAATAATGAAGTAGCGAAGTATTTCGATGAAAGCCAAGTTTATCGTATTGACCACTACCTTGGTAAAGAAACGGTTTTAAACTTATTAGCTCTGCGTTTTGCTAACTCGTTATTTATTAATAACTGGGATAATCGCACTATTGACCATGTGCAAATTACCGTAGCAGAAGAGGTTGGTATTGAAGGTCGCTGGGGTTACTTTGACCAAGCAGGGCAAATGCGTGATATGGTACAGAACCACTTGCTGCAAATTTTAACGATGATAGCAATGTCACCCCCAGCAGATTTAACGACCGACCGTATTCGTGATGAAAAAGTGAAAGTATTACGTTCACTGCGCCGAATCGACCACAGCAATGTGCGTGAAAAAGCAGTTCGTGGGCAATACACTGCAGGTTTTGTGCAAGGCAAAAAAGTCCCTGGTTATTTAGAAGAAGATGGGGCGAATAAACAAAGCATGACTGAGTCATTTGTTGCCCTGCGCGTAGATATTGATGATTGGCGTTGGGCTGGCGTTCCTTTCTACTTACGTACCGGTAAACGTTTACCTGCAAAATGTTCTGAGGTGGTTGTTTACTTTAAAAAACCGGCATTGAATATTTTCTCTGAAAGCTACCAAGACCTGCCGCAAAATAAATTAACCATTCGTCTACAGCCAGATGAAGGGATTGATATTGAAATTATGAACAAGGCACCGGGTCTTGATCATAAACATCGGTTACAAACTACAAAACTGGATTTAAGCTTTTCAGAAACTTTCAATCAAACACACTTAGCCGATGCCTACGAACGCTTACTACTCGAAGCGATGAGAGGGATCCAAGCATTGTTTGTACGACGTGATGAAGTAGAAGAAGCGTGGAAGTTTGTTGATTCCATTATTGATGCATGGGCAATGGATAATGACGCACCAAAACCATACCAAGCAGGTACATGGGGGCCGATTGCTTCTGTTGCCATGATTGCTCGCGATGGGCGTTCTTGGAATGAATTTGAGTAACAGCTGATGTTATTTAGTTAACTCATCCCGCAAAAGCCAAACAATTGTTTGGCTTTTTTTGTCGTGAGGGGGAGATAAACACTTAGAGAATTAACTCACTGCGGCCCGTGGCAACCATATGAATAATGCCTTGTTCGATACGTAAACAGGCCATTTTGGCTGCGTCAGGCACTGAAAGCCCCGCAAGAAGTTGGGCGGTTAACTCTGCACCAAATAAGTCACCAGTCCCTTTGGGGGTCACGGGGTAACGTTTGTGACGGATCACCGCAACCTCATGTTGTGTCACGCAAACTACCTCGATATTGTCTTCATCAGGCTGAAATGCGCTGGTGATAATCACCCATTGAGTATTACCTTTTAATAGCGTGCGTGCCGCGTTAACAGCGTCATCTAAATTATTGACCTGTTTACCACTCAATGTCATTAATTCGAATTTATTTGGAATGATACCCGTTGCTAAAGGGATGACCTTGTCACGGTAAACTTCGGCGATTTCTGGCGGAATATAAAAGCCGCTATCTTCATCCCCCATAACTGGGTCAACAATAACTGGCAATGTTGGGCGTTGCTCCCGAATGCGTATTAGCCAGTTAGCTAAGTCTTGTGCTTTCTCAGGGGAACCTAAGTAACCTGTAAGGATAGCTCTTACTGAGTCTAAACTACCTCGCTCTATAAAGCCGTTTAAGTAGCCACGAAACCATTCACCAGGCAATTCACCACCATAGCAAGTAGAATAATGTGGGGTATTGCTGAGTACCACAGTGGGAACGGCAGCAACACGCAGGCCTTGCTTGGTGAGTGCAGGTACCGCAATACTATTACCGACGCTACCATAAATAACTTGAGATTGGATTGATACAACATCATAGGGTAGTGGAGTCGCATCGGCGGCATTTTGAAAACTATTGGAGGTAAGGCTGAAGGTGTTCATGACTCTCTCTTAGGTATATTTCAATCATATAGCTACTATAAGAAGCTTGTTCAACTGGCTTGTCAATGTTAAAGATCAAATAGCATATTAGTGCTGCCTGTAAAGTGAAAAAAAGGGTAAAAATCTATTTTTTTATTAAAAAATATTTGTGTAAAACGTATTATCTTCGACTTTTTATTCGTTTTTAGAATGCCAAAGTTACGTTTATCGTGTTTATCGATGCATAATTATGCGATTTTTTATTCAAACCAAAAGGTGTTTATATTCATTGACTTAATAAAAATGACATGCTAAAAATAAGCAGTAATTAACTATCAACATGAGGGTTCGGAGTAAATTGGGTAGATGTCTACCTGATGAAAAGAATGAGATATCATGCTTAGCTCAACTAGCGGCAAGATCAGTAAGTCCCAAAAAAGAACGACACATCGGCTTTTCCTTTCAGCTATCCTTTCCAGTGAACACTACTGGTGTGGTGCATTATAGCGTCTCTCTCGATTATTCATTCTGCTGAATAAACTCAGCAACACGTTGTTATTTATTTGAATTTTCAACAACTGCGTATGGGTATTTTGACCCCTTGGTCTGTATAAAAAATAGTCTATTACGCGGCTGCATATAGAGAGATATTATAATGATTTATTGGATATTTTTAGTATTAGCTATCATAACCGAGGTTATCGGTACCTTATCAATGAAACATGCCAGTGTCAGTGGCGATTTCACCGGTATGGTGGTGATGTATGTCATGATAGCAACATCATATATTTTATTGGCCGTTGCAGTAAAAAAAGTGGCTTTAGGTGTGGCATACGCACTGTGGGAAGGTATCGGGATCTTATTTATTACGACATTTAGCGTAATGTGGTTTGGAGAAACGTTATCACCCATGAAAATCGGTGGGTTAGTATTACTGATCACCGGTATTGGCTTGATTAAATCAGGGACCAAAAAAGCCACTGTTCGCCAATCTGCACAAAAGGTAAAACAAGTAACGCAAAATGCGGTCAATGCAGCCAAAACTAATGCTCTAGTTGGACGCGAAGCTAAGTCGGAGGCATAAGATGGCCAGTCATTTTGAATGGTGGCATGCAGCCTTTTTGATCCTAGCGGTAGTACTCGAAATTATCGCCAATATTTTACTAAAGATGTCGAATGGTTTTAAACGATATTGGTTAGGTATTTTATCGTTGGTGGCGGTATTAGGGGCTTTTAGTTCCTTAGCCCAAGCAGTAAAAGGCATTGAATTATCAATTGCTTATGCTCTATGGGGTGCGTTTGGTATTATTGCCACAGTAGCTGCAGGCTGGATACTCTTCAACCAGCGGCTAAATTATAAAGGTTGGGGTGGGATAGTGCTGCTATTGCTAGGAATGGTGCTGATTAAAATGTCTTAACCTATTTGGTATATTGAAAAGTAATATAAGCCCAAGTCGGGCTGAGGAGTTCGGCTTGGGCTTATTGTTATCTATCAATACGTTAAAAGTATATTCTTTTAATTTTTGCCTTTTGTCGTAGTTGCATCTCGCACTGATTTGACATCACTAACCGTCACTTTCTCTGCATTATTCCCCCAACTACTACGGATGAACGTCAATAAATTAGCCATTTGTAGGTCATCTAAACGCCACGCAAAATCAGGCATAGTTAACCCGGTTGGCGCATCTTGAGTCACAGGGACTTGGCTGCCATTTAATACTATCCTTATCAAAGAGTCGGGTTTTTCACTTAAGACTACTGGGCTGCCTGCAAGGGATGGGAAGGTTTTAGTATAACCCTGACCATCAATACGATGGCATGCAGAACAGCTGTCCATATACTCTTGAGCACCAGGTTGGCTCATATCTCCGGCAACTAACGAAGTGGTTGTGTTGCTAGTTGTTGAAGACGCTGAGTGTTTACTCGTTGATGTTAATGATTTTAAATACACGGCTATTGACGTTAGGTCTTCATCTGACAAATATTGTGTACTATTTTTAATCACATCAGACATTGAGCCAAATGCGGCATTTTTATCATTATGGCCAGTTTTTAAAAATTGAATGATATCTTGCTTAGACCAATTACCTAATCCACTTATCGCATTTTCAGTTAAGTCAGGTGCATACCAGTTATCGATTAGTGCCCCTGTTAAATAAGTCTGATCAGATTGGTCTAGTGCTTTTTCTGCGAATCCAATCCCCCTAGAGGTATGGCAGGCCCCACAATGCGCTAACCCTTGAACTAAATAAGCGCCTCGATTCCATTGTTCGCTTTTTGAATTGTCTGCTTGATAAATACTATTGTCTAAGTAGATTTCATTCCAGACAGCCAGCGGCCAGCGCATACTGATTAGCCAAGGGATATCACTTTCTAAGTTGGCTTGCTTTACGGGTTTAACTTGCGTCATGAAATAATCATAAATCATGCGCATATCTTGGTCAGTCACTTTTGCATATGAAGTATAAGGCATCGCGGGGTAGAGGTTACGGCCGTCTTTGGCAACCCCCTCACGTACTGCCTTAACGAAGTCATCATAACTATAATTACCGATACCAAACGTTTTATCTGGTGTGATATTTGAAGAATAAACGGCCCCAATTGGGGTGATCATCTTTAATCCTCCCGCGAAAGGAGCTCCGTCTTTAGCGGTATGACAAGAAATACAATCTCCAGCTGCGACCAACTGTTGACCATTAGTGAAATTATTGTCTGCTTTGGCTGCAATGCTACAAAGGCCAATAATCAATAATAGAGAGTTTATTTTTAGCTTACCCATCATATTCCCCTTTATTTAGGCTTGAACCAAAGGACCTGGGTTTGGTAAATAAAGTTCACGTATAGCGTTTGCAGCAAACAGTGCTGTCGCACCCACTATCCCGGTTGGGTTATAAGCAAGGTTTTGTGGAAAACAACAAGCCCCTAATACAAATACATTGGGAACATCCCAAGTTTGCATGTACTTATTTACGACACTATTTTGTGGGGAGTCACCCATCACTGCACCACCGGTGGTATGGGTTGATTGGTATGGGCGTACATCATAATGTGCATCCATTGACATAAACCCCATTTCATAATGTTTAGGGTTCATTCTTTTTGTTATTTCTTCAGCCTTAGAACCGACAAAGTTAGTCATTTTCAATTCGTTGGGTTGCCAATCGAATGTCATTCTTAACAGTGGTAGGCCATGCTTATCTTGGTAAGTTGGATCAAGGTCTAGGTAACATTGTTTATAAGGCATGACAGACCCTGAGGCCCCAATATGCATTGAGTGTAAATAATTTTCTTTAATAGCTTTTTTCCAACCTGTTCCCCATGTTGGCGAATCTTTTGGTATCGTCATTTGCTGAATAGGGCGTCCACCTGAAGTTGTCGTCGATATTGTTGAACCGCCGATAAAGCCTAGTTGGCTATGGTCAAAATTTTCAGCGTTATAGTTATCAATAAAACTACCTGTGCAGCCCGCGGCGGCGAATGGATTCATGAATTGGTTTTGATCGTAAAATAAAGTGACTCCACCGTTCATTTGATAAGCAAAGTTACGACCGACAACCCCTTCTCCTGTAGTAGGGTTATAAGGCTTTCCTATATTCGATAACAAAAGTAGTCGGACATTATGTAATTGGAATGCACTTAAGATAACAAGGTCTGCTGGCTGTACAACACGCTGCCCATGGCTATCTATATAAGTGACTCCCGTTGCTTTTTTCCCCGTCGAATCCATATTGACTTGAACAACATGTGAGTTTGTTCGTAATTCAATGTTCTTATGTTGCCTTAATGCTGGGAGCACACAGGCTTGAGGGGATGCTTTAGAATAGTTAAAACAGCCAAAACGTTCACAATAACCACAATAATTACAAACCCCAAGTTGAACGCCATAAGGGTTGACGTAAGGCTCTGTACAGTTAGCACTTGGTGTTGGGAAAGGGTGGTAACCAAGGGATTTTGCTGCTTCATTAAATAATATGGATGAATATTGCATTTTTAATGGTTTAGTTGGATAAGGGTTTTTCCGTTCAGACTCGAAAGGGTTTCCTCCATCCAAAATTTTGCCATTAATATTACCGGCTTGGCCTGAAGTTCCACAAATTTTTTCAAATTTGTCAAAATAGGGCTCCATTTCTTCATAACTAAAAGGATAATCCTGTACAGTCATATCCGATGGAATAAAGTCAGCCCCATACTTTTCAATAACAGTACTGCGCATTTTGATATCTGCATGTAACGGTCGCCAAAGCATGCCATTCCAGTGAACACCCGCACCACCAACCCCATTTCCGGGCAAGAAAGAGCCTAAACGCCGATAAGGCAGCGCAGTGTCTGATTGTTTATGCCTTACCGTAATGGTTTCTCCAGATATATTTTGGAATAATTTCAGTCGAATAC
This sequence comes from Providencia sp. PROV024, assembly GCF_032709665.1. NCBI lineage: Bacteria > Pseudomonadati > Pseudomonadota > Gammaproteobacteria > Enterobacterales > Morganellaceae > Providencia > Providencia sp. PROV024. The sequence continues at coordinate 2,087,571 of NZ_CP120545.1, forward strand.
CATAAGTCAATTCATCTGCAATTCGAGGATAAGCAAAATCAGGATAAGTATCCCGTTTTTCACCTCGTTCAAGAGCGACTATTTTTAGACCTGTATTGGCGAGCTCCATGGCCATTAATGACCCAGTCCAACCAAAACCCACAATGACAATATCAACAGGATCTTTTTTAATTTCCATGGCTATATTCCTCTTTTTTTACCTGAAATACTCACGGGCCCTAATGGGTACGGTTGACCAGGATTATCCATAACTTGTTGATAATCAGCTCTAGCACCAGGGAACCCAATTAATTTCCACGAAGCCATCGTTTGATTTCCGCCATGAATCGGGTCAGAAAAATAGCCCTCTTTTGTATTTTCAAGCATTTGTGTGAAGAACAGTTCGCTTGGAACGGAGGAAAGTTCAAGCGCGCCATTTTCAAGCTGAGTGAGTATTTCATCTTGCTCTGCCGTTTCTAGTTCAGCGAACATTTTATTGTGGTGTTGTTGACACCATACATTGACATCCTGAATCCCATTGCGCCATAAATCACGAGGGGTTAACGGAGATTGATAACCTAATTCTGGAACACTAGTTGCAAAGGGGCCATGCATATACCAAAGATGCCCATATCCATAAGGTTGTTCCATTTGTTTATCAATAAAAATAGGGATGCCTTCATCGACGGCACCTGGGCCATATTGGTCGGCAGGAATAAGCCTATTGGTGGCAGCAAGAACGAATTGCCACTCAATTTCATTAAAAAAAAGCGGGGAATATAGCGTTGATAAATTATTGGGTGAATGAGATGTAGCAGCTAAACTGTCCATGGTTATTAGATTGCTGCCTAGCGCGGTAAGCGGAATGATAGCTAATGTTTTTTGTAAAAAAATTCGCCTAGGAGGTACGTTTTCTTTTTTGCTCATATTACTATCCCAGTTATGATCTATTAATTTAAATAAACACATAAGTTTCTTTTAGTGCGCGATATAAGATAGAACTATCTAAAATTTATAGTCGTTTATTTTAATGAGGGATATTTGCCTAAAAAAGGTTTCTAAATGTGTTTTATGTAACAAAACGCAGATTTTAGTGGCAATAAATTGTTAATAAGGGAAGCTGGATTGAGAGAATTGGGATGCTGCTTTAGCTATTTTATTCGCGGGCGATTGCAGACAGAAGGCAGTTTTAAATTTAAAGGGTATATTTTTAGTTTAGAGCCCCAGTTTCGTTACTAGGACTCCTAAGCTAACCCTACAATCACTTATTTTTAAATATAAAATCAATCAATTGCAGCAATTATCTTTATTTCAACTTTATATTCAGGCTTCATCAATAATGCCTGTACAGTACAACGTACAGGTGCACTTCCCGCAACGACCCATGCATCCCATGCTTGGTTCATCCCAGCAAAATCAGCTTTATCAGCCAAGAAAATTGTTGCATCGAGGATTTTGCTTTTATCCGAACCTATACGCTCTAACATGACATCAATTGCAGCAAGTGTATTGGCGGTTTGCGCCACGATATCGGCATCGAGGTTTTCTGGCACGCTGGTGTAGTAAACAACATTATTATGAATAACAGCTTCAGACCAACGATTATCTGGGTCAATACGTTTAATGGACATAATCATTCCTTATTATACATGTAACTCAAGAATAGCAGCTTGATAGCCGGATGAAAATCAGTTGTTCAACCAAGTATTAATTAGCTCAGCAGGGTAAGCCAACTCATGGTAAAGTGTGCTACTCATTTTTTTGATAAATAGGTTTTTGTTGTGCACGATGATTTTTCTGCGGATGGCTTTTTAGCCAGAACAATTCCTGGTTTTCAACCTCGTGAAGCTCAGGTCACTATGTCCAAAGCCGTAGCTGAGTCGATTGAACAGCAACAGGTGCTGGTGGCTGAAGCGGGAACGGGAACAGGAAAAACCTATGCTTATTTAGTGCCAGCATTGCGTAGTGGGAAAAAAGTTATTGTTTCAACAGGGTCAAAAGCACTACAGGATCAATTATATCATCGGGATTTACCCTCAATAATCGAAGCGATGAACTATACTGGGCGCACAGCTTTATTGAAAGGGCGCTCCAATTACTTGTGTTTAGAAAGGTTAGATCAGCAATCATTAGGTGGCGGAAGCCTCGAACCAGAAATTTTATCTGCCGTTGTTAGGTTACGTAGTTGGTCAATAGAGTCTGAGTTAGGCGACACCAGTACTTGCCATGATATTGCTGAGGATAGCCCGGTTTGGCCACTAGTCACTAGTACCAATGATAATTGTCTGGGAAGTGATTGCCCTCGTTATAAAGAGTGTTTTGTTCTCAAAGCTCGCCGTAAAGCTTTAGAAGCGGATATTGTCGTCGTCAATCATCATTTATTCATGGCGGATAGAGTCGTCAAAGATACGGGGTTTGGGGAACTAATCCCCCAAGCAGAGGTGATGATTTTTGATGAAGCACACCAAATTCCAGATATTGCCAGCCAATATTTTGGCCAACAGTTAAGTAGTCGTCAATTACTTGACCTTGCCCGGGACATGGTCATGACGTATCGAACGGAGTTGAAAGACCAAGTACAACTGCAAAAAAGTGCGGATAGGCTAACGCAAAGCACGTTAGATTTTAGGTTGAATTTGGGGGAAAACAGCTTCCGTGGGAACTTACGTGACTTACTTAAGCTACCTGCTGTGCAAAGGGCGCTGACATTACTCGATGATTCATTAGAATTATGCTATGAGGTAATTAAAACCTCTTTAGGGCGCTCTCAAAGCTTAGATTCTATTTTCGAGCGAGTAACTATGTATCGCAACCGGCTAAACCGGCTTAAAGATGTTTCTATTGCTGGCTACAGTTATTGGTTTGAAAGCTATGGACGTCATTTTTTACTCGCTTTGACCCCATTAACGGTCGCAGAAAAATTTAGTGAGATGATTAATAGCACACCTGCGAGTTGGGTTTTCACATCAGCAACGTTATCTGTCAATGAAAAGCTAAGTCATTTTACAGACCGCTTAGGTTTGGTTAAAGCCAAAACATTATTACTGGCGAGCCCATTTGATTATCAACGTCAAACGTTGTTGTGTGTGCCGCGTTTTTTACCGGAACCGAATCAACGCGGAGTTGCGCAAAAACTGGCAACGATGTTACGGCCTTTAATCGAGAAAAACCAAGGGCGGTGCTTCTTTTTGTGTACATCTCATGTGATGATGCGTGAATTAGCCGAAGAATTTAAAGCCTCATTAACGTTACCCGTATTAATGCAAGGGGAGAGCAGTAAGAACAAACTGTTATCTCAGTTTATTGCGGCAGGAAACGCTGTGTTAGTCGCAACAAGTAGTTTCTGGGAAGGGGTAGATGTACGTGGCGATGAACTTACTTGTGTGATTATTGATAAACTGCCATTTACGGCACCAGATGACCCCTTATTGAGGGCGCGAATTGAAGACTGTGAATTACGCGGTGGCGACCCTTTTGCCGATGTACAGCTACCTGATGCTGTTATTACCTTAAAACAAGGTGTTGGTCGGTTAATTCGTGATACAAGTGATTATGGTGTGATAGTGATTTGTGATAATCGCCTAGTGACTCGTCCTTATGGTGAGGTATTTTTACGCAGCCTTCCTCCATCTCCACGGACGAGAAGCGTAACCAAGGCTATCGAATTTCTTGAAGAAAAAAGGCGACAGTCTCCCTAAAAAGAGTCAATTCCTTGGCGTTTTTCTGCTGTTACGGAAGTTGTTTGTGTTAATATGCATAACATCTTTTAATCAAAAATTATTAATTTGCCGGAGTTTAGGCATGTCGACCCGTATTCTTGCTGTTGATACAGCAACCGAAGCATGTTCAGTTGCACTTTGGTGTGATGGTGAAATCATTTCACGCTTTGCTATTTCCCCTCGTGAACATACACAAAAAGTTTTACCCATGGTTGAAGAGGTTTTGGCCGAAGCAGGTATGGGGCTAAACCAGTTAGATGCATTAGCATTTGGTCGTGGCCCGGGTAGTTTCACGGGGGTGCGCATTGGTGTAGGGATAGCACAAGGGTTAGCATTAGGTGCTGATTTGCCAATGATTGGTGTTTCTTCATTAATGACTCTCGCTCAAGGTGCATTACGTCTCACGGGGCAAACGCAAGTCCTAGTTGCCATTGATGCACGTATGTCTGAAATCTATTGTGCTCAATATCAATATGTTGTAGATAGGCAATGGTTAGGTGAAGGCACAGAAGCTGTTCTACAACCTGATGACTTTAAAGCCCAATTCACCTCATTGACTGGGCAATGGTGCTATGCCGGTACAGGTTGGGCAGCTTATCCAACATTATTAGCCAGTGATAAGGCATTGAGTGATAGTCAGGTGACGTTACCTGATGCGCAAGACATGCTGCCAATTGCTGCACAGTTATGGCAACAAGGTAAAGCGATTGCAGTTGAAAATGTAGAACCAACTTATTTGCGTAATGAAGTGACTTGGAAAAAATTGCCCGGTAGAGAATAAGTTCAGCAGAAGTCATCAAAAATTGAATTGGCTGTATCTTATCACTAAATATATAGCCAATTTATTATCTAATTTAGGTAATACATAATATCTTGATAAATTAAAATACAAATCGAATTGTTTAAAAAGATAGGTTATTATTAAAAGGTAATGTATGCCTGTTTAACATATTGTGTTGTCTCAAATTAAGACTATTTTAAACAACACAATATAAAATTATACTATTGCTAATCGGAGGTGGTCTATGAATATTGAATTAAACTGCCGCACTGCACTTAAAGGTCTTTTTGTCGCAAGCGTATTAGCACTAACAGGGTGCGTCTCGATACCCGCATCAATTCAAGGGTCGGTACAAAACCCTACGGATAACTTAACATCCGTACAAAATGCACCTGAAATGTATATTGGTCAAGAGGCACGCTTTGGTGGAAAAGTCCTTGCTGTGGCAAATGAGCCGACAAGGACTCGCTTAGAAATTGCGGTGATGGCATTGAGTAAATACGATGCTGCACCTGAACTCAATGCTCCATCTATTGGTCGTATATATGCTTATTTGAATGGCTTCCGTGAGCCGAGTGATTTCACTAATCGTTACGTCACGGTAGTCGGTAAAATCACTGGTGAACAACCAGGTAAAGTCGGGCAAGTTCCTTACAAATATGTCACTTTAGATGTGACAGGTTTTCAACGTTGGAATATTGCACAAAGTGTTATGATACCACCGAGTGGGCCGTGGAATTATGGCTACTACGGGGACCCTTACTATTATAACCATCCTTGGGGGTGGGGATATGGCTATCCAGGCGGCCCGGCTCAGGTTCACACTTACTTAACTGAGTAATATTTTATCTCTGTTTTTGAACTTAAGACTCACTAAGTAAAAAGGAAAAGGCTGTTACCTTTAAAGTAATGGCCTTTTTTTGTGCTTGAAGATAAATAATGGCGTTCTTCGGCAGTCTTTTATACCACTAAAACTATCTTTTTTTGATATGGCAAGTTATTAAGCATCGATAAGCTCTCCAAACTTAGTGTAGTTCGGTGTATAATTACGTTATCTTGTATAGATTTACATCTATTTAATTAATCTTAAGACAAACAAGGCGGCATAGACCGCCTTGTTTTTTCTTAGAAGAATAAAATTTATTTAGTGATAGAGGTCTCAACCTTGACATTGTCTGTTTTTCAAACTGGTACGCTGAGTTAATAATTTGTTAAAACATGTGTTGAGTATAATAAATTCACTAAATTCAGGAGTAACATTTTGGAAAAAATCTGGCTAAAAAATTACCCTACTGATGTGCCGGAAGAAATCAATCCTGATCGCTTTGCCTCTTTGGCTGAGTTACTTGAAAACGCGGTTTCTCAATATGCTGATCAGCCTGCATTTATCAATATGGGCGCAGTCATGACTTATCGGAAGCTGGAGGAAAGAAGCCGTGCTTTCGCTGCTTATTTGCAAAATGGGCTTGGTCTAAAAAAAGGGGATCGTGTTGCATTAATGATGCCGAACCTCTTGCAGTACCCTATTGCTTTGTTTGGGATATTGCGGGCAGGTATGGTAGTGGTGAATGTTAATCCACTGTATACACCGCGAGAACTAGAACATCAACTAAACGATAGCGGTGCAGCAGCGATTGTGATTGTGTCGAATTTTGCTCATACGCTAGAAAAAATTGTTTATAACACCAAAGTTAAGCATGTCATTTTGACGCGAATGGGCGATCAACTCTCACGACCAAAAGCGACCATTGTGGATTTTGTTGTTAAGTATGTGAAACGCTTAGTTCCTAAATACAATTTACCCGATGCCATATCATTTCGTCGTGCAATGCATTATGGCTATCGTATGCAATATATTAAACCAAACATTGCAGGTAGTGATTTGGCTTTCTTGCAATACACGGGGGGAACAACAGGGGTTGCCAAAGGCGCGATGTTAACCCATCGCAATATGTTAGCGAATTTAGAACAAGCGAGAGCAGCTTACGGCCCTGTGTTGAAGTTTGGGGAAGAGTTTGTTGTGACTGCATTACCTCTTTACCATGTATTTGCGCTGATGGTGAACTGTTTGTTATTCATCAATGTTGGGGGAGTCAATTTACTTATAACTAACCCGCGTGATGTACCAGACACGGTGAAGCAATTAGGGCGTTATCCTGTTACATCCATTACTGGGGTGAATACATTATTTAATGCATGGCTTCATAATGATGAATTTAAGAAATTGGATTTTTCACGTTTACGTCTTTCGGTTGGTGGGGGGATGCCAGTACAAAAAGCAGTGGCTGAAAAATGGCAGCAGCTCACCGGGAAACATTTGCTTGAAGGGTATGGTTTGACAGAATGTTCACCATTAGTGACGGGGAACCCCTATACCTTAACGTCTTATAGTGGAAGTATTGGTTTACCTGTTCCATCAACTGATGTTAAATTCCTTGATGATGATGGTCATGAAGTTGCCATTGGTGAACCCGGTGAAATGTGGGTAAAAGGCCCTCAGGTTATGAAAGGGTATTGGAATCGCCCTGACTCAACCGCGGAGGCCATCGTTGATGGCTGGTTAGCAACAGGGGATATCGCTGAAATAGATACTGAAGGCTATATTCGCATTGTTGATCGCAAAAAGGACATGATTATTGTTTCTGGTTTTAATGTTTATCCAAATGAAATTGAAGATGTCATTTCGGCACACCCTGATGTGATTGAATGCGCTGCAATTGGTGTTCCTAGCGAAAGTACAGGGGAAGCCGTTAAAGTGTTTGTTGTGACGAAAAATACGAATTTAACTGCTGATGAACTTAAAACCTTTTGCCGTCGTTCGTTAACCGCGTATAAAGTGCCTAAGTTATTTGAATTTCGTGATGAATTACCAAAATCTAACGTAGGTAAAATTTTACGTAAAGATCTGCGTGATGAAGAAAAATTGCAAAGAGATAAAACACCAGTATGATGATGGTTTAGTCTCATAAAGATAATAAGTAACGCCGGTTTATACCGGCGTTACTGTGATGAAAATATAAAAAGAGAAACTTGTTTTGAATTATCGTTTAGTAACTACAGATAGTGAACTAGCCCAAATATGTCAAGAAGCGAGCCATGCGCCATGGCTTGCGTTGGATACCGAGTTTGTTCGTACCAGAACGTATTATCCTCAATTAGGTTTGCTACAGCTGTATGATGGAAAGCAAGTTTCGTTGATTGACCCGTTATCAATAACGGATTTTAGCCCGTTCAAAGCACTTTTGACTAACCCAAATCAAATTAAGTTCTTACATGCGGGCAGTGAAGATCTCGAAGTCTTTATGCATGATTTCGGCTGCGTTCCTGAACCCATGATTGACACGCAAATTATAGCGGCTTTTTTAGGGTATCCTATTTCGTGTGGTTTTGCGTCGTTGGTATCAGAACATCTGGGAATTGAGTTGGATAAAAGTGAGTCTCGTACTGATTGGTTAGCGCGCCCATTGAGTGAAAAACAGTGTGATTACGCAACAGCGGATGTGCTGTATTTACTACCATTAGCTGAAATCCTGATGGCTAAAGTGATGGAGGCTGGGTATTTAGAAGATGTTAAAGATGAGTGCCAACGTGTTGTCGCTCGTCGTCAAAAAACACTCAAACCGGAAAAAGCATACCTAAATATTCATAATGCTTGGCAATTACGTGATGAACAACTCGCGTGTTTACAGTTACTCGCGGCATGGCGATTAAATCAGGCAAAAGCTCGTGATATGGCAATTAACTTTGTTGTAAAAGAAGAGCACTTGTGGAAAGTGGCTCGTTTTTTACCGGGTTCTCTCGGCGAACTTGATAGCTTAGGTTTGACGGGGCAAGAAATCCGTTGTCACGGTAAGCGTTTGTTAGCTATTGTGGATCAAGCTAAAAAACTTGATGCAAGCCAATATCCTGCACCTGTGGCAAATATTACTGAACAAAGTGAATATAAAAATCTCTTTAAAGAAATTAAAGCTATCGTCAAAGATATCGCTGAAAATGAAAAATTTAATGCAGAATTATTAGCCTCAAGAAGGCAGATTAACCAGTTACTTTCTTTACATTGGGGGCTAAAAACTTCGGCAACGCCCCCTGAGCTTCTCGATGGTTGGCGTGGAAAGTTGCTTGCAAAACCTATTTCAAAGTTACTAACAAACGTATAATCGTTTAAGGTACAGGGGGTTTTCCCTTGTACCTACTAAAAACATCCTTTTCAGTTATATTATCATTTCATTTAATCACTCTAACAAATAAATTCTAGTTAATCGCCTGCTATATTTAAATAAAAATTGGTTTTTAATTAAATTTACTCTTAAAAATAAACAAACAAAAAAGAGTAAAGGGGGATAATATAATTAATTACTATAAGGTTATTTTTTAATAAACTGAAAATAAACCATTATTTTTGTTTTTCACCAAATAATAAAAAAGCTAATTATATTAAGCTTATTTGTAAATGAAAGGTGATTTCATATACTGACATCTACGCATTAAAGGAAAATATAATATTTTCTTAATGTGCATTTTTATTTAACAAGGTAAGTTAATTTCTATTGAAAAGGACCCAAAAAATGAAAAAAAATATCGGTATTAACATTAGCAGTTACATTCTCTGTATTTTTTAGTAGCACTATGGCTGAAACCATCTCAGGGCAAAGCCAAAGTTATGATAATAATATGGTAAATATAAGAATAGATGAAACTGAATCAACAATGGGACCACACGGTGGTGCGTTAGGTACCCCCGGTATTGGTTATCGAAGCATAGCAGGAGGAAAAACTATATCATTTTCAGGCTTAAAAAGTAGTGATATTAAGAAGCCTGATAATGTTTATCTTCTTGATGGTACTACTATACCACATGGTAACATGGGCAAGTTTCAATTTAGTCAGGTTGCGGATGCCGAAGTATATTTCGGTGATTGGTCACAGACAGGGGTAAACGGTGATACAACACACACAGCTTATTTCTCGGGTGAGAACGCGATGAGTGAGGTTCCATCTAGTGGGCAAGCCAATTATACCCTAGAAGGAATCAACCAATTTGATGGTGAAACAAAACTAATAGGCTCATTCACGGCTGATTTTAATCATAAGTCGTATAAAGGCTCATTAAAAGGGAAAACATTAAGTATTTCGATGGGGGGGAATATTGCAGAGCAAGGGAAATTCAGTGGTAATGCTATAGCGAATGATACAATAACAGGTAGTAGTATGGGGCAGTTATTTGGCGATAATGCAGAGCAAGTTGCAGGTATTACTTCATTTAAGGGGCATGAGCACTTAGATACCGCATTTGGTGGCAAAAAAGACTAATAATTAAACTTAAATAAAGACAAGTAGGCAAAATATTATTTTGTCTGCTTTTTTTATCACTAAAGAATAGGTTATTTATGGTCGTATATATTAAGTATATAATTGGTTTTATTATTGTAAGCTCATGTGATTTTGTAACCCCAATATTTGCGGTGCAACAATTAGACGAACAATTTATTAGTATTTTAAGTGTAGATAATAATGATAAACATGAACTGAAAATAAAAAAAAACAAAAAATAATGAAAAAAACATCGACGAACTTGGGTTTATTCTTTATGATCTTGTTCGTAAAAAAGAGTTTGATAAAATAGAAACTATAATTTTTCTTTATAAAAGCGATCATCAGCATGATGAAAACCTAGTTAAATATATTTACGCTGAAAAGGCACTGGTAAGGCGAGAGTATGAGATAGCGATTGGTTTTTATAATGAAATTTTGGCTGTACAGCCGGATTTACCCTTAATTGAAATAAAGCTTGCACTTGCACTTATTGGTATTAAGCGCTATGAAGATGCTTTATTGGTGTATCAAACATTGCTAACCAAGTATAAAAATAAACTATCAGTAAGCCTGAGTAATTTCATTAGTAGTCAAATAATTTTACTGGAAACTAAAAATCATTGGCAGGGTACGATTAAACTTGGTGCAAGCTATGATTTTAATTTAAATGAAGCATCCAATAGTAATAATATTTATTGTTTTCGAAGCAAGTGTATGGGGAGTAGTAAAAAGGCGATAGCTGGTGGGGAATGGCATTATTCTATTGAACTATCGAAACGCTATGCATTATTAGGTAATCATGCTGGGCAGTTTTCGTTTAACATTGTTGGGTTAGAACCGATGAAAACAGTGTCCACTAAAAAAATAAGTGTTTTACTCAATGGAGGCTACCAGTTTGAAGGTGCAAATAAAAAAATACAGTTGTTACCGATTGTTGAAACTAAATGGCATGATAATCAATATCATAGTTTGAAATTAGGGGCACGGATAGCCGTAGAATACGAATTTACGCCTCAAGTAATATTATTCGGGGGGGTAGAGTTAAAAAATAAAAATTATATTGATAAATATAACTTTAATGATGGTAATAAACTCTCTTATTCACTGATTAGTGGTTATTTTCTTAATCCAAATCTATTATTTTTTTCAGGGATAGATGTTATCAAGAGGGAGAAAAAATTCAAAAGCGACAGTTATCTGCAATATGGAACAAAAATTGGGCTATTAACAGTTGTCGACCCCTATAAGTTATTGGTTGTTACTGGTTATAAATATACAGAGTTTAAGCAGTTTGATGATTATTTGAATACAAAAAGAAGTGATCATAATTGGTATTTGAATACACAACTGACATTAGAAAAATACAAAGTATTAAGCTTTACACCGGCGGTGTATTTTAATAGCCAAATAAATAAAAGTACGGCTCATATTATTTATTCTTTTAAGCAAAGTGAAGTTGGTGTCAATTTTAGCAAAAAATTCTAATGTTTAGCGGAAGGAATAATGAAAGTAAAGACAGTAATAGCGATTAATATTGCGACAGGGTTGTCTGTTTGTAGTATTCCTAATTTATTGTATGCACAAGAGCGTGAAAATATCGGTTCTATCATAGTTAATGATAAAACAACCACAATTAAACAGCGCGATAAAAAAGGGGCTGATGATCAGTATGATAAAGATGAATCGAATATCTATATCAGTAAGGAAGAAATCGAGCGTTATAAGGGGACAAACCCAGCCGACACTATCAACCATGCTGTTGGGGTGTATAGTGGTGATGCCCGCAATAGTGGGGCGTTAGATCCTAACGTACGGGGTATTCAAGGGCAAGGGCGTGTTCCTGTTACGGTTGATGGTACTGAACAGGCTATCACGGTTTGGCGTGGTTACAATGGTGCTAACAACCGTAATTATATTGACCCGAACATGATTAGTCGTATTAGGGTGATGAAAAGCGGGGGACTCAGTCGTGATGTGCGTACTTCGACAGGTGGGGGAATCGCAATAACAACTATTGGTATTGATGATGTTGTTGATGCAGATGAACAATTTGGGTTTGATATCAAGTTAGAAACCAGTAGTAATTCAACAAAGCCGAGAATTCGTCAGGTAAATTATGGTGTGGATTATCGGGATGACAAACGCCTATTAGAAACACTGGATTATAAAAAATTTCGCGGGATCTATTTCCAAGACTCCCAAGTCCTTGTTAAACCTCGTTCTAGAGGGAATGCCAATTTCTTTAATTTACAAGATAAAGCGGCACGTTTTGCCATTGGTACACGGCAAGAAAAATTTGACCTTATGTTAGCCTATAGTTATCGCAACCAAGGTAATTATTTTGCGGGAAGTCGTGGGTCAGGCAAATATACAGGTGAGATTATTACTTATGACCCAGCTTCGCCACAGAAATCCATTGACCCCTATATGCCATTTGTTGCCAAAATTTATGCTCCCAATAAAGAGGTTGGTAACACGTCTAATGAAATGTCTACATTATTAGCAAAATTAAATCTTATGCTGCCTAATGCACAAGATTTGTCTCTTGGTTACATGAGAACAACCAGCCACTATGGTGAAATCATGCCATCACAGATCCGCTATCATGATTTAACTGGCAGTATCCCACAGTGGTCTTTAGCTAATTTAACCTTAAATACCTTTTATGCGAATTATTCTTTCAAACCGGAATCTATGGATTGGGTTGATTTTCGTTTAGGGTATTGGCTGACGAAAATGGATTTAAATTCGAATACGGCGGGAGGTCAGCCTAGGGAGCCTATGCAAAGAGATTGGTCTTATGAATTTAAAACTCGACCTCGCTTAGCTGAGCTCAATGGTACATTAGTCAATGGCATTAAATTAAGCCAGCTTAATGATCGTTATGGTATTTCGTTATCCAATAAATTTCAATTAGCTCCTGAGTTTAAAATCACATTAATAGGAAATTTAATTGATGAAAAGATAGGGAGTAGAGACGATGTGTATAATTCAAATACAGTTCCGATAAGTGGTTTATTCCGTGCGGTTCCAAGGGAAGGTAAACGCAGGGAATACAATGGTGCAATAAGGCTTGATTGGCAACCAACAGATTGGTTAAGCCTTAATGCAGGGGCTCAATATATTAGCTATTGGTCTAGGGACACTTTAAAAGAAAGAAGGGTAGCGGCAAAAGACATAAATTTTGCTCGAGTCAGTCAGGTAACAGCTAGAAATTTTCGGTTAACCCGTGTGTTAACAGCCGATGAATTTAAACTAATACAGAATTATGTTAATAGTAAGGGACAAAGTTTTGCAAGCATAAAAGATAAACTACCATATGATACAAAGGTCTTGATTGAAGAAGCTTTAGGCATGCCGAAACATTCTTTAATATGGGCAAGTAATATGAAAGGAAAACGCGAATTTAGAATTGCGGGAAAAGACTACATAGTTAAATGGAAGGCCGATACCAACAACCGCTTTATGCGAAAAAATAATCCTTTTTATAATGGTGAAGTTGATTTAAAAGAAGAGGTTATCGACCCAGTCACTGGTTTGACAGCGAAAAAATATGGATTGACTGAGTTAAATAAAAGGAAAGATAAAATTAAATTTACAGAGGTTGAAAAATTTAAAGCCCCGAAAAGAAATGAAGATTCAGCTTGGGCGCCAGCCTTTGGTATAACTGCATATGTCACGGATAATGATCGTCTATTTGCCCGTTATTTAGAAACCGTTAGGATGCCAAGTCTTTTTGAAGATACTGTTGGTTTTTCGAGCAGTAGAGGTGTTAGTTATGTCCCCCCTACATTTTTACCTGAGCGTAGCCATACTATAGAATTTGGTTATGTGCGCAACTTCCAAGAATTATTAAATGCTGAAAACCACGCTGATTTAAGAATAAATTATTACAATACAGTGGTGACCAATGCGTTTGAGCGAGATATGAATTTGATTTTCACTCAAGTAGATAAACATAAAACAGCAGGGATAGAGCTATTAGCTCGTTATGATAATGGCTGGTTTTTTGGTGATGTGGGGTTAGATTACCGCTTAAAAAACGAAGTGTGTGATGAAGCGTCATTAGTATCAATGGACCCCTACAATAAATATGGAGGCTCAGAATGCACAACTGCAGGGTTTCCAGGGGGGTATTTACGGACTCAATTACAACCTAAATACAGTATTCATACTAACTTAGGGTTACGTTTCTTAGATGAAACGTTGGAAGTGGGTAGTCGTATGCGTTATCACAGTAGGGCGAAAAATGAAGATGAAGAAGCGATGATAAATAAATACCCATATCATTTTGCACCTTTAAATAATAGCCCAATGCATTGGAATGCTGTTTTTACTACAGATGCTTACGTCAATTTCCAAGTGAATAAAGACCTATCATTAGAGCTCTTAGCGACTAACTTATTTGATGAATATTATATTGACCCATTAACACGTAGCATGATGCCTGCGCCAGGTAGGGCAATACGTTTTAATTTAACCAGCAGATTCTAACAATTAACCCTTTATGTGGTGAAGTGTGGTCGCATAAAGGGTTTTTTATGTAGGAAAAGAGATGACTTATTCACGTTTTGTGTATGCAGTTATTGTCTCATTACTGCTACATGGTGGGCTAACTTATTACAGTCTACGGAGCAGTTCAGTATCTGCAAAAATATTGGTACCGATTAATTCAGATGTCATAACGGTTGCTCTATCTCAATTACTGGTTGAAAAACAAATCGCTAAAACTGAAGAGCCCCTTGTTGGCTCTGGTGGATTAATGAGTTCGCCAGTTGAATTGGAAAGCGCACTAATTGAGGTCGCAAAAACAAACAGTGAAACGCATAGCGAAGACAGTTCATCAAAAACAAAAATTAATTTGAATAAGCCCAAGAAAAGCTCAGAGAGTGAGAATAAAAAACGGGTCATCTCGAAAGAGATAGTAGAAAAAATAAACCATGATGAAACTGAGCAGCAGTTTAAGGAGGGGGATAACCAAATAGAATCGCTAGCGAGTGGGGAACAAGGGGAGCAGAAAACGAGAATGGTGGGCGATAATAGCAATGATATTCGGTTAAATTACCTTACAAGAATACGTAATGAGTTAGAACGCCATAAAAAATACCCACGGCGAGCGAAAATGATGAATAAGGAGGGCCATGTTGTTGTTCACTTTGAAATTACACCGCAAGGGGAGTTAACTAATGTTTATATTGTGAGGTCTGAACATAGTGAAATGTTTGGTAAAGCAGTACTTGACGCAACTAGACGTTACAGATCTGTTGGTGTAAAACCTGAAGGTGTTAATGCATTGAACAGCCTAACAATTTATTTCTCATTAGAGAAATAATAAGATAGAAAGACTGGCATCACAGCGATGTAATGCTTGGGTTGAAAAGCAAGCCGCCATAGTAAATAGCGGCTTCTTTGCAAATTATTTTTCAGCTGTTGAACTTTTTATTTCGTCACCTTCAGGTAACGTAACATTGAGCTCTAGAACAGAGATATCATCGCCTTTTTGTTCAAACTGCACTGATAACATATCAGGGTCAACCTGAACATATTTACAAATAACTTGCAGAATATCGCGTTTCATATCGGCCAGATATGGGGGTTCACTATCACCACGGCGACGTTCTGCAACGATGATTTGCAATCGCTCTTTTGCGATATTCGCTGTCGGTTTTTTTCTCGACAGAAAGAAATCCAATAAAGCCATTATTTATCCCCCAAATAGGCGTTTTAAGAAACCTTTTTTCTCTTCTTCAATGAAACGGATAGGGCGTTCTTCGCCTAAAATACGTGCAACACAATCATCATACGCTTGGCCCGCTTCGGACTCAGTATCTAAAATAACGGGTTCACCTTGGTTAGATGAGCGCAGTACCGATTGATCTTCAGGAATAACACCAATTAAAGGAATGCAAAGGATTTCAAGTACATCTTCCATACTTAGCATATCACCGCGGGTAACACGGCCTGGGTTATAACGAGTCAGTAGTAAATGTTCTTTAATTGGCTCTTCACCTCTTTCAGCACGACGTGATTTAGAGGCTAAAATACCTAAAATACGGTCAGAGTCACGGACGGAAGAAACTTCTGGGTTTGTAGTAATAATAGCTTCATCAGCAAAGTAGAGCGCCATTAATGCGCCACTTTCAATACCAGCTGGTGAGTCACAAACGATAAAGTCAAAGCCCAAGTTATCACTTAATTCATCAAGGACTTTAGCGACCCCCTCACGAGTTAATGCATCTTTGTCGCGAGTTTGTGAAGCGGGTAAAATAAATAGGTTTTCGGTGCGTTTATCTTTAATCAGTGCCTGATTTAGGGTAGCGTCACCTTGGATGACGTTCACGAAGTCATACACTACTCGACGTTCACACCCCATAATAAGGTCAAGGTTACGTAGGCCGATATCAAAATCGATCACTACCGTTTTGTTTCCTTTTTGTGCCAGGCCAGTAGCTATGGCCGCGCTTGAAGTGGTTTTACCAACGCCACCTTTACCAGAAGTCACTACAATTATGCGTGCCATGAATAATTCCTTGTAAATAAGGTCTAAATTAAATATTCGATGTTAAGTTTATTATCAACTAAACGAAGTTTAGTTGCTTTGGCAAGATAATCAGCAGGGATTTGATCGCTCAACCAATATTCACCTGCAATTGAAACTAATTCAGCTTGCAAGTGAGTACAGTAAATCTGGCTTTCAACATCACCAGAGGCACCTGCTAATGCGCGACCTCTCATCATGCCATATATATGAATATTACCATCTGCTAACAGTTCTGCACCTGCGCTCACATTACTTGTGACGATTAGATCACTATTTGGTGCGTAAATGCGTTGCCCAGAACGAACAGGGGTATTTATAATTCGAGTTTTACGATACAGCGGCTCAGTTTGAACCGTCGTAACCTGAGTTTCAGCTTGCACTTCAACAGGTTTTTGGCTTTTACCTTCATTCAATACCGGTAAACCAACATCATTTGCTTTTTGTCGTAACTGTGGGTCAGTACATCCGCTGACACCGACAATTCGTAAACCAGCTGAAATAACGGACTTGTGAATACTCGATAAGTCTACATTTGGTGATAGTTCAGCAATATTAATTACGACAGGGGCATTTTTAAAGAAGTCAGGAGCTTGACTTACTTTATCTTGCAGCGCTTTTTTGATGAGTTTAGGCTCTTCACTGTATAAGTGAATTACTGAAAGAGTAAAACTGCTGCCTTTAAGTTCTATTGGCGATTGTGGCATCTATCTAGACTCAGCAAATTAAAATTTCCGAAACAATCCTCGGGTGAAGATATTCTGTAAAACAATAGCATGTTATAGTTACTGTATTCTTCAAGCAAGCTAATGAACTAAGAAAAAGAGTTAAATATAATGATTTGTGCAATTTATAGAAGCCCTAAGCGTGAGCAAACTTATCTTTATATTGAAAAGAAAGATGATTTTTCACGGGTTCCTGAGGACTTATTAGCCCAATTTGGAACACCACAATTTGCTATGCTTATTGCGTTGGATAAACGCGACAGGCTTGCCAATGCTGACTTAGCACGTGTTAAGGCCGATCTTATCGATGTTGGTTATTACCTACAATTCCCACCTCCGGTAGAAAATTTGCTTTCAGAACACAAAGAACTGAATAACTGAAGCAAATTAAGAAAATCCTGAAAAGTAATTCTGTCTGGAGGATACGAATGAAACCAACATTATTATATACATTAGTCGCTGGTTTGCTTTTAGCAAGTTGTTCTGCGACACAACCTGAATCCGTGGTAACTCAACCGATTACTGCAAAACAAAACGAGGCAATAATTCAAGAAGTTGCCGCGCTAGATAAAGCATTTCCAATTGAACAACGTGAACCAGAGCAATTTCCCGCCTATGTGGAATTACTAAAAGAACATGCTGTTGCACAAGGGATTAAACCCGCAACGATTGAGCGAGCCTTTGCTAATATACATTTTATAGAGCGAGTGGTAAAAGCAGATAAAGGTCAGCCAGAAAAAAGAGCCACCGTTACATTAGCCAGCTATTTAAAAAATGTCTTGCCACAATCACGGATTAACGCAGGGTATAATAAATACTTAGAAAATAAAAAATTGTTGGATTCCACTAGCCAAAAATATGGGGTGCCACCCCAATTTATTGTATCGTTATGGGGATTAGAAAGTGGATTTGGGCGCTCTCAAGGGAAAGAGGATGTCATTTCTGCTCTTGCGACACTGTCGTTCGAAGGGCGTAGAGAGGCGCTTTTTAGTAAACAATTATTAGCCGCACTTGAAATAATGGATAAAGGCTTCATTCCAGAAGACCAGCAATTGAAAGGTTCATGGGCCGGGGCGATGGGGCAGAGCCAATTTATGCCAACCTCATACTTATCCTATGCCGCAGATGGCGATGGCGATGGGAAAATGGATATATGGGCTAATAAGGCCGATGTTTTTGCCTCTATTGCCAATTACCTATCAACGGAGGGCTGGCAATCACAATTACCTTGGGGTTATCAAGTCACTTTACCTGCTGATTTCAATCGAACTTTGGAAGGCGTAAAAACTGAACAAGGGAAAACAGTGAGCGAATGGCAACAATTAGGTGTTAAATTGCCTACAGGTGCGCAATTATCTCCAGACGTGAAAACATGGGTAGTTATCCCTGATGATCCAGAAGGGAGAACATTTTTAGTGACTGAAAACTTTCGCACCATTATGCATTGGAACCGCTCATATTATTTTGCACTGAGTGTTTGTATGATGGCAGATGGCATCGCTAACAAAATAAAATAATGATAGTAGATAGGAGTCCCCTTATGTATCAACATCGTGATTGGCAAGGTGCGTTACTTGATTTCCCAGCAAACAAAGTAGTTTGTGTGGGTAGTAACTATGCAAAGCATATTAAAGAGATGGGGTCAGCGGTTCCTGAAGAGCCTGTGGTTTTTATTAAGCCAGAAACAGCTTTATGCGATATTACACAATCAATTGTTATTCCAAAAGATTTTGGTGAGGTTCACCATGAAATTGAAATGGCAATTTTAATTGGTATGCCGTTAAAAAATGCTGATGAAGACCGAGTTTCGCGTTCTATTGTCGGTTATGCAGTTGCTCTGGATTTAACATTACGGGATCTACAAGCTAAATTTAAGCAAGCAGGGCAGCCATGGGAAAAAAGCAAAGCTTTTGACGGTTCTTGCCCAATTTCTGGTTTTATTCCTGTTAGTAACCCGAATGACCTACAAAATATTGAGCTTTCTTTGGAAATTAATGGTGAAGTTCGCCAAAGCGGCTCGACGCGTGATATGATCACCCCAATTTTACCACTGATTAGCTACATGTCCCGTTTCTTTACTCTACGTGCAGGGGATGTCATTTTGACTGGGACGCCTGAAGGTGTAGGCCCATTGGCTTCTGGTGATATGCTGAAGTTATCGATAAATGATCATTCGCTGACTACTCGAATTATTTAATTATAGGATTAATTAGTATTATGTCGCAGTTTTGGCAAGTTAAAACATTGGATGAAATGACGGATGAGGAATGGGAGTCTCTCTGTGACGGGTGTGGGCAATGTTGCTTACACAAATTAATGGATGAAGACACTGATGAAATCTATTTTACTAATGTAGCTTGCAATCAGCTAAATTTAAAAACATGTCAATGTAAGCATTATGAAGACAGGTTTAGTTATGAAGCGGACTGTATTAAACTTAATCGTTATAATTTAGAAACGTTTGAGTGGTTACCCAATACGTGTGCTTATCGTTTGTTACTTGAAGGTAAGTCGCTCCCTGCTTGGCATCCATTGAAAACAGGTTCAAAAGCTGCGATGCATAGTGAGGGTATTTCGGTTCGCCATATTGCTGTAAAAGAAATTGATGTGGTGGATTGGGAAGAACACATTATGAACCGGCCTATGGGTAGGGGGTAATATTCCCCCTCATTGGTAAGGTAATTTTAATGGGTATCTCTTTACTAACCGCAGCTTTATCTATTCTCATCAATGCATCTTTATTGCCTGCTCTTGGGGTTTTTATCGAAAAATTCTGTCAGTATGCAGAGACGATGCTTTATACATTTTAGACATTATTGAGTTAAATAGAATCAATAATATCGAAAGAACTATTTTGGAATAATGCCAGTTTTAAGCATAGATATTATTTCATATGTTGACTTTAACGATAAAAAATTATTTATTAATATCATTCGATTGTTTTAGCTTATTAAAAACACTCAATTTATTAAGCGGAAATTTCCAATTAAACTGTGCCTTAGAACACATTTATTATTGTAGTTACGCAAAAAAAAGCCCATTTATAATAGCAGCCGCACAACTAGTGGCTCCTTGCTTTGCTTTTATAAAGATAGTCCGCTACCCTATTTTAACAGAAGTGATTTGAGGGTCTGGAATGAAAACGTTTGGTGTTGTGCTCACAATCATTGGGTTAATTACAGCGATTATTTCTTATAATATGGATGTTAGTATCCCTATTGTTTATGGAGAGTCGATTAAAGACACAGGCTTAGCATTTGATAGGCAAAATTATATTATTGGTAGTTTGCTGGTTGCAGTTTTTGGAGTATTAATTGTTATTTTCGATAGTAGAAAACGTAAATAGTACAATTATCAGGGATGATAAGGTTTCTTTTTTAGATTGTTTTATCCATTTCTCATCATTTATACCAATATAAGTTAAGCAAAGTTAAAGAACGATTGCCATCAATATTCTTATAGCAATAACCCGCTATGTATCCTTTAGTATTGAAACTGTATTTCAACTAGTGTGGATATCGAATCCTATATCAAAATATTGTACTAATTTGATGGTCAATCAGCGTAAATTAATCCCTTAATAGGGTCGGTTTCACACTATAATTTGCCACCAAATGGTCATTCTAGTTTGCCTTTTATTCCATATCTATTAGTAAAAGTTCTATTCCTTATGGTTTTTTGGCTATACCACCACCATCAGCCACTCTCTTTTTTAGTGATTAATCATTTCAATTTATTAGCCGATATTAAATGAGTATCAATCGCTTTTTGCTCGTCATAAAGCGAATAACGGAATGAAATGTTGCAGGTAGTATCCGTCAACTATTCCGTATGTACTTTAGGCGATATTTTAAGAAAGGCATATTGATTTAGTAAAGGTAAGCTAGTCGGTATATGGCAAATTATTGATATAAAATATTTTTATTTGTTAATGTCTCAAAATTGTTAAATTATGATACTAAAATGGAGATAGCTACTTTATGTTATGTAATCGACAAAAAATGAGCGTTATTCACGGGATTGAATTGTTTGAAAAACGGTAAACTCTCTTTTTTATGCATAAATGAGGGTAAGAAAAACATCTTTTATTGATGGCTTTAAGCTTAGGATCACACTTTAACACACTATGAGAGTAAATTAGGAATATTCTTAATGATAAAAAACGGTGTATAGATCACATTTTTGGCTGTTGTTCGGTTTGAGAAAATACGCGTATTTTCATATGGTTATAAAATAGAAAAATTGACATAAGTTAGTTTATAGTTTGTGCAGCGATTCTGTTTTTTTATTTTATATCAAAAACAATGATAATTTTTTCTAACATAGGCTTACTTGTACAAGTTGATATTGAGTTTTTAGTAATAATTTAGAGTTGAATGAAAAGAGGATTATATTGCGATTTTATCGTCATTTTCGTTAACATTCTAAATTTGTCCTCATCATATATATTATTATTTTAATTAAAATCGATGTTTCTCCCTCCAAAACACACATTTCAGAATTTTAATAACGACCAAAGTTGACTGTTGATATAAAAACTCACTTATACACTCATAGTGTGTTTTTTAGGTTTTAAGCATAAAAATTCGGTATTAAATTTTTTTTTGAAATCGAAATTTATTACGAATATCAGTAAAAATACATTAATAAAATTAATGACACAATCTTTAAATGATGGTCATTAATAGATATATATTGGTGTTATTTTGCGACTAAAAGTATCAAAATGTGTAATTTAGTATCATTTTAATATAGTAAATGTATTTTTTGTTGTTCATGTAAATCTAATTTATTAGGAATTAATAGTTAATTAAGTCTGTAATTCAATAAAATTAAGATTTTTTTCTAAAATGTAAGCGCGGCACGAGTAATTTAGTGAAATAATCACATCAAGTAACTCAATCAATAGAACAGTTTTAATAGGCATGACCTATTAAAAAATAAATAAGCGATGGTAAAAACGATTTAATAAAACTTAAGTTATTATGTATCCTCTCTTCGAAATCATATAGAGCATATGATTATAAATTCTAAATAGGACTAATTAAGAAATACATTTATTTGCATTAATACGAATGGTTCAAAGTGAAGCATAAACTACCAGTCATACTCTATGTATGACTAGACTCTTGCATTTATTTTTTGCCTAACAATAAAACAAAAAACTTAATCAGTTCTTTTTAATGTAAAAAATAAATACCCTCATATTAGGAAATGAAAATGAAGAAAGTACTACTGACTGCAGTTGCAACAACTATTATTGGCTTATCAACAGCTAACGCTGCAAGCACCAACGTTGGTGGCGGCCAAGTTAACTTTCACGGTAAAGTGACCGATGTTTCTTGTACTGTTTCTGTGGATGGACAAGGTAGTGATGCTAGCGTTTACTTAGCGCCAGTTTCATTAACAGAAGTTCGTGATGGTGGTGCAGATGCATTGTTAAAACCAAAATCTTTTGTTATTGACGTAACTAACTGTGTTGCAGCAGATGTTAAAGATGCAGCTAATGATTCCGCGATCGATAAAACGTTATTAAACGTTAACTGGACTGGTGGTAACTTACTGCAAGGTGCATCAGGTAACTCAGAAGGTTACTTAGCAAATACTGAAACTACAGGTGCTAAAAATATTCAATTAGCACTTTCAACTGATGATAGCTCTGACTTATCAGGTAAAATCATTCCTGGTAACCCATCTCAGAAAAAAGTTAAAGGTGACTTAACTAAAGTTGAGAATGGAGCTCGTTTCCAATACTACGTTGGTTACGCAACTTCTACACCTAAAGATGTCACAACAGGTGAAGTTAAAAGTTATGCAACTTATGAAATCACTTACCAATAAGAATGTAATAAGTTAATTCCTTATTAGTTTTAATTACATAAGCATTGTTTAAATATTAATTTAATCAGCATTACTTTGATAAGCGGTAGGTATACTGCCGCTTTTATTTTGAGGTTCAAATGAAAGCAATAGTATTTATCTTCTGCTTCATTTTCAGTATGCATTCATTTGCTAATAATATTATCGTTAATGGTACACGGTTTATTTATCCTGGAAATGAAAAAGAAATTACCGTGCAATTAAATAATACTGCCGATCGTCCTGCAATTGCACAAGCGTGGCTTGATACAGGAGATGCGTCAGAAACACCAGATACGATAAAAACCCCATTTCAGATTACACCACCAATTTCGCGTGTAGAAGCTAAAGGTGGGCAAACGTTACGAATCAAATTAATGGATAAAGGAAGTATTCCTCAAGATCGCGAAAGCTTATGGTGGTTGAATATTTTGGATATTCCCCCTATGGCTAAAGCTAAAGAAGGGGATAGTCAGAATGTATTGCAACTAGCGATCCGTTCTAGATTTAAATTCTTTTATCGGCCAGCAGGGCTGAGTAGCCGTGAATTAGCGCCAGAGCAACTTGTTATAAAAGCAAATGGCAAGAGCATTATTATAGATAACCCGACACCTTACTATATTACCATTACAAAAATTTCAACAGATGGTAAATCCGGGTTAAATGAAAAAACAATTTTATTAGAACCAAAAAGTCAAACGACAGTTGAATTAAAACAAGCCGTAAGGTCAGGAAGTCATATCGTAATTAATAATATTAATGATTATGGGTCAGATATTGCGGTGAAAACCACCGTTAAATAGGAATATATAATGAAACAGCGAGAGTTAATAAATAAATATAGCAATACGCTCTCTGTGACTTGCTTTGTCACTGCATGCATGGTGCCTACATTTAATGCTTGGGGTGAAGAAGATACAACCTATGAATTTAATAGTGGTTTTATTATAGGTAGTAAGGAAGATGTTGATTTAACGCGTTTCAATTCTTCAGGGATCAGCCCCGGTAAATATTCAGTTGACGTATATACGAATAACAATTGGAAGGGGCGCTACGATCTTAATTTTGAAGAACAAAAAAACGGTCAACTAGGGGTGTGTTATACACCAGAAATGCTTTCTGACTTTGGTATTAATATTGAAAAGCTAAATCCTACGGTTAGTAAAGATAGGAATACTTGTTTACCTTTAATGGATTGGAATGATCAAAAAGACGTTGTAGATACATTTCATTCTTCTACATTGCGTTTGGATATTTCTGTTCCACAAATATATGAACAGAGAACTTCCCGTGGTTATGTTTCTCCTCAATTTTGGGAAACGGGTATTCCTGCACTAAATATCGGTTATATGGCTAACTATTATGATAACCATACCAGTGGCTCAAAGGGAACGAATAACGCTAGCGCTTATTTAGGGCTGAATGCTGGTTTAAGTTTTGATGGGTGGCTACTCAAACATATTGGAAACCTTAATTGGCAGCGTCATGGTGGAACGAATTGGAATAGCAATCAAACATATCTGCAAAAACCAATCACTGAACTAAAAGCAAAAGCGACAGCAGGGCAGTTTTATACCGATGGTGACCTCTTTGACAGTATTAGTTTACGTGGTGCAAAACTAGCAACAGATGACAATATGTATCCTGATGGAATGGCAACATACGCGCCTGAAATCAGAGGAATAGCACAAAGTAATGCCTTAGTAACAGTAACGCAAAATAATTCTATTATTTATCAAACAACGGTTTCACCTGGGCCTTTTAGCTTAACGGATGTTTATCCATCAGGCTACGGGAATGACTTAGTTGTAACAGTAAAAGAAGCTGATGGAAGTGAAAGTAGTTTTAGCGTGCCATACTCATCATTAGCGCAGTTATTACGTCCTGGTTTTACACGTTATCAAGTTGCTGGTGGTAAGGCTGATGCTGATGGATTGAGAAATCGTCCATTTATTATGCAGGGTACTATTCAACATGGTTTAAATAATACATTTACGCTTTATGGTGGTGTCACTGCATTTGATGACTATCAAGCTTACTTAGTTGGTACTGGTGTTAACACTGGGTTTGGTGCAGTTGCTGTGGATTTAACTCAGTCTAGAACCGCATTCAAATATAGAACAGAAAATGGGCAAAGTTACCGTCTAACATTTAGTCGTTTGTTTACTCAAACGGATACTAACTTGGTATTAGCTGCTTATCGGTATTCAACGAAAGATTACTATAACGTCAGTAATGCATTATATGCGATAGATAACGATAAGCGTGGCGTAGAGAATACATTAGGACGCGAGAAAAATGGCTTTAGTTATACAGTAAATCAAAACCTTCCTGATGGTTATGGTGGGGTTTATTTTACGGGCCGTATTTCTAATTACTGGGATAAGTCAGGGACAGAAAAGCAATACCAACTGAGTTATAACAATAATTTTAATCGTCTTTCTTATGGCGTCGCATTTATGAGAGTTTATGCGGAAAATACCAATAATAAAAAAGATGACCGAATCAACTTAAACTTTAGCTACCCACTGTATTTCGGTGAGAGTCAGAGCGCAACATTAACTTCAAATACGACATTCAATAATGAAAAATTTGGTTCCAGCCAAATCGGTGCGAGTGGTGCATTTGATAGAGATAATAATTGGACTTATGGCGTAAATACTTCAGTTGCAAATGGTGGACAGAAAAATATTGGTTTGAATACGGGTTATCGTGCACCGTTTGTTAATACGAATGCGAACTATAGCCAAGGTCAGGGGTATCGTCAGTTTGGGCTTGGTGCAAATGGTTCAATGATTGTGCACTCTGAAGGCATCACATTCACACCAAATACTTCAACAACGTTGGCTTTAATTGAAGCGAAAGGTGCGGAAGGTGCATCAATCATGGGAGCACCGGGAACACGGATTGACGGAAATGGTTATGCTATTGCTCCTTATGTCAGAGCTTATCGCATTAATAATGTAGAAATTGATCCAAAAGGAAGTCCTGAAGATATTGTTTTTGAAAATACAGCAACGCAAGTTGTTCCTTATGAAGGGAGTATCGTTAAGGTTAAATTTGGTACTAAAGTCGAAAAGAATATCGCATTTAATGTTGTAAGACCTGGAAATAAGCCATTGCCATTTGGGGCGAATGTTACTGATATAGATGGTGAGTCCATAGGTATCGTTGGTCAAGGTGGTACAGTATTTATTAGTAGCGAAACTGCAAAAGTGGCAATTATAAAATGGGAAAACGGGCAGTGTTCATTTTCTTTAGAAGCTGGCAATAGTAAGGAAAGTTTATGTCAATAACGAAACAAATTTGCTTGTATATCGGAGTTGGTGTGTTTCTTACCGCGAGTTATGCTTCTGCGTATTGTAATAGAACTTCAACCCGGACATATGAATTAAATATGCAGATGGGGAGAGTCGTGGTAGACCCTAACTTAAATGTTGGCGATACCATTGCGGAGCAAACATGGGATATGCGGGAAAACTCAAGTGCTATTTATGCGTATTGTACGAGGAATACACCGATAACAGCCTCCGTGACTATGCCAAGTTTAGTTCCAGTAGGGAACAAAATTTACCAGACAAATGTGCCAGGAATTGGTATGAAATTTCACCGTGAAGGTGCGGTGAGAATGACGTACCCAGATACATTTTATGCACCTAGATCAAGTAACTATTATCTTGCGGGTTCAAAATTTATTTTAACTCTGGTGAAAACAGCTCCGGTTACCGGTTCTGGAACTATAGCAAGTGGTCTTTATACGTCTTATGGATATACTCCAAACAACGACCCGTTTTTAATTACTAAGTTAGATGCTGAAGCTATCACAATAGTTTCACCTTCTTGCCAAGTTGAAGGGGGAACTGAAAAAAATGTGTATCTTGATCCTATTAAGCGCTCACAGCTGAATGGTACAGGGACGACGGCAGGCGAAAAAGATTTTGATATTCGATTAATATGCAGTGGTGGTGTTAGTATTTCTGGTTTTGCAAATGTTAATATGACTTTCAGCGGCGATATTCCAACAAATATGAATAACCGGCAAGGTGTTTTGGTTAATCAGAATAAATCCAGTAGCGGAGCTACAGGGGTTGGTATACAAGTTTTAGAACGTAAAGCTAATAAACCACTTATGTTTAATGAAAAATACAAAGTTGGACGTTTAGTTGACCGGCAAACAAAATATCTTGATTTAAATTATAAAGCTCGTTATTACCAATATGGCCGTACAATTTCTGCTGGAGAAGTAAATTCTAAAATGGTTTTTAATATTACCTATGATTAAAGTTTTATACATAAATTTTGATTTAGTGTGATTATAATTAAACTAAATTTTTGGTGATGTTCTGTAAGTTGATAAAATCAACTTTAAATAAATGGCTAATCTTTATGTAGAAGATTAGCCATTTTATTTTAATAATCTTAGGAAAATAAAAGTACAAATAACATGGCATAAAAATGCTTATGTTATTTGTACTTTATTTGTATGAACTTAATGTTTTGATTGTATTAATATTGATCTTTAGAAGGGGCGATAACACTTTCAGCGGTGTATCTTAACTCTTGATTAAGTTCATTGGATAGTCCGTTTTCGTTTGATTTTGAACTACTTACATAACCTTGAAAAAACCATTCAATAGGGCAATTTAGCGCTTCTGCGATATCAACCAAATGATTAATTGGTATTTTATTAATACCATTTTCATAACGTGATATTTGTTGTTGGCTTAAATTTAGTTTATTAGCTAAATTGGCTCCAGATAGACCTAGTTCTTTTCTCCGGTTTTTTATCTTGATACCTATTAGAGTATGAATGTCCATATGACATCCTCAATTTATATGAAGGGTTATATTTAATATTTTTAATAAGATTTACATTATATAGTATATTAAAAACTAAAGTACTTTAAAAGTTCTAATGATGATAATTATGATAAAAATCTCCATTTACAACTAATGATTAATAAAAAATAACATTATTTTTAGTAGGGGGATTGTATCACTTAATAAGTAAAAATAATTAATTTTATTTTATTGCTTGAAAGTAAGGTTGTTAGCGCAAGTGAAAGATAGAAAATTTAGCTTAATACTTTCAATCTGGGCATGTTTTATATTGAAAGTACTATAGGTAACTCTATAAATACAACCAATTACGATATCTTTAATAGCAAACTATAAAATTCAAATGAAAAAGTTAAGAATGTGGTGTTATATTGTTAATTTTATGCTTAATATATTAACTCTAAATATAAGTTAACTATAAAACACACGCTTTAATAGGTTAATAATATTAATAAAATGTGAGTATTTATTAATTTAAATAAATGCTTAAATAATCTTATATGATGACTTTTTCAAATGGGTCATGTTTTGGGTTTTGGTTCCATATATACTCCATTTTAATAGCGATATCAGTTGCTATATTTAACCCATAGAAATCATTAACAATTTGCAACGACATATCAATACCGGCACTAATACCTGAAGAGGTATAAAATTTTCCGTCATGCACCCATCTTGCACTAGGTTGCCATAAAATTTTTTTATTTAGCGATGTAACCCAGTCATAGGCTAGTTTATTGGTGGTTGCGCGAAGCCCATTTAAAAGAGGGGTTTTTGCAATGAGTGCAGATCCTGTACAAACTGAAATCACAGTATCAGCAAACTCAAATTGTTTCATTAACCATTGGATGTACCTATCGTCTTGCGATAAAGGCCGAGTGCCTTGTCCCCCTGGGATTAAAATATGTTTATAGCGAGGCTTATCTACTCGTATAGTTTCAAGTGTGACACCTTGTGAGCTAGTCATAGGTAAGCCAGATGGGGAAATAAAGTTAATTTTGCAATTATCTAAGCGGCCAAATACCTCTACAGGCCCCATGACATCAAGGGTTTCAAATTCATTAAAAAGAATGATAGCAATAGAGTCTAAAGTCATAAGTCTCTCTGGCATTTCTGTAATGTGGTTATTTTGTCATGATTATTACTTCATTATTGGGATTTTGTGCACTTTATTAACACTAAAGGTAAGTGAAATTTTACAAATCATTCACACATAAACAAAATCACTAAAGTATACTGTAAATATGTATTGGGTTTTTTTACTCCCTGAACAATGAGGTTAAAAATGAAACTATATGTTTATGACCATTGCCCATTTTGTGTCAGAGCCAGAATGATTTTTGGTTTGAAGAAGTTAGCGGTAGAGCAGGTTGTTTTACTGGATGATGATAAAGAAACACCTATCAGTATGATAGGTAAAAAAATGTTACCTATCTTGCAAAAAGAGGATGGCAGTTATTTACCGGAAAGCTTAGATATTGTCCATTATATTGATAGCCTTAATGAGCCTAAATATGCTAATGGAACGATTTTTCCTGAAATAGAAACTTGGTCTAAGGCCGTATCTTCAGTCGTTTATAAACTTGTGACACCTCGCTTCACTGAAACTGATTTTCCTGAAATCAGTACAACTAAAGCAAGGGAGGCTTATATTGAACGCTCTACCAAATCGCATGGTGATTTAGGAGAACTGAAGAAAGAAACTCACACTTTATTAATAGAGTTAGAACCTCAAATGTCATTATTAGATGCGTGGTTAGAAACACGTGGGGAAGTTATTGATATTAATGATTTTATTATTTTCCCAATTCTACGTAGTTTGAGTATTGTCGACGAATTGTCATTCAGTACAAATATTAGCCATTATATGGCCCGTATTGCAGAAGCGGCGAAGATTAATTTACTGTTTGACCAAGCCAAATAATTTTTGTGTTAAATGAAAAATGCCTCCCAACAGGAGGCATTTTAGTCAATAGAATGCAAACCGTGAGTAGATAATCTTGCCTGTTAATTCATATAATCACGTAAGGTATACACGAGTTTGTAATGCCCTTGAATCAAGACAAGTTGATTATTTTTCAACGTAACAGTTGCACCATCAGTTAACATTCGTTTTATTAATGGGTCCCATTTTGATAAATCTTCATCGACACATTCAAGTTCTGTTTTATTTAGATCTTTAACGGTAATTTTAGCATTGTTAATATTACCGAACCCGTTGAAATCATTGCACATTGATGCGGAAATAAACATTTTTTCACCAAAAGAAATAGATGGCGTTGTTTGTTTATTTTGAATCGTTTTGCCGTCAACTTCGGTCAGAATAAAACGATGGTGCATTAATTTGTTTCTAAGTTCTTGGTCGTCATTTCTGGCATTCACTTGATGTGTTTGGCAAGCGGCTAATAGTACACTTAAAATTGTAAGTGGAATTAGGTGTTTCATTGTTCCATTATCCAACTAAGCATTAACAATATTAGGGCAAGTTTCACCACTATTAATTTGGCGAATATTATTAAGCGTTGTTTGGCTAATGCTTATCAACGCTTCTTCAGTTAAAAATGCCTGATGCCCCGTGAATAACACATTATGGCAAGATGAAAGACGACGGAAAACATCATCTTGTATAACATCGTTAGACTTATCTTCAAAAAATAAATCACGTTCGTTTTCATATACATCCATACCTAACGAACCAATTTTTTGTGATTTTAACGCATTGATTGCTGCAACAGAGTCTATGAGTGCACCGCGGCTGGTGTTAATGATCATGACCCCTTTTTTCATTTTATTAAACGCACTTTCATCAAGTAGGTGATGATTCTCTGCGGTTAATGGGCAATGTAGAGAAATAACGTCTGATTGCTTATATAAGGTATCTAAATCCACATATTCAGCCCCAAGATCTAAAACTGCTTGGTTTGGATATGGGTCATGGGCTAGGAGTCGCATCCCAAAACCTTTTAAAATACGTAGAGTGGCTTGGCCAATTTTACCTGTTCCAATAATGCCAGCAGTGCGGTTGTGCATGTTAAAACCGGTTAAACCTTCAAGAGAGAAGTTAGCATCTCGAGTCCGTTGGTATGCTCGGTGGATCCTGCGATTTAGGCATAGCATCATGCCAACAGTATGTTCAGCAACGGCTTCTGGGGAATAAGCAGGCACACGTACCACCTGAATCCCTAATTCTTTAGCCGCTTGTAAATCGACATTATTAAAACCCGCGCAGCGTAAAGCTAAAATTCGAATGTTTAATGCAGCTAATTCTTCTAAAACAGCACGGTTGGCTTCATCATTAACAAAAATACAAATGGCATCAGCACCTACCGCATTTTTTGCAGTCTGAACCGTTAATGGAAAATCAAAATACTCAATATTAAAATTAAACCCAGAACTTTGATTAACTTGTTCCATGTGCTTACGGTCATACAGTTTGGTACTATAAGAAACAATTTTCATCAGAGAGACTCCAGTTTTTAGGAACCAATAAAATAACAGTAGGTAAAAATGTGTACCTACAAAATATAAACTCAGAATAAGGCAATTAAGTTTGTAAATCACCTATAAATTAAGAAAATAGGTATCTGTTTACAATCAGATATAGTTTATGCTTGCTAGACAATGAGTTAATGTGACAGTCGAATGAACTTCATTACTTGCAGTGTAGATCAAATCAGACAAGGACGAAGCTAATGCAGCTATTAAAAAGAGCATTTATGATATTACTTTGTTTTTCAGGGGTAAGTATTGCTCTCTTAGCATTATTATGGATTACCATTTCTCGTTGGGCTCCAGTGGTTGCTTCTCACTATCTTCCTGAACCGTTGAAGCTTTCATTTTCAGCGCCGCGTATTATAGAAGGGCAATTACAACTTAGCGAGATCAATCTAAACGTCGATAAATGCAAGTTAGTTGAGATAAAAAATACTCGGGTTTCAATATTCCCATTGCATTTTATTGTTGATAACCTCACTGTGGCTCCTGAATGTTTTAGTGCTATTAAATCAAGTAGTCATGGCACAGATGATGCTATAAATGTTGAGCAGCTGATAGGCAGTATTCCCGAGTTTTCGCTTGTCATAAAAAATGTAGACGTTCATCCTTGGGAGGACTACCAAGGTAGCTTATGGCTCAGAAGTAGCCATACTGATCCTTTAAAATTGGATTTTAGAGGAGATAATTTACAGTTAACCTCTTTAATTACCGCGGATAATCAATTGGTTATTCAAGAATTTTCTACATACCTCCCAGAACAAAAACAAACGTTAGAGCTTTCAGGTGAAATCCAATTACCTTTGACGGCAAATCGATTACCTGAGAAAGGTGAGTTAAACGCTAATTTTAAATTATTAAACCCTGAAAAATTCCTGACTGCTAAATTTAGTTGGGGAAATAATAAAGGTAAAATAAGTGTCGTTGATATAGACAAACAGCAAGAAATACTCCACCTTCCTTGGGTTTTAACCCCTGAAGTTATTCAAATATCCGACGGTAAATGGCAGTGGGATGAGGCTGATATTCCTTTAAAAGGGGGAATAAACTTACAGGTTAATAACTGGAATAATATATTGAGTGAAATGGTTTTTTCAGGGCGAATCAATCTATTGACTCAAGGGAAAAAAGGAAAAGCAAACTTAGTATTAACTCTGCCCCCAACACATATTGATTTAATAAATACTGCGGTCAATTTTCAGCTTAATGGCAGAGTGAAATATGAAGATATGATTTTAGATATCAACTTGCCAGCTCAAGTATCAGGCGAACTAACCGCGGCAAAAATCTCATTTTTATCGGGGTCATTACTTAGAGCATATGGAAGAGCATCACCAACAGTATTAATTAAAGAAATCCGTTTACCTCTTGCAGGCACTTCCCTTAGTGAAGAGGGTATTTCCGGGCCTCTACAAGCGATATTAAAGGTTAAAGAGCAATATTGGGGGGATTTTGATATCCATTTAGATGGTAAAGCCAATAAATTTACCCTCGATAACGGCACATGGTTTTGGAATTATTGGGGGAATGCTGTATTGCCTTCAATCTCTGCTAATTGGGATATTAAAGGGAATGGTAGTTGGCAAGATACACTGATTACACTAAATAATTTAACGACAGGTTTTAACCAAATACACTATGGTTTACTGTCGATGAGTGCACCGCGTTTGCAATTAACAAAACCTTTATCTTGGCAACGAGATCTCAACAAAGCTAACTTTAAGGGGTCATTGCAACTTACGAGTGAACGAATGCAATTTGGTAAAGAAAGTTATTTACCAAAAATCACGGTAAATGCAGATATTAATGGTAAATCACCTGCTGATTTTCAGTTAAAAGGCGACCTGAGTACTAAGGATGTTGGGCCAATTGTGATTTTTAGTCGTTGGGATGGGGAAAGGCTAAGAGGTGAAGCCCGTTGGCCTGAGCAATCAGTGACTGCATTTCAAACATTAATACCCGCAGATCTTGGTATTGAATTAAAACAGGGTAAATTATTTTCTCAAGCTGCATTTTCTATTACACCTGAAGATGGCTTTATTGCTGGTGGGCACTGGAGAGTTGAAAATACTAGCCTTTGGCTGAAAGATGGAGACCTATCGGGGTTAAATTTTGTATTACCATGGCGGTTAAAGCAAAGCACATGGACTTTGGGTGGAAAAATACCTGTTGAATTACGGATTAAACAACTAAATAATTTATTTGAACTTACGGATATTAAAGCTGATTTATCTGGAAGTTATCCTCCAACAGATAGTGCGCCATTGAAGCTAACTAATGTCGGTTTTAAGACATTAGGAGGGAATATTTCAATGGATTTATTACGCTGGCCACAGACACAAGCTTCAACGATTAAATTGCGACAAATTGAACTTAGCCAGTTATTTACCATACTGAAAGTGTCACAGTTTGCAGTCTCAGGTAAAGTTAATGGAGAGCTGCCATTTTATTTAAATAATCCGGAATGGATAGTTAAAAATGGTTGGATGGAAAACAGTGGGCCGCTGACTTTACGGTTAGATACCCAATTTGTCGATTCTATTCGTGAAGATAATATATCTGCAGGTTCTGCAATGAGTTGGTTGCAGTATTTAGAAATACAGCGTAGCAGAACAGATGTAAATATAACTAATTTAGGGATGTTAACGATGAAAACGATCCTTGAAGGTTATAACACGCAAGAAAAGAAAAGGCGTGAAGTTCATTTAAATTATCATCATGAAGAAAATATCTTTCAACTATGGCGTAGTTTGCGATTTGGTAGCTCTTTAGAAGAGTGGTTAGAAAAAAATTTATAATAGGCGTAGGGATGAATGTGAATATATTGAAACTGAGTACAGTAGTAGTAATAACCTTTTTATTATCAGCTTGTTTGCGAGTTGAGGTTGCCACCCCGGATAAGCCAATTAACATTAATATGAATGTGAAAATTGAGCATGAAATCCAAATAAAAGCGGATAGGCAGGTTGAGGAGTTACTTAAGGAAAACAGTGATCTATTTGGCGAGGTAAGTGAAAAATGAGTAAGATAATTAAAGTGTTAGCCTTATGCTCATTGTTTAGTGTTTTTCAATCTATGGCATTAACAATTGATGAAGCGAAAGATCGAGGGGTGTTAGGAGAAACATTATCAGGATACTTAGCCCCTGTTAATACAAATAATCCAGATGCTGTAAAGTTGGCAAACCAAATTAATCAAGAACGTGAAAAAAAGTATAGTGAGATTGCTAAAAAAAACAATCTAAAAACTAGCGAAGTAGCGAGAATTGCTGGGCAGAAATTAGTTGAGCGAGCAAGTGAAGGGGAGTATGTACGTGGAATTAATGGGCAATGGCTACAAAAGAATTAAAAAAGCGCACTAAGAAAGCGCGCAAATTATAACAATGGTAGCTTTAGGTATATGAGGTGCTTATTAATTTATGATGTTATTTATATGTTCTTGAGCTTGTTGATGAGCTTGTAAAACTGAATCGGGTCCTAACGCAGTCCCTTCAGCAAAAATAAACTCAATATCGCTGATACCAATAAAATTCAAAAATAATGTTAAATAAGGCACCATAGTATCAGCAGGTGTATCTTTATAGATGCCGCCTCGGCTTGTTAATACATAAGCGCGTTTATCTTTTAATAAACCAACGGAACCTTGTTCTGTATATTTAAAGGTATGGCCTGAACGTGCGATAAAGTCAAAGTAGTGTTTTAAATGAGACGAAATCGTAAAATTGTACATAGGTGCTGCAATAACAATCGTATCATGAGCTTTGATTTCTTCAATTAATGCATTTGATAGGTCTAAATGTGCTTGTTGTTGTTCTGTTTTCGTGTCACTAGGGCCAAAAGCTGCTAAAATTTCACTGTCAATTGCTGGGACCGGCTGATTGACTAAATCACGTACAGTAACTGCGTCTGCTGGGTATTTTTCCTGCCATTGCTGAATAAAGTAATCTGCCATTTTATTGCTTTGTGAGTAGTCAGCAAGAATACTTGATTTCAATAGTAATATTTTACTCATATGTTCCTCAAATTTATTGTATTACTTTACTCTAATCATACGTGATACATAACTGATTGATAGAAAGAAAATTAGATAGCTTACTTCAAAAAAAATGATGGTATTTTTATGTAATAACAACAATCAAAACCTAATCTAAATGCTACTTCTAAACGGCGAAGTTTAATGACTATCGTAATTGTAATTAAAAATATAAGGATTAAAAAGTGAAATCCATACTGACAGCATTAAACGCTGATATTGGACAAACTTCATTACGTGACCAATGGTTACTGAAAAAAAGAGTGCATGGAGTCGCGAAAATTCAAGATGAAAAATCGCGTTCAGCTGTACTTGATATCATTAAGTCGGATATTGAAACGGCTAAGCAGAAGGTGTTAGCCAAAAGGTTAAATCCACCTAAAATTGTTTACCCTGATAATTTACCGGTCAGCCAGAAAAAAGATGTTATTTTTGATGCGATTAAAAAACATCAAGTGGTTATTATTGCAGGTGAAACTGGCTCAGGTAAAACAACCCAAATTCCAAAAATCTGTCTTGAACTTGGACGAGGTGTACTCGGCTATATTGGCCATACCCAACCGCGTCGCCTTGCTGCTAGGTCAGTTGCTTCTCGTTTAGCACAAGAATTAGAGTGTGAATTGGGCACTAATGTGGGTTATAAAGTCCGTTTTAGTGACCAAGTGAGTGAAACCACCCAAATTAAATTGATGACGGACGGTATCCTCCTTGCAGAGCTGCAGAATGACAAATTACTCCTACAATACGATACGATTATTATCGATGAAGCACATGAGAGAAGCTTAAATATTGACTTCATTTTAGGGTATTTGCGTCAATTATTACCCAAACGCCCTGATTTAAAAGTTATTATTACTTCAGCAACTATTGATCCTGAAAGGTTCTCGAAGCACTTCAATCATGCGCCAATTGTTGAGGTATCTGGGCGTACTTACCCTGTAGAAGTGCGTTATCGCCCAATTGTTGGCGGAGATAATGACAGTGACCGTGACCAAATTGATGGGATTGTTGATGCTGTTAACGAATTATCACTAGAAGGTAATGGTGATATTCTGATATTCATGAGTGGTGAACGTGAAATACGTGATACTGCTGATGCTTTATCAAAGTTGTCATTACGTCACACTGAAATTCTTCCTTTGTTTGCAAGGCTCTCTAATACAGAACAAAATCGTATTTTCCATCCTCATGGAGGAAGGCGAATTATTTTAGCGACCAACGTAGCAGAAACATCATTAACAGTACCTGGTATCAAATATGTAATTGATACAGGTTATGCACGGATCAGTCGTTATAGTTATCGAACAAAAGTGCAACGTTTGCCTGTCGAGGCCATTTCACAAGCTTCTGCGAATCAACGAAAAGGGCGTTGTGGGCGTGTTTCTGATGGTATCTGTATTCGCCTATATTCGGAAGAGGATTTTCTTTCACGAGCGGAGTTTACTGACCCGGAAATATTACGGACCAATTTAGCCTCAGTTATTTTGCAAATGACTTCTATAGGCCTTGGTGATATTTCTGCATTCCCATTTGTAGAGGCTCCTGATAAACGTAATATACAAGATGGCGTAAAACTGTTGGAGGAGCTCGGGGCAATTAAACCTCATAGGCAGGCAGATAAGGGCTACCAATTAACAGATACAGGTCGTCAATTAGCCCAACTGCCTGTTGACCCGAGGTTAGCTCGTATGGTTATTGAGGCGAGAAAACATGGTGCCATTAGGGAAACGATGGTCATAGTTTCTGCGCTTTCAATCCAAGATCCAAGAGAAAGGCCTTTGGATAAGCAACAAGCTTCTGATGAAAAACATCGTCGCTTCCATGACAAACAATCAGACTTTTTGGCTTTTTTAAACCTTTGGGATTACCTGAAAGAGCAACAAACACAGCTGTCTAACGCTCAATTTAGGAAAATGTGCAAACAAGAGTTTTTAAATTATTTACGTATTCGTGAATGGCAAGACTTATATACGCAACTAAGGCAAGTTGTAAAAGAACAAGGTTTTGCGATTAATAGCTCAGCAGCTGATTTTCGTAGTATCCATATCTCTTTATTGGCTGGGTTACTTTCACATATCGGGCAAAAGGATGTTGATAAACCAGAATATACTGGAGCAAGGAATGCGCGGTTCACCATTTTTCCTGGCTCAGGTTTATTCAAAAAGCCCCCTAAATGGGCAATGGTTGCAGAGTTAGTTGAAACATCAAAATTATGGGGGAGAATTGCGGCTTCTATTGATGTTGAGTGGATTGAACCATTAGCAGAGCATTTGACGAAGTATAGCTATAGTGAACCCCATTGGTCAAAATCTGAAGGTGCGGTAATGGCATCAGAGAAAGTGACCTTATATGGTTTACCGATTGTTTCAGCGCGGAAAGTGAATTATGGCAACATTGACCCTTTATTATGTCGTGAGTTATTTATTCGGCACGCCTTAGTAGAAGGGGACTGGGTAACGCGTCACGCATTTTTTAAAGAAAACCTTAAACTGTTATCTGAAGTTGAGGATTTAGAACATAAATCACGTCGACGTGACATATTAGTTGACGATGAAACCTTATTTGCTTTTTATGACCAGCGGATCCCGAATGATGTGATTTCTTCACGCCACTTCGATAACTGGTGGAAAACTGCGTCAAAACAGCAGGCAGACTTGCTAAGTTTTGAAAAAAGCATGTTAATCAAAGAAGATGCCAGTAAAGTTTCGGCGCTTGATTACCCCAATTATTGGTATCAAGGGGAGCTTAAATTTCGCTTAAGCTATCAATTTGAACCAGGCACTGATGCAGATGGCGTGACAGTACATATTCCTCTCGCTATTTTAAATCAGGTGCAGAATATGGGTTTTGACTGGCAAGTGCCAGGTTTACGGCATGAATTGATTGTTGCATTAATTAAGTCATTACCCAAACCAATTAGAAGAAACTTCGTTCCTGCGCCAAACTATGCTTCAGCCTTTCTTGAGCGTGTGCCAGAACCTGAAGGTAGTGTGTTAGACAAGCTAGAAAAAGAATTGCGTCGGATGACTGGAGTGACTGTTGAACGTGAAGCGTGGCAGCTTGACCAACTTCCTGTACATTTAAAAATGACTTACCGTGTTATTGGCGACAAAAATAAAACTATTGCGGAAGGCCAAGATCTCGATATTTTGAAAAATAGCCTGAAGGAAAAAGTGCAAGAAACACTCTCTGAGGTCGTTGACGATGGGATTGAACAATCTGGTTTACATATTTGGAGTTTTGGCGAATTACCTCAACGTTTTGAGCAAAAGCGAGGAGGGTATTCAGTTAAAGCCTATCCGGCCTTAGTTGATGAAAAAAACAGTGTAGGAATTCGTGTATTTGAAACAGAATTTGAGCAACAGCAAGCAATGTGGTGTGGTATTCGCCGGTTATTATTGCTAAATATTCCATCACCCATTAAATATTTGCATGAAAAACTACCGAATAAATCGAAATTAGGGTTGTATTTTAATCCCTATGGTAAAGTTTTAGACCTAATCGATGACTGTATCTCTTGTGGGGTAGACCAATTAATTGCTAATTTTGGTGGAGCTGTGTGGGATGAAGCGCAATTTGAGAAGCTTAAAGAGTTTGCTCGTGCTGAATTAAACGATGTCGTTGTCACTATTGCAAAGCAAGTTGAGCAAATTCTTAGTGCAGTATTTGCAATTAGTAAACGTTTGAAAGGGCGAGTAGACTTTTCGATGGCTCTAGCACTTTCTGATATAAAAGCACAAATGGGGGGGCTGGTATTTAAAGGCTTTGTCACTGCTCATGGTTGGAAACGTTTGCCCGACGTGTTGCGGTATTTAAATGGTATTGAGCGTCGCCTTGAAAAGTTGGCTATTGACCCAAATCGTGACCGGGCTCAAATGAGTAAAGTCGAACACATTCAAAATATGTGGCAGCAATGGTTAGCAAAATTGACACCAATTCAAAAAGATATGCCTGAAGTACAAGAGGTTCGCTGGATGATAGAGGAATTGCGTATCAGTCTGTTTGCTCAGCAATTAGGGACGCCTTATCCAATTTCAGATAAAAGAATTATTCAGACGATGGATAGCTTATCGCAAAAATTGTCGTAATAATCGCCTTTTGATTTACCAAAGCTTCGTACTTAACGGCACGAAGCTTTTTTATTTAGCTTCGTATTTAATAAAACTATTTTCACCCTGATTTAGTTACAACATACTGTAAGAATTACATCCAGTTAGCCACTGTGCTCGTACAAAATAAACATTTAACTAGGTTGAAATTGAAAACAAAGAGAGGGGGGAGATAACGAAAAAAGATGATTTATACAGTGAGAATGATGAGCCTATATGGTCAAAGAAGGTAGGCTTAATAATATTAGACTAAGCCTACCTAAATGATGGACGCTATGCGAGTAAATAATAGAGTGCGGGTATTGCTGCGACAGCAATAGCATAAGCCATGATTATTTCTATCGTTTTTAATGGGGCCTTATTGGTCTGTTGTTGGCGAGCATAGAAAAAGACTAGAATGCCAGGGGCATATAGCACCACAGATAATAGCAAGTTAATTAAACCTGATGCATAAAGTAACCATAAACCATAGATGCTGGCAATAAATCCGACGGCAAGTAATGCTTTGTTATGGCGCTCAAATGCAACCTTCATCAAAAATGCGCCAACCAAGAAATAAGGCACTAAAATCATTTCAGAGGCAATTGTTAGCAATGTATTATAATTGCTACCACTGAGCCAAATTAAAACCAGTGAGAGCTGTACCGCACCGTTGGTTAGCCATAATGATGAAGATGGGGCATCATTTTTATTTAATTTATTGAAAATTTTAGGGAATGACTGGTATTGAGCCGCAATATAAGGTACTTCTGCAGCCATGATTGTCCAGCTTAAATAAGCACCGCATACCGAAATAATTAACCCAGCAGCAATGATGATATCACCACTTGAGCCCATTAAATTAACCATCAAAGCCGCCATTGATGGGTTTTTGATTTCTGCAAGTTCAGCGCGAGGCATAATACCGAGTGATAGTAGGGTAACAAGGATATAGATGATTAGTGCTGAGCTAACCGCAAAGACTGTTGCTAAACCAACATCTCTGCGGTTTTTTGCGCGTGCAGAAACAACTACAGCACCTTCAATACCAATAAATACCCAAAGGGTAATTAGCATAGTATCTTTGACTTGTTCCCAAACCGGCATTTTTAGGTCTATTCCGCTGAAATCTGCATTAAAGATATCTAATTTAAATGCAAAAAACGCCAAGACAATAAACAAGCCAAGGGGAACTAATTTAGCCATTGTTGCTAATTTATTGATGCCGGCGGCGGTTTGTACGCCTCGTAGAACTAAATAATGAACAAACCACAATAGTATTGATTCACCTATCAATGCCTGCCAGGTATTTCCATCACCAAAAATAATGTTATCAGGGGTATCAGTAAAGAAGCTGATCGCCGCAAAAACAATAACGAGATAGGACACGTTTGCTACAACGGCACAGAGCCAATAACCCCACGCAGAACAAAACCCGATGAGTTCACCAAAGCCAACTTTTGCATAGGTAAAAATGCCGCCATCTAGATCAGGGCGTATTCGAGACAATAGTAATAGAGCAAATGCGAGAAATAAGATCCCAACACCTGTAATAGACCAACCAATGATTAAAGCGAGTGGACTAGCCACTTCGGCCATATTTTGCGGAAGGCTAAATACACCAGCACCAACCATTGAACTAAGAACAAGGGCGGTTAGTGCAGTAAGGCTCAATGTATTTTTCAAAGTAAATCCTGAGTGTTTAGCAATCAAAAGTTAAAATGACGTTAAAACGTCATTGCAGTAATGAGTTTAACTGGCAGGTTTAAATAATCTAGTGACTTTGACTGCCGTAATTTAAGTTGTGGGATTCTACGAATGAAATGGCCGATATGCAATGGGAAAGTATGCATTTTATTGGATGATTTATTCACTTTTATGTTAATGATGAAAAAGTATCAGAAGAAAGAGGTAAAGATGGGGTTTCAAGCATTTTGAGTTATTAAAATAAAAAAACCAGCCTAGATAATTAGACTGGTTTTTTAGAGACGTTATTTATTACTTAAATAAATCGGCACTAATGGTGACACTTCCACCGTTAGATTGCCATTCTCTTGTAATATGGAAATATTTGGCACCTTTCGCTTCAGCACGTTTTGCAATTTGATAACGTACTTCTGGTGTATTTGTGTAGTAACCAGAGAAGGTGATTGAATCAAATGGAACCATTTGTGCAGCAGCTGTTTTATTGACTTCTTCAATTACATAGCCACTTGGTAGTGTTACACTTGTTCGACCAGGTTGGCTGCTAGAAGTTTCAAAGAAACGACCTACCGCTGTTGTGGGTTCTTCGGATGAAGCAACACCAGGTATTCTTACCTTTTTAGCCGCTTCACCACCTTCAGCGAGCAGCGCTCGACCTGCATCTGAATCAGCGGGAACAACAGCATCTTCATTGAGAACTTGCCGTTTTGGTGCATCTTTTTTATAGATGTACGCGGTTGCTAAGGTATTACCACCATCGTTCATTGCAATATTACGTACGACATAGAATGATGCTGCATTCTTTTCGAGCGCTTTTTTTGCAATAGCTTCGTAAAGGTCAGGTTGAGAAGGGTAAAAACCGCTAACTGTAACAGTATCGAAAGGTTCGTACTGTGCAGCGTCAGTTTTAGTCATTTCTTCAACACCGCCAAAGACACGACGTTTTGGTTCGTCGACTTTAGGTGCATCTTTCGCGTAGACATCCGCAACAACACGCATGTTGCCGCTATCACCTACATCATCAAGGCTTTGAATGTAAAAGGCATACGCCCCCATTTTATCAGCCCTACGGGAGACTGCATCGGATGCTTCATAGATAGCATTAAAGCGCCCGGTAACTGTTATACGCTCATAAGGTTTTAATTCAGTAGCCTGTTTTGGCGTCAATTCAACAGCCGCCTGAGTAGCAGTTATACTAGTTAATGATAACACCGCGGCTGCGATGACCGTAGTTTTCAGCTTCATACAAAATCCTTCCGCCTTGCGCAATTTATTATAAAAGTGCTGAATCTTAGTTGTATCACATGTACGTGATTATTACACGTAACTGAACCTGTTGTCTCATGATTTTCTTTTTATAAGAAATAAATAATTATTGACTAGTTAAATTTACCAGATTTTTTAAAGTATCCAGTATTTTATTGACCTAAAACTAAGATTTTCACTGCGAATTCCATTTACTGTCTAAGAATCGTGATCAATTATGGATCAAGAAGCATATTTTCAGTAGGTTATTAGAACATTAAAAATCTGTTTATACACAAAATAAGACTTTTCTCTGTGATGATGGTCATTATTTTAGCAAACATTCAATCAACAACATTACTTTAGGCTTTAAAAAGGGAACATTATGCGTATTGGTATACCAAGAGAACGACTTGCCAATGAAGCGCGTGTTGCTGCTACACCTTCAACAGTGACTCAACTAGTAAAGTTGGGTTTTTCTGTCTGTGTAGAACAAGACGCAGGGCACTTAGCGAGTTTTGATGATGTAGCATACGAGCAGGTAGGTGCAGAAATAGTTGATCGTGACACTGCATTTGCAGCTGATATTGTTTTTAAAGTCAACGCTCCACTGGAAGATGAAATACCGTTATTAAAAGAGGGAGCGACACTGGTGAGCTTTATTTGGCCAGCTCAAAATGCTGCGCTAATGGATGCTCTACAAGCGCGTAATATTAATGTGATGGCTATGGATGCAGTCCCTCGTATTTCAAGAGCACAATCACTTGATGCGCTAAGCTCAATGGCAAATATTGCCGGTTATCGTGCGATTGTTGAAGCTGCCCATGAATTTGGTCGCTTTTTTACTGGTCAAATTACCGCAGCAGGTAAGGTTCCGCCAGCAAAAGTCATGGTCATCGGGGCTGGGGTTGCTGGGCTTGCGGCTATTGGCGCGGCTGGCAGCCTTGGTGCGATTGTTCGTGCATTCGACACTCGCCCAGAGGTGAAAGAGCAAGTCCAAAGTATGGGCGCTGAGTTCCTTGAATTGGACTTTAAAGAAGAAGCTGGAAGCGGCGATGGTTATGCGAAAGTGATGTCAGAAGCCTTTATCAAGGCTGAGATGGAATTATTCGCGGCTCAAGCTAAAGACGTGGATATTATTGTCACTACTGCTCTGATCCCTGGAAAACCTGCTCCTAAATTGATTACTAAAGAAATGGTCGAATCAATGAAGCCGGGAAGTGTGGTTGTGGATTTAGCCGCACAAACGGGGGGGAACTGTGAGTTAACTCAAGCTGATAAGCTAGTTGTTACTGATAATGGTGTAAAAATTATTGGTTACACAGATTTACCAAGCCGCCTACCAACACAATCATCACAGTTATATGGTACTAACCTTGTTAACTTGATGAAATTATTGTGTAAAGATAAAAATGGTGAAATTGATATCGATTTCGACGACCTCGTTATTCGTGGTGTAACGGTGATCAAACAAGGGGAAATCACTTGGCCAGCACCTCCAATTCAGGTATCTGCTCAACCGCAGGCGAAGCCGCAACCAGTTGAAAAGGTTAAAGCGCCTGAGAAAAAGATGTCGCCAGTGGT
Source organism: Providencia sp. PROV024 (assembly GCF_032709665.1). NCBI lineage: Bacteria > Pseudomonadati > Pseudomonadota > Gammaproteobacteria > Enterobacterales > Morganellaceae > Providencia > Providencia sp. PROV024. The sequence goes on from NZ_CP120545.1 coordinate 2,131,469, forward strand.
GAAATATGGCTTGATGGCATTAGCAATTGTATTATTTGGTTGGTTTGCCAATTCAGCGCCAAAAGAGTTTTTATCACACTTCACGGTATTTGCACTTGCTTGTGTTGTTGGTTATTACGTGGTTTGGAATGTGACTCATGCATTACATACACCATTAATGTCAGTCACGAATGCAATCTCAGGGATTATTGTTGTCGGTGCCTTACTCCAAATAGGGAGTGGTGGCTGGGTAAGCTTCTTATCCTTTATTGCCATATTGATAGCAAGTATCAATATTTTCGGTGGGTTCACAGTAACTCAACGCATGTTAAAAATGTTTCGTAAAGGATAAGGGGTAACTTATGTTGTCAAGTGGAATTGTGACAGCGGCTTACATTGTTGCTGCTATCCTATTTATTTTTAGCCTTGCGGGGCTATCGCGCCATGAAAGTTCTCAAAGAGGGAACACTTATGGCATCGTGGGGATGGCTATCGCACTCGTTGCTACCATATTAGGTCCCCATAGCGCAAATGTGGGCTGGATGATCGTTGCCATGGTGATTGGTGCCGTGATTGGAGTCCGTTTAGCAAAAAAAGTTGAAATGACGGAAATGCCTGAACTGGTGGCTATTTTACATAGCTTTGTTGGTTTAGCTGCGGTACTAGTCGGTTTCAATAGCTTTATCGCAAGTGAAGCACATGCTGATGTCGTAATGGAAAATATTCATTTAACTGAGGTTTTCTTAGGTATCTTTATTGGTGCGGTGACCTTTACGGGCTCGGTTGTGGCTTACGGCAAGTTGTCAGGCAAAATGTCATCTAAACCGATGATGTTGCCAAATAGACATAAACTTAACTTAGCGGCACTGGTTGTTTCATTTATTTTGTTAGTGATTTTCGTTAAGACCCAAAGCGTTGGTTTACAAGTGTTCTTAATGTTAATCATGACTGTGATCGCATTAGCTTTTGGTTGGCACTTGGTCGCCTCTATTGGTGGTGCTGATATGCCAGTCGTTGTTTCGATGCTTAACTCATACTCAGGTTGGGCAGCAGCGGCGGCAGGCTTTATGTTAAGTAATGACTTACTGATCGTAACTGGTGCATTGGTTGGTTCCTCAGGTGCAATTCTGTCTTATATTATGTGTAAGGCAATGAACCGCTCATTTATTAGTGTTATTGCGGGGGGGTTTGGTACCGATGGGTCATCGACTGGCTCTGAAGAAGAGATGGGCGAGTATCGTGAAACGTCAGCGGAAGAAGTCGCTGAAATGCTAAAAAACTCAACATCAGTGATCATTACTCCGGGTTATGGTATGGCTGTGGCGCAAGCTCAATATCCTGTTGCTGATATTACCACTAAGTTGCGGGAACGTGGGGTCAAAGTTCGTTTTGGTATCCACCCAGTTGCTGGGCGCTTACCAGGGCATATGAACGTATTATTGGCGGAAGCGAAAGTTCCTTACGATGTCGTATTAGAAATGGATGAAATTAATGACGATTTTTCTGATACCGATACTGTGCTAGTTATTGGTGCTAACGATACAGTTAACCCTGCGGCACAAGAGGACCCAAATAGCCCAATAGCTGGGATGCCAGTGCTTGAGGTTTGGAAAGCGAGTAATGTCATTGTATTCAAGCGTTCGATGAATACAGGTTATGCCGGTGTACAAAACCCATTATTCTTTAAAGAAAATACCCAAATGTTATTTGGTGATGCGAAAGATAGCGTTGATGCCATCTTACGTGCACTATAACTACTAAATAATTAAAACGTTTAATTAATATAATGGGGCTATTGGTCGATACCAGTAGCCCCACTTTTATGGTGTTAAGCCTTGTTAATATATTAAGCATAAAACTGGATATGGCTTTATTAAATAAGGTATTAGATACATTATTTAACTTTAAAGTTTAGATGGAAAATAAAATCATACATCATCAAATGTCTTATTATCTATTTGAAATAATCATTCATTGTGATAATGGTATTTTTTTATTGTTATTTTAATGTGCGTAATATACGAATATTAAATTTGTTTTTGGGTATTTAATGTATTATTGTTTTTCCTGCTCTTACTTTTTTATTTTCTTAAAACGGAGTTTTAAAATGAAAAATGCTATGTTTGATAAAGCTACTCAGGCTAATTATATTATTGATTTAGAATGTTCCATAATTTCTACAAATAATAATATTTCATATGTGCGAAAAATAACTGAGCTATATGAAAAACATATGGCAAAAAATGAGCCAGAACGCCAACGTATCTTGAAGGTAGACCTCCAAGGAAAGAGTGAAATACTTAAGCCTGAAGAATATAGATTAGTTAAGGAGTATCTTGAACAGATTGATAATCATTATAATGAATTAAAGGGTAGCATAGATACTCATAATAAATTAATATCTGAAATAAGAGGTTATATTGATAATCCAGGCTCTCGAAAAAAGGCTGCTACTTCAATTTTGGAACGATCTACAAAACTAAAAGGGATGTTCGATAAGTTCGATAATATCCCTGCAATAGGGAGTGAACTACGAAAAATATTGTCTGACCTACCTTATGATGTTGAAAGGTATTTAATCAATGTGGAGCTTGAAGCTACACTTCTTTACCGTAAGCATGGGGAATTATTGTATAAGGCTAACAAAAATTATTCCGCGATAAATAACTATGAAAAAAATGGGGAATATACTGGGCCAAATCATCTTAGACATGTAAGTAATTTTGAAAGAGATATGGTGGAATTAAATGCTAATATTAGTAGATTAAATGAAGAATTAAATAGTAAAGAAATGACTGAGTTTGAGCGAATAGAGCATAATCGAACTTTAGATACCAGAAAAAAAGTATTTAATCTGAAAACATCATATATTAATTTGGCTAATAAGGTTGTTAAGGATATAGATAATTATGAAAATAGCAATAAAGTTATTTCAGGTTTGGATAATAACATCACGTTTGGCGTAGTGAATAAAAATGATTTCATTGGTTTTTTAGAGAATAAATTAATTGATTGTGTTGTGATTTTTAATACAACTGATGCTGATGCGGCTTATGCTAAAACAGAGGAAATCAATAATACTATAAAATCCGCTCCTTTATTTGTGAAAATTTCTATGTAAAATATTTCCAAATCTGCTCAACTTTGAGCAAATTGTATTTTTTATGATGGTTTTAGCTTATTTAAATTGCTTTTACATCTTTATTATTCCCCCTGTTTTACAGGGGGATAATTTACTACTGATGACGACAAAATATTGAAAGATGGTTTTACAATATAAGCCTGAGATGAGGTAGAGCTTGATAGGTTTAATCAAGTCATTTACAACCCGATGAAACCTTGGCCGCTATTTAATGTAGAAATAAGTGTTAATAGGAACCCCCCATTAAAAATGGGGGGAAGTGAAATCAATCATCATCAGCTGCACTGATAGGACATACAAAGCCATCCGGTTTTATGGCTAATAAGTCACATTTGAGTTTATCAATCACATGCTCAGCTGTATTACCTAAAAAGGCAGCAGAAATCCCTGTACGGCCTAAAATCCCCAATACAACTACACCGGCGTGTAGTTCTTCACACATATCGGGAATTATTTTTTCAGGTAGCCCTTCACGGACATGAGTGTATTTTTCATCGATAGCAAACTTTTGGCGTAATTCCTTCATCGCGATTAGGTGTTGGCCTCGAAGAGCGTTATTGTATAGGCTAGGGTCGAAATCCGGCAGCTCGATGGCGATATTCATCGGTGCAACAGGGTACGCACTCACTAAATGAATCTCTTGTTCTTTAATGATACGGGTTGCTAAATCCCGAGTTTTTTCAACCAGTTTAATATTGAGATCGTCGTGGTAGGATTCTTCATTTGATAAGTTTACGGCCACTACAACTGAGCCATGATCAGGCCAAACTTTATCTTTTACCATCCAAACTGGCGCAGGGCATTTACGAAGTAGATGCCAGTCGAGTGGGGTAAAAATTATTGATTCAAAATTGTCGGTTTGATGTGCCATTTTCAGTAGCAGGTCGTGTTCTCCACTAATAACCTCTTGGATAATGGCCTCATATGGCTTGTTATGCCAAATAACTTTAATTTCAATATCAATCCCAGCTTCAAGGTAAAAATGGGCTTGTTGTTTAATCCAGGCCGCTTTTTGGCTAATGACCCCTTTACGCATTGCATTACGCTCTTCAGGGGAGAGTAATGTTGTCATATCATAGGAAAGATCATAGATAGGAAGAAACGCTTTTATCCGTCCACCATTACGCTGCACGATGTAGACAGCACGTCTTAATGCAGGTTGATCATCCTGATTTGGGTCAATTGCAACTAGCAGGTTTTTATAGTTTGCCATATTGAAATCCTCTCGATATACGGATACTTCCACATAGATAAACTATGATATTGGCATTAAATAGGCAAGAAATCTGGGAAAAAAAACGAAAACGGACCACTAAGAATGTGATCCGTTTAGGATGGTTAGCATGTAATAGCTGTAACTTTACCTGCAATATCAGTTAGCTTCGTCATATCTTCAATAGTAATGTACTTGCCTTTGACGCTAAGCATACCACTTTTTTGAAAACGACCTAAAAGACGGCTAATAGTTTCAACGGTTAGACCGAGATAATTACCAATATCACCACGAGTCATGGTTAGCCTAAATTCTCTTGGTGAAAAACCACGCTCTGCAAAACGATGAGATAAATTAAGAATAAATGCAGCTAATCGTTCTTCAGCATTTTTCTTGGACAGTAAAAGGATCATTTCCTGATCACCTTTAATTTCACCGCTCATTAATCGCATAATTTGTTGACGTAAATTAGGCATTTTGCCTGATAAGTCATCTAATGTTTCAAATGGGATTTCACAAACCATTGAGGTTTCAAGTGCTTGTGCAAAACTTGGGTGCTGTGTATGAATAATGGCATCAAAACCAACAAGGTCACCAGCTAAGTGGAAACCGGTAATTTGCTCATCGCCTTCCTCAGTTATTGTGTAGCTTTTTATTGTACCGGAGCGAATGGCATATAATGAGCGCAACTCATCACCAGCTTTAAATAAAGCTTGGCCTTTTTGGATAGGCTTTTTGCGCTCGATGATATTATCAAGTTGATCCAGTTCATGTTCATTCAGTGTAAAAGGAATGCAAAGTTGGCTAATACTGCAGTCCTGACAATGAATAGCACAACCACCAGACTGGATGCGACGAACAACTCTTTTTTCTGGGATCATATTTAAGGCTCAATCAAGTTAAAATTATTGATATGCGTCAATTTTAACATAAGATAATGAGACTGGTAAGTAGTAATGTATGACAGAATCGACTTAATAGATAAAAAAGCCAATTAGAGAGGAGCTAATTGTTAGCGTATTTAGACGTTAATGCTAAATTAAAGAAGATTATTAAAGATTAAATTTGATGTAGATTAAATTTTGACCTCTAAACAGTAAAAAAGGTGATTGCTATCACTTCGATAATAATTACTTAGAAATATGACTTTCAAGCTATAAATACTAAACTAATTAGCATTAATTTAACACAAAAATAAATTTATAAATATCAATTTTTCAACTTAACTTTAAGAAGGGAGATTATGATGATACACGCTCAACCATCTTTACCGACGACAATGACCGCTGTTGACATTATAGAACCTGGTGGGCCTGAAAAATTGCAATTAATAGAAAAACCACTACCAAGAATTTCTGCAGGTTATATGTTAGTAAAAGTCGAGGCCGCAGGGGTTAATCGACCGGATATTTTTCAAAGAAAAGGGGCTTATCCACCGCCTCCAGATGCATCGCCAATTATGGGGCTTGAAGTTGCTGGAACTGTTGTAGCTAAAGCTGATGACGTTGATGAGTGGCAATTAGGCGATAAGCTTTGTGCATTAGTCGCAGGTGGAGGGTATGCGCAATATTGCTTAGTACATAAGGACATAGCGTTGCCGCTAGGTTCATTATCTTTTATTGAAGGCGCCTGCATTCCAGAAAACTTTTTCACAGTTTGGGCCAATGTGTTCCAAATTGGTAAGTTAAAAAAAGATGAATCGGTACTTATTCATGGAGGAACATCCGGCATTGGTAGTGTTGCGATTATGTTAGCGAAAGCATTTGGTGCAGTAGTGATCACCACTGTTGGTTCAGAAGAAAAAGTTGACGCAGCCAAAAAGCTAGGAGCTGATTGTGTCATTAATTATAAAACCGATGATTTTGTTGAAGCGGCTTTAAATTACACCTTATCACGAGGGGTTGATATGGTGGTGGATATTATAGGCGGTGATTATGTCGAGAAAAACTATCAGGTAGCCGCTAAATTTGGCCGGATTATTCAAATTGGCATGATGAAAGGTAACCCTAAACAATTAAATATGATGCCGTTAATGGTAAAACGATTAGTTCATACAGGTTCAACAATGCGTTCCCGTTCAACTGAAGAAAAAGCATTGATTGCAACAGATCTTAAAACACAAGTTTGGGATATGTTGCAAAAAGGTAAAATAAAACCAATTATTAACAAAGTGTACCAATTGACACAGGTAAAAGAAGCCCATCAACATATGGAATCTGGTGATTTGCTGGGTAAAATAGTTTTATTAAACAATTAATTATTTGTTTTTTTCTTGGCGTTTTCACTACTGGCTGATGGCATGTGCTAGTAGTGAAAGCACTTGTCATTTATAACAAATAATTTACACTATCAAGTCTTTTTACCGTAAATATCTCTTTACAGCTAAATAATTATTGATTTTTTGTCCCCGCCCACAATTTCGAACGAAATTCTTATTAGTTTATTAATAATTTAATAGGAATAGATTATATCTATAGATAAGTTGGCCATTAACGGTTTGTCTATCAATATTTTCTTGTTAAATGATATTTAAAAAATGTATATCATTAACATATTGATGTCTTTTAAACACACAGCCCGTTATGCACTTTCCAATGATATTAAGTTAATTAACTTAAAGACAATTAACGTAAGTTATTTGTAGTTTGAAGGTGTAGTAATAATGAATAATTTTAAAAATTCAAAAATGAATGTCGATGCCTTGTTCTTAGGCCCTAAATCAGAAAATGCGGTGTTTTTCAAAGAGATGATGGAGTATTCCATCACAGAGCACATGCATTGGCGTTCAGGATACCACCCTGAAGACCCTGACCTTATCTCTACTGTTGACCGGTATGCCCCTGAATATAGGGATACATTATACCGTACCGAGGGTATTCTTAACCAACTCTCTTCAAAGCTAAAAACAACATCTGTTCCTTGGTTTTCACCCCGTTATATGGGGCACATGAATGCCGATACACTGATGATCTCTAATCTCGCTTATGTGATGGCGATGATGTACAACCCCAATAACTGTGCACAAGAATCTTCACCTACAACAACGGTATTAGAAGTAGAAGCTGGTTTAGATTTATGCGCTATGTTTGGCTATGACGTACAACAAGCTTGGGGGCATATTACCTCTGGTGGTACGGTGGCCAATTATGAAGGGTTATGGGTGGCACGAAACATCAAAACGTTACCATTAGCTGTTGTGCAACACCCAGAAGCACAACATTTACTGAATGGTAAATCAGAAAAAGAATTACTGAATTTGCCGGTTAGTAAAATATTGGACTTAATTGATGAATTAAAAAAACGCCACATTTTTGAAGAGGTTCGTGATTTAACGTGCCGTGGTGTTGGTATTGAGCAAGGAAAATTAGGTAAATTATTAGTGCCGCAATCCAAGCATTATTCATGGATGAAAGCGATGGATATTCTTGGTTTAGGTCAACAGAACATCGTCCAGTTACCCGTCGATGAAAGTTACCGAACTGATGTACAAAAAATGCGTGAAACGGTCTTTTCATTGATAGAGCGGGGTGAACCGATCCTTGCTGTGGTTGCTGTTGTGGGTACAACAGAAACAGGATCAATTGATAACATTAAAGAAGTCATTAAGTTACGTGAGGAATGCGAACAGCGTTTCGGGGTTTCATTTTATGTGCATATTGATGCAGCTTATGCGGGGTATGCTTGTGCAATGTTCCGTGATGAAAATAACCAATTCATTGATTATGATGCACTAATTAAACGCTATCATAGTGAAGGGATATTCCCTAAAGAGATCGTTTGGCCGAAGCCTGAGGTATACGAGAGTTTTAAAGCACTAAACCAAGCCGACTCTATTACTGTTGACCCGCATAAAGTTGGTTTCATTCCTTATTCAGCTGGCGCTATTTGTATGAAAGATAAGCGCATTGTCGATTTGATTTCTTATCATGCTGCTTATGTATTTGAGGAAGTACAAGAAAAACAGCGTAAAACGGACAAAGTACAGAATGTGTTGCTTGGTTCTTCTATTATGGAAGGTTCAAAATCTGGGGCAACCGCAGCTGCGGTATGGGCGGCACATCGTTTAGTGCCGCTAAATCTTTTAGGCTATGGGAAGGTGATCGCGGCAGGAGTAACGACGGCTCATTGGATAATTCAGGAAATTAACCAATGTGAGCCATTTATTATTGGCGACCGTCAATTTTCAATTGCTGCAATGCCCGCACCTGATTTCCACATGGTGAATTTTATGTTCCGCGAATCAGGCAACACATCATTAGAAAAGCAAAACCAATTAAATAAACGGTTATATGAGCTGTGTTCGTATGCTTCAGGGCGCACTTATTCTAATGATTTTCTAACCTCCTCAACTTCGTTAACTCATGAAGAATATGGAGATACTCCGTTAAAACTATGCCGAGACGCACATTTTTCAGATGAAGAGTGGCAGAAGGTCCGTTCAGTATATGTATTAAGGGCGGCAATTATGACTCACTGTTTACGAGATAAAGGGCATTTCGATAATTACTGGGCGGAATTAAAAAATATCTTTGCAGACAAGCTACAACAACTCGTTGATGAAGAAAATAAACTCAATCATTCCAATTATAAAATTAGTGTTTAATTGACTTGCTAGGATCTCAATATGAAAAATCGCACGCTTGGTAGTGTTTTTATTGTTGCAGGTACTACGATTGGCGCAGGTATGTTGGCTATGCCAATTGCAGCCGCTGGCAATGGTTTTATGGCCAGTTTAGCCATGCTATTAGTGTTATGGGCATTGATGTGTTACACCGCATTATTATTGGTTGAAGTTTATCAACATGAATCCCATGAAACGGGGATCGGGAGTGTTGCTCAGCGCTATTTAGGTTCAGGCGGTAAGTTTATTACCGGTTTTAGCATGATGTTTCTGATGTATGCTCTGACAGCAGCTTACGTTAGTGGTGCAGGGGAAATTATCACATCAAATTTAAACAGCAGTTTGGCCATTGAAATGGCTGATTGGATGGGGATCGTGCTATTCACAGTAATAGGCGGCGGGGTAGTTTGTTTTGGCACGTCATCGGTAGATTTTATTAATCGTATATTGTTTACAGCAAAAATTGTATTTTTAGTGATTATTTTGGCGTTAATGATACCACATGTAGAACAGCAAAATTTGCTGTCGGCGCCGACTGAAAAGGTACTGATATTATCTGCTATTCCGGTATTTTTTACCTCTTTTGGCTTCCATGGTAGTGTGCCTAGTATTGTTAAATATATGGGAGGAGACGTAAAAAAATTACGGATCATATTTATCATTGGTAGTGCTATTCCTTTAATCGCTTATATATTATGGCAAATAGCAACTCTTGGAAGTATAGGTACAACGACCTTCGTGGGTATTCTTGCTGAAAATGCAGGGTTAAACGGGCTGTTAGATGCTATTAAAAATGTAGCGCAATCTGAAAGAACCGAACTGGTTGCTCAAATGTTTATGAGTCTCGCTTTAGCAACGTCATTCCTCGGTGTTGCATTAGGGTTATTTGATTTCTTAGCGGATTTGTTCAAACGGCAAGATAACGCATCAGGGCGTTTACAAACCGGAATACTGACTTTTGCTCCACCACTAGTTTTTGCCTTGTTCTATCCGAAAGGGTTTGTGATGGCGTTAGGCTATGCCGCGATAGCACTTTCAATATTGGCGTTGTTATTACCTAGTGCGATGGCGTTTAAATCCAGAGCATTAAATCAACGTAAGTATCAAGTCTTAGGTGGCGGGTTAGGGTTATCACTGGTATTCATTTGTGGTATTATCGTTATAGGTGTTCAGTTAGGTATAGTTTTCAATATATTACCTAATATAGGCTAATTACCATTCTTATTGTAAACCAGTCATATTTTAATGGCTGGTTTCTTCATCGTCAGTTTATCGCATTTTTTCACTATATTATCTCGACATTGCTGGTATGATTTATATACGAATGATTATCATTAGCACGATATGAGAAAAACCGATATATCTAAAGCTAGCATTTTCTGTAAAAATGGCTATTATGTTAGATATATCGGTTTTGATAGCGAATAACCACTGAGAGTTTTAATGATAAGGGAACCGCAGTCAGGGTCATGCTTATGTAATGGCAAAAGTGTCAGTCGCATGTTCAACCCAAAACAGTTGAGGATATATATCTTACATTTACTGACAGGGGGAATAAACTATGGTTATGACCTAATTAAAAAAATTGGGGAAGAAACCGCTGGTTTTTATTGCCCAAGCCCAGGGGTGATATATCCAACTTTGACTTTGTTAGAAGAATTAGGTTTTATCACAGAGGGTAAAGATAACGGGAAAGGCCGTAAATGCTATGTGATCACACCTGAAGGGCGGTGTTTTTTATTGCTCAAAGCTGAGATTTTAGCTGAAGTTCAGCTAAAATTAAAATATGCACAGGAATTGAAAGCCGGAAATCAGTTTGCTAATGAAATTGAATGTGCAGTAGATAAATTTAAATCATTGTTAAGGCATAAAATTGTTCTTCAACAATTGACGAAGGATGAATCGACTAAAGTGGTTGAGATCATCAATCGAGCAGTAGAAAGAATAGAACAAGTGAATGCAGTATTAGTGACAGAAGGAAAATCAAATGGCTAAAACAAATGATATTATACAAGTGAATGAGCAATCATATATGAAAGATACTAACAAAACACAGAAGAATAAAGCCTCAACACCCGCTGACGGTGAAGCAATACAACCTTCAAATAAAGACGTAAAATTCAAAGAAGTCGTTTGCCCTAGTGTGCCAACTTCTTATTTTAAACGTGCAAAAAATAAAAAACAAAAATTAAAATACTAAAAAACTTGTTTAGTATTTAGGCTATTAAAAAAAGTATTTTATAAATAATTATTGATAGGTTAACTTATTTTATTGATAAACCAATAAAAAAACTCCAGAGGACAGCGGTTGTATAACAAAGATGGGTACTGTCCTGCTAATGAAAAAGGTATTGAGCTTGTGCCATCAGTATAATGATGTTGTTACCTTTATGGGTTAAATTTTATTGGGTCATATTTATAGGAAAAATATTCCGATGAAAAAATCGAATAAGGATTGGTTTTTCTTATTTGAAATTCATATTTTTGGGAAAATAGATTAACCATATATTCGAGCCCCTCGTCTCCATAACGCCGCGTCGCACCCAGCAAAATTTTATTGACTTCCTCGGTTTCAAAATTTCCAGTTACGGGCCCTAAGTACGCTTTTACGGGTTTATTGGTTAACCTAGCTAACTGTTTTGCAAATGACTGCTCTCCTCCATTTCCTGAGTGGCACATAATTGTGCGTATATTGGTATAATTAGATAAGTCTTTTCTTTTTGATAATATTTCATACAATTCATTTGGGGTCATATGATTTTGAGCGCTTCTGTAGAGTAGTGCGGTACCGTTTTGTTGTTTTATTCCATGTGCAACAATATTTAGTCGCTTTTCATTATGATAGATATCTTCAAAAAAATAAAAATCTTTCCCCATAGGGACCATCCCTTCCATTTTGCCACCAAAGGTTGTTAATTTTGTACTGAGAGGTGAGCTATTTTTGTTTGTTAGTATAGAAAATAGCCTATTGGAATTGAGCTTAAGGCTACTTACACTAGTACCTATGCTGGCAATACCCAGTGCAAGAGATGCCCAGCCTAAGATACTTGAAGCTTGGGGGTCACTTTTCCGAGTTAACATGCTAGCGATCCCCGTAGCATCTGAGGCAACACTTAATATTAGTGTAATACTTGCCATGATGGCGCCAGAGGCTGCTAATGATGCACCAAATGTTACACCAGAGAAAATTATCCCTAATGCCCCAATCGCTAACCCGCTCATTGCTTTAAGACTAAAGTGCCCTGATGGGTCAATCCGGTTTATCGGGTCTCCGGCACAATAGGCATAGGGATTTATCCCCCCTTTGCCAAAAGGGCTCAAACTATCAGGGCAATGAAAGCGCATTAGGCATGGGTTATATGCACGATAACCATTGCCTAGGTGATAAACACCTGTAATTGGGTCAATTCGCTCACCATTTAAGCCAAGAAAATGTTCTGTTGTTTTATCTTCGCCATATGGCAACCTAGAGTGGGACTGGCTCAGCTTATTGTTTGTATTTAAAGACCATATTAAATTGTCATTATATTCATTCGCCATTAAGGTTAGTTCAGTATTACATCCAACAGCTAAGCAAGTATGACCTGCTTTTATTAAACGAATTTTGTTGTTTTTTTCTGTGGTGATTTCATTAACTAGCTCGTCGGCGCGGTAATAGAGTTGATGATTTTGATTATTTTTGACGGTTTGGCTCACAATTTTATTTAGAGCATTGTAGCCATATTTGCTATTTTCCAGCCCATTAACGCGAATAAGCCTCCCTAGAGGGTCATAGTGTAATGTCCTACCTGCATTATCTAGTATCAGACGACCACATTTATCATACTCAAGTGGAATATTCGCAGGGTAATTACGGTGTGAATGAGATATGGCGGTTAATTGTGTAGGGTCATCTTTATTATTGTAATGGTGCTGGGCAATATCCACTTCGTGGTTTTTTAGTACGGTGCGTACCTGAATAAGGTTATTTAATGGGTCGTAATCATAGAATTGCTGTCTAACTGATTGCCCATAGCAGTCTATAGGGTGCTCATTACCTTCAAAAGAGTAACCTATTAAACGATTACGTTTATCATAGCGATATTTTTCATTTTTTACGGGCTTATTATCCAATGTCGTATGTTTGGATGATAGTAAGCCATTTTTTAGCCATATACTTTGAATAACCAATTGAGAACCTTGGTTATCGGTGATACTCCGTCTAATTTCCTGATTAAACTCATTGTAAGTGAATGTGGTGAGTATAAAAGCATGGGTAGAATTATCAGTTACTATTTGCGTAATTAAACGACCCAGCGCATCATAGGTAAAATCAGTTATCAGAGCACTATCAAAAATTCGACTTAATCGACCATATTTATCTCGTTGATAGTCTGTTTTTGCCCCTGTAATATCATGGTGTGACACGGGCTTTCCTTGCAATGTCCATTGATATTCAGTCTGCTTAGTTACACCCGATAAAATCATTGTTTCTCGTTTCAATGTGCCTGAATTATTCCATTGATTGCTCACTTTTGTGTCTTTTTCTGTAGAATGTAACAGTTCTGCGGTGGCTAAATCATATTCAAACTCCTGAGTGACGCCACATACATTGACCTTATTTATGGCATTATTTAATTCAGGGATATACTCATAATGTACGGTTTCTCCTGAAGGTAATGTGATGAATGAAGGCGAGGGGGATGCGTTATCATATTGGTAGGTTGTGACTCGTTTGCCGCTTTCTTGTAGGGTTAAACGGCCTAAACTGTCAAATTCTTGGCTTCCTAGAACCCAGCAATGGCCATTGATATCAGTTACTTGAATGGACGAAACTTCTTTTCCCATTAAATATGGGACATATGTTTGTTCAATTACTGTGCCATCAGGTAATGTTTGGCTAAGAACACGACCATACACATCATAGGTCCATTCAATAGGATTGCCTAACTCATCAATTTGTTTACGTAAACGCCCTGAACCGTCCCAAAAGTGTTGTTGAGAGGCAATAATTTCACTATTCGAATCAATACGTAGTGTGAGTTTGGGCAATTGATTTTTCTTATTAAGAATAGTCATCCACTGGCCACTTTGTAGATGTTGGCCGTTTAACCAACCTTGCTGAGTATGTGTTTCGGTTAATAAGATTGGGTCAACTATTCGGTGTGTTTCAAAATTATTATTAAGCCTTGTCGTGGTAATTTCACCCCATGAGTCTCTTTTATAGGTTGTATTTATGGTATAGCACTGCTGTTTTCTATCAGAAAATTGGGTATCTTGTTCTGTTGTTGCTTGTAGGTTACCTAATGGCCCATATTTCTGATGCTTTACCTCGTACCATTCTTGGGTTCCATCATTATCAAATTGATATTGTTTTATAGGGTAACCTAAACTATTGAAGAGTATTTTTGCTTGATTACCATATGAGTCTTTTTCATAAGTAATAGGGCCTAAATGAGTGATTTTATAATGCCAATATATTGTTCGCTCATAGGCGGAACCCACAGCTTCAGTTTGGCTCAATATCCGGCCAATCTGGTCATAAGTATAATTAGTTTGAATGCCTAACCTATTTATTTCACTCAGCAAACATAAACTCAGCATTGATAGTTTTTTCATTGTTGCTAATTGGCAACCATCATGCCCTTGAAATTGATTTTTTTGAACTATTTGCTGGTTTTGTATAGAAGTGCTAATAGATTGTTTTGAATCGAAGTGGGTTGAGTTTTCCCCATCTTGATAAAAAATATTATAACTAGCTGTTATTCTACCATATTCTATACCATTTCTCTGGCTACAAAATTCAAAAATACGTTTTTGCAGTAAACGATTATCTGCATAATATTGTTCTTGGTGTAAAATAATTATCTCGGTATTTTCTAGGTAGCTGTAGGAATAATATGTTGATGTAGTCGGTGTTTGATAATCAGTTTGGTTAGGTATTACTATTTTGGATTTCATGAAGCGGATAAATCCATTTTTTTCGCGAGGGCACAATAAATTATTATTGGTATCGCTACTTTCTTCTGCTGAATACCATTGCATAATGGTTCGCGTACCATCGGGATGTATTTCTAATGTAGGGTTGCCATGTTCGTCAAATTCGGATTGATAAACATCTTGTCGTTTTTGACCTTGTTGATTTTCCCATGTGATAGTTTTTTTGTTAACGAATTGAAATTGAGGGGGTTGCTTATCAAAAGGAAGACCGATAACGGCGTAATAATCATAGTCTGTACGATTAATATTAATAGAACCATTATGTGATTGATATGTTGTAATTTCATTTGTCAGTAAATGATAGTTATTATAGAGCCGTTTAGTTTCTATAATTAGGTCATCACTTCTCTGTATTTCTGTAGACCCATAAGTATAATTAGTTAAAAGCGAATATAAATTATCAGTATCCGATTTGAAATTTAATCCGCTAGCAAAGCCTAAATAATTTGTGTTTGTATAAGTATAGGAGGTGACAATATCAGGTTGTTCTCCTTGGAAGGATAACGTATGGCGAGTTGCGGCAATTAGTGCAGGGTATATATCCTCAGGGAATCTAATGAGGTCTCTTTGATAATAAATAGATTCAACCAACCCAGTAGGATGTATTATTTTTTCTATGTAACCATATTCATTATAACTGAAATGCCAAATATAATTTTCTGTTGTTTTTATAAGTTGCTGTAAATGTCCATTGAATATTTTTAATTTTATTTTATAGCATTCTAGTGATAGGGGGTATATTGATATTATAGGCTGATTATAATTTTCGTAGTCTATCGATAATAAAACATTATTTTCATCTTTTATTTCTAAAAGGTGAGGGAAGCCAAAAAACGCCCATTTTAGGGTAACAAAATGGCCATCATAACTTTCGATTTTTAATGTGTTTTTGATATCACTTCCCGAAGATGGTCCTTCTAATATTTCAACTACACCTGATTTATAGGTGATTTTATAAAAATCATCCAAACGTTCAAAAATAAAATTATTTAACTTTTTTTGTTTTACTTCAAAATTGGCAACAGTATCATTAATAAGATATTTTTCACCAGATGATAAGTGAAGTAGTTTGTTCTTACTGTCATAGGTGGTTAATGGTAATGAGAAGCCCATACCAAAGCCACTATTATTATTTTGTAATGAACTACTGCATAATGATAAGTTAATTTCGGGGCCCATGCCATAGTTACAATTAATATTAACGATAGGGATATTTAAGGAAAAAATACCGGTTCTAGGGTCTATTCCTGTTTTTAATGCACTTATGAAATTTTGGCTTTGTGAAAAAAATGTATTCATAGAATGTTATCCATTTAATTTATTATTGATTTTTGTTGGATGTTTTTGATTATGACATTATTAAAATAATAAGCGTTATAATTTATAATGCTGAGAAATTAATAAATATAATAATGCGGTTGGTTAGCTAACATAAAATTTAATATGTTCATCATTACCTACCTTGGCTATAATTGTGGCTTCATTTCCATATTGGTCACGCAAAATAAACGCCATTTTTTCTCCCCATTCACTATAATTCCATAAAGCACCATACCAAACACGGTAACTCCAAAAGCATAACCCTGATTTTTCATGGTTTTTTGATGTAACAGTGATGGACCATTTTTGTGTGAAATGAAATGTTGTTGTATATGCGGCATCGTGATTTTGTTTGACTGAAGAGTCCGTTGATGTGCTACAACCTTTGTAATTACCTGTTTGTTTATAGTGGAACCATAGATGCTCTTGGCATGATGCGTCATGAGTAATTGTGCCATTTGTATTATTAAATCTTACGTAGTATTTAGTCAAAATGCTATTTGAGTAACCACCCACGCCTTTCTCGATAATGGGGTGTTCAAGAGAGTACTTATCAAGATCGGACTCTGAAAAAATACGTTTGGGTAGTACATTCAATAGAACATAATCAGGCATTTTATTTTTCCCATTATATTCTAGGGCTGTAGTATATTCATCTTGATTAATTTGACATCTTACACAGAGTTTAAATGCTTCAATTAGATGGTTAAGAGAGACATAGACAATACATGATGAAATGTTAACCTGTTTATTAGACGTACCACTGTTTGGGGCATAGTTTCCGCATATATCAGTATAGTGAAGTACATTAGAAAACGGTTCATTCTTATAATCTACTAGTTGAATGTTTTTAAATATATCTTTTGGCGATATGTCAAGTGGTTGGTTGTGATTGTTTTTCGCTTCGATATTAATTTCAACCTGAACTTGGTGGTTGCCATTAGCATAAATAGATGCAGCTTTACCCCCACCAGGAATGAATATTTTTAAGGCGGATAGAGAGTGAATATCCTCCCAGTAGCAAATACCCGATACATAATCATTTCCCTCTATCACGGTGCCTAAATTTATTGACGCATTGCCATAAACCCTCGCATTACCTCTTATTATTGCATTATTCCTGATAAGGGCATTACCATAAACTTGAGCATTTTCACTAATGAGTGGACTGCCTTCTACAGTGGCATTTTCATAGACTTTTGCATAATTAGTTACCTGACAACTAATAAGTATTCTCGCATTGTCATAAACCTCAGCATGACCACTAATAATAGAATTATTAGTCACTATGGCATTACCATAAACTTTAGCAGAGTCTTTTATTATTACTGCGGTATAATCTTTTCCTGTGATTTGAGCAAATTCGCTTATTTCAGCTGAATTCATAATAAGGCATCTTCCTCTTAATTCAGCATTGCCTGAAACTTTAGCATTATCGAAAACATCGGATTTATCTAATACTTTAGAATTACCAGAAACACTAGCATTATCAGATACCTTTGCATTTCCATAAATATTTGCATTATCGGATATTAGAGCATTACCATAAACCATAGCATTGTCATATACTTTTGCATCGTCACATATGCAGGCATTACCAGATATTTGTGCATCACCAGAAATATGAGCGTTACCATATACCATCGCATCATCTAAAATAAAACAATTACCTTCCTGACTTAAATTACTTTCACTACTAACCCATCCACCATATTCTTTGGTTATTAGGTTTTCTATTTTATATAGTGTGATGCCATCATGATTTTTTTCAATATCGGTGATCCTATATTTCTGCATAATAATTAACCTTGTTTATTGGGTTTGTAGGTATACTAAATTTTGGACTATATGTTTATCTTTAATGGGAAATATAAAATATAAAAATATTATTAACATTCAAAGATTGTTAATGTTAATGAAAAAAATAAATAATTAGAATGCTAAAAAAAGAGTATTCTTATTTAAAATTATAATAAATTAAATTTATCATAGAAACATGAATGGTATAAATTCCCCTGATAATATTGAATTATCAGGGGAATAGGTTATAAACCTAATTGAGATTGTATATAGGCAATTTCTTCAATCCATTGCTGCTGTAATTGTGGTTTTTGATGATTCAGTTTGCGTTTTTGGTCAGCTTGTAACTTTTCCTCTAACACTAACAATTTTTCTAGCAATTCATCTTCCTGAGTTGCTTTGCTAGGGTAAACATCAAGCTCCGCACTTGCATTAATAAGCGGGGGATTATTGACTAACAACAGCTGGGATTGCTGCTCAATTTTATGATAGATATCATCTACATTGAGGTATTCTTCCAAACGATTATCATTAATAAACCAAAAACGTTGGCAGCTATTTTCGATCAGCCACCTATCATGGCTGACGACCAGTAATGCCCCTGAAAATTGGCGGATTTGCTCGCTTAGTGCTTCTTTCCCTTCAAGATCAAGGTGGTTTGTTGGCTCATCCAGTAACAATAATTCATATTGAGCCAAACTTAAACCAATAAACAACAGTCTAGAGCGTTCCCCGCCACTCAGTGTTGCTACTTTTTGTGAGTGACGAGTATAAGCAAAACCTGCACTGATTAAGGCCATTTTGCGTTGTTCATCTGTTAACGGTGCAAAAGGGCGTAATGCATCCAGTAGAGTGTCATTATCATTTAGCTGCGCAAGTTGCTGATCATAATAACCAGTGCTAATTGCAGGATGAAACTTTAGCTGCGAACTATAGCGTAAATCTTGCTGATAGTGCTGCCAAAGTAGACGCAATAATGTTGATTTACCACAACCATTTGCACCGATAATAGCAATACGATCGCCACTTTTAACTTGATGAAATGCACTAGTAAATAAATGCAAGCCATTAGGTGTTGAAATGACGGTATTCTCTAACTCAAGTACGCGGTTTGCAGGGATGGATTTGCCATTTAAAGATAATGTCCATTGGTAACCCTCTGTGACTTCTGTTTGGTCATCCTTAAGACGATCAATATGCTTTTCCATCTGCTTTGCTTTACGAGAAAGTGCTTCGTTATCGTACACGTGTCCCCATATGGCTAAGCGCTTAGCACTTGAGGTTATGCGGTCAATTTCCTTTTGCTCTGCCTGAAACCGATGTTCGTCTGCGATATCTTTTTCAATTAGCGCTTGACGAGCGGCGCTACAAGCTAACCGAAAAAAATGGAGCGATTTATCCCGCAAAATCCATGTGCAGTTGGTCACTTTATCAAGTAACGCTTGGTCATGGGAAACAAGTATAAAGCTGCCTTTCCATGATTGCAGAAAATCACCTAACCAAATAAGGGTAGGCAGATCTAAGTGGTTACTCGGTTCATCTAACAGTAATAAATCAGGTTGTTCAATTAAAGCACGGCCTAATAATAAACGAGTATGTTGACCACCACTTATTGTGTTTGCTTTTTGTTCCCATTGTTGTGTCGTAAAGCCTAACTCAGATAATAAAACTTCAGCCCGCCAGCGGTCTGTTATTTTATCTTGCTCAGGAAGCTTCTCAACAATAGCATCAATGAGTGACAGATTAGCAACATCTGCAGGTAAATGCTGTTCGATGTAAGCGGTGACGCAATGGTTTGCATAAGTGATAGTGCCACTATTTGGAGATAACTGGTGGGTTATCAGTTTTAATAATGTACTTTTCCCACTGCCGTTATGGCCTATTAAGCCTATACGTTCACCTTGTTGTAAGGTAAAAGAAACATCATTTAATAAAGACGTTGTTGGTGTATCGTAGTTTAATGATTTTACAGATAATAAAGTACTCATAGCTTACTCAATTTTTAGGCATAAAAATGCCAAGGAATTGTCAGAACGACAACCCAGTAAGCTGAGGGAACACCCAATTGGTAATTTCGCTCAGGCAGGGTTATCGCAGTATAAAACTGTGAAAGCCTGAGCTTTGGCGATTACCAAAGAAGTGTGAATATTCAATTAAATCACACAACAACATAGATTAGCCTCCTTATTATTTAGTTAAGTTGAACAATGTCGGTATCATAGCAAATAGACTGTTTAAGGAGCAATGACCTAAAATGCGCTGTTTAATTTATCTACTCAGAAGTAAGTTATTGGTATAAACAAAACTTATACAGCTAATGATGAGATGAATAAAATTTCTGATGGTTGGGATTTTAGCGAGTAATACATAAAATTGATGCTCAAATTATAAGGGAATGACTAATGAACGTAGAAATAAAACCCGCAACACGCCAAGATGCTGCATTAATTTTAGACATGATCATCGAGTTGGCTGATTATGAAAAGGCTCGTCATGAAGTAAAAGCCTCCGTTACTGACATTGAAAATTCGTTATTCGGTTCAGATTCAAATACTGAAGCTTTAATTTGTTACATTGACGGGCAACCTGCAGGATATGCCGTATTTTTTACAAGTTATTCAACTTGGCTAGGGAATAATGGAATATATTTAGAGGATTTATACGTTTCTCCTGATTACAGAGGCGCTGGTGCAGGGAAAAAATTATTGAAATACATTGCAACGCTTGCTGTAGAGCGCAAATGTCAGCGCCTTGAATGGAGCGTTTTAGACTGGAATCAGCCCGCAATCGATTTTTATAAAAGTATCGGTGCACAGCCACAAGATGAGTGGGTTCGTTATCGGATGGATGAAAAAACAATTGCAATATTTGCTAGTTAATTTTTGTAGAAAATAAACAACTTGTAAATGTAATATTAAAGATGTTTTTAAAGTTTATTCAAGTAAGCCAGTAAATTAAATACTGGCTTTATTTTTGTATAAACATATACAATAAATGCCTTATTATCACTTTTTCTAATCTATTCTATTTTTTTGTGATGTACGGCAACTATACTTAAGATAAATCCTGATAAAATGTCGTTAAATTAGATAGATAGCTAATAATCGAACTGTATTTGGAAAAATGTAGCTCGATTAAAAAAAGAAAGCATCACAACTTCAGTCTTAATCGTATTTATTTCGTATATAAACAGTTATACGGCTTTATTAATTTCACCAGGTTAATAATCAAAATAATTGTTGTTCATTGTTTTCTCATTTAATGGAAAAGGGATGGTATGAAAATAAATAAGCGAAAAGTATCGTTGTATCTCATTTTAATAATCATTATTGCCGTGGGCGGCTATTATTACTGGAGTGTGAACTCTGGGGGGCTACCTGCGGGCTTTGCGCAGAGTAACGGCCGTATTGAAGCAACTGAGATTGATATTGCGACTAAAACAGCAGGTAGAATTGAAACAATCAACGTAAAAGAAGGGGCTTTTGTTAAAGCAGGTCAAGAGCTCGCACGGATGGATACTCGTGCTCTTCAAGAGCAACTGCATGAAGTACAAGCACAATTGCGTCAAGCGATTAGTGCCGTCACTACGGCTGAATCTGCCTTAGCACAACGTAAGAGCGAAAAATTAGCCGCTCAAGCAGTCGTTCGCCAACGTGAAGCTGAGTTGAATGCCGCACAAAAACGGCTTAATCGTTCTAGAGCATTAGTCAGAACAAACGCCGTTTCACAGCAGCAAGTTGATGATGATACCGCGCAGATGCAAGGGGCTAGAGCCGCTTTAGAAGCTTCTAAAGCACAAGTTGCCGCATCGACTTCTGCCATTGATTCTGCTTCTGCAGGGATTGTACAAGCTAAAAACCGTGTTGAAGCTGCGACGGCTACAGAGCGCAGGATTTTAGCAGATTTAGACGATAGTATTTTAAAAGCCCCAAGAAATGGACGCGTTCAATACCGTGTAGCTGAGCCAGGAGAGGTACTTGGAGCCGGTGGACGGGTCTTAAATATGGTTGATTTAAGCGATGTTTATATGACATTTTTCTTGCCGACAGAAGATGCAGGGAAAGTTGCGATAGGTAGCGATGTCCATATTATCCTTGATGCTGCGCCTAATATTGTTATTCCGGCAAAAACAACCTTTGTTGCCAGTGTGGCTCAATTCACCCCAAAAACGGTGGAAACCCAAAATGAACGCTTAAAGCTAATGTTCCGGGTTAGGGCGCGCATATCACCTGAATTATTAGAGCAACACCTTGAATACGTCAAAACGGGGTTACCAGGAAAGGCTTATGTGCGTTTAGACCCAAATGAACCTTGGCCTGCTGAACTTGAGGTGAGATTACCGCAATGACCAACAAATTGATGGATGATGTGATAATCGATTTACAGCATGTCAGCCAGCATTATGGTGAAAATTGTGCGTTGGATGACATTGTTCTTTCTATCCCTGCGAGGAAAATGGTTGGGCTAATAGGGCCTGATGGAGTGGGTAAATCGAGTCTAATTTCACTAATTGCAGGGGCTAGGGCGATTCAGCAAGGCCACGTAAGGGTACTTGATGGGGATATGAACAGCGCTTTGCATCGCAGGGCAGTATGCCCACGAATTGCTTACATGCCGCAAGGGCTAGGAAAGAACCTGTACCACACACTATCCGTATATGAGAATGTGGATTTTTTTGGCCGGCTGTTTGGCCAATCAAAAGCTGAACGTGAGTACCGGATTCAAGACTTACTTGAAAGCACAGGGCTCGCTCCGTTTAAAGACCGACCCGCTGGTAAGCTATCGGGAGGGATGAAACAAAAATTAGGCCTATGTTGTGCGTTGATTCATGACCCGGATTTACTTATTTTAGATGAACCGACGACAGGGGTAGACCCATTATCTCGTGCGCAGTTCTGGGACCTGATTGACCGAATTCGTTTACGTCAAACAAACATGAGTGTATTAGTGGCAACCGCGTATATGGAAGAAGCGGAACGGTTCGATTGGTTGGTTGCGATGGACGACGGTAAAGTTTTAGCCACCGGTCACGCATCGGAGCTAAAAAAACAAACCCATTGTGATGATCTTGAAGCTGCGTTTATTCAATTGTTACCTGAAGAAAAACGCAGTGGCCACAAAAAAGTCATTATTCCCCCGCGTGATAAATCAAAAGATGATGTGATTGCGATTGAAGCGCAAGGCTTGACGATGCGCTTTGGTAATTTTGTGGCGGTTGACCATGTGAACTTAAAAATCCCTAAAGGGGAGATATTTGGTTTTTTAGGTTCTAACGGTTGTGGTAAATCGACCACCATGAAAATGCTAACCGGGCTATTACAAGCGAGTGAAGGACAAGCTTGGTTATTTGGGCAAGAAATTGACCCTAAAGATATTGAAACGCGTAAGCGTGTGGGCTATATGTCACAAGCCTTCTCCCTGTATAGCGAACTGAGTGTAGAGCAAAACCTTGAACTGCATGCGAAACTCTTTCATATTCCAGAAGATAGCATTGCACAGCGTATTAATGACATGTGCCAACGCTTTGAGTTGGAAGATGTTAGAGAAACCATGCCAGATGATTTACCTCTAGGCATCCGCCAGCGCTTATCGTTGGCCGTTGCGGTGATCCATGAACCAGAGATGTTAATCCTAGATGAGCCTACCTCAGGGGTCGATCCTGTCGCGAGGGATATGTTCTGGAATTTGATGGTAGACCTATCAAGACGTGACGGTGTCACAATTTTTATTTCGACCCACTTTATGAATGAAGCTGAGCGTTGTGACCGAATTTCGTTGATGCATGCAGGGAAAGTACTGGATTGTGATACGCCAGTTAATTTAACCAAAAAAAGAGGTTTAGGCACTCTTGAAGAAACCTTTATCGCCTATTTGCAAGATGCTGTAGGGGAAGCGGGAGCTGAGCAAGAAACAGCCCCTGAATTCCATGTTGACCTTGCATTAAAAGAGCAAGCAACAGATGCACTTAAAAAGCGTTTTAGCTTACGTCGGTTATTCAGCTATTCCATTCGTGAAGGCATGGAGCTTCGCCGCGACCCAGTTCGTTCAACATTAGCGTTACTTGGAACAGTGATCCTAATGTTTATTATGGGTTATGGGATTAGCATGGACGTCGAAAACTTACGCTTTTCAGTACTAGATCGTGACCAAACGGGGTTAAGTCAAGGATATACTCTAAACCTCGCAGGTTCTCGTTATTTTATAGAGCAGCCGCCTATCAAAGATTATGATGATTTAGAGGCTGGAATGCGTAGCGGTAAGATTACCGTTGCTATAGAAATTCCACCTAATTTTGCGAGGGATGTTGCTCGAGGAAATAATGTCAAAATTGGGGTATGGATTGATGGCGCAATGCCAAACCGAGCAGAAACGGTACGTGGCTACGTGCAAGCTATGCACCTTGCTTGGCTAAGTACAATGGCTGCTCGTCAACCTGTCGGGGTTGCAGGGATGCCGGCTATCGATATCGAAACTCGCTATCGTTATAACCCTGATGTTCGCAGCTTACCCGCTATTGTACCTGCGGTTATCCCATTGTTATTAATGATGATCCCAGCCATGTTAAGTGCTCTTAGTGTGGTACGCGAAAAAGAATTAGGTTCGATAATCAATCTTTATGTCACCCCGATCACCAAATTAGAGTTTTTGCTTGGTAAACAATTGCCTTATATTTTATTAGGCATGTTTAACTTTTTATTACTGTGCATTTTATCGGTATATATATTTGGTGTGGAATTTAAGGGGAGCTTCCTAACGTTGACGTTAGCGGCTTTCTTGTATGTCAGTATTGCAACGGGGATTGGTTTACTCATTTCTTGTTTTATGAAAAGCCAAATCGCTGCTATTTTTGGTACATCAATCATTACTTTAATTCCTGCGACTCAATTTTCAGGAATGATTGACCCCGTATCTTCATTAGAAGGAATAGGTCGGTGGGTTGGTATGGTCTACCCGACATCACATTTCTTAACCATCACTCGGGGGACATTCTCTAAGGGGCTGAATTTATTTGATTTACAGGCATCATTTATCCCGCTACTTATCACGGTACCGCTTGTTATTGGCTTAAGCGTATTGTTTTTGAAAAAGCAGGAGGTTTAGTATGATGCGTAAAATACAAAATATCATCAACCTAGGGGTTAAAGAGTTACGCAGCTTAGGCCGAGATAAAGCGATGCTTGCATTGATCGTCTTTGCGTTTACCGTTTCGATTTATTCATCGGCAACGGTTACGCCGGGTTCGTTACATAACGCGCCTATTGCGATAGCCGATCAAGACCGCTCACAGTTATCGAATCGGATCATCAACAGCTTTTATGCCCCGTATTTTTTACCCCCGGCAGATATTACACCTGACCAAATTGACGGTTTATTAAATAGAGGTTCATACACCTTCGCACTCGATATTCCGCCTAATTTTCAAAAAGATGTTCTTGCAGGGCGACAACCTGAAATCCAAGTTAATATTGATGCAACACGGATGAGCCAAGCTTTTTTAGGAAATAGCTATATCCAAAATATTACATTAGGAGAGGTTAACGAGTTTTTAGCAAAATATCGAAGTAATGCAAGCTTGCCAGTAGACTTAGAAGTGAGGATGCGTTTTAACCCTAATTTGACGCAATCGTGGTTCGGTTCCGTAATGGCGATTATCAACAATATCACGATGTTGTCTATTGTCTTGACTGGGGCTGCGTTAATCCGTGAACGGGAGCATGGCACAGTAGAGCACTTGATGGTGATGCCGTTGACGCCATTTGAAATCATGATGTCGAAAATATGGTCCATGGGGCTGGTGGTACTGATTGCATCGGGTGTTTCATTGTTGCTGGTGGTTAAAACCTTGCTGCAAGTTCCTATTGAGGGGTCTATATTGCTCTTTATGGGAGGGGTTGCGCTGAGTTTATTTGCGACGACATCAATCGGGATTTTTATGGGAACTATCGCAAGGTCCATGCCTCAGTTCGGTCTATTGATGATTTTAGTTTTATTACCTTTAAATATGCTTTCTGGGGGAATGACGGCACGTGAGAGTATGCCTCAATTAGTGCAAGATATTATGCAAACTATGCCGACAACTCACTTTGTTAGCCTTGCGCAAGCTATTTTGTATCGTGGTGCAGGTTTCCAAATAGTTTGGCCGCAATTTGTTATTTTAATCGTCATTGGGAGTGTTTTCTTTACACTTGCATTGTTCCGCTTCCGCAAAACTATTGCCACGATGGCATAATCATAGAAAAAATACCTTCCTAACAACAAAACGCTTGCTGAAGAGTTCAGTAAGCGTTTTAATGTCGCACCTATTAATTATATGACAATGATTAGGTTATACCTATCAAATCGATAGTGGGTACTGATTGGATTTAATTGCTGTAAAACAGTAACTTAATAGGCAACCAAACAGGAGAACATCATATGTCATTAATTAATACTCAAATCAAACCTTTTACTAACCAAGCATTCAAAGACGGTCAATTTATCGAAGTTTCTGAAAAAGACGTTGAAGGTAAATGGAGTGTTTTCTTCTTCTATCCAGCTGACTTTACTTTCGTTTGCCCAACGGAATTAGGCGATATTGCTGACCATTACGAAGAATTCCAAAAATTAGGTGTTGAGATTTTCTCTGTATCTACTGATACCCACTTTACACATAAAGCATGGCATGCAAGCTCAGACACTATTGGCAAAATTAAATATGCCATGATCGGTGACCCAACTGGCGCATTAACTCGTAACTTTGAAAATATGCGTGAGAATGAAGGTCTAGCAGACCGTGGTACGTTTGTTGTTGACCCACAAGGTATCATTCAAGCAATTGAAATCACTGCTGAAGGTATTGGCCGTGATGCTTCAGATTTACTGCGTAAAGTTAAAGCTGCGCAATACGTAGCTAGCCATCCAGGTGAAGTTTGCCCAGCGAAATGGAAAGAAGGTGATGCGACACTGTCTCCGTCTTTAGACTTAGTTGGCAAAATCTAATTAGTTTCTAGATTAATAAAAAAACTATTCAAGTTGCAGGTGTTTAGGCCTGCAACTTGAAGCATGGACGGGTATATGTACCCGATTTTATGATTAAAATTAAAGGGGATTACATGCTCGACAATAATTTACAGGCACAATTAAAAGCCTACTTAGAACGTTTAACTAAACCCGTTGAATTAGTTGCTAATATAGATGACAGCCAAAAATCAAATGAAATCAAACAGCTGTTAGAACAAATCGCATCACTATCAGATAAAGTCAGTGTGCGTGAAGAACGCAACGACGCGATAAGGACACCTTCTTTTTTAATTACTAACCCAGGAATAGATAGTGGCTTGCGTTTTGCAGGTTCGCCACTGGGACATGAATTTACCTCTCTTGTGCTGGCATTATTGCAAATTGGTGGTCATCCATCGAAAGAAGCACAAGAGTTATTGGAACAAGTTAAAGGCCTAGAAGGTGAGTTTCATTTTGAGACTTATTACTCGTTATCATGCCATAACTGCCCTGATGTTGTTCAAGCACTGAATTTAATGGCTGTATTGAACCCCAATGTTAGCCATACCGCGATTGACGGTGCGCTTTTTCAAAACGAAATTGACGAGCGTAATGTAATGGGCGTTCCTGCGGTTTTCCTTAATGGAAAAGAGTTTGGCCAAGGGCGTATGACATTAAGTGAGATTGTTAGCAAGGTTGATACCAACTCGGATGCACGCGCAGCAAAATCACTGACAGAACGTAAGCCATTTGAAGTACTGGTAATTGGCAGTGGCCCTGCGGGTGCTTCAGCTGCAATTTATACTGCTCGTAAAGGGATCCGTACTGGGGTGATCGGCGAGCGTTTTGGCGGCCAAGTAATGGATACCGTTGATATTGAAAACTATATTTCAGTGATTAAAACCGAAGGGGCAATTTTTGCGGGCGCGTTAAAAAATCATGTCGATAGTTATGATGTTGATGTCATTGATGGTCAATCGGTAGCGAAATTGATACCCGCAGCAGAGGAAGGTGGTTTACACCAAATTGAGACAGCATCAGGTGGTATCTTAAAATCACGCAGCATCATTATTTCTACGGGGGCTCGCTGGAGAAACATGGGCGTTCCTGGGGAACAAGAGTACCGCACTAAAGGCGTTACATTCTGCCCACATTGCGATGGTCCATTGTTTAAAGGTAAACGTGTAGCGGTAATTGGTGGTGGTAATTCAGGAATTGAAGCGGCTATCGATTTAGCGGGAGTCGTTGACCATGTTACTGTGCTTGAATTTGCACCAGAACTGAAAGCGGATTCTGTGTTGCAAGAAAAAGCCCGCAGTTTAAGTAATGTCGATATTATTTTGAATGCACAAACCTTAGAGGTTAAAGGTGATGGTAGCAAAATGACGGGTCTTGAGTATAAAGACCGTACAGATGATAGCGTTCATTTACTTGAGGTTGCAGGGGCATTCGTACAAATCGGTTTATTACCCAACACCAATTGGTTGGGAGATACCATCGCAAGAAACCGTATGGGTGAAATTGAAATCGACGCACGTAACGAAACGAGTGTTAAAGGTATTTTTGCCGCGGGGGACTGTACAACAGTACCTTATAAGCAAATTATTATTTCAGCCGGAGAAGGGGCAAAAGCCGCACTTAGCGCATTTGATTACCTGATCCGCACAAGTACCAGAACCGCTGAATAGGTGTAATTTACTTTATATTCAGTGAGTTGTAGTCAAAAGGCACTCGGGGGCGAGTGCCTTTTTTTTGTGCATAATCTGTACAAAAAAGGCTCAAAAGTGCCTAAAAGTGTTCAAGTGTGGACAACTTGTGGACGATCTAAACGCTGATTTGGTGGTACTTGCAGCGGAGAAATGCATCCCAGTGTGGACAATTTGTGGACATGAAAAAGTTAAATTTGTATTGCTTTTTGTCGTTCAAATCATCCTAAAACGAACAATCATTTAAGCTAACTCTGTTCCTCCTTTTAATGGGTTGTACGTAATCGCATCTTGAAGAAAGTCTGGTGCAAAGTGAGCGTAGGTCAGGGTTTGCTGTAATGTCGAGTGACCTAAGATCCTCTGCAAAGTAATAATACTGCCGCCATTAACCATGAGCGGATCGCCAAGAATCACGCACAGTTAATTGCATTGCTAGAAACGTTAGCGTTAGTTCTTCCTGTGAAAGCTGCCCATATACGGCAAACCCGTGACTTTATTATTGAGTTGTCCAAACAACGGGTTCAAGCGAATCAACTCGACCAACCGCAAGTAATGGAGTTTTGGGAGCTGTTTGATTATTTACACGATAACGAGGCTTTTGGTGTGAATCACAGTAGTGAAAAGGGTGTTTATGCGGTGAACTTTAACTATATTGCGTAGGTGGCCAGTGAACATCGTCAATCGATGTTGGTGAATACAGATATTAAAAATTTACTAAAATCAGGCCGAATGCGTAAGTTTGTGAGCGTTAAGACGGTAAGAAGTGTAGTAAACAGTGAGTTTAATAGCACGCTGCGGAGGGGATACGTTTAAAACACCTGAAGTGATTAAGTGCTGGGTATTTCAGGAAAACAGTGAGAGTTAGTTTCCCCCTCCATTCATCTATAGGCTGCCGATGTGCAGATTTCTTTATGTACATATATCCCTCCCTCAGCAAGTCTGCTTAACTACAAACACTTTCAATCATACTATGCACCTTTTGATAACACTTAATAAAATTAAGTAATATAATAATAATTAAAATATCAAAAGATATTTTCAAAGTTGTAGTTAGATTCAAAATTAGGAACTTTTAAAACCAATAGTATTAAAATTTTGCACAAAACAGCACAATCACTTTACCATTAAATTGTTATCACTTATTTGAATTGGTACGAGTTTAACTACATTATACGCTTGTCCCCCTTTTGCGTGTGGACGAGGCGGGGGAGTAAATGCACGCAAAGGGATAATGTTTAAGCTAATAGGCATCAAAGGTAAGGAATAGTACGTGAGTGAGATTTATCTTATGTACCTAAGGTAAATTTAACATTAAGACTATGCACTGATATTTGTTAATGATAAATGGAATTGTTATGTTTGATGGTCTTGGTTATGTTGTTGCGATCGGTGCGGTAGTCTTAATTACTTTATGTATAACCTACTTGATTTCAATTGGAAATGCTTTCAACGATACAATACCAAAGGATAAAACCTCAGAATGTAATTCTGAAAAATTTCTTGCTAAGGATGATGAAGAGAATAGTTTTAAAAGTAAATTAAAAAATAATAAAAAGGTTTATAAATGGAGAAGTCTGATTATTGCCTCTATTTTTATTCCATTTTTAAATTTTATATACTATTGTAATGTTGGGATTTATTTTGTTAAAGATAAAGGTGAAATATTTTTTGGTATTTTCACATTTTTCATATTTACATTTTTGAATTTTTTTCTGGTTGTTTTTAGGTTCAAAAAATCAAGTGAATTTGTTGGTGCATTCTTAATATCTTTTGTTGCATACAATATTATTTATTTTCCTCAGAAATTAAATGTTGATTTTGAAAATAAAGTACATTCATTTATTGCTAATGGAGACACTAACTCTTTAGAAAAAGAATTAGGGAAAAATTGCAGTTTAGTTGAGTATGAACTAGACGATTATATATGGTATGCATTATTTCGGTCTGAAGCCCCCATTGACTCTTTAGAGTTTTTATTTGGCTGCCAATTTCATGAAGATAACTTTGATGTTAATAAAATAGAAGAAGGTAGACATTACCTTCGGTCTTTTCTTGATAAAAAAATATCAAAGAATATAACAACAAATCATAATTTTGAGATTCTTTTTGCTGAAAATTATTTCACTTTGCTTGATGAAGAGTCAAAACGAAAATTAATACGGGAATTAGTATATAAAATTGCAACTGAAAGTAAGAAGGAATACAGTGATATATATATTAGTAGATTAGATAAGTTAATTGATTTAAATCCAAGTATTGCTAATTATGTTAATCTTCGTGATATTGATTATCATAAAATAATAGAGTATAGAGAAATTAATGCGACAAATTATTTTTTAACAAGATTGCCGCCTAGTAATGAAGATTATAAATTAGCAATGAATATATTGACGAATAATTTACCTTTCATCACTGAGAAAATTAAGAGTGATAGAGGTGTTTTAGAAAATACAACCATCAATGATATTGATTCCTACTTTTATAAAAAGAAAAATATAAATCTAATTTTTTATGCATTTTATGTTGGTAATGCAGAAATGATTAATTATTTGATTGAAAATAAATTGTTTAAAATCGAAGATTATAACTATGAAATGAAAACGACTGGCAGTTATGAAGCAGGTTGCAACAACTACTTAGTTACAGGTATTGCTGAGAGTTGGACTCTTAATGAAGATGAGAAAAAAGCATTGCTACAAAAATTAAAAGGTTTACCAAATATTTGTGACCGAATGATTGAAGTGGAATTAAATAAAATTGATGAGATGTTAGCCAAGTATAAGTCTTAATCGCTGCTTAGATAAGCAAACTGAGTTAATGGATCACTCAGTTTGCTTATCTTTAGTTTATTTATAATTCGACTCTTTTCCCTTTACCTGAGTCAAGAAATCCAGCAACGCATATTGTTTAAAGCGGATCACCTCAACACCTAGCATGTCGTTAATTGATTTCATGCTTTCCATTAGTGGTAATAACTCATTGAACCAAAACACCATTGCGGCCTTATCAACATCACCAAGACTGCCCGAGCCTTGCGGGATGATCCCCATCAGCTGTGGTGGTATCCGGTGCATAGCCAACAAATCATCGTGGGTGGTGTCCTTGATACCGACAAACTCATCTTTGGCACTGATTTGGGAGAAAGGTAAAATTTGAATCCCATCCTTGCCACCATTGGCAGCATAGACAAAGATATTCTTAAATGCCTTGCCTTTGCGGGCTTCAGTGAGTGATTTCTTTAATGATTCAACGGCCTTGTCGTCGGCTAATGCTGCGAAAAGATACACTATTACACCGGCGTGACTTCCTTCTGATAATAGTTTGTCCGAAATAAGGTAACTGAATGATTCAAGTTAGCGGAAATAAGCCCCGCCATATATCTCTTGGTGAATACACGGATTTTTCAAATGAATAATGCTATTTTTGTGGGATTCGTAGGCATCTTGGTAATTCTTCCTTTGTAGTATCACTCCTAACTCTGTCGTGACTAAAGACATTCCTCCTTGTGTCATTGTTGGTGGGCATTCCTGAGAAGATAATTAAATATCGTTTTGATGAAAATACGATTCAACGATTATTAAATAGTAATTAGTGGGATTATCACATTACAGATTTGCCATCCAATCTCTATTGCAGTGATATAAATCTATTTTTGGATGAATTAGTGACAAATTTATCTCGTAGAAATACAGTTAAATATAACTATACAAATTTTAATTTGTCAGAAATCTTTAGTGAGTATCACAATAGTGATTTTAAGTTTTGGGGCTAATGGTCGAGCAAAAAAGAGGGCGATTACATCGAGGACGCCGAGGGAAATATTTTTGTGATGCGACAAACCTTTAAAAACGAACAATCCGCTAAACGTGCCGCCGCGGCCAAGTAGTCAAAATTACAAAGGGGCGTAGCAGAATTTAATATTACGTTGGCCGAGGGGCGCGCCGACCTTTACCCTGAAATGCCCGTCATGGTAACTGGCTTTAAACCGACCATTGATAGTCACCAGTGGGTGATTAGCCGAGTGACGCACATCATTGATGGGAACGGGTTTATAACCCATTTGGAACTGGAAATAAAAATCAAAGATATTGATATGACGGATGACGAGCAAAGTGACGGATAGTTGATTATAATAACGTCAGGCATACCCATAACCCAAGGTTATAAAATGGCGTTCAATTGTCCAAAGTGTGGCGCTGTGACTTATACCAAAACTAGTAAATCCATGAGTAGTGAAACCCGTAGAAGCTTGTGTGGTTGTTCTTTTACGACAATAACCTCAGTAGAGATTTATCTCACAAAAACAATCTCACAATAGTTGCCAGAAGGCTTTGAGATCCCGATGGATGAGTTACCTAGATCACATCGGGGGGAGAAGCAGATGGAGATGTTTTGAAGTATTGTGCTAGAACTAGGTTAATTAGCAAATTTATTAACTAACTTAGTTCTAAACGATAATGGCAACACGGAGTTGTTTTATTTAAAGTCTTTTAGAATATCATTTTTTAATTTTGACAATGGGGTAGTTAAATAGTCACTCTCATTACCAGTTACACCAAAAATCATAAGGCTAAACTCTTCGTTAGATATTCCATCATTTTTGATTATGTTTTCAATGGATTTTTTATATCCATTATGAAAAATTTGTCTTTTTTTTAGTAACATGGAAATATCTTCTTTGTGACTTTCATATATTTCTTTGTGTCTAAAGAAATAGGAATTGTTTTTTTCTAATGTATCATTTGGCGTTATTTTTAAATCAAAATCGTTGGTGTTTCCAAATATCCCACTAATGCTTCTGTAGGATATTTCAAAATATTTTTTATCTGATGGCATATCAACGTAAATAGATGGCCATGGAAATAATTTGTCACTTTTTATTATGCAATTACAATAAGAACATGATGGTATAAAATTTAATAATGTTAGTGAGTATAGTGGAAATACGGATTTTGGAAATAAATGATCTATTTGTGCTATGGATTTTATTTTTCCCTGATATGAGTATGTGTCTATATACTGCCTATTGCAATAAGGACAAACTTTAATTTCATTATTTTCTAGTATTTCATTTCGTATATTTTTTTGAAATCTCAAGAAATCATTATAATCGAAAATTTTTCTTATTTTTTCATTGTTATCATTGAATTTATTTCTCACATGCTTGTGAAATATTAAGAAGCTCTTTTCAGTTTTTATTATTTTTGGATCATTTATACCAAGGGTAATCAGTATTTTATTTTTTTTAAAAGAGTCAATTATGCTTTTTCGTTTATCTATTAGGTTTTTTTTATAGCCCAATCCTGACTTTTTATTAAATTGTATTTTTATTATTTTTAGATAATCACTTCCATGTAGTAGAAATTGTGATATTTCGTAATAGTCATTTAAAAAAGATTGATATTTATCATTCAAATTATCAAAAGAAAATGGGTCGTATGCAATACGATTTATTAAATCATTTATAATAATATCATTGGACTTAAATGAATGATGAAAAAAAGTAAATCCAATGTTTTTTTTCAATACAAAGGATTGTACTAGTTTTTTGTATTTTAGTATGAATTGACTATTAAATACTTTATTTTTAGAAAGTTTAATCATGATGTTTTCCATTGATCTCATTAAGTAGTTTATTTTTTTTTGAGATTAGAGTCTGTATATCGTCTTCTATTTTTTCTAATTGTAATTCTTTATTGAAATTGTGATTATCGCAAAGCTTTGTAAGTAACGTTTTTCGAATGTAAGTATCGTCAATAGTATTTATTAATCTCTGTAGTTCATTATATTTTTTGGAATTTATACTTTTATCATCAATCAAATTCAAAATGTCATTTATTTTATTTTCTGCAAATTTGCCAATGGGTTGTGATAAAAAGAAAGAATCATTTATAATGTCATATACATTACTAGCAAAGCTGTGTGTTGCTTTTGTACTATAAAAAGTCTTCAGTAAGGAGTTGTATTCGATTTTAATTACATTTTCTTTCATAAGGTCACTGATAATGTATGGTGAATGTGTTGATATAATAAGTTGGAATTTACACTCTGAATGCTCTTTTTTTAAATAATCTAACAAGTAAGCAAAAAAACGTCTTGACCATTCTGGATGCAGGTTTTCATCATATTCATCTAAAATAATAATAAAGTTTTTAATATTATCAATTTCATTTTCACTTAAGTTAATTGCTTTGCTGATACCTGCTATTTTACTATTTAAACTATACTCTCCACTGCTCATATTAGGAATTCTTATAGCTATAGGAGCATTTATCTCTTCAATTTTTAAAATTAGTTCATGTATTGAATTATCATATTCATTTAATGGTATAGAGCATGAAATTTTATTTTTTCCTGATGATTGTCCATTGTTGAAAGTTAATTTGTTATTATTTTTAATTAAACTTATAATTTCAAAAAAAAGCTGTATGTTTAGATGCTCGAAAAGATAATCATGATTATTTTCTAAATACTTTATAATTTCAATAGTTGTTTTCATTAAGGATTCTTTAATGAGGGTGAAATTAAGCATATCATCATCATATTCATTATTTGTAATTATTTTCTTACAATTAGTGATATTTTCTTCATCGATTATATTATTTATAATATACGTGATGTAAGACTCAATTAAACTAATTATGAAAAGATCTTCGTTCCTTTCTATTTTTTTTATATTTTTTTTGCTACGTATAAATATTAGTGAATCATGTTCTAAATAATAATTTAATTGTGAGTAAAACTTTATTTCCGTGCTATCTTTATTCGTATCTATAATATTTATGTTTATGTTTTTTTTGTTTAAATTACTACAGAAATCATTATTTTTAGTTATGAATTCATATAAGCTAGCTACGTTAGTTTTTAAATAACTCCTTTTGAAACCATAATTACGGCTATCATACTCATGTATATTTGAATTGCCATAACTATTTTTATTATTAGAAAAATCAGGGTTGTGTATAATGCAGTAGTTATTTTGAATATTTCCATTATTCTGTATGAAATCATCAAAATATAATTCATTATTATCTTTTTTTAGACTATATGCTATATATTTTTTTGCATATTTATGTATATTAAACTTTTCTTCTAAATTAAATCCTTCAAGAAAATATGCGCCATTGTTTTCATATATGGCCATCCATTGGCTATCTGGATAACAAGATTGTACATCTAAACGATTTAAACCCAAAATATTTAAAATAGTACTTTTCCCACTCCCATTTTTTCCTACGATAGCACTGACATTGATTATATTTTCACCATAAAAATTGAGGGGGGCTTGATGTTCGAGTTCTTTAATTTCTAATGTATTATCTTTTTTAAGTGTTATAAATGTATTTTCGGATAAATTTATACCTAGGTTAAAATCAACATCATAACAACGCCATAGATAAAAATAAATTAGCTTCATTGCATCTCCAACAAATAAATTAATTGATATATTATAATAACAAAAACTAATGTTTTTAACATCATATACGATATAAACTTTCATGTTATAACATCTACTAATTGATTACTTTGTAAGTAAATATACTTATTTTGATGGGAATTTAATCAAGTAAATAAAAGGGCATATTTGTTGTAAAATAAAGCCTCTCGTCAAAAGAGGCTTTATAAGTGTGGTCAATATGTGGACATCAACATTGACTAAATCCATTTAAATCAATTGCTTAAATCACTTTTAGAACGCCGCACTTAGCGCATTTGACTACCTCATCCGCACAAGTACCAGAACCGCTGAATAGGTGTAATTTACTTTATATTCAGTGAGTTGTAGTCAAAAGGCACTCGGGGGCGAGTGCCTTTTTTTTGTGCACAATCTGTACAAAAAAGGCTCAAAAGTGCCTAAAAGTGTTCAAGTGTGGACAACTTGTGGACATTAATCATTGACTAAATCCATTTAAATCAATTGTTTAACTCACTTTATATTTGCTTAACAAATGAGGTATTTTCAACAAAAGATAGAGTTTCGAACAACAGCACCGAGAAAATTATTGATGATGATATTCTATAGCTTCATCACACACATCGAAGTTTTCGTCATTTCAGCAGTAGATCACACCAGAGAATTGTGACCCATCATCATTATCATCACGTAGAGGTAGATAAATCTTCAAAGGCGAGCGTTCTACTAAAGGTGTCGTGATGGTTAAAATTACAAAGAGGTATGGCAAAATTTGATATTACCTCGCTGGAAAAGGGGTTATCTTCCGACATTATAAAGTTTCTTATCAAAATAAATGTTATAAATGTGGAGCAGTTCTTAGATATTAATTATCAACAAAATCAAAAGCTAATCATTTTCTGGATACCACGATTAACACTTTATATTCCAGTCTTTATATGCTGATCTTTTGATCATGAAGATAACTCATGTTCCAAATGAAATTAAGTCGCTTTAACTCATTCATCGGCTCTGGCATAAATTAGGTTATTCAAAATCATTAACTTATTGACAACATAAATATTGATAAATGGAAACGTGATTTTAAAAGCGAGGCTCCGTTTCCATCTTGGCGCTTAGGATGCAACAAACACGATGAATAAAGATTTTACCTTTAAGATTAAAAGCAGTGTTTTCGACGAGAATTATAACCCTTCGGAAAATACTCGCATTACGACCAACTTTGCTAATTTAGCGAGAGGGGAAAACCGTCAAGAAAATTTACGTAACACGCTGGTGATGATGAATAATCGTTTTAATACACTAGCGTATTGGGATAACCCAAAAAGTGACCGTTATTCAATCGAAATTGAAATTATTTCGGTAGAGATGAGCGTTGAAAAAAGTGCCAATACTTTTCCTGTTATTGAAATACTAAGAACTAATATTATCGATAAAAAAACGGGTAAAAGGATAGAAGGACTTGTCGGAAATAACTTTTCGTCTTATGTCCGTGACTATGATTTCAGTGTTCTATTGCTAGACCATAATAAAAACCAAACAAACTTTAGCCTTCCCGAAAATTTTGGTGATTTGCATGGGAACATCTTTAAATATTTTGTAAATTCAAATGAGTATAAAGCGCGCTTTAACAAGGCGCCAGTGATATGTTTAAGTGTATCAAATAAAGACATTTACCACCGTACAGGAAATCAACACCCGGTATTAGGGATAGAATATCAGCAAAATGGTAGCTCATTAACGGATAAATATTTTAAAAAAATGGGATTACAGGTTCGCTATTTCATGCCGAAAAATAGTGTTGCACCGTTGGCCTTTTATTTTACGGGGGATTTGCTGAATGATTACAGCAATATTGAGTTGATTGGCACAATCAGCACGATGGAAACATTCCAGAAAATTTATCGCCCTGAAATTTATAATGCGAACTCTGTCGCAGGGCAATGCTATCAACCGAGTTTGACGAACCAAGATTATTCATTAACAAAAATTGTTTATGACCGCGAAGAACGTAGCCGACTGGCTATTGAGCAGGGGAAATATACAGAAGAACACTTTATTGAACCCTACAAACATATTCTAGAGAAATGGTCTGCTAACTGCGTGCTTTGATTAATTTAAAAATTTAAGGTCAATTATTATGAAAATATTATTACCAACATCCACTGCAGGTAGCTTACCGAAACCTTCATGGCTTGCTGAACCGGAGAAACTTTGGTCTCCTTGGAAATTACAGAATGATGAATTAATTGAGGGAAAACAAGACGCGCTTCGTTTATCTTTGGACGATCAGCTACGGGCAGGGATTGATATTGTTAGCGATGGTGAGCAAACACGCCAGCATTTTGTGACGACATTTATTGAACACCTTAGCGGCGTTGATTTTGAGAAACGTCAGGTGGTTAAAATTCGTGACCGTTATGAGGCAAGTGTTCCTACCGTTGTTGGTGCCGTTGCGCGCCAAAAACCTGTCTTTGTGGAAGATGCCAAATTTTTACGTCAGTTAACTAACCAACCGATTAAATGGGCTCTGCCAGGCCCGATGACGATGATCGACACGCTGTACGATAACCACTATAAAAGTCGTGAAAAACTGGCTTGGGAATTTGCTAAAATCCTCAATCAAGAAGCAAAAGAGCTTGAGGCGGCAGGGGTTGATATTATCCAGTTTGATGAACCCGCTTTTAATGTTTTCTTTGATGAAGTTAATGATTGGGGAATAGCGGCATTAGAAAGAGCTATTGAAGGGCTAAAATGTGAAACTGCTGTTCATATCTGTTATGGCTATGGCATTAAAGCCAACACAGATTGGAAAAAATCGTTGGGAACAGAGTGGCGGCAGTATGAAGAAGCATTTCCTAAACTGCAAACTTCGAATATCGACATCATTTCTTTAGAGTGTCATAACTCACGTGTTCCTATGGATTTGATCGAACTGATCCGTGGTAAAAAAGTGATGGTAGGGGCCATTGATGTGGCAACAAATACGATAGAAACCCCTGAAGAGGTTGCGAACACATTACGTAAAGCCCTTGAGTTTGTTGATGCAGATAAACTTTACCCTTCGACAAACTGTGGTATGGCTCCATTATCTCGTCAAGTGGCTAGCGGTAAACTCAATGCGTTAAGTGCCGGAGCAGAAATCATCCGTAGAGAGCTTTCAACGAAGTAGTTGCGCTAAATCCCCTAGTTTTGTAATAGGTTTATTTCTTATCATCACATGTTAAAGAAGCTTCTTACCTATAAGAAGCTTCTTTAATACAATTAGAGTTAAATGACATTTCTTCCCTATCACCGTTGGATGACTAATTAAATGTTAACCTATTAATAAAGGGTTAATGACGTTTTGGTTATCGTCAATTTACCGTCAATTCATCCGTAAAAAACACCATATATAGCCACTAATTAATATCCCTTTAAATAGTTAAAGTAGGAAATTATTTTTGATTTAAATCACATTAACTAAATATTATTCATACATTAACAAATCAAAAGCGCTATTGTTAAATTAATGGGAATGCATTGTTAATCTTTTGGGTGGTGGATCGGAAATGAATACAGAAAAATATGACTATATTATTGTCGGTGCGGGCTCTGCGGGATGTGTTCTTGCTGCTCGATTGATTCAGAACATTCAAGCTAGGGTATTACTTCTCGAAGCTGGAGGAAGTGATAACCACATGTTTATTCGTATGCCAGCAGGCGTGGCTAAAATTATTGCACAAAAAAGCTGGCCTTACGAAACCGAACCGGAAGCTCATGCGAACAACCGTAAAATGCAGATTGCTCAAGGGAAAGTTCTTGGGGGAAGTAGCTCTGTAAATGGCATGATTTATATCCGCGGCCAAAAACAAGATTACGATAATTGGGCTCAAAATTATGGTTGCGAAGGTTGGGGTTACGATGATGTGCTCCCGTGGTTTAAAAAAGCGGAACGTAACGAAAGCCTGACAGGTGAGTATCATGGAACCGAAGGGCCTCTCCCTGTGAGTGAGAACAGGTACCGGCACCCACTATCGATGGCATTTATTCGTGCGTCACAAGAACACGGATTACCTTATGTTAATGACCTCAATGGGGGAAACCAGCAGGGTACTGGTTTTTACCAAACGACAACCCACAATGGTGAAAGAGCAAGCACTTCAAAAACATATTTAAAATCGGTGGAAAATAGCGAAAAACTCACGCTAAAACTGAATGCACAAGTTAACCGCATTATTATCCGTAATGGCTGTGCTGTTGGTGTTGCTTATCAAGGGAAAAGTGGACATGAAATAGAAGCGTTTGCAACAAATGAAGTTCTTATTTGTTCAGGCGCGATGGGGTCAGCAAAATTATTGATGTTGTCAGGCATTGGGCCAGAAGAACATCTTTCCAGTCTGGGTATTGATACCGTTGCAAATCTGCCTGTTGGCAAAAATTTTCATGACCATTTGCATATGTCAATTAACGTGACAACCAAACAACCAATTAGCTTATTTGGTGCGGACCAAGGGCTAAATGCGATTAAACATGGACTGGAATGGATGGTCTTTCGTAGTGGGCTATTAGCCTCTAATGTATTAGAAGGTGCTGCGTTTAAAGACAGTTGTAACCAAGGGCGCCCTGATGTACAAATCCATTTTCTTCCTATATTGGATAGCTGGGATGATGTTCCTGGTGAGCCATTACCAGCGACTCACGGTTTTACATTGAAAGTGGGGTATCTTCAACCCAAATCCCGTGGTGAAGTTTTATTGCGTAGTCGTGACCCTCTCGTCCCGTTAAAAATTCATGCAAATTATCTTGCTTCGCCTGAAGATATGGAAGGTTGCAAACGAGCAGTTAAATTTGGTTTAGAAGTGCTCAATTCACCGTCATTGCAAGCGGTAAGCAAAGATATTTTGATGCCTCCTGCGGCGGTATATGATGATGAACGGCAGTTAGAAGAGTTTGTCCGTAATTTTTGTAAAACGGTTTATCACCCCGTGGGAACTTGCCGCATGGGAACAGAAACAACAAATTCGGTAACAGATTTACGTTTAAGGGTTCATGGTATTAAGAATTTACGGGTGGTGGATTGCTCTGTCATACCAGAGATCCCAAGTGGTAATACGAATGCGCCAACGATAATGATTGCAGAGCGTGCAGCAGCAATGATTATTGAGGATAGAAAATAAATTTTATTATTGTTATGTCTGCTGAGGGTAGTCTCAGCAGCTGACTTTTGGGGGGTATCAAAAAACACCTGAGCTACACAAGACATAGGTAACTGGTGTTTAATGTGGTTCTATATGTCAGGCACGTTGATCAGTTGATTAAAATTCTACTTTTTGCATTTCTCCTTTTGTTCCCAGATAGGGTATATTAAAGAAATCATCGTAAAGTTGTTTTTTATTATAGGTAACATTGGCAATGGCAGTGATCCCAAAAAACTATGCGCGCTTGGAAAGCGGCTACCGTGAGAAAGCACTTAAAATTTACCCGTGGATATGTGGGCGATGTACTCGGGAGTTTGTGTATTCAAATTTACGCGAATTAACGGTTCATCATATCGACCATGACCACACCAATAACCCAGAAGATGGTAGCAATTGGGAATTATTGTGTCTGTTTTGTCATGACCATGAACACTCCAAGTATACGGAAGCTGACCAGTACGGTACACGCGTGGTCGCAGGGGAGGATGCGCAAGATGATGTTGAAGCCGCAACTTACAATCCCTTTGCAGATTTAAAATCAATGTTAAATAAAAAGAAATAATTTTAGTCGTAAAACTGCGCTTATAGTTAATCAATGATAGCAAATACATTTATCTGAGTGTATTTGCTATCGTTAATGCCTCACTAAATACCCATTTTTTAATTCCCTGATCCGCACGATATGTTCATATGATTGTTTGACAAAGGGGATTACTCAGGCTTATATTTAATTCATTCAAATGAATTAAATATAAAGAGAGATGATGATGAATACAATAGCTGTTCCAAGCCCCTTTTCTTTTGAAGAACGTGATAGAAGGTGGGGGATAGCAAGGAAAATCATGCAGTTAAATGACCTAGAAGTCTTAATGATTTATGGGGATAGGGAGTCAGCTGCGCCAGC
Source organism: Providencia sp. PROV024 (assembly GCF_032709665.1). Lineage (NCBI taxonomy): Bacteria > Pseudomonadati > Pseudomonadota > Gammaproteobacteria > Enterobacterales > Morganellaceae > Providencia > Providencia sp. PROV024. Next base: position 2,173,706 of record NZ_CP120545.1, read on the forward strand.
ACCTTTTTGTATTGACCACTACTTTACTAATGACCGCTTAGGTTCCGTCGTGATTTTTCATCAAGATAAAGCACCGCTGGTGGTGACATTTGCGCCAATGATGGTGGCTGACCATATGCAAGCGCAGATGCGGGGCGATGTACAATGGATCTCGCCAGAGCAGATTATTGTGGGTAAAACAGGGCGAAATATTGCACAAATATTTGTTGATTTAGGGGTATCAGCCAATGCGAATATCGGTGTGGTGGGTTTGGAACCTTATCCCCCATTTTATTTTGATGGGGCGATGCCTTATAACACGTTAACAGGTATCAAAGAACGCTTACCTCAACTTAATTTTGTGCCTGTGTATAAACATTTTTTCCAGTTAGCTTCAGTGAAAAGTGCCGAAGAATTAGAGCATGTAAGATATGCTGCGATGATTGGTGAAGCAATGAGTGAATCAATGCGCGCAACTGCGTTGGTCGGTCACTCAGAAGCCGATATTGCCGCAGCAGTGACAGCCAAGTGTTTGTCCATGGGCGGGTTTACTGCCGAAATTTTAATGGGTTCTGGCCCTGAGTATATTGGTTGGGGGCAACCTGCTTGGCAATATCGTTCACAGCCACCGCGTAAAATTGAGCAAGGTGATATTGTCTTGAGTGAAATATTTGCACTGTATGGGATGTATGAAACACAACACCAAGCCGCAGTCGCTGTAGGGAAAATTCACCCTAACCTCGAAAAGGCTGCAGCCGTCGCACGGGAATGCTATGAAATAGGCGTTGAAAATCTGAAAGAAGGTGTCACTTTTGGGGAAGTGGTCGATAAAATGGAACAGCCTCTTTTAAAATCAAAAGGATGGCATGTTCACCCGTTGATCCACAGTATTAACCCATATGGGCCAATTGGTTTTGGTACTGCGCCGGGTATCGAGTCTTTACCTATTGCACAAAAGTATCGCCAATTAGAGCGTTTACCGAACCCTGGTCGTGAGCTGGTGTTAAAAGCAGGTATGACATTTGCCTTTGAACCTAATTGCGCATTTGGTTACCATTTATGTAATTTGGGTGGAACTGTCGTCGTTGGTCAAGGTCAGGGTATTGAACTGAATCATAATTCAACTTATCTTATGCGGGCAGATAATTAATTGATGGAATAACAGCGGGATATGACTGAAACCAATAAAAATACACTTTCTTCTGAGTCAACCAAAGAAAAGTTAATCAATGAAGGGATTAAACAGTTTGCTCTTCATGGTATTAATGGTGTAAGGACGCGACAACTAGCTGAAAATGCAGGAGTTAACCAGTCTGCAATTCCGTATCATATGGGCGGGAAATTGGGCGTTTATACCGCTGTTATCCAAAAAATAGCCGCTGATTTATCCCAAGCGAGTAATATTCAGCTATTTGATGATCAGATGGCAAAGATAAAAACACAGTCTGTTGTGGAAAATGAGCAAATAAATCAATTGGCATGTTTATTGATTAAAGGATTGGGTAATGCATTACTATTACCTGAACATGAATATTACTCAGTATTGATCCTTCGGGAGCAGTTAGAACCGACAGAAAATTATGATGTTATTTATCGTGATTTTATTGAGCCTTTTCATATTAGGTTATCTAGCCTCGTTCAATTGGCTCATTCGGTTGATGAGCAAACTGCAATTATTCGCGCCCATACATTAATCGGCCAAGTATTAGGCTTTGTTGTTGCACGCAAGCCATTACTCAAGCGATTAGAGCGCGAACAAATAGATGATGCGTTGTTAGCACAAATTATGCAGCAAATTTGTTTAATGACGAGCAACGCATTTCTTATCTCTATACAAAACTAATATGGCGAATATAGCTTTCCACATGGTGTTTTAATGGATATCTTGATGGCTACGGTACACTAGTGATAATTCAGGGTGATGCCATAAACTCGCTGGAGTAACGGTTGTACGTTCCCAAGGGATGTGTCCAATAAACCATAATTTCCAAAAATTTAATTTGGCTTTTGGGTTTTTGGTTAATAAAGCTTCAAAGGTTTCAATTTCGCCAATTTGGATAGATAACGCTGATTGGTATATATCAAACACGAATTTTGAACAAAATTGCCTCGAAGAATCATAATTAAACCCCGTATGGTAAAATTTATTTAAACGTGGTGGTACTTGTGCGACTAACGCTTTTTTCTGTTCTTGGGTCAATGACTGTCTGAGTCGCCGTACACTATAGCGCTTATCAGATGACCGAGAAATAAAACGGGATAAGGTAGTTGTGGTTGATAGTGGAACACGGCTTTCAGCGATTAAATAGTCATCTCCATCATGGCCTACAATCATGCCGACATGGTTGCTCCAGCATTGTGAAGCAGAGGCTATCTGGCGAAACAACTCTGTTCCGATACTGGTAAATACAATATCACCAACTTCGAATTTATGGGGATAATTTATTGTCGTCATCAATTTACCTCAATGAAATATAATGTCATTAAGGTACATTTATAATGGTTCGTAGAAATCAAGCTATCAGATAAAAGCTTAAAATAACCATTGTTTAGGTTGGGTATAGGTTCGTTAGTTTTTCGCTGAGCCGTTTTACACTACTTATGATGTCATTTTCATTATGAGCGGCATATCCAAAGAGAATCGCATTGTGGTTGCGGCTTTCAATACAATAACGAGATAACGGTTGTGCACCAAAGCCTAATTGCTGGCATTGTTCAAGGATTATCCGAATATCGTAACCTGCTTTGACCCAGCAAACAGTGTGAATACCAGAGTCTGTCATTTGTACGTCAAATAAATGGGGCAAGTATAAGTTGATTGCGCTGAGGAATGCGTTTTGCCTGTCATGACATATTTTGCGTATTTTCCTAACATGACGTGCATAATGCCCTTCTTGAATAAACTGAGCTAAGGCCGCTTGCTCTAGGTAGCCACAATGACTATCACTGTAATATTTCATCATTGTAAAAGGTTCGCTCAGTATTTCTGGGACAACTAAAAAGCCTAAACGGAATCCGGGATACATCATTTTAGAGAATGTGCCTGCATAAATTACACGTTGGTGATTATCCAGTCCTTGTAATGCTTGAATTGGTTTAGATGAAAAACGAAACTCACTGTTATAGTCATCTTCGAAAATCCATGCATTATTTTGTTGTGCCCAATCTAGCAATGCCAAGCGCCGAGGTAAACTTAACGTTGTTCCTAGTGGAAATTGGTGTGAGGGCGTGGTGTAAATTAATTTTGCATGGCTATATTGTTTTGCAGCGTAAGTGATATCCATTCCCTCCTGATCTGAAGGAATAGCGGCGATTTTAGCCCCTGTTGCGGTGAGTATTGCCCTTGCACTATCATAACCAGGGTCATCTAACCAAACAGTATCACCTTGTTTTAATAGAACTTTGGAAACTAAATTAATGGCTTGCTGGGTACCGTTGACAATAATAATTTGATTTTCATTACAGTGGACTCCACGCGTTGAGCGAACATAGTCAGCCACCAGTTTTTTTAACGGCATATAACCATCGGGATGGTTAAAATGAGGGATTGCAGACTTAGATTTACGCCAAACACGGCCCAGTAAACGCCCCCAAAGTTCATGTGGAAATTGGTCTACACAGCCAATACCAATATTAAACATTTGGTGTGTGTTTGTATTCGGGCGTGATTTATCCCATAAGCTTTCTAGTGTGCTGATAATAGGGTTCAGATTAAGTGCATTGTATTCAGGGCAATTAATAATTTGAGGCTTACTTGTTGTTCTAACTAATTCGTCTGGGATCTTCGCTGAAACATAAGTGCCAGACCCTTTCTTGGTATACAAATAGCCTTCATCAATTAACCTATCGAATCCTGCAATCACAGAATTTCTAGAAATTGACATCATTTCCGCAAGTGCTCTAGTTGAGGGAAGTTTAATACCTGTATTAATACGCCCATCCAGAATTGCATCACGGATTGTGTGGTAAACATTTTCTTTAATGTAACCCTCTTTAAGTAAAAGAAGGGGAAATGGAGCTTGCTGCTTACGGCGCATAAAGTGGACCCTATTTAAATAACAAAAGTGTATCTTATACAGCACCAGATTGGTATGTACTATAACCCCACTAAGTTATAAATTAATAGATGGAAGGGTTATTATGAATAAAACAGCATTACCAGTCACAGTCGATTTTGTCGCGCCAGAACATTACCCTGAGTGGTTAGTTTATTGGCTAGAATATCAAAAATTCTACAAAGTGGATTTAAAAGAAGAGGTGACGTTAAAAGCGTGGGAGCGCTTCTTTGATGCTAATGAGCCGATGTATTGTGCTGTAGCACTGGAAGAAGGAAAAGTTGTTGGTTTTGTGAATTATTTATATCACCGGTCAACTTGGGCTGAAAATGATTTTTGTTATTTAGAGGATTTATATGTGACACCTGAAATGCGAGGTCGTCATGTTGGGAAACAGTTAATCGAGTTTGTACATCAGCAAGCTAAAGAAAAACAATGTGGTCGTCTTTATTGGCATACGCAAGAAACTAACTTACCCGGTCAAAAATTGTATAACTGGGTGGCAGAAAAGCCCGGCGTGATTGAATACAGAATGGCCTTGTAATAAATAGCCGCCGAATATCCTACATTTCAGTTAATTATTTGCTGACCCGTTGTTTGGCAACAACGGGTTTTTCATCTCAATCAGAGAGCATGCAAAAATAAACTGAGTTAATCAGCTAATTGGGAACGTACTTCCATCAATGCGAAACCCAGTAAATTTAACCCTTTCCACGTTAGAGGATTTTCGATATTTTCACTATCTTCAGCTAACCCAATTCCCCAAACTTTATCAACGGGGCTGGCTTCTACGAGTATTCGCTCATTTGTAGAAAGTAAAAATTGCTTTAGTTCTTCATTTTGTGAAAATTTTGCCATATTAGCGGCAACCACGATCTCAAAACGGTTTTTATCCCAGACATCTTGTTTAAACCCACGGACTTCGCGACCAAAAGCTTTAGCCGCACCTGGATTTGGTGCATGAATAATTTTATTTAGGGTTTCTGTATCACCAAATAAGCGTGCTTTTTCCGCCATCATAAAATGTTCAGCACTTGCAAATCGATGACCATCAACAATAAATGGGGAAGGGTACCATTGGCTAAAACAGCTTTTGGTTATGTGATTTTGTTTTGTTTGGTGGCCCCAGAAAAAAACATATTTATATTTTTTGCCTGAGCGAAATTGATTACAAAGAGTTTTTATATCCATAAGTTAGTCAGCTTTAGCTAAGAATAATATGCTTAGCTTAGCTTATCTATCACAGGTAACCCTGACTATCGGAATAGCCTGCTTAGTCAATTATAAGCAGGCGTGATGCCTAGAGTACCTTACTTAAAAATTCTGCAGTACGTGGGTTTGTCGGGGAGTTGAAAATTTGTTCAGGGCTACCTTGTTCTTGGATGATGCCTTGATCGATAAAGATAACGCGGTCAGCAACTTCCCGTGCAAACCCCATTTCATGAGTAACGATAACCATCGTCATTCCTTCATTGGCTAAAGTTTTCATGACTGCTAGAACTTCTCCCACTAGCTCAGGGTCAAGCGCTGAGGTGGGTTCATCAAATAATAAAATTGACGGTTGCATGGCTAAGGCGCGAGCTATAGCTACTCGTTGTTGTTGCCCACCGGATAAACTCGCAGGCCATGCATCAATTTTGTCTAATAACCCAACCTTGGCGAGTAATTGCTCAGCTTGCTTAAGTGCCTGATCCTTTTTTAGTCCTTTGACCAATGTCGGCGCCATCATCAGGTTTTCAAGTACGGTCATATGAGGGAATAAATTAAAACGCTGAAAAACCATACCTATATTTTCACGCATTTTATTTAAATCAGTTTTAGGGTCATGGACGTTAAACCCATTAACTTTTATTTCGCCGCCATCAGGGCGTTCTAATGCATTTAAGCAACGTAAAAAGGTACTTTTCCCTGAGCCTGAAGGCCCAATGATACAAATAACTTCTTGTGGTTGAACTTCACATGAAATGCCTCGTAATACATGGGTATTACCAAATTTTTTTTGTAAATCATTAACGTAAATCACTTCTGCCCAACCTTTTTTCCATATATTGCACAAGCTGAGCAAGTATAAATGTCAGCATCCAATAAATTACTGATATGGTTAAATACGGTTCCCAATAGGTTGCGTAAGCACCGGAAACGGTTCTTGCTGCATAAGCAAGGTCGGCTAAACCGATAGCTGATGCAAGGGATGAATCCTTAACGATTGCAATGGCATTGTTCCCTAATGGCGGAAGGATCCTGCGGAAAGCTTGAGGCAAGATAACTTTTCGCATTGTTTTAGCCCAGCTCATACCAAGCGCTCGAGAGGCTTCCATTTGCCCTTTATCAATGGATTGAATACCGGCTCTGAATATTTCAGAGACGTAAGCTCCTGAGTTCAGCGTAATTGCGATTACACATGATAAAAATGCACCGTAATCAGAGCGTAACATACGCGCAGTATCGATGGACATAATCCCTGATGTGACTAATAAGCCATCACGTGGGTTAATAAAAAGCGGTACTAAGGCAAAATGGACGACCATTATTTGTACAAACAGAGGTGTGCCACGAAATGCACTTACATAGAAACGGACAGGCCATTGAACGAAATAGTGTAAAACAGGTTTCCAGATCCCTTGTTCAGCTTTAGCTGTTCTTCCTAAACCTAATGTTAATCCCCAAAGTGAGCCTAAAATAACGCATATGATGGTTGCTTTGATAGTCATCATAGCGCCTTCGGCAAACAAAGGGGCATATTCTTCGATTATTTCCCAACGAAACGCAGACATCTTAATTATCACCCTGATTTATATCGCGAAAAAGCCACCTAACGATGGCTTTAAATTCTACTATTATTGTTTTGGCAGTTGCGGAACGTTCTCATCAAACCATTTTTGGTAAATTTTGTTATAAGTTCCGTTCTCAACAATTTTGTTTAAACCATTATTGATTTTTTGTTGTAATTCACTATTGCCTTTAGCCACCGCAATACCGAAATATTGTTTTTCAAAATGGTTATCGTAGATCAGCTTAAATTTTTTCTCTGGGTGTGTTTTGATATAAAACTTAATCACACCCACATCGCCGACTGCTGCATCAATACCATCTTCAAATAGTTCTTGTAGTAGAAGAGGGGTATTATCAAACCGTTTGATTGAGGTACTATTTTTGCCAATAACTTCAGAGACTACAATATCCCCCGTACTGGAATTGACCACTCCAACATTGAGATCTTTTAAGCTGTTCAGGTCAGTCACATTGGAGGACTCGCTGATAACGATAGCTTGTTCTGCTGGGAAATAAGGGTTGGAAAAATCGACCATATTTTTACGTTTATCTGTGATAGTGATACCGGAAATTAAAATGTCTCGATCACCTGAGGATAAAGTTGCAAAAATACCTTCCCAAGGGGTATTGATTAACTTCACATCAAAACCTTCAACTTCCGCTATAGCTTTAATAATATCGATATCAAAACCTTCCAGTTGTTTTTGGCTATTTTCAAACTCAAAAGGGCGGTATGTACCACCAGCACCGACCGTATAACTTTCTTTAGCGTAAACATTCCCTGAAAAAGCCGCGAGTGTCAGGCATCCCGCAAAAACTAATTTTTTAAACATCATTACAGCCTCTTTATTTATGCAATTATAGTGCATAAAAATACATAAACTTTAGGTTGTAAGCAAACAATATTTATAAATTAGTACTGTGATATGAGGTTGAATAATGCGGAGGGATACCGTTTTGTGTTGTCAGTGAGATTAGCGGAGAAAATAAAACTATTTAAGAATAGGAAATGTGAGGTATTTCTAGTTTTAATGAAAAAACCTTCTTACAAAAACGGATATTCACAATACCGCTTTTTTTACCTAACCATAACATTGCATTAACGATAAGCTTCTGCCATGTTTAGCTAGCTCATTGAATAAATTAACTTATCATGGAAAAGATTTTATTGGTGTTATGGCCCTTATTTGCGTTAATAGCAATTGGGTTTATCTTACGTCGTACAAGTTTATTTTCTAATGATTTCTGGCCGAGTGCTGAAAAACTTAACTATTTTATCCTATTCCCTGCATTGTTGATTAATAGTTTGGCCAGTGCACCGCTAGATAACCCTAAATTAACTTTCCTTGCCAGTGCAATATTCTGTATCTTAGGGGCAAGTTCATTTTTAGTTTTGCTATGTAAATATTTATTCAAAATTACGGTTCCGCGCTTCGGTGCTTATATTCAAGGGATCACGCGTTTTAACACCTACTTAGGCTTGGCAATAATAGCTGATTTATTTGGTCAAGAAGGGGTTGCAATTGCTGCGGTAATAATGGCAATTCTTGTCCCTAGTTGTAATGTGATTGCGGTACTTTCCCTAACATCAGGTGAGAAAATATCGATAAAGCAAATTCTATTCCCGATCATTAAAAACCCATTAATTATCTCTTGTTTGGTCGGTATTCTATTGAATTTATCCCCTGTTGGTTTGCCATTTGGGTCTGGCCAATTATTAAAATTATTGGCGGCGTCCAGTTTACCATTAGGGTTGATATGCATTGGGGGCGCTTTGCAAACGGCAACCTTAAGAAGAGAATTCCAGCCTTTGATTATCTCAACATTGATACGTTTATTAGCGATGCCAGTATTGGCGGTATCAATCGCATATTTATTTTCCTTACCTGAATTTGAAACTCTTTTATTAGTTATTTTTTTTGCTATTCCAACTGCGCCAACAGCTTATATTCTGACTAGGCAATTGAATGGTGATAGCCAATTAATGGCAGGTATTATTACATTACAAACTGTGATGGCGGTTTTTACCTTGCCACTAGTTCTGTCATTAGCCATACAATAACAGCGATATATTTTGCAACCTTAGCCTCCATACACTATGTTATCGGGAGATTACTTCGTCTGATAAGGAGTTGTGTGTGTCTTTGGATAAATGTCAGAAATATGAAAATTTATCAATTGAAGAGGTATTGGATAAACTTTCATTGTTATATACAAATGCAATTGATTCATTACGAGATGCAATCGCTATTTATGTTAAAGATGGCCGCATACCTGAAAATGCTGAACGGGAAAATGGTTTATTTGCCTACCCAGAGCTATGCGTAACATGGTTAGGGGAAGTTGATCACTGTGAAAAAACACGTGCTTATGCACGCTTTGTTAAACGCGGTAATTATACTGTCACGATAACTCAACCAGAACTATTTCGGGCTTATTTAGTTGAGCAGCTTTCTATTTTACAACAAGACTATGATGTATCTTTTACGGTTCGCCCATCCAAAACAGAAATTCCTTACCCATTTGTGATTGATGGTTCAGATTTAGTCCTAGACCGTAGTATGAGCAGTCGTCTTGCTGCACATTTTCCGATTACAGACTTATCACATATTAGTGACGATATTACGGATGGTTTAAACCCAATAACTGATGAAATGCCATTATCGCATTTTGATGCGTTGCGGGTAGATTTCTCGTTAGCGCGCTTAAAACATTACACGGGTACACCGCCTGAGCACGTCCAACCTTATATTTTATTTACGAACTATAACCGTTATGTGGATGAATTTGTGAGCTGGGCATGCGAACAAATTCGAGACCCTGAAAGCCGCTATATTGCTTTGTCTTGTGTTGGTCACAATTATTTAACGGATGAAAATGCAGACCCACAAATTGCAACTTCCGATTTAACATGGAAAAAGTTCCAAATGCCTGCATACCATCTGATTGCAAAAGATGGCTCTGGTATCACATTAGTGAATATTGGCGTTGGCCCTTCAAATGCAAAAAACATTTGTGATCACCTTGCTGTATTAAGGCCACATACCTGGCTAATGATTGGTCATTGTGGTGGTTTACGAGAAAGCCAAAAAATTGGTGATTATGTGTTAGCTCATGCTTATTTACGTGATGACCATATTTTAGATGATGTATTACCGCCAGATATTCCTATTCCAAGTATCGCAGAGGTTCAGCGTGCTCTTTATGATGCAACAAAACAGGTAAGTAATATGCCTGGTGAGTTGGTCAAACAGCGGCTACGTACTGGAACGGTAGTTACCACAGATGATAGAAACTGGGAACTGCGTTTTTTTGCAACCGCACGTCGGTTTAGTTTAAGCCGTGCGGTCGCGGTGGATATGGAAAGTGCAACAATCGCAGCGCAAGGTTATCGTTTCCGAGTACCTTATGGCACACTGCTTTGCGTTTCAGATAAACCTCTGCATGGTGAAATTAAATTACCGGGACAAGCCAATAGTTTTTATGAAGGAGCGATATCCGAACACTTACAAATAGGTATTCGTGCTATTGATTTATTAAGGCAAGAAGGGGATAAATTACATTCTAGGAAATTAAGAACTTTTGATGAACCGCCATTTAGATAGCAAGGAGATGCCATCTATGAATTTGATACCAGAAATTGAAACGGATAGGTTGATTTTATCCAAACATCAGGTAAGTGACTTTCCTGCACTGACCAAGTTATGGGCAACAGAATCTATGGTACGCCATATTGGTGGCGTTCCATCTTCAGAGCGTGAATCGTGGATGAGAATGCTTGCGTATGGAGGGCTGTGGCCATTACTGGGGTTTGGCTATTGGGCTGTGCGCAAAAAAAACACGAGGCAGTATATAGGGGATTTAGGCTTTGCTGATTTTCACCGCATGGTTGAGCCTAAAGTTAAAGGGGTCCCTGAAGCTGGTTGGGTAATAGCACCTGAATTTCAAGGTCAAGGTTATGCAAGCGAGGCGATGAGCGCCGCTCTAATGTGGTTAAAAAAACAAAAAAAACATAAGCAATCAATTTGTTTTATTGAGCCGAGAAATATAGCGTCTTTGCGTGTTGCTGAAAAAGTAGGCTATGTTGTCGACCGTGAAATATTTATGAACGGTTGCATTACGGTATTATTACGCCAGGAATTAGATGTTGCATAACTAGTTGATGTAGTTATTTAATCATGAATTTTTATTGCATAACGGGTTATTATTTTATGTATGATGAGCTAGATATTTCCCAAGTTAGCCAGTTATCAGGTTTGGCACCCTCTACACTTCGTTATTATGAGGAAAGAGGGTTAATTAAACCGATAGGCAGAAAAGGGCTAAAACGGGTTTATCATGGCAAAGAAGTTATAACCCGTTTATCTTTGATTTCGCTAGGGCAGGAGGCAAAGTTCTCACTTGAAGAAATAGCTGAAATGCTAAACCATAAAGGGGGCCCTAAAATTGAACGAGAAAGTTTACTGGCAAAAGCGGATGAGATTGAACAAACCCTGCAAAGTCTGTCAGTTTTAAAAAATGGTATTTTACATATTGCTAATTGCCCTGAAGAGAATCATTTTTTATGCCCTAACTTCCAAAAGATTATGGCAAGTCGTTTAAAATTAAACCAGTTAAAGAAAAAAGGACCCTGATTATATTATCCCACTTTTGATAATAATGAATCCTAATTTCAAGCATAGAATGGGATGGCCAATCTGATTACACTACTAAAATTGTAGTAACGATTTTAGGGAAATTATGACAACTCATTTTTTGGCGTTTGAAAAACCGATTATTGAACTTAACGAAAAAATAGCAGCTTTGATCGCCTTTAAACAAAAAGGCCGCCCATCTGAAATTAAACTCGATGAAGAAATCCAATTATTAAAGAAAAAAAGCCTCTCATTGACTAAAACAATATTTTCATCACTTGGTGCATGGGAGGTTGTTCAGTTAGCTAGGCACCCATTAAGGCCTTATACCTTAGATTATATCCCATTAATATTTACTGAGTTTCAAGAGCTTGCAGGTGATCGCGCATTTGCTGATGATAAAGCAATGGTAGGCGGGCTTGCGCGTTTAGACGGTAAGCCTGTGATGGTTATTGGCCAACAAAAAGGACGTACAACGAAAGAAAAAGTGATGCGCAACTTTGGAATGCCCTCACCAGAGGGGTATCGAAAAGCATTGCGTTTAATGAAAATGGCGGAACGCTTTCATTTACCCGTCATTATTTTCATTGATTCAGCAGGGGCCTATCCGGGTGTTGGTGCGGAAGAACGAGGGCAAGCTGAAGCTATTGCCCGTAATATTATCGAAATGTCTCGTTTAAAAACACCGATCATTTGTGTGATAACAGGGGAAGGCTGTTCAGGTGGTGCATTAGGGATAGGTGTAGGGGACAGAATAAATATGCTGGAATACAGTACTTATGCAGCAATATCACCGGAAGGGTGCGCATCTATTTTATGGAAAGATGCACAAAAAGCCCAAATAGCCGCGGAAGTGATGGGGATGACAGCTCCTAGATTAAAAGACCTCGGAATTATCGATACAATTATACCTGAGCCAATGGGAGGAGCACACCGTGACTATACATTGGCAGCTGAGCACTTAAAGCAGCAGTTATTGGTCGATTTAGCTGAATTAACTCAATTAGATATAGACACATTGCTCGCTTCTCGTTATCAAAAAATAATGGATTTCGGTTATTGTTAATGTTATTAGTTCAGGCCCATATGTTGTGGAGCATGGAGGAAATATGACGGTTGACCTGAATTTATTGAAAGTTTTTATTGCGGTAGCCACTCAAGGGAATTTTGTGAATGCGGCAAAGCAGCTTTCCATGCCTACATCAAATGTAAGCCGTTATATTAAACAACTGGAACATCAACTAAATAGCCAATTAATTGAGCGAACAACGCGGCAAATGCGTTTAACCGAGGCCGGCAATATATTATTTGCTCAAAGCCAAAAACTGGTAGATGAATTGGAGCAAGTCGTCCAGAGAATTTGTCACCCTCAAGCGCTCACAGGGACATTGAGGCTGACTATTCCCAGTGAGTCTGGTAGTTTATTATTGGCTGATTTACTCGCAAAATTTGCATTATTGCATCCCCAACTAAATATCCATTGTGATACTCAATTAACACCACAAGATGTTATCAGTGACGATATTGATTTATTGCTGACTTTTCATCGGGGCCATCTCGAAGACAGTAGTTATCACTCACGGTTAATTAAATCATGGCCAAGTGCGGTAGTCGCATCACCAAAACTAATTGAAAAAACGGGGAAACCTTCTACAGTGGCTGATTTGGCTAGTGTGCCTTGCATTTCAAGTTTAAGCGCTTTACAAGGGCAGCCGTGGATATTTATTGATGCACATGACCGCCAGCAAAAAGTAGTAATAAACAGCACATATCGGGTTAACAGTGGGTTACTTGCTAATGCCGCTGCGGCAAACGGCGTAGGTTACGCGATTTTATCGTTAGAGGCTTGTCGTGAGCAAATACAGCAAGGGGTACTTGAGTTGATTGAATTTGGTGATATAAAACCTGCACCTATTGAGTTACGTGCTGTTTATGCCAGTCGCAGTGCATTATCACCAAAGATAGCTGCGTTTTTAAATTATTTATTACAGCAAATATAACAAGCTTACTACCGGTTAAATCGTGGGTCAAAAGCAAAGTCGAGGGGCTTAATGGTTTGGGTCACTTTTTGAAATTGCGGGTGCATAGGGTTAATAATGGCATTATATTCATAAGGAATAATACAAGAAGGGACAATTAAAGCTAGGCTGTCTTGGTTCGTTAACCAGGTTGTGCCTATGTCCATTGTGGAGGTAGGTGCTGGGTCACGCTGCCAATCATCAGGGAGATGCTCTACTGACAGCTTCATCACATACCTATCGTTGATCTCAATTGATAATAAAGTGAAATGATTAAGCACGGTATCTTGGTTTATATGAACGAGAATTTCTAAAGCAGCTAATGAAATACTTGTTGATGTGTAGATAGCGGGCGTACCTTTATGGTTCCAGCGCCCACCGTATAACCTAGCACCTTGACCGGACCACGCATCATGAGCAAAGTCAGATTTAATCAAACGATATAAAATCATGAAAAAACACCGTGTTCAATGCGGCCAATAAGGTCGATAACTTCAAGAGCACCACTTTCAGTGGCAATCAACTCTATAGGGCGCGTATGTCCTAAGCCTTTCACGGGGTGATTCAACCAATCACTTGCCATTGACTTATCACCATTGAATAAGCGTACAGCGGCATCAAATACACGCACTAAGCGAGCAATTCTTTCACTTTCATCGGCATTGAGTGGCTGACCTGCATTTCTACGCCTTGCCACATTGCGCTCATTAATACCTGAAATTCGGAGTAATTCAGATTTGCTGATGCCAGACCATTCTTGAATGTTGTCTAACACCGTAACAGAAAGACCTTGTCGTAGGAAATGAGTGAGTTCGATACCACGTTCTGCGGGTAGGCCAGCAAAGCGCCATAGGGGCTTAAAAGGTGGCGTGGTGGGTTGGGTTGGGAGTGCTGGAATATAGTTTCTCATTGAATACCTCCTGACATTTGTCTTGTTTATTATAGACAATTGTCAGTAAGGTGTAAAATGAAAGATTAAAAAATAGCCATTGGTAAAGGCTATTTATCGCCTCGAAAACGCGTTGTGAGGCCTTTTAGAAAGTAACGAAGTAGCTGGTCTCCACATTCACGGTAGTTTTTATGCCCGGGTTTACGAAAAATGGCATTTAGTTCGGGTTTTGAAACACGAAAGTCAGCGAGTTGGTAAATTTCAATCATATCAGTGTCTTTTAGTTCAAAAGCGACACGTAATTTTTTGAGAATAATATTGTTGTTTAAACGAGTATCGATTTCAGGTGCAGGACGACTTTCATCTTTACCACGGCGATAATAAATCAGCCCATTCAAAAAATGCCCCATTACATTATCATTACATTCAATGTATTCAGGGTCTGTATCTTTCTTTAACCAACTCACCATGTCTTCTTTTGAAATTGTGAGGTCTGCTAGTTTTACGATATTAACCATCTGAGCATCGCTCAAGTCCAACATATAGCGAATACTACGTAAAACATAATTATTAAGCATGGTTGTATTTTATCCATTATTTATAAAATTAATTAACGCAATCATATTGTTTGCATTAATGGTTACCGTGACAACGCTGACAAGATATTGTTTGAAAAGAAACTTGCGATGACGAGGTGGCTATTATGAGGGAATAACAGGATAAAGCAAAGCACTGAACGATGCTTTACCCCATGTAGCGTTATCTAGCCCATAAAATAAATAAGGGAATAGAAAAAGACTAAGGTAAGCCCAACGGTTAATAGCATATTTTTAAGCACTGAAGCTACGACCACACAAAAGAGAGCACCCCAAAGGTAAGGGTTGTCTGGGAAGCTGCGAATCTCATGGTTTTCTAGCAAAATTACAGGTGCGCAAATAGCGGTCAATAAGCAGGGAGCCGAATAGCTCAAAGCTTGACGAACGACAAGGGGTAACCGTATTGGTAATTGGGGGATTAGAAAAATATAGCGCAGAGTAAAAACAATAGCGGTTAAGCTAATAATTAACAACCAGATCATTTTTCCTCCTTCAATAAACGTGAAACTGCGACAGAGACAAACATCCCACCAACGCCTGCGATAACAATAGCACTACTGAAGGAGTACATTGAAAGTATGATAGCGACAACGAGTGAAAAGATAACTCCGCAAAGTGTACTTATTTTTCTCGTTAATGGAACGACGATTGCGAGCAAAGTTGCAACCACAGAAAAATCAAGATGTAATCGACTCAAATCGCCCACAATATTGGCCATCGCAATCCCGCAAAGACTGGTAATTAACCAAACCAGATAAAAACTAAAACCTGCACCAAAGAGATAAGGAAAACTTAAACTCTGGCGTTTTGCTGCACTAATCGCAAATAACTCATCAGTCAGTAAGAAGCCGATACTAAGGCGCTGAGGCGTTGTAAAGTCTTTAACTTGGGGTCGCAGTGTCAACCCATATAGTAAGTGTTGAGAAGTAATAAAGAAAACCGAGATAATAATCGTGATATAACCAGCACCAGAATTAAGTAACCCAAGTGTAACTAATTGAGCAGCACCAGCAAATACCATGGCTGACATGGCAAGACTTTGCCAAAAATCAAGCCCTGTTTCGACAGCCATAGAGCCAGCGAGGACTCCCCATGGAATAACGGCAAGGTTGAGAGGGGCAGTGTGAACAGCGCCGTTCATCATTGCTTTTTGCCATGAGTGATGTTGTTGAGAATACATGTAGATATATACCTATTATGAGTAAAAATAATTATAGCAATATAATTTATATTAAAGACTTATAACTCAATGGGATAAAACAAGATTGCTCTTTTATATCCACCTGATTACGTGCCATTGATCATTTCAAGTCCACCAAGGCCTTGTAAATGAAAGTAATGGGTACTTTCCATAGCGTTCCCAAAAGTGAGTCGTTTATGAGCTATTTTTATTAAGCGACTTATTGATAGCATTATTTTAATAACAACTAATAAGCAGAAAGATGGCATTTGGAATACTAATTTATATAGGGTGTTTAATAAATAGATGTTAGTGCCATAGCTACTTTTATGTAATACAGGCTGTTATGTTATATCTTGAAATACAAACTTAATCACTACTGCTAATAGATGGCCATAAAAAGTTTAAAACTCCAATTAATTATGAAATGTAAGCATAAAAACACGCTGGTAAATTATTTTCAGCACGCCACTGAATAGGGTGACCGCTCTGGTTTTATGTTCTGTTGTGTATGCCAGTGACTCATTGGTTAAGCTGGTTTTTTGTTTATATGCAGATAATAAATCCATATTGAAATTATTAATTAGTGATATCTTTCATATAAAATAGAAGATCTGTATCATAGTAACCATTAAGAAAGAATGTGAATTTTTTGTTATAACTTTTATAGAGTTAGCAGGTTTACTATGCTTGAAAATCTCGGTATTACAAACTTATGGACTTATCTTATTGGTGTAATATTTATTACTCTGGTACCCGGCCCTAATTCTTTATTTGTTTTAACGAGCAGTGCAAAATATGGCGTAAAAAATGGTTATAAAGCAGCGTTAGGTGTTTTTACTGGTGATGCTGTACTCATATTTTTATCATTTTTGGGTGTCGCTTCATTGGTGAAAACCTCCCCTATATTCTTTAGCGTCATAAAATATGCAGGGGCAGCTTATTTATTTTATTTAGGGATTAAAACACTCTATAGCGTTCTACATAAAAAAGACACGGCGGGTGATGTTGATTCTATTGTCCTTGCCACTAAAGGGACATTTAAAAAAGCCGTCTTTTTAAGTTTACTTAACCCCAAAATGATCATTTTTTATGTGTCGTTCTTTATCCAATTTATAGACCCTGCTTACCCAAGCGCTGGAGTGCCATTTTTCATTCTGGGCCTCATTTTAGAAACTTGCAGTATGATTTATTTATCATTACTAATTTTTGGTGCAGTTGCAGTGACTAATATGGTGAAACACAATAAAAAATTATCCAAATTTTCCAATAGCTGTATTGGTGCCGTGTTTCTAATGTTTGGTGTGAAACTGGCTTTAACCGCATAGGGATAAATTATCCTACTACCTACTAATAGCCGATGGTATATAGGCTATTTTTATGGAGACTAACGTTTCATCACTGTAACCTGCTCATGGTTCACTATCCGTTCCTCGACATCTTTCCAGCCCATTCGACGATAGAGTTGCTGCATATCCGGAGTGTATAAGTAAAGGCTTTGGCCTATCAGGTTGTGATAGTAGTTATATAATTCTTCAATAAGTTTACTGCCCATTTTATGTCCACGGGCTTCAGGGACTGTGAGCACTTCGCCTAGCCACCAAGTAGCTTGGTGGACACCCGTTAATTCATGCAAAATAGTACTTGCAGTAGCAAGGAGATTGCCATTTTTATCCGCATAACAAGATAGTATTTGCGGGTTGTCATGACTACAGCGTTCTATTAGCCGCATACGAATGGCAGAAATATTTTCCCATGGGGGTAAATGCCGCCATTCATGATGTAAGGCACTGCTAATTTGTTCAATAAGTTGTGTGTCCTGAGGTGTAACGACGATAAAGTGCATAGCATCCCTATTGAGCAGATAATATAAGTAATGGTGAAAGGGCGTCTAGTAGACTGAATATTTGCCTATAAATATAACTTATCACTTTATTTTTTTTATGGTTATACGTTTTTATGTGGCAATTCCCAGTATGTACCTAGGGTTTCGCAACGATATAGCGTGTCCATCATCTAATTGGTGAAGTAACAAATGTAGGGTAAATATTAAGTCTGGGTCGCTCCAATAGTGCGAAAATCTGTTATAGGTTATTTTTTCGCAACAGCACAGATAATAACGTCCTATGTTGTAATAATCATTAACCTACAACAGCAAGTGATATTGTTGTGACTAGGCTTACAATAACGCACGAAAAACTTGATGGTTTTTATTCGATTAGTTTTTAATAGTGTTGAATTAAAAGATAAATCTGGGGTTATTTATGCTAAAACATCTAATAGAAATTGCTAAAAATTATGCAAAGCCCGCAACCTTTAATGGGTATATAGAAAGCGGGCATGTAGCAGCTGCATTAGAAACAGAAGATGGTGAAATTTATAGTGGTGTGAGCATTGATTCAGCATGCTCATTGGGTTTTTGCGCTGAGCACGCTGCTGTCGCTGATATGTTAAAGGAAGGTAAGTCAGTAATTAAAGCTATTGTTGCTGTTGACTCATCAGGTTGTATCGTACCTCCTTGTGGACGATGCCGTGAGCTTCTTACTCAACTGTCGGATAAAAATAAAGAAACGATTGTGGGTGTGAGTGATGATGTGCAAGTGACATTAGCACAGTTAATGCCATATGACTGGAAGGTAGCGCGTTGTTAATCTAATAAAAGAATGGTTACAAAATGAATAATGAAGTGAAGCACTATACAGCTACTGCGATGATCCGTAATGATAAAGGTGAGTTTTTATTACATGAACATCGTAAATTAGGGTTTTGGTTACCCCCCGGTGGCCATATTGAAGCGAATGAAGAACCACAGCATGCTGTTTTTCGAGAGGTTCTTGAAGAAACGGGGTTGGAATGCAAGGTTATTGATTGTAGTTATCCTTTTAAATCAAAGGTAAAGGGTGTTCCTCCGACACAAGTATTGCCTTTACCTCTCGCGATTTTAAAAGAATTTATTGCTGATAAAACGCAAGGGGATCATTGGCATATTGATATGGTGTATTTGTGCGAATTATTGTCGCCAGCACAGCCTCCCATTACGCCATTCAAATGGGTTGCATATGAGCAACTCGCCAAACTCAATATTCCTGAGGATGTGATTGAGTTGGCGAAAATGGTCAATGAATATTATCAACAGTGACTGGCAAGCCAACGCAAAATTAGCTCACGTTGAAAAACAACAAAGATAACCCTAACACGATAAGTAAAAGACCAATAACCTTATCCATCACAAGTTGGTAGTTAAGTACTTTATTACGTACAGTTGGGGTTGCAAAAAATAGGGCAATTAAACTAAACCAGACTAAATGGGCAAAAGAGATAAATAACCCGTAGCCTAGGTTTAACCAAACAGAGTTATTCACTTGGATGACTTGGCTATAGACAGAAACAACAAAAAACATTGTTTTGGGGTTTAACGCATTAGTTAAAAAGCCCGTTTTAAACGCGACAAAATGTGATAGCGACTGACCTTGGGAAGCACCTGTTGTTATCTTTGTTTTATTTATAAATGACTTAAAACCTATATAAACCAAATAAAAAACACCAAGAAGTTTCACCACTAAAAATAAAGTGGGTGAGTTCATAATGATCACTGTAATGCCGAAAATAGTATAAAAAACATGCACTTGTACACCGATAGCAATACCTAACGCACAAATTAACCCTGTCTTAACCCCATAGGTATAGCTACTGCGCGTCACCATAGCAAAATCGGGGCCTGGACTAATAACGGCCAAAATAGTAATAGTGGCAACAGCAATAATTTCATTCATATTAATTCCCTAAATGAGTAATAAAAACTTACTGAAAAGTCTTTGTTTTATCTTTCTAAGCTGGCTTATTATTTTTTATTATCAATAGATTGATTAAAACTAAAAAGCGATTTATCCTGACATAAATCTGTCAGTTTTTATTACCTATATGAAACTACCACCTTTAACTTCATTACGTTTTTTTGACGCTGCAGCTAAAGCAGGCAGCTTTGTTAAAGCTGCCGAAGAGTTAAATGTCACTCACAGCGCAATTAGCCGGCAAATTCGTTTATTGGAAGAACATCTTAATGTCGAGCTATTTGAGCGCAGAAACCGAGCTGTTTTTTTAACTGCAGAAGGGGCATTATTACTACAAACAACCACTTCTATATTTGAGCAATTGCGAGAAAGTGTCGAAAAAATCACCGCAAATAACACCTCTAATGTGGTAAGTTTATCTTGTGAGCCGACGATTGCGATGAAGTGGTTAATTCCTCGGTTGACTGATTTCTATCAACATTATCCAGATATTACGGTGCACTTGGTTGCCGCTGGAGGGCCTATTGATTTTACTAAAACCAATGTTGATTTAGCGCTTAGACGAAATGATTTCACATGGGATATGCACATTAGTGCGGTAAAAGTGTGCTCTGAACATATGGGGGTGGTTATTAGGCCCGAAATAGATTTTGCAGGGGGAATTGGCGACGCGACATTGTTATCAACAGCGTCGCGGCCAAATGCATGGCAAACTTGGCAGAAAATGAAAGGGGTATCTTTTCAAGGGAATAAGGTAATCACTTATGAACATTTTTATCTATGTATTCAAGCCGCATTAGCAGGGCAAGGTGTCGCATTGGCATCATTTTTGATGGTCGCTGATGAAGTTAAATCGAAGCAACTTTGTGCTCCAGATGGGTTTATGCAAGATGGCTCAGCGTATTATTTATTGTCGGTAAAACCCATCAAGCCTAAGAGTGCAGCAGATATTTTTACCCAGTGGTTAATCGACCAAGTGAATACAAGTATTAAAACAATCATAAATTAATATAGTTAACTATCAAAAAAGGATATTTTGGTTATTAATTCACCGAACCCCCCTGTCATATAAAGATTTTATGACATAACTATTTCCGTGCGTGCTATATTTCTCTGCTGGGTTTTATGTCTTATGTTGGAGCAGATAATGAGCAAAATACGGGTAGGTGTTATTTTCGGTGGTAAGTCAACGGAGCATGAAGTTTCTTTACAGTCCGCTAAAAATATTATCAATGGGCTAGATCGTAATAGGTTTGATGTATGCCTTTTAGGTATTAATAAAGAAGGGCAATGGCATGAATATAACGAAGCCGATTTCTTATTGCATGGTGATGACCCATCTCGTATTACATTAAATACACCAAAGCGTAGTATTGCGATTGTTCCAGGCAAGACTTCCGAACAATTTATTTCTTTAGAAGACGCAAAGCCGCTCCCTCAAATCGATGTTATATTTCCAATTGTCCATGGTAATTTAGGTGAGGATGGGTCCTTACAAGGCCTTTTACGTATGGCTAATTTACCCTTTGTTGGGCCTGGAGTATTAGGTTCTTCGGCTTGTATGGATAAAGACGTAACGAAAAGGTTACTAAGAGATGCGGGTTTAAAAATTGCACCCTTTGTTACCGTTTTAAACAGTGAGCGCACCACAGTTAACTATGATGAAATAGTGGCTCAGTTAAGCCTACCTCTGTTTATTAAACCCGCTAATCAAGGCTCTTCAGTGGGTATTAACAAAGTCAGTAATCTAGCTGAATTTAACCAAGCCCTCGATTTTGCATTTTTATTCGATACTAAAGTGTTAATTGAAAGCGCAGTAAAAGGCCGCGAAATTGAATGTGCAGTGTTAGGCAATGAAAACCCACTAGCAAGCCCATGCGGTGAGATTGTTTTACATGATAGCTTCTATGCGTATCACACTAAGTATATTGATGAAAATGGTGCTTCTGTGGTTGCTCCAGCTCAGCTAGATGAAGCCGTTAGTGATAAAATTCGTGAGATTGCGTTATCGGCATACAGGGCATTAAATTGTAGCGGTATGTCGCGTGTTGATGTTTTCTTAACAGAAAATAATGATGTAGTTATTAATGAAATCAATACATTGCCAGGCTTTACGAATATCAGTATGTATCCTAAGCTATGGCAACAAGGCGGTATGACATATCAGCAATTAATTAGTCGTTTGATTGAGTTAGGCATTGAAAAGTTCCAACAAACGGCGATGCTGAAAACAGCATGTGATGAAATTTAATCGTTGATTTATACTACCTCGGTAGTCTTTATGGCTACTGAGGTGATCCCAGACTACCAGCGTTAACCTATTAATCTCTCCTAAATTTGCGACTTTATATGTTCAAAAAATAGGCGGGCCTCCTTTGGCGAAGTCAGCCGAACAAACTGAATATGGCGCAAATTGATATTAGCCATATGTTTTAGGTTTCTTCTTTTATTTGGGTAGTATGTTTTTAGCTGCCATAAAATAATCGAATCACGGCTGAAAAAGGCGTTCTTCCAGCTTTCTTTATTACCTGTATTTTCCCACAGTTCTTGCCCTGAACGAATACGTGATAACGTGCGTATAATAGACTGATAAAGGGTTCGAGGTAATGAGTAATCCAGCCAAACCACCATATCAACCTCTTTCCATTTAATGGGTTGAGTCCGTGTATAGTTTCCATCGAGCACCCAGCCTGATACGGATTCATTCAAGGCTGCGCTTAGTTTCTGGTTAAGCGCTTCATCCGAAGAACCTTGCCAATTTTCCAGCCAATATAGGCTATCCAATTCGATTGAAGGCACGTTTAATAGCGATGCAAGTTGTTGGCAAAGAGTCGTTTTACCGCTGCCACTGGTACCAATGATATTAATTTTCATGCAATGTAAATGTCAGATATATTTGTGGTAAATACGTAGAGAAGGCTGACTTAATGATAAATTTAATTGCCATCCACAGCGAATAAGTAAGTTATCAGCCACTGTGGTTGCACAAAAAATATGAGGGTATTGCTGTTTATCAATAACCCATTCAAGTTGTTCAAACAAAAACTTCCCGATACCCTGATTTCGTTTTCTGGGGATAACAAAGGCAGCATCAACCCATGGAAATGCGGTGTTATCAGAAAAAAAAGTATCACTTTTCAATGCAATAAAACCACAAGGTATATCATGTTCAAAGGCGATGATCCCCATACCGACCCCTTCACGATGGCGATAGGAAGCAATATCTTGCCAAACATCACCTTTACCTAGAGGACCATAATGGGAGGGCAACTCTTGAAGGAACCACTGTACAAGCAATGGTTCCAGCTCAGGGAGGTCGTGCAAATAACGCCAATGACGTGAACTATTTACACCAGACATAGTTAATATAGCGGAACAAGGGCTCAAAACCGAATTTTTTATACAGGTCAAACCCTGCTTCTGAGGCATCAAGGAAGCAATGTTCGACACCTTGCTGGCGGCAAAATGCTAAGGCGTAATCAATAAGTTGTGAAGCATACCCATGGCCTTGGTGCTTCGGCTCAGTACCGATATCATCGAAACGAGCAAGGGTACCTTCTATGGTCACTGTCATTGAAGTCGCTGGCTCACCATTGACGAGCAATACGAGGTGAAATTGTGGCGCACCTTGCTGTAATGCATCTTCATGGTAACGAACATACTCTTTAATGACTTCATCGTGTTCTTCAGATAAATAAAATGCAGCCACGAGAGGAGCGGCCCAGAGCGATAAGTCATGATTAGCCAGTACGATATCAACTTGGTTATTGGGCAGAGTGACCTCATTCTGTTTTGCAAGGGTCAACGCCATAGCGGTTGTGACGCTGTCACGTTTGTAGTTTAATGATTCAGCCTGTTGCACAATTTGTGGCAACATTTCTTCAGGGATAACTAATGTGTGGTTTTTTCTTTGTGATATAAATAAGTTATGTGCCTGCATAAATGCATGGCTGGTGGAGTCAGGTTGCAGATAAATGAAATTAAACGCAGGGGAGTTTAAGGGCGTCAAGTAGCAAATGGTATGCTGTGCTATTTGAATACTATGTTCACAAATTGAAGTCCAAAACGTTTTTTCGATCGATTGGTAGTGTCTTAAGTAATAAAGCGGAATATTCATTTGTCAGTTACCTGATGCAAAACGAGTTAATCGATATGGGCCTAAAGCAGCGTGTTTTACACCATGTAATATTTCACTTTGAGCTAACTGGCATATCAAAGGCGCTAATGTAATTGCTGCGTGCATACTGATAATATATAAACCTTCAAAATCAGCAACATTTCCAACAATTGGCATCTGATCTTTAGGCATAGGTCTCATTCCTATGAAAGTTTTATCAAGAGTTAGTGTATTACTACCTATAAATGAATTCTTGATTGTTGTAAGGGCATTTTGTGCGATATTGACTGCACTATGTATAGGCTGCTCATCAATATAATCTTCAGCGCAAACAATTTTACCAGAAGTCTCTGGGCGAAGCTCCATTGCGGGTGTTGAAATGATATGTTGAACCATTTTGACGGTATCTTGTTTCGTAAAATGGACAATAATTGAAGGAGATGCTGAAACTGGCAGCGTTATTCCTAATGAATTAATGATACCAGTTGCTCCAACTCCCGCAGTGACGACGGTTTGATCTGCGATGAAATTACCCTCGCTAGTCTTGACTCCTAAAATACGTTTATCACTAACATTTAAGGATAATACTTCGTGCTCAGGTAAGTATGTTACACCTTGTTTAATAGCAAGTTTTAACAAGGTTTGTGTGGTATTGACAGGGTCAATGCTACCTTCATCAGGGCAAAAAGCAGTAATAGCAGGTGAGATTTTTAAGTTAGGTTCCATCGCTTGCAACTCAATACGGTTTAACGCTTGGATGTTAAAACCTTGAGATTGGTGGCTATTGATGAATTCTTGGGTTTCTTTATCAGTCTTGTGCCAACTGATAGCACCAGACCAATTAATTTTTATTTCACCATGGGTTAATTTTTCCAACTGATGCCAACTCGCTAAAGCTTGCTGACGAAGCTGGCTATAACCATCTGGTCGCCCATATGAAACATTTAACCATGCGAAAGAGTGCTGTGTTACCCCTTGAGCAACATGGCCTTTATCTAGCAAAATAATCTTGCTATCACTCTCTTTTGATAAATACCATGCGAGTGTCACTCCGACAATGCCTGCACCAACGATAACAATAGTTTTTTTATGTTCAGAATGCATAAATTACCCAGACAGTCGCCATATAATGAAAACTACTATAAAGTTAAGGCAACAATTAATAAGCTATTATTTTAATTATATCCGATTAATTCATTAATGGCGCATTATTATTCGAACATTGATGCAGCATAGAAGTAAAATAGGGAAAGTAAATGAAGTACATTTTTGAGCAAGTAACGGTTTTTTCATCTAAAAAAATGGATGGCAATGCTTTGGCTGTTGTTGTAGGGGCTGACGATTTAACAGAAGAGCAAATGAATAAATTTGCAAAATGGACTAACTTAAGTGAAACCGTCTTTTTATTAAAACCAACAACACCTAAAGCGGATTACCGTGTGAGGATTTATACCACGGAAGGTGAACTCCCTTTTGCTGGGCACCCAACTTTAGGCAGTTGTTTTGTATGGCAGCAAACTTATGGTCGACCACTAGACACCATAGTCCAAGAGTGCGGAGTGGGCTTAGTAACAATAAAACGAATAAATGGTAAGCTGGCATTTATGGCGCCACCACTAATTCGTGGTGGTGAAATAGAACAACAAGAAAAAAATAAAATTTTTAAAGCACTTGGGCTTACAGATGATGATGTCGTTGGCTGCAAGTGGCTCGATAATGGTCCTGGTTGGCTTGGTATTGAACTTAAATCTGTTGAAAAACTATTGCACATTGAACCTGACTATTCCCAATTAAAGGGATATGACATTGGATTATGTGCCATTTGCCCTGAAGGTCATGATAAACAATTAGAGGTTAGGGCATTTTGTTGTTCCATAGCCGAAGAAGACCCTGTGACGGGAAGTTTTAATGCGGTGGCTGCACAGTGGTTAATCCCTCAGGGGAAATTACCGCAACAATATACTGCTGGTCAAGGTCAGTGCATTGGGCGCAATGGGTTAATTTATGTAACCGCTGATGATGAAGGGATCTGGGTTGCCGGTGATGTTGTTAACTGTATTAGCGGGACAGTAGAACTGGATTAAGAATGCATCATAAGGTGACTGACTTTGGTCAATCACCTTATGATGTTAAATCGATTACACGCGAATAAAACGTGTCACGAAAGCGATAATAATAAGTAATGCAGAGATCATCAGTAATGAGGTGGCTAATGATAGATGAAAGGCAACAAAACCGATTGCGGCAGGGCCTGCAAGAATACCTAAATAACCTAAGGTTGAAATTGCCGGGACAGCTAGTGATTCAGGCATAGTTTTTTGTTTCCCAGCAGCGGAAAACATGACAGGAACAATATTGGATGAACCAGCACCGACTAAAGCAAAGCCGATGATCGCCAATGTTAAAGACGGTGATAAAACGGCAATAACAAAACCAGAGCAAGCAATCAAAGCCCCTAAAAAAACCACACGTGCAGAACCTACTCGCATAACAATCTTGTCGCCGAATAACCGGCCAATAGTCATCATGGTTGCGAAGGCTGCAAAACCAAGTCCCCCTAAGGTTTCTTTTAAACCGTGATGCTCAATAAGAAACACGGCTCCCCAGTCTAATACTGCACCTTCAGAAAGAAAAACGGCAAAGCAAACAATCCCGATGATGAGCACAATCCCTTTAGGGACCGCAATCAGTGGCCCTGACGGCGCATTGGCATAAGGGAGCAGACCGTTATAGCAAACCATGAGTAAAATGAATGCAATTACAGAGATAATAACTGATGCAAGCACCGCTGAAGCGCCGAGGAGTAATATTAGGCTCATCGTACCGGCCCCCGCAATACCACCAATACTATAAAACCCATGAAATCCTGACATGATGGGTTTATCGGATGATTTTTCGACGATCACGGCTTGTATATTCATGGCACAATCTGTTAAACCGATAAAAATACCAAACAGTAATAAGCCGATTACTAACAAATTAATTTGCGATATGAAAGATAAAATAGGGAAGAGTAAACAAAACGCAATTGTTGAAAAAACCATTAATCGCCGACAACCATATTTTGCAGCCAGAGCGCCAGTCATTGGCATGGCAACGAGAGCACCACCCCCAAAGCAGAGCAGTAACATACCAAGGGTGGCATCATTTGCTGCCGTGTTAATCTTAATATAAGGCACTATAGCGGCCCACGCAGCGGTTACAAAACCTGCAATAAAAAAGATAATTCGTGTAGAAACTTGTTCTTTTTTGGCTGGCGCAGCGTGAATATTAACGTTTAATTGTTGGGTAGAGTGCATTTTTAATTACTTTACAATAAGATAAATAAAATTAACCATTATTTAAAATAGCGAGAATCTGCTCGTGGAGAATAGAGCAATCAAAGACAATAATGGCTCTTTTGCCATCAAAGTACTTGCCTTTAAGTGTACATCAGTAGGTTTAATCATAGGGACTAATAAAACAATATCATAAGGTTCTAGTGCGAATTTAACGCAAAAATAAATTTTTTTGTGGTTAGTGTCATCACTGAATAATATTCTCAGGTATTATGAGTCAATAAGACTAGTTAGGTCAGTATGAACAATAATTAGGCGGGAAAAACTAGTTTGGGAACTCTGGATAGAAGATAGCTTGCTTAATCGGTGGCTAGACTTTTATTGTTATTTATCATTTTTCTAAATTCATATCTTTATTAAGGCATTTTTAGCACCTAATTTACAGGATGGTTTAATATAATCACCTGACTAAAATTTATTTGGGCATATTATGAAGCTAAAAATTGTTGCTTTCTTGTTTTCTATTTACAGCTTAAATGCATTTGCACAGGGAGATAACTGGCAAAAGCAAACTTTACTCCATGAAGGAAAAAAAGTTGATTATTACGTTATTAAGCAACAAGCATTAAACTCAAATGATTTGTTAGTATTATTGCAAGGGTCTGATTGCATAAGCGTGACAAACAACCCTAATATGGTAAAAAATTTTGCTATCGCATTCCCTAAGAATGATATTTTATTAGTTGAAAAAACAGGCTTGACTCGGCAAGTTGGTATTGATGGAAACCCAGTTTCGGAAGAAAATTGCCCCGTTGAATATATGTCCCAAGATTCCCCTTTAGAAAGGGCGGATAATTATATTGCGGTGTTACAGCAGCTAAAAAATGATTACCGGAATATTATTTTATTAGGAGGGAGCGAGGGGGCAACAGTCACTAATTTGATTGCGTCTAAAGTAGATTTTATAACTGCCTCCGTCGCTATTAACGTTGGAGGGCAATTTTTTATTAATGACGTTTTATACAGTATTAAGAATAATACCCCTGCCGACGAAGTCGATAATTCTATTGAGGGTTTTAAACAGTTTGCAGAAGCCGTCAAACAAAAGCAATTAAGAAAAGACCAGTTCGTGAGTGGTCATGGAGCCATGTGGTGGTATGAAATGTTAACCATTGATAATTTAAAATTAATTCAATCGATAAAAACGCCGCACTTAGTTATCCAAACTATGGCCGACACCAACGTTGATGCTTATGCTACGGAAAAAATGATACAAAAAAACCATAATACCAATGTGAGCTTTAAGCAATATCAAGGGTTAGACCATTTTTTCCAAGATAATAAAGGGCAATTACATACCAAGGAAATTATTAGGGATATTCAGAGTTGGTACCAAACAATCAATAACTAATCTTTTCCTATGATGAATAGTTACACCTTAATTTTTAAAGTGTAACTATTAGATTACTCAGCAATAAAACTGTAGTAATTAAATATAGGTTCGAAACCTAATTTCTTATAAATAGATAGCCCATCTGATGATGCTTCGAGTACACATTGCTCTATACCTTGCTGATGACAGAAGAAAAGAGCATGTTTAATTAATTGAGTCGCTAGCCCTTTGCCTTGGTATTGAACATCAGTTCCAATATCATCAAGGCGAGCAGTTTTTTCATTTATAGTTAAGGTTAGAGTAGAAACGGGTTGTTGCTTATCAAATAAGACGAAATGCATCATATTTGTATTTTTATCCATAGCTCTTTGGTGATAACGAATGTATTCGTTAATGACGGTTGAATCGTTTTCCTCTCCTTCAGCTTCAATTGGGAAAGCTGTAATTAAAGGTTGTGCCCAATTAGTTAATTGTTCATTACAGGTTTCAATTCGGTAATCTGTGGCAAGCGGTAGTGCTATAGAATATTGAGATAATGATGCTTGAGGAAGAAACATGGCCGTTGATTCACCATCAGCAATTAAACTTAATTTGGCAATTTCAGATTTGACTTGATGAAGTGCTTGTTCATGAACGACTAGTACATAAGGTTTAGAGCGTTGCTTAAATAAATGTCGTGCATTTTCAAAGCCTGTAATAGTTGCGTCTTTATGTAAATAAATAAAATTAAAAACAGGCAGAGGAAGCTCAGAAAAATAAGCGATGACATGGTCGTCAATATGAGCGGTTTCTAAGCAAATTGCTGACCAAAAATGATTTTCTTGTTGGTAAAATAAACCTTCTTTGTTATTCATTGTAGACCCTGTGATTTATTACGGCTAGTTGCTTTTGGGTTACATTGTATATAATACAATTCAATCGCTATAGCGCTTGAGCCTCTGACAGCACGATTGGAACCATTGCATTTACTGATGGATTTAAAAATTGGTTTTTATGATAAGGTATTTCACTGACAATATAAGGAGAATAATATGAAGAGTGCAGCACCAGAGACCATCACGTTTTTTGAACGTTTACTGCCATTAGTCGTATCAGGAGAAAAAGTTATCACTATTCGTGATAAAAGCGAAAGCCATTATGTGCCAGGTAGTTTTGTTAAAGTATATGCATTAGAAACAAATAAATACTATACGGATATTGAAATTCTTTCGGTACAGCCTATCTCTTACGATGATATTTCTGAATACCATGCTCAGCAAGAAGCGATGACATTAGATACATTGAAAAAACTGATTAGAGAAATTTACCCAACAGAGCAATCTTTGTATGTTATTAGTTATAGGCTAATAAAATAGAGTTATTAATTATGAGTTAGAGTTTCTTACTATTTTAATCAAAAGCCTCTTTTGGTTGTAGCGAATACCATAGGCCACTTGCAAAAGAAATTTTTGTGATTTTTGCTGCCTCTGTTAGCTGGAGGAAGGGCATCGTTATAGGTAAAATGTTCACTAATAAATGTTAGCCCACTATTACATAGTGAGCTGGGTGAGGCTCATATAAAGTATCTTTGGTGTTTTAAAATAAACTGCTTTAATGAGGTTGGGGGCTTACCAGTGATGGTTTGAAAATTATCAAAAACAATACCTGTGCGATCTAACTTACCATTTGTAAAATCTACATAATGGTCATAGATACTTTTCATATAGGCAAGCTCTAGATTGTTATTTAGGGCATGTTGCCAAAATTCATCTGGGTTTTCTGCTTGATACTGAAAAGTTATACCTAATTGTTCTGTAATGAGTTCAGCAATCTGAGTGTAATTTTTATTTTCGTAACCAAGACGATAAATATGACCAGTATGTTTTTCAGGAGCAAGTAAACAATGTGCAGCTAATTCGGCAACATCTGCGCAATCAACCCAACTTAATACAGCATGGCCAAAATAAGAACGTAATATCCCTTTTTGTAAGTTATTATCCCCTTGGTATCCTAATAGATTTTGCATATAAGATTCAGGGCGAAGATGAGTATATTGCATTCCAGACCATTCAATATAACGCTCGATTAACTGATGCCAAGCCCAATGAGCAACTTGCGCATTATCATCGCCACAAGCACCTAAATGAACGATATATTTAACCCCTGATTTTTTTGCCATATCAATAAAAATTTTACTTTGTACAAGCATATCAATGGTATAGCCAGTCATCATGAAAACAGAATCAATACCCTGCAAAGCATTTTCAATGGTTTCAGGCTTATCGTAATCCATGACAACGGTACGATAGCTGGTGTTAGTTATTTTGTTTGGAACCCTAATAGCTAAAACGACATCTTGGTATCCTTTTTCATGTAATGACTGGGTCAAATAACTACCGACTTGACCCGTAGCACCGGTGATGAGGATAGTATTTTTCATAAATATTCCTGATTAAATAAATTAAAGTGTTTTACTCATAATATATTCAAGTGTTTGCTGAGTTTTACTTTTGAATAACACTTCCTTCAGGATGTGTAATCCATTTGACTGATAAAGTTTGATGGCTCTCGCGTTGCTAGCCAAAACATCTAACCATAATGCTGTGCTGCCAGATTGTTTGGCAATATTTTCAATTAATCTGAAAACGATCATTCCATAACCTTTACCTGTGACGTCGGGTGAGAAATAGAGTTTGTTGAGTAGTGTTCCTGTTATTGAGGATTCAGGTATGGAAGATTGGTGAGTTAACTTAACTAACCCGATTGGAGAACTATGTTCTATTAGGTACCATTCAATATTTTGTTGGTTGATATCATTAATAATTTTAACTGGGCTATATTCTTGGTCTAAATAATCTAATAGCTCATCTTGATTATTCCATAAAGCAGCAAAATGGTGGCAATAGCTGTTGATACCTATATCACTAAGTATTGATGCATCTTGTTCAGTGGCTTTTCTCAGTGTAATAGAAACTTGAGTCATAAATATTATCTCCTGTATATCATCAGTTTATAGCAATATGCAGTGAGATAGCTACAGAGGTGAGGGGGAAGAGCATTTTTGGATATAAAGGATTATGCAAGCAAGATAAAAGGGCAGATAAGCCCTTTTGCACAAAGTAGGTTATTTAATTTTTTGGCTAATATCTGAATAAGCAAATAAGGCTTGAGCACCGCCAGTATGTATAAATAATACGGGGGTATTTTCGGTTGACGTTTCTAAGTAATGAATTAACCCAGCCATTGCTTTACCCGTATAAACGGGGTCTAACAAAATACCTTCTTGTTGAGCTAACAGTCTAATTGCCTCTAACCCTTGGCAATTTGGCATTCCATACATAGGCGCAAAAAAATCATCCCATAATTGGATTTCTGGTGTTTGAGTAAGCGCAAACATTTGCGCTAGCTCATTTTGTAGCTTCTCTACTTTAGGGGATTGGTCTTGTTGCTTTCTTGAAACGGTGACACCGATAACCTGGCTTTGAGATAATAATTCTTGTATCCCGATAGCGAGGCCAGCGTGGGTTCCCGCACTACCGGAAGCGACGATAATTTTATCGAATTCAATATGTTTTGGCTTTTGTTGCGCGATTTCAATAGCACATTGAATATACCCTAATGCACCTAATGCATTTGAACCGCCTACCGGAACAATATAGGTGTCTTTAAGCGCTAATGTTTCAATTAACGTTTCCATCTGTGACTGTGGGTCAGTTAATTCATCACACATGACACAACGGGCGCCAAATAAATCAGTTAGTAATTTATTCCCATTATGCAGAAAATTAGGGTTATCACTTTGAATTGGGTTCTCTAATAATGCGACACACTCAAGACCGTACATTGCAGCAACAGCCGCGGTTTGCCTAACATGATTCGATTGTATCGCCCCTGCAGTTACGATGACTTTAGCCTTTTTTGCAAGGGCATCTGCCATCAAATATTCAAGCTTACGTAATTTATTACCTCCCATCGCTAAGGGGGTCATATCATCTCGCTTAATATAAATTTCACGATAAAATTTACGCGATAAATTGTTAAGCCGGTTAAGCGGAGTTGGTGCGTTGAGTAAATCTATTTTTGCATATTGGCTTAATTGTTGTTGAAGAGACATTTAAACTCCCAATAAATTAATAAGAGAAACCAAGGTAAAGGTAAATGGCGAGCACAATGCTGGCAGTGACTAATGCATATGGCATTTGAGTGCGGATATGCTCAATATGTTCACAGTCTGTTGCCATCGAAGCAACAATTGCATCGGCAGAAATTGGTGATGTCATATCACCAAAAATAGAGCCTGAAATTGCAGCGCCAATCATATACTCAACAGGCATTCCTACGGATAAACCTAATTGAACCCCAATGGGGATCATAATGGCAAATGTTCCCCAAGATGTTCCTGTCGCTAACGACATGATGGCACTGATAATAAAGATAAAACCAATAGAGAAACCTGGCGCCATAACGCCATGAGTGACTTCGGCAATATAGGCGCCAGTATTTAATTCAGCGGAAACATTCCCCATTAAGAACGCTAAGATCATAATAGAACTAATTTTCAGCATATTGGCATAGCCGATAAAGAGCTCTTTAAAGAAATCATCAATAGTTAGTAAGCGACGGCCAATAAACCAGCAGAAAGACACTGCTGTTCCAAACATAACTCCCCAATATACAGATGTTGAACCACTTCCTTTACTAAAGTCTCCATCTCCTGTGATATAAAGCGCAATAGGTACCATAAGCACAGTAGATAAAATGGGGATAAAAAAGTTTAATGAAGAATGTGCGTTTGGGTGATCAATAATTTCATCTTCGTCATTTTGCCCTTGGTGCTGAGAGATATTCCCTGAGGCAAAATCTTGTTGATATTTATCTTCTGCTTTTTTCATGGGGCCCCATGAAATATTAGTAAATACATAGAACAAGATTGTGATAATGGATAACCATGCCATCAAGTTATAACCAATAGAGGTAATTAAAATATCAAAAGGTTCGCCACTAATTAGGCCTTGAGATATTTGCACACCGATTAACCCCATAATGACTGCACCCCAGCCATTAATTATGGCTGATGAACACACCGAAACACAGGCTGTTTGAATGATGTAGGACATTTTTTCGGGAGCAACACCATACTGCCTTGCTAAATTTTTAGTCGATGCTCCGGCGACGAGTTGGTTTATTGAACTTTCTATAAAGATAAGAGATGTGATGATTATCGCTAACAGTTGTGTGGCTGTACGGTTTTTAATTAATTTAGTTTTATTGGTGAGTAATTGAACTAGGGCACGAACACCACCAGTGACAACTACCAAGCGCATGATACCGCCTATCATTACCATAAAGACAATGGTGCGAGTATTACCTGCGGATGAAAAAGTATGAATAATCCCATCGACAGTGCCTTGAACACCTAAAAGTAGATTGTGGTCATGAATAACTGTAAAACCGACTAAAATCCCCAACATTAATGAAAGCATTACCTGGCGAGTTAATATAGCCAGAATAATGGTCACAATGGGAGTTATAATTGTCCAAATACCATAGTCCTGCATGTGTTTACCTGTGATCCTTTATAAAATAAAAATGTTATAACTTTATAATTATCGAAAAATCATAGCATTAATAACAACAGGGTAGAATAATTTTATGCAGTTTGAAAAACGTGGGGAACAGTAACCAATGAAAAGCAGCCATATTGAATTTATGGCTGCTTGGTGAGTAATAAACAATTATTGTAATGATAGCCATTCTTGGGCTGTAATTCGGCTAATATCTTCTGTTTTAGTTTCTGCAATGAGCTCAATATACTGTGGGGCGAGGGTTGAATGATATTTGAACCCACATTTCTCTTGGGCTATTTTAGATTGTTGATTGCCTTGAAAATACCCGCACCATAAATTATCTAATTTCAAGTCAACAAAGGCATGGTGCATGATTTCAGACATTGCTTCTGGGATCAAACCTTTTCCCCAAAATGGTACACCAATCCAATAACTCACTTCTGCATCATTATCACCAATCGGGAAATTACTTTCGTGGTTAAAGGATAGGCCAATTAAACCGATAGCTCGATTGTCATTTTTTAGCGTAACAGCATAGATCTCTTCACGCATAAAAATATTTTTTATAATTATTCGACTTTCTTCTTCATTTTGATGAGGGGGCCAACCAGCTATTGGGCCAATTCGTTTATCTTTTGCATAAAAATATAAATCACTTGCATCTGTTTCTTGCCAAGGGCGCAAAACTAACCTGTTGGTATTAAGTATCATCCTAAAGCTCCTTATCATGCCTATTTGATATTGGAGGCTATTTTAGGTATTTATGAAAAAAAAAAAAGGGCAATACATCTCCAATTTGGGTACAAATGACAACTCATTTGCTATGATTTAAACAAATCGAAGGTGAAAGAGGAAAAGATGCTTCGTATAAAAAAACATCAAATTGAATTATTGGATGTGATTTGTTTGGGTAATACGAATATGGATGAAATGCAATTGACCCCAATAAGGCCATCTTATGTCACTGTATGTATATGCAGGCAAGGGGCAGCGGTATTTAATATTAACTTCAAACATTACACTGTTGGCAAAAGTGATATCATGGTGTTATATGATGATACTTTTGCGATGTTAAAGGCTAAATCACGCAATTTTCAGATTGAGTATCTATTGATTGAGAAAAAATTTGCAACTGAAATCGCTTATTCATTGCCAAACCAATTGTTTTCATTTTTTAATGAATATCCGATTATTACTATCCCAGCTGGGAAAAAAACAGTACTTGAAAGCTGGCGGAATATTTTATTTGAAATCGTATCAAGCCGTGGCGAATATTGGCAATTGCAATTAAAAAATCACCTACAAAATCTATTTTTAGAGATTAGCAATGGGGCTCAAAATAAACTAAATAAACCGATGGAAAGAAGCCGACAAGAACAGTTGTGTTGGCGCTTTTGGGATTTAATTACGACTCATTGCAAACAACATAAAGAGGTGAAGTTTTATGCGAATGAATTAGCAATTACCCCTTTTTATTTATCGAAAATCAGCCAAGCCTTTTTTAATGACCCACCTAAAGCATTGATTGATAGACAAGTTACTCTAGAAATCAAAGCATTATTAGAGGTTGGTGAATTATCTATTAAGCAAATAGCGAGTGAATTAAACTTCGAGGATACGTCCTATTTATGCCGTTATTTTAAACGCCATACGGGTATGACGTTAACAAGGTTTAAAAACGCATTACATAAAAAAGACAAGGTTGCTGAATAGAGGATTCAGGATTCAATTTTAGTTGAATATTTTTTTATAAACTCAATAAAACAGCGTAATCGAGGGGAAACGGTTTGGTTGCGATAATACACGGCATTAATGGGTTGCCGAGTCACCACAGTTTTACTTTCCAAAATTTGTAATAATTGCCCACTTTCAAGCGCATCCGCCGTAACAAAATCTGCTGAACATAAAATACCGGCCCCTTGAACAGCGAGGTGAAATAGGACCTCGCCACTTGCAGCTGCAATATTAGGCGTAACTTTCAACAATTTTTCATCGTTGGTTTTTATCGGCCATACATTCAAGGTATCAGGCTGTGTAAAGCCTAATATGCAGTGTTTATTTAGTTCATCAATATTTTGTGGTACGCCATATTGCTTTAAATAAGATGGGCTTGCGACTAACCGTTTTTGGCTATACCCAAGTAAGGTGGCGTTAAGGGAAGAGTCTTTAAGCGTACCAATACGGAAGGCAACATCAATCCGTTTTTCTAATAAATTTGTTATCCCTTCATAATTATGGATTTCAAGTTCAACTTGTGGGTAATGCTGATAAAACAAAGGGACTAATGGTGCAATAACATGAGTGAGAAACGGGGTTGATGCATCAATGCGTAATACGCCAGAGGGAATAGATTGGCGGGCAGATAGCATTTCTTCCGCTTCTTGAGTGAGGTTAACAATTTCTCGCGCTTTTCGCAAAAATGCAGCACCTTCATCACTGAGTTTTATTGAGCGTGTTGTGCGATATATTAAGGTGGTGTCCACTTTTTCTTCAAGCCTAAGTAATAGACGACTTGCAGTTGAGACAGTGACGTTTAACTGCTCAGCAGCAGCGGTAATTGAGCCACAATCGACAACACTAATAAAGGTTTGCAGTTCTTCAAATGTTATTTTCATTATTGCATTTCCGGCAAAAGTCATTTTCACCTTAACGCCTTTTTCATTGTGTTTCAATATGAAAGAATTCGGGTTATTAATCAGCACTCATAATGTATTTTAATAAGGGTTTTGAATGAGAATAAACACAGCATTATTGGCTTTGGCGATAGGTGCGTTTGCTATTGGAGCAACAGAGTTTTCACCGATGGGAATGTTACCTTATATCGCGCAAAATATTCAGGTAGACATACCATCAGTAGGTTCTATTGTAGTGATATATGCATTAGGGGTGATGATTGGTGCGCCAATCATGACATTACTTTTAGCAAATAGACGACCGAAAATGGCTTTAATATTTTTAATGTCAATATTCACTATAGGGAATCTATTATCTGCCATGTCACCTGATTTAGTGACACTGTCACTTTCTCGTTTTATTACCAGCTTAAATCATGGCGCATTTTTTGGGTTAGGCGCAATGGTGGCCGCTAGTGTAGTACCAACGGGTAAACAAGCCAGTGCAATAGCAGCGATGTTTATGGGGCTAACAATAGCGAATATTGGTGGTGTACCATTAATGACTAAATTAACTCAAATGATAGGCTGGCGTCAGGCATTTTATTTGATTTCTGCTTTAGGTATATTGACGATTATTAGCTTGGTTTTGGCATTACCTAGCCATTTGACGGGTAAAAAAGTGAATGTGAAAAGCGAATTAGCTATTCTGCGACGACCTCAGGTATTGCTAGGGATGCTTTCAACAGTATTAGGTGCCAGTGCGATGTTTACACTTTATACCTATATAACCCCAATGTTAATGGAATTTATCCAAGCTTCAGATCAAATGATCACCATAATGTTAGTAATTATTGGTATTGGCTTTACCATTGGTAATTATATTGGAGGGCTGTTTGCTGATAAATCATTGTTTGGTACCTTAATTGTATTTTTTATTATGTTAGCGTCCAGTATGGCTATATTTCCATTTATCGCGGTAAATTCAATCGGGGCTGGTGCTGGTTTATTATTTTGGAGTATTTTTAGTTTTGGTATTGTACCACCAATCCAAATGCTTGTTATGAATGCTGCGACGGGGGCACAAGCTTTAGCTTCTTCTGTTAACATTGGGGCTTTTAATTTAGGTAATGCGATTGGAGCCGCTATTGGGGGAGTTATATTATCTCATGGTTATAGCTATTCAATGATTAGCTTTATTGGGGCGTTAATTGCTGTTTTAGGCATCAGTGTTATTCTGGTTATTTCTCACAGAAATGCTAATACAAAACTCGTAACGGAAGTGGCGTGTAGTTAGCCAGTAGCGATTGAATAATTAAAAAGCAAGGTTCGGAGTTTCTGTGCTAGCCCAATGTTGATAATTAACGCAATAATTCTAAAGTGGAATAGGGGTCATAGCGATGGTTAATATGTGGAAATCTCCAGAGCAACGTTGGCAAGCCGTAGTCGAACGTAATAAAAATGCAGATGGTCATTTTGTTTATGGTGTGAAAACATCATTAATTTATAACCATCCTTCTGCTGCGGGGCGTTTACCGAATAGAGATAATGTTGAGTTTTTCGATAATGAGCAACAAGCCATTAAGCAAGGTTATCGTCCCGGTAAACGTCAACGTACAGAAACGGCACAATTAAACCAATTTTATAAGGAAAAAATAGAAAAGGCCTGCCGTTACATTGAACAGCAAAACCGGCCGTTGACACTGACTGAACTTGCAGAATACGTTGGAATTAGCCGTTACC
The DNA here is from genome assembly GCF_032709665.1 of Providencia sp. PROV024. NCBI lineage: Bacteria > Pseudomonadati > Pseudomonadota > Gammaproteobacteria > Enterobacterales > Morganellaceae > Providencia > Providencia sp. PROV024. Next base: position 2,212,309 of record NZ_CP120545.1, read on the forward strand.
ATTTTCATCGCTTATTTAAGGCGCACACAGGTTTAACGCCAAAAGCTTATGCAAACGGTCTGCGACACGAAAAATTACAAGGTCAACTTCAGCAACAAGAACGAATTACTGATGCTATCTATGATGCAGGATACCAATCAAACAGCCGCTTTTATGAAACGGCAATACAGCGGCTAGGAATGACCCCAAGCGCTTGGAAATCAGGAGGGGGTGGCAGCAAAATTTATTTTGCTCTCGCTGCTTGTTCATTAGGAACTGTATTGGTTGCTCAAAGCCCAATAGGTGTCTGTGCTATCTTACTGGGAGACGACCCTGAGCAGCTATTGAGAGACTTACAAGATAAGTTCCCTAAAGCTGATCTTATCGGAGGTGATGATAAGTTTGAAAAAGTGATTGCGAAAGTTTTGGGGTTTATTGAAGCACCCGAAATTGGTTTTGACCTACCATTAGATATTAGAGGTACTGCATTTCAGCAACGGGTATGGCATGCATTACGTGATATACCCGCTGGTAAAACAGTAAGTTATAGTGAGATAGCAGAAAAAATAGGCCAACCTAAAGCGGTTAGGGCAGTTGCGAGTGCTTGTGCTGCAAATATATTAGCTGTAGCGATACCTTGCCACCGCGTGGTCAGAAATAATGGTGACCTTTCCGGTTACCGCTGGGGAATAGATCGTAAACAAGCACTATTGTTAAAAGAATCTCAACGTAAATGATTTAAATAATAAGTCATTTAGTATTGGTCATCTTTTATGATGAGTTAACTAAAGCTTAATGTGAGTCGATGGTGTAAAAGACGACCCCCAAAAAATTAATCAGTACTTTAAAATTAAAGTACTAATCGCTTAGCTTATCGTTCTACAGCCCATTAGCAGTCATGAGTAAAGTTGATTTAGGTTTATCTTTGGGAGCTTGTGATTATGAACAATTACATAGATTCAGCCTTATTATGTTTAGTGAACAACATATAGATAAGGTATAAAGCCGTAAAACTTGCTGTGTACCCGGTAAATATTAGCCAAAAAGTTTTCCAATCTACAATACCTTCAACTGTATTGAGTTCAATTGCCCAACCACAAAGCACTGCGCCTAAAAAAGTACCGAACCCATTAACTAAAGTAGTGAAAACGCCCTGTGCTGTGGAACGAAATTCAGGGGCGATTTCTTTTTCTAAAAATAGGGCTCCCGCAATATTGAAGAAATCAAATGCACAGCCATACACAACCATTGATAAGAAGAGGGCGATGGTGCCTATGGAGGTGAAGTCACCATAAGCAAATAATCCTAAGCGTAAAATCCATGCAATCATACTGAGCAATAGGATCGTTTCAATTTTAATTTTTTTCAGCAAAATAGGTAAAAGGAGAATAAAAATAATTTCAGAAAACTGTGATATTGATAAGAATATGGTTGGATACGCAGAGAAAACAGAACCCTTAGCCTCAGGAGCTAGAGCCATATCTTGCAAAAAAGGAACACCAAAGGTATTGGTTATTTGCAATACAGAACCGAGTAGCATAGCAAAAAATAGAAATACAGCGACTCTACCTTTTTTAAATAGCTGAATAATATTTTGGCAGCTAATTTTTTTATTTTTTGATGTATTAACTCTTTTAATCGATATAAAGAAAACAGAAAAAATACTTAAAACAATAGATGCAGCAGCACTGATATATAATTGATAAAAACTCATTTCAAGTTTTAATAGACTAATAGTCCACATAGCGACAATAAAGCCAACTGTGCCATAGACTCGTATTTTAGGGAAATAGATATCAGAGCTAAGCTTTTGCTCCTCTAACATTTCAAAAACAATACTGTTACAGATTGAAATTGTTGGCATATAAAACATTAGGTGGATTAATGTCATAATGAACAGTAGGGTTATTGAATGACTATGAGCCATCGCGAGTAAGAATAAAGCAGAAATAAAATGAGAAGCGATATAAACTAGTTTACGGTTATTAATTTTATCTGCAATAAACCCTATGATAACTGGTGAGCATAGAGCGGATATCCCTAATGCACTGAATATTAACCCAATTTCACCACCTTTAAAGTGTAGGGTGTTGAAAAGATAGGACGCAAATGTAACTAACCAAGATCCCCATATAAAAAATTGTAAAAATGAAACTATCTTTAATCGAGTTGTTATATTCATATTTATACATCCTTGCCTAGTCTAAATATACTTTCATGTAATTGTTAAATTAATCACTTACACAAATTCATTTAATAATCATGTATACAAGCATCTATTGGTTATTTCTTGCATATTATAAAATATAATTTTGGGCTTTTTTTTGATGTAAAAGCGGCTTATTATAAATTAAATATTACATTGTTACTTTTATAAGCATTATTACATACTCACCGAAATGTTAATAATTTGTATTTAAGAAGAGGGTTGTTTAGGTAATTAAATATAAGAAATAGTTAACAATAAGGTTAAACTAAAAGTTGCATTAGCCTCGTAATTAGTGTTAAATTAGATGAAACCTACCTAATTACTAACCTAGAATACCCCATTTCACTCACCTCAAACTATGTGACTTTAGCCGAGTTGCGTTCATTTTGACATCTTATAGCCCAAAATCTAATTTCTTCGATTCATTAAATTTAGACTCAATTTATTAAATCTAAAACTCAAATCATATTAATTACTTCACTCGTAAGGGGATACTATGACCTCTAATCGTAATGTATTATTTTTATCTGCTGTTATTGTATATCTAGTTGGGACTACAGAATTTATGTTGTCCTCAATAATGTCGCCACTAGCACTGGCATTTGAAGTTTCGTCTGAACAAATTCCTTGGCTGATATCGTCCTATGCATTGGCATATACACTCACAGCACCTCTAATTGGTTACCTTTCTGACCGAATAGATAAGCGAAAAATTTTACTCACTGCAATATTGTTATTATCACTAGATAGTTTGGCGATTATTTTTTCGCCTAATTTTTCGGTTGCTGTAATTTTCCGCGTTATAGGGGGAGTGGCATCAGCGGCATTAGTTCCCGTTATTTTTTCCCTTATAGCCGATGTAATAAAAAGAGAAAACCAAGCAGCCGCGATGGGGAGTGTCATGATGGGAATGACCGTTGGCATTGTGACTGGGCCAATGTTAGCGGGTATTTTAGTTCAATATTTTTCGTGGTATTCGCCTTTTATATTAACGAGTTTATGTGGCTTATTCGCATTTTCTATATCATGGTTTATCTTGCCGAGTTCTAAAAAAAACCATACCTATCCCCACTCATTGAGCTGCTTAATACAAGCAAATATTTTACGTTTGATCATAGCAAAGGGATTATGGAACGGGGTTTCAGTTAGTATCTTTTTATTGTCAGGGGAAATTATAAGACAAAGAACTGCATTAGAAACAGCTGAGATTGGTATCATTATGGGGTTATTTGGTATTGGCTTGTTCATTGGTAATGCTTTGGTTGCGAAAATAGCAAAATATAAACTACAGGATGCGGCTAAACTAATCCTAATTTTATTAGGAATATTGGTTGCTTTAGTGTTATTTATTACAGGAAAATTACCCTTAGTTGGTGATTGTATCTGCTTGTTATTTATAGGGGTAGCATTAGGGGTGGCTTCACCGGTCAGTACCTCGTTATTGGCTAAAGAGAGTACTAAAAATAAAGGATTAGTATTATCTGTTTCAGAAAGCATAAATAATTTAGCTTTATTAATTACAATACCTGCATTTTCACTGCTGGTGACTGAAAATAATCTCTCAACTTTAGTACTTTCAGTCATCTTAATAATTAGTAGTGCAATTTTTCTCGTTATGGCTACGCTAAATTTACGGGTCAGGAAAAATAGGCGTTACCGTTAATGATGGAGCACTAACGGTAACGCACTATACGGTGCGTAATAATTGTTTTTTGCGTAATCGCATCCCGTTTAACATGGATAACCATGCCAGAAAGGTAATAAACATGAGAATAATAAAAATGAAATGTGGCTGAAGCTCAGTAAGAACAACACCAGTTAACATAGGGTTAAATGCACCGCCCAATAGTCCAAGGGATTGGGCTGAAAAATAACTCGCTTTCATGCCTTCCGGTGCAATACTGTCAATTAACATATATTCTCCTGGGGCATAAATTAATTCACCTAATGTAAAAATAAAGGCGCCTGCCGCCCAGAGGTATAAATTTTCATGTGCATTCATAAAAGTTGCTAAGCCTAAAATAAAGAATAAGCTGCCTAAGGTCATTAATTTTTTTAGGTTATCCGGGGTGATACGCTTCCCTACGGTGTATTGTAATGTAACGACCACGACTGCATTCACAGGTAAAATTACCCCAATAACAACCTGAGCAAAATCACTGCTTGCCACAGTAATTGCATATTGCGAAATCCAAGTGGTAAAAGTACCAAAAACCAATGAACCCAAAAATGTGGATAAAATAAACCATGCTAAGACTTGATCACTTAGCATACTCAGTGGGTTCCATTTACGTATGTTTCCGTTTTCTAATGGCGTTGGTTTTATGCTTTGTACAAAACGTTGTATAAAAAATATTGGTAGAGCAGCTGATATAGCGGCTAAATAGAATGGTAAGTTAATACTGTACATTAATAACCAAGTACCAATGGGGGGGCCAATAGTCCAACCGATATTGATAAAGGTATAATTTAAGGAAAATATCTTTGCCTTTAAAGAGACTGTGAGTGTATCCGCAAAATAGGCTTTTAAGACCGTAGAAAACACAGAATATGAGCAGTTAATAAGAGAAAAGAACGCGATAACTAAAATAGCATTATTTACTGTGGGGATAGCGATAAACCCCAAAATAAAAGCTAACACAGCAAATAACATGCAGCGTTTCTTATCAACCCGGTCAGCAAGCATACCAAAGCCCATACTGAATAAAACACCTATAACCATTGCCAGTGACATGGCTATACCGACAATATCAATTGCCATTTGGTATTCTCGAGTTAGGTAAATTGCCATGAAGGGCAATGTTGCGCCACGTCCTATCGTTAAGAGTAGTGACGATGCAAGTAATGCGCTGTTTGATATATTAAATTTAGAAAGCATTGGCTCACAACCTAACTCATAATTGTTGTTAAAATTTTGTATAAAAGGGTCTGTAAGCTATAAAATACATAAATTTAGAGCAGTGAGAAATGGGGAATAATGCTCTGAATCGAAAACAATATTTTGCTAATGCTAATCTACCATTCACAATTAAAAATCTGGTAATTAAAGCGCCCTTATATCTAATTAAACGTTATATGCTAGATAGATAAATATGAGTAACTTAGGCTAATTATGGCCGATGTAGTTTTATAGGTATGGATGCAAACAAATGGGCGTTCAATCAAGGTAAATGATTAACCTAATTATGATTAATAATGGCTTTAGCGAGTTTGATGGGGGGTGGTATTACAGTGGTTCACTGATTAAAAATCTCCCCTCCAAATAACCGATAAACCTAGATTGAGTCAATCTACAAGGTTAGGTGGTTAGCGCAAAGAAAATCATGTAATACTGGTTTGGACATACTTGAAATTACAATTAAGTAGGTGATTATTTTGTTTATTAGAAATAATCACCTATCAATGCAAATGTGGTCAAGAAAACATTAACGGGCTTCATTAAAAAGGTTGAAGGTACAACCTTTACATAGCCGTTATAAGGCTGCGGTATACACTCGGCGGCTAACGTCCAAAGTAATATCTTGGTGTTCACCCAGCTTGACCATATCATGTGCTTTTAGACTATTGACTAATGGTTCAATGACATCTTGGGTAAGCTGGTAATCACTAAAGCGTGTGCCTACTTGCATTTTTTCAAAAAACGCTCTTGTCAGCTCAATAGCTTTGATGGCTTTCTCTGATTGAGAACCAGCGGTAACCCCCCACACATTTTCTGCGTACTGGGCTAATTTTTCCTGTTTTTGTGGTAGTTTTTCGAGCAGCATTGAAGGAAGTACGATAGCTAATGTTTGTGCATGGTCTAAACCATATAACACTGTAATTTCATGGCCTAACATGTGGGTAGACCAATCTTGCGGTACGCCAACCCCAATCAACCCATTTAATGCTAATGTTGCAACCCACATTAAATTAGCGCGAATATCATAGTCATGAGGTGTTTCAAGTGCTTTAGGACCAATGTCTATTAACGTTTTTAGTAAACCTTCAGCAAATGAGTCTTGTACTTTAGCATTAACAGGGTAGGTTAAATATTGCTCAACAATATGTACAAAGGCATCAACAACACCATTACTGACTTGTCGAGGAGGTAAGGTAAATGTTTTTACAGGGTCAAGAATCGAGAACTGAGGAAAAACATAATCGCTCATAAATGCTAACTTTGAGTGTAATTCTTCCCTTGTAATGACGGAGCCTTTGTTCATTTCTGAACCTGTTGCTGGTAATGTCAAAACGGTACCAAAAGGTAAAGCTGTTTTGATTGTAGAGCCTCTGTTGGTAACAACTTCCCACTTATCACCAGGGTAGTTAACCGCTGCTGCCACAAATTTAACACCGTCAATGACAGACCCACCACCAACGGCAAGTAAAAAATCAAAGCCTTCTTTCTCTATTTTATCAACGGCCTTAATTAACGTTTCATAACGAGGGTTAGCTTCAATTCCACCAAACAGATCAAATTGACGCGTGCCTAATGCTTGCTCAACTTCATTCAATGTACCTGTCCTTCGGGCGCTTTCGCCACCAAACAGGATGAGAACTTTTGCATTTTGTGGAATGAGCCTGTCAAGTTCAGCGATTTTATCTTTACCAAAAACGATGCGTGTTGGGTTATAAAATTCAAAGTTATTCATAGATAAACCTTAGCCTTAAAAGTGGGTGGACTTGGTTTTTGTTAACTAATCAAGTTTAGCGCCTAAATGTATTAGATACAAATTATATAGCTATGGTAGTGATATATAACCAGCATATAATTTCGACTTGTATGATATAAGCGAAACCGCTCTTCAATATAATTATTTTTACATGCTGATGATAAGTAGAAGTAAAAAATAAAAAGTTAGTCTTATTTAACCTCAGCGAATTTTGATTTTTATCTTCATTTGGTATTTTAAATGCCAACTTTATCAATAATGATGAAACCAAATAAAAGGGATACAATATGCCAAATAATTTAAATTTTATGATAAAAGAAAAATTCATTTGTTACGTCAATGACATGATTGAAGGTAAAAACACAGATAAATATTCAGTAAAACCTGTAATGAAGTTGGATTCACAAGGGCGGTTTTTACTCAGCTTTGAAAATTATGATATTAAATCTAAAACTATTAAATATGAAATCCAAAAAAAAGAACAAATTATTTGTTTACAAACAAGGATTGAAAATCAAGGGAGAGTCATTAACCTTATTGAAGCTAATTCAGCTGAGTTAATGCAATATAAAGAATATTTTTATATAAGCAAAGATAAGTTTGTTTATATGTTTAAAGATCCTAAAGTTATGGAGGAAATATATACTAAAAATGAAGATGAAATGAAAAAATTATTCCTTAGATGTGTCTTTGAATTAAATGAGGTAAAAAAAGATGAATATGAAAGGCATAGAACTAATTCAAATGTAAACTTATCAGAGACTGAGTACTTAGACTATAAATATAACCCTGAAAAATCTATTGTAGGGTTAACTCATAAAAATCTAAGCTCTAATTATGATCATCATATTGTTATTCAATTAGGTAGTGATGAAATTACAGCAGATGTTATTTCTGGGCTATACGTCAAACATTCGGAAAATACTACATTAGTCCAATTTGATTTGGAGAGCAAGCAAGCACGTATTTTAAAATCAGCGATTGAAGTAGGTGAAAACAAGAATATTCGTTGGACGTTTGTAGGGCATGGTTTACATGTAAAGAACACAAATAATATAGGTAGTAAAGTAACATTTGAAGGTGCGCTACCTGAAGAGTTCGCCAGTGGAGTCTCTTTTTTAAAAAATAACACATTAAAAAACTTACAGCCAAATAAAATTGTTCTATATGGTTGTAAATTGGCTCGAGGTGGCATTAATGAAAATTTTGCATTAAATACTCATTTGGCTTTAAATAGAAAAGGCATCAATATTCCAATAGTGGCTTATAATAGGTCCATTGGAGAGAGTGTGAACCATATAGGGGTAAAATCAATTAAAATTAAGGGTGAGGAATTTTCAACTAAGAATTTTAAATATGAATATAAAACACATCCTTCATCGAAAAAAACATATATAAATGGGTTTCCTGCACCATTATTTTTTATAAATGAAGTTCGACGTGGGGAATTAAAAATTTCGCAAATTTTGGAAGGTAAAAATACTAATCTACTGGCTTTTTATAAAAAAAATGGAGTGGTTAACAGTGATCTAATAAAGACATTAGCATTTAATCATAAAGCAAACGCTATTTTAGAATCAGAGCTCAAGGGGTATGAGCGCATTATTGATGAAGATTTTTACGATAGGATCTGTCACCTACTTGCCAGTGCTGGTATTGAAGAACCCCCATTATGGCGTATGGTAAATGATGAAAATATTAATAATCGAGTAAATAAAGTTGTTGATGATGGCCTGGCGACCATTATATTACGGGTAAATGGTAGTGAGAGTGGTAGGCTACAGGCAGAGAAAATAGCTTCTAACAATCCTAAAAATACCCTTATTATGCAAGTAGGTAAAGGTGTGGCTGATGGTTGTATTGAATATGGTGATATTAACAAGCTTACGGGGCTAAAGCAAAAAAAATGGGTGTTTATTACTAGCGCATTAGAGATAAATGAATCATTATTACCCCTAACTGATGTAATGGAAAAATTAAGAAAAGATTATAATTCGGATTTTAATAATTCGGTATCCTTAGTTTTAACGGATAATCCAAATGATTTAACCTCCGAAGGGGTTAAAGTTGCTTCTGAAAAGTTAAAAAATACATTAATTAATGCGGGGCTATATGAGCCAAATAAATTAACAGTAAATACTAGATGGACATTAAATGAGAAGGAGTTAAATGATAACGAAAGATTAGAAGGTTTAATATTAAAACTAATTAATAAAAAAATAGTTCCAAGCCAGATAGATATAGAAAAAGATAAGTATATAATAGGTTATTTAACCCATGATGATGGAAATCTAAATCATGAAAAAATATCAATAATTAGAATGGACCCGATAATTAATAAAAGAGTGATGAGCTATTTTAAAAGTGAGAGTAATGTTAAAGGTTTAAAAGAGTGGAATATTCTATTTCAGGATAATGAAAAATATTCTTTGCTACAACAAGCACAAGAATCAATGATATTATTAGAAGCGCTAAAATCTAACCCTGAAATTAATGCATATTTGGGTGAGTCTTCAAAAAACAGATTGAAATCACTATTTCCACGAGGGAATAAATATGATCACAAAGAATTATTATTTACGTTAAAATCTAATGATAGACTAGGAGTAGTCAAAAGAAGACTTCGAGATTTAATATATCTTTACCAAGAAGATAATGAAGCATTTAATAATGGCTCGTTGAAAAAAGCATATGGGTTAATGTGTAAGTTGGAGTATGAACGAAAACTTACAGTAAATTATGTAAAGGAGATGAGTAGGGGATTGTTTTATCATGATTATGTGAAATTTAATGAATTTCATTATGAAGGTAAAAAAACATCCACATCATTATATAATGTTTATTTCAAAAATGAAAAAATGGCAGAAGATTGTTATAATATTTATGAAGAAATTAAATATAAGCATAGGCTAGGTAATGCATCTAGCCATGAAATGGAAATTTTAAAAAGTTATAATGATATCTACCAGTTAAAAAATGAGGGAATAGAGAAAATAGCTTCAACATCAAGTAATCAATCTTTTGAGACTATTTTTAATCAAATAAATAACGATTATTTAGTTTGTATTAAAAGTCCTTTATCTAAAATTATGATTAAGTGTGAATATAAAGTGGAGAGTTATACTTTTCACTTGATGGATGAATCAGGCATTGAATTAGTAATATCTGACCCTAACCTTGCCGTTGCTCGAGCTAGATTATTGAAAATAACTCAACACTATATGCAACAAGAGCTTCAACAACTTGATGGTAGGGTGATAACTAGAGGCAAACAGTTGGGTTTTTTAACTGATTCAGATGAAGGGCTAAGAGCAACAGCATTATATATTGATGCGAGCGGAGAGGGTTACCGTACGTTAGTAAAACAAAGTGAAGAGAAACTGGAAAACACGGTATATAAAAAGAACTTAGAGATCAATAGAAATGTGGCCCTTCAACTGGGAGAAGTTACAACATCGATAAAAGAATTACGCTCACTAGGGGCGATGATAGACAATGTACCTATTCACGCAAAACACGTGGAGGATAAAGGATGGGTGCAGAAAATTAAATTTAATGCTGATGTATTAGTAGAAAAATTAACCTTATCGACAGAACTAGAGGCAGACATTAAACCTCTTGAGGTGACACAACAATTAATCAAAGATAGTAATATTGAGCAAAAAATACACTCAAATGACATGATGCAAAGTCAACAAATTGCTTTAAAGCAATTAAAAATTATTCAAAAATTAGATTTTGGAGATAAGCGTACTGTATCTAAAGGGGTTAAGTCATTACATAATGAAGGAATAAAATTACCCGCTTATGCCCGTATTGCTAATGGTGCCGGTCAAGTTACGGGGGGAGTCGGTGTTTTTATTACACTTAATGGGATTTATCAGTTGATTGATGGTTTAGATAACCCAGACCTTACGGAAGATGAACGTTCTTTAATTACCAAAAAACTGACCATGGCTTGTGCATCCGCCTGTTTTAATTATGGTGACATGATTTTGCAGCCTATTTTATTGAGATTATCATATAAACAGGCTGGGTCATTTAATTCAGGGGCTAAATTAGCCGCTCGAGTCACAATCATATTTAACTTAATTGGGATCGGATTAGACATTTATCAGGCTTATGAAGCTTTTGAGCAGTTAGACAAAATAACGGATGCAAAAGAGCGGCAAGATTTACTTGTTAACGGCTCGTTGTCTATTGCAAATATAGTTGTTGGTAGCCTGACCATCATTGGTATCATCATAGGGTCATCAACAATACCTGTTGTTGGTTTAATTGTTGGTGGTGCATTATTAATAGGTGGAATGGTTTATACAGGTATACGAGCCGTAGAGAGAATCGAAGAGGAATTAGGAAGCTCTTTAGATTGGGATGAAAAAGCTAGAGAAGGGATACGCGCGGCATTTGGTTTTTCTCCTTCTGACGATATATTAAATCGAATTAGCTATAAGCAGCATCTAGCACATTTTAAAAATGTAAATTGGCAACAGGATCTAGATAATTTTAAATCGAACAATCTTTACCAAGGGTTTGAAGAACATCTGCAATTTGTAGGTGAGCCGATACTTACAGAACATAAAAAATATTATATTTATTATCGGCCAAAATTTAGAATCATCAATAGCACTGTATTTGAAGGGGGTGATGACAACCATATTCTTAAAAACATTGCACGTGATGATACTGGCCCTCATTATACGATAGAGCAAATTAATTATATTTGTAATAATTATGATTATGATTCACACTGTAATATATGGGTAAAAATCAGAAAAGGAACACGTAAAATTCATTTTTGCTGTAAGTTTAGTCTTATTAAGAAGAAGGCAGGTGTCTCTTATAAGGACATTGGTGAGAAAAAAGCTGATGACATTCTTATACTCAATACAGAATATGATAGTGATTTATTAAAAGAGTTTCTGTATCGATTTAAATTAAATGAAAAATACAAGAATAAAAAAAAGCAACCAGTCGTTACTCAATTAAGCACATTAGCCGCCTCTGAATTAAGGTTCTTTAGGGCAAGGAATCATCATGGTAATATTTATCATCCAGACTTTGACAGTCACGTACCAATTGAAATTTTAGGTGAACAAATTATTGCTGATCCAGTTCAAATTGCAAAAAAAATACTAGGTGAAGTTCCTGATATTATTTATGAAGGCATGCAAAATATTGGATTACAATATGAGGAAGAAGCTAAGCAAAAAAATATTAATTTTAATTCGGGTAATGGGACTGATATTACTATTGGTAAAAAAAATGCAAGAAATTCTTTTACTATTAGTTCCGGTACTAAGTTTTTAGCTGGTGGAAATCATGATGATGTGGCAAATTTATCACTATTATTTGATTCATCAAGTAATGAAATCAATGATTTATATTTTGATGGAAATGGTGGGAATAATACTTTAATTATTAATGACATACGAATTGGGAGTTATATCTATATAGACCTTAACTCACTTAAATCAAAAATTACCTTTTACAATAAAAAACAGAAAGATCTTGTTTTACGTAATATTAGTAATGTTTTTTTAGTAGGAAGCCGAGATTCAAAAGCGACTCTAGTGGGCAATGATGAAAGTAATACATTAGATGCAGCTTCAGCTTGTGCTTTTATTAATGCTATGGGGGGGGATGACCATTTGGTATTTGAACACGGCGTAATAAATGGTGGAGAAGGTAATGATAGCTACTTTTTACGACGTTTTGATTGGGGAAGTATCCCTGAAAATGAAGCCAAAAAAATATTTAATTTAACAGCAACGATTACGGAAACAACAAAAAGTAGAAGTCGAGTAACCTTAGGTTATTTGTTAAGTGAAATTGAAGAGGTATATGTTAGTGGTAATGATATAATAATAGTCATCTGTAGTAAATCATCAAATTTTAAAGATAAAATAGTAAGCGTCAAAGTTGAACTTAAAAATGTATATTCTAAGTATGAAGATACTAGAAGAATAAATCATCAATACCAATTACATACCAAAGATGGTTTTTTATTAAATAGTAAATTAAAAGACTTAGATGCACAGAAACCCCTTATCCTTAAAGAAGATATTTTTGACATCACCTACCAACAAGAACAAGATGCCATATATAAATACAGTAATGAAACTGTAAATATAAATGATGAAACAAATACGTTAAGTATTGGCGACCGTATATATACCCCTCGTAAATGGGGAAGTTTTAAACTTCATGGTTCTATTCGAAATTTGACTTATCAAGGGACCTCTGGTGATAACCAACTATTGATGGTGAATAGAAATAGCCTGATTATTGTTACTGAAGGCCAAGATTTTTATCAGGTAAGCCCAGAACAATATTTTCAAGGTCAGTTGGTTTTTGACTATTCGAATATAAATAAAGTAAGTGATAACATTGGTGCTACATATATTTCGCTACCTTATGAGAATGGGTTTAGGTTAAAGGTTATAGGCCAATCTATCCTATTATATAACCGATTTAATGATGTTAAGTTAGAAATTAAACTTATTAATTATTCATTAGAAAAACACGGTAGTATTCGTATTCAAGATGGAAATAATAACTATTTCCATGTGGACTTTAGTAAAAAAGAACAAGAAATTGTCTCTGCAAAAGTAATAAACTTACCGACTGAACAAGACGATTATATTGATATCCCAATGGGATATCAATTTCCTTTTCCTATTATCGATGCATCCGATGGTAATGATTTCATTAAAAATGATAATATCACTGGATGTATCGTCAATGCAGGAAAAGGTAACGACATAGTAGTCGTGACTAGTGGGGCAAATGTTCTATATGGTGGGGAGGGTGATGACCATATTTATGGTGGAGATCAAAATGATTTATTCCTTTCAGATTTAGGTAATGATATTTTAGATGGTAAAGACGGTAATGACCATTACCTTATAAATGGGGATTTAGAAGCCGGCCAAACTACAATACATGATGCTAGTGGCGAAAACCATATTCATTTATTTAATTTCCAATCAGAATACGAAGTTATCAGTGAAGATGACGTTATTTTTCATCTTTATAAGTCCAAATCAAATCTTCGGTCTGTGAAAATAAAGGTATTACCAGATAGTGATATGAATATAAACCACGCTCATCACTATGACAGCTTACCTACACACCTGCCAAATTATGCTAAAAAAGATATGGTTTCTTTAATCCGTTATTTAGCAGAACAGAGAAAATATAAAAACGACTTAAATTTAAACACTACATGGCAGCCTATGGATGAATTTAAAGGCATGCTTAACGGGTGGAAACCTTTACCAACTATTGATCTCAAGTCAATGGATATTCGTATTTCTGAAAACTCCACATTTAGTCAGCTTGTTGTAAAAACTAAAGGTGCAAAACAAAATATTTGGGACCGAAGCGGGTATGGGCGGGTGTTTTATGCCGAAGCGGAAGAGGGTGTCGTTTCCGTACCGGATAAAACGCCTGGAAATAATGCTATTTATGCAAGTAAAGGTAAAAATGACTTATCGGCAGGGGATGGAGATGATGTTTACATTATCAACGGGGCAAATGGTTTGCTAACAGAGTTAAAAGGGAAAAATAGCTTTCTCATTAATGGTGAAATAGAAGGTTGGAATACAATACATAGTCGCGGTGGTGATAATGCGATTCATCTGATTGGTTTTGACAAAAAACCTACCCGAGAAGAGCCTAATCATCTAAGTAATGCAACTCAGTTTATTTATCAGTCAAAATTGGGAAGGAGGGTAACAATACTTCAATACCCCAATACTAAAGCACCGGAAATTCGCCTTTATAAAAGTCTAGGTGGTCAAGATGAACTTAGTACACAACAAAAGTTGGAGTATTTAGCTAATACAATTGCAGGGATGCGTATACAAGATGAAATCAGTAGTTTTGGTCGTAAAAGTATTGCGCTAATACAAGCTGGCTGGGACCCAGTCACGCACGTTGAAAGTTATATGAGAAATGCATTGTTAGCAGCACCAATAAACTAGTACTGTATAAGTTATTATTGCTAAAAAAACATAAAGTTTTTAACTATAAATGAGTTCCCGCCCTACTAGGTGATTGAAATAGTTAAATCTTTATGTTTTTTGACATATTAGTTAGCCTAAATCATCTTTATCTACAATGTGTTGTACTAAAATAAACCTTAGATTAATGGTAAAATGTGAGCGTTGAGTAGGTGAATGTTGATTTTTACATTCGTATTTATTGCTACGATGGGAGTGCAGAATGATGAGACGTTTTATTAATCTAGAACTTCCACCAGAGCCAACAATTAATAATAACTGTGTCAGAAAACGATTAAAAAATAGTATTTGTGACAATTGTGCGACGAGTTGTCCGGTTGGTGCGGTGTCTTTTAGCCATATGGCAGCTGCAATTGATAATGAACTGTGCTTTCAATGTGGTAACTGTTTATTTTCTTGCCCTGTTGACGCTATTGAGAATATTGCTCCTCATGAACGAACCTATCAAGGTGACTTTTTGGTGGTTAACCACGATGAACCTGTCGCCAATGCAGATGAGTTAATTGTTTGGCACCGGCAATATGGCATTCGCGGCATACAGATAGCAGAGCCTTTGGTAGACAAGTGGCTGCCAACAGTTGCCTCATTGAATTTAAAGTTAAAAACGCTACAAGAACCGATTTGGCAATTACGTATTGTACAGCCGGCACAGGTGGATACCGGGCGTCGAATGATGTTATTCCGTCAAAAATTGGACGAGAAACCGTTAGATAAAGGCCAAGTAAAAACGGGGTTAAATGCAAGGAAACAATTTTACCCTGAGGATAGCTGGTTTAGAGTAGAGCTTGATACAGCAAGCTGTATTTTATGTGGTGCTTGTGCAAAAGTTTGTGATGAACATGCGATAAACATCGAAAATAACCAATTTTTAATAGATGAAAAGCGGTGTACGGGGTGTATGAGCTGCCAAGTAGTTTGTTTCCCGCAATCTATTCATGTCCACGCGCATACGGCTAAAAATAGCGAACCGATTAGTTTTAACTATTATGATGGTCAGTGCCATACTTGCCATCTACCATTTTCATCTTGGGAAGAAAACATCAATATTTGCCCCATTTGTGCGCAACATAAAAAACAAGGATGGTTATAATCACCTATATTTATGGCTCAGTTATAGAGCCATAAATAGGTACTAACCAAGCTAAACTTGGTTCTGCTTTAAATGAGTAATAATCAGAGTTGCAATTTGTGAGTTTAGAGCCGGAGGTGTTTCATGCCCCATACCCTCAATGATTTCTAATTTTGCATTCACTATATTCTCTGCGATATCCTGACCTGCAGCTAATGGGAACAAAGGGTCAATGGAACCATGAATAACTAATGTTGGTACATCTATACTTTTGATATAAGGCCGAAGATCACCCGTCATAGCCACAGCAACCATTTGCCGTTTAGTTCCTTCTGGGGAATAATTTCGAGCAAGCGCTTGCAGTACATAATCCCGATAATAATTTTCATCAAATGGGCAAATAGAGGAACTAATGCGTTGGTAAAATGCTAATTGACCGCTTAAGTACCCCTCTAAATTTTCTTTAGGGTTGGGGCTTGGGCTCATCAGCATTTGCATTACATCGGGTTCGCTTTGTGGCAGGTCGGGGTTCCCTGATGAAGACATAATTGGGCAAAGGGATAGTATACGTTGCGGGTAATTCGCAGCAACCAACTGTGCAATCATCCCCCCCATTGAGCGGCCAATTATGTGTGCTTTATCAATAGATAATAAGTCGAGTAGGCGAATTATATCCTCAGCCATATCTAATAAAGTGTAAGGAATAACAAATTGTTCCCCAGTTTGCATTTTTCCAATCAATTCACTTAAAACGATTGGTGGAAAATGTTCGATGTGGGAAGACAATCCTGAATCACGGTTATCAACACGTATAACATAAAAGCCTGCATCTGCAATTTGTTGGCAAAACGCCGAAGTCCAGCTGATATTATGGCCACCCAAACCTGGGATCAACACAACAGCAGGGTTTTTCGCTACACCAAATGAATCATAGAAAAGAGAAATTGAGGAAGGATTGGTCATTTTGTTTCCGATATTTTGAATGTTGTATTATTTATGCCGCAATTTCGCGTCCAATGCGAGTGATAAAAACAGATAAAAACTATCAACAATTAACGCTAACCTCTATGTAGGAGGAATTGGATTTTTAGGTCAATTCTGTAAGGTTATTAATTACAAGTACGTTATGATATAGGGGATAGCGCATATTTATTTGTATACTATCATTTTTAACATAATGACAATTAATATCTTTTTTCGGGTTTTATATGATTTACTTTATTTCAGATACGCACTTTTGTCACTCTAATATAATTAATCTTTGTGATCGACCTTTTCGAAGCACTAACCACATGAATGATACTTTAATTCATAACTGGAATGCTTATGTTACGGACTATGATGAGATCTACATATTGGGTGATTTTTTATATAAAGGGAACGGCAGTGATGCAAATAAAATATTACGTCGTTTAGCTGGGAAGAAATATCTCATACGGGGCAACCATGATAAATTTTTGGATGATCCAGAGTTTGACACGACCTTATTTGAATGGGTACGAAGCTACTATGAATTGGAATACCAAAAGCAAAAATTTGTGTTATTTCACTACCCAATTTTAGAATGGCAAGGTTTTTTCCGTGACGCTATTCATTTATATGGGCATGTACATAATTCAGGTAAAGACCCTGAGCAACGTAAACGCTTAGAAATATTGGGTTCACGTGCAATCAATGTGGGTGTTGATGTAAATGATTTTTACCCAATAAGCATTAAAAGTATTTTAAAAAAAGTAAATGGCTAAGGAAGCAAAACTAGCTTGCTTTCTTAGCGTATAAATACACCGAAGCTCTTGAAATCCCAAGGTGTTGAGCAACAGTCTCCATTGCTTTTTTTACATCCAGTAAGCCTTCATTTCGTAATATCTCAATTAAATTTTTCCGTTCCTCAACTTTTAAAGTACGCGCTGTGGTAGCTAACGAAGCTGCATATTGGTCAATACGGATGCGAATTGCCTCTGTGCCATTGGGTTCAATATGTTCTTTTATAGGGCTATTTCCCACTTCGATAAATTGAGACAACATACTTTGCATTCCCCTGAATAGCGTCATATCTAAATTAAGACAAAGCGCAGCGACATATTGCCCAGAATCATCCTTTATACCAATCGAGGTACTTTTTACTGGGCGTCCATCCGTAAACTGGTTGGTATAATTGGCTATGATATTTGGGAAATCAGGAGACTCAATTCTTGCAAGGCCTAACTCTGTTGTAGGTTCACCAATTTGGCGACCAGATAAATTGTTATGAATAGAGAGAATAGAATGTTCAGGTTTTTTAAGATCATGAACCACTACTTCACAAAAAGGGGCAAATGTTTCACTTAATCCTTTTGCTATAATATCTATTTGCGCAAGTAATGAATTTTCTTTTAGGTCTGACATTATTCCCCCTTATTATCTTGTATCGAAACCCTAATTTTAAACTATTTTTAATGTATCTAATAGGTGATAGGCAATTATGGGGTTAGGATATTAACTGAGCAAAGTGATGAATATCCACATTCCCTCCACTGACAATAATCCCCACTCGTTTACCTTGCAGTCGTTCTTTGTTAGCCAGAGCTGCTGCATAAGATAAGCAACCCGTTGGTTCAACGATAATTTTCATGCGTTCAGCATAAAACTTCATACAGTCGATTAATTGCGGGTCAGTAACGGTAAAAATATCATTGACAATATTTTTAATAATTTCAAAAGTATAATGGCCTAAATGTTGGGTTTGGGCACCATCTGCAATGGTTTTTGGGGTATCAATATGTACAATTTCACCGCGATAAAATGACTGTTGTGCATCATTACCCGCAAGTGGTTCGACACCATATATTTGGCAATCAGGGAGTAGTTGCTTTGTGGCAATAGCACAGCCTGAGAGCAAACCACCACCACCTAAGCACACAAAAAGGGCATCTAATGGCCCAACTTCGTCTATGAGTTCTTTAGCAGTAGTACCTTGGCCAGCAATAATATGTGGATGGTCATAGGGCGGGATAATGGTAAACCCATGTTGCTTAGCGAGTTGTTGGCAAAGTAGCTCGCGGTTTTCGGTATATCTATCAAAGTGTATAACTTTAGCCCCGTAGCCTTGGGTGGCAGCTACTTTGACTGCAGGGGAATCATTTGGCATTAGAATTGTTGCTGGGATATCGAGTAACTGTGCGGCCAAAGCAACACCTTGAGCATGATTACCTGATGAAAAAGCAATAACACCTGCTTTTTTTTGTTCTGGACTTAATTGTGCTAACGCATTGAATGCGCCTCTAAATTTAAATGCACCCATACGCTGGAAATTTTCACACTTAAAAAATAATTCAGCCCCAAATTGTTTATTTGCAGTGGTTGATGTTAATACAGGCGTTTTATGGGCAAAACCTAAAATACGTTGGGCGGCATCTTCAATATCTTGATAGCTTGGCAAAGTTAACTCAGTCATGATATTACCTCAATAAATTATCAAATTTTAAGCGTATACAGCGGTGGCTTCGATTTCTAATGCGGCGCCAAAGTGGAGCTCTGCAACCCCAGCAACAGCACGAGCGGGGCGGTAATTACCGATCCACTCAGCATAAATTTGGTTAAAACTATTCCAGTTATTCATATCGGTAATATAAATACGGACTTGCACCAAGTTGGCTTTAGTACAATTGACGGTATCTAGGCAGGCTTGCAAATTATTGAGCACAAGCTTGGTTTGCTCGGTAAAAGACATGTTTGTGGCGGCATTACCCAAAGCATCAATAGGTAATTGCCCCGATATAAAAACAAACCCATTAGCGCTAACACAATGAGAATAATGCCCTTTAGGGGGAATTAATTTAGAGGCATTCACATATTTAATTGATTGGTTCATATTTACCTTGTTATCTATCACAACGGTGGTCTTGTATTGGAATTTTAGTCTAATATTAGATTATATGTTTAGTCAATGTTTTCCATCTAAATAACATGAGGTCTGCGTTTAAACGTGAGCAAAGCTATTCGATTAATGTAAAGAACATCTTTCAGTAACATGGTTAGCAAAAGCGACACTATCCGGTGTTAACGAAAGTTTTGGGGTAGTATAGCGGGCAGCAGTATTATTTTTATTAGCAGCTAATAATGAGAAGTGGTCGATATGCTATTTTCCGAAGAAGAAAACACCATTCAGATTGCCCCTGATGCTTATTTATTAAAAGGCTTTTTATTAGGGCATAGCCAAGGGTTATTGAAGGATTTGAACCTTGTACTCAAGGCGAATCCTTTAAGGCACATGAAAACACCAAGTGGTTATCACATGTCAGTTGCGATGACTAATTGTGGGGATTGGGGATGGGTAACGGATGAACAAGGTTATCGTTATAGTCAGCGTGACCCTGTCACTAATTTACCTTGGTTATCAATGCCAGCTATTTTCCGTCAGTTAGCGACTTCAGCTGCAAATAGCGTCGGTTTTGATGGGTTTAAACCTGATGCTTGCCTAGTTAATCGTTATGCTATCGGGGCAAAATTATCTTTGCACCAAGATAAAGATGAAGCCGATTATTCTCATCCAATTGTCTCTTTTTCTTTGGGGCTACCTGCGCTATTTGACTTTGGAGGGATAACAAGGGATGCCGCTAAACAAGCTATCCATTTAGAACATGGCGATGTGGTGGTTTGGGGAGGACAATCACGGTTAAATTACCATGGTATAAGGCGTATTAAAGCAGGGACTCACCCACTACTTGGCCCTTATCGCTTTAATTTAACTTTTCGCCGTACCCAAAACTAGTGTCGGTTGTATTCCAACTAAAGGGGGGAAATAGGTGATAAATAGCTGCATATTTAGCTTCAGAAAATTGAAAGCTACGTAAGCAACTTGAAACGCATCCCAATAAAAATTTTGTTGAATAATTAATAAGATACACCTATAAATAGTGGCTATAAAATGGTTTTGTCCAGTATTAATAGGTGAATGAATGTATAGCTTCTTAAATGATTACAATGAAATAGCCCATCCAGCAGTGATGAAAACCCTGAATGACTTAGCAGGAAAACGTTTTAAAGGTTACGGCACAGATGAAATTTGTTCTCGGGTCACTGAGCAAGTTAAAGCACGTATTGGACAACCTGATGCGGATATTCATTTTTTTAATGGCGGCACTGTTACCAATTTAACCGTGATCTCCCATGCTTTACGCCCGCACCAAGCGGTGATCGCTGTTGATAGTGGGCATGTAGCTACGCATGAAACTGGTGCGATCGAAGCAACGGGGCATAAGGTGATTACGGTGAGCTCACCATCAGGGAAATTAACGCCAACACTGGTTGCGAATGTGCTGGTTGAGCATAATGATGAACACAGTGTGCAGCCAAAATTAGTGTATATCAGTAATTCGACAGAAATAGGCACCGTTTACCGTAAACATGAGTTACTTGCATTACGTGAGGTTTGCGATAAGCATGGGTTACTCCTTTTTTTAGATGGCGCACGTCTTGCATCGGGGTTAATGTCTAAAGCAAGTGATTTAACCATTGAAGATATTGCTGCAGTCACAGATGTTTTCTATATTGGCGGTACAAAAATAGGGGCTTTAACGGGGGAAATACTGGTTATTTTGAACCCAGCATTAAAATCTGATTTTCGTTATAGCATCAAGCAAAAAGGGGGGTTACAAGCTAAAGGTTGGTTATTGGCCGCACAGTTTGAGCCACTGTTTAATAATGAGCTATATTTTGAGCTTGGTCATCACCTTAATGAGATGGCATCTCAGTTAGCCTTATTTTTTGAGGAACAAGGGTTTGAGTTTTTAGCTCCCGTTGAATCAAACCAAGTTTTCGTTATTTTACCAAACAGCCTTGCTGATAATTTATTAAAGCATTACCAACTGAGCAAAATTGGTAACCCCACAACGGAAACAACGTGCGTACGGTTTTGTACGGCTTGGTCAACAACCCAGCAAGATATCGATAAATTTAAACAAGTTTTTCATACATTAAGTTAAAAATACAGTCAGTAAACCAGTCGATAACCTTATTTTATTGGTTGCTCTATCCTGTTATTTTTACGTATAACGGGCTGTTCAATGAGCTACTTTAGTTAATGTTATCGGTTGGTGTTATCTGTTGTCGATATACTATCTGAGACTTAAAAGAAGAGGCCACTGTGACTGGCCGCAACAAAATTATGATGGCGTAGACACCAATATAGAAAATAAATACGTTTATTTTTAAAACCCTGAGTATGGTGGGGTAACCTGACATAAAATAGTGATGAAATTGTCAATATTGTATCCTGTTTTCATCTGTTCTAGTTGACTCGCTTATAAATCCACACTCGTTGTTTCTATTCTCTGTTATAATCATGAGCCCTATTTTTTGACTATTCTGGATACAATAATGGTAATTTGGGTTGATGCGGATGCCTGTCCTAAAGTAATTAAGGAAATTTTATACCGTGCGGCGGATAGGGAAAATGTGCAAATAACGTTTGTTGCCAATCAGCGCTTAACAGTTCCACCATCACCGTTTTTAAAAACGTTGCAAGTTTCTGCAGGTTTTGACGTTGCGGATAATGAAATTGTCTTACGTGCACAAGTAGGCGACCTTGTTGTTACGGCGGATATACCGTTAGCCGCAGAGGTGATGGAAAAAGGAGCTTCTGCCTTGAATCCGCGTGGGGAGCGTTATAGTGAGGCGACGATCCGTGAACGCCTTAATATACGTGATTTTATGGATACCATGCGGGCAAGTGGCGTTCAAACAGGGGGGCCTGCAAGTTTAAATCAACGTGATAGGCAGCAATTTGCAAATGAGTTAGACAAATGGTTATTACACCGTAAAAAGTCATTAAGTCTATAATAGGAAATAAATTTGCTGATTTAGCTCAGAAAACATGCAAATTAAAATAGAGTTGCTAATAATCTTATGTCTATAATGGTTATCCCTAAATTTTTGAATACAAAATTATGGACCCTTTGCACAGCATTATTATCACTCTATTTTTGTTTGTCTTAACTTTTTTTAACCCTGGCGCAAACCTGTTTATTGTTGTGCAAACAACATTAAGTTCGGGTAAAAAAGCGGGGTTAACTTGTGGTTATGGTGTTGTATTGGGTAATGCGATTTATTCCGGGTTAGGTCTATTTGGTTTAGTTACCCTAATGTCTGAATTTGGTTTATTATTTTCATTGATCAAAATTCTTGGTGGTTTATACCTGTTTTACTATGCCATAACCGTTTTTAAAAATAGGACGCAGCTTAATTTATCTACAGAAAACATTGTCGAAAGCTTTCCTTCCGGTGTTTATTTCAGGCGGGGGGTGATTTCTGATTTATCTAATCCGCAAACAGTTTTGTTTTTCATGAGTATTTTCTCAACAACTATTTCACCTTCTACTCCTTTATGGACCAAGCTCGTCATTTGGTTCGGTATTATCATCGCATCATTAATATGGCGAATTATTTTATGCCAAACTTTCTCGATGACGTCAGTCAGAAGAATGTATTCACGCATTCATAAAATAGTAGGAAAAGCGGTTGGTATAGTACTAGGTACGCTAGCATCAAGGCTCATTTACCAAGGTGTAACTGAACTTGTTGTTAAAAGATAGCAGATGACAACTATACAGTTTCACCGTTTTGAGCATGGGATTTGTATGATATGGATCTAAAATCAGTGCTGAGACGTTAGCCAATATTCAACTTCTTCATAAGTTCCACGAAAAATAATCCGCTGTTGTTTTTTACTTAATTGGTAGAGATACATAGGGTCATAATATTCATTGAGTAAAGGGCATAGCCAAGAATAGTGTGCTTGAGTGTCACCTGTCACTTTTTGTTCTGCAAGAGCAAGATCTAATAAGCGAGTTAATTCAATTGCACGCTGTGAACCTAAACGCTTACGAATAGCAAAGAGACCGTGGTGTAAATATTCGCTGTATTCTTGCCAGCCTTTTTCCTCCCCAAATACATTAAGAAATTCATGTGTCATACGGTCGAAGTATTCCTGTTTAAGGCGTTCGAGCCGTACATCAAAGGGGTCTTCAACCACCGCAATAGTAGCAGAGTCCATTTGACTTTTGAGTACACTGGGTAGGCTATTAGAACCAATTGCACGACCTTCATCCTCTAAAACCCAGCGGTTATGATGTTCTGCTTTTTTTAGTAGCATAACTGCCAAATGATTTTCAAATGTGGCTTGAGGAAATTGGGGTTGTAATGTGCGACCAAAAGACGACCCGCGATGATGAGCAATTCCTTCTAAATCAATCCCATTTGCTAAGTTATGAACAAGCGTTGTTTTGCCATTACCAGTACAGCCACCAATTAAAATTATAGGCCGTAGTGTTAATTCATTGATTGCATCAATTGCGGCTTGCCGTAATACTTTGTAGCCTCCTGCAACGAGAGGGTATTCAATACCAATGTCTTTTAACCATGATTGAACGATATGCGACCGCATTCCCCCCCTAGCACAGCAAATATAGCCACTTTTATGGCTGAGACAGGCTTCTTTCCAAGCAGCTAAGCGTGCTTCTTTTATCTCACCACTCACAAGCTGATGCCCTAATGTGAGTGCTTGATGAGACCCTTCTTGTTTATAGCAAGTGCCAACTGCTTTGCGTTCATCATCATTCATTAAAGGGATATTAATCGCACTTGGCATCGAACCTTGTTGAAATTCGATAGGAGCCCTGACATCAATTAACGTGCTGTCAGTCGCCAGTAATTGCCGAATATTTTTTGAAGAGGGAGTTAATTCCATAATAACTGTGGTATTCATTAAAGTTGCAATAAGGCTAACTATACTCCTAATCTTATCACTTGGCACTTAATGTTAAGATTAAAAAGGCTTAATAGTACTTTGGCGTATAATGATGCTATATTGATGTTGGGTATTTCAATATGAGTAAGGGGCGAGACAATGAAGATGTTAACCATCCAAGAGATGACCGAAACTCAAAAGATGCAAGTTCGTAGTAAGTTGGCGCAAGAAAGAAAAAAACTTGGCCGTGAATTAACCAACTCTGAGCAAAATAAAGTCAAAAAGCAAATCATTACCGAAATATCTATTGAAGTTGATAAGCAAGCAAAGAAACTTCGAGCACAAAAGAAAAAAGATAAATTAATACCAAGTGACCAAACTTACAGTTGGTCTTCGGCAAACCATAAAAAAGGTTATCGATAACTAATTATTAGTAAGAATAGTTAGTAGGTTATTTTATTTGTTAGTGTAGTTAAAAATAAAAAATCGCGTATTTGAGCATGAATAAATACGCGATTTTTTATTAGGTTAAAACGTTAAATATAATTCTATGAATCTAATCGAGAGACATCACAAATGATTTTTTCTTTTAACGCTTCGATTAGATATGAAGAGAAGGAGAGGGAGGTATACCCTTCATTTTTAATATTTTCAAATGCATCAATATATATCATAGGAACTTGTATTAATTTTGCCTTTTTCAAATCTTGTTTAGCAATTGGTGCAGGTTTTGAATTAATAGTAGACTCATGATTAGAGCTAAATGAAGTGCCAGTAAAGGATAATTTTGGATATGTCATGTTTATAGTCTCATATCAGGGCTATTTACCATACAACTAACGATAGTAATAGCGGTAATTGGTAGTAAAAGTAGTGTTTCGACTAAAAAACAGAATTACTCAAGTGATAATAAATAAGCAATATACAAAGCACGTTTATTATCCCGAATAGGAGTATTTAGCCGAATAAAGAGTAAAATATATTAATATTATTTAATTGTATATATTTAATCGGTAGTATTTTCATAAATAATGTAACTGAATATTTCTTATTAAATTAAAATAGATTAGGAATAATCCTAATCGGTGGGTTTTTATATACTGAATAGATAAATGGTGCATACATATTAAATATGCTTTATGTATAAGATATTAAATAAAAGTTAATAAAGATTACAAGGTGATTACGACAATTAAATTTATAATAATAAAACCATGTTGACTGAAAAATAATTTGAACTAATAATTATTGCAATGAGAGGTAGTGATAAAAGGATACAGCCAATAAACATTTAATATAAACAAAATAAAAATCTTGAAAGGTAATAAATAGAGTTACTATTAATAAAGAGAGTAACTAATTTAAATAATATATAATTTATCAATGTTATTGAATTTATAAAAACATATCAAATCAATATTTGAGGAATAACTATGTTCAAAGTGTATCAACAGACTCAAAATTTAAAAATGAAACTCCTAAAAAAAGTATCCAAATACCACGAAGTAAAAAATCAGCGTGGTATGACATTACTCGAAATTATCATTGTATTAGGCATTGTCGGAACAATTGCAGCAGGTGTCGTCGTATTAGCACAACGTGCATTCGATAGCCGTGCAATCTCAGACTTAGTGAGCAATACAAACTCAATACGTATTGCAGCTAAAGAAGCTTATCAACGCGCTCCAGGTTACCCAGCAGAGGCAGGAACAGATTCTGCGAACTATACATTTGAGTCAATTAAAGACGCAAAAGAATCTACAGCAATTGTGGCACGCTTAGTTCAGTTAGGCAAAGTTTCGACAGACGAAGCGCGTAATAATATTTCTAATAACTTTATTGCGATCTCTGGAGCCATGACAGTAACGGGGCAGCCAGCAACGGGGCTGCGTGGGTTTGTTGTGGAATTAAATGGACTTAATCAAGAGCAGTGCCGTGCGGTTATTTCCCAATCAGGAAATTTATGGGATTACGTTGAAGTCGGTGTAGCAGCAGCTGGAGCAAGTAGCTTGACTGCAACACCAAAAAATCTCGCTGTAGAAATAACAGATGATTCACCTATCCTGCGCTCATTGCATGCCGATGGTAATAAAAACATTAAGCCAGATGACATCGCAACAGTTTGTGTCGATTCGCCAACTAACGCAGTTATTTTAGGTAGTCGTTAATAAATAGAGACTAATAACTCGCTAATAAAACCTCTCTTTAATTAGAGAGGTTTTGAGAAATAAAGATGAAAAAAAGTAAAATAGCAGGTTATTCATTACTTGAAGTTATTATCGTCCTTGGAATAATTGGTGTGATAATGGTTCCATTGAGCCGCTTTATTATTAATAGAATTGAAGATAACCGTCGCCAACAAATTTCAGATACAATCGTTGATGAAATGTATCGTTTTATAGACTTTGTTAATAGTGACGAACTAGAAACAATAGATGGGAACCTCAAGCGAAATCCTTTATTTCAAATAGGAAATAAAAAGCCAGAATACAGTAAGCGTGTGAGTAACTATAAAATTGAAGATGAATTAACTCATGATAATTTACACTTTAATTGGGGAAATGGCATTGGAAGTGAACGTAATTACTTTACCGATGAAACTTGTCAAGGAAGCCTACTTGAATTATCACTAAAAAAAGAATTTTTGAAATGTACAATTGACCCTTTAATTAGCCAACAGCCTGTTTTATCTATAGAAAGAATTGATCTTATTGGTGACACCAAAAGAAAAACAATTGAGCGAACTGATTTTATCGCAATGTACCACCCACAAAAAGAAGAAGAAAATTTATACATTGACAATTTATATAATAACTTTATGCAATCATTTAAAGATAAGTCCCTATATTTAATTCAAGCTGATATAGTTTTTAAAGAAAAAAAACATAATGAAAATACTAACTGGAAATTATTAAAGAAAAATGATCAAAATATCAAGTTTGGAGAATTAGCACTAAATGCTGATACTTTAAGTAATGATAATTATAATTATGGAATACGTTTTAGCTTCAATAGTAAAGCAGGGAAATATTTAAAATCCGATGGTTCTGTTAATACCGATAAATTATGTTGGAATACAAAAAATAGTCAATATGGTCCTTGTTTGACAGCAAAAGATGAGAATAAACTTGTATTAACGAGTGGCGCTCCAGATAAAAATGAAAAAATGCCTGCTTTATGTTGGGATACTCAAAATAAAGCAAAATCTGTTTGTTTAGAATTGAAAGAATTACCCGGAGACTTCAGTATAACGGATGCTCAATATTTAGATGACAGTAATTTTATACTCACCAAAGAAGATAATAAAGGCAATCAAATAGCAGGAACATTGGTCGCTAATGTAGTTATTGAAGATAGTCATTATGAAGGCTCTAAATTAGTCAAAGAATATCGTACCGTCCCTGAAGTAAGTTATCACAGTTTTACAGGCAATAATAAGAGCATGATTGTTGGTGAGAATTATGTTGGAGATGATCTCAAAGAGGATGGGGTCATTACTATACCAAGAAAGTTATGTCCGGTAGTTAATGACGTAAGGTTATGGCCAAGGTTGACAGTCGCAGTTTCATCAATGACGCCAGTTGTATTTGATGATGAAAAAAATATTTTAGATGTTGACCTCTCTCACGAGTCGAGTACAAGAATAAACAAAATAAAAAACGTAGGGTTATCTGCAGGCGTCGTATTACAGGCTAGACATGGCAGCATTGCTGGCACAGCAACGACACCATTTCAACCGACTTGGATTATAAGTGCTTCATTAGGTGTAAATAATCCAGAGAACGGGGATTCCAGTACTTATGTTAACCCTAAATCATTATCAATTATGGCAGTTGAATGGTGCAGTTCAATTAAAGGGGATTATTCTACTTCATATGATTAGTAATAAGGTATTCATATAATGAAATATAAAATGAGCGTGTTTATTTTATGTAGTTTAGCTTTCTCTTCTATTGCTAACTCAACAATAGGTCAACAAGGATGGGTTAATTTAAAACCGATGAAAGAAATTAAATCGGTTTCTGATTCATCAAAAACTGAACAGCAAAATATCAATATAGAACAAATGACTGGTGATAAAAAAGAGGGTGAAGAGCAACGGGAGGTTATGAGTCATTTAATACTAAAGAAAAATGAGCTTTTAAGCCAAAGTATTGAAGAGTGGACAAAATTTAATGGCATTGATTTTATTTGGAATAGCCCAAAAGATATTGTCATTTTTAATGAGATCACAATTGATGGTACAGATAGGATACAAGTTTTAGAAAAATTAGGTAAACAACTGTCTTACCAAAAAGCAGGGTTTTATTTGAAGTTTTATGAAGAAAACAATGTTCTCGTGATTGATAATTGATAAGTAGAAAATAAAATGAAAATGTGTAAATTGGTTTATATTCTATTGCCATTACTACTTCAAGGATGTAGTAGTTTTTTTGAAGAAAAATATAATGACAAAGAATTATTTGATAGAGTAACTGACCTTCAAGATATTGATAGTAGCAAACAAGAGACATTTTTATCTCTAGGTACATCATATTTAGGAAAAGAAGTCAGTTACGATCGTCAGCAGAAAAAAGTACTCGATAAAGAAATTAATTTGACAACTTATGCACCTGTTAACATTTATACCGTATTAGAAATGTTAGGTGAACAAATGGAAATTACCTATAAAGTTGATGCGAGTACTCCTCAAGAGTTGGCTGAGAAAGCTACGGCTGGTGAGGATATATTAAAAAACACAGTATATACTATTAATTTTAAAGGTAATCTAGACGAATTTATTGGTTATTTATCAAATTTGTATGATGTAAGTATTCAACTGAAGAAGAATAATTTACTAGAGGTTAACTTATATTCAAACTTTGCGATCAACCTTGATTATTATGGGACAGATAATAACTATGAAGCTAGTTTAGATATATCAAGTAATGAGGCAGCCTCATCTAGCGGGTTAAAAGGTAAATCAACAACCTCATTTAAATCCTCGTTCTGGGCAGATGTGAAAGATATGATGGATAAATATATCTCTTCAGGGGTATATAATATATTTCAAGACTCATCTATTTTGACGTTTGTTGGAAGGCAATCAGAATACAATCATGTCAATAAGGTTCTAGAGCAATACAAACAAGCAAATAGCCGTCAATTTGTTGTTAGCTATAAAATTTATATACTCGACAAGTCAAAATCTAAAAACTTAGAAGCAGAGTTGGGTTTTTCTTACAACAGTGGTGGTACGCAAGTCGGGTTTAATCAAAGTTTGCTGACTAAGTTAACTGGAAGTCTTAATGCTAATTCAAATTTTCATGGTGGTGAAAATGCCAAATTTCGCTTAGCCGCACAACTTGACGCTGTTTATAATTTAACTGGAAGTAAAATTTTGCAAAGTGGGTCTTTTATTACTCGTAATAATATGCCAATCCCGCTAAATTTAACTAAGACTCAACATTATGTATCTGGCATGACTTCAACTAAAAATGCCAATATGGATATTACTGAGAATCAGTTAACAACCGATCAAATTGTGACAGGGAGCAGTTTTATTATTACTCCGAGAGCCTTATCTGATGGGAAAATTGAAGTTGCTAGTGGATTTACACGTAAAAATCTGATTGGCATAGAAAAATTTGATAATGTTCAACTGCCTAATTATACAACAACGGAAATGTTTAATACTTCTGTAATTAAACCGGGTGATTTACTGATCGTTGGTAAATATGATGAAAATACAGAATCTGATGGACAAAAGGCAGGTATTTTATCAGCTATCTTAAAAAGTGAAGATGCGAATTCAACTATTATTATGATTGTAGGGATAGACAATTACTTTTCAATTAATGAGTAAGCCATGACATTAGCAGAGTTACTAAAGAATAAGCTGACTATTGGTGGTATATGGATTGATTCGAGCCAAACAGAAGAGCATCGGCATCGATTTTGGCTTGAGTCAACCAAAAAAAA
Source organism: Providencia sp. PROV024 (assembly GCF_032709665.1). Classification (NCBI taxonomy): domain Bacteria; kingdom Pseudomonadati; phylum Pseudomonadota; class Gammaproteobacteria; order Enterobacterales; family Morganellaceae; genus Providencia; species Providencia sp. PROV024. The sequence continues at coordinate 2,242,931 of NZ_CP120545.1, forward strand.
ATGTAGGAAAATTAGGTATAAAACTCGTAATGGTATGAAGGAAGTGTTATTTCCTAAGCAAGTGAAATTACACGAAATATTAGCTTTATATATTAAAGAACTTTATGGCGATGGCATGTTTTATGCTCCTATAGTTGAGGGTGATATTACACATTATTATTTAATATGCATTAAAGATGATTGTGTAATCTCTCCAATCGATACAATCATAACGGAGGGAATGCTCTCCTATATTTTGAGTCAAAAAGATACATCAATATATGGCTCTTTAGATGTGACGGTTATTAATGATGATATATTTGATGCAATTTATGAAGAGTATTTGAATCAGGAAAAAAAGTATCGTAATACAATCATTAAAGTTTCAGCGGCAATTGCTTGTGGGATAAGCATATTCACAATCATTATTTATATTCTATCCTTATATTAGGGTTATTAGTATGAAAGATATTCTTTCTGGCTGGCGTGAGCATGGCTTATTGAAAAGTAAGTATATGCTAATCATTAGTATTGTAATAGTATTAATTATAACCATTTCTGGTGTAATGTATTATTTACATTATAAAAAAACAGAAAAAGAGGCATTAGAAAAACAACAGCAGCAGTTAGTTCTCAATGATAAAAAGAAAATTACAAATTTTTATTTATCTCAGTTTCATGGGTATCAAGCTGATGATCTTATCATTATATTAAAACAAATTTTACTCAGTAGTTATGCATTTACAGCAAGTGGCTTCAATGAGGATATGTTTACTTGTAATGAAGATAACTGTCAATTTTCATACAAATTAAAGCCTGGTGCTATTTTTAATGTTCAAGATAAATTTTTTTTCAATGAACGCTACGAAGGGATTATTAGCCCAGATAGCTTGGATTTTTCTAATTTACAATTGAAATATACTGATAATAGATTGGAAAATAAAATAACTTCTCCTGAGGCAAAATTGCATGTACCTACTTGTAATGATTATATAAACTATGTTTATGCATACAATTCATCAAAAGATAACGAGAAAAAAAAGATAAAATTAAATGAATTACCATCTTCCTCTGTGTCAAATATAGAAAGTAAATATTCAGGGTATCCAGATAGCCATAATTTGTTATTTGCAAAATTTGAAATGACTTTCAAAAATAACCCATTGGAAATTAGTTACTTATTAAACGGTCAACCTTATATTGATTATTATGTTTTTAAATCAATAGAGAAATTAGATGTTAACAATATTAAAGTTACAGGAGTTTTTGCATGCAAAAGATAATGTTTTCTATTTTAACATTAGGTATAAGCCTACAGTTCGCTTATGCAGATCCGCAAGCAGAAAGTATGGAATTACCAAGCATTGAAAATAAAGAAGTATCAGTTGAACAAAAAAATATTGTTGACTTAATGCAACGAAATCTTCAATTTGAATCAGAAAAATTACATATTGAAAATCAAATTACGCTAGCTAAGTTAAAAAAAGAACTAAAAGAGGTCAATGAAATTTTAAATGAGTCTCCTAGTCAAGAAACTGTAGCAACCAAGGAAATGGATAATGATGTCGAGGAACAACGAATTAATGAACTGATGGATACTCCCGTTAAACCAATGGATAAGCCAAAAGTTATTATGATTTCTTATGTTGCGGGTATAAAAAAAATAGGGGTGGTGAATAGTGAGAATAGCCGCATTTCTTTTGTTAGTGAGAATAAACCATTTAGTATGAATGGAATGCGATATCGAGTTATTCTAAAAAACAATCAATATAAAGTTGTAGATTAATAATGTTCCAATCAATTGATTTTATTAACATAAATTGTATTGAAGGTGGGGTAAAGGCATTAGAAAAATGCCACTTTGAGTTGCTTGAAAAAAATTTAATCATTGTTGATTATAATAAATCCAAGTATTTAGTTATCAATAAAATTAAGATTGATAAACTAGAGAGTATATATATGGATTTATATTATACGCGTTCAGTTTATAAGAAAAATATTTGTGGGTTTATGTTGAGTACTGAATCTCAATATTACCAAATTATTGAAAAAGCAACTCGAGACAAGAGCAGTAACCTATTATATGAAACCAGTGATGTCCAAAAAGAACTAGAAAGTTTATTGCAGGTTGCCGTTGATACTGGGGCGAGTGATTTACATATTACTCGTGGGGATGTTATTTCAAAAGTAGAGTTTAGGGTTAATGGCTCTTTAATTTTATATTCTCAGTTAACATCTGCTAGTTGTGATGAATTGGTGTTTGTATTGTATAACGTTGAAGCGACGACTAAAGAGACAACATGGAATCGCCAACAACCGCAAAGTGCCAATATTTTGTATGATTTGAAAGGTAAAAAATACCGGTTTCGTTATGCACATTTCCCAATATTTGGAGAGACAAGTGATTGTTATCATTGTGTATTGAGAATTATACCTGCTTCTATAGATACTAACCCTAACCCTCAATTGGAGAGTACAGGGTTATCTGAGGTAGAAATTGAAGATATTAAATCAATACTAAGTAATCCATATGGTGCTTATTTTATTGCAGGAACAACGGGGTCGGGGAAATCAACAACATTAAAGACAGTTATTGAATGGCTACAAATAAATCGGTTTAACAACAAAGGTTGTTTTTTAACGGTGGAAGACCCCGTTGAATATTATATCTATGGTACCAAACAAAGTTCAGTATTAGATGTCGATGGTGGAGGGTTTCATTCCGCGATTAAATCCGCATTACGTCGTGATCCAGATGTACTTATGATAGGTGAAATACGAGATAAAATTTCAGCTAATGCATTATCTGGTGCAGTTGAAAGTGGCCATTATTGTTTCACAACCGTTCACGCAGGGAGCATTGTAACATTATTACAGCGGCTATCGGCACTCGGTATTACAGGAGACAAACTGTGTACACCTGGTTTTATTGCGGGCCTACAGTGTCAAAAGTTAATGCCAGTACTATGTTCGCACTGTAAAAAATCAGAGCTTGCCATTTTCGGTTCCCGGGAAATTGAAATATCAGTGCTTAACCAAGATGGCTGCCAGCATTGCAAATATACGGGTATCAAAGGACGTAAACTCGTTATCGAATATATGCGGCCATCAATTGATGAATTATCTGCAATAGCGAAAAATAATTGGCTTGAAGCGTATATGCACTGGCGTAAAAAAAGGCTAATTGGAAAAGGAATTGGTGAGGGGTTTCAAATTAAAGAAAAAACGCTGTTATTAGTAATTGAAAATAAAGTTTGTTACCACTGGTTTACTCATGAATTTGGCGCTATTCCAGCAGAAGATATGGAGGTAATTTTTGAAAAAATTCACTAAATCTCAGCGATTATATTTATATCAATTTTGTGCTGATATGATTAACTCTAACCTTCCGATTTATGATTCAATCATAAAACTAAAAAAAGAAGGGGAAACGGTTATAGGCAAAGGGTTTGTCAATAAATTGAATTATTTATTAGACAAAATGGCGAATAAAGAATCTATTGCATCCGTTTTTGATGGGATGGTACCAAAGAGTGAATTAAGTTTAATCTATTCTTCAGAGAAAAGTGGGGCACTTGCCAATGGCTTTACCAGTATCGTTGAGGTTATTAAATATAAAGACCAATTAATGTCAAAAGTCATCAAATCAATAACATTTCCTTTGATTATGTTGGCTTTATCTTTAATTGTGATAGCAGGTTATGCGGTCAAAGTTTTCCCTGCCTTTGAACGAGTACTACCGGTTACGCGTTGGCCTGTTGTGACCAGTTCATTATATGAATTTGGCTTGGCTTTATATAATGGGTTATGGGTTTATATTTTAGTAGCAGTCATCCTATTAACGATAATAACTAGGGTTATTATGGCAAATGTAACTGGGTTATTTAGGGATAGGTTTATGGACAGAGTAGTACCATTTTCTACTTTCAAACAATTAAATGCTTCTATTATATTAAATAGTTTGTCAGGGATGTTAAAAAATAAAATCCCTATTAATGATGCATTGACAATATTGAGTTTAAATGCCAATAGATGGTTAAAAAGTCATATTAATATTATGAAAGTTAATATGGCCAAAGGTCAAAACTACGGAGAAGCGCTGAATACAGGGTTATTAAATGTACATGAGCTTTTGAATATTAGTTTGTATTCCGCATTACCATCATTTCATGATGTATTAACATCAGTATCTGAAAAGTCAAAAATTAATATTAATGACAAAATGGATAAGCTTGCAGGATTATTAAAATCATTTTCAACATTAATATTAGGCGGTTGTGTCATCTGGGTGTTTATTGCACTATTTTCGTTATCAGATCAGTTATCTAAGATGTCCCAAATGTAAGTGAGAGGTTAATAATGAAAAAAGTAATTTTTTGTACCGTGTTGCTGCTGCCCATAATAGCGGTTGCTAAAACAACAAAAGGTGTTAATTATATTAATAACACTGCTTCTAATCCAATAATGTCGGTTTGTGCTAATACATCGACGCCATTACCTATATTTATTTCTACATTACGTGATTTTGGTTTAACATCTAAATTTAGTAATCGAGTAAATGTATCGGTTACTGCAGAATATTGGACTGAAGAAGAACGGGGTATTCCTATAAAAATTGCTAACTTTTTTGCAATGGATACGATACGGAAACCTGATGGTAGAACGCCGTTACTTGGGAATTATTCTACAAAAAAAGAGGTTTCGCCCATACCGATGAGCGCAAGAGAGTACAGTGGTATGTCAATCTCGGATGCAGGTTTGGGAAAACCGACAAAAACTGATCGGAAACGTACTTTTGAGTCTTATAATAGCCAAATACTCTATATCAAAAATCGAGGTGTTTACAACGCTAACTATTTTCCAAGGCAGCAAGCTGCACCAACTACTTATGGCGGTGGTGAATACTTTCGACAACCTGACGATATTATTTGGTTACCCGGACGCGCAATAAAAAAACTGACAATTCATATTTATGATTCAAACCCACCAGCATCTCCACCCGAACTAAAAGGGAGACCGGCACCTACAGTTACATTTGAGTGGAAAGCCAAAACAGGTTATAACCCAAAATCATCTGTTCCGCCTATACTGGAATTAACAAGTGTGACTTATTCTGGACAAGGTAATAGTTCTTGGGGGTCGGAATCTGCATCAGATAATGATATTGACAAGACGCTATATGGTAATGCAAGTGTATTAAGTAGCATAACATTAGGGGAAAAATACACATTAGCAATGGACTGGAACCGAAGCCCTATTATTAGAGACCTTGCGACTAACCCATTTTATTCTAGAGCATACCAATTAGAACGGGATGCATTTAAAGCGGGAGATCTGGATTTTGCTCAATTAGTCAATGCGATAAGTCAAAATAAAAAATTAAGTGCTTATGATATTAACCTTAAAAAAACAGATTTTATTTATACCAATATTGATGCAATAGATAGAGATCTGGGATGGGGGCATGGAGGAAAATATAAAATAACCTATTTTAGAGGCAGTATCAACGCTTATAATAATGTATATATTGATCAAAAAAAATATGAAAAAGACGGTTCAATAATGAAGATTTGTGACTAGTATGTTAGAGTTTATTCATTATTATTATACTGTGATTGCCATTATTATAGGCTGTTGTGTTGGTAGTTTTATCAATGTAGTAATATATCGTTTGCCTATTATAATATTTACACGGGGAGAGGTGGGGAATTTTTCATTAAGTTTTCCTGGCTCTCGATGCCCAACTTGCAAAAATAAAGTATATAAACGGGACAATATTCCTATATTAAGCTGGTTAATTTTAAAAGGGAAATGTCGACATTGTCATTGCCCTATATCGAAACTTTATCCTCTTTCAGAATTTATTTTTGGCTTTTTTTTTGGTTTGGTTATTTTCTACTATTATTTTGATAGGGAACTCGCTACATTGGTGATGTTTTTAGGGTTATGTTCCGTTTGCTATGTTATATTTTTCATTGATCTTAAATGGTTAATTATTCCAGATGAACTGAACTATTTGTTAATTTGGCTCGGGTTATTAAGTTCTGTAATGAGCTGGACAAATATAACTCCTTTGCAATCTGTCACAAGCTGTATGCTCGTATGGTCAGTGATTAAAATAGTTATTTGGGGGTTCAAATTGTCGACAGGTAAAGATGGGCTCGGTGATGGTGATGCCAAACTGTTTGCTGCAGGCGCCACTTTTATTGGGTTATTTGCGATCCCTTGGCTTATTTTGTTATCGGTATTATTTGGTTTATTAACTTATTTAGTTGTTAGGTCTGTTAATTATAGACCGGATCGAGGAGAGTTTGCTGAGTACTATGATATTGATGAAAAAAGTTACATTCCATTTGGACCTGCTATTTGTTTAGCTATAATGGTATTAGTTTTTTATTTCCATATAATGATGTGATTCTCCACATAAACTCCTCGTTTATATAAACGAGGAGTTTATCAACTAATTAGAATTGATAGTAAAGGTTAGGTCATCATTACCTAAATTAATCTTACGGCTTGTAATCACTGAGCCATTATGAATGACCCTAGCTTCTACGGGGTGTAAACTTCTTTCGATATTCACGTGAAATTGGTTCATTTCATTTCTATTAATTTGAATGGGGGCTAACTGAAATTGTAAACATCTTCCAGTTATAAGGCTGACTTCGAGGTAATCTAAATCTGTATCGAGTTTATTACTATCATCAGGATAGACCATCCCATAAGAACCATTAAGGGCAGGGTAAATATAACTTGGCAATTTATTTTCGGGGTCATGTAACCCTAATAAGGTTATCACCTTAACACCTTGCTTGTAAGGGACCAAATCCTTAAGAAGTGCATCATCATCATGCATAATCCATTCGCGGCCATCAGAGATATAATGTAGTACTTCATTATTATGTATAATTTTCTGAGTATCATTTAGATGAAGAGTAATACTATAACTTGCTGAAGTATCAATAGTAATTAAATAATCCGGGTAATTATTGGGGGTAGGGAAAATAATATTAGGTGCGTGTCTACCATTATAACAGTGGATCATAGCTTCTTTATTAAACTGGAAAATATTTATTAATTGCTCTTCGGTGATATCTTTACCATTTTCTATGGGGACATCACTATAAATATATTTTGATGTGGTATGACGGTACTCTCTCATTTGTTGTAATTCTTCATCCCAGCGAGAAAACCCTGTGGCCGAGTTAACATTAAAAACAGCTTTACTTTCAAGAAAATGTTGAATTTGGTTAAGGGAATGAGGAGTATGTAAGGTAAATGCATTGTATTTTTCATACATAGGTGACCCCCCAGCCATTGCATCATGGCCGAGAGAGTGTTCCTTATAAGGGAGTGCGAATAACCCTTCACCTTCATTTTCTAAATACGTGGGTTTATTTCGTGTTGCGCTTTCAAAATTGGGAATAAAAAAATTATTGTGGCTATCCCATCCCCATGTTGAATTTCGCTGGCTAGGAACGGCGTTGACAGAACCATAAAATCCACCGGGGTAGTGCCCTAAGCCATAATTATGTCCAATTTCATGACTAAATTCATTACGAATAGTGTCATCTAATGTCGCCATACCTGCACCACCAGAACCGCCGTGCACTTGTAACCCATTTTCATATTTTCCTATAGAGGTGTGTACGGTTATTTGTGGTGTTACCATGTTACTCGCTTTGTCTCTTCCTGCATTGAAAAAGCCGTAGTTGGCAAAATTAATTCCAGATGCAATTAACGATTTTGCTATGTATTCCCGCATAATGCCGGTGTGCCAACCCCCATCACCAGGAGCAATACCTACCAGTAGCCGGCCATCATGCAACATAAGTTCGGTTAAATAAATAGGATCGTAGGTTGTTACCGTTAAGCGAGATAAGGGGACTTGTTGAAAATATTGCTGATGATATTCATGCATTTGTTGAAATTCGAATTTGTCCCTATAGGGTGTTAACATACCAATAGCAATAGTATGGAGAAGTAACTCATTAGGTGCACCAATATCTATATATTCAATATCTCCTTTTTTATCTTGATGTGTAAATTGTAAGGTAATATTAGGCTTAATAAATTGGCTTGGCACTATAATTGACCAACAATTACCAATATAGTCTATTTTTGATAGGAATTGGTCACAGTTATTTTCTGTATTTATTTCGAACCAAGTGCCATCTACATTAACGAGTGTAAGTTCGTCACCTGTAGCTAACTCAACATTTCTACCATTGAAAAATACTGAAAATCGATAAGTTGATTTACATTGAAATATGATTTTTTTTCGCGAATATTTTTCATCTGACTCAACTTTGAATGATGAATTATAGTGACCATCGCTGGTGATTATTTTAACCGTATCATGATTAAGAATAATATCATTAAAATAATCGGGGTCATCTAACTGATGCAATTGTTTATCATTACTAACAATGATAGTAACTTCATTAGGATGGGGTTGGGGAGGACTAATATTGGCATAGATTGGTTCACAAGTTGACGTTAGCTCATTTGGATTTTTCATCTTAGCTTCAAATATAATACGTTTTTGTTTATCAAAAACAAATAACTTGACGTCATCATTATGCGCTATGAATTCTCTAGGTTGGAATAGAAACATAGTTTTTCGATTAGATATTATTCTTGGTTGAATATCATCAGCAATATGCTTTCCCGCTGGGATTATACAATTCTGTACATAATGAACTGAACCTGCCAATGTACCGCTTGTATCACTTTTATATTTGTTATTATTAAAATGAGAGTTATTTCCTTTAGAAACAATAAGTTTATTGAAGTAACCTAATGATTTATTATTTTGTAATATTATAGTTTTGTCATGTGCCATTTTAGTTTTCTCATTTATAAAGCATGATTTTATTTCATGCGAGGTTGTTTTGGGCGTTTTAATAATAGATATATAACCAAAATTGAATCTATATTATTATGATTTTTTGTGTATATGGATATGATATATTTAAGTATATAATTAATTTTTTTAGTTAATAAATAAAATTCAAGTGACATTGTTTTAAATGAAGATGTGGGAAATTAATTATTGTTATGTTTATTCTGTTAAGCTATATTTATTAGGTAAGTAAAGTTTAACTTTCATTTTCATGATTCGCTAATTAGGAGGCAGTTTATTGCCTCCATTTTTTTACTATTTCAACATTAGTCTTTATGGCTCCCTCATGTTAATTTTCAGTGTATTATTATTTATACACATTAGAAAATAATGAAATCAATTACCTTTGTAATTAATGTTATTAATGCAAGTTAATATTATTAAGGTTATGTTTATCAATATGACAACTTGGTGAAAAGTATCTGATAGTATGTAAGTGAAATTTTAACTGGTGTTTTTATTAACCCTTAGAATACTCCTTTTTAAATTATTACTCTTATGAGGGGTAATAGATTGTATTGACCTAAATATTTAAATTTTTAGATGTGTTAAATCAGTAAAACAATATTTCTAATTGTTAATATTTATATATATCACTCATGAAATTAGTGAAAAATAAAAATAAATACAATTATCTGATTTTACTCCAATGCTGTCATTATTCCAATATTTAATCTGTGATAAATGATGGGGTGGAGTTAAGTAATAACCGAAAAACTGGTTAATCCCTAATAAGGATAATTATAACATGAATATAGGCAGGGTTTAGGATTGAATAGCTACCCATTAAATTGAACTTATATTATTGTTATGCATATAATCCAAACCGCCTTATTGGCTACTTAGTCAAAATTATTAAGGCGAAATATTTAAATTGATTTTATCTAATAGCTAATAGTTAATAGATAAAAATAAATAAGGAAATTATATGAAATTGTTAAATACAGTAGATGCATCAAAAGTTATTGGTGGAACAGCGCCAGTGTGTGAAACATCATTTGATACTGTAACAGTAGGCGCTGGCCTGACAACCTGCCAACAGATCACAAAATGTACTGATAAGCACGGTGAAGTAAGTTATAAAGCACAACCTGCAACAGGTAAATGCCCTTTATAATCTAGTTGTTATGTAATAATTATAAAGCATGCTGAGGAGGGATTCTTTGCATGCTTTGCTTTCAATCCAATGGTAAAACTGTAATGAATAATAGAAAAATATCTAAATTAACGATTATCATATATACCTTGTTTGTCATTATGATTGCTGTGCTTACAACAGTCATGTTTTATCATGTTTTTATTTTTGAGACCTTTAAAGATAATAGTCAAAGTCAGCAAACATTTTTTGAAATTTCTGCCGAAAAAGTATTGTCGAGCCCAATAAAAGAAAATAACAGTATTATTGAGGTTATGTCATATGGATGTTATGACTGCGGTATAAATAATGATGCCATCATGAAGTTTGCAGAAGAACTGCCTGATGATGATAATTTCAAAGCAATACACTTAGCAAGTAAGTATACTCCACTAGCGGCCTATGCACCTATTTTTGCGACTTTAGAAGAAATGAATATTGAGCCTAGTTTACGCTCAGCCATTTTTAATTCTGTTTTAAATGATAATGTTGATTTTAAAAATCAAGTCGAACTATTGGCATGGTTGAAAAAGCATAATGTTGATACTGAAAAGTACCTTGAAATTAGCAATACCCCAGCTGTAGCTGAAAAACTTGATTATATGGAGAGCATTGCTGAATTCTACAATATTACGGCAACACCCGCTTTCATTATCAATAAGCGCTATGTTGTTTATCAAGACCGTGATTTTCCTGAATTTACTAAGTATATGGCAGAACTTTTAGAAAAGAGTAAGCAGGAGTAATTGTGGGCCGCTTTATTATTGTATGGCTAATTTTTGGTATTAGAAGTGTCGTTGACGCAGCACTTGTAGGTATTGTGAAATTAAATACCTGTGCGGTGACTCTATTTAGGTGGTTACTGCGTTATATATCTACACCACTATTATTAATAGTTAGTTATACATTATGCCGCCTTGGGGTTATCGGTAGGAATTATCGTAATAGAACTAAGGTCGCTACTCAAAATTACCAGTGTTTAATGGATAAACCAGGGCGTATTGATACCGCATGGATCGCGGTACGCCGGTATATTTTAGAAGAGGGCGCAACTTGGGGGCAAAACAGACAAATCATGTCACAAATAGAAGCGTGTACACACAAACTTAATCAAATTGTTGAGCCTCTGCATGAACAACAAGTCCCCGTTATTCTAGCGCCATTGCATATGGTTTCTGATGTATTAGCTACTATCGTAGGGGCAGGAACATCACCTAAAAATGCGACGGTTATTGTGTCTTCAAGTGCTGAGCAAACTAAATTTGATGATACCGCCCGTATTCTTGGGGGAATTAATTTATCTTATTGCTCAATACATCAAGAGGATAAGTCATTAGCAAAAAATTTAATGACATTAATGACTGAAACGGCATCAGGACAGAAAAATATGATTATTTTCCCTGATATTACCCCAGATTATACGATTCATACGGGGGAAGGGATAAATAATAAATTAGCTTGCCGTTTATTTAATCGTCCAGCGAAATTACATAGTGGTGTTGTTCGGTTATCCAAAGTGATTTCAGCGCAAGTCGTTTTCTATAACTTATATTGCAAAAATGGAATACAAATCAATATTTATCCTCCTGTGCACGCAACAGATATTGCTAAGCAATTGCCAATCATTATTGAAAAAACGATTCGAGATTACCCTAATGATTGGCTTTTGTGGCATAGCCATTCACTTTATTTTATTAATCATTGACCTCTTATGAACAAGATTATCCCTAATACTGTTTATCAAGAAGAAACGAATGAATGTGGTTTAGCATGTATTTCTATGTTAGCCCATACGCAAGGTGTTACTGTTTCACTTGATACTCTGCGTGAACGCTATCCTGCGACAGATCATGGCACTTCTTTGTTAGAACTTTCGACAATACTTAAAGACTTCGGTATTGCAACTGCTCCCGTTCTTTTTGAACATGATGAGCTAAAAAGTATTCCGCTTCCTGCAATTTTGCATTATGGCGCTAACCATTTTGTTATTTTAGCTTATCGGAAAGGGAATAATGTCTGTGTGATCAATCCAGCGATTGGTCAGCAATGGTTACCGTATTCAGCGTTAAAGCTAGAAATTAGTGGTTATGCACTTATTTTAGACCCGAATAACCAAAGCCAATCAGATGAGGCAAATACGGTAGGCGGCAAAGAGCAACAAACAATTCAAAAACGCCCTTTGGGGATAATGAGTTTAAAAGAAACCAGTGCTATTTCGGGAATTTATTGGTTAATGCTACTGACTTTTTTAGTTGGTTTAACATTATTTATTATGCCAATAATGGTAAGTAATGCTGTTAATAAAGCATTTTCTGATATTGAAAATGCGGATTTCCCCTATGGGTTATTTATTGTTGCTTTTGTACTTGCCTCTTTACTGGCTCTTGGTGTTAGAGCGGTAACTGAACGGTTTATTAAGCACTTTGTATTAGTCAATAGTGGAGTGGGTTTCTCTAAATTACTGAGTAATTCATTACGCTTTTTTGAAAAGCGTGCACCAGGCGATGTTTTTAGTCGTTTTATGGCTTGGCAATCGGCAATGGCACAGAAAATAGAGCTTGATAACCAATTACGTACAGATTGGGTTATTGGCATTATTGCGCTGGCAATTATGTTTTGGATAGCGCCTGTGTTAGCTGCAATTTCATCTGTTGGTGTAACTGTGATGGGGTTAATCAGTGTTTGGGCTATTATTCGTGACCGCTGGTATACCCAACAATTGCAATTAAAAACAGCTTCATTGAATGATTTTTTCATGGAAACCCTTCAAGGGATACTGACTATTAAAGCAGGGGGATTGGAAGAGCAACGTAAAATACAATTTGCATGGTTAAGTCGGGATTTATTCACTTGTATTCAAAAAAGAAATGTTTATGAGCAAGTTAAAGGGACTCTTTACCAATTGACCGGTAGCCTAGAAATGGTGGTATTTATGTTAGTCATACTCCCAATGGTCGCCAGTAAAATGATATCCCTTGGTGATTTTTTTGCTTATAGCTTTATTCGCCAAATTTTTACTTCCTATATTACCCGAATTTTTTATTCGATTATTCATAAATCTCAATTACATATTATTGATACACGTGCGAATAGCTTATTTCCAGAGCGAATTGAACCTGCGGTAGCGAATTTCCACGCTAAGTCGCACCTTGGTGGCGCTCCGAATTTAACATTTGAACATATTGATTTTAGTTATGATCCGGCCAAGCAAATTTTAAAAAATGTTTCTTTGGATTTACCTACAGGCGCTCAAATAGCTATCGTCGGGGAGTCTGGCGCCGGGAAAAGCACACTATTGCGTGTGATTGCAGGGTTAATTCCATATCAACATGGCCTTTGTCATTCTGATGGGGATACGATTGTGTATCAACAATTGGCGCAGTTAGTGTGTTTACAAAGCCAAGAAGATATTTTATTTAATACCTCAGTTTGGGAAAACATCACACTGTTTGCACCGAATATTCAGGAAAAAGAACAAAAAATCATTAATAAACTGTTAAAAAGCCTAGTATTAGATTCAGTGGTTAATAACCTCCCTGGGGGAATAAATGCCCTTATTCGCGAGAGCCATAGCGCTTTATCTTTAGGCCAACGGCAGCGTTTATTATTAGCTCGCTCTATGTATAGCACTAGGCCGATATTATTACTTGATGAGCCAACCGCTAATCTAGATGAAGAAACCGCCGCTAAAGTTATTCAAGCTATTCAAAAGCATTGCCATGAAATGGGCAAGACGTTAGTTGTCGTGACACATAGTGATAAGATAACTTCAAGGTTTGATGTGGTTTATCAAATCATTGATGGTGAGCTAACAAAGACTATTGATAACAACCGTGGTCAGCAGGAAGCTCAGTTGAACAATCCACTTTTATTCGCTGAGTCAGTGCCATGAAACAGTGGGCTCAGCGATTTAAATTACGGGGTTCCAACCTACTGATCGTGCTCGGTATTACCGCTGCACTATTTGCTATCGTGTATTTCGCTACAACACGCACTGAGTCGAATATTGCTCAAGAAATGACGGTGATAACAGCCGACCGTGGTGATATCGAAAAAATCATTATGGTAACCGGGACGTTAAAGCCTTCTGTACAGGTGAATGTAGGTGCTCAGGTTAATGGGCAGATAAAGTATTTGTATGCTAAACAGGGAGATAAAGTCTTCAAAGGGCAAATACTTGCTGAGATTGACCCCGCCATTCAAAAATCTGATTTACGTAATGCAATAGCCAAGTTATCGAGTGTTAGAGCCCAAAAAGCGTCTTCAGAAGCTATATTAGTTCAATATCGAAAAGCCTTTGAACGACAAAAAAAATTACGTAAAGACGGTTCTGGCATCGACAGTGATTATGAACAAGCACAAGCACAATATGAAGCGCAGCAGTATCAAGTCAAAATGAATGAAGCATTAATTGTTCAATCAGAAATGGAAGTTGAAACAGCAAATGCAAATTTAAGTTACACACAAATTTTAGCGCCAATTGCTGGGGAAGTATTAGGGATTGTCGCAAATGAAGGGCAAACGATAGTATCTTCCCAAACGGCTCCAACGATTTTGGTATTAGCTAATCTGGATAAAATGCAAATTCAAACGCGTATTTCAGAAGCAGATATTCAATCCGTACATTCAGGTCAACCGTTATATTTTTATGTGCTTGCAGACCCAGATAAACGTTATGAGGGAACGATGGGGTATGTTCAACCAGTGCCTCAAGAAGCTTTAGAAGAACGGAATATGGCAAGCGCAAATAACCAACAGAATAATGCCGTATATTACTCAGGGACCTTTGAAGTTGATAATAAAAATCGCGAATTAAAAACGTCTATGACAGCACAAGTATTTATTCGTGTTGCTCAGGTTAAAGGGGTTGTGCGTATACCGGTTAATGCTTTAGGTCGTTCAATTGCCGCCAATGAATATGAAATCACGGTACTTAATGGTAATCAACCCGAGACTAAAACGGTTGTTGTTGGGATCACCGATCGCCATTTTGTTCAAATTATTCAGGGTCTTGAAGAGGGTGAGCAGGTTATTGTTTCAAATAATATAGGAGTAAGCTAATGGCTCCTATGATCACTGTAAAAAATATTTATCGTGAGTTTCTTGCCGGCACTCAGAGAATTCAGGTACTGAAGGATATATCGTTTTCTATTAACCAAGGCGAAATGTTAGCGATTGTTGGTGCGTCAGGTTCCGGAAAGTCCACACTAATGAATATTCTCGGCTGTTTGGATAAACCAACACGCGGGGAAATTTATATTAATGGTATTGCAGTGCACTCGGCGGATAGCGAAAAGCTCGCTGAACTGCGCAGTCAATATTTAGGCTTTATATTTCAGCGCTATCATTTGATGCCGTACTTAACGGCTGAAGAAAATATTGCTATTCCTGCATTATATACTGCGATGCCAGAACAAGAACGCCAATCACGCATACAGTTATTAGCCCAGCAACTGGGAATAGAAACGCGGTTAGCGCATAAACCGTTTCAATTGTCGGGGGGGCAACAACAACGCGTAAGTGTTTGTCGAGCACTGGTCAATGGCGCAAAAGTCATTTTGGCGGATGAACCCACAGGGGCTTTAGATAGTACTAGTGGTAAAGCGTTGATGAGTGTACTTCATCAGCTTCATCAAGCGGGACATACCGTTATTATTGTCACACACGACCGAAATATAGCCCAACAGACTCAGCGGATCATCGAAATTAGCGATGGGGAAATTATTTCTGACAATGCGAATAATGTGCTGAAAGATGAGGCAATTTCCCCGTGTTTACCAGTTGTTAACAGCAATGGGCGCGCTTCATTATGGCGTAGAGGTTTAGAGTCAGTACGCATGGCTTTTCGTGCCTTATTAGGGCATAGGATGCGGGCATTTTTGTCTATGTTAGGCATTATTATCGGCATATCCTCGGTCGTTTCTTCTGTTGCTGTTGGCGAAGGCGCTAAACGTACCATTATAGAAGAAATTGGTAAGTTGGGTAAAACGACGTTAGAGCTCCGCCCTGGCTTAGGCTGGGGGAGTAAACGCCCTGATTTAGAAAGGGCGCTTTCTTTAGATGATGTCAACAGTCTTGCGACACTTCCATGGGTTACTACGGTCTCACCCGTTATTACAAGTGTCCCTACTATTATTTATAAAGGGCTAGATTCATCTATTATGTTAAATGGAGTATCCGATTCCTATATAACCGGACAAGGGATCACCATTATACAAGGGGATAGCTTCCATCAGTTAGACATCGTCAATAAAGAACCTGTTTTTATTTTAGATGATAATAGCCGTCATATTTTGTTCGGTCCAAATGAGGAACCATTAAACCAATTGGTTCAAATTAATGGGACACCTTGGCGTATCATCGGTATAGCGAAAAAAGCAGGCCCAAAAATGACCAATAATTTTATGATTGGCTGGGCACCTTATACCGCCGTTTCACAACGAATAACCGGTGATAAGCCCTTCGAAGCCATTTCGGTTAATTTTGTGGATACGCTAGATCTTAAACAAGCGACCTCTCTAGTTGAATCCCATTTAATGAAAACCCACGGCACAAAAGATTTTTTCATTGAGTCGGACGACCAAATTGCGATGACCTTGCAAAAAACATCAGATTCAATGTCATTGTTGATCACCTCGATTGCGGCGATATCTCTTTTAGTTGGAGGCGTCGGTGTGATGAACATTATGCTGGTTTCAGTTACCGAGCGTACACATGAAATTGGCATCCGTTTATCCGTTGGTGCGAGACCTTCCGACATTATGACTCAATTCTTAATTGAAGCTGTCATGATTTGTTTGTTAGGGGGAGTAATTGGTATTGCTGGAGCATTAGCGAGTGGTGCGGTTTTTTCTTATTTAGCTGTTGAATTTCGGATGGTTTTTACGCTCACGCCAATCTTATTTGCTTGCGGTTTTTCCGTTTTAATCGGTTTTATGTTTGGATATTTTCCCGCATACAGAGCCGCGAAGCTTAACCCAACTGAGGCATTGGCCAGAGAATGAAAATAATCAAGGCTATTGGCTATGGCGTAATATTTCTACTGACAGGATGCGGTAGCTTAATGCGGACTGAATATCAGCGTCCTCAATTGGACCTGCCAGACCAGTGGCAACAAAATGTACGGATAATTAGCTCGCAAAAGCCTCTTAATAGCCAGACTCAATTACTTAATTTTCATGACCCAGCATTAATGAAACTTATTACGTTAGTATTGGAAAGTAATAATGATTTGGCATTAGCAGGCATTAAATTGAAATTGGCGCGTGCCAGTGCAGGGTTAACAAATACCAATCTTACCCCTGATTTTTCATTTACAGGCAGTGCTTCAAATACCAAATCTATTAAGCATGGTAGCCGCCCACAAGAAAATTATAGCTCAGGGCTTTCATTGAATTATGAATTAGATTTGTGGGGGAAGCTTGCACGTATACGTGAAAAGGATGAATGGGAAGCCGTTGCTAGTGAATATGATTACCAAGCGACAAGACTAACGCTAATCAATACCACCTCTCAACTTTATTGGCGTATCGCCTTACTCAACCGGCAAATTGATAACCAAATAGCGGGAAAGATGATTGCTGAAAAAATATTAGCACAAACAGAATCTTGGTACCACGCTGGGAAAGTCGGACAGTTGGATGTATTGCATGCGAAACAAACTGTAATTAACCGGCAAAATGAGTTAGAGCAACTTATAAATCAACAACAGAATACAAAGAATTCATTGACCTTATTGCTTAACAGTACGGTATTGCCTGAATCTATTGATATTAAACCGATTAATCTTCGTCAAAATGTGCTTGTTGAGTATTCAGCACCGTTAAGTGTGATCTCGACCCGACCGGATGTGCGTGCCATCGAATCAAGGTTACGTTCTATGCTCGCCAACTCAGATGTGGCTAGGCTCAGTTTTTATCCAACCTTATCACTGCAAGCTGCACTGAATGCAGGGAGCCAATTGTTTAGCCAATGGTTCAGCGACCCAACTCGGGTAGTTGGTAGTGCCGTTTCATTACCTTTTATTCAATGGAATACCGTGCGGTTGACAATCGAGCAATCAGATTTGCAAGTGCAGCAAACGGCAATCGAATTTCGTAATAGCGCCTATAACGCCATTATGGAGGTTAATAATGCCATTAATGCTCGAACAATGGCTGAGACTCAAAAATCACAGCTTTTCGAGGCATTATCACTCGGCCAGCAGCGCTTAGCACTGACCACAAACCGCTATCAAGCAGGCGCTGTTAATTACCAAACTTTGTTAACGGCTCAAGATGATTTGTTGTCCATCGAAAATTCATTAGCACAAAACCAATACGATTATTTATATGCCACGTTACAGCTTTGGTTAGCCCAGGGTGGTGAGAATTAATATGAGAGGATATCAAGCCAATGTCACAATTTAAGCGTGTTGTCGTTACGGGATATGGCGCTGTTACACCATTAGGTGAGACGGTAACTGAATGTTGGCAAGCCATAATGGATAAGAAAATAGGCTATCAGTATGTTGATAAAACAGAAAGTAATATTTCTAGTCATTTCTTAGGCTTAATTGATAAAGAGCCTAGTATGAAAGGTATACCCGCTGCTATTCGTCGGCGCCTGCCTCGCTATGCGCGTTTAACAATGGCAGCAGCACGCGAAGCCATGCAAATGGCTTTTGGTCAGAGTGAACCTAGTGAGCACTATGACCCGTTATCCTGCGGTGTCATTATGGGGACGGGATGGGCTGGGTTAGATGAAAGTTACCTGTCCATTGATGAGTTTAATAAGACAGGCATGACATCCCCATTTAACTGTTTTTTTTCAATGCCTAATGTAACGACGGCAGCTTGTAGCCAATATTGGAATTTACGAGGCTATCAAAATACCTCTATTGCCGCTTGTGCTACAGGAACGATTGCCATTGGTGATGCATTTGAAGTTATTCGAAGTGGTAAGGCTTCTATGATGCTAGCAGGCGCAGGAGAGTCACTACGCAGTAATTGTGCTGTGTGGAATATTGATATTTTAGGCGCACTATCCCATGAATCAGAAAATATCGAACGAGCTAGTTGCCCATTTAGTGCAGACCGTAGTGGGTTTGTGCTTTCAGAAGGCGCGGCAGTACTATGCCTTGAAGAGCGGGAAAGTGCTTTGGCTCGGGGTGCAACCATTCTCGGCGAAATTACGGGCTATGCGAATTTTTCTGATGCTTTTGATTTTACGTCACCCGCGGATGACTGTGTTGCGCGTACTCAAACGATTCTAACAGCGTTAAAACAAGCCAATATTACCCCAGAACAGCTCGATTATATTAATGCCCATGGTACATCAACTCAGCTTAATGATTTAAATGAAACTGAATCATTGAAGAGGGCTCTAGGATCTGCAGCATATAAAATCCCTATTTCAAGTACCAAATCCTATTCAGGGCATTTGATTGCTGCGGCAGGCAGTTTTGAAGCCATTGTTTGCTTGAAAAGCATGCAAACAGGGGTGATGCCGGCAACAATTAATTTAAATAACCCAGATCCCCATTGTGACCTTGATTATATCCCGAATGAACATCGTGAAGGGACAGTATCAACAACGTTGAATCTAAGTTTTGGATTCGGTGGCGCAAATGCCGCACTTGTTTTGGAAAAATAAAATGAAAACCTTGTGTTATAGCCTACAAGACGCCCACAGTTGGGCAGAATTTTCAGGGGATTATAACCCGGTCCACTTTGATTTACCTTGGGTTCAAGCTAACGGAGGGGAGCGTCTTAGTGTACATGGCATGCGTGCATTATTAGATATAAAGCATTTTTCAAGCCAACAAGTTTCTGTCAGTGAGATTGATGCGAATAGTGATGTTAAGTGTGTGGTCCGAATTCGCCAACCATTATGGAACAATATTGAATACTCGTTAGTTGCAGGGAGTAAAGTGGGGACTTCAGCGATTTTAACGGCAGATGACCAAAAATGCATAACCTGTAATTTATCAATCACAGAAAAAACTGAGGTTTATTCAATTAAAAATGCAAAGAAAATCAATGCAATTGAACTGGTAAAAAAGCAGGAGTTGTTTGATACCCATTTTCAACAGCTGCCATTGTGGATGTTTTTAGATGCGGTACTTTTTCAATACCTTATTGAGGACCAAACACTTTTTCAACAGGAGAATATTGCGGTTTGGTTACCTAAAGACACCACATTTAAAACCCTTTTTTCTGATTACTTCGTTGTGCAAACACACCAAGAGCTGCGGTTTGATCCTACGCTTTTACAACCACAAAT
Source organism: Providencia sp. PROV024 (assembly GCF_032709665.1). NCBI lineage: Bacteria > Pseudomonadati > Pseudomonadota > Gammaproteobacteria > Enterobacterales > Morganellaceae > Providencia > Providencia sp. PROV024. The sequence goes on from NZ_CP120545.1 coordinate 2,263,213, forward strand.
GCTGGAAGACAAGACTATGGCTCTTAATATTGATATTCAGCCAGCGATTGTAACAGGGACTATTGATTCTGGTCTGTTGGTTTGTCTATCGCTGGTGGCTGAATACCAACGTAAATTTATAACGAGTGCGATTACATTGAAAATAAGTTCAACCAATAACTTAAATGAAGGGATGACTAATGAGTGATTATCAAACAATTTATCTTAAAATTAATGAAATGATCTGTGATGCAAAAGATTTAGATGAAGACATTGACGCTAACCAAACACTCGATCAAATTAAATTTGATAGTTTAGATTATGTTGAGTTGATGGTTTTAGTTAAACGTGAATATAACGTTGCACTCACTGCCTATTTTTTCATCGAAAATTCAACGATGACCATCAAGGAATTAATTGAGTATATTAGCAAGGAGTCTAGCTCATAATATGTCTACTAAATGGATTTTAATTACAGGTGGTAGCCGTGGGATAGGCCAATCACTCGTAATAGAGTTACATAAAAATTGGAATATTGTATTTACAGGCCGAAGTGAAGAAGGCTTGGCTGAGACGTTGAACATCGTAGAGAATAACCCTTCAGATTTATGGGTTAAAGGTTACGCCTGCGATGGGAAAAATGAACAACAAGTTCAAGAGCTTGCGCTAATGTTACTTGAGTCACTAGGCCCTCCAAGCGCCATCATTCATAATGCTGGTATTACTAGGGATGCTCTTCATATTCATCAAGATGCCGCTATTTGGCAAGATGTTATGGATAATAACCTTATTTCAATCATTAACTGGAACCGGCACCTTGTTCCTGCCATGTTACTTGATGGGCATGGCTCTATTGTGTTGATGTCTTCTGTGACTGGGCTAAAAGGTAATATCGGGCAAACGGCTTATGCGGCTAGTAAGGCCGCAATGTTTGGTATTGCGCGTTCTTTAGCACATGAGGTAGGCCGGTTTGGGGTCCGGGTAAATTGTGTAGCACCAGGTTTGATTGAAAGTGATATGACTAACGCGATCCCTGATGCAAAACTGAAAGCAATCCTAAAAAATATTCCATTACGTCGCCTTGGTCAACCAGACGAAGTGGCTAAAGCGGTTGAGTTTTTAATCAGTGATAATAGCCAATACCTTACAGGGCAAACCCTTGTATTGGACGGTGGTTTTACGGCTTAAAATTTGAAATTTATTTCACTTATAATTAATTTACCGCTTTTTGGATCGTATATATGGCAGCATTCAATGTAGGCAAGTTAACTTATTGTCTACATTGTTTAAAAAGATGGTAATTTATAACCCTATATTTGGATTGAAAAAATATTCTAATATATTTTTATTAAAATTATTTATCTCTTTTTTTATCAACGGCTAAATTAAAGTTAATCTTTTTGTTTTGGTTACGAATATGTTCTTTGATTTCTTTTTCTAAAACAGGCAAATCACCCGCACATATTTTATCAAGCAAGACTTTATGTTCCTGGATGATTTCTTCCATTGGTTTAGTAAAAGTTGATATTCCAATGATAATCGTTAATTGTTTTGATACGTTTTCCCATAACGAGGTGAGTGTTTTATTGCCACTCAATTCACAAAGAGTACGGTGAAAATTGACATCACTAAGGGAAAATAAATAACTATCTTCTAATTTTGCCGCCATTGTCATTTTATCAATGCACTCTTTTAGTTTTTCAATGCATTGATTATCGAGATGCTTTTTCCCAGTAATGAATTTTCTTATGACGTGTAATTCGAGTAAAACACGAACTTCAATAAGTTCATCAAGGCGTTCCTCAGAAACTGGAGCCATGCGAATGCCTTTAAATGGTTCATTGATAACGATGCATTGGCTTTCGAGAATGCGTAGAGCTTCCCTTACAGGGACCCGGCTAACATTCATTTTTTCTGCGATTTCTTTTTCGACAATTCGATCGCCGGGGAGAATATAACCTCGAGTTGCTGCCTCAACAATTTTATCTACAACATCATCGGTTAGTGTTCTTGCTTTAATCGGTTGCCAATAATCGTCTTTTGAAGGCGTATCAAAAGGGCGATTTTTGTTTTCGTCAATCATAGTGAAAGCCTATAAAATTTTTATTAATCAAAAGATTAATTATCTTCTTTATGTTAAATCCTATCCAACAAAATTACCACATCATCAAATAATAGACCACTAAAAAACAAAAAATTACCTATGTGCTGGTGGGTTTACAAACCAGATTTAGATCACAATTTACTCTATTGAATATTGTATACAATTATACAATCATGTTTAATGCATTGAAAATCAGTTCTGCTTAAAGAAGGAAAAACCATGTTAAATCTGTTGGAAGATATAAAAATTACCGAAATTGTTGCTGTGCCATTATTTGGCGAGAGCCCTAAAGGGGGGTGGTCGAATGAAATAAAACCTGAAGATCCTATTCATGCCATTGTGGCAATACATACGGACGCAGGTATTACAGGGTACGGCAGCGTGTTTACCGATGGACGACTTGTAGAGGCAGCCATTCCCATTTTGGCATCATTATGTATTGGTGAAAGCGCACTGCAACCAGAGCGTGTCTCTGAAAAATTAAGACAAAATACTTTTTGGATGGGGCGTGGGGGAACATTAACGCACACCATCAGTGGGATTGATATTGCCCTATGGGATATTTTAGGGAAAGCAACTGGGCTACCTGTAAGCACATTGTTAGGCGGGAACTACCGTACCAAGGTACAACCATACTGCTCTTTGCTTATGGAAGAGCCAGAGACCATGCATCAGGTTATTTCTGAGTATAAAGCACTTGGATTTAAGGCATTTAAAATTGGTTGGGGTCCATTTGGTCGTCGTAATGATCATCAATTAGACCGTGCAATAGTAGAGTCTGCAAGGGATGCGGCAGGGCAAGATTCCCAGCTATTTATTGATGCAGGAGCAAGTGATGCTTACTGGCCAAATGGGTTGAAATGGGCTATTCAAACAGCTCATATGTTGGCTGAATATCAAGTGGGTTGGTTTGAGGAAGCCTTGCGACCTGATGATATCGAAGATTTTAAAGTGTTACGTAAAGAAAGCCCAGTACCAATAGCCGGTGGTGAAGTGCTAACTCGTCGCCAAGCATTTTTACCTTGGTTATCCCAAGGCGCTTTTGACATTGTACAACCCGATGTGACAAAAGTTGGCGGTATTTCTGAGCAGCGCCGGATTGCATGGTTAGCCGATGAATTTGGCGTTAAATATGTTGGGCATGGATGGAATACAGCGATGGGGCTGGCTGCCGACCTGCAAATGGCGGCCGCTTTCCCTCAAGTTGATTTTGTTGAGTTTATTGGCGGTAGCCAATATATCGATGGCATTGTTAAAACTCCATTTAAAGTTGACGAGGAGGGGTATCTCACTATTCCGAATAAACCAGGGCTTGGTATTGAGCTTGATGTAGATAAATTAGCTAAGTTTACAATAAATCCAGAACGTTTATTTAAGTAACTTATATTATAAGCCAGGTAGTCATAATATTTGCCTGGCTTTCCATTCTTTTAAAAAGGTTTGGTTATTATGGCATATAAGAATAAGGGTACTAAAGTCAGATTTTCGATAGCGATATTAATGACTCTTGCTATTGTCATTAATTATCTAGACAGAACAGTAATGTCGGCAGCTGCGCCAACTATTTCAGAAGAGTTACAGATTTCGCCTGAAATGATGGGCTGGATTATGTCTGCATTCTTTCTTAGCTATGCACTTTGCCAAATACCTGCGGGGTTTATTGCAGATAAATATGGCCAAAGAAAAACGTTAGCAGGGTCAGTCTTGTGGTGGTCTCTAGCTACAGCTGCAACTGCGTTAGCAAAAACACCGCTGAGTTTTATTTCTACTCGTATTTTAATGGGGATGGGGGAAGCAGGGGCTTACCCATGTAATAGCGGTATTGCGGCAAAATGGTTTCCAGACAGAGAACGTGGCCGCATTACAGCATTATTCGATAGTGGTTCAAAATTCGGAACAGCTTTTGCCATGCCGTTAGTTGTTTGGATCATTGCAAAATGGGGCTGGGAAGCTGCATTTATTATTTGTGGTGCGCTTGGTGTACTTTGGGTATTTGCTTGGCTTAAAGTTTATCACGACCCAGAACAACATCCTAAGATTAGCCCTGAAGAACTTGCTTATATTCGCGAAGGTCAGGTAAAAAAAGAAGGCATTGATAATATTCAGCCAATGAAATGGTACCACTTAATCCGTTATCGCAATGTACAAGCAATGTGTATTGGGTTTTTTATGTTGGACTATGCCATTTATTTCTTTATTACATGGTTCCCTGCTTATTTAATGATGGAAAGGGGAATGAGTTTAGAAGAAATGGGCTTTGCCGCGATGTTGCCACCTCTTTGTGGTATCGCTGGGCAATGGTTAGGTGGGTGGACAACAGATTATTTATTTATTAAATATAATAACGTCAGTCTTGCACGTAAAATACCTATTGTCGGCGGAATGTTAATTGCAACCAGTATTGCATTCTCCGGTCTCGTAGAGTCTACAACACTGATGATGGCATTATTATGTTTATCTTATGCAGCCCTTGCATTTGCTGCATCCGCGATTTGGTCACTACCAGGAGATGTTGCACCTCGTAATATGACTTCGGTACTCGGTGGAATGCAAAGTGCGGTATCAAATTGTGGTGGAATATTAGGGCCTATCGTAACGGGTTATATTATTGCTGCTACAGGGTCATTTATTTGGGCATTAATCGTATCAGGGATTGCTTGCGCTATCGGTGCTTTAGTCTATTTGGTTATGTTAAGAGATATTAAGCCAATTGTGCCAGCAGATCATGAAATCGAACAAACTAATTAACTCTAAATTATAATTATTATTTGGATATATAAAACATGTTTATTTTTGATAAAGACATCATGGCGAAAAATATTGCTCCGGGTACGTTAAGGAAAATATTTTTAGGTAGTAAAAATATGATGATAGCAAAAATATCCTTAGCTACAGGAACATTAGGTGAGTTACACCAACATCAACATGAACAAATGAATTATATTTTATCTGGCTCATTTAACTATCGCGTAGGGGCAATAGTTAAAGTAGTAAGCAGTGGTGATGTTATATATGTACCTTCAAATGAAGAACACCAATGTGAATGTTTATTGGATGGTGAAATATTAGATATCTTTGTTCCTATGAGAGAAGATTTTATCAATTAATTAGCTAAATATCTTTTATATTATATCGCCGATAAATAAAGCGGCCCGCATTATGCTGGCCGTTTTATTATAAAAACATTATTAAATTTTTTGTATTATAGTAAGCATATGGTGTTTGAGGTGAATTTTACCAACCACTTGTTTTTTCTTAACCTCAGTTTTTTTTTGCAAAAACATATAAATAGAATGTGGCCTAAATTTAAATTAGAGTATTTTTCTTTAACAACCTTAAGGTAAATAAAAGTTTTTACGTAAGGTTTATTCATGCGTTATGAAAAATAGACTCTAATTTAATTAAGTTAATTATGATTTTTTAGTGTTATTTATATCTCATTTTATACCATTAAGCACAGTTCTTCTTACTCAAGACTAGCTATTTAGTAATTGTTAATGAAATTTTTCATTTGAGTTTCAGCATTAATATGCTCTAACTCAATACGGCTTGTGTCCATAGCAATACCTTCAACACCAATAAAAGTGGTGTGCTCAATTCCAACAAAACTGAGTATATCCCTTAGATAATCAACAAAATAATCAGATTTATTAGCATTTTTTAATCCACCTTGACTTGTTAAAATTAAAGCTTTCTTATTTTTAAGTAAACCAATGCGTTCGTTATTTACATAATTAAACGTTAAACCTGCTCTGATAATAAGGTCAAAGTAGTTTTTTAGTTGACTAGGAATTGATAAATTATACATCGGAGCTGCGATTACGATTAGTTCCGAAATTTTAAGTTCTTCAATAAGCTTATCTGATATAGCTAGAGCTTCTTTTTGTTTTTCACTTTGTTGCTGCTCTGGTACCGAATAGTACGCAGAAAAAATATCTTCATCCATAATTGGTAGAGGAGATGCTATTAAATCTCGTTGAATAATGGCGGTATTCTTATGATTTTCAGTCCATGAGTGCTCAAAAGAATCAAGCATACGTTTAGTATGGGATTGCATTCCCATAACCGATGATTTAATGAGTATAATTTTTTTCATTATATTGTTCTGCTTATTCACTTATTGTTTTAATAATCTTGTCGTATATTTCTTTAATTACGTTTTCTTTGTTTTGGTTGTATACCTGTACATTGGTTACTTTAACCGAGGCCATTTTTTTTGCCTCTTCGTATAATCTTCTATCATCGGCATGTGTACGTAACCAATCTCTAAATAAGATATGACGTAGGTGCTCAGGGCAGTCAGGCCCGAATACATGTAAATTAACTCTTGGTTGTTCAAGGCGAAACATGCGATGTTGGTACCACGAAGGTTCTCTTACAGTTAGTAAAAAACCAAACTCTTCTAATATAGGAGCATAATTAAGTTCTTGTTCCGGGTTTTTGACAATTAAATCAATGTCAATTACTGGCTTTGCTGATAGATCTGAAACTGCGGTAGAGCCCACATGCTCGATAGCAAGCGCCTTATGACCTAACTTGTTTTGTATATTTTGTTTAATCTGTTTAAATTGCGCCTGCCAGTTTGGGTCATAATCAACCACATCAATTATTTCTGTTTTGGGTTTTCCTAGTACCCATGGGTTTTCATTTGGATTACTCGTTTGAAAAGAAGTAATTTGTTCTAAGTGTTTTTTGTAATACTGTCGTTTTGAGTTATCCATATATGACCTTATAATGTAATTTCATCTTCGATAAGAATAATATCGTCTATGGTTTTTTTATTAAAATGAATAATTCGAAATTTATAAATTCGATTTACGAATGGATTGGTTATGAAATATACAGACTTGCAAATTGACTGGTTAAAATGTTTTGTCGCTGTAGTAAATACAGGGTCTGTCTCTGCTGCTGCTTTGGAGATTCATCGCTCACAATCTGCAGTCAGTATGCAACTAAAAAAGCTTGAGTCATCACTCGGTTGTCAATTGTTAGTACGTAATCCTCGGCAACATCAATTAACCTACGAAGGTCAAAAATTATTGGGTTATGCAAGGCGGATACTGGATATACATAATGAAGCTATTATTGCATTTAATGGTGGTGAGCTAGAAGGGCGAATCAGACTTGGTGTTCCAGATGATTATGCTGAAAAATATCTGACCCCTGTATTAAAACGTTTTGCCGCATACCATAGCTCCGTTGAAATAGAGCTTAACTGTGAGCAATCTACCTCATTGATACCAAAGGTAGAAAAGGGTGAAATAGACTTAGCTTTAGTCTCAAGAGAAAATAATACTCAGGGAGCATTATTATTTTATGAGCCTATGGTATGGGTCGGTTCTTCACAATTTGAAATTTGGCGACGTGACCCATTACCGATCGCGGTATATGAGCACACCAGCTTGGCAAAACGAAGCGCCATCAATGCGCTCTCATTACAGGGGCGTAGATATAAAATTGTTTATAATAGTTCGAGCTTGCCAGGGCAGGTTGCTGCTGTTGAAAGTGGGCTGGCCGTTGCTGTACTGACTCAATGTAGTGTTCCCCCCAATCTGGAAATATTAGGCGCATTGCATGGGTTAGGGCCTTTGGAACCAATGGGTGTCGCAGCATATAGAAGTAATCAGTCTCTTGGAGATCAAGCTGTTGATAGCCTCTATAATCTCCTAATCCAAACTCTAAGAGTAGCTAAATGAGTTTGAAAGATAAAACACATATACTTGGTTAGTTAAAGGAAGCCTCCATTTTTTATGTTTTACTACTTTTTTAACCAACTGTTAACATGGCTAAGGGCCCCCTTTTTAGGCTTATAGAAAACCAATATAATCCCCAGTATAATTGCAGCCATGCCAAAGATGCCAAATAATGAAGGTTTATTCCCAAGAATACAATAGTCAAGCAATGACGTAACAATCGGAACAAAATAAAATAAGCTAGTTACATTCACTACATTCCCCTTACTTAATAAATAATAAAGTAATATTTGAGCGATAACGGAAATAAATATACCTAGAAATAGGATGGATATCAGAAAATTCAAGTTAAAATTAAAATGTACAGTTTGCATTGGAATGAATAACAAACATAGTACCAAACTGACAGCGTATTGAATCGGTAACACTCTATATGGAGATTGCTTAATTTTTTGCTGTGAAATAGCTCCGATAGTCATAAATAACAGTGCCATTAGCGAAAGTACAATGCCCATAATAGGTAACTGGGAAGTTATTAAACTATGCCATACAAGCACAATTAGGCCGGATAACGCCATAATTAACCCAACTAACCTGTAGCCATAAATTTTTCGTTCTGTAATACAGAGTGAAAGTATTGGTTGTACTCCCATAATAGTGGCGATAAGACCAGGAGTAACACCATTTTCCATTGATAAAAAATAACAAATAGAGTAGCCACCGATTAAAATAATTCCTACCAATGCCGTTTGTAATATCATTCCTTTTTCAGGTAAATATTGTTGTTTATATCTGCAAAATATCAAAATGACAATTAGTGCGATACTAAATCTAAATACTAATAAAATCATAGAAGAAGCATTATCGATTCCTAGCTTAGTAAAAATTGCAGCACTGCCCCAAAGTAAAACAAAAGTACCAGTGATAACTAATGATTTTAGTTTGTCTACTCCCATATATTCCTCTTTATTGCTTATAATATTTTTTCATATACTGAAATTCATTCACTTGCCGGTATTTTTAGATCTTAAAAATAGTCAGCAATATTTTTAATATTCAGAGTGATATCATGCTATTGAACTTAACTTACTGAACTTGATTATAAAATCAAATAAATCAGCGTGGTGACATTCGAAAATCGAATAATTCAATAATATCAATAGAGTTCTATGGTTTTAATCAACATTTATCTTTAGCCAAGCTAAAAAATGAGTCTTTCCTGAAATGTAGATAGGTGGAGTAGGAGGGGTAGTAAATGCCATAAACAACGGGTTATTTAAAATAAAAATTTTTTAAGTTTTACGCCATTTAAAATTAATTTATTGAAGTTTAGATTATTTAACCTCTCTCCAGATATGGTGCCACCAATTAAACTAAGATGTACTAATTTACCAATTGTTTGAGCATGTTGAGCCGGAATAGGTAGGCTTCCTAATTTATTAATAACAAAATTTAAACGCTTCTCATCAACAATCGTTTGATACTCTGCAACGATAGGGTCATGTAATGCCCAAGCTCTGATGGAAATTTCTCTTGCTGTTTTTTTTCTTGATGTGAAATTAATATACTCTGTAAGCACCTTATTGATACTCGTTTCTTGTTCTAGTTCATTTAATATTTTATCAGTATATTCAACAACCCAACAAGAAAGCATTGAACGGATAAAATCTTCACGGTCATTAAAATGATGATAAAAGGAGCCTCGGGTAACATCTAGTTTCCTAGCAACTCTCTCAACAGAACAACGTGTATATCCTTCATTATCCAAAATATTAAAACCTGCGTTAATCCAAGATGTTCTCGTTAATTTTTTCATTTTCAATACAGTCTGTGTATGGTGATTCAAGTTCTGATACGTTAAAGCTTAATTTGTATTTCCGCTAAAAGGAATAAATTTATGAAAAAAATTGTGATTGTTGCATTTGATGATTTTACGGATATAGACCTTTTTTTTATGTGGGATATTCTTGGCCGTAACCATATAGATTGGCAAGTCAAAATATTAGGGAACAAATCAAGCTTACGATCAGCACATGGCTTAAACATACATGTTCAAGGGGCATTATCTGAAGCGAATTCAGCTGATGCGGTATTATTTAGTAGTGGTAAAAATGGCGTACCAAAGGCGATTGAAAATGCAGATTTTTTATCCGAATTTAAATTAAACCCTGAAAAACAGTATATCGGTTCTATTTGTGCAGGCGCTTTAATTCTTAATGCATTAAACCTATTACCTGAACGAAGAGCCACCACTCATCCAGATGCTAGGAATGCATTATTAGCATCACAACTTGAGCCAGTAGGGCAACCTCTTGTATGTCATGGAAGGGTAGCTACAGCAGGTGGTTGCCTTTCCGCCCTTTATCTAGTTGGATGGCTAATAGAATCGCTATACGACAAAGAAAAAAGAAGGGAAACATTATTACCAGTCTTACCAACTGGACAACAAAGTGTGCTCGAATCTTTGATTGAATTTAGTATACAACAGGGCAGAATGTAACGAATATATTATGTAAATATCAGCTAGGAAGGCTAAAGTACATAGGTATGACAAGGATGTCTTAAAATAAATTAGCGGTAGTTATATGAAAACCATTTCGGATGATAGAGTGAATTTGGTATTTGGCAGTTATCCTATTCAATACCAAAAAGTGTTATTAATGATTAGAGAGCTGATTTTTAGAACAGCAGCAGAAAATAAAAAAGTAGGAACAATCACTGAGACTCTGAAATGGGGGCAACCAAGTTATCAAACAATTGAAACGGGCTCAGGAACAACGATACGAATAGGCCGGTTCAATCAGAGCTCCGTTGCTCTTTTTGTTCACTGTCAAACCACCTTAATTGATTCATTTAGAACGCTTTTTCCTGAACTTAATTACTCAAAGAACCGAGCAATTATCTTAGATATCAATGAAGCGCTGCCAATAAAAGAATTGGCCATATGCATTGAGATGGCTCTTACTTATAAGCTAAGAAATAAAACAGCTTAAGTTTCAGTAGCCAGTTAATTACAGTTTATTTTTAATGTCGTGAATTACACCAAGGGTCATCAGAATCTAAATCAGTATTATCAATCGAATTATTTTCTATCATATCCAAATAGAGTAATTCGACTTGAGTTCTTGCCCAAGGTGTTCGGCGCAGAAACTTTAAGCTGGATTTAATACTTGGATCTTTGTTAAAGCAGTTTATTTTTATAGTACGCCCAAGTTGGTTCCAACCGTATCTGTCAACCAATGCATTAACTTGCATTTCTAGTGTAACTCCATGTAAAGGGGATTTCGATTTAAATTCACTCATTACGGCATATCCGAAGTTATAGGTTAGGTTATCATTGAGCGCATATAAATAAGCTGAACACGGCTCTAAGTCAATAGGGAACTAACAATGCTTGATCTATCAAGACCGATTCTTAATTCAATATCCTATTTAACATAATATGCATTATGCGAACCTAAGTATGAAATGAAGAAATCCAGCGTTCTGGCTGGTTAATCATGTTGGCTTTTTTATCGCTGAATTGGTTAATCGTAAGGATTGAATCTTAGCTCAACTCGACTTCATAAATCTTACGTTTTGCTATCATTTTTACTGGGGTTTCAATAGCTCGGATATCAGTTAGCTCCCAAGCTAGCCAACCTGCTTCATAGTAAAATGCACAGGCTGCATCAATATCACTTTCAACGAATGGCCTCACATTTTTCACTTTAACAATTGCGACTGCTTTCCCCATTTCTTCATCGCCATCTTTTAAAAGATAATGGTGATTTTCAACAATTAGTAAGTCTTCATTACAATCGATGTTTGGTGCCCATTTTCTTATTTCTAACGTTTTTATTCCTAACGCAATATTTTTACCTGCTGGAAAAACTATAGATATGGCTTTCATTGGTGTGATTTTTCCTGTTAATCAAAATGTTATTGTTTGTTGTTTTATAAATTATTTTTTTCCTGGGCTTGTATGTATGACCGCCGGCTAATAGCCCTATCAATGTAATCATTAATTGTAGGACTAAGGTTAACATGGCATAACCTAGCCCACAAAAGCGTATGAGATAGAAAAATATCAGCTAAAGTGAAGTTGTCACCAGCGACCCACTCGTTATCTTTATTAAGCTTAAATTGCCTTGTTACATTTTCAGATTCTATTTTAAAGTAATCAACTAACGATAAAGAACGCTTCTCTTCAGGAATAAAAACAAGTTGTTTTAGTAGATTCCAGATAGGAGATTCTAAATCTGTTAAAGCAAAGCTTATATAAGAATAAATAACTGATTGTTCTTTTATATCAGATGGATAGAACGTTTCCTTTGGGTGTTTATTACACAAATAATGACATATCGCAAATATCTCTTCTATTGAAACATCCCCATCTACCATTAACGGAACCTTACCTCGTGAATGAGGTGATTTAACTTTAGGTTTATCGCTGAACATATCAACTCTAACTGTTTCATAGTCAACACCAAGTTCTTCTAATGTCCATAAAACCCTCAGAGAACGACTTCTAGGAAAAGTATATATTTTCATAAAAAATAACCTATGTAGTTAAATGCCCGCTGCATATTTAATACGAACAAAACTGAATCAACACTATGGTGTTGATTCAAATTTTTAAGCTGTAGATATACCCATCATTTTATCGATGAATAAGTGACAGCGTCACATAAAGTGCTATTTATACATCTAAGATTAAGGTTTTGCTGGCCGGAGTTCATCATACGAAATAGCAACATGCTCGCGATATGCAGGCCTATCAAGAAGACGCTTATAGTAAGCCTCAATGTAAGGAAGCAATTTTCTTTTTATATCAATATCATAATAACGATACAACACATGCCCGAATTGGATGTCAGCCAGTGAAAAATCATCACTGGCCAAGTAGTTTCTGGATGCTAATATCTCTTCTGCAATCATTAAATTATTTTCAAATTTGTCGATAGCAAGTTTGATGGAATTAATATCTTGGGATTCCTTTGGAGTGCGTGCTACTTGCCAAAAGATAGGCGCCGTAAATGCCAATGCTACATTTAACTTTGACCATTCCATCCAGCGATCAACCTCGGTTCTTGCTAATATTTCATCAGGCCAAAAATTCCCTTTTGCATATCGGTTAGCAAGATACCTAAGTATTGCCCCAGTTTCCCATAATGGAGGGTTGCAACCATCCTGAATAACAGGAACAGTACGATTAGGATTTAAGCGGTAAAATTCGTCAGTATCAGTACCGCCATAGCGATGCCCAAAATCAAGCCTCTTATAAGGTAATTCTAACTCACCAATACACCACATTAGTGCTTGGACGTTAGATGAAGTTTTACGACCCCAAACTGTTAGCATGAATTCTCCATAAAGGCTTTCTTAATGTTCTTCTAATACTACATGCTTAAAATAGGATATTTCAATCTTAGTTTGAGGTTTTGACGTTTAGCCTTCTATTGCTAACATTATCACTACCCGGTCCATATACCATCTAATTGGTCGTCATAGCGCTGATTAAGGTTACCATAGAGCACTGATTTATAATCTTCTCTTAATTGGCCAGTACAGTTGTTATTTTTTAAACTCGCAAGCATATAACGAAAAGACGGTAAATCATCTGTCATTTCCTTTGATGCATTGCGAAAGTTTTCATAACTTGAAGCATCAAGCCTAAATGCAATATTTTGTTTTAGCTCAAGTGGGAGATTGCTGATATGGTTAATTTTTTGGTGTATGTTTGGTTCGTGCTCCGAGAGCGCAGATTCTGCATCTGTACCTTGATGTGATGAAAATGTTTTAATATCAAAAATGTTATTTATCATTTGATTATCCACCATTTTTCTATTTTATAATTCTATTAATAATGATCAATGAGCTAGTGATTCGGTAATTTCCTCATTAAATCCCCCCAGTATTCATCTTGCTTTTGCCCTTCTCTCCTAACTCCATAAAATTGGGCTATATGCTCTTCATTTTTATTAAATAACTCTAGGCTTGTAATAAACCCATCACGAGAGTTTTTATTAACAACCCAAGCTTCCCCAACCTCATCTTTTGCTATTCTTATTACTGATTTCCCTCCTTCTTCAGTTGTACCGTGGATGACTATTTTTTTGCCATTCATTATTTCAGTAATTTTATCTATTGGGCCTGTATAGATCTGGATTGCAGAATCATTACCCACAAAAATCATCATTTTTTTATTGTCGTTATGTATCTTATTTAAAGTTGTCAATAAACTTTCTGTACTTACTTTTCTTGCCAAGTCATTTGGTACTTTTTGGAATGCTTCAAGTTTGCTTATTCCAAGTTGTTGTAGCATTGGATAAAAATGGTGTACATCAGCCATGTTTCTCCATAAGTTTTCAATATCATTACTTTTATTTATTGTTTTCATTGTTGATTTTTGAGAGACGATTTCACTTGAGCTTATGTTTAAATCTTCTTTTGAATAAAAACTTAATGACAATACTTTATTTCCATCATGAGACATTAAATTAGCTTTATATCTATTATCACTAATTTTTTCATAATTAACGTTTTTAATTTTCCCAGGGATAACTCGTAGGTCAATCCCACTTGGATTAAGTATTAAATGACCATTTGCTGCAGGTTGCTTTATCTTACCATTTGTATAGATTATTGAATGCCCTGATGGCCCACTAGTGCTCATTTCTACATTGTTATTTGATATGTTTTTTATGTTTTCTAGAATATGTTTTAATGATGAATATTTGGTATTTTCTTCAAGATTAATACCATATTGACTACTGGTATCCTTTACTGAATAAAGCCTAGAACTGAGCATTTCTTCTTCCTTAATATTATTTAATTAATACCAAATTTTTCTTTTATTTCAAAAGGTAAGTAAACTGACAAATTTTTGACTAAAAAAAATGCATCAGACCTTATGTCATCATTTAAATCAGCGGAAGGCGTATTTATATAATCATGATAGAACTTATTGAGTCTTAATGTTGTATTCATTAATATATCAGATGATTTCTGTTGCTCAGTTAATGAGGATTTACATAAATTTTCTGCACACTTTGCATTTGCTGCTGCGATTGCAATATCGTTAGAAATATTACTTCGGCTACATTGTTCAAAATGATGATGAAAATCATTCTGTGTTAGATCACTTGGTGCAGACATTCCTTCATAAACAATGTTATAAGCAAAATTATATTGACAGGTATTCCAGTACGTAAGTCTTTTTTCTATATCTATCTTTTGTTTTAATTGTTCACTGGTACTAAGTAAACAATCTGTAGAGTTAAAGAATTTCTCATTATTTTCAAAAACCTCTTTGGATAACCCAAAGCTCTCCCACTCCGTATCTCCACTTTTCATTGCTGCCATACCATACATAACGTTTAATTCTTGTAACCTTTTGATTGATGTGATATTTATCTCTTCCTTATTCTTTAAGATATCTTCTATTATATTGATATTTTCAAATGCCTTACTGTTCAGTTCATTTTTTCTTTCGGGGCTAGGCTCGTATTGATTGTAAAGCTCCTTTTCAATTTTTAATAATTCATTATTTAGCGTCTTTATAACTGTAGTGGCATCATTGTGATCAGCTTTGTAATAAAATGTGGAGCTAGTCGGGGCTATATTCATAAAATACACCTATTCTCAATTTAAAAAATTTGATGTATTATTTTTCCACAAAAGTAAAAAACATCTTTCAATATTTACCTTAATCTTTTTTATTTTCCTTTAGCTATTTTCTGTTTATGGATATTTTTAGGTTTAATAACTTAATTTTTATAATCAACTTTTCGGTTTTATCTGCTATCGCTGAAAAGATCAGTTAAATAGGATGGTTACATAATTTCGTGTGTAATAACTTTATCATTATTGGAGTTCACATATGACCGTATCTACTCGACTGGCAAGTAGTTTGATATTGACGGCACTTTTTACGTCTCAATATGCGTTTGCTGAAGCTAAAAACAATTTAAATCAACCAGTTAAATTAAATCATGCCACTGTATTTCTACACGGGGCTGAATTAGATAATGATGTGACGCTGTCACTTAATAAGGGGCAAAATAAGGTAATTTTAACGAATATAGCCCATAACGTTGACCCACGTACGTTATCAGTTAACCTAAATGATAAAAATGTAATAATTCGTTCTGTTAATATTCAAACTGTCCCTACTGAAGTTGTTTATCCCGAAAATATCAAGGCACTTCAAACTCAACAAAAGCAATTAATGCAGCAAATAGAAGATGCTATTATTGCGATTAAAGTCGGAGAAGAACAATTAAGCTTATTGAAAGACCAACGCTTTTTTGGGGAAAATAATGCTCAATCTTTAGAGCAATCATCCCAAAAGCTAGACTTTATACGTCAGCAAATGACGAAAATTTTACAAGAACAACAAAAATACCAACTCACTATCGATGAGCTTGAAGAAAAATCAGCACTGCTACAAGCCCAAATTGACCAAAATATGCCGGCTTCCCTAGGCAAACAAACACAGGTTGTTATGTCGATAGACGCACCTGAAGCCACAACAGCAAAACTACAGCTTTCTTATTTAACACAGGATGCCGCTTGGTCACCTAGCTATGATATACGCAGTCAGAACACAGAATCACCTATAGTTTTAACTTATAAAGCGGATGTCATTCAAAATACAGGTATTGATTGGGAAAATATTGACCTAACCTTATCGACCATTAATCCATCAAAGAATATCACCCCTTTTGATTTACAGCCTTGGCGTCTGTCAATTTATGATGAAAATAAACAGTTGGAACGTCAAGTCCGTATGAAACCAATGCCAGCTGCACCTGTTGCTATGTATGAAGAAAGTATGACTGCTAGCAAAAAAAAGGTTGGGTCAGGTATTGCTGATTTTGTGACCACCGCAAATAACGGTATTAGCCTAAACTATCAAATCACCCTTCCTTTCACACTGAAAAGTACATCCAAGCCAAGTTCATTGACGATTAAACAAGAAGATATTGCGGCTAAGTATAAGTACACTGCAACACCAAAACTTGCAGAGGATGTCTTCTTACAAGCAGATATTGAAAATTGGCAAGCTCTAAACTTATTGAACGGAAATGCCAATATTTACTATGGAAATACGTATATTGGAAACGTTAAAATCGATGCAAATCGACTGACTGATACTTTACAAGTTCCTTTTGGTATCGATAAAAATATTCAGATTTCACGTGAAAACAATGAAAAAATGAAGAAAAAACCAAGCTTCATTGGTTCAACGGTAGAGCAAAAAGAGAGTTATCTCATCAAAGCTAAAAACATACATCCAACCCCTGTTAAATTAACTATTTATGACCAACTGCCTATTAGTGAAGACAGTGATATAAAAGTGTCAGATGTAGATAATAAAGACGCTGTGATCAACAAAAAAACAGGGAAAATAACTTGGAATGTTGAGCTAAAACCGAATGAAGAGATTCAGATCCCATTTAGTTACACATTAAGTTACCCTAAGGATAAACATATCCTAGGATTATAACAGCTTTTGTAGTTCACATTAGAAAGCGTTAAAATCGCTACATGCTGACACAACAATAACAATTTGAGGTTCTCATGATTATATTAGTAACAGGTGCTTCATCGGGCTTTGGTGAGTCTATAGCTCGCAAATTTATTCAACATAATTATACCGTTATTGGAACAGGCCGTAGAACAGAACGTTTAGAAGCGCTACATCAGGAACTAGGTGAAAAATTTTATCCATTAACTTTGGATGTCCAAGATAGAAAAGCAATTCAATCAGCTGTTGCAAGTTTGCCTGCTCATCTCAAAAATATTGATGTACTAGTTAACAATGCTGGTTTAGCGCTCGGTTTAGAACCTGCTTTTGATGCTAACCCTGATGATTGGGAAATTATGATTAATACCAATACTAAAGGTTTAGTTAATATGACTTATGAGGTACTACAAGGTATGGTCGCGAATAATCATGGTCATATCATTAACATCGGTTCAACGGCTGCGAGCTGGCCTTATAAAGGCGGTAATGTATACGGCGCAACTAAAGCCTTCGTAAAACAATTTTCTTTAGGTCTACGTGCTGACCTTCAAGGCAAAAAGATCCGGGTTACTGATATAGAACCAGGCTTAGTGGGTGGAACAGAGTTTTCCAATATTCGTTTTAAAGGTGATGATGATAAAGCCGCTAATACGTACCAAGGTGCAGAAGCCTTGACGCCTGAAGATATCGCTGAAACGGTTTATTGGGTGGCAACATTACCTGCTCATATGAATGTGAATACACTTGAATTGATGCCAGTATGCCAAACCTTTGCAGGTTTAACCGTACATAAACAACTTTGATTTTTAGTACTATTCTATACTGACGCAATCATATACTTTTGGCTATACTTTGGTTATTGCCCCTACTCAAGTAAGGAATTTTTACATGAGCCCACATAAAACTTTGAAAACTGGCTTAACTGCGTTTTGTTTTTGTCTCCCTTTATTTTGGGTAACATCCTCTTTGGCAGCACAAGCAACCACATCCTGTACCGCCGGAAGCACATGTGTTTCTGTTGGTAAAGGTGATGATACCCTTAACAAAGAGCAAGCGCGTCAGGAAAAAGAGCAATGGGATAATACCCGTATGCTACGTAATAAAGTCAATACTCGTACTGAAAAAGAATTTGATAAGATAGATGCCGCTTTTGATGCAAAAGATAAATGTGAAAAAAGCCTTAATCTGAATGCTTATTGGGAACCTAGCACCAAGCGCTGTCTTGATGTCAGTACAGGCCGTCCAATCAATCCATAATTTCTAGCTTGCTGTTTTATGGATTGATTACCAAGGAGGTATAATGCAAAAGAAATTATTAGTTCCATTATTAGTATTAACGCTAGCACCGGTTTTTGCACAAGCTTCATGTGAAAGCGTAATTGAAGAGATCAAGCAGAAAATCATCAATAACGGTGTACCTGCTGACAATTTTAGTTTAGTCGCAGTCCCTAATGATGAGGCCGATTCATCTAAAGGGCAAGTTGTTGGGCACTGCCAAAATGATTCGTATAAAATTATTTATACACGTCATTGATTGATTTCTAATGGCTAAAATCAAGGGCGCGATATTTTTTACGCGCCCTTTATTTATTTTGCGAGTTAGGCGGGTATAGCAATAAATTGTTGAAGTTTTTCTACATCTAGATAATGCCCAAGTTCTTTCTCTTCAGGGCGCAATAGATAGGGTATCTCACCAATTAGTGGGGCCTTAATGTGGTGTTGTAATCTTTCAATGATTTGAGCGTAATGTGCGAGCCCAGGGTTAATGCGATTTGCCATCCAACCAACCAAAGGTAGTCCGTCAGCTCTAATCGCTTCCGCAGTTAACAAGGCATGGTTAACACAGCCATGTTGAATACCTACAACAAGAATAACACCTACTGGTTGCCCTTTTAGCCAATCTGCATAAAACGTATTATCATCAAGAAGATATCGCCAGCCTCCATTACCTTCAATGACAACCATGTCACATTGGCTGTGTAAATGCTCTAAGCCTTGTTTGATTTGATTGAAATCAATACTGTTTTCGTGACTATAATTATCGCTGATCCGCACTGGATTGACTTCATCATAGGAAACACGGTCTTTAGATACACTTTGGATTAATAATGCATCTTTGTTTCTTATCCCCTCTGGCGTATCAATGCATTGATCCGCGATGGGTTTATATCCGACGGCTTTAATTCCTTGGCCATTTAGTGCCTGCAATATGGCAAGCGTCGATACTGTCTTCCCGACATCTGTATCTGTCCCGGTAATAAATAGATTGATCATGGTCTTTTTCTATCCTGAAGTGACAGACTTACACAGCAATAAGCTGCAAAAATGATATGGATTCAGTTTATTGGAATGGGAAAGTGATAAGTTTGCGTTAGCTCAATTTTGTGTGGGATAATGTAAAGATTATCGAATTAATTTAACCTTGTAATAACTGCATCAATAGCGAACCATCATATAAAGCACGTTGTATTAATGATGATTCACTATCACTAACACTTAACGTGGATTTTTCTATTGTTATTTTTGATGAGTAAAGAGGAATTGACTGCTGGTCGATGTAGTGATGAAGTTTATCAAAAAATAATTCTGAGATTTGATTAATAGGCGAATTGATTAAGATTAATTCGGTTCCGAGTACATTGACCATTAAAGCTAATGGTTTTGCCAATAACTGCGCAATATTGTCGATAAGTTGAATGCAAAGAGTATCGCCTAATTTTACGCCGCTACAAATGCTATCAATAGAAATAATATTATGTTGTAAGTAAGAGTCTGAATAATTACAGAGTAAGTTATTTGCTTGTTGCAATATTGCAGGTAGGGATGTGTGTGTTTCTAAGCAACCAACACCTCCACAATAACAGGGGATGTTTTGCGTTTTTTTATACTGGGTATGAGCAAATAAATTGGGGCGCTGAGTATTAGCATCTAACGTTATACCATGGTTTAGAACTGTAATATTGACAACATCTTGTAGTTGAAGATAAATAATGTTTTTTGCTTTTCGTTTTGCCAAATGGGAAAAATAATCTTTTAATGCCAAAGCATCCACTGATGGATGTAAATAAATAGGTAGCCCTGTATGTTCAGTTAAGTATTCGCCAATAGCTAATTGGTTAATATTAAAGTGAGCATGGTGATGGATAACGCCGGTATAAGGATCTAAGACGCCATCAGATAGAATGCTTATTGCTGTAACTCTTTCTAATATACTCTGGTGGCTCGCAAAAAAATGACTAATTAATTCAGATAATTTATTTATAAATTGTTCATTATTAATAGGTTTAAAAGGATATTCTGTTTGAGCTAATGTTGTAGCGTTAATTTCCTTTAGTGAAATAGTGATTTTCTTGTCTTGTATGCGGATTGCTAAAAACTGCCACCCTTCACTTTCAACGACTAAGCCTACTGCTGGGCGACCACGCAACCCGAGAACAGGAAACTCTAACTCTTTTATTATATGAGCATCCATGAGTTCACGCGTGATTTTAGTGATACTGGCTGGGGCAAGTTGTGATTGTTTAGATAATGCAATACGCGAAATAGGACCATGTTGATCAATTATTCGATATACGATCCCCGTATTTAATTGTTTTATCTGGTCAATATGACCTGTTTGATTCACCATGGCAATAATTGAAATCCTTTATAAAGCAATTAGTTATTATGCCTTAATCTGCATATTAATGATTTCGCATACAGCATAAGTGTGATGTTAATCACACTTATTCACCAACAATATTAGACATTAACAGGTTG
Organism: Providencia sp. PROV024; assembly: GCF_032709665.1. Classification (NCBI taxonomy): domain Bacteria; kingdom Pseudomonadati; phylum Pseudomonadota; class Gammaproteobacteria; order Enterobacterales; family Morganellaceae; genus Providencia; species Providencia sp. PROV024. The sequence continues at coordinate 2,284,262 of NZ_CP120545.1, forward strand.
GTTAACTTTTTAGCCGCAGCAGGTAAGGTTCTACGCGTATTGTAAACTAACCAAACCTCAGATGAAGCATTAATATTAGCGAGTTTTATATATTTCACACCATCAACTTTCATACGTGTAAACGACTCAGTAATAATTGAAATCCCCATCCCTGCGGAGACGAGGCCTAAAATAGTCATTGCCTCACCTGCTTCTTGAGAAATTTTTGGTACGACACCAGCAGAAGTCAATAGCTGGTTTATCTCATCGTATAATGCAGTCCCGACATCGCGCTCGAAAAAAACTAATGGGTAATTAGCAAGTTGTTCTATATCAATGCCGACATCAGCATATTCGAGCAATGGGTGTCCTTCATAAACCGCCACCATAAAAGGTTCTTTGAATAATAATTTGTAATCTAATTGCTCTGGTAACCCTGTATTTCGCATAATACCGAAATCGATACGGCCAGTAATTAAAGGAGCTATCTGCTGCTTAGTATTCATCTGATGCATATGAATAGAAACTTCAGGATAAGACTCCCGATACTGACGTAAACTCATTGTAACCTTATGCATAAAGGGTGTGGTGGAAGTAAACCCAATAGATAATTCGCCAAGTTCGCCTTTTTCCATTCGCGCTGCTTTAGTCGCCGCAGCATTAACCTGAGCCAAAATTTGATAGGCTTCTTTCAAGAACATCGTTCCCGCAGGTGTTAATGCGACGTTACGATTATTTCTTTCTAATAATTTCGCATGGATTTTTTCTTCAAGTATTTGTATTTGTTGGCTTAAAGGTGGTTGTGACATATGCAACCGCTCTGCTGCTCGGCCAAAGTGTAGTTCCTCGGCGACAGCAATAAAGTATCTAAGGTGTCGAAGTTCTATGCTCATAGTTCATTTGATATCTTTAAAGTATTATTGTGTATAATTAATATATTAGACAAAAAACTGAAAAATTTCTATTCTTTGATCGAAATCAAACCAGTTGGTATGACAAGGAATACATATGGAACATTCATCAAATAGTCTGACTTCTGAGCAACCAGCCAAAGGGAAAAAAACGGACGCCCCTGCCCATACCGAACCTAAAAAGCATTATATTCAAAGAGATGATGCTCTATATTTACGTGTCACTTTATCTTTCTTTACCGTTGGGTTCGCTACATTCGCGCTGTTATATTTTGTTCAACCTATCTTACCAATGTTGTCTGAGGATTTTAATGTTTCTCCTGCAACCGCGAGTTTGTCGCTATCACTCAGTACAGGTTTAATGGCTCTAGGTCTATTAATTACAGGGCCAATTTCAGATGCCATTGGTAGAAAAAACGTCATGGTCATTGCACTGATGTGTGCTGCGCTATTTACCTTATTAAGCTCTGTAATGCAAAGCTGGAATGGTATTTTGATAGCTAGAGCATTGGTTGGGCTATCACTTAGCGGAGTCGCAGCCGTTGCAATGACTTATTTAAGTGAAGAAATTCACCCGAGTTATGTTGCGCTCTCCATGGGGTTATACATTAGCGGTAACTCTATTGGCGGTATGAGTGGGCGGTTAATGACTGGGGTAATTTCAGATTATTATTCATGGCGGGTCGCTGTTGTTCTTTTAGGGACATTAGCGTTGATCGCTGCAATTGGCTTTTGGCGGCTATTACCTCCATCTCAACATTTCCGTGCAAGCTCATTAAAACCTAAAAATTTATGGGTAAACTTACACCTACACTTTAGGGACCGAGGTTTGCCTTGGCTCTTTGTAGAAGGCTTTGTACTGATGGGTGGTTTTGTGACAATGTACAACTATATTGGTTACCGCTTGCTTGACGCCCCCTACTATTTCTCACAATCCACTGTAGGCCTTCTTTCTGTCATTTATTTAACGGGAACATATAGCGCAACTAAAACTGGTAGTCTCACACAAAAATATGGTTTAGGTAGTGTACTAATCTCTGCAATTTGTATGATGTTAGTGGGTATATTATTAACATTACACCCAAATATTTGGGTGATCCTATCTGGTATGACGGTATTAACGGCGGGCTTTTTTGCAGCACATTCAGTTGCAAGCAGTTGGGTTGGGCGAAGAGCAAAACGGGCTCGCGGCCAAGCATCATCGATGTATCTTTTTAGTTATTATGCCGGTTCAAGTATTGCAGGCACCTTAGGTGGAGTATTTTGGACTTATTTTGGATGGAACGGTGTTGCTTTATTTATTGCTGGAATATTACTTATCGGTATTATCATCGCCTATCGTTTGAAATTAGGATGTTATGATTAATTATCTTAGTATTTAATAAAGGTTGAAATTTCGATCCTCCTCGTTGTTAGTGATGATAGTTATTCTATTAATGACGAGGAAATTCTATGAAACAACAATTACTACTTGTACCTATCCTTTTTTTCTGCAGTTTTTTGGCCTACCCCCACGGATATGTAAAGTCTCCAGAAAGCCGTTCGTATTTGTGCCGCAAAGAAGTAAATACCAATTGTGGTCAAATTCAATATGAACCTCAGTCACTAGAAGGTCCAAAAGGTTTCCCACAACAAGGCCCTGCTGATGGTGAAATTGCTAGCGCTGGCCTTTCTCAGTTTTCACCGCTCGATGTACAAACAGCTGAGCGATGGAAGACTGTTCCCCTGAAGACCCGTAATGTAGAATTTGAATGGTATTTAACTGCAAAACATAAAACGACCAAATGGGAATATTTTATGACTAAACCCGATTGGGAGCCCAATATTCCCTTATCTCGTGCTCAATTTGAATTAACCCCTTTTTGCGAATTTCACCGTATAGAAACCCCCGATAACACAGTCAAACACAACTGTGTGTTGCCTCAAGAACAAACAGGATATCAGGTTGTTCTTGCTGTTTGGACGATAGACGATACGTCAAAGGCATTCTATCAAGTTATTGATTTATCATTAGATTAATGTTTTTCATATAACAAAAATTGAGTAATAGGCTAAACTGTATATTTATATCTAAAACCATTTCAATACTATATGTTATGTATATTGAAATGGTATTTATTGACATCATCCACCGTTACCTTGCTACTCCTTGTACCTTCAGTAAATGTTAATCCACTTTCTCTTTCACTTATTGCGGGTAATCGAAAACGTTCCATAAAGTCTTTGGCTCGACGTACTTCTGGTCTCAAATAACTATTAAAATTATTAGCATGCTCAGCTTCTGCTAATAACGGATTAATAAATTGCATAACTGAGTGAATTGGTTGTTCAAAAGCGTTAATACTTCCATCTTGTAAGTTCAATACAACCCCATAATTATGTGGTATACACGATGAAATCGCCCATTGTTCCCAAGATGAATTTACTCCATGATTGCTTAATACCTTTTTTACCGGCTCACCAATGTTATCCCCACCCATAAGCCAAATTCCTCCCGTAAGCGTTGATACAACATCGCTATTATTCTGAGGAGCTATTTGTAATAAAGTTGCTGTAACTGCTTGGTCTATCAAACTTATTATATTATGGTCAAAATGAATAATGGCTCCAGTCTGATTATTTTTATTGTATAGCGTTGCGACCACACAGGTTTGCGCATTCACAGAACATAAATAATTATTCTCATTATTAGTACTGTAACTAGATAAAACGCCTTCCCCTTGTAAAGCACAACGAAGATGACTTGGTGTTGCCCCTTCGGGTAAAGCATCTTGAATATGTTGAATGGTACCAAGATATTGGTAATTAGCTTGTGTAGTTGTATTTTTTTGAAAAAGGTCAACAAACGGTTGGATCAGCGGTGGGATAGTCAGCATACCTTACCTTTTAAAATTGAGTGAGTATTACATCATTTATAATGTTTAATATTTCCATAATTAAGACATTAACACTTTCAATTTAATATATAATTTACTGAATTTTATTCGAGGATAATGGTGTATTCCAAAGCCTTATATCGAAAAGATATCGATGGTACTGCTATCGGTACAGGGGGGAAAACTCATCCTGAAGTACCAATGAAGAGAAAAAGCTACCAGTTCCCCTGCCCGCTAACGTTAAGTTTCGCTAAAATCCCCCGTAGTCTGGTTAAAAAATTGCTAATAATGATTGTTAATGCTACATTTTATTTATCACAAATAGAATGTTGTAACTAAAAATGAACCCTAGACAAAAACTTATCGACACTTTCAATAACTTAGAGATTGAAATAAAACAACTTAGTCATTTATTGTTAGAACAAGCTCAACTCGTCCCATTTATAGCAAGTACGTTTATTTTACCTAATATAATCAAAGGTGAAGAAAATAACGAGATTAGCCATATTCCTGTTCAAAAATTAACTAGTCATAGTGCTATTGAAGCAACAATTAAGTTAATTAACCTACTGTTTATCCATAATAAATCTGAAGAAATTAGCAATAAATCGGCTATCCGTCTACCTGGTGTTATCTGTATCCAAACTGAATTAAAAACATATCGGGAATTTAATGCATTAATATCAAAGATTAATGAATTGAAAGTACAGATAAAAACAATCGTCACACAAATAAATGAAACTCAACGTTTTGAATTTATAAGAGAAAGCCTTCATGGGTTATTAACATTAAATACCTATCGCACCCTCACCTCACTAGTCGATATTGATACCATTAATTTTGGATGGGCCAATAAAAAAATCATCAATAAAGTGACCAAAGAAACCGTATTAAGCCGTTTACAAGCAAGTTTAGAAAGTGGTCGCTGCCCTTTACATATCCCTAAAGAACATTGGCAATTACAAATAGAAAGCGATATTCAATTGATCTACTCGTTACCCCATGATGCGATTTTAAAAACTCAACGCCCTGTAAAGGTTCAGCCGATAGCGCGAGTCTGGGATAGTTCTCAACAAAAACAAACCCAATTTGCTTGCTCTACCCCCTTATTTGTTTTTGCCCTAGAGAAAACAGTTGCCGAAATAAAAGTTGGTGAATTACACGATTACCATGTAGATAATATCCCACTACGTAACCGGCCAAAAGCTAAGCCAGTAGAATTATTAATCCCACGTTTAAATTTATATATAGAACGTTAAAAAACACCCAATTGTTACCAATATGGGTGTTTCCTCAGTTTATTACATGATATTAGCAAGCCATAAAGTTTATGACTTCATGCTTCCAACCATGTCTTCTGGGCGAACCCATTCATCAAATTGTTCTTCTGTCAGATAATTTAATTTCAATGCTGATTGTTTTAGTGTTAACCCTTCTTTATGAGCTTTCTTAGCAATTTCAGCGGCTTTATCATAACCAATATGGGTATTTAAAGCGGTTACTAACATCAATGATTCATGCAGTAATTTTTCAATGCGCTCACGATTTGGTTCAATACCAATAGCACAATGTTCATTGAAACTACGCATACCATCAGCTAATAAACGGACAGATTGTAAGAAGTTATCAATTACCATTGGGCGAAAAACGTTAAGCTCGAAATTGCCTGATGCGCCACCAATATTAACTGCAACATCATTTCCCATCACTTGCGCACATAGCATTGTTAATGCTTCACACTGTGTAGGGTTAACTTTCCCTGGCATGATTGAACTACCTGGTTCGTTCTCTGGTATCGCAATTTCACCAATGCCACAACGAGGACCTGATGCTAACCACCTAACATCATTCGCAATTTTCATTAATGAAGCCGCTAAGCCTTTCAGTGCACCATGAGCATGAACTAAGCTGTCACACGTTGCCAAAGCTTCAAATTTATTAGGTGCAGTGATAAATGGCTGACCCGTTAATTCGGCAATTTTTTTCGCAACACGAACTGCGTATTCAGGATGAGTATTCAACCCTGTACCAACAGCAGTACCACCCAGAGCAAGTTCACAAACATGAGGTATTGAATTCTCAATATGTTTTTCATTGTGTGCTAACATTGCAGCCCAGCCAGAAATTTCTTGGCCTAACGTCAATGGGGTTGCATCTTGTAAGTGGGTACGACCAATTTTGACGATATCTTTGAATTCTTTTGCTTTTGCATCTAAAGTTTTGTGTAAAACTTTTAGTTCTGGTAGTAGATGTTCGCGAATAGCAACCACCGCAGCGACATGCATGGCTGTTGGGAAAACATCATTTGAACTTTGGCTTTTATTAACATCGTCATTTGGGTGAATAAGGCGATCATTACCACGCTGGCCACCGAGGATTTCGCTACCACGGTTAGCTAATACCTCATTCATGTTCATGTTACTTTGCGTACCAGAACCCGTTTGCCATATAGCCAGTGGGAACTCTGTAGGGTGTTTGCCAGCTAATACTTCATCAGCAGCAGCAATGATTGCATCGCCACGCTCTTTGGCTAATAATCCTAGATCCATATTTACACTAGCGGCGGCTTTTTTTGTGATAGCGAGTGCGTGGATTAACGCGACAGGCATTTTTTCTACAGATATACGGAAATGTTCTAAAGAACGCTGCGTTTGCGCGCCCCACAAGTGGTCAGCAGGTACTTCAATAGGTCCCATTGAGTCTTTTTCAATGCGAGTGGCTGCCATTACTATCTCCTTAGGTACATATACAGAATAATTGATTTTAGAATCATCTGCTTGCAGGTAAGCAAATAACCGAGCAGTATAATGCCACAAATTGAATTTCATTTATGAGACTTAGTCGAGCTTATTGTACTGTAATGAAAAGGAAATGAGTTGATTTTTATAAAAAAGAGAATTTTGCTATGCTTAAAATGATAAACAAAGTCCAAAATTATGATTGGGGTAGTAAAACGGCCCTAACTAAGCTATATGGGCTCCCTAACCCTAACCACCTACCAATGGCTGAGCTTTGGATGGGGGCTCACCCCAAAGCGAGCTCAGAAGTTCTCGATGCGCAAAAAAATCAAACTGTCCCCCTTAACACCTTGATTGAGAGCGCCCCTGAATATTATTTGGGTTCGCATATCGCACAAACTTATCATCGATTACCGTACTTGTTTAAGGTACTGTGCGCTGCTCAACCGCTGTCAGTACAAGTACATCCCAACAAAACCTATGCTGAGGTCGGGTTTGCTAAAGAGAATGCAGCGGGTATTCCAGTAGACTCACCTATTCGCAACTATAAAGATGATAACCATAAACCAGAATTAATTTATGCCTTAACACCTTTTAAAGCAATGAATGCATTTCGTCCATTGAATGAAATAGCACAATTGCTTGATTTTGTTTCAGCGGCTCATCCGGACATCCAACTATTTGTTCAAGACCCAACAGAAGAAAAGCTATCACGCCTATTTGCACAAATTCTTAATTTAACAGGTGAACAAAAAGAGCTCGCGCTTGGAGTACTAAAAGCGGCTTTAAATAGTCGCCAAGGTGAACCGTGGAACTCAATAAAGCAAATGGCAAGTTTATACCCTGAAGATAATGGTTTATTTACCCCACTTCTTCTTAATGTTGTTGAACTGCAACCCGGTGAAGCGATGTTTTTATATGCAAGAACACCGCATGCTTATTTAGAAGGGGTTGGGTTAGAGGTCATGGCTAATTCAGATAATGTTCTGCGTGCAGGGTTAACAAATAAACACATAGATGTCCCTGAACTGATTGCGAATATTGACTTTAACCCTACGTCAGCAAAGGATTTATTAAGTATCCCCGAAAAATCTGGAAATATCTGGAAATATAATATTCCAGTAGAAGATTTTTCATTTAATATATATTCTATAAACAACTCGGAGGTTACTCTATCTAACGATACAGCCTCAATTTTATTTTGTATTGAAGGTCAGTTAGTTTTCCGTTCAGGTAATGAAGAAATATGCATAGATTCTGGTGAGTCTGTTTTTCTACCTGCTTATGAGAAAAGTATTACCATTAACGGCAATGGTAAGCTTGCCCGAGTTTTTAATAAGTAGTGTCATATTCTGTATTTAACCGTTTATTTTGTTAAAAAACGGTTATTTAAAACTTATATAATTTTATAAGTACGTTTATAACGTACTGAAAGGATGGATGTTTATAATGAAAAAGTCATTAGTCGCGGTTGGTGTTATTGTAGCTCTGGGCGCTGTATGGACGGGTGCATCGTGGTATACAGGTTCAAAAGTAAAAGATGAACTTGACAGAGTGATCCTCAAAACCAACGATTTTTTTGCTGTAAATGTGCCTGAAGCAGGTTTGAATTTCAAAGTAGAAAACTATGAAAAAGGCGTTTTCTCTTCTAAAGCTGACATCGTAATTACTTCAGCTGATTCAGTAACACCTGATGATTCTATCATATTTAAGACAAATATTGATCATGGCCCATTCCCATTATCACAAGTTGCTAAGTTTAATTTGTTGCCAAAACTGGCTGCTACTCAAATAGAATTAGCAAATAATGCAACAACTAAAGAGCTTTTTGAAGCAACCAAAGGAAAGCCGTTTGTTAATGGTTCTGCTGTCATTGGTTATAGCAAAAGTATCGATACTAACTTAGAGCTTATCCCAGTTGAATATAGCAAAGATGATATTTCGCTATCGTTTAGCGGCTCTAAATTTGATGTTTCAACTACAGCAGACTTAGAGTCTGTCGATGCATCAATAATCACTGATAACTTTGTGATGGGTAAAGCAGATAAATCAGAAACAATGACCGTTAAAGGGTTAAAATTAGTTTCTAATGTCAAAAAATCACAATATGGTTTCTACACAGGAACACAAGAATTTGTGATTGCAGATACAGACTTCAATATCCCAGAAACAAAATTCTCATTTAAAGATTTTAAAATCGCCAGTGATACTTCTATCAACGGTGAAGATGTTAAAGGCAACATTTCTTACAGTATTGGTGACATTAAAGCATTAGAACAAAATTTAGGTTCAGGCCAAGTCACTGTTGCAATTGAAAAACTAGATGCTAAAGCATTAGGTAAATTTGTAGAACAATACAACAAAGCCTTAGCAGAAGGTTTAGCAACTGGTGACCCATCAGAAGCTACTGAACGTTTAGCCATGGAAATGATGTCAACCACATTGCCTGAGCTAATGAAAAGCAAACCTGTATTCACAGTTAGCCCGCTATATTGGAAAAATGAAGCTGGCCAAAGCTCTGTTGACTTAAATGTCACTTTCAATAAATGGAACCAAGACGAAATCACCGCGTTGGCAATGTCTAATAAAGTTGATGAAGCATTCAAACAATTGATTTCTTCTTTTGATTTTAACCTGAAGCTGAATAAGCCAATGGTAATTGAATCCATGACACAAGCCATGATTTTAGACCAAGGCGTTCCAGTTGATGCTGAAACTAAAAAAGAAATGAAAGGTATGGTGACATCTGAATTTGCAGGTGTACAGCAAATGTTGACTTCGGATATGTTCTCTTCCCCGTTTGAAGAAATGTTTATGACCGATGAAGAACGCGCTGAAAAAGCTAAACAGAAAAAATCACCTTGGATGATTGATAGCGAAAATGATTTAACAATGACGATCAAATTCGCTGGTAACGACCTGACATTCAACAATGATAAGTACACCTTAGCTGAGTTCTTGACTAAGATGAAAATCATGTCTGGACCTGAAGACGAGTTAGAATATGACGCTCAACCAGCTCCAGGTGCGGAAATCGCACCAGAAATTGGTAATGAGCCTGAGTTAGCACCACAAGCTGAAACACCTGCTAACTAATCAAACTCAAGCTAATAGAAAAAACGCTAGTCAATTATGATTGGCGTTTTTTTTATCACCAACATTTCGGTGACGCACATCACAAATTAAATGTAATTTTTTATCATGTTTCACATTTTACGTGATTTACAATTGCTTTTAGCTAAATAACGGCCAAAATAAGGAAAGAAAACAGATAAAGGATCATCCCGTGATAAATACCCGTCTCCCTTTAACCGACTTACACCGTCACCTTGATGGTAATATCCGACCGGAAACTATTCTTTCACTAGCTGAACAGCACCATATTCAATTACCCGCAACAGAACTTGAGGCATTACGCCCTCATGTACAAATTATAGGACAGGAAGCTGATTTAGTCGGTTTTTTGTCAAAATTAGATTGGGGGGTTTCAGTACTCGCTGATTTAGATGCCTGCCGCCGTGTTGCATTTGAAAATGTAGAAGATGCGTTTAATGCGGGGATTGATTATGCAGAGCTTCGTTTTTCACCTTACTACATGGCGATGAAACACCACTTACCTGTCGAAGGTGTCGTGGAAGCGATTATTGATGGTGTACAAGCAGGTTGCAAACAATTTGAAATCAAAATTAATTTGATCGGAATTTTAAGTCGCACGTTTGGGCAGCATGCTTGCTCTACTGAATTACAAGGGCTTTTAGCTCATCGCCATCATTTGTGTGCTTTAGACCTCGCTGGAGATGAACTTGGTTTTCCAGGGGAATTATTTGAGTCTCACTTCATAAAAGCCAGAGATGCAGGTTTAAATATTACCGTTCATGCAGGTGAGGCTGCGGGAGCAGAGAGTATTTGGCATGCAATTAATGTATTAGGTGCGCAACGAATTGGCCATGGTGTAAAAGCAATTGAAGACCCCGCTCTAATTGATTATTTAGTGAAGCACCAAATCGGTATGGAAAGTTGCTTAACCTCCAATATCCAAACTAGCACTGTCTCATCATTAGCTAAACACCCGTTAAAGGCCTTTTTACAGCATGGGGTATTAGCATCAATAAATACTGATGACCCAGCAGTGCAAGGAATTGAGTTACGTTATGAATATGAAGTCGCAGCACCACAAGCAGGCTTGACCGCTGCTGAAATCGAGCAAGCTCAACGTAATGGCCTTGCTATCGCATTTTTATCCACAAATGAGAAAAATGCACTGTTAGAAAAAGCAGCTAAACGATAAAAACTAAAGGGCATCACACTGGGTGCCCTCATCCATTCCACTCACTGCATTTTGACCCGCCCTTTTTCCCTAGTAAGCCATTAATTAGCACAGAGTTAATGTATGTTCTTTATAAAAACCCCCCACAGCATGTTGTAACTAAAATAGAATGAAAGTAAACAGCATTGACTTGAGGTGGTGCCATATCCTCAAGTCAATAATATATTATTTAGTTAATAACCGTTTAGCGTAACGCTGAGCCAATACAGCACTTACCATCAGCTGAATTTGGTGGAAAATCATTAAAGGAAGTAAGATCACCCCTACCGTTGCCGCAGGAAACAATACATTAGCCATTGGAACCCCATTAGCTAAACTTTTTTTAGACCCGCAAAATACAATAGTAATCTCATCTTCTTTACTAAAACCAAGCAAGCGTGCGGCTAATGTGTTAACCACTATGACAATAAATAAAATGACACAAGTGACAACCACTATCATCAGTAAAGAAAATGCGTCGATTTTCTGCCATATTCCCTCAACGACAGCTTCACTAAATGCAACATAAACAACTAATAGTATAGAGGAACGGTCAGTTATATTGACTAATTTACGGTGGCGATTAATCCAATTAACAATTAAAGGTCGCGCTAAGTGCCCTACTACAAATGGTAACATTAACTGTAATAATATAGAGCCAATTGCATTAAGCGTATCGACCGCCTGGCTACCATCTGCATCCATTAAAGCACCGACTAAAATAGGAGAAAGGAATACGCCAAGAATACTGGATGCTGAAGCGCTACAAATCGCCGCCGCTATATTACCACCTGCAACTGAAGTAAAGGCAATCGCGGACTGTACCGTTGCAGGTAATGCACAAAGGTACAAAAACCCCATATAGACAGTGGGTGACATCCATTCAGGAACGATGACAGCGAGCCCTAATCCTACAATAGGAAATAAAATAAACGTGCTCGCAAAAACTAACAGGTGCAGACGCCAATGGCCTATACCTGCCACTATTGATTCCCTTGATAACTTTGCACCATGCATAAAGAACAACAATGCGATTGCGGCAGTTGTTAGATATTGAAAGCCCGTTTTTATTTCCCCTTCACAAGGAAAAAGGCTAGCAATAATTACAACACCTATCATGATAAGTAAAAATGGGTCTATTCTTAGTTTAGCTAGCAGGTTCATTCTGTTTTCCATAATAAAAGCCAGTTACATAGACTGGCTTTATGATAGGTCGTGGACTCAAAAAATTGATTCAATAGTACGCTTTTCTGTTGCTGAACGTATTCCTGCTTCGATAAGCTTCATGATATCAATGGCTTCACTTGGTGTGACCGGATTGGGTTTATTATGGCGTATCGCATCATAAATAGCTTGGTAATACCCACCATAATTACCTTTTTCGTTAGGCCAAGGTTGTGTGATAAGCGCCTCACCTTGTGACAGGGTCACGATTCCAGTGTTGTCATCTACGCCCCATTTTTCACCTTCTGGTTTCATTCCACTTTTTAGACAATCTTCTTGCGGGTCTAAACCATACTTTACATAGCTACCATTCATACCATGAATAACATAAATTGGCATAGGTGCGGCTGCTAACGTGGTCGCATGTAAAACCACCTTTTTAGTTGCATATTGTAATATGACATGAAAGTAGTCTACCGCTTCCGCATTCGGGCGGATCATAGCAAGATCAGCGGTGATCCCCATCGGCTTACCAAAATATTGCAGTATTTGGTCTAATAAGTGCGGTCCTAAATCATACCAAATACCTGAGCCCGGAATATTCGCTTCACGCCATCTTTGCCTTACCATTGGCCGGTAGCGATCAAAGTGTGACTCATAATATTTAATATCACCAAGACAACCATCTTGAAGTATTTTTTTGACAGTTAGAAAGCCAGAGTCCCACCGACGATTATGATAGATAGAAAGCAATTTCCCTGACTGTTCTGCTTGTTGTTTAAGTTGTTCTGCTTGTGCAACGTCTAGAGTAAATGGTTTATCAACAACCACATGTTTGCCCGCGGATAATGCCGCTTTAGCTAAAGGAAAGTGAGTTTCATTTGGCGTTGGGATCACCACTAATTCAATGTCATTATCAGCAAAAATAGCTTCTGGAGATGCAACAACATTGACATTTGGCCAATCCGCCTTAACTTTATTAGGGTCACTCGTTGAAATTGCAGTTAAATCATACTCTTTTAGAAAACCTAAGAAAGGCGCATGAAAGGTTTTACTTGCATAGCCATAACCTATGACCCCTACTTTAATCGGTTTAGACATATTGACCTCATACAAAAACAAACTCAGAAAGATATAAAAAGTACCATCAGAATGAATTAAATGGCAAATATATCTATGATAGGATTATAAAATACCCTAGGATCTTCTACCGCTATTTTGCAAAAATGGATGTTTACTTATGTCTTCAATTTATAATGCTAACCGTATCACTGGCTGGTTACTGCTGCCAGCTATGTATCTGTTGCTAACGTTTTTAGCCGTATGCAGTATGACAGTCATGTATTGCATTAAATTTTATGAAATTGTGAGCACAGTTGATAATTGGGCAAGCTATATTCCCTTGGCATGGTATCTATCATTTGCTATCGCAATTGCCATGACATTATTTAGTATTCATGTACTGCAACTGATGTTTGCTCATTCAAAACATTTTCCACGTCGTTTTATTATTTGGTTACTTATCTTATTGTTATTAGGTATAAAAACATTTGCATTTTCACCTATTGATGATAATACCGCCTTACAAGTGCTTGCCTGGCCATTACTTGGAGCCGGTTTCTTCGTCCCTTACTTAAAACGTTCACAGCGTGTAAAAATGACTTTCACACAAGATCGATAAGCGCCAGATAAATTGCTTGATATCATAATGATAGTTTAGCTGGCTTAGGTCAGTTTTTGTTCTTTTTTCATTTCAGGCAATAGCATGACTGATTATCTACTACTCTTTATTGGAACGGTGTTGGTTAACAACTTCGTCCTTGTAAAATTTCTTGGTTTATGCCCCTTTATGGGGGTGTCAACTAAGCTTGAACCCGCTATAGGAATGGGGTTAGCAACAACCTTTGTTCTAACATTAGCTTCGATAAGCTCATGGTTGATTGACACCCTGATACTTGTTCCACTCGATCTTATCTATTTACGCACGCTAAGCTTTATTTTGGCGATAGCTGTAGTAGTTCAATTTACTGAAATGGTTGTCAGAAAAACTAGCCCTACGCTTTATCGCTTATTAGGTATTTTCTTACCACTAATTACGACTAACTGCGCGGTTCTTGGCGTTGCATTACTAAATATCAACATGTCCCATACTTTTATGCAATCTGCCGTCTACGGCTTTGGTGCAGCTGTTGGGTTCTCATTAGTAATGGTGTTATTTGCCGCAATCAGAGAGCGGCTAGCTGTTGCCAATGTCCCTGCCCCGTTTCGTGGCTCATCAATTGGCTTAATTACTGCCGGCTTGATGTCACTCGCATTTATGGGCTTTAGTGGTTTGGTGAAATTCTAATGATGTCAGTCTGGATTGCTATCGGTATATTAGCCGTTTTTGGTCTTATATTTGGCCTTATTTTGGGCTATGCCTCTTTGCGTTTTAAAGTTGAAGCCGACCCTATCGTTGAACAAGTCGAAGCGATTTTACCCCAAAGCCAGTGTGGTCAATGTAGCTACCCAGGTTGCCGCCCCTATGCAGAAGCCGTGGCTAACAATGGGGAAATGATCAACAAATGTGCACCTGGTGGTGAGCAAGTTATGTTAAAAATTGCTGAGCTACTAAATGTTGATCCACAACCTATTGATGGTGACGAAGCGGCGCAAAACCCTGTGCGTAAAGTGGCTATCATTGATGAACAAAACTGTATTGGTTGTACCAAGTGCATTCAAGCTTGCCCTGTTGATGCTATTGTTGGCGCGACCCGCGCTATGCACACTGTGATTGAAGATTTATGTACGGGCTGTGACCTGTGTGTTGCCCCGTGCCCTACTGATTGTATTGAACTTGTTCCTGTGAAAACGACTACCGCTAACTGGAAATGGGATTTAAACGCCATTCCCGTTAAAAATATTAATGTTGAACCCAATGAACAGCCATTAACGCAAGCGAGAGGTAATACTCATGCTTAAGCTGTTTAGTTGGTTAAAAAAAGAGAATATTTGGGATTTTAACGGCGGTATTCATCCGCCTGAAATGAAATTGCAATCAAGTCAAACTCCCATGCGTATTGCTTCAGTGCCTAATGAGTTAATTATACCATTACAGCAGCATCTAGGCCCTGAAGGTGAATTAATTGTGCAAGTGGGTGAATATGTCCTAAAAGGCCAGCCCCTCACTAAAGGATTGGGTCGTACAGTACCTGTTCATGCCTCTACATCTGGCGTAATAACAGCCATTGAACCGATGGTAACAGCGCACCCATCAGGTTTGAAAGAGCTATGTGTTCGTATTCAATCGGATGGCAATGATACCTGGTGCACATTGAGTCCTGAAGCAGATTACACACAATTGTCTCAAGCTGAATTACTGCAAAAAATAGAGCAAGCGGGTATTGCGGGTCTTGGTGGTGCTGGCTTCCCTACTGCCTCAAAATTAGCAGGTGGAAAAGAAGCAATTAAAACCTTAATTATTAATGCTGCCGAGTGTGAACCGTATATCACTGCAGATGATAGGTTAATGCAAGAACATGCTCAGGAAGTTATCGAAGGTTGCCGAGTATTACAGCACTTATTAAACCCAGACCAAGTCTTAATTGGGATTGAAGATAATAAACCAGAAGCGATCCGTGCTTTAAAACACGCGCTGAGCAAACAAGATCAACAGATATTCATACGGGTTATACCAACCAAATACCCATCAGGTGGTGCTAAGCAGCTCACAAAAATATTAACCGGTAAGGAAGTCCCTTCTGGTGCCCGTTCATCACAAATTGGCGTATTAATGCAAAATGTAGGCACCGTAGTGGCGATAAAACGCGCGGTTATTGATGGGCAACCATTGATTGAACGTGTAGTGACCGTTACTGGTGATGCTATTAGCAAACCGGGGAATTTTTGGACTCGTTTAGGCACTCCTGTTAAACACCTATTACAACAAGCAGGTTTTAATCCAGAGCCGGAACAAATGGTAATCATGGGCGGGCCATTAATGGGCTTTACCCTACCGGACCTAAATGTACCTGTTGTTAAAATTTGTAATTGCCTGTTGGTTCCAACATCTGAAGAAATGGGGGCTGAATCTCCCGAAGAAGCTTGTATCCGCTGTGGGCTGTGTGTAGAAGCATGCCCAGCTGCTTTGTTACCCCAACAGCTTTATTGGTTTAGCAAAGGCGAAGAACATGAAAAAGCACAAAAGCACAATCTGTTCGACTGTATTGAGTGTGGAGCATGCGCCTATGTTTGTCCTAGTAATATTCCGCTAGTTCAATATTACCGCCAAGAAAAAGCAGAAATTCGTGAAATTGCCCAAGAGGAACGCCGAGCCGCAGAAGCAAAACTTCGTTTTGAAGCTAAGCAATTACGGATGGAACGAGATAAGAAAGCACGTGAAGAGCGGCATAAGAAAGCCGCCGTACAAGTTGATAGCGCAGGTAAAGACGCTGTTAATGCGGCTTTAGCTCGGGTCAAAGCAAAACAAAGTACCGCCTCTGATCCGGTTAAAATCATTTCAGGCGAATTACCAGATAATAGTGCTGTCATTGCAGCCCGTGAAGCACGTAAAGCACAAGCTCGAGCTAAACAAGCTGAGAAATTAGCAGCGGCTCAAGTTGAGCAGAACAATCCAGACACTCACGATGACCCGCGCAAAGCGGCGGTAGCGGCTGCTATTGCCCGTGCTAAGGCGAAAAAATCGGCTCAGCAACCTACTGCGGCTGAACCGGTGGCAGACACAACTCCCGATACAGATGTCGACCCACGCAAAGCAGCGGTAGCGGCTGCTATTGCCCGCGCTAAGGCCAAGAAAGCGGCTCAGCAACCTACTGCGGCTGAACCGGTGGCAGACACAACTCCCGATACAGATGTCGACCCACGCAAAGCAGCGGTAGCGGCTGCTATTGCCCGCGCTAAGGCCAAGAAAGCGGCTCAGCAACCTACTGCAGCTGAACCGGTGGCAGAAACAACTCCCGATACAGATGTCGACCCGCGCAAAGCAGCGGTAGCGGCTGCTATTGCCCGTGCTAAGGCGAAAAAAGCGGCTCAGCAACCTACTGCGGCTGAATCGGTGGCAGACACAACCCCCGATACAGATGTCGACCCACGCAAAGCAGCGGTAGCGGCTGCTATTGCCCGCGCTAAGGCCGAAAGAAAGCGGCTCAGCAACCTACTGCGCTGAACCGGTGGCAGAGACACAACCCCCCCGATACAGATGTCGACCCACGCAAAGCGGCGGTAGCGGCTGCTATTGCCCGTGCTAAGGCGAAAAAAGCGGCTCAGCAACCTACTGCGGCTGAACCGGTGGCAGACACAACCCCCGATACAGATGTCGACCCACGCAAAGCGGCGGTAGCGGCTGCTATTGCCCGTGCTAAGGCGAAAAAAGCGGCTCAGCAACCTACTGCGGCTGAACCGGTGGCAGAAACAACTCCCGATACAGATGTCGACCCGCGCAAAGCAGCGGTAGCGGCTGCTATTGCCCGTGCTAAGGCGAAAAAAGCGGCTCAAGCAGAGCAAGTTGCCCAAGAAGAGTTAACTCCAGCCGCAAAACAACCTATTGAAGAAGAAACTGACCCGCGGAAAATTGCGGTTGCTGCTGCTATAGCTCGAGTAAAAGCGAAGCAGGCTCAAAAACAAAATGAACAAATGACGACAGAGTAAGTGATAACCAGATGAAATTTAGGCCTATTGACGCAAAAAATCGCCGTTTAAAAATTGCGAGTGCACCATTTACTCATAACAAACAAAGCACGAGTTTAGTCATGCTTTGGGTACTTTTAGCTGCAATACCCGGTATCGCAGTTCAAATTTATTTTTTTGGGGTTGGTACTCTGTTCCAAATATTGTTAGCCATGTTAACAGCCGTATTAACGGAAGCTGTTTCTATTAGGCTACGTGAAAAGCCCATTGTTCCTGTATTGAAAGATAATTCAGCGATTGTCACTGCCTTATTATTAGGGGTTAGTCTTCCCCCCTTAGCCCCTTGGTGGCTTATCGTCTTAGGGACTTTCTTTGCGATTACTATTGCTAAACAATGTTACGGTGGTTTAGGTCAGAACCCTTTTAACCCAGCGATGGTGGGTTATGTGGTGTTATTAATCTCTTTCCCTGTCCACATGACAAATTGGCTTCCACCACATGAGTTACAGAACCTTTCTATCTCCCCCTTAGATAGTTTGTCCGTCATTTTTAATGGTCATACCTTAACGGGTATCTCTCTTGAACAGCTTCGAACAGGAGTTGACGGAATGAGCCAAGCAACCCCTCTGGACAGTTTTAAAACCGGTTTGCTGACCCATTCAGTCACCGAAGTACTACAGCAACCTATTTTACAAGGGTCACTAGCAGGGATTGGTTGGCAATGGGTCAACGTTGCTTACCTGATTGGTGGTTTAATTATGATCAACCGCCGGATAATTAGCTGGCACATACCGCTTTCGTTCTTAGGGACATTGGCAATTTTATCCGTAGTTAGCTATTTAATTGATGACAGCCGCTTTGCACCACCACTGGTTCAATTACTTTCAGGTGCCACGATGTTAGGCGCATTTTTCATTGCGACAGACCCAGTGACTGCCTCAACAACCCCTAAAGGTCGAATTATTTTTGGTGTAATAATTGGTTTCTTGGTTTGGGTGATCCGTGTATTTGGCGGCTATCCAGATGCTGTCGCATTTGCAGTGTTATTGGCGAATATAACCGTACCGTTAATTGATTACTATACGCAGCCACGTGCGTACGGTCATGGACATAAATAAGGGCCACCGATGTTAAATACAATGCGACGCCATGGTGTCATCTTAGCTATCTTTGCAGCAGGAACTACCGCTCTGAGTGCAGTTGTCTATACGTTAACTAAAGATACCATTGCTAAACAAGCTGCTATTATGCAGAAAAAGTTACTCGACCAAGTTATACCTAGCAATTTATATGATAATGATTTAACCAAAGAATGTTATTTAGTCAAAAATGAAGCCATACTGGGCAATACGCAACCAAAGCACCTCTATATTGCCCGTAAAAATGGTGAACCTGTTGCTGCTGCTTTAGAAACAACGGCTTTAGATGGTTATTCAGGTGCAATTCATCTATTAGTAGGTACCGATTTCAACGGGACAGTCCTTGGTGTTCGAGTCACTGAACACCATGAAACGCCTGGTCTAGGTGATAAAATTGAGACACGCATTTCAGATTGGATCACCTATTTTAGTGGTAAAAAGATTAATTCAGATAATGACCCCAAATGGGCAGTTAAAAAAGATGGCGGCGAGTTTGACCAATTTACAGGGGCAACCATAACCCCTCGTGCGGTGGTCAACGCCACTAAACGCACCGCCGTTTTTATGCAACATGTTCCGCAACAACTGTCGAATTATCCGAGCTGTGGAGAAGAATAATGAGTGAAACTAAAGACCTGTTACTGCAAGGGTTATGGAAAAATAACTCAGCTTTGGTCCAATTATTAGGGCTTTGCCCTCTCCTTGCTGTTTCATCAACAGCAACAAATGCCCTAGGCCTCGGTTTAGCGACTACATTAGTTTTAGTTTGCACTAATATTGCGGTGTCTGCGCTGCGACGTTGGGTACCATCAGAGATCCGTATTCCAATCTATGTCATGATTATTGCTTCGGTGGTGAGTGCAGTACAAATGTTAATTAATGCGTATGCATTTGGGCTATATGAGTCTCTTGGTATTTTTATCCCGCTGATCGTCACTAACTGTATTGTCATTGGCCGTGCAGAGGCATATGCATCGCGTAACCCTGTTCCATTATCAGCGTTAGATGGGTTCGCCATGGGATTAGGAGCAACAGCGACCTTATTTGTGCTTGGCTCTATTCGTGAAATTTTAGGCAATGGAACTTTATTTGATGGCGCTGACCTTTTATTAGGTTCTTGGGCAACATCTCTTCGTATTGAGGTATTACACCTTGATTCTCCTTTTTTACTCGCTATGCTACCTCCGGGCGCCTTTATTGGCCTAGCCTTGCTATTAGCGGCAAAATACCTAATTGATGAAAAAATGAAGAAAAGAGCTGCTTTACAATTGGGCCAACAACCCACTCGTGAGTATGAAAAACAACAAGGTTGTGGCAGCCATATTTCTTAATAATGATATTATTGTGAGCAATGAATAAATCAAAACGTATTGAAATACTAACTCGTCTACGCGATAACAACCCACATCCTACGACAGAGTTACAATTTAACTCCCCGTTTGAGTTACTGATAGCTGTTTTGCTTTCCGCTCAAGCGACTGATGTGAGCGTCAATAAAGCAACGGCAAAACTATACCCCGTCGCGAATACCCCCGAAGCCATAATGGCTCTCGGCGTCGATGGTATTAAAGAATATATTAAAACTATCGGGTTATTTAATACCAAAGCAGAAAGCGTATATAAAACCTGTAAGATTTTAGTCGAAAAGCACCACAGCCAAGTACCCGAAGATAGAGATGCACTCGAAGCCTTGCCCGGCGTAGGCCGTAAAACAGCAAATGTTGTGCTTAACACCGCGTTCGGTTGGCCAACTATTGCGGTTGATACTCATATTTTTCGGGTATGTAATCGCACTAATTTTGCACCGGGGAAAAATGTCGTTGAAGTCGAAGAGAAACTACTCAAGGTTGTTCCTGCAGAGTTTAAAGTCGATTGCCATCATTGGTTTATTTTACATGGCCGTTATACCTGTATTGCACGCAAACCTCGTTGCGGCTCCTGTATTATTGAAGATTTATGTGAATTTAAAGAAAAAATATACCCTGAAGATTAACTTAGTTATGGCTCTATTTGGTTATAGGAAAAACAGTCTGTTAGCGACTAATCTTGTTTGTAACGCATTTTTTCCTTGCTCTAAGACTTTGTCTTACGTAACAATAGAGCCAAACTCAACCTCAATTAAACGGTAAGTATGTTTCAAAACAACCCACTACTCGCGCAACTTAAACAGACGTTACATGCCCAGACCCCACGCGTTGAAGGGCTGGTAAAAAGCACAGAAAAAGGTTTTGGCTTTCTCGAAGTTGATGGCCAAAAAAGTTACTTTATTCCACCTCCACAAATGAAAAAAGTAATGCACGGTGACCGTGTAATTGCCAGTGTTCATACAGATAAAGACCGTGAATTTGCTGAACCGGAAGAGCTTGTTGAGCCTTTTTTAGATAGGTTTGTTGGGAAAATTCAGAAAAAAGAAAATGATAATCGCTTATTTGTCATTCCCGACCATCCTTCACTCAAAGATATGATTTCCTGCCGTCCCATTAACGGCCTTACCCACGAATTTAAGCAAGATGATTGGGTTGTTGCCCACATGCGCCGTCACCCTTTAAAAGGTGATAAAGGCTTTTATGCAGAAATTACCGAATACATTACTGAGGGTGATGACCATTTTGCACCTTGGTGGGTAACGTTACGGCGTCACCAATTAGACCGTGACGAACCGCAAATGGTTGATAGTGAACGTGACGATCAAGGCATTGAACGGACTGACTTAACCCATTTGCATTTCGTTACTATTGATAGCGCAAGCACTGAGGATATGGATGACGCCCTGTATGTTGAAAAAACAGCAGATGGCGATTTAAAACTTTTCATCGCCATTGCCGACCCTACAAGCTATATCCACGAAGGGAGTGAACTTGATAAACTGGCATTAGCGCGCTCTTATACCAACTATTTGCCCGGTTTCAATATCCCGATGCTGCCGCGTAAATTATCTGATGACCTGTGCTCCTTACGCCCAAATTTACGTCGCCCTGCTTTAGTTTGTACAACGTTAATTAAATCAGATGGTAGTATCGATAATAATATTGAGTTTTTCAGTGCTTGGGTTGAATCAAAAACAAAACTGGTTTATGAGGAAGTCTCTGATTGGCTTGAAAATGTAGGTACTTGGCAACCAGCAAATGATACAGATAAACAGCAAATCGAACTACTCAAAGAAATGGCTGATAAACGGTTACAATGGCGTGAAAATAATGCTTTAGTCTTTAAAGACCGCCCAGATTATCGTTTCGTGCTAGATGATAAAGGAAATGTAGTAGATATCGTTTCTGAACGTCGTCGCAGCTCAAATCGTATTGTTGAAGAAGCAATGATCACCGCTAACCTCTGCGCAGCTGCTGTATTAAAAGAAAAATTAGGTTTTGGCGTATTCAACGTGCATATGGGGTTTGAACCTCTGCAAATTGAACAGGTTGTCCAAACACTCAAAGACCATGGTATTGAAACAACTGCTGAGTCTTTGCTATCCCTAGAAGGTTTCCGCCAACTACGTCGTCAGTTAGATGCACAACCAACCCAATTCCTTGATAGCCGCATCCGTCGTTACCAAACCTTTGCAGAGGTTAAAGCGGACCCCGGTCCACACTTTGGTTTAGGTTTTGATGCATATGCCACATGGACTTCCCCAATCCGGAAATATACCGATATTGTTAACCATCGGCTATTAAAGTCCATCATTGCAGGCAAACCTTCACCTGATAAACCCTCAGAGGAACTATCAATAAAACTAGCCGAACGCCGTCGTGCCAACCGCATGGCGGAACGTGATGTTGGGGACTGGTTATATTCTCGATACTTAAAACCATTTGCAGGGACTGACACAAAGTTCCCAGCAGAAATCATTGATATCACCCGTGGCGGTATACGAGTTCGGTTAGTGGATAATGGCGCAGTCGCATTTGTTCCTGCACCGTTTATTCATAGTGTACGTGATGAAATCCAATGTAGCCAAGAAACCGGGGCTGTACTCATTAAAGGTGAACAAGCCTATCAATTGAACGATATTATTAACGTTACTATCGCAGAAGTTCGTATGGAAACACGTAATATTGTTGCACGCCCAGCAGAATAACTATTCTTGTGCTAATATTTAAAGACCATAAGTTAATGCTTATGGTCTTTTCTTTGTCTAACAATCCGTCATTTGGTTAAAGTTCGCATTAAACGTTAAATTTCGCTGTCCTTGCAAAACATTTTCCTGATTATTCTTATTCGTAATTGTACGTATCATGGTATTTTATGATTTGTCTAATACGCACTAAGGGTTATAAAAATGAAAATAGTCAGCAAACGTATTTTATCATTCATGGTGATCGCCACTGTCGCTATTAGTGTCAGTGCGTGTTCCAACATGTCTAAGCGTGATAAAAACACAGCAATTGGTGCAGGTGTAGGTGCTGTTGGTGGTGCTGTCCTAACGGGAGGAAGTTCATTAGGTACCGTAGGTGGTGCTGCTATTGGTGGGATTATCGGTCATCAGGTTGGCAAATAAGGCACTACTGACTACACACTTTGCCCGCACTTTCATTCACGCTCCTTAGTTTTTAAATAGCGCTCTTTACGAGCGCTATTTTATGGCTTTAGCCACCCGCTAATTTAACTTGAAAACCTTTGGCTTCGAGGTGTTGTTTTATCACATCGCGCTTATCACCTTGAATTTCGATATTACCCTCTTTTACTGCACCACCACAGCCGCATTTTTTTTTAAGTTCTGCAGCCAGTTTATTTAGTTCAGTATCGTCAAGATCAGTTCCAGTGATCACACAAACCCCTTTCCCTTTACGTCCAGAAGTCTCACGGCGTATCCTTACCACTCCATCACCTTTAGGCCTTTCGATTTGTGGTTTTTCTTCTGCTATACGCCCTACATCTGTACTGTAGACCAATCGGCTGTTATGTTCACTCATACTAAACCTTTAATAGATTGATTGATTTGCTGTAAGGTCAATGCGGGGTTTTCACTACGCGTTATAGGCCGGCCAATAACCATATAATCTACCCCTGCTTTTATTGCATCTTGTGGCGTCATAATACGACGCTGATCACCAACCTCACTCCCAGCAGGACGGATGCCTGGGGTGACTAATTTAAAGTCAGAGCCGCATAATGTTTTCAGTCGTTGTGCTTCATGGGCGGAACAAACCACACCATCAAGACCACATTCTTTAGTGAGCAAAGCCAATCGTTCTGCATGTATAGCAGGAGGTACGTTAATACCCACACCCACTAAGTCAGACTCATCCATACTGGTTAACACGGTCACAGCCGTCAACAACGGTGCCTCTTTCCCATAGACCTCAAGTGCTTGGCGGGCAGCTTCCATCATTCGAGCACCGCCACCAGCATGAACATTTACCATCCATACCCCCATTTCTGCAGCAGCCGCTACAGCACGAGCAACGGTATTCGGAATATCATGGAATTTTAAATCTAAAAAAACATCAAAACCACGCTCATGGAGCGATTTAACAAATTGAGGACCATTAAAAGTGAACATTTCTTTGCCTACTTTTAAGCGGCAATCACGAGGATCTAAGCGCTCAACAAACGCCAAAGCTGCGTTAGCATCTTCATAATCAAGTGCCACAATGATTGGCGAATATGTCTGGTTCTCAGTTGAGGAAATCATTTCTTAGCCTTTAAAAAGTCATATTTATTTGAAAAAAGTGACGCTGTCACTGCCCATCTAACCCGCGAATTGGTTTTATTGTGTCCCAAGAGCGACAAGATGGGCAATGCCAATATAATGAGTGCGAAGTGAAACCGCATTTATGGCAGCGATAATCCGGTTTTGTGCGAATTTGTTCCCCGACCATTTTACGTAATAAGATCAAGCTTTCTTTTGCTCGACCTTCTTCAGCTTCTTGTAAATGGTAGTCCATTAAGCGATAGAATAAGCGCATGGTTGGGTGACGTTGAATTTGGTCATTAATGTAACTCGCCGCAGCTTCATGATTTTGTTGTTCAACGATAATATCTGCAAGATAGAGTTCGGCAATTGCACCTGAATTACCCGCAACACATTGACGAAGGTAATTCTCCCATTCATTAGATTGCCCTGTATGTTGATAACAGTCATAAAGTAAAGGAAGAGTATCTGCAACAAGTTCTCTATCTTGTTCATAGACCTGTTTTAGCACATTAATTGCTTTATCATAATTACCTTGCTCAATAAATAACCGCCCTTTCATTATTGAGACACGAGCACAGTTTTTATCCGCTTGTTCTGCTTTATTTAATAATGTAAGGGCATCGTCAAGGTCATCACTGGCTAATTGTTGAGTCGCTAACTCACAGTAAAAATGTGCAATCTGTTCACGTAATTCATTATGACCTAACTTTACCAATTTACCGGCGGCCTCAATGGCATTTGTCCAATCACTCGTTAATTGATAAATATTTAAAAGCGATTGTAATGCACTGAGTTTGAAATCCACCTCATCAGTGAGTTGTTGGAACATGCTTTCAGCACGGTCATAAACCCCCGCCGCCATATAATCACGACCAAGTTGCTGAGTTGCCAAAAGACGCTGTTCAAAAGATAACGCCGCACTTTCCACCAGCGATTGGTGAATACGAATGGCGCGTTCAACTTCCCCGCGTGAACGAAATAAATTACCGAGAGTAAGGTGGGCTTCAAAAGCGGAGCTATCTTCATTTTTTAGCATATCGAGGAATAAATCGACAGCTTTATCTTGTTGATTAGATAATAGAAAGTTCACGCCTGTCACATAATCACGTGACAAGCGATTCGCATGTTGTTGCTTATCTTGTTGAGCACTTCTGCGCCCCATGTACCAACCATAAGCAGCAGCGACTGGTAGCAGCAGAAACAGCAACTCGAACATACAGGATTATTCCTTGTTCTGAGCCGTCACTAATGAGGTTGAGTCAGAAATATTACTTTCTCCAGCACCTAATTGTGATTCTAAACGTCTAATTTTACGACGTGCATTTTTTAGACTAACTACCATGCGCAGATAGAATACCGCACACACCAACCAGCCTAGCACAAAACCGACACCAAAAAGTGATGCAAGCAGGGTCGATAATGAGAAATCCCCTTTTGCAATCAGGTAGTTAAATGTAATAACCTGATCATTGCTTGAACCTAGCGTAATCGAAATAATAAAAAATGCGACAGCTAGTAATAAAATCAGAAAGTATTTCACATTTTTTCCCGTTATCAGTTCTTATTCATTCAATAATATCTACCTGATAAGGTAGCATTTCCAGCGCATTCAGACAAAGTAATTTATTTTATACAACGCTTAATTCAACCTAAAAATACCCTATCTCTCACTGCTTGCTGAAAGATTAGTCTGCTTTGCTTCTAAACCAACGAAATTGCAATACCCCGTACCCTAATATTGCAAAGCTAGCGCTGATGACTACTGAAGCAATAATGTCAATTGGCCAGTGCATTCCTAATAGCATACGACTAAATGCGATACCTTCCGCCCAAACAGCGAGGCCTATCGCTAATATATACAGACGTTGCTGCCAAAAAAGAGCAATCAGCAATAAAGCCCAACCAGCAGCAAATAACATGTGCCCTGATGGAAATGAATACCCTGTTTCAGCTTGCCAATGCTTACGTTGCCATTTAGCAACAGTGTTATCCTGCTTAACAGTATTTTTAACTAATGCTGCCCGCTCAGATCTTTTTAAATCATAAAATTCGGCTGTTGGAATATGATGTTCAGTTGCTAACCAGGCCACATAAGGCCGTGGCTCTTTAAACGAATTTTTTAGCAGGGTTTTTACCCCTTGTTGAAGTAAGATCACACTAATAACAACCAGTAAAACTTTTAGCAGATGCGTTTTCTCTGTACGAAACGCGAAAATGACAGCCCCGATAAATAATAAAGAAGTCAAAATGCTGTATGGAGCGCCAGCAGAATTAGTTAACCATAGTAACCATTTACAGACGCCTGATTGGTTTTCTGGTGACCAATGCCAGCCCGCCATAATCATTAACATGGGTGGAATAATCAACAACAGCGCAAAAGCACAAACGACCAAAATAGTTTTTCTCATTTAATGCATTCCATAAGTATAAATCTAACTAAATCAATAAATATTACATTCACCCATTATTAACTCTGTTATAGTAATACACCATTGGTAGTGTGCAAAGAAAACCAACCTCTATATGCTAAACGTCATATATCGTCGATACATTATACTCACTGTACTTTATATCGATAAACGTTATTAATTAAGCAAGAGTTACTTTAACTAATGAATGAAAATATGCAGCTAAAACGTGTTGCCGAGGCAAAGCTACCCACACCTTTCGGTGAATTCTTAATGGTAGGTTTTGAAGAAATAGCAACTGGTCGTGATCATGTAGCGTTAATTTTTGGCGATATCTCTGGAAATGAGCCGGTACTTAGCCGGATCCATTCCGAATGTTTAACAGGAGATGCGCTATTTAGTCTACGCTGCGATTGTGGTTTTCAATTAGAAGCCGCGCTTTCTCAGATTAGTAAAGAAGGCCGAGGGGTATTACTTTACCATCGTCAAGAAGGACGAAATATTGGCTTACTAAATAAAATCCGTGCTTATGCTTTACAAGATCAAGGTCTTGATACCGTTGAGGCAAATATCAAATTAGGCTTTAAAGCTGACGAACGTGATTTTACCTTATGTTCTGATATGTATAAATTACTCGGTATTAACGAAGTCCGTTTATTGACCAACAACCCACAAAAAATCGAAAAGATGCGTGACGCGGGTATTAACGTTATTGAACGTGTACCACTTATTGTTGGGCGCAACCCTAGTAATGAGCATTACTTGGATGTAAAAGCACAAAAAATGGGTCATATGTTGTTTAAGCACCAATAGCCCCCTCACAGGAAGAGCTTCATGCTCTTCCTTATAATACCTTTTTAAATTTTAACCAAATATAACAACCCTGATGGTTGCATTTATTAACTGCTATATTCACTTTCTTTCTATAAGGTTTATACTGTTAGCAATATTATTACCTTGATAAATACGCTTAATCATTTAAGTTTATTTTTCAAACAACAAGGAGATATTGTGAACAACCTGCCAACCATTCAACGCATGAGAAGACTGCGTAAAACAGAAAAGCTCCGCACTTTATTCCAAGAAACTCAGTTAACTATTAATGACTTATGTCTACCTATTTTCGTTGAAGAAGAACTTGATGATTATATGCCGATTGCCAGTATGCCCGGCGTGATGCGTATTCCTGAAAAACGTCTTGCTTATGAAATTGAGCGGATTGCCAATGCAGGTATTAAATCTGTGATGACTTTTGGTGTTTCTCATCACCTTGATGATAATGGTAGCGATGCATGGCAAGAAAATGGCCTTGTTGCGCGAATGTCCCGAATTTGTAAAGAAACGGTACCTGAGATGATTGTTATGTCAGACACCTGTTTCTGTGAATATACCTCACATGGTCACTGTGGTGTGATGCATGGCCATATTGTTGATAATGATGCAACTATCCATAACTTAGGGTTACAAGCTGTTGCAGCTGCACGGGCTGGTGCTGATTTTATAGCTCCATCCGCAGCAATGGATGGTCAGGTAGCTGCTATTCGTCAAGCTCTTGATGCCGCCGGCTTTACGGATACAGCAATTATGTCTTACTCAACAAAGTTTGCTTCCGCATTATATGGCCCTTTTCGTGACGCCGCGGGTTCTTGCTTAAAAGGTGATAGAAAAACCTACCAAATGAACCCAATGAATCGCCGTGAAGCGTTACATGAGTCATTAATTGATGAGCGTGAAGGTGCTGATGCATTAATGATTAAGCCTGCAGGAGCGTATTTAGATATCATCCGTGACTTGCGTGAACAAACCCAATTACCGATTGGGGCTTACCAAGTAAGTGGGGAATACGCTCAAATTAAATTTGCAGCTCAAGCGGGAGCAATTGATGAAACTCGCGTGGCACTCGAAACGTTAGGTTCTATTAAACGTGCAGGAGCTGACTTAATTTTTAGTTACTTCGCCCTGCAATTAGCCGAAGACAAGGCGTTATAATTTTCATCAGTCTATAGATGGCAACAAGGTTATTTGTTGCCATCTATACCCTATTTATATTTAGGTCCTACCCAATTAATGACTAACGAGAATACTGTTGTAGCCCCTTTTGTTGCTCTTAATTACTTGTAATGCTTGTTTCTAATCCAGCAAGCTGATTTTGATACATATCTTTTGTGTTATTCTGCTTATCTAACTCAGTTTGCAACTTATTTAAGCTAGTTGTACATGAATTCATTTTTTCCTGTACGTAATTTTGCACTGAAACATTCAATTCTTTACTATAATTCTGGATTTTATTTTCATGTTCTGTACTGAGTTCATTCTTTTTGTTTTGTAATTCTTGGATTTTATCTAATGCTACAAAATATTGTTGTACGTTTTCCGTAAAATTGCGACCCTCGAGATTTGGAACCTTGGTTTTTCCTGAAAACTCTTTGTGTCCGTCCTTTAACTCGAAACCAAATTTTTTCATCGCAAAGGAATCACTGGTTAGATAGCTTTTCCATGTAGTCTTTATCTCCCCGAAAAAACCACTATTCTCTACCTTAAAAATTTCTCCCTTTATCGCCTTATCTAATGAATCTCCTATATCTGGAATTTTTTTAACCAGCTCGTTTCTTTTAGTTAGTGATTTATTTTTGTTATTTTCAATAGCCGTATCAAGTTGCTTAATGCCTTTATTATAGTTTTCAATTGCCGTTGCTATTTTTTCAGTAACTAGCCCTTGATGATCCTCAGCCAGTAAAGAAACAACATCAGGTGTTTTAAGAAATTCAATTTCTAATTTCTTCTTATTTATTTTTTCTTCAGTCTTGATAATGTCATTTTTAATTCCGTTAAGTTCATTCTTTGTATTATTATATTTTTCTATTAAATTCGATTTTTTTGTTTCTAATGTGCATTTCTCTTTTGCACCTATTGATGCTAAAAGCGTTGTTTTGACAAAATTTAATTTTGTACTCTTCTCTTGAAGCATGCCTGAGTTTTGTGAATTAAGTTTCGTGATAAGTTTATCTATGCGAGATTCAAACACCTCCGTCCCGCCACTCATCAGTCTATTAAATTCGGAGCTATCAGTACTATTAGTGATCTTTGCAATATTACCGACTAACTTATTCAGTTCATTGAGCGGTTTTTTTGATACCTTACTTGACACCTCTAATTTATTGAGTGCGTTAATAAAACGCTGGGGTTGGCTTATCGTTGCCATAATATTATGTTCCTTTATTAAGTAAATGATATTTTTACAGATGTATTGCATCCTCAAGAATATTTACCTAACAAACATGAGACAATTCACTTATTTTGAAAAATTATTATTTCTTCGGAATATATCAGAATGACAATATGGAAGCCTCTTATAATGCCACATACAGCAACACTGTATATAAACACAGTATTGCCGTTTTTGGTCATTTTAGAAGAATAAATAAACAGAAAAAGCCCAAAACACTTTCAATCGATTATTTTTCAAGCTGTAACTCTAGCTGTTTCGATAACCCTTGTGCATATCTCTGCGCTTCTTCTGGTGTTAACAAGCCCGCAATCAATAAATCCGGTTTCCCTGAGGACGTTTCTGCGACTACTCCCCAATACTCGACCTCAAAGGTAATACTCTTAGGGTCTTGATCAGGCATTGGTAAAATATCAAAATAATCTTTTAATGGAGCAATGGTGATAGCGGTATAATCTGCATTTAAACCGAGTGGAAATTCTTTATCCGCGTACAAACGTAAGTCATGCACTTCCGTTTCTGGTGTTCTCATAACGATAGAATATAAATTAGGGATATGCTCTAAAATGTCACGAACCTCTTCATTTGCCCCATCAAAATGAGAAGTCGTCAATAAAATGTCTGCTGCCCACAATGCCCCTTTATAGAAATCGGTTTCATTGATATCTGCCATATTTATTTCCTTTATAGTGTTTTCGATAAGTTCAATCACTGTATGGTTGATACAGAAGCGATTACATTTATATTATTTTCAACAAAGAAACTGATTTATAGCGAACTACACCCTATTCTTAAGCAATAATGATAATCGTGTTCCCCTTTAATTGGTCATCTATTTATTACCATAGCCCAGAATCGAAACGAAAAAATTGAGAAAGAACAAGATTAATAAACAAGATAATATATTTAAAAAAAAACGTCTGCTGGGCGAACCATGCAGACGTTATTGCAGTAAAAGTTAGTGTAACATTTGTCTTATTACATAATGTAAAATACCGCCATGACGGTAATAATCCATTTCTGTCGAGGTATCAATACGACAGCGCATGGTAACGTCCTTTACCTCACCATTGCCGTAAGTAATTTTAACGACAATGTCTTGCCCTGGCACAAGTGACTGTAGACCATTAACATCAATACACTCATCACCTTTTAACCCTAGTGTTTTACGGGACTCGCCATCTTTAAACTCTAAAGGAACAACCCCCATTCCAATTAAGTTAGAGCGATGAATACGCTCATACGACTCAGCAATCACAACCCTAACACCTAACAAATTGGTCCCTTTAGCTGCCCAGTCACGGCTAGAACCCGAACCATACTCTTTACCCGCAATGATAGCCAATGGACGTTTGTCTTGTTGATATAACATCGCTGCATCATAAATCGCCATTTGCTGCCCTGTTGGGATATGCAATGTGTAGCCACCCTCAACCCCTGGCACCATTTCATTACGAATACGAATGTTTGCAAATGTCCCTCTCATCATCACCTCATGGTTACCACGACGTGACCCGTAAGAGTTAAAATCCGCAACCGCAACACCATGCTCTTGCAAATAACGTCCTGCAGGGCTCTCTTTTTTGATGTTACCCGCAGGTGAAATATGATCTGTTGTAACTGAATCGCCAAGGATAGCTAAAATATTTGCACCATGAATATCTTTGATTGGTGCGGGTTGAACTGACATCCCTTCAAAAAAGGGCGGATGGCGAATATAGGTTGAATCCGCCTGCCAATGGTAGGTTGATGAACTTGCAACTTCTAATGCACGCCAAGCCTCATCACCGTCAAATACCGC
Source organism: Providencia sp. PROV024 (assembly GCF_032709665.1). Taxonomy (NCBI): domain Bacteria; kingdom Pseudomonadati; phylum Pseudomonadota; class Gammaproteobacteria; order Enterobacterales; family Morganellaceae; genus Providencia; species Providencia sp. PROV024. The sequence goes on from NZ_CP120545.1 coordinate 2,316,070, forward strand.
ATTGTATTCTTTACGGAACATATCTGTTTTAACTTGCTGCACTGCCTGAGCAATTTCGACACTAGAAGGCCAAATATCTTTCAGATAGACATCATTGCCCTGCTTATCTACACCTAGTGGCTCATTCTTCAAGTTAATATTCATATTCCCCGCTAATGCATACGCGACTACCAAAGGCGGTGATGCTAGCCAGTTAGTTTTCACTAATGGATGAATACGCCCCTCAAAGTTACGGTTACCTGACAGCACCGCCCCAACAGTTAAGTCTGTTTGCTTAATCGCATCTTCTATCGGTTCTGGTAATGGCCCTGAATTACCAATACAAGTCGTACAACCATAACCGACAAGGTTAAAACCTAATTTATCAAGATAAGGGGTTAAGCCCGCGACGGCCAGATAGTCAGTAACAACTTTAGAACCTGGTGCTAATGAGGTTTTCACCCAAGGCTGGCGCATTAACCCTTTTTCAACCGCTTTTTTCGCTAGTAACCCTGCGGCCATTAATACGCTTGGATTAGATGTATTAGTACATGATGTGATTGCGGCAATCACAACCGCCCCATCTGTGAGTTCAAAAGTTTTATTTTGATATTTCACTGTCGGTTGTGCATTTTTTTCTTTCTTATTAACTTCTAATTCAACTGCACCGCGAAAAGCTTTAGGGACTTGGCTTAGCTCAACTCTGTCTTGTGGACGTTTAGGCCCAGCAAGGCTAGATTCAACTGTCGACATATCAAGTTCTAGCGTACTGGTGAAAATTGGTTCATCACCAACGTGACGCCATAAGCCTTGCTCTTTACTATATGCTTCCACCAGCGCGACTTCATCATCGCTACGGCCGGTTAACCGCATATATGACAATGTAATGTCATCAATAGGGAAAAAACCACATGTTGCCCCGTACTCCGGTGACATATTCGCAATGGTCGCTCTATCCGCTAACGGCAAATCGGCTAACCCATCACCATAAAACTCAACAAATTTACCGACAACACCATGTTTACGTAGCATTTGTGTTACCGTCAGCACTAGGTCTGTCGCGGTGATCCCTTCGGATAATTTCCCTGTTAATTTAAAGCCCACGACATCAGGGATCAGCATCGAAACTGGCTGACCTAACATAGCAGCTTCTGCTTCAATCCCACCCACACCCCAGCCAAGTACACCTAGCCCGTTGATCATCGTAGTATGGGAGTCAGTTCCTACTAAGGTATCAGGATAAGCGTATAACTGACCGTCAATTTGTTCGTACCAAACCGCTTTACCTAAATATTCTAAGTTAACTTGGTGGCAGATCCCCGTACCTGGTGGAACCACTCGGAATCGATTAAAAGCCTTTTGGCCCCAACGCAAAAATAGATAACGTTCATGATTACGTTTCATTTCAATTTCGACGTTTTCACCAAATGCAGATTGTGTGGCAAATTCATCCACCATAACAGAGTGGTCAATGACTAAATCTACCGGAGATAATGGATTTACTTGTTCAACATTCCCCCCAAGAGACTTAACGGCTTCACGCATCGCCGCAAGGTCAACAACTGCGGGAACACCCGTAAAGTCTTGCATGAGTACACGAGCAGGTCGGTAAGCAATTTCCCTGTCTGCGTGCCCCTTTTTTTGCCAATCAATAATCGCTTGTAAGTCTTGTTCTACCACCGAGGTTCCATCAATATGACGCAGTAGATTCTCAAGTAGGACTTTTAAAGATTTAGGTAACTTAGAACCGTCACCAAGTTTTTTAGCAGCACGTGCTAAGCTGAAGTAATGATACTGCTTGTTTCCAACAGTGAGCATGGAAGCACTGTCTGATTTTAGGCTCAACGACATAACTCCTCCTTGGTTTTTATAACTATAACGATAGGTATTAGCTACCGCCCTTATTTTTTGTTAACCAATTGTAATCATAGTTGCTTTAGAAATTTGATTTATAGATTTTGTGCCAAATTTTGAATTCCTATCTATTTATCATAGGAAATTTAAGTTAAGAAGGGAAATTGATACATTGAAAATATGTGGTCAGTGAACAGTTGCGTAGGTAAAATAAAGTGACTAGCCTTCTTGAATAGCAAATTGTAGCTAGGTAGATAGCGCTATTAGTAACCATCGCCCTAGCTACAACAAAGAATTAAATAATCGGCAACTTCATATCTTTAAAGAATTCTTCGATATCCTCATTATGCCTTAATGCGACTGCTTTATCGACGACATCACGCGTTAAGTGAGGTGCAAAACGCCAAATAAAATCATACATATAGCTACGAAGAAATGTGGTTCGTTTAAAACCAATTTTTGTTGTGCTATAGCTAAATTTATCGCGCATATCAATAACAACTAAATCACTGTCACTAATTGGGTCAACAGCCATACTGGCAATAATTCCGATCCCTAGACCTAACCTTACATAAGTTTTAATAACGTCTGCATCCGTAGCAGTAAAAATAATTTTTGGTTCTATGCCGACTTTTTGAAATGCAACATCGAGCTCTGAACGCCCTGTAAAGCCATGGGTGTAAGTCACAATTTGGTATTGGGCTATATCCTCAATAGTGACATTTTTTTTCGCGGCTAATGGATGGTCTTTTTGTACCACAACACAACGGTTCCAGTGGTAACACGGCAACATTATTAAGTCACTATACAAATGCAATGCTTCCGTCGCGATAGCAAAATCACTATTCCCCTTACAAACTTCCTCTGCAATTTGTGTCGGTGAGCCTTGTTGCATATGCAAAGAAACATGGGGATAACGCTCTATAAAACCTTTGATTACCGGCGGTAATGCATAACGTGCTTGAGTATGTGTGGTTGCAATACTCAAACTCCCTCTATCAGGATAGGTATGTTCCCCTGCCACCGACCGGATTGCCTCTATCTTAGACAATACCTCACGAGAAATACGTATAACTTCTTCCCCTGCTGGGGTTACGTGAGTTAAGTGTTTACCACTGCGGGCAAAAATTTGAATCCCTAACTCATCTTCAAGCATCCTTACTTGCTTACTGATCCCTGGCTGTGAAGTAAAAAGCCCCTCCGCAGTCGAGGAGACATTTAAGTCATGGTTAACGACCTCAACAATATAACGTAATTGCTGCAATTTCATATTTCAGTCTACCTCTTGCTTAATTATGTGGCTTTCACTATAGCTAAATAATATTAGTTATAACCAAAAGATATATATAACCAATTTGATATAACTAATATAACATTATTCAAACAAGAATAAACAGTATGATGATAAAATTTCATCTATACCTTACTTCTATCATTAGGGTCGTAAGAAATTGCAAAGACGGGTTAATTTAATTTCATAATGTGATTCAATAGATAAAATCAAACTGGAAAGATTTCCACTGCATTACCAATATTAATGAGTAATAGTGAAAATCAATATTCTCAACGAAGAGAGGTTGCTACATGCGTATAAATATTTTGGCTTTAATTATTGGTATGTCTACTATTTCTTTTGCCCCCCATTTGCTGGCAAAAGAAGTCTCTTATGGGCAACAAAAGATTGTCCTATCTGATTCAATCAACCCAGGGAATGACTTTTACCGCTATGTAAATGAGGATTGGATAAGCAAAGCCAAAATTCCAACAGGTATGCCACGTATAAACTCTTTTGTTGACTTGTATTTGAACACCGAAAAACAGACCCAATCTATTATTGATGAGTTACAAAAAATACCAGAAAACTCATTGAGTCATAATCAACGTAATATTCGTAATTTATATCTCAGCTACCTTAATGAGGAAGCCATCGAAAAATCAGGTCTCAGCCCAATACAACATGACTTAGACGCCATCAAAAAAGCTAAAGATCATAATGAAATAAGTGCGTTAATGACTCAGCCTGACTATAAATCACTGATTTCCTATTGGGTCGATTTAGATGCAAAGGCTCCTGATACTTACGTGTTATATCTTGGTCAAGGCGGGTTAGGGTTGCCTAATCGAAATTATTACCTTGAAGATACTCCTCAAATGAAAGATATTCGCCAAAGTTATATTGCTTATATCGGGACAATGTTGAAGTTAGCAGGTGAAACAGGTGTTGAGCAAAAAGCACAGAAGATTTTTGACTTAGAAAAGTCTCTTGCCACCGTTCATTGGAGCCCTGAGGCACGCCGTGATACTCTAAAAAATTACCATGCGATGTCCCTTGATGAAATGAAAAAATATACCCAAGGTTTTGATTGGGATGCATTTATTAGCAGTAGAAAATTAACGGATAAACAACTTGAAAAAGTCATTGTGGAAACAAACAGCGCTGTTGAACAAACAGCAAAAATTTTCGCAGATACGCCTATTTCAACATTAAAAGACTATTTAACTTTTCAATATATTAGTGAGCATGCTCGCTATTTAAATAAAACCGTTGCTGATGCCCAGTTTGATTTTTACTCAAAAAAACTCAATGGCGTAGAGAAACAAAGAACTCGCCAAGAACGCGCACTACAAACAGTTAATTCCCTACAAGGTGAGCCATTGGGTCAAATTTATGTCGAAAAATACTTTGATCCACAATCCAAAGAAAAAATTAAAGATCTCGTCAGTTATGTCAGGGGAACATTTAATGAGCGCCTGAAGGATAATGACTGGATGGATGACACCACTCGCCAAGAAGCATTAAAAAAACTAGAACAATTCACAGTAAAAGTCGGCTACCCTGACCAATGGAATGACTTTAGTACAATCAACTTAAACCCAAATACCCTCTTAGATAATTACAAACAGGTTCTAGCATGGTCATACGATGACATGATCAGCAAAATTGGCCAACCAGTGCGTAAATGGGAATGGGGCATGACACCGCAAACGGTTAATGCCTATTTTAACCCTGTACAAAATGAGATAGTGTTCCCTGCTGCAATTTTACAAGCGCCATTCTTTGACCCAAATGTTGACCCTGCTTATAACTATGGTGCCATCGGGGCAGTTATTGGTCATGAGATGGGCCATGGCTTTGATGACCAAGGCAGCTTATATGATGGTACTGGCCAGTTACGCAATTGGTGGAGCGATAGCGCAAAAGAGCATTTTAAACAAAAAACTGAGAAGCTTGTTGAACAATATAATGGTTTTGCTGTTGACGATTTAAATGTTAATGGGCAACTCACATTAGGCGAAAATATTGGCGACCTTGGCGGGCTCAATATTGCCTTAAGTGCTTATAAACAATTCGTTAAAGAAAATTACCCGAATGGAGAAGCCCCTATTATTGATGGAACAACAGGGTTACAACGTTTCTTTATTGCTTGGGCGCGTACATGGCAAGAACTGTCAAATAAAGAGTCTGAACGTAACAAAATTATGACCGACCCACATAGCCCTAACCAGTTCCGTGCAAATGGCGTGGTACGAAATATTGATGATTGGTACCAAACTTTCGGTGTTGATAAAGATAGTGCGCTGTATTTAGCGCCAGAACAACGTATTCGTATTTGGTAATACAAAAATAAGGTTCGGGATACTACCCGAGCCTTATTTTTCTAACCTTCATCGAAACCGAAAACAAGGTTCTATCTTTTCACTAAAATACGCTAAATAATTCGAGTTGTGACTAGCGAGCAAATGCTGTAAGCCCTAAGAGCATAACAAAAAGTATGTGACTAGGGTTAACAACCGTAGCCAACAACGCCACAGCTCGAAATATAACGAATATTATTTAATAACGCCGCAAGCCATCCTCGCCCCGCCGCCACCTAAAGCTTCAGGGTTGTCAGAATAGTTATCACCACCAACATGCACCATGAGAGCTCTTTCTTGGACATCTTTCAGTGATTTTAAGCGTGGTGCTAATACCGCATAGTTTGAATTGCCTTGGCTATCAGCAACTAAACCGGGTAAGTCACCTAAGTGGCCGCTATTATCGTATGGGCCTTTATGAACCCCGGTTTTTGCAGGGTCTAGATGACCACCAGCTTTCAATGCTGGGACAGATTTGCCATCTTTGTCTGCGGGTTCACAACTTGGGTTTTCATGGACGTGGAAGCCATGAACTCCCGCTTGCAAGCCAGCTAATTTAGGAGTAAACAGTAATCCGTATTCTGTTTCTGTGATAACAACCTCACCTATTGCTTTACCATCGCCAGTCGGCGTTGCCTCTTTTAATACTACGGTAGATTGAGCCGCATACGCAGTGCCCGCAGTAAATAATACAGCCAGTAAACACATTTTTAACTTCATTTTGCCTCCGGTGGATAACGTTTATCTATCATTCCATCGACTTACCTTAATACATTCATAAGATAAGAATTGTACTGTTTTAATCATCATTATTAATGACAATATCTAAGTTAGCACAAATCTGTTATCGCTTTGGTGCTGTATTTGAGTTTAGTTAATAATTGGTGGTTATATCACAATAGTGCCATTCAATAAGGCCAAAGATCGGTATTCACCTCTAAATAACAAAGCCAGTCATTTCTGACTGGCTTTGATTTTTTAACGTAAAAGTAACCTGTTACTTTTCTTTGACGACCCATTTACCATCAACATAAAAAGCACTCCAACCCGTTGCTTTTCCGTTCTTTTCGGAAGAAACATACTGCTGTTTAGTCTTACGACTAAAACGCACAACAGTTGGATTACCTTCACCATCTTCAGCAGGCGCTTCTGCTAAATAGGCTAATTTTTCAGGCAGACGGTCTTTAAAGCGTTGTAGCTCAGCCACTAGAGGCGCACGAGTTTCCCTAGATTTAGGGAAAGTATTCGCGGCAAGGAATACCCCAGCTGCGCCATCACGCAATACAAAGTAAGCATCTGATTTTTCACACGGCAATTCCGGTAGTGGCACTGGATCTTCTTTCGGCGGTGCAACTTCACCACTTCTTAAAATTTTACGTGTGTTTTTACACTCTTCATTGGTGCAGCCCATGTATTTACCAAAACGCCCCATTTTCAGATGCATTTCAGAACCACATTTGTCACACTCAATAACTGGGCCATCATAGCCTTTAATACGGAACTCACCTTCTTCGATTTCATAACCTTCACACGCAGGGTTATTACCGCACACATGTAATTTACGCTGGTTATCAATCAAATAGCTATCCATCGCAGTGCCACATTTCGGGCAACGACGCTTAGCTCTTAGCGCGTTAGTTTCCGCATCATCCCCTTCAAGCACGTTAAGAACTTCATCTTCAGGGATTAAATTGATCGTTTTCTTACAACGCTCTTTCGGTGGTAGTGCATAACCGCTACAACCAAGGAATACCCCTGTTGACGCTGTGCGGATGCCCATATGCCGCTCACAATCAGGACAGGTTATTGATGTAATAACCATCGGATTAGTGCGCATTCCCCCTTCTTCTGGATCTTTTTCAGCAACATCGAGTTGCGTACTAAAGTCAGAGAAAAACTCATCGAGAACCGCTTTCCATTCCGCCTCATGATTAGCAACATGGTCGAGCTGATTTTCCATACGTGCGGTAAAATCGTAGTTCATCAAATCGTTGAAGTTTTCTTCTAAACGATCAGTAACAATTTCACCCATTTTTTCCGCGTAAAAACGGCGATTTTCTACTTTAACATAACCCCTATCTTGAATGGTCGAGATTATGGCTGCATAGGTAGAAGGACGACCAATTCCCCGTTTTTCTAATTCTTTAACTAATGATGCCTCACTAAAACGCGCTGGTGGCTTGGTGAAGTGCTGGCTAGGCAATAATTCGATTAATGATAGTTCCGTGCCTACTTGGATAGGTGGCAACGTTTTATCTTCATCGTTTTTGCGCAGCGCAGGCATCACTTTCGTCCAACCATCAAAACGTAACGTACGCCCTTTGGCTTTCAGTTCAAACTCTCCCGCTTTCACTGTTAAGGTCGTAGAGTCATATTTCGCAGGCGTCATTTGACATGCAACAAATTGGTTCCAAATTAATTGGTACAATCTTTTGGCGTCATTTTCCATATCTTTTAGTGAATCAGGTAACACATCAACACTAGAAGGACGGATAGCTTCGTGCGCTTCTTGAGAATTATCTTTGCTGCTATATACGTTGGCATCTTTAGGCAGGTATTTCGCGCCAAAGTTGTCATTAATATAGCCACGAACCATATCTAATGCATCTTGACTCAAGTTAGTTGAGTCGGTACGCATATAGGTGATGTAACCAGCTTCATACAGGCGCTGTGCCATCATCATGGTTTTCTTCACCCCAAAGCCTAAGCGCGTACTCGCTGCTTGCTGCAAGGTTGAAGTAATATAAGGCGCACTCGGTTTACTCGAGGTTGGACGGTCTTCGCGGTCAATAACCTCAAAGCGTGCTTTTTCAAGCAATTTTACCGCCGCTGTAGTTTGCGCTTTATTAACAGGCTTGAACGATTTACCAGATTGCGACGTAACTTCCATGCGTAAATTTGCAATGTCTTTATCCGCTAAATCAGCGTGTAATTCCCAATATTCTTCAGGAACAAACGCTTTAATTTCCCTTTCACGCTCAACAATCAGTTTCACTGCGACTGATTGAACACGACCGGCAGATAAGCCACGAGCCACTTTTTTCCACAAAAGTGGTGAGACCATATAACCCACAACACGGTCCATGAAACGACGAGCCTGCTGCGCATTAACCCTATCAATATTTAATTCACCAGGGCTATCAAAAGCTTGTGTGATGGCATTCTTTGTAATTTCATTAAACACAACTCGACTAAAACGAGATTCATCACCACCTATCACCTCACGCAGATGCCATGCGATAGCTTCCCCTTCACGGTCCAAGTCCGTTGCTAGGTAGATATGATCAGCATCTTCTGCCAGTGATTTCAGTTCAGAAACAACTTTTTCCTTGCCTGGCAGAATTTGATAATTCGCTTCCCAACCATGGTAAGGATCAATCCCCATACGCTTGACTAACGCATCACGAGGATCTTTTTTAACTTTCTTTGTTTTGTCGGTAGATGAGCCTGTACTCTTTTGTGAGCCGGTTTGTGAACCAGAGCCGCTTTTCGGCAGATCACGAATGTGGCCAACGCTGCTTTTCACAACGTAGCCACTGCCAAGATACTTATTGATCGTTTTGGCCTTTGCCGGGGACTCCACTATAACAAGAGCTTTACCCATATTTACCTTTACCTAAATATCAACAATGGCGCATTTCTACATTAAAATGCGCAAAATGAGAATCTCTTTTTTATATTGCGACACAATCACAATATATCAATAATTTTTTAAACAATTATTTGTGCTGAAACAAAACTTATAAACTCAGTCACGTTATTCTAAAAGAACACAAAGTCTTCTAGTTCACTGATTTTAACCAAATAAATGTGTTTAGCTGTCATTGAAAAACACACACTCTACCTGATAAAATGCTAGAAGCAACCAATTATTTTTTCAAGGAAGCCATGTTATGCAAGATAATCTACCAATCATTACAAAAGAAGAGTTACTTGAAAAAGCTAATGATATCATAAAGAAACATGATGACTATATTCATGGCATGTTTGTCAACGCTGTTGAGCAACATCGGGGTACTTTTGTGTTTAAAGGGGAATTTTTTCTAGATGAAAATAATATTCCCACATTAAAAAGTACGGCTGCTTTTAATATGTACAAACACCTAGCTCATGTTCTATCTGAACAATACCAACTAAGTAATAACAATTAGTTAACTATTAAGCTATTTAATAAAAATTACCGGCGATTAAGGCCGGTAATTAATTTTAGGACTAAAATGATTTATTTACGAGGTTACAGTTAAAATTATAATAATGGCTTTTGGCCTCGTTGCCACCAGCGGAGTAACAATTTATCAACACTATTTGCCGCACTCCCCATAAATTTATCCATCATTTTTTTGTTTAATACATAACGAATACTCACCACTTCTTTGGTGTCTATAGCGTTAATAATGACATCATCACTCACACCAATTTTATCAACCAAGCCCTTATCTATGGCTTGTGAACCATACCAATACTCACCAGTAGCCACAGATGCTATGTCTAAGGTAGGTCGATTTTGATGTACAAACTGCTTAAATAATTCATGAGTTGAATTTAAGTCTTCCACAAATTTCTTACGCCCCTGCTCCGTATTTTCACCAAGCATGGTTAGCGTTCGTTTATATTCACCTGCAGTGTGCAACTCAACATCTACATCGTGTTTTTTGAGTAAACGGTGAATATTAGGTATTTGTGCAACAACACCAATTGACCCAATGATAGAAAATGGTGCAGCAATAATTTTGTCAGCAATACAGGCCATCATATAGCCACCACTTGCAGCAACCTTATCAACAGCAATGGTCAGTGAAATATTTTTTTCTTTTAGCCTTAATAATTGCGAGGCAGCTAAACCATAACCATGCACCATCCCACCAGGGCTTTCTAACCTTAACAAAACTTCATCTTGCTGGTCAGCAACGGCAAGGATTGCACTGATTTCTTCTCGTAAAGAAGAAACTTCTCTCGCATCCATACTACCTTTAAAGTCTAAGACATATAAACACGGTTTTTTAACGCCTGTTTGCCCCAGTTTTGCCCCAGTTTTCTCACTTTTTGATTTAACTTTCTGCTGTTTTTTAAATGCTTTCAGCCAGACCTTATGTTCTGATTCATTCATTTTTACTTGCTGCATTTGGCGCTGGCGTTCACGATAGCTTTCACCTAAATCAGTGATTTTTAATGCCCCTTTTGTACCTTGACGGCGCATACCAACACCAAACACAAAAACAGCTAGCAAAACAACAGCCACAAGGATTGTTATGACTTTTGCTAAAAATAACCCATACAAAGAGAAATACTCCACAACTTGATCCTTCTGATATTTATCTTCAATACAAAAATAATCTCACGATTGTCAGTAAACAACCAGAAAAAAACAGTCATTAACACAATATAATTAGTAGATATCTGTGTTAGATTAGCCAATAATCGTAATCAATGCGATGATAAGAATACATGTTAAACATAATGATAGGAAAGAATATGCTCCTATATCAACCTCGACAAGACCTACTGAAAGGAAAAACCATACTCGTAACTGGTGCCGGTGATGGTATTGGTCGCGAAGCCGCTCTCACTTACGCACGTTTTGGTGCATCCTTAATCCTAGTTGGTAGAACACAGCACAAATTAGAAACCGTTAGCGACGAAATCGCCGCTTTATCTGGGAAGAAATCCCCTTGCTATGTATTAGATTTACTCACTGCTACTATCGATGACTGCCATGCATTGGCTGCAAAAATTTCTGATACAAAACCCTATTTAGATGGTGTTTTACATAACGCAGGGATGCTCGGTGTGGTTGCTCCAATCACTGAGCAGCCGACTGACCTTTGGCATGATGTCATGCAAATTAATGTCAATGCTACCTTTATGTTAACCCAAGCATTACTTCCTCTGCTACTTCGCGCACCTAATGCCTCATTAGTCTTTACTAGCTCAAGTGTTGGTAAACAAGGGCGTGCTGGCTGGGGTGCTTATGCCGTATCAAAATTTGCGACTGAAGGTTTAATGCAAGTTTTAGCAGAAGAATATAAACAAAGTAATCTTCGTGTAAACTGTATTAATCCTGGAGGAACAAGAACTAGCATGCGTGCAAGTGCTTTCCCAGAAGAAAACCCTCTTAAACTGAAAACCCCTGCTGATATTATGCCTATTTATATTTATTTAATGGGTGATGATAGCCTCCGTAAAACAGGGGAAAGTTATGATGCACAACCAGGTCGTAAGGCTGGTGCAGCGGAGTAATAATTTATGTCTCAAAGCCGACACGAAGAACGTCAACAACGTTTGAAAGACAAGGTGGATGCGCGCATTGAAGCGGCGCAAATTGAACGTGGAATATTAATTATTTTCACAGGGAACGGTAAAGGTAAAACGACCGCTGCTTTTGGTACTGTTTGCCGCGCAATTGGGCATGGTAAAAAAGCGGGTGTCATACAATTTATCAAAGGTAGTTGGGATAATGGCGAACGCGAGCTATTAGAACCACAAGGCGTACCTTTTTACGTGATGTCCACTGGGTTTACATGGGAAACCCAAAATAAAGAAACAGACACCCTTGCCTGCCTTGAGACATGGCAACATGCCAAACAATTACTCAGTGACCCACAATACGATTTGGTGGTTCTAGACGAGCTAACTTATATGGTGAGCTACCACTACCTTGATCTAAATGAAGTCACCCAAGCACTACAAAGCCGCCCAGAAAACCAGTCAGTTATTATCACTGGCAGGGCTTGTCATCGCTTTTTGTTAGAATTGGCTGATACAGTAACTGAAATGCGGCCTATCAAACATGCGTTTGATGCAGGGATTAAAGCACAAAAAGGAATTGACTGGTAATTTGTAATATTTAAATGGTCATAGTCCAATCATTTTTTGGGCTATGCCCCCTGCAATCTAGCCACCCCTTATTGACCCCCATAATAAGAGTGCAAAATAATAATAAACTTATAAAGTTTTTCATTTATTGTTAACTTGCATTGTTGTTTTCCCTAAAATAATTACATTTCAGACTTATCATTAAATAATAATGTTTTATAGCATAAGTTAAGAATATAAAAATTATTAATGCAGCCGACTTAATTTAACCTATCAATTCCAATTGATTAAGTATAATTGCCTGAGTAAAAATACCATGCATTACAGAAATAGAGTAATTATAACAAATTGAAAATTAAGAGTTTTGGTTGAAGTTAATAGATCATCATCTATATTTATGCGGTTTTAGTTATTTATTGAAAAACAATAAACAATATATTCACGTTAATATTATTAATTTTATTAAAATCAATATACCTGCATAATTAAACAGCCAGAAAGGATTGTTAGTTTAATTAAAACTTACCTATTTTAAGGGATATATATGCAGAATATTTTAAACCATAATTTCAATATTCCCACATTGAAATTTAAGCCACTCTTTTTATGCGTTTCCATGGTTGTCGGTTCAACAACAGTAGCCCAAGCTGAGATTGTCTCAACGAATGGTGCAGGTATATTAAATCAAGGTAATGGCCCTACCGTTGTTTATATTAATAAACCAAGCCAAGGCGGGGTCTCTCATAATGTGTATAGTAAATTTGATGTTGACCAAAAAGGCGTTATTTTAAATAACAATGGAGGAAACTCTAATACCATTCTTGGTGGCAAAATCGGTAGTAATGGTAATGTTGCTGGTGGTAATAGAGCTAAAGTGATTTTAAATGAAGTAAATTCTAATACAGCAACCACCCTAAACGGAATGATTGAAGTAGCCGGAGGGAAAGCACAAGTTATCGTTGCAAACGCTTCAGGTATCACCTGTAATAACTGTGGTTTTATCAATACCAATCACGCGACTCTGACGACAGGCAAAGTCAACTTAGCCAGTGATGGTTCTATTGCTAACTATAATGTACAACAAGGTAAAATCGCAATTAACGGCAGTTTTAACGCTAATTCTCCAACGGATATCATTGCTCGTTCCGTAGCGATTAATGGTATTGTTGATGCCCAGCGTCTCAACGTTGTTGCAGGTAATAATCAAGTCAATGCCTCTGGTGAAGTTATTGGTTCAACGACGGCTATTGGTACTAAACCTAGCGTCGGCATCGATATTTCCGCTATGGGTGGCATGTATGCAAATAAAATCTCATTGATTGCCACTGAAAGCGGAGTGGGTGTTGCTAATGCGGGGGATATTGGTACCCATAATGGTGCTATCACGATTGATAGCGCAGGTAGCGTCAATAATACTAACGCAAGGGTCAATGCCGCTAAAGATTTAAACATTAAAGCAACAGCTGTAACGAATAACGGCCATCTGGTTGGTAATAAAAACGTCAATATCACCGTTGCAGGTACGGGTACCATCAATAATGATCAGGGCGAAATCACATCTTACAACAATGATATTAATTTAACGACATTGGGGCGATTAAGCAATAATGGAGGAGCAATCACCGCATTACAAAATATAAATTCAACGTCTGATACTTTGATTAACGATAATGGCTCATTCAATACCTCAAAAGGTGATATGAATATCCATTCCATGAATATTATCTATAATCGAGATAATCAAGGTAACCCTAATGACCCATCTAAAGGGTTCAATTCTGCTCGTGATATCAATATCAGTGCAGTGCGTGTTGTAAATCAAAACTCCAATATCACTGCAGGTAGAGATGCCGTTATCAATTCACAATCATCAATTGAAAACTTAGCGGATAGCAAAATCATCGCCCAACGCCGTGCGGAGATCAGTACCATGTCTTTGACTCAAGCTAACTCCGAGATAAAGACAGTTAATGGTCGTATGGATATTGATGCATCTGTATCATTAAGCAATGATGCATCATCAAAAATAGACAGTGGTCGGTTAATGAATATCAATGCTAACCAGATCAATAACTCTGGCGCTATTGTTTCAAATAATGGTCAAATGGTTATTAATTCGAATATATTAAATAATCGCTCAGGTTATATTAAAGGAAATAATCTAACCATTAAGGTATTTAATATTGATAACCAGGCTGGATTAATCCATACAGAAAACAATTTAAACATCGAAACCAGTCATCTGAATAATAACAATAGTGCTGACTTTAAACAGGCTAATGCTAAGTTTGGCTTGGTGGATCAGAACGGTGGTCTGCAAACCAATAATGGTACTGTAAAAATTCAAGGGGATACTCTCTACAATATTAATGGTTCTATTGCTGCAAATGTGAATAATATTTCGGCTTCACGTAATGATGTTGATGTTAAGCTTAAATCAACACTTAACAATAATTATGGGAAGATCTTAGGCGCTAATAACCAAAAACTTGATGTGGGTTCATTAGAAAATTACTCAGGAAGCATTGATGCAGGTAGAAACCTGACAATTGATTCAAAAAATCGAGTCAACAATCAATATGGTACTTTGAGTTCTTCAAATACAACTAAGGTCACAAGCCCTATCGTTACTAATAGCACAACAGGTACCATCACAGGTAATCGAGTCGTTATCGATTCTATTGTAACCAACTAATTTACTTAAGTTATAAGAAAGGAGACGATAAACGTCTCCTTTTTCATTAATTGTCGTTCAGAATTAATATTCTGAGTTAATCACCACTTCCTCACCAAAACGCCCTGCTTTCGGCAATGGCTGATAAGAGGAATTTGCCGCTCTTAAAATACGGATACCACGAATACCTAATTCATGAGCTGCTGCAATATCTGCATCTGCATCACCATAATAAATAGTCAGCTTATGGTCATGCATCCAGCTTACTTTATTATTTTGACCAGGTTCATCACCTGCAAAAATAACTTTCTGCATTTTATCTTCAGGAATAGCTAAACCTTCTTGAACATATTGAGTGACGGTTTCAGTTTTTGTTTTAGTACGGCCAGTAATGAAATAAACAGTATCTCCACGGTCTAAGTGCATTTTGACTAAGTCAATACCCACCTGTTTTGGCATACTAAACTTATCCCATTCATTGTTCATTTTTTCCCAAAACTGTTGGTTTTTTAGATAGCTAAAATCATTTGGTGAAAACTCTAATTTACCACGATAAAAACCAGGGCTCGAAAATAACACTGTATCATCAATATCAAAACCAACCGCCATTGGGGCTTTGCCTTCTAAGCTTTGTTTGATTTGCTCAATGGAAACCCAATGAATAGGCTGCTGTTGCGCTAATTCAACGACTGTCACACCAGGGCTGACTGTTTCTGGCATTGGTATTTTTGCCTGAGAAGTTGCAGTAAAACTTAATGCCAAAGCAACCGCGCTCAGAGTTAGTGTTATTTTTTTCATTTCTTATCCTTATTCAAGGTTTATCCGCTTAAAAACCATTCTTTATTCATCTGGATAAACTGTCTAGCTAACGTGTAAGTAAAATGTTTAACTGCTTATTTTTCTATTACTATCAATAAATAATGCAGAAATTATGTGAGGGACATCTCACATGAGAGGTAATACTAAGTTTTTTAGTTACATTAAAATGAGACACATATCTCATAAATGTTATCTATTCTTGATGGGTTTAATAATAATGTGAGCTAGACCATTAATTTAATAATTGATGGTCTTATGACGAAGTTAGTTCAATAAGTGATAAAACTTAATATTTCTTTAAAGTAGTGCTAACTGTAACCTTCTACACACTTAACAAAATTATTTTTGCAAATAAAAAAGCGCATCGGTATCCCTTAGCGCTTTTCTTTAATAATGAAATAATGATTATTACGAAATTAGATACGTGTACGACGCTTCGCTGTCGGCCTTGATGATTGACGCTTAGCTGCAGGGCGTGCTGTAACTTGTGTATGGCGTTTCACCGCACGACGAATTTGGTTCGCTTTAATTCGGCGTTGGTCTCGTTCAACAGCAACCTTACTTTCTGTTTCAGGTGCTAGTTCAACCAATTCGCGAAGATAATTGGTTTGTTGTAAACCAAGCTCTGTCCACCCGCCACGAGGAAGCCCTTTTGGTAAATCAATGTCGCCATAACGAACACGGATCAAACGGCTAACTTGAACACCGACTGATTCCCAAAGACGTCGAACTTCACGGTTACGCCCTTCTGTTAACGTCACGTTATACCATTGGTTCATCCCTTCACCACCGCGATATGAAACCGTTTTAAAAGAAGCAGGACCATCTTCTAATTGCACGCCAGTGGTTAATTGGCGAATTTTAGCATCGTTAATTTCACCAAAAACACGTACCGCGTACTCACGTTCAACTTCACGGCTTGGGTGCATTAACCGATTCGCTAATTCACCATCTGTCGTAAATAATAATAATCCACTCGTATTGACGTCCAAACGGCCAACGGCAATCCATCTAGCCCCTGTTAACTTCGGTAAACGATTAAAAACAGTAGGACGGCCTTCAGGATCATGGCGAGTACATAATTCACCTTCTGGCTTATAATACGCCATAACACGGCAAATCTCTTTCTCAGGCTCTTTAATCGCTAATAAACGGCCATCTAAACGGATTTTTGTTGCTGCTGTAACTTCTACTCGATCACCTAATGTTGCAATTTTACCATCAACACTAATACGACCTGCCTGCAGGAACGTTTCGATTTCACGACGGGAACCATGCCCAGAACGGGCAAGGATTTTTTGTAATTTTTCAGTTTTTTGCGGTTTAGCGCTCATGTAACCCTCTACTGTCGCCTTCACAGGCGTCAAATGACTTTTGGGAGTGATATGTTTACCCTCTCCAAAAAGTATTGAATTTGTAAACCCGCGTATTATACACAGGTTTATCTTGAAGCCCTATTACTTATCAGAATATCGCACTTTCAATATATTTTCATATAATTAGCTATATAAACACAGTGTTTTATTAGCTAAACATTACTCAAAAGGCGATGGGTCTCCAGTACCGACCCGAGCAACTACTGGCGTGTCATCCGTAAAATCAATGACTGTTGTTGGTTTTTGCCCGATGTAACCACCGTGGATCACTAAATCGACCTGTTTATCCAATAAATCCCTAATTTCCTCAGGATCAGATTGAGTAAAATCATCACCAGGCATGATTAAACTGGTCGACATTAACGGCTCTCCCACCGCTTCAAGTAGATCCCTTGCAATAGGATTAGAAGGCACTCGTAAACCAATTGTTTTACGTTTTTCATTCATTAAACGGCGCGGGACTTCTTTGGTTGCACGTAAAATAAACGTATAATTACCGGGTGTATTATTTTTAATTAAACGAAATACCGTATTATCAACATGGGCATAATTGGATAATTCAGAAAGGTCACGGCACATTAGTGTGAAATTATGATTGGTATCGAGTTGGCGGATACGGCAAATGCGTTGCAATGCATCTTTTTCTTCTAAACGACAACCTATTGCATAACCTGAGTCTGTCGGATAAACAACAACACCACCTTTATTTAGGATTTCAACGCTTTGGCTAATTAACCGCGTCTGAGGGTTGTCCGGATGGATATAAAAAAACTGGCTCATACATACCTCTACTTTTCGTAGTATCGACAGCATCACCCGGCAAAATACCTATAAATGGTACTATCTATTTATTCAATTAAATGATTTATGTGAAATAAATCATTATCCATACTGGTTATTTTACACCGCATTGTTAATACATCAAAGTATTAGGTGTTTTTTACTCAGCCCACTGCGCCCAAACGGCCTGTTCATCATCAGGTAACCATAAATTGCGCCCCAGTTCTATCCAAGAACATGGTCGATGAAAATCGGAACCAACTGAGGTTCGTAGCTCAGCAACTTTTGCAAGCTCAGCTAAATACTGCTTTTCATTTGGAGGTTGTTGGCAATGGGAAACTTCCATAGCATCACCATTACATTGCTTAAAATAAGCAATAAGGCGTTTCAACCACTTATTTGATAGTTGATATTTAGATGGGTGCGCTAAAACAGCGACCCCACCTGCGGCGTGAATGGCTTCGATAGATTCGTGAATAGAGCACCACTTTGCAGGAACATACCCTGTTTTGCCTTTTGATAAATAACGTTTAAATACATTGTTAATCGTTTTTTCTTTACCAATTTTAACAATATATTGTGCAAAATGCGCACGAGTCACTTGCCCACCGGCAGAAATATTTCGTGCATTTTCCCATGCATCGTCAATGCCAGCTTTTTGCAAACGACGCCCCATCTCTATTCCACGTTCTAATCGACGAGCTGATTGTTCTTCCAGCAATTTAATCATTGCGGGGTGCTCCGTAGAAAAGTTTAGCCCCACAATATGTATTTCTATATTTTCCCAAAGAGTGGATATTTCTACGCCGTTGATAAGTTCAATTGGCCTATCATTTTCAGCCAAATAACGTCTCGCTTGCAATACACCATCGCAAGTATCATGGTCTGTGATAGCCAAAATATTTACGCCCATGGTTATCGCACGTTCAATTAACGCTTCAGGGGTTAGCTCCCCATCCGAAGCAATCGTATGACTATGTAAATCATAACGAGTCAATAATGACGTTGCTGCTTGCGGCATGGTGGTATCTTCTCCAATTTCCATTAACAACTATTTTCCTAATAAATTAACAAAGTGCTTGACACTAAAGACATGATCCAGTTAACTAGTACGCAAGATGGCTTGGCGCCAATAATTAATCAGTTTATCCAGTGAGGCATATCATGACTTTATTTAACCTAACAAATCGTTGGTGGCGTGACTTCCCAAATTGGGCGGAAGCCGCACGCGCATAGTTATTGTATGTCTCAGTGCCGAACCCGCCTTTCTACGGCGGGTTTTTTAATGTCTAAAATTAGCGTAAGGCAACAAAATGAACAAACAAAACACCACATTAGCACATTTTAAGTATCTGGATAGCCCAATTAACTATCAGCCAGACCCAACATTATTATTTAATCACCTGTGTCAGCAGGTTCCATCCACGATGTTATTAGAATCTGCCGAGGTTAATAACAAAGCGAATTTACAAAGTTTGCTGATTGTTAATAGTGCGCTACGTATACGCGCATTTGCTCAACGTGTTGAAATAGAAGCTTTAACACCTAATGGCCAATCCCTATTACCAAAGCTATTAGCTGAGCTTAATGGACGAATAGCTCATCACGACCTTAGTGACAATCTATTAACGGTATCATTTAACCAACCGAAACAAGATCTGGATGAAGATAATCGCCTTAAAGCCCCTTCTAGCTTGGATGTTTTAAGAGCGCTACCGACAATTGCTCAAACTTATTCGACTAAACCTGAAACACTATTTGTTGGTGGTCTGTTCGCATACGATTTAGTTGCAGGATTTGAAGATTTACCTGAGGTTAAGAGCGTTAATCAATGCCCCGACTATTGTTTTTTTGTCGCCGAACATTATTTAGTGATCGACCATCAAAATCAGGCTGCACGGATCAAAAGCTGTATTTTTTCTGATAATCAACAGAATATAGAAACCGTAAAACAAAGACATGAACAAATTATCGTTTCATGCCGCCCTTTTTTACCTGAGCTTCCCCTTGAGTCGGCGCCCAATTTTACCGTGACAGTAAATAAAAGCGACCAAGAGTATGGTGCAATCGTTACGTCTTTAAAAGAAGCTATTTACCGTGGTGATATTTTCCAGGTTGTCCCCTCACGTAAATTTACCATGCCTTGTGCACACCCATTGATTTCATATCAAAAACTGAAGTTGCAAAACCCAAGCCCATATATGTTTTACATGCAAGATCAAGATTTCACCCTATTTGGTGCTTCACCAGAAAGCGCACTGAAATATGCCACCCAAACCCGCAAAGTGGAAATTTACCCAATCGCTGGAACGCGTCCTCGTGGGCGTAATGCGCAGGGAGATTTAGACCTCGATTTAGATAGCCGTATTGAACTCTCAATGCGCTCAGATGAAAAAGAATTAGCAGAGCACATCATGCTAGTAGACCTTGCTCGTAACGATTTAGCGCGTATTTGTGAAGCTGGCAGCCGTTATGTAGCTAATTTAACTAAAGTTGACCGCTATTCCTTTGTTATGCATTTGGTTTCTCACGTTGTAGGAACATTACGCCAAGACTTAGATATTTTTCATGCTTATCAAGCTTGTATGAATATGGGCACCCTTACTGGGGCACCAAAAGTAAAAGCCATGCAGTTAATTGCCCAAAATGAACAGGAACGACGCGGCTCATACGGCGGTGCCGTTGGTTATTTCCAAGGAAATGGTGATTTTGATACTTGCATTGTTATTCGCTCCGCCTATGTCGAAAATGGAATTGCAACGGTACAAGCTGGCGGAGGCGTTGTATTGGATTCTTCACCACAAGCTGAAGCAGATGAAACCCGTAATAAAGCACGAGCGGTGATCCGCGCAATTGCCCAAGCACACCAAGTAAAGGAGTTATTTTAATGGCGAATATTTTACTGCTCGATAATGTAGATTCCTTTACTTATAACTTGGTAGACCAGCTACGCTCTGGCGGGCATCAAGTGGTTATTTACCGTAATACCGTCAGCGCATCGCATATTCTGTCAGTATTAAACAATATGGATTCCCCTATTTTAGTTCTGTCTCCTGGGCCTGGGAAACCAAGCGAGGCGGGCTCAATGCCTGAAGTCTTACAGCAGGTAAAAGGCAAAATTCCAGTTATTGGTATTTGTTTAGGACACCAAGCTATTGTTGAAGCTTATGGTGGGACTGTTTCTGCTGCTGGTGAAATATTACATGGTAAATCCTCTATCGCAACTCACGATGAACTCGCCATGTTTGCTAATCTTGAAAACCCAATTTCTGTAGCCCGTTACCATTCATTAGTTGGTAGCCAAATCCCTAGCAGCCTGACAATTTGTGCGCAATCAAATGGCATGGTTATGGCAGTCCGCAATGATAGTGACCGAGTCTGTGGGTTCCAATTCCACCCTGAATCTATTTTAACAACCACAGGCAAACAGTTGTTAGAAAATACCGTGGCATGGGCTCTTTCTACACCCAATGAAAATACCACCACTCATTCGCACTAACGGGATACTAAAGAGCCAATTATGCAAAATATTTATGACAAATTATTTAAAGCACAACCACTGACTCAACAAGAAAGCCAGTTTTTATTTAACGCTATTATCCAAGGTGAGTTAACTGAGCCCCAATTAGCTGCGGTGTTGATCAGTATGAAAATGCGTGGTGAGCAGCCTCAAGAAATTGCAGGTGCTGCACTGGCTTGCTTAGAAAATGCACAGCCATTCCCTCGCCCTAATTATACATTCAGTGATATTGTTGGTACTGGTGGTGATGGGGCTAATAGTATCAATATTTCGACGGCCAGTGCCTTTGTCGCCGCAGAATGCGGTATTAAAGTCGCTAAGCATGGTAATCGTAGCGTATCAAGCCGCTCCGGTTCTTCTGACCTACTCGCCGCATTTGGTATTGCTCTTGATCTAAGTGCTCAAAGTGCGCGCGATGCACTAGATGAGCTTGGCGTCTGTTTTTTGTTTGCACCACAATATCACAGCGGTTTTCGCCATGCGGCCCCGGTACGTACACAACTTAAAACACGCACTTTATTTAATGTACTCGGTCCGTTGATTAACCCAGCTCGCCCACCAATCGCACTTATTGGCGTCTATCAAGAAACACTAGTCAAACCTGTTGCTGAAACATTACAGATGCTTGGTTTTACACGCGCAGCTGTGGTACACAGTGGAGGGATGGATGAAGTATCACTACACGCGCCCACACAAGTGGCTGAATTAAAAGATGGTGCTTTACACTATTATCAGTTAACCGCTGAAGATTTTGGCTTAACGCCCTATGCGTTAACTGATTTAGAAGGGGGAACCCCAGATGAGAACCGCGTATTGCTAAGCAACTTGCTTCAGGGGCACGGTAAAGCTGCTCATGAAGCCGCTGTTGCGGCTAATGTCGCGATGTTAATGCGCATTAATGGCCATGAAAATCTAAAACAAAATAGTGAACATGCACTCGCAATTATCCGTAGCGGTAAAGCATTTGACCGCGTCACTGCACTAGCGGCAAGGAACCAATAACATGAAAGCAACCGTATTACAAAAAATTGTTGATGATAAAGCCAGCTACCTCATTGAACGTAAAGCGAAACAACCTTTAAGTGCCTTTATCGATGAGGTTCAGCCTAGTCAACGTAGCTTCTATAATGCGCTCAGTGCAAAACGCCCTGTTTTTATCTTGGAGTGCAAAAAAGCGTCTCCATCTAAAGGCCTAATCAGAGAAGATTTTGACCCAGAAGTGATCGCCAAAACCTATGCACCTTATGCATCTGCCATTTCCGTACTTACTGATGAAAAATATTTTCAAGGTAATATGGATTACCTGACTATTGTTAGTCAGGCAGTAAAGCAACCTGTATTATGTAAAGACTTTATCATTGATTCATATCAAATTTATCTTGCTAGATATTACCAAGCAGACGCTATCTTATTGATGTTATCAGTCCTAAGTGATGATGAATATATCGCTTTAGCTCAAGTTGCTCATCAACTCAATATGGGCGTGTTAACAGAAGTCAGTAATGAAGAAGAATTAGAAAGAGCGATTGCTTTAAAATCTAAAGTCGTGGGTATCAATAACCGTGATTTACGTGACCTTTCCATTGATTTAAACCGGACACGTGAGCTTGCCCCTCGATTAGCGCAAGGCACAATTATTATCAGCGAATCAGGCATTCATCAACACCAACATATTCAATCGCTTAACCAATTTGCTAATGGTTTTTTAATTGGCAGTGCGTTGATGGAACAAACTGATCTTGATAAAGCGCTACAACGTTTATTAGTTGGTGAACATAAAGTTTGTGGTTTGACTCGTGAACAAGACGCAAAAGCAGTATTAGATGCGGGTGCTTGCTTTGGGGGGTTAATTTTTGCTGAAGGTTCCCCACGTAAAGTGACACTGTCACAAGCACAAAACATTATTCATGCTGCCCCCTTAAAATACGTTGGGGTTTTTCGCAATCAGTCAGCTGATTTTGTTGCTCATATTGCTCAGCGCCTTGCGTTATCCGCGGTTCAATTACATGGACAAGAAAATCAAGAGTACATAGCAACGCTGAGAAACCTGCTCCCCAATTATTGTGAAATCTGGAAAGCAGTCGATATGTCACAAGTGGATTTGTCTCACTATGACACCCAAGGTGTCGATGTTTTGTTGCTAGATAATGGCCATGGCGGTACAGGGAAAACTTTCGACTGGAGCACCATCCCACAATCTGTTAATCAACGTTTTATGATCGCAGGCGGGCTAAATGCCCAAAATTGCCTTGAAGCGTCGAAATTACTTTGTAATGGACTTGATTTTAATTCAGGGGTGGAAATTGAGCCCGGAATTAAAAGTGAACAAAAAATAAACTTAGTGCTATCAACTTTATTCGCGGAATCAACACATAGCTAACCACTAGATAACGATAGCCTTATTAGTAATAAACAATATTTAGACCCAATTTAATTGACGAGATGGATAACAAACAATGAGCAAATTAGATCCGTATTTCGGCGAGTTTGGTGGACAATATGTCCCAGAAATTCTTATTCCCGCTTTAAACCAATTAGAAGATGCTTTTATTGAAGCGCAAAATGATGCTAGTTTTTTGCAAGAGTTTCACGACCTTCTTAAAAACTACGCAGGTCGCCCTACGGCCCTGACACTTTGTCAAAACTTAACCGCTGGTACAAAGACCAAATTATACTTAAAGCGTGAGGACTTATTACATGGTGGTGCCCACAAAACCAACCAAGTATTAGGCCAAGCTTTACTCGCCAAACGAATGGGCAAAACTGAAATTATTGCGGAAACAGGCGCAGGACAGCACGGCGTGGCAACTGCTTTAGCTTGCGCATTATTAAATATGAAATGCCGTATTTATATGGGGGCTAAAGACGTTGAACGCCAATCGCCTAACGTATTTCGTATGAAATTAATGGGAGCTGAAGTTATCCCTGTGTACAGTGGTTCCGCCACACTCAAAGATGCATGTAATGAAGCATTGAGGGACTGGTCTGGTAGCTATGATAATGCCCATTATCTATTAGGGACAGCAGCAGGGCCTCACCCTTACCCAACCATTGTACGTGAATTTCAACGCATGATAGGCGACGAAGCAAAACAACAAGTTCTTGAAAAAGAAGGTCGTTTACCTGATGCCGTTATTGCCTGTATTGGTGGTGGCTCCAATGCGATTGGTTTATTTGCCTCATTTATACCAGAAGAAAACGTCAAATTAATTGGTGTGGAACCCGCAGGGTTGGGAATTGAATCAGGCCAACACGGGGCACCATTAAAACACGGTCGTGTAGGTATATATTTTGGTATGAAGTCCCCAATGATGCAAACCAACGAAGGGCAGATTGAAGAGTCCTACTCCATTTCTGCGGGGTTAGACTTTCCTTCTGTTGGCCCTCAACACGCACACTTAAATAGTATTGGTCGAGCAGAGTATGTTTCCATTACCGATGATGAAGCACTTAATGCCTTCAAGTTATTATCTCGTAAAGAAGGTATTATTCCTGCATTAGAATCATCGCATGCACTCGCTTATGCATTAAAAATGGCAGAGCAACAACCAAATAAAGAACAATTACTCATCGTAAATTTATCAGGCCGTGGAGATAAGGACATTTTTACAGTGCATGATATTCTGGCCAGCAAAGGAGAAATTTAATGGAACGTTATACCCAACTTTTTGAGCGTTTAAGCCATAACAATCAAGGTGCATTTGTTCCATTTGTTACATTAGGCGACCCTGATGCTGAGTTATCGTTAAAAATTATCGATGCATTAATTTCAGGTGGTGCAGATGCTTTGGAAATAGGCATTCCTTTTTCTGATCCTCTCGCTGATGGCCCTACGATCCAAAATGCCAATTTACGCGCATTTAAAAGCGAAATTACTCCGACTATCTGTTTTGAGTTATTGGGCCGTATAAGGGAAAAGCACCCTACTATACCAATCGGCTTATTGGTATATGCGAATTTGGTGTTTACTAATGGGATTGAAAACTTTTATATCCGTTGTGCGAAAGCAGGTGTTGATTCCGTATTAGTTGCAGATGTTCCAATGAATGAGTCAAAAGCTTTCCGTGAAGCAGCTTTAGCACACAATATCGCCCCAATTTTTATTTGCCCGCCAAATGGTGATGATGCATTGTTACAACAAATTGGGCAGTATAGCCGTGGATACACTTATTTATTATCTCGTGCAGGGGTAACAGGTACAGAGAAGCGTGCGGAAATGCCGTTAACTCACTTGATTGATAAATTAAATCAGTATCAAGCAGCACCCGCATTACAAGGATTTGGTATTTCAGAACCGGAACAAGTTAGAGAAGCAATTAAAAATGGTGCAGCTGGCGCTATTTCTGGCTCAGCGATAGTAAAAATCATTGAAGATAACTTAAATAAACCTGATGTTCTGCTAAAAACATTAACAGAATTTGTATTTAAAATGAAATCGGCAACACAGAAATAACTTTAACTATCTTTTAAGAGACCGTTATTTTTAATAACGGTCTCTTATTTAAAAATGAAAATTAACTTTAATGATACTTATAGTGTATATCTATTATTTATAACCTTTCCAATTAAAATATATTTTTCTAAAGTTAGGCGTGATTAGATTAAATATTAGCCTTTTTTTAGTACGCATAAATAACTTTCACCAATCAATTAGTTATAGAAAATTAAAGCTAGGTGTTATTACCTTGGTGTATTTACTTAATAATCTATAGCAGAGTAAACGTTATTTGTTGTTTTTATTTGTTATTATATTTTATTTATTATAAAAGACTTCGCTTTCTTTGATTATGGAATTTAAATCTCCCACCCCCTAAACAACCAGACTTAAGTACAATTAAATTTTAATAAAAACCAATATAACGCATAATTTTCACGCTTTAATAGCAATAATTTTAGCTATTTTATTTTATCTATAGTCTATATTTAGGAATATTTTATGAAAAAGCATTCTGATAAATCAATCGGAAATCCGATGCTAAAAATCAAACCACTCTTTTTAAGTGTCTCTGTTATCTTAGGATCTGCTTCCGTTGCTCACGGTGCGGTTATCAATACTAATGGTGCTGGTGTAATAAACCAATCTAACGGGCCAACCATTGTTCATATTAAAGGTGCAAGCGATAAAGGTGTTTCTCATAATATCTATAGTCAATTTGATGTTGACCAAAAAGGTGTTATTTTAAATAACAGTAAAACAAATACGAATACCACTCTCGGTGGACAAATTAATGGAAACCTTAATTTAAATAATGGCACGGCTAGCGTTATTTTAAACGAAGTCAATTCAAATAAAGCCAGTACACTCGGTGGGATGATTGAAGTTGCTGGGGATAAAGCGCAAGTTATTGTTGCTAACGCATCAGGTATCACATGCAATAACTGTGGATTTATCAATACTAACCGTGTGACCTTAACAACTGGGAAACCAATTGTAGCTGGTGGTGATATACTTGGTTATAACGTAGAAAAAGGCCAAATCATTATTAATAGCCGCCTACAATCTGACTCACCAACCGATATTATTGCTCGTTCTGCTGTTATTCGTGGCGATCTTCATGCTAAAGAAGTCAATGTTGTTGCTGGTAATAACTTTGTTGATGCAAGCGGTAAACAAGTCACTAAAGTGCAAGGCGTTGGTTCTCCAACTAGCGTAGGCATCGATGTTGCCGCTATGGGCGGTATGTATGCAGATAAAATCACCTTAGTTTCAACTGAAAGTGGCACTGGTGTTTCTAATAACGGCAGCCTAATTGCTGGTACCGGCGGTATCAATATTGATTCTTCAGGTGTTGTGTATAACAAAAACGCTAGAATATACGCAAATGGTAACATCGATATTAAGGCTAATGGTATTTACAACTCTTCCGCTATCGCTGCTAATGGGAATATTGACATTAATAGTAATAACTCGACGTTGAGTAATGCCAATGCCCAAATCAAGTCAAATAGTGGTGATATCAAACTTGCTGGTGCATCTATTGATAATAGAGGTGGTATCATCAATGCACAGAAGGCTATGGATATATCAACTGTCAATATTAGTAATGGTAATGGTTCAATTAAAACAAACCGTGGTGACCTAACGATTAAAGCTTCTGGCTCGATTGATAATAACTATGACCTACGCAATAACGTAATTAATGTTGATGAGCGTGGGATCAGGGCTGGTAATGATTTAACCGTTAACACAACGAGGATCGCCAACAGTAACTCAACATTGTCTGGCCGCGATGTCAGCGTTAACGCTCGTGATAGCATTTATAATAATAGCAACAGCCAAGTTATCGCTAAAAGAAAAGTTACTCTTGATGCCCATACATTACAAAATAACAATTCACTGATCAAATCAACAAATGGTTTAATTAATATTAACCTATCTGGTAATTTTACAAATGATAGCTATGCTGCAATTTCAAGTGGTAGAGCACTAAATATTACTGCTAATGCCATTAATAATAAAGGCTCTCTAAGCGCGAGTGCAGGTAAGTCTAAATTTAATGCTTATAGCTTAAACAACCAATATGGCTATATTAAAGGAAATAATTTAGATATTAAAACGACAAATTTATCAAATACTGAAGGCTTAATTACTGCAGACTCTAATGTTGTTATTAATACCACCAGCTTAAATAATTATAGTTCTGTTGGATTTGATAAATATGCAAGTAAATTTGGGGTTGCTGGACATACTGGCGGTATCTACGCTAAAGATGGTTCTGTCACTATCAAAGCTAATAACATAGACAACTACAATGGTGTTATCTCAGCTAATGGTGCGCAAAATGTGCTCACAAATGGTAATGTTAATATTACCTTAAGAAACAACCTTGATAACCGTCATGGTAAAATTCAAGGTTCTAATACTGTTAAATTAGATGTGAACAAATTAGATAATACTAGTTCAGGTTTAGTTCAGGCAGGTAAAGACCTTACTATTGATGCATTTTCTCGTGTCGATAATTACGGTGGCCGTTTAAGTTCACTCGGTACAACTACAATCTCTAGCCCAACTATTTCTAATGGTTCTTATGGGCAAATTTTAGGCCAAACAGTTATTTTAAACACCTCTAATTATTATTAATTAGGCTATTAAGGAGGCTATCTAGCCTCCTTATATCAAATAAAAAACCCCATTTTAGAGTTATGAAATAATATATTTTTACCTTCAGACTTATCCATTCTAAAAAAGTTAAAAAAATCTAATATCACCCCGATATTGTAATTAATTGCTAATCAATTAAATCTAAGTAAAATAACTTATATATCCCATTTTAGAGTAATTATTACTCATTGATTTAATTAAAAATAAAAGCAACAACAATAAATTAAATTGTAACCTCAGAAATATTAGCATTAACTATCGCCCCCTATTATTCAGACTAAGTTAATATAATTAATTTTTAATTCAAAAGAAATTAACGCATAATTAAAACCGTGTTAAAACAACCAAAAACCACACATTTACCGATAGGTTCATTATAGGGATATATATGAAAATCAATTTAAAATAAGACAAAAAGGCAATTTCAGAGTGAATAGCCTAACCTATCATTTAATTATATTTTATATCATAAAAATAACTTTATTATTTTTTCGTTTAAGAATAAATGTGGTGAGTATGAATTTTAGCTCTATTTTTTTATCTACTACCTTATTAGCCTTTCCGTTATACGTATTCGCTAATGCTTCACAAATAATTGACCAACAAATCAACAACCAAGCTAGCCAAGATAAATCTCGTGAACAGCAGACTAGATTAGAAACGAAGGATGCTCTAGCAAGGACAAGAGAACAGGCTAATAATATTTTAGTTTTTGATGAAGAAAAAGACTGTTTTGAAATGAAAAAAGTCATTTTAATATCAGAACCCAAATTACCATCTATGCGCCCATTAGAGGCTTATGCAAATCAAGTTATGGGAATTTGTATTGGTATTAATGGTGTTGAAACGCTTGCTAAAGGCTTGCAAGATAAAATCATCAAATCAGGATATGTCACAACACGCGTGAATATTCCTGAACAAAATATTAGTGATGGCATCTTAACCTTACAAATCATACCGGGCAAAGTAGCAAACGTAAAATTAACTGAAGGTAGTGATACATATATTACCCTAGGTGCAATTATGCCAGCGAAGGAAGGCGACTTATTAAATATTCGTGATATTGAACAAGGTTTAGAAAACCTTGAGCGTATCCCTGGCGCAAAAGTTAATATTGAACTCTCCCCCGGTAAAGAATTTTCGACATCCGATATTTCAATTCAAAGGGAAAAATCATCTCCTGTTAATGTTGGTGGCTATTATAATAACTCAGGTAGCCGTCAAACCGGTAAAGATCAGGTCGGAGTCACCCTTTACGGTAATAATCTGACAAGTTTAAATGATACTATTTATGTTTCAGCGGGTAAAAACCTAAAAAACCAAGCTCGTAACAGTACCAGCAATGCTGCTGTTTACTATGCTGTGCCTTATAATTATTGGCTTTTTTCACTCTATGCTAGCAAAAGTGATTATAAACAGACAATTAATGATACCGTTGCCAGCTATAAATATTATGGTGATAGCAAATATTATAACGCTACCGCAAGTAACGTGTTTCTACGTGGACAAACTTATAAAGATACTGCATCTATTCAACTAATTAAACGAAAATCGAAGTACAAACTTGAAGATGTAAAATTACTGTCTCAGGAACGAGATTTAACCACTTTCAAAGTCGGTGTTAGCCACCGACAAAATATTGATAACGCAACCCTCGATGCATCAATCTATTACCAGCGCAATGTACCTTGGTTTGGTGCAGAAGAAAGTTGGGATATGAAATATGGCGATGCGAGTCATATGGCTCGTGTTTATACAATGGATGTATCCGCCATGATCCCCGTTGCTTTTGATGATTTTATCATGAGTTATAACCCTCAACTATTTGTACAATACTCAAGGGACCGTTTAACCATTCAAGATCAATTTTCATTAGGTAGCCGCTGGACGGTTCGTGGTTTCGACGAAGAATTCTCATTAATAGGCGATAAAGGCTTCTATTTACGTAATGAGTTTAATTTTTATATTCCAGGTTTACCCGTTTACCCTTACTATGCGGTTGATTATGGTCGTATATTAGGTGGTGTTTACCCATTAGGGCTTTATTCTGATGACCAACTGTTGGGAACTGCCATAGGGATGAGAGGCAATATTAATATATTTAGTTATGATTTATTCCTAGGCGTCCCACTGTATAAACCTGATGAATATGAAACCAATAGTGTCAATGCTGGTTTAAATGTTCAATGGTTCTGGTAAAATTAATTTAATATTTAAGGTTGACTGTAAATCACTACTTTCAGCCTTTTTTATTTTATGCCCTACTATTTAATTTATTCGTTTTCATCTTGTATTTTAAAAAATTCAACAGCACCAAAATAATCACATATCGAAAAAGTCCCCCTTTGCTATCACTAAAAATATTATACTGATTATAACTTAGCCTCCTTCATCTACGTGTTAATTATTGTTTATTTTTGCTTTCATGTAATTTTATTAAATATAAGACGTCATTAAAAACAAAAAATCCGAGAATATAAATACTCTCGGATTTCCTACTGCAATCTAATCCATCAGAATTCAGGCATTACCCTGCATTGCGTCCTATCAAATATTTAGAAGCGATAACCTGCTCCAAACATAAATACAAATGGGTCTAGACGAGTGTCAACTTTATATCTCTCGCCACCCGCTTTAAATTTCACGTCTGATTCAATATTCATCCACCACAGTGATGCGTTTAACATCCAGTTGTCAGTCAGCATATAATCCATACCAGCTTGTGCTGCAAAGCCCCAAGAGCTTGACATGTCTAGATCAGATAAACCTGCATTTTTTCCGGTAGAATTGAATTTCTCATCAAAGAAAAAGGTATAGTTAACACCTGCACCTAAATAAGGACGTAACTTATCTTCTTTACTACCAAAATAATATTGAGCCATTAAAGTTGGTGGTAAATGTTTTACTGTTGCAATATTACCAGTTGGACCAGTTCCTACTTTATGTTCAAATGGAGTTGCAGCTAATAATTCCACACCAATATTATCAGTGATCATATAGCCAAAAGTTAAACCTAATTGAGTATTATTATTAGCACCAAATGTACCTAGGTTACCTAGACCATTAATTTTTACATCATCTCCTCCAACATTTGGTCTGACTGTTGCAGTACCAGCGCGGAAAAGAAAATCGCCAGCTTCATGTGCAATAGAAACTGCTGGAGCTAAAGTTGCAGCTGCTAATACAAGCGCAGTGAGTTTTTTCATTATCAATCCCATTCCTGTGTTTTTATTTTAGGAAAATATACCGTATTATTTAAATTGATGTTCAAATCAAGATCACATCTTTTGCTTATTTATAGGCAACCCGATAAATATGAGTTTATTATTTCATTTATATTTTTTTTAATTTTGATTTAAATCAATTTTTAGGAAATAACCAATAAAATATAAAATTGATTATAATTTATTTATATTAATCCTGCATTTTAAACATGCATTAAATATACAACATAAGTAATTATCTTTAGATTTCACGCATTAACTTACTTATATTGATCCAAATATCTTACTGATTAGAGTTGTTAACATTCCGAATTTTCTTATCTTTCTCTACCTCTAGCCCTGATACTCGGTTACAATTGGCTGAAACTCTTGACCCGTTTGTAGATAGGAGCAGTTAAATGTCCATTTCGGCCAACTCACTCATCAGTGATAGCGTCAATTTTTTTAAAAACCAATTGAGTGGCCTGTTTACTATTGTGTTGTCAGCAACCGTAGTAAGCCTTGCGATTTACGCAATGATGATCCCTAGCGAGCAAATGATAGGCGTGCTAGCGCAAGCACAGACTAAAATGATTGAGTCTGGTAACTCCGGCTTACAAGACTGGATACTAGGTCTTTCAGAAGAAGATAAAAGTAGTATCTTACGCGTTTCTTTTGGGTTAATTCTCTCGGTTACTCTGGGCAGTTTAGTCCTTATTTGCGGCACTCTATCTTATATTGCTGGTCTGTCTCGTGGTGAACACCTATCGGGTATTCAGGCGCTCACCGCATCTTTAAACAAAGCACCATCAATGTTTCTTCTATTAGTTGTTTGCTCTTTACTTATCCAATTAGGTATCACCATCATGGTGCTACCTGGAATTGTATTAGCTATTGGCTTCTCTTTAGCCCCTGCTATCTTAATGAGTGAGCGTACAAACCCGTTTAGTGCTATGGGTAAAAGTTGGAAAATGGCTTATGCAAACTGGCGCATTGCATTGCCAATGGTATTAATTTGGATGGCTGCACAAATGCTGGTTAGCGTTCTCTTGGGTAGCTTAAATATGAATCATATTGCTGTTAACGGGGTTTCCTTCTTACTTAATAATTTCGTTGCAGCCTTTGCTTTAATTTATTTTTATCGCCTATACATGTTAGTCGCTAAGAATTGATCTAAAGGGTAAATGGGGGATCTAATCCCCCATTTATCTTCGCGTTATTAAACACCGAATAAGACCCATCAAGTATTTTATTCCTAAAAACACCCTACCAACACATTAATCATACTTCTTTGGGCTGTTCTGGCTCTAGGTCAATTTTTGAATTCAGTGGTTCAGTTTTTTCACCATCGAATGTCTCTAACGATTTTCTGTCTGCTTCAGACTTTCTATCTTCAACTGTTTTTATTTGTACTTGCTGTTTACTCTGAATAAGTCGAATAGCAAAATAAATATCAGGCACAACCAATAAATCATCATCAGAGCGACTGATTTTATTTTGTTCCAACCACCGTTTTACCGAAGTCCTACGACCTGCAAGTACAAGAGTTACCCCTTTTGCTTTCAATGAGGTAACAATATCATTTAGCGCTGAAAATACGCTCACATCATTATGCGTGAAGCTAACTGCCGCATCCACAATTACCCAAGCAGGCCTTTTTAATTGATTATCTATATGCTTGTTTAATCGTTCTTTAAAATAATTCACGTTAAAATAAGTTAATGGTGAATTAAACCGATAAATTAAAACCCCATCAATTTGTTGAATACCATTCTCAGGCGCCATAGAATGCAGCATTCCCTGTTCATCGACACCTAATAACTGGTCTGTAGGCCTAAATATTATCCGAATAAACTGCAACAACCCCAATAATACCGCCAACCCCACACCACTAATTAACCCGACAACAAGTACAGCGCACAGCGTAAACACGCATAAGAAAAATGCCTGTCGATTGCGTTTACGCATCGAAAAAATACTACGGAAGCTCAATAAGGAAAATGTCGAAATAATCAGTACCATACCCAATGCAGGCATCGGAATATATTCTAATAAGTTTATTGAAAAAAGTAAGACAGCTAAAATAGTTAAAGCCGCGACAATAGAGACTAACTGAGTTTTCCCCCCCATCATATCATTCACTGCAGTACGGCTGCTTGCTGCGCTTACCGCAAAGCCTTGCGCCAAAGCGGATGCAATATTCGCTACGCCTAATGCCCTAAGTTCTTGGTCTGCATCAACCGTGTAGCCATTTTTACTGGCAAAACTGCGGGCAGTCATCATAAAACTCACAAAGCTAATCACCGCTAAGTTTAAAGATGGGATAACCAAATCACGAATTAGCCCCGGAGGGAAATCAGGCAGCGGAACATACGGAAGCCCATCACCTAAATCACCAACAGTACTCACGCCATATTGCTCAAGATTAAATGCAACACTAGCCGCGGTGGCTAAAATCATTGCAATGAGTAAAGAAGGCCATTTACTGCGA
This sequence comes from Providencia sp. PROV024, assembly GCF_032709665.1. Taxonomy (NCBI): domain Bacteria; kingdom Pseudomonadati; phylum Pseudomonadota; class Gammaproteobacteria; order Enterobacterales; family Morganellaceae; genus Providencia; species Providencia sp. PROV024. The sequence goes on from NZ_CP120545.1 coordinate 2,350,317, forward strand.
ACACGCTTAATCGCAAGCGTAATCGCTAACGTCGTCACCGCAACTAATAATGTCGGAATATGTGTCTCTTTTAATGCTAAAGGTAAAGCGACTAAACGTTCAATAAAACCGGCTGGTAATGTACTGATACCAAAAACCTTGCTAATTTGACTAACGATAATAGTTAATGCAACCCCATTTAATAACCCTTGCAATATGGGGCGAGACAAAAAGTCAGCGAATGTTCCCAAGCGAAATTTAGCTGCAATCAAACACCAAATCCCTGTCATGAAACTCATTACCATGACCAATTGCCAACGGACATCATCATCCCCCATCGCAAGCGGTGCAACTGCTGCTGCAATCACCGCACAGGTTGCTGCATCGGGGCCGATAATCAATTGTTTGGATGTCCCAAATAATGCATAAAAAAACATGGGTAAAATACAGGAGTAAAGCCCAACGATTGCATTCATCCCCATTAATTCGGCATAAGCAATTGCGACAGGCAAAGCAACAGCAGCAACAGACAAACCTGCTTTTACATCAGGGCCAAGATCTGAAAGTTGATAATTAAACAGCGTTTCTAACCCTGGCATCCAAGCAAACAGCTTCGCCTTTATCATTGATGAAAAATACCTATAAATTAGTAAGTTAAATTAGCTTTAACACTATATATAGCTGAACTAATAAAGTTTATCTAGAAGTAAGTCAAATAATAGTAAAATAGTGCAAATATCTTTGGTAACAAAGCGTATTTATTGGTAAAAAGGTGCAAACTTTTAACAATTATGGTCAAAATCAGTTAAACTACTCCATTATCTTTACGTTGAGGCGCTTTATTCACTGTTATGAAACAACTTATTGATTTTATCCCTTTAATCATATTTTTCATCGTCTATAAAAGATATGACATTTTCTACGCAAGTGGCGCACTAATGGTAGCAACACCTCTTGCTTTGTTAGCGACATACCTTATTTATAAAAAAGTTGAAAAGGTGGCGAAAATCACCTGTGCAATCGTAATGGGGTTTGCAGCTTTAACCCTTATATTTCATAGTGATGCCTTTATTAAGTGGAAAGTCACCATCATTTATGCAGCCTTTGCAGGGGCATTATTGTTTAGCCAATGGTTTACTGAAAAACCATTAATTCAAAGAATGTTAGGTAGTAATCAAGAAATTAAACTTGCTGACAGCTATTGGACTAAACTAAATAGCGCTTGGGCTATTTTCTTTATTTTCTGTGCTCTTCTCAATATCTATGTTGCATTTTGGATGGCACAAGATATTTGGGTAAACTTTAAAGTGTTTGGTCTTACTGCTGGTACGTTGATATTTACTGTACTGAGCGTTGTCTATATTTTTAAAAATATGACTAAAGAGCCGATAGAAAAACACGAAGAGTAATACTGGTGATAAAACACAAAAAAACCTGCAAATATTATTTCGCAGGTTTTTTTTACTCGTTAAATATTAATATCGCTTCTCACCAAATGCTTTTTCAATTTTTTTATCTGTATTGTATTGCGATAACGCATATACTGACCAAATTGCAGCCGGTAGCCAGCCAATAAGTGTTATTTGAAGAACCAAGCAAATAATGCCAGCAAAAGGACGGCCTATCGTGAAAAACTGTAACCAAGGTAATAATATTGCTAATAACAGTCTCATGTTATCTCCCACAGTGAGTTACCAATATTAATTTATTATAGTATAAACAATCTAATCAGTTGACTAAACGTAAAACACACTTCTTGTTTATTCTTTGCATAACTATATCTTTTTGGTGAATTTAGAAGCAACATGACGGGTTTCCCCCCTTATTTTTACATTAAATCAATTATAGGTGCGTAAACAATGGATAACTTAATGGTTATTGTTTACGACTACATATGTAATTTGCTATAAATGCCAAATCAATATGTTTATCCTTTTAATAAGAGTCAAATATGCAATTACCAAACGGTGAATTGGTTTTACGAACGTTAGCCATGCCCGCAGACACTAACGCAAATGGTGATATTTTTGGTGGCTGGTTAATGTCGCAAATGGATATTGGTGGTGCTATTTTAGCTAAAGAAATTGCACTTGGCCGTGTGGTCACCGTCGCTGTAAATGGTATTAAATTCCAAAAGCCTGTTGCGGTAGGGGATGTCGTTTGCTGTTACGCCCGTTGCTTAAAAACAGGCAAAAGCTCAATCACTATTAATATCGAAGTGTGGGTAAAAAAAGTGGCTACAGCACCTGTTGGTCAACGATATCAAGCCACTGATGCGGTATTCACCTATGTTGCTGTCAATGACGACAATACAACTAGGGCACTCCCCATAGAAAAACAACATTTTCAGTTAGCAAGTTCAGAACAACAGTTTGATTAATTGATATTATTTATAAAAAAGCACCTTGTGCAGTAATGGCATAAGGTGCTTTTTTTATGAAAAACGAGTGCCTAAACTTGGCTCACAGTTCCATCCAATTTGAAGTAAATCTCCGTTACATACCCTTTAGCAGGTTGTTTTTCATAAGCCCAGCGGTTCATGGCACGTTTAACTTCGCGTTCAAATAAACCTTTCGGTGAAACTTCAACAAACTCAATATTGGTAACCCGGCCTGAGTCGTCGATATCATAACGTACTTTAACATACCCTTCTTTACCTAAACGACGGGCGCGGTCCGGATACATTGGTGGCTGTTTATGTAATGCTTTTGGCCCACTTTTATTCGAGGTTTTGCTGCTTGTTCCTGCATTTTTTGCTGTAGTAACCGCATTATTATTAGTTTTAGGCGCATCTGCATCAGACTTTAAGTTGCTCATCGCCAGTTGTTTTTCTACTGGCTTGACCTCTTCTTTAATTTTTTTCTTTTCTTCCTGTTTAGGTTTAGGTTTCTTTTTCACCTCAGGTTTTTTCTTTGGTAATGCAATGACTGGCTCAACAACAGGCTCCGGTTCGGGCTCAACAACAGGTTCTGGTTCAACAACCGGCTCTGGCTCTACTGGCGTCTCAACAGGTTGAGCAGGCTCAGATGCAGGTTCAGGGGCAGCAAAACTAATCATTGCTATCGTCATTGGTTCAGGATCTCTGGCCAAATTAGGTTGATTAAAAATCCATGCCATCGCAAGGCCTGCATGAATAGATAATGAAATGACGATAATTAAAGTCCAACGGATCCAACGCATATGCAATTTCTACCTACACCAGTCTAACTATAATAATATGCCCAATAGTTTAAATGCAAATAGCAATCATATTCAATAAGCTTTGTCATACAAAGTGAAAAATGTGAATGTGCGCTTTAATAACCTTATTCAATCCATTGAGTAAAAAGTAGCGAATGGCGACGACGGTACACATCGATTTTGCGCATTGTATAAATGTGCATATTCCGTCTAGAATGCCCTTCCAGCCAGCGTCTACGGCGACGAAGGGTCTGCCTTAACATCCGCCAGCGCCCCACTTCATGCCTACTACGTCTCATTTTATTTTGTCCTTTTATCATCAAAAAATAACGTCAAAAAAATATTATATTCTTTTGTAAAAAAGAACCAAGGGGAACTTTTTGAGACAGTTTCTCTTACAATTTAATATCTCATTGATATTATCAATATATGCAATCATTATTTCCTAATGATTTTGCCTATTTCACAAAGCTTTTACTGCAAAATTTTGCTAAATTCTATTAAGTTGATATTTTACTAACGGTTTTTTTAACTAGGTCGTCTTTCTTTAACCCGATTCCCTTATCAGTGAGGCATGTGATCCACTATGGCAACCGTCTATACACTTATGAGTTGGCTTTTATTTTTCCTTTATTGGCTAATCATTGCAGCAGTCACTGTCCGCATTTTAGTCAAAAGAAGGCCTGTCACCTCTGCCATGACATGGCTTCTGATTATCTATATTCTCCCTTTAGTCGGTATCATTGCTTATGTGGCTTTTGGTGAACTCCACCTCGGAAAACGCCGTGTTGATAAAGCGCATCATATGTGGCCTTCAGTTGCTACATGGCTGGAAAATTTACGCAGTTCAAAACACATCTTTGCAACCGAAAATAGCCGTGTCGCTGAGCCACTTTTTCAATTAGTGGAAAAACGTCAAGGAGTTGCTGGTGTTAAAGGCAACCGAATCCAGTTATTAACTACATGCGAAGATTCACTGAAAGCGATTGTCAATGATATCAACAACGCCCAGCACTCTATCGAAATGGTGTTTTATATTTGGCAGCCGGGTGGCTTAGTCGATGGTGTTACCGAAGCTTTATTGAATGCGGCAAAGCGTGGCGTTAAATGCCGTATTATGGTCGACTCAGCAGGAAGTTGGCATTTTTTCCGGAGCGACTACCCAGCAAAAATGCGAGCTGCTGGCATTGAGTTTGTTGAATCTCTTAAAGTCAATTTAATGCGTTTTTTCTTACGCCGCATGGACTTACGTCAGCATCGTAAAATAATCGTTATTGATAACTATATTTCATATACTGGAAGTATGAATATGGTTGATCCTCGTTATTTTAAACAAGATTCGGGCGTCGGTGAGTGGGTTGATATTCTCGTTCGCATGGAAGGTCCTGTCAGTACAACCCTCGGCATTGTTTATGCCTTTGACTGGGAAATGGAAACAGGCCAACGTGTTCTCCCACCGCCACCAGACAGCAATATAATGCCATTTGAGCAAGCAAACGGTCATACCACCCAAATTATCGCATCAGGCCCTGGTTTCCCCGATGAACTGATCCAACAGTCCTTAATGACAGCAATGTTTTCCGCTCGGAAACAACTGATCATGACGACCCCTTATTTTGTGCCAAGTGATGATTTACTCCACGCGATTTGCACTGCAGCAATGCGCGGTGTAGATGTTAGTATCATTATGCCGCGTCAAAATGATTCTTTTCTTGTACGCTGGGCAAGCCGTTCATTTTATAGTGAATTATTAGAAGCAGGTGTTAAAATTTACCAGTTTGAAGATGGTTTGCTGCACACTAAAAGCGTCCTTGTGGATGGGGAGCTCAGTCTAGTTGGTTCGGTTAACTTAGATATGCGTAGTTTATGGTTAAACTTCGAAATTACCGTGGTCATTGATGATAAAAGTTTTGGTAGCGATCTGACACTAGTACAGTATGATTACATCGCTCGTTCAACACGGTTAGAAATTGAAGAATGGGAACAGCGCCCTTTCTGGAATCGTGTCGTTGAACGTATTTGTTACTTCTTTAGTCCATTGTTATAAATTGAATTAATTAGGAAAGGTCATGACAGAAAAACAATTTACCCGGTTAATCGATGAGGATGACATCATTGAAATTGCTTATGACCTGTTTCTTGAAGGTGCAATGACCCATTTAGAACCCGCAGATCAACTCATTTTTGCGTTACAGTTTGAAGAATTAGGGGCGGCAGAAATAGCCCCTTTGAGTGATAATTGGCAAAATATCATCACGGAACAAGTTGATTTAAATGCATTAAGTGAAGTGGTTATTGGGCTGGCTGAAACCCCTGATGCAGAACTGAATGATATTTTTGCCCGTATTTTAATTAGCCGTCACCCTTCTAAACCATTTCATCACATTTTATGGAAAAAATAGCGCAATAACCGCTATGGCTAACAAATAAAACAGAGCAAAACGCTCTGTTTTATTTACAACAAAATTAATGTTATCCCTTAAAGCGGGTCAATTTTCAAACAAGATACCGCATGTTTAAAGCTCCCTTCTAGCAAGGGTCGTGTTTTTGCGCACTCTTCATCTGCTAATGGGCAACGGGTTCTAAACACACACCCGGAAGGTGGGTTTATGGGGGATGGCAACTCCCCTTCAAGTAGCTCAATTTCTTTGTTTTTTTCTTTATCGGGGTCAGGAACTGGCACCGCAGACATGAGAGCCCGAGTATAAGGATGCAAGGGGTTATTATACACCTCATCATATGTACCAAGCTCTACCGCGTGCCCCAGATACATAACCAATACACGGTCAGAAATATGCTTAACGACAGCTAAATCGTGAGCAATGAATATTAATGATAACTTCATTTCCCGTTGTAATTCTTGCAACAAATTAACCACTTGTGCTTGAATGGAAACATCCAATGCAGATACGGGTTCATCACAAATCACTAATTTAGGCTCTAAGATCAGTGCCCTAGCAATACCTATTCGTTGACATTGCCCACCTGAAAATTCATGAGGATAGCGGTTAATCAAATTTGGCAACAGCCCTACACGCATCATCATTTTTTTCACTTTTTCGGTGACTTCAAGCTGTGACATTTTAGGATGATACGTTTTCAACGGCTCAGCAATAATATCCCCAATCGTCATACGCGGATTTAACGACGCTAATGGATCTTGAAAAATCATTTGGATATCACTGCGTACACGCCGCCATTCTTTATCGCTTTTACCTAATAAATTTTGCCCTAGCCAACTCACCGTGCCATCTGTGGCTTTGACTAAGCCAATCAATGCCCGAGCAAATGTCGATTTACCACATCCCGACTCACCCACAACACCTAAGGTTTCGCCTTCATACAGCCGCAATGTTACCCCATCAACGGCCTTTAAACTTTTATTAGGTTGCCAAAACCATTGTTTTTTATCCCTAATCTCAAAATGGACTTTTAAGTCGTTCACCTCTAATAAGACCGGCCTATTCTCATGAGTGCTCATACAAGTTCCTCCATAGGCTTAAAGCAGGCGCGTAAACGTGTTTGTTCAAAGGTTGTTAATACGGGTTCATTATCCACACACTGCTGTGTGGCATATTGGCAACGCGGTGAAAATGGGCAACCCTTGGGTAACCTTAATAAGTTTGGTGGATTACCCGGTATTGTTGCTAGGCTCTCATCATCACCGTCAAGACGGGGAACCGCAGCTAATAAACCAAGAGAATACGGATGAGAAGGATGATAAAATATATCTCGAGCGGTACCATATTCCATCGTTCGCCCAGCATACATCACAAGAACTTTATCGCAAACGCCAGCTACTACCCCAAGGTCATGCGTGATCAGAATAATCGCAGTATCAAATTCTTGTTTTAATTCATTAAGCAACGTCATGATTTGTGCTTGCACAGTAACATCAAGCGCCGTTGTAGGCTCATCTGCTATTAACAACTTAGGCTGACATAATAATGCCATAGCAATCATCACTCGCTGGCGCATTCCCCCTGAAAATTCATGAGGATACATATTCATCCGTTTACGCGCTTCAGGCATTTTAACTGCATCAAGCATCCTAACAGACTCTTCAAAAGCCTCATTTTTACTCATACCCTTGTGAAGCATTAAAACTTCAGATAATTGAGTGCCAATTTTTAAATAAGGATTGAGCGATGTCATTGGGTCTTGAAATATCATTGAAATTTCTTCGGCCCGCATCCGGTTTAATTCTTTCTCCCTTAAATTCAGTATTTCACGTCCATTAAATACCGCTGACCCATTGATCCGGCCATTTTTAGCTAATAGACCCATTAATGCAAAAGCAGTTTGTGATTTACCAGAACCCGATTCACCGACAATGCCGAGTGTTTCCCCTGCACTTAACTCAAAATTTAATTTATTAACCGCCGTTACACTGCCATCTTGAGTGGCAAAATTAACGCTGAGATCTTTTACTGATAACAGAGGGGTTTTTATTGCATTATTTGACATGTGTTTCCCTCTAGCGATCTTTCGGGTCAAGAGCATCGCGCAGCCCATCCCCGATAAAGTTAAAACAAAATAGTGTAATGACCAAGAAACCCGCTGGGATCAGCAATAACCATGGAGTAACCTCCATTGAATTAGCCCCATCACTGAGCAAAGCCCCCCAGCTACTTAGTGGTTCTTGCGTTCCTAACCCCAAAAAGCTTAAGAAAGATTCAAATAAAATCATACTTGGTACTAATAATGAGGCATATACCACAACAACCCCCAAAACATTAGGGACAATATGGCGTAAAATAATCTGCCGCGTACTGACACCACAAACAAGGGCTGCCTCGATAAACTCTTTACGTTTTAATCCCAGTGTTTGCCCACGCACAATACGTGCCATATCGAGCCATGAGACCATACCAATCGCCACAAATATCAATAAAATATTTGCACCAAATAAGGTCACTAATAAAATGACGAAAAACATAAACGGAAATGAGTTTAAAATTTCTAGCAAGCGCATCATCAGGGAATCAACCTTCCCGCCAATATAACCTGCCAATGAACCATACAAAGTACCAACAATAACTGCAACTAACGCAGCTGCAACCCCAACCATTAAGGAAATTCGCCCACCAATCGCAACTCTGACGAGTAAATCTCGACCTGATGCATCAGTGCCAAAATAGTGCCCCGTCGCCATATCTGGTGGCATGGACATCATTTCCCAATCGGTATCATCATATAAAAATGGGGAGAGCATAGGGGCAAAAATCACAAACATTGTGATTAAAAATAACACAAACAAACTGACGATTGCGGCTCGATTATGGATAAAGCGACGCCTTGCATCCTGCCATAAACTGCGCCCTTCAATATCTAACTGCTCCGAAAAATGCTCCAGAGCTTCACTATTTTGCTGATTCGATATCATAGTGTTTCTCCGGCTTAGTAACGAATTTTAGGGTCAATAACGGCATACAACACATCAACAATTGCATTAAATGCAATGGTTAATACACCCACTAAAATTGTTAAACTTAGTACTAATGAATAGTCACGGTTAAGTGCTCCATTAACAAAAAGCTGGCCAATGCCCGGTAAGCCAAAAATTGTCTCAATGACCATTGACCCCGTAATGATCCCAACGAATGCTGGCCCCATATAAGAAAGCACAGGAAGCAAAGCCGGTTTCAATGCGTGACGTAGAATAATAGTTCTTAGGGGTAACCCTTTCGCGCGTGCAGTACGAATAAAATTTGAGTGCATAATCTCGATCATCGACCCGCGAGTTATACGGGAAATACTAGCAATATAAGCTAATGACAATGCAACCATGGGTAAAACCATGTGTTTAAGGTTACCGCCATCCCAGCCACCACCAGGGAGCCATTTCAAATGAATGGCAAAAATCAGCACCAATAGTGGTGCTACAACAAAGCTGGGGATGACAACCCCCGTCATGGCAAACCCCATGACTGTAAAATCCCATTTAGTATTTTGGTTTAGCGCCGCAATAACCCCGGCTGAAACACCAAAAAGAACCGCAATAATAAATGCCGTTGCACCTAACTTTGCTGACACTGGGAAAGCCTTAGCAACGAGGTCATTAACACTATAATCTTTGTATTTAAATGATGGGCCAAAATCCCCTTTGGATAACTGAATCAAATAATTGAAATACTGTTTATACATTGGGTCATTGAGATGATATTTCGCTTCAATGTTGGCCATAACTTCAGGCGGGAGTTTACGTTCCCCTGTAAAAGGGCTTCCTGGCGCCAAGCGCATCATAAAAAATGAGATTGTAATAAGGATCAGTAACGTCGGGATCGCTTCTAGCAACCGACGCAAAATGAATTTAAACATTGCTCTTTCCTACATCTATTGCCTATTAGGCTAATATCTGGCTCCACACTAAATGGAGCCAGAACAAGTTTATTAGTGTTTGATAATATATAAGTCTTTAGTATGCAGGTTATCTAACGGGTCTTTGCCACTGTAACCACCAACATAAGGTTTTACCAAACGCGTATTAACGTAGTAGTAAAGAGGAACAACACCTGAGTCTTTATCGAGTAATTCTTCAGCCTGCTGATAGAGCGCCGCCCGCTCTTCATCTGTTTTGACTTGCAATGTTTTTTTCATTACGGCATCAAAATCTGTATTTTTATAGTGAACGGTATTATTACTGCTGTAGGAAAGTAACATATTGAGGAAAGATGACGGTTCATTATAATCAGCACACCAACCAGCACGAGCAACATCATAATTACCTTGATGTCGGCTATCTAAAAAAGTTTTCCATTCTTGGTTTTCTAATTTAACTTCCGCGCCTATATTCTTTTTCCACATAGAAGAAGCGGCTATTGCGATACGTTTATGTAAATCTGAAGTGTTGTACAGTAAATTGAATTTTAATGGGTTCCCTTTATTGTAGCCGGCCTCTTCAAGTAACTGTTTGGCTTTTTCATTGCGTTGCTCTTGGGTCATATTCGCATACCAGTCAGGCTTTTCAGCTTTCATTCCGCTGGTAAATGGAGGAGTAAAGCCATACGCTGGGATATCTCCTTGCGCCTTCACTTTATAAGTAATGATATCTCTATCCATGGATAATTTTAGAGCTTCACGGACTTTCGGATCATTAAACGGTGGTTTCTCATTATTGATTTCATAATAGTAAGTACACAGATATGGGCTCACTTTTAACTCATTTGGCATATTTTGTTGTAAGCTTTTAAACTGCTCAATCGGTAAATTACTATAAGTCATATCGATTTCACCACTACGATAGCGGTTAACATCAGTCACTTCGGAAGAAATCGGTAAGAAAGTCACTTGGTCAATTACAGTATTCGCATTATCCCAATAACTAGGGCTACGCTCTAACACAATACGTTCATTCACCGTCCAACCTTTTAATTTATACGCGCCATTACCCACGAAATTTTGTGGCTGAGTCCATTTTGCGCCATGCTGTTCGATGGTTTTTTTATTCACTGGCGACATAGATGAGTGAGCTAATAGCTTAGGAATATAAGGTACGGCTTCGCTAAGTGAAATAACTAATGTTTTATCATCAAGAGCCTTAACACCAAGCTCTTGAGGCTTTTTCTTACCTGCAATAATATCGTCAACATTTTGAATATGTGCATACTGTAAGTAACTTGCGTAAGGTGATGCCGTATCAGGGTCTGCTAAACGTTGCCAACTATAGACAAAATCCTCTGCTGTGACAGGGTCACCATTGGACCATTTTGCATCATCACGTATTTTAAACGTCCACTCTTTAAAATCTTTATTTTCCCAGCTAACTGCTGAGCCAGGTAAAATCTCACCGTCAGGGCCGACAATTGTGATCCCCTCAAAAAGATCCCGCGCTAATGCTGACTCAGGTACCCCTTCAATTTTATGCGGGTCTAACGATTGAGGTTCCGACCCATTATTACGCACCATCACCTGCTTCTCTGCAAGTTCCACACCCGCAGGAACAACTGCCGCAAAACTCGTCGCTATTGACCCCACAGCCAGCCCTGCGGTCACGCTAAGTGCAATAATCGATTTATTGATTAATTTACTCATCTTATCGGTTACTCCCGTTCATATTTATTATGATTGTGTGTTGTTCATATTCACTAAAACCTAGAATAGTGAACACTTTTTATAATTATTTAGATATTATTAATTAGGTTCATTTATATATAACCGTTTAATATCCGTATAATCAAGAGGGTCTTTGCCTTTAAATCCATTAATCGTAGGTTTTATCATGCGCGCACTAACGCGATAATAAACAGGAACTATGGCCGAGTCCTTGTCCAACAAGGCTTCAGCTTGCTGATATATATCATGACGAGATTGGTCATCAGGAGCAGTTAAAGCCTGTGCAAGTAACGCATCAAAAGCAGAATTACTATAAAATGCAGTATTATTACTATTTTGTGACAACATCATGTTTAGAAAAGCAGTAGGCTCATTATAATCTGCACACCAAGTCGCTCTAGCGACATCATAATGGCCTTCATGACGGCTTTGTAATGACGTCTTCCATTCTTGGTTTTGTAAAGTCACCTGCGCCCCTATATTTTTTTTCCACATAGAGGCTGCGACGATAGCTTGCTGTTTATTCTGATCAGAAGTGTTATAGAGTAATGAAAATTTTAACGGGTTTGCTTTATTATAACCGGCTTCTAAAAGTAACTCTTTGGCCTTCTTATAACGCTGTTCTTGGGTTAAATCGGCCCATTCAGGTAACGTAAAATTCCCATTATTGATAAAAGTTGGTGTAAATCCATAAGCTGCGACTTGCCCTTGCGCCATAACTTTATTGGTTATTGTCTCTCTATCTAACCCTAGCTTAATTGCCTCACGTACTCGTGGGTCATTGAATGGCGGTTTCTGGTTATTTATTTCATAATAGAATGTACATAAATAAGGGCGAACATACAGTTCATCCGGCTTTTCTTGCTGCATTTTTTTATACAGAACAGGCGGGATTGCAGAATTGCTGATATCTATCTCACCACTACGGTAACGGTTAATATCACTGACCTCTGAGGTAATCGCTAAAAATGTAGCTTGGTCTATACGGCTACTATCATTGTTCCAATAATATGGGTTACGTTTTACTACAATACGTTCATTAACGACCCACTTATCAAGTAAATAAGCCCCATTGCCTACAAAATTTTGTGGTTGAGTCCATTTTTCACCGTGCTGCTCTATTGCCTTCTTATTAACAGGTTTCAATGATGTATGAGAAAGCATATCGACAAAATAGGGAACTGGATGGCTAAGTGTCACTTGTAAATGCTGAGGATCAAGCGCTTTAACACCCAACGCCGTCGGAGGTAATTTACCGGCTAAAATAGCATCGGCATTTAAAATATACGCATTTTGTAAATAACTCGAATAAGGAGACCCTGTACTTGGGTCCGATAACCGCTGCCAACTATAAACGAAATCTTCAGCAGTAACTGGCGTACCATCACTCCATTTAGCCCCTTGCCGTAAAGTGAAAACCCACGTTATATAATTGTCATTTGTCCAACTTTCCGCGACCCCAGGCGCTACTTTTCCGTCGATATCGCTGTAAACTAACCCTTCAAGTAAGTTTAAAATAATATTGCTTTCTGGTACCCCTTCCACTTTATGAGGGTCAAGTGATGTGACTTCTGAGCCATTGTTTATCGTGATCACCTGCGGTGACTTAATTGCCGTATCTGTCGCATTAGCCTGAAGCGTAATAAATAATATCGAGAGTGCACCAAAACCCATTTTTGATTTGATCATCATATCCCTCATGATTAATTGATGGCGCTATCACTGCATTAGCAGCCTTCTCTACAAAATTAGTTGATTGTTATAACTATCAAGTTTGCTGTTTATTAAAGTAAATAGCGCTCTCCCCAATAAATATCAATAACAAGTTTTTAACATTTTTGCGCATAAAAACTTTATATGAATATTCAAATAATCATGCAAAAGTAAAAAATATACTTTAATAACATTATGATAAAAAAATTACCGCACCCAAAAAGCAGTATCACCTTTTTTGTGGTTCCAAACATATCATTAACAAACACTAATTAGAATAGTGAATAAATTTACGTAGCTCACAATTTCTTACTTTTTATCCCTGCTTTAGCAAAAAATGCGACATATAATTACAGTTAACATATTTGTTATCCGTAATTGTTAATTACTCTAATTTTGAGGACATCTGAGGGTAATAAAAGTAGTCTGTATATGAATGGTTAGTATTCAGAAGTAGAAAATACAATTCGAGAGAATGTTGGCTGCAACAAACCACTGCAACCAACAAAGATAGCTAGATAGGCAAAAGAATAAAAATTATAACAACCCAGGAAATAACGCCTTAACCCCTGTCACGATAAACTCAATCCCTAACGACATAAGCAACAGCCCCATAATACGAGTTACAACGTTAATCCCAGTTTGGCCAAGGTAACGAACAAGTAAAGATGCTGAACGAAATAGCAACCAACAACAAAATGCAAAGAGAATGCTGGTCAGCGCTAAACCCAAAAAGTTTTGCCAACCGTGCCAACGAGATGACCATACAATACAAGAACTAATTGCCCCCGGACCGGCCATTAGTGGTAGTGCTAACGGGACAACACCAATACTATCTCTTACTGCAGTTTCTGTTTTTTCTTGCTTATTCTGTTTATCTTCACCAATTTTTCCACTAATCATCGACATTGCGATTGTCACAATTAATATCCCCCCTGCGATGCGAAATGAATCGATGGAGATACCAAACAACTGAAGTATTGAGTCACCTATGAGTAGTGAAGTACATAAAATAATAGCGACTGAAGTATTCGCTACAGTATTAGTTTTATTTCTCCCTGCATTACTTTGATAGTTAGTCATACTAATAAACACAGGTAGAATGCCTACTGGGTTTACAAGTGCAAAAAGACCAATAAAAAATTTAATGTAACCAGATAAATCGAGTAATGCGATGCTCACTCAGCCATTTCCTTAAACAGTTCTCTTAAGAGATGCATTGATACCTTTTCTAATTTTATCACCTCTGGTGCCAATTTCCTTGCGCGAAATAATTTTTTCTATAACAAACTAAATTTCCTTGTTATTTTAGTGAGTAATGAATGAATTTTTCCCCACAGATGTATTAGTCATATTAAATTAAGTCATAGAACAATAACACTTACATAACGTATATGAATATAAGCCTGCTGAAAGGTGTCAGCTTGGCATTTTCGTGATTTAGATCACTTTATTTAATTCCTATTTTGTTAATCTATTCTTAACTGATAGACAGGATTAATAAGATTTTTAAGCCAATAGGCGATGATGAGCAGCGTTATTATTAGAATTATCTATACTTTCACTTTTAGGCAGTCTTTTTCGCCCAGTTTGTCGATACATTGCTCATTGGCTTAAAAAGTTTAACATTTATCAGGAGTAATCTATATGTCTGTAACTAACGTTACCGAACTCAATGAACTCGTTGCTCGTGTCAAAAAAGCTCAACGCGAATTCGCGACTTTCTCACAAGAAAAAGTTGACGAAATATTTCGTGCTGCTGCTCTCGCTGCCGCTGATGCACGTATCCCCCTAGCAAAACTCGCTGTTGAAGAATCTGGAATGGGTATTATTGAAGATAAAGTGATAAAAAATCATTTTGCTTCTGAGTATATCTATAATGCCTATAAAGACGAAAAGACCTGTGGGACTTTATCTGAAGACCCAACATTTGGGACAATAACGATTGCAGAGCCTATCGGTATTATTTGTGGCATTGTGCCAACCACTAACCCAACCTCAACTGCAATTTTTAAATCATTAATTAGTCTAAAAACACGTAATGCCATTATCTTCTCTCCACATCCACGTGCGAAAAATGCAACCAATCGTGCAGCTGAAATAGTACTTAATGCCGCTATTGCTGCAGGTGCACCAAAAGATATTATTGGCTGGATTGATTCCCCTTCCGTTGAATTATCCAATGCATTGATGCACCACGCTGATATTAACCTGATTTTAGCGACAGGTGGACCAGGTATGGTTAAAGCAGCCTATAGCTCTGGTAAGCCAGCGATTGGTGTCGGCGCGGGTAATACCCCTGTTGTGATTGATGAAACAGCAGATATCAAACGTGCTGTTGCATCGATTCTCATGTCAAAAACCTTCGATAACGGCGTTATTTGCGCCTCAGAACAATCCGTTGTTGTTGTGGATGAGATCTACAACCAAGTTCGTGAGCGTTTTTCCAGCCATGGCGGCTATTTACTGCAAGGTAAAGAACTTAAAGCGGTTCAAGAAATCATTTTGAAAAATGGTAACTTAAATGCTGCCATTGTGGGCCAACCTGCTGTTAAAATTGCCGAAATGGCGGGCATCACTGTCCCTATCACGACTAAAATCTTGATAGGTGAAGTTAAAGTTATTGATGATTCAGAACCCTTTGCCCATGAAAAACTGTCCCCGCTCTTAGCCATGTATCGTGGTAAAAACTTTGAAGATGCCGTCTCCAAAGCTGAACAATTAGTCGAAATGGGAGGGATTGGCCATACTTCTTGCTTATACACCGACCAAGACAATCAACATGAACGAGTGAACTACTTCGGCCAAAAAATGAAAACAGCACGTATTTTAATTAATACGCCGGCCTCGCAAGGTGGTATTGGTGACTTATACAACTTCAAACTAGCTCCTTCTCTCACATTGGGTTGTGGCTCTTGGGGGGGTAACTCTATTTCCGAAAACGTCGGGCCAAAACACTTGATCAACACTAAAACTGTGGCGAAGAGAGCTGAAAACATGTTATGGCATAAACTACCAAATTCAATCTACTTCCGTCGTGGTTGCCTACCTATCGCCCTTGAAGAGATTGCAACTGACGGTGCGAAACGTGCCTTTATCGTCACTGATGGTTATTTATTTAATAATGGTTATGTTGATGAAGTAGTCAATGTACTCAAAAAACACCACATTGAAACAGACGTATTCTTTGAAGTTGAAGCAGACCCAACATTAACAGTTGTACGTAAAGGCGCTGCCCAAATGCAAGCATTCAACCCTGATGTTATTATTGCATTAGGTGGTGGTTCACCGATGGATGCAGCGAAAATTATGTGGGTCATGTACGAACATCCTGAAACACACTTTGAAGAGCTCGCGCTACGCTTTATGGATATTCGCAAACGTATTCACCGTTTCCCTAAAATGGGCGTTAAAGCGAAACTAGTTGCGATTACAACTACTTCGGGTACTGGCTCTGAAGTTACGCCGTTTGCGGTTGTGACTGATGATAAAACAGGTCAAAAATATCCATTAGCGGATTACGCACTCACCCCGAACATGGCTATCGTTGATGCAAACTTAGTCATGAATATGCCTAAATCTTTAACTGCCTTTGGCGGTCTAGATGCAGTGACCCATGCATTAGAAGCTTATGTTTCAGTGCTAGCTAACGAATTTACCGATGGCCAAGCGCTTAAAGCATTAAGTTTATTAAAAGATTATTTACCTGCCAGCTATCACGAAGGTGCTAAAAACCCTGTCGCTAGGGAGCGTGTACATAATGGGGCTACCCTTGCAGGTATTGCATTTGCGAATGCGTTCTTAGGGGTATGTCACTCAATGGCACATAAACTAGGTTCAGAGTTCCATATTCCACATGGCCTCGCCAATGCCCTATTGATTTGTAATGTCATCCGTTTCAATGCGAATGACAATCCAACTAAGCAAACAGCCTTTAGCCAATATGACCGTCCTCACGCACGTCGACAGTATGCTGAAATTGCTGATCATCTCGGTTTAACTGATTCAGGGGATCGTACAGGCGCTAAAATTGAAAAATTATTAGCATGGCTTGATGAAATAAAAGCAGATTTAGGCATTCCAAAATCTATTCGTGAGACAGGGGTACCTGAAGCAGACTTCTTAGCTCGCGTAGATAAACTATCTGAAGATGCATTTGATGACCAATGTACTGGTGCTAACCCAAGGTATCCATTAATCTCTGAAATTAAACAATTATTATTGGATTCCTATTATGGTCGTGATTTTGTTGAGCATTCAACAGCACCTGTTACCGAACATATAGAAAAGAAAGTTCCTCAGAAAAAAACAGCTGAAAAGAAAACCACTAAAAAATAATTTATTTATAGATTATTAAATTAGCAAAGGCACTGTTATAGAAACAGTGCCTTTTTTGAGAACTTAAAATGAGTTGCGGCGTACTAAATATTAACGTTGATATATATGATTTTTACTAATAGCTAGTTTTATATCACCTTCTACTCGCATAACGAGATTATAATAATTATTTTATTTCCATACACGTAACTATATAAAACTACCTAAAATGAATTGGTTTTTTAGGAATTATCCCTTCATTCATCATTTGCGCTTGTTTTATTGCTTCTGAATAGTGTTTACGACAAACAGATATATACTTTTCATTACCGCCTATATCGACCTGAGCACCCTCATATACAGCAATACCATCACTTCCTATACGTAATACCTTATTAGCCTTACGCCCACAGTAGCATACGGTTTTTAGCTCAACCAATTTATCTGCCCATGCGAGTAAATATTGACTGCCTGCAAATAGTTGCCCAGCAAAATCAGTGCGAAGTCCATAGCACAAAACTGGGATATCCTCGTTATCAACGATGTCACATAATTCTTCAACTTGTTTTTTTGTTAAAAACTGACATTCATCAATAAGGACACAATGCACTTTCTGTAACTGATTTTCGCGCTTAATAACCTCTGCCATATCCGTCGTTGTTGAATAAACCAACGCTTCAGCAGATAAACCAATACGCGAGGATACTTTCCCCTGAGCAAAGCGATTATCTATCTCTGCTGTGAAAATAACGGTACGCATCCCTCTTTCATTATAGTTATACGATGATTGCAATAACGACGTTGATTTGCCTGCATTCATTGCTGAATAATAAAAATAAAGCTGAGCCATCTGGCTGTTTCCTCACAATTAATATACGCAATAATTTTACCATAAAACATATCGTTAGATTAACAAAATGACACTATCTCACTTTACTTATTGAAAATTTAACCCTTTTTACAATTATTTTGCTTCTTATCGCTAATAAAGCTTACCTTATATACAATAAAAACCAATTTGATATTAACTATAAACCGTATCAGCTAAAGCATGTTAAGCTAAAATTCATCATCAAAAAAAGAAAATTTAAGTTAGTATCCCCCTTCAATTCATTCTGAGTAAAAGTAGAATGCGACTTTCGACAAGCACTGCGAAATATTAAATCACAAAGTTTTTTTCTTATTGCTATTTTTTTCATTAGTTCAGTTATTGATAATAGCGGTATATATATCTACGAAAGTTTTATTTTTCTTTTGTAAAAAAATTGCATTCGTAAAAGATAACTTTTAAACTAGAGAAGTAATTTAGCTATTGCAGAATTTAAAATAGCATTCTATTATTACTGTACACATGCCAACAAATAATTTGAGACCAGGAAAATGAGCGAATCATTAAAAGCGTTAAATAACATCCGTACTCTTCGTGCTCAAGCTCGCGAAGTAACTTTAGAATCGTTAGAAGAAATGCTGGAAAAATTAACCGTCGTTGTTGAAGAACGTCGTGATGAAGAAAACCAAGCTCGTGCAGAATTAGAAGAACGTAACCGTAAACTGGAAAAAGTTCGTGAAATGATTCTTGAGCAAGGCGTAGATTTAAATGACCTTCTGCAAACAATGGATTCAGGTAAAGGCACAAGCACTCGTGCTAAACGTGCAGCTCGTCCAGCTAAATATAAATATGTTGATGAAAATGGTGAAACTAAAACGTGGACAGGCCAAGGCCGTACTCCAGCTGTAATCAAAGTTGCCATTGAAGAACAAGGCAAATCATTAGATGATTTCTTGATCTAATCGCCTAATCTTTTATTCCAAACACCCTTTTTAAAAGGGTGTTTTTGTTTGTGCCTTTATATATTATTTTATATTAGCCTCTAGCTACAAAGTCTCTTAACCATTATAACCACTACCTCCCCCTACAATTCTTGCTTAATTTATAGCCTCTAATAGGTATTGCACTAATCATCAAATATTTACAATTAAATAAAAACGCCAAGGTAAAGATTTGTAATTTTAATTAGACATTATTAAATTCAAAAGCAATTGTTTAATGTGACTGAGTGCTATTTTTATCACACTGCATGGAGGTAAAATTAACAACGAGTAGAAAAGTCGCTTCTACTCCTTAATACTTAGTCTTTATAGTTAATAGTTCATCTCTATCTATAAAAAAGGCTAACTTGTCTAGTTAGCCTTGAATTAATTTACTGAAATAAGTTTTCTATTTCGGCGCGTTCAATGAAGCCGACAATTCTGTCAACCACTGGGTAAAGTCATCTCCTAAAGTGTCATGTTGCATTCCATATTCAACAAATGCTTTCATGTAACCTAGTTTATTTCCACAGTCATGACTTTTACCACATAAGTGGTAAGCCTCTACAGGTTCATTATTTTCCATCATTAATGCGATTGCATCAGTTAGCTGTATTTCATCACCAGCACCTGGGACTGTTTTTGCTAATGCGTCCCATATTTTTTCAGATAAAACGTAACGACCAACAATAGACAAATTGGAGGGGGCTTCTTCACGACTTGGTTTTTCTACCATGCGAATAATTTTTTTGCTGTCCCCCGGTTGCAGAACTGCGCCATTACAATCAACAATACCGTAATTGGAAACTTCTTGCTCGGGCACAGGTTCAACCAGAATTTGGCTCGCCCCCGTAGATTCGTACTGTTCTAGCATTTCACGTAGATTAAATTTTGTTAAATCCGTGCTATAACGGTCTAAAATCACATCAGGTAAAATGACAGCAAATGGCTCTTCACCCACTAATGGTTTTGCACATAAAATAGCATGCCCTAACCCTTTCGCAATCCCTTGACGTGTTTGCATGATAGTAACATGACTTGGGCAAATAGATTGCACCTCATCCAATAACTGGCGCTTAACACGCGCTTCCAATATGGCCTCTAACTCGAAGCTAGTATCAAAGTGGTTCTCAATTGAGTTTTTTGATGAATGGGTAACCAAAACTATCTCATTGATCCCAGCAGCAATACACTCATTGACTACATATTGAATGAGCGGCTTATCAACAATCGGTAGCATCTCTTTTGGAATAGCTTTTGTTGCCGGTAGCATCCGCGTCCCTAAGCCCGCAACAGGTATTACAGCTTTACGCACCTTGCGTTGTGTCATTTGTCATAACTCCAGATAATATCTACGCATCTTAGCCCCATAGTTCAAATATGTTAGCGATGCATTTCAAGTGCGCGGAAGTATATCAGGAAATTATCCCAAATAAATAGTGACGAGTCCGAATGCGGCTATTTAAAACGCGTTATCAACACTTTTTAAGAGTAAATTAATTTTCAGGATTAAACATTAGTTTTATTTTTTGGCTATTATTGCGTATTAAACACTGCCAGACAGCCCCTTTTATCTCCAAATGATTCGATTGATAAAACTTGAGTGTCCCAAGTGGCAGGTTTCTTGCCAATTTAAAATGAGAGTTTTCTGTCGTTATATCGGCTTCTAACCCAGCACTAGCCATAATGATCGAATTATTTTGCGTGTTAAAATACCCCAACAGTAAAGGAAATTGCCCATTAAAACCGGAATCTTCCAATAAATGATTTATCTGATTAATAATCCTATCAATATTTGGTAGTTTTTTATCTGGATAGCTAACGGCGCTTTTCAATAAATCATTAAATACAACCCGGATTAAAAAAGCAGCCATGACGCCTTCTTGATGGGACCGCTCCGTATCTATACAGTAAAAACCAATTTGGCTATCTGAAATAGCGGCTAAGTCTAACAACAGACCAAACCGATTAGCTTCATTAAGTTGGCGATAATTAATTCTATAACCATTAATTATTTGGTGTACTGGCGGCTGCAATTGCTTCAAGACGGTAAGCATGTCTTGCGGATTGTTTTCCATCAATGCAGAAATATTATCGCCGATTTGTTCGGATAAGTCGTCTTGCTCAGGATACAACGCTGAAAGGATGGTAACTTTAACTTCATCTAAATTTTTTATCGGTTTTAATAACGCATCTGTCGCCCCTAAACGGAACATTCTGTCTAATTGCGTAAAATCAGTGGTTGCTGTAATGACTATCACCGGAATGTTAATATTTCTAGCAACTAACTCCCGCATAAATGCTTCACCATCCATAACTGGCATATTTAAATCACAAAGAATGATATCAGGTTCTATATGGCTTATTGTGATCATTTCTATTGCTAATTGACCATTTTTTGCGGTATAGATCTCTATCCCTAATGTCTCAAGGTAGTTTTTTAAGATTGTACAGAAGGTGATTTCGTCTTCTACTATCAGTATTTTTCTATTTTTCATAAGATACCTACTGCAATGACCTGGTTTAATTAACAATACTATTATTCATACTATAAAATTATTTTTCACCCACAATTTAAGTATAGTGATTTTTCAATCTTATACTTATTTTTATCGAGAGTGTTATGCCATCACAAGCAAAAGATAGATGTTGCTGCGGTAATGAAGCACAATTTGAACATTGTTGCTCACCTTTTTTGCGAGGCTTGTCAATTCCTCAGACACCTGAGCAACTCATGCGCTCACGTTACAGCGCCTATGTACATCACAATGTTGATTACCTTATTGAGACATGGCACCCCGATTGCCATGCCGAGGAATATCGTGAAGAGCTAATCAATAGTTTTATACAGACACAATGGCTAGGACTTTGTGTTATTAGTTCTTCTTATGCTAAAAATCCTGATGAAGGCTATGTCGAATTTTCGGCTTGCTTTATTGATGAAAAAGCTGATCATAAACAACTTATTCATGAACGTTCCCGTTTTATTCGGATAAATTCGCGTTGGTATTATATAGATGGCATAACACCAAAAGTGGGTCGTAATGACTTATGCCCTTGTGGTTCTAGCAAAAAATATAAAAAGTGCTGTAATCCAAGTTAGCTATCGCTCGTTTATTTACTTGTATCAACGCAAATTTAACACTCAGTTTGTCATTAGCTTTATTATATAAGCTTTGCTAGTTAAGGATTAGACAGTTTCATGCAACACAAAAATGTACAAAAGAAAATTCTCAGGACAATTTGCCCTGACGCGAAAGGACTTATCGCGAAAATCACCAATATTTGCTATAAACACCAGCTCAACATTGTACAGAATAATGAGTTTGTCGATCACCGCACAGGCCGTTTCTTTATGAGGACCGAACTGGAAGGGATTTTTAACGATGAAACTCTATTAGCAGACCTTGACGATGCATTGCCTGTGGGTTCTAAACGCGAATTAAACGCAGCTGGGCGTCGTCGCATTGTTATCATGGTCACCAAAGAAGCTCATTGCCTTGGTGATTTACTCATGAAGAGTGCTTATGATGGCTTAGATGTTGAGATTGCCGCTGTTATAGGTAACCATGACACCTTGAAGAACTTGGTCGAGCAATTTGGCATTCCATTCCACCATATTAGTCACGAAGGTTTAACCCGTGAACAACATGATGAAAAAATGACAGCTCAAATTGACCAGTATCAGCCTGATTATGTGGTTCTGGCCAAATATATGCGTGTTTTAACACCAGAATTTGTTCAGCATTATCCAAACCAAATTATCAATATTCACCACTCATTCTTACCTGCGTTTATTGGTGCTAGACCTTACCACCAAGCCTATGAGCGCGGGGTAAAAATTATTGGGGCAACAGCGCATTTTGTAAATGATAACCTTGATGAGGGACCAATCATTACACAAAACGTGATTAATATAGACCATACATTCACTGCTGATGACATGATGCGTGCTGGCCGAGATGTTGAAAAAAATGTACTTAGCCATGCATTATATTGGGTATTAGCTCAGCGTGTATTTGTATATGGTAACCGAACGATTATTTTATAAGTCAAAAACTGGCTTAAACAACAATAAATTGTTGATATTACAAGCGTTAAGAACAAAAAAACAGCAAACGAGTATTTTATTGTAAATTAATGCTTTACAGCGGCGCGTCATTTGATATGATGCCGCCCGCTGTGAACGATTACAGCAATACAAAATTAGGTGGGATACCCAAGCGGCCAAAGGGAGCAGACTGTAAATCTGCCGTCACAGACTTCGAAGGTTCGAATCCTTCTCCCACCACCATTCAGTTATACTCACCTCCCAGTTTATCAACAACGCCCATAAAGCGATTTAACACACTAGAATGTGATTTTGACTTATAGACATAACATTCACTTTGCCCTAGAAAATTATTTATTGATACGTATATCAATGACTTATCAATTAACTCTTCTTCAGGATAATGGTCAGTAATGCCAATAAAGTCACCATCTTGAATAAAACTTTGACAACAACCGATATTGTCCATTTGTCTTACGCTAATCTTGTTATCGGTGGTCTCAATTTTTTTTAATAACCCACTCATTAGCGAACTTTTATAAAATGCAGGATCACATAACCAAGTGTTTTTTTGTAATAGCTCAATAAGGTTATAATGGTATTTTTCATATAGTTCTTTACGACAATATATACCCAATGGTGAGTTCTCTATTTTTTTTTGTAATGAGAAACGCTCACTAACAACTTCCTCAGAACTAAGAATAAGTGTATTACCATCATAATCAACAATCTCATCCACTTCATCATAATTAAACCTCAATATATTAACTTGTACATTATTGAGGTGAGCTGCTTGATATAAATTGATTAAGTGCCCTTCTTTTCCCCAGTCATAATAAATATTAGCCTCATTAACAATGTAGCCTGAAAAATGTTTTTTAGTAATTTCTTTCTCCTGTAAATAAAGATCCCTAAGATCATTATAAAGTTCCTGGCCATCCTTAGTTAATGTCATTCCAAATTTTTCTCTCTTAAAAAGCCGTTTACCTAAACTGGTTTCGAAATCCTTGATTGACTTCGCTATGGGAGGTGTCGTACGGTTCATCACCCTAGCAGCCTTGCTTAACGAGCCATTTTCCACAACCGCCATAAACGCCTCTAATTTTCTTGAAAAGAACATATCTATGACCCCATTCTATTATTAAAATGTTAATCAACAAGAGTAATTATATAAGTCAAAAAATGTTGATTAGCCCATAATTCAACTCACCAAATAAAAAGACAATCTTAATTTTTTTATTGAATGAGTAACAATATTTCATAAAGGTATTTTTATAATTTCCAACATAGCAAAGCAATATATTATACTGTTTAGCTTAATTATTTTTTATGGCTAGACTATTAAATCACATTAAAATACAAATAACCAACTGACTTTAAATGAAATTAAATATACTTAATTAAGATATTATTTAACATACCTTAATTTTCAATAAAAAATAAATTAGTCATAATTCACCCAATTAACAATAATAGATAATTAAAATTGTTGATATTAATTTATATAATATACAGTATCAGTCAAATGTATTACCTACTGCTATTATTACAGTAGTCTACATAATTTATTTTTGAATTAAAGTACGCTATGTAGGGTTATACAGTGTGGTCATCATCTGTTAGAATCTGAGGCAATAATCATTAAAGCATAGGTGATAAAAAAACCATGAAATTCATATCATTCAACATTAATGGCCTGCGAGCTCGCCCTCACCAACTTGCCGCTATTATAGAAAAACATCAACCAGAAGTCATTGGTTTACAAGAAACCAAGGTCCATGATGATATGTTCCCTTATGAGGAAGTGAGCCAACTGGGCTATCATGTTTTTTATCACGGTCAAAAAGCACATTACGGTGTTGCGCTACTCACTAAAAATGAACCTATCGATGTACGAAAAGGTTTTCCAACTGATGATGAAGATGCCCAACGCCGTATTATTATGGCTGATATTCACACAGAGCGAGGGCCATTAACGGTAATTAACGGTTATTTCCCTCAAGGGGAGAGCCGTGACCACCCAACGAAATTCCCAGCCAAAGAAAAATTCTATCAAGACTTACAGCACTATGTAACGTCGACACAAACAGCTGACTCCCAATTATTAATTATGGGGGATATGAACATCAGTCCAACCGATTTAGATATTGGTATTGGAGATGTTAATCGCAAGCGCTGGTTAAAAACAGGTAAGTGTTCATTTTTACCAGAAGAACGTGAATGGCTAGATAACCTACTGGGCTGGGGGTTAGTCGATACATACCGCGCGAAGAACCCGGATGTCAATGACTGCTACTCCTGGTTTGATTACCGCTCAAAAGGTTTCGATGATAACCGTGGCTTGCGGATAGACTTATTACTCGCCTCTAACAAGTTAGCTGAGCGTTGTATTGCAACAGGGATTGATTATGACATTCGTGGAATGGAAAAACCGTCAGATCACGCCCCTGTATGGTCTGAGTTTAACTTAACCAAATAATTCTTTAACACCGTACACGGCAAGTAAAAGGTGCTATATAGCACCTTTTACTGTATTAGTTACTCGACTTTCTTTTTAGTTTTCTTGCTTGTTTTCGTTGCTTTCTTCCCGCTTTTTGAAGGCGGTGGAGGTAACTCTCTAAATGTACGCAAATTCGTAAATTGGCGAGCATGATGAATTAATTGCACCAGCGTTTGGCTTAGTGGCTGCATGAAATCATCATAACGTGATTGTTTTTCACTGATTTGAGTCAGAACAGACTCCCAATGTGCGGTCATATCCGGTAAAGTCGCCATATCTGGCAACACATGAATTAATGCTCTCCCAGCAGGCGATGAATGAATATAACGCCCTTTTTTATATAAAAATTGCCGTTTAAATAATAGGTCAATAATTCCAGCACGCGTCGCTTCAGTACCAAGGCCATCAGTTTCTCGCAATACTTTTTTTAATGCTTTATCTTGTACAAAACGAGCAATTCCTGTCATAGCAGACAATAAAGTAGCATCAGTAAAAGGCCTTGGTGGTTGTGTTTGCCTTTCGACAACCTCCCCTTTTTCACACAGAAGTTCGTCATTTTTACTCACGATGGGTAAAGGCATACCATCATTTTCAGCGTCCCGCTCTTTATTTCCTAAGACAACTCGCCAGCCTGCTTCAGCTAAAAAACGCGCTTTAGCGATAAACTTACCCTTTTCAATTTCTAAATCAATTGTACATTTACGATAAACCGCATCAGCCATAAATTGAATAATATACTGCCGCGCAATCAGTTGATAAATATTACTTTCATTCTCTGTAAGTTTTACCGCAGTGGCTTTTGCTGTAGGAATAATCGCATGGTGAGCATCGACTTTTTTATCATCCCAACAACGGTTTTTTTTATCTAACTCTGGGAGTTCAAATTCAGTGAGTAACGGCTGATGCACTGCTATTGCA
This sequence comes from Providencia sp. PROV024, assembly GCF_032709665.1. Taxonomy (NCBI): domain Bacteria; kingdom Pseudomonadati; phylum Pseudomonadota; class Gammaproteobacteria; order Enterobacterales; family Morganellaceae; genus Providencia; species Providencia sp. PROV024. The sequence goes on from NZ_CP120545.1 coordinate 2,376,839, forward strand.
TTTAATACACTATGGCGACCAGCGAAATGTTCATCAGGTAGATAACGACTATCTGAACGCGGGTAGGTAATTAATTTATGCGTTTCATATAAACGTTGGCAAATATCCAAGACTTCCTGTGCACTGAGTGCATATTTTTTGGCTGCTTCAATTTGCAGAGCTGACAAAGAGAAAGGTAAAGGAGCAATCTCAGTTTCACGTTTATCTTGGTACTGCGTGACTATCGCCGGCTTACCTTCAATACGCGAAACGACATGCTCCGCTAAAGGCCGATGAAATAAGCGCCCTTCTTCATCCTGAAAATCGACACACGACTCACTAGGTTGCCATACAGCAACAAAACGCTCATCTTGCGGAGTCACAATGTGTGCTTTAACTTCAAAGTAGTCTTTCGGAACAAAGTTTTCTATTTCTTCATCGCGCCTGACCACCAGCCCTAAAACTGGTGTTTGCACCCGACCAACAGAGAGAACACCTTGATAGCCCCCCCGTTGCCCCAATAAGGTATACGCTCGAGTCATATTGATGCCGTAGAGCCAATCAGCTCGTGCTCGTGCCAATGCTGACACACACAGAGGGATAAACTCACGATTTTCTCTTAAGCGGTCAATGGCCCGCTCAACAGCCTGTGGATTAAGGTCATTAATCAAGCAACGTTTTACGCTTTTGCGTTTTTCTGAATCAAGCTTTAAAAAGTCGAGTACCTCATCAACCAGCAACTGTCCTTCTCTATCGGGGTCTCCTGCATGGACAACGACAGTTGCTTGTTTAAGCAGTGCTTCAATCGTTTTTAATTGTTTGGTTACCGCGGAGCGCGGCTTTAATTGCCACTTATCGGGGATAATCGGCAAATCTTGCAAATTCCAACGCGCATACCTAGGTTCATAGGCATCGGGTTCTGCCTGCTCCAAAAGGTGCCCTATGCACCAAGTAACAGTTTGACCATCACCACATTGAATAAAACCATCACCACGCTTATGTGGTTTCGGCAGTACATCAGCAATAGCCCTTGCAAGGCTCGGTTTTTCCGCAATAAACAAACGCATGAATTAATCTATCACTTCAACTAAAGGAACATTGTCCTGATGGGGTAATAATTTCCCGATAGACTGTAACAAAACACCTTGTTGCTGTGCAATCTCTTTAATTTTAGAGACTTCTGAAGGTTTGACGGCAATAAGTAAACCGCCAGATGTTTGAGGATCACACAGTAAGTTACGTTGCATATCACTCATTGGGCCAATAAGATGCCCATAACTATCAAAATTCCGTGATGTCCCACCAGGAACACAACCTGCCTCGATATATTTCTCAACATCCGTTAATTTAGGTACTTTGCTAAAAGCAATCTCAGCGCGGACACCAGAACCTTCACAGATTTCACTTAAATGCCCCAACAAGCCAAAACCCGTCACATCAGTCATCGCGGTTACTCCATCAAGAGGAGCAATCTCAGCACCCAATTTATTCATCTGGCACATAGTTTCAGCTGCCAAATGTTGGTGCTCCTCAGCAAGAACCCCTTTTTTCTCCGCAGTAGTTAATACGCCAATCCCCAAAGGTTTCGTTAAAAATAGCTCACAGCCTGCTATTGCTGCGCTATTTTTCTTCACGTACTCAGTATTAACGACGCCAGTAACTGCGAGACCAAAGATAGGTTCAGGTGCATCAATTGAATGCCCTCCAGCCAGGGATATCCCAGCATCCGCACAAGCGGCACGTCCCCCCTCGATAACTTCACGTGCAACTTCCGGTGGTAATTTAGCGATTGGCCAACCTAAGATTGCAATCGCCATAATCGGTTTACCACCCATAGCGAAAATATCACTTATCGCATTAGTCGCCGCAATACGGCCAAATTCAAACGGGGAATCAACAATTGGCATAAAAAAGTCAGTGGTACTAATGATGCCAATGCCATTGCCTAAATCATAAACAGCAGCGTCATCTTTAGTTTCATTACCAACTAACAAATGGGGGTCGTGAAATTTAGCTTGTTCTGTATGTAAAATTTGTTCTAAAACCTTTGGTGCGATTTTGCAGCCGCAACCTGCACCATGGCTATATTGTGTTAGTCTAATTTTCTCAGTCATTATTGTTCTCTTTAAAAATAAGTTACAAATCCTGTCATATCAGGGGCTTGTACTTTTGCAGGTGCTTTAAGTTCAGGTGTCCCCAAATAAAGAAAACCAACAATTCGGTCGTTTTCGCCACAACCTAAACCTGCACGAACGACCGCATCTTCAGTCCATGAACCAGAACGCCAAATTCCACCAAAACCCTGTGCAACTGCAGCCATTTGCATAGCTTGTACTGTGCAACTTGCTGCAACCAATTGTTCCCACTCAGGAATTTTAGGATGTTGTTTTAGCTTTGCAATCACAGTAATAATTAATGGCGCTCTAAAAGGTGCATTGCGAGCTTTTTCTTCAACATCCTCGCCTAACTGCCCTTCAATTGCCGCTTTCTCAAGCAGTTCACTGAAGCGTTTAATGCCATCATCTTTCATGATCACAAAATGCCATGGTTTCAATGCACCGTGATCAGGTGCTCTCATCCCTGCTGCAAGTATATTATCAAGCTGTTCACCTTGTGGGGCTGGCGTTTTGAGTCTAGAAGCTGAACGGCGGTTCAACAAAAGGGTTAAAGCATCCATGGTTGTCTCCGATTAAGAGTAAACTGATATGATAATCATTCAATTAGATAATTATACCAATACTATATTTAGTTTAAGCCTAAGAGAAAATCGCCTACACTATATAACCATTAATTATTGAGTAAATTACGTTATAAATTCATTGAATTGTATCATTTGTCACTGGTGAAAAATATAATTGAGATATTGTACCTTGTGTAACACAATTTTGTTATGCATAAAAACCGCTTTCAGTGCCAAGTAATTGTATTGATTAATACTAACCGACTGAAAGTGAGAAATGATGATCGGGTTGCGGATTGGCTTTAAGGCCATAGCTTTTCGTTCATCTAACAAAGGGCTTACACCTTATTTATACTAAATACAATTTTTAATAGTATCCAAATAGTTTGTCCTCCAAACTGGCAGTCAGTGAATTAATGTCACCTTGGAGAGCAAAATAGGCAGGATAGGAGAGAAAATGCGTCAATTATGGGACATCATCGCTACCATTTTTAAAATTAGCTGGCGAGCGTTAAATTTTATCCGAGAATTTGTTTTCAATGCTATTTTCCTAGTGTTGTTTTTTGTTGTGATTGGCTCAATTGCCCTTTATCAATCAGATTCTCAACCCGAGAAAAACTATTTCGGGGCATTGTATGTCGATTTACAGGGTGTGATTGTTGACCAAGTCTCCGCTCCTGATCCATTCGGCCGTATGAGTCGTGAGTTATTAGGCACCTCAAATAGCCGTATGCAAGAAAACTCCTTGTTTGATATTGTCGATACCATTCGTACCGCAGCTAGCGATGACCGCATTACAGGGATGGTATTACGTTTAGATAACTTAACGGGGGCTGACCAGCCTTCTTTGGCTTACATCGGTAAAGCCATTAACGAATTCAAAGCTGCTGGGAAATCTGTCTATGCTGTTGGTAACAGTTATAACCAGTCACAATACTATCTCGCAAGTTTTGCTGATGATATTTATTTAACACCACAAGGCACTGTAGGGCTTTATGGCTTTGCGACTAACAGCATGTACTATAAGTCGCTGTTAGAAAGGCTTAAGGTTAGTAGTCATATATTCCGTGTGGGGACTTACAAATCTGCTGTTGAGCCACTCATGCGTGACGATATGTCACCAGAGGCACGCTTAGCCAATCAACAGTGGTTAGATGCCTTATGGAACAACTATTTATCTGAACTTGCCACAAATCGCAAAATGACCAGTGCTCAAATTTTCCCGGGTGCAGATGCGATATTATCGCAATTACGTGCTGTTAAGGGCGATAACGCTCAGTATGCGTTAAAACAACGGTTAGTGGATAAACTATATACAAATGAACAAGTTGAAGATTTGCTCTCTAAGCATTTCGGTTGGAATAAAGAAGATAAGCAGTTTAATAATATCAGTATTTACGATTACTCAGCGAAAATAGCCGATACAACTGCAAGCCAAGGGGGGAATATTGCTGTAATCGTTGTTCAAGGTGCGATTATGGACGGCCCTCAAACTGCGGGTATTGCAGGTGGAGACACCATTGCAGCTCAAATTCGTGATGCTCGTCTAGATGATAATATTAAAGCCATTGTATTACGCGTTAATAGTCCTGGTGGTAGTGTTAGTGCATCTGACCTGATCCGTAGCGAACTCGCTTCTGCTCATGCGGCAGGGAAACCTGTTGTAGTCTCAATGGGGGGCATGGCCGCATCTGGGGGCTATTGGGTATCGACGCCTGCTGATTATATTATTGCGAGCCCTAGTACTTTAACGGGTTCAATTGGTATTTTCGGTGTTATCAATACGTTTGAAAAATCATTAGATTCTATTGGCGTCTATACCGATGGGGTATCCACATCTCCCCTTGCAGATATTTCACTAACCAAAGGGATTAGCCCACAATTTGCCGATATGATGCAAATTACTATTGAAAATGGTTATGATACATTTATCGGTTTGGTCGCTAAATCACGTCACAAAACCCCTGCTGAAATAGACAAGATTGCTCAAGGCCGTGTATGGATAGGTCAGGATGCGCTCAAAAATGGCCTAGTTGACCAACTCGGTGATTTTGATAATGCCGTTGATAAAGCCGCAGAACTAGCTAAACTCACTGATGTTAAGCTAGATTGGATGAAACCTGAGCTGACTTTTATGGATCAACTGCTACTTGAATTAACCACCAATGTTCAAGCCGCAATGCCGGATGTACTACAAGTATTCCTACCTCCCGCAGTCGCTACGGATATTCGCCAGCAAGCACAATTTTTCCTAAAAATGAATGACCCGCAAAATCGCTATGCATTTTGCCTTAACTGTGCTGAAATCAACTAATCGCCCCTTTTCCCCTTCAACTTGTTTGAAGGGGATTTATCTCACAATCTAGTTAACTACCTAATTTAAACCTAGCAATTAGCAACTTAACGATAGTAATACACCAATAAATACGTCAAAATCCTAATAATCATTTTTCTTCACTGCGCAGTGATAATTTAGGTAATAAGATGCAAAAAAAATCAATTTATGTCGTCTACACAGGTGGAACCATTGGCATGCGCCATTCGCCACAAGGCTATATTCCTGTTTCTGGTCACCTACAAGCGCAATTGGCACAAATGCCCGAGTTTCACCGCCTTGAGATGCCTGAATTTACCATTCGCGAACATCAACCTCTGATAGACTCCTCGGATATTACACCAGAGGACTGGCAACTTATCGCCGATGATATTTCCGAGAATTACCCCCTATATGATGGCTTTGTGATTTTGCATGGTACGGATACCATGGCATTTACGGCTTCTGCATTATCATTTATGTTTGAAAACTTGAAAAAACCGGTGATAGTGACAGGGTCACAAATACCCTTAGAGGCACTGCGTTCAGATGGGCAAACTAACTTACTAAACGCCCTATATCTCGCCGCAAATTATCCAATAAATGAAGTTGGGTTATTTTTTAATAATAAGTTGTATCGTGGTAACCGTACCGTCAAAGCACATGCGGATGGTTTTGATGCCTTTAGTTCCCCAAACTGTTCCCCTTTAATGGAGGCAGGGATAAATATTCGCTCATTTAATACATGTCCAGCTCCCATTGGCATAGGCGAATTTAAAGCTCACCGGATTACCCCTCAACCTATTGGTGTTGTTACTCTCTATCCTGGCTTATCCATTGAGATTGTGCGTAATATTCTTCAACAACCCGTCAAAGCACTTATTTTACGTTCTTATGGCGTGGGTAATGCCCCTCAACAGCCCGAGCTCTTGCGAATACTACGCGAAGCAACTAATAGAGGGATTATTGTGGTCAACCTGACACAATGTATTTCTGGCCGAGTCAATATGGAAGGGTATGCGACAGGTCACGCACTAGCAGACGCCGGGGTAATCAGTGGTTATGATATGACATTTGAGGCAGCATTAAGTAAATTGCATTACTTACTCAGCCAAAATTACACACCTGCATTAATTCGTGAATTAATGCAAAATAACTTACGCGGTGAACTGAGTTACGCTGATGACTAAATACTGGGGGCACAATGAAAACAGCTTTATTGTTAGTCGATTTACAAAATGATTTTTGTACTGGCGGGGCATTAGCCGTTAATGAAAGCGAACATGTCATTGAGGTCGCTAATAAAGCCATTGCACACTGTACACAACAACGCATCACCATTATTGCCAGCCAAGATTGGCACCCCGCCACACACTTGAGCTTTGCTGTTAATTCAGGAACAAAAGTCGGTGAGATAGGCAAACTCAATGGCCTTGACCAAGTTTGGTGGCCAGTACATTGTGTGCAAGGTGAGCTTGGCGCTAATTTTCACCCACGATTGAACCAGCAAGCCATTGAACAGGTGTTTACCAAAGGTGAAAACCCGCAAGTCGATAGTTACAGTGCTTTTTTTGATAACGATAGAGTCAGCCAAACCCAGTTACATGGGTGGCTACAGGCTCAGAATATTTCCCATCTAATAGTCATGGGGATTGCCACTGACTATTGTGTGAAGTTCACAGTATTAGATGCATTAAAATTAGGCTATACGGTTGATGTCCTCACCGATGGGTGCCGAGGCGTTAATTTAGCTGCTGATGATAGCTTAAAAGCACTGCAAAGTATGGAAAAGGAAGGTGCGAAGTTAATCACCCTTGCCGACCTAAATTAAGACAATATTTGTGTATATACAAGTTTTCTCAAATACTTATCACAATGATAATGCTGAGAAAACTTGTTGTGACCCTGTCACTCGCGCAATGGTATTTTTATTATTCTTTCGATGACTAATTCTTACCTACCCTATTCATCATTATTTTGTGGCTTCAATGTTGCTAACATTTCACCTTGGAATAAGGCTTTCAGTTCTTGTTTGCTTTTCATCGTAATTTCACCATCAGTCCCAACAGTCATATGCTCTGGGTTATGGTTGTTCCGTGATTGCCACAACAATACCATTTGCAAACTGTGCTCTTTTTGCTCGCGAGTCAATGCAACGCCATCAGGCCATTTACCTAACTCAACCGCTGTCACTAGACGCTCATAAATCTCTGGGGTCATCGCCGCTAGTAGTTGCTCAAGTTGTTCTGGGTTTACTTCAACACTCACCGTAATGCTCCTTAAAAAGATAATGTATTCGTATTTGGTTATTATTATTTTTGCCCATATAGCTGAATCGTTATTGCTATGGTATTTTTTCAACTTCAGCTTGCTTCAGCTCACTAACCACGTACCTTTTCGCCTCCCTCATCATCCAAAAAGCTTAATGATGCTGAATTAATACAATAGCGTTGGCCCGTCGGCTCTGGACCATCAGGAAATACATGCCCCAAATGCGCATTACAGTTCTGACAACGTACCTCAATACGGTGCATCCCGTGAGAAAAATCCTCAATGTATTTAATGGCGTCATCATTGATGGGTTGGTAGAAACTTGGCCACCCGCAGCCCGCGTCAAATTTAGTCTCAGACATAAATAAAGGTGAACCACAGCACAGACATTCATACACACCATCTTTACGGTTATGCAATAATTGCCCACTAAATGGGGGCTCGGTACCCGCCTGTTGCGTGACATAACGCTGCATTTCATTTAGCTCTGAAATATCAATGCCTTGTCTTTCTTTACTTGACATAATTTACCCATGTATTTAAATAAATAGAGAGTTTAATTACTATCATACATCAATTTCAATCAACAAAAAATTAACAACATTTTCTGTAAAACTATTCTAAACTAAGAAGCATCTTACTTTCCGTTTTGATTTGTGAACCCTATCACATATATCACTGATAGATGGTTTCATTATGCTGCACAATCCCGATAATACGTGCGGCTGTATTTGTCACTAAAGTGGCTGACAAATAAGCAGTTAGTGGTATCAGAATTGATTTTTTTCAATAATTGACACGATTCCGCTTGACGGCTGGCAAGGTTTTGGTAACTTTAACTACAACTTAATTCACGAATAAATAGCTGGTGGAAATACTATGACTATCAAAGTAGGTATTAATGGTTTTGGTCGTATTGGCCGTATCGTTTTCCGTGCTGCACAAGAGCGTTCTGACATTGAAATCGTTGCTATCAACGACTTGCTTGATGCAGAATACATGGCTTACATGCTGAAATACGACTCAACTCATGGTCGTTTCAACGGTACTGTTGAAGTTAAAGATGGTCACCTAGTTGTAAACGGCAAAAAAATCCGTGTGACTGCAGAAAAAGATCCTGCAAATCTGAAATGGAACGAAGTCGGTGTTGATGTAGTCGCTGAAGCAACAGGTATCTTCCTGACTGACGAAACAGCGCGTAAACACATCCAAGCAGGCGCTAAAAAAGTTGTTCTAACTGGTCCTTCTAAAGATGACACCCCAATGTTTGTTATGGGCGTTAACCACAAAGCATACGCAGGTCAAGAAATCGTTTCTAACGCTTCTTGTACAACTAACTGCTTGGCTCCACTGGCTAAAGTTATCAACGATAAATTTGGTATCGTTGAAGGTCTAATGACAACTGTTCACGCAACAACTGCAACTCAAAAAACCGTTGATGGCCCTTCACATAAAGACTGGCGTGGTGGTCGTGGTGCTGCTCAAAACATCATCCCATCTTCAACTGGTGCTGCTAAAGCAGTAGGTAAAGTTATCCCTGAACTGAATGGCAAACTGACTGGTATGTCTTTCCGTGTCCCTACTCCTAACGTATCTGTTGTTGATTTAACTGTACGCTTAGAAAAACCAGCAACTTATACTCAAATCTGTGATGCTATCAAAGAAGCAGCAGCAGGTGAGTTAAAAGGCGTTCTGGGTTATACAGAAGACGATGTTGTATCAACTGACTTCAACGGTGAAAAACTGACTTCAGTATTCGATGCTAAAGCAGGTATCGCTCTGAATGATAACTTTGTTAAGTTAGTTTCTTGGTATGACAACGAAACTGGTTACTCTAACAAAGTATTAGACTTAATTGCTCATATCTCTAAATAAGCACTGTTAAGCAACAAGTCTGATTGAGCCGCCAATATGGCGGCTCTTTTGTATCTGTATTGAATATAAAATTAACGCTTCATAATTTTGCCTTCTTCGCTTATCGTTAATACCATTATTCGATACGCTATCAATATGACTTGTTTTAAAATGAATGTTATTCACTACGCTTGAAGTATGCGAATAGATACTCTAAATAATCTAAATTGCAGCAAAACAACAAATAAGTCGCTAAGCGCATACACACGTTTATGACTAGATGTGAATGAGTGTAGTCAACAATACCGCAGTTTGAAGTATGGCGAGTATTAACTCTGTTCCACTAACACAGGTCTAATACCATGCACGACAAAATTTTTGCTCTACCTGTTATTAAGCAGCTGTCTGCTTATATCACACAACGCCAACTTGGCGATCTCCCCCTAATTGTCGTTTCACATCCTAAAGTTTGTGGCGCTGTCAGTTTACAAGGTGCTCAGCTCATTGATTGGCAACCTGCTGGGCAAAAACCATGCCTTTGGTTAAGTTCCGAAAGTGCCTTCAAAGAAGGTGTCGCGATCCGTGGTGGTATCCCCATTTGTTGGCCATGGTTTGGTCCGGTTTCCCCACCTAGCCACGGCTTTGCTCGTCTCTTACCTTGGCAGTTCACCGCACATAATGAACATGAAGATGGTGTAATTTTAACCTTTACACTCACAGATACCGATTATACCCGTAAATTATGGCCTCATGAATTTACCTTAATCCTGAGAATGAAGCTTGGTGAAACCTGTGAGCTCGAATTAGAAAGTTATGGGGACTTCGAAACTACAGCGGCACTTCACACCTACTTCAATATTAGCGATATTCAAAAGGCTACCGTCTATGGGTTAGGTGGTCACTATTTTGATAAAGTCGCGGATAAAGAAGTATATGAAAATGAAGCGCTTAAATTCAATAAGCATATTGACCGCATTTACTCTGAACCCGAAGAGTACAGTTTATTACGTGATGACGGCTGGGCTCGTACTATTGAGATTCACCATTATCATAACAGTGATGTTGTCTGCTGGAATCCTTGGGCTGAATTATCATGTAGCATGCAAGACATGCCAAATAATGGGTATAAACAAATGGTATGCGTTGAAACTGCCTGTATCAATGTGCCAATGAAAAGTGATGCACAACACCCTGCCCGTTTATCCCTTGTGATGATTACTCGTGAGAATAAACCACAAGATTAATAATCTAATTTCAAAAAAATACCCCCTGATAGAAATTACATTTCAGAGGGTATTTTTTATTCATAGCAATCTTATAAGGTAAAATTAGAAAGTATAAGTTACCCCTGTCCATAAGATCGCAGAAACATCTTTATTTACCATTGGGCTGTCTTTAACTTCACTCGACATGAAGTCTACACGTCCCATAGCGAAAGCCGTCCAATTTTCATCAAAACGGTAATTACCTGACAACTCTAAGTACGGTGACCAGCTGTCACTTGGTTTATAACGTTTTAGCCCACTATTACGAGACTCTTTGGAAGAAACCCCATACTCATAACGTGTTTGATTTTTACTATCCCACTTAATACCTACACCTGGAGTCAGAGACCATTTGTCACCTTCAAAGCCATATAAATAAGCTGCTTCAGCGCGTAAGCCATTACTGATCCCTAAGATATCACCGGAGCCATTAAACCTTAATGTCCCCCAATCCGCTTTATGTCGATAGGTTAAACCCGCCATGACAGTATCACGACGGCGGTTTAGCTCACGCATGGCATCGTTATCATTTTCTTTAGGCTTGAAAAATTGTGGGTAATAATATGCATCCAATGATAATTGGTCTTGCTGATCATTCCACAAATAGTAACCTGCAGCTAATGTATGAAAGTAAAAATTTTCACTATCATAATTCACGATAGGAACTGGAGTTAGATAATCACGGGATTTAATCCCTTTATAAGGTGTCGATTGCGCCAATACTGAAGCACCTACTGACCATGTACCGGCAAGTGCAGTACTTGATAACACACTCAATGCAACTGCAAGTGTGGTTAACTTAATCGTTTTAGACATATAAAAACCTAAAAAAATGAGAAATGGATCACTGATATATTATATCAATCCGAAATTATTCCCAATACTCATAACCTAAATCACATTTAAAGCTAAATATGTGAATTAAACAGCAAAATTGGTTAACATTCATTCTACGCTGTTTTGGTAAGATACAGGAACTCTTTTTGCTAATGCACACAGTAATTCATACCCAATAGTCCCCGCTGCATGGGCAACGTCATCAACAGGTAAATTTTGCCCCCACAGTTCAACCTTATCCCCTAATTGCAAATTGCGGCAATCACTCACGTCAATTGTTAGCATGTCCATAGAAACAGCCCCAAGCAGTGCACAACGCATTCCTTGGCACCATACTGGCGTTCCATTAGGCGCATGGCGGGGATAGCCATCGGCATAACCACATGCAACGGTTGCAATACGCATTGGTTTAGTCGAGGTAAACCTACTTCCATAACCAATCGACTGCCCGGCTTCAATTTCATGGATTGCAATCACTTCTGATTGTAAACTCATCGCAGCTTTCAGGCCTAACCCTATAATATCTGCCGATTTGCCACTAGGTGAAGCGCCATACAATAAAATACCAGTTCGGATCCAATCATACTGCGTATATTGGTGCCATAATGCAGCCCCTGAGTTAGCAATGCAGGTTTCTAATGATAAATGTTGAAACTGTTGAATAAGTTGAAAAGGTACTGTTACACCTGTTTTTGTATCTGAATTTGCGAAATGACTCATTAAGGTTAAGCTTTTTACATGGGGGATAGCTGCTAACCGTTCGACTACAGTTTCATAGTCAGTATGAGAAAAACCTAGCCGGTTCATACCACTATTCAACTTGATATATACTGAAATTGGCGCAGAAAACTGTGCATTTTCAATAGCCGCTAATTGCCAGTCACTATGGACACTGGTCGTCAAATTGTATTGGTCAATCAGCTGTAAGTCTTGTGGTTGAAAAAAGCCCTCTAATAACAAAATTGGCCCTTTCCACCCCTCATCACGCAATAAAATTGCCTCATGAAGATCTAACACAGCAAAACCATCGGTTTCTTTTAATGCTGGCCAAATATGCTTTATACCATGACCATAACCGTCCGCCTTCATGACTGACCAAATTTTACACTTTTCTGTGTGCTGCCGTACTATAGATAAGTTATGTTGCAAATTTTGTAGATGAATAACCGCACTAATTGGGCGTGGCATCTTAATTCCTTAAATACATTATTTTTTAATCAGCGATAGACTGTAATTGCAACTTCATGTACTCCCATTTAACGCACTGGCGTCAAATGACCGCTGCTTACAAGCTTGGTATTAAAACCATCAAGATACCTAAATACAGACAAATCATCCGAAGCAATATCAGGCGTGTTACCTGAAATTAAATCCGCCAGCAGTTTTCCAGAACCACATGCCATTGTCCAACCTAAAGTGCCATGCCCCGTGTTTAGATATAGATTATTGTATGCCGTTGGCCCGACTATTGGTGTGCCATCTGGCGTCATAGGCCGAAGCCCAGTCCAAAACTGAGCCTTTTCGATATCACCACCACCTTGATATAAATCTTGTACCACCATTTTTAAGGTTTCGCAGCGTTTTTTAAGGACATCAAGATTAAAACCGACAACTTCGGCCATTCCACCGACACGAATGCGATCATCAAAACGCGTTACAGCAATTTTATAAGTTTCATCAAGTATGGTAGAAGCGGGTGAACGCTGCTCATCAATAATCGGCATTGTTAATGAATACCCTTTTAATGGATAAACCGGAATTTGCACAAGACCCTGTAGTATTGATGTTGAATAAGACCCCATAGCAACAACATACTGATCCGCTTGCACGATTTGGCCATCAATACGGATACCACTAATACGTTTACCATCCGTTAAAATTTGTTCAACCTGTTGACCAAATTGGAATTTAACCCCAGCTAGTTGTGCCATTTTAGCGAGTTTTTTAGTAAATTGCTGGCAATCACCGGTTTCATCATTCGGCAACCTCAACCCACCAGTTAGCTTATGTTTAACAAATTCTAATGCAGGTTCAGCTTTAATGAGTTGGTCGGATGTTAAAAGCTCATAAGGCACGCCTTCCTGTTGTAACACTGCAATATCATTAGCAGCATTATCAAACTGTTTAGCTGTGCGGAACAGCTGTAATGTGCCCCCTTGACGGGCTTCATAGCCAATCCCCGTATCAGCCCTAAGTTGCCGAATACAGTCGCGGCTATACTCCGCAATCCTTACCATGCGACTTTTATTCATCGCATAATGTTGAATATCACAGTTTTTCAGCATCTGCCACATCCAGCGCAACTGAAATAACGTACCATCAGGCCGAATAGCTAATGGAGCATGTTTTTCAAACATCCACTTCACTGCTTTTAGTGGTATGCCTGGTGCCCCCCATGGCGTTGCGTAACCAGGGGATATTTGCCCTGCATTAGCTGCGCTGGTTTCTTCTGCTACATCATGCTGCCTATCAACAACCAGTACTTCATGGCCTTCTTGAGCTAAATACCATGCTGTTGTAACACCAATCACTCCTGCCCCTAACACTAGAACTTTCATAAGCACCCCAGATGCAAAGTATTCAATTATTATTTAGGATAATATTCTAGAAATTATTTGCCAATGTGGTGAATTAACACTTTTAACAAAATAGATAATAAAACCAACACTTGATGATTTTTATTTACAAAAAAGTTAATTGTTCTAGTGAAATTAGAGCCCAAAAACAAAAAAAGAACATATCAAATTGATTTTAAATAAAAATAATTAATCTCAAAAAAACCAAGTTCGATATTTTATACTTTAATTTAATGAATACTGTCTTTTATGGGTGGGTTTACAAATTACGAGACTTAAATTTTTATACTAAAAATATATTCTTTCCTAGCTTATTTATCCAAATAATAATCCATTATGAAAAAAACGATTAAAAATGTTAAAGGAAAGTATATGACTAAAAAGATCATCCCTATTATTTGTGCCCTGAATGTAATTTTTCTATCTATAGCCCCAAGTATTGCAGAAGAGTATTGCGAACCCACCATGAAAAGAAATTTGATAAAAGATAAAGGGAAAAATATATGCTTTTCTATAAGACCCCTTCCTATATGTACCCCCCCAGCAACGGCAGTTTCTTATGTTAAAACTACAGTTCAATTCAATTGTGTAACTAAGGGTGAACATTTGGTTTTAAGCGAAAGTGAGCAATTAAACAAAATAATTACTCGGTTAGAAAATAAAGATGTAGATTATTCCGAAGATATTGCTATCCCTCGCTACTGTACATGTCCTAGCAAACTCTAGTTAATACATATTGTATTTACTAATCTAGTCAATCATTCACTTGTAAAAAAGCCAGCCGACATAAGATGCGGGCTGGCTTTTATGCCTTATCGATTACCTAATTTAGCGAGTGTGTGCTAAATCTGAAGGCATATTACCCTGCATACTATGCCAAATTAAGCCACTTTCCTTCCCGTAATTTCGGACACAATCCATAATGCGATCGTATGCTTGCTCACGGCAAAGATTACTCAATTGTTGGTAAAAACTTAATGCAAGGCGTCTTGCTTCAGGATTAGAGAAATAATAACGCCCAACACGCGTATATAGCCCTCTTAAGCCATTAATAATCAAACCGTAGATAGGGTTACCTGATGCGAATGCAAGCCCACGGAAGACGTTATAATCCAAATCACTAAATGCATCTGAATTATCATCAACTTTTTCTCGGCCAGCTAACACTTCTAACGACTTTTCAGGGTTATTACGAAATGCAGTACGAATAAAAATTGCAGCAATATTAGTCCGCACAGCTAATAAATTATCAATTAGCTGAGGCACTCTATCGTGATCCAATCTGGCCAGTGTTTCCAAAATATTGAGGCCTGATGTTTCCCAATAGTTATTCACTTTTGTTGGTTTACCATGTTGAATAGTTAACCAACCGTCACGCGCTAGACGTTGCAACACCTCGCGAAGAGTTGTGCGTGTTACACCGATTAACTCGGAGAGTTCACGCTCAGCGGGTAGTATTGAACCTGGTGGAAAACGGTTGTTCCATATGCTCTCAATAATGTACTCTTCCGCGAAACCTGCCGGACTTTGAGCTTTAATAACCATATTTTTATTATTCCAAACATTTAGACGGATATTGGGGAAATCATACCAGATTGTCGTCTCCTGATATAGTTAGACTCAAAATAAAGAGTGAGACGAATCATAGAATTCCCATATAATTCATACATTATCAATTAGCAAATGGGCTTATAATCGATAAAAGATCAGAGTAGTATGTAATAGAACGTTACACGACATCCGTATAAAGAGGATAACGAACCATAATGGATTTTAGTTTAAAAAGTGCTTTTTTGAAAAATTTTCTTGGAAATTCACCAGATTGGTACAAATTAGCAATTATCATATTTCTAATAATAAACCCTGTTGTTTTCTATTTTATCAGCCCTTTTGTGGCAGGCTGGTTATTGGTAATTGAATTTATATTCACCTTAGCAATGGCACTTAAGTGTTATCCATTGCAACCTGGGGGGTTATTAGCAATCGAAGCCGTGATCATCGGCATGACGACACCAAAACAAATTTCACATGAAATAAGCAATAACCTTGAGGTTATTTTACTGTTGATCTTTATGGTCGCCGGTATCTACTTCATGAAGCAATTGCTTTTGTTCGTTTTTACCAAACTGTTGATAAACGTGCGTTCTAAACGCATCCTTTCCCTTGCATTTTGTATGGCGAGTGCATTTTTATCTGCATTTTTAGATGCCTTAACGGTTATAGCCGTAGTCATTAGCGTCTCAATTGGTTTTTATTCTATTTACCATCAATATGCTTCTAACCAACACAGCGATACCGACTTACAAAATGATGGTTTTATTGATAGTACAGAAAAAAAACAAACACTTGAACAGTTCCGTTCTTTTTTGCGCAGCATAATGATGCATGCGGGTATTGGTACTGCCCTTGGTGGGGTGATGACAATGGTGGGGGAACCACAAAATCTGATCATCGCTAAACATGTTAACTGGGACTTTATCACTTTTTATATCCGTATGGCGCCCGTCACTATTCCTGTCTTTATTTGTGGGTTATTAGTGTGCTTTCTTGTCGAGAAGTTTAAGTTATTTGGTTATGGAGCTGAACTCCCTGCTTCCGTGCGCCAAATATTAACCGAGCACGATAAAAAACTAACTGAAAAACGCACCAAAAAAGAGCTGGCACAACTGATTGTTCAAGGTTTAATCGGTATCTGGTTAATTGTGGCTCTTGCTTTCCATTTAGCAGAAGTTGGCTTAATTGGGTTATCGGTCATTGTGATGGCAACCGCTTTTTGCGGCATCACAGAAGAACACGCTCTAGGTAAAGCTTTCGAGGAGGCGCTACCATTTACCGCATTACTTACGGTGTTTTTTAGTATTGTAGCGGTTATCATTGACCAACAGCTATTTACTCCGTTTATTCAATTTGTATTACAGTCATCTGAATCGTCGCAGTTGTCATTGTTCTATCTGTTCAATGGCCTATTATCTGCCGTTTCAGACAATGTATTTGTTGGGACTGTGTATATTACCGAAGCCCTAAAAGCAGCAAATGACGGCTTAGTATCAATGGAACAATACCAATTTCTAGCGGTTGCAATTAATACAGGGACAAACTTACCTTCTGTTGCCACCCCTAATGGTCAAGCTGCTTTCTTATTTTTGCTGACTTCAGCGTTATCACCTTTGATCCGTTTATCATATGGCCGGATGGTATGGATGGCTTTGCCTTATACCATTGTCATGACAATTGTCGGCTTATTAGGCGTTGAGTTATGGCTAGTACCAATAACCTATTGGATGGAAAGTATTGGTTTGATTACATTTGCACAATAACTATACTGATAAACTATGAGCCGTATGCAAATACGGCTCATTTGTAATTTTGCGTAAAACCCTATCTAAAATTGCATTATTTCACTTTAAGTGCTTTTTTTATCCGTCTGATAAGGGCAAAATGTGCGCATCACTCAATTAGGATATTAAGTATGTTCAGATTTTTTAACTACTGCTCACAAGGAAGAGGTGCATGGCTATTGATGGCCTTTACTGCCTTCATGCTCGAGTGTGCTGCTCTATATTTTCAACATGTGATGAAACTACAACCCTGTGTAATGTGTATCTATGAACGCGTTGCATTACTTGGTGTTATGGCTGCCGGCTTAATAGGCGCAATTGCACCACGTAATATTATCATTCGTTGGGTTGCTATCATTATTTGGGTTTATTCTGCTTGGCGTGGCTTAGAGCTTTCTTGGGAACATACCATGCTCCAGCTCTATCCTTCTCCATTCGCATCTTGTGATTTCTTTGTGAACTTCCCTGATTGGCTACCATTGCAAACTTGGGTTCCAGCAGTATTTGAAGCGACGGGTGACTGCGCGGTTAGGCAGTGGGCATTTTTAGGGCTCGATATGCCTCAATGGTTGATTGGTATTTTTGCTGTTTATTTTGTTATCGCCATTATTGTTGCCATTAGCCAATTCTTCCCTGCTAAAAAATGATTTAAACCTTCTTATTGTATCCCCCTAGCTTTAATTTCAAACTAGGGGGATATCTTACATTTAATCTGATTGATAAATATAAATACACATAATTACTGTATTACGTGTTCTAATTTGATTGGGATATTTTTATAGGCAGGTATCCCACATTCCGGGTCATAACTATCCAATGAAATTAAATTATTGGCTTCAGGGAAATAAGTCGCAACGCAACGGTCAGCCATATCATAGATAACCACCGTTAAATTATCTAAACGGCGCTTAGTCGGTTTTTGGTTGCTATCTAACGCAATTAAGTTAACTTTATCCCCCGCTTTTAATTTCTGTTTTTGCGCCTCAGCACCGCTAATAAAAACGACATCCCTTTGCCCAAATACCCCACGATAGCGGTCATTTAACCCGTATATGGTCGTATTATACTGGTCATGGCTGCGCAATGTCGCAAGAACTAGCTCACTATTTACCGCTGAATTAGGGTCTTCAATCACCCCAACAGTTGGAATGAAATTAGCTTTACCTGATTTAGTTAACCAACGCCGCTCAGAAGCCGCATTTGTAAGGTGAAAGCCTCCCGGTATTTTGATGCGGGCGTTAAAGTTATCAAAACCGGGTAATACTGCTTCCATTGCATCACGGATCAGGTCGTAATTACCAATGAAAGCATCCCATTCAACTTTACTATTCGGTATTGTCGCTTTGGCAATCCCTGCAACAATGGCACATTCAGATTTCAAATAAGGGCTACAAGGTTTTAATAACCCCTTTGAGGCATGTACCATTGACATTGAGTCTTCCACTGTCACGCATTGCACTCCACTACTTTGCCTGTCGATTTCACTTCGCCCCAGCACTGGTAGTATGAATGTATTTTTGGCTGTTAATAAATGAGAACGGTTAAGTTTAGTCGCAGTATGCACAGCCAAATCAAGCTTTTTCATGCCTTCAAAGCAGGCATCTTTATCAGGCATGGCAACCGCCAAGTTGCCCCCCATACAGATTAATGCATTTGCACTCCCATTATAAATCGCTTGCATACTGGCAACTGCAGCATGACCGAACTCACTCGGAGGACGAAAACCAAAACGCTGTTCAATTTTATCAAGAAAACTTTTAGATGGTTTTTCTGTGATCCCGACCGTACGGTCGCCCTGTACGTTAGAGTGCCCCCTTAGTGGGCAAATCCCTGCGCCTTCTCGCCCAATATTACCTTTCAGCAACAATAAGTTGACTAATTGCTGTACGTTTTTAGTTCCATGCTGATGCTGAGTTATCCCCATGCCATAGCAAATTATGGTGCTTTTCGCTTCAATATAAAGGTCTGCGATTTCATCAATAGACTCATGCGATAAGCCTGATACCCTTAAAATATCGTCCCAACTGGTCGTCAGTAAATCATTTTTTAATGTTTCATACCCATCGGTATGGGCTGATATAAACTCGGTATCTAGGAGCGCTTTTTCGCCTGAGTCAACGGCCGCCTGATGTCGCTCAATCAGCCGCTTCATGACCCCTTTGATTAAAGCTGTATCTCCCCCAATCCGCACTTTATAATAATGACCAGCAAGTGGGGTTGATTCTAATGTCAGCATTTCTATTACGTCTTGCGGATATGTAAAACGTTCAAGACCACGTTCTCTTAACGGATTAATCGCTATAATTTTAGCTCCCCGTTTAGAAACTTCACGTAACGAACTAAGCATTCGTGGATGGTTAGTCCCAGGGTTATGGCCGATACAAATAATTAAATCCGCTTTATCAAAATCCTCTAATAATACCGTTGCTTTACCAACCCCTATCGAAGCAGCTAGCCCAACACTTGTGGGCTCATGACACATATTTGAACAGTCAGGAAAATTATTTGTTCCGTATTCTCTGGCCAGTAATTGATATAAAAATGCCGCTTCATTCGAAGTTCTACCTGACGTATAAAATTCAACAGTATTTGGATCAGAATAACTCCGCAGACGCTCTCCTATTTGTTGAAATGCATCATCCCATTCGACCGGTTCATATTTATCTGTTAATGAATTATATTTCATTGGGTGCGTTAAACGTCCTTCATTCTCTAAATGAAAATCATCCCAATCAAGTAATTCAGTTACTGTATGTTTTTCAAAAAAATGGGGGGTAGTACGTTTTGATGTGGCCTCCCAAGCAATGGCTTTGGCTCCATTTTCGCAGATATCGAAAGAAGCGGTATGTACTGGATCTGGCCACGCACACCCCGGACAGTCAAAGCCGTCGACCTTATTCATATCAAACATTGCAATAATATCATGACCCACTTTCATTTGTTCACGCAATGCTTCTGCAACAGCTTTAACTGCCCCCCAACCGGCGGCAGGTCCAGTGTATTCTTCAATTTTCTTTTTCATTTGTCATTACTCTTTAATAAATAGAACATGTATTTATCTGTGTTTTTATAATTATCTAAATTGCTTTTACAATTTAATACTAGTAATTAAAAAATTAAATATCAATAATTAAATTAAGGGCTTAAATAGATGCTCGCAATTAGATGATGGACAAATGAATATTTTAAAATAAAAATAAAACCTAATAAATAATTATTAAAATTATTTTATGAATTTAATGTTTAATATTTAATAAGTAATCAACCTCATATTAACGATTAATAAGAGGTTAATACATTTCATAAAAAGATGAGTTATATGCAAGCACCGGATTGAATAATATCAGCAGCGCAACGTTTACCATTGGCGAATTGACAAACCGCAGTTTGAGTTCCATTTAACTCTAGAGTAAGTGCAGGTAAACCGCCAGCCGAAACACAAGCTTCTTGTACCCCTGGGCCCAAATTAACAATTTGTTGAGCATAATTTGCAGCTACGGTATCTGCTTGGTCGGTTTTATTTCCACCAGAACTGCTACAGGCGGATAAAGTGAAAACGAATGCCCCAGCAGCAACCATTGACATTATCGTTTGTAACCGCAAATTGATTCTAAGTCTCATTTCTTTCTCCGCTAACACTCGCTCTACATAATGATTTTGTAGCACTTATTAATGCGTACCACTCTTTGAGAGTAGATTGATGATTAAAACACCAACTATAATAAACAGCATACCAATAATTGCAGGTAAATCGAGCTTTTGGTTGTAAATATAAATTGCAGCAATAGAAACTAACACAATCCCTAACCCTGACCAGATCGCATAAGCTATCCCTAATGGCATTACTTTGACTACTTGCGAAAGTCCCCAAAAAGACACCGCATAACCAATCACCACCACTAAAGAAGGCCAAAAACGACTAAAACCATCTGAAGCCTTAAGCGTTGTCGTAGCAATAACCTCAGCGATAATAGAAATAAATAAAAAGCTCAGCCCTTTCATACATTTTCCTTATTATTAAAATTATTAACGGTAAAATTTACCCTATACCTTTTATTCATACAAATAATGAACAATAAAAAGCCCCATCTTTCTTTACGAAAGACAGAGCGTTATTTTTATAAATTTTCTTACAAAACTGACTAATGGCTTGTTGCAACTGCAGTTTTATCTTCCAGCGATTGACTATAACGTTTAAATAAGTAAATACACAAAATCAATGTAATTATACCAATACACCCGCCAATATAACCAATATTAGTCATCCCCATATGAACAATAACTAGGTTCCCCAGTAGCGCACCGCCACCAATACCTATATTAAAAATCCCTGAGAAAATTGACATTGCCAAGTCAGTTGCATCAGGAGATAAATCAATCACTTTAACTTGTAGACCTAAGCCGATACACATCATGGCGATACCCCAGAAAACGGATAGCATAATCAACGACCAGACATCTGAGCCTAAAGGCATTAGCAATAATAAACACACCGTCATTAGGGCAATTGCTGTTGGTAAGAAAAACAACGAAAACTTGCTACTATAACGACTAAATATAACACTCCCGATAATGCCAGCCCCACCAAAAATCAGTAACAATAATGTCGCAAAATTTTGGCTTTGCAATGCGATTTCACGGACAAAAGGTTCAATGTAACTGTAAGCAGTAAAATGAGCAGTCACAGCTAGAACAGTTAACGCAAACATCCCCACCAGTGCAGGACGTTTAAATAAGACGGGGACACTTTTTAACGAACCGGAGTGTTCACTCGGTAAACGAGGTAGGAAACGTATTAATACTATCATGGTAAATAAGGCAATAACACCAATACATAAAAAGGTGACCCTCCACCCTAAAAATTGCCCTATTACACGCCCAATTGGTAGCCCTAAAACAGTTGCTAATGCGGTACCTGTTGCTAATAAGCCCAACGCTTGCGCCTTCTTGCCTGCTGGTGCAACACGAATAGCTAAAGAAGCCGTTATCGACCAAAATACCGCATGCGATAAAGCAACGCCAATTCGCCCACCAATTAGTATTTCAAAGCTCCATGCAAACCCTGAAATAATATGGCTAACAATAAAAATGACAAATAAAAAAGCTAATAATTTACGACGCTCAATTTTACTGGTTAATAACATTAAGGGTAACGACATCAATGCTACGACCCAAGCATAAATCGTAATCATTAACCCTGTATGAGCGACTGACATGTCAAAACTTTGTGCAATATCACTAAGTAGTGCAACTGGGACAAATTCTGTTGTATTAAAAACAAACGCTGCAACCGCAAGAGCGACTACGCGGATCCACGCTGTTCTTCTAGAAACCTGAGTCATATTCATCTTAGCCTTCATTTCCCACAAGTAAAATGCACTAACTGATTAACAGCTTGTGAAGGTTGCCGCGAAAGGATATTAGTATTCGATATGGGTTTGATTAACCATTCAGCTCTTATTTAAGCTAAAACCCATTTTTGTGAATTATATCACAACTTTCAGTGGGGCTTAAAGGTCAGGCTTCCGCCAGCGAGCACAAAAACAGGAAGGTTTCCCTGTTATATCCCCCCCTTAACGTATATAGGTTCCCCTTGTTTAGCAAATAACTATTACGCTCATTTATCTGAAAGCACATATCATTCCTTTTTATGCTACAATCTCACGATTATTTTTTATTTTTAAAGGACCTTGTTAATGAAAAACCATTTCCCTACTGATCCTGACGTGAATACTTTAGCTGATGAGATAACTTGTTTAAAAAATTTACTCACTCATATGCTTAAAGCTATTGGTCAAGCTGATGCAGGTAAAATTTTAATCAAAATGCAACGTGAAATCGCACTCATAGAAGATGAAAAACAAGCAGAAACCTATAAAAACACGTTAGAACAAATAAAAACGGCCTATCGCCAATAGATTATTTAGCGATAAATGCTATTTTAAGGATATATATTCTATTGAGTGGTTTAAACTGCACAAATAACTAAGTTTTGAATTTTTAAATCAACTATCTTAGTTCTCGAATTAAACCATTCTTTATTCATTTAGCTCCCCCTTCAGACCCTATGAAGGGGGCTTTTTTTATCTACCAACACAGTTTATTAATTAAACATTATTCCGCTTATAAATATCTTGGCAGTACTGCACGTACTCATCGAGTGTTGTAGTTGAAGTTTGTTTTTCCCAACATTTTTGTTCTTCAAAGGCCCATACTTTGAACAATTGACCAAGATTGGCTCCTGACATCCCAACCTCTTTATAGATCCTATGATAAAAACCTTGTTCAGAACGGTAGATTTCAAATTTAAATGCAACTAGTCGTGCGGGATTTGTCGTTGTCATAAAATCATTACCAAACACCAACGTTTTTTCCAGAATATCCATTTGGTCTCCTTGTGAATAAGTCAAAAGTTAATAGATAATATTTCATAAGTGAAAATTGATTAACTATTCTTAGCATAGCGCATTTAAACCTATTGCGTAGTTTGGTTTACATAAAACCCATTGAAAGCACTTAGAGATGATTAACCAAAAAGGGGTAAGGATACACACTAATTTAATGAAGAAGCTTCACCGAAGTGAAGCTTTTTACGGGGGGTATTTATGATTTGTTATCGTATAACTGTTTAGCCATATCAATACTATCCGCATTAACATCTTTTATATGGTCTCGAGTTAATCGATACACTACAGGGCTCAATAACAACAATGCAATTAAGTTAGGGATTGCCATCATCGCATTTAGCGTATCAGCCAATAACCAGACAAAATCAAGTGATTGGGTTGCACCGATTGGTAAAGCGATTAACCAAAGCACTCTAAACGGTTTGATAGCCCTTAATCCAAATAGATACTGCACACATTTTTCACCATAAAAACTCCACCCCAAAATGGTGGTAAATGCAAAAACAGCTAACGCAATAGCGACAATATAATTCCCACCCGGTATTGCTGATTGAAATGAAAAAGCGGTCAGCGTTGCGCCTGTCTGGCTAGTCAACCACCCTCCAGTGATAATGATCGTCAAACCAGTGACTGAACACACAATAATAGTATCAATAAACGTACCAAGCATTGCAATTAGCCCTTGGCGAATAGGGTTCTGTGTTTTCGCCGCAGCATGGGCAATAGGAGCACTTCCTAAGCCTGCTTCATTGGAAAAAACCCCTCTCGCAACCCCAAAGCGAATCGCAGCCCAAACAGCAGCACCGGCAAAGCCACCTTGTGCCGCCACAGGGTTAAACGCAGACGTCACTACTAAGGAAATTGCAGCAGGGATTTGCGTAAAATAAATACCAAGTACAATTAACCCTGCACCAAAATAAGCGACAGTCATAAATGGTACTAACTTACCAGCGACATCAGAGATACGGCGTAATCCACCAATCAACACTGCACCAACAAGTAAAACCAATACCCCTGCTGTTAACCACTTATGCACTCCAAAGTTACTTTCTAGTACATCCGCCACTGAGTTAGCTTGTACCGTATTACCGATGCCAAAACTTGCACATGCACCAAAAAAAGCAAATAGAGTACCTAACCAAATCCATTTAGGCCCCAATCCATTTTTGATGTAATACATTGGGCCACCAATATATTGCCCATATTTATCCACTTCACGAAAACGAACTGCAAGTACAGCTTCAGAGTATTTAGTTGCCATTCCAACCAACGCTGTCATCCACATCCAAAAGAGTGCTCCAGGCCCTCCCATCACAACAGCAGTTGCCACCCCTGCAATATTCCCAGTCCCAATTGTTGCAGACAATGCTGTCATCAAAGCATTAAATGGCGATATTTGCCCTTCACCGCGTGACTCGTTTTTTTGAAATAATAATCTAAAACCTGTTCCTATTTTCCTTATTGGCAAGAACGCGAGCCTAATTTGCATGTATATGCCAACGCCTAAAATCCCAACTAGCATAGGTACGCCCCATACTATCCCGTTGAGTTCACTTAACCACGTAGTTATTAGCTCCATCTTACCCCCAAGTTAATCACTCTTATTTTTTAATTAACATTTATTAAACAAATCACCATCAATTTAATAAAGATTAAAAATGAAATAAAAGCGAACAAAAATTTAAAAAATTACCACTTACGATGCAAGATTGTGAGAAAGCTCACTTGTGATTAATATGTTTTAATTACCGATACAGTTAAATTGTGAATAAATCTTAAGCTTAAAATTTCTTACTGATTAACAGCTTTCTTGGTACAAGTGAGAGGACTTTTGTCCATAAAAAAAGCCCAGTAATAAAATGATTACTGGGCTTAGTTTTTAGATTTCGACTAAACAGTTAAGTTAGACTATTTTAAATACTCACCTGAACGCAGCGCTTCGATTCGTTTATCTAATGGTGGGTGAGATAAAAACAATTCACTAAATGCTTTTCCTCGGCCATTGATACAAAATGCCATTAAGCGCCCTTCTTCTTGCGGCTCATAACTCGTTTTCAGTCGTTGTAATGCGGCGATCATTTTTTCGCGCCCGACTAGTTTTGCCGACCCGGCATCTGCATGGAATTCACGATAACGAGAGAACCACATAGTGATAATGCTGGCTAAAATACCAAAAACAATTTCCAACACCATGGAAACGGCGAAATACACCATAGGGTTACCGTTACTACTTTCACTTTCATTATCGCTGTTTGACATAAAGCCTGCCGCGAGTTGTGCGATAATACGTGAAATAAAGATAACAAAAGTATTCACAACCCCTTGTAATAAGGTCATTGTTACCATGTCACCGTTCGCAATATGGCTAATTTCGTGAGCAATAACCGCTTCCGCTTCGTCACGGCTCATATTTTCTAATAAACCAGTACTTACTGCGACTAACGAAGCATCACGACGGGCTCCCGTAGCGAACGCATTGATATCCGGCGCATGGTAAATAGCCACCTGTGGCATTTGGATACCAACTTGTTGTGCTTGGCGCTCTACCGTTGACATTAACCATTGCTCTGTTTGGTTGCGAGGAGTTTCAATTACCTCACCACCAACTGATTTCAAAGCCATCCATTTAGACATCAGCAGTGAGATAAATGCACCACCAAAACCAAATAACCCCGCCATGATCATCAAGCCTTGGACACTACTACCTCTAATACCGGTTAAGCTTAAGATTATTCCAAACACAAACATAACGGCTAAGTTTGTGAGTAAGAATAAAGCAATTCTCATCATTTTTTTGTATTCCTTGGTAAAAACTAATATCACGTAGAATTTACTTTATAAATAAGGTTTTTTCACACTATTTCAAGTCAATTAACATCAAAATATTAAAAAACAACATAACTTTACATTGAAACCACTAAAACGGGTTACTATTTTCTCTATTCAATCACAATAAAGAATGATTAAATTTAACCAATTGTTTTTAAAGGCTCAATTTATAACCAGCTCACATTAAATTGTTCCAATATTAAAATGATAATGCTGGTTATTATACGTATGGAAATTTATTCGTGCATTTAATTATATTTCCAGCAACTTTATTCGCTAAATCGATAAATATCAGTCTTTATTAGCCTATTTCAGAAAAACAAAGCCACCTTAAGATGGCTTTGTTTTTTAACTAACCCATTATTATACAGTTAGTTGCAAACACTTTCAGTTTAATTTGATTTTTCTTTCGTTGTTTTCGCTGATTGTTTATCTGCTGCTTTGGTTACTTTTTCTTTTGCTGCTTTTGCCGAATCTTTATCGGTGGCTTTGGTTGCTTTTTCTTTTATCGCTTTTGCCGAATCTTTATCGGTGGCTTTGGTTGCTTTTTCTTTTACCACTTTTGCCGAATCTTTATCGGTGGCTTTAGTTGCTTTTTCTTTTATCGCTTTTGCCGAATCTTTATCGGTGGCTTTGGTTGCTTTTTCTTTTATCGCTTTTGCCGAATCTTTATCGGTGGCTTTAGTTGCTTTTTCTTTTACCGCTTTTGCCGAATCTTTATCGGTGGCTTTGGTTGCTTTTTCTTTTATCGCTTTTGCTGGATCTGATGCCTTATCACTCTTTTTAGCCACCTTTTCATTTACCGTTTTATTTGCTCTATCTCCCGTTGCCTTTACTGGATCAGAAATAGAGGGCTTACTTGATTGCTTGGTAACACCAGAGCCAATGGTTGCTCCTGCAATACCCGCTTTACTGTTAATATCATTTTTCAATGATGTGGTGCACACTTGTTCTGAGCGGCTAGTGGAGCCATCATTACAAATGAACTTACCGCTTTCACAGCGATCGACCCCACCTTTGCTCCCTGAACAAGGGTAGTTTCTTGCTGTTGCTGTGTTTATTGATGAAGCCATCATGATACTAACCGCGATTAAACCTATAACTAATTTACCCATGGTATTGCCTCTTTAATTAAGAACCCTTATCAAAAGTTTAGAATAAATTAATTAAAGGTAAAGAAATCTAGAATGACACGATTATTTTAGGCGATAAAAACTATCTAATATCTGTTTTAACTTTTTCTCAGACATTAAGTCATCATCGATGACTTTAAATAAAAGAAAACCCCATACAAATCATAGATAAGTATGGGGTCTGTTATTTAAAATGAGCTTTAACTTTACTTAGTTATTGATTATTACCTGATAGCATCTTGGTATTTTGACTTGCCAAGTCAATCGCCATTTTAACCGTTTCATCTAAGTACGGATCAGGGCCTTCATAATCCTTTGGTAAGTCATCAATTGATTTTAGTAATGGCTTACCTTCACGTACATTTCGTTCATTTATACGTTTAAGTTTAGTTGCTTCGATTTCATTATCTTCTTTTTGACGCTCAGCATAATTAAGCGAAATTAGATTCTTACTCTCTTTATGCGCTTTATAGCGCGCAATATCTTCATCGATATAATTGAATTCAGGGTCTTGGCTAATCCGCGCTAGATGCTGAGTTTTGATTGGCGATAAGTCTGATGAAATATCACCGACACGTGCATAGTTTGCTGGAGGAATGCTATCCCATGGCAATGCATTGTCTTCAAAACTTTCACCTGTTTCAGCAGGGTCTTGACCTGTTGGCATCACGACATCAGGTGTCACACCCTTACGCTGTGTACTCCCACCATTAACACGGTAAAACTTCTGGATGGTATATTGTACTGAACCCAATGAAGGCCATTCTGGCTTTAACATTTGGTCGTACACACGACTTAAACTACGATGTTGTTGTACCGTGCCTTTACCAAAAGTTGGTTCGCCCACGATTAACGCACGCCCATAATCCTGCATCGCTGCTGCAAAAATTTCAGATGCAGATGCACTAAAACGATCAACTAAAACAACCAGTGGGCCTTTATAGTAAATAACGTCGTCATCATCGACATCTTGACGAACTTGACCATTGTTATCACGAATTTGAACCACTGGGCCTTTTGGAATAAATAAACCAGATAAAGCAACAGCTTCAGTTAATGCCCCACCACCATTTCCGCGTAAATCAATGACCAACGCAGAAACATTATCTTTCGCGATATTTTGCAGTTGTGTTTTTACATCATTAGTTAAACCAACATAGAAACCAGGAATATCTAACACAGCAACTTTATCTTTGCCTTGCTGTTTGATAGTCAGTTTTACAGCACGGTCTTCAAGGCGGATTTGCTCCCGAACGATGGTGATGATATGAGGCTTCGCCCCTTTGGTATCAGAAATAACTTCTAACCGAACTTTACTTCCTTTTGGCCCTTTAATTAACGCAACCACGTCATCAAGGCGCCAACCAACTACATCCACAATCGGTTTGCCCGTTTGCCCTACACCAATGATTTTATCACCGACTTTTAACTCTTTGCTCTTCGCCGCAGGCCCACCCGCCACGAGGGAGTTAATCACCGTATTTTCATCATCTTGCTGTAAAACCGCGCCAATTCCTTCCAATGACAAACTCATTTCAGAATTGAATTGTTCAGTATTACGAGGTGAAAGATAACTCGTATGTGGATCAATTTCGCGTGCAAATGAATTAATAATCAGTTGGAAAACGTCTTCACTTTGTGCTTGCGTTAGACGTCTCAAAGCAAAGTTATATCGCTTGGTCAGTTTTTCTTTGATTTCTTTATCGTCTTTACCTGAAAGCTTTAAATTCAACCAGTCATAACGTACTTTTTGGTCCCAGAGACGATCAAGTTCTTGTTTATCTTTAGGCCAAGGGGACTTAGAGCGGTCAACTTCAATAGAATCCGTCGCGTTCAAATCAATAGGTTGTTCTAAGCGAGCTAATGCATATTTAAAACGCTCAAAACGCCGTTCCTGCGATAGGTTATACAGGTCATAAAACGTATCTAATTTGCCGTCCTCAAGCCATTGACCTACTTTACCTTTATCTTTGGTATACTGATCAACGTCGGATTGAAGTAAAACATTGTGACCGAAATCTAACATATTGAGATAGCGGTCAAATATTTTCCCAGAAAACGCTTTGTCTAAATCAAATTGACGATAATGTGAACGAGTGAACCTTGATGTGACCCTTTCACTCACAGTGCCGTGCTGAGCGCTCTGTTTTAAGACAGGTAACTGAGCCGCAGTGACCGGAGCCACTGCTTGAGTATTAGCAATTGCACTACCGAAAGTAGCCAAACTGACAACAAGTGCAATTTTAAGAAGTTTGTTCATGACCTGATTGACCTCCGTATCAGAACTTTAAATGTTCCGCGCGTACAATCATTGCCAGTCCAGTTGGCAATTGAACCCTAACACCGTCTTTTGCAATTTCCAGCACAGAGGCGTCCATCACACTAGTACCCACTTTCACTTTCAATGATTGACCAATTTGAAGTGTGTTGATATCAGTGACTGATTTCAGATTCTGTTCTGGGGCTGGGTTATTACGACGGGGGGGTTTAGCTGATGTAGTTTGCGAGCGTTCTTTATTGTCTGATGGGCGACGGCGAGGCGCTTTCTCTTTAGTGGTATCTTGACTACGGGTGTTTTTTTCACTCGGCTTTTTCGCTGCTGGGCGCTTTTGCGCTTTTTGTTCAGCACGTTGCGCTTGAACACGAGCTTTAGCTTCAGCTAATTGTTGACGCGCATGAGCAATATGCTCTGCGTCTAATTCACCACAGTCTTCACCATTTAGGTCAACGCGTTTTGCGCCTTCTTTAACACCGTAGAGATAACGCCAGCTAGAGGTATACATACGCAACGCAGAACGTAATTGCGTTTTGCTAATACCGTCTTCTTCAGTTAAACACCCTACGATATCTTGAAAAATTCCGACTTTTAACGGACGTGCTTCGCCTTCAGCGATAAAACAGCGAGGAAAACGCTCTGCTAGAAATGCGATAACTTCTTTACTACTATTCAACTTAGGTTGATTTTCCATGAAATTTCCTGATAACAACGATTTTGCCAACCTCACGGGCATGAACAAGCCGACATTATAATCGTGTTGCTGACAATTGCCACGTTACTATTAATTTAACTGACCAATATTTAGTAATATTTTGGCATAGAACACATTGCCAGATGTTGACACAACTGGTTTACAAGGTGCTTTAAGCCTTTTTCATCCTCTTGGTCGAATTGGCTAATATTTGGGCTGTCGATATCTAAAACCCCAATAATTTGCCCATTTACCACCAAAGGAAACACAATTTCAGCGTTACTTGCCGCATCACAAGCGATATGACCTGGGAATGCATGAACATCTTCTATACGCTGAATTTGGTTGTGACTAAAAGCCGTACCACAGACCCCTTTACCAAAGGGTATTCGAACACATGCAACTTTACCTTGAAACGGACCTAATACTAATTCTTGCCCATTACTCAGGTAAAATCCAGCCCAATTAACCCCCTCTAAGCGCTCATACAGTAATGCACAAGTATTTGCTAAGGTGGCAATTAAATCATATTCTCCTGCTAATAATGCAGAGAGATTATCTGAAAGTTCAAGATAATACTTCTTTTTATCCATAATTATTTTTAGTAATAATCAAGTAATTAATGAAACATCTGTAAGAGTAACTCTAAGGTTACCAATTTGTCACTTTGAGGTAAATTTTTTTACACTAGATTACATCTAAGTGAAACCCTAAAATGAGTAAATATGAACAACATTAACCACACTGACTTGATTTTACAGCGTTGTAGCCATTGCAACCAAAAAATCCTCGCTCCGCGATTTAGCTTACGACAAGTCGTTATTTGCCCTCGTTGTTCTAGTCAACTCAATGATGGCCGGTCATGGTCAATCAAGCGGTTATCCATATTGTCTATCACATTATTGATGCTAGCACCGATCGCTTTTTTACAACCACTAATTTCTATTCATCTGCTGGGAAGTCAAATTAATGCCAATGTAATAGAAGGTGTTCGCTTAATTAATCATCAAGGTGACCCGCTCACAGCAAGTATTGTGGCTTTTTGTGCGATAGCTGCTCCACTATTATTGCCAATATTAATTTTAATGTTACTTATTGGTCAGCGAATAAATTTAAACCTTCGCCCTATTTTACTGGTTCTGAAACACATCAAAGAATGGGTTATGTTAGATGTTTACTTAATCGCTCTCGGTATAGCGGCAATTAAAATGCAAGATTACGCCAGCGTGTTTATCGGTAATGGTTTAGTTGCTTTTATCACGATGGCTATTTTAAGTTTATTGATCCTCATCCACATGAATTTAGACGAACTATGGCGTCGGTTTTACCCTATTGATGACCAAGGGGAACAACCACATGCGTTGGCCTGCACCGCTTGCCACTTTACAGGGCCTTCTAACGCCCAAGGGAAGTGTCAGCGCTGTCATCGGCCATTACAATCTCGCAACCCCTATAGTTTACAAAAAACATGGGCTGCGCTAATTGCCGCCATGGTGTTATTGTTTCCCGCTAACCTGCTACCCATTTCAGTTTTTTATCTGAATGGGCAGCGTTTGGAGGACACAATTTATTCTGGTGTTGTAGCCTTAATTGACTCGGGTAACTGGCCTATTGCCATTATTGTCTTCATTGCCAGCATATTAGTGCCCTTCATCAAGATTATCATCATGATATTATTACTATTTTCTATACAGTTAAAAAGCAATACCGACCCTGTTCTTCGTATGAAACTACTAAAATTTGTTTCATGGATAGGCCGCTGGTCAATGTTAGATTTATTCGTCATTGCCTTAATGATGACATTAGTTAACCGTGATCAATTAATGTCTTTTACTATGGGCCCTGCCGCATTTTACTTTGGTACAGCAGTTATTCTAACAATCATGGCTGTTGAATGGTTAGATAGCCGCTTAATATGGGATTCATATGGAAAATCAAAACCTGCAAAATGAGCCTTCTGAAGAAGCTACAGAAGCCACACTACGCAAACGAGGGCGTATCTCCCCTTTCTGGTTATTACCGCTGGTAGCGATTTTTATAGCTGGTTGGCTTCTTTTCCAACATTGGGTTGAGCGTGGAACTGATATTACGATTGAGTTCTCTTCTGCCCCAGGTGTCGTCGCAAATCGAACACCTATTCGCTACCAAGGCGTTGAGGTTGGATTAGTTCAATCAATTGCTATTAGCAAAAATATGAAATCCATTATTGTTACTGCCAGTGTTAACAAAGACATGCGCTCTGCGTTAACTTCAGGCACAAAATTTTGGTTAGTTACACCTAAAGCCTCATTGGCGGGCGTTTCCGGCCTTGATGCATTGGTTGGCGGTAACTATATTGGAATGCTGCCAAGCACTGGGACAGAGCAATTCTCGTTTGTGGCACAAGACACGCCACCACAACTAAATATTGACGAAGGTGAACTTCTAATCCACTTAACCGCACCTGATTTAGGTTCATTAAACGAAAACTCACCCATTTATTACCGAAAAGTCCCCGTGGGTTATATCTCGGATTATACCATTTTACCGGATAACCAAGGGGTATCTATATCTGCGGTGGTCAAAAAACACTATGCCAAACTCGTTCGTAAAGACAGCCAATTTTGGAATGTATCTGGCTTACAAGGTAGTTTTGACCTTAAATCCGGTGCTAATATCAAAATGGAAAGCCTTTCTGCTGTCATAAATGGCGCTATTACTTTTGACTCACCGCAAGGCAGCCCCCAAGCGGAAGAAGGCCAACGTTTTGTGTTACAATCTAGCCGTGCCGTTGTCAAAGCTGCTGAACAAGAAGGTAAATCCCCTTTAACTCTTGCCTTATGGGCCAATGACACCTATGGCGTAAGCAAAGGGCAACCTGTTGTTTATAAAGGTATTCAAATCGGTGAAGTGTTACAACGTCACCTATCCGCCGATAATGTCAATTTTAAAATAGCCATATATGATGAGTTTAAGCACCTCATTCGTGAAGACAGTAAATTTGTCGCCAATAGCCGTGTTGATGTCCAATTGGGGCTTGGTGGACTACAGTTCCAAGGCGCGACACCGCAAGAATGGTTAGATGGAGGCATACACTTAATTGCGGGGCAAAGCCAAGGGAAATTACCAGAGAAATTCCCTTTATACCGCAGTGATGACAATGCGAAAGCCGGTATTTTAGGGTCATCTCCACCAACTACAATTACTCTTAATACAGCGACATTACCAGATATACAAGCCGGGTCGGTTGTACTTTATCGTCAATTTGCAGTAGGCAAAATTACCACCATTAAACCCACTACATCCGGTTTTTCCATTGATGTATATATTTCAAGTGAATATCGGCATTTACTGACTGATAACAGTGTTTTTTGGGCTGAAGGTGGAGCAAAAGTTCAGTTAAATAGTAATGGTTTAACAGTCCAAGCTGCCCCATTGAGCCGTGCGATCAGTGGAGCAATAAGCTTTGACAACATAGGTAATGGCACAGCGAATACTGCACGCCAACACATGCTTTACCCTAATGAAACATCTGCTAAGGCTATTGGTAGTGTAGTTACCTTAACAACATTTGATGCCTCCAAACTTTCTGAAGGCATGCCTATCCGTTATTTAGGCATAAACATTGGTCAGATAGAGTCGTTAAAACTGTCCTCTGATAAAAGAGAGGTGCAAGCGAGGGCTATTCTCTATCCAGAGTATGTCAGCACATTCACAAAACTAGGGAGCCGCTTTGCTGTTGTAACCCCTGAGTTATCACCCGCGGGCTTAAATAACCTTGACAGTATATTACAACCTTATATTAGTGCAGAGCCTGGACGTAGTAATAAAAACCGTTATCAATTTGAACTACAAGCTGCCAATATAACTGACTCTCGTTATTTAGATGGTTTAACCATTTACCTTGATGCCACTGATGTTGGTTCTGTTCAGGTGGGTACGCCGATTTTATTTAGAGGGCTGGAAGTTGGTGTGGTGACAGGCTTATATTTGGGAGAGCTTTCCGACCGCGTTTATGTTGCCACACGTATTGGCAAGGAGTATCAATATTTAGTACGTGATAACACTGAATTTTGGCAATCATCCGGCTTTAATTTCTCCTTTGGTTTGGCTGGTGGAGTTATGAAAAGCGGTACATTCAAGCAGTTTGTCCGAGGTGGTATCACTCTCGCCACCCCGCCAACAGTGCCTTTAGCGCCGAAAGCCAAGCCGGAACAGCATTTCATTCTAAAATTAGAAGCCCCTAGTGATTACTTAAACTGGGGTACATCAATACCTAAAAAATAAACACTACAAGGGTGCATATAAGTAACATAATGCACCCTCTCTTGCTTATCGGTGAAAATTTATTTTGGAAATCAATTCCATTTATACTATGATTAATTCTGTTGAGCTTAGTATATATAGATAACGTCGATAAATGAGGTGCTATTATGTGTTTTGTGAAATTGAAAATATCTTCCTATGAAATTAATGATGCGGTTATGGCTTCACATAAAAGTGATACGGTAAGTATCCCTTGTGATTCTGATACCGATTTCTGTATGCAATTAGATGGTTGGGACGAACATACCAGCATCCCTGCCACCTTAGATGAAAAACCTGTTTTACTCTATCGTCATCACTATGATAAAGAAAATCATCATTGGGTCATGAAATTAGCATAGTAGGTTAATCATGTTATACAGCCTATTAGCTCGGGTATATAAATGGGTAAGAACAAATAGAAAGGTGATTACTAGTGTGTTAACAAACAAACCGATAGGCAAAAAAAGAGGCCTGGTAGATTCCGATTACCGGGCCTTGGGAAATGGCTCTGGCAGAGCCGTGCGCTAAAATTGCCATTGAGACGTAACAAAGTACACCCTAATACTAGCTTTCAACTCACGTTCTTACCACATTTATTATCAATTATTTCACATATTATTAACACAATTTATTGTTTGATTTTCTAATATTGAACTATTTGTTCAATAGGTTATACCTATACCAGTAATCAACAAAACCTTTCAATGTTGTATCGTGCTGATTTATATAAACAAATAATAGAAAACACCATTCCCTCTGCGTAACCAGCCCTATTTCCAATAACCTTACTTACTGGGGCATAATTTTTCAGCGGCCTCTTTTAATGGCTGTATTCTTTCTTTAACACTTTTAGTTGTTTCAATAGGTGCTAATAAAACATCAATCGGCTGAGCCTTAATCTCTTTTTTCTCCATTAATTCCGTCGCTATCTCATTTAATGGATATTGCATCAATGTTGCAGGGTTAATGACGACCAATGCACCATTGTTACGGCACTCAAGCATCACCTCCTCACGAATAAACGGCCAGTCCTGACCAAATTGTTTTTTACTGACTGTTGCCAATGGTGCGGAGTATGCTGCACTCATTGTTCCAACAAGTAATAATGAGCAAATAATGAGTTTATATTTCATTAAAATGACCTTGTTAAATATTAAAAATATCTTCACTGTATTATCAAATAAATACGAACATTTGGCTATATCGGTTGATAAGTAGCAAAAATAGCAACGGCTAGAATTGCCATAGTACCCAATAACAATTCAACCCAACTATTAATGATCAAATAGTTCAAACGCCCTCTGTGTTTTAGGCCTGGAACGATATAGTAGCGATTAATCAAAGCTAACATTACCATTCCTAGAACTAAAATAATTTTAAACCAAAGCAATGATTGGTACTCAGAGCCCGAAAATGCCAAAGGCCATTCTGGCAAAATCGTTATTGCACTAATAACCCCGGTTAAGATGACAAGCACAACTGCAACATGCCCAATTTTTGAAAACAACCGCATAGTACTGATTATTTGTTTATCCATCCCCTGCACCAGCTCTTGTTTATGACGTAAAAACTGAATACAAATTAAGAATGGCCATAAACCACCAAACCAATAGGCTGCACTAATGAGATGAATGAACTGATTAATACGATAAAAAGCCCCAATAACGCCATCGGTCATGGCTGCATGCCCAATAAATGCATGGAGACCAAGCAGGACAATAGAAAGAAGTAATACTAGGTTTAGACGTAGCTTTATGGATTTTATACATAAAACCAGCAAGAGGATAACAGCAAACAGCAGTTGCCAGCGCCATATTTGACCAAATGACGTGCCAAACACCCCCTGCCATATAGCCCAATCGATACTATCTTCCCAACCATCCCCCATCAAACCAGCTTGAGCAAGCAACCAACCAAAGGTTGTTAATGAAGTGATAATAGCGCAAAAGAAGATACCTTTATTAAGGTAACGGACTAATAAATAGCGAAACTTCCCACGACTGAGAAGCACTGCAAATATTGACATACCACACATCAATATTGCAGCGATAAAATGGATAAAACGAATTAACGTATAAAAAGCTTCTAGTGACATATCATTTCACTGTAAAGCTATAAGTCCCTTTTGTTTTGTGCCCATCCACAGAGACCACACTCCAATTAACATCATACTTACCGGCAACGAGTTTATCCTCAACAGGAACAATAACTTTAGTGTCATTACTTGGGTCTAATGCTGCCTTGCCTGTTTTGACAATATTTTTTTCAGGGCCAACAATATTGACTTTAGTGAAATTAACTTCAATCCCCTCAGAAAAGCTTAATGTAATTGATTCAGGTGCTTGCTCTACCGCGGCACCTTCAGCTGGTAGTTGGTCTTTAAGATGAGCATGAGCAAAAGCTTGTTGGAAGGACATACCTAAAAACAAAACGGCAATAGCGCTAAGTTTACGCCATGAAGATTTAATATGGTGGATTGGCATAGTAACCCCTTAATTTGCAGGTGAATTTAGAATTATTACCAATCATTATACGGAAAAAAACCAGTTTTACCGCTTAAAAATAGGTTTTGACCCTCTATCCTGTGAGTTTTCACACAAAATGAAAAGAAAAAGGCTTGTGGTCATTGAAATAAACTTTCATAGCCACAAGCCTGATAAGGTCTTTATACTTCAATAGATATATTAACTTAATAAATACCGATAGTGCTTCAAATTAGATATGTGTTGCTGCAGATAAGCTTTTTAAGTCTTTATCTAACAAGAATAACGCCTTGCCAGATTCACCAACCATATCAAGTTTATCCAATACTGATTTAAATAGTTTTTCTTCTTCGTGTTGCTCAGCAACATACCATTGTAAGAAGTTAAATGTTGAATAGTCTTGGGTTGTCATGGCTAAATGAGCCAGTTTGTTAATTTCGCGTGTGATTAATTGTTCGTGCTCATATGTTTGGGTGAAAACATCTGCAATCGATTTGAAAGCAACAGGAGGCGCTGCAATTTGCCCTAATAAAGGTAATGCACCTGTATCGCTAAGGTAATCAAATAAACGCTGCATGTGCTCCATTTCTTCTTGTGAGTGCGACTTTAGAAATGCAGCTGCACCTTCGTAGCCTTTATCGCTACACCAAGCACTCATTTGCAAATAAAGATTAGCAGAATAAAATTCAAGATTTAATTGCTCATTTAGTTTATTGACCATGTCTGTAGTTAACATATTTATACCTTATCAGTTAATCGTTCATTCTTATATTATGCACAGTATTACAATAATTAAAACCCTAAAACAATCTTAAAACAAAAAAATCCAATTTACTGATTATTAATAACTTTTGTTAAAAACAATAATAATCAATCTCATTATCTTTTCTTGGCTTATATTTTAATTATCACGATAACAATCATTCGTCTTTATTTTTCCGACATCATTTTTTAATATTCTATTGAGATTTTTTCTCATTAACCCATTATAATAAATCAGTGAGAATTAACTTTTGAGAACCAAAATGAACTACAACCTTGCTTTATTACCTAAAGATGAAATGGATAAGATCAACGTTGACCTTTTAGCCTCCGGTGTTGCATTCAAAGAACGCTATAACGTCGCCGTCATCGCCGAAGCCGTCGAACGGGAACAGCCCGAGCACCTAAGGGAGTATTTCAGAGAAAGGTTGGTTTATTACCGCCAACTTTCACAAAATTTTGCGCGTATGCCTTATGAACCCAGAAATCGCTAAATTGATTACTCGGTTTACTACCCAATATTTTTATTTGGTCACGAAGTAAATTTATTATCCATACACTAAAAAAGGGAGCCTTTTTCGGCTCCCCTTTAGTTACATTAATACGAAAGAAAATGGGTCTTTTCTTTGTTAACTAATATTAACTGCCTATTTAGTTGCGTTATAGGTAACCGTATTATTTTGGCAATCGACCGAAACAGAATAACGTAGGTCAGATTTTGCCCCTCTCACCACCAATGGAACAGTATAGCCAGTTTCAGTTTTAGTCACTTCACTATCATTGACCCATGCAACTGCCTTTTTACCTAACGTGGCCTTCTCTTCTGCCCAACGCGGTAACCGATTATGCATAAAATCACTTTTAACCTGAGCCGCAATCTGTGGTTCAGTTAATGTACCACAACTGACAAAGGGTTCCGCTTTACCTTCTTCATCGTTTGCGCTTAAAGCAAACGAACTAAAAACCAATGCACATGTCCCCAGAACAACAGCAATTTTATGATTTGCTTCCATAGCACCCTCCGATACCCATATAAGGTAAAGATTTTTGATTAGTTTAGCTGCCCATTTAAGCCTATTAGAATATGTTAAATTTACCAGTTACTTACTGGTCATTTTCTAACTAGTATCAATGAATAAAATGACTTAACTAATATTAATCTATCAGGTCTGCGCATAAATGTTAATAGTATGTTTACTAATTATTAATTTTCATCATCGAATAATACGTGAATTTGCTCTTTACCTTGGTGGCTTTCCCTAATTTCTTGAGCCACTATTGCAATGGCCTCTCCACTACTCATCCCTTGCGCCATCAACTGATGAATTCTTTCAACCGCTTCTTGTTGCTCTTCATGATTAAGTGCTGGTATTCCAGAAAGCATGGTTTAAACCTCATAAGTAAAATACTAAAATCAATAATTAAGATTTTAACATCTCTTCGATTATTAAGATAAGAATATATGTTAACCTGTTCAAATCCACTTGTTGCGGAATATTATATTTATCGACATGACTATCAATAAAAAACAGTTACCTTATCGCCCAACTGCGGCAATCGACTATTTTGCGCCTATTGCACATCTGCCATGGGCAATGTTATTACATTCAGGAAATGCAAAACATTCACATAATCGATTTGATATTATTGTCGCTGACCCTATTGCGACACTGACTACCTACCACAGCGAAACAACCATCACAGAGCAAGGTCAACCTTCAACGACTTCGGGTTCAGACCCCTTTGATTTGCTAAAACAATTGCTCAATAAATACAGGTCGAACAATAATGAATGCATAGATTTACCCTTTAATGGTGGTGCATTGGGCCTTTGGAGCTACGATTTAGGTCGTCGCATTGAAAAACTCCCTAACCTCGCCAAAACAGAATTACAATTTCCTGATATGGCCATCGGGATCTATTTATGGGCACTCATTATTGATCATCACACTAAAACAACTACATTAATTAGTTATGATGATATTGAAGCTAGGTTAGCTTGGTTACAGGCACAAAAAAAACCACGTAAGAATAAATTCCAATTAACGTCCCCTTGGCAATCAAACATGTCAGAAGAGACATATCACCAAAACATCGCGCATATTCATGAATATTTACGTAATGGTGATTGCTATCAAATCAATTTAGCTCAAAGATTTAAAGCTAAGTATAAAGGGGACGAATGGAATGCATTTCTAGCTCTGTTAGAAAGTAATGAAGCCCCTTTCTCTTCCTTTATTCGTTTACCTGAAAACGCAGTCATTAGCATGTCCCCTGAGCGGTTTATTTTTTTACAGGATGGCGATATTCAGACACGCCCAATTAAAGGAACACTTCCCCGTCTAGAAAATGAACAGGATGACCTTGCTCAAGTAGAAAAATTAGCAAACTCAACCAAAGACCGTGCAGAAAACGTCATGATTGTCGATTTATTACGTAATGATATTGGCCGAGTTGCCCAGCCAGGGTCAGTGAATGTCCCTGAGTTATTTGCAGTGGAGTCATTTCCTGCTGTACACCATTTGGTTAGTACGGTCTGCGCAAAATTAGATGCACAGTATTGTGCTGCTGACTTATTAAGAGCGTGTTTCCCTGGAGGGTCAATCACCGGAGCACCTAAAATACGAGCAATGGAAATCATTGAAGAATTAGAACCGCATCGTCGACATGGATATTGTGGTGCAATAGGCTATATTAGCTTTTGTGGAAATATGGATAGCAATATTACTATTCGTACTTTATTGACCTATAAAAAACAAATTTACTGTTGGGCTGGTGGTGGTATTGTTGCTGATAGCCAAGCTGACAGAGAATATCAAGAGACATTTGATAAATTAAGCCTGATTTTACCTGTATTAGGAGCACTAAATAAAGATGACTGAACTGAATAACTTTATCAATCGTTTTCAGTTTACTTTGCCGACAACCCGCCAGCCTGTATTCAAGGCGGGTAAATCGGCTGCGGTTCTTTTGCCAATAATCAATAAACCGCACCCAACGTTACTTCTTACGCAACGCTCCCCTTTCTTACGTTCTCATGCAGGAGAAGTGGCTTTTCCTGGGGGGGCAAGTGACCCCGAGGATGGCTCACCCATCAACACCGCCTTACGTGAAGCTTACGAAGAAGTGGCGATCCCTCCGGAAAAAGTTAAAGTACTTGGCCAACTCGCCCCACTCCAAAGTTATGGTGGCTACGAGGTCACCCCTATAGTTGGGCTTTTACCTAATAATATTCGATATCAAGCGAACCCCAGCGAAGTGGCTTCTATCTTTGAAGTTCCATTGTTTGATGCACTTTCACTTCAACGCCATAAATTCGTGGATATAAAGCGTTCAGGGCGGCACAGTCGCATCTTTTTTTACTGGTATAACGGGCGGTTAGTTTGGGGTTTGACTGCCTCAATAATCCACCAATTAGCTTTACAACTAGATTGAGCCTTTCATAACTATTCACCATATAGCGCCTTTATTACAGTGTGATATTTTTAGATAGCCGTTATATAGCGTCAGATCTTACAAAATATCCATCTTTATACTGGCTATTTTTTAGACAATTCACAGACATTTTGTGCTATTTACCTTCAATTCACACTCCTCAACTACCTTATTTCAAAAAATACTTTAAACTTACTGGTTAACACTACTAAATAACAGTAAAGTAGCGCCTTTTAAAATAAAGCACTATATTTTCATCTTTTTTTTAAGGAGTCCTGCGTGATAAGCGTTTTCGACATGTTTAAAGTGGGCATTGGCCCTTCAAGCTCTCATACCGTCGGTCCGATGAAAGCTGGGAAAGAATTTGTCGATGATTTGGTAAGCAAAGGCATATTGCCTAACGTTACTCGTATTTCTGTGGATGTTTACGGGTCATTATCGCTTACTGGAAAAGGGCACCATACTGATATCGCCATTATTATGGGGCTAGCAGGTAATATGCCTGCCACCGTTGACATTGAATCTATTCCAACTTTTATCAAAAATGTGGAAGAGTCAGAGAAACTCCCGCTAGCTAATGGAACTCAGGTTGTTGACTTTCCAAATGAAGGCGGCATGAATTTTCGTCAAGATAACCTGCCTTTACATGAGAATGGCATGACAATTCATGCATTTAATGGTGATAAAGAAATTTATACCAAAACTTATTATTCTATCGGCGGTGGTTTTATCGTCGATGAAGAACATTTTGGTCAATCCATCCTTGATAGCAAACCTGTGTCGTATCCATACAATTCTGCTGACGAATTATTATTGAATTGCAAAAAATCAGGTCTTTCTATTTCTAGTTTAATGATGAAAAATGAGCTAGATCTCCATACTAAACAAGAAATTGAAGAATACTTCGCTGATGTGTGGCACACGATGCAAGCTTGTATTGAGCGTGGCTTAAATACTGAAGGCGTCTTACCGGGCCCGCTACGCGTTCCTCGTCGAGCACCGGCACTAAATCGACTGGTCACATCATCAAGTAAACTTTCAAATGACCCGATGAATGTTATCGACCTTATCAATATGTATGCCTTAGCCGTTAATGAGGAAAATGCCGCAGGAGGCCGCGTTGTCACTGCCCCTACCAATGGAGCATGTGGTATCGTCCCCGCCGTATTAGCTTATTACAATCATTGTATTGAGCCTGTTACCCCTGAGCTGTATATGCGCTATTTCTTAGCTTCAGGCGCAATTGGCATTTTATATAAAATGAACGCATCAATTTCAGGAGCTGAAGTTGGCTGTCAAGGTGAGGTCGGTGTCGCATGTTCAATGGCTGCGGCAGGCCTTACCGAGCTATTTGGAGGCAGCCCAGAGCAAGTTTGTATCGCCGCTGAAATTGGCATGGAACACAACTTAGGACTAACCTGTGACCCTGTTGCTGGGCAAGTACAAGTGCCTTGCATTGAGCGTAATGCAATCGCATCAGTCAAAGCCATAAATGCAGCAAGAATGGCATTACGTAGAACCAGTGAACCTCGTGTTTCTCTCGATAAAGTGATTGAAACTATGTACGAAACAGGGAAGGACATGAATGCCAAATACCGTGAAACTTCCCGCGGTGGTTTAGCTATCAAGGTGCAATGTGATTAGTTTTAACCTACGGTAAACACGTTAACGCCCTCTTCATTCTATTATCAAGTCGATAGCATTGAGGGCGTTTTTATCTGCAATTAAGCGCTCATTTGGTTAGCACTGTCTTTTCCCACCACAACCTTCAAGTTTAATTAATCATTTCCCCCACAAAAAACCTTGTTTTTTACTGTTTATTATATATTTCATCAACAGCATCAAAATGGAAGCTATGCTATTTTATGCTAAAAGTGCTTCTTTACATTATTTATCAACAATCAAACCCCCCCGCCAACCCGCCCATTTTTTAACCAAAAAATCAATGACAGCCTATTTTTGCTTAATTTTTTGTTACCTGTAACACAATAATAATCCACTCAATTAAAAATTGATAAAAATAAAACCCAACAAAAAACAAATAAAAAGATAATAATCGCAAATTAATAAGTGATTTTAGGTATATTCTTATTTTTCTGACGCGAAACAAGTTTTTAGGTTAAAACAAAATGTTATGCTACATATGGACTCGATACTAACAAGATAAGTAGCTGGCTTATGGATACCATGAGTAATTTGTAATTATTCAGCTAATATTATGATACAGGGGAAATTGATAAAGAGGAGTCTAACTTTAGCATCCGTTTTATCTACAGATAATATTTCGTTTTATCTATCTATGAGGGAAAAATAGTGAGTATAGCTATTATGATTGGTACACACGGAGTCGCTGCAGAACAGCTTCTTCGAACAACCGAGATGTTAATAGGCGAACAAGACAATGTTTCGTTTATTGATTTTATCCCTGGGGAAAATGCAGACACCCTGTTTGATAAATACACTCAAAAACTAACTGATTTAGATACTTCAAAAGGCGTACTGTTTTTAGTTGATACATGGGGAGGTAGCCCATTTAATGCCGCAAGTCGTATCGTTAATCAACATGAAAACTATGACATCATCACTGGCGTAAATGTTCCAATGCTAGTTGAAACCTTTATGTGTCGTGATGATAACCCCACCTTGAGCGAACTGATCACTGTAGCATTA
This sequence comes from Providencia sp. PROV024, assembly GCF_032709665.1. NCBI lineage: Bacteria > Pseudomonadati > Pseudomonadota > Gammaproteobacteria > Enterobacterales > Morganellaceae > Providencia > Providencia sp. PROV024. Next base: position 2,420,928 of record NZ_CP120545.1, read on the forward strand.
GAAACTGGTCGTGGTGGCGTTCGTTCATTTAAGTTCAAAGAAGTTGAAACAGCGCCCGCAGCAGCGGCACCAAGTACTCCTGTTCCAGCGCCAATCAAAGCTGGTCCGGGTGAACATATGGTAATAGCCCTTGCCCGTATTGATGACCGTCTAATTCATGGCCAAGTGGCAACTCGCTGGACCAAAGAAACGCAAGTTAAGCGAATTATTGTTGTCAGTGATGAGGTAGCAAAAGACCAAGTCCGTTCAACATTACTCAAACAAGTCGCTCCACCTGGGGTAACCGCTCATGTTGTTGATGTCGCTAAATGCATTCGCGTTTATAACAACCCGAAATATGCAGGTGAGCGTGTTATGTTGCTGTTTACTAACCCAACAGACGTTAAACGTATTGTCGAAGAAGGTGTTGAAATCAAGTCCGTTAATATTGGTGGTATGGCTTACCATGATGGTAAAACCATGGTAACCAATGCGGTTTCAATCAACCAAGAAGACATCGATGCATTTAATTATTTGAATGACAAAAATATTGAGCTTGAAGTCAGAAAAGTTTCATCTGACAACAAAGTCTACATGATGGACTTAATTAGCAAGCTCAAAAAATAATGCTTAATACAATTTTTTATTTTAGTTCTTTATCCATTACTCAAACAGATTTTAAAACTTGTTGGTTACAGGAGATTAAACAATGGAACTTACCGTTGTTCAAATAGTACTGGTCTTCATCGTTGCATGTATCGCGGGGATGGGGTCAATCCTCGATGAATTCCAGTTTCACCGCCCTCTCGTTGCCTGTACGCTTATTGGTATCGTTTTGGGAGACATGAAAACAGGTATCATCATCGGTGGTACTTTGGAAATGATAGCTTTGGGGTGGATGAATATCGGTGCCGCGGTCGCACCTGATGCTGCACTCGCCTCAATTATTTCAACCATTTTGGTCATCGCCGGTGGGCAAAGCATTGGTGCTGGTATCGCATTAGCCATTCCTCTTGCAGCTGCTGGGCAAGTATTAACCATTATCGTACGTACCATTACTGTTGCGTTCCAACACGCAGCTGATAGGGCTACAACGACTGGTAACTTGACTTATCTAAGCGTAGTTCACGTTTCAGCACTGGTCTTGCAAGCTATGCGCGTTGCTATTCCTGCGCTTATTGTTGCTGTTTCTGTAGGGACATCCGAGGTTCAGCAACTGCTAAGTTCAATCCCTGAAGTTGTCACAAGTGGCTTAAATATCGCTGGAGGTATGATTGTTGTTGTTGGTTATGCAATGGTCATTAATATGATGCGTGCAGGCTATCTGATGCCGTTCTTCTACCTAGGCTTTGTCACTGCAGCCTTTACAGATTTCAACCTCGTTGCTCTGGGTGTCATTGGTGTTGTCATGGCCGTACTTTACATCCAACTCAGCCCTAAATACAACAAATCTCAAGTTGTTGTGAGCCAAGGGAATAGTAACAACAATCTTGATAATGAATTAGACTAGGAGGAACGCAATCATGGTTGACACAACTCAATCTACAGAGAAAAAACTGACTCAGAGCGATATTCGCGGTGTTTTTTTGCGTTCCAATTTATTCCAAGGCTCTTGGAACTTTGAACGTATGCAAGCTCTCGGCTTCTGCTATTCAATGATCCCTGTTATTCGCCGCCTTTATCCAGAAAATAATGACGACCGTAAACAAGCGATTAAACGCCATTTAGAATTTTTCAATACGCACCCATACGTTGCAGCGCCGGTCCTTGGCGTGACGATGGCAATGGAAGAACAACGCGCTAATGGTGCAGACATTGATGACGGGGCAATCAACGGTATCAAGGTCGGTCTCATGGGGCCTCTTGCTGGTGTCGGTGACCCAATTTTCTGGGGAACAGTACGCCCTGTCTTTGCGGCACTCGGTGCTGGGATCGCGATGACAGGTAGTTTACTCGGCCCATTACTCTTTTTCTTTTTATTCAACCTAGTACGGTTACTCACCTTATACTATGGAATTTCATATGGTTATAAGAAAGGGATCGATATTGTTCAAGATATGGGGGGCGGCTTCCTACAAAAATTAACAGAGGGAGCTTCAATACTTGGTTTGTTTGTTATGGGGGCCTTAGTAAACAAGTGGACACACGTCAATATTCCACTTGAGGTTTCGCGCATCAAAAACCAAACTACAGGTGTAGAAGATATTACGACTGTACAGATGATCCTAGACCAATTAATGCCTGGTTTAGTGCCATTGTTATTAACCTTCGGATGTATGTGGCTCTTACGCCATAAAGTTAATGCATTATGGATTATTATCGGTTTCTTCGGTCTTGGTATCTTAGGTGCTTGGCTGAAATTCTTAGCACCATAATTCTCTTGTAATTATTTGAATTGGGAGGTTGCAGCCTCCCTTTTTTAATTTTAAGCTCTGCACATGTTTACTTATCCAAGGGCGCTCCAATGACTTTCAATGATGCCATTCTCGCTATTATCATTTTGCTCATGCTTGTGTATGCAATTTATGACGAATTTATTCAGCATTTACTGAAAGGCAAAACGTTATTAAAGATCAACTTAAAACGAAAACATCGTATTGATGCCATCATTTTTATTGTATTAATATGTATTGTTATTTACACAAATATTGTTCGCCATGGTAATTTATTAACCACTTACTTATTATTGGTTACTATATTCATGTCTATTTACTTGGCATTTATAAGAACACCTAAGCTATTTTTTAAACAAACTGGGTTTTATTTTGCCAATACTTTTATTTTATACGAAAGAATAAAAACAATGAATTTATCTGAAGATGGCATATTAATAATAGGGTTAGAACAAAAGAAAATTTACATAAAAGTATCTCATCTTGATGATTTACAAAGAATTTGTGAGTTTTTAATTAATCATAAATAATCATTATATATATTCATAATAAAACTAAGGTTAATTAAATTTATAATTAACCTTTTTTTTCTTAATATCCTAGTTGATAATAATTCTCACTAACGTTTAATATCCACAATTAATTAATTGTTGCCTTTAAAATAAAATGTGGTATCTTTCTTTCAACGTCATTGGGGAGTAGCCTGTTCTGGTATTATATATATACCAGAAAGTCCGTATCAACATACTCGTTTGGTTTCAAACGTGGTGTGGACACCAGATTCGGTTGGCAAGACCATAGACACATAAATAAGCCTTTTGGTTGGGGGTAATTTATGTGTATATGGAAACACCCAACCGAGGTTCTTGTTATGAGCTTTTACGCTACCCTTATCTTAGCCCTTGCACTATCCATGGATGCCTTTGCTGTAGCCATTTGCAAAGGTGCTGTTTTGCATAAACCTCGCTTCAGAGAAATTCTCCGCACTGGATTTATTTTTGGCTTCATTGAAGCCATAACCCCAATTATAGGTTGGGGTATTGGGATACTTGCAAGTCAATATGTCATTCGTTGGGATCATTGGATTGCATTTGCTTTATTATTTGTTTTAGGTGCTCGTATGATTTGGCAGAGCATTAAAACAAAAGATGAAGAATGTTGTTCAAAGCCGTCAAGTCATAGCTCAACAAACCTAATATTCTCAGCGATAGCCACTAGTCTTGATGCAATGGCAATCGGTCTTGGTTTAGCATTTTTACAAGTAGACATCGTTCATACTGCAATGACTATTGGCTTAATGACGATGATAATGGCGACTGTTGGGATGATGATCGGCCGTTATGTCGGCCCATTATTAGGGAAAAAAGCCGAAATTGTGGGCGGGTTAGTATTAATTGGTATCGGGTTTAATATCTTATTCGAGCACCTTGAATTATTTATGTACGCTTCATAATTTTGTTGCCCCCTAATTATCTTAGGGGGCAATTTTAAGCGTTCTACTCACCCTGATATTGGTAAACCCGGATCAAGAAATCAGCAGTATAATTCTTCGCATCAGATAATAATAAACCTTGCTTAACTTCTTCAGACGCACGCCAAGCAAATGGCGTCATTGCTAGCAATTCATAAGCTTCGCTGCCTGCCAGTGACATTTTATAATTTAACCGTGTTTCGTCTAATAGAACAAAATTAGGTAGATTTTCTTCTTTAACAGGATGCAATTTCACTTCATCATAAATCAATGCTTTTAATTCTTGCAGATGTTCTGCTGCTGGAGTGACGGTAATTAGAGTCCCCTTAGATATTAAGATACGGCTTAATTCTTCCCCTTTGCATGGTGCATAAATTCGGACAATACTACCGAAACTTGTATCCGCAAAAGGTAATCGGTGGCTAGTCCCCACACAAAAATGTACTGATTTATAACGCTTAGCCGCGTAACGGATTGCCGCTTTAGACACATCTAACCCAAAGACCGTGGCTTGCTCGTCTTGCTTTTTCAGTTCTTGTGCAAAATAATCAGTGTAATACCCTTCCCCACAACCAATATCTAGCAAACTCATATTTGATGACGGAATAAATTGGGCTATTTTTTCTGAAACTTTGTCACGCATCAGGTGATAATGCCCCTCATCAAGAAACTGCCTACGAGCCTGCATCATCTCTGCGCTATCACCGGGGTCTTTTGAACGTTTATGTTGCACAGGTAATAAATTAACATAACCTTCTTTTGCACAATCAAACTGGTGGTTAGCTTCACAACGAAAGCTATTTTGTACTTTTTGAAGGGGTTTAAAACAAAGGGGGCATTGATAGTTCATAAACATCACTGATTTAAAAATAATGAGCAGTATACCATATCAGCCATCATGCAGCGCCATAGAATTATTTCCCATGACACCGTGACGTTAACGACATTCCATTAAATTATTTTACAGGCTTGCCCGCCTGCGCAGATTTTTCTTTGCTCTCTTTTTTCTCTGCTTTTAATTTATTATCATTAAACTGATATTATATTCTTCACCTAATGCAGAACTAAAAATAAAAGCCGGACTCATATCTGACTGAGCGGCTTTCATTCTTATTTCAGAATATCCTAAGCAATATACTTAGAAATCAGCAAATTCAGGGATTGGTTTACGCCCATGAGATTCAAGAAAATCAAGCACACGACGTGGTGTTACATTCAGGATCTGAGATTGTGGGAAATCAATAGAGTCCAGCATTTCAATGACACGGTCAAAACGACCTAAGTAACCTGAAAAGTGAGAGTCAGACCCCAGCGAAACCCAACCTCCACTGTCTTTAACCGCTTTTGCAATTTCTAAACAGTTCTTTTGACTACCCGCTCGGGAATGGAGAAATGATGAGTTATTCATTTCTAAAGCAACATTACTTTCTTTCGCCGCTTGAGCAACCGCTTTAATATCGATGGGGTACTTAGGGTTTCCAGGGTGCGTAATAATTTGCACTTTACCACTGCGGATCGTTGCAATCATGGCTTCTGTATTATCAGCTAAACTTTGGGGCTCTAATACCGGCTCATGAAAACCCGCTAATATAATATCCAGATGACGTGCTATTTTTTCATTACAGTCTGTCTCACCCAGCTTATTTTTTATATTAGCTTCAATACCATACAGTAAACCAACACCATCAACAATCCGAGGTAAGATAGGCATATTACCAAAATGCCATTCATGAGGGGCATCTTGCATTTCAGGTCCATGGTCTGTGATCGCAAATAGCTTTACACCACGGCTTGCCGCTTCCGTAAAATATTCACTCACCGTACTATATGCATGGGTGCTGGCAATGGTGTGCGCATGTAAATCAACTTGATACATAATATAATATCCTTCTAATTCTTCTATTTGCTTTATCACTTATAACGACTTATTCAAGCTAACATATCAAGGTTAAGGTTTCGATACTAATTAAGCTAAACAGCACTTTATAGACCTATACTTTATAAACTTATAACAATACATTGCACTTTATCTGGAATCGTATTTAATATGCAAAAACCCGCGATAATCGCGGGTTCAAGTTGAATATTTCGAGATTAAAACTAGTCGACTAAAACACGTTTATTTGTTGCGCCCCACAGGATCGACATCTCTGTAAAAAGTGCGCCACTGATATCTTCAACTTCCTCAGCCGTTATCTCGGCATTCCCTTGTTTACCAAAAAATACGACTTCATCACCTGGGCTGACTTTTTTTAAATCAGTAACATCCACCATAACGGTATTCATTGATGTTTTTCCTAATACAGGAACAGTTTGGCCATTGATCAATGCATGACCAGTATTACTAAATACTCGACGGTAGCCATCAGCATAACCAACAGGAATATTGGCCAAAACAGAATCTCGTTTCAAAGTATAAGTTCTGTCATAACCCACAGTATTTCCTTTAGGGTAATGATTCACCGCAGCAATATTTGATTTAAGTGTCATTACACGTTTATAGTCGTTCGTTGCAACGGTGTCACCATAAAAGATCCCTCCTACACGCACCATATCTAGCCACGACTCGGGGACAGTAATAGTTGCATAAGTATTCGCCACATGCAGCATCACATCTTCACGCTTTATTCCAGTTACCGCCAAGACTTGTTGTGATCCTTTCTTGAATTTTGCGAGATCTTTACGGATTTGAGCTTCATCTTCCTCTGGATAGTGAGACATAATTCCCACGATTTTTAATTGCGGTAATTCTGAAATCTGCTTCGCTTCATTCAAACCAGCGGCATGGCTTACTTCGAGTCCATTACGGGACATCCCTGCCGAATTTAGCGCTAAATGAATAGGAATGATTTTATTTTGTTGTTTTGCAATCGCATTCAAACGTTGCGCCATTGCTAAATTACCAATGAGTTCTTCCGTGTCATATTGTGTCGCTTGTGCCATTTCCTGCTCAGTCGCATTTCTCACTCGCATTAAACGGCCTTTAAAACCTAAGTCTCTCACTGTTTTTAATTCTTGATTGTTTGTTACGCCAATACATTGAACATTGTTTTCAATCATAATGGGGGTAACTAATGAAAGGTCATGACCGTAAGCATCCCCTTTCAATACCGCGCAAAGAGAGGATTTATCGCCTAATAGAGCTTGAACTTTTTGCACATTAAATTCTAATGCGCCTCGTGAGATTTCAATCCATGAGTTATTAACCACTACGGATTGGGTTTGTACTACAGGTGTTGCTACATCATTAGCATTAGTATTAAACGGTTGTTGGCATGCTGTCGTAGCAACAAATAGCGGTAGTAATGCAATATATTTTAAACGAAAAGCCACAAATTATTCCTTAACTATAGTGATATTCACCCCAATCCGTTGTTGTTCTCATTTTGGGGACGTTGACCTGCATAAATACATTTCACCGTGATAATATCAATTTGAATAATTTGAACAAGTAATAATTCACTTTTAATGCATAAAAAGTCACGTTGTACGCATAAGCATAATCAATGTTTCTTATCGCACCTAATCCTCCCCAACCCATTACTTATATTTATTACACTGTTACCTTCCATTTGGCTTATTTCTTGATGGCTTGATAGCAGCTTATTTAATGCTTACCACATGGCTATCTTGCATATCATATTCGCCCATTATTGGGGCTCTATAGGGCTATTTTTTAATTACATTCGTCACCTCATAGACAACATTGACATAAGGACATCATGATGTCATGATGATGATATGAATATTAATCCTGAACATTTACCGCTTTACGCAAAAATCGAATCAGCTCTCGCGGCTGATATTTCCAATGGTATATACCCCCCAGGCAGCCAATTGCCTCCCGAAGATCGCCTAATAGAAAGGTTTAATGCAAGCCGCACAACAGTACGCAAGGCGATTGAGAACCTTGTATTGCGCGAACAAATTGAAATCCGGCGTGGTAAAGGGACCTTTGTGACCATGCCTAAAATCAACCAAGAACTCACTGAGTTGACTGGGTTTGTTGAGGATATGCAAGCCCTTGGTCGTATCCCAACGGCTCGCCTATTAGACAAGCAAATCGTATCTGCCGATACACATGTAGCTGAGCAACTTGGCATCTTACCTGGAAGTGCCGTAATGCGGCTCCAGCGTGTCCGCCTTGCCGATGGCATCGCCATGTCTTTCGATGAAACCTATCTCCCTCAAGAAATTGGAGAAAAAATTATCACACACGATTTAGATGCTGAACCCATCTTTTCTCTACTCGAAGATAAATACGCTATCCCATTAACTGAGGCAGAATATCGCCTTGCAGCTATTACAGCCCCTTCTAATGTCGCTCTTGCTCTCAATATTGATACAGGTAGTGCGATCTTTTTAATCGAACGAACATCCTATACCACAGGCCACCAGCCCATTGATTATGAAAAGCTCTACTATCGCGGTGATCTGATTAGCTTCGCCACGCGTTTAACACGTCGTCCACGCACCTCACAGAAAGCCTAAATAATGGACGCTCTATTACTGTTTATCGCGGCTTGTGCAGCAAGTGCGCTTGGTGGAATACTGGGGATGGCAAGTGGCATTTTTATTGTGCCAATTCTCACGCAAATTTTTGGTGTAGAAATCCACATCGCCATTGGAGCAAGCCTGGTCTCCGTCATAGCGTGTTCATGTGGTAGTGCAGGTCAGTTTCTCAAAAATCGCCTAACCAATACCCGTCTAGCCATTGTACTTGAAACAGCCACTACATTTGGTGCCTTGACAGGGGTGTTGTTAATTGGGCTCATCTCACCCCCTGTACTGTATGGCCTCTTTGCCATGATCCTCACAATTTCAGCTAAACAGATGTTAACTCGCCGATATGAAGTCATTGCTGCTACTCCAATCAATCAAACTCGCTGGGCTACAACCTTACGCTTACATTCCAGTTTTCCAGAAAGCCAATCTAGGCAGGAAGTCCCCTATTACGTCAGTCGTGTTCCTCTTGGGATGATATTCATGTACGGGGCGGGGTTGATTTCGGCATTATTAGGAATTGGCTCTGGTGTACTCAAAATACCTGCCATGGATAGCGCCTTGCGTCTTCCCATTAAAGTTTCAAGCGCTACATCCAATTTCATGATTGGGGTGACAGCAGCAGCCAGTGCAGGGGCTTATTTTGTTCGAGGGGATATTGACATTAATGTTGCTGGCCCTATCGCCTTAGGTTCAGTTATTGGCTCAATTATCGGAGCACGCTTACTTATAGGGCTACCTGCCGATAAATTGCGTATCTTTTTTGTCATCATTCTGGCGTTTTTAGCATTTCAAATGCTTATGAGCGCTTTTGATATACACATTTTTGCTGGGACACTATGAAGTCTGAGAAAGGGTATTTAGAATTACGGGACCAAGTCATCGCTCTGTTACTTCGCTACGGAACATGGTTAGCGACAACCTTGATTGCCATTGGTGTAGCCTTAACCGCTTTAAAACCATTTTGGGGCACATCCCTACTTCCACTACATGGCTCTGACATTGTGAGTGCGGGCATTGCATTGTTTATTCTTTTGCCTGTATTACGCGTTATTTTAATGCTAGCCTTTTTTATACGTGACCGAGATTATGTTTATGTCGCGATTACGACTCTTGTACTCGTCTTTATCGCCGCAGGCGTTATTATTGAACTGTAATATTGATCCCTGCTTATTTCCCTATTGACCCAGCGAACTAGATATTTCAAGTCAGTTATCTACTTTTTTTCAGCATGTTAACTTCGTTACGATAAAAATCTTCGAGTCGATCACCTCCTACAGGTTCACCTAAGTGGCTTTCCCCCATAAATGTCAGAAAAAATTCAATTGGGCCATAAAACTTTTGCGGCGTGAAATGCCGAACTGCAAAAATACTTCCCCTACGAACCCAGTCAGGGAGATAGCTAATTTTGATATCTTGTCCTAAGGCTTGGGCTGCACAATTGGCAATATCATTTAGAGAAAGCACTTCAGGCCCTCCCACAGATAGTTCCTGCCTTGCTTGCCCCTGATTAAGGGCCTTAACGATAAATTCAGCCAAATCTTTACCCGAAATTGGGTTAATTTGCACATGACCATCACCGAACAAATAAACTCGCCCAGAAGCTGCCATCTTCAAAAAATCACCCATATCACTAAAGTAGCCGTTGGGACGAACGATAATAGAAGAAAGAGAAGATTGTTTGAGTTCATCCGCAAAACGTTCTTTTGCTTCAAATATCTTTAAGTGTCGGTTTTTATCGCCATCGATAGCTGAAACATAAACAAATTGCTTTACCTCATCAGCTATTGCTTCATCTAATAGGTTGATATTACCTTGATAATCAACATCCATATAGGTCAAACCATCTTTTTGTCGGGTTATTCCAACCGCACTAATAACGACGTCTATTCCCTCAGTAACACCATGCAGTGTGTTCGGTTCCGTCACTTCCCCAACATAGATATGATCGACACTAGCCACCAACCCTTGTTGGTTTTGTCTCCTGACAAGCGCTCTGACCCAATAACCTTGTTTTTTTAATTCTGCAACGAGACATTGCCCCAAATAGCCTGTAGCACCTGCAACTAAAACTTTTTTCACATTTAAACCTTAGGGTAGCCACAAATTAAGTTAATTGAATACTGACATTATCGTCTTTCAAAATTAACCCTACTCTATGCTCTGTGATACCGTCAATAATACCGTCAAAATTATCTACTATTACTCGTAATTAAAAACGATAAAAATAAAGAAATCGTTATGGCTATCTGGAGCGCTTAGCGAACCGGTGGGATACTCCGTTGGCTTTCTCTTACTAAGCTCCCCAGAAACTCAACTGGTAGTGGCCTGATTATGTGTATAGGGCCCCCTTAAGTTGCCACTACAGATTATCTACGGTATCATGAATAGTTATTTTTATAATCTAAATTCTTTATAATCTGAACTCTTATAGAAAGGAACTCGTTTTGCATATTACGCCACCCTAGGCGCCTGACTCTCCTCTAAAGTCACATTTATCAACGTGACTCACTTTATGCCGTATCCACCAATGGCAGGTCTTTGGTCGAACAAATTCACCCCTAGTAAAAAATATGACAATCTGCGCATGAAGTTAATCGTTGTTGCGATTTAATTTTGTATGCCTGCATTGTCTCTCAGTTTATAAGGCTATCTATGCTCGAAAAAATGAAACTTGAATGGTTTTCCAACATCAAGGGAGACCTCTTAGCAGGTACTGTTGTTGCCTTAGCGCTAATACCTGAAGCGATTGCATTTTCCATCATCGCAGGTGTTGACCCCAAAGTGGGTCTTTACGCTTCATTTTGTATTGCAGTTGTTATAGCGTTTGTGGGTGGTCGCCCGGGTATGATCTCCGCTGCAACAGGCGCAATGGCATTACTCATGGTTACGTTGGTAAAAGAGCATGGTCTTGAGTATTTGCTTGCTGCAACATTGCTCACCGGTTTGATCCAAATAGTTGCTGGTTACCTTAAGTTAGGGAGCCTAATGCGTTTTGTATCTCGTTCTGTCGTAACAGGTTTTGTTAATGCGCTTGCTATTTTAATTTTTATGGCTCAATTGCCTGAGCTTACCAATGTCACTTGGCATGTGTATGCTATGACGGCGATAGGTTTAGCTATCATCTATTTATTTCCATATATCCCGATTATCGGCAAAGCTCTCCCTTCCCCCTTAGTATGTATTGTTGTTCTCACCGCATTTGCGATGATCGTAGGTTTGGATATCCGAACCGTTGGTGACATGGGGGAATTACCGGACACGCTTCCTATTTTTCTATGGCCTGATGTGCCACTAAATTTCGACACGTTGATGATTATCCTTCCTTATTCCTTAGGTCTTGCCATTGTAGGTTTATTAGAGTCAATGATGACAGCCACGATTGTTGATGATTTGACGGATACTCAAAGTGACCGAAACCGTGAATGTAAAGGTCAAGGTATTGCCAACATTGGCTCTGGATTACTAGGTGGTATGGCTGGTTGTGCCATGATAGGGCAGTCTATTATCAACGTAAAATCTGGCGGTCGTGGGCGACTATCTACCTTTAGTGCGGGCCTATTTTTACTTATCCTTGTTGTATTCTTGGATGAATGGATAAAACAGATCCCGATGGCGGCGCTGGTGGCCGTTATGATCATGGTTTCAATCGGAACCTTCTCATGGTCATCAATTAAAGACTTAAAAAAGCATCCATTATCAACCAATATCGTCATGATCACGACCGTTATTGTTGTGGTGGCAACACATAACCTAGCGATTGGTGTCTTCGTTGGTGTTTTATTGGCAACGTTATTCTTTGCAAACAAAATTGGTCGCTTCATGGTAGTTAAAACAGCGCAAACTGATGATGCTTCACGTACTTATCGTGTGGTTGGTCAGATTTTCTTTGCCTCATCTGAACAGTTCATTGATTCCTTTGATTTTAAAAAAGCGGTTGATAAGGTAACCATTGACTTAACCCAAGCGCATTTTTGGGATATTACTGCCGTGTCGTCTTTAGACAAAGTCGTTATTAAGTTTAGGCGGGAAGGTGCGACAGTTGAAATTATTGGAATGAGTGAGGCGACAGAAACTATTGTTGATAAATTTGGCGTCCATAACGATCCAAAGGAAGTTGAAAAATTAATGGCAGGCCACTAAGGAGAAACTTATGAATAAGATAATTACCTGTATTGATGGCTCTGCGGTTTCTGATCAGGTATGTGCAGCCGCTTGTTGGTCTGCTAAACAGTTGAATAAACCTGTTTTGCTACTGCATGCTATTGAAAAAAATCACTCACCAGCTACAGAAGATTTAAGTGGAGCCATTGGCCTTGGCGCCCGCTCTTCACTTCTCAATGAAATGGCCGCTTTAGACGAACAACGCAGTAAAGTTGCTTTATCCCTTGGTAAGGAAATCTTGGCACACTCCAAGGCTCTTTTGGTTGCCAACGGTTGCCATGATGTTGAAAAAACACAGCGTCACAGTGGTATTGTTGAAGCCATTTGTGCTCTTGAAAATGATGCAAGACTCATTATTATTGGGAAGTCTGGTCAACAACATGCTGGAGATTTCAAGACACTTGGCTCTCATATTGAACAAATTATTCGTAGAGTCCACACACCAATACTAATTGTCAATCAGTCATTTAAAACACCTAGAAGCTTTATGCTTGCTTATGATGGCAGAGAAACTGCGGACCAAGCCGTGCAACGTATTATTGAAGGTGGGCTGTTACATGATTTGACCTGCCATTTAGTCACTGTAAAAAATAGCGCACCAAACATAGAAAAAAAATTCCAGCAAACGAAAGAGTTATTAACTAATAGCGGCTTTGAGGTGAAAGCTAGTTTATTAGAAGGGAAAATTTTTGATGCTTTAATGAAGTACAAAGAAAGCAGTGGTGTTAATATGCTTGTGATGGGTGCTTTTTCTCACTCTAAATTAGCAAGTATATTTTTAGGTAGTAATACAATGGAAATGATTGAGCAAACAGAAATACCTATGATTGTTTTGCGCTAACTTTGTTCTACTTTGCAAAAATGTGTATTTTTTAACTTTGTAATTGGAGAGATTGATTAGCCCTCTGTAGATTATAGGCGGTCCGTGACCGTCTTTCTTCGTAGCAATTAGCTCGGTATCGCATACCGAATGGTGTCCAAGGCTTGCTTAAAGTCCTCCGGCATCGTTCGGCCAGTTTCAGCCTAGTGGTACATGACCCTGATTTATTCAGGCGTCAGAGTTCGATCTCTCTGCTCAAACCTAGCAATACTTACTGGCCTTACCAACTCTGCTAGGTTCTCAACCTTCTGGCCTCGCTCAGTAGCCTACCGGTATATCTGGAGTACAATCTCACGCGCAATAAGTCACCGTTGCGGGCCTTCTCCTTCGTTGGCGACTTTCCATCGGCGACCATCCACTTGGCTTCACCAAGTCACTCACGGGCTTTTGCCATAGTGATACCCCCAACGCCATAGCGACCAAAGGTGAACGACTCTTATCTGCCATTAATGGCATCTACTTGCGATAATACCAACTTTAATACCCCATTCAACTTGTGCTTGACGCTGCTAATCAGTGCCAGATACGGCAAGCTATAAAAACAAAAAAGCCCATTTTTACATGGGCTTAAGTCGTTATTTTGCCAGTCAGTGCCAGCGAGTTCTTATTGGGGGATTATTCCCACTCGAATATCAACGAGAAGAAAATGTATCTATATAATAGCTAGTTAGAAAGATACTTTTTCTCAATACCATCATCTATACCATGCGCAGAATTTTTTTGATTTTTTGCGGCTCGTCGACGTTTTAGTTCAGCTTTGGCCCAAGCAGAAGATTCGGTCATATCACGACGAAGATCTTGTTTCTCTTCAACACTAAGCCATCGCGGGCCCGATGTAGTTCTATTCACCTTGTGTCTCCAACTTCTCGCTGTACATTTTAGATAGCGTATCAAAACATGAGTTACCAGAAAGAAAACTTAGCTGTATTTTTAGATTATTTTTCATACACATCTTGAAAACAATCATCATTGCCCAAAGATTATACAGCGTGGGATACCCTCACTAAATAAAAGGATTAAATCATGAGCTTGAAACCAGGACCAAAACCAATTGCCGATTCAACAGGCAAGCCAGATCAACGTCGACGTGACAACAAAAAAACGCCAGGAAACACTCCGGGCCTAAAGCCGAGTAAATCCTCGACCAAGTAACTCATCCCTAATGCCGAGTCAGTGTAAGTGGTACTGACTCTTGTTCTAAATATTTTTGTACCAAAACAGCTTCTAACATTACAGCTTTGATGCGATACAGTTGTCATCAGTTAACCAACTTTGTGAAATAATCAATCATGCCCCTAGCCAAATAAAATACTTTTAATACAATTACTTAAAAAGGAAAACCAAAAATAGCTCAATAAATAAATGTCAAACTCTAGCGTCTATACGCGCTCTAACACCTATTGATTGAGAGTATGATATGCTATGTATGGAGTAGTGTATTGATTTCAAATAAGTAATATTTTGCTAAGGGGTGGCATAGTGAGCATTCTTGTTGACAGAGTTCGCATCAGCGGATTTAGAGGTATATCGAATTTAGAACTTTCATTACCGAAAACGACTGTTCTTATTGGTATGAACAATGCCGGTAAAACTTCAGTAATCAAAGCATTACAGCTATCCCTTGGCGACTACTCTCGCTACCTTACCGATGAAGACTTCCATATAGATTCGAATGATAAACGCTCCGATGCAATTGTAATAGATATCAGGATTATTCCTGTAGATACTTCGGGGAAAAGAGAGACAATATTCGACGATATATGGTTAGAGGAATTTGGAGAAAAGATTCAACAAGAAGCAGCTGGGAATCAGTTTTTTGCAATGAGAACAATCGCCACTCAGGACACAGTACGGGGTGGTTTCCAGATCGAAAGGTACTCTCTAGAGCAATGGGTTGCAGAAAACTGGATAAATGAAGCTGTTGCAAATAAAAATAAAATAAGAAACCGTATACGCTCTATGCCATATGTACCCATAGATGCTCAGCGAGATTTACATAATGAGTTGAAAGAGCGCTCTTCATTTGTTGGAAAGGTATTATCAAGCGTTGAGTACAACCCTGAGGATGTCGAAGCACTCGAGGAACTTATATCAGAAGTAAACCAACAAGCCATAGATAAAAGTCAACCGCTAACAACTTTAAAAGGACATCTAGACTCTCTGAGTCAGTCTTTTGATGGCAAAGGAAAAGCAGAACTGTCACCATTTCCTAAAAAAATTAGAGATCTATCTAAAAGGTTCAGCATCCATTTCGGAGAAGAAGGCGGCAACTCATATTCAATGGAGTATCACGGCATGGGTACTCGAAGTTGGGCATCAATGCTTACAGTAAAAGCAATGGTTGAGCTGATGGCAAAAAGTCATGAAAACGAAGCCGAACCATTTTTTCCAATAATAGCAGCTGAAGAACCCGAAGCTCACCTTCATGTTAATGCTCAGAGAACACTATTTCAGCAATTATCTGAGATTGATGGTCAAGTTATCGTAAGTACACACTCACCATACCTCGCATCTATGTCTGAACTTTCTGATCTAAGAGGATTATATCGGTCAAGGGGAGCTATATATTCAACCCAATTAATTAGTGGCTTAGATAGAGAAGATATAAATATCTTACGTAGAGAGGTTATGAGAGTCCGTGGCGATATACTATTTTCCAAGGCTATAATCCTTTTCGAAGGTGTTTCCGAAGAACAACTAATACCCGCAATGTTTGAGAAACACTTTGGCTACTCACCTTTCTCTGTTGGAATAAGTTGTATAAGTGTTGCTGGGAAAAATTATAAGCCATTTTTGAAAATGGCGTGCAGTTTTGCTATACCGGTGTTTATCGTTAGTGATAATGACGGAACTACAAAAGATGAAGTTGAATCTCAATTAAATAAAGTTCGAGACGAAACACCTATAAAGCTGACCGCAGATCAATTTGGCATTAGTTACTTAAATGAAGGGAATGATATTGAGGCTGAACTTGTTAGCCTCGATATGCGCGAAGAAATTAACCGTGCAATGGTACTTGCCGAAACTAGAGGCCGTGATGTACTAGGCTGGGTAGCCGCAAAAACTCAAGAAATTTCATCATTAGATTCAAATCAAATTATTGAAAAAATGAGGGGTTCAAAAGCTTCTTACGCTGGTTTTTTATCCGAAGTTATATCTTCCAATCCAAATGGTAAGCAGTCTGAACAACTAATTCCTCAAGCAGTTATCGATGCATTTAATAAAGTTAAGGAGTGGGCACTAAATGATTAATCTTTCATCCGCACAATCAGAAGTTGTACAAGCTCCTATTAATTCTGCACTTCAAGTTTTAGCGTCCGCAGGTTCTGGAAAAACTAGGGTTTTAACAGAAAGAGTTCGTTTTCTACTAAATAGCTCACCCAAAGGAAGTGTAATAGCCTTAACTTTTACTAATAAAGCAGCTGAAGAAATGCAGCAACGTCTGTCAAACTGTGATTTGGCAGAGAATAGGACTTGGATATCTACAGTTCATTCAGTAGCACAGCGTATTTTAGAACAATATGGGCATACTATTGGCTTACCAAGTGAACTACATATTTATGAGAGAGATAAAGATCGTATGGAGGTCTTTCTCCAGTCATTACGTGAAGATGGTATCGATATCGATAATTACCTTAATGTTTCCGACCAAAAAGAATTGAAGAGCAGAGAACAAGTTCTATCTAATTACATGGAAGCTTTTTCGATTATAAAAAGAGAGTTGATGACGGAGGATGAAGCCAATAATCGATTTTCAAATAACGTAAGTATATGGAAGTACTTTGAAGATTATCAACGAGCTTTGTTAAACAGTAATGGCATTGATTTTGATGATATTCTTGTTTACGCACATAGAATATTATTAACGCAAGATTGGGTTGGTAAGATATATAGAGCAAAGTATAAATACGTTTGTGTTGATGAAGCTCAAGACCTTAACAGAGCTCAGTATGAGTTTATTAAGGCCTTCTGTGGCGATCAGATAAAAAGCGTGATGATGGTTGGTGACCCTCACCAAATGATTTATGGATTTAATGGTTCATCATCAGATTATTTAACAAAATACTTTGTTAATGATTTTTCTCCTCTCAGATTAGAACTAAAAGAGAACTACAGAAGTACAAAAGCTGTCATTGAAGTTGCAAATAGGCTTAAGCCAGGAACACAAACTGTAAATAATTTAGCTCTGAACGGTATATTTCAAATTCAACGATTAAGTGATGAGAATGAAGAAGCTCAATGGATAGTTGATAATATCAATAACCTCTTAAACCTAAAGAATCATCCTGAGATTGAAGGCGAAATATCGCTGAATAGAATTGTAGTTATAGCTAGAAATAGATTTGTATTCAAAAAGCTTGAAGAAGTTCTTGTTGGCGAGAATATTGACTATCATCTAAGAAAGAGCGAAAGAGGGAATGAGCCAACATCATTATTTGGTAAAGTTCTAGATTACTCTATAAGACTAAAATTAAACTTCAAAGATTGGGTTGACGGAAATAAGCTTTGTAAAATTTTAAACGTAGAAGCTCCTAATAACTGGGATAATAAAGAAATTCTAACATCCCTATCAGAAAAGGTAATATCTGGAAAACTACATAACAAAGATATATTACATCTAGTTTTGAAAGAAGTTTCTTCTCTTGATGTATCCGCTCCTAATATACGAAAACTTGTCAGAGATTTGGGAGAAAAAATCCAAGATATTGCGAAAAAAGAAAGCAATAATAGTGCTCAAATTGAGGATCTAAAACTAAGCATGGAGGAATTAGAAGAGTTTCGACATTCTTGGACAAGATTCAAGAAAAAGGGGTTGGGAGAAACATTATTAGCATATAGAAATGCAGTATCTCTTGGACAAATAACAGAAGAACATGAAAAAACAGGACTAACATTAAGTACAGTTCATACAATGAAAGGTCTAGAGAAAGACATTGTATTTCTCATGGGAATGTGTGAAGGCGTTTTTCCCGATTACAGAGCAAACTCCGAAAAGAAAGTAAATGAAGAACGAAATAGTGCATTTGTTGCTGTAACAAGGGCTAAAAGATGGCTTTATGTAAGCTATCCTCAATATAGATTAATGCCTTGGGGAGATACAAAATACCAAGCGCCATCTAGGTTTATTAAAGAAATGCAAGGATCGTGAACATATTGGCGACTGGACTTCACGGCAGGCGAAATCTACAGGGCGACTTCTTGGTCGATGAGCTCTAGGACGGCCAGCCTGATAGCTGCCTGACGCATTGCTTGCTGAACTTCGATATTATATGTGGTTGTCATGTATCAACTCTCTGACAGGTGGTATGTGAAAATGCGGGCCTGTGCACCATCACCGGCCCGTGTGCTTTCTAACTACTTGCGTCGGCCAAACGGCCAGCGTCTCATTTTGTCGATTTGATCAACCGATCTCGTCATGTCCCTATAAGCACGACCGGTCAACCTGTTTTGGAATACCTCCATTTTGTAGGCAATGCCTTTCATCTTCGGGCCGTGTCCGGTTTTGTGCAGCCACTGGTCCAAAAAATAGAAGGCCAGCATCACAATGAACATCACTGCGAAGAAACCAAATACCTCCGCAAGGTTTTGAGGTGGAAAGTTAAACTCCATAATCAGTAATCCTTACTTAGTTAGGCCATGCGACCTTTTTTAACAAAACTGGCAACCTCTTCATTGCGCTCCTGCTGGCGTTCCTGGGCATACGAAACGTAGTCCTCAACGTCGAAGGTGTGATTTTCCGGGTCGCACTCTTGCCATTCTGTGTGTGCTTGACGGGCTTCTTCCTGGTCCTCACTAGATAGGTCATCAAAGCCGCTGGTTTGATTCATCCAGCTAGTGCCGCCACCGCCTAAGCTATCGTTGTCAAATGCAGGTGAAGCGTCGTCAGTCGCCCTCCTGGTCATCACTATCCCCGTCATCTTTCGTACTGTTTCTGATCGAGCTGGCTAAACGGCCTCCAGCAGTGCCGCTGATTCTATCCCCGGCCATATCACCCATACCCTTCATCAAATTCGCACCGGTATCCGCAGCAATACGACCTGCTTTTACAGCGCTGCCTTTAAAACCGCCAGAGGATTGGCCGGAAGCTTGGGAGAAGGAGCCAGCCTCATCAGAATCGCCACTGCCACTGATTGCTCCGCCCAGGCTCGACATAACGTCAGTATTGTTCGCTACGTTCTCACCTGCTTTTGCAAATGCAGCCTGAATAGCAGACGCACCGCCGGCGGTAGCCATTGCTGCACCGGCAGCCATACCGCCAGTGGCAACAGCCGCTCCGGCCATCGCTCCGGCACTGATACTGCCAGCACCTGCCGCCGCGCCGCCTCCAGGAACCAAGCTGGCGACCACATTGGGAGCCGAGTGAATGAGCATCACAAGAACCAGTGAAACGACAAAGATCACCAGCAGTTCACGCATAGGGGCATCATTGGATAGATCGGTATAGAAACCGTCCATGATCGACATGGCAATGCCAATGAGCAACGTCATTGTCATCAACTTCAAAGCAACACCCAATACGCTTTTGAAGTAGTTGATTGCTATATCTGAAGTCCAACGCGAACCACCAAACCCCAGTACGAAGACACCGGCATAGATCAATATCCAAGCCGTCACCAAGGCCAACAACACATTGGCCGCCACTACCGCCATACAGGCCAAAATTGCCAGCGTGATTAAGAAGATAGACAAGTTATCTATCGGGCTTGTAATGCTGTAGGACTCACCAGCTTTCACAATAATGTCGAACGCAATACTAATAGGCTCTGACGGGGTTAGATCTCTCGGAAGGCCACCGGCTTGAGCACCGATCATTCTCAATGAGTCGATGATTGACGTCGCAAAGTCTGGGCCGTTTCTGAGCAACCAAAGAAAGAAACCAAACGTCAGGATGAAGCGGACGAACTCGGCAAAAAACTCCCTTATATCTGCTTGCTTAAGGATTAAGGTCCCACCAGTCCAAACAAGGGATATCGTGCCCAGCGTCCAGAATAACCAGGCGGCATAGTTTGTAATTACCGTGCCCCAAGTAGCACTGGCCGTCATGAAACGCACGGCCACTTCATCCAAGACACCATTAGGCTCAATGGCCGCTGACGCAGTTTGCGAAGTCAGTACAACTGCCAGGAGCATAACAAACCGAATGAATAGCTTGCTCATGATTAGAACCCCTTGTTCTTAGAGCGATCAGTGGGCTCGCCCATATCCCAAAAGCAATGTCCTTCTTCCCTCTGCTCTTTCGTTAGGTTTGGGTTGTCACAGTCGATCGTTGCAGGCTTGGGCCCGTCATCTTCACCGCATCCCACCAGAACGAAAGAGGCCAACGCACCAACAATAAAAACTCGTGTGATATTCTTCATAATTAAAATCCCCTGTTTTCTGAACGGTCGGTTGGCTCTCCCATATCAAACAACCTTTCACGGGACGCTTGATATTGTGCTTCGCGGTCGGCATCCGCCTGCATCCGAGTACCAACAGCATTCTGCTGAGCAATCAGCAAGCTACGGATTTGCAAGAGTTGGTTAGCCTGGTTGCTAGCAAGCTGGTTAGCATAACCAATCGCAGCCAGTTGCCCGTCCGCGCTCTGAGCACCAGATTGCAGGCGGTTAAGCTGACGGGCATCCGCTTCCAAGTTATCTTGCTGTTGTTCCAGACTCCTAAACAGTGCGTCATTGGCCTTTTTCTGCGATTCAGACGCAAGACGTCGGTTCTCGGTCATTGCGGCGCGTTCGGCATCGCTGCATCCCACCGACGAGAAACAAGGCGAACTGCGGTAATAAGCCACGTCCTGAAATTTGCCCAGGTACGCATCGAGGCTACCGATCTGGTTTTGATAATAGGCGAGAGTGTTGGTCGCCTGGTTCAAATCGTTGATGGTGCGCTGTGCCTGATCCCAAATATAAGAAGCCGGGGCCATCGAGTTTTGCAGCATATTTTCGTATTGCTGCAACTGGGTTTGATACTGCTGAATTTGTTTAGCAGTCTGTGTAACAGCTTCCATTGCCGACATGATGTTCTGAACTAGATTCGTACCATCAGCAACCGGAATCCCCGCATATACAGGATTAGAAAGGTTTAACGCCAAGGAGATGGCAAGCACGGGAATTTTAGCCGCTAAAATTTTTCGTTTTAGCATGGTTAATTACTCTTAGTTGTTATGACTAAAAGTTGCATTCACCAACCTGTAGAAACTTGATCTCTACTCCTGCCGTTACCAGCGGTGAATGTGGGCCTGTACAGAGCTAGCTCGCCACTTACTATCTCGGCGCCCGACCAGCGCGACACCGTTAAACGCGCGGTCAAATAGGGTTAAACATCGGTGTCATTACCAACCGAAGCGGTTAGGGCTTCCGTCGATTCCTTTGCCATCACATCAACGTGAGCGGCTCTTTTGTTGTCGTTTCGCTTTTTTAGCTGCCTGCTCAGCTTGTAGCTTAGCTTTACGCTGCTCTAGTGCTGGCATGACCGCCGCTTTTTCAGTTACAGGGCCTGACTGTATCGCTAAGACTTCTAACTGAGATAGGTTTTGCCACCAGCCACGGCGTGAAGGTGGCACTTTGCCAATCGGTAACACGCCAGGCTTATCAGACCGCTTGGCCCTTTTATTCTGGGCTATTAATGCCTGACGGCGGCGTTCTAGTCCTTGATCGGCAAATTTGATAGACAGATTGCCATCTACTGCCGCCTTGATTACTCGCGCCTTGAACTCAGGCGAACCATTCACGGTAATACGATTACCATAACGCTCCATTGCTACCTTTAGCGCAGCTAAAACACTGCTTTGGTTGGAAGCCGTCGACACTTGTAGACGCTCACCATCATCACGCACGGCGCTGTTACCTGCTCGATAAATAATGGTGCCTTTTTTCGTAATCGTATCGACCATTGCTTTGGGCTCAGCCTGAACTGCATCCCCGTTTAGTGTGTTGCCTTTAAGCTTTTGTGCAGCCTCTCGGCTACGTAGCGCTTTGAGGGCTTCTCCATCTCCCTGTAATGCCTGGCTCTTTAACCAATCCGCCCAGGTTTGGCGTTTATTGCTTTGATATATCGTTTGCCGTTGCTCTTGGTAACGCTTGTGAATGCGCTCAAGCTCGCTTTTCAATGCATTGCTGGCCTGTTTGTACAAAAGCTTCTTAGTAAGCTGATTGCTACCGGTCAACTTAATCGCTGCGCGACGGCCACGCCCTTTCCTCTTGGCGTTATCAACCGGTCGATCTTTATCACGACGAGCCTGTTCAAGGGCTTGCGTTTTACTCTCTGCAGCATGTTTCTGCTCTGCTTGATAACGGGCATATAGCTCGGTGGTATTCACCTTTAAGCGAACAGGTCGGTGTGTATATTGGCGGCTCGGCTTAACAGAATCCGATGCAGTCGCTTCAAAGGGACCAAGGCGCGCTTCGAGTTTGGGTTTAGAAAACTCACGTCCCAAGGTGCTCGCTTTGATGATCGCTTCACCATCGGCAACGATCACTAGACCATTTCCTCTGGTTCTTAACTGCAAACCATTGTCCTGCATGACCTGGTGCAACGCCTGCCAGCTACTGGCTGATTTAATCTCGTCCATGCATTCGCGCTTCACCCACCCCACTAAGCTTTCAATACCCGAATGCCGCTCCATATCCATCGCACGTAATTCGGCCCCGCGCTTGCGCGGTATGTGATTATCCGGCTGCAAACCAAAATCCTGCTCGATGGCCTCGCACATTTCCGCTAGCTTTTTATGCGGGTAGTACGGCTCATGGATTGTGTTGCGAGTAGGGTGAATCTTGTTAATTGCGATATGGATATGTTGGTTGTCCGTATCGTTGTGCACAGCACTGACACGCTGATGTTCTCCATAACCCAAGCCTTGGCAAATGCGCTCTTCTATCGCGGCCAAAGTATGCGCTTTTAACTGTTCACCATTAGGGAAGCTCACTATGAGGTGGTAGGTTTTATCACTTTTCGCTCGGGTGTTCGCGAATTGAGTCGCCAACACCTCACTGATCGCATCGCGCACGGTTTCCGCTTCACAGTTATTTAAACGAACGCTACCAAGTCGATGCTCTTTGCTCTGGTGATCGGTGATGTAATTCACCAAGCCCGCAAAGTCAGACTTACCTTGCGAACGCATCGGTACGTGCTTGACTATCATTGATCGGCCCTTGGCCGAAGAATGGATTCCATAAGTGAACTCATTTGATCTTGCGTCGCCTCGATACGATTAAGCACTGCCAAGATCGTATTGGCCCCAGCATGTGCCACCTTGGCATCATTACTAAGCCATAACTTAAGCAAACCACCCAAACGCCCTAAGTCACCATTCACTCTTACTAGTTCGCGTACCTGTTCAACATCAGTAACTCCTTGAATGCGATAACCTTGGCCTACTTCGCGTAAATAAGTAGAAGTGCTAAGACCAGCTTGCACGGACAGCGATTCGATCAACGCACGTTCTTCTGGCAGACAGTAAACCTTAATCGGTGGGCTGTTCTTTCTAGTGCTCTTGTTCGTATTGTTCGCCATGTTTGTCTCCTCTTTCAGGCCCCGCAGGGCAGGATCAACGTTGAGTGCCGAAGGTGCGAATAAGTCAAAAGTGAAGAGGCTTCGCCATGCTTGCATGGGGGGCCTACTTCACACATCCTGCCCGCATTTCAACTTTGGTTTTATCACGGAAAGTTATGCATGCCCTTGTGCATTTCTCTGCATTTAACTGTTTATTCCTGTGTAAACTATGTTTACCTGATAAGTCAGACACTTATAGCGGTATGACAGCGTACTTATAGCGACTGAATAGCGCTAAAATAGCGGCCTTACAGCGATTTATGTCTATTGGCTTTACTCAATATCACGACACAGAAAAACACAGCTTTCCTAGCACTTTCCGCTCTAGGCTAAATTCAAAGTCTTCGTACTTAACTGCCCCTCAAGTGTCAATGAATGTTTAGACGCCAAGGAGAAAAAATAAAAACATTTTATTTTCATAAAGTTAAAAACACATAACTTCCCAAAAAATGATTTCATTGACAGTTTTGATCACGACACAGACA
The DNA here is from genome assembly GCF_032709665.1 of Providencia sp. PROV024. Classification (NCBI taxonomy): domain Bacteria; kingdom Pseudomonadati; phylum Pseudomonadota; class Gammaproteobacteria; order Enterobacterales; family Morganellaceae; genus Providencia; species Providencia sp. PROV024. Next base: position 2,445,345 of record NZ_CP120545.1, read on the forward strand.
AACATCGCTTTCTTAACACTGTCGGCCTTAGGGTAAATTCAAAGCCTTCGTGTTTGACTGCCCCTCAAGTGTCAATAAATGCTTAAACGCCAAGGAAAAAAAAATAAAAATATTTTATTTTCATAAAGTTAAAAATACATAACTTCCCAAAAAATGATTTCATTGACACTTTTGAGCAACTTATTGATCAAAGTTATCCACAATATTTGTTTGTTCAACTACAGGTTTATTTTTTTATATAGGTATACCTACAGGAAAGACTATAGGGGGATCTGCAACCACATGTTATTAAAAAGCTTTTTAGCCTTTCTAGAAACAGAACATGCGTAAGCCGGGACAGAACATGCGCAAAATAGCCCCTTTAAAGCGGGACAGAACATGCGTGGATAACTTTCTAAATACCCAGGCTTATTAACGCCAAGAATGGTGAATACAATCTGTTTCATCACGCTACATAATCCCGCTCACTCTATCGTTTTGTCCGTCGAGGTACTTGTGGAGCACTTGGTTTCAAAAGTAGTCCTTTTTCGGTTGGAGTAGCATCTAGCTCTGGCCATGCCTGCAACACCTTTTCAAGTCCATCATTAAACCGTCGTCTAAAGCTTTTTACATTGGCGTAATTAGAGCCCAATTGTTCCATCAAACCTGACCACGGGATAATTGTTGCTCTCTTTAAGTAACTCACCCGATAAGTCGCCCAGCAATATATGTCTAAGGCCATCGGAGAACGCTTAATCAACCTCAACACTCTCATATCCAGAGGGACAGGTTTATCAGTAATCAGTTGAAAAAACTTAGGCGACAGTTCCACCCAAGATTCCCATAGCGAATCTTGATCAGGCTGCTTCGTGCTCCACCAAATATGAGAAATATCAGCAACTCTGGCTCCAGTTTCATCTTCACAAATATATCCACTTTCATCATTTAGCTCTGTAAAACTGACACTAATCGTCGTTTTAAATAACCGCCGCATCTGTTCTCGAAACGGGCCTATAGTCCCACTTTTTCCGCCAGTTGAACGCAGCCCTAACTCTTCCATAAAACGTCTTTGAGAGTGTCCCAAATCAAGCTTTCGCGCTTCCTGTTCAGTGATAAAACCATTGTCCAGTTTTGACTTATTTCTCACCGCTTGTGTACTTACCCAAACCAGAAGCAAACGTGCATAGCAACCGTAAGGCAAACCTACCGATGAGGGGGCCATCATGTGCATTGTGAAATTACCATTCTTCCGACTCCACTCATTCGATTCTGGCTTGCTGTGCGGTATGGTTGCTTGAATCAGAAGCCGAGCAATAAAACCGAGTTCATTAGCCTCCTGAGCACTGCACTCCTGGATTGATATGATGTTGTCTATATATTTCGTGCTTAGCTCTAGTTTACCGCTGGCACCCGAGGCACTTTTTTGCCGAGTGGTTCCCCTAGCCTGAACATCCGTTACATCTTTAAGCGTCATGTGGACTCAGACTTACCAAATAAAACCGGGTCTTGCGGCTTTTAACGCAGACCTGCGCTTTTCTTCTATCCAGTTCTCCACTTCAGCCAGGTCCCAAGCAACACTTCGGCTGGTCAGAACAATACGACGAGGAAACTCACCACGCTGTTCCAGGTTATAGATGGTTCGATCAGACAAAGGGATCATGCTGAGTAAGGTCTTGCGATTTATCAGCGTTTTGTTTGTCATTGATGGATTCATAACCCTCTCCTTTTCAACATTCTTGGGTTGATAATGCCAGGAGCTGCCTGTAGATTAGACTAATCATTGGACAAAAAAGTTGGATATGAAAATATTTGAAACTGAGGTAGATGCGTCAGAACGACTAGGTCAGTTTTATATCCCTGTATGGGAGAATTCTGACAAGTCTGTGGCAAATGCCATTCGCATTTTTAGGGAGAAATGGCATTCATACTCGGAAGAGTCTAAAAGCCACAACATCATAAACTTGATTAAGCAGGTAATTGATCCCGTGGTATCGGAATACTTGAGTAGCCTTCCAAACCAGTATTTGTCCTATTGCCCTATCTCAAGAGAAAAGTGTAACTATAGTGACCTCATCAAGTTGAGAGGTTTTCGTTATACGGCCGACCAAATTCACTTTTATTTACGCGACTTTGTTGATAAGAGTTCCCACACAGAGCAAGACATACTATTCATATCAACTCAAGATATGCTCAAATCATTGTTTATGATTTGTGAAGGAAAAAAACCTAATAGATCAAAGCTAGCGCCTGATATCAGTTTAAAAGCGGATAAAAAAACACGACTATGTGCCCTGTGTGGAAACCCAACAGAGTTTTCACAGTTCATGCACACATGGACAAAACACGGATATATTGAGAGAGAAAACAATGATCATGACAATGCTGAAGACAATGATGAAAAAGAAGGGAAAAAAAAGCGGCCGGATCTGAGTACGAATTACTGTCTAAACCATCGCCCCAAGCTTCATGATGGTTCTTGGAATTCTCTATATAAGCAAGCCAAACGCTCTGCAGAACAGTTTGAGCAAGAAGTCTTGAGATTACGACGCCAAATCGCGCATCCAGACCGTCATAACGCTAAGTCCGGAGATAAATTAATTGATGAGTACTTTTACCACTACATGCTGGACTCTTCACTGAACCCAACTAATGTACCCGAGCTGCGCAACTTAGCACGCAAGATGGTAGATTCTCGGCTAACGGACAATAAAAAACGCATGTTGGTTCTTCGCAAACAGAACAAATCTAATCAAAATATTGGTATATTGCTGGGTAAAATCACGGGTAAGCCGTTGTCAAATCAAGCTGTTTCGAAAGCGATAAAGTCAATTCGAGAAGAATTTCTATTATCTGGTTCGAAGATCTAAAAATTTTAGCGGCTAAAAGCACTAATTGACTACCAAAGATTCAATTAGGCAAAGAAGTAACTAAAGAATACGTTAAACCTATTCCACCACTAAGGTTTAACGTACTACCCTATAACCTTAGAGCAAGCCAGCCCTTTGACCATTTTCAGCATTATTACCGTAAAATGTATCTACACCAATACTATTTGTGATCGAATCGGGTATATCTATATTTTCGACAATAATAAATTGCCCAATATTATTTTCTGTTAAATATTTTAAGAAATGATAACTAACCTTAGTATTTGCCAACTTTTTCTCATCATCATCCAAATCTCCATGTTTACTTTTTAATGGATCTCTATAAGTAACTAAAGGAGAATCGAGTACAATAATCCCTGGGTGGTAAAGGCTACTTTCCTTACAGTGTTTAAGGAGCGCAATTTTAAACACTGAATGTAATATTGCCCTAACTCCTTTGCCATTTAAACTTCTAGGCTTGCCATCGATAACCACATCAAAAGTAGAAAAGTCGAAAGAAACCTCATTATCACCAGGAAACTTTATTTGATTTAAAATATCTTTATATATTCTACAAAAATTATCTACAGCTTCATTTTCAGGATAAAAATCATGGGATTTATATTTCTTCGGTGTAGGGGCGACTTCTGTTTCTTGGAGTCTTTTATAGAAAATATTTATACGTTCAAGCAATCGGATATCTGATACAACAAGATTTCGCTCTTCCGTCAACTCTGATATTTTTTCATCAATAATCTTTATTTCTGGAGTTCTATTTTCAACTTCATCATCTATACACTTCAAGTCATAGCTTAAGCTTTGCGACCTTGAATAATAAGTATCTAGCTGGGATTTTAATTTTAATCTTGTTTCATTTAACTCTAATAATTTATATTTTATTTTTTTAATTTCTACTTGAGATGATTTAGCTAATTTTTCGACATCCATTAAGTCTTCACATATTTTCTCTGGTGTCTTACCGCAATGCTCACATTGAGCATGATGTCCGACGCCTAATAGAAATGCAGCTTCCTCTTGGGAACTCAATCTTTCGATATCGCTAATATATATTTTCTCTAATATTTCAAAATTAGCTAGATTTGATTTAATATTATCATTTCTTTCATCAACATTAATTAATTCATTGGCAATATTTCTTTTATTCTTTACAACTTCTGATAGAGACTCTTTCATCAAGCTCATACTATGATTTAACTTTTCTATCGCACTATCTAGCTTAATCTCTCTTTCTTTAAGATCTTCATAACTCTCATCTTTAAACATCAAATCAGATTGTAAAGTCTCTACAACATCTCGTAATACATCTAACTGCCCTTTCTTCTCGCTCTTAAATTCATTACCACGAACTACAGTTTTTACGTTAGAGTCATCATTTCCAGTAAGTAGGAACTTAAATATATTTTTATTTTTACTATCTTCGCTAGTATCTCCAACGACAATCGGAGAATTAGAACTAATTATTTTCTCCTCACTAGAAAAGAAAACCCTTGATAATAATCGTATTGTAAGAGAACTTTTTTCACCATATAGATTAGATGATATTTCTACATCTCTTAAACCACTTAGATAAAAGTCACTAATATTTCTTACTGTTTTTGTTTCTTTTCCTACTTTAAAATAGCTATAAAAATTTGCACCATCTTTTTCTTCAACGAAATCATGATATATTTCAAAAGAGTTCGAGGGCCATTTTCTAAAAACAGTATAAGGTTTACTATTTAGATAAAGCTGCATTGCTACTTCTGAGTATTTTTCACTTTCTGGTTTAACCTCTTTAAGCTCCTCAGAACCAAACATATAATCTATAGCTTCAATTAATAGAGATTTCCCTGTATTCGAGGCACCATGCACAATATGAAGGTGATTGGAAAAATCAATCGATGCTTTATTATCATCACCAATAAATAGTATTTTATTTATAAAAAAACCAGAATTCATTAAAACACCTTATTTCCCAGAGTTATGTTAAACTTTTCAAATCCATCTTTGTTTAATTCTTTTGCTAGCCATTCTGAGATTGTAATTAATGATAACGAATAATTGGACTTCATTAGATCTAAGTAAGGACTGACATACTCTGATGCTTTATAAGCGACTCCATTACTTGTGTAATCAACTTCGACAAGCCCAAACTTTCTCATAAGATCAAGTCCTGATCTGACTTTCTCTCTACGGGAAAAGTATTCCCCCTTCCGATTAGGTGTTACTGGATGAAGACTTTCCGGGCCACCAAAGTCACTAGAATGAACAAGTATGAAATCAATTTTCATCAATCCATCAAAATCCATACTCTCTGGAAAGTATGAATCAAGAAAGCAGATAGTCCTAACACCTGCTTCTAACGAGCTATTGAAAACATGTGTATTGGACATTATTTTTTCCTCCAGTGTAACTTATCTTCATTAGCAAACTGATGACAATACCCTTGTTTGACGTCTATCTTTCCATGAATTGCTAATTTACCAGATGGCTGTAGTTTTCCAGCTTCAGACAAGACAGTACACATTCTTATAAATGAATTAGGATAATCTAACCTAAGAATTGGTTTTACACCTTTAAGTATTTCTTTCTCAAAGCAATCTAAAACACCATCTACTGTATTATCTCTATAAAATAAACGAAATGCTTCTGCACTATAAAAACGTTCTCTTTGCTCCACAAAGTCTTCTTCAAACTCATCATGGCCAACCACCTCTTCTGGCTTTGAGTATATTATTTGGTCATGATCACTATAAGCATCTAGAATTTTATTAACATAATTTAGTTCACTATCGTCGATATTTTTAGGAACCTCTACAGCTGGAGCACTAGGAAGCTCCCCGCCATATAAATCGACTAAAATTGCTCTAAAATTCGAATCATCGACTATATCATCTATTCCAATAATACTTACAGAAGAGAAATCATAACTTAAAATAAATCGTTCCAGATCTGGTTCAAGAATAACCTTCTTACCATCAACAATAGTGTCTTCACAATATTTACCCCAGTTTTCTATTAAACCTTTCTTCAATTGTGAGGGGTTTAATATCCAAGTTCTAAGGTTTCTATTAATACCTTTTGGCGCTACAAAATAGTAATTTTTTGGTTTTGAGAACTCACCTAAGTAAGAATAATATAATATTTTTCCAAGCTCATGCATTCCTTTATCTGTTGGGACTGCTTTATTGTATTGTTTGCATTGATAGTTATCCCAATCTCCTTCAAATTTATTTGGAGTATAGAAACCTATTACGTCACAACCTCTATCACCGGCTCCCGCAGGCCGATGTACTGAGGCATACTTACTTGATTGGGCGCTTACCCACTTTCTAACCAATATCTCCAGTTCATCCGAACCCATTGATAGAATATAACGTGTGTAATCAAATATGTTCACATTCTCGTCCTAATGATTGATTAAGTGGGCAAGTCTCTGCCTGCCGCCATTTCCCTACTTATCGTCATTACAGCGAACTACTCAAATAATTGAAGTTACTATATTATTGACTGGCATAGGTATTCTATCATTTGAAAACTCTAGAACTATTCAAACTAACACATATAACAAAAAAAATTTGCTCAAAAGTAAATTTTATTGATCTAGCTATTGCTATAACCCTGATTAGCTCATTTACATATCTAGACTATCCACTCATCAATCATATCAGCCCAATCCTGCAACATGGCCGCGCGCTGTTCTCGGTACTCGGCTTTGTTGTAAACTGCCCTAACCCCTTTCTGCTCATGTGCCAAACATTTTTCTATCCAATCAGTGTTGTATCCAGCCTCATGTAGCAAAGTGCTCGCAGTTCGACGCAGGTCATGCGGCCCAAACTTACTTAGTGACTGACCTTCCTTTTGCGCGGCTTTGTATGTCAAATCCATGACTCGGTTCATCGTCGCACTACTCATGGGAGCATCAGAGTCATAACGGGAAGGAAGAATGTAATCAGACCCACCGGCAAACGTCTTCAAGGCGATCAGAATGTCCATCGCCTGGCGTGACAAAAATACCAAGTGAGGGTTACGTCGTTTCATCCTCTCTTTAGGAATCGTCCACAATGCTTCGCTAAAGTTAATTTCGCTCCAGGTTGCATTGGTTAACTCGCTTTTGCGCACCATAGTCAACAACAGCAACTTTACCGCAGCACGAATCGACGGCGTCGTTCCTACTTTTTCCATGTAGCGGTACATCAAACCAATCTCAGCCGGTGTTAACGTTCGATCTCTTGGCTCAAATCGAGCGATACTTGCAGGCCTTACCAGGTCTGCCGGGTTCTCAACTTTTTGCCCTCTCTCAATCGCCCATCGATACACCTGGAGCACAATGTCACGCGTATGCACAGCTGTTGCCGGTGCTCCACGCTCTACTATCGCGTCAGTTAACGCTCGTAGATCTTCATGAGTGATTTCTTTCAGCTTCTGATTGCCAAATTTACCCTCTAACTCTCGGGCATAGACTGAGCGACGCATATCCCGGGTAGAATCAGCCATCTGATAGCCACGCAGCCATTTCTGAGCCCAAGCACCAAAGGTTTCAGCATCTTTGGTTCTCGCCTTAGCACGGGCTTTCTCTTTGGCCGGTGACTTTCCATCAGTAACCATTCTTTTAGCTTCCCCTAGCCGCTCTCTGGCTTCAGCTAAAGTAATTCCGCCAATACCATAACGACCAAAAGTCACCGTTTCCTGTCTGCCGTTGATGGCGTAGTTATAACGAAAAGAGACAGAGCCAGCAGGCGTTACAGAGACATACAGCCCATCTCTGTCGTTCACTTTATAGAGCTTTTCTTTCGGTTTTAAATTTCTCAGTTTGGTATCAGTCAGCATTCATTTTCATCCTTTTTTAACGTTTCGATACCATGCAAAAAAACCGTAGGAAACCATGATTAAATTCCTTTAAAAACAAAGAATTACTTATTTTCAATACCATGTGAGGATCAAAAGCTATCGCATGGTATCAGTCAGTGTTCATGGTATCTGCATGCGATAATACCAACTTTAATACCCCATTCAACTTGTGCTTGACGCTGCTAATCAGTGCCAGATACGGCAAGCTATAAAAACAAAAAAGCCCACTTTTACATGGGCTTAAATCGTTATTTTGCCAGTCAGTGCCAGCGAGTTCTTATTGGGGGATTATTCCCACTCAATTATTTACACCGAACGCAACTTATTGATTTATATAAAACAGAATTAACCTAGTGGGTTATGATACCGTCACTGATACCGTCATAATGAAAAGTGAACAATATTTATACAGCAATCTATCGATACGATCCGAGTAATTTTTCTTTTGCTGCTAGGTCGGTAATACATAAATTAAGGGCCCTTGTGTTTTCATCGGCACGGTTAGACTCACGCCCATAGACTTCAAGTGTGCTTCGTAGTTGTCGAGAAAGTTCACTGGCCTTTGCTCTCTCAGTTCGGCAGGTATCGGCGTCAAAGGTACCATCAGTTTTTGTTTCCGTGGTACTGGTTTCGAACTGCACGCTGTCAAAGTGATTAAGAACACGCTTAAGTAAATCGTCTGTGCGCATCGTAGCACGTTCTTTCTGTTCATTGTATATCACCACCCTATTTTGTTGTTCTCCGTCCGCCTGCTTGCGCTGGTCGATGTTAAACGCTAGGTCTTTCTCATCTTCCTGTTTCCCTGCAATCTGTTTTGTCATTTGCTTGTTATCAGAAAAAATGCCGCTAGTCATAAAACCAGCGGCAAATGAGACAGCCAAAGCGATTAAAGCTGTAATCACTTTATTCATGGCATCACCTAGATCAGTGCAAACGCGCTTTCAAACACATCATCAACGTAAGGCTGCTGACCATTTTCATGACGCACAATGGCTTTAGCTATGTTGATTAATGTTACTTTATCATCAAGGCTGATAACCTCATCAGGCGGCACGCCAATCTCTTTAGCAACACCGTTGATATAGGCTATTGTGTTATTCTCATTGTTTGGAGCCCAACGACTAATTAACCCTGAGACAGTTTTAATTTTATGATTTCGCTGATAATTACGTAGCAGAACCATCAGCGCACGAATACCGTACGTAACGTTTTCAAATCGACAAAAGCGCGGTTCTATTGATTTATCAAAAGGCAATTGTCCTTTCCAATTATTGACCTTGTTATAATCAATATTACCTGGGTTATTGTTACGAACCCCTCTCGCTCCCGTATTTACATAATTATCTTTAAAGACTTTTTGTTTATTCACTAGGTCACCCCACTTTTTTAATTAACTGCATGACATTGCCACGCTTAGCAAACAGCGCAGCACAAAGGAAAGTATTTGGAATTAAGTTCTGTAATCCTGCCTGATAGCTAGGATCGAGATAGGAATAGACTGGTACCGATATTGAGTACCCTAGAAATGCATAAGCTAGCCAACTCCCTAGCCTACTGTATCCCTTATCACCCCTTACAAAATAAAGCGTACGGAAGAACATAACTAAACAAACAAACGCATTAGTGATAAGCATGAATTTATCGTACGTCATGGCCGTTACCTCCTTTCGGAATATCAGCTTTCTTGTACAGTTTGATACTTAGTTTTACAGAGAGAAGAGAGGCGACGAATGCCCCAAGAGCATCAAGACTATCAACGTTATACGCATCAGGTTTAACACCGATTAGGCCAGTCATTGAAACAAAAATGGTAGCGAAAGGGCTAAAGAATAATAAACCAGCCGCTAAGCTAAGCAATGCTAATACTGAACGAGTTGCTAAAGAAAATTCTGTTGCTGCTGTAGTGAAATAAATAGCGCCAAGGATAGCCCCCATTACAACCTCTGGGGGCAAACCTGAAAAGTAGCTTAGAAATGATGTAAGGCCTAAGCCTGTTACTGCTGCCTCATTTTCATTCATGTGTAGCACCATGGTTGAGAAATAACCATGATACTACAGCATAAAAAGATAAACAAAAAACCTAGAAAGATATTCTAGGATTTTACTACTAATGTAGATTCTGTAGATTTAATTTCAATATTGCTCCCTGCTCTTGAAATTGCATATAACGTTGCAGTAGTACCTGCTTGCTGAGACTCTGCAAAATAACCATTATCAGTATCGCAAGTAAAATAATAAGCTTCTGTTTTATCAAATCCTTGCCCTGATATACACGCAAGTGTACCCGCATAAGGTTTGGTTTTTGTCACTGTCGCTTTCCTACTTACAACATCCCAATGATAAACCTTTGCACCAAAGGCTGGTGTAGAGTTGCCAGCACCGTTGTATTTCAAATGGGAACCAATGACATACCCGACGCAATTTTCATGATGCGAAATACCGTCATCGGAATTATTCGAATAACTACCACCAATAATATAACTCACCCCATTATTATGAAAGCCAGCGCCGTCATTACCCACCGATTTTCCGTTGCAGTTATACAAGACACAATCGTAGTTATTCATACTAAATCCATTTCCAACAACTGCGACGCTTGCATTACAGTCGTACAATTTTGCAATAGGGCCACCGAATTCTGAACTACTATAAGTCGCAGATCTAAAATCAAAGTCATTCACTTTAGCTGATGTTGCCGTAACCCCCCACATGCTTACGTTAAACGAACCATCGTTAAAAATAACCGCGTCAGATTCACATACATACAAATATGCATTCTGATTTATATTATTCCAGCTAAAATACAAACGCCCAGTAGTATGTTCATAATAGTATGAAAAATCAGTACTCTTAACAGTATCGATACTTGATACATTCCTCAACTCACGAGTAAATGCACTTTCAATTGATCGTTGCTGCATCTCGACATAGACAAACGGCTGTTTAGTTCCGTTTCTGATTGCGCTGTCAGGGTTAGTTGAAGCATCATATAGACAGTAATACGTTGGCCTATTCGGATTTTCCACCTGAACCCACGCACCTGTTTTCATCTCAACGCCGCCAAGTATTGTAGCTCCGTTTGGAGCCCAAATATCGCAGTCACCTCTGATTATCCACTGCCTTTGACGTAATGGTTCATAAAAAACACCACCTTCAAACATAATTCGTGTAATGCTTGATCTCGCAGAGGCATAATACTGATAAGCTTTCTTTAATGACAATATTTCACTTGTTAAGCTATCACCGCCTCCTAACGCTATTCGGATTAAATTGTCTCTGGAAATAAAACTATTGCCAGAAACTTGTGATTTAACTGAAAAGTCACAAGTTGAATCAACAAATTCTTTATAAAGTGACGTACCCATTCTTGACAAAGATGAGTGAGCTACTATATCACTTCCAATGTACGCAATAGCTTTATCAAAATATGCATCGGCATCAACACAGCGAATAGAAAATCGGCAGAAGCGCCCAACAGGTACAGATGACTTCGCAAGAGTTACGGTTAGTTCACCATTCGATATTGATGTCGTCACTGCACTTTTTAAGTATGTTGGATTTGTGCCAATCTTATCATCTTGGGCAACATAGACCACGCCAATACCAGACGGGTTTTCACTGATTTCTATAGCTTTATTTGATGAAAATCCTTTCAATACAACGCTAACATCTTCTGCAATATCGCCAACCCTAAATGCCAACTCAAGATACTTCATCTGATCCGAAGCTCTAAAGCTTACAAAACAAACTTTAGGCTTTGGCATCTCTGGCTTAGTTAAAATCGGCCTACTAATTAAAGGTGGTTTTGTTGCTATCCGCTGAAATGGATGAGCGGGTTCATTCCCTAGCGTTCCAATCCCATCCCACACTTCTGGTGTGCCATCATTGTCGAATACAAACCACTCGCCATTATTAGCTTGATGACCTGACTCCCATATCTTTCCATTGGAATAATTTAAATTTAAGAGCGTTGCTATCGGTGGCAAATGCAGAACAGAAGACCTCTTTAACTCGCTCCTAAGGCTTGCCTCACCGACATCTACCCATATACCATTGGGATTTTCATCTGACTTTATTCCCCCTGTTTCATTAGGGGTTGAATTAGGAGGAACTACTTTAGGTAGCGGGCCATCCCATCTGAAATACTTTTTCTTTTCTTCCCAAAATAACGCCTGAAATCGCCCTGCTAATGTTGCTCCTTTTTCAAATGAATCAACTAGTTGATATCCAAGCGCTCCTGTTTCAATTGGATCTAACAATGTAGGTCGACCAGAATTATCAAAACCTATTTGTTTGTTTCTTCTGGCTGGTGCTTTAGGAAATGAAGATATATCTATGTCGTCAACACGTAAAGTACGCTTCTCTTTTTTCAATATCGTACTGTTAACGCCTTCAACTTTATCTTTCAGTGTGCCTAAATCAACAGCATCACTATCACTTTTAGGCTTGCCAAGGCTAGCAATACGATAGCCTTTAGCGTCAAACCAGTTAGCTAGGATACTTGGACGCTTTAGAAATAACCCCAGGTTGCCCCATAACCGTTGCATTAGCATTGTTAAGTAATCAAATGCATCCTCGTGCGTTTCAGCAAAGAACTTACTCTGATTGCGGAATGAAGTTTCTTGTGTGATTGGAATATCACGGGCAATGCTAATTTTGTGCCCGTTGGCAAGCGGTTTAGTTAAGATTACCTTTCCACCAGCCGACTTATTAGCGCCTGTTACGGTGTAGTCCGTACCTAATCGCAGCGTTACAACATTATCACCATCAGCGTCTGACGTAATAACACTCAATTGGTTTGCTTTAAAAATCCTGAACTTATAATCAAAATCGGTTGTTACACCGTTTCCTGTATATTCATTACTGCTGATTTCAGTTGAAACAGTCATGACTATTCTCCACTCGGTTACGTTGGTGTATGATAGCCATTAAAATTCATTAACGGAATATTGTTTACTTTTAAATATAAAAAGATAAACATCCTTGGTGTTTTTTCGGTTACTGTAAAAGACTCACACATAAGATAGGTGATTAATATGAAAGATGTAATTAATTTCCCAGCACCAGAAAATTACGCAGAAAAAGTTAATACCGAAACTGGAATAAAGGAGTTGATGAGTAAATCGAATGTAGAGGAACTACTAAGAACACTGGACAGTAAAGGGTGTGACGTGAGCGCGGCACTCATTGAAATTACAGCAATGATGAATTACATAAATCTGAGCTTGAAGGTTAAAGAGAACATCAAGACGCATATTGAATATATCGCCAACGAGTTAAACAAGTAATCATTTAAGAGTAAATTAAAGCACCTCCGTATAGGTGCTTTTTTAATTGAATAATTTCACTTTAGGCATTAACCTATTGGGTTAATGATAATTGATAAGATAAAGTGATATTATGGAACTATTTATTGTTATTGGTGTGGTCGTTGTTATCATTTACTTTATTAATCAAAATAAGACTAAAGTATCTGATAGAACCGTTGTAACCCATACAAAGAAAATACAAACTGATGATGGTGAAATTAATATCCATAGAACTCAGATTGTAGAACAAACTGCTACTCAATTTAGCAGTAAACCTGATGTCAACACCTTCCATAATCAGGCCATACAATCCGCTGAATCAGTTAAAGCAATCCAGAATACCCAGCCTAAACAATCTTACTCTATACCTGAAAAACAGCCTGTTGTTATCAATCAGCAACCAGCTAAACAAATAGCGGCCCAACCTCAGAAATCTCAACCTCCTGTACTCAATGATAGTAATCAAGCCATTGATAAGAAACAGTGCACTAGATGCCGAATACATCTGCCTTATGATAAGTTCAGAAAATCATCAAAAAATCCTGATGGACATACTATTTGGTGTGCTAGTTGCCTTGATGGCCCTAAGAACACTAAACATATGAAATGGTGCCCTGTATGTAATGTTAGAAGAAAACGAACAAGCTTTTATCCAAATAACCAAAATGCTGATAAATTAATGGCGTGGTGTAAAACCTGCTGGGATAAACATAAAGCCAAAAGATAGGCCGCTTCTGCGGCCTTTTTATATCCCTTTAATAACCTTCGTCATTGGATATATCATTCCACGAATCTTTGTGTGATTTACCATATTTTTTATAACAAATATTGTCTAACTCTCTTTTGATGTTGCTAACTTTGTCATGGTTAATTCCCCAAAATACCACTCCACCACCAATAATAATACCAGCTAAAATAGGGCTATTATCAGAATCAAACATATAATTCGCAAAAATTAAAAGAAAGCCAGCTATTGATATATATATTCCAATCCTGCAATGCATGATTGCACTTTCTTTTTCAGACTCAATTTTTCTAATTGATTTGTTCATGCTACGCTCTTTACTTAAGTTGTTCTTCAACCTGATTCAGCAACGGAGATAAATAGAAAAGATTCTGGAACGGCAATAATTTCCTTACTGATCTAACCTCTCTATCATCAAACTCGCCATTCATAACACCTGCGGTAATATTTTGGATATCTCCACCAAGGTCAAATGTAGGACCTAATAATGCACCGATACCATTACGACTCTGATAGCGTGATGCTGGTGGGCCACCGAACATAGCGCTCATCCCGTACGAGCCACCACTGAGGTTTTCTAATAGGTTATTAGGCTCACCTAGCCAGCCCATCATTCCAGACCAGTCTAACCCCTCTTTCACAAGATTAGCAGGTTCAGCATTAATTTCACGCCCTGCCATCATTGATTTTAATACATAAACCAATGAACCCAAGGAAATTTGTAACAATGCGCCATAATAAAATGAAGCATCACCAGACTGAATACCAGACACTAACGCCCTATTGTGGGTACCAAAGAAGAAAGTTTTAAACTGCATCACAATCTTACCTAATTCGCTACTCATCATTAATGGTGTGTCACCAATACCGGGAGTGATTACAGTCGTTCTAACATCTTTCAATACCGCTGCTTGGAAAGTTTCACGAACTACACGATCATCCCAAAGGTGGCTATGTCCAGTTAACATGCCGTCTAAATCTTCACCGTGCTTTGAGTATTGCTGAGCGATACGCTCTAACATGTTTTTATCAACACCGAGGTGGGCCAGCTTTTTAATTTCTTTACTGCTTAATGCATTACCAGCCGCCACCTCTTGCGCAGCTCTAAGTATCTTTGATTGCGTTACAACACCAGTCCACATCTTCATTGTGTCTGTATATTGATTCATCAGTGTGAAATTACCAAACTTTTGTGAGGACCATTCTAAACCACGTTCAAGAAAAGTGCGTCGAGCGTAGGGATCATTAAGGTCAGCAATAACTTTAGAACGACTAGACAATGCATATTCAAGGCCTATACCCATTTCACGCAAATCAGCTTTGGCAATCTTCATTGCGCTAATGTCGGTTAACATTTTACCCAATGGCTTTAATGCGCTACGCAAACCATGCTGCATGATCGGTCTGGCCATATCTGGTAATGATGAAATTGTCATACCACCAAGCAAACGTAAAAAGTTAACGTGTCGAGCAATGCGACCAGCTCTGACAAAGAAACTTGATGGATCTTTAGGTGCACCATAAGTACCTAATAACCTATCACGCATGGCGCGAATATCGCGTAAATCTGCATCCCTTCTTGCCTCTAACTTGCCGCGCTCTTTTGCTGTCTTGGCTTCTGAAATTAACGTGTTGTAATCATTAGTAATAGCCTTGATTTGTGCATCCATATCAACACGCCCGAACTGTGCGGTAAGCTCTATTTCTGGCGCAACTTGGCGAATATAGTTTTCCATTACGTAGTTAACATCTGATTCTAAAAAGTCTTTAATACGTTCATCTGGAATATTTAACGTACGTGATTTGGTGAAACCTGCACGCTTAGTTAATCCATCAGGGATCAGCTCACTAGGTACAATGCCAGATGGTGCGCCTATAATTTTATTAATGATATCATCCGCTGCTGCTTCAACCTCTTCACGCGCTAATGGTTCCATTCTGCGCAATGCTGCATGACGGCGATTATCATAGCGAGTAAGTGAGTTAGCTTTACGGGTTAATTGGCGATATTCATTTCTAAACTGGCGCGGCTTGTCTAAAATGTCTAAAGAACGTTGATAAGAAGCCAGTTTGTTTTCAGCTTCTTCAATGCGAACTAGTTTACGCTCTAATTGTTCCAGCTTTTTAGTTGGTTTTTTTGCTCTACGCTTTTCAATTTCGGCTGTAACAGTTTCTTTTTCTGCAACTAATTTGCGGTTCTTTTCTATTTCATCCATTAAAAGCTGTTTTTTACCAGACCAGCGTTCAGCTTCTTTTATTTCAGCGTTCAACTTTTCTGCTTGTGGCTCGGATGCTCTGGCTTGTTCTATTCCTGCATCGGCTTTAGCTAAACTAGATTCAGCCTTATACACTGTTCGCTGATTCATTTCCTGCAACCAATCAGCAATAATGGTGCGAAACTCTGCTCGGTCATTCAGTATTTTGTCGAACTTATAAATGCGAGGAAAATAGCTTTCTGCCGTTGATACAGTCACCCCCTCACGCAAGATACCAAGCTCAACCATGCGATCCTTGGTTTTCTCAACGATAGGTCGCACGGCTCTTGCTGCTTCTGCAACTTCTGGTATTGCATGGCGATCGCCATTACGCATAGCATCACCAACTTGCTCACTGAATTCATATAGACTTAATCGACTGCCGCCACGCTCTTTGGCCTTTTTGCGATAGGTTTTATAAAAGTCTTTGGTTGATTCAACTTGCTTATAAACAAGTGTTTCATATCCTCTTACCTTAGTTTCTACCGCTGTGAACGATGCAATACCCTCTTCATTTTTTGCAAAGGTAAAATTATTCTCTGCAAGCTGCTGGTTAATTTGCCGTGCTGTTTTTGATGGTGATTGAGCCACGCGACCTACAGGGCTAACATTCATTGTTCTGTTAATAAATGATGGTCCTTTCAATGTTTCCTGTTCTAATGTGGTATCAGGTACTTCCATTGCACCTACACTAGTATTATCAGGAATATTTTGTTGTATTGTCTGCTGTTCACCAAACACATCGTTTTTCAATTTATTAACTATCTGACCTCTATTTTTTACTAGCTGAGCTGCCGAACCAAGCAAACCGCCTAACATAGCGTCAAAAGTTACGTTCAATGCACTTTCCTCAAGCGTTCTCGTTTCTTGTGTAGCAGATAGAGCTAATTCAGAAGCAATTCCACCAAACGCATTAGATACGGCAAATTTACTTGCTGTTGCTAATACATCACCGCCACGCGCAATAGTGCCTGCTGGTACCATCATTGCTGCTACATTGATAGGATCAATTACCCCCATAGCTATGCTTGAAATTAATCCAGCGCCACCAGCGTCTTGTAGCATTTGTCTATCTTGAATTTGCCTATTAATACGCTGTTTTATTGCTGATGTTTCCTCTGGTGATTTAGAGTGAATAAATGCATCGGCAAAATCTTCATAACCGGTTAATGTGCGTTCATCATCGAATGGGTTGTAACCGTCTTGTTCTTCGAACTGATTAAAAGGCATGGTAGCGATTAAACTACCTACTGAGTTATCAATACGAAACGCAGCATCACGTAAGTTTTTAACGCCTGCCTTATCACTGAATGGATTTATAGCATCAAGCATACCAACTTCATTTGAGCCGCCATAGTGTGGATCTGGTTGTTTAATTGTTCCTACTTCAGCCCCCATAACATCATTAGGGTTCATTTCATAAATAGGCATGGCTATTCCCTCCCGAACATGGTGTTAAGTGTATTGCTGAAACCATAATCAATCGGTTCAGGCTTGGCGCTACCTTCTAATATCTCACGCTCTTTCTTAGCATCTTGATATGTTTTCTGGCGTTTATCCATAACTTCACGGTACATTGGTGATGATGATTGCTCTGGCTTGAAGCGTGACGGCATTCCATTTTCACCAAGGAAAGGTGTAAATACAGGGATGTTATCGCTACCAGTTTGTTTCAACATAATTGCATAACTGTAATCGCGGGCAGTCACCGCATCAGGAACTAGAACAAATTCAGCATCATCAGGCATGCCGCCAAACACTTTAGATCTAAGCTGTTTTTGCTCTTCACGCCATTGGCCTATGATCCAGTTACCTGCGCCGCTCTCATTGGTACCGTAAACAGCCTCAGGCGCATAACGCATAACTTCATCTTTACCATTGATTGAAGTGACACCCCATGTTTTTTTAACCTGGGCATCCGTCATTTTTTTAGCTAAATCAGGATCCCCACCAGTACTAGCAAAGTTTGCATCATAAAGCGTTTGGTAATCTCGCATATATTCACGGTTACTAACACTTGGCTTGGTGATATTTGGCGATGAGAAACCACCTAATGCAAAGAAACTATTAATATTACCTTGTGCTGCTTTATCTCTTTCTTTGCTATATTTCTTATCACGCATCTGTTCAGCGATAATCGCCTTGGTTCTATCGTTCTGCTCATATGTTAGGTTGTATGCAATATCTATGGCTTTTTCACTATTCATACCTGAGCGCGTTAAATCGTATATTTTTCCATAGTAAGCCATGGCATCAGTAGATAGGCCATTAATCGCAGACGGATTATTATCAAATATTTGCCCGTACATTTTAGCCATTGGAATGACTAATTCAGGGTTTCTAGATGTTGAACCGGTCACCAGTTTTGATTTAATTTGCGAGGGAATAATCCCAGTACGACTGGATATTTCAGCTACTGCATTTAAACTATTCTCATCACGAATATTGAATGATGATTCTATATTGTTCGTAAAATAATTGTCTGCTGCATCTTGATTGCTTTTATCGTTAGGATCTAGCGGGAAGTTATTCTGTATAGATAACTGCAGGCGATTGGCTGAAAATACCTTTTCTTGTGCCTTGATATTGTTATCAACAAACTTACCGAATTTTTCCCAACGCTGCATTTTACTTGCATAATTGCTTTCAGATGGATCCGGCATGATGCTGTTTAATAATGAGCGCTGAGCCTGTGGCGTCATATCTTTAGCTGCTGATATCAATCCAGCATAGCGCTTAGCTTCTTGCATATCTGCTATCATTGCCGTACCTTTGTCATAACCAAAAGCAGAAATAATAGTTTTTTCAGATGGCGCATTAGGTGCATCAAGACCGTTTTCCCATGCTGCATAGGAATCAGAAATAGTGGTACCAAGCTCAGTTTGTAGTTGCTGCTGGCGTTGCTTGTCAATTTGCTCGGCTTGCTTTAAGTATTTGGCTTGGTCTGATTCGTCTAGCGCATCGAAAGCCACTGAACCTGTTAAGCGTTTAGGTGCATTAGGTGAGCTAGGTAAACTTACCAATCCAAGCGCTGATTGAATTCCATTTGAAATATCATCATTAGATAGCTTGCTAACTTCACCTTGCCCATTCTCTTGAATTATTATCGCCATTGATAGCCGAGTTAATGTATCTAAGTCTGTTAGGTCAAGAACAGTATCACGAGGAACATTGAGATAATCAGATACGAATTTAATATAACCTTCAGTATCGTTATCATCCTCAGGTGGAGCCCAGCGAGTAATGATTTGCTCAGGTGTTACATACCCCTGCCTAGCATACGATAATAGGTTTTTTCCTGTAGCTCTAATGCCATGTGCAGGCGTAGCGAATGTTACAAACGAACCATCATTACCCGTTTGACCTACCCAAACATCTTTTGATTTTCGAATGTTACCCGGATTGTTATTACGAACGCCACGCGCCCCACTTCCATTTTTGGCATAAGTTTTCTCTTGCTGATTATGCAAGCTTTCTGCGTATGCCGTTGCATCATCAGGGTTATCAAAAACACCTAAATGATTTCCAGTTTCTTCAAAGAGTGCGATAGCTTCATCATCAGAAAGCAATCGACCATCATCACTGACAGTTGGAATTAATACTTCGCCCTGGTCGGTACCAATTGAAATAGTCCTTACCGTACTAATTGAACCGTCTTTATTTTTAACAGTTGGTCTGTTAAGTAAATTGATGTTACCCTGCTGAATCATTCCTTGCGTTGAGCCAACCGAACCGCCGTAATACGTTGATGAACGACTAATACCACCGTTATCTGACGGTTCTCCGTTCTGCTGCATAAACTGCATATAATCAGAGCCTATCTGATTTTCAATAGCTCTCTTGGCTGTAGCTGTTTTAAACTCCTGCTTCTTGGCTAGTATCTGCTCATCACTCCAGCCGTGCGAAAACCCAAACTCTTCTATTTGTTGGAACACTTGTTTGTTTGCTGATAGGTAAGCATTGTTATCACCATACAAACTAGCGGCTGACTCCGCATTAACAGATAACGTTGCTTGGAATTGGTCTTGTTCGTAAGCTTTAATTTGCCCCATTTCATGCTTATTAGCCTGCGAACTAAACTGCAATCGCATTTCTTTTGCTTGCTGTGCGAACATGCTTTTGATTGCATCATCCTGCAAAGTTCCTGCTATTTCACCAGCGGCATTATCAAATGCTTGCTCAAACTCATAGCCTTTACCAATAGCATTCTTGCCTTGCATGGCAAGTAAACCATTACGCGGATCGTTCATCAGTTCATTTGCTTTTTGTCTAAGCTGCAATGACGCATCTTGTGCCAGCGCCACATTAGCCCGTTGCTTCGCTTCTGCGAATAAGCCTGTATATTGCTCTGCAACCTGACCTAAGCCAGCACCAAACTGATTAGGGTTCGATTGAACACTAAAGCCATTATTTGGCAGAGGCGATGAGCTAACCTGTTGTTCTTTATAGGTTGGTACAATTGGCATACATCACCCCTTAAAATACAAAACGATTGGTACCGCTTTTCTTCGCAATATCAAACATGTTATTACTTGAACTACCACCAGCTGCCGCGCCAGATGTACCAGAGAACGGATCCCATGTTCCACCAGCCAATTGATACGCACCGTAGGCTTTAATTGGTGCGGTTAAGAGCGTTGTAGCAGCGCCAAAATTACCCTCACGGCGTGCCATTTTCCCCTGCAACCTGTCATTAGCTGCTTGCATTCGTAGGCCGTATGCTTCGCGACTCGCATTATTAACTAACGTTAATGCGTCAAGTTCACCCATTGCCGCAGTATCGCCGAACATATCAAGTGCACCAGCCGAACTTAAATCAAGTCCACTCGCTGACATTGCCGCTGCCTGTGAACCTGCTAATTGCCGCGTGCGTGAACGCTGTTTCTCTGACTCGGCATTTCCACGATTGATTGAATCATTTGCTGCTTGCTCATTCTGTCGTGCATTTTGGTTGGCTACATCAGCGTTAAACTTGCCTGATTGATATTGGCTATATGCCTGCATACCTGCCGAGGCTAGAATGCCCCCTGCTAAAATGGCTGGACTACACATTATTTCGCCCTCGCATTCATCGTGAATTTATGAAACGGATAATTAAGCGCACCAATGGGCTGCGCATCTTCTAGTTTGAACCCTAGCCAATGCAGCCACGCTTTAGCAATGTAATTGCGCTCATCAACGTAATTAAGTAGTTCAGGATAGATTTGTAGCATTAAGCCAACGAATGGCTTACAGCGGCGTAGAAAGGCCTTCTGATGCTTCTCTAAAATATCTGAGCCAACCAACCAAGGGATGCCAACGCCGCCGATAATTGACGCTGGCGACACACCAAAGATAGCTGCTACCTCACCATTGAAAATAGCGGCCCATGATTTTGTAGATAAGTTAATACCTGAGGCTAAAACCTCTTCAGGCGTCGATAGATTCAATGCATAGAACTCATCTATATCAGCTTGTCTGACATGCGGTACCAATGCCTGTGCATGCTCTAATGTTGCAGGTACGATTTGAACAATACTCTTTGCCATATTAGAAACCCCCCACATCTAAACGCGGTATCGCAGCAAGGATTGATAAAGGTAACGGATCAGACTGCCTGACATACACACGGCCGTTTTTGCTCCACTGTGCATCAAGGTTGATTTCTACCACGCCAGTAGCATCATTAACCGGGTTATCGTAGAACTCGAATTCACGCTGGGCATATTCATATAACCGGTCTTTTTCGGTACCGGCCCATATGCCACGACTTGAATTAACAATAAGACTTGCCACTTTAACCAGTTTCTTTTTGTCGAGTAGAGTTTCTTGCCCGTTGATATGAATATCTAAGGTTTCCATATCGCTAACGTACGGTAAGCCAATGTGAACCACTACGGCTGGCTCTTCTAATGACACTGCTCCACCAGATACTTTTTGCTGAGGCAATACATTTGCATCTGCTAAAATGCTGGTGGTTTTACCTTCGATATGTTGTAGCCCTTCAAAACGGAAACGGGCAAAGCCCCATTCGCTTAATGGCTTATCCTGTAGTAATTCAGGCACATCACGATTAGGCGTTACCCGCACCGCATGAGTATTAATAAACTCAGTAATTTCACAGCGTAACGTTTTGTTTTCTTCATCTTCAAAATAAGGCAAGTGAATAGCGTTACCGATATCGCTATCTTTAAAAATGGCATTGCTGGCGGTTAAGGCAATATCACCTTCGTACGTCCAGTTATCGACTGTGGTTAGGCGTACGGTGCTAGCTTCATCTTTATTTCTGCCGTCATAGCTTAGGCCTGAATCAACAAAGAAAGCGTCCTCGGTCTTAGTAAATAGACGACTGCTTAAGCGCTCTATATAACGCACAGTACCGTCACCAACTTTACGGCAAACAATGAAGTAAACCGCATCCTCATTACCTTCACTCACGCTGCAGGTTGATTCAAATTGCCCGTCAGTCTCTTGTGGTGCCCACGCAAATACTTGCTGCTCTCTGAGGTATGTCAATGAAAGCAATTTACCATCATCACGAATACACCAAGCTATTGAGTAAGGAACGATAGAAAACGCCCAATCAATAATCTGGTGGCGTTGAAATAGGTGATTAGCCATGATTGTTAAATCGGTGCCTTGGTACCCGTCAACGTCGAATGAATACGCAAGGTCACGCACCGCGCTACCTTTTTCTTGGATGTACAAAGCAATATTGGCAACGGCAATTGGTGGCACATCACTACAGCCATTGGCACCTTGCGATGAAAAAGAGAAACTACTAGGAGTTAATACTTTGTTCTGATCCCCAGTGATTTGATACTCACCGCCAGACGTTAAGGCCACCAGCGAACCCACATCAATTAAGTGACGAATTTCATTAACTTGGCGTCCTGCATAGGTGTAGATAATACGGTCATCATCTTGAATAGGGTTATTCTTGCCAAAGTCTTTATAGTCCCCACTACGACTAGCCCAAATCGTTTGGGGATAAGCACGAGAGCCAGCAAAAAATAATCGCTGCTGGTAATACATAACGGTGCTAGGGTAGCCGTCTACATCATTCCAAACCGACCTAGCCCATTTGTACGTAGCGTTTTCTTCACCAACGGCATTTGATGGAATGTACGAAACAACTTTACCCGTAGCTGTTAAGCCGTCCGCACTGACTGAATTGATTTTAACGATACCAAAGCCACTATGAAGGTATTCCCACTGGATCCCAGCATCACCGCCCCAACCATCCCAACTCATACCTTCTGTATGTGATGGCCTTAATGTTCCGCTTTTACCCTTTGTATTTGCTCTGTAGTAATGAGAACCAGCTCGCTTTTGGTCATTTAATTCTGTAGTTTTATCTGTTTCCCATGTTTGTATTGCATCAATTGCTTGCTGTTCAACATAAATTTGTTTGCCAACCAATTCAGCACCAAAGATATTATGCGTTGCCGTCAGCGTTACATCACCTGTACTGGCGCTAACATATAGCTTACGCTCTTTATCCGTGTTGATATCTTCGAATGGGCCATTGCGCGTTTCAACAGGAACTAGTTTCCAATCGTCATGATCATAGCGCTGTAGTTCCATCGGTGGATAATCAGCATGTACGATAGTCATTACGTCTGCTGACTGTGTAAATTTTAAATTGAATAGATCAGATTCGTTATAAGGTGTTGCAAGTTCGAATATTTCGCCCTTGTGCTCACCGTCTGCATAAAGCACCTGCCCACCGTCTTTGATCACGCGCATGTACTTATCACCCATTTCAAGGGCGTAAGTTTGCACGGTGCTGAACTGGAACGGGATCAGGCGGCATTTCTTGTTAGGGTATTTTGCCGCTGCAATAAATTTAGTGCCTGGTCTATTTTCAATGCCGCCATATTGTCGCACGATGAAATTAGAACATTTACGCAAAGCGGTGGAGTATTTTGCTAGGTCAATACGCCCATAAAGGCTAGGTGCGATTTCACCACCAGAAAAACTTGGTTGAATAATGCTATAAGCCATTACGATAACCTCGCTTCGGTGAATGGATCCATGTAGTCGTTAGGCTCTGCTGATTCATCAAGAGAGTGAGCGCCAGCATTAGCAATCGACATTGTGTACATCTGAAATGCTTCACTACCGATACCAGCGTTAGATGCCAATGGGCGTGCTAGTTCGCCAGCTAAACGCCATGCCAGCGCATCTATGAATAATGAATCAAACATATTCACATCGGTGACTGACGCAGTATATTGAAGCCACGCTTGCGGTTGGTCGCAGTAAATCAGTTTTCCTGTGCCGTCAGCATCCGAACCCACAAGAAAATTAATCGCATTGTGCGGTTGAGGATATTTCTGGCCAGATTGAATAATAGCTATTGCCTTTAAACAATCGGTTGGGTAGCTATAGGCAAACTTCCAGTCTGGCGGCGGGTTATTAGTATCAGCCAAAGCAACGCGCTTACTGGCAAAGTTCCACGGAAAATCAGAGAGCGTAGTATCGCGGCAATGATTGAAGTGTAAATTGCATTGCTCGGCTTCTTTGCTCTTTTCGCTTAGACTGTTAATGAATCGGCTATTACCAATACGACTAAGTGCCAAGTTACAGATTTCTATTTCTGAGGCCATTAGAGTTACTCCAAAAGAAAAAGGGGCTTTCGCCCCCTTTAACGCGAAAACTAAATCGCTAATTCTTTACGTCTTTCGTCTATCGCAGTACGCATCTTCTCTGCGCCCATGTTGTGATGAGGTGCTTTACCAAACAGTTGTGTGTACTGTTCGCGCAAAGCTTCAAGGCTAGAATCAACAGTATCGCCTGATCCACTGATAACAGTATTGGTTACAACCTCACTACTATCACCACTAGCCCCATCAACCAAAGCGTCAGTATCAGGTTTAGCATCATCACCACCAATCAACTTTAAGTTGCTGCCAGCAATACCGCTGTATTCAACCTCCTCACCAACTTCAAGCAGACGACCAGCGATAAATGATTTTTTCAAAACTTTATATCGTGACATGTCACACCTTAATTAGTTACAGCGTTGTAGATAGGATGAGCATCAACATTAAGTACGATGCCAGCCGTAAACTTACCTGCGGTTAATGGACCATCTGTGACAACGTAACGAAGACGCAGATACTTAATGACACCATGAGGAACGGTACCGACAATGCGCTTACCTGCATTTAAATCAGCAATAGGCATTTCAACGGATTTAAACAATGCAACAGGCGTTGTAAATGCTTTATCGGCTGATGTTTCCAGTACGACTTGCACTTTGGCTTCACCTACTGCTGTAGCCTGCTCAGTAACCTGTGCAAACAGTTGCAGCGGTTCACCAATACCGATATCACGGAAATCGCCTTTAACTGGCGTTAGGTCAATAATACTGGTCGCAGTCGCTGATGCGGTTACTGCTTGGTCGAGAGAAAATAGGGTTTCTTTATCTAAAATCATGTTGCGAACTCCCAACAAAATTAAGTTAGCGGTACCCATTCAGGCACCGCACAATAAGTCAGACTTACTTAGCGACCACCTGATCCTCAGTTGTGAGAATTGCATCGGTACGGCGCACAGGGATTTCATCAAAAGAAACAACCTTCTTCCCTGCAACTTCTTGCATAGAAATATTGACGTTCTTTGAATTTTTAATCTGGCGGCGCATCCAGCTACGAACCTGCTGATTGCAATAGAAAACAGGTTTACCCATAGACAGATTAGGGATTTTCTCAATCGCCTGAATCAATAAATCAGGCAAGTCGATAGCACCTGTTGCCTCTGGATCTTTGGTTAACTTAGACAGGTCAACGTTAGCTATACGTACTACATAACGCCAATCACGCATTGTTAGGCCATTTTCCCATTTGAAATGGGTGCGATAACCTTGGTATTTACCGCCATTTTCATCATCCAGCGTGACTTCGCCTAAATGCTGTTGTTCAAGTCCAGCCTTAGAACCTTTAGGGTAAATACCATGAATCGTATTTTGCCCCCATACCACTAACCAGATAGAGGTTAAATTACTACCAGTGCCACCAGCATCAATGATGTTAACGGCGTTCTTAGCACTAAGATCATTAAAGCGCGCAGACAAGCCAGTAAAACGCTGAGCGTGAATGCTTGTATCACCGTAGAAAAGAGTTTCAGCCATTTGCTGGTTCATGGATTCAATGAATGCTTGCGCTTCTGACAATAAAAATTCACTAGTATTTCCATTTAAATCAGCCAGCTTCTTATCTACTTCTGAGTAAGTTTCCAGCATACCAATGGTATCTGTAACTTGCGCTGTTGTTGATTTGCTTGGTTGAACACCATAGTTCAATAAGCGCCATGTTGCAGATGGTAAACCAGTACGAACAGTTGTACGGTGCCCTGTAGGTAAGTTACCTTCGGCAAACACCATATCATCAAGAATTTCGTTAGACTGATTGAGCAGTTCAACGATCTTCGCTTGCTTGCTGTTTGGGTCTTGACGCTTAGCCCAGTCAGCCAATGTTAGAGCTTGAGGCATAATTTATCTCCTATACCTTATTTGCTATCACCAAAAAGAACATCCGCAGCACTGCGAGCGTTTTCACTGCTGCCACTAACAAAGCCGTCTTCAGACATAGCTTTGCCAATCTTTGAAAAAACACGAACAAGCTCTGGATGATTGCCTAATCCTGTTTCAACCAGATAACTTTTAAGTTCAGGTGAACCGAATTGATCTAAAGCCTTTTGTGCATTACCAATTGATTCGGTAGAGCCAAGACCTTCCTTATCTGCGTTTACTGTTTCAGCCCAATCAGTAACTTGTTTTTGCCATTCATCGGCTTGCTGCTTAACCAGTTGTGGCATAATCGTAGAGCCGTACACATCAACAATCTTTTGCGCTTGCTCGTTGCTTAAACCAAGTTCACGGGCGATAGGCTCAAATGCTGCCACGGCTTCTTTATCAAGCTCTTGGTCTTTACCAGCCGTAAACTCATACTTTTCAGGCGCAGCGCTTACAGGCTTCTTGTCAGAACCTTCCTGCTTAGTACTGGACGTATCATTAGCCTTGTCAGTCTCTGTACTAGTAGTCGTAGTCTGATCACCTGTTGTTGATGTTTCAGTTTTAACCGCTGTAGTTTCTGTTGTTGTCGCAGCTGCACCTTCGCCGCCATGCTCTGAAACCTCATTACAAAGGCGACGAAACACCAAGCGTTGAAATAAATTCATTGATTGTTCTCCTGTTCTTTGGCTTCTTCTGCCATGACCAAGTAGAGATCAGGGCAAACACTCATTACATTTTTAAATAGCTCTAATCCCTTATTACGAGCGCCCTCATTAAAGGCTGTACTGTAGGGATCAGAAGAAAAAGAAGAATGGAAAACACCACTGGCAGATAGGGTTTTCCAGATAAAACGACGACCGTATTCAGTGCTCATTACCTGCTTTAAATCATCGTCTTCACGTTCTTTTCTAAGCTTGTCTTTAAGCTCTAAATCAGCCTGAATCTCTGCCTTTTCCTCTTCCGAGTAATCGTCAAGTTGTGTCATTGACCACCACCAGCAAGCGCAGCTAAGGCGCTGTTATCATCCATAGGTGTGTTCCCAAGAGCCTGAGCACCTGCCACTGCCTCTTGTGCCATTTGCATTTGTTGCATCTGCTGTTGTTGCTCTGCACGCTGCTGGCGAATAGCGGCTACTTGGTCATTGGATGAAACGATAGTTGGGGAAACACCGATTGATTCAGCGTAGTTATCAATCATTTCGTCAGTGTTCAGCTTGTCGAGTGCTTCTGGTTTCATCTGTGCAAGACCACCAACGAAGCCAACAAATCGCTCAATACTGCTAACACCAACCGATTTCTGCGCCTGCGCCATAACAGAAATATATTCAACCTTAAGCTGCATACCCTGCATTTCTTCTGGCGGCATCGGTAACAAGTTTTTACGCGCCATGATTGCGAACGTACGATTAATTAACTTGTCGAGCAGTTCAGAATCCAAGCGTTGTAAGACAGGCCCTAACATGAGTAGCTTTTCTTCACGCATTTCAATTACCGCCTCAACGGGCATTGAGCGTGTATTTACAGACTGCATCATCATGAAAAGGTCAGAGAAATAGGCCTCTTTGATTTGATTACGAGTATCACCAATATCTGCAATCAATCCGTTAATGTCGGCCTGTACTTGAAATATCGGTTTAATCATTTGGTCAGCGCCAGCCATTGGAAGATAAGTTATTCCACCAGGTACAAGTGAAATGCGCTGATTCTTAATTGATGCAGGCGCTTGCATAGGTGGATTGGTCACTTTATCAATCTGTTGTGCTTTTCGGCGCTGTAATAGCTGCAATGCTTTCACGCTACCTAACGCAATCATACCGGGGCACGATGAGCCGTAGACGTCCTCGCCGTTAACTTCCCAGCGTGGAGCCATAATAGGAAATTCATCAAAGCCAGATTCGCGTAGAACGCGTTCACTATCACCACCCATTTCAAAGTAAACGGACTTAAATAGCTTGTTCTTAGCGTCCAGCTTGCCGCTGATGCGGTTTAAATTCGGGTAAACTGAATGAATGACGGTAATCCACTGGCTATAGTTGCCAGAATCCCATAGGCTTTTAACTTGCTCGCTTACTTTGTCTAGCCCGAACTCCATAACCAATTGACGCACTGTCATGCTGAATTCACGGAAACAAGTATCAACTGTCAGATCAGGACCATTCGCAATGTAATAGCTTCCGACTGGAAAAGGCACGGTGCGAATAACGCGCTCGTTATCTTCCAGCACAGCTAATGCGCTGGTGGCAAAAGTGCCGATATCGGAATAAGTTTGCGGCAGTGATTGATAGATATTGGAACGGTTGAACACTTCATTCATGCGCTGCTCAACGACTTCAAGCCACATTTTGACAGGGCTATAATTCATCATGTCAGGGTCTGGCGTAGCCAAACGGAACCATTTACGGGCAGGGCTAGTTATCCCTGACATCATGCCACTTGATAAAATACGCTCTGATTTAGCCGCTTCTTGGTCGATGATTTTCGTATTACGTCTATCACCGCGATTAACTTCTGATGTGTTAAAACGAGTGCTACGAGGGCGTGTATACTCTGCAAGCTCTTTCCAGTGCGGCTCAAATGATTGGCGCTCATTCTTAAGCTGTGAGAGTTGTTTTAATAAATCCTGCTTTAAACTCATACCGCCCCCGTTAGGTTACTGACCAAGTAGCGTTTTACCGCTGGTTGATGCTGCATTGGTTGTACCCTGCGCACCAGTTAGCAATGTTGACTTACGACCAGCGGCAGCACGGCGGCGGCGTAGCTCTTCATCACGCGAACCTACTACAGCCTCGTCCTGTTCTTGTGGCGCCGCCTGAACTGGTGGAGGGGTTTTAATCTTTGGGGTACCACCTAGGATATTTCCGCACATATAACACCTCGATAAAATAAACAACATTATACTTTATGATTTATTGTATATCTTATTTGACAAATATAAAACCAAGATATACATTTTGGTTATCGGTTGTTATTCAGATATTCCTTTGCCCGTTATCAAGTGACTTTCCTTTGCTTACATTTGCCCTCGCTGTGAGGGCTTTTTTTTAATAATAAATAGGTGAAATTATGAACAAAACATTAACGTTTGGTCAGAAAGCTGTAGGTCTATCTTTCAATCCTTCGAATGATTCACTAGTTGATCACTTCAAAGTTAAGCTTGCTGACTTGATTGATGAAGCAAACGCCGTACGTGAAACATCAGACGACCCAGAAGTTAAACGAATGGCATCTATCGCTATCACTGAGCTACAAACTGCACAGATGTGGATTGTTAAAGCGGTCACTTGGAAAAATTAATTTTAATAGACAGATTATAATAGCCTCGCAAATGCGAGGCTTTTTTATGCATATGGATCGTAGTCAGCATCACTAACAACGTGACTACCATGATTAGATATAGAAATGTTATTGCGTTCTTTTTTGGTGACTGGGTAAGCAAACGTTAAGACAAACGCATCACCTTTACCCGGAGAACGTCCGATACGTTTTTTAATCTCTTCCTTTGGTTCTAGTACGATTTTACCGTCAACTCTAACCTTATATTCAGCCACGGATAAATCATCAGCTGTTTCTTGGTCATCAAGCGCACCGCCTATTTTTAACCATGTTTTAGCGCTGCTATACATCTCACCACGCTTATTTAGCATTTGCGGGTCTGTAGATGCGCTACCGAATTGCACGAGCTGCCAATCACGCCCCCATCCAGTACCGATAGAGTAAATTCCAGTACCGTAGCCATAATCAATATGAACAGCATCAGCGCCATACTGATCCTCAAAGTCAGCAATGCGCTTAGCCATAACCATATCATCAGTAGTTTTGCTACCAGTCCATAGACATTTGCTGTGTAACCCTTGGCGCAAATAGATTACAGCATCATCATCACCGGAGTATGCAGGGTCAACGCCTATGATAATTGGTGCGTGTGATACTTCGGCCTGTGTTACTGTGCGCTTCATTGCTGCATCAGTTAGGCCAGTAGGAATGAATTGGGTTTCAGATGTTGATGGAAATATGCCGCGCACACGCACTTTAACAAAGTCGCTATCCTCGCCCCGGTCTTCAATCCATTTATCAATCTGCTCTTTGTTAGTGCCTTCAACATTGCGGCTATCAATCTGCTTGGTTTTCCAGCGGTGCTTAAACTTACGGAAACACTCACGGAAACGACCTGTATTACGTGTAGGGTTACCAAATGCTATCCAGATAATTTCTGTGTTTTCATCCGTCAAAGCACCCTCTGCTACTTCCCATACCAGATCCGCAATGTTTGAGGCTTCATCGAAAATTAGAATGATGCGCTTGCCTTGGTTATGTAGCCCTGCGAATGCCTCTGTGTTGTTCTCTGACCATGGCACAGCATCAGCACGCCAAGCATTAGCATGATTAGGGTCATTGGAATAGATAGCTGTTTTGGTACATGTAAACCAGTCCTTGGTGATAGATAGACGCTGCCACTTGGCAATCTCTGGCCATGTTTTAGTTCGTAGCTGGTTTTCGGTGTTGGCAGTAACAACCACTTTGCAATCTTCGCAAGTGTCCATGCCCCACTTGATGATCATCGATATGAAAGCGCTATTATGCGTAACAATAAAATTGTTAGCCTGATACAGTCCATCGTCACTATCAACTGTAATACACATTGCTGGCATATCACCAATAGGCTCGATGCTCTCAATCCAACGTTTCAAGTATCGTGACTCAGACGGCTTGTAAGCATCTTTTTTTCTAGTAATGGCAAAGGGATTAACTGGCGAGTTAATTGTTACACGATAGCAATCTCTGCCTCTAACTTTTTCACCATTAGAATCAGTATAGAAAGGTTCTTTTATTGTAGGCTGATGCATGGCTTTATAACCAAGAGAACGCGCTAGCCACACTATATCATCGGCTAGTCGTTCACTGGTTGTGCTGTAGCCTATTGATCCTGATTTATGCACTTCTCCATCCGAATCAAGCAGACCGCAAAGCAGATCATAACGCACATCACATGTGTTAAATTTGTAAGCATCTGGTATGTATCGCTCATGTGAACCTAAATCTAATATACCTGTAGCTCTTAGGTTTGCCGTTTCACCAGATAGATACACTGATAACTTAGCGCCTTGCCTTGTTTTGATACCCAAACAATTTAGCTTTTCAATTATTTCAGTATCTGGCTTTGTGTACATTGATGAGCCTTTCTTGCCATCACCAATCCAAATACCTAGCATGTATGGGTTAGCTGGAACGTCTACACATGGGTATTGAACGGCACCCTGTATAGGTATTTCCCATTGCCGAGCCATAGCCTTGCCATTCTTGCGCTTAACGCCAAGTCTTAGTATTTGAATGGTTTCTAATGTACGCCACACATCAAGGTTTTTTCTCCTCTCCTGTCGACCTTTGACATTCCATAAGTGACCACTTGACACATCAACATAAGAACGGTCATCAAATGTAACCCTATACATAGGCGCAGATTTGTAGTGCCTTGTTGCTACAATTTTTACTGGATACCCTGATTTAGAAAAAACGGAATCACCGATAGCTAAATCCCCCCATAGCCTTCTACCTATAGGAGTATCGATAACATCATCAATGCGCTGCGCCTTCCCTATGCCGTGACCTGATGCCCTAGCAAGTTGTAGCGGCTGGTGTCGTGTTTCAGGGTTGCGTAGGTGCTCACCTATTTCGTTCAGCGCTTCCGCTTGCCATTGACGAGGACCACTGGCATTTTCAAGTTCGGTACCAGCCTCACCCCAAGGAAATGCATAGAGCGCATAACTTAACGGGTCATGCGTAAACATGCCGATATCGTTAATTAGCTGCTCTTCTGGTGACAGGGTATCAATCATTACTCACCACCAGTGGCACGCTTACGGGCTGCTGCCATTTTATCTGCAAGAGATATATTTATATCGACTTGGAACCGCTCACGGAAGGCGTTAACGTCAACGTGCTTACCGACCATTTCAAGAACACGTAACTTATCTAACAACTTAACTTTCTTAACAGTAACCTTTTCATCAATGACAGCTATTTCAAATGCATTAATACTTTTGCGCCATACTGCAGGCCAATCTTTAATTGGCTTGATATCACCCGTATTAGTGAGAATATCTGCGATATCGGCATCCAGCATATTAACTAATCGCTCTAATACACTGTCAGCGTCTAGCTTCTTGCGTTTATTACGTTGCTGCATAAGCTGCGCTATGCGGTCAATGACACGATGGTCTTTCATGAGTTGTGATGCGCGCTTACAGGCGCTACCTTCGGCATAGCCTGCTGCTAGCGCTGCATTGGTTTGATTATCAGGGGCTTTGATATATTCCTGACAGAAGCGCTCCATTTGAGCATTAAGTGGTGTAGGTTTTCTGGCTGGTGGCTTACGTGGTTTCTTTGTGGTCATAATCATCACCTCTACGGTTATTATGACCAACTAAAAGATAACATTCAAACCTTATGAGAATTTTGAACTAGTCGGTTATACCGACAGGTTGGAATTGTCGTTATGTGAATTCCCATAACGGAACAATATCAATTGGTTGACAAAATCGCGTCAACCAAATTTCTATATTGATGGTGATTTGTCAACCATGGTTATTTTTTCGCCCAAGATTCTAATATTGAAATCAACACCCAAAGCGCGATAGTTATAAAGACAATGCCATTAAACATTAAAAATGCCTGTATAAGCCCAGTACCTTTGCCTATCTCAATAATTACATATGGTACGCACAAAATCAGATACATAATCAATACAGATATCGTTACTTTAATTCTTTTGCTCATTTATCGTCACCTTGTACACTAACATTACCAATAACCGTTAATTGCAGCTCATGCCACCCTTTAGTATTCCAACACTCTGCGGCGCCAGACAGACAGCAATTAGCCACTGGTAGCCGCTCACCACACTTACCACAGCAACGCTTTGATAGCTCCTCAATCTCACGCTTGAGCCGCGCATCATCGTTACGAATGAGCATTTGAATGTATTCCGATTCGTCGTACGGTTCGCGCCCCGGTCTACGCAACGCACAATTACGCTTAATCATTTCGTGCTCTTCGGCCTCTACCTGCCACTGCGGAGTAACCAAGCCAGCATCACGCTGGCGTTTACGTTGCGCTGCTTTGCGCTCTGCTGGTGATTTAGCCATGTGAAGCCCTTTTGTTCCATGCCGATACCGCCGAGCTATCTGTGGTTTGAATTGGCCCAGTTGAATCACAGTTATTACAAAACACAAAATAACTACCAAATATTGAGTTAGTATGAATACCGATATCAACCTGACTACCACAGAACGGGCACGGTTTTATTTCTGTAATTTTATGTTTATCCATTGAATAACATCCCTGCAGCTAAAGCGAACACACACCAGAACGCACACCAAAACACAACAAATACCAAGTAACGTTTAATCATTCCGCACCACCTTTTTTAATTGGATAACCATCATATATTTCATGTAAGTGACCACGAATTTGTAACCTACGAAGTGCGCTATACATATGATCGCATTCCGCTTGCTTATTTGATTGAAATGGCTTTTTGTCATACCAGTAGGTATTAGGAGGCCAGCCATGAACCTTGAAAACTCGCTTACCTTTTACGTGGAGCAATCCCCATCCTGCAGGTAAATCTTCCTGTTTAATAATATCTGGCGGTGAGATAAAAAAACGCCAGTCACCCATCCCCTTTTCTGGCTGTTGCCTAAACCATTTCTTTTTATCAGCAAGGAAATCTGAACGACTTACCTTTGCCTCAATCAAGCAGCTTGCTCCACTCCTAAAACCGATAGCATCTGGCTGCTCACCAGTCCCATTGCTTGATTGAAACCTATCCCCAAATGCAACGTTGAACCCATTATTTTGCAGAAAACGTACAGCTATATCGCACAGCTCATCATGTGTCATTTGAATCTCACCTCGTGTGACATGTCACGATTGTTTGTTTAGTTGAATTAACGGAATGTCGAAACCAATGTGATTACCTCCCGTTAACTGCTCAAATTCTTTTTTAACCGCGCTAATTACCTCACCGTCACCATCCATGAACGCCACAGGCTTTTGTTGAGCAAATGCAAGGTTTTCACGAACAACATCATCAAGGTAAGTGCAAATTGCATACACTTCTTGAGATGAGATATTTTCAGGCGATACAGAGCCGTCAAGAATGTCGTAGCACAGCCTAATTGCGTCGATAGTTGCCATGATTACAATCTCATCGGCATGATCATCACAGTAACGCGCTCATCGTGTGGGTTCTTAACTTCACACACCACAGCATCAGTGGCTGATTTAACTCTGATTTCATACGCTGGCATACGTGGATTAACAAACTTGGCTACCTTTTCTAATTTGGATAAATAGCCAGAGTTTAGGCACAGAACAGACGGTAATTTTTCATCTTTTTTAGCGGTGGATTCGATAAGGTGATTAATGTTTGGGTAGCGACCATCGATAACACCACACAGCGCAACACCAACAACAAAACCAGACTCTGAATGAAGTTTTACAATCTCTTCCTCTGTGTCGAATACAGCGTACTCAAAGGTCTTGGTAGGCAATTTTCCAACAGACAAAATCACTTGGTCTGTAATTTCATTGTCATGATGACCATAAGCAAGCATATGGCCGTTAGTTCCTGCCACCTTCCCATCAGGTAGAAAACAAATACCATTGATGTAGTAACGCACATCACGAACAGCCATACATTCCATGACAGCAAGCAACGTTCCACGATTAACTTTCAGTTTCATAATTAATTACCTTATTCATTTCTAATTTAGTAATTTCAATCACTTATTTACCCACTGGTAACAAGTTCATGAATTGTCAATTATTCCGGTAACCTTACCGTTATCATTCCTGTGGTGCCCCACACCTTAGAAACTCGCCCATCCCATATTCGCGAATCATCGTCAAAGATGGCGTCCAGCAAGGCTTTCTCTAAGTTGTCCTTGTCTGGCTTTTGCTGGTGGGGCTTACCGTCCATTTCAGCCTGTTTTTTCTTGCTCCATGACTTCGGCATAGGCATAACAAAAATTACGTGGTAATCGCTCTCAGGCAGGTTAATTCCCCTTGCTCTCACCTCGTCACAGAACGCCCGATAACGCATTACAGCTGGTCGTTTCTGCCATTTGTCACGCTGGGTCATACGGGGCTTAGGCACTGGTACAATTGGATATTCAAGGGTTTTCATACCGCTAAGCCTCG
Source organism: Providencia sp. PROV024 (assembly GCF_032709665.1). Classification (NCBI taxonomy): domain Bacteria; kingdom Pseudomonadati; phylum Pseudomonadota; class Gammaproteobacteria; order Enterobacterales; family Morganellaceae; genus Providencia; species Providencia sp. PROV024. The sequence goes on from NZ_CP120545.1 coordinate 2,481,052, forward strand.
CTTGATACGCTTAGCTCTTGGTTTTGCTAGTAATTCATTGAACATAATTTGTAATCGCGCTGGTTCACCTGTTTGGCACCATGGGCCATATTCAGGTATCACGACTGGTGATTTAACTTTCTTTGGCTTACTGGTTCTCACCTTGTGGCGTTGACTACTGCTAGCTTGTCTAGCTAAACCAGTCTCGTAGTTATCATTCAGCTTGTAGCCAAACACTCTGACACCGTTATTTTCAACGACTACCAGTGAAACAACTTCAAACCTTTCCAGTTGGTCAATCGCGTTTTTTGCTGTGCAATACGAAGCCTTAATGCCGTTACTTTCAAAATGGTCTCTAATCGCCTTTAGCGACATGCTTTGACCGCCTTTGAGTAGCTCTATAACCCTATCCTGAAATAACATAACCATTACCTCGAATTCGATTAACCCACACGGTTAATATAAACAATTTGTTTATCTTTTCAACCATAAAAAATCAGTAAGAATTGATTTTCTTACCACCCTTTAAAACGCTCTGTAACGCTCTACATTTGATTTTAACATTCAGCCCATGGGATTTATCATCCCGCATATCAAAAATGACTGTATGTTAATCCTGCTTACGATTTTGATAACCTTTGAATCTTATTGTCTCCGTTGTTTACCTTTTCCAATTAAATCCATCCAAGCAGGGCGAGGTTTAGATTTATCGGTAAGTGTCAGTGTTGGCTCTGGTACCTTTTCGCCCTTTCTAACTCGCTCAGTCCATTGTGATAGCATTTTGTCTAGTCGCTTCTCACATTCAACCTCAGTTAGCCTTAGGTCAATCATCTTCATTCTGAGGTCTGTAAACATCCAATACTGCACTGGGTGTTTGAATGGGTACATTTCCGCGCTCTGATAGTTATTACGCTTAGCGCAGTAGGTTAAAAAATCTCTAAGCTGTTCGTCAGGATCAAGCCCAAACGGGTTATGCTTAGCCGCTTCACCAGATAACGCGACAATCACGTCTGATAGTTCCGGTGGCCATGGGTTGCCATTCATGCAGCGGTCGATACAGAATTTAAACAGTCCGTCCAGTTGCTGGTCACTCAATGCGCTTAGCGCTCGTTTCCACATCAATGACGGTTCCGCTCCATTCTTGTTGGTCCATTTGTCCCCATACAGCTCCGTCAGTTTGAGCCAAAGAGTCGAGATATTCCTGTCCGTGCCTTGCCCTGATTGCGTGTTCGACTTTCTGAACTGCTCTCGACTTCCCCGCAGCTGGATCAAATTTGAATTCGCTTGTCCCATAATCATCACCTTTTAATGCAAATAAGCCCTGCCAGCCATTTGATATTGACTGGAATACAATTCTTGCTTGTGTGTCTTTGTTCCCACCAGATAGGTTTAACAACTTTGTGATTGCCGCCTTTAGGCTCCTTTCTGATTTATCGTATGCTGTTAGTTTTAACTCCTTGCGGTACTGCATCCATTCTTCCCATGCTTCTAGGTTCAATTCATTTGGATATTCAAAATCATTAACCTTAACTTTTTTAACTTTGGGGGGTATGGGGGGTTTTACTTTCTGTTCCTGTTCTTGCTCCTGTTCCTGCTCTTGGCTTCCAAGGGTCTTTGAAGCCCCTCCGAAGCCCCTTTCATTTTTTACTGATGATTCACGCTTTTCCGTCAGGTTAAAACTTGATTCATATTTATCGTAAAACTCTGATAAAAATAGATTTTTAGGCTGACTTTCATACTCTCTTTGTATGCCTATGCATCGGTTATCTGATGGTTTTAATGACGTGGCTATTTGATACTTTGCCATTTCGACAACCCAAACAACTTCCGCAGTTTCGTCATAGTGGCAAAAACCCGATTCAACACACCTTTGAAGCCCCTTTGAAGCCCCTTCTAAGCCCAATCCTGTTTCATGCGCAATATAGATAATTGGTAGGTAATACATACCGATCATGTTTGCGTGCGGGTTCGTAAGCAGGTACATCGACACAATAAGAGCCTCATGCCCTTTCTCTCGGATCTCCTTACCCGTTTTTCCAATCCAAAATTGCGGAGAAACCTTTCCGTAATCACGCATACAAACACCACTCACTTAGCATTGATAATTAATTGCTTTAATGTTGACCTATACTCCATGGAGCTTTCGTAGTTACATGTAACGCAAGCACCATTAGCAACATAACGCTCAGCAATATGACCGTTTTTACATTTCTTACCTGTGAAATAGCGCAGCTTGCCTTGAGAAGCAGCTTCCATTCTTGACGTAACTTTCACGTTTTGACCTCATTATGTTGTGTGACTTGGTATGAGATTACACAGCAATAAAAAATAAATCAACCATAAAAGATCTATTGTTTATCACACCAATCAAAAAAAGACCGCTTTCGCGGCCTAGTGAGATTTACTTCATAAATTTGTCTGCTATTTGGTCTAACGTTAGCTCTATACCGAATGAGTTAAGGGCTTTCTGTAACCGCTTAGCTGTCTGTAATGACACGCTACGGCTGCAATAGCGTAGATGAATAGAAATATACTGAACGGTCAGGTTTGCGCTGTCTGCAAATTGCTGGCGCTCACGTTTAGATAGACCATTCCAGAATGTTTTGAAGTCTGTAAATGCCATATTAACCACCTAAAAAGATAAACATAAATCAAGATTTGAAATAATGATAAACAAATTGGGAATTTACCTCAAAGGTTAATTTGATATTTAATAGATAAACAGAATAAACAATATCGAACAAAATAAACGCAAGGGAAAAATACAGTGAAAAGCATTCAGGATATCAGAAGAGACAATCTTGTCTTTGTGATAGAAAAGCATTACGAAGGGAAACAGAAGAGCCTAGCGGCAGCGCTTGGTTGTGCTCCTAATGTTATTTCTCGTTATTTAATGTCCTCTGACATGAAAAGCCATCGTTCGCTTAGCGATCCTATTGCTAGAAAGATTGAGCACCTTACCAAACTACCTAAGTATTACATGGATAAGGATCACTTGAATGTGCCTGCTGAACAAATTGCGGATGAGTTAGCACGCCAGCCTACCGACATTGGGCGCATACTTGGGGATAACATCACAACATTTATGCTAATTGATGGCTTTAAATCACAGGCCCAGTTGTCAGTTAAATCCGGCTTAGGCCAAGCCACTGTAAACCGCATTATCAAGAATGAGTCCAGCGCTACTGTTGATAGCGTTGCTGCAATTGCGGAAGCCTTAGGCCGTAAGTCATACGAATTACTCATGTCTAAAGATGATTCAGACGTTCTTCACTACGATCATAAAAAATTTGCGGCATTGCCCGATAACGAAAAAGAAAAGATACAAGACTTTATTGAGTTCATTATTAGTAAAAACGAAAAGTAAAACAAAGCATTACATTTATAGCCAGCCTCGAGCTGGCTTTTTTATTTACAGAAAAGATAAACATTTTGGTTATTTATTTGTTTTTAACAGTTGACAACTGTCTTTTATGGTTTATTCTTTATCTCACATTAACCCACAAGGTTAACGCTCTTTAACAATACAGAATGGCCATCACACTCCTAAATTCTGTGGGCCGCAGAATGTCTTAGCTAACCCGTAGATTCGGAATGCAAGATTTGGACAGTGACAATATTAATCAATCTAGCTGTTTTAGCTGGATTTTTTTCACGCCACAAACATAAACAATTTGTTTATTAAAGGTGATTGAAATGATGTTTTTTATCGAAAATGGTTTTCATGTATTTATCGTACGTGGAAAAAGACAAGAGTTTATAAACTTTAAAGATGGTATCGAGTGGGCTTTCGTCACTTGGATAGCAATTCAAACCGACAAGGAATTATCTAATGAGCAATCAAGAACAAGAGCAATTTGAACAACGCAAGTTAAGCAATATTGTTAGCGCAATCTTAATGGCCAATGACATTAACACGCCTGAAAATATTGATAAGCTAACTAATCACTTAAACAAAACAGCCACCAGCGAAGAGTTTGAGCAGTTCGAAAAGGTAGCCTTTGAGTTAAGCATTACCACTACATCAACACCAAAGCTGATGTTTCTGCACGATAACGACATTATCAACGCTTACATTAATGTCATTAAGAACCCTGATAAATTCCGCTCTAATGTTGACCGTAAAAAATACTTCCAGTCTTTGGTTTCGCCTGATAAAGAGGAAGTAATCGAACCTACTAAACCTGATGTGATTACTCACGCCAGTGAAGATAAACAAACTGGTAATGTAGAACCAGAAGTTATTGAAGAATGCCCCGTAAATGAACCACCTTACTTTGAACCAGGGCGTTATACAGATATTTCAAATGATGATTACCATTCATCAAACGGCATTAGCAGCACTATGTTGAAAGATGGCCGTATCAGCTTGATGTACTTCGAACGCCGCCATATCAGCAAAGTTATTCAGCGTGAGCGTTCAGAAGCCTTAGACTTCGGTAGCTTGTTCCATACCTTGGTTTTAGAGCCTGAAAAGGTTGAAGATGAGTTTAGCCTTCCGCCAGTTATCCCTGCAGAAGCACTGACCAATACTGAATCCATGAAGAAATGGATTGAAAAATACAATGCTACATTGCAGCCAGTAATGAGTAATGACGAACTAAAAGCTGAAATTGATGCATATAACGCTACCCTACCACAGCCATTACCGCTATCTGGTTCAGTAGAAGAAATTGGTGGACTGTATGCAAACTTACCTGATGAATTTAGAACGATACCTGAATCAGATAAGCATACCGCCGCCGCAATGAAAGCCTGCATCAAAACATTCAATAATACCTTACCTACACCCTTGAAAACATCTGGTGGCAGAATCGACCTGATTAGGGAATTGGAAATGATAAACCCTGAATTGGTGGAAACTGAACGCAATAAACCAGATCCACTGAATACATCAGGTAAGAAAGAGGACCTTATCGCCAGAATAAAAGGAGTTTCCCCTAACACTGTTTTCGCTGATGAGTTAATGCAAGCATGGCAAGCTGATGAATCGCGCATTCGCATTACAGGTGATCAGTACCGTTTAGGTAAAGCAATGCAGCAAGCTGTATTTGACCATCCAGAGGCTGGAAAACTGGTAACCCACCCTAACCGTGCAGTTGAAGTTAGTTATTACGGTATTGACGATGATACAGGCTTAGAAGTTCGCGTGCGTCCTGACTTAGAGATTCAGTATGACGAAAATCTCAGAGTTGGTTTCGACCTTAAATCAGCTTCATTAGGTCGATACAAGCAGGATGCTATCACCGCAATGATACGTAAAGAAATTATTAACCGTGATTATCATGTCAGCGCTGCAATGTACTGCGATATCGCCATGCTAGACCAGTTCTTCTGGATATTCGTTAACAAAGACGAAAATTACCACTGGGTGGCAATCGTCGAAGCATCACCTGAACTGCTTGAACTTGGTCGCTTGGAGTACAAAAAGACGCTGCGCGATATTAATAACTCAATGAACACTGGCATATGGCCTGCACCAGTTACCGAAACACTCACCATTAATCTTACTGACTTTGAAACACGCAAGTTAGAAGAACTTCAATTAGAAGCTTAATCCATTCTAGCGCCCTGCTTACTGCGTGGCGCTTATCAATTTAGAGGTAATCATCATGTCAGAAGTGGCAACTATCAATCAAAGTAATAATTTAGTCATGTTTAGTCCTGACAAACTACAAAGCTTAGTTGAGTTTTCTAAGCTAATGGCTGAGGGAACAGTTACCGTACCAGACCATTTAAGGGGCAAATCATCTGACTGCTTAGCTATTGTCATGCAGGCAATACAATGGGATATGAACCCTTTTGTTGTTGCACAAAAAACATATACCGTTAATGGCGTCCTTGGTTATGAAGCTCAATTAATTAACTCCCTAGTTTCTACTTCAACCGCTATTCATGGTCGTTTTCATTATGAATATAGCGAAGGTGGATGGGAAAAACTCACCAAGAGCAAAGAGCTTACCAAAAATCGAAACGGTAAAGATTATTCGTTTCGTGTCCGTGATTGGACTGATGCCGACGAACACGGATTGTGGATACGTGTAGGTGCTATTTTACGAGGCGATAGCGAAATCACATGGGGAGAACGCATTTATCTATCTAGTGTCGTTACTCGCAATTCACCTTTATGGTCAACAAATCCAAAGCAACAACTTGCTTACCTAGCCGTTAAATATTGGGCGCGACTATATTGCCCGGAAGTGATTCTAGGTGTTTACACCCACGATGAGCTACCAGATGCACCAATCAAAGATATAACACCACCAAAAGAGCGTGTAAGCCTTAATGAAATCACTCAGCAAAATGAGCCTGAGCAGCATCACGAAGCCACCAGCGGCGACAGCGATGTAATTACTGGTGAAATTGTTGATGATGGATTTAACCCTGATGAAATGCGTCAAGCAATCAGTAACGCTGAAACATTGGAACAATTCAAAGCTATACGTAGCCAAATTGAAGAACTCAAATCAGTTATGGGTACTTCGTTGTATACCGAACTCACCAACAAAGCTAAACAGGCTTATCACCGCGTCGATTCACGCAACAACCTTGAAGCACAAATTAACAGCCTGCCTGCTGGTGGCTCACCAGAAGCTAAAGCAGCCTTTGAAAAGGTTGTTCAATTCCTTAATGCCAACAAACGCAAGCTTGGCGACGAACTGTTCGATTCATTCAGCTTGACGCTAAACGATATGAAAGACGAATACCAATAATAAACTTGTGGGGGGGTTCGCCCCACCTTAGGGGAAATTATGAATTTAGAAGAATTAGGCGCTCTGGGGAAAGTTATTTCATCTTCCCAAGTGCAAAAAATAACGGGCCTTGGTCGCACGGTATTGGATAAGTTAAATGCAGAAGGCGTATTAACAAAGATTTACTTTAGCGACCGAAAATATGTTTATCGCCTTGATCAAGTCAATGCTTATGTCACCTCTTGCATGAATAACCCAACAAAAAACAAAGGTGAATCCTCTGCTGATAAGGCCAGAAAAGCCCTTGAGGCTAAAAAGGCTAAGCAATAACCCTTCCCTTATGATTTAACCAAAGGATATAACCATGAAAAAGCCAAACAAATTGCAAAATTTTATTTATTACTTAACTAAAGATGCCGCCAGAGATTCATTTGAAGAGTGGCTGGAAAATAATGGAATTAGCGATGACGAATACGACGAAATAAAAGAATGGTTTAAGCAATTCGATATTAAGCCATACGTCTAATTACAGGGATATATTTGCAAGAATGCAAACAGGAGATAGATATGACAGATAAACTCAAAAAAGAAATAAGCAGCATTATGGATAGAGCGGCAATGGGTAATGCTACCGCTTGCATCTTAAATCGTTTCGCTAACACTATTCAGGTAGCTGCTTTTTTAATTAGTAAAGGAAAAGTTAAAGAAGCTACTGACTGGTTATATGGTGCTTTGGAATGGGATTCTGAGGTTGATATTTTTGGTGACCTGAAAGATAGCGACGGCAATTCAGAAGATATTCAAACTTGGTTCGATAAGCAGATGGAAGGCGAAATTAGCTTTGCAGAAGCAATTGAATTAATCCGCAAATATTACCCAGAACTAGAAAAGCTACGGACAGCTTAATTTAACTCGCAGGGATGCAATGAATAAAAAATGCCGCCCAGAGAGAGCGGCAAGGGGACGTGTAGGAATGAAACTTATAATTTATCTGTGTATGCAGTTTAAGAATAGTTAAGCCATGGAATTTAGCAAGGAAGTAGATAAAAAAATGCCGACACAGGGAGAATCGGCGAGGACTACAAAAATAATTAGAAAGTTCAAATTAACTATAGGTCATAAATTAAAAACAATGATGAATTATTTTAATCATATCGATTAAATAGATGCAATAATAGGAATGAATATGAAGGTTGAACAATCTCAAGTGACTAAACTGGTGATAGCAGGCATAGAGCGTCACGACCCCATTCATGTTTACCTTGAAGATTACGGTGATAACAAAAATGGCAGAGTTACTATTAGCGAAAGTGGCGATTCATGGTCTTGTTTTTGGGGCTCTATGGGCAGCTCACTAGTTGAGTTTATTCATAGGATTAATAACCACTACTGGATAGGTAAGCTAGATTCTAATTTAAACTCTGAGATAGATGATGATAACGATGCAAATGCTGAATATGCTAAAAAGCAAGTTATCGAACTGCGCAAAGATGATGAAATAGACCAATACGAAGCAAGGGAGTATTGGGATTTAATTGAATCATCCGATGATGTTAAGAGTGATTGTTGCAATTGCTATATAGGAAGTAAGTTGCTTAGTTTGTTTGGCGATGATGCTTGGTATAACGATTGGCCTTCTATTCCCAACCCTAAATATCTAAGAATGGAATCGCGCTTAAATGCAGTTCGTGAGGCATTAAAACAAATAAGTGTGAATTAAAAGAAGCCTATCCTTGGCTTGTATCTTTAAGAAAACTTAAAGTAAATGTCATTCATTCTTATATTGCTCACAGTCGCCTTTCTAGCTGGTTCAGAAGGAGAAAACACTTCAATAATATCCCCTTTATTTAGCATGTTAAATAAAGAACTATTTCCATGAAATGGAAATGAAATCCCATTCTCTATTTCAGTAACTTTAAATAGTTGCCGACGCTTTATATCATAATTACTTTTATCAACAACATTGGATAAATAGATTTTAGTGCTCATGTTCCTTCCTCGTTAACGGTTGAAAATCGATCATACCACCAACAATTAAATAAATAAACCTTTTAAAACATGGCTTTACAGATTACATATTTTGCTCAAAACATATCAATAGAGGTAATTATGAAAGACAGAATCAAGTTTAACGATGCAATGTTAGCGGCTGTCATTGATGGCAGAAAAACGCAGACACGTAGACCGATTGTGCCACAACCAAAAGTAACAGAAGAAGAGTTACGCAAGCTTGGGGCATGGCAAGAAGATTATTCGCTGTCAGAGCAAGTATGTGCAGCGTGGCGCCATGGTTTTGTTGATGTTGATTGCCCATATGGTGAGATTGGCGACATCATCAGCGCTGCTGACAAGGACGGCAATATCAAAGGGAAAATTGAAATTACTGATGTTTGGTTGCAACAATTGCACGCCACTACCCTAGGGGATATTTGCAAAGAGATTGGCTGCGGTCTTTATGATTTCATTCCTGTAACTTATGGCTTTCAAGTTTGGGAAGATACTTGGCGTTCCATCTACGGAGAAGAAAGCTGGAATAATAATCCGTGGGTATGGGTGATTGAATTTAAAAAGGTGAAGTTATGAAATTAACAGATCGTCAAATTAGCACGTTAAAAAACATAAATAATGGATATGGGCAGCTAAGCAATAAGTTATCAATTTTCTCACTGGAGAATAAAGGACTTATTAAGCTTCACCCTAAAGATGGATGGAAATTAACAAAGTCAGGCATTGAAGAACTAAATAAGGTGGAGTGATGGAAGATAAGCAAAAAATACTTAATTCATTATTTACTCGTTTGAATTGGGATGCGCAAGATACTGGAATGATTCGATTGCGTAACGCTGAAATAGGAGGAAAGCTTCAAATAAGATGTACTGCACTATGGAAAGAAGTAATTAACGCCACTGAGCCAACGGAAGATTTAATTAATCGATTAACTGTATTTCATAATGATGTTGAAAAAGCAGCTAAAGAAACTGGATTATACAAATGAATAAAACTCGTTGTGTATGGTGTAATAAGAAACTCAACAAAGAAGAGTTATTTTATTATGAATACTCTTGTGAGAAATGCGAATATTATAGAGTTGCATTAAACAACAAAAATAAGTTTGATGTTTTTGCTTTAAGAATTGCATTCTATTTTAGAAAGGTAATTAACCTAGTGTAGGTGATAATGAAAAAATATGATCTTATTTATTGCGATCCCCCTTGGCAATACAGCAATAAAGTTTCTAATGGTGCCGCAAATAACCACTACCAAACCACCAGCCTTTTTGATTTAAAACACCTTCCAGTTCATACCATCGCCGCAGAAAACTCAGTCCTTGCCATGTGGTATACAGGCAATTTTGTGCAAGAAGCATTTGAGCTAGCCAAAGCATGGGGATTTACCGTCCGCACACCTAAGGCATTTACATGGGTTAAATTCAACTCACTGGCTCATGAACGTTTCGATAAAGCCCTACAGAATGGCACTTTGTTTGATTGGCATGACCTGCTGGATCTACTCAATGCTGAAACAAAAATGAACGGTGGAAACTATACAAGAGCAAATAGCGAGGACGTATTAATCGCCACTCGCGGCAATGGCTTAGAGCGCATGAGCGCCAGCGTTAAACAGGTTGTGTTTAGCTGTTTAGGCGAACACAGTCAAAAGCCTTGGGAGGTTAAAAATAGGCTTGAACAATTATACGGTGACGTTAATCGCATAGAGTTATTTGCGCGTGACATGTCACAAGGTTGGGATGCTTGGGGCAATGAATGCCCGAACAACAGTATTGAACTTACTGGGCCACAATTTATAACCAAGGCGGTCACCATTGATTGAACTCATTTTGATAGCGTACGCATGGATTGCAGGATATGTATTTTCTGCAATAGGTACCGAAAACGATAGCCGCCCAGTAATTATTGAGCGGCTTTTTTATTCCACATTATGGCTTGTGGTTGGTGCGTCGATGCTATCAACTTTACTTGCCACAAAAGTTTTAGGCTCAGAAAAATAAACCTCTTAAATTTTACCCTTCTCTTTCTCTATCCAACCATCCACCATATTAGCCCACTGCTGTAGCATATCGCGGCGCTGCTCTGCATACTCTGCTTTGTTATAAACAGCACGTACGCCTTTTTGTTCGTGGGCTAAACACTTCTCTATCCAGTCAGAATTGAAGCCAGCCTCATGTAGCAATGTGCTGGCTGTTCTTCTCAAATCATGGACTGTCAACGGTTCAAAATTAATCCCTTTATCATTAATACGCTTAATAACACCAGTGATCACATTGTTTAATGACGCATTAGACATATGCTTGCTAATATCATGTCTACCCGGTATCAAATATTCACTCCCCATAGCACAGGCCTTTAAGCCAATGAGAATATCGTAGGCTTGCTCAGATAAATAAATTACGTGCGCCCTTCTTCCTTTCATCCTCGACTTAGGTATGATCCAAGCCCTTTCCTCAAAATCTATTTCACTCCATGTCGCTTTTATAAATTCGCTTTTTCTAACCAGCGTTAATATCACGAACTTAACCGCTAATTTCAGGGTTGGGTAACAGCTATAATTTTCTAACTCATTAAAAAATATTCCGACTTCTTTAGCTGTCATTGCCCTATCGCGTGCCTCAAAGGTAGCGATTGAAGAAGCTTTGATACTGCTAACAGGGTTTTCTATCTCATAGCCACGATCAATAACGTAGTCGAATACAGAGCCAACAATTTCACGTATCTGTAAAGCAGTTGACTTGCCGCCACGCTCTTTAATTTTTTCACATAAGGCCCTAACCTTTTGTGTCGTGATTTCTTCTAGCTGTAGTTTACCCAGCGTTGGGTATAGATCCCTTTCGACAATAGCAGTCTTCATATCTAGCGTGCTGTCTGCGAAACGGGTTTCTGATAGATATTTGACGGTATAGTCTTTCAGGGTTAACCCTATTTTTCGCTTTGTAATACCGTCTCGTTTCTGTGAAGCTGGTGATACGCCTGCGTTCAGCGTCTTTTTGGCATCGATTAACATTTCTCTTGCTTCCGCAAGTGTAATACCGTCATCGCTGTAGCGTCCAAAAGTTATGGTTTCTCTACGCCCGTTAAAGCGGTAATCATATCTAAATGATATAGCGCCAGTTTTTGTAACAGCAACATACAAACCGTCACGATCAGCTACCTTATATAGCTTGTCTTCTGGCTTTAAGCTCTTTAATTTTTTATCGGTTAACACGTCGGTATTCCTTTGCGTGATACCGTCATTTTTATATTTTATTCGACGGTATTAAGTTATCAATTTAGTCATTATTATTTCTGATACCGTCACATATACCGTCAAAATTATCGGCAATTGTCAACTGCTAAAGACTGTTAAAAACAAAAAGGCACCAGTAACTAACTGATGCCTTTGGATTTATCGATAACTAAAAACTGTTATCAGCAATAACTATATTATTCCCACTCAATTGTTGCTGGTGGTTTACCACTAATATCATATACGACCCTAGAAATACCGCTAATTTCATTGATAATGCGGTTTGATACACGGCCTAAGAAATCATATGGTAAATGTGCCCAATGAGCGGTCATAAAGTCAATAGTCTCAACAGCACGCAGAGAAACAACCCAATCGTATTTACGACCATCTCCCATCACACCGACGGAACGAACAGGTAAAAACACGGTAAATGCTTGGCTAACTTTATGGTATAAATCTGCCTTATGTAGTTCTTCAATAAAGATAGCATCTGCGCGGCGTAGTAAATCACAATATTCTTTCTTAACTTCGCCGAGTACACGAACGCCTAAGCCTGGTCCTGGGAATGGATGGCGATATAACATGTCGTATGGCAGGCCCAGTTCAAGACCGATTTTACGTACTTCATCTTTAAACAGTTCTTTTAACGGCTCAACCAAACCTAACTTCATGTCATCCGGTAAACCACCTACGTTATGGTGTGATTTGATAACGTGTGCCTTACCTGTCGCTGAAGCGGCGGATTCAATAACATCAGGGTAAATTGTCCCTTGTGCTAGCCATTTAATGTTAGGAAGCTTCGATGACTCTTCATCGAATACCTCGATAAATACATGGCCAATTTTCTTACGTTTAGCTTCAGGATCGCTGATCCCTGCTAATGCACTTAAGAAACGATCTTCAGCTTTAGCATGAATGATGTTCAAGTCAAATTTACCCTCGAACATTTCCATCACTTGGTCTGCTTCATTTAAACGTAATAAGCCGTTATCAACGAATACGCAGGTCAAACGCTTGCCAATTGCACGGTTTAATAACAGAGCCGTTACTGATGAATCAACGCCACCTGAAAGTGCCAGCAATACATGATCATCTCCGATTTGCTCTTTCAAGCGCGCAACCGTGTCTTCTATAATTGCCGCTGGTGTCCATAGTGCCTCACATTGGCAAATATCTTGTACAAAACGTTTTAAGATATTTAAACCTTGGTGTGTGTGAGTAACTTCTGGGTGGAATTGAACCCCATAGAACCTTTTTTCCTCATTTGCCATGATGGCATATGGGCAGCTTGGTGTGCTTGCGATCGTTTTGAAGTCCGCTGGAATCGCAGTCACTTTATCTCCATGACTCATCCACACATCTAAAACAGGCTTGCCAGCTTCATTCAATGAATCATGAATATCACGGAACAGTTCACATTGCTCAGTAACTTCTACATTTGCATAGCCGAATTCACGCTCGCCTGAAACCTCAACTGCGCCACCTAATTGCATTGACATTGTTTGCATGCCATAGCAAATACCTAATACAGGTACGCCTGCATTGAACACGTAGTCAGGAGCGCGTGGGCTATCTGATTCCGTGGTGCTTTCTGGCCCACCAGAAAGAATAATACCATTTGGATTAAATTCTCGAATTTGCTCTTCTGTAACGTCCCACGCCCAGAGTTCACAATAAACGCCAATTTCACGGATACGACGGGCAATCAGCTGTGTATATTGCGAACCGAAGTCAAGGATAAGAATGCGATGCTTATGGATATTTGTTGTCATTTGAGGAGAATTCCAAAAATTCAAGTCAAAAATAAAATCGGTGGTGCGTATTAATTAACCGCACCACCCTGAAACGTTATCGATTATTGCCCCAAACGGTAGTTCGGAGATTCTTTTGTGATAGTAACGTCATGAACGTGGCTTTCTTGGATACCAGCACCACTAATACGAACAAATTCTGCTTTTGTTCTTAACGCATCAATAGTACCACAACCTGTCAGCCCCATACAGGAGCGTAGCCCGCCCATTTGTTGATGAATAATTTCTTTTAAGCGGCCTTTATACGCCACACGGCCTTCAATCCCCTCAGGGACAAGTTTGTCAGCCGCATTATCAGATTGGAAATAACGGTCTGAAGAACCTTTAGACATAGCTCCTAATGAACCCATACCACGGTATGCTTTATAGGTACGACCTTGGAATAAAATAGTTTCTCCTGGCGATTCTTCAGTCCCCGCAAACATAGAGCCAACCATGACACAAGCTGCCCCAGCGGCAATCGCTTTAGAAATATCACCAGAAAAACGAATTCCCCCATCTGCAATCACAGGGATACCAGTGCCAGCCAATGCCTCTGCCGCTTCTGCAATAGCAGTGATTTGAGGAACCCCAACACCAGTAACAATACGTGTAGTACAAATAGAACCTGGGCCAATCCCTACTTTTACAGCACTAACGCCTGCCTCTGCCAATGCTTTTGCACCTTCGGCTGTCGCAACGTTACCACCAATAATTTGTAATTCTGGGTATTTTTGACGCGTTTCACGAATACGCTGTAATACACCTTCAGAGTGACCATGAGATGAGTCAATCAATAATACATCAACGCCAGCAGCAACCAGCGCGTCAACACGCTCTTCGTTACCTGCTCCGGCACCAACGGCTGCGCCAACACGTAAACGCCCCTGTTCGTCCTTACAAGCATTAGGCTTACGTTCTGCTTTTTGGAAATCTTTAACGGTGATCATCCCTAACAAATGAAAGTTATCATCAATCACTAAGGCTTTTTCTACACGTTTTTCATGCATTTTTTGTAACACGACTTCACGCGCTTCGCCTTCTTTCACAGTAACTAAACGCTCTTTCGGCGTCATTACCGCAGTAACTGGCTGGTCAAGGTCAGTGACGAAACGGACATCACGGCCAGTAATAATCCCCACTAATGAATTGTCTTTAGCTACCACAGGGTAACCTGCGAAACCATTGCGTTCAGACAACTCTTGTACCTGACGAATTGTTGTATCTGGCGTCACCGTAACAGGGTCTGTCACGACGCCACTTTCATGTTTTTTCACACGGCGGACTTCTTCCGCTTGGCGCTCGATGGTCATGTTTTTGTGGATAAAACCGATACCGCCTTCTTGAGCCAGCGCGATTGCAAGATCAGATTCAGTAACGGTGTCCATGGCTGCAGAAAGCATAGGAATGTTCAGGCGGATGTTTGCAGTCAGTTGAGTTGATAAATCTGCAGTATTTGGCAATACCGTTGAGTGTGCAGGAACGAGTAAAACGTCGTCGAAAGTTAGTGCTTCTTTTTTAATGCGTAACATAGGCAATATCCCACCAGGCAGCGTTATGGAAAGGTATAAAATATTGCCGCGGAATTATACACACCGTAATCGGTTGCTTCCAGCCTTTTTTTGAAAAAAAACTTGATAACTCCAATGGCTACGTTAGTATCTATCAATTAAGTCCTTGTTTTAAAATTTGATCTAGCTCACATGTCGACATCACAAAATAGTGCTATTTACTCAGTTAGTAAACTAAACCAAGCGGTTCGCGAACTTCTTGATAACCAAATGGGCCGTATTTGGCTAACTGCTGAAATTTCTAATTTTTCGCAGCCAAGTTCAGGTCATTGGTATTTGACCTTGAAGGATGACCGTGCACAAGTTCGTGCAGCGATGTTTCGTGGGCAAAATGCGCGTGTGACATTTCGCCCACAAAATGGCCAACAAGTTTTAGTCAAGGCTACCGTGACTTTGTATGAGCCTCGCGGTGATTACCAATTGATCATCGAAAGCATGCAACCTGCTGGCGAAGGCTTGTTACAACAACGCTTTGAGCTTTTAAAGCAAACTCTAAATGCGCAAGGCTTGTTTGATGTCACCTATAAAAAAACTTTGCCTAGCCCAGCTAAATGCGTCGGTATTATCACTTCGGCAACCGGGGCTGCATTACATGATATTTTAAACATTTTACGCCGTCGTGACCCTTCACTGCCAATTATCATTTACCCTACAGCGGTTCAAGGTGAATTGGCACCAGCCCAAATTGCGAGAATGATTGAGCTGGCAAATTTGCGTCAAGAATGCGATGTATTAATCGTTGGTCGCGGTGGTGGTTCACTTGAAGATTTGTGGGCCTTTAATGAAGAAATCGTTGCTAGGGCTATTTTTGCTAGCCAACTGCCTATAATTAGTGCTGTTGGTCATGAAACTGACGTGACGATTGCGGATTATGTTGCCGATGTTCGAGCACCAACGCCTTCTGCCGCAGCAGAGTTAGTCAGCCGTAACCAATTAGAGATGCTACGCCAGATAAAATCAGCACAGCAACATCTTGAAATGGCAATGGATTATTACGTGGCGGGTCAACAACAAAGGTTTGCTCGTTTACATCATCGTTTACAGCAACAGCACCCGCAATTGCGTTTGGCAAGGCAACATAACCAGCTTAATTTATTGCAACAAAAACTGGCGCAGTCGATGACTCGACAACTACAAAATTCAACGGTTAAATTCGAA
This sequence comes from Providencia sp. PROV024, assembly GCF_032709665.1. NCBI lineage: Bacteria > Pseudomonadati > Pseudomonadota > Gammaproteobacteria > Enterobacterales > Morganellaceae > Providencia > Providencia sp. PROV024. The sequence goes on from NZ_CP120545.1 coordinate 2,497,486, forward strand.
AAAGTTAATCGCCGTTTACTGCAAAATGATTTGCGCCCTCAATTGCAAAAACAGCAGCGACAGTTGCAGCAGACACAGTATCATTTGCAGAATATGGTCACGAGTTTGGTTAATAGTTACCGCCAACGTTTCGCAGTAGCTTGTTCAAAAATGGAAGCGGTTAGCCCATTAGCTACCTTAGCTCGCGGGTTTAGTATCAGTGAAACCGCTAAAGGTACAGTGTTGAAAAAAACCAGCCAAGTGAAAATCGGCCAACCACTGAAAACTCGCCTTAATGATGGCTGGGTTGAAAGCCAAGTTACCCATATTGAAAAGGTTAAAGCCAAAAGAGTATCGAAATGATTATTTTATCCACTTATCTCGATAAAAATAACGAGATAAGTGGTATTAAACTGATACGTTGATTAGAAACGCACCTGTCCGCCAATCATATAAGTACGCCCTCTAGCTGTTGCATTGTTTTTACCGCGTTCTTCCATAATAGCGGTAGAATTTGCACGATTTAGTGCATCCGAATAATTTTTATTGGTTACATTATTAACCGTCATCATCAATTTAACGTTTTTATTAACTTCATAGTCTGCATATAAATCAATAATTGTAGGTTGTTTTTCATAGTTATCTTTTAGCGCATTTCCATCATGATCAACGATAGACTGTACACCAATTCGTTTTGAGGGGCCTGTCCATGTAATGGTTGTACCTACGGTTAATTTCTCATCCAATAAACGTACACCAGAATCTAACGTCAAATAATAATCGGGAAGCTCTGTGAAGTCCCCCGCACTGAAATCAGCAACTTTAGCTATAGAGTTAGGTTGATCCCCAGTTTCTTTGGTATAGGATAATGTTGAATAAACTATACCTGCATCATAATTAGCCTGTAATTCATAGCCACGTAGATTAACATCATGAGGCTCATTGACATACATATAGCTTTTACGCATAAATTCTGGGAATTCTTTGTCCCATACATCATCATTCATCAAACACCAAGCCAGTTCAGCATTTGATCTTGGGCGACAAAGTAAATAAGGCTTACTCGTAATATAGTCTTTAATTTTTGTATGGAACCATAATGCCTTCATATTAAACTGGTCACCTTCAAAAATTAAATCCGGTTTAAAGCTATTAAAACCAACTTGCCATGTCTGTGATTTCTCTTCTTTTAAGAATGGGTTCATTGAATTACCACCTTCTTGAGAATAAAAAACCTCTTGCGTATTCGGTACTCTCATTGAATGCGCATAACTAACAAATGGCTGGAATTCAGGAATAATTTCTGCTGATAATAAAACTCCGGGGTTAAAACCATTACCCCGTAAATTTAAAGTCGCGGCTTCTTGTGGAAAACAAAAATCTTGATCGCCACATGCAGGTTTGAAACCTTTTAAGTGGTAATTCATATAGTTCAAATCAAAAATTGCTGTATAGATACCATACTTTGCTTCTAGTTGTGTATAGGCGCTCGCAAGATCTAACGACCCACTTGGCGAGAATGGGTTATAGTTCAACGTATCTTGGTCAATAACAGAACTAACCTCGCGCTCATATTTCGTTTTAGATAACTTAGAACCTACTTTCCATTGAAAATCAACATCACCATATGAAAACCGACTTGTATTAGAAAGATTAAGTCCATCGCCAATATTTTTAGACTTACCTTGCCTTAATGCCCAACCTAATGAGTCACCTTCAAATTGTTGGTCGTTTTTACCATGGCTAGCTAAAACCTCAACATCAATTAACTCATTCAGCGGCGTATATTTATATTTAATATAATAATCTTCACTATTAATCTTTCTTCTCGTGAGCTTATTTTGTAAGAAACGACCACTGAATTCTAATTCATGGCTGTCATTAGGTTTATATTTCAATTTGGCTAATTGCGATTGGGGCTTTTGTTTGAAAGTGGAATCAGTGGCAAAGTCGTCACTATCAAACCCATCACCATTTTTATAACTACCAGGAATATTATGGCCACTAACCGCAATTAATCCGCCAAAATAACCATCATCTTGTAATAATGTTTTCCCTGCAACCGCCACCATTCCATTATAACCGAGACCATTATCTCCCCAACTAGCTTTACTACGGAGCCCATATAAATTATCTTTAAAAATCACATCATCAATACCGATAGTGCGGAAATTTGCGCTCCCTACTAAAGCGTTAACACTATTTCCTCCATTTAATTGCCCTTTTTCTACTTCAATTTCAACAATAAAATTTGGATCGATTAAAGCGCCAAAATCATTATTTGGTTGTTGTCCATGTGTATATTGACTCGGGGAAATTCCATAATAACTCTGCGTGATACCATCAACCATCATATTCACGCGCCCAAAACCACTCAGACCACGGAGATTAACATTCACCGTTCCTTGGCTGCCATCCATTTGGGTATAAGTACCGGGCATCGTGCGGATAATTTTGTCCATCGACTGTAATTTATTTTCCGTACCAACCGCATTGTAAGCACCGGGTTTTTCTAATGCTTTGACGAGCGGGGTTTGTTTCTGCGCACCCGAAACTTTTAACTGGCTAAAATTAACCACATTATTTTTCTGTTTATTTTTCTGCTGCGTATTTTCAGCTAAAGCAACCCCTTGGTAGCTAGTGGCAATAATACCAGCTACCATAATTATTGTTTTATTATTCATTAAACCATTCCTGTAAACGTACTGAGTGTCATACGCTCACATTGCTAACACAGAACAAAATAGTGCCTGTGAAAAGGCCCAGCAACAATGCCATTAATATTGTTGCTGCCCTAAGAAAACCTAATTTTTATAGGTTAATTATTATTTTAAATATGGAAAATATTTGGGTTTATCTTCAAGCATTAAGATAAAGCTATATTCACGAGCTATGTCGTCTAGCGCATTAAAACGCCCTGACTTACCACCATGCCCCGCACTCATATTGGTTTCTAATAATAATAATGAATCACCTTGTTTAATATCTCGCAATTTAGCTACCCATTTAGCAGGCTCCCAGTATTGAACTTGAGAGTCATGTAACCCTGTCGTCACTAGAATATGTGGGTAATGTTGTGCTTTGATATTATCATATGGACTATAAGCTTTTATTCTCCAGTAATCCTCTTCGTTTTCTGGATTCCCCCACTCATCGTATTCCCCTGTCGTCAGAGGAATTGACGGGTCTAACATGGTAGTCACCACATCAACAAATGGGACAGCGGAAACCACACCCTCATATAAATTAGGCGCCATGTTCACAACCGCCCCCATCAACAAGCCACCAGCACTTCCCCCCATGGCATAAACATGCCCTGCTTTACCGTAACCTTCTGATAATAACCCTTTGGTTGCATCAATAAAGTCAGTAAAGGTATTCATCTTGTGGATTGTTTTACCTTGTATGTACCAATTTTTACCTAAGTCACCACCACCACGAATGTGAGCAATCGCGTAAACAAAGCCACGATCAAGCAAAGACAAGCGGGATGAACTAAATGATGGGTCAATTCCGTAACCATAAGCGCCATAACCATAGACTAACAATGGGTTTTGACCCTGTTTGAAAAGATCTTTACGGTAAACCAAGGAAACAGGGACTTTTACACCATCTCGTGCAGTAACCCAAATACGCTTACTTTGGTAATTTTGTTTATTAAAATCTTTAACTTCTTCTTGTTTTAGAAGCTGCTTTTCTTGAGTCAGCATATTAATTTCATATACTGAAGATGGCGTGGTCATTGATGAATAACCGTAGCGTAGTGTATCCGTATCAGGCTCAGGGTTATTCCCGATCCACGCCATGTAAGTTGGGTCATCAAAGCTTACTTGGTTTTCTTTATGCGTTAACCAACTGATTTGGCGGATATTCACCAAACCATTTTGACGTTCTTCCACAACTAACCAATTATTAAATAAAGCAAAATCTTCCAGATCTACCCCATCACGAGGGGCTATAAAGCTTAACCACGGCGCTGAAATATTGTCTGCAATGTATAAACCAAATAATGGGTGTTGGTGATTAGAGCGAATATAGAATTTACCATTGAAATGATCAGGATAATACTCAACCCCTGTTTGACGTGGTTGTAGAATTTTAACTTCATTTTGTGGCTGGTTAGCATCAATTAACCGGTATTCAGACGTTTCAGTACTCGTGATACCAATTAAAATGAAATCTTTTGACGTCGATTTCGCTAAGCTAACGTAAAAAGTGTCATCCTTTTCTTCATACACCAGTTTATCTTGGGTTTGTTGTGTACCATATTGGTGTTTAACCACTTGGTAAGGCAACAATGTTTGCTTGTCCTTATTCACATAAAATAGTGTTTGGTTATCATTGGCCCAAACAATATTACCTGATGTATTGGTTAATATATTTTCTTGCCATTCGCCCCCCTTAATTTTGCGAAATGACACAGCAAATTCATTACGCCCTTGGCGATCTTCAGCAATAGCTAGCGTGGTGTTATCCGGCGAGATGGCTAATGCCCCCATGCGATAATATTCGGTGCCCTTAGCGCGTTCATTACCATCAACTAAGACAACCCATTCACCATCACTATTAATAGGGCGTCTTTCATATATCGGATAGTTTTTACCCGCAACGACTCGTGAACGGTATATATAACCATTATAATTATAGGGAACTGACTCATCATCTTGTTTTACTCGAGAAAACAACTCATCATAAATTTCTTTTTTTAACGAACTTCCAGATTGAAGTTGTTGCTGTGTATAGTTGTTTTCTTGTGTTAAGTATTCAATAACTTCTGGTGACTTTCTTGCATCATCCCGCAGCCAATAGTAATCATCGATACGCGTATCACCATGAATAGTCATCGTATGAGGCTGTTTTTGTGCCTTTGGTGCAATCATTCTTTCCTCCGCAAAACTTGCGTTTGTCTGTAGTCCCAATAATACAATGAGACAAAATTTAACGGCTTGAGAGAAGCCTGACAATAGATTTAAATGTGTTAGCATTTCTTACCCTGATTAATCATTGATGATATTAAAGTCAATAGGTAACTTCACCGTTACCTTTCCATTAACTAACATATCAATTGGTGGTGGTGGCAATGGTTCAGCTCTCAAAAGGACACGTTGTGCTTCTCTATCTAATGATTGCGTCCCGGAGTTTTTAATTAATACACTGTCTAATACATAACCTTGTGCATCAACCTCAAATTTTATGATAGGACGCCCTATTCTATTACGCCTTTTCGCATCATCAGGGTAGCGCTTAAACTTGTTCAACTGCCCCAGTACCATTGCTTCCCATTGACGTTTGCTATCATCAGCTTGAGAACTGCTATCAACTTGTGCAGCAACGCGCTGTGTTTGTTGTTTAGCCACCGCCTCACTAGTCACCGGTGCAGAACTCGCTTTTGAATTATCGCTTTCAATTTCACTTATTCGTTTGTTACTAATTTCCTTATGTGCTTTTTTGACCTCTGGTTGTGTTTTCTTATTTTTAATTTTCGCCACTAATAATTCAGCATCTTCATTAACTGGAACAACCGGTTCAAGAAACTCATCGTCAGGAGTCAGCTTTGCTTCGCTTGCTATCGAAAGTTCTTGTGTTTTCCCAATATTAGTTTCAGTTAATTGTTTTGCTTCTGACTCAAAAGAGAGTTCCATTACCACTGAAGGTGATGGTAAGTAATCATCCCATTTATCTTCTATAGTACGAATAAAGAAACCAATAACCATTATGTGTAAAAGAACCGCTAATACAACTGAGCTACTGGTTTTTGTTGCTTGTTCATAACCTAAAGTCATCGCCACCATTTTCATCTTTCTTATCATAAAAAAAGTATGTAAATGATAATCAATAACAAATGCAAATGAAAAGCATTTATTGACTTTAATGTTAAATCATTCGCATAATTAATGAATATTACTTATCTTATGCGAAATTAATTATTCTTTGGCGTATACCAAACATAATCAGCATGTAAGTTTTCAATTTGATTACCCTCTTCGGAGATAATCAAAACTTTAAATTCTATTTCAGGAGCTAAATCTTGTAAGTGTAAAGGAACCCCGATTGCACGGGTTGCGTGGTACCCACCGGCATACAGCAACGCAGGTTTTGGCGCATTGATTAACGCTTGTGCCATTGCCCGATCACGCATCTGCTGAATAACAGTCATTTTTTCTACTTGTTCAACGGTAAGTTCCCCACCATGTGAGCTTTTAATCGTTTTCCGAATTGTATCTTGTACTACTGACTGCGTTGAATACTGGCCTTTTAGTACAGGTGGATTAGCATAAGCCTCTGTAATAACCTGTTTATCTAAATTAGCGCTCAACAAAGGATATGGCTGACTAAGTAAATGCCTTACCAGATTACCGTATAAGCCCCAAGGCCAGCCAGTATTCCACTTAATAGCCGCCTGTAGCTTTTCATCACGTATATAAAGGTTACTTTGCATCTGAGCTTGCACCTTGGTGATATTGTTTTGCTGTGAAGGCGTAATCATTTCAAGTAACACAGAGCCTTGAGGGCGAAGCTGTTGCATTTCCTGAGCAACCCACTGCTCTATTTGGTGATGATACAGATTGTCATGCTTTTCCCCCACAATCACATGAGTGGATTGTGCGAGTTGCTGGATAAGTTGTTGAGGCGTAATTGGTTTTCCGGTAGACAAATCAACCAATTGATTTGGCCCAGTAAGCTGATTATCTAGTTGTACTATGGACGGTGTAACTTTTTGCACACAACCGCTAATAATGAATAACCCGACGATAAAAATGGATACTTTTGATATTAATCTAATTGAAATCATTATACTTTCCGTATGCTGTAGTCTACACTACAAAATACAGATAATGAGAATCATTTTCAATTAAAAAAGACTTCTATTTTATAAAAACAGAAGTCTTTACAGATAATGTTAAGTTATTAACACAAAACCTATAGCGGGTTAGTTTGTGCTTCTACAACGGCTAATGCCACCATATTCACAATGCGACGTACTGAAGCAATTGGCGTTAAAATATGCACAGGCTTCGCTACTCCCATCAATACTGGCCCTACAGTAACACCATCAGAGCTAGTCACTCGCAGTAAATTATAACTAATACGAGCTGCTTCCATATTAGGCATAATCAATAAGTTAGCTGAACCTTTTAATGGGCTATCAGGCATCACATCTTTGCGAATTGATTCGATTAAGGCCGCATCGGCATGCATTTCACCGTCAATTTCAAGGTGCGGATCACGTGCTTTAACCATCGCAAGTGTGTCGCGCATTTTTTGTGCTGATGCGCAATCCGAAGAACCAAAACTAGAACGAGAAAGCAGAGCAACTTTTGGTTCAATACCAAAGCGACGTACGGTATCTGCCGCCATTAAAGTAATTTCTGTTAGCTCTTCAGGTGTAGGGTCTTCATTAACGTAAGTATCGGCGATAAACGTGTTACCGGTTGGTAGTAGCAAGGCATTCATCGCACCTGCGGTATGAACACCTTCACGGAAACCAAATAGTTCTTTGACGACTTCGTAATGTTCACCATAACTTCCGACAGTACCGCAAATCATCCCATCTGCTTCGCCACGCAATACCATGATCCCACCAATTAAGGTTGGGTTATTGATTACAGCACGACGTGCCATTTCTTGTGAGACGCCTCGGCGTTTCATAATCTGGTAGTATTCTTGCCAGTACTCTTTATACCGTGGGTCATTTTCATTGTTTACTACTTCAAAATCTTTACCTAGTTCAATATGTAGGCCAAGCTTTTGAATGCGCATTTCAATCACACTAGGACGCCCAACTAAAACAGGGAACGCTAAACCTAATGAAACTAATTCTTGAGTCGCATGCAATACGCGCTCTTCTTCCCCTTCCGCCAAAACAATGCGTTTTTTCTCTGTTTTCGCTTGAGAGAAAATAGGCTTCATAAACAAGTTTGTTTTATAGACAAACTGATTTAATTTTTCGATATACACATCAAAGTCTTCGATTGGTCGTGTTGCAACGCCTGAATCCATAGCGGCTTTTGCAACAGCAGGAGCAATCTTAACAATTAAGCGTGGGTCAAATGGTTTAGGAATAATATATTCAGGGCCAAAAAATAAGTCCTGATTACCATACGCAGAGGCCACTTCTTCACTTTGTTCTGCCAAAGCCAAATCTGCAATGGCATACACACAAGCTAGTTTCATTTCTTCGTTAATGGTTGTCGCACCCACATCCAGTGCACCACGGAAAATGAATGGGAAGCATAAAACGTTATTAACTTGGTTAGGATAATCAGAACGACCTGTACAGATAATGGCGTCAGGACGAACCTCTTTGGCTAACGGTGGAAGAATTTCAGGCTCTGGGTTGGCAAGCGCCAATATGAGTGGGTCTTTTGCCATGGTTTTCACCATTTCAGGCGTTAAAAGACGAGGACCAGAACAACCTAGGAAAATATCGGCATTTGGTATCGCATCAGCTAAAGTACGCTGGCCGTTATCTTCAATCGCATAGGCCGCTTTAGTGACATCCATTTTTTCGTCACGACCCTTATAAATAACACCTTTTGAGTCACAAACTGTGATATTTTCACGTTTTAAGCCTAATGCGACTAATAAATTCATACAAGCGATTGATGCGGCTCCCGCGCCTGAAACTACTAGACGGACGTCACCAATCTCTTTTTTTACAATACGTAATCCATTGATAACCGCAGCAGTACAGATAATCGCTGTCCCGTGTTGGTCATCGTGGAATACGGGTATTTTCATGCGTTCACGCAGTTTTTGTTCAATATAAAAGCATTCTGGCGCTTTGATATCTTCCAAATTAATACCACCAAAAGTTGGCTCAAGCGAAGCAATGATATCAACCAGTTTGTCTGGGTCTGTTTCATCAACTTCAATATCAAAGACATCAACGCCAGAAAACTTTTTAAATAGTACGCCTTTCCCTTCCATGACAGGTTTACCTGCCAAAGCACCAATATTACCTAACCCAAGAACTGCCGTACCGTTGGACACAACGCCAACAAGGTTACCTTTAGCAGTATAACGGTAAGCTTTAAGTGGGTTTTCAGCAATTTCAAGGCATGGAACAGCAACGCCGGGGGAATAAGCTAATGCAAGATCGCGCTGGGTTGTTAATGGTTTAGTTGGAGTAACAGTAATTTTCCCAGGATGTGGAAACTCATGAAAATCAAGAGCACTTTGTTTTAATTTATCATCCATCGTCAAGTCCTTTCAAAATTGGTAAGGTAAGAGCGCTAACAGTATAAACACATCTCACTAGCAAATCATGATCATGCTGGCAATTTCCAGAAAAATCTTTCGGTTACGATGATATTATCAGCAATATGTCTGCAGATACCTTACCTGCGCTATCGTTTTATCCATTCAAAGTCCCCCTGCCTCTACCAATAATAAAAGTGATAACAGCAACACGTTTAAGATATTAATCTATTTCTCACAGACTAAGATATTTATTAATTTTATATAAATCATATATCATTATGTACTCCTTCAATTTAAAAAACATGCAAATTAAATTGTGAAAATATTATTTTTACTTTCATGATTATTTTTTTATCATTATCATATTAAAATATTAGATATTATTTACACCAATTTAATGTATTATCAAAATTTGTGATTATTATTTTTATGTCGTGTTCTCATAACATATTTCAGTAACTTATTTCAGCAATACAGGCAATATATAACAACCTAATACATAGTGAAAAAACACTATTATATATATTAATTATATATTAAATAAATTATTTAACAGCCCACTCTCTATATGGAAAATATGATATTCCTTAAGACATGACAAAGGAACCGACTATGTCTAATTATTCAGTAATGATTATTGATGAACACCCGATCATACACTTCGGATTACGTCAACTTATAAATACCGATGATTACTTTACTATAATTGCTGAATGTTGCTGCTGTAACGACGCTTTGAATGTCGCAACACAGTTACACCCTAACCTAATAATAATTGATACTAATATTCGAGGGAATAAAACGTTTGAGACCATACGCTCACTTCGTAAGCATTGTATAAATAGTTATATATTAGTGTTATCTGCATCTACTATTAAGACTGATGTGTATAATGCTATCGATTCCGGTGCTCAAGGTTATTTATTAAAAAACAGTGATCTAGATATGCTATTTTATAGTATGAAAAAAGCATCAGAAGGCCAGCATGTGTTTAGTGAAAAAATATATCAACTGCTTATTACACGGCATCAATCTACTGACCCTTTATCAACACTAACTCGACGCGAATGTGAAATCATTCACAAAATGGCACTAGGCTTAAAAAATAGGGAAATAGCTAAATTGTTTTTTATTTCAGAGGAAACGGTGAAAGTTCACATACGCAATATTCTTAAGAAGCTACGTGTCCGCTCACGACTTGAAGCAAGCTTAATATATATGCGCTCAAAATAAATCTATATAATTTAATATTAACGCTCAGTTTAATTCATTTAATATTTATGAAATAAACTATATGTAAGCAAATAATAACCTTGATATCTATTTACCATTTTGGGGTAGATCCTCAATGCATTTTCCCGCATTATATAAGGTATATCGCTATTTTTTGAGGACCATTGTATGTCGAACACCCCTGCTGCTTCTCCTTATATTATGTACGGAATTAAAAATTGTGACACCATAAAAAAAGCTCGCCGATACTTAGAGGATAATGGGGTTGATTATCAGTTCCATGATTATCGGGTTGATGGAATTAGTGATGCATTACTTTCTACACTGATGGATAACATTGACTGGGAAATCCTCGTTAATAAGCGTGGTACTACATGGCGTAAATTGACTGATGATGAAAAAAATGCCGTTATCGACGCTAATAGCGCTAAAAAGGTATTACTTGCAGAGCCTGCGATGATCAAACGCCCTGTACTTGTTTCCGCTGATAACCGTTATCTAGTTGGGTTTAATGCGGATGAGTACCAAAACTTCATTAAATAATCAGGTGATTAAAATGGATTGTCCGGTTATTCAACTTGCCAAAGAACTTATTGTTCGCCCTTCAATCAGCCCTGATGACCAAGGCTGCCAAGCCTTACTTATTGAACGCCTAGACAAAATTGGCTTCATTATTGAGCCCATGCCCTTTGGGAATACATTAAATTTTTGGGCATTTCGTGGCGCAAAAGGCCCTACTTTAGCCTTCGCAGGTCACACTGATGTTGTCCCTGCGGGTAATAGTGCTCAGTGGCAAACACCACCATTTACACCTACGATTATAAATCAGCATCTTTATGGCCGTGGTGCTGCCGACATGAAGGGTTCAGTCGCAGCAATGGTCGTCGCTGCAGAGCGATTTGTTGAAAAACACCCCAACCATCAGGGTCGTTTAGCCTTTTTAATTACCTCAGATGAAGAGGCAGATGCGTTAGACGGTACTGTTAAAGTCGTTGAAACTTTAATGCAGCGCCAAGAACGCGTCGACTACTGTTTAGTCGGTGAGCCTTCTAGTCAAGCTCAATTAGGTGACATTGTTAAAAATGGCCGCAGAGGTTCAATCACAGCTAACCTCACTATCATCGGCGTACAAGGCCATGTCGCCTACCCACATTTAGCAACTAACCCAGTTCACCGCGCAAGTGCGTTTTTGCATGAGCTTACGACCACCACATGGGATACTGGTAATGATTTTTTCCCAGCAACGACGATGCAAATTGCTAACATCCATGCAGGGACAGGGGCAAGTAATGTGATCCCTGGAGAATTATCTGTCCAATTTAATTTCCGTTTTAGTACTGAGTTGACTGACACACAAATACGTGACAGGGTCACTGAAATGTTATCACGACATGGACTCGAGTATAAAATTGAATGGGTACTATCTGGGCAACCTTTTTTGACAGAAAAACGCGAATTAGTTACCGCTACATTACAAGCAATTCATGAATTAACGGGTCAAAACGCTGAACTTTCAACCAGTGGTGGTACGTCGGATGGCCGTTTTATCGCTCAAATGGGCACTCAAGTGATTGAACTAGGCCCATTAAATGCAACAATTCATAAAGTTGATGAATGCGTAAAAGTGGATGACCTACAACAATTAGCTTTAATCTATGAGAGGATCATGGAGTTGTTAATACTATGACCACCAATAATATGCTCACTGTTGAAATGCTAACTGGCCGCTCAACAGACCATTTAGTTACGCTTGGCGGGTCACATCGCTTGCAATTTAATGCAACAAAAGCGTTTCTTGCAATGCAACAAACCGCGACTAAAGCGGGCTTTAAATTACAGTCAGCAAGCGCTTTTCGTGATTTTTCACGTCAACAACTTATTTGGAATGAAAAATTTACCGGCCTGCGCCCTGTTCTTGATACTCATAGTCAACCATTAGATATCAGCCAACTTTCTGAAGGGGAACTATGTGAAGCTATTCTGCATTGGTCCGCATTACCCGGAGCCAGTCGCCATCACTGGGGCACAGAGATTGATGTTTATGACCCTTTGCGTATCCCTACAGGGCAAACATTGCAGTTAGAACCATGGGAATATGAGGCTGGGGGCTACCTTGCAGAGCTAAATGATTGGCTTACTGAAAATATGTCAACATTCGATTTTTATCGCCCGTTCACAGCAATTGATGCTGGTGTCGCATACGAACCGTGGCATATTAGTTATTGGCCTTTAGCGCATGAAGCTGAGCAATTATTAACACCTGAAGTGATTAAACAAGTGTTACAGCAAGAAGAGATCTATGGTAAAAATTGGCTAATCAACAACTTAAATTATGTATTTGAGCGTTATATTCGCCTAGATGTATAAGACTAGCTAAGACATTTCCCCCTATTATATTGCGTTTCATAGATTGGAATTCCCCGTCTATGAAACCTTCTTATTTTTCCCTGAAATTTGTTCATCAACCACTGGAAGCCTATACATAAACATTAACAACCAACATAACAGTACCAATAAGCTTATTTTTAACCAAAGGTAACTAACAACCCAAATAGAAAATGAAAATGTTAATAAGATTAAAATAATAGCCTTAGGTTTAGCCCCCTTTGGTAACCCTTTATGTTTTTGCCAATGACGAATATAACTACCGAACCACGAACGATATAGCAACCAGTGATGGAAACGCGGTGATGAGCGAGAGAAGCACCAAGCAGCTAATAATAAAAAAGGGGTTGTTGGCAAAACGGGAAGCACCACACCAGCAAAAGCCAGTACAACAGCTAACCATCCAATGGTAATGAGGAACAATTTTTTCAAAACTCCTCCTCCTTTATAAAGAATAAGAAATAAGCAGATACTAAGGTAAAATACCTTACAAAATCTGTGGTAACTCATAGTAATATCAATGATATACTGTAATGGTAAATAGGCGTAATGAAAAGTCGATTTTGCCGATTGAAATGATTATGATTACCTTTATTTTAGCGTGTTGAAGGTATTGTCCGATTTTAACGAGTATAGCTATATTTTTATCATGCCGTTTAATTTCTAATAAAGGTGATAGGAAACTCGCCTAGTCACATACCCCGTATGTAACTAGGGTAACTGAGCGAAATCAACGCACAGACAGCTCAAAGAATGACTGTTCCATACCCATTCTAAATTATTTGAGTTGTATGAAGGCGATAAGAGAAGGCATCCCTAGGAGCATACACCCGTATGTGACTAGGGTAACTGAGCGAAATCAACGCACAGACAGCTCAAAGAATGACTGTTCCATACCCATTCTAAATTATTTGAGTTGTATGAAGGCGATAAGAGAAGGCATCCCTAGGAGCATACCCCCGTATGTGACTAGGGTGACTGAGCGAAATCAACGCACAGACAGCTCAAAGAATGACTGTTCCATACCCATTCTAAATTATTTGAGTTGTATGAAGGCGATAAGAGAAGGCATCCCTAGGAGCATACCCCCGTATGTGACTAGGGTGACTGAGCGAAATCAACGCACAGACAGCTCAAAGAATGACTGTTCCATACCCATTCTAAATTATTTGAGTTGTATGAAGGCGATAAGAGAAGGCATCCCTAGGAGCATACACCCGTATGTGACTAGGGTAACTGAGCGAAATCAACGCACAGACAGCTCAAAGAATGACTGTTCCATACCCATTCTAAATTATTTGAGTTGTATGAAGGCGATAAGAGAAGGCATCCCTAGGAGCATACACCCGTATGTGACTAGGGTGACTGAGCGAAATCAACGCACAGACAGCTCAAAGAATGACGAATGGAAGGTGAATATGCAATGGCTAGCTGACTACTGGTGGATAATTTTACTCTTACTAGTCGGTATTATTTGGAACTCAGTAAAAGAAATGCTGAGACTTGACCCCAAAAAATACCTAGATGATAAACCTGAACTCCCTCCTCATAAAGATAATAACCACTTATGGGACGATGAGGATGACTGGCCTAATGACAAAAAGAAATAATCTTTTGTTTTATTTTGCTAAGCAAATCGGGTTGGTATTTTTTTACTTGTGTACCAACCTCTTTTCTCGCTAATTGTAGCCATTGTTTTTTCCCTGTTAATGCCATATCAGCGCAAATTTGAGTTATCGGCTCTAATGATTGCAAATGCCTACTTAACAAAGGTAGTTCATTTGAAGTTACAGTTAACAAACGCATAATGGCACTTTTACTTGCTGCTAGAGGGCGTTTAAACTCACTAAAACCGACTAGTTCTAACCAATCTTCATCCATTAACTGCTGTTGGTCACTTACTAGTAAATTAAACGCTGATAAATCCTCACGCCAGGCTACATCCCGCTGTAACAACAATTCACCTTGCTCACAAAATTGAGATGCGCGGCTAGAAATCGGTAATATTGCCATCGCAGTAAAACACCCGCTACTCGCTTCTTTATGGTCCCCTATGCGAATTAACCGAAAACCTGCTTTTTGCCAAAATGCGAGTAAATCCGGGGTTAACCCAAAACTGACTGATAAAAAATCCAAACCCTGTTGTTTCGCAATAACCTGTTGCTTTTCTAATAATGTTAAACCAACTTGTTTTCTTCGATAATGGCTCTCAACGGCAATACGCATTACCCTACGTGATTTCCATTGAGCAACATTCGGAAAATAACTGTGTGCGGCTAATGACTGTACAACTAAATTCCCTCTAGGCCGGCGTAAACCAGCCCAAATTTGCCAGCCTAGCGCTTCAGTTAATTGCCCCTCATCTACCATCCATACAGCACCAATGAAAGTGCTTTCATGGCCGACAGCTTTTGCCGCCATAAAATGTTGTTGCTTTGCGTCCAATAAACGCCTTAAATCTAAAGGAGATGTTCGATAATGCGCACTCATCAATAAGCCATAAAAAGCGCTAAGTTGGGTATAGTTAGCCGCCAATTCCATTTGAGTTATCCCTAAATACTCAATGGCATCAACCTTATTTTTCTGACATTCTGGTTCTTGTAACAGGAGTGCTTGGTTAAGCCACAGCTCTAAAGGGTCATTTCGAGCAAAACGCATCGGCTCATCAAGCTGAAGTGCTGTGAAATTTTGCAAACTAGCACAAAATTTCAACATAAAACCTCGCCCAGTTCCCTCATAACCATCAACGGTCGTCGTCAATAAAACTCGAGGAAAGTATTCTACTAATTCACGCAAAATATAGCTTGGGATGGCTGAAGCTTCATCAATAATTAACCAATCTGCAGTAATGTTTTTTTTCTGGCGACAAAACGACAAAAGATTATCTGGGGACCAAAACGTAATTGGCTTACCTGCCCGTTGTGTTAACACTTCTGTCGCCACTTTCGCTGGAGCACAACACCAGCACTCCCCAGGCCATTGTTGTATTAGCATCCCCGCAAGGGTCGATTTCCCCCGCCCTCTAGGTGCTATTACCCCCCAAATACCACCTTGAGCATGTAATAGTTGGCTAATAATTTTTTGTTGTTGTTTGGTTGGTTGACCTGTTGCTGGCAACCATTTGGTTTTATTTTCCAACAATGAAAAACTGGGAGTATTCCCCTGCTGGTAAAATAATACGGTATCCGATAAGTGAATTGTGTGTTGTAAGTGCGATACAAAATTAGGAGTGGGAATAATACCGTGTTGCTCATTCCAGCGTAGGCTATCCACATCTTCACTGGCTGCCCATCTCGACGGCTCTTTGGTACATAAAACCAACAGACTGCCAGCCTTCAATGCCCCAGATAATATTGCCAATGCTTCACTATGTAGGCCTTTACGCGCGTCAAAAATACCGTGTAAAAACTCCCGACCTAACAACAAGTGTGCATTTTCAGGTAGAACCGCCCTCGGTAAGCTAGAGGATAGCGTTAACCAATCCCCCTTTAGTGTTTCTTGTAGGTTTATCAGTTGTTGCTCGACCCAAGCATCGTCTCCTGAAAGGAGCAAAAGACGCCGCATGCCCAGAAAACGAAGCTGTTCTACAATGGGAGATAATAGTTCAACCATAGTAATGTTATGATTTCCCAATTAATAATGACAAGATCCCAGCCGCAATTAACGGCCCTACAGGAACGCCGCGGAACAAAGCGACACCAATAACTGTCCCGACTAATAACCCTGCGACTGTAGAAGGTTGATGTGACATTAAAGTCACCCCACGGCTACCTAGCCAAGAGACGGCAATACCAATCACGATGGCAAGGATTGATTTCCAATTTAAAAATGAGCTCAGGACTTCGTTCGCTGTTATTTTGCCACTTGCGATAGGAGCCATCACCCCAATAGTGAGAATAAGAATGCCGATTGTTAACCCATATTTTTCAATCCATGGGAAATAATTATTCAATGGCGTTATCCTAACCACCAATAAAAATAACATCGCAAGAGTGACCGTCATATTATGACTTATGATCCCTAACCCAGCTAATACCAGTAGGATGATTAATGTTGGATCAACATGACTCATAGATTTATCCCTGTAGAACGCGTAATTATTATTTTACGAACAGCTAAAATGATTGGTTTCAAAACATGTTATTGGCTCATCATCAAAGAAGCAAATATATACATGCTCTATTTTGTTTTTGCTAACCTATTATTATAATGAATAATAAAACTGACTGTCTCCTTCCATCATATTAACTTAGTAATTACACTTGTATTACTTATTAATATCAATTGATGCTGTTTAATATTTTTAGCTTTATTCTAACTAAAGGCATGTATGAATACGAATATTGCCCATCTAGCATACTGAACTATCCCCAAAGCTATACCATCCGAGGATGGTTTAAACGGGAATAGTAGACATTTCCCTTAGCAATTTATCCATATTAAAGAAAACACTCGCTAGCATAAACCATGGTTATCCGTTTATCGCGCTCAGAAAAACACCGTTAAGTTTAAATCCACCTGTAAGCAATAAAACTTAAGCTAAATATTCGGGATATTCATGACTCTTTATTTTTTTATTTCTTCATTTTTCCCATATTCATCACCATAAACACCAACTTACAGTGCGTTTTACTAAAGATGCACTCAAACACCTTTGTTCCCAGACAATTGGTAATTATTGAGTATAATATCCATCAGTTATTAATATAAAAAGTCATAAACCAAGATAATTGATAATTTACTAAATTGTGTGGCACTTATTACTAGCACAATAATTAGGATTAATGATATGACCCACCCTTTACCCCTTTATTCCAACGCTCGTTTTATTGCTATCCGCTTAGTACCCGATGAAGATGTGATTTTATCCTTACGCCAACAAATTGCACATCATCGTCTGCAAGCTGCGTTTATTGCTGGGAGTGTTGGCAGCTTAACCAATGTTGCTCTACGTTTCGCTGGGCAGGATATAACGCATCATACAACAGGTAAATTTGAGATTGTCTCTTTAATCGGTACGTTGGATGCCCAAGGTGAACACCTTCATCTGGCGGTTGCTGACGAAACTGGCAAAGTGCTTGGTGGCCATATGATGCCCGGTTGCACAGTGAGAACCACATTAGAACTGGTGATTGGTGAACTTGAAAAAACCAATTTCACACGTGAACCGTGTCCTCTTTCAGGTTACGAAGAACTTATTATCACCTCTCGTTAATTTATTATTCCATCATAGCAAGGAATACGTTGTCATGAGCAAAACGTCGATTATTTCTAGTCGCACACTGACTTTAATTGTTTTTTCGATCGCGATTAATATGATTATTGGGCAATTAAGCTCTATGTTAAAACTGCCTATTTTTCTCGATTCTATTGGAACGCTAATTTGTGCGTTATTAGCAGGCCCTTGGGTCGCCTTGTTTAGTGGCTTATTAACCAATTTATTGTGGGGATTACTCAGCGGGCCTATCGCCGCAGCATTTGCCCCCGTAGCCATGATGATCGGCCTCAGTGCTGGGTTGTTAGCCCGTGCCGGCTGTTTTCGCACCTTACCTAGAGTTATTTTATCCGGGGTCATTATTACCTTTGCATTAATGCTCGTTGCTGTCCCTATTCGCACTTACTTATTTGCAGGGACGACGGGTAGTGGAGCTGATTTTTTCGTTGCCTATTTCCATGCCGTTGGAGATAACTTACTTGAATCAGTCGCGATTACCGTTCTAGGTGCCAACATCGCAGATAAAGTTATTTCCGCTATTGTTGCTTGGCTGCTGGTTCGCCAATTGCCGGAGCGAGTGCAACGCAACTACCCCAATATGGCTAAGGTAAGTTAAATGCACCCGTTTACCTCGCTGACGCTTTGGCTCTGGCTGAGTGCGAGTTCACTATTTTTGCCTTTGGGGTGGCCTTTAGCTCTGCTAGGTTGTAGTACTTTTATGGTATTACTATTATGGCAACCCGCTCGTCATCGTTGGCGTGTTGTCGCGTGGATTATGATACCCATGGCGGCAGGTCTCTGGCTTATCCATAGTGGTTGGTTAGCCCAGATACTCACAGGGGATACGTTGAAAAATAGCCGCCCAGATTTTGCCATGGCATTATGGTTTAGGTTATTAACTATTATTAGTGGCTCCCAACTTTGTTTGCAATTTGTCCCGACGGAGCGGTTTATTCGAGCCCTATTTGCTAGCAGGTTGCCCGCAAGCTTTGCCTATTTATTGGCAGGTCCACTATTACTCGTTGAACAACTACGCCAACAGTTGATAACTATCCGTGAAGCTCAAATTGCTCGCGGAGTTCCCTTAAATGGCGGGATTTGGCAGCGCATCACATCATTGCCGGCCTTATTATTTCCACTAGCCAGTAATACACTCAATGAGTTGAGTATCCGCAGTGCCGCGCTGGATATGCGTGGCTTTCGATACAGCTCTAACCGTACGACCCTTAACCCTCCCGCTGACAGTTTATGGCAAATATCCTTACGCTACGGGTTAGTCATATTTATTTTTATTGAAGGTGGTTTAGCTCTGTGGTGGTGAATTTGCAACAAATGTGCTTTATTCCACAAGGAACAGAGCAAATTTTATTAGGGCCGATAGATTTACATCTCGATCCAGGCCAGTGGCTATGTGTATACGGGGGCAATGGCAGTGGTAAAAGTACATTAGCCCAACTACTTGCGGGCTGGCATGATGATTTAATCCGTGGGAAAATTGAAGGTGTCGCCAATGTTTTACAGGGAACATTGACAACAGACTCATTAATTCAAGCTTCAACTAGCCGGCAACTCATTCAACAATCCCCACATTTACAGCTATCAGGCTGTGCTTTTACCGTCGAGCAAGAAATAGCCTTTGGGCCTGAAAATTTAGGGTTAGCACCAGAAGAGATAGATAGGCGGGTTGAACAAGCAATCCGTTTAACCTTCTGTGAGCCGTTACGTACTCGGCACCCTTCAACCTTATCGGGTGGTGAAGCTCAGCGTGTCGTCTTAGCCAGCGCTTTAGCAATGCAACCGAAATTACTGCTACTCGATGAGGCATTTAGTCGGTTAACACCTAGTGCGACACAGCATATTTTAATTCAACTCAAGCAATACACCGAACAAACTGGTTGTAGCTTAATGTTATTTGAGCGCAATTTATTACCCGCAACCCATTTTTGCAGTACTTTTTTGCTATTAAGTTCTGGTAAAGCATTTTTAGAAGCAGGAAAAATGCAAGCCGTCGGCAGCTTGAATGATATTTTTCTTGCTGCACTTGAAACTATTAATATGCCAGACGCATGGCGAGCCGTGGGAGAGCTAGTCAAACAAGGTCTTTGGGTTGGTAATATCCCCCATAATGAAAGCCAACTGGTGCAAGCATTTAAGGAGCGGTATGCTGCAACTCGATAAGCTAACTTACCGTTGGCCAAGTTCTAGTCATGATAATATTAAGAGCTTATCTGTCTCCATATACTCTGGAGAATGGGTAGCTTTAGTAGGGGATAATGGCGCGGGGAAATCAACACTATTGCGACTTTTAGCGGGTTTATTGCAACCCACCAGCGGTCATATACACCTCGACAATCAAAAGCTCAGTGCCATTACTGCACCCCATAGAGCAAACCAGATCGGTATTTTATTTCAAGAAGCTGAAAAACAAATTTTTCATAGTCGAGTCAAAGACGAAATCGCCTTTGGTTTAAAGCGGCAAAAATACGCTAAAGCTGAAATTCAAACGCGTACATTACATGCGCTAAAGACTTGCGGCCTCACTGATGTTGCAGATAAACACCCTTTAGATTTGCATGCAGGCCAACGAAGAATGGTTGCTGTTGCCTGTTTAGAGGCTATCTCTCCTAAATTATTATTACTCGATGAGCCTAGCCGTGATTTCGATGCATGTTGGATGCGCCGATTCGAGCATTGGCTAACATTGCAACGTGAAAAAGGGGTTACGGTGGTCACCATTAGCCATGACCTTGACTTTGTAGCACGCCATTTCCAGCGGACCTTACATTTATCAAATGGGGAGCTCATCGCTGATGGGCCGCCATTATCTATATTATGCCATCCTAAACTGCAAGTTGAGTCGTCTCTTCCGGCCCCAACACTGATTTCACTTAGCCAACAGTTACAACTGGAACAACTGGAACAACTGGAACAACTGGAACAACTGGAACAACCTTATATCACCCCATCGTCTTGGGTAACCAATTTTCTGAACCAATCGTCCCTTAAGTAACATAACTCTTCGTCAAAATCAGCCTGAATAGCAGGCTGATCCATACCTAAAATAATGGAAAATTGATTAATCTAGCGGTACACCAATACGACGAGCAACTTCTTCATAAGCCTCAATCAAGCCGCCAAGGCTTTGACGGAAACGGTCTTTATCCATTTTATTAAGGGTTGCTTTATCCCATAAACGGCTACCATCTGGAGAGAATTCATCCCCTAGTACCACTTGGCCTTTATATAAACCAAACTCTAGTTTGAAATCGACTAAAATGAGCCCAGCATCGGCAAAAATTTTGCTCAGAACCTCATTTGCTTTGTAGCTCAGTTCACGCATTGTTGCCAGATTGTCTTTACTAACCCAACCAAAGGTTTCACAATAAGACTCATTGACCATTGGGTCATGCTTCGCATCATCTTTTAAGAATAAGTCAAATAAAGGTGGGTTCAATACCATACCTTCTTCAACACCTAAGCGCTTAACAAGTGAACCCGCTGCGCGGTTACGAATAACACATTCAACTGGAACCATATCTAGTTTTTTGACTAGTGCTTCAGTGTCAGAAAGCAGTGCCTCCATTTGTGTTGGAATACCCGCCTCTTCTAATTTGCTCATAATAAAATGGTTAAATTTATTATTAACCATGCCTTTACGATCAAATTGTTCGATACGCTCACCATCGAGTGCTGATGTATCATTACGGAATTCCAGAACCAGCAGATCAGGATCCTCTGTGGTATAGACAGTTTTTGCCTTACCACGATACAACTCAGCTTTCTTTTGCATCTTACACACTCCAGAGATGTGATTAATCTATATAAAAAATGATATGGGAATTCTGTCATCATTCTGTCTTTACAGAAAAGATAATTAACAGAAGAAAAACCATTTAAAAATACGGTTCACTGTTAATTTTCTACTCTGTTTCAGCTAGTTATATGCCAATGTAAAAGCTTATGCTAACCCACTGATATACAATATTTTATATTTTAGCGCTAATTATGATAATAAAATTCTCAGGCGGACGCAAACGATTACTTCAGCATAAACACTGATTTTTTGTCCATTCGTTTTATGGCATCTCATATTGGCAAGATAGCAATAATATTTAAAATGATTATCTATCTATAAACTTATGATGAGCTAACTCATCCCTTTTCCCCAATTTGAACACATCCAATTTGGCTAAAATTCCCCATAAAAAAACCGCGACTTGTATTGCAAGCCACGGTTTTTATTTGTTTTACCAAAATGAAATATAATTATTTATTCGTTGGAACTTTACTAAACGCCGCTTTTAATGCCGCGACCATTTCATCATTTTGTTTCTGTGTTAATGCGACACCTTTAGTGGTGATAAATTGCAGCGTACTACGGTTGTTTAAGTCACCAACCTGCAATTTATAATCCGCTTCAGGGATAGATGGGTCATCAACCCCCAGAGCTTGCCATTCTGAGCTACTTAAGCCTTTGTAAGTTACCGTGACAGAGCCACTAGAGCGAGAACGGTCGCCAACTTTCATGCCTACACTTTCTAGTGCATGAGGTAACCTTTCCCAAACCGCATCAAATGGCGCACGGACAACGACTAAAGGAAGGCCTGTATCGTCACTACCTGTTTGAACATCTATGATCCCATAGGCACTTTGGATACTGTTTTTATTTGAAGTATCACGCAACGTATATAAATTATCAGTTAATTCGTTTAACAATAATTTGTTATAACGTTGAACTTCAATAGTATCAGTAATAGTTTCATCACCTTGGCGTAACCCTAAACTGGTGACTGTTAATGCCATCATGCCGTTTTCAGGTTTAACCGTAATTTTATGACGGCTTTCAATAGGCACGTTTTCGTCAGCACGATCCCACTTGACCCAATTGGTTTCAATTGAGCGAGAGCCATCATCTTTCGATGAAACTGGGATGCCTCTTTGTTCTAGGATCATGGTGACTTGTGACCAAAGAGCACTATTTTCAGGTGTATTTTCTAGCAACAAACGACTTGCTTGCGCGCTATCTTCCGTGCGTGAACCCGCTAATTGCGAAATTGTCAGTACAGGGGGACGAATATCTAAAGCTTTCCCTACTGCGCCTGTTGATGTGGCTTTAGGGATATCATACTCACCATTTGCTTCTGGTAATGTAAGCCCTTGTGGCACATTTAACACTTTCAATGGCGCAGCATTGAGGTATTCCTCATCACCGCTGACCTGACGTTTATAGCGCTGATCGCTGGAGCAGGCTGCCAGTAACACGACAAGTGACAGGCCAGCAACCTTCATAACCTTCGATTTTTGCAATAATGTTGCCATTAAAATTCCCTAAATTTTACAGTAACCCAGCGAGTTTCAAGGCTTCTTCCACTTTTTGCTGGCCTGAGCTGGTTAGCGGTGTCATAGGTAACCGCAATGTACCATCTGTAATCAAGCCTAAGCGATGACAGCCCCATTTCGCTGGAATTGGATTTGGTTCAACAAACAACTGAAGATGTAACCCCATCAGTTTTTTGTTTAATTCGCGCGCTTCAGTATATTTGCCTGCAAGCGCTAAGTCACACATTTTTACCATCTGCGGTGCAGCAACGTTAGAAGTTACTGAAATAACGCCCTTTCCACCGAGTTGCATGAAATCGAGTGCTGTCGCGTCATCACCGGTTAACAGTACAAAATCATCATCAACCAGTTCTTTGATTTGATGAACCCTAGCTAAGTTCCCTGTCGCTTCTTTAATTGCGACAATATTCGCCAATTTCGCTAAACGCCCTACGGTTTCAGGTAACATATCGCAGCCTGTCCGTGATGGTACATTATAAAGAATCTGTGGCAAGCTAGTGTTCTCTGAAATTGCTTTAAAATGTTGATATAGCCCTTCCTGAGAAGGCCTATTATAATAAGGTGTTACCGTCAGGCAAGCAACTACCCCACTATTTTCAAATTCATTGGTTAAAGAGATAGCTTCCGCTGTCGCATTTGCACCTGCACCAGCAATAATTGGGATACGCCCATCAGCAAGTTCTAAGGTGGCTTTCACTACATCCACATGTTCTTTGTGAGTTAAGGTTGCTGATTCGCCTGTTGTACCAACAGAAACAATGGCAGATGTTCCGCTTTCAACATGGTAATCCACCAGTTTTTTCAGACTGGCTTTATCTAAACGCCCCGCTGAGTCCATCGGTGTTATAACTGCAACAATGCTTCCCATTAAATAATCTTTATAATTTGCGTTTCCATTAGCCATGACGATACCCCCTTAATAATTGAACCCCCATGTTACTTTTTCATTTCCAAGAAGAAAACCACCCAACAGCAAGATTTTAATGAATTTTGTTAATGCCAGAGACATTAACTTAAATAGAAGTAATAATTCGCTGATATTTCTCGCAAGAGTGTGTGCTTTCTCTTGGCAGATGCCATTTTTTATGGTTTCCTTACCTGCATCTGGCGTCAGTTTTATGACAACTGTATTTACTGCTATATTCTAATTAAGTGTTTAACTGACATAATCAAAAACATTAAGGGACAGACTTTGCCTAAGACTGAACAGCAATTTCTTGTGATTACTGCGCTGGGAACAGATCGTCCGGGCATTGTGAACACGATTACTCGCCTCGTTAGTGAGTGTGACTGTAATATTGAAGATAGTCGCTTAGCGATGTTTGGCAAGGAGTTTACGTTTATTATGATGTTATCCGGCAGTTGGAATGCCATCACTCTATTAGAGGCGACATTGCCTCCTAAAGGGGCGGAACTTGACTTGCTGATTGTCATGAAAAGAACTCAAAGTGTTCAAACAACCTATTACCCATCGACAGTAACGGTGAACGTGGTTGTCGACGATGCACCACGGATTGTCGAGCAATTCACAAATTTATTCACAACTTCGCAATGTAATATTGCAGAGCTTGTTTCTAAGACTCAACCAGCCAATAATGATATGCCCGCTCAACTGGAAATTCAGATTACTGCACACGACCCGTTGGACGATAACGGCATAATTATAAAAAACAAATTTCAACAACTATGTACAATGCTAAATGCTAAAGGCAACATAAGCATTATCAACAACCCCAATATGCAGAGTTAACGGAGATATATGTAATGAACCCATTGAAAGCCGGTGATAAGGCGCCTCAATTTAGCCTTCCTGACCAAGATGGTGAGATCATCAATCTTTCTGATTATCAGGGTCAGCGCGTATTAGTTTACTTTTATCCTAAAGCGATGACTCCAGGTTGTACCGTTCAAGCGTGTGGTTTGCGTGATGAAATGGACACACTAAAAGCGAAAGGTGTCGAGGTTTTAGGGATTAGCACAGACAAACCAGAGAAACTTTCTCGTTTCGTTGAAAAAGAAATGTTGAACTTCACTTTATTATCAGACGAAGAGCACCAAGTATGTGAGCAATTTGGGGTTTGGGGTGAAAAACAATTTATGGGGAAAACCTATGATGGTATTCATCGTATCAGTTTCCTCATTGACCCAACAGGGAAAATAGAACACGTATTTGACAATTTCAAAACCAGCAATCACCACGAAATCGTCCTCGAATACATTACCGCGAACGCTTAATTTTTAGTCTTTATATAGTGCTGTATGGGCCATACAGCACTATTTTCTAAACTTATTTTACTAATTCGTTGGTGTCTTCAGGCCACACATGAATAACCGCTTTAATAAGCGTTGCCAGTGGGATTGCAAAAAATACCCCCCACACTCCCCATAAACCACCAAAAACGACAACAGATAAAATAATCACTAGTGGATGTAGATTGACGGCTTCTGAAAACAACAAAGGCACCACAACATTGCTATCCAGCCCTTGGATCACTAAATAAGCCAGCATCAAGTACCAAAACTCACTACCAATACCAAATTGAAATAACCCAACAATAACGACAGGAATTGTTGCTGCTACCGCACCAATATACGGGATCAAAACAGCAACCCCTACCAACACTGATAATAATACTGAGTACCGCAGGTCAAAATACGCAAAACATAAATAAGTGACGACACCCACAATCACCATTTCTGTTACCTTGCCACGTAGATAGTTGGTAATTTGCTCGTTCATTTCTACCCAGACTTTACCTACTAATAAACGGTTTTTAGGTAATAGCTTTAAAAAACTTTGGCTAATACGTTCTTTATCTTTTAATAGGAAAAATGTCATCAGTGGAACTAAAACCAAATAAACAGCTAAAGTAAAAATGCCAATTAGTGATGCCACAGACGCTTTTACGACAGAGTCTGCAATACCTGACATGCGACTGCGTAAATTATCAGCCATCATATCAATAATGCCAACATCAACCAATGCAGGGTATTGCTCAGGGAGTTTCTGTGCAAATTCATTGAAACGGTTAACCATATTCGGTAGATCGGCCATCAAATTAATACCTTGCTGCCAAGCTGTCGGCGCAATAATTAAAATCACCATGGCACTTATTCCCGCAAATAGGGTCAAAATGATACTCACAGCAAAAGAGCGTGATAACCCCGCACGTTGTAGTAAATGCGTCGGCCACTCGAGTAAATAAGCTAAAGCAATTGCTGCCAATAACGGAGCTAGTATACTGCTGAAAAAGAAGATGATCACAAAACCAGAAACCAGTAGTGTAAAAAGTGCAACGGCTTGTGGGTCAGCAAAACGCCGACGATACCACTGTAAAAACAATTCCAGCATTTGTAGCTCCTGGGGAAATAACACAAAGGACAGTTCTTAAATTATCGAAAATTATACCGAAGAACAGATTTAACGATAGCTTTTGCTATCATATGTTTTAAACTTTTCGAGTTATTTGCTGCCTTACCCTATATACACTCGAAATAAAGTCGGTACTTACCCTAAATTTTAAATGTTGTATGGGATACTCACGTTTCATGAAGAAAAAATTCAAACACCCATTATTGGCTTTCATGATCGCCGCACTGATGAACGGTGCAGTTTTACCTGCTTATAGTGCCATAGAAGACACCTTACCTGATATTGGCACCACAGCTGGGGGCACACTGAGCATCAACCAAGAAATTATTATGGGTGATGCTATTACACGCCAAATCCGTGCTAGTACACCACTCATTTACGACCCATTGTTGACTCAATATGTTAACAAACTTGGTATGCGGTTAGTAAAGAATGCCGATTCAGTTAAAACACCGTTTAAGTTTTATCTCGTTAATAACCCTAATATTAATGCTTACGCCTATTTTGGCGGTAATGTCGTATTACACTCCGCGCTATTTCGTTACAGCCAAAATGAGAGCCAACTCGCTTCGGTGATGGCCCACGAAATTTCACACGTCACCCAACGGCATCTTGCCAGGATGATGGAGGATCAAAAAAGTACCACCCCTCTTGCGATTGCGGGGACGATTGGTTCTTTATTATTAGTGATGGCAAATCCGCAAGCAGGTTTTGCCGCACTGACAAGCACGATGGCCGGTGTGCAACAAGGCATGATCAGCTTTACACAAGCGAATGAACAAGAAGCTGACCGTATTGGTTTACAAACACTAAGGCGTTCTGGTTTTGACCCCCATGCAATGGCTGATTTTATGCAAACGATGTCAGACCAAACACGCTATATGTCTAAACCCCCTGAAATTTTGCTAACGCACCCCTTACCAGATAGCCGCTTAGCGGATGCTCGAAACCGTTCAAATCAATACGCTAAAGTCAGCGTGCCATCTTCACTGGATTTTATGTTAGCCAGAGTCCGTATATTGGCAATGTATAGTTCAGACCAAAAACATGCATTAGACCAGATTATTGAAAATTATGGGAAAGGCTCTGCACAAGAACAAATAGCCGCGCAGTATGGTAAAGCCTTGATTCTGTCGCAAGATAAAAAATACGCAGATGCAGGTAAAATCATGGCTGAATTATTAGCTAAACAGCCTGATAACCCTTGGTTTATCGATACCATGACGGATATTGATATTGAGCAAAAGCGTGTATCAAAAGCCGTTACGCGCTTGCAAAATGCCTTGAAGAAATCCCCTCAAAATACGGTGTTTATTGTTAATCTTGCGAATGCATTAATTAATGACCATCAATATAAAGAAGCCAGAACATTGCTGAATAAATACACTTTCGATTATCCAGATGACCCCATCGGTTGGGATCTACTGGCAGAGGCGTCTGCTAAACAAGGTAACCGTACTGAAGAGTTAGCAGCTTATGCTGAAGGTATGGCACTGCGCGGAAATTATGATACTGCGATTAATTATCTCACTGATGCTAGCCGTAAGAGCAAATTAGGCAGTTATGAACAACAGCGCTATGATGCGCGAATCGATGCACTGATAAAACTGCAATTACGTGATAAAAATGCAAAACCGTAAGGAGTTAATATAATGACGGATTCGATTAAGATTTACCACAACCCTCGTTGCTCTAAAAGCCGTGAAACCTTAGCCCTGTTAGAGCAAAAAGGCATTGTTCCCACTGTGGTTGAATACTTAAAAACACCCCCAACAACGGGTGAAATCAAAAAACTGCTCAAGATGTTAGGGTTTAAAGATGCTCGTCAGTTAATGCGCACCAAAGAAGATTTATATAAAGAATTGAATTTAAGTGATGACGGCTTAACACAGGATCAACTAATTAAAGCGATGCATGAAAACCCGAAGCTGATTGAGCGCCCTATTGTGGTTAACGGCGATAAAGCACGTTTAGGCCGGCCACCTGAGCAGGTACTTGAAATTTTATAAAAACTGTTTGGTGATAAAAGTCGTACTCAATATATTATTGAGTTTGACTTAAGTTACTTCTTCTCTTCCAAACATTGTTTAAAAGGCGATATGCATGAGTCTATCGCCTTTAGTTTTATATATTGATTTAATCAATAATATTGACTAGAGCTTTAAGATATCTTTGACAAATGGAATGGTGAGTTTTCGCTGTGCAACAATCGAGGCATGGTCAAGTTTATTGAGAATATCGAACAATGTCCCCATTTTTCTATCAAGACGTTTTAACACAAACCGGCAGACGTCTTCAGGAAGCTCAAAACCACGGATACGTGCACGTAATTGAAGAGCCCATATTTTATCTTCATCGCTAAGTGGATGCAGCTTGTAGATTTGCCCCCAATCAAGGCGAGAGGCCAAATCCGGTAATTTCAACTCAATCTGCCGTGGGGGTCTATCACCCGTAATTAACAGGCAAGTACGGCCAATTTCTAAAATACGGTTATATAAATTGAAAATAGCCATTTCCCATTCTTCATCACCCGCTATACATTGGATGTTATCGATACAAACCAATGATAAATGTTCCATGCCATCTAATACTTCAGGAACAAAATATGCACGTTTATCGAGTGGTACATAGCCTACAGCAACACCCTGTTCAGAAAGCTCAGCACATGCAGCATGCAATAAATGGCTTTTCCCACCACCTTCACGCGACCAATAATAGATATAGCTACCATGTGGTTGAATAATTGCAGACTGAATAGCAGACAACAACGCCCCATTCTCCCCAGCATAGAAGCTAGCAAAGGTTTCATCATCTGGAAGATATAGTGGTAATGAAAGCTGTGATGGTGTGTTCAGAAGCGCCTCTGGCTGTACAAATCAATTTTCATCTCCCAGTTTACCATAAAAAACGAGGAGAGATGAATAAGAACGGTTTCCAATTGCCGCCCAATATTTTGAGCGGCGTATTGAAAACAATGTGAATTATTTTTTATGACTATTAAGCTCTTGCACTTCTGATGTCACAAACTGTTTCTCAGGCCGGACAAAGGTAATAAAGCGGAATAACAATGCCATACAAATACCAACAATCGTAGCCAGTGCCATACCTTTAAGTTCTGCTTGACCAATATGGATCACCGCCCCACTGACACCAATAATTAAAATCACTGACGTCAAAATCAAGTTTTGCGGTTTGTTGTAATCCACTTTCGAATCAATTAAAACACGGATACCCGATGCACCAATTACCCCGTATAATAAGAGTGATACCCCACCCATCACCGGTACCGGCACTAATTGGATCGCCGCAGCTAACTTACCAATGCAAGAAAGTAATATCGCTATTACCGCTGCACCACCAATAACCCAAGTACTGTATACCTTAGTAATGGCCATAACACCGATATTTTCGCCATATGTCGTATTCGGCGTGGAACCAAAAAAACCAGAAATTACAGTAGAAAAACCGTTTGCAAACATAGAACGATGTAAGCCCGGTGTTTTCATCAAATCCCGTTCAACAATATTTGCAGTCACAACTAGGTGGCCAACATGTTCTGCAATTACCACTAATGCAGCAGGCAAAATGGTTAAGATAGCAAACCATTCAAAGCGTGGCGTATAAAAAGTTGGAATTGCAAACCAAGGTGCTTCGATTACGGGTGTAAAATCGACAATGCCCATAAAGTAAGAAAGTGCATAACCAACTAAAAAACCAATTAGAATCGGAATGATAGATAAAAAACCACGAAAAACAACCGCACAAAGGATAGTTACAGATAATGTCGTCAGGGAAATGATTAGTGTATTGCTATCGACTGTGGCGCCATCTTTAGGCAATAAGCCAGCCATACTTGCTGCTGTTTGAGCTAATTCTAAACCGATAACGGCAACAATCGCCCCCATAGCCGCGGGTGGGAACATCACGTTAATCCACCCCCTTCCCGCAACTTTAACAATCAATGCAACAAGACAAAACAATACACCACAAATAATAAAGCCACCCAGTGCCAATTCATAACCGAGTGGCAATAAAATCAATACCGGCGAAATAAAAGCAAAACTAGACCCTAAATAAGCAGGAATTTGCCCTTTACAGATAAATAAATACAACAGGGTGCCTATCCCGTTAAACAATAATATTGTTGCTGGGTTTACGCCAAACAGAATCGGTACGACAACGGTTGCGCCAAACATAGCAAATAAATGCTGGAAGCTCAGTGGTATGGTTTGGAGTAATGGCGGTCTTTCTTCAACACTGATGGTGCGACGTGTCATTTTATTTTATCCCCTTTTAGCAATTTTTTACTGAATTGGCTTATCACTTTAAATACAGTGGTTCTCTACGAATAAATCAAAAAAAAGCCGACTTCTCAGTCGGCTTATCATTATTTTGTACCAAATATCTTATCACCCGCGTCACCCAGACCCGGAACGATATAACCATCTTCATTAAGACGCTCATCTATGGAAGCGGTATATAATTCAACATCAGGATGTACGGCTTCTAAAGCTTTAATACCTTCAGGAGCAGCCACAAGCACAAGTATCTTAATTGACGTACAACCTGCATTTTTTAACAAGTCGATAGTCGCAATCATTGAACCACCCGTTGCTAGCATTGGGTCAACAACGAGTGCCATACGCTCTTCAATGTTGGAGGCGAGTTTTTGAAAATAGGGAACTGGTTGTAGTGTTTCTTCATCACGATAAACACCAACCACACTGATACGTGCACTTGGAATACTGTCTAACACACCATTCATCATACCAATACCTGCACGGA
Source organism: Providencia sp. PROV024 (assembly GCF_032709665.1). Taxonomy (NCBI): domain Bacteria; kingdom Pseudomonadati; phylum Pseudomonadota; class Gammaproteobacteria; order Enterobacterales; family Morganellaceae; genus Providencia; species Providencia sp. PROV024. The sequence continues at coordinate 2,529,000 of NZ_CP120545.1, forward strand.
GAATTGGTACTACAGTGATTTTCTTACCTTTAATTTGTTCTATTTCTACAGGACCACACCAACCATCGATAGTCACTTTTTCAGTTTCAAGGTCAGCGGTTGCTTCATAAGTCAGTAGGCTACCAACCTCTGAGGCCAGTTCACGAAAGCGTTTAGTGCTTATATCATGATCTCGCATCAGGCCGAGTTTATGTTTAACGAGAGGGTGGTTTACCTCAACGATCTTCATGGTTTTCTCCTACTATTTAAGACGTCGGCGGACAAAAAAATCGCCGGATTATACCTCTTTTAGCTACGATTGCCACTAGATTACCCTTGATTTTGGTCAAAACAACAACAATTAGCCCCATTTTTTTCATATTATAGCTTATCTCAGCTAAGTTGATATTTGATAAACAGCAATCACCATCTCCGTGACCTCATTTCTTTTGGCTGATGTTTATTTACTGAATATTGTCATTTCTTTTCCCCTGACAATGACAAAAATTTTCATTGATAAAGCTATCGCAAACGTTTGCCTAGCCTGTTAGAATAATGCTAATGAAGTTAATTTTCTCAAAATGTAATTGCCTTGGGGGCCGTAGTGACTGATAAAACCTCTCTTAGCTATAAAGATGCCGGTGTCGATATTGATGCAGGTAACGCCTTGGTTGAACGTATTAAAGGTGTGGTGAAGGAAACTCGCCGTCCAGAAGTCATGGGCGGGCTTGGGGGGTTCGGCGCATTATGTTCCCTGCCTCAAAAATATCGTGAACCTGTACTCGTATCAGGTACTGACGGTGTAGGCACAAAATTACGTCTAGCAATGGATTTAAAACGCCATAATACTATTGGTATTGACTTGGTTGCGATGTGTGTCAATGACCTAATCGTTCAAGGTGCTGAGCCACTGTTTTTCCTCGATTATTATGCAACCGGTAAACTTGATGTCGACACTGCGGCAAGCGTTATCACTGGTATCGCAGAAGGCTGTAAACAATCAGGCTGTGCATTAGTTGGCGGCGAAACAGCAGAAATGCCCGGCATGTACCATGGGGAAGATTACGACGTTGCAGGTTTCTGTGTCGGTGTCGTCGAACGCTCCGAGATCATCGATGGCAGCAAAGTCAGTGCAGGGGATGCATTAATTGCCTTAGCCTCAAGTGGTCCTCATTCAAATGGTTATTCTTTGGTACGTAAAATTTTAGACGTTAGCCAAACTAATCCGGAAACCACACAATTAGACGGTAAACCTTTAGCTGACCATTTATTAGAACCAACCCGTATTTATGTTAAAAACGTATTAGAACTGATTGCTAACCGTGATATTCATGCAATCGCACATATCACAGGGGGTGGTTTCTGGGAAAATATTCCTCGTGTATTACCTGATAACACCCAAGCAATTATTGATGGAAATAGCTGGCAATGGCCTGCTGTCTTTGACTGGCTACAACAAGCTGGTGATGTTAGTACCCACGAAATGTACCGCACTTTTAACTGCGGTGTGGGCATCATCGTCGCCTTACCACCAAGTGAAGTTGAAGCTGCTTTAGCATTATTAACCCAACTTGGTGAAAAAGCTTGGCAAATTGGTACTATTGGTGAGCTTCCTGTGGGGGAAGAGCAGGTTGTGATCCGCTAATGAAGAAAATTGTTGTTCTCATTTCAGGCAGTGGTAGTAATTTGCAGTCATTAATTGATAGCTGCCATTCAGGGGAAATTGATGCTCAAATTGCCGCGGTTGTGAGCAACCAAGGCAACGCTTATGGTCTTGTCCGTGCACAGAAGGCTGGGATACCCGCCTTCTACCTTGATGCGACACAATATACCGACCGCCAAGCTTATGACACCGCCCTGTTAGAATATATTGAACAATACCAGCCAGATTTAATTGTTCTAGCTGGTTTTATGCGGGTTTTAACTGCACCTTTCGTTAATCACTTTACGGGGAAATTGCTCAATATCCACCCTTCTTTATTGCCCAAATACCCTGGGTTACACACTCATCGGAAGGCGCTGGAAAATGGCGATAAAGAACATGGTACATCCGTACATTTTGTTACAGAACAGCTTGACGGTGGGCCTGTAATTTTACAAGCCAAAGTACCTATTTTCACTGGTGATACCGAAGAACTTCTTATTGAGCGCGTAAAAACGCAAGAACATACCATTTACCCAATCGTTGTTGAATGGTTTATTAGTGGCCGTTTGTCGATGCACGATGGTAACGCGTTATTAGACAACCAAATTTTACCACCGAATGGTTATTCTATTGCATCATCAACGCTATAATTTATATTGTTAGCTAAGGGCGGAGTTTCCGCCCTTTTCTCTTTTATTTTTAGCGGTTAATCAAATCCCTCTGCATAAAGTGAACTATTCTTCAACAAGGAGTAGATCTGTCTGTGCTGTGTCATTATTTTATCGAAAAACCATGTTATCCTAGACGCAACGTTTTTATAAATAACATTTTACTCACTAACTTAGAGGTGTTTTATGACTACCGGGCAAGTTCATCCGTTTAGGTTGCGCCCACTTGAACGTGAAGATTTAGCATTTATTCATCAACTTGATAATAATGCCAGTGTTATGCGTTACTGGTTTGAAGAGCCTTATGAGGCCTTTGTTGAGCTAAGCGATCTTTACGATAAACATATTCATGACCAATCCGAACGGCGCTTTATTGTTGAGAATGATAGCGAAAAAGTGGGTTTAGTTGAGCTTGTTGAAATTGACTATATTCACCGTCGCTCTGAATTCCAAATTATTATTGCACCAAGCCATCAAGGTCGTGGCCACGCAAGTCGTGCAGCAAAGCTTGCAATGGACTATGCTTTCTCTGTATTAAATTTATATAAACTTTACCTAATTGTTGATAAAGAAAATATCAAAGCTATCCATATTTATAATAAACTAGGCTTTCATACTGAAGGTGAGTTGATTGACGAATTTTTCGTAAATGGGCGCTACCACACGGCTATCCGCATGTGTATTTTCCAGCATCAATATTTTGCGATGAAACAACAGTCTGCTAACCCAGAAAGTGTTGTTGCTCAAGATAAAGCGATTAAACAACATATTTAGTTAGCTGGCTGAAATCAAAGCCTTAAAAAGTAACAAGCGTCTAATACGGAGTTATAATGTCCCAAGAACGTCTCTATCATGAAAAAGAGTTAAGCTGGCTATCTTTTAACGAGCGCGTTTTACAAGAAGCAGCCGATAAGCGTAACCCTCTTATTGAGCGTATGCGTTTTTTGGGCATTTACTCCAATAACTTAGATGAGTTTTATAAAGTTCGTTTTGCTGATGTGAAACGCCGAATTTTAATCAATGAAGAACGCGGCTCAGCAAGTGGTGCCCGTCACTTATTAAAGCGCATCCAATCTAAAGTTGCCAAACAGGAACAAGAGTTTGACGTTCTGTATAATGATTTGTTGCTTGAGATGGCTCGTAACCAAATATTTTTAATCAATGAACGGCAAATTTCCCCACGTCAGCAGATTTGGTTACGTCAGTATTTCCGGCAAAATCTACGCCAGCACATCACCCCCATTTTAATCAATCCAGATACTGATTTAGTCGAGTTTCTGAAAGACGATTACACCTATCTTGCGATAGAAATCATTAATGGTAACCACATTCAATACGCCTTATTAGAAATTCCATCTGATAAAGTTCCAAGGTTTGTTAACTTACCACCAGAAAAGCCGAAAAGACGTAAATCAATGATATTAATTGATAATATCTTACGTTATACCCTCGATGAAATTTTTAAAGGTTTTTTCGATTATGATGAGCTCAACGCCTATTCGATGAAAATGACCCGTGATGCCGAATATGACATCGCCTCAGAAATGGAATCGAGCTTGCTTGAGATTATGTCTTCAACGTTAAAGCAACGTTTAACCGCAGAGCCAGTTCGTTTTGTGTATCAACGTGATATGCCTGATGAAATGGTTGCTTTGTTACGTGAAAAATTAGGGTTATCTAATGACGACTCGGTCATTGCAGGTGGGCGCTATCATAACTTTAAAGACTTTATTAACTTCCCTAATGAAGGGAATAAAAACTTATTAAACAAACCTCTACCAAGGTTACGTCACCGCTGGTTTGATAATTTCCGCAATGGCTTTGATGCTATTAGAGAACGTGATGTACTGCTGTATTACCCTTATTATACCTTTGAGCATACTTTAGAATTACTGCGTCAGGCTTCCTTTGACCCTAATGTATTGTCGATAAAAATCAATATCTACCGTGTTGCGAAAGACTCTCGCATCATTGATTCCGTGATCCACGCCGCCCATAACGGTAAAAAGGTCACCGTAGTCGTTGAACTGCAAGCACGTTTCGATGAAGCCGCTAATATACATTGGGCTAAAAGACTAACCGAAGCGGGTGTCCATGTTATTTTCTCTGCCCCTGGCCTGAAAATTCATGCGAAATTATTTATCATTTCACGTATGGAAGAAGGCCAAATTATCCGCTATGCCCATATTGGGACAGGTAATTTTAATGAAAAAACCGCTCGGTTATATACCGACTATTCATTACTCACCGCTAACGAACAAATCACTAATGAAGTGCGCCGAGTATTTAGTTTTATTGAAAACCCGTACCGCCCAGTCACCTTTGACAACTTAATGGTCTCACCACAAAATACTCGCATTAAATTAATGGCTTTAATTGACCAAGAAATAGCCAATGCACTTTCGGGGCTTCCAAGCGGCATTACATTAAAAATTAATAATTTAGTTGATAAAGAACTCACTGATAAACTGTATGATGCCTCTAATGCAGGGGTTAAAATTCGTTTATTAGTCCGTGGCATGTGTTCTTTAGTGGCAGGTCAATCGGGGTACAGCGAAAATATTCAAGTCACCAGCATCGTTGACCGCTTTCTTGAACATGACCGCGTCTATGTTTTCACTAATGCAGGGGACGAAAAAGTGTTTATTTCATCAGCGGATTGGATGACTCGTAACATAGACTATCGTATTGAAGTTGCAGTGAGTTTAGTTGATCCTCATTTAAAACAACGTGTTTTAGATATTCTAGAATTGCAATTTAGCGATACAGTAAAAGCCCGTTATGTTGACAAAGATTTGAGTAATCATTATGTTCCTCGCGGAAATAAGCGAAAAATACGTTCTCAACTTGCTGTTTATGAATATTTAAAATCACTTGAAACACCAGATACCAGAGCTTGATACTATGCCAATAACTTCAACATCATCACCAAGGCCACAAGAAATTGCGGCAATAGATTTAGGCTCAAACAGTTTTCATATGGTCATCGCACGTGTTGTCAATGGGGCGTTACAAGTGCTCACCCGCCTTAAAAAGCGTGTCCACCTTGCTGATGGGCTGAGTGATACCAACGAACTCAGTGAAGAAGCAATGGAACGAGGGCTTTCTTGTTTAGCTTTATTTGCAGAGCGTTTGCAGGGTTTTTCGCCTGATAATGTTTGTATTGTTGGCACCCACTCGTTACGCGTTGCAACCAATGTGAAGCAGTTTTTGCAACGCGCCAAAGAAATTATCCCCTATCCCATTGAAATTATTTCAGGCCAAGAAGAAGCAAGGCTAATTTTTATGGGAGTTGAGCACACCCAGCCGGAGAAAGGTCGCAAGCTTGTTCTTGATATCGGGGGCGGCTCTACGGAAATCGTTATCGGTGAAAAATTTGAGCCACTACTCATTGAAAGCCGCAGAATGGGTTGCGTCAGTTTTGCTCGCACTTACTTTCCAAACGAAACCATTTCCCCTGATTTTTTTAATCGTGCTTATCTTTGCGCCTGTTTAAAATTAGAAAGTACGGCTATTTTATTTAAAAAATACACATGGGATGTTGCAATGGGGGCTTCTGGCACAATTAAAGCAACACATAGTGTATTACAAGAACTTGGCTATAAAGACGGTATTATTACTCGAGAACGACTGGCTGAAATTAAACAAATGGCGTTGAAATATAAGTCATTTAGCGCATTAAACATTCCCGGCTTGTCCAACGAGCGCAAGCAGGTTTTCGTTCCAGGACTGGCTATTTTATTGGCTGTATTTGATTCATTAGATATTAAAGAATTACGGTTATCCGATGGTGCTTTACGTGAAGGGGTTCTGTATGAAATGGAAGGCCGTTTTCGCCACCAAGATATCCGTCAACGCACTGCATTAAGCCTTGCCGAGCACTATAATATTGATAGAGAACAAGCAAAGCGCGTTCTAAAAACCATGGAAGAGCTGTATTACCAATGGGGTCAGCAAAACCCCAAACAGCTTAATCCTCAACTAGAATCTATTTTGATTTGGGCTGTTATGCTGCATGAAGTCGGGTTAAGTATTAATCATAGTGGCATGCACCGCCATTCTGCCTATATTTTACAAAACACTAACCTACCCGGTTTTAATCAAGAGCAGCAATTATTATTAGCCACGCTAGTCCGTAATCACCGTCGAGCCATAAAATATGACGATATTCCCAAATTTAATCTGTTTAAAAGAAAACAATTTATGCCGCTAATTCAAATCTTGCGGCTTGCCATATTATTAAATAACCAACGCCAATCAACAACAACCCCGACTTCATTACGAATAGAAACAGATGAAGGCCACTGGGCACTCTATTTACCAGAGGAATATCTCGTGCAGAATGCCTTGATGGCCCTGGATTTAGAAAAAGAAAGTGATTATTGGGAGGATGTTCCTGGTTGGTCATTACGTATTAGTGCGGAAACCAAGTAACTTACGCCATTATTGTAGTGATTTCTTCTGATTTTATTGGTTGATTACTGTGAAATCACTGCCTATTTAATTCAACTGTTTGAAATATTATTTAAATGGGCGACAATAATGATAATAAATTTCGTCCCCTCGTAGGCGAATTAATATAAAGCGCTGTGCGCTGTTATTGCTTTAAGGATTAAAATGTCACAACCTGCTTTCTCAATCGATGCGGTACCAACAGTAAACCCGCACTCACAAAAACTGGCGCATATCCGCCAGCAAATTCTGACGTTATTTTTAGACGACGAAGAGTTCGTCCATGCACTTGTTGAAAATGATCAACACGTCAGTATTGATGACAAAGCAATTAGTGAAAAAATCAATACTGTAAAAGAGTTACTTCTTGACCTGCACACCGCTGATATCGCGGATATTTTAGAGATGCTCCCATACGATGAGCGTCTCGCACTATGGCGCCTTGTTGATAATAACGAACGCGGTGAAGTGCTAGTTGAAGCCTCTGTTTCTGTCTGGGACAGTCTAATCAAGGATATGTCAGATAGAGAACTTCTGCGCGCAGTTGCTAACCTGCATGTTGATGAGCAAGCTTATATCGCGGAACACTTACCCCGCGATACGATGCGTAGATTGCTCACCTATTTAGAACCCAGCTTACGTAGCCGCATCCGAGAAGTCTTGCAATACGCAAAAGATAGCGTTGGGCAAATGATGGACTTTGAGTTCGTCACCGTCCGTCCAAATGTCGCATTAAAAACGGTTCAACGTTATCTACGGCAACGAGGCAAAATCCCAGAAGCAACGGATAAAATTTTCGTTGTAGATAACAATAATTATCTACAAGGTGAATTACCATTAACCACGATTTTAACACAATCACCCGATAAAATCGTTGCTGAGGTCATGCGAACAGACACCGTCACCTTCTTACCCGATGAAAAAGGCGAAGATGCAGCAAGCGCGTTCGAACGCTATGACTTAATTTCCGCCGCTGTCGTAGACAGCAATGGCTTGTTAATGGGCCGTCTCACCGTTGAAGATATCGTTGATAACATCAGCGAAGAAAATGATAACAGTATTCGTCGTATGGGGGGGTTAAGCCCTGAAGAAGATGTCTTTGCTCCCGTAGGCCAAGCAGTCAAAACCCGTTGGACATGGCTTGCTATCAATTTATGTACCGCCTTTGTCGCTTCCCGAGTTATCGGGGTGTTCGAAGATACGATTTCCCAATTAGTTGCCCTCGCCACTTTAATGCCTATCGTCGCTGGTATTGGCGGTAATACAGGTAACCAAACTATCACTATGATTGTCCGTGCTATAGCGCTTCACCAGATTCAAAGCGGTAGTTTCTCTTTCTTAATGCTCAGGGAGCTTGGCGTTGCCTTTATTAATGGTATTGTTTGGGGAGGTATAATGGGTGTCGTTACCTACTTCCTCTATGGCGATATTGCGATGGGAGCAGTCATGACACTGGCTATGGTTCTAAACTTATTAATGGCCGCGATTATGGGTGTGCTTATCCCGCTAATCATGATAAAACTAGGTAAAGACCCTGCTATTGGCTCCAGTGTGATGATCACTGCAATTACAGATACAGGCGGTTTCTTTATTTTCCTAGGCTTAGCCACCCTTTTCTTAGTTTAGCTGTCTCTATGCATGTCCAGTTACCTTTCTGGGCATGCGTCTTTATCACTAGTAATCCCTTTCTTTAATACATTTCAAATTGTTAACTTTTAGTCACTGTCGGCTCTTTAGTCATGTTCATTTTTGCTAAAGATGTTTAGTTAGAATAATGACTATTTAGGATCACAGTATTTCCCTAGCAACTCTTATAATATTTTTTGTTATTCAAAAACGTAAGAAATTATTAAATTAATATTAATTAGCTAAATAAAACCCTGTTTTCGATATACGATATTCTGCAAATTTCATAATATTAACATCATATAAGGCTATTCACTGCCAGAGTGGGCGCTTAATTTAACTAATAGCAACTAACCAGAATATGATTCTTGTTTTTGGTGCCGAGGTTTACAAAATATAGAATTTCCTGCTATAAATAGCATATGCAAAAAGATACTGTGTATTAAACTAAGTTATACCCATCCAACGTTTATGCCTCTTATCTGCACCCAATAAATATGATTAACTCATTATTTTGAGCAACTGCTTGTTATCTTGAATTTATCCTATACTGATATTTCAAGTATTTTAGAAGGAAAGTGTTATGACATCGCAACCAGCCAGCCAACCCTCGGCGCGGCCCTTGGGTAAAGAAGATTATAAAACATTAGGTTTATCCTCTTTAGGGGGTACGCTTGAGTTTTATGATTTTGTTATTTTCGTTTTTTACGCAAAAATTATTTCTCAGCTATTTTTTCCTGGGGATAACGAATTCCTTGCGTTAATGGCTACTTTAGGGTTGTTTGCTGCTGGTTACCTTGCTCGCCCACTTGGTGGGATTATTATGGCCCATTTTGGGGATAAAATTGGTCGTAAGAAAATGTTCACCTTAAGTATTTTCTTAATGGCATTCCCTACCTTTGTAATCGGTTTCCTGCCAACCTTTGAAACAATTGGTGCAGCAGCACCGTTATTACTATTATTGATGCGCATTATGCAAGGTGCTGCCATTGGTGGGGAAATGCCTGGGGCTTGGGTGTTTATTGCCGAACATACCCCTAAACAACGTTATGGCTTAGGGGTTGGGACATTAACGTCAGGTATTACAGGTGGTATTTTACTTGGTTCTATCGTGGCCATTATTATTGAGCGTTCTTATACCACTACTGAAGTCCACGACTTTGCATGGCGTATACCGTTTATTCTCGGGGGTATTTTTGGCTTTATCTCCGTTTATTTGCGCCGTTTTTTACAAGAAACCCCTATATTTAAAGAGCTAGCCGCGAAAAAAGCATTATCTCAAGAGTTACCCGTCAAAACGGTCATTAAATCACACAAACAAGCTTGTATGATTACCGCCGCGCTAACTTGGTCCTTATCAACAGCGATTGTTGTCACTATTTTGATGACCCCAGATGTCGTTTTAAAAGGGATCTACAATATTGACCGCAATATTGCATTGCAAGCCAACTGTGCTGCGACATTGACCTTAACTTTAGGCTGTATTTTCTGGGGATGGTTAGGCGATAAAACAGGGACTCGGACATCCATGACATTGTCTTGGGGTGGTTTAGCTGTTACCGCGATTTATTTCTATTCATCGTTATCTTCAGATATTTCAGCAACTAGCTTAATTTTTAACTATGGCTTAATGGGCTTCTTTGTAGGTGCGATTGCAACAACGCCTATTATCAGCACGCGTGCATTCCCACCTGAAATCCGTTATTCAGGGCTGTCATTTGCTTACAATGTTGCTTATGCAATTTTTGGTGGTTTGACCCCAATTCTGACGGGGGCATGGTTACAACAGTCCCATATGGCACCTGCATACTATGTTGCTGGTGTATCGCTATTAGCTGTAGCGGTCGCATTTTTACCTCTTTCATGGAAAGGCTGGACGGCAAACAACCAAGATAATGAAAGCCATTCAACAGTTTTAAATACGAGTACGACACCGTAATTAAATCGTTAACTTTCAAACGGTCTGATGTACGTATCTTGGCGTCAGACCGTTTCTATTTATTGCATCTTACTATATATCTAGACCAATAGTTTGATCTAGTTTAACACCCTGTATCAAACCTGCATTAACGCTACTCGATTCTAAATGATTACTACTTGATGAACCATCTTCCTTAAAAGCGCTTATATATGAAGCCATGATTTGTTCGCATTCTTTAGATTCTTCAGCTGTCATTGCCCCTATCTCGGGATAGTTAAATTTATTTCTTACAATCAACTCTTTAATATTTTTTTCTGTTTTTGCTATTTGTTGTTTAAGGTCTCTTTTTTTTCCAGATAACGATAGGATTTTATCCATTAGCTCATCATTCTTAGCTCCACTCGATATATATTTTAATATTACCATTTTCACTATTATATCTATCTCTACTTTTTTAAAATCATCATTCAACATTTTATATTTGAAAAGCTCATCCCCGAAGTAGTCAACACCGCTATAGCTGCCCTCCTCCTCAAGTTTTACAATATCCTTTTTTTCTGCTAGTAACGTGTTAATTAGCCAAACTTCTTTATCATTAAGATTCTGTTCAGTATTTAATATTTCCAATGTTAAAGATTTAATTTCTGGGAATTGCACTGCTGCCTTACTATGATATTCACTCATATTTTTCACCCTATCATCATAATATTTTTGGGTGTCAACTTTAAAATCAAAGGGGTTTGATACTATTTCATTTGGGAAGTGATGGTCACTATCACTGCAGCAGAGTTGCTTTTGGGTTATCATAATAACATCATTTATATAATGCTTTATATTATAGGTGTTCTCTACGAATTGTACTTTATTTTTATAGCTATACTTAATATCTTCCAAATAGCTTGCCATTCTTGGAGCGTATATATCCTTCTTTGTAGGTATATTAGCGAAATTTTTTATAGTTTCGTTTATATATTCCTCAAAGTGCATAGGTGTTTTTGATATGATTTTTATAAAACCGTTCATATTCTCCTTATTAGACTGAGGCATTTTTTGTATAACATCTGTAATTTTTTCTATATAGCCATTGTATGTTTTGATATATTCTTCTATTAATGCTTCACTTTTTTTCTCTAGCTTTAGTTGAAGAGCATCTAGTTTAGATTTTATATCAATTCGTCTATTTATCTTTCTACGTAACAGTTCAAGATCAATTGTTTTTTCATACTGGTTCACTGTTTTTTTTAACTGTTCTGTTCTAATTTTAACTAAATTCATATATTCTCCCTATAGATAAATAATTAAATGGTCCCTAATTTAATTTGACATTAATTTTAGGGACCATTTTGTTAATACTAACTACAGCGTTGCAATAGGTAATTCAAGTGCATAATGAATATATTTAAATCCACTATCTTGATTTACAGAGATGACTTCATCTTGCAAAAGGCTATTTGATGCAGAAACCAAAGCATCGCTTTGTACAGAGGTTTCAATATCTAATAAATTAACCTTACCAAGCATAGCCAATATTTCTTGTGCTTCAGAACCTATTATTTCCACTTCAGGAGTATTAACTTTATAATTCTCGGTATGGTTAGACTCCACATTTTTATTTACTTGTGTTGATACATTTAAATTTTGAACCTGAGAGAATATTCCTTTCACTTCTGAAGTAAGCATTTCTACCTCTTCTGTGCCGGAAACTTGTGCTGCAAAAGTTTTAGTGTCATAAATGATATCTGATAATATTGAATTATTGTATAAAACCATTGATTAATTCCTTTTAATATATACAGTTATTAAATTTCTAGACTCTTTTCAAAGAGTGAGCAAACGTTATTATTTTTATATTAATTAAACTAATTTTTAATTAATATAAAAATAATTAATTCATTTACAGATCAAACTTGTAAGTTTTATTAGATTGATTTTTAATGTTTTTTTGGGGTTTTGTTGTTTTTGGAGAATGTCCTAAAATTGTTCTATGCTTAACAATTAATCACTATATGCAGCAAAGCAAACATAAATTGACACTTATTCATATTTCCTCCATTTTTCTTTGTACCTATCACGTTAAACTATTAATATGCCTAACTAACTCTTTTCAGTTAGTTTTTTTGCTCTAAAAACTCACTGAGCTTCCTTTTTTGTATTGAGCGACCAACCCAAAATGAATAAACAAAATCGCCGTAAAACATTGACTCGTTCTACTATTTTCGTTGCTATCCTTGTTGCAGCCGGAGCCTCTTGGTATTTTTATCAACAATCACAACAATCTGAAGCGCCTAATGCCAGTAACGTGGCAAAACCTAATTCACAACGCAGCGCCATGGGACGTCCACCTAGGGTACTCGCCCCTGTCCAATTTGCACTGGCAGAGCAAAAAGAGGTACCACGTTTTCTATCGGGGCTCGGTACAGTTCAAGCCGCTAATGTTGTCACCGTCACTAGCCGCGTTGAAGGCCAACTGATGCAGCTTTATTTTACTGAAGGTCAACATGTCAATGCCGGTGATTTACTGGCTCAAATAGACCCTCGTCCATTTGAAGTTCAGCTTTCACAGGCGCAAGGACAACTTGCTAAAGACAAAGCAACGTTAGCCAATGCACAGCTAGATTTGACTCGCTATCAAAAACTTGCTGGCAGTAACGTTATTTCACAACAAGAATTAGACAACCAAAAAGCGGCCGTTTTGCAAGCTCAAGGGAGTATTAAAGTCGATCAAGCCGCGGTGGATAATGCAAAATTACAATTAGCTTACAGTAAAATCACAGCGCCAATTTCTGGACGAGTTGGCCTAAAACTTGTTGATGTCGGTAATTTTATTCCCTCAGGAACTTCAACTCCGATTGTTGTGATCACTCAAACGCAACCCGCTGATGTGCTATTCGCTTTACCAGAAGGGGATATTCCTGCTATCCAACAAGCTCAATCTTCAGGTCAAAAAGTTTTAATCGAAGCTTGGGATAGAAATAATATTGCCCTGATCGCTAGTGGTGAATTATTAAGTACCGATAACCAAATTGATGCCGCCACCGGAACATTAAAAATTAAAGCCCGCTTCACGAATGAAGATGAAACATTATTTCCTAATCAATTTGTTAATATAAAAATGCAAGTCGAAACCTTGCAAGATGCCGTGGTCATCCCAACTGCCGCACTACAAATGGGTAACGATGGCCATTATGTCTGGGTTTTAAGTGACGATAATAAAGTCAGTAAACACGCTGTCACTGTTGGGATGCAAGATAGCCAGCAAGTGGTTATCGAAAGTGGGCTAGCCGCAAATACCAAAGTGATTACGGATGGTGTTGATAAACTGACTGATGGCACCACCGTAGAAGTCGTTAACCCTGAGAGCATTGCAAAAAAAGCCCAAACGCCTCGTAAAGATAAACCAAATAGCGCGGAGAAAGCGTAATGCAGCCTGAAATGCCAAAAGGCGGTGGTCCTTCTCGCTTATTTATTTTACGCCCTGTCGCCACGACATTATTCATGGTGGCTATTTTACTCGCAGGGATCATTGGCTATCGTTTTTTACCTGTTTCGGCGCTTCCAGAAGTCGATTACCCAACAATTCAAGTCGTTACACTCTACCCAGGCGCCAGCCCAGACGTGATGACCTCTGCGGTCACCGCCCCTCTGGAAACTCAGTTTGGCCAGATGTCAGGCTTAAAACAGATGTCATCGCAAAGTTCAGGCGGTGCATCGGTAATCACGTTAATGTTCCAACTCACCTTACCTTTAGAGGTTGCGGAGCAAGAAGTTCAAGCCGCGATAAACTCAGCGAGTAGCCTATTACCTTCTGATCTGCCTTATCCACCAATTTATAATAAGGTTAACCCAGCTGACCCACCGGTTTTAACCTTAGCGGTTACCTCTGATGCGATGCCGTTAACACAAGTTCAAGATATTATCGAAACACGTATTGCACAGAAAATTTCCCAAGTTAATGGTGTAGGTTTAGTGACACTAGCAGGTGGTCAACGCCCTGCGGTACGGGTAAATTTAAACCCACAAGCCATGGCAGCAAAAGGCTTAGATAGCGAAACTATTCGCCTAGCAATTAATAACGCGAATGTTAACTCTGCAAAAGGGAGTTTTGATGGCCCGACCCGTGCAGTCACTTTGTCTGCTAATGACCAAATGAAATCCCTTGATGATTACCGCAAACTTATTGTGGCTTTTCAAAATGGTGCTCCTGTCCGACTTGGTGATATTGCGACCATAGTACAAGGTGCTGAAAATGCCTATTTAGGTGCTTGGGCTAACAATCAACAAGCTATTGTTATTAATGTACAGCGCCAACCCGGTGCTAACGTTATTGAAACGACAGATACTATCCGTGCCTTATTGCCTGAGTTAATTGAAAGTTTACCTAAATCAGTGAATGTCGATATTCTAACGGATAGAACCAGTACTATCCGTGCCTCGGTCAGTGATGTTCAGTTTGAGTTAATGTTGGCAATCGCCCTTGTTGTAATGGTAATTTACCTGTTTTTGCGCAATGGGATAGCCACATTGATCCCAGGAATTGCGGTGCCACTTTCCTTAGTTGGTACTTTCGCAGTGATGTATTTCTGCGGTTTCTCTGTCAATAACCTCACGCTGATGGCCCTGACTATTGCGACAGGGTTTGTCGTCGATGATGCAATTGTGGTAATCGAAAATATTTCCCGTTACCTTGAACAAGGGGATAAACCCTTAGTGGCGGCATTAAAAGGCGCAGGGGAAATCGGTTTTACCATTATCTCCCTCACCTTTTCATTAGTGGCTGTGTTAATTCCATTATTATTTATGGGGGATATTGTTGGTCGACTATTCCGCGAATTTGCCATTACCCTTGCCGTCGCAATTTTAATTTCTGCGGTGGTTTCTCTGACTTTAACACCGATGATGTGTGCTCGCTTATTAAAACCTGAATCGCAACATAAACATAACCGTTTTGAATTAGCCTGTGAGCGTTTTTTTGACCGTATGGTGGCCGGTTATGCGATTTGGCTAAAACGTATTCTAAATCACCAATGGTTAACCCTGTCAGTTGCTGTGGGCACCATGGTATTGACCGTATTGCTTTATATGTGGATACCGAAAGGTTTTTTCCCATTGCAAGACAGTGGAATTATCCAAGGTTCAATTGAAAGCCGCCAATCTATCTCGTTTGCGGCAATGGCACAAAAACAACAAGAGGTCGTCTCTAAACTATTAGCCGACCCTGCCGTTGATAATGTCACCACCTATGTCGGCGTCGATGGCACCAATGCAACGCTTAATAATGCACGTATTCAGATTACGTTAAAACCACTAGATGACCGAGCAGATCGTGTCGTGGCAATTATTGACCGATTGCAACAATCAGCAGACAAAATTTCTGGCATCAATTTATATTTACAACCCATGCAAGACTTGACCATTGATACACAAGTGGCACGTACTCAATATCAATTTACCTTGCAAGCCGGTTCTTTAGATGAATTAGCAACTTGGGTGCCTCAGCTATTAACCGCGTTAGAGCAACAACCTGAGTTAGCCGATGTCAGTAGCGATTGGCAAAATAAAGGGTTAGTCGCTTATGTTAATGTTAATCGCGATACTGCCAGCCGTTTTGGTATCACTATGTCTGCAATTGACAATGCCTTATATAATGCATTTGGCCAACGCATGATCTCGACCATTTATACCCAATCTAATCAATATCGCGTCATTTTAGAGCATGATACCCAAACCCGTCAGGGGATGGATGCACTAAACGATGTTCGGTTAAAAGGGACTGATGGCGCGATGGTCCCATTAAGCACACTAGTCAATATTCAAGAAGGTACTGGCCCATTAGCGATTAATCACCTAGACCAGTTCCCTGCGGTTACCTTCTCATTTAACGTTGCCGAGGGTGCATCCCTTGAAGCCGCTGTTAATGCTGTCAAATACGCCGAATCGCAGATTGCCATGCCTAAATCCATTACCACACAATTCCAAGGCGCTACATTGGCTTTTGAAGCTGCATTAAGTAGTACTATTTGGTTAATTGCCGCAGCTATTATTGCGATGTATATCGTGTTAGGGATTTTGTATGAAAGCTTTATTCACCCTATTACCATTTTATCTACACTACCAACCGCTGGTGTTGGTGCACTACTCGCACTGATGATGGCGGGAAAAGACCTCGATGTCATTGCCGTTATTGGTATTATCTTATTGATTGGTATTGTTAAAAAGAATGCCATCATGATGATTGACTTTGCCCTTGCGGCAGAACGTGAAAAAGGGATGTCCCCTTATGATGCGATTTACCAAGCTTGTTTACTGCGTTTTCGCCCAATATTAATGACCACAATGGCTGCCTTGTTAGGTGCACTGCCATTAATGCTGAGCACGGGTGTCGGAGCGGAATTACGTCAGCCTTTAGGGATCAGTATGGTTGGTGGGCTTATCATGAGCCAAATTTTAACCCTATTTACTACCCCTGTGATTTATTTATTGTTTGACCGTCTTTCTCATTATTTTAAGCGACGCCGTCAAACCAATAAGGCGCAGGTGTCATAATGAAGCGCTTTTTTGCCCTGTTTGTCAGTCGCCCTGTCGCGACCACACTTATCAGCGTCGCCATAACCTTATGTGGCGCTTTAAGTTTTCTATTTTTACCTGTTTCCCCGTTACCCCAAGTAGATTATCCTGTGATAAACGTGACAGCGTCACTTCCCGGGGCTTCACCAGAAACAATGGCATCCTCCGTGGCTACTCCCCTTGAACGCTCTTTGGGGAGTATTGCAGGGATCAGCGAAATGACATCCAGTAGTGCTCTAGGGCGAACAACAATCACCCTTGAGTTCAACCTAGATAAAGATATCAATAATGCAGCGCGTGAAGTACAAGCTGCTATTAATGCTGCACAAACACTACTGCCCAGCGGTATGCCAAGTCGCCCACGCTATTATAAATCCAACCCATCTGATGCTCCGATTATGATCCTAACGATGACATCAGAAACGATGAGCACTGGTGAAATTTATGATATTGCTTCAACACGCCTCGCTCAGCGTATCGCACAAATCGAAGGAGTCAGTGAAGTGTCCGTTGGGGGCGGTTCACTCCCTGCTGTTCGTGTTGAATTAAACCCAACCGCCTTATTTAACCAAGGTGTCTCTTTAGATGCCGTCCGGTCTGCGATTAGCAGCGCCAATGTTCGTCAACCTCAAGGGTATATTAATGATGATGAAAAACGCTATCAGGTACAGACGAACGATGAACTAAAAAAAGCGGCAGACTATCGCCCTATTATTGTTCACTACCGTGATGGTAATGCCGTCCAATTGAGTGATGTTGCTAACGTTAAAGATTCTATTGAAAACATTCGTGCGGCGGGTATGGCTGATGGCAAACCCGCTATTTTAATTGTTATACGCCGTGAAGCAGGTGCCAATATTATTGAGACAGTTAACCGCATACGCGCTGAATTGCCTGAATTCAATGACATGATCCCCGCCGCTATTGACTTAAAAGTCGCACAAGATAGAACGCCGACTATCCGTGCATCTTTAGCAGAAGTCGAACGCGCTTTATTGATTGCCGTTGCCTTAGTTATTTTAGTTGTTCTGCTGTTCTTACGCTCAGGTAGAGCGACTTTGATCCCTGCGGTTGCCGTGCCCGTTTCGCTGATCGGGACTTTCACTGCTATGTATTTATGCGGGTTTAGCCTTAACAACTTATCATTAATGGCACTGACAGTGGCAACTGGTTTTGTGGTTGATGATGCCATTGTGGTGTTAGAAAATATCTCTCGCCATATTGAAAATGGAACTAAACCCTTTATCGCCGCAATACGAGGCGTCCACGAAGTTGGATTTACCGTTGTCTCTATGAGTATTTCTCTGGTAGCTGTTTTTATTCCGCTACTGTTAATGGACGGTTTGGTCGGCCGCTTATTCCGCGAGTTTGCAATTACACTTGCCACCGCAATTGGGATTTCACTGGTTATCTCTTTAACACTGACGCCAATGATGTGCGCTTATTTGCTGAAGAAACGCAGTAGTAATATCAAAGCAAAGCATCGGGGATTTGGTCGAGTATTACTACGCCTACAAGAAAGTTACGCAGCGGCTTTAAACTGGGTATTAAATCATCGTCGTAGTGTTCTCGCGGTATTATTCGCGACTATTGGGCTCAATGTTTACTTATATATTACCGTGCCAAAAACCTTTTTCCCTGAACAAGATACTGGCCGCATTATGGGCTTTGTCCGCGCTGACCAAAGTATTTCTTTCCAATCCATGAAAGAAAAAATGACCCGCTTTATGCAACAAGTGAAAGATGACCCCGCTACCGATAATGTCACTGGTTTTACGGGTGGCAGCCGTGTGAACAGTGGTTTTATGTATATTTCATTAAAACCCCTTAGCGAACGCACTGAAAGCTCGGCTCAAGTAATCAACCGGTTAAGATTGAAACTCGCCAATGAGCCTGGGGCTAATTTATTTATGATGCCCGTTCAAGATATCCGTGTCGGTGGTCGACAAGCCAATGCCAGTTACCAATTTACCCTTCTTGCCGATGAGCTATCTGCTTTACGCGATTGGGAGCCTGCTATCCGTAAGGCATTAGGCGATTTGCCCCAATTAACCGATGTTAACTCAGACAAAGAAGACAAAGGCGCTGAAATGGCCATTACCTATGATAGGGATTTAATGGCGCAGTTAGGTATTGATGTTCGTGAGGCCAATAGTTTACTGAATAATGCCTTTGGCCAACGTCAAATTTCTACCATTTATGAAGCAATGAACCAATATAAAGTCGTGATGGAGGTCGCTCCTGAATACACCCAAGATGTTAGTTCCCTCGACAAAATGTTTGTGATTAATAATCAGGGACAAGCGATCCCCCTTTCCTACTTTGCGCGTTGGCAACCCGCCAATGCTCCATTAAGTGTTAACCACCAAGGGCTATCCGCTTCATCGACCATTGCATTTAACGTAGCCGATGGTTATACCTTGGATGACGCAATGGTCGAAATTGAAAAAACAATGACCGCCCTTGGCGTTCCTTCAACAGTCAGGGGGAGTTTTGCGGGTACCGCACAAATATTCCAAGAAACGCTAAAATCACAATTATTCCTCATTTTAGCCGCAATTGTTACGGTGTATTTAGTCCTGGGAATTTTGTATGAGAGTTATATTCACCCACTGACCATTTTATCAACACTGCCATCAGCAGGTGTAGGTGCATTATTAGCCCTAGAATTATTTGACACCCCATTTAGTTTAATCGCCTTAATTGGCATTATGTTGTTAATCGGTATTGTGAAGAAAAATGCCATCATCATGGTCGACTTTGCTATTCAAGCACAAAGAACCGCGGGACTTACCGCTCGTGAAGCCATATTCCGTGCTAGTTTGTTACGTTTTCGCCCAATACTCATGACAACATTAGCCGCAATTTTCGGTGCACTTCCACTGATGTTAGGTAGCGGTGACGGTGCTGAATTGCGCCAACCCCTTGGTATCACAATCGTCGGAGGGCTCATTATGAGTCAGCTACTGACTTTATTTACCACCCCCGTTGTATACCTAAGTTTTGATAGTTTAAGACAATACTGGCAACGTAAAAGAACAATTCCAACGGCAGTTAGTGGGGAGTAATCATGAAAATCAGGCTTAATAGTGTAAGTACCCGACTTTTTGTGGCTATTTTTGCAACCTGCCTGTTGTTAGTGGTGATCATGCACCAAGGTGTGCGTATGAGTTTCCAACATGGCTTTATTGATTATATTAAAGAAAACGATCAACAACGCCTCGAACTCGTCTCTGCGGCACTCGCTGATCAGTATGAAGAAACGGGTAACTGGCGCTTTCTCCTTAGTGATGAAAGGACATTCTTTCGCATTTTGAGATCGGTTGAGCACCAACAGCATCGTGGACCCATGCGCCAACGTTGGCGCACCATATTTTGGGTCTATGACACGCAAGATACTCTGATCTTTGGTCGGGACACCCCCTTACCGAACAAGGTACTCCGTGAGCCTATCATCATTAATAACGGTAATACTGTTGGCTGGTTAGTGGCGAGTTATGAAGATGGCATTAGCAGTGCACTGGACCGACGGTTTGATAGTAAACAAATGTATACTAGTTGGGTTATCGCTGGCTTATCACTATTTGTCGCACTGATAGCCACTATCTTTCTTGCCCGCAGCTTTTTAAAGCCTATCAAGCGCTTGTTAGAAGGTACCAACCAACTTGCCAATGGGGATTTTACCACTCGAGTACCTGATACAGGCCGTGATGAACTCGGCCAATTAGCAAAAGATTTTAACCATCTCGCTTCGACTCTTGAAAAAAACGAGCAAATGCGCCGTGATTATATGGCGGATATTTCCCATGAATTGCGCACACCGTTATCGGTGCTTCGTGGGGAACTTGAGGCCGTACAAGATGGCGTACGCCAAGCGACACCTGAAACCATTAATTCATTACTAAATGAAACTCAAACTTTAATTAAGTTAGTCAATGACCTGCACCAACTTTCCCTATCGGATAGGGGTTCGTTAGTTTACCGCAAGCAATCAACCGATATTATTCCATTGATTGAAATGGCTATTGGGCAAGCTCGTTGGCGCTTAGAAACAAGGCAATTAACCGTTGAAAAGCAATTAAGCGAACAAGCAATTATGTTTGCAGATCCAGACCGCATAACCCAATTGTTTTATAATTTAATGGAAAATAGCCTGCGTTATACCGACCCTCAAGGAAAAATAGTCATTAAGGTGACACAAGGCCCACATCAACTTTGTATTGTTTGGCAAGATAGTGCCCCCGGCTTAACCACTGAACAATGCCAGCACTTGTTTGAGCGTTTTTATCGTGCAGAAGGCTCACGAAATCGCGCAAGTGGTGGCTCCGGTTTAGGGCTTGCCATTTGCTATAATATTGTTGAAGCCCATAATGGGGAAATTACTGCCACCCCTTCTTCATTAGGCGGTGTAAAAATAACCATTAATTTACCTATTCAATCAAAGGATAAAGGCCGTGACCATGGTGGAAAATAGCAATTTGACCGTATTGATAGTGGAAGATGAACCTAAACTTGGGCAACTCCTTTATGATTACTTACAAGCTGCTAATTACCAGCCCGCGTTACTTTCACGTGGTGATGAAGTGCTCCCTTACGTACAACAACATCAGCCCGCGCTCATTTTATTAGACCTGATGCTACCCGGCTTAGATGGTATTTCAATTTGCCGCGAATTACGTAAATTCAGTGATATCCCTATTATTATGGTCACCGCCAAAACAGAAGAAATAGACCGTTTATTAGGACTAGAAATTGGCGCTGACGACTATATTTGTAAACCATTTAGCCCACGCGAAGTCGTTGCTCGTGTTAAAACGATTTTACGTCGCTGCCAACCTAACATTGTTCCGCCACAACACCAAACCAAACTGATTATTGATGAAAATGCATTTCAAGTTCGTTATGGCTCCCAGTTACTTGAGTTAACTCCTGCTGAATTTAGGTTACTGAAATTTATGTCTGATAATGCGGGAACGGTTTTTTCGCGCGACCAATTACTTGATATTTTGTATGACGATCACCGTGTTGTTACTGATCGTACTATCGATAGCCATGTAAAAAACTTACGCCGCAAATTAGAATCTCTTGATAGCGAAAAAACTTTTATACGTTCAATCTATGGTCTTGGTTATCGGTGGGATGAATACTAACCAATAGACATACTATTTTTGTGGGATATTTGGATTTTGACTGAAATAGAGTTAAAATCGCCATCCCTTAAAAACACTATCTCTCCCGAGTTAGTGCTGACTTGACATCAGATAGAGAATAACCATGTTTACACCAGAGCTTTTATCCCCTGCCGGTTCATTGAAGAACATGCGCTATGCCTTTGCTTATGGCGCAGATGCAGTATATGCAGGACAACCTCGTTATAGCTTACGCGTACGTAACAACGAGTTTAATCACGAAAACTTAGCCAAAGGTATCCAAGAAGCTCATGACCTTGGTAAGAAGTTTTATGTGGTCGTTAATATCGCCCCACATAATGCTAAATTAAAAACCTTTATTCGTGATTTAACCCCAGTCATTGAAATGGGCCCCGATGCGTTAATTATGTCAGACCCGGGTCTTATCATGATGGTACGCGAAGCCTTCCCTGCAATGGATATTCATTTATCCGTACAGGCCAATGCGGTTAACTGGGCATCGGTGAAATTTTGGCAACAAATGGGCTTAACACGCGTTATTTTATCCCGTGAATTATCACTCGAAGAAATTGCAGAAATCCGCCAGCAAGTCCCTGAAATCGAGCTTGAGGTTTTTGTCCACGGTGCATTATGCATGGCTTATTCTGGTCGTTGTTTGTTGTCTGGTTATATTAATAAGCGTGACCCAAATCAAGGCACATGCACTAATGCTTGCCGCTGGGAATATAAAGTTCAAGAAGGCAAAGAAGACGATGTCGGTAACATTGTTCATATCCATGAGCCGATCCCTGTCCAGAATGTCGCACCAACGCTGGGTGCTGGCGCACCAACCGATAAAGTCTTCATGATTGAAGAAGCTAAGCGCCCTGGGGAGTACATGACTGCCTTTGAGGATGAGCATGGTACTTATATCATGAACTCTAAAGACTTACGGGCGATTGAGCATGTTGAAAACCTCACTAAAATGGGTGTTCACTCGCTTAAAATTGAAGGTAGGACTAAGTCATTCTATTATTGTGCTCGAACAGCACAAGTTTATCGCCGTGCGATAGATGATGCTGTTGCCGGTAAACCTTTTGACCCGACTTTGCTCTCCACTTTAGAAGGGTTAGCACATCGCGGTTACACCGAAGGGTTCTTACGTCGCCATACTCATGACGCCTATCAAACCTACGAATATGGCTATTCCGTCTCCGACACCCAACAGTTTGTGGGTGAATTTACCGGTAAACGTGTTAATGGGTTAGCAGAAGTCGACGTTAAAAATAAATTTAGTGTCGGTGATAGCCTAGAAATAATGACACCTGCTGGCAATATTGTCTTTACCTTAGAAGCACTAACAAACCGCAAAGGTGACGCTGTTGAAGTCGCTCCGGGTAATGGTCATATTGTTTATCTACCAATTCCTGAAGATATCGACGTCAATTTTGGTTTATTGATCCGCAACCTTGCTGGTGCGACAACGCGAGACCCACATCAAACTCAGTCAGAAAACCACCTTGCGGGTTAGTTAGATAAAGATAGGTTTACTAAAGTATCCTATAATATACAAGCTAAGAATTTGAAGGTTATTTATTCAAATTCTTAGCTTTTTTTGCTAATAATACCGTTGTTCATTTCACTTTACATGCTCTTCTCATTTGATAATCATTCTCGTCATTGACATTTTCATTAAAAAGTGCACCTAATATCCAATTTTATGCAACAGATCACATCAATTGGCTATTCAATATCGTATAGTCACTCTCGAAAACGAAGAACTAGAAAGTCATAAAATAAGACTAGGAACCACCTCCTTGGCTGGCTCAATCTCCCTTGAGCTAGCCATTTCTTTTTTGTTATTTTTTCTCTTTCTCCTATAATGCTCTTGCTTTCTCTTTTTCTGTAACAAAATAAGCAAAACTCTTTTATACTTATTTTAAATATTAGCCGCATGGATAAATATTTATGAGTAAATATCAATCAGCTATGCTTATTCTTAATGGTAAACAATCTAATAACCCCGAATTACGCAAAGCAATTGCTCACCTACGCGAAGAAGGCCATCAAATACAAGTGCGTATTCCGTGGGAAAAAACTGACACTCGCCAGTTTATCGCCCAAGGGATAGAAAACGGTGTTGACACCATTATCGCGGCTGGAGGTGATGGCACCATTAATGCGGTTGCAAGCACGTTGATGCAATTCCCCTCAGAGACACGCCCTACTTTGGGTATACTCCCCATGGGGACGGCAAATGACTTTGCCACCAGCGCAAATATTCCTTTAGATGTTGAGGCCGCATTAGCACTTGCGATAAAAGGCAGGTCGGTCGCCATTGATATCATACGGGTTAATGAAAAGTATTATTTTCTTAACATGGCAACAGGCGGTTTTGGTACGCGGATCACCACAGAAACTCCCGAAGCGCTAAAATCTGCATTAGGCGGTGCGGCTTATGTCATTAATGGCCTATTTCGCCCTGACACTCTAAAAACAGATATTTGCCATATTGAAGGCAACAACTTTAGCTGGGAAGGCGAAACTTTAGTTATCGCTATTGGTAATGGCAAACAAGCTGGTGGAGGGCAACAACTTACCCCTCAAGCATTAATTAACGATGGTGCCCTTAATTTATTGATTATCCCTGCCAGAGACGTGATCCCCGCATTTTTCACCAATTTATTTTCAACCGATAAGAATGAGCATCTTATTGAAAAGAAACTATCATGGATTAAAATTTCCTCTCCCCATGACATGATACTAAACTTAGACGGTGAACCCCTTTCAGGGGATACATTTACGTTTAAAGTACAAGCTGGTGCAATACAATGCCGATTACCGCCGCAATGTAACTTATTAGCTTAATACAATGAATTAGCCCTTGAAGAAGGGCTTAGCAATCACCACCATGCATGGAAATGGTGTACAGGGCCGATCCCTGTTCCAACTTCCAAACTATCCGCTTTTTCTAACGCGGCCTGCAAATAGGCCTTTGCTTCTGTGACAGTCGTCTGCCAATCTGCATAACGAGGTCGTAATGCAGCCAATGCGGCGGACAATGTACAACCAGTACCATGGGTATTTTTCGTGTTAACACGAACAGAAGTAAACCGCCACTCACCTTCTGGGGTAATCAACCAGTCAGGGCTTTCTGCATCGCTTAAATGCCCGCCTTTCATTAATACCGCTTGGCAACCTTTTTGAAGTAACTTATAACCTTGAGCTAGCATTTGGCTTTCATTTTGCGCTATTTTTTCATCGAGCAATACAGCCGCTTCTGGCAAATTTGGTGTGATGAGTGAAACTAACGGAATTAACTGTTGCCTCAGTGAGTCAACCGCATCAGGTAGCAGTAATGGATCGCCACTTTTGGCTACCATTACAGTATCCAAAACAACATATGGAATATTATACTGTTTCAGAGCCTCAGCCACTACGGTGATGTTACGTTGATTAAACAACATACCAATCTTAGCGCTATCGATCCGGACATCACTAAGTACAGACTCTAACTGCGCTGCAACAAACTCAGCAGGCAAATCCTGTACTGACTGGACGCCTTTCGTATTCTGAGCCACTAATGCCGTCATCACACTGGTACCGTAGGCCTCTAATGCTGAGAAGGTTTTTAAATCGGCTTGAATACCTGCCCCACCAGATGGGTCTGTCCCAGCGATGGTTAATGCGTTGATCCTCATGAGTGCCCTCCTTTTTATGTGAAAGCGTATGAATGCAACAATCACATTCACGCTAGAAATCTATTAGCCGTTATCAGTTACTGGAAATGTGCTTAAAACCAGACAATAAATTGCCATGATTGTCTCATATCATTTAACAAATACCAGCAATTAGTGTGTGAAATTGAATGACTTAGATTTAAAAAAGGTATATCTCACATAAAAAGGATTAATTCATCTTATAAATATACGTTAGGTAAATAAATATTCCTAACACCACGGCGCTGAAGTTGCTGGGCAAAATCGTCTACTTGCACTTTGGTTGCTGACGGCCAATTAGCCGCTTCATTTTTTACACCATGTTGCTGAAATGCATTAATTTTTACCCGTGTATCCGTAGGAAGCCTAGTTAAAAAATTCGCTAATTCATCAATATGATGTAAATAATCTGTTTGCTGCGGAATAAATAATAGGCGCAATTCATACAATTTATTTGCTTCAGCCAGCAATTGAATACTTTGAAATACCCGTTGGTTATCTCTACCCGTTAACCGCAATGCACATTCATCACTCCATGCTTTCAGGTCTATCATTACACCATCCGTATATTCGATAACTTTGCGCCAGCCTGTAGAAGCAAGATGCCCATTACTGTCAATAAAGCAGGTTAAATGATTCAGTTCAGGTGAGTTTTTAATGGTTTTAAACAAATCAATAATAAAAGGCAACTGAGTGGTCGCCTCCCCGCCACTGACCGTGACCCCATTGAGGAAGGCAACATTTCTCGATAGGCTATTTATAGCATCATGAACACTAAGAACCGTGGTCATTGGGCTCGCGTTTTTACTGCAAGTCTGCAAACACGTATCGCAAAGCTGGCAAGCTACGTTATCCCAAACGACTTGACCACCAATGAGTGATAAAGCACCGTGGGGGCAAGTTACAACGCAGTCCCCACAGTGATCACAAATAGCCATGGTATAGGGGTTATGGCAGTTTAAGCACCGTAAATTACACCCTTGCAAAAATATGACTTGCCGATTACCGGGGCCATCCACGCAAGAAAAAGGAATAACCTTATTCAGTATAGCGCATCGATTGTTCATGGCTAATCACTCGTTGCTGACGGGCGGTAATATTACAATTCTTAGTCGCTTCTTCCCCTAACCACGTTGTATTACTTCTAGAGCCTTCCGTTTTATACTTTTCAATATCAGATAAACGCACCATGTACCCGGTGACACGGACTAAATCATTACTTGCTACGTTTGCGGTAAATTCACGCATTCCGCAGCTAAATGCCCCTTTGCATAGTTGTAATAGTGCTTGTGGATTTTGTTTGATAGTTTCATCGATAGTCAAAATATCGCTGATGCCAGATAAATAGTATTTGTGATGAGGTGCCACCGTTTGGATATGTGAAACTGGGTCTGGCTCTTCCCCATATGGAATACGCGCCCCAGGTGTGGTTCCAGTATCAGAGCTAATCCCTGATTGCGCATGCAGCATTGCTCGATTTTTATAACCATATTTTACGGGGGTCGTTTCAACGAAATCCGCCAGTTGCTCACTAATTTGATAAGCTAGCGGTAATGCAGGGGAATCTGGTGCGTAATGCCCTTGAATACCGTCTTTTTCCATCAAAATATTAACGGCTTCTGCTAATCCATAAATCCCAAACATCGGGGTAAAACGCTGCGGCTCAATTAACCCTTCATGCACAAGAAAACTGGTTTGGAAGAAATTAGATCCTTCAAATAAAAATGCACTACGCGTTTCGATTAACTCCATTTGCAATTCACAGTACTTTTTCAACTGGACAGTTAAAAAATCTGCCGCATTTTGGCTACGTAATGCAACTTCCCGTAAATTTAGCCGTACTAAAGTGCTACCACCACCCGCTACCGGTAGTGAGTTATAACAACTGACAATACCATAACCTAGGCCATCAAATGCCGCACTATGAATAATATCATTCGCAATATGTGGCTTACTACATTCACAAATATTTTCAATTACTTGAAGGAAAAGTGGTTCAGGGGTGCGCTGCGGGTGGTACACAAATGTTAAGTTCGGTGCAACTTGTTTTAACTCTGCGTCAATACGTAGAATCAAACGACAAATTAGGTTGTCATCTGGGCCAATATTCGCATGCATAAACGCATCCGGCAAAGTCCGGTCTAGCTGTATCCAAAATCGTTTTAATTTTGGATACAGCTGTTCCTCAGTAAGCTCGCCAACATAAGGCATCAATAGTTGGTCTAAATACCCAAGAAATACAGGGAAATTTGTTACCGACGGGACGTGATGATACACAATCATCAAGTGGTTTAATGCATCATCAAAATCCGCAGCAGGAGGAAGCTCTAAATAATCGGAACCTTGCTTAAGGTACTTAGCGTAATCAGGTAATACATAGCGAGGTTTATACGGCGCATTCCCTTCATACATATCGCAAATCACACCATTTTCTAATGCATCAGCTAAGGCTTGGCTGGTTGCTAGGTAAGGAATATGGCTATCCGCTTCTATCGCTAAAAAATTCGATTTTTGTTTAGGTGATAATATTTTATCCGTCGTAATCGCCAAACATTTGGCTTGATATTCAGTAAGTTGTTTCTGGCGCTTCATCATAGTGATGGTCCTCATTATTTAAGGCACTGATGGTTTTCCCTGCTACGTTCCAGAAATGATTACCACTAAAATGGTTAAAAATTACTATTTTATGAGACTCATCATCTGAAAAATCAAAGGAAAATCAGCCCTATCATCATTCACCTATTTGGCAGTTTGTATTTCCTATTTATAACTTCCATTTCATCCCATTGCGCCTACTGATTATTTGACATTCATCATGCTTTTTTGATTTGTTTACATCGTTTTTTCTATAAATGTCTACGCCATCTACATTATTAGCTGTATTCACTTATTTTCTTGAGATTACAAGTTGTTACTCACTCGCATTACGGGTGTCTCCTGCATTTTTTATCCCGTTTTCTACCACTTCTATCACTTGATACTTCGTCAATAGAATATCTATACTTAGTATTGATGCTTTTTTTAGGAAAATTGGACT
Source organism: Providencia sp. PROV024 (assembly GCF_032709665.1). Lineage (NCBI taxonomy): Bacteria > Pseudomonadati > Pseudomonadota > Gammaproteobacteria > Enterobacterales > Morganellaceae > Providencia > Providencia sp. PROV024. The sequence goes on from NZ_CP120545.1 coordinate 2,557,740, forward strand.
CTTGGAATGGTTGTTTTATAAGCTAGAATTATACTTCATGTTAAATACCTATGGTTTTGGACCTTCAAAATTAAACCGTTTTGATATGGCTATTGAGTTATTCCCCTTAACAAGGCAATAAATACTATGATATTGCGTATATCTTAATTAAAATAATTAGGCTCAAAATTATTATAATAATGCTAGTTTTATGATTATTAGCGAGCTAATTGTCATTATTATATTTGCGATACAAAACTGGATTTACAATGAGAGTTTATAAAAATATACAATTTATGGTAAGCGCATCATTCGTTATAGGCGCTGCAATCAGCATACCATCGCCCGCGATTGCCGACGGTCAATCAACAAACTTATGGAACAAGTTTACCAACAACGTGAGTAACACATGGGACTCCGATAAATATGAACTCTATGTTCCTGCTGTCACGTGGCATAACCGTGCAATGTATGACAAAAAGAAAACAGACGAATACAACGAAAGGCCTTGGGGGTTTGGTCTGGGTAAGTATCGTTATGATGAGGATAATGATTGGCATGCTCTCTACGCAATGGCATTCAAAGATTCACATAATGACTGGGAACCGATTGCTGGATATGCATTTCAAAAAATGTGGGTTCCTGGAGACATAGATGGTTTTCGCATGGGGGCTGGTTTTACCTTGAGTGTCACGGCGCGTCGGGACATGTTTTATATTCCCATCCCAGCGCCACTTCCCTTAGTGTCAGTGGAATATGACAGGCTCTCACTGCAAGCTACTTATATCCCAGGGACCTATAATAACGGGAACGTCTTATTTGCTTGGTTACGTTGGCAATGGTGATTAACCCTTTTTAGTGACCTGATGAGATACCATAAAAAATGGCCGGAGATTTTTATCTGCCGGCCATTTATATATAAATCAATTAACTAAGCTTGCTCTGTTTGTTGTTTTTTAGCAAGCCCCTGCTTTTTAGCCCCAGAGAATTGGTAACCGACCCATAGAACGGCTATCCACAACGGAATAATTAATACCGAAATACGTAAGCCATCCATCGTCAAAATAATCCCTAGAATCAACAGCAAAAAGGCTAGGCACAGGTAATTACCAAATGGATACCAAATACTTTTGAACTTCGTTTCAATGCCCTGTTTATTCATTGCAGCTCTAAACTTCAAGTTTGACACACAAATCATAATCCAGTTAAGAACCAATGTGGTTACCACCAGAGACATCAATAATTCAAAAGCCTTACCTTCCATCAGAAAGTTAATTAAGATCCCACCTGAAGTTGCAATACCAGAAACAAGTAGAGCCATAACAGGGACACCACCCTTATTCACTTTTGAAAGGAATTTTGGCGCATTGTTTTGCTGCGCTAAGCCATACAACATACGGCTAGTCGCATATGCTCCACTGTTATACACGGAGAGTGCAGCTATTAAAATAACGACATTCAACGAGTTTGCGACCAGTAAATCACCTAACTCGTGGAAAATTAACACAAATGGGCTAGTCTTTCCGTCAAGGTCAACCCAAGGGTATAACGCTAACAACACCGCTAATGATCCAATATAGAAAATCAATATACGGTAAACCACTTGATTGATCGCTTTGGGTATACTTTTATCTGGGTTTTCTGCTTCAGCAGCCGTAATACCCACCAATTCCAAGCCACCAAACGAAAACATGATAATCGCAAGAGCCATAATTAGCCCATTAAAGCCATTCGCGAAGAAACCACCGTACTCCCACAAGTTACTGACTTTCGCCTGTGGCCCACCATGACCGCTTAATAATAAATAACAACCAAAGATGATCATGGCAATAACAGCAATAACTTTAATTAACGCAAACCAGAACTCTGTTTCACCATAAGAACGCACATTCACTAAATTGATGGCATTTACTGCGATAAAAAATACCGCGGCTGACACCCAAATAGGTAATTCAGGCCACCAATGTTGCATATATTTCCCTGCGGCAGTCAGTTCAGTCATCCCAACGAGGATAAACATCACCCAATAATTCCACCCAGACAGAAAGCCTGCAAAACCGCCCCAATATTTAAATGCGAAATGACTAAATGAACCTGCCACAGGCTCCTGAACTATCATTTCGCCCAACTGACGCATAATGAGAAAAGCAATAAACCCACATAATGCATAACCAAGTAAAACAGATGGCCCTGCCATTTGAATTGTTGTTGCAATCCCGAGGAATAACCCTGTACCAACAGCGCCCCCCAAAGCAATCAACTGGATATGCCTATTTTTTAATCCCCGCTTTAGCGTCTGTTGCTGTTGCGCCATAACTTTACCCTTTCGTCCTATTACTTGCTTTTTATCGTCCAAAATTATGATAATCGTACAAGTTTATTTGAATTTTCTTATTAACACTACATTCTTCTGGCTCTGTTTCACATTAATACAGCCCATCAGGAGGTGTTATTAGTTGTTTTTATTTTTCATCGTATTACATAACGATACTGGCAGAAAATTATCCCGACTCAATATCAAGTATTGTGCATTAAAAAGCAAATTCAAAATGGTAACAAGTCAGTTACACCGCAAATACCAAAAATAAAGTTTTCTCCCCCTTGATCGCAAAGGCTGTCCATCGCTAAAAGATAGAGAAAAAGGCAACTTAAGATGACGATAATAGCAATAAATATTTTACGACCAAACACCTAACATTCCTTCAAATATCAATGATGATTTTATTTTTCAAATGATTACAATGGTAAGGCGCGGTCGCTTTATCATTGACTGTGCTAATTACATTAGCTGCAATACATTCGCAGAATGAATACTACTCTAATTTGCGGTCACAAATTTGAGGAAAATAAGCAATTAACCTGTTTTTACAAAAATCTTGCTCATTTTAAGTACTATTGCCCGTTAACTTATTCTGATTGTGCTTTTTTTGCCCAAAAAATGAGAAATACCGCACAAGCAGCCTTTGTCATGGTGAAATGAAGTTGTGTATACTTCTGCTACCGTAAAACTAGAAATAATATAAGATGCCACAAGATAACCACTTAGCTCTTGTTTATGCTTTGAGTAAATGGATAGAAGAACACTTAGGACGCGTGATCCACTTAGAAGAACTCGCGGCTTACTCTGGCTATTCACTTTGGCATATGCAAAAAATTTTCAAAGAAGTCACCGGGATTTCACTAGGTAAATACATACGCCAACGCCGCCTTGCTGGTGCGGTTAACTTACTGCGTAACAGCAACCAATCAATCTTCGATATCGCTTTGGATTTCGGTTTTGGTTCACAATCCCATTTTACATACATGTTCCGTAAAGAGTATGGCATTACGCCGTTTGATTTCAGGCAAAATGAACAAATTCAGCTTGATGTCAAACAACCGTTGCACTTAACTGGTGATTATGAGTGAGTATGTTTTTATCGCATTAATTAAAAGCTTATTACTATTTTTAGTTTTAATGCCATAAAACATTGTCATTTCAATCGGTTTTCTGAACAGTCGCATTGTCTTGTGTTCTGTTCGCCAGTATCTTCTTGCGGTCTTATACTCTTTATCACACCTGTTACATCGAGTTAGGTAATTTACATTCTAAATAATTGGAGTAAGGTACTGGGAGAAAAGTACTAATTTTAGGAGGCATTGGATGTCAATCAAACTGGTCGCCATTGATTTAGATGGCACGTTACTTAATTCCCAGCACCAAATATCTCCCGCAGTAAAAGACGCTATCAAGCAAGCACAACAAAAGGGTGTTCATATTGTCTTAGCATCAGGCCGCCCTTTCTCTGGCATATTCCCATACTTAAAAGAATTAGGTTTAAATAGCTCTGACAATTATTGTATTAGTAATAATGGTAGTGTTATCCATCAAGCAAATGATGGCAGCCACCTCATTGAAAACCTGCTAGATTTTGATGACTTCCAATATTTTGAAGAGCTGGCTAGAAATATCGGCGTTCACATGCATGCCCTCGCAGATAACTGTATGTTTACCACAAACCGTCATATTAGCCATTACACTGTTGCCGATGCTTATTTAACCAACACACCGCTGATATATAGCCCTGTTAATGAGATGGATAACTCGCTCGCTTTTACCAAGTTTATGATCATCGACCACCCAGAAAAACTGGAAGTCGGCATTAGCTATATCCCTGAGAATGTGTTTGATAGTTATTCATTAATCCGAACCAGCCCTTACTTTCTTGAAATATCGACAAAAACCTCAAGTAAAGGTGCCGCCTTACAATGTATTTGCGAAAAATTAGGAATCACACCCGACAAAGTGATGAGTATTGGCGATCAAAATAATGATATCCAAATGCTACAATATGCAAGTGTTTCAGTTGCGATGGCTAATGCTTTAGAGCCTATCCAGAAAATGGCAAAATTTGTCACAAATACAAATGATGAAGACGGTGTTGCTATCGCTATTAATAAGTTTATTAATGTCTAACTAGCTTAGAATTCATTGGCTTTACCAGCGCTCGCACGTCGCAAACGCTGCGGTCTGCTGCTCCTATACGCGCTTTTGTCGGGTCGCCCAAAAACAGACAATCGAACCAACTGTGACCATAAAAACACCCTGCCAAAAACTGAATGTCAATGCAGTACTCAATAATACTGAAGCGAAAGCTGTTGAAATAACAGGAGTAAAGTAAGAAAGTGTTCCTAAAAATGCCACATTGCCTTTAATCACAGCCAGTGTCCACAAGGCATTGGCTCCCCCTGTTGCAATAGCGGCAACGACTAAAAGCGAAATACTTTGGCTAGTAATAATAAATGGTGTTGGTGAGCTAAAAAAATAAAGCACCCATAAGCCGACTGAGGTCAAAATAAAAAATAGCACCATGCCATTATTGCCCCCCGAAATGCGCTTAGTCACATTACTATAAAAAGACCAAATAATCGCCCCGCTAAAGGCTAAAAAGTAACAAAGGGGGTTACTTTGAATATTTGCAAGAACAGCATTAATTGAAAGCGGTTGGTCCCCTGAAATAACCCAAACAAGCCCCATACAGGCTAAAATTAGCCCAATCGCTAATAATAGAGTGAAACGTTGCCGATTAAAAAAAACTGCGAGAGCAATTGTAAAACTTGGCCATAAATAATTCACCATACCCAGCTCAATCGCTTGTTGTCGACTGTTTGCTAACCCCAACGCTAAAACAAAACAAAGCTCATAGCATACAAATAGTATCGTTCCCCAAAATAAGTAGCGTTTAGGGTACTGCTTTATTTTTGGTACCCCCATTACAAGAACTAACACTATTGAGCCAATCGTATAAACGAGTGCAACACCACCAACAGGACCAAAGTTTTCACTTACACTGCGGATCAGCCCAACCATCGTACTCCATAATAAGATAGAAATGACCCCGTAAAACGTTGCAGCATACTGATTTAACTTCATAATATTCCCAGCTATTTAGTTCTAAAAATGTTTTATACCAAAAATGGTGGCGCTTAATATTTTAAAAAACCTTATAGCTCAAAGAATTATAATGCAAGATCTTTTACTGGTATTACGTTCTAATCGTACATAAAAAAATTCTTAGGATTCTCACCTAAGAATTTCATAATAAAGCTTTAACCACTAACGCGAAGATTCTTTTTCAACCCATTTATCAACCTGTTCTTTTTCCCAAATTCCTTCTTCAAATTGTTTTTTCAACTCAGGGTGCTGATTAATGTCAAAAGTGGGTATTTTCCCCGCCGCTAATTGCTGCTTATAATCTTTTGCTAATTTAAATGCGATACCCGATAACAAAAGAATAGCGATCAAATTTGTGATTGCCATCAGCCCCATTGACAAATCGGCTAATTTCCAAATAAATGGCATTTCTGCAAGAGCACCAAACATCACCATCCCCAATGCCGCCAAACGGAAAATAAACAATCCAGCCGTATGGTTATTCTCTAGAAAAATCATGTTACTTTCTGCATAAGCATAATTTGCAATTATCGAAGTAAAGGCGAAAAAGAAGATAGCAATCGCGATAAATGTGCTTCCCCAACTCCCGACTGCTGAAGATAGCGCTAACTGTGTCAATTCGATGCCATTAATTTTTTCGACACCACCATCGAGAACCCCTGAAGAAAGGATAATAATCGCAGTCGCGCTGCAAATCACTATCGTATCCATGAAAACACCGAGCATCTGTACATAGCCCTGCGAAGCAGGATGAGGGGGATAAGGTGACGCCGATGCAGCTGCATTTGGTGCTGACCCCATCCCTGCCTCATTCGAAAATAACCCACGTTGAATACCTTGAGTCATAGCCTGAGCAACACCATACCCAATCGCCCCACCAGCCGCCTCTTGTAGACCAAATGCATTTCTAATAATCAACATAAATACTTCAGGTAACCGCTCTATGTGGTGCCCCACAACCCAAAATGCCAATAATAAATAAGCTGTAGCCATAACAGGAACAACTAATTCAGCGACCTTAGCAATAGATTTTAACCCACCAAAAATAATAACGCCGCTTAATAAAACTAAACCAATTCCGACATAAACAGGATTAAAATCGAAAGCAACAGCCGTTGCTTGTGCAATAGAATTGGCTTGGACTGCATTAAAAACTAAACCAAATGCAATAATGAGGAAAATTGAAAACAATACCCCCATCCAACGCTGATTTAGCCCTTTTTGCATGTAATAAGAAGGCCCCCCACGGTAATTACCTTGGTCATCTTTAGTTTTATATAGTTGAGCTAAAGTACATTCAACAAATGAAGTTGCCATCCCCAGCAATGCGACAACCCACATCCAAAAAATAGCACCTGGTCCACCAGCGGTTAGCGCGATTGCTACTCCAGTTAAATTGCCCGTTCCGACTCTGGCTGCTAGGCTGGTACACAATGCTTGAAATGATGAAATACCTGCACTATCCGTCTGTTTACTATTTTTTAACACCCCAAACATATGCCTAAAATGCCTAATTTGGATAAAACCTGAGCGAATAGTAAAGTACAACCCTGCTCCCAACAGTAAATAAATGAGTAAATAACCCCAAATAAAATTAGTTAATGTGTTTATATGTTCTATCAAATCGCTCTCCTTTTTATTAAATTAACTAATAAAGAATTAGCTGCTAATTAGCACGCATCTACTCTTTATAATTATTAAAGAATAGAAAACAAAAAATAAAATAAAATATTTCTTTTTGTTTTTTGAAATTATATTTTTTTATCTTTAATGTAAATTTTTTTTCGATTTATTATTCATTCATTTTCTATTAATGGAGATTCCGAACTCATTTCTTTAGAGAAAATAGCAACAAAATTCTTTTAAAACAGACAGATAAAATACCCTTTCTCTATTTGACTTACAGAAAATCAAACGTTTGATTTTTAGCTTTTTTTTTAATCGCATAACTAATGAGATTAATAACTCCCGCTAACTTATTAGCAAGAAATGAATTTAAATACAATAACAGCTAACACGATTGCTTATAATTAAACGAGTCTGTTAAGCTATATTTATTTTTAATCTAAAATCAAAATTTAATAAATCATATCAACCAACCAATGAACAACCAGACCAATTCGTATCATCTAAATAAGATAGTTGATTATACTTTGCGTTAACAATAAACTGATTGAAATTTCGCTTTTTAGACAAGAGGTTAACATATGGAAATTACGATAAAGCTGTCTGATGACTCTACATCTCAACTCTCAGAAAAATCATACCAAGCTTTTACAGATGAGCTAAAAGCCCGAGTTTTGGAAGTATATCCTGGTAGTTATTTGCTGATCACCCACGACAGTGGGCCAACAACTTTCCAAACTAATGGATTTCACGATGATAATAAAGTCCATATAGTGCTGCATGAACTTGTTGAAGATGTCTTAAAGCATGGGCACTGGTTACAGCAATAATTGATCAATAAGCCTTTTATTACATAGCCAGCTGTAACCTTAACAAAAGTGTTCAGCTGGTTAATTTTTTGATTTCAATTTGTGTAGCCTCAACTCACCCTTACCCTTATCGCAGTTTAAAGTCTGATCAAGGTCATACTTCTCCTTAACTTTTTTAAAATTATGGTAAATCGCTTTATTTTTTATCGCTATATGCTAAAGTATATAACGTAATTTTCATTTACATTGCTTTTGCTGATTATAGCGGCCAGTATTTATACTGGCTCTTTTTTATGAAATCATGCTATAAAGTTATCAATACCCCCCGTTTTAGGTCTAATCTGCTATAGTATTTCGCTGATACTGTATAGAGTTACTATTCATCGTGTGCAAAATAGAGGTATGATTATGAAGCGTTTATTACTGGCTTTTTGCCTGACTCCAGTCCTTGCTATGGCAGAAAATGCCCCTTTAAATATAAGCGAATTAGCCAATGATTATTGCGAAATCACCGGTCAAACGCTAAGTGAAGCATACAGCACTAACAAAACCAATAGTGAATTAACCCAAGCAACTATTGCTAAATTGAAAAGTGAGAATGTAGATCTGAAGCAATTAGAAACTCTTGAATCCGATCTTCGTCAAAACCTAGCCACTGCCATTGATGCTATACGCAGTAACAAATCTAATTTTGCTAACGAAGCAGATTTTCAAAAATCACTGAACGATTCAATCTCAGCTTGTAAACTACAAACTGAGCTATTATTAAATAAGTCTTAATTACTAGGCTAAAGTCAAAGAGCTCAAATTTCGCTTTGAGCTCTCTTTTGTTAATCTGTTTCTTTTTTAGAACACAATCTTTCTATTGAAAGTTGTAATTCCTGCGTTTCACTTATAATCAACTGTTCATGTTCAGAAAAACGCCCATCCTTGATGATAACATTTGCGACAAACGGCAAAGGGTTTTCTTGTGAAGGTAAATGATATTTCCCACACACACGGTAGTTTTCTCCCTCTTTAAACTCACCTTTTTGCATTATTTCAACATCATTAAACTCAATATTGCTTGCATTACCCAGCTTCGCTTCAACCAAACGTTGCGCCTCATTCTTAACATCAGAATCCCCGATACTGGTATAAGAATGGTAGCCAAACACACCAAGTGCTAACAACAGAACAATCAACAATTTTGTTTTTATACGTTTCAACGTACTACCCTTCTTCATTTATGACATTTGAGAATATTATAAATGCATCATATCAATTTTTGTGAACAATTTGAGCCTTTGATATTCACTGCCCTCAATACCGTTAAAAGTATGATAAAACCTGAAAGATAATGACAAAAACTCCTCACTTTTCAGATACACCAAAATTAATCGACAGAACTAATATTTTTCATATTAATATTTTTATATTTAGTATTGATAAAAAAAACATTTTATATTTTTTTTATCAGTTTTATACTGGTTACCCCTACTTATTATTTTCTAAGTCATTTATGAAAGAAAAAATTGTAAAAAATCTAGTTGATTTAACCTACGGTAACAACAATGATGTTAAAATAGCAGCAATTACTGCATTAGGTGATTATAAATGTTCAATTGAACAACAAGATGCAATCGATAGGTTATTAGTTTTATGTGATGATTATAATAAAGATATTGCTGTCGCCTCTATTATATCACTCAGCAAGCTAGCAAAATTTTTCTATGAAAAACAATAGAATAAAAAAACCAAAAATTACCCAATGAAAACATTAACTTTAACTTAATTGTTTTAACAATATATTTTCATTGTGAACAAATAATGGAAAAATATTGTCACAATAGTGATTTATTCATTTAGATAAGTAAATCCGATTGAACTAATTAAATATATTGGCAGAATGATAATTAATAAATATTCCAAAGGAGATAAGCCATGAATATATTAAAACCATTAATTATCAGTGCAAGTTTAATCGCTGTTAGTTTTTCTACATTTGCGTATCCTGGGGATGGCTACGGAAATGGTTCTTGGCACCGTGGTGGGTATCAAAATCAACAACAATATAATAATAGACCATGTGATAACTTTCGCCAATTTAACAATACCGGTCGTTATCAAGGAATGATGCAATATTCAACTGCTATCCAAACAACTCAGCCAGATGAAGCACTGAAAAAAATTGCAGTTGATGCCCCTAAAGGAGAAAACGGGAAACAATATATGGTCAAAGTCGCCGTTATTGAAATCACACCCAATACACCAGTCCAAAGCCAATAATGTTTTATATCAAGCCACCCCTTGATATAACTCGACTAGAAATATTTGCGGTGGTTCACACCGCATTTTTATCACTATGAGGGCCAATTTGTAACTACATAATTAATTATATTTGCATTACCAACATGAGCCCCTAAAAGCCAGCCATAATGCTATACACTTAAGTGCGTTATCAATATAGATAAAACCTGACCATTCCCTCAACCGCTAGATGAATAAAAAATCAAAAAATGTAAATAATTATTTACTTTAATGTGATTTTAAGTAACCTAACAGATTCAAAAATAATAATTTCAGGGAATAATCATGGATCGTCGTTCATTTCTTAAATCAACTTCATTGATTGCAGGTAGCATTGCAATTAATGCTTTTTCAAATCAATCTATTGCACAAACAAATAGCCCTGTTTTGCCTGACGAACAACATCCACTATTGCTTAATTTTAATGAAAATTCGTTAGGCATGTCAGTAAAAGCTAGAGAGGCAGTTATTAACGCACTACCGGGTGCATTTCGTTATCCAGATGCCGCACGTGCTGAACTCTTAACTAATATTGCAGAACTTTACCGTTTATCTGACAAGCACATCAATATTGGTAACGGCTCATCAGAAATTATCCAAGCTGCTGTCGCAATGTTAGCAAACCGAGCCAACCAACGTGGAATAAAAATTCAACTAGTGACGCCGGACCCAACCTTTAATTATGCAGAACTTTACTCTCTTTCACTGGGTGTGAAAGTTACGAAAATCCCACTAACCGCAGAGCTTGCTTTTGACTTAGCGAAAATGGAGCAAGCCACAAAAGATTTTGAAGGATTATCTATAGTTTATATTTGCAATCCCAATAACCCTACTGCGATGATTACACCTCACAATCAACTCGAAAAGTGGATGAATAGTCAGTCTGATAATTTATTTTTTATTGTCGATGAAGCTTATGCAGAATATGTTGAAGACCCTAATTTTACTAGCGCGATAGAATTAGTAAAAAAAGATCAAAATAATTTAATTGTCACTCGTACATTTTCAAAAATATTCGCCTTAGCAGGCTTAAGAATTGGTTATGGTGTCGCTTCCCCAGCGACCATTGCTGCTGTTGATGAGTTTTTATCCATCGATAATACCAATACGGCAGGGGCTGTTGCTGCTATAGCGTCGTTAAAAGATAAACCATTTATCGCACATAGTCTTAAATCTAATAACACATCTCGCATGATAGTAGAAAAAGCGTTCAAGGAATTAGGTTTGGAATATGCGCCTTCACAAGCCAATTTTATTTTTCATAAGGTTAACGGTGATGTGAAAACTTATCAACAACGTATGGCTGATGCTCATGTGATGGTTGGCCGCGAATTTCCTCCAATTATTGGGTGGAACCGGCTCACTCTAGGAACGCCAGAAGAAATGCTGCAATTTGTTGTTATATTAAAGCAATTTCATAAGAAAGGATGGGTTTAAATACTAAGCACCTATCGGATTCATGGGGCCTTTCGATTACTTTATTAATTAAAATGGCCCCTTAAAAATAAAAAAAGCTCCAGCAAAAATAAGAATAAAACCAATCACATGGTTAACCGTAAAACTTTCTCCCAAATACAATACTGAGAATAGAACGAAAACACAGAGCGTTATTACCTCTTGCATCGTTTTCAATTCAGCCGCAGTATAATATTGATGCCCTAGCCGATTGGCTGGTACGGCGAAACAATATTCTACCAATGCAATTAACCAACTAAAAAAAATGACTATATACAACGGCTTCGTTGTAAATTTCAAATGACCATACCAAGCAAACATCATAAATACATTTGAAATTACAAGTAAAAATACGGGGTAAAGTTTAGTTAGCATTCTATTTTAATAAGCCAGAAATTTGAGGCCGCTATTATGAGTTGAATAACATCACATTACAATCTTATCCCACCCAAAGCGTTTTATTCCATCTGCCCAAACCTATTTTCCCCTGTTAGAGGTAATAATGAAGATTAAATATGAATTAATGACACAAGCAGATTGCCCTGAAGTTGCAATATTATTACAAGCTAATGCCGAATCTCAGCAAGGTGGTCTTTTAGGGGAGTACCCATTACCCAAAGTGGGTGCAATGTATGCCAATAGCTTATCAACATTTGTTGCACGTGACGCTGAAAAAATTATTGGCGTTGTATTTAGCTTTGCCAGCACATCTACCGCATTACCCCCTATCGCCCATTTAATTCTTGAACAAAACAGTGGGCTAATGAATGGCAATTGGTTCTATGGCCCTGTATGTATTGATATTAATTATAGAGGAAACAATATTCTCAAATCTCTTTACGACAACATATGTGCTTTCAATACCGGAAAACCTGTGGCTTTCATCAATGCGGCTAACCACAGGTCTCTTGCCGCACATTTAAAAATAGGTATGCATAACGTTGCCAGTTTTGACTTTCAGGGGACGCACTATTATCTCGTAATAGGAAATTAAATTGTACTAATTGGTACACTTTTTTGTTTCAGTTTTTCCGTCTATCTATTACACTAGAACAAATTATTGTATTTTGGAGTACACTTTATGATTGATATCATAACTACAAATCAACAAGCTTGGGATAAACAAGCAGAATTACAATTAGCTTGGTCAACTCCTGTTGACTCACAGACTATTAATGACGCTAAACAAGGGAAATGGAAAGTCCATCTTACACCTAGCCCCGTTGATGAAACTTGGTTAGGCAATATTAAAGGTCAGAAGATCCTGTGTTTAGCCTCCGCAGGGGGGCAACAGGCCCCTGTATTAGCAGCTGCTGGGGCAGATGTCACTGTTTTCGATTTATCTCAAAAGCAACTTGAAAAAGACCAAAAAGTCGCCGAAAGAGATAACTTAACATTGAAAACAGTTCAAGGGGATATGCGCTCATTAGATATTTTTGCGAATGAAACATTTGATATAATATTCCATCCCATCTCTAATCTGTATATTCCGGACGTTACACCTGTTTGGCAGGAGTGTTATCGCATTTTAAAACCTAATGGCCGGTTATTATCCAGTTTCTTTAATCCAATAGTTTTTGTTGGAGAACGAAATAAACATTACGATGAACAAGGTATTATTAAACCATCCTATAAGATGCCATTTTCTGAGCTAGCCACCTTATCCTCCGAACAAATAGCACAAAAACAAGCTAACCAAGACGCTTTTGTCTTTGGTCACTCATTAACTGATTTAATTGGCGGGCAACTGAAAGTAGGTTTTCATATTGTGGGCTTTGAAGAAGACTGGCAACCCAACCCACGGTTTGTTATTGATAATTATTTGCCAACTTTTTTAGCCACTATGGCCATCAAAACAAATTAGCTTTACAAGAACTCGTTAACTTACCGTTAACGAGCAATAGGATGCTAAGCTCTATGGCAGTATCTATCCCATACTGCCTCAAATTGTTCAGGGGGGATTATATCATCTGTTTTTTCTACGAAAGGAATGGATACCATCACCTTCCCAGCTCTATTTTTATGTAAGCGTATAATAAATCTTTTATACCCATGAGGTAGCTCATTCTCAAAGCCAAAAACCTCACCGCAGTAATAACCTGTTTCGTCCCCTTCATCACTTTTTGTTAATACATAGTACTGAACATTTTTATAATTTGCCGCTGATGGGTAAGCAAGAAAATCCTCGACAGAGCTTTTTACTCGACTTTCAGTATCTAATTCAGGATCTAATGCGAGTTCTGTCATAATACCCGCAATATACGCACAACCAGCGACTAATAGTAAAACTAAGGATCTTAATAACATTTTTATCTTAAAGCTCTATGGAGAACACTGCATATCATTATAGTTTAGCCTTAATATTTTGCGACTCTTAAAATCATGGAATTCTTTTTTTCACATAATACACTAAATATAGGAACCTTATGTCAATATATTTAAATAACCTAGTGGCTATTTTTAATATAATTCACTGAGCAAGTTGCCATATATAAACTAATATTATCGCTGTAATTACCCATACAACCGTAGCAAGACTTAAGCTTGCCAAGGCCGTCATTTTAGTTGCAAACAAATACACGGTTAATAAGTACATTGCATAAGGGATGAGAGACCATAAGCCAAATAAAGCTGTTTTTTTTAGCGCTTCCGTTCCTTGTTCTTGTACCACAATAACATGAGCTATTAAGGCAAATGTAGGAAATAAAGGAACTAATCCAGCAATATAATAAATTTTACTACGAGATAATAACGCAATAATTAGCACCGCTAAAGCACCTAAAATGCATTTAAAAAATAATGACAACATAAGACACTCAAAAGTTAAATTAAGCTTAGAATGTGATTATCTTCGATTAAAAGAATGATAACTACATTCTAGCTACCAATAATGCACAAATTATTTGCCTTTTGTAACACCACTCCTCCTGCATGCGTAAAAACACTTATTTTTTATTCAATTTTATGAGCTAAGTCAAATTGTTGAATATAAAGTATCCGGAATTGGTGCCGATACATTCAATTAGTCCCTACGCCTGATGCTTTCGCGTGACTACATATAACTTTTTAGCTATCGGACTGCTTGAATATGCTCGAGGTTAACAACGTTATGTTTAGAAGTCGGAATTTGTATGTGTGCAAACATACTACTCGATGGTATGAAAGGAAATAATTAATGATGTCTGATACTTCAAAAATAACTAAATTTAGCTCAGCTAAATTTGCTTTATCCGGTTTTAAAACAACTACTCTTGTTTGGTTAATCTCAGGGCTTCTTATTGTTCTATTGCTTTCAACTTGCTGGTTTTTCTTTAGTTCTTTAAAGCAGTATCAAACCACATTAACTAAACTCGATACTATTTATAACGAACAAACAGAATTAAACAACACATGGCAATCGTTATTACAAGCTAGAAACACCTTAAACCGCGCCAGTTCTCGACATTTACTTATCATCAACAAGATGAAAACATCCAATACTGATATTGATAGTCTCATTGAGTTTTATCATAAAAAAATGGTAGAGACTGATAGTTACTGGAAAGCGTTTTCCACATCTTCTCTCTATAAAAATAGTGAAGCTTATTCTGAATTAGAAAAGGCTTATAAAGAACTCTATGCCGCCTTAAATGAGCTCTCGGTCTTTTTAGTACAAGGTAAAACGTATGATTTTTTAAATCAGCCCACCCAAGGGTTCCAAGATACGTTCGAAAAAAACTACATTAATTACCATCAGCAATTAAATGCAAACTATCACGATATTGCTGTAGCGAGTGAACAGCTGTATAAACAAAGCATCATAGGGCTAATAGTCATCATGACGATAATTACCCTTGTAACCTTGTTTATCCGGTTTATTTTACAGTTTTTCTTTATTCGACCATTAAACCAAGTTATTGATGGCATTGAAAAAGTAAGTCAGGGTATTCTCTACCATAGTTTTGATAATCGGGGCTTATTTGAAATAAAACTATTAAAGCAGCATGTTTCTAACATGCAAAGTAAGCTAGTCGATATTGTAACAAATATTTATGACAACACTCACCACATCAAAGTTGAACTGAGTGATATTACTCAAATGAATCACGACCTTTCCATTCGTGCAGACCAACAAGCAGCTGCGATTGTGGAAACTGCGGCGAGTGTAGAAGAGCTGGACTCCTCATTTAAATTAAATACGGCTAATACCAACCAGTCATGCCAGCTCATGTCGGCGACAAGTGTCACAATTGAAAAAAGTAATGAACTGATTTCTGATGTCGTAGAAAATATGGATGATATCGTCGATTTCTCTAAAGAGATTAGCAAAATCACTTCCACCATCGATAATATTGCCTTTCAAACTAATTTATTAGCCTTGAATGCTGCAGTTGAAGCTGCTCGAGTAGGTGAACATGGTAAAGGGTTTGCTGTGGTTGCTAATGAAGTGCGTGAGTTATCTATTAGTTGTACTCAAGCTTCAAAAGAAATTAAGCTCTTGATTAATAACTCAAATGATAAAATTAATCATTGTTTCCAATTAGCAGCCGATGCAAATGACAATATCGTTTCGATTGCCCAAGATACATCGAACATTAATGAAATGATCCAAAGCGTTGCTCTCGCCTCCAACGAGCAAACTCACGGTGTTAGCCAAATTCATTTAGCTATTAACGAGCTAGATAGTACAACACAAGCTAATGCTTCAATGACCCGTGAATTACAGTCATCATTAAAAGCCTTAGAATCTCAATCTGATTTACTGGAAGAAATTATTTCTATTTTCCATACTGAGCCTAAAGATGGGGAAGAATTAGAAACTAGTGATGTTAGTGAGGTAAAAGACTAATCTAAACTTAACCATTTACAATAGCAGCCATCAAGGAAATTGCTCTTTATAGGGCAATTTCCTTGACAATACCTATCCATAGTTCCTCCTCTTTAATACTTTACTTTCTAAGCGTCAATTTAGTAGTCATTGAATATTTTTTACTTTTTATCTGATATAACATATCCCGATGACTTCTGAACTAATAAAAATGAGCTAATGATGACAATAAAAATTACTGTCCTTGTCGACAACAATACCTTAATCGATAGTTATTTTTGCGGGGAGCCCGGCGTTTGTTACCATATCGAAGCCGATGGAAAAAAAATATTATTCGACACTGGCTATTCCAACATCTTTATTGATAATGCACACATTTTAAATATCGACCTTGCTAATATTACTGATCTTGTACTTTCCCATGGGCATAATGACCATACATGGGGCTTAGGGCACCTAATCCAACATTTTGACCGTCGTAATATTGAAGCACAGCAAACGAAAAAGCTTATTTACCATCCTGATGCACTTATACAAAAAAAATTTCAGTCCAAAGTGATTGGAGCGAATACTCCAAAAGATATTTTATCTGCCTATTTTGATTGTATTGAAACGACTGAACCTTATTACCTTTCAAACAATATCGTGTTTTTAGGGCAAATCCCCCGAGAAAATAACTTTGAAGGGCAAGAGCCCATTGGAACCACCCTCGATAATGATAACAACGAGGTTGATGACTATGTCCTTGATGACTCTGCACTTGCTATCAAAACAACTGAAGGACTGATTGTGATAACAGGCTGTTCGCACTCAGGAATTTGTAATATTACAGAGTACGCTAAAAAGGTAACAGGGATTAATAAAATAGTTACTGTAATCGGAGGGTTCCATCTACAACAAGCCTCGAAAGAAGTTTTAGAATGCACCGGAAATTACTTTAATCAGCAAGATTTAATGCACATTCACCCATGCCACTGCACTGACCTCAATGCAAAAATACACCTAGCCCAATATGCTGCTGTTCAAGAAGTTGGCGCAGGGTTAAAACTAACCTACCCTAGTTAATCGCATACATAGAATTTATAAAGCTCAGTTTTTAAACTGAGCTTTATTTTGTATTTAAATAATCAATGTTAAGTTCTTGAGCCTAAATCTTGGTCTGCACCGGCACCTTTTAGCATTCTTGTTAATTCTTCACAACGTATGATCTTATTATTAGCAATCTGGAAACAGGCAAATACTTCGAACTCGCTAACTGAACCATCTTTTTTAATCGCTTTTGCTAAATGCTGGGTATGTACACAACTTTCCCCTTCCGCTATCGATTTAATGGTTATAGTTATAGACTGAGTTGCCTGTTTCAGTGCCTGTAAATGCGCGATAAACTCATTAAAATTAATTTTTTTACCATCAACAATTTGGATATACTCATCTGAAAAGTATTTTTGAGCAACAGACCTTGAACCAATATCTTCTCCCAATACTGCATTCAATGCTTGTTTTACTAGTTGCATATTATTCATTATTTTTCCTTAGTGACAAAAGCTATTCCCTAATTGTTATGGGTCTTTTATTTTTCATTTCAAGCCAAAGTCTGAGTTATTAACTTTCATACTGACATATGTAATATTTTAACCACAACCTTCCTGTTAACAATCGTTCTGCTATTACTCACCTATTGTAACAATAGCACGGTAATCATCATTAAAATAACGGCCAATTTGTCGCATTTATTGTTGACTGCACAGCACAATACGGGTTTTTGCAACATTAATCTCCCTAAATTATCCCCCCAAAATTTTTTCTATCTAAACACATACTCTAATTTGGTTTAAAACATAATCACTGGTATCATCTTGTAGTTGCCCATTTAAACTATAGGCAGCTATAACAATAACTATAAATGTACATTTCCATTAGATACCCCTGCTTGCAGGGGCTTTTTTTCACTCCTTATCCCCCCTTTAGTCTCATTTTGTATCTAGTTAATTAGTAACCATTTTCAGCTAACGCCCTCAGCGTAAGCAAGCTAGGTACTCCTCAATTTAATATTGGATCTCTCGAATATGCCATTGTTCTTGGTAAGTTGGCTAATTTACCAACGCGTTAAATACAAAAATCATCAAGGAAGAATATTATCCATAGATAGCCGCCAAGCTTTATTACTTGCACCATTAAAAGTAACGCAACAGCCGATAAAACCTAATTTATGTTTATATTCTCTTTATAATCAAAATAGCCAATAATAACCGTTACAAAAAAATTGTTATTCACTCACCCGTAAATGGCGTTATCCATACAGTGTAAAACTTGTTTTTTCGTGCTTATTTTAATCCCCCCTTCCTTTTTGTTACAATATTTAACCCTTTGTTAAGGAAATACAAGTTTACTTAACGTAGATTATTTAATTAGTTATTAAATAATCAAGCTATATTATAAAAAAGGTGAACTTATGCGTTTTAACCTAACACAAATAAATATTTTAGAAGAAAACACAAAAATTATTGGTTTAAACATAACGTTAATTGGGGATGACAACTCAACTCATAGTTTCAAAATAGATATCAAGGGGTTGGATACAATGAATTTAACATTAAGGGATATAGAAAAACATGCTATTAAACAGGCTAAGCATAGTTTTGAACACTGCTCCAATGGTTAGCTTACTCCTTGACATTGATAACTATAAACTGATCAACAAATATAAAATATTAATATATTAGTTTACTGTAATCAAAAACATAAAAAATTCTCATGAAATTTTGCCATAATTATAGTCATCAATTATATTTAACAATGTTATCTATGTTCTTAGTTTTAACAAAAGTATAAAGTGTTGTACATTTACTCTGTATCACATCAAAACCAATGCAAAACTGATGTTACTTACTGATAAGGGGAAGTTGATATGAAAGCCTTCAAAGCAATATCATCTATACTGGTCGTTATCTTTATGGGCATTACATTAACAGCTTGTGCACCATCGTCTAAAAGTGAAGGCACTGGCGGCTATATTGATGATACGGTCATAACCACAAAGGTAAAATCAGCTTTACTTGCTGAAAAAAACCTAAAGTCAACGCAAATTAGTGTAGAAACATTTAAAGGGCAAGTCCAACTCAGTGGTTTTGTTAACTCACAAGCAGATGTCAATAAAGCGATTGAAACAACAAGAAAAGTTGCTGGGGTACAATCTGTTATTAACTCTATGAAAATTCGCTAATTACAAATAATAAATGCCTCTTTTAAAGAGGCATTTATTGATATCGTATTCATGTTTAATGAGCAAATATGAGAGACACAAAGATAAAACCTATATTTATTATCGCTAACTTTTATGTATTATCGCCAAAACTTTAGAACTATCTCATTAATAAAACCACTATCCTTCATATGAAGGAACCCCAGCAAACTCATTCAATATCTAAGTCTATTTTGCTAAGACCTTCCCCCTCAATGGGGGAAAAAATAGGCAGGTAAATTATATTCTTAATATAAATAGGGTATAAACCTATTCTAACATTACAAAAAAAACCAATTTTGTATTAGTAATGCGGATAGTGAAATAACGACAGCAGTCAAGGAATACTGCAGTACAACCATAAAACTAAGAAATTTACCAACATTTTTCACTAAACTGCATCCATTATAAAAAATATATCTAGATATTATAATGCAAATTTAAGATTGTACATAACGATTATAAGCTTATTTTCGCCCTATTTCTTTGGTTCAATAACCCATCCCATCCTAGGGAACCATTTTTAGTTTGTAATATACCGGTTTCTCATCTTTTCCAGAGAGTTTCTCTCCCCCAGCCTACAAATGAGCCTTGTTATATTTTTGCTTGAATGATAAACAATAAATAGACGCTAAATTTAACAAGATACGACTTTTTCTCAGAACTTAGAACCATAAGCTGTCTCATACCCCCCTAAATTAAGAGGTAAAATGGCGCATTTACGCATGGCAAAATAGTTTCCAGACATCATCAATTCGTTCAGATAGTAAGGCATCATCACCACCCTCTATAATAGGAAAAGATAGAAGAATTAACCCCTTAGGTGGCTCATATACTTTGACAACAAAACGTTTAAACCCATCTGGTAGATCATCATTATTAAACATAAAAACCTCACCACAGATATAGCCTAAACGCCCCCCGTTTTGTGTTTTTTTACTGAAAAAATATTCCATATTCCTAAAGTTAGCGGCATCTGGATATGCTAATACGTTAGCAACATTGATTTTAGACTGTTCAATAGGGTCAAAATTTATCGTTTTAGTCATTGATATACCAAAAATAAATGATATCACCATTAGAAAAATAATAATGATTGCCCTTAATATAGATACCTTACCAAGCTTAAATTTCATCCTACTTTCCTAACTTCTAATTAAATAACAGTGAGAATATGAATAGAATAGCAAAACTTTTATTTTAAGCTAGGTTTCACTGACTATATTGACGACCCAATATCCATATTAAATGTAACAATTATTGTTAAATATAATAATTAATTAAAAACCAATACTATTATGAGTAGTATTGGTTTTTCTTCAAATGTTATAACTGTTCGACATCCTGTTAAACTTGTCATAAAGCTAGGTTATTTATTATACCTTTCAAAAATACAGCATGTGTTGTGAGTGAAAATTGAGCTATTAAATCGCTGTATTCTAGGAACCTAAGCGATGACTAGAACTGTTGGTTTAACCCCAGCCCTAGTTTCACGCAAGCTATAAGTGAAGTTATTTTTCTTATCTAAACAACTGAAATTTCGTCAATGTTTAACGCTTTCAATTGATATTCGTGAGCATACATTACGTTATTAACCTCAATTCTCACGTTATATCTTTATATGGTTATATCACTACCTAGAAGCCACCTACCGAATACAACTGTGTATTATTTCAATTTAAAATACGCAATGGTAAAGGGTTGTTGTATTGCCTTAACACATAAAACATATTGAAATATAAGCCAAATAATGTATTTCTCATTTATTGGGTTATTTATCTTGAGCTTATTATTCCGGATTAATATTTGATCTTATTCACAGATTACGACTCTTTCATTTGAGAAACCTAACTCCATAAAATAATATCAATCGGAGTTAAATTTCATAAAAGTGAGCTCAATATGGTCTTAATTGAAAAAATGACTAAAGATATTCAAGAAAAAGGTGGGCTAATTGTATCTTGTCAGCCTGTTGATAATAGCCCAATGAACAAGCCTGAAATTGTGGCCGCAATGGCTCAAGCTGCAGTAAATGCCGGTGCTATCGCAGTACGAATCGAAGGTATAGAAAACCTAAAAGCCACTCGCCCGCTTATTGATGTTCCAATTATAGGTATTGTAAAACGTGATTTACTGGATAGCCCTATAAGGATCACCCCGTGGTTAAGTGATGTCGATGCCTTAGCGCTAGAAGGTGCTGATATCATTGCTTTTGATGGCACCGACCGCCTACGACCAGTTCCTGTCAATGAATTACTCGCTCGCATACATCACTTAGGTAAATTAGCGATGGCCGATTGCTCAAATTTCAATGAAGGAATGTATTGCCATGCATTAGGTACAGAATTTATCGGTTCAACTATGTCAGGCTACACTGGCGGAGAACCTCCCAAATTACCTGACTTACAGTTAGTCACAGCCTTAGCTGAAAACGGCTGCCGTGTCATTGCTGAAGGCCGCTATAACACGCCAATTATTGCAGCGAGAGGCATGCATGCTGGGGCTTGGGCTGTCACTGTCGGTTCGGCATTAACTCGCCTTGAGCACGTCTGTAGTTGGTTTACTCAGGCATTAAAGTTACAGCAGGAGTTGGTGAAATGAATATATTAGCGATTGATATTGGAGGAACAAAAATTTCGGCTGCATTAATTAACCCAAATAACCAACTCACACAACATACTCAAATAACGACTCCTGCTAGCGCTTCACCACGACAACTATATGAAGCATTAAAGCTCATAACCTCACCACTTAAAGCGCATGCTGATGCTGTTGCTGTAGCTTCAACAGGGATCATTTGTGGCGGTATATTGACCGCATTGAATCCTGCTAATCTAGGTGGCTTAAAAGATTTTCATTTGAAACAAACACTTTCCACATTAACTGGTTTACCCTGCTGGATACTAAATGATGCTCAAGCTGCTGCATGGGCTGAATATCATTATCGTCATGAAACCATCTCCGATATGGCATTTATTACCGTATCAACCGGTGTTGGTGGTGGGCTTATTCAACAAGGGAAACTTCAACTCGGAAAGCGAGGTGTTGCAGGCCACCTAGGCCATACCATTGCAGACCCCTACGGACCTATTTGTGGGTGTGGGCGTTATGGGTGTGTTGAAGCCATCGCTTCTGGTCGTGCAATCGCTTCACAAGCTATCGATGAACTTGCTGGTCATGATGCCAAAGCTATTTTTACTGCCTATCACCAGGGAAATAAACAAGCAAAAGAAATTATTCAACGTTCAGCAAATACCATCGCTAATTTAATTGTAGATATTAAAGCAATAACAGATGCCGACTGCGTTGTTCTTGGCGGTAGTGTTGGGTTAGCTAATGGCTATATTGAACTGATTCAAACAACTATTGCACAGCAACCTTCTGCGCTACAAGTACCGGTTTTACCAGCCCACTATCATCATAATGCAGGGCTTTGGGGCGCAGCTCTCTGGGCTAGAGAACAATAAAAAAACTGTCGTACATTTTACCTACTACCTTACATATGGCAGGACTAAAAAATGCAATTACATGATTTTGGTTTCGTTAATTATGCAGTACTGTTTGGTTATTTAGCAGCAATGCTACTTGTTGGTGTTTATTTTTCAAAACGCCAAAAAACAGCAGATGATTATTTCCGTGCAGGAGGCCGAGTTCCAGGTTGGGCTGCTGGGGTTTCTGTTTTTGCAACCACTCTGAGTTCAATTACCTTCATGTCAATTCCAGCAAAAGCTTATACCTCAGACTGGACTTTTATTATTGGTCAATATTTAGCAATCGCCATCTTGCCCTTAGTATTTTATTTTTATATTCCTTTTTTTCGGAAATTAAAAATAACTTCTGCTTATGAATATTTAGAAGCACGTTTTGATATACGCAGTCGTTTATTTGCTAGTTTATCCTTTATGTTATTCCATATAGGTCGAATTGCAATTATCACTTATTTAACTGTACTTGCACTACGTCCTTTTATTGGGATTGACCCTATTATATTAGTTGTCCTTATTAGCCTATTATGTATTATTTATACATGGATGGGCGGCATAGAAGGTGTTATTTGGACTGATGTTATCCAAGGGCTATTACTCTCTGCCGGTGCTGTTTTAATCTTTATTGTGATCTGTTTTAAAGTCGATGGTGGGATAAGTGAAATATATACTGCAACTGCTCAAGCCGATAAATTTTTCCCTGATGCACAATTACGATGGAGCTGGACTGACAGTACTATTCCAGTTTTAATGATAGGTTTTTTATTTGCAAATATTCAACAATTTACTGCAAGTCAGGATGTAGTCCAACGCTACATTGTTACTGATTCTATTGAGCAAACAAAACGCACTTTAATTACTAATGCTAAATTAGTTGCTATTGTTCCTATTTTTTTCTTTGCCATTGGCTCAGCCCTATTTGTCTATTACAAACAAAACCCAAGCTTATTACCTGAAGGTTTTAATACTGGTGGAATTTTGCCCTTATTTATTGTCACAGAGATGCCTATAGGTATTTCAGGGCTAATTATCGCAGCTATCTTTGCCGCCGCACAATCGAGTATATCCAGTAGCTTAAATAGTATTTCAAGTTGTTTTAATTCCGATATTTATATTCGCCTAAGTAAAGTTGAGCGCCTTGCTGAACAGAAAATGAAAATTGCTAGGTTGGTAATTATTATTGCAGGTGTATTTAGCAGCTTAGCGACTATTTGGTTAGTTTTATCTGATGAGTCTGAAATATGGGATGCATTTAATAGTCTAATTGGGTTAATGGGTGGTCCCATGACAGGGCTGTTTATGCTAGGTATTTTTATTAAAAGAGCGAATGCAGGCAGTGCAGTTGCAGGTATTATTGTAAGTATCATTGCGGTATTGGCGACACGTTATGCTAGTGACCTTAACTTTTTCTTCTATGGCGTGATCGGTGCTATGTCAGTGGTTATTGTGGGGGCGGTTACGGCGCCATTTTTCTCAGCTGCGAAACAAGTGTCACTAGATGATAGTGAAATTCACGAAAATTAATAGGAGTTACTTATGTTGTTTGGTCATGTATCCGATGTGGCAACAATGACTGAAATAAACTCAGTCCTACGCAACCTAATCGAAAAAACATTAGCACTCAATCCTGCATCTTTAGAACCGGGAAGCTACCCTATTGATGGTGATAATGCATTTGTCAATGTAATGACATTCGAAACCCAAGGCCGTGAACAAAAGAGTGCTGAATTACATCATCATTATATTGACGTGCAAATATTACTATCCGGTGACGAAGTAATAGATTATGGAATACGAAATTCCGCTAAAAATGTAACACCTTATAATGATGCGGATGACTATCAACTGGCTGATACAATCGAATATTGCCAAACAGTATCGTTAGTACCAAATATGTTTGTCATTTTTATGCCTTATGAACCACATAAACCGGGTATTACTTCCAAAAGAGGAAAAAGCACCGTAAAGAAAGCAGTTATCAAAGTACGCTTAAGTACATTAGCAAACTAATTTAGTCTGCTTTTAACGAAAACACTTTATTTCTAATGTATCAATCAGTTGTCTATTAATACTCTTAGAGTAAAGTGTTTTTATCATCATCACATAATTGTAAACTAAAGGCTTTTTTTAACTGATTATAATTGGTACTCTTATTCGCAGAATTTGTCTCACCTCTCTCTTCTGCAACCAAGGGTAATTTACATGACAACACAGGCAGCTTCCAAACTGAAACCGGGTAAAATACTCGATACGTTAGGGGCGATGAAAAATAGCCTGACGCGTGTTTCTCAGCGCATTGCTGATTACATCTTGTCTCACCCTGTTGAAACGACACAATTTTCCATAGCTCAACTTTCCCAAGCGACAAAAGCAGGTGAAGCCACTGTTGTACGTTTTTGTCGTGCTCTTGGTTATAAAGGCTTCCAAGACTTTAAAATGGACTTAGCGATAGAAATGGCGACATCAGACAGTGAAGAATCGCCAATTTTGGATGCAGAAGTGAGTGAGCAAGATGACATCCACACTATTGGTTTAAAATTACAAGCAACTATCAACAACGTGCTGTCAGAGACCTTGAATTTACTTGATATAAAACAAGTACAGGGGGCAGTAAATGCATTGCTTTCGTCAAATTATATTTTTATTTGTGGTGTCGGCTCCTCGGGGATCACCGCAGAAGATCTGAAAAACAAGCTAATGCGTATTGGCTATCGTGTTGATGCAGCTACCAATAACCATTTTATGTATATGCAAGCGTCCCTCTTAAAACCAGGTGATATCGCCATTGGTATTAGCCATTCGGGTAATTCTCCAGAAACCGTTCATGCATTAAAACTTGCACAACAAGCAGGAGCATGCACAATTGCACTAACACATAATTTAGGATCACAAATTATGGAATATGCTGATTACCATTTGATTAATGGTAATCGCCAAGGGAAATTACAAGGTGACTCCATTGGTACAAAAACGGCGCAATTGTTTGTTTTAGATTTATTGTATACCCTACTTGTTCAAGCTCAGCCTGATATGGTAAAAGAACAAAAACTACGGACACTCAATGCATTAAAGAGCATTAATTCTGCCTAAATTCAATATGCATTTTTATCGGTTTTCAACAGAAATCAGCTAAAGATCACACTTTCATTTTTATCTTCCTTCAACGCGAATTTCGTTATTGCGTTCACAGCTAATGCTCCCTAATATAGAGCTAAACTCCAAATACAAAAAAATTAAGAAGCTAACCTCCAAAGGACTTATTATGAACAAACTCTCTGGATTAATTGCTGCGCCTCATACACCTTTTGCCGCCGATGGTAGTGTAAACTACCCTGTCATTGATAAAATCGCAGAACATCTTATTGCAAGTGGTGTAAGCGGTGCTTATGTATTAGGAACAACGGGGGAAGGTATTCATTGTTCTGTTGAAGAGCGTAAAAAAGTGGCTGAGCGCTGGGCTAAGGCTAGCCAAGGAAGATTAGAGTTAATTATTCATACTGGTGCATTAAGTATCGCTGACACCATAGACTTGGCTCGTCATGCAGATACATTAGATATTCGTGCCACATCCGTCATTGGTCCTTGCTTCTTTAAACCCAGTAATGTGGATGATTTAGTCGAATATTGTCGTTTAGCCGCTGAGAATGCCCCATCTAAAGGTTTTTATTACTATCACTCTACAATGTCTGGTTTAAACATTGATATGGAGAGTTTTTTACAAGTCGCGGGTACAACTATCCCAAATTTATCTGGTATGAAATTCAACTCTCCTGATATGTATGAATTCCAACGCTGTATACGCGTTAATGAGGGTAAATATGATATCCCATTTGGAGTCGATGAATTCATACCTGCTGGGTTAGCATGTGGCGCATTAAGTGCAGTTGGAAGTACCTATAATTATGCTGCACCCCTCTATCTTGAAATCATTGAAAAATTTAACATAGGTGATTACCAAGGTGTCGCCGCATGTATGGATAAAGTCATTGCAATTATTCGTGTATTAGTGGAATACGGTGGTGTGGCTGCCGGAAAAGTTGCCATGCAATTACATGGTATTGATGTAGGTAACCCGCGTCGCCCGCTACGCCCATTAACTGTAGAACAAAAGGCTAAAGTATTAGAGAAGTTTAAAGCCGCTGATTTCTTATAGTCAGTTTGGTATAAATCAGTGTTGATAAAATAGCCTATACCTTAACATGTTATCAATTAATGAGGGCTACACATAACGTGCAGCCCTGTTGCATCAACATAACTAAGATTGATTATTTATTATCTTTATTCTCAATCGCTATCATTTGTGGTTTCTCTTCTTCTGGCAGTTCATATTCAATATTAATAGCCAGTAACCCACTGGATAGATTAGCTTTCTCTATTTTTACATTTTTACCAAGATCGAATTGCAAAGTGAATTGCCCTTGTGATATTCCACGATGGAGCCATTTTTCATTATCCTCCTGTATTTTTTCCTCTTTTTTCCCCTCTACCAGTAAGCGCCCTCCTTTCAATGATACCGTTAAATCACTTTCCTGATATCCGGGAACGCTAACCGTCAACTCATAATGGTTATCATCAATTTGTTTTAGATTATAAGTCTGGGCTGGTACTGATACAGGCTTACTTCCGGTTAATTGGCTAAATAAGCGATCTATCTGATCAAACCGATTCGACAACATATTGTCAGAAATTGCTGGAAATAGTGAAAAAGGTCTAATGTTAGTCATAATTCCTCCTCCAATATTAATTGAACTAGGGTAAAGGTGACTTACCCACAATATAGATAAGAACGAATTGTCATTTTTCAACCCCATGACATGATTTTTACCTATTTTTATATTATAGAGATGTGAATTCAGGTGAGCCTACCCCGCCTAACGGTATAACTTATATTGAAAGAGAAAGCGCTAAGGGGAATAAGTCTCAAAAAATAACTGATAAATATCATGATGGCAGAGGTAAACAATGGCAAATTCTTACGATTTAAAGCGCCTGTTTTTAGATATCGAGCAGTAAATATCTTTAACCACCCAGACCAAGGACAGGCTAGATTAACTATTGAACAATATAATCAGCAGTCAATATCATTATATTTCCACCATGTCCGTTGCAATCAATCCTGACTACATGTTTTGGTGTCCATGTTGTTAATGTGTACGTGTATTTAAGGTTACTTATTGATGTTAATTTATGCTCCATTGCACCAGACGTATAAATAGCCTCTACTGATAGCTTACATAAGTCATAGTTCATTTTTTCAGCATAAATAAAATCCCAATCACCATAATTAGACCTTTTTGTATCTGCTACTAATGAGTCAATGCTATTGCTCGAATGTGCATTAAAACCAAAGCTAGTAATCATTAGCAA
Organism: Providencia sp. PROV024; assembly: GCF_032709665.1. Classification (NCBI taxonomy): domain Bacteria; kingdom Pseudomonadati; phylum Pseudomonadota; class Gammaproteobacteria; order Enterobacterales; family Morganellaceae; genus Providencia; species Providencia sp. PROV024. The sequence continues at coordinate 2,586,232 of NZ_CP120545.1, forward strand.
GGTAGTAACTATGTATCCTTTCATCTCACCATCCCATCAATTAGTTTCAATGATATTAGCTTAGAGGGAGTGCAAATTGAAGTTAATTAGTTGGTGGCACATAGTGTGGGAATACAGTAAAAGTGCAATACGTTATTAGAAATATGATGACAATTAACACTGTCACCCCAAGCCAAGAACCCCATGTTTCCTAGGGTAAACATCAACCCGGGAAGTTGGCATTTGGAGCTATAGTCATAGAGCATTTTGCTATAGCAAATATAATAGAGAAATAGATTAAGTACCCAAGCCAATTACGCATATCAATCCCCCTCAGCGTGTAGAGGGTAAATATTAGGATAGATGTAGATTTCAGGCAATAAAAAATTATCAATTACAGTAGCTTAGGTTTAAATTCATAGAGCTAATATTTATTCAAGATAAATTGAAACTGTTTTTGAATTAACCCAATGAATTCATTTTAAATAAGTATATCAATGCAGTATAATGAACTAATTTCTATTAAGAGCGCCCATATGAAACAACAAATCAAGCCAGAGTCAAATGACATTACCCAACCACATTGGCCTACTTTGAAGCTCATATTGAGTTCTTTTATTGTTTTTAGTTTCTACTTAAATTTAGCTGATAAAAGTAAGGTTTCATTTCTTATTGATATTTTCGACTTAACATTAATTCCTATGTTTGTATTTATAGTTGCATTCGTAACGAAAAATACTACGTGGAAATCTTTGAAGTTTAGCTTACTTTCATCCTTTATAATTTACTTAACATTTCAAACGGTTGATGCAATTCCATTGTACTTTTCAGGCGAATTAAGTTTGAAAGTTTATATCCTTGATCCTCAAAATGGAGTATGGTTTTTTTTAGCCACTCCTGTTTGGCAAGCTTTTTTTTTATTATTACCACCAAGATTAAAATCTAACATTTCAATATTATCTTGTATTTTGATGGTATCGTTGGTTTTTTCTTATTTAGCCAACAATTATTTAATTAACTTATCAAAATTTTTCTCTATTATTATATACTTCCCATTCTTTATCATCGCTTATTTTATTAATAATGAAAAAGTATCCTCACTTAGAAAAAAATCTTACTTGATAATTGTAATCAGCACAACCTTGGCTATAGCCGCACTTTATTATGAGGAAAGTATCAATAGATTAATCATAAACAATACTAACTCTGATTTTTTATCATCTTTTTTTGTTATTTATATTTTAAAATTCTGTATAAGTATAGTTTTAGGTTCTAGTATTATTTATTTCGCTTCATCAACAGATAAATATGCTAAACTATCAAACAATGCTTTAGGTGTTTATTTGATTCATCCTATTATTTGTTTTATTTTTTTACAAACCCTAACTTATTTCCATGTGGAATATAGCTCATTAGTCGTCATACTACTAACGCTATCAACTATCAGCATCGCTCTTTTATTAACCTTTAACTCAACCATTCACTGGTTTATTGAACCTAAGTTAGGTTTCAACAAGTTAACACATTAGTGCTACTTACCCCTTAAAATTCACTAAATTGATAGACAGTATCAATGTAGCCAACCGCAATTTCATTAAAGTGACTATGTGATTTGATGATTTGCGGTGGCTATATACAAAAAAAGACCGTGCAGTGCGTAGCCCTTGGAATATTTTGTTGTTTGAAATGGCGTTATGACTGATTGAGTTCAAGCATTGCATTTGTTTTAATAGATAACTGACCATTTTTAACAAAGAACGGGCTCGCAACAAACCCACCACTTGCTGGCTGTTTTAATCCCGTGCTAGCCATCAGCCCTTCAATGCGCTTTAGTTGCGCTTCCAATTTGTCTAAGTCAGCGCTATCGACTGATATCTTTATAGATAGGGTGGCTATTTCTTTTTTATCTGACATGACTGTCTCCATAAATGAAAAAGCCACCAGTGATTAGCTGATGGCTATAAAAATTAAATTAAGGTAAATTGATAAATAAAATATGATAGGGATAACTCAAATGGAAACTCTTAAAAAAGCGCTAATTGCATGTTCATTAATAACTTTATACGGTTGTGCATCAAACCCTAATATTTATGAAGATACAAAAGACGATACTATTAATAATGCAGTGCTCATTGTTGGTGGTAGTGACTGGTCATATGTCAAAAGCATCAACCCTCTGGTCTATGAAAAAAATAAAAATAAATTTGACGAAATCTATAAAAAATCAACCATCCCACAAACATTTATGTTTAATCAAGTTGTAGATACCCCAATGTACTCAAGTGCTTGGGAGTTTGAACCTATAGACAATGGTAGACCACCTGTAAAATTAGAAACATTAAGAGACACTCTAATTATTCCGCCAGGAACGTATAAAATAACAACCCATTGTCGTACAATGACTCCTCCTGGGGGAGGTTATTTTTCAAATCATTCACTTACACAAACCTTCAAGGCAAATACATATTATGCGCTCACTTGTATTTATGTTGGGTCTGGTCCAATAATTAAATCCTCTATAGAAGAATTGAAATAATAGTTCTATGATTAATTAAAAATTGAAGCGGTGCTTATTTTTCTGGTATCACTTCAATTCCTCATCTTGTTTTCTTGTCTAAAATATCGACTTGCAGAGATAAATCAGACCTTCAATTGCTCCCCATCCGAACACCGCACACACAACCCCAAGGAAAAGAAATGCCCCTGGTCTGGGTAAATTATTAAACATAATTACCACCTTGTAATTTACTACGCCTAGACGCCTCGATCTCTCGAATGGCCTTTTTATCTAAATTACATTGCTCGATAACTGTGAGTAGCGACTCATTTATCAATAGAGAGTCACCCCAAGGAAATGTCTCAGGGATGTACTCAGGCAAACAATCATTGAGTAGATGGGCTGGAATGGGCACTGATGGCGTTTGAACGTATTCTATTCGCGTGGTTGTGCAGCTCGACAGTAGCATCACGAGGAGCATCAATAGCAGCACACTTATCATCCGCAGTAACGGTTTTGATAATAGTTTTAACCGTTTCAGAGGCCACTGCCGCCGCGTCACGCTCCCTAAGGTTATTTCGTGAAATTTCATTAAACGTTACCGAGAGTTCTAAAACAGTGGACAATGTGAATTGGCTTGCAGCCGCCTCATTTTCTAATCGCTCAATATCTTTTTTTACTAAAACATTGCTGTCATAAAGCGTTACCGCCCACCAGCTCACAGCAAATAGCGCCAAAAATAACCAGAATGAATTATCGGTTTTCATAAATTCACCTGCTTACCTCGGTAGTGATCCAGGGCTTTTTGGCATCGCTTTTCTAAACTTACCTTGTCAATACCGCAGGTATCGTCTCTGAGTACATATACGCCAGTTGCCAAGTGGATGGGGATTCCGATAATGAAAGCGGATATGCATAAGCGAACTCGCCAAGGCATACGGCTTTTTCTATCTCTCTGCGTGTTATTAGGCCTTTCCACTCTTTACCCCCTGCATAAGTCCAGCGTTTTAATTCATTGCAAGCACCAGCGATATCACCTGCATTCAGTTTCTTCAGCATCGTAGAACGCGCAAAAGCACCTGTGCCTACGTTGTAAGCAAAGGAATAAATAGCGGCTCGGGTGTTATCGTCGATATCAACTTTGATTAGGGGATCTACACCCTTTCTGACTTTGTTGAGGCCTTTTTCAAGCAAAGTTAAACATTCTGATTCTGAATAAGTTTTGGTGGGGATAATGTCAGTACCCGTGTGCCCAAAACAAACCGTAAGCACACCAACTACATCTTCGTATGGCTTATATTTGACACCTTCAAAAAAAGAAAGCATTGCGGCAGTTAAGGCTATAGTTCCACCAGCAGCAGCCATTTGAACTTTATTTGGTATCTTTGGCATGAGCCGCCTCTTTGCGCTTATCTTCTTTTCGTTTGAAATATAAATTTGTCAAAAATGTAGCTACACCTAAAAGCAGGCTTCCCAACACCCCAATCGCTGCCCACTGCTCAGATGAGAAACCATCTAATAATTGTTTTAGCCAATAGAATGTTGAGCCTGTCGAGGCAGCATAGGAGGCGCCAGTTGTTAATTTGTCCATACGCATATACCACCCCCTACGGAGTACCCGAAATTAGTTAATAGAAAGCCACCAGCAATAGCAGCTAGATTTAGATTAATGAATTTAATCAGTATTTTAGATAAGTTAGAGGTTCAGCCCTATGTGACTTACCGAAGGGATGGCTGATTAACTTCGGTGTGAGGAACTCATGATCACAGAACAAGATATGACATATAAATTCGATACAAAGGCAGCGACACCGGGTGATGTAAATAAGGAAATATCAGCACTTAAATTTATAATTTGCTGTGTAGTCAACAAACTAGATGAGTCCTCTAGAGAGCATTTAGTAAAAGAGTTATCAACAATTAACGACCCGGTAGTTGAAAATATGGTTGAGAATTTCAACTTATCCCTCAGAAGATAAGTTTGATTTTATTTCATAATTGACTGAGTTATTCCCACAGCTCATTGCCGCTTGCATGTCAGTGAGCTGTTCTTCTAATACTGCTACTCGTTCCTGTAGTGTATTTTGGTGCGGATCACTTAATGCAGCATCTTCTGCAATATCAGCAATTACTTCTTTTGCCTTCTTAATTACTTCAGCACGGTAATAATCAATATCTTCACCATCTTTCTTTTCAACCGGCACTGAAAGCGTGAAAATTGGCAGTAGATTAAAATCACTTGGTGCAACACAAACCTTAACATTAATAGCTAAATTAGTGTGGGTGAAGTTATTTGCGCTATATTCATACTTCTTACTCATAACTACCTCTCTTAAATAGAAAAAGGCCACACAATGCGCAGCCTTGAAATAAGTTGTTCGGAATAACCGAATATGTGAGATTTAACTTAAAAATATTACGTACGATAATATTCTCAATATACTTAAGTTACATATGAACTATCCGGAAATACCGGAGAGTTGGAATTAGAGTTCACACGTGCTAAAACATAGCAACTTAACTTAAATGGAATTAGCTATGCTGAATGACTTAGAACGTTTTTTAACATTGTCATCACTGGTCGGTTTTTTTGGTTCAATATTACTAGCGTACACGCTCCACAAAATGGGTGACAATGATGACTCGCCATGTGTTGTGTTTTCTTATGCAGTAATGATTCTATCAGCTATTCTTTTTGGATGGCTTGCATCAATCAATGGCTTGAGATTCCATTAAATAGCCCTCTAAACCCAAATAAGCCCCGATGAAGTGGGGGCTTATTATTTTACTATTGTTTCATATTACAAACTTCTAACTTAGTTTGTTCAAACCGCTCAGTTTCGAGCTCCAACCCAATCACTTGACGATTAAGTTTTAATGCCGCTTTTATTGTTGCGCCAGACCCCATGAAAAAATCAGCGACAATATCACCCTCTCGGCTACTACTATTGATAATGTGTTCCATCATCTCAGCAGGTTTCTCACATGGATGTTTGCCGGGGTAAATTAGTGTGATTATCAGGAAAGCCCTGTAGGCGCTCACAATCAATTGGTGTTAATCTGCGTACGATGTTATTTACGCTAACACCGTGGCGATCTACTTTCGTTAATGTGTATGAGATATCGCTTTCGTTATAGCCATTTCCATTACCGCCATTTTCAGGCTTGCGAACAATTGTATTACCAGCTAATGCAATAGCAGGTTGCTGGTGGTTTATTACTATTAAGTCAGTGGCGCTTTTCCCATCCCTACCGTTTATCGTAGATGCTGTTTTGTCTTGCGTGTACTTCCCAAACGCGAGTAATCGGAATATATCAACCGCATGAAAATCGCCAGTGAATGCTTCTTGGTTGCCTAGCCAGTGTTTAGCACCGCAATTTGCTAAGATTGTTCCTGTTGTTTGATTGCCGCTAGCAAGGCATTCTCCAGCATCGCTGGTAATTGTTTCTGCCTGCGCTCCGCTCGTCTCAATATCCCCTCGCATGCCTGCTTGCTCAAATAGAATTTCGGCGACACTGATGTCTTTTCTAGCAGTTGCGACAACGAAGACACGACGACGGCGTTGGGGCACTCCGAAATATTGAGCATCGAGGATTCTCCAGCTAATAATTCTTTGTGGTCCAGACACAACACCAGCGTTTGACCATTTTCCCCCTGCTGACTTAAGTTCTTCACTTTCCCCGGCAAGTCCAGCAAGAAAGCATCCAAAGGCATTATCTTTACTGCTGAGGACACCGGGACATTTTCCCAGACGATAATGGCTGGCTCTTCTCAGTCTGTATCTGATTCATTATTTTAGAACAACATCTCAAGCAAATAGAGGTGAGCAAGTTACAGCAAATACAATAACAACAAACTTCAAGAAGGCACGAAATAAAACTGATATTGATTGGGGTGAAGGAACGCCGGCATCATTCCATGAACAACGCTCTTTATCTGAAAGGCTGTATCGGGATCAGGGAATTAATACAAAAGATTTACTGGGCCATAAATCGCAAAAAATGACTGATAAATATAATGATGACCGGGGCAAGGAATGGCAAATTATCGCGATATAAATAGCCTATTTTTTGAGCCGTTTTGGGGAGGGATTTTGGGGGAGTTTTGGGGAAGATTTTAATTGAACAAAAAATAAACGGGAGTTTTTAGGCTCCCGTTGTTAATCACACCACGTAATAAATTACATGTGTGCGATCATTGCATCGCCGAATTCGCTACATTTCAGTAATTTAGCGCCTTCTAACTGGCGTTCGAAATCGTAAGTTACAGTCTTAGCCGCGATTGCGCCTTCCATACCTTTAACGATTAAGTCAGCGGCTTCAGTCCAACCCATGTGGCGCAGCATCATTTCAGCAGAAAGAATGATAGACCCTGGGTTTACTTTATCTTGACCCGCATATTTTGGTGCAGTACCGTGTGTTGCTTCGAATAATGCACATTCAGAACCAATGTTTGCTCCTGGCGCGATCCCGATACCACCAACTTGAGCAGCTAATGCATCAGAAATATAGTCACCATTCAGGTTCATACAAGCAATAACATCATATTCTGCTGGACGCAGTAAGATTTGCTGCAAGAAAGCATCTGCAATCACATCTTTAACGATAATATCTTTACCGTTTTTAGGGTTTTTAATTTTAACCCATGGGCCGCCATCTAATAATTCACCGCCGAATTCTTCTTGTGCTAATTGGTAACCCCAATCTTTAAATGCACCTTCAGTGAACTTCATAATGTTACCTTTATGAACTAAGGTCACTGAATCACGGTCATTATCAATTGCATATTCAATCGCTGCACGCACTAAACGTTTTGTTCCTTCTTCTGAACAAGGTTTGATGCCAATACCGCAGTCTTGTGGGAAACGGATTTTCGTTACACCCATTTCATCTTTTAGGAATTTGATAACTTTATCAGCTTCTGCTGAACCTGCTTTCCACTCAATACCTGCATAGATATCTTCGGAGTTTTCACGGAAGATAACCATATCAGTCAGTTCAGGTTGCTTAACAGGGCTAGGCGTTCCTTTGTAATAACGAACTGGACGCAAACAGATATACAGATCAAGTTGCTGACGTAGAGCAACGTTCAGTGAACGAATACCACCACCAACTGGAGTTGTTAAAGGACCTTTAATTGAAACACGGTAATCACGGATTAAATCGAGGGTTTCTTCTGGTAACCAAACATCTTTACCATAAATTTGTGTAGATTTTTCACCGGTGTAAATTTCCATCCACGAAATTTTGCGCTCACCGTTGTAGGCTTTTTTAACTGCCGCATCAACCACTTTTAACATTGCGGGTGTCACATCAACACCAATACCATCACCTTCAATGTAAGGGATAATTGGATTGTTTGGAACGTTCAGTTTGCCTTTTGCATCAATGGTAATTTTAGCGCCTTCTGCCGGAACTACTACTTTGCTTTCCATTAACCTCTCCTTTCACTTGCGTATTTTGCTTGTTAATTTTTTGTAAGAGACGTGTCAATACTACTTCAATCTGCGTCGAACGCCAATGATTACTCATCTAAGCTTCAATGCGGATCGCATTTAACGTACTGCTCAATCCTATAAGTTGAAGGGATACATATTTATAACTACTTTGAAATCAATTGATTAGTTTTATTATCCCTATTTAAAGAAAAAATTGATTATGATAAAAGTTCTTTTAAGGTAACTAATTCTAATAGCTTAATATGCTATAAACGCTTTCTTTAACCTAATTAATACTAACAAATTAACCGAAATTAAAAACACGCTCTCATCACACAATTGCCACCTTAATTATATCATAGGTGTTTATTTTTAAATGGAAAATTGGCTTTATCGTTTTAAATGATTTTAAAGTTGTTAATTAAATATTGCATTAAAACGTAAAATCCATCCCTAGGCTTTTACGGGTAAATCCCCTACACTAATGTTAATCAATATCCATTGAACCAATTCATGCCAATAAACTGCCATAAAGCCATTATGAATAAGCCAAATAATAAATCAGCGACGAACAAGTATAAATACAATCAACGCCCAACTGATTTAAGGCATAAACGAAAATCAACTTCAGTTAACGCATTTTCCCATCAGTCTCCTCGTAAAGTTATTTTATTTAATAAACCCTTTGATGTTTTGCCTCAATTTACTGATGAACAAGGTCGAGACACATTAAAAAACTATATTCCTATTACTGGCATTTATGCTGCGGGCCGCTTAGATAGGGATAGCGAAGGGTTATTAATTTTAACTAACGATGGCAAATTACAAGCACGCTTAACACAGCCTGAGAAAAAAACAGGGAAAATATACTATGCTCAAGTCGAAGGTATCCCCGAGGAAACCGCATTAATCAAATTTCGCCAAGGTTTACAGTTAAATGATGGGCTAACTCAGCCTGCGGGGGTCGAACTCGTCAACGAACCAGATTGGTTATGGCCAAGAACCCCACCAATCAGAGAACGAAAAAACATCCCAACAAGTTGGCTAAAAATCACTTTATATGAAGGACGAAATCGACAAGTCCGCCGAATGACAGCAAATATTGGTTACCCTACATTACGACTGATCCGCTACCAAGTGGGTGAATTCAGTTTGGGGAACCTTTCTGTTGGTGAATGGAAGGAGGTAAATGTTGTTTAAACCTAATGTCACTGTTGCAACTATCGTACATGCTCAAGGCAAATATTTAGTCGTTGAAGAATGGGTAAATGAAAAGCCAACGTGGAACCAACCCGCTGGGCACTTAGAAGCAAATGAAACACTTTTGCAAGCCGCAAAACGTGAGTTATATGAAGAAACAGGAATTGACGCTTGCCCCTCACAGTTAATTAAAATCCACCAATGGATTGCACCTGATAAGACTCAGTTTATCCGTGTTTTATTTGCTGTCGAGCTAGAGTCCATATGTGAAACACAACCACAAGATAGCGATATTAGCGCTTGTCACTGGGTTAGTGCTCAGGAAATATTAGAAAGCCAATATCTGCGTTCGCCCTTAGTTGCAGAAAGTCTACGCTGTTTCTTGACAGGAACCCACTACCCCCTTGATATCTTGGCTGCATATGGTGAGGACTACCTTTAACGCCCCACAAATTGCTTGGTGAAATCTTCATCAAGCAATAATATTCCCCTCAAACGCTGGTGCAACAAGGTCACAACATGCTAAAGTATGGGGCTTGATTTTTCCGCATTGAGACTATTTCCATGTCAAATAACAGTACCATGTCAGACAACAGCCTAAAAAAAGTCATCGTCGGTATGTCCGGTGGTGTTGACTCCTCTGTATCCGCCTATTTGCTGCAACAGCAAGGGTATCAGGTTGAAGGGTTGTTTATGAAGAACTGGGAAGAAGATGACGACACGGAATATTGTTCTGCCGCAGCCGACCTCGCCGATGCCCAAGCCGTTTGTGACAAATTAGGCATTGAATTACATACCATCAATTTTGCAGCAGAATATTGGGATAACGTATTCGAACATTTTTTGACTGAATATAAAGCTGGTCGTACACCAAACCCAGATATCTTATGTAATAAAGAAATCAAATTTAAAGCATTTCTAGAATTTGCCGCTGAAGATTTAGGGGCAGATTACATCGCTACGGGCCATTATGTCCGTCGTCGTGATATTGCAGGCAAAAGCCAGTTATTACGTGGTTTAGATGGCAATAAAGACCAAAGTTATTTTTTATATACCTTAAGTCACCAACAAGTTGCTAAAAGCTTGTTCCCAGTAGGTGAACTTGAAAAGCCTGAAGTACGTCGCATCGCAGAGGAAATTGGTTTAATTACTGCAAAGAAAAAAGACTCCACAGGGATCTGCTTTATTGGTGAACGCAAATTCCGTGATTTCCTAGGCCGCTACCTGCCCGCACAGCCTGGCCCTATCGTTACAGTAGATGGTGAAACCATAGGTCAGCATGAAGGCTTGATGTATCATACATTAGGGCAACGTAAAGGCTTAGGCATTGGTGGGACTAAAGAAGGTTCTGAAGAACCTTGGTATGTCGTCGATAAAGACGTTCAAAATAATGTCCTTATCGTTGCACAAGGGCATGAACACCCTCGTCTAATGTCCGTCGGGTTAATCGCCCAACAATTGCATTGGGTTGACAGAGAAACATTAACCCAGCCTTTACGCTGTGTAGTAAAAACCCGTTATCGCCAAGCGGATATCCCTTGTACTATTACACCATTAAGCGAAGACCGCATAGAGGTTATATTTGAAGCCCCTGTAGCAGCCGTTACGCCAGGGCAATCTGCTGTCTTTTATCTAAATGAAGTTTGTCTCGGCGGCGGCATCATTGAAGCCCGTATTCAGGAGTAAATGTGGCTAAAAACTACTATGATATCACGCTTGCGTTAGCGGGTATCTGCCAAGCAAGCGCAATGGTTCAGAAGCTTGCTCACGAAGGCATTAGTCAAGACCAAGACACCGAAACCATGGTCAATTGCCTCACCAATATGAATCCAAAATCAACATTGGATGTATTTGGTAATGATGAAGCAAACTTAAAAACTGGTCTAAATGCTATGTTGGGCATGTTAACGGGTGGAAATAGTGGTTTATCTGCTGAAATGACCCGCTATATGTTGAGCATTATGGTGCTTGAACGCCGTCTCAATAAAAACCAGGAAGCGATGAATCAACTGGGTCAACGTATTGAGCAATTTGAACGGCAAGCTAGCTATTTTGAGCCTCTATCAGAAGGTGTATTTAATGCGCTTGCTGGTATTTATGTCGATGTTGTCAGCCCTGCTGGCCCACGAATTCAAGTTACAGGCTCCCCTGACATACTGAAAAATACCTTAGTACAGGCTAAAGTTAGAGCCACTTTACTCGCGGGTATTCGTTGCGCAGTACTTTGGCAGCAAGTAGGTGGAAGCCGTATCCAACTAATGTTCTCTCGCAATCGTCTGGCTAATCAGGCGAAAGATATTTTGTCTCACCTTTAAATCTGGAGTTGCTACCAATGGAATTATCCTCACTGACCGCTGTATCCCCGATTGACGGCCGTTACGGTGATAAAGTCAGCGCTTTACGCACTATATTTAGTGAGTTTGGCTTACTGAAATTTCGTGTGCAAGTTGAAGTTCGTTGGCTACAAAAACTGGCTGCAACCGCTGAAATCAAAGAAGTTCCTTCATTTGATAATGACGCAATCGCTTACTTAGATGAAATTGTCGCGAACTTCTGTGAAAAAGACGCAATGCGCATTAAAGAGATTGAGCGTACAACTAACCATGATGTTAAAGCAGTAGAATATTTCCTAAAAGAAAAAGTGGCAAATATCCCTGCACTACATGCCGTCTCTGAATTTATTCACTTTGCTTGTACATCAGAAGATATCAATAACCTTTCTCATGCTTTAATGTTAAAAACAGCGCGTGAAGAAGTCTTATTACCACAATGGCGCCAAATAATTGATAAAGTTAAAGCGATGGCACATGAGTACCGCAACTTGCCGTTGCTATCTCGCACCCATGGCCAGCCAGCAACACCATCGACTATTGGTAAAGAATTCGCCAACGTCGCCTATCGTTTAGAGCGCCAATATCGTCAGTTACAACAGGTTGAGATTTTAGGTAAAATTAACGGTGCTGTCGGTAACTATAATGCCCATATGGTCGCTTACCCTGAAGTTAACTGGCACGAGTTTAGTGAAACCTTCGTAACCTCTTTAGGTATCCAGTGGAACCCATTCACCACACAAATCGAACCTCATGACTATATTGCGGAACTATTTGATTGTGTCGCACGTTTTAACACGATTGTGTTAGATTTCGACCGTGACATTTGGGGTTACATCGCATTAAACCATTTCAAACAAAAAACAGTAGCTGGTGAAATCGGTTCTTCTACAATGCCACATAAAGTCAACCCTATCGATTTCGAAAATTCTGAAGGTAACTTAGGTTTAGCTAATGCTGTATTAGGTCACCTAGCCAGTAAACTGCCAGTTTCTCGTTGGCAACGTGACTTAACAGACTCCACAGTATTACGTAACTTAGGTGTAGGTTTAGGCTATGCTTTAATAGCCTATCAATCGACCATGAAAGGTTTAAACAAACTGGAAGTGAACGAACAGCACCTGTTGGATGAATTAAACCAAAATTGGGAAGTCTTAGCCGAGCCAATTCAAACCGTTATGCGCCGCTATGGCATTGAAAAACCTTATGAAAAACTAAAAGAACTTACCCGAGGTAAGCGTGTTACCGCTGAGGGGATGAAACAGTTTATTGATGGTTTAGAACTGCCAGAGCATGAAAAAGCGCGCCTCAAAGAAATGACACCTGCTAACTATATTGGTTACGCTGTCACTTTTATTGATGAGCTTAAATAAAACTGATTTAGACTATTTCGGCGGCCTCTGTGCCGCCTTTTTTTACTGATTTGTCTTACCTCTTAATTCCAAAAGCCAACTTCGTCGATAACCTACGTCAAAAACGCGCTGACTTACTAAGAATACGCTATTTTTAGGGTTTGTTTGACTTATATTTACTTAAACGCTTGTTGTTATTCAGAACTCTTTTTACCATAGTGCTACTATTATCATTAATAGCAACTATCATTTCCTTACTGTGAGGGTTTCAGATGCGTATTTTAATCGTCGAAGACAATGCATTACTTCGCCACCATCTAACGGTTCAGCTGAAAGAGCTTGGTCATCAAGTTGATTCCGCTGAAGACGCAAAAGAAGCGGATTACTTTTTGCATGAAAGTTGCCCTGATATTGCAGTTGTCGACTTAGGTTTACCTGAAGAAGACGGCCTTTCAATGATCAAACGCTGGCGCGGTGCGCATGTAAATATCCCAATTTTAGTTCTCACTGCACGTGAAAGCTGGCAAGAAAAAGTTCAAGCTTTAAACAGCGGCGCTGATGATTACGTCACTAAACCTTTCCAACTAGAAGAACTCGTCGCAAGAATGCAGGCACTGATGCGAAGAAATAGCGGCCTAGCCTCACAGGTATTAGAACTAGGTAATTTTGTTATTGATTTATCACGCAAAGAATTCACCGTTAACGGTGAAGCCGTCAAATTAACCGCTTTTGAATATACCATCATCGAAACCTTACTACGCAACAATGGCAAAGTCGTCAGCAAAGATTCATTAATGCGCCAACTTTACCCCGATGCTGAACTAAGAGAAAGCCATACAATCGATGTGTTAATGGGGCGATTAAGAAAAAAAATACAGCAATTTCATAGTGATGATGTAATTGTCACCGTTCGTGGTCAAGGCTATCGTTTTGATGTGAATGGCTAATATGCAGTTAGGTAAATTTAAATTTAAGCCCCTTTCGCTTCGAGCACGTTTTTTATGTGCAACCTCTGCGGTCATTTTGGCACTAACTTTGTCTTACGGTATCGTTGCCATATTGGGCTATTTAATTAGCTTTGATAAAACAACTTACACCCTTTTGCGTAGTCAAAGTAACTTAATTTATAGCTTGGCACAGTGGCAAAATAATAAAATTGATATCCGTGTTCCCCCTAACTTCACGTTAAATAACCCCACATTAGTGATTATTTATGATGATCAAGGGCAAGTATTATGGCGTCAACGCGATGTGCCTAGCGTTGAAAGGCTGATCCGAAATGATTGGCTAAAAAAGGAAGGGTTATATGAGATTGATACTGACATCCGTGAAACCCGTCAACTGCTTAATGATAACCCTGAGCTAAATAATAAACTGGATGATATGGACAATGATGATGAGCCACTCACCCATTCTGTATCAGTCAGCCAATATGCCGCCAGCGAAAACCTACCAAACCTAACCATTGTCGTGGTGGATACACTTCCACAAGACTTGCAAAATACAGGTCTAGTCTGGGAATGGTTTGGCTATGTATTACTTGCTAATTTAATTTTAGTTATCCCATTATTATGGCTAGCGGCTTATTGGAGCTTACGCCCAATTAAATCATTAGTTTCACAGCTTGGTAGCTTAGAAAAGGGGGAACGAGATACACTCGATGAAAACCCGCCTTCAGAACTTCGAGGGTTAGTCCGTAACCTCAATATTTTATTAACTAACGAGCGGAAACGTTATAGTAAATACCGAACCACGCTTTCTGACCTGACCCATAGCCTTAAAACCCCATTGGCAGTATTACAATCGACCCTACGCTTATTACGTTCGGGTAAACAGATGAATATTGACCAAGCAGAACCTATTATGCTTGAACAAATTGGCAGGATCTCACAACAGGTCGGCTACTATTTGCACCGCGCTTCTACACAAGGTGATGAAAACATGATGTTGCGTGAAATTTCATCTGTTCCATCAATATTAGATAGCTTAGCGAGCGCCTTGCATAAAGTTTACCAGCACAAAGGAGTTGCTATCACAGTAGAAGTTTCTCCAGAAATCACTTGGCTCGGTCAGCCTAATGACTTTATGGAAGTCATGGGTAATATTATGGAAAATGCATGCAAATATTGCCTAGAATTTGTCGAAGTCACTGCGGTGACTGGGCCTGATAGCCTAACGTTAATTGTTGATGATGACGGCCCTGGCGTCCCGGAAAGCAAACGCAGTTTAATTTTCGTTCGAGGCCAACGTGCCGATACCCTTCGTCCAGGCCAAGGTCTCGGCTTATCCATCGCGGTCGACATTATTGACCAATATGATGGGGAGATCACAATTAGTGATAGCCCGCTCGGTGGTGCTCGCTTAGCCGTCACATTTAGGCAGCAATCTATGATCGAAGATAGTTAATCTGTGATATTAACCCACTTATTCCCTATTTTATGATACGTTTCCGGTATACTATTTAGGGAGTCTTATTACTAGGGGCTGCTCCAATACTGCTATCTATATTCATATAAATAGCAGCCCTCAATAATTATGGCTAACCTAATTTATTTAAAAGAAGTACTAAGTGACTTACTTCATATATAAAGGTCATTTCGTACCATTATGGCCTGTGGTATTGCCGTAACACCATCCGCAATATTCAACAGCTCCAAGGGACAATAAGATGGATTACAAACTAAATCTAGACTGGCAAAGTTTTCTGGATAGCCACTGGCAGAAGCGCCCACTGCTTATCAAAAAAGGGTTTGCAAATTTTATTGATCCTATCTCACCTGATGAACTTGCAGGTTTGGCGATGGAAGATGAGGTTGATAGCCGTTTAGTCAGCCATAAAGAAGGAATTTGGCAAGTAAGTCATGGCCCATTTGAGAGTTATGATCATCTCGGTGAGAAAAATTGGTCTATTTTAGTCCAAGCCGTTGACCATTGGCACTATCCAAGTTCCGCTCTAATGAAGCCATTTCGTGTTCTCTCTGATTGGCGAATGGATGACTTAATGATCTCCTATTCGGTTCCTGGTGGTGGTGTAGGCCCTCATCTTGACCAATACGATGTATTTATTATTCAAGGTGAAGGTCGTCGTCGTTGGCGTGTTGGGGAAAAAATCCCGATGAAACAACATTGCCCTCACCCTGACTTACTACAAGTTCAACCTTTTGATGCCATCATTGATGAAGAAATGGAGCCCGGTGATATTTTGTATATCCCACCAGGGTTCCCGCATGAAGGCTATGCAATTGAGCCATCATTAAACTATTCAGTAGGCTTTCGAGCCCCTAATACGCGTGAGTTAATCAGTAGTTTTGCCGACCATTTAATTTCGAATGATTTAGGCAGCTACCGTTACAGCGACCCTGATTTATCATTCCGTGATAACCCTGCGGAAATTTTACAAGGGGAACAAATTAAATTACGCGAAATGATGGAGTCTCTGATTAATGACCCTGACCTGTTCCGTAAATGGCTTGGTGAATTCATTTCACAATCTCGCCATGAACTAGACATTGCACCACCAGAACCGCCTTATGAGCATGACGAAATCTATGACTTGCTAAAAACACAACAGGAAACCCTATACAAACTAAACGGGCTCCGAGCATTGCGTGTTGGTGACCAATTTTTTGTTAATGGTGAATGTTTAGAGACCCAGTGCTATGAAGCTGCTGATAGCCTATGTCGTTATGATGCGGTAAACAGCAAAATTTTAGCTGATGCTATCGATGACGTTAACTTTATCGCGCTCATTACCGCATTAGTGAATAATGGTTATTGGTATTTTGATGATTAGTCCATTTTATAAACATTAAATTTACCGAAAACACCCCCAATATTGGTAAAACAATTATTGGGGGTTAAATTTTATTCATTACATTCTAGTTAGCATATAACTTTTATTATCATTCCCAGTTAAACCGAAGCCACCCCCTTTCCCTTTAGATATCTTTATGAATATCTATAAAGTTTGCTTTCCTGTTTATTTTACTTCCGTATCAATAACATTGATAAAAAATTAAGCCTCACAAATAGGCACTCAAAGATAAAGTGTTTTTAAAATTTAATTCTAGAATATTTTTGCTTAGACCGATTAAGCTTGGGCGAATAATTAATAACCTTTCAATGATTATAACTTTATGAATATAGAAACTTTTTTAGCTTTATCCCTGTTTTCATTTGTAACATCCATTACCCCAGGCCCTAATAATATTATGTTACTTGCTTCAGGGGTCAACTTTGGTTTTCAAAAAACGTTACCACATTCGCTTGGTGTTTCAATTGGCTTTTTCATCATGCTTATTGCTG
This sequence comes from Providencia sp. PROV024, assembly GCF_032709665.1. Taxonomy (NCBI): domain Bacteria; kingdom Pseudomonadati; phylum Pseudomonadota; class Gammaproteobacteria; order Enterobacterales; family Morganellaceae; genus Providencia; species Providencia sp. PROV024. Next base: position 2,603,333 of record NZ_CP120545.1, read on the forward strand.
TTGGCTTAGGTGTTGGTGCACTCATTCAATCATTACCACTTGTTTATTCAACATTAAAATACATTGGTATTATTTATTTTGGCTCGCATGGAAAACAACCATCAGCCATTCTATTGCTCAAGTAAATCAGCAAGACATAAAGCCATTAACATTACTTGAGGCTTCATTATTTCAATGGATTAACCCTAAAGCATGGATGATGGCGATATCAGGGATGGCAATGTATACCAATACGATAGAACCTTATATCTCAATATTATTAGTTGCCATCATATTTGCTTTGATAAACTGGCCATGTGTGGCTATTTGGGCAATGTTTGGTAGTAAATTAAGAGAAAAACTGAAGCAACCTAGTACATTAAAACGTTTTAACTTAGTGATGGGTATTTTACTCGCACTAAGTGGTATATCCGTGCTATTGCAATGAAATACCCATAACATAAAACGGAAATTATCCCGCTTGCTCAATAACCTCAGCTCAGTACTTATTGTACTGAGCTTAACAGGTTCATTAAGCCCCTCATGACTGGCGGGCGTGTATTGCGGTAAGTTCAGCAATACGCATAATGACACTAACGGCCTGCTCCATCCCTTCTTGGGTGATAAACTCATGTTTACTATGAAAATTATACCCCCCAGTAAAAATATTTGGGCACGGCAAGCCACGATGTGAAAGCTGAGCACCATCAGTTCCACCGCGGATAGGTTGAATAATAGGGTTAATATCACAATCAATCATGGCCTGTTTTGCTAATTCAACCACATGTGGGTATTTCATTACTTCTTTGTGCATATTGTAGTAGGTATCGTCCAATGTCAGCTCGATATAACAGCTCGGGTGTAAGCCTTCCCCTACTTTTTCAGCAATTCGAATAATGTTTTTCTTTCTTGCTTCGAAGCTTACCAAGTCAAAGTCACGAATAATATAGTTCAGTTCCGCTTTTTCTACCGTTCCCTTCATCGATGTTAAATGATAGAAACCTTCATATCCATCCGTCTTTTCGGGAGTTTCATCTGCGGGTAACATCGAATGAATACGGTTAGCTAGCCCTAAAGCATTTACCATCACCCCTTTAGCATTTCCAGGGTGTGTATTGTTCCCGACTATTTTGATTGATACATTCGCCGCATTGAAGTTTTCATATTCTAATTCACCAACACCACCGCCATCGACAGTATAAGCCCACAATGCATCAAATTGCTTGAAATCAATATGGCGAGCGCCACGCCCAATTTCTTCATCAGGGGTAAATGCTAAACAAATTTTACCATGTGGAATATTGTTACCTTTTAGGCGCACTAATGCTGTAATAATCTCCGCAATACCCGCCTTATCATCAGCACCAAGTAGCGTCTTACCATCAGTCATAATTAATGTTTTCCCAATCATTTCATGTAAAACTGGGAACATGACAGGGGATAACACTTCATCACCAATCCCAAGGGCAATATCACCACCTCGGTAATTTTCGAGTACTTGTGGGCAAACATTTTTCCCCGAAAAATCAGGTGCCGTATCTAAGTGTGAAATAAAACCAATAGTTGGAACATCCCAATCAACGTTTGACGGCAAATAGGCCATCAAGCAACCTTGATCACTGAGTGTTACCTTTTCGAAACCTAAGTCAATCAGTTCTTTCATTAATGCGCGTGCAAACTTTAGCTGACCGGCACTACTAGGCACTGTTTTAGCATTCAATTTTGATTGCGTATCAAAAGCCGTATATTCAAAAAAACGCTCCAAGAGTTTGTCCATACCCTTCCCCCTCAAATATCAATGTCTGTATTATGGGAAAGATCACAGATTCAATTATTGTCTCAAATCAGCTTTGCTGTTAATGCTTGCAGGTTTTCGCAATAAATCTTTAATGAAATTTATTTTTTACACACTATTTTGATTTTCTCTTGCAACTAACCATTTTTAATACCTAAGACTAGTTAGGGGAATAATTAAATTGTATTATTTTATTAGCCCCTATATTTGTTAGTTAAAACAGTGAATTAAGTTAGATATCATTTATCAATTGCACTAATTACCTATTATTATTTATTAATACTGTGCTATATCTGACGCATTATTATTTCGTTTATTATTTTTTATAATAATTAATGTAATTTTTATTCAAGTTATCGGGACGTTTATGTCAAAAACATATTTGATTTATGGTGTGAGTAAAGGATTGGGCAAAGCACTTGTTGAAGGTATTCCCACAAATGAAGAGCTGGTTTACGGCGTCTCTCGTTCCAAACCCCCGTTTGAGCAAAGTAATTTTACTTGGCTCCCCGCTGACCTAAATGATAGCCAGTCTGCTAATATCATTAAAGATAAGGTTAAAGAACAACCGATTAACACCTTAATTTACAATGTAGGAATTTGGGAAAACTTGGCTTTTAGTGACGATTACCAGTTTGAAACAACTGATGACCTTGAGTTACTCAATATTATCCAGACGAATATCAGCGCCTGTTTATTAAATTTAAAAATGCTATTACCTAATTTACGCTCAGCTGAAAACAGTAAAATAATTTTAATTGGCTCTACATGGGGGCTAGATAATCATAATGGTAAAGAAGTTGCATTTTCCGCCACAAAATATGCCTTAAGGGGAATAGTGCAATCGCTAAGGGAAACATTACGTGAAGATAAAATTGGCATTTCTATCATAAACTTAGGTTATCTTGCTACAGAATACCCATTGTCTGTCCCTGTGGCTGAGGTTATTGAGAAGAGTCACGGGCAATTGATCCCATTACAAGATGTTGTCAATGCAGTACGTTTTATCCTAAGCACCAGTAATGCTACCTGTGTTAAGGAAATCACAATGCCGGCGATGATGGATTTAAATGTATAAAGAGGAATAGCTAAGGGAAATGACCGTTTCCCTTAGCCTGAAGTTGACTTATTTCGTTGTGCTTTTTACCTGTAATTCTGTAATAAGCTTATTAATATATTCCACTACAATTTTACTGGCTAAGCCGTAGTGCTTTTCATCAAACTCACTTTCTACCTGACTCGGTTCTAAATTTAATTCAACTGTATGTGCACCATGTAACTTCGCTTCATGAACAAAGCCCGCTGCCGGATACACATGGCCTGATGTACCAATTGAAATAAAAATAGTCGCTGATTCAATAGATTGATAAATATAATCCATGCCAATAGGCATTTCACCAAACCAAACAATATGTGGACGTAATGGCTGTGGAAACTGACAGCAGTGGCAACGGTCTTCCACTGATAAATCCCCTTTCCACTCGACAACCTGATTTGACCAGTTACAACGTACCTTTAATAATTCACCATGCATATGGATGATACGCTGACTCCCGGCTCTTTCATGTAAATTATCAATATTTTGAGTGATCAATAAAAAGCGATCGCCAAGTAACTCTTCAAGCTGAGCTAAAGCATAATGCGCCGCATTAGGCTTGATATTTTCTTGCTGTAATTGCCGACGACGCTCATTATAAAAACGTTGAACCAGTTTAGGGTTACGTTCGAAACCTTCCGGCGTTGCAACGTCTTCAACGCGGTGCTCTTCCCATAAACCATCCGCAGAACGAAATGTTTGGATCCCTGACTCAGCTGAAATCCCCGCACCAGTCAATACGACAATATTCACATTTTTCATATTATTTAATCTGTTATCTATATAAAAAGACCGGTTGCGAAGTCGCTGGCGACGTACACATTTATTTTTACGAGCTTTTTTTAATCTATAACGAAATCGCAACATCAAAAACTTCCTTTCATCCATGTAACTAATAAACTTGACACCTAGACGAGGCCGAGTACTTGTTTAACGCTGTATTTAGCGGCTCTACTCTCTGATTTATCATTAGTGTACAAATAAATATGCTTCTATATATTTTTATTAGTATATCTCACATTTACATATTCAACTTTGCACTATCTTAATGTTAACACACTAGAACTCATCACAATGACGAATGCAAATAAAAATATCGAGGGCATCGAACTTGTCACTTTTTCTTCATAAAACTGACATCTTTCTTTCATATTAATCCCCAATATCCCTAGAACTGTAAAACAATAAAAAAAACCTTCTTGATATGACTACCTACGGTTAATATACCGCTCGTCGATTTTGCTGTAATGATTATTCACCATTAAAAGGGATTGCATGGAAAAGTTTTTCGAAAAAACAATGTATGCTTCACGCTGGATTTTAGCGCCAATTTATTTCGGGCTTTCACTGACACTGTTGGCATTAACTATTAAGTTCTTTCAAGAACTGTTCCATATTTTGCCGAATATTTTAGCAATACCAGAGGCAGATCTCATCCTCACATTGCTCTCATTAATTGATATGGCATTAGTCGGTGGGTTATTAGTGATGGTGATGTTTTCAGGATATGAAAACTTTGTCTCCCAAATGGATATCCCAGAAGAAAGTGAAAAGTTAGGTTGGCTAGGTAAAATGGATGCCTCGTCACTGAAGAATAAAGTGGCTGCATCTATTGTCGCAATTTCATCAATTCACTTATTGAAAATTTTTATGGACTTAAAAAGCGTTTCGAACGATAAACTAATGTGGTATGTGATCATTCATTTAACCTTTGTTTTATCTGCTTTTGTCATGGGCTATTTAGATAAAATGACTAAAAAATAGCAACATGACCGCCTATAGCTACAGCTCTGATTAAAACTAATTTAATAGCCTATTTTATCAATAATAGGCTATTAAACGCCCCCTCTAACGCATCTTTAACACACTGAATACTCGCCATTTATGCTATCCTAACCACCTACTTGCCTATTGATTATAAGGAATATTTTAATGAGCGAGCACTTTGTCGGTAAATATGAAGCTGAAATTAAATTTCGGTTACCAAACCCTGAGAGTTTTCTACAAAAAATAAAAGCCGACCAAGCTGAGCCATTTACTGAAAATAATTCAGAAACTGATTATTTCTATGACAGTGAAAATTCGCCACTTGCAGCGAATAATATTAGCATGTGTGTTCGTGAGATGGTTCCGTCAGGGATTAAGTTATGGATAGTCAAGGGCCCAGGTTCTTCCGAATGTAAAGCAATTAATATTGATAACTGCCAACATGTGCAAAATATGTTAGTAACACTAGGTTATCACTGTAGTTTGGTGACAACAAAAGTTCGTAGTATTTACTTCCTGAATGATGTTCATATCACCATAGACCATCTTGCTGGCATCGGTTGGTTTGCCGAATTCGCTATCATGACGGACGATAGTCGTTTACTCAAACACTTATATAACAAATTATTAAGTGTTGCGATGACATATGGTTTCACGGAAGCGATGATTGAAAAGCGTAGCTATAAACAAATGTTCTTAGAAACACAAACCCAATAAAGAAGCCAATCACCTTAAAGCCTATTGCTAAGGTGATTGGCTGAGTGTGCACTGATTATTGACCACTAAGGATGCGAGCTGGGTCTAATTTGCTTGCTCGGCGAGCTGGGTACCAACTTGCCACCAAACTTAAAATAATCGTTGTGATTAAAACATAGACCACATCCATCATATGCAATTCAGAAGGCAGAAAATCGATAAAGTAAACATCTCCAGATAGAATTGGGTGACCGACTACTTTTTCTATCCCTTTGATTATAGTTGTTAAATTTAAGGATATCGTTATACCTAATACAACACCAATCAAAGAGCCAACTAAGCCACCTAATAACCCATACCATAAGAAAATAGCACGGATTTGCCCATCCTTAGCCCCTAGCGTCCGTAGTACAGCAATATCACTGCTTTTATCTTTAACTGCCATCACAAGAGTCGATACAATATTAAAGCATGCAACGCCAATCACTAGGATCATAGCTAAGTACATAATACTTCTAACCATTTGAATATCATTGTACATATAGCCGTAATCACCAATCCAGCTTTTAACGATGACATGATGCATTGTCTTTAACCCAGCATCATAAACCACCTTATCGGCGATAAAAGGATCTGTTGCTTTAATTTCGAAACCTGTCACGCCATCACCGTAATCAAGGTATTCTTGAGCATCCGCAAGCGGCACTAAAGCAAGTTGGTGATCCAATAAACCACTAAGCTTAAACACCCCCGTTACCTGAACACGAATACGTTTAGGCTGTTGGATTTTCAAACTTTCATCCGTATTGGGGATCATGATTGTAACCCAGTCCCCTTCCTTAACATTCAATGCATTAGCAACGCCTTGCCCCAAAATAATGGATTGTTTCCCTGCTTCAAAATGCTCCCATGCATCGTTAAGGATAAACTGTGGCAATGCACTAACTTGCGATTGCGTTTCGCGAGAAACTCCCATCACTTGGATTGCTTTTAAATTCGCCCCCCGCTCAAGCAACCCTGTAAAATTGATGTATGGGCTCACGGCTTCCACACCTGGGGTTTTGCGAATGACTTGTTCAGCAAAATCTAAATCTTTATAAGGGGGCTTTACTGCATATATCTGGCCATGTGGGACCACAGATAGCACACGGTTATTTAATTCGCGCTCAAAACCATTCATGGCACTCAAGCCGATGACTAAAACAGCAACGCCAAGCACAATACCCAATGTCGACACTATCGACACCAAAGAAACCAACCCCGTCCGACGGCGACCACGACTAAAGCGTAACGCTGTTAATAATGTAAGAGGCATTTTAAACATTACCGAGCCCCCAAGGTAACTTCCTGTTGTAAGTGCCCGTCACGCATTTCCAATTGGCGGGATAAACGGCGCGCCAATGTCATATCATGAGTGACAACTAAAAAAGCAGTACGTTGTGTACGATTTAGCTCCCCCAATAACTCAAAAATGGCATCTGCGTTACGTAAATCAAGATTCCCCGTTGGTTCATCAGCTAATACTAAAGCGGGCTCATTAACCAACGCTCTGGCGATTGCCACCCGTTGACGCTCCCCCCCTGATAACTCAGAAGGCCTATGCCCTGCACGATGTGCCAAACCTACCGCTTCTAACATTTCTGTCGCTTTAGTCAATGCCAATTCTTTTGCAGCACCACCAATTAACAGTGGCATAGCCACATTTTCAAGAGCCGTAAAGTCAGGTAGTAGGTGGTGGAACTGATAAATAAAGCCTAAATCCTTATTTCGAATAGCAGCGCGTTCATCAGAAGACAATTGATTAATATGCTGCCCACGAAAAATTACATTCCCTTCAGATGGCGTATCTAAACCACCAAGTAAATGTAATAAGGTACTTTTACCAGACCCGGAGCTCCCCACAATGGCCATCATTTCGCCAAGCCCCATAGAAAAGCTGACATTTTTTAGCACTTGCGTAGACAATGCCCCTTCTTGATAGGTTTTATTTAAATTTTCACAGACAAGAAGTGGTTGTTTATTCATAACGTAAAGCCTCAGCAGGTTGGACCGCTGCTGCACGCCAAGAAGGATAAAGCGTCGCAAGCAGTGAAATCAGCATCGCACTTAGTGCAATAATTAAAATACCTGAGTAATCAAGTACAATCGGTAGAGATACACCTTTTGGTAATAAACCAATCAGTGGCATGATAAAATTTAACTGACTAGACAATAGTGTACCAAGTACCGTCCCCACTAATGAGCCAATCACCCCTGCGCCTGCGCCTTGGATCATAAAGATGGCTAAAATACGCCAGCGTTTTAGACCGAGGGTTTTTAATATTGCAACTTCACCTTGTTTTTCCATCACCAGAAGTGATAACGAAGTGATAATATTAAAAGCTGCCACCGCAATAATTAGGCTAAGTAGTAAACCCATCATATTTTTTTCCATGCGTACAGCTTGAAAAAACTCCCCTTTGCGTTCTCGCCAATCCGTCCATACCAACCCGCTAGGCAATGCTTGCTTACTTAGTTCATCCACTTTTAAAGGTTCATCTAAATACAAACGCCACCCAGTAATACGACCAGCTGGATAACGCAACATACGTGCTGCATCTTGCTGCGCAACAATCAATTCACTGGTATCCGCTTCGCCATTGGTTTGGAAAATACCTGCGACGTTAAACAAACGCTGACTTGGAATACGCCCCATTGGCGTTAACTGGCTCACACCCGGAATGATTAAACGGACTTCATCCCCCCGCTTAACTCCTAAATTTTCCGCCAGTTTATTCCCCAAAAACACATTGTAGCTACCTGCTTTTAGGTCCTCTCGTTGGCCACTAATCAGTTTGTCTAATAGCAAAGAAGGTTCTGTTGGTTCGATTCCCCCCATCATTCCAACACCAACATTGGTGCGGCTTTGTAGTACGACATCAGATTGTACAATGGGAGCTATGTGGTTAACCCCTTTTAAATTCTGTAAGGCCTTTATGGGGTGTTGGGCTGGGTCGATATTTCCAGATGCTGAGGTTAAAATTGCCTGCGGCATATAAGCAAGTATGCTATCTTGTAGCGATCGCTCGAAACCATTCATCACTGATGTAACCGTAATTAATGCCGTAACGCCCAGTGTGATGCCGATTGCTGACAAACTGGAAACAAAGCGCCCGAATTTATCGGCAGCGCGTCCACGTAAATAGCGTAGACCTATAAATAATGAGACAGATTGGTGCATGAAGTCTATGATGCCCCTGTTGCCAAAGCGAAGTGTTCAGCGATAATAAAGGGTACGATTGATGAATGGAACCACTCACGGGTATTTTTTCTTATTTGAGTGCCTTTTTGTCTGACTTTCAGACAAATTACGAGTTAAAACCGATTGTATTATTGTGAATTTTATTGTTTAACTATCTATTGGTTAATTTAAGTATTAATCATAAAAAAACTGGCTATCATTATATTGAATTTTGTTTAATTGCTTAACTAATCGCTGTGAGATACCAAAGATTTCTATGTCGTCAAAATTTCGTTATGAACTCCCTAGTCGTAGTGGCGATGTCCGCCATTTAGGTTGCCTTATCGGGGCGGCTGGTGCGCTTGAATGTGGAGAAATGATCCAACGTCATCAAGGGCCTGTTGTTATTGTCACTCGTGATATGCAAAATACTTTGCGCTTACGTGATGAAATTCAACAGTTTACACATCACCCTATTGAAACCCTTTCTGATTGGGAAACATTGCCTTATGACAATTTCTCCCCACATCAAGAAATCATTTCTCATCGTTTATCAACACTATACCGCTTACCATCTATGCAAAAAGGCGCATTAATCCTTCCGGTTAATACGCTTATGCAGAAAGTTTGTCCCCCTGATTTTTTAACTAGCCATGCATTGGTCATGGCAAAAGGCGATAAACTTTCCCGTGATAATTTACGTGCCGAATTAGACAAAGCAGGCTATCGCCATGTTGAGCAAGTTCTAGAGCATGGCGAATATGCAACTCGTGGGGCGTTATTAGATTTATTCCCAATGGGCAGTACATTACCATTTCGTATTGATTTCTTTGATGATGAAATTGATAGTTTGCGAACTTTTGACGTTGACTCACAACGAACACTTGAGGAAGTTAGCCATATCAATCTCCTCCCTGCTCACGAGTTTCCAACAGATAAAGACGCAATTGAACGTTTCCGTAGCCAGTGGCGGGAACGCTTTGACGTTCGCCGTGACCCAGAGCACATTTACCAGCAAGTCAGTAAAAATACGTTACCAACTGGTATCGAATATTGGCAGCCTTTATTTTTTTCACAGCCTCTGCCCTCGTTATTTGATTATTTACCGTCATCTAGTTTATTGGTTTCACAAAATCTACAAGAAGCCGCAGAACGCTTTCAACTCGATACGTTGCAACGTTACGATAGCCGTAGGGTTGACCCAATGCGGCCATTACTCCCCCCTACAGACTTATGGTTAACCGTTGAACAGCTCAACCAATCATTAAAACAATGGCCTCGTGTTCAATTATCCGCTGAATCTTTAGCTCCCAAAGCTGCTAATACGAATTTAGACTATTTACCGCTACCGGACATCAGTACTCAAGGCCAAAGCAAGACCCCTTTAGACAAACTTCGTCAATTCACGGAACAGTTTGATGGCAAGATCATCTTTTCTGTGGAAAGTGAAGGTCGCCGTGAAACAGTCACGGAACTGTTAGCTCGCTTGAAAATTCGCCCTGAAATTATTGATCATTACGCAAGTCACATTGATAGCCGTTTTGCTATTACTATCGGCGAAGCTGAGCATGGTTTTATTCAAGTCGATGCCCATAAAGCGTTGATATGCGAAAGCGACCTGTTAGGTGAACGCGTTGTTCGTCGTCGTACTGATAACCGCCGAACAATTAATACCGATACACTGATCCGTAACTTAGCTGAATTACGTCCGGGGCAACCCGTCGTCCATATTGAACACGGCGTTGGTCGCTATCAAGGGTTAATCACCCTAGAAGCCGGTGGCATTAAAGCAGAATACTTAATCTTAACTTATGCAGGTGAAGATAAACTCTATGTTCCGGTCTCGTCACTGCATTTAATTAGCCGCTATGCAGGTGGTGCGGATGAAAATGCGCCATTACATAAGCTAGGCAGTGATAGCTGGGGACGTGCCCGCCAAAAAGCGGCTGAAAAAGTACGTGATGTTGCAGCAGAGCTGCTGGATATTTACGCACAGCGTGCAGCCAAAGCGGGCTTTGCCTTCAAACATGATAAAGAACAGTACCAAGAGTTTTGCCAAGGTTTTCCTTTCGAAACAACCCCTGACCAAGAGATGGCAATTAATGCTGTACTCAGTGATATGTGCCAACCATTAGCTATGGATAGGTTGGTATGCGGTGATGTTGGGTTCGGTAAAACCGAGGTGGCTATGCGTGCAGCATTCCTAGCTATCAACAATAATAAGCAGGTAGCTGTTTTAGTTCCAACCACCTTACTTGCACAACAGCATTATGATAATTTCAAAGACCGATTCGCCAATTGGCCTGTGCGTATAGAAATGTTGTCTCGCTTTAAAACGGCGAAAGAGCAGCAACAGATTATTGCTGAGACTGCAGAAGGCAAAGTTGATATTTTAATTGGTACTCATAAACTGCTACAAAGTGATTTAGTATGGAAAGATTTGGGCTTATTGGTAGTAGATGAAGAGCACCGCTTTGGCGTCCGTCATAAAGAACGAATAAAAGCTATGCGTGCAGACGTTGATATTTTAACACTTACAGCAACTCCTATTCCTCGGACACTGAATATGGCAATGAGTGGTATGCGCGATCTATCCATTATCGCCACGCCGCCAGCACGCCGTTTAGCTGTAAAAACCTTTGTTCGCCAATATGACGAGCTCGTGGTACGTGAAGCCATTTTGCGTGAAACACTACGTGGGGGCCAAGTTTACTACTTATACAATGATGTTGAAAATATTGAAAAAGCCAAAGCGCGCCTTGAAGAACTAGTCCCTGAGGCTCGTTTCGTTGTTGGTCATGGCCAAATGCGGGAGCGGGAATTAGAACGGGTGATGACCGACTTCCATCATCAACGTTTTAATGTTTTGATATGTACGACTATTATCGAAACGGGTATCGATATTCCTACTGCAAATACCATTATCATTGAACGAGCTGACCATTTTGGGTTAGCACAATTGCATCAATTACGTGGTCGAGTCGGCCGGTCACACCACCAAGCTTATGCTTACTTACTCACACCGCATCCTAAAGCAATGACAACAGATGCCCACAAGCGTCTCGAAGCCATTTCTTCACTTGAAGATTTAGGGGCTGGGTTCGCACTTGCGACTCATGATTTAGAAATTCGAGGTGCAGGAGAATTACTTGGCGAAGACCAAAGCGGGCAGATGACAACTGTTGGCTTTACCTTATATATGGAACTGTTAGAAAGCGCGGTCGAGGCCCTAAAAGAAGGGCGTGAACCTTCACTGGAAGACTTAACTAGCCAACAAACTGAAGTTGAGCTACGGATGCCGGTTCTTTTGCCTGACGATTATATACACGATGTAAATATGCGACTGTCTTTTTATAAACGGATAGCCAGTGCAAAAGATAATCAAGAATTAAACGAATTACGTACCGAGTTAATTGACCGTTTTGGCACCCTCCCTGATGCAGGCAAGTTCCTTTTAACGTCTGCTGCAATTCGTTTGCAAGCTCAAGCTTTAGGTATTAAGCGCATTGAAGCCCATGAGAAAGGGGGTTTTATTGAGTTTAGTGAGAAAAATAAAGTCGAACCGGGCTTCTTGATCAGCTTGTTACAAAATCAACCACAAACTTATCGCTTAGAGGGTCCCGTCCGACTGAAGTTTTTCCATGATTTAGCGGAAAGGACAACTCGGCTTGAGTTTATAAAACAACTATTAACCAGTTTTGAAGAACACCAATTAACCTAAAAAAACTCAAGGTGTAAAAATGTTACAGGCAATCAATTAAGATTGCCTGTAATAGAATATTCAAATTGGTTAAACCTATTCCATAAAACCAAAAGTATTTTGGTTTGGTTGCAATTCTAATATTGCAGACGGGTTTCCAGTAATTGGTAAATTATTTGGTTGTAAACAATAAAATGGCAATAAGCTTTTGACATCACTGCGGATTGTTTCGCATACAGAAGCTGATGATGTCAAAACCAAACGCCCCTCCTCATTTAACGGAATAAACATAGAAGGTGCATAGGAAGTTCTCACTTTCCCCACTGTTTTACCAATTTGGTAGACAACATCATAGCCAACCACAACTAATTCCATTTTTTGCGCTGATACACAGGTTGGGTCACGCTCATAAAACAAGGATGGGAACCCCTTACCTTGTAGCGCTTCTATCATAAAGACCATTTTACATTCGCTTTGCGCAGGGTGAAAACGAGAAAGTGATTGTTGGTCAAAAGTACCTAAAACCCCAGTTACCGTACAATTTTGGTACTCAACAAGCCGGTTAGATTTGATAGGCTCAACCGATAATACGGTTGCTAATTTAATTTCAGGCTCACGCGTGAAGATAACAACTAACAATACAATAAGGCATGCCACTATAGCTGCTAATAACAACTTAAATTTTAGCTTCATAGTACAATCCTTATTAAATTAATACTGACCTATTGTAACGGCTACTCAAGATAATTCGATGCATTACATGCATTAGATATATTTTTTAGATTTATCCGAAATTATAATTGTTAAATTTTACTTAATATAAGATTTAAATTAATTAAATGTGAGGTTTAATATCCATGATATGACTCAGCGATAAATAAAATAGGTTAAATTAACTATATTAATCAATACATTATAGTTTATTGATTTCTAAATTTTCTGAGTTATACCAATATATTTACAACATACATCTTTCATCAATAAAAAATGTTACCGTAACTGATTATAATATGAGCTCAATATATGGTTTTAAACTCATCTTTATTATCCGTATAAAGTAACTTAGACCTCTATAAGTAATGCCTGTAATATAATCGATCACCAACCAACTAAAATTGATCTAAATAGTTTTTATTACAAATATTAACGTTACTAAATAAAAATACTCTCATATACGATATCAATATGATTCTTTTATCATTGATTTTATTGATTAATTTAACCACATTAAAAAATAATGCACCTAATCAAATTAATAACTAGGTGCATAAAATTTGATGAAGATCAATTAGATATGTTAACAAATCGCGGCTAGTGTAATTTCAACTTGGGTCGTATAATTCGGTTAATACTCCCTACTAACATCATTAAGCCCGTTTTGATATAACCATGTAAAGCTATCTGGTGCATACGATACAAAGAAATATACACAAAACGTGCAATACGCCCTTCGACCATCATATCTCCACGCATCAAATTCCCCATCAAACTGCCCACGGTACTAAAGCGTGATAGTGAGACTAATGAGCCATGGTCTTTATAAACATAATCTTTTAATGGTTTTTCTTTCATCATGGCTAAAATATTGTCATAACAACGACTTGCCATTTGATGTGCAGACTGCGCCCTTGGCGGTACAAAGCCCCCTTCAGGTTTAGCACATGAGGCGCAATCGCCAATCGCAAAAATCATATCATCGCGTGTAGTTTGCAACGTAGGCTTAACTACCAGTTGATTTATACGATTTGTTTCTAAACCTGCGATGTCTTTCATGAAATCCGGCGCTTTGATGCCAGCAGCCCAAACCATTAGATCAGCAAATACTTTGCCGTCTTGTTTAGTATTCAAACCATCAGCATCAGCGCTAGTGACCATAGTTTTAGTCAATACATTGACACCAAGCTTGTTTAACTCCTGATGCGCAGCGCTAGAGATCCGCGGAGGTAAAGCAGGTAAAATACGCTCCCCAGCCTCAATCAGAGTAACATTGAGAGCATCGGTATCTAGCCCTTTAAACCCATAACTAGTGAGTTGCTCAACCGCATTATATAATTCAGCGGATAGCTCAACACCTGTAGCCCCGCCCCCAACTATGGCAATATTCACTTTTTCTTCTGCATTATCACGTACAGAATAGCGTAAGAACAGGTTTAGCATTTCATCATGAAAGCGATGAGCCTGCTGTGGATTATCTAAGAAAATACAATGTTCTTTCACACCTGGGGTACCAAAATCATTCGACTTACTTCCCAGTGCCATCACTAAAATATCATATTCAAGCTCACGTAAAGGAACTAATAATTCACCATGTTTATCATATAGCTCACCAAGCACTATTTTTTTATTATCACGGTCAATATTAGTCAATGAACCTAACTGGAAATTAAATGCATTATGGCGCGCATGGGCAAGATAGCTAATCGCATCAACCCCATCATCCAATGAACCAGTAGCAACTTCATGTAACAATGGCTTCCATAAATGGCTTGGATTACGGTCAACGAGTGTGATATGTGCTCGTTTTTTCCGGCCTAATTTGCGCCCTAAACGTGTTGCCAGTTCCAAACCACCGGCACCACCTCCGACGACGATGATTTTTGGTTGAGATAAGGTCATAAATCCCTCGAAACAAAATATATTAATGTTATCTAAGCACTTTTATGATAAAAAACTTAGATAACATTAATTAGCCATGCCTTACACTATGAATGAAATAGAATAACATGACTGGGTAATTGGTAATACCAAATATTGATCCATATCAATTTAGTTGATTATTATGACAACCATCACATTCGTCAAATCATTTTTAACGAGGAATGAATCGAATCAGCTTGAGATCGTTCAAACAGTTAAGTTCACAACGAATTAACGATAATGAGAATTATTATCTCATTGTTTTTGATATAGACGCTACCGTTAATTGTTAACCCAAAGAAAAAGGGTTGAGATAAATGCTGAAACAAAGAAAAAACCCGAAGAGATTAAACACTTCGGGTTTTTAGTTGTTATATCGTTCGATTTAACTAGTTAATTTTTTTGATACGTACATCAGTTGGGACTGAAACTGGTGAGTTATCTTTAAAATAATGCATCAATGCTTCGTTATCAGGCACACTGTAAACACGGTCTTTACCTTGATTAAACGCGCTGAATCGGCTACCACCCGTTGCTAAAAACTCATTGGCTGCAACTCGATAGCTTTTTTTCATGTCTAACGGTTTACCATTTAACTTCATTGATTTTTGAATGACTTTATCACCAACAGGTCGGCTATCATCCCATTCGTAATAAAAACCTTTAGAAACAGGCATTACTTGTGGACGCGCACGATCCCATTGTTGTTCTAACGCCTGTTTGATTTGCTCACCCGTTAAAGATTGAGTCACGACAACATTTGAGAATGGTTGAACAGTAAAAATATCACCATAGGTCAGTTCACCGGCTTTCAGATCAGCACGAATACCACCACTATTCATAAAGGCGATTTGCGCACCACCAGCTTCTTTACTTGAAGCGGCATAGAGTTGACCATCAGCGATAATTTTACCTAATGTAGAGTCACCCGCTGGCAATAATTTTTTGTCTGAACTCTCCGTCAAAGTTCCCATCACTTGTTGTGAAATAGGTAACGCAATTTGTTCATATCTTTGAACAAAAGTCGTTAACTCTGGATTTTTCTCATAACGTTTTGTTTCAACAGGAATATTTTTCGCATTGATGCTAACAATATCTTTTGTATTTCTATCAATTTCAATATTTAACTGAGAAAGCAATGCGCCATTTGATTGTGCAGAAATCACGGTTTTACCATTGATTTCACAATTGTACGCTTGATGCGTATGACCACTGACCACAAAGTCTACAGCGCCATCTAGTTGGTTTACAATATCAACAATTGGGCCTTTGATATTATCACAACGGTTAATATCTTTAACTTTCGTATCAACTTGCTGTGTCGCCCCTTCATGGATCAGAACACCGATGCTATTAATACCTTGTGCCTTCAATAGCTTCACTTGGTTATTAATAGTTTCAACTTCGTTTTTAAACTCTAATCCAGCGGTACCGCTTGGCGTTACAATAGCAGGTGTGCCTTCTAAAGTTAGGCCAATAAACGCCATTGGAATACCATCAAATTCTTTAATGAAATATGATGGGAACAGAGTTTCACCTGTTTCTTTTACAATAACGTTAGCCGCTAAATAGTTAAAATCGGCACCTGCAAATGAGTCTTTACCAACACAACCCGCGGTTGGATGACAGCCACCATTTTGCTTTCTTAATAGCTCTTCTTTGCCTTTGTCAAACTCATGGTTACCAACTGCACTGGTTTCCATGCCTATTGCACTTAATGCTTCAATAGTAGGCTCATCATAGAACATCGATGACAATAATGGGCTTGCACCAACTAAATCCCCTGCACCAACAACAATAGTTTTATCATTCTGCGCTCTTAACTGGTTTACTAAGGTGGCGATTGATTCTATTCCACCTAACTTACCATCTCCTGGCGCTTTTAGTGCGCCATGGAAATCATTGATACCAATGACCTGAACTTTAACCGTATCCGATGTTTTTTGAGCACAACCGGCCAGTAAAGCACCTGAAATTAACAGTGTGAGTAGCCCAATTTTATGTTTCATTTATCTTACCTTTTATTGTAAATTTCACTCTGCTGGCAACTACATTTTGAACCGATAAGTGGTTGTCATTGAACCAGATAAGGAGTGCGCACGGCGTGAATGGCCATCATATAGCTTAGGCGTTGTATAATCGTTCTCTTGGCGGTGATGCCAACCTAAACCTCCGCTCAATGACACGGATAGGTTTTCAGTTGGTTTCCAATAGCTGAACAGACCCAATTGACCTTGTTTTAACCTTTCACCTTCATATTTAAATTCTGAGTAATTGGTACGAGCACCAACAGAAAGCTCTTTACTTACACGATATTCGGCAGCCATCGCGACCATAGTTTCCCCATCACGAACGTAATCGATATCCGCATAAGCTGGCGAGTTAAAACGACCACGCGTATTACCAATTGGGTTACGTGCGAATTGACCGACACCATTTGCTTTTTTTGCTTGAGTGTAAGTTAAACCAGCGCGGAGTGTCCAAGGTGATTCTGGAATACGCCAGTCAGCGGTTCCTGCATAGTGCCATGCTCGTTTGTCGAAATTACGCTTACCGATAGCATCATTTTTTTCGGTGCGCTTACCATCACTACCATATTCATGATTGTAAATTTGCGTTCCGAGCGTAACATCTGAAGTTAACTTATATTTAGCTTCGAGACCTTGCTGACGAAATAAATCATCTGCCTGCCCATAGAAATAGTGAACAGTCAATGGCTTAGTATTGTAATTAATACCACCAGTGATCACATGATTAACCTTATGTCGTTTCCCATTAGCATCAGTAAAATACATAGCATCAATATTTGGACTATCACGACGCATTACTTTTTTGTCGAGATAGAGTAAATCTAGGCTCCAGTCATCAATTGCTGTATTGGTGTAATAACCGCTATAACTGTTTAATGAAAGGCGTTGTGAATTAGTAAAAATACCTTTGTTTTTCAGTGTGAACCAACCCGCTTTACCGTGGAATTGAACAGGGTCAAGGTCGAATTTTACTTTCGCATAACGTTGTCCGATTTTGTTATAGCCTTTAGCGTGACCATCGTCGTTATATAAAATTGCACGGGAGGCGAAGTCTTTACTTGCACCGAGTTTAATACCACCATAGTAAGAAGCATCAAACCCGATTACGTCAGCAAAATAACCTGATTTGAAATCAGCTTGGAAGTTTTGACCCCAAGCGTTAGCAACTTGTTTTCTATAGCGTTGCTCATTTTTATCAAAACGATTTTCGGTTTTTAAGTACTTCCACATGTTACGAGTTGACAGTTCTAACTCAGAATCCGCAATAAATGAATTTTCTTTAATTGTGTTTTCCCAATTGCTGGCATTTGCCATTGCGACTGCTAAACAGCAAGGAGAAAGCATTAATAGCGCAATATTTTTAACTTTCATTGAAATTAACCTAGTTAATGATTATTTGAATTAATTTTATGCTGCCTCATGTAACCATGAACAACAAAACACCATTTTTATTTTTAGCTTAATAAAACAACTTTACTTAAAGTCAAACTGATACATCCCTTTCAAACACATAAGTCAATTTTTAAAATAAAAAATTCAATACAGATATTTCACTGCATTAGTGTTTACTTAATTACCATAAATAAGGCGTTCTACTTATAGTAAAGACCTAATAGCCTTTAATAATTCACTACCATTACTTTACTCAAATTCCGCGTTAATTTTAGTTAAGAAACAATATTTCAGATATTATTTAAACAAGCGTTAATACACACGCCACTATATGTTGTGCTTCTATTTTCTTATTTAATAGGCAGAGTCATAGTCTGAGAAATTCTTATCTCAATCAAAGGAACATTATTTAACTTAAAACGCCACCATCCAGTTTATTGTTATTTTTATAATCGATTAGTTATTGCTCTAAATTGTCATAAAAAATTCATAATGTGGATGCTAACGTAATTTTACGTCAATTAAAACGATCACTGTCACAACACGTTACATAAGTTGCATTATTTAAACCAACTAATAGTGATTAAGATCACACTTGTTTTAGTATTTATTTATCACTGTAAGCATTACTGACAATAAAGATGAGGGGACATTTGATAGCGCAGTACACCGTGAATAGTTAAAAAAAAGACATTGTCCTTAAATAACCTTTAGATACTGATTAAAAAAAACTCATATGCATAGATTTTTTTAATACTTGTATAATTAATTTACTGTTAATTTATCTAGACATGAAAAATTTGAATGAAACTGTTTTTTTATACATTAAAATTAATGTTAATAATATTACAAAAAAGATAAGAGTATTTAAGCATTAGGGTTAATCGATTTTATTTAGCTATCCACTAATTTAAATTTATCTTAACTTTTATCATTAATAGCTATTATCACTTTCTTTTTACTTATAGGCGCTCTCACCAAAAGAAAGTGATACATAAGACAAATATCTGGCTGTTTATATTGAAAAAACACCTAGCAATATCAATATATGTATCCATTACAAATAAACTATGGATTATTATTTTGAGTTGACCTTTAAAAGACTACAGCTTAAATGAATAGAATAATTAATTATTTTTTTGAATGTAACCATTATGCTAGATAATTTACCATCACATTTTTAATATAATAATATGATGATTTAATCATTATATTAATAACGTTACGGGTAACTTTCAAAGTGGTTATACTTCCCTTTCATACTACTTATACGTCGTTATTTTTCACTTCAATGCGTATTTATGCAAAATAGCCGGTAAATAGTTTAATTTACCGGCTATATTTTATTCACCTTAATGTTATTGACGGTGTGCTTGCCATCTTTGGTGTAAATCCACTAATTGCCGATGACTTTCTTGCCAACGAGCCAACCCTTGTAACTCGGTCAAACTGTATTGACGGCCACTGTGATATAACTTAGAGGCTTGGCTATCATGCTGTTTAGGTAAGTTATCAAGTACACTTACCGCACCTTCGCGGTTATTGCACACCAAAACCATATCACACCCAGCATTTAAAGACGCTTGTACTCTTTCTGGATAGCTCCCCATAATTGCTGCCCCTTCCATCGATAAATCATCAGAGAAAATGACACCATTAAAACCAAGCTGTTCCCGTAGCACTGATTTTAACCAAAATGGCGAACCACTCGCAGGGCGTTCATCAGCTTGAGTGTAAATGACATGCGCTGGCATAATTGCATCAAGTAATTCACGTTGGATAAAATCTTTAAAAATCGACATATCTTTACCTCGGATAGTTTCCAATGTACGGTCATCACGAGGTGTTTCTTTATGCGAATCAGCTTTAACTGCACCATGCCCAGGGAAATGTTTCCCTGTTGTCTTCATCCCCGCACTGTGCATTCCTTTAATAAAACGTTCTGCCATCATCATTGCCATTTCAGGATCTTTATGGAACGAACGCTCCCCAATCGCGATACTTTGATGGCCAAGATCCAACACTGGGGCAAAACTAATGTCAATATCCATCGCTATCATTTCTGCTGCCATTAACCACCCCGCTTCTTGTGCCAACTTAGCACCGTCCATAGGGTTATTTAGCTCAGCAAAAGCCTGTGCCGAAGGTAGCGCGGTAAAACCATCACGAAAGCGTTGTACTCGCCCACCTTCTTGGTCAACAGCAACCAGCAGACGGTGCCTTGACGCATCACGTATTTGGCGCACAAGCTCTCGTAATTGTGCAGCATCATGAAAGTTACGGGTAAATAAAATCAAGCCCCCCACTAATGGGTGAGCCAATATTTCGCGCTCTTCGTTATCTAATTCATAACTTTGAACATCCAGCATTATCGGACCCATAACATGCCTCACTTATTTAACTAAATCAAAAATTATTCGTTGATAACTTTATTATCAACCCAACAAACCGAAGTAGTGGCGTAATGACTGCGAGTGTACCTCCAGCATTATCGGACCCATAACATGCCTCACTTATTTAACTAAATCAAAAATTATTCGTTGATAACTTTATTATCAACCCAACAAACCGAAGTAGTGGCGTAATGACTGCGAGTGTACCAAAAAATGCGATAATTGACTTTTATTCCACTGCACTTCATACCACATTAACGTCATATATTTTACCCATGGTTCCCATAACTGGCAGTGCTGAGCTAATTGTTGTTTATCCCGATAAGCACTTTGCACATCACAGTATTGCATGAGAAAAAAATGACGCTGTTTATCTGTCAGACTATTAAATTGAAAATAGGTTTCTAACGAAAATGCAATATCAGTATTTGCGGCATATTCCCAATCCAATAGCATTAACTCCCCTGTATGAGTACTAATGATATTTTTAGGATGAACATCCATATGTGCAGGGGCCAACTTCAACGTTTTTGGCAATGCAGTAGAGAGGAAATGACGATGTAGTTTTTTCCAACGTGGTGACAAACGTTTGGTATCAACCAAATAACCATAATGCGCAATTTCATCGCGCAGTTGCAAGCGGTAGCCGAATAGTGCGCTGCAATGTAATTGTGCAAGCGTATTTGCTAGTTGGCATTGAAAATCAGCGGATAAAAATGTGGATGGGCCCGGATGCAAGCCTTCACACCACGCCAACAATAACCATTGAGCGTTATAACCAACGACAGTCGGTGCAAATGTGTATGGTTGCAATTGTCTTAATATACGCGCTTCTTTCCGGCGATCCACATATAGACAAGACTGAGTCTCACCATTAGCACGAGCCACTAATTGAAGTGTGCGATTAGACTGCATACACTGCAATAAATAACTCCCGCCTGACAACCCTGTTAACGGCGTTATTTCCCAGTGACTTGATTTAATCTCTGGGAAATAGGTAGATAACAGCGTAATAAGTGACTGTCTGTTAATCAATACTGTGCTTTCCAGTCCAAATAATTTCGCCTGTTTGCACTTCCATTAGTTGCATTTCAAGGCTCTTATCTTTATTTGAACCTGACATAACACTGTAAATCACATAATCAGCTTGTACATAACGCCCTAGACCAATCGCCTTACTACGCGTCACTAAGCTATCTTCTTGTGATAAACCTAATGTTTTACGTGCAGAACTTACCACACTTTGAGGGACTACTTTGAAACGATTGGTATTTTCAACTGCGCTAGCCATTGTTGATGTAATAGTCTGTACAGGCAATGAGCCATTCGTATTGTTTTTCACTGAATCAACTAATAACACTTTGCCACTTTCCACTCCATCCGCAGCAACCATTTGGCCAACCAAAGGTGTTATCGATGCAGCCCAATCAGTTGTTTGCTGTTTTGGCGGTGTCGGAACGACATCCGTTGGCGGTGGTGTCACTTCTGGTGGTTGATCCGGCTCAACAGGAACAATCGGTGGTTGTGTTCCCGGCTGTTGAGGTGGGTATGATGGGCAACCTGCTAAGATTAAAGCTGCTACCGCAACCATTAAGATCCGTTTCATTGTTTTTCTCCAGCCTTAGGTGATAAAAACACATGGACACGCACATTGCTAGCGCGTGATGAGGAGGTCATGGCTTGAATAGTTTCTGTTGAATTCGCTGCAATTTGCTGATGTAAGATACTCGAAGTATCCACCTTCAACCCTTGTTTATCGTACCAATATAAACGATACGCAATCTCTACGGCATCAGGCTGCAAATTACTCATACTAAGCGTGGCAACAGTTTGGTGGTTTTCAACACTAATCACGGGGGACTCAACAATGACCCCTTGGGCTAAAACTGCTGGTTCCATAATAACGCGCTGCTGCTCATTAAAAACTAACCCTTGAGGTTTGTTATTTAAACAGCCAGTTAATAACACAGCCATCAGCCCAAGTATTACTATGCGGTTCATTGTATGAGCCCCTTCCTATTATGATTTAGCCAATAAAGGCCCTAATGGGCGACCACCCACTAAATGCATATGAATATGGAATACCTCTTGTCCAGAATGCTCATTACAATTCATAATCAAACGATAGCCATTTTCAGCAATGCCTTCTTCTTTGGCAATTTTAGCTGCCACCGTAAATAAACGCCCTAACGCCAGTTCGTCATCCACCGTCACATCGTTTACTGTGGGGATTAATTTATTGGGGATAATTAAAATATGTGAAGGCGCTTGTGGCGATATATCACGAAATGCCGTGACAAGCTCATCTTGGTAAACGACATCCGCAGGGATTTCGCGACGAATGATTTTACTAAAAATTGTTTCTTCTGCCATATCAATTCCCTTACTAATCCAATAGTTAGTTTATATATTGTTAACAAGTTACCCGTTATTCGAGCCAACATTCAAATGAAATAAACGATTGAAATTTTGTGTTGTAATTTCAGCCATTTGTTCAACGCTAACCCCTTTCAGCACCGCCATGTATTCAGCCACATCACGTACGTATGCAGGCTGATTTTCTTTTCCACGATGCGGTACTGGGGCCAAATATGGGGAGTCTGTTTCGACCAAGATTCTATCTAGGGGCACAATACGCGCCGCTTCTCTGATTTGTTCAGCATTGCGGAATGTCACAATCCCTGAAAATGAAATATACATTCCTAAATCGAGCAATTCGCTAGCTGTCGCTTTGTCTTCAGTGAAACAGTGTAATACCCCACCACACTCACTAACTTGTTCTTCACGTAAAATTGTTAGCGTATCCTTTTGCGCAGCACGCGTATGTACGATCACGGGTTTATTTACTGCTCGGCCGATACGGATATGCTGACGAAAAGACTCTTGCTGCAATGCAGCATTCTCTTGTTGATAGTAGTAATCAAGCCCTGTCTCACCCAGTGCCACAACCTCAGGGCCGGCGGCTAATTGTGCTAAGCGCTCAAAGTCATAGCCTTCGTCTAAATTAAGTGGATGAATACCACATGAAAAAGCAATATTGTCACGTAACCCAATGAGCTTTTTCATCTGTTCAAAACCGGGCAGCGTTGTTGCCACGGCAAGCATGAAACGGACATCACGAGCCGATGCCTTAGCGATAACATCATCGACATTAGTGTGTAATTTTTCATAATCTAAACAGTCGAGATGGCAGTGTGAATCAACAACAAACATATTTAACTCTTTTTAAAATGAAGGTGAAGCCAATAAGGCTTCCCATTGTAATAATTGATTGGTCAGAATAAGTTCCTGATTAAGCGCAGGCACTGTCAATAATTGATAACGACAATGTAGCCACTGTTCATAAGCCTCCAATAATTGAGAACGGTTCATGGTACTGGCCAATTGCATAACTTGTGCAAGATGATCTTGGTTAATACAGAACGTTGTCGCACCTTGCTGTACTTTAACTGCATCGGAAAGTAAGGTTAATAACCAACTTAGGGCAGCTGAAGCTTCTTCAATATTCAATCGTGGCAATAAACTTAGCATATCCCGCGTTTGTAATGCTGTAGAGATACTTTGGCATAATGCATTCCGTTTTTGCCAAAGATGTTCTTCTAACAGAGCCAGAGCGGCTACTGGAGCACCTTGACAAAGTTTCAATGCGGTTATTGCGTGATCAACAACTACATTTGGCTGTTGTTTTTGTAACCAATACAACGCAATTTGTGGGTCAGGAGCTGGCAAAAAATGACTTAAACAACGGCTACGAGTTGTGGCAAGTAAATTCTCTGGTTTGTCACTACTTAATAGAAAATAAGTGTCTTTTGCAGGCTCTTCCAGCGTTTTTAGTAACGCATTCGCCGCAGCATCAGTGAAAGCTTCAATTCTAGGAATATACACCACTTTATTGCCACCTTGTTGAGAATGACTACTCAAGGTTTCAATTAATTTCCTAACAGCATCAACACTGACCGTTGATTTACCTTTTTCAACGTCAATAACATGATAATCGGGGTGTGTTCCTGCTAGCATTAATCTGCAGCTATGGCACTTCCCACAACTTTTCAGCCCTTCACGATCTTGGCAAATAAGCCAACGACTAATACCATAGCAAAGTGCATCGGCCCCATTTCCAGGCAAAGAATGAAGTAGTAAGGCATGGTGCCCTCGCCCACTTTGATAGTTCGCTATAATTTGCCGGTAAGGTTCATTTAACCAAGGATACCAATTCATGTTATTAACACCTTACTTTTTGCCTATCATTATTTAGCTAGCCATTGGGTCAGTGTTTGGCGAATATCATATTGTACTTGCTCAATATTTTGGCTCGCATCAACCGTCAGTATTGTTTCATCTTCCGCTGCCAGTTCAAGGTAGCGGTGACGGGTCCTTTCAAAAAAGGCTAACGATTCTTTTTCGATTCTATCTAACTCACCGCGGGACCTTGCACGTTGTAAGCCCAATTCTGGCGATAAATCAAGATACAAGGTTAATGATGGTTTAAACTCACCAAGTACCAAATCACGTAACGACTTCATTAACTGGTGGTCGATTTCCCTTCCGCCGCCTTGGTACGCCTGTGATGACAAATCATGGCGGTCACCAACAACCCATTTACCTGCGGCTAAAGCCGGTTTAATCACTGTTTCAACGAGTTGAACTCGCGCTGCATATAACATTAATAACTCAGCTTTATCGGTGACTTTATCGCCTTCAATCCCTTGTTTGATCAGCTCTCGTAGCTTTTCGGCTAGTGGCGTCCCACCTGGTTCCCGAGTGAAAACGATATCCGTAATACCCGCCTGATTAAGTGTATCTACCACCGTATTGATTGCAGTCGTTTTGCCTGCACCTTCTAATCCTTCAATAACAATAAATTGATTTTTCATTTTTTTATCATTTTTGCTGTTCAAATTGGCGATAAACTTTGACCGCCCGATTGTGTTCATTCAAGTTGCGACTAAAAGTATGACCGCCTTTACCATCTGCGACAAAATAGAGGTAATCCGTTTTAGCTGGGTGCGCAGCCGCTTTTATTGATGCCAAACTTGGCATTGCTATCGGTGTTGGCGGCAACCCATCAATTTTATAAGTATTGTACGGTGTGTAATTGTCTAAATCACTACGATAAATCTTACCATCATACTTATCACCTAGGCCGTAAATAACTGTTGGGTCGGTTTGTAAGCGCATATTTTTCTTCAAACGATTAACAAACACCGATGCAACTTGCGACCTTTCACTCTCTACACCGGTTTCTTTTTCAATAATTGAAGCCATAATCAGCATTTCATAAGCATTTTTATAAGGTAGGTCTCTATCTCGCCCTTGCCATTCTTCTTCAAGGCTACTTTGCATGCGCTTATATGCACGCTTTAAAATTTCCGTATCTTTTGTCCCCGCCGTATATAAATAGGTGTCAGGGTATAACCACCCTTCTAGTGTACCTTCACCTTTGAACCCGATAAACGCATGAAGTTCTGCTGGTGTCATCTCTGTCGATGTATGTTCTAAGTAAGGGGCATCACGTAAAATGTTACCCCAATCATTCAATCGGTTACCTTCAATAAAACGAATAGAAAATTGAGCTTCTTTACCGCTAACCACTAACGATAATAATTGTTCTACGGTCATGTCAGGTTGTAAACGGTATGTCCCCGCTTTTAATTGAGCGAGTTCCGGCCGTAATTTTAATAACCATTGAAACTCATTCCCCTGCTCAATCATATTTTCTTTGACTAGCAAGGCTTCAAATGCAACTCGCCCGGTCCCTGTAGGAACCGTTAAAATTTTCTCTTGAGTCAAGTTAATGGGGGTTTTCGCATAGTTCATGACTTGACGATATTGTAAATATACGGCAACGGCTACAACAGCAGTAAGAGTCACAGTAATCAGAATGATTTTTTTGGCTAATTTCATTTATTGACCATTTCAATAAGTGTTTAGGTAATAGTGATATAGTTTTTAGATACTAGATTTTGCAGCGCAAAAAGAGATACTCAAATAATTCACGCGACATGAATTGTAATGGCGACTGCCCTTTGCTTAACTGAATGCTTTGTACAGGTAACACTGGCATCAATGCATTACAAATAATCACTTCATCACAATAATTCAAAATAGAGGCAAACCGCTCAACTTCTTGAAAATGGTACTGACTATCTTGCAGTAGTGCTATGATCTTTTGTCTCATTAATCCATTCACACCACAATGAGATAATTTTGGGGTGTAGACTGTTTGACCAACTCGCCAAAAGACATTGGCACTACAACATTCAACGATAACGCCGTTGGTATCAAGTACGATGGCCTCATCCGCGTTATACTCATCAATTTCTTGTCTGATAAGAACTTGCTCTAACCGGTTGAGGTGTTTCATACCTGCTAATAATGGGCTACGTGCCAATGGGATCTCACTTAAGATTAACGCAGCCCCTTTACATTGTAGTTGAACATAGTTTTGTGGAAAGGGAGAAACACTGACAATCACTGTTGGTGAATTAAAGCCTCTAGAACTATAACCCCGCCCCCCTGCACCACGGCTAATTATCACCTTTAGCACCAGTTCATCTTCTACTTGCTGCGCGCAAATATGCAATAAATGCTGTTTCAGCATACCCCAGTCAGGCTGAGTTATTTTCAACCGCTGGCTGTCATGCTGCAAACGTGCAATGTGCTCATCTAACATTTTAGCTTGCTGATTAACGACATGTACGGTCGTAAAGCAGCCGTCCCCAAAAGAGACTGCGCGATCAGTTACGCTTATTTGCTGGCAAACTTGCCCATTAACCCAATATGACATTGATAATACTTATAATAAAAGCTGATAAATCAGACAGTAAACAAGATGAGTCATCATAAACTAAAGCGAATGGCTGTGCAAAGAGATGGGCAAAATAAAGCCCTAGTCACTTTCAGCGACTAGGGCTAATTAATAACGGTGATAGATTATTTACTCGCCGTGATAACGACGGAAAATCAATGAACCGTTTGTACCACCAAAACCAAATGAGTTACACAGAGCATACTCCATGTTCTCAACCTTGCGTGCATGACCTGGGACAAAGTCCAGTTTGCATGCTTCATCTGGGTTATCCAGATTAATGGTTGGTGGAACAGTTTGATCACACAATGATAAGATGGTAAAGATTGACTCAATAGCACCCGCTGCACCTAAAAGATGCCCTGTCATGGATTTAGTTGAGCTAACGAGTACATCAGTACCCTCACCAAATACAGACACAACAGCCTGTGCTTCGGCTAAGTCACCCGCAGGTGTCGAAGTACCGTGAGCATTAATATACCCTACGTCACTTGCTTGAATACCTGCATCTTTCAGTGCGTTTTCCATTGCAAGCGCTGCGCCTTCCCCATTTTCTGGAGGCGAAGTCATATGGTAGGCATCACTGCTCATCCCAAAGCCTGCAATTTCGGCATAAATTTTCGCACCACGCGCTTTGGCATGTTCATATTCTTCAAGAATAATGATACCTGCACCATCACCAAGAACAAAACCATCACGGTCTTTATCCCAAGGGCGACTTGCTGCTTGTGGGTCATCATTACGAGTTGATAACGCTCTTGCTGCGCCAAAACCCGCAACACCAAGCGGGGTTGTTGCTTTTTCAGCACCGCCTGCAACCATTACTTCTGCATCACCATAAGCAATCATACGCGCCGCATGACCAATATTATGCACACCCGATGTACAGGCTGTAGCAATAGAAATACTGGGACCACGGAAACCGTACATAATACTTAAATGACCAGCCACCATATTAATGATGGTTGACGGTACGAAGAATGGGCTAACTTTTCGAGGACCACCGTGTAATAGAGATTCACAGTTATCCTGAATTAACCCTAACCCACCAATACCAGAACCAATCGCTGCACCAATCCGAGTAGCATTGGCTTCTGTTACTTCCAACCCTGCATCTTTAAAGGCCTGAAAGCCTGCTGCGATGCCGTATTGGATAAATGGGTCCATTTTTTTCGCATCTTTACGAGAGATGCCAAAATCTTCGTAATTGAAATCTTTTACTAAGCCAGCAAATTTAGTTGCGTGGTTAATAGTATCAAAATGCTCAATTAGGCTGATACCACTCTGTCCGTCACAAACAGCTTTCCATGATGACTCAACTGTGTTGCCGACAGGAGATAACATGCCCAGTCCGGTTACGACTACACGACGCTTAGACACGTATTTCCTCCAAGGAGGGAAAAGTTACAAAGGAAACATAGGCGATCGAGTGATCGCCTAGATAAGTTTTCGTACAATTATTTAGATGCGTTGCCGACGTAATCCAACGCTGCCTGTACTGTTGTGATCTTTTCAGCTTCTTCGTCAGGGATTTCGCAATCGAACTCTTCTTCTAGAGCCATAACCAGCTCAACTGTGTCAAGAGAATCAGCGCCCAAGTCATCAACAAATGAAGCTGTATTTACAACTTCTTTCTCTTCAACACCCAGTTGTTCAACGATGATTTTCTTAACGCGTTCTTCGATAGTGCTCATACTATTAAAATTCCTATCAAAACTCGCTTTCGCGATGGTTTTCGTAGTTTATGAAATACAGGAAAAGATACAACCCAATCCCGACTGTTGGAACCATTATTTTGCATTATTTAGCGTTGGATAACACTAATAATGCAAATAGTTCCATCATTTCTTTAGATCATGTACATGCCACCATTGACATGCAATGTTTCACCTGTGATGTAAGCCGCTTCATCAGAAGCTAAAAACGCTACAGCACTGGCAATTTCTTGTGCATCACCCAGTCTATCAGCAGGAACCTGAGATAAAATGCCTGCACGCTGTTCATCTGTCAATGCTTTAGTCATATCAGTTTCGATAAAACCAGGTGCAACGACGTTGACAGTAATACCACGAGAAGCGATTTCACGAGCTAATGATTTACTAAAACCAATCAGCCCAGCTTTCGCTGCCGCGTAGTTTGTTTGCCCCGCATTTCCCATCACCCCAACAACAGATGCGATAGAAATAATACGACCATAACGTTTTTTCATCATGGCACGCAAAACGGATTTAGACAAACGGTAAACGGATGAAAGATTGGTGTCAATAACATCTTGCCATTCATCATCTTTCATACGCATCAATAGGTTATCACGTGTGATACCTGCATTATTAATCAAAATGTCAATTTCACCAAATTCTTTACGGATCTTGGTCAAAGTTTCTTCGATTGATGCTGCATCAGTCACGTTTAACGCTAAACCTTTACCTTTACCATCAAGGTAAGCGGTAATAGCTTCTGCGCCTTTTTCGCTTGTTGCGGTCCCAATAACAGTTGCACCGCGTGCGATTAAGGTTAAAGCTATCGCTTTACCTATCCCACGGCTAGCACCTGTTACCAGTGCAATTTTTCCTTCAAAGCCCATGTCTTCCTCAGCTATTTTCTAAAGCAGTGCTCAATGATACAGGATCATTGATTGCTACGGCAGTTAAATTAGAGACAATTCGCTTGGTAAGACCAGTCAATACTTTACCCGGCCCTACTTCGATAAGGTGTTCAACACCTTGATCTGCCATCAATTCTACTGTTTCCGTCCAACGGACTGGATTATACAGCTGACGGACTAAAGCATCACGAATATTTTGCGCCGATTGCTCTATTTTAACATCAACATTGTTGATAACTGGATAGTCTGGCTCACAAAAATCAATTTTTTCTAACGCATCGGCTAATTTATCAGCAGCAGGCTTCATTAATGCACAGTGAGAAGGAACACTCACAGATAACGGTAATGCACGTTTTGCTCCTGCTTCTTTACATGCAGCCCCTGCACGTTCTACTGCAGCTTTTTCACCGGCGATAACGACTTGCCCAGGTGAATTAAAATTAACCGGAGAAACAACTTGGCCTTGTGCAGATTCTTGACAAGCTTTTTCAATGGATTCGTTATCTAAACCGATAATGGCATACATTGCACCCGTCCCTTCAGGAACAGCTTCTTGCATTAATTTGCCACGTAATTCAACAAGTTTAATTGCTTGTTTAAAATCAATAACCCCTGCGCATACCAACGCGGAGTATTCACCTAAGCTATGACCCGCCATAATCGCTGGCATCGCACCATTTTTGTCTTTCCAAACACGGAAGATAGCCACGGATGCAGCTAACAATGCGGGCTGAGTCTGCCATGTTTTATTTAATTCTTCTTCTGGCCCATTTTGTACTAGTGCCCAAAGATCGTAACCCAATGCTTCCGATGCTTCAGCGAATGTCTGCTCAACTAGCTGATTTTCCTCAGCCAGTGCCGCTAACATACCTAAAGACTGAGAACCCTGTCCGGGAAATACCATAGCAAATTGTGTCATGTCTATTTTCTCAGTTAATTAAAAACGAACTAATGCAGAGCCCCAAGTGAAACCACCACCAAAGGCCTCTAAAAGCACCAGTTGACCACGTTGAATACGGCCATCTCGAACCGCTTCATCCAAAGCGGTTGGAACTGATGCTGCAGAAGTATTACCATGACGGTCAAGGGTGACAACAACTTTATCCATTGTCATATCTAACTTTTTAGCCGTCGCAGATATAATTCTTAAATTTGCTTGATGTGGCACTAACCAATCAAGTTCTTCTTTTGCAATACCACTTTCAGTCAATGTTTCATCAACAATATGGGCTAATTCGCGCACTGCAACTTTAAATACTTCATTACCCGTCATCGTTAAATACGCTGGGTCTTCAGAACAGCGACTGCGGTTAGGCAATGTTAATAAATCACCATAACGACCATCCGCATGCAGATGAGTAGAAATAATACCCGGCTCTTCAGATGCACCAATAACTACAGCCCCTGCTGCATCACCGAATAAAATAATAGTACCACGGTCTTCAGGGTCTAATGTTTTTGATAATGCATCAGCGCCAATCACCAAGGCTTTCTTCGTCATACCTGTTTTGACAAACTGATCCGCAATGCTGATTGCATAAGTAAAACCAGCACAAGCTGCGGCGACATCAAAAGCAGCGCAATCATTAATACCTAACAGTTGCTGGATTTGGCAAGCTGCGCTTGGAAAGGCATGCGTCGCTGATGTTGTTGCAACAATAATCAAGCCTATTTCAGCCGCCTCAATTTGAGCCATTTCTAGCGCATTTTTTGCAGCATGTAACCCCATCACTGAGACACTTTCGTCTTCGTTTGCAATTCTTCTTTCGTGTATTCCAGTGCGTGTCACAATCCACTCATCAGAAGTATCAACCATTTTCTCCAGATCAGCATTGGTGCGCACTTGCGCTGGCAAGTAGCTGCCTGTTCCTAAGATTTTACTGTACATAGCCATAGGTTATTGATCACTCCTGGGTAAAACAATATTTAGTCGCGCTGTTATTCTTTCTGGGACTTGCTTTTCAACAGCTTGTACTGCGCGGTCAATTGCGGCTTTAAAAGCGCCTTCATTCGCTGCACCATGACTCTTGATGACAATACCTTTTAATCCTAACAGAGTCGCACCATTATACTGGTCGGGGTTCATATCCCCAAAACGCTTCATTAAACGTTTTTTTAGCCATTTTTTCGCCAGTTGCATCAACCAACTGCGTTTTTTATTTTGATCACTTGATGATTTTATCAATGAAAGGATCACTCGGATGACACCTTCCATTGTTTTTAAAGAGACGTTACCTGCGAAGCCGTCACATACTAATACATCAGTTTTGCCTGTCAGTAATTCATTACCTTCTACATAACCAATATAGTTAATTGACGTTGTTTCTTTTAACACGGAGGCGGCTTCGCGGATATTATCTAGCCCCTTGCTCTCTTCTTCGCCAATATTGAGCAAAGCGACTCTTGGTTTAGAAATATTGACCACTTCTTCGGCCATAACTGAACCCATTACAGCAAATTGCACTAACATATCACTACTACAATTGACATTAGCGCCTAAATCAAGCACAACCGTTTGGCTTTTTTGCTGATTAGGTAAGATGGTCATTAACGCAGGACGTTCAATGCCGTCTATCGACTTTAACATCAATTTAGCTAACCCCATCAGTGCACCGGTATTGCCTGCACTCACGCACGCTTGTGCCTGCCCAGTTTTTACCAACTCCAAAGCCACTCGCATTGACGTCCCCTTACTTTGTCTTATGGCATTCGATGGCTTAGCATCATTTGCGATAACACCGTCCGCAGGGATTATTTCGACACGCGAAAGTTGCTCTGCACGACATTGTGCAAGCAAAGGTTGAATGGCATCGGGTTGACCGACTAGCAGTAATTTTAGCGCTGGATTAGATGCCAGTGCCTGCAATGCAGCAGGCACCGTGACGCGGGGACCAACATCCCCGCCCATAGCATCTAACGCAATGGTTAGATTAGCCAAGGTAACAACAAATTACTTGCTGATAACCTTACGGCCACGGTAGTAACCATCTGCAGTCACGTGGTGACGCAGGTGAGTTTCACCGGAAGTTTTATCTACAGAAACTAGGGTAGCAGTCAGTGCATCATGTGAACGACGCATACCGCGTTTTGAACGAGTTGGTTTATTCTGTTGTACGGCCATTGACCTTACTCCTTAAGTACTTTTCTTTAAACTGGCTAATACGGCAAATGGGTTTGGTTTTTCTGCCTCAGGAGGCAGTTCGCCAAAGACCATATCCGCTTCGGACACTTCACAGTGTTCAGAATCATGAACCGGAACCACTGGTAAGGAAAGAATTATTTCATCTTCTATCATTCCCAGCAAATCTATTTCACCAAATTCATCAATTTGAATTGGCTCGTAGAGCTCCGGTAATGCTTCGGCCTTTTCGTCATTGACGACAGGACTAAAACAATACGATACGTAGACATGATGCTTGAAATCAGTTCTGCAACGTTGACATTTTAAGGTGACATCCACTTGGGATTTCCCCTCAATGACAGTCAAACGCTGATTATCAATTTTAAATGATAATTCGGTTTCTACATCACTATCTACACTGACTACTGATTCGGCAATACGTGTAACTTGCTCAGGTGTATAACTCCCGACATAGTCGAGGTTTTTCTGAGCTGCACGCTGCGCATCGATAGTCAGGGGTAATTTTACCTTTTGCATAAGGCGCGCATATTAACTTTGTAATGAGCTATAGTCAAAGAAAAAGGCGGGGTAAACTCGCCTTTTCACCAAAAAATCGCAGGTTTTGCGTTTTATAGTTTAAAATGAGTTAACCCTTTTGGCTACGAGTTTCGAGAAAAATCATGAAATCGATTATTTTGGCGTCAACTTCAGAGTTCCGACAAACCTTGCTAAAAAAATTAGGATTACCTTTTTTAGCGGTTCCACCTAACATTGATGAATCGCCTATTTTACATGAGTCGGCTCAAGAACTGGTCATGCGGTTAGCCCATGCAAAAGCCGCCGCTTTGGCGAACCAATACCCACAACACCTCATCATTGGTTCCGACCAAGTCTGTGTCATTGATGGAAAAATAGTTGGCAAACCTCATAGCTTTGATAACGCCTTCAAACAATTACAAGCCGCATCAGGAAATAAAATTACCTTTTATACCGGTTTATGTTTACTTGATACTGAAATAGGTAAGTTTGATGTGCAATGTGAATTATTCGATGTCTATTTTCGCCAACTAACGGATGACGAAATCACTCATTATTTGCATAAAGAAGAACCTTTCCAGTGTGCTGGTAGTTTTAAATCTGAAGGATTGGGTATTGCTTTGTTTGAACGGCTCGAAGGAAGAGACCCTAATACATTAATCGGGTTACCTATCATATTGTTATTAGAAATGTTGAGAAAGTGCGGTGTTAACCCCCTAAGCGACTAACTAAATAGAGCATGGCGCAGTGACAGGGGTTCACTCTCTGTCACTGCCAAAACTATTAAATTGCTGTTTTACGGTTACGCAACACTTTTAAGCAACGGGTTAACCCTGCATCCATAGGTGCCTGTAAGCGCATTTCTTCCCCTGTATTTGGGTGTGTGAATTTCAGCGCACTGGCGTGCAGAAATAAACGGTTTAAACCTGTATCCGCCAATTGGCTATCAAATTGCCTGTCACCATAGCGGTCATCAAATGCAATGGGATGCCCCGCGTATAAAGTATGTACACGGATTTGGTGAGTACGCCCTGTCACTGGGCTAGCCTTAATTAAGGTTGCATTTTCAAAGCGCTCTTCAACTTTGAAACGCGTTTCTGAAGGCTTACCTTCACTGTTAACTTTTACTACTCGCTCACCACTTTGGAGGATATTTTTTAGTAGCGGCGCTTGAACGACCTTAGTATGCGACTGCCAATTTCCTCGAACTAGCGCTAAATAATCTTTTTGCATTTGCTTTAAGCGCAATTGTTCGTGTAATGCCCTAAGGGCTGAGCGTTTTTTGGCCACCAATAAAATACCTGATGTATCCCTATCAAGGCGATGAACTAACTCAAGAAAACGAGCTTCTGGGCGTAGCGCTCTAAGCCCTTCAATCACCCCAAAACTGAGCCCACTTCCGCCATGTACCGCCGTTCCAGAAGGTTTGTTCAGCACTAAGATATAATCATCTTCAAATAAAATACAGTCAGCAAGCGCTGCCACTTTCCCTAATTTAGCTGATACTGGCGCTGTTTCACGCTCAGCAACCCTAACTGGCGGTACGCGAACTTGGTCCCCTTCCAGCAATTTATATTCTGGTTTTATCCGCCCTTTGTTAACACGCACTTCCCCTTTACGGATAATGCGATAAATCATACTTTTTGGCACACCTTTAAGTTTGGTGAGCAAAAAATTGTCGATGCGTTGCCCAGCTTCGTCATCGCTGATCTCAATAAATTGAACTTGGTTTTGTATATTCATTCGGGAATGCGTTAACTCTAATTGATTAAAATATGCTCTTATTCGCTCTCTCTATCATACCGACTCCACAAAATTTTTTATCTTTTTTTTTAATTTGTCTATTTTCTGGCTGATTTATCCTATTTCTAAATAAAATTTCCATATAACTTCCGTATCGACTTGCTATAATGTCTATGGCAATGGAATAATACGAAGTCGCCGAAATGTTTAAAAAACGAAAATTGGCGTTATATAGGATTTCTTATTTGATGACGTAACAATGCAGCAATGGCGTAAGACATTTAGCAACATCAAATAAATTAGCGAGCAACGAATTTTAGCTTATTGGGTTAGGAACTTCCGTTTTCAATAACATACGGCATCCTGATTAAGAACGCTGAATTTTTAATCTAAAAATCAGGTTCACCGAATACTGCGCGTCTCTATACGAACGACTGCCGCGAGGCAGACGGTTTTGTAAAAATCACGAGGCCATCGGTTTACAGTAGCTCATTCTTTCGCTGCTCTTTATTTAAAGAAAATAATTGAGTAAGTAATAACATGAAAAGAATGCTAATAAACGCAACTCAACAGGAAGAGTTGCGTGTTGCCCTTGTTGACGGGCAACGTCTTTATGATCTGGATATCGAAAGTCCAGGTCATGAGCAAAAAAAGGCCAATATTTACAAAGGTAAAATCACCCGCATTGAACCCAGTCTTGAAGCCGCATTTGTTGACTACGGCGCTGAAAGGCACGGTTTCCTTCCTATCAAAGAAATCGCTCGTGAATACTTCCCAAGCAACTACCACTCTCAGGGCCGTCCTAACATTAAAGATGTGTTAAAGGAAGGCCAGGAAGTTATTGTCCAAGTTGATAAAGAAGAACGAGGCAATAAAGGTGCAGCACTAACGACCTTTATTAGTTTGGCTGGGAGCTATTTAGTTTTAATGCCAAATAACCCTCGCGCAGGGGGGATTTCCCGTCGTATTGAAGGTGAAGACCGTACAGAACTTAAAGAAGCTTTGTCTTCTTTAGAAATTCCAGACGGTATGGGGTTAATTGTCCGTACTGCAGGTGTAGGCAAATCAGCAGAATCACTGCAACAAGATTTACTTTATCGCTTACGCCATTGGGATGCTATCCAAAAAGCGGCTGAAAACCGCCCTGCACCGTTCCTTATTCATCAAGAAAGTAACGTTATTGTTCGTGCGTTCCGTGATTATCTACGCCCTGACATTGGTGAAATTCTTATTGATAACCCGAAAGTGGTCGAAATGGCTCGTAACCATATTGAAGCTATCGGTCGCGGTGATTTCGCCAGCAAAATTAAACACTATAGTGGTGATGTTCCTTTATTTAGCCATTATCAAATCGAGTCGCAAATTGAGTCTGCATTCCAACGTGAAGTTCGTTTGCCTTCAGGTGGCGCATTAGTCATCGATACGACTGAAGCATTAACCGCTATCGATATCAACTCCTCACGGTCAACCCGTGGCGGTGATATCGAAGAAACTGCATTCAATACCAACTTAGAAGCGGCTGATGAGATTGCTCGCCAGCTACGTCTACGTGACTTGGGCGGTTTGATTGTCATTGACTTTATCGATATGACACCGGTTCGCCATCAGCGTGAAGTTGAAAATCGTCTACGTGAAGCCGTACGACAAGACCGTGCGCGCATTCAAATTGCACGTATTTCTCGTTTCGGTTTACTGGAGATGTCACGTCAACGTTTGAGCCCTTCTCTTGGTGAGTCAAGCCATCACGTCTGCCCTCGTTGCATGGGGACAGGGACAATTCGTGATAACGAGTCACTATCGTTGTCTGTGCTTCGTCTTATTGAAGAAGAAGCCTTAAAAGAGAATACCCATGAAGTACACGCGATTGTGCCAGTCCAAATCGCGTCTTATCTACTAAACGAAAAACGCAAAGCAGTCAGTGATATTGAACAACGCCAAAGCCATGTGCGTGTGGTGATTGTCCCTAATGACCAAATGCAAACGCCTCACTTCCATGTGATCCGTATTCGTAAAGGCGAAGAAGTTAACACTCTAAGCTACAATTTAGCGCAATATCATGAGACAGAAACGTTAAATCAAATTGATGAAACGACTGCAGAGCGTAAACTTCCTGAGCAACCAGCGATTTCGGCTTTTGCCCTGCAAGAACCTGTCGACATGCCTGCGGTGAAACCTAAAGAAACCGTTTCAAAAACCCCAGCAAAACCCGTGACAACAGAGCAGGCAACGCCAGGCTTATTCAGTAAAATTGCGGCCTTCTTCAAGAAGCTATTTGGTGAGGAAGAAGAAAAGGTGGTTGAGAAACCAGCACCGAAACCTCGCAATAATAATGACCGCCGCCGTAATAACGATCGTCGTCGTAACAATGATCGCCGTAATAATAACCGTCGTGACCGCGATGATAATGAAAATCGCGAAACTCGCGACAATCGCAATAATCGTAATGCGACTGCGGATGAAACCAACAATCGTAATAAAGGCCGTAATAATAAAAATACGAGCCAACAAGATGAGCAAACAACTGATAGCAACAATCGCGATAATCAGCAACAACGTCGTGAGCAACGTGCAGAGCGTCGTCGCCGTCAGGACGAAAAACGTCAGCAACAAGCTGCAAAAGCACAACAAGATGCTCAACAAGATAACGTCGAAAATGTTGCGGAGAAAGAGGAACAACAACGCCCTGTTACACCTCGTCGCCAACGTCGCCAGTTATCACAGAAAATCCGTGTTACCGATAACGACCAAGTTGTAGATTCGGTTGAAACATCACAGGAAGTGGTGGCTACGCAACCTCTTGCCGCATTGCCTGTCGTTGTAACGCCTGTCAATCAGTCTGAAGGTGAAGTTAAAACAGATGACCTGCAAGGCGTAAACACTCAAGCAGATGACGAAGAAAAGCAAGACACCATCATTCCTCGTCGTTCACGTCGTTCGCCACGCCACTTACGCGTAAGTGGGCAACGTCGTCGTCGCTACCGTGATGAGCGTCATTTGAATAAGTCGCCAATGCCATTAATCGCTGCGGTTGCCTCACCTGAACTAGCATCAGGTAAAGTATTTATTCATTATCCTATCGCCCAACCACAACAAGAAGGTATGGCGATCATTACTAATGAAGAAATGCTGGAACAACAAAGTGTTGATGAAGCCTCTTCGGCTGAAAAAACAAAAGTGACAGCGTCACAATCAGAGGTTATTGTTCCTGCTGTAACGGCTACCG
The DNA here is from genome assembly GCF_032709665.1 of Providencia sp. PROV024. Classification (NCBI taxonomy): domain Bacteria; kingdom Pseudomonadati; phylum Pseudomonadota; class Gammaproteobacteria; order Enterobacterales; family Morganellaceae; genus Providencia; species Providencia sp. PROV024. The sequence continues at coordinate 2,642,075 of NZ_CP120545.1, forward strand.
CTGTTGAGGTTGCTCAGGTAGAAGTATCAGAAACGGTTGCATCCCCTGTTGTGGAAGCTGAAGTTAAAGCCCCTATCGATGAACAACCAGTAGAAGCAGTACCTGTTGAGATTGAGGCCGTTGAAGTGACTCAATCTGAAAACACACTAACTGAAACTACAGCAATCATCGAGAAAGCGCCTGAAACAACAGAGCAAGTGATTGAGTCTCCTGTTGAATCTGTTGTTAAGTCAGAAACAACTGAGCTCGTTGTAGAAGAAGCTCCCGCTCAAACTGAATCTGTTGATGAAACTGTGACTCAATTCGTTGAAGAAACATCAACGTCTGAGGTTATCGTTGAGACAGCAAAAGAGCCCGTAATAGTTAAAGAGGTTGAACCCGTTAAGGTCACCGAATCAACTGTTGTCGCTGTAAGCTTACATAAACGCCATGCGTATTCACCAATGACTAAAGCGCCTGCCCCTGAAACTTCGGGTGCGCCATTTGAAATTAAAGAATACCTACGCGATGCCTCAACCTTTGAAGGTAAAGGTGGCGCAGGTGGCCATGTTGCTTCAAACGTCGCAACCTCTGAAATGGCAAAACCTGCTGATTTCTAAGAACTAGCTAGCTGTAAACATAAAAGCCTTGATAGGAAACTATCAAGGCTTTTCTTATTTACAGCTGATTTTTATAAAGAAGTTTTTAATACTTACGGTGACCTAGGCGGCAAACTAAACGAGGCCCTAAGAGCATACATCAGTATGTGACTAGGGCGAGTGTGTGAAACCAACAACGCTACATCCCTAAATAAAGTACAAGTAGAATACCTAAATAAATTTCAAGTAAATTAATCCTCTATATAGTTCGACTTGTAGCTAGGCGGCAAACTAAACGAGGCCCTAGGAGCATACATCAGTATGTGACTAGGGCGAGTGTGTGAAACCAACAACGCTACATCCCTAAATAAAGTACAAGTAGAATACCTAAATAAATTTCAAGTAAATTAATCCTCTATATAGTTCGACTTGTAGCTAGGCGGCAAACTAAACGAGGCCCTAGGAGCATACATCAGTATGTGACTAGGGCGAGTGTGTGAAGCCAACAACGCTACAAGGTGAAATATGACGAGGATTTTTAGAACCAAGGTGCTTGGATCATCACCGAACCATAGAACAGCGCACGGCCGGCCAATTCTCCGCTAAAAATCGCCAACATCACCAAAACCATTACCATAACCGATGGTCGTTCCTTATATGCTTTCATTGCCACAATACATGGCAATAGCATACTCATTACAACTTGCCACCATAGTAAATAGCTTCCTCCTTGGCTAGCGGGTAATTGCAAGCGAATGATTTGCGCAGCTAATACCAACATAACACCTATCAGCACCCCTACTTTGATAATGGATAGTAATGGTTTCCCTTGTCCAATAACGAATAAGGCAACTAGACTAAAACCAAGGACAATCGCACTACCAATGAACGCGATTTGCGTCGCTGGCGTGTGCCATAATGGATGCGCAACCATTTGATAATACACTTGTGCAGTTACAAAAATAGCCGCAATACCACCAAGAGCGCTTAACCAGCCAAGTAACTGATTTCGCACATTCACTTGGGGTGATACCCAACACGAGAGTGCCCATAACGTGACAAGACCATTTAATAAAATAAATGTCACCGCTTCACGGCTCAACCATGAATGGCTTAACCCAAGTATGGAGCGATACGCTTCTAGTGGTACTCCCAAATGCCCCATTGACATAGAAGAGCCGATCACCTCGATTAACCAAATCGCTAATACTGCTCTGCGTAGCACTCCGCCTGATAAAATATTTTCCTTGCTAGCATTCATTTGATAAATAGTTAATGCAAGAATAGCGCCAATTCCCCACTGGCTCATTACCGTAAAAAATACCAGAGGAAGTTCCATATATTTAATATCCATGATTAATCCTCCATACCAATAATCACAATATTTGGATTGCTGATAGTGTGGTCTGGCATGTTGTAACGTTGTTCTAACAGCGTCCAATTTGTTGTGTGTTTTTTACGTAGTTCTGTAATTTCACCGAATTCGATAGCCCCTGTTGGACAAGATTCCACACACCTTGGTAATAACCCTTCATCTAACCGTTCCGCACACATATTACATTTACTGGTTTTACCTTCTACTGGGTCAAATACAGGCGCGTGATATGGGCATGCCATAATACACATCTGGCAACCTATGCACTTTTCATGGTCTTGGACGACTATGCCATCTGCTCGTTTTGTATAGGTATCCGCAGGGCAAACCTTTAAGCATTGAGGGTCATCGCAGTGATTACAAGACATCGTAATAAATGCTTGGGTATTTGGAGCATCACTATTAAACTCACGAACTCGGCGCCAAAGTACTCCTGGTGGTGTCACATTTTCCGACTTACACGCCATTGAACAAGTACGGCAACCGTAACAATCTTTAGTATTGATTAAAAAACCATATTGTTTAGCCATGACTAAGCCTCCCTTCTCACATCAACCAACGTACTATTGCAACAATGCCCGGTTCCTAAATGTTCCACTTGGTCATTCGTGACATGACTACTACTTCCCCCTTGCTGCTCCCACCAGCCATTATCGAGAGAAATAACCCCTTTTTTAATATGAGTAGTCACTACCGCGATAGCGCGATGCTCGCCTCGGTCATTGAATGTAATTGCCCATTCACCATTCTTAATACCTCGTTGTTTTGCATCTTCTGGGTGGATTAACACATTAGGCTGGTTGCGCTGAACCTCAAGTATCCATTCATTCATGCCATGGCTTGAGTGTACACTCCGCGCCAACTTACGTTGCACCGCCATTAAAGGGTATTTTTTAGCTAACTCAGGGGAACCTTTCACCGATTCAGTCACTTGGTAGTAAGCAACGACAGGTGAGAAATTTTTCTTTTGCCAATCTTCAATAAACAAGTGTGCTTTCTTGGTTGATGTTCTAAAAACACCATCTTTGAACGGTATCCAATCCCCTTCAACAGGCCGTACAGGACCTTTTTCCAGCATCTGACGAGTGATCCCAGAACCAGCTAAACAAGCATCGATATAATGTTCGATCGGTTGATTAAATACCTCACCAAAACCAAATCGTTCTGCTAAGCGGGCAAAAATCCAATAATCAGGTTTTGCTTCCCCAGCTGGTTCAACGGCTTTTTCCATTAATTGTACATATTGGCTGCGAACTCCGGCCATTAGGCTGGTATCTTCGAAGATTGTAGTGACGGGTAATACAAGGTCTGCATACAGTGCCGTGGAGCTCATTAGATTATCCGCTACCACAACAAATGGGACTTTCTTCAATGCTTCTCGAACCTTATTCGTGTTAGGTAATTGCGTCATTACCCCCATGGTCATAATCCACCAAAAATTAATCGGATGAGGTTTATCATTCACAATATAGTCGCCGACTTTAGCAACAGGAATAGGGGTAATTTTTTTGGCATTCGGTGCAGGTGGCACTATCGGGCTAAAATTCGCCATTTGCCGAGCACCACCCGCATCACAAACACCTGCCCCGCGCTTACCTATATTCCCTGTCAGTAGTGCAAGATAAAACTGGCTAGCAGCCACATAAGCCCCATGTTCTGTGCGCTGAGCACCGGACATATTTTGTACAATCATTGAAGGTGTAATCGATGAATAATCACGAGCAAGGCGTACAATAGTTTCAACGGGAACATCGGTTTCTTCACTAACACGTTTGACATCCCAACCTTTTGCCTGCTGGTAAATTTGCTCAAAGACCGTGGTGTAACCCAGGTTATCCGGTAATTCATTTTGGAATAATGCGGGTTTGATATTCGGTGTGTCATGGCGAGCCAATTGCCCACTTAACAGGTCAAACACTAAGTAACTGTCTTTATCGTTATTATCTTGCCTAACTTGCTGTTGTTTATCATCAACTAAGTACACGGCTCCAGTATGAGCCCTGAGAAAATCCTCATCGATACGGTTTTCTTCAATGATAATTTTGATCATTCCCAAAGCAAGTGCGGTGTCAGTACCCGGTATAATCGGTATCCACTCATCTGCTTTTGCTGCGGTTTCATTAAAACGAGGGTCAATCACCACCAGCCGAGCTCCATTTTTTCGGGCTTGGTTATAGTTTTTAAAATAGGCTTGCATCGTCACTGCTGGGTTATTCCCCCAACACAAAATATAACGACTATCCGCGATGGTATCCCGCGTATCGGCATAACGTAGCCCTAGCATCGGTATCATCGCAGCAGTGACTGCCGAGCAACATAAAGAGCCCGCTTGCTTTGTTGAGCCACCTAAATAATCAAAAAACGCTTTACCCATATCATTTTTAATAGAATCCATATTTCCGGCATGGGTCGATATGAATAGCCCTTCATTTCCATATTTGGTAATCGTTTCTCTGATATTTTTTTCGATAAGGTCGAGAGCTTCATCCCAACTTATTGGTTTGAACTCAGCTTTCCCTTTTTCACCGACCCTTAATAGTGGTGTTGTTATGCGTTGGTCATGATAAACCCATTTAGTCCGGCTCATTCCTCTTAAACAACATTTAACATTAAACCCTTCAGTTGCTTGTATTTTCATCAACTTACCTTGGTATGTATACGCTGTAAGGTTGCAGTGCAAACATTCCATAGCACAAGTTGATCGAAAGGTTTTGTAGTCAGATAGTTTTAATCTCACCCTAGGTAAAGGTTGATTATTATTCGCCTCAGCGAAAGAACAAGGAGCTATGGTAGCTAAACCAACCACGCCGAGCCCTTTTAATAGAGTTCGGCGTTTTATTCGTAATTCATTTATTGTTTTCATTATAGTAAACCTCGACATTGCTTTTTAAAGTTCACTATATATATACCTCATTCACAAATGGTGAACTTGAGTAATATCAAATACACTCATTATTTATGAGTAAAAATTAACTACTTCTTTAGTATTAGTATTCTATGCGTGATGGTTGTTAGCGGCTTAGGGCAACTCATGGTAAAATATGAGGACTTGTTAAACTGAGGTTTATCTATGTATTCTCTGCAAGGTGTTAATTCTGTTGATATAGCGGTGAGCATTTTAAATTATATTGCTCAAAATGGGGGCATTGCGCGCGCAGCTGATATATCAAAAGGCTGTGACATATCGAAAAGCCGTTTACATAAATACTTGGTTTCATTGTGTCGCACACAAATGTTATATCAAGACACACAAACAAGCCGGTATGGCTTAGGGCGTAACTTAACTTTTTTAGCTAATTTTGTTAAACCTGAGAGTTCTTATCTAGAAACCATCAATAAAAGCTTGATTCAATTTCGTGATGAGCAAAACGTTTCGACTGGTGTCGCCACACGTTTAGGAAAAGCACTCTCATTAGTGACGTACAACCGTAGCTTTAAAAATGTTGAGATTGATTTTTTACCCAACACCCCATTACCGATAGAAAAAAGCGCGGCAGGGCTGATTTACTCTGCGTTCGACAACCAATTTCAATCAAATTATTACTCCCCGCAAGAGTTGGAGAAAATCATCAAGCAAGGCTATGCCGTGCGCTATCAACCAACAGAGGGGATCCCTGGGGCGCAATCAATCGCATGCCCTGTCTTTAATAGTGAAGGTCAGTTGATTGCAGCTGCGGTAACGATGGGTTTTATCGATAAAAATGAAATGGAGCGATTAGCTCAAGAATTGATTAAACAAGTTAATACTTTGATTTTACAGTAGTTCAACGATAAATACTTAGGGCTACTTAGTTTTTAACTCACCCCCATGCTAAAGTGACCATACTGTAACATATTATTTATATTCAATATGTTACTTTGATAAGCCGAGGTTGCCTCGGCTTATCACTTATAATATCACTTACTTAACATCAATCCTCGGTAACTCCCCCATCTCTTTTAGCTTTTTAGAGATTTCACGGCGTTCTTTGGAGAGCTCTGCATTTTTGATGATATAATCATCAACACGGTCATCATAGTCGCTACGCATATTTGCAATAATTGCTTGGATCTCTTCAATTGACATCCCAGGCTTAATATATTCGCTTAAGTTATCCAGTAACAAAACTCGTTTCTGGTTATCACGAATTTTTTTCTCATTGTCAGTAATTTCACGACGGATCTTGTTTTTACGACGAAACATACGCACAAATTCCAGTACATTTTGGAAAGACGGCTTGCTAGCGTTGTCCATGTTTAAAACCCTCTAGTCAATATTTAAAACCTATTATCTATTAACACAATACATTCTAATCCTACCGCGTTACAAGTACGTTTCGCATATTTATCTAATTATTCGTTCGAAAAGTACCTTGATTTATACTTTTAGCACTAAATTTTCTTCATCGCTTTTATCTTGGGCGTTTAATTGTTGCGCATTATCTATGGGTTGATCGCCAATATCGTCACTTCTAAGACAAAAAGCAGACAATATCGTTGTCACCACCACAAAAGCCCCCATCACAAGATAAGTATCCGCAAAGCCAATTTTGTCATAGCCCCATCCTGCTAATGGCGATAAAATGCTTGCAACAATCGAAGTTACACAACTGAACCCAACTAAATACAATGTTGATGATAAACGTTTATCAAAATGGCGGCTGTTATATTTAAAAATAGCGATTAACAAGATGGGAAGCTCAACCGCATGTAATAGCTTCATTGCTGATATCATGATTGGTCCGTCAACTAAGCCAGAACCTATGATCCGCAAAGCCATCACTGAACTCGCAAATAACAAGCCATTTTTAGCACCAATACGGTTAACAATAAATGGCGCTAAAAACATCCCCCCAGCCTCTAGGAAAACTTGCAACGAATTTAGATAACCGTACATCTCATTGCCAAATTGCTCATCTGGAAATTGATGGGCAAAATACACCATAAATTGCTGGTCATAAACACTATAAATACAGGTCCCCAAGACAAACAGTATCAATGCCCAAAAACGGGGTAAAGCCAATAATTGCAATGCGTCACCTACCGTTATTGCTGAAGGTTTCCCATGTTCAAGGCTATTATATGCATCCGCATTAGCTGTCTTTAAATTAAGTAATATGGCTAAAAATATTAACCCAGAAATGGTCGCCATAATGAAATTATAGTCAGGGTCAATATTAATATTACGCCCCGCAAAAAAGGTCGCAGCAGCCCACCCTAAAGACCCCCACATTCTTGCCTTACCGTATTCAAAATTTCGTAAGCGCCCCACTCTTTCAGTGTATGACTCAAGAACGCCGATCCCTGCATGGAATGTCATCCCAATAAATAGCCCGCCAAGAATACTACCAAGCACTAGGTTCCATTTTAATAACGACCCAAAAACCATAAAAAATGGCCCAGAAGCGATTAATAATATAGCAATAAATAATAGTAGGTTTTTCCGTAGCCCTAGTTTGTCCTGTATAAAACCGTATAAAGGTTGAGCGCAGAGAGCGACAAGCGAGATACAAGAAAAAATAAACCCCGTATCTGACCCCTCTAAGCCCACATATTTACGTAGCCATATTGCAACCACCGAAAATGTAGATGACCATGTAAAAAAGAAAAAAAACAATAATGCACTCAAAGAGGCATAATACTTTTTTGAGCCACTATTCATATCTAATCACCTATCAATAATTTTTATTGCTGCAATGTTAAGGTTAACATTTTCATGAAACTACAAAAAACCTTGCCATTTGTGATGTTACTCAATTTTGTTAACGTTAACAATAAATATTCGTGACTAAACTCACAATAAAAATAGAATGAAGTTCGAGTACTAAATAGCATTATCCCATTGTGGCATGACCTCATTGTCCCACACTAAATCAGGCGGTCTGAGTTTAGCTTTCACAGCAGATAAGGTATCATTAACTCACAAAGCATAGTGAATACCAACAAAATCATCACTATCAGAACCAACTTATAACCCATCAAAACGGTGAAAACGTTGCAAGATAATAAAAAACAGCCCACTTTTTTTATTCATGACTATGAAACCTTTGGTAAACGGCCTGCATTAGATAGGCCGGCCCAATTTGCGGGTGTTCGTACCGATTTAGAGTTTAATATCATTGAAGAACCTGAGGTTTTCTATTGTGCACCTGCTGATGACTATCTGCCACAACCAGAAGCCGTCATGATCACAGGTATCACGCCACAACTTGCATTATCCGAAGGGGTTAATGAAGCTGAATTTGCTAAGCGTATCCACCATGCTTTCAGTGTGCCGAATACCTGTATTATGGGCTATAACAATATTCGTTTCGATGATGAAGTGACTCGTAATATTTTCTACCGTAATTTTTATGACCCATACGCTTATAGTTGGCAGCAAGGAAACTCTCGCTGGGACTTACTTGATGCCTTGCGAGCTTGCTTTGCACTTCGCCCTGAAGGAATTGAATGGCCAGAAAATGAAGATGGCCTACCAAGCATGCGCTTGGAGCACCTAACCAAAGCCAATGGGGTTGCCCATGAAAATGCTCACGATGCGATGTCTGATGTACTGGCTACAATCAATATGGCCAAGTTATTGAAAGCCGCTCAGCCTCGGATGTTTGATTATTTTTATCAGATGAGAAACAAAAACAAAATAAGCCAACTAATTGATATTGTTGATATTGCCCCGCTTGTTCATGTTTCTGGAATGTTCGGTGCATTACGCTCTTATATAAGCCTAGTTGCTCCTCTCGCATGGCACCCAGACAACCGCAATGCCGTGATTATGTGTGACTTATCTGCGGATATCTCCCCATTACTCGAATTAGATGTGCAGCAATTACGTACCCGCCTGTATACGCCTAAGGCCGAACTTGCGGGAGCGTCTCCTGTCCCAGTCAAACTTGTGCATATTAATAAGTGCCCAATATTAGCACCAGAAAAAACGCTTCGACCCAATGATGCACTACGCACAGGGATAGACCGTGACCTCTGCATGCGTAATTTAGAAACCCTGCGTAAAAACCCTGATATTCGTAATAAACTAATAGAGCTATTTAGTGAGCCACAAATCTATGACGAAGTCACTGATGTCGATGCACAAATATATAATGGTTTCTTTAGCCCGTCGGACAGGTCAACCATGGATATTATTCGTGAAACACCTCCACAAAAATTACCTGCTTTAGATTTAAGTTTTCAAGATAAGCGAATGAAGGAATTATTTTTTCGTTATAAAGCACGTAATTTCCCAACGACCTTATCCTATGATGAGCAACAACGCTGGTTACAACATCGCAGAGATTACTTTAGTGAAGCACGCTTAACAGAATATATGCAACAAATACAGATGTTACTTGCTGAACATCAGCACGATGAAAAGCGTTGCCAGCAATTAAAAGCACTGGTGAATTATGCAATGGAGTTGGCTAGCTAAACTGTAAAAAAATGGGCAAAATCGTTGCCCATTTTTATTTTAGATTAATGTGGTTTTAATGTTCATTAGAATGGCTACAACCGCAATCCCCTTCCCAATTTTTCCGTTTCGTTGTTTTCCCTAAACCTGGGTTCATCGTATTCGTTGGGTCCGCTTGCTTATAGAATGATTTTAACTGTGGTGCCGCTTTATATAAGTGACCAACATTGTGTTCTGCTGGGTATTGCGCCCCTCGTTCATCTAATAGCGCTAACATTTTTTCTTTTAATTCTTTTGGGTCCACACCTTTTTTCAACACATAATCTTGGTGCATAACATGGCACATAAAATGACCACAATACAGTTTATGGACTAATAACTTTTCAATTTCCGGTGGTAACGTTTCAAACCAGTTTCTGTCATTGCGTCGTAACGCAATATCTAACGGCAAAACATCTTCTACGTCTTTATTATGTACCGCATGGTATCGTACTGCTGACCCCGCAGCTGCAAAACGATGTAAGAAAGCTTTCGCACCTTCTTCTGGGGTACATTCAAAATAACCACCATCCGCGGTTGCAAAATATGACTTTAACCAAACTTTAGCTTCATCAATCCCATCACCTGCCATTTTTAGCATTAGATGATGTTCATAACGGTCACGAAACTCTTTCATTCGCGGCGGCAAATGGGATGGCCATAATTTACTCAGTACTTGCATAGTACGGTCAATTAAATTAGAGGGTAAAAATGGGACTTTATTTAATACCGCATCAATACGGCCTTTTATCGTGAAAAACATTGGCATTTTATCCGTGCCAAATTTATCTATCATTAAAAAGGTATCTTTACCGTAAATTTCTGCAATATCGAAACAACCACGGTGCATATATTCACCCGCTACGGGTAAATTTTTAAACTCACTCAAAATATAGCGACGAATATCTTCTAAAACATCGGGGTTATTTGAGCCAATATAAAATACTTGTGTTTTTTTATCCGCTGGAAAAGTATCCAAACGAACTGCAAATACTGCTAATTTACCGGCACAACCGGATGCTTCAAATAAACGGCGTTCATCAGCATTAAAGCGAGACGGCGTATCTGCATCAACATCACGAACACGCTGTGCATATTCATGATCAGAAGCTAGTTTTTCGCTAACATGGACATCTTCGCTGCTATAACCCCGGTTTTGTAAGTTAGTCAGTATTTCTTCTGGGGTATTCCCTAAATCAATACCTAAATGGTTCACAAGTTCCACTTTACCATCATCATTTACTCGGCCATACAACGCAAGCTCGGTATAAGCGGGGCCTCTACGCACTAAGGAGCCACCAGAACTATTACAAATCCCGCCCACAACAGATGCACCAATACAAGATGAGCCAATCAACGAATGTGGTTCACGCCCCAAGGGTTTAAGAATCTTCTCTAAGTCATATAACGTACTTCCCGGCATCGCAACCACTTGATTGAATTCAGGAAGGACTTGTATTTGGTTCAAACGTAGTGTACTGATGATCACAATATCGCGATCATAGTCATAACCGCTTGGTGTTGAGCCTTCTGTCAGCCCGGTATTTGCCGCCTGCATTAAAACAATTTTATCGGCTTCAACACACGCTTTAAATACATGCCATTGCTCAAGCAGTGTTGTAGGGAATACAACCGCTATTGCATCCCCAACGCCTGATCGAAAACCTTTGCGATAACGTTCTGTCTTATGAGGTTCTGTTAGAATGTTTTTCTTACCAACAATATTCCTGAGGGTGAGTAATAATCGTTGATTCTCAGGTTTTTTTACATCATTCATTTGTGTGCCTTCTTAATCGAATTCATGTTTATGATGATTTGTGAACTATTCATTGTAACAACAGTATCACATAATATTATGATGTTGATAGGCTACACGTTTTATCTTAAATAATTCTTAACAGGCAAAAAAATAGCGCCCAAGGCGCTATTTTTAATTTCGTACTGATTTGAACGACTTCCTAGCAGCTCTATATTCAAAATAGTTCGCGTTGTAGCAAGGCGCGGAGCCAAACGAATCATGGGGAGTATACATAAGTATGTGACCCATGTCGTTTTGAGAACGCAACGCCGCTACAGTGTGAAGTATGAAGAATAGATTGTCTTTTTCTTGAATCTGTATATTCAAAATAGTTCGCGTTGTAGCAAGGCGCGGAGCCAAACGATCATGGGGAGCATACATAAGTATGTGACCCATGTCGTTTTGAGAACGCAACGCAGCTACAGCGCGAAATATGAAGAATAGAGTTACACGTCACTCATCTGCGGCATAGGCCGCTTAAACATGCGAGTCAGTATAGCCATATAAACTAAACCAACTGCTGTCCAAATCAGTCCATAAACCATTGAATCTTCTTCAATATTTAACCATAAAACGCACACTGTTAGTGTACCTATAACAGGTAAAATTAAGTAATTCAAAATATTTTTGAAACCTGTCATCCGACGTTCACGGATAAAGAATTGGCTAATCACAGAAATATTAACAAAGGTAAATGCTATTAATGCCCCGAAATTGATTAATGCGGTCGCAAAATCCATTTCAAACCAAATTGCCCCTAACGCTAAGAAACCGACCATCAATACGTTATATGCCGGTGTACGCCATGTTGGACTAACATAGCCAAAAACTTTTTCTGGGAATACCCCATCGCGGCCCATTACATACATTAAACGAGCACTACCTGCGTGGGCTGCCATTCCTGAAGCTAATACTGTCACGCATGAGAATACCAAAATAATTGACTGGAAGAATGCACCAGCAACAAAGCGCATAATATCTGGCTGAGTTTCATTGATATTCTTAAAGCGTGATACGTCTGGAAAATATTGTTGTAAGAAGAAGGAAACCGTAATAAAGATAACCCCCCCAATAAGTGCCGTTAAGAAAATAGCACGAGGGATCACTTTACCTGCGTTTGGCGTTTCTTCTGACAATGAACTTAAACCGTCAAAGCCTAAGAATGAAAAACACAAAATGGTAGCCCCAGCTATCAATGGGATCATTTCAGTTTTTTCATTACCAAATGGGTTAAAGGTCCAAATTTCTCCCGACCCCTCGCCATTTGAAACACCGTGGATCACTAAGCCTGTAAACACGGCCATTACCCCAATTTGGATAATCGCAATGACTGTACTTAGGTTGGCGATTACGTTGATACCACGTAAGTTAGCCGCGGTCATTAAAATAACCAGCCCAACGACAAATATCGCTGGCTCCACATTGGGGAAAATGTCTTGCAAATAAATTTTAGCCAATAATATGTTAATCATTGGCATGAAAATGTAGGACAACAAAGATGTCCAGCCCACCAAGAAGCCGATATGCGGGCTCATTGATTTTTGAGCATAAGTATACGCTGAGCCAGCAGATGGGAAGCGTTTCACCAGCTTACCGTAGCTCAGAGCCGTAAACAGTATCGCCGCTAATGCAATAATGTATGAAGTTGGAACGTGTCCACCGGTCTTATCTGATACCATACCGAAAGTATCGAAGATGGTCATCGGTTGGATATAGGCGATACCTATCATGACCACTTGTACAAGCGTTAACGTTTTTGCAAGTTGTACGCGATTATTCGCACCGGTTTGGTTGTGACCAATGTCTAATGGAATTGGAGTATTATTTGACATTATCAAGCCCTCCCATAACTTTCGATTGCATACTACTTCGGCTTAATCGACAGTTACTGGGAAGACTTTGCATCTGCCTATAGGCAGAGAAAAACGAAGAAAGGGAGAAAGGCGTGTGAGCGAAGCCACCGAGAGCCCCGTAGTCATCGATACGGCAGCCGCCAGCGCCTGGCCCTGCTGCGAATGCGAAAAAGTAAGCCATAAAAGCATTCCTCAAATCGGTAGCGTAAAATGTTTGCTACACGTAAATATTAAAATTATCTCTCCGGCTCTATGTCCGGCCCCGCTAGAATGAACGTTCCTAAAAACAAAAAAACCGATGCTTCATTTGATTAAGCATCAGTTATTTTTTAGTTCGCGCATTTTGCACGCCATAACCACAAATAGCAAGTTAAATTGTTAACAAATCACCCTATTTTCGATGAGAAATTTTGATTATTTCTGACTTTTTGCCCTATCTGCTTATAACTTTTTTTTCTTATGGTTTTAATCAGCAAAAAACCCTTTGGTAGAAGCCAAAGGGTTTGGATTAATCGAGATTAATTATACGATTAGAAGTTGTAGTTGATACCGATATTGTAACGACGGCCTTCTAATTCAGCACCGTAAGTCGCATTATCGATTCGGCGATCTAATACGTTATAGACACCACCAACAATGTTCGCGTTCTTGTTAAGCTGATAACTCGCACCTAAATCAAATAAAGCATAAGATGCTGTACCACTTGACATTTTTTGTCCACGACCTTGGTATTCAGAGGTTTTACCACGGAAATTCATACGCGTCCATGTTTCTAAATCTTCAGTAGTTTGCCATGTCAATGTGGAGTTAGCCATATGTTTAGGCTGTTTATTTAATGGCTTACCTTTATTTACACCACTTTTTTGTTCAGTATCAGTATACGTGTAGTTAGCTGCAAAGCTTAAATCATCCACAATACGCCAGTTGAAGGTGAGTTCAACACCACGCATTCTTGCTTTATCAACGTTCGCTTTATCGCTGATGAAACGATACGGTTTGTTAGGCTTGTCACCTTCACCATCTTGAGCTACTGTACATGCTCTTACTGTACTACTATTTTCTTCACAACGCCTAATTTCAGTAATTTTATCTTTAAAGTCAGTGTTATAGATAGTTATCCCAGCAGTAATATTATCCTGATTGTTCCAAATAACACCTATTTCTTCAGTAATACTTTTCTCTGGTTTTAAATCAGGATTACCATAAATAACGGCATTTCCTGCACTACCGCCTGTTGCTTGTCCCCAGTTTGCGGACGATTCACGCAAGCTTGGTGCTTTATAACCTGTAGTTACCCCACCTTTAATTGTCCACTGTTCATCAGCATGCCACACACCATATAAACGTGGAGTCCAGTGTGAACCGTAGTTTTCGTCTTTATCCATACGAATACCACCGGTTAACGCAAAATCATTGGTCATTAACCATTCATCTTCTGCAAATAACGCCCAGCTATATCGTTCAAGCTTATTATACTGTTTAAATTTATTACCTTCGTCTTTCAACTTCTCTTTACGATATTGACCACCAAGGCTTAAACTATGATCACCCAATAAAAAGACACTTTGATTACGGAAAACAAGGTCTTCTGCCGTCATTTTACGGCCTGGGTTTTTTGTCTCATCGTATTGAACATAGGTATCTGTTGATGCAATATCATAAATACCCGTATGGGTTAATGCCATATGAGTCAACTCATATTTGCTAAAACCGCTACCGTCGCCTCTTTTGCTGATATAACCCTCACGGTCATCACGATGTTGGTTATCACGTTTAAATTCTGCGTCGAAGGTATTTTTGTCATCTGGAGTCAACGATACCGTTGCTCCACCACTCGCCATGATTTGGCGATTAAAACCATTAATGATTTTATCTTCACCACGATGCGAATATTGGCCTTGTAGTTTCACACCAAGTAAACCATCAATTAATGGACCTGAGGTGTAAAAGCTGCCTTGCCCTGTATTACCTGAATTTTTGCGTTCAGTTAGTGTAGTATCCGCTCGTAAACTTGTGGTCCACTCTTGTTGAACACGGCGAGTGATAATATTAATTACCCCACCCATCGCATCCGAACCATACAACGATGACATTGGGCCACGTACTACTTCAATACGCTCAATGGCGGGTAATGGTGGTAACCAACCTTGTTCAATACCAGAACCATCACTATTTGGGCGAGTGCTGCGTGTATCAATACGTTTACCATCGATTAAAATCATGGTGTATTTAGCATCCATACCACGAATGCTAATATCAGAGCTACTGCCGCCACCGGTAACTAAAACACCCGGTACATCTTTTAAAGCGTCAGTCACATCACGGTAAGCTTTAGTTTCAAGTTGTTCGCGCGTTACTACTGAAATGGATGCTGGGGCATCTTCAATTTTTTGCTGATAACCTGATGCAGTCGTTACATAGATTTTATCTTTACTGTCATCAGCAAATGCAGGTGTCGCAGCGATAGCGGCAATTATGCTAATTGCAACTTTTCTTTTATTAAAAACAACCATTCCCAACTCTCCAAGAGATATTTTTTTATATATGAATTGATTTGCTCACATTGATTGCATTAAATTTTAAAACGCTTTTTATTATTTGGATATTTAAATACCCATAAGAAATTCATGGTAAAAAACCATTTATAAATCAATTAAATTTCCTGTGGGTAATTAATCTTAATATTTAATTCGTTTGTTTTTTTATATTGCCCCTTTTTCTTTATTAATGTGCTTGCCGCACGACGCCACAAGCACATCATTTATTGTGCGGTATTAACTTGCTAATTTATCAACTAGCCCATCAATTAACACTTGAGGTACCCCTTGCGAACACCTTTCAATACGCCCTCTTACACCGTAAACCTCTGCAAGGCTTTCAGGCGTGATAACCTCAGCAGGCTCTCCCTGTGCGATGAGTTTCCCTTGCTTAAGCATTAATACATGTTCCGCATGCCTTAACGCAATATTAATATCATGAACAACCACAACGGTAATTATATTTCGACGTTTAGTTTCCTTTGCCACTAAATCCATCACATGATATTGATAATTTAAATCTAAAGCGCTTAAAGGTTCGTCCAATAATAATAAATTTGGTTGACGAATTAATGATTGTGCCAAACCGACTAATTGTTTTTGGCCACCTGAAAGTTGATCTAAATAACTTAATGCCAAATGTTCAATACCAAGTTGGCGTAATAAATGCATGACTTCGTCTTTATTATTTTGATTACTCAAACCACCCGAGGCACGCTGAGCAACAATCACAGACTCTAAAACATATAAGTGAACCCCCGCAGGTAATGTTTGCGGTAAATACACCACATTTTGCGCACGTTGAGCAAAATTCTGCTGCGTGAGATCCAAGCCGTCCAATAATAACTGCCCCGTTGCCTTATTTAAGCCAGCTAAAGAGCGTAATAATGTTGATTTACCACTCCCATTTGGCCCAAGTAATACCGTGATCTTTCCTCGGGGTAAAATATCGGTCGATAAGTTTTCAATCACTGCACGTTTTGGGTAGCCTGCATTAAATTGGTTAATAATCAAACCACTCATGATACATTACCCCGATGACGTAAAATAATACTTAAGAAGAACGGAACACCCACTAACGATGTCACAATACCCACAGGAATAATCACACCTGGAATAATGTTCTTCGAGGCAATAGATGCCATCGATAAAATTAATGCTCCAATTAATGCACTTGCTGGCAGATAAAAGCGGTGATCTTCACCAAATATCAAACGGGCAATATGTGGTGCAACCAGCCCAATAAAGGCAATCGGCCCAACAAACGCAACCGCCAATGCAGACAAAATACTGATCCGCAATAACGTTGTCAGCCTTAGCCGCCGGACATCAATACCGAAGCTAATAGCCCTATCCTCACCGAGCCTTAAGGCCGTTAACTTCCATGAACTCATCATCGCAATTGGGAAAACTAAGGCGAAAGCTAGCGCCATCACGCCCAGTTTTACCCATGTCGCTTTTGAAAGGCTCCCCATCGTCCAGAAAACAAGCCCTTGTAAGGTATCTTCCGTCGCAATAAATTGCATCATGGAAACCAATGCATTAAATGTAAATACCAAAGCTATACCAAATAAAACCACACCGGAAGTAGCAACTCGAGTCCAGCGGGTAACCGCATCTAGCATCAACGCTGCTAGTAGTGCAAAAATAAAGGCATTTGCCGATATTACCCATTGGTCAGGCACCCCTGGAATTGCGATACCTGAAACAATGGCTAGAGCAGCACCAAAAGCCGCCGCATTTGATACACCTAAAGTAAATGGGCTCGCCAGCGGGTTGTTTAAAATCGTTTGCATCTCTGCCCCAGCAAGCCCTAATGACATACCGATAACAACAGCCATCAATGCATATGGCAACCGAATATCCCAAACAATAACCCGAGTCCCTGCATCCACCGTTTCTGGTGTTACCAAGGTTTGCCACAATCGTTCAAGAGATAAGCCCGAAGGGCCCAACGTAAAATCAATAATTAAAGATAATAAAATTGCAGCAACAATAACCCCAATCCATATTAGCCTACGGCGTAACATATTTTGATAATGCTGCTTCACACCATTATCAGCTTGTTTGATGGCTTGCTCTGCAGCTGCTATCGGTTCACTTGTAATACTCATTAATTCCCACCTACTCTCATTGCTTTTCGCTGACCCAATATACACCACTTGGTTCTACAGCGAGAAACTCACTGTGCAGCTGTTCAAGTGTTTTTTGCGGGTCTAAATCCGCAAATTGCTCAGGATAAAACCATTTAGCAAATACTTGTGTCGCAATCACATTGTATGGAGAGTTATAGTAGTTATGCCAGATAGCGTAATCTTGCTTATCTTTAATGGCTGATAATGAATTAATGCCTTTACGTTCTGTGACCCTTTTTAGACTTTCTTTCGCATCAATTAAGGTACCTTGAGCACCTAATTGAACACCAACATCTTTGCTACCCGGTGCTTTGACACCAGATGCGATATAAATACTGGGGTCTGATGCAATGACCTTCTCAAGGTTCATTGTACCTAATGCGCCGGGCAATACCCCCTTAGCAATATTTTTCCCACCCGCTAAGTCAATAAAGTTCCCCATGTTACCGTCACCTGCAGTACCACAACAATCTTCAAAAGCACCGGCTCTTAATTCAATGAACACCGTCGGTTTTTTATCTTCCGGAACTTTAGCGGTAATATCGGTGACTAGCTTTTGGTTTTTTTCATAAAAATCGATATATTTATTGGCTACCTGTTCCCGATTTAACGCTTGACCGAGTAAACGCATACTCGGCAATGTATTTTTCAATGGGTTATCACGGAAATCGACAAAAATGACAGGCACACCCGCTTTTTCTAACTGGTTCACTAACTCACTATTTTTGCCCGGACCATGCCCTGACAGACCAAAAATGGCGATATCGGGATTTAGTGTTAATACTTTTTCTGAACTGACACTATCGGCACTGGTATTACCAATTAGAGGAATATTATCAATTTCTGGAAATTTCGCTTTATAAACCGCATACGTTTGCGGGTCTAATTTACGCAAATCCCCTTGCCAGCCTACGATACGTTCAATGGGTTTATCACCTTCAAGGAGAGCTATAGCGCTAAATAAACGCCCTTCGCCAAGTAAAATACGGTTAACATTATCAGGGACTTCAACAGTACGGCCTGCAACATCAGTTACAGTAGCGGCCCACGAGTTCAAACTTGCACTCACTAATAATGCTAAACTTATTCCTTTTACTACCGACCTAGCTACTGATTTCTTGGCTACCGACGACATAGTATTAAGCTCCACCATCAACCTCATTGACTGAATTTTTTATTGCGGTAACAATAAAGCAAATAAGAATACTTATCAATACGATTATTGAATCTAACATGACTTAACTCAATGAAATTGTGTGAGCCATATCGAAAAGTTATGCATCTTGCCAAATTAACCTGCTAATTTGGCACTTCTAACATTTTATTCTGGCGTGATAAAAAAATAGCACCTCAATGGAGGTGCTATTTTAGTAAACAAGATACGAATTTTATTTATCTAAATTTTCTTTGTAACTTGGAAAGTTCATGTCTTTATAGCGAATAAATGTGGTTTTTCTGGCAATTTTATAACCAAACCATATGGCTAAAAATAGCGGAATTCCGATATAAGTCGCTGTTACCCCAACCCAATCAATCCTATCTTCTAAGAAGGCTTGATAGTTCTGACCTAACGTAATCGTTAAACATAAAATAAATGCAAAAATAGGGCCGACCGGGAAGAAGCCTGAGCGATATGGTAAATCGTTAAGATCTTTACCTTGTGCGATGTACCCTCTACGGAAACGATAATGGCTAATCGCAATTCCTAACCATGCAATAAAACCCGTCATTCCCGACGTATTCAATAACCATAAATAAACGGTTTGATTACCGAACATCGAACTTAAAAAGCATAGACCGGCAATAATTGTTGTAGCTAATAAAGCATAGCGTGGTACGCCACCTTTTGATAGGCGGGCAAAAATACGCGGAGCTTTACCTTCACGCGCTAAGGTATACAACATACGGGTGGATGCATACATCCCTGAGTTACCCGCCGATAAAACCGCGGTTAAAATGACGGCATTCATTACTGCCGCTGCGGAGAGTAAACCTGCATTTTCAAATACCAATGTAAATGGACTTACACTGATATCTTTAACGTCATTACGCAATAAATTAGGGTCGGTATAAGGAATGATCAAACTAATAATCAGAATTGCAAAAATGTAAAATAACAGAATACGCCAGAAAACCTTACGTACCGCTTTTGGAATATTTTTTGCCGGATCTTTTGATTCCCCTGCAGCAATACCGATTAGTTCAGTACCTTGGAAGGAGAAACCAACAATCATTGCAACACCAATCATCGCTGAAAAGCCACCAGCAAAAGGTGCATCACCGATTTCCCAATTATGCCATCCTGCATTTTCTGCACCATTCATGATGCCGAAAATCATTAACACGCCCACGACAATAAAAATAATGACGGTAGTGACTTTAATTAAGGAGAACCAATATTCAGCCTCACCAAACCCTTTAACTGAAATAAAGTTTAGCAAGAAAATAATAGCAAGGAATATTGCACTCCAAATCCAGCCGGGGGTATCTGGGAACCAATAAGTCATCACTAATTGCGCTGCTACAAGGTCAACCGCAATAGTGACCGCCCAGTTATACCAATAGTTCCAACCTAATGCGAAACCAAAGCCTTCATCAACATACTTAGCACCATAGGTCGCAAATGAACCTGAAACTGGCATATAAGCAGCTAACTCACCTAAGCTGGTCATTAAAAAGTAAACCATTAAACCGATGATAGCGTATGAAAGAAGTGCCCCACCAGGACCTGCCTGTGCAACGGTTGCACCTGATGCGACAAATAAACCGGTACCGATTGAGCCCCCGATAGCAATCATCGCAAGGTGGCGTGCTTTTAATTCACGGCGTAGCTTTTGTGGGCCGCCTTGCGAGATAGTATTGGTATGTTGTTCTGACATTTGTTCCCTGTATTTTATTATTCAGCTAATATCGGAGGAATTCTAGCAAAATAGACTGCCAGAACTAAGCAACTCTTTGCTGTTATAAGATACCTTCATAATCCGTAGCAAATTATAAGTAAAACGCGTTATCGCAATCACAACACATTCATTGCAATCCTCTAAATATTTTGGCTTGTCGCTAGACGGCAAATGAGACTATCCAAGGAGCATACACCAGTATGTGATTTGGATAGTCGATTGCAGCTAACAACGCGACAAGTTAAAAGATGACGAGGATTTTTAATTACAGTAGGCTAGCAAATTAGTAATCGCGTTCGAAAGGTGCTTTTGACGATGGTAAATCAAATATAAGGTTCTTTCTAATTGCAGTTCTTCTATTTCTAATTCCACTAATGAACCATTTTCCAATTGTTCTTCAATAACACGCCTTGATAAACAACTGATCCCCATACCGAAACGAACAGCATGTTTAATCGCTTCTGAATTTCCAAGCTCCATTAAAATATGAAACCCGGGAAGGTGAGCAAATAATAGTTGGTCAAGAACGTCTCTTGTCCCTGAGCCCCTTTCCCGCAAAATCCATGGAGCATCTTGTAAATCTTTTAGTGATACTTTTTTATTTGCTAGTGGGTTTTGTGGTGAAGCAAAAACAACCAATCCATCTTTTAACCACGGTTTAGAAATCAACTCAGGGCTATGGCAAACCCCCTCGATTAAACCGACATCGGCTCTAAACTCCATGACACCTTTGATAACTTCTTCTGTATTACTAATAAACAGTTCCAAAGGAATATCAGGGTGGTCATGACGATAACCCGCTAAAATTTCCGGTAGCATATAGTTGCCAATCGTCGTACTTGCTGCGAGACGCACGGCGCCCATCTCTTTCTTAAATAATTGCTCGACTTCTAACCCTTGTTCTAATAATGCTAATGCTTTAGGGTATAAAAGCCTTCCGTGCTCGTTTGTAACAAGTCGTTTACCCACGCGGTCAAATAGCTGAACACCTAATTGACCTTCTAAATCCGTTAGCGACGCACTTACTGCAGATTGAGAAAGTGCTAATAATTGAGATGCTTGCGTCGTGGAGCCACTTTTTAATACTTCCGTGAAGACCTCAAGTTGCCTAAGTGTAATTCGCATAAAGGTAAGCCCCAACGTGATTTTTAGTATTTGTAATAATATTGTTAATATTAATGATTTATTAGCAATATTCCAGAAGAAACTTATAATCAATTTTTTCGATAGATTATACACAAATAATGAATTTAAATTATTATTGATTTTATTATATGCTTATTACCAAATCTTATAAGCGGTAATGAAGAGCATTGTCATGAATAAAAGTGAAGCTAACAGCTTAGAGCAAAATAGCCTGCATCCTATTTTTAAATTAATACCTGGCATTATTTTAGCTGGTATTTTAACGGCTATCTCAATTTACCTCGGCGAACAGCCTTGGTTTATGGATATCGGTTTAGGTGCATTAACCCTTGCTATCTTATTAGGCATCGTTGTTGGTAATACTTTTTATCCTGTTGCGAGCAAATCTTGTGACAGTGGTATTAAATTTGCTAAGCACTATTTCCTTCGAGCGGGGATCATTCTGTACGGGTTCCGTCTTACTTTTCAGCAAATTACTGATGTAGGTGCAACAGGCGTCATCATTGATGCCTTAACATTAACATCGACATTCTTATTAGCTTATTGGCTGGGTAAAAAAGTATTCGGTCTTGATGAAGAAACAACATTGCTGATTGGTGCAGGAAGCAGTATTTGTGGTGCTGCAGCAGTCATGGCAACTGAACCGGTGGTAAAAGCCTCCGCAAGTAAAGTCGCGGTTGCCGTTTCAACTGTCGTCATATTCGGGACAATCTGTATATTTGTCTACCCTTGGATGTACCAATTAAATGCCCACTTTGGTTGGTTCCCTGCGACTGAAGAAACATTTGGTATTTATATTGGCTCAACGGTTCATGAAGTTGCACAAGTTGTTGCTGCTGGTCACACCATAGGTACTGACGCAGAAAATGCATCCGTGATCGCTAAAATGATCCGTGTCATGATGCTTGCACCGTTCTTAATTATTTTATCTGCCTTTTTGAGTCGAAAAGCAAGCCACAATCAAACGGCAAGCAACCAAAAAAGCAAAATTACTATTCCTTGGTTTGCTGTATTCTTTATCGTTGTAGCAGGTTTTAATTCATTACACTTATTGCCTAGTGTATTAGTTCAACAAATCATCGCATTAGATACTATTTTACTCGCAATGGCGATGGTCGCATTAGGCTTAACCACCCATGTTAGTGCCATTCGCCAAGCAGGTATTAAGCCGTTACTGATGGCATTGATTTTATTTGTTTGGTTAATTGTGGGTGGGTTATTAATTAATGTGATGATCCAAAATATCTTTTAACGATTTATATTCTTATTATTAGCCACCTTAACTGGTGGCTTTTTTGTTGATTTCATTTATTAGCTTATTAATGGCATACTCCCACAAAAAGGAGTCAAAAATGAAATATATTGGAGCACACGTCAGCGCATCTGGTGGCGTTGATCAGGCTGTTATTCGCGCCCATGAACTCGAAGCAACGGCTTTCGCGTTATTCACTAAAAACCAACGCCAGTGGAAAGCCGCACCACTAAGTGAAGAAGTGATCCGCAAGTTTAAAGATAACTGTACAAAATACGGTTATGGCAAACAGCAAATTCTCCCCCATGACAGTTACTTAATAAACTTAGGTCACCCAGAGTTTGAAGCTTTGGAAAAATCACGGGTTGCATTTATTGATGAAATGCAACGTTGTGAACAATTAGGCATCGGTTTACTTAACTTTCATCCTGGAAGCCACTTAAAAAAAATTGAGGTTGATGACTGCTTAGCTCGAATTGCCGAGTCGATTAATATTGCTCTTGCTGAAACAGAAGGTGTCACTGCTGTTATTGAAAATACGGCAGGGCAAGGTACTAACTTGGGGTTTGACTTCACTCACTTAGCTAAAATTATTGAAGGTGTAAAAGATAAAAGCCGTGTTGGCGTTTGTATTGACACTTGCCACGCGTTCGCAGCAGGTTACGATTTACGCACGATTGAAGATTGCGATAACACCTTTACACAATTTTCTGACATTGTCGGTTTTGAATTTCTAAAAGGAATGCACCTTAATGATGCAAAAAGCGAATTCGCCAGCCGTGTTGACCGCCATCATAGTTTAGGTGAGGGAAATATTGGCTTCACACCATTCACCTACATTATGCAAGATAAGCGTTTTGATGGTATCCCTTTGATTTTAGAAACGATCAACCCTGATATTTGGCCGCAAGAAATTGCATGGTTGAAATCTCAGCAACAAAACTAATACTTTATTGTTAAGCTCTAGGTTAGCCCTAGAGCTTGACTATAATATCGAAAACACCACATTGTTAATGCCGCGAACTGGCTATTTTTCACCAATTACAATGATTTCATCTCAATTTTAGCCATCATATCCGCTAATTTATTACGATTTTTTAGCCCAACATCGGGCTGAGAAACTGATAACGCGGAAATAGCCGTCGCCATACGTAATGTATGCTCACTCGACTCCCCATTGAGTAAACCATAAGCAAGCCCAGCAACCATTGAGTCCCCAGCCCCTACCGTGCTTATCACATCACAATGAGGTGGTTTGGCCAACCAAGACCCTGAGGCATTTACCCACAAAGCCCCTTCTTCTCCTAATGAAATGACAACATGAGAAATGCCCTTATCACGTAATTCATGGGCTGCTGCAATAACATCTTTTAAATCAGGAAGTTTTCTACCAACCCAGCTCTCTAATTCATGTCTATTCGGTTTTACTAACCAAGGTGATGCTTTAAGACCGGCTTTCAAGGCCTCCCGGCTACTATCAAAAATAATACATGGGCATAATTGCCGAAGTCTGGTCATCCAACGAGTAAATTCTTCAGGGTCAATACCATTTGGTAAACTGCCGCTAACGACAACCATATCAAAATGGCCTAGCCAATTTAATGACTCTGTAGAAAAGCGGTTCCAATCCTCTTTACTTACATCAAAACCTGAAAAATTAAAATCTGTTGATTCCCCATTATTTTCAGTAAGTTTTACATTAATACGTGTACGTCCCGGTACCATACTAAAGCGATTAGCCATCCCATTTTCACTGAAAAAATGTTGGAATTCTTCTTGGTTATCCTTCCCCATAAAACCACTAACTGTGATATCAATGCCTAAATCACGCAGCACTTTCGCTACGTTTACACCTTTACCACCCGCATTGAGGCTAGCGGTTTTGACTAAATTGACTTCACCAACTTCGATTGTAGAACACAGCCCTACAAGGTCGTAAGCAGGATTTAATGTAATTGTAGCAACCCGGCGAGTCATAACCACTAATCTCCCTTATCATGATTATCGTATCTTAAAATATAATCATAGTTATAACATTAAAGCATATTGTTTTCAGTGATATTTGTATTTTTCCCTGCTTGTTTTTCTGTTGTACCATGGCAAAATCAGCGCGCTAAAAAATAAAATAATCAGGAGAAAATATGTCTGAGCCTGTTAACGTCGTCGTCGGTGTCGGTGTGATCATCACCAATTCGCACGGGCAAATACTCATGGGTAAACGCAGCAGTAAACATGCCCCTTACTGGTCAATTTTTGGGGGGCATGTTGACCCTGGGGAAACTTTTGAACATTGCGCTATTCGTGAAATAAAAGAAGAAATCGGTATTGATATTCAAGCACCAACCGTATTTGGTATCAGTAATAACTTGCAAACTTATCAACAAGAAGGGAAGCATACGGTCTCTATCTGTATGCATGTTGAATACAATGGTGAAGTTGCACCTCAAATAATGGAAACAGACAAATGTGAAAGCCTAATGTGGGTTTCACCTGATGCATTACCTGAGCCTCACTTTGAAGCCAGCCGCAATGCCATTGACCTTTGGCTAAACCAGAATCTTTATCACCATAAAGCCTAATATTAACCTTTAACGTATAAACGATTTTGTTTGTACGTTTTTTATTCATCTCTTTCTTATTACTCGCTTTTTCCTATTTAATTGCCTTTACCATATTTACAACGTCATGTGCTTACCGTATCATTTAGCTAGTACAGTGAAACATTCTATTAGGAGCCACCATGGCCGTTGATACTACAACACAACACAAACGCCCTTCCATCTTGGGTGGTGCAATGATTATCGCAGGGACTGCAGTCGGTGCGGGTATGTTTTCAATTCCAATGGTGACTTCAGGTGTATGGTTTTCAGGCTCAGTCGTGCTATTAATCTATACATTTATTTGTATGTTACTTTCGGGGTTAATGATCCTAGAAGCAAATATGAATTACCCTGCTGGAGCCAGTTTTCACACTATGGTCAAAGACCTGTTGGGAACAACTTGGAATTCAATTAATAGCTTATCCGTCACCTTTGTTCTCTACATACTGACTTACGCCTACATTTCCGCGGGTAGTTCTATCATTACCGCAAACTTGTCAGGTCATATACAAATTCCACAAGCGGGTGCAGGCTTTATTTTTGCTTTCATCGTCGCTTTTATTGTTTGGCTTTCTACTCGTGCTGTAGATAGGTTAAGTACTATTTTAATCGGTGGTATGGTTATCACATTTATCATGTCAATTGGTGGGATGATCTCAACGGCATCTCCTGCCATTTTATTTAACCAAGTTGAACAAAGTGATCATCAGTATTTACCTTACGCTCTCGCCGCATTACCTTATTTATTAACCTCTTTTGGTTATCATGGCAATGTACCTGGGCTAGTTAAATATTATAATAAAGACAGTCGCAGTGTAGTCATGAGTTTAGTGTTTGGAGCAACTATTACGGTTGTTATCTATATCTTGTGGCAGTATGCCATCCAAGGCAATATCCCACGCTCTGCCTTTATTGAGATAAGAGAAAGTGGCAATAATATTGATGCCCTGTTGACTCAAATGAATATCTCGACGAAAAACAGTTTTATTTCACAATTCCTAAACCTGTTTTCTTATATGGCGTTAGCCAGCTCATTCTTAGGTGTCTCTCTTGGCTTATTTGATTTTATTGCAGACTTCTTTAAATTTAAGGACAATCAACAAGGGCGTTTCAAATCTGTTTTAGTCACCTTTGTACCGCCTACCATCCTTGCGTTAATTTTTCCAAATGGTTTTATTTATGCCATTGGTTTTGCAGGGCTAGCAGCAACCATCTGGGCGGTAATTGTCCCTGCTCTAATGGCAAAAGCGAGCCGTGTACGCTATCCAAATAATAGTTATAAAGCACCTGGTGGAACATTTATTATTGTTTTCGTTATCTTATTTGGTGTGATTAATGCTGTAGCACATTTGCTATCTTTAGCTGGTTTACTCCCTATTTATTAACGGCCTTTGGTGAATATCGCTTTTACGCAATATTCACCATTCCCTTTCCCATAAAATTTTTCACCGAAAATTAACCGCAACATCTTGCCTAATCGCTTATCTGCGAGTAATTTTGTCGCACTCTTTTTGACAATCCCAAAGAAGGTTATTTATGGCCAAGGCCAATGAAATTAAACGCGGTTTAGCAGTTAACTATAATGGCAAATTACTACTTGTAAAAGATATTGATATTCAAGCACCAAGTGCTCGTGGCGCAAGTACCTTGTATAAAATGCGTTTTACAGATATCAAAACTGGCCAAAAAGTTGAGGAACGTTTCAAAGGAGATGATATTTTAGAAACGATTTCGTTAACACGCCGTGGAGTGACTTTTTCTTATATTGACGGTGATGAATATGTTTTTATGGATAATGAAGACTACACTCCTTACATGTTCAAAAAATCAGATATTGAAGAAGACCTATTGTTCATCCCTGAAGAGGGTTTGCCCGGAATGCAAGTGCTTACCATAGAAGGTCAAGTCTTGGCTTTAGAACTTCCTCAAACCGTTGATATGGTCATAATGGAAACAACACCTAGCATTAAAGGTGCATCAGCGAGTGCCAGAACTAAGCCTGCGACTATGGCTACAGGGCTTACTATCCAAGTTCCTGAGTATTTATCGAGTGGCGAAAAAATTCGTATCCATATCCCTGAACGCCGTTATATGGGGCGTTGTGATTAATTACAATATGTTATCTAACCTATGACCTTATATGCCTATGAATTAATTGTTCATAGGCATATGCCACAATCACTTAGCATTATCCCCTCCTAACGACCTGCTCTTCGGCTTCACTCACGTTTAATCATATTTAATCGTATAGATTCCCAATGTATGGTCTTTGTTTATCCAATTAAACTCTTGAGTTCCCTTTGAATTAGGAAGTAGTGTTGTTTGCCCTCTGAGTTTTCGAATATCAACAGACGTCGTTTTTTCATCTCCAGTATCACTCCAACATTTGGTTATCACACTTTTAGGCGTTGCTTCTATCATGCAAGGTGGCGCGACAATCGCTCCTGTAAATAAAATGACACCAGAGCTAGCACGTTTCATCCCACTATTTTTTGATGCTACTGCCGAAAAACTTGAAACCAATACTGTTACTGTAAAAATAGTCGCTACAATTTTTTTTACTGAGTTATCCATAAGAATCGCCCTCTTAAAGTTAAGTTATCGTCACTTTTCGTGATTTATTTATACTTAAAATATTTTTCACTCTGCGTGACTGAGGACGACATACTAATCTCAACGAAATATTAGTGATTTCATTTATAGTCGTAGTTTTTTATTTTTTTGAATCGTTATTACTCAAAATAAAATCACCTATTTAAATGACTTTTTTATTACCACACGAAATGCAACATCTTTAGAATTTTATCTATTAAAATCAGCCCTATATATTGTAAAAAACGTCATATTTATTGTTTACAAATCATTTTTGTATTTAACTTATAAAATAAGTATTTATTAATATGAAAAAAAACCTTGCTACTAAAATTTACCTATCCCCCAAACAGTTGATAGCTGCGGGTCGGCAACGTGCTTGCTATCAACATCCAGAGTATGATGATTTATGCATCAAAGTGCATTTAAATGGGAGAAGTGATAAAGAAACGCTACGAGAAATACGCTATTACAAGCGGTTATATAAAAAAAGTTTAAGTACCAACACTATTTCTCATTATTATGGAACCCAAGAAACTAATTTCGGCTTAGGGTATGTTTTCCAACTCATTAAAGATAAAACAGGGAATGTTTCACATACATTAGAGTATTACCTAAAAAATAAAAACATACTTTTAAAACATAAAAAAAATATGAGAATTGCCTATGAACAATTTAAAAAAACAATCTATGAAGAAGCCATAGCAACAATGGCACTAAAAACTTATAATATTGTTTATCAATTAGGCTATAAACCTCACGGACAATTTTTTATTATTGATAACCTTGGTTCAGCCAATTTGATCCCCCTAGATTATTTTTCAACCACTATTGCGCGTTCAACATTAAATCGTCGTTTCGCAGATTTTGAAAATCGGCTTTATAGAGAATTTCAAATCAAAATATAGTTTTCAATACCTGTCTTACTACCATTCATTTTTTAGATTTAAAATTAATCAAAACTTCAATATAAGTATTTTTTGTTATCAGAATACTGATAAATAAACAGTAGCTATGATTTTTTAAAGTCAATCACCTAACGGCCACCTATAATTAGTGCATGACTTGATGACTAAAAACCTTTCTAACTTAGATAAATTTAAACTTCTTTACATTAGAGGTAGATGTTAGGCATTTACTTCGTAAATAGACTGAAACAAGACGTAAGAAAATGTGAACAAGTTCATACTTTATTTACTCAAAACGGTGCAATACCGCGCAAAATGCCCTTACATATGATAGAAATCACATAAACCAATAGTGAATAGGCAGTTCTATCTAATGTTTTGTAAATTATAGACCTATTGCCTCGCCATTTCGGCTTTGTTTATGTATGCTCTTTAAGGTTTATTTTCAGGCTTGTTAGGCTACCAATTCACGTAAAATTATTTTAGTAAATATTGGTATCTGTTCTATACTCAATAAGTCATTGAAAATGGCTAAAGCGTACAACACCTAGTTTGGGTTGTTTGCTATAAATTGTTGTCATAAACATTTCTTGCGAAAAACACACTCTTATCGCCAAATGCGTTTTTCACAAGGATAGGTTTAATTTTGTCGTGTCTATTTACACGATAATGCGATAAAAGAATGGTAAGGGATATATATAAGAATGTTAACATCTGAAAAACTTAAGCGCTATGCTTGGCGCATTGTACCGGCAATTGCTATCGCCGTGACACTCACAGCATGTACCAATCCTAAGTCAGCTAAGAATACACAAAATACTGCTAAATCAGATGTACGTATGTTAAATGGTTCCGCGGGGGACTCTTTAACTATGGCATCTCAAGATGAATTCGAAGAGCTAGTACAAAGTGTTGATACTAAATCCAAAATCATGAACCAATATGCAAGCTGGAAAGGTGTTGCTTATCGCCTCGGTGGCACAACCAAAAAAGGTGTGGATTGTTCAAGCTTTGTTCAGCGCACATTTTTTGAACAGTTTGGTGTGGAACTCCCTCGCACAACCTCAGAACAAGAGTACTCGGGTAAAAGCGTAAAACGTAATAATTTAAAAGTTGGCGATATCGTTTTATTTAAAACAGGTCGCACAATGAAGCATGTTGGGATCTATATCGGCGATGAAAAATTTGTTCACGCCTCCACAAGCAGTGGCGTTATTGTTTCTGAAATGACGAATTCCTACTGGAGCAAAAGGTACTACGCTAGCCGTCGGATCATTAACGGGTCCTAACTTTCTGCCATACCTTATCCCCTTACCAATAAAAAAGCTTCCAAGTAACAGATACTGGAAGCTTTTTTATTGGTAATTCATATTTAATTTCTGAGCCTAGCGGTTGTTATTTAACGCCATCAAAAAAATGAGAGACGCTGTACGCAAAAGTGTCTAATAATATCAGTCTGTATTTTAGTAAAGCAACTTAGCAGCAGAGCAAATCGCCACCGTCTATCACCGATACATTAGCAATAACGTAAATCAATAAATAACCCATATATATTTATTTGCACTCAAATTAAGCACAATAAAAACCAGATGATAGCTCTGCAATAGCCACACCAGAGGCTTTCAAACGACACATAGCTGCTAATTCATCATTTGCGTGAATGAACAAGCACACTTCTTTCTGCCACTCCAAAATAGCATTAGCAATTTGCATATCCGATAACGACTCAGATAACTGCTGCATCGCAATACAATCTGTTGCACAGTCATGACTAAGTAATTTTAGCCCCACAAGCTTATCGCTATCGACATCATTCATAGGTACGACTTCAACATCAGTCCCTATTTTGCCTGATAACCAGCGGTAGCTTTGCGGTAGCCTGTGCACCACCGAAAGACCTGATTTTTCCACAAAGATATCCTATTAAAACATTTTAGTATTTAGCCAAGTGACCCGGGGGTTACCGCCCCACTAGACCTAACACGAGGATCGAACCAACCCTATTACGCTTATATACTATTTAAACGTGAATAAAACCCTCTTTAAACTAACTCATCGTTCAAACCGAGTTTTTAACAACCACAAAAGTAACAGTAATGTTAAATTCTAAAACCTAAATATAACATTAAAAATACAACATGTCGTTAAATTTTTGTGACACAAATCATTGCACATCAATTTTTATAGTAAATTAATTAAATATTAAAATTTTTTTGATATTTGAACTCAACATTCACCACAAAACACCTAACTTTTTTTTACATCTTTGACATAAAAACCGCAATAACTAAGCTATTTTTTGAAGTACGCACAAATTTTTGCCAACTTGTTACAGCAAAGAATACGGTGTGATAAAAAACATAAATTTAACAAATTACCTACTAACGGTAATTGATTTAGATCATTTTTCACCAAATATTTTAATCCCCCTACTTTACTATTCGCATTTAACGAATTAAAGGTAGCTATAAACATTGAGAATAGCTGTATCTTATGGGATGAACTGAATCAATTCGGAATAATCGGACAAAAGGAAGGATAAACATTTATGACATTTTCAGTTTCATCCGTGAAACTGAAAAATTAATGAAATTACTTTGTTCTTTTCGCCAATAAAACAAATAGCATGGATAATGCAACACAAGCCACCATTGACCCAACCATTGGCCATGCATTTTTAGCGGGTATCAAAGATAACAATGTTCCGACCAGAGCCCCAATTGAAAAACGAATGGTTCCAGCTAAGGAGGAGACAGTCCCTGCTATATGTGGGTAATTATCCAAGATAACAGCCATTGCGTTTGATGTGATCATCGCTATCCCACTAACATAAATGGCCACACCAATGACTAGAGTCCAAAAATCCAGCGCAAAAGCAGTCGTCGCTAACAACCATAACCCCATCACAAATTGGATAATAATGCCAAAGTACAGCATTTTTTCCGCGCCAAAATGCCTAACGTAGCGACTATTTATTGTGGTCATAATAAATAGAAAAATAATATTGATACCAAAATAGTAGCCAAAATGCTGCGGTGACACGCCATTTAAATCAATATAAACAAATGCGCCCGCATTTAAGAACGAGAACATACCAGCGAAAGAAAATGAGCTAGCTAATATATAGAACAAAACCTGTTTAGCTCTAAATAACGTCGCAAACTGCCTGAGTGTAGTGCCGACATGGAATTTCTGCCGTTTAGCGGCAGGTAGTGTCTCTCGCACAAAACAACTCACTAAAATAACCGCTATCACTGCTGCGATTGCAATGCTCCAAAAAATCGCATGCCATGAGAACCAACGCATTAGTTCTCCCCCAAGGATCGGGGCTAATAATGGTGCAATCGTCATGACTAACACCACAAATGACATGCTTCTTGAAAATTCGTCACGAGTGAACATATCGCGCATTAATGCGTTAATCACCACACTCGCAGCCGCAGCAGCAAACCCATGTAAGAACCGTAACCAGATCAATGATTCAATGGATTCCGTGATTGCACAGGCAGCAGATGCAATAGCAAAGACAATTACACCACCTAAAATTACTGGCTTACGCCCAATGCTATCCGCCATCGGACCATAGAATAGTTGCCCAATAGCAAAACCAAAAATGTAGCTGTTAAGCGTCATCTGAATACGCCCTTCATCTACATTAAAATAATGCATCATCGTCGGAAAGCTAGGTAGGTACATATCGATAGCCAATGGCATTAGCATCGATAATAAACCTAAAATTAATATCAGCCCCAAATAGGATGAACGCTGCTGTTGCACTCTTTAAACTCCTGCATTTTATTTACGTGATACATTAATACTGTTAATTTCAGCTTCAGTTAACGGCCGATACTCACCGGGCTCAAGCGAATCATCGAGCCATATTTCCCCGACTCGTTCCCGATGCAAGCCGCAAACATGGTTACCCACCGCTGCAAACATACGTTTTACCTGATGGTAGCGCCCTTCGCTAATCGTCAATCTAACATCACGTGGACTAATGATTTCAAGTTTGGCTGGCTTAGTGACGGTTTTTTCACCGTTAAGCATTACACCTTGCTCAAACTGTGCAGCCACACCATTTGCGATATCGTCACTTAATTGCACACGATAGGTTTTCTCACAATGATGTTTTGGTGATGTAATCCGATGAGACCATTGCCCATCATCAGTTAGCAATACTAACCCTGTCGTATCAATATCTAAGCGCCCTGCTGAATGAAGTTTTTGAGCGAGCGGCTCATCGATAAAATAAAGTATAGTGGGATGCGTTGGGTCATCTGTCGAGCAAATATACCCTTGGGGTTTATGCAACATAAAGTAACGAGGCCCCGTTACTTGCACAAGAACATTGCCATCATAAGCGACTTCATGGTCGGTCGTAACTTGAAAGGCTCCCGATTTGACGATTACATCATCAACTGTCACCAGCCCTGAGCGCAATTCACGCGCTACCAAACTGCGGCTTATCCCTAATTGCTGGGACAAAAATTTATCCAGTCGCATAGATTCTCTTAACTTGATGGAATGCCAGTGAGGCGTACAATAGCACTCAACTGTCAGAATATAGAATGAAAGGTTGCTGTGATTATTATCACATAATTCATTATATCAATAACCCTAGTGAAGGGATAGTTTCCTAGCAGCAACTCAGATCTTTAGACAGAGCCATGGTTTTAAATTAAATTTAACGCCTTTTTCCCAACTTATTAACTCTATACTGAATAATATGTCTTTTGTTTTACGTCCTTATCAACAAGAAGCCGTTGATGCAACAGTGCATTATTTCCGCAAGCACACCCAACCTGCGGTTATTGTTCTACCTACTGGCGCGGGGAAAAGCTTAGTCATCGCAGAGTTAGCTCGCCTTGCGCGTGGTCGTGTTCTTGTGTTAGCCCATGTTAAAGAACTCGTTGAGCAAAACCATGGAAAATACCTCGCTTATGGCTTACAGGCTGATATTTTTGCCGCTGGACTGAATCAAAAAGATTCACAAAGTAAGGTCGTATTTGGGAGTGTACAATCGGTTGCCCGGAACCTTGATGCTTTCAATACTCACTTTTCTTTAATTATCATTGATGAATGCCACCGTATCAGCCTGAATGACAAAAGCCAATACCAGCAAATTATTCAAGCCTTACAAATTCATAACCCTACGTTACGTATTTTGGGGTTAACAGCGACGCCTTATAGGCTTGCCAGTGGCTGGATTTACCAATACCACTATCATGGTATGGTGCGGGGCGATGAAAACTGTTTTTTCCGTGAATGTATTTATGAATTGCCACTACATTATATGATTAAAAATAAGTTTCTCGTCCCTCCTGAACGGTTGGATATGCCCGTTTTGCAATATGACTTTAGTCAGGTTTCACTGAGCTCATCTGGTATTTTTAATGAACAAGAGCTCAATTTATCACTTAAAAAGCAACAAAGGATCACGCCAAAAATCGTTTCTCAAATTGTTGAGTATGCAACGCCATTACAAGGCTGTATGATTTTTGCGGCAACAGTAGAACATGCAAAGGAAATACTGGGTTATCTACCTAAAAATACGGCTGCGCTTGTGACGGCAGATACCCCCGCTGCTGATAGGCAAGACATCATTCAACGTTTCAAAAACAAGCAATTACATTATTTAGTCAATGTTTCTGTATTAACCACGGGCTTCGATGCCCCCCATGTTGATGTAATAGCTATTTTACGCCCTACCGAATCCGTAAGCTTGTATCAACAAATTGTCGGCAGAGGCCTGCGACTTGCCACCGGAAAAACAAAATGCCTCATTTTAGATTATGCAGGCAACCCTCATGACCTATTTCGACCGGAAGTCGGCTCAAGTAAACCCAATTCAACGAGTGTACCCGTGCAAGTTTTTTGCCCATTATGCCAATTTGCCAATACTTTTTGGGGGAAATGCACTTCTGATGGGCAAATTATCGAACACTATGGTCGTCGCTGCCAAGGTTGGGAAGAAAATCAACACGGACAAAAACAACAATGTGAATTCCGTTTTCGATTTAAACAGTGCCCCCATTGTGGCGCAGAAAATGATATTGCCGCACGTCGTTGCCAACAATGCCAAGAAGTCCTCACTGACCCTGATGATATGCTAAAAGCTGCACTTAAATTAAAGGATGCCCTAATTTTACGTTGCGGTGGGATGCAATTGTTGACAGGGCATGATGCAAAAGGTGAATGGCTTAAGATTAATTATTATGATGAGGACGGAACCAGCGTTTCTGAAAGGTTTCGTTTAACAACACCAGCTCAGCGACAAGCCTTTGAATTTCGATTTTTACGCGAACATCAACGTGCGCCTGGGGTTCCATTTAAGTGGAATAATGCTAATGATATTTTATTACAACAATCATTATTACGTTATCCACAATTTATCGTGGCTCGGAAAAAAGAACGCTATTGGGAAATACGTGAAAAAATCTTCGATTATCAAGGGCGTTTTCGCGTTGCTGACAGCCTATCTTAAAGCTAAGGCGATCTTAATGATTGCTGGATGGCGGATTTTTCGTTAAAATGCCGCCCGCCTTCATATATCACATTCTCTGAATGAAATATTCTTAGGCCAAATCTCGAACCTGCTGCTGGGTCGCCTGTAGCAGGATTTATCTTTTCTTTTTATAGAGAAATAGTAATGTTAACTATCAATGCAATTGAACGTAAAGAGCAGGGTAAGGGTGCGAGCCGCCGCCTGCGCAGAGATAACCAACTTCCAGCTATCGTTTACGGTGGCAACCAAGAGCCTATCTCTGTGACTTTAAACCACGATGAAATCATTAACCAAGAAAGCAAAGCAGAATTTTACGAAGTTCTGAATCTGGTTATCGATGGTAAAGAAACTAAAGTAAAAGTTCAGGCTGTTCAACGTCACCCATTTAAGCCAAAAGTGACGCACATTGACTTCCTGCGCGCTTAATTAAAGCCCACAGCCGAGCTTTAGAAATTTCGGGACGCCGAGTAAATAACGCCGCAATTGCGGCGTTATTTATTTCTAGGGTATTTATTTTTAGCCTTCGCTATTCTGGCAAAGAACTAATTTTCCTTCAGTAATTTCACTTACTACCACGTCGTTGTAACTGGTCACGCAAATTAGGTGGGGTACCACGAATAGTTAATGTATCAGTTACTGGGTCCCAAAAAATACGCTCCCCCATCAACATAGCATCGAAACTGATAGTGATCCCCCCTCCACTTCCTGAAAATTTGGTCAGTTGCTTTAGTGTTCCTCTATCAGCAGGAAAACTTTCTTCTAGTTGATAATCATTTTGACGTGCGAAATCATCAAAGCTTTGCTCTTCCACCATTGGCAACTCTTTTGCCAATACCTGCAATTCAATTTCCTCGCCCGATTGAAGTTGTTCAGTACAATAACTATGGACTTGCTGGCGGTACGCTTGGCGCGTATTTTTATCCATTTGAGCATTGTCACAAAAATCATCTAACGCTTGAACTAACCCCTTATTTTGTACTTTTGCGTTTAACCCTTCAGAAGCTGCCAAGAAATCCATAAAGAAATCAGAGACTTTACGCCCTACCCGCCCTTTTAAAAAGGTTAAATAACGTTTTGATTCAGGGTTTGTTTCCCACTCGGTTAAATCAATACGAGCGACAATATCCGCATGAGGTATATCTAAATAATGTGTCGTTCCTAAATCTAAAGTGTCCGTGACAAACATGCTATCGCAACTACTCAAAACTGAAATCAAAAGATATTCAACAGCAAGGTAGCGATACTGACAGAAAAGTACGATCCCCCCTTCAGCAAAAGGGTATTTAGCGAGTTCATCCTTTAAACGTACCGTCATCGCACGGCTGAAACCTAAAAACTCTTCTTCACCTTTACGCAGTAACTTTAAAGCATCAGCCAGTTCACTTTCTTCATTAAACTCACCGAATGCTTTACTTTTTGCACTATAGACTCGGTGTAATTCTGCCATCATGTCCTGTACGACATCATCCGCTGTTAATAAAGAATCCCGTAACATCACCTCAAGGGTTTGTTCATCCCGCTTAATCAACTGATGTAAAGCTATCTGGGTAATTTCCAGACTCATTGTTGGCTCCTTTTTTATAGCAGAAATATTGTCGCGCGTATTCAAACACTGATATTATCACTCTGCAATAGAAACTATCATTTGTTCTTTTTTCAACCTCAAAATGCTGAACTAATACGCACTTTACGAATCTGAATAAACATTATTATCACTTAAACGAAAATTTGTTGCGAAGAAAGAAGAAAAAACAGCAGCTATACGCTATGATATGGAGCTTTCATTAATTTAGGATGTCTCAATTTATGCCACAATCATCTCGCTATAGTGATGAAAAAGTTGAAGGTTTACTTTCTGACCTCGTGAGTGTGTTAGAAAAAAACCATACACCTGTTGACCTTTCCCTTATGGTGTTAGGTAATATGGTAACGAATCTGCTCAATACTTCTGTTGCGCCAGCGCAACGTAAAATGATTGCAGAATCCTTTGCAAACGCATTACTTTCTTCTGTTAAAGAAGATCAATCACACTAATTGATTAATGAAATAAACAGTATGGTCACCCACCTGCGCTACCGTGACAAAGTCTCTGCCATGATTGGTTGGGGACACTGGTTTGCACTATTCAATATACTGCTTAGTCTTGTACTAAGCAGTAGCTATCTGTTTATTTTTGATTGGCCAGATACCTTAACTGGTCGTGTTTATGCTTTCGTCAGTTGGTTAGGTCATTTTAGTTTTGTGGTCTTTGCCGCTTACCTACTCATTATTTTTCCACTGACCTTTATTGTGATGTCTCAGAGGCTACTGAGGCTACTTTGTGTTGCCCTTGCGACAGCAGGGATGACACTGTTAATTTTTGATATACGTGTTTTTAGTCAGTTCGGCCTTCACCTAACACCACAAGTTTGGGATCTCGTCATCAACCCAACCAAGGGGGAGATGGCCCGTGAATGGCAGTTAATGTTTATTAGCATCCCTATTATCTTTCTACTTGAGATGCTATTTGCCACTTGGAGCTGGCAAAAACTTCGTAGCCTAAACCGGCAAACTTTTGGTAAGCCGCTTGCGAGTATTTTTATTGTGACTTTTATTATGTCACACCTTATGTATGCTTGGGCTGATGCCAATTTTTATCGCCCTATTACTATGCAACGCTATAATTACCCATTATCGCAACCAATGACGGCACGTAAGCTACTTGATAAGTATGGTTTATTAAACTTAACCGAACATCAAAACCGCGTATTCCAACAAGGTAGCCCTACGGCATTGAAACTAAACTACCCACTAAAACCGTTAAGTTACTATGACCAAGGTGCTGGCTATAACTTATTGTTGTTAGTGATTGATGACCTCGGGGACAAGTCCCAGCAGGATTCAATGAATTCACTTAATGCGTTTAAAGAGATTAGTACGCAATTTACCAACCACTATACAACGGGTTTGCGTAACGATACCGCATTATTTGGCTTATTCTATGGAATATCATCAACTTATTTTGATAACATTTTAAACGGTAGGCATCCATCCGCTTTAATTTCGGCTCTGCAACACCAAGGTTATCAATTTGGTTTATTCTCGACCGATGGATTCAATTCACCTTTATTTAGGCAAGCTATTTTATCTGACTACTCGTTACCTGCAAAAACTGCAGATAACGACAATTTAACCATCTCACAATGGAATCACTGGCTAAGTAATTTGAAACACGATTCCCCTTGGTTCTCTTTCCTTAATATTAAAGGGGCCCCTGGTAGCGCAAAAACCAATGAACAAATTAACAGTGTGATGGCTACATTAAAACGTGATGGTCGCTTACAAAATACCATTGTTATCGTGACTGCAAATTACAATAACAATGGAAAAGCAGAAAATGAATGGTTGAATAATAAACGCTTCAATCGTGACAAAATGCAAGTGCCATTATTTATTTATTGGCCAAATACACCCGCTCAACAGATTGATAAGCTTACAAGCCATCAAGATGTCATGACCACGTTAATGCAGCGTTTATTACATGTAAACAACCCGCCTGATGATTATAGTCAGGGTGAGGATTTGTTTAGTAATCAACGCGTTTATCCATGGGTGATCACTGGTGACAATGATGATGTCGTTATTACTACCGATACCGCCACGCTCTATATGGATCATAATGGTCAGTTTAATATCTACGATAAGCAAGGGGCTATCGAAAAAGACGAAAAACCAGATTTGGCTGAGCTGTTGAAAATTTTCACAGAATTAAAGCGTTTTAATGAGAATTAATGCTTAAATATCAACCAGTCGTATCATTAGTCTATTGCTTTTAGAGACAAATTGAGTAGTATAAAACAAAGTTCGGCATGTAGCGCAGCTTGGTAGCGCACCGTCATGGGGTGTCGGGGGTCGTAGGTTCAAATCCTATCATGCCGACCAACTTTTTATAGAGAAACCAACCACTTAAGGTTGGTTTTTTTATGCCTAAATTTTAAGCGGGGTAAAATGGGGGTAAAACTCCATCGCAATAGTTTCTATTTCAATATCAAAGTGCCCCAACCACTCAAGCTGGCGTATTAGTGTTTATTTGCAGACATTAATAGGAATGAACCTAATACAAAAAAGTACTTAATAAGATTTGCTTCACGTTCCCCTGCTGGTTTTAATTCATGGTAACTAACCGTAAAGACCAAAATAAAGCCAAAATCCCCAATTAAGAAGCGTATTAAGATTACAAGCCTAGAAGTGATAGATTCCCACTGAGTATTAGGTTAGCAAGAGTACAAATTGAAGTGAACAAAAAGGCCGCATAAGCGACCTAATACGGAATATAAGCTATACAGAAACTGTATTATTCAACCAGAAAATTGACATCTAAGCTACCGCGGTATTTTCCTGGAGCTATTTTTCCATTAACGCATAAAGCAAAGTTTAACCCTTGGATAAAATTTCCCCCAACGGAGCTATAAACCTGCTTACTTTTTGTATAATTAATGGCTTGAGAAGAGTCAGCAATACAAACTTCATCACCTTTAGCAGTCGCATCAATCGATGTGGCTATATAAGGCAAATCATCTGAATTTCCATCTAACGGGTCCAGCACCATTCCAGTATAATTTCCATCCACTAGAGCATTGTTTGGCTTAATAGAGATCAAATACTTACCAGTATCTGGACAATTAACATTAACCTGAGCAAGAGCATTAGCTAAATTCTTAGGACTTGGATAAGTCCCCGCTAACTGTACCCCGAAATCAATCTTCGTGTTTGTTATTGCGGATACTTTACATGTATCAACAACAAATAATAGTCGATATCTCAGAGGGATAAAGGTATAGGCAGGCGGTCATTACAGCATGTCGACAGTTGCGACTAATAACACTGTAGGTAATTAAAAGCTCGTTAGTAGCACCATTAAATTTAAGGACCGAGATATCGGGAAGCTCTAATTATATTCTCTTCCACTTGGCTTTACCGCCTTGTAGCGCCCAAACTCAGTAAACCACTTTTGAGCTTCTATGGCTTTTTTACTATTTCCTTCACATGTTCAGATTCTTCTTGTCCTAGTTCAGTGGCAGTACTAAGAACTTTCCAGAAACAACTGATTGTGATCCATTTGATTGGTAGCCATTCACCATTTTGTGCAAGAATTTCAAATTCATATCAGCAGTTTTATAAAGGCAAAGATTTATCTTGCTACGTACAAAGTATAAAAAACACTGATCTACTACTGTCTCAGATATATTCAGAATTATTAAAGAGTAAAAACTCGTGGTCTATGCTCTATTTTGCAGATCACGGTCTGTCTTTTATTGATAATCAACAAGATTTAATTCATGGTGATAAACGTAAACAAAATTTTGAAGGCCCTTTATTTATTACATCTTCTAATTCTGTTGGCCGTAAAATAATATCAGCACAAAGAAATGGGCTTAATTTATTTCAATTATTTGCAGAGTGGTTGGGTATTAATGCTAATAATATAAAACCCACATGTAAAATGCTATCCAATAATGATTGCAAAGGGCAAAGTAATGTGACCGATTTTGATCAACACATTATTGATTTTAATAAACTACCAAATGAATATAAAATACCCATATCAGTATCACTAAAATATTCGTAGCCATTAGTTTATGTTTTTAGTCGATGAGTTCAACTCCTAGTCGGCTGGGTAACCCTAGTGCTTCAAAACGTGAAATTTTCGCCTTGACTAGGCTAGCTTAGAATACTTTTCAATTAGGTCTATAGACAGGTAAGATTTTACACGATCGAATAAAGCCCCCAGTAATTGGGGGCTCTTAATAGAGTAGTCCTTATTACTAAGGTTATTGATAAAGTAATTGAATTTATTTAACCAATTTACACGTACGGCCTTTATCGTCAGAGGTCTTTCCGTTTACAATATCATCCTCTGATATGGTTGCTAAATTAAATTCATTCTTACCTTTAGACCACAATTGAAAGCTTTCACCCGTATATCTTGCACCACTTGCACTTGGTGCCTCATTCAGGACTATAATTTCATCGGAATATAAGATTACTGCGATTTTATCATTTGGGAATGACGCTTTAATTTTCTGACCTTCACAGTTATAAGTATCTGTTTTAGCAGCCAGTGCAGGCTGTGCCATGAAAATAGAAGCTAAAATAATAGCAGGGATAAATTTAATTTTACTCATGTAATGCTCCATCATATAAAAGTATTAAATCCGTTAATGATTTTAAACTCCCATATTGAGTAAAATAATAAGACAATTCCGTAACCAAAGATCTGCATTATATTCGATATTCAGAAACAAGCCCCTAAGAGAACAAAAAATACCTTAGTGGTTTAGTAAGTCCAGACTAATTAGTTAGGTGAGCATCTTTTTAAATTCTACATAGCTCCGCTTATTTAAATGTGACTAGGTGTAGGAGGTTGATTATCCAACATAATAAACCAATGTGTCGAAAAAATGCGAGCATTTCAAAAACAGCTGACTGTTCAACTGATTAATCTAAGAATAAGACTACTCATTACATAATATATTTATCATATGCTATTGCTATAATTTGAAAAAACTTTTTGGGGTTCCAATGAAAAAATTAGCATATATGTTTTTACTTATATCCACATACGCTCTCTCTGATAGTAACAATGACACTAGCCTCATTAAAGATGGCATGAAATCAATAACATCATCAATAACAAGTTCAAGTAAAGATGCACTATCCGGATTCAAGGAAGGTATTGATGAAGGGAGAGCTTCTGGGAGCAGCGTTGATGGTGCTATTATCATTTACGACTTGGAAAACCTGAATAAATACACTGAGATAAAAGTATTAAAATCTGAAAAAACTGCTGATACTGAGTATCTGCTGACATTAGCTATAAAAAATAAATCAGAGTCAGCTATTCGCTTAACAAATTTTGATGATAAAAATAACATTTATATCTTAGACCAAGATGGGTTTACATCTTATTTAAATGGGGTTCAAAGTGATATTAGTATTCCCAAAAGAGCGGCATCTAAAGTGAAGCTTAAATTTTCAGAAGTAGATGATGCTCCTTCAATACTAAGACTATATGACCTAGATGTAAAAGTACCACCTGTAAAATAACTGATTTATTCCTTGTTTTTTTACTCTCACAATAAAAACGGGCTACATTGTGTAAGGCGCGTTTTTATTGTTTTATTTCCAGTTTAATCATCTGTCAGCCCCCTTATCTTGTAATATTGTTTTTAACCATATTAGATTTTATTAATACAAATACAGTAAGTATTTAAATTTAACAATAGCCGATACAGTGAAAATAATTAGAACAGTACTAAAAACAAGATCAAGGTGAGAGAAAAATGTTAAAAATCAATCTTATCGATAGATATTTTGGGAACATATCCATAAAGCGTTGACGTATCGAATCCGCTATTGATTCATCTGTTGGTGAGTTAATCAGGGGATATTAATACCCGCTATAGCTTTCAATACTCATAGTTATAGCCGTGTTTATTTGCTATTTTAATCATATAATCGGTCTTGTCACCAAAAACAATAATTCTATAGATTGATAACAACCTATTGATTTCATGCGACTAAAGACTAAACTGTGATTCCATTTACACAAAGGCAGGCTCACAATAGCTAATGAATATAAATTTCAGATTAACCACATCTCATGATGTGAGCGCTATTTTTCTTATTGATACTGTAGCAACACCAGAAAGACTGCTGGAAATCACGCAGTGGGTAAAGCAAAATGCGTGTTTTGTATTAGAAGCAAATGATGAAATATTGGCTTATGGTGTATTAACCCATCATTTTTATTCACATGGTTTTATTGAATTATTAATGGTAAATAACAAATATCGGCGTCAAGGCTTTGGTCACATACTGATTAATAAATTAAAAGAGCAAAGCAAAACGGATAAAATTTTCACATCGACTAATCAGTCAAATCTGGCTACACAAAAGCTCCTTGAGAAAACTGGCTTTGTTCCTAGCGGCTATATTGATAACCTAGACGATAATGACCCAGAACTCATTTACTACTATAACCGAGTTAAAACTATCTAGGTACCCTTATTATAACAACGAATTATCCATAATCGTCTGTTGTAACTGATGAGCAAAAAGCCGATATGCGTCATCACTAATGGCGCTAGGATAACTTAATACTTCGAGCTGATGAGGCTTATTTTCTGGGTAATAGCTTGGATGAGTATGCGAGTATCGATTTCGTTGAAACCCGCAATGTTGATAAAAATTGAGCCTTTTTTTGCTTATCTCATCAATTACAGGGTCAATTTCAAGAATAACTTT
Organism: Providencia sp. PROV024; assembly: GCF_032709665.1. Taxonomy (NCBI): domain Bacteria; kingdom Pseudomonadati; phylum Pseudomonadota; class Gammaproteobacteria; order Enterobacterales; family Morganellaceae; genus Providencia; species Providencia sp. PROV024. Next base: position 2,685,960 of record NZ_CP120545.1, read on the forward strand.
ACCTACATTCCCGCAAAATTGTTTCAATACTTTTTGACCATATCCTTGCCCTCTTAATTCTGCGGAAATAGCAAAGTGCTCAATATAGAAATAATCATTAATTTTCCAGCAACCTATAAAACCAACAAAAATAGAGCTATTAGCAAAGTAATATAAGTAATAGTCATCTTGGCCTAATACTGCTTTACGCCCTTGATAACTTCTCTGTTCGTACAAAGGAAATGCCTTATCATAAAGTTGATTAATGGCATTTATTTCCTCAATATTTTCCCTCGACATACGGCTAGATCGTAACATTTAGACTAAACTCACTTTAATAAACCCTGTTTTTTCTTAAGAATACGGATTTTTTGTTGCCTGACAACCCGTTTATTGCCCTAAGCAGCGAAAGAAGTAACATTAACTTTTTGTTTTATATTAATATTATTCTGACTCTATTTTTACCAATAAAATATTTACTTATCGATATTGACTTTTCACACTGATACATTTAAAAATACTGTATATTAATACAGTCCTTACTAGAGGTCATTATGTTACGGATTGAAGTGTTATTTGATAAAAATGCACCACAGAAACCAAGTTCAACTGTTTTACATGCTCTTGAGTCTGAGATCTTACGTAAACTACAGAATCAGTACCCAGATATGGTCACTCGAGTTGGCTTTAGCTCTCAACAACGTGTAAATATTTCAGGTACAAAAATATCGGAGGATAAAACTCGTATTGAAGAAATATTGGAGGAAATTTGGATGGATGACGGCTGGGTTCCCGAAGAAAGTACAGAATAATCGGTACCTAAATAAAGGAATGCTGTTTACTACTAACTCATTCCTTTATTTTTATAAAGCTAAAATTCGTACTAAAGCTTGTTAAGCTATTTATCCCAATCATTGGCCTGTTAACCTACTTTTTGCCTATATTCCAATTAAGTTATAACGCCCTATCCCAGTATTTAGCATGAGCCCCATTCATACCGTAATCACATTCATTTATTATTAGTAAATTTTTTTCCTTAAAAAATCCTTAATAACTTTTAATAAACTTGTTTTATCTTTTTTATTATCTGCAATCTTAATTTGAGAAATACATTTTTTTAGTTCTGTACAAGTTGAGATCTCACTTATCGCTAGATTTGAAATACTTACAACTGGCATTTTATTATAATCTTTAGTAATAAAAGTCAATGTTATCAGGATAATTACAATGAATATTGCTACTCCATATAAGGTTTTTTTCATTTTAATGCCCTTATTCTTAGTATGTAGGATAATCATAAACAGACTATTTTTTTATACCTTAAAGAGCGGTTAAACTATCCTTAAGATAAGCTTAAATCTAGTTAAGCCAAGAGTTAGATATGTTGTTTGTCAGTGTTTGAATGCTTATACTTGTAAGCAGAGGTGATAAAATGAATATCCTTTTAGTAGAAGACGATCTCCAACTGGGGAAGGCGCTTTGCCGAGGGCTGGAACTTGCTGGATTCAATCCATGTTGGGTACGGCTACTGGCTGATGCAAAGCAACAACTCGCTTCTCGGAATTTTGATTTGATGTTATTAGATTTAGGCTTGCCAGATGGTGATGGTCATCAGGAGTTAATTGCATGGCGTAATGCGGGGGAATCTATCCCAATTATTATTCTAACGGCTAGAAATCAAATGGATAATTTGGTTTCCAGTTTAGATTCAGGGGCGGACGATTTTTTGACGAAACCATTTGCAATGCCAGAGCTTATTTCTCGAGTTAAAGCAGTTAGCCGCCGTATGGCTGGGTTTTCGTCTGAAATATGGCAATTAGATAACCTACAATTAAATCCAGTTAATCACCAAGTTTCACTTAACGGTCAATTACTTTTTCTATCTGGTAAAGAATATTTACTATTGTATGAATTAATAAGAAATGCCGATAACGTTGTTAGAAAAGTCGACTTAGAGCAACGTCTATTTGGTGTAGATGATATAGAAAGCAACTCCTTAGAGGTTCATATTCATAATCTGCGCCGTAAAATAGGAAAAGAGCGTATTATTACTATCCGAGGTATTGGTTACTTATTAAAAAAGAAGTACAGCCATGAAGGTTAAATCATTTTTTATTTATACATTCGGTTTACAAATTACCTCTGTCATTTTTTTATGGTTGTTATTAGTTGGCTGGTTACAATTTTATTATTGGCCAGCTATTCATGACGAATTAAATGAACAACAAAATATAATTACACAAGGTTTCGCTAGAACACTCAGCGTGGTTTCCGATGACCCTGAACAATTCAATGAAATAGCTGATAGCTTACAAGCCTTATATATGGAAGCCATGGAAAATGGGGATGATATAAGCTATCGCCCATTCATGTTAGTAAGGGATAAACAAGGAAATGTTTATTATCGCAATAACGATAAACTGCTTGTCCCATCTCTTAAATCAGTAGCCGAACTAACGGCTTTACATAAAGATTGGCATTTTACCTCTGCATGGAATAAAAATAACACGTTTGAAATCGTCATTGCTGAATCTTATAGTGATAGAAAATCTTTGTTAGGTACTCCTGCTGAAGGCACGGCTATTCCACTCGCTTTTATTTTAGGGATCATGCTACTTGCTATGTTAATTACCGCATATTTTAGCCTGCGTCCTTTAAGGCAATCCGCAAAACTTATTTCTAGCCGTCAGCCCGGTAATTTAACGCCGATAGAAACCAAAGAACAATACAAAGAAATTCGCCCTATTATTGCTGCTATTAATAATTTAATGGCACGTGTTGATGCCGCAAACCAACGAGAAAAACGCTTTATGGCAGATGCTGCTCATGAATTGCGTACTCCGATTGCAGCCGTTATCGCCCAATTACACTTATTAATGCAGATCGACCATCCGAAAGAAAAAGAAGAAATTATTAATGACATGCAAGAAACATTAAATCGTGCAGCGTCACTTTCCCATCAACTAATTGACCTTGCCCGTTTAGAGACTGAGGATTTCTTATTAAATAAAGAAAATATCGACCTACCTATGCTCATCAGTAACTTAATTGCCACTCATGTACCTTATGCTATTAACAAAAATATTGATGTCGAGCTTCAAAGCTCTGATTCCTTTAATATACTCACCGACAAGCTTGCTTTGAGTAATATTTTTACTAACCTGATTGAAAATGCGATTAAATATTGTCCTAAAGATGGGAAAATAAAAGTTACCCTAAAAGACCTTACTCCTTTTGGTGCCACTATTTTAGTTCAAGATAATGGACGCGGCATTCCCGAAGAAAGTCGACAGCTTATTTTTTCCCGTTTCTATCGAGTACCGGGAACAATGGAAATTGGGAGTGGGTTAGGCTTATCCATAGCCCATAACTTAGCAACAAAAATAGGCGCAGTGATTAGAGTGACGGATGGATTAGAAGATAAGGGTATCGGGTTTATTATTGACTTACCCTAAATCCAATTATGTTATTGACTTAACAGCATAGCTTCTACTTAACCTTTACAATAGCCTCTTTAAGTTAATATACTTACAATATAAAGAGGCAATAATGTCCAATGCATTAATAATTATTGATCTTATCGAAGAAATAATTGGTAAAAATGGCTTATCTAACTCAAGTTATCAACAAACTCAATCTCGTAAAATAGTCGAAAAAGCAAACCAAGCAGCAAACCATGCACGTAATCATAATATCCCGATTATTTGGGTTAAAGTTGGCTTTGCGGATAATTACCATGATATACCTGCCGGCTCCCCCATGTTTCAGCACGCTAAAAACATAGGCGCTCTAAAATTAAGTGAAAATGGCTGTAATTGGGTAAATGACTTAGAAGTTCATTTTCGCGACCTAGTAATGATTAAAAAAGGTGTATCCGCATTTGCTGGTAACCAGCTAAATAAATGGCTAACGGATAATAACATTACACAGCTATTTATTGGCGGAGTCAGTACAGTAAAAGCGATTCAAAGTAGTGCCAGACAAGCTCATGACTTAGGTTACTATGTCACAGTTTTAGAAGACTTATGCGCAGCCCCAACACCTGAGCTTCATGAGCAAAGTCTTGAGGCATTAGAAGGATTGATATCGATTTCTTCTGTTAAAGAATTTATGCAAATAAAATAATCAATCCACCTCCATATCTGCTTATTTTATTGGGTTTTTTGTAGGTAAATTTCACGTAGCCGGATTGCAATTTCTCCCGGCTCACCTTTACCAATAACTTGATTGTTTACTTTTACAATAGGCCAAACTAATGTTGTCGCTGAAGTAATAAATACCTCTTTTGCTGCTAACATATCATCTAGTGTAAAAGCCTTTTCAATAAGCTCTATTCCCTGCTCCCCAGCAAGTTCAATAACAGCCCGGCGAGTAATTCCAGGTAAAATTATATTACTCAAGCCTCGAGTTTGTAGTTGATTATCACGATTCACAATAAAACAATTACTAGAACTTCCTTCTGTAATATAACCATCTTTAATAAAAACAGCATCATCAGCGCCTTGCTGCCTAGCAAATTCTTTTGCCATTGACGCCGCAAGCAATGAAACCGTTTTAATATCACAACGTTGCCAACGAATATCTTCCACTGTGACCACTTTAATTCCAGTCTTAGCTTTTACGCTATCAATAATATTCATCTGTTGTGCGAATAATACTAAGGTTGGCTTAGTACCTGTCTCTGGATATAAAAAATCACGTACTTTTGCATTACCACGAGTCAGTTGTAAATAAATAAGCCCTTCTTGTAAGCTATTTTGTTGAATTAACTGCAAATGAATCTGTTTTAACTCCGCTACGCTACAAGGCATTAAAAGTTGTAGCTCCTTGCATGAGCGCTGTAAACGAGCCATGTGATGTTCAAAATCAATTAGCTTACCATTGATAATGGCCGTCACTTCATACACGGCATCTGCGAAGAGAAACCCCCGGTCAAAAACCGATACAGACGCTTGTTCTTCAGGTAAGAACTGACCGTTAACATAAGTAATCATTGAGATAGATTCCTTTATCAATCAACTTTTATCTTTTATAAGATTAACCATACACCATATTGAAATTAATGCTTTTTATCCCTTCACATATTTCATTTTTGTATGATTATTTCTCGTAGGTTTGCAGGCAAATACACTTGAACCCATTTACGCCATTTCAGCTTAAAAATATGTTTAAAAATTAAAATATATTTTATACATCACCTTGACATTAACACGCTGAAAGCTAAAATAGCCTTAAGTGATCTGGATCACATTTTCATATTCGGAGTCAATGATGAATAGCATTAAAGAATTTATCAGTAGTGTACAAGAAGTTGTTGAATTGCTGTCAAAACGTTTTATGTAACTTATTTTTTAATCAACCGAACCGTTTATTTACCTCATCATTAGCGTTAATTTGCATAGTTTTTGCATAGTTTTTGCATAACGACCTTGAAATCAAGGTCGTTTTTTTATTCAAAAACATTTTCAATAACTTCCGCGACTATTGCTGTTCCGACCGCAACAAGAAGCAAGTCTCTTCCACTTATTTTCCATTCATAACCTACATACACTGGTAATTGAGAGGTGAAACCCGCTGGTAGTGATTTCTTAGCAATACCTGGAGGAAGTGGTTTCCCCCGACTAACTTGTTTAGCAATACCCGGTGGTAAACCTTGATATCCGGTTAAACCATATTCAATTGCTAAAGGCCTAACGTTACCAAAACTCACGGTAAAATTAACATTAGCATTTCTTTGCTTGTCATAATATTTATTGGATTTAGCATTATTTTTTGCTTGGACATGAGCCCCTTTATTATTACCATGGATTTTCTGATGTCCCTTGCCATTTCCGGCGCCATGATTACCATTCCCTTGTCCCTGATTACCATTCGGGGATGAGTTAGCTGCTAATGGCGTAATAAAGACCGCAGGCAATAAGATGAACTGCAAGAGAAACAAACATGTCGATTTTTTCAATTTAAATGTGTTCATAACAAGCTCCTACAGAATTAGACCTACGTCGTGTAATTTATAGAACATTATGCTTAGTAATGAACCACCACAATCAGATAATGCTTATCGTAAGTAATGTTATGTAAATGTTATCCATTCACCTAACTTACAGAATACCTTCATTTATAATTGATGCCCTTTAGCCCTTATATTCAGTAATACATTTACTCATACTTAATACTACTTATGAAAATTAGGACAGTGTTTAATATTACCAATGATGAAATTTTACTATACATATGATAAGGTTTATCGATTAAAAAAGAATTTATAGCGGAACATATCACAGAACGACATAGAAGGAGAAAACATGCAGCAGCAACTGCTAGACTGGGTACGTCAATTCAACCAAGATTATGCTAACCTCGCCTCTTTACTCATGGTGCTCGGGTTAATTCTCATAGTTGCCTGTGTATTACACCTTATCTTGCATAAGCTATTACTTCCACGGTTAGAAAAGCGTGGGCAAAAATTTGCAGGTAGTTGGCCTCACTTAATTACTCAACATAACCTTTTCAATCGCTTTGCGTTTGTTATTCAAGGGGTGGTCGTCAATATCCAAGCAACTTTATGGTTGCATCCTGGTTCAACGGCACAAGCTGTTCTTAAAGTCGGTTCACAGGCGTGGTGTTTATTATTTGGTTTATTAACGCTTTACTCTATTCTTGATATTATCCTCGGTGTATTGCAGCGGGCTGCAAGAACAGCCCACCTGCCACTTCGGGGCATATTCCAAAGTATTAAGCTAATTGCTTCTATTCTAATTGGTATCATGATCATCGCCCTATTAATTGGCAAATCTCCGCTAATTATTTTAAGTGGCCTTGGGGCAATGACTGCGGTCATGATGTTAGTCTTTAAAGACCCTATAATGGGTTTAGTCGCAGGGATACAACTTTCAGCCAATAATATGGTGAACATTGGTGATTGGTTAGAAATGCCTAAATATGGCGCTGATGGTGCAGTCATCGATATTGGTTTAACGACTGTGAAAGTACAAAACTGGGATAATACCGTTACAACAATCCCAACTTATGCTCTCATTTCCGATTCGTTCAAAAACTGGAAAGGAATGACAGATTCAGGTGGCCGCCGTATTAAGCGTAGTGTCCGATTAGATGCCAACAGCGTGCATTTTTTACAACCTGATGAAACAGAGCTGTTCATTAAAGCCAATTTACTTGAGCCTTATCTCGATAAAAAGATATCAGAAATTCAAATTTATAATTCTAATATTCCTGATGATAAAGCTATCCCATTGAACCAACGTAAGTTAACCAATATTGGGACTTTCCGTGCTTATATTGAAGCCTATTTGAAATCCCATCCGAATATTCATAAAAATATGACGATTATGGTTAGGCAACTTGAGTCAGATTCAAATGGTGTACCAATAGAAATATATGCATTTACCAATACAACGGTATGGGTCGAGTATGAACGAATTCAGTCCGATATCTTTGACCATATATTTTCTATCCTGCCACAATTTAATTTAGCGGTACATCAATCACCTACCGGAAATGATGTTAGAATGATAGGTAAATCTACAGAAAAATAGTTAACACTTAGTGATTAGTTAATATTTCTTATTTATCTACAACTAAAGTAGTAATTTAAAGAGGGAGAAATCCCTCTTTTGCCTGCTTTCCCCTCCTACCATTATATAAAATCAAATATAGCGATAGTTAATTAAAACAGAACTACCACCCTCTTCTTGACAGAAAAAAGCCTTATAAATTATATAAATACATTTTACTTATCAGGGGTAACATTGATGTAAGTCATGTAACTCAGCAGAAACTTTTTTTAACATATAAAACAAGATAGTAATGTTGTTATTTACATATAGGCAATGTCAATGCATAAAATTAAAAAAAATACTCAATTTGGAGAACTGAGCAGGAGGGAGTTTATACAAACCTCTGCAACAGTTGCGGGTGTCGCCGCAGTTGCTGGCTCAATCACCCTTCCCTTTGCTGCACAAGCAAAAGCACCAGCAATTATGCCTGACGAAGTCAGCGAAAAAATCAGCTATAGCGCATGCTTAGTTAACTGTGGTAGCCGTTGTCCATTAAAGGTTCATGTTAAAGATGGTGTTATCAGCCGTATCTCAAATGAGACCATGTATGACGACTCTACCTTAGGCGAACACCAAATTCGTCCATGCTTACGCGGTCGCTCAGTTCGTTGGAAAACCTATAACCCTGATCGTTTAAAATACCCAATGGTACGCGTTGGTAAACGTGGTGAAGGGAAATTCAAAAAAATCACATGGGATGAAGCCACTACCATCATCGCTGAGAAGTTGAAATATACCATTGATAAGTATGGTAGTGATGCCATCTATTATCAGTATGGCTCCGGCTCTACAGGGGCGAACTTGCACGGGCGTGCAGCGTGTAAACGTTTATTAAGTTTAACGGGTGGCTTCTTAGGTGACTATGGGACTTATTCATACGCTCAATTAATGGAAATTACTCCTTATGTGTATGGCGGCATTGAAGAGTCTTATTTATCTGAGATCCAAAACTCAGATTTAGTTGTCATGTTTGGTCATAACCTTGCAGAAACTCGTATGTCAGGTGGTGGTCAATTCTATGAAACGCTAAATGCCTTGGACAAAAGCAAAGCAAAAGTGATTATTATTGACCCTCGCCGCACCGATAGTGTGACAACACTTGGCGCTGAGTGGGTCCCTATTTACCCGGGGACTGATGCGGCATTAGTTGCTTCATTGGGCTATGTAATGATCCAAGAAGGGCTAACGGATGAAGAGTTCCTAAATAAATACTGTGTTGGCTGGGATGAATCTACATTACCCGCTTCTGCGCCACGCAATGCATCTTACAAAGATTATATTTTAGGTAATGGCCCTGACGGAATAGCTAAAACGCCAGAATGGGCGAGCAAACTGACTGGAATTTCAGTCGCGCGGATAAAACAACTTGCTCGCGAAATTGGTAATGCTAATCACGCATGGATTTCACAAGGTTGGGGCTTACAACGCACCGAAAATGGTGAGCAAGCCTGTCGCTCAATTATGATGTTACCGCTAATGTCTGGCAATATCGGTCGTGCAGGTACCAATACTGGTTTATGGGGTAATAGCTATGCATATCCTGTAGCGGGTTTTGGCTTACCTAACCCAGTCAAGGCACTGATCCCAACTTATATGTGGTCTGAAGCCATTGTAAGGGGTAAAGAGCTTACGGCTGAAAACGCAGGTATCAAAGGTGTCGATAAATTAAATAACGACATCAAGTTTATGTGGTGTTACTCAAGTAATGTGATTGGTAACCAACATGGTGATTTAAACAAAACCCATGAAATTCTTGCAGATGAATCAAAATGTGAATTCATTTTAGTTTGGGATAACCATGACACCCCATCAGCAAAATATGCAGACTTGCTATTACCGGATGTAACAACCGTTGAAACTAACGATTTGATAAATAACTCCTATGCAAGTGGGGCCTACCATTACTTAGTTCGCCTACAAAATGCGATTGAGCCACTATGGGAAAACCGCCCTAACTATGATGTCCTAGCTGAAATCGCTGAAAAAATGGGCGTTAAAGAACAATTTACCGAAGGGCGTACATACGCACAGTGGATTGAGTTCTGCTATAACAAAACGCGTGAAAAAATGCCGCATTTACCTGAGTTCAGTGAAACCGATGGTGCGGGTATCATCGACCGTAAATTCCTGAATAGTGCAGAAAATGTCGCATTACAGAAATTCCGTGAAGACCCAATAAACAACCCGTTGAAAACACCGTCAGGTAAAGTCGAAATCTACTCGGAACAATTAGCTGAACGTGTGAAAAACTGGGAATTACCAGAAGGTCAGCGTATTCCTGCAATTCCAGAATATTGTGTGAATAAAGAAGGCGTTGAAGCACAAGCAGCGCAACAAAAACATACGTTATTAATGACTGGCTTCCACGATAAAGGCCATGTGCATTCGTCTTATTATAACGTTGCCATGCTGCGTGAAGCGATTCCTCACCAATTTTGGCTTAACCCAATCGATGCACAACAACGTGGATTGAACAATGGTGATATTGCTGAAATTTTTAATGACCGTGGTCGTATTCAAATCAAAGTGAAAGTTACAGAGCGTGTATTACCCGGTGTTATCGCTGTTCCACAAGGTGCATGGCGAGCTCTCAATAATGAGGGGTTAGATATAGGCGGTTGTATCAACACGCTAACCTCACATGTTCCTTCGCCACTTGCAAAAGGAACGCCACAACATACCAACCTTGTTGAAGTTAAACGCGCTTAAGGAGTTAAATGATGAAACAATATGGCTTTTACTTTGACTCCACAAAATGCACTGGCTGTAAAACTTGCCAAGTCAGTTGTAAGGATGAAAAAGATTTAGATTTAGGCCCCAAATTCCGTCGTGTTTATGAGTTTGGTGGTGGTAGTTGGCAAAAACAAGATGGTATATGGCAGCAAAACGTTTTCAATTACTATCTTTCTATTTCATGTAACCATTGCTCAAACCCAACGTGTGTCGCGGGTTGCCCAACAGGCGCCATGCATAAACGGGAAGAAGATGGTTTAGTCGTTGTTGACCAATCAATTTGTGTTGGTTGCCGCTACTGTGAATTGCGATGTCCATATGGTGCACCGCAATTTGATGAAAAGAAAAAATTGATGAGCAAGTGTGACGGATGTTATGAACGAGTGGCACAAGGAATGAAACCCGTTTGTGTTGAGTCTTGCCCACAGCGTGCTTTAGATTTTGATGATATTAATGTTCTACGTGAACTACATGGCACTGAATGTGGTATTGCTCCAATGCCAGATCCTAGCCTAACAAACCCAAATATTGTCATTAAGCCACATAAAGATGCGAAGCCATTTGGCGATAAAAGTGGCGAACTAAAAAACCCTGCGGAGGTGTAAAATGCATGAATTACCACTGGTTTTTTTCACTGTCTTAGGACAATCAGCCGCTGGGCTTTTCTTGCTTGCTTATTTAAGCCGTAAAATGGGTTCGATTGACGATAACCAATTAAAAACAGCCAATATTATTGCCTTTATCATCATGATCATCGGCTTAGGTATCGGTGGGTTACACGTAGGGCAACCCCTACGTTTCTTCAATATGCTGCTTGGCGTTGGCCGCTCACCAATGAGTAATGAAGCCTTCTTAAGTGGCGTTTTTGTTGGTTGTGCTGCCGCAACACTGTTTTTCACCTTATTTTTCAAGCACACGCTATTGCGTGAGCTGGCAAATATTGCTGCGGTGATCTCAGGGCTTGCTTTTGTTTGGTCAATCCCGCAAGTCTACAATATCGCAACTATTGCTAACTGGAATACGGGCTACACCACCTTACAAATGTGGATGACCATGTTAGTCGGTGGCGGTGCGTTAGCTATTGTTATTGGTGCTCGAGGTTTAGGTATTGCATCGTTTCTGGTCGGTACATTTGCTATTTTTGCAAGCCGAGCTAGTTACCAAGCTTTCTTAACCGAAACAGGTCCGGCACTGAGTAGTGAACAAACTGGTTTTTGGGGATTTCAAGTTGTTGTACTGGCAATCGCCTTAGCGGCTTTCGTTGGTATGGCCTTAAAGCAACGCGCACCAAAAGCGACTTTAGCCACCTGTGCAGCAGCAGTATTACTAGCTGAACTTGCCGGTCGTATTGCGTTCTACAACTTGTGGCAAATCACCATGTAACCTATTGTTGTTACTATGTTATAGTTGTTTATCAAAGAACCCCATTTGGGGTTCTTTACTTTAATTTCATTGCCCTGACTAAATTCAAGCTGCCAGATATATTGTGCTTTAACTCGTTTACCCTAAATAGTTTGAATGACAGCTAGGAGGCAAATGAATATAACTGAGAAAGCATACATTAGTATGCGGCCTGAATAGACGAGCGCAGTCAACACTGCTGTAGCTCAAAATATGACGGATAAATTAACGGATATAAAATGATTGATACGACATTACTGCGCATTTTGGGTGCTTGCTTCTATTATTCACCCCAATCCGAAACTTTAAAAAACTTATTCCCCGTGTTACCTGAAATCCCGACCCTATATTCATGGCAAGACGCAGAACAAATACAAGAACTTTGCACCAAATTATCAGCAATACAAGCAGATGAAATTAGCTATGATTATTCAATCCTATTTGAAGGGCAAGGTAGTATGCCAGCTCCACCATGGGGGTCAGTATACTTAGAGCATGACAATACTGTCATGGGTGAATCAACGGCAGAATATCGTAATTTCTTACAAAGCAAAGGGTTAGTTACAGATACTGGGGTCCGTGAGCCTGAAGACCAATTTGGTTTAATGATGATGGCAATTTCAGCTTTAGCAGAACAAGGGCAAGAAGCCGCAATCACGGTATTATTTGAGCAACATTTATTACCTTGGGCGTACCGTTACTTAGCTCTCGTTCAGCAGTCCAAAACAGAAACACTGTTCTATCCATGCCTAGCCCAAATCACTGAGATATATTTAAAATCACTACAACAAGAATTAGGGTTATCCCCCGCGAAAGTTGAATTATTTCGCTAAATGATTAATGTTGCTAAATGAGCTTCTCAATAGATAGCTGAGGGCCCATTTAGCAATGCATTTATTCAAGTGCCTCTAAAATGAAGAGTTAGGTTCTTGTAAAAATGCAACTTCTTCTGGTGTTGATACCCGGCCTAAAATGTTATTGCGATGCGGGTAACGCCCGAATTTATCAACAATAGCCTTGTGGCGCATTTCATAATCCAGAGTCGCGTCATCACCTAACATGCGAAATAGTTCAACAGCCTGCAAATGAATAAAGCTAGATTCCGAATGCATATAAGGCATCAAAATAAACTTACGTTGTGATAAGGTCAGCAAATTATAATCATGCTGTTTAATCGCCTCTTGAGCTAAAGCTAATGCCATACCATCTTGAGCAAAAGACCTTGGCGTATCGCGCCATAAATTACGTGAAAATTGGTCCAACACAATGATTTCCGCTAACCGCCCCCGTATAGACGCTCGCCAATAAGCCAACTCACCTTTAGCTGCACGCTCACAGATTTGCGAAAAACGCTGTGCTATCGCCAAATCAAATTTAGCACTTTTCTCAAACCACTGTTTGGGCGTAGATTCCTCAAACCAAAAGGAAAGCACGTCTTCCATGGTATTCATAATTTATTCCTATCACTTTTCTTAATAGAGGTTATTTAAATCCTAGTTAAAAATCACTTTAATTAATAGGCTTGAGCTCTAAAAATGGCTATTTGCAGATAATTATTTTGTTTCTTTGCGTGCTATCACTAAAAAATCATGCACTGACTACTCGTGAATTTTGTAACCGTTATTTTTTACCACTGGCTATTTGTTGTTTAGTGTCAATATGGCCATTCTTCATGTCTAAATACATACATTTATTTAACTCAATGTTAGAATTCCACTTATAATGTGTGAGTAAATCAGGTGCCGCCGATACTCAATAGTCGTAATAACTCATCAGCGTTTCATATTGGTTTTATTTAAGGAAGGCAATGTAAATGGCAGGACATATGGTACTTATTGGTTGGGCATTATGGGTTAGTCCTTGCGGCACAGATTCATGTGATGCATTGCCCGTGACTGAAACCATTTTCACACAAGAGCAATGTGTCAGCCGAAAAAAATACTTAGAATCAAAACGACCAAACCTTTATTTTCTCTGCGGTGAAGTTTATCGTGATAGTGAAGAGATGGCCGTTGAAGAACAACATGCGGTTCCTGCACCACACCCACCATTAAGGTCGTTACCTAAGCGCCAGTCTCGTTAGCTTGAGCCGTTTTCCAGCCCAAGCCATACAACTATTACATGTTAGATAATTTCAGCAATTGGAGATTCCGCTTCAATAAACTCACCTTTATTTGCATGGTATTTCAGCGTTCCAGTACGATGAGCAATAATTTGCACTTCCATTTTCATCGCTTCCATTACGCCAATAACATCCCCTTCTACGACATTGTCCCCCTGAGGGATCAACCAGTTAAACAACACACCGGAGATAGGCGCATTCACCGCATCAGGGTTGCTAGCAGCTTGAAGCTCACCGTTAGGTGGTATCATATTAGTTGGAGACACACTATTTGCGGTAAGGCCGGACATTAACTGCGCCGGTAAGCCTAATTCACAACGTTTGCCATCAATTTCAATAAAGGTGCGAGTCAATTGATGGTTTGCAGATGGAATTTGGCGCTTTGCAGGGGGGATCTCCACACTAAATTCTGTTTCAATCCAACGTGTATGCACATTAAAATGGTCACAAAAGTCGGCTTGTTCCATGACCGCACGGTGGAACGGTAATACCGATGCGACCCCCTCAATCTTAAACTCTGCTAAAGCGCGACGGGCGCGTGAAATAGCTTGTTCTCGCGTATTTCCCACCACTATCAGTTTTGCCATTAACGAATCAAATGTCCCTGGGATCGTCGTACCAGCAGCAACACCACTATCAATACGAACTCCAGGCCCTGTTGGAACATCAAAAGTTGTAATTGTCCCTGGTGTTGGCAAAAAACCATTACCTGCATCTTCCGCATTAATTCGGAACTCAAAAGCATGACCGCGAGGCTTCGGAGTCTCATTAATACTTAAAGGTAAACCTTCGGCAATACGTAATTGCTCAATCACTAAATCAATCCCTGCCGTTTCCTCAGTTACCGGATGCTCAACTTGTAGCCGAGTATTCACCTCTAAGAATGATAACGTCCCGTCCTGACTCAGTAAAAACTCAACAGTGCCTGCGCCAACATAGCCAGCTTTACGACAAATATCTGTTGAGGATTTAATAATTTGTTGCTGTTGTTCCTCAGATAAAAATGGCGCGGGTGATTCCTCGACCAATTTTTGATTACGACGCTGCAATGAACAATCCCTTGTCCCCACCACCAGCACATTACCATGTGTATCTGCAATCACCTGTGCTTCAATGTGGCGCGGGTTATGCAAAAACTGTTCAATAAAACACTCACCACGCCCAAAAGCGGCAACCGCTTCGCGTACAGCAGAATGATAAAGTTCTTCAACTTCATGTAATTGCCACGCGACTTTGAGACCTCGACCACCTCCACCAAACGCAGCTTTTATTGCGATAGGCAAACCGTGTTGATGAGCAAATTTAACTACCTCCTGCGCATCAATAACCGGGTCTTTCGTCCCCACAACCAGTGGGGCTCCTACTTGCATAGCAATATGGCGAGCCTGAACCTTATCACCTAAGATATCAATACTCTCCGCACTTGGTCCTATCCATATTAAACCCGCATCATTCACCGCACGGGCAAATTCCGCACGCTCAGACAAAAAGCCATAACCTGGGTGCACCATCGTCGCACCTGACTTCTGAGCGACTTCAATTAACTTTTCAATATTTAAGTAACTTTGTGCAGGTGAGTTCCCGTTTAGCCCATATGCCTCATCTGCCATTTTAACGTGTAATGCATCAATATCGCTGTCTGCATACACCGCAACAGACTGGAAACCATAATCACGGCAAGCACGAATAATACGCACAGCGATTTCACCTCGGTTTGCAATCAATACTTTGTGTGTCTTTTTATTCTTGTTCATCAGTACCATCACTCCCATGTAATTCTTTAAATTCACCAAGTGGATTAAAGCGTATTCTTGCATTGACAGGAATTTGCCCTGCTAAATCTAAATGATATTCACATACGGCCCCAATAACTGGGTAACCCCCGGTTAATGGATGGTCATTTAAAAATAAAACTGGCTGGCCATTCGCAGGAACTTGGATAGCGCCTATACAAGTCCCCTCACTCGGCAATTCTTGTAATTTTTTACGCTCAAAAGGTTTCTCACCTGACAAACGCAAACCTATACGATTTGATGCGGCTGTTACCTGCCACAATTGATTTGTTAGCTTATCAATGGCTTGCTCTGTAAACCAATCAGTTCTAGGGCCTAAAACTACATCAAGCACAACAACATCATCTGCATCTGGGTAATCAAATGCAGGGGTTTCTGATAAAGAAACTGCTGATATCGGTGAGCTTGTCTTAATGCTTAGTGCCTGATTAACCCTAAGAGGCGCAGGACCAACCTGTGCCAAAGTGT
The DNA here is from genome assembly GCF_032709665.1 of Providencia sp. PROV024. Classification (NCBI taxonomy): domain Bacteria; kingdom Pseudomonadati; phylum Pseudomonadota; class Gammaproteobacteria; order Enterobacterales; family Morganellaceae; genus Providencia; species Providencia sp. PROV024. The sequence continues at coordinate 2,702,033 of NZ_CP120545.1, forward strand.
CGAATGAACAACTGGATAAAATAGGTTTAACATTAAACCCACCCCGTACAGCTAAATAACTGCGTACACCTTTATTTGGACTCCCAAGTTTAATCACATCCCCTTTGATTAAATGTACAGGTTGATAAGGATTAACTTGATATTGTTGATTGCTAGCGGTTGTCACCTCAATCACACAGGAGGCGCCTGTAACAGCAACAACTAAATTTCTATTTATTTGAGCTTTAAAGCCACCTTGAGTAATTTCTAATACCGCTGCGTCAGATAAATTCCCCACAATACGATTAGCACTACGTAGTGCTGATTTGTCCATACCACCGGATTCTGAAATCCCTAATGCCGACTGGCCTACTCGGCCTAAATCTTGGAATAACGTCTGTAAACCCGTAGCCAACACGATTATGTCTGCTTTCGTATTTTCAGGTTGCTCTATGCTTAGGTTCTTTGTGGGTAAGCTATAACTAACCTGACTTTTCTGTGCATCAACAAAGTTGACCCGAGTCCCTGCCTGCACTAAGGCTGGTTCAGGGCGGTTGATATCCCACATTGATAACTCGGTTACACCAATTAACTGCCAGCCCCCGGGGCTTGCTTGCGGATAAACACTACTAAACTCCCCAGCCAAAGCCACTGAACCTGCGGGTATCCGCACTCGAGGTGATTGGCGCCTTGGGACATTTAACTGAGCATGCTTAGAAACCATGTAACCAAAACCCGGCGCAAAACCGCTAAAAGCAACTTGATACTCATTTTGTGTGTGTCGCCGGATCACCTCATCAACAGAAACACCGAGGAACTGGGCAACATCAGGTAAATCCTGCCCATTATAATGGACAGGAATTGTCACAAGCTTGCTAGCCTTCGCTTTAGCTTTGGTGATATCCCTCAAGGAAATCAATTTAACCAAGTTGTCTTCTTCCGCAATAAACGGGTTATAGCGGACTAAAATGGTTCGCGCTGCGGGGATTATTTCTTCAACCCCATGAATTGGTATCTCTGTTAAAGAGTCTGTCAGTGCCATTGTTTGTTCAAGGCTATCCAATTCAACCATGAAGGCACTTAAATTGACGGGTAAAAATCGCAATGGGCACCTCTATATATGATATGCAGCATCAGGAACATCAGTAATAAACATATAACCGGGTGCATGACTCAAAGCAAAAGGAACACCGGACTTCATTACTGCCGCTTGTGGCGTCACTCCGCATGCCCAAAATACCGGAATTTCCCCTTTTTCAATTCTGACGGCATCACCGAAATCAGGGCGCATAATATCCTGAATACCAAGCTGCTCAGGTGCACCAACATGAACAGGCGTTCCATGAACCGCGGGAAAGCGCCCAGTAATACTCACGGCATCCGCGATGCGGTCAGCGGGGATTGGGCGCATTGAAACAACTAATTCCCTCTGCAAACGCCCCGCGGGGCGACATAATCGATTCGTTTTAAACATGGGGACATTCGATTGATCAGTGATATGCCGTATATCAATACCCGCCTCAATCATTGGCGTTTCAAATGTAAAGCTACAACCAATAAGAAAGGTGACTAAATCTGGATGTTGTTGATAAATCTCTGTCGCATCTGTAATTTCAGCAGCTAACTGCCCATTTTCCCAAACACGGTAACGTGGAATATCTGTCCGTAAATCAGCTCCGTCTGCAAGGCTTGTTTGCCAACTCCCTGCTTCGCATACATCTAGCACTGGGCAACTCTTAGGGTTACGCTGTGCGTATAATAAAAAATCGAACGCCCAGTCACGGGGCAAGGCTATCATATTGGCTTGTGTCATTCCGCTGGCAAGCCCTGCTGTTGGTTTATCATAACCACTACGAATAGCTTCTCTGGCGGCGCGTGCCGCATCAATCGCTTGTTGCGATGCCTTCATAAGTTGCGTCATTAGCTATCCCTTCTATGCACAAAACCCTGAATTTCAATGCCTTGATTTTCTAATACATTACGTACTTCCTGTGCCATTTCTAACGCACCGGGGCTATCCCCATGTACACAAATCGACCCAGCTTCAATCGGAGTAAATTGGCCATCAATTGACATCACCCCGCCTTCGTTAACCAGTTGCAACATGCGTTGTGCAACTAATTGCGGGTCATGTAAAACTGCGCCTTCTAATCGACGTGAAACTAACGTGCCATCGCTGTTATAAGCCCTATCCGCAAAGGCTTCAGCCACCACATTCAACCCACTTTCTCTTGCCCATACAATCAATGGTGAGCCCGCTAATGCGACTAATATCAATTGATTATCAATAGCTAACATTGCATTAATCACAGCCATCGCTTGGCGCTTATCGTGAGCAATCGTGTTATACAGTGCCCCATGGGGCTTAACATAACGTACTTGAGTCCCAACGGCAGTAGCTAACCCTTGCAGAGCGCCAATCTGGTAAATAACATCCGCCATTAATTCATCAGTAGCAATATCCATATTACGACGACCAAAACCAACTAAGTCGGGATAACCAACATGAGCACCGACCACAACCCCATTATCTTGAGCCGCTTGCAGTGTTTTTAATATGCCTTCTGGTGACCCCGCATGGAACCCACAAGCAACATTAGCACTGCTAACCACGGGAAGGATCGCTGCATCATTCCCCATACTCCATTGACCAAAACTTTCCCCGAGGTCACTGTTTAAATCGATTTGTTTTTTCATCATCGCCCCTTGGGTTACTTCAGATAATTAAAGATTGTACTGACAGACATAACACCCATATACCAAGTTAAGGCACAAGTAATAACCCCAGACCATAATAACCAACGTGGATAGTGGTATCCCGACATCAAATCAGTTCTTTTCCAACCAATATAAACAAACAAGGTCAATCCAATAGGCAAGATTAACCCATTGAAACCACCTGCAAATACTAATAATGCGGCAGGCGCTGTTCCCATAAATAAATAAACAATTAATGAAATAGCAATAAATAGGATGGTCGCGACATTACGCTGCCTTTCGGTAATTGATGATTTAAATGCCGTTAAAAAACTCATTGATGTATAAGCTGCACCAATCACGCTGGTCAGTGCCGCAGCCCATAAAATTAAGCCAAAAATACGTAAACCAAAGTTACCTGCTGCTGCCTGAAATGCTTGAGATGCAGGGTTAGCCGCATGCCCTGAAATATCAATCGTTACACCACTTGCAACCACACCTAAGATCGCAAGGAATAAAATGTAGCGCATCAAACCAACAACTAAGATGCCTTTGGTTGCTGCACTCGACACAATATTTATATTTTCAATCCCTACTGCACCTTTATCTAATAAGCGGTGCGCGCCTGCATAGCAGATATATCCCCCAACGGTTCCCCCGACAATGGTGGTTATCATGGCAAAATCAACCGTATCCGGTAATACACTTTGACGTAGAGCCTCGCCAACAGGTGGGTTTGATGCAATAGCCACAAATAACGTTAGGCCAATCATCACTACACCTAACCCAATAATGAGCCTGTCAATAAATGTGCTTGCTTTACGGGATGAGAAAATATAAATCGCCAGCAATGCACTGATTAACCCTCCCCATTTTGGGTCGAGACCAACAAGTGCATTTAGCCCTAAACCTGCACCAGCAATATTACCAATATTGAAAATAAGCCCACCAAAAATAACCAATATGGCAAGTAAATAGCCACTTCCTGGGATTGTGGCATTAGCAATTTCTGATGAATGCATTTTCGTTAATGTCACGACTCGCCATATATTTTGCTGAACAACAAAATCAATCACGATAGACGCTAAAATACCGAACGCAAATGCCGCACCTAATGTGACAGTAAAGGTTGCTGTTTGTGTAATAAATCCAGGACCTATGGCAGAAGTTGCCATCAAAAAAATTGCACTTATTAATGAAGAACGGCGGCTTTTCACATACTCTGCGGTCGTTGATGCGCTTTCTTGAGCGGCCATATGCATACTCCTCTAATAGTTATTGTTTTAATTATTGATGTGATTGTTGATGTCATGATCATTGAGGCAATTATCGTGCCATTGTTCTACTTGTTATAGATATTGTTAATCTATCTTTAATAAATTGTTGAACAATTAATATGAGATGCTGAATAAACAATCAATAAAAATCGTTATTGATGATTTAAAAACCAAGACGTGATCACTTTTTTAACAAATTATTGAAGTCGGTCTACTTTCTTACAAAATAATCAGCACCAAAATGATGCAAAATTATTTAATTTCACTATATCAGTGCAAAAAATGAGTCTAGTGTGCTCATTGTGCAAGGAAACTTGCCGCTCTAACTCGAATATGTGAATATAGCGACTCATTTAATCGCTAAATTAAAACTATTCTTTTTATGAAAAAACAACCTGTTGCACAAACCTTATCCGTGACTATTGCAGAAACTATTCGCTATAAAATTACGGCGGGAGAAATCACTCCAGGTCAGCGCTTATCTGAAGCAACATTAAGTGAAGTGTTAGATATTTCACGCAACACCTTGCGGGAAGTGTTTAGGGTTCTCACTCAAGAAGGCTTACTTACCTACGCACCAAATAGGGGCGTATTTGTTTCTGTGCCTGATATGGCTGCTATTATTGACATCTATCAAGTACGCCGCTTAATCGAGTGTGATGCACTCACTCATGCATATGCTTTACACCCCGCGGTTCAAAAAATGAAAGAGGCAGTCAGCTGTGCACGTGAGCATGAAAAAATAGAAGATTGGGTTGGTGTAGGAACCGCAAATATGCAGTTTCATACCGCGATTGTCGAGTTATCAGATAGCGAACGCCTAATTAAGCTGTATCGTAATGTTTCAGCAGAATTACGCTTAGCATTTGGTCACCTTAATGACCCCAAAATTCTCTATGCCCCTTATATTGATAAAAACCAATCTATTCTTGAATTATTAGACTCTGGTCGTAATGTAGAAGCAGCCAGTGCCCTACGTAGCTACCTTGATTTATCAGAGCGCACATTACTTGCAGCATATAAGCGCAGCCAATCCTCAACAAATTAATGCAGAATATTTTTTACGGGATAATACAACATAGATTCGATTAATTTTTCGGCAGTTAGATAATCGCCAAAAACTAATTGTTAATTAATAATATCCTCAAATTTATTTTTTATATTATATTTTCTATTCCCTGCAACAAATCAAACACTTTAAGTCATTACCTTCCCATAATTAAGTCTTATGATAAATTAATTAACATTAATAACATAATTAATTAAAAAAATAATAACCAATAGTTACTTAAACACAACACACGTCTCTAACATCTCCCCTTCCTTAAAAGATACATTTAGTCATATATTTTTACATAATTACTTGTTTATACATAACATAATAACAAAATATACATAATGAAATAAATCACCCAATGTAATCACTCTATTTTTTCGAGTTAATAGTTGTAGTTTTATCGAATATTGGTTATAAAATTTATGATAATAAAAAAGCATATACATAAATATTATTTATATAATGAGATTCCACTATGACATTAAACCAAGTAACTAAAAAGAAACCATTTAAATTTGGCCTAGGGTGGCAAATATTGGTAGCTCTCATTTTAGGCGTTATTGCTGGGGCGCTTTTACATGATAATACTGAATACAAAGATTGGCTTATTCTGAATATTCTGTCTCCAGCTGGTAAGATTTTTATTCAATTAATTAAAATGATCGTTGTTCCTATTGTTATTTCTACTCTAATAGTAGGGATAGCCGGGGTTGGAAATACAAAGCAGCTAGGGTCCCTTGGGTTTAAAACTATCGTTTACTTTGAGGTTATTACTACCATTGCTATTATTGTCGGGATCTCTTTCGCCAATATATTCCAACCCGGTGTTGGTATTGATATGTCACAATTAACACAAGTCGATATATCCCAGTATGAAAAAACAACCCAAGAAGTTGCAAGCCACCCTTCAGGGATTATTAATACTATCCTGACTTTAGTTCCTAGTAATATTTTTTCAGCAATGGCAAGTGGTGATATGCTTCCAGTCATTTTCTTTGCTGTTTTATTTGGCTTAGGGCTTTCTTCTTTGCCTTTAGAGAAAAAACAACCATTACTTGATGTGCTACAGACTTTTTCTGAAACCATGTTTCGTGTAACTAACATGATCATGATGTATGCCCCTATCGGTGTATTTGCCTTAATTTCAGTTACTGTCGCTAATTTCGGCTTTTCATCATTAGTCCCACTATTAAAATTAGTCATACTTGTCCACTGCGCAATTATATTTTTTGCGGTAGTTGTATTGGGCTTAGTCGCTCGTTACTGTCGAATAAATATTTTCACCTTAATGAAAATATTAAAAGACGAATTATTGCTTGCTTATTCAACAGCAAGCTCTGAAACAGTACTCCCTCGTATTATGGATAAAATGGAAAAATACGGGGCACCAAAATCGATTACCAGTTTTGTCATTCCAATTGGTTATTCATTCAATTTAGATGGTTCAACATTATATCAAAGTATTGCTGCGATATTTATTGCCCAACTCTATGGTATTGAGCTTTCTATCGGGCAAGAATTAATACTTGTATTCACATTAATGATCACTTCTAAAGGGATTGCAGGGGTTCCTGGCGTATCATTTGTTGTTCTTCTCGCCACCTTAGGCAGTGTGGGTATCCCATTAGAAGGTCTTGCATTCATCGCTGGTGTCGACCGTATTCTTGATATGGCCCGGACAGCCCTTAATGTGGTAGGTAATGCCCTTGCTGCACTAGTAGTTGCAAAATGGGAACACAAATATGATAAGAAAAAAGCACTTGAATATGAACAATCCTTTTAGCCATTTCAATATATAAAAAGAATAATGCTCTTTATATTAATTTATAGAGAGCATTTTTATTATTTTCATATCACCATTAATCAACTAATATAAATCCCTTATAAAACTCACTTAATTTAGTTATTTATACTTACCTCTTACTTAATAAAATTTAATTTACATCACACTTTTTCAAAAAAATTATTTTATATTCGTTTTTTGTTCATTTCTTTACTACGCTAAATAAGTCATTTTTAATTAGTACAAGCAGGAAAGAATGAACCAATTAAGAAGATTCCTTTTATTTTTAAAATTACTCCAGCATCTTATGGTACTTTTTATATTTTCATTATCATTTTTATTACTACACAACTGGTTCTAATAAGAAAGCCTCGTATAATACGAGGCTTTCTTACAATAAAATTGTTAGTCATATATTTGGTGGGTTTGCTTTAATAGCATCAAAAAATACTCACCACTTACTAATCATAATATTTAAACAGGTTATCTCACTGTTTGATTTAAATTTACTGAATAGCAAATTTATAAATACAGTGAAGCCTCCCCTTCAGGTCTAGTTTTAAAACGCCTATGAGCCCAAAGATACTGCTCAGGAGCCTTTCTTATTTCAGCTTCTAACACTGAGTTAATCGTTGTAGCATCCAGCAAAGCATCTGTCGTCGGATATCCAAGTATTTCCTTTCCCAGTATTAAGTCATATTTAACGCCGCTTTTATTTCTTAATAACGTAACAGTAAGAGTTGGCGAATGTGACAGTTGAGCAAGGGTTGATGTCCCTTTTGATGTGGAACTATGTTTAACCGAGAAAAATGGGGCAAAGATAGTTCCTTTTCTACCAAAATCTTGGTCTGGAGCAAACCATATTGCTTTACCGCTTTTTAATTCTTGAACCATGAATCTGAGATTTTTCCGGTCAATCATTCCTTTGCCGGAGCGACAGCGGCCTCTAGTCTGGATGTATTCCATTGCTTTATTGTTATGTGGCCTATACATCGCATTAACAGGAAAACAGAGCCCCATGATCCTACCACCTAGCTCTAGCGACATAAAATGCACACCAACAATAATCACACCTTTATTTTTGGCCACTGCATCCAAATAATTTGACATTCCCTTAACTTGGAACAGTTTTTTAACTTTTGTATCACTCCAGAACCATGCTATTCCAGTTTCGAATAGAGCAATACCTAATGATTTTAAATTTTCGGTGACTAGATCATCAATTTCTTTTTTACTTTTATTTGGAAAACATAATTCTAAATTTCGCTTTATAATTGAGACTCTTCGCTTAATAAAATACCTTGAGTTTTTCCCCAAGAAGGCCCCTAACCAAACTTGCCATGTATAAGGTAACTGTACCAATAAATATAAAAGAGATACCCCTAACCATGTTACTGCATATTTTGGATGGAACAACTTCAGTGAAAACGGGTTTGTGGCGTACATTATATCTCCCAATACTTCGCCTTTGCAGAATGCACGCTATTTTAGACTGCATTTCGTCTGTTAAATTCAACATGAATGCCATAACGAATGAATGCCACAACAATATAAGCTGACTTAAACAGTGAGTATTATATCAATAATCCGTATAAACACTACCCTCAGCTATGAATAAGCAACCAAATATTTTCTCACGTTATACTTTTACCAGATAAACACTAATAGTTTTTACCTACTCATATTAAAGCATGGCAGTGATTAGAGGAAATATGAGGCACCAACGGCTAACGTTGGAAAAATGAGAGTGGGAAGCGATACCTATTTAGTACTAAATCATCTAACTGAGTATGCAATGAAGGTCGACAAGCTAATGTTCTGTGATGGCTCAAATATGTCCCATCGACTATTTGAAGCAGTAGAATGACCTGAATGACAAGCAAGAAAAAACCCGTTATCTCTATGAGATAACGGGTTCTTATTTGGTGCCGGCTACCGGAGTCGAACTGGTGACCTACTGATTACAAGTCAGTTGCTCTACCAACTGAGCTAAGCCGGCGAATATGGCGGAGAGATAGAGATTCGAACTCTAGGATGGTTTCCCATCGGCGGTTTTCAAGACCGCTGCCTTCGACCGCTCGGCCATCTCTCCATGGGGCGCGATTATGGAGGAATCCCGACGCCTTGTCTACCCCTGAAAGTAAAAAAATTGATTTTTTTACTTCGTTTGGCTAATCTTCACTCAATTACTCTCTATTTGCGAAAAATAATGGTAATATCTGTGCAAAATCGGTGTCTATCATTTCTCTAGGCGTATGATTTTTAACCTAATAATTTTTAGCCTATGGGAACGCACGCTACAGTATGTACAAACAATCATCATTAAAACCAAGCACTCTTTCACGTATTTTTGCTGCGTTTATTCTGTTGTTAATTGTGATGCTGTTTTTATCACTATTTAACTACTATCAAGCATGGGTGCAAAACCGCCAGACCTCATTAAGTAGTATGGCCACTAGGTTAGCGTATCAAATCGAAGACTACCGCTACCAAGCTAGCCACATTTATAAGCTTGCCAATGATAAAACAACTCCCACTGCTATAGATAAACTTTCCGTGACAGAAATGCGCCATGATATTTTTTGGTTAAGTAGTGCAAACCAAACTATTGATGCGATTGTATTTGGGAATAATAAAAAAGCGAATAATTTATTAGCCACTAAGCTAGCTGATTATATGGAGATTGTCTGGGGTGCACGCAATGAATATAACTCAATGTATTATCTTAATGGGCTAGATAATACTTTAGTTTTAGTAACTACTCATTCAATACTTAAGCCTGAACTACGTTTTAAGGAAAGCTATCTGACTCTAACTGCTGAAGAAAAGCGTGCGGATATGTTGACTCAGTCGACACTGTTAGATAGACGAGAAATTATATCTAATATACAAAAGTATTCTCCAGATAACCTCTTCTATTATACATATCGCTTGATGTTCAACTCTCCAGGGCAGCTAACCAGTGTTATTTCGTTTGATATTTCCATTAATTCGCTGATCCCAGCAAGCCTTAATGGGGATTTTTTCACCATTAATACACGCCCATCAAGTACTGGCAGTAATGAGTCTCATACCTCTTGGGTTGGAACAAACCTAATATTTTCGCAACCTATTGAAGGAACTAGCTATCAGCTTTATTATCATACTTCATTAAAAAACATTATTTTTAATATGGTGAGCTTTAACCTTTGGTTAATGACAGGCATGCTCATCATGATTTTCCTTGCTTTGTTGATCATGGCTTTTATTCGTAAACGGCTTATTTCTCCCAATACCAACATGCTACAAGAACTCCATTTTAACGAAGCACTAAACAATGCCCTGATTAACCATATTGCCTATGGTATTTTAGTCTACGACTTTAATGCCAACAAAAAAATCCTTAGCAATAACATTGCAAATCAATTACTACCTTCAATGGATTTGGTTCATATAAAAGAGATGGCAATCGAAAATCATGATGTTATTCAGGTTTCGATTGAAAATATTGTTTATGAGATCGTACTTGTTGAAAGTGCAACCAAAGCAAATACTGTCATGTTTATTATTGTAGATAAAGACAAGGAAGCTCTCACTCAAAAACGCCAAGAACTAGCCAACCGTGAATATAAAAAGAATATCCAAATGCGCAAGGTTGTATTTGAAAATATGTGTAGTGAAATACTTCCTGCTCTTATCCAAATTGACGACCAATTAACTAAATTAGCTAAAATTTCAGGTGAAAATAACCAAAAATTTGTTTTGGAAATAGAAAGTCAGCTATTTTATATTAACCGTTGGTTTGAAAATATAGGGTTGCTAAATCAGCTAGAATCAGAAACAACTCCACTAAAAAGTGAAAAAATTTCGATTGCAAATGTCGTTAATCAGTTTTTGAAACAAAACCTATCGCGTCTTAATAATAAAGGGTTAGCCCTTTATTTTCATAACAATATCAATCCTGATTCATTAATTGAAACCAATTTGGCTTATTTACAGCATCTAATACAACTCATTTGGGATTATTCTATTGCAACAACCTCTTTTGGGAAGATATCTTTCACGCTATCTTATGATTCAGAAAAAAGAGTCGTTTTACTTAACATTAGAGATAGTGGTTCAGGGCTTAGTAACCAAGAACTTAATAACTTGCAAAGTCCTTTTCTTGGGAAAATACTAAATTCATCTCACTTCACTCGTTCTGGTATGACATTTTATTTATGTAAGTTATTGGTAAAGAGGATGAATGGGACATTTTCGATTCGTACTAGCGATGCGATAGGCACACATTATGAGATTACACTTCCAGCGACCAATGAACTCCTTGTTAAGGATTATCCTGCTTTATTAGAGGATGTCTACGTGCGGTTAAATATTCATAATGCAGATATTTCGCGTATTATCAGAAATACCTTAGCCAATTATGGCGCAGAATTTCTTGATTTAAATGAAAGTTCTCCGCATACGGATTGGGATCTGTTGATCACTGATAATAATGAAGAATGTTTTGAACACATTATCAAAATTAATGGTAATCTTTCTGGAATGCACGAGTTGCAACCTCACTACATAGAGGTTAATTATAACTTTGCTGATGAGCTTATTAGTGCAATTTCATTACTTATCGAAAATTCGGATAGCGAAGATGAATGTTCACGCTTACCAGAACCTAACGAGGTTGAATCTCAAACTTCATTATCTAACCCTGATGGAGAAATGGAAAATGCAATTAAAAGTTATCAATTAGTTTTAGCTAACAGTGGATATCGAGATTTGTTCATAACAACAGTACCGATAGATATTAATAAACTGTATAATAGTGAAAGTGTTGAGGATTTGACCGAATTGAAAAACACTGCACATCGTTTAAAAGGAGTTTTTGCTATGCTCGAATTCACAGTTCTTCATAAAATTTGTGAAGATTTAGAGCGTTATATAGCAGATGAAAACGGATTGGAAATAAGAAAATGCATTAGCATGCTGGATAATTCAGTCAAAAAACTAATGCCAGAAGGTAACCAATAAGATGAATAACCTAAATGTCATTGTTGCCGATGATCACCCTATTGTTCTTTTCGGTATCAGAAAATCACTTGAACAAATCGAATGGGTGAATATCGTAGGTGAATTTGAGGACTCAACCTCTTTAATTAATAACTTAGCACGCTTAAACGCTGATGTTCTAGTTACTGATTTATCTATGCCAGGTGATAAATACGGCGATGGTATTACGTTAATCAAATACATTAAACGCCATTATCCTGACCTTTCAATTATTGTTCTCACCATGAACAATAATCCAGCCATTCTAAGTGCAATTCTAGAACTGGATATCGAAGGTATAGTGTTAAAACAAGGCGCACCAGCAGATTTACCTAAAGCATTAGCGGCCTTACAGAAAGGTAAAAAGTTTACCCCTGAAAGTGTGAGTAAATTGTTAGAAAAAGTCAATGCGAGTGGTTACGGTGATAAACGCTTATCGCCAAAAGAAAGTGAAGTTCTGCGTTTATTTGCTGAAGGTTTCTTAGTCACTGAAATTGCTAAGAAGCTTAATCGTAGTATCAAAACAATTAGTAGCCAGAAAAAATCAGCAATGTTGAAATTAGGCGTTGAAAATGATATTGCCTTACTGAACTATCTTTCTTCTGTCAGTATTGATAACTCGCCTTCAGAGTAATATTTAAGTTCTTTTACTACACGATAAAAACCCGGTTACGGGTTTTTATTTTTTACTCCATTCATTTTTCAGCAAAAACGGGTCAATGTCTCGCGCAAAATAGCAATAGTGGTTGGTTTTGATAAACAATCATTCATACCCGCATCGATACAGCGTTGTTTTTCCTCAGCCATCGCATTCGCTGTTAGTGCAACAATAGGTAAATTACATTCTAAGCGGCGTAACTCTCTTGCCAACTGATAACCATCCATATTTGGCATGTTGACGTCCGTTAAAATAATATCAGCATGATGGCTATCTAAGTATTTCAGTGCATCTAATCCATCCACTGCAGTACCCGTTGTAAAGCCGATGCTGGCTAATTGTTCACTCAAAAGCATCCGATTGATTGGGTGGTCATCAACAATAAGTACATGGTATTCACCCAAAGAAAAATCTGCCATTAGTTGCTCATTCGAGCTAACATTTTTCTGTGAATTCTCAACGGTTTTCATAATAACTTTATCAATTAATACGGGTAACTTATCTAATTGATATGTGTTATAAACCCATTCATTTGATTTTGCTTCATAAAGATCACCAGCGTAGAAGCTCGACAACTGAATATGATGAGTGCTTCTCACTTCCCCTTTATGCTCACAATCGGTTATCAACAGGTCATAATCGATTGTTTTGTCGATAGAGTTATTAGTTACTACTATAAATTTTTCATGTGCTAATAGCCGTGATAGGAAATTCATTAAGAATTCGTTTTGGCACGAAATAGCAATACGATAGCCTGTACGATAATCGGGAACCGTTTTTTTAATGTACTCTTGCCCATAAAGTGGGATACGTATTGTGAATGAACTTCCAAGACCTATTTGGGAACTAACTTCTATATCACCATCCATTAGGTTGATTAGTTTTTCACATATAGCTAAACCTAAACCTGTTCCTTTGTGTCCGGTATTGTTTTGGTCATGTACTTGAAAGAATGGGTCAAATAATTGCATCACCACTGCTTGAGTCATGCCTATCCCTGAATCTCGGATTTCGACCTTCAAATAATTCTCATCTTTCCAAACATACAACAGTACAAAACCGGATTCCGTAAACTTAATACTGTTATTAACAATATTAGAAACCACTTGCTGTAGCCGTACTGAATCATTGAGAATTAAATCAGGAATGTCAGGCTCAATATAAGAATACAACGATATTTTTTTCTTGGTCACTAATGGCAAATAGTTAGCTAATACAAATGCAAATACTTCCCGACAATTAAAAAGTTTATTTTCTATTTTCAATTGTTTAGATTCAATTTTAGAAAAATCCAAAATATCACTGATGATTTGCAACAGTAATGAAGAAGAATTATCCATTGTGGACACTAAACGCGTTGCTTTTTCGGATAACTCATAACGTTGCAATAATTCAATGTTACCGATGATCCCATATAGCGGTGTTCTTAATTCATGGCTTACCGTTGCTAAGAACATCGATTTTGCATGGTTTGCTTGCTCTGCAGCATCAGCAATATCTTGCAATGATTTCTCCATTTGCACACGGATACTGATATCAATTAAAACACAAATCGCGACATCTTCATTTTGATAACGAGAATTCACAAAGCTGATCTGTAAATGTGTACCATTTGTTGTCACAACATCAATATAATTACTCGCTTTCTGGCGAATAATTGTCAAAATCCGCTGCTTATCATCATCACTTAATAAGCGAAAATAATCATGAGCCAGCTCATTACTTAGAATATTGCCACCATCCGTTAACCGTAAGATAATGATCCCCACAGGCGCGGAGGCCACAATTTTATGATTAAATTGTTCATGTTCTTCGAGGCGAATAGCGGTATTCGCAGCTGGCTCCAACATTTTTCTTTCTAACAACCAGATTAGAAAGAAAATAAGCCCACCAGTAAAAATATTAAGTATTACCCCGTAGAAGATAGTATCTTCTAAGCTCGCGAGTATTTGAGATGTTGCTATTGAGAAAATAACCGTTACTTGAGAAGGGGCTAAACGCTTCTTAAAAATTAATTTTGAATAATCAGAATTAAAGCCAAAAAAAGAAGGCTCTGCGATATTCAACAGTGCTGAACTTTTAGGATTCATATCTACCGGTGAATATAAAACAGGTTGGTTATAATTATTCACCATCAATATTTCAACTGCTTTATTTTTACTTATATTAAATTGATTCAAATTGATTGAGCGTTCTAGACCAATAAAAGCAAGCAACATCTCTTTATGATTAACAGGTTGAATTAGATAGACTTGGCCGTTATCGGGTTGGGCGCCATGCACAATAGTGAACAAATTACGCTCTTTGCCTCTCAGCCTTAGTCCCTGATAGGTGCGTACACTCTCATAACTCACTTTTTTCAATATCTCAATATCGGATATTGTAGAACGGATCGGATAATCCACCATACAATAACTTCTTGAACCGACTAAAAATACATGATTTAAGGCTTGTGGAGCCGCAATACTATCCTTCCAGAAATAATTTAATTGTTCGAAAGCATGTAAATAATTTTCAGCTCTATTCCTAAAATAATCACAATCTGTATCGGCGGTTAATTTATAAAAAGAATAGTTTGATGCACTAGGCAAATCCATAAAACTTGTAGATGTAGCCTTTCCATTCCCAGATTCTTGTAATTTAGTTTTATATTGTTCAGTCATTGACTGAATAGAATTTAAGGTCGCACCGGTTTGTTGAATATAAGCCTGAAGATTCTCATGCCCTGAATAAAATTGCTGACGTATGTCAGATTTATACTCATTGAATTGTGAATAAAGAAAAAATAAAGTAATAAAAACGCCCATCCCCCACAACATCAAGCCGAGGATACGAAATAAATCTCGAGAGAGTCTAAGTGATGTTTTAAACGAGGGTAAATATCTCAAGCGCCTTCCTGTATATTCGATACCATGACCGTTAATTATACTCGATCACATGATAAAAAAGCGATAAACATGAAAAGTAATAAAAACCATGAGAGATATCAATTAGAAAAGTAAAACGGGCAGCGTGATCGGCTGCCCGTTGAGTAGATTAAACGAAATGATTAATCTTGTTCATTGATGTCTGCATCATCCACACCATTTTCCATGGTGTTTTCGTCTACATTTTCATCATCTAAACCTTCATCATCTTCCGTTTCAGCAACGCGCTGTAAGCCAACAACTTTTTCGTCTTCGGCAGTTCTAATCAGAGTAACACCTTGAGTATTTCGACCAACAATACTGACTTCTGACACTCGAGTACGAACTAACGTCCCTGCATCAGTGATCATCATGATTTGGTCAGTGTCATCGACTTGAATGGCGCCAACTACATTCCCGTTACGTTCACTCACTTTAATGGAGATAACCCCTTGAGTTGCACGTGATTTTGTTGGATATTCTGCTGCTTCAGTACGTTTACCGTAACCATTCTCTGTTACAGTCAAGATATGGCCTTCCCCTCGAGGAATAATTAAAGAGACAACTTTATCGTTATCCATTAATTTTATACCACGAACACCTGTTGCAGTGCGCCCCATCGGTCTTACTGCATCTTCAGCAAAGCGAACCACTTTACCTTGCGCAGAGAACAACATGACTTCATTTGAGCCATCGGTCAAATTAACACCAATGAGTTCATCACCTTCATTTAGGTTAACCGCAATAATACCTGCGCTTCTTGGACGGCTGAATTCTTGTAAAGGCGTTTTCTTCACCGTACCGCTTGCAGTCGCCATAAACACGTTGTAGCCCTCTTCGTACTCTCGTACAGGTAAGATAGCTGTAATGCGTTCGTTTTGTTCAAGTGGTAATAAGTTAACGATTGGACGACCACGAGCACCACGGCTGGCCTCTGGTAATTGGTAAACCTTCATCCAGTATAAGCGACCACGACTTGAGAAACACAAGATGGTATCGTGCGTATTGGCAACCAAGAGGCGTTCAATAAAGTCTTCGTCTTTCGTCCGCGCTGCCGATTTACCTTTCCCTCCACGACGCTGTGCTTCGTAATCAGACAGAGGCTGATACTTCACATAACCTTGGTGAGATAACGTAACGACCACATCTTCTTGATTGATTAAATCTTCAATATTGATGTCCGCGGTATTCTCGGTAATTTCAGTACGTCGAGGGTCATTATATGTATCACGAATAATTTCTAATTCTTCGCGAATAACTTCCATCAAACGTTCAGGGCTACGCAAAATAAATAACAGAGCTTCAATTTGAATTAAAAGTTCACGGTATTCTTCGAGTAATTTTTCATGCTCAAGACCCGTTAACTTTTGCAAACGCAAATCAAGAATAGCTTGTGCTTGTTGTTCAGTAAGGAAATATTGACCATCATGAACACCGAACTGTTCTTCTAACCATTCTGGACGAGCCGCGTCATCACCTGCACGCTCTAGCATCGCAGCCACATTACCAAGGTCCCAAGACCTTGCTATCAGCCCTGCTTTGGCTTCTGCTGGCGTTGGTGCCTTACGGATCAGCTCGATAATTGGGTCAATATTCGCTAATGCAATCGCTAACGCTTCAAGTATATGAGCTCTATCGCGTGCTTTACGCAGTTCAAAAATGGTACGGCGTGTAACAACCTCACGACGATGACGAACGAAAGCAGCAATAATATCTTTTAGATTCAGTATTTTTGGTTGGCCTTGATGTAAAGCCACCATATTAATGCCAAAAGAAACTTGCAGCTGAGTTAATGAATACAAGTTGTTTAGGACAACCTCACCCACCGCATCACGTTTTACCTCAATGACAATACGCATGCCGTCTTTATCTGACTCATCACGTAATGCACTGATACCGTCAACACGTTTGTCTTTGACTAGTTCAGCAATTTTTTCAATCAAGCGAGCTTTATTCACTTGATAAGGTATTTCGCTGACAATGATGGTTTCACGGCCACTTTTCTCATCGACTTCGACTTCTGCACTAGCACGGATATAAACCTTACCACGCCCTGTACGATAAGCATCGATGATACCACGACGACCGTTGATGATGGCAGCAGTCGGGAAATCTGGGCCCGGTATGTGCTCCATCAAACCTTCAATACTGATATCTTCATCTTCTATATAGGCAAGACAACCATTTATAACTTCCCCTAAATTGTGAGGAGGAATATTAGTTGCCATCCCAACAGCAATACCTGACGACCCATTAACTAAAAGGTTAGGGATTTTCGTTGGCATTACTTCAGGAATTTGCTCTGTTCCATCATAGTTTGGAACGAAATCAACGGTTTCTTTTTCAAGATCAGCCAGTAGCTCATGAGCAATTTTCGCCATACGGATTTCCGTATAACGCATTGCCGCAGCTGAGTCTCCATCAACTGAACCGAAGTTTCCTTGACCATCCACCAGCATGTAACGCATAGAGAAAGGCTGTGCAAGACGAACGATAGTCTCATAAACAGCGCTATCACCATGTGGATGGTATTTACCGATGACGTCCCCGACTATACGGGCAGATTTTTTATAGGGTTTATTCCAATCATTTCCCAATACATTCATCGCAAATAGTACTCTGCGGTGTACTGGCTTCAGTCCATCTCGAACATCCGGAAGTGCACGGCCGACAATAACGGACATTGCATAATCCAAATACGAACTTTTAAGCTCTTCTTCGATATTAACTGGTGTGATTTCTCTGGCAATCTCGCTCATGGAACCACTGTCCCTCATAACTTCGGATTCAAAGAGTAGAACTATACCACAATTCGCCAATTTAATAAAAATAAGAGACGGGTATTTGTCTTTCAAGCTATGTATAATAGCGGAAAATTAAGTTTATGTGTCCGAAACTTGAAGGTTCTGCAATGAATAGCTGCGATAACTCAGTTATTGTCTGCATTTTAACCTTCAATAATAAACGGGCGCCTATCACCTCCCTATTAAAATCAGGCTATCAATAATAGGTCTATCGGGTAATAGGATCAAAATAGGAGCTTCTTTAATGAGTGATACCCAAACCCCAGCGTATCTTAATGTCGATAAACAAGAAATTGAAAAATTTGAATCCATCGCATCCCGCTGGTGGGATTTAGAAGGCGAGTTCGCCCCTTTACACCGTATTAACCCATTACGTTTAGGGTACATCATGCAACGTGTAGAGGGGATTTTCGGTAAAAAAATTCTTGATGTAGGCTGTGGTGGCGGCATTTTATCAGAAAGTATGGCGCGTGAAGGTGCGGAGGTTACTGGCCTAGATATGGGCGCGGAACCTTTAATGGTTGCACGTTTGCATTCGCTTGAGTCAGGTATTCCTGTTGAATATGTTCAAGAAACGGTTGAACAACATGCAGATAAACACCCTCAAGCCTATGATGTTGTAACTTGCATGGAAATGCTAGAGCATGTGCCAGACCCACAATCTGTCGTCAGAGCCTGCGCAAAATTAGTTAAACCAGGTGGCCATGTTATTTTTTCTACTATTAATCGTAATAAAAAAGCTTGGTTGATGGCAGTTGTTGCTGCAGAGTATGTGATGAAAATGGTCCCCAAAGGGACTCATGATGCGAATAAATTTATTCGCCCATCAGAATTGATTAGCTGGGTCGATGGAACACAGTTAAAAGATAAACATATCATAGGGTTGCACTATAACCCTATGACTGATAAATTTTGGCTTGGCCCAAATGTGGATGTCAATTATATGCTACACACGATCAGCGAATAGCCTGTTAGTCGCGAAAAGCATAAATCGCAAGCAGTACGTTTAAGAAAGCAGCAAACGATCGCAATTTACAAAATTTATTTTAGTCCTCATGTCGGAAGCTTTTTTTTTATTAGTTCCTTTTACCATGCAGCTTACCGACATGATCTATTTTCTTATCCAACCAGTTATCCACAAGAACCCCGCAATTTGTTCACTTGATAAAATCGCATATTAACATTATCTTGTTATGGTATTCTCAACAAACTACTACATATAGTAGTAAGGCAAAACATAACACAACTAGTCTCATGGCATTTAACCATGGGCTTTTTTATGTTTGCATTACACTATTTGTTGTTCAACCAAGGTGCATTTGCTCATGAACCAGAGTCTGTTAGTCACAAAACGTGATGGACATAAAGAACGCATTAATCTCGATAAAATCCACAAGGTAATAACCTGGGCTGCTGAAGGCCTCAGTAACGTATCTGTTTCTCAGGTGGAGTTACGTTCACAGATTCAGTTTTATGATGGGATCAGAACTTCTGATATTCACGAAACGATGATCAAAGCAGCAGCCGATTTGATTACTGGTGAAACACCAGATTATCAATATCTTGCCGCACGTCTTGCGATATTTAACCTACGCAAGAAAGCCTATGGCCAATTTGAGCCACCAGCACTGTATGCACATGTAAAACACCTCGTTGAAATGGGGAAATATGATAAGCATTTGCTGGAAGACTACTCCGAAGCAGAGTTCGAGCAAATGGATAGTTTTATTGACCATTGGCGTGATATGAATTTTTCCTATGCTGCGGTTAAACAGCTCGAAGGCAAATATTTAGTACAAAACCGCGTAACTGGTGAAATATACGAAAGTGCGCAATTTTTATATATATTAGTTGCGGCTTGTCTATTTTCACATTACCCAAAAGAAACACGTCTTGATTACATTCGCCGTTTCTACGATGCCGTATCTACCTTCAAAATTTCACTACCTACGCCAATTATGGCTGGGGTACGTACACCTACGCGTCAATTTAGTTCTTGTGTTCTAATTGAATGTGGAGACAGCCTTGATTCTATCAACGCCACATCAAGTGCCATTGTCAAATATGTTTCACAACGTGCAGGAATTGGTGTAAATGCAGGGCGTATCCGTGCATTAGGTAGCCCTATTCGTGGTGGTGAAGCATTCCATACTGGCTGTATACCATTTTATAAGCACTTCCAAACAGCGGTTAAATCTTGTTCTCAAGGTGGCGTCCGCGGTGGTGCAGCAACATTATTCTACCCAATCTGGCACTTAGAAGTTGAAAGCTTATTGGTTCTAAAAAATAACCGTGGTGTTGAAGGTAACCGTGTTCGTCATATGGACTACGGCGTTCAGTTAAATAAATTGATGTACGAACGCTTGATTAAAAACCAAGATATCACGTTGTTCAGCCCATCTGATGTGCCAGGTCTTTATGACGCTTTCTTTGCCGATCAAGAAGAATTCGAACGCTTGTATGTGAAATATGAACAAGATGAAAATATTCGCAAGACCGCCGTAAAAGCCGTTGAGCTATTTTCATTAATGATGCAAGAGCGTGCATCTACTGGTCGTATTTATATTCAAAACGTTGACCACTGTAATACACATAGCCCATTTGACCCACAAGTTGCACCCGTTCGTCAATCGAACCTGTGTTTAGAAATTGCATTACCGACAAAACCATTAAATAACATTAATGATGAAAATGGTGAAATCGCGCTATGTACACTTTCTGCTTTCAACTTAGGTGCAATTGAAAGCCTTGATGAGTTAGAAGAATTAGCCACGTTAGCTGTCCGTGCGTTAGATGCCCTACTCGATTATCAAGATTACCCAATTATTGCAGCGAAGCAAGGGTCTATGGGCCGTCGTACCTTAGGTATTGGCGTGATCAACTATGCTTATTATTTGGCAAAACATGGTGTTCGTTACTCCGATGGCAGTGCAAATAATCTAACGCATAAAACCTTTGAAGCAATTCAATATTACCTGTTGAAAGCCTCAAATGAACTAGCAAAAGAGCAAGGCGCTTGCCCATGGTTCAATGAAACCACTTATGCACAAGGTGTGTTACCGATCGATACTTATAAAAAAGAACTCGATAAGTTAACTAATGAGCCTTTACATTATGATTGGGAAGCACTTCGCCAAGACATTAAACAACATGGTCTGCGTAACTCTACATTATCTGCTTTGATGCCTTCTGAAACATCATCCCAGATTTCAAACGCAACCAATGGTATTGAGCCGCCACGTGGTTACATCAGTATTAAAGCATCTAAAGATGGCATCTTACGTCAGGTCGTCCCTGATTACGAAAATCTTAAAAGTGCTTATGAACTGTTATGGCAAATGCCTTCAAATAGCGGTTATTTACAACTCGTTGGTATCATGCAGAAATTTATCGACCAGTCGATATCTGCAAACACAAACTATGACCCAACTCGTTTCGAGAGCGGTAAAGTACCAATGAACCAATTGCTAAAAGATTTATTGCTCGCCTATAAGTTTGGTGTGAAAACACTTTACTATCATAACACCCGCGATGGCGCGGAAGATGTGCAAGGTGATCTGGAAGAAGTTGTTGAGTCAGCAGATTCCGATTGCGAAGGCGGCGCGTGTAAAATTTAATAGGAATGGTTATGTCACATACATATACAACGTTTTCACAGAAGAAAAATGACCAAATGCTGGAACCGATGTTTTTCGGCCAGCCGGTTAACGTGGCACGCTATGATCAGCAAAAATACCCTATTTTTGAAAAACTGATTGAAAAACAACTGTCATTTTTCTGGCGACCAGAAGAAGTTGACGTGTCACGCGACCGCATTGACTATAATGCATTGCCAGAACACGAAAAGCATATTTTCATCAGTAATCTGAAATACCAAACGCTGCTTGACTCTATTCAGGGTCGCAGCCCAAATGTGGCTCTGTTGCCATTAATTTCAATTCCTGAGTTAGAGACTTGGGTAGAAACGTGGGCATTTTCTGAAACTATTCACTCACGTTCTTATACGCATATTATTCGTAATATCGTAAATGACCCTGCCATCATTTTTGATGATATTGTTGAAAATGAAGAAATTTTAAAGCGTGCAAAAGACATTTCTGGTTTTTATGATGACCTAATCGAAATGACTAACTACTACCATATGTTTGGTGAAGGCACTCATAATTGTAATGGCAAGCAAGTCACCGTTTCTCTACGCCAACTTAAAAAGCAACTTTACCTGTGCTTAATGAGTGTCAATGCCCTAGAAGCCATCCGTTTTTATGTTAGTTTTGCTTGTTCATTTGCTTTTGCTGAGCGTGAACTGATGGAAGGGAATGCAAAAATCATCAAGCTAATTGCACGTGATGAAGCGTTGCACCTAACCGGTACTCAACACATGCTTAACCTATTGCGTTCAGGTCAAGATGACCCTGAAATGGCAGAAATTGCAGCGGAATGTGAACAAGAATGCTACGACTTGTTCGTACAAGCAGCGGAACAAGAAAAAGAGTGGGCTGATTACCTATTTAGTGAAGGTTCAATGATTGGTTTAAATAAAGATATTTTATGCCAATACGTTGAATACATTACTAATATCCGTATGCAAGCGGTAGGTTTGAAATTACCTTTCGAAGGGCGCTCCAACCCGATACCATGGATTAACGCATGGTTAGTTTCAGATAACGTACAGGTCGCACCTCAAGAAGTTGAAGTTAGTTCTTACCTAGTTGGTCAAATTGACTCTCAAGTCGATACCGACGACCTGAGCGACTTCGAACTGTAATTATGGCTAGCCATAAAATCACCCTGCGATTAACGCAGGGTGTTCAAGTTCCCTTCCATACTGAAATCCATTCGTGTTTATTGGAAGCTCTCGAAGATAGCCGTGTTCCTGTCGAATATCAATGCCGTGAAGGCTACTGTGGTTCATGTCGTGTGATGTTATTACGTGGAAAAGTCGGCTATAAGCGTAAACCTTTGGCATTTGTTCAAGAAGGTGAAATATTACCTTGTTGTTGCCACCCGCTTTCTGACATTGAAATTGGTTGATAGTTTAATATCGTTAGCGATTGCATGGTAATTGACTTTCCATGCAATCGCTTTTCATCTTATGAGATTGCTATCGGTTTATAGGTAACCATATAAAGCGGCAAATACCCAGCCAAATACGCAAGAGACGCCCACCCCAATTAACCCCGGCAAGATAAAACTGTGGTTGATAACAAATTTACCGATACGTGTTGTTCCTGAGCGGTCAAATTGAATCGCTGCAAGGTCACTAGGATAAGTTGGTAAAATATAATAACCATAACAAGCTGGCGCAGAAGCAATAATATAAGCAGGGTCAACACCAATTCCTAATGCGATAGGCACAACCGCTGCCAATGCCGCTGCTTGTGAATTAACGAATTTAGACACCAATAGTAAAATAACCGCATATGCCCATGGGAAATCCTTAACTAAAGAACCAAGTGTTCCTTTGATCTCATCCATGTGTGCACCAAACATGGTTTCAGCCATCCATGCGATACCATATACCGCAACAATAGCAATCATCCCTGAGCGGAAAACTTCATTCTTCGATATTTGCCCTGGATTAGTTTTACAGATGATAATAATTAGCGCTCCTGCCAATAACATAAACATCTGGATCACTAATACCATAGAAAGTGGTTTACCATTCACTAGTGGTCTTAATTCAGAAAAAGCGCCTAATAATGCAACGACTGCAATAGATGCTAGGAAAATCCACATCGCTACCCAATTAATTTTAGGCAGTTTTTTATCCAGTAATGTCACACTGTCACCATATACATAATCATGGTTTTCAGGGACAGAAATAAACTCTTGGAATACGGGGTCTTTATCAAGATCTTTCCCCCTAAACCAACTAAAGATACCAATAGCTAAAATACCTAATAATGTTGATGGGATAGTAATGGCCAATAAATCTAGAAATTCAAGAGATTGCCCGTTTATCGTCACCCCATTTAACATTGCAACGAGTGAAACAACAGCCACTGATACAGGGCTAGCTATAATCCCCATTTGTGCACCAATACTACTTGCAGCCATTGGTCTTTCTGGTCGAATATTGTTTTTAATCGCTGCATCATAAATGATAGGTAAAATAGTATAAACAACATGCCCTGTACCACACAAAATGGTTAAAATGCATGTCACAAATGGTGCCACAATAGAGATGTATTTAGGGTTTTTCCGTAGTAATCGTTCTGCAATTTGCAGCATGACATCTAAACCGCCTGATGCTTGTAACGTTGCTGATGCGGCAACAACAGCAATGATAACAAGCATAACATCAACAGGCGGTTTTCCTGGCGGTAAGCCAAACCCAAAAACTAAAATTACGAGACCAACACCACCCAAAAGCCCTAACGCCATCCCACCTTTTTTTGCTCCGTAAAACAAGCAAACAAGGATAATGGCAAGTTGTATCATGAAGTCCATAGTTTCATCCTTTATAGATATGTCTGCCTATATTATCCGGATGATTTATATTCATTAATTTGATTTATGATAATTTCAAAATCAATTTAATTTTATTTTTTATGCTTTTGTTATAGCCCCATCACACAATTCACCTTAAGTAACTGCCATACTGCCCAGTTAATTAGTCTATATAGAAAAATCAATTAATTACCCTCTATTTTTTAACATATGCCTCCTCTTTGAATTTACGTTTATCTCTCATTATTTTTTCATTTAATTAACCTGTATTTATTTAGCTATTCTTTTAGTCTCAACTAAATTTAAGGTGTAAATATATATATACACCACCTGTAATTTACATTTGACAGCGCACGTGCAATCGCATAATCTGCTGCACTTATTAATAAATTAATTTCAATTAGAGGAACTTGTGAAGAATCGTACGCTTGGCAGTGTGTTAATCGTTGCAGGAACAACAATAGGGGCTGGGATGCTGGCAATGCCACTTGCTGCTGCAGGTGTCGGTTTCACAGGCATCGTCTGTTTGCTTGTTGGTTTGTGGATGTTAATGAGCTATACCTCATTGCTATTAGTTGAAGTATATCAACATAACCCAGCCAACATGGGATTAGGGTCTGTTGCTAAGAAATATCTAGGTCCCACAGGGCAAATAGTAACAGGCCTCAGTATGCTGTTATTAATGTACGCCTTAACGACTGCATATATTGGCGGTGCCGGTGTTCTAATTTCAGACAGTTTTTCTTCATGGTGGGGTATTAACATTTCGACGGATACTGCCATTATTGCGTTCACAATTATCGGGGGTGCGATTGTCTGCATAGGCACCCACTCTGTAGACTTTATTAATCGAATTTTATTCACTGCAAAAACTGTTTTTTTAGTGATTATGTTAGTCGTGATGATGCCCCATGCCGAAGCTATTAACTTAAGCACAATGCCAGTTGAAAAAGGCCTACTTCTTGCTGCCGTGCCCGTTATATTCACTTCATTTGGGTTCCATGGAAGCGTGCCTAGCTTGGTGAACTATATGAATGGTGATGTACGTAAATTACGTATGATTTTTATTACGGGTAGTGCTATCCCACTAGTCGCCTATATTCTGTGGCAAATCGCAACGCTTGGGTCAATTCCCTCTCATACGTTTATCGGGATCCTTGCGCAACAATCTGGCCTAAACGGGCTACTGACTGCAATCCGTGATGTTGTGGCTACACCCCGCGTAAATATCGCTGTTAGTTTATTTATGGATTTAGCCTTAGCGACTTCCTTTTTAGGTGTTGCCCTTGGCCTATTTGATTATCTTGCCGACCTATTTAAGCGCAGTAACCACCTATTTGGTCGCATTCAAACAGGTTTATTAACCTTCATACCGCCGCTGTTAGCTGCCTTATTTTTTAGCAGTTTCGTGCAGGCCTTAACTTATGCTGCTGTTGCACTGTCTGTTCTTGCACTGATTATCCCTGCGCTCTTAACCTTACGGGTGCGTAAAGTTGAAACGCAAGGTGAATACCAAGTTAAGGGTGGCACACCAATATTAGGTTTAGTGCTACTTTGCGGTATCGCTGTCATCGCTATCCAATTTGCTATTGTTGCTGGTTTTTTACCAAACGTTGGGTAAGCTCTCGATAAAGTAAAAGACTTCAATATCATGCCATTTGAAGTCTTTTACTCAGGATTGAGTTTTATTGTTATTACCTTTATCCATTAACCCAATCATTCATCACTCCTATATTTTACTCTACGTTAATACACCTCTTAAAATTTACCTCCAAAATATCACTCCTTATCAGTAAATAATACCGAGCAGACAACTTTGTCTGCTTATTCTATTGTGGTGTAGTGACGTTACTGCTTGTTATCATTGGCTGCCAATAAGGATAATTGGATGCAGAAAAAACGGATATCTACTGCACATGATGCCGCTTTTAAAGGCTTTATGACGAAAATTGAGAATGCCCGAGACTTTTTTGATATTCACCTCCCTAATCATATTAAGTCATTATGTGATTTTAATACGCTAGCCCTAACTAACTCTTCATTTATTGATAAACAACTGCGCTCACGTTTATCCGATGTTTTATATTCAGTGCAAACAACCCACGGAAAAGGTTACCTTTATCTTTTAGTCGAACACCAGTCAACCCCAGATAAACTTATGGCTTGGCGTTTAATGCATTATGCGTTTTTAGCGATGAACCAACATCTGCAACAAGGTAATAAGACGCCCCCTCTTGTAGTGCCAGTTCTTTTTTATCACGGTGGGCGGTCTCCATACCCCTATACGCAATTATGGACGGATTGTTTTACACTCCCAGATATCGCTAATGGGCTATACACACAGCCATTCCCATTGGTAGATGTCACGGTAATAGAGGATAGTCAATTGGTTAATCATCGGAAAGTCGCTGTCATGGAGCTGGCGATGAAACATAAGTATTTACGGGATGAATTTCAGCAAGTTCTGCCGCTCTTGGCACAGGCACTTAATCAACACTATAATAGCGATAATGATATCGTGACTATCTTGAATTATTTGTTCATTGCGTTGGACTCCACTAATTTCGAACATATTGTGCAGGCATTGGGGGAGCAAACCGAAAAACATAAGGAAACTATAATGAATATTGCACAGCGGTTACAGGATAAAGGCCGCCAAGAAGGTCTACTTGAAGGCATTGAGAGAGGGCGAGAAGAGGCAACAATTGTTTTGGCGAGTAATTTACTTAAACAAGGGGTTAGCCTAGAAATTATTATGGAAAGCACGGGGTTAAGCCGTGAAGTACTGGTTTCATTACAGTAACCCTCTAACAGCTATTAGTATGTGCAATGTGAGCAACATCGTAATAAATAAGCTTAGTTATTATTTTGTTTCAAGCGGCTTTTAAATAAAGAATATTTATGATAATAAAAAATAAGGTGGAATTATCAGTTCCCAATCTAAGGGGCTAATCCCGGATTAGGAACTGATTAAAATACGAGAAAAGTTTTAAAATGAAAGCCCTGCTCCCACATACCAACCATCTGCAACTTTATCACTGTTGTTGCCATGGCTACCTTTCATTTCAATTAACCGATACCCAGCATCAATAGATAACGGCTTGAATACCGTGTAACGTGCGCCCGCTTTAGCTTCTACGTACGATTTGCTGCCTGATGTCAGTTGCTCAGGAGCACCATAAGCTTCACCATAAATATTTAATGAAGGCAAAGCTTGCCAATTTACCCCACCACCAACAGCTAATGCAGCACCATTACTATTGTTATCAGGCGATAAATATAACCCTTTACCACCAACATGAGCAGAAAAAGGCCCAATTGGCAAACCAAATGTAGCGCCGAGGCTCCCCATTTGACCATCATGGTCACTGCGCGCCCAAGAACCATTAAACGCTAAACCGGCATTTGGGTTACCCAACCCAGCAGACAATTCCGTAAAATGTTTACCTGCTTGAGCACTAACTGAAACTGCTTGTGCAGTACCAACAAAAAATGGCGACATGGCCGCTGCTAATAACAATACTTTGCGCATTATCTTATCCTCTTCAAATTATTACATGCGGATACTACGCGAATTTTACGTAATCCTCAGTCTTTATTACTCAGATTTACTCAAGCTATACATAAAATACGACAAATTCTCAAATAATTTTATCAAATCAAAGGTATATCATTCAATAACAGTAATATAAATACCACTATTGCCATGTTAATCACAGTAATTGGTCATATTAATTAGATTATTAATACCATGGTAATTATACTGGTTTATAGGTTCATTGTAGTAATGATTTTATTTTTTTACAAAAGATTAACTTATTAGTTAGGTTTGTGTAGTCATTTAATCCAGAATTAGGAGTATTTTGATGAAAAAGAAAGGGCTTACTACCGCTTCTGGCGCTCCCGTCGCCAATAATAATAATGTCATGACCGCGGGTAAACGCGGCCCTATGTTATTACAGGATGTTTGGTTTTTAGAAAAACTGGCTCATTTTGACCGTGAAGTGATCCCAGAAAGACGCATGCATGCAAAAGGTTCAGGCTCATTCGGTACCTTTACGGTGACACATGATATTACCCGTTACACAAGGGCAAAAATTTTCTCACAAATTGGAAAAAAAACCGAAATGTTTGCCCGTTTTTCTACCGTTGCAGGTGAGCGTGGTGCCGCAGATGCAGAACGTGATATCCGAGGTTTTGCACTGAAATTTTATACAGAAGAAGGTAACTGGGATATGGTTGGTAACAATACCCCAGTTTTTTACTTCCGTGACCCTTTGAAATTCCCTGATTTAAACCACGTGGTTAAGCGCGATCCACGCTCTAATTTACGTACTATGGAACATAAGTGGGCATTTTTCTCTCAGTTACCTGAATCTTTGCACCAATTGACCATTGATGCGAGTGATCGAGGCATCCCTCAAAGTTACCGTCATATGCACGGTTTTGGTAGCCATACTTATAGCTTTATCAATAGTGATAACGAGCGATTTTGGGTCAAATTCCATTTCCGCTGCCAACAAGGCATCCAAAACCTCTCTGATGAGCAAGCAGAACAATTAGTCGGTAAAGATAGAGAAAGCTCACAACGTGATTTATTTGAATCTATTGAAAAAGGTGACTTTCCTCGCTGGAACTTACAGGTTCAAATCATGCCTGAGAAAGAAGCATCGCAAGTTCCTTATAACCCATTTGACCTAACTAAAGTCTGGCCACATAAGGATTACCCATTAATTGATGTTGGCTATTTTGAACTTAACCGTAACCCAGATAATTATTTTTCTGATGTCGAACAAGCTGCATTCAGCCCAGCAAATATCGTCCCGGGTATTGGTTTCTCACCAGATAGAATGTTACAAGGGCGTTTATTCTCTTATGGCGATGCGCACCGTTACCGCCTTGGCGTCAACCACCACCAAATCCCTGTAAACGCACCTCGCTGCCCATTCCACAATTACCATCGTGATGGAGCTATGCGTGTGGATGGCAATAGTGGCAATAATGTCACTTATGAGCCAAATGAAGCAGGCTTATTCCAAGAACAACCGGATTTCAGTGAGCCGCCATTATCTATCGAAGGTGCTGCTGACCATTGGGATCATCGTGAAGACCAAGACTATTTCAGCCAGCCTCGCGCCTTATATGAACTACTGGATGATGCAGAACATCAAAGAATGTTTAAACGTATTGCGGGGGAACTGATTGACGCAACAGAAGAAACCCAAATACGCCAAATTGGGTTATTTAAACAAGTTCACCCTGAGTATGGTGCAGGCGTGGAAAAAGCATTAAACGCTCTGAAAAAATAATTCGCTTGAGTGGCAGGAGAATCCCTGCCACTTTTTAATGACTAAACACTGCCTTTGTATATAGCCAGTGTTTTACTTGTTGGCGAGAAACTTTGATCCCGCCAGCTTTCAGCTCAGGAGCTAAATAATAAAACGCTGTAGGATATTGATAGGAGGCGAGTTTATCTTTCAACCAATCTGCCAGTTTATTTAAATCCGTTGTTTCATTAATTTCAATGACTGCGACTGGCCGTTGACCAAATTGTTCATCATCAACAGGAATAATAAAACTTTGGCTGACATCAGGGTGAGAGTTTATGACGGATTCGATATCTTCTGGTTGAATATTTTCACCTCCACTGATAAATAAATTGTCTAATCGACCGAGTATCTGGTACTCACCTTCAGTAAAAGTGCCTTTATCATTGGTTTTAAACCAGCCGTCAATACAGTTTAACGGCTTGACCTCACCATCAAACCAATACCCTATTGCTTGGCTATCTGCCTTGATTTGGATTTCATCATTAATAATACGTACTTGCTTACCTTTTAATGGTAAGCCGACACCTTTTTTACCATTTGCACGTTTAGCACAAACAGTGGATGCCATTTCAGTCATCCCATAACCACTCCAGCAAGCAATTCCGTGGCTTTCTGCTAAATCTGTGAGTGTCGTAGGTATCATCGCCCCCCCCAACAAAACTTCTTTTAACACAAGCTGACTGGCAGTTTCTTCGTTTAACAAACGCCATAATTGTGTTGGAACTAGGGATGCGTGCGTAACATCCTGCAAGGCTTCTGCCAATGGTGAGGTTTTCAACGCTAAACTGCCCCCTTGGAGTAGCCAGCGCCAAATAATACCTTGTCCTGAAACATGAAATAGCGGCAAAGAAAGCAACCAACAATCCGCTTGTTGATAACTCATCACACTGACAACCCCTTTTGCACTACATAAGTGGGCAAATACACTGTGAACGACGGCTTTTGGTAAGCCGGTTGAGCCGGAAGTTAATATGAGTGTTGCGGGTTGTTCTAATGCGGTCAAAAAATCAACTGTCTGAAAAGCATTATCATCAATAAAATGATAATACTGCTGATAATCTAAGTTTCGATACTCAGCTAAGACACCTGATTCACCAGTAAAATCAATAGCAGCACTCACATCAAGGTGTGGCAATAGTTCCCCTAATAACCTTTCTGGTAGACGCGGGTTAAGAGGCAACACCCTTGCACCACAAGCAATAAGAGCTAACTGGCTTAGCAACAATTCGACAGAGTTTTTACCTCGTAAGACAACACATTGCCCTTGATTGACCCCTTGCATTGAAAAGTAATTGGCAAGGTCGGTGACCTGTTGGCTTAAGGCTTTCCAAGTAATACGCTCAGAATCCGTCAATAATGCGATTGAATCGGGGTAAAGATTGGCCCAATGTTGCCAAGGCCAGTCATTAAAATGGATTAACTCTGCCATACGACCGTTAATTCATCGAGTTGCTGAACAGCTATTTCGCACTGGGGCCAAGGACGGATCAATTGCGATTGGATCAATGAAACGGTGTCCAAACCAGGAATAGTGTTTGGTGTTAACCACTGTGCAACACGCGCTAATTGTGTTAAACCAAAACTGCTTTCAATGGATGAGCTAATCACAGCTTGTAAGCCTAAACGATGCGCATCCTCAACTAAAGAGCGGCAATAATTAAGGCTACCCGTCAATGTTGGTTTAATCACAATTGCCGCAACCCCTTCCTGCGCTTCGACTTTAAAGCCGTCTTCACGCACGCTTTCATCCCAAGCAATGTTAATCCCCGTATCCATTGCAAATTTCAACGATTCTTCACGGGTTTTACAGGGCTCTTCCAAGAATGCAATACGGCTTCGATAGTCAGGATTAACATACTTCGCAAAACCGTCAGCTTTCGCACGAGTCCAGCTCCGATTAGCATCTAAACGCAATTTAAGCTCGGGTACTGCCTCTAATAATAGGTTAACGACCATCCCATCACGTACCGCTTCATATAACCCAACCTTGACCTTAGCCACCTTTTCACCATCCATCGCATCAAGGCTTAGAATTAAATCATCGGGGTCACCACTGCATAAAGGAGCTTTGCGATAATCCGCTGACTCAGGCAATTCACCAGTCAATTCTGCAAGTGCACAACTGCAACCAAATGCAACAGAAGGCAATAGACTTTCAGAAATTTTGCCGTGTTTTATCCATTCATTCAATCGAACAATAGTTTCGGCGGTTGCTTGTTCTAATGTTTCTGAACTGAACTCTGGTAGAGGGGAAATCTCCCCCCAACCTTCGTTATCGCCCTCTTTTAAGCAGACTAATAACCCATCACGAGTTTTTAAACGCTGATAACGAAGGATGACGCCTGCCTCCATTGGCAGGCTGAACGAATAGAGTGTGGCTTTACGCATTATGGATTACGCTTATATTTAGAAAAGTCTGGCGCGCGTTTTTCGTTAAAAGCATTGCGCCCTTCCTGACCTTCATCTGTCATATAAAATAGCATTGTTGCATTACCCGCCAGTTCTTGCAGGCCAGCTTGACCATCACAATCTGCATTCAAGGCAGCTTTCAAACAACGTAATGCCATCGGGCTATTTTCTAGCATTTCACGACACCAGCGTACCGTTTCTTTTTCTAAATCGGCATAAGGAACTACAGTATTGACTAGCCCCATCTCCAATGCTTCCTGTGCATTGTATTGGCGGCATAGGAACCAAATTTCACGTGCTTTTTTCTGCCCAACAATACGTGCCATATACGATGCGCCCCAGCCACCGTCAAATGAACCAACTTTAGGGCCCGTTTGACCAAATATGGCGTTATCAGCCGCAATAGTTAAGTCACACATCATATGTAAAACATGACCGCCGCCGATAGAGAAACCGGCGACCATCGCCACAACTGGTTTTGGGCAGGTACGTATTTGGCGTTGGAAATCTAAGACATTTAAATGGTGTGTGCCACTTTCATCGCGATACCCACCGTAGTCACCACGAATTTTTTGGTCGCCCCCTGCACAGAAAGCTTTTTCACCCTCACCAGTTAAAATAATAGTGCCTATTTGGTCATCATAACGTGCATCAGATAATGCCTGGATCATCTCTTTCACAGTTTGTGGGCGGAAAGCATTACGCACTTCAGGGCGGTTAATCGTAATTTTTGCAATCCCTTCAGGAGATTTATGATATCGAATATCTTCAAACCCTGTAGAACAATCTTGCCATTCAATTGGCGCGTATAATTTTTCTTCGCTTGGATAAATCATTATCAGATTCCTTTAACCACATTGTGATAAAAAATGGTGAAGTGCAGCCGCATAACCTATTGGGTTTTCCCGATGAGCATTATGCCCTGCATTTTCAATCAGCGTTAACGGCAAAGCGTATTGTTGCGAAACGCTTCGAAACTTTTGATCTCTATCGCCACAGAAATAGCGATAAGGGCAATCCAGTTGGTGCAATTTGTCAGCCAAAAAAGGTTGCTTTGCTAATGATGTATTTTCTAACATATCAGCAATTCCTTGTGGGCTATTTTGTTGGCGTAATAAAACTAACTGTTGGCGTTGCAGTGGTGATAAGTCAGCAAACACGTTTTGTTGATACCAGCTATCCAGAACTTGTTTCATCGGTTCGCAGCGAAAACGCAGTGCCCATGCAGCATCATTTGCTCTGCGCTCTACCCGTTCTTGCTCACTGTTCAAACCAACATTCCCCCCTTCTATCACTAAGCCTAATAACCCCTTTGGCTGATGATAACAGGCAAAATGCATTGCAAGGCGGGCACCTAATGAATAACCAACTAGGTAATATTCATGGATTTGATAATACTGTAATACAGCACTAAGTTGTTGGTCAAAATGCAAAAAACCATGATTAGTTTCCGATTTCGACGCGCCGTGACCCGGCAAATTGACTGCTAATGATGGGTAGTTATTGAATTGCTCAATCACTGGAAGCCAATCATTTGCGCTGCCCAGTAGCCCATGTAACCACACTAACCAAGGGCCTGAAGCATTCGTGTGATAACGTTGAGCTGACAGCATTATAACTCCGAGATATCGCTGACTAATTGTTTTAAAGTACGAGCACCCTCATCGCTATCAACCACCAGTTCCACAAGTAATGTACCGTGCTGATTGTGCCAAAATTGCTGGATAGCCTCTTTCAACGAATGCCAATCCGTTGAGGCGCAGTACTGTAAACCAAACATTTTTGCGGCAGGTTCAAAACTCACGTTTTGCGGCATACAATAATAGTTTGTTCTTGCCTCTTCCGGTGTGGGCAACATAGAAAAAATTTGCCCACCATTATTGTTCACAATAATCAGAACAGTTGGTGCTGAAGGTGAACGTAATAATGCTAAGCTGTTTAAATCATATAATGCAGAAAGGTCCCCAACAATCCCGAGCGTTGGCCTTGCCGTTGCTCGCTGCACTCCCGCCATTGTTGAAATCAGCCCATCAATGCCACTTGCGCCACGATTACTATACACAGGGTAGTTCATCGGTAATTGAGCTAGAGCATCGACTAAGCGTACGATTAAGCTATTGCCAACAAATAACTGCCCGCGAGATGGCAATAATTCGGGCAACTGATGCGCTATGGCGGCCTCTGAAAATTGCTCGCTTAACTGTTGATGCACGTAGTGTTGTGCTTTCTGCGCTAAGGTAACAAGCTCCTCACACCATAAGCTGCGGGGTTGTGCGGGGTGGTTTTCTAACCAACCTTTAATTGAGCATGTTAATTTGCGACCAGTATGATTTGCAGGGTCTAAGCGCTGTGGAATTGTATCGATTACCCAGTATTCTTGTGGTTCACAACTCGCTTGCCACTGCAATAACCGTTTTCCTGTCAGGCTTGAGCCAAACTGCACGACTAATTCTGCTTGCTTTAAAATACGAATAGCATCGGGGTGTTGAAGCCATAAATCTGCGCAAGGGTAAGGTTGCCCTGTTTGTGATAATACATCACCTAATACTGGCCACCCCAATTGTTCAGCCCATTTAGTGACCTTTTCACCCTCATTTGCATTCATTCTCCCGGCAATAACAACCCCTTTTTTCTGTCGCCAAAAATACCAATCAGCTACGAGCGCAACAGAATTAGTTAAGGGTTCACTTAGCCATGGATGATTTGAGTTCCACCAGTCACCCAATGTCTGCTGCCATTCATAATCGCCTTCACTTTCACCGTAAAGCGGCTCAGCAAATGGGCAATTAATATGAAAAGCGCCATGATGGAGTTGATTCATACCGTTATCCACCGCTGACACCAGCCATTTGGCTGAAATATCGCGCGTTGGGCGCGGTAACATTAATGACTGAGCGGGATGTGAAGCAAAAATATGGGCTTGGCGAATAGCTTGGTTAGCACCACAATCAATTAATTCTGGAGGCCTATCTGCGGTCAGGAAGATAACTTTCTCCCCCGTTAAGCCCGCTTCAATTAATGAAGGATAAAGGTTAGCGACAGCAGTGCCTGAAGTGACAATAACACCAACGGGTTCATTGCTCGCTTTCGCTAAACCTAGGGCCAAATGCCCTAAACCACGCTCATCAAAATGCGTATGGCAGTGTAATTTTGCATTATTAATTGCCGCAAGAGTCAAAGGCGTAGAGCGTGAGCCTGGCGCAATACAAATATGTTTCATACCGTGACGAGCAAGCGCTTCAATAATCACTTCAGCCCAACGGATATTAAAAGCAGAATTAGACATAATATGCTCAGCAAATTATTAATTATCAATCAGTTTAAACTGACTAAGAAAAATTTCTTGATCTCAGGACAATTTTTGATAAACTAATTGAAAATAAAAAGAAAATAACCACTTTTACTTTATGGTTTTTCGCTATTTCCAAATAAAGATTTTAACCCAGCCGCTTTATTCTCTATTTCTATCCATTCTTGCTCAGGGTCTGAACCACTCACAATACCGGCTCCTGAATACAGAGAAACATGCTCACCTTCAATTTGTGCGCAACGTAAAGACACCGCAAACTCACTTTTATTGAGGCTAATAAACCCACCTGTTCCCGCATACCAACCACGTGAAAAAGGTTCATTTTTAGCCAAAAATTGCCGCGCAACATTTCTTGGTAGCCCACAAACAGCAGCGGTTGGCTGTAAACGTTGTAAACAGTCACTATCAGAAGGCGTGACGAGAGTTGCAACTATCGAACGGTAAAGATGCTGAATTTTTCTTAAACGAATGACTTTCGCACTAGAAACGTCGACCCCTGTCACTGCACCTTGTAACTGCTGGCAAATATCATCAACTACAACGAGGTTTTCATGTTGATTTTTTTTGTCTTCCATTAGCCATTTTGCATATTCAGCAGCAATGACATCATCAGGGTCATTTGCCACCGTTCCCGCTAAGGCTTCAGAATTAAGCTGCTCACCTTGGCGTAAGTATAAACGTTCAGGCGTAGAAGAAATAAACCCTGAATGCTGATTAAAAGCCATCATAAAATGGTAGCAATGATGATTAACCTGCTGGCTTTTTGATAAAAGCTCAGCGACTGCAATCGGTTCAGACAGGGTTAATTTAGTCTCTCGTGCCATCACCACTTTTTCCATTTTCCCTGCTTTCATATCCTCAATTGCACAATTTAATAAACGGCACCATTCATCACGCATAGGAATATGTTCCTGCGCAATAATATCTGCTGTAAGAGCTAATGTCGTTTTAGCCGTTAACGTTAATTGTTGTACAAAACTGAGTGCATTCAGTCGGTCTTCTTCCCCATCTATATTGACGCTTATATGAACGGTTGAACGAAATCGATGGATCTCAAGACGAGGCAAAAAACAAAACGTGGCCTGTTGCTTTAAGGTTTCGGGAATACCTTCCCCGACTGCATTCCAACCATTTAGCCCCCACAAACGCATATCCGGGTTTTCAGGGTGTTGCGATAAAAAAGCTTGTGCATCATCAATCGAATGAAATGATTTCACCATTCCAATCGCGCTGCACTCCTGTGCGCCAGTTCTTTGATACCAATAGAACTGCGGATAACAGTTTTGCTCAGATAACCATGGAAGCCCTGGAAAAGTAAGTTGCCCATCCAGTTGCCAAGTAAGACGAGTATGCTCTTTCGTTTTGAGTGTCAATGTAGACAAATGATCCAAAATTTCCGTTATCACTTTATCAATTTTTTTATATGTCACTTTCGATCCCTACAGCTACATCACACAGATTCACTTTGAATTATTATATAGCGCAATGTAATTTTTTAATACATTGATGACCCACAGTAAGCACCATGTCACCAAATAGCCACCAGCGATCACACAGACAGTATAAAAGGGTTGAATTTAAGACATTCATGTTGTTACTTGTTGACCGCTAAATCTCTCAGTTTATGAGTATAGTTTATTATATATATTAGGTGATTACATATTAATTTAATCTATTGATAATAGTCATTTTATCTTTTGCTGACTATGGTTAAACCATTGGCACTTTCCCCCTTTGTCTATTTCATTTTGAAACATCTTGTACCCCAAAATTTACCTTCAGGATTAAATTAACAATTCCATCAGGAATTCCCCTTTGAATGAATATTGCCTTGTATTAGGTAACAACCCTCTCTTTCCCATTTAATGGGAGTTTGTTTAACAGAATATTATTGTTTATAGCTATAAATTATTTTTTGTCTCTGATTTTCATTTTTTATTATCAACCTTTTTTCCAGTTTCTTGTAGGTTAATGGTTATAAAATCTTCATCACTTGACCATCATAAACCGGTATTACAATCATAATTATAGTTATTAATACTAAATTCAACTTTCTCCTTTAACTTAATTAAATTGGAATTAATAATGAATACACATGAAAATTACGACCGAATTATCGAAAAAGAAAATATAGGTAATGCAACATTAGCATTATTAACAAATCAAGATTCACTTTCCACTCGGTCTGCAGGCATTTTTACTTTAGAAGATTTACTCAACATCCATCAGCATGTACAATTTGCCCTTTCTTTACCATTGAAAAAACCTGATATTTTAAAATGGTTTGGCATTACCGATTCAACCGTATTACCTATTAACTCTAATGATATAGCCACGGCAATTATAAATATTCGCGACCATGCTAATTCATGGGATAATGTTGAACAACATGTTAAAGAACAATCTGTTAATCTTTCACTCACTAGCCGAAATATCATTCAGACTGGTAATGAGGTCATTGAGTATATTAATCACATGCCAATTTTACAAAGAGTGTCTGATAATTTGGATGACCTAGCAGAAAATAAACTTGATGAAATCATTTATCAAAGCGATGACCAACAAATTGCGACTGAGCTTGTAAGCATTTTAAATTTAATTAAAAGTGATATAAAAAACCAGTCAATTAAAACGATAAAAATAAAAAATATCGTATCTGATTTTAGGGCATATATTACAGGGGGGTACCTTTCTAATTTCGAGCATGTTGAATCATTACTGTTCAATATTAAAGGTCTCTATCAGCAACTTGACCCAAGTAATAATGAAAGCTCAGAACCTTTCTTAAAAGAAATGATTGAAATTAAAAAAAATGAGGTTCAGCAACTTGATCAGGAATATAACCATTTTGTGAAACTCTGTTTTACAGGGCTTGCTGGTGGGGTGATAGGTCTTATTATTACAAGCAGCATTTTTGGTTCAAAAGCAGAAGTCATAAGAATAAAAAGGAATAACATCCTAAAAGAAATAGAAGAAATCAACACTAAAATTAACCAAGAAAAACTCATCCAAAAAACGATGTTTGATATGCAAATTAACCTACATAAAATTGAAGGGTTTATCAAGGATGCGAGGCTAGCCATCGACCACTTAGACTATATGTGGTTGGTTATTTTAACTGAAGTTACTCAATCAATTGAAGTTTTTCAAAGAATTAATAACGCAGACAAACTAATCAGGTTTATCTCGCAATTTAAACGTGTTATCAGCTCTTGGAATAAAAT
Source organism: Providencia sp. PROV024 (assembly GCF_032709665.1). NCBI lineage: Bacteria > Pseudomonadati > Pseudomonadota > Gammaproteobacteria > Enterobacterales > Morganellaceae > Providencia > Providencia sp. PROV024. The sequence continues at coordinate 2,740,939 of NZ_CP120545.1, forward strand.
ACAAGAATACTCAGTTCATTTAATTACATTATTTGATGAATTACAAATAAATGACAACACTTCTAAATAAAAGGTACGAATATGCATGATAACAACGAAATCCCTGTATTGCCCTCCATTGATGTATACCAATTAAGATGTATATCAAATAGCATCATTGATTTTAATAAGAACATTAAAAATTATGACTATGTTATTTATGATAAAATAAACAAAATCGCCATTAAAACAGAAAGTCTTAATCAACTCATTAGAAATTCAATCCCAATTATAAAAATAAAATTAGATTATATAATATTTAATGATTTAAACGAAAACAATAATGACAACCATCACCCTGATAACATTGAGAATTTAAAGAATAAGATATTAACGGTTGGTTTTATAGAAGACCTCATTGAACTAAAATTAGAATTAGAAAAATTCATTTATAAAATACGATTCACCACCGATTCATTGCAAACATTTAATATTGATAAGCCAAATAAGAATAAACTTCAAGAATATAATAACCAAAAAGGGTTGTTAATCTCCGCCAAAAAAAATATTCAAATGAAAATTAATGAGGTTAATCAACAACACTCTATTATTAAAGCCGCTGAAGATATTATTTTAAAAACAAAAATTACCGATTTCTTTGAAAAATACTTTTTAAATCAAGAATCGATAGATTCTATTGACATACCGAAAAACAAAAAACAGATTTTAAAGATGGCTCTACGCTATATTAAAAACCTCTTAGCTGTGGTTGATGACGGTTTAGAATTTCTGCAACTTGTTGATGTTAGGCTCTATTTAAGTGACCTAATAATCGAATTGAAAGGGGAAATGAATGCGATTGATACGAATATTTTCAGGGTGTCTAAGCTCATCAGTCTATCAGAAGAAATCTCCACTATCGTTCTAAATGTACAGTCAGTCATTACTCAAGCTAACCTGCTGAAGAACTATTTAGAGTCTTGGTGCGACTTTATTAATGAACATGTATCTGAACAAACGCTGAATGTGCCGCATATTCATGTCGCAAGTAAGATATTTATGACCTATTTAAATGAGGTGGAATATCAATACCAATTGCAACTTCCTGATTAAAAAAAACCGGTTACTGTTGAGGTAACCGGTTTTCATCAACATGATGTGTTTAACCGTCAGTTAATCACAGCAAGGGCTGTTGATGTGATATCGATAAGTGGTTGTGGCCAAACCCCAAATGCAATAACTGCAATGGCACAAATAACGGCAACCACAGTACCCAATGTCGCTTTTTCAGGGCCTGTATAACGTTCTGCGTGTTCTGCATCACGGCTATATAGGCTTGCCATAAAGCGTAGGTAGTAATACAAACCTATTGCACTACCCACCACCACAGCTCCAGTTAACCACCATAATTCAGCTTTCACTGCGGATGCAATCACATAAAATTTACCAATAAACCCTAATGTGATTGGAATACCTGCCAGTGATAGCATCATAATAGTCATGACCGTTGCTAACACAGGTTTGTGCCAGAATAGGCCACGGAACGCACTGAAGTCATCTTGGTCATCACCACGGTAAGGGCTGGAAACGATACTGATTACCCCAAAGGCCCCCAAACTTGCAAATAGATAACCTACAAGGTAAATAGCGATGGTTGTTTGGGCGTATTCCGGTACGGTACGTAAAGCAACAAGTGCTACCAACAAATACCCCATATGAGAGATAGATGAGTAACCTAGTAAGCGTTTTGCACTTTTTTGGCTAATTGCCAACAAGTTACCAAATAAAATAGAGGCAATGGCAATGACAGAGATAACAATCGATAAAGTGTCGCTATTGGTCACTGGCGCTTCCATAAAAATACGCACTAGCACGGCAAAGATAGCAATCTTACTGCCTGTTGCCAAAAATGCCGATACTGGCGCAGGAGCACCTTGGTAAACATCTGGTGTCCATAACTGGAATGGGAATAACGATAATTTAAAACCGAAGCCCACAATCAGCATCCCAAAACCAATCATAATTAATGGCGCATGGATTTGGCTGTCAGATAAGCTTTGACCGACCGCTGCAAAGCTTAAACTGCCTGACTCTGCATACAGTAATGCAATACCAAATAACAGGAATGAAGACGCTGCTGCGGATAACAGCATGTATTTAATCCCTGCTTCTAAGGTGCGTCGACGTTCGAAGGTATAAGCAACTAAGCCAAACAATGGTAATGAAATCAGTTCAATACCGATAAACATTGACGCCATATGGTTTGACATAGATAACAGCACACCACCCGCCACAGCAATAGCGACTAAAAGGTGAAACTCATCTCTATTGTCACCAAAGCCTTCTAGCCAATGGTAAGCAAAGATACTAGTACCGATACCTGCAACTAAGACTAATGCACTGTAGAATAGTGCAAAGTTATCAACACGGATAAGCGAAGTCACATCCATCAGGTAGCCATCAGCCACCCAAATCAGTGAAAGCAACGCAATAATAAAACCAGATACTGTCAGCGCGGCGCTGGTCAGGTGATCGCGTCGCCACGCAATGGACAGCATCACAACCACTGCCGTCAACCCGACGATCATCAGTGGTAATATTGCGATCAGTTCTTGAGGAGTTATTGTCATGGCGAATTACAGCCCTAATGTTGTAAGTGAAGCAGAATACAGGTTATGCAATGTTTCCATTGAACCAATTGAAGTATCTAAAATTGGTTGTGGATAGAAACCGATAATAACCAGTAAAGCAGCTAGAGCCAGCAGCACACCGAATTCACGCGCAGTTAACCCTTTCATTTCTTTTTCTGATTTTGGTGTGCCATAGTAAGTTTGTTGCATCATCCACAACGAGTAGATAGAAGCAAACACCACACCAAATACCATAATGCAGGTCACTAATGTGAATTGGCTGAAGCTACCGAACAGGATCATGAACTCACCAATGAAGTTACCTGTACCTGGCATGCCTAACGTTGCCGCGGCAAAGAACAGGGACATTCCTGGTAACCATTTAATGCGTTTCCACAACCCACCCATCATGCGCATATCACGCGTTTGTGTACGCTCATACAGTTGACCACTGATGATAATCAGCGCTGCACCTGACAGGCCGTTGGTGATCATTTGGATCACAGCACCTTGGTACGCTAACACTGAACTTGCATAAATCGCTACTGTCACAAACCCCATATGGGATAAGCTACTGTATGCCGCCAGACGTTTAATGTCGGTTTGTTTGAACGCTAACCATGCACCGTAGAAGATACTGATCACACCCAGTGTCATCGCAACTGGCGTGAACTGGATAGAAGCTTCTGGGAACAGTGGTAAAGTAAAACGTAACAAACCATAAGCCGCGGTTTTTAGCATAATACCAGAAATGTCCACCGAACCTGCGGTTGGGGATTGTTCTTGCGTATCCGCCATCCAACCGTGGAATGGCACTAATGGCATTTTAACGGCAAAAGCAATAAAGAAACCTAACATCAACATAAATGCGACGCTACTAGACATTTGTGTGCCTAACAGTTGGTCGTAATTGAATGTTAATGTGCCTGTTGAGTTGAAGTGTGCCAGTGCCAATCCAATGATGGACACTAACATAATCAAACCACTCGCCTGCGTATAAATAAAGAACTTGGTAGCTGCGTTGATATGTTTTCTACTCTCTGACCCTTTGTGCCCCCAATTGGCAATTAGGAAATACATCGGGATCAGCATCATCTCCCAGAAGAAGAAGAATAAGAACAAGTCAACCGCAGTGAAAATCCCCATCACCCCTGTGATAATCCACAGCAGGTTAAAGTGATATGCACCTTGGTTCTTTTGGTTTTCACTCCATGAGCTCAGAATCGAAAACGCGCCCATAATAGCCGTCAATACGACCATTAATAGTGACAAACCATCAATCGCTAAGTGAATGTTGATTCCCAGTGCTGGGATCCACGGCATAAAGAAAATAGACTGCCATTGTGGAACGCCTTGTGGATTAACCAGAGAATAGTTCCCTTGTAACCACAATTGCACGGAAAGAATAAGTGTTAATCCCATTGTCGCCAGCGCAATCCAGCGTGGAGCGCGGTGACTGAACCGGTCAGCCTGCCAACTTAGCAGGCCTCCGATAAAGGGAATAAGTATTAGCCAAGGTAATAGCATGGCGCAATGTGTCCCTTAATTAAACCAAAAGCAGCAGAGCAAGAATCAGCACTGCACCCAGCCCCAATGAGGCAACATACCAACGGATCTGGCCGTTTTGACTCACCGCAAGCCCTTTATTCGCTAAACTTGATAAGCGTGCAGGGATATTCATCAGTGAGTTAATCGGATCGCTCTCCAATAGCCATGCAATACCTTTAAAAGGTTTCACAAAGACTACGTCATACAGCCAGTCGAATCCCCATGCTTGGTACCACCATGCACTGAAAAAGCGGCCAACTGCTGTTTTCGCGATAGCATCAACAATGGAACGTCTGAATAGATAGAGGAATATAGCAATCAACAGACCCGCGATTGCAAACCCGCCAGAAATCGCTTCAAGTAAGACTTTACCGTCTTCACTTCCTACGGCTTCAGCAGGGAATACTCCTTCTAATGGTTGGTGAATTAATGCACCAACAAACGTTGCAAGGATAGCCAGAATGCCAAGTGGCAATGTATGAGTGATGCCTTTAACCTTGTGCGCTTTGATTTTTGCTTCACCGTGGAACACGATGAAAATCATACGGAAGGTATAAATTGCAGTCATTAATGCACCAAGGATACCTGCCCATAACAACACCGTTTGCCCATCAAGCTGCGCACCCCACAAAATTGCATCTTTACTGTAGAAACCTGCGGTAAACAATGGCAATGCAGCCAGTGCGCTTCCGCCGATTAACATCACAGCATAAATGAATGGGATTTGCTTACGTAGCCCACCCATTTTGAAGATGTTTTGTTCGTGGTGACATGCGAGGATCACCGAACCTGCTGAGAGGAACAATAGCGCTTTAAAGAAAGCGTGTGTCATCAGGTGGAAAATCGCCGCATCCCAAGCTTGTACTCCCAGAGCCAAGAACATATAACCGATCTGGCTCATGGTTGAGTAAGCAAGAACACGTTTGATATCCGTTTGTACCAATGCGGCAAAACCAGCTAGTACTAATGTGACCGCACCAACGACACCCACTAAATGTAAAACCTCAGGTGCTAACAGGAACAGAACATGTGTACGTGCAATTAAGTAAACACCCGCGGTCACCATGGTTGCGGCGTGGATCAATGCAGAAACAGGCGTTGGGCCTGCCATCGCATCAGCCAACCATGTTTGCAATGGTAACTGTGCTGATTTACCGACTGCACCACCTAATAACATTAAGGTAGCCCAGTTGATAGCACTCGAACCTTCAGCAAATTTCTGAGGTGCTAATACTGCCATTTCGCTGAAATTCAGCGTGCCCAGTTCATTCCACAGAATAAACATACCGATGGCAAGGAACACATCACCAATACGGGTCACGAAGAAGGCTTTCATCGCAGCTTTACCGTTGTCTGGATTGGTATAGTAAAAACCAATCAGCAGATAACTGCACAGCCCTACCCCTTCCCAACCGAGATACATCAGCATCATGTTATCGGCGAGAACTAAAACCACCATACTCGCGATAAACAGGTTAGTGTAGGCAAAGAAACGTGAGTAACCCTCCTCGCCACGCATATACCAAGAGGCATACACATGAATAAGGAAGCCCACCCCCGTTACCACACCCAGCATGGTAAGAGACAGACCATCAAGAACTAAGGTAAATGGAATGTTGAAAGTACCAACCGACATCCAAGTCCAAAGTTGTTGTGAATATGGTTCATATCCACCATTTGATAAAACAGGTTGAGCTAAAAATTCATTGCCAACATAAAGTGCTACGAGCGCCGCTAAGCCGACCGACCCCGCACCTATAATGGCAGAAACGTTTTCTGACCAGCGTCCACGAGAGAAGGCAAGTAACACCGACCCAAGTAGAGGCAACAGAATAGTTAAATAGAGTAGGTTCATCCGCGCATCTCACTGACTTTATCAATATTCAGGTTCTGACGATGACGATGGAGTTGCAGTAACAACGCCAATCCAATACTCGCCTCCGCTGCAGCCAATGTAATCGCCAAAATATACATAATTTGGCCGTCTGGCTGCCCCCAAAAACTCCCTGCAACAACAAATGCCAGAGCAGTAGAGTTAATCATGATTTCCAGTCCGATCAGCATGAAAAGCAAATTGCGGCGAATAACGAGACAACTCAGTCCCATTACAAATAAAATCGCTGCTAAAATCAGACCATGTTGAAGAGGTATCATTTTTGCTCCTCCGCATTACGTACACTGACAAGGTCAGCGCCGTTTTCTTTACGGTCACGCCCAACGTGGAATGCGACAACTAAACCAGCCAGTAATAGCAATGAAGCCAACTCAACAGCTAGAACATAAGGCCCGAATAGGCTTATACCCACTTCTTTCGCCCCAATCACGGTACCTTTAATCCCATCTTCGTAAGACAAAGAGGTAATACCGTAAACTAAGATGGCCAGTAATACGGCAGACAACACCGCGGGACCAATCCAGTTTTTTGGTGTTAACCAAGCCCGCTCTTGTTCTTGCACTGAGCGACCTAAGTTAAGCATCATGACGACGAATACGAACAAGACCATGATGGCTCCTGCATAAACGATGATTTCCAAAGCCCCAGCAAAATACGCACCGAGAGAGAAAAACACCATCGACAGAGCCAGCAGAGAAACAACCAGATACAACAGTGCATGCACCGGGTTGGTATTAGTTATCACCCTCAAAGTTGCTAATATGGCAACTAGGCCGGCGATATAAAATGTAAATTCCATGAATATCGCTCCTTATGGCAACAGGTCTTTGACGTTAATCGGTTTCGCTTCGTTATCCGCTTCACCTTTGTCTTTACCTGCAATCGCCATACCCGATTTACGGTAAAAGTTATAATCAGGATATTTACCCGGACCTGAAATGAGTAGGTCATCTTTTTCGTAAACCAGATCCTGACGTCTCCAATCGGCCATTTCAAAGTCAGGTGTTAATTGGATTGCCGTAGTTGGGCAAGCCTCTTCACACAAGCCACAGAAAATGCAGCGCGAAAAGTTCACGCGGAAAAACTCGGGGTACCAACGGCCGTCTTCATGTTCAGCTTTTTGCAGTGAGATACAACCCACAGGGCAAGCCACCGCACATAAGTTACAGGCTACACAACGCTCTTCACCGTCAGGGTCGCGTGTTAATACGATACGCCCACGGTAACGGGGTGGTAGATAAACCGGCTCTTCTGGGTACATTTGCGTTTCGCGTTTATCGAACGCATGTAGGCCGACCATCCAAATACTACGTACTTGGGTGGCGAAACCGACCAATAACTCTTTTAATGTCATGGTTCAATCACCCCTTACTGAGCGTTGTATAAAATCACTGCTGCGGTACCCAGCAGATTAAGCAGTGTCAACGGCAGACAAATTTTCCAACCGAAAGACATCACTTGGTCATAACGAGGACGCGGCAAAGAAGCGCGGATCAAGATAAACATCATCATGAAGAACGCAGTTTTAATCGCAAACCACAAGAATGACGGCAAGAATGGTCCATGCCAGCCACCAAAGAACAGCGTCACAATCAGAGCAGAGACCGTTACGATACCGATATACTCACCAACGAAGAACAGACCGAACTTCATCCCTGAGTATTCAACGTGATAACCATCCGCAATCTCTTGCTCTGCTTCTGGTTGGTCAAACGGGTGACGGTGACATACCGCAACACCTGCAATCGCAAAAGTTACAAAGCCAAAGAACTGAGGAATGATGTTCCACATGCCTTCTTGGGAGTTAACAATATCAATCAGGTTGAATGAACCTGCTTGTGCAACCACGCCCATTAAAGAAAGGCCTAAGAACACTTCGTAACTCACGGTTTGTGCTGACGCACGCATCGCCCCCAATAAAGAGTATTTGTTGTTACTTGACCAACCAGCGAATAACACCGCATACACCGCTAGACCCGCCATCATCAGGAAGAATAAAATCCCAATATTCAGGTCTGCCACGTGCCAAGTTGGGCTAACAGGTACGATGGCGAATGCAAGGAATAATGAGCAAAATGCGATAACTGGCGCTAGCGTAAAGATTTTCTTATCCGCGAACTGTGGGACCCAGTCTTCTTTAAACAGCATTTTGAACATATCCGCGATTAACTGGCCCATCCCAAACGGACCAACACGGTTAGGGCCGTAACGGTTCTGGAACAGACCGAGAATACGGCGCTCTCCCAGACTCATGTAGGCTCCACAAGTCACAACAACCAATAAAATGACGACAGATTTAAGTATGGAAATAAGGACTTCCATTACTTCAGGAGAAATCCAATCCATCATGCTCCCCTCCGCAGATTATTGACTGACACGCCAGCCAGAACAGGTGCGATACCCGGCATCCCTAATGGTAAACCAATTTGACCAGTCGATAGGTGATTACTGAGGCGTACAGTTAAGTTAAATGCTTGACCTGCATGGCTAAATTCAGCTTTTGTTCCTGCTGTCAAACCAAGTGACTCTGCATCTTGCGCATTCAGCATGATATAAGGCTCAGGCATACGCTGTTGGATCACGTCTGAACGCTGTGACATTTCGTCACTGCCGAACAGATGGTAATACGGCGCCACCAACCACTGAGCTTCAGTCGCTTGGTAAGCTGCTGGAATATCAGTGAAGTAAGCCAATTTACTTTCTGTTGAATTGAACAAACGCACACCTGGGTCACCAAATAACAAATGGCCCCCCACTTCTGCTTGGAATTTATTCCACGCTTGTGGTGAGTTCCAACCCGGCGCCCAAGCAAATGGAATTTGCTGACGTGGTGCCGTTGGGCTGTTGTTCCCTTCCATTGAGAAAGCAAATGGAGAATCAATATCTTGCGGTTGACGAGGCTCATGAACAGATTGGTTAGCCAGCATCGCTGTTCGACCACTGTAACGATGAGGTTCACGTGCCAGTTTTTGACCACGGATACGGAAAGAGGCTTTTGGTGCAGAATCAACAATGCCTGCAAATTGTGGCAGTGTAGCAACACAATCAGCAATCACATGGTCAAGTTGCGACCAGTCTGCATCACGTTCCTGTGCTTCAGTTTGCAATGAATGCATCCAGCGCCAGCTTTCGTTCATCACGATAGCTTTGTCGTAATAAGTTGGGTCGAAGACTTGGAAGAAACGTTGTGCCCGACCTTCTTGGTTAATCAACGTACCGTCTGCTTCAGCAAAGCTTGCTGCTGGCAGAACTAATGTTGCTTTATCCATGATGTCGGTTTGCTGATGGTCAGCAACAATCAAATGCTTCAGCTTCGCTAATGCGCTATTAACCGCATCTACATTGCTATGACGGTACAGGTCGTTTTCGATAACGATAGCCACATCCGCTTCGTTCGCTTCAATGCGAGCTAATGCGCTGTCTAATGGCTGTGCGTCCATCATTGCTAAACCAAAACTGTTTGCATGAGAGGCTAAGTAAGATAAGCCCACCTGCGCACCTTTCGCTTTTAGTGCAAATGCCACGTTAGCCGCGGCTTGGATCATCGCCTCACTAGCACTATGACTACCACTGATAATCAGTGGTTTTTTCGCGCTTGAAAGCGCTTGTGCGATGGTTTCAACTTTCGCTTTGAGGTCTGCAGGTAAGTCATTCACTGCTGGTGCATCGCCATTAATCATGTTGGCAATAGCAAAACCAAAACGTGCTTGGTCAGCCACAGGAGCACGGTAATTAAATGCGGCGACATCATCTAAGCGGGTATCATCCACATTGGTGATAAACAGTGGGTATTTCGCATGTTGACCAATGTTCATGATTGCCGCGATTTGCCAGTCAGCGACTTTTTGTGCTGCCGCCATTTCACGTGCTTTACCTTTCACCGCTTGACGTACAGATAACGCCATACGCGCACCTGTCTGAGTTAAATCTTCACCCAGTACCAGCACCGCATCGTAACCCTCCACTTCACGCAGTGTTGGCGTATAGATACCGCCATTTTGCAGGATATTTTGCATCAGCGCTAAACGGCGTTGCTCACTCGAAGAAACACCTGAATAGAAGTTTTCTGCACCGACAAGTGCTCGTAACGCATAGTTACTTTCGATGCTTGCACGTGGTGAACCAATACCAATCACTTTCTTCGCTTGATTGATAATTTGCGCACCGCTTTGCATTGCCTCAATAGCCGATATAACCTGTTTTACACCATTTTTATTTAGCACAGCTTGACGTGGACGGTCTTTACGGTTGACATAGCCATAACCAAAACGACCGCGGTCACATAGGAAATAGTGGTTTACTGAACCATTATAACGGTTCTCAATGCGGCGGATTTCACCATAGCGCTCACCTGGGCTAGTATTACAACCGATACTGCACTGTTGGCAGATACCCGGGGCAAATTGCATGTCCCATTTACGGTTATAGCGCTCAGAGTGCGTTTTATCGGTAAAGACCCCTGTCGGACAGACTTCAACTAGGTTACCTGAGAATTCACTTTCTAGCGTACCGTCTTCTGTACGACCGAAATACACATAGTTATGTGCCCCATAAACCCCCAAGTCCGTGCCATCTGCGTAATCTTTGTAATAACGCACACAGCGGTAACAAGCGATACAGCGGTTCATTTCATGACTAATGAACGGCCCTAAGTCTTGGTTGATGTGTGTACGTTTCGTAAAACGATATTTACGCATATTATGACCGGTCATCACCGTCATATCTTGTAGGTGGCAATTACCGCCTTCCTCACAGACTGGGCAGTCGTGAGGGTGGTTGGTCATCAGCCATTCCACAACACTTTCACGGAATTGTTTGGCTTCTTCATCATCAATTGAGATGTAGGTACCTTCCGTTGCCGGTGTCATACAAGACATTACTAGGCGACCGCGAGTATCATCCGCGTTCTGATATTGCTTAACCGCACACTGGCGGCAAGCGCCAACGCTTCCCAGCGCCGGATGCCAGCAAAAATAAGGAATATCTAGCCCGAGAGAAAGACAGGCTTGTAACAGGTTTTCAGACCCGTTTACGTCATATTCTTTGCCGTCTACATATATTGTAGCCATAGTCAGCATGCTTCCCAAAGGCCCGCATAAAGCAGGCGTTAATCAAAAATACGTTCTTCGTGAAAAATCTCTTTAGCGGTTGCTCAATCGCTAAATAATTACCAACGCTGCTTGAGCAGGTTTGGTTGGATACCCGCAATCTGCACGATGTTACGCAGATCTTTTTGCGAGATACCCGCTTCAAATTCATCACGGAAATATTTGATGGCACTTTGCAGCGGTTCGACTGCTCCCGGTGCGTGAGCACAGAATGTTTTACCCGGACCTAAGAAACGGCAAAGTTGCTCTAATGTTTCGATGTCACCCGGTTGGCCTTCGCCTTTTTCCAGTGCTTGTAAAATTTTCACGCTCCACGGCAATCCATCACGACATGGCGTACACCAACCACAGGATTCACGTGCAAAGAAGGTTTCTAAGTTACGAACTAACGAAACCATGTTGATTTCATGATCAACCGCCATTGCTAATGCAGTACCAAGACGGCTACCGGCTTTGGCAATATTTTCAAAATCCATTGGTAAGTCGAGGTGGTCATTGGTCAGGAAGTCTGTCCCTGCCCCACCCGGCTGCCATGCTTTAAGTTTTAAACCATCACGCATACCACCTGCGTAATCTTCTAATACTTCACGTGCCGTTGTACCAAATGGTAATTCCCATAGACCCGGATTTTTCACACGCCCAGAGAAGCCCATTAATTTAGTGCCCGCGTCTTTACTCTTACCTGCGCTTAAATCGATGTACCACTGGTCACCATGCTCTAAAATAGCCGGCACGTTACAGATAGTTTCAACGTTATTTACGCAAGTTGGTTTACCCCAAGCACCTGATGTTGCAGGGAATGGTGGTTTAGAACGCGGGTTAGCACGACGACCTTCTAAAGAGTTAATCAGTGCAGTTTCTTCACCGCAGATATAACGCCCAGCACCGGTGTGCACAAATAGCTCGAAATCAAACCCCGAACCGAGGATATTTTTTCCTAACAGGCCCGCAGCTTTCGCTTCTTCGATGGCACGGCGCAAGTGTTGAGCTGCCTCAACATACTCACCACGTAGGAAGATATAACCACGATAAGCTTTTAGTGCATATGCTCCCGTGATCATCCCTTCAACTAACAAATGAGGCAGTTGCTCCATCAATAAGCGGTCTTTGTAGGTGCCCGGTTCCATTTCATCCGCATTACATAAGAAATAACGCAGTTTCATGTTTTCGTCTTTTGGCATCAGGCTCCATTTCAGGCCTGTTGAGAACCCCGCACCACCACGCCCTTTCAGGCCAGCGTCTTTGACAAGGTTAACAACTTCATCCGGTGCCATGCCTTTGAGCGCACGCTCAAGACCTTTGTATCCGTTTTTACTGCGGTACTCATCTAACCAAACAGGCTGATTGTCATCACGCAAACGCCATGTTAGGGGATGAGTTTCAGCAGTACGGATCACTGGATTAACAGAATTTGTCATGGATACTGCTCCAGTAATTTTTGAATATTTTCAGGCTGCACATAACTGTGAGTATCTTCATCGATCATCATCGTCGGACCCTTATCACAGTTACCCAAGCAACAGGTTGGCAGCAATGTAAAGCGACCATCGGCTGTTGTTTGGCCAGGGCGAATATTCAGCTGTTTAATGATTTCAGCTTCTAAACCCTGATAACCAGTAATATGGCAAACAACACTGTCGCAATAGCGAATAATGTGGCGTCCAACAGGTTGACGGAAGATTTGGCTATAGAATGTTGCCACACCTTCAACATCACTAGCGGGGATACCTAAGACGTCAGCGATAGCATAGATCGCACCGTCCTCAACCCAGCCACGGTTTTTTTGCACAATTTTCAGTGCCTCGATAGATGCTGCTCGCGCATCTTCATAGTGATGTTTCTCACCTTCTATTTCTGCACGCTCTTCGTCAGTTAAAACAAAGCCATGATGAGCTTGAGGTTCGAATACATTCACCACATCGAGTTGATTGTGTTTATCATGTTCATTATGCATGGTTAGCGATCCACATCCGACATTACAAAATCGATACTACCCAGATAGACGATTAAGTCTGAAACTAAACTACCGCGAATAACCGCAGGGATTTGCTGCAAGTGAGCATAGCTTGGCGTACGAATACGTGTACGGTAGCTCATCGTGCTGCCATCACTGGTCAGGTAGTAGCTGTTGATCCCCTTCGTGGCTTCAACCATCTGGAATGATTCATTCGCAGGCATCACTGGCCCCCAAGACACTTGCAAGAAGTGGTTAATCAGGGTTTCAATGTGCTGTAACGTACGCTCTTTTGGTGGCGGCGTCGTCAATGGATGGTCGGCTTTGAATGGGCCTTCTGGCATATTCTTGTAGCATTGCTCAAGAATACGGATACTCTGGCGCATCTCTTCAACTTTGATCATCACACGGTCATAGCAGTCACCGTTGTGAGCGATAGGAATATCGAATTCAAAGTTTTCATAACCTGAATATGGACGCCATTTACGCACGTCAAAATCAACGCCTGTAGCACGTAAACCCGCACCTGTCACACCCCATGCCAATGCCTCTTCTTTGTTGTACATTGCTGTACCAATAGAACGGCCTTTTAAGATGGAGTTTTTCAGTGCAGACGTGACATAAGACTCTAAACGTTTCGGCAGCCAATCAAGTAACTCACGCAGCAACTTTTCCCAACCGCGCGGTAAGTCGTGTGCAACACCACCAATACGGAACCAAGCTGGATGCATACGGAACCCAGTGATAGCTTCAATCACGTTGTACACTTTTTGACGGTCAGTAAACGCAAAGAATACAGGTGTCATTGCGCCGACGTCTTGAATATAAGTACTGATGTATAGCAAGTGGCTATTAATACGGAATAATTCAGACAGCATGACGCGAATGGTCTTTACGCGGTCAGGCACTTCAATGCCAGCCAATTTTTCAACGGCTAACACGTATGGCATTTCATTCACACACCCACCGAGGTACTCAATACGGTCAGTGTAAGGAATGTAACTGTGCCATGACTGGCGCTCGCCCATTTTCTCAGCACCACGGTGGTGGTAACCGATATCAGGCACACAGTCGATAATTTCTTCACCATCAAGTTGCAGTACAATACGGAATGCACCGTGTGATGATGGGTGGTTTGGCCCTAAGTTCAGGAACATGAAATCTTCATTTTCATTTCCACGTGCCATGCCCCACTCTTCTGGTTTGAAAGTTAAAGCTTCCATTTCCAGATCTTGTTTCTGTTTAGTCAGAACAAAGGGGTCGAACTCAGTTGCACGCGCAGGATAATCCTTACGCAGTGGGTGACCTTCCCAGCTTGGCGACATCAGTAAGCGACGTAAATTTGGGTGACCTTGGAAAGTGATCCCAAACATATCCCACACTTCACGTTCATGCCAATTTGCATTTGGGAACAGCGAAACCATAGAAGGTACGTTGAGGTCTTTCTCATTAAGAGCGACTTTCAACATAATATCGCGGTTACGGTCAATAGAAATAATGTGATAGAAAACACTAAAGTCTGCTTCAGGCAGGCCTTGACGGTGGATTCTTTGGCGTTCATCTACCCCGTGTAAGTCAAATAGCATGACATACGGTTTTGGTAGTTTTTTTAGAAAATCTACAACTTCCAGTAATTGTTCACGACGAACCCAAACCACTGGCATACCAGTGCGGGTTGCTTGAACAGAAAAGGCATCCGGCCCAAATTGATTGCGCAGTTCCAGAAGCACAGGGTCATTTAAATGTTCCTGTGTCTGCCATCCTGGCTGGGTACTACTCGCTTGCGCTATCTGATCTGTCATCATTCTTCACCATAACGCTTGATCAGGTTTATTATTTCGCAACAACATTGCTCTGTTACGCTGTATGGCTTTAAGCCTTAAATTTCGTCTGGTGTACGCAGGTTCGTCACTGCAATACGTTCACCGTGCTTTCTTTCTCTTTCTGATTGCATGTTGGCACGGTAAACCCCTTGGTCACCAACGACCCAAGACAGCGGACGACGCTCTTTACCGATAGATTCTTGCAACAGAAGCAGAGCCTGCATATAGGCTTCTGGGCGCGGTGGGCAACCTGGGATATACACATCTACAGGGATAAATTTATCGACGCCTTGTACAACAGAATAAATGTCATACATACCACCAGAGTTAGCACATGAACCCATGGAAATAACCCATTTTGGTTCAAGCATTTGGTCATACAGACGTTGAATAACAGGCGCCATTTTAGTGAAACATGTGCCTGCAACGACCATGAAGTCGGCTTGGCGAGGAGAAGCACGTAGTACTTCCGCACCAAAGCGGGCTACGTCATGAACAGCCGTGAACGAAGTCACCATTTCTACATAGCAACATGAAAGGCCAAAGTTATAGGGCCATAGAGAGTTTTTGCGCCCCCAGTTAACAACATCGTGAAGTGCATGAGAAAGTTTCCCCATGTACACACTGTTTTCAACTTGCTGCTCCAGTGGATCAGTTACGATCTCCTGAGTTTGCAGTGGGTAACGGTCGTTCTCACCGTTCGGATCTATGCGGGTGAGCGTATAATCCATTGTATAATGCCTCGCTTTTTACTGCGGATGACGATTGCTGATTTTAATAACTTCACTAGGATGCTTTACTTTTCCGCGAGAACGGACTGGTGTCCAATCCAATGCTCCAACGCGAACTAAATAAAACAATCCCGCCAACAATACCAAAATAAAGATAGCGGCTTCGATAAAGCCTACCCAGCCAGCTTCGCGGATGGCGACTGACCATGCAAATAGGAACATGGCTTCAACATCGAAGATAACGAAGAACATGGCGACTAAGTAAAACTTAGCTGACATACGAAGACGTGCACTACCGACCGAATCAATACCTGATTCGTAAGGGACATGTTTTGTTCTGGCTTTGGCGCGGCTACCCAAGAAGTGACCTGCGACCAGCATGAAAGCACACAGACCGATAGTGCCGATAAGGAATATCGCAAACGCCCAGTTATGGGCTAACGCTAGGATTGATGTAGACATACTCGTTGCTTACTCATTACTTATGGTGCGTAAACTGCTCTTTTTTACAACACGGCAGTATTGCACCACAATTGCCCAGTTAATCGAGAAGAAAGACCAAACATTGATCACCAACTAAAAGATCACCAAACTTAAATCAGTCTGTTGACCGCGTTTGGTTTGTCCTCTCTCATTACAATTTACTTTACCCAAATTAGGTAAAATAACCCGTATTTGTTACAAAAACCTCACAGACTAAAAACACTAAAATAACAAAAAGTACTCATAATCTGCTAAAACGTGTCAGTGTAATGATACACAAGTAAAGACGCAAACTAGTTTAACTGATTATTCGTTTTTACTACACCATTATCTCAGGAAAAACCTGTCTTAACAGATGAAAAATTGCTCTTTTTATTTGATCTAACGCACAGTTTTATTGAAAAAGTACTCAATTTGTTTACATCACATTCAATTTAACTTTAAGAAGCCTTAACGCATTTTTATTGTTTAATTTAAGTAACTAACTGACATACCAGCGCTATTTTACCAATTCTGCTAAAAAAAATTGTTAATAACATAACAAATCATTAACTAACTAATGAAATTCAGGTTATGCCAGCTACATCACAATTATTTCATGCTCTTCAATATTTAACCATACTTATTAAGTGGTTAATTGACTTTTTTATAAGCTAAAATCGGAAATAAAATGATAAATTTGAACTTGATAACGATAAAAAGCATTTTGACTATTTAAACACTGACTCAATAGGATTACTTGATACCGTTTCCCAATATTGAACATTAAACACGGTAACGTGAAATAATCGTTTCAGTCAGTAAGCATTATTTTGTTTGTGCTCAGCAGCAACAAGTCACAAATAGGATTATCTTGCCACTTTTTATCGCGTTGTAATTTGATTGTGTAAGTTGTGCCCTTTCCACCTGATGCGCCGTTAAAATAATATCTGTCTATAAGCAGTAACGCATTGATCACAAACAAGTGAATCACTTGTAAGTTAATAAAATGATATAAAAAACGGTACTTCCAAGCAGGTTGGAAGTACCGTCGAAACAAATAAATAAATTATATATTATGATTAAGCTAAATTAGACGAAACGATTAACTTAATTCTCCCCATCATTGCTATCAGCCAATTCACTCGCTGACGATGCAACATAAGGTATTTTTTTGTTTTCGATGGCACTAAACACCGTTAAAACAAAATCTTTCTGTTCATCTGCATTTTTATACAACCAATACTGAATATCAGGTAAACGAGGTAACCCATCTGATTCATTTAAAATACGTAAATCCGCATTTTGCATTTCCATTGGTCTAGCAGTTACCCCAACCTCTGCATTCACAGCAGCACGAACAGCTGGTAAAGAAGCAGCCTCATAGGCTACATGCCATGGCAACCCTGCTTCATCTAACGCATTAGTACACAGTTTACGATAAGGGTTAGTTTCATCCATAACAACTAACGGTATTGGCTCATTAGGGCGCAATTGGAAATCAGGAGCACTGTGCCATAACACAGGTACTGTCCTTAATGCCGTCTTAGGATGATGACTAATCCTTGTTGTCGTTAATGCTAAATCCACTTCGTGATTATCTAACATTGACTCAATAAATTGCGCTCGCTTGATGCGAACTTCAACAGCAACTCGTGGGTATACTGATGCTATCCGGTTAAGTAAAAATGGCAGCAAAATATCAACAGTGTCGTCTGATGCTCCGATACGAAGTTCACCTTCTGCATCGTTATAAGTCAATGATGCAGTTGCATCATCATTTGCACGAAGAATTTGCCTCGCGTAACCGAGTAATTGCAATCCATGTGCTGTAAGCAGTTTATTCCGCCCATGACGAGCGAAAAGCTCACGACCGACTAATTGCTCTAAACGTTGCATCTGCTGGCTTACCGCAGACTGCGTTCTACACACCGCAGCCGCTGCGGCTGCAAATGTATTTAGATCAGCGACAGCAACGAAAGTTCGTAGCAAATCAAGATCTAAGTTCATAATGGGACGATTGGAATTTATCATCGTTCATTCTCTTATATAATATTATGTAACCTGGTGTTTCTGCTCTCCTCCATGAGAATCAGCGAGTTTTGTGCGACTACTAAGTGAGTGCATTTCTAATCCATAGATCTGCAATAACTTCTCTTCTACTTTTCTTTATTTTACCTATTTAACACAAATATAGCGCTTATTAGCGACAAAATAGCTGAGATAAATAGAATACTTCCAAAAAATCAAAAATGTATTTAAAAAAAGGAATATACTTCTTAAAAGCTAATTAAAATCCCTTCGTTTAGTACACCTAAATAGTAACATATTTAATGTAATCACAATTATTTTAATGTAAGCACATTATAAAAATCATTTCACTATTTTTTAATATCATTAAAAATCAATAAATTACAATAAAATGCAGCACTTTAAGTTAAAAAAAACCAGCCGAAACAATCAATATTACTAACAAAACCCCACTAAAAATTACAAAAAAAGGCCGTTATAGCGTATAAATTATGACAGTATTCATGATTCCATTATCAATATTACATTTCGATACAATTTTTCTTTTAAGAGCTAGGATTTCCTCATTTTTACCATTTCTATACTAAAACCCTAAAGATTATCGAAATTAAACTCCAACTTAAAACATACAATTAGACTGTAAGGCTAACTTAATGAATATATTCAGAGCCCAAGTATTACATTTATGCTCAAATCAACCTTTTACACCAAAGATTACCTAGCATCTTCAAAAGCTTCTGACAGAAGAGTACAGTAAGGTAATAATGCCGGTCCCTACCAAAGTAACCCCGTTAGGGTAATGAGAGAACAATGAATAATCTAACCAAATCTAATAAACTCGATAATGTATGCTATGACATTCGCGGGCCTGTGTTAAAAGAAGCTAAGCGCTTAGAAGAAGAAGGGAACAAAGTTCTCAAACTGAATATTGGTAACCCGGCACCATTTGGCTTTGAAGCGCCTGATGAAATTCTCGTTGATGTTCTACGCAATTTGCCTAGTTCACAAGGTTACTGTGATTCAAAAGGGCTCTATTCTGCCCGTAAAGCTATCGTTCAACATTACCAAGCTCGCGGTATTCATGAAATGACCGTTGAAGATGTCTATATTGGTAATGGGGTATCAGAACTCATTGTGCAAGCAATGCAAGCGTTACTTAATAATGGGGATGAAATGCTTGTCCCTGCGCCTGACTACCCTCTGTGGACCGCCGCCGTCTCCCTCTCTGGTGGGAAAGCCGTTCATTATATGTGTGATGAACAACAAGGGTGGATGCCAGATATCGAAGATATCCGCAAAAAAATTACACCAAGAACCCGTGGTATCGTTGTTATCAACCCCAATAACCCAACAGGTGCTGTATATAGCAAAGACCTGTTGATGGAAATCGTCGAAATTGCTCGACAACATAATCTCATCATTTATGCGGACGAGATTTACGATAAAATTCTATATGATGGTGCAGTCCACCATTCAATCGCAGCATTAGCACCGGATTTATTAACTATCACGTTTAATGGTTTATCAAAAACCTACCGCGTTGCTGGTTTCCGTCAAGGTTGGATGGTACTAAATGGTCCTAAAAAGCATGCTAAAGGCTATATTGAAGGGTTAGAAATGTTAGCCTCAATGCGTTTATGCGCCAACGTCCCTATGCAACATGCCATTCAAACGGCTCTCGGTGGTTATCAAAGCATTAGCGAATTTATTCAGCCAGGTGGTCGCCTATATGAACAGCGCGAACGCGCTTGGGAACTGATTAACCAAATTCCAGGGGTTTCTTGTGTTAAACCTCAGGGGGCGCTGTATATGTTCCCAAAAATTGATATTAAACGCTTTAATATTCATGACGACCAAAAAATGATCTTAGACTTATTATTACAAGAAAAAGTGCTATTAGTTCAAGGCACTGCATTTAACTGGCCTGAACCTGATCATTTTAGAATTGTCACGCTACCCTATGCAGATGATTTAGAAATGGCGATTAATAAATTTGGCCGTTTCTTAGAAGGTTATCGCCAGTAATATGGTATTTTAGTTATTCCAAAAATAAAGCCTCCTATTTGGAGGCTTGTTAAATTTTACATTTCATCATCTTTTATTGACTGTATTATTTTGATTATCAAATAATAGAAATAAAATAGATTGCCACAAGGAAAAACCCCAATAATATAAATGGAAAGTATTTCATATTGCCCCTTTATTTCTTATTTAAAAGTCCATTATATTTTTTTAATATTATAATTCAATATAATTACTATATTAATTAAAAAGTTCCAAAATAGATATTCGGATTGCGACTGATAATTGAATGTTATTTATTTTATATTTTAGGAATAACTAATTAAAAAAACAATAAACTCATATCACTTTACTTCTATTTTCGATATAATTTCTATGGTCTACAAACAATATGAAGAGGAATTATGAGCTACTTTTTTGCCCATCTCGCTAGAATGAAACTGATCCACCGCTGGCCACTTATGCGCAATGTACGCACTGAAAATGTCTCTGAGCATAGTTTACAGGTTGCTATGGTCGCTCACGCACTTGCCATCATTAAAAACCGTAAGTTTGCAGGTAATATAAACGCAGAGAAAATCGCACTACTTGCCATGTACCATGATGCCAGTGAAGTCATTACCGGTGACCTCCCTACTCCTATCAAGTATCATAATCAACAAATAGCCCATGAATATAAAAAAATAGAGAAATTTGCGCAACAAAAGCTTATCGACATGCTACCTGAAGAATTACAAGACGACTTTAAAGAATTAATTATTGAAGATTTACAATCGGAAGAAGAGCATTTTATCGTAAAACAAGCAGATACATTATGTGCCTATTTAAAATGTCTAGAAGAGCTGTCCGCAGGGAATAGTGAGTTTAAATTAGCCAAAAGGCGTCTAGAGAAAATGTTAGCTGAGCGAAATAGCCCAGAGATGGAATATTTTATGAAAACCTTCGTACCCAGCTTTACTTTATCTTTAGATGAAATCAGCAATTAATATATAAGTAGTAGTATTTTATATCTACTTATATATCTGTTGATTTACCAATCTAATAATAGCAAATTAGATTTGAGTTTATTCTATAAAAAAGGTTATTCAACCTTCACTAGCTTTTTATTGCAACCTATCATAGTAGAAAATGCAATATAAAATATTTTTTTATCCCCATTAATACCTAGTATTACATATTCAGAGTCATCAATAGAGATAGTACAACGTAAAGGCTCTTTAGTTTTATGTACTTCCCCTTTCTTCGTCACAAATTTTATTAACCAAAAATCATATGAATCTATTTTATTTCGTTCAAATAATATGATAAATATTTTTTTAGCTCAGATTTATCTGGAATATCATATAGTTTTATTGACGTAGCAAGTTTTTTAGTCACATCAAAATAACCTGCAACGAAGTGAGTTAGTTCAACATGTGACAATGTCTCCCCCCAATAATTTTCAAAGTCACAATAACCATAATTGAATTTATCATCTCCCCATGATTCATTTTGACTCATTTTATTCACCTATAATTGAAATGTATTGAATTACAGAGAATATCAACAAAAAAATTTCTTTTAGAATATATTAAATATTAAAAATATCATTAATTTTAATAGCAAAAAGCGCTAATATAGATTAGAGCTTTTTGCTAAAATTATTTTCTATGAGCTTAAAAAGGAAATAGTATCGGAATAACTGCCACACTAATTAACATAACAATAATAGTAAATGGCACTCCCATTTTCAAAAAGTCAGCAAATTTATATCCGCCGGGGCCAAGAACTAATGTATTAACAGGAGATGAAACTGGCGTCATAAAGGCAGCTGAAGCCGCAATCCCAATTACCATAGCAAATGGCAACGGTGAAACTTCCATTTGACGTGCGGCAGCAATCGCAATAGGGGCCATTAACACCGCAGTTGCAGTATTTGAGATAAACAAACCAATAGTAGCGCATAAGATAAAGAGACATAACAGCATCACATGAGGGCCTAACCCCCCTGCAACTTTCATCAACGCGTCAACCGCAAGGGCAATCCCCCCTGTTTCCTGTAAAGCTATAGCAAACGGCATCATCCCTACGATTAAAATAATACTTGGCCAATGGATAGACTTATAAGCACTTTCCATATCAATACAACGGAATTTACCCATTAACAAACACGCAATCAGCGCAGCGATAAAGTTTGGAATTTCATTAGTCACCATCATTGCCACCATTAGGGCTAGGCAAAATAGCGCATGGGGAGCTTGTGATGACGCTGGCGCAACTGCTTCTACTTCCGCGGCAAGGTTTAATACAATAAAATTACGTGGTTTAGTGGATAAAATACGGATTAACTTCCAATCACCAATTACCAGCAAGATATCGCCAAGTCTTAGTGGTTCATCAACCAACTTTCCATCCAATGCTTTACCATCACGACGGATCCCGACGACGTTAAGCCCATAACGAGTACGAAATTTAATGTCCCTTAACGTTTTACCAAGCAGTTCTGAATCAGGGTTCATGGAAACTTCAGCCATTCCTACATCGCGGGATTGGTCAGAAAAGTAATCACCACGTAAAATCATTGGTTCAAGTAATTGCTCACTGCAAAACTGCCGCAACTCATCATCACTGACCGAAATATCAACCAATAAAACATCACGTTCGCGCAGTTCCGTCCCCCCTGTCGCACTGACCATAACACGACGGAATTTACGCCAGCGCTCAATGCCCACTACGTTTGCTTCATAGCGAGAACGTAGGTGTAATTCATCAAGGGTATGGCCTATTAATGGCGAGCCTTTGCGAATAGCGAGGCGGCGTGCTCTACCAGTCAATTTATAATCACGAATTAAATCACGAAAACTACGCTGATAGCGTTCAGGGAGTTTGTCTGGCTCGTTGCTTCCTAACCAGCGACGTGTAACCCACATATAGGCTATACCCGCCAATAAAATCAGAATACCGATAGGTGTAATTGAGAAAAACTTAAAGCCTTCAATCCCCTCACGAACCAATTCACTGTTAACAACCATATTCGGAGGCGTTGCAACCAATGTCATCATGCCGCTCATTAGCCCTGCAAAACCAAGTGGCATCATCAGACGGCTTGGGGAAGTTTTCATCCGGGCAGAAACACTGAGAACGACTGGAATGAAGATAGCAACCACCCCTGTTGAACTCATAAATGCACCCAGCCCCGCAACGGTGAGCATTAAAAAAACCAGCATCTTGCTTTCGCTGCTTCCTGCTACGCGAACAAGCCAATCCCCCATTTGATATGCGATGCCAGTTCGGACAAGACCGTCACCTATAACGAATAAAGCCGCAATCAATAGTACGTTAGGGTCAGCAAACCCTGCCGTTGCTTGCTCAAGTGTTAAAGTATCACTCAGAACAAAAGCGACAATCACTAATAGCGCAACCACATCCATACGGATTTTATTTGTGGTAAATAAAACTATCGCGATCAACAGTAAGGTTAATACCCACAGCAATTCTCCGTTCAAAATATCCCCTTTCGACGAAAAAATACATTGCTAAAGTTTTTCTTTAGTTAACCATGTTTTACGGAGAATTTCTTTGATTAGATCATCATTAATCCGAATTAGACACTAAAAGTTCATAATCCCCATTATTGTCGGGGCCCATAACTGAAATTTGTGCCAATGAATTGATGATTACATTAATTTCATCACGACGGGCCATTTCTTCTGGCGCATGGACTGCAACGACTTGGCAGCCAGCACTAAGTGCAGAATGAATGCCTGCCGTAGCATCTTCGAAAGCAATACAGGATTTTGGCGATAAAGAAAGTACATTTGAACCTAATAAAAATGGCTCTGGATCTGGCTTACCTTTAGTTACCTTTTCAAAGGTTACCCAGTGTTTTGGTTCCGGTAAACCCGCTGCTTGCTGACGACCATGAGCGATTGGCACTGTTCCTGAAGTCACGATTGCCCAAGGTGCACCTATTTCATTTAAACGCGTTAATAGCGCTACAGCCCCCGGCAAGGCAACCACCCCTTCCATATCTTCACTTTCCATTTTCTCTAACCAGCGGAAATAATCCATGACCTCTTCTTCAGTCGCATCGGGTAAAAAATGACGTAAACTGGTTAATGCTGGCTTCCCATGAATATAGCTAATAATTTCCTCAGCACTTTTACCGATACGCTCACCAAACTTACACCAACAACGCTCAACCACTGCGAGCGAATCTGCTAATGTGCCATCTAAATCAAATAGAAACCCTTTTGCCTTTAATTTCACGTCTACCCCTTTCTTGTTCTTGAATCGATTCTATCTCTTAGTTAACGCTAAATAGACGCCAATGCGCAACCTCAATAACAAAAATAATCAAGATTTGCGTTAATGACTTAGATTTGAGTGCACTGGAGAGTTAAAACAGAAAAGAAATGTTAATTTAAGTTTGAGTTTGAGTTTGAGTTTGAGTTTGAAATTTTTATACTTATTAATTTCATTTGCTCTAAATTATTCGCCTTGACGCCAAGTAGAAGTATGACGAACAAATTTACTCTAAGAAGTTTGTGCTGTAGCTAAGCGACCAGAGACGAGTAGCCGAACGCAGTCAACAACGCTACAGCGCAAAATACAACGAGCACTAAGCATTGAAGATCTGGGAAATCTCTACCGCTGAAAGATGATACTGGCGTGGACAGGCATGCCAAATCGCTAACATCCGTACATATTTATCCCACATTGGCGTTTGTGAGTTAAACCCATGCGTCCCGCTGTCGAAGTGGGTATAACGCCCTTCTGTATTTACCATAAAGCGGACGTAGCTCAAATAACGTGCTTCTGTTGCGGCATCAAAGCCCAAAAACTGCACACGGCGGCCATCAATCTCTTCCTTGTTAGCCATGTTGCTATAAGAAACTTGCAGTGCATGGTACATTTCCATGATATCAATAACAGTACGGCAGGTGTCTTCACTTAAATGGCCGAAGTCTCTGTCTAACTCACGCATTTGTAACCCATAACCACGTTCAATAATGGTTTGTAGACGACGATAACGTTCTGCATTATCAGGGTCAAGCATGGTCATCATTTTATATTGATTCGATAAGATCAAGCGTTGTGCGTTAGTCATTTCCATCATGGTTCTCCCACTAAAAAGTATGGCTTATCTTCGCATTCAACATTAATCATAGACAGTGAAAACACAACTTTTATTGATCTAAACACCCTTTTTACATTACTTATTGTTAAATCTACCTTTTAATAGAAATCATCTCTTAAATATCTTCCATAAAGGAACGATCTAATTGGTTAAATGCGCGCTTTAGCAAGTCAGCTAACGCCATATAATCAGGTTGCTGCTCAATCGGTGCCATGGCAATTCCTGCTTCAGTAAATTTATCACGGATCTCATGAAACCAGCTCAGCAAGCTAGATGGTAGAGGCGTCGCAGCACGTTTACCTAACCACCATAGGCCTTGCATTGGCAAACTACAGGCAAAAAGAGCCGTAGCAATGGCGGGCCCCAATTGCCCACCTAACGCGATTTGCCATGCTAATGTAAAAATTGCAATGGGCGGCATAAAACGAATACCAAAGCGAACTGCTTTGTTGATACGAATTTCGGGGAAAATTGGCGACAGTTTTTTCTCCATAGGAAAGGTCTTCAGATAGCGGTTACCTAATCTAAAGCGTTTAAAAAAACCGGGCGGTGTACTTTGTAATGTACTCATGAAACGTTTCCTATCGACTTCTGAAAAACTGAGGCAATAATTTGTAGATTGCACCATGGTAAAATGATAGCACATTTAAGATAACGAAATTATTTCATTACATTTACCTTAAGTTAAGTCACTTTACTAAATATCAGCTATTCTAATAGCAATATAACCCTGTGCTATAACACCACTTTATACGTCACTTATGATTTTAATCAATCAAAGTCTCTATTTTTAAAAAAAACGTATAAAATATAAAATAATTTTAGTAGAATCTGCCACATTTAGAATTGCTGTTGCATTTGTTACTTTGTAGCTTTATCCATCTTCGAAACTGAAGATAGACAACAGTTATATATATTGGGGTTTTTGGTCGTTATTTCAACACTAGGTGCAGAGGTTTACTTTTATATGCCTTTGCAAAAAAGGATAGCGCCTGCTTTATCAACCCCTAAAGGTCTCACGATCTTTAACTTTTTCGCCTTTAACATGATATCAATCATGATGTTTCAGGTCATAAATACGCTAGGCTCTAGCAATATATTTTTAATCTGAGTCTTTTCATGTTTTTCGAAAGGCTTCACAACAACAATTAACGATAGGTATTTCCATGTCAAGTAAGCTGGTACTGGTTTTAAACTGCGGTAGCTCCTCACTGAAATTCGCCATCATCGATCCGACTAATGGAGATGAATTTTTATCCGGTTTAGCGGAGTGCTTCAACCTCCCTGAAGCTCGTATTAAGTGGAAAATGGACGGTGCTAAAAAGGAAGCTCCTTTAGGTGCTGGTGCGGCGCATAGCGAAGCATTGGATTTCATTGTTAACACCATTCTTGCTGAAAAACCAGAGTTGTCAGAGCAGATCACTTCTATCGGTCACCGTATTGTTCACGGTGGTGAAAAATTCACGTCTTCGGTTTTAATTACTGATGACGTTATTGCCGGTATTGAAGCGGCTATCCCATTCGCACCACTGCACAACCCTGCTCACCTTATTGGTATTGAAGAAGCAAGAAAATCATTCCCGCACTTGGTCAATAAAAATGTTGCTGTCTTTGACACCGCATTCCACCAGACCATGCCGCAAGAATCCTATCTGTATGCATTGCCATACGAACTCTATTCAGAGCATAGTATCCGCCGTTATGGCGCGCACGGTACAAGCCATTACTATGTTTCCCGTGAAGCTGCAAAAAAACTGAATAAGCCTGTTGATGAGCTCAATGTTATCACTTGCCACTTAGGCAACGGTGGTTCTGTGACTGCGATTGTTAACGGTAAATGTGTTGATACCTCCATGGGCTTAACGCCATTAGAAGGTCTGGTAATGGGAACACGTAGTGGTGATATCGACCCTGCAATCATTTTCCATTTACATGATTCTTTAGGTATGAGCGTTGAACAAATCAATAAAATGCTGACTAAAGAATCAGGTTTACTTGGCTTAACAGGCGTGACCAGCGACTGCCGTTATGTTGAAGACAACTATGGCACTCAAGAAGACGCAACTCGCGCAATGGATGTTTTCTGCCATCGTTTAGCGAAATACGTGGGTGCATATAGTGCACTGATGGAAGGCCGCCTTGATGCTATCATCTTCACAGGTGGTATTGGTGAAAACTCAGCACAAGTTCGTGAAATCACCTTGAAGAAACTGGCAATCCTTGGTTTCGAATATGATCACGAACGCAACTTAGCGGCACGCTTCGGTAAAGAAGGTTTAATCACTACCGATCAAAGCCGCCCAGCGCTGGTTATCGCAACCAATGAAGAATTGGTTATTGCCCAAGATACTGCGCGTTTAACCGCATAAGCAACTTCTACCGCCAGCAACCTGCTGGCGGTATCGTTTTGTCATTAGAGTAACCGAAATAAAGAGGTTCCCGTGTCCCGTACAATTATGTTAATACCTACTGGCACCAGCGTTGGCTTAACTAGCGTTAGCCTAGGTGTCGTTCGCTCAATGGAACAAAAAGGTGTTCAATTAAGCGTTTTCAAACCTATCGCACAGCCACGCGTCTCTGGCAATAAAGACCAAACTACCGAAGTACTTCGTTCGCATTCAAGTATTACTACCATTGTTGAACCATTAAACATGGAATACGTTGAATCGCTGCTAACCTCGTCGAAAAAAGACGTCTTAATGGAAGAAATTGTTGCTCGTTATCATGAGCACACAAAAAATGCAGAAGTTATTCTTATTGAAGGTCTTGTTCCTACCCGTAAGCACTCATTTGCTCAATCATTAAACTATGAAATTGCAAAAACATTGGGTGCTGAAATTGTTTTCGTTACTGCTACTGGTAATAGTAACATTACACAAATGCAAGAGCGTTTAGAACTTGTCCGTAATGAGTTTGGTGGTCAACGTAATAAAAATATTATCGGTGTTATCATTAATAAGGTAAATGCACCTGTTGATGAGCAAGGTCGCACGCGTCCTGATTTGTCTGAAATTTTTGATGACTCCACCAAAGCAACTGTTGCTAATCTTGATACGAAACAGTTAGCGTCATTAAATTTACCTGTGCTCGCTTCAATTCCATGGAATTTTGATTTAATTGCCACTCGTGCAATTGATATGGCAAAACACTTAGGCGCTGAAATTGTTAACGAAGGTGAAATTAAAACTCGTCGCGTTAAATCAGTCACGTTCTGTGCGCGCAGTATCCCGCACATGCTTGAGCACTTCCGCCCGGGCTCTTTATTAGTGACCTCAGCAGACCGCCCTGATGTACTGGTATCTGCTTCGCTTGCCGCGATGAATGGTGTTGAAATTGGTGCTGTACTACTCACTGGTGGTTACAATATCGATGCACCAATCCGTCAACTGTGTGAACAAGCGTTTGAGACGGGCCTGCCGGTTTTCATGGTAAAAAGCAATACATGGCAAACATCCTTGAATCTGCAAAGTTTTAGCTTAGAAGTTCCCGCAGATGACCATGAACGCATTGAAAAAATTCAAAACTACGTTGCTCGTCATATTAGCAGTGATTGGATTGAATCACTGGTTGCAGATTCTGAGCGCCCTAATCGCTTATCACCACCTGCATTCCGCTACCAATTAACGGAATTAGCGCGCAAAGCAGGTAAACGAATCGTTCTTCCTGAAGGTGATGAGCCACGTACAGTCAAAGCGGCTTCTATCTGTGCAGAGCGCGGGATCGCAACATGTATTTTATTAGGTAACCCTGATGATATTCGTCGTGTTGCTGCAGCGCAGGGTATTGAATTAGGTACAGGAATTGAAATTGTTGACCCTGTCAAAGTACGAGAAGAATATGTCGCTCGTTTGGTTGAGCTACGTAAGAACAAGGGTATGACTGAAGTTGTTGCTCGTGAACAACTCGAAGATAATGTCGTCCTAGGGACACTGATGCTTGAAAAAGGTGAAGTTGATGGCCTCGTTTCAGGCGCGGTCCATACCACTGCCAACACTATCCGTCCACCGCTGCAATTAATTAAAACAGCACCGGGCAGTTCATTAGTTTCTTCCGTCTTCTTTATGCTATTACCTGAACAAGTATTTGTTTATGGTGACTGTGCTATCAACCCAGACCCAACTGCAGAGCAATTATCAGAAATCGCTATTCAATCTGCTGATTCTGCAAAAGCGTTCGGTATTGACCCACGCGTTGCGATGATATCTTACTCTACAGGTGATTCAGGTGCTGGTAGTGATGTTGAGAAAGTACGTGAAGCAACACGTTTAGCACAAGAAAAACGCCCAGACCTGATGATTGATGGCCCATTGCAGTACGATGCCGCAGTAATGGCTGATGTTGCTAAATCCAAAGCGCCTAATTCACCAGTTGCAGGTAAAGCGACCGTATTTATCTTCCCAGACTTAAATACCGGTAATACCACGTATAAAGCCGTACAACGTTCTGCTGACTTAGTCTCTATTGGTCCAATGCTGCAAGGTATGCGTAAACCAGTCAATGACTTGTCTCGTGGTGCATTAGTTGATGATATCGTTTATACCGTTGCGTTAACTGCTATCCAAGCAGTACAAAACGAAAATGCCTAATCAATAAATAATTGATGTTAAAAAGCCAGTCAGGTTACTTTCAACTGACTGGCTTTTTTATAAAAAAAATTTAATCTCTAATAGCAGCGCAATACGGCTTGCAAATATATTCTTGATGATGACATGTGTGCAACACATTCCGTTTTTCACCAAGATAACAAACAGCTACCAAATGAAAATTCCCTCACTCAATACTCATGTATTAACTGAATGAGAAGCACCTTATCTGATTTGTCGAAGATGAAGGCTGTAGATATATTCATAGGCTTCAGCTTGGTTAGGATAAACTAACTGAATTTGTAATGGGAGTTCAACACCAGGGTCAATTGTATGCCCACTAGTATTACTCAGTATCACATTCCCACCAGACTCCCTCTTATTTAACCAATTTTTCTGGCTTTCATACCAATTTTCGGAGACTTTCGCTCCAGGAGGTAATTGGAAGGATAACTCCCATAAAGTGACCCGTGTATTTTCTGATATTAATGTCAGCATATAACTATAAAGATAACCACCTTCCCCAGCCCAACTTGCCTGATATTTCTGTAAGACCTCTAAATCTTTTTCTGCAGTGACTATGATATTAGAACTAACATTATGGTCGCCTTCATTTTCATAGCCGGCAGGAGGCGTTATACTGCAAATTAACCGTGTGCTTCCCACTCGTGATGCACTTGTATTGATTGGGATATCAATCACTGTCGAATCATTTGCATCAATATTGACTATCGGGTCAATGTCACTCACTCTCATAAGTAATTCATTCTCTGATTCAGCTTCAATGACAGCACCATTAACTGGTATTTCACTTTTATTAGTGATCTTTAATGGTATGCGCTTTGTGATCCCCCTCAGTAAAGTAACTTGCCTATCAACCATCAGTGTTAAATTCACAACGCCATTCACTTTTGCTGTCACACTATAAGTATTATTGTTTTGATTAATAAAACCGATTGGCGTATTAATTCGTACGCTTAACTCAGTATTACCCAGCCCCTTTCCATCGACTAATACCTCAACTGTCGTTATGGCTCCTGCAGGGAGATTAACCGTATTAGGATAGGAAATAATTTCAACTACACCACTATTCTTAGACGTAATATCCAACGTTACATCAGGGACATCGACACCGCTTTTATTTTCTATTTTAAATTCAAAGTGCTCTTGTTGGCCTAATTTTAATTCAGCTGGATTTTGAGACGATATCACAAGCTCCACTAGTTCAACGGGAGCAGAAACCACTGAGCGGGTCGCATCATTCCAACCGTAATCAACAAGAGAAGGGATTGATGTCATCGCAAGGACTTTGAGTATTTCCCCATCAAGATTAAGCCCAGCAACGAGAGTGGCTGACTGATCCATATTATTAACAACACAAGAAACCCCATCATGATGACCAACATCAAACCCATACGATGCTAACTCTTGTTGATCAAGTTGAATGTTGGGAGAGATAAGAAGAATATCGCCAAGTTCTGAATTGTTATAATTAATATTAGTGTATAAAGCTAGCTTATTAGGTGGGCACTTATCTTTTCCTTTCTGATTCTTTAATAACTCAACTGATTTATTATTTGGCATAATTATATCTTCCATATTAATGTTTACTATTAAGGAAATAAGAAACTGTCAGATGACATAATTAATAATAAAGCTAAGCCTTGTTTATACAACAAAATAAAACCATCAAATTTAATATCGCACCATTATTTAAAATAGGTTTAAAACTGATGCCAAACTTAAATTAAAACTCAATTAATAATTTAGATGTTAAATGCCAGTTAATTATTTAACTGGCATTTAATTGTAGCAATGAAAATAATTATAATTTTTTACGCGTAAATACCGACACAGCACACGCAATAATAATATTCAGAATAAATGCAGCAATACCAATATTCATATAGCTTAAGCCTTCCCCTAACCATGGGAACAATTGAGCTAACGAAATTTTTTCAATATACGTCACTGCAAGGAATAACACCCCTGCCATAATCCCACAAATTGCACCCGCAGGGGTCATTGGATTATGTTGTTTAAAGCTCATCAGCAGCGCAGGGAAGAACTGTGCCACAATATTAACCCCTAATAGCATGATTGCGACCAGCGTGTCATTACTGTGGAATATAAAATACAGACTCACTAATGCAACAAGTGGCACCATAAAACGTGCATACATCCCTGATTGTTGTTTTTCCTCACTCACCCCTAGTGCTTTTTGCACCACACCTGCAAGCATGTTAGACGTTGTGAGTAACAACATTGAGCCCGGCACTAAAGCGGTCAACATCCCTGCTGCGCCAATAAACCCAACGACAACAGGTGAAAACGTTTCTTTCGATATTTCAAACAGGGATAAATCTACAGCGGCTCCTTCAAGATGCGGAATTTGTAGAATTGATGCGTAACCCACAAAAAAAGCAAATAACATAATCAAACTGTACGCTGGAATTAAAATACTATTTCGCTTCAGAGATTTTTCATCTTTTGCAGTAAATACCGCCGCCATATAATGAGGCCAGCAAAAATAAGCAACCACTGACAGAAATACCGTCGAAATATACCAAGGAATATTGAGCCCTGTATCTGAGAAAGTTAAGAAGCTTGGCATTGCAGTATCAATGGCTTTAAACATCTCACCAAAACTACCGTAGTAATGTAATGGAATATAAATACCAATAAACACAACTACAATTAAGATCATTAAATCTTTAAGTGCCGATGTCCAAGCTGAGCCATGAATACCTGAAATCATTACAAATAAGGTGACAGCAATAATACCAATCCAAATCGCCATATCTGCGGGGATAGCACCATAAGATGCTTGAGAAACTATAATGCCTAATCCTTTAAGTTGTAAAACGAATAAAGGCACCATTGCAGCAATAGAAATTAAGCTAATCAGTAGCCCTAAGCCTGCACTTTGGTATTTTTTAGCAAATAATTCAGAAATTGTCCTAACATCATTATCTTTTGCAAAACGCCAAACTCTCGGGTGTACCCAATATAAAAAGATCCCCATAAATGCATTGACGGCTAATGTGTATAAAATAGCAGGGCCTTTGCCATATGCCCAACCACTCCCACCAAGGAAAGTAAATGTTGTGTAGATTTCCCCTGCACTCAGTAAAAAAACCAATAGAGCGCCATAACTACGCCCACCGACAGACCAACCTTCGTGATCCATCGTTTTCCCTTTTTTAGCCCGAATAGCAAGATAGATACTAAAAAGGAAAAAAACGGTAATAATAATTAACGCAGAGCTCATGATGTTTCCTTAGTATTTTTATTATCTAATACATTTATCAGTAACATCACTAAGGCGGTAATAATCACCCATACAACAATCCAAAACATTAAAAAGGGTAGCCCCATCACAAAAGGTTCTACTTGGTTAGCATAATAAATGCCCACCGTTAATGCTAGGATCGGGAAAATCACTAAATAATGGTACCATTTCATAGAAAATTCCTTATTCCATTTACCCTAATGAAACCAATTCGCGAGGCAAATGGCTTAACATCTCAACACCATCTTCAGTAATTAGCAGCATATCCTCAATCATAATACCGCCAACACCAATCCCGTAATATGGTGTTTCTAAACTCATTACCATGCCAGCACGAAAGACTTCTGTCGTTGCTGCACTCACAAAAGGGGCTTCTTCTAACCCAACGAATACCCCATCACCATGACCTAGGTGCCCACGGTTATAATACGGTAACCCTGAAGAACGGATCAGTGCCATCGTCTCATTAAAAACGTCACTTAATGCCACGCCGGGTGCTATGCGACTTAGCATATATTGATGACCTTTTAAAATAGTTTGATAAATACGGCTCACTTTTTCATCCGGCTTACCAACGACAAATGTGCGTGCTATGTCAGCACCATAGCCTGCAACATCTACCCCGCAATCAAATTTAATGAGATCACCCTCTTTGGCTGGCACGTCATCGGGTAACATTTTCGGGGAGAAATCGCTGCCAACTGAAATAAGGTGAAAACGACTATAATTAGTCTCTGGATATTCCATCACTTTAGCTTTAAATGCCGCAGTCAATTGCGCAGAGGTGCATCCCACTTTAATTAATTGGCTTGCTGCTGCGATCCCCGCCTCTGTAATTTGTGCAGATTTTCTTAGGTGAGCAATTTCCCACTCACTTTTAATCATCCGCAACTCATTAAATAAAGCGGATGAATCTACTAAGTTTAAGCTTGGGATAACTTTATCTAACCATGTTTTTCCCATATGGGTTATTTGGTTTAGTTCAATCGCAACCGGTTTACCATAAATATCAGCTTCAGATAACGCCTCTTTTAAGAGCGTAAAAATGGTTTCTATCGGGCTATTTATCGGCCGTGCTTTTACCACTTTACCGTTATCAGGATTATAAGGATCGTCAACATCGACCCATATTGGGAATGTTTTAATTTTAGCATTTGGCATTTGAAGCGATAAATTTGCGGCTTCAAATTCATTCATGATCACCAAAGATTCAATTGAAGGGTCACGAAAAATAACAGCAATTGCAGAGCCAGTCTGCCTAAAGGTATACATAAAGAAGCTGGCAAAACCGGTTAAGTGATAAAAATTATCCCCTACCGTTGCAATTAAAGCTTCAATACCTTCACGCTCCATAATTTCACGTGCTTTGTTTGTTACATTCTCAAGGTGTTGGTGTTTCAAAAGGAGGTCTGCTTTATGAATTGTCATTTTTATTCTCTCGAAGCGTTATTTTATACATCAAGCAATTACATAATATCGCAAGCGATAAATGCGAAGCTCAATCATATTATATCTAGAGTTGAAATGAATACATCGTGTAACGTGCAAGTTTTATATAACTAATAATTATATACTAGTCAGAAATATACCTTGCTAACGATTTGAATATGATAGAAATAATTAAAAGAGCTAAATAAAATAGCCCTTTTAAAATTTAAAACTTATTTATTGAGAGTTTTCAGCACAAGTAATGGCTTTTTCAGACTCGTTATTACGAGTTAACCATAAAGAAAGTGCTTTTAAAGAATCAGGGGTAAATTCATCACAACGGGCACTGATTTCTTTAGCCGTTAACCAACTCACTTCAGCCACTTCTGATTCTTGCAATGCAAAAGGGCCATGGCTCACACAACTGAATAACCCACCCCATACACGGCAGTGCTCATCTTCAAAATAAAAATGGCCATGCTCGGCAAAAGGCACGCCTGCTATACCCAGCTCTTCTTCGGCTTCACGTTTAGCAGAATCAAGAATATTCTCACCTTGTGTAACAACGCCACCCGCCGTTGCATCTAAAAAACCAGGGTGAAAATCTTTAATTTCAGTACGTCGTTGCACCAATATTTTCCCCATGCCATCATGCACCACAATGTAAGTTGCACGGTGGCGTAAGTTCTCAGCTCGCATTTGGCTACGGGTTGCCTGAGCAATCACGATATTATCTTCATCAACAATATCTACCCACTCAACGACTTCGGTTTGTTGTTCCATCCTGTAAACCTTTTCAAAATTGCCTGAAACAGCTTATGC
Source organism: Providencia sp. PROV024 (assembly GCF_032709665.1). Lineage (NCBI taxonomy): Bacteria > Pseudomonadati > Pseudomonadota > Gammaproteobacteria > Enterobacterales > Morganellaceae > Providencia > Providencia sp. PROV024. The sequence continues at coordinate 2,776,365 of NZ_CP120545.1, forward strand.
CATAGATTGATTGCCGCAATAAAAGGCAATACAAGATATGCTTTAACTAACATTCGGTTTTCGATCCTAGCTGAATTTGCATTGAGTTGCTATCACAAAAAAGATCATCGGACGAGAAGATGTGTATTGGTAACAATATTTTTACATTCGTGTCGCCGGAATACACAAACTTAGTTTATAAATGCTATAGTTAGAAAATAAAAACCATACAATCACTGAATTACAGCGATAAAATTGATAATGTAAACATTCATCATTGGCGAGGCTTTAAGGGGTGCAAAAAATGAATATACTCATCACTGGTGGTACGGGGCTCATTGGTACGCCTCTTGTCCAAAAACTCATTTCCCTTGGTCATCAGGTCACAGTATTGAGCCGTTCGCCACAAAAAGTGTATAGCCATTTTTGTAAGGCTGTTGAATGTTGGACAACGTTAAATGACGTCAATCATCTCAATGACTTTGATGCCGTCATTAACTTAGCTGGCGAACCTATTGCTGAAAAACGCTGGACTGATGAGCAGAAAAAACGCCTTTGTGATAGCCGTTGGAAAATCACCCAGCGACTCGCTGAACTGATTGCTGCTAGTGAAACACCGCCTTGCGTCTTTTTATCGGGCTCAGCCGTGGGTTACTATGGCGATCAAGGCCAATCTGTCGTCACAGAAGATGAACAACCCCACGACGAATTTACCCATCAACTCACGCAACATTGGGAAGCCCTTGCTGAAAATGCCGCGTCCGACAAAACACGCGTGTGTTTATTACGTACAGGCCTCGTATTATCCCCCAATGGTGGGGTTCTAGGTAAAATTCTGCCCATTTTCAAAATGGGGGCTGGTGGCCCAATCGGTCACGGCAAACAATACATGCCATGGATACATATCAACGATATGGTCAATGCGATTTACTTTTTGCTGACGACTCCAACACTTTCAGGCCCTTTCAATATGACTGCACCTTATCCTGTGCATAATGACCAATTCACTGCTGTTTTAGGGGATGTACTTAACCGCCCTTCTTTTGTCCGCACGCCTGCTTTTGTGATCAAAACTATTTTAGGCGAATCCGCGGCTTTAGTATTAGGTGGGCAGCAAGCCATACCTAAACGTTTAGAAGAAGCGGGGTTTCAGTTCGAATTTATCGAATTAAAAATTGCATTAGAAGACTTATTGGTTTCCAAAGAAAGGTAACCCTTCTTAACGCTACTCATATCTCTAGACGAAATGGTTTTTACCTATTTCGATGGAAAATTTTAACCTTAATACTGACCCTAGTGTTATGTTTGGCTCAAGAATACTTAATAACCAAGCATAACTACCGTACTAAATTATTTAGCTCCTTGCCAACGATGAAATAAATCGTGTTCAAGGGTAATATCAAACTGGTCGATAACGCGGTTAACGGTTTGGTCAACAATATCTAAAATAGTTTCAGGCTGATGGTAAAATGCAGGCATGGGGGGCATGATCACGGCTCCCATTTCAGCCGCTTGCACCATTAAACGCAGGTGGCCGACATGTAATGGCGTTTCCCGTACCCCTAGGACGAGTTTTTTCCCTTCTTTGAGTACAACATCCGCAGCTCGGGTCACCAAAGTATCAGTATAGCTGTGCACAATCCCAGAAAGGGTTTTCATTGTGCAAGGCATTATGACCATCCCTTCAGTACGAAAAGAACCTGATGAAATTGCCGCTGCAATATCACGGCTATCATAATAATGGTCAGCTAATTGTTGTACTTCTTTTACGCTAAACTTGGTTTCTAACGCCAATGTTTGCCGTGCGGCTGCACTCATCACCAAATGGGTTTCTATCCCTTTGACAGGTTTTAATACTTCAAGCAGCCTAATGCCATAAATAGCACCACTTGCCCCAGTTAACCCGATGATCAGTTTTTTCATTTAGCAGCCCAATTCGCGATTTTTTTGCGATTATATACCAAAGGCTTCCAGTTGTCGCTTGGCGGCAAATGAAGCCATCCCAAGAATATACAACTTGGTTAGAAAAGCGCTGCCAACACGACAAAAGCCTATAGGATATTAAGGATTTTGGTGATCAGCCACAGTCCCAGTTATACACTACTCGACTAAAATCTCTTTTTTTCAAATCATCTGGGTGAATAAAGAAATTACCGACGCCCATATCTCCCCACATAATACCGATTTCATAATCCGTATTTATTTGCAGTAATAGTTCGTATTGCTGGATATTTTCTTCATATTCTCTTGGATCAGATTGAGTAAAAAATGGGTAGCCTCCAATACAGTGCGCACCCGATTCAAATGAATCACTGTAAGGTTCAACCCATTCATCATAGAAGTCTTCACCTTCAAACTGTTCTTCATAATCATAGAGGTTATCAACCCCAAGGATTTTCTGCCCGAACTGGAAATCATCGATACTAATGTATTGTTCTGCAGGTGTGTATTCAATACTATATTGATGGTCGATGGGCGTGTAATAGTCATCAGTATGTGCGGCAATTACTGAGGAAAAATCTTGTGTTAACTGGCTAATATCTTCAATAATATTTTCCCAATAGATAACTCTAAAATCCTCTTGTTTTTGCTTATCTTCAAAATCAGCCCCATACAAATCATCTCCACCAATAAAAAACTGTAACAGCCCTTTTTCTGGGTAATTTTCTAACTTAGGCATTTGTGCAAAGTTAATTTGCGCAAGCAGTTTTAGTGGTGTCCCTTCACTATTTGTTGGGTATTTTTCACCAAGCGGCAAATAAGGCATTCCGCCCACACGGCTTTCCCACCACACATATTCTTCAACGGGGGTTAAGGTCATTTCAACAAGGGATTTTTTAGTGGCTTTGATTTTATCTACGAAAGGTTTAATCACATCAGGAAGGGAGTTGAAATCAGCCATATATAGCTCCAGATAGGCAGTTAATGTCCCTCTAGTTTACTCGAATTTTGCGCATTTTAAATCAGATATAACTGTAACTTACGCCTTCATTTAACGTTATAATTTTCTAAATAGTTTCGGTTACAGCTAGACGGCAAATGAAGTTATCCCAAGGAGCCTACAAAAGTAGGTAACTTGGGTAACTGAATGAAGCTATCCCAAGGAGCATACAAAAGTAGGTAACTTGGGTAACTGAATGAAGCTATCCCAAGGAGCATACAAAAGTATGTGACTTGGGTAGCTGAATGAAGCCAACAACGCTGTAACCGAAACTATGACGAAAATTTAGCCTTCGTTATAAATTTCGAGGTCTTCAACCTCACTCTTATCTTTCAATTTTAGCTCGTCATCTTTACGTAAGTTTTCCAGATAATCTAAATAACTTTGGTCGATATCCTTGGTGACGTAAATACCATCAAACACAGAACATTCGAACTCATTAATTTCTGGATTTTCCTCACGAACCGCATCCACCAAATCAGCTAAATCTTGGAAAATTAACCCATCTGCACCAATTAATTTACGAATTTCATCCACTTCCCTACCATGAGCAATTAGCTCATTAGCATTTGGCATATCAATGCCATAGACATTCGGAAAACGCACTTCCGGTGCCGCTGAAGCAAAGTAAACATTTTTTGCTCCCGCTTCACGCGCTAATTCAACGATTTGCTCAGATGTGGTGCCACGCACTATTGAGTCATCAATCAATAAGACATTTTTGTCACGGAACTCTGCTCGGTTTGCATTCAATTTACGGCGCACCGATTTACGACGCTCTTGTTGACCAGGCATGATAAACGTCCGACCCACATAACGGTTTTTTACAAACCCTTGGCGATACGGTTTATCAAGGATATGTGCTATTTCCAGAGCAATATCACACGAAGTCTCAGGAATAGGGATCACAACATCGATGTGTAAATCTTCCCATTCACGGGCAATTTTAGCGCCAAGTTTTTGCCCCATGCGCAACCTTGCATTGTAGACCGAGACTTTATCGATAAAGGAATCTTGGCGAGCAAAATAAACGTATTCAAAAATACATGGCGTCAATTGTGGGTTTTCTGCGCATTGACGGGTAAATAATTGGCCTTTCTCAGTGACATAGACCGCTTCACCGGGGGCGACATCCCGTAAAAACTCAAAACCTAGTGTATCAAGTGCAACACTTTCAGAAGCCACCATATATTCGTGCTCACCCTTCTCTGTGACCCGACGCCCTAATACTAGGGGACGAATACCATGAGGGTCACGGAATGCTAACATCCCATGGCCAATAATAAGTGCCACACAAGCATAGGCGCCGCGTAGTTTTTTGTGCATCGCTGAGACAGCACTAAACACGTTATCTGGCTCAAGAGGGAAATGGTCAAACCTATCTAGCTCATAAGCTAATACGTTGAGTAATATTTCAGAATCCGATGTGGTATTGACATGGCGGCGTGCTGTTTCAAATAAACTCCGAGTGAGTTCATGAGCATTTGTCAGATTACCATTATGAGCAAGGGTGATACCAAAAGGTGAGTTTACGTAGAAAGGTTGAGCTTCAGAAGCACTTGAACTCCCCGCAGTTGGGTAACGAACATGCCCTAACCCCATACAGCCTTGTAACCTGAGCATGTGACGTGTTTCAAACACATCCTTAACCAGACCATTCGCTTTGCGTAAACGAATATTATTTTTGCCATCAATAGTGGCAATACCTGCTGCATCTTGCCCACGGTGTTGTAACACCGTTAAAGCATCATAAATCGATTGGTTTACCGGTGTTACACCGGCGATACCGACAATACCGCACATTTAGTCTTTCCTCATCAGCCAGACGGAGAAATATTCTCCGGTAGGAAACTTGACGCATTTTGCAGGTAGTCAAAAAACCACCTGATGATATGACTGAACTGCGGAATAAGTTCCGAACGCTGCCAATCCTCACTTTGAGGAAGTGGTGTAAATGTATCGAGAAAAAACAATAAGGCCGAAACAATTAACACACCACGCAGCGCACCGAAGCAGATCCCCAGAACCCGATCTGTGCCTGATAACCCCGTTTTTTGTACTAATGAGCTAATCACATAGTTCACTACTGCCCCCACAATAAGGGTGGCAATAAATAATGCAGCGATAGCAATGCCATTTCTAACAAGTATATCCTCAAAGCGCGTAAAGTAGCTGGCTAAATAAGGATAAAAGGTACTTGCAACAAAAAAAGCACAACCCCATGTCACTAGTGATAATGCCTCACGTACAAAACCACGGATCAAGCTAACCAGTGCCGAGAAGCCAATAATGGCGATAATTGCGTAATCTATCCAGACCATATTCCATTCCAAAATTCGCACTCACGACATCAGCGAAGTGCATTCTAACAGAAAACGAAAACGTTTGCGTAACCATTTTTATATCAAATTTAAAAAAATAGCGGCGAAAAGAAAAAATCATAATCGCCGCAGTAAGTTACTAAATCCCCTTACCTTTTAGGGATTATTGGATCTTTAATTTTAAGGTTTATAGGTTTGAATTATCCCTTTAGTCCCTGTAATCGAATTTAGCTCTGGTAACGCGGCCTCTAGCCTTTGCCTAGAGGCTTCTGGCCCCACGTAAATACGTGTGAGTTTATTATTCACTGGCTTAGCGGGAACCGTATACACTTGGTAACCAGACAACCTGAGTTTTGCCACAATTTCTTCTACCTTAGCTGCATTGTTTAAGGCAATAACTTGCACAACAAACGCTTTACCTTGCGGAGCTGGTTTCACTTCGGGTTTAGGCTCCGGTTTTGGTTCAACTTTCGGTTGTGGCTTAGGCTCTGGTTTAACTTCTGGCTTGATTGGTTTTACTGGCTCAACAACAGCAGGTGGATTATTTTCAGCCGATGTTGCCGCTTCAACTTGTTCATTTTGCTGCTGTGTTATCGCTTCTGACAGCATCGCTTCAGAAGCCCCTTCAGAAGAAGCTGTTGATGTCGTACTGGCGATAGGCGCTATCGCTTCAATATCTTCTTCATCACCCGGTTTAGGGATAATAGGAATGGCCGCAAATTCATTTTCATTATATTTCTTATCGCCATCAAGCAGTGCAGGGAGAACGATAACCCCTACAGCAACAAGAACAATGGCGCCAGCAAGACGATTCTGAAATTTACTAGCCACCGGCACTATCCTTTTTGGTTTTCTAATAACATCATAACATGGGCGACAGTATGAAATGACCCACACACAACAACCACATCTTGCTCTTTTGCATCGAGACAAGCTTGTTGCCATGCTTTTTCTACGGAATCAAATTCATTCGCTTGCGCTAAATGTTGGCTAAGCGTAGCGACATCAGCCCCTCTAAATTCAGTTAATGGCGCAATATACCAATCAGTAACTTGCTGTGACAGGCAATCAAGAGTGCCTTTAATATCTTTGTCACCTAACATACCGACAACCGCACGAATATGACGCCCTTCCATAACAGGAAGTTCGGCTAATTTACTGACTAAATAGCCTGCAGCATGCGGGTTATGTGCCACGTCTAAAATCATCAATGGTTTTTCACCGATAACCTGAAAACGCCCTGGCAATTGAGCCGATTTTAACCCTTGATGAATTGCGCTTTCTGTAACTTTTTGGGCGATATCAACATCAATCAATAATAAGCAGCTAATAACACCAAGCGCGGTTGCTGCATTCGCTAATGGGACATTCGGTAATGGTAAATTATGCCACTCATGTTGAGCACTTTTCCATGACCAACTTCCCGCTTGTTCACTATATTGCCAATCCGCACCACGACGAAAAAGCACCGTACCTAGTTTATCCGCCACTTGAGCAATAGACGCTGGCATATCAGGTTCACCGACTACACCATAGTGACCAGAACGGAAAATACCCGCTTTTTCATAGCCAATATGTTCTCTATCAGCCCCAAGCCAGTCTGTATGATCTAACGCAATACTGGTGATCGCTGCAATATCGGCATCCACAACATTTGTTGCATCCAAGCGGCCGCCTAGCCCCACTTCTAAAATAACCACATCCAGCTCAGCTTGCTTAAATAACTGTAATGCAGCCAAGGTACCGTATTCAAAGTAGGTAAGCGAAATGTTTTCACGTTGTGATTCAATGGTCGCAAACGCTGCGCAAAACTCTGACTCTGCAAGTTCTTGGCCTTGAATACGCACACGCTCTGTATAACGAACAAGATGTGGTGAGCTATAGACCCCAACCTTGAGCCCTGATGCCATCAGAATAGACTCTAACGTATGGCACGTTGTCCCTTTACCGTTAGTTCCAGTGACAGTGATAACTCGAGGTGCAGGCTGTGTGAGGTTCATTTGCCTAGCGACTTGACCGACTCGTTCCAACCCCATATCAATATTTTGGCTATGTAAGTCGGTGAGGTAAGAAAGCCAAGTCTCCAATGGAGACTTGGCATTAGGAATGATTAAATTACTCATCATCTTTTTTATGCTTTGCAGGTTCCTTTTCTTGTACGTCTACCTCAAAGCCATCAGTCTCATCAGTAATATCAATGTCAACTTCTACATTTTCTGCAACAATAATTGGCGCCTCAGTAAAACTAGGCTTATTCGTTAACATTGCCAAGACTTCAGCCAAGCGGTCACGCATTTCAGGGCGGCGGACTATCATATCGATAGCGCCTTTTTCGAGTAAAAACTCACTGCGTTGAAAACCTTGTGGCAGTTTTTCACGTACCGTTTGTTCAATAACACGCGGGCCAGCAAAACCAATCAGGGCTTTAGGCTCAGCAACATTAATATCCCCTAACATTGCAAGACTAGCAGAAACGCCACCCATAGTTGGGTCAGTTAGTACTGAAATATACGGTAAGCCGCGTTCTTGCATTTTTGCCAACGCTGCACTGGTTTTTGCCATTTGCATCAATGATAACAACGCTTCTTGCATACGAGCGCCACCACTTGATGAAAAACACACCAATGGACAGTTATCTTCCAAAGCCTGTTCCACTGCGCGGACAAAACGAGCACCAACAACCGATGCCATTGAACCACCCATAAAGGCGAATTCAAATGCCGCAGCGACAACCGGCATCCCTTTTAGGGTCCCTTTCATGACAATAATGGCATCTTTTTCGCCCGTTTCTTTCTGTGCGGCTGAAAGTCGGTCTTTATATTTTTTTGAGTCTTTAAACTTGAGGAGGTCTTTTGGCTCAAGTTCACTACCTAATTCGGACGTTGAGTCTTCATCAAGGAAGGTTTCTAAACGTTGGCGTGCATGAATACGCATATGGTGGTCACATTTAGGACACACTGATAAGTTACGCTCTAATTCAGCACCGTATAACACCTGCCCACAGCTATCGCATTTCGTCCAAACCCCTTCTGGGATATTGGCTTTGTGTGATTGGGTCAAGTTACCTTTCTTTAATATTTTTTCAATCCAGCTCATTAATGGACCTTTTTGTCTGATTCACTCTGGTTATCACCAGTAGGTATTTTTTGCCATTAAACCACAATGATATCTCACTGTAGATAAAAACTTTTTAAACCGCTTAACGGTTATCGATTTTTTGCGCTGTAGCACGCTTTTCTTTCGCGGCCTTACGGCGATGGCGAATAATTTCAACCACACCCGGCAAAATTGAAACAAAGATAATCGCGACTATCAATAATTTCAAATTCTTTTGTACAATCGGTAAATCACCGAATAAATAACCTGCATAGGTAAATAATAATACCCATATAAATGCACCTGCGACATTATAAAAGGCAAAATGACGATAAGACATTTTCCCCATTCCTGCAACGAAAGGCGCAAATGTTCTTACTATCGGCACGAAACGAGCCAGTATAATCGCTTTACCACCATGTTTTTCATAAAATTCATGGGTTTTTTCTAAATATACGCGACGAAAAATTTTTGAGTCCGGGTTTTTAAATAACCTTTCGCCAAAAACACGTCCAATGGTGTAATTCACTGCATCACCAATAATCGCAGCAGTAATCATTAATGCGACCATTAAGTGAACATTTAAATCATTGCTGTCTAATGCTGAAATTGCACCCGCAACAAATAATAACGAATCCCCAGGTAAAAATGGTGTGACCACTAGACCTGTTTCACAAAAAAGGATCAGGAATAAGATCCCGTATACCCATGTACCGTAGTCTCTAACGAGTTCAGCAAGGTGCACATCTATGTGTAAAATAAAGTCGATAATAAAAGTGATGAATTCCATATAATCCTCATTAATGATAGCGTCCATGCCATTCCCAACAATGATGGGACAAATAAAAAGTTTGCTTTATATCAGTTCATCTGCAAGAAAAAGAGGCCCCATAACATTCTGCGGCAATGCAAATTGTTCAGGGTAATCGACGCTCACCAAATACAAGCCTTCAGCTTTTGCCGTTGCCGCTGCTTTGGTGCGATCTTTTAGCTCAAGAAGATGTTGTATCCAATCAACACCTTGATTGCCACACCCTATCTCCAACAGACTACCAACAATATTCCTAACCATGTGGTGAACAAAGGCATTGGCTTTAATATCCACCACCACATAATGACCATGGCGACTCACATTCACGTGCATTACATTACGCCATGGAGACTTTGATTGGCACTGGACTGCTCTGAATGAGGTAAAATCACGCTCACCTAAAAGTGACTGAGCCGCTTGATGCATTCTTTTTTCATCTAATGGGTAGTGAAAATGAGTTACACCATTAGATAAAATTGCAGGCCGATAGCGATGATTGAAAATCACATAACGGTAGCGGCGAGCGGTGGCACTAAACCGTGCATGAAACTCATCATTCACAGGTTTACACCAACGAACTGCAATATCCGCAGGCAAATGTGTATTTGCCCCCATAGTCCAAGCCGCTTCTTTGCGATTGGCTGAGGTTTCAAAATGCACCACCTGCCCAGTGGCATGAACACCTGCATCCGTACGACCCGCGCAAAATACGTTGATCGGCTCTGCGGCAATCTTTGACAAGGCGATTTCTAAGCACCCTTGCACACTTTTCACTTCTTGTTGGCGCTGCCAACCAAAATAGCGACTACCGTTGTATTCGACCCCTAACGCAACCCGATACAACTTTGTTGGTTCTGACATCAGTAGAATAGCTCCTGAGCTAATTTTTCAGCGGTTTCTACTGCCATCAGTGCCCCACCGAAGCGCACATTATCCGCCACCGACCAAAACTGTAATATTTCAGGAACGCCATAATCATTACGAACGCAGCCGACACTTAGTTGGTCATTGCCAGAAGCATCCGTTACCTGAGTTGGATAATCCCCTTCTTCTGAGACCTGAATATCCGCAAAACGTTCAAGTTCTTCATTCGCTTCTTCTGCACTCAAAGGGCGTAACGTTTCCAAGTAGACAACTTGAGCATTTCCATAAAAAACAGGCGACTGAATAAAACTAACAGCAACAGGTAAACCTTCATCTTGGAGTACTTTGCGCACTTGTTCAACAAGACGGCGTTCTTGAACAACACTCCCCTCCATGTCTGACAATAAAGGCAACATATTGAAAGCAAGTTGCTTACTAAAACGCCCTTCTTCCGCAGGAATACCATTTAATAAACGTGCACTTTGCCCTGCAAGTTCATCGACGGCTGCTTTACCATAACTCGACATGGATAACATATTCGTTAAGGTAATTCGCCCTAAGCCTGCTGCGTCCACCAGCGGTTTAATCGCTGTGACCAATTGACTCACGGAGCTATCTGCCAAAGAAATAATATTACGATTGCGGTAATCAGCTAAAACTTGAGGATTCACATTTGGTACCACTAATGGCACATCAGGTTCTTGAGCAAATACGCCACTTGTATCAATAACAATACAACCTTCCTGTGCCGCTAATTCTGCATATTGCATGCTAACCGCTTCATTAGCCGCAAAAAAAGCAATTTGCGCTTGCGACCAATCAAAACCATTCACCTCTTCAACTTGAATACTTTTGCCACTAAAACGTACGCTCTCCCCCGCACTACGCTCACTGGCTAGTAAATACAGTTCGCCAACTGGAAACTCCCTTTCTTCTAGCAGTGAGATAATGGCCTCACCTACAGCCCCAGTTGCGCCTAATACTGCAATATTCCAACCTTCAGTCATGGCTATTCCTCTAGTAATAAAAACTAAACGACCCCATTAATGAGATCGTTTAATGATAAAAAATTATACCAATTAATTTGCTAAATAAGCACTGAACCCTAATGCATTAAGCTGCGCGACAACATCGGCGTTATCACAAGCCACATTGAGTGATGACCATTCGCGACGTTCTTGGTAGTTTTTACGCAGCTTATCAAATTCCCCTTTAATACCTGCTACCTTGCGCAGCTTGGCATCGTCACGGCGTACATCATACACAAGATGGGCTAATCTTTTGAGTTGGCTTTGCGTTAATTTACCATTGAAGGTTAACTCGCTAATATCCGGTTTTGGCAACAATGATGAAAGGGAAATTTGCACGGATTTACCGATAAATTGACAGTAAGCTTCATAAACTTGCGTCGTTCCCCTTGCTTTACCTTCTAGGGTGTAACCTGCTATATGCGGTGTACCAATATCGACCAAAGCTAATAGCTCAGTAGACAAGTCAGGTTCCGGCTCCCAAACATCCAGTACCACACTCAACGGTTTCCCCTGTTGCAATGTTTTTAATAATGCTTGGTTATCAACCACCTCACCCCGGCTAGCATTAATTAAAATGGTGCCATCACGTAGGTTTTCTAAGTGGGTTTGGTTCATTAAATGAAAAGTTTGATATTCCCCAGAAAGATTCAATGGCGTATGGAAAGTTAACACATCCGCCTGCGCTAATACGGTTTCAAAAGACACAAAATCTTCTTGTTGGCCCATAGCGGCACGTGGAGGATCACATAATAAGGTTTTTACGCCCCAAGCGTTTAACCGCTCAGCTAAACGCCCACCGACATTCCCTACACCAATGACCCCTACTGTTTTATCACGTAAATCAAAGTTATCACGTTCCGCAAGGAATAATAACGATGAAATAACGTACTCCACTACCGCAATAGCATTACAACCGGGTGCAGAAGAAAAACCAATATTTGCCGTTGCCAACCATGCAGTATCTACATGGTCAAAACCTGCTGTTGCCGTTCCAACGAATTTAACCGGCGTATTTTTCAATAGAGATTCATTCACCTTGGTGATCGACCGTACCATTAATGCGTCCGCGTTTATTAATTCGTGTTCGGGTATTGGACGCCCCGGTACAGCTTTAACTTCGCCCAGTTCACTAAATAATGCCTGAGCATAAGGCATGTTTTCATCAACTAAAATTTTCACTGTTTTGTCCCAATCTATTGACGATACGGCTTTGCATCGCAATATTTTGCCACGCTTTGCCCCAGATGCCTATGAGAGTTAACGTTCCAATGTAAACTAATCTTCTGTCACAAACTCTTTCGCTCGAAAACGGTCGGGGGTTACCCCTGAAATTTGTTGGAACATCGCAATAAATGCCGACGCAGAGCTATATCCAACATCAAGTGCCACTTCGTGTACACTTTTACCACATTCAAGACCCGCTACCGCATGAAGATAGCGCAAGCGCTGACGCCATTCACTAAATGACATACCGAGTTCCTGTTGGCAGCGTCGTGACAATGTACGCTCTGAGGTATAAAAACGTTTTGCCCACCCAGCCAAGGTCGTATTATCCGCAGGGTCATTTTGCAATTCCAGTAAGATTGGCGCTAAAAACTTGTCTTTAGTGTTAGGCAAATAAGTATCTTGGCAAGGTGATAATGAAAACTGGTCAATGAGTACATGAGCTAACCGTAGATCTTGTTCAGTTTCTGGTTGTACAATGCCTCTTTGATACATATCGCTCATGATGGATTGAAATATAGGGCTTAATTTAATCACGCACGGCCGTTGAGCTAATATTTGATTGTATTGATGTGAGAAATCAATAATACGAAATTTGACACTTTCTTTATTAAAGCTAGCATGGGAAATATTTGCAGGTATCCAAATACAAAACTCAGGTGGCGCTAAATAGTGCTTACCCGCAACTTCCATTTCCATAATACCGCAAACCACATATAACATTTGCCCAAATGGGTGTGAATGGGATTTGTATTCCGTCAGCGCGGCAGTTTGCTCGTGGCGAAAAGCAATAAGTTCAGGCTCAATAATATTGCATTCACTGACTTGCCAAATATCTGATTTTGAAGTTTCCATGATACCTGTCTGAAAAGCGTTATCGATTGTCTGAATATCAGTATATATAAAAAACCAGACAGATGTATACTACTGCGCATTCGATACGGGAGAGTGTTTTAATGAAAAGTCTTCTTTTTCCGCTAATTGCGGTTTTATTATGGTCTATCAATGCGATTGTTAACAAAGCAGCATCCACGGCTATTGACCCTGCTGCAATTTCTTTTTACCGCTGGGCGTTGGCGCTAATCGTCATGACCCCATTTGTATTACGTTCGGTGCTACGAAACCACAAAGTCGTCATGAAACACTGGTGGCAATTAGCCATTTTAGGGGCTCTGGGCATGATGCTATACCAAAGCTTAGCCTATTACGCTGCCCATAGTGTCAGTGCGACCTTTATGGGGATAATGAACTCACTGATCCCATTATTAACCGTTGTGATCAGTATTTTCGTATTACGTGTTATCCCAACTGTTGGTATTGTATTGGGCTCCGCCCTATCATTATTGGGCCTGTCGTGGCTCGTTAGCCAAGGTAACCCTATCTCATTATTTTCTCATGGCTTAGGCCAAGGCGAAATCATGATGCTAATAGCATCAGCAGCTTATGCCCTCTACGGTGTATTAACTAAGCGTTGGTCAATCCAATTATCTAGCTGGGATTCACTCTATGTGCAGGTGTTCTTTGGGGTTATTCTGCTATTGCCTAACTTTTTGTTAGCTGATGATGTGTCACTCAACAGCCACAATATTGGGCTAGTCGTATTTGCAGGGATCGCCGCCTCCATCATTGCGCCTGCGCTATGGATCCAAGGCGTAATGCGGCTAGGGGCAAATACCACGTCTATCTTTATGAACCTTGCTCCGGTCTTTACCGCCATTATTGCCGTTTTTGCTCTTGGCGAAGAATTAAAAAGCTATCATTTAATTGGTGGAGGTGTTGTATTATTAGGAGTAATGTTAGCGCAACAATTACGTACCCCACTGACGCAAGTATTTAGCCGTAATAAAAAAGTGGCACAGCAAGAAGATACTTGTCAGTAACCTGCCGCTACAACTTATAACTTAAAGCAATAAAAGCAATGTCGTGGACTCATATGCCCCACTCTGTGGGGCTATGTTTTATCTATTTTCCTCAATATATTTCTTCCCACATTCCTGCACGGTTTTTCGTCATTTATATTTTGTAACGCTCTAAAACGTCTCAGTCACCCTTTGTCTGTCATTCGCTGATAAGCTTGTGCAAAGCTAATCTGAGCAAGCAATAAAGGGAAATTCTGATTGAATCTTCTTCTTAAGCAATTAGACTTAACTAAAATCATTCTACCCATTAAGTAGTATTTTCACTCAAAACCAAATATTGACTCGATGTGCACTGATGGAACACGTCATGTCATACATGACCTTTAATAAGGAATAACAATGACTAAACAACTTAAAGTTTGGCTTTGCATATTTATAGTAATTGCTATTGCAGTTGGCATTTACTTTATCAATGCATTAGGCCATTCCAATTCCGCACAAGCTGGTTACGATTTATATCAACAAGGCGATACCGAAGCCGCTTTTAAGCAATTTGAAAATACAGCTGATGTTGACTCCCAATCCGCTTATGCATTAGCCACAATGTATAAAGATGGGATAGGTACTCAACCTGATGAGAGTAAAGCACTAAGTTGGTTGGTTAAATCTGCAGCACAGAACAATAAAAATGCGCTCTATAATCTGGGCTTTTACCGTTATGATCAACAAATAGAGGATACCCCTGACGATAAATATGGCGTAACCTCTTTAACTAAAGCTGCGGATCTCGGTGTAATTGAGGCTCAAGTGATGGTTGGCGGTATTTATATGGAAGCTAAATATGAAGATATTCCGCAGAATACCGAACTAGCTCGGAAATACTTTACACTGGCTGCGGAACAAGATTCACGTCTAGCTAAATTTGCACTCGGTTATATTGCCCATAAGGTTGATAAAGATAATAAAAAGGCAGTCGAAATCTTAACCCCCTTAGTCAGTAAAGACTTCCCATTACCGGCTATGTTATTAGCATCTATTTATAAAGAAGGCGGCAATGGTATTACGCCAAATAAGATTTTTGCAAAAAAATATGAAAGTATGTCAATGGCATCAGCTTTCGAATTTATTGCCGATGCTGAGAGATTTGAACCTGCGCCATTATCAATTTATGGCTCACTAACGCCAGAAGAAAAACAACAAATAATCGCTAACCTTGAAACCCGAGCCAGTCAAGGTGATGAAACTGCTATGTATATTTTATATCAAAAATACATGACAGGCGAAGATGTCCGTAAGAATAAAAATAAAGCTGTAATGTATTTGCGGCCTTTAATACAACAACGGGCTCCCAAAGCGCTATATTTTAATTACCTCGCAGATAGAGATAATATTAAAGATTTGACAGAGGCTGCTGAGGGGCAATATCCCGATGCATTATACCAAGCCTATCAGGTCTATTCAGGTAATACCTTTAATTATGATGTAAAACGCGATGATGAATTAGCGAATAAATATTTAATTAACGCCGCAGATTTAGGCCATCAAAAATCGTTAATTACTATTATCGAAAAAGCTATTTACAGTTACCGTTTTCCAAATAAACAATTAGTAGATACTATAAAAAAATATACTCCGATATTAATCGAGAAATACCCTAATTCTCCAGAAGCTTTGATCGTTGTAAGCCAAGTATACCGCAATAAAAATAGCTCATTCTATTCACCAGAAAAATCCTTTGAAACACTCGCAAAAGCTAACCGAATTGCACCCGATTATGAATCACAAATGCAGTTAGCTCGTTACTATATCAATGGGTTTGGTACTAAGCAGAATTTGCCAGAAGCCGTAGAGATACTGAAAAAAGGTTTAAGTAAAAATAGCTACAAGTCGACAGCTGACCGCCTGTTAGTTCAACTCTATTATCAATATGATATAAAAGACTACGTCGACGAGAAAACGATCATTGATATTCTCAAAAATGATGTCATTGAAAGAAAAAACTATACATTAGCGCATTTCTATGCGGATTATTTATTACGCGAAGATGCGGAGAAAAATAGCAATCTAGCTTTTGAACTGTATGAAGAATCCAGTAAAAATAATGATAGCAGCCGTATTCATTATGCAGCCTCATTATTAAAATATAAGCCGGAAGAAAACAAACGTGCTGTGAACTTAGTTGTTGACGTACTCGCTTCACCTGATAGCAAGTCACGATTGTCAAAAGAAGACTTTAATACCGCCAATGACATTTTATTAAAACTTGGTTTGGCTACCATACACGCTAAGCGTTTATTAGTCGATTTAGCCCTATCCGAAAATAACACTGAAGCCTTAAAGCGTATCGAACCACAAATTGGGGTTGATGCGGATATCACTTACTTTTATGGCATCAAGCAACTTACCCTGTTGACCCAAGTTGATACCCTAAGTGATGCAGAGCTAAAACCTTATTACGATACCATTATAAAAGCCGCAGAATTAGGCAATACCACCGCGTCTTTATATATTGCTCAAAATTTGGATGGCGTTAATTATTATAATGACAAGCCCTACTATAAGCAGCGTTTTCAGAAAATCACAGGGTTAACACCGAAAGACCTCGTCCCACAATATAAAAAGTGTGCAGCATTAGGCAGCAACCGCTGTTTATATGAGCTGGGAGAAATTTACCAAAAAGGTAATTATGGGGAAGATTCTGACTATGATCTCGCAATGGAATATTACAACAAAATCTCTGACCCAGATTTCAGTTTTTTAAAATCACGTAAAAGAGAAATTGAAAAAGCAAGAGCCTCGTTTATTACTATTCAGGAAAAGGCAAAAAATAATGACTCTGATGCCATTCGTACCCTCGCCAATGCTTATAAATTCGGTAACTATGGGCAAAAAGTCGATGAGAAAAAATGGCTACAATACTTGACCGCTAGTGCAAAGTTGAATAATAAAAGCGCTTTAAAAGAATTAGTGGATTATTACAGCCAAGACACACTCATTGATGCTAATAAAGCAAAGATTCTTGGTTATTACGACCAATTAGCCGCTATCGGTAGCAAAGACTACACCCGCAAATTAGCACATCAATATTTAAACGGTAGTCGCCTTGTTGCACCAAATCGCCAAAAAGCCCGTGAATATTACATTAAAGCAGGAAGTTGGGGGAACGAGTTCATTAAGTATATGAATGACTATGACATCAGCATGAAAATGCTCAATGAAAGTTCAGAGGCTAAATATAAAGTAGGCCGAGCCTATTATTATGGTAAAGGGATCAAAGAAGACAAATTAGAAGCCTTAAAATACTTAAAGCTTGCTAGCGATGAAGGAAATGATAACGCAATTAGCCTTTATACAAAAACCCTGTATATGGGGATACTCAACGAAGACAAAATGTCTTGGTTGAAAGAACCAGACTGGGATCAAGCTATTGTTTATTTAAAAAAACACTCAAACCCTAAACGTGTTGATAATTATATCGAAACCTATAACTCCATCGTTGTTCCTGCGCAAAATGGTGATACTTCAGCCTATATGAAACTCGGAGATTGGTATAAGGATTACAGTCGCGCATTAGCCGCCCAAACTTGGTATAAAAAGAGCATTGAAGCAGGCAATTTAGCCGCTTATCAAGCTCTTGACCAAGTCACTAGCGATAAACAAGTCAAACACCAAAATTACCTTGAAGGTGCAGCAAAAGGTGACTTATTTTCCAAGGTCCAACTAGCCAAAGACTACTTGTATGACAGCGACGTTCTAACCAGTTCAACGGACTATAATTCAGCCATTCAATACCTACAAGAAGGTATCAAGTCAGCTGATGATGAAATTTCTAGTATGGCATTCAATACATTAGCCAATTTGTATCAAAAAGGTATTCGTAATAACAAGAAAAACCTTAACCGCCCTAAAGATGATAAAAAATATTTAGAATTGCTGCAAAGCGAAGAAAATAACCGTACAGATGCATTGCTTAATCTTTATAGCTATTACGCAAGAACCGATGCGCCGAAAGCTTTGGGTTACTTACAGCGTGCTTATGAAAAAGGCGACTTAGATGCCATTGAGAAACTGTATGAAATAAATTACCCTGGTGAATATTGCAGTAATAGCGATAATGCCGATCTGGATAAGGCAAGCACTTACTTAAAAGAGTGGCTACAAAAGAAGAATTTCGAGAAGAATACTGAGCGGAATTATATTCGTTCAGCTGAAAGTTTAAGTAAAAAAATGGGGGATACTTACTTAGCTGGTGAATGTGATATGAAAAAAGATATCGATAAGGCTATTGAATGGTATCTAATTTCATTGAACTATCATGAGAGTCATGCGCTAAGTAGCCTGTACAAAGCCTATGTGGAAAAAGGGGATGCGAAACAAGCCTATTACACGGCATTGCGTCTGAAAAAAGACCCTAAAAATATTGAATTATTAGAGCAGTTATCACCACAGGAGCGACAAGCGATTGAACAACGTTTCAATGATGAGCAAACATTCCAAAAATATGGTCGCTTTGCTAAACAAATTGAAGAACAACGTGTGAAGGCTGAAGCGGGTGATAAAATGGCAGCTTTCTCCTTAGGTATCGCTTATGCTCGGGGTGAAAGAGTACCGCAAGACACGCAAAAGATGATCTACTACTATGAATTAGCAGGTAAAAATGGCTATCCTCGTGCTTATAATATTTTAGGTAACCTTTACCGCAAAGACAATGAGCGCGGTATTGAGAAAGACTTTCCTAAAGCGCTTTATTACTTTGACTTAGGCGCACAACAAAATGACAGTAATACCGCGCACCAAGCCGGTGATATGCTGTATTTTGGCCAAGGAGTACCAAAAGATTATGTTGGTGCAGCCAAATATTATGATATGACAAACCTAGAGCAAGGGACTCATCATGGAATGGCAAAATACAAGCTGGCCTACATGTATTACAATGGTTGGGTCGGAACAAAGAGCAAAGCAGACCTGCAAAAAGCCCATGATTACCTTGAACTCGGTGCTAAATACCAAGACGAGGACTCAATTAAAGCACTAAAAGAGTGGGATTTTAAACTCATTAATAAATAATTAACGATAAAGGCGCTAATTTGCTTTAGCGCCTTTATCGAATCCTTTTTATTATTATCAGTTATTATTTGGATACTTCAATATATCAGTCGGTTATATTGTTTAGTTCCGATTACCATTTATGGATATAACATTTAGTCTTTTCCTAGTTGATTTTCAATAAAACACAAAAGTTTATCAATATATCTAATAATATATTCCTGATAAATATAGAATTCCGCTTAAAATCATCTAATTATTAAAAAATTAGTCATATAATTATTCCAACAATAACTATTTAGAACTCATTTTAAATAAAAATTAGTTATCTTTGTTTAGTTGGTTTATATTTTATTGATTACGGATTACAAACGTTAGAAAGCCCCTAATTAATATGGAGTATTTATTGTGAATTCAAATCTAAAAAATAATGCATCAAACACATCTATAGTAAACAGAGAAAAATCAATCACTAAAAACACAAAAAACGAACAAAATGAAATTAATAAGCCCCATCTATTAACTCCTCGACAATCTGATAAAAAAAATATCAATATATCGGAGATGCGGCGAGAAAAAGAATACTTAACAGCAGTGAAGAATGATTTTATTTCTAACATTCATAATTATGTTCCATTAAAATCTGCCATATCTAATGTTAGTGAGAAAACTTATTATAAAACAATTGAAAATGCATTGTTAGAGATTACTGAACAACGCCATCAATTAAACGAAAAAAAGAAATTAGAATCTATTGATGAGATCTATTTACGGGAAGAAAAAATAACTAATTCAAAAAACAACCTTGCAAAATACCTTTACGACCATTCAGAAAATAAAGAAAACAATTTAATTTCACAAGATTTATCGACTTTACTTGACGAAATATACAATACAGATGTAAAAATAAAATCATTCGAGGCATCCTTAAATGAAAAAGAAAATAATGAGAAGTTGACTAATACACCTTTTAATAACAAAAACCAGTTAGATACGGAATCATTATTATCATCCTCAATGGCAAGTCTCAAACAAAACACAATGGCTAGTGATTTTAAACACGGTTATTCAAATAACAAACAACTAAATATACTAATACCAATGCGAGACTAAACACATCCAGTTTTTACTGCGTTTAAACTTTGGCACCAAAGCGCCCAAATAAGGGCGCTTCTCTTACCGTGGTGCTTGGCTAGCTTTAAATGCGATTCGAACTAACAATCCATTGAGTAATTTACTTTTTAATAGTTGTGGTTCAGAGCCATGGTAACTAGCAATATCTTTAACTAAAGCCAAACCTAAACCAGCCCCTTCCTTCCCTAAGGCATTATTTAAACGAGTAAACGCTTCCATAGAACGGTTAATCTTTGCATCTGGGATCCCTGGTCCTGAGTCCTCGACTTCCAGAACAAAATGCGCCTTGTCATCACTATTTACAACACGCACTGTCACCACGCCATTTGCTGGCGTATATTTTATTGCGTTATCGATTAGATTTGCGCACATTTCTGCCAATAAAATGGGTTCACCTTTGATCCAAGCCACATCGAGCCCTTCATAGCCCAAATCCACACATTGACTTTCTGCATGAGTCAGCCGCGTAAAACAGGTTTGATGAACAATTTCGACTAGATTAACAGCACGGTACTGCGTGACGGCTTCTTTTTCATGCGCTTTTAACCGAGATAGTTGCAAAAGCCTATCAGTGAGAATAATCGTATTATCGAGGGTTTTATCGATAGCTTGTAAACTCTGTTGCCGCTGATTAGCATCTTGACTGTTAATCGCGACTGAAACCTGTGTTTTCAACACCGTTAATGGTGTTTTCAATTGATGGGATGCATCCGCACTGAAACGCTCTTGTCGCCTCACCATCCGCTTTAAACGGGAAATATAGCGGTTCAATGCATCAATTAATGGCGATAAATCAGACCATGGCAGTAAATCTGGCAATGGTGTTAAATCATTAGCGGAACGGCTTAACATTAAGTTGGACAATTTTTTCAATGGCGCCAATAACTTACTAAGTAAAATATAGGCAAGAACTAAGGTTAAAAGCACCACCGTACCTTGGCTCATCAGCGCGGAGATTAATAATTGATTAGCGAGATCTTGTCGTGAATAAACGGTTTCTGCAACACGGATCTCAACCATTCCAGTGATGCCACCTTCATTAATGGGTTGATAAAACGCTGCAATGCGAATAGGTAAGCCCTTATACTGTGCATCATAAAAATAAACTAGCGCAGTATAGTGCTGTGAGCGCATCCAATAAGAGGGAATTGGCGGTAAGTCATCATAACCAGAGATAGTCTCACCGTCAGGGGAAATAACTTGATAAAAAATTCGGTCATTATTATTCAGTTCGAAACTATCCAATACCACATAAGGTACGCTAACAGATAGATGCCCATTTACCACTTGTAGCCTTTCTGCCACAGTACGAGCAGAGGCGAGTAGCGTTCTATCATAAGCTAAATTTGCAGCGTTCTTAGCACTATAATAATGGGTATAAACCGAAAATCCCCCCAATAAAATGAGGGGGATACCGAAAAAGAGCAGCAACTGATGAAAGAGAGAGCGTGGATGAGAGACTAATTTCATACACTACACTGCTCTAATCGGTATCCCAATCCGCGTAACGTATTGATGTTAACATCCGAACCTGCGAGTTTTTTTCTCACTCGGTGAACATATAATTCAATACTTTGTAAACTGGCTTCATCGGACAAAGAAAACACTTGTTCAAATAATTGCATCTTTGAAACTGGGCGTCCTCGTCGGTGAAACAAGGTATTTAATACCGCATATTCCCTTGGGGTTAACCCTAATGGTTCTTGACCAAGTAAAAAATAACCTTCTTCGTGATAACACAGCGCACCAAAACGCTGCGGTTCATTGACTTGCCCTTGGCTACGCCTTAGTAAGGCACGAATCCTAGCTTCTAACTCAGCGATATCAAAAGGTTTTGTTAAATAATCATCCGCACCTGCATTTAAGCCTTGGACACGGTCAGCCACATCCGAGTTTGCCGTCAACAGCAAAACAGGGATCTCTTGATGACGTTTTCGCATTTGCGCCAATACTTCCAACCCACTCATTCGTGGAAGAGATACATCAAGCACAACAAGGGCATATTGTTCTGTTTGTAATAATTGATCTGCGATGGCGCCATCACTGGCAATGTCAACCGCAAACCCTGATGACGATAATGCCTTTTGTAACCACAATGACAACTCGTCATGGTCTTCAACCAATAAAATTCTCATTCCGCATACTCATTATAATTACTTATCTGTATACGTTGGCATTACCTATCGTGATTGAAAAGCAATTGTCATCGTTTTTACTGTATCCATCACAACTATTACGGTTAAATGGAATCAATAATTTAAATTTAACATTAAATTAACATAACAAAAAAGCAGAAATACAAAACAATCTGATATATATCACATAAAAATAATAATATTTGTTAATGAAAGGTAAATGAAAGCTTTGTAAGACAATGATGCAACATCTACACAACAAGAAGTAAATAACATAGTTCTTTAATTATTGTCTTAGTAAGGAAAGAAAAATGAAAAAATATACAATCAAGGCCTTAGCAACAGCAATATTTTTAGTTGGCGTTAACCAAGCAAGTGCTCTACCAGAGCGTACTGAATGTATCGCCCCAGCCAAACCTGGAGGGGGGTTCGACTTAACCTGTAAATTAGTCCAAGTTTCCATGCTTGAAACTAAAGAAATTGAAAAACCAATGCGTGTTACTTACATGCCCGGAGGCATTGGTGCGGTAGCCTATAATGCCATCGTGGCGCAGCGCCCTGCTGAACCAGGAACGATTGTTGCCTTCTCAGGTGGCTCATTACTCAACCTAGCGCAAGGTAAGTTTGGTCGCTATAACGAGAATGATGTCCGTTGGCTAGCCAGTGTGGGCAGCGACTATGGGATGATTGCTGTACGTGCAGATTCCCCTTATAAAACCCTTAATGATTTAATGGATACCTTTAAAAAAGACCCGAATAGCATCGTGTTTGGAGCCGGTGGTTCTATTGGCAGTCAAGACTGGATGAAAACCGCACTACTCGCTAAAGCTATCGATATAGATCCAAGAAAAATGCGTTACGTTGCTTTTGAAGGTGGTGGTGAAACCCTAACAGCTCTACTTGGAAACCATATACAGGTGTTATCAGGGGATATTAGCGAGATGACCCCGTATATCAATGAAGGCAAAATTCGTATCCTAGCGGTCTATGCCGATAAACGCCTCGGTGATGGCTTATCCGAAATCCCTACGGCGAAAGAGCAAGGCTATGACATTGTTTGGCCAATTATTCGTGGTTTCTATATGGGGCCCAAAGTGTCCGATGAGGACTACAACCAATGGGTCGAGGCATTCCAAAAACTCCAACAAACCGAAGATTTCAAAAAGCAACGTGAACTTCGTGGCTTGTTTGAATATAACTTAACTGGGCAAGAACTCGATAGCTACGTAAAAAAAGAAATCGAACAGTATCGTGAGCAAGCCCGTGCATTTGGTTTAGCCAAATAACGGAGAAAACGATGAGTCAACGCATATTCGCCATAGTCTGGCTAATACTGTGTGCTATCGGGATCTATATCGGCTGGGGGATCCAAAGTGAATTTTCATACGAACCACTGGGCCCCCGCCCTTTTCCGGTCGCCATACTATCTTTAATGGCTATTTGTGCCCTTGCCTTATTATTTGGCAAACAAGAAGCTGTTGAATGGCCGAAACCTTATGTATTGCGCCGCTTAATACTCTTAGTCATCGCACTAGTTATCTATGCATGGGCATTTGAGTGGTTAGGGTTTCCTATTGCTACCAGTTTATTGACTATCAGCATGGCCCTACTATTTGGTGCGACACCAACGGCAGCCATTATTTCAGGCCCTATCCTTGGCATCTTCTTATTTTATGCCTTTGATAAATTGCTGGATGTCACTTTGCCTATTGGCAGCCTGTTTAATTAAGGAGCAAGCTCATGGAAACTTGGATGTATCTATCGCAAGGTTTTGAGGTTGCGCTCGTCCCTCAAAATATCTTGATTGCCTTAATTGGCTGTTTTATCGGAACCGTAGTTGGCATGTTGCCCGGTCTTGGTCCTATCAATGGGGTCGCTATATTATTGCCACTCGCATTTGCGCTCAAATTACCAGCAGAATCTGCCTTAATTTTACTCGCTACTGTTTATTTAGGTTGTGAATATGGAGGACGGATCTCATCGATACTACTTAATGTTCCGGGTGATGCTGCGGCTATAATGACCACATTAGATGGTTATCCGATGGCAAAACAAGGAAAAGGCGGTGTTGCTCTTTCTATTTCAGCGGTCAGTTCATTCATTGGCTCAACAATCGCCATTGTGGGTATTATTTTATTCGCACCTTTGCTTGCTCAATGGTCGTTAGCTTTCGGGCCTGCTGAATATTTCGCTTTAATGGTTTTTGCTATTGCCTGTTTGGGCAGTATGATGAGCCAAAACCCTATTAAATCATTACTTGCCGCATTAATTGGTTTGTCACTCGCCACCGTCGGTGTCGATGCCAACTCAGGGGAATATCGTTTTACATTTGATAGTGTCCATCTTTCTGATGGAGTGCAATTTATTGTCGTTGTGATTGGTTTATTTTCAGTCAGTGAAATTTTATTGATGCTTGAAGGTACCGCTACAGGCCAAGGTTTGATCCGCAAAACGGGTAGAATGCTATTTAACCGCAAAGAAGCCAAAGCTTGCGCAGGGCCCGCACTGCGTTCGTCTTTCGTCGGTTTCTTTGTTGGAGTTTTACCCGGTGCAGGTGCCACTATCGCCAGCGCTATCACTTATATGACTGAAAAGAAAATCAGTGGTGAAAAAGGCGATTTTGGTAATGGTGATGTACGTGGTGTCGCTGCACCTGAAGCCGCAAATAATGCCTCAGCATGTGGCTCATTTATCCCTATGTTAACACTTGGCGTTCCAGGCTCAGGGACAACTGCGGTGATGATGGGGGCGCTAACGCTCTATAATATCACCCCTGGACCGGGAATGTTTACTGAACAACCGGAAATTGTTTGGGGGCTAATTGCTGCATTACTTATTGCTAACGTCGTGTTGTTAATCATGAATATTCCATTAATTGGCCTATTCACACGTATGTTGACTGTCCCTTTGTGGTTTTTAGTTCCCGCAATTGCCAGTGTTTCCGCTGTTGGTGTATATGCAGTTCATAGCACTACTTTTGACTTGCTGTTGATGATGGGGTTAGGTGTTTTTGGGTTTATTCTACGGAAAATGAATTTCCCGCTTTCCCCACTTATATTAGGTTTTGTATTAGGTGAGATGTTAGAACAAAACTTACGCCGTTCATTATCTATCAGCAATGGTAATTTCGATATTCTTTGGAGCAGTACTATTTCACAAAGCTTATTGATCCTCGCCGTTGTTGTTTTAATCCTGCCGCCTATTGTGAAATTACTCCGTAAACGCAAACAGGCTACAACGTTATAATTTTCAAATTGTTAAGCCATCTCTGTAGAATTTGCCCCAATGTGATTTTGGGGCATTTTTTTATTAAAAAATAGGGAGCTTTATATAACTTAACAAAACCACAGAGTTATCATGGACTCCTTCGCCATAATAGACATATTTTGATTGTAAATTAGGGACTATATTTGTTCTCTTTTGGTCATACTTATACAGTGGAAATGGTTTTTCAATATTATGTATTTTACTCATCCTCCCACAAAGTTTATCGTGGATAGAGCGAGATAACGCCTTACCTAAAATTTTAAAATCCTGTTTCCAAATAGCCTCATGAAATCTGGTTACACACATATGACTACCTCTATTCGACTAAAAATCAAGTCAATATCATGTCACTATTTTGGACAAAACATTCAATACAATGATGTATATTTATTCAGTTGTTAATAAACCACTGAATCAGACAATGATGATATATTAAATAATGCCAATCAATTATGGTACTCACCTGACTTATTAAGATATAAAACACAATGTTCGATAGATTACTTTTTGTCCTTTTTAATATCCAGCCGAAACCATTAGCGTATACAGTCACCATCGATATTCATGGTGACCGTTACACCATCCATAGCCAGAAACCCGTGACTATCACAGAAAAAGACAGCGGTTATATCCAAATAAAAGCACTGGGTAAAATGCATATTTTTTGTGGAAAAATGCTGCATATCAGCGTCAAGAAAAATACGACGCTTGTGACTATTGGTTGGTCGAAAGGGAAAAGCCAAATATTTGAAGTGAAAAAAAACTACCAAGACATTGCTTCCCACAGAACGTCATCCTCATCAAATACCCGTTATGTCCCCCCAGTTTATGAAAGTACCACTAGCGACAATTCCCATCGTGCTAGCAATCATTTTTGTTCAAATGATAATTCCAGTACTGATTGCTCATCATCCGATTCAGGGGGAAGTGATGGCGCTAGTGGCGATTAAGTAACAATACCTTTTAGATACTGCTTAAAAACTTATCTTTTATATCATGCTTATTGTCAAAATATCTAATATTTGAATCAAAGGATTTTTTTAATTTACTCAATAAATCATTTTTAATTTTTTTATCATTAATTGTTAATACTGACTGGAATACATTATTAGAATAGTGATTATCATCACCAAATAACGCCAATAAATTAAGTTGACTTAACTCCCCACTAGGGATATCTAATTCAATCCTTGTATTATTCAGTTTTGCTTTATCGAAATTATAATTAACATCTGATTTAATAGGTAGCTTAATATCTACATTATTAAGCGTTGCATTAGAAAAATCCGCTCTAATTAGTGGAGTTTGTTCACTTGATGCAATTCTCATGTCTGATAATGTAGAGTTAGAAAAGTCTGCGTTAATACTGCTAGGTTTGAAGGTTTTTTTATCCTCCCAATTAAAAATAATATTATTTATATCTGTTTTCTCCAATTGACAATCTGAAGAGTCATAATGTAATGCTATACTATCCAACATACTATGAGACTTAACTTCCATAGAGTTAATAATATTATTACCGCTTATTTTAGATTTAACAGGCCCTATATTAAGCACATCATTCAATATATTAATCTGTTTATTGATTTTTAACTTATCTTTTATCTCGACATCCAAAGCACATTTCTTATAAACATTTTTCACTTTTGAAATTACTGTCTTTAATAAAAGTTTCTTATTTGCATCACTGTTGTTTTTTTCATACTCCTTACTTATTTTAGTCGAGCTATTACTTAACGTTAAGAAAAAAGATTTAACATTCATATTTACACACCTCTAGGCTATTTGTTTTCAGAAATTGGCTAGAGTATCTCATGTTAATCATTTCTATAATTTAATAAAATGACACAGCTATTCTCCTTTTTATATTTATAAAAAAAGCGAGAACCAGAGTTCTCGCTTTTTTCTAATTGTTTAGCCTAAAACAAATTACGCTTTGTATTTGCTCATCACCAATGTGGCATTAGTACCACCAAAGCCGAAACTGTTTGACATCACTGTATCCAACACTTGTTCTGTTGGTTTCGTGACGATATTCAGGCCATGGGCTTTTTCATCTAAATTTTCGACATTGATGCTTGGTGCAATAAAGCCATGCTCTAGCATTAATAAACTGTAAATTGCTTCGTGAACACCTGCCGCCCCTAATGAGTGGCCACTCATCGCTTTTGTCGCAGAAATCGCAGGGGAATTACTACCAAAAACTTCTTGGATAGCTTCCAGCTCTTTGGTGTCGCCGACTGGTGTCGATGTACCGTGTGTATTGATGTAATCAATTTTATCGACACCCTGCATCGCCATTTGCATACAACGTACCGCGCCTTCACCTGAAGGTGCTACCATGTCTGCACCATCAGATGTTGCACCATAACCGACAATTTCAGCATAGATATGTGCACCACGCGCTAAAGCGTGCTCGAGTTCTTCAACTACTACAATACCGCCGCCGCCGGCAATAACAAAACCATCGCGGTCTTGGTCGTAAGTTCTTGATGCTTTGTCTGGCGTTTCATTGAACTTAGTTGACAATGCGCCCATTGCATCGAATTCACAGGTCATTTCCCAGCTCAGCTCTTCACCACCACCAGCAAAAACTACATCTTGTTTGCCTAGTTGGATCAATTCAACTGCATGACCAATACAATGTGCAGATGTTGAGCACGCTGAACTAATTGAATAGTTAACACCTTTAATTTTAAATGGTGTGGCTAAGCAAGCTGAAATACCTGATGCCATTGCACGGGTCACCATATAAGGACCAACACCACGTAAACCTTTCGCACGCATACCATCAGAGCCAGCAACTTGGTTACGCGGAGAACCGCCGCCAGAACCGACCACAATACCCGTACGTAAATTTGAAACTTGTTCTTCTGCTAAACCCGAATCAGCAATTGCTTGTTCCATAGATAAATAAGCATACGCAGAGCAATCACTCATAAAACGAAAGATTTTACGGTCAATCAGGTCTTTCAGCTCTAAGTTTTTGACATTACCCCAGACATGGCTACGTAGCCCTGCCTCTTTGAATTCTTCTGAGAAAGTGATCCCGGAACGACCTTCCTTCAGAGAAGCCAGTACTTCTTCCTGGTTATTACCAAGGCTGGAAACAATACCTAGACCAGTGATGACTGCACGCTTCATTCGTTACCTCATGTCTATAATTATATGATTGCGGGATTACAGGTTGTCACTTTAGCTTACACTTGTACGCTGAACAAGTCCGATCAGGGTAAATATTTGTATTTTTTTTCTTTGTGACTGTAATAAGACTTTTTTATGAAGGTAGCCTTACACTCATAACAGCGTTAAAATTTACTGATTATTAGGTCATAGTAGGCTTTATCGTGAACAAACGTGCTGTACAAACTGCTCGCCTTAGCTGGAATGAAGAAGGCACACCGATGTCCGAACAATTTGAAGACATCTATTTTTCTAACCAAGATGGCTTAGAAGAATCTCGTCATGTCTTTTTGCAAGGAAATCTTTTTCCTGAACGTTTCAATACTCACCCATTCAAAACCTGTGTTATTGCCGAAACAGGCTTTGGTACAGGGTTGAATTTTTTAGCATTATGGCAATCCTTTAACCAATTTAAAGCCGAGCATCCACACGCAAAATTGCAGCGTTTACACTTTATTAGTTTTGAAAAGTACCCCTTATCAAAGCCCGATTTAATCACAGCTCACCAATGCTGGCCTGAACTTAACGACCTATCACAATCACTGTGTGACAACTGGCCTCAAGCATTACCCGGAAACCACCGTCTGACCTTACAAAATGGCGATGTTTTACTGGACTTATGGTTTGGTGATGTTAATGAGCAAATATCTAAGCTAAAAAACAATCTAAACAATAAGATAGACGCATGGTTTTTAGATGGTTTTGCCCCCTCAAAAAACCCACAAATGTGGAGCGAACACTTGTTCGCTACAATGGCTAAACTAGCCCGTATTAATGGTACATTTGCGACCTTTACCGTCGCAGGTTTTGTCAAAAGAGGGTTACAGCAAGCAGGTTTTACTCTTCAAAAAGTCAAAGGCTTTGGTAAAAAACGTGAAATGCTAACTGGCATAATGATAGAAAAAGAAACTGAAAACTTAACACCTTGGTTTGCAAGAGAAAAAGCCAATAACCCAACAGACATTGCAATCATTGGTGGTGGCCTTGCAAGCCTCACCGCAGCTTACACCTTGCTAAAACGTGGCGCAAAAGTCACCTTATACTGTAAAGACTCGCAAGTCGCACAAAATGCTTCAGGCAACCGCCAAGGCGCAATTTACCCATTACTAACAGGTAATAATGACCCACTTGAGCGTTTTTTTATTAGTGCCTTTCCTTTTGCTTCACGCTTTTATCACCAATTGGCAAAACAGGGGGTTAAGTTTGACGGGCAATGGTGTGGAGTCAGCCAATTAGCTTATAACGATAAAGTTGCTAATAAAATAGCGGGCATGCTAGAAACCGACTGGCCCACCGATTTTGCTATTGGTAGAAACCGCCAGCAACTGAGTGACCTTTGTGGTATTGATGTCAACCATGGTGGAATTCACTATGCTACCGGTGGTTGGTTGTGCCCTGCTCAACTCTGTGAAAGCTTACAACAATATTTACACCAACAGGGTGTCACATTCCATTTTGAACACGATGTTAACGAACTTAAACCTGATGGTGATAACTGGCAGTTGCTGATAAACACCCCCCAACAGACGTTAATATCTACTCATTCCACCGTTATTATTGCCAATGGGCACAAACTGCGCCAATTTTCGCAAACTGTTAATTTACCTATTTCCCCTGTTAGAGGGCAAGTTAGCCACATCCCAACCAATGAAACACTACAACAATTAAAAAATGTGTTGTGTTTTGAAGGTTATTTAACCCCTGCTGATGCTTCTGGGCAGCAACATTGTTTAGGTGCAAGTTACCAAAGGGAGCATCTGGATTTAAACTATAGCGAAGAAGAACAACAGGGGAACCGCCAAAAACTGATTGATAACCTGCCGGATGTTACTTGGCCTAACGATATTGATATTTCACACAAACATTCGCGTCAAGGGGTACGTTGTGTTATCCGTGACCACTTCCCGCTATTAGGGAATGTGCCTGATTTTGAAAAACATATGGAAGTCTACCAAGATTTACCCTCTCAGATAGCCAAAAATCAGACAATTTGCCCTGCACCTATGCACCCAAATTTATTTATTTTTGGTGCCCTAGGCTCCCGAGGCTTATCAACTGCCCCACTTTGTGCTGAACTTCTCGCCGCACAAATTTTTGCTGAACCTCTACCTTTGGATGACGAAACCCTCGCAGAGCTTCATCCGAACCGTTTTTGGGTTAGAAAGTTATTATTAGGGCGTAAAGTAAAAACCCCTTATTGAAACCAATACCTTGCAGCCTGCTATTCATTAGCTAGCTGCGAGTTCATTTAATGAGATAACCATTGCACAGCGATCTTCCCGTGCAAACCCCATATCAACTTCACTCTGTAAAATCGCTTTCAACTCAATGGTTAGCTTGTCATTATCAATGATATCAAAACCTAAGCGTTGATAATAAGGGGCATTCCAAGGTACGTCACGAAAGGTTGTCAATGTCACAAACTGTAGCTGTAAAGACAATGTGGCTTCAAATACCCGTTTGATTAATTGCCGACCAATTCCCTGACCTTGCCAGTTTTGGCAAACAGATAACTCACAAATATGTAAACTATTTCTGCGTTTTTCTGCATTGATAAACCCCACTACTTCACCATCGTTATTGACAGCAACCCATTCAAGCTGCTGATGAATAAAAGCAAGGTGTTCTTGTTCCGTTTGCCCTTCCCCCTCAGCAACCCAACGGTATTTTTCATGGTTAGCGAATGTTTGCCCTGCGGATAATTCCACTGCGGGGAGATATTTGGCATCGTCTGGTACAGCTAAGCGGGTCATATACATATTATAAATGAGGAAAGTGATAGTATTAAAGTGTGAACCAAAAGCGGGTTCCCCCGCTTGTGAGCATAAATCGATGGGTTATATTGCGTTATTCAGTAATTTTTTCCACATGTCCAAGACCAGCACTTGGTCCGGTGGTGTCAATTCACCCGCTTTGATTGCAGTGTGAATACTTTCTTCAACGCGTTGGAATAAAGCGTCAGAGCCAGTTTGATTTTCTTCCTCCAGCTCTGCCACAGCAAGGGTTAAGTGACCACGCAAATAACCACCAGCGAACAATTCATCATCGTTAGCGTGTTCAACCATATCATCAATTTTTGTCAGTATGCGTGTTTCTAAATCCGCAAGCATGCTTAATCCTTACTGTAATGTATTTTCATTAGGCAAAAATATCTTCCGGATAAGGGAAGTCTTCTGCACAAATAGGTGGCGTATTGTAAAACGATTGTAACGCATTAATAAAGCATAATGGTCGTTCAGGGATACCATTTTCTAAATAAACCATCACTTGTGCATGCACTTTACGCATAAAGGCAATACGATCGGGCTCAAAATCCCCTTCCAAGTTATCGCAACTGACATTAAATGGAATACCAACCGCAACACAGAATAACCAATCTAAAGCTTGGGGTTTAATTTCAACCACTTCAAACTCACTCTGCGTTTTTTCATCTCGTCCATCTGGGCAATACCAGTAGCCATAATCGACTTGCTGGCGTCTGGCTTCCCCTGCGATGCACCAGTGTGATATTTCATGTAGCCCACTAGTAAAGAAACCATGCGCAAAAACAATACGATGATAAGGAACAGACTCATCCGCAGGTAAGTAAATGGGTTCATCATCCCCTTTTACCAATTTGGTGTTATAACTTTCACCAAAACATTTATCAAAAATATCAATTAGATCTTGATAGTTATATTTACTCATGAATAATTTAAATCATCTTAAAATAATGAGAGAAACCAAGCTTTTATCACATCGCCATGGCTATCATGGAGTAACTTAATACTCATTAATAACGAAATAACCACAATCATTGGCCTGATCAGTTTTTGTCCTTTGGTCAATACTAACCGTGCACCTAAGCGTGCACCCACCATTTGGCCAATAAGCATAACAAAGCCGAGTACCCAAAGAACATGACCTCCGATAATAAAGAAGACTAAAGACCCAAAGTTGGAAGCAAAGTTCAGTAACTTAGCATGAGCCGTTGCTTTAGCGAGGTTATAACCAAGTAATAACACGTAACCCAATGCTAAAAATGACCCCGTACCGGGCCCAAATGCACCATCATAAAAACCTAGCGTCATACCGATGGCAACACCAAAAAAAGGCATACTAATACGCTGTTGACGGTCTTGTACCCCAATCGATGGCGTTAATAAGAAGTATAAACCGACACAAATGACAAGAACCGGTAGCAGTTGCTTTAAAAACGCAGTATCAATCATTTGAATAACGATGGCGCCTAACATCGCACCAATCATCGTCATAATGAACGGAAATATTTGCTCTCGTAAATCTATCGCTTTACGTCTAACAAAATAAAGGGTTGAAGAGAATGACCCACCAACGGCTTGTAATTTGTTGGTTGCTAATGCTTCAACAGGAGTGATCCCGACAGATAACAGGGCTGGAATGGTTAACAAGCCCCCGCCCCCTGCTATTGAATCAATAAAACCAGCGAAAAGTGCAACAAAGAAGAGTAACGCATAAACTTCAGGCGCAACGGCGGTTAGCCAATCCATTTTACAATCCAAAGATGAGAAATATCATGATGTTGATATGTAGTATATCACAACCCAGATGAGGTATTTTAAGTAGGCTTCATCCAAACCTTTCTCACCCGTAAGCGACTAGACCGCCCCGCTCACGGGTTATAGCATCAACCTTTACTAATTAATCAAATGCTTGCATCGTAGGAGTAACATCAGCACATTGCCCACGATGGCGTAAGTAGTGATCCATTAAAACAATGGCCATCATCGCTTCTGCAATAGGTACAGCACGGATACCGACACAAGGGTCATGACGCCCTTTGGTGATCATTTCAACTTCTTCACCAGAACGGTTCAACGTCTTACCTGATACCGTGATGCTCGATGTTGGTTTCATCGCAATATGGGCAACAATCGGTTGGCTACTGCTGATGCCGCCTAAAATACCGCCAGCATGATTAGAGGTAAAACCATTACGGGTAATTTCATCGCGATTTTCACTGCCTTTTAACGCAATAACACCAAAACCGTCACCAATTTCTACGCCTTTAACCGCATTAATACTCATGAGAGCATGGGCTAAATCTGCATCTAAACGGTCGAATACCGGTTCCCCCAACCCCGCAGGAACATGTTCAGCAACCACAGTCACTTTAGCGCCGATTGAATCCCCCTCTTTCTTTAAGCCACGCAATAATTCATCAAGTGAATCTAACTGGTTTGGATCAGGGCAAAAGAACGGGTTTTCCTCAACGATGGACCAATCTTTAATTTCACATGCAATCGGGCCCATTTGTGTTAAACAACCACGAATTTGAACCCCTAGCTTTTCTTGTAGATACTTTTTAGCAATAGCCCCCGCAGCAACGCGCATTGCCGTTTCCCTTGCAGACGAGCGACCACCACCGCGGTAATCGCGTTGGCCATATTTTTGCTCATAGGTGTAATCCGCATGGCCGGGTCGAAAAACATCTTTAATTGCCCCATAATCTTGGGAACGTTGATCCGTATTTTCAATCAATAAACCAATACTTGTCCCCGTCGTTACTCCATTAAATACACCTGATAAAATTTTCACTTGGTCAGGTTCACGACGTGCCGTTGTATAACGAGATGTCCCAGGACGACGCCGGTCTAAATCTTTTTGTAAATCAGCTTCTGTTAGAGCTAAACCAGGGGGAACACCATCGATAATACAACCTAATGCCACCCCGTGTGACTCACCAAAGGTCGTTACGCGAAACAGTTGCCCAATTGAATTTCCTGCCATCGAAGTTTCCTATTCTAAGCCGCTCTTGTATTACCAAGACGTGTGTTGTTTGCTGTTAATCGTTATGTAATTGTTATTGATTACATGATTATGAGAAATCACGCAACCCTTGATTAATCAATATAAAGCGCAAAGTGCTCATGATGCTCAACAAGCTGTTCACGCGTTAACATAAACACCCCGTCACCACCGTATTCAAAGTCCAGCCAAATAAATGGAATATCAGGGTACTGTTCAATTAAATGCACCATACTGTTGCCAACCTCACACACTAATACCCCTTCTTTCGTTAAGAACCGTGGGGCATTAGCTAAAATACGGCGCACTAACTTTAGCCCATCACTGCCAGCTGCTAAGGCAAGTTCCGGCTCTACACGAAACTCTTCAGGTAGGTCATCCATATCTTCTGCATCCACATAAGGTGGATTAGTAACAATCAAATCATACTTAACTTCAGGCATATCGCGGAATAAATCGGAGCGAATAGGCACAACCTGATGCTCCAAACCATGGCTAGCGATATTTTGCTCAGTGACCGCGAGCACATCCGCCGAAATATCAACGGCATCAATTTCTGCTTCGGGGAATTCATATGCACAAGCAATTGCAATACAGCCACTACCCGTACATAAGTCTAATATCGCTTGAGGTTCATCAGTTAATAGGCCAACAAAATGGTTATTGATAAGCTCCCCAATAGGTGAACGAGGGATCAATACCCGCTCATCAACATAAAATTCGTGCCCACAGAACCACGAACGGTTAGTTAAATAGGCAACAGGAATGCGTTCATTAATACGGCGCAGAACACGCTCAATAATCCGATGGCGTTCTGTTGGTGTCAGGCGAGATGTCAGGAGTTCATCTGGTAGGTCTAGAGGCAAATAAAGTGTCGGTAACACTAATTGCAACGCCTCATCCCACGGATTATCTGTACCGTGACCATAATACACATTGGCGGCATTAAAACGACTCATCGTCCAACGTAAAATATCCTGAATGGTATGAAGTTCTGCAACAGCTTCATCAACGAAGATCTTTTCCAAGAAGGGTTTCTCCAGCCTGTTTTTTGAAAGGGAATATTTGAATAACTAAAGTTTGCCACGAAGTGAAAGACAAATCAGCAGATTAATGCAATAAAATCACCAACAACCTTTAGCTAGCACACCATTTTCGCTATAAATTAAAAATAAAAACGCCCTTTTTAATTAAAGGGCGTTAAGTAACCTAGTCTTTTAGATGAGAAAAGTGATATCTCTAGCCTTCATTTTGCACAAGCTTCTCAACGTCTTTAGCCGGTTTCTTTACCCAAACCGCATAAGCAATAGCCAAAAGTGCCAACCACACAACCCCTACATATAAGGCAATACGCGTGGATTCAAAATACCCGAGCACACCAAAAATAAAGACCATGAAAGCTATCGCCAAAATAGGCGCCACAGGCCACATAGGAACAGGGAATTTTAATTTACTCACTTCTTCTGGCGTCATTTTTTTACGCATCGCAAACTGAGCTAGTAAAATCATTAGCCACACCCAGATGGTTGCAAACGTTGCTATTGATGCAATGATAACAAAAACATCCTCAGGAATAACATAATTCAATACAACTCCGACCAATAACACCAGCACCATGACTAATACCGTCATCCAAGGCACACCGTTTTTTGTCAGTTTGGTAAAGGCTTTCGGTGCTTGTCCCTCATGTGCCATACCATACATCATGCGCCCTGCGCCGAAAATATCACTGTTGATCGCAGAAATCGCTGCGGTGATCACCACAATATTTAAGATATTGGCAGCAGATTGGATACCTAAACTGTCAAATATTTGTACAAATGGGCTACCTTGCTGGCCAATTTGATTCCACGGATAAATACACATTAAAACGAAGAGCGTTAAAACATAGAATAACAAAATACGGATAGGAACAGCATTGATGGCGCGTGGAATAGTCACTTCAGGGTTTTTTGCTTCACTGGCGGTGATCCCAATCACTTCAATTCCACCGAATGCAAACATCACTACCGCAAAAGAGGCTATCACCCCTCCAACCCCATTAGGCATAAACCCATCATGGATAAATAAATTAGACACCCCAACCGCATGGTCAGCCGCTTGGCCAAAACCAAACATCATGATGGCAGCCCCACCCACTATCATCGCAATAATGGCGACCACTTTAATGATGGAAAGCCAAAACTCCATTTCACCAAACGTTTTCACGTGACACAAATTAATAGCACCAATAAAGAATATGATACTTAGCACCCATATCCATTGAGCGACATCAGGAAACCAGAGTTTCATATATACGCCAAATGCGGTGACATCAGCCAGACAAACAATAATCATTTCAAATATATATGTCCATCCAGCAAAAAAGCCAGCTCGAGCACCTAAATAATGGCTAGCATATTGTGAGAACGACCCCGCAAGCGGACGATGTACCGCCATCTCGCCCAATGCGCGCATGACCATAAACACCGCGGCGCCCCCTATTATATAAGCGAGCAGTACCGCCGGGCCTGCTGTTTCTATTGCTTTTGCTGAACCATAAAATAAACCTGTACCAATCGCTGAACCTAAAGCCATAAATCGGATGTGACGCGCAGAAAGCCCTCGCGCAAGTTGTGATGTGCTTTGCATGATTTATCCTTCGTATTATTTTATTAGTCATGTAGATAAATACTTCAGGCGGCCGATACGTTGCCGGCCACCTTTATTGGCTTGATGTACTACCAGTGCTATTTAGGGAAAACGGCACCTTTCGTAAATAATTTTGAAAGTTTATGTTGATTAATTAAATCAATGGCAGCTTCAATATCCGGCGCAAAATAACGGTCTTTATCATAATAAGCGACCTGTTCACGTAACGTTTTACGCGCTTTTTCGAGTGCTTCGCTAGATTTTAACCCTTCACGAAAATCTATCCCTTGGCATGCAGAAAGCCATTCTATCGCAAGAATACCAGTGACGTTTTTCGCCATCTCCCACAAACGACGCCCCGCAGCAGGTGCCATAGAAACATGGTCCTCTTGGTTTGCTGAAGTCGGTAAGCTATCGACACTCGAAGGGTGTGCTAATGCTTTATTTTCACTTGCCAATGCAGCTGCAGTGACTTGAGCAATCATAAAGCCAGAATTCACGCCGCCATTATTCACGAGGAATGGAGGAAGCTGTGACATATGGGTATCCATTAATAACGCTATACGACGCTCGGATAGAGCCCCGATTTCGGCTAATGCCAAAGCAAGGTTGTCTGACGCTATCGCAACTGGCTCAGCGTGGAAATTGCCCCCAGAAATGATATCGCCGTTATCCGTAAACACCAGAGGGTTATCTGATACCGCATTTGATTCGATTAAAATCACCTCAGCCGCTTGGCGAATTTGAGTTAAGCAAGCTCCCATCACTTGTGGCTGGCAACGCAGTGAATAAGGGTCTTGTACTTTCACGCAGTTTTCATGCGACTTTGCCAACTCACTGCTTGATGATAATACCTCTCGGAACATGGCTGCGACATCAATTTGCCCTTTTTGCCCTCGCACTTCTTGTACTCGAGCATCAAAAGGTTTACGCGAACCTAATGTCGCTTCTACACTCAATGCCCCACAAATAATCCCTGAAAGTAGTAGCTTTTCAGCTTCAAATAACCCTTTAAGGGCAAAAGCAGTGGAGGTTTGGGTTCCGTTTAATAAAGCCAAGCCTTCTTTTGCTTCAAGCGTTAAAGGCTTCAGCCCTGCTTTTTCTAACGCTTTTTTGGCTGATATCCATTTACCTTCAAAACGAGCTTTTCCTTCACCGAGTAAAATCAAGCTCATATGGGCTAAAGGTGCCAAATCACCTGATGCACCGACTGAACCTTTAGCAGGAATAAACGGGTAAACCTGTGCGTTGAGTAAGGCAATTAAAGCATTGATTACTTCGAGGCGAATTCCTGAAAAGCCACGCGCTAAGCTATTAATTTTTAACACCATGATCAAGCGTACTAGTTCGTCATCTAAAGGGTCACCCACACCAGCCGCATGTGACATCACGATAGAACGCTGTAATGACTGCAAGTCCTGCGTAGCAATACGCGTATTGGCTAGCAAACCAAACCCAGTGTTAATACCATAAGCAGTTCTATCTTCAGCAATAATTTTATTAACTGTTGCTACACTTTTTTCAATCACGGCATGAGCACGTTTATCTAATGTGACAGTCACTGGCTGTTCAAAAACGATGCGCAAATCTTCGAGTGTCATTTTTCCTGGGTGGATAGTTAGTTTAGTCATTAATGGCACTCCTTAACGTGTTTTAATCATAGGTAAATTGAGATTTTTTTCTTCTGCACAAGCAATCGCGATGTCATACCCTGCGTCAGCATGGCGCATCACCCCTGTTGCGGGGTCATTGTGCAGTACTCGAGCAATACGCTCAGCCGCTTCGTCGGTTCCATCACAAACAATCACCACTCCCGAATGTTGTGAGAACCCCATTCCCACACCACCGCCATGATGCAAAGAAACCCATGTCGCGCCACTGGCTGTATTTAATAAAGCATTGAGTAGCGGCCAATCTGATACCGCATCAGAGCCGTCTTTCATCGCTTCTGTTTCACGGTTTGGGCTAGCAACTGAGCCAGAATCTAAATGATCACGACCAATAACAATTGGGGCGGAAACCTCACCACTTCTGACCATCTCATTAAAGGCTAAGCCTAATTTAGCTCTGTCCCCTAAACCAACCCAACAAATACGCGCCGGTAACCCTTGAAAGCTGATCCGCTCACGTGCCATATCCAACCAACGATGTAAGTGCTTATCATCAGGTAATAATTGTTTAACTTTAGCATCAGTTTTGTAGATATCTTCGGGATCTCCTGATAACGCAACCCAACGGAATGGGCCAACGCCACGACAAAATAGAGGGCGAATATAGGCAGGAACAAAACCAGGGAAATCAAAGGCATCTTTCACCCCCATTTCCAGCGCCATTTGGCGAATATTATTGCCATAATCAAATGTGGGTATACCTTGTTTCTTGAATGCCAACATGGCTTTAACGTGTTCTGCCATGGATTTCTTTGCCGCTAAGGCAGTGGCTTGTGGCTCTTTGACACTGAGTTCTCGGTATTTTTCCCAACTCATGCCAATAGGTAAATAACCATTGAGTGGGTCATGGGCACTGGTTTGGTCGGTAACCATGTCTGGCTTCACACCACGTTTAACTAATTCAGGTAAAATTTCAGCAGCATTTGCACACAGTGCAATAGAAATGGCTTTGCCTTCTGAGGTGTATTTTTTAAGACGTGCTAATGCATCATCGAGATCAGTGGCTTGTTCGTCGACATAATGCGTTCTTAGGCGAAAATCAATACGGCTTTGTTGACATTCAATATTCAGTGAACAAGCCCCTGCAAGTGTTGCGGCTAATGGCTGAGCGCCCCCCATTCCACCTAACCCCGCCGTTAATACCCAACGACCAGTTAAGTCACCATTAAAATGCTGACGAGCAGCTTCAACGAATGTTTCATAAGTACCTTGGACAATCCCTTGGCTGCCGATATAAATCCAACTTCCTGCGGTCATTTGCCCATACATCGCCAAACCTTTGGCATCCAGTTCGTTGAAATGCTCCCAATTGGCCCAATGAGGCACAAGATTCGAATTAGCAATTAAAACGCGTGGAGCATTAGCGTGAGTTTTAAACACCCCGACAGGTTTACCGGACTGAACAAGTAAAGTTTCATCGTTTTCGAGTTGTTTCAAAGATTCAATGATTTGGTCATAACATTGCCAATTACGTGCCGCACGACCAATACCACCATATACAACTAATTCATGGGGATTTTCTGCAACATCGGGGTCAAGATTATTCATTAACATACGTAGTGGCGCTTCCGTCAGCCAGCTTTTTGCACTCAATGAATTACCACGCGGCGCCCTAATTTCGATATTTCTATATTTATTATTAAGTGCTGTCACTTGTATACCCTCTATTTATCGATTCATTGGATACTCACTCTATCTTTCTATAGATATAGATATAGTTGTATATACATGTACGATCAATCAATTTTTTAACATAAAAATTAAATTATTTTTATATAAAAAAGAGGGTTTTTATTAAAAAACAACAAGATAATTATCTTATGTATTTATTGTTCTATACTTTTTTATTCTAAATTTGCCTGTGAGATCACATTAAATTCACAATAATTTTACATGAAAAAACAAAAAAAACGTGATGGAGAGAGTGTGTAAGGCGCAAAGCGGAAATTTGTATTAATACAACCCCGCCTATTTTTTAATGAAAACTAAGAGGAAAAACTGCCTTTGAGTTTATAACGATGACCGGGGAACAATAATTTTGTACTGGTGACTATAAATG
Source organism: Providencia sp. PROV024 (assembly GCF_032709665.1). Lineage (NCBI taxonomy): Bacteria > Pseudomonadati > Pseudomonadota > Gammaproteobacteria > Enterobacterales > Morganellaceae > Providencia > Providencia sp. PROV024. The sequence goes on from NZ_CP120545.1 coordinate 2,817,382, forward strand.
ACTGAGACCAAGTACGACGAGTAATCAGCAAGCAGGATGCACCTACATTAATTTGCAATAACCTTGCAGCCCGTTCATCTGCCTCGATCGCTTCCACAATGTGCTCACCTTGGGTCAATGGTGCGACCTGAGATAAATAATCATGGGGAGTAATAGATAAAAAGTTTTGCTGTAAGTAATCAGGCGCCGCTAGAGCATTAACATACCTATCTTCGATTTGAACAGGGACATCATTTTCTAAATGTACAATGATAGAATGAAAAACAGGGGCTCCTAGACTAATATTAAGTTCACTCGCCAATGCTGATGACGCTTGTATTTCTTCAAGCTTAATTATACGGCAACTATATTTATGATCCCTCGCAAGGATCTCCGCTTCTATGCTGTGTATTTCGAATAATGCGGATTGCCCCTTAGGCTCTGCAACAAAAGTCCCAACGCCTTGCAAGCGAACTAATAACCCTTCAGCTGTTAATTCACGGACAGCACGGTTTGCTGTCATTCGGCTACATTGAAATTGGGAGACTAGCTCAGCTTCAGATGGAATACGGTCATTTGCCTGCCATTGTGCAGTGTGAATTTTCTCAATAATAGACTGCTTAACTTGCAAATATAAGGGAACTGGCGTTCCTGATTTATCTTTTTTATTGGCTGTCACAGTGTTTTCCAATTTAATCATTAAAATCTGAAGGATGTATAGGCTATTTTACGTCACAAAATGTAACTTTAGCTTAGTACTATCGGGCATTTTTTATCCTGACAGTCGTGAATAAAAGCATCACATTTAATACCCCATTAACGGTATAAATACGCGATGAGATTTTAATAACAACAAACAAAAATAATCATAGAGTTGCTATACATAATGAATACATACATTACATACAGCAACCAATATATTATTAATTATGGCTATTATTAGCTCAATTTAAATGATTTTTTATATTAATACTGACCAAGATTATGGATTACGGTGGGTAATTTCCCCTTCATATACTCGTAAATACAAGGGGTTACTGCCTTGCTCATATATCATTTCCACAGGTTCTTGCGCATTCCACACCACAAAATTGGCAATAAACCCCGGCGCTAATTGCCCATGAGTATCTTCTCGCCCTAACGCTTTTGCAGCATGGCGGGTCACGCCTGCCCAAATTTCTTCTGGTGTTAACTTAAATAACACAGCCGCCATATTCATAATCATACGTAATGATGCAAATGGGCTTGTTCCTGGGTTAAAATCGGTTGAAACAGCCATCGGAACTTGGTGTTCGCGTAATAATTCAATAGGTGGCAGTTTAGTTTCTCTTAGAAAATAAAAAGCACCTGGCAATAATACTGCAACTGTCCCGCTCGCTTTTAGCGCACGTATTCCTTCAAGATCTAAATATTCAATATGATCAACAGATAGACCATGGTAGCGAGCAACCAATTCGCTGCCACCTAAATTTGATAGTTGTTCAACATGGCCTTTTACTGGGATACCCAACTGCTGAGCGGCGGCAAATAACTTTTCACTTTGCTTAAGAGAAAAACCAACGCTTTCACAGAATACATCAACGGCATCAAATAGACCTTTTTTCCATAGCTCTGGCATGATTTTTTGACAAATTAATTCAATGTATTGATCAGACTGGCCTTTGTATTCTTCAGGCACAGTATGTGCAGATAACAATGTTGAACTCACTGAAATTGGATATTCCGCGGCTAAGCGCTTAGCAACTTTTAATTGTTTCTCTTCATTTTCATAATCAAGGCCATAGCCTGACTTCATTTCAATTGCCGTCACACCCTCGCGAATTAATGCTTCTAGCCTCGGTTTAGCACGGCAAAACAACGCGTCCTCACTCATTTTTCGTGTCTCACGGACAGTGGAGTTTATTCCACCTCCTTGAGCACTAATGGTTTCATAGGAAACGCCATTCATTCTTTGTTCCCATTCCGCGGCACGGTCACCACCAAAAACTAAATGAGTGTGGCAATCAATTAAACCAGGGGTAATTAACCTACCCTTAACATCAATAATTTGGCAGTCGTTAATTTCAGTATCTTTAGTAGGGACAATGGCAATAATTTGCTTATCACGAACAATTAAATCATGATTTTCGACTAGCCCATACGGTGCTGCTGATCCTGTACTCATTGTTGCAATGCGGCCATTACGCCAAACTATATCTTGCGGGAGAGTTTTAAATACCATTAGCTTTTCCTATTGTTGCCAACGTCGGTTTTATTCATTTCATTAATGAAAGTATAGATATGTATATACAATTAGACTAGCTCCCCCCCTGTTGTCAATGCTTACTCGATAAAAGGTTATAAATTTGTTACATAACACCAATAATTTGCAATTGTCTCCATTGACCGAAAAAATGGGTTACACTAACGACCAGAAAGATTAATCGCCAAAATGTTATTAAAATTATGAAAAACAAATTTGGACTTGAAGATGAAGATATTCGTCTCTTTAAAGAAGCCATTAATGGCGCAAAAAAAATTCGTCAGGACCAAGTCCTACACGCGCCTATTCGAGCAAAAGTAACCCAACCCTCAAGTAAGAAGGTTATCCAAGAGCAAGTTGATGCTTCATTTTATTTTTCGGATGAATTTCAGCCTCAGCTACAAGAGGAAGGCCCAACCCGTTATTTAAGGCCAGATTCTAACCCTTATGAACTAAAAAAATTGCGGCGTGGTGACTACGTCCCTGAATTATTTTTAGACTTGCATGGCCTAACACAAATGGAAGCGAAACAAGAAATTGGCGCTTTGATTGCCGCCTGTAAACGTGAAAATGTTTATTGTGCTTGTATCATGCATGGTCATGGGAAACACGTTTTAAAACAACAAACACCATTATGGCTTGCACAGCACCCTGATATTATTGCTTTTCACCAAGCCCCTAAAGAATGGGGGGGAAATGCTGCTCTATTATTACTTATAGAAACGATGGAGAGCGCTCGTCGTTAAGCGCTCATATTATATTTTACTTTGCAAATAATAATTGCGATGGGCTCAACATCCATTCAACGTGGCTTTTCTGGTGTGCCACATCAATTTCAATACAAGCAATAGTTGATGTGGTAAACATTGGTGGTTCTTTGTGTGGGCACAATTCAGACACCAAATAACCCACCAATGGCAAGTGAGAAACAACTAATATAGCATTGGCACCGATCACCGCAAGGTCACGGATATGATCAGCAACAAAAACGGCATTCCCTCCTGGTGTCAATTGCTCTAACACTTCAAATTTGCTTGGTATGTTAAGATGTTGGCTAACCACTTCACGTGTTTGCTCAGCCCTTAAATAAGGGCTCACCAATACACAATCAATTTTGACCCCTTGATTTTGTAACCACTGAGCCATTAAAACTGACTCATCTTTTCCCTTTTGTGTTAATGGGCGAGCAGCGTCGCTTGCTGCCTGTATCGCTGCATCGCCATGACGCATAATATAAACTTGCATAATCCACCATCTGAGTAGCCTACTTAATTAAAGTGACTATTCTTTTTGTTAAGGTAATTGTTGTAAAAATAACCATCAGTTGGGGTAAAGTGTGATTCTGCATGAAATGGCCAGCAAAGAAAATGATTTGGGTAGATTTTTGTTGATGTTTTATCTGAAAAATATGCATAAAAAAAAGTTATATCTTAAAAACAATCGGTTATAAATCACCTTATACTATCTCTACCGCCCATTAGGTAATTAACACCTCTCACCTTATGCCCCAAAAATAAACTTGCCTCTTTTAGCCTAACTTTTGCGATAAAGCCCATTGGAAAATAAAGGGTATGACACGCATAATAAAAAACCTGACACCAAGCAAAACGTATTAGTATCAGGTTTATATTATTATCTTATTAATTTTTAAAATATTTTTACACCACGGGGAAAACCATAATTCAGTAATCGTTATCCCATCATGTAAGCGAAGCTACTTGTCAGTGTTAACTGAGAAAAAAGTATGGTTTTTTTCAGCCATTTCACACAATAGCTCACAAGGTTGAAACTTCTCACCATGACGCGCGGCGAGAGAACGTAATGTTTCTACCGTTTTAGCGATACCTAAGCTATCCATATACCTAAATGGGCCACCAAAAAAAGGTGGGAAACCAATACCAAATACAGCCCCTACATCACCGTCACGTGCATTTCGAATGATATTTTCATCTAAGCAACGGGCCGCCTCATTGAGCATCATCATAACACAACGCTGTGCAATATCCGCTTTACTCAATCGGCTGTTTGGCGTTACCCCTATTAGTGAATAAATGGTTTTATCCACTTGCCGTTTGCTGTTCTTTTTCCAAAACAACAGTTTGCTTGAAGAATGACCGTATTCATAAAACCCTTTGCTGTTTTTCTTACCTTTACGCCCGTCTTTGACAACTTTATCAAGTAAATCAGGTGCATTAAAACGCTCACCAAAGCGCTCGACTAAAATAGGTAAAATTTTGGTTCCGACATCAATACCGACCTCATCCAGCAAATTAAAAGGCCCCAAAGGGAAACCGAACTCAACCAAAGCGCGGTCGATTTGTTCAATAGACTCACCTTCAACAAGACATTGAGCTGCCTCACATAAATAAGGCGCTAAAATCCGGTTCACATAAAAACCGGCATCGTCCCCGACAACAATCGCTGTTTTACCTTGGCGTTTCGCAAAGGCAACCACTGTCGCTATGGTTGTTTCATCCGTCTGCTGGTGAGGGATCACTTCCACCAGCGGCATTTTATCGACTGGGCTAAAATAATGTAAACCAATAACCTTTTCAGGGTGTGCTGCATTAGCCGCAATTTGATGAATAGGTAATGATGATGTATTAGATGCAAAAATTGTTTGTTTGGCCGACATTTTTTCAACATCAGTAACCATTTTTCGCTTTAATGCTAAATCTTCGAAAACAGCTTCAATAATGATATCTGAGTTTTCAAGCCCTTGATAACTTAACGTCCCTGATATTTTAGCCATTACAGCCGCTCGTTCTCGTGCTAATAACCGCCGCTTAACTACCCTCTGAGTGAGTAGATCCCAGCTATAACGTAGTGCTTGGGCAACACCTTTCTCTGAAATATCTTTAATACGGACAGGTAATTTCCCCTGAAATGCACTAACGTAAGCTATCCCTCCCCCCATGAGGCCACCACCCAATACCCCCACTTTATTAATTGGCAATGGGTTGGCTTGTGCACCGGATTCATTTTTCAATGAAGTGACGGCAAAAAATAAACTACGCAATGCAGCCGACTCTGGTGTCATCACCAGTTCGCCGAAAGCTTTCGCCTCTTCTGCATACCCAGCTTTCAAGCCTTTATTCATCCCTGTTTTCACAACATGAATTATTTTTTCAGGTGCAGGATAATGGCCTTTTGTTTTACTTAATACTTTTTGCTTGGCATTTTGAAACACTTTATTACGCAGTAATCGGCTGCTTAATAACCGTTGTTGCCAATGAATAGCAGGACGTTTAATTCCCCCTTTTTTAACCATGTTAACCGCGACATCTAACAATATGGATTGCGGCACAACGTCATCCACTAACCCCATTTTTAGTGCTTGTTTTGCACCTAATTGCCGACCTGTTAGCATTAAATCCAAAGCATGTGGGATACCGATTAACCGAGGTAATCGTTGGGTTCCACCTGAGCCAGGCAATAGCCCTAATTGTACTTCAGGCACCCCTAGCTTGGTTTTACTATCATTCGAACAAACCCTAGCATGGCAAGCCAATGCAAGCTCTAACCCACCACCTAAACATGCACCATGAATAGCGGCAATAATAGGTAAAGGGTAATTATCAATTTTATCAAATAATGTATGGCCTTCCTTTGACAACTCGCTTGCTTGCGCTTTAGTTTCACAATTCGCAATCATGCTGATGTCCGCACCAGCAATAAAATTGTCTTTTTTCCCTGAGGTAATGACTAAACCTTTTAACCCCGAAGTGGATTGTGCTTTTTGTAAAATGGCAAGGAATTGTTCAGCAAATTCAGCTTTTAATGTATTGACCTTTTCTTCAGGCACATCAATGAAAATAACCCCAACATTTTCATTGTAAATTTCTAATTTAAACGCGGGTTGAATAGCCCCTATCGCCAATTCAGTAGTAGAATTTTGTGTCATTATTCCACCTCTAAGATCATTGCAGTACCTAAACCACCAGCCGCACATGCAGTGGTCAACCCAAAACCACCACCCCGTCTACGCAGCTCATTTAAAGTTTGCGTAACCATACGCGCCCCTGTTGCCGCAAAAGGATGCCCATAAGCAATAGAGCCGCCCAACACATTAAATTTATCCATATCAATTTCACCAATTGCATTGCTCATTGCTAGTTTTTCTTGTGCAAACTTACGGCTACCAAACATTTGTATATTCGCCAGAGTTTGTGCAGCAAAAGCTTCATGCATATCAATCAAAGATAAATCTTGTAAAGACAGCCCTGCCCGTTTCAATGCAATGGGTGTGGCATAAGATGGGCCTAATAGCATGTCTTCCCATACATCAATTGCAGCAAAGGCATAACTGCGAATGTAACCTAAAGGGGTGTAACCTAGTGCTTTTGCTCGTGACTCTGTCATCATTAATACTGCTGCTGCACCATCAGTCAGTGGTGTACTATTAGCCGCAGTGACACTGCCATGCTTACGGTCAAACGCAGGTTTTAGCTTAGCGTATGATGATAGAACTGAATTAGCGCGAACATTATTATCTTGTGAGTAGGCTTGTTTAAAAGGCGGCATATATGCCGTCATAACCTCATCATTTAAAGCACCATTTTCCCATGCTTTTGCCGCTAATAAATGCGAACGATGCGCGAGTTCATCCTGTTGTTCCCGACTGATATGATAGCTTTTAGCCATTTGTTCAGCAGTATCCCCCATGCGAAGCCCTGTGGAGTACTCTGCAACCCCCGGCGCAACAGGCAGTAGGTCTTTTAAGCGTAATTTTGCTATTAGTGACAGTTTTTGCCCAACAGATTTAGCTTTGCTTAATGCTAATAAGGTCGCTGCTAATTTTTTCGATACCCCGATAGGAAGAACAGAGGATGAGTCAGCACCACCAGCAACCCCAACAGAGATATCCCCTACCATCATACTTTGAGCTACATTAACGATCGCTTGAAAGCTTGTTGCGCAGGCACGAGATACACTATAAGCATCTGTTGAGACACTCATTCCCGTTCCAAGGACTATTTCCCTCGCAATATTAGGGGCTTCTGGCATTTGAACAACTTGCCCAAAAACAAGTTGTTCAATTAGGTTTTTATCTAAGTCACTACGCGCTAATAACTCGGCAACAACCGCTTTGCCTAAGTCAACAGCTGCAATCCCTTGATATGCGGTAGACTGCTTTGCAAATGGTAAGCGTAAACCACTCACAATGGCGATCCTTTCTTTTGTTGGATATGTTTTTTCACCATGGTGGGAATGTTGATTCATGGTCGCTCCTGCTAAAAGCAAAATGAAATATAGTTAGATTATTCACTACCGACCCAAAGAGGTCTGACCTGTAATGATTGTTAACATAATATTCACATTTATCAATGACTATTGATAAAAAATGCGAGCAAACACGCAACTTAGAGTAAAAATAGGATGGAAAAGATGTGATAAAAAAAGACAAGATAAACCTTTTACCACACTGAATCTGCCTAAAGGCTATATTCTTGGTGATAAAAGGTCAATTAGGATAGATTCAAACGTTTGATTAACGAAGGCCTAACTGAAAAATCAGACTTTCTGCTTCGCAACTAAAAGTAAATTCAGCATTCAATTCAACGCCACCCTCTACCGCATTGATAGAATGGGTAATAACACAAGGGTCTGACTCAACAGATTTTGCTTTGTCTGTGAGTGTTTTCAACATGGACTCCGCTTCTCCCTGTGTGGCGAAAACATGCTGATACGATGCGGTACAGTCTTTGTTATCTAACACTGTTCCTACATCCACACAACAGCATGCTGCTGTCTCATCCGCGCTACAACGGTTAATCGCATCAGTCATTTTACTCTCCAAATAAACAAACTGTTAAGTTGCTATCATAACGCTTAAAAAGTGCTAAAAACTAGTGTGTATCAAAATATATCACTAAAAATTAAACATAAGTTTGATCTTACCCCGCGCTTGCTTGTTTATTACTCTTAATTGGTCATTTTATGTTGCCATTTTGTTAAATGTGTCGCATTTTTGCAAACGGAATCGAAATAAACACAAAACAAGCTTGCAACATATCAGGTGGTCAGACCTATACTCTAGTAACTGGTCTGATTTGTCATAGCGGCAAGGGACCCTACAATTCTGCGCTTCTTGCGATAGAAGTCGCTTTATTCAAATAAAACATAAGAGGGTTTTGGTCATGAGCCAGAAAAACCTGTTTTCTAGATCAGCTTTAGCAATAGCAGTGGCAATCGTCTCCTCCAACGCAGGTGCAGCTGGTTTTTTGCTTAATGAATATTCCACATCTGCACTGGGGCGCGCGTTTTCTGGGGCTGGTGCAATGGGCGACAACGCAAGTGAGGGAAGCCGTAACCCTGCAGCCATGATGTTGTTTGATCGCCCTTCTCTGTCTGTCGGTGCTGTATATATTGACCCAAGTGTTGATATTAAAGGTAAAGGCGGCTCACCATTGGGTAGCAATACGACAGCAAACGATATCGCACCGAGTGCTGTTGTACCGAATGCTCACTTTATTTTTCCAGTTAATGATAAATGGGCAGTTGGGACTTCAATGACCACTAACTTTGGTTTAGCAACTGATTTTAATAAAAACTATGCTGCGGGCCCTATTGGCGGTAAAACAGATCTAAAAACTGTTAACTTAAATTTAAGTGGCGCATACCGTGTTAATAACAATTTCAGTTTTGGCTTAGGTGTTAATGCAGTCTATGCTGATGCAGAAATCACTCGGCATGCGGGTGATTTAGGTGCTCTAGCACCAATTATTAGTCAAGGGCAATTACCGGCCTTTCCTGGCAGCACCACTATGGCAAAATTGACAGGTGATGATTGGGGTTATGGTTGGAATGCGGGTATCTTATACGAAATTAATGATGATAACCGCTTAAGTTTAAGCTACCGTTCTAAAGTTAAAGTTAAGTTTGAAGATGGAAAATTCTCAAATGATATTCCTAAAGGAATACCAGACCTATACGGTACGGGCGGCGAAAAAGTTAAAGGTAAATTAGACCTTAATCTACCTGACGTTTGGGAATTCTCAGGTTACCACAAAGTCGCACCTAAATGGGCTCTACACTATAGTGTAGCTTATACAGGCTGGAGTGAATTTAAAGAATTAACCGCCTACCAAAAAAGTGATGGTAGAGAGTTATTCCATAAACCAGAGCATTTTAAAGATGCATGGCGTTTAGCATTAGGTACTACTTATTTCTATGATGATAACTGGACATTCCGTACCGGTATCGCCTATGACCAGACACCTGTACGTTCAGAATACCGTTCAATTTCTATCCCAGACCAAGACCGCTACTGGTTAAGTGCTGGTACAACTTATGCATTCAATGAAAATGCCTCTGTCGATGTGGGGATTTCTTATATGCATGGTAAGAAAGTCAATATCAGTGAAAAATTGCTGGAACGACCTGGTTCCCCTGTTTATAACTTCAAATCTGAAGGCTCCGCTTGGTTATATGGTGTAAACTTTAACTACGCTTTCTAATTTATTAATTTTAGTGAGTATCAGCGGAAACATCCCTGATACTCACTTACCTCCCACACCTTCACTCCCTAATTAAAATTTCATCTTGACCCCAGCTGTCATTGCATGTAAATTAATTGTTAAATAGGTTAGTTTCATTCTATTCATTTCGTCATCTACAATTAGCTTTCAAAACTTTACAAGTTTAAGATAAATCGCTTTATATATCATAAAATTAACAGTTACTCTCTGAATGTTCTTATTTGCAAGCACAACTTAAGTATGTATCTTATACTTACTCATACACACAAAATATGAGCTGTTTCATCAAACTGTATTAATAATGCTATATCTTAACGCTAGTAATAGCTGTGAAAATACAAAGAGGCAACAATGACAAAAACGTAGGGGGTTTTTATGGGAACACTATTTACTATAGGCTTTATTGGTGTATTAGGGGTAATCGCCTTGATTGACACCGTCTCTCAACGAGGAAAGCAAGACAATGATTAGTTTTTTATTTATCACTCTCTAGTATCAAACGTATACAAGAGAGTGATAAACCTTCCATGAGCATATCAATCTATTAGTCTATAGAATCGAGCTGGTCCTCAATTGCGGCTGCATTTGGGTTTTCTGTCGCATTCAATGCCCCACCACTCGATAAGAAATCGTTCCGTTGGAAATACGCTTCACGTAACATCAAGTACGGGTCTGAAGAATTTTTCAACAGCCCATCAGAATCCAACAATCTCGCTCGAGTTTCAATACCTTCAAGTGCCCACTTACCCGCCGACATCCAAAATGTCAGATAACTTAACATTGGGTATAAACTATCAGCAAGGTCACCACCTTGTTCTCTCGGTGTAGCACTACCATAGCCAGGCAGAACTACATATGGCCCATAACCTACATCATAATAACCTAATGTATTACCAAAGCGTTTAGGCTCTTCTTTTGCTAATTGCGGGTTAGCCATCGACGCAACGTCAATTAAGCCCCCCATCCCAAACACGGTGTTAAGGAAAAACCGGTTAAAATGTTTAAAACCTTGGGTGACTTCACCACGCAAGAAACTATTCAACATACTTGCGGGTTCTTCAAGGTTGACAAAAAAGTTAGTTAATCCATTACGAGCAGGCATTGGTACATAATCATTCCAAGCAACAGCAACCGGCCTTAAGACATAAGGGTCTAAGACGTTATAGTTGAAATTAAACATCGCTCGGTTAAAACCTTCTAATGGGTCTGAACGCTCATGAGTTTCTGGATCAATGTTACTTGCACAACCTGCAATTAACACTCCAGCCAGAAAGACGCCCGTCATGCGAAACTTCATAACACTTCTCCATTCCCTGCACCGTCCTGCTACGGCACTTTCCACTGTAATAATGAATACGATTATAGTAAGGCTAAAAAAGGGATTTTGTTAACCTTTTTGAGTGATTTGATTACTTAAATATAAATTATACCTTATTTAATCATCTTGTTATTATAAGAATATTGAACAATTAGTCCAAACTACAGATAAGCATTATTATATTTTATAGGGTAATCAAATTATTATATATAGAAATACGATTTATTACGCCTATCAATCGCATTATAAGTTAAAAAACATACTCAATATTTAGCTTCTGACCCCATTATATTTAATCGTCTTTTTACGACCAACCAAACCAATATTCATTAGTATAATTAATGCACCTAAGACAATTACTATATCAATATTATACCAATGGGACAGTGATTAGTGCATTTTTTATTCAGACAATAACTATTTGAGTTAAACCATATCATCTTGATTTATAAGACCGCGATTATAACTAACTACAATACATTCAATCTATGTTGAACACTAACCATAGCCACGATATTAGAGCTTGTATCTTTATTGAAAAACATTCAATTAATTCATTAGAAGCATCGAAAGAAATTTTGCTTGTATGCTGATATATAGAAAAGGCTAATCCGTAATCATAAATAGATAAAATTTAGCATAAAAATTGTACAAAAACGCCATTGTGTGCAATTAATTCAATTTATTATACGTAACGACTTGATTCAATTAGAAGTGAACAGTAAAATGCCAAACTCATCCAGTGACACGTCGAAAGTCCCCTTAGTTAAATGGATATAACGAGCCCCTCCTAAGGGCTAGTTGCAGGTTCGATTCCTGCAGGGGACACCATAAACAAGAGCTCCCTCCTTACCGCAACCATAAAAAATCTATATTTACAGCAAGTTAACACTAACCTCAGTGAAATATAGAAAGGGTAAAGTGAGTTTGCATAGTTACATCAGATAGCCATTATAAGGGCACTAACTACTCAATTTAGCTTTAGTAAGATAATGCCTCTGCATACCTGCTTCTGGGAAATCGGGGAGTGACATTTGTTTTACATAGCCAAATTTTTCGTAAAATGGCAAGGCTTGGAAACTGAATGTATCAACTAAACCATGAAGACAACCTACTTTTACAGCCTCTTGCTCAGCAGCGCACATCAACTTTCGGCCTAACCCTTCATTTCTTGCCTTTTCACTAACCCATAAAAAATCTATACAAAGCCAGTTAGCTTTAACCTCAGCAAGCAAACCGCCAACCATTACACCATCATTATCTTTAAAAAAACGCCTAATGAACTAAAACGTTCTGGGTTTAAAAATTGGACATTAAAGCTGCGTAAACCATTAAGAAGTTCATCTTTATCTGCAGGAGTGACGTCATGCGTAACAACAATATTCATTTAATACATCCTAATAACCATTTAATAAAAGGATTATATAATCATATTAATTTCAATTGATAAATAATAAAATGTAGCATAGTAACTAAATAAATATGCGGATATTGATTCATTAGCTTAAAATACATCCGTTTCTATTATTTGAGTAATAAGTGCCGTCACTGATAATACAAGTGATGATTTAATCATTTGCTGAAAACGTTGCTTTTGTAATTCTATAAGCTGTGTATCAACCATATCTTCTGGTTGATCAAAGCGCATCATTTCAGGTAAAGGCCCCATGCAATGAAGCATTTTAATACTGCCTAAAATTTCATCATCAATATAATCTAAATTTAAATCACTTGATAATAATGACTGATTTAAAGCAAGAAATAACTCAATATCTTCATAGGTTTCTCGAGTAATTGCGCCTAAAGCAAATAATAACTTTAAACGAACAGATAGTTCACCTAATGGCCCACTCCCTGTTAAAAGAGGCTCAACTGCATATTTTACTGCATAATCATCCTTTCTAAACACTTTTAACATTAATTTATCAATAGCTTGTGTAATTAACGAAACAACCTCTTGAAAAAAAAGATGTACTTCAGGGCGCCCATTTAACCGCTCAAGAATTTGATTTTCAATGTTTTGTTTATTTTCCATAATAATTTTTTGTCACTTTACAGCTATACAGCTCGTTACTAATTTACTGATAGCTATAAAGTGAACGAACCTCAATAATTAATTTATTATCCGTAATATTACTGGTTACTCAACATCATTAATTGGTATTGAGAACAAATTTTTTCAACAACCTGTGGATATTGCGCTAATGCACAAAATTCAATAACTGCTTGGTAAACCCCGTTTTCATTGATACGTTTTGCCATCTCATTCGCTTGCGGGTCACTATCACACCTAAAATGTAATGCAGCAGCAATACCTATAATCAGATTTTTATTAGGTAATTGGTACTCAAGTGTACCTAATAGTGGCTTAACTAGCCTATCATTTGGACTCAGCTTACGTATTGGTTGACGCCCCACACGGTTAACATCATCTTTTAAATAAGGGTTTGCGAAACGAGTTAATATTTTATCAATATATTGGCAATGGGTTTCTTCATTAAAGCCATAACGTTGAATTAATACTTGCCCACTTTCTTCCATCGCAGATTTAACCACAGTATAAATCTTTGGTTCAGCAATCGCATCGCTAATTGTTTGACAACCATATAACTGCCCCAAATATGCGGTAATGGCGTGCCCTGTATTTAATGTAAATAACTTACGTTCGATAAACGCCATCAAATTATCAGTTAGCTCCATTCCATTAATGGTAGGGATCTCGCCAATAAACTGAGTTTGATCGACAATCCACTCACTAAAAGACTCAACAGTAACATCAAGGGGGTCATCATTAGCCGCCTCCATGGGTGGCACAATACGGTCAACAGCTGAATCCACAAAACCAATATGTCGTTCAACCCATTGGTGTAGTTTCTCTGGTAATTGTGCCAACACATGCTGTTTTAATTGACTACTTCCCCTAACCATATTTTCACAAGCAATAATGTTGAGTGGTTGGGTGTTCCCTAATTCTTCACGATAAATAATACCTTTCGCTAATGTCGAGGCTATTTTTTCAAGAACTTGGGGGCCTACTGCCGTTGTCACCATGTCAGCCATAGCAATAAATTCAATGGTTTTTGGATCATTACTATTAACAGCATGGACATGTTGAACTTTTTCAATACGATTTTCTTGCCCAACAATATGAACTTGATAAGATTGTCTGTGGGCCAATTGGTCAATTAGCGGCTGGTTAACATCGGTAAAAGTCACTTGTGAATTCGCATCCGCTAGTAGTTTGCCAATAAAGCCACGACCTATATTTCCTGCTCCAAAATGAATGACTTTCATTGCTATTCCCCCTTACGCTGCACTTTGAGATGCTAAAATTTCGAGCACTTCTTGAACATCTTGCGTTTCACATAAACGTTCAATAACACCCTCTTCATCAAGTGCGGAAGTGATTCGCGTGATCACTTCAATATGCTCATTATTTTGCGCGGCAATACCAATGACTAAACGAGCAACCTCATCAGGTTCTTCACCAAATTGCACCCCTTCAGGGTATTGGCAAATCACAATACCGGTTTTTAAAACACGATCTTTAGCTTCTATAGTGCCATGTGGCACCGCAATAGATTCACCAAGGTACGTTGAAGTTAATTTCTCCCTTGCTAACATGGCATCAATATAATCAGGCTCAACATATCCACCTTCAACTAACTTTTGCCCCGCAAAGCGAATGGCTTGCGTTTTATTTTCTGCTGTTAGGTTTAAATGAATATGTTTAGCACTTAAAGTAAATAAAGCATCTTCATGTTCAGCAATTTCATAAGATTCATCATTTGCTGCCATAATAGTCTGTTTAATTAAACGCCCATCATTGGCTGCCTTAGGATTTTTTTTAGCAATTAAATTCGTGACTAAATTATTATATGTTTGGCTATCTAAAAAGTTTGTTAAAGAAATGTGCATCGCATTGGGTGCAAATAATTTAGCCCTTTCTGTTAAGTCTTTATGAGTCACAACAATATCAACATTATCGGGTAAATCATTAATAGCCATATTCGTGACTGAGATATCCAATAAACCTGCATCCTGTACTTTTTTAGCTAATACACCAGCTCCCATAGCACTGGACCCCATCCCTGCATCACATGCTACGACGATATTACGCACTCCCATAAAATTAAGTGGTGCGTTTTGGTGACTAGAAACCTTTACTGGTGATTTTGATTGCGTTTTCATATCACGCATCTTTTTGGTTGCGTTATCAAGCTCATCTTCATCACCAGCTCGGGTTCTTTTCAATAAAATGGCTGAAACTAGGAAAGAAACTACCGTAGCACTTGTAACCGATAGAATAACCCCAACTAATGATGATTTCGGTGTCATCAGTAGAACTGCAAATATAGACCCTGGTGAAGCAGGAGAAACTAAACCAGCATTAAAAAGGTTCATAACAAATACCCCTGTCATTCCACCTAGAATAACAGCAAGAATTAACCGAGGATTCATTAATACATATGGGAAGTAGATCTCATGAATTCCACCAAAAAAGTGGATTATTGCTGCCCCAGGTGCTGATTGTTTGGCATTTCCCTTACCAAAAAACATGTAAGCTAATAAAACACCTAGCCCGGGCCCTGGGTTTGCTTCAATTAAAAAGAAAATCGATGAGCCCGTTTCGGCCGCTTGTTGGATACCGAGCGGAGAGAAAATACCATGGTTGATTGCATTGTTTAGAAACAATATTTTTGCAGGCTCAACAAATATTGACGTAAGTGGTAGTAAATTGTTTTCTACCATTACATTCACACCCGCAGCTAATATTTTCGACAAACCAGCCACTAATGGGCCAATAGCAAGATAGGCTAATATAGCTAGCAACATACCGATGATGCCAGAGGAAAAGTTATTCACCAGCATTTCAAAACCTGTTTTGACTTTTCCATCAACCCAGCGGTCAAAACGCTTAATTGCGAAACCACCTAATGGCCCCGCAATCATTGCGCCCATGAACATTGGCATATCCGCCCCAACCACCACTCCCATGGTAGTGATTGCACCGACAATCCCACCCCGCTCACCACCCACTAAACGCCCCCCGGTATAACCGATTAAAAGTGGCAATAAATAAGTGATCATTGGGCCAACAAGTTGAGCTAGTGTTTCATTAGGCCACCAGCCTGTAGGGATAAATAACGCTGTAATTAAACCCCAAGCGATAAAAGCACCAATATTAGGCATAACCATATTACTCAGGAAACGCCCAAAATTCTGTACCTTTAATTTGATATTTGATGTTACCATGATAGAACCCCGTGGTACGAGAATGATAAGGTCATAACGTTATCGCCAAATAACGTCAGTGATTTTTTCAACACTTTCACTCTAGCATGCCGTTTATCAGATGCGTACCACGCGGGCCCTCTGTGACCCCGATCACGCTTATACCCCCACCTCCCCCACCTTTATAGTGATATTGATCACGCAAATCACATGTAGCTTAATTACACTGGCTATTTTTAACGCTAAAAACCGGAAATTTGTGACTCACATCACACAACAAGAAAGCGTGTTTATTTTAAATTAGTGATCAATGTCACTAAATATAACTAGATTGTGGTACACCCATCATTTTTTCAATCTGATAACTCTCCAGTTTGTAATAAAATTACAAACTACTGTCCTTATTCCTTAGGCTAAAAATTAGCAATGAGCTAATAGGTACTAAAACTCATTTTCTATCAAAGTTTATTATCTCACCATAAACTCTAACAATAACTCTTACCACAAATATATTTCCATTATTTAACCCGTAAATTTCAATTATCAAATTATTTAAAATTCTATCGAAAAAATACATATATGAAACATATAAAATATTAAATTAAGTAAAAAAAATGTGAGTTAACCCTAACTTAAATTAATGAAACCACTATTTATCATTGCAAATTTATTTTTTGTTTGTTAAAAACCTTAACGCCATTTATTAATCAGGTTTATATGGTCAAAAATATATCAATTTTGTTTTTTCTGATAATAATACATTATGAGGGATTAGACTTTGAGCACTGAGTTTTGTTTTACCCGCACCTGTTCAGAAAATAAATTAAGTCGTTTAAGTAATGAATTCCATATTACAAATATATCAACTGGCATTTTAATATCTAAAAATAACACTACCATCATTCAATATGAGACAGCTTATTACACTGCATATTTGTTCGGTAATATTTATAATATATCAGTGCTAAAATCAATTCTCGGTAAAATAGAAGGAAGTACTTGGGCACTTAACGAAATTGAAATACTTTGCTTATTAAGAGAAAAGCTAGGGGATACCGCTATTTATCTAGCTGAAGGAGATTTTTGTTTATTTATCGAATATCATAACGGTACGATTGAAGTGATTACCGAATCACGCGGCTTAAACCTTATTAATGTAGTAAAAGCTGAACAATTTTGGATTACTAATTGCTTAAAAATTGTAGGTAACTTAGAAGGAGAAAAAATTTTTGATTTTTCTCCTGAACATGAAATCATCGAAAATACATTCAAAACAGATACATTCTCGCCAATTAGAAATGTTATTCGGTTAAAACCAGGAACGATAAACACAATCACCCATGATGAACAAAATTACCCTTATATTGAAAGTAGACAACTTGCTACTCCAACAAATAAAAATATCATAACACTGAAAAAAGATGTTCTATACCATTTAATTGATATGGAAATGAGGTATTCCATCTCTAGACTTGTTGATAATAATGAATCTATTGGTATTCCACTATCTGGCGGGCTAGATTCTAGTCTTGTCACTGCTTTAGCCTGCCAATACTTTAAAAAAGTAAAAACTTGGTCTATTGGTAGCGAATTAAGTAATGAGTTTGAATTTGCTCAAATTGTTTCTAACGCCTTAGGAACGGAACATGAAGTTAAAATATTGAGTGACGATGAGATAATTAATGGTGTAATTAACGCTATTTATCATAATGAAATTTTTGATGGTTTATCATCAGAAATCCAATCAGGGTTATTTAACGTTTATAAATTGGCACAAGGTAAAGTTAACTCACTCTTAACTGGATATGGCTCCGATTTACTTTTTGGGGGAATATTAAACCCATTAAAAGATTATCAAAACCCCAATAATATCCTTGCTGAACAAGTTTATAGAACCAAATGGACGGGGGAATTCTCTACTCATGGAGCCAATAGTTATGGGCTAAACGTATATCATCCATTTTGGAATAATGGCCTAATATCCCTATGTAAAAATTTAAACCCTGATTTTAAAATCAGAGATCAGGAGGTTAAAAATATCCTCCGCGAATATACCGATAATCTGCATCTTATTCCAAAAGAAATTGTTTGGCGTAAAAAAATAGGTATTCACGAGGGCTCCTCTGTCAACCAATCCTTTGCCAATATCATTGGTACCAGCGCCACCAACTACCAAGCAAAAACTCGATTTAGCTATGCGGTTTATAAGGAGTTTTTGACTGGGAGACTCACCATTGATGAAGCCACGCCAACGAAACTACGTGAAATAATGAAGAGGATTTAAAGATGATTATTGAGCAAGATTTTGAATCGACTCGTTTATTAACATTGGATCATACAAATAAACATAATCCATTCAGTGAAGAGCTAGAAAATGCAATTAAACATGCGCTGGTTAAAGCCGAAGAAGATAGCCGCATTAAATCTATTGTCGTCTACGGTGGTGTAGGTCGCTCCTTCTCATCAGGAGGTGACTTCAATGAAGTCAAAGCACTTTCTGGAGGAGTTGAAGTCGAACGCTGGATAGACCGCGTAATCGATCTGTATCAAGCTGTTTTAAATGTTAGCAAACCAACAATTGCAGCTATTGATGGTTATGCCATCGGTATGGGGTTCCAGTTCGCAATGATGTTTGACTATCGTGTTATGTCTAACCAAGCGCAATTTATCATGCCGGAGTTAAAACATGGTATTGGCTGTTCTGTTGGTGCAGCAATACTTGAGTTTACACATGGTCACTCTTTGATGAAAAAAATTGTTTTTGAATGCGAAAAACTTTCCGCGACCCAATGTCATCAATATCACATTGCCAATCAAGTAACACCAAGCTCGCATCTTTTAAAAACTGCCTTATTGCAGGCTAATGCATTATCGAAATACCCATCAGCAGCTTTCGGTAATACTAAGAAATTGATGAATAAGAGCTTTATTAAAGTATTAGAAAAAACCAGAGAGCAATCTAAGTTAGTACATAAAAACGCCTTCGCTGCGAAAGATGCTCAAGAACATTTCCAAAAAATACTCGGTAAAAACTATTAATTTATAAGGGATTTTATGAATAATAATCTGCAATGGTTACCTGCTATGCCAACTGGCTTCGGTGCAAAAATGTCGGCAAGTCATTTTATTAATTCGGATACCAACAGTATTAAACATCTGTTAATGCGCCAAGGCTTCTTAATTGTAAATAAACTGAATATCGATGCTAATGAATTTCGTGATATATATAGCAAATATGGCACGATTGTTGAGTATGCAGATGAAAAAATAGATGTCGGATTTGGCTACCGCGACACCCTAAAACTAGATGGTGAAAAAGGAAAAATAGTTACCGGTCGTGGGCAGTTACCCTTCCACGCTGACGGAGGCTTGTTACTCTCACAAGTAGATCAAGTATTCTTATATGCGGTAGAAATTAAAAATATGAAGTTTCGTGGCTCAACAACAATTTGTGATCACGTCCTTGCCTGCAATGAAATGCCGAACCATTTACGTCAAGTACTCGAAAATGAAACTTTCGAAGTCAGAGTATTGGAACATGGCTACTATGTTGATGTTTCACCTGCGGGATGGTTTAAAGTCCCTGTCTTTACCGATTTGGGATGGGTGAGAAAAATGCTAATTTACTTCCCATTTGATACCGACCAACCCGCTAGCTGGGAACCCCGAATCGTTGGGTTTACTAAGGATGAAACTCAAAGGTTTTTTACTGAGTTAAGCGCATTTATGAAGTTACCACGTTACTACTACAAGCACTATTGGGAAAATGGTGATTTGCTCATTATGGATAACCGAAGAGTTATTCATGAACGTGAAGAATTTAATGACGATAAAATTATTCGCCGCCTCTACCGTGGACAAACGGCAGATCTTTAAGTTTATTTAAACGCTAGCTAGGTGAATAACTGGCTAGCCAATATGGAAATTAATGAAATGAACTCAAAGACATTATCAA
This sequence comes from Providencia sp. PROV024, assembly GCF_032709665.1. Taxonomy (NCBI): domain Bacteria; kingdom Pseudomonadati; phylum Pseudomonadota; class Gammaproteobacteria; order Enterobacterales; family Morganellaceae; genus Providencia; species Providencia sp. PROV024. The sequence continues at coordinate 2,837,592 of NZ_CP120545.1, forward strand.
TTTATTTTCGCTATACCACTACGACACTTTGCATAAAATATATAGTAACACTACTTTTAACCTACAAAATAACTAAACGCCTTTCTATCTATATACTAAAGCTAATGGTCAAAAGAAATATAAAAATAATTACCAATAAATTAAATGGGATCTATTTTTGTGGTGAAACACTCGAGCAAGCCAAGGATGTCACTGGTATGTTAGCAAAAAACAATATATCAAGTGTCCTAGACTATGCTGTCGAAGGTGAAGAGGATGCTTCATTTTTTGATGAGGCCGTCAATTCTACACTTAGGTTAATCGAACTCGCCAGTAGTACAAACCATATGCCCTACGTTGTAGTAAAACCATCATCGCTGGGGTCAATCACCGTATATCAGGCTAAAATTAAAAACAACCATGATTTTCTAATATATCAACCTGCTTGGGAAAAAGTACTCAGCAGATACAACCAAATTTTTGCTTATGCACAACAAATGTCAGTATGTGTCATGATTGATGCTGAGCAATCATGGTTCCAACCTATTATCGATAAAATCGCTATAGAAAATATGCTCAAATACAATAAGGAAAAAGCTGTTATTACACTAACATTACAATGCTATAAAAAATCATCTTATGAGTTCATCCAACTAATGAATAAGTTGGCAATAAAACACAACATAAAAATAGGTATAAAATTGGTCCGTGGCGCCTATTTAGAAGAAGAACTCCAACGAAACGATTCTGCAAGCAACCATTTCTTCACCTCAAAACCGGCTACAGACGACAACTACAATGCTATCATTGAGTTTATTGCGATTAATATTGAAAATTTCACCCCCTTCTTTGCAACCCATAACAAAGCAAGTATCTCCAAAATATTAGAGAATACGCGGCTAACAAACCACCATTACTGGTTAGGGCAGTTGTATGGCGTAGGCGATCACATTTCACTCAATGCCGTTAAACATGGCGCTAGAGTATGTAAGTATTTGCCATATGGGCCATTTGAAAAATCTTTACCTTACTTACTTAGACGAATAGAAGAAAATGCCGTGTCTATAACGACTTTTCGTCATGAAAATAAACTTATTCGAAAAGAAATAATATCCAGAATTGTAGGTAAAAACCATGAGTAAAGCACCTTATCACTTAATTATTGGTAATAATAACTTTACTATTATGCCTAATGAAACCATTCTAGAATGTGCTTATAAAAATGGAGTGAAAATAAAATATCATTGTGCTGCTGGGCATTGTGGTAAATGTAAAGTTAAATTAATTTCAGGTGAAGTAAAGCTTGATCATTCTGGTGGTATATCCAAAGAAGATATTGCCAACGGCTTTATTTTAACTTGTTGCTCCTTTGCAAAAGGTGATATTCAGATTTAACCGCGCTTGCTATTAAGTATTTTTTATTAAACTTTAAAGATAGGAATTTAAACATGAAATATTTTTTGCTTGCCTGTTGTCTAATTTTTTCAACCTTCAGCCAAGCTGCTAGCACAGATAAATATATGATGTTAATTCAGCAAGCTTTAGATAAGCAACCACCTTTATGTTTAGGGGAAACTCAATGGCCAGTATCTATGAATAAAGGAGGGTCGATGTGGGTAAATGCGCAAATGGAAGCACTCGTTGATGCAGGCCTAGCTAAATCGCAATGGATATCAAATCAAAAAATTTGGCAGCTAACCACGAAAGGACAAACTGAATTTAATAAGCATGGAGATTTCTGCTATGGTCGTGTACGCATTAACAAAATTGAGAATATCATTGATGATGGTAACGGTAACACTTCTGTCATTTTTTACTATTATATAGATAAACTTCCTCTATGGGCTAAACATAAATCTATCAGAGTGGCACATACAGATTTAGACAACCTTGTTACCGGGGTTAATAACGCACGTTATCAAGCAGACTTTATGACTACCCCAGCAGGTTCAATAAAAGTTATAGGTGAGCCTTATCAATTAGATCTATTTTATTAGATCTACTCATACTATTCTAAAGTTTTCAAAAATAGCTAATTTCGTAAAAGTATTCACTTTTTAGTTTAAATATCTCTCAATAGAGTGCCCCTTAAATTAAACATATAGGATTTTAATACAGTATGAAATACTTGGCTTCACTAATTCTATTTATCTTACCAATCTGGAGTACCCATGCATCCTCCTCTTTATTCCAAGAAGTATATATTGACCAAGGGGATTATTACGTAGGTGCTGTTTTTGGTGATCATGATTATAAATCAAATTCAAATATCAAGCTTAATGGCTATTTTATTATGAATACTGAAGTAACCTACAAACTTTACGATGAGGTTATTAATTGGGCACACGGACAAGGTTATAAGATAAATGAGGGTTGTAATGGTTCCTTTTATGATGACTGCCGTACATCTGACTTAAATAATAAAGAACATCCAATTACTAATATTGAATGGTCTGATGCGATTGTGTTTGCTAATGCATTGAGTGAAAAAATGGGGCTAGAACCTGCCTATATAATTGCAGATAATTCTATTTTGCGAGATAGCTCACAATATAGTTTTTCAATAAATAATAATGCCAATGGTTATAGATTACCAACAATTGCAGAGTGGATGGTCGCAGCGAGAGGAGGAAATAATGGCCTAATTGATGGTACATATGGGCATTATTATTCCGGAAGTAATAATGCAAATGAAGTTGCCTGGTTTCCCGAACCTAATACAGAGCTATTCGGCACCAGTCCTGTTGGTAAATTAAAAGCGAATGCTCTAGGAATTTATGATATGAGTGGTAACGTATATGAATGGGTCTATGATAGCGAAACCGTGTTAGGCACAGAAATGTATTATTTCTGTGGTGGAAGCTATTTACAACCAGCAGGCTTATCAAGTTGTGATATTCACAGCGCGGGTTTTGTTATGCCCGACATTGGTTTTAGACTAGTTCGGAGTGCGACCAAATGAAACTTAAGAAACTCATCTATTTATTATTATTAGCTAGCTTTATGAGCAACAGTAGCACATTAGTCATGTTAAAAGGTGGGCAAAATAATATAGACCTTAATAATAATGGTATTACTGACATCATTTTTTTAGCTAGCTTTGACAATAATACATCACACCCTAATCGCACTGCGACTATTTTTATGAAAGATAACAAAAAATGGTCAATCATTCCCACTCCAGATGATAATGGGTTTATTTGGAGCGATTTTAGCCTATCTGCATCTATGGTTAAAATCTCTGATTTTGAATTACATCAGTATAAAAACCATTATTATATGGTTAAAGGAACAAAATTTATAGATAATAACAACAGTGGAGATTTAAGTGATAATACTCAAATAAAATTCATTCGTTATAAAATAGCAAATAATGAGGTAGACCCTGGAGTCTCTAATTTATATTGGCAACCAACTGGCAGCTACATTACAATTGAGAAATACCTTAATGTAGATGATGCTTTCAAATTTTTAGATATGGCGCTATTTAAATAAGATCATCATATTACGGCGTACTTAAATTAATTATTTTCTGCGTCGTAATAGTTTTAGGCTGTAACCTTAGCTTAACGCATATCATGAGTATCATAATTTCACGATATCAATCATTTTATTATTACTTACTGGTTAAAGTCCCCTAATCCTTACTACCCCTCTCTATAAAACCCGTCAAATATTATTGCGATTATCAAAAATGGTATTTAACTCACTTTATTATTAAGACACTATTTTGATTTACTACAAGGGGTTTCCGTGGAAAAACATTTCTAAAATTAATTAAAATATAAATGCAATGACTTTAACAATAATTTTTTATTTATATTGCCATCGGCTTTAGGAAACTCTCCGAGTTTAAAGTATAGGTTTTTTAATTATTTTATAACTATTTGCCATTTAACGCTCCCCATCAAACTAAATGGCTATAGATGGGGAATGTTATCAACATATTCTAGGGTAGAATTGCAAAAGAGCGTACCGGAAAACCGCTTGCATTGTTTGGTTTAGCTACGATATTAAAAATAACAGCGCCCCGAGTAGGCACTTGGTCTAGGTTAGCCAGTAACTCAACTTGGTAAGTATCCTGTTCTAATACGTAATATTCCCCCAATAATGCATTATTTTTCCGAAAATCTTTCGCTGCGTCAGTGTCAAAGGTTTCATGACCAATCGCTTTAATGCCTCTCACTTCAAATAAAAACTTAAGTGCATCCATTCCCCAGCCAGGTATTTGGTTATTACCTTCTTCGTCTTTGTTATCCATAAGTTCTTGCGATGGCCATCGCTTGCTCCAATCTGTACGTAATGCAACAAAGCTGCCTGACTCAATTTGACCGTGTTGTTGTTCAAACGCTAAAACATCATCAAGATTAAATGCAAAATTTGGGTCTTTCTTTGCTCTTTGTGACTGATCAATTACGATTAAAGGTAAAACAAGCTCTTTCAATTCTAATTCGTGTAAGTAGCGCTTTCCTTCTACAAAGTGACATGGAGCATCAATATGTGTTCCATATTGCCCAGGGAAAGTAAATTGCTGTGCAAAAAAACCCTCAGGGTAGCCAAATAATGTTTTAAATTCAGCTGAATCAAACATAAAAAAATGGGGTGAATCCTTATCAAAGCTATGAGTCAAATCAACCCATTTTTTTGCCTTTATCACATTAAATGCATTTATTAATTCATTATTCATATGTTCCCCTGCCTGATTGACTTTTTAAACTGAGTTAACTCTACGCGGTTCTTATCGTACTTTTGTTTCCTATTAAATATCTAAAAAACATAACGTTGTCTAGCAATTCAACACGAATAATTTTCATACTAAATCAGTAAAATAATATAAAAAAGCCACTAATAAGTGGCTAAAAGATGTTGAACAATAAATAAAATAGACTAGGTTTTTATTTTGGATACTTACTCCAGCTTTCTGGTTCAATAAAACCATCATAAATACGCTGTGAGCGAATATAATCTGCATATTCTTTTGATTCAAAAGCATCTTTTAAATCTTTAGCCCATTGAGAATCAAGGTTTTCCTGCATCACAGTAACAATAACACGGTGTTCCAAAGGTGAATCTTCTACCACCAATCCATCCGCTATTCTCTGCCCTGCACTCGCAACATAGTTTCCATTTACCACAACAAAATCAACATCATCTAATAAACGTAAACCTTGTGCTGCATCTGTTTCTCTAATATCAAGCTGATATTTCGCTGGTGAAATATCATTCACACTAAAACTTAACGTACTTACATCAGGTTTAATTTTAACCCAGCCCAGTTGCTCTAAAATCCTAGCCCCTCGTTCTGCATTAACAGGGTCGTTCGATAACGCAACAATCATGCCATCTCTGACTTCATCGAGTGATTTATGTTTATTTGACCGCAAACTTTGTGGTGCACTAGGAGAGTCGGTCAGCGCTACCATATTAATATTATTTTTTTTATTATAAGCATCCATATAAGCGCGACTTTGGTTAACAGATGCATCTATTGATCCCTCTTCAAAAGCAGGGTTTATTTGCCTATTTTGTGAAAACTGACGCAAATTAACGGTATAGCCTTTCTTTTCTAGAATAGGGACAATACCTTTCTCAACTTGGTCAATATAATTTCCCACGCCAAAGCCTATCGTAATGTGTTTTTTATTTGGATTATTTTTTTCATTATTATCACCACACCCAGCAAGTACGATTACCGCTGTAGCCATTAACGATAAATTTATTATTTTTTGTTTTAACATAGATAACAACCCTGTAAAGATATTTTGGGCAGTATAATCATAATTTGTAAGTTCTACTTAGATCATATCGTTATACCTTAATACAAAAGTAATATAACAATCTATTTTAATTCTTTTTAGCTATAAGGATATAACAAATAGATCGTTCGGTTAATGATGAGCTTGATATGTAATAAAGGAGATAAAAAAACGTTTAAAAAAAGTGAGTTACTTTATGACTGTTTTCAATGATGATTTAATTAATTACCTGACTGATTTAACACCAGACTCCAATTTAGCTAAAATTCGCGAAGAGCGCGCAGCAGCAACAGATAATACTCAAGCTTGTTTCAATGCTATTTTTTCTGTGCCATCTACTTTGCTTTCAAATGATGTGAAATATTATTTTGCTTATCAAGTCGCTGAACTAACGGGCAGCCCACGCCTTGCGAAATTCTATTTTAAGTTAGCTGGGTCTGTGCCAGAAATAACTCATTCCCTCCCTTTTCAGGCCGCTAAAGAATATCTACAAATATTAACTCAATCACCTAAAGAGACAAATTACCATTTAATTGAACCATTAATTGAACATGGTTGGGGCGAGCATGACATTATTTTACTGGCGCAGTTAGTGACTTATGTCACTTACCAAGCCCGCCTCATTGAGGGCATATTGTTACTTTCTGGTAATAGCGATAGTACAACTCACCCAAATAAAGTTGTGGCTGGTAAATGGAATCAACAACCAATAACTCAGCAAGGCCGGCCATCACCAACAGCTTTTACTCAAGACAATTTAGGTTGGGAACCATGGCTATCGGCAAGGCTGCCAGACTCTTTATCCGCCGAAGAAGCACAAACCATGAAAAAATTCGGCCAATTAAATTCAGAATATTTTTTACTACTTGCTCACCAAAGCAAAATTTTAGAATTACGCACATTAGTTGACCGCGGAGTATTTTACACAACGGATGGCCTTCCTCGTTGGGAGCGGGAATTTGCTGCCGCTGTTGTGAGTAAAGTCAATGGCTGCATTTACTGTGCTTCCGTTCATGCACGAAAAGCAAGCCAATATGCTAAGGCACGCCGTCCCGACGTTGAAAAACTATTATCGACAGCGCCAGGCTCAATACTTGCCGAAGGTTTTGATGAAAGATTAACCGCGATCACGGATTTAGCCGCATTTTTGTCTGCAACACCAATTCAAGCAGATACGCAGCAAATTGAAACCCTACGAAAACTCGGTTTATCCGAACTTGAATTGCTTGATCTGATTCAATCTAGTGCTTTCTTTTCGTGGGCAAACCGTCTCATGCTGTCCTTAGGTGAACCATTTGAAATTACAGAAGGTAAGGAGTAATTAAATGGCATTACCTATCGGCTTAGATGCATTAGAGTCACAAGTAAAACAAGATCTGCAATATCTAAATTTACCTATTAACTCCTGGTCGTTATCAGGAAATAATAAACATAAAACACAAGTTGATGTGGCTATTATTGGTGCTGGTATGTCAGGGATTACCGCGGCGTTTGCACTTAAGTTACAGGGTATTGAAGCTATCGTTTTTGATCAGGCTCCCATTAGAAAAGAAGGCCCATGGCAAACACCTGCGTTGATGGAAACACTACGCTCTCCAAAACATGTTGTTGGCCCAGCCTTAGCTTCTCCATCTTTAACCTTTCAAGCTTGGTTTAAAGCGCAATTCGGTGTCCAAAAATGGGAAGAACTCGATAAGATCCCTCGTTTACAATGGGGGGAATATCTACAATGGTTTAGAACCATGACAGAACCTTATGTCCTAAATCAGTATCAATTAATTGATATTTTACCAACTAATGATTACCGCGAATTAATATTTGATACGCCTGAGGGCAAAGTCACTTATCAAGCGTTACATGTCATCTTGGCGACAGGAATGGAATCATTTAGCGAAGCTAATATCCCCAGTTTTATGGATAATATTCCTACCGCTTATTGGGAGCATTCATACGCAGGCTCCGATTATCGCCGTTTTAAGGGGCTAGATATTGGTGTTGTCGGCTATAGCGCAGGCGCAATGGACAGCTCTGCGACCGCATTGGAAAATGGCGCTAACTCGGTCGAGATTTTAATTCGAGCAAGTGATATGCCACGCGTAAACCGAGGTAAAGTAGCTGGTAGTCCAGGTTTTACTAACGCCTATAGCTATTTTACCGATGCACAAAAATGGCACTATGCTGACTATGTCGCTAAAGCAAAAACGCCCGCTCCACATGGTAGTACACTACGCGTATCTCGCCATAAAAATGCTTATTTCAACTTTAATACTGAAGTTAACTTTGTTGAGTTGAATAATAAAAAGTTAGATATCACCACAACGAGTGGCAAATACACCGTAGATTATCTAATTTTAGCAACTGGCTATCGTATAAATTGGTCTAAAAATAGCGCTTTCAACCGACTCACTCCTCTGATTAAAACATGGGGAGATGTTTTCATTCCCCCTGCTAATGAGCAAAATTCAGAGTTAGCATCACACCCTTATTTAGGCAATCACTTTGAATTAGTCGCTAAAAATAGTAATGATAACCATAAAATCAATCAGTTATATTGCTTTAATTTATCAGCGTCACTCAGTATGGGACCTGTTATTGGTTTAATTCCTGGTACTAATGTCGGCGCTGAGCGATTGGCTGGGCATATTGCCGCAAAATTATATCTTGCGCATCGCGAACAACATCTTGAATTAGTCAAAATGAGCCAAGAGGCTGAATTATTAGGTGATGAATGGCGAGCTTCCTCTCCTCAATCAGAGCGTATACAACTAACTGATAATGTGGAGTAAATTATGATTACCTTTCAAGATGTACAGAAGATATATGAAAAAGATGGGCAATCTTTAGTTGCATTGCAAGGTATTAATTTGCATATCAATCAAGGGGACATCTTTGGTTTTATTGGTTATAGCGGCGCAGGTAAAAGCTCCCTTATCCGCTTAGTTAATCAATTAGAAAAACCTACTAATGGCGCCATCATTATTAATGAGCAAAATATTGCGCACCATACCCCTGCTGAGATACGTGCGCATAAAAAAAGTATTGGTATGATTTTTCAGCATTTCAATTTATTAGAAACTAAAACTGTCGCACAAAATATTGCTATGCCTCTGTTACTCTCAGGCGTCGATAAACAAGAAATCAATCGTCGAATTGATAATATTCTTGAATTTGTAGAGCTTAGCGATAAGAAAAACCAATACCCGGGGCAGTTATCTGGCGGGCAAAAACAACGCGTTGGTATTGCCCGAGCACTCATCAATAACCCACAAATCTTATTATGTGATGAAGCGACCTCAGCACTCGACCCACAAACAACCCGTTCAATTCTTCAATTACTAAAGAAAATTAACCAAGAGCAAAATATTACAATTTTGCTTGTCACCCATGAAATGGAGGTTATCGAACAAGTTTGTAACCGCGTTGCGGTTATGGAATCAGGCAAAATTGTCGAAGAAGGTACAGTGCTCGATATTTTTGCAAACCCACAACATCTGACAACACAAAAATTTGTTGGAACCGTTTTGAATCAGGAGATCCCCGAACGTGTTCTCCATAATTTAGAACATCAACAAGATGTCTACCGATTAGAGTTTTTAGGGGCTTCCGCTCAAGAGCCTGTTGTGAATGAGTTGATACTGAAAAATATCGTCAAAATCAATATCCTGTTTGCCAACATGAAAGAAATCAGCGGTGTAGTACTAGGGAGTATGTTTGTACAAATTATTGGTGACAAAGAAAAAATCAATGACGCAATTTTGTTTCTTCGTCATCGAGGGGTCGCAGTCAATAGGGGGGCATTATGACACCATTATTCGAAACAGCTTTAACAAGTAAACAGTTTCTACTCGCCATGTCCGAAACATTTACTATGGTCAGTGTTGCCCTCATTTTAGGAGCCGTATTCGGTATTTTGTTAGGAATATTGCTCGTAGTGACTCGGCCTGGAGGTATTTGGGAAAATAAATCCATTTATCGGATTGTAAACCCAATTATCAATGTCATTCGCTCATTACCTTTTATTATTTTATTGGTCGCAATGATCCCATTAACGCGTTTTATGGTAGGCACATCAATAGGGACAACAGCAGCAATAGTACCTTTAGTCATTTTTATCGCCCCCTATACCGCTCGCTTAGTCGAAAATTCATTGCTAAGTGTACATTCAGGAATTATTGAAGCAGCAGACTCTATGGGAGCAACTAATTGGCAAATTGTTTGGCATTTTATTTTACCTGAAGCAAAATCATCGCTGATCCTTAGTCTAACAGCTGCAAGCATTACTTTAGTTGGAGCAACTGCAATGGCAGGGGCCGTCGGTGGCGGTGGTGTGGGTGACTTAGCGCTAAATTATGGTTATCAAAGATTTGATAATGTAGCAATGGCCATAACGGTTGTTACATTGATAATCATTGTACAAAGTATGCAATTTATTGGTGATTATTTAGCTAAAAAAGCACGATATCATTAACTATAGATAATACAGATAACACTGGAAGCAAGTATATATTACCGGTCAGTTAGTAATTAACTCATCCAGCATTATCTATGAATCAGTGTTATTTATTATTTATCTATTATTAAGTTAAATAGTTTAGTCCCGTATTTATATAATAATAAAATAAAAGCCCAACTCGGGCTTTTATTTTTAATATCATTCGATATGAGAGATAAATAATATAATTATACTCTTTTTGAAATACGCACATCAGTGCATTAATTTATGTTCTTAATTGAAACAATTAAGAATAAAAATTAAATTAAGTTTCATTTTGAGACAAAATAATTATTTGTATCATACAAGAGTATAGATTGAATCATCAAATCCTTTTGTGTCCCTTCTCTCATCTATATGTTCGTCATCTTGTAGTATTTCACTAAAGAATTCACCCATATTGACGTCTAATATTTTTAGTACGCGAACAAGACAATCTATGTCAATACGATTAACGCCACGCTCGTAACGAAATAATTGCTGCTCACTGATATCTATCTCTTTGGCTAACTGAAAAACCGTATAACCTTGAGCTTTTCTTAGTGCTTTAATTTTTTGTCCAACTGCACAAGCGACAGGATATTTTGTATTCATAAACATTCTCGCTTCAATTTATATTAATGAAATAAAAGTCTGCAGATAGTTAACTGCATTTTTTATTTTTATCTTTATTTAATTTGTGTAACTTTGATAAAGCTAAAGACGACTCAGCCAATATCGGAAAGAATGATATACTAGCCTTCTAATTACTTTCAACTAGTCTTAAAATGACATTGCAACTATGTAACAAATCATTTCACACTCTTAAAGTAACAATAAAATATTGTAATATCAATCAATTATAATGATCAGGACTCGTCGGTTTATGCCTATCCCCTTCAGTCACTTGGCTGATATCAGAATATTAATCTAAAAAAAACCCTTCACACCGATGTATAACCTGAAAATAAAGGAAATAAACAGAATAATTTAACACTGTAACATTATTAATGATATTAAAGTAGTACAGGCACTTGGAAGTGAAAATATGAGCATATTTGCTAGTTTTATGTAAAAAATAGTAAAAACAATAAATTTTACCTCTAAAACTATTTGGTAATATTAAACATCAATGAGTTACAAAAAGCACCATTCTGTTACAATTAACCAAAATGCTAAATTTTTAAAGCAGCAAGGTAAATATCTACCAAATCATAACTATCAAGATAACAAAACCTTAACGTTAAAAAAGTTTATTATTCACTTTACTTGATGAACATCACAAAATTATGAATAAATAATGCTAATTGATAATCTAAATTTAATATTGTTATTTTTATCGTCCCAAGAGCATGGTTGGAATTAAATATCAAGAAATAACACTCAAACAGAGTTTAACTTCAGATGATAATATCATTGCATTATTGCATAATTAAGACAGATAGTGAAACTCGATATCCCACCTTATGTTACTACAATACTATTATTTTAATTAACCAATGCTTATTTAAGCCTATCAGATTATCTATCATTATTGCCAACCTCTCCAGATAAAAAATACAATTATGACTTTACATCAAATGGTTATGTAATTTTTAAGATATTGTCTCTAACCATGCAAAAATACTGTTTCAATGTTCACCTACATTTCAACAAGTTTATCTTATGTATGGTGAATAAACATTGCAGATGCCGGTTTTATTCCATAACCGCTATCTTCAAGATCAAAGTACTGCTTAGCGACTGAGTATTTACGGGGCGGTGAATTGGCTTGAATTGCTGTTGAGATGGTGGGTCGTGCAGGATTTAAATTCTACGAATTTAGCCTGCGGCCTGAACCTGCAACCAGCTTGCCGAGGTATGAATTGGTGACTGAGTATTTACGGGGCGGTGAATTGGCTTGAATTGCTGTTAAGATGGTGGGTCGTGCAGGATTCGAACCTGCGACCAATTGATTAAAAGTCAACTGCTCTACCGACTGAGCTAACGACCCATCTGAATTGCTTGAATTGTTTGTTTCTTTTAGATGGTGGGTCGTGCAGGATTCGAACCTGCGACCAATTGATTAAAAGTCAACTGCTCTACCGACTGAGCTAACGACCCATCTGAACTGCTTGAATTGTTTGTTTCTTTTAGATGGTGGGTCGTGCAGGATTCGAACCTGCGACCAATTGATTAAAAGTCAACTGCTCTACCGACTGAGCTAACGACCCATCTAATTTCGTATTTTTAATGCGAGTAACAAATGAAGTGGTGGGCGATAGCGGGCTCGAACCACTGACCCCCTCCTTGTAAGGGAGGTGCTCTACCAACTGAGCTAATCGCCCACTTCATGACTTATTCCACATTTTCATAAATAATTGGTGGGCGATAGCGGGCTCGAACCACTGACCCCCTCCTTGTAAGGGAGGTGCTCTACCAACTGAGCTAATCGCCCAATTATTTATTTTCATCGTCAACGGTGGTGGGCGATAGCGGGCTCGAACCACTGACCCCCTCCTTGTAAGGGAGGTGCTCTACCAACTGAGCTAATCGCCCCGTCGTCGATGGAGGTGCATTATAGGGATACTGAGTTCTGAGTCAACGATTTTTCAATAGATTTTTTTCGTTCGTTGCAAAAATAATCAAGATGTTTCAATATTCGCCATAAAAGCTGCCTTTTTAATCAATTACCTATATATTTCACCCTTATTTTATCGCTCAAAAAAGTGAAAATTGTTTTCCTCCACATTTATTTTTATTTTTATCGGCAAAATAATCATTTTCTTTCCTTCTATTTTGATAACTTGATTGAGGAATCACTACAGGATGATAGAATAGAGTCACATTTTAGCAATGCTTATAAATATCACTAGCCAGAACGTCCTGCACAAACCCTATTTAATGATGTCTTGTTTCAGTTCTTCGATTGGCTAGCGAGCAAATAAGCAATTCAAAAACAATGTTTTGCAATTAAGGCAATCTCGATGAGTAAAATCAAAACCCGTTTTGCACCTAGCCCAACTGGCTATTTACACGTTGGTGGTGCTCGTACTGCTCTGTATTCCTGGTTATTTAGTCGCCACAATCAGGGCGAATTTGTCCTGCGTATTGAAGACACCGACTTAGAACGCTCAACTCAGGAAGCTATCGATGCCATTATGGACGGTATGAACTGGTTGAATTTAAATTGGGATGAGGGTCCTTATTATCAAACTAAGCGTTTCGACCGATACAATGCTGTCATTGACCAAATGTTAGATGCAGGTACTGCATATCGCTGTTACTGCTCAAAAGAGCGTTTAGAAGCGTTACGTGAACAGCAAATGGCAAACAATGAAAAACCTCGCTATGACGGTTGCTGCCGTGATCACGCTCATAACCACACTCCTGATGAACCTCACGTTGTTCGTTTCCGTAACCCACAAGAGGGTTCTGTAATTTTTGATGATAGGATTCGTGGGTCAATTGAATTTAGCAACCAAGAACTCGATGATTTAATCATTCGCCGTACAGATGGTTCACCAACTTATAACTTCTGTGTAGTTATTGATGACTGGGATATGGAAATCACTCACGTGATCCGCGGTGAAGACCATATCAATAACACGCCTCGCCAAATCAACATCCTAAAAGCATTAGGTGCACCAGTTCCAGAATATGCACACGTTTCAATGATTTTAGGTGATGACGGTAAAAAATTATCAAAACGCCATGGTGCAGTAAGTGTTATGCAATATCGTGATGATGGTTATTTACCTCAAGCACTATTAAATTACTTAGTTCGCCTAGGTTGGTCCCATGGGGATCAAGAAATTTTTACTGTTGATGAAATGAAAGAGTATTTTACTCTAGATGCGATCAGCAAATCAGCAAGTGCGTTTAATACAGATAAACTGCTGTGGTTAAACCATCACTATATCAACACACTACCTGCTGAAGAAGTAGCGACTTACCTTGCATGGCATATTGAACAGCAAAATATCGACACGAGTACAGGTCCTCAGTTAGTTGATTTAATTAAGCTATTGGGTGAACGTTGCAAGACCCTAAAAGAAATAGCCGAATCTTGTCATTATTTCTATCAAGATTTTGAAGAGTTTGATGCCGATGCGGCGAAAAAACACCTACGCCCTGTCGCTCGTCAACCATTAGAAGTAGTTAAAGACAAACTGGCTGCAATCACCGACTGGAATGCTGAAAACGTCCATAAAGCGATTGAAGCTACCGCTGAGCAACTTGAAGTCGGTATGGGGAAAGTGGGAATGCCTTTACGTGTCGCTGTAACAGGTGCAGGCCAATCACCAGGCCTTGATGTTACTGTTCATGCAATTGGCCAAGCACGCTCTATCGCTCGTATTGACAAAGCACTCTCCTTTATTAGTGAACGCGAAGCAAGCGCACAATAATAAAAATTAAAGTTTAAAAGCTCCATGTTATTTATTAGGCATGGGGCTTTTATTTAGATATGTATTCATGTCATATAAAAAATGACTTAACCCACCCATACCAATCAATTTAATCTAGGTGCTCTACCATTACGCTCAAAGCTCTTAAATAAAAAATTAGCCTAGCGGAAATAAGGAAAAGCAGCCTATCTCATCAAGCGCTTTAAATCATAACTGCAACCTAACCGTGCCAATTAGCCACTTCAATCATTTGAATTAACTGATGTTTGCTTTATATTTAAGCAGTCAGTGTCAAAACACCATTATTTGATTGACACTCCCCCTAGCCTTGAATATCATCCCAACGTCCAAAAGAATTGTATTTGGGGCTATAGCTCAGCTGGGAGAGCGCTTGCATGGCATGCAAGAGGTCAGCGGTTCGATCCCGCTTAGCTCCACCATCTAATTCCCTGTTAGGTGGCATTAATACAACATCAAAATTATTCTATTGGGGCTATAGCTCAGCTGGGAGAGCGCTTGCATGGCATGCAAGAGGTCAGCGGTTCGATCCCGCTTAGCTCCACCAATAATTTCCTCTGATTACTCGTTTCTTCTTACTAACATCGCTTGTTTTTTCATTAATGTCGTAAAACATCAATTTACTTTTTACCTCATTTGCACTCCACTATATTTAATACTTACTACATTATTGTGCTGTATAACCGCCATCAATAGGAATAAATGCGCCTGTCATAAAGCTGCTTTCATCTGATAATAAAAAGGCGACCACATTAGCAATTTCTTCCCTTGTCGCCATCCTACCCATTGGGTGTGTTGAAGACATCCATTCCTGAGTTGCTTGCGGTAACCTCTCAATATTAGGCGTTTGTACATAACCTGGGCCAACAGCATTAATACGAATACCTTTTTGCGCATTCTCTAACGCCACAGAGCGCGTAAGCCCTAACACTGCATGTTTTGCCGCCGTATAAGGTGCAATCCCTGCGATCCCTGTCACCCCATTACAAGCAGATAAATTGACAATCGCTCCGCCTCCACTACGCAAAATACTAGGGATGCTATATTTTAAACCATGGAACGTCCCCGTGATATCTGTTGCAACCACATCATGCCAAGCCTTTAATGGGTAATCCTCTACATTGACACCATGTGGGCCAGTGATACCCGCATTATTCACCAGATAATGCAAAGCACCGTACTGCTGCTCAATTTTTTCAATCGTTGCTTTGAAATCTTGCGCATTTGCAACATCCATTTTGATAGTGCTGATGCGTTGACCCGTTGGATCTATTTCTTTCGCAGCTTGTGTTAATGTAAGCTGATTGCGCCCTGTTATAACAACAGTCGCTCCGAGGAAATGTAATTTCTGAGCAATACCAAAGCCAACGCCTGTTGATGCGCCCGTAATAAGCGCTATTCGGTCGTTAAATTTCCCCATGATGCACCTCAATTATGATTAACCAAAGTTAACTATAAACAATTAACTTTAGTTAATCAATGTATCGTTTTATCTAAAAAGTCAATGTATACTTGAGTGATTGAATATTAAGGAACATTTTTTATGTCAGATGCTCTTGAAGATGCGCTTTCATTATTACAATGTACATTAGTGGCTCGCAGAGCGAGTTTTACCCCCGAGCAAATAACTTGGGGCCAATATGATGTACTAGAAATATTAAGGCTTAAAGGTGATTTGACGCCGAGCCAATTAAGCCAATCCCTTGGACTTTCCCGCCAAAATTTATCGAAATTTCTTCGAGTCCTAAAATCCTATGATTTTGTTGAACAGTATCAATCTGAAGAAGATAAGCGGGAACTGATCACCCACTTAACAAGAAAAGGGCATGATTTCTTACAACGTGCAGCCACTGGCCGTGCTGAAAATGCCTTAAAGGTTAAAACAGTATTAACTCAACAAGAGCAAGAACTGTTTATTAATTTGAGTAAGAAAATTACTGATTCCCTAAGCCACAAATAGCCTTAGCTGCTTAACTGCGTTTAAGTGGCTTCACAAGGCCTTCAAGCCCTTCAATTTTTAACCCTAAGGTCATTTCCATTAATTGCCCTAAACGCCCCGCAGGGAACTCTCCTTTCTTATAGAACCAAAGTAAATATTCCTCTGGCAAATCTATTAGCACACGCCCCTTGTACTTACCAAACGGCATATAGGTATTTGCTATGTCGATGAGATCTTGTTTTTCCATTTGTTCTCTTACATTTTTAGTGTTGTGTCTTTGACTGCGTTTTATCTGTTCTTTTAACAGTTTTCTTTTTTATATGAAAGCAAAACGGCGCTCATTTGAACGCCGTTTTGCCAATTTAACACTTTTTTATTGATTACAAAACTAAGCCAACAACAGCTGCCGATAGGAAGCTCACTAATGTTGAACCGTATAATAGTTTCAAACCAAAGCGTGCTACTGTATTACCTTGTTTTTCATCTAACCCTTTAATTGCACCAGCAATAATACCGATAGATGAAAAGTTAGCAAAAGAGACTAAGAACACCGATAAGATACCGACAGAACGTTCTGATAAGCCACCAGCAATCGCTTGTAAGCCATCCATTGCGACAAACTCATTCGTGACCATCTTAACTGCCATGATGCCGCCAACTTGTAAAGCTTCATCCGCAGGAATACCAAGGACCCAAGCAAATGGATAAAACACGTAACCTAACATCGTTTGGAAATCAACGCCGAATACTGCAGAGAAAATACCATTAACCATCGCAATTAGGGCAATAAAACCAATCAACATAGCTGATACTATAATTGCGACTTTAAACCCAGCAAGGATATATTCGCCTAACATTTCAAAAAAGCTTTGCCCTTCATGCAAATTGCTCATTTGGATGTCTTCTTCACCTTCTGGTGGGTACGGGTTAATTAATGATAAAACAACGAAAGTACCAAACATATTAAGCACTAATGCCGCGACCACAAAGCGAGGTTCCAACATGGTCATATAAGCACCAACGATAGACATTGATACAGTAGACATTGCGGTTGCCGCCATGGTGTACATTCTGCGCTCTGACATTCTATTGAGTTGGTCTTTATACGCGATAAAGTTCTCTGACTGCCCTAACAATAATGAGCTTACTGCGTTAAATGACTCTAATTTCCCCATACCGTTCACTTTCGATAATACAGTACCGATAATGCGGATCACGATAGGTAAAATTTTGACGTGTTGTAAAATACCAATTAATGCAGAAATAAAGATGATTGGACACAAGACTTGTAAGAAAAAGAACGCTAAATTGCCCTCAATCATGCCGCCAAAAATAAATTTCGTCCCTTCCGCTGCATAGCCTAGCAAGTGAGTAAACACCCCTGCTACACCCATTACAAAAGATTCGCCGATATTAGATTTTAAGAAAAGGTAAGCCAACGCAATTTGAATAACAAGGAGTTGAATAACATAGCGGGGGCGGATCGCGCTACGGTTACTACTTGCTAAAATTGCAAGAGCAGCAATTACTACTAAGGATAAAACGAAATGCAGGATCGAGGTCATATGCGACTCCAACAAATTTAAGAATCAGTCTATGTGCATATTCTATGTAATAGACAACATTTAAATGAGACGGTGGTCACATTAATATGAAAGCTTACTAGGTGTATTTTGCAAAAAGAAGAAGGCGGTCACGTTTCAACTATGACAAAACCCTGTAATCACTTTTTTTTGCACAGAAATCTTAATGAAAATTTAAGTTAAGGCTTACAACGACCTAAGTATTATTTTGTTGCTTACCACCTTGTAAGCAACAAAATTAGATTGAATATAGTTCACCATTAAATATTCAGCAAACGTATTAACTCATTTTCATCTATAACCTGAATACCCAATTCATTCGCTTTCACTAATTTAGAACCTGCCGCTTCCCCTGCAATCACCATATCCGTTTTCTTAGAAACACTTCCAGCCACCTTTGCACCTAAAGCGACCAGCTTGTCTTTTGCTTCATCGCGGGTTAATACACTCATTGACCCAGTTAATACCACTGTTTTGCCAGCAAATGGACTATCAATTTCAGCACTGTTCACGACCTTCACTTCTGGCCAGTGAATATTAGCCTTAGTAATCAGGTCGTTAATAACGGCTTGGTTATGTTCTTCGCGGAAGAAATTCACGACATGTTTCGCCACCACATGACCGATATCTTGAACAGTTTTCAGTGACTCTTCGTCTGCACACATTACCGCTTCTAATGTTGCATAATGCGCTGCAAGATTAGCCGCAGTAGCTTCTCCAACTTCGCGAATACCTAATGCATAAATAAAACGTGCCAGTGTTGTTTGTTTCGATTTTTCTAGTGCAGTGACTAAGTTTTGAGCTGATTTAGGCCCCATACGGTCTAAACCAGTTAAAATACCTGCACTCAATTGATAAAGGTCAGCTGGCGTTTTGACATATTCTTTTTCAACCAGTTGATCGATAATTTTATCCCCCATGCCATCAACATCCATGGCACGACGAGAAACAAAGTGTTTTAAAGCCTCTTTGCGCTGTGCGCCACAAATCAACCCCCCAGTACAACGCGCTACGGCTTCGCCTTCAATGCGTTCAATATCAGAGCCACAAACAGGGCAATGGGTTGGAAACACGATTTCACGGCTATTAACAGGACGTTTTTCAACCACGACACTGACAATTTGCGGGATCACATCCCCTGCACGGCGGATAATAACGGTATCACCAATGTGAACCCCAAGACGTTCAATTTCATCGGCATTATGTAGCGTCGCATTGCTCACGATCACCCCGGCAACTTGCACAGGTTCAAGACGCGCAACGGGCGTAATAGCCCCAGTACGCCCGACTTGGAACTCAACGTCTTTCAATTGAGTTATTTGTTCCTGAGCTGGAAATTTAAATGCCGTAGCCCAACGTGGCGCTCGTGAAACAAAGCCTAATTCCTCTTGAATAGCAATTGAGTTGACCTTGATAACGACGCCATCGATGTCAAAACCAAGGCTTGGTCGAGCTTGTTCTATTTCGCGATAAAAATCTAATACAGCTTGCGAGCCAACACACAATTGAACATAGTCACTAACAGGCAAACCCCACGCTTTAAACTGCATCAAACGCCCATAATGGGTATCAGGTAATGTTTCTCCCTCAACAACCCCAACACCATAGCAATAGAAAGTTAATGGCCTTTTCGCTGTAATGCGTGGGTCAAGTTGACGTAAAGAGCCCGCTGCGGCATTACGCGGATTTGCGAATACTTTGCCATCTGTCCTACGCGCTTCTTCATTCAATGCTTCAAACCCTTTTTGTGGCATAAAGACTTCACCACGGATCTCCACTCGATCTGGGATATTATCCCCAGTCAAACGCAAGGGGATAGCTCGGATGGTCCGTACGTTGGCAGTAATATTTTCACCAACCGTCCCATCTCCACGCGTCGCAGCCTGTACTAGCTCACCATTTTCATACAATAAACTAACTGCTAGCCCATCAAGCTTTAATTCGCAACAGAATGTAAGCTCTTCATGGTTTTTTAAGCGGTCTCTAACACGTTTATCAAAAGCTAAATAACTCGCTTCATCAAAAACATTATCTAATGACAGCATTGGAATTTCATGGCGAACCGTTTCAAACGCCGATAAAGGCGCAGCACCAACCCGCTGAGTTGGCGAATCACTCGTAATAAGCTCTGGATGTGCCTCTTCTATACTTTTCAGACGTTGCATAAGTTTATCGTATTCAACATCTGGAATTTCGGGTGCGTCTAATACATGGTACTGATATTCATGATGACGTAACTGTTTTTTTAATTGGTCTATTTCTTGCTTGGTAGTCATGATCACACTCATTAAAGATAAAAAACCCCCAGTTAAGGGGGCCTTTATAAAACGATTATTTAGTTTAACGTGCTTCTGATCCGCGCGTGGTACACCTCTATTTTTTGAGGTGTGAGCATCTTGCGCTCATCATCAAGCACAACACCACCCGCATCGGATGCGATACGCTGAGCGGCTTGTAACATCAATTTGAAATTCTGCCCTGCATCACCATAAGATGGCACCATCATAAACATGGAAACACCCGGAGTTGTGAAATCAGACATCGTTTCAGGATCAAAGGAACCTGGTTTAACCATATTGGCTAAACTAAATAATACAGGCCCAGTACCCGACGGGTTGACATGACGGTGGAATATTTTCATTTCACCAAACTGGAACCCTGCTTGAAGGATGCTTTGCAATAATACTTCACCTTGTAGCTCTTGCCCATGATGAGCTGCTACATGAAGTACCAAAACTGTCTCCTTGCTATTTGTTGTAGCAGAATCTTCCTGCGGCTCAGCTTTCGTTTCAGTGTTCGCCGTTGTTTGTTCATGTTGTATCGACTGTGGCTCTTCTTTCAGGTTATTTGAATCAATGTGTGGCTCAATCGCAGTAGGCCGCACAGGTTGGGTGCTAACTTGTGGCTCAGTAACTGACTCATCATTCATATTGATAGTCAATTGCTCTGGAGCATGAGAGGGTTCAGTGCGTACAGCCACCACAGGTTCTTCATTAGCCAGATGTTCAGAAGCCGCCGCCAATTTAGGTTCAGGCTCAACCGGAGCTACTGGCCGTATGTTTGGCTCAACTTGAGATTCATTTTTTGCTGAATCAAGTGGGTCTGCTACTGCGGGTTGAATCGCCCCCTGCTGAGTGGGTTTGTCCTCAGTAAATAATACAGAATCATCATACTCAGATGATTTATCCTGCGTTTCGCTTTTTCGACGTTTTACCGGTCTGTCGCGAAATAACGTTGACCGCTCTTTACGGCTGGTCCATAAACCATGCAGTAATAAAGCGACAATGGCTATCGCACCTACGACCACTAATATCAGACGCAAATCCTGCATCGCTGTTATCTCTAGTTGATGAATGATTATGCCAACACGGCGGAAACTACCTTAAGATTATTTCTCAATTGCTCTAAGTGCAACCCTCAGAACGATTTTCTTACAAGAAAGAGAATATTCCGCTTTCGTTTGCTGCTTTTTTAAGCAAATAATGGCTAGTCAGCCTAGTTTCATACCTATATGATACATAGTCAACCGAAAAGGAGAGAACAAGAAGTATGACCCAATCGACATTTTCGCCACAAAAAGACCATTCTGGCTTTTATTATTTTACACAAGGGTGGCGACTAGTTACACGTCCTGGTATTAAACGCTTTGTCATTTTGCCCTTATTAGCAAATATTATTTTCTTAGGAGGTGCTTTTTGGTGGTTATACACTAAGCTTGGCGGCTGGATAGACCAAGTGATGAGTTATATTCCGAGTTGGCTACAATGGCTTGATTATGTGTTTTTTCCATTAGCGGTGATTTCTATCTTATTAGTTTTTACCTATTTTTTCAGTACCATTGCAAATATTATTGCAGCCCCATTTAATGGTTGGTTATCTGAAAAACTAGAAGCCGAACTGACAGGGAAACCCGCTCCTGACACAGGAATGGCGGAACTACTAAAAGATGTTCCACGCATGATAAAACGTGAGTTTGTGCGTATTGGTTATTATTTACCCCGCGCACTTGGTTTATTGATTTTATTTTTTATTCCGGGTATTGGCCAAACCATAGCACCTGTTTTGTGGTTCCTATTTGGGGCTTGGATGATGTCAATTCAATATTGTGATTACCCATTTGATAACCATCGCGTTGGCTTTAGTGAAATGAAACAAGCGCTTGCGAAAGAACGCATGAGAAATATTCAATTTGGTGGCGTCATCAGTTTACTCATGATGCTACCTTTCGTAAATTTAGTCATCATGCCTGTTGCTGTCTGCGGCGCGACACTCATGTGGGTTGATAGGTATCGCGGACGTTACGCCCGTTACTAAGTATTTTCTAACCGATAAGCGCAGGCTTCATCGCCTGCGCATGCCAACACACACATTCACACCATCAATTTTTTGCTTTAATTTCATTCTTAGAACAATTAGATCTAAAATAGCATTTTGTTATAAGCTTATATTCAAATCATATTTGCATTAATTTGTTGTTCACGTATGTTGAATTCATATTATTTTTTGTCTTGACTGAGTGACACAGTTTTACTCGCTAACCGATTTTTAAGGATATCCCATGAGCAAAATCTATGAAGATAATTCGTTGACCATTGGACACACTCCTCTTGTGCGTTTAAAGCATTTTGGTAATGGTAATATTTTAGCAAAAGTGGAATCACGCAACCCAAGTTTCAGTGTAAAGTGCCGTATTGGCGCTAACATGATTTGGGATGCGGAGAAAAAAGGTATCCTAAATAAAGATAAAGAGTTAGTGGAACCAACGAGTGGTAATACTGGGATTGCTCTTGCTTATGTTGCCGCGGCTAGGGGGTATAAATTGACCCTTACAATGCCAGAAACCATGAGTATCGAGCGCCGTAAATTGCTCAAAGCCTTAGGGGCTAACCTTGTCCTTACTGAGGGTGCAAAAGGCATGAAAGGCGCCATTGCTAAAGCTGAAGAAATTGTCAATAGTAACCCTAAAAAGTACCTTTTACTTCAGCAATTTAACAACCCTGCCAACCCTGAAATTCACGAAAAAACAACCGGCCCTGAAATTTGGGAAGATACCGACGGTAATGTTGATGTCGTCGTTGCGGGCGTCGGAACAGGCGGTACTATCACAGGGATTGCAAAGTATCTAAAAAATACCAAAGGCAAAGAAGTTACCATCGTTGCTGTTGAGCCTGAAACTTCCCCAGTTATCACCCAAGCATTGGCAGGTGAAGAAATTAAGCCAGGGCCTCATAAAATTCAAGGTATTGGTGCTGGTTTCATCCCCGGTAACTTAGACCTAAAACTACTCGATAAAGTCATTCAAATCAGTGATGATGAGGCAGTTAAAACAGCCCGTGAATTAATGGAAAAAGAAGGTATCCTTGCGGGTATTTCATCAGGCGCTGCCATCGCAGCCGCAACAAAAATTGCTGCAGACCCTGCATATAAAGGCAAAAATATAGTCGTAATTTTACCTTCATCAGGTGAGCGTTATTTATCAACTGTTCTGTTTGCTGACATTTCTGCTGACTAACATAATTTCGTTGCAAATTCGTTAAAAAAGCACCTTAAAGGTGCTTTTTTTGTGGTGCAGATCAAAGTTTAGCACGGATGGAGATGATTTCTAATTCGGGGTTTAGTATTAAACATAGTAATTATTTTGCACCTCGAAATTAATCACTTTTTAGTCACCTCCACCGCAAACATCTGGTAGTTGCAAAGTGGCTAAAAAAACATAACTTCAGAGGCAAAAACTGAAAAAGGGTTGATACCGCACAAAGTAGGAAACCTTTTTGCAAGTTAATAATCTAACTATACGCAAACCTAGTCTATTTCATCTACAATAGGCTGGGTAATTAAAAAAACTAAAGTTATTGAGGAAATACTATGTTCCAGCAAGAAGTCACTATTACGGCACCAAATGGTCTACATACTCGTCCTGCAGCTCAATTTGTGAAAGAAGCAAAAGCATTCTCTTCTGATATTTCTTTGATTTCTGGCGGCAAATCCGCTAGCGCAAAAAGCCTGTTCAAATTACAAACTTTGGGTTTAACTCAAGGTACAGTGGTCACCATTTCCGCTGAAGGTGAAGATGAGAAAGAAGCCGTTGAACATTTAGTTAAACTGATGGGCGAATTAGAATAATTTCGCACGCAAGAGAAACGTCTTACCGATCTCATTCGCTGTCCCTGAATGATATCATTCGGGGATATTTATATAATCGGTATAACCATAGCGGTCTCTGCAATATCAGAACTCCTAGCACTAGCAGCAGTAAGGTAATATTATGATTTCAGGAATTTTAGTATCCCCGGGTTTTGCTTTTGGTCAGGCTTTAATCCTCAAAGAAGATCCTATCGTTGTTAGCACAAAAAAGATTGCTGACGATCAGGCAGATAAAGAAATTGCACGCTTTATTGAGGGTCGTAACAAATCAGCCGAACAACTCACTTTAATTAAAGAGAAAGCCGAAAAAAATCTTGGAGCCGAAAAAGCTGAGATTTTTGAAGGTCATATTATGCTGCTAGAAGATGAAGAGCTTGAACAAGAAATAATCTCTTTGATTAAAGGCGACAAAAAAACGGCTGATGCTGCCGCCTATTCCGTTATTGAAGACCAAGCCCAAGCACTTGAGTCCCTAGATGATGAGTATCTGAAAGAACGTGCTGCCGATGTACGCGATATCGGTAAGCGCCTACTAAAAAATATTTTAAATATTCCAATTGTTGATTTAAGCGCTATCGACAAAGAAGTGATTTTGGTTGCTGCTGATTTAACGCCTTCCGAAACCGCACAACTGAACTTAGATAAAGTTCTGGGTTTTATCACCGATTTAGGTGGTCGTACATCACACACCTCAATTATGGCTCGTTCTCTTGAGTTGCCTGCTATTGTCGGCACAAGTGATGCAACCAGTAAAATTAAAAATGGTGATTTTATCGTATTAGATGGTGTAAATAACACTATCTACTTAAACCCATCAGAAGCTGAAGTTGATAAGTTAAAAGCTTTCCGTGATGAATATCTGCAAGAAAAAGAAGAGCTCGCAAAATTAAAAGATTTGCCAGCAATCACACTTGATGGACATCAAGTTGAAGTCTGTGCAAATATTGGTACTGTACGTGATGTCGCAGGGGCTGAACGTAATGGTGCAGAAGGTGTTGGCCTCTATCGTACCGAATTTTTATTTATGGATAGGGATTCATTCCCAAGCGAAGAAGAACAATTCCAAGCATATAAAGCCGTTGCAGAGTCAATGGGCAGCCAAGCTGTTATTGTTCGTACAATGGATATTGGTGGTGATAAAGACCTGCCGTATATGAATTTGCCAAAAGAAGAAAACCCTTTCCTTGGTTGGCGTGCAATTCGTATTTGTCTTGACCGCAAAGAAATTCTACACTCACAATTAAGAGCTATTTTAAGAGCGTCTAAATTTGGTAAACTGCGTATTATGTTCCCAATGGTCATTTCCGTTGAAGAAGTTCGTGAACTAAAAGCAGAACTTGAGATACTAAAAGCTCAATTACGCGAAGAAGGCAAAGCCTTTGATGAAGCAATTGAAGTTGGTGTTATGGTGGAAACACCAGCAGCAGCAGTTATTGCTCGTCATTTGGCAAAAGAAGTTGATTTCTTTAGTATTGGGACGAACGATCTAACTCAATACACTTTAGCGGTTGACCGTGGTAATGAACTGATTTCTCATCTTTACAACCCAATGTCACCAGCTGTCCTAAACTTAATTAAGCAAGTGATTGATGCATCACATGCAGAAGGTAAATGGACAGGGATGTGCGGGGAACTCGCAGGAGATGAGCGTGCAACCTTATTGCTACTTGGCATGGGGCTGGATGAATTTAGTATGAGCGCAATATCAATTCCACGTATCAAAAAATTAATTCGCAATGCGAACTTTGTTGATACTCAGGCTCTGGCTGAACAAGCACTTGCTCAACCAACAGCAGATGAATTGATGAAACTTGTAGATACCTTTATCCAAGAAAAAACGTTATGCTAGGAACAGCACATTAGTTCGGTCCCATATAAAACGATTAGGAGAAGGTCCATGGGTCTGTTTGACAAACTGAAATCACTCGTTTCGGAAGACAAAAGTAGCAGTGGTAGTATTGAAATTATCGCCCCTTTATCTGGTGAGATTGTCAATATTGAAGATGTTCCAGATGTTGTATTCGCAGAAAAGATTGTTGGTGATGGTATTGCGATTAAACCAGCAGGGAATAAAATTGTCGCTCCTGTAGATGGTACAATTGGTAAAATCTTTGAAACTAACCATGCATTTTCTATTGAATCAGATGATGGTATAGAGCTATTTGTTCACTTCGGAATTGATACAGTTGAACTCAAAGGCGAAGGTTTCAAACGTATCGCTGAAGAAGGCCAAACCGTCAAGAAAGGTGATTTAATCATCGAATTCGATTTAGCACTGCTAGAAGAAAAAGCCAAATCGGTTCTCACTCCTGTTGTTATTTCTAACATGGATGAAATTAAAGAACTGAATAAACTAACGGGTTCAGTGACCGTTGGTGAAACAGTTATCATGCGTATAAAGAAATAGCCTAGCTATCCGCTCTATTCGCTAGACAAAGCCGTCAGGCCCTTGCCTGATGGCTTTACTCGTTCTTAGCCTGAGTTAACCTTACTGGTTAAATACCCCAGTCGATAAATAACGGTCTCCTCGGTCACAAATTACCGCAACAATCACCGCACCTGGGTTCTCTTTTGCTACTTTTAAAGCCCCTGCTACTGCTCCACCAGAACTGACACCACAGAATATCCCCTCAATTTTTGCCAAAGCCCTCATGGTTTCTTCGGCTTCTTGTTGGTTGATATCTAATACACTGTCAACTAATGAATCATCAAAAATACCGGGAAGATATCCCGGCGACCAACGTCTGATCCCTGGGATTTGGCTTTTTTCTGCGGGCTGCAACCCAACAATCTGTACATCGGTTGATTGGGATTTTAAATAACGGCTGACCCCTGTGATAGTCCCTGTTGTTCCCATGCTAGAGACAAAATGGGTGACCCTCCCCTGTGTCTGCCGCCAAATTTCTGGGCCGGTTGTTTTAAAATGAGCTAATGGGTTATCTGGGTTATTAAATTGGTCTAATACAGTCCCTTCCCCCCTGAGCGCCATTTCTTTAGCGAGATCTCGAGCACCTTCCATTCCCACTGCGGTACTCACTAAAATAAGCTCCGCACCATACGCTTGCATAGATGCTTGGCGCTCTTTACTCATGTTATCTGGCATCAGTAATTTTAGTTTATAGCCTTTTAGTGCAGCTATCATCGCTAGTGCTATCCCTGTATTGCCGCTCGTCGCTTCAATAAGCGTATCCCCAGGTTTAATTTCCCCTCGTTCTTCAGCTTCTTTGATCATCGAATAGGCAGCCCTATCTTTCACTGAACCCGCAGGGTTATTACCTTCTAGCTTAACCCAAATTTCAGCATTAACCCCTTGAACCAAGCGCTGAAGTTTTACTAAAGGTGTATTACCGATAAACTGTTCCAGAGTTGACACTTTACCATCCTTATAATTTTTATTTATAGATAGGAGCAAATAGAAATAAGATATTACTCCAATATTAGCGCGTGAAAAATGAAATCTATTCACATTAATATTAGAAAAATAGATTATCTTTATTACCATTATTGATATAGCTAATTGATATAATATATTACTATAAGTTTATATGATTACCAGTTATATTTAACAGAAAAAACAAAATAATACATATAAATATCAATGAATTACAAGAAAAAGCGACGTGATTGTTGGGCTAAATACTATTCATAAATAGCCCAACAACAGAAAAGAGAGATACTTAAGATGTCATAAAAATAAATAGCATTTATTATCTATTTATATAAATGCTATCAACAATAACAATTTATATTCATGCACTTTCCGCTAATTGAGGAAATAATAACTCCGTGTTTCCTTGGTAAATTTTAACCTGCTTGCTACCTAAAAAGTAACGTTCACCCCGTGTCGGTATTGTTGCTGCGGACTGCCAAACAACAGATATTGGGTCATTTCCCCACCCTAATGGTTGAACTGTTAATTGCCAAAAATGACCTCTTGGACCAGATTCTGTTACCCTAACAGGTAAACGGTGTTGTTCATCCACTTCAGGTTGTAATGATATTTCCCAAGGCCTAAGAAATACATCGACCTCTCCTTGATGAGCACTGCTATGATTAAGCGAAAATTCATAACCGCCGATATTGAGCATTGCCCCCCTGATTTGTGCTGAGATTTGGTTAACTTCCCCCATAAACTCAAGAACAAAGCGAGTCTCAGGGCTCTGCCAAATAGCACTTGGCGTCCCAACCTGCTCAATATGCCCTTCACTCATAACGACGACCCTATCTGCCACTTCCATGGCTTCTTCCTGATCATGAGTGACAAACACACTAGTAAATTTTAACTCGTCATGTAATTGACGTAGCCAGCGGCGTAGCTCAACACGAACTTGCGCATCAAGAGCTCCAAAAGGCTCATCAAGCAATAAAATTTGCGGGTCAACCGCCAGTGCACGTGCTAAAGCTACACGTTGCTTTTGCCCACCAGAGAGCTGTGCAGGATAACGGGAAGCCAAGTGAGATAATTGCACCATCTCCAATAGTTGCATGGCTTTTTGTTTGATAGCTTGTGTGGATGGTCGCTGCTTACGCGGTAGAACTGTTAAGCCAAAAGCGACATTATCAAATACCGTCATATGACGAAATAATGCATAATGCTGAAAAACAAAACCTACATGCCTATCCTTTGCATGTATTTTACTGACATCTTGGCCGTGGAAACGCAAAGTACCGTAACTTTGTTGCTCAAGCCCTGCGATTATCCTTAATAGCGTTGTTTTACCTGAACCAGAAGGCCCCAATAGCGCCACCATCTCACCCGATGCAATATCCAGTGAAATACCGTTGAGTACTTGGGTTTTCCCAAATAACTTACCGATTTTTTCAATTTCAATACTCATGATCAATGGACTCCTGATTCAGACTGCTGACGATTTAAATGCCATTGCAATGCGCTTTTAAGGATTAATGTAATGATGGCCATTACAGCGAGGACCCCTGCGGCAGTAAAAGCACCGACAGTGTTATAATCCTGATGTAATAATTCAACTTGTAACGGTAAGGTATAGGTCTCACCACGAATAGCACCGGAAACCACGGATACCGCACCAAATTCCC
This sequence comes from Providencia sp. PROV024, assembly GCF_032709665.1. NCBI lineage: Bacteria > Pseudomonadati > Pseudomonadota > Gammaproteobacteria > Enterobacterales > Morganellaceae > Providencia > Providencia sp. PROV024. The sequence continues at coordinate 2,866,925 of NZ_CP120545.1, forward strand.
CAATCGCCCGAGCATTGGTCAGTACAACACCGTATAGCAACGCCCAACGGATATTCGGTAATGTCACTCGCCAAAACATTTTCCACCCTGAAGCCCCCAGCAATACCGCGGCTTCATCTTCTTGGCTGCCTTGGCTTAACATCAATGGTACCAATTCACGCACAACAAATGGGCAAGTCACAAAAATCGTCACTAAAGCCATTCCTGGCCATGAAAACATAACTTGAATATCAAACCCTTCAAGCCAACCACCAAACCAGCTATTAGAACCATAAAACAGCAAATACAATAAACCTGCGACGACGGGGGAAACCGCAAATGGGATATCAACTAATGTAAGCAGTAACTGCCGACCTGGAAAATGAAAACGCGTGACGAGCCATGCCATCATTGTGCCAAAAACCAAATTTACAGGTACAGTAATTAAGGCAATTAACACAGTTAGCCCAATCGCATGTAACATGTCAGGGTCTGCTAAATTCAGTAAAACGGTATCTAAGCCTTTTTGAAATGCTGTAATAAAAATCCAAATAATTGGGATAACCAATAGCAAAACTGAGAACAGAATACCAATGGCTATTAATAACCATTTCCCCCAGTTGATTTGGGAACGATTAGCAGCATGAATAGGTGTAACTTGTGCCATTACTTACCCCCTAATCGTTTACCAAAACGGCTTTGTACTAAGTTAACACTAAATAAAAGCAGCAATGAAACCGCCAAAATAACGGATGCGACAGCACTCGCCGCAGGGTAATCAAATTGCTGTAATTGACTGAAAATCATTAATGAAACTACTTCTGTTTGCCAAGCAATGTTACCTGCAATAAAGATAATGGCACCAAATTCCCCCAAACTACGAGTAAAAGACAACACTGTACCCGCTAAAAGAGCTGGGGAAAGTTCAGGTAATACGACTCGTCTAAATGTTTGCCAGCGGCTAGCACCGAGCGTTTGCGCCGCTTCTTCATATTCAGGCCCTAACTCTTCTAAAACAGGCTGCACGGTACGCACTACAAATGGGATACTGGTAAACGCCATTGCTACCGCAATTCCTAACCATGTATTCACAACTTTAATGTCGAACTGGTGAAGGTATTGACCATACCAACCAGAAGTTGCAAACAATGTCGCGAGTGTCAAACCAGCGACGGCGGTAGGTAATGCAAAAGGCAAATCAACTAAACCATCTAAAAACAGACGTCCAGGAAAGCGATAGCGAGTCAAAATCCAAGCTAATAATAGGCCAAAGACGGCATTAAATAGACTGGCAACCAGAGCTGACAACAAAGTTACTTTGTAGGCGGCAACCACTTGCGGGTAACTAATCACCGCCCAATATTGCTGCCATGTCATATCTGACAGTTGTATTACCAATGCACTCATGGGTAGCAGCAAAATCAAACAGGTATAAAATAAGCTGCTCCCTAATGTCAGCCCAAAGCCTGGTAGAAAGCGCTTTCCTGAACGGCTCATTAACGGCGCCCTTGAGCCATTAGTTCGTCAAACTCGCCACCTGTTGCAAAATGCACATCCATCACTTTTGGCCAGCTTTCAAATTGAGACTCAACTGTAAAAAGTTTTGTCTCTGGGAATTTAGCCTTATTCGCTTCCATTACGGCTTTATCATTCACGCGATAATTAAAGCTAGTAATAATTTCTTGGGCTTGAGGGCTATATAAATAATTCAAATAAGCTTTAGCGACATCTTCTGAACCATTTTTTTGTACATTTTTATCAACCCAAGTCACTGGAAATTCAGCCAAAATATCAACTGGTGGTACAATCACTTCATAATCAGACTCACCATATTGACTACGAATGTTGTTCACTTCTGATTCGAAGCTAATCAATACATCACCTAGCTCTCTTTCAATAAAAGAGGTAGTTGCACCACGGCCACCAGTGTCGAATACTTCGACATTTTTTAGGAATTGCTTCATTTGCTCACGTGTTTTTGCTTGGTCACCATTGTTTTCTTGGTTAAAAGCCCCCCATGCAGCAAGGTAGGTATAGCGGCCATTTCCAGATGTTTTTGGGTTTGGAAATATTAATTTTACGTCTTCACGTACCAAATCATCCCACGTCTTAATTCCCTTAGGGTTTCCTTTACGCACTAAAAACGCCATTGTGGAGTAATAAGGTGAACTATTATTTGGTAATCGAGCTTGCCAGTCAGCAGGGATCAATTTGCCTTTATCGTGCAAAATTTGCACATCTGTAACTTGATTATAAGTGACAACATCGGCTTTCAACCCCTGCAATATTGCTAGCGCTTGCTTCGATGAGCCCGCGTGGGATTGTTTAATCGTTAATTTGTCGTCTGGATGTGCTTCATTCCACTGTTTTTCAAATGAAGGGTTTAATGCCACAAATAACTCACGGGCAATGTCATAAGAGCTATTAAGGAGTTCTGCGGCAATTAATGGCGTGCTGCCGAATAACGATGCCGTCGCTAAGCTTGCTAATGCTGTTTTTTTCAAAAATGATTTTTTCATTCCACACCCATTCATAACTAAACCAAAACGACTAAGATTAAAAACACTGTATCTGTTTTGGTTATAACTGTGTAGTTATCAATCACCTTTTGATATATCAAATTAGAATAACAAAGAAAATATCGACATAAGAGTAAAAATACTGTTTTATTTTAATGAGTTAAGAAATGAATAGTTTTCATGAATAAACCAAATCGACAAATCTATATACCGTATTTACGGTTGTTGATGGCTTAATTCGTTTGGGGTGAGAAAAGATTGATATTCACTTAGGCAGGGCATCAGCATATTCATGATAACAAAAGAGCGCCGCATCCATGCGGCAAACAGTCATTTATAATGCGAGTAGTTTTTCAAGAGAAGGCGCATAGTAATAACTACCTGAAACGGCTTTCGTCATACGCAGTAAATCATCGTATTTACCGTCTTTTTCACCAAACATACTAAGCAATTGTTGTTCAATATTGTGTAGCCTTGCACAATAGGCGACAAAGAATAAACCATGTTTACCACTTGCTGTGCCATACGGCAGGCTGTGACGCATGATGGATAGCTCTTCACCCTCTTCTTCTACCACGACTCGTGAAACATGCGAAGTCACATTACGCACATCTTCATCAAGCTCAACGCTATCATGTTTAGTACGGCCAATCATTTTTTCCTGTTCATGTTCAGTAAAACGATCCCATTTCCTTAAGTCGTGTTCATAGCGTTGAACTAAAACATAACTACCACCCTTGTCATCGCCTTGTTCGACTAATGTCACTTCCGCAATTTCTTCACCTTGCGGATTTTCTGTACCATCAATAAAACCGCTTAAGTCCCTATCATCTACCCAGCGGAAACCATGAATTTCCTCAACAACATGAATAGATTTACCAAACACTTTTAGTGCCGCTTGCGCTAAAGAGAAATTAATATCGTGGCGAAGAGATTGAATATGAATAAACATATCTCTTTGTGTGGCAGGCGCAAGCCCCTTACCTAATGTATGGAATGGTTTCAATTCAGGTGCGCACTGAGCATGCCCCAATTGCTGCCAAATATCAGAGCCAAACGCAATTACTGCACCAAGACGGTCATCAGGATATTGCGCCTGTAATTTGGTCAAAGCATCGACAAAGCCTTTACATCCAGATTTAACTTCATCCAGAGATCCTTCTTGCACTTGTGCTTCAATAAAAATACCAAAACGGCTATGTTCTTTCAAAATACCACTTTGAGAATGAGACATACGGTAAACCTCGTAAAATGAGTATGTTATATAACCTATTTTTTATATAAAACGATATGATTATCCTATCTTATCGTGATGTTTTTCACCTTGTTTTAACGCAAGGGTTTATAGGTTTCGATGCCTATTATAGGAAAGAAAATTTAAGAAAGGGGAAATTTATTTGTGTACAATAACGAGGTTCGATAAAAGAGGGGATCGCCAGTATAACTAAACCTGACGATATACCTTAAAATCAGCTTACTTATGCCAAATTATCTGCGATATTGTCCATGATTGAAGGTCATTATCCGAAGGCATCATCCCTTCTGGCCCTTGCCATTTACCCGTAAAACGGTAAATAACTTTTGTTGATTGTGGCGAATTACATTCAATGCTTGGTACATCATTGATTCGCTCACCAAGGCTACATACACCAAATGCTTTTTGGTATATTTCACTAAATTCAGTGCCAACTTTTGGCCCCCACTCGGTAACAATATCAGGGTCATTGACTGTAATGCGCGACACATAGCCATGCTCAGGCCCCATTATCTCTAATTTTACCTCGTCATCATTAATGCCTTGGAAAATAGCGACCACATCACCATTGTCCATTTGCATTCCGCTACGGATATTATAACGGTCATTAAGCTGCGTTTTAATAGTATCAGCTTGCATCGGGGTAAAATTGGTTACTTGACCAACCCCTGAGCTAGAGATCACTAGTGGGCTACTAAACCAAGTCGATGGCGAAAAAATTTTCGTGCCAGCACAACCTGACAATAGTGTTATTCCGCATAGCAGAGTAATTTTCAACAATGGCGTTAAGCCGCTATTGTTATTAAAAGTTGCATGTTGGGACATATCATCCTCTTTAATCCGTCGCATAATGCATATTGTGACAACCTATTTGCCAAAACATTCACATGAATGATTAAACAAATAGTCAATTAACCTAAAAATCCGTTTCGTGAGTTAATTTTTTCGAATAAATCAAACGTTCAGACTGTTCTTCTTCATAAAGCATTTTTTCAAACATACAAATAGCAGCATCTGATTCTTCGCTCACTAAAAGTTCAATTCTGCCACACCCTCTGGCAATTAGTTTTTTCTCTAGCCGGCTGACTAAAGCATTTGCTATACCGCGCGCACGATATTCAGGATGTACAGCAAGGTAAACGGCTGTGCCGCGGATACCATCGTACCCGCCCATAATGGTACCAACAACCTCACCTGCGACCTCAGCGACTAAGAATAAGTCTGCACCGCATTGTAATTTACGTTCGATGTCGAGTTCAGGGTCCCCCGAAAACTCATTGAGAGAACAACGTTCCCATAACGTCAGTACATCTTCATAATCACTTTGGCGAAAGATGCGTATTTCCATAACATTTGCCCGTTTAAACTAATCTTTCTGTCATTATCACTGCTTTTGCCACACAATCAATATTCAATATGCCTTTTTTACGACAAAAGGGTATACTTTGGTTATTATTTTTCATCTATGGTTCTATTAGAAAACAATGAATTACCCAGATATCGGTCGTGTAAAAGCTTTCTTGCAAAGCTTACAAGATACTATTTGTCAAAAAATCACTGAGCTAGATGGTAAGGAAACTTTTCTAGAACAAACATGGGAACGTTCTGAAGGTGGTGGGGGCCGTAGCCGAGTATTAACTAATGGGGCTATATTCGAACAAGCAGGGGTCAACTTCTCCCATATTCAGGGGGAAAAATTACCTGCATCTGCCACAGCACACCGCCCTGAACTCGCAGGTCGTAGCTACCAAGCTATGGGCGTCTCTCTGGTTATCCATCCACTCAACCCATATATCCCAACTACCCACGCGAATGTGCGCTTTTTTATCGCCGAAAAAGAGGGAGAAGCCCCTGTTTGGTGGTTTGGTGGTGGGTTTGATCTAACCCCCTTTTATGCCTTTAACGAAGACGTCATTCACTGGCATACTGTAGCTCGCGATTTATGCTTACCTTATGGCGATGATGTTTATCCTAAATATAAACATTGGTGTGACGAATACTTCTTTTTAAAACATCGTAATGAGCCTCGGGGTGTCGGTGGCCTGTTCTTTGATGACCTCAATCAATGGGGTTTCGATAACTGTTTTAACTTCACACAAGCCGTTGGATATGGTTTTTTACACGCTTATGTACCCATTGTTGAAAAACGCTGTGGCCATTCGTGGGGAGAACGCGAACGACAGTTTCAATTATATCGTCGTGGTCGCTATGTCGAGTTTAACTTAGTTTGGGATAGAGGCACCTTATTTGGTTTACAAAGCGGTGGACGAACTGAGTCTATTTTAATGTCAATGCCACCACTGGTGCGTTGGGAATATGACTATCATCCTGAGCCTAATAGCCCAGAAGCGACTCTCTATAGTGAATTTTTAGTCCCCGGTAAAGACTGGTTAACCCAATAATTACTGTTACAAGCTTATTCATTAAGGTAGAAATATTCCATTTCTACCTTTCTAATAAAATATAACAAAATCTAACCAAATTCGTTAAATATCAAAAGGTTACATAAAACAAAAAAACAATTATGATTCCATTTCATCCAATAGAATGGAGTTATAATATGAGTCAAATTTTAGGTCGTTCCTTATTATCGCCTTGTCTAATATCAAGTTTAATCTCCGAAACTGGAGTGACTAAGCTCAACCCTACACTCATTCATATCAATGATGTCATGAGCAGAATCTATTCAGATGAAGATGCACAATTACATCGTAATAGCCTATCTGCTTGTTCTATTGATCCTGTTAAAAATTACAGCCGCTTTATTCGAGATGCTCAGCGCCCTGTTCCCTATAAGATCCATCGACACTCAGATTTACCGATTTGCCAGCGTGACCAACTTTCCCTTAATGAGCATATGCCACATGATGATTATACTGTGATCATGAGTGAAGGTGATGATAAAGCCCCTTCAGCACCGGCAGGCTATGTCTTCGATTATATTGGGAAAGTACGTGCTTTCTTTAAGGAGAAATTAGATATTGACCAGATGTTTGGCTGTTCTGCAGACATCAATGCGGTTATTCATTATGGAACAAACTACGCTAATGCCTTTTGGAATTCTCAGGCTATTTTCTTTGGTGACGGAGATGGTAAAGTCTTTGGCCCCTTTTACAATGACATTGACATAATTGCCCATGAATTAGCCCATGGTTTCATTAGTTCAAAAGCTAACTTTAGATATGCATTTCAATCTGGTGCGCTAAATGAATCCGTTGCTGATGTTTTAGGCATTATGGTCAAACAATTTGTACAAAATGAGACAGCTTGTGAATCCAATTGGCTTATTGGTGAAAATTTATTTATCGACCAAATTAATGCCCCAGCCTTACGTTCCATGAGTGCCCCAGGCACTGCTTATGCATTGAATAACAAAAATGTTGACCCACAAGTTGGTCATATGTCTCAATATCGTGATTTACCTATGCGGATTGATAATGGTGGTGTCCATATTAATTCAGGTATCCCGAATAAAGCCTTTCATTTATTAGCAACTAGCCTAGGAGGATATACATGGGATGTTGCTGGTAAAATATGGATAGCGGCAGTATCAGACCCTATTGTTACCTCAATGGCGGATTTCAAGCAATTTGCCACAGCAACAGTGAGTAACGCCCAAAAATTATTTGGTGAACAAATCGCATCACAAACACAAAAAAGCTGGGAAAAAGTTGGATTAGTATTCGATAAACACTAATCTTTTATCATATGGCGACATCACCATGCCAAATAGCTGTTCTTAGTAGTTAGTCATTTTCATCTATAAAGGCCGATGTTAAGCAATTCAAATGCCTAATCATTCAGCCTTATAAGCAAAGGATTTTTAACTAAACCCGCACGTTAACGTTTTTTCTTTTTACGACCCGGTTGGGTAAATTTTTTACGTGTAGGGTTTTCAGGTTTCGCCTTTGGCTTATTCCCTGTATTTTGTTTGGCTCCACCACCATTTTTACTGGTTGCTTGGGTCTTTGCCTGTTTTTTCGGTTTAATATCCGATTCTGATTTTTCCATCATATCAAATAATTCAATCAGTTCGTCTGCTGTTAAGTCACGCCACTCTCCAACTGGAAGCCCTGTTAACCGAACATTCATAATACGAATACGTTCAAGCTTAGTCACTTCAAAACCAAAGTGCTCACACATCCGCCTAATTTGACGATTCAGACCTTGCACCAAGGTAATACGGAACACAAAAGGCGCTTCTTTTTTCACCTTACATTTCTTAGTCATCGTACCTAAGATGGGGACTCCGGCTCCCATGCCTCGAATAAAATCATCTGTAACGGGTTTATTCACCGTAACTAAATATTCTTTCTCGTGAGAATTCCCGGCACGTAAAATTTTATTAACCAGATCGCCGTGATTAGTCAAAAAAATCAGCCCTTGAGAGTCTTTATCTAGACGCCCAATAGGGAAAATCCGCGTGCTATGGTTAACATAGTCAACAATATTGTCTTTTTCGCCGCTTTCCGTGGTACTGACAATCCCCACTGGTTTATTCAACGCAATTAATACTAAATCATCTTCATTACGCGGTTCAATCAATTGACCATTAACTTTAACCACATCACCTGCAAAAACTTGGTCACCGATGGCTGCACGTTTACCATTAATAAAGACATTGCCTTGCTCAATATAACGATCAGCTTCACGTCGTGAACAAATACCACTTTCACTAATATATTTGTTTAGACGTGTAGAAGAACGAGTGTCCATAATTTACCTCAATCATTTGTGCCCCACCGCGCCATCGTTGTTAGTTTTGGTTGTGTGAAAGCAACGTTTATTTATTAAACTATTTAAATCGATAATATAATAAAAAGCCGTAACACAATAATTTTGTTACGGCTTTTTATTCACTAAGGTTAGTAAACCCTTAGCTGATACTTTGACCCACTAACGTTTTTTAAGATGTTGCATCAAACGCTTACGTTTACGTAATTGGGTTGCAGTTAGTTTATTTTTCTTATCTGCATATGGGTTTTCACCCTCTTTAAACAGAATACGAATTGGCGTCCCCATCACTTGCAGTGAGCGACGGAAATAATTCATTAGGTAGCGTTTATAGCTATCAGGCAAATCCGACACTTGGTTACCATGGATCACCACTATCGGTGGGTTATGCCCCCCTGCGTGTGCATATTTCATTTTAACTCGACGGCCACGAATCAACGGCGGCTGGTGTTCGTCTTCCGCCATATTCATAATTCGAGTTAACAATGCCGTTCCCACACGACGCGTAGCGGATTCATAAGCCTCTTGCACCGATTCAAATAAATTACCTACACCGCTACCATGCAACGCTGAAATAAAGTGAATACGTGCAAAGTCAACAAAACCAAGACGTAACTCTAGCATGTCTTTTACATGTTCACGGTCTTCTGGTTTCATGCCATCCCATTTGTTAACCGCAATCACCAGTGAACGCCCAGCATTTAAAATAAAGCCAAGTAACGATAAATCTTGGTCTGAGATACCTTCTCTTGCGTCAATCACTAGCAACACAACGTTTGCATCTTCAATTGCTTGCAGTGTTTTAATTACAGAGAATTTTTCTACTGTTTCCGTTACTTTCCCACGTTTACGCACGCCCGCAGTATCAATCAGAATGTACTCACGGTCATCGCGTTCCATTGGAATATAAATACTGTCACGGGTTGTACCCGGCATATCAAACACAACAACGCGATCTTCACCTAGGATACGATTTGTGAGTGTTGATTTACCCACATTTGGGCGACCCACAATCGCTAATTTGATGGGTAATGTGGTTGGGTCAAAATCGTCTTCTTCATCTTCAGCAAGTTGGCCTTCTGCTTCTAACTCAGCCCAGTAAGCCGCATTTGCTTCTTCTTCCGTTAACTCAACTTGCTCTTCTTCTTCACCAATAAACGGTTTCAAAGATTGTTCAATTAATTGTGTTACACCACGACCGTGGGAGGCAGCAATGGGGTGTATTTCCCCTAACCCAAGCGAATAAAAATCACCAACTGCGGTATTTACATCAATACCATCAGTTTTATTTGCCACTAAGTAAGTTTTTTTCTTGCGGCTACGAAGATGTTTGGCAATTCCTTCATCTGCTGGCATCAACCCGGCTCTCGCATCGACCATGAACAATACAATGTCAGCTTCTTCAATGGCTTGTAAGGACTGTGCGGCCATATGCGTTTCTACGCCTTCCTCAGTCCCATCGATACCACCCGTGTCAATAATAATAAACTCATGCCCTTCCACTTCGGCACGACCATATTTGCGATCACGAGTCAGACCGGGAAAGTCCGCTACTAATGCGTCACGGGTACGGGTTAAACGGTTAAATAACGTGGATTTTCCTACGTTTGGACGCCCTACCAGCGCTACGACGGGTATCATTCTTAGATGCCTCACAACTTTTATTAACTAAAGGAATTCTGAAGCTTTCACTCAGAAAACAAAAAACGAACGGCTCCTGTCATCAGGAACCGTTGATTTTATCGATAAATTGTCGGTTTGTCAGAAAATTAACGCGTTAACAGATAAACTGTTCCGTTTTTCGTCTGAACCATTAGTTTATCACTTGCAACAACAGGGCGACTGTGAATACCGGAGCTGTTTAATTTATTTTGAGCAACAAACTCACCCGTATTCATATCTAACCAATGTAAGTAGCCTTCTTTGTCACCGACAACAATATAACCATTAAACATTTCAGGTGCTGACAAACCACGGTTTAGTAAGTCTTCTTGTGTCCACAATGTCACACCATCACTTTTACGGACGGACAACACGCGGTCATTTTGGTCAACGAGATACAGGTTTTCACCTGACATCACCATATCATTAATTGAACCTAGTTCGCGTTTCCATAAAATTTGGCCTGAGCGCATATCAAGTGATGCTAATGTGCCATTATAAGCAATCGCATAGACTTTGCCGTCATCAATAATCGGTGTCATATCGACATCATTCAAACGGCCGATCTCTGTTGAACTAGTGACTTGAGAAATGCGTTGTTGCCAAATCAGTTGCCCTTGTGATAATAAAACGGCGTTTACACGCCCGTTATCACCACCAACAATTGCGGCCCCAAATGCGACCGCTGGTGCAGATTCACCACGTAAAGACAGTGATGGCGTGTCCATGTTAACAGTCCACTTGATTTCACCACTATTTACATCTAACGCTTGCAATTGGCCATTGCTAGTATGAATAACGACTAAATCGTTACTAACAACCGGTTTAGAAAGGGCTTCACCAGCAACTTCAACATCCCAAATAACTTGACCATCTTCTTTGTTTAAGGCAATAACGGTACCACGCTCAGTACCAATAAAGATTTTATCGCCATCAACAGTTAAACCACCTGATAATAACGCGGATAAATTCGCAGAAAGGAAACCGATACGCTTGGACAAGTCAACAGACCAAATCTCTTTACCACTGTCTAGCTCAAATGCTTTCACTAAACCTTTACGGTCTGCCGCATAAACAGCTGAGCCATCCCAAGCAGGCGATAACTCGGAGTAAAATTGTTCAACGCCATTACCAACAGATTTATCCCAAACAATTGATGGAGTAAATTGATTCTCAACCTGCGGAAGTGGCGCCATAATGATAGAATCAGTTTCGCTGGAACAACCGGCAAGTAAAGCTGAAGCGACTAGGCCAACCAAAAGAGTTTTGCGCAACTGCATGTTTGTCGTTTCCTTTCTTCTTATGAATTAGATACGTTGTTCAATTTCAGAGTTAAAATACCTCTAAGAGATTGAGAACCTTCACTTTCTAGCCCCTGAGTGTATGCGGCTTTTGCACCAGCTTTATCACCCTTATGGAGTAAAGCATCACCACGGACATCCTGTGCCGTCGCTTGCCATGACTTACCTTTGATATTCGTAATAGATGCTATCGCACCATCAGCATTACCTTGAGCCAATTGTACACGAGCCAAACGCAAGTTAATTAAATCTTGCATATCAACCGTTTTCGCTTTAGCTAATGCATTAGTTAGCGCAGTTTGTGCATTCGCTAAGTCGCCTTTATCAACGGCGATTTGCGCTAACTCTAGCCCCATCATTGCGCTGTAAACATCATCAGTTTCAGCAGCAAATTTTTGCGCGGCAACGATACTTTGTTCTGAGCCTGAACGCAGTTGGGTGCTCACTGTTTCAAATTTTTGGGCGCTTTCTTGCAATATATTGGTTTTATGTGACTGCCAGTAATTCCAACCAAATACACCACCAACACCAATAACAAGGCCAACAACTAATGCAACACCGTTGTTAGCAAAAAAGCGTTTGATCGCATCAACTTGATCATTTTCGTTTGTATAGACTTCCACTTGTCTCTCCTTAACCTAATAGCTCAGCGATGCGAGATGCCATTAGTTGCTGTGAAATAGTTTCTTGTGCGCCTGTGCGCAAATCTTTCAAGGTTACTTGACCATTAGTCATTTCGTCTTCCCCCAAGATCAAAGCAATTTTAGCGCCTTGTTTATCTGCTCTTGCTAACTGTTTCTTGAAGTTCCCACCGCCGTGGTTAGCCATTAATCTCAAAGTAGGTAGTTCATCACGTACTTTTTCAGCAACCAATAAGGCAGCTTGTTGGCAATTTTCACCAAAAGACGCTAAATACACGTCAGCCACTGAAGTGTCTGCGGTAAATGCTGGATTCACTTCTTGGACTAGCAACACCATGCGTTCCATACCCATGGCAAAACCAACAGCTGGGGTAGCTCTGCCGCCTAATTGCTCGACAAGGCCATCGTAGCGGCCACCGGCACAGACTGTACCTTGAGAGCCTAGTGCCGTTGTAACCCATTCAAATACAGTACGGTTATAGTAATCAAGACCACGAACTAAACGCTGATTAACACGATATTTGATACCCGCAGTATCTAATAGTTTACACAAACCATCGAAGTGCTCACGTGATTCGACATCAAGGTAATCAAACAGTTCAGGTGCATCATTCAATAACGTTTGCACCCCTTGATTTTTAGAGTCCAAAACGCGAAGTGGGTTAGTGTACATCCGGCGTTTACAGTCCTCATCGAGCTTATCTTTATGTTGCTCTAAAAATGCAACCAAAGCCTCACGATAATTTGCACGCGCGTCTAACGAACCAATTGAGTTTAGTTCTAGCGTCACATGTTCGCTTATACCTAATGCTTTCCACCAACGAGCTGTCATTAGGATCATTTCGGCATCGATGTCTGGCCCACTCAAACCAAATACCTCTGCACCTAATTGGTGAAACTGGCGGTAACGCCCTTTTTGAGGGCGTTCATAGCGAAACATTGGCCCTAAATACCACAAACGTTGTTCCTGATTGTACAGCAAACCATGCTCAATACCTGCGCGGACACAGCCTGCGGTATTTTCTGGGCGTAATGTCAGACTTTCTTCATTACGGTCATTGAAGGTATACATTTCTTTTTCAACGACATCCGTCACTTCACCAATCGCTCTACGAAATAGCGGGGTCTGCTCTACAATCGGGGTACGTATTTCACTAAAACCATAACCCTGTAAAATATTTTTCAATGTAGCTTCGATTTTTTGCCATACACGCGTGTCAGCTGGTAAGTAATCATTCATGCCGCGAATGGCTTGGATATTTTTTCCCACTTTATTTCTCTATTTTCAGAATTACATAAGTTTGATTATAAGAGCGAAATATCATCAGGTTCAATCAACAAACACCAATTACTGATACGAATCGGGAATTATCTGTTTATTTGCCCGATGAGTGTTCGATTTTAGAAAAAAACACGGATAATTAACACCATTAATAGCCTGATAAATGTAAAAACTGGCTCTATACGAGCCAGTTTATTTACCTAATTAATTTTTTAGGTTAATTTCGATCCGGTTACTCTCATCCATCATCGCCGCTTTAGCACGGATTTTCGCTTCAAGTTGGTCAATAATATTATCATTATCAAAGCGTTCTTTTTGCCGCTTTCCATCTTCATAGAAACCGCTTTTAGTTTTCGCCCCTGCAACACCAAGTGTTGAAACTTCGGCTTCACCTGGGCCATTAACCACACAACCGATGATCGAGACATCCATTGGCGTAATAATGTCTTCTAGACGTTGTTCTAAAGCATTAACGGTCCCAATGACGTCAAACTCTTGACGTGAACAGGTTGGGCAAGCAATAAAGTTGATACCGCGAGAGCGAATTCGTAATGATTTTAGAATATCAAAACCGACTTTTACTTCTTCAATTGGGTCTGCGGCTAATGAAATTCGCAAGGTATCACCAATACCTTCCGACAATAACATACCTAAGCCAATTGCAGATTTAACCGAGCCTGAACGTGCGCCACCAGCTTCGGTGATCCCCAAATGTAAGGGTTGATCAATTTTATTTGCCAATAAGCGATAAGACCCCACGGCTAAAAAGACATCAGAGGCTTTCACGCTGATTTTGAACTGATCAAAGTTCAGTCTATCCAAAATATCCACATGGCGCATCGCTGATTCGACTAGCGCTTCTGGTGTAGGCTCGCCGTATTTTTCTTGAATGTCTTTCTCAAGGGAACCACCATTAACACCGATTCGAATGGGGATATTGTAGTGACGTGCACAATCAACAACTTGGCGTATTCTTTCTTCGCTACCAATATTACCTGGATTAATGCGCAAGCAATCAACGCCGTATTCTGCAACTTTAAGGGCAATGCGATAATCAAAATGAATATCTGCCACTAATGGCACATTGACCTGCTGCTTAATCAATTTAAATGCTTCAGCTGCATCCATAGTGGGGACTGAAACACGAACAATATCTACGCCAACGCGTTCAAGGGATTTAATTTGCTGTACCGTTGCATCAACATCCGTTGTGCGGGTATTCGTCATTGATTGAACTGCGATGGGTGCGCCATCGCCTATAGGCACATTGCCTACGTTAATTCGAGTGGATTTACGTCTTTTTATCGGTGATTCATTATGCATTTTTCTTTAATTCTCCGAACGTCCATGTGCTCTTTTATACCGTGTTATAGTGTTAACAATTTCGTCTTACTGGTTTCACTATACACAAGAAAGCAAACTATAAACTATCATAAAAGATGTTTTCGGATATAGTTTGCCTCTTTTTATTCGTCATACTTTAAGCTTCAGGTAATTTCAATTTAGCAGGGCGTTTCGCTTTGATGAAACGGCTTAAATCCACCGCATTACCTTGGAATTGTACTGTGACATTCGCAGGGGCACCAATATTTAAGCGATAAGGCTGTGCGCCATCGAGTTCGAGCTTATCACCATTATTTTTAGTACCACTAAATAAGATTTTATTATTCGCATCACGAATCTCTAACCAGCACTGCCCCGTGAAATTTAACACTAGCGCACTACTGCTAACAGGTGCAATTTCTGTATTTTCAGCCGAATGCGTTCGGTCTAACGCATTCGTTGTTTGGGCCGCATTCGGTAGTGGAATAGTCTTCACTGGCGCATTTTCTTCCACTGGATTAACCGATGAAGGAGCCGCCGTCGACGGTTGCTGAGCCAATGTTTCTGGGGTATTTTCTAATATTGCAGCCCCGATAGGTGCTTCACCTGTAGGACTTGGTAAGTCAACAGGGGTTGTATTGTTATCTTGCTGAGACAATATCAAATCGTTCTGACTCGCCATCGAGACTAACTCGTCTTTTTGCGCGTTGTGATCTTGCCACCACCAGATACCGACCATCGCAATCAGTACAATTACGATTAACCAAGTCAGTTTCATTAACCAGCCTTCACGTTTTTTACGTCGTTTGCCTAGTGAGTAGCTTTGCATTGGAGAAACTTTTGCTAACGGAACAGGCTCTTCCGTTTTCATTAAGTCTTTAATTTCGCTTTCAGCCACACCCACCATACGTGCGTATAGACGAATATAACCGCGTAAAAATGTAGGTTCCACGCCAGCGGGGGGAATATCTTGTTCTATCTCATTTACCGTACTTACTTTGAGACATAATCGTTCTGCGACAATATCTTGTGTTAACCCCATGCGCTCACGAGCTTGCACCAATAATTGTCCTACAGTCACAGTGGTTTGTTCGGTATTATTTTCGATAGTCATTTGCTGGCAACACTATTTCCAAGTTAAAAAAATATAAAGCAACTATTCAGTAGCTTTATTCGTCAGAATTTATCATAGTTTTGAAACAACAGTTAAATTTATCATATTGCTTCAACTATTGTAGGTGAACAAAGACGTTTTGCCTAACTGTAAAACGCCTCGAAACATAACCTAACTCACTGATTAGATAATATCTATAAATCAGACTGTTTTTACCTTGATAGGTTCCCCTGCTATACGTTTTTTCAAAGTCCTTTTTGTCCTATCGATCACATCACCCGCTAACTGGCCACATGCTGCGTCAATATCATCACCACGAGTCTTACGGACTATCGTTGTAAAGCCATATTCCATCAGCACCTTAGAGAAACGGTCTATCCGGCTATTTGAGCTGCGACCATATGGTGCACCAGGGAATGGGTTCCATGGGATCAAGTTGATTTTACTTGGTGTGTTTTTTAAACATTCCGCCAGTTGATGTGCTTGTTCAACACTGTCATTAACGTGATCTAACATCACATACTCAACCGTAACCCGCCCAGCATTTGCATTCGATTTTGTTAAATAGCGGTTTACACTGTTGAGGAATGTTTCAATGTTATATTTCTTATTAATTGGAACAATATCATCACGAATATCGTCTGTCGGAGCATGTAATGAGATGGCTAAGGCAACATCTATCATATCGCCTAGTTTATCCAAAGCAGGTACAACACCCGATGTTGAAATCGTAACTCGGCGCTTAGATAAACCAAAACCGAAATCATCTAACATAATTTCCATGGCTGGGACCACATTGTTCAGATTCAGTAATGGCTCGCCCATTCCCATCATAACAACGTTAGTGATTGGACGACGACCACTGGATTTCAACGAACCAATAATTTTCGCCGCTCGCCATACTTGACCAATGATTTCTGAAACACGCAAGTTACGGTTGAACCCTTGCTGTGCCGTAGAACAAAATTTACATTCCAGCGCACAACCAACTTGTGAAGAAACACACAACGTTGCACGGTCTGCTTCTGGGATATAAACCGTCTCAACCAACTGATCTCCTACTTTTATCGCCCATTTAATGGTGCCATCAGATGAACGTTGTTCCTCAGATACTTCAGGAGCACGGATTTCCGCGACTTCTTTCAGTTTTGCTCTCAGGACTTTATTAATATCGGTCATTTGATCGAAATCATCATAGCAATAGTGATAAATCCACTTCATGACCTGATCCGCACGGAAAGGTTTCTCACCCATCTGTGCAAAAAATTCACGCATCTGTTTGCGATTTAAATCAAGTAAATTCGTTTTTGGGTTCGTTTTTTCTGGTGTGACAGAAATAGCGGAAGAAGTTGCACATTGTGCAGCTGTCGTCATATCAGACATGATGTATTGCCTCGTTATTACACTTTCGGCAGTGCTAATATTTATTATAGCACGACGTAATTTTGCAGTCTTAAAAAGATAATCGCCCCGCTAATAATAGCAGGGCGTCGCATTGTACAAACTTTACAACAATAATGCTAATGCATTATGTAAAGTGTATTAGCGTGGGCAAATTTCGTCAGCAGTGAAGAAATACGCGATTTCACGTGCAGCAGATTCTTCAGAGTCTGAACCGTGAGTTGCGTTTTCAGTGAAGCTGTCAGCGTAGTCTGCACGTAAAGTCCCCGCTAATGCGTTATCTGGGTTAGTTGCGCCCATCAGGTCACGGTGACGTTGAATTGCATTTTCGCCTTCTAACACTTGCAGCATGATTGGGCCTGAAGTCATAAATTCAACCAGACCTTCAAAGAAAGGACGACCTTTGTGTTCAGCGTAGAAGCCTTCAGCTTGCTCACGAGTTAAATGCATCATTTTAGCAGCAACGATAGAAAAACCTGCGCTTTCGAAACGGTTGTAGATAGCACCGATGACGTTTTTCTTCACAGCGTTTGGTTTAATAATAGAAAATGTACGTTGAACAGTCATAAATAACCTCTTAGCGATTTATTAGGCCTTTATTCTTTGCTCTTCCCTGTAAGTTAGGATTCAAGAACGTGAAATAGGGGCATGTTGTAGTTTTTTATATTATTTCTATTTCTGATATTAGGTTTTTAGGCTTTAAAATTAAGCACACCTAGGAAAAAGAAAAATAAGGCGATGATTATAGGGGCTCTGATTACAATTTCCTACAGTCACATCAACATTTTGTTAAACTTTTTATAGCAAAAAACACTATTTTTTCGGGTAAGTCACGTTTTTCAACTATTATCGAACTCTAAAGTTAATTGCCGCCACTTGACCGCTTAGATCTAATACAGAAACTTGGTAGCTCCCTGCTTTATCAAGTGTCAGCAAAATTGAACCATTTTGCTCTGTCGTGTTAACTTGCTCGCCATTTAGGAACCACCATTTTTCACCCTGCCCACCTTGAGTGACGAGACGTAAATCCAAGCTCGTTTTTCCGGGTAAACGTTGTAAAACTTCGCTATCTCGCACGCCTGAAATTAATAAGGGTGGCATTTCCAATTTGAGGGGCGGGCAAGTTAGGTCTACTTTTGGTAAACGATTAACCCGTTTCTCACTTGCTGGTAACCATGACTCTACCGTAATGGGCCATAAGTGGACTTCTTTTTCTTGCGCATTCGGGCAATCGGCTGCGACTTGTAACCCTTTGTCATTAACCCAGACTTTTTGTCTTAAACCTAATAACGATTCTTGGTCCCTCGCCATCAAGGTTGGCGGGATGGTATTATCCAAAATCCAACTTAACCGCCGTTGACGGCAATTACTGTCGTCTTTCAATAATGATGTCCCTCCCGGCCAACAAATCACAGCTTGGCTGACACTGGCGGGTTTAATATCTTTTGGCAACGGTTGATGGGATGAATATATTTTACTCAGCAACATGGCATTTACTTGGTTCATTATCGGAATCGCGGTCGCAAAACCCAACTGCCCCGCCACGGGTGTCGCATCAGGACGCCCAACCCAAACACCGATAGTATAACGTGGATTAACCCCTATCGCCCATGCATCACGATAGCCATAGCTAGTCCCTGTTTTCCAAGCTAAATTCAATTGCCCTGATAAATTCTCATCAGGCACTGGGCGTGCTTCTCCCCCCATAATGCGTCGCACTATCCATGCCGCCCCCGGTGACATTAGTACCCTATCTCGGATTTGATCTGACGGTTTAAACCGCAAAGGTGAGACATGACCTTTGCGGGCAAATGCACTATACGCAGAGACTAAATCTTCCATGCGAGTTGCAGTTCCGCCTAAGATCAACGATAAGTTAGGTTCGCTTCCCAATGGGAAACGTAACTCAGTTCCAACATTACGTAATTGCGCTGTAAAACGTTTACTACCGTAGATATCCAATAACTGAACTACCGGTAAATTTAAGGAACGAACCAGCGCATCACTCACACTGACTGGGCCATTAAAACCACTGTCAAAATTTCCCGGTCGATAATCATTAAACCGCCTTGGAACATCTTGTAAGAGTGATTCTGCGTGAATTAAGCCTTCGTCCATCGCTAACCCATATAAAAAAGGTTTCAGCGTAGACCCCGGTGAACGCCATGCACTAATCATATCGACGTGACCAAAACGGCTATCATCTAAGAAATCGATTGACCCAATATAGGCTTTTACACTCATATCAGTATGATCAACCACCAAAATCCCCAGCGAAGTTTGCTTGGGCAATTGGTTTTTCCAATTCATAGCCATATCTTCCAATTGCCTTTGCAAACTGGCATCAATGGTAGTTTCAATAATTGGTTCTTGGGTGTCTTTAGTGACTCGTCGAGCCAATAGAGGAGCCAAATGCGGATTTTTCCGCGGTGCTAACCAAATTTGTTCTTGTTTAATATCAGCAACTTTTTCCGCACTCCACACTTGGTATTCTTCTAGCCTATCCAGCACTTTATCACGAGCAGCTTGCGCTCTTTCTGGGTATCTGTCTGGTCGTAAACGGCTTGGAGCCTGAGGTAAAACCGCAAATAATGCAGCTTCACTTGCCGTTAATTTGGCAGGGGCTTTGTTTAAATAGACCCAGCTAGCAGCCCCAATACCTTCTATCGTCCCACCGTATGGTGCGCGATTTAAATACATCTCAAGAATTTCGTCTTTAGAATAATGATATTCAAGTTGAGCGGTACGCCAGAGTTGTTTTAATTTTCCGCCAAGCGTTCTTTCGTGAGGGTCGATTAGCCTAGCAACCTGCATGGAGATAGTACTCCCACCGGACACGATACGACCTGAACTCACCAACTGCCCCGCAGCTCTTACTAATGAAAACGGGTTTACCCCAGGGTGACGATAAAAATAACGGTCTTCATAGGTTAACAATGCTTCGATAAAATCCGGCGAAACCTCTTCCAACTGGACAGGAAAACGCCAAATCCCTTCTTTATCCGCAAAGCGCCATAAAGGCGTTCCGTCCGCCGCCACGACTGTTCGTGCCATTTCTATTTTTTTAATTGGCAAAGGCCAAATCTTGTCTGCAATAAAAAATAGTAATGGCAGAAAAATAACTAACAGTAACAGTGTAAAGGTGGTGCGACGTAACCATTTTTTCATTGATGGATGTACCAAGATGATGAAATAAAAAAGCCCTTATATCTTAACTCCAATATAAGGGCTTTAGGTGACAATTAACGAACGATTTCTAGTTGGCCATCAGAATAACCTGTCGCACGCCATTCAGGTACATACATTGATTCAACCTGTGGCACAGGGATGCTATACACACCCGGTGTCACTGCGCGCGCTAAATACACCAATGTTGTCGGCCGATATTTCTGAACTTCAACGGCAGCAACAAAGCGATCATCACGGTATTCCATATGACGGATTTGTGATTGTTGCATATCATCAATTAATTCTTGAAGATTTGGTGCTGATTCACTTAAGTTAGCGCTGCTGTTTGCTAAGTTTTGGTTTTCCAATTCTAAGCCTGCTGGCAGTAAGTCAACCACCAACGCATCAGGCACACTTTGTGACGCTTGAACTTCAAGTTTAACCACCACCATTTCACCACTTCTGAGTCTATCTAATGAAATACGGTTACCTTTCATGTCGTAGTAACTGCGAGAGATACCTAACACATTTGAGCTTGGTTTTGGTGACTGCTGCGGATAACCCACTACATTTAAACGCGTATATAGGGTGTTAGTGCCACTATTTTCAATGCTATAACCAGTCTGTAGCTGATCTTTGCTCAAGAACTCACTTACGGGTTTATCTGAAACCATTGGTGGTTCCTGACCATTGACCGTCGCTTTCCACGGAGATTCGCTTTCATTTAAGTAGAAACGCCCTGCTAAATACAATGCATTGCTTTCTTGAGTTGAGAAGTAACGCTGAGATATCAGATTATTAGATAAAACCTGCAATTTTTGATCGCGTGATTTTGGCATTAAATTATATTCATTTAATAACGCAACAATCATCGCATCATCGCGGATCACCGAACCATAATCACCAACATAACTATAACGGCTACGCTGTTTTTTCAACCCATCAATAACAGCGCTTTCGCCTCGTGCTTTATCGCCCATTAGATTCAAAGCAACACCAAGCTGAACTAACGGTAAACCACTTGCAGCATGGCTACTTTGGTTATAAAGCTGACGTAATGCGCCTAAAGGTGCTTTTTGTTGCGATGCCAACACTAAACCTGCGTAGGCCTGGGTCGCAAAACGAGCTCCCGCTTGATTCTCTGTATATGGGTAATTGATTTGATTACCATCTTGCAAATAACTTAACAAACGCGTATTAGCATTACTTAATGCTTCTTGAGGTACGGTAAACCCGCGCTGATTGGCTTTATTTAAGAAATCTGCAGCATAGGCCGTCAACCAATACTCTTCACGCCCATTTCTATCCCACAGTGAGAAACCGCCGTCATTACGTTGCATACTCAATAAGTGTGGAATACCAATTTCAATCGCTTTATGGCGGTCGGCATCGGTTTGTGTTTTGATCCCTAACTTATTCAATTCAGCTTGAGTTGAGAACAACGATGGATATAACCCACTAATCGTTTGTTCCAAACAGCCGTATGGATAAGCAAATAATTCCCTGATATAGCGGGAAATATCTAATGGAGGACGGCTGGTTAACAAGACTTGCCCTTCAATCGTATCCGGCTGTAGGCCTGCGATTTGGTTAGTCGGTAACGACCATACATTCCCCGGTTCAATCGATGTCGCGAAGGAAATAGTTTCAGCTGGCTGTGCTGGACGTACCCCCACTTTCCAACTATTGCTATATTCTTTATTGGCTTCACCATCAATCGTCATGCCATTGATGGTCATAGAAACCTCACCCTCACCAAAACCATAGTCAGCTTTTACTGGTAACGTTAGTGTTGTACGTTTCCCTTTAGGAAGTTGCAATTCACGGCTACTAGCACCATCAAGTTTCACCATTCCTGATGCCTTGAAATTGACCGTCACGTTTTGCGTGTTGTCAGTCATATTCGTCAAATCAAGGGCAAAGTAAGACTTATCGCCTCCGGCCATAAAGCGTGGCATCGACATCTGTGTCACTAAAGGCGCTGCAACCGTGACTTTACTATCTGCGTGCCCGAAATCCTTTTCATTCCACGCTTGCGCCATCACACGTAATTCACCGTTAAAATCAGGGATAGCCAAACTCACTTCCCCTTCTCCGTTTTTATCTAGGGTCACAGGTGTTGCTTGCTCAGCAATGATTTGTACTTCGGTTAGTGGCTTCATCCCACCGCGCTCTATCGCAGCGTCTTCGCTATCCCCACCAAAACGTAGGTTGGCAATTTTACCTTGCCCTTCAATCAAGTGGCCATAAACATCGTATTGGTCCACGCTATAACGTTTACGACCAAAAAAAGCATCGTATGGGTCTGGCGTTTTAAAATCAGTGATATTTAATACACCCGTATCAACCGCAGATAGCAACACATTCACTTTTTCAGGTAATGGCTTGCCGTCTTGTGCTGTCGCTTTGATTTTTACCGTTAAATCTTGATTTGGGCGCATTTTATTTGGTGCACTTAGTGCCAATGCAATCTTACGGTTTTCATCTGCAATAGGGAGATGAAGCACGCCTACCGCACGTTTCACGGTTGCTTCTTTAGAATCATCCCCAGGGCGCACGACAACCGCGGAGACATATAAATCATGGCGAGCCCACTCTTTATTGACTGGAATTTCAATATCTAAACCTTTTTCAGGCACGTCAATTTCTTGCCACCATAATGGGCCGTTGCTCGACTCCAACAATACATAGCCTTTCCCGGCTTTTGGTGATTCGATGCGCACTTTCGCCTTTTCACCCGGTAAATAAGCTGGTTTATTCAGGCTTAGCTTCACTTGGTCAGGTCGAACGGAACCACTGCCGCCAGTGTTATCTTGCCATGAGTAACCTGCCCAAAACTGAAGGCTAGTGACCAATTTATTTTCTGGGTTAACGACTTCTAAACGGAAAGCACCCCAATCCACTGGAAATGATACTTTTGCAGTACCATCTTTAGCTATCGTGATGTTTTCATTCGCCATCACTAAATCTTTTTGATCATAATTTGATGACCAGCCACCACTTTCAGACCAACTCCAATAATAATCACGGCGCTCATACACTAAACGAGCTGTTAAGTTTTCTGCAGCCAATTTATTACCCGCCGCATCTGCCATGACTAATTCGAATTCTGCTAATGAGTTTTCATCCACATTATGGCGTTTTACATAGCGGTCAGTGCGGTAATCGTAAATTTCTTTTTTAGCAAATAATGGGCGTATACCCACCAGCTTGTCTGCTGGCCAAATAGCCTGCTCAGCGCGGCGCGTTACTGGGCGGCCACCCGCTTCTAATAAGCTGGCTTGTAAAACAGCTGAAATCGGTGAACGAATTGAACTCCAATTACTGTTTGGAATTGAGATGACCGTTTCCCCATTGCTATCGAGTGTCAGGTCAAACTCATCCAGTTTACGCGGTAAACCTTCCTCATTGACGGCACCAAATTCAAAACCGGGGAGTTTAGCTACAGCTTCGCGATCCGCTTTTAATACAATTTGCCCTTGCAGTTGGTTATCTGCCGCTGGCGCACCGTATAAATAACGCCCTTGAATATCAAAATCTACTGACTGATCCGTTAAACGAGGAACATCACTACCTTCGATTTCTAATGCCATCCGTTCAGGCATAAAATCTTCAACATTGAATTTATAATAGCGTTGCGGTGAACCATCTCCTAAATCAAAGCGTAATGACCAACCACCTGTTTCTGCATTTTTAGGGATTTCAAATTGGTACTGATATAAGCCATTTTGCTTTTCATCCGGTTGCCAAACAAAGCTTCTTACAACTTGCCCATCCGTTTTTAATACGTCCACCTTGACGGGTTGGCTTTTAACGGGATTACCATCCCCATCACGTAATAACCCATTGACTAATAATAGTTCGCCTGGGCGGTATAAATCACGAGGCCCAAAGGTGAAAAATTGCTTTGCGTAGCCCTCTGGCCCTGAAATGTCGAATTCCGATAAATCAAGCGCAGGTTGTGTTAAATCAATCATACTGGTTTGCCCATCATGGGTTGCCAGTAATAATTTCCCACCCGCCAATTTATCTAATTGCGCATGACCATCTCCATCCGTTGTCCCTTTTGTGACTAACTGGCCTTTGTCATCCAAAATACGTAACTCTACGCCTTTAATTGCAGAGCCTTTCGCTAATGATTGAGTGAAGATATCCACACGGTCTTGGTAGCTGTGTAATGACACTCCAATATCACTTAATGTGAATACCGTAGCTGGGAATTGGTAACTGTAGCTCCCCGCTTTTTGCATGATGGCTAAATAAACGCCATCTTGCTGTAGTTCTTTGATGTCTTTTAACGGCAATAAAATCGTTTGTCGTGTATTTTTATCCGGGTTTAAATCAAACCGACCGGTGTAAGCCAGTTCAACTTTGTCAAGAAACTCTTCTGAATACCAATATTCATAATTACTGCGGTATTGCCACTTCGCCAAAAATTGCGGTAGTTGTTTTTCGTCTACACGGAAAAAATTCACATCAACTTTATCAACATTCAATGCAATAACTGGCAAGCCTTGAGCAACCTTACTTGGCAATAAAGAACCTTTGCTCGCAAAGCCAACGGTTGGAATGATCTGGGCAGTTGTCAGCTTTTTATTAAAACTCTCAGAGAGTGTGCGTTCGTTAACCGCTTTAATACCTGGGTTAATCGATAAATTTAATTCTTTTGAAGGTGGAAGATGGCGAAAACGTAATTCCATCTGGTTATCAGATAGTTCCCAAGCACCATCCAGCTTACCTGTTTTCACATCAATTAAGTTTAAATACTGACCAAAGTCTTGGTCTGCTTGTAATGGTACAGAAAAAGTCACCACCATGGCGCTAGCACCATCAAGCTGTAATTCAGATGCATCCAACACTGTTAAGTCTTTCCCTGCGTATTTTTTTACCATTTCTTCAGTAGAAAGCTTTGGTGCTGACTTTTTTTGTTCTGCAACAGGTGCTGTTTTGGTTTGGTTTTCTGGTGCCGTAGATGACACATTTTGCTCATTTTTAGTGGTGTCTTCTGTATTATCGCACCCCACTAACGC
This sequence comes from Providencia sp. PROV024, assembly GCF_032709665.1. Classification (NCBI taxonomy): domain Bacteria; kingdom Pseudomonadati; phylum Pseudomonadota; class Gammaproteobacteria; order Enterobacterales; family Morganellaceae; genus Providencia; species Providencia sp. PROV024. The sequence continues at coordinate 2,892,334 of NZ_CP120545.1, forward strand.
AATGACTGATGCTAATGCTATTGCAAGATAACGTTTTTTCGTTTTTAGACCCGCCAATGAAGCCCAACCTGATTGTTGTTTCATTACCGCCCGCCCTTTAATAAGTTAATTTTTTCTATTTTTTTATGGTTTTAACAGGAAGTTAAAACCCACTAGATACTAGGAAATGACTAAATTTATGTATTAGTGATGTTTTCCAATAATTATTTCTTTCATCAATATAATTTAACAGAGTGTTATAAAAACACCTATCAGACAAAACGGAAAAAACCATTAGGAAAAAATACCGTAAGAATGTGGAATGTTTATCAATAGAAAGCAGAAAAAAGTTTATTCAAGACTATTTTTTATTTATGAGTGAGAAAAAACTACTTTCCCACTCAGATATTATTTATCAGGTATTTTTGACAGGGATAGTATCTCGTAGAAAACTGCCTAAACGGCGTTGATAAAATGGCTGGACATGCTGCGTAATAAAATGACTAACCCCTTTTTCATGTTCATTAACGATACAAAAATCAATCGATTCGTTATCTGCTAAGAAATCACACGCTAATGTCCCAGCATCATGAATAATTGCATCAATATTTTCAGCACCCGCGGTAAATTCCAATGCAACCAACAAAATTGGGTTTTCTTCGCTAGCTTCATCCTCAACTGCCGATACTATAAACCCACGTCTTACGACTTTGTGTTGTTTAAAAAACTCAGATAGTGCATCGACAATTGCTTGTGGCTGTTCTTCTAAAGCACTTAGCTTAAGTGATGAGCCTTTTGGTACGGTTAACTCAGTATATTGGATCTCAGTTTCTTGGATAGAACTGTTATTATTCGATTGCTGCGACATTGCCATCCCCTGCTATTAAAAATAATTGCTGATTATACTCGCACTTTCATTGAGGTAAAAATCGCTTAGGTAAAAAATAGGCACGAAAAGTATTCTTCTCGTGCCCATTGTCAACCCGTGGGGGTTATTTTGATTTACTGATTAACAAGTTTGCCAGTGTTCTCACACCAATACCTGTTGCGCCTTCTGCCCATAAACTAACAGGAGACTTACGGTAAGTTGCCGAGCAATCAATATGTACCCAGTTTTGGCGATAGTTTTCAACAAAATGGGATAAAAATGCCGCCGCTGTACTTGCCCCAGCAGTATGAGATGGCGCAGCAATATTGTTGAGATCAGCAAAACCTGACGGTAGCTGCTGACGATGAAATTCAGCTAATGGTAAACGCCAAAATAATTCAAATTCCTCATTTGAAGCACTCATTAAATCAGCGACTAACTTGTCATCGAAACTTAAAACTGAATGGTAATCCCCACCTACTGCCATTTTTGCTGCACCAGTTAAGGTTGCTGCATCAATAATCAGTGTCGGGTTTTCTTTGCTCGCATCAATTAAGCCATCAGCTAACACTAAACGCCCTTCAGCATCTGTATTCATGATTTCTACGGATTTGCCATTACGGTAACGGATAATATCGCCTAACTTAAATGCGTTGCCACTCACCATGTTATCTGCAATACACAGGAACATTTTCACACGTTTTTGCAAACCGCGTGAAATCGCTAGAGCCAATGAACCTGCTAAAATGGCAGCCCCGCCCATGTCCGCTTTCATTGAGTTCATCGAAGCAGATGGCTTGATACTATAGCCCCCCGAATCGAAGGTAATACCCTTACCAACTAGAGCTGCAAAAACTGGCGCGTTAGGGTTTGCACCTGGGTTGTAATCTAAAGCTAAGAATACTGGTGGGCGACTTGAGCCACGGCCAACAGTATGAATACCCGTATAACCTTGAGCTAATAAGTCATCACCTTTGATAATGCGATAGCTAATATCTTGAGCGCCCACGGTGCAAAGTAGGTCAATAGCGCGTTTTGCTAATTGCTCTGGCCCTAATTCTTCAGCCGGAGCATTAATGACGTCACGTACCCAATCAACAGTACGAATACGGTTTTCTAATTCTTTACGGTCTTCTTCTGGTAACACAGGCCATTCAATAGTTCTAGCCCCTTTCGGTGCACGAAAACCTTGCCAAAATGCCCAACTTTTTTCTAAGTCCCAGCCCTCACCGGTTAAGGCAACATTGCGAATACCTTGCCCATCTAATTTACGGCCAGCACTTTGCACAGCACATAATTTCCCAGCGTGTTTCAGGTGGATTGTCATGCCGTTATCGCTAGAGCTTAACAATGCGCCTTCACCCCAACATGGTGCTGCTGGCTCACAAGAAATCATTACTGGCATAATTTGTTTTGTCATCGTTTTTCTCACTTTGTCTATTTTTGCGGACAGCAAAAGCCCAATAGATTGCCCGCACTTGCTGTTACCTTAACTGATAAATAATACTAGGGATATCATTATAGTGCTGATGCAAAATAAAAAAACCGAGCACTATTCTTAATAGCCACTCGGTTTTTAGATGAAAAAACCACTTATTCGAATTCATCCAGCCAAACTAACAAGATCGCTTCTAAAATTTTCTCATTCGATTTTTGCGGGTCATCATCAAACTCTTCTAAGTCGCAAATCCACTGGTGCATATCCGTAAAGCGCACGGTTTTCGGATCAACGTCAGGAAATGCATCATATAATGCTTCACCGATTTCACGGCTATTTGACCATTTTAAGCTCATACTCCCTCACTAATTTGATTATCAAGCTTTCATCTACACTTCAATGTGCAAAATAATTCGCTCGCTCTGCTACCTGTGATTGAAAGCATCAATACCGCGACAGCATGAAATATTAACAAATAGTCCAATGCTCTAAATAGTTCAATGCTCTAAATAGTTCGCGTTGTCGCTAGGCGGCAATTGAAAGTATCTCGGGGAGCATACACAAGTATGTGACCCGAATACTTGAAAGAAGCCAACACCGCGACAGCGCGAAATATGACGAGCATTAGTGTTCACGGGCATGGTTGATCGTATATTTTGGAATCTCGACCACTAAATCTTCATCAGTCACCAGCGCCTGACAACTCAGTCGGCTCTCAGGTTCTAAGCCCCATGCTTTATCTAGCATATCGTCTTCTAACTCACTGCTTTCTTCCAATGAATCAAAACCTTCACGAACAATACAATGGCAAGTCGTACAAGCACAGGATTTCTCACAGGCATGTTCGAGTTCGATACCACTGCGTAATGCAACATTTAAAATAGACTCGCCTTCTTGTGCTTCAACAACCGCACCGTCTGGGCATAAATCACTATGAGGTAAAAAAACTATTTTAGGCATAATTATATCTCATCCACAGAATGGCCTGACAGCGCTTGGCGTATAGAGCTATCCATACGACGCGCAGCAAAATCCTGCGATTGCTTATCCAGTTGTTTAATGGCATTTTCAATTACGGCCGGGTCAGTCCCCTCGACCGCTTTAATTAACTCATTGACTGCATTATCAATTTCCGACTCTTCTGTTGGCGTCAGTAAATTGGCATCTTGCGCTAATGCACTCGTTAAACTTTCAAGCACTCTTGCCGCTTCAACTTTTTGCTCCGCTAAGCGGCGCGCATTAAGATCATCTTGCGCGTTTGACATTGAATCTTTAATCATGCTTGAAATTTCATTATCCGTTAACCCATAAGATGGCTTAACTTGAATAGAAGCTTCTACACCCGTGGATTTTTCCATCGCACTGACACTTAATAACCCATCCGCGTCAACTTGGAAAGTTACCCGAATATGTGCGCCCCCCGCAGCCATTGCCGGGATATCACGCAAGGTAAAACGCGCTAATGAACGGCAATCGGCAACCATTTCACGCTCACCTTGTACTACGTGCACGCTCATTGCCGTTTGGCCATCTTTAAATGTAGTAAATTCTTGGGCACGAGCGACTGGGATAGTGGTATTGCGCGGAATCACTTTTTCTACAAGCCCCCCCATGGTTTCTAAACCAAGGGACAGAGGAATAACATCTAGCAATAACATATCACTGTCAGGCTTATTCCCAACTAGAATATCGGCTTGGATAGCCGCGCCAATGGCCACAACCTTGTCAGGGTCGATTGAGGTCAGTGGTTCTTTTCCAAAAAAATCACCCACTTTCTGGCGAACTAATGGCACACGCGTTGAGCCCCCAACCATCACCACATTCAACACTTCTTCTGCCTCAACTCCCGCATCTTTCAATGCTCGACGGCAGGCTAACAATGTCCGTTTAACATGATTTTCAATCAACGCATTAAATTGCTCACGGTGAATTTCACCATGCCAATTAGCAACATCAATGGTCGCAGTATTTGCATCACTCAACGCAATTTTTGTTTTGGTCGCAATATTCAATAATTGACGATTTAAATGATGATCACCTTGCAGTGAAACGCCAGCTTGATTGGCAATCCACTCAGCAAGAAGTTGGTCAAAATCATCACCGCCGAGCGCTGTATCACCACCAGTCGCTAATACTTCAAACACACCACGACTTAAGCGCAAGATAGACACATCAAATGTACCACCGCCGAGGTCATAAACCGCTATTACCCCTTCTTGCCCAGAGTCTAACCCATAAGCAATCGCCGCAGCCGTCGGCTCATTGAGTAAACGTAGCACATGTAAACCAGCAAGACGTGCGGCATCTTTGGTACCTTGACGCTGTGCATCATCGAAATAGGCAGGAACGGTGATCACGACGCCATCCATTTCACCACCGAGAGTTTCTTGTGCGCGTTTAGCGAGTGTTTTTAAAATATCAGCAGAAACTTGGATTGGGTCAACTTGGCCCGCAGCAGTTTGAATAAATGGTAAACCATTTTCACTGGCACTCAATTGATAAGGTAAATCAGGATAGCGTTTTTGAATATCTGCTAATGAGCGCCCCATCATACGTTTTACTGAAATAACCGTATTCACCGGGTCCTGCTCAGCTAGTTGTTTAGCTTCCCAACCAACTTGTTTGCTATTTGCTTGATAATTCACAATAGAAGGCAATAAAAAACGCCCTTGGTTGTCAGGTAATGCGGCGGCTTCACCACTTCGTACCGTTGCAATTAAAGAGTGAGTGGTTCCTAGGTCAATCCCCGCTGCTAATTTACGTTGGTGTGGAGCAGCAGTCATTCCCGGTTCACTGATTTGTAATAAAGCCATAGTCGTTTTCTCTTAAAATTCGCCTAGTAACCGTTCTTCGAGTTGCTCAGCCTGTTGCTGTAGCTTATCGAGAAAACGCAATTTACGTACGGTATCAGCGGCTTTTTCCCACTGCATGGCATCCAGTTCGGTTACCATCAACACACTTCTTGTTTGTTGCATTTGCTTGACGTTTTTCATAAACGTGCTCAGTAGTTCAAGTGCATCAGCATTATTTTCGATATTGTCTAATTCTTCACGTAATTCAAGCTGCTCCATCAAAAATGCAGTGTCATGCATGGTATGTTGTTCATTATTAATATCGAAACCATGCAATGAAAGCATATATTCCGCGCGCTTAAGCGGGTGACGAAGAGCTTGATAAGCCGCATTAATCGTTGCAGCCTTTTGAAGTGCTTGCATCTTTTCCTGTTCGGAACAAGTTGCAAAACGGTCAGGATGGTATTGACGCTGTAAATCTTGAAAGCGCTGCGTTAGCTGTTCGCTATCAATAGCGTAAACGGGAGTTAACCCGAAAAGAGTAAAATAATCCATAAGTGCTCAGTTTCTCGAACCGGTAACCAATGCCGCCAGTATTAGCAACATCGGTCGAAAATCATGCTTATATGAAGGAATTATACGTGAAAACTTTCACCGCATCCGCATTCACTGTTGACGTTAGGGTTATTAAATTTAAACCCTTCGTTTAAGCCTTCTTTTACAAAATCCAGCTCGGTACCATCAAGATAAACAATGCTTTTACCATCGACGATAACTTTAACACCTTTGTCTTCAAAAACCGTGTCTTCTTCATTGATTATATCAGCAAACTCAAGGACATAAGCCATTCCTGAACAACCAGAAGTTCTTACACCTAAACGCAAGCCTTCACCTTTCCCTCGGTTTTGTAGGAAAGATTGAATTCGCTGCGCCGCACTTTCTGTAAGAGAAATAGACATTGCAAACCTCACTTTAGAAACAAATAAGGCAGATGCTACCGATTAGTCGCATCCGCCTTCAAATTATTTTATATCCGTCATCATTGAGCTGATGAGTGTTAACTTCCCTCAGCGATATTCACCCCAAATGATTACGGATAATCTGTCAGATATAGGACGATAACTTTTGTTATTTATTAATATTGGTTGCCCTATACACTAACATTTATACCTATTTGCTTTGGCGTTTGCTTTTGTAATCAGCAATAGCAGCTTTAATGGCATCTTCAGCTAGAATTGAGCAGTGAATTTTCACTGGCGGTAATTCTAACTCTTCTGCGATTGCTGTATTTTTGATTGACTCAGCTTCATCCAAGCTTTTGCCTTTCATCCACTCTGTAACCAATGAACTTGAAGCAATAGCTGAACCGCAACCATACGTTTTAAAGCGTGCATCTTCAATAATGCCGTCATCATTTACTTTAATCTGTAATTTCATGACATCACCACATGCAGGTGCACCTACCATACCACTGCCTACGCTTGGGTCGCTGTTGTCAAACGAACCAACGTTGCGTGGATTTTCATAATGATCGATAACTTTTTCACTGTAAGCCATTTTTTATACTCCTGAAACCGTCTGATTAATGGTGAGACCATTCGATGCTGTTAAGATCTACGCCGTCTTTAAACATTTCCCATAAAGGAGACAGCTCGCGTAAGTGGCCAATTGCGCCATGAATCATTTTGATTGCATAGTCAATTTCTTCTTCTGTCGTGAAACGACCTAAAGAGAAACGGATTGAGCTGTGTGCTAGCTCATCATTCATCCCTAAAGCACGTAGTACATAAGAAGGTTCTAGGCTTGCAGATGTACATGCAGAACCTGAAGAAACAGCCAAATCTTTCAAGGACATCATCAGTGATTCACCTTCAACATAGTTGAAGCTGACGTTCAGAATGTGCGGCGCACCGTGTTCTAAATCACCGTTGAGGTAAACTTCTTCGATATCTTTAATGCCATTCCATAAACGTAAGCGTAACCCGCGTAAACGCTCGGACTCAGATGCCATCTCTTCTTTTGCAATACGATACGCTTCACCCATACCGACAATTTGGTGAACCGCTAATGTACCAGAACGCATACCACGCTCATGACCGCCACCGTGTTGTTGTGCCTCAAGACGCACACGCGGTTTACGACGAACGTACAGTGCACCGATGCCCATTGGGCCATACAGTTTGTGAGCAGAGAATGACATTAAATCGACTTTTAATGCGTTCAAGTCGATAGGTAATTTACCTACACTTTGAGTCGCATCAACGTGGAAGATAATCCCTTTGCTACGGCATAATTCACCGATTGCTTCGATATCCTGAATAACACCAATTTCATTATTAACATGCATAATTGAAATTAAAATTGTGTCTTCACGGATAGCATCTTTGAGATCTTGCATGGCAATTAAACCGTTGCTTTGTGGTGACAAATAAGTCACTTCAAAACCTTCTCGTTCTAATTGACGGCAAGTGTCTAAAACGGCTTTGTGTTCCGTTTTACACGTAATAATGTGATTACCTTTCTTTTTATAGAAATTGGCAGCGCCTTTAATCGCTAAGTTATCAGACTCTGTTGCACCTGATGTAAAGACGATTTCACGTGGGTCAGCACCCACTAATTCAGCTATTTGATTACGAGCAATATCAACCGCTTCCTCGGCTTGCCAGCCAAAACGGTGAGAACGGGATGCTGGATTACCGAAGTTCCCATCCATTGTTAAACATTGCATCATTTTTTCAGCAACACGTGGATCGACGGGTGTTGTTGCTGAATAGTCAAGATAAATTGGTAATTTCATTGCTCACATACTCCAAAGGTCAATATAGCTTGCCTTTAATTTTTAAAGGTACAAATAGCGGGTGCTAGCTCTTCGTCTAAAACCTCACCAAAATGTACCGACTGCAATTTTTAATATATTTTTTAAGCACGTACATTGATAATAGATTCAGGTGTTATTCCATTTGGCATGGTTTTACGCTGTTCATTATCTTGTCTATCAGCAACAACCATGACTTCTTGGTTTTTAACCAATTCGTCAAGACTAATGCTGCTAAGGAAACTTGTGATTCTATCGCTTAAGTCACGCCACAATGCGTGGGTTAAGCAGCGGTCACCATTTTGGCAACCTTCTTTATTACCTTGACAACGAGTCGCGTCAACAGATTCATCAACCGCAGCAATGACTTCAGCAACAAAAATTTGGTCTGCGTCTCTGCCAAGCAAATAACCACCACCCGGACCGCGGACGCTGGAAACTAGCTCGTTTTTGCGTAAACGAGAGAAAAGTTGCTCAAGATAAGAGAGGGAAATTCCCTGACGTTCAGAGATATCAGCTAAAGGTACTGGACCTGACTGAGAATGTAACGCGACATCTAACATCGCTGTTACCGCGTAACGCCCTTTGGAAGTGAGTCTCATAACATATTACTCCGTGGTAAATTATAGCAAGATTGTGACATTCCTGACTAATTTAGTCAACTATTTACCTGACTATTTTACTCAAGTATTATTCACCTACTTTTACCACGAGTTTAGCCTCACTTTTTCGCCCATTTTTCCATCGACGTTAGGATACCCCTTAAGATATGTAACTCTTGAGTTTCAATGTGCGCACGGGTGAACAAGCGACGTAATTTATTCATAATTAAGCCTGGATGTGCCTTACGAATAAAACCTGACTCATGTAGTACACTCTCAAGATGGACATAAAAACGCTCAACATCTTCTGATGGCGGGTATTCTACCTCATCATCCGGCGATATTACCGCATTTTTTTCATCCATAGCCAGATAAGCCATACGAATTTCATAACTCACCAACTGAACAGCCATCGCTAAATTTAATGACCCATATTCAGGATTGGTGGGAATATATAAGTGATATTGGCATTTTTGTAACTCTTCGTTAGTCAAGCCAACACGTTCACGACCAAAAACAATCGCCACTGGTGACTCTTTTGATTGGTTTACTGATTTTACACCACACTCACGAGGCTCAACCATGGGCCACGACAATGTACGAGAGCGAGCACTAGTACCAATGACTAATTTACACCCTTCTAAGGCTTCATCGAGCGTTTTGACGATCGTGGCATTACCGATAACATCACTTGCCCCTGCGGAAAGTGCGATTGAGTGTGAATCAGGCTCAACAAGAGGATTAACAAGATAAAGATTTGAAAGCCCCATGGTTTTCATTGCACGGGCAGTCGAGCCCATATTACCAGTGTGTGAGGTCTCAACAAGAACAATACGGATATTATCTAACATGATTTATACGTTTAATGAAAAAATTATCGGCACAGTTTAACACAAAATTGCTTATTGTGACGAACATCTATATAATTCGGCTCTCTTGTTTTTCGTTCTTTAACATTCCAGTGGAAAAAGCCCATGCATCCGATGCTTAACATCGCCATACGTGCCGCACGTAAGGCCGGTAATCACATAGCTAAAAACTATGAAATGCCTAGTAATATCAAAGTGACTCAAAAAGGCGCTAACGATTTTGTCACTAACGTTGATCAAGAATCTGAGCAGTTGATTATTGAAATCATCCGTAAGTCATATCCTGATCATACTATTATCACTGAAGAAAGCGGTGAGTTATTAGGTAAAGATAACGATATTCAATGGGTAATCGATCCACTGGATGGCACGACTAACTTCACAAAACGCCTTCCCCATTTTTCTGTTTCTATCGCTGTGCGCGTTAAAGGCCGTACTGAGGTTGCCGTTGTTTATGACCCAATGCGTAATGAACTGTTCAGCGCAGTTCGTGGTCAAGGCGCGCAACTTAATGGTTACCGCATTCGTATCGATGAAAAACGTGGCCTTGACGGAGCTATTGTCGCAACAGGCTTCCCTTTCAAACAAAAGCAACATGCTCCTGCCTATATGAAAATTATGACGGCTATGTTTGATAAATGTGCTGATTTTCGCCGCACAGGCTCCGCAGCGTTAGATTTATGCTATGTCGCATCAGGCCGTGTTGATGCATTCTTCGAAATTGGTTTAAAACCTTGGGATTTCTTAGGTGGCAAGCTGATCATGCGTGAAGCAGGCGGTATTGTGACTGATTTTGTCGGTGGCCATAACTATTTAGCTTCAGGTAACTTGGTTGCTGGTAGCCCACGAGTGGTTAAAGATATATTATCCGTTATGAAAGACGAATTATCAGAAGCCCTTAAACGCTAATTCCCCCCCCGTTTGAAAAAAGCCCACAACAAGTTACAGTTCAAGCTGTCTTAAGTGGGCATTTTTTTGCATGTAATTTAACGAATGTGACTTAAAATAAAATAACCCCTTTAATTAACTCACGATTATTAATAACATCTTTCTCATAGCGCTTACCAATGGTATTAAAATCAAATTGATGAGTTAACATCATCTCACTTGTTAGCTTACCTTCCGACATCAACTTCGCTACTTTATTGAAATCTTCAAGCGTTGCATTACGGCTTCCCATCATTGTGGTTTCTTTCTTATGAAAATCGGGATCTGAAAAAGATAAATTGCCTTTAAACAAGCCAACAAATACCACTATCCCACCGTGGCGAATTAAATTAACGGCGCTATTCATCGCATGCGGGTTCCCCGTCGCATCAATGACTTTTTCCGCTAACTGCCCTTGGAAATTTTCTTCAATGACAGATAAATACATTTCATCCGCTGGGTCACAGGTTGTGACTCCCAGCACCTTTTCTACGTGCTGGCGCCTTGCTGCACTGGTATCTGCAACTAACACGTTAGCACCATCTGCTTTAGCAATAGCAGCAACACCTAAACCAATTGGCCCTGCGCCCACGACCAAAACCGTATCTTGAGATTTCACTTGCGCACGCCTTACCGCGTGAGCACTAATAGAAAATGGCTCAATTAACGCCCCATCAATATCACTAACAGTATCGGCGATTGCCAATACATTATTCTCTGGGACATTTAAATACTCACAAAACCCCCCATCTTCATGTACACCTATAACTGAGATTTTTTCGCAGCAATTCGTTTTACCACTTTTACAAGCTCCACATTCGTAGCAAGCAACATAAGGCATTACCGCAACACGTTGCCCTACTTTCCACTGAGTTACATCAGAAGCGACTTCACAAATGGTCCCCGAAATCTCATGCCCTAATACGCGAGGATATTGGAAAAAAGGTTGATTTCCTCCCCATGCATGAATATCTGTGCCACAAATTCCAATAGCATGGATTTTAATTTTTACCTGACCGGCTTTGACCACTGGCTCTTCAACTTGCTGATAGACTAGCTTTTTAGGTTCCTGACAAATCAATTGCTTCATATCATCCTCCATCAATTTATCTGTCTTTTTTAATTTAAAAAACATAATCTAGATATTAAACAAGCAGGTTTTGTGATTAAATGTTTTAAAATCGGTTTTAAATCGGTTTTTTAAGAATAAAAATCAATTAGAGGGACCTCAAAATGGTGAGAAGTAAAAATTTGCGCTACGCTTCTATTAATGAATTTTTAGATGCTATTCATAAAAATTTGTTAACTTCGCCTTTTCCTTCTCAATCTTCCTTAGCGGAAATGTTTAATATCAGTCGTACAACTGTCAGGCACACGATTGAATATTTACTAGAGAAAAAAATTGTTGAAAAACAAGGTAATGAATATCACGTTATTCGATACCCAAACAAAACTGATTTCTTCCCAGTTGAATCAAGCCTGCCAGATCAGCAAATTGTGTTATTCGAAAAAGCGTTTTACCAAATGATTAAACGCAAAGAACTGATGCCTGGGGATACTTTTACAGAGTTACAACTCGCCAAGAAAAGCCATGTTAACTCCAGTGTGGTTAGGGAATTTTTGGTTGAATTTTCTCGATATGGGTTAATTAAAAATACCCATAGAGGCAACTGGCACATGATGAAATTTTCTCGCGAATATGCAGAGAAACTCTTTGAATTTAGGGAGTTGCTTGAAACAAATGCACTTACGCATTTTTTAAATTTACCCGCGGATGACCACCGTTGGATTTTAGCCAAAGAATTATTACTTAAACATAGGGCATTGCGCGAAACAGTCACGATTAATTATCGTGATTTTTCCCAGTTAGACTATGAATTACATAGCCTTATTTTATCGGGAGCCAACAATCCCTTTTTTAACCAATCACTTGAAATTATTACTGTTATATTCCACTTCCAATACCAGTGGGATGAGTCAGACTTAAAAGAAAGAAACGTCCTTGCTATCGAAGAACACATGACTATTTTAAGTGCTTTAATTAGCCGTAATGATATTGTCGCGATGAATGAACTTCGTCACCATTTAGATACTGCTAAACGGACTATGATCAATTCGATACAACAGACATATGAATAACCCTATTCAATCCAAGCGCTTGATTAAAAACTAATTGAGCGCCCTATGACTTACTATTATTATTCCCTCCTCCACGTTTAACCTGAATTTTTCACTAAAAAAACAATAGAATCATAAAAAACCAATCATCCTCACTTACCCAAAAAATAATATAATTCTTAATTATCATATAATTATATAAAAAATAATAATAATCACTATTTTAACAAAGATAAAAACCATGTTTTTAATTGATAAAAAACACATTAAAAACACCAAAAAGCCATTGACCCCACAAAATTGATGCAATTAATAGTCCGTAAAAAAAAATACTTCTAGTCTGAACCCACACCAGATGAATAATACACATAATAACTCGAGGAATAGTCATGGATAATTACCTGAATCGGCAATCAATGGCTAATAAGCAGTACCCAGAAAAAATTCTTCAGTTTGGGGAAGGTAACTTTTTACGGGCATTTATTGACTGGATGGTTGATCAACTGAATGAAAAAACAGACTTTAATAGCGGCATAACAATTGTCAGGCCGATTGATTCAACACACCCGTCAATCAATGAGCAAGATGGTTTATATACCGCCATCACCAGGGGAATCAACGAACAACAACAAAGTGTTTCAAATGTCAGGATCATCAATTCCGTTAATCGCGAAATTCTTATTTATTCTGAATATGATAAATTTTTAAGTTGTGCGGAAAACCCAGACTTACAGTGGGTTTTTTCCAATACGACCGAAGCGGGTATTGTTTATAAACAAGATGTTTGCTTGGACGATAGGCCTGCAAGTAGTTTTCCTGCAAAATTGACTCAATTTCTTTTCCACCGTTATCAGCATTTCAATGGTGATAAAAGCAAAGGATTGATAATCATCCCTTGTGAATTAATCGATTATAATGGTAAAAAATTAAAAGAATTTATCAATAAACACGCAGAGGACTGGAATCTACCTAATGATTTCATCATGTGGCTGAATAACCACAATACCTTTTGCTCTACGTTAGTTGATAGAATAGTGACAGGTTATCCTAAAAATGAAATCGGTAAATTAGAAAAAGAGTTAGGTTATAAAGATAAGTTTTTAGTTACCGCTGAATATTTTTATCTATTTGTTATTCAAGGACCAAAAGAATTAGAGAAAAAACTGAAATTAAATGAATTGCCATTAAACATAAAGATTGTCGATGACATTAAACCTTACAAAGAGCGTAAAGTCGCTATCTTGAATGGCGCACATACCTCAATGGTACCTGTCGCTTATTTAGCAGGAATTAAAACTGTACGTGAGGCCACATCTAACCCCATTTTATTATCCTTTACCAAGGATTTAATCGGTAACGAAGTGATCCCTGTGTTATCTCAAGACCCTACGGAGTTAAATGCTTTCGCATCCGCAGTTATCGACCGTTTTAACAACCCATTTATAGAGCATGAATTACTCTCTATCGCTCTTAATTCATTAACCAAGTTTAAAACTCGGCTATTACCTCAATTAATCTCTTATTCTAACCAATACAATCAAATCCCTTATTGCATTGCATTCTCACTCGCGGCATTGATTGTTTTTTATCGCGGGCAGTTTAATCAATTATCAATCCCATTGAATGATGATGATTATTTGCTCAAACGTTTTAAAGAATGGGATAGCCTCTATGATTCGGATACAAGGCAGTTAACCCAAAATGTCTTAGCAATGTCTGATTTATGGGGCTTAAATCTCAATGAAATTCCACAATTACAGGAAGATGTTTGCCAAAAAATAAATGCTATTCTGCATAATGGCACTGAATCCACTTTACGTGAAAGATATAAAAAAACTATTTAAAACAATAAATCCCCCTACAGGAGATACTTTTATGAAACTGAGCACATTGAACGGGAAGAAAATTCTTAGCTTAACACTCAGCACTATGATTTTAATGGGCAGTATGGCTGGTTCAGCTTTTGCTGATGCTAAATATAAATTAAAAGTTGCCTACGAAAATAATCCAGGCGAACCTTTTGACTTAGCAATCCATGAATGGGCAAAAAAATTCAATGAAAAAACAAATGGTGAAGGTGAATTAATCCCTTACCCAAGTTCACAATTAGGTTCTAAGAAAGATGTCATAGAACAAATGAAATTAGGTAGCCCATTAATTACTCTCGCTGATGGCGCTTTCTTCTCTGACTATGTCCCTGACTACGGCATTATGTTTGGTCCTTATTTAGGCCTTTCCTATCAGGATATTTTTAAATTAAATGCTTCACCTTGGTATGGCAATTTAGAACAGCAGTTGGATAAAAAAGGCCTGCATGTTGTATCTAAAGATTGGTTATATGGGTCACGTCATATTCTCGCGAATAAAATGATAAAAACGCCGGATGACTTAAAAGGTTTAAAAATCCGTGTACCAAATAATAAGATCCAAATTAAAGGCTTAGAAGCGATGGGAGCAACTCCAACACCATTACCTTTAGCTGAAGTTTATACCGCACTTAACCTTAAAATTATTGACGGTGCAGAAAACCCAATTCCTGTTTTATATGGCCAAAAACACCATGAAGCAGCGAAATTTCTTATCCTAACGGGCCATGTAGAAAACGTCACTAACTTAGTCATGGGAAGCAAAACCTACAGTAAATTACCTGAAAATATTCAACAAGCTTTGGTTGAATCAGGAAATGAAGCAGGCCAATATTTAACTGAATTAGTTCTAAAAGAAGAAAAAGAAATTATTGAAAAAATGAAGAATGAAGGGGTTACCGTCGTTGAAGTTGACCGTGAGCTTTTCAAAGAAAAATCTAAGCCATTCTATAATGAATTCCCAGAGTGGTCTGCAAATTTATACCAGCAAACACAAGATATTATTAATAATTAACCATCATGATTGGCGGTATATTCCGCCAGTCTTTTCACAATAATAAGGTTAGCTATTATTCTTGCAAGGATCTTCTATGTTTAAATTTCTGGGGAAATTAAGTGATATTGTATCATCACTCGCCGTCGCAGCGATTGTGATGATCACTATTCTTGCTGTGTTCATGCGTTGGCTTCTTAATGACCCTTTAATGTGGAGTGAAGAAGTTTTAATTATTTGCTACATCTGGCTTGTCATGATCGGTGCCGCTTCGGCCGCAGGTAAAAGAATGCATGTCAGTATTGATGCCATCACCTCTTTATTTCCTGAAAAAATACAGTTAGTTATCGCAGTATTCACCCATATTATGGCTATCATTGCTTTATCAATTTTCGGTTACCTTGGATACGAACTGTCTATTATTGCAGAAGATAAGATAACCCCAATTATTGGTGTTTCTTATTATTACATCGACCTCTCTGTTCCTATTGGTGCATCCATCATGGTGTTATTTTCAATTCAACATTTGTTGGAAGATATGAGCAAATTAATTAAAGGGGATAAACCATGTCAGTAGTTATCGCCTGTATTGTATTAATTTTCTGTTTTTTAATTAACGTCCCTATATTCTTAAGTGTATTAATCGCTTTACTCACTTATTTCTTTTCTGTTGGTGATATTTCTCCATTAATCGCCGTACAGAGAATTATTGGTGCAGGGGAAAACGTAACCTTACTAGCTATTCCTTTTTTTATTTTATTAGGAAATTTATTAAATTACACTGGAATAACCAGTCGAATGCTAAAATTCACTGGCACTTTATCCGGCCACTACCCTGGAGGTCTTGCTCAATCAAACGTATTGTTAAGCACCATGATGGGTGGGCTATCAGCATCTAACCTTGCAGACTGTGCAATGCTGTCTAAAATGCTAGTGCCTGAAATGACGAAATTAGGCTATGGAAGGAGTTTTTCTGCTGCTGTGACAGCAGCTGGTTCACTCATTACCCCAATTATTCCCCCTGGGATAGCCCTTATTATTTATGGGTTTGTTGCTGACGTTTCCATTGGCAAAATGTTTATGGCTGCAATTATTCCTGGCCTTATGTGCTGCCTTGCCTTAATGGTTACTATTTATTTGATTGCCAAGAGACGTGGCTATAAACCAGCAAGAGAAAAAGGACCGACTTGGTCAGAGGTATACCAAACCGGTAAAGGCGCAATGTCAGCTTTCTTGTTGGTTCTTGTGATCATTGGTGGAATTAGGTTTGGTATTTTTACCCCAACAGAAGCTGGTGCAATTGCTGTACTTTATGTCATCGTTATTGGTACCTTCTTTTATCGCGAAATGAAGTTAAAAGATATCGCCGCTTCGTTTCTCGAAACAGCTCGTTCAACCGCGAGTATTATGCTAATCATCATGACATGTTCCGCATTAGCATGGGTATTGACGAATGAGCAAGTGGCACAAGATGTCGCGCGAATGATGACCAATTTTTCTGACAATCCTTATGTATTTTTAATGATAGTCAATGCGGTTCTGTTAATTCTAGGCATGTTCATTGAAGGTAATGCCGCGATTATTGTGCTCGTTCCTCTATTAATGCCAACGGTCAAATTACTCGGTATCGACCCAATCCACTTTGGTATTGTGATGATATTGAATTTGGCTATTGGTTGTTTAACGCCACCAATGGGAACAGTGATGTTTGTCGCGACGTCTATCACAGGTGTGCGTATTGCTGACTTTATTCGTGAAGTATTACCGTTATTCTTCGCATTAATTGTTGTTTTATTACTAGTGACATTTATGCCTGTATTTACAACATTCTTACCAAGCTTATAAAAATAATACTAACTTTAGATGGCAAGTAGCTCAGAAAGCTACTTGCCCATTTTAATTAAGTGTTTTTATTTAAATTAATATAAATGAAATGCAGCAAGAATACGCATATTCACTTCACTACTTGACAACAGACTCCCTCGTAACTATTCACCATTACGGCTGAGCAACAATTTTGGGTCGAATAAATATGGCAGGAATAGCAAGAAAAGCCATTAAATAGAAAACCACACCATGATGGGCTGGAACGCGCTCATAAATATAACCAACAATAATTGTAAGCACAGCTAACCCACCACCGGTGGCTAGGGCAGAATACACCCCTTGTAACGGAATGATTTCATTTTCTTTACGCGCACTAATAAAACGCATCGCGGCTAAATGGCAAACCGTAAAGGTACCACTGTGCAGTATTTGTATAATGATTAATACTGGTAAACTGGTAAATGCCCCCATTAAGCCCCAGCGAATCACCCCACAAAATGCAGATAAGAGTAATAGATTACGAGCACTCCAACGCCTAAATAAACGGTGGCTCAACATAAAAACTATCACTTCTGCGACAACACCCAGTGACCACAAATTACCTATTACTAAATCTGAATAGCCCGCTTCTTTCCAAAATAGGGACGCAAACCCATAATAAGCTGCATGTGCACCTTGCAGCAGCGTTACGCAAACTAAAAACTTCACGATGTTCTTATCTGCAATTAATTGCTTAAAGGAAAGCTTATCATCGCCCTCTACTTTGGCAGCTCCAGTCGGCATGATAGCGGGTTTTAACATTGACCCTAGCAATAATGCTAAGCAACTTATAATCAAAGCAACCATAATGGACTGATGACCCCAGACTCCCGCCAAATAGCCCATTAAAGATGAGCCGATAATAAATGCGATAGAGCCCCAAACACGGATTTTGCCATAATCGAATGAAAATTGTTTTTGCCAAGTGCCAGCCAACGAATCCCCTAATGGAACCATTGGTGCAAAAAACAAGTTAAACCCTATCATCACAAATAATAACCATGCCCAATGGGAACCAAAAGCAAAACCAACAGAGAAAATTAATGAGAGACCTGCTAGCAGTCGTAGTGCCATGATGAGTTTTGAGGGCTCTTTAACGGAAGGAGTAATAAACATTGCACCTAGGAAACGAGCTGTTAGCCCGACACCGAGTAAAACCCCTATCATTTCTGCATCAATACCCTCGCCCTGTAGCCACACAGACCAAAATGGTAAAAAAATACTATACGCAAAAAAATAGGTAAAATAGTCAATAGCTAACCAACGTGTTGATGGAATGACCATCACCCCTCCCTTTTTTCAATGCAAAAAACCCGCTCATACAAACATGTAGAAGCGGGTTTAGGTAATTAAATATTGTTTATATTATGCGTAAACTGGGTATTTTTTGCAGATTGTTAATACTTTTTGTTTCACGCTTTCAATGGTCGCTTCGTCATTGAGGTTGTCTAGAATATCACACATCCAGCCAGCTAGCTCACCTGCTTCCGCTTCTTTAAAACCACGACGTGTAATTGCTGGAGAACCAATACGTACACCAGACGTTACGAATGGGCTTTTCGGGTCGTTTGGTACGCTGTTTTTGTTAACAGTGATATTAGCGCGGCCAAGAGCTGCATCAGCATCTTTACCAGTAATACCTTTATCAACTAAATCAACTAAGAATAAGTGGTTTTCAGTTCCACCAGATACAACTTTATAGCCACGTTTTTGGAAAACGTCGACCATGGCTTTCGCATTTTTCGCCACTTGCTGCTGGTAAACTTTGAACTCTGGCTCCATAGCTTCTTTCAACGCAACCGCTTTACCTGCAATCACATGCATTAAAGGGCCACCTTGAGAACCTGGGAATACCGCAGAGTTGATTTTTTTGTACATCTCTTCGTCGCCACCTTTAGCAAGGATCAAACCACCGCGAGGGCCTGCTAAAGTTTTATGGGTCGTTGTTGTGACAACATGAGCGTGAGGAACTGGGTTTGGATAAACACCAGCTGCAATAAGACCTGCAACGTGAGCCATATCAACAAACAAATAAGCACCAATGCTATCTGCAATTTCACGCATTTTAGCCCAATCAACCACACCTGAATATGCAGAGAAACCGCCGATAATCATTTTAGGTTGATGTTTTACTGCTTGTGCTTTGATATCGTCGTAGTCAATTTTACCGCTCTCATCAATACCATAAGGAACGATATTATATAACTTACCCGAGAAATTAACTGGCGAACCATGCGTCAAATGCCCACCGTGTGCAAGGTTCATACCTAACACTGTATCGCCCGGTTGTAATAAAGCCATGTAAACAGCAGCGTTTGCTTGTGAACCAGAATGCGGCTGTACGTTTGCGTAATCAGCACCAAATAATTCTTTTGCACGGTCAATCGCTAATTGCTCAACGACGTCAACGTACTCACAACCGCCGTAATAGCGTTTACCTGGGTAGCCTTCTGCATATTTATTGGTTAGCTGAGAACCTTGAGCCTGCATGACTCGTGGACTGGTATAGTTTTCAGAAGCAATTAATTCAATGTGTTCTTCTTGACGTTGTACTTCTTGCTCCATTGCTTCCCATAGTTTTGGATCATAGTCTGCAATATTCATTTCACGCTTTAACATTCGCTTCTCCTGCCTCAGCAATTCAATAGGTTGAAAATCGATTCATCGCAATAACACACAGTGTAAACTCTTTTTCTCTGTTGAGATAGCCCTAAAGAAAAAATATACGCAAACGATTGCATTAATTTTTTTCACTTCATTTGCTTCTTAAGGCTTCACTATAAAATAGCCCAAATTTTATTTTTTGACGCAGAGATCGCTGAATTTGCAAGCCCCTTCTCATTATGTGTTTATTTCAGTCATATTTTCCACGTTTGAGTATTTACTTGTTACCTTAAATATTATAAGTTGTATTTAAAATGCATGTTTATAAATAAACTTTGTGTCTCTCAAATAAAAGTACGTTTATTACGGTGAAATAACGCTATCTAAATGAAAATATGCAATATATTTTCAAGTAGCTGAAAAATACATCATCGCGATGAACACTAAGGGAACATGAAAATAATTCAGGAGCACCTGTATGTTAGATAGCCAAACCATTGCCATTGTTAAATCAACTATCCCTGCCATTGCTGAGACAGGCCCCAAACTTACCGCCCATTTTTATGACAGAATGTTTAAACAACATCCTGAACTAAAAGATATTTTCAATATGACTCACCAAATGAATGGTGACCAACGCGAAGCCCTATTCAATGCTATTTGCGCTTATGCCGTCCATATTGAAACACCTGAAGCACTGGTTTCTGCCGTGGAAAAAATCGCACAAAAACACGTGAGTTTAAATATCAAACCGGAGCACTACCCAATTGTTGGGGAAAACTTACTGGCAGCTATCGATGAATTACTTAACCCAGGTCAAGAAGTGCTTGATGCATGGGGAAGAGCTTATGGTGTATTAGCGGATATTTTCATTGGTCGTGAAGCCGCAATTTACCAAGAAAACTCAGATAAAACGGGGGGATGGGAAGGCCTACGGGAATTTAAACTAAAACAAAAACAGCCACAAAGTGATGTCATCACCAGTTTTGAATTTGTCCCTGTCGATGGAAAACCCGTCGCAAATTACCGCGCAGGGCAATATATTACAATCTATGTAAATAGTGATGATTTTGAAAACCAAGAAATTCGCCAATATTCATTAACTACTGCACCTAATGGTCATAGCTATCGTATCGCCGTAAAACGCGAAGACCAAGGCGCTGTTTCTAATTTCTTACACCAGCAATTAAATGAAGGTGATAGCGTATTATTGGCCCCTCCTTGTGGTGATTTCTTTATCGATGTTGATAACCAAACCCCTGTCACGTTGATTTCTGCGGGTGTAGGCTTAACCCCGATGTTGAGTATGCTTAACCACCTCACAGAACAAGGGCACGATGCACAAGTCAATTGGTTACATGCGGCTGAAAATGGGGCTGTTCATGCTTTTAGCCATGAAATACAACAACTGATGGCAAAACAAAAAGCGGGGCAATCTGCCATTTGGTTTAATCAACCTCGTACAACTGATCGGGCTGGCTTTGATTATCAATTCCAAGGTTTAATGGACTTAGAGCAAGTTCGTGAATGGATTGAGCAACCAAACATGCAGTTTTACTTCTGCGGCCCAGTCGGTTTTATGCAACATGTTGGTAAACAGTTGGTTTCAATGGGGGTTGATGCCAATGCTATTCACTATGAATGTTTTGGCCCACATAAGGTTCTGCCACTCAACTAATTGATAAAAAAATGCTCTTCTCGTGAGAAGAGCATTTCTTGAGATGCATTAACGCATTAAAATTGCTTTAATCACGTTTTAAAGCTCAAGCGGCTTAGTTTTCTCGCAATTTAGCGGTAACGGGTTCATCTAACAAATACACTGTTTTAATCCCATTCCTGTGTATTTTCCGTTACCGCTTTTTCCTTCTATGTTTAAATCGCTTCTTCGTCCTGTTCACCCGTACGGATGCGGATCACCCGGGCAACGTCATAAACAAAGATTTTACCATCACCAATTTTACCGGTTTGCGCGGTTTGCATAATGGTTTCGACGCAGTTTTCGACTATATCGTCCGGAACTACAATTTCAATTTTTACTTTAGGGAGGAAATCGACCATATATTCTGCACCGCGATACAGCTCGGTATGCCCTTTTTGGCGACCAAAGCCTTTCACTTCAGTAACAGTCATCCCAGTTATTCCTACTTCAGCCAGAGCTTCACGAACATCATCAAGTTTAAATGGCTTTATAATTGCATCAATTTTTTTCATAAATAGTCCCTGTTATGACCAGTTTTTACGGCCAAAACCTGAGGTGATCGGATAACGGCGATCTTTCCCAAAATTACGCATGGTAATACGCGGCCCAATAGGAGCTTGACGGCGTTTATATTCGTTAATATCAACAAGGCGTACAACTTTACGCACCATGTCTTTATCAAAACCTAACTTAATTAAATCATTAACGGAGAGATCTTTTTCGACATAACCTTCAAGTATCGCATCCAAAACGTCATAAGGCGGTAGGCTGTCTTGGTCTAACTGGCCTGGAGCAAGTTCCGCAGAAGGAGGCCTATCAATGACACGTTGAGGGATAGCTGGCGATATTGTATTACGATATTTAGCTAACTCAAAGACGAGGGTTTTAGGCACATCTTTTAATACATCAAATCCCCCAGCCATATCGCCATATAATGTTGAATAGCCCACGGCCGATTCACTTTTGTTACTTGTGGTCAACACTAAACGACGGCGTTTATTAGACATTGCCATTAGAATAACAGCTCGGCAACGTGCTTGTAGGTTTTCTTCTGTTGTATCAGCTGCTGTACCTTCAAACATAGGTGCTAATTGTGCCATGAATGCATCAAACATTGGCTCAATAGAAACAATATCAAATTCAACTCCGAGCAGCTCAGCTTGTTCTTTGGCATCATGGATGCTCATTTCAGAAGTATAGCGGAAAGGCATCATCACTGCCTGTACATGCTCTTTACCTATTGCATCTACGGCAATAGCAACAGTCAGCCCTGAGTCTATCCCCCCAGACAACCCTAAAATAGCACCGTTGAAGCCATTTTTAGTGATGTAATCACGTGTTGCCAATACCAACGCTTGGTAAACTTGAGCCACTGAGTTCGTTTCTTCTTGAGCCCCACCATCAGTCACCAATACCAAATCTTCAAAATGGACTGTCGCTACTTGTTCTTCAAACTCAGCCAACTGGTATACTTGTTTACCTTTATTCGCCAATACCTTAGAACCGCCATCGAATACTAGTTCATCTTGACCACCGACTTGGTTGAGATAGACGATAGGCATATTAGTACGTTGGCAATGATCGACCAGCAAGTCACTACGAATATGTTCTTTGTGAATATCATAAGGTGAAGCATTTATCGTGAGTAATAACTCAGCACCGGCGCCTTTAACGGCATCCACTGGCTCGTCATACCAAATATCTTCACAAATCAATAACCCAATGCGATAACCTTTAAATTCGACTACGCAGGTTTTTTCATCAGCCGTGAAATAACGAGGCTCATCAAATACACCATAATTTGGCAGTTCTTGTTTAAAATAACGTGCGTGTAATTTGCCTTGGTAAAAAAATGATAACGCATTATAGATTTCATCGTTTTCATACCATGGGTGACCGACGATAATTGCTGTAGCAGAACTGGCTTTTTGTAGGCGTTCAAGTTGTACGAGGCAACGGTCTTCAAAATCACCACGGAAAATCAAATCCTCCGGAGGATACCCAGTCAGTGATAACTCTGAAAACATAACGATATCAGTGTGACCTGCTTGTTCTTTTACAACTTGCAGCATGCGTTCACAATTGCCTTCAATATCACCGACTAGCCAGTTAAGTTGTGCTAGCGAAATGTTAAGCTTACGGCTCATAAGGTGTTTTTTCTCCCGAAGCATGAATATGGATTGCTCTATTGCACATAATTTGTTCGATAAAATTCATGCGGTCAATAATTTTCATTTATTCTTTAAAATCATTGGCTTCTAAATCATGACGACCAAGTAATTTATAAAATTCTGTACGATTTCTCCCTGCCATTCTAGCAGCTTGAGTCACATTCCCCTTCGTCATTTGTAATAACTTACGCAAGTAATTTAGTTCAAACTGATTACGCGCTTCAACAAAAGTCGGGAGGGCCGTATTTTCCCCTTGCAGAGCCTGACTGACAAGCGCTTCACTAATAACAGGAGACGTGGTGAGTGCAACACATTGTTCAATGACGTTGACTAGCTGACGCACATTTCCTGGCCAACTCGCGGTAATAAGGCATTTCATCGCATCACTGGAAAAACTGCGTACAAACGGTTTATGGCGAGATGCTGACTCACGTAATAAATGATTAGCTAATAATGGGATATCTTCAGAGCGTTCATTCAACGCAGGAATACGTAGATTAACTACATTCAAGCGGTAATAAAGGTCTTCTCTAAACTCATTTTTTTCCATCGCTTTCGGTAAGTCACGATGAGTGGCAGATAAAATTCGTACATCAATATCTAAATCACGGTTACTTCCTAAGGGGCGTACTTTGCGCTCTTGCAACACTCGCAATAATTTGACTTGCAATGGCATTGGCATATCACCAATTTCATCCAAAAATAAGGTCCCACCACTAGCAGCGAAAAATAACCCCTCACGATTACTCACCGCGCCTGTAAATGCACCTTTAGCATGGCCAAAAAGTTCAGACTCTAATAATTGCTCAGGTAATGCGCCACAGTTAATCGCAATAAATGGCTTACGAGCACGAGGGCTTGCTTTATGGATTGCTTGAGCCAATACTTCTTTACCTGTACCACTTTGCCCATTAATTAATACGCTTACATCTGACTGAGCAACCATATGGGCTTGCTCTAGTAAACGGATCATTAAAGGGCTGCGAGTCACAATACCAGAGCTCCATTCCTCATCACTTATTGGGGTTGATGAAAGCGCAAGAGCTTCGTCGATGGCTTTATATAGTGCATCTTTATCAACGGGTTTAGTTAAGAAACTAAATACCCCTCGTTGTGTAGCCGCAACAGCATCAGGAATAGAGCCGTGTGCCGTTAATATAATAACGGGCATATTCGGATGGGCTTTTTGAATTTCATCAAATAACGCCATGCCATCCATTTCATCCATTCGTAAATCGCTGATCACTAAATCTAATTTTTCTTTTTGTAATATTTTTAGTGCTTCAGGCCCGCTTTCTGCCGTAATGACTTTAAAACCTTCACTACTTAAACGCATTCCGAGTAGTTTAAGTAGACTTGGGTCGTCATCCACTAACAGTAAATTTGCCGATTTACGGTTTGTCATTAGGTTCATTCTCCGATGAAGGCTGTTCTACAGATGAGCCCGATGTGTTACTTGGCTGCTGGCTCTCTGAAGATGTAGGTTTTTCCCCTTCTACTGCATTCTCGACTTCTTTTTCTGTTTCATTAGTACTTTTTTTGCGTGAAGAAAGTTGGCGTTCAATATCCGTTAAGTTTTCTAATTTTCGCGCAGTCGTGTTCAATTCAAAAGCCAGCTTGGCATTGTCTTCCTTTAGGCGGTCGAGTTTACTGTCCATTTCTTGCTGCAAACGCTTATAACGCGAACCTGCATCAGAAAGATTAATAATTTGCACTTGTTGTTCACGCCATAGCTGCAATAAGGGGCGTACCCCTGTTGGAAAACTCAAACTATAGGTATTAATGCTATCAAGCATTTTTCGCCTTTCAGCAATGCTGGGGTCTGCTGAATTTAATAAGATATTTTGTTGAAATGCCGTCGACCAATCCGTCACCGTTATTTGATTAGCATCAGTTCGAGCCTGAGTCATATCAACCCTATCAGCACAATCCATCATACGTAACCAAAACAAGGCGTTTTCACGAGCTGCTAGCTGGTCATTATCCCAAATAGTTTCACAAGATGCATAGCGATAGTCAGTCACTTTAACTTCAGGTACAACAACTTGTGACAGTGTTTCAAGGGGGGATTGCCCATCTTTCGTAACACAACCTGTTAAAAAAAGGCCAAATAAAACCACCCCAATATGTGTAGTTGTACGTCTCATCACGTAACTAACCACCTGCTTTTGTTTATTAAACGCGACTTTATTACAAAGTACGGTTAAAAGTTCTGTAGACCGATTTACCATTATTCATTCTCTGCTGTTAGAGGCAGTTCAATTCTAAAACAAACATCTGCTGATTTATGAGGCACCAAGGAGAGCTCTCCCCCCATTTGTTTGATGCAATCCTGTGCAATACTTAGCCCTAATCCACTTCCTTTAACAGCACCTTTTCTTTGTAATGAACCTTGATAAAAAGGCTCAAATATCATGCTTTTTTCAGAATCTGGGATTGGAGTACCTGTATTAGCAACTTCAATCAGAAGTTTATTGTCTATCCTACGACTAGAAACCCAAATATTACCTGATTCGCTGCCATAGTGCACCGCATTGGAGTAGATATTATCGATTACACGCCCAAGAAGTGTCGGTTCTGCTAAGCAACTTTCAACTTTTAGACGCACGTCCGTTTTAATATTTTTCGCTCTCGCCGGTAAATTATGTGCATTTACAATATCGTCAATCAGCTTTTGCAAATCGACTAATTGTGCTTCAGGTGGGTTATCTACCAATTTGCGATTATAATCAAGAAGTTGTTCAATAAGTTGCTGAAGGTGCTTACTGCTATGATCTAAGATTTCGACAACTTCCCTTTGGGAGACCGTTAATGGCCCAGCAACCTCATCCGCAAGAAGTTCTGTTCCCTCACGCATACTGGCTAAAGGCGTTTTTAATTCATGTGAAATATGACGCAAAAATTCATGGCGTTGAGATTCAAGCCATGCCAAACGTTCGCTCAACCAGATGATCCGCTGAGCAATAGTACGCAGCTCTCGAGGGCCTTTAAAGCGTTCTATATTGCTCGCCAAGGTTCGACCAGTACCGAGGCGGTTAATCATTCGCTCAATAACCTTCACCGGACCAATAATCATCCTTGTGAATAAAGTGACCAGTAATGCGCTCAATAAAAAGAGGATTAAACTTTGCCAACCAAATAATTGCCCTTTATTGGCAATTGCTTTTTGTAATTGCTCTCCACGACTAAAAATCACATTTCTTGTTTCTTGAATTAAAAGTGCATTTTCAGCGGAAAATTGTTCCAATGCTTGAACAACTTTCTGGGTTGGTTCGTTATTTTCACAAGTAACTGCTTTAAGTTGCCCTAATATTTTAGACAGGTTAGAGGTATCTGAGTCTTTCGGTAAAATCGTCTTTTGGCGCTCAAGCATCTGTTCATAGTCAACAAATTGCTTTTGATACTGTGTCTGTAGTGTCGCATCTTGTAAAACACAATATTGCCGATAACTACGCTCCATTTCCAAGGCGAGACTACTCATGACCTCACTGCGCCTTGCGTCAAGCAATGTGGTCTTATTGATATCGGCTGCTTGATTACTCAGTTGCTCTAAGCTTTGGTAAGCCTGATAAGCTAACACTAAGAGTGGTAATAATACCAACCAGAATGCCATAACAACCAATTGGCGCAAGGAGCGCGGGAAAAAACGCCATTTACTCAATGCATTCATCTCATACTCATTAAACGTTTTTTAATGGTAACAGAACTCTTTGTAGGACGGGTAGTTGAATCACAATTCTGTATACCGCAATGTTGAAATCAGACTAAGTGTATAATGTGATAGCAATCAACATGCCAACCTCTCTAAATAAAGGTCGGGGCTTTTTAGCCACGCATATCTATTGATAAATAAATAGCAAAAGCGCATTTCAACAACCAATCACTTAAGATGATCTTTGGGGAAACTACACTGAGATAGCAACGCAGCGGTTCGAAAGAATGGGGGAGATAAACAGGAAGGCGGGATAGAGTATTGGACTCTACCCCGCCAGCGATGGGTTACTTCTTTTATATGACTATGTCTTTACAATAAAGATAATCATATAGGTGGTGCCTCACTCAACGTGTCGCCCTGTGTTTGATAAGGCCCGAAGGCGAGTATCTGTGCTGTTGGACGGTAGGCACCTTACTTTGGCGTCATTCTTGCTTTATGTGGTATGTACCCAACTAATTATGGACCTACATAATAAATTGAATGAGCAACTGAGTATTATTATGCACAAGCCATGCCAACTTTTCAAGAAAACACTCATCACTTTGAATAATAACAAAAAATATATTCAACCATTCTTTTACGGGATTTAAGTACACAAAAATAGTGTTCTCCATTCATCGTATTGTCGCTAATTTAAGACACTCTAGCATCAAAAATAAAATAACCTTAAATATCAAAAAGATAAATGTCTCCATTTGGAGACAGTGACAATACTGGTTTGTCGTTTATTTTATACACCCCGTATTAAAGGGGGAAAAACCTAGTTAACCCTATTGATATTTCAGTTAAGTTACATTAAATATATTTATATTTTATGTGTGAAATAAAATATTAACGCTAATTTGACAATCCATAACAAAGCAGACAATCAAAAAAATAATTACTTATAATACATTAAGATAAGAAATTATAGCATTTTCTTTTTATATGGTTTGCTTTTTCCGCAAAGCAATATAATACTTAAAAAGAACAAATCAATTGACCTTTTTTTAAACAATAATAGGATGTCAAATGAAAGACTCTTCAACGGTAACTAACAAACCAGATGACCTCAGTGCTGGCGTATACGTTTTACAGCAAACAATTGGTTTCATGTTTCAAGCTGCATTACGTGCAGCTGCAAAACTTAATTTAGCTGAACACTTAGAGAGTGGCCCCAAAACGTCAGAGCAGCTAGCACAAGAACTCGGTTGCAGAGAAAGAACAATTCGCCAAATACTGCGCCTGCTTGCCAGCCACCGGATTTTTACCTCTCTAGGTGACTCGCGTTTTGCCTTAAACCCTGAAGCCGAATTTCTAAAGGCTGATCATCCATTTTCATTACGCCAAGCGATACTCATGGTAACAGACCAAACATTTTGGATGCCGTCTTATCAATTAAGTGATATCGCATTAAAAAAACCGGTATTTGAAGATTTATTTGGCGGTAGTTTCTTTGAATATTGGGAGAAAAATGCCAACTTACCCGACAACTTCCATAATGGTATGTCATCATTTTCAGCGATAGAAAATAACTCTGTAGTTAGGCATTATGATTTCAATGAAAATATTGTTGTAGCTGATATTGCGGGTGGCTTTGGTGGTTTACTTCTCGAAGTACTGAAAAACAACCCAACAGTTCAAGGTATTCTATTTGATAGGGAACATGTTTTAGAAAATAATATCTTACACTTATTAGAAGATGACTCTCGTTGGGAAACTTGCCCCGGTTCTTTCTTTGAAAAATGCCCAGAAGCCGACATATTTTTACTTAAGTATATCAGCCATGACTGGCCAGATGACAAAGTTGTTGAGATCCTAAAAACTATCCGCCGTGCTATGAAGCAATCATCTAAATTACTCTTGATCGATTGTGTTATTGGTGATGATGACAAACCCTATTTTGGCAAAGAATTGGATTTACTCTGTATCAACCTTTCCGCGGATGGCGGCGGGCATACAAAAGCAGAGTTTGAAGCGCTATTTGCCAAGTCTGGGTTAAAACTTAATCGGATCATCAACACGGATACCCACGTTTATATCATTGAAGTAGTGCCTGTTTAATCATCTAAAATAAGGGGTAACTCTTCAGGTAATAAAACATTACGCCTTAGTTTTATTACCTTATACGATTAAATCATTGCCTATTGTGGGCTCGCCTTCCCTCCTCCTTTTATACTCTGCTTTTCTGATGAATATCAGAATTCTAAATGATGTTTATAGATTATCCTTTCCCATCTTGATATAAGACTGAGTAACACACTACACATTAAAATAATAAAGCCAAATGATAAAAATCGCCTTAATTGATGACCATATTGTTGTACGGTCTGGGTTCGCTCAATTGCTTACCTTAGAAAGTGATATTTCAGTGGTTGGGCAATATGCAAATGCCCAAGAAGCTTGGCCAAACCTAATTAACCTTGATATAGATGTGGCCATTATGGACATTTCTATGCCTGATGAAAACGGCTTGCAATTACTCACGCGTCTACGCCAGAAAAAGCCCGACTTCCGTACAATTATTTTAAGTATTTATGACACGCCGGCTTTTGTTCAAAGTGCGTTAGATGCGGGGGCTAGCGCTTATTTAACGAAACGCTGCGGGCCAGAAGAATTAGTCCAAGCTGTTCGTTCTGTCCATCAGGGAGGTTGCTACCTATGTTCAGATGCCATGAGAGCTTTACGCCATTCACCGCAGCAACAAAAAGGAATTCAAGAGCTTACCCCTCGTGAACGCGAAGTATTTGATTTATTAGTATCAGGGTTAAGCGTTAAGGTCATAGCTGAACAACTCGAATTGAGCCATAAAACTGTTCATGTGCACCGTGCTAATGTACTCGGTAAATTACAGTGTGAAAATACCATCGATCTGGTTCATTATGCATTAGAACACAACCTGATTTCTCGATAATTTATGATGAATAAAAGCCTGCGATTAACACTACAATCCACCTTTCTACTTTTTACCTATTCATTATTGTGGGTTGGGTTGTGGATCATCGGTTTTTATTTGAGCCAAAATAGTTTTCAAGCAACATTATTTCTTCCTCAAGGGTTAAGACTCGCTTTAATGATCATCCTTTGGCGACGCTATTGGCCAACACTGCTACTCAGTGAAGGAATACTCAATCTTTGGCTATCAGAAGAACAATTACTGTTTCAACCTATTTTATTACTCTCTCCATTGCTCAGCCTTGGAGTCGCTTTTATTATTCAAGATATCTGGTGGCGATACACTTTATATTGGCAACGTTTATTACTGTTGCTCGCCGGTGTGGCTGCAAATAGCATTCTGCATGCGTTATTATTTGGTTGGTTATCCCCCTATTCCGTTAGCCAGTTATTTTTAACGACATTTACTGGCGGAATTTTGCTATCCCCATTTGTTTACCTAATTTATGAATATCTACACGAACAGCACTACCAAATGTTACTTGACTATGGGACTCCTGATAAGCAATTACGTACTTCATTGATTGTCTGGTGCTTTTTGTTTTGTGTTGTCGGTTTAAGCGCTCAAGTCTTTTTTGCGCCTGAAATAGAGCGTTTAATTGTCCTACTGGTATTTATTCCTAATGTTTTTATGGCCTATCGCTATGGCTGGCAAGGTGGAGTACTTTCCGCTCTATTAGGGAGTTTAATTATTACTTTTGCTCGGCAATTCCACGGTGCCTTCGCTGATTTAGAAGAGCTAGAGATGTTCTTAAGTACCCAAGCCCTTATTGGTATTGGATTAGGGATTGCCATTAGCCGTCAAAAACAACTTGCTAGCAATTTACAACGTTACCGCCAACGTTTAGAACAAGAGCTAAAAGCTCGTCGTGATTTAATGCGCCAATTAGTCCATACCGAAGAAGATATTAAAAAAGCGATTGCCCGTGAGTTACACGATGAAATCGGCCAAAATATTACCGCCATCCAAATTCAATCAATGTTAGTCAAAAAAACTGCCGCTGACCCACTTGGCCAGCAAGCAGCGAGCCAAATTAATGAACTCGCGCAGCAAATTCACCAGTCTACACGGCAATTGTTGCGCCAGTTACGCCCGCCCGTGCTAGAAGAAATGTCCTTGGAAAAAGCGCTTAAACACTTAATTGCTGAGTTTTCCTTCCCTGAAAGGAATATTCAATGCCATTTTCATTACGGTTTACAAGAAACACCAATAAACGAAACGGTTTTATTTACACTATATCGGCTAGTCCAAGAGTTACTTAACAATATCAGTAAGCATGCAAAAGCCACTCAAATCCATATATCACTTGAACAAGTAAATGACCAGATCCAGCTTATCGTTGATGATAATGGCGTTGGTATTCCTTTTAGTAAACGAACCAGCGGCTTTGGTTTACGTGGTATTGAAGAACGAGTCAGAGCCTTAGGCGGTGATTGGACGTTAACCACCCAAAATGGAACGAAAATAAGTGTTAACTTGCCCACATTTTGAGATAAAACATCGCAAAACTAGGAATTATTCCTACCCCTCTAATACCTTCTCTCATCCTTTTTGTTAAAAACTTGATTACATTTGCCAAACAAGAGAAACAACACCATGACAGGTAATGACACGTTGAGTCTGGATAACACTTATCGTTTTTGGCGTCGCCGCTTAATGCTATCAATGATTATTGGTTATGCCACTTTTTACCTTACACGAAAAAGCTTTAATTTCGTGATGCCAGTTATGCAAAGTGAATTGTTTCTCGATAAAAGCGATATCGGCTGGATAGCCACTGCGTTTTACCTTACCTACGGTATTTCAAAGTTTTTATCGGGTATTTTTCACGATATTACAGGATATCGCTGGTTTATGGGGGCAGGCCTAGTGATGACTGGGTTGCTAAATATCGTATTCGCCTATTGCTTATCGTTCCCTGCTTTATTAGTGGTGTGGACATTAAATGGTTTTTTCCAAGGTTGGGGATGGCCTCCTTGCGCACGTATCTTAACCCATTGGTATTCACGCAATGAACGTGGCTTTTGGTGGGGGTTATGGAATATCTCGATAAACCTTGGTGGAATGCTGCTGCCTTTATTGACAGCGCTATTAGCCACCCAATATAGCTGGCAGATGGCTTTAATTGTTCCTGGGGTAATTGGCGTGGTTGTTGGTTTATGGCTATGTAGTCAGTTACGAGGAACACCACAAGAAGAGCATCTTCCTAGCGTGGGCCAATGGCGAAAAGATGTGCTGGAATTACGCCAAGAGCGTTTGTCTCCGCCAATGCCAATGCTCTTGATTTTAAAAGAGAGCATCGTTTTTAACCGCATGATTTGGTTATTAGGTTTCTCTTATATCTTAGTTTATTTGATCCGCATGGCAATAAATGATTGGGGAAACCTATGGTTAACGGAAACACACGGTACCAACTTACTGAGTGCTAACGCAACATTATCGTTATTTGAATTAGGTGGCTTATTAGGGGCACTTTGTTCTGGCTGGGGTTCAGATCTTTTGTTTCGCGGCCAACGCGCACCTATGATTTTACTGTTTTCATTGGGCCTGTGTGTTTCAGTTAGCGCCTTATGGTTAACGCCAATTCATCATTATGCATTATTGGCTGTATGTTTTTTTGCTATCGGCTTTTTTGTTTTTGGACCACAAATGTTAATCGGTCTAGCTGCAACAGAATATTGTCATAAAAAAGCAGCTGGAGCGGTAACAGGCTATCTTGGCTTGTACGCCTATTTAGGTGCCGCAATTGCTGGATGGCCACTCTCTCAGGTCATTGCACGTTATGGTTGGTCAGGGATGTTTACCTTGCTCGCCAGTGCAGCGGCTCTGATGGGGCTACTGCTAATGCCTCTTTTGATTGCCAATGTCAGCAAACGGGAGCACTTAGCAGGCACTGTTTCACCCTCTGATAATAAAACCTGAAAAAAGGACTGACAATGAAACTGAAAACTCTCTCTACGCTTATCGCTGCGGGTTTGTCACTTGCAGCAATCACTACCACTGCAAATGCCGCAGGCCGTCTGGTGGTTTACTGTAGCGCAACTAATGCCATGTGCGAAACAGAAACCCAAGCTTTCGCGAAAAAATACGATGTCAAAACCACATTTGTTCGTAACGGTTCTGGCAGTACTTTAGCTAAAATTGAAGCAGAAAAACGCAATCCACAAGCTGATGTATGGTATGGCGGTACATTAGACCCTCATTCACAGGCGGGGGAAATGGATTTACTCGAACCCTATAAATCGCCAAAATTATCTGAAATCATGCCTCAGTTCCAAGACCCTGCGAAACGTAAAGGGAACTATTCTTCCGCGGTTTACATTGGTATTTTAGGCTTTGGCGTAAATAAAGACCGCTTAAAAGAAAAAGGTTTACCTATCCCAACTTGCTGGAAAGACCTGACTAAACCTGAATATAAAGGCGAAATTCAAATTGCTGACCCACAAAGCTCAGGGACAGCTTATACCGCACTGGCCACTTTTGACCAGCTATGGGGAAATGAACAAGCTTTTGATTATCTGAAAAAACTGAATGCGAATATTTCACAATACACCAAGTCAGGGATTGCACCGGCACGTAATGCGGCTCGAGGTGAGTCTGCTATTGGTATCGGGTTCTTACATGATTATTCATTAGAAGTCGAAAATGGCGCACCATTAGAGCTTATTGCACCTTGTGAAGGTACAGGCTATGAAATTGGCGGTATCAGTATCCTTAAAAATGCGCGCAATATGGATAACGCCAAACTATTCGTTGATTTTGTCCTCTCTAAAGAAGCGCAAGAACTTAGTTGGAAAGAAGGTAAATCTTACCAAATTTTAACCAATACCACTGCGGAGTCTTCCCCAGTTTCATTAAAACTCAATGACTTAAACCTAATTAACTATGATATGGATAAATACGGGGATGCAGATGTCCGTAAAAACCTGATCAATAAATGGGTTACTGAAGTAAAAATGAGCAAATAACAATTTGGTGCGGCGTTAATACGCCGCATTGAGCACTTACTTAACTAAAATAA
Source organism: Providencia sp. PROV024 (assembly GCF_032709665.1). Classification (NCBI taxonomy): domain Bacteria; kingdom Pseudomonadati; phylum Pseudomonadota; class Gammaproteobacteria; order Enterobacterales; family Morganellaceae; genus Providencia; species Providencia sp. PROV024. The sequence continues at coordinate 2,926,612 of NZ_CP120545.1, forward strand.
AAATTAATTTAATTAAGCTCAAAATAGTTTGTGTCATGGCTAAACACCCTGCTTACACAAAATATAATGAGCTTAGGGGGATCTATGTCTCAAACCCTAACACTGACACCACCTAAAAAGCGAGATAGCACCTTTTTCTGGTTGTTATTAGCTTGGATTGGTTTTGCTTTGCTACCTTCTTGGAGCCTTGATTATGGCTTACTTGATTCTACGCAAGATGAAATCCTTGCCGCGTATGGTTGGAGCAGCTTAAACATTAGTTGGCTTTGGTATTTATTGCCTTCTATTTTATTTATTCGCCCGTTAACACCTGCGGATCGCTATCATAAAACTCGCCATTATTTGGATATTGGCATTGCAGTAGCAACGGTTGCTGTAGTCATTTTGACCTCTTATCTTGAAGGAAAAGGCTTAGGCTACTCTTCGATAGTGTTATTTATCGCCCTTGGCATGGTGATGACTCTCGCACTAACACGCCTTGAATGGCTTGGTGGCGACCAGTTTGTTATTGGTTCACTCATCACTGTTGTCACCCTGATTGCGCTGTTTATTGTTTTTCCGAGCGTGGCTATTTTTATTCCCATGTTCACCGATGGTAATGGCGATTTTGCTCCCTTTGCGTTTGTAGCGATTTTGACACAGTCACATATTGTTCAAGTCATTATTAACTCAATCTTTTTATCATTGGCGGTTGGTGCTGGCTGTACCTTCTTTGGTTTAATTTTAGCTATTTACACCACTCGTATTGCGAAACGCTCCGCAATTATTGGCCGTATTTTCTCAATATTACCCATCGTAACTCCGCCATTCGTTGTCGGTTTGGGTGTTACGTTGATGATGGGGCGTTCTGGGTATATCACCGAATTTCTCGCGGCCTATATGGGGTTAGAAAATACCAACTGGTTATACGGTTTTACTGGTATTTGGCTAGCTCAAGTCCTCGCCTTTACCCCTATGTCATTTATGATTTTGGATGGGGCAATTAAAACTATTCATCCATCATTAGAAGAAGCTTCGTATACCTTACGAGCTAACCGCTACCAAACCTTTTTTAATGTGTTTATGCCATTACTGAAACCTGCACTGGCTAACGCATTCTTAATTGTCATCGTTCAGTCATTAGCCGATTTTAGTAACCCATTAGTGTTAGGCGGTAACTTCGATGTTCTAGCAACACAAATTTATTTTTATATCACAGGTTCTCAGCTCGATTATCAAGCAGCAAGTACCTTGGGTGCATCACTATTAGTTTTCTCACTATTAGTGTTCTGCGTTCAATATATGTGGATAGGTAAGCGTTCCTATGTCACTGTTTCGGGCAAATCGTATCGCGGTGATGTACAACCATTACCTGTGTCATTAATTGCTACTGTAACTACCTTCTTAGCTATTTGGGTTGCCTTTAACGTATTGTTATACGGTAGTATTTTCTATGGTAGCTTCACGGTAAACTGGGGCGTTGATTACACATTAACCTTCGATAACTTTATTAAGTTATTCGGTCAAGGTATGAGTGACGGCGCATGGCCATCCTTATTAGATACCCTTCTGTACGCGGGTATTGCTGCACCAATCACCGCCATACTCGGCTTGTTAATTGCTTATATCGTCGTTCGCCAAGATTTTCGTGGTAAAAAAACCATCGAATTTACCACCATGCTGTGCTTTGCCGTACCGGGAACAGTGGCTGGTGTGTCATACATTTTAGCCTTTAATGACTCGCCATTTTACTTAACTGGTACCGCAGCTATCGTCATTATATCGATGACCATGCGTAATGTTCCGGTCGGTATCCGTGCCGGTATTGCGGGCTTAGGGCAAATTGATAAATCGTTAGATGAAGCCTCACTCAGCTTACGGGCAGGCTCCATGCGCACCATTTTCTTTATTCTGTTGCCATTACTGCGCCCTGCGATTTTATCGGCTTTGATTTATAGCTTCGTGCGAGCGATCACGACAGTAAGTGCCATTGTATTCTTGGTAACCCCCGATACTCGCGTAGCAACTGCCTACATTCTTAATCGTGTTGAGGATGGTGAATACGGCGTGGCAATTGCTTATGGTTCAATACTGATTGTCGTCATGTTGGCCATTATTTTCTTATTTGACTATTTAATTGGCGAAGCCCGTGTTTCACGTTCCAAAGCCAAAAATGCACAGTAATCATGGAGTAACTGACATGACACAACATAATTTTGTTGAATTAAAAAATGTGACTAAACGCTTTGGTACCAATACGGTCATCGACGATTTAAGTCTTTCTATTCCACAAGGCAGTATGGTGACCTTATTAGGTCCCTCTGGCTGTGGTAAAACCACGGTATTACGTTTAGTCGCAGGGTTAGAAAAACCCACAGAAGGACGGATGTTTATAGATGGTGAGGATGTTACCGATCGTTCAATCCAACAACGTGATATTTGTATGGTTTTCCAATCATATGCCCTATTCCCTCATATGTCGTTAGGGGACAACGTCGGTTATGGTTTGAAAATGTTAGGCTTACCTAAAGCTGAAATCAGAAAACGTGTTGACGAAGCACTAGAATTGGTTGATTTAGCTGGCTTTGCTGACCGTTTTGTTGACCAAATTTCTGGTGGCCAGCAACAGCGTGTTGCTTTAGCTCGTGCCTTGATCCTCAAACCTAAAGTGTTGTTATTTGATGAGCCATTAAGTAACTTAGATGCCAATTTACGCCGTAGCATGCGTGAAAAAATCCGTGAATTACAGCAACAGTTTAACATCACCTCGTTATACGTGACCCATGACCAAAGTGAAGCCTTCGCCGTTTCCGATATGGTTTTGGTGATGAACAAAGGGAAAATCATGCAATTAGGTTCTCCACAAGAACTGTACCGTCAGCCTGCCTCAAGGTTTATGGCCAGCTTTATGGGAGATGCGAATATTTTCCCTGCCACACTGACTCATGATTCAGTAAATATTTTTAATTATCACTTACCTCGCCCAGCACAACTAGCAACGGATAATACGGAAATCACTGTCGGTGTACGCCCTGAAGCTATCACGCTCAGCTTACAAGGTGACGATAGCCAACGCTGTACTGTCACTCATGTGGCTTATATGGGGCCTCAATATGAGGTCACTGTTGATTGGCATGGTCAATCCATGTTGTTGCAAATTAATGCCACACAATTGCAGCCAACAGTAGGGGAAAACCTTTATTTACAGATCCACCCCTATGGCATGTTTATTCTTGAGTAATGTTACACTCTTTAAATAATGCTTAATGTGGTTAGGCAACAGGTAAGTGAAATACCAGAGTAAAGTACAAGGAAGTAACCACGTTAAGAAGCATTAAAGACTAGCTTAGCTAACAACAGAATAACTTGGCATTTGTGAATAACTCGTCGCCCCTCCGCCCTTTAGGGGGGAGGAGTACGCAGCACCGATAGGAAGTTTAATCACTAAAAGCATGTAAGCCGTTATTTGAATATCAAACTTTATTTTTTTCTAAAAAAATAATTAACATACTTAAAAGAATAAATAACATACCGATTATCATTGAAATTGTCATAGACTCATCTAAAAGATAAGATGAGATCATGACACTAATGATTGGTGAAATAAGAATTGAGTATGATGACAGTTTAACACCGCCGTGCCCTATCATGTAATACCAAAGAATATAAACAATCACCCCATTAGCCAGCCCCATATAGATAATTGGAATATATACAGTCCAAAGAAATTCAGGATGTATATTACTCAATATGTTTACATCAACATCTAAAAATGGCATTAACAATACAAGAAAAATCAATGAGACTATATTTTGGTAAAATACTTTTGAAGTTAGGTTTATTTTTAAGACGATTTTTTCAGATAAAATGGTTCCTATCGCCCACATGAGTGCACTTAATAGAATTATCGCTTCGCCAATACTTATGCCAGATGGCGCTATAAATATAAAAATGCCACTAATACATAATAAAGACACAATTATTGAACGAAATTCAATGTGTTTATTCATTATGCTCAGCAAGAGTGTTGCCATTACTGGCATCGTATAAACAAGTACAGACGCCTTTACCGCTTCAGTATACTTTAACGCCAAACTATTTAATATAGGAACCAAAAAAACATTCAAAAAACCAAGTGGGATACTTTTTAAAAAGTATTGAATATTAAACCGATATCGACCAATAATGAAAAATACAAAACACAAAAAAACAACTGAAATAACTAATGAATAGATTCTAAAACCCCAAACACCTACTTGGTCAATTGCCAGTTTTGATATAGGAAATGCACTCCCCCATATTAATGACATTAAAGTAGCACAAAGAAGCACTTTAATTTTTTTCATTATACCTCACAACTAATGCCATTCTTTTGCTTATTTTATTAGATGTTACTGTAGAAACAAAATGTGGGATTTTTCTTTTTTTTGTGTCAAAAATTAAAATGTTTAGATATGATGGGATAAATGTTTCTAAAATTTCTTTTTTTTCGTTATCTAATATCATCGTTAACCCTCCATAGTTCGCTTCCCATTCCTTTGTTAAGTTAATCACGATGCCTATACCATCATCGGAGTCACAATGTGTAGTTAAAAAATCATTTTTATCAAACTTGCTTAAATATATGTTTGATATCATGTTTACTTTCTTTCCAGTTATACTCCATAAAAAATCTTTAAATTTAACATCATCAACAACCGCAATTAAATCAACTAAAATTATTTTAATTTCATCAAAGCATATTCTTCTAAATGAAAATGAAAACTCGCCATTATCTCTATCCTCAAATGCTATTGTTTTTTCATAATTGATACTCTCTATATCAGTGTCAGAAAGATAAAAATCGCTTACCCCTCGCCTATTTTTTATAATAAAACTCCATTTATCCTCTTCAATATTATTAATTAAATTTAAATTAACTTCAAATTCAGGAAAAAAATCTTTTATTGAAAAACTAGTATACCCATTACTTAAAAATTCTTTGTTATGCTTACTTATCCCCATTAAACAGATTCTCCTCTGAAAAACTCAAGTCCCTAAGTGAGATTGTAACTTTCCTTCCTTCCAATGAGATAGCATCATATTTAGTAATAACTTTAATTACTTGGTCAATCACTAACCCTGACATTACAGCTAGTGATGGTGAGCTTTGCCAAGCATTAACAGTTCTCACCCCATTTAAAAACTGTTGCTTCATTCTTGCTTCTTGAAACTCTTTCACTGTCGGGTCATCACTATAGAATGTTTTTTTAATTTGATGTTTAACATCAAAGTATGTTTTCCCTATTTGATTATTTAAATAAATAGGTCCTATGGATATTTCATGTGGGTCCCCACCAAGTTCAATGATAGGTATCGATTTATCAATAGCAACTTTGTGTATTACCTCCTCTACCGTATTTTTTTTGTAGTAGCCTAAACTTGCCCATGCAAGTAAAATCATATCAACATTATTAAGTAAATCATTAATTCTATTTTCATTTGGCGTTAAAAATTCAAAAAACTTTTCTATTTTAGTGTGTTTATTATGCTTATATATTCCATTTTCAGCTGAGTCAACTTTTCTTTTTCCGATATCCTCCTCTGTATATAAGACTTGTCTATTTAGGTTTGATAATTCGACAATATCACCATCAACAATCCTTAACGTTCCAACCCCCATTAATGCAAGTTGTAATGAGCACCATGTTCCCCATCCACCCATTCCCAGCACTAAAACTCTGCTTTTTTTCAAACGTTCCTGATATCTTATCGATGATAAATTATCATTATCGACTAAAGAAAATTGTAATAATTGACGATCGTACAATTCAATCTCTCTAGAAGAAAGTAATTCGGATGAAATAATATTATCTTCAACTAAACCACATGATATCATTTTTTGAATAAAATCTATGACTTCATATTCTTCAACATTTAAGTTTCTATTTAATAGTTCCTTTATTATTCTAGGTAATGTATGTTCTCCATCTAATTTAGACAATACGACTTTTACCCATTCAGGGGGGGACTTAATTATTTTAGCCTTACTAGGGATCTCACCAATACAAATATTTCCATTATCAGATTCAATAACATGATGAGAACGCTTTATCATTGGTTTTGTTATTCCGTTATACATATTCACACCTCCATTAAAATGCCGCCGTGGACGGCATTTTTTCAATCTTTACGACTCTAATATAACTTCTTCATCTTCATTATACATCGCAATTTCTTCGCTAATTGAAGATATACGCTCAGTTAAATCATGTAATATTATTTCATTTTCCATATTTTCACCTAGAATAAATGTAATTTTAATTAAATATTATCCACATTGATAACATTAAGATTAAAAATGATTAAATTAAGACAGTCAATATCAATAGAGAAACAAAAAAACTAACCATATAACAATAAAAAATACTGATAATTCATATTATTTAAATATATGCATGCTATTTTAAACCTCATAAAAAAACCAGCGCTTAAGTCTCCTTAAACGCTGGTTTTTAATAGCAGGATTAATTATAAGAATGCTTTATATGGCAGTTCAGGTTCATTTTTAAAAATATCATTAAAGCCACGGAAATGCTGATAATGTATGCGGTCTTTATCTGTTGGGTAAGTATACTTACCACCTACCTGCCAGAAAAACGGCGCAAATTTGTATTGTAAACGCTCTTTTTTCATATTCCATAAAACTTCTATTTCACGTGGGTCATTTTGGAAGTTGGCCCAAATATCATGGTGGAATGGAATAACTCGCTCGCAATCAAGTGACTCCGCAGCACGCAAAATATCAGATGAAGTCATTTTGTCCGTGACTCCACGGGGGTTCTCTCCAAAAGAAAGCAATGCCACGTCAATATTATAACGGTTACCATGTGCTGCGTAATAATTTGAATAGTGAGAATCACCTGAGTGATAAATAGAACCACCTGTTGTTTCAATTAAATAATTCACTGCACGGTAATCCATACCATCTAGGATTTCTTTATCATAAGAAGACACGCCTTGCGGTAGCGTAACCAGTGCTGTACGGTCGAAAGAATCGAGTACACGAATTTTCATGTCTCCGACTTCAATCACATCCCCCACCTTTGCCACAACACAACGCTCTGTAGGAACGCCCCATTTGGTCCATAAATCAACACAAGCTTGCGGGCCAATAAATTTAACGTGTTCACCGCAATTTTGTAATACTGCGGCTGCGACATTGACATCAATATGGTCGGCATGGTCATGGGAGGCTAATACCGCATCAATTTGTTTAATTGCAAATGGGTCGAGAGGAAAAATAGAGGTTCTTAGGTTAGGCTGTAATGCTTCTACCCCTCCCATGCGCATCATTTGGTGTTGCTTATTCATCAACGGATTTTTCTGCGTTTTTTTACCTGTCCCACACCAAAAATCGATAGAAATATTGGTATTACCTGCACTTTTCAGCCAAATTCCTGTACAGCCTAACCACCACATTGAGAATGTGTTTGGCTCAACAGCCGTTTTTTCAATTTCTTCATTCAACCAAGTTCCCCACTCAGGAAACGTACTTAAAATCCAAGATTCACGTGTGATTTCATTTACTTTACTCATAGTATTAATACCTTTTTCCAGAATTTTGAATGTAGGGAGCTTGGCGCCTTAATAGAGCATTAAGGCACTTAGCAAGATAGGATTAAATGCAATAAACCAAATATATGAAGGAATTAGACCAGTATGACCCGTGTTCCCTGTGCTTCAATGGCTTTAATAACTTCAGGGTTAGCGTTTTTTCCAGTAATTAAAACATCAATTTTATTTGCTGGGCAAAAGAGCATTCCTGTTCGATGCCCCACCTTAGAACTGTCAACCACCACCACGAGCTTATCGATTTGGTCAAGCATCTGTTGTTCAGCCACCGCCGTTAACATATCCGCTTTATACAAGCCGGCCTCTGTTAAGCCTTTGCCCGATGTAAACATCCAGTTACCTGCATAACCCATTAAGCTGTTCAGAGCTGGGTTTAAAAAAATATTTTGTGCCTTGTTGTACTGGCCACCAATTAAAATAACATCGTCGTGGTCTTGGTCTATTAAATAGCTTGCTAGCGGAAAATAATTGGTCACTATCTGTACGTTTTTCCCGCACAATTGCTGCCCAAGAAGGAACGCTGTTGAACCGCAGTTAATTACCGCGCTCTCACCGGGTAAACAGATTTCTGCCGCCTTAACCGCTATTTGTGATTTTTCCTCGTAGTGGTCAGTACTGTTAATATTTAACGGTGTCCACTTACGCTTTTTATTTTCAATTCTTTCTGCACCATTACGGACTTTTCGTAACTTACCTTGCTCATCTAACTTAGAAATATCGCGACGAGCCGTTGCAGGAGACACATTAAAGTGATCGGTAATATGAGAAACGTTGATCACCCTATTTGTTTCTAATAAAGACAATATTTCATTGTGTCTTTGCACTTCATTCATAACTATCGTCCTGTTAATAAGTAATCACCCTATGATTAAGTTTGATTACTTGTGATTGGTTTTGATTCTATTTATCTCGCTATTAGTTGTCAACCTTTGTCGTAAAAAAAAACAGATATTTACTATGAATAAAAAAATAACACTGATTTTATTGGTGTTTTTAAATTTTACGTGATCAAGTCGCCATTTATTTATTTTTTTGCTGGTAAAAAAACAGACAAATGCAAACAATCATAAAAGATCAGACAGTGATTACATATGATTACTTTTGGTTTTTTAACGACATTTTATAGGTTTAAAATGATTATATCGCAAGAACACCAGATACGATCAATATGATTAATCTCTACCCCATATAAATTACAAAAACAATTTGATTAGAGGTAAAAATATGGATTTTTTATACGACGCTTTCTATATTTTTTACAGCCAGGTAATGACAAAAGCGCCTCTATTATTAGGCTTAGTCACTTTTATTGGTTACTGGCTTTTGAAGCGTGACGGTACCACAATTCTTAAAGGAACAATCAAAACCATTGTCGGCTTTATGTTAGTCAGTGTTGGTGCCAGTACTCTGGTCTCCAGCTTCAAACCCGTGATTGAAAAAATGTCTGAATATCATGGCCTCACCGGTTCAGTCATTGACCCTTATACCTCCATGATGGCCACTATGGAAACCATGGGGGATGACTATTCATGGGTGGGTTATACGGTATTGTTAGCACTTGCACTTAACATCCTACTGGTACTCTTTCGCCGTATTACCGGTATCCGCACCATCATGCTGACGGGACATATCATGTTCCAGCAAGCAGGGTTGATTGCTGTTTTCTATTTTGTACTTGGCGCAAGTATGTGGGAAACCATTATCTACTCTGCGGTTTTAATGGCGTTATATTGGGGGATTTCCTCCAATATTATGTTTAAACCTACGCAGGAAGTCACTGGTGGGGCTGGTTTCTCAATTGGCCACCAGCAACAATTTGCCTCATGGATAGCCACTAAAGTCGCACCAAAATTAGGAGATAAAAAAGACAGCGTAGATAATTTAAACTTACCAAAATGGTTACACATCTTCCACGATAGTATTTCTGCAACAGCGATTGTGATGACCTTGTTCTTTGGGGTTATCCTGATTTCCTTCGGCATTCCAAACCTACAATCAATGGCAGGCACAACACACTGGACCATCTATATTATTGAGACTGGGCTAAAATTTGCGGTAGCTATTCAAATTATTGTAACCGGCGTGCGTATGTTTGTGGCTGAATTATCGGAAGCTTTTAAAGGTATTTCAGAACGAGTGATCCCAAATGCAGTGCTCGCGATTGACTGTGCGGCTATCTACGCCTTTTCACCAAATGCAATGGTATTTGGCTTTATGTGGGGGGCAATTGGCCAATTTGTTGCCGTACTCGGTATGCTGGCATTTAGCTCCCCTATTATGATTATCCCAGGCTTTATCCCGATGTTTTTCTCAAACGCCACTATCGGTATTTTCGCTAACCACTTTGGGGGCTGGAAAGCCGTGATGAAAGTATGTTTTGTCATGGGAGTCATAGAAATATTAGGCTCGGCATGGGCGATTGATTTGATTAACCGCCAAGGCACTGATTTCAGCGGCTGGATGGGTATGGCCGACTGGGCATTAGCCTTCCCTGTTATTATGCAAGGGTTATCATTTTCAAAAATGTTTTTCTTTGTTGTCGTGGCGTTAGCCGTTGTCTATATGTACTTTGCGGCTAAAAAACTACGCGCAGAGGAAGATGCACAAGCCGCTTTAGGGCCTATTACTGAGCTAGAAGAAACTGAAGAACCACCCGAAGCTACATTTGAAAACCCCAGTGTTAAACCCGTTAGGATTTTAGCCGTTTGCGGTAATGGACAAGGTTCATCAATGATGATGAAAATGAAAATTGGTCAATACCTTGAGAAAAAAGGCATTCCCCATGTAATGGACTCCTGCGCAGTATCTGACTATAAGTCAAAATTAACGGCAACAGATATTATCGTTTCTTCAAAACACCTAAGTGCTGAGATGAACCCAGGTGAAGGCAAGTTTGTTTTAGGCGTACAAAATATGCTCAATCCACATTCGTTTGGTGATGAACTGCTCAGTATTATTCATACTAATTTTCTAGCAAATAAATAGCATCACTGAGGAATTATGACCTTAAATGTTCATTTAATATTAAAAGGAAGACAATGATGGGGTTTAAACAGTCATTAATTGATAATAATTCAATCCAGCTACAAGCATCCGCAACCAACTGGCGTGATGCCATTAAAATCGGTACGGATATGCTGGTCGCTTCTGGCGCAATCAAACCCGCCTACCATGATGCGATTATCAGTAGCGTCGAAAAACTCGGTCCTTACATTTGTATCGCGCCCAATCTCGCACTTCCCCATGCTAGGCCTGAAGATGGTGTGATCCGCACGGCTTTTGCCCTTGTCACATTAGAAAGCCCCATTATTTTTGATGGGGAAGAGGAACCCGTCGATGTGCTGATCACTCTTGCTGGCAGTTCATCAGATGAACACATGGAAGGCTTAATGGAAGTCACTCGCGTTCTTGATGATGAAGACAGTGAAACAGGCGTTGACCTCAATAAATTGCGCCGCTGTCGAACGATTGATGATGTTTATCAGGTTATTGATCAAGCATTATGCTAATTTAATGATAACAAAAGAAAATCACTAATTAGCTATAGAGGTAATCCACTATGTATAAAGTATTAGCACTTGATTTGGATGGCACCGTACTCACTCAGGATCACACAATTCACCCTGAAGTCAGACAAGCCATTCAGGCAGCAACAAAGCAATGTCACGTTATGATTGTAACGGGACGCCATCATACCGCTGCTCGCCCTTATTATGATGAGCTAGAGCTAACCACGCCTATTATTTGTTGCAATGGTACTTATATCTATGATTACCAAAACGAAAAAGTTATCACGCACAATGCACTCACCAAACAAAATGCACTCACTTTTATCGAACTCGCGCAACAAGACAAGCTGAAAATGGTGATGTATATCACTGATGCCATGGTGTATTCAAAAGTCGATCCTATCGATTACATGAATGCAATGGAGCAATGGGCTAACGACCCAACAATGGCCCATCCACCCAAAATTTATCGTATTGATTCATTTGAAGAACAAGTCCAGCACGCTGACTATATTTGGAAGTTTGTTGTCGAAGGTGAACCCGCTACATTACAACGTTTCTTGAATTCCCCTTGGATAAAACAAACTTTTAATGCAGAAAAGTCATGGTCAAACCGTTTCGATTTCGCCGCTAAAGGCAATAATAAAGGAATACGTTTAGCTGAACACCTTAACTCTCTGGGGTATCAACCAAACCAAGTTATCGCTGTCGGCGATAATCACAACGATATCTCCATGATTGAGCTAGCGGGCTTAGGAGTTGCAATGAAGAATGCCGATGATACCGTGAAATCCCACGCAGATGTCGTTTGTGCTACAGATAACAATGGTGATGGCCTTGCGCGTTTGATACGTGAAAATATTCTAGGACAATCACAATGACCAAACCTTTGATCCAAATTGCATTAGACCAAACTGACTTACAATCCGCTTTAAACGTCGCTGAAAATGTGCACTCCTTTGTCGATATTATTGAAGTAGGAACAATTTTAGCCTTTGCGGAAGGAATGAATGCCGTTGCCACGTTACGCAAACAGTACCCAAACCATATTATTGTTTGTGATATGAAAACTACCGATGGCGGTGCCATTCTTTCCCGTATGGCCTTTGAGGCTGGTGCAGATTGGATCACCGTTTCCGCGGCGGCTCATATCGCCACTATCGCCGCCTGTAAAAAAGTCGCCGATGAATTTAACCGGGAAATCCAAATCGAAATCTATGGTAATTGGACATTTGAAGATGCTAAAAACTGGGTTGAACTTGGTATCTCACAAGCCATATACCACCGGTCTCGTGATGCTGAACTCGCTGGTATTGGTTGGACTAACGAAGATATTGAAAAAATGCGTCAGCTTTCTGACCTTGGGCTAGAACTGTCTATCACTGGCGGTATCGTTCCTGAGGATATCCACTTATTCAATGGCATCAAAGCGAAAGCGTTTATCGCTGGGAGAGCCTTAGTTGGTGATACAGGGAAGCAGACCGCAGAAGCATTGCGTGAACAAATCAATCGCTTTTGGAAATAGTGTTTTCTCCCCTACTCGCTAAAAAAACAGGCCAGAAGAAAAATCAACTGGCCTGATAAACAACCTTAATTAACTATTAACCTAATTGTTTACGTGCATTACGGAAAATTCGCATCCATGGGCTATCTTCTCCCCAGTTTTCAGGGTGCCATGAGTTACTCACCGTACGGAAAACACGCTCTGGGTGAGGCATCATAATAGTGGCTCGCCCATCTTTTGTGGTAACCGAAGTGATCCCATTAACTGACCCATTCGGGTTAGCTGGATACTGCTCAGTCACTTGACCATAATTATTCACAAAACGCATGGCTACTAGCCCATTGTCTTCTAACTGCTGTAAATGTGCCGCACCACGAGCCTCTACCTGCCCCTCGCCATGAGAAACCGCTATCGCCATGCGAGAGCCAGCCATATTTTGCAGCAATAATGACGGGCTATTCGCAATTTCAACTAAACTAAAGCGGGCTTCAAAACGTTCTGAACGGTTACGAACAAAACGTGGCCAGTACTCTGCTCCTGGGATCAGCTCATGTAAGTTTGACATCATTTGGCAACCATTACAGACCCCTAAGGATAAGGTATCAGGACGATTAAAGAATGCCGCAAACTCATCACGAACTTTATTATTGAACAAAATTGATTTTGCCCAACCTTCCCCCGCCCCTAATACATCACCATAAGAGAAGCCGCCACAAGCTACCAGTGTTTGGAATTGACTCAGGGATAAATTCCCCGCTAACAAGTCACTCATATGAACATCAACCGCATCAAAACCTGCACGGTCAAAAGCGGCTGCCATTTCAACATGAGAGTTAACACCTTGTTCGCGCAATACCGCCACTTTTGGACGTACACCTGATAAAATATATGGCGCGGCGACGTCATCTTCAATATCAAAAGTCAGATGAGCATGTAAACCAGGGTCTTGGTCATCTTGTTTCATCGCGTGCTCTTCATCAGCACACACTTCGTTATCACGCAGACGTTGCATTTGCCATGTTGTTTCAGCCCACCATTGGCGCAGTTGGCTACGAGAGCCATGATAAACCACCGTATCGCGACTATTAATTATCACCGCATCATCTTGCGTCGCCGTCCCCAAATAATGAACACAAGAGGCCAAGCCAGCCTGAGCAAAGCATTCTTCTACATAAGATTTATCCGCGCCATTAATTTGGATCACAGCTCCAAGTTCTTCATTGAATAACGCGGCAAGAGTGTCTTCATCGAATGAGCTAATATCAACATTGATCCCACAGTGCCCTGCAAAAGCCATTTCCGCTAATGTGACAAACAAACCGCCATCTGAACGGTCGTGATAAGCGAGTAATTTTTGCTCTGATAATAATTTCTGCACAGTATTAAAGAAGCCGAGCAGCAACTCAGGGCTGCGTACATCAGGGGCTTTGTTGCCTAATTGGCGATAAACCTGTGCGAGTGCAGAACCACCTAATGCATTGTGGCCTTGACCAAGGTCAATCAATAATAATGCGTTATCTGTCGATGTTTTTAATTCAGGAGTCACTGTTAAACGCACATCTTCTACACGTCCAAATGCAGTGATCACCAATGAGAGTGGTGACGTCATTTCACGTTCCTCACCCTCATGCTGCCAACGTGTTTTCATTGACATTGAGTCTTTACCAACAGGGATGGTTAACCCTAATGCAGGGCAAAGCTCTTCACCGACGGCTTTAACCGCTTCATATAACCCAGCATCTTCACCTGGATGCCCTGCTGCCGCCATCCAGTTTGCTGACAATTTGACGCGTTTTAAATCTTGAACGTAAGAACAGGCGATATTTGTTAACGCTTCACCGACAGCCATACGTGCAGAGGCCGCGAAATCTAATAGTGCTACCGGCGTTCTTTCGCCGATAGACATCGACTCACCATAGTAGCTATCTAAGCTTGCTGTTGTTACTGCGCAATCTGCAACAGGGATCTGCCATGGCCCGACCATTTGGTCGCGAGCGACCATCCCGGTAACGGTACGGTCACCAATCGTAATTAAGAACGTTTTCTCAGCCACCGCAGGTAAATGAAGTACACGTTTAACCGCTTCATTTAGGTTAATCGTTGTTCTATCTAATGCATCGGCTTCTGCTTTCAGGGTTTTCACATCCCTAAGCATTTTCGGCGTTTTACCCAGTAGCACATCCAACGGCATATCAATAGGTTGATTATTAAAATGCTGGTCATTTAGCGTTAAATGGCGTTCTTCTGTTGCTTCACCAATCACTGCAAATGGCGCACGCTCACGCTCACAAATTGCCGTAAATACAGGAAGCTGTTCTGGTGAAACCGCCATAACATAGCGTTCTTGTGACTCATTACACCACACTTCTAATGGGCTCATTCCCGGCTCATCATTGAGGATTTTACGCAGTTCAAAGCGACCTCCACGGCCCCCATCACTGACTAGCTCAGGCATAGCATTTGACAGACCACCAGCGCCCACATCATGAATAAATAAGATTGGGTTATCATCACCAAGCTGCCAACACCTATCGATAACCTCTTGGCAGCGACGCTCCATCTCTGCATTATCACGTTGCACGGAGGCAAAATCTAAATCAGCATCGGATTGACCTGACGCCATAGATGATGCAGCACCTCCCCCTAAACCAATATTCATGGAAGGGCCGCCAAGTACTACTAATTTAGCACCTACGGTGATCTCACCTTTTTGAACATGGTCCGCTCGGATATTACCAATACCGCCCGCTAGCATAATTGGTTTGTGGTAGCCTCGTAATTCTTCACCATTATGGCTGTTAACTTTTTCTTCATAGGTACGGAAGTAACCCAATAACGCAGGACGGCCAAACTCATTATTAAATGCCGCCCCCCCAAGAGGCCCTTCCATCATAATGTCCAGCGCAGTAACAATCCGCTCAGGTTTACCGAAATCCTCTTCCCATGGCTGTTCAAAGCCCGGAATTCGTAAGTTAGAAACAGAAAAACCAACTAAGCCTGCTTTTGGTTTTGCACCACGACCTGTGGCCCCTTCATCACGAATTTCACCACCAGACCCTGTTGCAGCACCAGGCCACGGAGAGATTGCCGTTGGGTGGTTGTGTGTCTCTACTTTCATTAAAATATGTGCATCTTCTTGATGATAACGATAAGTGCGCCCTTCTGGATCAGGGAAGAAGCGGCCAACTGATGAGCCTTCCATTACCGCAGCATTATCTTTATATGCAGATAAAACGTGATCAGGTGTTTTCTCAAAGGTATTTTTAATCATTTTAAACAGCGATTTCGGCTGTTCTTCACCGTCAATAACCCAATCTGCGTTAAAAATTTTATGGCGGCAGTGTTCTGAGTTTGCTTGTGCAAACATATATAATTCAACGTCTGTTGGGTTACGCTTCAAGCCTGTAAAAGCATTTAGCAGATAATCTATTTCATCATCAGCCAATGCTAACCCCATTTCTTTATTTGCTGTTTCTAATGCAAGGCGTCCACCAGCAATAATATCAACCACTTTCATGGGAGCTGGTTGTTGCTGCGCAAACAACGCACTGGCTTGTTCAAAAGAAGAAAAAATAGTTTCCATCATGCGGTCATGCAAAATAGTGATTACATCATGCCATTGTTCTTGGGTTAAGTTGTCCCCTTGAACATAGTAAGCAATTCCGCGTTCAATACGTTTCACTTGAGTAAGACCGCAGTTATGCGCGATATCCGTTGCTTTAGAAGACCATGGAGAAATCGTCCCCGGACGTGGGGTCACTAGAATCAGCTTACCGAATGGGTCATGCTCCGCCAGAGAAGGACCATACTTTAACAAACTGCTCAGTTTGCCTTGCTCACTTTCACTTAACGGCGCTGACAGCTCAGCAAAGTGCATATATTCAGCATAAATATCCGTAACAGGGAGCTGTTTTTCTGTGAACAGCGCCAAAAGGCGGGTAATACGAAATGCTGATAGAGCAGGTGAACCACGCAAAATTTCCATAGTCTTAATTTCTCTCTTTTAAACGCCAGCCCTGAACATGAAAGCAGGGAAACCGAAGGACATTATAGAGCAATGTTCATCAATACGAAACCGTTTGCGTGATTAAAAATGAAGCGGTTAGTTAAATATTATTATGTGCTAAATACGATAATATAGGTTGCACCGATCTTGATTGTTGAGCAAAATAGCCAACCACTGGAATTATAACCATTACTTAGCCATACTCTTTTTAGGTATACCAGCACCAGTTAATGCACGAGAAACTATTATTTGAATAACTTAAAAGTTAACTATCTAATCATCCTAGTTATCACGCTACTGGCTACAATGGTCATTGGTTTTAACGTCCGTTGGCCAAATACACAAGATTCACAAATTAATAGAATTATATCTCAAGGTGAATTACGTATTAGTGCTGTTAGCTCACCACTTATCTATATAGATGAGCAAAAACAGTTGCGCGGATTTGACTATGAACTCGCCCAAGGGTTTGCCTCATATCTTGGTGTTAAACTAAAAATCACCATTCGCCCAAATTTTGAGCAGATTTTTGATGATCTTGAAAATGGGGATGCAGATATCGCTGTCGCTGGGCTACTTTATAATAAAGAAAGATTAGCAAAAACTAAAACTGGGCCAAGTTACCTTAATGTCACCCAGCAACTCGTATATAGAAAGGGAACCACGAGGCCAAAATCTTTCAATGATATTGATGGCAAACTACTGGTCACCTCTGGTACCGCACATGCTAGCACGCTAAAGGAACTTGCTAAGGAATACCCAAATCTAAAATGGGAAGAAACATCTCAATATACTACAAATCAAATACTTGAGATGCTAGCTGATGGTGAAATCGATTATACACTAGAAGATTCTATCGCCATCGCTTTACAGCAGCGCATCCATCCTCAAATTGCTGTCGCTTTTGACCTATTAGATGACCATGCTGTTACCTGGTATATGCGACGTAGTCAAGAAAATAGCTTAGATGCCGCATTACTGGACTTTTTCAATCTCAGCAATGAAAGTGAATTATTAGCACGGTTAAATGAAAAGTATTTTAGCCACGTAGAGTCATTCGATTACTTTGATACCATGGCATTTATTAAAGCTATCGATAATAAACTACCTGACTACCAACCTTTATTTGAAAAATATGCCCAACAGATAGATTGGAAACTACTCGCAGCAATTGCATGGCAAGAATCTCACTGGGACCCCCTTGCAACTTCTCCTACCGGGGTTCGTGGCTTAATGATGTTAACAAAACCAACAGCAGCAACGATGGGAATTGCCGATAGGTTAGACGCAGAAGAAAGTATTAAAGGCGGTGCTGCTTATATTGCTTATATAATGGACCGGTTACCCGAAACCATCGCAGAAGATGACCGAATTTGGTTCGCTCTTTCAGCTTATAATATGGGATATGGCCATATGCAGGATGTGCGTAAACTAACGGAAATGCTAGGTGGGGACCCAAATCGGTGGTTTGATGTTAAAGCACGGTTACCATTACTGACCCAAAAGAAATATTATTCACAGCTAACCTATGGCTATGCTCGTGGGCATGAGGCTTATCGCTATGTTGAAAATATTCGTCGATATCATCAAAGCCTAGTCGGTTATTTGCAAAGCCGAGAAAGAAAACAACATACGCTTGATATTGCTCAAAAGTCATTAACTTACTTGATTTCGCCTGATAACTTAAAAACTACAGGGGCTAACCCAACTGAAAATCAGTCACCTATTACAGAAAAAGTTAGCATTAAAAACCTGGGGGCGATGAGCTCCTCTAACCAAACACCTAAAATCCATAACATGGAAAAGCTATCCTTAGGCCATTATTTGATTTCGCCTTATTCACTACAAGATGAAACAGAGACTGATAACCCAGTGCCAGTTCCACCACTTAAATCCCCAGATAACCCGCTTTAAACCTACGAATTAATAGCAAATCGGATAGTGAAATAACACCGTTAACTCTGTTGACGCTTTTGTGCTTTTTTCTGCTCTCTGCGCATTTTAAAAAAAGCACTAAGCATTGAAGAACACTTTTCGGCTAAGACTCCGCCAGTCACATCCACATAATGATTTAACCCAGCTTGCCCCATAATATTAATATATGAACCACAAGCCCCTGTTTTAAAATCTTTAGCGCCATACACGACACGACCAATTCGGCTGTGAATTATCGCTCCTGCACACATGATACAAGGCTCTAATGTGACATATAATGTGGTATCTAATAAACGGTAATTGCTCAGAGCTTGCCCTGCTTGTTGCAAAGCAATAATTTCAGCATGAGCTGTCGGGTTGTGGTCAATAATGGAACGATTCCAGCCTGAAGCAATTAGTTGATTATCTTTAACAAGTAACGCCCCCACCGGGATTTCGCCTATCTCTTGCGCTTTCAACGCTAGCTCTAGGGCTTGTTGCATCCAAAACTCATCAATTTCTATTTGCGTCACTCTTACCTCTGTTCAATACATTTTATGTATTGATTATCCCGAAATGTTAGAGTGACTGCAATTTGAAATAGTCGACACCCGTATCATCTTCAGCTAATTGCTAAAAATAGCTAATTTTGCGGCAAACCCCATGAAGAACGCCCCAACCGTACAGTTTCCTAACTTCGCCAACACTTGTTTTTCACGTAAAAAACGCGCAATTAAGTAACCACTAAAAATCAGTAAGCTCAGATATAAAAAGCTAACAGCTTCCAAAATGGTGGCTAATACCAAGTAAGGTACCCATGCATGAGAATAATTAAAATCTATAAACTGAATAAAAAATGAAATATAAAATAAAATGGCCTTAGGGTTAGTTAAACTGAGTACTAAAGCCCGAGTGAAATATTTCTCAGCTTTAATTTCTATCGTACTTTGTTCAGAAGACATTGATTTCTTTTGTAAAAAAGTGGCATACAAAATTTTGCAGCCTAAATACAATAAATAAGCAGCCCCTAAGTAACGAACAATGGTGAATAGAGTCGGTGATGCTTTAATCAGTGATGCGACACCAATAAAAGAAAGGAAAATCAGGATTGCATCCCCAGTAAATACCCCTATTGCAGCGCGGTACCCTGCTCGAGTACCATGTGATGTACTTGTTTTTAATACATAAAGCGAGTTTGGCCCCGGTACAATGATAATTAATATTAACCCTGCCAAATACGTCCAAAAATTCAATACACCTAGGTTTTCAAACATAGCCATACCCTAATAATTTTTTATTATTACTACCATAACTTTTGTTATCTGAAAATATTTATTCAAGTGAATGTTATCGGTAAATATTAATCACTTAAATTTCTTTTACATTCAAGGTTAATAATTCAACTCAATTTTTATCAGCAATTTAATTGGCGATATATCAATAACTACTTCATGCATAACAAGTTATTTAGGGGAGGTCGTTCCTCATAATTAATAACTTTAGCCACTTCGTCAGATAAAGGAGCATAGATTATGAGTAAGCAGTCCCTCAAATTTGAGTGAAATACCTGACAACAGGTAAGGGCTAAATTACTTGTACATTGCTTCATTTATAGTACCGGACACATTGTCCAGATCAATACAATTGAATGTTAGTGTTCTATCCTCCATCAACACCCTAATAGAATATAACTTCTCCATTGAAGCCCCTATTTTCTGTGGATACACAGCATAAGGTATTAATTGTTCTTTTTGCCACTCTTTGCAAGATTTAAAATCACCTAGCCCTTTAACTTTTATGAGTTGCTTATAAGGGCTTACTACTTCTGGCTTTTTATTGTTATCTAACATCGCCTGTAGTTCATCCAAGCTGTAGGTAGTCGCCATTACAGACGATTGAAAACATATGAACAACACAACTGCTAGTATCCTTTTCATCTCACACCATCCCATTAATTAATTTCAGTGATGTTAGCGTAGAGGAAATGCAAATTGAAGCAAACCTGCCGAGTTTCGCTAGACACACTTAAACTAACTACCTTTACATAACTTGTAACCCATTTAACCTTCATTTGATAGCATCCCGTTTTATACATCACAATGGAGTGTTTTTTATGCGCAAATATATTGCACCTTTAGCTGTAATTTCAGTCACACTATCTACGTTCGCTATGGCCAATTCCATACAAACTTCATCTGAATCGGTAGAAGTCAAAGAGGGTGTTATCAATGCTCCTGAAATCACTATCAAATTAAACGGGAAGCAATCTAGCAATGAACCACAGGAAAAAATTATTGTAGAAGCTGATTCTATCGAAATTGTCGATGGAGAACTTCGAGCTAAAGGCGCTAAGTTATATGAGCAGGATAAGAAAATAGAATCGAATAAATAATTTATTGCTCAAGCTAGCTAGATCATCTATGGCTTGGGCAACAAAAACCTGCCAAAGCAGGTTCACTTTATCTTTTAGTCTTGCCAACATTATTCTGATTAGTTTTGTTTTTTCTCACACAATTGACAGAGACTCGCCTAACTTACTACCTTTTAAATTCATCTGTTTCAGAAGCTCCGCATATATAGTAACCTTACCTGCTTTACTGAAATCAATGCATAGATAGTGTGATTCTTCGTATTTAGATCGACGTAGCTTGTTAAGATGATTTAAAATGATTTTAGCGGCAGTAATACAAACCTCATGTGTGTACTTGTATAAGTGGGCTTGCATGGCTCCTAGCGCAGTAAAGCACCTAAATATTCATCAACTGATGGTGATTTTAAGTTTTGTGTTGCTTTATCCGACATTACTGACATTGAAATGCCCCTATATAACAAAGCACTCTACTTTAAGTGCACTCACTAGGTATTTTCTAAGCTATAAAAAGGGATGCGTTGAGTTTTGTGTTACGAATTTAGATTTTTCAATATGAAATATACTGTATAAAATCACAAATACCAGACGAAAGTAACGAATAAGTGCAAGGTATAAGTTGCTAATTATTAACTTATTTAAGTGTAAATTATTGATATGTCATTATTAATTACTAAAAAATGTATCAACTGCGATATGTGTGAGCCAGAATGCCCAAATGATGCAATTTTTATGGGCGATGAAATTTATGAAATTGACTCCAGCCTGTGTACTGAATGCGTAGGCCATTATGACAAACCTACGTGTCAATCTGTCTGCCCGATAACAAACACAATCATCACCGACCCTCAACATATTGAAACTGAAGAACAGTTATGGGACAAATTTGTTGCAATTCACCACGCTGATAAAATTTAACCCCAATTAACCGCCCCTCGCTATTGAGCTTTAATGCTTAGAAAGCTGCCAGTAGACTTTCTGGCAGCTAGGCATAGCATTATTTAAAGATTACTTTCAATAATGACTGTAGCAGCGGCATAGTGGCGTTCGTCTGTAATCGAAACATGGAAATGTGTTGCTTTTAAGCTACCTGCAAGTTCCAGCGCAGCGCCATTTAAGTTAAGTAATGGCTTACCCAATTTATCATTTGTCACTTCGAATTGGGTAAATGCTAAACCATTGCGTATTCCTGTGCCTAATGCTTTTGCAGCAGCCTCTTTGACTGCAAAACGTTTTGCCAAAAAACGCGCTGGCTTTGATTGTTTTTGGTATTGAACGAACTCGCTTTCTGTCAGTATCCTGTTCGCTAGGCTGTCACCTGTGCGTTCAATTGCAGACTCAATGCGTGCTATTTCAACAATATCTGTACCTAACCCTACAATCGCCATTATTTACGCGCTTCTAATAATATTTTTTTCATATCAGCAACGGCTTGTGCTAACCCGCTAAATAAAGCACGACCAATGATTGCATGACCAATATTTAGCTCATAAATTTCCGGTAATTGGGCAATACGCTGAACATTATGGTAAGTCAACCCGTGACCTGCATTCACTTTAATACCTTTACCTGCGGCATATACCACACCATCACGAATACGACGAAATTCTAACTCTTGCTCTTGTTCTGTTTTCGCATCTGCATAAGCCCCAGTATGGATCTCAATAAATGGTGCCCCACACTCTTGTGCCGCATCGATTTGCTCGTGATCTGCATCAATAAATAATGAAACTAAAATACCCGCTTCAGAAAGGCGCTTAACGGCATCAGCTATTTTTTGTTTTTGACCTGCGACATCCAAGCCACCTTCAGTGGTGACTTCTTCACGTTTTTCAGGGACTAAGCAACAAAATGCAGGTTTAATACGGCAGGCTATCTCAACCATTTCATCCGTTACTGCCATTTCAAGATTCATTCGAGTTTGAATGGTTTCATTTAAAAGGGCGACATCTCTATCGGTAATATGGCGACGATCTTCACGTAAATGCACCGTGAT
Organism: Providencia sp. PROV024; assembly: GCF_032709665.1. Taxonomy (NCBI): domain Bacteria; kingdom Pseudomonadati; phylum Pseudomonadota; class Gammaproteobacteria; order Enterobacterales; family Morganellaceae; genus Providencia; species Providencia sp. PROV024. The sequence goes on from NZ_CP120545.1 coordinate 2,949,502, forward strand.
GCCATCAGCCCCTGCTTGCTCAGTGACAAAAGCAGCTTGTACAGGGTCGGGATATTGAGTGCCTCTTGCATTCCTAACAGTTGCAATGTGGTCAATATTTACACCTAACAAAAGCTCAGCCATTTTTTTCTCCCAATAAATAAACGATAACAAACAACTCTCCCTTCTATCCTACTGTAATTTGCCGTCTTGAGGGAATAAATCTCTCATCATTCGAGGTGAATTCCAGCTTAATTGCCCTATTTCAATGGTTACACTTTTATTTTGCGAAGCGCTTCGTAGAATTTTATTGAAATGATAAATTCACGTTGTTCAAAGCGAAGACTTTCAGTAAAAATAATAAAAAAGGGGCGAATAACCATAATCAATATATTTAATATATGGGGTCATTCAATCATTAAAATAACAATATATTTAATTGGGCTTATTCTGCACTTTAGGCGAGTAGGTAAATTGGCGAAATAGCTCGCGGCTTTTTAAGGGCTTTCCACCTAAGTAGGGTTTAAGGGCAATGCGAGTGAAGCGTTTGGCTGCTTTCAATGTATCAGCATCTGGGAATTCTCTACTAGCCAGTGCTTTAAGTTGCTTACCTGTGAAACTGAGCTGGTCAACAATTAAACTACCAATAAAACCTTTTTCTTCACGGTAACGGTAAGTCATAGTATCGGAAACTGGCTCTCCACTGCCTGCACAGTGTAGAAAATCCACCCCATAACCAAGGTAGGAAAGCAGTGCCAATTCAAATTGGCGTAAAGCAAATTCTGGGGTCTGTTCACTTGCTGCGAGTATTTGCAAACAGGAAAGGTAATCAAAAAATAAGGCTGAATAAGGAGTGCCAAATTCTAATACTCGAGCGGTTAATTCATTAAGGTATAAACCGCTATATAAAACCGTCCCCGTTAAAGGTAAAGCCAAGGAAACAGGGTCAGCATTAATGAGTGTTTTGATTTCACCTTTGCCTCCCCAACGGATCAGCAAAGGTGTGAAAGGCTGTAAACAGCCTCTTAATGGTGAGCGGTTACGGCGAGCACCTTTCGCAAGCAAGCGAATTTTCCCTTCACCTTCAGTGAAAAAATCAAGTAATAAGCTTGTCTCACTGTAAGGCCTTGAATGGAGTACAAACGCACGTTGCCAACCACTCATTCTGCCACCAATTATTTGAGGTCGTCGACATAACCAAGGCTGCGCAATGCTCTTTCGTCATCAGCCCAACCAGATTTAACTTTAACCCAAAGCTCAAGGTGTACTTTATTATCAAACATTCTTTCCATATCAATACGTGCTTCAGTACCAATGGTTTTCAGTTTGCTACCTTTGTTACCAATCACCATTTTCTTCTGGCCTTCTCGCTCAACCAGAATCAACCCATTGATATGATATATACCCGAATCCGTCACTTTAAATTGTTCAATTTCTACAGTCACTGAGTATGGCAATTCATCCCCAAGAAAACGCATTAGCTTTTCACGGATGATTTCCGATGCCATAAAACGCTGGGAACGGTCGGTGATATAGTCCTCAGGGAAATGGTGAGTCGCTTCAGGTATATGTTGCTTCACAATCTTAGCAATTGTATCTACACCCGTGCCTTTCTCCGCACTGATAGGAACAACATCCAAAAAGTTCATTTTCTGGCTAATCATACCGATATGCGGCAACAATATCGTTTTATCGACCACATTATCAATTTTATTGATCGCTAAAATAACAGGGCAACGTAAGCTAGATAGCTTAGTCAATACCATTTCATCATCAGGCGTCCAATTAGTGCCTTCAACCACAAAAATAACTAATTCCACGTCACCAATTGAGCTCGATGCGGCTCGATTCATTAAACGGTTAATAGCTCGTTTTTCTTCAATATGTAACCCTGGAGTATCTACATAAATAATTTGGTAATTATCTTCTGTATGGATCCCCATAATACGATGGCGAGTCGTCTGAGGCTTTCTCGATGTAATCGAAACTTTTTGCCCCAGTAATTGATTTAATAATGTTGATTTACCAACATTTGGCCGCCCAACTATAGCCACAAAGCCACAGTGGGATTGTAATTCACTCATTCAAGCTCCAAAATTTTCAATGCTTGCTCTGCGGCGGCTTGCTCTGCTTTACGGCGACTTGACCCAACCCCATTAATAGGCTGTTCAATACCGCTGACTTGACAGTGGATCGTAAATTCTTGATCGTGAGCTTCACCTTTTACCTGAACAACTAGATAGTTAGGTAATGGTAAATGACGCCCTTGCAGATATTCTTGTAACCTTGTTTTCGGGTCTTTTTGTTTATCACCCGGACTGATTTCATCCAGTCTACTTTGATACCAATCTAAAATAATTCTTTCGATCGTTTGAATATCACTATCTAAAAAAATACCACCGATCAGTGCTTCAACAGTATCAGCAAGGATAGATTCGCGACGAAACCCACCGCTTTTTAATTCCCCCGGCCCTAAACGCAAGCATTCACCGAGTTCAAATTCACGGGCAATTTCCGCTAATGTATTTCCACGCACAAGTGTTGCTCGCATTCGGCTCATATCACCTTCATCCACTTTAGGGAAACGATGATATAAGTCATTTGCAATAACAAAACTTAATATTGAGTCCCCTAGAAATTCTAGGCGCTCATTGTGTTTGCTGCTTGCGCTTCTATGTGTTAAGGCTTGGATTAATAACTCATTTTGATTGAATTGATAACCAAGCTTACGCTGTAATCTTTCTAGTAAAGAGGGGTTCATGTGCGCCCAACCATTTTTATTTGATAAAAAAGCACACGCAACAGACCTGTAAAATAAGCCATTTTACAAAACTGTTGCGTTTGCACTGACTCCCGAGTCAACCCACATTTTATACAGCTCAGTAGAACTAATTATAAAATACCATTAGTTACCATGCATTATAAAGGAGGGTTAATAATTGGAGAGCCAATAATATTAATTAAACTATATTGTACACTGGGTAAAATAATAATGCTTCGGATTATGCGGATTTTCAAATGAAAACCCGCACAACCACCGTTTGGCAGATCCAATTAATAAGATTATAGTGGACCAATTCGGCTAAAGCGAATACCTGTAGGCCATTCGTTTTCTTGTTTATCCAAACTTAACCAAATAAACACAGCTCGACCAACTAGGTTTTCTTCAGGAACAAAGCCCCACATACGGCTATCTGAACTGTTGTCCCTATTGTCACCCATCATAAAATAATGCTTTTCAGGCACAATCCATTCATTCTTTGGCATACCCGGTTGCAAATACCTTGCTTCAGTAATAGCTTGGCGAATAATTAGGATTTGATGCTCAACGGTGCCTAATTTTTCGCTACGCTCATACTGGCGCAGTGCATTTCTAGGTAATGCTTCGTCCAATGGGATTTCATAATTACCCTTTTGGCTGTCAACAACAGAATCAACATCAAAAAACATCGTCCATTCACTCGGTGCCAATGGACCATAAGTAATAGGGAGTTTTTCCGTGCACTTGTTATCAGCACAATTTGGGTAAATAGTCAGTTCTTTCGCATCTGGGTTATAAACGATTTTATCCCCAGGCATACCAATCACACGTTTTACAAAATCAACATTTGGATCTTTCGGGTATTTAAATACCGCAATATCACCACGTTTAGGTTTACCAGTTTCGATTAATGTCGTCTGCGTAATTGGGTCTTTTAGCCCATAAGCAAATTTCTCAACCAACATAAAGTCGCCAACTAATAAAGTTGGCATCATTGACCCTGAAGGTATTTGGAATGGCTCATAAATAAATGAGCGGACAACCAGCACAATAGCTAACACAGGGAAAATAGATGACCCTGTTTCAAGCCATGAAGGACGGCGAACTGCATTCGCAACATCCGCTTCACTCACTGCACCGTTAGTCGCATCCTGTAATTGCTTTAGCTTCGCTTTACGAGCAGGTGCAAATTTAAACTTGTCTACACACCATATAATCCCTGTGATTAATGTTGCCAGTGTTAGGATCAAGGCAAAGGTGTTAGCCATTGAGTCTCCTTGTAAACTTAGTTGTCTTTACCAACATGCAATATAGCAAGAAACGCTTCTTGTGGTAATTCAACATTACCTACTTGTTTCATCCGCTTCTTACCATCCTTTTGCTTCTGTAACAGTTTCTTCTTACGGCTAACGTCACCGCCATAACACTTGGCAAGCACGTTTTTACGTAGTTGTTTAACTGTAGAACGAGCAATAATATGGTTACCAATCGCCGCCTGAATCGCAATATCAAATTGTTGGCGAGGTATTAGTTCTTTCATTTTTTCGACAAGTTCACGCCCACGATGTTGTGAATTTCCGCGGTGAGTAATCAAGGCGAGGGCATCAACACGTTCGTTGTTAATAAGAACATCGACCCGCACCATATCCGATGGTTGGAAACGTTTAAATGCGTAATCCAACGATGCATAACCACGAGAGGTTGATTTCAAACGATCGAAGAAGTCCAGAACAACTTCAGACATTGGAATATCATAAGTAAGCGATACTTGATTACCATGATAGACCATATTGGTCTGAACACCACGTTTCTCAACACACAATGTAATCACATTACCTAAATACTCTTTAGGCATCAGCATGTGACATTCTGCAATTGGCTCACGCAGTTCTTCAATATTATTCAATGCAGGTAGCTTCGAAGGGCTATCTACATACACAATTTCACCGTTGGTTTGTTTTACTTCATACACTACCGTTGGTGCAGTAGTAATCAGGTCAAGGTCGTATTCACGCTCTAAACGCTCTTGGATGATTTCCATGTGTAATAAGCCAAGGAAACCACAACGGAAACCAAAACCGAGTGCCGTAGACGTTTCTGGCTCATAGAATAATGATGCATCATTCAGGCTAAGTTTACCAAGGGCGTCACGGAAAGCTTCATAGTCATCAGAGCTTACAGGGAATAAACCTGCATAAACCTGTGGTTTTACTTTTTTAAAGCCAGGCAGCGCTTTTTCAGCAGGATTACGAGCACCTGTTAAAGTATCACCTACTGGTGCCCCAGTGATATCCTTAATAGCACATACTAACCAGCCTACTTCACCACAATTTAATACATCGCGGTCAATTCGCTTCGGTGTAAAAATACCAAGGCGGTCAGCGTTATACACTTGACCTGTACTCATGACTTTGATTTTATCGCCTTTTTTCAAGGAGCCGTTTTTAATACGGATCAATGAAACAACACCTAAATAGTTATCAAACCATGAGTCAATGATTAAGGCTTGCAAAGGCGCATCCGCATCACCTTCTGGTGGGGGGATCTCTTTAACCAGACGCTCAATCACATCTTGAACGCCAATCCCTGTTTTTGCTGAACAGCGAACAGCATCATGTGCATCGAGCCCCACGATATCTTCTATTTCATCCGCAACACGCTCAGGGTCTGCCGCAGGCAAGTCGATTTTGTTCAAAACAGGAACAACTTCTAGGTCCATCTCAATAGCGGTATAACAGTTTGCAAGTGTTTGAGCTTCAACCCCCTGCCCTGCATCAACCACTAACAGGGCACCTTCACATGCTGCTAATGAGCGTGATACTTCATAAGAGAAGTCAACGTGGCCAGGTGTGTCAATGAAATTTAATTGGTATGTTTCACCATCCGCAGCGGTATAATAGAGTGTAACACTCTGTGCTTTAATGGTGATCCCACGCTCACGTTCTAAATCCATTGAGTCTAAAACCTGCGCCGCCATTTCACGATCTGTTAAACCACCACAAATCTGAATAATACGATCTGATAAGGTAGACTTACCATGGTCGATATGAGCAATGATAGAAAAGTTTCTTATGTTATTGATTTTCAAGGTAATATCTTCTTTTAAATTGCCTTACAAAATCAGCTTTGTGCAAATATCGCGACAAAACTAAAATGCTATGATTATCACAAGATTGTTAATTAGCAGCATTTTACATACAAGAACCCACTAACACAAAGATTCAATGTAAAACAACTGTAAACCTGTATAAGGTTAATAAGTTAGTTATCGTAATTTATCGCTAACTCCCCTGTAAAATATACTGTTTTATACCACCGTGCTTATACTATTTTCATTCCTGCTCGAAATAATCTAAAAAGCCAATGAATTGCTAATCATCCATTTATTAATAAGCTTTAAACCGCAAAAGGGAAACTACATGTTTCCCTTTTTAGTGATAGTACCAATTTATATTTCGAATACAACCCATTGAAATTTAGCAATTAACTTGTATCGAAAGCTCTGTCGGAGGTAACCCAATTTGTAAAACCACAGGTTGAAAAGCTTCGTCATCACGCCATTTTGACGCCAACTTACGTGCTATAAAAAAGCCAATTACACCACCAGCCACACCAGACATAGCTATCCAAAACTGTTCTAAGCTAAATGATTGCGCTAGACCTGCAAAAATAAATAACCCTAAAATAGGCGTTAAATAAACTAATAGTGCAGAGCGTATCAGGCTACCTTCTGGAATACCGACCTCAATCTTTTGCCCTACCACCAGTGGCTGTTCAATCGCAATTTCTAATTCATGTTCCGTATTTGGCCCTATTTTACTTAATGCGTAAGAACCACAGGTTTTACGAGCACCGCAACTTCCACAGCCAGATGAAGAACCATAGCGCAATAACGCCCTACCGTTTTGCCAACGGACTACTGTTGCCCACTCTTTTACCATAACTTACTCCCGGAACTGAATACTACCCGCCACGACTTGTGCGGTTGCCAACGGTAATTCACCGATGATAGTGACCACATGTTGTTTTTGCGCCATCGTATAAATTGTCCGACGCCCATTTTGTAAGGGTTGATCTAACAACGGGCCTTTTGCAGATTTTGTCACATTAACAGAAAAGGTAAATAGGCCATCACTAAACATCGCCGTTTCGACTATATCGTCTTCAGCTAATTTACGTGAAGAGCGCGATATTTCTTCGAAGCCTGGTGGCAACATACCGATTTGCCACTTAAATGAGGGATTGCCATTTTTGGGCGAAATCAATAAAGGCGGCATATTTACCTTGCTCAAGGTAAGCAACGAATCTTTCACTGTTTTGCTATCGAGTACCGTTGAGATCACACGAAATTGTTCAAGTGTTTGACTATTATTATCGAGAAGATCGATACGTAATGGTAATTTCGTTTCTTCATCGATCAATACTACATAGTTAAAACGTGAATTGTCTTTCGATATTATGCGGATCACTAATGCAGGTCGGTCACCAATATGAGTGCGCCCTGCATCAATAAAATTATAATACGGTTTAATTTGTTGATAATTAGCAAAAATTACCGAAGGTAAGTTATCAACAATATTTTTGCCATTTAAGCTAAATGCATCAAACCCTGGCTCAAAATAGCTAATGCTGTCACCTTTTTGCACAATTTCACGTCGTGACGAATCCATCTGGATCATCTGAGAAACAGGCTTACCATCAATAATAGTATGGCGATAACGTACAGGAGTAATTGATTGAGGGTTAAATGTCACAAATGACATTTCATAAGAGAGAGCTTGGGCAGCATTTCCCATTTCTTTAAAAAGAACATCGGCATCTTGTTCAGATGCCGAAGCTTGATTAGAAACAATCAGGCTGCCCGTCAGGCAGATGACGGATAACCATTTATTCATTATTGCAATTTAACTCCTGCTGAAGACGCAGCTTGTGCAGGTTCTTGATATTGCTGATTCTGATTCAACATTGAGCGTCTTTCAATTTCATACTGCTGCAACATTGCATTAATACGTTGATTTTGCTGCTCAACTTGTTGCAGTTGTTGCTCGTTACCAAACAGTTGATTATCAGATATATTTAAGCTTACTGGCGCACCACTTCCTACTGGAATTGTGTTAAACATAGGCTCATCAACTGGTGAATCAACGGCATCACTTTGATTATATTGTTGAACACCAACAATCACAGCCAATGAAACACAAGCTGCCACACCAATTTGGGTTAATTGGCTCGCCCAAGGACGAATTTTGCCCCAGAATGGGAAACTTCCCCAAGTCGCAGGTTCAGGCTGCGATTCAACAACTACCTGAGGATTAATACGCACAGCTTCATTCTCTAGTGCTGCCGCAACTTTACTAGCAATATCAAAATGCATGACCTCGCTAGTTTCGTTACGTAGAGTATCACGAATAAGATGATAGCTCTCCCAACGTTGCTTTAACGTTGAATCACGTGAAATGGCGTTTACTAGTTCTAAATCTAGAACTTCGCCATCCATCATTGCGGAAAGTTTCTCTCTTTGCATGCCCAATTACCTTCAGTTAATTGCATCACAATTATAGTTAATTGACTGATTTAACAATACTAATACTGTTGAATCAGAGGTTGTACTTTATTATCAATCGCTTCTCTTGCTCTAAAAATACGCGAACGTACAGTGCCAACAGGACAATCCATAATTTCTGCGATTTCTTCATAGCTCAAACCATCTAGTTCGCGAAGCGTAATTGCCATTCTTAAATCTTCTGGCAATGATTCGATGGTTTTAAAAACGACTTTCTTTAATTCATCAGACAACATTAAGTTCTCTGGGTTCGAAATTTCTTTTAAAGCACCAGCGGTTTCAAAGTTTTCTGCATCACTCGCTTCGAGATCTGACGCGGGTGGGCGTCTATCTTGAGCAACTAAATAATTTTTAGCCGTATTAACCGCAATACGATAAAGCCAAGTGTAAAATGCGCTATCACCACGAAATGACCCGATGGCACGATACGCTTTTATAAATGACTCCTGAGCCACGTCAGGGACGTCGGCCTGCGGTACATAGCGAGAGACTAGACTTGCAACTTTATGCTGATATTTTATTACCAGTAAGTTGAAAGCTTGTTGATCGCCTTTTTGCACCTTCTCAACCAATATCTGGTCAGTTAATTGCTCGCTCATTCCAGGAAGTATCTCCCGAATTCAGGCTGATAATATGTTAACTTGATCATGTTCTCCCTTCCTAAAGCAAGCACTACTTTGAGTAGTAGAACTAGTTGAAGTTCAATTAAATCTAAAAAAATAGTCAATAATTTACAAAACGGCCAACGTTGCTGTTTCGATGATCCTAAAAGATCTTCATTAAAACAACTGTATATAACATTTCCGTCTCTCATGAATACAGCATACGAATTTTGTAAATAAATACTATTGCCACCACACGAAACCAATTTGAATATGTAAATAGACTTAGGTCAATACATGTTTACTAAACAGCAATCCATCAATAGCAATAGACAATCCAATAGGCTAACATAAAAAACTCAATACATACTATTATATACACGCAAACACTTATGAACGCATCCACACAGCATTACACTGATATCTTAATCATTGGGAGTGGTGTCGCAGGACTTTCAGCTGCCTTACGGCTCGCCCCCTTTCATCAAGTGACTATTCTCAGCAAAAGCAACCTCAGTGAAGGGGCTTCCTACTACGCACAAGGTGGTATTGCCGCCGTTTTTGATGATACCGACAGTATTGAATCTCATGTTGAAGATACCCTTATCGCTGGTGCGGGTATTTGCCAAAAAGAAGCGGTTGAATTTATTGCCTCAAACGCTAAGCATTGTGTTCAGTGGCTGATCGACCAAGGTGTTTTATTTGACACCGAAATCACCGAAAGCGGCGAAACACAATATCATTTAACCCGTGAAGGGGGTCATAGCCATCGGCGGATCTTACATCATGCGGATGCCACAGGTAAGGAAGTTGAAACAACTTTAGTCGATCTTGCCATTGCCCACCCTAATATACATATTAAAGAACGCTATAACGCCGTTGACCTTATCCTTTCTAATCCAGCCAACTCTTCTCGTATTTTAGGTGCCTACGTCTGGAACCGCCAAAAAGAACAAGTCGAAACAATCCGAGCAAAAACAGTTGTGTTAGCAACGGGAGGTGCTGCTAAAGTTTATCAATACACGACAAACCCTGATATTTCTTCTGGCGATGGCATTGCAATGGCATGGAGAGCCGGTTGCCGTGTTGCTAACCTTGAATTTAACCAGTTCCACCCAACCTGTTTATTCCACCCGCAAGCACGTAATTTTTTACTAACAGAAGCATTGCGCGGAGAAGGGGCTTATTTAAAACGCCCTGATGGTAGTCGTTTTATGCCAGATTATGACGAGCGATACGAACTTGCACCTCGTGATATTGTTGCTCGGGCAATTGACCATGAAATGAAGCGCCTTGGTGCTGATTGCATGTATTTGGATATCAGCCATAAGCCTGATGATTTCATAAAAAACCACTTCCCAACCATTTATGCGAAACTAATGACTCTAGGGTTAGATCTCACAAAAGAGCCAATCCCAATTGTGCCTGCGGCTCATTATACTTGTGGTGGCGTCATTGTGGACAAAATGGGTATGACCGATATCACCAACTTATATGCTATAGGGGAAGTGAGTTACACCGGTTTACACGGTGCAAACCGTATGGCCTCAAATTCACTCTTAGAATGCCTTGTATATGGCTGGTCAGCAGCAGAAAACATCAATAAAACCATAAAACAGATCGATGAGATCCCTTATTTGCCTGAATGGGATGAAAGCCGAGTACATAATTCGGATGAACAGGTTGTAATCCAACATAACTGGCATGAATTACGCCTATTTATGTGGGATTACATGGGGATCGTTAGAACCACCAAACGCCTTGAGCGCGCCTTACGTCGTATTCATCTATTACAGCAAGAAATCCATGATTACTATGCGAATTTCCGTATTTCAAATAATTTACTGGAATTACGAAACCTCGTTCAAGTTGCTGAATTAATGGTACGTTGCGCGCTAGAGCGCAAAGAAAGCCGTGGGTTACACTATACACTTGATTATCCAGACCCATCACCCAATTCAGGGCCTACCGTTTTAATACCTGAATAGAGGGCCATAAAGCCGGCACTGGTGTCGGCTTTTCTTTAGCTAGCTTCACGGTATATAGCTTAATACTTTAAATAAAATGGCTGAATAAGTTTACGAAATGCTTCGGTATATTCATTATTTTCATTTTTTAGCGCTAAAGATGTTTGTTGTACCGATGCTTCCTGTAATTGAATACCCAGCAGCATACGGTGATAACCAGTTTTAGGTTTATCGCTAATATCGACGCGAAAAGCTGTAAACCAGCCAGATTTCCCTGCCATATCCTGCAATCTCTCCCCAACTTCGTATGGTAAGACTAAACAAAACAGCCCATGGGGAGCAAGACAGGACTTCGCACTTTTTAGCAATACATCATGGGTTAAAGCACATGTATACCTTGCTTGGTCTCGTTTTTTATCACGGCATGCGACCGCAGGTTCAAAATAAGGCGGGTTACTCACAATCAAGTCATACTGAGTCAGCGAATGCTGGCTATAAGTAATAATATCTTGGTTAATTATATGTAAGCGTTCCGCCCAAGGTGATTCATTAAAGTTTTCTTGTGCTTGCGCCGCTGCCTCATGGTCTAATTCGACGGCATCAACACGCAATGTTGGGTTTCTTTGGGCTAACATCAGGGCTATCAAGCCACTACCACTGCCAATATCTAAAGCTGCTCTAACCCCTTTTACGGGAGCCCAAGCCCCCAGCAACACGCCATCAGTCCCCACTTTCATTGCACATCGGTCATGTGCGACAAAAAACTGTTTAAAAGTAAACCCACCTTTGCGGTAATTTTGTTTTAGTTCACACATGCAAACACTCTAATTGGACAATATTTATTCTATCGTACTCATTTTGAGCAAATAAAAATGATAATTTAACCTATTCGCTACAATATTATTCTTATATTATGAGAATAATATTTGAGACGATTTTTTTTTACTGCTAAGTTCAAAAAAAGGAGATGCAATGAATAGTATAAATCGAACCCTAGACATCTTGTCATATATCACAACCAGTGCATCTCCGGTGACGCCTCAGGCTATCTCATCTGCATTAGGCATCCCATTATCGACAGTTTATCGGTTGCTGGCAATTCTCATAAATTGGGAATTTGTCTCTTATGCAAAACAATATGGCACTTATTGTGTCGGTTCGCAGAGTATCAAAAACCAAGAAAAATACTATCACCACAGTTTATTGATGGGAGCTTCTAAACAAGAGCTACAAAAGCTAGCGAAAAAAACGCAAGAAACCGTGGCGATAATTACTTCAAACTTACGGGAAACTATTTGTGTAGACATGATTGAAAGTGAACAGGCCTTACGCTGCTCTTTTATTATTGGTCGTGGTAATACCTTAATAAAAGGAGCAAGTGCAAAAACGTTACTGGCCTTTCGTCATGAACAATACCAAACCCATGTATTTGAAACGCACGCGAAACAATTAGCACATGAGCAAAGTAAATTTAAATTACAACAAGACCTACTGCAGATACAAAAACAAGGCTATGGCGTGTCTATCAGTGAAATTGACGAGGGCGTATTGGGGGTTTCTGCCCCTATTTTCAAAGGAAATGATGTTTTAGCTGTAATTTCAGTTATGGCGCCTGAATTCCGTTCCACTCATCGCGTCGATGAATTTATTACGCATACTTGCCAAACAGCCCATAACATTACTAAATTAATTAACCTGGAGTAACTATGACACAAGCTTTCCAATGGCAAGGGCGCACAGATGGTGAAACACAAGAACATTTGCGCATCCATCAGGTCATTAACCAACACGCTCCTGCTAAATTTGCCTTAATTGGTTTTGCGTCCGATGAAGGCGTTAGACGTAATAAAGGCCGTCAGGGGGCCAAAGCGGGTCCAAATGCTATTCGCAGCCAACTTGCAGGGTTGCCAATTCATCAACCACTTGCCATCAAAGATAACGGGACAATTAGCTGTGATGACGGTGATCTCGAAGCCGCACAACGCCGTCTATCTGATGAATTAGTAGCTATATTATCTGCTAACCAAAAACCTATCGTCCTAGGTGGTGGTCACGAAGTAGCATTTGCCAGCTTCCAAGGCCTGTTTGACTATGTTGAACAATATCAAGCGGGTAAAACAATTGGTATTATTAACTTTGATGCGCATTTCGATTTACGCGAAGCCCCTATTGCCACTTCCGGCACGCCATTTTTGCAATCTGCCATGTTATGTCAGCAATACCAACGTCCTTTCAAATACTTATGCTTAGGCATCGCAGATCATGGCAATACAAAAGTCCTATTCGATACCGCTGATACGTTAGGTTGCCAATATATCCGCGATAAAGAATTAGCTTATACCAAGCTACCTCAAGCAATTGAAAAAATTAAAAAATTCATTGACGATGTAGACTATTTATATGTCACCGTCGATTTAGATGTATTTTCTGCTGCCATTGCGCCAGGCGTTAGTGCACCAGCACCGAAAGGTATTTCTACTGAAATTTTTGATGAACTATTTGCCATTATCAAAAGTAGCCAAAAAATTGCCGTTTTTGATATCGCAGAATGTAACCCTGAGTTTGATATTGATAACCATACCGCCAAACTCGCAGCTTATTTGATTTACCAATATTTATTCTAATAAAACAACACAACAATTCGACTGATAAATACACTGTTTCTCACGCTGTTAAGATAACTTACTTTCGAGCACCACAATAAAAATAGCTTTGAAATTGATTATCAAATTAGCTGTAGCGCAATATCTTAATGGTTTTTAACTATTGAATTTCGCGTTACAGCTAGGCGGCAAGTGACGTTATCCCTAGGAGCATACAAAAGTATGTGACTAGGGTAGCGGAGCGCGGCTAACAACTCTGTAGCGTGAAAGACAACAGTTAAAAAGGGAAAAATATGATTCTACACCTCGACACGCTCTCCACCCTATTTCTAACAGTAATCTGCCTATTGATGGGGATCCACTTAAAAAAACGTATTGATTGGCTACAACGTTTTTGTATTCCCTCCCCTGTTATTGGCGGTTTTCTGGTTAGTTTGATTATCTGGGGACTTAAATCATTCAATCTAGCCGAGATTAATTTTGATACCAGCTTACAAACCTTTTTAATGGTTGCCTTCTTTACCACTATTGGGATTGACGGTAGCTTCCGTATTTTGAAAAGTGGTGGTCGGTTACTATTTATCTATCTTTTCATCTGCTGGTTTGTGGTTATCTTCCAAGACACTTTCGGTGCAGGGCTTGCCCATTTATTAGGTGTTGAACCTGTTATCGGCATTATGGCTGGCGGTGTTTCTCTAACAGGAGGGCACGGTGGTGCGGCTGCTTTTGGTGGTATGGCAGAAAGCTTAGGGGTGCAATCAGCGACAGTCGCCGCTATTGCCGCCGCAACTTTCGGTTTAATAACGGGAAGTCTACTCGGTGGGCCAGTCGCTTCATTTTTGATCAAGAAATTTAACGTTCGCATTCAAGCTGATGAAAATGTAGAACGAGTTCAAATACCTGAAACCATCGCAGGGAAAATCGAATCTATCGATGCCCATGCTTTTTTAAAAATGCTCGCGTTAGTACTGGGGATCATGGTAATTGGTCAATTCGCCTCGGCACAATTTACTAAGGCAACAGGATTTTCATTACCGAGTTATGTAGGCGCAATGATCATCGCTATTGTTATCCGCAATATTAACGACCAAATTGAATTATTCCGCATCAACCAAAAATCGGTTGACCTGATATCAGAAGTCTCCCTTGGCTTATTTTTAACAATGGCGATGATGTCATTAAAAATTTGGGAGTTGAAAACAGTTGCACTACCATTATTTACCATCCTATTAGCGCAAGTTATTATATTAACGTTATTAGTTGTCTTTGTTATTTTTAGGCTGCTAGGTAAGAATTACGATGCCGCCGTGATGTGTGCTGGTTTAATGGGCCACGGGCTGGGAGCTACGCCAAATGCAATGGCTAACATGTCTTCCGTTTGTGAGCGTTATAAACATGTTTCCATGAAAGCCTTTATGATTGTCCCATTGAGTGGTGCAGTACTCATTGATTTAGTCGGGATACCTTACCATACTTGGCTTATTAATATATTTAGCTAATCATTTCGAAAGGGAGGTTCTCCTCCCTTTTCAATGGTGTTATCCAGCCTAAATCCTACCTACTTTCATTGATATATCACTCCCTGTCTACTTTAAAAACAGTTACAATTGAGGAAAGCTGATTTTTCAGGTGAACAATTTTGCTAACCTGTTTATAATCAGCGCCCCAAATAGAGGTATATCATGACTGCATCCACTTTTTCTGAACTTGAACTTGACGAAAGCCTAATTAATGCGCTTTCGGATAAAGGCTATCAACGCCCAACGGCTATTCAAGCCGCGGCTATTCCTGCTGCAATGGATGGCCGAGACGTTTTAGGTTCAGCCCCTACTGGAACAGGTAAAACCGCCGCATTTTTAATCCCTGCGATTCAACATTTACTTGATTTTCCAAGAAAGAAATCAGGGCCACCTCGAGTTCTGGTTGTTACACCAACTCGTGAATTAGCCATGCAAGTTGCTGAACAAGCAAAAGAATTATGCGCACATAATCACCTAGATATTGCAACGATTACTGGTGGTGTCGCTTATATGAACCATGCTGAGGTTTTCAGCGAAAATCAAGATATCGTTGTCGCCACAACAGGTCGCTTACTCCAATATATTAAAGAAGAAAACTTTGACTGCCGGGCCGTTGAAATTTTAATCCTTGATGAAGCAGACCGCATGTTAGATATGGGGTTTGCGAATGATATCGAAACCATTGCTGGTGAAACGCGCTGGCGCAAACAAACTATGCTCTTCTCTGCAACTCTGGAAGGCGAAGCAATCCGTGATTTTGCAGAAAGGTTATTAGAAGAACCCATTGAAATTGATGCAGACCCTTCTCGTCGCGAACGCAAAAAAATTCAACAATTTCATTACCGTGCCGACACACTAGAACATAAAACAGCTTTACTATGCCACTTATTAAAACAAGAAGAGGTAACAAAAGCGATTGTGTTTGTTCGTAAACGCGAACGCTTACGTGAAGTCGTTCAATGGCTGCGTGAAGCAGGTATTGAACCATGTTACCTTGAAGGTGAAATGCCGCAAACTAAACGTAACGAAGCTGTTCGCCGTTTAGTTGATGGCCAAGTTAAAGTATTAGTTGCAACCGATGTAGCTTCCCGTGGTTTAGATATCGATAACGTCAGCCATGTGTTCAACTTTGACTTACCACGTACAGCTGATGTGTATTTACATCGAATTGGTCGTACGGGTCGCGCAGGCCGCAAAGGGGTTGCAATTTCCTTAGTTGAAGCTCACGACTTTCCACTGCTGGGTAAAATAACTCGCTATATTGAAGACCAAATTAAAATTCGTGTTGTTGACTCTTTGCGTCCGACCACGAAAGCCCCTTCAGAGGCAATGCTGAATAAGCCTAAACCGTCGAAGAAAGTCCTTGCAAAACGCAAGGAAAAGAAAAAAGAAGAACAAACTAAAAAGAAAGAAAAAGTACGCCATCGCGATAAGAAAAATATTGGGAAACGCCGTGCTCCAATTGCACCGACAACACCTGAGCAAACTAAGTAAATAAAAACGGGTTTCGACCCGTTTTTTTATTATTTCATCATATTAAACACTTTTTCACGCATAAATTTTCCCTCATGGGTTAACAATTCTGGTTTAATAATATGATTATTGAGGATGTCTTTGCAGTCTAAGCCTTGGTTATTTTTAACTCGCCAATCAGCTCCACTTGCTAACAATAACTCTGCCACCTCAAGTGCATGGCTATTCACTGCATCATGTAAGGGAGTATTGCCTAAACTATCCCTAATATTTACCGTTACACCATTCTTTAATAAGATTTGAGATTGCATGACTTGGCCGTTTTGTGCAGCTAAATGCAAAATACTTTTTTGTTCTTTTGATTGCATACTTTTAATTAATTGCCCATATTGAGATTCAATTAAAACTTGCATAAATTGCCCATTCATTGCACTAACTGATTGCCGAGCTAAAAAGTCAATATCGCTAGGTTTATGATGTCGAACTAAAATAGCTGAAAACTCATTAATATCCCCTGCTTTAATCGCTTTCTTACAACCTTCTTGCCAATTTAATACTTGTTGTTCTTCAGGGTTAGGGAATACAGTTAATGGTATTTCTTGGATTTTATTATATTCTCCAGTAAGGGCATTCCAATTATTCCACGGTTTATGCATGCACATCATTTTAATAATTTTAACCATTGTATGTGCAATAAAACTTCTTGTTAATAAACGGTGTGGTAGCCAATTTTTCCAAGAACTCTGTTCGCTATAAGGCATTTTAATACAATTTCCCAACGCAGAAGGGATTGGTAAAGAATTTTGTAATGAATCAAGCCAGTCATACTGCACAGTATAAAAACGTATTAGTCCTTCCTGAGCCACTTTTTCAGCCATGTGGTAATCTATGCCGACTTTATTAACAGTGCTCTTAGACAGCCCTGCTGGGCTAAATGCAATACAAGGGGAATTGCTTGCCAATGCTGCAATAGACGATAGCCCTCCACCTAATGAATGCCCTGTACAGATTGTATTTCCATTAACTGCATTTGATAAAACATTCATTAAACTCACGGCTTGAAAATATTGAGATTCATACAAACCAATTCCTTGGCGGATATTTGCATAAAAATCGCTGATATCATTGCTACCACTAAAACAAAGAATATATAAATCATGAAACCGACAAATATTAGCTTGGAACCCTGTCTGCTTATCACTTAATAATTCAGCACTTATTCCCAGTTTATTCAATTCACTATCATCTAATCTTTCAATCTCTTGTATTGTCTGCCAATTTTTATTGTAAGCCCCCTGTGAAAGCAACGCTAATATATAGTCTTTCGGCTGTGCATCCCGACCTAAAAAGTCATTTTTTAATATTTTTGGGGGCCACAAATTTCCCCCGCAAGACTGATTTTCTACATGCTGATGTTGTAAATATATATCTAAACTTTCTTGAGCAAGAGAAAGCTCATCTCTAGAGGATATCGTTTCTGGCGTTAAAAAAGGCATAAATTCCTCCTAACAAATATATTGTGTTGGAAGAATATTGGAATACAAATAGCCAAGGAGAGAAATAATCTACTTTATTAGTCGCAAATAAAAAGCCATTGATAACAATGGCTTTAGAATTTATTACACAGTATTTAACGTAGTTATACTAAATTTTATTATAAGCTTTCAGTAAAAGTACGGGTAATAACATCACGCTGTTGTTCAGGGGTTAATGAGTTAAAACGTACTGCATAACCTGATACACGGATGGTTAATTGTGGGTATTTTTCTGGGTTTTTAACCGCATCTTCTAATGTTTCACGGCTTAAAACATTCACATTTAAGTGCTGGCCACCTTCGACACGAACTGTTGGCTTCATCTCCAAAGGGACTTCACGATACTCAAAAGCACCTAATTCGTCTTTCGCGACGATTTGGCCTTCGTTATAATCCGCTTTTGCACAAACACAACGAGCCTCATTTTTCTCGTTATCAAGTAACCAGAAAGAATTTAATAATGCTGCATTATCTGTTTTAGTAATTTGAATACCAGTAATCATGTCGACCTCCACGTTCGAACTTGATTGCAATCGGTTTTTATTAACCGAAACTGCATTAACCATCAATCTTATAAAAACTAGCAATTGGATATTTGGTCTAACCAATGTATATAGTCATTTTATACCAGTTGAACCCCTGAGTTTCTTTGATATTTATCAATTATTTCGCGCAGTAACTAAACAGATCAGTTCAACTTTATGATTTAAATCAAAATTAATCCGTTTGTTTTTTAATTTTTTTCATAAACTTTAAAAAATATTTTAAATACTATAATCAATATCAGGGCTTTATCTCTTGCCTATGAACCAGTAAGCTTAGGGTATCAACTGGTTCAGTTATAAATTGGACTGTCATAGATTCATTATTATGGAATACTTCATGTCAGAACCTATCACATGGCACGATGTCATTGGCCCAGAAAAATCCAAGCCTTACTTCAAGGAAACACTTGCTTACGTTGCTGATCAACGCAAAAAAGGTAAAGTTATCTATCCACCACAAGATGATGTTTTTAATGCTTTTCGTTATACAGAACTTGCCGACATCAAAGTGGTTATCTTAGGTCAAGACCCCTATCACGGACCTGGTCAAGCCCATGGCCTATCTTTTTCAGTACTCCCAGGGGTAAAACCGCCACCTTCTTTAGTTAATATGTATAAAGAACTGGAGAAAGATATCGCTGGTTTTCAACGGCCTGATCATGGCTATCTACTGAGTTGGGCTAAGCAAGGTGTCTTATTACTCAATACCGTACTGACGGTAGAGCAAGGTAATGCACATTCCCATGCACATCTAGGCTGGGAAACCTTTACAGATAAAGTTATTGAAGCTATTAATGAAAATACTCAGGGGGTCATTTTTCTATTATGGGGCGCCCACGCACAGAAAAAAGGCAAAATAATTAATACTAAGCGCCATCACGTCCTTAAAGCCCCACATCCATCGCCACTTTCAGCGCACCGTGGTTTTTTAGGTTGCGGACATTTTTCCCAAACAAATACCATCTTAGAACGGGAAGGCAAAACACCTATTGACTGGAACCCAGTCATCAACGAATAAAATACGATGTAATGGGCTAGAAAAGCAGAACAAGAAAACAATAAAATCAAACAATTGATTTTCAATAATACTAGTAATTAAATGGGATGCCTGTGCATCCCATTTAATTATCATTATCGTTATTTCGACACGATGACCATTGCTGGTCTTAATAGACGGTTATTTAACGTGTAGCCTTTTTGCATCACATCAATAACATGACCTGCTTGATGATCAGGCGATTCTATCATTGTCATTGCTTGATGAACCTCAGGGTTAAACGGTACATTCGCTTCGCCTACGGGTTCAATGCCAAATTTCGCCACTGCATCTAAGAATGTTTTCAGCGTTAAATCTAACCCTTCTACCATTGCTTTAGATTGTTCATTGTCACGGTCTGCCGCATCAATAGCACGCTCTAAATTATCAATAACTGGTAATAGTTCATTAGAAAATTTTTCAAGAGCAAATTTGTGCGCCTTTTCGATATCTTGTTCCGTCCGACGACGAATGTTTTCGATTTCAGCATGTGCGCGCAACATGGCTTCACGCTCAGTTTTTCTTGATGCTTCAAGCTGTTGCTCAAGCTCAGCAATACGCGCTGCTAACGCTTCTTCGTTTGCTTGCATTTCATCAGCTTGCTGAACTTCAGCTTCTTGCTCTTGTTGAACTTTTTGTGATTCATTTTGCTCAAAAGCTTGCTCATCATGCATGTTTTGGTCTTTACTACTCATGAATATCTCCGCGTATTTAGCATTAATCCCCTATATGAGAGTATTATGGGGATCTAATACAGGGATTCAAGGGAAGTCATACAATGAGAGGCCAAAAAAGTATGCGAAAGGGCAATAATACACCACAATCACAATTTAAAACGATAGGCATTGTCGGGCACCCAAGGCATCCGGAAGCATTGGCAACTCATGAATTAATCTATCATTGGCTAATTTCAAAAAATTACCATGCGATTATTGATAAACAAGTTGCCAAAGATCTGAAGCTGGCTAATGCCAATACAGGGTCATTAACCGATATTGGCCAACAAGCAGACCTCGTCGTCGTCGTTGGGGGTGATGGTAACATGCTGGGTGCTGCGCGCATTTTATCCCGCTATAATAATAAAGTTATCGGCGTAAACCGGGGTAACCTCGGTTTTTTAACTGACCTCGACCCTGATAATGCCTTACAGCAGCTTTCTCGGGTCCTTGAAGGTGAATATCGCGAAGAAAAACGTTTTCTATTAGAAGCTCAGGTTATCAAAAGTAATCAAAAATCACGGAAAAGTACTGCAATCAACGAAATTGTTCTGCACCCAGGTAAAGTCGCTCATATGATCGAATTTGAAGTCTATATTGATGAAAAGTTCGCATTCTCTCAGCGCTCTGATGGCTTAATCATTGCAACTCCAACTGGCTCTACCGCCTATTCACTTTCTGCGGGAGGCCCTATTTTAACACCTAATTTAGACGCCATTGTCTTAGTCCCTATGTTCCCTCATACCCTGTCATCACGGCCACTCGTTATTAGTAGTGATAGCAGTATCCGTTTAAAGTTTTTACGCACAAATATCGACTATGAAGTCAGTTGTGACAGCCAAATTATGCTGCCAATTCAAGATGGTGAAGAGGTTATAATTAAACGCAGTAATAAAAACCTTAACCTAGTTCACCCCCAAGACTATAACTATTTCAATACGTTAAGTTCAAAATTAGGATGGGCTAAAAAAACTTTTTAATTTTTTTGCGCTACCTCTTTACTGTATAAAAAAACAGTTTAAACTGTATGAAAACACAGGTGTGTATTTTTACAGGAGAGCGCAGATGCTTACTCAATTAACCATCAATAATTTTGCTATCGTTCGTGAATTAGAAATTGATTTTCGTAATGGCATGACCACCATCACAGGTGAAACAGGTGCGGGTAAATCTATCGCTATTGATGCGCTCGGCCTGTGTTTAGGGGAACGTGGTGAAGCCAATATGGTACGCTCTGGCACTCAACGTGCAGATTTGTGCGCCCGCTTCTCCCTTGCAGATGCAAAAATGGCCGCAAATTGGTTAGCTGAACATCAACTTGATAACCAAAATGAGTGCCTATTACGCCGTACAATATCTTCTGATGGCCGCTCCCGTGGCTTTATTAATGGCGTATCCGTGCCTCTTTCGCAGCTTAGGGAACTCGGTGCTTTACTAATCCAAATCCATGGTCAGCACGCTCATCAATTATTACTTGATAATACTCACCAAAAATCACTACTAGATGCCTATGCAAATCAACAAGAACTGCTCTCGCAAATGAAACAAGCTTGGCAGGTTTGGCATAACTCTTGCCAGCAATTGGCCATTTTTCAAAAACAAATGCAAGAATATGAAGCTCGTCAGCAGCTATTAGAATATCATTTGAAAGAATTAAATGAATTTATGCCCATCCAAGGGGAATTTGAAGAAATTGACCAAGAATATAAACAATTAGCAAATTATGGTCAGTTTTTAACGCTTGGGCAAACTGCGGCTCAAATATTATCAGACAATGATGAAGCCAACGTGATGGGCCTGTTGAGCATGGCAAAAAATGAGTTATCTGAATTAGTCACTCTCAATCCTAAGTTTTCAGGGTTACTGGATATGCTCGAAGAGGCTTCAATCCAAGTCAGTGAAGTCAGTGATGAAATAAAACATTATTGCGATCAGTACGAACTTGACCCCAATCGCTTGTTTGAACTTGAACAACGCATTTCTAAACAAATTAGCCTAGCGCGTAAACATCATGTTACTCCTGAAGCACTACCAGAACTATTTCAACAGTTACTAAGTGAGCAAGAACAAATTTCCAATCAAAATGAAGATTGTGAAGCATTAAATGCTCAGGTTATTAATGATCACCAAAAAGCATTAGCTTGCGCTAAGCGCTTACACCACATGCGCCTGCATTATGCCCAAGAGTTAAGTTCATTAATTACCGATAGCATGCACCAACTATCTATGCCCCACGGCCTGTTTACTATTGATGTAAAATTTGTTCCGGAACAGTTGCAAATCGACGGTGCTTGTAAGATTGAATTCAATGTTACGACTAACCCCGGTCAGCCTCATCAAGCTTTAAGTAAAGTTGCATCCGGCGGTGAATTATCACGCATAGCATTAGCTATCCAAGTTATTACCGCTAAAAAAATGGACACCCCAGCCTTAATTTTTGATGAAGTCGATGTCGGTATCAGTGGGCCAACAGCAGCGATTGTTGGTAAATTATTACGTGAATTAGGTGAGTCGACGCAGGTTATGTGTGTAACCCATCTACCGCAAGTTGCTGGTTGTGGTCATCATCATTTTTATGTCAGTAAAGAAACCAATGGCGTAGAAACTGAAACACATATGCAATTACTGGACAAAAAATCAAGGTTACAAGAACTTGCCCGACTTCTTGCCGGTTCAGAAGTCACAAAAAACACACTGGCAAATGCAAAAGAATTACTCGCAGCGTAATTTTTGACAACTTTTTTACGCTCATGTGGTCTTAGAGTCGATAAGGAAGGTTTTAAAATGTATCAATGTCGATTATCATTGATGTTCTGACTCCAAAAGGAATGAGATATCCATGCGTTATAAATTGTTAACTGCTGCTGCACTATCACTCGCATTAATGTCTACGGGCTGTTCAATGATGGAACGTCTTGTCTATCACCCTGACATTAACCAAGGTAATTACCTCACAGCGAAAGATGTTGCCAAGATCCAAAAAGGAATGACACAGCAACAGGTCGCTTACACTTTGGGCACACCAATGTTATCCGACCCGTTTGGTACTCAGACTTGGTATTATGTTTTCCGCCAAGAGCTCGGGCATGACCCAGTTCAGCAAGAGACTTTAACTCTAATTTTTGATCGCAATGGTATTTTAACTGATATCAAAAATGAGAAAAACCTTGCAGCCCAAGAGTCAATGGAAGCCGCTGAAACTAAAGCATCCGAGACCAAGTCAGCTGACTAATCATATAGTTAGGGCTTTATAAAACTATCTACCTGTATCATTAACTACATATTTGAACAGGTAGTTATTTTGAATGAACATTGTTATACCACTCTTATTTCCAAAGCAATTTGAAGATATTAAGTCTACATAACAAAAAACCGAGTTATCGCTCGGTTCATCAAAATCATATTAGCTCTATCAACTATTTTTTGTTTCTTTAGATTTTTCAGCGCGCTTTCGACGTAATTCTTTCGGGTCTGCAATTAAAGGCCGGTAAATTTCAATCCGATCACCATCTTGCACTTTATCAGTCAACTTTGCAGGGCGGCTATAAATACCCACTTTATTTTTCTTTAAATCGATATCATCACGCAACGCAAGAATTCCAGAGGCAATTATTGCATCCTCAATTGTTGTACCATCAGCAACCTTCACTGATAACAAAAATTGTTTTTCCGGCAATGCATAAGTTACTTCGATACTAAGCTCAGACACTGTAAACATCCTTAGCTCTTAAAGTAAAGGCTTGAACCATGTTGTTCGCCAATTCCTTAAAAATTTTACCGAATGCTAACTCTATTAATTTATTAGTAAATTCAAAATCAAGATGAAATTCGATTTTGCATGCATCAGCACTTAAAGGAATAAATTTCCATCCTCCAGATAACTTGCTAAATGGCCCTTCGACCAACTGCATGTGAATACACTTGTTATCCTCAAGTACATTTTTAGTAATAAAGGTTTTGCTGATCCCCGCTTTTGACACTTCAACTGAAGCTGTCATTTCATCAGAACTGTGGCTAATAATTCGGCTACCTACACACCCAGGCAAAAAACTTGGGTATGAAATAACGTCATTGACGAGTTTATACATTTGTTCTGCGCTGAAAGGGACTAACGCAGAGCGACTAATCTGTGGCATATCAATTCCTATCCCCAAAAACTGAGCATATAATACCATCATTGACTGGTTAAACAAAAAACAAAACCCATACAGGGCAAGATTTGCACAATCAGAAAAATATCAGCTTAGAAAGATTTCTTTCAACTCAGCTTACAGTATAATGATTGCACTATGACAAAGAAAAAACCATATAAACCCGGTTCAGCAACAATTGCTATGAACAAGCGTGCTCGCCACGAATATTCTATCGAAGAGGAGTTCGAGGCGGGTTTGTCCCTACAAGGTTGGGAAGTTAAATCACTACGCGCTGGCAAAGCCAATATTGGTGATAGCTACGTGCTTTTACGTGACGGTGAAGCCTACTTATTTGGTGCAAACTTTACACCACTTACTGTTGCATCATCCCATGTAGTGTGTGATCCAACCCGTAGCCGAAAACTACTTCTGAATCAACGTGAATTAGACACACTTTACGGCAAAGTTAATCGTGAAGGGTATACCGTTATTGCTCTTTCCCTCTATTGGAAAAATGCATGGTGTAAAGTCAAAATTGGTGTTGCAAGGGGTAAAAAAGCCCATGATAAACGTTCTGATATCAAAGATCGTGAATGGCAACTCGATAAAGCACGTATAATGAAACATTCTAATCGCTAAGTTCTAGCTTTATAGGATAATTTTCTGTTATACTGTGCTCAACAACTTGGGGCTGATTCTGGATTCGACGGGATTTGCGAAACCCAAGGTGCATGCCGAGGGGCGGTTGGCCTCGTAAAAAGCCGCAAAAAAATAGTCGCAAACGACGAAAACTACGCACTAGCAGCTTAATAACCTGCTTAGAGCCCTCTCTCCCTAGCCTCCGCTCTTAGGACGGGGATCAAGAGAGGTCAAACCCAAAAGAGATCGCGTGAATGCCTTGCCTGGGGTTGCAGCGTTAAACTTAATCAGGATAGTTTGTTAGTGGCGTGTCTGTCCGCAGCTGGCAAATGAATTTAAAGACTAGACTAAGCATGTAGTACCGAGGATGTAGAAATTTCGGACGCGGGTTCAACTCCCGCCAGCTCCACCAAATTTGGTGGGTCAGTGATAGGACAACAGGTTTAAAAACAGGAAGTTAGCGAAATCAGTTGGACTACGCACTGACACAAATAGGACTACAAATGATACGTAAATCGTACGCGGATTATTAAGTTCACTAAAAGCCCACTTCGGTGGGCTTTTTTTCAATGCAAACCCCTAATGGGATGTCTTGTATACCAACAAACTAAAGGAATATTGAATCATGCCATCAATACCTGCATTTTGTGATGTTTGCCACTCTGTATTTCCATCTGGCGTTTCTTGTAATGATTTAGCTCGAGTAGCAATATATGATTGTAACGCAGGAAATTGTCCAAAATGTGGTGGTAGATTGATTATTCATGATGGGGTTTATCAGGCTTTTAATGAAGCAATTCAGATCATTGATGCACCCAACAAAACATACGAACAGATAACAAAATATTTTAACTTAATTAAAGAAGCTAAAGACCAAGGGGTTAGCAATCAAAGTATAACAAAAAAGATTGAAGAAGAAGCCCCTGAATTATTTAACTTGATTTCATTATTACCTCACAATAGAAGTGAGTTATATGCGTTCCTAGCCCTACTACTTAGTTTTTTCACTCTTTTCATGGACAATAAAGAACAATCAACAACAAATAATATTACTATTAATATCAACCATGTGGCTAGCGAAGTAATTAAATCAGGAAACTCTGAAAAACCTAAAAATAATCCTCAACCTAATTTTTCTACTCCCTCTCGAAACGAACCATGCCCATGTGGCAGTGAGCTTAAATATAAAAACTGCTGTGGTGAAATTATCTGATGTTTATTCTTTGATACAAAGGGAATGCCACATAACTAAACATTCCCTTTGAGAGTTAGAAGTTTTTAGTAGATGATAAGAGTACCTTAGCCCCCTCAGCAGACATTTCATACAGTTTAATGGACTCTTCATCCACTTGAGCTGAATGGATATAGATAGTCGCTTCTGTTCCGGGTTCCTGACTTTGACAACTATAATAAGCAGCAATACCACCACCTTGGCTTAAATAACAATCATAATACCAAGCCTCTGTCGATTGCCCCTGACCGCTGATACATGCATACTTTCCTGCGTAGGGCTTACTTGATAATCGTCCGGGTGGGGTAGCATTGCACCGATAATGCCACACTTTAGCGCCGAAGGCGGGGACTGATGCAGCGGCATAGTTATAAAGAATATCTACACCAACAACATACCCCTCGCAACCTTCGTGGTGGCTGATACCGTCATCACCATTATGGCTTGTCACGCAGTCTTTAATTAAGCTCGTTCCTGCATAATGATAATTAAACCCATCATTTTTGTGGGATTTAGCGGTACTCATAATGCACTCTGAATCAATATTATTAATTGCAAAGGCTCCTGAACCGCCTGCGGATACACCTGAGCCGCATTGATAGAACCCCGCAAAGCGTGAAGCATTATAGTTTGCAGGTTCAACTTTCACTGTATCTGATTTTGAGGCGTAAAATTCGCAGCCTGCGGCATAGATTGTTGATTCCGCTTTAATGATATTATCCACTTCACAGACGTAGAGATAAGCGTTATCGTTGCCTTTCCCCCAATTGAAATACGCTTTCATTGTTGCGTGTTCATAATAGTAAGAATACTCCGTCGATTTGACGGACTCGATAGAATCGACATTTTTTAATGCATAAGAGTTTACTGAGTTACGTTTAGCGTCAGGGACTCTAACAGCTAAAAAAGGTTGTTTCGTCCCATTTCTGATTGCAGCTTCAGGGTTAGAGTCATAATCGTAAAGAGCCGAGAAAACTTTAAGCCCGTTAAATTCACCTTCACTAACCCAAGATCCAGTGCCAAGCTCAACCCCACCAAGCACAGTGGCATCATCACCAAGAACATAAGATTCTTTGAGAAAGCTCAATGTGGTTGTTCGCCTATAAGCCGAATGAACACCAGGCTCAAAATACCACTTATTAAATTGCGGGAAGAAAACCGCAAAGCGGCGATTAAGTTCTAAGCTCCACTCCTGTGAGTTCATGTTGTTCAGGCTACCACTTGGGGAGGATGTCAGAAAATTATTGTTTTTAAATAATGACTCTTTGCCCAGTTGCAAGTTGATACCAAAATCGAAACCAAGCCCTGTGCATTTAGTCCGCAAGACAGAAGCACCACCCCAACTACTTTTTGGTGGGAGACGGTTAAGCGGTAAAAAAGCAATACGCTTTCCATTTTGGAATGCAGATATTTTTTTAATTTCAAAGGATTCAGTCGCATTAACACCTAGCCTCACCCCAACGGATGCAAACCCTGTAACGAGCGCGGATTGGGGTAATGTCACAATCAGTATATTGCCGTCATAAGCCACGGTATGCGCTCTACCCGCCCAGTTTTCTCTCAGTAATCCATCACAAACACCCGCCACAACAAAAGCCTCGGATTGACTCGTGGTACCAAGACTAAAGTCATATGCGCTCTCCAACCCAGTGACATGAATTTTAAATGTGATATCACCTTGACTGGTTGCCGGTACAGTAAAGTCAATCGATTGAAGCAGCGAGCTGGGGTTTACAACAAGTTCCGTTTTCTCACGGATGAACTTAGCCGCCACAAATGCAAAGTCATGCTTCTGTGGTACTGGGTTTTTATATTTTAACGGATTAACGGCATATTGATTGAGTGCATCAACTTCTTTTCTGACGGTACCATCACCAACATTGATCCATGCGCCTTTACCCATTCCCCCTGTCGAATAGGGTGTTGAGTTTTCTGGGACATTTTTAGGTAAAGGTCCATCCCATCGATAATAGTCTCCATCCCCCTCTGGCATTAGCCAATGAAGGGCTTCATTTCTTTCGGTGATCACCGCTCCATCCTGAAAGCTATCAATATTAACGTACCCAGCTAAAATAATGGCGTTAATGGATTCCTGTTTAAAATCGGCGATGGCTCTTAAGTTTGCAAGTTCAAGGCCGTGCCATGTTTTACGCAGACGACCCAGCCTATCTTGCCAAGTTTCAGAACTACGGTCATTTGTCGCATGATCAAAGTTAATACTATTGTCATTTACATCTTTGACTGAGGGTGACCCTATTGGGTTATTTGTATCGTATTTGGTCATTCCAACACCTATAAATGCAAAAACCCCGCACAGTGGCGAGGTTCATCATGAATGTAATGGGTTAATTACGCTGGATATTCAGCATCATCGTATTGATAAAAAATGGGTTTGTACTCTTTAGCGACGACTTGACAGGTGCCGTCTGAATTCGGGGTAATTTCCTGCATAATGCCGTCATACCCTACATATTTAGAGGAACAGAATATCAACCTTGGCGGCTCAATATACGGATCGTCCATTATCCATGAATCAACATCCAACTCGCTGGAGAATGGAATAGAAAGTGCGTATTCATCTATCTGCGTGGGGATTAAAAGCCGTGATGCGCTACCATCTTGTAGTCGAATTAAACAACGTGGCTGTTCAAATGACCAATCAAGAGGCTCATTAACCGTGAGAGTAATTTGCCCCTGGTCATGACTCATCCCCATGACTAAGCAGCTGATGGTTTTATTGCTCGGGATATCATCGGTAAAGACAATGCGATCCCCCACGTTATAGCAAAGTGCATCAAGTTCCGTGGCCGTTGAATAACTGAGCCGTTGGTGTAGATGTTTCATGAGTCGACGCATACCAATGCGATATGCAATGGTGGGATTTAATACGCCATCTGCTTGATAGTCCTCTACCTTCTTCGGTGTTGGATTCTCTTTAGTACGACACTGGATGGTTTCTTCAGCCCATGTCACCCCGTTAATATAAGTGACATCAACCCCGTCATAATCATCCTCCGAGGGAGCCGTGAAGCCCGTTTGTAAATCCTCGGTAGTTTCTTGTGGGCTAATGATCCCCGCCCACGGCTTAATGCCCTCTCGGTACGCGGAGGCTAGCCCTTCTGTTAATAAAAATTCGCCCATCCCCGCCTTGCATATTCGCTGCATCACTTTTAATGCCGATTCACTGCTACTTTCCGATGACCAATCAAACAATTCGTTACGCGGTGACCAATAGGTATTGTGTAACTCCTCGATGGCCATATTGTCGATTTGCGCATTATTCATGCCAAGGCTATTCAACACATGGTAAAACGCCCCTTTAATACTGCGTGAGGGCTGAGTGCCATACAGTCGGGTTGCCACCACATTGATGCGGCGGTCAGATTGCGCCGCTAGTCTGTTACCGGTTCTCACCGTCAATGCAATCGTGGTGAGCCCTTCATAACGCGTTGGCCTTGAGGTTAATAAGGCACGCAATGCTTGCCAGTGACACTGGTCGCGCGTACTGCCGCCACCCACATCAGAAACGCGCCTAACCCGCACTTCATATTGCGCTTGCTGAGGCAGCTCAAATACCTCTGTAAACCCGATTTGATCTTCAGTACTACGACTATAGCGAAACTCTTTTGTTTCCCACTCCGTGTCATTAACACTCCGATACTGAACAGCTATTTTTACTTCCCGTGAACCGCGACGCCCTTTTTTATCATAAGACGCTAGCCCTGCAGGGAAAACAATATTGAGCTCCATGCGATTGGTGGCTTCGCCGTTCGGACAAGCTAAAAATGGGCCTATCCAGTTTTGCTCATCATTAATGCCGGTAATGCTGAAATCCAGCAACGTACGCTCACGGAATCCCTGCCAATCGGTATCAATAACTGTAACGTCATTCCCTGACTCGTCTTTTTCTATCGTGAAGCGTTCGACGCTGAGAGTGAGACCGTCAATTTCCGTAATTTTATACTGATTACCTTTCAGTCCAAGGCTAAGACGTTGCGTGCCTTCGGGTAAGCCTGAAAAAGCAGAGCCCGTTGCGCTGTTATAGGCCAGTGAAATATGCGCTTCTATCGCGGGTGTGCCACCTGATGATGGAACGCCACCATTAAAGCGCGGCTCAGCACCGAATACCGAGTCGGGTAATGAGGAGGCGAGAATATTACCACCTACATAGGGGCTGGACTCTTCGGTCACGACAACGCGGCCTGACACATCCCAAGCAACAAGTCCCGAGCCTACAAGTTGTGTGGTAATAGTGTTAACTAAGCCGCTCATGGTCACATAGTCGGTTAATAGCGAAATGTAATACACCGCCCCTTGCCAACTAATCGCAAAGGTCTCAGGCTCGAGCGTAAAATCATACGTGCGTGGTGACTCACTCGCTTCAATAGATGCGGCGATCCCCCCAACACCCGGTACGGCAGGTTGACGAGGGGTGTAACTTTTTACAAATAAATCATAGTGATTATCGTTAAAGACTAAGGTGACTGGCTGCCCCACACGCGGGACTAACTCACTCATATCGCCATAAATCACACTGTGGCTATTTTCTGTTTTCACTGTAAACGTGTCGGGTGCTTCAATTGTGATAATAGACCCTACTTTCCATGAAGCAGGAATAGTCGAATCGTTGGGGGTTTCTTCGTCGCTCGACTCGGTGTTGATCATTGATATAGACGTACCAGAAACAGCCACCGCCTCAGCATTGACACTCACACTTTTGGGTGCGCTGGAGCTCAAATCAAGACCTGTGGTACCGGCTGTTGTTGTGCCGACTTCTGTAGAGTTATACCAATTTTCGGTACGAACATCCCCCGACACATCAACACCCGGTTGATAAATGGCGTAATTCACATCATCGCCAAATGACGATATCGGGGTATTGCCGATTTTTATGTTCGCAGCACTAATCGCAAAGTTACCACGACCGACACACAAAAACATTTGCGTGCGGTATATTTTCGGGTCGGCTTTATCGAATCGACTAATCGGTTGGACTAAATAATCAGGAAATACCCGAAATCGCCCAAACACTTCACGAATAGGATCCCCCAGTTTAGCGCTGTTGGCTTTCGCAGGGTTTAGCTCGAGCTGGTCGCCATTGCCTGATGATGAATAACCGCCCACATCAATATTGCGCATCATAAAGATAGAATATGCGGCTGTCGCTACAGCGATCCCCACCGCAATCCAGCCGATAGTTGCAGCTTCAAGACCAAATGGAACGGGATAAATTTTCACATCATCTTTAGCGCGAATAAAAGTGAGTGGCCAATCATTCGGATGAATATGGGTTCCGTTAACGTCAATACTGATTGGCTGGGCACTCTCATTATGATACCCGTTCACCTTGTCCGTTAACCAATGGTGCAAAGTGATATTGCCATGTTGGTGAGTTTCTAACGGCTCACCCTGCAGACGTGAGGGATAAATGCGAATAGTCACTGGTAGTACTCCACATGAGAAAATCGCCGCTCAAATCGGGACAAGGGCAAAACGGTGACATTGGTTTTTGGGTTACATTCAACGGCATGAAGCAATCCGTTGATACTCACTATAATGGCAACGTGGGTGATCATGTTGCTGGTATAACAAGCGGCGACAGCCCCCTGCACAGGTTCACAACGGGTGACGGTTTTCGCCAATAATTTGGCCTCTTTATCTAGCCCGTTATCGTCTTTGGTTACGCCTTCAAAAACTGGCCAGTCAGGCAACCCTAAATCTTGCCGGATTTCATGAACAATGCCGTAACAGTCTAAATGAGGATAAGCGCGTCCGCCCTTCTGCCAAATGACAGAACGGTATTTATCAATGTTAAACATAGAATGCCCTTAAGAGAGGTAGCGAAGTCCTGAATGCTCAGCGAGGTTATAACGGTGACGAGGCCATGCCGTATCGAGAATATTCATGTAACCTGCGGTGATTTGTACATCAGACCATGTCCATTGACCTGATTTAACTGTTAAGGTAAATGGCGGCTTACTGGGAGCGGTTAGGTCAACATCAAGGTATTGACGATAGGTGACATCTGCTAGCGTGCCGCTGGGGTTTTCATTGTACTTGTCAATCGCTTCACGTATTGCACCAGAAACAATGCCGTCGATATTGCTGATGGCAAATTTCAAG
Source organism: Providencia sp. PROV024 (assembly GCF_032709665.1). Classification (NCBI taxonomy): domain Bacteria; kingdom Pseudomonadati; phylum Pseudomonadota; class Gammaproteobacteria; order Enterobacterales; family Morganellaceae; genus Providencia; species Providencia sp. PROV024. The sequence continues at coordinate 2,981,928 of NZ_CP120545.1, forward strand.
TCTTGGGTACCGTCCTCATTTCGTGCCGGTAGTGCAATATCCATCCCGCACGCAATAAAAGTGACAAGACGCCCATCTTCTAATTTTGCCTCGATATCATCCCATCCCTTAGTTAACCAGTAATCTTCACCATTGACTCTAATTTGCAAGGTTTCAATTTCTACCTCTGAGCCGCCAGAGGCATACAGTCGGTTTAATATAGTCATGCTTCTGGCCACTCCCGATTTAATGCAATATCTAAGATATCTGACTGAACAATGTACTCAGGGAATAAACCGTAATCTTTTGGTAACAGGGGTTTTTCCCACAATTCTAGCGTTGCAGAAAACCGCCAGTAATTTGGCATTTCTAAATGGGGGCCATCATAAATATCCGTAAACCGACACTTAACCCACTCATCACACCCGAGTGGGCTTTTTAGCTTCATCATGAACCATGCTGCACCATCTGTTAGCGCATCGCGGTACCATGCTTCAAATAATTGCGCCTGTTGCGGTTTAGGAAATAACCATTGCACAGAGGTATTCGTCGGGGTTGAGGTATAAATTCGCCGCTGCCTTGCCCGACCTGAACTTAATTGCGTTCTACGAAGGGGTGATACGGGCTTAAACCCGTACCCCTCCGCTAAAGGCAATGGCAAATACTCGTGAGGATAATAGATTTCACTCATTTGATGGAGCTCCGATTTGGGTACATGTGACGAAGCGTATTCCCAAACTTATTTTGTGGCTTAATGATTTCGCTGGTTAACCCATCAATGATCTGCTTCGTTAACCGTTTATTACTGGCTTCAATAGCTTGCATTGTGGCGTCATCAGGTTTGCCAGAAAACGAGTTATGAATATTGATTTCAGGGTTAATATTTCCTTGCATCGCTTGTTGCTCATTGCGTTCATTGCGCACACGCTCTAAGGTTGCATCAAGTTTTGCCGAGGTTTGAGAAGTCACAACACGCTCCCCTTTTTGCAGTAACCACGTCCCTGTTTCTGGCACTTTATCTACACCATCATGCGCCATACCGGATAATGACAACGCGCCGATACCTGCAGCCATTGGTTCAGCAAATGCTGATGCACTCGCAGCCGCAATAGGAGCCATAGCAGGACCTACTAACGGGATAGCCGCCGTTGATGCGTAGGCATTTAACGCCGCTAACTTCGCCATGGCTTGAGCATTAGTGAATAAAGCGGTACCCGCTGAAGCTTGGGTTGTCTTACCAACCGCCAGTTGCACCGCTTGATAAGCTAACCACTTAGCCGTCATTTCAGCGAGAGCCCCCACAACTGATTTCCCCATATCACTGACGATAGAACTGATGGTACCACCAAGAGTTTGCGTTCCATTAACCAAGTCTTTTAAATTGCTACTGATAGAACTGGTTGTGGCATTGGCGATGCTGGTGACTGAGTCGTACGCAATTTGGCTGTAGTTTTGAGCCTCTTCCATCCAATCAGCTAACGCTGAACTGGTACCCGCTAACCAATCCAATTCTGCTGCTTTAGACTCCTGGTACTTAGTGTTAAGAGCCTCCAGCGCTGCTTGCTTGGCGGCAATGGCATCCGCACCTTTGTCCGTTTTATTGAATACGCGATCAACTTGCATCGCTTCTTCATAAAAGTTCGTTTGACGCTTGCTCATGCCGCGAGTTTCACGGTTTAAGGCGGCATCATCATTAAATTTCTTAGTGGCTTCCTTTAAGTCCTTTAATGCATCTGCCATTTCACGCTGTTTGCGCACCGCTTCATCGGCTCTTTGTGTCCATTCCGCCAGCTGCACAGAGGAAGCTTGAATCGCTTTTCGTTGCTCATCTGTCCATTTAGCACCCGTTTCATTACCTGCAGCATAAAGCGCGGCCGCTTTCTCACCTTGCAGTGCCCGTATTTTTTGGACTTCCATGGCGACGCTGAGATCAGCCATTTTGTCCTTGTAACGCTCAGTGACTCGCTCCGCTTCTTTCGTCAAAGAATTACCCGACTTAAGCGAATTATTCATTTTTTCGCGATCATCATAAGCCTTTAGTTTGTCGTTAACATACTGTTTCTTATGATCATCATTAGTAAATGTACTTTCTGCCTCCCAAAGGGCTCGCTGCTCAACCTGATCGCGCTGCTTCATGCCAGCAAGAATGCGCTCCTGTTCAGCACCCCATAGCATCTGCCTTTGGTTATCATTTAATTCTGGGCGATTACCCACTAGCATTGGTGCTTGCGTTAATAACTGACGGCTAGAAAGCAAGTTATTACCAAGTGAAAGCAATCTATTAAATTCAGATTCTTGAGCAATTTCTTGCCCCATAAAAGCTATTTTATTTTTCTTGTTGTCATTCTCTTGTTGAATTAGTTGATTGGTGCGCTCAACTAATGCATTCAAAATTTCTACTGCACTCGACCTTTCCTGTTGTTTTTCCTTGAGCTTTCCCTCCTCAATTTGCAGTTGTTTTGTTTGTTCAATAGCAAGATTAAGAAAATTTGAACGTTTATCCTCTGGGAAATCGAAATTCAATGAAGAAGCTACATATTTTGCTGATTCAGTTTTGTAGTACTCGATTGCATTGGTTATCTTTTCGATTTCCTGCGCCTGAGCTTGAACTGTTTCTGTCACTTTCTTTGATTGATCTGCAGCTTCAGTCAATGACATTTTTTTTGTGCGGGCCGCAATATCATCTAGAGCGTTAGCATATTCAAGCGCTGATTGATGCGCAGCATCTTGGCTCTGTTTGACCGCATACCAGGCTCCTGCGCCCAACATGATTGCACCAGGAAAGCCACCAACCAGAGATAGCAATCCCCTCGCACCCGTTAGCATAGTGTTACCTACCATGCGAAATCGGTTTAATGCTCTACGTGATGCCAACAGTCTTTCGTTAGTCGCAATCTCTTGATTGTTAACAGCAATAATCGCTTTGGTATTTTTGGCTAATTGACCATCAATCACAGCACGCTCTTTATCCGTTGCTGCCACCATCCTTTTTGTCACCAAGGATTGACGGGTATCAATGAGTAGTTGTTTCTCATCTTTGATGCGCATTTTCGTGACTTCAAGGCTACGAACTTGTTCTTTTGTATGGTTGATTTGGGAGATGTAGCCCGTAACGGTCTCTTTTGCTAAGTTTTTTGTACTGATCGTCAAGTTACCAAAATAACGAGAAAGACCGACTCCAATTAACAGGCCACCAGCAATGGCAACTTTATCAAAATTATCACTAATCATTGCAAGCGTTGCTGAAAACGATTTGGTAATACCAATACCACTATTTACCTCACCAAACGTTTTCTTAGCGGAGTTAGCGATACGAGTAAACCCATCGGCGACAGTATTATCCATTGAGTCAGCAAGAGCATTATTTGAATCTTTAGATGCAATAGCCGCATCCGCTAACATTTTAAAAGATATCTTCCCGCTTAATCCCATCTCCTTTACTTGATTTGTAGTAACCTTTATCCCGCCATTTGTTTTTTCAATTTGAGTTGCTAAGCTATCTAATAACGAAGGCATTGCCTCCATCACCGACTTAAAGTTATCACCCGCCACTTTACCAACAAGCATGGATTTGCCCAGCGCATTAATAGCTGAATCTGTTTTTAACGAACTGGTTGAATTGGCGGTTAGTGATGATGAAAGTGATTCAATATAATCAACAGTTTGAGTTGTACTGTAACCCAATTCTTGCATGGATTTAGCAGCGCCAATGTACAAATCTTGTGTGATTTCAATGGCTTTACCATTGCGATTACTGATTTCTAAAAATCGATTTTGAAGATTATCGTATTGCTTTGTATCCCCCTCAACAGACTTTAGCGCTGACTTAATCCGTGCTGCATACTGCCCCCAATCATCAACTGTAGAGATCATTGCTGATGCAGAAAAGAATCCAGCCATAGCACCCGCCATGCCTTTTGCAGTCATAGCAACGCTAGATAATTGGCTATTGATTTCTGAGAGTGTCTTTTTCTGCTGAGCGAGCTCTTGACGCAACTGGCGGCTACCACTCGCCGCGTTTCTATAAAAATCATTGCTAATTCGAGAGGCTTTACTTATCTCAGACTGAAAGCCCGAGGAGTTAGCGGTGATCTTTAAAATCAATTCACGTAACTTAGACATTTGCGGTCTCCAAAAAAAAAGACCGCATCAGCGGTCATTGCTACCTATTGCAATACTTGTTCCATCGGTCAACACTGACATATATATCGAAATCAACGTCAGTCACACTGATAATTTTTTTTCCATCATTAACCACTAATGCGTAGTATTTTCTATATTCATTATTGTCATCTTCTGCATGATCTAATTTAATAACGTATCCACACACTGCCCCCGTGTATTTTTCGTATCCAATATCTGTATAAAAAGAACTGTAAAATTTAATATCCGATGTTCTGTATTGTTTTTTTAGTAGATCCTCTGTTTGTTTTACGAATCTTTTTGACTCGGCATCCCCATAACCTAGCTTCTCAAACAGGAATGGCGACAATAGAGCTGCAAAAAACATAACAGAAGCGATGACAATTTTAATTAATGCCTTTTTCATTTAAGTAATCCCATTAATAAATAATGGGCCTACTATATAACTATTCAGACATGCCGCTCAACCATGCTTCAAACGGATCGTTACTTTCAGCTTCTTCGTTAGCTGCATCCTGATCCCAAACTGGTACTAACTCACTAACAGACACTTTCGCCCCAGCCGCATTAAGCACCGCTGAAGCAATCATTGCCGTATTGATATCACCACGACGGTCACTAATTGGACTCATTTTGTCGTATGCCATCCACATTCTTAACTCGCTGACGTCCAGACTGGAGGTTAATTCCGCTAGGGTTTTACCCAGCCTGAGCGCCAGTGTCATTAAAAAGAATGTTTCCGGTTCTCTTACTTTTTTTTAGCTTCTGCAGAAGAGATAGTGAGAGAGAATGCTTCAGCTAAAAGACGGGCATGAGTTGGACCATAGGATTCCATAAGGCCTAGCTTATCGGCTTCGGTTAACGCCGGGGTACCATCATCTTCTAAGATGATATCCATGAACAAAATAACGTCACCTTCAATGTTACGAAGTGCCTTTTGGGTAGAAGTTAATTCCTCACCTTCCTTGTCGCTCACTAATTCCGAGCATTTAAGGCGAGCCTGAATAGAAGGCTCGCGGATCAGAACTTCAACATCACCCCACTCAGGTACCATAACTTTTTTAGTGCGGTAGGCTTGGTTGGCACTTAATGCTAGATTGCGTAAATTCGGCTTTGACATTATTTTTTACCTTCTGTTGTTGGTGCCATGCGACCCGCTGCTTGAACAACTTCACCACCTTTAATCGGTACCGTTTTTCCTTTCAAACGCAGTGTGAATGTTGCAGCTACTACACCGTTAGTCTGTGCTGACCATGTGTGCTGGCGAACTTCAGCGAGGAACGCAAAGCCATTACCTGACGGGAAAATAACCTTGAAAGAATGAATAGCATCTTCTTCATAGGCCTTACGAATTATTCCCTGCCCCTCGTCATCCGCTGAAAAGTTAGCATTGATTGTAACTTCAGCTGGGGATGGTAACCCGTTAATCATTTCCTGCTCATCAGAGCAGAATGCGGTTACATCGATATCCGCTTTCTGCCCACCCGTGAAACTTATTTCTTTCAGTGAACAACTTAGCGCGGTAAATGTTGCTGATGCTGGATTAACCTCTTCAGCTGGCAATGCTGAAATAGAGATCTTGGTACCTTGCGACTTTTCATATTTGGCTGTCATATCAGTTTCCTATAGACATAAAAAAACCACCCGTAGGTGGCTGATGGTGTGAGTTGAAATTTAATTCCAGACTTGGAATTCTAACGTTTTACGATATAGAGTCGTGTCGGATTCATAATCCGATTTTCGGGAGACATTTGTAGGTGCTAATACCTTTATGGCCATAAATGCTTTATCCCGTATTTCGCTAGCTTTATCAGGGCTTTTCGCATAAATATCAATTTGAATATTAGTCATTGTTTCAGCCTGCCCAGCGAACACATCCTCGTCAACTTCATAGAATGAAAATATTAACCATGGCGGACTGATAGCGGGCACATCTTGCGGAACAACGAGCGGAAACACCTTATCAGGCAATACAGGATCTAAGAGTTTGAGCAAGTCGGCATCAGTCATTTATTGAGCACTCCATCAATAGCTTGATTCAGCTTTTCGATTGCAGCACTAGCAGCTTCATCGGCTTTGCTATCGAATGCAGGACGGATAAAAGGTACCGGTGGCATCTTTGAAGTGCCTTCTTCCAAAAATCGCCAGTAATAAGCGTTTCTTGGGTCTTTGGCTTTCATTGAATTATCGCTATTAGTCCCCTCTTTATTACTACCCCGAACATAAACACCCGCTGAAACTTCGCCATTTTTGCGACTGCGCTGGCTGCTGGCCATAATATTTCGGGCTAGCTTTCCAGTGCGCCTTGGTGCTTTTGCTCTCACTTCATCACGTAAAACAGCAGCACCCGCATAAGTCGCTTGTCGTAATACCTTGGTACTCTCCGCCTTGCTAAGCTCTTCAAGCTCTTTGCTCACATCAAGAAAGCCGCTGAAATCAATATTAAAATCATCCATCAGCCTTAACCCCCTGTTTACACAGCAATTCAAGTCGGGTGTTTTTCACATCAGGAATAACGGACTGTATATCATAGTTGAGTCCATTAAATACCATCCGGCATGTTGAGTTAATATCAGGTCGAAATCGCATCCAAACGCGAACTGTTATTTCTGACATTTCAGCACCTGACGCAAGAAGCTCACGACCTGAGATAGGTTTAACTTCAGCGCGTGTCGTAGCAATATTAACCCACTGATTTTCACGAGCACCTGAGGGTAGTTTGACTAGTTCATTACGTTGAAAGGTCACTTTGTGTCGTAAGCGCCCTGCTTGCATAAATCCCCCTTACAGCCCGTAAATACGGTAAGGCTGAAGCAACGCCTCTGTTGCAAACGGCAATGCTGAGGTGATATTACCAATATTGGTGGCTTCGCGGTTTTCATACCATTGACCAATCAATAACAGCATGGCATTTTTGATATCATCACTTAGCAACAGCGACTCAGGATCGTCTTGATAACCTTCTGATGATTCGTTTTCATACAACGTCCTGCGCGTATAGTGTTCCACATACTTCACCGCAGAGCCTGTATAAATCGTCAGTAACTTATCATCATCGGTAAAATCAGCATCAATATTGCAATGCGCTTTAACTAATTCAAGAGAAAGCATTATTTCTCCTTTTTACCTTTAGTTTCTTTTTTTGGCTCTGGCTCTGGCTCTGGCTCTGGCTCTGGCTCTGGCTCTGGCTCTGGCTCTGGCTCTATAGGATTTTGTTCACCTTCAATTTCAACTGCATAGCCTTTTTGAATAAGTTCGCGCCCATGCTGCTCCAACGTTTCAATTTCCTCGCCTTCAACAACAACTTTATTACCAAAATAAATTGCACGTAATATCAAGAGTTTCATGTTTCACCCCAAAAGAAAAAGCGGCCTTATCGACCGCCTAGATTGATTATTCGCCCGAGGTAGGCGCTGTGAAGTCACCATAAACAAAAGCTTCTGGGCGTTTTAACGCTAACGCCAGACGCTCTTCGCAACGAATAGAGATCATGTTTTTCTCAAAGTCGTCGGCGTTTTCGGTAGAAATCACCACATTGGTTTCTTCGCGGTCAAACAGCTGCGCACCCGCATTGAAGGCCCCAGTCAAGAACTTACCTTTGAATGCTGCAGTTTCAGTGACAACAATCGGTAAACCCCATAACGTTGGACCTGTTAATGCAGACGGATTCGCCAGAATGTAACGGCCCAGTGAATCTTTCAGCAGTTCAATCTTCGCCCAGTCGATGAAGTGCAGAACGTGCCCCGTTGCTGGGAAACGCGCTAACTGTGCTTGCAGCATAGCCAAACGCAAATCATCAATGCCGTTTTGTTTATCGACTTCAAACTCCGCCTTGAACTTAGACGCCTGCGGGATGATACCGTGCAAATGCGCGCCTGAGCCGTCGCCGAACAAAATTTCTTGCTCTTCGACAAACTTCAAACCGTAACGCATTTCAGCGTCAACCAATGATTGCAGTTGTGCGAAGTCATCTAAAATCTGCTTAGAAGCCTTGAACATATGTGCAATGGTGGTAACTGGCGTGATTTTTGTTGCAAACTGGATGTTGCTGTACGGCTTGGTCGTATTTTCTGGTACCACCGCAGCCGCGTTAGTAAATCCGGTTTGCTGTACCCAGAAAATAGCCGGTGAGGTCGTTTTCCCGGGGGCAATTAAATCACGGATGAACAAGCGTTGTTTTGGTGCAACATCAATCCCCGGTAAGCGATGTGGCTCGACCACGCCCTCAGCCACATCAACAGAGGTAAGCGCGGCCTGAACGGGAACCGAAATGCGCTTGCTGGCTTGAATGCTGGAATTAATATCTTTCAACACGTCGGCTGAAATGACTTGCTGACCGATACTTTTTGCAGCCTGAACCGCGTTACCTAACGGCATTTGAGCAACATGTTGCTCCAACTCACCTAAGGAAGCTTTCAGTGTTTTTTCAGACTCACGTAGTGCGTTGAGCTCTGTCATCATTTTATCGACAGAGGCTTTCGTTTCATCACTTAAGCCCCCTACTCTTTGGGCTTCTTTTAATGCTTCTTCGGCTTTCGCATTAAACTCACCGGTAGCTTTTTCAATTTTAGCCGACAGGTTTTTTAACAATTCATTTGCTTCAGACATAATGTCTCCAATTATTTTGATAGGTTAGCGAAGGCATCAATGGCCTTCTCCAGTTCCGAAAGGGATTCAGGGTTAATATTGGGGGTAGCACTTGGCGTACCGTCGGGATCTGAAGTAGCGCTCGGCATACTTCGTGTTAAAGCACTAATGAGTTTTCGACGCTCAGAGCGCGGGGTTTTAGACTTAGCCAATAATGCATCTAATTTACGAATAGCAGCTTGTGGGCTTTCGTCACCATCGTCAACAGCATCGACCGCTAGCAAGCTATCCGCAAAGCCTTTTTCAATCGCATCACTGGCACCAATGTAAGTTTCGTTATCCATCATCTGGCTAACGGTTTCATCGGATTGACCGCTTCGCGCTACATAGATATCCGCCATCGATTTATCAAAAGGAGCAAGGTCATTTGCCAGTTTGGCGAAATCATGGCGATTACCAATACCGACAGCCCAACAGTTGTGGATCATCAAAAAGGCACCGCGCCCCATTTGAATTTCGTCACCCGCCATGGCAATAATGGAAGCCGCTGAAGCCGCAATACCTAAAATGTTAACGGTGACTTTGCCACTATGAGCACGAAGTAAGTTATAAATGGCTAGCCCTTCAAACATGTCACCACCAGGACTATTAATGTTGACAACAACATCATTGTTCCCAATGGCGCGAAGTGCAGCAGAAATACGCTTAGCGGTGACGCCCTCACCCCAAAAATCTTCACCAATCACGTCTAATACCGAAATGGTGTTATCCGAACTGGCGGCACGAATACCGCTATTCCACTTATCCAGTGCTTTAGGCTTGAGTTCATAGCTAATCGATGCGCAGGGGCGATCCTCCAGTGCAACTGGCAAATGACTTTTTTTCATTCAATTTACTCCTCGGAATGAGGTTTGTTAGATTCAGGGGAAGGTTTGTTAGCTTGAGCTGATGGATTGCCTTCAGGAAATAGCCAGCTGCTCAATTGTGCCTTCAGCTTCTCGGCTTCATTACCCGCGCTATCTTTCCCGAGTTGGTCAATCGGCGTGAGGTTGAGTTGAACGGTATAAATATCGCCCCCGTCAATTGGTGGCAGGTTCTCAAGTCGCCTCACATCGTTGCGACTCATCCAGCCATTTTGTAGGGCGGTAGTGTAATACGCTGAACGTCCCGCACTGTCAGCACGCAATAAGCCTTCAACCGAAAACTCCGCATAATATTCATCATCACTGTCGAGTAAACAGCGACTAATTTCTTGCTCAATATTGACCAATAAGGGACGCAAAGTATTGGTCAGGAATTGCATATTCATCCCCTCCACACTCGATGCCCAGCTACTCTGTTTATCCGCATGGCCTACCATAAAGGGCGGCACACGAAACCAGCGACAAATTTCCTCAATACTGAACCCTCGACTTTGTAACAACTGAGCCGTTTCGGGATTCATCGTGACATTTTGAAATGATAAGTCCGCTTCTAGGATCATGACCTTACCAGCATTCTTAGAGCCGGAAAATGCCGTCAAATGCTTCCGCAACCGCTCGCGCTGGTCAGATTTCAACGCAGTTTTGGAGGTTAGCAAGCCACTTGTCTGTAATCCGTTTTCAAAGACTTTACCTGCGGCTTCATCAGTAGATAACGCTGTTCCGAACACATCTTTACCAATTTGAATAGGTATCATGCCGCAAACACCATCCATACCAAACCCTCTGATATGCATCATGTTTTTTGAATCAATGACCCGCTTTACGCCTTTCGATGCTGTGTAGGTATATTCTAATTTTCCATTTTCCAACCGCTTTACAGTCATGTTTTGAGGTAATAGCGGGTTCAATGACACCAACTTTGGACCAATATAGAGCTTTTCTACAAAAGCATTACCCCGCAAACATAAACTGGCCACAACCATCAACATAAACCGCGAGGGGGTCATTTCTAAATTTGGCTTGCGGCAAAGCACCCGATATGCTGGATGATCTTTAGCTGGCACTCGAGAACCATCCTCCTTGGTTTGGTATATTTTTAGCGGTAATGTTGAAATTGACTCACTCAGTAATCGGACGCAAGACCAGACTGCAGAAAGCTGCAATGCATTATCCGCAGTGACGATTTTCCCACTACTACTTTTACCTGACCATTCAGCCCAAAAGGTACCATCGGTGAGGCTAATTGGAACACCCATCCAATTCAGTATTGCCGATTTGATTCGCCCCGGCTTTTTCATTTTGCTCATTTAGATCCCCACTATAATTGGATCATCAAAGAAACCTTCAATATCCCCGTCATCTTCGTATTCCTCTTCTGATGCACCGATTGCCATTGCGGAAGCTACAACGCCATCGATACGCCCCGTACTCTTCCTTTTTGCAAATATACGGTTTTCTTTTTGGTCTGCTTCCGTCACAGCCGAGGCTGCGTTCCAGCGTAAACAGGGATTTGCATGAATAATAATGGTCTGGTCATCAATTAACCCTTCAAATAATTCAATTGAGTGAGGCATCCACAAGCCAGAATCTTTCGCCTTATAATAGCCTTGCCCGTGAGGAACTAAGGGTACCGTGACTGCAGCCTCATCTAATTTAGGCTCTAAGTATTTGATCCTGTATTGGTCAAATGCAATCGCGAGCAAATTTACATGCGCTGTGATTTCAGCAATTCGCTCAGCAACAAACTCATATTTAACGGCATTACCGGGTGGTGTGTGGATAAAGCCTTTTCTAGCCCACGCATCATAAGGAACGCGGTCAGTTTTAGCCCTATCTAGCAAGGTGTCTTTCGGTGTCCAGAATTCGACATAAAGATGTTTGATTCGTGGAAAATAAAGCGCTAACGCGGTTAAATCTCGTGTTCCTGACAAATCCAGCCCGCCATAACATTCCTCGCCTTGCAGGTCCTCTAATGTGAACGCTTTCTCACAACTCATCCATGTATCACCATTTATCCATGGATTATCAGCATCGACCCACTGACAAAAATTAAGCCGACGGACGATGCTTTCTTTAGCTGGCATACCTTGAGCTTGAGTCACTTGCTCCCGTAAATAACGGTCAGTGAAGGTATAACCTAAAGAGGGATTGGCTTTTCCCCAACACGATTCATCTTTAAAGGGGTCGTCCCCCTCATCAAGTGAACAGATATAAGAAAAGAAACTGTCATCTTCAATCGAGCCTTCAGCGACCTTTCGACCATATTCATGGTAGTCATAACATACGCTGGTTTTATCATGGCCACTGTTAGTGATCATAAATATCAATGCTTGCCGTCGACCTTTAGTGCCAGCACGCATCATTTCAACAACGTTATTATTTTTATGCTCATGAATTTCATCAATTAATGCGCAATGAGGGCGTGGGCCTGACTGCCCATCGTCAGCGCTAATCGGTCGGAAAAATGACCCTGTTTTTAAAAATGCTAAGTTCCATTCTTTACCTGTACCGCCTGATTTGGTGATCCGCTGGCTCAATGCAGGTGATTGGTCAACCATTGCAACCGCATCACGGAACAAAATCATAGCCTGGTCTTTCTTCGTTGCTGCGGCATAAACTTCAGCGCGCGGCTCACTGTCAGCCGTTAAGCAATAAAGACCTACTCCACCTGCTAAGGGTGATTTACCCGAGCCCTTCCCTGACTCAACATACACCATGCGAAAGCGACGAGTGCCATCTTCCATTTGCCAACCAAAAATCGAACCAACCACGAAACATTGCCATGGCAGCAAAATAAAAGGCTTCCCCTCGTGCTCACCACCATTAAGTTTTAGTACCTTTGCAAAGAAACCAATTGCACGCTGAACAGCATCAATATTCCACACTAAACCTCGTTGTTTGGCTTCTTTTAGGTCTTTAAGGTGTCTAGCGCAGGCATTTCGGATATCAGGGCCAGCAAGAATTTTACCGTCATGAACGTCTTGGGCATATTGTGTTGCAGGGTCAAGCGAAGTACGTGTTGAGCGGGTCTTCCTCTTCTTCTCCACCATCGATTTTCACCTTTGAGCGAGCTGCTGGAGTCAAACCAAACTCGACTAAATAACTTTTAAAACGGCGATCCGCATCAGCCAACATTGCTACTGCTGGGTGCGCTTTAATCAGAAAATCGCCTAATTGGGTTTTTGTTGTATAAGTGCGACCTTCAATCGCTATCGTGTCGCGTAGCTGAAGAATATCAGCGTAGATATCGCAAAGCCTTTCCAAAGCCAAGGAATCAGCAATAGTTAAAACGCCCATACCATCGAGCAATAATGTTAATTTTGCCCATGCTATTTTTCCCCAATCCGTTAAGTGTTCGGGTGGGCTTGGAATTTCACGCCGAGGTTTGGGTTCTTTATCGTTGAGTTTTCGTTTCCCCGGATTACCCGTTACCACTTTTAAGTGGGTCGGTTTCGGGCGTCTTCCTGCCATCGGAACCTCCCAGAAAAAAACTTTTCATTTCGCGGTTGTGCACACGAATGACTACGGTCGGTAATTTAAGGCAAAGGTTTTGAACTTTTACCCCGCCCCTACCGTTATGATTTCAGATTGAAACTATTTCAAGTGAATATCAGGTGCGTCTGTGACCATATCATTAGAGCAGGTAAGTTTGACCGTAATCTCTACCGAATTAGTTGTTCCATTGGTGGGTGGTAGAATGACAGAGGTTTGGTTACTCAATAGCTGTCCATCCACACTCAATGCATGGCCGACGAAGCGACCATTTTTAAATAGCTTAGATAATTTCACTAACTTTTGATTAGTCATGTTATTTATTCCAATGTGAATTAGGGTCAAGCGGTATACCATCTTCACTGCAACCGACAACAACACCGCTCTTCTCCATGCGCTGCTTAGTAGAGTTATGATGTGACGCACATAGGCTTTGGTAGTTATTGGTATCCCAGAATAACTTTTGGGCTTTGGCTATCTGTTCGGCATTGCCTGAGTCAAGCGCGTCCTTCAGTCGGTGTGGAGTGATATGGTCGACCACAGTTGCTGCAGTAATGCGACCTTGCTCTTGGCACATCACGCATAAGGGATGCTTAGCAAGATAGTTAAGCCTAACCTTTGCCCACCGACCACCGTAGACATTGGGCTTCTTTACCGTAGGGCGCGACACAATGGACCGCCTCGCGCTACATCTTCAGCAATAACACCTTTGATAGTTTGGATCATCAATTTTTCTTGCTGTTCTATGGTTTGCTTTAAGCTAATGATAGACGTGTTGTTGATGCTTTCTTTGCATCGCGCCTCTTCAAGCTCTTTGTTTAGCTGAGCAAGCTGACGCTGTAGACCAGATAGGTGTTGCGCTGTTGATTGTTCGTTTGCAACTAATGTATGCTTAAATTCTATCAATTGAGATTGCATCTCATCAAGGCCAGCTTTGACATACTGCTTATGCTTTTTAAGCTCATCATGGCTAACAGGTATATTTATATCGATGGACTTTTCCAAGGCAGCAATGAATGCTTTGTTACCACTGTTGTGAAACGCTTCGTTTATCTTATCTAGCGTTCCGACGGCATCATCTATCGCTGGGCCTTGTATCTTTGCGCTCGCCATCGTTCCGCTTGTAATTAACGCTTCATTAATAAACACCTGACCGTTATTGATGCCAAAATATGGTTCACTAACAAACCCACCTTTAGCAGGCTGCTTCAGCCCAACGCTAACCATCAGCCCTTCAATGCGCTTTAGTTGCGCTTCCAGCTTATCTAAGTCAGTGCTATCGACTGATATCTTTATAGATAGGGTGGCTATTTCTTTTTTATCTGACATGACTGTCTCCATAAATGAAAAAGCCACCAGCGGCTAACTGATGGCTATTTAGAATATTATTCTAGATGAATTTATATAACTCCGTGGTACCGAGTGACCACCAGCATTCAAAACATATATAAAACTCTATCAATGCTACCCAATGAATCACATTTTAAAATTAAACATATCCACTCGTCACTTTCCGTAAACTCTATGAACTTCCATTAACACATTCCTTAATTATGTAGATGCATTGATGTATGAAAAAACCATAAAAAAGCCGCTCTTCAGCGGCTTATAACTAAAACATGCTAGTATGCTATATAGTGTTTTTTTAATTCTAAGCACCAATTTTTTAATGTCCTAGCTCTTCTAGCTAGTGTTTTACTGCTTAGTGTGAAACACTGCTCTTTTAAAAATTGCTCCGCTGAACAAGGATCCAGTTCAGATAAATTATTTACCTCGGCCCACTGTATCCAAGCCCAACAACAGTGACTTTGCTCGAAATTTTTTGCAGCTATTTTTAATTTTGTATTATCATCAGCTTCTATTAATTGCTGCCCTGAAACAGTGACATTTCTATGCTGATCAATAAAACCTAATATTCTTGACGCGTGAAGATAATAATATATATGTCTCTCGCTTAATCCTGTATTGGTAGTATCTAAGCTGTTATCAGACCATTTTATCTCAACTATCTTAAATATAGTTTTAAGGATATCGGCTTGGGGTACCTGCTCACCACTAACAGAAGTAGCTGCAGACCTGCGTATATCGTTTAAATAAAATTCAGCGGCAGATTTAGTTAAATCAAATATAACCTCATCAGTGTTAGTATTTTTTAACTCAAAATTAGTACCTGTTTCAATAACACTATTCAATAAATAAAAGAAAGATTGAAAATCTAATCCATTTTCCATCATGAATTTTTTAATATCTTTCCTATTCAAAATAAGATTATAAAGTCTATTTAAAATAGGCTCAAAATCAGCTAATTTTTCAGCTTGAAATGATAATATAAAAGAACCAGGCCTTGCTGCAACAGGTCGTATTTTATCTTTAAAATCATGAGCTTTAATCATATGTTGATAAAAAACATCAAAAGAATCAAAAATGCTAGATACATGATTTAAATCTAAAATACTTTTTTTAGCACTTTTTTCCACATGAATTTCATGTGTTGAATATTCTATTGGATTACCTAGGCCCCCATTAACTAACATAGGGACAACGGAGCTAATACCCAAGCCTTTTTTAGGGAGGGCTATATCATATACATCTTGCGCGTCTTTTGTTTCAATTGATACTGAACATTCGTCAAAATATATATTTGCTGTATAAAAAAATGATTGCTCCTGTTCAGTCAAAACCGAATAAATATCAATCCTTTTTCTTTCTAGCATTTCCAATCTGCCTGGTGATATCGGAATAATAAACCAGTTAGAAGAGTCCGTTGAATCACCAATCCAATATACTATATATATTGATGCAACTTCATTCGTTACGGAAAATAGGCGTGGTTCATCATAAAACTCATAAACATTACGAATAACTAAGTTGCCGAATAATTTATGGGAAATAAATATATTTTTCATTTATCTCCCCCCGATACGCATTCAAAATGCTCATGAATATTTGAATTCACTCTTAACCAAACGGTGAAATGAGCAGGATTCACAAATGTTTGCTTCATTTTACCCATTTTAGCTATGAGCTCTCCCTTAGCTATCTTTTTATTACCTAGCGCTTGAGGAAATTTATCTTGATTATTCTTCGCGCCCTCATAACTATTAAAAAATGATGTGCCATAGACACACTCTTTTTTTTCTCTCGAATTGCAAGCATTAAGTCTTCTTTTATCTTCTTCATAAGTTGAAGCAAAACATGCTTGCGCTGGAGGATCGCAAATAACAAGCCTAAAAAGCTCCCCTTCTGCATCGAATGCACTTTTAGGGGGAACAAATGCAGGATAAAAATCAGGCCATTCACCTAATTCATCACTTAAAGTATCATTATTTTCAACAGAAAGTCCTGGCATATTATCAATCCATGAAAAAACCTACTAATGTAGGTTGATTTGATTTTAAACTATTGATGTAAATATATCAGAAAAATTTTAAACATAAATGAAAAGGTTAATTCTATGTGATATTGATTCTAATTTTTATCCTATCTTCTCTTCCTGAATTCCAATACCAGTAAGCGTTTTACTCTTCCAGCTTCCGTATCGCTTCGATCTGCGCGTTCGCCTTATCCAGAGCTGCTAATAAAGAATCAATCCATAGCACCGCTTGGCAATAAGTTAAGGTGCTGGCGGTAGTGGCACTAACACTGGCTCCGTTAGTGTTTTGGGGATCGGCGTACATTGACCGTAATTCGTAGGTGTACTTGAGCAACCCATCAGAAATAGACTGAGGCACAGGCAAATCACAGGTAAGCTCTTTTTTGAGTATTTCTCGATATTCAATGACTTTCTCCTGTGATTTGGCTTCGGCCTGAATTCCATGACGATAAGCTGTGGTGGCTATTTGATTAAACCGATTGAATTGAAGCGACTGAGTAGCAATGATTTTGCTTTTCTTAAAGTTGTCATCTTTCAACAGTGAATTGCTTTCATGTTCAGTGACAGCCCACCAGCCTAGGCCGACCACCATAAGAAATAACCAGAATGAATTATCTATTTTCATAAGTTCACCTGCTTACCTCGGTAGTGATCTAGGGCTTTTTGGCATCGCTTTTCTAAACTTACCCCGTCAATACCGCAGGTATCGTCTCTGAGTACATATACGCCAGTTGCCAAGTGAATGGGGATTCCGATAATGAAAGCGGATATGCATAAGCGAACTCGCCAAGGCATACGGCTTTTTCTACTTCTCGTCTTGTCATTAACCCTTTCCATTTGATACCCCCAGCATATATCCAACGTTTAAGTTCATTACATGCGCCAGCTTGGTCACCAGCATTAAGTTTTTTAAGTAACGTAGAACGCGAGAAAGCACCTGTTCCGACGTTATATGTAAATGAGTACAGTGCAGCTCTTGTGTAATCAGGGATGCTAACTTTAATTAAGGGGTTCACCGCTTTAGCGACAATAGCCAAGTCCTTTTCTAACAGCGCTTTACACTCGGCTTTCGTATAGGTTTTTGTGGGGATAATGTCAGGACCTGTATGCCCATAACACACCGTGAGTACTCCAATGGGGTCAAGATAAGGGTTAGGGTCATACCCCTCAAACTCAGTAACCATTGCAACAGTTAATGTCATCAACCCACCAGCTGCAGCGGCCATTTTTATTTTATTTGGTATCTTTGCCACTGTTAGCCTCTCTTAATTTGAATTCTTTCCGTTTGTAGTACCAATTCACCAAGAATGTAGCGACAGTACATACAATCCCGATGAGTACTGCCCATTGATCTAGAGATAATGCCCCTGCCGCTGTGGTAATCACTCCGAGAGCATAAGAGAAAGGGCTTGAGTATTTTTCGTGCATACGCATATCCACCCCCTTCGGAGTGTTCCAGTTTTCTAGTTAAAAGATAGCCAGCCGCAAAGTCATTGCAGTAAAAAACGATACAAGGGTTGTTTGTAGCGACTGTATATGAAAAAAGGTTGCATACCATGCAACCTTTTTTAGTTGAACTATTATTTAGGTGTGCTTTTTAATGCATTAATCAGATTAGCTAACTGCTCTATCCCATCGTATGTAGTTGGTATATTCTTAGCATCTGAGACTATATTTGAAAATATAATATTTTCAAATTGTTTAAATGCTTCTGGTGCTTTTTTATTTCTCTCTGCGAAATCAACATAACCATTAATGAACGCGCATAGATTCCGTCTTAATGCAATTTGTGTAATTTCAGTTTTTATTGATATGTAATTCAAATACGCGACTCTAAAATAGTACAACAAAATAAAAGTTACAGTCGCTGAACCAATGTACCCATATATATTATATACTGGTAGATCAATCCATTTTAGAGCACTTGATAATTTTACGGCTACAGGTGCAAATACTAAGGCACCTAATATCATAACTAACAAAAATGCCCACCATTTCTCTATTTTTTTTGATTCAAATAAATTTTTATACCCTTGATCTAATGAAACAAATATTGCAGCATCATTGTTTTTATTTATTCTCTCTTCGATTTTTTTTAGCTCCCCCAACTTTTCATCAAGAATCGATGTGGCATTTGTGTTAAAAGTTTTTACTATCCCTTCTAGTTCGCTATTAGCTGACCTAACTCGTTCATTAAATGCGCCTTCAGATTCATTAATTATTTTTCCCAAATTAGAAACTTTACTTTCCAAATTAAAGTTCAATATTTTGAATACATCTATAATGAATACATTACTTACATATGAAAATGCGAATATCTCATCATCAACGTTTAAGTTTCTTAAATAAGGATTATGTTTAAATAATAAAAAATAATCCGGCCATAAAATACTCCACCCCCCATTAGAATGGGTATTTTCAGTACCGCTTATTTTTATATAATTTTCAACATATATAGCCACAAGATAACAATATCTAGTAATAATACTTTTATCTTTATTTCTAATAAATTTATCTAGTGCTATAACACTGTTTCTTTTATATGAGTCAATATGATTAATCATAACATTAGCCAATAATCTAATAGTATCAGCCAATTCATCTTTCAAGGCATCGATAAAGTCCACACCTACACTAGAGCTCGCATTAAATCCATATTCGATAAATAATTTATTTTTATTCACCTCTCCGAGGTCATCTATCAATATTCCCTTATCTAAGGATAATATTTTTTTTAACTCTATAGCCAACTCTTCCATTTCATACCTCATAAACTATAAAAAGTAATGATAGTATAATTCGACTAAATAAAAAGAAAAAATTATTAATATGACTGTAATCATATAATGATTATTTCTTTAATTTGAGCCCCAAAACAACACATTGTACAAATGGAGAGCGTTCATACTATAGGTTAGATTATAACGTATTTACTCTTATCACAATATCATCAAATTTGCGTAGCGCACTAATACTTTTTTAGGAATACGTTGGCATAAAAAAGCCCCGCGATTGCGAGGCCTTGAATTGATTTAATGCGACTAGGTATAGAATGTCCATCATTAGAAGATAATAAGCCAATTCTATGCAAAAATCAAATAAAACACATTATTTTATTACCCTGCTAAATGCTTGCTCAGCTGCACTTTCTTCAATAAAACATTTACTAGCTAACTTTTCATAGAATGGCTTCCAATTGCGTGACCATGACGATTGGGTTAAATCTGGCACTAAGTGCTTTATTGCATTATAGGCCACTGAAGATGGTACTCGCTTGAAACCAATCCCCTGACATCGTGGGCAATCTTTAAATACGGGTGCGCCCTGCAATTTAGTTTGTTCTTCATCTAATACCTTGCCTCTCCCTTTGCAGCGACAACGGTGTGTTATTTGACCTTTACCATTGCATGACTTACAAATAACCCTTTCAGTTTCCACAACATCGCGTTCTGTATTGGTATATCGCTTGGGTTGTCTCTTGGAAAATGATGGAAAAATAGCTTCCCTCGTTGAATACTTTGTCGTGGTAACTTTTTTATCAATCATCCCTTTACCTCTACACGCTGAACACCGACAAACCGAACCCACTGAACGGGCATAATCTTCAAATGCCATCTTGGCCAGAATAATTAAACAGTAACCCAACTTTTTACCTGCAGCTTTAGCCACCAGCTTAGGTGTGATTTTTTTAGCGTATTGAGTTAAGGCTTCCACCGTAGAAAACTTATCCTCTTCACTGACATCATTTTTCGCCAAAAAAGCCGCCATACCGAATTCAGCTTGTGATTCAGTCATGCCTACAGCCGCCATAATATCGGTACCTGTTAAACGGTCTGGGGATGTGCAGCCAGCTACATTGCCGAATGTCGGTGACTTAGGGTGAAAGTTTTTAAGTACATTTTCTAATTTCATGATATCCGCCTTATCAACCAAAAACGCCCAGACCAATAGACCGATCTAGAAATTTAAATAACAAAATGATTTGGCTTCCGTGCTCCCGCTCCCACCCGTTAGGATCTTTATGCAATTCACTGTGGTGAATGCGACACAATGGAATAGTGAACAAATCATGGGCTTTAGTGCCCATTCCACCCTGACCATGGCCTATTAGATGATGTGCATCATGCGCGATTGAGTTACATATGCAGCAAGGTTGAGATTTAACCCACCTGAGGTACTTTTCACTTTCCCAGCGCTGTAATTTTGGTTTCTTCATAAAGCTTGCTGGTGGCTCTGGATCTACAGACAGCCTTAGCACTGGCTTTAATACTTCAATCTCATTCATCACGTCGCTGAAGCCTTGGTCAGAAAGAGAGATAAGGCCCGATGGTTTATGCTTTAGCTCCTCAGGTAAAGTCATGAGTAACATTCTGCCGACGAATGCATTTAAGTTTGCTCCTGGTCTAAATATCACAGCATTAATTTCAGGAACGATAATTGGAGTTAATATCCATTTGTGGCTCATGATATTTTCTCCACTTCTGCATTAAAGGGTCTTATCTCAATTTCAAATCGACCATCTTTTACGACTTCACACCAAGTGATATCAGCATGCTTTACTTGATCATCATCATTCCAAACCCCAGCATGTGTTAATGCATCAAATGGTGCTTTCAGATAGTTATCAATATCCCTCCTATGCTTAGTGGGTGGGTACATTTTCACAATGACAGATACATGCTCAGTGATAGCTTTCGGTCTTTTGCGCAATTGTTCGTAGATTGCGGCGGCTGCATTTGCTCGGAACGCCCGTCCCTTTGCACTGATTAATGTTTTACCGTTTATGTTCCGCCAGCAAGCATTAACACCTGGAGGGAATGGGAGTATTAATGTAATTGAAGAATTCATTTTGATACCACCTCATTCCATAATTTTACAGCTTCAGTTCTATCGTTTACTGCAGGGCTTTTTTTTCCGCAGCTATGACAATAAACATAAAACCAAGTGCGATATTCTAGGGTTTGAATGTGCAGATCTTCACTGCCGCATTTGCATTGATGGATTTCTGGCATTTTATTTTTCATCCAACCTTCCCCTCATGCTGAAGCTTTTTATTTTCAATAAACATTAAATCTGTTCTGGCGCTTCGCAATCTGGCTTTAGTGTTCTTTTCTTCCCTCAAAAGCCCATCGACTGATTTGCGCAGTTCGTCACGCTTATTTAATAATTCACTCATACCTCGGATTACTGACTCGGCATTATTCGCCCTAGCTAACAGAACATCAAAAGCCTCGACAACACAGCCACAATCGTTACATTCAACTGTTCTATGCTCTTCATCGATAACTAGTGAATGATGCTTACAGTACATTTGCTGTCTGCTTTTTCTTCCCTTTACTTCCGTGTCGATAGTGGGAATTGCATCACTAGGCGCTTTGAATTGAATAACATTATCATCTGCACTCATGGCCTCACCCCCGCCAGTAACTGATCTAACTGTTTAAGTGATTGATTCCCCATATCGCCTACGTAAGCTTTTTCAACAACTTTAATGCCACACTCGAATTGAGGCTCAGGCTCACACTTCTTGATTTCGTCCACTTTTTTAGGCTCAGCTGGTGGCTGCGCTTTAAGCTTTTCTGCCCTCTTTGGTTTTTCCTTCTCCTCTAACTTTGTCTCCCACACTGCCTTTAGCTTTGTAATTGCATGGGGATCGATGCTGTATTGCTTTGACCTCTGTTTAGTTTTCCCTGCAGGGAAATTGCCGACATGTTTTATGCAGCCAATTTTTTCCAGCATTTCAAAAGTTCGGTGTGCAGCGGATGGTGAATAACTAGCAACATTTTTTAGGATCGCTGCATTTATTGTTTTAAATTCGCGTCCAATCCTAATGACTTCAATTCCTTGCGTGTATTGGTATTCAGTTATCATTTTATGCAGCCCCCCTCTTCGCTAACCACCTAACTTGCTCTATGAATATTCTGCCTCGTTCCTCTAGATCCTCACGCTTGATATAATCAAATGGTTTACCTGTCCATGACTTATCAAAAACGACAATAGCGCCAGCAAAGAATGCACCGGTTGGTTTTTGTTTTTCATCCGCAGGGATAAACCACTTCGGAACGTCAAAACCAATACGGCCGCGAATAAAACAGATGTGATCTGCATTTTCTGGCCACCAGCTTTCACTTGTTGCCGCTTTCAGAAGAAAAACATAGCGACCGCCTTTCTCTCTCATTGCAAAGGCGTGGTTCATTATGTGGCCAACACCCGTTATAGCCTGTTTTTCGTGATATGAACTGCGTGAATATGGTGGATTACCAAATGCAGCACCGCCAACTTCTTTTAGCTTTTCCGACCAATCTTGATTTAAAGCATTATCTTCTGCAGTGTAGAAGTTAGGTGCCTTAGTATTTATACCGTCAGTAAATAAATCGAGTTTGAATAACCCATATATCGAGCTGATACCCCAATACAATTCATCGGGTGTACACCACTGATCCCCAATCTCATTAAGCTTATGTCGTGGTTTAGCTTTAAGCGCCTCGAGGCTTTGAATGTATTTATTCATCAGATAGCACCCCGCTGCTGGTGGGATTTAACATACTCGCGCATATGCTTATAACGCTGCTGAACTTGAAAATCGTCAGCATAATGATTTAAGTGGCGAAACTTCCTGCAGATCACTAAATCACGACGGGATTGATTCCATCTGTTGCGGAGCTTGCGAATAGTGCGCCATTTACGTAGCTGTTTGAACATGGCAATCATGCCTAGCACGTCAACACCATAGATTGTTTTAGTTTCACTACGCATCATGCTGTCACCTCTCTAGCTGCTAGCTCTGCTGCTTGTTGCCAAATGCCTGCCCATGCCTTGCGGCCTACAAAGTCCGTCATGCGACGAACGCCTGATTTCCCAGCCAGTTCACTTGCAATTTCCTCAATACGATTTTGAGGTTTTGAGCGGGAGCCAATGATCCGTGTAAATGCTTCATCACGCTCAACTGCATCGACTTTCACTTTTTGCTCACCAGCAAGGCGCAATGTGAGGTCATCCCACTGGTTGCGTAGTGTTCTTGGGCACTGAACGTTTTTTTTCCAGAAATCATCTTGAACAACGCGTTTGTAGAATTGGCAAATTTCTTTGTGGCTATGCCCGTCAACGCTGACCATTAAGCGAACTTCGTTTGCCCAGTCGGTGTAATTAGGCTCCTTGGGTGCTTTAAGCCCTAAGTCTTTGAATACCTCGCACTTGCGCTCAAATAACCATTCCGCGCATTTGAGGTCATTGGCTGAGCCCCATTTCTGGAAGTTTGTGCTGTAAATCACCGCCTCTGGGTAACGATTTAAAAAATCAATTTTTGACTGGTCGCTGGATTCGCTAGAATTCTGCGACGAAGAGTTAGTTACTGATGGATCATGTATTGAAGTTACTGACGGATCGCCCCCAGATTCTGACGGGTCAAAATGGTTATTTTTGCTTGATTTTGACGGGTCAGATTTTGATGCAACAGAATTTGACGCATCAGGTTTTGATGTATCAGAAACTGACGGTTGAGAAAGTGCAGCCATTGCCGCTGAAGCTAATTTATCAACATTCAATTGATAGATATTACTTGCGTTACGGTTACCTTTACGGCGCTTTTCGCTTGATAACCAACCCGCTTTCTCTAAGTTTTTAATTGCCGTACGCACTGTACTTTCACCCGCGCCTATTTGCCGGGCAATTGTCGGTACCGATGGCCAGCATACTCCATCATCATTAGAAAAATCGGCGAGACGGGCCATAATCGCAACAGAGGTTATTTTTAAACCTGCACTTGCGCAGCCATCCCATACATAACTTGATAGTTTTACGCTCATGCTGTTACCTATTCGACTCGTGTATATTCAGCTTTAAATCTGTACAAAGGGGCAAAGCATTCATGTTCATAACCGTCACGCATGAAAATGACCCACTGCTTGACTCGGTCATAACGTATGACGCGAACACGAATACCGCGCTTATCCAGATAAATGCGATTGAGATTATTGGCGTCTTCATTGGACATGATCCCCTCTCCCGCAATTGGCATTAAAATCATCTACCAACCACTCAACAAACTTGTAGTTGGTCTCCTGCCGCCCTTCTGGTACCTTTAGTTCATAGACAAAACGACCATCACGGATAGAAACTCTCACTTGCGTTCTACCGCGTAAATTCGTTACACTGCTCATGCTAGTTACTCCACACAAGTTGTTATTAGCGACCGACGCTCGGGACCGCATATCCTGAGCGTCACCCTTTCTAGCTATGCTCATAATTTTTTAATCCCATATACAGTTTCTAAAGACCCAACAAATCCCCAAGCATATGAACAAACTTTTTTAAGCTTGCGACGAATTGATTGGATTTCATCGTCAGTCAGTACGCCATCTTCAATGCTGTCTTGAATCAAAACCCCTAACGCTCCCTGCATAGCCCCCAAGCGCATTCTGATATCAAACAACTCAACCTTATCTAAATTCTCAGGCTCAACTCTGGTTGCTGGTACCATGTCATGACGGTTCATGTGATATTCCACCAGCAATGTTGTTTTTGATAATTCTTCCATTGCTTCAAGTTCATCATTTTCAAAGAAGCGACAGCCGTTTTTCTCATACAGCTTGTTATTGAAAGTGGTTTCAGAAATACCCAAAGCGCCAGCCATTGCCGAACGCCCACCAGGGAATGCTTTACACATCTCTTTCACGACTTCTTTTAATGTTTGTTTGCACATATCTACAATTCCGTTGTTTTGTTGGTAGTTAACTCAGTTAGTTGGTTTTGGTATCGTTTGGTAAACCATCCAATTTATTTGGATAAAGATCGGGTCTAAGTTGGTGTGGTGAAATTTCCCACCCTCCCATTTTGCAGAGCTGAATTACACGTTCCGCTGGTACTTTGTTATTTTTAATCCAATTAAAAACTGATTGAGGGGAATTGAAGCCGAATAAGCGCGAAACGGAAGACGGGACGCCTACGGCTCTAATAGCTCTCTCTGTAATATTTTCTTTATTCATTTTTCTTCTCCGATTAAGAATAAATAAATACTACTTAAAGTAGAGATAATAAGCAACTTAAAATAGAAATGACAATACTTAAAGTGCGAGATAAACTTCTACTTATGGTAGAAAATACAAAATACAGTGATTTCGCTAAGCGACTTACTGAGCGTATGAGAGATGCTGGTGTTGATGTTAAGCAGCTATCTGAGAATGTTGGTGTTTCCTATGAAATGGCTCGACGTTATACGCTTGGAACAGCAAAGCCTAGAGATGACAAAATGGAACAAGTAGCAAATACAGTACATTCCACGCCTGTTTATCTCGATTATGGCGTTGATATATATGGAAGCTTTGGCGAAGAACAAGAAAGAGACACGGTCACAGTGAGGCAAATCGAAGCATTTGCATCTGCTGGGAATGGTTACGTTAATAATCCCTTCCCTGAGATAATTCGTTCCATAGAAATCCCTAAAGAAAGGGTTTATGAACTTTTTGGTAGAAACAGCCTTGATGGTGTAGTGATTATAAACGCCGATGGCGACAGTATGTCACC
Source organism: Providencia sp. PROV024 (assembly GCF_032709665.1). Lineage (NCBI taxonomy): Bacteria > Pseudomonadati > Pseudomonadota > Gammaproteobacteria > Enterobacterales > Morganellaceae > Providencia > Providencia sp. PROV024. Next base: position 3,007,947 of record NZ_CP120545.1, read on the forward strand.
AACATTAAACCCGAAAGACTTGCTCTTTGTAGATACCAAGATTGAACAGTTCACTGGTGATGGCATTTATGTCTTTAACTTTGAAGGCTCTACATTTATCAAAAGATTACAAAGGGTTAAAGGTAGAAAATTAGCTGTCATGTCTGATAATGAGTTTTACCCGCCCTTTTATATTGAAGATCATGAAATGCATGAACTGTATTTCCATGGAAAGCTAATTCGAAGTTTGCCCATGTCATTAAAACAATTCGCATAATTTCGAAAACCAGCAATTGCTGGTTTTATTTTGTCTTTATTTTCTACTTTTAGTTGTTGACAATATCTACTTTTAGTTGCATTCTTATTTCACGCAAGGAATAGGAGAAACTCATGCAAACTAATTCAAACAATCCAATCATCACTTTTAACAACCCAATGTCCACTGAGGAAATTCACGCATGGATTTTGGAAAAAGCCGCTGCACTTAAAAAGCTTGAAGAACTTAATTCTTACTACGCTGAACTGAAGAGTAAGCTTGAAAAAACCGAAGATGATATTTTCGAACAAACTGAAATCTGTAATGAGGGTCTTGGCTTGGTTACTGCCAGCTAATCAACTTATTGTGTGGAGTGCTTAGTATGGGAATGCTTATTTTAACCCGCCGAGTCAGCGAAGAAATCAGGATCGGCGATGATATTAAAATTAAAATCTTAGGGGTCAAAGGAAACCAAGTGCGGATTGGTGTCGCTGCCCCCGAAGATGTATCAGTACATCGTGAAGAAATTTATCAACGTGTTTTAGCTGAAAGAAATAATGCCAGTGCTAGTAAGTAGTTATTGATATTTTTGGTGGCGATCTGAATCTTCCACACTACGAGGTTGATGATAATGTTCTATTCAGTAGCCACCCTTTTTACATCACACATAAGACCGCTGATATTTAATCAGTCCATACTAGGTAATATGTTTTAATTATTATTAGCGGTCTTATTTGTGGAGTAATAACCTAATTATGAGGATCTACTCATGAGTGAAGATAGAAAAACAAATATACCTGAATTTTTAGGTGAGTTAGATGCAGGGATATTTGAAAATAAAGTTGCAGCTGTATTAAATGATGTTGCGTTAGGTGTTATAAATCACGCAGGAAAAGGAAAAGTTATTATAGAAATGGATATCTCTCGAATGAATAATTCAATCGAGGAAAAGCGAGTATTAATCCAACATAAACTTAAATTTACTGCACCAACACCAAAGGGAAAAAGATCGGAAGAAGATACTACTGAAACGCCTATGTACGTAAATAAAGGCGGCAAGCTTTCGATTATGCAAGAAGATCAGGGGCAGCTTTTTTCAATTAAAGGCGAACCTGACGGGAAATTAAAACAAGTTAATTAATTTCTTTTTTATTTAAAACTCAATCTTTAAAAATACTTTATTAAATAAGTAGGAGCTTTTATGTCTCAATTAAATGGTGATGCTATTTCTCAAATTACAGAACTAGCTATTTCCGGTGTTCGTTTAGGTGCTGTAGAAAATATGCCTTGCCCTGCTGTTGCTAAACCTGAAGGGCTTGAAATTGTAAATCTTGAAAAGTATCAAAATAATCGTTACCGCTTCCGTGGCTCATTAAAAACCACCAGCATTAGCGATTTTGTTAAATATTGTATTGGTTATTCTGATGCAGATGGTGTTCGTTGTTTTATCAATGCTGAAGATATGAGTGCAAAAACTATCTTTAATCTCGGTACTATTGCAGCTCCTGGTCACGCAGATAACTCTGCTGTAATTGGCCTGAAAAAAACATCCCCTTTTTCTGCTATTCTATCCGTTAATGGACGTAGACAAGGACAAAAAGAGCTTGCTGAATGGTTGGAAGATTGGCGCGATTTCCTATTAGCTTTCGACGCTGAAGGTAATTCTCTCGATATTAAGCAAGCTATTGGTGCTGTTCGTCGAATTACTATTGAATCAAGCCGTTCATCCGATCATGAAGATAGCGATTTTTCGGCTAAGAAATCAATTATGGAAAACGTCGAAGCAAAAAGCAAAGACATTATGCCAGCTGCTTTTGAGTTCAAATGTACTCCATATGAAGAATTGCAAGAACGCGCAATTAAACTTCGCTATAGCATTTTAACTTCACACGATACGCCTGCATTAGTTCTTCGTATTGTTCAACTTGAAAATTTAGAAGAGCAAATGGCGCAGGAATTTCGTGATCTACTTGCTTCTAAATTTGAAGGCTCTCAGATTGAAACATTTATTGGGAATTTTTCTGCTTAATTAATTTATGCGCCACTGAACTGGTGGCGCTATTTAGCTACGGAGTGCTAATCATGTCCAATTATGATAATGCAAAAAGACATTTTCAGAGTGAAACCAAAGATCACCAAATGTTCATTATTCACGAAGATGGCTTATATCGGCATGTTAGGTTCAAAAAACCTAAAACAAGTGCCTATCATTTTGACTTAGTTACGTACCCCGGTTATTTGGTTTTTTCTGGTGATATGGGTACATGGGTATTTAGTCGGCTTCACGATATGTTCGAATTTTTTAATGGTGACCATATCAATGCTGGATATTGGGCTGAAAAATTGCAACATGGTGCAGGTGGCGGCAGAGATATAGCTAAAGAATATTCACAGGAAGAGACTGAAAAGTGCCTTAAAGGACTTTTTAATGATTGGGTTAAAGAAAACGAATTGACATCTAATGACGGCTCAACACCAGAAGAAATTAAACAGTATCAACTCGAATACGAGCATCACAAAAGCGAATTAAAAGATCTGCTTAGAAACAGTGATGAAGAGTGGTCAATGATTGAGGCAATACAAAATGTTTCAAATGGTGGCTTCGATTATTCTCCGTTTGAGGAAACTTGGGATTTAATATGCAAAGACTATTCTCATCATTATTTGTGGGCCTGCTTCGCTATTCAATGGGGAATTAACAAATATACAAATAATAAAGTAGCAATTAAAGCCATTGATACCTTTTTATCATTTAAATAATAAATAGTGTGGAGAATTGAACATGTCTTATATTTCAACTTTTACTGGCAAGCATTTTAATTTTATCAATATCAGTGCGGATGATATAGATATTAATGATATTGCGCAGGGTTTATCTAATGAATGTCGTTTTGCCGGGCAAATTAGCCAGTTTTATTCTGTTGCTCAACATTCTGTTTATGTGAGTCAAATTGTACCGCCTGAATATGCTCTGGAAGCATTACTACACGATGCATCGGAAGCCTATTGCAAAGACTTGCCTAGCCCATTGAAAGCGCTGTTACCCGAATACAAGGCAATTGAGCGCAGAATACAACAGGTAATAACTTTTAAGTGGATTTTACCAATAAATTTAAGTGATGTTGTTCATTATGCAGATTTAACAATGCTGGCTACGGAACGTCGCGATTTAGAAGTTGACGGTAATAACTACTGGCCAATTTTAGACGGTATCCCAGCAACTGATTTAATTACAGTTAGCCCACTATCCCCTATACAAGCGAGAGCAATGTTTATTTATCGCTATAACCAGATAACAGGAACGATACCTAAATTCGATGCAGATATAAGGTTAAGCACAATTCGCGGTGAATGTGCATGGGGTGATATTTATTCAGATAAGAAAAAACGCTTTCAAGATGGTGATCCTATTCAAACATCGCGAGTTATCAACATCGATACTTATTTAACTGATGGCTATATACAAACAGTTGATTCAGTTTACAGAATTATTATTTAAGCGTGTGTGATTATGATTACTGTGAACTCTTACTTCAGCGGCGCTGGCCTAATGGATATAGGCCTTTTACAAGCGGGGCTCAAAATAGGACAAGCTTTTGAATTGGATAAGTCAGCCTGTAAAACCTATAAACACAATTTAGGCAATCATGTCAAAGAATGCGATATAGCCCAGGAGTTGGTTTTAGAACAAGAATCATGTGATGGAATGATATTTACATATCCATGCACTAAATACAGCACTATTGGCGATATTCATGGCGTCAGAACCGGGGATGATTTGTTTCTTCACGCATTACGACATTTAGCAATAGCGCGACCTGAGTTTTATGTTGTTGAAAATGTACCCGGCATGAAAGCTTTCCCTGTTGTCATGGAGGCCATGCAAAAAATGCCTGATTATTATGTGAATGTATTTTGCCCTATTCAGTCTGAAATTTGGCTACCACAAAAACGCAGCCGTTTAATTATTATTGGGACTAAAAAATATTTCAATCCACAACCGCCAATTAACCACAAGCCAATTAAATTAGCAGATGTTTTGGAAGTTGAACCAGATATTAATATTCCTAAATCTGTTTATTCAAGAATGAATGGTGAATATAGAGACTTACCTATCATTAGCAACCCCAAGAATGGAGATTTAGCGCCAACTTGCGTTGCGCATTACGCTAAAGATAAAAGTACCCGACTTGTAGCTGACAGAAATTTCCCAATGGGGGTTCGTCCTTACACTGTTCGTGAATATGCACGGCTACAAGGCGTTCCCGATTGGTTTCAATTTCCAGTGAGCCAAACCGATGCATACCGCCAAATTGGAAATGGTGTAAGCGTTCAGGTGGGCGAATGGGTAGGTCACCAAATTAAACGATATATGAGCTAGATAAATAAGGACTAACAATGAAATATAAACACTTAATGGTAGATCTGGAAACGATGAGCAATAAAGGCAATGCTGCTATTGTTTCTATTGGTGCGGTAGCTTTTGAGTCGTCAACGGGTGAGATTGGCCCCTCTTTCTATACCACTGTCGACTTAACAAGTTGTGAGCGCGTCGGGCTTCATATTAATGCCGATACAGTTCTTTGGTGGATGAGACAAAGCGCTGAAGCTAGAGCCGCTATCATTGCTGATGGCTCTGATTTATCGCTAGCGCTGTCTAACTTAGGTGCATTTTCACGGGAGTTTTTAACTGATGATGTTCAGGTGTGGGGTAATGGCGTTGATTTTGACAATGTTATTTTGCGTAACGCATATGATGCAGTCGGTTTAGAACCATTCTGGAAACATTGGAATAATCGCTGTGTTAGAACGATTGTAGAGCTAGGCCGTAACGCTGGCATCGATCCAAAGAAAACACTTCAGTTCGAAGGTGAGCAACACAATGCGTTAGCTGATGCAATCCATCAAGCTAAATATGTGTCTATTATCCACCAGCATTTAATTAAACCAGTTAACGAAGATATTTAATTTTTAAATCTGTATGCGGCAGATGTGGAGATAATTATGAATACAAGCCTTTCGGTTGAATGCTTGCCAATTTCAAAGTACTGCGAGTTATTTGGCGAGACAACAGATGCAATCAATAAGCGGTTACAAAGGCTAGTCTGGCATGAGGGAGTTCACGTATTGAAAATTGAAGGCGTAAAAGAACGCTGGATTGATATAAAGGAAGTCAATAAATGGGCCAGACAAAACAAATCCTCCCTCGCGGAGTAATGATCCGAAAACATAAATCAGGGGAAACAATCAATATTTCATTTACATTTAAAGGGGTTCACTGTAGAGAGCCCCTATCTAATCTTGAAGTTAACCCTAAAAACATAAAATATGCAGAACGTTTATTAGGCGAAATATATAACAAAATTGAAAAAGGTATTTTTTCTTATGTTGAATATTTTCCTAAATCATCAAAATTAAAAATATTTGGAAATAAACATAAAGGAAGAAATATAAATGAATATCTGGACGAATATTTAGATATTTGCGAAACAAGAGGTTTATCCCCCTCTACAATTGGTGGATATAAAAAATGTAAAAGCGCCCTCTCTACTCTGCATGATTTATCAGTAGTTGATTTGACGCCCGGCATATTAAAAACATGGATCCAAAAACAAAAAACATCATTAAAGACAATTAGAAACCAGCTGTCATTTTTACGTAGTGCATTAGATGAAGCGGTAACCGATGGTTTAATTACATCCAATCCTGCAAATATGGTAACAGCATCAAGATATCAATCTAAAAGTAGTCCATCAGATAGTGACTACATTGTGGATCCTTTAACGCCAGAGGAAGTAGCTGCTATATATAGTGCAGTAAGGTATGACCAATGGAAAAATTTATTCCAGTTTGCAATTAATACCGGGCTACGTAGTTCTGAATTATGTGCGCTTAGCTGGGGCGATATTGATTTCATAGGCAGGACTGCGCACGTACAAGCAGCTAGTGTTGTTGGAATCATTAAAGGTACAAAAACAAAAGCAGGAACGCGGATCGTAGAATTAAACGAAGATGCTATGACTGCACTTAACAATCAAAAGTCATTTACTTTTTTAAAAAATGAAACCATTTTCGAAGATCCAAAAACAAATAAAGCATGGGCTGGTGCAGATGCAATTCGAAAAAAGGCATGGGTACCAACATTGCAAAAAGCAGGTGTTAGATATCGGAATCCATACCAGACCCGACACACATTTGCGATTAAGCATATTAGTAACGGTGTTAACCTATTTTGGCTGGCTTCACAGATGGGACATAAAGGCCCTGAAATGCTGTTTAGGCATTACGGTGCATACTTAAAAGAGTACGATGGCAACACTTCGATTTTAAAGAGAGTAGACACTAAATAGCCACTGCTAGGACTACGGTTAAGCCGCAAATCATGCGCAGGGCAATATTTATCTAATTACCATTTATATAACAATAGGTTAAGTAATTCAAGATGCGGGTTCAACTCCCGCCAGCGTAGGCATAGAAGATTTCAAAAAATCTCAATGACCTCTCAATGATGGCGGGAATCTATTTCGCACACTATCAGCGATACGGGATCTTTATACGGGAATGCTTCTACTATTTAAATACAGAATCATCATATCCGTATATTCATAAAAAGATGCTTGTCAATTAATATACTCACCTCCACATAAAATATTACCTCATCCTAACGGGCGAGGCGGGTTATTTAGAAACCCGACGGAAAATTCAAACAACAATTTGAAAAATTTAAAATTGTTGTTAACACGGGTACGATTTTAAAATTACAAAAAAGTTGTAATGATTTAGAGCATCTACACCCTAAAAACGGTCATGCATTCAATATGTAGACCATCATAATAGATCGTGTTCGCGTTCAATAAATATGCTGGGGAGTTCTGGCAGTATCACAAATACCTGCATTATTCACCGTGAGGTCAATAATTTTATCCTTTTTCCCAGATTGGCAAGCCCGATATTCATAATCTACTTGGAATCTTTGGCGCAGGCTTGGCAGCGATAGCATTGATGCTCAACAATTCGCTATCCATGTTTTTTAACTAAATGCGTTGATTGACAAAATGCGCATTTTACATCGACTTTGAGCATAAATATCTCTATCTTACAGACTGTTCACCGAATTGAATACGTGCTCCAAAAACACATCTCTCATAAAATATCAGTAATTCAATTATTCTCATTGAAACTGAAGAGTGAAAACTATAGTGTATGAAAAAAGTATTTACGCTATTTATTGGAAATAATAGAAAATATAGTACTATACCTTTTAACAGGCTCTTTTCATGTGTTTTTTGATTTAGTCATAATTTGAACATCGAGCAAACTGAGCCCTTGCTTTTTCATTTAGTAACTAGGTAAATCTATGATTAATTTTTTAGAGAGCTTTTATTTCACATTATGCCTCGTAGTAAGTTTTATTATTACTTATTACATTGCTGGCATTGATGCAACACTATGGAGTTCACTCTCAACCCTGCATGGCTACACGATATTTAATAAAGCTAGCCAATATAAAAATATCACCTATTCACTACTGTGTTCTTTTTTTGTCTTTATAGGTTCTGCCTTAGGCTATTTTTTGGGTTTCGGCAGCCTATTTTTGGTAATTCTCTTCATAGCACCTTTTATTTACTACCAGTTTTACAATATAGACTCCTCATTGGATATGTCATTTAAATACTTCATGATTTTTTATATCATAGGGGCGACACTCAACAAATCGAGCTTTGATGGCCTAGTAATAGGCTTACTGATAGGAACAATCATAACTCTTGTATTTTGCTACACCATCAGTAACCGTAAAAAAATTACGATGTTCCAAATAAAAAAGTATATATCACTAAAAAAAGACAAATTATCATATAGCCTTATTTTTCAATCACTAATCTATTCTTTTGGGTTGCTTTTATGTGTTTTGACCTCTAGAGCAATTAATATTGACCATTTCTTCTGGGCACCACTGACATATATATTTGTGTTAAATCCTAAATTAACTAACATCATTAAGTTAACTAGAGATCGAGTTATTGGCACATTACTTGTTGTTTTTATTTTATATTTTACGTTTAATTTTACTGCCTTTATGCCGTATGTTGGCTTTGCTTTGATATATCTATTTGCTTTTCTAATCCCGATAAGTAACAGCAAAAAAAACAACGTTTTTGGCACATTTTGCCTTACAGGACTTGTTTTATCCTTAATAGAAATGTCAATTTACTTTAACCATATCGATTACCATCTTTTACTTGAAAGAATAATGGAAACATTGATTGGTGGTATATTTGCGATTATATGTAGCTATTTCCTTAAACTAGCAACACAAAAACAATCCGTTAGCCATATACGAAAAATACATAAATGAATATCTAAAAATGACTAAATTAAAATTACTCAATTTAAATTTAGAATTAAATTGCTATTATTAATAACTATGCCAAATTAAAACCCATTATTATAGATGCAAAGGCAATTGTTCAAGAATACTATAAAATAACAAATAAGTGCCTCGGTATAACGAGGTAATTTTAGAATTTAAAACAAAAATTCTTAGATTAGAGGAAGGTGACGCTCGTTAAACTAGATAGCAGGCAAGACGGTATAAATAGACATAAAAATAACCTATCGGTGCGTTGGGATTTACTTTAACGTTTTCGATAGTTGTTGAACCATCAGTCTTGGTAACCGTGGTGTACAGCACATATCAGATCTACAGACGTCGCCTTTTCTCCGGGCCAACACAACCAGTTGGCTTTGTCACTATCATCGTTGTCACTATCACATTATCATCGGATGATTGAGCTTGTGCTGATAGTGTACCTATGCCCAAAGCCAATGAAATCCCTATCGCGAAGTGGTGATTATTCATGAAGGGCACCTTAATATTTCATGCAGTAAGATAATACCTTACTGCATGATTTTATGTGATTTTAAGTTTTTCAGAGTGTTTTAAAGGTCTTATAAACACAGGCTAGAAGCCGTGATTTACATTGCCCTTACAAGCCCCCTAAAATAACAATCTCATTCTCATTGCCAATAAAGGTACAGGATGTATCCGTTTGACTGAAATCTATGATGCGGCTTCCTTATGAGTTGGGTCAGAAGCGGGTGATTACACTTCGTGCAATGCCGCCATTTTTAAGCTCCTGATAAGCTTCGTTAATTTCATCGATATCGATCTGTTTGGAAATGAGGTCATCCAAGTTAAAACGTCCTTGTAAATAAAGATTGGCATACATAGGAATATCATGCTTAATATTCGAAGACCCCATGTAAACCCCTTTAATAGTTGCCTGATTAAGCAACACGTCCTCCAAGGCATCAACACTAATGGGGTTATCTGGCTTCGGCATACCAATCACATAGGTAGTACCTCCCTTTCTTAACATCTTGACAGACTGCTCAATGGTAGATTTTGCACCTACCACCTCGAAAGCATGTAAAACTCCGCCATTCGTCATGGTACGAACCGTTTCAACATGATCACCATCTCCCGCCAATACGAAATCAGTCGCACCAAACCGACGAGCGAGTTCCTCTTTAGCCGGTTGAGTATCAATGGCAATAATACGTGTAGCTCCAGCAAGCCGTGCGCCAGAGATGACGTTAAGACCCACGCCACCAACACCAATCACAGCGACCGTATCTCCTGGTCTGATCGCAGCGGTGTTAATCGCAGCTCCGGCTCCTGTTACGCAACCGCAGCCTAGAACTGAAGCTTGAGGAAAAGGTAACTCTTTGGGAACCTTGGCCAGCTGATTCTCATGTACCAAAGTGAATTCTGCAAAAGCAGCAGTACCAAACATCGGTAAGACTGGCTCACCATTAAGGGTTAGACGCTGTCCCTCCCCTGCACCTCGCATAGTTTCCTCAGGATGTTCGCATTGGTAAGTTCGTCCGTCCAAGCAGGCTTCGCAATGGCCGCAATATTGAACCAGAGAACCAACCACATGGTCACCAATAGCGAACTCTCTGACCTCAGGGCCTATCTCTTTGACAATTCCAGCTAGTTCATGCCCTAGTACGGCTGGCAGCGGAAAGCCGTAGTTATTCTCTGCAATATGTAAGTCCGTATGGCAAAGGCCAGATGCTTTGACCTCCACCAGAACCTCGCGCCCTTTCGGGTGGTCAATCTCAATATTCTCAATCGAAAAGAGCCCGTTAGGCGTATTGAGTACAGCGGCTTTCATCATGGATTCTCCTATCCAAATTTCAAATCACTCAACACTGCTTTTGAGCTTGTTCGCGGCGAGCAATAGCCGCGTTTGCCCACATAAACAGTTTTTCACTCTTCTACGTATTCGACTGGGAAACTATCTACCTTTTCAAGATAGAAAAAGTAGTACTTGCCGTTATCAACAATATCAGGGGAGCCCTCCAACGATTTACCATCCATGACGCCGAGCAGTGTGTTTTCATCAACTTTACGTAAATGATCGAAGATAGGTACACCATCGTAGATCATAGTAGTCGAGACTTTTCCACGGAATTCTACATCCCAAAGCGAGGCTTCACCCTTCATTGCCTGACTTGAAAATAGGCGATTTTGGTCGTCATAACAGATAAGTGGCACTGCATCCATCTTGCTACGATACCATTTTCCGTACCATTTCCTTTCTATCAGAGCACGATTGCACCAGTGCCCTGTATTGAAATCACCGCCTTTCCAGCGCCCCAGAACTTCATCTGTAGAAACGGGTGAAAGCGAATCAAAGAATTCAAACAGAATTTCGTCATTGAGGCGTTCCGTATTCTTAAATTGGTCGAACCTCTGTTTCGTGTCCATGCATTCCTCCAAATTTGTTTATTTCACACTAATGCTAACAATTGTGGCCGTACGCCAAACCAATTTACCAGTAGTGGATTAGTACAGATTTCGATGGAAGTATCCCTCTATCAAGAAGCCATGTCTAAGACGAATTTTCTCGTAATTAAGTCAAATTTCGTATAAATAACAATATACATGCTAACAGTATAGCGGTTAAGATTTCGTTATAATTCCAATAGGATTTAGTTAAAATGCGACGGTCATTAAACATTACGCTACAACATGCAGATCTCTGCGATATAAATGAGGAATTGCTCAATGAAGCTTGATCCGCGCCTTGTGGTGCAGTTTGCGATAATCGCTGAGGAAGGTTCATTCACTCGAGCGGCTGAGCGTTTACATGTAGCTCAACCGTGGCTGTCTGCCCGATTGAAAAAGTTTGAGGATCAGTTAGGGTTTCCCCTATTTACTCGGAACACACGTAATATTGCCTTAACCAAACAGGGCTACGAGCTACTTCAAGCAGCACGCGGCGTATACGCATCAATGATGCTGACCGAAGCTCTTGCGTCCCAATTGCAACACCGAGATGAGCGTCACCTTAGGCTTGGTTCTCCTCCTTACGGCAACCACATTGTTCGCAGACAAGAGCTGGTCGAACAATTTGCGTTAATTTATCCCGATATCAGTGTTGAACTCGATATTGGCTGGAGCTCAGGGCTGATTGATCGGGTTCTGAAGGGGGCTTTAGACCTTGCTTTTGTGTTGGGTGAAGTACACCATTCTGAAATTGAGACAATGTTACTCTGTGAGCTCAAGCTTGAACTACTGATGTCTGCCAATCATCCCCTCGCGAAGGTCAATAATCTGAAGCCTGCGGATCTTAAGGGCCAGACTATCGCAGTGTTTACACGGGCACTCCATCCGGAACTGTTTGATTCTATTTTCACTGGATTAAAAGCCGCAGGTGCCACGCTCGTTCAGTTTATCGAGTTCAATCAAGCACTCTTAGATCGTACTCACTCAGCGGAACCTACTATGGTGGCCAGCTTTGGACTGAGATATGAATACCTAAATGCTGCTAATATTATCGGAAAGACTCTCGATGAGAGTAACTCGATTCCTTTTTCCCTAATACGAAAGATTGGTCATGCGTCTGAGGAAAGTCAGCTTTTTTGGGATCTTTCACTTTAAGTCTGCAAAATCTAAAGGACAATCACAGTTTAATTTAGAAGAGCCTCAAAGTTTTACATAGTATTTATTTCTATTCTGGATCAGTTGAGTACTGTGTTATTAATGAAGGGCAGCCGAATAGTAGTACTAAACTAGCTTGGCTGCTGGATTTCAACATTTCAGTTCCCATCTCTATGCAATTGGCTGATCAGCCTGAGAGGCAGGTCAAACAAGAACATGTTAATGTGATATGTTAATAACGAACAGGCTTACTGGCATCTTATAAGTAAGATAGGAAATGTTGACATTCAAAATAATTTAAACCAACTTGCTTAAATATTAAATTTTGCGAGTTATATTATTACCATCAATTTTCTGCATTTTTTCTTATCGCATATAAACCCCAAATACCTTAGACTTAATCATATTAAATTTAAGGGGACTCAAAGTGGCATTCACTATTACTTATCTTTTGTTTTTTGCTTTTTTATTACTCGTTCTTGCTTATTGGAGTTTTTCAGCGCTACTCCCTAAATCGCCGCCAACCAGCCTTAGCTGCCTTTTTGCTAGGACAATCATTGGTGCTGTTTTGGTCATAGCTGCTTTATATGTGATTATTGTTGTTACCTCAATCTCTATCTAACCGATTATAATAAGGTTACTTTACCGAGAGTGTCGTTATTTCCAATAGCGCAGAATAGGAAAAAACAGGGTCTATAGGCATAAAGATAATAAATGTTAACCAACCTATGTTTACCATATCATAAGCAAAATTAATATACATAATATCTCCTTGTATTTGGCAACGGTATTTCACTGTATTAAAGTAATTAAAACAATAAGACAAACACTGAATTAATCATTTATATCTCGATTAATAGTCAATAATACGTAAAATTAAGGAGTGGGAAGTAGAAAATAATATTAACGACTGGATGCACTATGATGAAAAAAATTGATCTTATATAAAGATGAAGTGCTCAAGCTATTGTAAAATATCGCACAATATTCTCTAATAGAAGAAAGTATACTAAATTTTATACGTTTTTAATCATTGATTCCTTACATGTGATAGAGCATCCCATATTAATATTTGTTCAGAATACAATTACGACAGTTTTAAGTTCATAGTTGATACAAGTGTATTTGTACCTAAAATTAACAGTGAATGATTAGAATTATTTAGTCAACTAATTGATTTATATAAACAGCAACCAAAAAGTGGCACTGACTGCGCCACTTTAGCTTCAATAATTACTTATGAGATACGATACCAACCCATTAACATAATATAGGCGTTGGTTACTGCCAAAGCCGTTCCTGAACCAAGGTTTTCTGTATTTCCTGAATAGGTATGAGTGTGGGCTCCATTATTAGATGTAGCTCCAGACCATGTCTTTGAAGCATCAAAGGAGTAGTAACACCCACCATTCGATGTTTCTGTGTGTGAGGTGACATTTCTCGTCGTCATCCTTGTAAAAGCTCCTGCCGCATGTCCTGATGTAGTTGTATTTTTCCATGCCTCACCATTATTCGCAAATTCCCCAGTGATATTCATCGTTCCACGATTATGAGTATGACCACCATTTGAACTCGTTGTGCCAGAGAATTTCAAGGGCACCGCTGGAAGATTTCCTTTACCAATGGTTACAGAATCCGAACCACCACTACTTGTAATGGTCTAATAAAACTGTAGAGATTTATAGCTTATAATTAAGCAAAATCTTATAGGTATAAATATGACCCGAAAAGTAAAAGTGACCTTTAGCGCAAAGCAAAAACTGGAATATGCAAAACTCATGGTTGAAGGCGGATATAGCAATATTCAAGTTGAAAAAATATCGGGGGCGGGCAAATCTGCTGTATCACGATGGAAGCAACAATATCTTGCTGAGTTAAAGGGGAATACGCCTGTAAAATCAAAAGCGTTAACCCCCGAACAACAGCGCATACAAGAATTAGAAGCTCAACTTAAGCGTGCGCAGAGGAATAATGACATATTAAAAAAAGCCGCAGCTTACTTCATCCTCGACAATCAAAACTCAACATCGTGAAGCAAATGAAAACCCTGTACCCCAATTTTACGGTCACTGAGCTATGCCATCTTTTTGAAGTAAGCAGCAGTAGTTTTTATTATGAACCCAAAATACCCACAGTTGAAAATGAAAACCTGTATGGCGAAATCAAGCGTATTTTTACTGCATCGGGTCAAACGTATGGCAAAAGACGTATTCAAGCTGAGTTAAAGGGATTAGGGCACCAAATTGGCACACATAAAATAGCGAACATCATGAAATTAAATCAATTAGTTGCCATAAGACCCACGAAAAAGCATTATTATCCTTCATCGGGTAACGAACATCGATATGCGCCTAATTTGCTTAAACGCCAATTTTCGCCTGAACAGCATAATCACTATTATGTCGGGGGATATCACGTATATTCGACATCATCATGGGTGGAGCTATTTAGCCTGTGTGTTGGATTTAGCGACCAAAGAGATTATTGGTTATGCCTTATCAACAAAACCGGATTCGAAATTAGCGAAAGAAGCCTTAGATAATGCCATTGAACGACAATTACCGGATACGACAAGTTTGATGTTCCATTCAGATCAAGGTTGCCAATATTCATCGGAGGAGTTTAGGGCGCACCTCATGGAACGGAAAATAACTCAGAGCATGAGTCGGCGAGGTAATTGCCTGGATAACGCGGTGATGGAAAGATTTTTTAGGAGTTTAAAGACTGAAAGACTCAACCCTTTATCGTTTATAAATCATCAGGCTGTAGTCTGTGAAGTTGAAGATTACATTCAGTTTTACAATTATTCTCGGCGACATTCAACGATCGGCTATTTAACACCGCATCAAAAATATCATGAACTTAGAAATGCCGCTTAGATCTTCTACAGTATTTGTTGACCATTACAACTATGGGTGAGTGGATCGTACCGTAGGTTTAACCGCTGACGAAAAAAACGGCATGGATTTTAGCCATGCCATTAAGTGGTTATTAGAGAATATTATCTATTAGAAATACCTAGCCAGGCAGGAGAAGCACTGGGTTTACGGTTCTTATTAGTTGGTTCGGAGCACCAGACGTTATTGTCATTACACGAAGATGCACGCCTACGTCCTCCGTAGCGTGTGAAACTATCATCCTTTATAGCTATTGCAGCGTAAGGGCCCCCGGAAAACTCAATGGCATTGTCAACATCTAGTGCTTGAAAAAGCCCGTACAACTCCCGACGGTCTAGACCTTCATCAAATTCCCCACCTTGATAGATAAAAATGACGTTTTCATTTTCATTGAAACTCATAGCTACTCGTCCTAATCCTTCCTCAGCATAAGTAGGGCTGATTGAAGGGTCGTACATCCTGTCATTAAGGCCTACACCGGAAACAGCGATATACTTGAACCCATCTCTATTTAGCTCCTCCATTTGTTTCCTTACGTTTGTGGCTTCCAATGAATCGGCATGAATAAGCATGCGATGCGAATAAATATCATCAAGCCAAAGCATTGTATCCAGCGGGATTGATTTGTTGTTATTCGGGTTAATGAAGTAAGGTAGGCCTGCCAAATATTTATCTGGGGCATTGTGGGTACCTTTAGTCGGCCCTTTAGTAACATTATCGTAATACATGCCTACAGGTGATGAACAACCGTTCATTTTCCAGTCTGTATGCGCCTCTTGTCTTCGAACATCAAAAAAGTTTGCATTGAGAGCTACTAAAGGTTGGTCCAGCTTATTCCAGGCTTCATGTGGGGTGTAAATTTCTGCATCTTGATGTTCTCCGGATACCGTTGCATAAACATTGTATTCACACCGTTCCGCTTCACCTTCGTGAGTATCACCAAGCAAATGAGGGTAAACATACCGAACATTGCCAACCAGCTTTGGAATGATGAGAAGACTACCTGAAAGAGCCACTGTGTAGCTTTGAGAACCAAGCTTAATAGGAACTTCGAAATGATTCTTGAGCGATTTATCGAGGCCAAAAACATATTGGCCTGGTTTTTTCTCTGTTAAAACATCCGATACAGCAGAATTAATTCGATTAATTTGAGAATGAGCATTGCCATCAACCCAAGATGTTCCATGACGGCTATCTGGTCCGTGTATTCTAAATGACCATTCTACTGTTCCATTGTTTATATACTGTATAGAAATGCCGTCCACATCAATTGCATATTCACCAGAGCGTACAACAGGGAATTCGAAACGAGTTTGGAATTTTTTAATAACACCAAAGGTCTCATCAGACATTTGCTTGGAAACCTTACCAGAAATCAAGTGCTTAATGGATATATATACTCGAATTCTTGTTTCATTATACTTCGGCCCTGTATAACTCATGTCATGTAAATATACATCGATAAGAAGAGGTCGGTCGCCATTCCTTACCGATACATCGCTTTTGGCTTTGAACTGATAAATAGGGGGCATACCAAGAGAGATGGGTTGCAATCCCCACGCCTCCCATGCCTTTGTTGAAGGGGCTTCATTTGCCTGAACATTAAAACTGGATAGAAGGAACAATAACACCATATAAAACAATGGAATGAACCGCGATGGCTTGAACATCATTTTGTACCTCTTAAAGGTTAATCTTCTAAAGAAGGCCGAGTCCATTCGTTTATACCAGTGATTATTTGATTATATATTATTAAATTTGAAACAAAATCAAACACATCCATTCACTCTATTACAGTGTAGAACGAACCACAAGGATAGCAACCCTTCGCATGTACTGTTACGTACCAAGCATTTTAATAGGTTAACTTCATGATTTACTTATTTATTTTTGGAATGATTATTTTTACCAAGTAATTTATTGTGATCGCCATTTCAAATTTTATTTTAATTTATGAAATTGATACGTTCCAATTATATGATGTATGTAAACTATTTATATCGAGGTTAAGAATGAAAGGGAACGACGTTTTAGTTACTGGCGGGCTGGGTTATATCGGGAGTCATACATGCGTTCAAATGATACAGGCAGGTTTCACGCCTGTTATTTTAGATAACTTAATAAACTCCAATCTAGAAGTATTAAATAGAATTGAAAAAATAACTGGCGTTCGCCCTGTGTTTTTTGAAGGTGATGTTCGGGATTCCGGTATCTTGGGTTGTATTTTTAAAGCACATAATATCCAGTCAGTGGTTCATTTCGCAGGGCTAAAGGCTGTTGGTGAATCCGTTGAACAGCCCCTCAAATACTATGATATGAATGTCAATGGTAGTCTCGTCTTATTTCGGGTGATGAAGCAGCACGCTATTAAAAGTATTATTTTTAGCTCATCTGCAACGGTGTATGGTGAGCCAAAAAACGTTCCTATTGATGAGACCTTTACTACAGGTGCAACTGCTAGCCCTTATGGCACCAGTAAATATATGGTTGAGCGAATACTTGAAGACATGCATATTTCAGACCCAGAGTGCTCTGCAACCCTGCTGCGCTATTTTAACCCTGTTGGGGCCCATCCATCTGGCGAAATGGGGGAAGATCCATTAGGCATTCCAAATAATCTAACCCCCTACATTACTCAAGTCGCCGTGGGGAAACGGCCTTTTCTTTCAATTTTTGGTAACGATTACCCCACAATTGATGGCACGGGTGTTCGAGATTATATCCACGTTATGGATTTGGCTGATGGGCATGTTGCGGCCTTGGGAGCAGTGAGTCAGCAGCCCGGACTCCATATTTTTAATTTAGGAACAGGTAAAGGCACCAGTGTATTAGAAATGCTTCATGCATTTGAGGTTGCATGTGGAAAAAGTATTGCTCACGAATTTAAAGCTCGTCGCGAAGGGGATATTGCAGAGTATTGGTCAACCCCCGAAAAAGCTCGACGTGAACTTAATTGGGAGGTAACACGAAGTATTCAGGATATGGCTGATGATGCATGGCGTTGGCAATGTAATAACCCTGAAGGCTACAACAGTTCAAACAATAACAAATGAGGACCCAACATGAACTTACCCATATTTGACCCTACAGAAGTCCCCCACCGCCGGTATAATCCGTTAACTGATCAGTGGGTGCTAGTTTCACCACACCGTGCTAAGCGACCGTGGAATGGAATGGATGAACCCCCTGAACTGTTAAAACTCCCTGAGTATGATGAAACGTGTTTTTTATGCCCTACGAATAAAAGGATCTCTGGTGAGATAAATCCAGACTACAAAGGAACCTTTGTTTTTCAAAATGATTTTTCAGCCCTTACCCCACAAGGCTCTACTCAGCCGGAGAATATCACTAGCCTGATCCGCACACAAGCAGTTCGAGGCCTTAGTCGAGTGATATGTTTTTCCCCAGATCACAGTAAGACTTTGCCAGAACTGAGCGTTCCGCAGATCAAAGACGTCGTGACAACCTGGAGTGAACAGTTGTCTGAACTTGGGGAAAATTACATATGGGTTCAAGCGTTCGAAAATAAAGGTGAAATGATGGGATGCTCACAACCTCATCCTCATGGACAAATTTGGGCCAGCGACTTTCTGCCAAATGAAATAAAGCGAAAAGATGACAACCTGCGGCGGTACTACACAGAAAATGGAAGTAGCTTACTTTTAGACTATGCTACATTTGAAATGCGTGATGGAAGCCGGACAGTGGTAGACACGGATCATTGGATTGCGGTCGTGCCCTATTGGGCTGCATGGCCATTTGAAACAATATTGATGCCTAAAACTGTGGTTCATCGTATGGATGAATTAACGGAAGAGATGAAGGATGATTTAGCCCTTGCGTTGAAAAAACTCACTTCACGTTATGACAATCTCTTCAAAACATCTTTTCCTTACTCAATGGGGTGGCACTTTGCACCTTTCTTCAAAGATAATCAGAATATTGAGCATTGGCAATTGCACGCTCAATTCTATCCACCATTATTACGTTCATCTTCAGTGCGTAAATTCATGGTGGGATATGAAATGTTGGCTGAAACACAACGTGATTTAACGCCGGAACAAGCAGCACAGAAATTAAGCGCTGTTAGCGATATACATTATAAAATCTGAAAAAGACCACGGCCCCTAAGAGGCTGTGGCCTGTATTTTTCAAAGATTTTTCAATCCCAGATTTATTTTTTGAATAGTTTCTTGGATGGTCATTAACCCATCCAAAGCATCGATGACACCACGGCCAATGATATTTTCAGCTTGACGAAGATTAAATGCTTCGCCATTAGGCATGGTAGATTCACGGACTCCAGTCTCTATCTCATTGTAAGAAAGCGACAACCAAGGATAACGCTGTCTGACCTCTTGCATGTATATATAATTTCGCTGAATGGTATTGCCACCAAGCATCAATATGTGATCCTGGATGACATCTGAGTAAAGCCATCGATAAAAGAGCTCAACTAATTCTGTCTTTTTACTATAGCGTGACATTCCTAAAACCCCTCCGCCAATTTGAGGCTTTCCTCCCGGCACGGGTGCGTATCCAATGTTATTGGACATGGGGCTATGAGCGACATCATTAAATAAATTCATATACGCGATGTTCATCGCGAGATCTCCTGACTCAAACCGCTTTATCGATTCCCCCCACCACTCACTGTTAATCCTGTCGGTATAGGATAGTTGATTCATGTAGTCAGTAAGCACTTTCTCAGCGATTAACGGGCTTAAGCTGGGTTCTGTGCCGGAGCCAAACAAGCACCCACCTGCGGCATAATAGCGTAACAGGTACTCCGATGAAATTATCCCAGCACTGCCTGTGGTAGAAGATGAACCATACGGTTTATTTTCATTACCAGCTTCGCGATGTGTATAGAAAAAACGACTTATCCTGTCGTACTCCTCAAAAGTAGAAGGTACTTTCAGCTCTTTACCCGTCGATTCGAAGTACATGCGCTTCGTTATTGGGTCTTCGAAAAGATCCTTACGGTAAAACATAAGCTGCACACTTGCGTCGAACGGCATCGCATAAGCCATATCATTGACTAGACAAAAACGGCTTTGTTTTTGCTCCGTGTATTTTGATTGCAAGTCTGTTAATCCACCACCAACGGAATTAAGCGGCACGAGGGTCTTTTTTGCAAACCAAGGAAAAAAAGCGACATCGATACGTAATAAATCGTAAAAAGGGTGTTCTTCTATCGTGTTAAGGATATTGAATATTTCGCCAAAAGGACGAACAGAGATATTAACGTGAACCCCCGTTTGAGCGAAAAAGTGGGGAAGCAGTTTTTGTAGAGCGTCGGTTGAAGGGCTTGGTATCGTAAGCAAATTAAGTGTATCGACTCGAGTACGTTCGCCATCTCTGGCCTCACTGGTATAAACGCGGGCAAAAGGGCTGGAGATTTGCTGCTCCTGCTCAAACTTTGTTCCTTCATTTTTAAATAAGCGCGCAGCCACATCTAAACCGAGTTGAGCGTAATTCATCGGAATGCAATACACCCCGCTAACCATTGGTGGTGTGCTACCCGTTAATGAATAAATACGTGGAACCTGCTTCGCGCTTCCGAAAAAACTCGCCTGTGTTATATATCGAGTTCTTTCGAGATCTTGCGTAATGATTGCATCAAATTTTTGATTATTTGCAAAAAAATCAAAAGCCGTATTGTAAGACTCAAGGTCACTCGAATAACACACGACCACTTCAATATTCGGTACGTCTTTTTGTAAGGACAGTCGGACTTCTCGAACAAATTCCTCACTATTCAAATAATATGAAGATTCGGCAAAAATTCCAATTCTTTCACATGCATCTTTTGCTATTTGATTTGCAATGGCTTGCGCTGCATCGGCATAGTCAAGGCTGAAATACACTTTAGCATTCTGGGGTTTTCGGTATACAAAGGCGACATTTTCAGGAGGAATTTGAAGTGTATCAAAATACACACTAGCATCATTAAGACAGCTAACCGTGATAACGCTTTGGTAACCGCCAGAGGCTATTTTTTGTAGTATTTTCAATTCCTTGGATTGTAGGTCATCAGTCAAGAATACATCAAATGGCAAATCTGAGCTGTCTTCAATCGTCTGGCGAATAGCGTTGAACAGTATGGTGTACTTTTCCGATATCAGGTGAGGAAGCACGATTGCAATCTTGATATTTGTGTTTGCTCTGAGTAATTGCGCTTGAGTATTAACGTTATAGCCCAGCGCCTTGGCGGCATTTAACACGGCTTCCATTTTCTCCACGCTAACGTTGCCGCGTCCATTTAACACATTCGAGACTGTGCCGTGCGAAACACCAGCAATTCTACAAATATCCCTCATTGTTGCCATTGATTATCCCCTCCAAATCGACTGCCAATAATAATACCTTAATTTTAAAGCCAAATGAAATTGATTCGTATCATCACTTAACTCTGATTATATGGATTGGCATTTAACAAGTTTACTTTCCTGCATCGAGTAGAGCATACGTCAATATATTGAAAATCAGGTATTAATAGGTTTTATTTTGAACAAGATCACTTAATTCACTATAAAAGCTTTGTAATTATTTTAAAAAATATATATTGATACGTGTCAATATATAAAATACATATGAATAATTACAAATAAAAAGGAATTCACTATGAAGATCCATTTTTTAGGCACTGCTGCTTCCGAAGGTATCCCTAATCCATTTTGCCGATGTGAACATTGTTTGGAAGCTCGTCGATTAGGCGGAAAGGATATCCGCACGCAATCTTCCGCTATTATTGATGATGTTATGTTAGTGGATATGTCTCCTACGTTTAGTCATCAATTATTGCGGGATGGTCGTGATGCGACTGATATTGAAACCCTACTTTTCACACATACTCACCCTGACCATTTTAATGTGGGGGATTTATATAGCCGCATGGAAGGTTATGGTTACGAAATATGCCACCCCCTCCATATTTTTGGTAATGACAGAGCGATTAACGGGTCAGTCAGTGTTTTACCCGGCTACAGTAAAGAACGTTTCGGTTTCCATTGTATGGTTCCCTATGAAACAGTTGAGCATAAAGGCTATAAAATCACACCACTACTGGCTAATCACGCTAAGTGGGAATATTGCTTTGTTTATCATGTCGAGAAAGATGGACAAGCTATCTTTTATGGGCATGACTCAGGTTGGTTCCCAGAGCTCACTTGGAATTGGCTCATTAATAAGCCGCTGGATATTGTTGTTTTAGAATGCACCTATGGTTTGAATGGAGATGATCGTACTGATAACCACATGAGTTTAGAAACTGTTTTCGCCGCCAAACAAAAACTGGAAGCTCAAGGCTGTATACACCCGAAAACAAAGATATTGGTTTCTCATATCTCACATAGCGCGCGTTTATTACATAAACATCTGGAAAGTATTTGCGCTGAACACAACATTCTAGTTGCTTCTGACGGCCTCACGGTTGAAGCAAACTAAGGAGAACACTATGAACGTGAATATCACCTCCAGGCTTTTGATTATGATGTTTGTCCAATATTTTATGCAAGGCGCATGGAATATGACGATGGGGCTTGTCTTGAGTTCTTATGGAATGGCTAACATCATTGGTAATGCTTACGCTCTGCTGGGGCTGGCTACGATCATGTCGCCACTTTTCATCGGAATGGTGGCAGACAGATTCTTTTCATCGCAAAAAGTCATGGCTGTACTTCACATTATCAACGCTGGTGTGTTGTTAATGGTTCCTCAATTTGTGGAAACGCAGAATGTTGGAATGACGTTGTTCCTGATTTTCATTGTCGGCTTATTGTTTTACCCTACTACAGCACTCTCAAACAGCATCACTTTCTCGCACATTAACGGCGTGAAAATGTTCCCAGTCATTCGAGTGTTTGGTAATTTCGGTTTCATTGTCGTCGGATTTATCATGGGGGAAATGGGCTTATCTGGCAGCACCATGACTTGGTATATTGCTGCCGGTGCTGGTGTCGTTTTGGCGCTATACTGTTTAACCTTGCCAGATACCCCTCCTAAAGCAAAAGACCAGCCATTTAAACCTAGAGATATCCTATGTCTTGACGCGCTCTCTTTGTTCAAAGACCGTTATTTCGCGATACTTATGTTGAGCATCTTCGTACTGATGATCCCGAAAACAGCCTACTCTGCTTATATTCCTGTATTTATTAAGGCGCTTGGATTTGATAACGCAGCGTCTATGATGCAAATCGGGGTGGCTTGTGAAATTGTCTTTATGTTTTTGCTGTCATTCGTGCTGTTAAAATTCGGATTTAAAATTACATTAGCATTAGGTATAGGCTCTTGGATTATCCGAACCGTTCTTTTCTCTTATGCCGCAATGGATACTGGCACAATGTTCATCATTATTGGCCTGTTACTGCAAGGCTTGTGTTGGGACTTTTTCTTCACCGCTGGCGATATCTATGTTGATAAAAAAGCCCGTCCAGAAATCCGTGCTCAAGCTCAAGGGATCCGCTTTATCGTTTCTAATGGTGCAGGCTTATTATTTGCCTCAACCGTTTGTGGCTATATCTTCAACAATACAGTCACAGAGACGGGTGCCGCATCACTCCCTCAATGGGTTAATTATTGGCATTATCCGACCGTAGTTGCAGCCGTTGTGATGGTCTTCTTCCTTATCTTCTTTAAAGATGATGTTTCGAAAAAGAAAGCCATACAGCAAAGCGATAATAAAGCAGATGCAGTCATAGAAAAATAAATGGAGTAAGGAGAGAGGTAAATGGAAAGCTTAACCTATATCTACGAGCAGTTAAGCAACTTCCCTCCAACGTTAATCAAGTTGACGGTCGCTTTTGTCCTAGGCGGCCTCCTTGGTTTAGAACGGGAAGCAAAAGGAAAACCTGTCGGTTTCACTACATGCGTTATCATTGCAGTTGCCAGCTGCCTGTTAACGATAGTCTCAATACAATCAGCGGAATATTACGCGGGGATATCCGACAATATACGTAGTGACCCAATGAGGCTCGCGGCACAGATTATTAGTGGGATTGGTTTTTTGGGTGCTGGGGTCATCATGCACCGTAGCGATGATGCTATCTCGGGCTTAACGACCGCAGCAATAGTGTGGGCTTCAGCGGGGATTGGTATTGCGTCTGGAAATGGTTTTTACATCCATGCCTTTGTGGTGACAGGCTTATTTTTCATTGCAAT
This sequence comes from Providencia sp. PROV024, assembly GCF_032709665.1. NCBI lineage: Bacteria > Pseudomonadati > Pseudomonadota > Gammaproteobacteria > Enterobacterales > Morganellaceae > Providencia > Providencia sp. PROV024. The sequence continues at coordinate 3,032,194 of NZ_CP120545.1, forward strand.
ATGGATTAGCCCGCAAGTCCTGCTTTACCAAGCAAAGAGCAAACGTTTAGGAAAATTGAATGTCCGCATGTTGTTTAATGATGAAGCAGGCTTATCATCAACGATAGATTATCTAACAAGCAACAATAGCATCATAGATAGCCTGAATATACGCGATCTTAAAAAAGAAAAGGTAGAGGTTAATTTAAAGTTAAATGTCAGACAGAAAATGACGCTACCTGAGTTCTACTGCACGTTAAAACAACTCCCTCATGTTCATGCAGTTACATTGGAACATTAAAAAAGGCCGGATATCCGGCCTCAAAATAGTAATCTAATAATCTCCGTTAAAGAATCCCCATTTCGCCCAGTCATCAACATCATTGAGCGGAGCCTTAAGCAACGTACCATAGTACTTAAAGTCCCACACAGCCTCGTTTCTAGAGGTAATCATCATAGGCCCCCACGGATCATAGTAATTCAAAAGAGGTAAAAGCCGGTTGAAGTCTAAAATAAACAGGCTTTTTTCATTTGAGGAAGAACAGTCTTGCATCCATAGGTACAAGTCATCATCATTTAGAATATTAGAAAGGCAGTAACTAAAGTCATGATTAAATATCTGGATTGCATCACCTAGAACATCGTGATGACTGTGCTTTTTGACTATCTTTGTATGGAGTAATTTTTTATAGGTACTGTCCTTATCATTAGAAAAGTCACAGTGATAAGTCCAGGCGTAATGATCACTTCTAGGATTATCCCAAAGGCACACCACCCCTCCCCATCCCCAAGCGGCATCTCCCATCCACGGTTTTATATTGATATTGTTGACTTCGGGAAAATCCACTAATTTTAGCTGTCGAGACAAAACAGAGTTCATCTCTAGAGTGGGTTTAACCGTCACCGGGATCGCGATAGTATCAAGTTCTCTGTTCATTCGGAAGAATGTATCAACACTGTCGGGATCGTCAACTGTGATGACGTTAGCGCCAATGCTTCTAGCCCAGGTAAGATTCATTCGCATGTCTTCCTTTTCATTAGGACCAAGCCTTTCTTCCATCGTGTAGCAACAGTAACCTGTATTATAGAAATAAGCTTCTTCAATATCGATTTGACGATTTTTGTCAAGGTTTTTAACTGTTACACCTTGAGACACTAAGTCACTACGCCACTGAATGTAATCTGGATTTGGAACAAATATGCCCAATGCTTTCTTCTTTGCCTTGATGATGGTAATCATACGAGCCATTGTTCCATCAAATGTATTATCCGCATTCAGTGTTGTAGGTTTTTCATAAATCCCCTGAGCTGATTTTTCTTTTATGGTTGCAATAAAGTCCTGAGAGTTTTTTATTACCACCTCAACGTTAGGAACCAATTTGGCAGGTTGTCTAGCCCAGGAAGCCACTGCGCGGCTAGTGTTATCTTTGTATGTTTCTCCAGGTGGATTGGGGATGTTCATTTTGTTGATTTTTTCAGCCCCCCAAGGACTAATGTAGGGGTTTGCCATGACAGCTGAATTGGCACCTTCCTTGGCCAGTAACTCTACCCATTTCTCATACGTTGGGACATGCTCCATTCCAAACTTGACGATGAATCGTTTAAGAACATCTGGGTGATTTTGGGCTTGGTCTGAAATTACTTTAGCGACTTTCCCGATTGCTTTTTCTTCTTTAACGTCGAAATAAAACAACGCTTGACCGCTATTAGCGAGGTAATCAGAGATAACCTCCTCTACAGTAGGGACACTTTGATTAGTTACATCCCAGTTAACTGTCCTCATCTTTTTTGCTTGTATTTCAGCTTGTGTCAGACTGGATATTGAAGGGTTTGGTCCCGTATTTCTGTCAGGGTTATATTTCTGTTCAAGTACGCGACCTATATTGGCATCATGGAACACCATAAGCGCTCCGTCTTTTGATAAACGTATATCCGTCTCTATTGCGTGCCTGCACTTTTTGTATGAACCTCGGAACGCGATCAGGCTATTTTCTGGTACACTCCCACTCATATCTCCCCGGTGGTCTACTGTCACGACCGTGTCATCTTTCCCGATAAACTCTAGCCGATCGTATTGTTCTTGACCTGTTGGACACGCTGCGTTTCCGGAAATAGGTATCAGAGCTGATACGATCGTGGCTAGTATGATTAATTTGGTTTTGTAGAGTCTATTGGATTGCGGATTCATTTTAGGCCTCAATTTTAAGTTGTTAAATTGTCAAATAATTGAGAAATATCGATAGGTTCCCAAACAGGTAGTTTCTTGTACATTCAGTACAGCATGGAAAAGGCGAACATGCCGCCATATAGGCAGCAATAAAGGGGGAAAATTTCAGTTGGATGATCTACATCACATAGTGTGGAGGAATCACTGTCTGACTAACTATAGCTATCTTTGATTCCAAAGGCATATACCCTTTGAGCACCGTATTGGTCACCTGCGTTAAGCTTTTTCAACATGGTCGACTTAGCAAATGCGCCAGTGCCAACATTAAAAGCAAATGAATAAAGCGCGGCTTTTGTATGCTCATCAACAGGGACTTTAACTAGGCGGTCTACCTGTAATTTGGTTCTCATAAAATCCAGCTCTAACAGCTCATTGCATTCTTCTTTGGTATAAGTTTTATTGGGAACAATATCTTTCCCTGTGTGCCCATAGCAGACCGTCAGTACACCAATAACATCCTCGTAGGGCTCATATCTAACCCCCTCATAATGCGCAATCACGGCTAAACCGATAGCCGAAGCCCCTGCACCAACAAGCACAGTGAGTTTTTGTTTGAGTGACATTAGATATCCTTAGGCGCTTTCGCCATAAGTTCGGCAGCTTTTCGTGCAGTGGCTGAGGGGTTTTGTGGGTCAGTTTTATTAACGAGTTCTTCAAATAAACGTGTTCGCTTTCGCTGCTCTCGTCGATTCATAAAAAAGGTAATAAGACCAAGAATAATGCTAAACGCCATCCCGATAATAAAGCCCCACTCATAAAGTGATAGACTTGCAAAGAATGCTGTAAGCCCAGCACTGCCGTAGGCTGCGTTGCTGTATTTATCCATACGCATGATTTCACCCCCTACGGAGTGCCTGAGGTTGAGTTAATAAAAAAGACCACCTAAGTGACCTTGAAGAATTTAATAGAAAAGCAGCACACAATATACTAATTAAAATATTAGTTATACTCTGTCTCAATAATACCCGTTAAATTAAAGTCATAACTACCACCATTACCTTGTGTTTCTGCTAGCCTTATTAAACTAACTTCAACTGGGATTTCTGATGCTCCTGCTTTAGACTTAAACTCTAGTTTTTCATTGGGATTTAATATTTGACCATTTATTTTAGTTTTAACCCCAATATGGCTCGCTGTCGTTTGATATGCTGCACTAGAAAGTTTATGGGCAGCATCAGAAAAATAAACTTTAACATTAACATCCTGCATACATTGATAACTTACTCTGACAAACTCGGCTTGCGTTTCGTATCCAATATTTACATATGTTGGAATGGTATCAAAAGCCAAATTAAAGCTCGACTCGCTTGTCAAATTACACGGAGGAACAACCTCTTCAAAAGAACCGTGAATGTGAAATTGTAACGGTGGATTTGCAGCAAAGCTTGAAAATGAGCAAGAAAAGATAGTGATAGCCATTATTTTTTTAAATTTGAAAATACTCACAATAAAAACATCCTTTTTTTAAATAAACAAGAAAGGAAATTATTACATTTAAAAAAATTAAAAGGCATGAATCTTAATATCAATTAAAAACTAACTATTAGAATAAAAAATTTAACCCACTCAATTTTAGCTTAATTTAAGAATTGCTATTTTACCCATAAAAAATTAACTAGAAATTAGCTTTTTACTATAGACAAAAAAAGCCGCACTAGGCGACCTCTTGAATATAAGCTATCCACAAGACTAGATCACTGAACTTGTAAGGGTTACCTTACATATTAGTCGGTTAAACATAGAAAATGGCATCACTGTCCCCTTTAAATTATGAAGTTTCATTTAAATGTTTTTTAATTTCTAGTGAACACTGCTTAGTGTTATTAACTTCAACTATATTATGCATAACAGCTGGGGTTGAATCAAAAAAAACATTTAATTGGTTATCAAATCGCTTTGCAAAGCGAAGTAATTCAATGGTATTTAGAATCGTTTCCTTATGTCTTGTTTTTGTTATTTTTGCAAGTAGGTAACGCTTTATTATTCTTAACACACATATCCGATATGGGATCTTCAATCTAATAATCAAAGAGCAGTCTTCAAAGAATGGGAGCATCCGACGATCATACGCGCCTTCAACTATCCAATCTCTTTCCGATTTTATGGCAGAAACAAGTGAATTAATTATCTCAGGAGTATTTTTAATATATTCTCCACTCCTTTTATTCCAATATATATCATCATACGCATAAGTAGGGACATTCAGTTCAATGGCTAATTTTTTAGCTAACGTTGTTTTCCCTGCGCCAGAAATGCCTATAATGCAGACTTTCACTTAAAACCTCACTTATCGTGCTAAACCACAGAAGATCACAAAATAAAACCCTGCCGAAGTGAGGTTCTACTCTTAAGAAAACGAAACACTTGTTGAGGTTTTTAGATATAAAAAAACCCCGCAATCGCGAGGTTTTGAATTGGTAAAATGAGACATCGATTTACTTAATTAGGTATAGAATGTCCATTTTGTAAAAATAATAAACCAGCTTCGGACAAAATGCAAGCTTTTTACTGTTTATTTGATCAGTTTATTTTATCGCTTTGCTAAACGCCTGCTCTGCAATACTTTCCTCAATGAAACATTTGCTGGCCAATGTTTCATAAAACGGTTTCCAATTTCGGCGCCATGTTCTTTCGTTAAGCTCTGGTACCAAGTGCTTTATTGCATTATATGCGACAGATGAGGGAACGCGCTTAAAACCGAGGCCTGCACACCGTGGGCAATCTTTGAATACTGGGACGCCCTGTCGTTCTGTTTGTGCTTCATCCAGTACTTTCCCCCGCCCCTTGCATCGACAGCGCTGTGTTAACTGGCCTTTTCCCTTACATGACTGGCAAATCACTTTTTCAGTTTCCACGATCTCACGCTCAGTATTTGTATATCGTTTGGGCTTGTCCTTGGTAAAGGAGGAAAAGACAGCGTCTCTTGTTGAATATTTTGTTGTAGTGACTTGTTTATCAATCATCCCTTTGCCGCTACAGGTTGAACATGGGAAAACGGAACCTGCCGAACGAGCGTAGTCCTCAAATGCGATTTTGGCCAATATGATTAAACAATGACCTAGTTTTTTACCTGCAGCTTTTGCTACCAGCTTTGGGGTCTGTTTTTTCGCATATTGCGTCAAGGCTTCTATGGTAGAAATTTTATCCTCTTCGCTGACATCATTTTTAGCGAGAAAAGCCGTCATGCCAAACTTAGCCTGAGGATCAATCATCCCCATAGCAGCTATGATGTCCGTTCCAGTTAAACGGTCGGGTGATGTACTGCTCGCAGTATCGCTAAATATCGGTGATTTGGGGTGAAAGTTTTTCAGTGCATTTTCGAGTTTCATTGGTCTTGCCTCTAAATAAAATCTAATAACTGAGCTGCCACATTTTCAGCAACCTGTTGGGTGGGAATTTTACGAAATAAAATACAGTTCCAAAGTACATCGAGGGTGGCTTTGTAGAGTTCACCAAAAGCTAGGTCGTTCATTTTGGTAAAACTGATTAATTGGGTGATACGGCGTAGGCTGCCATCAGACATTTCAAAGGTTTCATAATGGCCCAATTGTTCTACTAACCAATAACGGAGAGCATTAAAGAATTTATCAATTGGAGTATTGTCGCCAATTGGCTGCCAATATTTATCCCCTAAATTGAGTATTGCGGAGTAGTTGCGATGGCGTCGTGAATCGCGGTCTTTCTTGAAATCAGCCGAAAGCACACCACCACACTTGATTTTGACGTGCATGAATTCCCTTGCTGGGCGGGAAGCCGAAACAAGAGAGCCGTTAGATATTTTGATAAAGCTATACTGTGCCATACTTTTTCTCTCAGTAGACACAGCGAGTATTTAGATTGGGTGTTCAAGCCAATAAATGGATTATACACAAAATACTGTTTAAATGAACAGTGTTTTGTGTGTTTAACCTACCTATTCCACAGTCGTCTATGATAACAACTTAGATATCCTATTGTTTCGTTTAGAGCCGAATAGTATCACAGTATGTCATCCATTCGAATCAAATTCGCATTCTTACAAGGCTCTCTACTGGCTCTACGTAATGCACAATTTCTTTGAAGCATTTTTACCCCCTACTTACCAAGAAATAACTCAGCCTCAGTAATGCCTGATTCTTTTTGCCGCTTACGTTATTCAGCTTTACGTTCTGTTACTGTTTTTTGTCATTGGCCTGCCACTTCATCTTAGTTTGGTTAATGCACTGAGCAATAACGCTCGATAGATAGCTCATCGACTCGAGCGCCACCAAGATTTGCCCAAAATACGATTGTTGAAAGTACATCTTTTTCGCTTGTTGCGACAAAAAGAGTTATGAAAGATTCTTGGTTCCATAAACCACTTGCTTTATAAACCGATTTTTTCATTTTCACTCCAACTAACGACATCTAATAACCTTATGACAAGACGGCCTTATATCCGTTATAAAATATATAACCATATGATGGGAGCGATTTTCTTTTTTCCAAGTGCATATATTTCAACTTTTAAGCGATGTATTAAACGATTAAAAGATAAATCAAATCACCTCACTTCGGGTTATAAAGCAAGTGGTCTAATAACCCGTTTGTTTTTGATGCCCAGCCAATGCCTTTACAACATTTTGGAATGGAGTTACCTTTGATGACTTAGCTGATATAGCCCTGTATCACTCCAATGGTTTGAGCAAATTCAGACTGATTAAGTTACTGTTATTTTTTAGGTAAATATTTAATCTTATTTGTTAGCTCCTTTTTTACTTAACGATTCAACATTAGCAGTACTAATGACGAAAAATAATAGCAATACTAGTGGCATAATATTAGCAATACAAATAAAATAGATGATATGAATAGAAAAATTTCAGAATCAGACAAAATAGCAGCCCAAAATTTACGTAATATCTGGGAAAGCAAACGTGAATCTCTCAGCTTAACTCAAGAAAAAGCAGCTGAGGCACTTGGCTTTTCTACGCAAGGAGCCGTCAGCCAGTATCTCAATGGCCGTACTGCGTTAAATACAGATACCACATTAAAATTTGCCGCTTTACTTCGTGTTAAGCCTGAAGATATCAACCCCGAATTAAAAATTTTACTCGATTACGTCAGGTCAACAAATAGAAGTGAAGATACCACTCACCCACAACAATCGATTAGAAGCGATCACAACACATTGAGATTAATGGATATATATGCAAAAGCAGGTCCCGGTGGTTTTATTAATAATGACTTCCCTGACACCATAAAATCAATAGAATTCTCTTCCGAAAAGATTTTTGAGTTATTTGGTCGTAAAAGTCTTAAAGGAATTGAGATGATTAATATCAGCGGCGATAGCATGTCTCCGGCAATTAATCCTAGGGATGTTGTTTTCGTTGATACACACAGTGACTTTTTTGATGGGGATGGCGTCTATGTATTTAGTTTTGAAAGCTCCCTATTCATAAAACGATTACAGCGAGTTAAAGGCCGGAAGCTTGCGGTCAAATCTGATAATCCTGCCTATGAAACTTTTTATATTGAAGAAGCTGAGATGCATGATTTACGCGTAATAGGTAAAGTCATAAAGTCTCTTCCAATAAAAATGGTTGATTTTGCTTAACCAAAACAATCAATTAAATACTATCGCTAATATTTTCGGTTTTTTATCGCCTAGAGTAATTAGCAATGCTATTGAATGATAAAAATATCGATGCTAATATTATTTCTACTAATACAAACACAGCAAGTATTTAGATAAGTGTTCAAACCTAAAAATCAGCCTACCTAGGGAAAAGAGTTAGGCTAACGTAAGAGGCAAGACCAGCCAGTTAGGGCTGACAAGCGTTGATTGATAGGCGTAAAAAAACCCACCTAAATGGGTTTCTTTACCTCGGGTCGCCGACCAAAGCTAACCGAGTATTCTGCTAGCGCGACCAAACGCTAGAAGAGGCAAGACCAATGATAAATCACTGATCAACTTTATTTTAAAGGAGCCGCAATAAAAGCACAACCTAAACGGTCTATGCCCACGCTCTATATGGTGAATTTTAAATTTCATCGGTTTAGGGTAACATTTTAATTGCGTTAAAAAACGTTAGGATATATAGCAAGGATAATGAAAAATAGATTGATAAATGGTACAGTTATTACTGCTTATAGCCCTAGATATTCCCCCTCATCAACTAAATAAACTTGTGTTAAATACCACCTGTTACCCTTAAAATTAAATGATATTCATAAATAGATGAGCAACTTTCTGGCTCGATATATTACATAGTAACAATAATAGATAGCCCTATTGTCTATAATCAAAGCCTATAGGTAAGAAAAAGCCTTTGCAATTAGGCCGTTATGCAGGTTAGTTTTACTCCACCCAAATAAAAAAACGCACTTACCGTGTCATTTCATTGATATATAGTTACCTAAAACATGGTTGATAAGGGGTATCACTGATGCGCAACAAGTACATTAAGTAAAATTTATCAACATGCACAGAGAGATAATAGCCCCTTACTTAAGGTAAATAAGCATTCTTTTCTATATCGATACTTTTCCTACTGATAACCGCTTAACCCTATTATCTTTTTCTATTTTGACAAATTACTATAGATAAAAAATCTATAATATCAAATTTAAAGAAATAATTCCTTATGAAAATAGGCGTAACCCTATATATAAAGTCGCCATGGCTTATATATAAACTTTCATTAATAAGTACTGCACGCAATTGTTTTCGTTTATTCCAATCAACATCGGATTGCACAGTGATTGTCACCCTATTTTCTTTATCATTTAATGTTGAAAGAGTGATTTTTATTTCTCTTTTTTCTTTATCACATCCATATATTACTCCCAACTTAGGGTATAAGTCATAGTTTATATTTTCAAACAAACCGCTGCTATTTAACTCTCTTAAAAACTTACTAAAAATAATAATCATAGTTATCCAATAAAAAGGTGCCATTAGTTAGCACCATAAATTACAATATAGAATATAAAGTTAAATTTAATAGCTATGTGAATAGTTTTTGTATCTATACCCTTGAGACTTCATACATTCAGCGATGAGTTCTGGCCTTTCATTTGAACTCACTAAAGCAATACCAATATCATATTTACATTTTGCCAAGACATTTTCAGAGTCTTCATAATTTACACCTTCTTTATACCAGCCTGGGCCTACAACACATCCACATAATAAAAACACTGATGCATATATAGTATATTTAATATTTATTTTCATTTGCATGTTCTTTAAAATGTATATGAGAGACCAATTATATTGACTAGCCCATATTTTTGTTTTGTAATTGGGCTATCAGCCGCATCACCAAATAGATAATAACCTCCAGATTTTAAATTAAGGAAAAAATTCTCACTCAACCTATAGTTCAACCCGATTAGAATACCTGCATCTTTAATACCTGCTTTGGGGGTATATACAGCGTAATCCGTCTTAAGAGACTGCTTTTCAGTCACGCCGAAGTAAGCTTGGTTATAATTTTTATTTACGTATCTTGTGGATATATTGGTATCAATAAACCAGTCATCATTTAATTCAAAATGCGAGTTAACCCCAAACTCAACCCTTGTTGCATTATCAACATCTACCCCGCCATAATCCCTATGTCCAAGTGCCGTCAATGAATTAATATAGATAGAATGCTCTTCTATACTATAACTCACTTCAAAACCCGCAGCTATAGCACCTTTAAGGTCTCCCATTCCCTTTAAGTCTTTATTTTTACTACCAGAAAAACCAATTTCCTCTTTTCGACCTTGCATATAAGCGCCAAGAACACCTATATGAAAATTATCAAACAGACTATATTGCCACTTTGCACCACTAGTGCCCAAACTAAATATACCAAAACTGTTTGTATCTACTGTGTATTGGATCGTCGCATCCGGTATTAAAATATATTTATCAGACCCTTCATAGGGTGATGACATTCCAACACCTGCACCTAATATTAATTCATCGGCAAAAGAATTAGTGCATAAAATAGCACCCAACATTGGGGCTAAATATTTAACTGTCATGATTTTCACTCTTTATTTACAGGATTATAAATGTAATTGGCTTATTAAAGACATTTTGGATTTTTCAACATAACGTTTAAGGCCATTTTCATCATAAAATGCCTTATCATTTCCATTATTTAATTCTTTAAGTTTATCTATAAGGTCAAACTTATCTCCCTTACTTGCAATAAATATATCTACCTTTTGATCATACAAAACCTGATAGCTATACTGGAGGTCTTCAATAATTTCTGGATAATTCAGATTATTAATTAAATAATAGCCAGGAGTTGCTAGGCTATCTGCATATATCAGTGTGTCATTATTATTTAGTTTTATCTTCCATGACGTACTTCCCGGTAAATGCCCTGGCGTTAATAATATAGTAAAAGTTACACCATCAAGACTAAATGATTCATTATCATTTAAGAGTAAATCTGTTTTAACTGAAGGAAATAATAATGCATCACCTAATGCAAAATCATCTGCACCACCTAAAGCCAATTGCTCAGCATTGAGTTTATTCGAAACGACCTTTGCACCACTTATTTTTTTTAATTTAGCTATCCCACCCGCCTGATCCAACCTAGCATGGCTGTTCAAAATATATTTGATATCCCTAATATTAAACCCTAGTTTTTCAATATTACTTTGAATTAACTCTGCGCTTTCATTTAAGCCCGCATCAATGAGTACATGACCTTTATTTGTTGTGATCAATATAGACGTTAAATTTGTCGTTCCAACATACCAAACTTGAGGGGCTATTTTGAAAGGTGCAATAGGCTTTGCCCATTCCATAAAGACACTTTTAGGTGGAGCGACAGATAATGGTTGCTCAGGATGTAATGAAGCATAAGCTATAGGTTGCACGACTAACCCTTGCATGCAGAGCAATACTATTAATTTTAACTGTTTCATGAATACCGTTACTTGTTTATCATCGAAACAAGATGATAGTATAAGTAAATTGAATTCTGCTCATTAATATTGGTGCAAAATGAACCTGGCTCAATTTGATTTTAATCTTCTCAAAGTTCTCTATGCATTACTTTTAACAGGAAGTACCAAGGAAGCAGCTTCTAAACTGGGTATTTCATCTTCCGCGGTCAGCCACGCATTGAGTCGGCTACGCTCAGCGTTGGGTGACCCGTTATTTAAACGAGAAAATAATCTTCAAGTTCCAACCCCATTTGCTTTAACACTTAAAGCGAAACTCGTTCCCCTTTTTATTTCCTTGAATGATGATTTATTTACAGATTCCATTGATGGCTCAAGAAGTTTCAAAATTGTCTGCCCCCCAGCATTGATGGATATTATGACCTCTCCTTTATCAGAACTGTCTTTCAAGTTAGATTTTTACGCGGAATGTATTCCATACCAAAGGCGGTCTTGGCGTGAAGAAGTGCTTGATGGCACCATTGATTTAGTCTTTGCTGTCGGTGGAGATCAAAGCCCTGTATCGTCGCTAAAATTTGAAACTATAGGTATTAGCCGATTAGTCATTATCTACGGAGCGCCATTAAGACCAGCTTTAGAGCACGTTAAAGAATTAAGCCTTGAACAACTCGTATCTTATAAACATGTCTATTGTTTACCTTGGCCCCAAGATGACAACGAACTAGATAGGCAATTACGTCGAAGAGGTTTATTTAGAACTATTGGCTTTAAATGCCCAGAATATTCGCAAGTGATATCAGCAATAAATAGCAGCCCATATTTAGCGATTGTGCCAGAACCTTGGCTAGAAAATCAGTCACTAAAACATACCATTTACCAAACGAAGCTTACTGATAGCCTTGCCATTGGTAATTTATTTATGATGCACAGAAAATCAATGCAACCTTGGAAGAAAAAAATTGTTGCGTCACTTAAATCCAAAATAGAATCGTATTATAAGACGACTAATTTATAACGATATCAGAGCATCTGTTAATAAAAGTATATAAAATCGCTATCCAAGCGAGTAAAAATAAGTAAGGCGGGAATATCCCGCCTTTTGTTATCATTTTAATGGTGAGTTTAATAATGCTATGGCGTTACCAGAAAAGTGCGTATAAAACACACAAAACAACCATAATAACGTAAGCGGAAATATTGAAACCTGTTGACGTTTTAAAGGTCTCGGAAGTTAAAATAATAGCGCCATCACAATCATCCCCTTTTGCCGTTGTAAGGCTAATCAACCCGATCACTACAGCAGTAAAGAAGAAGGTGTACATCATTTGATCAAGGAAAGGCATACCTAATGGCATTAATTTCAAGAATAAAGCAAATGGAATAGACAATAATACCCCGATGATCGCGCCTTTCGCATTTGTTTTCTTCCAGAATAAACCTAACAAGAATACCGCTAAGATCCCAGGGCTCACTAAGCCTGTATATTCCTGTATATATTGGAAAGCTTGCCCGATATTACCCAGTAATGGTGCAATAAAGCAGGCGATGATCAATGCAACAACCGCACTGACTCGGCCAACATTAACCAATTTATGGTCCGTTGTTGCAGGTGCAATATATTCCTTATAGATATCCATGGTGAAGATAGTCGCTACAGAGTTCAACATAGAAGCTAAAGACGATACGATAGCGGCTGCTAATGCTGCGAATACTACCCCTTTCGCGCCTACAGGTAAGAACTGGGTTAGCCACGGATAAGCTTTATCCGCTTGCGCTAATGTCGGTATATGTTCTTGTGCCATAGTCCCCAAACCAGCAAGCAATGCAGGGTCTGAAACTATCACAAAAGCAGCGATACCAGGCACAACAACTAAAATCGGTACAATAAGTTTTAGAAACGCAGCAAATACTAACCCTTTTTGAGCTTCATTGATGGATTTAGCGGCTAATGCACGCTGAATGATATATTGGTTAAAGCCCCAATAGTATAAGTTGGCAACCCATAAGCCACCGATTAACACGGCTATCCCCGGTAAATTACTAAACTGAGGGTTATCTTGGCTTAGGATCATTTCAAAATGAGTAGGCGCTTCGCTTGCCATACGGCTCATTCCAGCAAACAAACCGGCGTCCCCACCAATATAACTCACAGCCATAATTGTCGTTAACAAGCCACCTAAAATCAGGAAGAATACTTGCACGACATCGGTCCATGCTACTGCGGATAAGCCACCATAGAGGGAGTAAATTACCGCAAATAATGCTAAACCAAAAATAGCATAATTCATTGGTATACCTAGGATTGTTTGTAACGCTAACGCACCTAAATATAGGACTGAGGTTAAGTTAACAAAGATAAATAATGCTAGCCAGAATACCGCTAAAATGGTTTTTAATGTTTTATTAAAGCGTTTTTCAACAAATTCAGGAATAGTATAAATACCTTTATCAATAAACACAGGCATAAAATACTTAGCGACAATAATCAAGGTAAGTGCCGCCATCCATTCGTAGGATGCAATTGCCAGACCAATCGAAAAGCCTGATCCAGACATGCCGATAAATTGTTCTGCGGATATATTTGCTGCAATTAATGATGAACCGATAGCCCACCAAGGCAATGTTTTACCTGCCAAAAAATAATCTTTAGTTCCTTTTTTTTGCCCGTTTTTATCTCGTGATACCCAGAGCCCAACACTAATAATAACAAGCACGTACAGGATGAAGATCCCGTAGTCTAAAGTGCTTAGTCCAACCCCTTCTGTCTGCATAATAAAATTCCTTCGCCAAATGATAACGAAGTTAGTGTAAACGTTACCACAAATAATCACCGTTACTTAAATCACATATTTTCACAATATTCTTAAGAATATTCACTGAATTAGCTAAACATTAGATTTAAACCTAGAAATCACGTCATAAATGGCATAAATAACAGAGAGAATCTGAAAGTCAGCAGGCTAAAATCTAAAATACGTGATGACCATCAAAAATAAATGATAACGTTTACATAAAAAGTGAATGAGTGCTCAATTCATGGCTCTAATGGCATTACCACTAAGAATGCAATGGTCGAACGGAATTGCGCTGAACTAAGGTCGGGGAGTAAATTAAGCTATCCCCTAAGATTTTTTCACCCCGAGCTAAAGAGAGGGCTAATTGCGTTGCTTTTTCAGCCATCATTTGAATAGGATAACGTACAGTGGTTAAACGCGGGTGAATATACCGAGCAATCAAAACATCATCAAAACCAATTACTGAAACCTGTTCTGGTGAGTGAATTTCATTTTCATCCAATACGGCAATCGCCCCTGCTGCCATAAAATCGTTATAGCCAACCACGGCGGTGATCTCCAATGACTTGGTTAGCAAATTAGTCATTGCTTGTTCCCCGCCTTCACCGTAAGGGACACCATATTCGACATAACTTTCTGAAAGAATAATACCATTATTTTTTAACGCATCGCGATAGCCCATTAAGCGCTGTACCGCATCCTCAATTTGATGATTTGAAGAAATATAAGCGATTTTAGTATGCCCATGACGAATTAGATGTTCAGTCGCTAAATATGCCCCTTTATAGTTATTTAATGAAATACAACGGTGAGCGATTTCATCAATATGCCGATTAATCAGCACCATACTCGGAACTTCTTTCGCGTATCCAATCAGTTCATCATCCGAAAGGGCTTTTGAATGAATAATCAATGCATCACAGCGGTTATTGATCAATAACTCAATAGATTGGCGCTCTTCTTTGGCATTATGATAACCATTGCAAATCAAAATATGTTTGCCATTTCGATGAGCAACACCATCAACGGCTTTAACCATTACCCCAAAAAATGGGTCGGATACATCATTAACCAGTACACCTATTGTATTAGAACTTTGGTTCACTAATGCACGAGCAGCAGCATTTGGCCGGTAACCCAACTTATTCATTGCACTTTTTACTGATGCAATAGAAGCTTGACTCGCTTTCGGCGATTGGTTGATCACCCGTGAAACCGTTGCAACAGAAACGCCGGCTTCTTTTGCTACATCTTTGATTGTCGCCATCGTATACCTCTACAATTAGGATGGCTTATTAAACAATGAGCTAGGATTAAAAACAATGGCATAACGCATATTAAAATCATTTAAATGAAAACAACGGATTATTCATGCCTAAATAGCAAAACACCGCATCACTGCGGTGTTAATAATTATGCGAAATAATACATTAAAAAATAAATTGATAGCATGTTTTGCTAGTATAGCGTTGATTTGAGTATGAAATTGGGCTGTATTTAGCCCCCCATTCAGGGTGGTTTACCGCATCAGGTGGAAATTGAGTTTCAAATGCAACGCCAGAAAACGGGGTATATTCCTTTGTTTTTCCCGCGACAGAAGTCAAATAATTCCCTGTATATAATTGCATTGCTGGCATGGTTGTTGAAATATTCATCTGAACATCCCCCGCAGGTGCACGAAGTGAAGCGACCGTTTGCTTCCCATCAATACGAGTGCTATCAAGGATAAACGTATGGTCATATCCCCCAACCATTATTTGGTCTTCATCTTGTAAAAAACCACGGCCAATTGGCTTTCCTTGGCGAAAATCAAAATAGCTGCCAGTAACACCGCGCCACGCCCCTGTTGGCACCCCGTCTTTGTTTGTCGGTACATAATCGTTACTGTGGATTTTAAGCTCGTGCTCAAATAACGTTTTTTCCGTATTTTCCCCAGCAAGGTTAAAGTAGGTATGGTTAGTCAAGTTCACAGGGCAAGTTGCCGATGTTTGGTACTGATAACGAATAATGACCTGATTTTCATCTGTTAATTCATAACTCGTATCGACTCGCAACTCACCGGGAAAGCCTTGGTCACCATGAGGGGAAATCAGAGTAAACACCACCTGTTGAGCATGACGCTGTGAAATAGCCCAAACCCGATAACTGAAATTATCTTCCCCCCCATGTAAACAATGCATTCCTTGATTACTAGACACTTTATAATTTTCACCATCAATCGAAAATTGTGCGTTCGCGATTCGGTTGGCAACACGGCCCACTGTAGCCCCTAAATAAACCGTCTGCTGCATCTGCTGCGCAATATTTGGCGAACCTAAAATAACATCACGCTGACCACTTGCTAAGGGTAAGATACAGCTCATCCAGCTTGCCCCCAGGTTCGTCAAAGTAATTTTCATACCATTTTGATTGGTTAGCTCAATAATTTTAGCGGCTTGTAACGCAAGACGTTGCTCGTGAGTAAATTGCATTTTTTCCCTCAATTTGTCAGGTTCTATGATCAACTCAAACTCACTACGCCAGCGCCGGCACTTGGCTGACAAACATAAATATCCGCCTGTAAGCCTGTCATTTTAGAATATTGGGCTTCAACAGCCTCAATCACTGGTTGCACAAGTTGTTGTTGCATTAAGGCCACCACACAGCCCCCAAAACCACCACCGGTCATACGCACACCACCTTGAGCCCCTAAAACAGATTTCACAATGTCGACTAATGTATCAATCTCTTTTACGGTGATCTCAAAATCATCGCGCATGGAAATATGTGATTGCTCCATCAATTGGCTTAACAAGGGTAAATCATTTTGTGTCAACGCGATTGCGGCTAACTGTGTACGCTCATTTTCACTAATCACATGCTTAGCCCGTTTGGCAACTAATGGCGGTAATTGATGTTGTTTTTGCAAAAACTCATCATAGGTCACGTCACGCAATGCCTTTACAGCCAAGCGCTCAGCAGCTTCTTCACATTGTTTACGCCGAGTATTGTATTCACTTCCCACTAGCCCCCGTTGTTTATTTGAATTGATTATCATCACAACTAGGTCGTCAGGGATAGAAATTGCCAGTAAATCCAAACTACGACAATCAATCAATAAGGCATGCCCCTCATCACCACAGGCTGAAATTAATTGGTCCATGATGCCACAGTTACAACCGACAAATTGGTTTTCCGCCTGTTGACCATTCAGCGCAATATCTTGCTGACTAATATCTAATTGATACAAGGCCTTCATTGTTTGCCCTATAACCACTTCTAATGAAGCTGAAGAACTTAACCCCGCTCCTTGCGGTACATTGCCACTGACTGCGATATCACATCCGTTAAACTTAAACCCACGTTGCAGCAAGAACTTAATTACACCGCGAATATAATTGGCCCACATTTTTTCAGGTAAAAATGTAATTTCTTGGTCTAGGCTAAACTCGTCACAATCATTATTATAATCGGCAGCAACTACTCGAATAATACGGTCATCACGTTTTGCCGCCGCAGTCATTGTTAGGTAATTAATGGCACACGGCAGCACAAAACCGTCATTATAGTCTGTGTGTTCACCAATCAGATTCACTCGCCCTGGAGCCTGAACATAAATATTCGCTGGATAACCAAAGGTTTTCTCGAATGAATTAGCAACCGTTTTTTTCAGCATTTCCACTGTTTGCTTTCCTTAATCGTAAAATTGATTTACTCGAACAATAAAATCCAAGCAAATATTAATTTGAATAATTCCTTAGCTATTTCGTTAGGTTTAGCGTTGTTTGTAATGTATTTCGCTAACCTCTCTTAAACGCTGGGCTGCCTGTTCTGGCGTTAGGTCACGCTGGGTTTCAGCTAACATTTCATAACCCACCATAAATTTTTTGACCGTTGCAGAACGCAATAGCGGCGGATAAAACAACGCATGTAATTGCCAATGTTCAATATCTTTATGTGGTTTAAAATAAGGGGCAAAGTGCCACCCCATCGAATAAGGGAAGGAACACTGAAATAAATTGTCGTAGCGGCAAGTCAGTTTTTTTAGCGCCAAACTCAAGTCTGTACGGACGGTCTCATTCATTTCATCCATGCGCCTAATCGGTTGTTTAGGTAACAGCATCGTTTCAAACGGCCAAGCGGCCCAATAAGGTACAACTGCTATCCAATACTCTGTTTCCACCACAGTACGCGCACCAGATTTTTGTTCTGCATTGACATAATCCATCAGTAGATTACTGCCATGGCGCTGATAGTATTGTGCTAAAAAATGGTCTTTTCGTTCGATTTCATTTGGCAGAAAATCACTCGCCCAAATCTGCCCATGAGGGTGCGGTTGAGAGCACCCCATGATTTCACCTTTATTTTCAAATACCTGAACCCAAGTAAATTGTTTACTGAGTTCCGTAACCTGCTGTTGCCATGTTTCCACCACCTTTTCAATTTCTGGAAGTGAAAGCTCAGGTAGCGTTTTACTGTGATCTGGTGAAAAACAAATGACTCGGCTAACGCCTCTGACTGATTGAGTTTGAAATAACGCTGACTGGTTTTCTGGCTGAGCACAGGCTTGCTCTAACAAAGCACCGTGATCATTTTGAAAAACATAAGTACCTTGATAGTTAGGGTTTACCTCGCCTGAAACACGAGTATTTGTTGGGCACAGAAAACAATTTTTATCGTATTCAGGCAAGTCTGTTATTGACGGCTTTTCATCTTGACCACTCCATGGGCGCTTTGCTCGATGAGGTGAAACCAAAACCCATTGCCCCGTCAACGGGTTATAACGGCGATGAGGGCAATCTGAGGGGTTAAATGGCATCTTATTCATGCTATCAATCTCCTATTTATTGTATCCATTAGGGTTATTTACTTGCCAACGCCAACTGTCTGCGGCCATATCATCAAGGGTACGCACCGCTTGCCAACCTAATTCACGATACGCTTTTTCAGGGGTAGACCAATACTCTGCAATGTCCCCAGCACGACGAGGTTGGATAGTATAAGGAATAGGCTTCCCAACGGCTCTTTCAAACGCCTGCAACACTTGCAGTACACTGAAGCCATTTCCGGTTCCCAAGTTATAGATATGTAACCCTGCTTGCTGACCGACTCCTTGCAATGTAGCAACATGCCCATCGGCTAAATCCATTACATGGATGTAATCACGAACGCCAGTCCCATCAACAGTAGGGTAATCGTTTCCATAAATTGCTAGTTTATCCCTTTTTCCTACCGCAACCTGTGTAATATAAGGTGTTAAATTATTTGGCACACCTTGAGGGTCTTCCCCCATCAGGCCTGATGAATGTGCACCCACAGGGTTAAAATAGCGTAATAAGGAAATCGACCACGAATTATCGGCGTGATAAAGGTCAGATAAGCAACGCTCAACCATGTATTTACTGGTGCCATAAGGGCTTTGCGTGTTACCTGTTGGGAAGTTTTCTGTAATGGGTAATGTGCTAGGTTCCCCATAAACGGTAGCCGAAGAGCTGAAAATTAAGCTTTTTACGTTAGCTTCATTCATACAACGAGCTAAAACCAATGTGCCATTGACATTAACATCATAATATTCAATGGGTTTTTTAACTGATTCGCCAACCGCTTTTAACCCTGCAAAATGAATAACTGAACGAAATTGATGGGCGCTAAAAATAGATTTAATAGCCGGTTCATCTCGAATATCACAGTGATAAAAAACCGGCCTCACCCCAGTTAATTGTTCAATGCGATTAAGCACTTCCAATTTAGCATTATGTAAATTATCAACAATAACAGGAAGTAATCCAGCTTTTATTAATTGGACACAAGTATGACTACCAATATAACCCAATCCCCCAGTGACGAATATTTCACCCTGCTGCATGTTTCACTCCTTAGTACGCCTTCAATTTCATATTTGCCTTTCAGCTTGCCGTTGTGGGCGAGTATACCAACGAGTTGATATCCAATTCTGTGATCAAACTCGATTTAGTGTAAACGTTTACACAAAAATAGCAAAGAACCGATGAATATCATGTGAATTGAAAAATAAGATGCCAATCGAGGATAATGATTTGGATAAAAAAAGCACAGAGTAACTTTGTGACTCTAATAAGTTACTTTATGAATATTATTATGACGAAAAAATATTCAACCGCGTCGAAATCAGTGTATTAGGGTTCCCCCCCCAACCACATTATGAATAACGTTTAGTCACCACCATTCTTGTTTGATGATTTATGCCATTCATCTCATATATCAACGCTCCCACTCACTGTTTCGCTACTAGGAACAGTCTACAACCATATAATTAAATATAAAAATCAACATATTACATCAAAATAACTCTTATTTTGATGAATAATCACAATTGATTCAGTGACCAACTTAACACTGTAGCAACAAATCATTTACTTTGTATGTTATTTCATCTAAATATATTTACATCGATTAGCGGAACACTGTTCCTGATAAAGGAACGAAAAATAACAATAATACCGTTTAATTTAATGCACACAGGGGGAAGCATGAGTAATCAGTTACAATCCGCAGGGTTTGTTTTAACTCTGCTAGACCATTTTTCAATTGATAAACCAATATGGGGAGTGCGTGAACTGGCTCGTCATATCGGTAAAAGCCCCTCAATGGTGCAACGTGGGTTTAACCTTTTAGAGGAGCAAGGGTTTCTACAAAAAAATAACAGTAAAGAGTACTTATTGGGCTTACGCTGTATCGAAATTGGCCACATAGCAAATAATACACGGCAATTTTCTCAGTTGGCTAATGATTACCTCCAGCCATTAGCCAGCAAAACGCATGAAACTATTTTTATTTATCGTCGCTATAACGATATCGCCATTTGTAATTTTATTTTAGAAAATGACCACCTAATACGCTTTACCTCAAAAGAAGGTGAGGCCTTGTCATTACACGAAGCGCCTTTTACACAAATTATCTTAAGTTCAATGGATGTGACTTATATTGAGGATTATCTTTTAAAACACAATTTACAAAATGATTTGGAATTAAAACATCAATTGAAACTTTACGCGGATGAAGGTTATGCCTATTCAAAAGAAGCTTACCTTGCAGGGACTCAAGGGCTATCAGTACCTATTTTTTCATTTGAAAAAGGGGTGTTAGGCTCTTTATGTATTGCTGCCTCAAGCCAAAGTAAAAATTTAACTGAATATTATCCATTATTAAAATCTACAGCAAGTAAGTTATCTGCCATATTTTAAATATGGAGAAATATAAAAAATAAATATAATTCAATATTAAAATAGGTAACTCTATGAATATATCTCATGATAAAAATGATACTGAGGTACGTGTATCTATTTTTTCTCCAGCACTGCTTATTGCAATAATTATATTATCATTTGTTGGTGCTATTATCGGTATACAAATTATTGTCACACTAGGAATATCGGCGAACACCTCAATTATTGGCGCTGTATTAGCTATATTATTATCAAGATTACCATTTTCAATTTTTTCTTCATTTAAATTTATAGATGCTCAAAATTTAATTCAAACCAGTATTTCAGCCGCCACTTTTGCTGCAGCGAATGGATTGATGGTCTCAATCGGTGTCCCTTGGGTGCTCGGTATGCCTGAATTAATTTACCCTATGATGGCTGGTGCATTTGTGGCTATTATTATTGATGGCACAATATTATACGGATTATTTAATACTCGCGCATACCCAGCGAGTGCCTCTTGGCCTGCTGGCGTTGCAACAGCAGAAACACTATGGGCAGGAAATAAAGGTGGCAAAAGACTAGGTGCTCTATTAACAGGCTTTGCTGCAGGCGCAATCGGTGCGGGATTTGGCATCCCTATGGCCTCTGCAGGTATCGCTTTAATCGGTAGTATCTTTGCATTATTCATGTTTGCTATTGGCTTACTTATTCGTGGTTTTTCTGAATCGGGTCTAATTAGTTATAATTTATATGAACACTATGTCCCTCACGGTGTAATGATTGGGGCAGGAATTGTCGCACTCATTCAAATAGGTGCCATTGTTTTTCGTAATAAAAAAGAAACGGATCAGCGAATTAAAGAAAGTGAAGAACTTATTCAAAGTAGCCGCCGTATTAAATCAACACTAATTAAAGGGGCTATTTTCTACTTTCTCACCGCCCTCGCCTTAACCTTTATTAGCCAAATTTTTGTGACGATGACATTGCCACAACTCATCGGATTCCTTATTTTTGCTACCCTAGCAGCTTTGATTCAAGAGATGATTGTGGGGATGGCTGCCATGCATTCAGGTTGGTTTCCAGCGACGGCAGCTGCGCTTATCTCATTAATGATAGGTATCCTTATTGGTTTTCCCCCTGAAGCATTAACCGTATTAGTTGGGTTCTGTGTCGCCACTGGCCCTGCATTCGCAGATATGGGGTTTGACTTAAAGACTGGGTTTATGATCCGCGGTAACGGCAAAAACCCAAATGTTGAACGCTATGGCCGAAAGCAACAATATTTTGCCTCTATTATTGGTTTTTCCTGTGCCTTAGTCGTTGTTGCACTGACTTATGATTTCTATTTTCAGCAAGACAAAATTGTCCCTGCCTCTCGACTCTATGCGGCAACAATTCAAGCAGGCAGTTCATCTGATGTCGCAATGATGTTGTTACTGTGGGCCATTCCTGGGGCTGTTATTCAATTAATTGGCGGGGCAAAAAACCAAATTGGTGTTCTTTTTTCAACAGGCTTGATGATCAACTACCCCATTGCAGGTTGGACCGTTCTCGTAGCGCTCGCCGTGCGGGTCATCATACAACGCTTCTTTAATATTAGCTCAGATAAAATTTCAACTTTCGCTGGAGGACTCATTGCCGGTGATGCGCTCTATTCCACCGCCAAAGCCTTTCTTCCAACGATAAAAGCAAAACTGCTTTCCCTATGGGCTCGATAGTTTTCAATAGGAATATAATTATGATGAATATATGGCAACAAGCACAGCAAGATACCCTAGTCTCACAAAACTACGTCTATTTCGATACTGGAGCTGCAGCCCCCCCACCCAAACCGGTCATTGATGCGGTAAAGGCCTACCTCGACAAAACAGCAGAACAAGGTATCTATCTGCCAAGTTTTCGCAAAGCAACATACCAGCAGGTCGAAGTTTGCCGGAAAAAAATGGCCACGTTTATTGGTGCTAAAGAAAGTGAAATTGCATTCACTAAAAATGGTACAGAGTCCATTTGTTTAATTGCTAGAGGTATTTCATGGCAAGCAGGTGATGAAGTTATTATCCCGGATACCGAAATGCTCAGTAATATTTCAATATGGCAATTGCTAGCAGAAGAAAAAGGAATAAAAATTGTTACTGTTCAAGCCGATAAGCAAGGGGTTATTTCTCCCGCATCCATAGAATGCGCCATTACCCCCAAAACGAAACTCATCAGTTTTGTGGCATTATCTAATATAACTGGCGTTATGCAACCTGTGCAGGCTATCTGTGAAATAGCCCAAAAGTATAGGGTATTAAGCCATGTCAGTGCCTCTCAGGCTATTGGAATGTATCGTGTTAATGTTCAAAGTTGGCAATGTGATTTTATGTCCTTTTGTGGACGAAAAGGCTTAAGAGCAATCGAAGGCAGTGGGATATGTTTTGTCCGTGAGTCGTTAATCCCCTTATTAACCCCAATGCTAGTTGGTTGGTGGAATAGTAGCATCGCCCCTAAAACAGGTACGGTGATATTACCCAAGACCGCTAAACGTTTTGAAGCAGGTTGCCCAAATATCCCTGCAATTATCAGTTTGAACTCTGCATTAGACTATGCATCCCAATTAGGTATTGAGCAAATTGAAATACGTAATCAAACCCTCACACAATATGCTATGCAGAAATTAGCCACCATTCCAAATATTGAAATATATGGTCCAGATAATAGCAATCAGCGTATAGGAATAATTCCATTTAACATTAAGGGTATTTCCTCTGATTTATTAATGCAAAAATTAGAAGCTAAAAATATCATTATTGAATCAGGGCATTTTATGGCAACGGCAATTTTGCAGTTCTATAACATAGAAAAAATGGCTCGATTATCATTGCATTATTTTAATACTGAAAAAGAAATAGATTTATTTATTAACGCAATTAATGATATTACAAAGGAATAAAAAATGACTAAAGCATTATTAATGAGTAGTTCACGCATGGGAAACATGAATTATTTAGAACATGCTGATGAGCAAATTCATCGATTATTACAACATAAAAAACAAAATATTTTATTTATTCCTTATGCCGCAGTGACTTTTAGCTTTGATAAGTTTGAAGCCATTGTACAACCTGTATTTAGAGCCTTAGGTTATGAATTAAAATCCATTCATCATTTTAGCGACCCGATTAGTGCAGTGCAGGAAGCACAAGCTATCGCAATTGGTGGGGGAAATACATTCGCTCTACTAAAGCGCCTATACGATGCCAAAATTGTTGACGTAATTTCCCAGCGCGTCAAACAGGATGGAGTACCTTATATGGGGTGGAGTGCAGGAAGTAATGTTGCAACCCCTACGATCCGTACAACTAATGATATGCCTATTGTTCAACCACCTTCATTTAATTCACTGAACATATCACCATTTCAAATTAACCCACACTTTATTTCTGGCAAACCAGTTGGTCACAATGGGGAAAGCCGCGAGGAACGTTTAAATGAATTTTTGACGATTAACCCAACCGAAGAGTTAATTGCCCTCTACGAAGGTACCGCGTTATTTATTGAAAATGAACAAGGCACTATTTTAGGTGACCAAAATGCATTATGGCTACGTGGCCCCGATAAAATTGAAGAAATTACCACTAACCAACCTTTCCGATTAGATATGATTAAAGGAGCATAATAATGTCATTGAACTATGTTAGCCAAGTCTATGAGTTATTGGACAGCCCCCATGTTGATGGGGAAAAAATGTCCTCGTTATTAAGCTCTGTTAGCCCCGACCATGCTCAAATCACGGTGACCTCAGTCAACTACGAGGCTCCTGAAGATACTCGTCAATTATGCCATTTTATTAAGGTTGTCATTCCCGGTACAGAGGGAAAACTATCTGGTGGAAATTACCCAACACTTGGTATTATTGGCCGTTTAGGGGCACAACAAGCGCAACCTAATCGAATCGGGTTAGTGTCTGATGCTGATGGCTCTATTGTTGCCTTTGCAAGTGCGATGAAACTACTTGATATGGCAGCAAAAGGTAGCTGGCTTAAAGGGGATGTGATTATAACCTCCCATATTGCAACCCATGTTTCGATAACCCCTCATGACCCTGTCGACTTTATGGGGATGCCCGTTTCCTCAGCTACGATGAATAAATACGAAGTCGATAAACAGATGGATGCCATTTTATCTATCGATACATCCAAGGGAAATAGTATTATTAAACACCGAGGAATTGCGATTTCACCAACTGCCAAGCAAGGCTATATTTTGCGAGTTTCTCCAGATTTAGTGCGTTTAATGGAATATGCGACTGGTGATGTAGCAAAAACATTCCCAATTACCACGCAAGATATTTCCCCTTATGAAAACGGTGTTTATCATTTCAATTCCATTATGCAACCCCATGTTGCTACCCATGCTCCTGTAGTTGGCTTAGCCATCACAGCCAAAGCACTGGTCCCCGGTAGCGAAACCGGTGCAAGTTATGAAAGTGAACTTGTTGATGCTACAAGGTTTACTGTTGAAGTTGCGAAGCAGTTTTGTTGGAACAAAATACGTTTTTACCAACAAGACGAGTATGATGTGTTGTATAACTTGTATGGTTCCCTTGCACAAATTCAAGGTTAATTTAGCGAAAAAAGGTCACTATCAAAGTGACCTTTGGGTTTTATGATAAACCGTTATGCATCATTACTGATTTTCTTTTTTGTCATCGCCATCGCAATTATCAACAGTAGGATCAAGAAAATGGATAAGGTTAATAATAACGAATAGAAACCATTCCATTGGTATTTTTCAATCACCAACGATAGCGGATAACCTGCAATTGATGCCCCAATATAAGCAAATAAGCTAACAAAGCCTGTTGACGCACCCGCAGCATTTTTATGTGAATTTTCAGCAGCGGCCATCGCAATAAGGAACTGTGGACCAAAAATAAAGAAACCAGTCATAAAAAATAAGAATGAAAATACATATTCGTTATCAACTGGCACAATCCATAAACAGAATGACGTTATGATAATCCCTAGCGCATATATGACATTCATCTGCGCACGATTACCTTTAAAGATTAAGTCAGAACCCCATCCAGCTACGATAGCCCCAAAAAAGCCACCAATTTCAAACATCATAACGACGGCGTTCGCAGACAGTAGATTAAAACCATGATCTTCAATTAAGTAAAGATTAGCCCAGTCGTTGATCCCGGTTCTAATGATATATATTACGGCGTAAGACAGCGCTAATACCCACAATACCTTATTTTTAAAAATATACTGATTAAGGATCTGGCCTAGTGGTAACCCCGCCCCTTTGGCTTCATATTTTAATTCTTCAATGTCATTGCGCCATTCACCAACTGTCGGTAACCCCATCGTACGCGGCCTATCACGTAGCAAAATACACAAACCAATACCAATCACAATAGCAATAACACCAGGGATAATCATTCCGTAGCGCCACCCTAATGCTAATGCAACACCACCAGACAAAATTGGAATTATGGCACCGCCAATATTATGCGAGGTATTCCAAATCGCCCACCATAGACCCCGCTCATTACGTGAGTACCATGTATTGAGGATTTTCGCACAAGGTGGCCATCCCCACCCTTGGAAGAATGCATTTACCATCCATAACACAATAAACATGGATATGGATGATGTTAAACCGAATAGAATATTCACGACCCCAGTGGCAATTAACCCAACCCCCATAAAGTAGCGTGGATTAGAGCGGTCACCGATGATCCCAGACAGAAACTTAGAAGCGCCGTAAGTTAGGTAAAAAGCTGTCCCAACCATTCCGA
This sequence comes from Providencia sp. PROV024, assembly GCF_032709665.1. NCBI lineage: Bacteria > Pseudomonadati > Pseudomonadota > Gammaproteobacteria > Enterobacterales > Morganellaceae > Providencia > Providencia sp. PROV024. Next base: position 3,059,032 of record NZ_CP120545.1, read on the forward strand.
TATCACCCTTTGTGATCCCCAAATCAGTTAGCATTTCAGGCATAACAAAGTTAAAACTTTTGCGTGTGAAATAAAAAACAGCATAACCAATATAACTAACAATCATTAAATGCAGACGCCAGTATTTATATTTTGCGTCGATTTCCGATTTTGACATCGTTACTGGCACATCTGGTTGTTCCTTAAATATTGACATATTGAATCCTACTCAAAGTATTAGCAGGCAAAAATATGACAATACATTGATAGCAACAATAGGTGAATTTACTTAAATGTTACAGTTTTATTACATTTTTATTTCAATTTGTTACCGACATCAAAAAAACTTAATCGATTAAGCTTCATTTTTTAATGAGTGAATTGGTTATGCCAATTGTTTTGATGACACAATATTCACACCCTGAATAGGATTGACTGCGCCTTCGAGTAGCGCTGAGGCTATATTAGTTGCAGGGCTAATTTGGCAACTTGCAGGAAGCAAACGAGATAAAAACGAAATAACCCGTATTACCACCACTTCACCAAGGCGTTCTTGGCTTCTGTGACCACTAATGACATTTGGACGCACTATTGTTAAAGAAGAAAACCCCAATGATATTAAACGCTTTTCAAGCTCCCCTTTCACTCGGCTATAGAAAAAAGGGGAATTAGCATTAGCGCCTAATGCCGAAGTCAAAACAAAGGTTGGACAATGCCATTTTTTAGCGAGTTCAGCACAGGCTAACGGGTAATCATAATCAACTCGGCGAAATGCAGTCTTTGAGCCTGCTACTTTCATTGTTGACCCTAAAGTACACACCACCGCATCAACTCCCCAAAGATCTGCCTCATCTGGCAAATGATTAAAATCAACCGTTGGCGCCCATAACTTAGCATGCTCAGGTAAATCACGGCGCGTAGGCGCAATAACCTGCGTGACTCGAGAGTCAGCTAAAGCTAATGATAATACATGGCTACCGACTAGCCCTGTTGCCCCAACAATGAGTAATTTCACTTTATTTCTCCATGAGTCAGCAGTGAACCCTAACTATAGCTTAGCATTGCATCGCGCTTATTGCCTTTGCTAGCTCTCCCATAATGAATAATTTTCTTCCCGACTCAAAGGTTTGTATCCCTTTTGTTGTTTGTTTGTGAAAAACGCTTGATATTGGCAATGATTCTAAAGATAATCATTCTCAATATCATTTCTATTATCAACAAATTTAGTGTGGTAAATAATATGACAGCGCCAGTTGCAGAACACAACGTCGAAACGGCAAAGCAAACCGTTAAAGCTGACGTAATAGAAAGCCAACAACTCTTGGGGCCTAATGGCAAGGTCTCAATTCAACATAATGGCGAACTTTATTTATTAAGACAAACACGTACAGGTAAATTGATTTTAACTAAGTAGTCTGTGCCAAAAATATAAATCGCAAGCCACCTAGGTTATTATCCAGGCAGCCAGCTTAATCTAAGCATAGGAAAGGTTTCTTATGGAGTTTAAACTGACGTCTGTATACCCTATTTTTGCCTCTGGGCACCCTGTATACATAAATAACTATTCGATCCACCAACATGGTTTTACACCATTCTATTTGCGTAAAATGACAGATAACGTTACTCCGTTATCACAACCAAACTACGCCTATCTCAGTGATCTACAGTCATTAACTCCCCTTTTTTCTTATGCTAGCGCACCACTTACACTCAATTTCCCCTGTGTGATACCAAAGTCAGTTCCCCCTGACCCACTCACTTTTATTTAGCCATAAGCTGCTAATTAATAAATATTTAACTCATTCTGTTTAATACAGCGAAAAATAAAATACGTTATGGAGTCTCACAATTATGTCCCATGTTTTACGAGTGTCAGTTATAACCAGTGCGATATTGGGGGTTATAGCCAGTGCACAGGCCCAAACCACTGAAGTCTCATCCAAAAAGAATGCCAACGATGTTATGACCGTCTATGCCACTGGGACTGAGCGCGATAGCTTTGATACACCAATGATGGTGACTGTAATCAAAAATAATTCCCCAGAAACCGAAACTGCAAATAACGGGAATGATATTTTACGTAAAGTGCCTGGAATTGGTGTGACAGGAACCGCTCGCACCAATGGCCAAGATATTTATATGCGTGGTTTTGATCGCAATGGGATTTTGACGCTTGTTGACGGTGTACGACAAGGCACTGATACGGGCCATATTAATGGTACCTTTATTGACCCTGCCTTGATTAAGCAAGTGGAAATCATTCGAGGCCCTTCAGCTTTGCTATATGGTAGTGGTGCCATGGGGGGAGTCATCGCGTGGGAAACCGTTGATGCGAAAGATTTATTACGTGAAGGGCAAAACCACGGCTTCCGTGTATTTACCCAAGGCTCAACTGGAGACCATAGTATTGGTTTTGGTGGCACCGCTTTTGGTCGTAGCGACAACCTTGATGGCGTATTCAGTTTCGTGACCAAAGAGACTGGCGATATTCGCATGAGTAATGGCGATGACATGGATAACAAAGAGACCATTGGCAACCTATTAGCTAAAGGAACATGGCAAATAGACGATACGCAAAAATTATCAGGCCAACTCCGTTACTACAACAACGATGCTCACGAGCCAAAAAACCCTCAAGAGCTCACTAGTACACCTAAAAACTTAAAAGTTAACCGCACGACTCGCCAACGTGATGCACAAGCGACATACCATTTAAAACCGTCTTCACAGAATTGGCTCGACCTAAAAGTGACGCCTTATTATTCAGAGGTCAATATCACAGCCAAAGGGCAAGGCACCCCTTATGAGGGGCGTACGCAAAAAACCTCTGGTATAAAGATTGATAATAAAACTAATTTCTACGACTTACCTGTTGCTTCGCATAACTTAACCTATGGCAGCGAAGCTTATCAGCAAAAACAAACCCCTTACGCGGCAGCCACTCAATTCCCTGATGCTGAGATCACCTTTGCTTCTGGCTTTTTACAAGATGAGATCACCTTAAAAGATTTACCTGTTTCGTTCATTATCGGCACACGTTATGACCATTATAAATCGAAAGCAAAAGGTAATGAAAAAGTCAAAGAAGGTAAATGGTCATCTAAAGGAGCAGTCAGTATTACGCCAACTGACTGGTCAATGCTGTTTGCTTCATATTCTGAAGCATTTCGCGCACCTACCATGATGGAAATGTATAACGATAGTATTCACTTCCCTATGGGACCGAATAAATTTAACAGATGGCGTCCTAACCCAAACTTAAAACCAGAAACAACTCGGACAGCTGAATATGGCTTTGGTTTGCGTTTTGATGACTTAATGATGGCTCGTGACAACCTACAGTTTAAAGCGAGCTACTTTGATACTAAAGCGAAAGACTACATCAATACCGACGTTAATATGGTGGAAAACTACACCACCTCTATCAATGCCAAGCGCGCCAAAATTTGGGGTTGGGATGCTTCTCTCGATTATACAAATGATTATGCCAAATGGAGTTTAGCTTACAACCGCACTGAAGGAATTAATGAATTCAATGGTGAGTCAATTACCTCCATCAAGCCAGAATCCGTCACAAGCAACCTGTCAATCCCTGTCGCCAATAGTGGGTTCTCTGTAGGCTGGTTAAGCGAATTTACACGCCACACCAATTTCAATAAAGCCTCAAAAGCCCCTAAACAAGCGGGGTATGCAGTTCATGACTTTTACGTCAGTTACCAAGGTGATGGGCAGCTCAAAGGGTTAGGAACGAGTGTGGTACTAGGCAATGCCTTCGACAAAGAATATTACTCATCGCAAGGCATTCCGCAAGATGGTCGTAATGCCAAGCTACTTGTCAGCTTCCAATGGTAATTCACACAATTTAAGGAGATACACGTGAATTCAACACTTTTCGAGCGTTACCAACAAGCTAAAGCAGATAATAAAGCCAGATACGCTCGTGATCTTGCCGCTTATTTAAATGTTTCTGAAGCACAACTGCTACACAGTCGTGTGGGTCATGATAAAGCTGTGCGCTTAGATATTGATGCACCTACGCTTCTGACCGAATTGGCCAGTGTTGGGAAAGTCAAAGCTATTACTCGCAACGAATACGTGGTTCATGAGCAAGTTGGTCGCTATGACAATGCCACATTTAGCCCGCATGGTGGGTTAATTTTGAACCCTCGCGCACTTGATTTGCGGATGTTTTTTAGTCACTGGGATGCGATTTTTGCCCTGACTGAAGAAAGCAAACAAGGTGAACGCCACAGTATTCAGTTCTTTGACAAACATGGTGATGCTCTACATAAGGTCTATACCACTGAAGAAACGGATATGGCGGCTTGGTATGCGCTCATTGACAAATACACAACCCAAGATAATGCAGAATTAGTTCATCAGCCCATCGTTCCTTTTACCAGTCAACCTATTAGCGAGGAACTAAAGCGCCAGTTAGAACAACAATGGCGCGATATGACGGATGTCCATCAGTTTTTTGTATTGTTAAAGAAAAATAACTTAAGCCGCCAGCAAGTTTTTGCCGCTGTTAGCGATGATTTAGCTTGGAAAGTCCCTAATGATTCCTTCAATCAGCTGATTAATACTGCATTTAAGGATCAGAATGAAATCATGATTTTTGTGGGCAACCGCGGATGTGTGCAAATTTTTACTGGTGAAATAAAAAAAATCATGCCATACCAAAGCGAAGGTTCAGACTTAAAGTGGCTAAACATTTTCAACCCTGATTTCACCTTGCACATGATTGAAAATGGCATTGCCGAATGCTGGGTAACTCGTAAACCCACACAAGATGGCTTTGTAACTAGTCTTGAAGTCTTTGATAACCAAGGAAATCAAATCGCACAAATGTATGGACAGCGTACCGAAGGGACTCCAGAGCAAGAGCAATGGCGCCAACAAGTCACCGCATTACCACGCATTTAAAACTAGGTAACTTATTATGAAACAATGGCTTCTAACAATTGCAACGCTGGTCATATCAATGAGTGCTTACGCAACAGAACGTATCGTCACTTTAGGTGGTGACGTCACTGAGATTATGTATGCCCTAGGAGCGGAACAACAACTCGTTGCCCGCGATAGCACCAGCCTTCACCCCGAGCTAGCAACCAAACTTCCTGATGTTGGCTACATGCGGATGCTAAATGCGGAGGGCGTGTTATCCATGCGCCCAACACTCGTACTAGCGAGTGAGCTCGCAAAACCTTCGATGGCATTATCACAAATAGAAAAAAGTGGTGTAAAAATCATCAAGGTAACGGGGAAGCCTAATTTAGAAGCCATTCCCAAAAAGATTGAGACTATTGCTAACGCCGTGGGAAAAACGAGCCAAGGCGAGCTACTTATTAATCAATTTAATCAAGCACTAAGCCAGGTCAATACAACGCCTATTGATAAAAAAGTTCTATTTATCATGAGCCATGGCGGAGTCCTGCCCCTTGCAGCAGGGAAGCAGACTGCCGCAGATAGTGTTATCAGCGCCATCGGGGCAAAAAATGCGATGTCTAACTTTGAGAGTTACCGCCCTTTATCTCAAGAAGGGTTACTCTCAAGCCAACCTGATTTAATCGTGTTTACGGAAGAAGGCGTTAAGTCACTAGGGGGGATCGATAAAGTGTGGAAATTACAGGGAATGTCAATGACACCTGCAGGGAAAAACAAAGCTCTGCTCGTTGTTGACGATGTCGGTATGCTCACCTTTAGCTTAGGTACCCCTCAAGTCATGCAACAACTACGTGAGGCATTAGAAAAGTCCCAATGAGCCGTTTTAAAAACCCATTTTTGGTGATTATCGTTTTATTTCTAGTGCTTTGTGGCCTGACCGTTCTCGCATCTAATGCAGGTGCAATGAACTTTTCATTTAAAACGCTATGGCAAGCTTCTGCCACAGATACCGACTGGCAAATTTGGTTAAACATTCGCCTGCCGCGTATTTTAATTGCAATCCTAGTCGGCCTTGCACTCGCTGTTTCAGGTGCAATTATGCAGGGCCTATTTCGTAATCCGCTTGCGGACCCAAGTTTATTGGGGATTAGTAGTGGTGCAGCTTTATCCGTTGCCGCTTTTATTGTTTTTTCCATTTCATTGCCGACGGTTATGCAGGGCTATGGTCACGTTGCTGCCGCATTCGTGGGTAGCCTGACCGTTTCTTTCATTATTTTTAGTTTGAATCGTTCATCAAATGGCAATCTAGCACGGCTTTTATTAGCCGGAATTGCCATTAATGCATTGTGTATGTCATTTATTGGGGTTCTTAGCTATATCAGTAATGACCAACAACTCAGAACATTTAGCTTATGGATGATGGGAACACTCGGGAATGTTGACTGGACTTCATTGGCTATTGCCGCTTCCGTTATTTTGCCCATCAGTGTTGTCTGTTTAGCACAAGGGAACAAGCTTAATATCTTACAACTCGGCGATGAAGACGCTCATTATCTTGGCCTAAATGTTGAACGTGCTAAATTTATTTTACTCTTCCTTAGCGCCATGTTGGTCGGCTGTGCTGTTGCGATGAGCGGTGTCATTGGTTTTGTTGGCTTAGTCGTTCCGCATTTGATCCGCATGACACTTGGCCCTGATCACCGCTGGTTAATCCCAGGTTCTGCGATAGTCGGTGCTTCACTACTCTTAATTGCCGATACTATTGCGCGAACAGCTGTTGCCCCTGCAGAAATACCTGTTGGTTTACTCACTGGCCTTATTGGTGGCCCCTATTTCTTATGGTTGATTCTACGGCAACCCGCGGGGAAAATTTAAATGACGCAAATGAAACCAACATTGTTAGAAGCCAAAAATCTATCTTACAAAATCCACGACAAAACCTTGATCCAAGATATCAGTTTATCGATAGGACAAGGGGAAATGGTCGTTATTATTGGGCCTAATGGTGCAGGTAAATCCAGTTTATTGAAGTTACTTACCGGCTACAATACTCCAACTCAAGGTGCTTGCTTTTTAGAAGGCAAGGCACTATCCGATTGGGATCACAACCACTTAGCACGTAAACGCGCTGTCATGAAACAGCATAGTCACCTGCAATTTGCATTTACGGTTGAAGATGTAGTTGCTATGGGGAGAACACCTTATGGCTCTGAAAACAAGCACCTTGCCATTGATGAGGCGTTATCACAAACGCACTGCCAACCATTGCGTCAACGGGATTACCGGCAGCTTTCAGGGGGGGAACAACAGCGAGTCCAATTAGCGCGCGTGTTAGCCCAATTATGGCAGCCAACCCCACAACCGGCTTGTTTATTTCTTGATGAGCCAACCTCTGCTCTCGATTTATACCACCAACAGCATAGCCTACGGTTATTACACCAACTCACTCGTGAACAGCCACTAGCAGTTTGCTGCGTATTGCATGACCTTAACCTTACAGCATTATATGCGGATAAAGTCTTATTAATCCATGATGGTCAACTTGTGGCGAAAGGTTCTCCTACTGATGTATTAACCACCGAAAACCTAACGCGTTGGTATCAAGCAGATTTAGGCGTCACTCTACACCCTGAAAATAACACACCATATATTTATTTACGCCATTGATTTATTTATAATATTAATTACCCCATAAGCACTTTAACTCATAACTTGCTAAAGTGCTTTTATTTACCCTTTAATCTAATTATCTGTCACTATTTAAAATAGCCCTACTCTTGTAAGTTGTTGCCGTGATGATTTATTTCCTGCATAGCCTATTGATTTACCATTATTAAATATACAACGTGGTTATTATTCTAAAAATGAGTAGAATCAAAACAATACGTTAATAATAAGCCTAAATTAAAAAATAAATATCAAGTAATTTCACTTAGAATGCATGTGTGATTTAGTAAAGCAGACAAGGAAGCACATGGAAAATAATATCATAACAACATTAATAGAATTAACACACCGAGGAAATGATGATGTAAAAATAGCGGCCATATCTGCATTAGGGGATTATCGAGCCACAGTTGAGCAGCAGACGGCTGTCACTCGGCTACTTGAATTATGCAAAGACCCAAATAAAGATGTTGCGGTATCTGCAATAAAAGCATTAAGTAAACTTTCTGACCACTTTTAATCTATGGGTAATACTATTTTTGCGAGTCATGCTATTGTATATAGCACTCACCTTCTAGCTTATTGTCATAAACTTTAACAGGCTTTCTTATTCCCTGAAAAATCACCATTGAACCTGATACCGACGAAGATAAACCCCTATGACTTATTAGGTAATTTGGTGATTAAACCCTCTTATAAAATAGCACACAGCAACCGAGTTTTTTTAATATTATTTATAATTTTATTTTGCTAATATCAACGTTCCTGCACTTTAATAATTAGGAAATTAATAATATTAATATATTTCTCCCATCTATTTTTAATAATAGTATTTTTTAGGATAAATTATGGACCACAGAGTGTTAGAAACATTTCTTCGTTTAACTAAACGAAAAAATGATGACGTCAAAATAGCCGCCATTTCAGCTTTAGGTAACTGTAAACTACCTATTGAGCAAAATAATACAATTAACCGATTACTTGAACTCTGTCATGACCCAAATAGAGATGTTGCAATAAGTGCAATCAATGCTGTGAGCAAATTATTAAACCAACACTTTGAATAGAATAATACTCTGAAATTTGTTATCTAAATATTTCTAATTTTTATAATAAAAAAGTGAAACTCATTATCGAGCCCCACTTTTTATGTTTTAGTTATTTTATTTCAAATGTAATGCATGGAACGCAATGTGTTCACCAATAAAACTACTAATAAAATAGTAACTGTGGTCATAACCATCGCGTAAATTTAATGTATATGCATGCTGTTTTTTATCGCAAATATCAGCAAACAATTCAGGCTTTAACTGTTCTTTATAAAAAGGGTCCGCCGTACCCACATCAACTAATATTGGGGGAATAGAGTCCGCGTTTTCAAGCAAATTTACCGTATCGTATTGAGACCAACGCTCCCGTTCATCCCCTAAATATGCCGTAAATGCTTTTTGCCCCCATGGAACTTGAGATGGAGCCACAATAGGTGCAAACGCAGATAAACTACAATAACGGCCCGTATTACGTAAGCCAATCATCAGTGCCCCATGCCCACCCATGGAATGACCAAAAATGGAGCGCTTATCTGAAGCGGGTAAATGAGCTTCGACCAAAGTGGGTAATTCCGACACAATATAATCATACATTTGGTAATGGCTATTCCATGGAGCTTGCAGAGCATTAATGTAAAAACCCGCTCCTTGACCCAAGTCATAAGCCTCATCATCCGCCACTTTAGCCCCTCTAGGGCTTGTGTCAGGGGCTACCAAAATAACACCATGCTGAGCAGCAAACTGCTGCGCACCCGCCTTAGTAATAAAATTTTGCTCATCGCAGGTTAACCCTGACAACCAATAAATCACTGGGCAAGGCTGAATTTTTGCCTGAGGCGGTAAATAGGCAGCAAATTTCATTTCACAGCCAAGCACCGTAGATTGATGTTGATAAACATCTTGCCCCCCCCCAAAAGAGGCATGGCGTTCAATTCTCTCCATGACCCCCTCCCTTAGTCGTAGTGAATAACTGTACGAATTGATTTACCTTCATGCATTAAATCAAATGCTTCATTAATGCTATCTAATGGTAAGGTATGTGTCACAAACGGCGCGAGTTCGATATCCCCTTTCATTGCATCTTCAACCATTTTTGGTAGTTGACTACGCCCTTTCACACCACCAAATGCAGTGCCTCGCCATGAACGACCTGTAACCAATTGGAATGGGCGAGTCGATATTTCCTGCCCTGCACCAGCAACACCAATAATAATTGATTGCCCCCAACCACGGTGGGCACTTTCCAATGCTGCTCGCATCACATTGACATTACCGATACATTCAAAAGTATGGTCAACCCCCCACTCCGTCATTTCAATTAATACCTGCTGGATGGGTTTATCATAATCTTTAGGGTTTAAACATTCCGTTGCACCAAACTGACGTGCTAATTCAAATTTTGCGGGGTTAGTATCAATCGCAATAATGCGCCCAGCTTTTGCTTGTCTTGCCCCTTGAATGACAGCAAGGCCAATACCACCTAGACCAAATACAGCAACAGAATCACCTTCTTGTACTTTCGCCGTATTGTGAACTGCGCCAATACCTGTTGTTACACCGCAACCTAGTAAGCAAACCTCTTCATGATTGGCTTGCGGATTAATTTTCGCTAAAGAGACTTCTGCAACCACAGTATATTCACTGAAGGTTGAGCACCCCATATAATGGTAAATAGGTTGCCCGTTATAGGAAAAACGCGTTGTACCGTCAGGCATTACGCCTTTACCTTGTGTTGCCCGTACAGACACACACAAATTGGTTTTACCTGATTCACAGAAAACACACTTCCCACACTCCGCAGTATAAAGAGGAATAACATGGTCACCTACCTCAACACTTGTTACCCCTTCACCAACTTCCACAACAACCCCAGCACCTTCATGCCCTAAGACAACGGGGAAAAGCCCTTCTGGGTCATCGCCTGACAAGGTGAAAGCATCCGTATGACAAACACCCGTGTGGCTAATCTTAATTAATACTTCCCCAGCTTGAGGAGGCATTACATCAATCTCTACAATTTTCAGTGGTTCGCCTGGACCAAATGCGACTGCTGCACGTGATTTCATCATTATTCCTTATTTATTTATCGCAAGTATGTTCGAATCAGTGAAATAGCATCATCCACTGAATCTTTTTGCAATTGTGTTGTTGCTGACTCTTGAAGCCCTTCGCGTAAGTGGCTTTCTAATACCCCAGCCATCAAACCATTAACTGCACCGCGAATTGCCGCTATTTGCTGTAAAATCGCGGCGCATTCAGCTTCATCTTCCAAAGCCGACTCTAGAGCTAATAACTGCCCCTTTATTTTCCTGACTCTCGTCAGTACCGCTTTTTTTTCTTTTGGTGAATGTGGCATATTCAAGCCCTTTCTTATACATAGGGGGAGTATAGTATCTAAGAGATTATCTGTACAGGGCTTATCTATTTGTAAAAATAAAAGCTTAAAATTCCCCTTAGTGAGAAAATAAATTATCTATTTGGTTTATAAAGTATAATTAACTTATATGCAGAGAAAGAAAGGTATAAAAGCGTCAAATACCAGGCTGAAAAGTAATTTTCCTCGCCCACTTAAGCGTAAAAAATTTTCGATGAAAAATGCAAAGTAAATATCCCAAAGATGGGTTATCTACTTTGCAAATTAATAACCAAGGTTTAGATTAGTTGTTCAAGGTTTTTAATCGGTTGATTTCTTCGCGAAGAGCATCTATTTCTCGCTCTAATTTCTCAGTATTGTCAAGGTGATACTGATTATTCAACCTCGTAGGGCCTGTCGCACCCGAATAATGGTCATAACAATTATTTTGTACCTTAGTAATCGCACGTTCTAACCCAGCAACTCTATTTCGATTCCCATGCATTTTGGCATATCTTAATTGCTTTTCTAATTGGTAAATTTTATTTTCACAACCATAGTATTTATATCCTGCCGAAGAAGATAATGGGATAAATAATATTGATAAAAATATTAACAATACTTTTTTCATTCAAGACTCCTACATACAAAAATATTTTAATCACTAAAATATAATCATTTTTGTACATTATTTAATATAGGTAACCTCCTAATTTAGCTTAATCCAATAGAATATAACAAATAAAATGCGTAAAACACCGTAATGATGATAATGATTATTTATCATAAATACTAAATGAAGCTAAAAACATTCTTTCTGATGCTTTATTACAGACAGACATACTTTTCTTTGTTACTTTATGTTCAACGGACTATTCTACAAGGATGTAGCTAAAAATTTGTTCCTTAATCTTATCAGTTTTCTCTGGTTAAGCATTATTCTCCCAACCAAATCGATTAGTTTAATTCAACTATTATCGTTATATAGTCGTTTCCTGCCTTGATTAAACTGACTTCTTAAACTTCTCATCAATTAAGCACTATTGGCTAATAGCCAGCGAATTTAATAAAAATAGGATATAACGAATACTTTTTCTTGGTTAAGAATAGGTCGAAACCATCACTGCTTTTCATTTTTATTTTGCGGCTATTTACGGAGTAACGCTATAGTATAGATTCTAAAGAAAATCACCCCCACAGAGAGTATTAATGCACCCTTCTGAATTCGAATTAACATTTGCAAATGCTGACGAAAAACGTTTTCATGGCGCATTAAAACAGGCGAGCCAAGCGTACCTGCACGCAAAACAAGACCATGTATATGCAGGGAAAGCTGACCTAATAGCTATAGTGACCTTGTTTGCTATTGCTCTATTGAGTTACCTGCCAACACTGTTTACCTCGTCCACTTTGGTTTACGTATCCTCTTACTTTGTATTCGTTCTACTTATTATGTTATTAAATGTAATAGGCCAACATGACGCTTGCCACAATACCCTGTTTAAAACACGCTGGAAAAATCGCGTATTTGGGCGCTTCGTAACCTTACCTCTGGGACTAGAGCCTGAATTTTGGCGTACACGGCACGTTCATTATCACCATCATTACGCCAATATTGAACACTATGATCTAGATACTGAAGAAAATGGGGTTTTTCGCCAAACGCCATTCCAGAAATGGCGTCCCTTTATGAAATATCAACATATTTATTGGCCTTTTGTTGCCTCACTCTCATTGACATGGATTGCATTAGTATTTGATTGGTCAGATAGAACTGGGAAAACACGCTTAAAAACTCAAAAAGTTTTAGAGGGTAAGTTAGGATGGAGCCTCTTTCTTGCTAGCAAATTAGGCCATTTAATCTTAATGATAGGGTTGCCGTTATTCTTTGCTCATAGCCATGGGATCAGTTATACCACAATATTTATTACTTATTTATTAAGCCAAATGGTCGCCTCTATTTTTGTCATTTACTTGCTCCTCGGTACTCATTGGGCAGAAACACAATTTTTTACCGCTCCTGATGACAAGCAAATAAAACATGGTTGGTACCATCATAATTTTGTGACGGCTTGTGATTGGGTCCCTTCACCTCATTATTTGTGGCGCTTAACCGGTGGGTTAAATTACCACCTCACTCACCACCTTTTCCCTAATTGGCACCACCGTCATTACCCTGCTCTCGCCAAGATTTTGGCAACGCTCGCACAACAACATAACATGCCGTATCGCTGCATTAATTACAAACAGCTTGTTGCTGCGCAGTTACGTTTCTTACGACGAATGGGGGAGCCTCCCTTATCATAATTCCCTAAACAATGTTGTCTTATTCCCCCCTTACTTTCGCAATGCCAGGCATATCCTAAATAAATTAATTTAGGATATGTCACTATTAAAATAATTACTTAAGAGTAACACGTTAGACTTTTGCTATTTTATTACTAAAAAAACATTGTTAATAACAATCAATTAAAACAATTGATTTAATTATTGATATAAAAATAAGCAACCCATTATCCTTCATTACAACCAACATCTTTTATTTATCATTTATTTAGCATTAATTTATTAAGAAATTATTAAGTCGGACATTACGTTTATTGATGATTTATTTAAGTTATAAAAAATATAATCGAAGAAAAATTATATTTAAAACTACACACTACAATTTTAGAATGGTTAAAACTCGCATGAAAAAAGCAGAGTATTTTATAAAACAATTACGCACATTTGTTGTCAGTGATAAAACGTATCTGGCTAATAAATTTACTAAAAATCTTAATTATCGTCCTGATTTTAAAGCCCCGAGAAGCTTTAATGAGAAGGTGAATTTTAGGATGCTACGTGACAAAAACCCACTTTACACTCAGTTTGCAAATAAACTAGCCGTACGTGATTATGTTTCCCGTACAATAGGTAATGAATATTTAGTCCCTATTTTAGCGACCTATAAAAATGCCAATGAAATCATTATTGATGACCTACCGGAATGTTTTGTTTTAAAATGTAGTCATGATAGCGGCAGTAGCGTTATATGTAATAATAAAGCTGAATTTAATTGGCCGAAAGCAAAGGATAAATTGGCATTTCATTTAACCAAAAACCTTTATTACATTACTCGTGAACGTCATTATAAAAATATTCCAGCACGCATTATCTGCGAGGAATATATTGATTTATTTGCCAATAAAAACAAAAAACTCGTGCCTGAAACATGCCGTGTTCACTGTTTCTCTGGTAAACCTGTCTATGCTGAAATTGATTATACTGATGAGCTTGGTAATGAATTTATTAACATCTATGATGTTAATTGGCAGTTGCAGCCCGTTACCTTTGGCTACCCGAATATGTTAGACCCTGTTTCTGAACCGCCATTGTTTAAAGAAATGTTACGTCTAGCCGAAATCCTGGTCACTCCTTTTGACTACTGTCGAGCCGACTTTTTAATGTCAGATGAAAATACACTTTATTTTAGTGAGTTGACCTTTGCACCAAATGCAGGCAGAACAGAAATATCGCCACTTTCATGGGACTTTAAACTGGGGGAATTGTGGGAGCAGCGGATCACACCAGCAAAAAATGATGTTCCTGTAGGGGCTAAACTCGCCACCCCTGCCGCTAACAAGAAAAAATAATACTAAATAAAACAAAAGGCTCTGTACTAAGTAACAGAGCCTTTTTGTTGTTGGCAAACTGAGTAAATTTAATTCGCCAAAACACTCGCTTTACGGCGTAAGCTAGCAATTAACATATAAATTGCCGTTACCAACAATACAAGGAAGAAGAAATCCACTAGCCCATTCTGCTGGTTTAAAAAAGTCCCAGCTGCTATCGGCCCCATTGCTGAGCCAATACTATAACTAAATAGCATAACCTGAGTTGCTGCAACAATATAGGACGAATCAAGGTTGTCACAAGCTAAGGTAATTGCAACAGGATATAGCGCAAATGTTGACATCCCTAATAATGCTAGAGCCACAATCATGACTAAATAATCGCTAGAGATATAAATCACCCCCATCGCGAAAACACCTAACAAAGAAACCATCGCCAATAATAATGTTTTACTCATCATAACAGATAACTTGCTGACGACTGGCTGAATTAACATCCCACCTAAAATAATTGAAGCCATCAAAACACCCACTTGGTCAGTGGTAAATTGATCTTTTTTCAATGATAGTGGCATTAACCCATAGATAGTGCCCATCGTCATACCCGAAACCATACAACCAATAATTGCGGGTTTACTTAAACGAGATATTTTCTTTAATGATAATTTTTGGTGTGAGCCACTTTCAGGCTGGCCTCCACGCACAAATAATGGCGGCATAACAGCTAATAATAATAACCCTAAAACCACCATAAAAGGGTATGCACCATGCGTACCAATAACGCCAATCGCCAATTGACCGAGTGTTGTCCCGCCATATAATGAAGTCATATAAAAACTTAGGCGTTTTGCTCGTTCTTTAGGGTTATCACCAATCAATAACCAAGATTCAACAACGACAAAAATACCGGCGACAGCAACCCCTGCGATTAAGCGGTTCGGCAGCCAAGCTTCAATGGTAGGAACCCAAGGTAGTACAATCACCGTTGCCGCTAACATTAACAGAAAACCAATAAATGCTAAGCGATGGCCTATTTTTGCAATAACAGGTTCAATCAGCATTGAACCAATTAATAAGCCAATATAATAAGCGCTGGCTAACCACCCGGCATATTGTGTGTCAATGCCAAAACTCCCCATCGACAGAGGAATTAAGCTCATTAAATAACCCGATGCAATAGCAAAAATCGTTAACCCTGCAACAGGAACGAATGCATTGTCGCGTTTGCGCATGATAGTAGTGGACTGATTCACGCCCCACTCTCCAACTAACAAAGTAAATAATATGCGCTGCAACTACATCGTAGAATACGACAACGTTGTGTTCTTAAAAAAGGAACACAATTCGGCGATTAGTGCAGTAGTAAAATAACAAAGGTAAGACTAATTTGAGCGCAATATAGATCGTTCAATCGCTAAGTTAAAATGAGAAAATCTAATGGTGACTAGCAAAATAATTTATGTGAGAAAAATCACGTTTTTTACCAGGGATAACTTAGATAAAACACTGGTACAAAAAATAAATTATCACATTAAAAACAACAAGTTAAACAAAGCCAAGCTTAAATGGTTTCTGTTACTTTTTGATACAACTTAAGTAATATTCCAAGTAGCGAAAAGTGCTATCCCACAAAATAATTCATTTATTAATTTATTCATTACAATATTGACTATATAAAGCCAATCACCCCCAACTATTTTATATTCAATAACCCCATCACTTTTTCTTTTTATATAAGCGTAGGCATTAGATGATTCGTTTCCAAAATAGCCAACACTTAACTTATAGCTCATAAAATAATTACTGAGTGTTTAATCAATGCCAATGATAACTGACCGACTTAAGTTGAAAGACGACGCCAAAGTGTTGTTCTACTAATCCCTAAATACTGAGCTACGGCTTTGCGGTCCCCATTAAACCGGGCCATCACTTGCTCTAATGACTCATCAAGTTTATTTTCCGTTACTATTTCAGTGCCGTCATCGATATGCCTTTCTGGTGACAAACTCATTAACATCGTTTTTGTAATTGCTTTTTCTGGATAAGCGCTGCAATACAATGCCACACGCTCCATTAAATTTCTCAATTCACGTACGTTACCAGGCCACACATAATTGACAAAAAAATCACGGCTATCCAACAATTGCTGGACCCGAAATGAAGGTAATGGCAGCATCAAACCTGCAAATGCTAGCTTTAATAACCTTTCAGCTAGCACCAAAATATCGTCTCCGCGCTCATTGAGAGCAGGCACTCGCATTCTTAGCACCCCAAGTCGGTAAAAAAGATCAGCTCGAAAACGCCCTTCTTTTACCCAGCTATCTAAATCACAATGTGTCGCACAAATAACTCTCACATCCACCTGTAGAGGTTTATACCCCCCCACACGTACCACAGAACGCTCTTCCAGAACCCTAAGTAACCGAGTTTGTAATGCAATTGGCATCTCACCTATTTCATCTAAAAACAGCGTTCCACCATTCGCGATCTCAAATAACCCAGCACGACCACCGCGTCGAGACCCTGTAAATGCCCCTTCTTCATAACCGAAGAGTTCAGCCTCTAGCAATGTTTCCGGAATTGCGCCACAGTTTACAGCCACAAATGGCATATGTTTTTTACTGCGCTTATGTTGATTAAATAAGGTAAACTCATGATGGATTGCTTGTGCAACCATTTCCTTCCCTGTTCCACTGTCCCCTTGAATAAGTACAGTCGCATCTGAACGGGCATACAGCATAATCGTTTGCCGCACATGTTCCATGGGGGATGAAGAGCCAATCAAGTCATTGATAGTATAGCGAACTTTTGTAGGGTTAACGGGCAAATACTTATCTTGGGAACGACTATTTTGCTGTGATAATCTGCTCAGTTCAATCGCATCAGAAAATGCTTGTCGTATCGTTTGCGTCGAGTAAACAAAAATCCCTGTCATGCCCATTTCATCGGCAAGGTCCATAATCAAACCCGCACCAACCACGACTGATATTCCCATCGCTTTTAGAGCTTTAAGCTGCGATCTCGCATCTTCCGCTGTCACATAACTTCGTTGCTCAATATGCAAACCGAAGCGGGATTGAAACTCATCCAATGAAGGAATGATATTTTTATAATTGATAATTCCTACTTTATCGCTTATTTCTCTGGCCTTTGCTAATGATTGCATCACATCAAAGCCGCTGATTTTGACAATAATAACCGGAACTGAAACATGACTTTTCAAATAAGCCCCATTCGAACCTGCGCTAATAATGGCATCACAATGCCCTTCTTTTAAACGCTCACGTACGGCTTCTGCCGCCTGCTCAAAGCCAAGGTTTAATGGGGTAATGTCAGCTTGTTCGCTAAACTCAGGGCTAATATCCCGAAAAAGCGTGAATAATCTCGATACTGAGACGGTCCAAATAATCGGTTTATCCATAAAGACGATACCTTTCTCATGTTTCATTTTATGTTTCATTTAACAATATAATGTTTCAATGAAACAAAATAGCCTATTATTTAAAATCTGCTCTTAATGTCACAATTTAAATAAATTCTTAATCAATTGATTTCTAATAATTTTATAAAAAATATTTTTTATTTTTCAAACTGGCATACCAATTGCTATATGACTACCACTACAATAAATTTATTACATATCATTAACAATTAATGAGGCTACTATGTCATCGATTTCTGCTGGACAAAAATTTCGTGATGCAGTCACGCAAGAATCTCCATTGCAATTAGTGGGAACAATTAATGCCAACCACGCCTTACTCGCTAAACAAGCAGGTTATAAAGCTATCTATTTATCTGGTGGAGGGGTCGCTGCTGGGTCATTAGGCATGCCTGATTTAGGTATTTCAACATTAGATGATGTACTGATTGATATTCGTCGCATCACAGATGTGTGTGATTTACCGCTACTGGTTGATGCAGATATTGGCTTTGGCCCTTCCGCTTTTAATGTGGCTCGTACAGTAAAATCGTTCTGTAAAGCAGGAGCCGCAGGCTTGCACATTGAAGATCAAGTTGGTGCAAAGCGCTGTGGTCATCGCCCTAATAAAGAAATTGTCTCGACACAAGAAATGGTTGACCGTATTAAAGCGGCAGTTGATGCACGTACAGATGATAGCTTTGTGATTATGGCACGAACAGACGCCTTAGCTGTTGAAGGAATAGATGCCGCGCTTGAGCGAGCACACGCCTATATAGAAGCCGGTGCTGATATGCTATTTCCAGAAGCCATTACTGAACTATCCATGTACCAGCGCTTTACGAGTAATACATCCGCCCCAGTGTTGGCTAATTTAACTGAATTTGGCCAAACCCCGCTGTTTACCCTTGATGAGCTGCGCAGTGTCGGCATCGCAATTGCGCTTTACCCGCTTTCTGCATTTCGCGCGATGAATAAAGCAGCAGAACAGGTTTATTCCACACTACGTAAAGAAGGCACCCAAAAAAGTGTTATTCCTCTTATGCAAACACGGGAAGAACTTTATCAAAGCATTCATTACTACGATTATGAACAAAAACTTGATGCTTTGTTTGCTCAGAAAAAACCTTAATTCGTTAGGCCATCATATTTAACACAAGTTGCACCTCCTCTATCCCCTACAAGGAATAAATGATGAATGAACAACTTAATCGCCCTGAAGCATCTCAATTTAAACCTAAAAAATCTGTTGCGCTTTCCGGTATCGCGGCTGGAAATACCGCTCTTTGTACTGTAGGCCGTAATGGCAATGACCTACATTACCGTGGGTTTGATATTCATGACTTAGCAACTCAGTGTGAATTTGAAGAGGTCGCTTATTTGCTGATCCACGATAGGCTTCCTACCGCAACCGAACTAGTCGCTTATAAAGAAAAACTAAAATCTTTTCGTGGGTTACCTGCCGATGTAAAAAAAACGCTAGAGTCCATTCCAGCTAATGCACATCCAATGGATGTCATGCGTACAGGGGTTTCAATGATGGGCTGTGTCCTTCCAGAAAAAGAATCCCATTCCTTTTCTGCTGCTAGAGATATCGCTGACCGCTTACTGGCATCGTTAGGCTCAATGTTACTGTATTGGTATCATTTTAGTCATCATGGACGCCGCATAGAGACCCAAACCGATGATGACTCTATTGGCGCACATTTTTTACATTTATTACACGGTAAAAACCCCCCTGCACAGTGGGAAAAATACATGCATATTGCCTCTATTTTATACGCAGAGCATGAATTCAATGCATCCACTTTTGCAGCCAGAGTTATTGCAGGTACAGGGACAGACTTTTATTCCGCAATGACCGGTGCTATTGCTGCACTTCGAGGTCCTAAACACGGTGGAGCAAATGAAGTTTCATTAGAAATTCAGCAACGTTATGCATCGATGGATGAAGCTGAACAAGACATTATGTCTCGTGTAAAAAATAACGAGGTGATTATTGGTTTCGGTCATCCCGTTTATACCCTCGCCGACCCACGCCATCCCATTATTAAATCGGTAGCTTTACAGTTATCTGAACAAAACTTAAATCGTCATTTATACACGGTTGCTGACCGCATTGAATCCGTGATGAAACGCGAAAAAAATATGTTTCCTAATTTAGATTGGTTTTCCGCAGTGGTGTATCACTTGATGGGCATCCCAACCGCCATGTTTACCCCATTGTTTGTCATGGCACGTACTGCGGGCTGGTCTGCTCATATTCTTGAACAACGACAAGACAATAAAATTATTCGCCCTTCAGCCAACTACATTGGCCCTGAAAATCAACTATTTACTCCGATAGAACAGCGCTAATAAAGGTAAAATAATGACAACTCAAACCGTTAATTCGCAGAAAATTGAATTTGATAAAGTGATCAGCGACATTGTTGATTATGTAGTGAATTACCCCATTGTCTCTGATTTAGCTTACGATACGGCCTATCATTGCCTGTTAGATACATTAGGTTGTGGCATGGAGTCGCTCGAATACCCCGCTTGCAAAAAATTGCTGGGCCCTATCGTCCCCGGAACAATCGTACCTAATGGCACAAAAATTCCTGGTACACAGTTTCAATTAGATCCTGTTCAAGGCGCATTTAATCTCGGTACAATGTGTCGCTGGTTAGATTTTAACGATACTTGGCTTGCCGCTGAATGGGGGCACCCTTCTGATAACCTAGGGGGGATTTTAGCAACAGCAGATTGGTTATCGAGAGAGAACATCAGCAAAGGAAAACCGCCATTAGTAATTAGAGATGTTTTAACCGCAATGATTAAAGCCCATGAAATTCAAGGTTGTATTGCGCTAGAAAACGCCTTTAACAAAGTGGGTCTCGACCATGTTATTTTAGTTAAAGTAGCATCAACCGCCGTTGTTGCTCACATGTTAGGGTTAGAAAGAGAACAGATCCTAAATGCAGTTTCTCAAGCGTGGATTGATGGTCATAGCTTACGGACTTATCGACATGCGCCCAATACGGGCTCGCGTAAGTCATGGGCAGCCGGTGATGCCACATCACGAGCAGTTAGGCTTGCGTTAATGGCTCAAAAAGGTGAAATGGGCTACCCAACCGCTTTGACTGCTAAAACATGGGGCTTCTATGATGTTTTGTTTGATGGGAAACCACTGACTTTTCAACGTCCTTATGGTTCATATGTTATGGAAAATGTTTTATTTAAAATTTCCTTCCCAGCAGAATTTCACTCACAAACAGCAGTTGAAGCGGCTTTACAGCTCTACCAAACGCTATTGAAATTAGGCAAAACGGCGCAAGACATTGAGTCTATCGCTATCCGTACACATGAAGCATGCATCCGTATTATCGATAAAAAAGGCCCATTGCATAACCCTGCTGATCGCGATCATTGTATTCAATATATGGTGGCAGTCCCATTAATTTTTGGTCGCCTCACCGCTGCTGACTACGAAGACAATATTGCAAATGATAGTCGTATTGATGAACTACGGGCAAAAATGCACTGTTATGAGGACCCTAATTTCACGCAGGATTATCACGACCCAGAAAAACGTTCGATCAGTAATGGGGTAACCATCACCTTAAAAGATGGCCAAGTGCTAGAAGAGGTCGTAATCGAATACCCTGTCGGCCACAAACGTCGTCGTAAAGAGGGAATGCCATTATTATTACAGAAATTTAGAATAAACTTGGCAAGACAATTCCCTGAAGCCCAGCAACTACGTATTCTTAAAGCATCCCTTGATAAACCACTATTGGAAAAAATGCCGGTGAATGAATATATGGATTTATTTGTTATTTAATATTGTTTTTGTAACTGTTTCCGTCCTCTAATGTGAACAGCACCTCAAAAGTTGGACGCCATTAGTCTGGCTTTTGGGGTGTTTTTTTATCTATTAAATACCGTAAAATTAGGCTATTACGTATAAGTATCAAAATAAAAATTGGTAACAGGTTTGGCTGGTATAAATTTTGTTAGGTTGAACAAGTGAATCATATTGCTCCCCCCATTCTGGATGATTTACCGCATCTGGAGGAAACTGTGTAGCAAGTACCACACCTGAATAGGTTGTATAGGTCTGGCTTTTTCCTGATACTGCAACTAAATGATTGCCACTATAAAGCTGAAGTGCTGGCATAGTGGTCGCAATATTTAATTTCACATCCCCATTAGGTGACCCAAGTGTTGCGACAGTTTGCACTCCATCCGTAAGGGTTTTATTTAACACTAATGCGTGGTCATACCCTCCGACGTGCTGTTGTTCTTCATCTTGTAAAAAATGAAACCCAATACGCTTACCCTGACGAAAGTCAAAGCTGGTTTCTGTTACATCACGCCACTCCCCCGTAGGGATACCATCATGAGTGATTGGCAAATAGGCATCGGCATGCACTTGTAAATCATGTTCGAGTGCTGTTCTTAGCGAGTCTTCCCCTGCTAAATTAAAATAAGCATGGTTAGTGAGGTTAACAGGGCCATAATCTGTTGATTGATATTTATAGTCGATAATGACTTGATTTGTTTCGGTTAATTCATAACTCACTTCAATATAGAGACGACCAGGAAAGCCTTGATCTCCCTCAGGAGAGGTCAACACAAAAACCGCTTTCTGTGGACTAGGTTGAAGAATTCCCCATATACGATAACTAAAATTATCTTTTCCACCATGCAAGCAGTGATTACCTTGATTATTCGATACTCGATAATGTTGCCCATTAATAGTGAACTGTGATGCACAAATCCGGTTAGCGACTCGCCCAACTGTGGCACCGAGGTATACACCTTGCTCCATATGCTTTGCCATATTGGGGGCTCCCAAGATGACATCCCTTTTCCCTGTCGCTAAAGGCACTATACAGCTAACCCAACTGGCACCGAGGCTCGTTAAGATAATTTTCATCCCATTTTTATTGGTTAGAGCGATAACTTTTGGCGTTCGGAGCCTCTGACATTGTTCTTGAGTAAACTGCATTTTTCCCTCAATTATTCAGTATTAACCCGTATAGTTCGCTAGGCGGGTGTCATCATTAATGCATATTGTTTGGAAACAACTTGCTGATTTTCCATTTGTAACTCATAAAGTGCAATAACTTATTGTTAAGTTTCTAATTCATATTAGCAACAAAAAAGCCGAGCTATTAAAAGCTCGGCCTTATATAAAAATAGATTAATTCATGGTGGTTTAGTGCTTATGGTTTTTATCATATGGGTCAAGATGGGTCATAACATCTAATATTTGCGGGTTTTCCATCAATTTTTTCCGCACATTCACTGCAATATCATGGCCTGCGGTAATACTCATATTGCCATCAAGTTCTAGGTGAACATCTACTAATAAAAAATCACCTGATTTACGGGTTTTTAAATCATGATATCCAGATAACTCATTAATACCCTCTAAAACAGTGCGAATTTCTTGTAATGTTTCTTCATCAGCGCCTTTATCCATTAGGTCTTGCATCGATTGATTGGTGAATTTAAACCCCATACGAAAAACGAATGTCCCAACAATCAAAGCAGCTATTGGGTCAAGGATCCGCAACCCACATAAGCTACCAACAATACCAACTGCAACAACTAATGAAGAGGCAGCGTCAGAACGCGCATGCCATGCATTGGCAACTAACATATTAGAATTCACTTTTTTCGCCACATACAACATATAACGAAATAAGCCCTCTTTCGCGACTAAAGCCACTAAAGCTGCAACTAATGCAATCGTATGAACTTCAGGGATCAGTGCTGGGTTCAACATTTTTCCAATCGCTGACCACACCATTCCCACACCGACCACTAACAAAATAATCCCTAAAATTAATGAAGCTCCATTTTCATAACGAAAATGGCCATAAGGGTGGTCTTCATCCGGCTTTTTGTGGCTTTTTTTATTCGCAATAAGTACAACAAAATCTGCAACCAAGTCAGATAATGTATGAATACCATCAGCAATTAACCCCGAAGAGTGTGAAAAAATACCAATGATTATCTGCCAAATCGACAACAGCGTATTCACCACCACACTGATTAGTGTGCTTTTCTTTGCCGCTTTGAATTTTGCTTGTTGCGTTTCAAACTCACTCATTTTATTAGATGAAGTATTTTTTATATTCATAAAATATATTCTTTAATGAAAAACAAAACAATTATCATTCAGATAAACCTTTTAAATCAATAAGTTAAAAATGATTTCTTTGTATGCTCTCACATTCTTCGTTTAAAGTCCCATTATTAATTGTAAATAAAGCTTTTGACTAATAATAATTACCCTTTCTTTTTATTAAGTTAATAATATTAAACTTGCAAAAACACGATAAATGCGCATTTAATAGCATTTGTTACTTTCTATTTAACTTATAGTATATTGTAGGTAAGCCACTATAATTAATTTTAAATGACACTAAATGAGGTAGCTATGTATCAAAAAATCCTAGTTCCTATTGATTTGTTAGAAGATGAATTGAATCAAGAGATCCTCAAACACGTAGAAGCGTTAGCGCAGCTAGGCTCACCTGAAATTCACTTTCTGTCTGTAATCCCTAGTGTCGAGTTGTTTTTTGGTATTGAAATCGCAGCACTACCTGAAAGCCATAAAGATTCCGCTGAACGTTCAATTCTGGCGATGCGCGCACTTGAAGAAGTCATAAAAGACATCAAAGTTTCCGATAAGCAAATTAACTGTAAAGTCAGTATCGGCTCAGCTAAAGATGAAATATTAGATTATGCGCAAGAAATTAACGCAGATTTAATTGTGGTCGGTTCACATCGCCCAAGCACTTCAACCTATCTATTGGGCTCTACTGCATCCGCTATTGTGCGCCATGCTAAAACTTCGGTATTTGTTATTCGTTAAATATTTTCTGATAAAAAATGCCGCAATATGCGGCATTCTTTTAATTATTTTTTGATGGAATCCATTAGCTTACCATCGGTTGACCAAACTCGGTATTTAACTTGCATATCTGATGGCGTATAAACCACGATTGGCAGCTTACTGTTATAACGCATAAAAGCGTCATCGCCTAATTGTGTGGAAACAAAACGGTCTTTCGCAGGTTCAGGGCAGCCCATCATAGTAGAGGCAGGGCCTTTGACTTCATCTAGTTTATAGTAATCATATCCCCAGCCTTCCAATGTTTTTTTATCCAGATCTCCCATAAACCATTGGCGGTTACAATCAGCTTTGATGGTTTTCCCAATGACTAATTCAACCATAAAGTCATTTTCATTTTGTTGATTGGCAAGTTGAATGACATGACGTGTCATACCTGATTCTGCTTTTGGATATGGCGCGATCTTTTCCAACTCTTCCGTTGCTACTGCACAAGATGAAATCAGTGCCGCTGCCATTACAGATAAAATCGCTTTCTTCATTATTTATTCCTATTTCAGAAGATAAAACCAATTAAAAAAACCATACTTGGCTATATGTTAAGTTATTTACACCATAATTATCACTATGGATGATTCTTAATTACAAAAAAATAAATCACCCCCAGTATTAACGTAATCATACTTAATTTTAGTAGAGTGATCATAAAAATGATAAAAATTATGTAAATTACCCCCTATTTTAATGCACAACAGCTAGGCACTGATTATACTGAACTTGAGGCTTAATACATTCTGAGGAGGTAGTATGTTATCAGCAGATCAAGATTTAGTTTCAAAATTAGTATCTACACATCCCCGTTTTCAAACTCTTTATGAAAAGCATCATCAACTCGACAAAGAAATCAGTAAGCTCGAGGGCCCTTCAGGCGCAGGTTATAATGAACACGTAGCCAAACTGAAAAAAGAAAAATTACATCTTAAAGATGAAATGCAAAAAATAATGTTGTCGAATAGGTGATCAGCCACTTCACCACAACGATACTAGCTCAGCTTTCTCTGCCGCTTTTATAAAAAAGTGGGACTTTAGCTAAGCAGTTAATATGACTTTATTTGGCTGATATTTTAAGCCGCCATTAAGTTATTAATACTTTCTTATTTAAGAGGGTAGCTTATTACCCTCTTTTTCAGCCCTCAGTAAAATCCACCGCTTTCTTGAACACCATCAATAAATTACTCAATAATTTATCGTTAACTATTCATTACACCAATAAAGTTGTATATTAAATGTATGTTTACTGTAATAGAGGACTTGTTATGGCTGGCAAACGTATTAATCGGGAAATTAAAACAATTGAAAAGATGATAAAAATCTATGAAAAAGCACACCCAGCAACCAATGATGCCCCCGATTATTATCAAAAACTCTATTTTTATGCCGTAAATCGACTAGAGAAATGCCGTTATGGTGAAATAAAGCCCGCCTGTAAACAATGCCCTATCCATTGTTACCAACCAAAAATGCGTGAACAAATGAAGCTAATCATGCGTTGGGCTGGCCCAAAAATGCTTATTCATCACCCAATACTCGCGATACGCCACCTTCTCGATGACCGTAAACCCGTCCCTGATTTGCCACCTAAGGTTAATAAGAGAGCAAACTCTAAAGAAAGTTCATAATAAGCGAATACAGTAGATTCCACTTCATTGCATTAAAAAAGCAATATAACCCCCATCGGCTGTTATCACTAATCTTCTTATAATGATTAAAGAGCCTTACCATTATCAGTTTGTATCTATAATCCCCCCTTTAGCAATATCCTACTGTAATTTTTGAAATTTCTTCAGTGGGCTATTTGTTGCTAAAAATCTCCTTAATAGGCCATGCCCTATGCAAAAATTTATAAAATGTATTTTTTTTCAGTAATGATGGATACCTAAAAAATAGTAACCCTTAAAAACTATTTATTAAAATCTATATTTATATAACCTATCAAACCTATCAGCTTTGCCTATTGATTAAAAAACAAGATTAATGTCTCAATTTCATCCCTTTTACCCCACTTTTAATAAAGAAAATCAATCATAATGATTAATACTTTTAATAACTCAATGTAATAACATTAGTATTGATAAAATAAACTTATCAATACTACTTTTGACGAGTTTTATAGTCATTATTAACATACCTATAATTAACACTAATTCCTATAAAATGACAAACAAGCATTAAATTGAAAAAAACTCACGTTACGCGTAACAAAACAACAAAATATTAACATCCAGATGACTTTAATAAATTAGAATAATATTTCAGATAAATAACAAAAATATAGAATATTATAAAATCCCCTCCCACAAAACAACGGAAATACCTTTCAAATGAAAGGAAAAGCTCGAAAAAACCATGTTTTGAAACATTTTTTAATATTTAAATTTACAGTGTGACATAAAAACAATCGATAAATATAATTTCAGCCTTACTAGTAGTAGCGACTTTAGATATCAATAGAAGAAATAGCGTGATGTTTAATTTCGCTAATTACATTTGGAATATTTAAATGAGATTAATAAGGTGTCAATTATGCAAATTGAAAGTAACTTAAACCAACAGGTTATCAAACGAATAAGTGTAGATAGTAGTATGTCTCATAATATTATGGATTTTGCGACAAAAGGTATTTTTATTGTAGAGAAAGGTTCACTATTATTAGAAACTCCAGCTAACTTACAAACCTTAAACGAAGGGGATATCTTATATCATAAGCAAGGTTCATATTCCTTGCAAATGACTGATCCTTCAGTAGATTGCCAATTACTTTGGATAGCTTTAGATGATAAGTTTTTACGTGATTTTATTGCAACACATGGCTCTCAATTAAGCGAAATAGAGCGAAATGAGACATTCTCAAGTGACATCATTAAATTTACCTCATATTCATTAATTGATGATATTAAAAATAGCCTGAACTCATTTATCGATCATGAATATCCTGAAGTAATTGTTTCCCTTCGTGTAAGTGAATTACTCTTATTATTAAGCTACAGTGAGCAAGGCGCTTTATTATTATCTAATTTTAGGCAACTCAGTAGCCGACAAGCGGAACGTTTGCAATTATTTATGGAAGCCAATTACCTTAAAGAATGGAAATTAAGCGAGTTTGCACGAACGTTTGGTATGGGGTTAACGACCTTTAAAGAATTATTTCATACTGTATATGCTACATCACCACGCTCATGGATCAGCGAAAAACGAATTATGTATGCACACCAATTATTAGTTAACACTGCAATGAGTATTGTGGAAGTGTCAATGGAAGCTGGCTTTTCTAGTCAATCCTACTTTACACAAACTTATCGCAAGCGGTTTGGATATACGCCTAGCAGATCAAGAATAGCGGCTTAATATCGCAGCATATCGCGCATAGACACATGCCCTGTCAGTTATAGAAATTTCAGCTTTAACTATAAACTGGCAGAAAGGCACCCTCCGTCGTCCCCCCCCTTTCTAATTAACATCCACTGACTAAATTCCCCCCTAGATTACTGATACCATAAAAAAAGTAGCCTGCCTTTTAATGACAAACTACTTCTCAAGATAATCTTAGGTAGCCGCTAAATTATTTAGCTTTAATAATTTTCAAATCAATAATAGACATTGAATTAGGTGGCACTTCGCCCGGTATCCCTTCAACGCCATAACCGCCTTCTGGTTTGATGTACACTTTAACCATTCCGCCTTCTCCAGCCCGTTCAACAAATGAATTCAACGGTGTCGGTAACTGGTCATAAGGTAATGTGACTGGGTTTTGCTCAGTATACATTACAGTAACCTTACCATCCGTTAGTTGCTCCCTCATAATAAAAGTAACATCTTTACTCTTAACATTTTTTATCGGTGAGCCGGCCTGAATAATTTTATAATAGGTATTACTATCAAGTTTACTGTATTTTTGAGCGGTAATTTGCTCAATTATTTTCTGGTTTTTCTTCGCGTTTTCTGCAGCTATTACTTTTAAATCTTTACTAGGAAGGGCTCTTCCAGCTAAACCTGCTGTTGAACTTGTTCTTCCCTTCGCTTTTAACGCATCGTTTTCAACTTGTAACTGAGTAATGCGACGATTTAAATCCATTATTTGTGATTTTAATGCATTATCACCGGTTACAGAATTGAGCGAATCTAATTCTCTTTGCAGTTTTTTCAATTTTGTTTGGGCTGCAGCCGATTCTTTTTGTGAATCCACTTTCAAAGTACTGATAAGCTTATTTGCATCAGTGAGTTGCTGCTCAAGCTTTTTACTTTCATTTTGTTGAGTCGCCAATTCTCCCTGAATTGATTTTTTCTCTGCATCTAACTTCGTTAAAGCAACTTCCTTTTGTTTCAACAAGGTAATTTGTTTATTTAGATCAGCAGTTAACTCTTTAATCTGTTTATCATTTGCTTGACCGATCAAAGCGGTTTGTTTTTCCACGTTCGCTTGCAGTTTTTGCAGCTCTGCGTTGGCTTGTTTTAACTGCGCCTGTGCCGTGGCGTAATCCTGCTCATTTTTCTGCAAACGCGCTTGCAGCGCAAGCTGCTGCTTCTCGCTGTCAGTAAACTGTTTCGATAATGCATTTTGCGCCGCTTGGTGCTCTGCCAGCTGTTTCTTCGCTGCCGCCAGTTCGCTTTCTAACGCCGCTTTCTGGGCTAATTTCGCGGTTTGATCCGCTAATGATGCTTGGATTTTATCCGCTTGCTGCGCTTTGTCTTGTAACTGCTTCGCCAACTGCTGGTTCTGCTGCTCTAAAGCTTTCGCTGCTGCTTGTTGCTTGGCTAACGCTTCGCGCGTGGTTTGGCTTTCTGCTTGCGCTTTTTCCAACCCAGCTTCTTTTTGTTTCAATAACGCAATTTGTTTATTCAAATCCGCCGTCAGCGCTTTCACTTGCTCATCGCTGGCTTGGCTCATCAAGGCAGTTTGTTTTTCCACGTTCGCTTGCAGTTTTTGCAGCTCTGCGTTGGCTTGTTTTAACTGCGCCTGTGCCGTGGCGTAATCCTGTTCATTTTTCTGCAAACGCGCTTGCAGCGCAAGCTGCTGCTTCTCGCTGTCAGTAAACTGTTTCGATAATGCATTTTGCGCCGCTTGGTGCTCTGCCAGCTGTTTCTTCGCTGCCGCCAGTTCGCTTTCTAACGCCGCTTTCTGGGCTAATTTCGCGGTTTGATCCGCTAATGATGCTTGGATTTTATCCGCTTGCTGCGCTTTGTCTTGTAACTGCTTCGCCAACTGCTGGTTCTGCTGCTCTAAAGCTTTCGCTGCTGCTTGTTGCTTGGCTAACGCTTCGCGCGTGGTTTGGCTTTCTGCTTGCGCTTTTTCCAACCCAGCTTCTTTTTGTTTCAATAACGCAATTTGTTTATTCAAATCCGCCGTCAGCGCTTTCACTTGCTCATCGCTGGCTTGGCTCATCAAGGCAGTTTGTTTTTCCACGTTCGCTTGCAGTTTTTGCAGCTCTGCGTTGGCTTGTTTTAACTGCGCCTGTGCCGTGGCGTAATCCTGCTCATTTTTCTGCAAACGCGCTTGCAGCGCAAGTTGCTGCTTCTCGCTGTCAGTAAACTGTTTCGATAATGCATTTTGCACCGCTTGGTGCTCTGCCAGCTGTTTCTTCGCTGCCGCCAGTTCGCTTTCTAACGCCGCTTTCTGGGCTAATTTCGCGGTTTGATCCGCTAATGACGCTTGGATTTTATCCGCTTGCTGCGCTTTGTCTTGCAACTGCTTCGCCAACTGCTGGTTCTGCTGCTCTAAAGCTTTCGCCGCCGCTTGCTGTTTGGCTAACGCTTCGCGCGTGGTTTGGCTTTCTGCTTGCGCTTTTTCCAACCCAGCTTCTTTTTGTTTCAATAACGCAATTTGTTTATTCAAATCCGCTGTCAGCGCTTTCACTTGCTCATCGCTGGCTTGGCTCATCAAGGCAGTTTGTTTTTCCACGTTCGCTTGCAGTTTTTGCAGCTCTGCGTTGGCTTGTTTTAACTGCGCCTGTGCCGTGGCGTAATCCTGCTCATTTTTCTGCAAGCGCGCTTGCAGCGCAAGTTGCTGCTTCTCGCTGTCAGTAAACTGTTTCGATAATGCATTTTGCGCCGCTTGGTGCTCTGCCAGCTGTTTCTTCGCTGCCGCCAATTCGCTTTCTAACGCCGCTTTCTGGGCTAATTTCGCGGTTTGTTCCGCTAATGACGCTTGGATTTTATCCGCTTGCTGCGCTTTGTCTTGTAACTGCTTCGCCAACTGCTGGTTCTGCTGCTCTAAAGCTTTCGCCGCCGCTTGCTGTTTAGCTAACGCTTCGCGCGTGGCTTGGTTTTCAGCTTGTGATTTTTCTAAGCCTTGTTCTTGTTGCTTGAGCAAAATAATTTGCTTATTCAAATCCGCCGTCAGCGCTTTTACTTGCTCATCGCTGGCTTGGCTCATCAAGGCGGTTTGTTTTTCCATATTTGCTTGCAGTTTTTGCAGCTCTGCATTGGCTTGTTTTAACTGCGCCTGTGCAACTGAGTAATTCTGCTCGTTTTGGCTTAATTGAGCCTGTAATTGAGCTTGCTGTTTTTCACTATCTGCTAATTGTTTTGCGAGTGTGTTTTGTGTGGTCTGGTGATTGTTAAGCTGTTCTTGAGCTTCTTTTAATGCAACTTCTAAAGCGGCTTTTTGTTCTACTTGAAGTGTTTTTTCTGCTAATGATGCCTGGATTTTCTCAGCTAACTGTTCTTTCTCAACTAATTGCGACTGCAACTGTTGGTTTTGTTGTTCTAATAATTTCGCACTATCTTGCTGCGCCTTCAAAGCCACTTGAACATCATCTTTTTGGCTCTGTACTGCTGCTAATTCACTTTCTTTCTGCTTAAGCAACTCTTTTTGCTGCAACAGTTCAGCAGTGACTGATTTTATTTGCTCATCAGTATTGCCTGCCATCTGTAATTGATTTTTCGCATCTAACTCTAATTTAGCAATATCCGCTGTAAGTTGTTCAATCTTCAGATTTGCTGCAACAAATAATTGTTCTTTCTCAGCCAATTGCTGTTTAAGTTTTGATTGCTCAGTAATACTATCATTCAATTGATTTTCAAGTTGAGCAATGGTTTCTTGTGTTTGCTGGTTTTCTTGGCTTAATTGTTCAAGGCTATTTTGTTTTTGCTCAATAGCTTTTTGCGCTTCAGCTAATTTAGTATTCAAAGTATCAATTAGCGATTGATCATCTGATGAATCTAATACAGCCTGTAATTGTGCGATTTGCTCTTTATTTTTAAGCACCTCAGCATTCAGTTTATCAATCTCAAATTGTTTCTCAGTGATTGTATGCGTCAACTGAGCAATACTCTTATTATGATTAATAAGTTCTGCGACTAATTGATCATCGTTCAACAAGTTGTTATACGCAATTAATTGCCCTACCCCTTGCGCAATACCAAATTTATATAAATTGGTTAATTGCTGACGTTCAATAAGTTTAGCTAATTGCTCAAGGTAAGCTGAAGCATCAATACCCGTTGGTTTCGTATATTTAGATGAATACAAACCCAGTGGATCGAGGACAAGTTGATATTTCGCAAAGTCTTTCGCGAGATAGGCCGGATTCCATTGATTACTCTGGAAAAAATAAGGATAGGACGACAATAAAACAGGTGCAACCACATTTTCGGTTGTCACTGCACAAACTTCAGGAAAGGTTGTTGTACCTGAATTTTCAGCCTCAGTTTTCGCTACATCATTTTTCTTGTTTGATGCCGCAGCTGATTTTTTCTTCCCTGAGTTCTTTCCTTTGGTCCCTTTGTTGGCTGCCGCAGACTTTTGTTTTTCATTTGGCGCAGGGACCGTAGATAGCGAAGAAAAGATATCATAACCTTGGTTTTGTGTATTAACTGGTAATTGTTGTTTTTGCTCTTGCACCTTACCTTCTTTTTCTAATTGAAGGTAAGTATCAAAATCATCAATAACATTGTTAAAGCGCTCTGCTTTTGGAGCATGACTAAAAAAAGTCGTAACAAGTGCCAGCGACACACAAAGCCTAAGGTTTATTCTCATAATCCACTAATTTTCTTCAACGTTGATTCGGTAGACAATACTGAGTTATAGCGAACTTTTGCGCACAACACTTTAGTTTTAGACTCTATTGCCATTTGTAATAGTTCAATTGTGTCGGGGCTAGCAGTACCTTCAACTTGTCGATATAGGCGGTTGATTTCGCTAACCTCTTTAAATGAACCTACTAAGCGATTGTAATCTTTAGGTGAGAGCGTTTTTAATGCGTTTAATTCTTTAACACACGTATTTAGATGAGCAAATGTTTGCTGGTTAGCCGCATTATCACCATAACTTGTGGATGCTATTGGTGTGCGGTCGATAGCATTATTTAGAACTTTTTGAGATTCAGGGTAAGAATCATCAACCTGCCCTTGAGTTGCGGTTGCATCCGCTACTGGTTGAGCGGTATTAGTATTGACTACCTGCTTACTTGGGGTGTTCGGTGTTGCTGTATTGTATGTGTCTGAGCCAAATGTACAACCTGAAAGAAGAGCTGTACTTGCTATAAGCAAAGATGCAACATAAAATTTATTTTTTAAAAACATATGGTTACCTTACCAGCACTTTTCTTCGCTATTATAATGATGTCCAAGAAACCTAGTGTAAGCTAAAAATTAGCTATTTTCTATAAGCCCGAATGTAGAAATAGAGTGTTCTCATAAATTTATGATTAAATTAATTTTAGTTTCAAAATAATTTTATCGCTACATTTTAGTTATTTTTATGAGCTTATTCTCATTAATACGCCAAATAAGTGATAACTCAACACCTATGAGTGGGCTTTTTAATTATATTATGTTAGCAAAAGATTATTTAAACCGTTAACCTAATCGTAAATCAAACAGTCTAATAACATCTTAGGTCAAGCCTAATTCTAAGTATTTCTTTGTAACACTTGCTAACAAATAAAGCAGTCATCCACTTTGCAAAACAAATCTATTTTTCATTTTTATTACAAACAACGGGTTAAAGAATGCTTTAGCATAGCGAAGAGCTATCCATAATAAATGTAGTTCACTTTAAAAAATTAGCTACAAACCCCGCAAAAAAAACAATAAAACTTATATTTAATCAATATGTTGCATAGAGGCACACATTAGTATAACAGTAATTTTGCGCCATCAATTATACCAGCTATCTGTCAGAATTACTTATATTAAATTGATACCATTCGTAACTCAAATTTATTTTTGATTTTAATATATGTTTCATTCGTCGTATTTAGCAGGGGCACAGCGATTAAATGTGCAAACTTAAACGAGACATTGCAATATAAAACAAACAAGGTAGTAATTTTACAACTAAAATGATGAGCTTGAATAAAGCATAAAAAGAGTAAAAGGATGGGGATAAATAAAATGCCCAGATTTAACTGGGCATATATAGTATTTAAGCTTTACTTGGACGCAATGCAGGGAACAAAATAACATCGCGAATTGTATGACTGTTAGTAAACAACATCACCATACGGTCAATACCAATACCAAGACCAGCTGTTGGCGGTAAACCATGTTCTAATGCAGTAACATAGTCCTCGTCATAGAACATCGCTTCGTCATCACCTTCATCTTTTTGACGAACTTGTTCGGCAAAGCGCTCTGCTTGGTCTTCCGCATCATTTAATTCCGAGAAACCATTACCGATTTCACGACCACCGATGAAGAATTCAAAACGGTCAGTGATGAATGGGTTATCATCATTGCGACGCGCTAATGGTGATACTTCAGCCGGATATTCGGTGATAAAAGTTGGTTGGATTAAATGACTTTCCGCAACTTCTTCAAAAATCTCACATTGAATGCGACCAAGACCCCAGCTCTTCTCAATTTTGATACCAATTGATTGAGCAATCGCAACCGCTTTATCCATATCGTCTAAGTCAGCAACATTAGTTTCTGGACGATATTTACAGATAGCTTCTTTCATTGTTAATTTAGTAAATGGTTTACCAAAATCAAACTGCTGCTCACCATATTGAACAACCGTATTCCCTAACACTTTTTGTGTCAGTGTACGAAAGAGATCTTCAGTTAAAGCAATCAGATCACGGTAATCCGCATACGCCATATAGAGTTCCATCATAGTGAACTCTGGGTTATGGCGTGGAGATAGCCCTTCATTACGGAAGTTACGGTTAATCTCAAATACACGTTCAAAACCACCAACAACTAACCGTTTTAAGTACAGTTCTGGTGCAATACGTAAATACATATCAATATCTAACGCATTATGATGAGTAATGAACGGACGAGCAGATGCCCCGCCAGGGATAACTTGCATCATTGGTGTTTCGACTTCCATAAAGCCATTATCCACCATGAAATTACGGACTTCTGCAAGGATCTTCGAACGAACAATAAATGTATGACGTGACTCATCGTTAGCAATCAAATCAAGATAACGTTGACGATAACGTGTTTCTTGGTCTGCTAACCCATGAAATTTATCAGGCAAAGGGCGAAGCGCTTTAGTTAATAAACGCACTTCGTGACAATGAACCGTTAATTCACCTGTTTTGGTTTTAAATAAACGACCTTTTGCACCAAGGATGTCACCTAAGTCCCATTTTTTGAATTGCTCATTGTAGACGCCTTCGGCTAAATCATCGCGAGATACGTAAATTTGGATGCGCCCACCAACATCTTGTAACGTGGCAAATGACGCTTTACCCATAATACGGCGAGTCATCATACGACCTGCAATCGACACTTCAATATTTAAGTCTTCAAGCTCTTCTGATGTTTTATCATCATATTGAGCATGAATTTTGTCAGAAATATTTTCACGACGAAAATCATTGGGGAATGGAATACCCTTTTCACGCAATGCCACTAATTTTTCTTTGCGGGCTTTAAGTTCGTTATTCAAATCAGGTGCTTGTTCAGCGCCTTGTTGTTCCTGAGACATTTTTTCCTCACAGGCCAGCTTTTAAACTAGCTTCAATGAATTTATCCAAATCACCATCCAGTACGGCTTGCGTGTTACGCGTTTCCACACCAGTACGTAAATCTTTTATTCTTGCATCATCAAGGACATAAGAACGAATCTGGCTTCCCCAGCCAATATCGGATTTGTTCTCTTCCATCGCTTGCTTATCTGCATTTTTCTTCTGCATTTCCAGTTCGTATAACTTAGCTTTTAACTGGCGCATCGCTTGGTCTTTGTTTTTATGCTGCGAACGGTCATTCTGGCATTGAGTCACAATATTCGTTGGAATGTGTGTGATACGAACCGCTGACTCTGTTTTGTTAACGTGCTGACCACCAGCACCAGAAGCACGGTATACATCAATACGCAGATCCGCTGGATTAATGTCGATATCAATATCGTCATCCACTTCAGGGTAAATAAACGCAGAACTAAAAGAGGTGTGACGGCGCCCACCTGAGTCAAACGGGCTCTTACGCACTAAACGGTGAACCCCGGTTTCCGTTCTTAGCCACCCGTAGGCATAGTCACCAATAATTTTGACCGTTGCAGATTTCAGCCCAGCAACATCACCATCAGATTCTTCAATAATCTCGGTTTTAAAGCCCTTTGACTCTGCCCAGCGCAAATACATGCGTAACAGCATACTTGCCCAATCTTGCGCTTCAGTACCGCCAGAACCTGCTTGTAAGTCAATGTAGCAATCAGCGCTGTCATACTCACCTGAGAACATACGGCGGAATTCGAGCTGCTCTAACTTACCTTGTAGTAGCTCTAACTCAGCACCGGCTTCGTTGAAAGTATCTTCATCGTCGGCCTCAACAGCCAACTCCAATAAACCTTCTACGTCCTCAAGGCCTTGAACCATCTGGTCAATCGTTTCTACGATAACTTCAAGGGATGAGCGTTCTTTACCAAGTGCCTGAGCCCTTTCTGGTTCATTCCAGACATCTGGTTGCTCAAGTTCAGCGTTGACTTCTTCTAAGCGTTCTTTCTTGGCATCATAGTCAAAGATACCCCCTCAGAACCTCTGTCCGTTCAGACAGGTCCTGAATCTTACTTTTTACTGGGTTTATTTCAAACGTCATTTTTCAATATCTTATGGTTAGTCAAAAATAAAATTTTTATTTACAAACCGTTTAGTATAACGGAATTTATCTCAGGTTTATAGCGGCATCAAACGCTATTTCTCTGGCTATTTGTTAGCTCAATCCGGCCAAATATGTTCAACCATTAACTGGACATTTTTTTGCCCACGGTATTCATTTACATCAAGTTTAAACGCAATTTTTGCTTTCTTGATGCTGTTATCAGGCCACCGGCGAACATCAATATTAAACATGATGGCATCTAGCATAGGCCCACCACAAACAGGTTCTAACATCAATTTAAGGTGACGCTCCCCAACTAACCTTTGTTGTAGCAACTGGAAATGCCCGTCAAATACAGGTTCAGGGAATGCTTGCCCCCATGGGCCACTTTCGCGAAGAAGCTCAGCTGTTTCTAAACAAAATTCATGGCGCGATAACTCACCATCGCTCCAAACTACGCCTGAAAGCTGCTCGGGCTGAATGAGCTCACCCATTAATAGTTCAAAATGATGTTTAAAAACATCAAATTTATCGACGTCCAAAGTCAACCCAGCCGCCATGGCATGGCCACCAAATTTTTGCATCAGCCCAGGTTGTAAGGTATTTAGCCGCTCTAAAGCATCTCGCATATGTACACCTTGAATTGAACGCCCTGACCCTTTTAATATCCCATCCCCTGCCGGTGCAAAAGCAATAACCGGGCGATGGTATTGTTCTTTTATCCTTGAAGCCAAAATCCCAACAACACCTTGGTGCCATTCAGGATGGTAAATCGCTAAGCCATTAGGCAATGGGTTATTACCGTATTCAAGTTTATTAAACAGAACCAATGCTTCTTGTTGCATCCCTGCTTCAATATCGCGACGTGTTTGGTTTAAACCATCAAGTTCGTTAGCAAGCTCCCGAGCATAGGCCATATCATCTGTTAATAATAACTCAATACTCACGGACATATCGTCTAACCTACCCGCAGCATTTAGCCTTGGACCAAGTGCAAAACCGAAATCATTTGCGACTAACCTAGATAAGTCCCGTTTAGAAACTTCAATTAATGCTTTAATACCAACACAGCAACGGCCTGCTCTAACACGGTTTAAACCTTGATGAACTAAAATGCGATTATTGGTATCAAGGGGAACCACATCTGCCACAGTCCCTAATGCGACTAAATCAAGGTACTCTGCTAAATTAGGCTCACTAAGACCTTGTTGCGTAAACCACCCTTGTTGGCGTAAATGTGCACGCAATGCAGACATCAAATAAAAGGTCACGCCAACACCAGCGAGTGATTTGGACGCAAAACGGCAATCATTTAGATTTGGGTTAATAATTGCATCAGCTGCAGGTAAAACTTCGCCGGGCAGATGGTGATCCGTAATAATGACATTTATTCCATATTGGTTAGCTACGGCAACTCCCTCATGAGATGAAATACCATTATCAACAGTAATAATTAAATTTGTCCCGCGTTTATAAGCTTCTTCAACAACAAGCGGCGTTAAACCATAGCCATTTTCAAAACGATTAGGAACAATATAATTAAGGTTTGCATAGCCCATCGCTTTTAAGGCGCGGATAGCTAATGCCGTGCTCGTTGCCCCATCTGCATCAAAATCACCAACGATGGTGATCGCCTGATGTTCAACCAATGCGCGATAAAGCAGTGATAACGCATCCCCAATACCAGCTAATGAACGATAGTCCAATAAATTAGACGCTTTACGTTCTAATTGCGTTATGTCCGTGATCCCCCGATGCCGATAAATGCGCTGTAACAGCTCCGGTAAACCAGGTAATTGGACAGCCGAGTTATCTTGGGTTCTTTGTTGTAATAACGTTTCTACATTCACAATAATTAACTATTTTTGGTCAAGTAACTGGATAAGAGCATCTGGCTTAAGAAAACCGGGTAACATTTGGCCGTCTGGTAATATGATGGCAGGCGTCCCTGTGACTTTAAATAAATTGCCGACATTCATATGTTTGCTTAAGTCAATTTTGCAACCATCAATCATCGCAATTTCGTCCCCTTTAAATGCCTGAGTCAAGGCTTTTTGAGGGAGACCATTACACCATATTGATGCCATTTTTTTACCTACGTCGCTATCAGCGCCTTGACGCGGATATGCAAGATAACGAACCGTAACCCCTTTACTGTTTAACTCACCAACAGATTCATGCAATTTTTTACAGTAACCGCAGCTAATATCGGTAAAGACAGTAACAACATATTTTTCTCGAGGCGCTTTGAAAATAATCATTTCATTTTTTAGTGCTTCAATTTTTTTCATCAGTGGCTGATTACTAATATTGACTGGGTTTTTGCCACTCATGTCATAAATCGGCCCTTGCAGTAAATATTTACCGTCGTCAGTGATATAAACAATACCAGTTGTTGTTTCAACGACATTCAAGCCGACTATTGGTGAGGGTTTAATTGCCTCAACCGACATATCGTATTTTTCTAACGTATCGCGGATCACTTTTTCTTCGGTTGCGCCATATACTGTCGCTGTAAATGCCGTAATACACGCGGCAGCCAATAATAACAATTTGCGTTTCATAGATAATCCTTTAATCATACATCACCCCCTTGGGTGATGTTGCTCATGTAACATGCGTAACCGTTCTGTGGCAACATGGGTATAAATTTGTGTTGTGGATAAGTCACTATGACCTAATAACATTTGCACAACACGTAAATCCGCCCCGTGGTTCAATAAATGGGTTGCGAATGCATGCCTCAGTACGTGGGGTGAGAGTAGTTCAGTATCAATATGAGCAAGTACTGCATAATATTTTATCCGATGCCAAAAAGTTTGCCGTGTCATTTTAGTGCCACGCTTACTGGGAAATAAAATATCGCTGGTTTTGCCATTCAATAGTTCAGGACGACTTTCATCAATATATTTTTCTAGCCAGTATATTGCCTCTTCTCCCAATGGAATCAATCTTTCTTTATCACCCTTACCTACCACACGGATGACACCTTGACGTAAACTGATATCTGAAAATGTTAAGCCTATCAATTCAGATACTCGCAAACCACAAGCGTACAACACTTCTAACATCGCTTTATCTCGTAACTCAAGCGCATCCTCTGTTGCGGGTGCATTCAATAAATCTTCGACTTGCCGCTCACTTAAATCCTTAGGTAAACGCTGAGGGATTTTGGGTGCTGCAATAACCGCAGATGGGTCATCGAGACGTATTTTTTCACGATACAAATACTGAAATAACCTACGCATAGCACTTAATAGGCGAGCAGAGCTGGTCGCTTTATAACCGCCATCAATGCGTTCTGCTAAAAAAGATTGCAGGTCAATTGACTGAACACTTTCTAAATACAATTGGTGAGCATCAAGCCAGTTGTCTAACGACTGAAGGTCATTACGATAAGATGCCAAAGTGTTTTCGGCAAGATCTTGTTCTAACCAAATGGTATCAAGAAATTGTTCAATTAATGGATTAAGTTGTTTTGTTTCCACGAAAAATGAGCTTCCTTAGGGTAAGACCACACAATTCTATTATGCCTGAATGTAGTTGCTTCTGTTACAATACATCTCTTGTGATGAAAACCATAGCTGGACATAGTAACAATATATATGAAAATAGGTCTTTTTTACGGTTCTAGTACCTGTTATACCGAAATGGTTGCAGAAAAAATACGTGATATTCTGGGCGATGATTTCGTCACACTGCATAACGTTAACGATACACCGCCAACTGAAATGGAACAGTATGATGTTCTTATTTTGGGAATACCAACGTGGGATTTTGGTGAAATACAAGAAGATTGGCTAGAAATTTGGGAAGCGCTTCCCACTCTTAACTTAGCAAATAAAATTGTTGCTATGTACGGGTTAGGAGATCAAATAGATTATAGCGAATGGTTTCTTGATGCCTTGGGCATGTTATACCACCAATTAAAACCAACAGGTGTCAAATTTGTCGGTTTTTGGCCTACTGATGGCTATGAATTCGAAAGCCCAAAACCCTTAAATGAACAGGGTGATAAATTTGTTGGGCTAGCATTAGATGAAGTTCATCAATTTGAGCAGACCGATGAGCGCATTGCGCAATGGTGTGTGCAAATTTTGCAAGAAATCGAAGCTTCCCTGTAATACATGAACATAAGTGACTAAGGTTCTTTACGGCTACTTGTTTTTCAGTAGCCTTAAATATCAGGGTATTGAAGTAATAATTGGTTCAAATTACGCCAACTTTCCTCAGAAACAGAGTCTTTAGCAACCCATAGGTGAATTTTTTGTTGCTTACCTTGTAAAGCTTCTAATGACAATAAGATGCCATAGCGGCTCAACCAAGGTGCTTTCACAATATTCCATTCATTCTTTTTCCATTGGACTTTATTACCATTAACCAACACAGCAACCCCTTTTATTTTGCTGATGTTCTTTTGGCTTTTTGCCCAACTAGCCACCACAACCGCAAGAAGTGGCAACCATATCATTGAATGAGCCGGTGCCCATGGTGCAACAAGCAAAAACATGCCTACTGCCCCATGAACACAGGTTGAAAAAAACTGTGTTTTCCATGAAATGGAAAGATTAGATTTCCACAGGACCACGATTTTTATTTTTTTCCTGAATCAGTTTTACCATACGAAATAGCTCGTCGTCATCTGGGCGACCGTGATTCAT
Organism: Providencia sp. PROV024; assembly: GCF_032709665.1. Classification (NCBI taxonomy): domain Bacteria; kingdom Pseudomonadati; phylum Pseudomonadota; class Gammaproteobacteria; order Enterobacterales; family Morganellaceae; genus Providencia; species Providencia sp. PROV024. The sequence continues at coordinate 3,100,570 of NZ_CP120545.1, forward strand.
TAACCAGTTAAATAAATCAGGGTCCGCACACTCCAATAAACGGACAAACACCTGTTTATCATTGGTTGTCAGACTATCATATTCATACTCAAAAAATGGCATGATTGAAATATCTAGCTCACGCATACCGCGGCGACAAGCCCAATGAATTCGCGCCTTGTTCTCAATATCCATTCCACTACGACCTTTTGTTGCAGTTAACTGATAAGATTGATTATTTTCAATACTCTAACAGATTATCTACTGAGAAAACATGCCATAGGCTACATTGTTGTAATTTTAGTAGTAAAATGCCGTTTTTCTACAAACAGATAACAAAAAAATACTCAATAATACCCGTGGTATCATAATAACTACTTGCAATGTTATCTAGCTATTTTACCATTAAGCACCTTTATCTATCAAAGAACAACAGGTGAAATCATGACTACCCAAATTGATATTGATAGTACACAACAATTTCCCTTTGAATCACACTCTTTACCGCTCGTTTTGATTTCACTGGAAAACTGGGAACTTATCCACCTTCATGGCCTAGACGCAGAAAAATATTTACAAGGCCAAGTGACCGCAGATGTTGCCACACTCACTCAATCACATGCATTAACTGCCCATTGCGACCCAAAAGGTAAAATGTGGAGTGACCTGCGGTTATTCCATCATTTAGAAGGGTTCTCTTATTTATTAAGAAGCAGTATTGCTGATACGCAACTCGCTGAACTCAAAAAATATGCGGTTTTTTCCAAAGTAACATTTGAGAAAAAAAATGAGCTTAAGCTACTTGGGGTAGCGGGTAAAGGAGCAAGAGCAGCACTTTCAGCAGTCTTTAGCGTTTTACCTGACGAACAAAACCAAGTAGTCACTGACGGTGATTCGACTTTACTCTATTTTTCATTACCTACAGAACGTTTTTTAGTGGTTACAACAGAGGCAACAGCACAGACAATAGTGCAGACACTCGGTGCCCCACAAGTCAGTGATGAACAGTGGTTAGCACTCGATATCGAAGCAGGCTTTGCCGTTATAGACCAAGAAAATAGCGCTCAACACTTACCTCAAGCGGCTAATTTACAAGCTCTTCCTGATGGAATTAGCTTTAAAAAAGGCTGTTACACGGGTCAAGAAATGGTCGCTAGGGCCAAATTTCGTGGTGCCAATAAACGCGCAATGTATTTGTTAAAAGGAACAGGTTCAACACTCCCAAATATTGGTGAAGGCGTTGAATGGCAACTCGGCGATAAATGGCGCCGTACTGGGACAGTTCTTGCCACGGTTCGCTTAGGGAATGGCAAAATATATGTGCAAATCATTATGAATAACGATATGGCACCTGACAGTGTTTTTCGCGTTATGGGTGATGAGCAAAGCCATTTAACTATCGTACCGTTGCCATATTCATTAGAAGAAAAATAGTTGGGGTTTTTATGTCATCTGTATTAGGTAACGAGCCTATTGAGGTTATCAAGTTTGGGGCTTTTACCGAGGTCGTCCAATTTTTAATGGAATTAGATAAGCTCAAAAGTATTTACCGTAAAAATAAGTTATTGAATCGCGAACGCCAAGAAAATACTGCCGAACATAGCTGGCAGTTTGCAGTTGCAGCCATGAGCTTCGCCCCTTATGTTCAAGGTGTTAACATTGAGCATGCGATTAAATTAGCATTAGTTCACGACATAGTTGAAATTGACGCAGGTGATGTAATGGTATTCGATAATGCTGCTCGTGACGCTATCCATGAAGAAGAAGTTAAAGCGGCTAATCGTATTTTCAACCTATTGCCTAACCCGCAAGCTGAAACGCTTTTAGCATTATGGAATGAATATGATGCGCTTGAAACTCCTGAGTCCATTTACGCCAATGCGATTGATAGGGCTATGCCAATGCTGATGAATTTACATAATCAAGGGCAAAGCTGGGTTGAAAACAACATCCGTCTTGAGCAAGTAATCAGTAAATGTGATTATATAGAGCAAATTCTTCCTGATTTTTATCAACAACTTAAATTACAGTTAGAGCAAGCCCAGCAAAAAGGCTGGTTACTGTAATTCCCGATAAGCGGCTTAACGGCCGCTTATAAAAATCCTATAACCTCCTTCAAAACTAATTTTTAATACATTTAATAATTTGCTAATTAATAAGATGTTACCTATGGTTTAAACAAACATTCACGTGATGTATTGATTGTCAATTAGGTGACATATGCCAATGAATAAAATTAGCTCATCCCCTTATCTATTGTTACTTGATGTCCATTCTCCAGCCATTATTCAGTTTAATAAATCAACCTATCAAATTACATGCCTAATAGAACAATTAGGTGGAACACCAGATGGTATCGCCGTCGACCCAACGAATAAATTAATTTATTGGAGTAATATGGGAGAGGATTATGACGCTGATGATGGTTCAATTAACGTAATGAACTTCGATGGCAGTGGGCGAAAAATGTTGTTAGGTCATGGAGATGTCAGAACACCAAAACAGCTACAACTCGATTTAATCAATCAAAGGCTATATTGGTGTGATCGCGAAGGGGGAAAAGTTACTTCTTGCCATGTCGATGGCTCAAACTTGCAAACTCATGTGGCAAGGCCCAGAAATAAGCAAGACCAAGTTGATATTTTAGACCAGTGTGTCGGTATTTCTTTAGATATTCCCAACAATTGGGTTTATTGGACACAAAAAGGGACGCCAAAAGGTAATCTTGGTCGTATTTTCAGAGCACCACTAAAACCACACATTCAGCAACCCCCCGAGAACCGAACTGATATTGAACTATTACTTGATCGCCTACCTGAGCCTATTGACCTATTACTTGATGAAGAAGCCTGTCTTTTATATTGGACGGATAGAGGTGCCGAACCGGATGGTAATAGTTTAAATTGTGCAAATGTGACGGCGCATGGCGTCAATAATCACAAAGTTATCAGCCGTGGTTTCAAAGAAGCTATCGGTCTCACTTATGATAAACCTGCTCAATTAATGTATGTCGCAGACCTAAATGGTGGGGTTTATCGCGTAACAATACCGACCGGTGACGTTGAGAAAGTTTATCAAGGTAAAAACTATACGGGGATCACCCAGTATTCACCTTAATTTATCATGTGAATATATTAAAGAAAAAGGCCTGACTCAGTCTAATATTGAGTTCAAGCCTTATAACTAATTTATTGATAGTGCTCAACATGATATGAGCACTTTAAATTATATCTTACATATACTCTTCAATCGGAACACACGAGCAATGTAAATGACGGTCGCCATACACATCATCAAGACGTTTAACCGCTGGCCAATATTTATTAGCTTTGGTTTGCGCCGTCGGGAACACAGCCAATTCACGGCTATAACTGTGAGGCCATTCTTGCGTTAGCTCGGTTTGGACATGAGGAGAATTCACCAGAGGGTTATCCTCAAGCGTCCACTGCCCTTCAACCACTTGGTCAATCTCATCCCGTATTGCTAACATCGCCTCAATAAAACGGTCGATTTCAGTGATACATTCCGATTCCGTTGGTTCTATCATCAACGTGCCAGCCACAGGGAAAGACATGGTTGGGGCATGAAAACCATAGTCAATCAACCGTTTAGCTATATCAAGCTCACTGATGCCGGTATCCTTTTTAATTGGGCGTAAATCAACGATACATTCATGAGCAACGTAACCATCTTGCCCTGTATATAAAATGTCATAGCGGCTGGAAAGGCGTTTAGCAATATAGTTCGCATTCAAAATAGCCACTTGGCTCGCTTTGCGTAAGCCATAAGAGCCCATCATTCGGATATACATCCAGCTAATAGGCAAAATAGAAGCGCTACCAAATGGAGCAGCAGAAACTGCACCTTGGTCTGTGACCATTTCTTGTTCAACTACTGAATGCCCTGGTACAAACGGAGCTAAATGTTTTTTCACCCCAATTGGACCCATACCTGGACCGCCACCACCATGAGGAATACAGAATGTTTTATGTAAATTTAAGTGAGACACATCCGCGCCAATAAAGCCCGGTGTCGTTAACCCAACCTGAGCATTCATATTTGCTCCATCAAGGTAAACTTGCCCACCATATTGATGAATAATTTCACAGACTTCGCGAATACTTTCTTCATAAACCCCATGTGTAGATGGATAAGTCACCATGACACAAGAAAGTACATCACTATATTGCTGCGCTTTATCGCGTAAATCGTCTAAGTCGATATTCCCTTCATCATCACAACGTACAACCACGACTTCCATACCCGCCATATGGGCAGACGCTGGATTGGTTCCATGAGCGGAAGCTGGGATCAAACAAATATTCCGCCCCCCATCATTACGGCTTTCATGATAACGGCGGATAGCGAGCAGCCCTGCATATTCCCCTTGTGCACCTGAGTTAGGTTGCATACAAACCGCATCGTAACCCGTTAATTGCACCAACCAATGAGAAAGCTGTTCAATCATTTGATGATAGCCTTGTGCTTGATCCACAGGGCAGAATGGATGTAGCTCCCCAAATTCTGGCCATGTAATCGGGATCATCTCCGCGGCTGCATTAAGCTTCATCGTACACGACCCCAGCGGGATCATCGCTTGGTTCAACGCTAAATCTTTACGCTCAAGGCTATGCATATAACGCATCATTTCTGTTTCGCTGTGATAGCGATGAAAATTCGGATGAACTAAGATTTCATCTGCCCGTTGCATAGATTTTGGAATGGCGTGTTCTTGATTTGCAACAGATTGGTCTAATTTTTCAAAATCCAATTTAGTGTCAATACCCGTGATCACCGTAAACAGCTCATTTAAGTCCTGGCGAGTGGTGACTTCACTAAAGGTGACCCCCACGGCTCCACGAATATCCGTCCGTAAATTGATGTTTGCTTTTTCTGCTCGGGCTAATACTGCGGTTTTATCTTCCACTTCAACTGCTAAAGTATCAAACCAAGTTTTATGGCGTGATGAGAACCCCGCTTCGGCTAAAGCTTTAGCAAAGATTGATGTGAAGCGATGAATACGCCCAGCAATCATTTTTAAACCTTCAGGACCATGATAAACCGCATACATAGCCGCAATATTGGCTAACAAAACTTGTGAGGTACAAATATTTGAATTCGCTTTTTCACGACGAATATGCTGCTCACGGGTTTGCATCGCCATACGCAATGCTGTATTCCCCGCGGCATCGCGTGACACACCGATAATACGCCCCGGCATTGCACGTTTAAACTCATCACGGCAAGCAAAGAAAGCTGCATGTGGACCGCCATAGCCCATAGGTACACCAAAACGCTGCGCTGAGCCAAATACGATATCGGCCCCTTGTTTACCCGGTGCAGCTAATAACACTAATGCCATCATGTCTGCAGCAACACAGCTAACGATTTGGCGCTGTTTTAACGTTGCGAATAGTTCACTGTAATCATGGATATTACCGGTTGTGCCCACTTGTTGTAACAAGGCCCCAAACACCCCTTCATGTTCAAGAACTTTTTCTGCACTATCAACAATCACTTCAAAACCAAAGGTACCGGCTCGTGTTTTTACAACGTCAAGGGTTTGCGGGTGAATATCATCAGCAACGAAGAAACGTTCAGCATTCTTTAACTTACTAATTCGTTTTGCCATCGCCATGGCTTCAGCCGCCGCAGTCGCTTCATCTAATAATGAGGCTGATGCTAAGTCTAATCCGGTAAGGTCAATCGTTAACTGCTGGAAATTAAGTAATGATTCTAAGCGGCCTTGTGAAACTTCAGGTTGATATGGCGTGTAAGCTGTGTACCAACCGGGGTTTTCCAATAAGTTACGCAAAATAACAGGGGGAAGCACCGCGGGTGCATAACCCATCCCAATATAACTTTTAAAGCGTTTATTCAGTGATGCGATAGCTTTCAATTCAGCTAAAGCTTCCTGTTCAGTTGCCCCACCACCTACTCTTGGTGGCTCTGAAAGTAAAATTGCTTTAGGAACAATTTTGTCCATCAAAGCATCTAATGAGGTTGCACCCACAGTATCTAACATGGTTTTTATTTGTTGTTCTGATGAACCAATGTGGCGTGAAATAAATTCTGAACGGTTTTCTAATTGACTCAGTGACATCGACATATCTGTGTTCCCATCCTTTGTCTGCTATGCATAAGTTGTAGGGCGGTTATTACGGAACTTGCGAGGTAACGACTTGTTGCTTGCTAATTATATTTTTCAACTCTCTAAATAGTTCATCTTGTGGCTAGGCGGCAAGCGGAGACAATCTTGGGGAGCATACACTAGTATGTGACCCGAGTTGTCAAGTGCAGCCAACACCCACAAAACAAACGTATTAATAAACCCTATAAATAATTCATCTTATAACTCATACTGAAAGTATTTATTCTAAATAGTTTGCGTTGTGGCTAGGCGGCAAGCGGAGACAATCTTGGGGAGCATACACTAGTATGTGACCCGAGTTGTCGAGTGCAGTCAACACCCACAAAACAAACGTATTAATAAACCCTATAAATAATTCATCTTATAACTCATACTGAAAGTATTTATTCTAAATAGTTTGCGTTGTGGCTAGGCGGCAAGCGGAGACAATCTTGGGGAGCATACACTAGTATGTGACCCGAGTTGTCGAGTGCAGCCAACACCGCCACAACACAAAATATGACGAATAAATTATTCTTCGACTTCAATCATTGAGATATAACCCGCCGCATCAATTAAGTCCGCCAGCTCAGAGGTATCCGACGCTTTAATTCGGAAAATCCAACCTTCTTGATAAGGCTGTTCATTTACTAGTTCAGGTGAATCATTCAGGTCGCTATTAACTGCAACAATTTCACCGCTCAAAGGTGCGTAGATATCAGATGCCGCTTTTACGGATTCCACAACAGCACAGTCATCACCTGCGCTAACCACGCTACCAACCTCAGGTAAATCAACAAACACCATATCACCCAGAGTTTCTTGCGCATGCTCAGTAATACCAACGGTATACTCACCGTTACCTTCATCACGCAGCCACTCATGTTCACGGGTATACAATAATTCTTTAGGTGTATTGCTCATTATTTGCCTCTCAATTTTAAAATTTGTTTATCGGGTTACCCCAAATTACACTAAGCAGTTACCTTCGCGGACAAAGCCCGGTTTAACCACTTCAACTGGCATTTCTCGATGTCGAATTTCAACAATCGCTTTGTCTTGAATTCCGTTAGGGACACGCGCCAACGCAATACTAAATCCGAGAGTTGGAGAGAAAGAACCACTCGTGATTACCCCCTCTTGTAATTTACCCAATTCATCAGTAAAGCGGACCACTTGCCCTGCTCGCAGTATACCTTTTTCACGCATCACAATACCGACGAGTTTTTCAGTTCCTTGTTCGCGTAATTGTTCTAATGCCTCACGCCCAATAAATTGGCGATCTTCCGGTTTCCAAGCAACCGTCCACCCCATATTCGCGGCTAGAGGGGAAATACTTTCATCCATATCTTGACCGTAGAGATTCATACCTGCTTCTAAACGCAATGTATCACGTGCGCCAAGGCCAGCAGGATGGACACCCGCTTTTAATAACTTATGCCAAAAACCAACAACTTGATTTTTCGGCATCGCAATTTCATAACCTTTTTCACCGGTATACCCTGTCGTGGCGATAAATAAATCCCCTGTTTGGACACCATAGAAAGGTTTCATGCCAGCAATGGCTTTATTTTGCTCATCACTGAGCAAGGAGTGTACTTTTTGCTGAGCTTGAGGGCCTTGAACTGCCAATAAGGCTAAATCATCCCGTACACGAATTTCGACAGCATAACCCGCTGCGTGCTGCTCAATCCATGCGATGTCTTTATCCCTTGTCCCAGAGTTAACCACCAAACGATAGAAACCCTCTTCCAAATAATAAACAATCAGGTCATCAATAACCCCACCGGATGCATTTAACATACCCGTGTACAAGGCTTTACCTTTCTCTGTAAGTTTATTGATATCGTTAGCGAGTAGATAACGAAGAAAGTCACGACAACCTTCACCATGTAAATCGACAATAGTCATATGGGAAACATCAAACATCCCTGCATCGGTTCTGACGAAATTATGTTCATTGATTTGAGAACCATAATGCAACGGCATCATCCAGCCATGAAAATCCACCATCTTTGCGCCGCAGGCTATATGCTCTTCATATAGTGTTGTTTGCTTTACCATGAATACCCTCTTTACATTATTTATATGACAGGGTGATTGCGTGGTTAAGAATACCTATTATCGATTAATCAATTGGCATTACTAACCTGACGCAAACGATAACATTTTTAAAAACCTACCATTGTTCGCGGCTAGATTCTATAAAAAAAAATAGGGCTACTGCTCCACTGTATTACTGATTACATCCTACTTTTACCAGTGCTTTTTGTTAAATAATTGAGAATGATCACTCAAAATGCTTACAATCAAGGCAGAATAGATTAAAAAGCAACCAGATTATATTCTTTATGAATAAAATTGGAGAGCAAAACCCAACGAGCAAAATAAGTAAAACTAATGCGAAATGTAGCTGCAATTAGTTTTTTTCAGTCATACTGTGAAAATAATACTGCGCCCAAATAGCAAATTAAACGAAAGACCATGGCAGGATTAGGGATTAAACAATACGAGTTATTTCTGGCAACAGAATATGTATTAACAGACTTGGAATTTAATATGACAAGATAAAGGTATAACTGGTGCTATACCTTTACTGAACAAGAAATTAGAGCGACTCTTCTAATGATAGTTTTTCCAACCATTTAGGCATATCAGATAACCCCATAGCATGGTTCAATAACTGGGGTTTAACACCCGGCAAACTATCAGCCAAAACTAAACCAATATCACGCAGCAGTTTCTTCGCAGGGTTATTCCCCTCAAATAGCTCTCGGAAACCTTGCATCCCCGCTAGCATCAATGCAGCACTGTGTTTTCGACTACGCTCATAATCACGCAAGTAGAGATATTGGCCAAAGTCTTTACCCTCCCGATGTAAGCGTTTAATTTCACCAATTAACATCGCCACATCCATAAAACCAAGGTTAACGCCTTGACCAGCCAATGGGTGGATAGTATGTGCCGCATCACCTAATAAAGCTAAGCGTTGAGCGGCAAATTGCCTAGCATAACGCCCTATTAATGGTATTGTTAGCCTGTCACTTCCTAATTGGCAAAGACCAAGACGTAAATCAAACGCCACTGCGAGCTCTTTATCAAAACTTGCCTTATCTAACGTTTGTCGCCTTGCAGCCTCCGTTGCCCCTTGTGACCAAACAATAGAGCAAAGGTGTGGGTCACTTAAGGGTAAAAACGCTAAAATGCCTTCACCATTAAAAGCTTGCCTTGCGATCCCCTCATGGGGCTTTTCGGTTCTGATAGTTGCAACAAGCGCAGTATGCTCGTAATCCCAAAAAGTCAGCGGGATATCAGCATGGCTACGTAACCATGAGTTTGCCCCATCAGCCCCAACTATTAGCCTTGCCGTCAGCATGTTTTCATCTTCTAATGTGATAAAAACATCATTTTCCCCCCAAGCCACTTTTTTTATCGCTGCAGGCGCTAATAACGTTACATCCCTTAGTTGAGACGCTTTATGCCATAAAGCATCTCGCACCACATTATTCTCAACAATATGACCTAAATGGGTCAAATTTTGTTCGTTAGCAGAAAATGTAATACGGCCAAAGCTGTCGTTATCCCAGACTTCCATACCACCGTAAGCTGAGGCTCGCATTTCTTTAATAGCTGACCAAACACCTAAGTGAGTAAGTAATTTCTCACTCGCTGCATTAATTGCCGACACTCTTAATGCGTAAGGTTCTGCCGCTGAAAATGTGCATTTAGGGGGGGTATTTTCAACCACAGCGATACGTAGGCCACTGCCTTCTAAACCACAAGCCAGCGCAAGTCCAGCCATACCCCCGCCAGCGATAACCACATCAAATGATTGCATGTTATTAATTTCCTCTCTATTTCGTGGTTATTGGTGTGTAACCCAACCCAATGTTTGGCGCGCCAAAACATCGCGAGCGGGTGGCAACATTTCCATTGCCATTAAGCCTAAATTACGGCCAACAATCAGTGGTAAGCAACGGTTAGCAAATATGCGTACTAACCCATCGGTCATTGTGACGGTTTTGTCCCTATCGAGAGCCCGTATTTGTTGGTACTGACTTAACAACGAATAGCTGCCGATATCTTGATTATCAGCATGTGCATTCACCACCGTTTGAGCTAATTGCATAACATCACGGAGCCCTAAGTTAAAGCCTTGCCCTGCAATAGGGTGTAATGTTTGTGCTGCATTACCAACCAGTACCACTCGGTGGCTGACCGGTGTCAGTGCCTTGCGTAATACTAATGGGTAGCAATGACGCTTACCGGCCATCACAACCTCACCTAAACGCCAACCAAATGCTTGTTGTAGCCTGTGAATGAATGTTGCATCATCCCATGCATTAATGGCATCAGCTTGTTCTTGATGGTGGCACCAAACCAAAGAGCTACGCCCTTGTGACATAGGTAATAGTGCAAGGGGGCCAAATTCAGTAAAGCGTTCAAAGGCTTGGCCTTTTGGGTCAACCGCCGTTTTCACATTAGCGATGATGGCTACTTGCCCATAATCATCTTGTTGCCATTGTATGTTACATGCTTTACCAATCGCAGAATGGCTACCATCAGCGGCAACCAATAATTGACCAGTTACTGTATCACCATTGTCCAAAGTCACGCTAACAGAGCCTTGTTCACGATGAACACTTTCGACTTTGGCGGGGCAGTATAATGTCACCCCCGGCGCTTTACGCAGAAGGGAGAATAAACGTGTTCCAGCCTCATGTAACTCAATCACATTACCCAATGCGGCAATATGATAATCTTTTGCGGCAATATTGACAAAACCCGCATGCCCTCTATCAGAAACATGAACGTGATTAATCGGTGTCACACAATCTGAGAATGCAGGCCACACCCCTATTTTTGATAAATACTGGCAAGTACCATGTGCTAATGCAATGGCTCTAGCATCAAACCCAGGGTGTTTGCCTTCCGGTAAAGCGGCCTCGATGAGTGAAACCGATAACTTTCCTTGGCTAAGGGAAGAAATAGCGAGTGCTAACGTCGCGCCCGCCATTCCGCCCCCCACGATAATCACATTCATGCGTTATTTCTTACCTTTATTAATAACTCTTTTTAAACCAAACGCTGTTTTGCTTGCAACATTAAAGCTTCTATTTCATCTGGGTCTTTCACGACCAGATCTGTCAGATTTTCGTTGCCCTCTGCAGTGATCACAATATCGTCTTCAATACGTATGCCGATACCACGGTATTGAGGAGGCACATCAGCATCTGGTGCAATATATAAACCAGGCTCGACGGTTAATACCATCCCAGGCTCAAGTATACGGTCTCTATCGGTCCCATAAAAACCGACATCATGCACATCTAGCCCTAACCAATGACTTAAACCATGCATAAAGAAAGCTTGATATGCTTTGTTTTCGATCAATTGATCGACATCGCCTTGTAAAATACCTAAGGCCACTAAGCCTTCGGTTTTGATACGCACAATCTGGCGAGTAACCTCATGCATACTCGTTCCCGGGCGATACAATTCTAATGCGGTATTTAGAGCTTTCAGCACGATATCGTAGACTTCGCGCTGAGCTTGGCTAAATTTACCATTAACAGGAAATGTACGCGTAATATCCCCCGCATATCCCTCAAACTCTGCCCCTGCATCAATTAATACCAGCTCACCATCCTTCATTTGGCATTCATTTTCGGTGTAATGCAAAATACACGCGTTTTCACCGCTTCCAACAATAGAATTATAAGAAGGGAAACGTGCACCATGACGGGTAAATTCGTGCTCTAACTCACCGCATAACTGGTATTCATACATATTTGGCCGACAAGTTTCCATTGCTCGGATATGTGCAAGGGCTGAAATCCGCCCTGCCTCGCGCATCGTATTAATTTCTGCTTCCGATTTAAATAAACGCATTTCATGCACAATCGGACGCCAATCCACCATAGTTTCTGGCGCACGCAGATTACGACGGCTTCCCTTACGTAAAACATCTAGTGCATCAAAAACGAGTTTATCTGCGTAAGCAAATTCACCTTGAGCATGGTAAACCACATCTAATCCGTTGAGTAACTGATACAACTGCTCTTCAACTTCGTTAAATGGTAAGGCTTTATCAATGCCTAGCTTTTCAGGAGCGGCCTCTTGACCAAGACGACGCCCAAACCAAATTTCAGCTGTTAAATCGCGGACCCGATTAAAAAGAACAGTATGACTATGTTTTTCATCACTTTTAATTAAGACTAATATAGCTTCAGGCTCGCTAAAACCGGTCAGATAAAGGAAATCACTGTGCTGACGATAAGGGTATTCACAATCCGCATTGCGCTGTGCAGGCGGGGCAGAAAAAATAATTGCTGCACTACCTGACTGCATTTTTGCCAATAATGCGTTACGACGAGAAATAAATTCCTGTTTATTCATACCGTTTTTGCCTTATTATCTGAATTATGATGTTGCTAATATTATGCTAGCGAACAATACGCGCTGGCAACAATGACTCAAAGCTGGATAAACCAGCTCTAAGTTCCCCTATTTTAGTGATAAAACAGAGCTCATGTGTAAAACTGACGCGATTAGAATTAATGAAGGATAGGCTTATTATTCTCAACCGCTGTTGGGCCTTTATTTGGCTCAACTAATGCGATATAACATAGCTGTACCGCAACCCTGACGTACTCAACCACTTCTTCTAGCGCTTGCTCAAGCTCTTCTTGGTCTTCGTCTTCGTCATACCCAAGCATTCCGATATTACGTAAATCTGTAATAACTTCTGCAATCTCTTTTTTATCCGCCAGTTTGGGTTGAGCCACCCCAACGCCTAATAAAAAGTGATTAACCCAACCCGCTAATGCGTCTGCATGGTCAAAAATAGAGGCGTCTTCATCAGGGAATAGCATAGTAAATGCAAATTCACTGTCATCTAGCGACTCAAAAGTGGTGTCAAATAAATCACGTAGTGGCTGTGAAATTGTTTGAGGAAATGCTAAACCATCGTTAGCAAGGTCATGGACTAATGTTTGCCAGCTATGATCACGGCTACCACCACAAATTAACCCCGTTATTAGACCATGGATTTCAGCTGCGGTAAGTGCTATTGAGTGCTGTTGTAACAGTTTGTCCAGTGTTTCATAGTTTGGTAAAGATTTTTGTATAGACATCTGAATTCGTCATGTTAGCTTATGATTCGTGATATGCTACCATCAAGGATAGCCGCTAGACCAGTATGCTTTTGTCTTATCTATTAATTGCGCCAAATATGTTGTATTTATGGCGAACATTATTCAGTATGGAGGTAACATGTCCGCACAACCTGTCGACATTCAAATTTTTGGGCGCTCACTGCGAGTCAACTGCCCTGCAGAACAAAAGGAAGCCCTTCTTGAGTCGGCTAAAGAATTAGAACAGCGCTTGCAGAACCTAAAAGATAGAAGCGGTGTCACCAATATGGAACAACTTATTTTTATCGTAGCATTGAACGTCTGTCACGAATTAGCACAAGAAAAGACAAAAACGCGTGATTATGCTTATAATATGGAAGAAAAGATAAAAATGTTGCAACATACTATTGAACAAGCGTTGCATGATCAGGTAAAAATTACTGAGAGGCAAGTATTGCCCCTAGAGTAAATTCGCTTATTAATCAGACACTAGTAGAAAAAAATATCCAAAATTAAGGTTGCATTTTAAATCTAGTTTTGTACAATGAAATCACTGGGTAACGAAAGTACTCAAACCAAATTTCTCTGAGATGCGCGTGAGTGGGCGAGTCCCCTGAGCCGATATTTCTACCAAACAGAATGTGGTTATTGCGCTGGTGAGCATGCCTGATTCGTTCAGGAAGCCTAAAGGTTGCTAAACTGCGTTCACCTTGAACCAAGGGTTCAAGGGTTACAGCCTACAACGGCATCTTGGAGACCCTCTACTGTATTCCTATTTACCTTTAATAACACACACCAATAATACAACGTCGTATTGATTCAGACGATTTACTTTTCTACAATAATTTTCGCCTTGCGATATACTCTAAATAGTTAATTATTTCCTATTGCTGATAGAGTAGGTTTTCATATGCAAGATGCCCTTTCCACACAACGCCAGCAAGTACGCCAATCCATCCGTCAGGCTCGCCGTCAATTAACCACGAAACAACAACAGTTAGCCGCTCAACTGGTCATGAAGAATGCCTTGCAGCACCCAAAGATTAACTCAGCGAAATGCATTGCTCTATTTCTCTCGTTTGATGGTGAAATTGATACTAGGCCATTAATTAGTGCACTGTGGGAACAAGGCAAACAGGTTTACCTTCCTGTTTTACACCCTTTCAGCCGCCATCATTTACTTTTTCTTCGCTATCACGCAAAAACACAGTTAGTCAAAAACCGCTTTAATATTGATGAACCTCCACTCAATGTACAAGATGTACTCCCTATAGAAAAACTGGATATCATGTTCATTCCCCTTGTGGCTTTTGATAGCCAAGGGCAGCGATTAGGAATGGGGGGTGGGTTTTATGATAGGACATTAGCTCATTGGCAACAAACCGGTTTTTACCCCATCGGCTTAGCCCATGATTGCCAGCAGGTCGAGGCACTTCCCGTAGCGCACTGGGATATTCCGTTACCTGAAATTATTACGCCACAAAAAATATGGCGCTGGTAATTAATACCTGCGCCATCATCATCAAGTAAAAGCAACCAATGCTAATTTAGAACAGCAAACGTGCTCGGATAGTGCCTGGCAGTGCTTTTAGCTTAGCTAAGGCATCATCTGTTTGACTTGGGCTCTGCGTTAACACATCGATCACCACATAACCAACATTACCAGCTGTACGTAAATACTGCCCAACTACGTTGATATTATTCTCCGTAAATACTTGGTTAATGCTATTAAGAATACCTGGGCGGTTTTCATGAATATGCAAGAAACGGTTAGTATCCTCGGTATGTACTGGCAGTGAAACCTCAGGGAAGTTAACAGCAGATAACGTTGAACCATTGTCTGAGTATTTTGCTAATTTACTTGCAACTTCTAACCCGATGTTTTCCTGAGCCTCTTCAGTCGAGCCACCAATGTGCGGTGTTAAAATCACATTGTCGAATTTAATTAATTCAGAGATAAACGGGTCGTTCGGGTCATTATTCGCCGCTGGCTCTGTTGGGAATACGTCAACGGCGGCACCTGATAAATGCTTGCTTTCCAGCGCAGCTGCCAATGCTGGGATATCCACCACTGTACCTCGAGAAGCATTAATAAAAATAGAACCCGGCTTCATACGGTCAAACTGCTCTTTAGCAAACATATTTTTGGTGCTTGCTGTTTCAGGTACATGTAAGCTCACGACATCACTCATATTAAGCAGTTCAGTTAAAGAACGGACCTGAGTTGCATTACCTAATGGCAATTTGTTTTCTATATCATAGAAGAAAACATTCATACCGATCCCTTCAGCTAAGATCCCCAACTGAGTACCAATATGACCATATCCAACAATCCCTAAACGCTTACCACGAGCTTCAAAGCAGCCTTTAGCTTGTTTTTCCCATATCCCACGGTGTGCTTGCATATTCGCTTCGGGAATACGGCGTAATAACAGTAATAGTTGACCTAACACCATTTCTGCAACGGAACGAGTATTGGAAAATGGCGCATTAAATACTGGAATACCGCGTTTTGCCGCAGCATCTAAATCAACTTGGTTAGTCCCGATACAAAAACAGCCGACTGCAACTAATTTCTCTGCTGCCGCAAAAACCTCTTCAGTAAGGTGAGTACGGGAACGGATACCAACAAAACGTGCATCTTTAATCGCTTTTTTTAATTCTTCGTCGGATAACGCGCTTTTGTGGTATTCAATATTGGTGTAACCTGCTGCTTTTAGGTTTTCAACCGCACTTTGATGCACACCTTCTAGCAGTAAAAATTTTATTTTGTCTTTTTGCAAAGATACCTTGACCATTTCCCCTACCCTATCGTGAACGTACTAATAATTTATAACCGATGAATTTGCATGTTTGCTTCGCATTCTTCAAAGCACCTGTAAAAATCGACATCCACCCACCTTGAAGTATGCAGCTATACCAACATAACAAAAAACGGCGCAGTATCAATACAACCGTTTGCTTTATGGATACTAAAAATAGCAAAGAAAAAGAAGTTAAACGGTAGAAAATCAGGAGCAGTAACACAAAATAAGTTTTTTTCCTGCACAATGCGCATTAGTGTGAGATATATCACCAAAATAACGGGGTATTAAAAAAAATGAAATAAATTTCAAATCATCGATATTTATAAAACTGGTTAATTAATTTAGTGCTATCTCAGAAATAACACCCGCTCAATTCTCAATCAAACATAAAAAAAGCCAGTAAATATGACATCTACTGACTTATTTTAAGACGCTGAATTTATCTATTTGTTATAACATAAATTATAACTTAATAGTTTTAACCCCTTCATCAGAGGTTCCCATTAATACGACATCTGCACCACGGTTAGCAAATAGCCCAACAGTCACCACGCCAGCAATACCATTGATAGTATTTTCTAATGCAACAGGGTCTACAATGCTTAAATTATGGACATCTAAAATCACATTTCCGTTATCAGTTACGACATTTTGACGATATTCAGGGGTCCCCCCCAATTTCACCAACTCACGTGCCACATAGCTACGAGCCATAGGGATCACTTCAACGGGTAATGGGAACTTACCTAAAACATCAACTAATTTGGATTGGTCAACAATACAGACAAATGTTTTTGCAATAGCTGAAACAATTTTTTCTCTTGTTAAGGCTGCCCCGCCACCTTTAATCATATTCATATGATGGTCGACTTCATCAGCGCCATCGACATAAACATCTAATGAATCAACTTCATTACAGTCAAATACAGTGATCCCCAGTGATTTTAGCTTTTGGGTTGATGCTTCTGAACTGGATACCGCCCCTTCTATTTGCCCCTTCATCGTTGCCAAAGCATCAATGAAATGAGAAGCTGTTGAACCCGTTCCAACACCAACAATAGTACCCGGTTTAACGTAATCGAGTGCTGCCCAACCTACCGCTTTTTTTAATTCGTCCTGAGTCATGATCATGCCTTTTGCTAATTAATTGAGTCGTGATTAAGGTTATGAATAGCTAGTATATACCGGACACTGGCTAAGTTGCAGTATTGTTCTTTACATTTATGCCGTTGTTTTTGGGATTTATCTAGCAACAATAATATTTTCAAGTGTTATCACTAAAAATATGGCATAGTGATTTAAGGTTACTGCTCTTTGTTAATAACCCTAGCTGAGCTTTTACACTGAGTTGGAAATTCGCCTTGTGTGTTTTCCCCATCTATTTTTATGGAACAGCAAAGGTCAATAGCCTCGAATAGAATAACAATAAGGAGATCTTTTCGATGAAGCGCCCTGATTATCGCGCGTTACAAGCACTGGATGCCGTCATTCGTGAACGCGGCTTTGAGCGTGCGGCTCAGAAACTTTGCATCACACAATCTGCTGTTTCACAACGTATCAAGCAGCTAGAGAACCTGTTTGGGCAACCTTTACTTGTCCGCACTGTTCCGCCTCATCCAACAGAACAAGGGCAAAAACTGCTAGCGCTACTTCATCAAGTAGAACTATTAGAGGAACAATGGCTTGGCGATGAAAATGGGGGCTCAACACCACTTCTTCTGTCCCTTGCCGTTAACGCAGACAGCTTAGCAACTTGGTTGCTACCCGCGTTAAACCCAGTACTGGGTAATAGCCCTATTCGGCTAAATATACAAGTTGAAGACGAAACTCGAACTCAGGAAAGGTTAAGGCGTGGTGAAGTCGTGGGTGCTATCAGTATTCAACCCCAAGCATTACCCGGCTGCTTAGTTGATAAACTCGGTGCTCTCGACTACATTTTTGTCGCTTCCCCTGACTTTGCCGCTAAATATTTCCCTGATGGTGTAACTCGTTCTTCATTACTTAAAGCCCCCGCGGTTGCATTTGACCATTTAGATGATATGCACCAAGCCTTTGTGCAACAAAATTTTGGGCTATCACCGGGGAGTGTTCCTTGCCATATCGTGAATTCATCCGAAGCCTTTGTCCAACTGGCGAAACAAGGCTCAACTTGCTGCATGATCCCTCATTTGCAAATAGCAGATGAGCTGAAAAATGGTGAATTGGTTGATTTAACGCCGGGGTTATGCCAAAGGCGCATGCTGTATTGGCACCGATTCGCACCTGAAAGCCGTACAATGAAGAGAGTAACCGACGCCCTATTGAAAACAGGGCGCCAAATGTTAAAACAAGAAGATGATATAGCCTCTGAAAATTAACGTTTCAACTCAAACACCACATCCACTTGGTCATTAAAATCAATACTCTGTTGTTCATAGGTCTCATCAACTTTGAGGTCTTGAGCAACAGAGGCTTTCATTGCCCCACCGTAATTTCTTGCAGCGATTGGATATGGCACCGCAGCTGGCGCATTATAGTTAATGCTATACACTGGGCCTAACTGAACATTAAAACCTTTCGCTAAGATATTGGCTTGTTCTGTCGCATTTTTAATCGCTTGAGACCGTGCTTCATCACGGTACTGTTGCGGGTTAGCAACACCAAACTGTACTGAGTTTATTTCATTAAGACCAGCTGCTAAAGCGCCATCTAATAAAGTATTCAGTTGATCAAGTTTTTTAACCTTAACTTCCACTGAGCGTGTTGCAGTATAACCTTCAATCGTCGATTTTTGCTTCACACTACTGTAATCGTATTTTGGCTGAGTACGCACATTAGCAGCATTAATATCTTGTTTTTCAATGCCATTTTTCTTCAAAAATTCAAAATACTCAGCGACTCGTTTATCAACACCCGCTTTAGCCGCAGCCGCATCTTTTGCTGTTACCTCGACCAAAATATTCAGTGTTGCCATATCAGGGGCTGCTTTTACGATTGCGTTCCCTGATGTCGTAATATGTGGGCCATTCGGTAGTGGATCGGCGAATGAGAAGCCCGGAACCGCAGCACCAGCTACCATAGTAGCAAAAACTAAAGACTTTAATTTCACAGAACCTCCCAATGATATTATTTATCGCTAAAAAAAGGATAGTTCATAACAAACTATCCCTCAATACAACTTAACAATATCACACTAAATAAAAAACGTAGTTCAGAATAATAAGAAACTGAAAGGCGTTTTCAATCTGTTGATGTAATATTGTCTTTTAAAACCCTTTTAAGCCTTGCAATGCTAACTGAACAGCAATAAACCACATAACACTACCAACAAATACGTTGATCAAGCGTTGTGAACGAGGTTTATTAAGTACAGGTGAAAACCATGCAGCTAATATAGCTAAAGCAAAAAACCATACAAAGGATGCCGTCAGTGCACCTGCGGTAAACCAAGGCCGTAGCTGGCTTTCTAGTTGGCCACCTACGCTACCTAACACAACAAAAGTATCTAAGTACACGTGTGGGTTTAACCATGTCACGGCAAACAAAGTTACAATTACTTTCCACCGAGTAATCACTCGGTTTTCAACTTGAAGAATTGTCTCATCTGGGCTCATTGCAATACGGAATGCACCATAGCCATACCACAAAAGAAACAATACCCCAGCCCAAGTTATCAATTGCATTAATATTTCTGACTGACTCAGTAATGCACTACCACCAAAAACACCAGCACTAATTAAAACGGCATCACTTAAAGAGCATAACAATGCACTCATTAAATGAAACTGCTTACGACTTCCCTGCTGTAAAACAAATGCATTTTGTGGCCCTAATGGCAATATCATTGCTGCACCCAATAATATCCCCTGAAAATAAATCGTAATCATGCATAAATTCCAAATAGTTATTCAATTTATATGCGGGATATTAGCGAGAAACAATTATTAGCGGAAATGATTTACTCTAATGGGTCATAAGTCAGACTTATGGCATTTAACTTAATTAAGCTAGATTTTCTGTCATAAATGCCAATGCCATATTGGTATATTAAAAACAAAAATGGAGCCAAATTGGCTCCATTTTTAAATATTAATGCAAATTACTCTGCTGATACTTTATTCGTTGCTGTATCTTGTTTGTATAAATGGACATCCATTTGTGGGAATGGAATACCAATTTGGTGCTTATCTAAGGCACGCTTGAATTCTTCTAGCAGATCCCAATACACTGGCCATGCATCCCCATTTGTCGTCCAAAAACGCACTACGTAATTTAATGAAGATGGCGCCATATCATGTAAACGTATCGTGACCCCTTTGCTGTGCTGAATACGTTCATCAGCCGCAACAATATCACCTAATACTTTTTTCACGGTATCAATATCAGAGTCATAAGCCACCCCGACAATGATATCTTGACGACGGTTAGGTTCACGTGAGGTGTTAATTATGTTATCAGCAATTATTTTGCCATTTGGAATAACAATAATGCGGTCATCAACTGTTTTTAGTGTGGTTGAGAATATTTGCACATTTTGCACCGTGCCTTCAACCGCACCTATAGTGACATACTCCCCCGCTTTTAATGGCCTAAATATTACCAGTAATACACCAGCAGCAAAGTTACCGAGTGAATTTTGTAATGCCAAACCAACCGCTAAACCTGCCGCCCCCATTACCGCAATAACGGAAGCTGTCTGTACACCTATTTTGCCTAATACCGCGATTAAGGTAAACGCAACAATCGTATAGCGAACTATTGCAGATAAAAAATCACTCACTGTAGCGTCAATGCCTTTCATCGTCATTACGCGATGCAAACCGCGCCCGACTGCTTTTGCTACCATCATACCGACTATGAGGATAACAATAGCTGACACGATGTTCACCACATACTGAACTAACAGATCTTGGTTTGCCACAAACCAATTCGTTGCATTATTCAACGCCCCTGTAACATCATCAGTATTCATATATATATGCCCTTTTGGATCTCATTATCAATATCAACCCTAGCCATTTAAGTTTCTAATAAAAAGTTTAATAGCTAGCTATACCCTGAAAATAATAGCGATAATTTATAGAAATACAAAACAAATCACTAAAAAAATTATTTTTTCCCATTTTCAATAACAAAAACACGGTAATCTTTTAACATTAAAAGAAAGTCATCGATACCGCAAAATGCAATACTTTCATTATCGTAATAACTCATTCCCTCTTCTAGGCCATCTGTTTCAAAGAATAATTGATTAGCTCGGATCATCACCTCTTCATCATCAAGTAACAGTGTATATTCATGACCAATAAGCTCCCACTGCTTTTCACTGCCTTTGACTTTTTTATAATTATCTTCGATAGCATCTAACAGACTAAGGTTATTTTTAACCTCTTCATTAAGCCAATATCCAATAGCCTCATGATCCATCGAGAATTTAGCGGAGATAGCTCCGGTGATATCTTGGAAAAATTGGTAGTCCATATGCAATACCTCTACTCTTTGCGTCATTATGACCAGTATAACGTGAGACAATCACGTTTGTTGAGAGGTATTACCTGCTCGCTGAAAGAAAATTCGATAAAACACCAATTTCAACACTATAATTTTTATATTCACTTAATATTAAATGACTAAAAAATGATAATAACCTCTGTTTAGATTATAGGAGTTCCAATGATCAACCGCTTAGACCATTTAGTCCTAACAACCACTCACCTTGATGCCTGTCTTGATTTCTACCAGCGTGTATTAAAGATGTCAGTGATGACCTTTGGTGAACAACGCTATGCCCTGCAATTCGGTCAGCAAAAAATAAATATTCATCAATATGGAAAGGAATTTGAGCCGAAAGCACATTTACCCGTTCCCGGCGCATTAGACCTGTGTTTTATTAGCGATATCCCCCTTGAACAGGTACAGGCACACATCGAACAACAAGGTGTAAAAATTGTAGAAGGGCCAGTGAAACGTACTGGTGCAGTGGGGCCAATTATGTCAATTTATTTACGCGACCCTGACTTAAACCTAATTGAAATTTCACAATACATTTAACTCAATATTCTGCAATAGAGACAAAAAAGGCCCCTAAATTAGGAGCCTTTACGGTTAATATAAAAAGTGGTTTAAACCGCTGTTTGGAAAATCACGCCATCCGCTTTTTCGGTATATTGTGATAATTGGTCAAAGTTCAAGTAACGGTATGTATCCGCTGCTGTTTCGTCGACTTTATCCATAAATTGCTGGTACTCTGCAGGCGTTGGTAAACGGCCTAACAATGAAGCAACTGCAGCAAGCTCAGCTGATGCAAGATACACATTCGCCCCTGTTCCTAAACGGTTAGGGAAGTTACGGGTTGATGTCGAAACAACCGTTGCCCCATCCGCCACACGCGCTTGGTTACCCATACACAGTGAACAGCCTGGAACTTCTATCCTTGCACCACTCTTACCAAACACACTGTAATAACCTTCTTCGGTTAATTGTGCTGCATCCATCTTAGTGGGTGGAGCAACCCATAAGCGGGTTGGTAACTGGCCTTTGTGAGAATCCAGTAATTTACCTGCTGCACGGAAGTGACCGATGTTTGTCATACAAGAACCGATAAACACTTCATCAATTTTCTCGTTTTGGACATCAGACAGTAAACGTGCATCATCAGGGTCATTTGGTGCACACAAAATTGGCTCTTTAATATCGTTTAAGTCAATTTCAATCACTGCTGCATATTCTGCATCTGCATCGCCTTCGAGCAGTTGCGGATCAGCTAACCAACTTTCCATACCTTTAATACGACGTTCGATAGTGCGGCGGTCGCCATAACCTTCAGCGATCATCCATTTCAATAAAACGATATTCGATTGTAAGTATTCAGTGATTGGTGCTTTATCTAATTTAATAGTACAACCTGCGGCTGAACGTTCTGCTGAAGCATCAGCTAATTCAAACGCTTGTTCAACTTTCAGTTCTGGCAAACCTTCGATTTCTAAAATACGACCTGAGAAAATATTTTTCTTACCTTTTTTCTCAACAGTCAGAAGGCCGTCTTTAATCGCATACAAAGGGATGGCATGAACAAGGTCACGTAATGTGATACCTGGTTGCATTTCACCTTTGAAACGAACTAAAACAGACTCAGGCATATCCAGAGGCATTACCCCTGTTGCCGCTGCGAACGCAACTAGCCCTGACCCTGCTGGGAATGAAATACCAATAGGGAAACGCGTATGTGAGTCACCACCTGTACCGACGGTATCAGGCAAGAGCATACGGTTTAACCAAGAGTGGATAATACCGTCGCCCGGGCGCAGAGAAACACCACCACGGTTCATGATGAAATCCGGTAATGTATGGTGTGTAGTAACGTCAACAGGTTTTGGATACGCCGCAGTGTGACAGAATGACTGCATCACTAAGTCAGCAGAAAAACCAAGGCAAGCTAAGTCTTTTAGCTCATCACGTGTCATTGGGCCTGTTGTATCCTGTGAACCTACTGACGTCATTTTTGGCTCACAATACTCACCTGGGCGGATACCCGGGCGACCACAAGCACGACCAACCATTTTCTGTGCCAATGAGAAACCACGGTTGCTTTGAGCTACAGATTTCGCATGACGGAATACATCAGTTGCTTCTAAACCTAATGATTCGCGAGCCTTGTTAGTTAAACCACGGCCAATAATCAATGGAATACGGCCACCGGCACGGACTTCATCAATTAAAACATCCGTTTTTAATTCAAATGTTTCAAGCAGCTCACCTGTTTCATGGTTGCGTACTTCACCTTTAAATGGATAGATATCAATAACATCACCCATATTTAGTTTAGACACATCCACTTCAATCGGTAACGCACCAGCATCTTCCATCGTATTGAAGAAGATTGGGGCAATTTTGCCGCCTAATACTACCCCACCACCACGTTTATTTGGCACAAATGGGATATCATCACCCATAAACCACAGCACGGAGTTAGTGGCTGATTTACGAGAAGAACCGGTACCGACTACGTCACCCACGTAAGCTAATGGGAAGCCTTTCTTATTTAGCGCGTCGATTTGCTTGATTGGGCCAACATTGCCCGCATCGTCTGGTTCAATACCATCGCGCGCATTTTTCAGCATGGCTAAAGCGTGTAGAGGGATATCAGGACGTGACCATGCATCCGGAGCTGGAGATAAGTCATCAGTATTCGTTTCGCCAGTGACTTTAAAAACAGTCACGGTCATTTTTTCTGCTAATGCAGGGCGCTGTTTGAACCACTCAGCATCAGCCCATGATTCAATAACTTGTTTCGCATGCGCATTTCCAGCTTTCGCTTTTTCTTCTACGTCGTAGAAGTTATCAAACATTAATAATGTATGGGAAAGGGCTTTCGCTGCGATAGGCGCTAATTTAGCATCATCAAGAGCTTCAATTAGTGCATGGATGTTATATCCGCCCTGCATGGTACCTAGTAATTCAATGGCTTTTTCAGGGGAGATAAGAGAAGAGGAAGTTTCGCCTTTAGCAATTGCGGCTAAAAATCCAGCTTTTACGTACGCTGCTTCATCAACACCAGGGGGGACGCGGTTGGTTAGCAGGTCTAACAAGAAATCTTCTTCACCTTTGGGTGGGTTTTTTAGTAACTCTACCAGTGCAGCTACTTGTGACGCATCTAATGGCTTAGGGACAATCCCTTGAGCGGCACGCTCGGCTACGTGCTTACGGTATTCTTCTAGCACGACGTTCTCCTCGCTTCTTTGTTATTTATATACCCGGCTGTCTGCACCTTACTGATAAAAATATCATCCGGTGCCAGGTCAGAGGAATTTGCTCGCATAATCTCAATGGCGGTAAAATTATGTCCAGCTTCGGGCTCTCAGCATAGCAGAATTTAAACGCAATGTTAATTCATTCACAAGAAAGTAACATTTATCTACTAACTTCATGCCTTAACACTTAATTACGGGTTATTTTTTAGCTTAAGAGATTATAAATCTTTATAAAAAGCTGAAAAAACCATACTTTTTATAATGCATTTCGCTGATTAAAGCACCCTCTTTTATGGCTTTTTCCTTTGGGTATCACAAATTATATTTATTATCGTAATTTTATTTACATTACTAATTGATAAGGTAAATCATTACGATTGGTTTTAATCTATTTAAAGGATTTTATTGATTTTATTAACCTTTTATTCCAAGTAAATTTCCGAAGCGGTCAATAAACTGGCACATGTGGTTGTTATCATCGATTAACATTGGCCCTCGATATAATTTTGCTCCTAACTGAGTGAAATGTTCACAGGCCAAATTAAAATTATCGACTTGCCAATAAAGCACAGTGCCTTTACTGCTTAATTTCTACTTCTGATGCTCCATTAAAAACCTTTGCGTTACCTTTATTTGGCATTTCAATTAAAGTCCTATTTCCTATTTGAATGCCATTTTTATGTACAAGGATATTTTTGTGGGTCAATTAAAAATTTCCAGCCGAGCGGTTTTTCAATCTCCGCAATGTTTTTTCTGAAGGTAATTAAATTATTTTCAATTAATATTTGTTTAGATTTTAATAAATAATTGAACTGAAACATGTGACTAGTTGTTTATATTCACAAAAACAAAAAAAAGCCAACATGTTTCCACATTGGCTTCAATTCGCTTTGGTGATAAACAGCATACTAGAGATACTGTTTATCAGTGCAGTTAAAGAAAATTATTTTTTCTTTTTCGCTTTAGCGTTTGGTAAATCAGTAATGCTACCTTCGTAAATTTCAGCAGCCATACCGATTGATTCGTACAGTGTTGGGTGCGCGTGGATAGTTAATGCTAAATCTTCGGCATCACAACCCATCTCAATTGCTAGGCCGATTTCACCCAGTAATTCACCACCGTTGACACCGACAACAGCACCACCAATAACACGGTTAGATTGCTTGTCGAAAATCAGTTTAGTCATACCTTCTGAACAATCAGATGCGATTGCACGGCCTGATGCTGCCCATGGGAAAGTCGCAACTTCATAGCTGATATTTTGCTCTTTTGCTTCTTTCTCAGTTAAACCAACCCATGCAACTTCTGGCTCAGTATAGGCAATAGAAGGAATAACTTTCGGGTCAAAGTAATGTTTCAGACCAGAGATAACCTCAGCGGCAACATGACCTTCATGCACACCTTTATGCGCTAACATTGGCTGACCAACGATATCACCGATAGCGAAAATATGTGGCACGTTAGTGCGCATTTGTTTATCCACATGGATAAAGCCACGATCATCAACTTCGACGCCTGCTTTGCCTGCATCCAAGTTTTTACCATTAGGAACACGGCCGATAGCCACTAATACCGCATCATAACGTTGTGGTTCTGCGGAAGCTTTTTTACCTTCCATCGAAACGTAGATACCGTCTTCTTTCGCTTCAACTGCTGTTACTTTAGTTTCTAACAGTAGGTTGAATTTTTTACTGATTTGTTTGGTGAATACTTTAACCACATCTTTGTCAGCCGCTGGGATGACTTGGTCAAACATTTCAACCACATCGATTTGAGAACCCAGTGCATGATACACAGTCCCCATTTCTAAACCGATAATACCACCACCCATCACCAGCAGACGCTCAGGAACTTCAGTCAGTTCTAATGCATCTGTTGAATCCCAAATACGTGGGTCTTCATGTGGGATAAATGGTAATTGAATTGGACGGGAACCTGCAGCAATGATTGCGTTATCGAAATTGATAGTCGTACTACCATTTTCGCCTTCAACAACCAGAGTATTAGCGCCTGTAAATTTACCGAAGCCGTTAACCACGTTAACTTTACGGCCTTTAGCCATACCAGCTAGACCGCCAGTCAGCTGATTAATCACTTTTTCTTTCCATAAACGAACTTTGGAAATGTCAGTTTTTGGCTCACCAAAAACAATACCGTGCTCAGCTAAAGCTTTTGCTTCTTCGATCACTTTTGCAACATGCAATAAAGCTTTTGAAGGGATACAGCCAACGTTTAAACAAACCCCACCAAGCGTTGAATAACGTTCTACTAAAACAGTTTCTAAACCTAAGTCAGCGCAACGGAAAGCCGCAGAATAACCTGCAGGGCCTGCACCAAGCACAACGACTTGGGCTTTAATTTCAGTACTCATCATGACCTCTTTTTGTTTTGTCCAGCGGTACTGCTGAATAAACGATTTTCCACTGGAAAAGTACACACCGAGAGCAGTTTACAGAATTGTTAACACCCTGAAAAGGCTCATTTCGTGATGTAACTCCCAACCTTTCGTAGCAGCAGCAAAAAATTCTGTCTCAGCCTAAATAAAGCAGACCGGCCTATAAGCCGGTCTTATTATTTACATCACTAAGCGGCGAATATCGCTCATTAATTGCCCTACTAAGGTAATGAAGCGAGCTCCATCAGCGCCATCAATAACACGATGGTCAAAGGACAGTGACATAGGCAGGATCAGGCGAGGAACAAACTCACTACCATTCCAAACTGGTTTCATTGCAGAACGTGACAGCCCCATAATCGCAACTTCTGGTGCATTCACAATTGGTGCAAAGCCGGTTGTTCCGATACCACCAAGGCTAGAAATAGTGAAACATCCGCCTTGCATATCAGATGCAGTCAGTTTACCTGCACGTGCTTTCTTAGAAACTTCCATCAGTTCGCGAGATAACTCTAAAATGCCTTTTTTGTTAACGTCTTTAAAGACAGGAACAACTAAGCCATTTGGTGTATCAACTGCAATACCGATGTTGATGTATTTTTTCAGGAATAAACGCTGCGCATCTTCAGAAATCGAGCTATTAAAGCGTGGCATTTCTTCCAGTGCGCGAGCAACGGCTTTCATGACAAATACCAGTGGGGTAATTTTCACGCCAAGCTGTTTTTTCTCTGCTTCTTTATTTTGTTGCTTACGGAATTCTTCAACTTCTGTGGTATCTACTTCTTCCATTAGCGTAACATGCGGGATCATCACCCAGTTACGGCTCAGGTTAGCACCAGAGATTTTTTGAATACGGCCCAGTTCAACTTCTTCGACTTCACCGAATTTGCTGTAATCCACTTTTGGCCACGGCAACATGCCTGGTAAACCACCACCAGCTGCTGCTGGAGACTCTGCGCGTTTAACCGCATCTTTCACGTAAGCTTGAACGTCTTCACGCAGGATACGACCTTTACGGCCTGTACCTTTTACTTTCGCTAAGTTAACACCAAATTCACGCGCTAAGCGACGAATAACTGGCGTTGCATGTACATATGCATCGTTTTCAACGAATTCATTTTTGCTATCAGCGGCTTTAGCTGGAGTAGCCGCCGCAGGAGCTGGCGTTGCTGCTTGAGCAGGTGCTGATGCTTGAGGTGCTGGTGCCGCAGCTGGCGCTGCACCCGCAACTTCAAAAGTCATAATCAGCGAGCCAGTTTTCACTTTGTCGCCAGTCGCAATTTTGATTTCTTTAACAGTTCCCGCAAATGGTGCAGGCACTTCCATTGATGCTTTGTCGCCTTCAACCGTAATGATTGATTGCTCAGCTTCAACGGTGTCACCCACTTTAACCATCACTTCGGTAACTTCAACTTCATCGCCACCAATATCTGGAACATTAACATCTTTAATTGCTGAAGCTGCTGGAGCAGCTGGTGCCGCCGTTTCAGAAGCTGGAGCTGCTGCTGGCGCTGCGCCTGCCACTTCAAAGACCATAATTAGCGAGCCAGTTTGTACTTTGTCGCCAGTCGAGATCTTGATTTCTTTAACAGTACCTGCAAATGGAGCAGGTACTTCCATCGAAGCTTTATCACCTTCAACAGTAATCAATGATTGCTCAGCTTCAACGGTGTCACCGACTTTTACCATGATTTCGGTAACTTCAACTTCATCACCACCGATATCTGGTACAGCAACGTCTTTTGACGCTGCTGCGCTTGGTGCTGCCGTTGGAGCCGCTGCAGGTGCTTCTGCTGGAGCAGGTGCTGCTGCACCCGCTTCTGCTTCAAACAGCATAATCAATTTACCGGTTGTGACTTTATCACCAACTGCAATTTTAATTTCTTTAACCACACCCGCTTGTGGAGATGGGACTTCCATAGAAGCTTTATCACCTTCAACGGTAATAAGCGATTGCTCAGCTTCTACTTTATCACCCACTTTAACCATCACTTCGGTGACTTCAACTTCATCAGCACCGATATCTGGCACTTTGATTTCAATAGACATTGATTTTTACCTCTTATGCCAAACGTGGGTTAACTTTATCTGGGTTGATGTTGTATTTTTTGATCGCTTCTTCAACGACCTTAACATCAATCTCACCACGTTTAGCTAATTCACCTAATGCTGCAACGATCACATAGCTAGTATCCACTTCAAAGTGGTGACGTAAGTTTTCACGGCTATCTGAACGACCGAAGCCATCTGTACCCAGAACACGGTAGTCACTTGCTGGTACATAAGTACGAACTTGTTCAGCAAACAGTTTCATGTAGTCAGTTGACGCTACTGCTGGTGCATCGTTCATCACTTGTGCGATATATGGAACACGTGGAGCTTCAGATGGGTGTAGCATATTCCAACGCTCACAGTCTTGGCCATCACGCGCCAATTCAGTAAATGAAGTCACGCTGTATACATCAGAGCCGATGCCATAATCTGCAGACAGAATATCCGCCGCTTCACGCACATGACGCATCATAGAACCTGAACCTAACAACTGAACTTTGCCTTTACTACCTTCAACTGAAGCCAGTTTATAGATACCTTTACGGATACCTTCTTCTACACCTTCTGGCATTGCAGGCATATGATAGTTTTCGTTCAGAGTTGTGATGTAGTAATACACGTTCTCTTGTTTTTCACCGTACATGCGCTCTAAACCGTTTTGCATGATCACAGCAACTTCATAAGCAAATGCTGGGTCATAAGAAATACAGTTAGGGATTGTCAGTGATTGAATATGGCTATGGCCATCTTCGTGTTGTAAACCTTCACCATTTAGCGTTGTACGACCTGAAGTACCACCAATCAAGAAGCCACGTGCTTGTTGGTCACCCGCTGCCCACATTAAGTCACCAATACGTTGGAAACCAAACATTGAGTAGTAGATATAGAATGGGATCATCGGCAAGTTGTTAGTGCTGTAAGATGTTGCAGCAGCTAACCAAGAAGAACCTGCACCCAATTCATTGATACCTTCTTGCAGGATTTGACCTTTCGAATCTTCTTTATAGTATGCGACTTGTTCTCTGTCTTGTGGTGTGTATTGCTGGCCTTTCGGGCTATAAATACCAATTTGACGGAATAGACCTTCCATACCAAAAGTACGCGCTTCATCAGCGATGATTGGCACTAAACGCTCTTTGATAGACTTGTTTTTCAACATAACGTTCAATGCACGAACGAAAGCGATCGTGGTCGAAATTTCTTTCGATTGTTCTTCTAATAATTGGCTGAAATCTTCCAGTGCAGGGATTTCCAGCTTCTCATCAAAAGTTGAACGACGAGCAGGTAAATAACCACCCAGCGCTTGACGGCGCTCGTGCAGATATTTGTATTCCTCTGAATCTTTTTCAAAAGTAACGTAAGGCAGTTTTTCGATTTGCTCATCAGCGACTGGAACATTGAATTGATCACGGAAATGACGAACGCCATCCATGTTCATTTTTTTCACTTGGTGCGCAATGTTTTTACCTTCTGCTGTTTCACCCATACCATAACCTTTAATGGTTTGAGCTAAGATAACAGTTGGTTTGCCTTTGGTTTCTTGTGCTTTTTTGAATGCTGCATACACTTTCTTCGGATCATGACCACCGCGGTTCAGTGCCCAAATCTCATCATCAGTCATATCTTTAACTAATGCAGCCGTTTCAGGGTAGCGGTTGAAGAAGTGCTCACGGACATATGCGCCATCACGTGATTTAAAGGTTTGGTAGTCACCGTCTAAGGTTTCGTTCATCAGTTGAACAAGTTTGCCACTCGTATCTTTACGCAGCAGTTCATCCCAACGGTCGCCCCACATCACTTTGATAACTTGCCAGCCAGCGCCACTAAAGACACCTTCTAATTCGTTAACAATTTTACCGTTACCTGTAACTGGGCCATCCAGACGTTGCAGGTTACAGTTAATAACGAAAACTAAGTTATCTAATTGATCACGTGTTGCAATAGTAATTGCACCTTTAGATTCTGGCTCATCCATCTCACCATCACCAAGGAATGCATACACACGCTGAGCGGATGTATCTTTCAGACCACGGTTGTTTAGGTATTTCAGGAATTTAGCTTGATAAATAGCATTAATTGGCCCCAGCCCCATTGATACGGTTGGGAACTGCCAGAAATCAGGCATTAATTTAGGGTGCGGGTAAGAAGACAGACCATTGCCGCCAATTTCTTGACGGAAATTGTTCATTTGCTCTTCAGTTAGACGACCTTCTAAGAAAGCACGTGCGTAGATCCCCGGAGAGATATGACCTTGGAAAAATACTAAGTCACCGCCATCATTGTTATTATGAGCGCGGAAGAAGTGGTTGAAGCATACTTCATATAAGGTTGCTGATGACTGGTAAGAAGCCATATGGCCACCCAGTTCTAAGTCTTTTTTAGAAGCCCGCAGAACAGTCATTACTGCGTTCCAGCGAATTGCCGAGCGAATACGGCGCTCTAAATCCATGTTACCAGGGTATGCCGGCTCATCTTCAACAGCAATTGTGTTGATGTAATCAGAACGACCAGATGCACCAGCGGCAATATTAACACCGCCTTTACGCGCTTCGCTTAATACCTGTTCGATAATAAACTGAGCACGATCAACACCTTCTTCACGGATGACCGATTCAATCGCCTGTAGCCAGTCGCGAGTTTCAATCGGATCCACGTCATTTTTTAGCATATCTGACATGGTGTATTCCTTATCTGTTATCTATTTTATATGGTTATATGGAGCCTATCTTCCTGCCATTTTCCCAATATGACTAAAAATAGCGGGAAGATAGGCCCTGATGTAGTTGCCGCTTTAACTCTCGTTTAGAGTATTCACAATAATATAGACGCAGCAGTCAGGATCTATATTATTAATTTAAATCAGGATGTTGCTGTAACCGACGTAAAGAACGTTCTCGTCTTGTCTGTTCACGGCTGATATCCAATAACAAATCTTCGATAAAAGCTAAATGACGATGAGAAGCTTCACGCGCTTTTTCTGGCTCTCTTGCCATTATAGCTGCAAAAATCTGGGCTCTATGTTCACTAACTGCTTTATACATTTCTTTACGGGTATATAAGAACTCAAAATTCTGACGAATATTTTGTTCTAGCATTGGGATCATGCAACGCAATAGGTGTAATAGCACAACATTATGGGCAGCTTCCGTCACAATTAATTGATATTGCAATACGGCATCTGACTCAGCTTCTAGGCCGCCATTTTCTTGTGCTGTCTTAATTAGTTCATAGCTTTGCCGAATTCGTTCAAGATCCTCTTCTGTGCCGCGAAGTGCAGCATAATAAGCTGCAATACCTTCGAGGGCATGGCGAGTTTCAAGCAGATCGAATTGAGATTCGGGATTACCTTCAAGTAGTTGGGCTAAAGGATCACTGAAGCTTTGCCACATTTTCTTTTGAACGAAAGTGCCGCCACCTTGGCGACGAGATAGAAGCCCTTTAGCTTCTAACGTTTGAATTGCTTCACGCACTGATGGCCTAGATACGTCGAATTGCTTGGCAAGTTCACGCTCAGGAGGCAGCTTTTCGCCGGGCCGTAGTGTCCCTTCGAAAATAAGATGTTCGAGTCGTTGCTCTATCACATCTGATAACTTTGGTTGGCGAATTTTACCGTAAGTCATAATCTGCCATATTCATTAGTGAGTAATTATTGATTAGGTATTACCCAGTGTTAATTGGTAATACCAATTTTCTTATGGGGTAATAAAGTAACAAAGTATTCACTATCTGTCCATAAAGACCTTGCGCTAAATCATAAAATCCTGCAAATCTTAACAATTTTTTTTAATATTTAGCATGATTTGATAACTTAATAACCAATCACATATGAATATTTTTAACATTAAAACCGATTTTTTATGCTAAAAAACAAAAGCTGAAGCGTTAAAGTAAGTCATTCTTTAAATTTAAATTCATATTTTTTGAATAAGTAATCGATAATAAAAACCAACCTATATTCAGGCTCTAAAAAACACTATCTATTGTAATGAAAATGTTAACAAAAGAGTTAACCCTGACTTAAGTGAAACACAGTGTGTTGATAACACACTTTTTTTACCATAAAACTTCAGAATAAAATGGAAGTAATGAATAGAATAACACGCTAATATTTCAATATTGCGGATAGGCGCAAGCCTATTTATTCAGTTTAATCATGGGGCGACAAAAATAATGACATTTTACCGCCCTCCGATTCCACTAACCCTTTGATCTAATTAATTTTAACAGTAAAAGAAAGGCCAATTTATACTTTACTTTCAACAAAGCGCATTGATAAATCCATTGCTTTAATATGCTTAGTCAATGCCCCTACAGAAATAAAATCAACCCCTGTTTCCGCGAATTCCTTTATTGTATTTAATGTAACATCCCCTGAGACCTCAAGTGCTGCTTTCCCTGCGGTGAGTACTACGGCTTCTTTCATCATCATTGAAGTGAAGTTATCTAACATAATGATGTCAGCCTCTGCCTTCAAAGCACGTAATAGCTCAGCTAAACTTTCAACTTCGATCTCAATCGGTACATCAGGGTGAGCTTGGCGAGCTAACTCAACAGCGCGCTCAACAGACCCTGCGGAGATAATATGGTTCTCTTTTATTAGATAAGCGTCAGACAACCCTAGTCGATGGTTAAAACCACCGCCCATCAGCACAGCATACTTTAAAGCAGTTCTCAGCCCAGGTATGGTTTTACGGGTATCAAGCAGTTTAGCTTTCGTCCCCTCGATTTGTTTCACATACTGCGCGGTTACACTTGATACCGATGAAAGTGTTTGAATAAAGTTCAACGCAGTACGTTCGCCAGTTAATAAAATTTGTGATGGGCCATGCATCTCACACAATACTTGGTTTGGCGTAACAACTTCGCCATCTTGTACTTTCCAGTCAATTTTGACTTGCCCCCCTAGTTGAAGAAACACCTCTTCTAACCATTGTTTCCCGCAAAAGACCCCATTTTCACGGGTGATAATGCGTGCAGTCGCTTGAGTATCCGCATTCAATAACTGACCTGTTATATCCCTTTTATAATCAATGACCTGACCTAAATCTTCTTTCAGAGCAACACCAACCATAAATGGAATATCCGTATCCAATCTTGCCTGAAGAATTGTACGTCTTTGCTGTTCATCATAACGTCGTATAGGCATTTATAACTCCAAAATATGCACCCGTCTTATTTTATCTATGCTAATCTTTTCATTCGCAGATAACGAGTATTAACAAAAAAGAAAAGAGAATACTATGGATAACGATATGAAAATACATGATGGTTGGCTAAATAATGTGACTCATATCCCTTCCCCACACCACGACCAACGCCCTGAGAATGTTATTCCTTCTCTTTTGGTTATCCATAATATTAGCCTCCCCCCCGGTAGGTTTGGTGGACCTTATATTGATCAACTCTTTACAGGGAAGTTAAACCCTAAAGAACACCCCTTTTTTGAAGAAATCAAACACCTTCGTGTTTCTGCACACTGCTTAATACGCCGTGATGGTGCGATCGTTCAATATGTACCTTTTCATTTACGAGCTTGGCATGCAGGGCAATCTAGCTACCAAGGTAAAGAAAAATGTAATGATTTTTCAATTGGCATTGAGCTGGAAGGTACAGATTTTGAACCATTCACTGAAGCGCAATACCAGTCTCTTGCCCAACTAACCCAGTTGCTTATTTCTGTGTACCCATTAATTAAACATAATATTACTGGTCACAGTGATATAGCCCCTGAAAGGAAAACAGACCCAGGCCCATTTTTCGATTGGCAAAAATATAAAAATAAATTAAAACGTTAATAGTTATTATACTTAATTAACAGCTAATATTTTTATTTTAATATATATTAGCTGTTAATAGCACCGCACTTATCTTATATAACAATTCATTACCTAACACTGTTTTAAAAGCAATTCTTTTTTTTATTGCGAAGCCACTCGAAAAAAAATAATGTAACGCATCCTTTCACACTACAAAACTTACAAAACGCTTTCTATTTTTTTATTTATCGATAAGTTTATTAAAAAAAATTAATTATGATTAAACCTCACTAAACAAAAGAGGTTTTAATTATGAATCAGCAAGGTTTTTCTCTTATCGAAATAATGGTAGTCATCGCAATCATTTCTATACTTAGTGCTATTGCTATTCCTGGTTATCAAGGGTATATGCAAAAAGCTGCGATGACAGATGTACTACAAATGGTGCTCCCCTATAAAAGTAGTATAGAACTGTGTAGTTTTGAGCAAGGAAGTTTATCACAATGTAATAATGGAAATAATAACATACCTACTAATATAACAGGAAAGTACATTAGTAAAATAGAAGTAAAGTCTGGGGTTATTAAATTAACGGGTGATAAGTCACTATCAGCACTTAATATAACCTTAACACCGTCAATCCCAGCAAATAGCATGCCTTTTAAATGGTCAGTTCTTTGTGAAAGTAAAACTGATGCAAATTTAAAATCATTATGTGAAAAAACATTTGTATTTTAATTAGGAGTTTTCATGAACACACTCAAGGACAAGCAATATATTTTAAAAGAGTTAAAAAATATATGTGATAGAAACTATATGATCATAATTGATTATAATCACAAAAGGTTATCTATCGCTGTCGCAAAAAAGCCTAATGACAATTTAATTGCCACACTAAAATTTATTGCAAGTGTACCCGTTTGCTACGATATTTGGCCAAAAGAGAAAATCGACCATTATTTCAACAGTGAAATACATCAAATAAAAGAAGAAGAGACTCAATATCAACCTAAAGAGGCTGAGTCCCTTAATGTTAGCTCACCCGCTGTTGATTTTGTTGAGGACCTACTAAAAACCGCTGTTCATAAACGTTCATCGGACATCCATCTTGAACCTACCAAACAAGGGTTAAAGATTAGGTTGCGGGTTGATGGGAAATTATATTTTATCCCTTCCCCACCATATGAAATTAACAATGAAATCATTGCTCGTATAAAAATACTCGCAAAAATGAATATCGCAGAAAAACGGCGTCCACAAGATGGGCAAATGAGTTGGCATTTTGATGGGAAAAATTACAGTATCCGCCTATCAAGTATTCCAACTCTTCATGGTGAAAAACTAGTATTACGCATTTTGAATACACAGTTAAAATATTCTTTAGAGCACATTGGGATGTGCTCTTCCCTTCTTTCTTCACTACAAGACTATCTAAATCAGCCACAAGGGTTAATTTTAGTTACAGGCCCTACAGGTAGCGGTAAAACAGTAACGTTGTATAGTGCCCTTGAATATTTAAATAAGTCCTCTAGAAATATCTCAACCATCGAAGACCCAATTGAGATCCCTTTACAAGGGGTCAATCAAACTCAAGTCAATGAAAAATATGATCTTAGCTTCGCTTTTATTCTGAGAGCATTACTAAGACAAGACCCAGATATTATTATGATTGGGGAAATTAGAGATGAAGAAACCGCTAAAATTGCCACGCGTGCCGCACAAACAGGGCATTTAGTTTTATCAACATTACATACTAATTGTACCTTTAGTGCGATAGAGCGCATGAATCAGCTAGGCGTTAGTCATATTGAATTAAAATCGTGTTTAAAAATGGTAATAGCACAAAGGTTAGTAAGAAAGCTTTGCCCTTATTGTAAAGGAATTACAGCACAGCCCGTTAAACTGAATGATGATCTAATTATTAATCAGTGGTCGTCTAAAGGGTGTGAGCTCTGCTTCTCTGGCTTTATGGGCAGAACCGCTATTTATGAGTATATCGATCAACCAAAGATAGGCAAATTATTTTCTGGTCAGCCCTCTAGCATAGAGGGTTTCGATAACTTATTTAAAGCAGGCCTAACTTTAGTTGAATCAGGTGAAACAACTCTGCAAGAAATTTATTCTGTTATTGGGCATGGAAAACTATAATTATGTTTATTTATTCATATATTGCTATTGATAGTAACAACAATTTAATTAAAAAAAACCTTTTAGCCAGTAGTAAGAAAAATGCTTTTTTGGCAATTACTAAAAATAACCTAACCCCATTAAAAATTAAATTTAAAATGATTTTTATTTTAAATCGTGAGAATATAGATTATCGAATACATTTCTTTCACCAATTAAGTATATTGGCATCTTCAGGTATTAACCTAGTTCAATGCCTAAAAATACTACTATCTAATTGCCACCTTCCTTATTGGCAAAACATGATAGAAAATTCAATTGAAAACCTAGAAAAAGGCGATAAGCTTTCACAGCATCTAAATAAGCACCCTCTTATTTTTAATAACACAATAGTCAGCCTAATAATTGTTGCCGAAAAAACAGGGCGTTACGATGAAAGCTTTCAAGTTATTAGCACAATGTTAGAACACAATGAAAAAAATGCATTACTTATCAAAAAAGCAATACGTTATCCAATCGCACTATCACTATTTTCAATCTTACTATTAATAATTATGATGTACTATGTTGTCCCTCAATTTGAAAATATATATGGTAATTTTCAACATGAATTACCTTTTGTTACTAAAGTTGTTATTTTTACCTCTGAATATATACAAGAAAAATCAATCATTCTGTTATTTATATTTTTCATTTTATCAGTATTAACAGTTAAATTTAAATTTACACTTAAATCTATTTTAAATAGAGTCATGATGCGCATACCATTACTCAAAGATTTAATACAAACCCATTACTTAAGCCTTTATTTTTTAACCATGCACTCAACATTAAGAGTCGGATTATCATTATCTGAATGCTTAAGTTGCACTATTCAAACTATCAGCAATTACCAATACAATAAAGATTGTAGGCAAATACAAACCTCTGTACACCAAGGGGAATTACTTTCTTATGCAATGAAGCACACTAAATTCTTCCCTGATTTATCTGTACAGCTACTCTCTATTGCTGAAGAGTCAGGAAAGCTTCAGTATTTCACCCAATATTTATTTAAATATTATTCAGAGCAATATCTATTTTTAACTGAAAAATCGCTCAAAAACCTAGAGCCTATTTTATTGGTTTTTATTGCAATTTTAGTCGGTACGATTATGTTAGCGATGTATTTGCCGATATTTAATTTAGGTAATGTAATAACTGGGTTATAACTTATTTTAATAAAGATACAATTGTTATATTTACAGAATATCAATATCATATGGCGTACTTTCACTAGTTATTTTTAACTAGTAAAATTAATACAAAATTGAGTAAAGACAAACTGATTGTTTCAGTGTAATCTATTTTTCTTCGATGAATAAATGAATAATTTTATGCCCTATATAGTTGCTTTGACAGGTGGTATTGGTAGCGGAAAGACAACGGTTGCAAACGAGTTTGCAAAATACGGTGTCCCTCTTGTCGATGCGGATGTCATCGCGCGTCAGGTCGTAGAGCCAAATACACCAGCATTAGAAACCATTAAATCTCATTTTGGTGAAGAGGTTATTCTCCCTAATGGCTCTCTCAACCGGCGTAAGCTCAGGGAAATTATTTTCTCTAACCCTAATGAAAAAAAATGGTTGAATGCACTGCTACACCCCCTTATTCAGCAAGAAACACAAAAGCAATTCCAACAAGCAAATTACCCTTACGTGCTCTGGGTTGTTCCATTATTAATTGAAAATAATATTTATCATTTGGCTAATAGAGTGTTAATTGTAGATGTAACACCCGAAGAACAAATTCAGCGAACCCTGAAAAGAGATAATACCAGTCTTGAGCAAATAACGAATATACTAAATGCGCAGGTAAGCCGTGAAAAACGTCTATCTTATGCCGATGACATAATTACAAACCACACTAACGACACAGATATTTCAGATAAGGTAGCAATTCTACACAATCAATATTTAGCATTAGCAAAAATAAAAAAATAGGAATAAAAATGGGCGAATTAATTGCAACAAATTTTATTACTTATGAGTATCCGATGAATGAAAAGATCCGTTCATGGTTGCGCCTTGAAACACTTTTATCTCAAATTTATGAGCTTAGTAATATTACCTCTTATTCTTCAGGTATCGCTTTTTTTCGCTCTGTTTCAGAATTAATTGAAATTCTCGATAGAGGGGAAGTTCGTTCTGAGCTAATTAAAGAACTTGAAAAACAACGGACTCGGTTATCCAATTGGGCTGAAGCCCCTAACGCAGATAATGAATTGATTTCCTCATTATTAGAACAATTATCCGGTAAAATTTCCCATTTAATGTCTGCGCCTCGTTTTGGTCATCACTTACGTACAGATAAAATTATTAGTATGGTGCGCCAACGCCTAAGCATTCCTGGAGGATGCTGTAGTTTTGATCTTCCTACATTACAACTCTGGTTAAATATCCCTCAAGTTGAACGGGATAAAGCGATTAACGGCTGGCTACAAAGTATTGAGCCTCTAAATGACGCATTAAAAACTGTTCTTACTTTAATTCGGCAAAGTGGAAAATTCGAAGTCAGAGAGTCTAATAATGGCTTCTACCAAGATAATGTAGAAGGCAAAGAATTGTTGCGTATCAAGCTATCTACAGAATACCTGATTTACCCGCAAATCTCAGGGCACAAAACACGGTTTGCTCTACGTTTCCTGCATATTGACAGTGAGAATGGTATACTACCAGACGTAATTAATTTTGAATTATCCTGTTGCTAGCTAGAGTTATAATTTATGAGTGAAATTATTGAGGTAAATTGCCCCACATGCAAAAAAATAGTGGTCTGGGATGAAACTAGCCCTTATCGACCTTTTTGCAGTAAACGTTGCCAACTTATTGATCTTGGTGAATGGGCAAGTGAAGAAAAACGCATTGCGAGTCAAGGTGACATATCTGACAGCGATGATTGGAGTGAACAACCCGATAAGTAATATCTATAATTTAGGTGGAAAATACAAAATATGGTGATTATCCCCTTATGTATTTTCCACTTACTATGCTTTCAGGTACGATTCTTTATGTTTAGTCCTCAATTCGTACCGGGCTAAAAACTACCCGATTTTACCTTAGCATATCAACAATAACACGGTTTGCTGGTGGGAATTCATCCGCAACCAGATCTTGTTGAGCAACCCAACGTGAAACCTGCCCTTCTTTACCATAAGGTTCATTATCCCATTCGGAAACCATAAAGAAGTAAAGTGTAATAAACCGGTCATCAAACTCATGGTCAACGCGGTGAAATAATTCACTTTGAGTGACAATAATGCCAACTTCTTCTTCAAGTTCACGGATTAATGCCGCTTCTGGTAATTCTCCTTTTTCAAGCTTGCCGCCCGGAAACTCCCAAAAACCAGCCATGTGAGTACCTTCTGGGCGTTTAGTAATAAAAATTTGCTGCTGTGAATTGCGTATAATCCCAGCTGCAATATGCAAATGTTTTTTTTCCATTATTTCTTCACCAAAAAGGCGGGTCTCCCCGCCTTTTTTATAGTATTGATATTTTTAACAACGAATTAGTTTAAGCGGCCATGGCATTGCTTATACTTTTTACCTGAGCCACAAGGACATGGGTCATTACGACCGATTTTATGGCCTTGTGTTGCTATTTTGGCTTCAGTTTCAGTCATTAAAGATTCCGAACCTGCTTCGTGACTAAGTTGTTGTTTCTTCGCTAAACGCTCTGCTTCTTCACGGCGCTGTTGTTCTAAAGCTTCGACCTCTTCAGGTAAACGAACTTGTACTTTAGATAACGTACTGATCACCTCATATTTCAGTGCTTCAAGCATATTTGCAAACATGCTGAAAGACTCACGTTTATATTCTTGTTTCGGGTCTTTTTGGGCATAACCACGTAAATGAATACCTTGACGTAAATAATCCATTGAAGCTAAATGCTCTTTCCATAAGGTATCTAATGTTTGCAACATTACCCCTTTTTCAAAGTTACGCATTGCTTCTGCACCGACAATTTCTTCTTTGCGATCATAAACTTCAATGGCTTTTGCCATGATACGTTCACGCAATGTTTCCTCGTGCAGTTCTGGTTCTTTATCTAACCACTCTTTGATTGGTAAATCGAGGTCAAAATCATTAACTAAACGCTGATGTAGCCCTTCAATATCCCACATTTCTTCTAATGATTGCGGAGGAATATATGCATCCATTGTTGTTGTGAATACATCTTCACGAATGCTATCAACGGTTTCCTTGATATCACCACCATCCAACAATTCATTACGCTGAGTATAGATAGCACGACGTTGGTCGCTCGCTACATCATCATACTCAAGTAATTGTTTACGAATATCAAAGTTACGGCTTTCAACTTTACGTTGCGCATTCGCAATCGCTTTAGTGACCCATGGATGCTCTATTGCTTCACCAGGTTTCATCCCTAGTTTTTTCATCATCCCAGTGACACGGTCAGAGGCGAAAATGCGCATAAGTGCATCTTCCATCGATAAGTAGAAACGTGATGAACCTGCATCCCCTTGACGACCAGCACGGCCTCGTAACTGGTTATCAATACGGCGAGACTCATGACGCTCTGTACCAATGATATGTAAACCGCCGGATGCTAATACTGCATCATGACGAATTTTCCATTGGGCTTTGATTTCATCAATTTGTTCTTGAGTTGGGTCTTCCAAAGCGGCAATTTCAGATTGCCAGCTACCACCCAACATAATATCAGTACCACGCCCCGCCATGTTCGTTGCAATGGTGACAGCACCCGCTTGACCCGCATTGGCGATAATATCAGCTTCCATTGCGTGGAATTTAGCATTAAGAACATTGTGCGCAATCTTAGCTTTTTTCAATGCATTAGAAATTAGCTCTGATTTTTCAATCGAAATAGTACCGACCAGTACTGGCTGACCATTGGCAGTTCTTTCACGGATATCTTCAATAATTGCAGCGAATTTATCTGCTTCATTCATATAAACCAGATCAGGTAAATCTTTACGAACCATTGGGCGGTTAGTTGGAATAACGATGGTATCAAGTTTATAAATAGAGCTAAATTCAAACGCTTCTGTATCTGCGGTACCCGTCATACCGGCTAGTTTTTCATACAAACGGAAGTAATTTTGGAATGTTATAGACGCGAGTGTCTGGTTTTCATTTTGGATTTCAACACCTTCTTTCGCTTCAACAGCTTGGTGCAAACCATCAGACCAACGACGCCCTTCCATTGTACGACCTGTATGTTCGTCGACAATAACAATTTGGCCATCTTTTACAATATAATCAACGTCTAACGTAAATAAAGCATGCGCACGTAAGCCAGCCATAACATGGTGCATTAACATAATGTTAGATGGAGAATATAACGACTCTCCTTCAGCCATTAAGCCTTCTTTTGCCAATAACTCTTCGATTAATACTAGCCCACGCTCAGTAATGGTAACTTGACGTGCCTTTTCATCAACCGAAAAATGACCTTCCCCTTGGAAAGTATCG
This sequence comes from Providencia sp. PROV024, assembly GCF_032709665.1. Classification (NCBI taxonomy): domain Bacteria; kingdom Pseudomonadati; phylum Pseudomonadota; class Gammaproteobacteria; order Enterobacterales; family Morganellaceae; genus Providencia; species Providencia sp. PROV024. The sequence goes on from NZ_CP120545.1 coordinate 3,143,179, forward strand.
GAGTCTTCTTTTTCTTGGCGTTGCAGATGTGGAATTAGTTTATCCACTTTTTGGTACAATTCTGAGCTATCTTCAGCAGGACCTGAGATAATTAGAGGTGTACGAGCTTCATCGATAAGGATTGAGTCAACCTCATCCACTAAAGCATAATGAAGCTTACGTTGAACGCGTTCTTCAGGACTAAACGCCATGTTGTCACGTAAGTAGTCGAAGCCAAACTCGTTATTAGTTCCATAAGTAATATCCGCAGCATACGCTTCGCGTTTCGCTGGAGGAGCCATACCCGGTAAGTTAATACCCACCGTTAAGCCTAAGAACTCAAATAATGGGCGGTTATTTTCCGCATCTCGTTTTGCTAAGTAGTCGTTTACTGTTACAACATGGACACCTTTGCCACTTAATGCGTTAATATATGCAGGTAACGTTGCGGTAAGTGTTTTACCTTCACCTGTGCGCATTTCAGCGATACAGCGTTCATTCAGTACCATCCCACCAATTAACTGTACATCAAAGTGACGCATACCAAATACACGTCGACTCGCTTCACGTACCGTAGCGAACGCTTCAGGAATGATGCTTTCTAAGCTTTCGTTTTTCTCTAGACGCTCACGAAACTCAATTGTTTTAGCTTTTAGTTCATCATCCGATAACTTTTCGAAATCAGGCTCTAAACGGTTAATTTTTTCAACTTCTTTGCGTAAGCGGCGTAGTGTGCGGTCGTTACGGCTACCAAAAACTTTGGTTAGGATCTTTGTTAACATATCTTTAATCTCTAATATATCAATTAGTTATTTAATTTTTTATTCATTGTTATGCCATAAAATAATACAGCGATATCTGCTGATACTTTATGAGGGAGATTAAGAAGTTAACGGCCCTGCACGAATACCATGGACTTGTGCCACCCACATCGCAGGTTGGTAAGAAATAAAGTGAGGGTAATCATAATGATTAACTTGAACAATACGTTCATCCCACTGAAGTGAACGCTGAGCCAACATGGCATACAACGTATCTAACATCAATTGTGGTACAATAAGTTGTTCTGATTCTTTTTTGGCCGTACTTGCATCGTCATCTTCGGTTGCTGAAAAGGCAAAAGTTAACTGACGGATGACATTTCTTACCGCATGTTGCTGCCAATAATTAACCGAAAAAGAGGATGAGGATGAAGAACGTTGAGAATTTTGCTGAGCAAATAAATTATCAAACGCATTAACCGCCTGACTTTGGCGATTAACTGGTGAAGAGTTAATTTGTGTTAATTGAGACTCAGATAATGCATTTAAAATTGTAGGCAAGCCGACACCCGTGGCAACCACACCTAATAATAGGTGGGACCAAAAGTATTTTCTACCAAGTTGTCGCCAAAAATTTAAAATGCCCATTAAACTCTTATATCATCAATTCGTGACAATGCTATTATCTGTCTATACGTTTTATCATTGCACATTGTTAGCTGGAGCCAAAAATGAGAGATAGTCATCCCCAAGCACTTTTTGATGTTCTTGAAGGGTCATTGGCAACATCATCGAACACGTTGCAGACAATTCAGCGCAATGCAAAAGCCATTGTTAAACTGAACCGTGCAGTAAAAGGCTTACTTCCTAGTGAAATCAAACCAATGTGCCGTGTTGCAAACTACCGTAACAATGTTATGGTCCTCGAAGTGGCTAATGCCAGCTGGATGACCCGCCTTAATTATGAAAAAATAAACCTTCTTTCTGCATTAAGGACATCTATTCTACCATCTTTATCTTCTATCGACATCAGAATCAATCCCGATCTAATGCGAAAATCGAAGCAAAATAGTTCAGTAACTAAGCAAACAGACTCAGCAAGTCAAAAAATGAACAACCGTCAGATAAGCACGCAAACAGCACTAACATTATTAAAATTAGCGGAGAATAGCCCAAAAGGGTTAAAAGAAAGGTTTGAGCGGCTGGCTGCACTAGCCGGAGAGAGTACTAGCACAGCCAACAGAAAGGGCTAACCCCGATTATTTTCGGTGATAGCCGCATAACCAACGTTATGCGTATACAGCTGAAGGGGCTTTAAATGCCACTGGCAATTGAGCTTCATCTTCAAAGGTAACAAGATCCCAAGCGGACTCTTTCGCTAAAACCGCTTGTAGAAGTTTGTTATTCAGTGCATGACCAGATTTGAACGCAGTAAATGCGCCAATAATGTTATGCCCACACATGAATAAGTCACCTATTGCATCCAACATTTTGTGACGAACGAATTCATCTTCAAAACGTAAGCCATCTTCGTTAAGAACTTTATAGTCATCAACAACGATAGCGCAGTCGAAACTACCGCCTAAGCATAAGCCTTTTGATTGCAGATATTCAATATCACGCATAAAACCAAAAGTACGTGCTCGGCTGATTTGATTAACAAATGATTCCGCAGAGAAATCAAGTGAATAGCGTTGTGTGCTGCTATCAATAGCCGGGTGTTGGAAATCAATAGTGAAATCAAGACTAAACCCATTATAAGGTTTCATCTCTGCCCATTTATCACCATCTTCAACACGTACAGTTTCTTTAATACGCAAAAATTTCTTTGCACAATTTAACTCTTCGATACCGCCATCAAGCAGTAAGAAAACAAATGGTGCTGCACTGCCATCCATAATAGGGATTTCAGGCGCATTGACTTCAATAACAATGTTATCGATACCTAACCCTGCTAAGGCAGCATTCAAATGCTCAACAGTTGAAATACGTACGTTATCTTCGTTGACTAAGCAAGTACATAACATAGTATCGCGAACTGATTTCGCATCTGCCGGAAAATCAACCGGTGGATTAAGGTCAGTACGACGGTAGATGACCCCGGTATTGGCCGGCGCTGGACGTAAAGTAAGCGTAACTTTTTTGCCGGTATGTAAACCGACACCAGTCGCTGTAATTATACGTTTTAATGTCCTTTGTTTGATCATCGTATTTTTCTCGCAATGTTATAAGTCCTACTGATTATCTTACAGGATAACCAGTAGGAAATTTTAGCACAAAAAGCGGAGAAACCAATATAAATTAAAATTAATCGGCCTGCTTACGCAAGAACGCAGGAATATCAAGATAATCTGGTTCTTTATTTGTTTGCGTATTTTGGTCATTAACCGCTTTAGCTGCTGGTTTCTCTTCTGTTAATGAAGACATGCTATTTTGCATTTGCTGATAACGTTGCTCCATTGACGTCTGCTGAGACATCTTATTGCTGACTAAGGTAATTTCTGGACGTTTGTCCATACCAATACCCGTAGCAACAACAGTGACGCGCAGCTCTTCGTGCATTTCTGGGTCTAGAGAAGTACCGATTACTACCGTCGCATTATCAGATGCGAAAGCACGGATAGTATTACCTACCGTCTCAAACTCATCCAAGCGCAGGTCGAAACCAGCGGTGATGTTAACCAACACACCACGCGCACCAGACAGGTCGATATCTTCAAGTAGTGGGCTAGAAATGGCCATTTCAGCCGCTTCTTCTGCTCTATCTTCACCACGAGCGACACCTGAACCCATCATCGCGTAGCCCATTTCTGACATGACTGTACGTACGTCAGCGAAGTCTACGTTCATCAAACCTGGGCGTGTAATCAGTTCAGCGATACCTTGTACTGCACCTTTAAGTACGTCATTTGCCGCACCAAAAGCATCTAGTAACGAGATACCACGACCAAGTACTTTCAATAATTTATCATTTGGGATGGTGATCAGTGAGTCTACGTGTTTTGATAACTCAGTAATCCCCGCTTCTGCAAATGCCATGCGCTTTTTACCTTCAAAATTGAAAGGCTTAGTCACAACAGCAACTGTCAGAATACCCAGTTCTTTGGCTACCTCGGCAACAACTGGAGCAGCCCCAGTTCCTGTACCACCGCCCATACCTGCTGCGATAAAGACCATATCTGCGCCATCTAATGCATTACGCAGAGCTTCACGATCTTCTTCAGCGGCATTACGGCCGACTTCAGGGTTTGCGCCAGCACCCAGACCTTTGGTAATACCTGTACCGATCTGGATAGTTTGTCCAACTGCGGTTTTACGCAGTGCCTGTGCGTCTGTATTGACAGCGAAGAACTCAACGCCTTCAATACGTTCACGCACCATGTGTTCAACGGCATTACCGCCGCCGCCCCCAACGCCGATGACTTTAATCACCGCATCGTTGGTTAGCTCCATTGGTTCAAACATAATGTCTCTCCGTTTTGTGCTTACTACTTTTGAAGCTAATAATATGCTTCTTTATAAAAATTAAAATTCTTTTCTCAGCCAGCTAGTTATTTTACTAAACCACCCGCTCACTGATGCTCGTTTTTCTATTTCGGTATCATCGCCTAAATGGCTTTCTTTACCGTAGTGCAGAAGCCCAACCGCAGTTGAATAGTATGGCTCCTGTGCATAATCCGTTAATCCTGTGATGTTGAGCGGTGTACCAATTCGCACTTGCGTATGGAACACTTTTTGAGCACATTCGACTAAACCATCGATTTGAGCTGCTCCACCAGTCAACACGATACCAGCGGCCAAATGGTGTTTGACACCTTGTTGGCGTAACTGTTCCTGTAAATTTAAAATTTCTTCATTTACTAAGTTTAACAGCTCAGTATACCGTGGCTCGATAACTTCTGCTAAGGTTTGACGCTGTAAACTTCTAGGTGGACGACCACCCACACTAGGCACTTCTACGGTCTCATCTTTACTGACAATCGAACCTACTGCACAACCATGACGCACTTTGATTGCCTCTGCATCTGTTGGCGGTGTTCCGAAAGCATAAGCGATATCACTAGTCACCACATTACCTGCGTATGGAATAACCTTAGTGTGGCGTAAAGCGCCCCCCGTATAAACTGCCATATCCATTGTACCGCCACCAATATCGACGACACAAACGCCTAACTCACGCTCATCTTCAGTTAACACGCTATAGCTTGCAGCAAGACCCGCAAAAATAAGCTGATCGACTTTTAACCCACAACGCTCAACTGCTTTGACTATGTTCTTCGCCATATCATTATGGCAGGTGATCAGATGTACTTTGGCTTGCATACGTACACCCGATAACCCAACCGGGTTTTTAATCCCTTCTTGGTAATCTATCGCGAACTCTTGTGGAATTACGTGCAATATTCTGTGTTCATCACGAACACGAACTGATTTTGCAGTATGTACCACACTATCAACATCTTCTTGTGTCACTTCTTCTTCTGAAACTGGCACCATACCAATTTCATTTTGGCAGCTAACATGCTTACCCGATAACGCAAGATATACTGAAGATATTTGGCAATCTGCCATTAATTCAGCCTGATCAATCGCTCTTTGGACACATTTTACCACTGATTCAAGGTCGTTTACGCCACCTTTGTCCATTCCGCGAGATGGACAACTTCCCACCCCAATAATATTAACCATACCATCGGGCAGAATTTCGCCAACAAGGGCTGATACCTTGGAAGTTCCAATTTCAAGGCCTACCACTAATTTTCTGTCCGTTGCTTTAATCATTTCTTCTGCCTAATTAGAGTTATTAGTCATTATTGTAAACTCGGTGGAGCATCGACCAATAGTGGTGCCCAACCCACCGCAGCACCACTGGTATAACGTAAGTCAACATAATCAACTCGTTTATCCGTCGTTTGCTGCAAAAGCGGATAAAGTTCAAGGAACCTGTTTAGCCGCTCTGAAACATCTTTTTTACCCAGTTCAATTCTGACATCGTTGTCTAAAATAATTTGCCATGCATGCCTAGCAGTCATAGAGAGTGACTTTAGTTTTAAGTTATGTGCAGCTAACGTATTCTTAAATACTGCAAATTCTTTAAGAACTTCTTTTTGGCTACCTTGTGGGCCATACAGCAACACATAGTCGCCTTTCCCATTTTCGCTGACCGGTAAACTAAATACCCGCCCCTCTCCATCTACCATGTTTTGATCATTCCACCTTGCAAATGGACGATACTCAACAATGTGAATCTTTAATTCGTCAGGCCATTGTTTGCGCACTGTAACTTGGCGTATCCAAGGCATCATGCTTATTTGATTTTGGATAGCATTGACATCAACTGTCATAAACGTACCTGGTTGCCCTAATGCTAAAATTGCCTTTCTAACATCATCATTTTTGGTGTAATGACGCTCCCCTGTTAGAACCAACTTAGACATTGGTAGCCTATCTGCATCTTTCATCCATGTCGTTACCATCCAACCACTCCAAATGATAGTACTTACAACAATTAGGAAGAAAAATAACCCACCTAAAAATGCACCATTACTTGGCCCTGAACTTGGGTCTTCATCGTTCTTATGGTTATGATGTTTAACGTTTAATGCTGCCTGCGACATATCAACGAGCCAATTTCAAAATTTGCACAACTAACTCAGAAAACCCCATACCTGCTTGACGTGCGGCCATTGGTACTAGGCTATGGCTAGTCATGCCTGGTGAGGTATTCACTTCTAATAAATAGAACTGACCGTCACTATCTTGCATTACATCCACTCGCCCCCAGCCTTCACATCCTACTGTCTGATATGCATTCATTGCTAACTCAGACAACTCAGATTCCGCTTGTTCATCTAAACCACTTGGGCAAAAATATTGCGTTTCATCTGACAGATATTTTGCTTCATAGTCATAAAAAATACCCGGTGGTTGAATACGGATGGACGGTAATGTCTTATCACCTAATATTGCAACCGTAAATTCTGGGCCACTAAGCCATTTTTCTATCAACACTGTATCGTCAAACTGAAATGCCAATTCTAGTGCTGAAGACAATGTCTCTAAACTGTCGACTTTACTCATCCCAACACTGGAACCTTCTAAACTTGGCTTAACAATAAGTGGTAAACCAAGTTGTTGAACCTTTTCGATAACTTGTTCATGGGAAGCTTGGGTATACTGCTGCTGAGTCAAGTATACATACGGAGACACACTTAACCCTGCCCCTTCCCACAATTGTTTTGTTCTTAGCTTGTCCATGCTGAGTGCCGAGGCCATTACACCGCTACCAGTATAAGGTAGGTTTAGAAATTCCAATAACCCCTGTAATGTTCCGTCTTCACCGCCACGACCATGTAACGCAATAAATACTTTATCGAAACCTGCATTTCTCAGTGTTTCAACAGGAAAATCTTTGGTATCAATAGGATGAGCATCAATACCTGCTTGACGTAACCCTGTCAGCACAGCACTCCCTGACTGAAGTGAAACCTCACGTTCAGCGGATGTCCCTCCTAATAAAACCGCAACTTTCTCTGCCATATTTATTCCTCAACCATCGGCGGCTGTAATTTCGTTTCCGCTAGGTTTTTTGCTATTTTACCAATATTTCCTGCGCCTTGAACTAAAATTAAATCATTTTCATCAAGAGTTTGAGCTAGGATGTGTGGTATTTGTTCAACGTCGGCAACATAAATAGGATCAATCTGACCGCGACCACGAATTGTTCTACATAATGAGCGGCTATCAGCCCCCGGAACATGCTTCTCACCAGCAGAATACACATCTAACATCAGTAATATATCAACTTGCCCCAGCACATTAACAAAATCATCGTATAAATCACGCGTACGTGTATAGCGATGAGGCTGAAAAATCATAACAATACGTTTATCTGGCCAACCTGCTCTTGCTGCTTTAATGGTGGCGTCAACTTCTGTTGGATGATGACCGTAGTCATCAACTAACATCACTTCGCCTTCCTTACCATTCACATTGCGTAATGCGAAATTACCTAGGAAATCAAAACGACGCCCAGTGCCTTGGAACTCTACCAGCGCAGACAAAATATGTAAGTCATCAATGCCTTCCTCAGTTGCCACAGCAACCGCAGCCGTTGCATTCAATGCATTGTGACGCCCCGGCGCATTAAGTACGACAGTCAGTTCTGGCATCCCTTCACGCGCAATGGTGAAAAAACCTTGATTACCTTTTTGTTCATATTTTGTGATACGCACATCAGCATCTTCACTAAAACCATAAGTCGTTATATAACGACCAATTTTGGGTAATAATGAACGAATTACAGGGTCATCAATACACATGACTGCACGGCCATAAAATGGCAAATTATGTAAGAAGTTAATGAACGTATTGGTTAAATTATCAAAGTCACCTTGATAAGTATCCATATGATCAGCTTCAATATTCGTGACGACCGCAACTAACGGTTGTAAGTGCAAAAATGAAGCATCGCTTTCATCAGCTTCAGCAATTAAGTAACGGCTACTGCCTAAGCGAGCATGTGTCCCTGCTGATTTAACTAAACCGCCATTCACAAAGGTTGGGTCTAAACCTGCTTGTGCATAAATCCCAGAAATCATTGCTGTCGTTGTTGTTTTGCCATGAGTCCCTGCAACAGCAATACCATGACGATAACGCATTAGTTCAGCTAACATTTCTGCACGGCGAATAACAGGAATACGTAACTCTTTTGCTGCTTGAATTTCAGGGTTCTCACTGGAAATAGCTGTAGAAACTACAACCACACTCGCATTTTCAACATTTTCGGGGCGATGGTTAAAATAAATTGTTGCGCCCAATTCGGTTAACTGTTGAGTCACTGCATTTGGTGCTAAATCAGAACCACTAATTTCATAACCTTCATTTGCCAACACTTCAGCGATACCACCCATGCCGGCACCACCGATGCCAACAAAATGGATGTGCCTAACTCTTCTCATTTCTGGCACTGATATTCTTAATTTCGCTAATTGTTGTGTATTCACTATATTTCTTCGCTTCTAATTAAATCGGTATCAATTATGGCTAAAATTATTTAGCCACTTCGCAAATAACAGCAGCAACGCGTTCCGTTGCATCAGTTATTGCACAATCATGGGCTTTTTGCGCCATCGACAGTAACGTTGCCCTATCCCACTGTTCAAGTAGGTTCGCCACAGCATCAGCCGTAAATTGCGGCTGTTCTAATATTTTAGCGGCCCCTGCTTTTTCTAGCGGCAGTGCATTCCAATATTGCTGGCGGTCTTTATGCTGAAAAGGAACAAAAATGGCAGGTAAACCTGCGGCTGCAACTTCACTTACTGTCAATGCACCTGAGCGGCAAACAACAATATCTGCCCAAGCATAAGCTTGCGCCATATCGTCAATAAATTCAGTAACTTTATACTCGGAATTACCCGAAACTTGCAGGTGTTCATTATACAATGCTTCAGTAGAACCTTTACTACCTTTTCCAGCCTGATGCCAAATATTTAACTGCTTGCTTGTTTTTTCAGCCACTAAAGGCATAACTTGGTTTAAAATTCGCGCCCCTTGGCTACCACCGATAACCAATACACGTATTGCGCCATCTCTACCCGCCAAACGGATTTGTGGGGCTGGTAAAGCTAAAACATCTTCACGGACGGGGTTGCCAACCACAGGTGCATTTGGAAATGCCCCCGGAAAAGCTTGTAATACACGCTTAGCTATTCGAGATAACCATTTATTCGTTAAACCAGCGATGCCATTTTGTTCGTGCAAAACAACCGGAACCCCACACTGCCATGCTGCAATTCCACCCGGACCGGAGACATAGCCCCCCATCCCTAAGACTGCATCGGGTTGATACTGTTTAATAATGGCCTTAGCTTGACGGATCGCTTTGTAAATCCGCCAAGGTGCACCAACCAATGCCGCAATCCCTTTTCCCCTTAAACCCGATATCTGAATAAACTCGATATCAATGCCATGTTTAGGTACTAATGTAGCTTCCATACGATCAGCGGTGCCTAACCAACGAATTTCCCAGCCCTGAGCCTGCAAATAATGCGCCACAGCTAGACCAGGAAAAACATGTCCCCCTGTTCCACCGGCCATGACGAGTAGTTTTTTTGCCTGACTCATTTAACGCTCCTTACAAACGCCTGTGCTTTTTCAAGACGTGTTTCAAAATCAATTCGTAATAATATTGCTATCGCAGCAGCCATAACCAGTAAACTTGAACCACCATAACTAATTAATGGTAATGTTAATCCTTTCGTTGGCAGCATACCGGATGCCGCACCGACGTTGACAAGTGCTTGGAAAGTAAACCAAATCCCAATTGAGCACGCTAAATAACCACCAAACAGTTGATTTGACATTAATGCGCGGCGACCGATCATCATCGCCCTGAATGCCAACATAAATACCATTAGCAGAACCAGTACCACGCCTAAATAACCCAGCTCTTCGGCTAAAACTGAAAAAATAAAGTCCGTATGCGCTTCAGGCAAATATTCCAATTTTTGTACTGAATTACCTAACCCCTGACCAAACATTTCCCCACGACCAAAAGCCATCAAGGATTGCGTTAACTGATAACCACTACCAAACGGGTCATCCCATGGGTTTAAGAAAGAGGTAACACGTCGCAAACGATATGGTTCAAACCAAATCAATGCTAATACCCCAACTGCACAAGCAGCGATCCCAATAATAAATGGTGCGAGCCTTGCCCCAGCTAAAAACAATAAACCAAGTGTCGTGACCACTAAAACAATGACGGTTCCTAAATCAGGCTGTAATAACAGTAAAGAGGCCATAACGACCAAAATACACATTGGTTTGATAAAACCGAGGAAGCGTGTACGTACCTCATCTGATTTACGAACTAAATAACTAGATACATAGCAAAATAATGTAAATTTTGAGAGCTCCGCAGGCTGGATTTTTACCAACCCGATATCTATCCAGCGTGATGCACCATTAACCGAGCTGCCTGCGACAAGTACTACAACTAGCATGGCTAATGATGCCATCAGTAATATAAAGTTGTATTTTTCCCAAACCGCCATCGGAATACGCATTACACCTAGCGCTAAAATAAATGCAATGACGATATACACAACATCACGTTTAGCAAAATAGAATGGGTCTTCCGTTAAACGTTGCCCTACGGGCATCGACGCGGATGTCACCATAATGAAACCAACCGCAGCAAGACCGAATGCCAACCATACTAATGTACGGTCGTAAAGCGTTGAGCCTGAAATCACGCCATTTCTTTCACCAATGACCCAGTTTTTGATACGCAATGCACCCGGTATTGTCATTAACCTAACTCCTCGGCTAATTGAGCAAAGACAGCACCGCGCTGCTCAAAACTTTTAAATTGATCCAAACTTGCACAGGCAGGAGATAACAACACCATATCACCGGCTTTTAAATTTGGTGCAATTTGGCGTAAGCTTTGCTCCATGGTTTCTGTCAATACTGATTTTTCCGGCGCCAGCGCCGCCAATGTTTCACCATCGCGACCAAAACAATACAAACGGTAGTTATCCGCAGCAATATAAGGTTTGAGTGATGAAAAATCAGCAGACTTACCATCGCCACCTAATAATAAATACAAAGTGCCTTCAACATGTAACCCATTCAGCGCCGCTTCTGTACTACCAACATTAGTTGCTTTAGAGTCGTTAATCCAACGAACACCATGTTTAAATAGGACCAATTCAAAACGGTGTGCCAGCCCTGCATATTCTTTCAAGACTTGTACACTCGCTTTACGAGGAATATTAACTGCATCTGCCAAGGCTAATGCGGCTAACGCATTGAGGTAATTATGTTGGCCGGTCAGATGCATCTCGTTAACATCCAACAGTTGCTCACCTTTAGCCACTAACACACGTTTTTGGGTATCAAAGAAATAATCACCGTTATTTAAACCAAAACTGATGCATTCATCTTGTGTTAGGTTTTCGGGTAATGTCAGCGCATCTTGCCCATTCACAATGCAGTTTTCAGCTTGATGATAAATTTTCAATTTTGCTGCGCGATACTGCACTAGCCCCAATGGATAGCGATCCATATGGTCTTCACTAATATTCAATACCGTTGCAGCAGCCGCTTTTAAACTGGATGTCGTTTCCAGTTGAAAGCTTGATAGCTCTAAAACATAGAGAGCATGCCCTGCATTCAGTAATGAAAGTGCAGGAATACCTATATTGCCACCAACGCCGACTGAAACCCCGGCGGCTTTTGCCATTTCACCCACAAGTGAGGTAACCGTACTTTTACCATTCGACCCCGTAATAGCCACTATCGGAGCATCGACTTCACGGCAAAAGAGTTCAATGTCACCCACAATTTCGATGCCGTTTTGTGCAGCTTGCTGCAATTGCGGTGTTGCTAAAGCAATACCAGGGCTTGCAACAATTAAATCCGCTTCTTGTAGCCATGAGTTATTCAAACTACCGCTATGGCACGCCACATTTACAGGAAGTTTATCAACACCGGGCGGTACGGTTCGGGTATCCATCACACGCGGCACAACGCCACGCTCAATGAAAAAATGAACGCAGGATAGGCCTGTTACCCCAAGACCTATAATAACTACATTCTTACCCTGATAATCGACCATGTTAACGCACCTTCAAGGTTGCTAGCCCGATCAGGACTAACATTAACGAAATAATCCAAAAGCGCACGATCACTCGTGGCTCTGGCCAGCCTTTCAATTCATAATGGTGGTGAATTGGTGCCATGCGGAAAATACGTTGACCGCGTAATTTAAACGAACCAACTTGTAAGATCACCGACAGTGTTTCAACCACAAACACACCACCCATAATCACTAATAAAAACTCTTGGCGTAGTAGCACCGCAATGGTACCGAGTGCACCACCAAGCGCTAATGAGCCAACATCGCCCATAAAGACTTGTGCTGGATAGGTGTTAAACCACAAGAAGCCCAAGCCAGCGCCAACAATGGCGGTACACACAATCACCAATTCACCTGCATGAGGTAAAAATGGAATATGCAAATAACCTGCAAAGTTGACGTTACCTGTCGCCCATGCCACTAAAGCAAACCCAGCTGCAACGAAAACAGTCGGCATAATCGCTAAGCCATCTAGGCCATCCGTTAAGTTAACCGCGTTGCTAGTCCCGACAATCACAAAGTAAGTCAATAAAATATACAGCACACCCAGTTGCGGCATAACATCTTTAAAGAATGGAACAACCAACTGTGTTGCTGGTGTGTCTTTACCAATCGCGTACATTGAAAATGCAACGACTAATGCGATAACGGATTGCCAGAAATATTTCCAACGCGCGATTAACCCCCGCGTATCTTTACGAACCACTTTGCGGTAATCATCAACAAAGCCAACAATACCGTAGCCGACTAATACCAGTAATACACACCAAACATACGGATTATCTAAGCGAGCCCATAACAGTGTTGAAACTGTAATTGAGAATAAAATCAATAAGCCGCCCATGGTTGGCGTGCCGCGTTTACTAAAGTGTGACTCAGGCCCTTCACTACGAACGACTTGACCAATTTGCATTTTTTGCAAGTAAGTAATTAGATGTGGACCCATCCATAAAGCAATAGCGAGTGCTGTCAGCAAACCGACAATGGCTCTGAACGTCAAATAGGAAAAGACGTTCAACACGGAAAACTTGTGGACCAACATTTCGGCAAGCCAGACTAACATTCAAAGCACTCCTTTAATGCATTCACTACATCTTCCATCGCGGAGCTGCGTGAACCTTTAACTAAAATGGAAACAACATCATTCTGCTGTGCTAGCGGAATTAGTCGGGACAATAAATCTGTTTTGGTGGTGAAGTGTTCACCGCACTCACTTAATTGGCTGATCAGCTCACTCAGTTCACCAACACTTAATACTTTTTCTAAACCTGCTTGCTTAGCTGCGATACCAACACGTTGGTGACAATCGTGAGCGTAATCGCCTAGCTCGCCCATATCGCCGACAACCAGAATGCGATATCCCGGCATTTGTGCTAGCACATTAATAGCAGCAATCATTGAGCCATCATTTGCATTATAGGTATCATCGAAAACCACTTTATGCTCAGCTAAACTGACAGGGTATAAGCGCCCCGGTACAGCTTGAGTTTTCGCCAAGCCATTTTTAATGTTTTCAAGGCTAGCCCCCACTGAAATGGCTAATGCACTCGCAGCAAGGACATTCGCAATATTATGCATCCCCGGAAGTGGCAATGTGATATCAGCACGCCCCACTGGTGTGTGTAAAACAAAATCCGTTGTCAGTTGCTTAACTTGAATATCTGAAGGGTAAAAATCCACGTTAGCTTCTGGCGCTAATGAATAATACCAAACCGTCTGGCGTGGCTGAAACCGCCATTTATCACTGTAGCTATCAAGATTAACAATCGCAGTGCCTTCTTCTGCCACACCTTGATAAATTTCACCTTTGGCCTTAGCAACCCCTTCAGGTGAACCAAAACCTGCTAAATGCGCCCCAAATAAATTATTCACTAGTGCCGCTTCAGGCTTCACTATATTCGTCGTATAAGCAATCTCATTGGGGTGATTGGCCCCCATTTCTATGACGGCAAAATCGTATTCGTCAGTCAAGCGAAATAACGTTAACGGAACACCAATATCATTATTCAAATTACCCGCGGTATATAGGGTTTTGCCCCGCTCTGACAAAATTGACGCCACCATTTCTTTCACCGACGTCTTGCCAGAAGAGCCCGTTAAGCCAACAACTTTCGCTCGACTTTGTTGACGTACCCACGCAGCCAGTTGCCCCATAGCAATCCGAGTATCTTTCACGACGACTTGTGGGCAATCCACATTCAGTTTACGTGCTACCAATAAGGCTTTTGCACCCGCCTCAACCACCTGCTGTGCAAAATCATGGGCATCGAAACGCTCACCTTTTAAAGCAATAAACAAGCCGTTTTCTGGAATTTTCCGGCTATCCGTACTCACTGCGGTTAGCTGTAATTGGTTATCTGCCGTGCATTCAATCTGCCCAGCTGTAATTTGTGCTAATTGTGCAAGTGTTAGTGGGATCATGCGATTACCCCCAATAACCTTGCGACCGTTAAGCGGTCTGAATAATCCAATTTTCGCTGGCCGATAATTTGGTAGTCTTCATGGCCTTTACCCGCGATCACAATCACATCATCTGGTGAGGCTTGCAAAATTGTACTGGTCACCGCCTCTGGACGGCCAGGGATAGCTAATGCTCGGCTTGAATCTAACAAACCCGCCATAATGTCATTAATAATGTCAATCGGGTCTTCACTACGAGGGTTATCATCTGTAATGACTATTTTGTCAGCCCATTCTTCCGCCGCAGCCCCCATTAGTGGGCGCTTGCCTTTATCACGGTCGCCGCCACAGCCAAACACGCACCAGAGTTGCCCTTTACAGTGTAAACGAGCCGCAGCTAATGCTTTTTCTAAGGCATCAGGTGTATGGGCATAATCAACCACCACTGTCGGTTTGTTAGGTGCACTAAATACTTCCATGCGACCACACACTGGCGATAATGAGGATGTTGTCGCCATCAGTTCGCCCAATGGGTAATCCATCATTAATAAAGTTGCCATCGCCACTAATAAGTTACTGACATTAAAAGCCCCCATTAATGGGCTTTCGAACACCCCATTCCCCCACGAGGAAGCAAAGTGGATCGTCGCGCCTTTATCATGGTATTCCACCTCTGTCGCAGCTAACCATGGGCCCTGCCAACCATTAGGTATTCGATTTTCCATCGTTACCGCACAGGCCTGAGGTAAACGCTGTAACCATTTCAACCCGACATCATCATCTGCATTAATGATTTGCGATTTTGTATTATGAGTAGAAAATAATAACCATTTTGCGGCTTCGTAATTTTCCATATCACCATGATAATCAAGGTGATCACGGCTTAAGTTGGTAAATACTGCCGCATCAAATTGTAATGCAGCCACACGGCCTTGAATTAAGCCATGTGAAGATACTTCCATCGCGGTTAAACTCGCTTTTTTATTTAATAATTGTGTAAGTTCAAGCTGGATATCAACTGCTGAGCCAGTGGTGTTTTCACTTGGCGTAACCTGCCCTAATAGCCCATTACCCACAGTTCCCATTACGGCACTGGTTTCACCTAAGCCTTTTGCCCACTGCGCAATTAATTGTGTTGTCGTCGTTTTACCGTTTGTCCCAGTAACACCAACTAATTTCATTTTTGTTGATGGATGTTGGTAAAACTCACCAGCAAGTGCCGACAAGCGATTATTAAGGTCATGCAGATAAATAACAGGTACGCCGTGGATAAAACGCACTTCGCCTTCTGCCGCTTCTCCCTGTGCCTCAGCAATAACAGCGGAAACTCCTTGAGCAATTGCTTGAGGAATATAGTGTCGACCATCCGATTGATGACCTTTTATAGCAATGAACAGATCGCCCGAGGCAGCCTTTCGACTGTCTAGTGTCATCTCACGTAGTGAGACTGGAGCTATGCTCACACCAAAAGGTGAGAGAAGATCACAAAGATTACGATCTGCCACTTTTAACCTCTTTTTTGCTATTCACAATTTCGTTTTGTTCGTTCGGTTGTAATGCATCAGGTTCAATATTCATGAGTCGTAAGACCCCGCCCATAATTGAACCAAATATAGGTGCAGATACCGCACCACCATAATATTTGCCTGCACTTGGTTCGTTAATTAACACCACCAATGCATAACGCGGATTACTGGCTGGCGCAACGCCAGCGGCGTAGGCTAGATATTTTTCGACGTAACGCCCTTCAGGACCGACTTTTTTCGCGGTCCCTGTTTTGATTGCAATGCGATAGCCTTTAATGGCAGCACTTGCACCACCACCGCCTGGTAAAGCGACGCTTTCCATCATATGAACCACTGTTCGCATAATCGGCTCGGGAAATACACGAGTCCCTGGAACAGGAGGGTCTACCTTTGTGATAGATAATGGGCGATAAATACCAAAACTACCGATTGTTGCATAGGCCCGCGCAAGCTGTAACGGAGTTACCATTTGCCCGTAGCCAAAAGAAAAGGTGGCCCTTTCAAGATCAGACCACCGTGTTTTTTTACTTGGGAATATGCCACTACTTTCCCCGACTAACCCCAGATTAGTCGGCTTGCCAAACCCAAAGCGGTTATACACATCCACCAGCTCTGTGGCAGGCATCGCTAACGCCAGTTTAGAAACACCAACGTTACTCGACTTCTGTAAAATCCCAGTGATTGTTAACTCTGCATAACGCCCAACGTCTTTAATTTCATGACCGCCAACACGATATGGATAAGTATTTATCACTGAGTTTTCTTTAATAATTTTATTATGCAACGCGCTCATGACGACCATTGGTTTCACGGTCGAACCCGGTTCAAAAATATCGGTAATAGCACGATTACGCATTGCATCCATTGGTGTACCAGCAAGGTTATTAGGGTTGTAGGATGGGCTGTTAGCCATCGCTAAGATTTCCCCTGTATGCACATCCACTAAAATTGCCACACCAGATTCGGCTTTATTTTGTTGAACACCACGAGTTAACTCACGGTATACAATAGACTGAATTCGCTCATCAATACTCAACGTTAAGTTATGAGCTGCTTGGCTATCAACCGATGAGATAGTTTCGATAACGCGTCCATTACGGTCTTTACGCACGGTACGCTCACCCGGCGCCCCTTTTAACCAACGGTCAAAGCTTTTTTCGACCCCTTCAATCCCTTCACCATCAATATTTGTCACACCAAGCAAATGCGCGGTAACTGGGCCTGATGGGTAATAGCGGCGGGATTCTTTACGTAAATAGATCCCTGGGATTTTTAATTTTTTAACGTAATCACCGATAGATGGATTAACTTGGCGCGCTAAATACACAAAACGGCCTCTTGGATTGGCCGATATTTTGTTGGTAATTTGTTCCAGTGGTATCTCAAGTGCATCAGCGAGTGCTTTCCAGTGCTCATCATTGCTGATTCCCCCTTTTTCAAACACTTCTTTTGGGTCAACCCAAATTGCATTAACAGGCACACTGACGGCGAGTTGGCGCCCTTCTCGGTCACTAATCATTCCTCTTGAGGTTGCCACTTCTTGCACACGCAAAGAGCGCATGTCGCCTTCTTTTACCAGTTTTTCTGGCGCTATAATTTGTAGATAAGCCACACGCGCCAATAAACCAGCTAACGCTAAGACAATGCATCCACACAGCAAAATAAAACGCCAGCGGATAAAGCTGGTGCTTTCATCTTGTTTCTTATTTTTCGCTGTTTTCGGTGCTTTCATTAGGGACCTTTTTATTGTTTAGAAACAATAATTTTTTCTTGTGATGGTTCAACTTGTACCATCTGTAATTTATCAATAGACAAACGTTCTATCCGGCTATGGCTCGCTAATGCATTTTCCTCAAGGATCAGATTGCGCCATTCAATATCTAGCGAGTCTTTCTCTTCGTAGAGCCTGTCTTTCGCAGCAGTTAACAAACGTGTCTCATGTGCCGTGGTCACCACAAATATTGCACTAACAATAATTGCAGCTAATAAAATCAAAGGAACAACGCCATAACGGAATAAATCGCGCCCAATCACGCGTGCTAGGCTGTGCCTTTCAGGAACCATTATTGCCCCGCCTTCTCTGCAAAACGCAGCACAGAGCTACGTGCGCGTGGATTTTCGTTTATTTCCCTATCTGAAGGCTTCATTTTCCCTAAGTCGCGTAATTTCGCAGCACCGAGTTCCTTTATTTGACTCTCCGTGAGGGGTATCCCCGCAGGTACAGTAGGCCCTTTGCTATTTTTGCGAATGAATCGTTTAACTAGCCTATCTTCCAAAGAGTGGAAACTAATTACAGATAAACGCCCATTTGGAGCAAGTACATTCATCGCCCCCTCTAATGCCTGCTCAATTTCTTCCAATTCGCTATTGATATAAATACGAATCGCTTGAAAACTGCGGGTTGCTGGGTGCTTATGTCGGTCTTTCATTGGACTAACTTTGGCAATTAATTCAGCAAGGTGCCGCGTACGAGTTAATGGCTCTTCTTCTGGATTGTGATTACGTTCAACGATCGCCCTTGCGATACGCTTAGCAAAACGCTCTTCACCAAATGTTTTAAGTACCCAAGCAATGTCATCTACCTCAGCGTTCATCAGCCATTGTTGTGCTGACTGGCCTTTCGTTGGGTCCATTCTCATGTCTAATGGCCCATCACGCATGAAGGAAAACCCCCTTTCTGGGTCATCTAATTGCGGCGAAGAAACACCTAAATCCAACAAGACCCCATCAACTTTACCCACTAAACCTTCTTCTTCTACGTAGGCTGCTATATCAGAAAACGGCCCATGTTTAATCATAAAACGAGGGTCATCAATACTTTGTGCTGCTTTTATGGCTTCTGGGTCACGGTCAATGGCTATCAATCGACCATGTTCACCCAGTTGGCTTAAAACCAGACGGGAGTGCCCACCGCGACCAAATGTGCCGTCGATGTATACCCCATTAGGCTGAATATTTAAGCCATTAACGGCTTCATCCAATAATACTGTTACGTGCTTAAATTGCTGTTGCGTCATTGTTATAGTGACAAATCCTGTAAGCGGGCTGAAAGTGGTTCATTGGTAAGGCGTTCAGCGGCAATATCGTCATCCACTTGCTGATACCAAGTTTGTTCATCCCAAAGTTCAAATTTATTAATCTGGCCAACCAACATGACCTCTTTGGTTAGCCCTGCGTGTTGACGCAATGTACTAGCTAACAAAAGACGCCCCGCATTGTCCATTTGGCATTCACTTGCATGGCCAAGCAAAAGCCTTTGTACGCGCCGTTCTGCAATGTTCATGGTCGATAACCGAGAAAGTTTTTCTTCGATGATCTCCCATTCGGGTAAGGTATAAAGCAGCAGGCATGGCTGGTGAAGGTCAATGGTACAAACCATTTGCCCTTTTGATTCCTCGTTCAGCATTCCTCGATAACGAGTAGGCACGGTTAAACGCCCTTTGCTGTCGAGATTAACCAGTGTTGCCCCACGAAACATACCCGATTAAACCCCTTTTATTTCCAAGCCACCCACTTTACCCCACAATTCACCACATATAAAGTTTACGAATGGTATGAAAACCTTGTCAAGCCAGTCAGATTGAGCTTTAGCTTTATTTACAGAACAATTCAGAAAAAATAATGGCGGGTAAAATCTTACTAGGAAAGAAAATAAGAAATAACAGATTGATATAATTGACATATTTTATAGAACACAGTCTAAATAAGCTAAATTATGATAATTTGACTAAAAATCAAACAATTTGTTATAAGTCTGACCTATGTTTTATTTTTAATCCGTGCATCTCTCACCAATTTTTTGGGTTTACTTGGTCTTAAAACAACCACTAATATATAATCACAGCAAAAACACCCCTGTAAAAAAATAAAACCATTATATTTCAACCCAATAAATAACTGTTTTAATAAACAGTATTAATTTATAGAAGATTTACAAACTAATTTTTTATAAAACAGTCAGACTCGAATTCTCACTCTAATCCGCTAATTTAGCTTTCACTGTTAAATGGTTAATAAATATTTTAAGATAATTCCTAAAGTTAAATATTTACCTATTTTTGCATATAAAAAAAAGCCCCTACTGTGTAGGGGCCGTTATCTTACTCATTTTTGTGATTAACATCACTCATTATCGCATAAATAATTAACTGTTCGGCTAAAGTTAAAGCGAGTAATTATTGCTTACGACCTAAACTTCCACGACGACATAAATCACGACGAATACGGGTGACACCCGGTTCCGGTTTTTGTTTTTCATCTAGGCTGGCTAATACCAACTCTAAGATACGTTCTGCTATGTCTCTATGACGCTGAGCTAGGGAAAGCACAGGGCACCCCAGAAAATCTAACAGTTCGTTATCACCAAAGGTGGCAATGACCATGTGTTCCGGTAAACGACCGCTGCGTTTAAGCGCAATATCAAGTACCCCTTGTAGCAAGGAGAATGACGTCGTGAACAACGCATCAGGCATTTCATTACCACTATCAAGCCAGTGGGCAAAAACTTCCGCTGCTGAATCCCGTTCATAGCTATTTGCATATAAATAATCAACTTGGCGAGGGTCTTCGTTCCATGCTTTACGAAAACCTTGCTCACGCAAATAGCTGACAGATAACTCAGGTAATGCCCCTAAATACAATACCGATTCAGCTTTAAACTTACGCAATTCTGCTGAAATCATGAAAGCATCTTCTTGGTCATCCCCTACTACGCTAATAAAGTGCTCTTTTTCAAGGGCTCTATCGAGTGCAATAATAGGTAAAGAACGGTTTGCCCAACGCTGGTAAAACGGGTGCTCTGGGGGTAGTGCCGTTGAAACAATAATGGCATCAACTTGCCGTTGCAGAAGGTGTTCAACGCAGCGGATTTCGTTGTCTGGTTGGTCTTCTGAGCACGCAATGAGTAATTGGTAACCACGCTGACGTGCCTGCCTTTCAAGGTAGTTCGCTATACGGGTATAGCTGGTATTTTCCAGATCAGGGATCACTAACCCTATAGAACGGGTACGACCTGCACGTAAACCCGCCGCGACTGCATTTGGATGGTAATTGTGCTCTCTGACGACTGCCATCACTTTTTCTACAGTTTTATCGCTGACTCGATACTGCTTGGCCTTGCCGTTGATCACATAACTAGCCGTTGTGCGGGAAACACCCGCTAGACGGGCTATCTCATCCAGTTTCACGTTAACCTCTTTACAATTTTGGGAATAGCTCCGAGTCATTCGGAGCCTTAAACGCGAGTATTCTACCTTTGGAAGATAAATTTTTCATCGCATAATTTTATCACCACGTGAAACACCGACGATCCCTGAGCGCACAACTTCAACAATTTCAGCAACACCGCGTACAGATTCGATAAAAGCATCGAGTTTTTCGCTTGTTCCCGCTAGCTGAACGGTATAAAGCGTTGGAGTCACATCTACGATTTGCCCACGGAAAATATCAGCACAACGTTTCACTTCATCACGCCCATAACCGGAAGCTTGTAGCTTCACTAACATGACCTCGCGTTCAATATGTGCTGACGCTGTTAGCTCACTGACACGCAAAACATCAACCAGTTTATGCAATTGCTTTTCTATTTGCTCAAGCACCTTTGCATCACCTTTAGTTTGGATGGTCATTCGTGACAAGGTTGGGTCATCCGTTGGTGCGACGGTTAGGCTTTCAATATTATAACCACGTTGAGAAAACAGACCTATGACGCGGGACAAAGCACCTGATTCATTTTCTAATAAAACGGATAAAATACGACGCATGATCAGGTCCTCTCTGTTTTGCTCAACCACATTTCATCCATTGCCCCACCACGGATTTGCATTGGATAGACGTGCTCAGTTTCATCAATATTAATATCAACAAATACTAACCGTTGATTTTCGTTCACCTCAACGAGGGCTTGTTGCAACTTGGTTTCAAGTTCATCAGGTGAGGAGATTGAAATCCCCACATGACCATAAGCCTCTGCTAACTTAATAAAGTCAGGTAATGATTCCATATAAGATTGTGAATGGCGACCTTGGTAAATCATGTCCTGCCATTGTTTCACCATACCTAAGAAACCGTTATTTAAATTAAGTACGACAACTGGCAAACCATATTGCAGCGCGGTTGAAAGCTCTTGAATATTCATTTGGATGCTGCCATCGCCAGTCACACAAATAACCGTTGATTTAGGGTGTGCTAATTTCACCCCTAATGCAGCTGGCAAACCAAACCCCATCGTGCCTAAGCCACCTGAGTTAATCCAATGACGTGGTTTATCAAAAGGGTAATATAATGCAGCAAACATTTGATGTTGCCCTACATCAGACGTGACATAGGCTTCCCCATTCGTTAAACGATAGATCATTTCAATCGCCTGCTGGGGCTTAACTTTTGTTGAGTTAGTTTCATAACGCAAACATTGTTTAGTACGCCATTGCGCTATATCTTTCCACCAATCTTTGAGCGCTTGGCTGTCTTGTTGTGATGATGTTTGCTCTAACTGACCCAGCATTTGTTTTAGTGTTAATTTGGCATCTCCGACAATAGGAATGTCCGCATTAACCGTTTTTGAGATAGACGTTGGGTCAACATCAATTTGAATGACCGTCGCGTTTGGACAGTATTTTTCTAAATTGTTGGTTGTGCGGTCATCAAAGCGCACACCAACTGCAAAAATAACATCCGAGTTATGCATAACCTTATTGGCTTCATAGGTACCATGCATACCTAGCATACCAACAGACTGCTGGTGAGTTTCAGGGAAAGCCCCTAACCCCATTAGTGTGGATACTACCGGCAATTGCAGTTTCTCAGCCAGTTCAATAATTTCTGCGGAGCAATTTGCATTGATGGCACCCCCACCAATATAAAAAACCGGTTTTTTTGCTGCGACTAGCTTAGATAGCGCTTTTTTTATTTGGCCTTTATGCCCTTGCAACGTTGGGTTATAAGAACGCAAAGAGACACTGTCTGGATAACGGTAAGCAAATTTTAAAGCCGGATTAACGGTATCTTTTGGAAAATCAATGACCACCGGACCCGGACGACCGCTAGCTGCAATATAAAAAGCTTTTTTGATTGTTTCAGGGATCTCTTGTGCATCTTTAATTAAAAAGCTGTGTTTAACTATTGGACGAGAAATACCAACCATATCGCATTCTTGGAAAGCATCATTGCCAATTAGCGAACTAGCAACCTGCCCTGATAACACGACCATCGGAACAGAGTCCATATATGCTGTCGCTATCCCTGTGATTGCATTCGTTGCACCAGGACCCGATGTCACAAGCACCACGCCGACATCCCCTGTTGAACGAGCGTAACCATCTGCCATATGCACCGCAGCCTGTTCATGACGCACTAAAATATGTTCTACCCCACCAACAGTGTGAAGTGCGTCATAAATATCTAATACTGCACCGCCTGGATAACCAAACACGTGCTTTACTCCTTGGTCAATCAATGATTTGACGACCATTTCAGCTCCCGACAACATCTCCATGAGTTTGCCCCCAGACATTATTTGCAAGTTAAGAGGTATCAATTACCCCTTTATTTTTATCATTAAAATAGGTGAATTAGTGCTATTAACATATCGCTCCGGCTGAAACGAAGCAAACATCATTTTCAGCACCAAGTACATTAAACTTTCAGATAATCTTGAACATCAGTCGTTGGTAGGTAGATTGACTATATATGAAAAAAATAGGAGGTTGAATGACTAGTTTAGCTAAAAAATCAGTGGAATTTCCCTTCGCATTGTCAGTTGCAAAAATCACAAGGTTCATAAACAAAAAAGCCACCCAAGTAAGTTAGCTTGAATGGCTTTAGTTTCTATATCTATTATTCTTTATACATAGTTTCAATTTCTAATTGGTAGCGCTCAGAAATAATTTTACGGCGCAACTTCAATGTGGGGGTTAATTCCCCTTGTTCCATCGTAAAAGTAGTCGGTAATAAGGTAAAACGTTTAACTTGATGAAAATGTTCTACATTCTTTTGTAAGTCTTTTAAGCGGGACTCAAACAACGCCACAATTTTTGAGTCTTTTAAGAGCTCTAAACGGTCACGATATTTCAAATTAATTGAATTAGCGTACTCTTCCAAACTGTCATAGCAAGGTACGATCAGCGCAGAAACAAATTTACGTGCATCAGCAATAACGGCTATATGTTCAATAAATTTGTCTTGCCCTAAAACGCCTTCAATCATTTGTGGAGCAATATACTTACCGTTAGACGTTTTCATTAAATCTTTCAGTCTATCTGTAATATAGAGGTTACCGTGGGCATCGATTTTCCCTGCATCCCCAGTTTTTAACCAACCATCAGATGTAAAAGTGTCTAAGGTCTCTATTGGCCGATTATAGTAGCCTTTCATGACGACAGGGCCTTTGACTTGAATTTCGTCATCTTTACCAATACGTACAGAGACTGCTGATAATGGTGTGCCAATAGACCCTAACGGGTATTTACCTTCTTCCCAGCAAGATACCGTGGCACAGGTTTCTGACATGCCGTATCCATATTTGATATCGACACCTGCTGAAAGAAAAAAGGCAATCACGTCATCATCTAGACGAGCACCTGCTGCTGGCATAAAGCGAATTCGCCCACCTAAACCAGCACGAACTTTACTCAATACTAGTTTATCTGCGAGAGGGAAAAGACCCCGG
Organism: Providencia sp. PROV024; assembly: GCF_032709665.1. Classification (NCBI taxonomy): domain Bacteria; kingdom Pseudomonadati; phylum Pseudomonadota; class Gammaproteobacteria; order Enterobacterales; family Morganellaceae; genus Providencia; species Providencia sp. PROV024. Next base: position 3,168,157 of record NZ_CP120545.1, read on the forward strand.
TTAAACAATGAAGGCTGGCGACCTTTTGCTATGGCATTGACGCGGCTTTTACCTAGCGAAATTGCCCAGTTAAATAACCCCCTGCGTAACCACGGTTGTTTAGCCGCTTTACTTTGTACCGCGCTATACACTTTTTCATAGAAACGCGGTACCGCACACATGACGGTTGGTTTAACATCGGCGAGAGCTTCACGTACATTGTTGGTATCGGTTAGATAAACATTTAAAGCCCCCACGTGCATCACATAAAAGCTCCAAGCACGCTCAAACACATGGGAAAGCGGCAAGAAGCTCAAAGAAATATCATCCGCTGTTAATTTTAGCCGTTGGTCATGAAGGTACAATTGCGCCGCCATGTTGTAGTAGTCCAACATGACCCCCTTCGGCTCACCAGTGGTCCCTGATGTATAGATTATCGTAAATAAATCACTAAGATTATGCGCCGCAATACGGGCATCTAACTCAGTTTGAAATTCAGGCTTAGCTTGAGACATAAATGCCGACAAATGCATCGTTTCTACGGAGCTACCGATCAGCTCCACGCTCTCATTCATCACGACAATCATTTTTAACTGTGGACAAAGTGCTGGTAGCTGGCAAGCGACCTGATATTGAACGTCTTCCCCAACAAAAAGAATGTTGATATTTGCATCATTAACAATATAGGCTGCTTGCTCAACGCTACTGGTTGCATAAAGTGGAACGGTGACCGCCCTAATTTGCAAAGCCGCAAAGTCAACAAGCGACCAGTCCATACTGTTATGAGCAAAGAGACCAATATTACCTTGCGTTGCAACTTGTAACGCCAAAAGGCGGCGAGAAATCGCAGAAGTGCGTTCACCAACCTCACTCCATGTTAACGAGCTTTGTTGCCCGCAATCCCATTGACTGAAAGCTATCCGGTTCGCTGACTCTTGTGCATTAATTCTGCTACGTAAGCGATTAACCAAGTGGTATGGATATAGATTTTCAGTAATCAAAGTTAATTTCCTATCGGCCATTATCAATATAAGTTGCTCGGTTTGCTCACAAGCACTTAGCTATCTTACAATTTCAGCTTACAACTGTTAGCTGAATATTCGAAGTGTATCGACTAAAGGGAAGCGTGGAAAGCATTTATATGTAAATTTTTTGCAAATGTTATATGCACTACAAAACTCATCATAGTTCTCACTATAATGAGTTAGTTATGCTGTTGTAGTGCCTATTCTGTTTTATAGGTAGTTTTTAGAAGGGAGATTAATCGTGCTTGTTAATACCCTTTAGCTGCATTGGCCTCACCCTGACAACTAACTGAAAACCATTACGTCTGTTCCTCTAGCTTTAGTTAACGCCCAAAATAATTATGCCGCTGCCGCCTGCTCAGTTAGCCCTGCAATCATTTGGTTGAATTGAGACTTCATCCATTGGTGGCCTTTATCCCTTGCCGTTGACTCGTGCCACGTTAAATAACAAGGGCGTGTGTTATTTTCCCACGGTAATGTTAGCGAACGTAATTTGAATTGACCTGAGTAATGTTCAACCAACCATTTTGGTGCAAATGCCACTAAATCAGTTTGAGCAACAATATTAAGCACGCTGTTTAAATCAGTTCCTTGATAACTCACGTTGTCAGATAATTCAGTATTATAATAATAAGGCTTACTGAATGAGCCAATATTATCCATAGCAACAATAGCATGACGCTCATTGTTTATTTCAATAGCAGAAATAGTATTTCCAATACGAGGGTGATGGTTTGATGCAACTAATACTAATTCATCATCAAATAAAATTTGTTGTTGATATTCGGGTTTTTCGAATTGGCTATAGCCAAGGAAAAAATCTATTTCTTGATATTTTAATTGATGAGCAATGTTGTTATCCATAAATGAATGAATAAAAATATTAATATTAGGTGATACTATTTTAAATTTCGCGACAATAATTGCAGCTAAGCGAATATCTAATGGAGAACAAATAGACAAATTAAACATTCGTTCGCTATCTTGTGGGTCAAACCCTGCGCCAGGTAATTCATTATGTACTAACTGCAACGCTTGCCTAACGGGGCCAAACAACTGTTTAGCACGAGATGTTGGTTGAATACCCCGACCATACCGAACAAACAGCTCATCATTAAACATGGATTTTAAACGAGAAACCGCATTACTTACAGCGGGTTGAGACATCCCTAAAACTTGAGCCGCTTTTGTCACGTTTTGCATCTGCATGACAACATCAAAAACCGTTAATAAGTTTAAATCAACATTACGCAAATGAATATCACCATTGTCTTTTTTGGCTGTTAAAATCGTATCAAAATCAGTCATTTTTTACTCCACTAAATATATTTATCATTTTTCATTAATGAAAAGGCTCATTCATCGAGAAAAAACCGACGAATATATAAATTCATTAAATATTATGTTTAAAACAACTTATAGATAATAAGTCATTTCGCTTTCCCTGCATTTATTAAAACGACGTTTATATTATTTTACCCATTAATTAGATTCACAGTATAAATATCATTATTAAAACGTAAATATTCACTAAAGTAATGAATGATGGTTACTTATTAAGCGAACAATCACTCTCAGTAAAAATAATAAAACAATTTGTGAAAGAAATCATAATAAATCGTGTGTGAATTCAAGAAATATTCGCATTATCAGATTATTTTTTAATTATATATTTATTAGATAATTAATTTAATTGAAAACCATCAGTGAACATGATTCATTTCCCTCTTTTAATCCATCACCCACATACAAAAACAAAGAAATAGTTAAAAAACAATAGATTACATGAATTAATCCGCACAACTATTTCACCAAAAGAATTTTACCCTTATTTCAGCCAGTAAATATAGGTAAAAACGTCATATAAATTATAAATTTTAGTCACAACCCCTAGTTTTTAGAGGTAATTCATGATTGGTAAAAATATGTGAAAAATCTAAGATTGACATTAACCATGAGATCACGTATCAATAAATACAGTTAATTAAGCAACATAAGAGAGACAGTTTAAAATGATGTTTTCTATCCGCCTACTAAGCCTACTACTACTCGCATTAAACTTGCGCGGTATGCTTATGGACGGAAAATAGCAAGACACTGTCCACAAACATTAAGAACCCGCGCAACCCGCGGGTTTTTTTATGCCTGCGGCTTTAAAAGAACATAACGATTGGTTTAATAAAATAAAATTCGAGATGAGGAACACAATATGAGCAACCAAGTTATTATTTTCGACACCACCTTACGGGACGGTGAGCAGGCATTGCAGGCAAGTTTGTCAGTCAAAGAAAAATTACAAATTGCCTTCGCCTTAGAGCGTTTAGGTGTTGATGTTATTGAAGCGGGTTTCCCTGTCTCCTCTCCAGGTGATTTCGAGTCAGTCCAAACCATCGCTCGTGAAATTAAAAATAGCCGAATCTGTGCATTAGCACGTTGTATTGAAAATGACATTGATGTTGCAGCCGAGTCATTAAAGGTTGCCGAAGCCTTTCGTATCCATATTTTCTTAGCCACCTCCAATTTGCATATGGAGAAAAAATTAAATAAATCCTTTGATGGCGTAATGGATATGGCAATCAATTCCATCAAGCGCGCTAGACGCTATACCGATGACGTTGAATTCTCCTGTGAAGATGCGGGCCGTACTGACCCTGACAATTTATGTCGCATTGTAGAAACGGCTATTAATGCAGGTGCAACGACAATCAATATCCCAGATACTGTCGGTTACACAACGCCTTACCAGTTTGGCGGCATTATCACTGATTTGTATAACCGTGTGCCCAATATCGACAAAGCCGTAATTTCTGTTCATTGCCATGATGATTTAGGGATGTCCGTTGCTAACTCAATCAGTGCTGTGCAAGCCGGTGCCCGCCAAGTTGAAGGGACTATCAATGGCTTAGGCGAGCGTGCTGGCAACACAGCATTAGAAGAAGTGATTATGGCAATTAAATTGCGCGAACAAATGTTAAATGTGCATACCAATATTAATCACAAAGAAATTTACCGTACCAGCCAATTAGTTAGCCAATTATGTAATACGCCAATCCCAGCCAATAAAGCGGTTGTAGGTAGCAACGCATTTGCTCACTCATCAGGAATTCACCAAGACGGTGTCTTGAAAAACCGTGAAACCTACGAAATTATGACGCCAGAGTCTATCGGTTTAAAAGAACAACAATTGAATTTAACCTCGCGTTCAGGCCGTGCTGCCGTTAAACACCGTATGGAAGAAATGGGGTATCACGAAGGTAAAGACTTCAAATTGGATGAATTATATACTGCATTTTTGAATTTAGCCGATAAGAAAGGTCAAGTCTTTGACTATGACTTAGAAGCCTTGGCTTTCTTTACGAAACAACAAGATGAAACTGACCACTTCGTGATGGACTATTTCAGTACACAATCAGGCTCTAGCATTGTCGCAACAGCAACAGTCAAAATGCAGTGTGGCGATGAAGTGAAGTCTGAAGCGGCAACCGGCAATGGCCCCGTTGATGCCATCTACCAAGCCATCAGCAACATCACGAAATTCCCTATGAAATTAGTATCTTACCAGTTATCAGCTAAAGGCCACGGTGAAAATGCATTAGGCCAAGTGGATATCGTGGTTGAATGCCATAACCGTAAGTTCCACGGCATGGGGTTAGCGACAGATATCGTCGAATCTTCAGCGAAAGCCATGGTGCATGTGTTGAATAGCATTTGGCGTTCAGAACAAGTCGAAATAGAAAAACAAAAAATAAACCAAGAATCACAATCAAACACAAAGGAAGCTGTTTAACAATGTCTAGTTATAAAATTGCCGTATTACCGGGTGATGGCATCGGTCCTGAAGTTATGGCGCAAGCACACAAAGTTTTAGATGCCATTAGCAAACGCTTTGCTATCACTATTAATACTAAAGAGTATGACGTTGGTGGTGCGGCTATCGATAAACACGGAGAACCTTTACCACAAGCAACAGTACAAGGCTGCGAAGAAGCAGATGCGGTGTTATTTGGCTCTGTCGGTGGACCAAAATGGGAGCATTTACCACCCGATAGCCAACCTGAACGCGGTGCGTTATTACCTTTACGTAAACATTTTAAATTATTCAGCAACTTACGCCCTGCCCGTTTATATCAGGCACTGGAAGCATTCTGCCCTTTACGTGCTGATATCGCAGCCCAAGGTTTCGATATCCTTTGTGTCCGTGAATTAACAGGTGGTATTTACTTCGGTCAACCAAAGGGCCGTAAAGGTGAAGGCAGCGAAGAATATGCATTTGATACCGAGGTGTATCACCGCTATGAGATTGAGCGTATCGCACGTATTGCATTTGAATCAGCTCGTAAGCGAAATAAAAAAGTGACCTCTATTGATAAAGCTAACGTGTTACAAAGTTCAGTGTTATGGCGTGAAGTCGTTAATCAAATTGCAAAAGAATACCCAGATATTGAAATCAGCCATATGTATATCGATAACGCGGCAATGCAAATGATTAAAGCACCTTCACAATTTGATGTGGTGTTATGTTCTAACTTATTTGGCGACATTATTTCTGATGAATGCGCCATGATCACTGGTTCTATGGGTATGTTACCTTCTGCAAGTTTGAATGAATCTGGGTTTGGTTTGTATGAACCTGCTGGCGGCTCTGCCCCCGATATTGCAGGGAAAAATATCGCAAACCCAATTGCTCAGATCCTATCAGCCTCTATGCTGTTAAGATTTAGCTTAGACCAAGCTGACGCTGCAGATGCTATTGAGCGTGCAGTCAATAAAGCCTTAGAAGAAGGCTATAGAACATCAGATTTAGCTGGTACAGGTAAATCAATCAGTACCAGTGAAATGGGCGATACCATTGCTCGTTATATTGCAGAAGGGGTGTAACATGGCTAAGACTTTATATCAAAAATTATATGACGCGCACGTTATTCGGGAAGTCGAAAATGAAACCCCGTTAATTTATATCGACCGCCATCTGGTACATGAAGTGACTTCTCCTCAAGCTTTTGATGGGTTAAGAACTAAAAACCGCCCGTTACATCAGCCGAGTAAGACCTTTGCTACTATGGATCATAACGTTTCGACACAAACAAAAGATATCAATGCTTGTGGCGATATGGCTCGCATCCAAATGCAAGAATTAATGAAAAACTGCCAAGAGTTTGGTGTGACTTTATATGATTTAAATCACCCATATCAAGGTATTGTCCATGTGATGGGCCCTGAGCAAGGGATCACCCTGCCTGGAATGACAATTGTCTGCGGTGACTCCCATACGGCAACACATGGAGCATTTGGTGCGTTAGCTTTTGGGATTGGAACTTCTGAAGTTGAACACGTTATGGCAACGCAAACGCTGAAACAAGCGCGTGCCAAAACCATGAAAATCGAAGTTGTCGGTAAAGCCCCAGCAGGGATTACAGCAAAAGACATCGTATTAGCTATCATTGGGACGACGGGTAGCGCAGGTGGTACAGGCTATATTGTTGAATTTTGTGGTGAAGCCATCGAAAATTTAAGCATGGAAGGCCGTATGACGGTGTGCAACATGGCTATCGAATTAGGTGCTAAAGCTGGGATCATCGCACCAGATGAAACCACCTTCAATTATATAAAAGGGCGCCAGTTTGCACCTAAAGGCCAACAATGGGATGACGCAGTCGAATATTGGAAAACGTTGAAAACAGATGATGATGCTAAATTTGATAAGGTCGTCACTATTCAAGCGAGTAGCATCGCACCACAAGTTACTTGGGGAACCAACCCAGGGCAAGTTATTGCTATCAATCAGCCTATCCCTGCACCTGAGTCATTTGCAGACCCAGTTGAACGCGCATCTGCAGAAAAAGCGTTGGCTTATATGGGGTTACAATCAGGCATTAAATTATCAGATGTAAAAATTGATAAAGTGTTTATTGGCTCATGTACCAACTCACGGATTGAAGATTTACGGGCAGCGGCTGCAATTGCTAAAGGTAAAAAAGTCGCAGACGGTGTTCAAGCGATTGTGGTTCCGGGTTCTGGTCCTGTTAAAGCACAAGCTGAACAAGAAGGTTTAGATAAAATTTTTATTGATGCCGGTTTTGAATGGCGCTTACCGGGCTGTTCAATGTGTTTAGCCATGAATAATGACCGTTTAAATCCAGGTGAACGCTGTGCATCAACCAGTAACCGTAACTTTGAAGGTCGCCAAGGTCGTGCTGGTCGTACACATTTAGTTAGCCCAGCGATGGCTGCTGCCGCAGCGATTAATGGCCATTTTGCTGACGTTCGCGACATTCAAATTTAAGGGGAAAAGCAATGGAAAAATTAATTACCCACGTAGGCATTGTTGCTCCTTTAGATGCCGCAAACGTTGATACTGATGCCATTATTCCTAAGCAATTTTTGCAGAAAGTTACTCGTACTGGTTTTGGTCAACATCTGTTTAATGACTGGCGTTTTTTAGATGAAAATGGCCAGCAGCCTAACCCTGATTTTGTCTTGAACAAACCCGTGTTTAAAGGCGCAAGTATTTTACTGGCGCGTGAAAATTTCGGTTGCGGCTCTTCTCGTGAACATGCTCCATGGGCACTGACTGACTTTGGCATTCAAGTCGTTATCGCCCCAAGTTTCGCCGATATTTTTTATGGCAACTCGTTCAATAACCAATTGTTGCCAATCAAATTAAGCGAACAAGAAGTGGATGAAATGTTTAACTATGTGAACAGCCATGAAGGTTGCCAGTTCACTGTTGATTTAGAAGCGCAAACAGTCACAGCAGGCGATAAAACGTATCATTTTGAGATTGATAGTTTCCGCCGTCATTGCATGATGAATGGGTTGGACAGTATTGGGCTGACGCTGCAACACGTCGACCAAATTAAAGATTACGAGCAGAATATCCCCTCTTTTATGCAATAAACCCGTTTCTACGCCTACTTCAGTAGGCGTAGTTTCACGATATAAAGTGGAACATCCCCTCGCTAACGCCGTAAAGCCTCATCATTCAAGACGAGGAACATCTTCAGAAGGCTTAAACCAAGCAGATTTAAAATCAAACCAGCCAAAGGTATTCATGCGAACGCCACGCATTGTGCGTTGACCTTGTAATTCAAGCCAATGATGAAAAATAGGATGGAAAATTTGTGAGTCAATTAAACTTTCACACCAAGATTCAACGTCTAATTGGTGAGTTCTCCATAAACAAAGTTCATTTTCCAGTGTATTTCCAAGACATTGACGTAATAGCGGCATTTCATATAGGGTAGCAAAAATTGAAAACTCCAGTGGCTTAAAAAAGTTTGCCGTGGCTAACCAAATATCGCTTGGCGCATCCCCATTAAACCAATCATCATAATCAATAATATTGATGTTAAGCTCAACACCTTGTGTTTGTAGCACCCTTTTCATTATTTGGCTTATCGCATAAAACTCATGGTGATGATGATAAAAGGTGACTGTCAGTTCAGTTAGGTCAGCAGGTTTAGGAAATAAAGTCAGCATTTTGCTATGGTGCCAATGTAATAACAAACCATAAGCAGGCGCCCAGTGACGCTGGTAAAACGGCTCGCAATGAGCAAGTAAGTTTACTGGCGTTAAAAAGCTGCATAGCCACTTGCGGACATCTTCACGTTGAGCAATTTCTGAACGCTGATCCATCAGCAAGAAATAGCACCCCTCCTCCATGCGACTTTCCAATGAATCATTGTGATGTGTATCGCCATCCATTTTTAATGTGGTACACACCATTTGCTCTGATAGCTCAGGAACCACCCATATAGTCACTTCATCAAGTAGCGCTCGATAGCCAAAATAGCGGTCAAAAGCCGAAATAGTCAGTTTTTGTGGCAAGTTTTTTTCAACTTGGTAAGGGCCTGTACCGATAGGGCAACGACTAAAATTTTCTATACTTTCCCATTCTTTAGGTAGAATAGCGGCATGATGGCTACCTAATAACCAAGGCAACTGCTTATCGGGCTTGCTGAGGGTGATATCAATGACATAAGGCTGGGGAGACGACACAGATTGAATATGAGAAAAAAGCGGCCAGCAGCTTTTTAAGCGTAATAGTGACGAAATGATATCATCTACCACCATTACTCTTCCATGGTGAAAGTAAATTGCGGGGCGTAGATAAAAGCGCCATCGAGTATCACTAATGCTCTGCCAGTGATGTGCTAAACCATCTTCGACTTCCCCTTTTTCCTCATTTATATGGGTTAACCCATTAAAAATCTGGCTCATTAAGTGAATTTCTGAGCGACGCATTGGCGCACCAGGTAAAAGCGCCGGAAAATCACGATAATAGATAATGCGTAGTAAGTTTTTACCTTGCCGATAACTGCGCTCTAATTCAGATAGTACCATTTGACGAATAGTTTCTTTATCACCGACAAGAGCCACCAGCTTTTCTATACTTTCCTCTTTTAGTAATTGCTCAGCCTGCGCCTGCTGTAACTCTAAGCCATTTACATGGAAGATTAACGTAGAGCGTTTACCTCGGCCTGATTCTGCTCGCCAACTAAGCCAACCATTAGATTGCATATTATTAAGTAGTGTACGAACGTGACGTCTAGAGCAAAACAAGGTATCTGCAATATTTTGCAGAGTAGTTTCACTATCTTGCCCCTGAAAGTGTTGCCAAAGGCGGATGAATTGGTTTTGTAAGCGTGAATTAGACATAAAAGAGGAACTCCGGCAAAAAATGCATCAATTTTAATTTTCTAAAACCAAGCGATAATAGTTAGCAGTAAGTAGCTCGTTTGGTTTGCATATTGCTGACCAACTCCCCCATTTAGAGTAATGGTGTTTTATCACCAAGCCGGTTCGCCGGCTTTTTTTTGCCCTGTTTTTTCAGGCTTCACTCTCTCTTCCAATCAGATACTTGTGTTCGCCCCCAAGCTACCTTCCCTCGTCGTCTCGCTATGGCGCAAACTATTTAGAGGTTAGCTATTTGCGTATTATTTATTATCGATATAATCACAATTCTACACTTCACTTAAATAATTATACCGTAAGAAACTCACTAGCAAGTAGTCTTTGAAAAGTAAATCATTCATAGTTATAAACAGCCAAAGCCAATAATATGGATGTTATTCACTTTTTCTGTGGATATCTATGTTAACAACCCTATGGTAATCAGGGTATATCCCCAGCGCCTTTTTTTATCAAAAAAAAACAGAAACTAATAAACATTGGTAAATCAATCAAATAAAATCAAAAACACCACTTTATCCACTGGTTAATTTTTTAACTAAATCGCTTAGGAGTCTAACTGAACAAAGATCAAACAACGAGGTATTTATCCACAACATATGCGCTTAACTCACTCGTTTTTTGTGATAAACTTCAAAAAAAACGTTTCGTCAAGCCTGTAAATGCACACAGTGCTCCCTATTTTTAACAGTTATCCAGAAATCCTGTGGATAACCTAGTGCATGATCCTGTGATTATCTTGGGAGGAACTTTAATAACCTCTAAAATCGTTTTTAATATACGTAAATAATTAATGATATTATCATATATTTCATATAGTTAAAATTTATAGCTATAAAGTGTTATACTCACCTCATTCAGTAATTTATTTTTGTTCGTTTTTTACACACTAATACCCAAATCATGATGCCATTTATACCACCGCAACCACCTGAAAACGAAGCAACCCTTATGAATAGGGCTCAAGCACTCGCGGGCTATACACTGGGTCAGCTCGCTCAAATAGCCAATATCCCAATCCCCCCTAATCTTAAACGAGACAAAGGTTGGGTTGGGATGTTATTGGAGTATTTTTTAGGTGCCAGCGCAGGTAGCAAAGCAGAACAAGATTTCGCTCATATTGGTATTGAATTAAAAACCATCCCAATTGACCGCCACGGCGTTCCATTAGAAACCACCTTCGTTTCTGTAGCACCATTAACGGGCAACAGTGGTTTAACATGGGAAAATAGCCATGTACGCCGTAAGCTATCGCGAATTTTATGGTTCCCAATCGAGGGAGAAAGACAAATCCCTCTTGCCCAACGGCGCGTCGCTAACCCCTTAATTTGGAGCCCTTCTCCTTTTGAAGAACAATTGCTACGGCAAGATTGGGAGGAGTTAATGGACCTCATCGTGTTAGGTAAAGTAGAAACCATTACGGCACGGCATGGCCAAGTACTACAAATTCGCCCCAAAGCAGCAAATAATAAAGCACTAACTGAAGCGATTGGTGAATTTGGTCAACCAATCATGACATTACCACGTGGTTTTTACCTTAAGAAAGATTTCACTGCGCCTTTATTAGCGCGGCATTTTAATCTTGCTTAACAACCCCCATCGCCTGTACCAAAGCAGACGATAAACAATTATCACTGTTTATTTATTTGATTTAGAAGGTACAAAGATGTTTGAGTGGATATTGGACCCTAATGCGTGGATGGCACTGGCTACACTAACAATATTAGAAATTGTATTAGGCATAGATAATATTATTTTCCTCAGTATTGTCGTCAGCAAGCTCCCTGCCCACCAACAAAATAGTGCAAGGCGTACTGGGCTGATAGCAGCAATGGTAATGCGTCTTGCGTTACTTGCCTCAATAGCTTGGTTATCACGACTCACCACACCACTTTTTAGCATTGCTGAGCATATGGTATCTGCCCGCGATTTAATCTTGTGTGCAGGAGGCATTTTTCTCATTTGGAAAGCTAGCCAAGAGATTTTCGACACTATTGAAGGGGAAGATGAGAATAGTTTTGCCAGTAAGCGCATTAGCTCATTTTGGGGGGCTATCGTACAAATTGCTTTGTTAGATATTATTTTTAGTCTAGATTCTGTGATCACGGCCGTTGGGCTGTCAGATCACTTATTCATCATGATGGCGGCGGTAATTATTGCAGTATTAATTATGATGGTTGCCGCCAAACCTATTGGGGAGTTTGTTGACCGGTATCCGTCAGTGAAAATTTTAGCCTTATCCTTTTTAATATTAGTCGGTTTTACGCTGATACTCGAAAGCGTCCAAGTCCATGTATCAAAAGGCTATATTTACTTTGCTATGTTCTTTTCAATGGCAGTACAGGTACTTAATATTTTACGCAGTAAAAAATGGAAAACAAAACATCCCCCCCATTAACTTGATGTTCCAAGCGCTTGCTTTGCTGCCAAGATAGCCCCCTCAACGGCTTTCTTGGCCTGAGGGCTATTTTTCCAACAACTTGAGCCTGTTAATGCGGCTCCTGAAATTAAAATTTCATCATAAGAAGCTTCACTTAATTGAGCTAATGAGCTAAACCCCATTTGCTCTAAGCGGCTTATCACCATGGGACCAACCCCTTTAACAGCCAATAAAATTTGCTTTTCTGACTCGGAAAATGCCATATCACCCTCTTTATACTAATTACCCAATAATTATTTAAGCTAATATTTTGCAATTTACCTCTTTAATACTTTAAAATCGCAATTATAACAATGCCAGTTTGAATAATTATTAACTGACCTATCTTATCACCCAGCCCAAACTTGCTTTATCTTAGGAATTCATATGTATAACGTTCCAGTGACCAATCTACATCAACATACGATGACGTTAGCCGATGGTCGTCAATTGTGTTGGTTTGAATCAGGCCCCAAAACAGGTTTCCCCGTGATTTTTTGTACTGGAGCAGGTATGAGTGGCACATTGGGCTTTGGGTTAGATTTACTGCAACAATTAAATATTCGCTTAATTGTTCCTGAACGCGCAGGGCTTGGGGGCTCCACCTTCCAAACAAAAAAATCATTAAAAAGTTTTGCTATGGATATCCAAGCGCTTTTAAATGAGCAATCTATTGATACCTTTTCTGTAATTGGCTTTTCCCAAGGTGCGGTCTTTGCGATGGCCATTGCCTATTATTGCCAGCCAAATTCACTGTCTATTGTTTCTGGGCAAGACCAATTTGAATACCCAGATACTCGCGCAAAATTAACGGCCGATGTTGTGAATATGCAGGAACAAGCGCTTAATACGCCTGATAATTTATCCGATTGGCTACTTAAGAATGTAACAGGAGAGTGGCTATTAGCTTTTATCCTCAATTGCAGTGCAGAAATAGACCAACAACTGTACAATGAAGAACAATTTCTTGCAGCCTATACAAGTTGTATTCAGCGCGCTTTTGCTCAAGGTAACCAAGGATATGTACAAGACTTATTAATCACCTTGCAAGAATGGGGCTTTACCCCTGAAAATATTCAATGTCCTACCTCCTTATGGTACGGCGAGTTGGATATGAGCACAGTACATTCCCCTGATTTTGGTGAAGTGTTGGCCAGCCGTTTTTTAAACTGCAACCGCTACTTATATCCTCAAGAAGGCGGTTCATTGCTTTGGACACAAGCAGACGCTATTTTAACTAATATTAAGAAGCAAGCCGCTTAATGAAAAAAGCCGCGCTGAATAAATCAACGCGGCTATCAGTTCAATTTTGATATCACATATGTGAATTAGCGATAAACAATCCCGCCATCAGTCAAAATTGATTGACCTGTAATATAATCAGAGTCATCGCTGGCTAAGAATGCCACTAAACCTGCTACATCATCAGGGGTTTGAGCACGACCCAGTGCGATACCTTCAACATATTTTTTGTAGGTTTCGCCTTTTGGTGCCCCAGTGATTTCTGCAAAGCGTTCGTCAATCTCAACCCACATATCTGTACCCACAATACCTGGGCAATATGCATTCACCGTAATACCTGAACTTGCATATTCTTTTGCCGCCGTTTGAGTTAACGCACGAACCGCAAATTTAGTTGCTGAGTACACTCCTAACATAGCGAAACCATCGTGGCCTGCAATCGAGGAAGCATTGATGATTTTACCTTTATGCTTACGCTCTTTGAATTTCTCGCTAGCCGCTTGGATGCCCCACATAGTGCCATCTACGTTAATTTTGAAGATTAAATCCATATCTTCTTGGCGAACATCAGCGATTGGCTTAACTTGAGCAATCCCTGCATTGTTGATCATTACATCGAAACCACCTAACTCTGCTTCTGCATGAGCTACCGCAGCAAATACTTGGTCACGTTGACTGATATCTGCGGCAAATGTTGTCACTTTACGACCTAAGGCTGCAATTTCTTTTGCAACATCTTCAAGTTTATCTTTTTTCAAATCCACCAGTGCGATATTGGCACCTTCTTTTGCTAAGCGTAATGCAATACCGCGACCAATTCCTTGTGCCGCACCAGTAACTAAAATGACTTTATTATTTAACGCCATACTGTTCTCCTACTGAATAATAGTCAAAATGACTAGTCCACCATTAACAATAAGTTAGCAATAATAACAATAAGTTACAAAGTAAAGATTTTCTTCTGCCATTCTCTATTTATTAGATATATTTAACTATTAACTTGATAAATGCTTTTGATTTTCCAAAGAAAAAGGGATAAATAATGAAATTCAAAGATGATTGTTAATAAAAATCATTATCAATATAATAAACAAAAAATGCGATTTCTTGTATTATGTTTAATTAATACACAATTAATTGAAATTTAAAATCGAATTGGGGCTCATACGTTTCAATTATTCTCTCAGTTCCATCCTGGCGTTTCCCTATATACCGATTAATGTTAACGATTTCAGTAACATTAATCTTCTTTGTCCCTGCAAGGCGAATAAATTTCACACAACAACACATTGTTTTAAACCAAAATAAAAAGCAATAAGCCGAGTTTTTCCTGATTTAAAACCCTTTATTTTGAGGGCTCCATAGAAAAATGAGGGATAAACATGCTACTCAACGGTAAAACTGCAATTATCACTGGGGCATCTTCTGGTATTGGCCGCTCTATCGCAATAATGTTTGCTCAAAATGGAGCTTCAGTGTGCCTGACCGGTAGACGAAAAGCGGAGCTTAGCGAAGTGGCTAATGAGATCAATGCCACAGGAGGAACTGCAATTTATTATGCGGGAGATATCTGCTTAGAAGAGACACATTTCAACCTGATAAACCTAGTTTCAAAAGAATTTGGACGATTGGATATCGCTGTAAATAATGCTGGCATGGTAGGCCCAATGAAACCAGTAGCAGAGTTCAGCCTTGAAGAGTGGGTACAGGTTCAAACTATAAACTCTACAGCCGCATTTTTGGGCGCTAAAAATCAAATACCTTTAATGGTTAAATCAGGGGGAGGGTCAATTATATTCACCTCAAGTTTTGTTGGTAATAGTATCAGTCTTCCAGGGATGTGCAGTTATGGAACAGCCAAATCCTCTTTACTCGCGTTAGCTAAAGGTATCGCGGTGGACTATTCAGATAAGAATATTCGGGCAAACGTCATTCTACCCGGTGGGGTAAATACCGATATGGCAGGCAACCAACAACAACGTGAATGGGCAGCAAATTTACACGCGATGAAACGGTTAGCTGAACCTGAGGAAATCGCATCCTCCGCGTTATTTTTAGCATGTTCACTATCAAGTTTTATAACCGGAACATCATTATATGTGGATGGAGGCGTTTCCGTATGCAAATAAGACTTGTTAGGAGAAAAAAGTTAATCCGTTTTAGGAAAAAATGAAAAACCAAACCGCAGCGCCATTTTAAATAAAACCTCATGCAAGCATAGCATTGGTTCGCAACCTAAAAAAAGCCACCGAGTTGGTGGCTTTGATTCTAAAATAGAAATAAATACATTATTCTTTAGATGCTTGGATATATAACATTTCCAATGCAATGGATGCCGCCGCTAATGCAGTAATCTCAGATTGGTCATAAGCGGGAGCCACTTCCACTAAATCCATACCCACAATATTTAATGGCTGTAAACCACGCAGCAATTTCAATGCACGGTCTGAGGTTAAGCCCCCCACAACAGGTGTCCCTGTTCCCGGTGCAAACGCTGGGTCAAGACAGTCAATATCGAATGTCAAATATACTGGCATGTCACCAACAATATCTTTAATCTGCGCGATCATGTCATCTACTCCACGATCGTTGACTTGCGCTGCATCTAACACTGTAAAACCGTTGTCACTATCGTGCTCAGTACGAATACCGATTTGCACTGAACGGGTTGGGTCAATTAGCCCTTCTTTCGGCGCATGATAGAACATAGTGCCATGATCATACTGGCTGCCATTACCATAAGTGTCAGTATGAGCGTCGAAATGCACTAATGCCATTTTACCAAAATGTTTTGCATGAGCACGTAACAGCGGCAGTGTCACAAAATGGTCACCACCAAATGTTAAGCAACGTTTACCCGATTCAAGTAGCTTTTCCGTATGAGCTTGCAGTTTATCGCACATGTCTTGAGCATCACCGAAAGCAAACACAACATCCCCACAGTCAACCACCTTTAAACGCTCGGTTAATTTAAATTTCCACGGCCAACGATGGCTTTCCCATGCAAGATTAGTAGAAACTTGGCGAATTGCCGCAGGACCATGACGACTTCCAGCACGCCCTGACGTCGCCATATCAAATGGTACACCTGTGATCACCCACTGGGCATCTGAACTATAAGGTTGAAAATTCAGCGGAAAACGTAAGAAACCAAATGCGTTAGAAACCAGTGAATTATCAACTTGATTGCCTAAAGTACTATTAATCATTTCTGTTCCTCAAAATGAACCTGCCTATTAGCAAGCCCTTTTAATATTCGATTCGAATGGTTTTTATCTAATTAACTTCGCACAGTATAAATAATAAACAAATCATGTTATTTGCACAAAGTTATTATCTGCAATACTCTCAACTCATGCGCTAAATAGTTCGAGCTGTCGCTAGGCGGCAAATGAGCCAAGCCCTAGGAGCATACACAAGTATGTGACTAGGGTTGGCAAATGCAGCCAACAACGCGACAGTGCGAAATATGACGCGCATACACAAGTATGTGACCCGAGTAGCCGAATGTAGCCAACACCGCCACTCTACAAAATATAACGTGCATAATGCTCTAAATAGTTCGTGTTGTGGCTAGGCGGCAAACAAGGATATCTCGGGGAGCATACACAAGTATGTGACCCGAGTAACCGAGTGCAGCCAACACCGCCACAGCACGAAATATGACGAGCATTAGATAACTTATTCGTCTTCGAGATAAGTATACCCATACAACCCGTTCTCGAACTCTTCCACAAAATCTTTCTGTAGCTGCTCACTCAGCCCCGTCCCTTTAACTTGCTCAGTAAAGCTTTCTAATAACACTTCAGGAACCAGTTTAACGTATTGCAGCATATCAGCCACGGAGTCGCCTTCTTCACTTTGTAAGTAACGCACATTACCTTGGCTATCAACCCATACATCTATCGCAGCGGTATCACCGAATAAATTATGCATGTTGCCTAAAATTTCCTGATATGCCCCAATCATAAAGAAACCAATCATTGGTGGGTTTTCTGGGTCATAAGCAGGCATTGGCATGGTGGTTTCAACCCCATCGCCATCGACATAATGGTCAATAATACCGTCAGAATCACATGTTATGTCTAACAATACAGCACGGCGGTCTAACGGTTTATCTAGCCCCTCAATCGGCAATACAGGGAAAACTTGGTCAATACCCCATGAGTCTGGTAATGACTGGAATAAGGAGAAATTAACATAGAACTTATCTGCCATACGTTCTTGAAGTTCATCGATTATTGGACGATGAGCACGGTTACTCGGGTCCAAATCTTGTTGAATACGGCGGCAAATATTAAGATACAACTCTTCAGCCCATGCACGTTGAGTTAAATCTAAAACACCATGTGCGTATTGGGTATGCGCTTCTTGTAAGTCAAACTGACTATCATGTAACCATTCACGCAACGAGCGGCTATTCCCTTGATGTTGCATCGATTCCCATGTGTCCCACAATGAAATAAGTGAGCGCGGGGCATCTTCATTTGGTGGTGATGTCTTAGTAAATTCGTTGCGCTCTACACCAATCACATTGGAAACTAAAACGGTATGATGCGCCGTTAACGCACGGCCAGATTCAGTGATAACCGTTGGGTGTGGTAACCCAAACTCTTCACAAGCATCACCAATAGCCCAAATCACGTTGTTAGCGTATTCATTTAAACCATAGTTAACTGAGCAATCAGATTGGGAGCGAGTCCCCTCATAGTCAACACCTAGACCACCGCCCACATCAAAACATTGAATATTGACGCCTATACGATGTAGTTCCACATAAAAACGCGCGGATTCACGAACCCCCGTGGCAATATCACGAATATTTGCCATCTGAGAACCCAGATGAAAATGAAGCAGTTGCAAGCTGTCTAAACGACCTGCATTACGCAGGATTTCGACTAACTGTAATACTTGAGTCGCAGCCAAACCAAATTTGGATTTTTCACCACCACTAGCTTGCCATTTACCAGACCCTTGCGAAGCAAGACGGGCACGTACCCCTAAGCGTGGAGTGACATCAAGGCTTTTAGCTTCTGCGAGTACCATCTCAATTTCGGACATTTTTTCGATCACCAGATAAACTTTGTGACCTAATTTTTCCCCAATCAGAGCTAAGCGAATGTATTCACGGTCTTTATAACCGTTACAAACAATCACTGTCTGTGTTTTGCCTGCATTGGCTAAAACAGCCATTAACTCTGCTTTAGAGCCCGCTTCTAGCCCTAATGGTTCCCCCGAATTGACTAAAGATTCAATCACACGGCGTTGTTGGTTGACTTTGATAGGATAAACAAGGAAATAATCCCCCTTGTAGCCATAAGATTCACGAGCACGTCTAAACGCCGCATTTATTGAGCGAAGGCGATGCTGTAGAATTTGTGGGAAGCAAAACAAAGCAGGTAAACGTAAATGCTGTTGTTCTTCTTTGACCTCGTTTACAAGGTCAGCTAAATCAACAAAGGTGTCAGGGTTTTCAGGATTAGGGCAAACACAGACATTTCCGCGCTCATTCACCTGATAGTAACCACCACCCCAATACGCAATATTGTAAGTCTGGCGCATTTTGCGAGCGATATTATCATTCATAACAAACTCCTAATATGGAGGGGTGAGTGACGCGTTCTCCTTCCGATGCATGTAATTACGACATGGCACGACAAGACAGTTATGTCGGGGAAACGGCAATACTCAGATTTTAATAAAAAGTGCTTAGAACATCTAAACAGTGACAATATACGACCTTAAGCTGACAAATTAATGACTCAGCCTCAAAGGTGTATTAGAGATGTGACGGTAACTTCGTGATGAAGTAAAGAATGACAGGAAAGTAAACGCCAATGTCACGCGGCGATCCGCAAATGACGGTTGGATACTGTTATTCAGTAGATTATGGTTCATTCCCCATTAACCCCCAATATAACTGTTTAACCCTTTAAAATTTCAATGTTGTAGCACTATTTTGGCAGGTTGACCTGTTGATTTAAGCTATATCACCTTGTTTTTTTATTGAAATTCAAAAGTTTATAAACATTCCTGATAGATAGCAGGGATTTTATTTTACCTGCTGGTATATAACGGGAAATAACAACCATCCGTTACGGTCGCTGTTTATACATCTATTACGCTCAAAAAGCAAAACCAAAATAACTAAATTGAGATAAAACTTTATGGGTCGTTGTTTTGTGCTCTAGCCGTTTTTTGTATAAATAGAGGTAGAAATTTTTGCTGTATGAGACTAAAATAGACGTCTAGATGTTAAAACATCCAATTATAAATCTGCGAATTCTTAAGGTATTAATCTCATGGCTACACATCTCTTTACTTCTGAGTCTGTATCAGAAGGGCATCCAGATAAAATTGCTGATCAAATCTCTGATGCAGTACTTGATGCTATTCTAGAACAAGACCCGAAAGCTCGCGTTGCCTGCGAAACCTACGTCAAAACAGGTATGGTGATGGTTGGGGGAGAAATCACCACCAGTGCTTGGGTTGATATTGAAGAAATCACACGCAAAACGGTTCGCGAAATCGGTTATACCAGCTCCGAAATGGGCTTTGACGCCAATTCATGTGCGGTCTTAAGTGCCATTGGTAAACAATCACCTGATATCAATCAAGGTGTTGATCGTATCGACCCATCAGAACAAGGTGCAGGTGACCAAGGTCTTATGTTTGGTTATGCCACTAATGAAACTGATGTATTAATGCCAGCGCCAATTACTTATGCACATCGCTTAGTTCAACGCCAAGCAGATGTACGTAAAAATGGCACCTTACCTTGGTTACGTCCAGATGCAAAAAGTCAGGTTACCTTTCAATATGACAACAATAAAATTGTCGGTATTGATGCGGTGGTTTTATCCACTCAGCATTCTGAAGAAATTCAACAAAAAGACCTGCACGAAGCCGTAATGGAAGAAATCATTAAACCTGTTCTTCCTGCTGAATGGTTAAGTTCTGCAACTAAATATTTTATTAACCCAACAGGTCGCTTTGTCATTGGGGGCCCAATGGGTGACTGTGGTTTGACTGGCCGTAAAATCATCGTTGATACATACGGTGGTATGGCTCGTCATGGTGGTGGTGCTTTTTCTGGTAAAGACCCTTCTAAAGTCGACCGCTCCGCGGCTTATGCTGCACGCTATGTTGCGAAAAATATTGTGGCTGCAGGGCTTGCAGACCGCTGCGAGATCCAAGTTTCTTATGCTATTGGTGTCGCTGAGCCAACCTCTATTATGGTCGAAACATTTGGTACGGCTAAAGTAGATGAATCGTTATTAATTAAATTAGTACGTGAATTCTTTGACTTACGCCCTTACGGTTTAATTAATATGCTTGACCTTCTACACCCAATTTATCAGCAAACTGCATCATATGGCCATTTTGGTCGTTCGCAATTCCCTTGGGAAAAAACGGATAAAGCTGAATTATTGCGCAGTGCCGCTGGCTTATAATTTATTTAGTTAATACCGTAAAGTAAAAAACCCATCTGCTAATGATGGGTTTTTATTGTCGATAATATCGTCATATAAATGGCTTAATTTTTTTGTGTAAATTGGAAAATTGCCATTCCTGCTATCATAGCTAACGTAAATATAACCCCTTGAGTAACCCCCATTCCTGTTAATAGCAAGGCAGGTCCTGGGCAAATACCTGCAAGCCCCCATCCAACACCAAATAACACGCTGCCCGTAATCAGCTTTTTATCAATTATTTGGTTAGTTGGTATTTGTAATGGACAACTCAGGATACTTACTCGTTTTCTTTTGATAAAAACATAGGAAACCCCACTAATCACCATTGCCACTGCCATTGTGACAAGTAAGGACGGGTCCCAATTCCCCGTAATATCAAGAAAGGATAGAATTTTAGCCGGGTTTCCCATCCCCGCTATCACCAAACCTAAACCAAATAATATTCCTGATATCAGTGCAATTATAATTGGCATTCACTTATCCCCTTAGCCCGTACTGGTTAGCAAGCGCTACGGTTACAAAAGCCACAAGCATAAAAATAATTACGGCAACAATGGAGCGACGAGAAAACCTCGACATACCGCAAATGCCATGGCCACTGGTACATCCCCCCCCTAAACGCGTGCCAAAGCCAACAAATAGACCTGCTAGAATTAAAACTGGTACGCTAGCCGTAATATTTACTTCTGGCGTATAAGCAAACCAAGTGAATAACAACGGGGCAATCATCAATCCAATGATAAAAGCCGCCTTCCATGCCGTATCGCCTTTTATCGGTCTTAGTAAACCACCTAAAATGCCGCTAATCCCTGCTATTCGTCCGTTAAAAACTAATAAAATTGCCGCTGCCAACCCAATCAGCACGCCCCCTATCGCAGCGGATATCGGGGTAAAATTAGCCCAATCAATCACCATGTTAGTTCTCCTTTGCCGGGCAATAAAGTTGATATAACGTATTAAGTAGCGTGAATAGTTTTTCATCTGCTATTGCATAGTAAATGCGTTTACCCTCACGACGAGTTGTCACTAAGCCTTCATTTCGTAACACAGTCAGTTGTTGTGATAAGGTGGGCTGTTGGATACCCAGTTGTTCCTCTAATTCACTGACGCAAGCTTCCCCCTGTGTTAATTGGCAAAGTAGGATTAAGCGATCAGGATTCCCCAGTGTTTTTAATAATGATGCAGTTTGTGTTGCTGCTTGCTTCATCGCAAAAAGCAATTCTTCTGGTGTATTATTCATATAGTCACGTTAGTTATCTTTATTATGTATTATTATAATATATATTTTTATATAATAATCGTCAAATTTTACTTGTTTGCCTTGCTCACCTTCACGTATCCTTAGCTTATGAAAACGATTAGAGTCCCTATTTTTTTACAGCAACGAGTCATGAGCACCCTACGGGAAAAGCTCGCGTTGGCGGAACAAAAACTTGAACAAGCTTTTCCAGAACCCAAACTCAATTACAAACAACGCGGCACAACAGCTGGTAGTGCTTACTTAAAAGAATGGGAAATTCGTATTAATCCAATATTACTAATTGAAAATACATATCTTTTCATCGATGAGGTTGTTCCTCATGAACTGGCTCACTTATTGGTTTTTAAGGTGTTCGGTCGACAGGGAATTGCGCCCCATGGCAAAGAATGGAAATGGATGATGCAACATGTGCTAGAAGTGGATGCAAACCGTACTCATCGTTTTTCAGTCGCAACAGTAAAAAGTAAAACCTTTAATTACACCTGTGCCTGTAAAACAACCCATGAATTAACAATACGTCGTCATAACAAAGTGATGAGAGGTGAAAACCAATATTTGTGTCGTCGATGTGGGGAAATTTTAAAACCGAAGGAAGTTAGTGCCGCTACGGCAGAAAATTAACCTTCCGCCGTAGCAAATTCAACATGTCTCTTAAGCAAACTCCGTCATCACTAATTTGGCAATTTCGAAGTAGATAATCAAACCTGTGCCGTCAATAAAAGTCGCAATAAACGGTGCCGATACGACTGCTGGGTCTACTTTTAGTTTCTTTAATACCATTGGTATAATTGAAGAAACAATCGCACTCCACATAGTGATAGCGACAATTGTTAAGCTTACAACAATCGTTACTTCGTGGCCAACGCCTAAGATCCAAGCACGAATTAAAGCAGCCCCACCAATAGTGACAGCAACTAAAAATGAAGTAGAAACCTCTTTTTTCAGCACTGCACCAAGGTTACGTAAGCTAACTTCTCCCAACGCCATTGCACGAACTAGCGTTGACGTAATTTGAGTACCGCTGTTGCCACCAGTACCAATCAATAATGGGATAAAGAACGCAAGTGAAATTGCTGCTTCAAGTTGTTCTTCAAATGCTTTTAATACTGTCCCTGTATAGGCTTCAGCGACAAATAACATTAACAACCAAACTACACGTTTACGCCACAGTGTTACTGGACTAGTCGTTAAATAAGGCTCATCAAGCGGTGTCGTTGCGCCTTGTAACTGCGCATCAAGTGTATTCTCATCTTCAATCAGTTCTGCGATATCTTGCGGACGCAAAACACCCATTAATTTGCCAAATTGCACAACAGGGATCATATCTAGACCACTATGGTTAATCAGGTCATAGACATCATGACGAGATTGTTCTGGTGCAACCGAAAAATAATTGTGCCGCATAATATCAGACACTAATAAATCTTCTGGAGAAGCTAACAATGATTTAACTGAAAGAATTCCATTTAAATAATTGTCGCTATCAACAACAAATAAATAAGTCGGAATTTGTTCGCCATCAAGGTGTTCAATAAGGTTTTGTTTTACACAGGCGATTGAATCTGCGACAGAAACTGGTAGATATGATTGGCTCATATATGCACTAACAGTTGCGTCATCAATTTTAGGCTGCTGTGTATTGTGGTTTTTAAGGCGCGTGCCTTTCATCGCGGATTGAGCAATTGCAACTGCTCCCGCTTTGTTTTGAGAAGTGAATGTCATTTTTTTAGTCCCTATTACTGTTGGTTACTCAAACAGTACTCAAATAGGGGCGAAACCAGATGAGAGAATGCAAAAGCTATCTCTTCGTCTCGGTTTTAGCACTATACAACGTATCCTGTATTGAGCAGGAAGTTACATGGGGATATACCTTCGGTCGATATATCCTGTCCTAATCTTGGGCGTCTCTCGACGTCGTCAGATCAGTAACCTATGTTTGTATAGGAGCCTCGCCTAACGAGATACTGCACTTTGGATGCGGCGCGAATTATACCCATTGATAAATTAATTACTAGTCTCTATCTACGTTTTTTTACGCATAGTAAACTTATTGTTTAGGGTTTGTTTAAGTTTATATTTAATATAAATTCATCAAGTAACAATTTGTAAAAAACAATAAATTATAATGTTTTTGTTATAAAAACATTATAATAAAACAGTAACCACATCAATAATAACCAAGAAAACAAAAATAACATTAAAGATATAATTTAATAAAATTAATTAAATTCACCCTTATTCCTTGCCTTACAGCATAAATATCAAAACCCATGACTCCAAGCATTATTAAATAAACCACTCACTCTTTATTGGTGTATTATAAATTACTAATACTAATTATTCGAGTGGTTTTTAAAACCAATAACAATCAAATTTAAAAATTAATTAGTAAGAAAATACACTTATAACGTTATTTAATTCGAATATATTAGTAAAAAATGAATTATTAATTCTTAATAATAATTTTTAGATGTCAATTCAGAGTTAAATATCACTAGAATTATCTTAGAATATTTTTGAATTTATTTAACAGTGAAAGTTTTATTATGGATAAAGTAATTGTAGGTATGTTAACAAATTTAACATACAGAGTGAATGATGAAATAAAAATCGCAGCAATTTCAGCATTAGGCGATTTTAAAGCAACAATTGAATATCATGATGCCATCATACGCATCATAGACTTATGCCAAGACCCAAATAAAGAAGTCGCAGTTTCAGCAATTAATACATTGAGTAAATTGTCTGTTTATTTCATACATAGCCCAAAAATAGAACACTAAAAACCCTTATTATGCGTACGTTAAATTTATATTATTTCGTATTGTGTAGCACTGCCCCATTATTTTTATAATGAGACAGCCTAACGACGTTAAATAACCTTACTCGATTTCAGTGTCGCCTTGTAATTGGCAGCTGCAGGCTAAAACATAACCTTCGGCAATCTCTGCTTCAGTCAATGTCATCGTACTGGATGTGGTGTAATTTCCTGATAATACCTTTGTTTTACAACTACCACAGACACCTGCACGGCACGCCGCGATAACCGGCTGTTTATTTTGTTCTAATGCAGACAATAAAGAGGTACCAACTGGTACTTTAAAATTCACTAAACGCTGACGAATTTTTAATGTCAGAACATCTTCGCTATCAATAGCCTCTGGTTCGGTAGAAAAGCGCTCCATAAAGAATTGCTCAGCAGGGACGCCTAAATTTGCAGCAAATTGCTGCGCATTTTTCATATATGGAACTGGGCCACATGTCATTACGATACGTGAATGAATATCGGGTACTAGTACTTTTAGTTTTTCTTCGGTTAAACGACCCTGTGCAACCTCCCCATTATCTGGAGTTTCAGCCATTACACACAGCTGTAGCCTATCTGGATATAATTGGGTTAATTGTTGCCATTCTTGTGCAAAAATGACTTGTTGGTTATCGCGAACATTAAATAATACTTTGACGTTTGCCTCAGGACGATTTGCCATTAGCCAACGAGTCATAGACATAATCGGCGTCACGCCACAACCTGCCGCCAGCATTAAATATTGTTGGTTTTCTACATTAGCGCAAGTGAATTCCCCTTGAGCGGCTGAAAGCCAAAGGTAATCACCCTCTTTAACAGAACGTGTGAGCCAATTTGACCCCATACCATCTGCTAATCGCCTGACTGTAATCGAAATAAAACGACTTTGCCCTGGTGATGATGAAAGAGTATAAGCACGCATGACCTCATCACTATTTTTAATACTAACCAAAGCATATTGCCCTGGTGAATACATATAGAAATCGTGATTAATAAGATTGATAGTCCAAACATCCGCTGTTTCTTGAATAATAGAATGAATTTGCATCCTATTTGGACATAAACTGCTTGGCATTGTCATTGCTTCACTCCTTTATAGGGGGTCACAGCCCCCTTCTCTCATATCGGTATTTTAAACGGGTTCAGTCGTCTTACTAATTATGCAGGTAAAATTTCAGCGAGATCTTGCTCTACCGTGGTGATGCTACGCATACCAAACTTCTCATTTAACACATTTAATAAGTTTTCGGTTAAGAAACCTGGGGCTGTTGGACCGGTATAAATATTTTTCACACCTAGCGCCAATAGTGTTAATAGAATAACAATCGCTTTTTGTTCAAACCAAGATAGAATCAAGCTTAGTGGTAAGTCATTGATACCACATCCAAGTTTCTCTGACAGATTGACCGCCAGCATGATTGCGGAATAAGCATCATTGCACTGACCAACATCCAATAAACGTGGTAAACCTTCTAATGTACCGAAGTCCAATTTATTAAAACGATACTTACCACACGCTAATGTTAGGATCAGGCAGTCCTCAGGTACGCTACGTGCAAAATCAGTGTAGTAACTTCTTTCACCACGGCTACCATCACAACCCCCTACTAAGAAGACATGACGCAGTTTTTTCTGTGCGACTAAATCAATCACCGCATCAGCAGCGCCTAATAAAGTTTGGCGTCCAAAACCAACCGTGATTTTGTGTTCAATTTCGGTATATGGGAACCCTGCTAGTGATTGTGCTTGCGCTATCATGTCAGAAAAATCATCACCAACTAAGTGTTTAGCTCCCGGCCAGCCGACAATGCTGCGCGTCCAAATTCTGTCTTTATATTGCCCAACATCAGGGTCAATAATACAGTTTGATGTCATCAAAACAGGCCCAGGGAATTTAGCAAATTCAACTTGCTGGTTTTGCCACCCACTGCCATAGTTACCGACGAGATGAGCATATTTTTTCAGTTCTGGATAACCATGTGCGGGTAACATTTCACCATGGGTATAAATATTGATCCCTGTACCTTCTGTTTGCTCGAGTAACATTTTCAGATCTTTTAAATCATGGCCTGAAATCAAGATACATTTACCTGCAACAGGGCGAACATTAACCTCAGTTGGCACTGGATGACCAAACTCACCGGTTTCACCCGCATCTAATATTTCCATGATTTTAAAATTCATCAAACCAATTGCCATTGAGTTATCAAGCAATTCATTCATGTCTGATGGCAACGTACCTAGCCAAGCCATAATGTTATGGTATTGGCCATAAACCTCATTATCATATTGGCCTAGTACATGAGCATGTTCCATGTAGGCCGCAGCCCCTTTTAAGCCATAGAGGCATAACATGCGTAATCCATGGATATCTTCGCCTACTTCTGCCTTATCGATATCCAAAGAGAATTGTGCTGCTTGTGCCTGTAAGGTAGGAATATCGGTACCGGCTAACTGCAAGTGGATCAAGGGGTGATTAAATACCACAGCACTATTTACTGACTGGCAGTGTTTAATTAATTTATCACGTAAATAAATAGCTTCGCGTGCATAACCAATAATACGGTCTGAATCAAAATTGACGTTAGTTAATGTGGAGAAAAATGCGCGTGGAGCAAAACTATCAATATCATGATCGATAATACCGAGTTCACGAGCCGTAACTGCACTGGCCGATAAGCTTTGCAATACAGCAACTAATAAATCTTGTAGGTCAGAAGTTTCTGCTGTTTTACCGCACATACCCTGCGCGTATGCACAGCCATTACCAGCTGGAGTTCTAATTGTTTGTTCACATTGCACACAGTACATGTTATTCGCCTCTTAAAGTTGCATTTCAAATACAACATTAAGATTACGCTCTTTATTAGAATAAAAAAGTGGAATTGTTAGCTATCTAACCATTTATTGATCTACATTAATGTT
Source organism: Providencia sp. PROV024 (assembly GCF_032709665.1). Lineage (NCBI taxonomy): Bacteria > Pseudomonadati > Pseudomonadota > Gammaproteobacteria > Enterobacterales > Morganellaceae > Providencia > Providencia sp. PROV024. Next base: position 3,195,980 of record NZ_CP120545.1, read on the forward strand.
TTGTATGAATGAGAACTATTATCAATACTGGAAGTATGATAAACCATCTGCTGCTGGCCTTAGTGTTTATTCATTATTTCAGAATGAATAAGCTGCCCTCATTTTATTTTTTGAAAAATAATCACTATTTATTCCAATATAATTTTCCTATGATAAGGTTTACTTTATCTCTTGCTATACTATGAATGTAAGTTATTGTTATGTAATCACAAAAAGAGAATCAAAAAAAGATGGCACAGGAAAAATTAACAAGTAAGTCCGTAATGAAATATCGTTTCGGTGTACTTAGACGGTTAAAAGAATCAGATAAGACTCCCATAAAGATCTTACTATTAGCCGCAATTATTGGCGCTGCCGTTGGGCTTATTGGCTCTCTATTTATGTTAGGCACCACTTGGATCAGTAACTACCGTACTCAATCTGTTGGCGACTTAGTCATAGATAAATGGTTAGTTATTCCGACTATGTTTGCTGTCTCAGCTATTCTTGCAATGATAGGTTATTATCTTGTTAAACGTTTTTCCCCTGAATCAGGGGGCTCTGGTATCCCCGAAATCGAAGGGGCTCTGCAAGATTTACGCCCTGTTAGATGGTGGAGAGTCATCCCCGTAAAATTTTTTGGTGGCTTAGGAACACTAGGCTCTGGGATGGTATTAGGGCGTGAAGGGCCAACAGTCCAATTAGGGGCTAATATTAGCCAGATGTTCTATGATATTTTTCGCTTAAAAGATAATGAATCTCGCCACACTTTATTAGCTGCGGGTGCAGCCGCTGGCTTATCAACTGCATTTAATGCGCCTCTTGCAGGGATATTATTTATTATTGAAGAGATGCGCCCTCAATTTAAGTACAGTTTAATCTCCATTAAAGCTGTATTCATAGGTGCAGTTACAGCCACTATTGTTTTTAGACTAATTAATGGGGAAGCCGCCTTATTAAATATCGGGCAATTTTCCTCAGCCCCCATGAACACACTTTGGCTCTATTTAGTTTTAGGGCTGTTATTTGGTATTGTAGGGATCTGCTTCAACCGTTTTTTATTATTTTTACAGGATAAATTTCTCGCCTTTTATCAAAATAAAATCTCTCGTTTCGTCTTAATGGGAGGGCTGATTGGTGGGGCTTTTGGTGCTATTGGTGTTTATACCCCTGAAATTGTTGGCGGTGGTTACTCGGTGATCCACCAAATGGTTGCAGGACAATTTACGATTACCTTAATATTCCTCTTTTTTGCATTACGCTTTTTAACCTCAACAATTAGTTTTAGCTCAGGCGCACCTGGAGGGATTTTTTCTCCCTTACTCGCTCTGGGAACGTTATTTGGTGGTGTTTTTGGCTATGCTGTACTCGAACTATTTCCCCATTACCAAATAGAAGTGGGGACTTTTGCCATCGCAGGCATGGGGGCTTTATTTGCTGCAACGGTAAGGGCCCCTTTAACGGGTATTGTATTAGTTTTAGAAATGACGAATAATTATCAGCTTATCTTGCCTATGATTATTACTTGTATCGGTGCCACTATGATGGCCCAGTTTTTAGGTGGCAGGCCCCTTTACTCCGTTATATTAGAAAAAACACTTGAGCGTAGTGCAAAAGAAGAGTCAGCAGCGAAAGCGACCATCCCCCCTTCTGCTTAACGTTAGCCATAAAAAACGGGTTGTTGAAACAACCCGTTTTTTATCAATCAGATAGTTTTATCTTTTTTTTGCAATTAGCGTTGCGAAATTAAGCTTAATTCGGTTTCCTTGTGCATCCGTGCGATGCAGATGACCTGGGTTTTCATTATATTTTAAAATTTCCCAGTCTTGATAATAATGTTTTAATTCGCCTGGCTTCAAGAAACATTTAAAAGGAACTAAATCTAATGGAGCATCTGGCGTTTCAACAGCACAGACAATCACATTAATACCACCTGATAACGTATGCTGTTGCATGTTCGCCACCACATCCGCAATCTTTTCACGCTGCAAAAACATCAGTACCACAGTAGAAATAATTAATTGATAATCATCTTGAATTTGGTGGCTATTAATATCGTAAATAGCAGTATGAATATTATCTATACCTGCTTGTTTTTTCACAAAATCAATCGCTTGAATATGTTGCGGATTGATATCGACGGAAGTAACGTCATAACCTTGTAATGCAAGGTAAAAACTGTTCCTTCCACGACCAGAGCCTAAATCCAACGTTTTACAAGGGGCTGATAATTTATTTTCACATAAATACCGAACTTCTGAATGGGGGATCGTTAAACCATACTGCTTATAAAATTTAATTTCTGGTTGGCACAAAAAGGCGAGTTGGCATTCCATATCATCACTACAATTGGAAATACGATGCCAAATTTGTGGTTCGATTATTGGCGGCTGGTTATGAACATCAAAGGTGAAGTGCTGTTCGCTGCCATCTTCATTAAAAATGATAAAATCAAGAGAGCCTTTCAATACCTTTAACTGGGCGTATGTATCCTCTTTTGTATTATGGCGCTCTTGAAACATGAGCGGTAAAGAGGTTTTATTCCAGACCGGCATGGTCTTGTAGCACACAAGTTCATTCATATCATCACCAATAAGTTGCATTTTAAATACATCTTATACCGATAACTTGAACACTGCAAAGCTTTCATTAATAAAACAATCAGGGTTTTGATACAAATCAACCGCCAGTCAGCACTAGCGGTTGCCCTATGATTCATTACCTAATAATAGATAATTAATAACCTAATTGCTTAGCACTTAACCCTAAGAATTCAAATGGTTTTGTTACCACATAACTGTTGGTCGCATCCCCTGAATAGATATTGCTTTGCTCTACTCCTAAGTCAAGCTTTTTGACTTTCCCTGTTTCAGCAGAAAAATCAATTTTCTTTAAATCGGTCCAAAAAATATTTGGCGTTAATGCGGACTCGAAAAAGTAAAGTTGACGCTTATGATCCACCAAAGTACGCCAACGAGTTGATGATATCTCTGGTGAGTTTTCTGATGTCAAACCATATGGTACAGACACATTGCGAACGACACTAAAAACACTCGCTACCGCTTTGTTAGCTGTTGTTTTTTGAGGGATGGCATTGATATAGAATTGGGCCCGGGCAAACCTGTCTGCTGAGCGGTTAGTTCCTGGTAACATCACTGTACCACCAATCCCTTGCCAATATTCCTGCATTGCTAATTGCTTTTCATAAATTGGTGAATTAGTCATCACTTGATATTTTCGATTGTGATGAATAACTTGCTTACCATCAATATATTCAATAATAGCGCTATCGCCACTAGCATCTGATAAAGATAAATGTAAGGTCGCCAAACGATCTTGCCCTGGCACATTATCAGTAGCGACGACTAGCGGATTTTTTTCTAAATCAGCAACCGCTTCTTCGACCGTTGCATAGTTATCTAAAACATACTGTGCCCACAATGAAATAGACAATGCAGGTTGTTTATCGTCCACTTGAGGGTATTTTGATTCCGCTAGCCACAAGAGATTTGCCACTAAGCCTTTTTCATTGACCCCATCAGTCGTCGAAATATCATAACCTGAAGCGATCACGCTACCGTATTTTGACTTCCATTGTAGAGAATTTGGCCCAGCAACCCCATTACGCTCCATTCCCCGAGGGAAAACCCAAAGATTGGTACCAATATCGTATTTCCAATCCATTGTTCTACCAGTCATGATTTGCTCGTTGTCACCCAAGTAAAGTACCCGAGTACATGCTTGGCTCACCACAATAGGCATTGATATTGCTGCGATTGTCGCTAGTGCTACGATGCTTTTTTTAACAAACTGCATGCCATCTCCAAAATAATCAAATTAACGTACTATAAGCATAGTATACAGATGGATATTATTTAGTCTTACTAGATAAAAAATAAAATGAGATATGGATATAGTAAGAAATACAATAAATGATAAACGTTAATGGCACTTCTTTGTATCAGTGCCATTTTTTACAGTGAAAAAACTAGTTATTTACTGAAGAAAACAAAGAACGTAATAATGCTGCTTTTTGTTTGTTATCTGGGATAGCTAATATTTCATCATAGAAGCTAATCGAAATACGACAAGCTAATGCAGGCGATTTTTTACCCGCTTGTAAATTGCCAAGAATTGCTGTGTCTGCACCATATTTTGTAGAAAGTTCGCTGGCTAGTTTAGTCAACATCTCAGTATATTCAGCAGGTGACATTAAAGCTTGCTTCGTACCCGCTTCACTCGAAATTAACAGTTCATTCGTTGCTTGAATTTGCTTTAATAATACTACTTGGCTTTTTTGGGGTGGGATAATTTCCGCCGTCTCTCTTAAATGTGGGAAAAGAGAATAAAAACATGTTTGCCCTGTTGGGTCTTCTTCTAATAAGATTTTAAGATAATCATTCACTTTACTGGTGAAATTAATAACAGAATCATCAGAGGCGTATTCCATACGCTCCAGCACCAGTTTCATTACGCTGCCAACAACCTGATCAAATAATTGACGACGCAGGTCTTCATTCGTCGGGTCATATTGTGTAATAAGGTGCTCAAAACTTTGGTAGGTCTCAGGGCTTATTTTCTTTACTGTGGCAATTATCGGCAATTCTTTTTCAACTTGAGCAAGTGCTTCTGAATGAATAGCACTATTATTTTCAGTTGATAACACGTCATTATCTTTACTTAACCAATAAAAACCGAGCGCAAATGCAATAAAAATAATGCATACAATTAATGCGGTTTTACGTGAGTTATTTGTTTTCAAAATTGCCCTGCCTTTTCTCTATAAAACGGATCACCACAAATGCCGTCAAACTTGCCTATATCACCTAAACAATGAGATATATTGCCATACACCAAATAATAGTGTTCAAGACGATAACGTCCTATGCCTACTATTTTAGCTTGCATCGAAGCTGTCTAGCTATAGGAATAAAGGAAATTGCGAAATAAAGATAAGAGGGATTTAGTACAGAAAATAATTTAGTTATTCATAAATAAAAAACCTCCGGAGCTTAGCAGCCCGAAGGTTTTGAATAATAAAACTTATTTAGTTTGAACGCCTTCAACAGAAATCAGCAGTTGTGCTTCTTGAGATTTAGGCCCTAAATCAGATTTAATATTAAATTCTTTCAATTTAATATTACCTTGGGCTTCAAAACCTGCGCGATATCCACCCCATGGGTCTTTACCTTCACCCATCAGTTTTGCATCTAAGGTAATTGGTTTTGTCACACCATTTAAAGTAAAATCACCTGTAATTTTATAAGTTTCACCGTCTTTTTTCACTTCTGTTGAAACGAATTTCGCTTCAGGGAATTTAGCTGCATTTAAAAAGTCAGCGCTGCGTAAATGCTTATCACGCTCTGCATGGTTAGTATCAATGCTTCCCGTTTTAATCGTGACTTCTACTTTATCTTTTGATGGGTCTTTTGCATCATAAGTGAAATTGCCATCGAAATCTTTAAAGCTACCATATACCCAGCTATATCCTAAATGCTGAATACGGAATTCAATAAACGCATGTTGGCCTTGCTTATCAAATTGATATGTTTCTGCTAATGCAGAACCTGCGGTTAAAAATAAAGCACCAGTAGCCAGACCAAGAACCGTTTTCTTCAACATAATTATCTCCACGTTACTTATCGGGATTAAAACCCAACATTCTTTTTAATGTAATATCACGATCAAAAAAGTGATGTTTAAAAGCAGCAAAAGCATGTAAAACTGACAATAAAACTACAGCCCAAGCTAAATATAAGTGAATTTCACCTGCGGTATCCGCTTGTGTTGCAGCGCCAGTAAATATTGCGGGTACTTCAAACCAGCCAAATACACTAATAGGCTGTCCATCAGCAGTCGAAATTAAATAACCGCTAATCAAAATACTGAATAAAATAATATAAATCAGCACCTGTGCAATCAAAGAGCTTGCTCTCGTTAATTTGCTATAACTTGCTAATGGTTTCGGTGGGGGAGAAATAAATCGCCAAATCACACGAAATGCCATAACAATAAATAATAATATTCCTATACTCTTATGTATCTCAGGAGCTTGGTGGTACCAACTGTCATAATATCCCAGTGTCACCATCCATAAACCTAAAGCAAACATTCCATATACGACTATTGCGACCAACCAATGCACGAGCAACGAGATATGCCCATAACGGGTTGCACTATTTTTCCATTGCATGATAAAAAAACCATTTAGAGGTGAAGGTGATATCGTATTAACTAAGCCTTAGTAATCATAAGGTGAAACTAATATTATTCCTATCCCTAAGTTAAACAAATAATTTGTTGTAGATATTCAAATACAATCAACATAATTAAAAATAGTTTACTATTTTGTTTTGTCTATATTTAATAGTAAAAGTTGAATAAAGATTCTTCCAGTTTTGTAAACAGTCGTAACTGGATAATTATATTTCCATTTTGGTTAATTTCAATTTGTTCTACCTTATAGCAAATAGATATAACCTTTTCTCATAAAAATAAAATTTGTCGGTCAGGCATTTTCCTTTTACATTGGTATTCTCCATTTTTACATTTTTAATTAACTAGCAGGTTAGACTCTATGTATAAACTTTGGATAGCGAATAAAAATTACTCTTCGTGGTCTTTACGTCCTTGGGTTTTATTAAAAGTATTGCAAATCCCGTTTGAAGAAAATCTGTGTTTTTTTGAAAATGGTAAAAGTAGCCATAACAAATTTAGTCGTTTCTCCCCAACGGGCTTAGTACCTTGTTTAGTTGATGACAAACTCACTGTTTGGGATTCTCTCGCTATTTGTGAATACATCGCTGAAACGCACCCTCAAGTATGGCCAAAAGATAACAAAGCAAGAGCTTGGGCTCGCAGCGCTAGTGCAGAAATGCATTCTGGGTTTACTTATCTACGCCAACAATGCCCAATGAATGTTGCGCTCAAAGCAACTACAGCGACGATTTCTTCCGAATTACAAACGGACCTAAACCGCCTTCAGCAATTATGGCAAGATGGGTTGAATCAATTCGGCGGGCCATGGCTTGCGGGCAATGAGTTTAGCGTTGTTGATGCTTTCTTCGCACCTGTAGCCTTTCGCATCCGTAGCTATCAGTTACCAATAAGCCCAGCAGCACAACATTGGGTAGCCCGCGTTTTAGATTTACCGGCAATGAAAGAATGGCACGAAGCAAGTCTACATGAACCGAATATCGACCACTAACCGATAAGATAGGGGCGCTTAGTTGTATTGCCCCCTAATTTATTGATTAGGAAAAAATCACCTGCACGAACATCAAAATTAAATATTAACCAATCTGATTAATATTCAAGCCATTACCCCTATTTTATAAATAAAAGATTACAATCTTTCATCCCAAGGGTTAGCAGTCATTACATCGCCTGTAGGAGTATGTAATGTAACTTGGTCGTTTTTAAACCATTCCGCTAACGAAAAGCCCCCTTTTGGGGTTTCAATGTGAATATCAATTGGGCAATACGGGGTATTTGCTTTAATGGCGAATTCGGCAAAATCTTCTTTTTGTTGAGGAGTTGAACAACGAATAACTACATCAAGGTCGCAGTCAGATAACATACTTTGAATATCGGTTGCCAAGGTATAGGCACAACTCCCCGTGACGCCCCACTGCCAAGGCCATTTATCCTGTGAGATTATCCATAACACCTGGACAGGTGGTAACGCGATAAACATAGAGCGTTGTAATTCAACTGAATTTGCTACCAAAGACTCTACATTCATAATATGGGTTATCGCTGATTTCTCAATTTGAGTCGTGACGCGTTGATGCGGTTTAATTCCCCGAATTGCGACCGTCAATTTATTATTGTCCGCTTTATCTCTATAAACGGTCAGTGGCAGCTTACTATTCCACTGTGAGGCAACCCATTCAGGGAGCGATTCTACCGCAACATCATTATCATTGCCGACCCAAACAAAATCATGCGGATTAATTATTTGCATTTTATTACCTTTATGATTGCTATGAATGCTCCTTCTATTATGCCTTTTTTACTGTATAAAAACAGAATTTACCTTTTAACCATGAATATCGTGCCATTAATTAACAATCTAGCCAGATATTGTTTTCTATCCTTGAAACATCAATGAGATTGCTATCTAATTACCTTAATAATTAATAAGTTAAGCTTCTATTTATGAGCATCGTATTATGAGAAACATCCCTGCTATTTACGATGGGTTCCTTTTTACCAGCTGCATGTTGTTTAGTGCAGTCGCGGCCTATCTGATTTTAGATGCGCAAGCAGCTATGTGGGCAGCATTTTCCACACTTTATTCTTTTAATCTGTTCAATGCTGCAAAAGAGTATAAAAATTATGCCTATACCGCTTTTTGGCTATTGATGATTTTAGTCGCCATATTTATAGGTGATACCCTGCGATTAAGCATGGCGTTTTATGTTTATCTCTTCGTGTTTTCTTTTATTTATTATCAGTTATATGGCACTGACCCTGTGATGGATTTAACCATGAAATTTATGATTATCATGTCAACCATAGGGACAATTTTACCTGATATTTCTAGAAGCTTAGCGTTGGGCTTTATTATTGGAAGCGGTGTTACTTTAGTAACTTACTATACCTTAAGCCACAAAATGACACGACATAGCATTATTACCGGTGCACTGGTTGAGAAAAATTTATTCACATTACATAAGAATATTATCCCGCGTTCCATGACTTATGCTGTGGGGCTTTTATTAACATTAGCCATTCCTAGAATGCTCGACCTAGGTCATTTTTATTGGACATTGCTCACATTTGTATTTGTTTTACACCCCAAAACTAAGGGTATCATTCATATTACAGGGCAACGCGTTTTAGGGAGCCTTATTTCCGTACTTTTACTGTACCTTTTATTTAACACCCCTCTGATGCCTTATATTGGCTTATTTGCAATGGTGGTGTTCGCATTTCTCATGCCTATGAGCTTTCATCATGGCTACACTTTCATGACTTTTGTCGTTACCAGTTTAATTTTATCCGTTCTTGAACAAGTCATTTATTGGCGACACCCTACCTATGAATTATTATTTGACCGAGTCTTAGAGACCGCCTTAGGAGGTGCTATCGCTATTATGACAAGTGTTATTTTAAAATTATTCAGGCAAGAAAAATAACTAAGGGGAATAAATCCTCAAAAAACAAGCATTGTTAAGTTTTGTCGAATCTCTAGGGTACTTCACGAAATAAAAACTAACTAGATTACGTAATGAATAAGTCTGTTCTATACTTTGATAAGGATAAAAAACACTCAAGTCAGTAATTTTGGGATCATTATTGATGCATTTCACATTCAAGTAACGCGAGGCTCAAAATGAAAATATCCATCATTGGCGCAACAGGGTTTGTGGGTAAGGCCATCGTAGCTGAGGCGTTACTCCGTCATCATCAAGTCACGGCTATTTCTCGTCACAGCAACCAATTGTCTCAACATGCGTATTTAATTACCGCATCTGGTGATATCACCGATGTTGCTTGGCTAACCTCTCGGCTCAAAGGGCAAGATGTCGTCATTAGTGCTTTTAATGGTGGCTGGCAAAACCCAAATTTATATCAAGATACCGTGGCAGGTAACCAAGCGATTTTACAAGCTGTACAAAAATCAATGGTAAAACGGTTTATCGTTGTCGGTGGTGCGGGGAGTTTAAAAACCTCTTCAGGTGTTGATTTAATTGATTCTCCTAATTTCCCAACTGAAATAAAACCTGGGGCTCAAGCCATGAGGGAACTCAAAAGCCACTTACAATCTATCGATTCTCTTGATTGGACCTATGTTTCCCCTGCTGCGGTACTTGAACCAGGAGAAAGAACCGAAACATTCCGTTTAGGTGGAAGCCAGTTACTCATGAATGGCCAACACCCCGCAAAGATTTCCGTTGAAGATCTCGCTGTCGCCATCCTTGATGAAGCTGAACATGCACAATTTATTCGCCAACAGTTTACCGTTGCATATTAAATTAAATAAAAAAGCCGGTAACTATATACTTACCGGCAAAATTGATAACAGATTTGGTGTTTACTTAACTTAATTCACGTATAACTTTCACTTACTTTTCACGATGTTTTGCTGCATAAATCTCACTATTAACCCAATTGTGGTCTTTTTCCCACGTAAATAACCATTTACGTGTTGGGCCAGCCATCACATTAAGGTAATAGTTGTCATAACCTGCCATTGTTGCCATTGGGTGATACCCTTTTGGCACCATAACCACATCTTTGTTATACACCGCCATACACTCATCTAATTCACGATCATCTGTATAAACACGCTGCATACAAAAACCTTGAGATGGATTTAATCGGTGATAATAGGTTTCTTCCAAATACGTTTCATTTGGCTCGTTATCAGTATCATGCTTGTGGCTTGGATAGGAACTAGTACAGCCTTCATCCGTATAAACTTCCACCACTAACAAGCTATCTGCCGCTTTATCATCGGGTAAAATATTATGTACATAGCGTTTATTGTTGCCATAACCCCGTTGCTCTGCCCCAATATCATCAGGGCCAATTAAGCGAGTTGGGTAAGTGCCCTTTCCTTTTGCACTGCAAACTGCGAGTTCCAATGCTGTTTCAGCTTTAACTTCAGCAAACTCTTGGGCTGTGACATAAACTGCATATGGTTTTTTACGTTCAAAAGGGTCCATGCGGTCGCCAATATTATCAAATGTTTGATTTGGCGTTTTAATCGTCGCTTTACCTGCCACTAGCACTAAGCACATTTCATTTTCACAAGCGGGTAAAGAAATCGACTCACCTTGTTTTAATTCATAAACATCAAAGTGAACATATCCCCAGTTAGCGATTTTCGGAGTGATATGCTGAGTTCGCTTATGTGCATCTGGAGCATGATATTTCGACAGTAATTTTGACATAATTTTCCTCTGACACTTTAAGATTGCCTACTAACACCTGCAATCTGTTTTATTGACCTGTGGCCATCACTCAAAATACAGCCATCTAACTTTTTAATTCTTTTGAGCCTTTCGCTCTAAATACACTAAATAGTTCAGTTTGTGGCTAGGCGGCAAACAAGAGCAACGCAGGGAGCATACATAAGTATGTGACCTGTGTGGTCGAGTCCAACCACCAACACCTCAGAGCCTCAGACTGAAATATAATGCCTAATCGTCTAAATAGTTCAGTTTGTGGCTAGGCGGCAAACAAGAGCATCGCAGGGAGCATACATAAGTATGTGACCTGTGTGGTCGAGTCCAACCACCAACACCTCAGAGCCTCAGACTGAAATATAATGCCTAATCGTCTAAATAGTTCAGTTTGTGGCTAGGCGGCAAACAAGAGCAACGCAGGGAGCATACATAAGTATGTGACCTGTGTGGTCGAGTCCAACCACCAACACCTCAGGACCTCAGACTGAAATTAATATCTAATCGTCTAAATAGTTCAGTTTGTGGCTAGGCGGCAAACAAGAGCAACGCAGGGAGCATACATAAGTATGTGACCTGTGTGGTCGAGTCCAACCACCAACACCTCAGGACCTCAGACTGAAATTAATATCTAATCGTCTAAATAGTTCAGTTTGTGGCTAGGCGGCAAACAAGAGCAACGCAGGGAGCATACATAAGTATGTGACCTGTGTGGTCGAGTCCAACCACCAACACCTCAGAGCCTCAGACTGAAATATAATGCCTAATCGTCTAAATAGTTCAGTTTGTGGCTAGGCGGCAAACAAGAGCAACGCAGGGAGCATACATAAGTATGTGACCTGTGTGGTCGAGTCCAACCACCAACACCTCAGAGCCTCAGACTGAAATATAATGCCTAATCGTCTAAATAGTTCAGTTTGTGGCTAGGCGGCAAACAAGAGCAACGCAGGGAGCATACATAAGTATGTGACCTGTGTGGTCGAGTGCAGCCAACAGCGCCACAGACTGAAATATGACGACGATTTAGATTAGCCCGGCTTCTTTGGCTAACCTATGTAAATTGTTATAGCCCAGTGTCGCGTAAGTCAACGGGTGGGCAATCGCTGGGTCTTGCTCCGCTTCTACCACTAACCAACCATTTTCGTATTGGCTATTTTTTAATACTTTAAAGACTTCTGGGTAGTTAACACAGCCATCACCGGGTACTGTAAACACCCCAGCTAATACTGCATCTAAGAAACTTGTTTTGCGGTTTTTAACATCTTTTAATACATCTGCACGCACATCTTTGCAATGCACATGATTAATTCGTTTTGCCCACCGTTTAGCGACTTCTACTGGGTCCGCACCTGCAAATGTTAAGTGCCCTGTATCCAGTAATAAGCCTACTTCATCACCGGTATGTTTCATCAGGTTATCAACATCTTCTGCTGACTCGATAACCGTCCCCATATGGTGGTGATAGGCGATTTTAACCCCTTGAGATAAGGTATATTTCGCAAACTCAGTCAGCTTCCTGCCGTATTCTTCCCATTGGTCATTTGGAAATAGTGGTCGCATATGAACGGGTTTATTTTGATCGCCATGAATACAGTGAGTCACTTCGGCAAATACCATCACTTTCGCGCCTAAATCACGCAGTAATGCTAAGTGACCTTGTACCGCTTCAATTTCCTCTTCCACGCTGCGAGTCAACAATTCACCCGAATACCAGCCTGAAACCAGTTGTAAATCATGCTGTTTTAAAATTGGCCCTAAGATTTCCGCTTTACGTGGAAACTTATTTCCTAACTCAAAACCAGCAAACCCTGCTTGACGACCTTCAGTTAAACATGTTTCTAGAGACGTTTCTGCCCCTAAAGTGGGTAAATCATCATTGGTCCATGTCAAAGGGTTAATACCAAGTTGGATTGCCATGATGAAGCTCCTGTGTAGGTAAGAGTAATATTATTTACGCTGACGCCATAAGGCGATCAGATTTAAGTAATTGCTTTTTATTTTCTGAACCAGCTCGTCGTCATTGATTTCACCTTTCATCCACTCATAAGAAGGCTTACCAAATAAAGTACGACCAACGGCAAATCCTTTTACGATTGACTTCCCAGCAGCGGCATTAAAGCCCGCTTGTAATTCTGCTTGTGGCGCATCAAGCCCTAGTAATACAACACCACGGCAATAAGGGTCACGCTCTTGGACCAATGCATCAACCTCATCCCAATTTTCTGCCTGTAGCGGTGGTAATTTCCACCAGTCTGGCTTGATGCCTAAGTTATAAAAACGTTTAATGGCTCGTAAATACAACTCATCATTACGCTCCATATCAGCTGGTAATATTACTTCCAGTAATAATTCATGGCCTGATTGGCAGCATGCGCTATACACCTCTTGAACGGTTTTCTCTTGCTCTAAACGCAGCGGATGATTATCTTCAGGGTGGAAAAATACTAAGCATTTCACGATATGCTCTTTCGGCCAGCTAATCAGCTGCGAACCAATATTGCCATGCTCTAAACATAGTGGTCTGGACGCTGGTAGCTCAATGGGTCGCCCTATCCACCAACCACGCCCTGTCACATCATTCAAAACATCCTGACCAAAAGTGCTATCACACAATAAACCTGCTTTACCCTGTAAGTTTGCCTCTTCAGCTACTTCACGGCTGGCACGGAAAATCAATTTTTTCAAATAAGGGATACATGAAATATCTGCACCTGCATTACGTGCCATATCGACAAATTGGATCCGATGGTCAAACGCCATTACACATAATTCATCCCACTGAGTGCTACGTGATGTCACTCGGTGCAAGTGATTAAGCATCGGGTCGAGATCAGGACGTGGTACAGCCGCAGCGCGCTCAAGGTAGTTATCCAGTTCAACTTTCGTTGGCATCGCGGGCGCACAACCGTGGCGCGAAACAACTAATGCCCCACATGCGTTAGCAAAAGCGCAGGCTTTTTCCCAACCATCTCCATTCAAATAACCGCGTAATAGACCAGACATGAAGGCATCACCTGCACCTAATACATTAAGGACTTCCACCCTCACGCCATGTACTGTAATCCCTTCGTCTAATGTCTCTGGGATCTCACCACTGAACACTGAGCACCCTAAAGAACCGCGTTTACACACTAGTTCAGCATTTGTTAATTGACGAATATTTTTAAGGGCTTGAACAGTATCCGTTGTCCCACCGGCAATATGAAACTCTTCTTCGGTTCCGACAATCAGATCAAACAGTGACAACACGTCTTGTAATTGCTGAGTTACGCTTTGAGAAGCAATAAAACGCGTTTCACCATCACCTAGGGAAGTTAGCCCCCATAAGACTGGGCGATAATCTATATCAATGGCAGTTTTTACATCATTACGTTTGGCATATTCCAATGCTTTTAGCACAGCGGCACGGGTTTTAGGGTTAGATAAATGCGTCCCTGTAATTGCCAGACAACGAGAGGATGCAATATATTCTTCCGTAAAATCGTCTGGACTAATTGCCATATCAGCACAATTATCACGATAGAAAATCAATGGAAAAGTGTCTTGATCTTTGATCCCTAATATTACCAATGCCGTTAATCTATCTTTATCAGTAATAAGATGACTGGTATCGCACCCTACACGCTTTAATTCCTCACGTAAAAAACGGCCCATATGCTCATCACCAACACGGGCAAGCATTGATGACCTTAATCCTTGTATCGCAGTTCCAAATGCCACATTCCCCGAAGAGCCACCTAAATATTTGGCAAATGTACTCATATCTTCTAAACGAGAACCTATCTGTTGTCCGTACAGGTCAACGGCAATACGGCCCATACAGATAACATCTAACTTCTTCTGCTTATCCATTAATCACCCCTTAACTACAACAGAATTAATTGATTTCTTTGACTTTAACCCAGCGCTGTTCTTCATATGAGCGCGCGATTGCATCTAAAATTCGCGATACTTTCCAGCCTTCTTCAAAATCAGGCCACATTGGTGTGCCTGTGGCTACCCCATTAATGAGATCGCGCACTTCTACGGTTTTTTGATCGTTAAAGCCAATACCATGGCCTGCACCACCACAAAACGGTGCATAATCTGGATGTTCTGGCCCAACTAAGATTGTTTTAAAACCTTGACGGTTACTTGGGTCGTCGTGACGATATAGTTTTAGTTCAGCCATTCTTTCTTGTGTGAAGGTTAATGTCCCTTTAGTACCCGTCACCACATAGGTCAGCCCCATTTTACGTCCAGCTGCAATGCGTGAAGTTTCGATAACCCCCATCGCTCCGCTTGAAAAACGTACCATCGCATGTGCTTGGTCTTCATTTTCAACAGGCACCATCACAGATGAGCCTTCTTTCTCTGGGCGTTGTTTAATAACAATTTCCATGTCACCACAAACGGTTTCAATATCGCCAACTAAAAATTGTGCCATATTGATAATGTGTGCAGATAAGTCACCCAGCGCCCCTAAACCCGCTTTTTCTTTGAAACAATGCCAATGAATGGGGGCATTGGGATCTGCCATATAATCTTCATTATGGGTACCATAAAAATGGATAACCTCACCAATCTCACCATTAGCAATAATTTCTTTTGCGAGTTGTGATGTTGGGTTTTTCATGTAATTAAAACCCACCAAGGTTAAAACACCGGCTTTCTTTGCCGCTTCTACCATTTTTTTTGCATCATCAGAGTTAAGCGCTAATGGCTTTTCACAATAAACATGTTTGCCATGTTTAATTGCTTCCATTGCCATTTCTTTATGCAGAAAATTAGGGGAACAAATATCCACCACATCAATATTTGGGTCAGCCACGAGTTTGCGCCAATCATTGGTTGAACGATTGAACCCCATTTCTTGAGCCCGAGCTTGAGCTAGCTCTGGTGTAATCTCGGCAATCATTTCGCGAACCAATTTTCCTTGTAGTGGAAAAACAGTAGGGGCCTGTGCATAAGCAATGGCATGAGCTCGCCCAATATAGCCAGTACCAATCATACCGATACGGATTTCCTTCATTTGTTCTTCCCCTCGCTCATTTTTAGTGGCGCACTGGCTAACCCAATGCTGGTCTGATTTATTCAGAAGTTGATAATAATGTTATACGGAATATTTATTTCATTTTCAATGAAATCAGGAATATTAGTTTCATTATGTGATCTAGCGTTAATTTTTTATGTAATTAGCTAATATATAAAGAATTAACTCTATTACTCAGGAACCTAAAGAGGTAAGGCGGAGATAAATGATGAAATAAAAGAATAAAAAATGGAATGAAAAAGCAAAAAATGAAATGAAATGAAACATTGCACCTCAGTTGTTCATTGCTGTTTTACACAGCTAAGTAAATAAACAATGTGTTTATTCCCTGTATGTTTGCAGACCATACCGTTCCTTGGGCTCGTAAGTTATCATCGCTGGTTTGTTCTAGGTGTACATTAACTTAGTTAGTTGGTATATGAAATGACATCAATGACTTCCTATCAATTAAGGTAAAGGAGCAATATCATTTTATAAAAAGAGCGACTATCTTCCCAATATTGTCCCTATTGTTACTTTTTCAGTGAATATAAAAAACCGTCATGAGTATGTTATTGTTCTCATAACGGTTTAAGATGAAAACAGTATAATTAGCGATGTAAAATACTGAGAAATTCTTCTTTACTCGACGTTAAAGATAATGCATTAGCAATAAACTCATCACTGAAAATCAATGCAATCTCTTTGAGTACATCAATATGCTCCCTTGATTTAGCAATCACACCGATGGCAATGAACATCACATTGGTTCTATCCCAAATCACCCCATCAGGGAATTGAAAAATTTCCACTCCCGTATGTAAGATGATGTCATTCGCTGATTTAGGTAAATGTGGCAGAGTGATACCATTGCCTAAAAAGGTCGAGATTTGCTGCTCTCTTTCAGTTAGAAAATGGACACAGTCCCTATCTACGTAGCCTTTATTTTTAAACTCGGTACCTACCATCTTTAATACTTCAGCTTTATTTCTGGCCTGACACCCTAAATGCAGATTATTTGTGGTCAGTTGTTCAATCATATCTAACCCTCTTTTAAGTTAACTAGGTACATTCGTATCATGAATGGTTAACAACTACATTGATGACAACTCTTCTTCTAACTGCTCTAACGATTTATTCGATGTTTCAGGAAGTAGTTTCACCACAAAGACAATTGCTAAGTAGTTTATTACCGCGAAAATTAAGAATACAGGTCCTAAACCAAGTTCGGCTTGCAATACAGGGAACAAGTAACTCACGATCGCATTCATAATCCACATAAAGAAAACAGAAATCCCCATCGATAACCCACGGATTTTTAATGGGAATAACTCGGCTAATACCACCCAAGTTAAAAAGCCCATTGTCCCTTGCATCACACCAACAAATACCGCACCAAGTAACCAGATCAACGTTGCTTTAATATCCCCAGTTAAGAAATAATCCGTTGCTGCGATTAATAAATGTAACGATGCCATTAAAGCAAAACCACCGACAATTAATGTCTTGCGCTTAAAGCGGTCAACTAAGAACAGTACCCCGATAACCATTCCCCCAACAGAGAACACACCATTTAATACGTTAAAAACCAAAGAAGTTTGTTCAGAAAAACCAGCCGTTTTCAGTATTTCTGTACCATAGTACATAATTACGTTAACCCCTGTGGTTTGCTGTAAAGCAGCCCATACCATCCCAATCAAAACTAATTTAAAAATCCAAGGGGTATTGAAAATTAAAGCTAGATTTTGTTTTTTTCCATTTGGGTTTTTCTTTGCTTCTGCGGCTTCAACATCTAACAATGTGACAATATCTTCATATTCCTGAATAGCACGTTTTTCTGGGCGAATTTGTTTTAAAATGTTCAATGCTTCTTCACGACGATTTTTACTCATCAACCAACGCGGGCTTTCCGGAGCTTTCCACATACCAAAAAGTAAGCATAAAGCAGGTACAGCTTGCACTAACAACATATAACGCCAAACGTCTGGTAAATGCCCCCAAATAGAACCAATAATCGCATTAATCGCAAAGGCAGCAAGTTGACCTATCACAATTGCCACTTCGTTTAACCCGGTGAGTTTGCCTCGCATTTCTGTAGGCGCAACCTCTGAAATAAATGTTGGTGCAGTGACTGATGCACCACCAACAGCAAAACCGAGAATAAATCGAGCTACAAGGAGAATTTCAATATTCGGTGCAGCGGCAGATAAAAAAGCGCCAAATAGGAAAAGAAACGAAAGGTAAAGTAAATAGGTGCGTCGCCCGATAAAATCAGCCACTCGCCCGCCGCAAACACTTCCAAGTGCGGCACCAACCAACAAGACACTCATCACAAGGCCTTCAGTGGTCGGTGTTAACCCCATGTTTTCTTTCAGTGAGGAAAATGCCCCGTTGATTACACCAGTATCATAACCAAAAAGTAACCCACCAAAGGTTGCTACCAAGGTGATTTGGTGCAACCTTTTTCTCTGTTGTTCATTGAGATTCATTATTAATGACATATTATTACCTTATTATTTGAATCATTATGTCTACCAAAAAAGCAAATTTTCAGTATTTAAATAAATTCTTTACATGTTAAGTATTAAATAATGAAAAATTTTTGGCGCTCTTATTGAATCACTACTTGCAAGCTTCAAGACTATTTCATAAATCAAAATTCACAAATAAAAACAAACACTTAGATTGAATTTAAAAATTAAACAGTAAAATAGCCACAAATTTTATAGAAGCATTACTGCTTGTAGGGTATTTAATTAATACGTAAGACAAATATTAATGTATATATTTATTAAATAATCGGATGAATATATCTGAATTCTATTGCGGGCGAAAAATCATTTTTTCGTCCGCATATTAATAATCAATTAAAATATAATTTAAAAATATAAATTAGAGTTTAACTTCTTTTCCTGTTTTTAATGATTCAAGTGCTTTGTCTGCAAGATATAATGCAAACTCACCATCGGTACCTGTGGTTTCTGATTCAGCACGTCCAGCTAAAATATCAACAAAATGTTCCCATTCAGCTTTGTATGCCTCATGATAGCGTTGTAAGAAGAAATATTCGGGTTTAGCAGACAAACAACCGACTTCGCTTAATAACGCAACGCTATTTTCTTTTATATTCCCAGCTGTCAGCAGCCCCTTCTCACCATGCAGTTCAATGCGCTGGTCATAACCATACCCTGAGCGGCGGCTATTCGATATGGTCGCCATGGCCCCTGAAGGGAACTTCAAAATAATGAATGCGGTATCGATATCACCCGCAAGGCCAATCGCAGGGTCAACTACATTACTTCCTTGGGCAAATACAGAGCAAGGTTCTTCACCAATCATAAAGCGCGCCATATCAAAGTCATGAATCGTCATATCTCTGAACATACCACCGGAGACTTTGACATACTCTGCTGGTGGCGGTGACGGGTCTCTAGATGTAATAATTAAAGACTCAGCTTTACCAATCGCCCCTTGCTGGAATAAATTTTTGAGATGGCGAAATTGCGGGTCATAACGGCGATTAAAACCAATAAACAATGGGACATTGTGTTGTTTAACACTTTTAAGGCATTGTCTTACTCGTTCAAGATCGAGATGAACTGGCTTCTCACAAAAAATGACTTTTTTATGTTGAGCCGCTAACTCAATTAAATCAGCATGTGTATCTGTGGCAGAAGCAATTAAAACGCCATGCACATTTGGGTCTTGCATCGCTTCTTCTGTGGTTTGTACTTTAGCTTGGTACTTTTCAGCCAACGCAGATGCATTAGCTTGGTACGGATCAATAACAGAATAAAGTGCGGTTTCTTTATGGCCGGCAATATTAACAGCATGAACCTGTCCAATACGTCCTGCGCCGAATAGTGCTATGTTGAACATTCAAATGCTCCTTGATACCTTAAATCCACTATTTGGATATTACGAAATATACCAAATAAAACATTCATTTCAATTTGTATTTTTTTGGAAGTTATGTTTTTGGGCTCTAGGTAACAAATGTTGCATTAAAGTGTATTTTTAGTGTTATTTAGATCACAAAATAATAATGTAACTCATCACTATCTGACAATAAAGTATGTACTTTACTGCAACTTTATTTTCTGTTTCTGTTTTATTAATTCCGACCAACTTAAATTTAAAACATACATTTCAACAAAAAGAAAATCAAACTATTAAAACCATAAAAAAACCCAGCAAACGCTGGGTTTAAAAATACACATGACGACAACTCATAAACACAATAAGTGAAATCCTTGCGGATATTCACAATAATACCCGACGAAATGAGGCCTACACCATCACTCAAAATAAAACACCTCCTCAATGGCATAACACCATCGAGTTATTTTGATGATACGTAAACCACCAATAACGCATTAATTAATAAAGCCGTACCTTATGTTCAACTTTATGTTTAATTTCCTCAGCCGCCGCAACAATTTCAGGCTTTTTAGCAACTTGAGCTGTTCCTGTACGCCACCACGCTTCATAACCATTAGTCATGGTTTTTGGAAGCACTTTAATATCAATCAATACACAACCTGAATGCGTTTTAGCATCCTCCAAAGCAGAGATCAGCTGAGCTTCATCATGAACTCGATAACTTTTACAACCATAACTTTCTGCATTTTTAGCGAAATCCACTTTCACTAATGGCCCATCCAGTAGGCCTGTTTGTGGATTGCGTTGGCGATTTTCAGTCCCAAAACTCCCCATGCCTTGGCTCATTTGTAAATTATTGATGCAACCAAAGCCCGCATTATCAAATAATAAAATAGTGATTTTAATATTTTCTTGAATTGCCGTTTGCAACTCACTGTGTAGCATCAAATAGGAGCCATCCCCGACCATGGCATATACAGGTTGTTCTGGAGCCGCAATTTTCGCGCCAACAGCCGCAGCAATTTCATACCCCATACATGAATAACCATATTCTAGATGGTAAGTATCCCGCTGCTTTGGTAGCCAAATACGCTGTAAGTCCCCCGGTAATGACCCCGCTGCCCCCACAATAATCGCGTCACTCTCCATGTGCTGCTGCATCAAACCTAGAACCCGAGTTTGCGCAAGTTCAGTGCCGAGTGTTTTACTGTATTCTTCAAGTTTATCATCAAGGTGGCCTGCAATTTCTGGGATAAAATCCAACGGCCGATACTGAATGCTAAACAACCGGTCTAATTCGTTCTTCCATTGTTGCTTCGCCAGTTGAATTTCATGTCCCCATTGGGCCTGATAGCCTGACCCCTTCATTTTTGCATCAAGAGCTTGCAAAGCTTCTTTTGCATCTGCTACCACTTTTAATGCATCTAACTTACTGGCATCGAATTCAGCAACGTTAATATTTAAAAACCGCACACCTTCTTTACTAAACAATGACTTAGATGCCGTGGTAAAATCAGTAAAACGAGTCCCAACACCAATAACCAAATCAGCTTCTTTTGCAAGTAAGTTTGCCGCAAGCCCACCTGTCGTGCCTATTCCCCCTACATTTAAAGGATGGTTGGCAACAACAGCACTTTTACCCGCTTGAGTTTCACCAAACGGAATACCGTAAGCCTCCGCAAATTGAACGAAATCATTATGTGCTTCTGAATAACGCACACCACCACCACATATCAGAAGCGGCTTTTGCTTACTTTGAATAAGATGAGCGGCTTCCTCTAGACTTACACTTGTTGGCGGCCGGCGTTCAATGCGATGAATTCGCTTTTCAAAGAAGTAATCAGGGTATTCCCATGCTTCCCCTTGAACATCCTGAGGTAAGCAAATGGTAACGGCCCCCGTATCAGCAGGGTCAGTTAATACACGCATTGCATTAATCATCGCTGCCATTAGCTGTTCAGGCCGCGAAATCCGGTCCCAATAACGAGATACAGGGCGGAAACAATCATTCGTGCTGATTGTCCCATCACCATATTGTTCGACTTGCTGCAAAACAGGGTCTGGTTGACGAGTGGCGAAGGTGTCTCCTGGTAGTAATAACAACGGAATACGGTTGGCTGTAGCTGTTGCCGCCGCCGTTACCATATTAGCTGCCCCCGGCCCTACCGAAGAAGTCACTGCAAAAATTTGTTTCCGTTTTTTCTGTTTGGCAAAGCCAGTCGCAATATGCGCCATACCTTGCTCATTACAACCTTGATAAACTCGCAGATGTCCAGGCGCTTCTTCAAGCGCCTGACCCAAACCGACAACGTTACCATGGCCAAAAATCGTAAATATTCCCTGAATAAACGGATACTGCTCACCATCGACATCAACATATTGTTGGTTAAGAAACTTTACCAATGCTTGGGCTGTAGTCATTTTCTGCTTATTCATATGGGTCTCCATTTATTCCATGGTTGGCATTGTGAAACTACTTTCATGATGTTCTAAACGTACACTAGCAGGCCAACGACTAGTCACTGTTTTCATGCGAGTATAGAAGCGAACACCATCATTTCCATGAACATTGAGAGGCCCAAAAATTGAACGTTTCCAACCACCAAAACTGTGGAAAGCCATTGGTACTGGGATTGGGATATTAATTCCGACCATTCCAGCTTGAACATTTTCTTGGAACTCACGGGCTGTTTCACCATCACGTGTAAAAATTGCGGTTCCATTGCCGTATTCGTGTTGGTTAATTAGTTTCAACCCTGTTTCAAAATCAGGTACTCGTACAACAGCTAATACAGGCCCAAAAATTTCTTCTTTATAAATATCCATTTCAGGAGTCACATTATCAAATAATGTTGGCCCAACAAAATAACCCTTTTCAAAACCCGTTACTTTGAAATCACGACCATCAACCAATAATGTCGCCCCTTGTTTTTCACCACTCGCAATATAGTCGCAGATTTTCGCTTTATGCTGTGCTGAGATTACTGGCCCCATATCATTTTCTTTGCCATCTGTAATACCGGGTCCCACGGTCATTTTGGCTATCTGAGCTTTCAAATTAGCAATTAATGTATCTGCCGTTTCATCCCCTACGGCTAATACAACAGAAAGTGCCATACAACGCTCACCCGCAGCCCCAAATGCAGCGCCCATTATTGCATTCGTAGCCTGCCCCATATCCGCATCAGGCATTAAAATACAATGGTTTTTTGCTCCACCTAACGCTTGGCAACGCTTACCATGCTGAGACGCTGTGGTATAAATATATTCGGCAATCGGAGTTGAACCAACAAAGCTTACCGCTTGAACTTCTGGTGCAGTTAGCAGCGTATCAACAGATTCTTTATCCCCTTGAACGACGTTAAATACACCGTCAGGTAAACCAGCTTGCTTTAACAATTTAGCCAATTCAAGAGCCAAAGACGGGTCTTTCTCAGATGGTTTTAAAACAAAAGTATTACCGGTAGCAATCGCCACTGGGAACATCCACATCGGTACCATAGCAGGGAAGTTAAATGGGGTAATACCAGCACAAACACCTAGTGGTTGCATTAATGAATGACTGTCCACACCTGTGGCGACATTGGCCGAGTGTTCACCTTTTTGTAAGTGAGGAATGCCACAAGCAAATTCAACAACCTCCAGACCTCGTGTAATCTCACCCACCGCATCAGAAAACACTTTACCGTGTTCTTTAGAAATAAGGCGCGCTAAATCATCCATGTTATCTTCAAGTAACGCTTTAAATTTAAATAAGATTCGAGAGCGCTTTAATGGCGAAAGTTTCGACCATTTTGGAAATGCTTTATGAGCAATCGCTATGGCGTGTTTCGTTTCATCAGCACTGCTTAATACCACCTGTGCAATTTGCTCGCCCGTTGCTGGGTTGAATACAGGTGCAAATCGACCGCTTTTGCTCAAAACTATTTCACCACCGATGAAATTATTAATCTGTTCCATGTTGCCTCTCTTTAACTGACAGGATTACGTTGTTACCCAATGTATATGAAATATTTGTTTCATTTGCAATGAAATTTGAAATAACATTCAATTTATGTGATCTAGACAAAGTTTTTATGAAATTTCTAATTCAAGATAGAAAATGCCATTTTAAAAAGTCTCCTAATCACTTATTTAATTAGATATACACGTCTATTGCAGTGCAGACAGAAGCACTTACCAACTAGGCACAATAAGAAAAGCAATCAATGTAACTCATTCAATTTGCTAACCGAAATTCAAATTATTTTAGATATATAAAGATAGAGAATGTAGAAATATGAACTAACCGTTTCAAAATAATTCGACTAACCGTGCAAAACAACTACAATTAGAGCCAAATCATGGAGGTTATATGTCAAGTGCATCAAATTTAAATGAGTTTCAAGAGCAAGTTCGCTCTCGTTATGATGAGCTAAGTAAACGCTTGCAACAGGTGGCTAGGTACGTACTCGATAATACAAATAGTGTCGCATTTGATACCGTTGCCGTTATTGCAAAAGAAGCCAATGTTCCACCATCAACATTAATTCGTTTTGCAAATGCGTTTAATTTCAGTGGCTTTAATGAAATGAAACAATTGTTTCGTATGAACCTTGTTGAAGAAACAGCAAGCTACACTGATAGAGCAAGGCTATTTCGCGAAATGGATAGTGCTCAAGAATTGAGTGATGACCCTGCTCAAATTTTAAAAGAATTTGCTCACTCCAATGCACAAGCCTTGCAGCAAATGGCAGCTAGGACCTCTGCCGAAGATTTAGAAAAAGCAGTTTCATTATTAGCTAATGCACAAAATGTCTACATAATTGGCTTGCGTCGCTCATTTAGTGTCGCGACCTACCTCAGTTATGCATTAAGCCATTTGGAGTGCCGCCCTGTTCTAATAGATGGTCTTGGGGGAATGTTTAAAGAACAGATCAGTAAAATTAGTGAAAACGATGTGGTTATTTCAATTAGTTTCACCCCCTATGCATCAGAAACAGTAATGGTTAGTGAAAAAGCAGCACAGTCTGGTGCTAAACAAATCGTAATTACTGACAGCCAGATTAGCCCACTCGCCAGTTTTAGTGACGTTTGCTTTGTGATTAAAGAAGCGCAAGTGGATGCATTTCGTTCCCAGTCAGCAACGTTATGTTTAGCTCAATCATTGACAGTCGCCTTAGCCTACCGTCAAGGAAGTAAGTTAGTTTAACGCTACTTTGGCTCGAAAACTAAATACCTCCATTAGTTTAGAGCCCCTATTTGGCCGTTTCCATTACTAAATTGATTTCTCTTTGCTACATACCGCCGCTCAAGTGGGTTTACATAAATGATTTCTTTAATTTGTGAGTTTCATCAGAAAATACAAATTTCGACAATACATTAATATGAAATTATTATTTCATCCTGTTATGTTGGGAGCACATGAATTTCTGATTTAAAACCGATAATAAGGAACGACCATGTTAAATACACACTTTCTTTATTTACTGGGCCATCTTCGATTGCTTGAAGAGCAGCACTCTGTCACTTCTCTTCATCGCTCAGGGATTGGTTTAATCGGAACGTCCATTCATAATCAACCTTATATTCATGCAGTAAAATGCAGTGCTCATCATAGTGAGTTGGTATCTGTTTGTGATATCGCTCCCCCACTTCCCTCTATGTCTTATTTTATGTATCAAAAACAACAAATAGAGGCACTGGTTAATAACGATGACGTTGATTGCATCATCATGACAGCAGTCTGTAGTGATGAGCTATTGAAATTTACAATCAATGCAGCAATTGCAGCAGGAAAAGATATCTTACTCACTAATATCCCAAGCTTTAATGAAAAAGAGCTTGAAGAATTATTCATAAAAGCAATACGAAACGATGTTTTAATTGACTACAGTCAAGCACTCACTTTTGAGGACTCATTTAATCAAATAAAGCATGTCTTGCACACTCAAAACAAATTAGAAACAGGGTTATTACGCTTATCCGCTCACCGGGTCATTGAGCCAGAAAATAGGTTACCATTCAATATACTAAGAGGTACGATTACACAAAAAATTGAACTGTTATTAACCTTACTCCCTGATTTTTCATTTTCTACAGCGTCAATTCAGTTTTCACACCCTTTCGCAAAAATGGAAGATGGGGATGTGCTAATAATCAATTTGCGTCATAAAGGGGGGTTGTTAATTTCATTTGAGCTATTTTTTAATACGGGGAATATTTCAGACAAATTATCTCTAAAACAGTGCAATCAAAGTTATGAGGTTGAAAATAAAGTACTATTTAACCCACAAAGACAACAACTTAATGAAAAAAATACTATTTTTAAACAAATAGACCAATTCATTCTAAAACTGCACGGCGGTACTAAACTTACACAACCAGCTCATTGGGCACGTACTAATGAACTTACCAATGAAATATTAAAACAATTATACGATGAGGGGTTTATTTAAGTACGATAATGACAAATTAAGAGATACAGCAGCTCTGTTAACCTATTTTTTAACTTACAGAGTTAAGTTTTCCAACATTATCGTGTGGATACGTTTAACCAATTGATCATTAAGTTTTTTATTCAGCCAATACTAAACAATGTTAGTGTAGAGTACTGCGCATCCCGCTGTTAACATTCACTACGCCATATAAGAAAGAGGCTGGCTCAATATTGAATAAGTAGGCAAACTGAAATAATGAATCTACATCAATACAACTTTCACCGTTTTCGAAACGTCGCATTTCATCTTCAGTTACCCCAATTAAATTCGCAGTTTGTTTAACGGTCATTTTATGACTTTCTCGTTGATTACGAATTTTTATCCCCAACATCTTAGCGATACTGTCTTTACTCATAATACCCCCCTGGGTTACATACGTATAAGCTATCTAATTAAGCGACGCGTAAATTAACACCACTTTTCAATTTATAAATTGACTTAAAATAACTAAATTCCGATTAAACCAATCATTAAAAGACTATTTCTATCGAAGGAAAACACAATAAAAACATAACATTATGATATTATTATTTTTTATTATTTCATTGTTGCAGATAAGATTCGATTGGTACTACATTAACCCCAATGAAGAATGGGTTAATTTACTCACCTATCTCTAATCATGAACAATGTATCTATCAGATTACAATAATATTTTAGCTTATTTTTTAAATTTGATGAAATAAACTCTATACATTTAATGTTATTTACTTATGGAAATCGTGACAATTTGTAGTTAAGCGTATCAATAAGTTTCCATACGGCTATTGTATAAAAAAATAATATTTATGGTTATAAAAAATAGCCCTATTTTTTATAACTAATCATCGTTTCAGCAACCCATTAAAGATAAACGGCTTATATTTTCATTATAAATCACAACAATCCAAGCTGGATCTGTTTTTTATATCAATCCATTTACAATCATCTCAAAAGGATTATCGGCATTTAGCAATAATAATATTAACTGTTCTTTATCTATTTCTATAGTTGTACGTTTATTTACTTTAAACTTAAATAGTTATTAATACATATTTAATGTTAAATTAACAACAAATAATTGTATTTCAGTCGGTAACAACAATACTTTTAGAAGAAAAACTTACTTAACTTCACATCTTTTTAATCAAACTGTCTGTAGACATGGTATTCTATTGCGAGCATCCATGAATTCTTATCTAGTATCATTGTCAGTATTAAGCATTATTTACTTTATTGATCTAGGTAATAGCAACTTGAAAGGATAATCATGCTACAAGAAAGCGTTATCAGGGAAATCATTCTCTGGATAGAACAAAATTTAGAATCTCGCCTATCCCTAGATACTGTTGCCGATAAATCAGGATACACTAAATGGCATTTTCAGCGCCTATTTAAAAACCAAACTGGCTTGGCACTTGGCTCGTATATCCGAGCAAGGCGCCTTTCCTGTTCAGCGGTAGCATTACGATTAACTAACGACAGCATTATGGATATCTCACTGAGATACCGATTTGATTCGCAACAAACATTTTGTCGCGCTTTCAAAAAGCAATTTAACCTTACCCCTTCTGAATATAGAAAACGCAAAGGTTGGAAGGTCGATGGGTTCTGTCTGCCACTTCGTGAAAATAAAGAACTTCAATTCCAAGTCAGACTTACTCAATTGCCCGCAATAAATTTACTTGGTATTAAGCATCGATATACCAAAGATATAAATGGTTGGAACCTTAAAACCGATGAATTACGCAGACAATATTGGAAAAAATTTCTTGATAAAAACCAATATGTGACGCAGCACCTATATGCTATTCATGGTGTAGACTTGAGCTCTAATGAAGAAGGGACTTTCTTATATATTACTGCATTAGATGAAAAAGATGTTGATATCACCCCACCACAAGCAACAAACTTTCAACTACCGAGTGGAAATTATTTGGAAATTAAATTAGATGGTAGTCTGCAGGGGATTGATTACAACGATATTATCTATACTGCTTATGGTAAAGTTCTAGCTGAAATGGATATTGTCCGTGGAACTGGTTCGGATATAGAAATGTATGTTTTAAACTCCAAACCTACTTACGAAGCATTTATAAATAACCCCCATCACTACATCCAAGAATTGAATTATTATATTCCAGTGCTTGTTTAACTACTCACAAACAACCCGCATTACTCTGCGGGTTGTTTGCAAATTTAATTGAAATTAAAAGGTCACATTAACTTTTGCCCAAAAAGTTCTTCCTGGCTCATTAACAGGCTGGTTTGATGAATAACCAAATCCACTGTTACCCGCTAAATTCAAATGCTCGCTATATGTTTTATCAAATAGATTATCAACCCCTGCACTTAATTTCATATTTTGATTGACAACATACGCTGTATTTAATGATAAAATAGTGAAACCCGCACTCTGACTAAAATCTTTTCCAACAACATTACCATCATTAATCGCAACACGGTTTTGACGACTCACAACACGTAATAGACCAGTTGTTGTCCAATCCCCTTTTTCCCATGACAACCCTAAACGCCCTTCTAATGGGGGCATTTGTGGCAATGCTTTACCATCTGTACGGTTTTCTCCCCATGAATAAGCGAGACTCGCATCTGCTTTCCATTCATCATTCAGTTTTTGGGCAATACCGAGCTCCCCGCCCATAATAAGCGCATTTACATTTTCTATCTGGCTCATGCGTGGGTTTGTTGGGCTATAACGAAACAAAATAAAATCATCCACATGACCAATATATGCAGAAACCCATGCATTTGTATTTTCATGTGCATATTTAGCTCCAATATCTAACTGGGTTGTTTTTTCAGTTTTCACCTTATCAAATACATTATTGGTACCATCCGGTCCCAGTTTAGGTGAAAATAACTCCCAATAATCTGGGAAACGCTCGGTATATCCTACACCGGCATACAGCATAACAGGGGTATCAGATAACGAATGTTCATAACGAGCAAAGCCTGCTGGCATTACTGTATTACGCCCAGAAGCCCCTATACCTGTATTATTATCAACGATCACACGATCTAACCGTGCTCCACTGACCATTTTGCCTTGTGTGGTTGCATGCCAAGTCAACTCACTAAATACCCCATAGTCTTGGAATTGAGCATCCTTTTTCCAACTATTATTCTGATTTTTTCGGTGCTTATTTGTTTGCATATCCGCACCGCTACGTAGCTCATAGTCAGTCCATAACCATGTACCCATAACACGCCCACCCATGGTTTCACGGTCAACTCGCATTTTCATTGGCATATTCATCATGCCATGACCGCCATGTCCCATATGCCCCATTCCCCCACCTGAAGGTGAACGCAAAGAGTAATTATCCATAATATGATCAGCGTAATTGTAATAAACATTCGCTTCAACCTTATCAAGAACATAACCAATATTGCTCTTTTCAAAGCGCAAACCTAAACTTTCCCGTTTAAATTGAGAACCATCCATCCCTCTTCCAGCATAACGTGCCTCCCCGTCACCTTTCCCTGCGGTTAATTCTAATAAAGTATACTCATCTGGCGTCCAACCCACTGCGACATCAGCATTCCATTTATCCCATTTAGAGGGCACTTTATGCCCATTACCATCTTTATAATCATTAGAACGGGATTTATTACCAATGACTCGAATGTAACCTACTTCATTACCTAAACTGATATCAGCATTACCATCCCAGCGGTTATTTGATGCAGTTAATGCACTTGCATTCCCTTTTATACCAGCTTCAGTAAACAAAGGTTTTTCTCGTTCAAAACGGATCGTGCCAGCAGAATTCCCTGGTCCCCATAAAACGGTTTGTGGACCTTTAATCATATTAAGAACATCGAAGTTTTCTGGCGAAATATAGGATGTTGGAGCATCCATACGGGAAGGACAGGCGCCTAACATTTCACTATCGTTAGTTAAAATACGTAAACGCGAGCCAAACATCCCGCGAAAAACAGGGTCGCCATTTGTCCCACCATTACGAATTTGTGAAAAACCGGGGATAGTTTTTAGGTAATCTGAACCATCACTTGCGGGAACTGGCTGCCTTGGGGTTTTAGGCGATGTAGTGATAGTTAATGGAGAATCAACAGGTGCAGTAACAATCATCACTGAGCTATCTGTAATGAGACTCTGATTAGCCTCATTTTTAGCTGCTGTAGATTCGCTAATAACCGCACTAACCACCAACGCTGCAACGGGGGCAATTTTAAAAAATTGAGTATTCATTTGCTACCTATGTATCGATATCAACACTAATATTTCTGCTATTCACCTTTGTGTCTAAAAATTTGCAACAGGAATACCAATCCTGAAAATAGTAAAAATTCAAGATGATGAAAAACCTTCTGTGCAAAAAAACACAAAATAACAGTCTGAAAAATAATTAATTTTTAGATAAGCATAGGAATTGAGGAGGGGCTCTAGCTAAATGTAATGACCATGGCCTATACAGCCAAAATTGAATACAACGCTCAAAGGGGATAAAAATTGCCAGGGTTGCCAGTTGACGGATTACCGCAGCAACAAACAGAATTAGAAATGGGAAATGAATCAATAACTGGCAGTAACCACAGGCTATGTCTTCCATAGGCGACTGACCAACCCCTGTCATTAACATATGATTCATGGGTACCGATAGCTCACAATTTTCAGGCATTACTTCCCCCTGATGCTTATGCATCAAAGGCGCAGCCGTCTCACTATGTGCTTCTGTGCAAGCGGTTGCATGTTCCATTGATTTTGAAACCAAAGGAGCAATAAACAGCATTGCGACAGCAAGTAAAGCAAGATAAGCAGCTAACTGTCTGATAAAAGGACGCAGGTGCAACGTTTTTCCGTTATTTTCAATACCCATTTTTATAGGGCGAAAGTGTATCTTATTTGGATGCCTAATGTTATTGATTTTCACCATTAATGTTAAATCGCACAGCAATTTTGTACTATTTGTACAGTGAAAAGAGGCTTTCCGTTTTTATACAACTGTTTGTTTTAGGATTTACCTATCCTATTGGCATCATTTGTTGGATGAATATTATTTGAAAGCGGTAAATGAAAACTAGCAGATAGAAAAGACATGATTGCAATCATAAAATAATAAGTAAAAATATAAATAAGTTACCTTTAATATAATTAAAAGCTAAAACCATATTAAAATAATGATTATTAGCTTTCTTTAATAAGCAACTGAAATTAGAAAAAACTGAAGTGAACGATAAGAAATGAATGTTATACAGACTTTCGCCTGTATAACATTATCAAGAAGGATATTACTTACCTGTCGGCGTCCCTTTCTTTTCATGTACCATCATCAAAGCCTGCTCAACACTGCGCTCGATAATCGGCCGACGCTGATCATTTTCAGGTAATAATTTTAACATCATTTGCCAAGCTGAAATTGCCTCTGCATAGCGCTCTTGTTCAAATGCATTGAAAGCAAAAATGCTCAGCGCTTTCACATTCGTGCGATCTTTAGCAATTAATTTTTTGAGCAATTCAGCACCTTGGCGATTATCTTCAGGGTCAGACGAACGAGTAAGAACCTCGGCATACCCTATAATGACGTTTTCATCTTTAGGTGCAAGACGATAAGCTCTGCCATAAGCATCTGTCGCCATGGTCGCATTATTGAGTACCATGCCAATTCGCCCTAACATCACCCATGCCTCGATATTTTGAGGGTCTTCTTGTAAACGTGTCCGTAAGCCTAAAGCTAAGTGTTCCATTTCCGCATTGTTCAACGGGGGCTCAGAAGGGTCTAATGCTCTATCTAGTAAAGCTGGGGCTTGTTGGTAAGCATTATTCCAATCCGTGACTTTAGCGTAACTACCCACTTGATAATAGGCGCCGCCAGCTACACCTAAAGCAATCACTAACCCTGGAAGGTAAACCCAATTACTGGCACGGGAGGCTTCTGGTAATACGCCATCATTACCCTGTTCCACCTGCTTGATGCGCACCCGTTTTCTCGAACGGGCAAAAATAATCCACCCCCCCAATGCGATGGCGGCAAAAGGTAAGCCCCATAACATCATGGTGAGTGGCGTTAATGGCGGGTTATAAGTCACAAAATAACCATAGCGGGCAACCATGTAATCAACAATCTCGTCCCGGCTTTTACCTTCTTTCATCAACTCATACACTTTTTGACGTAAGTCCAGCGCAATCATTGAGTTAGAGTCCGCAATACTGTTATTTTGGCACTTTGGACACCGTAATTCTTCCGTTAACTTGCGAAATTGTTGTTCCTGCTGTTCGCTATCAAAAGTAAACACTTCAGTAGCCGCATATGTGACTGTTGAGCTGAGTACTAACATGAATAAACCGAGTAAATACCTCATTGGTTCGCCTCCTGATTATAGCGTTCCCAAAGGGGTTTAAACTCTTTTTCCCAAACACGTTCGTCCATTGCCCCTGCATGGCGATAGCGGATCACACCATTGCCATCGATTAAAAAGGTTTCTGGTGCGCCATAGACACCGAGATCAAGGCCCAACATCCCCTCCCCATCAAATAAACTCAGTGCATAAGGGTTACCAAGCTCTCGCAGCCACACAATCGCTTTATCACGCTTATCTTTATAGTTTAGCCCCACAACCCGTACACCTTGTGCAGACAGTTTATTGAGATACTGATGTTCTGCACGACAAGTCGGGCACCATGTCGCCCATACATTAAGTAAAATCGGTTGCCCCTGTGTTAATACATCAGATTCATAATGTTTCCCGGGGTTTTCTAATGATTCGAGCCTAAATACAGGAACAGGTTTACCAATTAGAGCAGATTCAAGTAAACGAGGATCATCCCCCTCCGCATTACGCATTAGCTGCCATAATAAGACGGCGGCTATCCCTGCAAAGATAATAAAAGGGATTAAAAAGACTTTGCGATTCATGCCGTTTCCCTCTGTAATTTACGACGACGGTAGCGTGGGTCAAACATGCAAAACAACGCACCAACTGCCATCAATACACCACCTGACCAAATCCAGCGTACAAAGGGTTTATAATACAAGCGCATGCTCCATGTACTTTTTGATATTTCTTCACCCAAAGCTGCGTATAAATCACGGGTAAAACCACCATCAATAGCCGCTTCTGTCATTACAGCACGACTAACGTTATAAAAACGTTTTTCAGGCATCAAAATACTAACCACTTTGCCTTTTTCTGTTACAGAGATGCTACCTATAACGCCTTGATAATTAGGACCATCGGCTTCTCTGACGCCATTAAACGTAAAGGTGTAAGCCCGAATATTAATGCTATCCCCTGGCTTCATTTTGACATCGCGCTCAACACTGTAGTTTTGGCTGAAGGCTATCCCAACTATCGTGACGGCTAAGCCTAAATGCGCCAAAACCATGCCCCAATAACTCGGCGTTAGTTTGATTTTTTTGCTTATACGAACTTTCATTTCAGCAAAAGCTAAAATTGCAATCCAGCACGCCATCATCAAGCCAACAACGGTTAACGCCTCAATACGATCTTCCATTAATAGCGGTAAAACAAATGACAACACTAATGTCATTATCGTTGCAATAATAAGCATTTTTTTGATAGCAGCAGGGCGATCTCGCCCCCAGCGTACTAACGGCCCAATCCCCAATAGCAAGGCAAACGGCACCATCAAGGCGATAAACATAGTATTAAAGAACGGCTCACCAATCGAAATCGTCCCCAAACCAATTTGCTTATGCACTAAAGGTAATAATGTCCCTAATAAAACAACCAACATTGCTGCCGTTAAAATAACGTTATTCCCTAATAGCATGGACTCACGTGACCACAATGCGTTGTTGACCCTTGAACGAACCTTATGCCCCCTTAATGCGAACACTAATAAAGAGCCACCGACCACCAGTACCATGAAGGCAAGGATAAATAGTCCTCGGGATGGGTCTGAGGCAAAGGCGTGTACAGAAACTAGAACCCCAGAACGCACTAAAAATGTGCCAAGCAAGCACAAGGAAAAAGCAAAAATCGACAATAATAATGACCATGCTTTAAATGTGGCTCGCTGCTCAGTGACAGATAATGAGTGGATCAGAGCTGTCCCCACTAGCCATGGCATGAATGAGGCATTCTCAACTGGGTCCCAGAACCACCAGCCGCCCCAACCTAATTCATAGTAGGCCCAAGCCGAACCTAGCATAATGCCAAGGGTTAAAAAGAACCATGCCGCCATCGTCCATGGGCGTGCAAAGCGAGTGAAAGAGCTATCTAAACGCCCGCTAAGCAATGCCGCAATGGCAAAGGCAAATGCCACAGAGAAACCAACATACCCCATATACAACAATGGAGGGTGAAAAATTAGCCCAGGGTCTTGTAATAACGGGTTGAGGTCTCGCCCTTCAATCGGGAAAGCCGGCAACGTACGTGAAAATGGGTTTGAGGTGAAGATAATAAATAACAAAAAGCCAACACTGACCATCCCCATTACCGCGAGTACTCTAGCCACAATATCAAGTGGCATACGATAACTTCCTATTGCTACGGCAAAAGTCCAACCGCTCATCAACAATACCCATAGCAATAAAGAACCTTCATGAGCCCCCCATGTTGCGGCTATGCGGTACCAAATGGGTAATTGTGTGTTGGAGTTATTAGCAACATAAGTCACAGAGAAGTCGTTAACAATAAAGGCATTGACTAATACTAAAAATGCCCCTGTGACACATAAGAAAAGTAACCATGCTAATGGACGAGATGATGACATTAAGCGTGCGTCATTACGTGCCACTCCCCATAAAGGGTAAAACGACAGTAAAACCGCAATACCTAATGCTAAGCAAAGCAGAATGCTACCAATTTCAGGGATCATGATGCATTGTCCTTATAGGCAGCTGCTGGCCTGCGGTGATTTTCTTGCATCGCTTTTTCAACTTCTGGTGGAGTGTAGTTTTCATCGTGTTTCGCCAAGACTTCTTTGGCTAAAACATGGTTGTTCGCTTGTAATTCGCCTTGAACAACAACCCCCTGCCCTTCTTTAAATAAATCGGGCAAAATACCGTCATAGCTCACATCTACCTCACCTTCAGCATCATAAACCGTAAAGGTGATTTTTAATGAGTTTGGGTTTGAGTCATCGCGTACAACACTGCCTGGCATTACCATTCCACCCACACGTAAACGCTGCCCAACCTCTGGAATTTGATGGGTTTCCCGTTTACCATAAATAATTTCACCGGGTGTATAGAAGAGGTCAATACTGGAGCGTAGCGCATATAGGATCAACGCCAATGTTAAACCGACACCGACAAGTATGGAACAAATTAACCAAAGCCGGTTACGACGACGAATATTCACATCCCCTCCCTACGCGCTCTTGCCGCTTTTTGCCTTACTTCACGAGCTTGCTGTTTAAGAATTGCATTTATAATCATTTTTCTTTGAAAAAATGTATGCAAACAGAGTAACAGAATCGGTATTAAGGTTAGCGCAACAGCCAGCCATACATAAAAACCATAGCCCCCCATCGCAAAAAAATCACTCCAAGATGCAAATGCGGATGTCATGACTTGCGGCCTCCCTTATTAACTATGTCTAATACCCATGGGCGATTGCGTTCTAGAATCAATAATTGATTACGTAAACGAATTAATGTCAAAGAAATAAATAAAAATAAGTAACCCAAGATAGCTAAACGGAGTGGTGTGCGCATTGCAGGGTTAATACTTTCTTGCATACGAGTAGAAGGCTGATGCAGCGTTTGCCACCATTCAACAGAGTAATGAATGATAGGTAAATTTATCACCCCGATTAACACTAAAATAGCCGCTGCTTTGCCCGCCATACGACGATCATCAAACGCATGCCATAAAGCAATAATCCCCACATATAGAAAAAGTAAAATCAGCTCGGAGGTTAAACGTGCATCCCATACCCACCACGCGCCCCACATTGGTTTACCCCATGTTGCACCTGTCACTAATGCAATAAACGTAAACACTGCTCCTATGGGAGCCATTGCTGCTATGGCCAATTCCGACACTTTCATTTGCCAAACTAAACCCACAAAGGCCGTGATCGCCATGGCTGCGTAAATCCCCATTGACCACATTGCAGCTGGAACATGGATATACATAATGCGATAACTTTCACTTTGAACTTTATCTGTTGGTGCGAAACCAAAACCCCAAATCCAACCGACAGCTAAACAGACTACACTCAATATAATAAACCACGGTACTAGACGACCGCATAACCGGTAAAGGTTGACTGGAATGGCAAGTTGATGAAGCTTTTTCCACATAGTTTAGTTACCTTGATTTTTTATATTGTTAGTAAATTCTGCATAACAGCACATCATACAATACACGTTAAAAAAGCAAATATATTGATTTAACACAAATATAACTTAGGCTGATCATACTCAGATGTATAACCAGCCTATTTGTTAACCATTGTTTACAAATCATAGTTATAAGCAATGGTAAAACGACTCTCTAAGGTTAAAAGCCCGGTTCAACTTCACGCATATCCGGTAATTTATGTGCGATCCCTTTATGGCAATCAATACAGGTTTTACCTTCAGTTAAAGCTTGGTCATGCATTTTTGCCGCGACCCCTTTTTGCGCAGTAAAATCCATATACTCAAAGTTGTGACAGTTACGACATTCCTGAGAGTCATTATTTTTCATCCGGCGCCATTCGCTTTGTGCCATTGCCAAACGGTGGTCTTCAAATTTTTGTGGTGTATCAATAATGCCAAAAATCTTACCGTATAATTCTTTACTGGCTTGAATTTTGCGTACCATTTTGGGGCCAAATTCATGGGGTACGTGGCAGTCTGGACAAGTCGCCCTCACACCACTACGGTTCGTATAGTGAATGGTATCCATATATTCTTCATAGACATTTTCACGCATCTCATGGCAACTAATACAAAACTCTTCTGTATTCGCCATTTCCATCCCCGTATTAAAGCCTCCCCAGAAAATCACGCCACCCACAAAACCGATCAGCAATAAGGTGCCTAACGCTAAGCGACTTGGTCTACGCCACCAACGCCATATTCGTCCAATTAAGCCAAAGAGCCCTTTACGCGGCTGTTTTTCGCCATTGACCTGCTTATCATTGTTATTTGCCATGTCTCCCCCTTATTTCCCAAAGCCTTTGGATGGGGTAAATGTGTTATCAATGATAGGTGCCGTATCTGACTGCGGCACATGGCACTGTAAACAAAAATAGCGATTTGGTGCGACTTCACCAAGCACTTTACCTGTTGCATCCATAAAGTGTGTTGGACTCACTCTTGGCGCACCTGTTGTCCGGTAATTCTCAACACCATGGCACTGTAAACAGCGGTTAGTATTCGTCGTAATTTGGTAACCTTCAACGCTATGTGGGATCATCGGCGGTTGGTTCACATAGTTTAGCGCCATTCTTTCCTGTTCTTTCGGAATATGAATGCTTCCCTCTGTCGTACCAGACACTTCCGGTGATTGAGACAAATCGACACCATTAGCAGCCCAAACAAGACTACTAATAACAAGGGCCATACCTGCAATTGCGCGGCTTAGCGTCTTTTTCAGGACAGGATTTTTCATGATTTAGCTCCCGAGCTCCATCGTAGTGTTATTTTAAAAACATCCTCAGAACAGACATCAATACAACGACCGCAAGTAATGCAGTCTTTATCTGTAATCTGCGCTGGGGCTTGCTTATCTAAGACCGGGGCACGCAGTACTTGCGGCTCCGGACAAATGTGGAAACAATCCATACAGCGGCTACAATTTTGTTTATTTTCCGCTGTAACAACTAATGCGCCTTTACAACCCGCGATGCCATACAGGGCACCCAGAGGGCAAAGGTGACCACACCATCCATGTTCCACAACCAATAAATCGAATAAAAACAGTGCAACGAGGACTAATGCACCGCTACCAAAACCAAAAATTAAACTGCGCCCCATTAATGAAACTGGATTTAACCATTCCCAAAGAAGAGTCCCTGTCACCGCTGAACCAATGAGGATCACTCCGAGCAATACATAGCGGATATAACGCGGTATTGTTGCGGACTGGTTTAACTCAAACTTACGGCGCAACCAAGCTGCCGCATCCGTGATCGGATTCACAGGACAGACCCAACTACAGAAAATACGCTTACCTAATAGTGCATATACCCCGAACACAATAACTGCACCTACCAGTGCCGAAATACCGGGTAAATATCCACTTGCTAAGCTTTCTAAGGTAATGAGTGGGTCAGTCAAAGGCACAGTATCTAGCAATAAGCTGCTACTGTAGTTCCCATGTAAAACCCAAACACCGAACCATGGCCCACTGAGAAACATAGCGAGCACAAGCAATTGGCTCACACGTCGAAATACCAACCACTTATGGCTATGCCACCAGCCCTTTTTAGTCTGAGCTTCACGTCCGGCATCACGCTTACGATTTGCCATTGTTGCCCTCCAGCCAGCCAAAACGGTAATGATGACCTAATTCACCTTTCGCTAGCGACCTTGGTAATACCTTGATAGCAGCTTCTTCCAGTACACAAGCCTGTTCACACTTACCGCACCCTGTACAGTAATTGCTATTGACTGTTGGTAAGAACCTCGCATGTTTACCTGTTCGGTGGTTTTGTTCCAATTCCAAGGTGATTGCTTCATCAATAAGTGGACATACTCGGTAACAGACGTCACACCTTAACCCTTGAAAATTAAGACAGTTTTCCTGATCTAACAAAACTGCCAATCCCATTCGTGCATCATTAATTGATTCAATGTCTTTATCCAGCGCACCACTTGGACATACCTTGGCGCACGGAATGTCTTCACACATTTCACATGGGTTTTCACGGGCGATGAAGTACGGGGTTCCTGCTGCTAAGCCTGATGCTAATGTTGCTAGTTTCAACATGTCATAAGGGCAAGCTTGCACGCATTGACCACAACGTACACAAGCACTTGAAAATGCCTTTTCATCAAGAGCGCCCGGTGGGCGGAGCCTAACTCCGCTGGCCCGAGACGTTTGTTGCTGAAGCCCCAGTACCACACCAACAGCCGCTAACCCGCCCGCTGCGCGAGCAACATCACGCAAAAAACGACGGCGACTGTTCTGGGACTTAGCCTTTTGAGCTTTCGCTTTCTGGGGCATTAGCTATTACACCTTTTCTAATTTAACGGCACATTTTTTGTAATCCGTTTCTTTTGAAAGTGGGTCCGTTGCATCCAGTGTTAAGTTATTCACTAGCTGCGCAGCATCGAAGAACGCCATGTACACTAAGCCTTTCGGTGGTCTGTTACGGCCACGTGTCTCCACAATCGTCGTCACATCACCACGGCGTGAAACCACTTTGACTTTGTCTCCACGACGTAACCCTCTGTCTTTCGCATCTAATGGATGTATAAAGACTAATGATTCAGGGAAAGCTCGATGTAATTCGGGAACACGGCGAGTCATACTTCCAGTATGCCAATGTTCTAATACACGTCCGGTTGATAGCCACAGGTCATATTCTTTATCTGGAGACTCTGCCGCAGGTTCAAATGGCAATGCAAAAATAACCGCTTTACCATCTGGCTTACCGTAAAATTGATAACCAGCACCGGCTTTAACGTATGGGTCGTTCCCTTCGCTATAACGCCACATGGTTTCTTTGCCATCGACAACAGGCCAACGAATACCACGTGCTTTATGATATTCATCGAAATCAGCAAGGTCGTGACCATGACCGCGTCCAAAGCCTGCATATTCTTCAAACAAGCCTTTTTGCAAATAAAAACCAAGTTCACGAGATTCGTCGTTTAACTGGTCTTCAGCGAGTTCGCTAACAGGGAATTTAGTCACCGCTTCATTGGCAAATAACACGTCATATAAGGTTTTTCCACGTAGCTCCGGTTTTTTCGCCAATAGCTCTTCAGACCAAACCTCATCCGTTTTAAAACGTCGAGAGAACAACACCATCTGCATTAAATCTGACTTTGCTTCACCCGGTGCTTTAACTTGTTGGCGCCAAAATTGAGTGCGACGCTCTGCGTTACCATACGCCCCTTCTTTTTCTACCCACATCGCCGTTGGCAAGATCAGATCGGCGGCTAACGCACTGACTGTTGGATAGGGGTCAGAAACAACAATAAAATTACGCGGATCACGCCAGCCTGGCATGCGTTCTTCATTAATATTTGGGCCTGCTTGCATATTGTTGTTGCACATTACCCAATAGAAGTTCAGCTTACCGTCTTTGAGCGCTCGGTCTTGAGCAACAGCATGTAAACCGACTTTTTCAGGAATAGTGCCAGCAGGTAAGCCCCAAACACCTTCCACTTTTTCACGGTGTTTTTCGTTAGTAACCACCATGTCAGCAGGTAAACGGTGAGAGAATGTTCCAACCTCACGCGCAGTACCGCATGCTGAAGGCTGGCCAGTTAAAGAGAAAGGACCGCAACCAGGCTGAGAGATTTTGCCGGTCAATAAATGTAGGTTATACGCTAAGTTATTTGCCCAAACGCCACGAGTATGCTGGTTAAAGCCCATCGTCCAGTAAGATACCACTTTGGTATTCGGGTCAGCGTAAAGTTTCGCTAACTCTTCTAATTGATCTTTTGGCACACCGGTCATTTCTGCCGTTTTATCTAACGTATATTCTGCGACAAATGCCTTATACTCATCCCATGTCATTGGCTCTGATGCATCGGAACCCGCATTTTTTGCACTTTTTTCTAATGGGTGAGTTGGGCGTAATCCATAACCGATATCTGTTGCACCACGACGTAAATTCACGTGTTTATCGAGGAATTCCTGATTAACTGCATTATTTTGAATAATGTAGTTTGCGATATAGTTCAGGATCACAAGGTCAGATTGCGGCGTAAATACAATCCCGTTATCCGCCAATTCAAAACTACGATGCTTAAATGTGGAGAGTACCGCAACACGTACATCTGGATTAGATAGACGGCGGTTAGTAATGCGTGACCATAAAATTGGGTGCATTTCTGCCATATTCGAGCCCCACAGAACAAATGCATCTGCGTGCTCAATATCATCATAACAACCCATAGGCTCATCCATACCAAAAGTACGCATGAAGCCAACAACCGCAGACGCCATACAGTGGCGAGCATTCGGGTCTAAATTATTCGAGCGGAAGCCCCCTTTAAACAGTTTCGACGCTGCATAGCCTTCCCAAACTGTCCATTGACCTGAACCGAACATTCCGATGCCTTCAGGGCCTTTATCCTTCAATGTGGTTTTGACTTTTTCTTCCATAACATCAAAGGCTTGTTCCCAAGTGATTGGAGTAAACTCACCATTTTTGTCATATTCACCGTCTTTCATACGCAACATCGGCTGTGTTAAACGGTCTTTTCCATACATGATCTTCGGTAAGAAATACCCTTTGATACAGTTCAGACCACGGTTAACAGGAGCCTCAGGGTCACCTTGACTTGCTACAATACGGCCATTTTGCGTTCCCACCAGAACGCCACAGCCTGTACCGCAAAAACGGCAAGGCGCTTTGTCCCATTTGATACTTTCCTGTTGACCAACAACAGCTTTCGCAATGCTGGGTGCACCAATACCGGCCGCCGCAGCAGCGGCCGCTATCGCATTGGCTTTCATAAAGCTACGACGACTGAGTTTCATAATCTTCCTCACCTTGCTCATCCTGCTGGTGATACACCAGCGAAACATCTAGTACACCATCAATATCGCGTACTAAATCAATAGTATCTAACAATGCTCTGCTATCTTGACCTTCAACCACAACGATCAGTTTTCCGTTGTCTGGAGAACTTAACGCAACTTCACAATTCGAAAATTGTTCTATTTTTTCGGTCACAGCAGACATTCGTTCACTTTTTACTTGTACGATTAAACTGCACACTTGATAGTTACTGTGCATGTTCATGCTCCACGGTAATGGCTGATACTGGGCAACTTGCAACACAAGCTCCGCAGCCTGTACAGCCTTGCGTTTCTATTTTTGGCTGGTAAATACCTGCCAGTGACGGACGAAAAGAGATGACTTCTGGCTCACAACTGTCTTGGCAACGACGACACTCGATCGAAAGATACGCAAGGCAATTCTGGCCAATCGAAATTGAGATATCCCAAGGTTGGGAATGTTTTGATAGGAAAATAGGTTCAGGGCATGATGCCGCACATGCGTAACAGAAAGTACATTCTCCGCGTTTAAAATCAACAACGGGATAGCCGCCCGCGCCTGGTCGCAAAATTGCAGTTTCACAACTTTCCACACACGCGTTGCAACGGGTGCACAATTCGATAAATTGCACTTCACTACCACTCCATGGCGGCCGAACCACTGGAGCTGCGTTACGCCACGCACCAGTTAATACTCCCCGACGGGTGAGATCAACCATGTTTTTTCCTTTACATTGCCAACAAGAAAACTAAAAAGTACTAATAAACCGCATTTTTTATATGTGTATTTATGAGAAATATTAACGAGAGAGGTTATAAAAATACATACTACCTAGGAGGTAACAGGAGTAATAACACGACTTACGCCCTAAAATGATGACATTGGTTTTATTGATGGGATTGACCTTCAAAATAGAGCCAAAAGAGGTAATTAAGACAATTTATTAATTATTTTTTAACAATCATTCAATATGATTTTTTAAATTAAACCTAACTTTTAATGTTATGGGTTTAAATTAACACCAAAAACTACTACTAAAGTGGTATATGCAATGTCATTTTGCAAAAAAATATATGCGATATTTTTGATATTACGCACATTTTACTTTTACTCTTTTATTATAAAAATAATACAAGAGTAAATAAAATTTAAAAAACACATAAAATCAACGAATTAAATTAAAATTAATTTTATTTTAAAAAATAAGAATCATTACGATCCATTTCATTTAAAACAGTTTGAAAACTAGTGACTAATAACTATATCAGATTTAACAGTACCTCATTTTTATTATTTCTCTGCATTCTATTCCTTTAATACAAATTATCTTTTGATCAAAAACAATATTTTTA
Organism: Providencia sp. PROV024; assembly: GCF_032709665.1. Taxonomy (NCBI): domain Bacteria; kingdom Pseudomonadati; phylum Pseudomonadota; class Gammaproteobacteria; order Enterobacterales; family Morganellaceae; genus Providencia; species Providencia sp. PROV024. The sequence goes on from NZ_CP120545.1 coordinate 3,239,208, forward strand.
GTGTGGTTTTTTGTTACACATATAAGCTGGCAATGTCTTGATAGCATCTGTGCGCTTACTATCAAACTTATATAACAAAAATATATCCAAATTCGTCCGAGTTACAGGCTACATGAAAAAAAACAACTCGAACAATGAAGGGATGGCTGGCTAACATTACTCGAGGCCCTTTATGGCAAACATAAGAAATAATGCACTATACTTATTGAGTTTGGTGGCAGGAATATTTCTATTTACCTCTGTGCATGCACAAACCCCTACCACTAAAGATACGACTTCCACTATTAATGCTCGAAATGAAACTTTCGAGGTGGCTCACCCAGATCAATACCATTCATGGAGAGCAACTTCAGAGCAATCCAACCGCGAAGATGCGCTCGCTGAAGATCCTCGCTTAGTGGTACTTTGGGCAGGATACCCATTCTCTCGTGACTATAACAAGCCACGAGGCCATGCTTATGCAATTATCGACGTTCGTGAAACGTTACGAACTGGTGCGCCAAAAGATGCTCAAGATGGCCCATTGCCTATGGCATGCTGGAGCTGTAAAAGCCCAGATGTTGCTAGGTTAATCCAAGAACATGGCGAAGATGGCTACTTTGAAGGCAAATGGGCAAAAGGCGGTCCTGAAGTTGTGAATGTTTTAGGTTGTGCCGACTGCCACAAAACAGATTCACCCGATTTTGCTAAAGGCAAACCGGAGTTAACTCTCTCACGCCCATATGCAGAACGGGCAATGGAAGCCATTGGTAAACCATTTGCTACAGCCAGTCGCTTCGACCAGCAATCCATGGTCTGTGGTCAATGTCACGTTGAGTATTATTTCTCTGGCGATAAAAAATCAGTGAAATTCCCATGGGATAACGGGACAAAAGTCGAGGATATGGAAGTTTACTACGATAATATCGGTTTTTCTGATTGGACAAACTCCTTATCAAAAGCCCCCATGTTAAAAGCACAGCACCCTGAGTATGAAACCTGGAGTGCGGGTATTCATGGTAAAAATAATGTGACCTGTATTGACTGCCATATGCCTAAACTGCAAAACGACAAAGGTGAGCTGTATACCAGTCATAAAATCGGTAACCCATTCGATAATTTCGAACAAACCTGTAGTACTTGCCATACTCAAAGTAAACAACAACTGCAAGATGTTGTCGCTGAACGTAAACACGCTATCCAAGAAATGAAAATCAAAGTTGAAGACCAGTTAGTTCGTGCTCACTTTGAAGCAAAAGCAGCTTGGGATGCAGGTGCAACCGAAGATGAAATGAAACCAATTTTAACCGATATTCGTCATGCGCAATGGCGCTGGGATTTATCTATTGCCTCTCACGGTATTCATATGCACGCACCAGATGAAGGTTTGCGTATGTTAGGTGGTGCGATGGATAAGGCTGCGGATGCACGGACTAAATTAGCTCGCTTGCTAGGTTCCAAAGGGATCACCCATGAAATAGCTATTCCCGATATTTCGACTAAAGAAAAAGCACAGCAAGCTATTGGTTTAGATATGCAAAAAATTAATGCAGAAAAACAAGAGTTCTTAAAAACAGTCGTGCCACAGTGGGATGACCAAGCTCGTAAAAATAACCTATTAGCCAAATAAACTAGATTCGCCCGCAACCTAAGGGCGATTTAACCAATGGAGTGAATATGAGCGTACTACGTTCGTTATTAACTGCTGGGGTGCTGGCAACAGGCTTATTATGGGCAGCGGCTGCATCCGCGACACCTCAGATTGCACAAGAAAATGCAGAAGGCCGTTGGGTTGTTACACCGCAGCGTAGCGCAGATAGCGCTTGCATCGACTGCCATAAACCTGACAAAGAAGGCATGCACGGCACGCACGCAGAAGTTATTAACCCCAATAATAACTTACCGGTAACTTGTACCAATTGTCACGGGAATCCTGGACCAAAACACCGTGAAGGCGTTAAAGATGTTATGCGTTTTAACGACCCAATGTACGGTGTGGAACAGCAAAATAGTGTGTGTTTGTCCTGTCACTTACCCGAACAGCTACAAAAAGCGTTTTGGCCACATGATGTCCACGTCACCAAAGTAGCCTGTGCTAGCTGCCATGACCTTCATCCTAAACAAGACACTATGAAGGTACTGACAGATAAAGGGAAAGTGAAAATTTGTGTCGACTGCCACTCTGATCAACGCAATAACCCTGACTTTAACCCAGCAGCGGTAAAATTGCGTAAGGAGCAACCATGAGTTGTTCTCGTCGTCAATTCATCATCTACTCAGGCGCACTGGCGGCGGTGGGGGGGATAGCGAGTCATACTCTAGCGAATACAATGAAAATAGACGGGGTTCGCTACGGCATGATCCACGATGAAAACTTGTGTATCGGCTGTACGGCGTGTATGGATGCGTGTAGAGAAGTTAACCAAGTCCCCGAAGGTGTTTCTCGGTTAACGATTATTCGTAGTGAACCTATTGGTCAGTTTCCTGATGTTAAATATCGTTTTTTTCGCCATTCCTGCCAACATTGTGAGAGCGCCCCTTGTGTTGATGTATGCCCTACAGGGGCCTCTTTTATCGATAAAACAACTGGAATTGTGGATGTAAACCCTGACTTATGCGTAGGTTGTCAATATTGTATTGCAGCCTGTCCTTACCGTGTCAGGTTTATTCACCCCGTGAGTAAAACCGCCGATAAATGCGATTTTTGTCGTAAAACCAATCTAAAAAAGGGTAAACAACCCGCTTGTGTCGAGTCTTGCCCAACCAAAGCACTGACATTTGGTAATTTAGATGATCCTAATAGCGATATTTCGTTAATGCTAAAAGAAAAACCAACATACCGGTTCAAAATAGCGCTCGGCACACACCCCAAAATGTATCGAGTTCCCTTCAAATATGGGGAGGTTAGCCAATGACAACAGCTTCAGCTTTCCATTTTGAATCTCTCGTTTGGGATTGGCCAATTGCTGTTTATCTATTCTTAATTGGTATTTCGGCAGGGCTAGTCGTACTGGCGGTATTACTACGTCAGTATTACCCCAAAGCGGCAGGCAGTGACAGTACTCTAATGAGAACGACACTGATACTTGCGCCAACAACCATCATATTTGGGCTACTGATTTTGATCCTCCACTTAACTCGTCCGTGGACGTTTTGGAAACTGATGTTCCACTACAGCCTAACTTCAGTGATGTCGATGGGGGTCATGCTATTTCAGCTATATATGGTAGTTCTGGTTATTTGGTTAGCAAAAATATATGAAAAAGAGGTGATTACATTACAACAAAAATGGCTCCCTAAATTCAGTTTTGTTCCTCGTATATTAAGCTTATTTAATCGCGTTGTGCGCTTTCTCGATATCATCATGTTAGTACTCGCGGTACTACTTGGTGCCTATACTGGCTTTTTACTCTCAGCGCTAAAATCGTACCCTTTCTTAAATAACCCGATTTTACCCGCTTTATTCCTATTTTCAGGGATATCGTCGGGGATCGCAGTCGCGCTAATTACTATCGCCCTACGTTATCGTAAAAATGTTCATAACCCTGAAAGTGCATTTCTACATAAAGTTGAAGGCTATGTGATTTGGTTAGAAATATTCCTATTAGCTGCATTTTTTGTTGGGTTAGCACTTGGCGATGACGGGAAGATACGTTCCTTAACTGCGGCGCTGGGTGGCGGTTTCTGGACCACTTGGTTCTGGATTGGTGTCGTCGGTTTCGGCTTCATTATTCCTTTAGCATTAAAAAAATGGGCTGATAAAGGACTAGGGGCATCTCGAGTGTTGATTATCAGTGGTGCCAGCTTATTAGGTGTATTTTGCTTACGCTTTTTTGTGTTATATGCGGGGCAATTAACAGTTGCATAACTCATTCAATCATAAAGGTGATAATTGGAACTAATACTCCCTGAAATCGGCTTTCTCTGCCTTGTATTGGCTTTATGTATCGCTAGCTTTCAGGCTTTAAGTGGAGTTATTGGTCTCATCCAACACGTTCCGAGGCAAATGCCTCAGAACGTGCTTTGGACTTATTCACAGTTTTTTCTGCTACTTACTGCCTATATTTGTTTGACCATCAGCTTTATCCAAAGTGACTTTTCCGTAGTATATGTTGCACAGCATAGTCATCGTTTATCCCCTTTATATATCAAGATTGCCGCAGTATGGGGAGGACATGAAGGGTCAATTTTCCTTTGGTTACTGTTTATATCGGCTTGGAGCGCATTATTTGCTTGGCGCTATCGCCAGCAAAATCATCTTGTCTTCCCACTGACATTAACCTTTCTTGCCATGATCAGTGGCGCTTTATTATGGTTCATTATTTTTTATTCCGACCCTTTTGAGCGGATTTTCCCACCCGCAATTGAAGGGCGTGATCTCAACCCAATGTTGCAGCATTGGGGGCTTATTTTACATCCTCCATTGCTGTATTTAGGCTATAGTGGGTTAATGGTTGTGACCGCCTTAATTCTCGCATCAATACTCACAGGCCAATTTAACCAAATCACGGCTTGGTTGTGTTGGCGTTTCACCGTACCAAGTTGGTGTATACTGACTCTCGGAATTACGCTGGGTTCATGGTGGGCATATAACGAATTAGGCTGGGGGGGTTGGTGGTTTTGGGACCCTGTTGAAAATGCATCACTACTTCCTTGGCTAAGTGCCACTGCCCTGCTTCATAGCTTATCCGCATCGAGGAAAACTGAAGGATATCGGCACTGGTCAATATTACTTGCCATTCTTACCTTCATCTTATCTTTATTGGGTACATTAATTGTACGCTCTGGCATTTTAATGTCTGTACATGCTTTTGCCCTTGATAATGTGAGAGCCGTTCCCCTATTTTTACTATTTAGTATCTTAAGCCTTATCGCTTTGTTTATTTATGGCTGGAAAGCAAAAAATGTAGAAAGTAAAACCGCTAAGGTGAATAAACGTGATACTTACTTATTATTAACATTAGTCCTATTTGCTACAGTATTATTTATTGTTCTTACTGGTACGCTTTATCCAATGATTTATGCCCTCTTTGGTTGGGGGAAAATTTCTGTTGGTGCGCCATATTTTAATCAAGCATTACTCCCATTCGGCATTTTAATGTTACTTATTATGGCATTAAGCGTGCTTAATCTACCGAAGAAAATCCCTTTCATCACCCAATGGCGATTTCCGGTTATATTGCTCCTCAGTACATTACTCAGTATTGTTCTATGGTCACACGGAATAATTATCGCCATTTCGTGTGGGTTTTTAATGGCTATTTTATGCATTTTTTGGTTACGTCCAATTCGTGTAATTAACCAACAATTACCCTCTCTTCTTGCCCATACTGGGGTAATTATTTTTGCTGCGGGTATTGCCCTTTCCGTTGGTAGCCGGCAAGAAATTAGTGTCAACCTTTCCATTGGGCAGTCTGTTTCTTTAGCAGATTATCAGTTCCAATTTAAACAGCTTAAACTCCTTGCTAAGGGGAATTACACAACTGAAAAAGCCGTTATACAAGTTGCCCAAGCCAACCACCCCTTACACCAATTAATTACTGAACGCCGTTTTTATACGGCACGTCAGCAATTAATGATTGAACCAGGAACCTATTGGGGCTGGGTACGTAATTGGTATGCTGTTTTAGGGGAGAAAACAGGTGCAAATAGCTACGCAATCCGCTTTTATGTGCAAGATGGCATTCAATGGATTTGGGGAGGTGCGTTATTTATGTGTTTTGGGCTGCTAATTGGTTGGGTAAAGGGAAGAACAAAGCATGAATAAAGCTTTAGTCACTTTCATTTTCTTATTTGCTTCGTTTATGGCTAAAGCACAAATTGTAGACGTGTGGCAATTTAATTCGCAGGAAGAACAAGACTATTCCTTGCAAATTGCCTCATCACTACGTTGCCCACAATGTCAAAATCAAAATTTATTAGAGTCAAATGCCCCTACTGCGGTCAGTATGCGGCATCAAGTATTCAAAATGGTAGCTGAAGGTAAAAATAAGAGCCAAATCCAACAATATATGACTGATAGATATGGCGAGTTTGTTCTTTATAACCCACCGCTAACGCTAGGAACTGCTTTATTATGGGGATTGCCCATCATTGCTCTGGCGGGGATTTTAAGTTTAACATTCTACTTAACTCGCCGACAAAAATATCATTATCGCCATGATAGCCCCGAAGTAACCCAAACTACAAAACAACTTTTAGTCTCCGTGACTGATGAATCGCCTTCTCAACAGAAACAAAGCACGGTGTTTATCATTGTATTATTCTTCGCCATTATGGGTTGTTTCTTTATACCCCGCTTTGAACTGACGTATCGCGAATATTTACGTATCTCTGATCCTCTTTTATCATTCACTCCGTTACAACAAGAACAAAATGACTTGTTACGTTTACAAAATGATATTCGTCAGTCACCTGAAAATAGTGAACTATGGGCAACACTTGGTGAATATTATTTATATCAAAATAGCTATGACAACGCGCTAATCGCTTATTATCGAGCACTAAAATATGGCGGTGAGAATGCACAAATATACTCCGCAATTGCAACTGTATTATATTATCAAGCAGGGCAGCACCTGACTCCAGATGCTCATGCTGTAATTAATAAAGCCCTAGCTCTTGATAACAATGAGGTCACAGCCTTAATGCTAGTTGCTTCTGATGCATTTATGAATGCAAATTACGAGCAAGCAATTGATATTTGGCAAAAACTATTAGATAGCAATAGCTCCCGTATTAATCGTTCACAACTAATTGAAGCCATCCAAATGGCAAAAATAATGGGAAATAAAAAATAATTCAAATATATAAAATTAATATCTTTGCATTAAGTGTTAATACATACTAAATTATCACTATAGTAACAAATATACTCCCCCTAATTAATGTCAATTCATTTAAATATGTAATTTTTCGTTTCTTACTGCTCATCATTATTTCATCTCTATATTACATTAAATAATTTTATGCTACATTCACCATATTAAACTCCTAAAATTGAACCTGTGTATAATAACGTAAGTAAAATTAACGCTCTTAATTTCACTTATATACGATTAAACATTTTTCTTTTACGACGTTATTTTTAGGAATGTAAAACAATCACATAAGAAATAAAAAACATGAAAAATAAAATATTTTCATTCTTAGTTGTTGGCCTTATTGCTGGTGCTTCCTTTATTGGCGGTGTCGCAAGTAACTATACACCTGATCTAGATATTATTGAAAAATCACAAAAAGCAGTTGAGGATTTTTTAGCTGACCCTAAAACAGCAGAGTATAAAAATGTTAAATATCATGAGATAAGGGAAACCCTTGACCATGGAATGTTAGGTTATGTTTGTGGAGAAGTACTCATTTTCACCAGCCAAACACCATATTCATTTAAACGTTTTATCGTTAAAACATATCTTCATGACGATGGTCGTAATGTTGTCTCTATCCCAATTATTGATGATAAAGACAAAGAGTTCCCTAATGATGATTTTAATATAATATGGGGTAAATATTGTAATAATTAATCCACCGGATAAAAATACAATCAAGGTTAAATTTAACACATTAATAATATAAAAATAATATTTAAATTACGTCTAAAACCATCACTCAATCTTACACATTTCAAACGAAATAAAGTATGTTGTTTTTATATTGATTCAATTACATATAATAAAAATATAATAAATGGTCGAATAAACCAGCATAAGCAATATTCTCATATTCTCAACTTGTTTATTTCTGCATTCAAGATAAGTTAGAATTAAGATGAGCACTATATGTTAATTTTCTATCTACCTCCATATACTATAGTGCATACATCTGCTTAAGAAAGGTTAAAAATAGTTCCATAACCTTAATCACACAACTGACTTTGAGAAAAGCGAAGTCATGCCTATCTTATCATTTTCTAATCTTGCAACGTTAAATTAACTAGCTATTTTGGTAGTAATTCTTGATTGCTTGATATAAAGTCACAACCCTTTTTTTCAAGGTTACTATTTTGGAGGCGAGATGTTTATAGGCTTTGATTACGGTACATCCAACTGCGCTGTCGCAATCATGAAGGACGGAATACCGACACTATTACCATTAGAGGGCCATAGTAAATATATTCCATCAACACTGTGTGCGCCAACAAGAGAATCTGTATCTGAACACCTATTTCGTCATTGCAAAATCACACCTTCAGATGAAATTGGGCAGCAAATATTAAGAAGGTCGATAACTTTTAATCAAGATGAAGGGGTCGATTTAATGCCTGAAGATATTGTTTTCGGGCAAGCTGCCTTAGATTTATATTTAAGTGACCCAAGAGATGTTTATTATGTAAAATCACCTAAGTCGTTTTTAGGCGCTTCCGGGCTTCATGAAACACAAATTAGTTTTTTCGAAGACCTTGTTTGCGCCATGATGAAAAATATCAAAGATACTGCTGAACATACCTTACAACAAGTTATAGACGATACAGTGATTGGACGGCCAATTAACTTCCATGGTCGCGGTGGAGAATTAGCTAACCAGCAAGCAGAATCCATATTATATCGTGCCGCAAAACGTGCAGGCTTTCATCATATTACATTTCAATTTGAACCTGTCGCTGCTGGCCTTGAATATGAATCAACTTTAAATAGTGACCAAATAATCCTAGTTGTTGATATTGGTGGCGGAACAACTGATTGCTCATTAATTCAAATGGGGCCAAGTTACCGAACCGCACAAGATAGAACCCCTTCCTTATTAGCCCATAGTGGCCAAAGAGTGGGTGGAAATGATCTTGATATCTATATTGCGCTAAAACAATTGATGCAACTTTTTGGGATGGAAAGCCAGTCGCTTTCAGGTATTAAAATGCCATTTTTACAGTTTTGGAACCCAATTGCGATAAATAATGTTGAAGCCCAAAAAGAATTTTATTCGCGGCAAAACCTTTCAGCGCTGACTCGATTAAAACAAGAAGCAAAAGAGCCTAAAAAATTGGCTCGCTTACTAGAAGTATATAACGAAACTCTTGGGTATAGCCTTGTCCGTAAAGCTGAAGAGGCGAAAATTGCCTTATCTGAAGATGCTAATTATTTAGCTAAAATTGCGCTATTGAATGAAACGCTTGAAGTTAATATTCAACGAGAGCATTTAATTGAATCAATAGAATCACCAAAGAATAAAATGATTGAACTAGTTAAAGAGGCTGTCAATCAAGGGGGAGTGCAACCTGATGCTATTTACATTACGGGGGGAAGTGCTCGCTCACCCATATTGCATCAAGCTATCTCCCAAGAATTGCCTAATATCCCTATCGTACGCGGAGATGATTTTGGTTCCGTTACCGCAGGGCTAACTCGCTGGGCTGAAACCTGTTTTAAATAAAAACACATTATTTTCTAAGTGACTACTTACAATAAAAGGTAATGTTTAACATTACCTTTTAACCTTACTTCTTCAGTTGCTGCTAGTCACATGAAAATTAATAATATTCTCAAAAAATTTAAGCTAACAGATATTAGTCAGATCGAAAGCATCTATCCTTATTCGCCAGTATATAAAATACATAAGAATAATCATGACTATGTACTAAAACAGACTTGCTCTAATATTGATGATGCCAACAGATTAGCAAGCTATTTATCCAATTTAAATAATAAGAAAATAAATATTGTCACACCAATTTCAGTAGTTACCCCAAATCCACAAGAAATAAATAATGATGTTTGGGTGCTCTATCCGTTTATTAAAGGAAGTAAATATAGCGCTTCTACACATGAAATTATTGAAGCAGGCCGTTTACTGGGGAAAATACACTCGGTTTCCTCTATCAATAATCAAGAAAAACTCAGTGAGTATAATGAATATGAGCTTGAGGATAGCGATATAATCAATGATATCAATATCATACATGACCATTGTATAAAGCATAAATTAGCTATAGATATAAATCAGTTTAAAAGATTAATGCTAGAAACTATTGAAAATCAATCGGTTTTAAGAAAATATAATTTACCCGCTGTTGCTACGCCTTATGACTACAAAGCTGATAATTTAATTTATTTAGAGTGCAACCAAGCCTTTATTATAGACCCCGATAATGCAACTTATATTCCTAGGATTTTCGATTTAGCCTTAACATTGTTACTTTTCCATAATGTATTAGAAACAGCACCAAATCGTATTTTTACTGTAGATGAATGGGAATTGTTTAAACTCGGTTATTCTGAATTCATTACAGTTACCCCTTTTGAAAAGTCTTGTTGGCAACAAGCTATCAAACATTTATTTTTAGATGAAGTGATTTGGTTAATGTCTGATTTTGAACAAGGATGGGAAAATACACGGCAACGAAATTTATTTATTTCATTGTTATCATTAATATTAGATGAAAAATTGTTAAAAAAATACACGCTATAATTTAAAACAGCACGTTGCTAGATAATATGGATGCCGCTCAAAGCGGCATCCATAAGAAAATTATTTTTTAACTTTATGTACAATATCAAAGTACTTATCTTTGTTATCCTGCTCTGGATAAATACGATAAGTATATTCTTCAGGTGTTACAGTGACATTTTCTACAACACGAGTAAATAACACTTCCCCTTGATCATTTTTTGCAGTTAATGAACGGGTTTTTCCATTCTCATCAAATGACCAATCACCTTTCATTTTTGGTTTCCCATCAAATGTAGTCATATTAAAGGTGCCATCTGGATAATATTCAGCTAAGCCAAAGAAGTTAGAAACTTGCTTATCATCAGCACTGACTTCTTTTTTGTTTTGGTCTAAAGCTTCCGTTGTTGTCCAGACTTTACCAACCATGATTTCTTCATAAGCATTTAATTTATGCTCAGCATTTTGTGATTGCGTTGCTGCTGGAGCCGTAGCGGCTTGAATACCAAATGACATTGTAGATACAACAGCAAATAATGTAGGTACTAATAGTCTTTTCATTTTATTTCCTTTAACTAACAAGCTCAAACAAGCATTTGATTTAACTTAAGGGTAACTACATAAGACTTATTATCATAATGTTATTACGTTTATTTACATGGAAATGTTTTGTTACATACGAGGAGGAGTTCTAAATAAATTACAGTTATACCAACAATTACAAATTAATTAGAATAAATATATTCAATCCTAACTATTTAACAATTTATTGATCAACCAATATCCCGCTTTACCCGGTGGATTATGCTTAGACCACACTAAATCTACATTAATTTTACGCGGCCATAGGTCATAATTAAGGCTCACTAATAGGCCATGACCGAATTGCTTGACTAACCAAGTGGGTAGTATTGCCCAGCCAGTCCCTTGTTCAGCCATTTCTAGTAACAACAAATAATTGGGAGCCAGCCAGTTTTTTTCGCTGTTAATGACGGTTTCACTGCTGCTACTTAACCGTAGTTGACGTGTCGTCGTGAGATGTTGATAGGTAATTTGTTTTTCTTTTGCTAACGGATGGCTAGCTAACACATACAACCCTAGCTCCCCTTGAACAGGTAAACGTGAAAATGAAATATCAGCAGGATATTCGATTCGTGACTCCATCATGCCAACATGAGCCTGCTGATTTTGGATCATTTCAATGACATCATTGTTTTCGGCTATTAAGAATTCAAATTCAATATGAGGAAATTGTCTATCTAATATTGTTAATACATGCTCTGCGTGTGGAGGTTGATAAATATCTGAAAAAGCACAACTTAACCGTGGTTCAATATCAGGTGACAATTCAACTCTCAAGGCTTGTAATCGTTCATCAGCTGATAAGATATCCTCAACTAGACTTAATACCTTTCTTCCAGCAAAAGTCAGTGTTGATTCACGCCCTTGCCTATCAAATAAAGCAAACCCCATATCATCTTCAAAACCACTAATAGTCGTACTCACTGTCGATTGGCTTTTATTAAGCTTTCTCGCTGCCGCAGAGAACGATTTCAGTGCAGCGGCTTCCACAAAGGTACGCAATGTTTCTATAGAATAGTTCATAAGGTATCGATTTTTCCGATGGCTGCCATTTTGTATATATATATAAAATAGCAAATAATTGCACCTGTTTTTTTTATAACATATTAGATAGCTATATATTTGAGGTAGTTATGAGCAAGCAGACAAAAACATTAACTGAACGAATTTTTCATGCAGTTTCATTTGAAATCATCGCAATCGCGATAACTGCTCCGGTCAGTGCATGGATTTTAGGACGCTCAATTTTCCAAATGGGTACCGTCGCGATTATATTATCGACACTCGCCATGTTATTAAACCTATTCTATAACATGCTATTTGACCTCTACTGGCCTCTTTCTAAAGGGCTACGCCCAACTAAAGTACGTATTGCCCATGCTGTTGGTTTCGAATTAAGTTTTGTGATCCTCGGCCTACCGATACTGGCAGTACTCCTAAAAATGACTTTATGGGATGCATTTTTACTTGAGATTGGCTTCTTTGCTTTTTTCTTATTTTACACTTATGCATTTAACCTACTCTATGACATTTTGCGTGACCGTTGGTTTACTAACCAAGAAAACCAATCAAACTCGATTAAACCAGCCATAAAACGTACATAGTTCAGCAACGACACCGAACACGAAATATGTTCGGTGTCGATGTCAAATAGTGACCCGATATTAGCTATCATTGCAAAAAACTTTGGAGAAATGGATAGCCATGAGAAAGCAGCGGTAGCGCTTAGTTTTACACAGAATAACCAATCCTCTGCGACAATTTATGCCATGGAACAACATTTAATCCGGAGTAAAACTAAATAAGATAATAAGATACTATTAACAGTCATAATTTATCATATAAGTCATTTCATCAAGGTTTAGTTATTTGCTAAGCCTTTTTGTTTTAATAGAGAAATAAATATCCCCACTTTATCTGCTGTTAATTACTTTAATGACACTATAAAACTGAGAAACCACGACGTACCTCACGATAATGACAACAACTTGCATTTGCAATTGATAATCATTAACATAAAATAAAACATCATATTATCTTATGATTTATAACCAAATGAATTCTTTTACCCCTTATAACCTTAAAGCAATGTTAGCAATTACTTATCTTAAACACGTTTAGCCGTTACCTTTTTGGCTTTAACTGAAAGAATACCGAGGTCTTATGATGAGTCAAAAACTACTTACTTTTATTCTGTCGATAACATTGCATATTTTAGTTATCGGGTATTTTATTTATATAACGACTCAATCATTATCTCAATCTCAGAAAAACCAAGCGTTGCAGGATGCTCCAGTTATTTCTATTGCACTGACTCAGGCCGCTCAAGAAACTCAACCTGAAGAAATAGCACAAGCCCACGCTATCCTTAGTAAAATAAAGTTAGACACTGTGGTGGAAAAAGCCACTATTGCCGTCCCTAAAAAACAAAAAGAAATAAAAAAAACCGTCAAAGAACCGGTTAAACCAACAACATCTACAATGGTTAAAAATACAGAGACGCCTAAGAAGCCAGTAGAGAAAAAAACACCTCTACACACTGAAATTGCCCAACAGCAAAAAGCAGGTAGTCAAGTGACGTCCTTATCCTTGGGAAATAAAAGCCACAAAACACAACAAGCCCCTAGTAATATAGACAATCAATTAATAAGTTCCTATCGTGAAAAATTACGTCAAGAAATTGAACGCAATAAACAATATCCACGTAGAGCTAAAAAAATGAAAAGTCGAGGTGTCAGCACAGTTCAGTTCCAATTAAGCCAAACGGGAGAAATTAGTTTAGTACGCTTAGCGAGTAGTTCTGGAAACGAATTATTAGACAATGCCGCATTAACAGCGGTACAAAAAAGCCGCTCAGTAGGTAAGCCACCAGCGGGCTTTGCTCAATCAATTACCCTTAATATTGAATTTAATTAACGCTAAATAAAGCTAATAACCCGCTATCGTGATATGAGTTACTATGCTGTTAATGCCTGCAATATATTGAATAGTGAACAGCCTGATTATCATTGGGTTTAGCTGTTTGGCTTTACTATACATAAAAATGAAAAAACCGTTGAGAATAGGCTTTCTAATGCTGTTTTATTAATCGTGTATGATGAACTAATCAGTAGTGAAATTCTCTACAGGCTACAGATGATTGTTGCCAAGGCTATTGCGGGGTAATCATTACCTAATACTGTTTATATAGGACGAGAAAAAGCTTATTTCTTGTTATCATCGACAAAAGCCTGATGTTTGGTTACGATCGGCTTAAAAAGCGAAATCAATATATCAAGTGGATCAATATGGAACAAAAACTACTGGCGGATTTTTCACTTTGCGCACAAACTCTTGGCGCATTATTTAGTTATAACCCTTCTGATGCCCGTGTAAATAAATTAATTCACTTATTTAGCTCAAGTGAATGGCAATCTGAGTGGCCTTTCAATAATATCTATGATTGCCAACGTATTGATAAACGCTTTCAAGATAGCTTAAATGAGCAAGAAACATTACAAGAAGCTTATCAGCGCTTATTTATTGGCCCTGATGCGCTTCCCGTACCACCTTGGGGCTCTGTTTACCTTGATAAGGAAAATAGTGTTTTTGGTATATCCACCCTTGAACTAAGGGCTTGGCTACGCAACAACCAAATTAATATTGAATTAAATCAAAATGAACCAGAAGATCATATTGGTTTATTATTGTTACTCACTGCTTGGGTTGTTGAAAATAAACCCGAGCTATTACGGGGCCTATTAGAAATGCATTTGTTACCCTGGGCTTATCGTTATTTAGAGAAAATGCAATTACAAAGTGGCCATGCTTTTTATGAAGCAACTGCACTATTAGCGAATGAAACTTTAAAATACATACAGCAAGCTATCCAATTAAATCCGATAAATAAAGAAATTTACCTTTAGTTGTTTCAATAGCTATTTGAATAGAAAATAAATACGTGTGAATAATAGCCCTAAATCAGGGTATATTTAGGGCTATTATTATACTATGGGTGTTTTTTAGGTATATGGTAGGCATCATTTAAGAACAGGATAATTTTGTCCAAGTCAGAAATATAAGCAGTATTATTGTAAACCCCCGTTTGATGTACCGAACTAATCCCTTCAGGCAATACCAACACAGGCAAAGATTGGTTCACATCCCCGATAACAGTGATCAGTTCTTGTCTAGGTTTTTCAAAACCAATATAGACCACATCAATAAATTCCCTTAAATTAGTGTTCTTAGCAAGAATGCCTTCTAACATTGTGCAATCAGGGCAATAAAATACTTCACCTTCATAATTTTTATCTGAAAAACCCATATTTAAAAGATATAACTTATATTTCATAATGTTACCTAATTGAACTGATGAGTAAACCAAAATAAACTATTCGGCATTATTGTTACTTTATTTGAGCAAGTGCAATATCAACATCTGCAATAATGTCTTCAATATCTTCACAACCTAATGAGAAACGCAAAAGCCCTTCAGTAACACCTTGTAATAGGCGTTCTTCTTCAGGTATGCAAGCATGAGACATGATCCTAGGATAAGAAACGATAGATTCTATCCCCCCTAAACTCACGGCAACTAATGGTATGCGAATTGTATCTAAAAATAATTTCACATTCTCATAACTGCCTAAATCAAAAGAAACAACCATTCCCCCATTTTTAGATTGCCGCATATGAATATCATAATTTGGATGAGAGGGTAGACCTGGATAAAATACTTGCTCAACTTTAGGATGTTCATGCAAATATTCAGCAAGCTTTTGTGCGTTTTCACTGGATCTTTCAACTCGCATCGCCATCGATTTCAACCCACGCATGGTTAACCAGCTATCAAAAGGTGCAGCAATACTACCAATAGCTACCGCAGATTTATGTAGCAATTTAGCATATTCGGGGTTGTTTGTTGCTGCCGTTCCTAAAATCACATCGCTATGGCCATTAATAAACTTTGTAGCGCTATTAATCGAATAATCAATACCTAATGAAATCACATCAGACAATAACGGTGTCATAAACGTATTATCACAAATTGTGATGAGTTGCTTTTCTTTTGCAATACGGATCACTGAGATTAAATCTGTCACCTGTAATGTTGGGTTTGATGGAGTTTCAATATAAAAAGCCTTGGTATTCTTTTTAATTGCATCCGCATAATTTTGCGGGTTTGTTGCATCAACAAATGTCACTGAAATACCATATCTTGGTAAAAATTCAGTCATTAATTGAAACGACCCGCCATAAATACTTTTGCAAGCAACAATATGGTCACCATGGCTAAAACTCAACAAAATAGCACTAATTGCTGCCATTCCGGAGGAAAAAATTTCAGCATACTTGGCATTTTCAATCGCACAGATAGCATCACTTAATGCATCTCTAGTAGGGTTAGAAAAACGTGAATAAATATAAGAATAATTTTCTTCAATATCCGATTGAGAATAAGTCGATGATTGATATAACGGAATAGACGAACTTCCAGTATATTTATCTGTCATCGGGTAACCATGTATAACTTTGGTATTAATTTTCATAAGTAAATCGCATTATTAATAAGTATATTTAAATACTTGCCACATTAATTTCAGAGTAAGCAAACATAGCGGGTGAACCGCCAGTATGAATAAAGAGTAATGGCTGATTGCCACCAATCGTTTCTTTTAAAATATTATCAATTAACCCTGCCATTGCTTTGCCTGTATAAACAGGGTCAAGTAAAATCCCTTCTTTTCTCGCCAATAGTTCAACTGCTTGTTGGCCTTTATCATTAGGCATTCCATAACAAGGGGCAAAATATTGATCCCATAATTTAATTTCAGGTAATGCTGAAAGATTAAATTGCACGGCAAGTTGATTAAGTAAATATTCAACTTTAGGTTTTTGTTGTTCTACCGTGCGAGAAACTGTAACCCCTATGACTGGGGTATGTGGTAAAAACGCTTGTAAACCAACTGCCAACCCCGCATGTGTTCCAGCACTCCCTGAGGCCACAATTACAGCCGCAAACTCGATTTCTTTTGGTTTTTGCTGCACAATTTCTAAAGCACAATTGACATAACCTATTGACCCTAATACGTTTGAACCACCTACAGGAATAATATAACTACCTTGCAAATTTAGTTTTTCAATAAGTTCCTGCAGTTGTGTATTTGGGTCTGTCAGTTCATCACAAAAATAACAATCCGCATTAAATAAGTCGGTTAGCAGCTTATTTCCATTATTCAAAAATAGTGAATTATGGCTTCGTATTGGGTTTTCTAATAGTGCAACACACTGTAAGCCATACATTGCAGCAATAGCTGCTGTTTGGCGAACATGATTAGATTGAATAGCCCCCGCGGTAACGATAACCTTGGCTTTTTTACTCAATGCATCTGCAAAAAGATATTCTAATTTACGAAGTTTATTTCCCCCCATAGCAAGGGGGGTCATGTCATCACGTTTAATATAAATATCACGGCCTAGATACTCTGAAATATTATGTAATTTCATTAAGGGAGTTACCCCATGAAGTAAATCTATTTTGGTAATAGCCGAGATTTTTTCTTGAAAATTCATTTTTAACGTATCCCGCTAATAAGTAAAACCTAAATAGAGATAAACCATTAACGCAAAGACAGCTGTTACGGTGGCATAAGGCATTTGAGTACGAATATGTTCAATATGGTCGCAATCCGTTGCCATTGAAGCCACAATCGCATCACTGGATATTGGAGAAGTCATATCGCCATAAATAGAACCAGCAATAGCTGCACCAATCATATATTCAATAGGCATACCGACGGAAATCCCTAGTTGAACGCCAATCGGGATCATAATGGCAAATGTTCCCCATGATGTTCCCGTTGCAAGAGACATCACCGCACTAATTAAGAAAATAAACCCTATTGAAAATGCAGGTGAAATAACCCCTGATGTAATTTCTGCAATATAGGCCCCGGTATTTAAATCTGAAGATACGGTCCCCATTAAAAATGCCAAAATCATCACAGAGCTAATTTTGACCATGCTGGCATAGCCGATATACAGTTCTTTAAAAAAAGTCTCAATGTTCAATACACGACGAGCTAAGAACCAAACAAAAGAAACTAAAGTTCCAAACATGACGCCCCAATATACCGAAGTTGAGCCACTACCTTTGCTAAAATCGCCATTACCAGTGATATAAAGCGCAAGAGGTACCATTAATACTGTAGATAGAATAGGAATAAAGAAATTAAGGGATGTATGGCAGTTAGGGTGGTCAATAATATCTTCATCATCCTGTTCTGTTTCTTCTGCCGCCAACATTGTCAAAGCCTGTTCTTGCGCACGTAAATCGGCTTTTTTCATTGGCCCCCAAGATGTATTAGAGAAGATATAAAACAATACTGATGCTAAAGAAAGCCACGCCATGATATTAAATACCATTGAGCTTGCTAAAATTTCAAATGGTTCTCCTGTGATGAAACCTTTGGATATTTGTACGCCAATCACCCCCATCATTGCCGCCCCCCAACCGTTAATCATGGCTGAAGAACAAACTGAAACACAGGATGTTTGAACAATATATGACATTTTCTCAGGCGATACGCCGTATTTTTTAGCCAGTGTTTTAGTTGAAGCCCCTGCGATTAATTGATTAATCGAACTTTCGATAAAAATTAATGAGGTTATAATCATCGCCATTAATTGAACGGCTTTTTTATTTTTAATTAATTTTGTTTTATTCGTTAATAATCTAACCAGTGATTTTACGCCCCCAGTAACAACAACCAGTCGCATAATACCGCCAATCATTACCATAAATAGAATTGTTTTTGTATTCCCTGGTGAAGCAAACGTATTAATAATACCATCAAGTGTCCCATTCACACCTAATAATATATTGTGATCATGTATAACGGTAAAACCGACTAATATTCCCAGTAATAATGATAATATAACTTGTCGTGTAAAAATGGCTAAAAGTATTGTCACCATTGGCGTGACAATAGTCCAAATCCCATAATCATTCATTAGATGCTCTCTTATTATATTTTATTGTGATTTTAATAAATTAAGATAATGCGTTTTCTAAATCATTTAATAAGTCAGTAATATCTTCAATACCTACAGATAAACGTAATGTCGTATCATAAACACCAATACTTTCTCTTTCTTCTTTTGTCATTGAGCCATGGGACATAGTTGCAGAATGATTCACCATACTTTCTACACCACCAAGAGACTCAGCTAATACAAAGTACTTCACTTTAGATAAGAAATACTTTGTATCTTCAATATCACCTTTTAATTTAATCGTGACGACCGCCCCACCAGTACGCATTTGTTTTTTACATAGTTCATATTGTGGATGCGAAGACAGCCCTGGGTAATAAACTTGTTCAACTTTTGGGTGTGTAGATAAATATTTTGCAACTTGTTCTGCGTTACAGCATTGTGCTGACATGCGAAGTGCTAATGTTTTAAGTCCACGTAAAGCTAGATACGCATCAAAAGGAGAAGCAATCGCGCCTAGTGTGGTTTTCAAAAAATCTAGACGATTCGCTAGCTCATCACTCTGAGTAATCACTGCACCACCAATTAAATCAGAGTGGCCACCTATATATTTACTCGCCGATAGCATCACTAAATCAGCACCTAATTCCAACGGTTTTTGATTCCATGCCGTAGCGAATGTATTATCAACACAAGTTAAAATATGATGCTTTTTAGCTAATGAACAAATTGCTTTAATATCAACTAATTCTAATAATGGGTTTGTTGGGCTTTCTATCCAAATTAAACGGGTGTTTTCTTTTATTTTTGCTTTAACTTCTTCCAGATTATTAAGGTCAACATAGTCTATTTGGTGCCCACAATTTAATGTTGAGACGCGTTCAAATAACCTAAACGTTCCACCATAAACCCCTTTCATCGCAATAATATGCGAATTTTTAGGTAATAAGTTTAATACTAAGCTCGAAGCGGCAACACCTGAGGCGGTTGCCGTTGCATAAACCCCACCTTCAATTTCAGCTAGTAAGGTTTCATATGCATAACGTGTTGGGTTACTACAACGTGAATAACAATATTCTCCATGATCTGTTAAGCTTTGTTGAACAAAAGTACTGGCCGTTGTAATTGCAGGGAAAATAGCGTGATTAACTGCATCTTGCTGCTTTCCACCATGAATTAAAATTGTAGCGATATTCTTAGTCATTATCTAAACCCAGTAATAGTAAAATAAAGAACGATATATTTATATTTGTTGCTAAAAGGAATATGCCACAGAGAAATAGAAAATTTTTTCTAAAAATTGATGACATGTTGCAAATTAAGAGAAAATTTTTCTAAACTGAGTTTAATAACATTAAAAATCAATAAATTACTATAATTACAATAAATGAGTTCAGCGTCACAATATTATTATTTAGTCACTTAACGAATAGAAAAAAGGCAGCAAAGAAGCTATAACCAATTAAAAATAAACAATAAATGTATGTGAGAAGTTAAATATATCAGTGTCACATGTAATCAATCAGTATCAATATTTAAATAAATTTAACTTATTTCTTAGGGGATTTGCTTATTCCCCCTCTATCAATACTACTGAACATGGGTTTAAGAGAATTTTATTCTCTTTGCTTTAAAATTAAAATAGATCATTGGATTAACTATTCTAGTTAAGTATTCAGAATTAAAAACAGACAGCGCAACGCTAGGATAGTATCATTAGCATCATTAGCCTTTTATTCTATTTGAGATTTTATAGTGACTTCATTTGCTGACCTTAACGCTCTTTCTGCTGAACAACTTTCTAACCTACAAGAATTGGGTTATCTCAGTATGACCCCTATCCAAGCCGCCGCCCTTCCGCCAATCCTTGCCGGAAAAGATATTCGAGCACAGGCTAAAACGGGGAGTGGCAAAACCGCAGCGTTCGGTCTGGGGTTATTGCAACATATCGATGCTAAGTTGTTTAAAACACAATCATTAGTCTTATGCCCTACTCGTGAACTCGCAGAGCAAGTGGCAAACGAACTACGTCGGCTAGCACGTGCAATTCCTAATATTAAGATTTTAACCCTGTGTGGTGGCGTCCCATTTAGCATACAACGGGATTCCCTCGCCCATGCTGCACATATCATTGTCGCAACGCCGGGCCGTTTACTTGACCATTTAAACCGTGAAACCGTTCAGTTAGATGCTTTGCAGACTCTAGTGTTAGATGAAGCTGATAGAATGTTAGATATGGGTTTTATGCCTGACATAGAAACCGTGATTGATTACTCCCCAGTGAATCGTCAAACCTTATTATTTTCAGCAACTTGGCCAGATGAAATCGCACGTATCAGTCAGCAAATCCAGCACGAACCACAAACTATTGAAATTAATAGCATTGACGAATTACCCGCTGTCGAACAACAGTTCTATGAAGTTTCACGTCATGGGAAGATAGCCCTATTGCAAAAATTATTAAGCCGTGAGCAACCTGCATCCTGCGTAATTTTTTGCAATACTAAAAAAGATTGCCAAGCCGTATTTGACGCTCTAACAGAGAGTAAACAGAGTGTTTTAGTACTACATGGTGACATGGAACAACGTGACCGCGACCAGACTCTAATACGTTTTGCCAATAGCAGTAGCCGCGTTTTAGTCGCAACAGATGTTGCTTCCCGTGGGTTAGATATCAAAGCACTAGAAATGGTGATTAACTATGAATTGTCATGGGACCCGGAAGTGCATATTCACCGCATTGGCCGAACTGCAAGAGCAGGAGAAAGCGGCCTAGCAATTAGCTTATGTGCACCTGAAGAAGCTCAACGCGCTAACGTGCTCGAAGAAATGCTAAATATGAAGCTCAATTGGCACGCTGAGCCTGAGGGGCTTCATATCACACCATTAGAAGCAACAATGGCAACATTGTGTATTGATGGCGGCAAAAAGGCCAAAATGCGCCCAGGTGATATTTTAGGAGCACTAACTGGTGATGTCGGTTTAGTAAGCGATGATATTGGTAAAATTGTTATCCATCCTACCCATGCCTATGTTGCCGTCAAACGCTCTGTTGCTCAACAAGCATGGAAACAATTACAACAAGGGAAAATTAAAGGCAAAGCGGTTAAGGTTAGGTTACTAAAATAATATTGGGCAATCTGTGTTTCCTTCCGCAATAAAAAAGGAAGGAAACACGCTATTTGTTTTATGATACGGCTTTATTATCTTGTGGCAGAGCTGATTTAGGCAACCCAAAAATTTTATCGAAAGCCCAATTAAAAAAGAAAGTATAAATTGGGATAAAAATAATTAATGCAAAATCAAGTATTAACGCCTGTAAAAGACTAATCGAGAGCCACCATGCAATTAACGGTATTAAAAAAATTACCAATGTTAATTGAAATAATATGGCATGCACAAACCGGCGCCTAAAGGTTCTAATTCGTGATTTTTGTTTTGACTCCCAATATTCAAACCCTGTATTAAAAATAAAATTCCAACTAACAGCAATCGTAGTTATCACCAATGCTAATGGCCCTGTTGTTCCCGCTGAATTCCCTGAAAGAAAGGCCAGTGCTAGCGCTGAAATCACCCACCCAACAACTTCATAGATAGTAACAAACACAATTTTCCGTTTAATTCCCTGCATATCTCCACCTCTAAATATATCGTCATCAATAGGTGGTAAAATAAATATAATTCAATGATAATAAAAGTCAGCTACTATCAATTTTATTGAAAGGTCTACCATGTCATTCAATAGTGACAATCTTATTATTTTCCTCACTGTTCTAGACAAAGGCTCATTTTCTGCCGCTGCAAGATCATTACAACGAGTCCCCTCGGCAGTCAGTATGGCAATAGCTAATCTTGAAGCAGAATTGGGTTTTGAGCTATTTGATCGTCACTCCCGTGAGCCCAAACCGACAGAGAAAGCCCTTTCATTAGCCCCCTATGCACGCCATATTATTGAAAACTTATCACAACTTAATACATTTTCCAGAGAGTTGACCCAAGGGGTAGAAAGCACTCTGGCTATAGGTGTTGCGGCAGGTATTAATTCAAATATACTCTTTGATGCTCTACGTGTTTTGAGCCAACGATATCCCTTGTTACATATTGAACTTGTCACCGCGCCCCAAGATGACCTATTACCACTACTACATAAAAAACAACTCCAGCTCGCTATTGTATTTGGTGGAATACATGTTAACTCTCAAGAACAATTTCATTATATTGGCGAGGAGTCTATTATTGCGACTATTTCGACAAAGCACCCTTCTTTGCAAGAAAGAACTTCACTTTATATTGAAGACCTCGTCGAAAGCCGACAAATTATTATTGGTAGCCGGCAGCACGAGCTCAGTGATATGCGCATTGTTGTTTCCAGCAACTATTGGAAAACAGATAGCTTTTCCCTAGCACTAGGCTTAGTCGAAGGGGGCATGGGCTGGGGGAATTTTCCCTTGTCCCTGATTAAAGATAAGCTAGCGACAGGGACTTTAAAGCCGTTACAGTTTAAAAATACGCCTAATGGTTTGAAGCTCCCTATTCATGTGGTTAGCTTAAAGAGCCATGCACTTAAACGCGGCGCACAAGAATGCATTGAATTACTGAAAAAAACACATCTTACATAAAAATTTTCATGGCCCCTTCTGACTTATTTCCTTAAATTAAATTGCTTTTTAATAGATTAATTATTTTAATACCACCAACGAAAACGTTTGCTTTTTATTTTTCTGGCTATAAAATGCGTCGGATTTTTTTGCCCTGAAAAAATAATTGGAGACTATCGTGAGCGAAGATAAAAATTATAGTCATGGCCCCGTGCCCATATCCGCGCGAAAAGGCGGGCTAGCATTAACCTTTGTAATGCTAGGATTAACCTTCTTTTCCGCCAGTATGTGGACCGGAGGCGCTCTTGGTACCGGTCTTGATTTTCATGATTTCTTCCTCGCAGTACTCATCGGTAATCTTCTTCTTGGTATCTACACCGCATTTCTTGGTTTTATCGGTTCTAAAACTGGCTTAACAACCCACCTCCTTGCACGCTATTCTTTTGGTATCAAAGGTTCTTGGCTTCCTTCTTTCTTATTAGGCGGCACCCAAGTCGGCTGGTTTGGTGTTGGAGTTGCTATGTTTGCAATTCCTGTCGGGAAAGCTACTGGTTGGGATATTAATTGGCTAATTGGTATTTCAGGGGTCTTAATGACGGTGACTGTTATTTTCGGTATTTCTGCACTTACGGTTCTTTCTGTCGTTGCTGTCCCTGCTATCGCCATACTGGGCAGCTATTCCGTTTATCTTGCGGTTACTGATATGGGGGGCATGAATGCTTTACAATCAATTACCCCGACAAAACCAATTGATTTTAACCTTGCATTAGCCATGGTCGTAGGGTCTTTTGTGAGTGCAGGCACATTAACTGCTGATTTTGTTCGCTTTGGTCGTAGGCCAAAAATCGCCGTCCTCGTCGCCATTGTTGCCTTTTTCCTTGGTAATTCATTAATGTTTATCTTTGGCGCGGCAGGAGCCGCTTCATTGGGTATGGCAGACATTTCTGATGTTATGATTGCTCAAGGACTTTTATTACCCGCAATTATTGTTTTAGGGCTAAATATATGGACTACCAATGATAATGCCCTCTACGCATCTGGCTTAGGCTTTGCAAATATTACGGGGCTATCCAGCAAAACCTTATCTATCATCAACGGCTTAATAGGTACTTTATGTGCTTTATGGCTATATAATAATTTTGTTGGTTGGCTCACTTTCTTATCTGCCGCTATTCCTCCAATTGGGGGAATTATCATTGCAGATTTCTTAATGTATCGTCACCGTTATAGCACCTTCGATAGCAATAAAATGCGTGATGTTAACGTTAGTGCATTATTGGCCGTTGCTGCTGGTGTCATTGCAGGTAATTATTTACCTGGGATTGTCCCAGTTAATGCCGTGCTCGGTGGCGCATTATGTTACGCTGTTCTTAACCCATTATTAAATCGCCGCCGCACAACAGACTCGGAGATGACACGTGCTTAATCAAACTTTCAAACATATTCATAATGCCCATTTAGCAGAACGTGATGGACTATGGCGCATTGATATCGAAAACAAAAAAATTCAAGCCATTGTGCCACAACCCGCCGGGGAAATATTGCCTGAAAGCTTGGATGCTGAAGGTGGCTTAGTGACTGCTCCCTTTGTTGAGCCACATATCCATTTAGATACAACGCAAACTGCTGGGCAACCTAGCTGGAACCAATCAGGCACCTTATTTGAAGGTATTGAGCGCTGGGCTGAACGTAAAGCAATGTTGACTCACAATGATGTTAAAAGCCGAGCGTGGCAAACATTAAAATGGCAAATTGCTAATGGAATTCAACATGTTCGTACCCATGTGGATGTTTCTGACCCCACATTAACAGCCCTGAAAGCCATGTTAGAAGTTAAGCAAGAAATCGCCCCTTGGGTCGACTTACAAATTGTCGCCTTTCCACAAGAAGGGATTTTGTCATATCCAAATGGTGAAGCCCTATTAGAGGAAGCATTACGCTTAGGCGCAGATGTGGTAGGAGCAATTCCACATTTTGAGTTTACCCGCGAGTATGGTGTTGAGTCGTTACATAAAACCTTTGCACTGGCTCAGAAATACGACCGCTTAATTGATGTGCATTGTGACGAAATCGATGACGAACAATCACGCTTTGTGGAAACCGTAGCCGCATTAGCGCATGCACAAGGGATGGGGGCTCGTGTGACTGCTAGTCATACAACTGCCATGCATTCCTATAATGGCGCTTACACTTCGCGTTTATTCCGTTTATTGAAAATGTCAGGGATTAACTTTGTCGCGAACCCACTCGTCAATATTCACTTACAAGGCCGATTTGATACTTACCCTAAGCGCCGTGGTATTACACGTGTTAAAGAGATGCTAGCAGCAGATATTAATGTTTGCTTCGGTCACGATGATGTATTTGACCCTTGGTATCCTCTCGGTACAGCAAATATGCTGCAAGTGCTACATATGGGGTTACATGTTTGCCAGTTAATGGGTTATCAACAAATCAATGATGGGCTGAAGTTAATTAGTGAATACAGTGCGCGTACATTGGCTTTAGCTGACTATGGTATTGGTGAAGGGAAGCGGGCTAACCTGCTAGTTTTACCTGCCGAAAATGGTTTTGATGCGGTACGCCGACAAGTCCCTGTTCGCTATTCTATCCGTGATGGGCGTGTGATAGCCAATACTCAACCTGCGGTAACACAAATCCAACTTGAGCAAGCCGAAATTATCAATTACGGTTATTCAGATCGAACTAAATAAGTTATTTAGCCGTTTAAATGGTTCTCTGTGGCCAACAGGTGAACCATTTAAGCTGTCTTCCTATATTTCATTCCCCCCATTTTAAATTTGCTGTTCATCTTTCATACCATTGCCATATTTATATACTAAGCTTATTATTTACATAGTTGATTTCTATAAAATATTGACAATTTTTGATAAGCAATAAACGTCTAGTTACCCCTTATTTTTGGTTATAAGTGCCATTTATAAAAATTAAGTGCAATTTTTATTGAAATTAAACCTGAAGGTTTTATATTTTTTAAAGAGTTATCTAAAACTGGATTTGAGCTTTATTTATAGCAACAATAACGCTAATACACTGACTGTCATACCGTGGTGGTCAATATTCCTGTTTTGCTGTACCGCGAATACGTCACAAATAAAGTTCTCTGAATCCCACTTTGACAAAAATTGGAGATCAGATGAGTACTGAAAATGTAGTTAACCAGAAAGCCTCTATCGACTCTTGGCGGCGTATTGCTTCAGAGCTATTAAATGAAGCAGGCATTGAAATTAATGGTTCCCGCCCTTTCGATATACAAGTTCATAATAACCAATTCTTTAAACGTGTCCTACAACACGGTTCAATAGGGTTGGGTGAAAGCTATATGGATGGCTGGTGGGATTGCGAGCGGTTGGATATGTTTTTTCAGCGCGTTTTACGCCATGGGCTTGATAACAAATTACCCCATCATTTCAGTGATACGTTGAAAGTCGCTGTAGCACGAGTGCGAAATTTACAAACCCTAAAACGGGCTCGTATCGTTGGTGAAGAGCATTACGATCTAGGTAACGATTTATTTTCTTTGATGCTAGACCCTTACATGCAATATTCCTGTGGTTACTGGAAAGGCTTAGACCATAGCCCTGAAAACCTCCCTCTAGCTCAAGAACAAAAATTAAATTTAATTTGTGAAAAATTACAATTAAAACCAGGTATGCGGTTACTTGATATTGGCTGTGGTTGGGGAGGTCTTGCTGCCTATGCAGCTAAACATTTTGGCGTTTCCGTCACTGGTGTCACAATTTCAGCTGAACAGCAAAAATATGCACAGGCTCGTTGTGCTGATATGGATGTCAAAATTTTATTAGAAGATTATCGAAACCTTAATGACCAATTCGACCGTATTGTTTCAGTGGGTATGTTTGAACATGTTGGGCCAAAAAACTACGCAACCTATTTTGATGTTGTCCAACGTAATTTAGCCTCCAATGGTTTATTTCTCCTTCACACCATTGGGTCTAATCGCAATAAAGTTAATGTTGATGCGTGGATCAATAAATATATCTTTCCAAACGGCTGTTTACCCTCAATACAAAATATTGGCGAAAGTAGTGAAGGCAAATTAGTGATGGAGGATTGGCACAATTTTGGTGCGGATTACGACCATACACTGATGGCGTGGTACGCTCGTTTTCAATCCGCTTGGCCTGAGCTTGAAGCTAATTATACACCTCGTTTTAAGCGTATGTTTTCTTATTACCTCAATGCGTGTGCTGGTGCATTCCGAGCTCGCGATATTCAATTATGGCAAATTCTCTGGAGCCCACAGGGTGTTGAAGGTGGCTTACGTGTTGCCCGCTAAATGTTGAAATTGAATTAGGATTGCAAAAATAAGCTAAAAGAAAGTTCTGTCATCAGAGCTTTCTGGCTTATACCTATTTTACCCATTCAACCATTGTTCAACCAGTTGCAAGCTTTGTTGTATATTCTTCCTTATCATATTGCACTTTAATGACCAGTAATGCCTAAAACCCTACTGTAATGAAACCAGTACTTGACAGCTTAACCCCGTGCTTTCCATAATAATTTCTAGGCTAATGCCTTGTTTAAGTAGCTTACTTGCCAAAACAATTGTTGCCTCTTGTCGTTCTTTTTCTCGCCCTCGCTCAATGCCTTAAAGTAGACCTTCTTGGCGGCCTTTATCCTGTAACCGCTGTGCAATATTCATTATAGTTTCCTTATGTTTTTCGGTTTGCTCCCCCAATGCCTGCACAATATGTTCGAAATTAGTGGAGTCCAACACAATGAACAAATAATTCACGATAGTCACGATATCATTATCACTATTACAGTGTTGAGTGACCAAGCAAGGCCACTATCTGTTTAAGCTAATGCCAGCTCTGGCTGAATTATGCTATAGATTTGATTTTTAAGCGTAGTTTGTTGGGCTAGAAGATAAACATGTTCTGCTACGTCTGCCCGCATCACTAAACCGTGAACATCATCTACTTGTTGTAATATCGCTTTTCCTGTTGCTTGTCCGTGCAGTAAACCACCAGGGCGAACGATGACATAATCGAGAGAGCTCGTTTGTAACCATGATTCAGCAAGGGATTTTTCACGCACGGCTTGACCAAAAGCGGTACGTGCCCGTAAAGACAAATATTGCCATGAATCACCGCATCCAAGCGATGTCACGAGAACCATGCGAGATATACCAGCCTGCTCGGCACAATCAATTACAGTGCGGTGAGCTAAATAATCCTGTGTTCCCCCCATCGTAGAAATAACCGTTGCTGAGGCGCCAGCTGCTTGGCAAGCTGCCGAAACGACGGCCTTATCACAAGCATCACCCCTAAACACCTGTATGCCTTGATCTTCTAGCATTTCGGCTGATTGAGAATTACGCACTATTGCGATAACAGGACGTTTATCCGTAACTGCCAGTTTAACAACCATATTACCGACGCCTTTACCACCAGCGCCCAAAATTAACCAAGGACTCATTCTTGTACCCCTATCAATCTTTATGCCTGTAACTCATTAATATGCAACTTTGATTTAATCAAATTATCAACCTACTGCTCCTAGCCCGTCTATTTCATCCTATCCCCCACAATAAAACATTACTTATTTTAATGTTTTATTGTGAAATACTATTTTTTACATTCATTAAAATGTGACTAATCTAACTTTTTTATTAAAAATTTTTTAAGTGAAAAATAAATAAAACAACAATTAATTTACAAAAAAATTTTTAATATCAATAGCTAACACACCAAATACCGAGTCTATCATATTGATACCCATAATAATATCAATGTTAATGCGAAGAATTATCATTTGCATTTATATTTTTATTTGATTTAATGACACCCGTTATATATCAGAAAAATGATAATTACCATACTAGTAATATCATTATTATCTTTAATTAAAATGGAGTATTCCGATGAAAAAGTTAAATGTTATTGCTCTAGCATTCGCAGCATGCGGAATGTCTTTTAGTACCTTTGCCGCTGTCGGTTCTGATCAAAGCCAGCCTTTTGATCCATCGGGCCCTTCCGTACAAGTAGGTGCCACAGAAGGTACTGCTGGAGGCCATGGTGGCGCAATTGGTGACCCTGGAATAGGAGTTCAAGCTGTCTATGGCGGCAAAACTATTTCTTTTTCTGGTTTAACAAAAATGGCTCCAAAACAAGCTGGAAATGAAGCCCATGTGATTTCAATGCCTAATACTCCTGGCAATCCAGCCACACACAACAAAATGGGCGTATTCAATTTTGCACAAGTTGCCAACGCTGAAATTTACTTTGGTGAATGGTCATCAACAGGCCAAGTCAATGACACCACACATACTGCTTATTACTCAGGTAAAGATGTTACTAGCAATATGCCAACGGCAGGAACTGCGGAATATTCAGTGAAAGGGATTAGCCAATACAACGGCGGTGCACTAGCGACGGGAACTTTGACGGCTAACTTTGGTAGCAAATCATTAGCAGGGAATATCGGTAGCACAAATATCGATGCCAAAATTAAAAATAACGCAACCTTCGCAGGGGATGCAACGCTAAATGGCGCTGTCGGTGAAGCTCGCGGTCACTTCTTTGGCGACCAAGCGAAACATATAGCGGGTGTGACTAAATTTAACGACCAAAGTAAAGATATGGCCTTTGGTGGGAGCCGAGGAGATATCTCCCAGTAACGTGTAAATCAATTTAGGTGGTCAACAAAGCATGATTGACAGTTGGCTGCCTACCTTTAATGCCGAAAACAACCTATGCAATATTTTTTACTTTTTTCCGTCACAACTATATTAGTACTTTCTTTCCCTACATTCTCAGCAAGTCTGGATACAGACCGCGAACAATTATTATGGCAGAAAGACAAACAAAACTATCGTGATAAAAGCGCCGTTGTTCCCGGCAAAGACCAACAGTTACTCCCTGATGACATGTCTATTAATCTTAGCGGTAAAACTTACACGCTGAGAAACAATGCCCAAGATTTAGGGCAAGCAATTTATTTAGCCATTAACCATCGGCAATTTCAGGATGTACAGCGTTTATTAAAACGCTATCAGGCTTTGTCTGACGCTGATCCGTTATTGATTTTATTTGCTAAAGCCGAAATAGAAAAATCGCAAAATCACTACCCTCAAGCCATTGCGTATTATCAACAGATATTAGCGTTATCCCCCCAATTTCTACGAGTCAAGTTGGAATTGGCTCGTGCCTATTTTGAAGACAACCAAAATAAAGAATCATTAGCGTTATTCCAAAGCCTAATTAACGATGAGACCCTCGCTTTGCCTGCTGGGGTTCAACAAACTATTCAACAGTTTATTGGCGCGATTGAAAACCGTACGGCTTGGACAGGAAGTTTATCTTTTGGATATAAATACAACAGTAATATTAATCAAGCCCCTAATAAAGATAAAGTTTGGCAAACGCCGGGCGGCACATGGAAAATGGCCAACCCAATCGCGTCTTCAGGGCTTACTTATGATGCTAGCCTCAGTAAAATTATCCCAATAACAGGAAACCATTCCCTTCAAATCAAGGGAACATCCTATGGTGATCGCTATCCACATTATGCTGAGTATAGTGAAAACACCTCATCTTTCGCTGCCTTATATCGCTTTAATAATGCAAATACAACCGTATCTTTGGGCCCGCAACTCGAACTAAAAACCGTCAATGAAAAGCGTCGATATTTAGGAATGGGGGGACGAATAGACGCAGATTATCAATTCACCCCTCAAGTGATCCTGACAACTTCAGCTGATTATCAACAACTTCATTATCAGAAACCCTATGACAGCGCTGATGGCTCGCGAACAGCACTTCATATGACGGGGATTTACGGTATTACACCTAATAGTTCCATATTTTTAGGTGCTGATGCCACTCGCGTAACCACTGAAGTTCGCAGTGACAACTATGACCAACTTGGCGCACGGGCTGGCTTTTATACGGTATTAACACCCGATATTCATTTCTTAGCATTAGCAACTTATCGAGAAAGCCAATTTGGTGCCTTCAACTATTTGCTAAATGTTAAGCGTCATGACCGTGAAACTATGTATTTTGCGCGATTAAATTTTCCAAATTACACACTACTAACCTTCACGCCTTATACCAGTTACCGCTTTCGAAATAATAAAAGCTCGGCAGATGGGATCTATTCCTACCATCAGCACGAGGTTTCAGTTGGGTTAGAAACCCGCTTTTAAGTGTTATGGCATAGAGAAAAACAAAATGTACAAATACAAATTAAAACCTATTACTACTGCAATTATTACCACCCTCTTTTTCCCAGCAACGACTCAAGCGGAAAAGAAAGAACATATTGGCACTATTACTGTTCAGGACTCCGCAAAAACCATCAAGGAACGAGACCAACAAGGCTACGATGATCAATATGATGCCAAGGGTTCTAAGATATATTTAGGTAAAGATCTAGTTGAACGCTATAAAGGAACCAGCACCGCTGACGTACTAAATAGTGCAATTGGTGTATACAGTGGCGATGCGCGTAATAGTGGAGCATTAGACCCTAATGTCCGAGGTATTCAAGGTCAAGAGCGCGTCCCCGTCACAGTCGATGGCACAGAACAATCTTTAACGGTCTATCGTGGTTATAATGGCGCCAATAACCGTAATTATGTAGACCCTAACCTCATTAGCAGTATTGATATTGAAAAAAGTGGTTCACTGGTTAGCGATATCAAAACATCCGTTGGTGGTGGGATAGCAATTAGAACTATAGGAATAGATGATGTTGTCGCCCCCGATGAGAAATTTGGCTTTAGTTTAAAGCTAGAAACCAGTAGTAATTCGACACGAGAACGAGTACCAAACTTTGGATATGGTAGCGATTATCGAGATCACCCTGAGATCTATAAAAACAATAACTATGTTTTTTCAGACCCCGTCGTTAATATCACCCCAAAATCTCGCGGTAAT
This sequence comes from Providencia sp. PROV024, assembly GCF_032709665.1. NCBI lineage: Bacteria > Pseudomonadati > Pseudomonadota > Gammaproteobacteria > Enterobacterales > Morganellaceae > Providencia > Providencia sp. PROV024. Next base: position 3,271,654 of record NZ_CP120545.1, read on the forward strand.
GCGCAATTTTTCAATTTTAAAGATAACGGTGGGAGAATAGCAGTAGGTACCCGCCAAGAAAAATTTGATGTTATGGCGGCCTATGCATACCGCCGACAAGGCAACTATTTTGCTGGCAAAAAAGGCGCTCATCGCTACCAAGAAGCAATTCAGCTCAACGAACAACAAACAGTGCAACAGCAGCTAGGCCCAGACCCATACCTCCCTTTCGCAGCCAAAATATATGGTCCCGGGAAAGAGGTCACAAATACATCTAATGAATTAGAATCTTATTTAGTTAAAACAAATTTGTATCTCACTGAAAACCAAACATTACATTTAAGTTTTAGGCGCAGCGAAAGTACCTATGGTGAAATTATGCCTTCGCGTATCGGCTTTAAAGAAATTGAAGGGAAACAAGTGCTTCCTCAATGGCCATTAGCCCACTTTACGGTAAATGCCTATAATGCAGAATATGCATGGAAACCTGATGACAATCCATGGATTGATCTAAATGCCAATATCTGGATGACACACTCTGTTGGTGATACAAATACCTCAGGGGGTTACCCTCGTGAACCTAAAGAACGTGATTGGGGGTTTGAATACGGCTATGGAAACGGTAAAGACCCTAATATTGACGGTTCTTTAATTAATACTGCCGCAACAAACTCTGAAAATGACCGCATCGGTTTCAACTTGCGAAATACAATGGCACTTACACCAGATCTGGACTTAACGCTACGCGGGTCAATGCTTAAAGAAAAATTAGACTCTAATGATGTGCCCCCCTCCCAATCGGCTAGCCCCTTTATTGCTCTCCCCCGAAAAGGGCATCGGCAAGAGACAACCATTGCTTTTAACTTTAACTATAGGCCAACAACATGGTTAGAGCTTGATGCAGGCGCAAAATATATTGATGGTTGGACAGAAGATGATTACTTAAAAGAGCAAATGAGAAAACGCATCAATGGTTTTCAAAACCCTGATGAACGCCTTGCTAGAAGGATCAACTACAACCGAATTTTGACACAAGAAGAATATGACAAAGCCGTCGCTAAAGGTTATCAACCCTTTGGCGGTTCTTATCGTAATAAACAAATTTTAACTGAGGTATTAGGGCTTGATGATGTAGATTACCATGTTTATATCACCGAGAGAAAAGACCCTCAGCGACCAAACGAAAATGGCGTTTTAGACGTCAGTTTCCGTACTGACTGGAAATCGGATAAAGATGGCCGTTACACAACAAAAACGAACCCTTTCCACAATGGCACTATCGACCCACAAGCACGCGCAATTGACCCCGTCACAGGTAAGGAAGTGTTTGTTTATAATAAAGCGTATGAACATCCAGCAAGCGAACTTAAGCGAAAACTCACAGAGGAAGAAAAATGGCAGTTTCCCGGCAAACAAAAAAGTCATGGCTGGGCCCCTGCTTTTGGTGCAAATATCTGGTTATCGGATAATGACCGAGTTTATGCACGCTATATCGAAACAATACGTTTACCAAGTATTTTTGAAAACAGTATCGGCTTTGCAGGCTCAAGTGAAGCCCGCAAAGAAAAAATGGTTTTTAAACCAGAACGAGCTAAAACCATGGAATTTGGCTATTCTCGTAACCTTCAAAGCTTATTAGGCGCTGAACGCCATGCAGATATAAAAATAGGTTACTACCACACTGTAATCGAAAATGCGTTTGACCGTGATGGTCGCCTTAACTTTATTCAAGTAAAAGAACATAAAACCGCAGGGATTGAAGCCCTCGCTCGTTATGATAATGGCGGGGTATTTATGGATATAGGTATTGATTACCGCTTGAAAAATGAAGTTTGCGATGACTCCGAGCCTGCAAAAGTAGACATTGGTAATCAATATAATATTTCCCAATGTACAACAGCTGGATTTCCCGGCGGCTTCTTGAGAACGCAGTTACAGCCCAAATATGCGATTAACTCGAACCTTGGGATGCGTTTTATGGATGAAAGCCTTGAAGTAGGAACTCGTTTACGTTACACCAGCAGCGTGCAAAATAAAGATGAAAAGAAAATGATGCAGCGTTACCCCGGTAGTTATTCAATGGCGAATAATAGCCCTATGCACTGGACTCCAACATTAACCGCCGATGCCTACGCTCGCTACCAAATAGATAAAAACATCAATGTTGAGTTTTTAGTTACCAATTTAACTGACCGTTATTATATCGACCCATTGACTCGTAGTATGATGCCAGCGCCTGGGCGCACATTACGCTTAGGATTAAATGCACAATTTTAATATTGGTTAGTTATTTATCATAAAAGGATACCCGTATTAATATGTAACGGATATCCTTAACTTATTTAAACGCCTTAACTCAAGTATCAATCTTTTTATCAAAGACCTGATATACCTTACCGCTCTATTATTTCTCTTATTCTAAAACGCATCATGATTCGACAGTAAGCCAAAGCCATCTTTACTTATTATTCTCGATCACCTAGGCGTTATTTAGTCTCTATAACCTTGAATAAACACACTTCATACTCCCCTCACCAGAACCAATGAAAGCAAATGAAAAACAAAAAGCTCACCTTATGCCAAATGAAAGTAAAAATGTAAAATTTGCAACCCTTATCACAAAATATCAATTAATAGTTCTAAATCATATAGATAAATATAAATCACCACACTTACACTATTTTGTTTTTCTTTCGAAACAAATCACAGTAGCTTTCGATTGGTCATTTTTTGTGATCATGACTTCAATTTCGACATTTTCGATCACTTACTTTTTGATATTATGCAAAAGTATAAATAATATATAAAAACACAAAACGAAAGAAAACGTAAATAAAGAGGAAGAAGCAATGACTGTTTCGCGCAGAAGCTTTATCAAAGGATTAGCAGCCAGCGGTGCAGCAATGTCGGTTTCTAGTCCCATTTTAGCCAACTCAGGGAAACCTTCTAATGGCATGCCAGCCCGTCCTGATAATGCTCCAAATTTATTGATCATTTTCCCAGATGAAATGCGTGCACATGCATTGCAATTTATGGGAGAAGATCCTTCGATTACACCTAACCTAAATAAGTTTGCCAAACAAGCTAAAGTAATGACACAAATGGCGTCTAACTACCCATTATGTTCACCATTTCGCGGCATGTTTATGACGGGTCAATATCCTGTTCGTAACGGCATAACAGGTAATGCTCATGACTATGGCGGTAAGGTCGGTATTGATTTATCTCCTTATTCGAAATGTTGGTCCGATGTATTGAAATCACTCGATTATAGTACAGGCTATATTGGAAAATGGCATTTGGATGCACCTTATGCCCCTTTTATTGAAAGTTATAATAACCCGATGGAAGGCCGTTATTGGAATGAATGGGCAGCACCTGATCGCCGCCATGGCTTTGATTTTTGGTACTCCTATGGCACTTATGACCTACATATGAAGCCTATGTATTGGGGGAATGATACACCACGTGAGAAGCCAATTTATGTCGACCAGTGGGGGCCTGAACATGAAGCTGATATGGCTATCAAATTTCTACGCAATGAAGAGGGTAAATACCGAGATACATCGAAGCCATTTGCTTTAGTGGTTTCCATGAACCCTCCTCACTCCCCTTATGACCAAGTGCCACAAAAATATTTAGACGCTTACAAAGGAAAAACCTCACAAGAACTTAATACCAGACCAAATGTAAAATGGGATACTGAATATCAAGAAGGCTATGGTCCCCAATACTTTAAAGAGTATTTAGCGATGGTAAACGGCGTTGACGACCAATTTGGTCGCATCGTTGACGAACTAGAAAAACAAGGTCTTGCAGACAATACGTTAGTCGTCTTTTTCTCTGACCATGGTAGTTGTCTTGGGGCTAATGGGCAGGCAACTAAGAACAACCCTTATGAAGAGTCTATGCGCGTACCAATGATGTTCCGTTTACCCGGAAAAATCAAAGTAGGACAAGATGATGCATTGATGTCTGCGCCAGATATATACCCAACAATATTAGGGCTACTAGGGTTAGAACACTGGATCCCCGGCTCAGTTGAAGGGAGTAATTTAGCGGAGCGTATAACAACAGGTGAAGGCGATACCGCTAATTCACAGCTATACCTGTTTATTCCTTATGGCGAACCTTCATTTGGTAAACGGGGGGTACGAACTAAAACCCATACATTAGTTATTGATCGCCAAGATGGCCAGCCTCTGAAATATACTCTTTACGATAACGTAAATGACCCTTATCAAATGAAAAATGTCGCTGATGAGAATAAACCGCTTATCGATAAATTAATTAAAGAAGAGCTAGTTCCTTGGTTAGAAAAGACAGGTGATTCTTGGAGACCAAGTGAATTTATTACAGCAACAACAAATAAATTAAACAAAAAAGTCACAGAATGTGAAACTAAATAATTAATATTAATTTGCCACCTCTCCTTAGGTGGCAATTTCATAAAAAATAAAACAATAAATTCTCTAATAAAACAGGGAACTACTACCATCATGCTTAAAGCATACAGCTTGGAATAAAGATAATGAAAAAACTATTTATCACTAGTGCCGTATTATTTGCAGTTTCTTCACAATATGCACTCGCTAATAACTATAAAACGACAATTGAATACCGTCATCAATATTTAGATGCTTCTGGGAAAAGTGGCGACCGTATTAAAGCCTTTTTGGATACTGGGAAAAATATTGGCTTTGAGTTAGATGCTCGCTATGGAAATAAAGATGGCGCATATGATGCAATGAAAATTGATGGTTCTGAGTTTTCTGCATTTTATTATAAAAAACTCAATCCAAACCTCGTTGGCCTTGTTGGTGCATCTCTTGATTTTGATAAGCTCGGTCTAGTTTATGTTCCTTACGTCCGCTTAAACTATACGTTTGATAACGGTATTCGCTTACAAGGTCGTTATAAATGGAAGGTTTGGGATTATGGGCAAGTTGGTGAAAACGGCAGCAACTACCACTCTAAAGTTCAAGAATTTGATAGCTGGATTGGTTATAAATGGAATAATTTAGACTTACAATATCAATTAGACTTAATGTGGGAAATGGCTGATAACGCACAACCTATGTATAACAATAAGAAATTTGATTATCAACATAACGTGCGCCTACGTTATGATATTAAAGCTGATGATGGCGCATTATGGCGACCATTTGTTGAAGTAGGTAACGTGAAAGAAAATCGTTTCTCAAGCGACCGTCAAACCCGTTTCCGCGTTGGTATTCAATATACTTGGTAATTAAGCAGCGGTTATTATTAATCTAAAAACATTAAGACCTATTTCTGAAATATTGAATAGGTCTTTTTATTTAAAAAAACATTGAGCACCCTACATTCTACAGTAATAACAATAAAAAAAAACGGTTATGTTTTATTACTAAAAACATAACCGGTGAAATAACAAATATAGTATTAAAAAGTAATAACAATGAGCAATGCTAAATGAATTTATAACCTAACAAAATAAATTGATAACTTCACTACCCGCTAATAAATAAGCTCCCGCACCATAATCCATATTATGTTCAAAATTAACATCTCTCGGGTTAAATGCAGGTAATTGTACATAACCTAACATACCATTAGGGTGAATACAGCCGCGTAATGCGACCCAAGCCTTTTCTAATACTGGGTAAAAAGTCTTTTCATCTAAAATATTATGATTAATTCCCCATGCTATTCCATAACAAAATAACGCTGCCGCACTACTTTCAGGCGCCGGGAAACTTTGTGGGTCAAGCAAACTCGTACGCCAAAAACCATCTTCTTGCTGATAAGGAATGATTGCAGCCAATAATTCTGTAAACAAATCAATATAACGTTGACGATCGGGATGGTCACTCGGTAAGTGTGGTAAAATCCGAGGAATTGATGCGATAACCCAACCGATCCCTCTGCTCCAAAACACTTTCTCGCCATTCGCCTCACGTAGCTCACTACCTTGGCCATCTGGGATATAACGATAATCACGATAAACAAGCCCAGTCTCAATATCGCGTAAATGCTCAATTGCATCCCAATAAGCTTGATTCATGTAGTTTAAATAACGTACATCTTTTATTTTTGCCGAAAGCGCGGCAAATGCTGGGGGCGCCATAAATAAGGCATCACACCACCACCAATCTTCGCGACCCGCTTTGGGCTCTGCTAACATCAAATCAAACGCTTTAATCGTTGGCTCAAGAACTTCCGGTTGTAAAAATTGGCTACTCGCCACTAAATAAGCTTGCGTACAAACATGGTCATCCGCAAAGCGTGCATTAGGGCCTGGGCGAAACCCAGTATGAAGTGTGTAATTCATCACACCATCAAGGTATTCCTTATCTTGTGTCGCTTGCCATGCCGCAGCAACACAAGACCACAGAACGCCACGCTCCCAATCCGTATCTTTAATAAAACGGGTTTTTCCACTACGGCGGATCACACTACGTACCTGATTCGCAGACTGAAAACGGTATACTCGTTTCATATCCTGCAAAACAGTATTTCGTTGTAGCGATTGAGGTAATAATGATTGTTCCATTCTTATTCTCCTGATGGATTAACGGGCCAACCATCCACCATCTACCGCAATGGTATAACCATTAATATAGTCACTGGCTTTTGAAGCTAAGAAAATGGCAGGCCCTGCGAGATCATCTGGAGTTCCCCAACGGCCGGCAGGTATGCGCTCCACGATTGCTGCATTACGAGCCGCATCAGCGCGCAGTGCCGCCGTATTATCTGTTGCCATATAACCAGGTGCAATGGCATTAACATTAATATTATATTGAGATAACTCTGTTGCCAGTGCGCGAGTCAGCCCCATTACCGCGGACTTACTGGCCGTATAAGATGGCACCCGAATACCACCTTGGAAAGATAGCATTGACGCAATATTAATGATTTTGCCACCATTGCCTTGTTTTACAAACTGACGGGCAACGCGTTGTGATAGGAAGAATAATGTTTTTTGGTTAATGTTGATCACATCATCCCAATCTTTTTCACTAAACTCTAATAAGTCTTCACGGCGAATAATTCCCGCATTATTAACTAATATATCAATATGACCCATTGCCGATACTGCTTCGTCAACTAAATCTTGTAAGCCTGATTGTTCCATTAAGTTCATGGTAATGTAATGAAATTTGCGCCCTAATGCTTCTATCTGCTGTCGTGTTTCAGGTGCATCTTGTACACCAACCCCAACAATATCAGCTCCTGCTTGTGCCAAACCAATAGCCATACCTTGCCCTAACCCAGTGTTACACCCCGTAACGATGGCAACTTTCCCAGTTAAATCAAATAAATTCATGATGAGTTCCTCTAACGATGTGGGAATATCCCACATCGTTTTACTGTATAAGAAAAAAAAAGAGTGAAAGGAGTAACTATTTCAGATCTTTCATTGCGACATGGTCCATATCATGGAAAACTTGATTTTCCCCAACCATGCCCCAGATAAAGGTATAAGCCGCGGTACCTACACCGGAGTGAATCGACCAGCTAGGGCTAATCACCGCTTGTTCGTTGCGGACCACAATATGGCGAGTTTCTGTTGGTTCACCCATATAGTGGAAAACCACATTATCTTCTTTCATATCGAAATACAGATAAACTTCCATACGGCGCTCATGGGTATGACATGGCATGGTATTCCACAAACTTCCCGGCTCTAATACCGTCATCCCCATTGATAACTGACATGTTGGTAGGATTGACGGGTGCAAAAATTTATAAATAGTACGGACATTGCAGTTTTCAGCATTACCCAGTTTCTCAGGCGATGCTTGGTCAATCGTAATTTTACGGCTTGGATAAGCATGGTGAGCCGGTGCACAATTGATATAAAAACGAGCAGGTTCTTTCGCATCAATACTCATAAATTCAACTGTTCGAGTCCCCATACCAATATAAATGGCTTCACGCGGGGCTATCTCAAACACATCGCCATCGATAATAACTTTACCTGCCCCACCAATATTGATTGCGCCTAATTCACGCCTTTCTAGAAAAAAATCAACACCTAAGGCTTTCCCCGCCATTAACGCTAATGGCGCACTTGTTGGAACAATACCACCGACAATAATACGGTCGATATGACTATAAGTGAGATTCATTTCCCCTTCACGGAACAGATCCTCAATCAGAAACTGTTGACGTAACCCTTCGGTATCGAGCGTTTTAGCATGCTCACTGTGAATTGGTTGACGAATTTCCATTATAAATACCTCATAAATTTACTGATGGGTTAACCATCTTAGTGATCGGCTTTCCCGAATACAGAGTGAACGTGTTCACCTCTGATGAATGTGTCTGTTAAATAAAAATTGTTATCAACAACAGCAAAATTGGCTTGAGCACCTTTACGGATATAACCAAATTGCTCGCTAATACCGAGATATTCAGCCGGTATTGCGGTTGCCATCTGAACGGCTTCCCATTCAGGTATGTGAGCTAAGCGCACCATATTGCGCAATGCACTATCCAAGCTACATGTACTCCCCGCTAAAGAACCATCGACAGTTCGAGCTTGGCCATTCGTGACTTTGACCATTTGTGCGCCAAGGGCGTAGTCACCATCAGGAAGCCCCCCTGCCCGCATGCAATCAGTAATCAATGCAATCTGTTGGTAACCTTTTAGGCGATAAGCCAGTTCCATCATGACAGGGTGGACATGAATACCATCGGCTATCAATTCAGCGAGTACATTGTGATATAACACGGCACCACAGCAGCCAGGTTCACGGTGATGTAACCCCGTCATCCCGTTATAAAGATGCACGCCACAATCTGCGCCACGCGCAAAAGCTTGGCTAGTCTGCTCATAATCCGCCGCAGTATGTGCAACACTGGTTTTAATTTTATGTTCAACAAGCCAATCAATAGCTGAAGTGGCGCCTTCGGCTTCAGGGGCTATAGCAACACGCAGTAAAGAACCTTCTGCACATCGATAAAGCTCATCAAGCTCAGCAACTGTAGGCGCTTTAAGGTATTTCACTGGATGCGACCCACGATGCCTTTCTGTGAAATAAGGGCCTTCAAGGAAGCTTCCTAGCAGTTGTGCACCGGATGTTTGTGGTTTGGAGGTAAAGTCTCGGATGCTGGTTAACGCTTGCTGGATATCATCCATTGGGGCTGTGACCGTCGTGCCGACCCACGCCACAACTCCCGTTTGGACTAATTCATCTGAGATAGTTTGCAAAGCAGATTGACTTGCATCCATCACATCACAGCCAGCTCGTCCATGAATATGAATATCGACGAATCCGGGTAGCAAACTGCGGTCTTTAAGATGGATAATCGGGCAGTTTTCAGGCGCGATATTCGTAACTTCCTGTACAATGCCATCATTTATCACCACATACTGCTGGTAACGGATGCCCTCTGGAGTGAACGTCCTATCCGCTAAAATTGCATATTGCTGGTTCATAAACCATCTTCTTCATTTTCAGGTTCAGACGACATAGCAAGCTGCTCACGGAGGTCTTGGATACTTGTCATACCAATCTCTCTCAGAACCGACAGTAACTCACTGGCGGTGGTATCTTCACGTTCAAATGCAGCATTAACTATCATAGGAAGGTTGACGCCAGCTAAGACTTCAACAGAGGGGTTTTCCATCATAATTGCCATGGCACGATTACATGGAGTGCCACCCGGAAGGTCGGTGAGGAAAACAACTTGCTCACAAGACATCGATTGAATAGCGGCACGCATTTGCTGCTCTAATTCATCGGGCGATATTGATTCAATGAAATCAATAAACACCATATTCTCCTGTTCACCTGCGATAGCTTTTACTGCCGATGCCATACCACTTGCAAAATTGAGGTGACCCGAAATAATCAAACCAATCATTCGTATACTCCTAAGCGGGCAAACCTATTTGCCCGCAAATATCTAACTTACTTACAGAACACCCAATACGTGACCAATCACACCGAATGCCAACATTGAAAAAATAAGTACAGGAGGTTTAGCCCAAAAGCCTGTGCCCTTGACCATTTTGAACATCAGGAAAACCAAGCCTAGCGGTAGTAAATTCGGCATAATTTTGTCGAATAATGCACTTTGCAGCTCAACAACCTTGCCACCTAATTCAATCGAGGCCGTTGTTTGCACCTTTATGAAAGTAGCGGATAACGCACCGATAACAAAAATCCCCATAATGTTGGCGGCTTTCGCTAATTTTTCAGTCGCATCACTCATATTGACCATCGCAGCTGTACCTGCGCGATAGCCCATAAACATCAAACCGAAATACACAAAGAAGTGGATTATTTGATAGAGAAAGAAAAAGACAAACGGCCCTGCAATAGACCCTTCCATTGCAATAGAAGCGCCTAATGCTAACGTCAATGGCATTAATGTCATGTGGTCGATAGCATCACCAATCCCACCTGTAGGCCCCATACCTGCAACTTTCATCACGTTGACCGTTGAAGGCTTCTCTTTGTTTTCCTCCATAGCAACCGCTGTGCCGAGCAAAAACGTAAACAACTTTGGACTCGCATTGAAAAATTGCAGATGGTTTTTTAGTGATGTCGCATAGTCCCGCTTGTTGTTTCCATGGATTTTGCGCAAAGCAGGGATAATTGAAAAAGCAAATCCACCACCTTGCATGCGTTCGAAGTTAAAATTACCTTCCATAAATAAACCACGAAACGCACATTTCCAAAGATCGCCTTTCGTTATTACCTTACGAACCGTTGTATCCTGATACTCATCAACACCATCAACATAGGACTCAACAGGGAGGTTTTTCGTTTGTTCGATTGCTTTGTTATCAGATACCATCTTCAAAATCCTCATTTTTCTGTGAGTTATTGTTGTTACTGTTACCGCTGAAGAAGTAATACAGTGCTGCTGCGGATGCGCCAAGTATTGCTACCGCCATGATGGGAAGCTTCAAGTAAGTTGTCATAACAAATCCAACGAAGAACACGCCCGCCACTTCTTTTGACCACATGATTTTTAGCAACATAGCAAAGCCAATTGCTGGTACCATTTTCGCGCCAATACCTAAACCTTCTAGCAATACTTTTGGCGTGTTTTGATCTATCCATTCCGCAGCATGTTCACCAAAATAAACCGTGACGAATGCAACAATGGAATACAGTAATGAACGAACAGTAATAGTGGCTATCAACAGTCGAGAAATACCCGATGCATCGGCTTTTTCTGCATAACGGTCTGCTTTACCCATAGTAAATGCAGTCATGGCGAAGAAACCGATAATGATCATTTGCATTAGCACTGCGATAGGCATCCCAATCCCCATCGCAACTGCAGGTGATTGATTAGTCATGATGGCAAAAGCAACGGCCGCTATAGTCCCTAATGTGACATCTGGTGGCTGAGCCCCTGCATTAGGAACTAACCCTAACCATGCAAGTTCCAGCGTAGCGCCTGCAATCAAACCGACTTGCATATCACCCATAATCAACCCAACAACAGGGCCTGTAATGAGTGGCCTGTGAATGTTTAGCGCAACATCATACTTATCTATACCGCAAAAGAAGGCCCATAAAGCCACAAGAGAAGCTTCATAAATCATAATAATTCCTTAAACACAGTTGTTTTAAGTTATGCCTCAAGCAGCCTTAAGCCGTTGCAAGCGCTAACACATCCACTGGAGATTGGTCAGGTGTATTTTGCACGGTACAGGTGACGCCTTTATCCACCAAACGGCGAAATGCCTCCAAATCACGTTCATCAACAGACACCGTCTTCGCAATCTGTCTTTTCCCTTCATGGAAATGCATATTGCCAACATTACAGTGCGTTATAGGAACACCACCTTCAACTAAACGAGCAACGTCAGTTGGGTTATTGCAAAGTACAAAAATTTTCTGGCGAGGAGATGCTTTACTAATCACATCAATGGTTTTTTGAATAGAGAAAAAGCGGACCGCATATTCTCCACCTGCTGATGCTTTCATGCCAGCTTGCATAAAAGCAGAATTGGGTCCATCAGCAGCGTCATCATTCGCAACAAGAATTAAATTTGCTTCCGTGTGTTTACCCCATGTAATACGAATTTGCCCATGTAATAAACGTTCATCGATTCGGGTCCAGACAATATTTGGTGTGTGCATAACTTGCTCTCTTATTATTTGTTGTGTTTATCTCAAGATAGCGATTCGCCATCTTTTTGATATGAGAACGGGTAAATAGTAACACCTTGAACAACCCGGTTAATTTCTCCTGTTGGAGAAGGGTTATCCGGTGTATTCCCCAGTGCAATAGAGCTATGAAAAGCAAATGCTTGCGCTAACATTAGATAAGGAAAAAGTAACGCTGCGTCAGAACAATGCTCCAGTTTTGAAATATAAATGAAATTATCTTTCAAAAAAATATCTTCAGAGGACGCAGTGATCCCGATCACCTTGGATGATGCATTATCGTGAATTACCTCTCGTAATAAGTCAGTTTCATACTGTCTGGTATACGGGTCATTCGAAAGAAATAAAACGACTAGCGTGTCTTTGTTAACGATTGATTTAGGGCCATGACGAAATCCTAATGGGGTATCAAAACTAGCCACCACTTTACCTGCGGTAAGCTCTAACATTTTCAAAGCCGCTTCCTGTGCAAGCCCCTGAAGCCCCCCACTACCTAAATAAATCACACGTTTGAATTTACCTGCATAGCTCTCACGAATTATTCGGTTAAACTGCTGATAATTCTCATGATATTGAGTGAAAAATGGTAAGATTTGTTTATTAAAGAAAGTATCATCTAAGAAAATGGATAGTGCGGCCATCATCATAGATGAAAAACTTGATGTCATGGCTAAAGAGCGGTCATTCGACTCTTCTGGCATCAAAAGAGCCAATGCATTAGGGTTATTTTGGCAATATTGGAATAATTGCCCCTGTGAATTGCAAGTCAGCACTAAGTGGTAACATTGAGATAAACACTTTTCAGCGACATCAAGAGCTGCAACACTTTCAGGGCTATTTCCAGAGCGAGCAAAAGAAACTAACAAGGTCGGCACATCTTCAGCTAAATACTCTTTCGGGTCAGAAACCAAATCTGTTGTTGCTATTGCATCAACACGACGCTTAAGATGCCCAGTTAATATAGGGGCCAGTGCACGTCCGGCAAATGCAGAAGTGCCTGCTCCAGTCATAATAATACGAGCATCTGGTGCTGATAAAACTTTAGCTAAAAACGCATCAATTTCAGTACGTAATGCTTTCACTGATAACGCCGTTTTTTGCCAACATTCAGGTTGCTGCTCAATTTCTTTTGCTGTCCAGAACGCATTAAGTTGTTCTAGTTCAGCCGGTTGATAACTTAAATATTCCATGTCAAACCTCAGTGACTGAATTTACACGCATCGGCGTACACCGATAACACATCGCGAATTTTTGCGAAAACAAACGACTTAGGTGAGCCATCAATCAGACCTTCTCTCAATTGTTTAAATTGATGTGGCAGATATTGGCTAAGTAAAGGTAATGGGATTGGTTTAGCAGATAAATTATTCATTAGCTTATCTATTGCATCGCTAATTTCTTTATCCGGCCAATAGTAACGAATGCGGTCGCTGAAGCTATATACCCGAGCAAATGCTTGTTGGTGAATATCGCCATGATAATACTTCTGCCAGAAATGCGGCTCGCTACACATCAAGCGCTCCATTTTTTCTTTTAAATGAGAACATTGCTTGGCAGGAAACATTTCATTCTCAATTTCGCACAATGAATACAGCGCTTCGCGCATTGCAAACGTCAATGCGGGGCCTACTTTCAAAATAGCAAAATGGTCACGAACCAATTGTTTATAAGCATCTTCTGTTTGGTAATCAGTTGAGTGAGCTTCGAAAACCAGATGTGAATAATCATCAACTACTTTACTCAATGCCTGTGCTTTTTCGGGTTGATAATCAATCACACCGGTATGATCAAATTCCACTCCAGGTTGAACGACCAATCCGATAACCCGTTGCCAACAATCCCCCACACCTGCTTTTTCGAATGCTTTCGCATGACACTCTAAGGTTTTGCGAGCGGCATCAGGGGAAGTGACCTCCACCCCCTCTAGAGCTTCTGTGGCTCCGCCGGGAACAGGAACTTCAGTACCAATGACATACACAATATCGCTACGACCGAATTGTTGTTTAGCTGTTTTTTCTGCGATAACCGCAAGGCGAGCCGCCCGCTCAGCAACAATTTCATCGGTTAAAGGAACAGGGTCATCAGCGCAAGACATGCTGCAATCTAAATGAATTTTTTTAAATCCAGCGGCAACATAAGCTGCGATTAAAACATCGGCATTATCCATGGCATCTGCAGCAGGGAGGTCTTGCCAACGGTTAGGGCCTAAATGGTCACCACCAAGAATTAGCTGATTGAGAGGAAAGCCAACTTTCTCTGCTTTTTCAGTAACATAATGATAAAAATCAGCAGGTGTCATACCGGTATAACCACCGAATTGATCAACCTGATTAGAAGTGGCTTCAATAAGAAGAAAGGAATTATTGTCCAACGCTTGCTGCAATGATGCTTCAATAACAAAAGGATGAGCAGAACAAACAGAATAAATACCGTTCTGTTGACCTAACTTATTTTGCTGAACAATTTTTTCTAAAGGATGCATTAATACTAACTCCACAATCAACACCGGCAGTGCTGTTAATGGAGTTAGTCAGCTATAAATCTTTATCGACGATAATGACTTCGATTTTATGGTCCTTTAACTCTTGGACATATTCATCAGGAATACCAGAGTCTGTTACCAAAATATCAATATCACCAAACTCACGGATCATATGACAGCTGCGTTTACCGAATTTCGTAGAATCAGCAACTGCAATAATAGTCTCTGAGATATCACACATTAAACGGTTGAGGCTCGCCTCTTGTTCATTGTGTGTCGTGATACCAACACGTAAATCGAATCCGTCAACCCCAAGAAAAACCTTATCAAATCGGTAATTTCTTAGGCTGCTTTCTGCTTGAGAGCCAGAAAACGATAAAGCATTCTTTCGCAATGCACCGCCTGTCATTAATACATCAACGCCTGCGGTATTCGCCAACTCCATTGCAACATCTAAACCGTTAGTCATGACCACTACGTTTTCACGCGATTTTAAATGTGTCGCGATTTCACGCGTAGTTGTCCCCGAGTCTAAAATAACGGTATCCCCATCCTTAATTAGCGTGGCGGCAGCTTTCCCTATTAACGTTTTTGTTCCCGCATTTTGCCCACGTTTTTCGTGGATACTCAGTTCTGCAATAAACCCTGTATTCGGTATTGCAGCGCCATGAGAGCGAATAACATAACCATTTTTTTCAAGAAAACTTAAATCGCTGCGAATGGTGACACTTGAAACTTTAAAAATTTCGGCTAGATCCTCAACTCTGGCTTTACCATGTTGGTTAACCATGTCGAGTATTTCCATACGCCGCTCAACTGCCGCTTTCACTTTCGTCTCCTTACGAAACCAAACAAAAGACTTTCATTTGATTTCGAAATTAGTTTACTACGCCAAAAATTACCGACAACGTAAAAAAACAAAACTTTTGATCCCTTTCACAAAGTTTCGATTTGTTCACTATTTGCTTACGGATATTTTCATAATTGAAATATCATAGCTTCGAATGAGAAACTATCCAATATATAAAGTGTTAATCAGTGTATTTTAATTAATCTAATCGTCAGACTGTCGTCTCTAAGCCCAGATTCGTGAAATTTTAGTAATGAAATGACTCTAAAATTAGCAAAACGTGCTGAAAAAAATTTTTCTATTCGAAAGATGTCGGGTTCCGTTTAATTAAAAAGTATATTTTGGAATTTTAACGACAAAATACTTTATCGTGAATCCCCCATTTATTCCCCTCCCCCACCTTTCAAAATCTTTCATTTTCCATTTTTGTGATTTCAATCTCTTTTGATTTTACGAAAATTGCGTAATGCTATAAAAATAACCTGACTTCTTTCGGATAAAAAAATGGCTTCTAACCAACCAACTAACTTTCATATGATGGCGAAACCCACTAGCTATCGCTGTAATATCAAGTGTGAATACTGTTTTTATCTCGAAAAAGAGAATGTATTTAACGAAGAAGTAGCAGATAACCATCATGACGTGATGCCTGACAATGTATTACGTCGTTACATTAAAGACTATATTCAGTCTAACGCGAGTGACCAAATTGATTTTTCATGGCAAGGCGGAGAACCAACACTCGCTGGGTTAGCGTTTTTTGAGCGTGTTGTGAAGTATCAAAAACAATACGCACAAGGAAAAACGATCACAAATAGTGTCCAAACCAATGCAATTGCAATAAACCGTCAATGGGCACAATTTTTTGCCGATCACCAGTTTTTACTCGGGGTTTCTATTGATGGACTTGAAGCGGTGCATGATAAATATCGTATTTCAGTCAATGGTAACCCAACCTTCGAACGCGTTAAAAAATCAATTCAGTTACTCAACGAATATGGTGTTCAATTTAATACACTTACCGTCGTGAACGATCAGAATTGGCGTAAAGGAAAAGAAACGTATCAAGCACTAAAAGATATCGGCTCGACATTCTTTCAATTTATTCCAATTGTTGAAGTAGACCGACGTTTTCCACATATGCAAGGGGGGCACTATGCGCCCGGTCCGAATGCTGTTATGGCGTCTTTCTCAGTTTCAAGTGAAGGATACGGACAATTTATGGCTGATATTTTCGACGAATGGATACGCCAAGGTGATGTAGGAAAAGTATACATCCGTTTGTTCGATAGCTTACTTGGTACATGGATGGGTTATCCTGCGTCCACTTGTATTCAATCCAAAACCTGTGGACAAGCATTAATCATTGAATCTAATGGTGATGTTTACTCCTGTGACCACTACGTTTACCCTGCAAACCGCTTAGGTAGCGTCCAAGAAAACACCTTAGCTCGTTTAGTTTCTTCTAAGCAACAGACACGCTTTGGTCAAAATAAATACGACAAACTCACCAGTATTTGCCAACGTTGTGAAGTCCAAAGCTTATGCTACGGTGGCTGCCCTAAACACCGAATTGTGGCAATTGATGGAGAAAAATATCGCCACAATTACTTGTGCCGTTCTTATAAAAAAATATTTCATCATACCGCACTAGGCATGCAGTTAATGCAGCAAGCTATTTCCCGCGGGGGATTGGCTAGCGATGCACTCCCTGCCTTAAAAAAAGCTTATTTTCAATAAATTAACCTTTCTGGAGAGACTTTTGTGATCTTACCTACTGTAAAAAAAAGCCTACTTGCTGGCCTTATAGCCACTAGTTGCTTAAGTTTTCCCTTAGCTGCAACTGCTGGAGGGACCCCTGAAAAACCCAATGTTTTACTTATTGTTATGGATGATTTAGGGACTGGTCAGCTTGATTTTGTGTTAGACAATCTTGATGTTAACGAGCTAGCAAAACGCCCTACCGCCCAACGTTATGATGGCGACATAAATAAAATGGTCGAAGCCGCGAAAATTGCGATGCCAAATGTCACTGAAATGGCAGCCGGCGGAATTAAAATGACTAACGCCTTTGTTGCTCACCCAGTTTGTGGGCCGTCTAGAGCAGGGATTTTTACTGGTCGCTCCCCTGCAAGCTTCGGTACCTATAGTAATGATGATGCTATGTTAGGCATTCCAGAGGACATAAAATTATTACCCGCTTTATTCCAAGCCGATGGTTATGCAACTGCCAGCATTGGGAAGTGGCATAATGCGAAAGTGATCAAAAAGCCCAAGATAGCTGAAGATAAACAAACTCGTGATTATCATGACAACATGATATCAACACCAGAACCTGGGTTTGCCCCCCATGAAAGGGGTTTTGATTATGCCTACAGTTATTATGCCTCTGGCGCAGCGTTGTGGAATTCACCAGCGATTTGGCGTAATGGGGAAAATGTCCCTGCTTCTGGCTACCTGACTCATTTATTGACGGATGAAACTGTCAAATTCATAGACAGTCATAAAGATAAGCCTTTCTTTATTAATTTGTCGTATAGCGTGCCTCATATCCCACTTGAGGAGGCTTCACCTGCCAAATATATGGATAAATTTAATACAGGTAATGTTGAAGCTGATAAGTATTTTGCCGCTCTGAATGCCGCAGATGAAGGGATCGGAAAAATAATTGCCACGTTGAAAGAAAATGGAGAATTACAAAATACGTTAATTTTCTTTATTTCAGATAACGGGGCTGTTCATGAATCCCCAATGCCAATGAACGCAATGGATAAAGGCTTCAAAGGCCAAATGTTTAATGGCGGAGTGCGTGTCCCTTTTGTTGCTTATTGGCCGGGCCATATCCCAGCAGGTAAACAGAGTGACATCATGGTTTCAGCTATCGATATCCTGCCGACGGCGCTGAAAAGTGCAGGAATAACTATCCCAGATACCCTGAAAGTAGAAGGGAAAGATATTATGCCCGTACTAACAGGCAAAGACGATAAATCTCCACATCAATACCTTTATTGGACAGGCCCAGGGACTAAACACTACAGCGAAGAAAATCAGGCATTCTGGCACGGTTACCATGAATGGATAACATACCAACGTAAAGAAATCCCTAATAACCCTAACCTAGAAAAACTATCAAAAGGCTCATGGGCGATCCGTGATGGCGAATGGGCTCTGTATTTTTATGACGATGGCTCAAACCAACCTAAGCTATTCAATGATAAACAAGACCCTGCTGAATCAATTGATTTAGCACGTCAGTATCCAGAAAAAGTTAAACAGCTAAAATCTGCTTATTATCATTGGGTTAAAGACAAACCAAAACCTGTTGTATGGGGACAAGACCGTTACCAAATACTTGTTGATTCTGCACGATAGAATCGGATCTTTGGCCAATTAAGTGAGCATGGAAGCTCGCTTTTTCTAACAATCGAGAATAAATATGACTACACCTATTATTCCTACTGAACGTCCAAAACTCCCCTATGAACACCCTAATATAGCCATCTATCAACGACTGTTTAAAGAAAATATTATTAGAAGATGTATCCGAAAACGGGCTTACCACCACCATGACCAACTTATTGCCGATACCTTTCGCGATAATCAAAAGCCATTATTATTTCTTTGCGAAACACTCACTCGCTATGTCACGGAGGCTTTTCATCATTATCAAGTTTGGGATTATACCTATGCTTATTACCCCGGAAGCCCCGGACAACAAACCGTCAAGACAGATGCTATGGAAGGTGTTAGCCGAGTATTACCCCTGCTTGCAGCATGGTTAGTTCATCATCAGCAACCGATAATCAAAGGGCTAAACCAACAACCATTTAATATTGCAGAGATGATTAAAAGCGCATTTGTGAATGGGACAAACCCTTCCCATAAAGGCTATTGGGGGAAGCTTGAAAACTACGACCAAAAAATATGTGAATCTGCAGACTTAGCTCTCACCCTTTGGCTCAGTCGTAAATGGGTATGGGATCAGCTTGATATTAGCTTACAACACCAAATTATCACGTGGTTCGAACAAGTTAATCACTGCGAAATCGTTGATAATAACTGGCATTTATTCCCACTCACCGTCCAATTTGTTATCAAAGCATTGACAGGAACTGACCA
Source organism: Providencia sp. PROV024 (assembly GCF_032709665.1). Classification (NCBI taxonomy): domain Bacteria; kingdom Pseudomonadati; phylum Pseudomonadota; class Gammaproteobacteria; order Enterobacterales; family Morganellaceae; genus Providencia; species Providencia sp. PROV024. The sequence continues at coordinate 3,291,206 of NZ_CP120545.1, forward strand.
TATTGCCCATTGGCGTTATAACAGAATTAAACAATTTTATGCTGGCGACGGTTGGTTCCGTGATGGTGCAAAAGGGAATTTTGATTATTACAATGCTTGGGGTTTTTACTATGGGCTTTACTGGCTAAACCAAATTATTCCAGGCTTCGATCATGAATTTATAAAGCAATCCCTTAATCAGTTTAATCGCAGCTATCTACCATTTATTACAACCAAAGGTATTCCATTTTTTGGGCGCAGTGCATGTTACCGTTTAGCGGTGTCAACTCCATTAATCGCAGGTGTTGATTTAGGTTGTGATTCCGTCAGTATCGGTCAAGCCAAACATGCCTTAGAAAGCACACTTCGCTACTTTATTAGTAATGGTGCATTAAAAGCGGGAGCACCAACGCAAGGCTTATTCGCGCAAGACTCTCGTCTTGTCGATAATTACAGCGGACCTGCAAGCAGTTTCTGGTCATTACGGTCTGTGGTCATCGCTTTATATTGTGGTGAACGGCTTCAGCTTTGGCAAACTCCCACCAGCGAACTTCCAATCGAAAAGGCCGATTTTCGTTTCGAAATTCCATCGATTCATGCTTCGGTAATAGGAGTTAAAGATACGCAGGAAGTTACGGTGATATTTCGGCAGGAGTATACTCAACAGCAGTCTCCTTTAAGTCGCCGCTTAGATAAACAACCTCTCACTCAAAAGGTAATTGAAACAATTATAGGTCAATCAAAACGTCCTAAAAACAACCTATTACGTAAAGGTGTGACAACTTATAGTTCTAAAATGAGTCATTTTTTTTAGTTTTCTTTCATTACCTTTCGGTGTGAAACAAATAAAATGTGATTTAGATCTTTTACCTTTCTTTATCTTTCGATTATTATAAATCGAAATTAAATGAAAGAAGAGGCAACTATGTTTCTCGTATCGACCCGTAGTATGTTAAATAAAGCCCAACAAGGTGGCTATGCTGTGCCTGCATTCAACATCCACAATCTCGAGACTATTCAAGTTGTGATGGAAACTGCCGCAGAAATGGGGTCTCCAGTGATCCTCGCAGGAACACCAAGTACCTTTGCCTATGCGGGGAGTGATTATCTTATTGCTATCTGCCAGCAAGCGGCTGAACGCTATCATATTCCTGTCGCATTACACCTAGACCATCATGAAGATATTCCTGATATTTTCCAAAAGGTGGTCTCAGGAGTGCGTTCCGCAATGATAGATGCATCCCACTTTCCTTTCGAAGAAAATATTCAAATTGTTAAACAAGTTGTTGATTACTGTCACCAATGGGATTGTACCGTAGAAGCGGAACTTGGACGCTTAGGGGGCCAAGAAGATGATTTGGTCGTTGATGCTGCAGATGCTTTATTTACAGACCCAGAGTCTGCCGTAAAATTTATCCAACGCACTGGTATTGACTCACTTGCGGTCGCAATTGGTACAGCTCATGGTATGTATAAAAGCGAGCCGCACTTAGATTTTGACCGTTTACAAGCAATCCGTCAAAAAACAGAAATACCACTAGTATTACATGGTGCATCAGGGATACCCGATGCAGATGTACGCCATTGTATTGATCTAGGTATTTGTAAGGTAAATGTGGCAACTGAACTGAAAATAGCCTTTTCCGATGCCATCAAACACTACTTTCTTGAAAACCCAGATGCTACTGACCCTCGTCACTATTTAGTTCCAGGCAAAGCTGCAATGAAATCGGTTGTCATGGATAAAATTCGCGTTTGTAAAAGTGATGGAAAGTTATAATTCATTGAAATAAATAATAAAGGAATGACATGAAACAAGTTGCTGTATTACTCGCAGATGGCTTCGAAGAAGGTGAAGCCGTCGTTTTCATTGATATTATGCGTCGATTAGATATTCATGTTGATGTTCTTTCATGTATGAATACCCTGACACTAAATACTTATTTTGAAACTAAAATTAGTGCTGACTACTTGTTAACAGAAAAACTATCTCACAGTTATGACGCAGTAATGATGCCTGGCGGCCCAAAAGGCACCGATCGCCTTAGTAGCTCACCACAAGTTATTGAGTTTCTTCGCCGTCATATTTCTGAAGATAAATATATTTGTGCCCTATGTTCCTCTGGTGCCAAAGTACTCGCAGCTCATCAGTTACTTGAAGGTAGACATTATAGTACTGGTGATAAACTTGCTGAAAAATATAATGATGGGCACTACGTTGATCAAGACGTTGTTGTGGATGGTAAATTTATTAGTGCAAAAGGGCTAGGTGTCAGCTTTGAATTTGCATTTACTGTCGCTCGCTATTTACTTGCAGACAATACTGAGAAAGTAGATTGGCAAGCAAAGCATATCTACTTTAAGCACTGGCCATTGCCTTATTTGTAATCCCTTAATTAACGGGATAGTGCGCTGTAACCTCAACTCGCACTAAAGGCGGCCTTCAGCCTTTAGTGCTTTTTAAGACCGAGCAATATAAAAAAACCGTTTTCACTGGTAATCGCAGGGGGTTTTATCGCCCATTTCATTGAAATAGAGCTTATTTTTCTCATTATTTCAGACGCATTCACGTAAAAGAAAACATAATAAAACCACTAAATAGTTACCTACTTTAGTCTGTTCCCCAGTTTATCAACGATAACCTCACCATCTTCTTTGATAAACACCTTTTGCTGCGGATTTGGCAATATGCCTAATACCACCTCAGATGGCCTGCATAATTTCACACCTAATGGCGTTACCACAATCGGCCTATTAATCAATATTGGGTACTGCAACATAAAATCAATTAATTGGTCATCGGTATAAATCGTTTTTTCTAAGCTTAGTTGCTCATACGGTTCCACATTTTTGCGTAATAGCTCTCTTACCGTAATGTTCATATCTATAATCAGTTGAACTAATACATTTTTAGTGGGTGGCGTTTCTAAATAATAAATAATCGTCGGTTCAATGCCACTATTGCGGATCATCGCTAGAGTGTTGCGTGAAGTACCACAATCTGGGTTATGGTAAATTGTAATTTCATTCATGGAGTTGCCCTTAATTTAGCAGTGAAAGCCTTAGCACTAAAGCAATCAATGTGACGGTGAGTACAGGAATAGTCATAATGATCCCCGTTTTAAAATAATATCCCCATGTAATGGTCATATTTTTTTGTGATAACACATGCAGCCACAGCAATGTTGCTAGACTCCCTATAGGGGTAATTTTCGGGCCTAAATCAGCACCAATGACATTGGCATACACCATCGCCTGTTGAATAACTCCCGTTGCTTGGCTACCTTCAATGGAAAGAGCGCCGATTAATACTGTTGGCATGTTATTCATGATGGATGATAAAAACGCAGTGATAAACCCTGTTCCTAGTGTTGCTACCCATAACCCTTTATCGGCAAGGTAATCAAGCGTTTCAGAGAGGTAATCCGTTAACCCTGCATTTCTTAAACCATACACGACCAAGTACATACCTAACGAGAAAATAACAATTTGCCACGGCGCACCACGCAACACTTTTTTGGTATTAATCGTATGACCTCTAGCTGCAATTCCCCATAAAATTAAAGCACCAATCGCAGCAATCACACTAACAGGAATACCTAATGGTTCTAAGACAAAAAAACCGATGAGTAATAGCGCTAGCACAAACCAGCCTGCTTTAAACGTCGTCATGTCCTTGATAGCTAAAGCTGGTTCACTCAGTTTAGTGACATCATATTGTTTAGGAATATCTTTACGGAAAAACCAATGTAACATCACCAGTGTCGCAATAATCGCAGCAATATCCACCGGCACCATAATTGACGCATACTCAGTAAAACCAATATTAAAAAAGTCAGCTGAAACAATATTAACGAGGTTAGAAACAATAAGTGGCAGGCTCGCTGTATCTGCAATAAAACCAGCAGCCATAACAAATGCTAATGTCGTGCCTTTGTTAAAGCCAAGTGCAAGTAACATTGCAATCACAATCGGCGTTAATATCAATGCCGCACCATCATTGGCAAATAAAGCCGCAGCAGTCGCACCGAGTAACACAATATAGCTAAATAATAGTTTTCCTTGGCCACCACCCCACTTGGCAACATGTAATGCCGCCCATTCAAAAAAGCCACTTTCATCTAACAGCAAACTGATAATAATCACGGCAACAAATGTCGCGGTGGCATTCCACACAATATTCCAAACAACGGGAATATCTTGAAAACTAATCACCCCAAAAATAAGGGCTAATACCGCCCCTGCCGTTGCACTCCAGCCAATACCTAGCCCTTTGGGTTGCCAAATAACGAACGTAATGGTCAAAATAAAAATTAATGCGGCAATAAACATAACAACCTCGTTTAAAAGGTGCTTTTCTATGCACCTTTTTCCAAAAGTAGAACTTATCCTGCGAGCTGACTTAATGCGGATATCCCCACAGGCTCTGTCTCAAGTAAAGGGACAATAGCAACACGCTTTGCCAATGTTGATGCCACCTTTTCAATCTGAGAAACCTCCTGCTCAGCCCTTGAAAGTAACAATGGTGAGGTTGTTTCTGTGATAGATAGGCTATTATTAATCACCCATGCCCACGGATGTATATCTGCACGTATTAAATCATTTTGTAAGTTTTCCGCCTCAAGCACAGGTGTTGTTTCAGCAAGTGTCGTAATAATCACTTTTGTCCTTTCAGGATCTTGCAATTGCATCATAGGGGTTAAGAAGTGGCCCTTCCCTCCCATTTTCTTAGCAATTTCTTTATGGTATGCCCCAGTTGCATCAAGGAGTAATAATGTATGCCCTGTTGGAGCTGTATCCATCACAACAAAACGTTTTCCAGCATCCCTAATAATGCGAGAAAAGGCCTGAAATACCGCAATTTCTTCAGTACATGGGGAGCGCAAATCTTCCTCTAGTAATGCCCGCCCCTCTGCATCTAAATCTTTCCCTTTTGTTTCTAAAACATAACTACGATAACGTTCAGTTTCGGCGATAGGGTCAATTCGACTAACTTGAAGGTTGGGTAAAACACCATCGAGTGTTGACTCAATATGAGCAGCAGGGTCGGATGTGGTCAGATGAACATCTAACCCTTTTTCTGCCAGTTTCACCGCTATTGATGCTGCAATCGTTGTTTTCCCTACACCGCCTTTTCCCATTAACATAATCAACCCATGCTGTTGTTGAGATATTTCGCCAACCAGTTCTGACAAAGTAGGTAAAGAAATAGGTTGTTTTATCGGGGTAGTAGTTGGAACTTGTGGCATGTCATTAGATAACAACTGCTTCAGTGCATCGACTCCAACCATATTGATATTTTGTAAATAAAGAATATCGACAGGTAACGAGCGTAGTGCTTCAGGCATAGACGCTAATGCGGCTTGTTCACGAGAGTAGAGCGCATGGGATAACTTATCATTGTCAGTTATCGCCGTTTCGGGGAAAACACCATTAACGATCAATTGCTGATTTTTAATCCCCAGAGAAGATAACTCATTGTAGGTTCTCGCAACTTCTCTTAACGCAGCTGACTGAGGACGTGCAACTAATAGTAACCTTGTTAGCGAGTTATCACTCAGCGCTTCCACTGCCATGCTGTACTGCTCGCGCTGTTTTTCAAGGCCAGACATTGGCCCTAAACATGTCGCTCCGTCAGGGTTATCGCTGATAAAATCACTCCATGCACTCGGGAGTTGTAGTAAACGAATGGTATGCCCCGTTGGTGCAGTATCGAAAATAATATGGTCAAACTGACGGGTAATTTCTGTATTAGTCAACAACCCAGTAAATTCATCGAAAGCAGCAATCTCTGTTGTACAGGCACCTGATAGCTGCTCCGTAATACTTTGAATTACCGCTTCAGGTAAACTTTCTTTGATGGGATTAATAATTTTATTTCGATATTCTTCGGCAGCGGCTTGCGGGTCTATTTCAATCGCAAATAGGTTTGGCACTAATGTTATTGACTTAATGTGGTTTCCAATTGATTGAGAAAATACTTGCCCCACATTAGAAGCCGGGTCAGTACTTACCAATAAAACTTTTTTTCCTTCCTCTGCCAATTTGATTGCTGTTGCGCATGAAATCGAGGTTTTACCGACCCCACCTTTTCCTGTAAAAAATAAATAGTTAGGTGCGTTATCTAAAAATTTCATTGTATATCCCTCGTTAACAACATGTTTTATCGTTACCACAGCACGGCTTAATGACCTCAACCTTCTCAATATTCATACGAATTCCAAACCATCTAGCAAGCTCATGGCGTTTAGGATATCGACCAGTCAACACAATCTCACCATCAAGAATAAATAGAGGGAGTGATTCCGCCCCCGCGGTTTCCAAAAATGTTTTCACTTTTGTATTGTCAACAAACGCTATAGGTTCTTGTGCTAAGTTAAAACGCTTTACATTCGCCCCTTGTTTTTTTAACCAATCTACATCTGTTGCGAAGTCTACTAATACTTGGTCGACTTCTGTTCCACAAACACCAGTGCTACAGCATAGCGCTGGGTCAAATACTTCTAATCTTTTCATATCTCAACCTTATATATGTTTTTTCGAATATGTTAATTTAAAAAATTTTATGCCGAACAATGACCCACTGACACTTTTGTCTCTAGGCTCTTGAGCAAATCTGCGATTCTATTTTTCTCGGTTGCATAGGTGACATCAATGATATTTTTTACCCATGGAAGTAATGTTGGAGATAAGCGATAGTGAACCCATTTACCCTGTTTAGAATCAAGCAAAAGACCGTATTCTCTAAGCATCGCTAAGTGACGAGATGTCTTGGGCTGTGATAAATTTAATGCGGTATAGATATCACAAACACACAATTCACCTGATGCTTTTAAAAGCAACACGATATTTAGCCTTGTTTGATCGCCTAAAATTTTAAACAGTTGTAATGGTTCCATACATGCTCCTTTACTCTCTACTATGTATAATATATACACGCCAAACACATACGTCAAAGCATATGTGTTTTTTAACTATAGGTTATCCTAATCCCCCCTTCAGGCGATGAGCCACCACGCTATGGCAATATTTCATACAGAATATGATTAGCATCATTGAGAGTTAATACTAAAAGTTGTTGTAATTCTTTTTACTTTATTTCACACTCAACTCTAATCTAACCTAAATTAACGAGATATTATGAAAAAGGCATTAATCGTTATAGATGCACAAAATGACTATCTTACTGATGGGCGGTTTCCTTTATGGGATATTGAAACGACCTTAATGCGTATATCTGATAAAATTTTAGAATTCAAAAAAAATGACTGTGCCATTATTTTTATACAACATCTATCACCTCTAGGCTCGGCCTTTTTTGACGAAACAACAAAAGGTTGTGAACTTATATCTCAACTGACTAACCTGTCCCAAGATCATTTCGTTGTAACTAAAAGACATGGCAACTCATTTGATGAAACGCACCTTGATGATTTGCTTATAACGCATAATATAGAACATATTGAATTATGCGGAATGATGACTCAAAACTGCGTACTATTTACCACGATTGCTGAACAAGCAAAGAAATATAAAATAACAGTATTAGGGAATTGCTGTACAAGTGTTTCACCCGTGATTCATGCTGTTGCACTAAAAGGCTTATCGAGAATAACAAATGTGATTTAAAGCGGTAATTGGGTTATTTTTTCTATAGATATTATTGCTAGCAAAAGTGTCAAAAGTAATAACCTATACCTATGATTTATTTAACTTTATTAAATATCATAGGGAATAAAAATAACCCTCACCAACTTCATTTAAAATGGAATTGTTTGTTTTTATTAGTATTTAGAGATTCATAAAAAATCATTAAATACATAGGAGCAAAACTAACCACCCATTTTATTATTTTTTTTCCAAATTATAAAATGGATAACCCCTAAACCACCATGACCATAAATATAAATCTCAATTAAAATAGTGAGTGACTTATGAATACTCCTAGCCTCTAAAGCAAATGGAGACTGCTGTAGCCATAAAATAAACCATGTTATACCTGACAAAATAACAATTGATAAAGCCCCCAACCCCAACCCTTGAACTGTTGCAGCAAGTCCTTTAGGAGAGCTATCTGGTAGCTTTTTAGCTAAAAGAGAATTTATATCTTCTTTGATTTGTTTAAAATCCCCCCAGAGATAGGGATAAAAATATTTAAAACCGCGTTGATTAAAACAAGATACGACTAAAAAGAACGTTAAAAAAAAGAGCACAAAACCAGAAATAATATGAATCCAAGTGAATAAATAAGCCATATCAAAAAAAGGAGGAACGACTGACTTTGTTCCTGTCATCCAATTACTAACAATGATTTGCGATATCACTAAAACTAAAATTAATAAATGTAAAATTCTTATTTTTTTAGTCTGATACAGGCCAAAAAAATCCCAAATCGATTTAAATATGCTCACAGTATCTCACCTTTCTTTTTATAATATTTCATTTACACAAAATTTATTAGTTTATAACTCGACTACCTCGTACTGCCAAACCTTGACTGCAGAATATTGTATATGAAAAATAACATACATCTACTGTTCAATTATGACTCTCTTTTTGTGATAATTATATTTATCATTATAAGGGTGATTCAATTAGACAAGGGTTTACAGGCTTTTTACTAAAATTTCAGAAGATAATAAATTACAGAGAAAGGTGTCATTCGCTCAACAAAAAAAACACCTTATCTTATTGAAATTTCATTGAAATATATTTTCACCATAACTATTTTTTATAGTAAAACTATAAATAGTTTACGATTTAAATTATTACAAGATTTTTATGCGCGGGAACTATTAGCTTTGATATTTCAAAGTTACGATAGTAGCGTTAAACAAAGAATGACTTTATATGTTTAACGCTATATTTTGGAAAAACCATCCATTTCCGATAGTTTTAATTACCCGAGAAATTACTTATAACTTCATACGTCAATGAATCATTAGAACTATTTATAATTTTTAGTTTTACATTCCCATAAGAAATAACATTGCTTTTTTTAAGGTTATATTGAAGATTGTTTCCAAATCCTTGATTTTCAATGTTTGAGCCTATTTTTCTGTAGCTAATATCTACTATTTGATTATTTATCCCATTAAAAATCAAAGCCTGCTCAAATGAATTACCATCAGGGTTATTTAACTCAAGATATTCAATTTGGGCTTTATCACTACAAACAGCAACATTTAAGTCAGTTACAATACAAATTTCATTAGCATTGGCTCCTTTCTTTATTAAAATTGAACTCCATGGCTGACCAAGAGCCTCAACGACAACAGAACCGGAGTCAATGGTTTGAGCTGGCATATAGAAATCACCTTTGTCACTTGAACCAACTTTTTTGAACACACCAGGAATAATTTTATAAGCCAGGTCTATTTGTATTGGGTTCAATACCTTAATCGCTTTCAGCTCGCTTATATCACCTTCCCTAACTAAACTTTGACCTATGATGGCACGATTAACACTACCTACTTTCGGCTCACTTATTTTATGTGAATCTGGCGTGTAATTATATTCGGTCACTGCACACCCAGATAATGAAAGAATACAACTAACAGAAACTAACAAATTTTTCATTTAATAAGACCCGTGGAAAAAAACATATGTGGACATCAAAGGTTACATTTATAAACAAGTTCTAACAAGCAATTCTCTGCGCTCCTGTTAGCGGATAACCACTAAATCACTCATAGTAACCTGTAACTTTCTTCCTTTCTGGCAGGTCACCCGCTACAACGCGTTAATTTAGAGGTGGCTTGACTTTTTCAGCATCCTGAATAGCTCTGATTCTTTCCATTTGAGTCATTATTACCATTACAGGTTTTAAAAATTACTGGTAAGAAGTTATCCCACCTTATACCTATAATGAGTCTGTCGTCGTTTCAGTGATCAATTTAGTACTATCATAAGGCATAGATAACGGGCACATTATCGCTGTACGAATTCATGGGCTTAGCTATCAAGCTAAAGGCGGTAAAGTATGGGATAAGGATATTGTAGGTAAGCTTATTTAATTATAAAACAGGTAGAGGGGCGGTTTTAGCTAACTAACTCGCCCTTCTAACAAAAAAGGATTAGGAGAAACTATATTAGCTATGTTTAATAAAGGCAGTTAGAAGATGACCAGTCTTTAATTAATCCATTTTTATCGGTAATAAAGTTATCTACGCATAAGCGAGGGTTATTAAGGTACGGGTCATTAGAACTGTTTTGGGTTTTCTTAAAGGTATACTGAGATCCCCCATCCTGTCTCTTATGAACCCCAAAAGGGCTGCCCCTTTGCATTATTAGGTCATCTATAGATTTACCAATCCAACTTTGGCGGCGATTTTTGAATTCATACTCCTCTTTTTCTCTTTCTAATTGTGCTTTTGATTTCATTGCAGTGGTGTTATTTCCATTGTTTTTGTGCTTTGCACCAGGGACACCCGTTAATGCATAAGTTATATCTGATATGGTATCTCTATGTTTCTGAGTACAACCACTTAATATGATCAGTGAAACTAAAATTATACTTAAATTGAATTTTTTATTCATCGAAGATAGCTCAAAATTAATAATTATTAATTATTTCATGTAGATATGAAATTTAAGTGTATCTTATACTAACTATAGTAATTATTAGACATATGAGAATCATCCGATATTGAAATAAACACAACCTAACCCCCAAATATTGTGCCGTTCAAAACGGTACGAAAGATATCGCATGGCTATTTTTTCGCTCTACCAATTACAATCTCTTACTAAAACTTTTGTATCATAATAATCTATTGACCTAATCATTTTTATACATCTGATATTGTGAGCGATAATTAATTTCAATCTGAAGTTTTCTGTGGTAGTAAACTGAGAACAACAATTAATAGTAGGCAATTATTGGATAAATACAGCCATTAATAGGCTTCAATACTCTATTCCCCTTCAAGACCAACTACGAATTCACTCTTTTTCTCGCGATTTAAGCACGGTTTTTCTTGGTGATATTCACGATCACATACTGTGATTACTCAATCCTGAACGCTGTGTCAGTCGTTCTATTCTTATCCACGTTTTGTGGTTACGAGAACCATTCAGGATAGTCGGTTATCTCCATGAGATATCCATAAAAACGCCCCCTATATGTTGAATGATATGTCCAACTTTTTGGGTGCAATTCATAAGCGGGTTAGTTTTTGATGGCTACTGAGCTCTTCCTAAATGAACCCCATCAACCCTATCAATACGTATTCTCCATAAGAATAGTGGCATATCTGCGGATGGGTGGCTTAGTATTTTAACATCTTTCATGTGTAGTGTTGTTACTATTTTTAATGGATTTGCGTCAAGTCAGCAATTAAATGGTTGTAATAAACTGAATAATTTCACCACATTAAGAGGTAGTTTATCCATAGGATATATTATCATTACCAATTTAAATTGTATTTCTGATTAATTGCACCAATGTAAATATCTATTTAGTAAATTATATCGTGTTCTATTTAGTTGTCTTGTTATTAAAATAGTACAGACTTAATTAATAAAAATGCATGAAATTACTAGTTACAATGCACATAATTAAGATAAATTTATTTATCTGCACAATAACCAATCATGATTAATTTTGGCATTTAACTCTGATAAGTTAACTTTTGGTGCTTTCAAGTTGTACATCGGTATTTATTGGTAATATAATCGGCTAAATTCATTATTCCTATCATGTAGTAAAGTAGAAATAAGAAAATCGTAATATTTTACAGTTTATATAATTAAAGCAATTTTTTGGGTTTGTTATATTTTAAAAATTATACTGCGATGTAAATTTACTACCTACAATAGTTAATGTCGCAAAATATCTCTTTATAATGGGATAGTCGTATGAAAGATTTAATTCTAGGGGGTACGGTTTTTATACCCGGTATTGCTTTGGTATTTTTTTTAGGTTTCTTTTTTTGGTTATTGATTAGGGTGGTTTATGCAAATTTAGTGTGCAAATATGAATATGCGGGGAGTTTATTCGATATTTCCATACTATTTTTCTGCGTTTTGGCCGTTCATTCATTATTAATTTATAGTTGGTAATATAATGAATATAAAGAAATACTTATTAATTATTATATCTGTTTTTATCATCATTTCGTCTATATATTTATTATGGAACCATTATGCATTAAGTCCATGGACTCGTGATGGTAGAGTGCGCGCTGAAATCAACCAAGTGACAGCTGAGGTTTCAGGGAAAATTGAACAATTGATGGTCATTGACAACCAAGAGGTCAAACAAGGTGAATTGTTACTCATCGTTGACCCTACTGATTATGAAATTAAACTACGTCAATCTGAATTAGAACTTAATGATTTAGTAGTTCAATACAATTTTGCAAAGAACCAATTAGCAAGGCGGACTAAATTAAGTCAAGTTGCAATATCTAAGGAAGAGCTAGATGATGCTAGAGCCCGCCAGGAAAGCTTAGCTAAGAAAATTGAATTAGCAAAAGTGAAGATTGAAAAAGCTAAACTTGACCTATCAAGAACACAAATTCATTCACCAGTAAATGGTTTTATTACTAATTTGAATTTACGTTCAGGGAATTATATTAATGCAGGTTCCCCTTTATTTGCGATCGTTGATAAAGACTCTTTCTATGTGATTGCTTATTTAGAAGAAACTAAAATGACCAATGTTGTGGTTGGTGATAGTGCAAGTATAAAGTTATACAGCAACAATCATGAATTAAAAGGCAAAGTACAAAGCATTGGTAGAGCAATTGATGATAACAATTCCACGACAGGGAGTCTGTTACTTGAAAATATACAGCCTAACTACCCGTGGGTTCGATTAGCGCAAAGAGTACCAATTAAAATATCATTAAATGGCACTCAAGGAGTTACACTTATACCGGGTACGACTTGCACTGTATTTATTGAAGACTAAGTGATGAAACTAAACTGGATATTCGCAGTTAAATATATGCTAGCGATTTTATTGGCTTGGTATATATCTTCATATTTTGGTTTTGATAAGCCCTATTGGTCAATGATGACGGTCGCAATCATTGGCTATCCAGACCCATCATTAAGCTTGGCTAAAATGGTGGCACGGCTTGCGGGAAGTTTTATTGGCGTTATAGCAGTAACATTAATCGCTAATATTAGTATCAGTGACCACTGGCTGTTTACCGCCCTGATTATTATTTGGCTGTCAGTATGTTTATTTATGGCGCTGACCTCACGTTATATGATGCCTTATATGTTTTCACTTTCAGGGTATACTTCTGCAATTATTGCTTTTGGTACTTCAGTTTATCCATTGCCTATGACTATATTTAATTTGTCTCAAGAAAGGCTAATGGAGGTCATGATAGGTATCATTATTTATACATTTATTAGTTATGCTTTGCCAAATAGAACGAATAATCTACAAACAGTTCTACTGAAAAGAAAAATAAGTACGGATAGAAAAGATGTGTTATCAAGTGTGTTCAAAGGAAACTATGATAATACGATGAAAAATCTATCTATTATCATTGCTGATAGTATTGCCCATGATGAAGTGAGTAAATATGAAAGTCATTTTTTATCTTTTAAAAAGGCACACAGTAAGGTATTAAAATTACCTATGCTGGTCACTATATCTATTATTGGTTTAGTCGATCGAGCATTTTTACAGTATGAAAAATATAATCAAATATTAAGCTTGAAGAACAAGGTTGATAATCCCTCTACCTCTCAGTTTTATGTTTTTTTTGATTGGAAAGATGCTTTTTTAAATACATTAAGGTTAGTTGTAAGCCTAGTGATTAGTGTCATGTTTTGGCTTAATACTGGTTGGGAATATGGCTACATATTGCCTGTGCTAGTGAGTATTTCTTTTACTTTTGGGGTTACTATTCCCAATGCTAATAAGCTTGCTTTTATTGTATTTATTGTTGCTCTGTTGGTTATCGCACTTAGCTATATATTGAAGTTTTTCTTTTTAATACAAGCATCAAGCTTTATGCAAGCAGCTTTGATTATGACCCCTGTTTTCATCCTTTTAGGTGTCCTGAAAACAGTCGGTAAATTAGCATTTCTGATTTCACATATTATGTGTATTTCATTAATATTTTTAATTAATTTTACTAATCCAATGAGCTTTGATTTTGTCTTTTTTGCTAATACAGCCATAGCACTTATTTTTTCTATCATTATAGTGATCTTGATGTTGTATATCATCCCATTGAGTAATACACAGCAAATAGAATCTCGTAAAGTTAATTTTATTTTACAGAAGATAAATAAAATACCGTTAAATGAATTGGCTCTCATAAAAATCCGTAATACCTTACTAATGAATGTGAATTCATTATATGAACATAAAAATATTAACCAATTTTACGTGTTAATTGCATTGATTAGCCTATATGAATTATCGGAATCTGAGCAGGTAAGAAAGCTGATAGTAAGTATCATTAATGCAGTATCAATAAAAGATGATAAAGATAATATATTGAAATCTCTTAATGGTACTGAAAAATTTTATTCTGATATTAATGTAAAGTATGCCAAAGACGTTATTGGCTTGTTGTTATAACCATAAATATATGAGGTGGTCATGTTTGAATTATTAACTGCAATAGGTATTGGGTTAGTGGTATTGTTGCCATTATCAAATCCACTAACTACAGTTGCATTGTTTCTTGGTTTATCAGGTGGAATGACAATTGAGGCTCGTAAAAAAACTATAAAAATGACGCCTGTATATGTCTTTTTTATTATGTTGGCCTCATGGTATTCAGGGCAAGCGATCATGAATACCTTTGGTGTTACTATTCCTGGTTTGAGGATTGCAGGTGGTTTTATTGTTGCCTACATTGGTTTTCGTATGTTGTTTCCTATCGCTGAAAATAGCCGTAATGTTGAAGGGGGAAAAGCGGTAGATAATACATCTAGTATTGCATTTGTTCCTTTAGCTATGCCAAGTACTGCAGGGCCAGGTACTATAGCGATGATTATTAGTATGGCTTCATCAGTAATCACCAATGAAAGCGCTTACCCACATTGGGTTGTTATTGTCGCGCCACCGCTGGTATTTTTAATTTTTTCTGTGATCCTGTGGGCCAGTCTAAAAAGCTCAAATCTTATTATGAAGTTTTTTGGTAAAAGCGGTATTGATGCAATATCTAGGCTGATGGGATTTTTACTGGTTTGTATGGGCGTGCAGTTTATCATCACGGGTATAGGAGAACTCACACGTTCTGGTTTTTTTAGCTAGTTTTGATCAATGTTATCGTGTATTGCTCTGATTTAATATATAAATAACACCTTATTCAGCTCTTACTCCTCAACTGAATAAGGTGTTATAGCGTTTTATTTTTCATCGCCAGTCAACAAAGGTGATAAATTAATATCGAATAGTATTAATTATCTTTACCATCTCTAAATCCTTTTAGAATATACAAAAAATACATTAGTGAATATGTTATTACTTAATTTTTAAATATAGTTACTAACTATTTGAAATTACAACGCCTTTTCATATTTACATGAGAAGTGGATATAATTTAAATATAATGTTAAAAAACTATCTAACTACCTTTGTTAACGAGCCCGAAAATCATCATTCTTATTCCCCTACCAATAATCAACTATTCCCCATAAAAACTAATTACTTTTAGGTTTGTATTTAGCCCTGTAAACCCGTTTTTCATCATTAACACACTCCAAGGTAAACACTTCATCTATTGATCCGACTCTTACTTTAAAGTGTGTGCTGCTATCAACATCAATTACTGTTGGGTAGGCGTTACTGAAATTAGAAATTACAATCTTTGCTATTGATTTACATTCATTAAATAGCATTTTAGAGCTATCAGACTTATCCAAAACGGGGGTTTCGCTATTCGGGATTTTATTGGTAACAGTCATCTCTAATAGCTCTAAGGGAGTATAAACAACGGTAGGCTTCTCCTTAGCGATACCAAAAACTGGAATTAACATACATAACCATATTATTTTCTTTATATTTTTATATCCATTAATGTTACCAATAAATGATTTAATCAAAATCGCTATCATGTTGAACGGACCTATTTTTTGTCTTATAAAAAGGTATGGTCGACACTACTCGATTGTTATCCACTAGAAAACAGAAAGCACTGCGCCCTATGGTGTGTAAGAATCTCACGCTATCAGCTCTAATGTGAATATCTACCATATCAATGATTGGCTTCTCACACATTACAATTATACATATAAAGCCAGCCTTTTATCTTTACCAGCATATCTATATTTTATACGCCAATACTTAGAGCCATTCGGGGCAACTTCTAAATACATGGCTAAAGCCGCGACAGAAAAACCCATCAATTATCTACAAATATCTTTTCAGCAAGACTGATACAGTAAGTATTGATATCGTATTTGAAAGAGCACTAATTCACCACACTAATGAT
Organism: Providencia sp. PROV024; assembly: GCF_032709665.1. Classification (NCBI taxonomy): domain Bacteria; kingdom Pseudomonadati; phylum Pseudomonadota; class Gammaproteobacteria; order Enterobacterales; family Morganellaceae; genus Providencia; species Providencia sp. PROV024. The sequence goes on from NZ_CP120545.1 coordinate 3,307,600, forward strand.
TACAATAGTAATTATAATGAAATCCATAGAATTCTAAATGATTATGGGTATTTTATTATTCAGGATAGAAGCATGAAAATGTTGCCCTATCGGGTGGAGAACAACACTTACGTGGTTTCCTCTTTGAATGCTTTCCAAACTGATTGAAATTGGAGCTATACGCAGTCCAATTCAGCAACAAATTGAAACTGTATTACAGCAATATGGCTTCAAACTTGTTTCCTCACAGTTTTTTTGTGAGGCGCAACGTGTTTATGAAAACTTTTCTTCCCTAGAGCGAGATATTAGCGCTCGTACAAATCGCTCCATTTGCATGAGTTAGATAATAATGAAATTACCTTTTTAACAAACACATTAACCCAACTTATCCAAAAATTATTAAATAATATTATTGGTATATTTGGGGCGCCAAAAAAACTATTGATTCTATTTACTTTTATTTCTAGCACTTCAAGAGACTCTATGACTATCCAATATTTCAGTCGCCATACATCGCAGTTATCTAATGACCAAAAAGAGGTTATCTACACTTTGTTATATCAAAGCTTTGACTGTGATTTTTCTCGAGATGACTTTCAGCATGCTTTAGGCGGCATGCATATTTTAGCTTACGACCAAAAACATGTTGTTGCCCACGTATCCATTGTTCAGCGCAATATGGCATTAGGTCATCACCCAGTCACTGTCGGTTATGTTGAAGCCATGGCAGTATTAGAAAGTTATCGCCGCCAAGGTATTGGTCGACAGCTCATGCAGGAAACCAACAAAATTATAGAAAACTGTTATCAACTCGGCTTACTTTCTGCATCTGAAGAGGGTTTTCCTCTATATCAATCAGCAGGATGGCATGTTTGGGAAGGAAAGCTGTATGAACTCAAACAAGGCTCTTATATTCATTCCATTGATGAAGAAGGCGGCGTTCTTGGGTGGACAAAAGATAAAACGATTGATTTTTCCCAACCACTCTATTGCGATTTTCGCAGTGGTGATCAGTGGTAACAGCTTGAAGATAATTTATAACGATACTGAGACTATTTATGAAAGAACAGAATATTTATGATAACCCCATTTTTTTTAAAAATTATCAAACATTAAGGGTCAATGATACGGGCCTTAATGGCATCATAGAAGAACCTGCATTAAGGGCTCTATTACCTGATTTAAAAGGTAAAATAATTCTCGATTTGGGATCTGGCTTTGGTGATTTTGCACGGTACGCACACAGCAAAGGGGCGAAAAAAGTTTACGGTATTGAGCTTTCAAGTAACATGATAGAACAAGCCAGAAAACTGACCCAAACCGATGATATTGAATATATTCATGCGTCAATGACTAACCCTATGACTTTCGATGAACGTTTTGACTTTATTATTTCCTCCCTCGCAATCCACTATATCGAAAACTTTAATCAGCTCGCAAGCGAAGCATATTCTCACCTCAAAGAGGGTGGGAAATTTGTATTCTCTGTGGAACATCCGATGTGTACCGCACATGCTTCTTCATTTATGAAAAATGAATCTGGTGAATTTATCTGTATGCCTGTCGATAATTATCAGAATGAGTCTATACGTCATACCTCATGGTTTGTCGATGACGTTATTAAATATCACCGAACAGTCGAAAGTTATATTATGGGATTACTCAATGTGGGATTTGTGATTGATGCTCTTAAAGAGCCTAAAGTCATCAATGACGCCCTATTGGAAAAACCGGAAGCTGAAATTTTTAATCGATATTCACCTTTTTTAATTATTAGTGCACACCGTTTGTAATAGCAAAGTTGTAATATCCGCTCTGAGTTAAGTTAAGGTGTCCATCACGTAGGATCACCATCAAGGGGGTCACATGACGGCTTATAGAGCGGAGTTTTTTACATTGGAAGATGAACAAAGAAAGCGTAAAATCAGTTAACCCACTGAATTTTAGGCATAAAAATAGACATCATTTGAAGTCTACAGGATTCAATATAAAGACATACCTCATTAATTATAAACATTTTATATTCATTCAATTTCGTATCATGCTTCCAATTATGTCCCCTTTTTATTTTGTGACTCAAAAATTAAGAGGTTCAGGCTTCAGTTTTCCCAAAGCCACCAGCATTGCAAAATATCATCAATTGGTAATTTCATTGCAGATAATGAAATACCAACCGGAAATAGTTCTACTCGTGTTTTCCACGACTTCGTTTCAAACGGAACTGTAAAATTAACACAGGTACGACTTCAAATTTAATCAGCTATTAATCAATCTTATTTAAACTTTACTTTCAGGGTTTAGCTTGAACATGATGGTTGTTGATTCAAGGTCGCCATGAATTGATTGAGCGAACTCAGGGATTTCACCACTAACCTGCCATCCTAGAGAGGTATATAAGCTAACAGTTATTCCTTTGGTATTTGTATCTAATGTTAGAAGTGTCAATCCTATTTCCCATGCTATTTGCTCAGCCGCTAGCATTAATCTCCTTGCGAGACCTTTGCGCCTGTAATCAGGTAATACCAATAATTTACAAATTTCTCCTCGGTGTTTGCCATTTGGCTTTGTACACAAATCAAGTCCAACAACACCAACGATTTTCTTATCTACCTCTACTGAGATAAGCTTAAAATTGTTTGTTGATAAAGAGTGATTGACACCAACCCAATAATTTTTCATATCACCTATTTGATCTTTTGCGTCAGTATATCCAACACTAGCCCCACCAAGGACGCATCTATACAATAAATTGGTCAGCTCATCTATTTTGTTATCGCTTATTTTGTCACTATAACAACGTATAATCATATTTGCGCCTCAATAAGGGTCTCATTACACAATAAGTTAGTAGATTAACTATGAATTAATTGAGCACACAAGTAACTAAAATTTTATAGATATATTTGAAACTCCTCGGTAACTTCGGAGCAGCTGAACTGGTCATCTTAAAGAGGAACAATGAAAGGTAGGTAACTAATTGTGGGTTAGTCTAAAGATGTGAAATGTCCTCTTTAGATTTTCCGATTTCAAATCAGCTTATGATACTAACTTTTACTAAGTAGTAACTATCTGTACCCCTGTTAGCTGATAGCCATTAAACCTCTGTAGCTTTATGAGTAAATTATTAAAATAATAGTTCGTAATTAATTGTTAAATATCAGACTAAGAGGATATTATAATTTTAATTACGAACTATAGTAACTATTCTAAGAAAAATGAAACATCAATACTCCCTCGATAGCTTCCCGCTTTGATATTTCCATTATGACAAAGGTTGAAATATAATGTTTCTTTAGTACTACTATTTGACATATTCCCTAACTTAATACGGTCATAATATGGAATAGCATCACCATTTCCATTTCTACAAATATCTGGGGTGGATGCTGCTCTTGAGGTTACAATATATGGCCTTTCTGTTGAATCCGCTGTATTGCCACTAAGTGAGTCCAAAGCCATTCCAGCCAAATTTGTGCCTGAATTATTTCCCGAACCTGTTTGCCCATGTAATTGCTGATTAGCTGAAACTACCATTAAAAGCTTACCTGCTGTTACACAATTAACATGTATGCTCGCAAGTTTAGTTTCAAGCAATTGGTTCTGTTTTCTCCCCGCAAGTTGATTACCAAATTTAATATCAGTCGAGCTAAGAGGTGCCACGGTACAAGAGTCTAATGCCTCAACACTTAAACTGTCGTTATCTAAAAAGTAGGGGAATAAAAATGACCATCCTGAATTATTTCCATATAAATCATCTTTATATCCAAAAGCGATAGACTCACCAGGCAATAATTTATATTTACCTTTAACCACTGAGGCATTTCCACCTGAGACTGAACTTGCATAAGCAGAGAGGCTGGAAATGCTTACTTGATTAAGACCGTCATTTCTTTTTGCATTCGGATAAAAATAATTTGGCCTATTTATGCTATTATTTTCAAGAGCCCAAGTCAGAATACCGCTTGGTACAAGATTTCCAGATATTTGTTTCGATTTTTGTAAGACAGCAGTTTTTGTTACATTATTGCCATTATACTCTTTATATCTTGTAGTTACCGTACCATTAAATAACAAAACTATAATTCGAGAATTATCATTCTCATTAACTAACTTTATCCCATATGCTGAATTATATTCAGCAAAAGCTCCTCCATTTGTAGTGAGAAACTTTATATAGTCATTTGTTTTAGGCAACATTGGATAATTGACATTTAGATCTGAAGGATACATAGTTTTCTGGGGATGCCTGTCATTATTAAAAATTTTTACTGATGGATATAGCTCCCCTAAATATCCAGTTTGACCTGCCCTTACTGTTAATTTATCAGTTGCTCCAAATGCTGATAATGACATTCCAAGCAGTATGATAGCGGATAGCTTTCTAGTTACTCGTTGATAACGCATTAAGTTTGATTGCTCTATTTTCATAATGATGTTCACACCAAAAAATAAGTTTTTTAAATATTCGGACACTAATTCTCTATCAAGCTCAATCATTGTTTTAAATAGTGTCCCATCTATACCTTATATAAATTCTATAAGGATCATACCTCATTACTCTGTACTTGAGTGTTAAATAAATGCCATAAATGTAACAATAGATTACTCATATAATGAGTTTACTTGAGATTTAATACTGAAAGTCCATATATTGGAAAGGTAATATAAAACCATAAAATTATAACTTTTATCGCTAAGCACTATCTCAAAACCAGATTAATGCTCATTGGTCATCGTTTCAGTGACCATTGGTAAGGGGTGACAACGCATTGTTTTTATTGCGAGAGGTCACAGTGACCACTAACCATGTCACAACTCATTGATGTAACTACAAACGGTCAATTTGACCGCCTAAAACATTAGGGTAACATTAGGGTTAATACCTTACCGTAACCTTACCGTTATCGGCTTAATCCTCCCCGTAACATCCCCGTTTAACCTTGCCGTAATCTTGCCTTTCAATCGCATTATACGGACCGTAATAGGACCGTTATTTTAGCTTTGGTTATTCATGTTCTGAGTAGATAACCCATTGATTTAATCGGTAACGCATATTTGCGTCACGGTAACTTATTGATATTTAGTCAGAGTGCTTATTTGCATTGTGGTATTAATCACCATCGGTAACCATTCCTGAGTGGTTACTTTTAGTGGTTACCAGTGTGGTTACTTTTATCTCATGACCATTATTAGAAATATTGCCAGCCAGTGACGAGCCTCCAATTTCAGAGCCTCATGACTCCTTAATATCAAGGAGTCCTATTTAACCGCCTTAAGTGCCCTTGATTCCAAGGCAACCTATAGCCTGTATACCAGTGAACACTGGTGAGACAGGAGAAAGGAAACCATGTCAATATTCCAAAGAGAAAAGCAAATCAGGTCAGGCTATCGGTGTTGCATTGAATGATACATCTTGTCAGGTTCTTAAGGAACAAATAGGAAACCATCACAAATGGGTATTTGTTCACACTGAATCCAAAAAGAGACCAGACGGAACATTAACGCCAAGCGTTAGAAAAATGCGCGTTGATTCTAACACAGCATGGAGAGCTGCACTAAAAAGAGCAGGGATAGAAAACTTCCGCTTTCATGATTTGCGGCATACATGGGCTAGTTGGTTGATTCAGTCTGGCGTCCCGCTTTCAGTTTTACAGAAAATGGGCGGCTGGGAATCAGTTGATATGGTGAGAAGATATGCACACTTAGCACCTAATCATTTAACTGAACATGCGAAGCAAATAGACACTATTTTCGGTACTTGCGTCCCAAATACGTCCCAGTTAGCAAAAGTGGAGAATTTTAAATGATGGTAAGTGATTGAAAATTAATGGTACGCCCTACAGGATTCAATATAAAGCCATACCATATTGATTATAAAGACCTTAAATTCATTCAATTTCGCATCATGCCCCCAATTATGCCCCCTTTTTATTTTGTGACTCAAAAATTAAGAGGTTTAGATATCGATTTTATTTGAATGATATTATTGCAAAAATATCATCAATCGTTAGTTATGTTGCAAAATTTGGCATACAAACAAGTTTATAGGCATTGAACCATTAGAAGTAAAATTAGAATATTTAAGCGAGCAAAGCGAAACAAATACAAAGAAATATGATTTAATCTATCTGAGGTGGGTTTTCTTCAAGTTTTTGGAGATCTCCTTCTTGATCTTTTCTCAATGCTGTCATTGAAGCCTTTGATAATAAAATATCATCTTGCATAGCAATCAGTAACTCATTTTCTAGCATTTCTTTAACTCTCGGAGGAAGGTTTTTATCCTTTAATCTATTTTTAATTCTTTTAATCGTTTTGTCACTTTCTGACAAAATCCCTCTTTGTGACGCCCCAACCTTTTTGATCAACCACAATTTTCTTATTCCATAAGATAAAGACAGAGCAAAAACAGGGAGTGAAGCAAACGCAAGAGGCTTAAGTGAAGAAAAATCTATACCGTAAATTATAAAACTCCATTCAGCCAAAAACACCGAAGCCGCACCAGATATGAGAGTTGCAGATAAATTGGGTAACGTTTTCTCCATTTTTGAAGTGGCGTTATCAATGGAATCAGAGGAGCTAGTCACCATTATTAGCGCTCTTACTTCTTACAGCCTTAGCTGCTTTTTCATATAATTCTTTTTGTGTTTTACCAGTAATAACGAATCGCTCTATTTCACCATTAGAGCTTTCAAATTCAACTAACACTTCTTTCTTAGGTAAAAGCTGGTACGCGATCCAATCAAATGAAACTCTAAATATTAGATAAGACAAGGGAAGACAGCCAAAAAATAACAGCCAAATAGCAAGTGATTGCATTTTCTCCTCCCTTATTTCACCTAAATTAACTTAGTTATAGACCTTTTCTATAACATATGATTTTTCGCCGGTATTTAATTCTTCCAGTATTTTCAGCTTGACTAAGTAAGTAGAGCTAAAAACTAAGGACTCAATACCTTTGATCATTCTAGTATAAAACTCATCATCATTCATAGTAATAGTTACTGCAGAGCCATCATATTCTGCCCTCCAGTTGGTATTCTTGTCTCGATGAACGGTAAGAAATGTAATGGCAGCGTCATCGATAACTAATTCATTTATCAATGGATCTATTACTTTACTTCTATTGTTAAATTTAAATGCCGAGCTATCTTCTTTGGTATACTCAATGATGCTATTCCCTTCATTATCATTTATTTTTATCAAGTCATAACCATCATGCTGGAGTGGTGTATAAATCACTTTATCTAAACTTTTTCTAATTGTTTTGCTAGTGAGTAACTTACCGAAAAATGATGGAGTTATAATTGATTCGTCATCATCAAGGATGATCTTACAATCCCCTTCTTGAGTAAATGACATTCTTCTTATTGGTCTGTTATTGATTTCTTTGACATAATTTATCAAGGTATCCTTCAAGGCTATGCCTGAAGTTACTGTTAAGCCAATCACTGCTAATACATCTAAGTATTCTGATGGATGCTGAATTACGTCTAATATATATTCAAATGACCCCTCTTGAAATGGCTTAACCTTCACGTCAATTTTATCATTAGTCCCATTAATTATTAGGTTAACCTCACTTATTAATAATTGGAGACCTGTTAATGATTCAGCTAGAACACCAAGATCAATTCTATGGTCTACTAATGCTTCTCCATCGTACTTAATAGTTAGTAATTCACTTCTCTCATCCATTACTCCTCCTTACTAAATATATTTATATCTGGTAGTAAAATAGAAATTTTTTATCAATGTTGCTCACTAACACGATACCTAAGCTAAATACTTGAAATATTTTATCAAGATAAATGAAACTTAGAGAGCTGGTTATTTAACCAGTCAATGTATACATGTTAAAGTAATCATCATATAAAGACATTATTGCTTCTTTCTCCCTGCTAATCGGCGTTCAAACTCTATCTCAGCGTCAACTTGTGACATTAAAGTATTAAAACTTCGGCTAGTTGATTTATTGCTTTTAATTCTAGAGCCTATTGATGAACAAACGTCATCCTGAAACAGTGCTTGTTCAAACCGTTTCAAGCTTTCTTTACTAGCGCGCCATGACCTGCCAACACGGAACATATGATACTTAGCTGGGTTTCTATAAACAGTGGACTCAGACAGCTTAAGCAACGCAGCATATTCCTTTACTGTGAAAAGTGAATCATCTTCCATAGCTATCCTCTGAATATGTAAGAGTTACTTTTAATTTTCAGGATAGCTTAGCTGGATTATTAATTCTGGGATAGCGATTCAAACTACGTTCATTTATTTTGAGCTTTATTTTTATCATAGTGCTCATTTACTAACAGGTAACTATCTGCGCCCCTGTTAGCTGATAACCATTAAACCATTCATAGCGACCCGTAGCAGTTACTTTGTTTCCTTTCTGGCAGGTCATAAGCTCCAGCGCATTAATATCGAATGCCACTATCTTTAATGGGTACGGGCTACGCTTGTCACTCTCAGCCTGAATAGTCATTGTGGCCATAACTTTACCTGTGGCTGTTTTAACTCGCTCAGGAGCTTTTATTACCGTTCCTGATGTGGTGATCTTGATTGATTTTGCTTTTCTCATTTACTCACCTTCATACCATGATAGTAAATACTGTATACCTGCCTTAATTTAAAGATACTAGTGTACCTAATGCATACGCACTACATACCCGCACTGATATTCATAAAACATGAATGATAACAAGGATATTAATCAATCCAGTGTAATTTTTGGTAGTACCAAGCATTAGGTTTTATATAGTCCAATCAATAGTGCCACCGTGGTTTACCTACATGCCATTTTGGTACGTTATTATATCCAGTCATTTTGACATCAAAATAATTACACCGTGATTTCTATTATGACTAGCATTGCGAGGCGCAATTTTGGGCTTTGGTTATTCATGTTCAGAGTAGATAAGCTATTGATTTACTCGGTAACGCATATTTGCGTCATGGTAACTCATTGATATTTATTCAGAGGACAAAATTGTCCTGTGGGTATCGCAATGCTTATTTGCATTGTGGTTACTTTTGGTGGTTACCAAAGTGGTTACTTTTATCTCGTGGACATTATTGGAATATTGCCAGCCAGTGACGAGCCTCCGATTTCAGAGCCTCATGACTCCTTAATATCAAGGAGTCCTATTCAGTCGCCTTAAGTGCCCTTGATTTCAAGGCAACCTATAGCCTGTATACCGTCGCACTTTTTCTTGCATCGCTCAATATTTGACCATTGCGATTATCTTCGCATCACCGTTTCGGTGCTGGCTTCGTCCATTGGTAGGTAGGTGCTGTCATTCTTCGTCTGTGACGCTCTTTACCCTGCATTGTCTGGGCTACACCCGTTCTAATCGCCAGCCTATCGAGTCCATTGAGTGATTGTCCTTGCTGGTGGGCTAATTCCATCATAACGGCTTGTATTGCTTCACGTTGTAACATGGCTATACCTCAAAAGGCGTTGTGATTATCGCTATACCTTGATTGTGCCAAAATGGAACAATCAAAGCCCATCATTCCACTAGCATAAAACATGCTGTTTTGCTGGCAACCAGAGTGGCAACCGTCAAAATGGCAACCAAGTTAAATCCGTCAAGACTAGTCAAAACTTATTACCCTTGTTTTGCTGCGTACCATTCTGCGTACTTTTACACAACATCATTATTTTATTTGATTATAGCGAAATGCGAGAATTAAGCACATACCTACTGCGTACCTATTTAATTTTGGACGGGGCTTATAAATTTACTTGGTGTGATGACAAGTTTTGACAAGTTTTCTACCACAACAACTAGCAACATTTACTTTGTTCTCATGTCTGGTTTTGTCTGGTTCTGATGTCAACAATTGTCAACATTCAGCGGATAGAGTATCCAGTAAAATATAGCCTTTTCGGTGGATACCAAAACGGATACCTTACAATCATCATGGCAACATCATAGTACCACCGCGGTTTATTACAGTGCTATTTCGGTACGTTACTACCGAGATTCTTTTTGATATCAAAATAACCACACCGTGATTTTTGAGTGGTTGGCTGTACTGGCTAATATTTATCTGCTTTGGCTAAAGGTACTAATTTGTGGTTTTGGTGTATGGGGTAGCATTTCAACTGTCCCCCCTTCCGACTGTCACGATAACCATGGCGGTTGATACAGGCTCAAAAATGAGCCGATTGATTCTATTAGTAAAATTAGACTGTGATCAAATTTGAGCTTTGCCATGTATTCAGCCAGTTACAAAGCGCAATAATACGGTTTGCTTGTTTTACAGTAAGTTACTCTAACTTTAAGTTATAGAATTAATCATTAAATTCACCAGCAATTTTACATTTCCTAATCTGTATAACACTGTTATACGCTGATATAATAAGCACTCATTGAGTTAATAACGGACTATTATCATGAGTAAATCTAATCTTATTGCCTTTCGTTTACCTGCTGAACTGCAAACCCTGTTTAATGATGCTGTATCGAACTCTGGTACTGATAAAACAGCGTGGATAGTCTCAGCTATCAAAGAGAAACTAAATCGACCAGACAGCAATCCTGACGCTCGTATGTTATCGCTGGTGGAACGCCTAGAATCGTCTGTGGCATCTTTGATTGCTGGCAAGGCGGATATCCCACCTTATACCTATAATGAGTCTGCTGTCGTTTCTGTGGTTAATTTGGTGCTATCAGAGGGTATAGATAACGGGCGCATTATCGCTGAACGGATTAACGAGGCTGGCTACCAGACGAAAGGTGGTAAAGCGTGGGATAAGGATATTTATTCAGCATGGAAGCGGCACAAAGATATCCTAGCTAAATTACGAGCATAAGATCTAGTATATTGCGTTGAATAATTATTTCATTACACATAAACGGGATGGTAAAATTCCTAAATGAGGGTCACGTGAAAAAAATAGCACTTTGTATATCTCTATTATTTCCGCTTATTGCTTGGTCTAATACTTGTGAGATTCAAGAAGTTGCGTTGTGCAAGGCTGCCGATCAGGGGAATGAGGATGCTCTGATAATGTTAGGAACATTGTATTATGAGGGGAAAGGAGTAAAGCAAGACTTTAAAAAAACTGCTCAATTAATCTCCCAAGCAGCTTTAAAAGGCAACGCAAGAGCACAGACTTTATTAGGCGCAATGTATTATGAAGGTAAAGGCGTAGGACAGGATTACGCGGAAGCAGCTAAGTGGTATAAATTAGCGGCAGATCAAGGTTACTCTATGGCTCAAGGGCAATTAGCCACCCTGTACTACATGGGTAAAGGGGTTCCTCTTGATTACCAAATAGCATCAAAATGGTTTATGGAGGCCGCGGAGCAAGGAGATTCATATAGCCAAGCCTTACTGGGTGTCATGTACTATGAAGGTAAAGGTGTAGATAAAGACTCTAAAATCGCAGCAAAATGGTTAAAAAAAGCATCAGAACAAAATAACCCTAAAGCGCATTTTATTTTAGGCTTCTTATTCTTAACAGGAGATGGAGTTAGAAAAAATGAAGCCTTAGCAAGTAAATATTTTAGAAAAGCTTGCGATTCAGGTCTTCAAGATGGCTGCCATGCCTATAGTAAATTATCTAAAAAAAATTAATAGAATGAGTAAGGTAGTATTATTATCTATTGATATTTAATCAAAAATATCCTTGATTGAGCGTGTCTCTACTTTCACATTGGCACTTAAATCAACCAGAACCTTATCCAGCCCTGTCAATCTGGCTTTCCCCATCGTTGCCGCTACTGCTGCCGATGCTTGAGGCGTGTCAGCATTCAGGGCTTTCAATCTAGCCGCTTCCAGCTCATCCAATAACATCATAACGGTAATATCGTGCTTTGTTCTAATATCTTGCTGTAGCTCGTTCACCCTTGCCGTAATCTTGCCGTTGTCCAATAGCTCTTTAGCTTTCCTGTTGATTGATTCAGGCTTCATTTTTGCCGTGTCGTATGCCGTTCTATAGGCTTCGCTTGCGTTGCCCGTCTCAATATAGGCAAGGCAGAAATTTTCTTGTTTAGTTGTTAGCATCTAGCCCCCTCATTTAATGTCTATATTTGTCGCTAATTCAGCCCTTTTTTATGGACTCCATTAATCATCAAAGTTACTTTTTACGATACGAATAAATAACCGCTAACGTGCCCGAAAATCATCATTCCCTCGCGCGCGCGTACTGGTCTCGAAAGTCTGGATTTTCTCGCGCGTGCGCGTACTTCTCCATTAATCATCAAAGTTCACGCTGTAACTTCTCAATTATCGCCTGTCTCACGAACTCTGCACGATTGCCAGCCCTGATATAGTTTATCAATATATGCTCGTCTACTGCGTCAATAACGGATTGCTCACACGTTACGATTAGGCGCGTTGTTGGCGTACCGTTAAAGTAGCGATTGCGTTTTTTCTTAATACTTTGCTGCATGTGCTCAATCTCTATAACGTTATATTTACTGTGGGTCTGCTGGGGCTGGTTCTTCCTGATTTCGGAGTAAGTTACACCCGCCAAGCAAAACGCTAAGTTCATTCCCTTTGCGCTTATCCTGGATAGCAATTAGCGCCCCATCTTCCGCGTTAAGAATATACATCATTGTAAAAGTGCTGTTTTTCTTTCCATAGATAGTTCCTGATGATCCCTTTTCCAGCAATGGCAATAAAGGCGTATTAAGTTCTTTACCATTATTTAGACTTACAAAAACATGCTTTCCCGTTCCGCCTTCTTGGTTTTCAACAACTACATTCGCCTGTCCAATAACTTTATCTGTATATTCTGACCAATTAGTTATGTCATTTGGCATTGGGTATATATTGCACATATACGCCCCTTGATATGAATTCAGGTTAAAGTTTTCATCTCGATATAACCCACTACCAGCGTTCGCAATTGTTGATGTTGTAATGCTGAATACTATCCCAATGAACAATCGTTTAAACATTTTACATTCTCTCTGAATTTGGTTTAATTAATTGTGCCATTGGGTATAGGTTATTTAAAGTTAATTAGTTCATTGTTGGAACTAGTTGATAAACTCTCCGCGTAGCTTCTTCAGCTGCCGATTCATTAACCCCTGATAATGTTGAAGCAGTGGTGTGTACTGTTATTCCCCCTACGTTAACATCCGTTTTGTTATTTGTGATTGTTTGGGCTTGTGATTTAAGCGCATTTGATTGATCTAAAAACCCCTTAGCCAAACCACTCACACCCGCTGCAAAAGGCGTTGATATCTGTTTGTTGAATGATTGGATATTGCTAATAGCGTTCTGAATAGGATCGCCAGTACCTTGAATGGCAGCCATTGATAGAGCATCCGAATATGGATATTTATTGCTATTTTCTACTTTCGACATCTCTTTGATCAAGGAATGCATGACAGTCGGATTATTCAAGTCTAAAACAGAGTCCACACCAACCCCCATTCTATCAGCGACAATTTTTGAATATCCAGCAGGGTCATTATCACCGTGACCTTTTGGTGCCCATTGATGGATAATATCCCAGACAGTTTGTAACTTTTTATATTCCGCTGCTGCTGATGTTCCATTGTAGTACATCATTAGCTGTCTAGAACTGGCTCTTATTCCATCATAAGGACTATCAAATTTAGCCCATCCGTTACCGTCATTTGATGCGCCTTTCTGTTTTGCATAGGCTAGGTTTAATGGACTGTTATACCTTAATCCTCTATCCTTATATTTTGATGAAACGTTTATATCATCACTCTTGCCACCAACTAACTTTTCATTAGCCTGATCTAATGAAAGTTCTCCTCTAGTAACTCTGGCAGCTAAAGAATCCCTTGTTACATCTCCTGTTGGTATATCCAATGTATCACTAGATAATAACTGACCGTTTCCTTTACCTCTGTTATCAATCCACTTGCCATCTTTCCAGTAAGCATCTCCGCCACCTCCTGAAAATGAATCCCAGAAATACCCCCACGTTGGCGCGGTTCTGGCACGCTGATATGCGTCATATTTGCCAAACAGTTTATTCAGCCCTTCATCTACTAACTCAGCACCAATATATGTCGCGCCTATCATTCCAGCGCCTTTTGCGAGCTTTGATGCGTTACCTGCCGCAACCCCAACGCCTTTAATGCCTTTGGTTACTTTACCTAGCGTTGCTAATAGGCTAGCAGCCCATTTAGTTCCGAACCACAAAGCAAACCCGCCTAGCGCCACTTTCCAAGTATCAAGATTTCCCTCTTGGTCGGTAAACCACTTGCCAATCTCCGTTTTTTTGAACCATTTTTCGAACTCTTCCAGTTTTTTCAGTATTGGGGTGATCGTGCTATCCCACTTTTTCCAATACTCACCAAGTAATGATTCGCCGCCTTCTTTCCACTTCTTGAAGTCATCATAGAGCAGCCATAGCCCCCCAGCCAACAGAAGTAGTGCTGCTGGCATAAGTCCGATAGCCCCAAACATGCCTAGGAACGCTGTCGCGGCTTTTAATACCAAGGGTATGAGGGTGATGCCTATCACTGCCCCCATAGCTTTAAACACCATGACGGCGGTATCTCGGTTCTTATTCAGGTAATTCAGGAAGCCAGACACTAGCTCAGAGAATTTCAGCGCATAAGGGATAACATAATTAGCCAGTAGCGTCTTTAATCCCTCCCATTGCTGACCTACTAGCGCATTTTGCTTATTCAGTTGCCGGCTAATCTCTAGCTCTTGTTCAGACGAAACCACGATGTCTTTTTGTAAGGCTAGATATTCCTCTACCTCTTTCCGCCCCTGTAGCAACATATTTATCGTGCCTTCGTCAAAGCCCATATTCTTAGCGAAGTTATAGGCTTGAGGTCTGGACATCTGAGACAGGCTATCGGCGACATCCAGCAAGATATCATCGAGGTTTCTTAGCTCTCCGCTATTTTTCATCACCCCCACATTCAGCGCGTTAAAGTACGGAAGGATTGAAGTATCCCCCATTGTAGCCAAATCCCACAATGATTTGCTTAATCCGCCCATACTGGCAGCCATGCCCTCTGCGCTGCCTCCTGCCATTTCTGCCGCACCTTGCCAGCGTTTAACAGTCGTCGCATTAACGCCTAGATTTTTACTCATGAAATTAAGCTGATCGTTAGCTTTGGCGGTATCGTCGATGAGTTTTTGTAGCCCTGATGAAACTAAGATTGTGCTAAATAGTGTAGCGAGGGCTTTAATTCCGTTATTGACTGACTTGGCGAACTCGTCTGTTTGCTCTTTCGCTTTTTTCTGCTGCTCTTTTGTACCCTTGAGCGTTTCGTTAACGTCGCCTAGTACGTCGTTTAATGAATCGATAGATTTCGATAACCGATCATTCTCATTCGTCGCATTCTTCGCATCGGCGGCAAAACTCGCCGAATCCAGTTTCAGCGATACCAGCAATGTATCTATTAACGTTGCCATTTATACCCCCTCACGGCGTAAAGCCTCATTGAGTAGCCCTCTAATTAGTTGCGTCATCGGAGCTTCATTAATTAAATAGTCCTTTTCCGCACGTTGTTGGCGAAACTTCTCTATACGCTCCAAAATCTCGCTATCAATTGATACAGCTTTGAACGTTCTTTTTTGCTTGCTCATGGTTATTTATCCACCCTGTTTTTATATACACTGCAATTTTAATTCAGATTAAAAAATAAACAATAAATTATTGCTATAACTGGACGTATAAATAGAAATATTTTCTACTCGCGCTCAATATTATGGAAATAAGACAACAAAAAAACCGACTATTTGAGTCGGCTTTTGTCTTGTATGTGATGATTGATTTTGAATTGCGGTATTACTTTCCGTTCCATTCCGCCAGCGTTTGTTCTGCTATGGCTTGCTGTTCTGGTGTGATTTCTCCGTTAGGTTGCCCGTGCATATCAAACCGATTGCCGCCCAGAGTAAGGGCTTTCAAATACGCCTTGCGACTGATGTATGAGCGTAATCCCTGTTTAATGTGGCACTCTGGGATATCCAGCCCTTTATCTTTAATCTCAGCAATCATAGCTTCCTTGATGCCAATCATTAGCGGCTTGGCTTCTGGCTCACTGAATAGCGTCCAGTGCTGCGCTATGCGGTCGATACGGTGCTGTTTCTTCCTCGCATGAACATCTACCTTATTTTTCTTTTTCGCTTGCTGTGGGGCTTCCTGTGGCATTTTAGCTTGTATGCTTTTTGGTGTGTTCGTCGCTGGTGGATTTGTTACGTTATTGTTATCTTTTCTTAATGATAAAGTCGCTCGGCTCATTCTCTCTTTTTCCTCAAAAAAACTTTTCTATTAAATACGCGATCAGGTGTTGGTTCAGTCGGTTCAGTTGGTTCAATTTGTAAAGATGATTGTTTTTAAAGTGTTTATTTAAAAATACTGAACCAACATTACCCTTGTTTGAACCAACATTTTTAACGGATGAACCAACATCAAACCTAAACATGCCAACCAGTGAAGAAATTCTCCAACCTTGAGTGTCGGTTCAAAATGTCACTTTGTCGGTTCAAAACAGCCCTTTGTTGGTTCAGTGTTGGTTCAAAAAATGGTGTTTTTTCCTTATAAATCAGTAAAACTTATCTACTGAACCAACTGAACCAACACTAAAACGATAAAATCACGCACATGAAAAAAATATCATGGGATTTTCATCCCTCCGCTAGTTGTTACTCAATTGTTATCTTCTTCGGTGCTGTCTGGTGCGAATTGCAAAACGTAAACATTAAATTGCCGTCCGTCTATGCGTGGGCTTTTTCGTTGATAACCTCTCCCACTGGTGGGCGGTGTTAACATGCCAGCCATTTTTAACGCCTCAGCAAATTGCTTGTAGTTAAACCCTGCCGCGATTTCTTTCTCAAAGGCGGATGGGAAGGTATAAAAGATTATCGGGTCATCCTCGTTACTGCCTTTCTTCCTATATCCTGCAAGGTCTCTAATCGGCAGATCCCGAACGTCATAAGGAATGGGCGCAAAACGGCTTAATCCATGAGCATTTAAAAACGCTTCGGCTTGCTCTTTGATTTGCTCAAACTCTTTGTTGCCTGTACCGAATTCTGCAACCCACACGTTGAAGATAGCTTGAACCACATCCCGACAATCCTGCTCATTCCAGCCTGTGATAACACTCCCCATTAACAAGGCAGCTTCCAGCGTAGCAAATCGGTCACTCGCTCGGTGTACTTGCTCCCCGTAACTGCTAGGGATTAACTTACTCCAGCGTTGCTGCGCGGCTCGGTAGGTTTCTTTGGCTTCGTCTTTATGGCTTGATAGATATTCAATCCAGTAACGCCCTGCTGCCCCGTAGCTATCACGACAATTCACCTTGATTAAATCCGCGTGGGCTTTCCCTGTTTCACAACCGTGTAATTCAGTGGCGCGTTCCATTGGAATATTGAGTAATCGCACTAATTGCCCTGCGTTGACCTTAATCCCTGCCATCGATAAAAAGGTTTCAATATCCTTCTCGCCAGTGCTAATCGCTACCGTTTTCCAGTTCTGAACCTGACGATTGCCACCCTCTTTCGCGCCTTGTATCTTGCCTTTGCCATTAAACAGGGTGTAAGCCGATTTGTAGACGTGTTTAGGGTCAGCCCCTTGTCCGACTTCATCTAAATATAAAAGCCCGTCATTGTGCGCTACCGCTTCGTTGGTCATGCCGTATTCAGTGCCATACCACGTTAAACGCTGTAAATCGGGTTCGCCATATAAACTCACTGCCATATCTGCGGCGGTGGTTTTCCCCGCGGTAGACTGTGCGTATAAGTGAAGCCCAAAACTGTCAGCCCCGACAATGCTTGTCATCGGCGCGGCGAGTGCTGCCCCAATCGCTATCATCATAAAACTGTTTCCGTTAGCTAATCGCGCTACGCCATTCCGCCAGCTTTCTACTGTTCCGCTTGTCTGGTAGGCGGTAGCGGCTGCGCTTTGTCCGTTAAAAAATATGGGTTGCTCGGGCGTGCCAATAATTGAGCCGTCTGGCATGATGTACGCGCCTTTGTGCCAACCTGATTTATTAGTGATACTCCAATTCTCTTTGAATGGCTGCCGCAATAGCCAATCAGAAAACGACTGCCTTAGCCCTGACTTGGTTGTGACAAATAACCCTGCGTTTTTCAATGTGCGCCATCCCTCACGCTCTCCAATGTCGCCTGTCGGTATTGCCTGCACGTTGTTATTCCCCCATTCAATAATCAAATACTCATGCCCCAAATCATTAACGCCTTTTGTAATGCGTTTTATGGCATTTGATAGCCATTGTTCATGATTGATGATTTCCCCTGTTTCCTTGTCCGCTTTAGGTGTAACTAGAAATACACCATCGTCACGTGACTCAATACGGGTTTTCATTGGATCGGTTGGTTTTACTGTTTCAGTAACGTTTTCCTTTGCCGTTTCAGTCAATGTCATCTCACTCATTGCCTCGTCTCCTTGTGGCTGATATATTCCCTCGCTGAAAGCAGAGGCAGTAGCTTTCCTCTCTCTGGATTGCAGGTAATCGTTCCAATCTCCCTGACAAGGTGGAATTGAAACATAGCCACTCACTTCTCTCGCTGCGGCTTCTGCTTTCACCTTCCCCGTATTGACCTCATTTTTACTGTCATTATCTCCAGCAATGATAATTTGGCTCTCTGGGTACTTCGTCCGCATCACCTTAGCCACATGAGTTAAGTTACCCGCATCAATTGCCGCGACTGTGTGCGCTTCTGGTTGGATTAACTGGCACGTCATGGCGGTTGCCAATCCCTCGGCAATAATCACCGTAGAAACGTTTACAGGCTCATTGATAGGGTAATAGCTGCCATTCTTCGTACTATCGAGTAATAGCCGTTTCTCGCCATTGGGTTTAATGGTCTGTGCGGCGGTTATTGTGCCGTCAGTGTCTATCAATGGAATAATCAGCGAACCATCGGCTAATAGGGTCACGGTGGTACTCTCAAAACCTTTCGCTTTCAGGTATTCAGATTCGCCCTTTTTAGCGTTGGCAATAGTGCGGCTGTATCGCGCTGTAAAGCGTTTATGCTTCTCTATCTGCTCGTTAGCTTGGTTCTGGGCTTGCTGCGCTTTCAATGCGTCCTGTTGCGCCTTTACCTCATGGCTACGGTAGGCTGGTGGATTATCTGAACGGGTATCAATACCAATCATGCCAGCCACCTCATAAGCGGCTTCTGTCACGCTACCACCCAGAACACGCTGAACTAAGTCCAACCCATCACCCGAGCCGCACTGACTACAAATAAACGTGCCGTTGCCGTCTTTGTCATCAAATCTAAAACGGTCTTTACCGCCACAATGAGGACAAGCCGTGTGCGTGTTTAGGGGCACTTCCGCCCCAAGGTTAGATAATATGTTTTGCCATTGCCCGTTGGCTTTCAGCTTCACATCACGGATAACATCAATCGGCTTCATTGAAACTCTCCTTGTTCGGCTAAAGTATTACCCATGTCATTAATCATGCTTTTCCATATTTCGCGCCCGTAGCCTGTAATAACGCCATTTATCACACAAACTTTTAAGACTTGTACGGCGGCTTTTTTCCATGCTTTTTTTTCTTGTTTCAAGGCGTTCAATAAGTAACTGTCTACCAGCAAGCGAACACTTTTCGCACCGTCGCTAATGGCGACCTCAATCACTTTATTACCCACGTTCATTGTGAAGTAATCGCCACCATTACGGGCTTTAATATCCTGATAGATTGCCTCTGCGTACCGGTTTGCCAGTGAATTAACTTTAAAGGTTGTGATTATCATGTCATTGGCTCCCTAGTGAACGGTGACGGTGTCTTTAAAGTCACCATCTTCTATCATTCGAATGAGATCATCGTGAAGCATCGATAGCCCCTCTCGACCTCTATCTGATAGCCGACAGCCTTGTTTTGGCTCAAGATTGATAAAATCACGATACATACGTAAAGCCATTGCAGGAGCATACTTAGGCTCATAATGTTCATAAGCAATACTCTCAACATGATTTGCTAATAACATTCGCTCACTGGAGGCATAAATAGTTAAAGCGGCGTGCTCATTGCGATACACTGCGGCGGTAACCACTCCGCCTTTCCCATCGTCAGCATAATGAAACCCGTTATGATCGGCTTGTTCCATAACAAATGAGGCTGCGACAATCCAACGCCAAAGAATGACCGTTTGCTCAATCGTAGATTTAAAGAAGCCGTTAACCTCTCCCTTACTAATAGCGAGAACTAACTCAAAACCCAAAATCAAATTGCCATCAAAGATGCCATTATTCAGTGCGTCCAATGCTTCGCTGTAGCTGATCGCCTCTTGATTCGCTGCGGTAGTAATGAGAATTACGCCCTGTTCGCTGTGCTCAAATGCGTTAATGTTTGTAATATTCATCGGTTCGCCTCCGCTACTGCTACCTTGTAAGCTCTCAACACATGCGAGGACTTACCTGTAATCACTGTTTTAATCACTAACCCGCGCTTTGTGCTGGCTGTTACATGGGTTTTAAGTAGTGCCGTTTCCACAACGCGACGATGTTTTTTATATTGAAATAGATTGCTGGTTACGGTGATTTTGGCGACTGCGCCACTGTCAAAATAATTAAGTTTCATTATTTTCCCTCTGCCGCTTCGTTCATTTCATCCCTAATCGAATAAACAACGGTCAATACCGCCCAGATCATGTTTCTGGTTTCTTCGCATCCCTCTGCTTCCAGCCACGTAGAAAGTAAAGTAATCAGCATTAATACTTTTGCTTGGTGCGGCTCTAGTAACATTTCTACTTCACGCTTTTGTTCCTGAGTCATTACTTCACCTCACGCACATAGTTAATTCGGATATCGGTTAAACCGTCACGTTGCGCTTCTCGCATCACTTGCGATTGTGCGTCTTTCTGGGTGGCAGATATCACCTGCTTACAAATACCTAGCGTTAACCCTTTCGGTGTTGTGCCATACCCTGCTATTTGAAACGTTCTCATGAGCGGTAATCCCCCATATCCTGAATGTGTAGCTGTGAGGCTTGTTCAATGGCTATTACCATTGGTTTAAGTGCTTTCTTCTCCTTGCGGCGTAGGTTCATGGCATAACTGCCGCGCCTACCGTGACCTTGATAAGAGTCAGCTTCTAAACTGCTAATCAAGTTTTGAGCCTCACTAATTGGCATGGCTTCAAGTTCCGCCAGCGTGGGGATTTGAATGTGCTTAATTTCGGGGAACTCAGACAAACGAAAGTAGCTGTTAACCATTGAGCGTTGAACCTGCCACGACAAATCATCGGTAAATGGCTTGGCAACCATCAAATAACCTGACTCAGTGATAAGCATTAACTCTTTTGCCTTACCGCCTATCTCTAGTTCGGGTAACTCGGTACGTATTACGTACTTAGTGAGCAAAAAGTAATCTACCCCATCAATGAAGTGCTTTTTATGTGTGTTGAATGTGCGCTTTGCTGTACCTTTCGGGCGTTGGTGTACCTCGTCAATCATGGCAAAGGTCACAACTCGCTTACCTTGATACATGAATGGGCTTAGGCTGGTGGCATTGATAGTGACCAGTCTCATTTCATCACCTCCGCTAACCTAGTGATTTCTTTCCCTTGAGCACATACAAGGCGATTAACTGCTCTTAGTAGAAAATGTGTATCTGTATCAGCTTCATTCTCTACAGCCGTTAATAATGGGATTAATAATGCTTGGAGTTCTTCGTTGATGTGTTCGACTTCTTCTAAGGTAGATAAGTGACCAACTTTTAATTTGATTGTTTTCATTTGGTCGCCTCCTCGAGGGATTCGGATATTTCACAGCTTAAATCGCAAGCAATAGAAATGAGATCCACCAACTCACTCGAACAGTTCCCTTGAGCCTGTTCTAATATCGTTGTGATTAATGAATTGGCTTGCTGTGCCTTGTATGCGGCTACATCTAAAGAAATTGGTTTGCTCATTCCTTACACTCCTGTGCTGCCACATCGTTCAAGAATGCCGCTACATCACCGGATAATTCCGTCATAAGTGAGGAAATAGCGACGATATCGCTTGGTGTAAAATTGCGAGGATAATTAGGAAGCATCAGGCTAATCAGTTCTAGCTGTTGTGCTTTTTCAGCTGCTTGATGGATAGTGATATCTGCGCTCATGCTGTCACCTCCTGAGCGGGTAAGCGCCCAGCGAATGACAGAATGTAATCACGTACAAGCATGAGTCTTGCATCGTGTTCGTTCGATGCTGTAACAGCAATGCGACAAGGTTTAGCGGTAGTATCTGAGCGTTTAATGCTCAAAAACAGGAATTTAAATTGAGTTTGGGTAGGGGTTGCCATCATAACGATGATCTCCAGTAACTTTGTTAAGGAGTCACCACTAGAAACGCCAATTTCGGGGGTGGTGACGACAGTAGAGTTGGCGTTACTGGAGTTACTGGAATCCAGCCAACCTTGCGGTTGCTCTGCTGCCGCCACCATAGATTCAGCGCGATATAATACCGCATTTAATGGGTGTGCGTAGGCATGGACACAAAAAAAGACGCAAGGCGCGTCATGTGTCGCCAGTAACTGATTCAGAACGCCAATTCCGGCACTAGATTTTGCTAGTGCGTTTTTACTATAGCCAACAATCACCCATAAGCGCAAGTGATGTATTGCACATTTTTGTATTAACTCAAGGTTATTACCTTTACCAATAACAAGATGAATACTATTCTCATAGTTCTCACTTGCTCGATATTCAATATCGACGTTCCCGAGGGTAGCCGATTGGCTGCCCTTTTTTATGGACTCAAAAAACTCTTCGTGTTCCTTTTTTATGGACTGACAAAACTCAATTCTGCCTTGTGTAGTGACCCCGATTAAACCTTGCCAATGAGGATAATTAGCCTCTTTAGAAAGGTGAGAAAAGCCACCTTTAGCAAATGGTGTAAATTCTCCACGTTTTAGATTGGCAAAATGTTTTGCTGATTGACCTGAGAAATATTCCCCAAATTTATTTCCCGTAAATTTGGGTGATTGATTGGCGTAAATTTTCGCTGATACATCGGCTAAAGTTTTAGCCAGTTGCTGAGCCAAAATATTAACCGAGTAACCAGACGAAAATTTGTCTGATTGGTTGCCGGTAATACCGTAGTTTAAAGCTACGGTAATCGGCTGATTAGTGTACGTTGAACTTACGTTATTACCTGCCAGTAGGGAATCACTCTCTTGGTAGGCAATATTCACCCAATCGGGTGTTAATTGATTAATATTTGAACTTTGATACAGCGCTTTGGGTGTACCAAACATTTGTAAGTTAATAGCCATCATTAGTGGATTTCTCCATCAAGAAAATCAGGCTGGTACTTTTTCCACAACTCGCGTTCTTCACGCTGTAAATCAGCTTTCTTTTGCTTACAGGATTGCAGATCACGCCCATGTTTTGAGGCTGTAATTTGGTATTGTTGCTGACGCTTGGTAAAGTCATTTAACGCTGAGAATGGCACACCATACGCGCCAGTTTTACGGATAGATGGGATTACGTCACGGAATACCCAATTAGTAAAACGATGCGCAAATGTGCCTTTAGTGGTTGCCTTACGGCTACGGGCAATCAGTTTATAAAATCCAGACTCAGAAATAATATTCAACTTCTGATTACCGCCAAGGGTGTAAATTAAACTTACATCCTTTTCGTCCTCATCTAGAGCCAGCAAAGCAGCCCTTGAGTTAGTTAATTGTAGAGCATCACAAACATCTTTAGCGACGAACCACGGCTCGTTATTAATTTTAACTATCCGTACCTCTACCCCCTCAAATCGAATAACGGAAATATCATCTGAGTTGATATTTAAAATAGTCTCGTCGCTGAATTTTGGATGAGCGAATCCACCAGCATTTAAGCTGTTATTTTTTAGTTTCATTTTCTTATTCCGTTATTTTGTCGGGTAGAGGCTTAAAATGTTATTTACGAGTGCTTTATCTAGCGTCTGGTAATTACCTTGTTCAGCGCGCTCATTGATTAAATTGATAACCTTCTGCGCATCCTGAGCCGTCTTAAAGCGGTAACGGTAGTGTGACCCGATACCATCAGGATTGGGCTCATCAATGCGTTCCAGTTCGATATTTAATAAACGTTCCAATTCATTTGGATAATTACGACCTGACGATAAACGACAATGAATTAATATTTCATTCTCTGTAAATCCATTAATGCCTGTACCTAACATATATAAACGGGCGCGGTGTTTTTTCGGTGGGTTCTTTGGTAGAATAGACGATGCTACGTTATTCTGAGAAGCCGCCTGTGACGGGTGGTTTTTCTTTTCCATTATGCCACCTCGCCAGTACGTGATTCAGCAATCTTATTTGCTACCCACTCATCCACTTCTGACTCAACGAAAGCAATAGAACGAGTACCGATTTTTACTGATTTCGGGAATTGTCCTGTTTCGATAAGGCGATAAATCCACGCTTTACCATAGCCAGTACGACGCATAACTTCAGGTAAACGAATGAGGTTTTCTTTTAAGGTTGTTGCTGTTGGCATTATGCCCCCCTGTTATCTAGTTAATGATACGCCTTAGTAGACGTTCGTAGATCTCAGGATGGAATATACTTCGTTGAATTAGGTGTTTTCGTAATATTACAAAAATAGTTCGTAATATTACGAGTCAATATTTTTAAGCCAGCCAGAAACAGCGTTTCCGCTAGGTAATGAGAGGTTCAATGAGTCGAATTCTGTTCTAATTACTCCTCTTGGATTTTCAATATGAGGACGGGGGTTATCAGCAACATCCTTGCCATACTTAGTAAAAAGTAAACCGTAAATAAATTGAGCTTGTGCGTTTTGTGTTTTTAATGAAATCTTTTTTTGGGGATCTCGACTCTCAGAGAAAAATGATTCTATATCTTCCATCTTAATTGCAAAATATGCATTCTGAGGCAAGCTCGTGCAGGGAATAAAGCTATTTTCCATTTTGCCATGGCGAACTTCATCTCGGATATTTTTCAACTTTTCTATATGCCCAGAAAGAAAACCACTTCCCTCACCATCCTGTGATTGACTTAATTTGATTAACTCCAGCAACTCTTTTTCAACATCAAACCCAGTGATTAGTTGATATTTTTTTGTTGGTTCAGCGATGACGATCCCTTTTATGTCATATAACGAGCGTGTTGGCATAGGTAATTGTTCTTCTTGCGAATATATTCTTTCCGCTTCATGTTTTGCTATACCTGTAGGCAAAGCTGACCATAAACTAGAAACTCTCATGATTTGATTATCAATAGGTGTGGCGTGAGGTACTAATGTATTAGGCAATATTGGCTCTTGGCTTAATAGCTTACGATTATCGGAAAGAGCAGTTTCTGTTTCAGACAAAACATAAGAAAGTGGTCTGTCTGTAATATCAACAGCTCTAACAAAAACTGGGGTATGAAAAAAAACTGAGGGTCTAATTACGCCATCAGCAATCAATCGCGCAACATCAGATAATCTAATTTCATTTTTTAATTTCTTACTTAAAAAACGAGATGTTTCTTTAAGTGTTAGCCATTTTCGGCTAGCTAATATATCCACGCCTCATCTCCCTGAGTTTCCATGTGGTCTATTACCGTCTATCAAATAATACTAAAGTAAAGTGTATCGTATATCTGCGTATTATCAAGTGTACTAATCAGATGGTAATTGTGGATAACTTCTGTAAAATTTTAAATATTTATTGCAATAACAACTAGTTCCAGCATAAAAAAAACCAGACATTTTACTGTCTGGTTCAGTATGCGATCGCTGGCTACTTAAGCACGTTTAAAGTTACCGTGTACAACATTATCGCCGTTCTCTAATGCGTCCATGTAATCAGAGTACCATTGAAGCATTTCTCTACGTCCATCAATATACTGAGCATGGTTATACGTTCCACGAATAGAGTTCTTATCAACGTGTGCTAGCTGTGTCTCAATCCATGCAGTGTTATAGCCTTGTTCGTGTAGGATGGTGCTCATTGTATGCCTGAATCCGTGGCCTGTGGCTCTACCATCATAACCAATACGCTTTATGACCTGATTTATTGCTGCTTCACTCATTGGTTTAGAAGCATCATTCCTGCCATGAAAGATATATTTAAACTTTCCTGTTATGGTTTGTATTTCTTTGAATAACTCTAACGCCTGTGTAGATAATGGCACCATATGAGGTCGACGCATTTTCATACGTTCTTTTGGTATTTCCCAAATAGCCTTATCGAAATCTATTTCTGGCCATTCAGCAGCTCTTAGTTCAATAGTACGAACACCTGTTATCATCAATAGCTTGGTCGCAATCTGAGTGATCTTACTTCCACTACATACAGATAGTGCCTGTAAAAAATCAGGTAATTCATTAACGTTTAAATGGGGGAAGTGTTTTGCTTTTGGTGTAGACAGTGCGCCAGCTAATTCTGATGCAGGGTTATACTCTGCCCGCCCCGTCACAATTGCATAACGGAATACTTGGTTACATGCCTGTCTTATCTTTTTTAGTTTATCCAACACACCGCGCTTTTCTAGCTTTCGAAGCACTTCTAACATGTCTAGTGGCTTAATTTCCGTAATGCTAGCTTTACCAATGTAAGGGAAGATATCTTTCTGGAAGGCTTCTAATAAGTCATCAGCATAACCTTGCGACCAATTCGGCTTTTTATAGTCATGCCATTCAAGTGTGATTTTCTCAAAGCTATTGTTGACCTGAGACTCTTTTTCTCGCTTTTCGGCTTTCTTTACCAACGATGGATCATCACCTAACGCTAATATGCGCTTGGCTTCTTCTCTTTTCGCCCTAGCCTGTGCAAGTGATATTGATGGATATACACCTAAAGCCAGTCTTTTCTCTTTGCCGGCATACCTATATTTCATACGCCAATATTTAGAGCCATTCGGAGCAACTTCTAAATACATGCCACCACCGTCAGACAGTTTATACGCTTTCTCTTTTGGCTTGGAAGTTTCGACTTGTCTGGCTGTTAGCTTCATTTGGGGGCACCGATTTTCATTGAACGGGGTAATGCCCCCAATTATGCCCCCACATAGCTGTAGATTTCAATAGACGAGAGTAGACCTTGGGATACTATGTATTCTTGCAGATACTGATTTTATAAGGGTTTTATGGGCTATTGTAGACGTTGAAATACTTGAGAATGGTACGCCCTACAGGATTCGAACCTGTGACCTACGGCTTAGAAGGCCGTTGCTCTATCCAACTGAGCTAAGGGCGCATTGATAATGCAGGTAGCCTATATGGCTGATGGCGTTGAATTATACGGTTGCTGAGCGCCGAGTCAATGGCTTTTCGCTACTAAAATTACTAGATGCTCAATTTATGTAACAGTTTGAACTGACAATAGTGTGAAGTTCTGACAAAATAGAGATATTACCGTGTCTCATATATGGATTAAGTTACAGATGTTAGCAAAAATTATTGATGGGAAAACGATTGCGCAGACAATTAGGCAAGAAGTTGCCCAAAAAGTACAGTTACGTTTAGAACAAGGAAAACGCGCTCCAGGGCTTGCCGTTATTTTAGTCGGTGCCAACCCTGCCTCGCAAATCTATGTTGGCAGTAAGCGTCGTGCTTGTGAAGAAGTCGGTTTTATTTCGCGTTCCTATGATTTACCTGATACAACGTCAGAAGCGGAATTACTAAAACTGATTGACGATTTAAACCAAGATACCCAAATTGATGGGATCTTAGTTCAATTGCCATTACCTGCGGGCATTGATAACGTTAAAGTTATTGAACGCATTCATCCAGACAAAGATGTTGATGGCTTCCACCCCTACAATGTGGGTCGCCTTTGCCAGCGAGCACCTCGCTTACGCCCTTGCACACCAAGGGGCATCGTTACGTTGCTAGAACGCTATAATATCAATACACACGGTTTAAATGCCGTTATTATTGGCGCATCTAACATCGTTGGTCGCCCAATGAGCCTAGAGCTACTATTAGCAGGTTGCACCACAACCGTTACCCATCGTTTTACCCAAGACTTAGAACAACATGTGCGCAATGCGGACTTACTTGTTGTTGCGGTTGGTAAGCCTAATTTTATTCCAGGAGAGTGGATTAAACCTGGTGCTATCGTTGTTGATGTTGGTATTAACCGTTTAGAAAATGGTAAAGTAACAGGGGATATTGATTTTGATGAGGCGTCAAAACGCGCATCTTGGATAACCCCCGTTCCCGGTGGAGTTGGGCCAATGACCGTAGCAACCCTGATTCAAAACACGTTACAAGCGTGTGAAGAGTACCACGATATTTAATGTAATCTGGAGCAACAATGGAAATTTTCAATCTTGATGGGCATCCGCACGTCGAACTGTGCGATTTGCTAAAAATTCAAGGCTGGGCTGAAAGTGGCGCAATGGCTAAAGCAATGATTGCTGATGGCTTAGTACAAGTCGACGGCGTCGTTGAAACACGTAAACGCTGCAAAATTTTGGCTGGAAAAACCGTTTCAATGGGTAGTGAAACAGTCAGAGTTGAAGAATAGTTTATTTGGGTAAGCTGAGCCATTCAGCTTACCCACCTCCCTCTTTACCCCCATCATAACAACCCTTTATCTGTTAGCTCATTTCCAAGTAAACCATCAACAATTTATTTTGAGATATTTTTTACCCCCTGCCCCCTGCCTTTTAAAAAAAACATTATTCTTTGTTTCTGATAATAAAATAATTTCAGCAACACTTCAGCTCGCAATAAAACTCTCCTTATAAAACGTATTTATTTAAGTTAAAAAATTTAACTTAGATCTCAATTTCAACATAATTTTCTTCTATTCCATAGACAAGACTAAACGATTCAGCTATCGTTGTTAACGATAACATGATTAACAAACAATCAGATCTGCTCGTAAGCATTCTTTCTGGCTGGTCCGGTTATCACTAAATAATCAGGAGAAATTATGTTTAGCCTATCAATTAATGATATCCATCTTGCTGCATCAGCAACTGACAAAAAGAGTGCCATTGAACAAGTGGCTCTAGCATTAGAAAACTCAGGTTATGTTAAAAGTGGTTATGTACAAGGGATGCTTAATCGAGAACTGCAAGCCCCCACTTTTTTAGGCAATGGGATTGCTATTCCCCATGGGACAACAGACACTCGAGACCAAGTATTAAAAACGGGTTTCTCTGTATTCCAATTTCCTCATGGTGTTGAATGGGGCGATGGGCAAACTGCTTACATTGTCATTGGTATTGCTGCTCAATCTAATGAACATTTAGAATTGCTTCGCCAATTGACCCACGTTATTAGTGATGAAAATATTGCGCAAGCAATGGTAAAGGCAAATACACCTAAAGCACTAAAGCAATTATTAATGGGAGAAAGCCAAATTCAGCCATTAAAATTTGACGATACGATGGTTACTATTAATGCCCATGCAGATAATATTAATACACTGAAGATACAAAATATTATTAACCTACAAAATGCCCAAATAGTGAGTACTGACTTTATTACGCAAGTGCTCACTGAAACACCTTATTACCTTGGACAAGGTATTTGGCTAAGTGATAGCCCTGTTGGGAACATTCAAAATGGTATTGCGTTATCGGTCGCCAAAAACACCTTTCATTTTCAAGAGCATCCAGTCAAAGCCTTAATCACCATTTCTTATGCGAATAACCAAGTTGAGTCATTTCTATCAAAAGTAAGTCAGTTATTACAAAACCAACAAATCAGTCATATTTTAAAAAATGATAACGTTAACTCTTTAGTTTCACGCTTTACAAATGAACAAAACACAAACTCCCCTTCCCCCTCCGATTCACTTATAGAACCAAGCCAGTCTGGGATCACTCAAGATTTTACCATTATGAATCCACATGGCTTGCATACTCGTCCAAGTACCCTGTTAGTCAGCACTATTAAAAAATTCGAAAGCACAATCACCGTCAGTAACCTTGATGGGACAGCTGTACCTGTTAATGGGCGTAGTTTAATGAAAATAGTCAGTTTAGGCGCTAAATGTGGCCATCGTTTACGAATTCACGCAGAAGGAGTTGATGCACAGCAAGCGATAAGCACGATTGGCGAAGCCATTAATTCCGGACTTGGAGAACAAATTCCATGAGTAGAAGAGTTGCAACTATCACTTTAAACCCAGCTTATGACTTAGTTGGTCTGTTAACTGATATCCATCGTGGTGATGTGAATTTAGTTAAAACTGCAGGTCTTCACGCAGCAGGAAAAGGGATCAATGTCGCCAAAGTACTTAAAAATTTAGATATTGATGTCACCGTCGGTGGTTTTTTAGGAAAAGAAAACCAAGATGGCTTTCAAAAAGTCTTTAGTGAAACGGGTATCGCGAATCGCTTCCAAGTCGTTGAAGGACGTACACGAATTAATGTGAAACTCACAGAGCAAGCTGGGTCTGTGACTGATTTCAATTTTTCAGGTTTTAGCATTACCAAAGCAGATTGGCAGCGTTTCGTAACAGACTCACTAAGCTGGGCTGGGCAATTCGATATGATTTGTGTTAGCGGAAGTTTACCTCAAGGCGTCGACTTAAATGATTTTACCCAATGGATGCGCCGCCTGCGTGAACAATGCATGTGTGTGATTTTTGATAGTAGCCGCGAAGCCTTTGTCGCAGGCTTAAAAGCATTACCTTGGCTAGTCAAACCCAATCACCGTGAATTAGAAATTTGGGCAGGCAGAGCACTATCTACCCATCAAGAAATTGTTGAGGCCGCGAATCAGCTCCGGCAGCAAGGTATTGCCCATGTTGTCGTTTCTTTGGGTGAAGAAGGTGCTATGTGGGTTAACGCATCAGGGGCTTGGTTTGCAAAACCACCTAAATGCGAAGTTATCAGTACTGTTGGTGCCGGAGACTCCATGGTTGGCGGGCTAATCTATGGCTTATTAATGAGCCAAACTAGTGAACATACCTTACGTCTTGCTACAGCGGTATCCGCACTCGCAGTCTCACAACCTAATGTCGGTGTTACTAACAGAGCTCAACTTGCACGCATGATGGCTCAAATTGACTTACAGCCGTTTACAGTAGAATAAGGGTAAACATGATGAAAATACTAATCGCTCCGAGTCATCAACAAGGTCCTGCTATTGTCTGGCTGGCTATTGATGCCTTAAAAAAAATATCTGCTAGCCAAAATATTACGTTTACAGAACAACTTTCAGATGCCGATATTATCATTTGTTTTGAAAATCAACTACCTGATAACTTTCCTTACATTGATAAAAAAGTTTATTTTGGCCTTCCTGAGCACGCAATTAGGCAACCTGCTGAATTTCTTTCAGCAGCTCTTAGCCAAGCTATATTCTTAACAGAAAATGCTTCAGCACCTTCTCATTCATCTCCTCTATCTGTTCTGGCAGTTACCGCCTGCCCTACAGGGGTTGCACATACCTATATGTCAGCAGAAGCTCTTGAAACTGAAGCCAAAAAACGTGGCTGGCATATAAAAGTAGAAACTCGAGGTTCCGTCGGTGTAGGAAACGAAATTACACCAGAAGAAATAGAACGGGCCGATCTTGTTATCGTCGCGGCAGACATTGAAGTCAATGTTGATAAATTTGCGGGGAAAAAAATGTACCGCACCTCCACCAGTGCGGCATTGAAAAAAACAGCTCAAGTAATGGATAAAGCTATAGAAGAAGCGAGTCTATTCACGCCACAATGTGGAACCCCCTCCTCGCAATCACATAAAACCAATGAAAAACGTGGAATATATAAACACTTACTCACTGGAGTGTCTTATATGCTTCCGATGGTTGTTGCCGGAGGTCTGTGCACCGCACTCTCATTTGCGTTTGGTTTGGACGCTTCCAACATTGAAGGGTCACTGGCTTGGGCACTTAGCCTAATTGGTGGACAAACAGCTCTCGCGTTGATGGTGCCAGTGCTATCCGGTTATATCGCCTACTCTATTGCTGATAGGACTGGTTTAACGCCAGGTCTAGTCGGCGGTGTACTTGCAACCACTTTAGGTGCTGGGTTCTTAGGTGGAATTATTTCTGGCTTCCTTGCGGGTTACAGTGCTCATTTTATTAGTACTCGATTAAAATTACCGCAAACAATGGAGGCACTAAAACCAATTTTAATCGTGCCACTAATTTCTACCTTAGTGACCGGCCTAGCCATGATCTATGTAATAGGGCATCCCGTCGCTTGGTTAATGGATTGGCTAACAAACTGGCTAAATACGATGGGAACCACCAATGCCGTGATCTTAGGGGCGATTCTCGGTGCAATGATGTGCACTGACATGGGAGGCCCGGTCAATAAAGCTGCCTATGCTTTTGGTGTGGGACTGTTAAGTTCACAAACTTATGCGCCAATGGCAGCGATTATGGCAGCAGGAATGGTTCCCCCTCTAGCAATGGGTATTGCAACCTTTTTGGCTCGTCATAAATTTGTTCCAGCGGAACGTGAGGCAGGCAAAGCTTCATTTGTTCTAGGATTATGCTTTATTTCTGAAGGAGCCATTCCCTTTGCAGCAAAAGACCCTATCCGTGTTCTCCCTGTTTGTATCATTGGTGGCGCAATAACTGGAGCGTTATCCATGTACTTTGGTATTCAGTTGATGGCACCTCACGGGGGTCTATTTGTGCTGTTAATACCCGGAGCCATTAATCATGTATTGATGTATTTATTCGCGATAGTAGTTGGCACAGTGGTTTCAGGTGTGCTTTATGCCATTGTCAAAAAAGCAACCCCTAAAGAAGCTCAACAAGAAATGGCAAGTATCGCTTAGTCATACCAATTTAAGTTCCATTCCTAGTCCCTGTTGGTAGTCTTATTCCCCCCTTAATTGGGGGGCTTTTATCTAGAACAAAATAAAAACGGTTAGATATCACTACCTAACCGCTTAAATATCTAACGCTTTATTTTTAACTCAATTTATATTTGAAATAAAACTTATATTAATATGCTGAATATTTAATGTTATTGCTAGGCACCGAACGCGGATAACTTGGGGAGCATACAAAAGTATGTGACCCAAGTAGCCAAGTGATGGCAACACCGCCACAACGTGAAGTTGATTCTTATTAATACGCTAAATAGTTCGTGTTGTGGCTAGGCGCCGAACGCGGATAACTTGGGGAGCATACAAAAGTATGTGACCCAAGTAGCCAAGTGATGGCAACACCGCCACAGCGTGAAATTAACACTTATTAATACGCTAAATAGTTCGTATTGTGGCTAGGCACCGAAAGCGGATAACTCGGGGAGCATACAAAGGTATGTGACCCAAGTAGCCAAGTGATGGCAACACCGCCACAGCGTGAAATTAACACTTATTAATACGCTAAATAGTTCGCGTTGTGGCTAGGCGCCGAACGCGGATAACTCGGGGAGCATACAAAGGTATGTGACCCAAGTAGCCAAGTGATGGCAACACCGCCACAGCGTGAAATTAACACTTATTAATACGCTAAATAGTTCGTATTGTGGCTAGGCGCCGAAAGCGGATAACTTGGGGAGCATACAAAAGTATGTGACCCAAGTAGCCAAGTGATGGCAACACCGCCACAGCGTGAAATTAACACTTATTAATACGCTAAATAGTTCGTATTGTGGCTAGGCGCCGAAAGCGGATAACTCGGGGAGCATACAAAGGTATGTGACCCAAGTAGCCAAGTGATGGCAACACCGCCACAGCGTGAAATTAACACTTATTAATACGCTAAATAGTTCGCGTTGTGGCTAGGCGCCGAACGCGGATAACTTGGGGAGCATACAAAAGTATGTGACCCAAGTAGCCAAGTGATGGCAACACCGCCACAGCGCGAAATATGACGCGTATTATTTGCGACGCCACGTAGTGCCAGCCGCACCATCCTCCAACACCACCCCCATTGCAGTAAGTTCATCACGCGCCGCATCCGCTTGTGCCCAATCTTTATTCTGACGCGCATCTAAACGTTGTTGAATTAATGCCTCAATTTTTGCCACTTCTGCATCATCTTCAGTCTGTGCGCCACCTTTTAGGAAACTTTCTGGGTCTTGTTCTAACAAACCTAGAACACCGGCTAGCTCACGAAGTTGTGCCGCCATCCCATTGGCCGCTGACATATCTTCTGATTTCAAGCGGTTTACTTCACGTACCATATCAAACAATACAGAATAGGCTTCTGGAGTATTAAAATCGTCATTCATCGCTTCAATAAAACGAGCTTTAAATTCTTCACCGCCAGCTGGTACAGCTGATTTATCGGTGCCTCGTAATGCGGTATACATGCGCTCAAGTGCTGTACGAGCCTGCTTTAAATTTTCTTCGGTATAATTGAGTTGGCTACGATAATGACCAGATAACAAGAAATAACGTACCGTTTCTGCATCGTAATACTCAAGCACATCACGAATAGTAAAAAAGTTATTGAGAGATTTAGACATTTTCTCTCTATCAACCATCACCATCCCTGAGTGCATCCAATAATTAACATATGGGCCATCATGGGCACAGGTAGATTGTGCAATTTCGTTTTCATGGTGTGGGAACATTAAGTCAGAGCCCCCACCGTGAATATCAAAATGGTTACCTAACGTTTTGCTATTCATCGCGGAACATTCAATATGCCAGCCTGGGCGACCTAACCCCCAAGGTGACTCCCAACTAGGTTCACCTTGTTTGGACATTTTCCACAACACAAAATCCATTGGATTTCGTTTAACATCCGCAACTTCAACGCGTGCACCCGCTTGCAGTTGTTCTAAATCTTGGCGCGACAATAAGCCATAATTCGGGTCAGTTTTTACCTCAAACATGACATCGCCATTACCTGCAACATACGCGTGTCCACGTTCAATTAAACTTTGGGTTAATTCAATAATTTCACTAATATGGCGTGTTGCACGTGGCTCGCTGTCTGGGCGCAAGATATTTAAAGCATCGAAATCTTTATGCATTTCAGCCAGCATACGCGTTGTCAGCGCTTCAACGCTTTCATTATTTTCCGCCGCACGTTTAATGATTTTATCGTCAATATCAGTCACATTACGAACATAATTCAAGTCATAACCTAAATAACGTAAATAACGGCTAATTGCATCAAACGCTACAAATGTACGGCCATGACCGATATGACACAAGTCGTAGATAGTGATGCCACACACATACATCCCAATCTTACCTGCGTGGATGGGCTTAAACTCTTCTTTTTGACGACTTAGTGTATTAAAAATTTGCAGCATCTGAACTTTTCCATTTTATTTGAAAAATGATTATCGATTTCTATCGATAAAATATCATGTTATTGAACCCCGTTCACCTTAAGAATGCAAGGGTTTAACCGACCTTTACTATCGGTTTTTTCATTGTATTTAAGACGCACCTATTATGCTATAAAACAGCTACAATGCGTACTGCTGCTTCAAGTCAGGTTTTATCTGTGATATAAACTTGCTGATCTCAACGCTTTCGCAAGATAGCGCATAAAAAACAATTATTCAGGATAGCTATTATGGTTACATTTCATACCAATCACGGTGACATTGTTATCAAAACCTTTGACGATAAAGCCCCCGTCACAGTCGAAAACTTTTTAACTTATTGTCGTGAAGGTTTCTACAATAATACCATTTTCCATCGTGTTATTAATGGTTTCATGATCCAAGGTGGTGGTTTTGAGCCCGGCATGGAACAAAAAAACACTAAAGCTCCTATCAAAAATGAAGCTAACAACGGTGTCAAAAACAGCCGTGGTACATTAGCAATGGCTCGTACCAACGACCCACATTCTGCAACCGCACAATTTTTTATTAACGTTGTTGATAATGACTTCTTAAACTTCCGCTCAGAGCGCCCTGATGGCTGGGGTTACTGCGTATTTGCAGAGGTTGTTGAAGGCATGGACGTTGTCGACAAAATCAAAGGGGTATCGACTGGTCGCAGTGGGTTCCACCAAGACGTTCCTCGTGAAGATGTAATCATTGAGAAAGTGACAGTTAGCGAGTAAGCCTGAGCGCATGTCCACTTATATCATTGCAGATTTGCATTTGAGTGAAGATGAACCGGCGATCACCGCCGGTTTTATTAATTTTATTCAACAGCAAGCCATCCACGCCGATAGCCTGTATATCCTCGGTGATTTTTTTAATTATTGGGTGGGTGATGATGATCAAGGCCCGCTTCATCAACTTGTTGCTAACGAATTAAAAACACTGACAAGTCAGGGAGTCCCTTGCTATTTCATTCACGGAAATCGGGATTTTTTGATGGGTAAACGTTACGCCAAACAATGTGGCATGACTATTTTGCCCCAAGAAACATTGCTGGAACTTTATGGTAATCGCATTTTGATTTTACACGGTGATACTTTATGCACTGATGATGCCGCTTATCAAAACTACCGTAAAAAAGTCCATACTCCATGGGTTCAACGTATTTTTCTTGCACTTCCCTTATTTATTCGCCGCCGCATTGCCCAAAAAATGCGCCAAAATAGCCAGTATGCAAGCAGTATGAAAGCAGAATCCATCATGGATGTTAATCCTCAAGCGGTTATTGACGCACTAAAAAGGCACCAAGCCCAATGGATGATCCACGGTCATACCCACCGCCCTGCTATTCATGAAATCAATATTGGTGGTAAAGTTCATTTTCGTGGCGTGTTAGGTGCATGGCATCATGAAGGTTCTGCCTTTGTTATCAATCAACAAGGTATCGAACTCATTTTCTTCCCATTCGAATAACGCTTCTGCAACTTCTTGGTTGTAAACACAACTGATTGCCTATTTATTAATCACGCAAACGTTTTCCTTGCTGCTTTGTCGTGATATGATCGACACAATTCAATTCTCCGCCTTCGGGTGACGTTTTTTTCAATACAGGAAAGCACCAAATGACTGCCCAAGCTTCTGATCAATCTGCGGCAAAAATCGCCATTGTTATGGGTTCGAAAAGTGACTGGACAACCATGCAGCATGCTGCTGATGTGTTAACCGAGCTCCAACTCCCTTTTCATGTCGAAATAGTCTCAGCACACCGCACCCCAGACAAACTGTTTTCTTTCGCTGAAAATGCGAAAGAAAATGGCTTTGATGTGATTATTGCCGGTGCTGGCGGAGCCGCTCATTTACCGGGTATGTTAGCAGCGAAAACCTTAGTTCCTGTATTTGGCGTTCCTGTACAAAGTGCTGCACTCAGTGGCGTCGATAGCCTCTATTCTATCGTACAAATGCCCAAAGGGGTCCCCGTTGGGACCTTAGCTATAGGCAAAGCAGGCGCTGCCAATGCGGCTTTATTAGCCGCTCAAGTACTCGCAATCAGTGACTCCGTCGTTTTCAATCGCCTCGCTGCATGGCGTGCGACGCAAACTGATGATGTGTTAAACAACCCAGATCCGAGGGAAGCCTAATGAAGCCCGTCTGCGTTCTTGGTAATGGCCAATTAGGCCGAATGCTTCGCCAAGCGGGCGAGCCATTAGGTATCGCTGTTTTTCCTGTTGGCCTTGATGCGGAACCTGAGGCGGTTCCTTATCAACAAAGCGTGATCACTGCGGAAATTGAACGCTGGCCTGAAACCCCATTAACAAAAGAACTCGCACGTCATAACGCTTTTATTAATCGTGATATTTTTCCACGCCTAGCGGATAGGTTCCCACAAAAAAGCCTATTTGATAGCTTGCAGCTTGCAACGGCGCCTTGGGCACGGCTTGAGTCACCAGAACAATGGCCTGAGCTATTCGCTACGTTAGGGGACTTTCTCATCGTCAAGCGTAGAACTGGCGGTTACGATGGCCGAGGGCAATGGAGAGTGCGCCCCGGCGATGAAACTCAATTGCCCGCAGAAATTTATGGTGAGTGCATCGTTGAGCAAGGCATTCCCTTTGATGGCGAAGTGTCTGTGATTGGCGCACGCAACCAAGCAGGGGAGTCCGTTTTCTACCCAATCACCCATAACCTCCATCAAGAAGGGATCTTGCGTACCAGCGTCGCTTTCCCTAAATCTGCTACTCCATTACAAGCGCAAGCGCAGGCGATGTTAAGTGCAGTCATGGATGAATTAGGTTATATCGGTGTCATGGCAATGGAATGTTTCGTGGTTGGCGATAACTTACTTATCAATGAGATTGCCCCTCGCGTTCATAATAGTGGGCATTGGACTCAAAACGGTGCCTCCATTAGCCAATTCGAATTACATTTAAGGGCAATTTTAAACTTGCCGATGCCATCCCCTGAGGTTTATAGCCCTGCGGTTATGGTCAACCTTATTGGCACTAATATCAACCTTGACTGGCTTAAACTACCGCTTATTCACCTACACTGGTATGAAAAAGAAGTACGCCCTGCCCGTAAAGTTGGTCATTTAAATTTAGCCCATAATGATTACCAGCAACTTATTTCAACCCTTAATAGCCTAATTCCGCTTTTACCAAATGAGTACAAAAGTGGCATTGAGTGGGCAAATGCAAAATTAGACTGGCACTCTCAGCAATAAATAGCGAAAATAACGCTTAATCGATGCCCGAACATGTTTTCGGGCATTCTGCTATTTTTGGCCGTCACCCAATCAATACGTATCCTGGTTTCAAGGTGTGCGGCATTACCGGAGTTAATATGTCCTCGCAGCCTTTTAGTCCGCTTTATCAATGGTGCATTCTCATCCTTTTAGGGCTGGTTTACTTTTTAGCCACCGCAACAACCTTTACCTCTTTGGGTGTGGTACTACCGGAGATGATAAGCGAACTTAAATGGAGCTGGAGCGAAGCAGGCTTCGGTTTTACTTTACTCGGGTTAACCTGTGGTCTCGCCAGTTTTCTCCCTTCACTTCTTATCCGTAAAATGGGGGTACGCACCACTTTACTGTTGGGAACATTGGTCTTTATCACGGGTTTTTATAACTTATACTCCACACATACCATCAGTACTTATTTTCTTGGCACAGCACTAATTGGGATAGGTTTTACCCTACTGGCTACCGTTCCAGGGACTTATGTCCTCTCACGGTTATTTGAAAAACAATCTCTCGCCTTTGGGATGTATTTCACCATAGGCGGGTTAGGTGGCGTAGCAGGCCCATGGATCTACTTTTATGCCTCTAATCAGCTCGGCTCATGGCGTATGCATTGGGTACTTTGCGCCGTTTACCTGAGCATTGTTACTTTAATCACGATTTTTATGTTGCGCGAAGGCAAACAAGAACAAGCTCATGCAAAAAAAGTGATGCAAAAACAAGTGAGTGATGCCAATAAACCCATTTATCGTACTGCTGAAGTATGGACTGTCGGCAGAGCACTGCGTACATGGCAATTTTATTTAATTGCAGCAACCTACACCTCTTTTTTATGGTGTGGCATTACTGTCAACAGCTTTGCCGTGGCACATATTGAGGAACGCGGGTTTGGTATGACCGTTGCAGTTTCATTACTTAGTACAATGGCATTTGTTAATGCATTCTCAAGGTTTATTGGTGGAGCTGCTGGTGAATGGTTAGAACCTAAAAAACTATTAATTGGTAGTCTAATCATTATGGTACTTGGCGTGGTTTTCCTAAGCATTGCGACATCTTGGTTATGGCTCATTTTATTCGTACTGTGTGTCGGTGTTGGGTATGGTATGACCTTCCTTGCATCGAGTGTTCTGCTGTCTAACTATTTTGGTCGTGGCCCTTATTTAGAATTGTTTTCCGTGGTAAATTTAATTTCTACTATTGCCTGTTTGGCCCCTTTTATCGCTGGCGCAATAAAAGATTTTACAGGCAGCTTCACCCCAGCATTTTTAATTATTGCTGCCCCTGTTGTCGTTATTTTACTGCTAACATTGATGATGAAGCCCCCTGTACTCAATACTCAATAAAAAATCCCGAGACTCTAGCTCGGGAAAGATTAAAACCAAGGGAAAATAAGCTAAAAGACCAGATATTGGATCAACACATGCGTATCAGTTTATGCCACCCAACATCGTGTTAAAGTGGCATAAAATAAATTAAGGTTTTAGTAACTCAGGGACTTTCAGTAAAATAAATTCGTTGTCATCCGCTTTATTCGGGTCACGGCTCGATGAGAATGGGAAATTATTGTCATTCCCCACAATAATATGTTCATCATCCACAATATCCACATTTTCAATAGTAAAGAATGGGAAGGTAAATACGCCCTCGTTTAACGCTTTTCTTGCTTGGTTATTCGGGTCTTTAATCTGCATCAAATCTATATATGCTTGCTTATCGACCGCACCGCCTACATTTTTATCCGAGAACTCAATGCGATATACGCGTTTAAATTTCGCTAAATGACTAAAACAATTTTCAGTCTTACTACTACCCGCTGCACATGCCTTGTCAGCTGTCCCCTCGCCATTATCACGCTCAATAATTAAACCGTGGGTATCATCAATTAAATTGAAATCACCAATCGCATTTTGGTTATCTTCAAAGACATACAACCAACTTCTGCCTGTCCAACCTTGTTTCTTGACATCAAATTCCAAAATGCGACCGGCTCGCTTACCATCCACACTTTCATAGTCTTGCTTTTTATCGTCCCAAATTGCCCCTTCTAGCATCGGATATAATTTTGAGCCATCCGGTGATGATGCCATCCCTTCGAAACCTTTTGAGCGATTAACTTGAAAAGCCACTGTATCAGATGGTTTGCCTGGCGTTGTTACTTGGTAGTGATCTGGAGAAATCACTTTTTCCCCATTCACTTGGGTTTCAAACAATGCCAAGACTTTACCATCAAGGTCCATCTTGATTAAATAAGGGCCAAATTCATCACCTACCCATAACGCACCATCAGCAAACTGAAAGCTTTCTGGGTCGAAATCACTTCCCGTCAGATAACGTTCTTTTGAGTCT
Organism: Providencia sp. PROV024; assembly: GCF_032709665.1. Taxonomy (NCBI): domain Bacteria; kingdom Pseudomonadati; phylum Pseudomonadota; class Gammaproteobacteria; order Enterobacterales; family Morganellaceae; genus Providencia; species Providencia sp. PROV024. Next base: position 3,348,251 of record NZ_CP120545.1, read on the forward strand.
TCATTAATAATATGAAAAGGAATAATTTTATTTGGGTCATGGAAGAAAACGGTTTTCAATGGTGTCGTTTTACCTGATTTAAAATCAATATCATATTGCGTGATATATAACATAGAATCTGGTGAATTTACTTTGTTACCAAAGCCGTTATCAGTCAAAACCCAATAAGTACCATCAGCCATATGCTTGATACCTGAATGACCTTGCCGCGGTTGACCTTTAATTGGAATAGACATCCCTGTTGGTCGATCAGCAGATTTACCCTCGACTTTACCGAGAGTATCAACACGAGTCCCCGTAGTAAATTTACCGCTAACTTGTAAACCTGAAGGCGCATTGTGTGGCGCTGAAACCGTTGAATCAACAGGCAAAATAGAATGCCCAGCCAGCGTTGCTGGTACTTCCTGTTGAGCGAACCCTGAAATGCTAAAAGTAATTAAACTTGCCAACAAAGATAAAGAACCGAACTTACGCTTAATAGAATTGTTATATTGCATTGTTATATTTCCACTGTATGACCATCAATAATAGACAGCGGAATCATAACTATAGTGAATGACAATTTTGTGATGAATTAAAGACAGTTATTTGACTAGAGACACCAACAAACGGCCTGCTATGATTAAGGGCAAGCAAACAGCACTCATACTTGCCCCTTTATTTAAGTTAACCTTTAGCATTACAGACCGCCTAACGCTAAAAATCACCCTGTTAACTATTTGGTAGCCGCCTGTGCTGGTTTCCTGTTCCAACCAGACGCAGCCCCAGCCACCCGCCACAAATAGATAACAATAAGGCGGCACTTAAAGGGAGTAATACCCACATACGCCACTCGGGTTGCCATGGAAAATCAAATACTTTACTTTGCAGTAACCATAACGCGATTTCTGCGCCAAATGCAGCCGCAAGACCCGCCATTAAACCAAGTAAAGCAAATTCACTCCACAGTGTTCTTCGCATCAGTTTTTTACTTGCACCGAGGGTGCGATAAACAACCAACTCACGTTCGCGCTGGCTCATTCCCACTTGGATCTGCGCTAATAGCAACAGTATTCCACAGAAGATAACCAACACAACCATTACTTCAAGAGCTTGGCTGACTTGCTGAAGAATTTGCTGGATCTGTGTGATTATCGCCCCAGTATCAAGGACATTAATAGTTGGATACTGACGACTAAGTTGTGTCAATAACTGACCATCGCCTTCGTAATGGAAGCTACTTAGCCAAGTTGCTGGCATGGCCGATAACGTTTCTTCTGAAAAAATAAAATAGAAGTTTGGCCGTAAACTTTCCCAATCAACAGTACGAATACTGCTTACTGTTGCCGAAAACACCTGAGCACCTGCGTTAAAAGTAAGTTTATCGCCGATTTTTAAACCTAGCTCTTTAACCACCGTCTGTTCAATTGAAACTTCACCCGCTTTAGGTGGCCACGTCCCTTCATCCACTACATTCGCAGGGGCTAATTCCGATTGCCATGTTAAACTTAATTCACGCCTAACCGTATTATTATTGGGATCTCGCTCATCTGCCCATTCAATAGCAGATTGATCGTTAATATCCGTTAAGCGTGCAAGTACCACAGGGTTAAACTCTGTCGGTTTAACTTGGTACTGTGCAAGTAATTTTGTCACAGGCTCAAGCTGTGAGTGATTCATGTTGATCAAAAAATAATTAGGGCTATCCGCAGGAAGTTGCTGCTGCCAACGATCAAGAAGATCACCGCGCACTAAGATCAATAACGCCAATAACATAAACGATAATGAAAATGCACTCATCTGAGTAATCGTTTGTAGTGGTTGCCTTAGTAACCGGCTCACAGAAAGACGTAAGCTAAGCTGGCGGAATTTAATATGTCGAAGCCCCCATAGCCCTAGCCAACCAATTAAAGCCAATAAAATAGCAACAACCACAATCCCTGCTAGAATCGACCATAACAGTGGGTTTACCCCCGCAAAGATAAATAAACCACCAACAACAATGAATACTACGATAGGTAAATAATAATATAGTGGCCAAACAGGAGACTGAGCATCATCCCGTAATACCCTTGAAGGCTGAGTTGCCATAAGTTGGTAATAAGGCCGGCTACCAACAATAATAGCAATAATAAATAGGGTACCTACAGCCCAAACCCAAGGCATTAAGCTTGCTGATGGAAGTTCTTTCGGTAACATGGCCCCAAGGATTTGCATTAAAATGCCTTCAAAAGCCAACCCTAATAATGAGCCGAGTAGTGCCGCAGCAATTAAGATCACCAACCATTGGCCAATAATCCATTTCCGTAACGCATTTCGCCCTGCACCTAAGGTTTTAAGCACTGCTATTAACTGGTGACGGCTGCGACAATAATGGGTCATAGAAACCACTACCGCGGCAATGGCTAACAATAAGGTTAATAAAACTGACAGTAACAAGAACTGTTGCGCCCGCTGGAAGGTTTTTCCGACCGCCCCGTTATTCTCACTTAAAGTATACCAACGTTGGTCACTTCGGAGCTGTTGATCAAATTTTTGTTGAAAACTGCTGACCATGTCGGTATCACCAGCAAACATATCGCGATATGTTAAACGGCTCCCCAATTGAATTGCCCCTGTTAATGGTGCATCTTCAATCGCAATTAATACCCTTGGCGCTATTTGAAATGGGTTAAAACCGCTATCAGGTTCTTGGAGCAATTTACCTGAAATTTTAAGTGTGGCATCACCAATATCGAGGCTATCTCCAACTTTAAGTCCCAATAACTCAAGTAGCCGTGGTGCAACTAAAACCTGCCCTTGTCTAGGCTGTAAGCCTTCAGGTTCAGTTACTAACCCACCATAGAGTGGGTAAGCGTTATCTGCGGCTTTGACTAGTACCAGTTGCGGCCTTGCATCTTCATCTTCGGTTGCATATGCCATCGTCGAAAATGAAATCTGCTGGCTCAGCTGTAGCCCTGTATTTTTCGCTTCTTGCAACCATTTTGGGTCAGCGGGGTGTGAAGAACGTAAAACTAAATCACCAGCCAGTAACTCACGGCTTTGGTAACTCATACTATTTTCAATACGATCACTAATGCGCCCCAACGCTAATACGCAGGCAACAGCAAGCGTCAATGCAAGCCAAACAATAAGTAGCGATGGTGTTTTCCATTCACGCCAAAACCAACGCCAAATCATATTTCTTCCCTCAATTGCCCATCAACTAACCGTAAACGACGCTGGCAACGAGCGGCTAATTCGTTATCATGAGTGACTAAAATTAAGGTTGTGCCATGGTCTTTATTCATAGCAAATAATAAATCAGCAATTTTATCCCCAGTATGGCGGTCTAAATTCCCCGTTGGCTCATCTGCAAACAAAATTTTCGGGCGCCCATTAAAAGCGCGAGCTAATGCAACCCGTTGCTGCTCCCCTCCTGAAAGCTGAGCCGGCATATGATTAAGGCGTTTCCCTAGCCCTAATTCAGCCAGTAAATCAGCGGCTTGTTGGTAGCTTTTTGATTCAGATTCACCACGTAATAAGGCAGGTAGCTGCACGTTTTCAACCGCATTTAATGTTGGAATAAGCATAAAAGACTGGAAAACAAAACCGACACTTTCAGCACGTAAACGCGCACGTTGTTCTTCATCCATGCGGGTTAGCTCTTGCCCTAGTAAACTAACCGTGCCACTAGAACCATCATCTAAGCCTGCGATGATCCCCAATAGGGTCGATTTTCCAGATCCAGACTCGCCAATTAAAGCAATTGTTTGACCGGGCTCGACAATTAGCTCAACACCTTGCAATATAGTCAGTTCATGTTCACCTTGACCAACACGTTTAATGAGATGATGAACTTCAAGAATATTATTCGCCGACATATATTGGTTTTTCTCCTGTTACTAACCGCGAGTGGACACGCACTGGCGTCAACTAAGTTATTGATCTTAGGGGATAGCCTGAGTGCAGGCTACCGTTTACCGGCTGAGCAGGCTTGGGCCTCGCTACTTGCCGACCGTTGGCAGAAACTGTCACCGCCCATTGCAGTTATTAATGGCAGCATCAGTGGGAATACCTCAGCACAAGGGCTTGAACGCCTTTCTACCTTACTTACACAAAACAAACCAAACTGGGTTCTGATTGAATTAGGTGCCAATGATGGCTTACAAGGCCTCCCTGTTGAGGATCTCGAAACTAATTTACAGCAAATTATCGACCAAATAGAGCAATCTGGTGCAAAACCGCTCTTAATGCAAATTCGTATTCCACCCAATTATGGAAAACGTTATACAACAAGCTTTGAAAAAGTTTATCCCAAACTTGCTGAAAATAATAAAATACCTTTATTACCATTTTATATGGAAACGGTGATTACAAAGCCTGAATGGATACAACAAGATGGTATTCATCCTACAGTAGAAGCCCAACCATCAATTGCTGATTTTATGGAAAAGCAACTTTCTGCGCATATTTTACCGCCTAAGCAGTAAAATAATGGCTAAACTCAGAGTATAAAAGCCCTCTTTTATACTCGAAATAATTTAAATTGCATGGAATCAAGGTAAAGTTATGCAAACATCAGCACGAAACAAAAAATCAATCTTGGTTACCGGAGCATCGAGTGGTATTGGCTTTTGTGCTGCACAAACCCTACGCCAGCGTGGTTACCATGTTATTGCCGCTTGTCGAAAAGAAAGCGATATTTTACGCCTTCAAGCACTTGGCTATGACACGGTCTCCCTTGATCTTAATGATAACAATAGCATAGATGCTGCGGCACAAACTGTATTATCTCTCTGTAACCATCGGCTTTTCGGATTATTCAATAACGCAGGGTTTGGCGTATATGGGCCTTTAAGTAGCATTAGTCGCGAGCAACTCGAAGCGCAATTTTCCACCAATTTTTTTGGTGTCCACCAGCTTACCTTACAATTACTCCCTTCCATGCTAGAGCACCATGAAGGCCGAATAATTCAAACTAGCTCCGTAATGGGCATTATTTCGACCCCTGGCCGCGGGGCCTATGCAGCCAGTAAATATGCCCTTGAAGCTTGGTCAGATGCATTACGATTAGAGCTAAAAGGTAGCGGTGTATTTATCAGCTTAATTGAACCCGGCCCTATTCATACTGCATTTACCCAAAATGTCGAACAAACTCAAAAAGATAAACCCATTAAAAACCCAGGGATTGCTTCTCGCTTTACATTAACGCCAGAGCATGTGGTTGAGAAACTAATCCATGCTTTAGAAAGCCCACACCCCAAAGTACGCTATTCAGTCACATTATTAACCGTTGCCGTGCGTATACTTAAACGTATTCTACCCGACAAATTAATGGATAAAATACTGGCAAATCAGGGGAAAAAGGCTTGAAAAAAGCAAAATCAGCCCCACTCTACTATTAATGTTAAAAAAATTCTAAAGAGATACCTTATGTTTGCTAACGCTCAAATTATCGATATCAACGAAACTAACCTGCATCAAGTCATTGAACAATCAATGAACTTACCTGTCATGTTTTATTTTTGGTCCCCTCGCAGCCCACACTGCCAAGATTTTGGTACCCTGTTGGAAAAAATCACCAATGACTATGCAGGTTTATTTATTTTAGCTAAAGTTAATTGTGATGAAGAACAAATGATTGCAGGTCAATTTGGCTTAAAAGCAATCCCAACCGTCTATGTATTGCAAAATGGTCGCCCCGTCGATGGCTTTGAAGGGCCACAACCTGAAGAGGTTGTGCTAGAAATTTTATCTCGGGTACTCCCTAGCCCAGAAGAAATGAAAGCGGCACAAGCCGCGGAGCTAATCGCGGAAGGTAAAGCACAAGAAGCATTACCATTATTAAAAGAAGCTAACCAACTTAACCCTAAAAATAGTGACATCACACTATTATTGGCAGAAACACAAATTAGCTTAAACTTAGTTGATGATGCCCAAATCACCCTAAATAGTGTTCCATTACAAGATAAAGACAGCCGTTATCAAGGTTTAGTTGCTCAGATTGAATTGCTGAAACAAGCTGCAGATACCCCAGAAATTCAACAATTGCAGGATGAATTTAACCAAGAACCACAAAATACAAATTTAGCAGTACAATTGGCATTAAAACTCCATGAAGTGAACCGTAATGAAGAAGCACTGGAATTATTATTTGGCTTCTTACGTAAAGATTTGGGCGCTGGTGAAGGTGCCGTTAAAAAAACTATGATGGATATCATGTCAGCAATGGGTACTGGCGATGCGTTAGCAAGTAAATATCGCCGCCAAGTTTATTCATTACTTTATTAATTAAGAGGTCGATATGGACTTGTTCGCCTATGGTGCAATACCGATTATCATTTTTGTCGCTATCGTTATTGTTTTTACCTGTGTTAAAACAGTGCCTCAAGGTTTCCAATGGACTGTAGAGCGCTTTGGTCGTTACACCCGTACCTTACAACCAGGCTTACATATCATCGTGCCATTTATGGATAAAATAGGCCGTCGTATTAATATGATGGAACAAGTCCTTGATATCCCATCTCAAGAAGTCATTTCTCGGGATAACGCCAACGTCACTATCGATGCCGTGTGCTTTATTCAGGTCGTAGACCCTGTTCGTGCAGCTTATGAGGTCAGTAATCTAGAGTTATCCGTACTGAATTTAACCATGACCAATATTCGTACTGTATTAGGTTCAATGGAACTTGACGAAATGCTGTCTCAACGTGATTCTATCAATACTCGCTTATTACATGTCGTTGATGAAGCAACTAACCCTTGGGGGGTTAAAATCACCCGTATTGAAATTCGTGATGTCAAACCACCAAAAGAACTTATCAGCGCGATGAATGCACAAATGAAGGCTGAACGGACTAAGCGTGCTGATATTTTGGAAGCTGAAGGGGTTCGCCAAGCGGCTATTTTAAAAGCCGAAGGTGAAAAACAATCCCAAATCCTAAAAGCAGAAGGTGAACGCCAGTCTGCTTTCTTACAAGCAGAAGCGCGGGAAAGAGCCGCGGAAGCCGAAGCGAAAGCGACTCAAATGGTGTCCGATGCTATAGCCGCAGGGGATATGCAAGCGATTAACTATTTCGTTGCCCAGAAGTACACTGATGCGCTAACCAGTATTGGTTCCGCTGAAAATAGCAAAGTGATTATGATGCCATTAGAAGCTAGCAATCTAATGGGAGCAATCGGCGGAATTACAGAGCTAATCGGCGAAAGTAAAAAAGCCAACAATACCAAAAAACAGGTCGCAGAATGATAGAGCTTATCAGTGCTCAGCCGGCATGGTTTTGGCTGTGTCTTGGTGGGCTATTGCTAATTGCCGAACTACTTGGTACTGGCGGCTATCTACTATGGTCAGGAATTGCCGCTGTTGCCGTCGGGTTACTCACTTGGTTACTGCCATTTCTTGGTTGGGAATGGCAAGGAATTTTATTCGCCGTATTAACGGTTGTGTCTGCCGTTTTATGGCGTAAGTGGTTAAGTGGGCGAAAGAAAACGACTGCCGATGACGTCAATCAAATTAGTCACCAACTGGTTGGCTTCAAAGCACGTTTATTAACCGATACTGAAGAGGGCTATAGCCGCATACGCCTTGCCGATGGCAGTTGGCGTGTTTATAGCGACGTCCCTCTTTCTGTAAACACTGAAGTGGTCGTCGTTGCCGTTGATGGTATCACTTTGAAAGTTAAGCCTTCTGATGGTGACAACAACTACGCGCCAAATGGTCAATAATTGGGCAGTCAGCACCATCATCCCCGGGGCACACATCGACAAGCTCTTGTAATGTATCTCGAATAGCAGACAATTTTACGATTGTCTGCTCTATTTCATTTATCTTAGCAATAGTTGTGCTTTTTACATCCGCACTATGTCTGCTGGGGTTACGGAATAACCCTAACAGCTCGCCACATTCATCCAGTGTAAAGCCAACGTCTTTTGCTTGTTTAAGTAACACAAGTTCATTCAAGTGCCTCTCTTGATAATAGCGGTAGCTATTCTCCCCCCTTTCTGGTGGAGTAATTAGCCCTTTCTCTTCATAAAAACGAATCGCTTTTGCAGTTAGGCCAGTTTTTTTGGCAATTTCACTAATATTCATAATTCCTCTTGACCTTAACCTTGCTGGAAGGTGTAACCTTTGCATATCGACGAATTATAGACCAAATTAAAGATAAAATTATAGACCCATTTACTAAAAGGGTTTGGAGGCTGGAAAATGAGTAATAAAGTTATATTGAAATTACAAGGGCTAAGCTGCATGCATTGCGTCAGTTCAGTCACTAAAGCATTGGAAAGTCGTGATGATGTGGCTAACCTTAAAGTTACCATCGACTATGCTGTTTTTGACAGTGATACCGATGCAACTGATTTTATTCCTACAATCACCGACGCTGGCTATGAAGCTACAGTCGCAACAACCCCTGACGTACAATTACAGCTTTCCGGTCTAAACTGCATGAAATGTGCAGCTAAAACCCAGCAATCACTTGAATCCGTTGATGGTGTTGCCGTCGCAATTGTTGATACCACGCATGCAAAAGTCTATGGAACCGCTGATCCACAAACTTTAATTAGCGCGGTTCAGCAAGCCGGTTATCATGCGGAGCTTGCACTACCTAATACAACAACACTAGCTCTTTCTGGCTTAAGTTGCATGAAATGTGCAGCGAAAACGCAACAAGCTTTAGAAGCCGTTGAGGGGGTTGAACGTGCTGAAGTTGATACTAAATCGGCTGTTGTTCACGGTCATGCTTCCGTTGATGCACTAATTAGTGCAATTGAAGGGGCAGGATATCAAGCATCCCTCAGTCAAGAAGGTTCTGAATCCCCAAAAACTGAGCCGCTGACGATAGAAACTGAACAGCCGGAAGCTGATTCAGCGGCAATATGTGATATTCCGGCACAGCAGTCTGATTTAGATGAACAACCTAACATAACACCAACCGATGACAGTGTTCAATTATTATTAGACGGGATGACTTGTGCCAGTTGTGTCAGTAAAGTGCAAAAAGCATTAAATAGCGTCCCAGGTGTTGAGAATGCACGTGTAAATTTAGCTGAACGCAGTGCGTTAGTTACAGGAACCGCAGTCCCTGAAGACCTGATTAACGCCGTCATAAAAGCCGGTTATGGCGCTGAAATTATTCAAGATGAAGCAAAACGCCGCGAACGACAGCAAGAAGTGGCGCAGGGAAATATGCGTCGTTTTCGCTGGCAATCAGCGTTAGCACTCGCTCTTGGTATCCCAGTGATGGTCTGGGGGATGATGGGCGATAATATGGTGCTCACTGAGCAAAACCATACTATTTGGCTAACCATTGGTCTGTTAACCCTTGCCGTCATGGTGTTTGCAGGCGGCCACTTTTACCGTAATGCATGGCAAAGCCTAAAAAATGGCAGTGCCACAATGGATACCCTAGTTGCACTAGGAACAGGTGCAGCTTGGCTTTACTCTATCGTCGTCAATATTTGGCCAGAGTGGTTTCCTGATCAGGCAAGGCACCTTTATTACGAAGCCAGTGCAATGATTATCGGTCTGATTAACCTAGGCCATGCGCTAGAGCAACGTGCTCGTCAGCGTTCATCAAAAGCTCTCGAAAGGCTATTGGATTTAACGCCCCCCACTGCCCGTGTCGTCACAGAGCAAGGCGAAGTCGATATGCCATTAGAGCAGGTGACAAAAGGGATGGTGTTACGCTTAGCGACGGGCGACCGCGTACCTGTCGATGGTGAAATCATTGAAGGAGAAGTCTGGCTAGATGAAGCAATGCTAACTGGTGAGCCAATCCCTCAGCAAAAAAGCAAGGGTGACCAAGTCCATGCAGGTACTGTAGTTCAGGATGGAACTGTGCTATTTCGCGCAGCAGCTGTGGGGAGTCAAACTACCTTAGCTCGTATTATTTATCTTGTTCGCCAAGCACAAAGCAGCAAACCACAAATCGGCCAACTTGCTGACCGTATTTCTGCGGTGTTTGTACCTATCGTCGTGGCTATTGCTTTGATTTCAGGTGCCATCTGGTACTTTGTTGGCCCTGCCCCACAAATTACCTATGCACTGGTCATTACCACCACGGTACTTATTATTGCTTGTCCTTGTGCCTTAGGTTTAGCGACGCCTATGTCCATTATTTCAGGCGTAGGTCGAGCTGCTGAATTTGGTGTCTTAGTGCGTGATGCAGATGCGTTACAACAAGCCAGTGAATTAGATACCATAGTATTCGATAAGACAGGTACATTGACTGAGGGTATGCCACAAGTTACCGATATCCATGTATTTAATGGTTATGAACAAGATACCGCCTTACAACTGGCGGCCTCATTGGAAAATGGTTCTAATCACCCATTAGCACGTGCGGTATTAGCCCGAGCAAAAGGCTTAACATTACCAACCAATGAACAATTTAGGACTCTCGCAGGCCTTGGTGTCAGCGCCATCATTAATGGGCAAACCATTTTATTAGGCAACCAAAAGCTGTTAACACAAAATAATATCGACACCCGCGATATTGAAGAGACATTGCATCAACAAGCAACTCAAGGTGTAACACCTGTCATGTTAGCGGTGGATGGCAAAGTCGCTGCACTATTATCTATCCGTGACCCATTACGTGAAGACAGCATAAGTGCGCTGTCGCGTTTACATAAACAAGGTTTCCGTTTAGTCATGTTAACCGGAGACAACCCAGTAACCGCCAATGCGATAGCCAAAGAAGCGGGTATTGATGAAGTTATCGCCGGCGTAATGCCTGACGGTAAATCAGCAGCAATCGAAGCCTTGCAAGCCAAAGGCCACAAAGTGGCGATGGTCGGTGATGGTATCAATGATGCCCCTGCTCTAGCCCGAGCTGACGTTGGTATTGCGATGGGTGGCGGTAGTGATATCGCGATTGAGACCGCATCCATTACCTTAATGCGCCAAAGCTTACATGGCGTTGCCGATGCAGTGTCTATTTCAAAAGGAACACTGCGTAACATGAAACAAAACCTGTTTGGTGCCTTTGTTTATAACACATTAGGCATTCCAATCGCGGCGGGTATTTTATACCCAATTACGGGGACTTTACTTAACCCTGTCGTTGCAGGTGCAGCAATGGCCTTATCATCCATTACCGTGGTCAGTAACGCCAACCGCTTATTACGCTTTAAACCTGAGAAATAACCCTGTAAGGAGAGGAAATTGATTTCCTCTCCTTTTATCCATTCTCACAGAAAATGCTTTATGCAGTAAAATCTTATTATCTTATATGTTATTAATTGAAAGCGAAGTCTATAATGTTAAATATCCCGTTATTTAATATTTGGAGTACAAAATGCTTAATATTGATAGTGATAAGCTCGCAAAACTCGCTAGTGAAGAGTTTAAAAAACAGCGCACCATTTTGTTAATATTATCTTTTTTACTATTAGCAGGTGGGATTTTTTGTATTATTAACCCAATGATATCTGGTATCGCCGTCAGTACAGTACTAGGTGTTTTGCTTATTATTGGTGGTATTGGCGCAATTGTGAGCATCTTAAGCACCGTTATTTACACGGGGTGGTCACGCTTATTTGGCTTTATTATTGGGCTAATCTATATCATTGTTGGCTATTCCTTTATCAAAGACCCGCTCCAAAGTCTAATTGCTCTCGCCATTTTTGTAGCCGCTCTTTTTATTATTGGTGGTGTTATTCGGCTATATGTTGGCTTCCAACAAATCAGCTCCGCTAGCGGTTGGTTGCAAATTATTATTGGTCTTTTAGATTTCTTTATCGCCTATTTACTCATCGGAAACGGCCCAATTACGTCAATCACTTTACTAACAACATTAATTGGTATTGAAATGGTATTTAGTTCCTTTAGCTTATTTACGTTGTTAAGCGTGTTTAAAAATATCAATAAGCAAAGTTAATCACTGATAATGCCTCTATTATAGAGGCATTATTTCCTCGGTTTTATCCACCCTTTATTTAATCACTTTTAATGACAAACACACTAAAAATGCGCAATTGACGTTCAACATTCGCAAAATGATCAAAGATTGTTTAACCTAGTTGTCTAACTAAGAATTGGGTAGGGAACATGGGAAAACTTATCGAAAATTTAAAAAATTGGCTCCATATGGAAACTGCGCCAGTCTATCCTTATCCCGCCATTGATGTTCGACTATCAAAGCACCTCAAACTGCACATAGTGGGCAGTATTCATATGGGAACAGAAAATATGTTTCCCTTATCTAGCGTACTATTAGACAAACTTAACCAAGCAGATGCATTGATTGTTGAAGCGGATATTACTGATACCCACTCACCTTTTTCTGACGGTAATACTGAGCTACCTCCAGTCCAACAGCGGTTAACTGATAAAGAGTTCAGTCTTTTCTTACAGTCTTGCCAAGAAATACACCAATCACCTGAACGCTTTGACGCACTACCTTCATGGCAAATCGCATTGATCTTACAAGCAACACAAGCCCAAGAACTGGGTTTGCGCGGTCATTATGGCATAGACTATCAATTACTCCGCAGTGCCCAATCGCAGAATAAACCTATTATCGAGCTTGAGGGAACCCATTCCCAAGTTGAATTGTTGCTTTCCTTGCCTAATAATGGGCTTACGTTATTACAAGACTCACTGGTTCACTGGCGAGAAAACGCACGTTTACTGCAAACCATGATAGGTTGGTGGCTAGATTACCAACCCAATAATCGAACGATTCTCCCAAATACCTTTAGCGAAGGGACATATCAAGTATTAATGAATCAACGTAATGCAGATTGGGGAAAGAAGCTCAAAGCGCTCCCTGATGGAAATTATGTTGTCGCCGTGGGCGCATTGCATTTATTTGGTGAAAATAGTCTTGTTGAATATTTGCGTTAGTAAGTCATAACTCAATAAAAGGCAAAAGAATGACTCCAGCCGTTAAATTACTCGAAAAACAAAAAATTCAATTTACACTGCATCCCTATGAACATGACCCCAATGAAAGTAACTTTGGTGATGAAGCCGTGCGTAAGCTCGGGTTAGATGCCAAACAGGTATTTAAAACACTCTTAGTCGCCTTAAATGGTGACCAAAAAACATTAGCCGTTGCTGTCACCCCTGTTTCAGGTCAATTAGATTTAAAGTTAGTCGCCAAAGTATTTAAAGTAAAAAAAGTTGAAATGGCCGACCCTCAGATAGCCCAAAAAACAACGGGGTATTTGCTTGGGGGGATTAGCCCATTAGGCCAAAAGAAGCGTCTGCCCACCGTTATCGATGACCAAGCACAACAATATGCGACGATGTTTATTTCCGGGGGAAAACGTGGATTAGATATTGAACTCGCCCCCACAGACCTCGCTAACGTACTGAATGCCACCTTTGCTGAAATTCGCAAGTAGCTGCTGATTTAATGTTTCCCGTTACTATTGAATGGGTATTAACTAAAAATGGTGGTAGAAAACAACTACCGCCAATCGGGCTCTATTATGCAGTCGCTCACTTCGATATCCCTAACAGTAAAAATTGGAGTGTAGTATTTCAACTTGAAATCCACTTAATAAATAGCCATCAGTTGTGGTTAACACAAGGAAAAGTTCGTTTCCTTGTTGACCATGCACCTAATGACTATTTTAAGCACTTATCTACTTTCAAGATCTTTGAAGGACCACGTTTAGTGGCAAATGTATTTTTGCGATAAAAAAGCCCCATATAAATGGAGCTTTTCTACTGGTTTTATGAATTATTTATTGTTGTAAATAATTTCACCTTTAGGTTCATAGTCCGCGGCCTTCAGAGGGGAATGTTTTTCAATATACCCCTTGAGGACTTCTGCATCGACAAAACCTGTATTGACGTAGTTTGGATGGTTGTCGATTTTCGGATAACCATCTCCACCGATAGCATTGAAGTTTAATGTTGCCATGCGATAAGTTTTGCTAGGGTCAACAGGCTTACCATCAATTTTAACATCACTGATAGTGCCATCTTTATTCAGTGTTAAATTCACATTATAAAACTGACCATACGCACCCGCATCAGGCTTCATATTTGCCACAGCTGTCAAATAAGGGATCACTTCATCCCCTTTAAAATCAACATACACTAGCTCATTAGCAAACGGTTGAACTTTAAGGACATCTTTGTAGGTAATATCACCACTTTCAATAGAATCACGAACACCACCACCGCTCATGATGGCGAAATCGGCCCCTGCTCGCTCTTTTTGTGCAGCTAACAGAAGATGCCCCATATTGGTTTGAACAAAACGAACTTTACTGCGATCACCTTCAAGTTTACCTTCAACTGACCCCACCTTCACACTAAGTTGCTTATCACCTTTTTCTTGGTAAGGCGTCAGAAGCTTGGTCATTTCAGGGTTGTGAGCTATTTCTTGCGTATAATAAACGCGCTCACTCGTGCCGTCTTCTTTCGTGATTTTTTTCTTTAAGTTAATTGGAATTAACTGGTAATGTTTCAGGGTAAACTTACCATTTTTAAATTCAAAATCAGCACGTCCGACATATTTACCCCATTCGTGTGCTTGAACAATCCAAGTCCCATTTTGGTTATCTGGCGCACAAGGCGTGCCTGGCACATAATCAGCTTGCTTGTAGTTTTTATTTTCTTGAGACATACAAACAGGGTCTTGTGAATGCCCCCCAACAATCATATCTAAATAACCCGCGGGTAAACTACGAGCCATTTCTACATCACCCGGCGCATTTGAACCATGATTGCCATCATCATAGTGCCCCATGTGGGTTGCGGCGATGATGATGTCTGGTTTTTCTGTTTCTCGTAACTCTTCGACGACTTTTTTCGCTTCATCAGCAGGTACGCGAAACTCAACGTCAGGGAAGTTTGCTGGGTTACCGATACGAACTGTATCATCGGTTGTTAGCCCCATCACGGCGATTTTTACGCCTTGCTTATCGAAAACTTGGTAAGGCTTAAATAAACGCTTACCTGTGCTTGCCTGATAAATATTGGCAGATAAGAAAGGAAACGTTGCCCATTTTTCTTGCTGGCGCAGAGTTTCCAAAGGATTATCAAATTCATGGTTACCCAATGCCATTGCATCGTAACCTACAAGGTTCATACCTTTGAAGTCAGGCTCTGCATCTTGCAGATCTGATTCAGGAACACCTGTGTTTATATCACCACCAGACAGCAATAAAACGCTACCACCCTGCTTTGCTACTTCATCGCGAATTTCATCAACCACTGTTTTCTGAGCTGCTAGCCCGTATTCGCCATGGTCATTATGCCAAAAGTGCCCATGATGGTCATTGGTATGCAAAATAGTGATATTATAGGTTTTATCTTTTTCCCACGCATTTGCCATAGTGGCAGGTATTAACGCTAATGATACCGTCAATGCACATGCGGATGCCTTAAATGTAAACCTCATACATTTCTCCCTGCTGGTATAGGAATTTTAATTGACTAATATTAGATTATAGCTTGTCACGACCCTCAGTTTTATAGCACAAAAATATGAACAGGATTTGATACCTATTGCAGAATAAGAAATTCGTTTCATAAAAATGAGATCGCCATCAAATAAATCACTGGTGTTATTTTTTCATGTGACTTATTTATTCATTTAAATAAATTGTATTTCAGCTATATTGATAACAATTATGTAACACAGAAAGTTGATAATTATGAGTGAGCAAACCACAACCCCAAATAACACGAATCCATCAAAACCACTGAATAAAACTGGGAAAACTGTTTTTAGTATTCTAACTGCTATCAGTGTTTCTCATTTACTCAATGATATGATCCAATCGTTGATATTAGCGATTTACCCTTTGTTGCAAGCTGATTTCTCATTGAGTTTTGCCCAAATAGGGATGATCACCTTGACCTATCAGATTACGGCTTCATTATTGCAGCCTATCATTGGGTACTATACCGATAAGCACCCACAGCCGTATTCATTGCCGATTGGAATGACCTTTACCCTAACGGGGCTTATTTTGCTCGCAATGGCTGAAACTTTCCCTACCATTTTGCTCGCTGCCGCTTTAGTCGGAACCGGCTCTTCGGTCTTTCACCCTGAGTCTTCGCGTGTTGCTCGTATGGCATCAGGGGGGCGTCATGGCCTCGCTCAGTCCTTTTTCCAAGTTGGCGGCAATTTAGGCGCTTCTTTAGGACCATTACTCGCGGCTTTAATTATAGAGCCTTATGGGAAAGGGAATATTGGCTGGTTTTCATTAGCGGCATTACTCGCCATCGTCATTTTATTACAAGTCAGTAATTGGTATAAGCAACAGCACCGTGCTGCAAGTAAAAAACCCGCTTCTACCGCTGATATTAACGTGTTACCACGTAAAGCGATTATTGGTTCACTAGCAGTATTGTTAGTGTTGATTTTTTCCAAATATTTCTATTTGGCCAGTATTAGCAGCTATTACACTTTTTATCTGATCGATAAGTTTGGTGTTTCTGTGCAAAACGCCCAGATCCACTTATTTGTTTTCTTATTCGCAGTTGCAGCAGGCACCATGATTGGCGGCCCTATTGGTGACAAAATAGGGCGTAAATACGTTATTTGGTTCTCAATCCTCGGAGTTGCACCTTTTACCTTAATTTTACCTTATGCCTCACTGTATTGGACTGGTATCCTTACCGTGATTATCGGGATGATTTTAGCCTCCGCTTTTTCTGCTATTTTGGTCTATGCGCAAGAACTAATCCCCGGTAAAACAGGCATGGTGTCAGGGTTATTCTTTGGTCTCGCTTTTGGAATGGGAGGCGTCGGTGCTGCCGTCTTAGGGCATATCGCTGACTTAACCAGTATAGAACAAGTTTATCATTATTGTGCTTTCCTACCATTACTTGGCATTTTTACAGTATTGCTGCCGAATATCGGTCATAAATAGATTTATTTTGTTATATTTCCCACACTTACCTAAAAAATAAGTGTGGGTCTTTCTCACCACATTAGAGATAAATTCCAGATAAAAATCCCATAATCTTATCGTTTGTAACGATTTAGCACCCTTAAAGTGTCTTTTTTTTAAAAACATTTCATTTTTTTAAGGAAATTTTTCTCAAAAAAAGTTAAAATATAAAAACATCGCATTTGCATTTTAAAATGAAGGCCTCATTTTAAAAGTCAACGGCATGTACCCACCTATTATTATTTATACTAATCAGAGGAGACTAAATGGAGCATTCAACGCCCTTAATCACAACCATTGTTGGTGGTCTCGCCCTTGCATATGTGTTAGGTATGATCGCACAGCGATTAAAAATCTCCCCTTTAGTTGGTTACCTTGCAGCAGGTGTTCTCGCAGGCCCATTTACGCCAGGGTTTGTTGCGGATGCGGCTCTTGCACCCGAGTTAGCTGAAATCGGTGTTATTTTACTGATGTTTGGGGTTGGCCTACATTTTTCACTGAAAGATTTACTCGCCGTTAAATCCATCGCCATTCCTGGGGCAATTGCACAAATCGCAGTAGCCACCTTACTTGGTCTTGGGTTGTCCCTATTGTTCGGCTGGGGGATCTTTACGGGTATTGTTTTTGGTCTTTGTCTTTCGACCGCCAGTACTGTGGTATTACTTCGTGCATTAGAAGAACGGCAACTGATTGAAAGTCAACGTGGGCAAATTGCGATTGGCTGGCTGATTGTGGAAGACTTAGCCATGGTATTAACCTTGGTCCTACTCCCCGCAGCCGCTGCCATCATGAATACCGATGACGCAAGCTTTAGTGAATTAGCATTAGGCCTAGCTTGGACTATTGGGAAAGTTGTTCTATTCATCTTCATTATGATAGTGATTGGCAGAAAGGTCATTCCATGGATTTTATCGCGCACCGCTTCTACGGGGTCTCGTGAACTATTTACCCTTGCAGTACTTGCGCTAGCATTAGGTATTGCCTACGCAGCAGTCGCGATTTTCGACGCTTCATTCGCTCTTGGTGCTTTCTTTGCTGGGATGGTATTAAACGAATCAGAATTGAGCCACCGCGCAGCACAGGATACCTTACCATTACGTGATGCATTTGCTGTTCTGTTCTTTGTCTCCGTCGGGATGCTATTTGACCCAGTCGTACTTATTGAACAACCTTTAGGCATTCTTGGTGTACTCGCCATTATTATCATTGGTAAATCTGCGGCGGCATTAGCACTAGTCAGGATGTTTGGCCATTCACGGCGAACCGCCTTAACCATATCAGTTAGCCTTGCACAAATCGGTGAGTTTGCATTTATCTTAGCAGGTATGGGCTTAACACTCGGTGTCATGGATAAAGACGCGCAGAACCTTGTGTTAGCAGGGGCAATTGTCTCTATTATGCTTAACCCTGTGTTATTTACTTTATTAGATAAATACCTCGAAAGTACCGAAACCATTGAAGAACAACTTCTGGAAGAAACGCTGGAAGAAGAAACTCAAGTGCCTGTCGATATTTGTGGCCATGCCATCATTGTCGGTTATGGGCGTGTAGGCGGTATGCTAGCAGACAAACTACGTAGAAAAGAAATCCCTGTTGTTGTCGTTGAAGATACTCGAGCAAGGTTTGAAGAGCTGGCCGAAAATGGCTTTAGTGCGATTTTAGGTAATGGCGCGAATAAAGACATTATTAGCCTTGCCCGCATCGAATGTGCCAAAACGTTACTGCTAACCATTCCTAATGGTTATGAAGCAGGTGAAATTGTGGCAACAGCTAAAGAAATGAACCCTAACATTACTGTGATTGTTCGTGCTCACTATGATGACGAAGTCAGCTTTATCAAAGAACGCGGTGCTGACCATATCATTATTGGTGAACATGAAATTGCCAAATCAATGGCGACACTCATGTGCCACGATGTAGAGGAATTTGGCTGTTCTGTCGATGATTTTATTGATGGTGACAACGATAAAAAAGGTGAAGGCAAGAATTTAGCGGAATACCTAAAACCTAGCCACTAGAGCCTTATTCCCCCTTTAAAGCCGTAACTCGAGTTACGGCTTTTTTACACAAACTTTTTGATTACACCTTCTATATTATTTCCTACTCGTTAAAATTCAGGAAAATAATAAATGAAAAAAAACCACCTGCTTTGCTTATTGTCATTATTTATTTCATCGGCTTATGCAGTAGATGACTGTCGTGATGAGTTACGAAACACACATCGTGAAAACTTGCATTTAATGACTCAAAAGATAGTCTATGGCCCTATTAAATCAATAAAGTCAGTAAGCTATGCATCAACTCCCACAGGCTCGCCTCTAGATACAAAAACGCTACAAATGCAGTTTTCAACTTGTGGTGCTTTAGAAAGCTATCAAAGTGAGTCAAAATGGTTTTTAGACAAAGAACTAAACTCATCACTAAAGAGAACCATCCAAAAAAATCCAACCTATGAAATGGTAAATATTATTTCATTCGGCCAGCCAATACAGAGTATCGAAGGTAAGTTCACCTTTGAGCAAGACCCATCCGGGAAAATATCCACAGTCAAAACCCATGACCAAGCAGGTAATGACTATACAGTCAGTACCACGTACAAAAATGGCAAAATAGATTCCACAAAGGGCTTTACTGAAGGAGTCGAGGTATTTTACCAATATTCCTATGATGACCAAGGAAAACTGGTCTCAATGGTCGGTAATTCAGGGCAAGATATCCGCCAGTTTAGTTATGACACTCACGGTTTTTTTAAACAAGAAATACGTAAAATCAAACTCAATAATGAGGAAGTCTCCACCACTATTGAGTGTTTAGAAACTGATAAATTTGGTAACTGCCTAACAGAAAAGTTAACGAATTCACGTAGTAATCTACCTGATACTTTAATTGAAACGTTCAAATATCAGTACGAATATTATTAAATAATTGGCATAAATAAAAAGTCCATAACAACAATAGGTTATGGACCGATTTATTTTATGGCTGGAAATTATTTTTCCATTTGTGCCTTAAACTCGTCGCCAGTCCAAACAGGCAAGCCTTTATCTTTAAAAAATTGAATTTCTGCCGCAACACCACCACTCTTTTCCCAGCCGGGTAACGTCAATACAATTAACCCATCACAACGTTTCAAGAATTCCATATCGATGGAAGACCAAGCCACTTTTTGTCCTTGTGTTGCAAGAAATTGATTTATTGGATGAGTCATTGTGATCTGGCTATAAGTTGCAATCCCTTGAAGGGCGAGTTCAGCGGCAAATTTTGTACACTCCTGAAAGCGCATTTCCACAACATTGCTATCAGGGTCTGAGTAAGGGCAAGCAATAAAATAAAGGCTCATAATAATTCCTAGTGTTGGCAATAACGTATTTTGGATAAAGTAACCCTATAAAAAATAATTCATTATTTTCCATAGGGAGAACTAAAATTTAATTTTTAAAACTACAGCTTATTCAAGCTCTGCAATAATAATCTTTGTTTTTGGTCGTTTTTTATTTTCAGGTAATTTAAAGTCTTTGCTGGTTGTCACTAAATAATCAATATTATCCCAACCTGTAACAAAATTAATGGCATGCTTATTGGCTTTTGTGCCGTCCGCTAATACCATTAATTTGTCACTATTTTCCATCATTTTTTGCGCAATAGCAGCCTCATCAACATGTTGATCCATAACCCCATGTAATGAATGAATAGCCCCTGCACCTATAACCGCATAATCAGCAAAAAATTCAGCAATATTCTTTAGCGCAATAGCCCCTAAGCAGGCATTTTGCGCTGCATTAAATTGCCCACCAATTAAAATAGTTTCAATTGTTGGGTTTTCCTGCAATATATTCGCTAATAGCGGTGAGTTAGTAATTATTGTTAGGTTATCAATTAGCTTTACTCGCTGGCTAAATTCAAATGTTGTTGTACCAAAATCGATAAACAACGTATCACCCGGTTTAATAAATTCAGCCGCTTTCGCTGCAATCGCTTTTTTTTCATCAACCGCGGCTTGAGCCCTTTCAGTAAAATTACGTTCAAACTTTGACTGAATATTAACTGCGCCACCATGAATTTTCTTAAGTAATTTTTGAGTTTCGAGCTTACTCAGATCTCGACGGATAGTTTCTTGCGCGACATTAAAATGCTTTGCGAGCTCTTGTACATACACCTGACCCTGAGTAGAAAGTAACTCAATGATGGTTTGATGACGTACTTTTGAGGAACGCCCCTCACACATAGTTTAACCCTTCTTGACCATTTACATTTCTAGCACTATACAACAGCGATACTAATTTCAGTAGCATCTCGTTGTATTTTTGTTAAATCGATATTTTTCAGCAAAATACGCCTAGTTGGCAAACCTCGATGGTGCTTTTCATATAATAATGTACTGCCAGCCATAACCTTAATAGTGCCATTCACCGCGTGCTCGACTTTAATATTAAAATTAATTTTATTTATTGAATTATCATTAATATCAATGCAAGCAGGCACACTAAAGCAAATTTTATCATCCAGATGCACTGGGAGCCGTTGAGTCTCTTTTAGTTGCTGTTGGTGATGATTCGCCAGTAGGTCATCTGCAATCTGTTCACCTACCCAAAGCCCCTCTTGGTAACACTGATCACCCATATCTGCAGGGTGTAACATATTACCAGCAGCATAGTAGCTCGTATCAGAGCAACGACCCCGTTGGTCCGTTACAGGTTTGCCTGTCGCCGCATCATAATCAAGGTGGCTTTTGCGAATTAATGTATTTTCCCCAACAAATTGCCCAGTAAAAATGACCGAATCACACATAATTTTGTGAGTTTTACCGGCACTTTCAACTACCACATACTCTACACGCTCTAATCCACCAATTTCAGTAATTTGGCTATTAAGAAACACTGGCGTTCCCATTGCTTTGGCAAATAATGTGGCTGGCTTAAAGGCCAAAATGCGATCACCACTTTCAATCATAGCCTGCGCTTTAACGCCTGCATTTTTTAGTGTCCATAAAGCAGAAAAGCTTACCAGTTCGCTCCCCACAATAACTGGGTTACGACACGGTTTTTTACCATTAAGATACACAAATTGCTGTAATGCACCCGCAGTGATAATACCTTGGGGACGCAACCCTGATACCAAGCGTGGATGCCTTGGTGTCTCCCGCACTCCTGTTGCAATTAAAACACGTTTTGCTTGCGCCTCTACAAGCCCATCAGGAGTAGAAATGGTTAAATGCCCATTAGGGTGAAGCTGAGTCACCGTACTACGGGTAAAGATAGGAGTGTCTCCCAGTTGAGCTACAATCTTTTTAGCAAACTGGTTCCCTTTCATTGGGCGCTTAAAGGCAAGTACCCCAAACGTTGGGTGCTGACAATGACGCGGAACCCCGCCAGCATCAGCTTCACGTTCAATGATAGCAACACGTTGAATACCGCGACGGCGCAACGAATACGCAGCAGCAACCCCAGCAGGCCCTGAGCCTATGATAACCACATCATAATTCAAACTCATTTTACTGCCTCCACTGCTAATGTATGGTCAAACCGGCCATTGATTATTTCTGCTACCTGACTGCTACAATAAAACCCATTACAACGCCCCATCATCACGCGCGTTCTACGTCGCAATGCCCCTAAGCATTCAGGCGGAATATCGGAGTCAAACGCAGCTTCAATTTCTCGCTGCGTAACAAGCTCACAGTGACATACGATGCCACCATTACTTTTACACTGATAATCCCGTTGGTGATATTCGGATATCATTGGCATTGTTGGCCAAATTAGCGTTTCTGGAGGAGAAAGCTCAAATAATGGCGTAAAGTGTTGTTGGTATAGTTTTGCCAAGTAGTTAGCAACACCTAAAGCAGAGGTTAACCCCGTTGAGCGGATCCCGCCTGCGCATATCCAGTGTTTTTCAGGATAATCATTTATACGATAATGTTTTTCTTCTGTTGCAGGGCGCAGTCCCGCATAAGTTGCCGTTACACTATAATTATGTAATGAAGGTAACATCTGAGAGCCTTGGGAGATTAAACCCTCTAGCACTTCTTGTTTCACTTCCGCTTTCCAACGGTCATCCTGTTCTTCTGCTGTTGGGCCTAATAATAAGTTACCAAAAATAGTTTTTGATAATAGTACGCCTTTAGTTATTGCGGTTGGCACTGGTAAAATGATCGCATTAATATCGGCAGCGGCGGCTTTGTCATAAACCAAAAACTGCCCTTTGCGTGGTTTTATTTGGAATGGTGATGGGTGGCAGATCGACTCCACAATATCACCGTTAATACCAGCACAATTAATTACCAAACGGGCAGAAAACTCACCTTTTGATGTGGTTAAATCCCACACCCCATTGTTTAGCGAACCGTTTTTTACTTCACAATGAAAACGATATTCAGCACCATGTTTCACTGCTTGAGTTAAATAAGACAGTGGCGTACTCCAAGGGTCGATAACCGCTTCACCGGGGACATGAACCGCAGCCAGCGCGCCCTGAGCCAAATGTGGTTCTCGGCGATATAACTCCTCTTTATTGATGATTGCCACATCTAATACATTGTTAGTGTGTGCTTGCTCAACAATCGCAGGGAGTTTACTCAATTGCTCTTCATTCCATGCAACAACTAATGCTCCGGTTTCGAGTAACGGTAAATTCATTTTTTCTCTGATTTCAATGAATTCACGATACCCATCTTGCATACATTCAAGTTCCAGACTCCCTGGTGTGGCGTCAAAACCCGTATGTAATAGTGCACTATTTGCCTTACTTGCTCCCGAAAGAATGTCTCCACCACGCTCTAACAGCAGTGTTTTGGCACCCATTAGTGTAAATTTACGTGTCACAGCACAGCCAATGACACCACCGCCGATGACAATGACATCCCAAATTTTTTTATTATTAATATCCATGGCTGAGATCCTTAATTTCTAACTTGCACACATAAAACCACATAATTCCCACAACCACAACAAATAAAACAACACAAACCACAACATTAACAAAAATATTATTCACATTGTTACAATATTGTGAGTTTTATCACATTAGTGAAACTTATTGTGAGTTTTTTGTGGATTTTATTTCCGATTAAACGATAGTAAGCAAAAAAACAGACTAATTTACAACATTTACAACACTGGGAATATTGCGATGCTCAATCAACGTTATGCGGCTATCGATCAGGGAACAACGGGAACCCGGGTCGTTGTCTTTGAAGAAGGCGGCCATTATCACTCCCCAATGAGCATTCCTCATAAACAAATCACGTTGAACAGTGGTTGGGTAGAACATGACCCTGAGGAAATCTTGGCAAATATTATTAAATGCTTAAATAGCTGCGAGGTTGTTGATGCGATTGGTCTTTGTCATCAAGGTGAAAGCATTGTCGCATGGGATGCTCAAAGTAAGCGCCCTTTATACAATGCGATCGTTTGGCAAGATTTACGCACTGAAAAAACCATTTCACGACTGAAAGAAGCAGGCTTGGAACCACTAGTGCAATCTAAATCAGGTTTGCCACTAGACCCTTATTTTTCCGCCAGCAAAATGGGATGGATTATTGAGAATGTGGTGGGAGCGAAAACGCTAGCGGATAAAAACCAGCTACGGATAGGCACAATGGATGCTTTTTTCCTCGACCGTTTATGTGGTGTATTTGTCACTGACTATAATTCCGCATCACGAACCTCACTACTCAATATTCACACTTTAGAGTGGGATCAACAACTATGTGACATTTTTGGTGTGCCTATTCATTGTTTGCCACCTATTAAAGACAATATTGGTGATTTTGGTGCCATCAACCTCGATGGGCATTTAACCCCTGTCACGGCAATCATTGTTGACCAGTTTGCCGGCACATACGGTCATGGCTGCCGTGAAAAAGGGGATGCAAAAATTACTTTCGGTACAGGCGCTTTTTTACAAGCACTGACAGGGGCTGATATTCCTAAAACTCACGAAAGTGGGTTATTACCAACCTTGTGCTGGAAATTTCCGGGTACACCTGCCGTTTTCGGATTAGATGGTGGGGTATATAACGCAGCATCAGCCATTAATTGGGCGCGTAAAATTGGCCTTTTCGACTCATTCGATGAACTCACCGATTTTAGAACTGAACCAGCAATTAAACGCGGCCTTGCATTCGTACCTGCATTATCTGGCTTAGGCTGCCCTTACTGGGATCGGAGTGCCGCGGGGTTATGGGCGGGGCTTTCTCTAGATACCGATAAAAAAGATATGATGCAGTCCGTTCTTGAAGGAATAGCAGCTCGTTCAGCGGAAGTTATTTTTGCAATGGAGCAAGTTTCACCTTTAGGTCAGTCAATTTCAGTCGATGGAGGGTTATCTTCAAATCAATACTTTAAGCAGTTTTTAGCCAATTTATTACAAAAAAATATTGAAGCACCAGCAAACCGTGAAGTAACAGCATTAGGCGCAGCCTTATTGGCTCGTAAAGGCCTAGGTATCACTCACGAAATGGCAGTTAGACGCAATGCAACCATAACACGCCCAGATGGAACCAACATGCAAGGCGTGATGGAACAGTATCGCGACATCATTGCCCGTTCTCGCCAATTAAGACACTAAAATAATAAAAGGACCCTACCATGGCTGAATTCGGAAATTACATTATCTATTTAATCATGTGCGGTGCGATTATAGGCGCAGTCGCATCTATTGTTAGACCAACAAGTGACCTCGGAAAAGAGTTTGTTAATGGTATATTCTCTATTGGTCCCGTTTTCCTTGCACAAGCAGGGATTATGGCAGCCGTACCGTTACTATCACAGTTAATATCCTATGTGCTTGGCCCTGTTTTTTCATCTGTAGGGTCAGATGTTTCAATTGCTGCATTGTCAATTATTGCAGTCGATATGGGTGGCTATCAATTAGCTGATGCACTCACAACAAACCGCGATATGTGGATCACGGCCATGTTGATCGGCTATACCTCTGGTGCCACCATTGTTTATTTGATCCCTGTTGGTTTAACCATGTTAAATCGTAAAGATCATAAATATCTAGCACTGGGTGCGATGGCAGGTCTGATCTCGATCCCCTTTGGCGTACTGGCATCCCTGTTGTTAATTACATTCAATAATATTCCAGTTAGAGACATTATTTCGACTAACTCACCCGCAGCGCATCAATTAACCTTAGACTTCTTCACGATGTTGCAATACTTGATGCCACTGTTTGTATTCTGTTTCTTACTCGCTGCTGGGTTAAAATATCGCCCAATGCTAATGGTTACCGGTTTTTTAATTTTCGGTAAGATTATGGATGCATTTGTGAAATTAGTCTTAGCATTCTCTATTGTTGAGCATTTTACTGGCGTATTTAGTAAAGTCTTCGGTGCATGGGGCTTTGACCCACTGTTTGCAGATCAAAATGAGCTATTCCGTGCAATCGAAATTGCAGGTTATATTGGTATCATGCTGGCAGGGACATTCCCAATTTGTTACCTGTTCCAACGTTACTGTAAACCATTAGTTCGCGCATTAAGTAACCGTTTAAAATTGAGTGATACCGGTTCGTTAAGTTTTATTATGGTAATGGCAAACATCATTGCAACTTATCACTTATTCAAAGATATGCGTGCAAGAGATAAAGTATTATGTGTTGCATTCGGTGTTTGTGCACAGGCTACCATTGGTGATCACTTAGCCTTTACCGCAAATTTCCAACCCACGCTTGTTCTCCCCATTTTACTTGGTAAATTGGTCGGTGGGGCCTTAGCCGTATTTATTGCAATCAAAATATCAGTCCCTCAAGCTATGCGCTATGAAGAGGAAGATGCAAAAGAATCTGAAAAGGTGGAGGTAGAGCACCAACTTGCTACCACTAAATAAAAATAATTCACATTAGTTATGTTTATATAATTATTATTAGAGATTAGCTGCATTTGAAATGTCTATACCCATAAAGTAGGATGCAGCTTTTATTTATTCGTCGCTTTTAAATGCCAAAATTCATCCATTAACTACATTTAGTTAATGCCCCATGATTTATTTCTTGTCATCATTATTCACAATTTATCTCATAATTTGTTACTAATTAATTAATATATTAATCAATTAATATATAGATATTATATATTGATATAAAAAACCCCAATATTTATATTAGGGTCAATTAACTTAACATACTTCAATAATATAAATATTGAATATCATTTTTAACTTAGCGGTCCCAGTAGGATTCTTCCAAACTATCTTCTTTTTCAGGTAACCCGCGAGTTAACCGTGGTGAATGCTGTGTTAACACTTGATAACTAACACGATTAGCATACTTACACACTTGAGCTAAAGATGAATATGTTAAGTATTGGCGTTCATGTTTACTGGAGTTTGGGACGTTTGAACGATGATAAGAATTTGCTGTGATATCATGGAGTAATGCAGATAATGCGCCGTCTCCTGCACCATTCGTATTCATTATTTTTTCCGGCCCCCCCATATAAGGTTCAATATGAGAAAAAATCCGTAATGGTACTTGGCAATCTTGCTGGCGCATTGCACGACTAAACTCATACAAATTAAACTCTGCAATCGCCCCTGGTAACAATGGGTGCTGTGTTGTACGTTTATAGCTTTCTTCTGTGTACCCAGCCATATACAACCCTGACGGCCCAGCGGTACAAAGCACTAAATCAACCCAATCTAAAGCCATATTCGAGGCTAATAGAGGGTCACTTAAACCGGTTAGTTCTTGTGCTTCATCTTCGTTCATCGCGACTACTGAAATATGTTCGGCGAGAAAATCACGCCAAAACTGTGGGTCCTGAGCAATAACGAATTTAGTCCCCAAAGTTAATACCACTGGCACATTATGTTTTTTCGCATATGTAATGGCTTGCATCGTCGCTTCAGGCATGGTCTCACCTGGCTTACAACGTACTAAATAGGCCGTTAATACTAATGCAGAAGCCCCTGCAATAATATCTTCAGGGATACTACTAGGCTGTAAGCGGTTCATATGGCCAGGGCTAATAGCAAACGTCCGCTCACCATTTTCAGTAATTAGCGTGAAACAACGCCCAATAGGGCCATCAACACCTTGCAAGAAATTTAAATCCATACGGCTAGAGGTATGACATAAATAACGATAAGCATAACTGCCAATTTGGATATTGTTACACATTGTGCCTAACAGGACAGAGCGATCATCCGCTAAGACAGAATAATTATGCAATGTATTACCAATCGTACCACCCGCAAATTCATGTGTAATCAATGCGTTATCTGTTAATTCTTTATATAACGCCTCAGCAATAGCATCTTCTATAACCAGTGAGTGCCCTTTGCTTAATTGATAGCGTTGAATAAACTCATCATCCACTTTTGCTTCGATGTCGACCAAAGTTTGGTCGATACCAACAATATAGGATTTACAGTTTTCTTCATCAGCCAACGTTTCTTTTAGGGGCTGTAAAAGCGGATCTCTGAGACTAACAGGGAAGTAATGTTTTGACTTACGCTGACCGGGGAATTTCATAATTAGGAGATTAAAAATGGAACATCTCCCTATTCTAACACGATAAAGCTAAGCCAGCACCTCAAAAGAAAGTGCTGGCTTGATTACTATCATCTAGCTGAATAATTACACATTTTGCTGTTTATAATCACGATATAACTGGCGACTCAATACAAATGAACAGCTCAATATAAAGCCGAGAACTGCGCTCAATGCCACAATAAGCGATGATTTAGGGGAATCTTTTTGTAGTGGGAAATCCGGTGTCAAAATAAACATCACGGGTGCAAAGTCTAACTCCTTGCTCGTTAACGCATTAAGTTCATCAATATAAATTTGACGGTTCTGCAAGGTTTCGCTCATTAAAGCTAAATCACGGTTTTGTGTCTCAATCAGTAATTTCTTTTCTAAGGCTTCTGTACCAAGCGCAATTGGGTAGTCAGGGTCATCGTTGATCGTTACAGAATCACTCGCAATCGGTTTTTCTATCCCAGCAGCTTTCGCGATGTCAACAGCTCGCTTTAAGCGTTCAACTTTAACATCATATTCCGTTTGGATTTTACTGACTTCGCGTTTCAGTGATTCGCTAGCAAAGATCAACCGCTGAGAAACAGTGTTATCTATCTCAACTTTAATTTGCTGCCTCACTTTTGATGCACTATAGCGAATATACCCCTCAAGTAAGTCTTGTGCTTCGATAGGTAAAGACGCCGTAAACTTTAAAACAATGTCATTGGAGGTACTGTTTTTTTCTTTCGATTGGTCTTGAATTTGGATATCGTTGGTAATGATTTGATTCACTAACCGTTGTTGACTAGCAACATCATCTTTCGGTTCGATATTTTGCGCTAACTGCTGAAAATACCGTGTACTTTTTACATATTCGCTCTGGTTAACTTTTGAACGAAACTGATCAACAAACACGCTAAAAATGCGCTGAGCACTTAAATCAATAGGGATTTCTAGTGCGTCTAATTGCGCTTTTAATTTGTTTACTTCTTGGATGTTTTCAGATGTAGGAGGAATAACAATTGCTGTACTACTCCATTTTTGGGGTAAAAAGCTGACAATCCCCGCGCTCAACACAATACAGAAAGCAGTAAAAATAATAATTAAGAGCTTATGCTTTAATAAAATCGAAAATAATGCCATGAGGTCAATTTCATCATTCTGCTGTAAATGAAACTGAGGAGCAGTATTTGATTTCTGCTCTATATTATTGCCTCGTGGCGGTTGCTCATTGCTCATATTAATTCCAAAAGACATAAAATTTGTTTAATCGTTTTTAATTTCAGATAAGTTATTATAGTCTATAATCGAATTTTTGATATATCGATAAGCTAACTTTTTTGTATTAATTGTATGCATTGACTACTTTAATACATCTTCAATTATTAAATTAATCATGCTAATACTATCTTGATTATCATTTAAAGCCGATATGTAATTATATTTATGACCACCACTGCTAATAAAGAACTCTTTATTTTGTTCGCTTATCTCTTCTAATGTTTCCAAACAATCAACTGAAAACCCAGGACAAATAACCTGAACTGATTTTACACCTTGGCTGGGTAATTCATGCATTGTTTTATCCATGTAGGGCATGAGCCAAGGCTCTCGTCCAAAACGTGACTGGTAAGTGAGTAACACGTTATCACTTGGATAATTTAAGGCTTCACGCAATGCCTGAGCGGTTTTTTCACATTCTTGCTGATAGATATCACCTGTATCACAATAACGCTTAGGAATGCCGTGGAAAGACAATACCAGCCTATCTGGTTCACCGTGCTTGGCAAAACTAGCTTCAATAGAAGTTACCAGTGCTTTAATGTACGCAGGATGAGTGGCATAACTCCGAATAAATTGAACTGACGGAATAGTACGTCGACCTTGAAATGCCCTTGTAACTGCATCATAAACCGCAGCAGTTGTGGTACATGAATATTGTGGATATAAAGGTAAGACCACTAAATCAGTAACCCCTTGCTCCATCAGGTTATCAATCGCAGTTTTAATTGATGGTGAACCGTAGCTCATCCCTATATCTACTGGAATATTAGGCAACAAAGCGGCTAATTTTTGCTTTTGGCGTAAAGAGTAAACCAATAATGGGGAGCCGTCTTCTAACCAAATAGATTGATATAATTTCGCGACTTTCGACGACCGAATAGGCAAAATTGCACCATATAGAATAGGTTTCCAAATTAGACGAGGTACATCAATAACGCGAGTATCACTAAGAAATTCTGCTAAATAGCGTCTAACTGCTGAGGTTGTTGGGGCATCAGGTGTTCCTAGGTTAGCCAATAAAATGCCGTATTTTTTTTCTGACATGAAACAACTCCTAATTGATAATCATTCCCAACATTAACATAGTTAAATAACTATTTTTATCACCAAGTGGTATAACAATAAAGGCAGCGATCTCGCTGCCTTATACTTGGTTTACACCCTTAATAACACAAGTTACTGTTATACAGTAACAAGAAGCATAAGGAGTGCCAATATTAACCTAAAATTTTTGCTAATTCTTCACTAACTTCAGAAACTTTACGTGTACCATCCAATTTGAAGTACTTCGTATTACCTTGTTTTGCTTCATTTTGATAATAAGCAATTAAAGGAGCCGTTAATGCATGGTACTCAACTAAACGTTTACGTACGGTATCTTCTTGGTCATCTTTACGTATCGTTAATTCTTCACCGGTTACATCGTCTTTACCTTCCACTTTCGGTGGATTAAAGTTGATGTGGTAAACACGACCAGATGGTGCATGTACACGACGGCCAATGATGCGCTCAACGATGATTTCGTCTGGTACATCAAATTCAAGGACGTTATCAACGGTAATACCCGCTTCTTTCATGGCATCCGCTTGCGGGATTGTGCGAGGGAACCCATCTAACAAGAACCCATTACGGCAATCATCTTGTTTGATACGCTCTTTAACTAATGCGATAACCAATTCGTCAGTCACTAATTTACCGTTATCCATTAATTCTTTAGCTTGCAAACCAAGTTCGCTCCCTGACTTAACAGCTGCACGTAGCATGTCACCTGTTGAAATTTGAGGGATCCCAAACTTTTCCATAATAAATTGAGCTTGAGTGCCCTTACCAGCGCCTGGAGCGCCAAGCAGAATGATACGCATTGCGTAAACCCCTTGCTATTTAGATTTTTATAATTTGAAAAGAAAACAAGCTACCATACCATTAGCATGGCGCTTTACTCAAGAACACACGTAAACGTTTTCGCATTTATCTTTTTTCGCAAAAGAAAAAAACCACGCTAAAGCACAAGCAAAAGCGTGGTTTATGTTCAAAAACGAAAGTACAAAATTAACTTATTTTAAAAGCAATTCGTTGATTTTCCGTATAAATAAATTTGGATCTTCCAATGTACCACGCTCGGCCAATAATGCTTGATCCAATAACACATCAACCCAATCAGCAAATACAGACTCATCTGACACTTCAGACGCTTTTTTCACCAATGGGTGTGCTGGGTTTAATTCGAAGTTGTATTTCACTTCTGGCGCAGCTTGACCAGCCGCAGCGAATAATTTCGCCATCTGAGTGCTCATTTCATCAGCATTTGTGGTGACAATCGCTGGAGTATCGGTTAAACGATGCGTCAGTTTGACGTCTTTAACCCTTTCACCCAAGAATGATTTTACACGCTCAACAAATGGTGCTAATTGTTTATCCGCTTCTTCTTGTTCAGCTTTGTTTTCATCCGCAAGTTTATCTAATGACTCATCAGCTTTACTGACTGATTGGAATTGTTTGCCATCAAACTCAGACAAATAGTTCATCATCCATTCGTCAATACGGTCGGATAACAACAATACCTCAATACCTTTTTTACGGAATAATTCGAGGTGTGGGCTACCTTTTGCCGCCGCATAGCTATCTGCGGTGATATAGTAAATTTTATCCTGCCCTTCCACCATACGGCTAACGTAGTCTTCTAAAGAAACATTTTGCACGCTGCTATCTGTTTGAGTGGTCGCGAAACGCAGAAGTTTAGCAATGGTTTCACCATTTGCCATATCTTCCGCAGGGCCCTCTTTCATCACTAAACCAAATTGTTGCCAGAAAGTTTGATATTTTTCCGCATCTGTTTTCGCCAATTTTTCAAGCATTTGTAGAACACGTTTAGTCAATGCACTACGTAAACTGCGTGTTAATGCGCTATCTTGCAATATTTCACGAGAAACGTTCAATGGCAAATCATTGGAATCTAATACACCACGAATAAACCGTAGGTAATTTGGCATAAACTGTTCAGCGTCATCCATAATAAATACGCGTTGAACGTATAATTTCAGGCCATGCTGTTGGTCACGATTCCATAAGTCGAATGGTGCTTGAGAAGGAACATACAGTAAACTGGTATACTCTTGTTTACCTTCAACACGGTTGTGCGTCCAAGTCAAAGGGTCAGCATAGTCGTGGGAAATATGTTTATAGAATTCAACATACTCTTCATCAGAGATATCAGACTTACTACGTGTCCATAGTGCTTTAGCTTGGTTAATCTTTTCCCACGTTACCGTACCGTCTTCTTCATTTTTATCTTCAATTTCAACAGGTAGGGCAATATGGTCTGAATATTTACTAATTACTGAGCGTAGACGCCAGTTATCAAGGAATTCTTTTTCATCGTCACGTAAATGCAACGTAATTTCTGTACCGCGTTCCGCTTTTTCAATATCGGTAATAGTATACTCACCTTCACCCGCAGATTCCCAAAAAACACCTTCATCCGCAGGGGCTCCTGCTGCACGGCTACGTACTGTGACTTTATCTGCGACAATAAAAGCTGAATAGAAACCAACACCAAATTGACCAATCATTTGGCTATCTTTTGCCTGATCAGTACCTAGAGATTCTAAAAATGCTTTCGTACCTGATTTTGCGATAGTCCCCAAGTTATCAATAACTTCTTCACGGCTCATACCAATACCGTTATCACTAATCGTTAATGTACCTTGGTCTTTATCTGCGCTAATACGTACACGCAATTCACCATCATTCTCATACAGTTCTGGTTTAGATAACGCACGAAAACGCAGTTTATCCGCCGCATCTGATGCGTTGGAGATCAATTCGCGTAAGAAAATCTCTTTATTCGAATAAAGAGAGTGGATCATTAATTGGAGGAGTTGCTTAACTTCTGATTGGAAACCACGCGTTTCCTGTCCTTTCATACTCATTAATCGCCTCTATTTCATCAATCTAATTGGATAGGTTTGACTTATCGATGCAGATTAGTTGGGGGCGAAAAACAAAAATTCAAGCGATAAAGACAAAAAAATTTACTGAAGAAAAAACCAAAACCAATGATTAGAAAGGAAATAATAACAACCGCAATCATTTTAAAGATAGTTAATGAAAGAAATAATTCTACTCATCTCCAATCATATACTCTAAATAATTTGTGCTGTAGCTAGGCATCAAATACGTTAATCCCCAGGAGCATACACCAGTATGTGACCCAAGTCACCGAGTGTAGCCCCCACGACTCAAATTAGTAACTGAATTCTGTAGGGTGATTTTAAAAAAACGAAATCAATACTACCCTCTAAATAGTTCAAGTTGTAGGTAGGCGGCAAATGAGGAGATCTCGGGGAGCATACATCAGTATGTGACCCGAGTCGCCGAGTGCAGCCCCCACGACTCAAATTAGTAACTGAATTCTGTAGGGTGATTTTAGAAAAACGAAATCAATACTACCCTCTAAATAGTTCAAGTTGTAGGTAGGCGGCAAATGAGGAGATCTCGGGGAGCATACATCAGTATGTGACCCGAGTCGCCGAGTGTAGCCCCCACGACTCAAATTAGTAACTGAATTCTGTAGGGTGATTTTAGAAAAACGAAATCAATACTATCCTCTAAATAGTTCAAGTTGTAGGTAGGCGGCAAATGAGGAGATCTCGGGGAGCATACATCAGTATGTGACCCGAGTCGCCGAGTGTAGCCAACACCCCTACAGCTTGAAATATGACGAGGATATTACAATCGAGAGCGGCCGGAGAGCGAATGAGACAGCGTCGTACTATCGACTAACTCTAATTCCCCACCCACAGGCACCCCATGAGCAATTCGGCTCGCTGCCACCCCATATTGTGCGCACATTTCCCCAATATAGTTTGCTGTTGCTTCACCTTCTACCGTCGGGTTTGTCGCTAAAATCACTTCTGTGATCGTCTCTACCGCTAAGCGTTCTTCTAACCTATCAAGGCCAATATCTATCGGACCAATACCGTCCAATGGCGATAAATGCCCCATAAGAACAAAATAGCGCCCTGAAAATTGCCCAGTTTGTTCAATGGCATAGATATCTGCTGGGCTTTCGACAACACAAACTAAACCATTTTGCTGACGACGCGGATTCGCACAAATATTACAAACCTCTTGCTCGGTAAACGTTCTGCAATCACGGCAATGACCAATTTCAGACATTGCACTTGTGAGAGATTGCGCTAAACGCATCCCACCGCTCCGGTCACGCTGTAGAAGATGGAAAGCCATACGCTGCGCTGACTTTGGCCCAACGCCGGGAAGACAGCGCAACGCTTCCATTAATGATTCAAGAAGCGGACTTGTTTGCATTAGAATGGCATCTTAAAGCCTGGTGGTAATTGCATACCACTAGAAACGCTCGCCATTTTCTCTTTTTGTGTCTCTTCAATGCGTCGAGCCGCATCGTTAAATGCCGCTGCAATCAAGTCTTCTAACATTTCTTTGTCATCTTCTAACAAGCTAGGGTCGATCTCAACACGGCGGCAATTATGCGAACCATTAATTGTCACTTTCACTAAGCCAGCACCAGACTCGCCTGTAGCTTCAAGTTGAGCGATTTCTTCCTGAACTTTTTGCATTTTATCTTGCATTTGCTGGGCCTGTTTCATCAGGTTACCCAATCCACCTTTACCAAACATAGTTTTCTCTCACAACTGAGGCTACAGATTAACCAATATACTGTAGCGTTAAACGGGGCGAATACTTTCTTCATCCAACTGCGCATCAAACATAGAGCGAAGTTTTTGAATCGTCTTATCCGCAATAATTGACTGACGAGCTTGCGCCAGTTTCTCTTCATAAATCGCCTGTCGCCATTCTAGTGGTGTTTTCACATCACTATTATCATCATGAACGATTTTCAGTTCAACAGAACGACCATACTGCTCGCTCAGAGCTTCCTCTAGCGCTTTATGCGCTTGGGGCTTATCGAGGTGCTTCTGAGATGAACGCAAATGTAAAACAATTTGCGACTCACTTAATTCTTCTATATATGAATTCAAAGCTAATTGTTCAACCAGCTTAGGAATATTTAATTTTGCTATTGTCCCGGACCAGCGGTCTCGCTCCCGCCCTTCTTCAATAATTTTTACTGCTAATTCAGGGGTTTTCTCATATTCTAACGCTTCTTTGATCTCACTTGGCGTCGTAACGGCATCTTTTTGAGCCATTGTTTCTTTGTTCTGAGCTTTCCACTGATACGGCTTTGGTTTCTGAGCTTTCACCCCTTGTGAAGCTTTGTTTTCCACATTTTGTTGGTGTTTGCTGGTCACGGCGGCCAGCCTTTCTAGTGCTGATACCGCCGGCTTAGCCTTTTCAGACGTCGCCGGTTTAGCCTTTTTTAGGCCAGGGTCCTCGCTTTGGGGTGATTGCAGGGTCTGCCTAGCTTTTAATAACTGCAAGGTTGGGCTATTTTCTGGCAAATTCTCTGCACGAGTTTGTGGCGGCGCTCCCCTTTGAGGTGCACTCTGTGTTACCGTTTGTGTGATCACCCGAGGAGGCGCTTCAATTTCTTCGATTACACTTTTAGGGTGAAATGCCAGTGCTCGCAATAAGGCCATTTCTACCCCCATACGCCGCTCAGGTGCATAGGGCAATTCTTTTCTTCCTACCAACAAGGTTTGGTAGAAAAGCTGTAAATCTGCTGGAGAAATAACCCTTGCAACTTGCCGCAAGCGCCCGTCTATCGAAGATGGGTCTGTTTCTTGCTCCGCAGGAAGAAGTTGGATCATCGCGATGCGGTGTAACTGGGTTAAAATTTCAACCAGTAAATTCTCCCAGTCCGCACCTCGGCTAGCCGCTTGCTCCACTTGGCTCATCACGGCGATGCTATCAGCACGGACTAATGCCTCAATGATAGCTAATGGTTGCTCATCATCCAGTGTGCCAAGCATTTGACTCACTATGTCAGCAGTTACCTTGCCTTGCCCCATCGCGATGGCTTGGTCTGTTAAACTTAATGCATCACGTAAACTACCATCAGCGGCTCTCGCTATCAGCTGGCGAGCACGCAGGTCATGTTCAATATTTTCAGCATTAAGAATTAATTCAAGTTGTTCGCTAATTTGAGTGACATCTAACGCTTTTAGATGGAACTGCAAGCAACGTGACAAAATAGTCACGGGAAGTTTTTGTGGGTCAGTCGTCGCCAAAAGAAATTTTACGTGTTCTGGCGGCTCTTCAAGGGTTTTCAACAAGGCATTAAAGCTATGACGTGACAGCATGTGGACTTCATCAATCAAGTAGACTTTGAAGCGACCGCGTGCTGGTGCGTATTGGACGTTATCGAGTAATTCGCGGGTATCTTCCACTTTAGTTCGTGAAGCTGCGTCAATCTCAATTAGGTCGACAAACCTGCCCTGTTCAATTTCCAAGCAGTTGACACATTGACCACAAGGGGATGCCGTGATCCCTTTTTCGCAATTAAGACCTTTGGCAAAAAGGCGAGCAATCGTCGTTTTCCCTACGCCTCGTGTGCCCGAGAAAAGATAGGCGTGATGAAGCCGCTGGTGCTCCAGCCCATTA
Source organism: Providencia sp. PROV024 (assembly GCF_032709665.1). Classification (NCBI taxonomy): domain Bacteria; kingdom Pseudomonadati; phylum Pseudomonadota; class Gammaproteobacteria; order Enterobacterales; family Morganellaceae; genus Providencia; species Providencia sp. PROV024. Next base: position 3,385,370 of record NZ_CP120545.1, read on the forward strand.
GCAAGTGCAGTCAAGACGTGTTGTTGGCCAACAACGTCTGAAAATTTTTGAGGTCGCCACTTACGGGCAAGTACCTGATAGCTCATGGTTCCCACAGTAATTTAACATGATACGTGAATAAATATAATCTTAGTACATGCTACCACAGCCTCAACCCTTACGGCGAGGTTGTGATAAAAATAGAGGGAAAATAAAGATTAGTGCCCAGGGAATTCAACTAAGCTGTAAGAAGATACGCCTTCTTTTTGTAGCCGCTCCACACCACCAAGGTCAGGTAAGCTAATGATAAATGCGGCTTCAACCACATTAGCACCGAGCTGCTTGATCATTTTAACTGTTGCTTCGACAGTGCCACCAGTTGCTAATAGGTCATCAACAACCAATACATTATCATTTGGGGTAATGCTGTCTTTGTGGATTTCAAGGGTATCGGTACCGTATTCAAGGTCATAAGTCATACTTAATACTTCACGCGGTAGTTTCCCTTTTTTACGTACAGGAACAAAACCAACACCTAAACGTAATGCGACAGGTGCACCGAATAGAAAACCACGTGCTTCAGTCCCTACAATTTTAGTAACCCCTTTATTTTGGTAATGCTCAACTAACATATCAATGGTTGCTTGGTATGCTGCTGGGGTGTTTAACAAAGTCGTGATATCACGAAAAATCACACCTTCGATTGGATAATCTTGAATAGATGCGATACTTTCTTTAATCAATTGCAGTTGTTGCTCTTTAGCGGTCATAATAAAAGCCAATATAGTAAACACGAAAGTGTAGAATTTATGTAAAGTACCATAAAAATGCAACAAGAAGCCGACTATTTGCAGTTGCTTTTGTTGCTGAATATCAATATTACGCTATTTTTCACATTTAATGAGAATAAAAAATGAAAATCCCCGCTCTTTTAGATGCGTTAAAAAAGCAGATTGATGAATTAGAGACGCGAGTGAGCCCAATAAAGGACCTTGAGTTTTCGCATTCCCGCTTTGATGTGCAATTATTTAATCGTAAGTCGACGCGCCTTGGTGATTGCCAAAACGAGTTAAAAGCGCTTTATCTACAGCTTTGCCATAGTGTCACGCTAAACCATGCAGAGCAGGTCAATTTCCTCACAGAAAAAATCGTTCACCAGATACAGGCAATTTCTCGTGAGATTTCGACACAACCCTTGCGAGAGAAAGAATCAACATTTACCAAGAAGAAAGAGCAGATTGATTTATATGAACGTTTATCACAACATCAAGACTACGAACGCCGTTTGCAGTCAATGGTCAGTGAAAAAGAACTTCACCTAAGCCAACTAACGGATCATCGTTTACAGCACCAATGCCAAAAAGAACTTGCCGTATTGGCAGGCCGTTTATACCGTTGCCGACAAGCACTGTTACGGATAGAAAAAGCTATTGAGCACCAAGAAAACCAATATTTTGATTAATCAACATTAACGACAAAAGGAATTGCCATGTCTTCGCTTAAAGATGCACCGCTAGAAATACAGCTTGCCGTTGATTTGATTTATTTATTAGAAACCTCAGAAATAGACACAGATATCGTACTAAAAGCCCTTGATATTGTTAGAAATGACTATATTTCGAAGCAAATGCAGGCGGCCCAAGCCACCTGCACGAAAGACCGCTAATTAGCTAAGTTGCCATCACCGTCTTTTAATGTACGCTTGACTTCTTGCACTTCATCCCCTTGGCTATTATGCAAATGAACTTCTAGTTGGTTGAAGGCAATATCAATATCATTTTCTCTACATAGTTTGTCTATCGCTCGGTTTATTTCATCATTCGTTACAGACCGATCACCAATTTGGCGTACGTAAAAACGCAATTCGTGATCTAAAGTACTCGCGCCAAAACTAGTAAAATAAACATTCGGTGCAGGTTCTGTCATTACTTTGCTGTTACTGGTCGCCGCAGATAATAAAACTTGCTTAACTTTGTCGAGATCTGACCCATAAGCAACACCAATTGCTATCGTTACCCGTGTGACGGTGTCTGAAAGCGACCAGTTGATCAACCTTTCAGTCACAAAAGCCTTATTGGGAATAATGACCTCTTTACGATCAAAATCAACAATGGTAGTCGCTCGGATGCGGATCTTACTCACCGTCCCTGAATATTCGCCGATCGTCACCGTATCACCAATACGAATTGGCCTTTCAAATAATAAGATGATCCCAGAAACAAAGTTAGCAAAAATTTCTTGTAAACCAAACCCTAAGCCAACGGTTAAAGCAGCGGCTAACCACTGTAATTTATTCCAAGTTACGCCAATCATCCCCAGCGAAGCAATCGCTCCTATACCAATAATACTGTAAGTTAATATGGCTTTAATGGCGTAGGTTGAGCCCTGACGCAACTTCAAACGAGATAATACCAGGACTTCCAATAACCCAGGTAAGTTATGCGTCATCACCCATGACACAACAATAATCACTAACGCTAAAATTAAATTGGCAAGCGTCACGTATTGTAAAATATTGCCACCTTCCGCCGAAGTCGCCGTGTAGCCCCACAAATTCACGCTGTCTAAGAAGGAAAAAATCGTAATAAAGTCAGACCAAATAGCATAAAACGCTAGTGCAAAGATAATAAATAAGACCATTGTCATTAAGCGCAACGACTGTTGGCTAATTAAATCAATGGCCATAGGGGGTTCTTTAATTGGCTCATTTTCTGTCTCTTCTTGCTTAGACATCGCACGTCGTTCAATAGCTCGTTGATACGCAAGCTTTCGAGCGACTAATGTCAACCCCCTCAAGCAGGCATTATAAGTGATATGCCACAGCAACAATAAATATAAGCTGTCTATCCAACGATTCGTCAAACGTAATGTGGTGTAGTAGTACCCCGCCATCATCAACCCCACTAAAATCAATGGTGAAAATGTCAGTAGTGCCACAACAATACTCCGAGTTAAATGACTGCCCCTTTCTTGCCAAACCCGCTTACAAAATGGAGTGGTAAAAATACACAGTAGCACTAAGGAAATTAACACTACTAGCTGACCAATCACATCTTCTGACACTTTTAATGGATTGCTAATTCCGTAAGTCGAAAAGAAAATAAGCGGTAACAAAGGGATAGATAATCTGAACAGACCACGTCGAGCAAGTGTTATTTTCTCTTTTTCGATAGCAAAGTGTTTTTGCGCGATACCTTGGGGTTTAAGTACCCGATAAGTTAGCTCAAATAACACCCAGAAGATGGCTAATTGCTGACAAAATTTCCAAACAAAGGGCCCTTGAGCATTACCTGTTTTCAAAAACCAATAACCAATAGCTAATAAAAACAATGATACGGGCAAGGTCTGCATTAACGTTAATAATAAGGCAAATGGTGTACTTAATACGCTGTCACTACGTAAACTTGAAAGGTGCTGGTCGATATCCTGTAATCGTCGATTAATCTTACGGTTAAACCAAATAAAAATTAGCGCGACTAACACTAACGGAATAACCACCAGCAAAGAGTTACTGACGCCCTTCATAATGCTACGGCTTGAAATGGATAAATCAACATTGTCGAATTGTGCAGTCGCCGCTTCGGGAAAGGCTTTCAGCCATTCTAAATCAATCGGTTTATTACTGTTCACCCAAAATATTTGCTGTGCCAATATGTTTTCAAGAGAACTCACAACACTCAATAATTGGTTTTGATCTAACTCTAAATTAATTGCTTGTGAAATTTGCCCTCCGAGTTGTTGATTCAGCTCATCTAACAACCCTCGGCGAACTTCCAACAGTTTTATTAAAACCGCTTTGTCTTCCTCTGATAATAAGGTTGACGCTTCTGGGTCATCCCCCGTTTTAACCTCTAATTGCTGTTCTAATTTAGTGATGTAATCACTGGGTTGGTATAGTTCATCACGCTGCTGATTAATATCAAATTGTTCAAGGCGCAAATCAGCAATTGTCGTAGGTAAGTTTTTAGTTAAAATATTAGCGGGTAAATCAATTTGTTGTTGAAATAAAATTCGAGATAACAACAAACTACCTCGTAATACATTGATCTGTTCTTTTAAGTTTCGCTCTGATTGTGTCGCTCTTTCAAGCCACGTTTTAACTCGTATACCATTTTGTACTAATTTATTACTGTCTTCTGTCACCGCAATAAGCCGATCACTTAATGTATTATTAATCGCAATTTCTTTTTGAATAATCGGGTTTTGTTGAACGTTAATATCTGTTTCAGAGGTACTCAATGCTTCACGTACCGTCGATTGGGAATCATTAAGCCGACGGTGGCTAATTTCAGCTTGGATCTGTTGAATGTAGACTTCGAGCTGTTCAATATAAGCCGCGGTATAATCGCGTTGTTTTTGCAATACATCTTGCAATTGGGTATTGCTTTGTAGAATGCGTTTTTGATACTCATTTTGCTGCTGTAATAGATATTGTTCTACCAGTAGCATATTGATTTGGGTTGGCCTTAAGCTCACCACATCGTCTTGTGTATTATTTAATTCATTACGAATATCTTGCAAACGCTTCGCATTTTCTAGCATCAGCGCTTGGGCTCGTTCAGGTTGAGTTTGTAACCCTATCAATTGACTACTGTAGGTAGCGAGGTCACTGTGTTCAACTTGAAGGTTTTCTAGGTAAGATGATTTCAATGCTTCTAATTGGGAAAGTGTGCTTTTTTGAATTTGTTCAGCGAAGTTTGCTGCAAGTTGTTTATTTTCTTTTTTTATTTGCTGTAAACCTTGAACCGCTTTTCTCGAATCTTCACTGGTATTGTTGAGTTTTTCTTGTAGTTCTTCAGTTCGTTGTTCTAATTTACTCAGTTCCTCATAAAAATCAGATGTTTTTTCTAAATCCGCTAACGCTAATTTATCATCTTCATTCAAGGCACTTTTTTTATTCAATGCATCGAGTGCACTTTTAATCTCATTTTTACTCGGTAAATGACTCGTGGTTAATGCGTTAACAGGATAGGAAAAAAGCACTGTGGCAAATAATAAGATTATGCTAATTAAATGTAGCCAATTCCGTTGTTGTTTCATCATAACAACATCCCTATATACTCATAATAAGCTTTCACATATTGTTTTATTACACAAAGTGCTGATAAACAACTATCAGCACACTAGGTAAATATTGCACGACCCCAGACTAGAACGTTAATACTTTCTCAGCACTTAATGTCCAACTGGCGAGTTCAACAAGCGTCCCAACCTCAACACCGTCCGCTAAAGCAAGTTCGCTAATTCCTCGTGCATCCGTACATGTTTTACACAATTTCACGGGAACATTTTGTGCGGTTAAAATTTCTAACATCTGTTGAAGATTATAACCTTCTTTGGGTTTTTGCGCAGCCAAGCCCGCAGCCACTGCATCTGACATTAAGAAAACTTTTAAATCCAACTGTGAATTTTGCTCTTTTAAGGTGATCGCCAAACGCAATGAGTTAAATAATGTTTCACTGCCGTAAGGTGCGCCATTGGCAATAATCAGGATAGATGACATTTTACACTCCAATTATTCAGTTTGAATTGGTTTAAGCCGTATTGCGGCATTACTTTTTAAAGTCTCTAATAGTGTATCAACCAATGTAATGGTGTGTTGATTTATATTGAAGTTTTCTGTCTGGAGTAGCCAGTTTTCCAATAAACCTGACATCAAAGAACGGATCATAATAGCAGCGCAGTCGACATTTAGGTCTGCCGGTAATTGCCCTGCCGCAATACACGAGTGTAAGTTTTCAACAATTCGACATTGGCTAGCAACATAATTAGCCCGTTTAAAATCAACTAGCGCCGCCATTTCACCGACTAATTCGCACTTCAAAAAAAATATTTCCATCAGAGCGCGGTTTTTAGGGCTTTCAATGAAATCAGTTAAAATAAAAACTAACAATTCTCTTAGTATTGAAAGTGGATCATTGGTATATTTAGAACGATAATATTCTTCAGCTTGTACAATTTGGTTATCACCAAACTCACAGGCTTGATAAAAAAGATCAACTTTATTTTTGAAATGCCAATATATCGCCCCACGGGTAACCCCGGCGGCTTTTGCAATATCGGCTAATGATGTGGCAGAAACGCCTCGTTCAGAGAATGTTTTGATAGCAGCATCTAATATTTCCTGGCGAGTTTCTTCAGCCTGTTGTTTAGTTTTTCGTGCCATTGTGACCCGTTTCTATCGAAAGCTGATTTACATACAATCGTGTATGTTTGTACTATAGCACAGTGATAAATCATATTGTTTACCATTTTTCTTATTTTTGTTTTGAACTCATATTGATTAATTGAGGTTAACTTATGCGAAAAAACAGAGGGGTGTTACCTCTGGCTCTGTTGGTTCTTTCAGGTGGCTTAGCTTTATCCGGTTGTAACGACGAACAACAAGGTGGCGGAGAACGCCCGGCGCCTGAAGTAGGAATTGTTACGCTTAAAGCCGAACCTCTGACGCTCAAAACCGAGTTACCAGGTCGTACATCTGCATTTCGTGTTGCTGAGGTTCGTCCTCAAGTTAGTGGCATCATTTTGAAGCGCAACTATAAAGAAGGTAGCGATGTCGAAGCTGGCACATCTTTGTACCAGATTGACCCTGCACCATTCCAAGCAACCTATGACAGTGCAAAAGCTGAATTAGCGAAAGCGCAAGCAAATGCAAATTTAGCAGGATTGACAGTTAAACGTTATAAACCATTGTTAGGCACTAATTACATTAGCCGTCAGGAATACGACCAAGCAACATCAACTTATGCACAAGCTCTTGCTGCTGTTAAAGCGGCTGAAGCCGCAGTTGAAACTGCACGTATTAACCTGAACTATACCAAAGTAACTGCGCCAATCAGTGGTCGTACTGGTAAATCGAATGTCACTGAAGGGGCATTAGTTTCTACTGGTCAAGCAACTGAGTTAATGCGTGTTCAGCAACTAGACCCTATCTATGTAGACGTCACTCAATCAAGCGATGATTTTTTACGTCTAAAAAATGAGATAGCCAAAGGTGCTGTCCAAAGAGAATCTGGTCAAGCCCCTGTAAGCTTAATCAGTAATGATGGCCTAGAATACGCACAAAAAGGTGTTCTCGAGTTCTCTGATGTGACTGTTGATGAAACAACAGGTTCTATCACAATGAGAGCCGTTTTCCCTAATCCGAACAAAGAGTTACTTCCAGGTATGTTTGTTCGTGCGGTATTAGAAGATGGCATAATTGAAAAAGCGATTTTGGTGCCACAACAAGGGTTATCCCGTACAGCTCAAGGGACTTCTCAAGTTATGGTCGTCAACGCTGAGAATAAAGTTGAAGTCAGGGCGGTTAAAGCTGGTCAAGCTATTGGCAATAAATGGCTGATAACTGATGGCTTACAAGAAGGTGATCGCATCATTGTCATCGGCTTACAAAAAATCAAACCAGGAATTGTTGTGAATCCTAAGGAAGCTAACTTAGAAACGCAATCCATAGACAATCAGGCAAAACCTGAAGAAAAGTCTAAATAAGGGAGCGGCTGATTAATGCCTAAGTTTTTTATAGAAAGACCAATTTTTGCGTGGGTAATTGCAATTATCACCATGCTTGCTGGTCTGTTGGCAATTATCCAGTTACCTGTTTCACAGTACCCAACCATCGCGCCACCGGCTGTTTCTATTTCAGCTAACTATCCGGGAGCGGATGCTGAGACTGTACAGAACACCGTAACTCAGGTTATCGAACAAAATATGAACGGTATCGATAACTTGGTATATATGTCATCGAGCAGTGATTCATCAGGTTCTGCTAGCATCACAATAACGTTTGAAGCAGGTACTGATGGTGATATAGCGCAAGTACAGGTACAAAATAAATTGCAACTGGCAATGCCATTGCTGCCACAAGAGGTTCAGCAGCAAGGTATTAGTGTTGATAAATCAACTAGTTCCTTCTTAATGGTTGCCGGTTTCGTTTCTAATGATGGCTCAATGGGGCAATACGACATTGCTGACTATGTTGGGTCAAATATTAAAGACCCACTTAGCCGAGTAAATGGTGTCGGTGAAACGCAACTATTTGGTACGCAATATGCGATGCGTATCTGGTTAAAACCAGAACAGCTCGTTAAATACAACATGACCACAACGGATGTCATTAATGCTATCAAGGTTCAAAACAACCAAGTAGCAGCAGGGCAACTCGGTGGTTCACCTTCAATTGCTAACCAGCGTTTAAACGTTTCTATCATTGCACAAACACGTTTAAATAATGCTGAAGAATTTAGCAATATTTTGCTGCGTGTAAACCAAGATGGTTCACAAGTACGCATTAAAGATGTTGCTGATGTCGAATTAGGTGCAGAAAACTACAGCACGATTGCCCGTTTTAATGGTAAACCTGCTGCTGGTATTGGTATTAAGTTGGCGACAGGTGCAAACGCATTAGATACCTCTAATAACGTGCGCGCAGCTCTTGAAGATATGAAACCTTTCTTCCCTCAAGGGTTAGAAATTGTTTATCCATACGATACAACCCCATTCGTTAAAATTTCGATTAACGAAGTGGTTAAAACGTTGGTTGAAGCAATCATGCTAGTTGTTGTGGTAATGTATTTGTTCCTACAAAACATTCGTGCAACCTTAATACCTACAATTGCCGTTCCAGTCGTATTATTGGGTACTTTTGCTATTTTATCGGCATTCGGATACTCGATAAATACCCTGACGATGTTCGCCATGGTTCTTGCCATCGGTCTTCTGGTCGATGATGCCATCGTTGTTGTTGAAAACGTTGAGCGGGTAATGCAAGAAGAAGGCTTGTCACCAAAAGAAGCGACCAAAAAATCAATGGGTCAAATCCAAGGTGCATTAGTCGGTATCGCAATGGTACTTTCGGCAGTATTTATCCCAATGGCTTTCTTTGGAGGGTCTACGGGGGCTATTTATCGTCAGTTCTCAATCACGATTGTATCATCAATGGTATTCTCAGTTCTGGTGGCAATGATTTTAACGCCAGCACTGTGCGCAACCATGTTGAAGCCGATTGAAAAAGGCAGTCACGGTAGCCAGAAAGGGTTCTTCGGTTGGTTTAACCGAATGTTTGAAAAGCAAGCTCACCATTATACTGACAGTGTAAGCCGCATGCTTAACGGTACAGGCCGTTATCTTGTCATCTACCTGATATTAGTGGCGGGCATGGCCTTTATGTTTGTGCGTTTGCCGTCTTCTTTCTTACCAGCAGAAGACCAAGGGGTATTCCTGTCAATGATCCAATTACCACCTGGATCAACCCAAGAACAAACGCAAGCGGTATTGGATGAAGTTAACAACTACTACCTTACCGAAGAAAAAGCAAACGTTGAGTCAGTCTTTACCGTTGGGGGCTTTAGCTTCGCAGGTCAAGGACAAAATATGGGTCTAGCCTTTATCGTTCTGAAAAACTGGAGCGAGCGTAAAGGTGATGAAAACCACGTCGATGCGATTGTACAACGCGCTAATATCGCGCTGTCACAAAAACAAGAAGCGCTAATCTACGCATTTAACCTACCGGCAATTGTTGAGTTAGGTACCGCCGACGGGTTCGACTTCGAGCTTGTAGATAAAGCTAACTTAGGGCATGAAAAATTAATGGAAGCCCGTAATCAGTTACTTGGATTAGCAGCTCAGCACCCAGAAATGCTGCAAGGTGTCCGTCCAAATGGTCAGGATGATACCTCACAGTACCGTATTTATATCGACCAACAAAAAGCACAGGCACAAGGTGTTGCGATTAGTGATATTAACGCAACATTAAGCTCGATCTTCGGTGGAGCCTACGTGAATGACTTTATCGACCGCGGTCGTGTGAAGAAAGTTTACGTACAAGGTGACGCAGAAAGCCGCATGCTGCCAAAAAATATCAGTAACCTGTATGTTCGTAACAACCAAGGTAAAATGGTTCCATTCTCTGCATTTTTGGACACATCCCAAGACCCTTGGAAGTTTGGTTCACCACGTTTAGAGCGTTATAACGGTGTCCCATCAATGAACATTCAAGGTCAGGCTGCCCCAGGTAAAAGTACCGGGGATGCTATGCTGCTAATGGAAAAACTCACGACTGAAAACCTGCCAAAAGGAATTGGTTATGAGTGGACGGGGATGTCTTATCAAGAACGTTTAGCAGGTAACCAAGCCCCTGCTCTATATGCGATTTCCTTGATAGTCGTCTTCCTATGCTTGGCAGCACTGTATGAAAGTTGGTCAGTTCCGTTCTCTGTTATGTTAGTCGTTCCGCTAGGTATTATCGGGGCATTAATCTTCACCTCAGTTCGAGGCTTAGATAATGACGTTTACTTTAAAGTAGGTCTACTAACAACCATTGGGCTCTCGGCGAAAAACGCAATATTGATTGTTGAATTCGCCAAAGACTTAATGGAAAAAGAAGGGAAAGGGTTAGTCGAGGCAACACTTGACGCAGTTAAGATGCGTTTACGACCAATCCTGATGACATCACTGGCATTTATGCTAGGTGTTATTCCACTGGTATTTAGTAATGGTGCAGGTTCTGCATCTCAGAACTCAGTAGGTACGGGTGTTCTGGGTGGTATGTTCGCAGCAACTTCACTGGCTATTTTCTTTGTCCCAGTCTTCTTCGTGGTGATCCGTCGCCGTTTCTCTAAGAAGTCTGAAGATATTGAACACAGCCATCCACCAGCTTCGCATTAATTACCTATAAGACTTAAAAAGAGCCACTTACGTGGCTCTTTTTTCAACCTGATCACTATTTAATGTTGATTCACTGTATCGAATAATAATGTATCGGAATAACGTTGCCCTTGCCCTAAGGCTAATTTCTGCAACGTATTGACTCCATCATCCACAGCCATTTGAGTTGTAAATCCCCCTAATAGCGCGATTTCGTCATTTATTCTTAGCTGCTCATTAAAATAAGCGGATAAATACATTAAGCCATGACGAACCTGAGGACGTTCAGCAAGAATACTAATATCAATAAATTGTTCAGTTTCACCAATTTGAATTTGTAGGTGACGGTAGGAGTCAGCCTGTGAGCTATAAGCTTTATATATACATAACGATGTATTGTTTATTGGGTCCGTAATGATTAAATCCTCCCCTTGGCGACTAGCATATATATCCCCCAGTTGAGCTTCTATGGGGAGAACTAGCCGATCAACAACCCGATCTGCCGAGTAATTATTGATAATAATCGCTTTATAATACTGCCAATCTGCTTTCTCGAAATTATACGTATCTGAGCCTTCACCTAAGCTAATAATCAAAACAAATGTATTTCTGAATTCCTCTAACTTTAAATTATCATCACCCCTTGTTCCTTTTATAATTAACGATGAACTTAGCTGTTTATTATTCTGCAAAATTGGGTGATATATAATTTCATCACTATCTATTTGTAGCATTAAACCACCCGCTATTTTTTTTACGGACTTAAAGCTGAGGTTTGGGTATAAATCCATATATTCAGGTAGGTTCTCAGGGTGTATCATAACCCTATTCTGATCAAAAATGCGGTCAAATTGAGCAGAGTCAATTGCCTTTACTTGATATAATTTCTTTGATTTTGTATCAAAAATTATGCCCTGCTGTTTAGCATCATCAAACCCCATGATTTGTAATTCACTCTCCGGTGAAAATGATGGTGATATGATAATTTTACCTTTTAAATACCATGCAGGTAATATACGTTTCCCATCAGCACCTTTTAACCCAAATAACGCAATAGGGTGTTTTTCATTTGAAAATTGGTTGAAATTACTCCACTTAAAAATTGACTTATTAAACCAATTTTTATTAAGGGCAACTGTATCAGCAGTGCCATCAGCATTAAGTTGCTTTACTGTGCCATCATATTGAATAATTAAAATATTATTCTGCCAGTTAATAACGTTCTCTATCTGGCGGAAATTTAAACGTAAAGCCGTTGGGTTATTTGGTTCAATAATATCTTGCCCAAGCCCCTCTTGGTAAAAAACTACATCTTCTTTTCGACTATAAAAAAAGAATACTTCCTGTCCACTTTGATTAAACAGGCTACCAACCAATATTAAATCTTCAGGTGATTGCCATACCCACTGGTCGCTTCTCAAGTCATAGAGATCGTGAACTACCCCCAAAACCTTGGCTAAGGTTGCTTTCTTTCCACTAATTTTAAATAAATTCTCAGCTCGTATTAAGTGTTCTTGTGATATACCAAAATGAGAACTTTCCATAATTGTTTTTAGTGGTATACCTGGTTTAGCTAATAGCAAATCAATTTCGACTTGTTTTTCTGCCGTTATGGAATATCGCCGTAATAACTGTGAACTTAGCTGGCTATCATAATTATCAGGTCTGGCTAAATTACACTTAATTAATGTCCCACTCTCACTTCGTAACCAATAACGGTAAGTAAAACCTTTGTCTGTCCCTATTAGCTTTACGATTTTCCCAACGGAAGTTTCGGTCTGTGAACTAGGGTTTCCAATATGTTCAGGATGATAAGTAAAACCTTGTTCCCTTTCGTGGTTTTGCTCCTGTTCTGTGAGTATGACGACTTTCCTAACATTTGGCTCAATAGGCATGTATAAATCTGAACTAGATTTTATTACTTCATCAGAAAAAACTAAGTAGTCATGTTGTAACAGTTTTTGACGTTGTTCTTGAGATAATATAGTCGGGGTATTATGAAGCATATTAATTAACTTTCTATTATTAAATACCTTTGTTAGCTCTAATTTATCTCTAAGCACTCGATAAGTGCTATCTATTTTCTGCCCCAGATAATTTTGACGTAATGTAATATTAAATTGATTATATTCTAATGAAGCATGAACAATTTCTGCTCCACTACCTAAAACTGATGAAGCCTCTATTTTATGGGTAATATCGCCGGTCTTAACATTGGCTTGCCAAGCTATCGCTTTTTCTCTCGAATAGAAATAAACCACATCACCAATAACGCCGATTAATTCTGCTGTTTGGTTTTCTTCTGATAATGAATTCGTAAATAACATACGTTTTGTTGCAACGTCATAAAAAGCACGCCCAACATCTAAGCCATTATGCTGATAACCATTAACTACTACATATTGCCCATGTAACTCATGTTTATCCGCTAATTCATTAAGGTGTTGTTCAATAGATTGGCCTTTTACACTCCATCGGTGTCCATCTAAACTAATGGGTTCAATTGTTTGAGCACTAAAGTTAATTATATTAAGCTCATTCTTACTATTAATAATTTTTATCAGGCTTGATTTAGCTGTAGCATCAATTCCAATCGTAAACCCATTTATTTTAATATGGTCATCATAAAATGAAACGTTAAGTTCTTTACCATCATCAATCAAACTTGTATCAAGTATCCATTGGGATAGCTTATCACTGCTTAAGTCTTCCATTAGCCGCAAGGAAGCACCATGGTTAACTGTAATTTGATATTCCCCGCCATTCCCTTTAACAACATGTTCTATATGACCTCGCCATGGTTCAGGCATTAGTGGAACAACCAAATGTTTATTTTCAGTGTTAAGCGTAACTTGAATTTTAGTATTGACATACTCATGCACTAATTCTGAGATTATGTACTCGGCACTACAATAGAGAAAATCAAAATAAAATTGGTAGTCTTCCTCCATTTTCCGCAATATTGAAAAGCCATTATCATTACGTACTGTTCCCCCGAAAAGAACACTGTAGTTATAACGAATATAAGATTGCGGAACGACGGGCAACACAATAATATGAGACTGTCCCCCATCAAAGCTGACCTGATTATCTACAACACCAACCGCTTCCCTAATATTAATGGCATTCTTTCTATCAATATCTGCTCGTGGCGCTGACTGAAAATCACTCATACAACAATGCGGAATAGTCCATGTCATGTTTTCACCACGGTAGATATATTGACTCCCCAGTTTAAAAAAACCTCTTTGAAAGTTAATTTCTTCTATTACTACTCCATAAGTTGGGATTAAAAGTTTTTTTTCATCATCATAAGCTATTGCCGCATTCTGGTAACTTTGCTGATAAGCCGTAAATTCCAGACCAACAGCAGTTGCTTTTTGTGCGTGGCGTTCATTAATATTGATTAAAGCAGTAAAACCAATCCCTACCCCCATAATCGGTACAGATAATGGCCCAGTAATACCTGCGACGGTTTCAGCACCGAGTATAGAGGCACCTATACCGACAAGACCAGCTCCGAGTGACGCTGAGTCAAAAGCCAATTGCGTTCCGAACACGGCTCTTTGTGCTTCATTTTGTGCATTAGCTAACTCATAAATATCAAATACAACCATTGCTCCTTGGAAAAGAATACCAAGCCCTTCATTTGCCATACGTACTAACGATAAAGAAAAATTGTTCATCATTGTTTTAGCCGCTACGCTTCCTTCTCGCCACAATGAGTAAGCTATTTTCCCTACTTTAGCAGCATCATTGATCACCCCATGTGCCATCATTGAATAACTAATGTAAGTATGAATACGTAATGCTGTTTCTAGATTTGATGGCTGTTCCGAAGAAGCCGCTGCCTTGCGATTTCGATTTGCAGACCATTGAATTATTGCTTGTATACCCATTGCTATATTGAGGCCATCTACATGTTCCGCTTCCCCAATACCACTTTTTCTTTGTAACTCCTTACCATTAAAAGAATAATTTTTCTTTAGTATTGCTATCTGTTTATGAAAATATTCTTTAAATTCAAAAAATGTTGCGTTTTCTGTTTCAATCCACCGTGTTTTTGCTTCTACGTCTTGGTGAATAAATTGAATGCGGTATCGGTCATCGCTCAATTTCTCAACATTTTCAAAAACGGGTAACCACTTTTCATCTAATTGATGTTTATTAATCACTTCATAAAGAGCCGATTCAAGGCGTTCTCCCAACCGCTCTGACTCTAAAATGGCTAAGGAAGCCTGTATTTGCTTGTCTCTTGCGATTAAGTCTTGACGAGCAATTATCTCTGCTACCTCCTCGCTTTGGTGAATAGACTCCGTTAAATCATCCGACTGAACTAAATCGGCAACAGTTAAACGGCTACCAATTTGAACATCAGACATTTGCTCTGTATCAATTGATACCATTTCAAATTGACCACCGACAACTGAATAATGCTGAGCCATGTTATTTTCAAACATAAATTTATTCAAAGCAGAAAATAATTTATCAGGATCATCAAAAGCATAAATACCAAAGTTAGGATCATAAAAATAATAATTTGTTTCATCATTAATTATCGTTTTCCCTAATAGCATCGAGTGTGTAACACTATTAAGTGCATACATATTTGATCCTTTAGAATCAACCAGAATTTCTTTTACCTTATTTAATTCAAATGTACCAAGAACTGTTGATGCCTGAGTCGCCTCTATATTTAAATGGAGATTCTCCAGTGCAAATTTTAATAAAATTGAGTTTTTATCTTCAGGTGATGCTGCTGCAAAAAACATTTTATTAAGAAATTTATTTGCACCTATCATCCCCTCTGACTTTAATGCAACAGACATCGTCCTAACTAAAGGATAACAACGCCCCCCCGAATTATCCCCCATTAAAGGCAAGTAAAAATCTTGGGGAGCAATTCGTTGGTCAATCCTCCCCGCGTCTCGAAACAATGAATTAGATTTCAAAGTGAAGCTTAAAATATTACTTTCAAACTCTGCTTTCTCCTTTCTAATTATATGTTGGTATAAAGCCCCCCTCTGTTCAATACTTAATTCACTCTTAATATATAACTCTTTCATTTTTAATGATGACATATCATCATTAAAGCCATCAATAACTATCTGATCATATTGTTCAATACCCTCATTAAATTTAACATTATGTTTTACTATGTCATTATATAACACCAGCTCATAAAGCTTTTCAATTGGCTGGGTTTTAAAATTAATTCCACTCTGGATACTCGGGTCTTCCATTTGAATAATTGAAGATTCCCCATGTTGTTTTTTTATTTGTAACCATAACCAATTGCGTTCAACGACTAATGCTTCTGCCAAAATAGAACCATACTTCTGCCTATAGTATCCACGTGTAATCTTATGTTCCTCAATAGATTTTTTAAATTGTGCAATTCTAATCGAATCCTCATTACTATGTGTTTCTTTTCTATTTAACGCTGTCAATTCTAAATTTATTTCTTCTATTTTATTATTTAGTATATTAATATTTTTAGCAATTTGAATTTTTATCTCATCACGTAAATTTAACCAAGGCGTAATAGCAGGATGCTGTAATGAAAACTCCCCTTCAAAATACACGCCATCTAAAATATTATCAGTATCAATACCAAATTCACTTGCAATTTGTTTTAATTTTTTATGTATTTCATTACGATGAAGGTTAAATTTATCTAAAACATCATGAGAAAGCCGCTCATTTGGGTATAAAGCACTAATCGAGGCACTATTTCTACGCAATATGGGGGTGGGAGTGCCATTAATGACTTCATATTCTTGGCGTTGTAGTAATAATTGCCACCCACCATGATTAAACTGCATATAAGCAACGGCAAGCCCTTCTTCAGTGCCAGATATTTGATAATCTTTAAAATCAAATGCCATTACTACGTTATCATATAATACTGAACTGTTTACTCGGCCATCATGATAAACACGGTATGTTGTCTCGTTTAACTTTGTGACAATAACAGAGCACCCTGTCAAAGACCCTGTAAATAAAAAGCTATTTTCAGTTGCTTGTATAGGTATATCAACATAAGCAGGTGTTTTAATTGACTGATTAGCCCCATTATAGCCTAAAAAATAGGCTTCAACGGCTAATTTAGGGTCCATTCTTGAAGGCTCATACAGATATTCAGCTGCATAACTGTTTGGTGCTAGCTTGACTAATTGAGCACGGCCGTGTGGAGGAAGCTTCCCCATTTTTGTCATGTTATCGCCACTAATGGCATTCAGTCTAATAAAGGATAATGGGTCTGTGGCTAATTGCTGAATATCATGGCTTGCAAGACCATTTTTTGTTTGTATCCTTCGCCCCAAAAGGCCCGTTTTTAAAGATCTATCCCGCAATACTTGAGCTATTAATTCGGGGCTAACTTGCATTATTTCCTGCGCTAATACATTTCCTACATATATTAGCTTAATCCCAAAATGTTTTTTTATAATTAAAAAATCTAGCAAACTATATTTATCATTCAACATTTATATCATTCCTTTGATGTAATAATCTATTAATTAAATAATCATTTATTAATTAACACTATAAATTTAAATAATTCAACTAAAAAACAAAAATAAACAAATAAACCCCATACAGTCACCATGGGAAATAACTGATATTTTTTATTATAATGGCGTTTTTTTTGTTATTTTAAAAACCTTACTTTTAAGTATAATCAATACTGTTCAGGAGTCATTATAATAGCAAGGAAGTTATATATGAAATTAATAATTGTAAAAACCGCCACATATCTAAGTTTATTTCTACCTTTTATTTCTAACTCAACCCCTCCCAACATCGATAAAGCAAAAGTCATTAACATTGAAGCTCCACTTAAAAACCATATTTCATTCAATACTTTTGAGAGTTTATCTTCCAATGAAGACGGTTTAGTTTTTAACAATGATATAAACAGCAATAGCAATCTTAATAATAAAGCTGCCAAGCTTATATTTGCTGAAGTAACAGGAAATGAAGAAAGCCAATTACAAGGAGTTTTAGGCATAAAAGGCCAACGGGCTAACCTAGTTATCGCAAACCCAAATGGTATTTCATGGAAGAATGGCATAACTAATAATATAAATAGTTTGTCATTAGTAGCAGGAAAGTTTGAAAGGCAATATATCAAAAATAAAGAAAAAGATAACCAACTTGAACCAAAAAAATTAGAGGACTACAGCCAACTAAAGTTTTCAACCCAGCCAGATAGCCTTGTCACCATTACTCAACAACAAGGTAACCCTATATTATTGTCAAAAATAAATGTATTCGCTGACCAAATAAAGCTACAAAACACTCTCAATATCAATGCAGCTATACAAAATTATATTAGTGCATCCGGTATCGGTACACTGTCACCTAGTGAAGCAGTCATTAAATATAGCTCAAAGTTTAAAACAGACATTCCTTACATCCAAGGAAACCAATTTGAACTGGACGAACAAGCAAAATTAACTGGGAGAAATATTACACTTGAGAGCCATCAGTACCAATGCCAAGATAACTTCCTTTGCCCACAAAATAAAATTGATATTAAAGGCCTTATCAGTGCAATGAGTCTTTCAGTACGTGGAGACGGTGATATTATGCTTTCAGATAAAGGTGCTATAAAGATAGGTAAAAACCAACAAATACTCATCGCTCAGCCACCCCAGTAATACCAATCTTACGAAATAACAAACAAAACGGCCTCCGAATAAGAGGCCGTGTGTTAATTCAAATTTGGGCTTAAGTTACATCCAAACGAACCATGCAAACAGTGAAATCACTATGATACAAGCAACGTTCAACACTGCCCCAACCCGCACCATTTCGATTTGCCTAATATAGCCAGAACCGAACACAATCGCATTTGGTGGTGTCGCAACTGGTAACATAAATGCACAAGATGCACCAATACCAATGATCATCGTTAATACAATAACTGGCATACCTAATGCCTCAGCAACTGTCGCAAAAATAGGCACTAATAATGCCGCACTCGCTGTATTACTGGTAAATTCGGTTAAAATGATGATAAAAGCTGTGACGGCGATAATAATCACAAACCAGTGACTTTGGCCAAATGTTAATTGCATCCAATCTGCCATGATGCGGCTCGCACCTGAAGAGCTTAAAATTGCGCTCAGGGTCAAACCTCCACCAAATAACATTAGCACGCCCCATTCAGTATTCTTTTGAATTTGCGCCCAACTAGCTACGCCAGAAATACCAATTAGGATCGCGGCACTGACTGCAATAATAGTATCTAAGTCTTTAACACCACCGAATGCATCACTGATAAATGTACTGGTGATCCAACATACAACAGCTAATAAGAAAATAACCATTGTTGTTATGCGTTTACCATTCCATTCCACGTGTTCTAATTCAATTTCAAAACGGTGTTTAAGATTAGGACGCAGCATCATATACATCAATACAAACATCATTGGCAGTAATACCATCATGATAGGAATACCGTATTTCATCCATGATAAGAAATCTAACCCTAATGCAGCAGCTGCGATCGCATTAGGTGGGCTACCAACAATGGTTCCCAAACCACCAATACTGGCACTATACGCAACACCCAATAATACAAATACAAAAGTGTTACGTTCATGGCGAACATCTAGGTTAGATAAAATACCCAACACTAACGGTAGCATCATAGCAGCAGTTGCAGTGTTACTGATCCACATCGACAGTAAAGCTGTAACGCCAAATAATAATAAAACAGCAACAGACAAGCGACCGCGAGCTGCCATCAGTAAACGATTAGCAATTAGCCTGTCAAGACCTTGAATGTGCAATGCTGTTGCTAATGCAAACCCACCAAAAAATAAAAAGATAATTGGGTTCGCAAAAGATTTCAGCGCATCACCTGTATTCATTAACCCAAGCACTACAGCGAGAATTGGAATACATAAAGCAGTGATTGTAACGTGAATAGCTTCGGTCAACCAAAGCACGCCAATAAAGACCATCATAGCGAGGCCTGCATTAGCTTTGTCATCAAATGGCAAGTATTTCAACAGTAACAGCAATAGTACGATATCAACCGCTAAGATTATCCAACCCCGCTTGTTTGATGGACCAGGCCCTACTGCTGGTGTTAAAGATTCAGAAGCATCCATGTAAACTCCATAGCTCGGAAGCAAATTCAGTTTCGAGTTTTATTGTTAATATTTATTTACGAGAAGTGAAATATAGAGTTAATTTATTAGGATGAAAATGTGGATACTCCAAAATTGCGATCTATGTTGTGTAATTTAGCTATTTTTTCATTGTAATGACAATAAATAATCGACTTTATCGATTAAAGTAGCTTAGATATGCTGCCCTAAGTCCCCGATAGAAACAAGCCTCGCTAAGCTTAGCATCTTATGTCAGCCAGCCTAACAACACTGGCTGTATTTTAATCCATAATTAACAATTACTGTTTTTCATTAAATAAAGAAAAAACCTGTTCAGATGTATGTTTTTGAAGATGTTGATTTGTTGCGTCACTGGTTAAAAATGATTTCTCACTGCTAAAAGGCGCCATCACTTCAGTTAACCTAGATATACTAAGATCACTAAACTCCCCTTTATAAGGGGCACTCTCAAGCTTTTTTCTTAAACTAACTTCAGTACTCAATCGACTTTCAAATGATGCTTTCTGAATCAGTTCATCCACGTTGTACGAAGCAAACTTATTAATACAGTTTATCTGTAAATGTTTATGAGTTTGAGATTGTTCTCCGAAAACTTGGCGTAACATTAATATTGTCCCCGTACTGGGGTCAGTTAAAAGCAGATCATCATTGTACTGATTTACTAGTAAAGAATCTAAATCATCAACAGGCAAAGAGATTGTATCTATTAAAGAGTCATTTGCGTAATTATCAATAACAATTACCTTATAGTGCCGCCAAACAGATCTGATTAATACATACCTACCTAGTCCCTCACCTCCGCTCAATACTAAATTTTTAACATTAGAAATGACTGGAGGAATAAGTATTCCATTCTCTTTTTTTGCTTGGATAATTAATGATGTCCCCACAGGGCTAGGTTTATCCTCACCATTTAAAATTATATCATGATAAAGTATTTCATCATTTTCTGTAAAAAGAAGCACCCCTGAATTGACTCTTTTGACACTTTTAAACTTAGTATTAGGATGTAATTCAATAATAGAAGGCAAGCTAGAAACCTCCTTAATTTGGTAACCGGAACCAAACGAGTCTCTTAACTGCTCAGGAGTTGCGTACTTTTGTATGTAAATTTTACGACTAACTGTATCAAAAATAAGTACACCGGAGTCGTCCTTATTTCTACCTAATAATTTTAGTGTGTTTCCTGTTAACAATTCTTGGGCGATAACAACTTTGTTATCTACATACCATGCAGGTACCGTATCCTTACCATTTGACGATTTAATACCGAATAATGTCAGTATAGGCAAGTCACTGAATAATTCATTCAAACTATCCCACCAAAAAGGGTGTTGCTCAAACCAAAAAGTATTAAGTGCGACTTGATGTGATTTCCCATCTGCATTTATTTGATAGACTATTCCATAAACATCTATGGCTAAAATACTTTTTTCCCAAAGAATAACATTTTTTAAATCAGGTATCTCAATACTCTCCATGACTGATGACGTTGAGTTTAAATTTTGTTTTTCAAAACTTTCTTGGCGATAGATTATTTTATTCTTATCATTATAAAAATAAAATACTTCATTTCCTTTTTCATCTAACAAGCCCCCCACTAAAAATAAATTAGAAAGTAGAGATGTATCCTCTTTAGTCGGATTTAATGATAAACCACCTCTTTCTCTTATGGAATTATAATTAGGAATTATTATTTTATCATTTTCTATAAAATACCAATAACGCTGTGATACCTTACCTTCACTTTCTTCTGATATCATAACTATCTTTGCTAATTCAGAAGTAGTATAGTTTGATATCCGACCATTGTCTGTAATACCTACCATATGTTCAGCTAAAAAAGACACCGTTTTATTTGATGATATCTTATCAAATAATTCAGAGGGATTTTCTTGTGATATCACATCAATGGTAATACTCAACAACTGTATTTTATTATTATAAAATAAGTGGGTAGTTTTAACTAAATTACCTTTTACCATTATTTCACATGAAATATAAATACTTTCATCCTCTTGCCATATATCAATAATTTCAATTGAAGCAGTTTCCGGATAGGTCATTTTATACTCAGACAGAATATCTCCGGAGCTAATATCAACCCCCAACATTACATTACTTTTTAATACATAAAAGTATGCCACTTCGTCAAGTGCCGTTCCAAGGACCATATTATTATTTTTATATTTTTCTGAATTAATGAATATAAATCGTTCTTTATCCATTTCAAAAAAAGCACGCCCGACGTTTATCTCATTGTGTTTATAATTTTCTATAACTATATATTTTTCATATAATTTATTTTCATGAGATAATTGCCTAAGATGACTAACAAGCGTTTGCTGACTATTTCCCCATTGACTCGCATCTTCACTGACAACACTCACTGTTAATGCTTCAAAATTTACTTTGCTCAACTCATTATTTTTATCTAATACAAAAATATTATCTTTATTTAAATAAGATGAAATTTCTATTTCAACACCACCGATATTCAGGCCATTTTCCAGAACCTTAATGCTTGGGTTATTCAGTTGCTCTGTATTTATCACCCAACGAGATGCCTTCCCATCATCATCCATTAACTTAATTTTAACGCCTTCTTGTATGCTTATTTGATATTCACCCCCACCACCTTGGATTTCATATTTTATATACCCATGCCATTCCTTGGCTAATTTTGGAACAAATAAATACCTATATTGTTTATCTAACCTAACTTCAATTGGTGTATCAACATATTCATGGTAAATTTGTGTAATTGTATTCTCACTCGGGAATATATAAAAATCATAATCAAAGTTATCTTCATTTTCTAGGCGCCTAATCACATCAAAACCGCAATCATGGCGCATTGTTGCTCCTGGCCATAAGTTATAATTATATTTAATATACGATTTAGGTATGACTGGCAAAATTAGCGCTTCTACATTTTCGGTCTCTAATTTATGTACCTTATTTTCATAGCCTATCCCATCACGAATATTAATCGCTTTATCTTTATCAATTACCATTGTAGGGAAATTGCCACCCCAAAAAATATAATTTCTCCTTCCACCACCGGCTGATACTGAACTGGTTCGATAAATATATTGGCTATCAAACTCAATTTGCTTCGACCTTAAATCAATTTTTCTAAATACCGCACCAAAACGAGGCACTAACGCTTTTTTGTCACTTAAATAATCATATCCATTACCTTTATAAGCTTGATCAAGAGCATAAAAATAACGACCAACTGCTTTTGCATTATCACCTATAATAGCAAAATTACGTGCTAGCCCCGCAAACCCAATGCCAAGTCCTGCGAATATAACACTCGCACCTCCCAAAGCCATCGAGGTACTCGCTGCACCTAAAAAACCTGCCCCCGCACTACCAGCCCCTGCAATTAGCCCTACTGAATCAAAAGCTAATTGAGTACCAAACACCACTTTTTGAGATTCATTTTCTGCATGTTCTAGTTCATAAATATCAAAGCCAACAACTGCACCATTAAAAATTAGCCCTACACCTTCATTTGCTACATTAGCTAAAGAAAAAGAAAAATCACTAATTACCATCGCCGATGTATTGGATTCTTCGATTAATACTGTTTTAACTAATTCCGTTATTTTCACTGCATCGGTCATTGTCCCATGAGCCGTCATCGTATAGTTAACATAGCTATGCAATTTAAGTGCTAATGATAAATTAGAGGAGTTCTCGTTATCTTCACTCAACTTTTTCGTTCTATTTTCAGCCCATTGAATTATAGATTGTATTGCTATTCCCGCATTTAAGCCTTCAATAGGTACTGTATTGATATCCCCCCCTTTTGGAACCACTTTATTTTCATTAATATAATAATATTGCTCAAATGCCAGCATATTTTTTTCATAGTAATTTTTAAATGCCATTAATGAGCTGTCTGTTGTTTCAGCCCAATAGGTTGATTGTGGATCATCTTTATTAATGAATTGAATCCGATAGTGGTTATCTTCAATTTCCTCGATATTTGAAAATAAAGGAAGCCAACTTTTCCCTAACCGATGTTCAGATGATATTTTTTCTATCGATTTACTTAGTGATTTCCCCCACTGCTGTGCATCTAAAATAGTAAGTGATGTTTTTAACTGAATATCTACTTCGACTATATCCTGTCGTTCAATTAGTTGAACAACCGATTGTTGGCGCTCTGAAGCTGTACTGAGAGACTCTACATCACTTAAATTGTCAACATTTAAATAATTACCAACAGGAACTAATGCCATATCATCATTGACAATTGTCAGCACTGAAAAAGTAGGCGTACTATCTGTACCAAAGGCAGAATAATACTTCGCCATTTGGTTATCTATCATAAACTTATTTACCGCAGAAAAAAGAGATTTGCTTTTATCAAAAGAGAATAACCCAAAGTTAGGGTCATAAAAATAATATAGTGTATAACCATCCGTAACTGTTTTACCAATCAACATGGAATGTGTTCTTGTATTTACTGCAAACATCATATTTTTTTCTTTTAAAGTTAATAAATTTTTTATGTCATTTAAGTCCATATATCCATGGGGAATTGAAGCCTCTACTGCACTAATATTAGAATGTAATTTAGCTAATGCTGATTTAAACAAAACAGAATCCGTTTCGTTGGGGGTTGCTGAAGCAACAAATAACCTATCAATTAATAAATTAGCGCCCTTTGTTCCTCGGTTTGATAATGCAACTGACATGGCCCTAACTAATGGATAACACCGCCCATTAGATGTATCATCAGCTAGCATCAAATAGAAATCTTGTGGTGCAAGGCGATTTGTTATACTACCATTTAAATAAAAAAGCTCGCTAATTTTTTCCGTTTTATTTAATATATTATCGATATATTCTTTATGCTCAGACTCTTCTATTTTTTTATATAACGCCCCTCTATCTAATGCAGTTAAATTTTGATTTACATATATTTCTTTCATTTGTAGAGATGTCATATCATCCCTAACTAAAGCTATGCTAATCTCACTAAATTTTTGCATCCCATTATTAAAATCTATTTTGAATTTTATATTAGCTGAGTTTTTGTGGATATAAACCAAGTTATGATAACGGTTTGTAATTAAAAGATCAGACTCGATATTTCGTCGTTTAATTGACTTACGTTCAATAACCCAATCCATCCCTTTTTTTTCTTTGACTTGATACCACAGCCAACTCCGCTCCGCATCCCGAGTTTCTAAAAGAAGCGATTCATATTGTTCTGTTATAAATAATAAATACATTCTATTTTTGGCTGTTTTTGTTTTTAAAACATTAATTCTATTTCTTTCTTTTACCTTGTTAAGACTTAATGATTCTAAATGTTTTAATTCAGATTCCCATTTTTTTAAAAGCTGTTTAAGTAAGATTGAGTCAGACTTAATTTTATTGCTTATATTATTTATTATTACCACCCAAGGATTAGATGCTAAGTTATCTAATGAAAAATCGTCAAATTCAAAATTATCTTTATTTATATCATTTGTAGAAATATTATATAGCTTTGCTAAATTCAATATTCTCTTGTGTAACCTACCCCTATATTCTATAAATTTTCGCTTTTTGTATGATAGAAAATTAACACTTGCATGATAGCTATCTAATGGTTTGTTTTCATCTCGAAAAATAGGGATAGCAATATTGCCCTCTATTTTATATTTTTGCTTTTGTAATAAAAGTTGCCATTTACCGTTAATATATTGCATATATGCTGTGGCAATTCCTCCGTGACTCCCTTCTACTCTATAGTCATTATAGTCAATAGCCATAACGACATTATCATAGAGGATAGAACTATTAGTTCGCCTATCTTGATAAACCCGATAACTCTCTGAATTTAAGTCAGTTACTATTATTGAGTGACCTGAAAGCGTCCCTGTAAATAAAAACTTTATTTCTTTTGCATTTTTAGGGATATCTATATAAATAGGTCGCTTATTATTATCGTTTATTCTGTTACACCCTAAAAAATAACTTTCAATACTTTCTCCATTCCTAAGTACGTCAGAACCACTGACATATTCCATACTATAAGCGCCATCCGCAACCTTAATGAATTGTATTCGACCTTCTGTAAATTGCTGCTCAAAATGTGTTATGCTATCAGTATTAATGGCATTTCTTTGAGTAAACTCGATAAAATTAGACGTAATTAAATTAATATCATTGCTTTTAATTAGTTCTTTTCCTATTTTTTTTTGCGCATCATTTATTACAATCATTAAATACCCATCCCTATTGAATACAGGTTAAAATTAATATAAAAACAGTTAAACACTATTAGTTATAAAAGATTTAAGCAATAACTCATTAGGTAATAGAACTAAAATAAGAACTAATTCAGCTGGTAGAAAATAATATATTAATTATTTAAATTTATTATCTATGAATAGTAGATAAAAAAGGGAAGCCTAAGCTTCCCATGTAATAATATTATTAAGGTCAAACTAAATTAAGCTTGGCCTTTCACTTCTTTCAGGCCATTGAATGGCGCATTTTTGCCTAATGCTTCTTCAATACGAATCAGCTGGTTGTATTTAGCAACACGGTCAGAGCGGCTCATAGAACCGGTTTTGATTTGGCCTGCTGCTGTACCTACAGCTAAATCTGCAATAGTTGCATCTTCAGTTTCACCTGAACGGTGAGAAATAACCGCAGTATAACCGGCATCTTTCGCCATTTTAATTGCAGCCAAAGTTTCAGTTAACGAACCGATTTGGTTGAATTTGATCAGAATAGAGTTAGCAATACCTTTATCGATACCTTCTTTTAAGATCTTAGTGTTCGTTACAAATAGGTCGTCACCAACCAATTGGATTTTGTCACCAAGTACTTTAGTTTGGTATGCGAAACCGTCCCAGTCAGATTCGTTCAGGCCGTCTTCGATAGAAACGATTGGATACTGTTTAGTCAGTTCTTCTAAATAGTGAGTAAACTCTTGTGAAGTAAAGGTTTTGCCTTCACCTTTTAACTCGTAGTTACCCGTTTCTGCGTTATAGAACTCAGATGCTGCACAGTCCATCGCTAGAGTAACGTCTTTACCTAATACATAACCAGCTTGTTCAACGGCTTCTTTAATTGCGGCTAAAGCTGCTGCGTTTGATTCCAAGTTAGGAGCATAACCACCTTCATCACCAACTGCTGTATTCATACCTTTAGATTTAAGTACTTTAGCTAAGTGATGGAAGATTTCAGAACCCATACGAACCGCTTCTTTCAGTGTTGGTGCACCAACAGGCTGGATCATAAATTCTTGGATATCAACGTTGTTATCTGCATGCTCACCACCATTGATGATGTTCATCATAGGTAAAGGCATAGAATATTGACCATGAGTACCATTCAGATCAGAGATATGCTCATACAGAGGCATGCCTTTTGCTGCTGCTGCTGCTTTTGCGCTTGCTAAAGAAACAGCCAGAATTGCGTTTGCACCAAATTTAGATTTGTTTTCTGTGCCATCAAGGTCAATCATGATTTGGTCGATATTGGCTTGATCTTTTGCATCTTTACCAGTTAGGGCTTCTGCGATTGGGCCATTTACAGCGGCAACTGCTTTCAGAACACCTTTACCCAGAAAACGTGCTTTATCACCGTCACGCAGTTCCAGTGCTTCACGAGAACCTGTAGATGCACCTGATGGTGCAGCTGCTAAACCAACAAAGCCGCCTTCTAAATGAACTTCAGCTTCTACAGTTGGGTTACCACGAGAGTCAATGATTTCACGGCCGATCACTTTAACAATTTTGGACATTAGGTTTTCCTCAGTACAAGTTAAATTTCGGGAAGCTGGCACACCTGCACCGACTTCCCCATATCTTATTTCAACTCACCTTTCTGGTACTTACCAGCGGCTTTAACAAAACCTGCAAACAATGGGTGACCATCTCTTGGAGTAGAAGTAAATTCAGGATGGAACTGACATGCCACAAACCATGGATGATTTGGATTTTCAATAATTTCCACCAATTTGTTATCTACTGAACGACCTGCAATTTTCAAGCCTGCATTTTCAATGCGTTTCAACAGTAAATTATTTACTTCGTAACGATGGCGGTGGCGTTCAATAATGGTTTCTGAACCATACATATCACGCACTAAGCTACCATTCACTAAGTGACATGGCTGACCGCCGACTCGCATGGTACCCCCAAGGTCACTCTCCTCAGAGCGAACTTCAAGGTTACCCTCTTCGTCACGCCATTCTGTAATCAACGCAACAACTGGGTATTTACAATCTGCTTTAAATTCTGTTGAGTTTGCATCTTCCATATTGGCAACGTTACGAGCAAATTCAATCAACGCAACTTGCATTCCCAAACAAATACCTAAATAAGGGATGTTATTTTCACGTGCATATTTTGCCGTCAGAATTTTCCCTTCAATGCCACGTTCACCAAAACCACCTGGAACTAAAATAGCATCCAAGCCTTTTAGTAATTCAACACCACGAGTTTCAATATCTTGTGAATCAATTAATTTAATGTTCACTGTTAAACGGTTTTTCAAACCACCGTGTTTTAGTGCTTCAATAACTGACTTATATGCATCTGGTAACTCAACATATTTACCTACCATCCCAATAGTGACTTCACCTGCAGGATTAGCTTCTTCGTAAATAACTTGTTCCCATTCAGATAAATTCGCTTCTGGGCATTCGATACGGAAACGGTTACAAATATATTCATCCAAACCTTGTGATTTTAACAATGCTGGGATTTTATAAATAGAATCAACGTCTTTTAAGGAAATAACCGCTTTTTCTGGTACATTACAGAATAACGCAATTTTTGCACGCTCATTCGCAGGGATAACACGGTCTGAACGACAAATTAATACGTCAGGCTGAATTCCAATTGATAGTAACTCTTTCACAGAATGCTGCGTTGGCTTAGTTTTCACTTCACCCGCTGCTGCAAGGTATGGCACTAAAGTTAAGTGTAAGTATAAAGTACGCTCACGACCTACTTCTGCCGCCATTTGACGAATAGCTTCTAAGAATGGCAATGATTCAATATCACCAACAGTACCACCAATCTCGACAAGAACGACATCATGGCCTTCGCCACCACGGATAATTCGGTCTTTGATTTCATTAGTGATATGCGGGATAACTTGAATTGTCGCACCTAAGTAATCACCACGGCGCTCTTTGCGCAGAACTTCGGAATAAACACGCCCAGTCGTAAAGTTATTGCGACGTGTCATTTTGGTACGGATAAAACGCTCATAATGACCTAAATCTAAGTCAGTTTCAGCGCCGTCTTCTGTAACGAAAACTTCCCCGTGTTGGGTAGGGCTCATTGTACCTGGATCTACGTTGATGTAGGGGTCCAGTTTCATAATCGTCACATTGAGTCCACGGGCTTCGAGTATAGCCGCCAAAGAGGCTGCGGCAATGCCTTTACCCAGAGAGGATACGACCCCGCCGGTCACAAAAATATAATTAGTTTTCATGCTGAACCTGAAAGTTTAGGTTTAAAAGATGATGGATATAACAGGACGGGAAAACAGTATACCCGAACCTTAATTTCGCTACAAATGTTCTAAGCATAATAAGGCTAAATTTCATCAATACTCTAATATTATCAGCAAGTTAAAAACGAAAATTATTTATCGCTTTAAAAGTAGTCATCTATGTCTGTTTTTATAGATTAACACAGTTTAAAGGCAAAAGCTAAATCCTTTCAGCTGATTATATGGCGAAAAAAATGCGATTCTGCACTAACTTTGATTTTGAATAACTATTTACTCTATCACCCGCTATTTAACGCCCAAAAATGCCACGTTATTCATTGTTTTTGAAGCTTTGTTTGGGAATGTTGAATAAATTACTTTTAGAATAAACCAACAATATCCAAATCTTAAAACGACAGATAGTTTCAATACTTACATATAATGGCTCTAAATAGTTCGCATTACAGCTAGGCAGCAAGAGAGGATATCTCGGGGAGCATACATAAGTATGTGACCTGTGTAGCCGAACGCAGCCAACAACGCTGTAGTGCGAAATATGACGAGACATTTTATTCTTGGCGCTTAACCTGCTGCCAAAGTGCTTCCATCTCCTCAAGTGTAGCACTTTCTGTAGATTTACCACTTTCAGCTAAACATTTTTCAATTTGACGAAAACGAGATTCAAATTTGTTGCATGCTTTTTGTAGCGCTATTTCAGGTTTATGCCCCAAATGGCGAGATAAATTTACTGTGGCAAATAATAAATCACCAATTTCTTCTTCAAGGCGCGTTTCATCGACAACAACCTGAGTTGCTTCCTCCATAACCTCTTCTAATTCTTCATGAACTTTACCAACTACAGGACCCAGTGTATCCCAATCGAAACCCACTGATGCACATCGTTTTTGAATTTTATACGCTTTCATCAGCGCGGGTAATGAGCTTGGAATATCATCCAGTACAGAAAACTGGGATTTCTCAGCTCTCTCTTTCGATTTACGTTTTTCCCACCCGTCAATCACCTCTGTACTGCTCAGCGTATTATCAGCATCAAAGATATGGGGATGGCGGTGCTCAAGCTTATCACTCACGGCTTGGCAGACATCATTAAAATCAAACAATGACTTTTCATTCGCCATTTGTGCATAGAAAACCACCTGAAATAATAAGTCCCCTAATTCACTTTTTAAGTCAGCAAAATCTTCACGCTCTATTGCATCTAACACTTCATAAGTTTCTTCAAGTGTGTATGGTGCGATAGTTTTAAACGTCTGTACTTTATCCCATGGACAACCGCTTTGAGGGTCGCGTAGCTGTGCCATAATAGACAATAAGCGTTCTATCTGAGGATTGGCCTGACTCATTTTTATTCCCTTTTTTCTTTGATTTTGTACGCGTTGGTTTTTATCACTGACTGATTACAAGATAGAACCAACTGAAACGATTTTTACAATGGCAGTTTTATACTTTAATTAATGCAAATTGCATGTAGACGACAAACAAAAATAGTCTGATAGGCATACACCAATGCGTAATGCAGTTACCTGAATGCCCGTTCCATGCAACTTGAAGTATGACGAGTATAATATGGGAATTCAATAAGCTATCTCCCCTTCATCAACTATCAATGACGATAAAAAAAACAAATTCGACATTTTTACCTTCATTTATGAAAAATACTGTCCAAAAAATAAGTATGGTAAGAAAAACATTAAAGAGCTAATAGCATGTTTAATAAAATTACGTATCCAGTCAGTGAACTAAACACAACGGATATCATACCAAAAAATCGCCTTAAATCTTTGTTTTCAAAAAAAAGTAAAATTAATTAGCAACTCTTCAATCAACCTTCATCCGAAAGGAGTTGGTAAAGGGTATGAAACTTGCAAAGCCTTTAGCTTTGAGAAAAGTACTCGATCAGATATCTACTTTAAAATCGGTTATATCAGTGATTTTAAAGGAATGAAGGAAGAGGCTCTAACCATACACGGAACTCCTAATGGACAAGTTTCAATGTATTCGAATAATACGGCCAATAGAAAATACTTAACGGTAAAAGAGGCGATATCTCCTATAAAATCAGTTCACAATGTTGACCTTACGGTTTCCCAAAAACCACTGCATGTCCTATCATGCTTTGGTGTTACTAATGGTGTCTATCAATCATTTGCGAATGAATTAAACAGAGAAGTCATAGGATATGGGGATGGAGGTGTGCTAAGAGGTAATGATACCTCTGAATATTTATCTAATCCCAATGTTGACCCTCTACTTTCGGTCATTGACCACAATACACCACAAGAAAAAACGATGATCGCGAGTGTTCATAAGTATTACCCTGCTCACGCAAAAAAATAGTATTTGGCTAAAGTAAAAGACCGCAGCCAACAACGCTGCGGCTCAATATCTGACGACAACCTATGATGAATGGCGTTTTGCTTCTATCACATCAGGTAACTGATTTAATTTTGCGAGTACCCTGCTTAGTACCTCAATGTTATAAAGCTCAATTGTCATATCTATTGTCGCTAGTTGCTGTTTAACATCACTACGACTACTGACACCAAGGACATTAACTTTTTCGTTCGCTAAAATTGTCGTAATATCGCGTAATAACCCACTACGATCGTTTGCGACTACCCTGACGACTAAAGAATAACCACTTGAATAGTTTTCCCCCCATACGGCATCAATAACACGCTCAGGGGCATGGCTTTGCAATTCAGCCAACTGTTCACAATCCGCACTGTGAATGGAAATCCCTCGCCCTTTGGTAATAAAACCGACAATTTCATCACCCGGGATTGGCTGGCAACAACGCGCAATATGGTGCATCAGGTTACCCACCCCTTCGACGACCACACGACCACTTCCATGAGATGGTGCCCTTGGAACTGAAGACTTACTTTCCAGCGTCTTCATCGCTGCACGGTCTTCTTCTTCTGCTGTCGCCTTATTAAACTTACTTTGTAGGAAGTTAACTAATTGGTTGATACGAATATCACCACCACCAATACCCGCTAAAACTTCATCTAATGAATGAACGTTATACCGCGCTATCAACAGCTTTTCTGCTTCTCTAAGACTAATATCGAGGTGAGATAACTCGCTATCCAATATTTGGCGACCCGCAAGGATATTTTTGTCTCTATCTTGCTTACGGAACCAGTTTTGTATTTTCGCTCGTCCACGGCTAGTGGTAACATAGCCAAGGTTAGGATTTAACCAGTCACGACTAGGATTTGGATGCTTTTGCGTAATAATTTCAATTTGATCACCCATTTGTAGTTGGTAACTAAATGGCACGATGCGACCACCAATCTTAGCCCCTATACAACGGTGACCCACATCACTGTGGATATGATATGCAAAATCAAGTGGCGTCGAACCCGTTGGCAAATCAACGACATCACCTTTAGGTGTAAAGACATAGACTCGGTCATCAAATACTTGGCTACGCACCTCATCCAGCATTTCACCAGAATCGGCCATTTCTTCTTGCCATGCAATTAACTTACGCAGCCATGCAATGCGGTTTTCATAGCTACTGCCCTTGCCAACACCCGTTGCGCCTTCTTTATACTTCCAGTGCGCTGCAACCCCTAACTCTGCATCTTCATGCATTTGACGAGTTCGTATTTGAATTTCAAGGGTTTTACCATTTGGCCCAAGTACCACCGTATGAATCGATTGATAACCATTTGGTTTTGGATTCGCCACATAATCGTCAAACTCATCCGGCAAATGACGAAAGTGGGTGTGTACAATCCCTAGAGCAGCATAACAATCTTGCAAGCGTTCGACGACAATACGCACTGCACGCACATCGAACAGTTCATCAAACGCTAAAGATTTTTTCTTCATTTTGCGCCAGATACTGTAAATATGCTTAGGGCGACCGTAGATATCAGCTTGAATACTCTCTTTTAACATATACTTTCGTAATGTCCCTACGAAGTTATCAATGTATTCTTCACGATCGATACGGCGCTCATGGAGTAATTTAGCAATTTTTTTATACTCATCAGGGTGCAAATAACGGAAACAAAAATCTTCTAGTTCCCATTTTAGCTGGCCTATCCCCAAACGATTCGCTAAAGGCGCATAGATATTTGAACATTCTTTAGCGGCTAATACGCGCTCATCTTCTGTTGCATCTTTTACCTCACGTAAATGTGCGATGCGTTCAGCTAATTTTATGACAACACAGCGGAAATCCTCTACCATCGACAGTAACATACGACGGATATTATCCACTTGTATCGAGCTTGTTTCACTCGACTGCGTGGCTTTGAGCTGGCGAATTGCGTCCATTTCCAACACGCCCTTAACAAGTTCGTTAATAGAATTACCAAACTCATCAATCACATCTTGCTCTTTTAGCTCCCCTTCTTCGACTAAAGGGAAAAGCAAAGCTGCTTGTAAGCTACCGATATCCATACTCAATGTAGAGAGTATCTCGGTCATTTCAATGCCGCGCCATAGCAATAAAGGCGCTTTTTCTTGTCCAGCTAATTTGTCATGACAGTATTGCCAGGTATGGATGAGCTTTTCTTCTGATTGCTTATTGCCCAAACCTAAACCATTAACCCAATTTTCTGGGGCAAACTCACCTGCTGGGGTAAGATGTGCACTTCTTACTGCAACCATATATTCTCCCTACCGATTAAACCTCTGGGCGACGGATAAATAACGCCATTGATTCTAAATGGCTAGTGTGCGGAAACATATCCAACATCCGCAAATGTAATAATTGATAACCCCCACCAAGCAAAACCTTGCTGTCCCTAGCTAATGTTGTAGGGTTACATGAAACATAGACAATTTTTTCTGGCATCAGTTTAATTAAATGTTCCATTACACCAGCAGCTCCGGCCCTTGCAGGGTCTAATAACACTTTATTAAACCCTTGAGCTGCCCATGGCTGTGTATGAATTTGTGCTTCTAAGTTCTCATTATAGAATGCTACATTATAAATAGTATTGAGCTGAGCGTTGTTTCGTGCTTGTTCGACTAAATTTTCAACACC
This sequence comes from Providencia sp. PROV024, assembly GCF_032709665.1. Classification (NCBI taxonomy): domain Bacteria; kingdom Pseudomonadati; phylum Pseudomonadota; class Gammaproteobacteria; order Enterobacterales; family Morganellaceae; genus Providencia; species Providencia sp. PROV024. The sequence continues at coordinate 3,419,633 of NZ_CP120545.1, forward strand.
TTCAACCCCAACGACAGATTTCGCTAGCCGAGCAATAGGCAGTGTAAAATTACCCATTCCACAAAACAGGTCTAATACCCTGTCTTCACTGTTGATATCCAACCATGCTAACGCCTGCTCGACCATTTGTTGGTTAACTTGCGCATTAACTTGAATAAAGTTTGACGGATTAAATCTCAACCTTTCCCCTGCGACTTGATATTCAGGTAATGGGGAAGCCTCAGTCAGCGTATGTAAGTTTTCATCATTACCTGCTAACCAGATAGACACTCCGTGCTGATTTTCAAAATCAATGAGTTTTTGTTTATCTGAAGATAGCAAAGGAGCCAAATGCCGGATCAATACAACTTTGCAGTTATCCGCATAAATTAATTCAACATGCCCCAGTTTCGCGGCAATACTGAGTTGGTTGAGGCATTGTGAAAGCGGCTCAAGCAATATGTCTAGATCGGGTGATAAAACAGGACAATGTTTTATATCAACCAAAGTATTCGATTGAGTTTTTCGAAAGCCCATGACTAACCGATGGCTTTTAGAATGGTATTGCAAACCCAAGCGTGCTCGTCGACGGTAGCCATATGACTCACCGCTGATAACCGGGGTTGCTGGTTTATCTACCCCCGTTTCGCGTAACATTACATACTGTAAAGCAAGGGCTTTACTCTCCCTTTGTAGTTCAATATCAACATGCTGTTGTTGGCAACCACCGCATTGTTCAAAGTAACCGCAGCGTGGCTTAACCCTTTGTGGATTGGTACTCAACCGCCTAATAACCTTCGCTTTTGCAAAATGACGTTTATCTTCTGTTAATTCAATCTGAGCTTCTTCATTAGGCAATAAGCCTGCCACAAAAATCGTTTTGCCATCGACACGAGCGACACCTTGCCCAGCAGCATCAAGGCTTTCAGCAATAACCGTTATTTGACGGCGTGAAGTAGTACGGCGGTTCGGAGAGTAAAATTGAGCCATAAGTAGTCACTACGGAGTATTAAGTTATAAAAATAATGATTGCCGTTTTTCCCGTTTCAACACGTTGCTTTTTCCGCCTATTAATAAGGAAAAACCTGTCCCCTTAGTATACCTGTTTTTCCTATCATTTTATTGAATACTTTGCGAATTTATTACATAACATCAATATAATGTTAGTTGCTGACCATAAATTTTCTATATTCTTCATAGGCATAGTGATCTGTCATCCCACTAATATAGTCTTGTATTAAACGTGCCCGGTAATAAAACTCGAGGATTGAGCGGTCAGACTCATTGGTCGCAGAAATTTTTTCAAGCGCTTCAGTATAAGATAAGCGGTGCTTATTAGATAACTTATGGAATAAACGAGTTTCAATAAAAAAATGCTTATGATAGTTTTTGTCCACTAGTTCCGCAAAATCTGTTCTGCTCATCATTAATAATGGGCTATAGAAATCGAGTAACCCACTAATAATGCGATACCCTTGAAGTTCTAGTTCCTCAACTTCATGGTGGTTAAAAACATGCTTAAATGCCACTGTTTTTAATACTTTCAATAACCTATGCTCAGGGCTTTTATCTTCCAGTAATGCGCTATTAAAATTACCATGGTAAATTTCAGGTAAGTTTTTTATAAACTGTTGAGCACTGTAATGGCATAACTTACTCGTAATATTGACGCGTAAGTACATAAAAAACTGATCTTGTTGAATGCGCCTTGTGTGATTATCACTAATATTGTTATAAGCACGCATAATGGTTTGGTCAAACAAATCGTTTGGTTCAATAGGACCCCATTCTGCCTTTAAATAATCGATTAATTTTTCGACGGTAAAAATACCTTTTTCAGCAGCGTCATCCAGATCAGCAATGCAATATGAAATATCATCAGCCGCTTCCATAATATAAGAGAGAGGGAAGCGACAATATTTCTCCATATCGAGTTTTTTTGTCAATTCACTGACAAAATCTGATTCAGACCAATAATAACCCGGTTTTTTCATTAAATAGTCAAATTCTGCAGGGATCGGAGCTAAATCATAAGCCCCGCGAGTATATTTCAAAATTGAACCAATCTGTGCGTAGGTCAAATTTAATTTGAGCAACCGATGAGCCATACGCAACCCTTGAGCATTGCCTTCAAATGAACACAAATCGTGCTTCAATTGACGACGAAAAAGGTCTTGCTTTTCATTACCTGTCAATTGTAAGGCGTGTATTTGGCATGGATCAGGAGAGTCTGGTGTATAAAGATAGCCGGGAGCCAATAATTTACTGAACCAACGCTGTATTGCAGCTTCACCAAAATGACCAAAAGGTGGGTTGCCGATATCATGCATTAAGCAAGCCATTTCAACGAGGCTTTCAAAGGCGTCACACCTTTCATCTAACCCATAGGTTTCTAATAACTTTCTCTTTTTTAATTCACCCAAAACGGTTTTACTAATGTAACGCCCCACTTGCTGAACCTCTAGTGAGTGAGTCAATCGGCTACGTACAGCAGAATTTTGTTCTAACGGAAAAACTTGTGTTTTTTGTTGTAAGCGACGAATGGCAGCAGAATTAATGATACGCCCCCGATCACTTTCAAATAAGCGATTAACGGCGTCTTCATCTTTTTCCGAAACTTTTTGATTCTTTGCGCTACTCGTATAATTACGCTGAAAGCTTAGCTTTTTAAGAAAGTTAATCTCCCCCATTCTTTCCTCTCCCTTATCTAAATTTATTAGTCATTATATAACCAAAGTGCAGGAAAAATACTTCACGCCTCAACTTTCAATGCTACACTTCGTACAGCTTTGTAATTTCATTGCTTAAACATGAGATATTGCAATATTAGTTGCGATAGCGCTCGAAGATCAAAGCAATAACACAACAAAATTCTATTTTCCCTAAATAATGTGTTGTAAACACTAAGTAGGGGAATATGGTGAAGGAGACAAAATGAAAGTTGGGGTCATTGGTGCAATGGAGCAAGAAGTTGCTATTTTGCGCTCACAAATTGAAAATTGCCAAACGATCAGCCGCGCAGGCTGTGAAATTTATACCGGAAAAATTAATGGTGTTGACGTTGCTTTATTAAAATCAGGTATTGGTAAAGTTGCGGCTGCAATCGGTACAACATTATTACTAGAACATTGCCAACCTGATGTAGTTATCAACACTGGGTCCGCAGGTGGGTTAGATCCTCGTTTAAATGTTGGTGATATTGTTGTCTCTACTGAAGTTCGTTATCACGATGCCGACGTCACCGCGTTTGGCTATGAGCCAGGCCAAATGGCACAATGCCCACCAGCTTTTGTCGCGGATAGCAACCTGATAAACGTTGCGGAACAATGCATTAATTTATTGGATATGAATGCAGTACGTGGTTTAGTCTGCAGTGGTGATGCTTTTATTAATGGAGCAGAACCATTAGCTCGTATCAAAGCCATGTTCCCTCAAGTTGCTGCAGTTGAGATGGAAGCGACTGCGATAGGGCAAGTTTGCCACCAGTTTGGCGTACCATTTGTTGTCGTTCGCGCCATTTCTGATGTAGCCGATAAAGAGTCTCATACCAGTTTTGATGAGTTTTTACCTATTGCTGCTCGCCAATCTTCACTGATGATCAACGCGATTTTAACAAAACTCGCTTAATTTTCTCCTATGAAAAAGCATAACTAACATTTCGTTATGCTTTTTCATTGCAGCTAAGATAAATGATAGTCATGAAAAGAATTCCTCATTTTTATTCCTTCACTGTTACCTTGTTATGTACCTTGTTGGTTACTTTTTCTGCTCTAGCTACCCCCAAACAACGGGTTATTAGTTTATCACCAGCAAACACCGAACTCGCCTACGCTGCTGGATTAGGTGATAATTTAGTTGCAGTTAGTGCTTACTCCGACTATCCAGAACAAGCAAAAAAAATAGAACAAGTTGCTGATTGGCAAGGGCTAAATGTGGAGCGTATTATCGCACTTAAACCGGATTTAATTCTTGCATGGCGAGGAGGAAACCCACAGCGCCCTCTCGAACAACTCGCATCTTTTGGTATTCCTATTATTTATTTCGACCCGCAAAGCATCGATGAAGTGATTAATTCAGTAACTGAATTAGCACAATACAGTCCTAACCCCAAAATTGCACAACACAATATTGAAATGATGCGGGCAACCTTAGCCTCTTATCAAAATAAAAAAGCCTTAATCAACAAACCAAAACGTGTGTTTATTCAATTAGGTATCCAGCCTTTATTTAGTACTGGTAATCAGACATTGCAAAATGATGTTGTGGAATTTTGTGGTGGTGAAAATATTTTTGCTAATAGTACAGTGCAATGGCCGCAAGTCAGCCGTGAGCAAGTACTCACCCGCAAACCAGATGTGATTATCATGACAGGTTCAGCAGAACAGGAAAAAGCAGTGAAAGAATTTTGGCATCCCCAACTCAATGTCCCTGTTATTCGGTTAAACGAAGATTGGTTTCATCGAGCAGGCCCAAGGATTGTGAATGCAACCGAACAACTGTGCGAACAGCTAAACTCACTATCTAATTGATAATTAGTAACTAAAATCCGAGAATTATAGGTTACAGATTACAGATTACAGATTACAGATTACAGATTACAGATTACAGATTACAGATTACAGATTACAGAAATTTTCTAAATAGTTCGAGTTGTGGCAAGGCGGCAAATGAAGATACCTCGGGGAGCACACACAAGTATGTGACCCGAGTAGCTGAATGAAGCCAACACCGCCACAGCTCGAAATATGACGAAAATTAGACGCTAAAGGACGACCCACACCCACAAGTAGACTTAGCATTCGGGTTCGTCACAATAAAGCGCGAGCCTTCTAAACCTTCAGTATAGTCAACACTTCCGCCAACTAAATATTGTAAGCTCATTGGGTCAACCACAAGAGCAACACCTTGCTTCTCAATGGTCATATCACCTTCATTGATTTGGTCATCAAATGTGAAACCATACTGGAAACCACTGCATCCGCCACCGGTAATATAAACACGTAAACGCAGATTTGGGTTATCCTCGTCAGAAACTAGATCTTTAACTTTTATTGCTGCCGCATCAGTAAATTGTAAGGGCAGAGCTGAATCATCACTCATTTTTAGCTCCAAACCGGTAACCGGTAAATTCATGGGAAGCAAAAGCCGCCCCAGATCAATTAATCTAATTATCCGCCACTTGACTAAATCGTTCAAGTGTTGTTACACAATTAGACACATTGTGCATATCTTAGGATCAACATTTGGTTTAATTGAGACAGTGCTTTAGAATGGAGGCAAATTTCTATTTAGCCTCTTTTTGGAGCCCTGCCATGTCGCAATCTGAAAAACTTTATGCACTAGCAAAAGAACAAATTCCTGGTGGTGTAAACTCACCAGTTCGTGCCTTTAATGGTGTTGGCGGAACCCCTTTGTTTATAGAAAAGGCTGACGGTTCATATATTTATGACGTCGATGGCAAAGCCTATGTGGATTACGTTGGCTCATGGGGGCCGATGGTCTTAGGGCATAATCACCCAGTTATTCGTGATGCAGTAATTAAAGCTGTGCATAAAGGTTTAAGTTTTGGAGCGCCAACCGCAGCGGAAGTTGAAATGGCTGAACTCGTCTGTGAACTAGTGCCCTCTATGGATATGGTACGTATGGTGAATTCAGGAACAGAAGCTACCATGAGCGCTATCCGCCTTGCTCGGGGCTACACTGGACGTGATAAAATTATCAAATTTGAAGGTTGTTACCACGGCCATGCAGACTGCTTATTAGTAAAAGCAGGGTCAGGGGCACTCACTATGGGGGAGCCGAATTCTCCAGGAGTCCCTGAAGATTTTGTTAAACACACCTTAACCTGTACTTATAACGATCTTGCCTCAGTTCGCCAAGCATTTGAAAACTACCCTGAAGATATTGCTTGTGTGATTGTTGAACCTGTTGCTGGCAATATGAACTGCGTCCCTCCTACAGCTGAGTTTTTACCGGGTTTACGTGAGCTTTGTGATGAATTCAATGCTGTATTAATCATTGATGAAGTCATGACAGGCTTTCGCGTAGCTCTGGGCGGCGCACAAGACTATTACGATGTTCAACCTGACTTAACTTGTTTAGGTAAAATTATCGGTGGCGGTATGCCTGTTGGCGCGTTTGGTGGCCGACTTGAGATCATGGAAAAACTCGCGCCAATTGGCCCTGTTTACCAAGCTGGTACATTATCGGGTAACCCTGTCGCGATGGCAGCGGGTCTCGCTTGCTTAAAAGAAGTCGCTCAGCCAGGCGTCCACTCACGTTTAAATGAGCTAACAGAAAAATTAGCCCGTGGTTTAAAACGCGTATCCCAAGAACAAGGTATCCCGATGGTAATCAACCATGTGGGCGGTATGTTTGGGGTTTTCTTTACTGATGCACCGACTGTAACTTGCTACCAAGACGTGATGAAGTGCGATGTAGAACGGTTTAAGAAATTCTTCCATTATATGTTAGAACAAGGCATTTACCTTGCACCTTCGGCTTTTGAAGCTGGTTTTATGTCTATCGCTCACAGTGATGAAGACATTGAAAAAACGATCAAAGCCGCCGAAACTGCACTGATGAAAATTAAAAACAATTAATTTACACTAACATTATAGAGGTGAAGCTATCTCCACTTTCACCTCTATTCTTCTTATAGTTAACGATAGATAACTATATCCTCATGCAATAACTCAAACTGTACTTAGTAATTCTCTCAATAATTCAGCCTGTAGCTAGGCGGTAAGTGAGCTAGAACTTAAGGTATACAACTGTGTGGGGCCAAATCTAGTGAATACAGCCAACAACGCTAAAAAGTGAAACTTTACGCGGCAATTCTCTCAATAATTCAGCCTGTAGCTAGATGATTAGTGAGCTAGAACTTAAGGTATACAACCGTGTGGGGCTAAATCTAGTGAATACAGCCAACAACGCTAAAAAGTGAAACGTTACGCGGTAATTCTCTCAATAATTCAGACTGTAGCTAGGCGGTAAGTGAGCTAGAACCTAGGAGCATACAATAGTATGTGACTAGGTCTAGCGAGTGCAACCAACAACGCTAAAAAGTGAAACGTTACGCGGCAATTCTCTCAATAATTCAGCCTGTAGCTAGGCGGTAAGTGAGCTAGAACCTAGGAGCATACAATAGTATGTGACTAGGTCTAGCGAGTACAACCAACAACGCTAAAAAGTGAAACGTTACGCGGTAATTCTCTCAATAATTCAGCCCGTCGCTAGATGATTAGTGAGCTAGAACTTAAGGTATACAACTGTGTGGGGCTAAATCTAGTGAATACAGTCAACAACGCTAAAAAGTGAAACTTTACGCGGCAATTCTCTAAATAATTCAGCCTGTAGCTAGGCGGTAAGTGAGCTAGAACCTAGGAGCATACAATAGTATGTGACTAGGTCTAGCGAGTGCAACCAACAACGCTACAGGTTGAAGTATGACGAGAATTTAGGGATTATTGCCAAACATATCCTTAACCCAATCCGGTGCATCATTTTGTGGCTCATCGTTATTGCCATTTAGGTTCCAAACTGGGTCTTGGTTTTCTGATGCTTGGCATAAAGCATCGGGGTTATCCGTCCAGATTGGTAGCATTCTACCCCCACCAAAATTTGAACAGCTTAATTGCCCATCGGCAGTCACTTGCATATCTACAACCCCTTCTGGGGCACGATTGATTAATGCCAAAGGTGTTTGATTATCAAGGTAACGTTGATATACCTTCAGTGCTCCTGTTGCACCAGTTAATTGCGTAGGACCATTGTTATCACGACCTACCCATACAATCGCGACTTCCTTACCGTCAATGCCGGCATACCAGCTATCACGCAAATCGTTAGTTGTCCCTGTTTTACCTGCTAAGTTATATTTGCCATATTTAGACAATAATACACGGCCAGTCCCTTGCTTAACCACTTGTTGCATACCGTATAACGCTAAGTAGGCAGCTTGTGAAGGTACAGCACGCTCTGCAGATGGATAGCTTTGATAAATCTCTTTACCATCACCATCAATCACTGAACGCAGCGCAGATAATTTAGCGCGATTACCGCCGCCGCCAATGGTTTGATAAACTTGTGCGACTTCAGCTGGCGTCAAATTTACCGCCCCTAGTAGCATCGCAGGCACTTTTTCCATTGCTGCAGCTGGCGCTCCTAGACGTACAAAGGTATTAAATACCTGATCTAGACCAACTTCCAACCCTAAGTTTACTGTTGGGATATTCTGTGAGCGAGCAAGTGCATCGACTAACATCATACGGCCATTAAAATTACGGCTATAATTCCTTGGGCTCCAATTTTGATTACCCACCTTAACAGTGAGTGGTTCATCTTTTAACCATGTATTTAAACGATAGCGATCAGGCTCACTCAGTGCAGCAAGGTAAACAGGAGGTTTCGCTAACGAACCAATACTACGGCGTGCATTCAATGCTCGATTGAAGCCAGAAAACTGAGGTTGAGAGCCACCAACCATGGCACGAACTTCACCATTAATACGGTCAACGACCACCATTGCGCCTTCGATATCATCTAACTTACGAGCCTTACGTAAATCAGCGACTCCATTTTCCACCGCATTTTCCGCAGCCGTTTGAGCGACAGGGTCTAAGGTTGTAAAGATTTTTGCACCGGATAACTCTTTAACTTGATCACCCAGTTTTTGATTTAACTCTAAACGTACCATTTGCATAAAGGCAGGCTGAGAAGCCACCAACCCTTCTTTATTTTTCACGCCAAGAGGCCTTGCACTGAGCACTTGGTACATTTCTTGGTCGATTACGCCACGTGTTTCCAAGATTTTCAACACAATGTTACGGCGTTTAATTGCATTTTGTGGCTTAGTCCATGGGTTATAAGTTGATGCCCCTTGTACCATACCCACTAACAGTGCCTGCTGGTCAAAACTTAACTCATTAATTGGGCGACCGAAATAATACAAACTTGCTAGCGGGAAGCCACGAATTTCATCATTACCATTTTGGCCTAAGAACACTTCGTTTAGATACAGCTCTAAAATACGTTCTTTGCTGTAGTTATAATCCAGCAAAATAGCCATGTAAGCTTCATTGGCTTTACGTTTTAATGTGCGTTCATTAGTTAAAAATAAGTTTTTTACTAACTGCTGCGTCAGGGTACTGCCCCCCTGAACCGAACGCCCAGCCGTTAAGTTGGCAACAACAGCACGGCCAATAGAGTATAAACTGACCCCATCGTGCTCATAGAAGTTGCGATCTTCGGTTTCCAGTAAAATTTTGACCAACGATTCGGGGAAATCAGACAATGGCAATACTAAACGTTGTTCATTATTCGCCGATTGCATCATCGTGATCAGTTTAGGGTCTAACCGGAAAAAGCCAAATGAACGGCCATTTTCCATATTTTCAATTTTACTTAACCCATTATTTTCAAACACCATACGCGCTAATATTTGCCCTTCTTTTTGATCAGGGAAATTAAAAGGACGGCGTAAAATTTCAATGCTATTACCGCGAACCACAAATTCGCCGGAGGTGGTGATTTTACTCACTTTTCGGTATTGCATACCTTCGAGCAGGCGAACCATTTCAGCTTGGCTATAGTCCATTCCCGGTTCAAGGTTAACCATCCTGCCATATACTGCCGCAGGTAAATCCCACACCTTGCCATCGAGACGTTCTTTAATTTGTTGATTTAAATAAAAACCGTATGCTGCTAATAAAACAGCAAACACAATCATTAGTTTGACTAACAGCCAGAACCAACGCCATTTGCTTTTCACTTTACGTGGTTTGTTATTTTTCGAGCCTTTTTTAGCCATTTGCTCTTCTTCGTCTTCATCATCGAGATATTGTTGGTCAATATCATCATTTTCGAATAAATCTTCATCGTCATAATCATCGCGGTCTCTGCGACGGCGGGATGAAGATTGTTTTTTCCCAGCAGATTTTTTGTTGCGTCTGCCTATTGGTTCAAAATCTTTACCTGACATGGTCGCTCCATATCACCTTACAAAATAACTTAACAACATAATCATTCACTATTTGAATAGCTTAGTGGTTAATTTTGGCTCATAACCTTAGAGATTTCACCAAAGAAAGCTCTTAATTACATTTCCTTACTCACATTAAGCAGGGATAAGCCATTTTTATGAACCTGCTATTAGAGCATAAAAATAGTTTATTTCGCACCCATCATCGCTTTTTTTGTTTGCCGCGTTGGTGCTGTATTTGCTGGGTCATCGGGCCATAAATGTTTTGGGTAGCGACCTTTCATTTCTTTTTGTATTTCTTTGTAGCTTCCATGCCAAAATGCGCCGAGATCTTGTGTAATTTGTAATGGGCGCATCGCAGGGGAAAGCAAACAAACCGTTAACGTGATTTTCCCTTGCGCAACAGTTGGATTCGTTTTCTCACCATACATTTCTTGCATACGAATTTCTATGACAGGCGGCTTATCCAATGCATAGTGAATACTCACATCATGTGAAGAAGGTGCGCGGTAAGTTGTAGGGAACATGTTCGCTAGCCACTGCTGTTGTTGCCAATCTAACCGGTTTATTAGCAATTCTGCTAAATTAATTTGCTGCAACTTTTGTTTATTGGTTACCTCAATAAGATAAGGCTCAAGCCATTCATCTAATGTTGATAACAATGTACTTTCATCAAAGGATGGTAATTCAAACTCAGGGAAATATTGCTGTGCTAACGTACAACGAATACACAGTTGCAACGCATCCTCTTGCCAATTCAATTGTTGCAGCCCATTTTGTTTTAGCCAATAAACCAACGCTTTACTGATATCAGCTTTATCTGGGTTACTCATGCGTTCTGATTTCACCACTAACTGGCCGCACTGCAAGCGCTTCCATGCTAGCAATGTCCCTTTTTGCTCATCCCATTCAACGGTTTCTTGCTCATTAAATAGTTCAGTACAATCTTTTTGCAATTCTTGTATATCAATGGGGTACGCAAGTGCCACTCGTGCATCTGCGCTATTTTCTGGTTGCCACAACAATGGCACGATTAACCAAGAAGTTCCCAATAGCCTATCCATTTCGTGTAGCGATGCTCCAAGCCCACTGGATAACTGATAACGCAATTGATTGTCCCTCGTTTTTGCTATTTGGTCGGGAAAACCGGCTGCTAATAATGTTGGTAACCACTTACTTATCAGTGCGGTTTGCTGCCCTATACTCGCGTTAACTTTTCGTCCACTTAAAATGGTCGCACGCCGGCACCAGCTTTCGCTTGGCCGGTCTAAGTAATAACGTAAGTCGCACTCACCACCTCTTGGCGGCTCTTCAATAATAGCCACTAATAATGCGGCTAATTGCAAAACTGACTCATCTTTAGCGACTTGTGCTTTATACAATATCGCGGCAGTACGTACTGAGCTACCTAGTTCTGCCATCTTCTGTCCCATGATAGACAGTTTCCCTTGTGCATCAATCGCGCCAAGTTTAGCAAGTAGATTTTTTGCCGCCCCAATCGCGGGGGCTGGGGGTAAGGTGAGCCATGATAATTGTGTCACATCATGGCAGCCCCACTGTAGTAAAGAAAGCCATAGCCCACTGAGGTCACTTTGGTTGATTTGTGCTTCACTAAATTGAGCCGCACGCTCCGCTTGCTCTTCACTAAATAGATGCCAACATACCCCAGCTTCTAAGCGCCCCGCTCGCCCAGCCCGCTGTGTCATTGATGCTTGGCTAATGCGTTGCTTAACTAATTTTGTTATCCCTGAACGAGGGTTAAACTGCCCTACTCGCTCCAGGCCGCTATCCATCACTAAGCGAATACCTTCTATAGTTAAGCTGGTCTCCGCAATATTAGTCGCTAGCACAACTTTACGTTTCCCTTCAGGAGCTATTTGGATTGCTTGCTGCTGTGCTTTAAGAGATAAAGCTCCATATAAAGGACACAAAAGTATGTCCTCACTCACTATCGAAGCTAATTCAGCTCTTACTTTTTCTATTTCTCCCACGCCCGGGAGAAATAATAATAGTGACCCTTTCTCTTGCTGCAAAAACAGCCATGCTGCTGCCGCGACTTCTTTATGAAATAATTTATTAGGATTTATGGGATGATATTCACGAATAACGGGGAAACTGCGTCCTTGTGAAGTGATCACTGGAGCATTAGGGAACAACTGGGAGAGCCCTTGGTTATCAAGGGTAGCAGACATCAATAACACCCGCAGGTCATCCCGTAGAGCTTGTTGTGAATCAAGTAATAATGCAAGGCCAAGGTCTGCTTGTAAGTTGCGTTCATGAAATTCATCTAAAATCACCAACCCAACCCCTTCAAGCATAGGGTCATTTTGTAATAACCGTGTTAAGACGCCTTCCGTTACGATTTCTAACTGAGTATCACGACTAACTTTAGTTTCTGAACGCATACGTAAACCAATGGTATGGCCAATTTCTTCCCCAAGTTGCTCCGCTAAACGCGCGGCAACTGCTCTAGCCGCAAGACGCCTAGGTTCCAACATAATAATCCGCCCATTAACCACCCCGCTTTTTAAGATTTCTAATGGCAAAACGGTGGATTTACCGGCTCCCGTCGGTGCATGTAATAGCATTTGAGGGGATGATTTTAATGCGGTAATTAGTGATTCTCTGACGTCTAATATGGGGAACACTTTGGTTATCACTCCATGCATTTAACTTTTACTATCAGACATTGTAGCATTAGCCACTTTCAATCATATTAAAATCAGTGTATTGACAACTCACCTCGTATGACAGCGGAGAATATATGGAGTTTAATCCTTGTTTAAAATCGGCCACGCTAATTAAGCGCTATAAACGCTTTTTGGCTGATGTCACCCTGCCTAATGGTGAAGAAATCACTATTCATTGTGCTAACACCGGCGCAATGACTGGCTGTGCGACACCGGGTGATACTATTTGGTATTCCACATCTGATAACCCAAAACGTAAATATCCCTACAGCTGGGAACTTACCCAAACAGCTAATGGCGATTTTATTTGTATTAATACGCTGCGTGCGAACCAATTAGTTGCTCAAGCTTTAGCCGAAAAACACATTCCAGAATTATCCGAGTACAGTGTAATAAAGCCAGAAATGAAATATGGTTCAGAAAATAGCCGAATTGACTTTTTTCTCTCAGACAGTGAATTACCAGATTGCTTTATTGAAGTTAAATCAGTAACTTTACTTGAAAATGGCCACGGTTTTTTCCCTGATGCCGTCACGCTAAGAGGGCAAAAACATTTACGCGAGCTATCACAGATTGCTAAAGAAGGAAAAAGAGCCATACTATTGTTTGTTGCTTTACACACAGGTATTCACGTAGCATCTGCGGCTGCACATATTGATAAAAAATATGCGCAGTTATTAGAGGAAGCGCGGCAAAGTGGTGTTGAAGTACTTTGTTATCAAGCTGATATAACTGTTCAACAAATGGCGTTAGGGAAGCAGATTCGCTTTAACTCTATTAAATAAAGTTTTTTTAACCAATTTTTATACGAGGCCGCTGAGTTCTGGGCGCTAGAAAGGGAATAAACACGCTCGCCCTCACAGCATTACAAAACTCATTGCAGGAACGATTGCCAAGAGAGCTCTCTTCTGCTATTTATAGCGACCTTAATTTTTCCCCTTTGGGGTTTTTGTAAAATTTGCGTGTGTAGGAGAAGCATTATGCAAGAAGGGCAAAAACGTAAGACATCGTCCTTAAGCATTCTCGCCATTGCTGGGGTTGAACCCTATCATGAAAAAGCTGGCGAAGAGTACATGAACGAGGCCCAGTTGGCGCATTTTAAGCTCATTCTCGAAGCATGGCGCAATCAACTCAGAGATGAAGTGGACCGGACTGTTACTCATATGCAAGATGAGGCAGCTAACTTTCCAGACCCCGTTGATAGAGCCGCTCAGGAAGAGGAGTTCAGCCTTGAATTACGTAACCGGGATCGTGAGCGTAAACTGATCAAGAAAATAGAAAAAACCCTGAAAAAAGTTGAAGATGATGACTTTGGCTTTTGTGAATCATGTGGCGTAGAAATTGGTATCCGCCGTTTGGAAGCCCGTCCTACTGCTGATTTATGTATCGACTGTAAAACATTAGCTGAAATTCGCGAAAAGCAAATGGCAGGCTAATAGCTCAGATGGAGTCCTAAACGGCGCATATTACGTGCGCCGTTATAAGGTTTTGTCACCGTGAAAACTTGCTCTCCCAGCATTCTCCTCCCCGTTAGTCATGGTTTATATTGGTTACCCCCTGCATTTTTATGGTATTTTTAAGCTATCTTGCTGTTTTATCTAAATTTAGTATTATCATTAATACTAAATAATACTCATCCATTACACCTAAAATTTTAGAGGGCTTAAAATTAGCCATTTTTTTGGCCAATGATTAAAAAAAACAAATAACCTAACGCCCTAAAATAGCTTAAAATAAGGCATTGCAGGTCATATCTTACGAAAGCAAAAATAAATTATGCTATTTTTTGAGTTAATTTTATTGGTAAAATTAATGATTAGACATGACTTTTATGCGTTTAACCATTCTCAAAGAAACTTCTGTGAGCTATGATTAGCCGCTTATTTTGTTTAATGAATATTGGTAATCACATCGAGGTGTACTATTTTTAACCGTGTAGCAAATTTCTGCCGTAATATTTTATCTCGCAATACAAATGCATCAGATGAAGATGCATCACAGCATCGTGACATTTTACGAGATACTCAGGCAGCCGGTAAAAGGCCAGTCACTCATTCTGCTGATGCGCAAACTGCATCAAAAGAACAGAACACTAAGCAAACTCATAAAACAGCGCCTATTAAAAAAACGGTTCGTCAATCTCAACGTGCCGACCCTACGCCTGAGAAACACACCATAATGACAACCGTTAACGACGAAAACATTACTGTTATTCCCCGTGCGGAGCACTCTATTTCCCGTAGTGATATTAGTGATAATGCTCTAAAAGTCCTCTATCGATTAAATAAAAGTGGCTTTGAAGCCTATTTAGTCGGCGGAGGGGTTCGCGATTTACTTTTAGGTCAAAAACCTAAAGACTTCGATATCACCACCAATGCAACACCGGAACAAATTCGTAAGCTATTTCGTAATTGTCGCCTAGTCGGCCGCCGATTCCGTTTGGCTCATATCATGTTCGGTCCTGAAATTATTGAGGTGGCAACGTTCCGGGGGAATCATGACCAAAATGCTTCAGAAGATAAAAACCTGTCTTCTCAAGCACAAAACGGCATGTTGCTGCGTGATAATATCTTCGGCTCTATTGAAGAAGATGCGATTCGTCGTGACTTCACAGTGAATAGTCTCTATTACAATATTGATGATTTCTCCGTACGTGACTACGTTAATGGGTTAAAAGACTTAAAGGATGGGGTTATTCGCTTAATTGGCGACCCTGAAACCCGTTACCGTGAAGACCCAGTTAGGATGCTAAGAGCGGTACGCTTCGCATGCAAACTCAATATGAGTATCGAGCCAAAAACCGCAGATCCTATTTATTCACTCGCTCATTTATTAAAAGAGATACCGTCGGCAAGGCTGTTTGAAGAATCACTTAAGTTGCTACAAGCTGGGCAAGGTTATACCACTTATATGATGCTCAAAAAATATGGTTTATTTGAGCAGCTATTCCCTGTTGTTGCTAGCCGTTTCACTGAAAACGGTGACTCACCAATGGAAAAAATCATTGAGCAAGTCCTGAAAAATACCGATTTCAGGCTTAAAAATGATAAACGCGTTAACCCTGCTTTTTTATTTGCGGTTATGTTATGGTACCCCGTAACCGAGCATGCTGAAAAGCTTACTCAGGAGGGCGGATTGGCTTATTATGATGCCTTTGCGCTGGCCATGAATGACATTTTAGACGAACAATGTCGGTCGATTGCAATACCGAAACGTATCACAACCACAATGCGTGATATTTGGTTATTACAACTTCGATTACCTCGTCGTCAAGGCCGCCGTGCAAATAAACTAATGGAGCACCCTAAATTCCGTGCTGCGTTTGATTTATTAGAACTAAGAGCCAATGTCGAAAACCGGAATGAACTACAAGAATTAACATTGTGGTGGGCGGATTTCCAACAAGCTAATAATAGCAAGCAGCGTGAGATGATTTCCGAATTAGGCAATATGCCAACGCGTCGGCGTCACCGCCCACAACGCTCATCAAACGCTGGGGCTCGCAAGCCTAATAAGTCATAGTAATACATAGAGAGAGTACCATGGAACAAGTCTATATTGCTGTAGGAAGTAACCTTGGTAAGCCACTACAACAGGCTCAGCAAGCTATTGCAGCATTAGATGCGATCCCTAACAGTCGTGTCGTTTCAATCTCTTCTATTTATCGAACTAAGCCTTTAGGGCCACAGGATCAGCCAGATTTTCTCAATCTGGCTGTATTACTAGAAACAGATCTCGAGCCCGAAGAGCTACTTGATCACACACAAAAAATCGAATTAGATCTTGGACGAGTGCGTAAAGAAGAACGTTGGGGTCCTCGCACTCTTGACCTTGATATCATGCTTTTTGGTAACCGAGTTATCCATACCCCCCGGTTAACCATTCCACATTACGGGCTAAAAGAGCGGGAATTTATGTTGTATCCGCTCAGTGAAATTGCCCCCACCCTAGTTTTTCCTGATGGCGAAACGCTTTTGGAAAGACTCACACAAGTTCCTCGCAATGGCCTGACGCTTTGGGACATTACCCCTTAAAGTGTGCAACCTCTTATGAGGTATGGTCGCAAGGAGATCATTTCCGGAGGTTATTATAATGAAACCAATTTCTCTGGCTGATTTATGTCAGTTTAAACAAGACAAACGCAAGTTCGCAACCATGACAGCCTATGATGCTAGTTTTGCTCAATTATTTTATGAGCAAGGAATTCAAGTCATGCTCGTTGGCGATTCACTTGGCATGACTATTCAGGGCGAGTCTTCCACATTACCCGTTACCGTTGAACAAATTGCTTATCACACACGTTGTGTTCGTAAAGGGGCTCCAAACGCCTTTATCATCGCTGATATGCCTTTTATGAGCTACGCCACACCAGAACAAGCTTGTGCAAATGCCGCTATTTTAATGCAAGCAGGCGCCAATATGGTAAAAATTGAAGGCGGCAGTTGGTTGTGTGACACCGTAAAAATGCTATGTGAACGCTCCGTTCCTGTTTGTGGCCATCTTGGTTTAACACCACAAGCCGTCAATATACTCGGGGGCTATAAAGTCCAAGGGCGTGATGAAGTGACTGCTAATCAAGTCTTGAAAGATGCAATCGCCCTCGAAAATGCAGGAATGCAATTATTAGTACTTGAATGTGTTCCTACTTCATTAGCGAGTCATATCACTGAAGAATTACTGCTCCCCGTTATTGGTATTGGCGCAGGAAATGAAACTGATGGTCAGATTCTCGTTATGCATGATGCACTTGGTATTACAGCCCGCCCACCAAAATTCGCTAAAAACTTTTTAGCGCAAGCGGGTAATATCAATGATGCTATCCGCATGTATATTCAAGAAGTGGAAGATGGGATTTACCCAAGTGAAGCTCACTCCTTTTCCTAATTGACTACAAAAAACCATAAGGAACACACGTATGCTTATCGTTGAAACGGCACTTATACTACGCCGTGAAATCCGTCGCTGGAAACAAGAAGGCAAACGTATTGCACTTGTGCCAACAATGGGCAATTTGCATGATGGTCACTTAACACTCATTGACCAAGCTAAACAGCAAGCTGATATTGTTATTGCCAGTATCTTTGTTAACCCAATGCAATTTGATAGGCAGTCTGATTTAGCAAATTACCCGCGAACGTTGCAAGAAGACTGTGAGAAATTAAAACGTCTTGGTATCAATTTAGTTTTTGCACCTTCTCCTCTCGAATTTTACCCTGACGGGATGGAAAAGCAGACATATGTTGAAGTCCCTGAACTATCAACGATACTAGAAGGCGCAAGTCGTCCGGGGCATTTCCGTGGTGTCGCAACTGTTATTACTAAGCTGTTCAACTTAGTACAACCTGATATTGCGCTGTTTGGTAAAAAAGATTATCAGCAATTACAATTGATTCGTAAATTAGTTAATGATTTATCATTCGATACCCAAATCATCAGTATTCCAACAGTTAGAGCAAAAAATGGGCTAGCCTTAAGTTCTCGCAATAATAATTTATCTGCTGAAGAGCAAAAAATAGCCCCTCAGCTTTATCAAATTATGTTACAAGCCGGGCAAAAATTAGCAGAAACCCCTAGCATTGCAAATGACCTTGTCAATGAAATGGAAGAGTCTTTACGCCAAGCTGGTTTTACACCAGATGAGCTATTTATTCGTGATGCAGAAACCTTGTTACCCCTTAATGGGTCGAGTAAACGAGCCGTCATCCTGATGGCAGCATGGTTAGGGCAGACTCGACTAATTGACAATTTGCAAGTTGACCTTCCCGTCGATATTGCATAAAAACAAAGTACTTATAACAATAAAACAACACACTGCAATTACAGAGTTTACAGCTAGGCGTTCAATAAACAAATCTCTAGGAGCCTAAGACTAGGGAGGGAGAACGTCAACAACGCTGTGGGCCGAATGAGGAAGAAAAAAATGTTAAGAAGAATGTTGCAAGGAAAACTACACCGCGTCACTGTTACTCAGGCTGACTTACACTACGAGGGCTCCTGTGCTATTGATCAAGACTTCATGGATGCAGCCGGTATCCTTGAATACGAAGCGATTGATATTTATAACGTTGATAACGGGGAACGCTTTTCAACTTACGCGATTTCAGGTGAACGAGGTTCGAAGATTATCTCTGTGAATGGCGCGGCTGCACGTCGTGCCGCTGTTGGGGATAAACTTATTATTTGTTCTTATGTACAGATTGAAGATGAAGATGCTCGCCTTCATAAGCCTAAAGTCGCTTACTTTGATGAAAATAACGTTATGAGTCGTGTGGCAAAAGCGGTACCCGTGCAAGTGGCTTAACATAAGACTAAAGCGTCATCATATTAATGGCGCTTTAGTTTATTCAATATCTATTATTTATTGATAGGTCACTTCTATATCCATCGAAGCATTCGCCGTACCTGGGGTAATCGCTTTATCCATCTGTATATAAGATGATTCAAAATAGATAATTGTTTTCCCATTTACATATGATGGTGATACTGATGTCTTCCCCCCTAGCCTCATCAAGTTCCAACTAGTATAATCGTTACTGTATGAGGTTCTTATCCCAACCCCTTTGGCGCTATCTGAAGATGAAGCTAACCTTAATGTCGTCTCGCTACCTGAATAATTATTACCCCGAAGATAGAGATAAATCACTGTCCCTTCATTACAATCAAAATCAAGTTGCCATCTGACAGCTTTACTTTTCGTATTTACACCGCTCCCAAAGCCAGACGACCCTATTACGTGAACACCAAGATCAATGTCTTGTGTTCTTGAAGATTGAATTGAACATGTATTGGAAGATACACGTCCTGAAATGTTAAAAACGGCATCATAACCGATAGACTGAGCTGAAAAAAAGCACACTAACGCAGTAAGACAATGAGTCGTATATTTGATATTTTTATTCATTGCTTATCCTTAATTATTTCGCACCACAAATGTAATAGAGGCATTTGCAGGCCCAGCTGTTGCGCTATTTGCGAGTTGCTTATAACGTGCACGTAACCGAACTGTATTGCTTCCTGATGTCGTTCCCGATGAACTAACTAACGTGCTCACTTCATTTGCGTTTTTCTCTTCCCAACGCTTACGCTCATCGGAATAAGCTTCAACTTGAATAGCCATTCCACTTGCTGAACCATCTGATTTATCTATCTCAAATAATTTTCGGTCTAGCTCCGCAGGTGTACCTTCTAACGCACCGACTATTTGCCGATTTGCTGTAAAACAACTAAACACTAAGTCAAACTCCACCCAATCTGTTACTGAGTTACGAGGAAAATTACTCCCATTACCTTCAAGAAACCACATACCTAAATCCACACTCTGTGCAGCTGAGGATACACTACATGTTTGAGCTTGAATTGACCCTGTAAAATTTACCTTGATATAAGCATCCGCAGATATTCCATTCTTCGAGACCAGAAATAACAAAAATGCTATTACTAAATTTGGTATATGTTTCATATTGTATTTACCCTTTATCATTTATACACAAGGGTAACTGTGACCTGTGCATTACCATTAGTCGCTTTGACTTCATTAGACGTTTTGACATACTTGAACTCAAATGTCTTTGTAATGATTGGGCTTAAGCTCGTTTTATCTAGCAAAGAATAGACATAATTAGTGGATAACGAGCGATCTCCCCCCAATCTCAACGGCGATGATTTCCCAGCTTCGTAAACACGAACAGCAAATCCAGGGTTCTCATTGTGATTTTCTAAATAAATAATATCTGTATTAACATTGCTGGGATGCAAATTATCTGCAACTGTATAAGCTACGGACATTATTGTTGGGCAATTAATCGTAATCGACTGCTGAGCATGACCAAAAGTATCCCCGATATTTAAGGAACGAACTTTAGCTATATCATGGACCCCAAGATCAACAGACTGCCGAACAGATGAAATTGAACACGTACGCTGTGCCCAAGAAATTAATGTTGATGTAGGTAATATTTCCCCTACAGATGTTTTCCAGTCCATATCGCCGCTACATTGCACTTTTATTGGGCTAAAGTGTGTTGCCGCCGTATCGGTCCCTTCAATATCCCCTTGAACTGTTTTGATATACATCATTCGTGTTTCAAGTTGTAGAGTCGATGAGCCATCAGCCGCACTAATTTCACTATTATTTCCTGTTAGTGGATACCATTGGCTTGTTCCTTTTTGCCTTACTCCAACGACATAACCCACACCACGAATATTGGTGTTAAACACAGGGTAACTTCCGGAACCATCATTAATCACTATTCCTGTAGGCTGACTATTCACTTGTGGGGTAAACTTAAAATTCCCCGCCATGTCAGCAGCACACAACTCATGATTTGAACTAGGATCAAATTGTTTCCATCCATTACCTAATATGGATTCACGAGGAAGTTTATGCGCTGCAGCGTCAATTTCTAGATCCCCTAAATTGATACGAAATTGACTAATACCGGATGCGCTAAATGAAAAAAATATAATGCCAATCGAAGCAACAATCTGTTTTATATTCATATTAAAAACCTATTCTCATTGGCAGTTAACAGGCAATATAGGTAAATGCTGTTTTAATTGTTCTGCGGTTAATTGATAATCTACAACGCATTGTTCTTGTAAACTTTTACCCCACTTTATCTGTAATCGCCCATGTTCTGGCATTCCACTGAGATAAACATCGCCATTATCGCCAACAATTCCTGAGCTAGTATTTTGGTCATCATTTTGAGCAAATTGCGCCATTGCACCAAAAGGTACAGGTTTGCCATTATGCGTTACAGTGAATAAGAGTCGGTACCCCACATGCGTTTGATAATTAGCTAAGATTGCTGCGCCTTTCGTTGGTACAACATTGACGGTATTCGTTTTTAATTCAATATTGTCAGGTAATGAGTCAATATTAAGCGATATTTCATTTTTAATATAAGGGTTTAAATAAGGAACAATCGCATAGCCACGCGAGTCTGTTGAGATGTTTGCTCTGTTTGAAACTTGCACATTTTCTGCCCCAGGGGTTCGAATAATGGCAAAAGAATCATAGGTAGGTTGAGCTAAGGTTATGCCATAGGGGTGAGCAACAATTGCCCCTGTTAAACCGTAGTTTGCCCTTTGTGAATACTTATTATAACCATAAGCCGCATTGGCAATACCATAGCTTCCTCGATAAGATGCAGAGGCATTTCCGCTCGCACGCGTTTTTTTATTTCCATAAGATTGCTGAACGGTATAATTGAAGTTGTTTTTCTCACCTAATGTTCCGCTCACGCCCATCATTGCATCTGTATTACCACTATTATCCGCGGTAATACTACTGTTTATGGAGGTGTAATTACCCGATGAAGTCTGAAGAGGGATCGTGACCGAAAATGAAAAATAGTTATCTGCTTTACGTTGATAAGCGCTATCAGAATAACTGTAATTAAAATTGTAAGTGACCCCGCCAGTGTTATTGTTATAACCCGCATTCAATGAACGCTCTTTACCTGAACGGTTCCAATAATCTTGCTGATAACTTGAGAAATAGATATTACCGTACTCATTTAGTGATTGGTTAAGTGAAACTTGAAAACGGTTCTTTTTGTTATCGCGATAGAGTTTCGGCTGATTGCTATTTGCTTCACTAAATGAATAAAAACCTTCTGTTGAATAACGGTAGTTCGCTAAAGTCACGGAAGTCCCTGTAGACATCACGTTTTTAGAATACTGGAAACGGTATGATTGCCCGCTATCTGAATCTTCTTTTCCTAATAAATTTTGACTATTCCCTTGTGTAATATCAGCCGATAGTGCACCAAAATGACCTAAATTAACGCCCATACCGACTGCATAGGATTGATAATTTTTTGATAGTAAAACCCCTGTATACCCTGTTATACCTTTAGGTAAACCATAAATAACCGTGCTTTGAAAAAAATCAGGCTCCACTTCACCAGAGGTATTAGATTTATATTTCCCCCCCGTTAACGAGTATTTTAATTGCCCTTCACGCTGCATAATGGCAATCGATGAAAAAGGAACGACAAATGAACGTTCCGAACCATCCGCTTCTTTAATCAAGACAGTTAAATCACCACTGGTTCCTGTTGGGTATAAATCATCAATCTCGAATGCCCCAGGCGAAACATATGATTGATAAATAACATAATTATTCTGTTTAACTGTGACTTCTGCGTTACTTTGAGCTATGCCTCGAATAATAGGAGCAAAACCTCTCTTGGAGCTTGGTAACATAGACTCATCACTTCGTAACTGTATGCCTCGGAATTGAAAACCATCAAAAATCTCATTTGGTGTCGCTGTATCACCGATTACGAGTTGTGATTTTAGAAAGTTAATCCCTCTTTCTAAACTAGTCTCAATGTTCTTCCACTGACGCAGTCCATCATTATCAGTGTAAGTAGAATAATTTTTTAAACGCCATGGACCTAAATTTCCAGCACTTCGAAGATTAAAATAATGGGAATTGGTATCTTTAGACTCATTGCGACTCCAATTATTTGAACCACTATAATAATAATTTAAGACCAAAGCGGGAACGCCATTTTCCCACTGACTAGTTGGCACAGTACCTAAGGCTTGCTTATCCATCGCAATTTGAGGGATCGAAATATTTAACTTTTGTTGATTCAATTCCAATATAGATTTTGCATCAGGTATATATTCGCTGATAGGAACAATTTCTTGTTTCTCAGGAAGAGCTTTTAACGCAGGAATCGCATCAACTTTAACGCCCCAAAGTGCTAATTCTTTTTTCGTTAATAGGGGAATTAGCTGATTTGACGACTTATCCTTAACGAACTCAACAACCTTCGACTCCATTAAAATACCATTTACAATTACATCAACATGGTATTCCCCTGCAAGCTGGCCACCCGGATTAGCAAATTGATTTAAATTCGGTAAATCTGCAATATTTTGACCATCAACCACACTTAATGAGCTTGGGCTAAAATAGTCATCAGCAAATGCATAATTAACATTCATACCAGTGAAAATAATTGCAGCCACTGCCTGACATACTTTCTTTAACCGAAAATACATTACCCAATTATGCGAACAGGTTATAGAATTATCACAACGAATTGATAGGAGTTGTTTTCTTGGAATACAGCGCATAATGTATATTCTTCCAACGAATTATTTTAATGTCTGAGTTTTTGTTTTTGTTATCGTTCCATGATCATTAACAGCGCTCCAAGTCACTTGATTTGCTTGAACCCCTGAAATATTCCAAGATGCCTCTCCCATTGGCGGTACCATACCTGGATCTGTTATTTCTTTATTACCCACTTTTAGTTCACCAAAAGAAATATAATAAGGTGTTGGATTTTTAGCCTTTAAATTATCCCCTTGCTTTTCGAAGTTTAATTGTTCATAGGCAGTCAACGCCTCTCCTGTAGGCAAACCTGCAGGGCGGTAAATTAACTTAATCTTGTTATTAATTGAAATCGTCAAATTATTTGTTGCGTTAGGGTCCGAAGGCGGAATTGACTTAACATTTAACCAATAAATAGACTCTTTATCTGATGGTAATTTAGGATCAGTTAAAACAATTCGTATAGCATTTGCTGATTCTGGCTCAATGCGAAAAAGAGGCGGAGTTACTGTAAAGGGTATTTTTTGTTTCTCGCTATTGTCAAAATTATTGACCCACGATTGAACAAGAAAAGGGGTTTTATCATCATTTCTAACGGATATAGAGGCTTCTTTTTTATTACCTTCATAAATAACGCGCGTACCACCTAAAACCACACTTGCATTTACATTAGTTGCAGCCATGCATAAAAGTGCGAAAAAAATAAGAGATTTTTTCAAAATTTTCCCCTATCAAAAAGAGGGAACAATCCGTTCCCTAGTTTAGTTAATTATTGGTTATATTGAATAGTGACTGTGACATCAGCATTCGCTTTACCTGCTGTAACCTCATTAGCTGTTGTAACGTAACGCGCATAATAAGTTTTTTCACCACTGTTACCTTTTAGATCAATACCATCGGCTTCAGTGTCTGGAATATAAAAATTTGTTCCATTTACATCACCAGAAATACCAATACCAACACCTTCAGCCTCACTCACCGCGTATAGTTTGTTGTCATCAGCATGTGCGGTCCCGCCAAAAGTCACTCGAGCACGGCTTAATGTTGCAGGACAGCCACTCAAACCAATTGTTAAAGGCACGGCATCTGTTAGCTCACCAACGTTGTCAAAGGTATTTGTCATCCAAGTACCTAGCTGAACAACACCTTCATTTTTATTTGTATTATTAACTTCAATAGTACAAGTTGTATCAATAAATTGACCTTTGAAGTTTATCGTCCCTTTAGCATTACCACTATCAATAGCTGCATGCGCCATTCCTGATAGTGAACCAGCAATAATTGATATTATTAGTACCGATTTCTTTAAAATCATAGAGTCCTCTTATATATCAGCAAATATTTATTAATTATGTACAGACTTGGTCGTTAAATTAATTTAAAACAATTATCACCCTGTATATTTAATTCACAAAAAGTATATGGCTTTTTTTAGATAAAATCCATATGAGGAGTAAAGCCATTAATTTAACTTAAGGTGCTATTTTTAGTTAAAATTAAACTAATGCATCCTTTTAATTTAGAAAGTTATATTAATAAACAAGTTAAAACCAGCCTGTTATCGTTAACAGACCCATCATCATAAATTTAAATATAATTTAATTAGTTATAAAAGTTAATTTACCCAATTCCTATATATATATAAAATTAAATAAATACTTTAATTACATTTTAAGACTTTAAGCCTTACACACTATAGGATTGCAGATAAAAACCATATATTTAGAGGGGTAAAATCATATACTACGATTATTTATATTGAAAAAAGAGAGAATTTAAGTTCAAAATCAGTCTAATGTGATTTTCCAAAACTATTTATTTCACAGTGAAACTATTACACATATAAATAAAAACCAAATTCACACCTTTCTCCCACTTATTTTATGTTAAATTCACTTTTGTATTTATACTTCAGACTTAGCGGTCAATAAATTAAGTATTTATACCTAATGCACCTTATTTATATATTACGTATTTTCACTTAAAATCATACCTAATAAAAAGCCATATCTAATAAATTGAATAACAAATTTAGATATGGCCTTAAGAAAAATAAAATATGCTAAGTTAGCTGCGTAACCCTCTACCTTGCTCAATTAAATACCAAGTCAGCAAATAGAAAACAACCAAGAAAATCATAAGCACCCCAAGGGTAATTCCGATAGAAACATCAGCAATACCTAAGAAACCGTATCTAAAACCACTAATCATATAAACGATGGGATTCAGCTTGGATACTGCTTGCCAAAATGGCGGTAGTAATGACAATGAATAAAAAACACCCCCCAAATAAGTTAGTGGTGTTAATACAAAGGTAGGAACAATGCTAATATCATCAAATGTCTTGGCAAAAATAGCATTCAATAACCCAGCTAATGAAAACACAATTGCAGTTAATAGAAGTGTCACTATGACCATAACCCATGAGTGAACCTGTAATGGAATAAAAAATAGTGATACTAAAGTAACCAAGAAGCCAACTAAAATTCCTCTTGCAACCCCCCCACCAACAAAACCAGCAATAATAATATGGGTTGGAACTGGAGCAACAAGTAATTCCTCAATGTTTTTCTGAAATTTAGACCCAAAAAATGAAGAACATACATTTGAGTATGAGTTAGTGATCACTGCCATCATTATCAGACCTGGTACTATAAATTGCATATAGTCCACGCCCCCCATATCGCCAATTCTTGAGCCAATCAGATTACCAAAAATAACAAAGTACAATGACATTGTAATAACTGGTGGTAATAATGTTTGTACCCAAATACGGCCAAATCGGGTAACTTCTTTTATCCAAATGGTTTTTAATGCAACCCAATATAATGAGATCATGGCACTATCCCCTTTTCAGTCACATTACTTTCTTTTTTGACTAAGTTAACAAATAACTCTTCTAAACGATTAGCTTTATTACGCATACTTAAAATCTGAATACCTTGCTCACTAAGTTGGCTAAAGACGCTATTCAACCCTTGCTCTCTTTTAACATCGACTTCAAGGGTTGATGTATCGATTAAACGAGACTCATATCCTAGTAACTGAGGGATAGGGCTTTTTGGCACTAAATCAAAAATAAACGTTTCTGATTCCAGTTGGCTTAACAGTTGCTTCATACTGGTATTCTCAACTAATTCACCATGTTGAATAATACCAATATTGCGACATAACATTTCGGCTTCTTCCAAATAATGTGTCGTTAAAATAATGGTTGTCCCTTGCGCATTTAAACTTTTCAAAAATGTCCACATTGAACGACGTAGCTCAATATCAACTCCAGCGGTTGGTTCATCCAAAATTAATAATTTCGGTTGGTGCATTAATGCACGGGCAATCATTAAACGGCGTTTCATGCCCCCAGACAAATTGCGCGCGCGTTCGTTACGCTTCTCCCATAAATCAAGCTGCGACAAATATTGCTCGGCCCGTTGTACGGCAACAGGACGAGAGACGCCATAATACCCCGCTTGATTAAGCACTATTTGTAATACTGTTTCAAATGGGTTGAAATTGAATTCCTGAGGGACTAAACCAAGTTGCTGCTTAGCTTGAACAACTTGTTTTTCTAAATCGTAACCAAAAACTTTTACAGAACCACTTGTTTTATTAACTAATGAACTGATGATGCCAATTGTTGTTGATTTACCCGCGCCATTTGGCCCTAACAATGCGTAAAAGTCTCCATCTTCAACGCTTAGGTCTATTCCTCTTAGGGCTCTCACTCCACCAGGGTAGGTTTTGGTTAACTGTAATAACTCAAGTGCATATGTCATATGTAAAAAAAACCTTTATTCTTAAGACGGTTTAGAGGCAATATAGTCTTATGATGCCATTTTTTTCTGTTCTATGTTATGCAGAAAAGAGATAATTAATTTATGTAATATAATTCAACATGTTAGTAATTAATGGTTGTCTTGTCTAAATGACAGGTTCATCATAAGGGGGTTGGAATTAGTATAACTAATTATTAATTAATCAATAAATGTTGTATAAAATTTTATCGCAAAGTAACACAACTAGGCTATAAGTCATGATGAGAAAAATCGAAGAACTGTTTGCTAACAATGAAGCATGGTCAGCATCAGTAAAAGAGCAAGATCCTGAATTCTTCAAAGAATTATCAAAAGCGCAAAAGCCAAGGTTCTTATGGATAGGCTGTTCAGATAGCCGAGTACCTGCAGAAAAATTAATTAACGCAGCACCGGGTGATCTTTTTGTTCATCGTAACGTCGCCAATTTAGTTATTCACACCGACCTCAACTGTTTATCTGTTATCCAATATGCTGTTGATGTACTCCAAGTTGAACACATCATTATTTGTGGGCACTATGGCTGTGGTGGTATTGAAGCCGCTGTTGATAATACTGAACTGGGTTTAATTAATAACTGGCTATTACATATACGCGATATCTGGTATAGGCACAGCTCAATGTTAGGCGAATTAAAACCTTGTGAACGCCTCGATCGCTTATGTGAATTAAACGTCGTAGAACAAGTATATAATTTAGGCCATTCCACTATTATGCAGTCTGCATGGAAACGTGGTCAAAATGTTATGATCCACGGCTGGGTATACGGTATTAACAATGGTCGTTTGCAAGATTTACATATTACAGCGGATAGCCGAGAAAAACTTGAACTCTGTTATAGAGAAGCTATTGCAACATTAACCCAAAAAAAATAATTTAAATTGAAAGCTCTCATCTGAGAGCTTTTTTCTTATTTAATCCCAAAATAGAGTAATACAAAAACAAAATAAAATAGATTTCCATTAATAATAAAAACAACAAAACAAAATATATATATTCAATGAAATTTAACATTAGCTCTCAATAAGAATAATTATGTAAGTATAGATTTTTAGGTGTTAATACATAGTTATCCCACCATAGAGTAAAGCTTATTTATTGATACTAAAGGACTTAGTAAAAAAGCCTACATTTTAATCCATATTTCGTTTATTAATGAGATTTTATTTTATCAAATAAAAATCAAAGTCAGTTAAACACTTTTAAATATACTTATTTTTTAATTCCATCATAATTTACTGGCTATAATGGAATATCATTAACTTAAAAACATTAATTTCAATTCATCTTAGGGATATCTCTATGAGTCAGCCTATTAAAAATAAATCTTATACTCCCACATTAAAACTGAAGCCAATTGTTCTATGTGTTTCTGCAATTTTAGGTGTTAGCTTTGTTGCCCATGCCGAGATTATTAATACTAACGGTGCTGGTGTAATGAATCAAAGCAATGGACCAACAATTGTTCATATTAATAAAGCAAGTGATAAAGGCGTTTCTCACAATATATATAGTAAGTTTGTCGTTGATAATAAAGGCGTTATCCTAAACAATAGTAAAAATAATGTTAATACCCAATTAGGTGGGCTAATCAACGGAAACCTTAATTTATCTGGTGGGGAAGCAAGTGTTATTCTTAACGAGGTTAACTCTAATAACGCAACCACTTTAAATGGTATGATCGAGGTTGCAGGTAAAAAAGCACAAGTTATCGTCGCTAACCCATCTGGTATTACATGTAATACATGCGGCTTTATTAATACTGAAAGTGCAACGCTCACAACCGGTAACCCTCTAGTTAGCAATGGTGAACTTCTTGGTTATAATGTCGCCAAAGGCCAAATCATCGTTAATAAAAATCTAACTTCTGACTCGCCAACAGAACTTATTTCTCGTTCTGTATTCATCAATGGGAAATTAAACGCAGAAGAAATTAAAGTTGTTACTGGCAATAACTTTGTTGATGCTAAAGGAAATGCTGTATCATCTATTGCTGGTACTGGTAACAAACCTTCTGTCGGTATTGATGTTTCCGCATTAGGTGGTATGTATGCAGATAAAATTACTTTAGTTTCCACTGAAAGTGGTGTCGGCGTAAGAAATAGAGGAGTTATCTCAGCTGGAAATAAAGGATTATCCATTAATACTGATGGGTTTCTGACTAATTATAATAATAAAATTGAATCTTCTGGCAATATTAATATAAATACAAACACCTTTACTAATACAGCACTGATTACTGCAAAAAATGACCTTAACATTATCACTAATGAAACTAATGATGATCCTCTCGCTTTTGACAATAATAAAGGTCATCTAATTTCAACCGCTGGCGATATTAATTTGCAGAGCAAAAACAGGATACTGAATCGTTATGATTCTTTAATTAGCGCTAAAAATAACATTAATATTAAAACGAAAGATATTCATAATGAAGAAGGTTTGATCAAAGCTGAAACAGGTGATGTTAATATTGATGCTAGAGGTGCGGTTTATCAATGGCGAGGCAATTATAACTCTAAACCTCAAGATAGACTTATTGCAGGTAGAGATGTCAATATTACTGCCCATAGCATTACTAATGAAAAAGCAAAAATTGAATCAGGTAGAGATGTCAATTTAAATATAACTTCTGATGTAAAAAACACTAACTCAGTCATTACTGCTAAGCGAAAAATAAATATTGAGGCTGATACTTTAACTAATAACTCGTCATCAATCACTTCTACGAATGCAAAATCCGACTTAAATATTGCACAATATATTACTAATGATGCAAATTCTGTTATTAGTAGCGGTAGAGGATTAAATATCACCTCGGCTAAACTGACTAATACGGGTAAAATTATTTCACCAACAAATGTCCCTAATACTCCACCAGTACCAACTTATGTTTCCAATCTCAAAGTAGGTTTTCTTAATAATAAAGGAGGATCTATTTCAGGTGATACACTAAATATTACATCAAATAGCATTCACAATGGTGAAGGATTTATTGATGCCAAAAACCTTCGTATTGATGCTAATTACTTAGATAACTATGGTGGATATATTCGTTCGTATGGCAACATAGTCCTCAATACCAATATACTAGATAACTCACATTCTAGTTTATTTTCTAAAGTATCATCTAAATTTGGTTTAACCAATAAAACTGGTGGTATTGAAACTTTAAATGGCGGGATCACCGTCACTGGCGATAATATTTACAACGAGATAGGCGTATTTAAAAGCGCAGCAGAAGAAAGAACTGCGAATGTAGGAGGAATGGAGTTTAATTTATCTGGGACATTTAAAAATTACCTCGGTGAACTGATAAGTGATAGTAATATCACAGTTGATGCAAATAACTTTTATAACTATAAAGGTAAAGTTAACTCTGGAGGAGGATTAAAAATAAAATCCGCAGAGGCAATCAATAATAGCTATGGTAAACTTAATTCACAATACGTAACTGAGATTTATACTCCTAGT
The DNA here is from genome assembly GCF_032709665.1 of Providencia sp. PROV024. Taxonomy (NCBI): domain Bacteria; kingdom Pseudomonadati; phylum Pseudomonadota; class Gammaproteobacteria; order Enterobacterales; family Morganellaceae; genus Providencia; species Providencia sp. PROV024. Next base: position 3,450,647 of record NZ_CP120545.1, read on the forward strand.
ATTTTCACTGATCACAATGATCAGAAAACCTACAGCACTGATGGCACTGGGATTATTTACAACCCTAATGGCCTAAATATTGTTCATATTAAAAAACCAACCAATAAAGGTATTTCACATAATACTTACCAAAGTTTCAATGTGGGCGAAAAAGGTATAATTTTCAATAACAGTAGTTCCATGACTACAACCCAGTTAGGTGGAAATATAGTTGGTAATGAAAATATAACCGCAGGCAAAGAAGCAACAGTTATTTTAAATGAAGTTGTTGGTAACAATATCAGTCTCATTAACGGCATGATGGAAGTTGCTGGTACAGCCGCACAAGTCATTGTAGCTAATGCTTCCGGTATTACTTGTAATAGCTGTGGATTTATTAATGCATCACGTGGAGCCTTTGTAACTGGTACGCCACTGGTTGTTGGTGATAACTTAATCGGATATAACGTCAACAAAGGTCAGATTACTGTTAATAAAAATCTAACATCTAACAATGCTGTTGATTTTATTGCTCGCTCTGTGTTGATTAATGGTGATGTCAAAGCCAATGAGTTAAATATATCAACAGGCTATAATCTGTTTGACCAAAGTGGCAATGTACTTTCTAGTTTATCTGGTTATTATAACCAAAATCACTATGGTGTAACCGTTGCATCTGGCGGCAGTTTAACTGCTGAAAAAATGAATATCAATGTCAATGAATCAGAGCGTTTTCTAAGCAATTATGGCTTAATTTCGACTGGAAATGGTGGGTTAACTGTTAATGGTAGTGGCATAAGAAACAGTGGAATGATCCAAGCTAAAGGCAACATTGATCTAACGTCGACTAGTCGCTTCTCTTTTGATAATGACAAAGGAAATATTATTTCTAGTGCTGGTAATATAAGTATTAACTCTAACGGAGGTTTAACAAACCGTTATAATGGGTTAATTAGCGCAAATAATAACATTAACTTAAATATTTCTGGAGATATCCATAATGAAGGCGGTTTAATAAAAGCTGAAAAAGGCGATATTAATGCGAGTGCCGATACGATCCATAATCGTGCGGATAGTCGTAGCATACATGGAAAAAATAGATTTATTGCTGGTCAAGATATCAATTTCACCGGTGATAGGATTTATAATGAGCAAGCAATAATATCTGCCGGTAGAGACTTTAGCTTCACTGGTCATACAATTGAAAATAAATCATCTAGCACAATCCAAGCTAACCGCCGTGTAACTATTGATTCTGATATTATCAATAACCTGTCTTCGGTTATTCAAGCAGTAACAGGCAGAATGGATATTACTGCGCAAAAAGAAATCACTAATGATACAAGGGGTGTTATTAGTAGTGATAAGCTAATGAATATCACATCACCAAAACTCACTAATAGCGGTATTATTATTTCTAACAACGGTAAATCTACATTTAAAGTTGATAATTTAACTAATAAATCTGGCTATATTAAAGGCTTTAACCTTAACTTTATTTCTAAGTACTTAACCAATAGCAGTGGGTTAATTAAAGCTGATAATAACTTAGTGATGAATGCTGATTATATTAGCAACACTAATTCATCTGATTTTAGCAAAAACACTTACTACCTTGGTTTACCAAGTCAAAAAGGTGGTATTGTTGCCAATAATGGTAATATCAAGCTCAAAGGAGTTCAGTTGAATAATGCTTCTGGTATGATTCAAACCAACGCTATCTTCCCTGCTGCAGGGCAAGCTGACATTGATATTACAATGGACAATGAAATCAATAATAACTATTCTCAAATCAATAGTACAGGAAATCTAAATGCGAGTGCGAACAGAATTTCTAACTATGACGGTATTATGAGTGCAGGTCTTGATTTAACGGCTAAAGCGGATGATTCTATTTACAATTATTATGGGAAAATCAGTTCAGGAAATACCACTAAATTAATTACGCCTAACCTTAATAATAATAATGGAAAAATTACTGGTTATCCTGTCATTATCGAGAATAACTAAAAATAATTCACTGAAATTTCAATGAGAATAAACAAAAGGACAGCATTGCTGTCCTTTTTAGTTATTCGTTATTTATACTTTAATCTTCAAGTAAGGTTACATGACCAATATAAGGCAAATGACGGTACTGTTGAGCGTAATCGATACCATAACCAACCACAAATTTGTCTTCAATTGAATAGCCAATCCACTCGACAGGGACATCCACTTCTCGACGTGAAGGCTTATCAAGTAATGTACAAATTGCGACTGATTTGGGGCCACGTAATTCGAAAATCTCACGGACTTTATTTAAGGTATTGCCTGAATCGATAATATCTTCCACGATCAAGACATGTTTATCACGAATATCTTCATCCAAATCTTTGACAATTTTCACATCACGACTCGATGTCATTGCATTGCCATAACTTGAAACAGTCATAAAATCGACTTCATGGGGAACATTAATTTTACGGCACAAATCAGCCATAAAAATAAAGGAACCTTTTAGCAGACCAACAAGGACTAACTCACCATCAACTTGTTGATAATGAGTGCTAATTTTATCTGCTAATTCACTGATTCGTTGTGCAATCTCTTCTTCAGAGATCATGACTTCAAGGGTATGTTTCATCTTCAATTACGCATCTATGGAAATGGAAAGCGCGTAATTTTAGCATAGGCAGAACCTAGATACTAATAAAGGAAAATGCAGTACTAAAATTTAGTACTGCATTTTGTCCTAAAAATTAGGATATCGCTTAACTTACAGTAAAGCCCATCATCATGCCGGTGTCTTCATGCTCAAGTAGATGACAGTGAGCCATAAAAGGATGCTGCTGTGTTGCAGGGTGATTAAATTCCACCAAAATTTCACTCACTTGCCCTTCAACTTTAACGATGTCTTTCCAACCTTGCCGGTGTGGCGCTACCGCTTGGCCATTTTCTTTTAAAATACGAAAACGCGTTCCATGCACATGGAATGGGTGTAACATCATGTCACCACGCCCTGAAACAACCCAAATCTCTTGCTTACCTATTGGGGCATTAAATGCAGGATGCGTCATTGAGAAAACTTGTCCATTAATAGTATTTGCATTGTGAATGTCTAAATCACCTGAATTAGTTCCACAATGGCCTCCATTCCCCATCCCACCACGTTTATTTCCTTGTCCCATGTTCCCATGGTTCATTTCTCCATTATTCATCATCGCCCCATGACCCATATTTCCCATCATAGCGCCATGTCCGCCCATATTGCCCATTGCTTGCGGACCATATTTTTCACGTAACATCATCATACCTTGCATATCCAAACGCATATCCATCATTAAATGGAACCGGCGGCGATTTAAACCAGCAAGAGAAGGGATAGCCGGTATTGCAGCAAGCGTTGAAGGCAGTTTTCCTTCACTCGGTGTTAATGTTGTTTCGATACGTAAAACAGGTAATGGCTGGTCAAAAGGTGCGATAGTCATACCCATTTGCCCAACAGGTAAGGTCACAAGATCAAAAGCGCGACCATCTGAAGCATCAATAAGTACTTCGAAGCGTTCGCCCATTAAAATAGGTAATTCAGTTAGAGCAACTGGCTCAGCGAGTAAACCGCCATCACTGGCAACAACATACATTTTACGCCCATCACTGGTCGAAATATTTAAGCTACGAGCATTACAGCCATTCAGTAATCTCAAGCGCAGCCAGCCTTTAGGTGCCACATGTTTTGGATAAACAGCCCCGTTAGTTAGCATCATATCGCCAAACCAACCCACCGCGGCACTCATCACATCGAGTTGATAATCAATCTGACCATCATCTTTTAAACGTTTATCTTGTAAAATAACAGGAATATCATCCACTCCCCAAGAACTTGGCAGCCCCTGCTTGGTACTATCATCGTCTTTAATTATCACTAAACCCGCTAACCCCATCGCCACTTGGTGGCCTGTTTTTCCATGAGTATGAGGATGGAACCAGCAAGTTGCTTCGCTTTGATTAACCGTAAAATTGACTTTACGGCTTGCTCCTGGTTGGATAATCGCTTGCGGACCACCATCTTGTTCACCTGAGATTTCTAAACCATGCCAATGAACAGTGGTTTCTTCCGGTAGCTGGTTAATAATATTCACATTCACACTTTGCCCGTTTTTCAAACTAACCGCAGGCCCCAGTAAATTTCCGTTATAGCCCCATGTTGTCGTTTTCTTTCCAGGGACAAATTGAGAAACACCTTGCTGAATTGCTAACTGAATATTTCCCTGCTCATCAGGCTCTAGTAATGGCGGAATAGCAAGAGTTGGGTAATTTTCGGCTGCGACCGCGATGCGGCTCCAAATAGGCAGCGCACTTGCAGCGTATGTGATAGCACTTAACTTAAGAAAATCGCGACGTAGCATTGATAACCTTCCTTTTGTTTATCAAATAAATAATCATTATCAGAGTAAGTTATGGCAAATTACCCTTTCTATGCAAAACATGGTTTAATAAAGGAATGATAAAGCCTCCCCTTACAGGAAGGTCAATAAATCCACTCTGTAATTGTGGGTTTATTACATGGATTTAAGAAAAATATAGTTGACTAACAATTCTATTCTTATGCTAACGTAACTTGACATAGAAAACAGATAGAATAACGAATGCGCAAATTTATATTGATGTCATGCCTGATGACTCTGTTAGGGATAACCAATTCTTCCAGAGCACTTTCTAACAATGAAGCTGAAGATCTCGCTGATCTGACGGCTGTTTTCATTTATCTAAAATATGACTGTGGGTACTCCCAAATCCCTGACAGGGAAATCGAACGGGCTATTGTTTACTTCGCTAAAAGTAATAAATGGGATCTGAGCAATTATAATTCTGAAAAAATGACCGTTCTCAATAAAGAAAGTTATAAAGACTTAAAAGGAATACCACTGACAACCGAGTTTAAATGCCAATCACTTGCTCGAGATTCCCTCGGCCTTTTTGCTTATGTTAAATAACCCTAAAATGAATTAATACAGGTTGTTTAAAACCAAGTATAACAAAAGAAAGAAAACACACCCGTACCTTTTCTGTCTGTTTTCTTTCTTTTTACCACGCTACATTAACCTTGCCTTTTAGCCTTTTTTTCCTGCCAAAATAAAGCAATCGATGGAATACTTTGGATAATAACCATTCTGATAATATGGTTTGACATAACAAAGCCAGCATCAAGGTTCATCGTAATCGCAGCAAAGGTCATTGCTTCCATACTACCTGGAGCCCAAGCCAGTAAAAGTACAGAAATATCATAACCCGTTACCCAAGAGGCAAATACAGTAATCAGGAAAGTTAATGCGATATTAATGATAACTACTTGTGCAGAGGAGTAAATATTTTTAATCAATGAGGAAAGTGGGAAAACAATAAAATGATTACCAATGTTCATCCCAATTAATACCATACTCAGTTCAGTTAACATCAATGGGAAACTTAATGGGGTATCTAGAAAACTTTGAATCAACGTTGCTGCAGCTAATGACGTTAGCATAAATGGAGCTGGAACCCTTAAACGCTGCAAAATAAGCCCTGCCCCCAAACCAACCGCTATAATCACCAATAACCATAGCGTTGAGGTTAAAGTTAGTACTGGTAATTCTATGATAGGTTGCGGATCACCATCACTACCTACAACGATCCCTGCTAATAAAATCAGGATAATTAAGCGAATTGTATGTGAAATAACAATTTTTTGTGGCGGCGTATGGGTATGGTCAGTTAAGGCTAAAATAGCGGCCATTGCCCCAGGCACTGAGCCAAGCATTGCTTCTTGTTTCGTCCAACCAACTTTTCGATAAAACCAAAAAAAACTAAATGAAAATTGTACCGCTAAACATACAACTAACATTAATAATAAAAGAAATAAATTATCTGCCTCATTAAGGGAAACCTGATTAAACATCAACCCAACAGAAGTCCCTAAGGTAACTTGAACGAAAGTAATCGTATGCTTAGGTACAGCAAAAGAAACACCAAAACGATGAAAAATAATAACAGCGATAATCGGCCCAAACATAAGTGCAAGTGGGATACCTAGGTAAGTAAGCCCACCGCCGATCAATGAACAGATGGCAATCCCACCTATCATTTTCAATAACTTCATCATATGGCATTAACCGTTCAGATTATTTATAGCCTTAGTTTATATCATATTAACGATGCCATATGGGGCTAGTATCGATTTAATTATCACCATAGTAATTATTCACTACTAATTGATTATTTATCAGACTTTGATTTTATCTTTTTGACTTCAGTCGATAAAAACCAGTTAAGTCCGTTAACGAATATTTACTTATTCGCATTATCTGCAACGGCTTGGTTCATGATCGCTTTTGCCATCCACTGCGCTAATTCGGTGACTTGGGAATCTTCCATTTTCCAAATATCTTTCAACACTAAAAATATTTCAGAGCCGTAAATAACAGAAAAAGCACGGATCACTTTATCAATAATTTCTTGCGGAAATTCTGATTTCATTGGTGACGTCACCATCGTTAGGATATCTTTACGGTTACCTCTTTCCAGCCGTTTGTCTTTTATACTGAGTGGGGTAGACCGACCTTGAGCCCATTGTTGTAATGATGCTTGTAACGCCGCTCGCAATACTCCTTCATGTTCAAACATTCGAGGAAAAGCATATGTTAATAGCTCATCAATGCGCTCTTCCGTTTTTACGCTTTGTGGGCGCCAAGTTAAAATAGGCCCTAAACTCTCATTAACTACTGCGGTAATTAAATCAGTTTGTGTTGGAAAGTATCGATATGCAGTTGCACGAGAAACTCCTGCTTCTAAAGCGAGTTCCGAAACAGAAGGCATAGCTCCCTTTTCAAATAAATCTAAAGCCGTAGTGACCAATAGTACATAGGTACGTTTTCGAGTGCCCTTATATTGTAGTTCTGAATTAATCTTCGGCATTATTTACCCTTAAAATACTGTTTCTTACCACAAGTTTAGTCAATGTCACTAATAAAGCACAACAACAAGCAAGTAACCATCTCTATTAAAAAGATGAATTTACGCTGTCACCTCGAGCTTTTCCCTGCTCTCCATAAAACAAATTATCATTCATGATAAATTATACTGTAACTTTGTATTACCAACCTAATCATTGATTCACCATCATAAAAAACAATTACTAATATTTATCAATAAGATATAGATACTAACAACTATTTACCTCTACAACAAACCTAAAAATGAGACGGCAGTCTCATTTTACATTTATCCAAAATGATACTATAGTCTCATTATGATGGGAAATTCAACGACCCGCTTCTATCTGAAAGGATTTTTCAATGAAAAAAAATCAGGGTTTTATCTATGTTGCAACAACACTTGATACCAAAAGCGCTGAAGTTTTTTATGTCAGTGAATTAATAAAAAGTGCCGGATTAGCTGTGCGTACTGTTGACCTGACAACACAAAAGACTCAATTAGAAAAAAATGCAGATGTCAGTGCAAGTACTGTAGCAAGTTTTCACCCTCTTGGTGCAAACGCCGTATTCTGTGGCGATAGAGGTAAAGCAATAGAAGCGATGGCACAAGCCTTTAGCTTATATCTTTCAGCCCAAACAGATGTAGCTGCAATTCTTGGTTTAGGCGGCTCAGGCGGTACTGCGCTAATCACACCAGCAATGCAAGTATTACCCGTTGGTATTCCTAAGCTCATGGTATCCACTATGGCCTCAGGAGATATTTCTGGCTATATCGGAGCCAGTGATATTTCTATGATGTACTCCGTAACAGATGTATCAGGATTAAATGTAATTTCCCGTAAGGTATTAAAAAATGCCGCGAACCAAATCGCTGGGGCTGTTTGGTTTGATCAAGACACCGAAGAAAACATTGATTTGAAACCAGCAATTGCCTTAACTATGTTTGGTGTCACCACCCCATGTGTTCAGCAATTAACCGCGCAATTAGAAGAACAATATGACTGCCTTGTATTCCATGCAACGGGCAGTGGCGGTAAAGCGATGGAAAAACTGATTGATAGTAAGCTACTTCATTCCGTATTAGATATCACGACGACTGAGGTTTGTGATTACCTTTTTGGCGGCGTGTTAGCCTGTGATGAGGATCGCTTTGGCGCTATCGAACGCACTCAGACACCTTGCGTTATGTCCTGTGGCGCTTTGGATATGGTCAATTTTGGCCGCCCTTCTACGGTTCCCGAACATTACCAAGGCCGCTTATTTTATCATCATAATGCCCAAGTCACATTGATGAGAACAACAAAAGAAGAAAACCAACAGATGGGCCGCTGGATCGCCGAAAAATTAAATCGTTGTGAGGGAGAGATCCGTTTTATTGTTCCAACAGCAGGGTTTTCAGCATTAGATATCGATGGGGCTCCTTTCTGGGACCCAATTGCTGACCAAGCCTTTATTGATGCGCTCAATGAAAATTTAATTAAAACAGAAAAAAGACAGCTTATTTTGAGTCCTTATCACATTAACTCCCAAGAGTTTTGTGAGCAGGTTATTCAACTACACCAGGATATTTTGAACAAATAATAGAGGTTAATTATGAAACATAACCGCGCAGATTTATTAAAAAAATTCAGAGCAATGATTGCTCGCGGCGAACCAATTATCGGCGGTGGTGCTGGTACGGGTCTATCTGCTAAGTGTGAAGAGGCTGGCGGTATTGATTTAATTGTTATTTATAATTCAGGCCGTTACCGTATGGCGGGTCGTGGGTCACTCGCAGGCTTACTCGCTTACGGCAATGCCAATGAAATTGTCATGGATATGGCAAAAGAAGTATTACCAGTAGTTAAGCACACCCCTGTTCTTGCTGGTGTAAACGGTACTGACCCATTCTGCCAATTTGATAAGTTTTTAGATGACATCAAAACAACAGGCTTTGCGGGCGTACAAAACTTCCCAACAGTTGGCTTAATCGATGGTAATTTCCGTGCTAATTTGGAAGAAACGGGAATGGGTTATGACCTAGAAGTCGATATGATCCGTATGGCACATGAAAAAGACCTCCTGACAACGCCATACGTATTTAGCGCTGAAGATGCTGTAGCGATGACTGAAGCAGGCGCTGATATCATCGTGCCACACATGGGGCTAACAACAGGTGGTAATATTGGTGCAGAAACCGCACTGACACTGAAAGATTGTGTGCCACTAATCAATGAATGGGCTAAAGCCGCTAAAGCAGTACGTGATGATGTTATTGTGCTTTGTCACGGTGGCCCTATCGCAACACCTGAAGATGCCGAATATATTTTAGCAAACTGCCCTGACTGCCATGGTTTTTATGGCGCAAGTTCAATGGAACGTTTGCCTACCGAAGTCGCACTCACAAAGACTACACAGCAATTTAAAACAATAACACGTTAATTTTTATTATTTTTTTGTTTTGCCAACACCAGGCGCCTATTTCGATAGGCGCTTTTTTATTTTTTATGCCGTTTTAAAAAACGCCACAACACCCAAAGCAGAGAAGTAGAATAGTACAAAACGCCAAATTGAATAATGATTAATGGGTTTTCTGTCATGCCTGTCATTTTTAACATGCCATAATAATTATTCTCTTCAAGGTATTGCTCAGTGAGCCCCCCTTGGGGTAAATAATGCGTTAGAAATACAGCAATGATAAAACACGCAACATAATGGCGTAATTTTGCAATCCCTTCATCGAAGGCATTAAAATTATCAAATTGGCTCCCTTGTTGGCGTCCAATGATAATTCGATTAATTAACGTAGCAGCGTAAATATAAAGAATAGCAGAAGAATTAATCTGTGTTGTATGAAAAATATAGGCCACACCGCCTAAAATAGCAGCCACAAAAACAAAGAAAAAACCACGTTGTAACACTGCCATCATCGTGCTCATATGCACTAAAATAAATTCGAACAGCAGAATCAACACCATATTGTAAACAACTTCAACCCCCGACCAATCGGGGAAAAACCATAAAGACAATAAAAAACCGATATAAAAAATAGTTAAGCCGTGATCCACTAACTCAGGTAAAAAACTCATCATTCCTTGCTGTTTGTCTGATGCAACAAAATGACGTTTCCCTTTCGCTGTAAATGATGTCGAGCGTTTATTGGCATGTTTTCTATTTCTGATCTTCCTTGCCACAATATTACTTCTCTTTTTTTTGGTAAATAGAGTGCCCTTTACACAAAAAATGCATTAGGCAGGCCATAAATAACGGCATTCCAAAGTAAAGAACACCAAAAGCAAAAGCCACATGAGGTTTTTCTGGAAATTCACCGCCTGAAGAAATACTGGAATAATAATCAATGGACCTTAAATACTCTGGCGTTAATCCACCATAAGGAACAAGAAAAGACAAAATAATTACAAAGAAAATACAAAACATGAAATTTAATGCCATCAAAGCCGAATAGCCCATATTTTCTCCGCGTTCTTGTTCTGTACGACTACTGATACCAAAAAGCATTCGGTTCGCCACAGTAGCACTATACAAGTATAAGATTAGCGGAGAGTCACCTAATACTGCCATATTAATTGCTAATGCAAATAAACCATATAGCAACGCAAATAGCATTAATATCCGCCAATCACGAAATACCGCCATAAATACACCGGAGTGAACTAAAATAAATTCAAAGATCAGGATCAGCGTTAGGTTATAGATAATTTCCACCGTGTAATACTCAGGAAAAAACCACACTGATAAAATAAAGCCAACATAGAAAAGAGAGAAACCATAATTAATTAGCTTTGAAAAAACGCGAATAAGACTAAAAGAATGTGAACTTTCTTGCACACTTTTTACTGCTGGTTCTTTTGGGAAAAAACCTTGGTTTTTATTTGTTTTGGTTTCCACTTGTCCATTCCCTGACGACTTCGCCATTATCTTACTCCGTTTTCAACAATATATTTTTTCTTTATAAGCTACTTGATAATACAAATAATAAACAGTGCATTAAATCTGAATAACAAACTTAGCGTAAGAACAACTGTAATAAATTAAGACAAGATGACATGGAATGAACCTCCATGCCATTAATGAAAAATTACCTATTGTGATTAAACCAATTTGGCAATTAATGTATCTAAGTCACCTTGCAGGAAATTCACTGGTGGGATTTCAATCACAGTATAAGCACCCGCAGCTTGCTTCATGGTAGCTCGAGCAGCAGAAACCATAAACTGTGAGGTTAACGCCGGGTTATTAATGCGCATTGAGTATTCAAATAACTGATTATGTGTTGCCCCTGAAACCCCTTTGTGGGTCATATGAACGCCATGACCAACATCTTTTAGTGCATCAATACTATCGACTTGGCGAATATGCGTCTCATCTGATGAAAAATAACTATCCGCTTTAATGGCTTGAGCCACATCATCAAACTTTGCACCCGCTTCAAGTTCAATGTATACCATGCGGCGGTGAACCCCTGTTCCCAACGGAATAGTCACAGATAGAGCATCTTTTACCCCATCAATGGCTTTGGCTGCCACACTGTGCCCCATGCTCATACCGGGACCAAAGTTAGTATAAGTCACACCTTTTGGCGCCATAGCTAACATTAAAGTACGCATGATAGAATCTGAGCCGGGGTCCCAGCCAGCAGAGACAACCGCCACACTATTATGCTGTTTAGCCACGTCATCTAAACGGTGTTTTAACGCCACAATATCTGAGTGAACATCAAAGCTATCAACAGTATTAATCCCCTTGGCCAGTATTTTTTCTGCTAATGGCGCGATCGCACGCGTTGGCGAACACAGTAGAGCAACATCTACCTTCCCTAGCTTTTCAATATCATCAACCACTTTATAAGCGGAAAGTTCAGCAGGAATATCTTGTGTATTACGACGCACGATGCCAACCAGCTCAAAATCTTCAGCGGCTAGAACAGCTTCTAGTGCATAGCGACCAATATTGCCATAGCCCACTATTGCTGCTTTAATTTTTGTCATTTTTACTCCTATACAGTTCTGATGTTGCTTATTAATTAATTTATAGCGAAATTAAATCTAACAGAATAAGTAAAAGTAAACAAAACATTAGCTTTATTCAGATGGAAGCATTTTAACCCTATTTTCATTGTTGGAATCCATGTAGAATTAGCGGTTCAGAATACTTTCCCAAATACTTATGAATATAAAGGTTCTCAATGCATCAATCCGATGTGACTGAGCGATCACTCTTTTCGCTCAGCTGGCCAATTTTTATCGATATTTTTCTCCATTTGGCCACTTTATTAATTAATACCTATATGGTCAGCCACGTTTCTACTGCCTATTTAGCTGCAATGGGTGTAGGTAACCAAGTGTTTGACCTTTTTATTACTATTTTTAACTTTATTAGTGTGGGGTGCAGTGTTGTTATTGCTCAATATTTAGGGGCTGGACGCCGTGAAAAGGCAAGCCAAGCGATCCATATTTCTATCGCATTTAACTTTATTCTTGGCTTTTCTAGTGCCCTCGTCGCTTTATTTTTTGGTTACAGTATTTTAACCATTATGAATATGCCATCACATTTGATGGCTGACGGTTATACTTATTTACGTATTTTAGGTATTTGCTTAATACCTGAAGCCATTTCCATTATTTTAGCCGCATGCTTGCGGGTTTATGGAAAGGCTCAGCCAGCCATGTGGGTTACATTGATTGCCAACGTAATTACTGTTTTTGGAAATATTATTGTACTTTATGGTTTCTTTGGCTTACCTCAATACGGTCTTGAAGGCGTTGCATGGTCGACAGTTGTCGGTCGTGTTGTTGCCGTGATCCTACTCTTTTGCCTGCTGTTTTATGGCCTACGTATCAAATTTGTGCCGATAATGTTGGTCCACTGGTCACGTAAAATGCTGGGCAAAATCTTGCATATTGGTCTCCCCTCTGCAGGGGAAAACCTTGTCTGGATCCTACACTTTATGACGGCTTCTGCCTTTATTGGTTTAATGGGCGAAACCTCACTAGCAGCGCAGACACTCTATTTTCAATTATCCTTATTTATCATGCTATTTGGTATTTCTATCAGTATTGGTAATGAAATTATGGTTGGTCACCTTGTTGGTGCAAAACGTTTTGAAGATGCCTTTAATCGGGGAGTGAAAAGCCTCAAGATGGGGTTCTACGTCACTATTGGTGTGGTGATCGCCTTTTGGTTATTACGTGACCCTATCCTAAATAACATTACTGATGACCAAGGTATTATTGAACTACTATTGCCACTGTTCTTACTGTCTGTCTTTTTAGAACCAGGTAGGACCATTAATATTGTGATGGTGAATGCATTACGCGCATCAGGAGATGCCCGTTTTCCACTGTGCACTGCAATTATCTTTATGTGGGGTGTCGCTATTCCGTTAGGTTATTTCTTAGGCATTAAAATGGAAATGGGCTTACTCGGTATTTGGCTCGGTTTCTTCGCCGATGAATGGTTACGTGGTTTAACCAATGCATGGCGCTGGCGTTCACGCAAATGGCAAAGCAAACGCCTAGACCTTGAAAGTTAGTAACCTACTATGATCACTTTGTCTTGCTCATTTTTAAGCAGCAGGGCAAAGTGAGCGAGTTCAACATTGGGAAAATTTATTCTTTATAAATTAAATTAGGGAAAATTTTTCTCTTTGCATCTTATATCCCCCCAAACATAGCGAAGTTTTTCTCCAGCGTGTTGTTTAAAATAACAAAATCAAAAAAGATTTTATTAAGGGGGACTTGCCATGCATGCTCAATCACAACCATTACTTTGGCAATATTTTATCAATGCGGTAAAACAAGAAGTCAAGCCAGCCTTAGGTTGTACTGAGCCAATTTCATTGGCATATGCAGCGGCTAAAGCGGCGTCCCTCCTTGATGGGCAAGTTATTCGTGTTTGTGCCTTCGTTTCACCAAACTTAATGAAAAATGGTATGGGTGTCACCATTCCTGGAACCGGTATGGTGGGTTTGCCTATCGCAGCAGCATTAGGCGCCATTGGCGGTGATGCAGAAGCGGGTTTAGAAGTTCTAAAATCCGCATCAGCGCAGGCCATTGCGCTAAGTAAAACGATGTTAGAACAAGGAGCTATCACCGTTGATATTAAACATCCATGCAGTGACGTTATATATTCAGAAGCAACGGTGTATACACAAACGGGTTCAGCTACCGTTATTATTGCGGGTTCTCACACAAATATCGTTAAAATCATTCATAACCAGCAAATATGCTTCGATGCTACATTAAACAAACCTCAATCCGATGATGCTGCTGACTGTGCAGCAGATGTTGCCCTTCCCCCTGTCACCGCGAAGTCAGTTTATCAATTTGCGACCCAAGCACCACTGGAAGATATTCGTTTCATCTTAGAAGCCGCACATTTAAATGAAGCGTTATCTCAAGAAGGGCTACGTAATGTCTATGGTTTACATATTGGTAAAACACTGCAAACTCAACGTGACCGTGGCTTGCTGTCAAAAGATCTAATGTCAGAAATTATGATCCGCACCTCCGCAGCCTCTGATGCGCGTATGGGAGGGGCCGTTTTACCCGCGATGAGCAACTCAGGTTCGGGTAACCAAGGTATTGCCGCAACCATGCCTGTTGTTGTCACCGCCGATTATTTACAGTCCTCTGAGGAGCAACTGGCTCGTGCATTAATGTTGTCGCACCTAATGGCAATTTACATCCATAATCAACTCCCAGCCCTGTCGGCGCTATGTGCAGCAACTACCGCTGCAATGGGTGCTGCCGCGGGGATAGCCTGGTTATTAGAATCCCGCTATGAAGTTGTCGCTATGGCAATTTCTAGCATGATTGGCGATGTCAGTGGGATGATTTGCGACGGTGCATCAAACAGTTGTGCAATGAAAGTTTCCACGAGTGCAAGTGCAGCCTATAAAGCCGTACTCATGGCGTTAGATAATAGCTGTGTCAAAGGGTCTGATGGGATTGTTTCTGACGATGTTGACCAATCTATCGCTAATTTATGCTCACTTGCTGCTGGTTCAATGAAATATACGGATGTGCAAATCATTGAGATTATGGCTGCTAAAGCACGTTAATTCTTCATCTTGAACGCTGATGGTACCTTAAAGTTCATTGCTCCCCATCAGCGCTAATGACTTTTCGTTGAAATAAACCGCTTTAAATCCGTTTTTCAGCCATGCTTTATTTGGCTTCTAATGCCGCAAATTTTTCACGGATCATCGCTTCAGGAAGGTCGATGCCAATAAAGACTAACACACTGCTACGTTGTTCACCCTCTTCCCAATCTCTATCCCAATCTGCACTATAAAGACGCTGAACCCCTTGAAATAAGAGCCGCTTAGGTTCATCCTTAATGGATAAAATACCTTTATACCGCAATAGATTATCAGCAAAACTGAGCAACAAATCTTCCATCACTTGGGAAACTTCCATCAGTTCAACAGGGTAATCAAATTCAAGTACAATCGACCCCACCTCGTTTTGTTGTTTAGGTGCAAAACGGAAAGTAGGTTGTTTCACATTCAGTGTTGAATCGAGTAAAAAACCTTCAATATCTAATAATAAATTTAAATTGATGTCCCCATGAATAACAGGGTAAATCGGAGCTCTCGCATTGATCCGTTGTAGGCGTTCAATTAAAGCTTCAGTATTCGGCTCAATATCTGTTTTGGTGAGTAAAATGCGGTCAGCATAACCAATTTGCGCTTGAGCAATAGCAAAATCATTCAGTTGTTTCTCTGCATGAACGGCATCCACTAAAGTAATAATACCATCTAACAAATAACGTTCACACAATACCTCATGGGAAAAAAACGTCTGAGTAATTGGCCCTGGATCTGCCATGCCAGTACATTCAATCACTAAACGGTCAAAGTCTAATTTCCCACTATCCAACCCATCTAATAGGTCTAATAATGCATTTTCTAATTCATTGGAACGACTGCAACAAATACATCCATTACTTAATGTGGTAATTTGTGTCGCTCGATCGCCAATTAATGCATTATCGATAGGCACTTCACCAAATTCATTTTCAATCACCGCTATTTTATGGCCATGCTCTGTATGAAGAATATGACTAAGGAGTGTCGTTTTACCTGCACCGAGAAAACCGGTTAAAATTGTGACATTAATTGGTTTCATTATTACCCCCACCGCATTCATTTACCGAAGTAATCATTAACAGCAGCGAAACCCGCCTTTGCCACTGCCACCATATCGTGCATCCTGCCTTTCACGAAAAAACTCGTTATACGTCATCACCGGTTTATCGGAATGATTATCTTTCATATGCTGCACATAAGTATCATAGTCAGGGATACCGATTAACATACGCGCAGCTTGCCCAAGGTACTTACCTGTTTTGCCGAGGTTTCCAAACATCAGTCTCTCCAATGTAAATGCCCTACATTATGAATACACAATGTAGGGCGACCTTTCAGTTGCCGAGTACCTTTCGGTAACTCAGCATGATTGAAGGGTGACTTAATGTGAAGATGAAACTTTCACGCCCTCTTTCGGTACAGGAACATAAGGTGTTTCTTTATCTGTACGCTGCGGATTTTTGTGTGCTTTCATCCCGACGCGGATACCATAGAAAATGATACCGTAAACAACCACTAAGAATAGAACACTCAAGCCAGCATTGGTGTAGTTATTAATAATAATGTGATTCATATTAGTAATTTCTTGTGCCGTTAATTCCGCACCACCCGCTGCAATCTTATCTTTATAAGATTTAGCTAAATACATGAAGCCTTCTAATTGTGGATTATCACTGAATAGTTTCAGACCTAGCGCCCAAGTAGTACAGATTAATAACCATACTGCTGGTAATACGGTAACCATTATATATTTACTGCGCTTCATCTTAATCAGAACAACTGTACTTAAGACTAATGCAACCGCAGCTAACATCTGGTTGGAGATACCGAACAATGGCCATAAGCTCTTAACACCACCCAGAGGGTCAACAACGCCTTGATACAGTAAGTAACCCCATAGACCAACACACCCTGCGGTACCGATAATACCCGCAACCAATGAGTCCGTTTTCTTCAGGAATGGAACAAAGTTACCTAACAAATCTTGCAGCATAAAGCGGCCAGAACGAGTTCCTGCATCAAGTGCAGTTAAGATAAACAGCGCTTCAAACAAGATCCCAAAGTGATACCAGAAGCCCATATTTGCCGCTGGCATAATTTCATGGAATACAAATGCAATACCGACAGCTAAAGTTGGCGCACCACCCGCACGGTTCAAAACAGACGGCTCACCAATATCTTTCGCCGTTTGCATAATTTGTTCAGGTGAAATTACGAAGCCCCAAGAGCTGACTGTTGCCGCCGCATGAACAGAAACATCTTTCAGTTGAGCCATAATAGCTGCGCCGTCAGGCCCACCGAGTTCGTGCAAGTTAGGCATTGTAATACCTAAAGCCGCTGGCGGTGTATTCATAGCAAAATACAGACCAGGCTCGATAATTGAAGCAGCAACCAGCGCCATAACAGCAACGAAAGATTCCATTAACATGGCACCATAACCGATATAGCGCGCATCTTTTTCGTTTGCTAATAATTTCGGAGTTGTTCCCGAAGAAATTAATGCGTGGAAACCAGATACGGCACCACATGCAATGGTAATGAACAAGAATGGGAATAATGTTCCTTTCCAAACTGGGCCAGTTCCATCAACGAATTGTGTTACTGCTGGCATTTTCAGTTCAGGGTTAAGAATAACAATACCGATGGCTAAACCCACGATGACCCCAATTTTTAAGAAGGTCGCTAAATAGTCACGTGGCGCTAAAATTAACCAAACAGGTAATAATGCAGAAATGAATGCATAGCCAACTAATGCATAAGTAATAGTTGTATCTTTAAAGGTCAGTGCAGGTCCCCAATATGGGTCATGAGCAATCACCCCACCGAACCAGATTGATGCGACAAGTAATACAATACCAATAACCGAAACTTCACCCACACGTCCCGGCCGGATATATCGCATATATATCCCCATAAACAATGCGATTGGTACTGTAGAACAAACAGTGAATACCCCCCATGGACTTTCCGCTAGAGCTTTCACCACAATCAATGCTAATACAGCAAGAATAATGATCATAATAAGGAAGCAACCAAAAAGTGCTAGAGTACCAGGGATTGGCCCCAACTCTTCCTTAACGATCTCCCCTAATGATGCCCCATTACGGCGTGAAGAAATAAACAACACCATAAAGTCTTGCACCGCGCCCGCAAGCACAACCCCGGCCAATAACCATAACGTACCGGGTAAATAACCAACTTGAGCAGCAAGCACCGGTCCAACTAATGGCCCCGCCCCTGCAATTGCGGCAAAGTGGTGACCAAAAAGAACGTTTTTATTTGTTGGTACATAATTTAATCCATCATTATTAATGACGGCGGGTGTTGCACGAGTTTCATCCAACTTCATCACTTTTTTAGCGATGTATAAACTGTAATATCGATATGCAATGAGATAGACCGCTACAGAAGCAACAACTATCCATAGCGCACTGATGTGCTCGCCACGTCTAAGCGCGACTACACCTAAACAGACTGCACCAATAATTCCAAGGATCATCCACGGAATATGCTTTAAAATGCCATTTTTGTTCATAGAACACCCTTCTGAGGTAAAACGAACATGCCTTTGATTTTGTATTTACCATCAGTGAAAAATGGATAACTATTTATTGCTAGCGTGTCATTCATCACTGATGATTTTTTATTGGCAGTGGTTGAACGGTAAAAATAAAAATGAGTTCTGCCATGGGGTCTATGGTAATAAATTATACGCCGTCATTGTTTAAAGTTATGCTAAGCGGTGTTATACAGACTTAAGCGGTTTATTTTTTGCTGTGAATGGTTTTTAGGGGGGGTAAACAAGATAAAAACTGTGATCTAAATAACAATTACAATTAGTTTTCAATTAGTTAATTACTATAAATTAATTAACTAAAATGAGTATTATTGTAAATAAATGGCAAATAAAACGTAAAAACAGCCAATCATTCGTAATTAATGTGTTTAAATATCAAAACACGTTACTAGTGAGTAATTGTTGTCCATTTACCACCTGTCCACCAATTGTGCTCGCCATCCGTTTGTGTTTCACAACCAATACCGACTTTCGCTTTCCCACCTTTAAAAGGGTAAGCACAATCATAAATAGCATCGAATACAATTTTCCCTGTGACTTCGTCTGCAAAACCTATTTTGTTCCCTTTACGAAACCGATATAACCCCTCTTGAGGTTCATCAGGCCAATTATCAAAATAATAAAGTTGATAAACCTCATCCCCCTTCTTATCGACCACAACTAACCCCTTATTCGGTAGTTTGCGTAAGCAATATTGAAAATAAGATTGGTTGTCAAAACACTGAATATTGTCTTTCTCACCAGAAACCCATAAACGAAATTGTTCATCAAGACCTTGCCCAACAGACAAAAAAGAGACAAAAACTAATGAAAGAACACTTATAAAATAATGCATCATGGTTTTCCCTTGTTTTAAGTCAGCCTGTATCAATTGTTCTTTATGATAATCAGACACTATCGCTTAGTGATTTCACTTATACACTAGATACTATAACGAGTATCTCCCCGTGTGAAACTCAGAATAAACAGAAATAGCAAATTTTTATAAGAATAATCCCAGAGAGAAAATAGAAAAAACATTGTTTTCACATTTCCCCCTATTTCGATGAGGCTAACAACTATCTTCTTTTAATTAATGGTGTTCTATGTACGTTACTAAAAAATGATCAAGATTAATTTAAGTGTTAATAGAAAATCAATAAAAGGTATTTTTATCACACCTCGTAGTTATTCGTAACATTTAGCCCGCATACGCATCTTGTGTGTTATTTTTAGCGACAAATTATGTACAAATATTAATTTCGGTATTTATATCTGAATAAACTCAACAATGAACGCATTCTTGGTATATAACACTGAAATACCTCTCTAAATATCAGTTAAGTTACATATAAAACACATAACTTATTGATATCAGATGAAAATAACAATTTGAAAACTATTTGAAAACCATAAAAATGGATTTCCCACCGGTTTGACAACCTATATGAGTAGAATTAATATTATCCACGAACTCTGGTAGACAAGAGTTAATTAAATAGACATAAAGATATTTTAAAATTAAGTTTTTAACCCTAAGCTAATTTAATTTTTTATTAAATAGCCAAATAAATGTATTTATTTTTTGGATTTAATAATGAGATAAATCATATTAAATCTTCATTAATAAAATAAAAACTTAATCTGTAATTCTAAAATTTATATACCCATTAATTTAATCTTTAAATTAAGACGTTCTCACATACTTAGGAATGATTATTATGAAATTGAATAAACTTGCTTTAGTTGGTGCATTCGCGGTTGCTACTCTTTCTTCTCAAGCTTTTGCTGCACAAGATGCAACTGTTAACTTTAATGCACGTTTAGTTGCTGCAACTTGTGATATCAGCGCTTCTAAAGATTTAGTTAGCTTAGGTACACACTCAACTGAAAACCTAGACACAACTAAAGCATTATCTGAAGCAAACTTTAACTTAGTTTTAAATAACTGTACTAAAGTTTATGACGATTCTGCAAACCAAACTGCTGATGCAACGACTGTTTCTATCTTAGCAACAGGTGAAGCATTAACTGGTCACTCAGATATGTTTGCTGACGCTCAAGCATCACAAATCGGTGTTAAATTAGCTGCTGGTAAAGCAAAAACTGAAGTTAAACCTAACATTGCAACTGAAATTACTGACCTGAAAATAACCGGTAAAAATGACTACATCATCCCAGTTGTTGCTGGTCTGTACGCAACGGCTTCTGATGCTGTCGCACAAAACTTAAATGTGCCAGTAACATTCAGCGTAGCATACGACTAATCACCGTCGTGCGTTAATTTAGCTAGTAAAGCAGGCAGTTATTTATTACTGCCTGCAAATTATAAGAGAAAAAAAAGAATGCTAAAATTAAAATCCTTACTTTTTATCTTATTTGCTTTTTCGTTTTCTTCTCAAGCGGGTGTCGGTTTAAGTCAAACCCGTATTGTTATTGATGAAGCAACAAACTCTGCTTACTGCACGAAATGAAGACAGTAAATCGTATTTAGTCGCCAGTTTTATTACACAAAAATTAGATAGCAAAACACCTTCTGAAGGTTACTTTGTCATTACGCCTTCTATTTTTAAATTAGCGCCAAAACAACGTAATATTATTAAAATAAAAGCGCTCACACACAAGTTTCCAAAAGATCGTGAAAGTATGTATTACTTTCACTCAAGAAATGTCCCTGAATCCGATAAAGCGGATGGGGTAAAAGTCGGGTTAGAAAGTGTTATTAAAATTTTCTATCGACCGGCTAATCTGCCGATGCAGCAAGAAGAAGCATTTAAAGGCATCAAAACTAAAAGTACCTTCCAATGGCGTTAAGGTAGTCAATAACTCGCCTTAATATATCAATTTGGCTGGTTTATCTGTTAATAACAAAGCGATTAAGCTTAATAAACAAAATAATGTTATTGCCCCATTTGCTGAAATGAACTTTGTTTCTCAATCAAAAGTGGGCGCTGTTAAGTGGGCTGTTATCAACGACCTTGGAGGATACAATGAATATCATGGGACTGTTGAGTAAAGGGATATTAGCGCTAAGTGTCATTGTATTCTCAGGCTCAATTATTGCTCAGAATGGGCAAATACAGTTCAAAACCAAAATCATAAAAGGAACTTGTGAGTTTGATGATAACAGTGAGTTAGATAAATATATTGATTTTAATAAAAGTGGAATGCTAACAGCATCTGATGTTGACGAAAGCTCAATTA
The DNA here is from genome assembly GCF_032709665.1 of Providencia sp. PROV024. Classification (NCBI taxonomy): domain Bacteria; kingdom Pseudomonadati; phylum Pseudomonadota; class Gammaproteobacteria; order Enterobacterales; family Morganellaceae; genus Providencia; species Providencia sp. PROV024. The sequence goes on from NZ_CP120545.1 coordinate 3,472,431, forward strand.
ATCAACCGATAAAAACTGAAAGTTTTTCTTATACCATTACTTGTCAGAATTTCCCGGCAGGTACTGAAAAGAAAATTAAAATAAAATCTAAATCGGCCGCATCAACAACATTTAATAATGGTATTTTTTTTGGATTAGCAGATACAACTAAAACGGGTTTTTTACTTGAATCCTGCGACAATAACAACCAAAATTGTCAGGCGGTGAAAGATGAAGGGATTTCCACATTTCCTTCCACAACCAGCGATTCAATTGTTGTGAATTACCAAGTTAGCCTTGTCAAACGAGAGAATAACGTTAAGCCAGGCGATGCTAATGCTGCGGTTACTTTTGAATATTATCAGGATTAAGAGCCATGAAAAAAATAAAACAGGGGTTACTGACTTTTTTAATGCTCCTCATGCATTACCCCGTGATGGCGGCAGATGATTACAAAGTAGAATACCAATTTTCTGTTTTATTTTTAGCTAAGACCTGTGAAATTGATGTCCCAAATGAAATTATATTTGGTAATGCATCTGGTGTCACAACCGTCAGTGAAATTAAAAAGGATACGGTGGCAAAGAATTTCTCGATTGGTTTAAGAAATTGTACTACGACGGATCAAAAAACGGCGGCGGTTTATTTAGCATCAGGTAATACATTAAATGGCAGCAAAAACTTCTTCAATGATAACCCAAATGGTGTCATCGGTGTTCAGTTATTAGAAGGAAATCGGGTTATTGATGTTAATCAGAACTCATTATTAAAGCCAGATGCAGCCTCAATAATTTGGGATAATATTCAAAGTGTCAGTGAAACAAAAATGGTGACAGCCAAATTACGTTGCGCTGAAAGCAATTGCAACCCTAGCGATGGTGATTTCTCTGCAACATTAACTATTGGCTATTATGCCGATTAATATATAGATAACATTTATTGAATATAACCATTTATAATTATATTTCATTATAAATTTCCATTAAGAAATAATCTTGTTATTAATAATAAATTAAAATAGAAAATAGATTTTAACTCGACATTAATTTCTATTTTAAATATCCATATCGCCTTAAATCGATTAAATAAACAAAAAAACTATTTAGCGAAACAAATGAAGTTCACTCGCAAGCTGGAAAAATAGAATGGCGATTTACCGATGAATATTTAATGGAATTACCTCCTCAATCCATAGAATAAACATCGATTGAAACATAAATAACAAGAATAAATAACGAAAGGTGATGCAGTGAAAGGGATAAAAATAAAATTAATTGCATTAGAGGTCTTTATTTGTTGCTATGCAATGGCCCCCTCTTTTATGCATGCCGAATCGTATTTTGACCCCGGCCTATTAATGCACGGCAGTGGGATAGACGTTTCTCAACTCGATTTAAATGACTTTGCGGATAACAATACATTAACGCCCGGCGTCTATGACGTGGTCGTTAATGTTAACATGATCCCGTCAGGGGAATTTAATCTCGCATTTGAAAAACAGCAAGATGGTCATGTTGCCCCCGTCTTTACAGTCGGCGAACTGAAAAAACTGGGTGTTAATACGGCATCTCTGCCCAAGTTAAGAGATTTGAGTGAAGACACGAAGATTGAAAACTTATCCAGTTACATTGCCGATGCTGCCATCACCTTTGATGTACAAACGCTGACGGTGAATTTATCCGTCCCTCAAATTGCCATGGTGCCAAACTTTGCAGGCTATGTACCGCCTGAATTGCGCGATGATGGTGTTACTGCGTTAGTGATGGACTATGTCTTTAACTACAGTAATAACCGCCAACTGGGCAAATATCACCAAAAAGCAGGAACCAGTGATTCTCTGTTTAGTAATATCAATGCAGGGATCAACATGGGGCCATGGCGCCTAAGAACGAGCTATTTATATAACTACAGTAAAAGCAGTGGGTCTTCCAGCACAAGTGACTCCAACTTTTCCAATACTTATATCTATCGCACCATTAATGCGATTAAATCAACGCTAAAAGCCGGGGAAATCTCGACCGGTGGGAATATTTTTGACGCCATTCCTATGAAAGGCGCCACGCTAAAATCAAACCCTCAGCTTGACCCTAGCAGTATGCAAGGGTTTGCACCTATAGTGGAAGGGGTGGCGAACACCAATGCGACTGTCACCGTGCGCCAGAACGGCAGTGTGGTCTACCAAACTTTTGTGGCGCCTGGGCGTTTTATTATTCGTGACATCCCTGCCAGCGGCTTAGCCGGGGACATGGAAGTCACGGTTGAAGAAGAAAATGGCAAACAAACTGTTTTCACTCAGGCTTATTCCTCGCTGCCAATGATGGAGCGCCAAGGCGCTTATAATTATGAAATTTCCGCGGGTCGTTACAATGGCGGAATTGCCGTGGACTCTGAGCGGAAAAACTTTACGCTTGGTTCCTTCAGCATCGGGCTACCACATAACATTACCACCTATGGTGGGGTGTTAGTTTCTAATGGGTATAACTCCTTTGTGGGTGGGGTCGGCTTATCGTTGGGTGTATTAGGGGCGTTATCTACCGATATTACCCACTCGGATGCTCGATTTTCAGGGAAAAGCCTCAAAGGGCAATCCTATCGTATCCGTTACTCAAAAAGTTTGTTGTCAACAGGGACCTCATTTGACTTAACGGCATTACGTTATACCTCTGAGAACTTCTATTCGTTCTCAGATTACAATAATGCCGGTTATGCGATTAAAGATGACTTAGCGCCTTGGACGGGAGCGCGTCAACGTTATAGTTTCCAAACCTCAATTAACCAATCTTTTGACTCTTATGGTTCCCTTTCTTTAAGAGCGTCAAAAAATACTTATTGGGGCGGCCAAAACTCAAATACCTCGGTTGGGATGTCTTATAACAATAACTATAAAGGGGTTTCTTATAGTCTCAGTTATATGGTTGACCGCGTGAAGAGCTATAACAATACTTGGCCTGAGAACCGCGTGGTTTCCTTTGATGTGTCTGTGCCGCTCAGCTTATTGACGAACAGTGAAATGGCACAAACCATGAGCGCGCGTTATGGGGTCAGTGTAGATCAGCACGGTGAAACTCGTCATCAAGTAGGGTTAACTGGTAGCGCGATGAATAGCCGCTTTAGTTATGGTCTTTATCAGAACTATGACAGTTATAATAACAATTACGGGGGAAGCCTGAATGGGACTTACTCCGCGAATAATGCAACATTATCAGCTGGTTACAGCTATTCAGATATGAGTCGCTCAATGAACGGTACCCTAAGTGGCGGTGTAGTTGCGCATTCAGATGGGGTCACATTATCGCCAAACGTGGGGGATACGATTGCGATTATCACCGCAGAGGGGGCAAAAGGGGCGTCATTATCCTCTGGCGCGCAATTTGACCGCTTTGGGAATGCCATTATTCCTCAGTTATCCAGTAACACGGCTAACCAAATTGCGGTTAATGTGAACACATTACCGGATGATACGACCTTTAAAGACACCTCGATGATGGTATATCCAACGGAAGGGGCGGTTATTAAGCGTAAGTTTAAAACCAAAATTGGTTATCAAGCGATTATTAATCTGAAAGCCACGGGGAAAATCCCACCTTTTGGGGCGATCGCGACGTTAGTATCAGAAGACGATGAAAACGATATCAATACCGGAATTGTGGGTTCAAATGGCCAACTTTACATGAGTGGGTTACCAAATACTGGTCGTATTAACGTTAAATGGGGTGGTCAATCGGGTCAGTGTACCATTAACTATTCTGCATTAGACACGATTGCAGTTACTGCAGATTCGCCAGTAAGAACTTTAACGGCGGAATGCCAGTAGTCGCCTAAAATAAAAAAGTATAACCTAATGCAACAATTAAATTCTTTTTTAAAATTATGCAGGTACCGTCATATTAGTGCAAGCTTATGACTTATACCATTTATCAGAGAGATAACCACTGCTGCTTTACAACAAAATTTTTTCTTGAATAACCCTTCGTTATCATTTTAATTCTTAATAGTTAAAAGCTCATTCATATAATGTGAATGAGCTCTTTTTATTAGAAATCAACCTGATACTTTAACTTTATCAGCCGCAGTCTTAGCCATTTCCAATGCTTGTTCAATAGAATCAGCAACAGCTAAAGCAACCCCGAGTCGACGAGTTCCTGCAATTTCAGGTTTACCAAATAAACGTAACTGGATATCCGACCCAAATGCAGTATCAATATGACCAAATACCACATCGCTGCTATGCAATTCAGGTAAAATAACCGCAGAAGCACTTGGCCCATATTGACGAATTGCGCCTATTGGGTACCCTAGGAAAGCCCGAACATGTAAGGCAAATTCAGATAAATTTTGTGAAATTAACGTCACCATTCCTGTATCGTGAGGGCGAGGTGAGACTTCATTAAAAATGATCTCATCTGCGCACACAAATAACTCAACACCAAATACCCCATAGCCTCCCAATGCGCTAACTATTTTTTGGGCAACCTCTTGTGCTTTCCTCAATGCAATATCACTCATTTGTTGAGGTTGCCAAGACTCACGATAATCCCCTTTCTCTTGGCGATGACCAACAGGAGCACAAAAATGAATGCCATCAACTGCACTGACTGTTAACAAGGTGATCTCAAAATCAAAATTAACCATTTTTTCAACAATAACGCGGCCCTGTCCCGTGCGCCCACCTTGTTGAGAATATTCCCATGCTTGTTCTAATTCTGCTGCCGAGCGGATAACACTCTGCCCTTTTCCTGACGAACTCATGACTGGTTTTACAATACAAGGAAAACCGATTTTCTCTGCTGCAGTAATAAAATCCGCTTTATTTTCAACAAATCGGTAATCAGAGGTCGGTAAATGAAGTGTTTCCGCTGCCAAGCGACGTACCCCTTCTCTGTCCATGGTAAGAAAAACGGCTTTCGCAGATGGCACGACTCTTTGCCCTTGTTCTTCCAGTTCAACTAAGGTTTTTGTCGCAATAGCTTCAATTTCAGGGACAATAAAATCAGGTTTTTCTAAGGCAACAAGCTGTTTTAATGCTTCGCCATTAAGCATGTTAATTGTGTAACTGCGGTGAGCAATGTGCATAGCTGGCGCATTATCGTATCTATCAACAGCAATCACCTCAATGCCTAAACGTTGGCATTCAATAGCGACTTCCTTACCCAGTTCACCCGCCCCAAGCAACATGACTTTGGTTGCTGAAGCGCACAGCGCAGTACCCAATTGATTCATGATTAATGACCTTATCCGCAAAAATAATAAATGTGATTATATACGCAATCGTTTGCTTTTACTATCAGAGGAAACAAAGTTCATGAATGCTGAGCCTAGTATCTAGCCTAATGGTGTCTTATCACGCCCAGTAATAAAGGGATCTTTATGAGAGAACTTAGTATATTGCTTGCGCAAAATCGCTAAAATACAGAACATCAAACCAATCCATATTAATGAGAAGCTGACACCTTTTACCCAATCAAATAGCTCATTAAATAAAAATACCGCAAGTAAAAATTGGATTGTGGGTTCTATATACTGTGCTAAACCAATTACAGTCAATGAAGTTCTTTTAATTGCAGCCGTGAAAAATAGCAATGGGATAATCGTTACCGGAGCCGCTAGCATATAAAGAATTTTAACTTGCCAATCCCCTTCTGCTACCGCACTTAAACCATTTGAGTTTAACCACCAAGTTATTCCTATTGCTATTGGCAATAACCAAAGAGCTTCTAAAAATAAAGAAGTAATGACATCAAACCGAATAAATTTACGTATTAATCCATATATCGCAAATGCGCTCCCCATCACTAACGCTAGAATAGGTAGTTCGCCATACTGCCATATTTGATAACCGACACCGGCACATATAAAAATAACGGCCATTTTTTCAGAAAAGACAAGTCGCTCTCTGAGAAAGATAACCCCGAGTAAAATTGAAAATAAAGGGTTAATAAAATATCCCAAACTTGCCGCTAGAACTTGTCCATGAGTTAACGCATAAGTGAATGCAGTCCATGAAATAGCCATAATCGATGAGCTAAAGAAACATAAAACAATTGATTTTTTGTCAGCCCAGACTTGGCCCCATAAAGATTTATTCTTAATAATTAAACGAATAAAAAAAAGTATTGGTACTGACCAAATAAGACGTTCAGCAAGTAGTTCTAAAGGTTCGGCGCCAGGAAGTAAACGGTAAAATAACGGTGTTATACCCCATAGAATATAAGAAAAAATGGCAAGAGCCACTCCTGAACGCAGCAACATAGTTTACCCGCAATAAAAACTAATTAAGTGAAATTAGCTTCGTATCATACGCCAAAATATAGAAAATAAAACTGATTGCACCTCCAATATTGGTCGATTTATATCGAAGTAAATATAAATAAAAGTGGATTAGGCAACCATCTTCTATTTACCTTCCATATAGATACTTTTCAAAGGATTTCTCTTTGGGATAATAGTGGTTGCTGTTGTATAAATTCGATTAATTCTTGTTGCGTTGGCGCTGCTGAAATCGCCCCTTTTTTAGTCGTTGCCAAAGCTCCACAAGCTGACGCTTGAGAAATAATTTTCATTAAGCTGTCGCCAGTATTTGACAAACCATATTGAGAAACTCCCGCAAGTAAACCCGCCATAAAAGCATCGCCAGCCCCTGTTGTATCAATGCTATCAACTAAATAGGCACTAACTGCTATAGATGTGTAGGACGTAAATACTTGGCAACCTTTAGCGCCTTGAGTGACTATTTTTAAACTGGCAGGATACTTTTGTAATTTAGAAATCGCATCATCAAAACAGCTCTCCTTTGTTAGCCACAATAATTCATCATCCGATAGTTTTAAAATATCTGCTTGCGTTGCAAAAGTATCGATAACACAATGCATTTCATCGGGATCAGCCCACATTTGTGGGCGAATATTGATATCAAAACTCAGTAATCCCCCTGTTTGCTGTATATTTTTTATTGCTGTTGATAACGATGCCCGACAGGTTTCATGTACCAATGCTAATGAGCAAAAGTGCAAAATATCATTACCAAATTTAGGTAAGTTTTTTGCAGTTAAAAATTGATCTGCTGAAGGGGAAACTAAAAAAGAAAATTCACGTTCACCATTTTCATGTAATGATACTAAAACGGTACTCGTTTTATATTTGTCATCAAACTCCATCGCACTGGTATCCACTCCTAGTTCAAATAAGGTTTTCTGCATAAAATGCCCAAAAGCCTCTTCCCCTACCCTGCCAATAAAACCACTGTTTTGCCCTAAACGTGCAACGCCAGCGGCGACATTAACGGGGGCTCCACCAGCACAAGCTTCATATTGCATCCCTTTAAGGGGGAGCAAATCAATTACTGCATCGCCTAAAGCCCAGACTTTCATCATATCTCCTTTACTGACTACGTGTTTTTATTATCTATTAATGAATATATACATTACCTACTAATGAAATTTTCACTAGCAAACTGTTAACGTTAACATTAGTATAAATACATCATTAAAGAAACGCACGAGTTATCTCATCTTATTTATCCATTTCGGTATGGGGAAATAACTAAGGAAGCACAATGAAAAATCAACTTGAATTAGCGAATAACACCATTCAAACATCAAGAAAAAACCTAGATTTTCAATTCTATCCTCAATATCATCTCGCTCCTTTTGCTGGCTGGATGAATGACCCAAATGGGTTGATTTATCACCAAGGTCAATATCATGCTTTTTATCAACATCATCCATTTAGCGCTAGCTGGGGGCCTATGCATTGGGGGCATGCAACAAGTACTGATATGGTCCACTGGCAGCACCAACCTATTGCATTAGCACCTAGTGAAGAGTATGACCGTGATGGCTGTTTTTCGGGTTCCGCAGTTAGCCATAACGGTGAACTCTATCTGTTCTACACGGGTCATATTTGGTTGGGTAATCAAGGTGATGACAGCCAAATTATTCAGTCTCAATGCGTTGCGATTAGTACAGATGGTATTCATTTTGAAAAAAAAGGAGTTGTCATTCCGCCAATTGAAGGGTTTATGCATTTCCGTGATCCAAAAGTTTGGCAGCAAAACAATAAGTGGTGGATGGTGGTCGGTGCAAGAGATCCCCATAATCATGGTCAAATACTCTTATTTAGCACTTCAGACTTATTAAATTGGGATCAAAACTACCAAGTGCTGGCTAAAACTGATGATAAGGGTGTTTATATGTGGGAATGCCCTGATTTTTTTCCTCTAGGGAAACATTTTATTGCTTTATTTTCACCTCAAGGGAAAAAAGCTGAAAAGTACCAATATCGTAATCTTTTTCAAAATGGTTATTTAGTCGGGAATTGGTCACCAAACTCCCCTTATACAATTACTCACCAATTTACCGAATTAGATTTTGGGCAGGATTTTTACGCACCACAAACTTTTTTATCGAAAGATGGTCGCCGTATTGCAATAGCTTGGATGGATATGTGGGAAAGTCATATGCCATCCCAAAAAGATGGGTGGTCAGGTTGTTTTACTTTACCCAGAGAGCTTACTCTTAATGAACAAGGCAAAATTATTTCTAGACCTATTGAAGAATTAAAGTCTTTACGGCAATCCACTACGCACTTATCCACAATAAATTTAGAAAAGAACACAACGGTTTTAGTGAATGAAGATGCCTCCAGTTGTGAACTAGAACTTATTTGGGATTTACAACAGAGCCCCGCGGAGAAATTTGGTTTTTGGATTGGTTACGGAGTGCAATTTTATATTGATAACCAAAACCAACGATTAACCTTAATGCGCCATTATCCTGAATATACAATTAGTGATAGCCGCAGTGTTCCATTACCTGAAACCCAGCAGCTAAAAATACATGCTTTTGTTGACCGCTCCAGTCTTGAAATATTCATTAATGATGGTGACATTAATTTTAGTTGCCGTATCTACCCACATGAGGGGGAGCGAGATTTAAAACTATTTGCAATAAATAACCAAGCAAAGTTAGAGAAAGCAACCTATTGGCATCTCGAAAAGGCTATCGTATAAGTAGAGAAGTTCTGTTGGAAATATTAAGAAGCTGTTACTACACCACTAGCCAACAACCTCTTGAAATAGCTAAATATTTTCATATTAAAATGAGTTACGTTCTAACAAGTCGCATGCAACGTATTGAACCCCATCTAACTGGCGTTCTTCTATAATATGTAAAGCGGCTTGTTGCCCCAATTGATAATGCGGTAATACCACAGTGCTTAATGGTGGGTAAAATAATTCCCCAACACCAATCATATTATCATAACCAAGCACCGCAATATCTTGAGGGATGCGTAATCCACGGCTAAGCAACACTTGATATGCTAAGAATGCAATGCGGTCGTTTCCACAAATGACGACATCAAAATCTGGTTTCTTATTTTTAAAGTGGCGATTGATTAAATTTATAACATCCAAATAATGTTCATCACCTAGTTCTAAATGATATTGTTTTAAAGATTGTTTAGGTAAATTAGCATTATTCCACGCCGCCTCAACTGCTTCACTGCGAATTTTCCCAGCCAATGTTTCTTGTGGGATATAAAGACACAATGGATGGCGATATCCCTTATCAATTAAACGCTCAACTGCATTATATTGGCCATTAAAATCATCTGGTATATAGGCCGGAAATTTATTTTCTTTATCTACACAATTAGCTAAAACAAGACGGTTATTATGTAGCGTTTCTGGAATAGAGACTTCTCGAAGCCCCATTGTGGTATAAATAATACCATCAGGACGTTGGGACAATAGTTGGCGAACCGCTCTTTCGCTGTCTTCACTTGATGTGATATTAACCACAAAACTGCTCCAACCAAATTGCCTTGCTGTTTGTTCTATTGAAAGGATCATTTCTACTGAAAATGGAGTTGTCGCTGTGTCGAGCGCTAAAACACCTACTGTAGAAATTTTTGAACTTTTCCCCCTTATCTTCCGAGCAGAAAAATCTGGGACATAATTAAGTGACTCAATAGCTTGTTGAACCTGTTTCAATGTTTCAGGTTTGAGTAAGCCAGGGCTATTAATTGCCCTTGATACCGTCATCAATGAAACATTTGCTAGTCGCGCTACATCTTTTAAAGAAGCCATTAAGTATATTCACTCATTAAAAAAGGTCGAGGATAAATTTTAGCATGTTAGATATAAAAAGCACCCACTGTTAATCAATCTAAAACAAGTATAAATACTTAACAGAACTTCGCTCAGCCCCACATTTTAAACTTTTTATGATTAGCTATTTGCGATATTATTGGAAGAACTTATAAATTTTTTATATATTTTGTTAGGGAAAAAACTCGTTAAACAAGTAAAACCACCTAATATGTTACATAACATTAATCGAATCTTACGCATTGACACAAACTTTAACCATTGTTTCTATTTTTATATTAAATTTAACTAGATGATATTTTTAATATAAATTAAGGTCAGTAATACATTAATAAAAAGAACAACGATCAGTAGAAAATATTACCGTGAAATTCATTTTTCGGTTTATTTATCTACGTATTTTATCAAATTAATATGAATATCAAATCAGTTTAACAGGAGTATGGTGATGAATAACACCATTCACGTAATCATAGATAGTGATAATGTCTTTAAGAATAAGCTGAAATTAATGATGGAATCTTTTGGTTTTATCTTTAAATTTTATAATAACGAAGAAACATTTATGAGTAATTATACTTACCCTTTCGAGAGCAATGTGAAAGAATGTATTTTATTATTCTTAAATAATGATGAGAACCGTATTAATAGATTAAACAATATAAGTAGCAATTTCGGTATTGTGCCATTTATTGTTCTTACTGAAGAGCCTTCTATCAATCTGTGTCGCGAAAGCTTTAAATCTGGAGCTTTTGATTTTTTCCCTTTTCCTTTCAAAGATATTGAAATTTTGAATGCTATTAGTAATGCAACAGAACTGTTCGTCTCTATGCATGAAGAGCACAAAAAATATACCTACCTATCTGATAAGTTTGCTCGCCTCTCGACTAGAGAAAGAGAAATCATGGATATGATATTAGAAGGTAATACGAGTAAAGAAACGGCAGAAAAACTCTCTTTATCACCTAGAACTGTAGAGGTTCATCGCTCTAATATTTATACAAAACTAGGTATTAAATCACTTCCTCAGCTTATTCAAGAATACGACTATATCAATACCTATCCTAAACATATTTAATCTATATGATATGTTTCCTTTCTTATGTAAATTATTATTTCTGATGGTTTAATATTAAACCATCAGAAATTCTCTCCCTTAAAAATGATTAATCTATATAATCTAAGATAAATATAGATTAAAATCCTGTATATTTAAAAATAATAACTAAAATTCATAAATTACAGAAAAAATACAAATACACTATATTTGACTAAAGAGCCACTTAAGTTAATTAATAATTTCAGTCGTAATGATAACCTTCCGAATTTATCTAATAAGATGATAGAATTAAGCTTTATTAAGCTACTGTTCAAAAATATTTTATATAACATATTTTTATGAAATCTGTTGCTTTTTGCTAACAATTCCTTCGAGCGAAAATATAAAAAAATAAGGCTTTTTACAACATACATACCTCATCTACTTCGTCATAATGAGCTTACTTTTTCATTTCTCTTTATTCCAATACATCTGATAGCAGTACAGAGAGGTAAGCCAAATCTGCCTTTCCATACGACCGATCACAATATTGGCTAATTCTTTTGCGCTTCACTATTTTTATGGCTCATGACTGGCCATAAGAGTAGTCAGAAGCGCACTCTTTTTGACTTTATGCAGTGATACAACTAGGCTATAGATTACTTATATTCTTTAATATTGATCTCATATTGTTTTAGCTTACGCCACAGCGTTGTTCTCCCCATATTGAGCACCTGATGCATCTGTTGGATTTTACCTTTACAGGCTTGCGCGACTTCAATAATCAATTCTTTTTCAACAGATTGAATATCCATGTTAGCAAAACGTTGTTCCCCTTTCGCTTCATACGGTATTTTCTGCAAATAATAGTGACACTTTAGTTTTTCACTTGCTTCTCTAGCAAGAGATTGAGCTAGCGCGAGCAGAAGATTACCGTTATCTCCAACGGTTGAAAAAGCCACGATCAGGAATAGTTCATCGGTAGGCCAATATACAGGGGCTAAATAATAGAATGTACCATGTAACTCAATTGGGCTGGCAAATAACCTTGTTCTCGCACCTTCAGTCATATCCCCTAATAATAGGTTTGCAATTTCAAAAGCGCCTTTCGATTCATTACTTAGCCATAGCGTTTCGCCCTGCGTGCTAATGCATGAAACATCGATGTTGAAATTATATAATGGCGATAATCCATCCATGATGGTCCCACTAACAAGGTCCATCATAAAATCATAATCAATTGAATTATAATGATTAAATTTATTCGATATTGCTGTTGGAAATATTAAATGAGCCGACATAGTCATCCTTATTCTTCGATAAGAGTTATTTGATTATGTCAATTTCCCATTTAATTTTTATATTCTAGATCAAGTTATTTATTGATAGTTTTTTCACCATTGATCTACATCAATTTACCACCCGCAATCGAATAGTTCGCCATCAATGAATAAAAATAGCCTGCTTTTTTTATCTTTAAGCAGGCTATAAAATGTACTAATCAATAAGTTATTAATCGGTAACTATCGAGCCCCATAAATCATATTCATCAGCATGTTCGACCTTAACTTTAACAATATCACCGGCCTTAACATTAAACTCACCATTTAGATAAACCATACCATCGATTTCAGGTGCATCTGCCATACTACGCCCAACAGCCCCTTCATCATCAACTTCGTCAATAATCACTAAAATTGTACTGTCAATTTTATCTTGTAAACGCTGCGTTGAAATTTGTTGTTGTAATTGCATAAAACGATGGTAGCGCTCTTCTTTAATTTCTTCAGGTACTTGATCCTCAAGCTCATTCGCTTTCGCACCTTCTACTGGGCTATATTTAAAGCACCCGACTCTATCTAGCTTAGCTTCAGCTAAGAAATCCAATAGCATTTGGAAATCTTCCTCGGTTTCCCCTGGAAAGCCAACAATAAAAGTCGAACGCAACGTTAACTCAGGGCAAACTTCTCGCCAACGCTTAATCCGTTCCAATGTCCTTTCCACTGCCCCAGGACGTTTCATTAATTTGAGGATTTTTGGACTAGCATGTTGCAAAGGTATATCCAAATAAGGTAATACCTTTCCTTCAGCCATCAATGGGATCACGTCATCAACATGTGGATATGGATACACATAATGTAAACGCACCCATACCCCCATAGAAGCAAGTTGTTCACATAAACCAACCATGCTGGTTTTTACTGGCTGCCCATCCCAAAACCCCGTTCTATGTTTAACATCAACACCGTACGCAGAAGTATCTTGTGAAATCACGAGTAATTCTTTTACGCCAGATGCAACTAAACGCTTCGCTTCATTTAATACATCACCAATTGGACGACTATCTAAATCCCCTCTCATTGAAGGAATAATACAAAAAGTACAGCGATGATTGCACCCTTCCGAAATTTTTAAATAAGCATAATGTTTAGGCGTTAGTTTAACCCCTTGTTCGGGAACTAAGCTAAAGAAAGGGTCATGTTCTGGTTTAGGGACATAGTGATGAACATGGTTTAGTACTTGTTCATAGCTATGTGGGCCTGTGATTTCTAAGACTTTTGGATGAACTTCACGAATTTGATTTTCTTTTGCGCCGAGGCACCCAGTCACTATAACTTTGCCGTTTTCGTTTAACGCCTCACCAATCGCCTCTAACGATTCTTGTACTGCGCTATCGATAAAACCACAGGTATTGACGATGACTAAATCTGCATCATCGTAACTTGGCACCACTTGGTAGCCATCTGTGCGTAACTCAGTCAAAATACGTTCTGAATCAACTAGGTTTTTCGGGCAACCAAGGGAAACGAAGCCAATTTTAGGCACCGAATTAGTATTTTGCGACATAACTCACTTCTTTTATTATTTTAGAAAAATGGGCGAAATTTTACCTGAAGAAGAAAAGGAATTGTATAAATTTTTAGCGATAATAATGAATTTTTAAAGCTAAAAGAGCCAATCAGAATAGCCCTTTTAACTAGAAAATAAATTGCACTAACGATTGATTGAACGGGCAATTCGCGAGTAAGTATGCCTAACACCACGGATCACAATACCATAATTTAAAATATTTTCTGGTAATGCAATTCCGTTGTAGCCCGAATCGCCAATATGATGTAAATCAGTCCCTGCCATTTTACACATTAACGCAATTTGCCTAATCGTTTGTAAGTCAGCTCCCTCTTGGGAGGTTCCAATTGCTGTCATTGTCATAACCCCTTGAGAATGGCAATAACCAACCATTTTTTGTACAAATTCTAATGAAATCCCAGGGACGGTACCGGGCGCTGGTAATAAAATAATGTCAGCACCACTGGCAATAAATGCCCGAATATCATCTTCCGTAATTAATTGTTCAGCAGAAGCATTCAAAACACCCGCTGCATGCATTTTCCCTGTAATAAGAACAATATCTTCGCCTACCACGGCTTTAAGCTCTTTAAGGCTTTGGTTAATTTCTTCATTGGTAACACCGTTCCCGGGGTTGCCCGTTAGAACAATAATATCAGCCCCCATTTCTTTTAATTTCAGTGCATTTTTTACTGTTGCCAAGCGCCCTTCCGATATTTTCCACTGTGCATCTTGCGTTGGGTTATTAAACCCTGCTGGAACTGGTTCGAGGTTCACACCGATCGCCCGACCCGTTAAATGCTTAAGAGTGCGAATCACCGCCTCAGGAGCCGTTCCTTCTGGTAACCCTTGTAGAATAGGTTGATTAACATCAAAAACATTTAACAGCAAAATATCAGCACCTTGACTCGCGGCTAGCTCCGCATTCGTGACTGTCATTAATACGGGTTGAATAGTGCCAATGGTTTCAGAAACCAATAGCCGCCCCTCACTGGCCTTAATTGACTCTAATAGCGTCTTTTTACTTAGCTTGGCAATCTCTGAGGCTGAACAATCAAGATAACGTTTTTGCATAGTTGTCCCTTTCTTTATCAATCAAAAGAATTTATTAAAAGAACTTTAACTAATTTCATAACAATCAGCGAAATATATCATGTATAAAATTATAAACTGCCTAATAGAACACATTATGAATAAGTTATTTTTTTAAGAATAATAACTTTTTCTAACATATAGATTTTTATAAAAAAAGTGTACTTTTACCCTTTTAATGCCTATTCCATTTAAAATTACTGCTTGTTTTTTACCAATAGTAATGATTATCATTACGACTCAATATTACTTATGGTAAGGACGAAATAATGAAACTCGCATACAAAGCTGCTGTTTCGGGTCTCACGCTATTTTCAATCGCTGCATTCGCTCAAGAATATCCACTTGGCCACCCAGTGATCAAAAATGGAATGGAAATCCAAGGGGTCTATTTACAACCCATCACAATGGATACTGAAGAAGGTCACCATGCAATGTCTCATTTACCCGCAGACAAAGCAGATGTTCATTTAGAAGCTGATATCCATGCTGTTGAAGATAATCCGAATGGCTTCGCCGAAGGCGATTGGGTCCCTTACCTAACAATCGAATATTCCGTTACAAAACTTGGTGATAAACCACAAACGCAAACAGGTACGTTTATGCCAATGGTAGCGAGTGATGGCCCTCACTATGGGGAAAACATCAAATTAGACGGTAATGGTAAATATCGTGTGGTCTACAAAATTTATCCACCTTCACACAATAAAGATGTTGCCTTTGGTCGCCATATTGATAAAGAAACAGGTGTCGCTCCTTGGTTCCAGCCCTTTGAAGTCTCTTGGGACTTTGACTACGCGGGTATTGGTCGTAAAGGTAGTTACTAATTTCTCACCAAATTAGTTAAGGGCTTAACCGGGGAATCTTTTCCACGCAAGCCCTTTTTTATTTGCGCTTAAAATGGATAAGCCAAGATGAAAACAATACTGAGCTTTATACTGCTTATTGCTTGCACTATTACGCCGCAATATTCACTTGCGGCAGAAAAATTCACAGTCGAATTAGAAATGAAAAATGGAGACCTCATTCCTCGAGTGCTCGAAGTCCCCGCCAAAACAATTATTCGCATTAAAATCACAAATACGGGTACAGAACCTGCTGAATTTGAAAGTATTCAATTGAGAAAAGAAAAAGTTTTAGCGCCAGGCGCAAGTTCTGTTGTTGTCATTGCGCCGCTAAAACCAGGTACTTATAGCTTCTTCGATGACTTTCACCTTTCTCACCCGAAAGGCGAGATCATTGCTAAATAAAAGGATGTAACATGGGGCAAGTTCTCTTTGTTGTGTGGCGAGAAAGTTTTGAAGCGCTTTTAGTTATCGGTATCATCTATGCGTGGATAAAACGTCACCCTGATGCTCGTAATGGCATGAAATACCTATGGGGGGGCGTTGCCCTTGGGCTAGCAATGTCCATATTGCTTGCACTGCTTATCTATGGCGTATTTAACGTCCTCGATGATACAGGCCAATCATTGTTTATGATCTTTATGGAATTACTTGCCTGTGTTCTTATCGTCCAAATGGTTTATTGGATGAATAAACACGGTAGTTCTATGAAAGCAGAAATTGAGTCGGGGATTAACCGCAATGCTGCACACCATAACTGGTGGGGAGCTTCACTCATTATCGCCATCGCAATTGCCCGTGAAGGGAGTGAAATTGTGGTATTCCTTTCTAGTTTTATTATGTCATTAACAACCAATAATGCATCTGAATTCTTTATCGAAGTCGCTGGCGGAATCGCAATTGCTGCCCTGACCCTTTACGCTTTTTTATTGACCAATCGCTTAATCTCTTGGGCTATATTTTTCAAAGTTACAGGGGTGATCCTACTTTTCCTTGCATTATCACTTCTACTAAAAGGGGTGGAAGAAAGTGCTAACCTGCTGATTGAGTATGATTTTGCTATCCCCGAGTTTTTAATTTATCCCGCTTGGGATACTACCGCTTTACTGGATGATTCAGGTATTGCGGGGAATTTTATTTCCTCTTTCTTTGCCTATCGCTCACAACCGATATGGCTAAGTGTAATAACCTTTATTCTCTATTGGGTAATTGTGATACCGCTATTTGCAAGGAGCAAAAAAAATGTGCAGCTTGCTAAGGTATAAATTCAAATGGTTATTTTTTAGCTTAATATTAGGGGTCGTTGTTCCTTCATTAAGTTATGGCAAAGCACTAAGGTCCCCAGTACAGACTGGGGATAACATCATTATTGCTAAAGGGGATATCCCCACTCCAGAGAAATACCAAGATTCAATCCATACCTACATGAATTTTATCACTGCTGAATTAGCAGAAATGGTTATCCAGCTAGAGTTACTACAGCAAAATTTACAACAAGGGAAGCTATCGGCAGCTCAACACGCTTACATCATAGCCCATCAACACTACGAGACTGTTCGTCCAATTATAGTGTTATTCGGTAACACAGATAGAACCATTAACCCTAGGGCAGATTATTTTCTCGATAAAGAAAAAGACTATCGCTTTACTGGGTTTCATCTTGTTGAATACCAATTATTTGCTGCAAAAAATCCAACACAAGCATTAGCGGCTAATGAAGAGTTACTCATTAAAGGGCGCGATTTGCATAAACGAGTCACAACAGAAACTATTGAGATCCCTAAATTAGTACAGGCTTCCGCTGACTTTATTGAAATGATCCTAGAAACAAAATTAGAGGGTAAAGAAAATATCTACAGCTTATCTGATTTAACCGATATTGCTGCTAACTTAAAAGGTTCGCAAGAAATCATCAACGTTATTCAACCTTTTATTGAAAAGAATACACTTAAGCAATTACAAAAAAATACTCTACGGATCAATAAAATCATGCAGCCATATTATATGGCTGATAGCACATATCAACCTTATAGCCAGCTAAAACAACAAGACAAAATGGCACTTTATTCATTACTCACTCAACAAGCCGAAACTTTAGCAAAGTTACGGGCTCAGCTCGATGTTGATGTTTACTATAAATATTAAGGCATAAATTTATGCAAGCTAAACCTAGAAGTATTTTGCAAGCAACAGGAATGTCACGAAGAAATGCATTAAAAGCTTTCGCTATTGGTAGCGCGGTTTTAACTATTCCAACTTTAAAAGCTAAAGAAAAATTCGCTGATTGCCAACCCACTTACAATAAAGCGGTTAATTATCTTGGAGAACACCAAGCCGGTGTATTAACACCCGAGCCTAAAAATGCCTCATTTATCGCTTTCAATATTACGTCGAATACTGTTGAAGAACTACAAACTATTTTCGCTTTGTTAACCGAGCGCATTGCATACCTTACCCAACCACAAACAATGCCTTCAACAGAAAATGATAAAATGCCTCCAGCTGAGTCCGGTATTCTCGGGACACATTTGCAACCTGACCTACTCACTATCACTGTGGCCCTAGGAAACTCCCTTTTTGATAACCGATTTGGTCTCAACAAAATTAAACCTAAATACCTCAGTGAAATGACGAGTTTCCCTAACGATAGGCTAGAGAAAAAATGGTGTGGTGGGGACTTTTTACTACAAATATGTGCCAACAGCCAAGAAAGTGTTATTTATGCATTAAGGGATATTTTACGCCATGTATCTCCCTATTGCTTCCCATTATGGAAAATTGACGGCTTCTTACCTGCACGAGATATCGACAATCACTCGACTCCAATTAACTTGTTCGGTTTTAAGGATGGAACGGGCAATGCCCCCTCTTCTGACACATCATTGATGAATAAACTGATTTGGATAACAGATGGAAGTAAAGAACCTTCTTGGTGTGATGGCGGTACATACCAAGCCGTGCGCTTAATACGCTTCAATCTTGAATTTTGGGATAGAACGCCATTAGAAGATCAAGAAAACGATTTTGGACGTCATAAAGACTCCGGAGCACCAATAGGGATGAAAAATGAACATGATGATCCAGCCTTTGAAAAAGACCCACATGGCGATCGTATATTGTTTGACTCTCATATGCGCCGTGCTGAGCCTCGTAATCCTGAACGTTATACTGCCAAGCTTAGGCGCAGAAGTTACAGCTATTCTTTAGGCTTAACAGAGTCTGGTGCTCTAGATATGGGGCTAATCTTTGTATCTTTTCAACAAAATTTAAAAACGGGTTTTATTGATACTCAAAAACGTCTCAATGGTGAACCCCTAGAGAGATACATAAAGCCTTTCGGTGGTGGGTACTACTTCGTCTTGCCGGGGGTAAAAAATTCACAAGGTTATCTTGCTGAAAAAATGTTTACAGCATTAAAACAAACCAAATAAAGTGATTTAACTCTCCTATCATGTAAAAGGCCCCTCAGTAGTTAGACAATCAATTACTGAGGGGCTTTTACCATTTACAATTAATATTCTTAATCACTAGCCATTGGCTATATCACCTAAATATTATCTACTCATCACTGTTGTTTAGGCTTTACTGCATTTATTATTTTTGGCGTTCCTTCACATCCGCTTCAACTTCCTGTTTCCAATCCTCTGATATTGGTGCAGACATCTGCTTTGATTCAACCGCTTTATTGACAGCACGATAAGCTTTATCATATCCCGTACCATCTTGGACATACCCCGTCGCATTAGCACCTTTAATGCCAATGTTTTCAGCTTCAGAAATTGCGTCAATATTTGCACCTAAGAAAATAAAATCCCATTTATCTTCCGTTTCCGCTGATTTAATCATCGCTTTAATTTTAGCTTGAGAATATTTACGACTGCTATTTTCTTGACCATCCGTAATAATGATAAATAGAACATTATTATTTTTAGTCACTTTTCTATTTTCACGCATTTTTTCGATGCCTTCCCCAATTGCGTCTAATAGTGCGGTATAACCGCCAACTGGGTAATCATCCAGCGTTAAATTAGCTACTTTATCAATAGGTTCCCTATTGTAGAGCAGGCTTGTTTTATCATTAAATAGCAGTGTCGTAATGTAAGTTTTGGCTTTTTTGTCTCTATTTTCAGCAAGAACACTGTTATAGCCGCCAATAGTATCTGATTCGAAACCAGACATTGATCCACTTTTATCGAGAATAAAAACGAGATCTAAAACATCAGGTTCTTTCTTAATTTCGACAACTGATTTGCTACTTGCAACAGTAGTGAACAACAATAAAAATGCTGCTGATATAACAGCAAAAACAGATTGCTTTGATAGGTTCATTGCCGAGTTCCTTGGTATGGTTGATATAAAGACTTCCATATCCAATGTCTCTTTTCCTACTATTATTTCAAATAAGATTACTCTGCTTACTTAATAAGCATTTTCTTAATTCAGAATGAGACGAACCATTACTAAATAATCAGCTCTTATGTGTAGAAATATCACTGTAATTAGAATAAGTTAAATTTACCTTACCCAAATACCATTTTCCCTGAGTAAATTAATTTGTTGGATAAATTCATTATATTTCACATTTTCAGAAACGGTATTAGATGCAGAACTCTGCGCATATTCATGAACTAATTCAGTTGTCGCTTGATAGAATTCTTCATTCAGTTTTTTATGTATATCAGCATCATCAGAATCTTTCAGCTTTGCAACCAATTTTACTAGTTTTTCTGCTTTTAATTGCACATTAGCATTAGCAAAATCAGCGGTGGGTTCTACATACATAAAATCTATATTCACGGAATCTAAAAAAACATGATGATTTTTCTGAGGTAATAGGTTTTTGTTATATTCATTTTTTATATATTGTATTAATTCAAGCTTATCAAAGCACTTAGATTTAATATTCCCATCTAAATTATCGTCATAAAGGGTAATTGACTCAGGAAATGCTTCCCCTACAGGGTAACTACATCTAAATATATTTGCATCAATGATCGTGGCATTTGAGCTTCGAATAGGCATTTCTAACTCATGACCATTAATGGTCACAGGGTAACTAGCAGGCTGAAACCTATTTTCTTTACCATCAACCGCATACACTTCAGATAAAGTATAATAAACAAACTGATTTGGGTTAATAATCCCACCTGAATTATTTTCAAAAACAAAAAAGTCAGTTATATGCCCTTTTTCATCTTCTAAGTGATGTAACCCACTAGAAATTAGAATAACCCCTTTCCCATCCGGTAAAATATCATAAGCTTTACCATCTAACTTAAAGGTCATTGTATCTGTACTAGGGTTAGTGTAATAGAATTTACCTTTTCCATCTAACGCCTGAAAATCATCACAAGCAGAAATAGATATGACTGCGGCAATAAACCAAATAATTTTTAGGATGATTTTCATAATATTATTTCCAAATGATAATTTTATAGTTATTCTAAATAATCAGAATGTTACACCTGAATGAGGGGGGTTATCTCTCACTTTAAATATTACCAGCAATGCTAACAGTATATTATTAATTGATATTGATAAAAATAACTTTACGATAAGTGCTTTAACTAACTAATTTACTGTTAACTATCTATTTTGTTGCAATCAACACCCTAAAATAGTTTAAATATTATCCATTATGACCACGTAATACTTTTAATAATACTTGATAAACATCCTCCATCATTGGTGTAAGAGGCTGATTATTACGTATTAAAGCGACTGTACGAGTTAATTCAGGCTGCTGAAGTTGTAATACTTTCAGTTCAGGGTCACGTAAATGAACAGTATAAAGTTGAGGTAGGATGGCAATAGCTAGTTTAGAACGAACTAAACCATATAGAGTTTCAATATAATCAACTTGATAACGAATATTTAATTTGAGCCGATGGCTTTCTACTGTTGCAGCAACTAAACGTTGAATATTCCCTTTAGAAAATACAGCAATGTCGCGATTATTCAGTAATTTCCAAGGTAAATGAAATTCATTGTTCGCTAACCTGTCATCATGATGAATAACAGCAACAAAAGGGTCATCTTGTAATGGGGAAATACTCAGCTCTTGTGGAACTGAACTGTCTAGAACCCCTATGCCAAAATCAACTTCATGATTAATTATCTGGTTCACGAGTGAGTCATTAGTTTGATCATAAAACTCGGTTTTTAATCTAGGAAATAATTGGTTTAATTGTTCAGGAACAGATGGAAATACTAATGAACTCACAGAAGGAACAAGCCCTATACGCACTATACCATCACCACCATCCTCGATGATTTTTTGAATATCACTAAATGCACGATGCGACACACTGAGGATTTGCTGTGCATGAGGTAAAATAGCAGCACCTAGTTCCGTTAATGTGACTGATGATGCCGTTCGATTAATTAGCTTTCCACCTAAAACAGATTCAATTTGCCGTAAAGCACTACTAAGTGCAGGCTGACTTACAGCTAAACGATTAGCTGTTTCAGTAAAATGACGCAGCTTTGCCAAAGTGACAAAATACTGTAATTGTTTGAGCGTCAGTGCCGGCAGCCGTTGCCAAGGTTCTGTCATAATCGTTAATTGTCTGCAGATTGAATAATCATGGAATATTCATCCTATCATAACCTTCTCTTATAGCCTGATAAATTTTATCATCTTGGCAAACGTTTGCCTTGCTCATAAAGTAGCAACCATAAATCATATAAATGGTATTTTTATGAACATAACAGAGCAAACTCGGCGTAATGCTATTCAAGCCGCAAAAGGCAATATTCCTTTTGACCTTTTACTCACACAAGCCAATATCGTTGATATGGTAACAGGCGAGATACGCTCCGCAGATATCGGTATCGTAGATAATTTGATTGCAAGTGTCCACCCAACAGGTTCACGCACTGATGCAAAAGAAGTTCATGATTTATCGGGTTATTTTATTTCACCTGGGTTAATTGACACTCACGTCCATTTAGAAAGTTCTCACCTTCCACCAGCTCGTTATGCAGAAATCGTTCTAACTCAAGGGACAACTGCCGTCTTTTGGGACCCCCATGAACTTGCTAATGTATTAGGATTAGAGGGAGTCCGCTATGCAATTGACTCTAGTCGTAATTTACCTTTAGACGTTATGGTTGCTGCACCATCATCCGTCCCATCTACGCCAGGGTTGGAAATGTCGGGGGCAGATTTCGCAGGCAAAGAAATGTCAACTATGCTTAGTTGGCCTGAAGTGCGGGGGGTCGCCGAGGTTATGGATATGCATGGCGTACTCAATGGCAGCGAAAAAATGGAGGAAGTGCTGAATGCAGGGCTCCAATCCGGTAAATTAATAGAAGGGCATGCTCGAGGGTTAAAAGGTGCCGAATTACAGGCTTACCTCGCCGCAGGCGTTACTTCAGACCATGAGTTAACTTCCGCAGATGACGCGCTGGAAAAACTCAGAGCGGGCCTTACTTTAGAAATTCGAGGCTCCCATCCCTACTTACTCCCTGACATTGTGAATGCACTGAGATCATTGCCCCATTTATCATCGCAAATCACAGTCTGTACCGACGATGTTCCACCCGATATGCTGATAGAAAAAGGTGGTATTATCGCTTTACTCAACCTATTGATTGAATATGGCATGCCAGCAACTGATGCACTGCGCTTTGCAACACTCAATGCGGCTATTCGCTTACAACGTAATGACCTTGGTTTAATTGCCGCAGGCAGAAAAGCTAACTTCGTACTCTTTGACTCACTGACAACGTTAAAAGCACAAGCCGTTTATGTAGCAGGTAAAAAAATTGCAGAAAAAGGCAAATTAATACATGCCATTAGTTCTCCATCAGATATTTTACCACCTCGAGATACTATGCATCTTTCCCCAATTACCGCGGATGATTGCCAACTTAAAATTGATGGAGTGAATAACGGAATAGCTAGATTGCGGCATATCCATGGCGCCCGCTTTACTCAATGGGGAGAAGTTGATGTGCAAGTTACTAATGGCATAGTACAACTTCCTGATAATTTTAGTTTTATTCGCGTTCAGCACCGCCATGGGCGTCATGATGCACGACCACAGATTGCCCTGCTCGAAGGTTGGGGTGAATTACGCGGCGCCATCGCTACTAGCTATTCACATGACTCTCATAACCTTGTCGTGCTCGGTCGTGACCCACAGGATATGGCGATTGCCGCCAATTTATTGATAGAAAGCGGTGGAGGCATGGCCTTAGTCCAAAATGGACAAATTTTAGCCCATGTAGCTATGCCAATTGCGGGCATGTTATCGGATTTACCCGCCTCAGAACTCGCCGAGCAGTTCCGTCAATTACGTGAGTTAAGCCATAAAATTGCTGACTGGGAACCGCCTTATCGTGTTTTCAAAGCGATAGAAGGAACTTGTCTAGCCTGTAATGCAGGGCCACATTTAACCGACTTAGGATTAACAGATGGAACAACACGTCAACTTGTTGATGCCGTTCTTCATTTTTCCGAGCACTAATGACTAAAAATACGAATATACCAAAAATAATGACAGGAGAGCCTATTAATGGCTGAAAATTCAATAAATACGCCAACATCAGGGAGTTGGTTAGAAAAACGCTTCGCATTAAAAGAACGCGGAAGTTCAATTAAAACTGAGTGTTTATCGGGTATCACGGGCTTTTTAGCTGCCGCTTATCTATTGGTGGTAATTCCTGGTTTATTAGCCGCGGGTGGAATGGATAAAGGCGCTGCAACAACAGGGACCATTATTGTCTTTGTGCTTGCCAGCTTATTAATGGCTTTTTATGCAAATTTACCTTTTATTGTGGGTCCTGGAATTGGCGGGTCGGTACTCGTTGGTATTACCCTAGCGGGCAGCGAAGGAATAGATTGGCAAATAGGGTTAGGTATTGCGTGCTGGTCTGGTATTTTATTTTTTCTGTTAACCAAATTCGGCTTACGTGAAGTAGTAACTCGTTCAGTACCCCAATCAATTAAACTCGGATTAACTGCATCAATTGGGCTTTTTGTTGCTGTATTAGGCTTTCGCAATGCTGGGCTAGTATTAGCCAATCCAAAAACTAATGCATTAATGTTAGGTGATTTCCTTTCACCGGGTGCTTTAGTTGCCCTTGCAGGTTTTTTTGTCGCTATCGCATTACAAGCGCGTAAAATTCCCGGTGGAATATTATGGGCCATTTTATTTGCGACTATTTTAGGTATTCCATTTGGTGTCACAAAACTACCTGAAAGTTTTATTGGTGTTCCTCATTCTATCGCACCAGTTCTTGGGCAAGTTGATTTAATTGGTGCGTTGAATATTGCATTTTTACCCTTCTTATTTGTCTTTTTTGCTGCTGAATTTTTCTCTACCATGGGAACAACATTAGCCGTTGGCGGCGAAGCAGGCCTATTAGATAAAGAAGGTAATATGCCGAATATAAACCGCCCATTTATCGTTGACTCAATCGCAGCAGCATTAGGACCAATGGTCGGCATTCCAGCTGCAACAGCATTAATAGAGTCGTCGGCAGCCGCTGAAGCGGGTGGTAAAACAGGAATGACAGCTCTTGCCGCAGCATTTATGTTTTTATTAATGTTATTATTTACCCCTATTGCATTAATGATCCCAGCACAAGCCACCGCGCCCGCATTAATTTTGATTGGTCTAAATATGTTTAGTGGTCTACGTAAAGTTGATTTAGGCAACTTTACTGATGGGTTACCTGTTTTAATGATGGTGATGATCACCTTAATTGCCAATAGCTTTGGAACAGGGATTGCTGGCGGGTTGTTATTCTATATTTTAATTAAAGCTGTTGCTGGTAAATGGCGCGAGATCCCTATCAGTTTATGGATTCTAGCAGTCCCTCTCGTGTATTATTTCTCAACACTAGTAAAACACTAATACTCACTGAATGATAAAAAGGCCAGAGTTTAAATAATGACGTGAACCCCAGAAATTGGTTACCCAATGACTGGGGTCAGCTCATAATCAGCGGCCTTTTTTAATTAAGCTAACACTAATTTAATACCGCTTGTGCTTCTATTTCTATTAGCCATTCTGGCAATGAAAGGCCTGTCACAATAATCCAAGAAGAGGCGGGAGGCATTTCACCAAACTTTTCTTTTAATGCATTTGTAATAGCAAGCTGCTCTTCGTCACTATCATAACCTGCTTTAATATAGATACGTAACATCACGACATGGGATAAATCCCCACCCGCTTCACGTAATACATGCTCAATATTAATCAGTGACTGAACTGTTTGTTCATACATCCCACCAGTTACAGTCTCTTGTTCAGCATTTACACCAACCTGCCCCGATAAAAATAATTGGCGTGTTCCACTCGTTTCTATTGCTTGGCTAAAGCCATACTGCAAAGAGTTAAATACCGTTTTAGGGTTAATTAATTTTTTTGTCATTTTTTATCCGTTTTAAAATATCAACCAACTGTAAATTATAAAGAAAATTCTATTGAAGTATCTAAGTATCAGACAAATTCTATCTGTTGAAACAAATAACGCATTTAAAGCTACATATATTGATAAAGTTTATTTAAAACTATTCATGACACCGAGTTCCATAAACTTTGCTAGCTTCTGTATTTCAATTTTTTTCTTTATCCAATCAGTTGGGATGCCATTTAAGTAAGCCATTTTGGCACCTATTAGGATGGGTTGTAGTTCATCCGGAACCCGGTTTATGACCCAATCAACGGCTTTATCTTTTGTCACAAACTGCCCAGTTTCCATGGTTTTCCACATTCTAGCCAATGTCAGTAAAACATTTCTCTCATCACTGTCTAAAGATGACAATAAATTAGGGAGAGAATCTAACATCGCTTGCTTTATTTGCTGTTCATTAACAACAGGGAGTTGATATTCTTTTGATTGCCATAAACTAACAGCTTCTTGCTGTGCTTGCGCTAACATCAAAGTAAATTCAGGATCGTAAACTTGACCTTCCAACTGCCCTTGCTCAATACTTTGCCGTAACCATTCCCCATACATTAGTTCACATTTTGCTGGGTATGAAAGAGAGGCTAACTCGCCTGAAACAAAAACAGCTATTTCTAATGGCCGACGCCCTTGAGGATCGCTAGGATAAAGCCCAGAAATTACCATAAAATCAGAAACCAGTAGCGTTCTCTGGTCATGAGTCATTTCTTTATCAATGACAACTAATATATCAATATCACTTGCCGGCTTTAAACCGCCAGACACGCCTGAACCATGAAGATAAACGGCAATCAATGAATCGCAAAGATGCCGTTGTAAAATCGACAATGTTTGCGCTACCTGATATGAATTTTTCATAACGCTCTAAAAACCTTTTTATAATGTTTTCTAACTCCACATGAGTGACGCTAATTTAGCTATTATTGCAATAAAAGATAGGCAAAAATAGCCCCATTCTAGGGACTATTTTTGTTAATTAGATAAGTGGAGGAATAGACGCTAAAATAGGAACTTCAATCACCGTGGGTCCATTACGATTGAATGCTTCTTGGCAGGCTTTTTTGACTTCATCAACGGTTTGAGCCCTTACCGCGCTGCAACCGTATCCTTTACCCAATGCAACTATATCCAGGTTTGGAATATCAAGCCCCGGTACCCCCGGTGTTTTCTCGAGTACCGCAAATGATTTTAAAATCGCATACTCATTATTTTTAGGTATCACAAAAACAATCGGTAAATTATGTTGAGCTGCGCTCCATAAACCCTGAATAGAATATTGCATTGAACCATCACCAATAATTGCCATCACAGGACGATGCCGCCCACTGTCTCTCTCTGCTAGTGCAATACCAACACTCGCGGGTAAATTCCAACCTAACGAACCACTCGCAAATGTATAAAAAGAGTCGGGTAACGTTATCGGCCATTCATGGTGTAACTCGCCTAAATTAGACGGGGATTCTTCAACAAGTACAGTATCTTCTGGGGAAACCTCTCTCAGAGCGCGGAATAACTGAGAGGCACTTAATATTTCCGAAGTGTTCTGAGTCTCTGCTGTAGAATGAGGAGCCATACCATGCGGTTGCTTAACCACTGTTTTAGCCATTTTTCTTGGCATCACCAATTGATGCAACCCTTCCAGCGCTAAAACGGCATCACTTAATAAACTATCACCAACAGGGGCTCTCCCCGCCTCAATAGGGTCATCTGTAATATGCAATAAGCGCATACCATCAGGGATATAGCTTCCCGCAACATAAGGGTAGTAGCGAAAAACGGGTGCACCGACCACAATAGCTAAATCATGACCTTTCAGTTTTTCTGATAATGGCTTTGTCGCAAAAGGCAATCCACCAGCATATAAAGGATGATCCTCAGGAAATGGAGGCCGTTCGGATGCAGGAGCAGACCAGACTGGTACATTGATTTTTTCAGCCAATTGAATAGCCACATCCCACCCTTGTCCCCTTGCAATTGCTGAACCGTAAATCAAAACGGGGTTTTCAGCGTTAGATAAAGCAGTTGCAAATTCCTGTAAACGAAGAGGATCATAACCAATACGCTCCGAAACTGAACGAACAGTTGGCATCGTCATTTGTGTCTCTTTATCCCAGTCATCCAGCGGAATTGATAAAAACACAGGCCCTGCGGGTGGTTGCAACGCCATAGCATAAGCCCGCATAAATGCAGCAGGGACATCTTCAGCACGTACAGGCTGATAGCTCCATTTCACCCACGGTTTCGGAAGTGTTTCGGGTTCGATATTTGTCAGCCAAGGTTCCATTAATAACATTTCTCTCGTTTGGTTGCCGGCAGTAATAATCAATGGTGTCCGGTTCATATAGGCGGTTAATATATTACTCATCGCATTACTTAAACCTGCTGATGTATGTACATTCACCATAGCAACCTTACGCATACCTTGAGCATAACCATCAGCTGCGGCAACAGCCGAAGACTCATGTAAAGTTTGGATGTAACGAAAATCACTCGGGAAATCTTTTAAAAATGTTTCTTCTGTTGAGCCTGGATTACCAAAAACGGTTGTTACACCTAATTTACGTAATAATTCGAATGTTACTTGCCGAATGGTTTTTTTCATTTAAAACACTCCATAAAAATCATCATAACTAAGTGGGCTACCGAGTAATCTTATAAGCCTTGATCAAACTACATTCCCCATTGATTTACATAAGCTTTAGTAATACATCATAGCAAAAATTTTATTCTCACTATATTAAGGAAAAATAAGACTTTAAAATAAAAATGAGTATCAATAATCTTTTATTAACATAAAAAACAAATAGTTAAACTATTAACCTATTATGATAATAATAAAAAGATGCTGAAAAACACTAAATAACAATATACAAACAAAATTAAACTGTGATTTTTGTTAATAATAATGTTATTTATTTAATTCTAAGCCATAAATTTAAAACCGGTATTGTCACTATTTAAAACGCTAATTTTTTGATACAAACCTTATATTATTCATACAGATTACTATTTTGTTTTCTTACTAGTGGCGATTTTCTTTTATGTCACACATCACACTTCTTATCATTCCTTTCGATTATCTCTTTACCTTTCTCAGATAAAAAAACACCTCATTTACACCATTATCATTACGATATAAAAACGGCACAAAAACAAAAAAAACCATAAAAACAAATAATTAGTGATATTCTCACAAAAATACTCAACGACGAAAAAAACAATATCTAAATAGTGTTATAGATCATGGTTAACTAAAAGTTATAGATACCCAAACAAAACTCATTGTTAAACAAAAGTTAAGCAAAGTAATTTAATTTGTCGCTAATGTTAAATAACAACAGTGAAAGTTCTGGTAAACTAACTTGAGGTAAAATAATGATCCTAGATGCCAGCTACACTTTATTAGTCGCTTGTTTGGCGCTATTGATTGGTATGTTTGTCGTTAAATACACACCATTTCTTCAAAAAAACCATATTCCTGAAGCCGTTGTCGGTGGGTTTATTGTTGCCATAATTTTATTAATCGTTGATAAAACAGTAGGTTATTCATTTACTTTCGATGCTTCACTACAAAGCATTCTAATGATCACCTTCTTCTCATCAATTGGGTTAAGTTCAGATTTTTCTCGATTAATAAAAGGAGGGAAACCTCTCGTTTTATTAACCATCGCAGTAACCATTTTGATTACCATTCAAAATACAGTAGGAATGGGAATGGCGGTTTTATTAAATGAAAGCCCATTTATTGGTTTAATTGCGGGGTCAGTGACGTTAACCGGTGGGCATGGTAATGCAGGAGCTTGGGGGCCAATACTGGCTGATAAATACGGTGTCACAGGTGCAGTTGAATTAGCGATGGCTTGCGCTACCCTCGGTTTAGTCTTAGGTGGGTTAATTGGTGGTCCTGTTGCTCGTCATTTATTGAAAAAAGTCACTATTCCAAAAGCCACTGAACTTGAAAAAGAAACAATTATTGAGGCTTTTGAACAACCTAGCGTTAAGCGTAAAATTAATGCAAATAATGTGATTGAGACCATTTCGATGTTAATTATCTGCATCGTCGCTGGTGGATATATCAGTGAATTATTTAAAGATACCGTGTTGCATTTACCTACTTTTGTGTGGTGTTTATTTGTTGGTATTATTATCCGTAATGTATTAACCCATGTATTTAAGCATGAGGTTTTTGAGCCAACAGTTGATGTATTAGGTAGTGTCGCATTATCACTATTTTTAGCCATGGCATTAATGTCACTCAAATTTGGTCAATTAGCGAGTATGGCTGGGCCTGTTTTAATCATCGTTGCCGTACAAACTATGGTTATGGTGCTATTCGCTTGTTTTGTTACCTTTAAGATGATGGGTAAAGATTATGATGCTGTCGTTATTAGTGCAGGGCATTGTGGCTTTGGTATGGGGGCAACCCCTACAGCTATTGCCAATATGCAAACAGTTACCAAAGCTTTTAGCCCATCACATAAAGCCTTTTTAGTTGTTCCAATGGTTGGAGCCTTTATTGTTGATATTGCAAATAGCATCATAATTAAGATCTTTATTGAAATCGGTACTTACTTTACTTAACACGATAGTATAACTTGCGAGCCTATAACAAAAAGCTATAGGCTCGCTTCTCTGTTTCTTTTCAGTTACCCACGTTTCCCCTCAAAGACTATTGAACTTTACTGGTTCCTTTGCGCTAAGAAAAACTTGATTAGCAAAAAATAGAGTAATCGCTCACATTCATCGTAACAACGTGATGACTTATCCGGATTAATTTAAATGATTTCGCTAACATAGTGATATAGCGAAAAATAGTAGGTTTTATACAATGAAATTAAGGCATCTTGATATTTTTTATGCAGTCATGACCTGTGGGTCTTTAACTCGTGCAGCAGAAGTTTTACATATTTCACAACCAGCAGCCAGTAAAGCCTTAAAACATGCAGAGCAACAACTTGGGCTAGTGTTATTTCAGCGGATAAGAGGGAAATTGCTCCCTACTGATGAAGCCAATTTGCTGTTTGAAGAAGCCAAAGAAGTTTATCACAACTTAGAAAAGCTAAGAATTTTAGCACAAAACTTATCACGTAACCCTCAAGGTAAACTTGCTGTAGGGTGTCTCCCCAGCTTGGGGTTAAACCTCGTTCCCGAAGTAACGGCTCTGTTTATAAAAAAACATCCCAATATTAAACTGACCATAGGAACACATCACACAACAGATATTATGCAGTTATTAACTCAGCAAGACTTAGATATTGGCATAGGCTTCAACCTAAGTATTGAAGGTGGGATCACAATGCTGCCGATTGCTAATAT
The DNA here is from genome assembly GCF_032709665.1 of Providencia sp. PROV024. Taxonomy (NCBI): domain Bacteria; kingdom Pseudomonadati; phylum Pseudomonadota; class Gammaproteobacteria; order Enterobacterales; family Morganellaceae; genus Providencia; species Providencia sp. PROV024. The sequence goes on from NZ_CP120545.1 coordinate 3,504,082, forward strand.
TCCGTTGGTCTATGTAGACAGTAAACCACCATCACACTCACCTGTTTCTCTTATCGATATTGATCAACAGCGTTGGATACACCCTGGCTCAGATTCATTGGCTCAATTATTACAAGAACGCCATGAGTTTTTAGAGTCAAACATTAGCGTTCATACTTATCATATGGCAGCTGAATTCGTCCAAGCTGGGTTGGGGTGTAGCATCACCGATATTTTTTCAGCTGAGCATACCTTACCTGAATCAATGATTTACCCTCTCAAAGAAGATTTACAGCTCGCAGTCTCCGTCTTTCATCGTGCGGATAGACCATTAACGAAAGCGGCACAAAATTACGTCAATACATTGGCGTTAACTTTGGAAAAAAGGAATAAAACAGTTAACCAAAAGTTATACTCTGGTAATGAAAACTCAATTGTTTAGTTAACCTATTCACCGTTAAATAATAACTCCTTAGTGATTATTGGTTATAGAATATTATGGCTAAACATGTGGTGATTATCGGTGCCGGTGTGATTGGACTAAGTACCGCATATGCATTAATTAAAGCGGGGCAAACTGTCACGTTAATTGAGTCTGAAACAGATGTTGGAATGCACACCAGTTTTGCAAATGGTGGTCAGCTTAGTTATCGCTATGTGTCCCCACTCGCCGATGCTGGTGTGCCTTTACAAGGTTTGCGTTGGATGGGGAAAAACGACTCGCCTTTAAATTTAAAGATAACCCCGTCTGTGCACCAATGGTCTTGGTTAGCACAATTCACATTAGCTTGTAACCGAAAAACCAATAGAATCAACGGAGACCATCTTTTACGCTTATCATTATTAAGCCAAAATATGATGAATTTATGGCGTCAAAAAGGTGATTTAGGCGATTTTGCGTGGGAAAAATCAGGCAAACTGATTATACACCGTGATTCGAAAAGCTTTCTAAAAGCCAGCGAAACCGCCGATAAACAATTCCAAAAAACATTAACACCCGCTGAAATCATCGAACTGGAACCCTCTTTAAAACATATACAGTCCCAATTAGTCGGTGCCATCTATGCCCCTGATGATGAAAGTGCTGATTGTTATTTGTTCTGTAAAAATCTCTTGCAATATTTGCAAACTCAACCGCAATTTAATCTTTGTTTACAACAATCAGTCCAATATTTCATTAAACAAGATAACCGTATTACAGGCGTAGCGACACACCAGGGAATAATTCAAGCCGATGATTTTATTGTTTGTGCAGGTAACGGCAGTCGTGAATTATTGAAGTCGCTCAAAATTAATGTGCCAATATTAGGTCTTAAAGGGTATAGCTTAAGTGTGAAATATCCACAAACAGAAAATACAGTACCTAAAATTAACGTGACTGATTACGGAAATAAGATTGTCTATGCCAAACTTAATGACCAACTCCGTATTGCTGCCATGGTCGATATTGGATATGACACGGCTGGCTTACGCGAAAATAGAATAAAAGCGCTCAAAAAAATCATAAAAAAAACCTTTCCTGAGCTACCACAAGTTGATAGCGCCGAAAGTTGGTTTGGTTTACGTCCATCAACACCTAAAGGACCCCCAATTTTAGGAAAAACTGCATACCACAATTTGTGGCTAAATATTGGTCACGGAAGTTTAGGTTTCACACTCGCTGCTGGTAGTGCAGAAATATTAACTAAACTTATTACAGAACAAAAACCACCTATTTCTTTAACTGGATTCACGAGGTAACTATGCCCATTAAACGTAATAACCCAAAACCACGCTTAGCTGATAGTGTTGAACATGCAGGCATTGTTTATTTATCAGGGCAGGTACCGAATGATTTAACTGGCGATATTACGCAACAAACTGAAGAAGTTTTTGCGAAAATAGATGCTTTATTAGCAGCAAGCAACAGTGATAAAACCCGTATTTTATCTGCTCAAGTTTGGATTAAAAATATGGCGAGAGACTTTTCCGCCTTTAATGCAGCATGGGAAAATTGGATGCCTGTAGAAAATAGCCCTGCGCGTGCAGCGGTTGAAGCTAATATGGCTCGTGACCAAGTACTTGTTGAGATTATGGTTATTGCTTCCCAGTCCTAATATACTTTAACTGTATACCTCGCTATCAATAAAAACAGTGAGGCCTAAAATTAAAGGCTCACTGTTTTTTCATCCAAGCCATGGTTAGGAAACTTTAGTTTTCAATATCACATGCTATTTAAGCTGTCGTCATCAACTTTTTCTTATCACATACCTGATTAGACAAATTCACCCCATTTTTATAAGCAACAATATCCGCCATAATAGCTAATGCTATCTCAGGGGGGGTTTTGCTCCCAATAGGAATACCAATAGGTGCATGAATACGCTTAATTTCATCGACTGACATACCGCCCGTCTCAACTAAACGCTCTCTTCGACGAGCGCTTGTTCTTACAGAGCCCATTGCACCAATATAGAATGCATCTGTATTTACCGCTTCCATTAATGTCAAATCATCGATCCGCGGGTCATGAGTTAATGAAACTATTGCACTATTAGGAGAACACCCCTTTTCTTCTAAATAACGGGCAGGAAATGCAGGTATGATTTCTATCTGAGAGGGAATCTGCTGTGAAAAACGTGATAACTCATCATTTCTATGATCACAAATAATCACTTCAAAGCCTAAAGTGAGTGCAAAATTAGCACAATAAGCGCCAACTGTTGAAATGCCAGCAATAATCAGTTTTGGGGGAGCTGCAATGTATAATTGAATATCGTGACCATCTCGTTCTATCTGTGTTGAAAACTCAATATCCTTTACCGTATTAATCACTCCGGGCTGCGGCAATGTCACTTTTTTGATAATTGCAGAATAACCCAATAATGCATTTTGAATTTCGATTAGATAATTAAGTGATTTTTCATTATTTGGTAAATATTCTATTAAAACATCTAAACTCCCCTCACAGGGTAAATTTACTTTGGCTTCGATGCCACCTCGCCCATAACGTACGACTTGGCTGCTATCCGTATATTCAGTCTGTTTAATTCGTTGAATAAAGTCTTCCTCAATACAACCTCCAGAAAGCGAGCCTGAATACTGACCATCACTTCTTGCAACCAAAAGAGAACCAGGGCTTCTAGGTGAAGAGCCATAAGTATTCAATACGGTACATAGCCAGATAGGCCCTTCTTTTATCCAAACAACCGCTTGAGAGATAACAGAAACATCTTCACGCAACATATTTGCTCCCTATTTGTTATCAAAACTTGGATAGTCAATGTCCTTAATAACATTTTTATCATTTATATCCATTTCATAAACAACATTATGGTGTAATAGCGATTTTGCACCTTCATCCCCCGTCAATCTAATTAAATCTAAATAGTATTTAGCAGATATCCCCACTGGATGACCAGGGCACCCCTGATATATAGGTCTTACTAATGAATGATATTTTAATTCATTAGCTACACATACAAATAACTCACTATTTATATATGGCATATCCGCCAAATGAATCAACCACCCATCTAAGTGCCACGTTTCTTTAACACCTAATGCGATAGAATCACCCAGCCCATCACTATTTAACAATGAAAATGAAATGTTAAATTGTAAGCAATTATTAATAACATCAACATTATTTGGGCGAGTAACCACATGAATCGGAAGCCCACTACCCATTGAATTATATAAAGTTTTCTCAAAAACTGTTTGCTTATCAAGCACGAGATTTAATTTACTTCCTTTACCTCCAGCCTTTTGAAAACGTTCACTTTTTCCTGCTGCTAATATTAAAATGCCAATATTCATAGGTTACGTTATGTGTATATATATTTATTGCATATCTCATAGATAAGGTATATTCAATAAGATAACAAGCTTTAGTTTTCATTAATTTGCTAATTATTAGTAGTTGAACAATAGTTAAATGGATATAGAATAAATATCAATGCAATTATAAAAATAAAAACACTGATACAGTAAAAATAAGTGTAAGGGTGTATTATGAGCAAAAGCAATGTCGAACTCTCCCGCAGACACTTTCTAAAATGTGCCGTTATTGCTGGGATATCTGTTTATTTAGCGCCTTTGTATAGCCGTGCCTTTGACGTGCTATTCGAGGAAAAAATCCTTCAATCTCCAGATTGGAATCCCGTAGATAAGCAAATAAAATTTCGAATTGATGGCTTTTCCAAAGTTCAAGGAGAAAAAGTATTTGCTCGAGATATACGCGCTCGCGATATCCCTCACTGGCCCAAAAAACAGGGTCATGCATTTCTACTTCGAGTTACTCAAGCCGATAAAATCTATCAAGGTTTTGACCTCAGTCGTCTTAAAGATGGGTTAATGCCTGATCGCCTTGTGACGGCAGCAGATTTAGAAAAAGATGGTGTCGCCTTCCCTGACTTTTATGGTGATGACATGTTGTTACCTACAGGGAAAACCCCCGCATATCTAGGTCAAGCGGTCGCTTTATTGATTTATCATGACTTCGCTAGATTTAACTTCGCGAAAGAAACGCTAAAATTCCGTGATGATATCATTCAATATGGCGCTTATACTGGCCCTCTCGAACGCAATCCTTGGGGAACTTACCGCGGTGTAAGAATTGGCGGAGAAACGCCTTATTCACCAGATGTATACTCTAGTCTAAAAGACATGCCAATTTCCCCTATCGGGATGAAAAAACATCTACCAGTTTGGCCCGAAGGGCGTGAAGGCGGAAAACTGGACGAAGAAGGCATGTTTTATGCTGATGAACTCGCCAAGCAGTTAGAAAACCCACCTGAAGATTGGCTAATTATTAAACGTAACTATTTCTCACAATCTATTGATACCGCAGCACTTGAGCCTGATAATGCTAATGGTTGGTATGATGCAAAAAACCAATCATTCCATTTAGTTATTCCAACTCAATCTCCTCAAGAAGTCGCAGCTTCGCTACCTGAGATGTTGGCAAAATCAAAATTTCCGATTAAACAAATTTTCTTACATCCTTGTTTTACCGTGGGTTATGGTTCCAAAGACCATGCACCATTTCCATACTATGGTGCTATGGCAACACTCTATGGTGATGGTGTACCAATTCGGTTAGCCAATGACCGCTATGAGCAATTTCAATCCAGTATTAAACGCCATGCTTTTGATATGGATTACACGTTAGCCGTTAATAAAAAAACCCACAAAATCGAAGCGCTTTCTGCATCATTCATTGGCGATGGTGGCGGGCGCTGTAACTTTACCCCTTCGGTTGTTATGGTCGGGGCAACTGGCGCCCAAGCAATCTACTACGTCCCTCGTAGTGATCTCTCAGCAGTCGGGATTGCGTCAAGGGCTGTAGATGCTGGCTCAGCTCGTGGCTATGGGACTTTGCAAGCAATGGCTGCCACCGATATGTTGATGGAAGAAGCCGCAAAATTACTGAATGCAGACCCTATAGAGTTTCGAATGAAAAACCTGATTAAATCAGGTATGAAAAATACCCAAGGCGCTATCCCTGGCGGCGCAATTCGTGCCGATGAAGTGCTATCCCGTTGTGCTGAGCACCCCATGTGGCTAGAAAGAGCCAAACGTAAAGCCGACTTTGAAGCAAAAAATAGTGGAAAACTATTTGGCACAGGTATTTCATGCGTACAAAAAGACTTTGGTACAGGAGCTGAATCTTCATTTGCCCGCGTCGAGCTAACTCCTGAAGGTAAAATTGCTATCTATCACAGTGGAGCGGAAATTGGCACAGGTATGTCAACCTCTCAGTCGGTGGTTTGCGCTAAATGGTTAGGTAAACCTGCAGAAGAAGCTCATTTTTCTGTCGTTGATTGGTCTGTATTACCGATGGTTTCGAGTGGTAATCCATTCGCTATGTCACAAGAAGAACAGGAACGCTTAGCACAGAACCCTCTTTGGACACCTAATTATTGTTCACCAGCAAGTGCGAGTAATTCCGCTTATTACTTCACTCAAAGTACGAATGAAGCCGCTCGATTAATATTCGAATATGGTTTATGGCCTGCTGCGATGTCTATTTGGCAAGAAGGTATTGGTAATGGACAAGCCGCTCCTCTCGTTGTTCGACGTGAAGATGCGCGTTGGGTTGAAAATGGCTTAACCGCTAATGGATTAGAAGTACTGAGTTTATCTCGCTTAGTTGAACGAACTTTCCAAATGGGTGGGGTTACAGGCGCCGTTTGCCACGTATTTAACCGCTGGCAATGGGCTGAAGCTGACTTCAAAATTAATGGTGAGACACGTCGTTTATACATTGATGGTCTTTCTTTACGCTTTGCAGATCAAGATTACCAAGTTTGGCATCGTGAAAAAGCCTATTATCCTGACACACAACGTAATAATGCAGGTGTCACCTACTACAGTGCTGTTGCTACACTTTCTGAGCTCTCAATTGATAAGGCAACGGGGCATGTTGAACTTCTAGATCATCATACTGTTGTTGAATGTGGCAACCTTATTGTACCTCAGCTTGTCTCAGGGCAGATCCAAGGTGGACTCGCGATGGGGATAGGCCACGCATTACACGAATATTTACCTCTCTATGAAGATGGACCGGGTAACGGAACATGGAATTTCAACCGTTATCATATGCCGTTAGCCAGTGATGTTGCCGTCTGGAAGCAGACAAATGAAATCCTACCGGGGCTTTCAGAAACAGATCCCCCTAAAGGTGTCGCAGAGGTCGTAATGATCCCTGTCGTTTCATCCATCGTTAACGCCATTGCTGACGCAACAGGACATCACTTCCTGCGCCTGCCAGTTCGCCCTGAAGACATCATAGAGGTAATATCATGAGCATAAATTTCCTTCCTCTCACCCTAACTATCAATGGCCAATCCTATGGACCGATAGATGTCCCTGCTGGCCTAATGATGATTGATTTCTTACATGAATACCTAGACCTAACGGGCTCAAGGCTCGGCTGTGGGCAAGGTATTTGTCACGCTTGTGTCGTGATATTAGACAACCCATCCGGTACAAGTGAAGAAATACGAACCTGCATCACAGGGGCTCATTTTTTTAATAATAAAAGTATTCGCACAATTGAAGGCGCTGCAACTAAAGAAGAAAACGGCGACATTACTTTATCCCCAGTGCAACAAGCTTTTGTTGAACACTTTAGTTTTCAATGCGGTTATTGCACCCCCGGCTTTGTTAATGCTGCAACTATTTTTATTGAGCAACTGCAGAAAAACCCAATTGCCGAAGAAGATTTAGAAGAAGCGATTAAACAAGCCCTTAATAATCATATCTGCCGCTGTACCGGTTATGTGCGTTATTACGAAGCCGTACGCGATGTGGTCCTCAGTACTCCAGGGTTACTCAAGGAGGCCATAAAATGATTAAACGCATTCTATTATGGCTTATAGCCATCATTGTTATCGTTTGGGCTGTGCTGTATTGGTACGAAAGCCGTACATTAGATGGCCCAGTGCAAAAAGTTACCGCGACAGCACAAGAAATCGAACGAGGCCATTACCTTACCCTTGCGAGTGACTGCGCTGCATGCCATACAAGTGCCAATGGCGCACCACTGGCAGGCGGTTTCCCTCTGGATACGCCATTCGGGACAATTTACAGCAGTAACTTAACGCCATCCGCTGATTTCGGTATTGGTCGTTGGACAAAAGACGAGTTCTATACCGCTTTGACTCAGGGTATTTCTCCCCCTAGCAAGCACCTTTATCCGGCCATGCCTTATACCTCTTATAAAGGAATAACGCGTGAAGATTCTGATGCTATTTACAGCTACCTCATGAGCCAACCTGCTGTCGATGTCGCTCCTCCTGAGAACGAACTGCCCTTTCCACTAAACCAACGTATGGCAATGATTGGCTGGAATTTATTGTTTTTTAACGATAAGCCCCTACCAAATAGTTCACAAGGTAGCTCTCCTGAATGGTTGCGAGGAAAGTATTTAGTCAATGTGTTAGAGCACTGCGCTGAATGTCATACTCCAAGAGGAAAACTTGGTGAAATGGATTTAGATAACTTTATGAAAGGTGGGTCTTTAGGCCGTTTTATGGCGCCAGATATTACACCTGAAGCTCTCGCAGCTCGCGGTTGGACAACAAAGGACTTGCAACAATTTTTTATGACCGGTATCGCTCCGCAAGGGTCTGCTTTCAGTGATATGCACCCGGTGATTTATCTTAGCTCACAACATCTCACACCTGAAGATAACAAAGCCATTGCGACCTATTTAATGGGCGACAACCCACCCGCAACTTCACCATTAAATATAGGTGAGGGTTCTCCACAGGGCCACCAAATTTACTTGGAAACTTGCTCTGGCTGCCATTCATACGATGGGGAAGGAAAACCTAATGTCGCTGTTGCGCTAAAAGGTAATTCAACGCTTCGTGATGTAGATAGTACTAATTTAATTAATACCATTTTGGATGGTTTACCTGAACAACCATTCCCAAATAACCAAAACATGCAAAGTATGCCTGGATTTGCAGGCCAACTTACAGATGAGCAAATCAGTGATTTGGTAAATTTCCTTCGGGTCCAATGGGGGGGACAACCCGCAGATGTCACCCCAGATAAAATTAAAGCATTACGTCAGTAACAACTAAAAAGCAGCTATCGAGCTTGTAGCAATATTAACAAGCTCGATAGTTCGCCACCAAATCAGCGCATAACAACCGATTCTATATCATTAAATACATGTTGATTTTATGTATTTATTAATAATATTTCATTTGATTTAATTAAATCATACCCCGATAAAACTCAGTGACTTTATTCAACACTGTCATATTAAGATGACTCTAACAATATTATTCACTTTCTTGAATAAATCCCTTTACTCATTCTTGATATACCTCTATAGATAACCTTACTATTTACATAATTTCTTATCTAACTTACTGAGCAATCTGATATTAATCATCAATTTTAGAATAGATATCATCGAAACAAAATAATATTACTATTAACAATTAAGATGAATTATTTATCTCCATCACTAATAAAATCTCCTAAGAATATAATCAGGGAGCACTAAATGTCGGGACAAATTTCTAGACGCAATTTTATCAAACTCGGAACCATTGCAGGTATTGCTGTTATGGTCGGTAAATTACCTTTTGCTAGTGCAATGGAGCTTGATTCAGATTCTCCCCCAACAGATTGGATCGGTCAAAATGGTAAAGCTCGTTTTCGTTGGGACGGTGTGGAGAAGGTAACAGGACGTAAAAACTTTGCACGCGATTACCGAGCAAAAGATATTCCTGGCTGGCCTAAAAAACAAAGTTATGCCTTTATGTTAAAAGCAACGGAAGTGAATAAAACCTTTGAAGGCATCGACATTTCAATGCTAGGGCCAAATCTACAACCCGATAAAATTGTTTTGCAAGAAGACCTTATACGAGATGGTTTAAATATTCCTCAAGATACTAGTATGGGGAAAGGGTTCTATGGCACCAATATTTTAGTCCCTCTTGGTGAGACGCCCCCTATTATCGGCCACCCTGTTGCCATCTTAATTTATCAGGATTTTGATCATTTTAGTGCTGCACAACGAATGCTACGGTTTGCAACGAACACGGTAAAATACGGTGCCGTCACCGGCCCCAAACCGCCAGCTAACTATGGAGCAGCCCGTTACGTTCGCATTGGGGGTGAAACACCACTTTCCCCTTCCATTTTTTCTCCTTACCAAGATTCAGGAATTAAAGGCGGTTTTGATGGTAATACCCCCATTTGGCCCCCTTATGACCCTAAACATGCACTAACCATTCCACCTGTCATTCGAAAAGATCGCGGGGGTGGTTTTATTCAAGCCTTACACCAAGCAGAAAAACACCCCGATAAACAAGAAAAAGCCATGGATTACGCACGGCAAATTGAGCAAGAGGTCGAAGCTGCAAAACAGGACCCCAATAAATTTGTCATTGAACGCCACGGTTTTTCTCAGTCTATCGACCCCTGTGCTATGGAGCCAGATAACTGTAACACTTGGTATGATGCACAAACCAAAACACTGCATATTTTAACCGCGACACAATCACCTGCTGGTGTAGTAAATGCAGCAGCAGAGTTATCTAAAAACAATAAACACTTTTCAGTCGAGAATATTGTGCTATTAACTGGCTCTACGGTAGGTTATGGCTCAAAAGACTATTCGGTTTTCCCGTTCTATTCTATGGTGGCAAGTTTCTATGCCGATGGGCTACCAGTACGTATGGCAAACGACCGCTATGAACAATTTCAAATGGGGATGAAACGCCATTCCATTGAAATGGATGTCACCATTGTGGGTGATAAAAAAACGGGTAAATTTGATGTATTAAAAGGTACTTATAACTGTAATGGCGGAGGTCGTGAAAACCTTTCCGTTGCCGTATCTCACGTTGCTGTCCGTGGAGCCCAATCGATTTATTATTTCCCTAAATCGGACTTAACAGCCTTAGCAATGGCGACCCCTGCAGTTGAAGCCGGCTCTATGCGTGGTTTTGGGGCATTACAATCTATGGCGGTCACCGAGTTAATGGTCGATGAAATCGCCCATGATCTTAACATTGACCCTATCGAGTTACGCCGCCGTAACGCTATTTTAGAAGGTTATCCAAATACTCAAGGTGGTGTTATTGCAGGCGATCCTCGCAATGTAGAAATGTTAAACCTAGCAGAAAACCACCCAATTTGGGTCGAACGTAATAAAAATAAAGCAGAATATGAAGCAAAAAACCCGGGGAAACTCTACGGTGTTGGTTTTGCTCAAGTACAACAAGTTTACGGCTCAAGTGGCGTTCCTACTATCCTCTCCCTAGAATTTGACGCCAATGGCAAACTCACCATGCGCCATTGTATGCAAGAAATTGGTACTGGCGGCACAACCGCACAACAAGTGATGGTATGGCAGGCGCTGAGTAAAGCCCCTGATGTTGTCGAGTTTGGTGTCACTGAATTTGAGGAGTTCCCCCTTAAAACCAGTTGGGCAGACCAGAAAAAACAAGATGAGTTATCTAAAACTGATCCTTATTGGACGCCCGCTCTTATCCCTGATATGAGCTCATCTAGTGGCGTTTACTACATTGGTTTCGGTACTCGCCAAGCCGGGCATTTTCTATTGGAAAACACACTCTGGCCTGCCGCAAAAAGTATTTGGAGTGAAGGTCCTGGTGGTGGAGCTTTCAATGGCTTAAATGTCGAATTCGCAGATATCCGAGTAGGGCCTGAAGGTATTGGCGGCGGAGGCATGAAACCAATTCCCTTCGACAAACTTGCAAAAAGAGCCCATGAAATGGGGTTAATTACAGGCGTCGCCGTACATGGATACTCAAGCTGGCAATGGGCTCGTGCAGAATTTGATATTCCTACTGTTGGCTTAAAAAACCTCCCTCTTGATGCGATATCTGTACGTTATGGTGATGGTGCATCACAAAAATTGAAAAAACAAATGACAACAGGCGGTTATCATTTCATTAAACGTAATATTGCCTACTACCCGCCGACACAGCGCGCAAAAGCCGACCCGACTACAGTGACGCCCGCATCCTGTTTAGTTGAGCTAAATGTCAATACCATGACTGGCGAAGTCGAGATCATGCGTCACCATATGATTATGGACCCCGGCACTATGATTGTACCTGAATTAGTATCTGGGCAAATCCAAGGTGGCACCGCAATGGGGATTGGTCACGCATTAATGGAAGAGCTCCCGTTATATGAAGATGGCCCCGGTAATGGAACATGGAATTTTAACCGCTATGTTCTGCCTCGAGCTAAAGATGTCGCCGTATGGCAGCAAACCATCGATTACTTACCGCCCCTTTCTGAGACCTCACCACCAAAAGGTATGGCTGAACTTGGAATGATCCCCATCTTACCAGCGACTAGTAATGCATTAACCCACGCTACAGGCAAGCGTTTCTACGAATTCCCGATTACGGTTGATAAAATTAAAAAGGCCCTCTCATGAATATCAAAAATGCCGTTCCGATTATTGAGCGCAAGCCATTAACACTGACCATTAACGGCAAAAAAATTGGTCCTATTGATGTCCCTGTTGGTATGCCAATGATTGAATTTTTACATGAATATTTAGACCTCACTGGTACTCACTTCGGCTGTGGGCAAGGGATCTGCCACGCTTGCACCATCATGGAAATTCAACCCGATGGCTCAACGATTGAAAGCCGCACCTGCATCTTTGGTGCTCATTACTTTAATCATAAAAATATTGTCACCATCGAGGGGCAAGCTAAACTTGATGAACAAGGCAACGTCATTGAATTAACACCAATCCAGCAAGCCTTTATCGAAAACTTCTCTTTCCAATGTGGGTATTGTGCCCCTGGTTTTGTCACTGGCGCGACGGTATTTCTTGATAAGCTCAAGAAACACCCAATTAAACGCGCAGAGCTAGAACATGCAATAGAAGAAGCTCTCAACGAACATATTTGCCGTTGTACCGGCTATGTACGTTATTATGAAGCGGTGAGAAAAGTTGCTCTCGACACCCCCGGCTGTGTAATAGACTAAGGGGAAAGACAATGACTAAATCTAGCTCCATACGTAAAACGTTCTATATCATCATCGTAATATTCATAGCGCTTATGCTTTCTATCCTATTCGGTGCATTTCGAACCTCTAGTATCGCAACTAATATCGATAAACCACTGACCTCAGAAGAAATCGCAAAATTACTGCCTAGAGGCCAAGAATTGGCAACAGCAGGAGACTGTTTTGGTTGTCATTCTTTGCCTGAGGGGCCGCTAGCGGCAGGAGGACGAGCCATTGAAACGCCATTTGGGACCATTTATTCCACCAATATCACCCCCGACAAACAATTCGGCATCGGTAACTATACGCGTGCCGATTTCCATCGAGCATTAAAAGACGGTATTGGCAAAGAAAGAGGGAACCTCTATCCTGCGATGCCTTTTGTCTTTACACATATGACAACATCAGAAGATATTGATGCCTTATATGCTTATGTGATGTCACTTCCTCCCATGGCGGTGCCAAACAAAGAAAATACGGGGGTTTTTGTCCTCCCAGTTCGTCCGTTTATGAACTTTTGGACACTACTGAACTTCCCGAAACGAAATGCACCACATGACCCGCAACGTTCTGCCGAATGGAACCGCGGTGCTTATCTTGTCGAAGGGTTAGCTCACTGTGGCGCCTGTCATTCACCACGTAACCTTATGATGGGCGTAGAGTTTTCACGTTCACTTCAAGGTGGAGAGGAAGCAGGTTTGGCAATTCCTAATATTACTGCCGCAGCACTGTCTAAGCATGGTTATGATACTGCCTCACTAAGCCAATTTTTACTCACAGGTAACGCACCACAAGGCTCTGCTTTTGCAGATATGAGCACTGTCACACACTTTTCCACTAGTCAGATGAAAAAAAGTGATGTCGATGATATGGCTATTTATTTAATGACCGATAAACAAGGAAAAGTACTTGGCAAAAAAGAGCCGCCAGCTCCACTTCCTGAAGCTAATAGCCAACAAATGGCTGATACCGCAGGGACTATGGAGCAAGGGCGTCTGATGTATATGTCGACCTGCGCAGGCTGTCACGGCATCACAGGGGAAGGCGTTCCTAATGGCATTCCAGCCTTAAAAGGTAACGCTATTTTAGCAATGGATAGCCCCGAGACTTTTATAAGTGTGGTATTAACCGGTATCCCGACAACAACGTTCCCTAATGGCCAACGTATGTACGCCATGCCAAGTTTTGCAGATGATTTAACATCACAAGAGATAGCCGATTTAATTTCATGGGCGAGAGCCGAATGGGGAGGACAAAGTAACCCTGTTACCGTTGAGCAAGTTGAAAAGCTGAAAAAGGCAGCGCGATAACCAACAAAGCCCCTTAATACGAACTTAAGGGGCTCAAATTGCCAGTCATAAGGGTGAATTCCCATATTGGATACATTTCTTATCTTGTTTATCGCAACCATGACGAAAGCAATTTACTGCCATATGCATAAAAAACTTAAGGCACCCCGATAAGAACAACTTTTATGGGTTAAGCGCTTCAATTCGTGAGTAAGTTAGCTGCACTTTACACGCTAGCATTACATCCCCCATTCCGGTTCCACCGAGTAATGCATCTGCCTGACGTTGGCACTCACTAACTCTAAATGCAAGGAAATCATCCTGCGATTTTTTTAATGATGTAATCGCCTGTGTCGTCGCAGATGAATTCAACTGTTTTAGATGTGTTTCATTGTCGGTAAGTGCTTGCTTCATTAGCTCATCGGCTTTATCTAATTTACTTTGCAAACAAGCTTGAACCGCAGTTCGTGGAGCATCTGCAATTTGCTCATAGCATTCTTTGAGAGGGCCCTCTGTGACTTTAGTATCTGGGGTAGCATCAGCATAAGAGAATGCCGGTATAGCAATTGCCGTAGCGATAATTAGCGCTTTTGATGTGCTAAATTTCATGAAAACCTCTCAATTCGTATATGAATTAACTTTTTAACTCATTCTAATATTAAGGTCTACACAAGTACCTGATTTATGGATTAGTCTTAGTTATTTTTGTGAACCTATATTTAAGCGATTCTTCGTAATAAATCCATTCTGGATAAAGGTCAGCGCCCATCCATAACCAGTTGATTAACATTAATAAAAAAATATTAGCTGAGATTTATCGTCTACAAATAACCATATACATTAAATTAATTTAGCTAGCAAAGCTAACTCCTTCCTCTAATATAATTCTAAACTAAATTGTTCTTGAATATAAAACAATCATAAGATATTCACCGGATCAACATCCCGAGAGAATACACACATTTCAGAGCTTTTATTTCCCAATACTGTTGCCCCTGCTCATAACCACGTCATACTATAGCGAATTATGCGACATGTACTTTTATCTACATGTTTCCCCCGCCGAACGAATTGCAAAGTTACTTACTCAACTTGAAAAAGACTTTCTTGCCTTGCACATATATAAGACGAGAGAATACCCTGGAAGCTATTACCATCGTACATGTGGAGTTAATTCTGATACATCCGTTTAGGGAGGGAAATGGACGCTTATCGCGTTTACTCGCAGATGTGATGGCGGTACAAGCTGGTTTCCAGCCGTTAGACTATGAAAGTTGGACTCAACACCTCGAACAATACATTGCAGCAATTCACGCAGAGTTAAACCTTAACTATGAACCCATGAAATATTGGGTTAATGAAGCCTTGAAAGCGAACTAAATCGCCAGTTTCAAATACCCAAACTTCTCACGCTTTGCTTTCTGTTCTGCGCGACTAAATCAGGACACTTTTCTTAAGAAGTTTTGTTGCACAGAACAAACAGATACCTGAATAAATCTCAGAAAAAAGTTCGTCCGAAATTTTTACATCTCTGTCTAAATATTGCGAGTCGCATGCCCCTGCAATGGTTTTAACTCGTCACAATACCTTGACTGGGGAGGGTAATGATTAAGCTTGTACTACCATTTTTGGTTAGTGCCACACTGGAGCATTAGGTATTTATTTTTTCCACTCGTTCTCTCATACATCAAGAAAGAGAAAAGTAACACTCTTGACATTCACTTTTTTATATCCAAATAACATTGAAACAGCGATTTTTCTATCTAAAAGAGGGGATTTCAGAACGAAAACCTCCGTTTTCCCAAAACCAATTCCCATTATTATTTGTTCAGGGGCGCTTCTAATGGATGAACCTAAATGTTCATATAACCACTGCTCTGTCATCACTTGTTCTAGCCCAAAGGAAACATCCACTTCGCATATCATCAGGAATAACCGTTATCGTGATTTCTCTTAACTTTTTCGACAGGTTATCAAAAGATAAAAAACATGCTATTTTTTCATATCTAATGTGACAACATCGTCCCCTAAGTTCCATTAAAATTTTGTTTTATAAAGAATTAATCCATCTTTATAAAGTTCATCATAGGTATCCCCTAAACGTTACACTAACGCTTCAATATTCACACTCATTTATAATGATTTGCTTTCCAGCGCGTTTCTAAGCTATCCAACAGCTCAAAAGTAATCTCTTGTGCGAAATCTTTCATCACTGGATGGAAACTAACGATCATGACTATATCCATTCCTAAATATGTCATAACATTTAGTTTGAAAACTTCTGTTTTACCTATGGGAATACCCAAAATGACGTTTTCAGGGGCTTGCCTTATTGGGTTACCAATATGTTCATATAACCAACGGTCAGTCATGGTTTGTTGTAACCCAAAAGGAATTTTATTAGGGAAAATCCATTGATTTCTAACATTATCAGGGATTAAAGTCATAGTAATCTGTGATAATTTTTTCGATGGATTATCGAAAGATAAAAATACATATTCTTTTGTCATCCTCAGACTCAAGTCATCATCTCCAGAATTTCCTTGTGGTTTAGTTTTGTAAGGGATCAGTCCATCGTTATAAAGCTCATCATAGGTATCTCCTAACCGCTGGACTAATGCTTCAATATTCACACTCATTTGTATAATCCTTTTGCTTCGTTTAGTTCATGAATTTTGTCTAGCTTTTCATCCAGTAACTTGCTGTCGTAGCCTTCATTTTCTAGACATTCTCGGTTAGCTGCCCAATTCCGTTCAACCGCTTCCCGTAAGTTTTTAGCATCTAGTTCTTTTCGTCGTAGTGGTGGGCTATCTTCATTATCAATCCAGCTATTATTTCGTCCGCCATAAGTCTCACTGCATTTCTGATGCACCTCTTTTGGAATTGCAATTGAAGCTACCTGATTAATCATTTTATCTAACTGAGTTTTAGTTAACGCTGGGTATTTATCTTTTAAATACAACTTAACAGCAGCTTGAGACGGAAGATGATCGATTTCATACAATCCACTACGCGGACGCCCTTTAAAATTATCGTAATAATCCACCTCCAAATCATCCACCGGATTTTTTTGGAAAAAAACATAAATAGCCGGTACTTCACCTAGCGGATCAACAATGATGTAATCATTAAAATCATATTCTTCTAACGGGATTGATTCAACCCAACCCTTTGATTGTTCTGGTAACGGGCTCGGGGTTAATTCTGGCTTTTGGATTTCGGGTATTGGGTTCGGTAAACTCCAAACTTTTTGCGGCTCTGGAAGTAGCGTAGGAGGCAGATAATTTCCAACACCACCGCCATCATGAATAACCGAGCCTCGCTGCCCGTTATTGAGGCTAAACTTCACCGATTGAAAGGCTAAATCCGGATTGTTAGCTACATCCTGGGCAGTATAATCGTTATATTCCGCCGTATTATTCTGAGTATTCCAAATAAATTGACCTTTAAAATCAGGATCAGAAAAGGTCACTGAGCCATCCTCATGACGCTCAGCAAAACGGACACGAACGCGGTCTAACCCGCTACTTCCATCCACAGCATATCCGACAATTTTCGGGTTTCCACTTTTTTCATCCTCAATCACACGAAAACGAACGCGTGTGGTGACACGCCCTTTTTCTTCCGCAATTTCGCTGAGAAATGCTTCCGACGTGTAATCATACGTGGACACGGTAGATGCTGACCGAGAAAAACCGCCCACAATCACTCGTTTCTCAAATGGGCGGCCTATCACAATCCGGTCAAGTGTCGCATCCCCCACTTTAGGGGAATAAAACATTCCCATTAATGCTACGGTGAGCATATTAGGAGGTACAATCACCTTAGATAATACCTCTAACGTATCTTTAGTCGATGGGGCTGACACCGGTTTTGGTATCACAATTGTAGATGAAGGAACTAGAATAGATTGTGCTGGCGCTAACGATAGTACTCTGGGCTCCATGAAAAAACGTAACTTTGGTACAGTCACATAAACAGTCGTGGTTGATGTTCCTGTATTTGTTCGACCAACGGCACTTCCAATGTATCTGCCTTCTGACATAATGGAACCCTAAATCCTCAGTGATATTTTTTTATAAAGCTATAGTGTATATAGCATCAGTGGTAACCTTTTATCTCACCACCCAGTACTATAAAGCCACCATAGGAATCATTCATTTTCAGATTAACCTATTGTTTATATAGAAAGTCTAATTTTTGGCTATTTTTAAATGCTTAAATAAAATTAACAAAGTATTGATAACATAAATTTGCACAAGTGAGAGTTTAATCACAAAAAAAAGCATTTCACAGCATTAAATGAATTTATTAGATAATACGATTTAGCCCAATTGCAAACTCATAAGCTGCTGACAGTTCACGCAATACATTACCTGCTTGAACCTTAGCGCTTCGTCCATCAATTTCACGCACAAGCTCTATCACATTTTTTCGGGTTACTTCATGAGCCATAAGCTCACCTAAAACACGAACAACATCGGCTTCAAGCATACGACAAACTTCTATTTACCCTTTATTCTTTCTTTAGCCAAAAATCGTTTTACCGTCTTTGCCTTTACGATCTTCGATACGATCAACTAAATAAAGCTCAACAAGTTCTTTTACTGTTAACTGCGTTTTTTTGGCTGTTGCTGTTCCTATTTTTATGCTGTTTTTCTTCTTTTAGCTCAGTGACAGAGCATCCTCCTAATTGATGTAACTGTTTCAACTCTAGTAGTTGAATTCTCACCTCACCCAGCGAGATTTGAGGAAAATTACTGGCTTTTAGCGGTACAAGTTTATGTGTAACTGAGCTACTATAATGGTAGAAAAATATCTTAATGTCTGTTGCACCACAAAATACAGGTAAACCTGTATTTTTACCTTTATCAGCCGCATCTTTACTTTTAGGTTCCCTCTCCTAAATGGCTTCTATTGATAAGGGTTTTGCTGGATGCTTTTGACTCATAAATGTTACCTTGTTTAGCGCTGACTATAAGATAATTAAAGATTTTTAATGAAAAGTGTAGGTTGTCAGTTTTGTTATGCCCATTATACTGTATGGTTAATAACAACCCACATTTTAACCTAGACTTATATACGGGATTCTGTGAGATTTTATAAGATATTATGCGGTCTTATGAAGCAATCAATAAATATAGAATCAAGTTAATTCAACACGTTAATATAGACAACCCAATGACTGATAAGCAAAGTTTCGAATCCCACACCCCCATGATGCAGCAGTATTTAAAACTAAAAGCACAACATTCAGACATACTGCTGTTTTATCGTATGGGTGATTTTTACGAACTCTTCTTCGATGATGCAAAAAAAGCCTCTCAATTATTGGACATCTCGCTCACTAAACGCGGGCAATCTGCGGGGCAACCTATACCAATGGCTGGGGTTCCTCACCATGCCGCCGAAGGCTACTTAGCCAAATTGGTGCAAATGGGTGAGTCTGTCGCAATTTGCGAACAAATTGGCGATCCAGCAACAAGCAAAGGGCCGGTAGAGCGCCAAGTCGTACGCATTGTCACCCCCGGCACCATTACTGATGAAGCTCTTTTAAATGAGCGGCAAGACAACTTACTGGCTGCGGTTTGGCAAGACCCACAAGGTTTTGGTTATGCCACTTTAGATATTACCTCTGGGCGTTTTATTATTAGCGAAATTGCCGACGAAGAAGCACTGCAAGCTGAACTTCAGCGCACTCGCCCTGCTGAGTTACTGTACCCAGAAGACTTCGCTAGCATGTCACTTATTGAACATAATAAAGGGTTACGTCGTCGCCCATTATGGGAATATGAACTTGATACGGCAAAACAGCAGCTTGGCTTACAGTTTGGTACCAAAGACTTAGTCGGGTTTGGCGTCGAAAATGCCCACAGAGCCCTTCGTGCAGCAGGCTGTTTACTGCAATATGTGAAAGATACACAACGTACTTCGTTACCCCACATTCGCAGTATTGTGATGGAAAAACAAAATGATAATGTCATTTTGGATGCAGCAACTCGTCGAAATTTAGAGATCACACAAAACCTAGCCGGCGGTACAGAAAATACCCTTGCCGCAATTTTAGATATGTGTGTCACCCCAATGGGTAGCCGCATGTTAAAACGCTGGCTGCATACACCTTTAAGAAACATTCAAGTCTTGAATAACCGCCAGCAAGCTATTGGGGCTCTACAGGAATGTGGTTTTGAACTGCAACCTTTTTTACGTCAAATTGGGGATTTAGAACGTGTATTGGCCCGTCTTGCGTTACGTTCTGCACGGCCTCGTGACTTAACGCGCATGCGCCATGCTTTCCAACAATACCAAGATATTCATCAAATCTTGGGGCAATCCAATAGCGCCTACTTGCAAGATTTACAACAACGGATTGGCCAATTTGACGAACTACAAGCGTTACTTGAAAGAGCCATTATCGATGCTCCGCCAGTCTTAGTTCGTGATGGCGGCGTCATCGCCCCAGGGTATAACAGTGAACTCGATGAATGGCGTGCACTCGCAGATGGTGCTACAGATTACCTAGATAAACTGGAAATTCGCGAAAGGGAAAAACTGGGGATAGACACACTTAAAGTTGGTTATAACGCGGTGCACGGGTACTATATCCAAGTCAGCCGAGGTCAAAGCCACCTAACTCCAATCCACTATGTTCGTCGTCAAACCCTAAAAAATGCAGAACGCTATATTATTCCTGAATTAAAAGAATATGAAGATAAAGTACTGACATCAAAAGGGAAAGCGTTAGCAATTGAAAAAGCATTATATGATGAGCTATTTGATATGTTACTTCCTCATCTTGCTGAATTACAAACCAGTGCAGAAGCACTAGCTGAGCTAGACGTATTAGCAAACCTTGCTGAACGCGCAGATACTTTAGGCTATGCTTGCCCACAACTCACTGAAAAAGCAGGTATTCAGATTACTGAAGGCCGCCACCCAGTTGTTGAGCAAGTACTGAGTGAACCCTTTATATCTAACCCTCTATCACTGTCACCGCAGCGTCGCCTACTGATCATCACAGGGCCAAATATGGGTGGTAAAAGTACTTATATGCGCCAAACTGCATTGATCACATTGCTAGCCTATATCGGTAGCTTTGTGCCTGCGAGTAAAGCGGTTATTGGTCCAATTGACCGGATCTTTACCCGTGTTGGGGCTTCTGATGACCTTGCTTCTGGCCGCTCAACCTTCATGGTTGAAATGACTGAAACAGCGAATATTCTCCATAATGCAACTGAACATAGTTTAGTATTAATGGATGAAATAGGACGAGGGACTTCCACCTATGATGGGCTTTCACTCGCTTGGGCTTGTGCTGAAAACTTAGTGAATAAAATCAAAGCAATGACATTATTTGCTACCCACTATTTTGAGTTAACTACACTGCCAGAAAAGCTCGAAGGTGCTGTCAACATCCACCTTGATGCCATTGAACACGGTGATACTATTGCCTTTATGCATAATGTCCAAGATGGTGCCGCCAGTAAAAGTTATGGCCTAGCAGTAGCCTCTCTTGCTGGTGTCCCTAAGGATGTCATCAAGCGAGCTAAACAGAAATTGAAAGAACTTGAGGTTATCTCCAATAATGCCAATACCAGCCATGTTGATAGTGCGCAACTTAGCTTCTTAACCACAGAAGAAGCCGAGCCCTCACCCGCACTAGCGGCATTAGACAATATTGACCCGGATAAACTCACACCTCGCCAAGCCCTTGATTGGATTTATCGTTTAAAGGACATGAATATATAACATGAATGAGTATCAACAATTACTGGCGCCAATCCGCCAGTTTTTGCAATGTGAAACACCCGATGCTTGGGTGCAAAAAGCATGTTTACCTGAAAGCTTACCCATTATTTTAAAAGACCACCTATTATGCGAACTAAAAGCCGCGCAAAGTGCCATGTTTTTAATTCGCAAATATGCGGTAGATAAGCAAAGTGCTACTGTATTACTTGAATGGTTTAAACCCTATGAAGCATTCGCTTATGATCGAATTGGCGATATATATACGTTAAAAAATAAAAACCAAATTTCCAAGCAAATACTCGCGAAAAAACAATCGCCTTATAGCCAAGACTTAATTGATAAAATGGTATTGCTTATCAAAGAAGAGCTTCACCATTTTTATCAAGTTCTTGAAATTATGCACCAAAGGAATATTCCCTATGATGGGATAACCGCAGGGCGTTATGCAAAAAGCTTATTTAGCTATATTAGCCCTCATGACCCTAAAACCTTGGTTGATAAACTCATTATTGGTGCTTATATTGAAGCCCGTTCATGTGAACGCTTTGCGAAACTGGCACCTTATTTAGATGAGCAACTGGCTAACTTTTATATTTCATTATTGCGTTCTGAGGCACGTCATTACCAAGATTATTTACACTTAGCGCAATTAATTAGCAAACAGGATATCACTGAACGTATTAATTACTTTGGTATTATTGAAGCTGAACTAATTTCTACCCCTGATGATGATTTTAAGTTTCATAGTGGTGTACCAATCACTTTAACTCGTGCATATTGATATAAAAAAATCCCTATAAACTTTCATCTATAGGGATTTTGAATAACTAACCTAGTTAGTGCTCTACATGTTGAATAATGCTTCTAATGTCAGCTCTTCACCATGTAAAATATCTTTTAACCGCCTTAAACCTTCGACTTGGATCTGACGAACCCTTTCTCGAGTGAGCCCAATTTCGCGCCCAACCTCTTCCAGAGTTTCTGCTTCATAACCTAAAAGCCCAAAACGTCGTGCTAAAACCTCCCTTTGTTTTGGGTTCAATTCAAATAACCATTTAACAATATTCTCTTTTAAATCATTATCTTGAATTGTATTTTCTGGACCTGAATCATTATCATCAGACAATACCTCAAGCAAAGATTTTTCTGAATCCCCTGCAATTGGAGTGTCAACAGACGTAATACGTTCATTTAAGCGCAACATCCGGCTGACATCTTCGACAGGTTTATCTAACTGTTCAGCGATTTCTTCAGGGCTTGGCTCATGGTCCAGCTTTTGGGCTAATTCACGTGCAGTACGAAGGTAAATATTGAGTTCTTTAACGATATGAATAGGAAGGCGAATTGTACGAGTTTGGTTCATGATAGCACGTTCTATCGTTTGACGTATCCACCATGTTGCATATGTCGAAAATCGAAACCCTTTTTCAGGATCGAATTTCTCAACAGCACGGATCAACCCAAGATTCCCTTCCTCGATCAAGTCGAGTAAAGCAAGACCTCGATTATTATAACGGCGAGATATTTTTACAACTAAACGAAGATTACTTTCAATCATGCGTTGACGCGACGCAACATCACCGCGCAATGCACGCCTTGCATAAAAGACTTCTTCTTCAGCTGTAAGGAGCGGTGAGAATCCAATTTCACTGAGATAAATTTGGGTGGCATCCAGAACACGTTGGTTTGTGTTCTGGAGTAAATCCATTTCTTCATCCTGCTCTGAAACTAGATCCTCTTCTTTAAACTGACTCTCATCAAATGCATCATCTAAATTGCTTTCGTCGAGGTCATTATATAACTCGTTAACTTTCAGCGAACTTTGGCTCATCAGTGACTCCTACCCTTGATAATGCGGACAGAATGTCAAAGCATTCCGCCCAGTTTATCGCTGCGGCAAATAGCGCAACGGGTTTACTGATTTTCCCTTGTAACGAATTTCAAAGTGTAATCTAACCGAACTTGTTCCAGTACTACCCATGGTGGCTATTTTTTGACCTTCAGTGACATCCTGTTGATCACGCACAAGCAACGTATCGTTGTGTGCATAGGCACTCAAGTAGTCATCGTTATGTTTTATAATTATTAGATTTCCATATCCACGCAAAGCATTACCTGCGTAAACGACTTTTCCTGGAGCAGCAGCAAGTACAGCTTGACCACGAGAACCTGCAATATCTATCCCTTTGTTCCCGCCTTGAGCATCTGAGAAACTTTCAATCATTTTCCCATCTGCCGGCCAACGCCATTTTATTGACGAATTATTTGTACTACTAGCTGCGGTTGAAGCAGTTGTGGTCGTCGGAGCTGTTGTCGTCGTTGAAACTTGCGTTGCAGGTTTCTTATTATTAGGCAACATCTTACCTGTAGTTTGACCACCACTATTTTCAGGATACGCATTAGTTGTTCGAAGATCAACCGGTTGCTGATGACTATTTGATGAATTTGAGGCTAATTGAGTGCTCGAGTTCACATTTGTGTTACCAATATTAATAACTTGCCCTACATTTAAGCTGTATGGCTCAGGAATATTGTTTCGAGATGCTAACTCACGGAAATCATTACCCGTTATATAAGCAATGTAAAATAGCGTATCACCGCGCTGAACAGTATAACTATTACCGCTATAACTGCCTTTTGGTATATTGCCGTAGTCACGGTTATACACAATACGCCCTTCTCCATTGGTCGTAACAGGCCCTGAAGATGAAGTACGACTAACCGGTTGTGTATTGGTATTACTTGATAAATTTGGGCGTGCAGACGGCATTGCCGTACTCACCCCCGTATTTGATGACGATACGGGTGCCACTCTTTGCGTCGTTGGCTGGCGAGATTGGCTATCATTCACACTGGAAATAGGTGCTGCCGTATGATAAGGCGTGGAACAGCCTGCCAATAGTGCTCCGCTAAATGAAAAGATGACTGCCCATCGAATTCTGCTTATAGGGCTAACAATTTTCATGCTTCTTCTCCCGTGAAGAAAAATCTGACGTGACAATGCAAAATAATGTCAGTAATAGAGATACCATAAAATATTTCACTTATTAAAACAGAAATACAAAATAGTGAACAAGTTAAATATATCAAAAATATAACAATTTGAGATTATGACTCAATAGTTTGAGCCTATTATCCAATTTAAGAGGGTTAAACTATCATATTTAGAATAGTTTTACTGCTATTTGAGTTAATGAAGTATTCGCAATAGTATTTATGTAGACTAATGATACAAAATTACCCAGTGCGGTGATGGATAAATACCATTGCAAATAGATTAAAGAAGGTCACCCGCAACTAATGGAACAAAACGCACTTTCTCGATGACATTAGCATGGTAATCATTACCACGACGGGTAATGAGCTTTAAAGATTGTTCTTTATCTCCAACAGGTAAAACCATCCGCCCACCATCTTTCAATTGCTCCAGTAACATGGTTGGCACTTCAGTCGGCGCAGCTGTCACAATGATAGCATCGAAAGGGCCCTTTGATTGCCACCCTTCCCAACCATCACCATGGCGAGTTGACACATTATGTAAATCAAGCTGTTTTAAACGCCGCTTTGCGGACCATTGCAAACTTTTCACTCGTTCAACAGAGAAAACATGCTCAACTAAATGAGCAAGTACTGCCGTTTGATAGCCAGACCCTGTCCCTATTTCAAGCACCTTGTCATTCGGTGACAAAGACAGCAAGGCGGTCATTTTAGCCACTATGTATGGTTGCGAAATAGTCTGACCATAGCCTATCGGCAATGGAATATTATCGTAGGCTTTATGTGAAAGAGCTTCATCCACAAAGCGTTCTCGAGGCACGAGTGAAATTGCGTCTAATAGGCGCTCATCGTGAATTCCCTGTTGGCGTAATTGAGCCAAAAGATCTTTCATGAGCCCTGTTATCATTTTACTAGCACTCCTGATTTTTCTAGCCATTCTTCCACTAACGTGTGCGTTTTATAGGCTGTTAAGTCAACTTGCAATGGGGTTATCGAAACATAGCCATGTTGTACAGCTTCAAAATCGGTCCCCGGACCAGCATCTCGAATTTCACCAACAGGGCCTAGCCAATACAGCATATT
Organism: Providencia sp. PROV024; assembly: GCF_032709665.1. Lineage (NCBI taxonomy): Bacteria > Pseudomonadati > Pseudomonadota > Gammaproteobacteria > Enterobacterales > Morganellaceae > Providencia > Providencia sp. PROV024. The sequence continues at coordinate 3,529,689 of NZ_CP120545.1, forward strand.
ACCTTTCGGGTCTTCTAAGCTATATACCTCAGATGCAGCATGCCGGCTTCCACAGCGAGTCACTTTGATACCTTTAATATCCTCATAAGGAATATCAGGTACGTTGATATTTAAAATATTACCCGCACGCAGAGGGCTCTTTTGCAGCAACATCAAGATATCACATGTTACCCTTGCCGCACTTTCATAATGAGTATCTCCATCTAATGACACGGCAATCGACGGTAAGCCTAAGTGACGCCCCTCAGTAGCCGCAGCGACTGTACCTGAGTAAATCACGTCATCCCCCAAGTTCGGCCCACAATTGATACCTGAGACCACAATATCAGGCCGTGGGCGCACCACTTTATTTACCCCGATATACACACAATCTGTTGGCGTGCCTTCTTGTACCGAAAGGTCACCATTACTTAACGTTTGAATTCTCAAAGGCTTATCTAATGTTAGTGCATTCGACGCACCACTGCGATTGCGGTCTGGGGCAATCACTTGAACATGATAATATTGGCGTAGCGCAGCCGCTAGGGTTTGGATACCCGGTGCATTTACGCCATCGTCATTACTCAATAAAATCTTTAGCATCGACATTATCCTTTGATGTAATTGAAGTTTATTTTTAAGGTCAAGGATATTGTCCTGCCTGTTGTCCTAAAAATTTTTAGTGACCAATAAAATGACACTGAAAAGCATCAGCATCACGTTTATGATATAACACTATTATGTGATTAGGCTAGTTTGCTATTTTATCAGCCCCTCTCATTTTTGCGTCACAATTTCGGCACAGTTATTAGTTAGTATTGGCGACTCTATCCAAATACCAGCCAGTATCTGTTTTTGTTAACGTGACTATTGCAGACCTAACGAAAAAATAAGGTCATTCAAGAACTAAATAATCTGATTAATCAGCGTGAATTGCTCAGCACCCTAGCGTCTAAAATGACGATATTGGACAGCGGGGGAAATACTATTTGAATGCGCTTCAAAAAACTTTAACGCTAAATCGTTAGAACTGATTAAATGGCGTAAATAAGGCGGGGAACTACTCTTTTTCGGAAGGAATATGGGAAATGTACACGTTCTGGAAAGAAAATGCAGCAGGCCAAAACTCATCAATATATTGATACTCAGGGCTATCCAGCCCCTAACATATCACGCGCTGCCTTTACAGTCATAAACAGTCGATTAGGCTGATTCGGCAACGATTTAAAACCATACCCTTCGTACCACTTTTTCGCTTTAGTATTTTTTGCATCAACGATGATCATCGGCACAGGCATGTCCTCAGCTGCCGCTATTATTCTTTTAACAGCATCAATAAGGACGACTCCTCCATACCCCTTATTTTGCTCAGTTAAGTCTACCGCTAAACGGGATATCAAAGCACAATAAACTTCATTTGGGTATAAAGATGCAAGCTTAGGCGGCAATTCAGTTAATGAAACTTTGGTGATGGACAAAGCGTAAAACCCAACTACTTTGTTTGGTAGAGTTGGGTCACTCAACACAAAAGTTCGAGCCACCTCTTTTTTAGCATGTTGATTTGCCGTCTGACCTAAATAATTATTTAGGTCAGACTCTCCGCAATCAAACGCAGCTCTATTATGAATGTTCTTATCAAGCTTTACTATTTCCATTACTAATTAATTCCTTATGTCTTTTAGCCGCCCTTATGAATTTCTCATTCATTTCTGTTGGCTTATCAAGTAATTCAACGAATGCTATAGCATCGCGTTGACACAACTTTAATAGCGCATTTTCAGCTATTAGTTTCTTGGCCTCATTAGCGGCGGCCATCGCTATAAAACTGCTTAACGAACTAAAACCAGATAGGGCTAACGCCGTATCTAAAAGCTCTTTATTTTCTTTAGGCATTCTTATTGTGATTCTTTCGTTTTCGATTTTTTCTTTACTTATCATTTTATTAGTTCGATTTTTCATTACCTTAGTATTCATTATTTTAACTCCAGTAGGATTAGAAATTTTTTTTCGATTAGTCGTTGTCACCTTCCTTTTCGGTCTTATTCACTTCATAGGTTAAAATTAGCACAAATAATTACCGGCGTCAAAATGACGCCATCAAAAAAGTAAGCCGATCACTTAATTAAAAAACGCGAGCCCCCCAAATAAATAACAATTAAATTTACCCTACAATACGCCCTAATCTAAATTACCAATAAAATACAAGGCGGCCATCGCTATCAGTGACGTTATACGCTTTGTCTTTTGGTTTGTGGGATTTTATTTTTATATCCGTATGAGATATCAGTACGAGCCATAAAAAAACAGGACAACTTAAGGTTGTCCTGTTTTTTATGGCTATCAATGGATACCTATGGATACCTATGGATAAAGATTACTCAATAAAATCTTTAGCATCGGCATTATCCTGCCCATTTTGATTGATAATTTCTCTTACTACACTTGTCGCAAAACTACCTGAGTTTAAGAAAAATGTTAGCTTTACTGTCGTGTTATCTAACCATTGCCATTGCAATCCCTGTGGCTTGATAATAACGGCTCTTCTCACCAAAGATGCGCGTTCACTTTTCATTAAAGCCATAAATGGCTGATAATCTTCTAAGCAATGAATTTCAAACCCTAATGCGTCATCTTGCGAACCTAACTCGCCATCACCAGGAAGAGGGGCAGTAATACTTAACTCTGTTGATAACACACGTTCTTGCAGTGTTAATAACTCATCCGAAGTTGCAACAAACCAACTCCCCCGCCCCGTTAGTTGTAATGCATCCCCTAATAGCACTTGATGTACCGTATTATTCGCAATACGTTCACTCGCGATATGGTTAAACATTGCACTGCGAGCCGCAGAAAGATAAAAACTGCGTTTATTCCGCTCACGAACATGAATCTCTTGGTTTGCCCAACGTAATGCTTGGGTCAGATTCTGCCCACCACGACCAAAGCGTTGCTCACCAAAATAATTAGGTACTCCAGATAATGCGACTTTTTCTAAGCGTTGTTCAACATCTTTCGCATCTGAAATATCACGCAAAGTGATTTCAAATTGATTTCCTTTCAAGGAACCAATACGTAATTTCCGTTTTTGCCGTGTAGTGGCAAGCACGCGGCATCCTTCAAGCTGCCATGCAGAAAAATCTGGCGTTTCCTTACCCGGCATTTGTAAACAAAACCACTGCTCAGTCACCGCATGCCTATCTTTTAAACCTGCATAGCTGACAGCTCTAGCTGAAATTTTAGCAAACTTTGCTAATTGCTCAGCAACAAACAGCGTATTACACCCTGTTTTTTCGACACGAACCATGACATGTTCGCCTTCACCATCGAGCTCAAAGCCTAAATCTTCTTTGACAATAAAATCTTCAGGAACACTTTTTAGCGTACCAGAAGACAACGGCTTACCATGCAGGTACTGAACATTCATTGCTTTCATTACTATTATCTTTGACTAAAAGAACAACCGCGGCGCAGGCAATGCCTTCTTTACGCCCCACAAACCCCAACTGCTCCGTCGTCGTGGCTTTCGCATTAACATCATCCATATGACACTCAAGGTCTTCAGCAATATTGACCCGCATTTGAGCAATATGCGGCAACATTTTAGGCGCCTGAGCCATAATGGTAATATCAATATTACCAATACGATAACCTTTAGCACGTACATGACAAAAGGCTTCCCTTAGTAACACACGGCTATCAGCCCCTTTAAATGCAGGGTCAGTATCTGGAAATAATTTACCGATATCTCCTAACGCAGCAGCACCGAGTACTGCGTCAGTTAATGCATGCAATACAACATCACCATCTGAGTGCGCGAGTAGGCCTTGCTCGTAAGGGATGCGCACGCCACCAATGATGATAGGGCCTTCACCACCAAATTTGTGTACGTCAAAACCGTGTCCGATTCTCATTTTTTTTCCTTAATTGTTCATTCTTGAAAGATAAAACTCCGCCAAGGTGAGATCTTCTGGGCGTGTCACTTTTAGATTATCTGCGCGCCCCGGAACTAATACCGGTTGATAACCGCAATATTCAAGTGCAGAGGCTTCGTCTGTGATCACTGCATTTTCTTTCAAGGCTTTACTTAGACAGTCCCGTAATAATAATAGCGGGAAAAATTGTGGTGTCAGCGCATGCCATAGAGCCTCACGTTCAACAGTATGGTCGATTAACTGGCTGGCTTTTAAACTGCGTTTCATGGTGTCACGAACAGGCGCCGCGAGTATCCCACCACAGCAGTTTTGTTCTGTTGTTAATTGAATAATTTTATTTAAATCTGACTGGTGGAGGCAAGGACGAGCAGCATCATGGACTAACACCCAACAATTTGAGAGTTCAGGTTGCGCCGCTAAAAAATTGACACCGGCAAGGACCGAATCTGCACGTTCCTTTCCACCAATAACCGCAGTAATTCGAGGGTTTGTTGAAATAGCTAGCTGCTGAAAATATTCATCTTCTGAGCTTAGTGCAATGATAATATGTTTAACATTATTATTTGCTAGCAATGCACTCAGTGTATGTTCAATGATCGTTTTGCCAGCCACCCGTAGATATTGTTTGGGGCAATCGGCATTCATGCGGCTCCCTATCCCTGCCGCAGGAATTAGCGCAACAATTTGAGGGTCATTGTTTTGTAGGGCTCGGGTTTGTGGGGTATTGTCTGGATTTATCATTATTAGATTCTTACATCAGAAATAATCAGGCTAATGGGCATACCATTTTTGCATCGTTATTATTGTGTGGATTTTTGGTTATTACTTTCTTTAACCACCCGATAAAAAGATTCCCCAGGCTTGATCATCCCAAGCTCACTACGAGCTCGTTCTTCAATCGCATCCTGCCCATCATTTAAATCATTAATTTCCGCAAATAGCTGTTCATTACGCATTTTCAAGCGCGAGTTAACAATTTCCTGAGCAGCAACATCATCTTTGACCTGTACGTAATCATGTATGCCGTTCTTACCTAACCATAAGGAATATTGTAACCATGCTAATATCGCGATTAATAGTAGCGTTAATTTACCCATCTTGCCCCCTGAAATGATTTGCTAATCATCCCATAACTCAACGAATGACGCTACTGTGATACTAAAATAGTGATAAAAAGTCAGAATAAGTCTGGTTTAAATGCACTAAATATTCCCTCTTATTTTACCATTTAATAAAAAAGAGGGATATTTAAAGGCAATTAATAATCCACTTGAATGATTTGATTGCGCAATAATAACGCAATAATTTGAGAAAGGGAGTCTGAAATCGGTTGTTGACCATTAAGCTGTAGCTCCGGATATTGCGGGGCTTCATAGGGGGAGTCAACCCCTGTAAACTGCTTGATTTTACCTTCTCGGGCTTGTTGATATAAACCTTTTGGGTCGCGCTGTTCACAAATACTGACAGGAGTATCCACATACAATTCAAAAAATTGGTTCGGCTCAAATAAATCGCGCACCTTTTGCCGATCATGTTGAAACGGGGAAATAAATGCAGTAGCAACAATTAAGCCTGCATCTACCATTAATTTAGCCACTTCCCCGATCCGCCGGATATTTTCTTGCCGATCCGCTTCGCTAAAACCTAAATCACGACATAACCCGTGGCGAACATTATCACCGTCCAATAAATAGGTTTTATTCCCCATTGAAGCTAATTGATGTTCTATCGCCCCTGCAAGGGTAGATTTCCCTGAACCCGATAACCCTGTAAACCACAATACTGCACCTTTGTGCCCATTATTGCTTTCCCGTAGCTGTCGAGTCACAGCATGTTGATGCCAAACTATATTATTTGCTTTTGTCATCATAGTTATTTTCCACCAAGAACATCACGAGCGCCCCAATGCGGAAAATGACGACGAACTAATTTATTTAATTCAATTTCAAATTCACTAAATTCACTAGTTGGCTCAAAAATAGGGGCTTGTGTCTCGCGAACTAGCCCTGCTCCTACGGTGACATTAGTTAACCGGTCAATCAGGATCATACCGCCAGTATCCGCATTACGCTGATAATTTTCTAACAATAGCGGCTCATCAAAAGAAAACTCCACTAAACCTATTCCATTTAGAGGTAACTCTGTGGCAACTTTTTGCGTTAAATTATTCACATCAACTTGATATTGAATATTTTCAACCTTGGCTCGACTACGCTTACCAGCCACTTTTATATCGAGTTGCTGCCCTTGGACTAAAGGCTGCTCAGACATCCACACAACATCAACTGACGCATGTTGTGTCGCTTGTAAGGTTTCATTTTCTGCAACCAATAAATCACCGCGGCTAATATCAATTTCGTCCGCTAAAACGAGCGTGATAGCCTCCCCCGGAATAGCAAACTCTTGTGGACCAGAAAAAGTCACAATCTGTTTAATTTGAGATGTCGCCCCCGACGGTAAGACTTTAATGTTTTGCCCTACCCGTACAATACCTGACGATAACGTTCCACTGTAGCCTCGAAAATCTAAGTTTGGACGATTAACATACTGCACTGGAAAACGCATTGCCTGTTCTACGGCCTTTTGTTCCACTTGAACATTTTCTAAAATCGATAATAGTGTTTCGCCTTGATACCAAGGTAAGTGATGGCTGCTATTCACAATATTGTCGCCATCAAGCGCTGAAATTGGCACAAACCATACATTCAATTCAACGGGTAATTCTGTTGCAAACTGTTGATAATCCTGTTTGATCTTCTCAAATACAGCTTCGCTGTAACCCACCAGATCCATTTTATTTACGGCGACAACAAGATGGCGTATCCCCAACAAAGTACTGATAAAGCTATGGCGTCGAGTTTGCTCTTGTACCCCTTTTCTCGCATCGATCAACAAAATAGAAAGTGAACATGTTGATGCGCCTGTCGCCATATTACGCGTGTATTGCTCATGACCAGGTGTATCGGCAATAATAAATTTGCGTTTTTCCGTGGAAAAATAGCGATAAGCAACGTCGATGGTGATCCCTTGCTCACGCTCTGCTGCGAGCCCATCAACCAATAACGCAAGATCCAGTTTTTCGCCTTGCGTACCTATACGCTTACTATCACTTTGCAGTGTTGAGAGCTGATCTTGATAAATTTGGCGGGTATCATGTAGTAAACGGCCAATTAAAGTACTTTTGCCATCATCTACATTGCCACAAGTTAAAAAACGTAATAACCCTTTTTGCTGCTGAGCCAGTAAATAAGGTTCCACACCACCTTGCTGCTCAATTTGATGTGCAATTGATTCGTTATAAACGGCCTGTGCCATGATTTTTCTCCTGACCTTGCGTATTGACCCTGACGTTATGTATTAACCTTCCCCACAGGCCTTAAAAATAGCCTTGGCGTTTTTTCAGTTCCATCGATGCTGACTGGTCGCTATCGATTAACCGCCCTTGCCGTTCACTGGTAGTAGAAACCAACATTTCTTCAATAATTTCAGGCAGGGTTTGCGCATTTGATGGTACGGCTCCCGTAAGAGGCCAGCAGCCAAGAGTTCGAAAACGTACTGTTTGCTGGCGAATAACTTCCCCCGTTTGTAAATCAATACGGTCATCATCAACCATCAACAAGGCCCCTTCTCGTTGAATAACAGGCCGCTCTTTTGCAAAATACAATGGAACAATATCGATATTTTCCAAATAGATATATTGCCAAATATCGAGTTCAGTCCAATTTGACAGTGGAAATACACGGATACTTTCACCTTTGTTTATTTGCCCATTGTAATTATGCCAAAGTTCTGGGCGTTGGTTTTTCGGGTCCCAACGGTGAGATCGGTCACGAAAAGAATAGATCCGCTCTTTTGCTCGGGATTTTTCCTCGTCTCGTCGTGCCCCTCCAAATGCCGCATCAAAGCCATATTTATCTAAAGCCTGCTTTAGCCCCTCGGTTTTCATGATATCGGTATGTTTTGCACTGCCATGTACAAATGGGTTAATCCCTAATCTTTCCCCTTCAGGGTTACGATACACCAATAATTCAAAACCATATTTCTGTGCTGTTGCATCACGAAACTCATACATTTCGCGAAATTTCCATCCTGTATCTACATGCAACAAAGGAAAAGGTAATTTCCCAGGGTAAAAAGCTTTCCGAGCTAAATGCAGCATGACAGACGAATCTTTTCCAATAGAATACAGCATCACTGGGTTAGCAAATTCGGCGGCAACCTCTCGAATAATATGAATACTTTCTGCCTCTAACTGCTGTAAGTGAGTCAATGTTTTTTCGTTCACAAGCGCCTCCTAAATTAAGCCAATTCCAGTACAGCACTACGCCAACTGATATCTTCAGTTTGTGTGCCAAACCATGCTAATTGTTTATGTAATGCCGCAACTTCACCTATCACGATCAAAGCGGGTGATGGTGCTTGCTGTGCCAATGTTTCCAGCTCAGATAAACTACCTGTAACTACTTTTTGCTCACGCCTTGTCCCACAACCTACAACAGCGACAGGGGTATCACTCGCTCGCCCAAATTTAATCAGTTGTTCACTAATATTGGCTGCTTTTACTGTGCCCATATAAATTGCTAAGGTTTGTTGACCACGAGCAAGTGCCTGCCAATCCAAATCAGCGCCATTTTCACGACAATGCCCAGTAATAAATGTAATACTCTGAGAGTATTCCCGATGCGTCAGCGGGATCCCTGCATAAGCAGTTGCACCAATCGCCGCGGTCACCCCTGGTACCACTTGAAATGGGACCCCTGCCTGAACAGCAACTTGTAGCTCTTCACCTCCGCGACCAAAAACAAACGGGTCCCCCCCTTTAAGGCGAACAACTTTTTTGCCTTGCTGAGCAAATTTCACGATCAATGCGTTAGTTTCTTCTTGAGAAACACTGTGATTGCCAGCTCGTTTACCCACACAAATTTTGTCGGCATCACGACGTACCAATTCCAGAATTTCCTCACTAACAAGGTGATCATATAAAACCACCTCGGCACTTTGTAAAACACGCAACCCTTTTAACGTAAGTAACCCCGCATCACCGGGCCCGGCTCCTACAAGAATTAACTCACCATGGTTATCGGGTTCATAAAGTTGGCGTTCTAATTGCAACTCTGCTTCGCTTAATTGGCCTTTTTCAACTAGTGATGCAAAGCGCCCACTAAAACTTTTTTCCCAAAAGCGCTTTCTTTCCCGCATATTGACCAGCGTTTCTTTGACTTTACCGCGCCAACGCCCAGCAATTTCAGCCATTTTCCCCAAAGAAGCAGGAAGCATTGTTTCCAATTTTTCTCTCAATAAACGGGCTAAAACGGGTGCTGTTCCCCCAGAGGAAACCGCCACAATCACCGGAGAACGGTCAATAATTGAAGGAACAATAAACGAGCATAAAGGTTGATCATCCACTACATTGACAAAAATTTTTCGCTCATTAGCATCGTAAAAAACGGTTTCATTAAGTTTCGTGTCATCCGTCGCCGCAATCACTAAAAAAGCGTCATCCAATAAAGAAGAGCGATATTCCTCAGCGAACCAAATAAAATGGTTTTGTTGGCACTGAGCTTGTAATTGAGGACATAACGACGGGGAGATAACCACAAGTTGAGCTTGTGCTTTGATGAGCAATTCAGCTTTGCGTGCAGCCACTATGCCACCGCCAATCAACACTACTTTGCGCGTACGCACATCGACAAATAACGGTAAATAATCCATCTTGCTCACCCATCTTTATATAAACTTATTATATGAAATATAAAATTGACTATATGGTGTAAAAGTTAAGGTTTGAAATGCTAAAAAAACATGACTTGTAACTGAAAGGAATAAGCCAAATATTCATTAACTAGCAAAAAATAATGACAAAAAGTATCAAATCAACCAAACTTAACTAAAACTTTATTTTAAATTTAGTTTTATAAAAATTAAGGGACATCTATTTTTTAAATAAAAGTATCCCTTTGTAATTAAACAAATATTTTATCAAATCTATAACTATTTAAACCCTAAACTAAAACCACGAATTGGGTTACGAATAACCCATACTCTAAATAATTCATGTTGTCGCTAGGCGGCAAGTAAATGAGTCGCTAGGAGCATACATAAGTATGTGACTAGTGCGAATGCACGCAGCCAACAACCTTACCGCTTGAATTATGACCAACCCATACTCTAAATAATTCATGTTGTCGCTAGGCGGCAAGTAAATGAGTCGCTAGGAGCATACATAAGTATGTGACTAGTGCGAATACACGCAGCCAACAACCTTACCGCTTGAATTATGACCAACCCATACTCTAAATAATTCATGTTGTCGCTAGGAGCATACATAAGTATGTGACTAGTGCGAATGCACGCAGCCAACAACCCTACCGCTTGAATTAAGACCAACCCATACTCTAAATAATTCATGTTGTCGCTAGGCGGCAAGTAAATGAGTCGCTAGGAGCATACATAAGTATGTGACTAGTGCGAATGCACGCAGCCAACAACCCTACCGCTTGAATTAAGACCAACCCATACTCTAAATAATTCATGTTGTCGCTAGGCGGCAAGTAAATGAGTCGCTAGGAGCATACATAAGTATGTGACTAGTGCGAATGCACGCAGCCAACAACGCGACAGCTTGAATTATGACGAGTATGACGAGTATTTAGTTTTCATGAAGCCCACACTCACGCTTTAAACCAAAGAAACGAGTGTCTTCCTCACTCATCCCTTCCTCCCATTTACGGGTTGTATGGGTATCACCGACTGATAGATATCCCTTTTCCCATAATGGATGGTAAGGTAACTTATACTTTATTAAGTATTCATAAACTTGCTTATTATTCCAATCAATGACAGGTAGGATTTTAAAAATGCCTTTACCAACCCCCAACACTGATAAATTGGCTCGGCTCGTTGATTGCTCACGCCTTAACCCGGAAAACCAACTCTGAGCCTGTAATTCATGTAATGCTCTTTCCATCGGTTCAACTTTATTAAGTTGATTATAACGTTCAATCCCTTCAATACCTTGCGTCCAAAGCTGCCCATAAATCGCTTCTTGCCACGCAGGGGTTCGCTGAGCTCGATATACTTGTAAATTCAAATTTAGTGTACTGCTTAGGTGCTCAATAAATTGATAGGTCTCGGGAAACAAATAGCCTGTATCCGTTAAAATGACAGGGATATCAGGTACAATTTGTGTCACCATATGCAGCGTTAACGCTGCTTGTATTCCAAAACTGGAAGACAACACAAATTCTGCTGGCAAATGTTCAAGCGCCCATTCAATACGCTGTATTGCACTCATTTTTTCTAACTGCACGTTGAAGTCAGATAAATACGCCGTTTGCTGAGCTTTATCTAAACTTAATACTGCCGCTAGTTGAAGCTGACTCATACTGCCTCCTGAACCTCATAAAAATCGACAGCAGAATTTACAACTGGCTTTACAACGTCAGTGCGGACTAAAAAGTCTCCAAAACCTTCTTGAGTTAAGCGGTTTTTCGACCAATTACCAATTAATTCATCCAAAATAGCCAAAATTTCAGCACTGCTGATATTTTCGCGGTACATGCGTGGAATTCGCGTTCCAATACGGTTACCACCCAAGTGTAAATTATACCTATCAAGCGCTTTTCCAACTAACCCCACTTCCGCCAGCATTGCTCGACCACATCCGTTTGGGCAGCCTGTAACGCGCAAAACGATATGCTCATCAGCCACTTGATGTGATGCCATAATATTTTCAACGTGGCTAACAAACTCAGGGAGAAAACGTTCCGCTTCAGCCATCGCTAATGGGCAAGTTGGAAAAGAAACACAAGCCATTGAATTTTCACGCTGTGGCGTGATTGCATCACTCATTAACCCATGGGCTTTCGCTATCGCTTCAATCGCCTCTTTTTCACTTTCAGGCACACCAGCAACGATCAGATTTTGGTTCGCTGTTAAACGAAAATCACCTTGGTGAATACGCGCTATTTCCGCAACCCCAGTTTTTAATGGTTTATCCGCTAAATCAATCAACCGGCCATTTTCAATAAACAACGTTAAGTGCCAACGATTATCAACCCCTTTAAGCCAACCAATTTTGTCACCGCGTTCCGTGAATTGATAAGGTCGGATTGGTTCGAAATCCACGCCGGAGCGCCTTTCAACTTCCGCCTTAAAGGTATCGACCCCCACTCGCTCTAAAGTGTATTTAGTTTTCGCGTTTTTACGGTCAGTCCGATTCCCCCAATCACGCTGAGTTGTCACTATCGCTTCTGCAATGGCCAATGTTTTATCTAATGGAATAAAACCAAATTCACTGGCTAAACGTGGAAAGGTCGCAGTATCACCATGAGTCATAGCTAAACCACCACCAACCAACACATTAAAACCAATGAGCTCATCATTTTCAGCAATGGCGATAAAATTCATATCATTAGCATGTAAATCCACATCATTGAGAGGTGGAATAACCACCGATGTTTTAAACTTTCTTGGTAAATAAGTTTGCCCTAAAATAGGTTCTTCATCAGTTGTCACAATTTTTTCTTTATCTAACCAAATTTCAGCATATGCGCTGGTTCTAGGTAAAAGGTGCTCAGAAATTTTCTTTGCCCATTCATAGGCTTGCTGATGTAACTCCGATTGCACTGGGTTAGATGTGCATAGCACATTACGGTTAACGTCATTTGCCGTTGCTAATGCGTCCAAGCCGACATGGCTTAACATTTGGTGTGCAGGTTTCACATCCCCTTTAAGGATGCCGTGGAACTGAAATGTTTGCCGGTTAGTTATGCGCACACTGCCATACAGCGTGTGCTCAGTAGCAAACTTATCAATATCTAACCATTGTTTTGGGGTGATAATTCCCCCCGGTAAGCGGCAACGCAACATCATTGCATGACGTGGCTCAAGTTTTTGTTCTGCACGCTCTGCTCGAATATCACGGTCATCTTGTTGGTACATGCCATGGAAACGGATCAATAAAAAGTTGTCCCCATTAAAACCACCAGTTAAGCCGTTTTTCAAATCTTCCTTAATGGTACCGCGCAAATAGTTACTGTCTTGCTTCATGCGTTCGCTGTCAGCAAGTTTGCCTTCGACGATTAAGGGTTTTTGTTGTTGTTCATTGCTCATTAATAAACATCCCTCTGATAACGGCGCATTACGCGCAGCTCACTTAAAAATTCATCGGCCTCCTCACTATCCATGTTGCCGTATTGACCGATGATATCCAATAATGCCTGCTCTACATCTTTTGCCATACGATTTGCATCACCGCAGACATACAGGTGTGCACCTTCTTGTAACCATTGCCAAACAGCTTCGCCTTGTTCACGAAGTTTGTCCTGCACGTAAACTTTTTCTTTCTGATCTCGCGACCAAGCTAATGAAATTTGGGTTAATAAACCGTCTTTAACATAACGCTGCCATTCAACTTGATAGAGAAAGTCATCAACAAAGTGAGGGTTACCAAAAAACAACCAGTTTTTACCTGTTGCACCGTCGTTATCCCGTTGCTGTAAAAAAGCGCGGAATGGGGCGATGCCTGTTCCAGGACCAATCATAATCACAGGTGTTGTTGGGTCAGCAGGTAGGCGGAAGTTATCATTGTGCTCAATGAAAATGCGCAGTTCATCCCCCTCTTTGAGTCTATCTGCTAAAAAACCCGACGCCCCACCAGTGCGAGGACGCCCATCGATGTCATAACGAACAACACCAACGGTAGCATGTACTTCGTCTTCTGATTCCGCTTGAGATGAGGAAATTGAGTACAATCGAGGCGTTAGTGGGCGTAGTAAATCAACAAATTCTTGAGCACTTGGCTGCGCTGCGGCTTGGCGCACCATATCAACGATCGGCGTCGTTTGCGCGTATTGCAAAATAGCTTGTTTATCGCTAATTAATGACAGCAACTCATCATCTTTAGATAGTTGTGCATATTTCTCGACAATTACATGAGTATTTTGTGTCAGTTCTAATTGATAAATCAGTGCATCACGTAAAGAGTGCCGCTGCGAGCCAATAAAGACCTCTTCATCCCCTTGTAACCAAAGTAAAGCCACCAGCTCATCAACTAATTCGGGGTCATTATCAAACCACACCCCCAGCGAATCCCCCGGTAGATAACGTAAACCAGAGTCACCTAAATCAATTTCAATATGACGAACATCTTTTTGTGAATCCCGCCCTGTAATTTTTTGATTACTGAGTAACGTGGCGGTTAAAGGTGCTGTTTTGGTATAAGGCGATGAGTGAATTTCATTCACACTTCCCGCTTGAGCTGTTAATAATTGACTATCAGTTTGTGCCGGAACTCGTGCCTTTAAGATTTGAGTGAGGTTTTCAACCCATTCATCTGCAATGGATTGATATTCGACATCTGCATCGACTCTCTCAATCAATGACGTTGCGCCTAATAATGCCAATTGGGAATCAAAGTCTTTGCCCGCTTGGCAAAATTTTTCATACGATGAATCGCCTAAAGCAAAAACGGCATAACTGGTTTGTGCCAAATTCGGTGCTTTTTTCGAATAAAGGTATTTATATAATGCGACAGCTTCTTCTGCTGGCTCCCCTTCCCCTTGAGTTGATGCCACAACAACCAGCACTTTCTCTTGGTTTATTTGCTTAAACTTATAGTCACCCGCATTCACTAGATTCACGTTAATTTTTTCGCTAATTAAACGTTCTCTGAGTTGCTCTGATAGGCGGCGTGCATTACCCGTTTGTGAGGCTGAAATAATCGTAACGGTTTCCTGCGCAGCGACTGGCGCACTCGTTGACATGTCAACAGGGGCATTTTGATTTACCATCCCCCATAAATAACCGGAAAGCCAAGCGAGTTGATGTGATGAAAAATCATCAACAACTGTCTGCAAACGTGTTAATTGCTCAACAGATATTGGCAGCGCCGCTAATGGCGGCTGTTTTTTTGTCATTATCCTGTAACCCCAGCGTAGTTCATTTTTGAATTTTAAAAAACAATGCTATGTCACTCACCCAGAAAATACCCACAACAGACTGTTCGCTCATTTACCTAAATAATTAAACTAGTAAAGCAAAAAATACCGCTGTACTTAGAATAAGTAGGGTATGCGATTAGGTTATAACAACCATCAATAGCGGGATAAGAAACTATAGCCATAAATAATAACTAAAAAGCCTAAAGCAATTAGCAGATGGATCATATCCATAAAAGCGGTTAGTAATAATTTGGCAAATAAAGACATTTTTAGCTAAAAATACAGTACAATGCGCTGTTTATTAACAATAAGGAATGATATATGAGCACAACAATCTATAAGGATTTTACGTTCGAAGCTGCACACAAACTTCCCCATGTCCCCGCTGGTCATAAGTGTGGTCGTCTGCATGGGCATTCTTTCATGGTGCGTTTAGAAATTACTGGGGAAGTTGATAAACAGAGTGGTTGGATTATTGATTTTGCTGATGTGAAAGCGGTATTTAAGCCTATTTGGGAACAACTAGACCATCATTATTTAAATGAGATCAAAGGGCTAGAAAACCCAACAAGTGAAGTATTAGCACAATGGATTTGGCAACAAACTAAACCACATTTACCTTTATTAAGTGCAGTCACCGTTAAAGAAACTTGCAATGCAGGCTGCGTTTATCGCGGGCAGGCTTAAAAATACAAGTTCTAAAAAGGTAATAGTATTTCCCGTAACTATTTTGATAGCTGGGTAAAAATAAAATTCATTTATATAGGGATACAAGCCCCTCAGGCTGCTGGTTTAGTGGCAAGCCTAATCGGTTTTGAAAATAAATGAGGGGCAAAAATCTCTATATCCTTCTCTTCGACTTATCGCTAATTATACAGTAAATAATAATCCCCCCCAGATAAAGCACTCCCTAACACACCATATGAAAAGCTTTCCAACCGCTATCAAGTGGCAGTGGTTAGTCTGGTATCAAGACCTAAGATTAAGGTAAGAAGAGTTGCCGCTAAAGTATAAGCAAGAAGTGAAGCAAGAAGTGAAGCAACCACGGGCATTTTCTATCTTCGCAAAAAATGAAGTCACTGAAAAGTTTACATTTTTGCAACAATATAAATAAAAAGAGGCCATTGACGGCTATTTTAAGTTTTCTGGCATAAAGAACATAAAAACTTTAATTTGACATAGTGCATCAAATTATAACCTGATCTATTATTTACCATTATTTACTTTTAATAAGGCAGGGAAAATGAATCTATTTCAACAAACACCCAAATCCAGAAGACGTTATGGATTAGCAGCATTTATCGGTTTAATCGCAGGTATTGTCTCATCGTTTGTCAAATGGGGCGCTGAAGTTCCATTACCGCCAAGAAGCCCAACAGATATGTTCAACGCGGCTTGCTCGCCTGAAACTCTGATCCGCGCAGCAGAACAAATTGACTGCTCACGTAATTTTCTAAATCCACCTTATATTTTCTTAAGAGATTGGTTAGGAATTGCAGACCCTAATTCTGCGGTTTACACCTTTGCAGGGCACGTGTTTAATTCAGTGGGTGTTACTCACATCCTATTTTCTATCGTGTTTGCTGTCGGATATTGCATTGTTGCTGAAATATTCCCTAAAATTAAGCTATGGCAAGGGTTATTAGCGGGTGCACTGGCGCAATTATTTGTCCATATGATTTCATTCCCTCTTATGGGGCTCACCCCTCCACTTTTCGACCTTCCATGGTACGAGAATGTTTCAGAAATATTTGGCCATTTAATTTGGTTTTGGTCTATTGAGATTATTCGTCGTGACTTACGTAACCGTATTACTCACGAGCCCGATCCTGAAGTGCCGTTAAACCAACCATTTAGATAATGTTAAAGCCCCCAATGATTGTTTTTCAACTATTGGGGGTCGATGCAAAGTCATCGTTATTTTTTTATTATTGAATATCCAAATACTTATGCGTTTGAATCGATAAACGCCAATTACGCTGTATACAAGTGTCAATACACAATTTCGTTGCTGTCGCCTTTTGGCTAATCGGTTGTAATGCAACGATAGGTGGAGCATCCACAGTACGTAATGCTAAAATTCTTTCAAGCGCTTCAATATCTTTTTCTCGCGCAACTGGGTGCTTAATTTCATTAGCCCTATCCACCGCTTGGCTAAGTACTTTCAATCCGCCTTTCATACCTACTTTTGGTGATACCGTCACCCAAGTCTCTTCTGTGCATTGAACTGGGTAAGTCCCACTCGTTTCAATTTGGCATTGATACCCTTGCTTCTCCAAAGCCTCGGTCAATGATGTTAAATCATAAATACAAGGTTCTCCGCCCGTGATCACAATATGTTTCGCGGTAAAACCACTTTTTTGCATCAATTGGACCAACCCATCCGCATCAGACATCGCCCACCAATCACTATCTTGTGTTTTCAATGCAATATCGCCCAAAGTGGTTTCTTTTGTAGCTTCCTTATCCCAAGTTTGTTTAGTGTCACACCAACTGCAACCAACAGGGCAGCCCTGCAAACGAATAAATACTGCTGGGACACCAGTGAAAACACCTTCCCCCTGTATTGTTTGGAAGATTTCATTAATTGGGTACTTCATACTGCTCCTAGAATAATCCATTTAGCGCATATTATATTGCAGATATCTATCTCACGGGCAATGCACTTTGTGATAATGTAATCACCTTGCGTTCAGGAAAGTACATCAATTAAATCAACGAAACCGAAACTATATTCGGTACAATATATTAAAACAAAGTCAATGACAGGAAAAGACATGCAAAGTAGTGAACAAAATCAACTCAGAAAGGGGCTGAGTGTTCGGCACATTCGCTTTATGGCCTTAGGCTCAGCGATTGGTACAGGGCTGTTTTACGGTTCAGCATCAGCCATTCAGGCTGCTGGGCCTGCAGTATTACTTGCCTATATGTTAGGCGGTGCAGCCGTGTTTATGGTAATGCGTGCCCTCGGTGAAATGGCGGTGCATAACCCCGTCCCAGGCTCTTTCTCTCACTATGCAAGTCATTATATGGGCCCTCTAGCTGGCTTTCTCACTGGCTGGAACTATGTATTTGAAATGCTGGTTGTCTGCTTAGCTGATATTACCGCCTTCGGGATGTACATGGGGTTCTGGTTCCCACATGTCGACCAGTGGGTATGGGTATTAAGTATCGTACTATTTATTAGTGCGCTCAATTTATGTCATGTCAAAATCTTTGGCGAAATGGAATTCTGGCTTTCTATCATAAAAGTCAGTGCCATCATTGGTATGATAGTTGGTGGTGCATTCTTAATGTTCTATGGTTTTGGTCAAGAAACCAACCACGAAGTTGGGCTACAAAATCTGTGGGAACACGGTGGTTTCATGCCAAACGGCATTGAGGGGGTCATCGCCTCTTTAGCTATCGTCATGTTTGCGTTTGGCGGTATTGAAGTCATTGGTATTACCGCAAGTGAAGCCCAGAATCCAGAAAAAACCATTCCTAAAGCCATCAATGCTGTACCTATTCGCATATTACTATTTTATGGTTTAACACTATTTATACTGATGTGTATTTACCCATGGAATCAAATCGGCCAAAACGGTAGTCCATTTGTACAAATTTTCGATAGCTTAGGTATTCAATCAGCAGCCAATATCTTGAATATTGTCGTTATCACCGCCGCAATTTCTGCGATTAACAGTGATATTTTTGGTGCTGGCCGCATGATGTACGGCATGGCTCAAGATGGGCAAGCGCCAAAAGTCTTTACCAAACTAACAAAAAGTGGTGTTCCATGGGTAACTGTACTGGTTATGTCTGTCGTAATGTTATTGGGCGTTTACCTTAACTACCTATTACCAGAAAAAATCTTCGTGATTATTGCATCTATTGCAACCTTCGCGACCGTCTGGGTATGGCTTATGATCTTACTATCTCATGTTGCTATGCGCCGAAAAATGAGCCAAGAAGAAGTAAAACAACTAAAATTTCCAGTACCTTTCTGGCCTGTAGGCCCTGCTCTCACTATTGCATTCATGGTGTTTGTTATCGCATTGCTAGGCTTCTTTAAAGATACTCAGGTCGCATTAATCGTCGGCTTTGTTTGGGTTGCTTTACTCAGTATTGCTTTCTTTATTATGCGTTCTTACCAAAAGCGCTAACCTAAAAATATAATAGCCCTATATTTATTCCATATAGGGCTATTTTTTATTATGACTCAATAGCTTGACGAATATCGTCTATTAACTCATCCACGTTTTCTAAACCAATAGAAAGCCGAATCAACCCATCGCTAATACCATATTTCAACCTTTCTTCTCGAGTATAGGTCGAGTGGGTCATGCTAGCAGGGTGTTGAGCTAATGACTCACAATCTCCCAAACTCACCGCTCTTGAAAATAGCTTGAGGCGGTTCAAAAACAGTTTGCCGGCTTCGATTCCGCCTTTTAACTCGCAGGCAATAATCCCCCCAGCTAACTTCATTTGTCTTTGAGCTAATTGGTATTGTTCAAAGTTCGGTAATCCTGGATACATTATTGACTTTATCTGCGGATGAGACTGCAAATATTCAGCAATTTTATGCGTATTTTGAACAATCCGTTCCATACGAACAGGTAGCGTTTTCACCCCTCTAAGAATTAAATTCGCATCATGAGGAGATAAGCATGCCCCCGTCATGTCTTTCAATCCAACTAACCTTACTTGTTTCGCATACTCAGCGGAAGTCGCTATTGCCCCACCCATTGCATCCCCATGACCATTCATATATTTAGTCAAAGAATGAATAACAATATCAGCACCAAGTGTAATTGGCTTTTGGATATAAGGCGTACAGTATGTATTATCGACAGCCACCAATACTTTTTTTCGATGAGCAATTTCACTCACGGCTGCAATATCAACTAAGCGCATATTTGGGTTAGCCGGTGATTCGAAAAATATTATCCGAGTTTTATCAGTGATCGCTTTAGCCACATTATTTGGATCGCTCATATCAATATGACGCACTTTTACACCAAATCGAGCTAATCCATGATGAAAAAAAGCATAGGTACAACCGTAAACGGTTAAGTCCACTAGTAGTTCATCACCAGGGTTTAATAATGTCCAAAAAGTCGCTGTAATCGCCCCCATACCTGAAGAGAACACAACAGCAGCCTCTGCCTCCTCAAGAGAAGCGATCCTATTTTCTAGTAAAGTTAGCGTCGGGTTATTAATCCGAGTATAAATATACCCCTCTTTTTCACCACTAAAATAGGCACCTCCCTCTTCCACACTTTTAAATACATAAGTTGATGTTTGATAAATGGGTGCTGCTAATGAACCTAAATGTTGGTTTGCATCATAATGGCTATGAATTGCCCGTGTATCAAAAGAACTTTTTATATCTAAACTCATACCACCTCCTAAAAATCACCCTCCTTGGGATTGAGATAATCGAGATCCGACAATTTGCAAAGTCCGTAAAACCGTACTAATTCCACGTAATGTGTCAGGATCTTTTAATAAAGCATACACTGAACGAAAATTTGGGTTTTTACTATCATATACACCTTCCATTTTAGCCATGTTATATGCTGTACCTAATTCCCATACAGGAACCAAAGTATCTTCAAATGAATTTGACAATCTTTCTACTGTACTGTTATCTAAGATATCAATAAGGTCAGAAACTAATGACAGTAAATCAACAATATTATCTAAGCGATTTAATTGTAATAATGGTGCTAATTTTTCAGCAAGATGATTACCTGATTCTGAGCTAAGTAGCTCAACAAGCTTACTTTGAGTTTCATTATTCGACATTTTAAATTCCTCATTAAACTAAGCCACGAATAGCTGCCCAATAGATACCCCTATTGAAGCCATTTCTCAGTAACCCTCCTAATTTAGTTGGAGGAGTCGGAATAACATCGTGTTTATAATCATATTGCAAAGGCATTCCTGCTGTTAACCCCATTTGAGCAACTGCCTGAACTCGTCCATCATATATAGCCGCCGGATAACCATAAATTAATTCACCACAAATGTTATCTGCAATAATTGCAGCTTGGTTATGGCAACTGCCTCCTGCTTTACTAATCGGTAAATCAACGGTATCCCCTATAACATAAACACCGTCTATACCATATACTTGCATAGTTTCATGGTCTGTAGGTAACCATCCCTCACCATTATTGTGTTCACTTAATCCTGTATTAATTACTGCTTCTACTGCGGTGATTGGCGGCGTACTAATCAATAAATCAAAAGGCTGTTCATCCCCTTCTTTTGAGTATGCAATTTTTTTATCGGGATCGACTTTATTTAATGTAAATCCCCTCTGTGCTTGAATATTTTTAATAGTAAATATTTCTGGAATAACTTCACAAACAGGCTGCTGCATAAATAAACAGTTACGTAATAATTGTGACACGGTTGGGTAGGTATAAACTATTTCAATATTATCCCTAACCCGGCGTTTACGTAAGAACTCATCAATCATCAGTGTTGTCTCCATAGGAGCAATGCCACACTGGTGAGGTACATTCGGCGTTTCAGGAAAAGAAACTGTAATAAAAATACGACCTTTTTCAATTTTACTAAGTTGGTCTGCTAATTTACGAGAAGCATCATAGGCATAAAAGTGATTACCAATATCTTTTAGCCCTTCAATTCGTTCAGGTTTAGGTACACAACCTGTCGCAACCACTAAATAATCATAATAGTATTTTTTATTATTTATTGAATATAATTCTTTATCTTTAAAATTAAATGAATCTACTTTATCAATAACTAATTCAATTTCAGGTCTCAATAATTCACGCTCTGGACGACTTAACTCATCTTTAAAAAACATATTGAAAGCCACATACATAAATGCCGGCTTATAATAGTGTATAGGGTTATCTGTTATTAAGGTTATTTTTATTTTTTTCGAAAAAATTTCTTTATTAAGTTTTCTAGCTAAAATATTAGCTAGCATGGTACCACCTGTACCACCACCCACAATAACTATATTTTTCATGGCATTTAATCCTTAAGAAATAAAACAACTCGACAAATAAATCGCTTATCACCGTGCTTTACACTTAATAAATATAGTTTAATTCCAATAATAACTTATACAATAAATTGCACATAATTTAAAAAATAACAAGAAAAACTAATTACTTTCATATATTAAATAATATTATCCGATAAATTCAGATGTTATTAATTGACTGTTTATTTAAATAAACAGTCATCAGTGTCACTAACCATTTGATAAAAAAATGCTAATACGAGTAGTGCCCTACAATCTTCCACTTAAATAGCACGTCTTCTGCCACTTGCCCATAACCAATGTTATGCATTACCAAATACCGTTGGCTATCAGGTAGCTTAATAGTGGTCACAATTCCAATATGCGGTCGACCATCATCTAAACGCCACGAAACAATATCACCTGGAAAGTAATCTTGCCCATTATTGGTAATTTGTTTTACAGTAGCTTTTCGTGTAAAAAAACGTTCTAAATTAGGGACGCGTCGATGATCAATATTTCTATCTGGCTTGCGTAAACCCCAAATACGCTGACTTGGATATTGATTAAAATTAGTTTTAATATCTTCATGTAATAATTTTTGTAAATCAATTCCGATCTTCCGATAACTACGGATAATCACATCAGAACACACCCCATAATTTTCAGGGACATCACCATTAGGATATTCAATCTGACGATAAGCCGGATCATAAATAACCAAACGGGGTAGTAGTTCTGCTTGTTTCGCTAACTCGATATTATTTTTTCCCATAACATGGTATGCACAAAATAATAAGGCTATAGGTAATAATCGCTTCAATGAACTATCTCCAGCTATAGTTGATAATAAAATCTACAATAGTTTCAGAGATAAATAAGGTGGGAAACTCTTAAAAAGATCTTACTTAAGCAAATCAAATTGAGTGATGATTGGATTATGGTCAGAAGCATCTGTTTGTAACACTCGACTTTCTTTAAGCTTCAAACCTCTATAAAACATAAAATCTAATGGCCGACCAAAAGCTTTTGTCCGTAAATCTAAATTATAGGTAACTTCTTTTAAGCCAACAGAACGAATAAAGCGTTTTAGTGCATTAATTCGCTGACGACTCCATGCGTTAAAATCACCAGCAAGGAGTACCGGCCCCATATGCTTACTAATATGCGTTCCAAGCTTATTTAGTTGCTTAGTGTAGACATCTACCCCAAAACTAAAATTAATTGCGTGCACATTCGCTACCATCAATTGCTTACCATTCGGTAATGGATAAACCGTAATCAAAGCTGATTTTGCTAAACGTAATAAAGGCTCTTTCTCCCTCAATGGGCAGCAATAAATTGGATGTGATGTTGCCAATGTCATTACACCCGCAGGATGAGGAGAAAAAGGTAAAGCAGGGACTTGGTCAGCGATCAATTGATGTGAAGCAGCAAAAGAAATTAACTCTGGGGACATTTGAGCTTCTTGCAGTAAGATTAGTTTTCTATCGACCACTAACTCACGTAGCATTATTTTCCAATTTGGACGCTGCTGTTTATATATGTTCCAAGTAACGACATCTAAGGTTTCCCCAGCAGCAAATAACGGCATACCAATTGGAAGGGATTCCCCTAACATATGTACAGGTGTAGGTTGAATACGTTTTGCAGGTTCACCTGCAATATATCGAACAGAATAAGTTCTTTTCGCCACGTCTCATATCCCTACATTGCAATGAAATAATCAATACCCTATTACAGCTTGATAAGATATCGCCTACCAGTATATCAAATCAGGCGCATCTTATCTTATCAAATTTGTAGTTTGTACTATTGCGAGGGGTCAACTCGAGACTAAACAATAATACTTATCGCAATCAGGCTACACCGCCTACTAGCTCAATCCCTCAGTGGACTACTGATTACCTTATCACCTTTAACGATAAACACACGATGTAGGCCTCTCTCCCTAAATTGCGTGATTTCGGTTTCCCCAAACGCAAAAAAGCCACCCAATGGGTGGCTTTCTCACTAATTTAATGTCTGGCAGTTCCCTACTCTCACATGGGGAGACCCCACACTACCATCGGCGCTACGGCGTTTCACTGCTGAGTTCGGCATGGGGTCAGGTGGGACCACCGCGCTATTGCCGCCAGACAAATTCGGTTTGTTCCCGTTTAGCGCATTTCGTCACTAAACCAGAACTGCAATCTTGAACAAGCTGCCATGTCCCTCGCCTCTCGGCTTCTCACGCTCATTGAATCAACCTCATCTCTCAATCTCTAAAACACCTTCGGTGTTGTCAGGTTAAGCCTCACGGTTCATTAGTATTGGTTAGCTCAACATATCGCTATGCTTACACACCCAACCTATCAACGTCTTAGTCTTAAACGTTCCTTTAGGACCCTTAAAGGGTCAGGGAAGACTCATCTCAAGGCAAGTTTCCCGCTTAGATGCTTTCAGCGGTTATCTCTTCCGCACTTAGCTACCGGGCAATGCCATTGGCATGACAACCCGAACACCAGTGGTGCGTCCACTCCGGTCCTCTCGTACTAGGAGCAGCCCCTTTCAATCTTCCAACGCCCACGGCAGATAGGGACCGAACTGTCTCACGACGTTCTAAACCCAGCTCGCGTACCACTTTAAACGGCGAACAGCCGTACCCTTGGGACCTACTTCAGCCCCAGGATGTGATGAGCCGACATCGAGGTGCCAAACACCGCCGTCGATATGAACTCTTGGGCGGTATCAGCCTGTTATCCCCGGAGTACCTTTTATCCGTTGAGCGATGGCCCTTCCATTCAGAACCACCGGATCACTAAGACCTACTTTCGTACCTGCTCGAGCCGTCACTCTCGCAGTCAAGCTGGCTTATGCCTTTGCACTAACCGCATGATGTCCGACCATGCTTAGCCAACCTTCGTGCTCCTCCGTTACTCTTTGGGAGGAGACCGCCCCAGTCAAACTACCCACCAGACACTGTCCGCACCCCGGATAACGGGGCAACGTTAGAACATCAAACATTAAAGGGTGGTATTTCAAGGTTGGCTCCATGCAGACTGGCGTCCACACTTCAAAGCCTCCCACCTATCCTACACATCAAGGCTCAATGTTCAGTGTCAAGCTATAGTAAAGGTTCACGGGGTCTTTCCGTCTTGCCGCGGGTACACTGCATCTTCACAGCGAGTTCAATTTCACTGAGTCTCGGGTGGAGACAGCCTGGCCATCATTACGCCATTCGTGCAGGTCGGAACTTACCCGACAAGGAATTTCGCTACCTTAGGACCGTTATAGTTACGGCCGCCGTTTACTGGGGCTTCGATCAAGAGCTTCTCCTTACGGATAACCCCATCAATTAACCTTCCAGCACCGGGCAGGCGTCACACCGTATACGTCCACTTTCGTGTTTGCACAGTGCTGTGTTTTTAATAAACAGTTGCAGCCAGCTGGTATCTGCGACTGGCTTCAGCTCCATGGGTAAACCACTTCACCTAGCGCCAGCGTGCCTTCTCCCGAAGTTACGGCACCATTTTGCCTAGTTCCTTCACCCGAGTTCTCTCAAGCGCCTGAGTATTCTCTACCTGACCACCTGTGTCGGTTTGGGGTACGATTAATGATAATCTAGAGCTTAGAGGCTTTTCCTGGAAGCGGGGCATGAGCTACTTCGCCACCGTAGTGACTCGTCATCAGACCTCAGCATATAGTGAACCGGATTTGCCTAATTCACCTGCCTACATCCTTAAACCGGGACAACCGTCGCCCGGCCAGCCTAGCCTTCTCCGTCCCCCCATCGCAATTATCACCAGTACGGGAATATTAACCCGTTTCCCATCGACTACGCATTTCTGCCTCGCCTTAGGGGTCGACTCACCCTGCCCCGATTAACGTTGGACAGGAACCCTTGGTCTTCCGGCGTGCGGGTTTTTCACCCGCATTATCGTTACTTATGTCAGCATTCGCACTTCTGATACCTCCAGCATACCTCACAGTACACCTTCACAGGCTTACAGAACGCTCCCCTACCCAACAATATTTACATATCGCTGCCGCAGCTTCGGTGCATAGTTTAGCCCCGTTACATCTTCCGCGCAGGCCGACTCGACCAGTGAGCTATTACGCTTTCTTTAAATGATGGCTGCTTCTAAGCCAACATCCTGGCTGTCTGAGCCTTCCCACTTCGTTTCCCACTTAACTATGACTTTGGGACCTTAGCTGGCGGTCTGGGTTGTTTCCCTCTTCACGACGAACGTTAGCACCCGCCGTGTGTCTCCCGTGATAACATTCTTCGGTATTCGTAGTTTGCATCGAGTTGGTAAGTCGGGATGACCCCCTAGTCGAAACAGTGCTCTACCCCCGAAGATGAGTTCACGAGGCGCTACCTAAATAGCTTTCGGGGAGAACCAGCTATCTCCCGGTTTGATTGGCCTTTCACCCCCAGCCACAAGTCATCCGCTAATTTTTCAACATTAGTCGGTTCGGTCCTCCAGTTAGTGTTACCCAACCTTCAACCTGCCCATGGCTAGATCACCGGGTTTCGGGTCTATACCCTGCAACTCATTCGCCCAGTTAAGACTCGGTTTCCCTACGGCTCCCCTATACGGTTAACCTTGCTACAGAATATAAGTCGCTGACCCATTATACAAAAGGTACGCAGTCACCCTGATAAATCAAGGCTCCCACTGCTTGTACGTACACGGTTTCAGGTTCTATTTCACTCCCCTCGCCGGGGTTCTTTTCGCCTTTCCCTCACGGTACTGGTTCACTATCGGTCAATCAGGAGTATTTAGCCTTGGAGGATGGTCCCCCCATATTCAGACAGGATAACACGTGTCCCGCCCTACTCGTCGAGTTCACAACACTAATATCTTCAGATACGGGGCTATCACCCTTTACTGCCGGACTTTCCAGACCGTTCTCCTGATACTAATGCTGATTAAGACTCTGGGCTGCTCCCCGTTCGCTCGCCGCTACTAGGGGAATCTCGGTTGATTTCTTTTCCTCGGGGTACTGAGATGTTTCAGTTCCCCCGGTTCGCTTCGTTTGACTATGATTGACTATCAAACGATAGTGCAACGGATTGCACTGGGTTTCCCCATTCGGAAATCGTCGGGTATAACGGTTCATATCACCTTACCGACGCTTATCGCAGATTAGCACGTCCTTCATCGCCTCTGATTGCCTAGGCATCCACCGTGTACGCTTAGTCGCTTAACCTCACAACCCGAAGATGTCTTCTTATCGGACGACACTTAACGTCATGGCTGTGCGTGGTGAACTTCTTCGTTGGGTAGTGCTCGCAATGCTCACGTACTATTGTACGCTGCGCTTGCTGTGCGCTAGCCGCCTTGAATTTCACACTGCTCGCTCATGCCACTCGTTTGTGTGTTTGAAAAACACTTCAAGTTGAGATTTTTGAGAGACTCTCACATTGTTTAAGCGATAAACAATGTGCGTTGTTTTCAATTTTCAGCTTGTTCCAGATTGTTAAAGAGCATAATTATTCGCAATAGACTATTTGACTAATCTATTCTGAATAATCAGAAAAATTTATGGTGGAGCTAAGCGGGATCGAACCGCTGACCTCCTGCGTGCAAGGCAGGCGCTCTCCCAGCTGAGCTATAGCCCCATAAAGGTAATTTCAGTATCAATGATAAATAATAAAATTTATACTTCTCGCTTTTAGTATGCTTAAAGTTACCAATTTTGTTTAGTCTAGGCGCGGATTGGCGAAGTTTACTTTTGGGTAAACGAGCTAATCTGCAACAACGAATAAACAAAATTTGGTAGGCCTGAGTGGACTTGAACCACCGACCTCACCCTTATCAGGGGTGCGCTCTAACCACCTGAGCTACAAGCCTATTGATACTGCTACTCTATTTCATCAGACAATCTGTGTGAGCACTTCACAAAAACACTTCAATGGTAAGGAGGTGATC
Source organism: Providencia sp. PROV024 (assembly GCF_032709665.1). Classification (NCBI taxonomy): domain Bacteria; kingdom Pseudomonadati; phylum Pseudomonadota; class Gammaproteobacteria; order Enterobacterales; family Morganellaceae; genus Providencia; species Providencia sp. PROV024. The sequence continues at coordinate 3,557,449 of NZ_CP120545.1, forward strand.
CAACCGCAGGTTCCCCTACGGTTACCTTGTTACGACTTCACCCCAGTCATGAATCACAAAGTGGTAAGCGCCCTCCCGAAGGTTAAGCTACCTACTTCTTTTGCAACCCACTCCCATGGTGTGACGGGCGGTGTGTACAAGGCCCGGGAACGTATTCACCGTAGCATTCTGATCTACGATTACTAGCGATTCCGACTTCATGGAGTCGAGTTGCAGACTCCAATCCGGACTACGACGTACTTTATGAGTTCCGCTTGCTCTCGCGAGGTTGCTTCTCTTTGTATACGCCATTGTAGCACGTGTGTAGCCCTACTCGTAAGGGCCATGATGACTTGACGTCATCCCCACCTTCCTCCGGTTTATCACCGGCAGTCTCCTTTGAGTTCCCGACCGAATCGCTGGCAACAAAGGATAAGGGTTGCGCTCGTTGCGGGACTTAACCCAACATTTCACAACACGAGCTGACGACAGCCATGCAGCACCTGTCTCAGAGTTCCCGAAGGCACCAAAGCATCTCTGCTAAGTTCTCTGGATGTCAAGAGTAGGTAAGGTTCTTCGCGTTGCATCGAATTAAACCACATGCTCCACCGCTTGTGCGGGCCCCCGTCAATTCATTTGAGTTTTAACCTTGCGGCCGTACTCCCCAGGCGGTCGATTTAACGCGTTAGCTCCGAAAGCCACTCCTCAAGGGAACAACCTTCAAATCGACATCGTTTACAGCGTGGACTACCAGGGTATCTAATCCTGTTTGCTCCCCACGCTTTCGCACCTGAGCGTCAGTCTTTGTCCAGGGGGCCGCCTTCGCCACCGGTATTCCTCCACATCTCTACGCATTTCACCGCTACACATGGAATTCTACCCCCCTCTACAAGACTCTAGCTGACCAGTCTTAGATGCCATTCCCAGGTTAAGCCCGGGGATTTCACATCTAACTTAATCAACCGCCTGCGTGCGCTTTACGCCCAGTAATTCCGATTAACGCTTGCACCCTCCGTATTACCGCGGCTGCTGGCACGGAGTTAGCCGGTGCTTCTTCTGTCGGTAACGTCAATCGTTGATGATATTAGCATCAACGCCTTCCTCCCGACTGAAAGTACTTTACAACCCTAAGGCCTTCTTCATACACGCGGCATGGCTGCATCAGGCTTGCGCCCATTGTGCAATATTCCCCACTGCTGCCTCCCGTAGGAGTCTGGGCCGTGTCTCAGTCCCAGTGTGGCTGATCATCCTCTCAGACCAGCTAGGGATCGTCGCCTAGGTGAGCCATTACCCCACCTACTAGCTAATCCCATATGGGTTCATCCGATAGCGCAAGGACCGAAGTTCCCCTGCTTTGCTCCTAAGAGATTATGCGGTATTAGCCACCGTTTCCAGTGGTTATCCCCCTCTATCGGGCAGATCCCCATACATTACTCACCCGTCCGCCGCTCGTCAGCGGGAAGCAAGCTTCCCCTGTTACCGCTCGACTTGCATGTGTTAGGCCTGCCGCCAGCGTTCAATCTGAGCCATGATCAAACTCTTCAATTAAAAGTAGCTTGATGCTCAAAGAATGTCTTACTGACCGTAACGTTTTTTTGTTCGGCTAACGTTGTCGGCTTCACATCGCTTCCCCTCGCCGTACCTAAGTACTGTCTCGGGTTATCTCTGCTTGCCTTCGCGTTATCCTTCCAAAATAAGCGTTACTACCTTATTTCATATATATGAATTAACGTGTTAGTCACTCTTCAAGACTTAAAATCAAATATTTTTTTGATAGTGTCCTGTGAGTGCCCACACAGATTGTCTGATAAATTGTTAAAGAGCGTTGCGACTAAATCTGTTTGATTTTCGACTTCGAGGTCGTTGTCGCGAGGAGCCGTATAATACGTTTTCCTCTGTGAGAGTCAAGCAATTTTTTGCTTTTTCTTTTCAGAATCTCTCGCTGCCGTTTCAGTGTTCATCGCGCTTTGCGTTGTCTTGTTCCCGGTCAGTGGTGGCGCATTATAGGGAGTCAGAAAAATCTGGCAACCCTTTTTTTGCATTTTTTTTCTGACTGCTTACTTATCACTCAAAACGACTATTTTTTGATTCTTTTTAGGGCTTCTGGTAACTCAGCAATACTATTAATGACAATATCTGCATTCTCCATAACCTCATCAGTGACCTGCTCACCACTTTTCACTAACACAGTGGTACCAACTTTAGCCGCTTTTCCCGCTAGTATATCCGCGAGTTTGTCGCCAACCATAATAGAAGCAGCCATATCTATATTTAAGAATGATTGCGCATCTAGTAACATCCCTGGCTTTGGTTTGCGGCAGTTGCAGTCTTGGCGATACTCTTCAATTTCCGCTTCGATATGATGAGGACAAAAATAGATACCATCTAAGTCAACACCGCGGTCGGCTAACGACCAATCCATCCACTCTGTTAGCTGCATAAACTGGTCCTCGGTATAAATACCACGGCCTATGCCAGATTGATTAGTTACAATGACTAATGCATAACCCATTTTTTTTAATTCTAACATCGCTTCAATCGAGCCTTCGATAAATTCAAAGTCATCGATTTTATGAACATAGCCATGATCGATATTGATTGTTCCATCTCTGTCTAAAAAGACTGCGGGGGTCCCGTTACTCACCGATTTGCTCCTCAAATTTAATATCTTTTTAGTATCTCATGAAAAGAAAAGAAATGAGAATAGAATAAATAGAACAATCTTTATTGACTTAGACGTCTAGACGCCTTAACATCCAACAATATTAGATACACTATCTAAAAAAACAATTCAGATAAAAGTTAGAAAATATAAATGATAAAGCTCTCAAATATTAATAAGGTTTTCCAGCAAGGAAACCGTAACATTCAAGCGCTGACTGACATTAGCTTGCATGTTCCTGCTGGTCAGATATATGGCGTAATAGGCGCATCAGGTGCAGGTAAAAGTACACTTATACGTTGCGTAAACATGCTCGAACGCCCTACTTCAGGCCAAGTCGTCGTTGATGGGCAAGATTTAACAGCAATGACAGAAAAAACGTTGACGAGAGCACGCCGTGGCATCGGCATGATTTTCCAACATTTTAACTTATTATCTTCACGTACTGTTTTTGATAATGTGGCGCTTCCTTTAGAGCTTGATAATACGCCTAAGGAAAAAATTAATGAGCGCGTTAATGAATTACTCGAACTGGTTGGTTTAACCGACAAGAAAGATAGTTATCCTGCTAATCTTTCTGGAGGGCAAAAACAACGCGTTGCTATTGCGCGAGCCTTAGCAAACTCCCCCAAAGTTCTATTGTGTGATGAAGCGACCAGTGCATTAGACCCTGCGACAACACGCTCTATCCTTGAGTTATTAAAGGATATTAATCGTCGTTTAGGATTAACTATCTTATTAATTACCCATGAAATGGATGTGGTAAAACGCATCTGTGACCAAGTTGCAGTCATCAGCGGTGGTCAGTTAATCGAGAAAGATAAAGTCAGTGAAGTGTTTTCTCATCCGAAAACACCGGTTGCCCAAGCATTTATTCAGTCAACATTAGTGATTGATATTCCAGATGACTATAAAGCTCGTTTAAAAGCTGAATCAGGCAGTGATTTATCGCCATTAGTGAAATTAGAATTTACAGGGCAATCTGTTGATGCTCCTTTAATTTCCATGGCTGTACGCAAGTTCGATATAGATATTAATATATTGAGCTCCCAAATCGACTACGCAGGCGGCGTTAAGTTTGGTGTAATGTTAGCTGAACTACATGGCATCAATGGTGGAGTAGAATCCACAATTACATTTTTAAAAGAACACCATGTCAAAGTAGAGGTTTTGGGTTATGTCTGAGGGAATGATTTCACTACTTATAACAGGAACGATTGATACTATCATTATGACTTTCGTATCAGCGATCCTCGGTTTTTTATTAGGTGTACCGACAGGTGTTTTACTTTATGTCACTCGCCGTGGGCAAGTGATGGAAAATACAGCTCTTTATAGTGTAATTTCAGCGGTAGTGAACGTATTCCGTTCAATCCCGTTTATCATTCTATTAGTATGGATTAGCCCATTCACTAAATTCTTGGTTGGTTCGGCCATTGGTATTGAAGGCGCTATTGTTCCATTGACAGTTGGCGCAATTCCCTTTATTGCTCGTATGGTTGAAAATACATTATTAGAAGTACCAAGTGGTTTGATTGAAGCTTCAAGGGCTATGGGGGCAACACCGCTACAGATTATTCGTAAAATATTGTTACCTGAATCATTACCGGGGATTATCAACGCAGCAACTATCACATTAATTATGTTAGTCGGCTACTCAGCAATGGGCGGTGCTGTGGGTTCTGGTGGTTTAGGGCAAATTGCAATGCAATATGGGTATTACACCTACAATCCATTAGTGATGAATACCGTACTTGTTTTGTTAATCATTTTAGTTTTCATCATTCAATACACTGGTGAATACTTAATGAAAAAAGTATCACATCGATAGTAAGTAAAATAGCTGCGCCGTTAGGGTGCTTATAAAGTCCGTTTTAAAGGGGTATATCAATGTCTATTAAATTAAAATCTATCGCAGTTGTCGGCGCGCTATTAGGCACTCTAGTTCTCACAGGTTGTGGTGAGAAAGAAAAAGATGCCAACAGCATTAAAGTTGGTGTGATCATGGGCAAAGAGTTAGAAGTTGCTGAGGTTGCACAAAAAGTTGCTAAAGAAAAGTATGGCTTAAATGTTGAATTAGTTTCATTTAATGACTTCGTTTTACCTAATGAAGCATTAAGCAAAGGCGATATTGATGCTAACGCATTTCAACACAAACCGTACCTTGATCAACAAATTAAAGATCGTAACTATAAATTAGTTCCTGTGGGCAATACTTTTATTTACCCAATTGCAGCTTATTCTAAAAAAATTAAATCAGTTGATGAATTAGCCGATGGTTCACAAATTGCGCTACCTAATGACCCGACTAACTTAGGCCGCTCTCTACTATTGTTACAACAGCAAGGTTTGATCAAATTAAAAGAGGGCACAGGTTTAATGCCTACTGTTCTGGATGTGGTTGAGAACCCAAAAAACCTGAAATTTGTTGAATTAGAAGCACCTCAATTACCACGAGCTTTGGATGACCAAAAAATTGCTCTAGCCATTATCAATACCACTTGGGCAAGTAGCGCAACACCAAAATTAACACCAGCAAAAGATGGTTTATTCGTTGAAGACAAAGATTCTCCATATGTGAATGTTATTGTTGCCCGTGAAGATAATAAAGATAGCGAAAATGTGAAGAAATTTATCCAAGCATATCAATCGGATGAAGTATCTAACAAAGCTAATGAAGTCTTTGATGGTGGTGCAGTTAAAGGCTGGTAATCTTTTTTATTATTAAAAAAACGATTAAAATACTAGGTGGCGTAATGCCATCTAGTATTTTTTGCAATTTATAGACTACAAAACATAGCAACTTAATTTTAGTAACCATATAAGAAAGGTATAACTTATGAGACTGTTATTGCTCACCTTGGTGGCTTTTACGCTAGTCGGGTGTGGAATTAACCAATACACAAGTCCAGGGCAAAACAAAGGTTTCACTAGTATGAAATTGTCTAAACCTGTACCTCGTGTCACAGAACCAGACACCGCAAATGTCAAATTAATGAATAGCCCTGAAGAGCTGTTAGGCATGCCTTTCAAAGACTTAGGTGTTGTTTCTGGGGAATCTTGCCGTGAAAGTGTTCAAAGCCCTCCGGCAAATCTAAACACAGCAAAAAACAGCATGTTAACCCAAGCTGCTTATATTGCCGCCGATGCAGTGCTTTTACATCAATGCCAAACAATGACCTCACCGGGCTGTTATCAGGCAACCATTTGTGAAGGCAGTGCATTACAAATTGTTGAATAATAAATCAATGCAATCTTTTCAATTTAATGTTATTGGCCATATTGAATCACCTTATAAAGAAAAGTTTGCCATCCCGCGCCAGCCTGGACTCGTTCTAGGCGGTGTAGGACGCCTACATTTACACCCGCCTTATAATGACCCAAACACTGTTCGAGGGCTCAAGCAATTTAGCCATATTTGGGTTTTATTTATTTTTCATCAAACGATGGAAGGCGGTTGGAAGCCTTTAGTTCGTCCGCCGCGCCTTGGTGGTAACCAGAAAATGGGGGTTTTTGCGACGCGTTCAACTTTTAGACCAAACCCTATCGGTATGTCACTTGTTGAATTAAAAGGGATAACGGAAAAAGATAATCAAGTTATCCTTGACCTAGGTAGCCTTGATTTACTTGATGGTACGCCAGTGATTGATATTAAGCCTTATTTGCCCTTCGCTGAAGCGTTACCAGAAGCCATTGCAGGATACGCACAAGAGGCGCCTACAGACGATATGCAGGTTATATTTACTGTACAAGCCCAACAGGAATTAAATCTCTATCAAAGACAATACCCTAAATTGAAGCAATTTATTGAACAAGTACTAATGCAAGACCCTCGTCCTGCTTATAAAAAACAATCTACTGAAATTCGTGACTACGCTGTCCATTTATTAGATTTTAATATTCGCTGGCGAGTAATTCGTGGTGTGACTGAAGTATTCGCTATTGAACCGTATGAAAAAACGCGTTAACCCCTTTTGGCAAATGTCAGTCACTGGTAGACTAGCTCTCTATATACCTTGGTAAGCAAACGACTTATCATAATTTGTTGTTCTAATGGAACCTATACAATGCGTACTAGCAAATATCTGCTCTCAACTCTAAAAGAGACCCCTGCGGATGCAGAAGTTATCAGCCATCAGCTGATGCTGCGTGCAGGAATGATCCGTAAACTTGCTTCTGGTCTGTATGACTGGTTACCCACTGGCGTGCGTGTACTACGAAAAGTAGAAACCATTGTTCGTGAAGAAATGGAAAATGCAGGTGCTATCGAGGTATCTTTACCCGTAGTTCAACCGGCAGATTTATGGCAAGAAAGTGGGCGTTGGGAACAGTATGGTCCTGAATTGCTACGTTTTGTTGACCGTGGTGAACGGCCTTTCGTTCTAGGCCCAACTCATGAAGAAGTCATTACTGATTTAATACGTAATGAAATCACCTCTTATAAACAACTGCCTTTGAATTTATTCCAAATTCAAACTAAATTCCGTGACGAAGTTCGCCCACGCTTTGGTGTCATGCGTTCACGTGAATTTATCATGAAAGATGCATATTCGTTCCACATCAATCAAGAATCGTTACAAGAAACTTACGATGCGATGTACGAAGCGTATAGCAAAATTTTCACTCGCATTGGCTTTGACTTCCGTGCAGTCCAAGCGGATACCGGCTCAATTGGTGGTAGCGCTTCTCACGAATTCCAAGTACTTGCGAAAAGTGGTGAAGACGACGTTGTTTTCTCAACGGAATCTGATTTTGCTGCAAACATTGAATTTGCTGAAGCAGTTGCACCTACGGCACCACGTGGAGCAGCAACAGAAGAAATGCGTTTAGTCGATACTCCAAATGCAAAAACTATTGCTGAGTTGGTCGAACAATTCCATTTACCTATTGAAAAGACAGTTAAAACATTAATTGTTCACGCCAAAAAAGATTCTGGTCATACATTGGTCGCGTTGTTAATCCGTGGTGATCATGAGCTTAATGAAATTAAAGCGGAAAAACACCCTTTAGTTGCGAGCCCACTAGAGTTTGCTTCTGAAGAAGAAATTAGAAATGCGGTAAATGCAGGTCCGGGTTCTTTAGGCCCTGTTAATATGCCATTACCTATCGTTATCGACCGTAGTGTTGCAATAATGAGCGACTTTGGCGCGGGTGCGAATATTGATGGTAAACACTATTTTGGTATTAACTGGGAACGTGATCTACCGACTCCTGACACTTTTGATCTGCGTAATGTCGTTAATGGTGACCCAAGCCCAGATGGTAAAGGGGTGCTACAAATTAAACGTGGTATCGAGGTCGGTCATATTTTCCAATTAGGGACTAAATACTCTGAAGCGATGAAAGCTTCTGTCCAAAATGAAGAAGGCCATAATCAAATCGTGACAATGGGTTGTTATGGTATTGGTGTAACTCGTATCGTTGCAGCAGCTATTGAACAAAGCCACGATGAGCGTGGGATCATTTGGCCGGATGCGATTGCACCATTCCAAGTTGCAATTTTGCCAATGAATATGCATAAATCTTACCGCGTTAAAGAAGTTGCAGAAAAACTGTATGCTGATTTAAAAGCCAACGGTATTGATGTTATTTTTGATGACCGTAAAGAGCGCCCTGGTGTGATGTTTGCCGATATGGAATTAATTGGTGTGCCATACACCATTGTTATTGGTGATCGTAATTTAGACAATAACCAAGTTGAATACAAATCTCGTCGCAGTGATGACAAAGACTTGGTTGGTCTAGACAATGTGGTTAGCTTCTTAAAAGAAAAGTTAGCAGCTCGTTTAGTTAAATAACCAAAACAATAAAAAGCCCCCAGCCATTGGTTCTCCAACTATAGGGGGCTTTTTTTAAATATCTCGATATGAACCAATTTTAAAGCCACGCTCTAAGATCCGCATCTTTAAATTCTCTGAGGTCAGCACTTCTAATTCATTCAACCGTGGATAGGCATAATTGCTTTTTAATAAAGCATTATCAATAAATGCAGGATGACTCATTATCTCAATGGAGCGATTTCCATGTAGTTTCGCTTCGTCTAAAATCTGCAAAAATAATGACTCACTAATTTTATCACCATAAAACTCACTACTAAAAGAATCAGTGCTAGCAACTTGATATGACAAAGGCGGCCAATTTTTTTCTAATTGACGATCAACTCGCAATGCAATACCTTTTTCCTGTGCAAAGTTAACAATGATAGGAAAGACCCCTTCTATCATATGCACATGGTGATGGCTATCTATGTGACTAGGCTTTCGACCGAAAACCTCAATAAATTTCTGGTATTGCTGATTTAGCTCTTCTTCAATTTCATTTAATGGCAATTCATTTGTGTCTATATCCCACAACCATTTACCAAGCAAACCATCACGACACAAAGATGGCATCGATGAAAAAGGTTTGCCCGCGGTCAAAACAAAATGCATACCTACCGCTAAATTAGGGTAATCATGACTTAATTTTGCGGCATCCGATATCGCAGGCATATTCATCATAGCCGTAGTTGAATGAACAACTCCATTTCGATGGGATTCAATGATCCCATAGTTTACAGCGCGACATAATCCAAAATCATCAGCATTAACAATAAGTAATGAAGACATAGTATTTCCCTTAACCCTGTATATAATCGCCCTATTTACTTTCCTGCTCTAATTTTTTTATCACTTCATCAAAGTTAGGCAGGTATTTTTTATGAGCAATTAACAATTCTTTTGAAATTAAACGAGCATCTTTATCAGAGTGAATTAATGGATTTAGATTCATAGCCAATAAGACATCATTAAAATCACCATTGGTTGCAGCTCTACTTGTTGCTATTTCAAAGTTTTTCAATGTATAAATTAACCCTAGTACCTTATCATCGAAATGCGTAATTCTTGGATGAGGCATAGCACCATCACGTCCAAGTATACAGGTCATTTCTACAGTCCAATCGCTTGGAATATTATCAATATGGCCATGGTGTGGGATATTTACATAGTGCTCTGTCTTTTTATCATTGTAGATTGCATTTATCACTTCACAGGCAGCATCCGAATAATATGCTCCCCCCCGCAGTTCTAATTCCTTAGGTTTAACATCGAGGGATGGGTTTTTATAAAGTTCGAAAAGTTGATGCTCAACTTTTTGCACAATTTGTGCTCGAGCCCCACCTTTATAATATTCGCCAAGCTCTATTGCTAACATTTCTTTAGGTTTAAAATAGTATAATAAATACGAGCAAGGGATTAGATTTAAGCCTCTAATTAACCCTTCTTCAAAGGCTAGGTCAGTAATGTTTTTTACTGAATTTGCGCTTAATGTCCCTGCAGCAATTCCTTCTAATAGTTCATCAAAGCGTGATACACCATTTACAATAACATCTTTGATAAAAACCATATGGTTTAAACCAAATAGATCTATTGATAACGCATCTTTTTCAGATAGTTGCAAAACATCTGTAATAAACATTTTCATACCGATTGGAATATTACAGACACCAATGAAGCGTTTAAAATCAGTATGACGATATACTGCTTCTGTCACCATACCTGCTGGGTTGGTAAAATTAATCACCCATGCATTTGGGCAAATCTCTTCAACATCTTTAATAATATCGAAAATAACAGGAATGGTACGTAACCCTTTAAATAACCCACCAGCACCGTTAGTTTCTTGCCCTAAATAACCATGTTTTAACGGAATTGACTCATCCAGCTCACGCGCTTTTAATTGACCAACCCTTAATTGAGTCGTAACAAAATCAGCATCTATTAATGCTTCTCTTCGATCTAATGTTTTATATAATTTTAAAGGGACTCCTGCATGTTTAACCATACGCTCACATAAGTTAAAAATAATATCTAACTTTTCTTTCCCTTCTTCAACATCAACTAACCATAATTCCGTAATAGGTAATTCGTGATACCGCTTAATAAAACCTTCTAACAATTCAGGTGTATAGCTACTACCACCGCCAATAGTGACAACTTTTAATTTCTGAGTCATATTAACCTCATTGAACCTTATAAAATGAATATAGAAAAGCACACCATCTTTATCAAAAGATGGTTATGCTTGAGTTTTCTTAAAAGAAAAATTAACTTAAATAAAAAATTAACCCACCATTTTTTGCTCAACACTAAATAGATTTTTTCTATAATCACTTGGTGTTAATGATGTTAACTCTTTAAATTTTTTCACAAATAAACTGGGGCTACTATACCCTGATTCAAATGCAATATCAGTAATTGAATAATTAGTTATTTCAAGCTGTTTTTTAGCAAAATTAATTCTTATATCATTAATAATTTGCATCGGCGTTTTGCCATAATATCGTTTTGTTGCGCGAGTTAAATACTCTTGTGATTTGCCAGTAATTGTTATCATATTTTGCAACGCACTTTCACTAAACATCGCGATATCATGCATTTCTTCCAATGTACTTTTTAACCATTGGGGGGCATCATCCCGCATACTTTTCTCACGAAAATGGCGTAACCGATTAACTACGTTAAATGTAACTAATTCAATAAATTCATTAAATTCGCTATCGCGGAAGTTCAATGATGCGATTACCGATTCGATATAAGCCATAAATTCATTTTTTAATTGGTAGCTTTGTGATGCAACAAAGCAATTTGGTAATAATGGCAGATAATGCTTATCGAAAAATGCTTTGCTAATTCCGACATTTAATATTCGTGTAGGACCAAAGTCATAAGCACTTTCATGGTAGGAGCCAATTGGTAGAAATACAAAATCCCCACGCTCTAATAAAACTTTTTTTCCATTTATAATTTGATAACAACGACCAGTTAGAACAATCATATATTCATAATAATCGTGTTGATGCAGTCCACTTGCACTCTCAACTTTATTATAAATAAAGACATGAAAGGTTTTATTATTAAAAAGTTCACTTTCTTGAACCAGTTTAATCTCAGCATTAGTGTCGGTTCTATTCATCAGTGTCTGCATCATGAGCCTCTCTCTAATGATTTATTTTTTCATGTAACTCAATTAATTCTGTAATTAATTCACGGGCTAACATAGCATTCATTAAGTGATCTTGAGCATGAACAAGAACTAAACTCACTTTGATTCTCCCTTCTCCCATATCACTTTCAATCAATTGAGTTTGTACTTTATGAGCTTCATTTAATGAAGAATGAGACTGCTCCATTAAATTTTTCGCTGTCACGAAATCACCCGCTTTGGCTTTTTTCAGCGCGGTGTAGGCTAAACTTCGAGCTTGCCCCGCATTAATAATTAACCCCATGACAACTTCTTCTAGTTCATTGCTTGCGTCTTCTTGGATATCATCAAGTTCAAACATATTTTTATCTCGACTTAAATGGGAGGAGCAAGCTCCTCCATATTTTAAAACTTCAGTGCATTCGCAATATCTTCTTCACTTTCTTCTTCATCTATCGTGTTTTGGGCTTTATTCGAAATGACCACAAACGGTAGATAAACAAGAACAGCAACACCAAGGTTGAATAAGGCAAGTAATAAGGCAGCAATACTTCCATTAGTGTTAAAGAAAGCAGCCAAACCTGTTGGCATCGTCCACGGAGCAATATTTGTTACCGGTGGGATGATCCCTAAAGAATATGCTGCCACCATTATTCCTGCCAATAATGGCTGAATCAAAATAAAGGGGATAAACATCACAGGATTCATAATGATCGGTAAACCAAAAATAATAGGCTCATTAATTTGGAAGATACCTGCAGGTAAAGCTAACTTAGCAACTTGGCGATGATCAGCACGACGTGAAGCAATAAAAATTGCAATAATCAGACCTAATGTCGCCCCTGTTCCACCTAAAAACACATAGGAGTCAAGCATAGGCTTCACCCACATATGGAAGGATTTACCAGCTGCAATTGCTGCGTCAACTGAGCCATACTCTGCATATAAAGAAACGTTTTCTAATGCCCAAGGCGTCATAATACCGCTATCTAACGCCGTTAATGCTAATGAACCATGGATACCAAAAAACCACAGCAGCGACGTAAAGACCACATAAGCCCATCCAACCACATTTCCCATCGATGCTAAAGGCGTTGAAACACTATCCATGATAATTTGATGAAAATTAGTGCTAATCCCCGTTAGCGCCCATGACACTATTCCCATAATAGATAAGATAATAAAACCAGGAATAAGTGCAGAAAACGAACGTGAAACTGATGGCGGAACGCTATCTGGTAATTTGATAACCCAATTACGGCGGACAATAAAAGTGAACATTTCAGCGACGACTAATCCTAAAATAATCCCTGAAATGATATTTGCTCCACCCAACCAATTCGCCCCAACGGCATAGGCACCATTTACATCATAAGGTGTTACTGTCATAAAAGAAGCTATAGCAAGTAACCCTGCGGCTAGCGGGTCAACTTTGCGTTCTTCTGCTAATGCCATGGCAATAAAGAAAGGGGCCATTAGAGACATAATACCTAGTGTCCCATTATAAACATTTCCCCCTATCACTTTAAAACCGTTTAATGTTTCGATTGTTGAAGGTTCTAATCGAACACCTAAAGAATAAAAAAACGACCCTGTATCAAAACTAAGAAAAACATTATTAATTAGTACAAACATAGCCCCAACGAGTGTTAGAGGCATTATTCTAATAAAACCATTCTTTATTGCATTAACATGAGGCTGCTTTCCCAATCGAACCGCGAATGGAAGGAGTACCTTTTCAAGCGAAGTGATAACAAGACTCATAAAAATACCCTCAATTTTTTGAGTATGCTCCATTCTTAATTAGCTAAAGATCGTATTAGCACCAATATCGATGGAGTTATTATGTAATAGAGGTAGTTAGTAGCGCTCTAATATTAACCTGCTGTTTGGTTTTTAATGATTGCCACGGCCGCTTTTAACACTCCTAATCCATCAACCTTGCCGTACAAAAGTGAGTCAATCACCTCAACGGGTTTGTTCGGCAATAATTTTTGAATATCAGATTGCATCCAAGCAATTTGCGGCCCAAGTAATACCAAATCAGCATCGACAACTTTTTCTGCTGCTAAGCTTTCAGGGAAAGCTTCAATGTTGACTGGTACATCATATTTCTCTGCCTGTTGCCTCATTTTGTTAACTAGCAGTGAGGTAGACATCCCCGCAGAACAAAATAAATAGATATTTTTTTTCTTCATTCCTTATCCTTAGATTCGTTCTATCTTTTAATTACCGCTGTAATTTATAAGTTTTTTTGCAGACTTACAGCATTTACTAACACTACAAACTAAAAATAAAAATTCTTTCTAGTTGAATGAAGTATACGTACTTCCCCTAGTTTTCGATATTTCAATGTCATCAAGAATTGTCTCTCATTGACCAATCGTTATGACCCCCCTCACATTTATACAAATATTTTGCGTTAATAAAAAAGTTATATTGATATCAAAAAAGCAAAGGCTGGTGAATATATTGATAAATCGAAGGGATTTTGGCTGATATTTTAGATAGTTAATAAAAGAAAAAGGCTCAATATAACTATTGAGCCTTTAATAGAAATGGATGTACTAAGATTAGTTACAAGAAGCAGATTTATCGAAATTGATGTTACCTGTAGGAACTAATGCAGGATCAAATTGACCATCTTCCATTGATGGACGAACAGTATAATAACCTTCTAACTCAACATACACCGGTGTTCCACCATCAACACCTGTTTCACTATATGCTTTTTCTAATTCAATACCTGATGCTGAATATTGGCGCCCACTTTCACATTCAGTGAACACAGCAGCGTCCGCCATATAACGGTACTGACCTATTTTTTTGCTTGGCTTAACTTTCTCTAACGTATAATTCATTTGCGATTCAATCGGATTACCTTCTAAATCAAGTAAAGTAACCGACTTCCCATCCGCAGCTTGAGAGAAATAAGTATTCTCACCTTTTGGGTTAGTTGTGCGTAATTTGTTATCTTCAATAGCCCATTTACCTGAATCATGGAAAGCACTATCGCCATCCTTTGTTCCTAAATAGATCAATTGCTCAACATAGCTGCCATCTTGGTTAACTAATAAGGTTGCTTCAATACCAGAACAGTCTGCACAAGGTAGTACACCTGTGTAAACATTATCTACTGGTGATGATTCTGTATTTTTTGCAACTGTCTGACAGCCAGCTAACGTGACAGCCCCAACAGCCATTAATACTAACATTAGTGATTTTTTCATTATAATACCCTTAAAATCATACATTTTTATTCGTTAACCGATTTCTCAATCATAACATTTCAAAACTTAAAAAAACGGCAGGGATAAGAAAATTCGGACATTACTGATAAAATACGTTATGAATTAATTTAATGAATAAGAATTGTCTTTTTCCTCTAGCTACGATTATAGTTATTAAATTTACTGTGCTATTATCGTAGCAAGCGCTTTTTTGCTTGATACAACATGTTCAAGGCGGCAATAACCGCCACTAACACAGTGGTGAGGGAATATGTCTACAGATACTGAATATCAACCTATCAATTGTGATGATTACGAATATCTAGAAATTGCATGCCAACGTCAATTAAAGTTACAGATAAAACTTAATGACGGCGAGAATATTGAAGGGCAGGCCAGTGATTTGCTCCTGCGAAAAAAAGTCGAGTACCTGATTGTTGAAACGCATGAAGGAACCAAGGAACTACGACTGGATTGCATAAACTCCTTCAGTCATCCAGAAATCGGCACAATTGTTGTCGACCACTCTCACTAATACTCACATTATTGAGTCCTTCTATCCCCCCTTATGATAATCACAGTCATAAGGGGTTTCTCTTTATAACAGCGCCTTAAATACACTGCCTTGCTGCCAATCAATCGCTATCCCTAATTGTGTCTCATCAGCCAGCCCTTCAGGCGTAATAAAACAACCTACAGCCGTGATAAGCTGGTCATTATAATAAACTAGAGGCACTCGCTCACGCATCCACGGAGCAATCCCCAGTTCTTGCCATAGCTTTTTGCTACTTCTTGAACGATGGCGACCCACGATATTCAATGTGCCTTGCAACCCAAAGCGAATAGTTGCTGTTTCATGAGGCAACGGAGGGCGTATTTGCCCTTGCCCAGCCATAACATGAAGTACACCAAGAGATTCTGGCAATTCAAATGGTTTTGGATAATGCCATTGAAACTGCTTGTTCGCTAAACTATTAATACGCTTAATAACCCATAATGCCCCTTGGTACCGACGAACTTCAAATTGGCCTAATCGGCAAATTGGGTCGGCATCTTGTCGAGCTAAAGCAACTTCTTGCCAAATTCGTTCTAATTGGTTAAAAGGTGGCATCGGGAGTTGATGCAAACCTATCCAACGGCGGATTAATGCATTACGCTTTGATAATGAACAATCTTGTAGGTCATCAATAAATAGCCCACCTCGATAATCCATCATGCCTTCTAGCGTTTCCTTCAATAATTCATCAAGTAACGTTTCTTGTTCAGCACATAAAGCTGCGCTGCGAGCAACAGCATGCGGAAAGTGCGGCCAACGTTCTGTTAATGCAGGCATGATATGTAGACGAAGAAAATTCCTATCATAGCGATCATCTTGGTTACTATCGTCCTCAACCCACGCAAGTTGGTTTTCCTGCATGTAAGTTTCTAACTCAACACGTGGCGTTGAAAGTAACGGGCGCAATAGCCACGTAGCCCCACTCAAAGCAAGAAATGGTAACGATTCAGGCATAGATGATAACCCTGCGGGGCCACTGCCTCTCTTAAGCGCCAACATAAATGTTTCTGCTTGGTCATCAAGATGCTGTGCCGTCACTAGGATTTCATTTGCCATTAACTCTTCACGGTAAGCTTGATACCGCGCATCGCGTGCGGCTGCTTCAACCCCTTTTTGGCTGGGGTCAACCGTCACATGTCGGCAAATAAAAGGGATATCCCACTGTGAGCATAACTGAGCACAATGTTGTTCCCACGCATCCGCTTTATGGTTTAGCCCATGATGAATATGTATTGCGCGGATACTCAATGTAGGAAGGTGAGTTTGCCGAATTTGAAAAAGGGCATGCAATAACACCGTTGAGTCAATGCCGCCACTAAAGCCCACCAATAGCTGCTCAAAACCCTGTATTTTATTTAAAATACGCTCAATGATGATATTTGATTGCTGCACTATTAGCCTACCCTTATTCACGATTTCTGACTTTCCCTTTTATACCAACACATAAAACACCTGAAATGACCACAAGCAACACCCCTATGATATAGGCGATTTCAAACGGATCACTTAAAATTAATACCAACCACAGCACCGATAGTACAGGGGACAAAAACACGACAGAGGCGATTTTTGCCGAATGGCCCGTATTCATTGCTTTAAACCATAGAATATACGAAACGCCGTTGATTAAAATACCATTAATCAGTGTTGGCCAAAAAGCAGCTTTTGAGGGTAACTGTACTTCGCTAAACAGTAGCAGTAGCACAAGCGAGGTCAGTGTGGAGAAGATAAATAGCCATACTGTACTGATATAAGGGTCGATCGAATATTGCCGAGAAAAAACGGACATTAGCGCAAAACAAAAAGCACCACTAAAGACTAATAATAGCGCCGTTGGGTTTTCTACATGCAGCTGAGTAATTTGCCCCTTGGTAAAGGTAATTATCACGGCAATAAACCCAATAATAATGCCAACTATTTGCCTACCCGCTAACTTATCCTTTAATAATACCACTGACAGCAAAATAATAATTAATGGCCAACTGTACTGAATAACTAAGACTGCAATTCCATTTTCGATGGAATAACCGTAATACAATAGTAAGTAGAACAAACAATCCAAAAAACCAAGAATAAACACTTTTTTTATCGTGTTTCTAGGTAAAATAAACAGCTTACTCACTTTATAGCCAGAACCTAAAGCAACAATCACGACAGATATTGCTGATATCAAATTAGACCAAAATAGAAACTGAAAACTATCCATTCCAGCTTGCCCTAAACGGGAAACAATAGGAATAAAGCTCCATATCAATACACAAGCCAAAGCGTACATTAGGTAATTATATTGTCTCACTTTAGTTCCTATCTATTGTTCTTCTTAGCAGATAACCGAATGGCAATTTAGACCTTAACTTATCGGTTATATTAGAAAATAAAAAACGGGAGCAAGCAAAAGCAAACTCCCGTTTTTTTAACTAATTAACGACTCGCAATTAGCAGTAACCGTATTCCATTAAACGTTGGTAACGACGGTTTTTCAACGCTTCCGCGTCTAATAACTCTAATTCGTTAAGGTCTTCAGTGAGGCGAGCTTTTAAATGCTCTGCAATCTCATCATAATTACGATGAGCACCACCTAAAGGTTCAGCCACAACATTATCAATTAGTTTCAATTCTTTCAGACGAGGTGCGGTGATCCCCATCGCCTCAGCCGCTAATGGGGCTTTATCAGCGCTTTTCCACAGAATGGATGCGCAGCCTTCCGGCGAAATAACAGAATAAGTACTGTATTGCAACATGTTGACTTTATCGCCAACACCGATTGCCAGTGCCCCACCTGAACCACCTTCACCAATAACGGTACAAATAACCGGAACGGAGAGGCGTGACATCTCACGTAAGTTACGAGCAATAGCTTCTGATTGACCGCGCTCTTCAGCACCAACACCAGGGTATGCGCCTGGAGTATCAATGAATGTAATAATCGGTAGATTAAAGCGTTCAGCCAATTCCATCAAACGCAAAGCCTTGCGATAACCTTCAGGAGCTGGCATACCAAAATTACGACGGATTTTTTCTTTTGTTTCACGCCCTTTTTGGTGACCAATAATCATCACTGGACGACCATCTAAACGTGCCATTCCGCCCACAATAGCTTTATCATCCGCATAGGCACGGTCGCCCGCTAATTCTTGGAAATCGGTAAAAATGCGCGGGATATAATCCAAAGTATAAGGACGACGTGGATGACGAGCAAGTTTAGCAATTTGCCAAGCACCCAGATCAGAGAAAATTTTACGTGTCAGTTCAACACTCTTTTCACGTAAACGAGCAACCTCTTCATCTAGGTTGACTTCTAAGTTGTTATCTTGACGGCTAACCGCTGTTAGAGAATCAATTTTCGCCTCTAATTCCGCAATTGGCTGTTCAAAATCAAGAAAATCCAGACTCATAATATTCCTATTTTAGTCAAATTCTAATTCTACCTGCTCACTACCCAGCAGAGTTCGAAGATCGTTCAGAAGGGGATCTACGGGTGTCACACGCCAAACAACGCCAAATTTAAGCTTAGCTCTGGCATCATCCTTCTGGTAATACAAATGAACCGGGATCGTTCCTGAACGGTGAGGTTCAAGAGTACTACGAAGCCGATTCAGTAATTGATCGTTAATTTGTTTGTCTGACAGTGAAATTGCAAGCCCTCGTGCATATTTTTCCCTTGCTTCACCAATATCCATTAACTCACGCACTGTCATTTTATTACCACCATTGAAATCATCAAAGCTGACCTGACCGGTGGCTATCAGGATATTGTCTTTTTCCAGCAGGTGCTGGTACTTATCGAGTGCATCTGAAAATAGCATAATATCCAGACGACCGGAACGATCATCAAGCGTACAAATACCTATTCTATTACCACGCTTGGTTGTAATCACTTTAGCTGAAAGTACTAAACCTACCACAGTTGTCACTTGACCACGAGGGGTTGGGTTCACATCTTTTAATCTAAGACCGTTAGTATAGCGTTCTATTTCGCTCAAGTATCGTGTTATTGGATGCCCTGTTAAATATAAACCAAGCGTTTCCCTTTCACCATCCAAAACCACTTGCTCGGGCCATTTCGGTACGCTAGCGTAAGAACTTTCCACCTGCTCTGGTGCGTCCGCTAATACGCCAAACATATCAGCTTGGCCAATAGCTTCTGCTTTCGCATGTTGATCGGCGGCTTTTAATGCATCTTCTAATGAAGACATTAATGCCGCACGATGAGGGCCTAATCGGTCAAAGGCCCCCGCCATAATCAGTTTTTCCATCACCCGTCGGTTAATTTTTTTTATATCAACACGGGCACAGAGATCAAAAATTTCTTTAAAGAAGCCACCTTGTTGACGAGCTTCAACAATCGCCTCAATCGGGCCTTCACCAACCCCTTTAATCGCGCCAATACCGTAAACTATCTCACCATCGTCATTGACATGGAAATGATAAAGCCCACTATTGATATCCGGTGGCAATACTTTTAATCCCATTCGCCAACATTCGTCAACTAAACCAACCACTTTTTCTGTATTATCCATATCAGCGGTCATTACTGCGGCCATAAATTCGGCTGGATAATGGGCTTTTAACCATAAAGTTTGATATGAAACTAATGCATATGCAGCCGAGTGAGACTTATTAAACCCATAACCGGCAAATTTCTCTACCAAGTCAAAGATTTTCATTGATAGCTCGCCGTCAACACCATTTTTGATTGCGCCTTCTTCAAAAATGGACCGTTGCTTGGCCATCTCTTCTGGTTTCTTTTTCCCCATAGCTCGACGCAGCATATCTGCACCGCCAAGTGTGTAACCAGCCAAAACTTGCGCAATCTGCATAACCTGTTCTTGGTACAGAATAATGCCATAAGTTGGTTCTAGAACAGGTTTTAATGACTCATGTTGCCACTGTACATCAGGGTAAGAAATTTCTTCGCGACCATGCTTACGGTCAATAAAGTTATCTACCATCCCTGATTGCAAAGGGCCGGGACGAAAAAGAGCAACTAAGGCGATCATATCCTCAAAACAGTCTGGACGTAACCGCTTGATCAAATCTTTCATTCCACGGGATTCTAACTGGAATACCGCCGTGGTTTCTGAGCGTTGTAACATATCGAAGCTTTTTTGATCATGCAATGGGATCGCTGCGATATCAATCGGATCTAAATTTTTCTTGGCTCGACGTGCGTTGATCATTTCCAACGCCCAATTGATGATTGTCAGTGTGCGTAAACCAAGGAAGTCAAACTTCACTAACCCTGCGTATTCAACATCGTTTTTATCGAATTGAGTAACAGGGTTATTTCCTTCTGCATCACAATACAGCGGCGCAAAATCAGTAATTTTCGTGGGGGCAATAACGACACCACCCGCATGTTTCCCTGCGTTTCGGGTCACACCTTCAAGCTTACGCGCCATATCAATAAGCGCTTTAACTTCTTCATCAGCTTCGTATATTTCTGGCAATTGGGGTTCAGCTTCAAAAGCTTTTTCCAATGTCATACCTGGATCAGGTGGCACTAATTTCGAAATTCTGTCAACAAAACCATAAGGGTGACCAAGCACGCGCCCTACATCTCGGATAACCGCTTTTGCAGCCATCGTACCGAAAGTGATGATTTGCGAAACAGCATCGCGCCCATACATATGAGCAACGTGTTCAATCACTTGGTCACGTTTTTCCATACAGAAATCGACGTCAAAGTCTGGCATCGAAACACGTTCAGGGTTAAGAAACCGCTCAAACAGTAAGTCAAATTCCAAAGGGTCAAGATCAGTAATTTTTAAAGCATAAGCGACAAGTGAGCCCGCGCCTGACCCCCTGCCCGGCCCTACAGGGACACCATTATCTTTTGACCACTGGATAAATTCCATTACGATCAAGAAGTAACCGGGAAACCCCATTTGGTTAATAACGTTTAGCTCAATATCTAAACGCTCATCATACTCGGGCCTCTTTTCTGCCCTAACTTTTTCATCTGGAAAGAGAAATTCTAAGCGCTCTTCAAGCCCTTCTTTTGAGCGTAAAACCAGAAAATCTTCCGTTTTCATATCCCCAGTAGGGAATTGTGGTAAGAAATATTCACCAAGACGGATGGTCACGTTACAACGCTTAGCAATCTCTACACTGTTTTCTAACGCTTCAGGGATGTCAGCAAATAGCTCACACATCTCTTCTTCAGAACGTAAATATTGCTGAGGGCTATAATTTTTAGGCCTTTTAGGGTCGACAAGTGTAAACCCATCATGGATGGCAACTCGGATCTCGTGAGCATCGAAATCACTACTTTCAATAAAACAAACGTCATTGGTAGCAACAACAGGTAAGCCTTTTTTAGTGGCTAGCTCAACGGCTGCGTGTAAGTAGCTTTCTTCATCCGGTCGACCAGTTCTTATTAACTCTAAATAATAACTGTCTGGGAAATGGGTTTCATAAAATTCAAGACATTCATCGACAAGCGCCTGATTACCTCTTAAAAGAAATTGACCGACATCTCCTTTGCGCCCACCTGAAAGTAAAATCAGGCCTTCTTTATGTTTTGCTAACCAATCACGGTGGATTGTTGGGCCTATTGCCCCATAACCTTTTTGATAGGCTTCAGAAATCAGCAAGGTTAGGTTCTGATAGCCTTCATTATTACGCGCTAAAATAGTTAAATGTGAAATTTCATCGCCTAATAATTCACTTTCAACATAAAAATCTGCACCAATAATTGGCTTAATCCCTGCACTATGGGCAGCCCCATAGAACCTAACTAACCCACAAAGGTTAGTAAAGTCTGTGATTGCAAATGCGGGCATTCCCATAGCGGCCACTTTTTTAACTAATGGACCCGTTTTAGCTAACCCATCAATCATGGAATAGTCACTATGGACACGCAAATGAATAAAACGAGGAGATGCCATCGAATTTCTACCTACTGTGTTATATCTAAAGCTCGTCTCACTGGAGCAAAGCTTTTGCGATGGAATTCGGTTGCGCCATATTGCGCTAATTTTTCTAAATGGTAAGCCGTAGGATAACCTTTGTGCTTAGCAAAGCCATATTCAGGGAAGGTTTTATCTAGTTCGACCATTTCGCGATCTCTAATAACCTTCGCCAATATAGAGGCGGCACTAATTTCCTGTACAAGGCTATCCCCTTTGACAACCGCCTGTGCTGGCATCGGTAATTCAGGGCAACGATTGCCATCGATCAAAACAAACTCAGGAACAATTGCTAACCCTGCGACTGCACGTTGCATGGCTAACATAGTTGCATGCAGAATATTTATTTTATCAATTTCTTCAGGTTCTGCACGACCAATGCACCAACACAACGCTTTTTCCTGGATTTCATCAAATAATTTTTCACGTTTTCTTTCCGTGAGCTTTTTTGAATCAGCGAGACCAATAATTGGATTGTTAGGATCGAGGATCACGGCAGCAGTTACCACAGCCCCGACTAATGGACCACGACCTACTTCATCCACACCAGCAATCAAATTGGCTTTTGGATAGATAAATTCCATTAATTTTTAACCAAATCTAGTACTGCCTCAGCAGCTTGTTTATCTGCATCACAACGAATACGTTGATGCAATTGCAAAAAGGTTTGTTTCAAGCTATCAACCTGCTCTCCGCCATCTAATAATGGAATAAGCTGTTGTGCTAATTGTTCAGGTTGACACTCTTCTTGTAGTAATTCTTTTACTATCTCTTTTTCGGCCAGTAAGTTAGGCAAAGAAACATAGGGTGTTTTTACTAAGCGTTTTGCTAACCAAAAAGTAAAAGGTTTCATACGATAACCCACAACCATTGGGCATTTTGTCAGCATACATTCAAGCGCAGCAGTGCCAGAGGCTAATAAAGTTGCATCTGCAGCTATCATTGCATCGCGTGCTTGACCATCAAGAATATGAACCTGTAATTCAGGCGCAGTACTTTGCTTGATAGCATCAAATTGCTGACGGCGTTTTTCATTCACCAACGGAACGACCACATGCAAGTCAGGAAACCGCTGCTGTAAAATTTTAGCTGTATTGAGAAAGTCTGCGCTGAGCATTTCCACTTCTGAATGGCGACTCCCCGGCAATAATGCTAAACATTTTACACTTTCAGGGATATTTAGACGAACTCTAGCTGCGTGCTTATCTGGATGTAATGGGATTGCATCTGCCATTGTATGACCGATAAAGCGACAAGGGACATTGAAACGATCGTAAAACGCTTTTTCAAATGGTAAAAATGCTAATACTAAATCAGTGGAACGACCGATTTTAAATACCCGTTTTTGGCGCCATGCCCAAACCGACGGGCTTACGTAATGGATCGTTTTGATCCCTTTTGACTTTAAACGACCTTCTAAGGTGATATTAAAATCAGGCGCATCAATACCAACAAAAACGTCAGGTTGCAACTGAGTAAAACGCTGAGTTAAATCTTTACGAATGGATAATAAGCGAGGTAAACGACCAAGGACTTCAACCACGCCCATCACAGCAAGCTCTTCCATTTCATACCAAGCTTCACAACCTTCAGCTTGCATAAGCGGCCCTGCAACACCGACAAAACGTGCATTAGGGACTTGCTCTTTAAGCGCTCGTATAAGGCCAGCGCCAAGAATATCACCAGAAGTTTCTCCGGCAACAAGGCCAATAGTAAGTGGACGGTTGCTATTCACCGAAATTCGCTCCTTAATAAAGGCCTAAGCTCGTTAACCCCAAAGTAGGGATTAACGGATAATACCACGTTTAGATTGCGCAGAATCTTCCAAGAAATCGCTGAATACTTTAACGTACTCATTAAGCTTTGCAGCTTCCGCGATTTCTTCACGAGCTTCCTCTAACGATTTCCCTGAACGATATAACGTTTTGTATGCATTACGAATTGCATGCAACGAGTCTTTTTCAAAACCGCGACGTTTTAAACCCTCAAGGTTTAAACCAAATGGGGTCGCATGATTCCCTTGCGCAATAACATAAGGAGGAACATCTTGTGCAACACCAGAGCAGCCACCGACCATAACATGTGCACCAATTTTACAAAACTGATGTACAGCTGTCATCCCACCAATTATGGCGTAATCACCTAATGTAACATGACCACCTAATGTCCCATTATTGGCAATGATGCATCGATTGCCAATCAGGCAATCATGAGCAACATGGACGTTAACCATTAACAGGTTATCATCACCGATCTTGGTCAGCCCTACGTCTTGGACAGTGCCTCGGTGAATAGTTACGCTTTCTCTAATACGGTTTCTATCACCAATTTCAACACGTGTTGGTTCACCTTGGTATTTAAGGTCTTGGTTTATTTCGCCAATTGATGCGAATTGAAAAATGACATTATCACAGCCGATCTTTGTATGGCCATTGACCACAACGTGGGATTTCAGCTCTGTACCTTCGCCAATTTCAACATTCGCGCCAATATAACAAAAAGGGCCAATTCTAACATTGGCTCCAATACTAGCCCCATCTTCTACGATAGATGAGGGATGGACATAGGCTGTTTTGTCAATCATATCAGACCTCACGACGACGGGCGCACATCATTTCTGCTTCGCAGGCCACTTCTCCATCAACTTTTGCAACACCTTTAAAACGTGCTACACCACGACGTTCTTTAATGAATTCAACCTCTAAGACCATTTGGTCTCCAGGTAGAACCGGACGTTTAAAACGTGCATTATCAATCGCAGCAAAATAGTACAGTTCACCAGGTTCTAATTTACCGGCGCTTTTAAACGCAAGAATACCTGTGGCTTGAGCCATTGCTTCTAAAATTAACACGCCAGGAAATATAGGTTTGCCTGGAAAATGACCTTGGAAAAATGGCTCATTAAATGAGACATTTTTTACTGCGCGCAAAGATTTGCCTTCTTCGAAATCTAATACACGGTCAACCAAAAGAAATGGATAACGGTGCGGAAGCAGTTCTAAAATTTCTTCTATATTCAGAGTATGATTATCACTCATCGAAATACTCTTCCTGTCTATTAATACGGTTTAATTAATGAATCGGCCCGCTTTAACCATAAATTAGGTTAACTGGCAGGCCGGAAAACGTAACTCAGATGACTATTTTAGCCTGAATTACAAAATGATTACTGATTTTTTTGATTTTGGCTATCTAATTCACGCTCAACATGTTTCAGCCGCTTATTCATCTCATTGATATTTAAGACTAAAGCAGCTGTTTTACGCCAAGCTTTATTAGGCTGTAAAGGAATACCTGAAGAGTAAACTCCCGGCTCAGTGATTGGTCTCATGACCATACCCATTCCCGTTACCGTTACCTTATCGCAAATTTCCATATGGCCATTGATTACACTGGCACCACCAATCATACAATAACGGCCAATTTTTAAACTGCCCGCCATGATGACACCACCAGCAACTGCTGTATTATCACCAATAATGACATTGTGTGCAATTTGACACTGATTATCGATGATAACCCCATTGCCAATTATTGTGTTATCCAATGCACCACGATCAATCGTTGTATTTGCGCCGATTTCTACTCGTGAACCAATAATTACGGTGCCTAATTGGGGGATTTTGACCCAATTACCACGATCATTTGCATAGCCGAACCCATCGGAACCAATCACTGTTCCGGATTGAACCAAGCATTGCTCGCCAATTTCAATATTGTGGTACACACTCACATTTGCCCACAAGCGGGTCTCTGCACCTATACGTGTGTTTTTACCCACAAAGCAACCTGCGCCAATCACCACGTTATCGCCTAGGATTACACCACTTTCGATAACGGCATTTGCACCTATTGCCACATTCTCACCGAGTTTTGCGTCTTCTGCAATCACTGCGGAGGGATGGATATTTTCAGCTGGGCTCGGAGTTGTATCCATAATTTGAGCCATGTGCGCATAAGCAAGGTATGGGTTATCCACAACCAATGCTGCGACTTTACAGGCTGCAAGATCTTTTGCTGTGAGAACAACCGCTGCAGCTTGGCAATCAGCCAATTTATCACTATAACGGCTATCAGATAGAAAAGTAATCTGTTGATTATTCGCTGAATGCATTGGAGCAATACTGGTGATGACAATATCGCCATCACCATGTAGTTGCGCATTCAACTGCTGAGCAAGGTCAGCCAATCGAATTGAAGACATCTATTATTTAACCTGTTTTTGAACCTGACTGGTGATGTCTACGCTATCTTTTGCATAAGCAACTGCATTTGCATCGATAACAACATCATAGCCTTCTTTAGCAGCTACAGATTTAATAGAATCCTGAATACGTGTTAAAATTTTAGTACGCTCTTCACCTTGACGACGACGGTTGTCTTCTTCAAATTTTTGAGCTTTTTCAGCGAACTGGTCACGTTTAGTCATGAGTTCTGCTTCAAGTTTTTCACGTTCAGTTTTCTTCATAGTTGCACCATCACGGCGCAATTTATCAACTCGAGCTTGTAAATCTTTCTCTAGATTTTGTAACTCAGTTGCGCGACTTTTGAACTCACTCTCAAGCTGTTTAGCAACGGCTTCACGTGCAGGCATTTTTTGGAAAATTTCACCAACATTTACAATAGCGATTTTCTCAGCATAAGCACCCGCAGACATTGCTAAAGCAATACTAACACCCGCTGCACACAACAATTTTTTCACACTAAACTCCTTAACCCATATGTATGGCTGGAAATTTTGGTTGCTCCCACAAAATTATGGGAGCCTTCATAGATAGAAACTAGAGTAGATTACCACGTTCTACCAATATTAAATTGGAACTGTTCTGATTTATCCCCTTCGTAGTCCTTAATTGGCTGCGCATAAGAGAATACCAATGGCCCAAGAGGAGACATCCATTGTAAAGCAATACCCGCAGAAGCACGGACATTACTTGCTTTACCATAGTCAGGCATACCTGCACGCCAAGCAGCGGGAATACTGTTCCAATTTGTGTCCCATACCGTACCAGCATCGACAAACAAAGAAGTACGAACAGAATTCGAATATTTCTCGTCAATAAATGGTGTAGGGGTAATTAACTCAAATGATGCTGCGTACATAGCATTACCACCGACCGCATCACTTGATGGACTTCCAGGTTCAGGTTGATCTTTACCATTAATTTTCTTCAGGTAAACCGCTTTCGGACCGATATTGTTCGAGCGGAAACCACGAATGGTGCTAGAACCACCCGCATAGAAGTTTTCATAGAATGGCATTTGCTTACTACCGATACCATCCCCATAACCCGCTTGTGCACGGCCAAGAACCACCCACGATTCGTCTTCATCCAATGGGTAATACTGTGCTGTATCAAAACGCAGTTTATAGTATTCGTTATCAGAACCAGGAATAGTCACTTTAGCAGACAAGTTAGTTTTATTACCTGATGTCGGGAAGAAACCGCGGTTTAACGAGTTGTAAGTCCAACCTAAGTTAAGCGTGAAGTCATCTGCATCAAAACTTTCTTTATTACGCCCATTTTCTGTGACTGGTGGGTTTTTACCCATAGAATCAAGGTAATCCCACATCGCAGCTTGTGCACGCATATCAGAAAGTCGGTTATGTACATAACCGGCACCAACACGGAAAGAGTTATTCTCATTGAATGGGAAACTTAAGAAACTATCTAAACCATACGTTTTGTTGTTATAGCCTGATAGATCTGCATCTTTCGCACTAAAATCATTATAGAAAATGCGCCCACCTAAACTCACACCGTTAACGGTGAAGTAAGGATCAGTAAATGAGAATTCAACGTTTGTTGAATAGTCATTCTTACTTGCGTTAATACCAACCGCATTCCCCGTTCCTAACCAGTTATCTTGTGTTACACCGACTTGGAAACTTACACCACTCTCAGTACCAAAACCGATACCAAAGTTCATAGAACCCGTATTACGTTCTTTAACTTTGTAGATAACGTCAACTTGGTCAGGGCTTCCTGGTACACGTTGAGTTTCAACATCAACAGTTTCAAAGAAACCAGTACGATTGAGGCGTTCTTTACCTAATTCGACAAGGTCATTACCAAGCCAAGCGCCTTCCATCTGACGCATTTCACGGCGCAGAACAGTATCTTTACTGGTATCATTCCCTTGGAAACGAATTTCACGTACATAGAAACGGTTACCAGCATCAATGTTAAGATGCAACTTAACTGTTTTATCTTCATCATTGATTTCAGGTTGAGTCATAACCCGAGGATAAGCATAGCCATAGCGACCAAACATTTCTTTAATTTGGTTTTCCATGCGTGTCACTTGCGCACCGTTATACAGCTCACCCGGAGTGATAGTGATTAGCTCTTGGATTTCAGCTAAGTGTTCTGCTGTATTACCATTAACCTCAACACCAGAAATTTTATACTGGTCGCCTTCGGTAATGTTAATCGTAATATAAATTCCTTTTTTGTCTGGCGTCAGACTAACTTGGGTTGAATCTATATTGAAACGAGCGTAACCGCGATCAAGGTAAAAACTGCGAAGTGTTTCTAAGTCACCTGCCAGTTTTTGTTTCTGATATTTTTGGTCAGCAGCAAGGTTCCACCATGGTACATCATCACGCAATTGCAGTTTATTGACTAATTCTGCAGTCGTGTAATTTTTATTACCAACAATGTTAATTTGCTGAATTTGCGCAGAAACACCTTCAGAGAAAACAAATTTTAGGTCAACACGATTACGTGGTAAAGGCGTTACAACCGCTTTTACTGTCGCGTTATATTTACCTACACTGTAGTAAAAGTCTTCTAAGCCTTTTTCAATATTCGCAATTGTTGTGCGGTCAAGCGCCTCACCAACACGGATATTTGAAGCTTCCAAGTTCTGCTTAAGCATGTCATCTTTGACAGATTTATTACCTGTAAAAGTGATACTTGCGATAGTTGGGCGCTCTTTAACTTGAACGATCAGCGTGTTTCCATCACGCAGGACCCTAACATCTTCGAAGTTACCGGTTGAAAATAGGGAACGAATCGAACGACTGATATCTTCGTTATCAACCGAATCACCGACCCTAACTGGCATGTTCAATAATGCTGCACCAACGGCGACGCGTTGTAGACCTTCGAAACGAATGTCTTTAACTACGAATCCGTCTGAACTGTATGCAGTGGCGCTGCTGAAAAGCAGCGACGCTATGAGCAACTTTTTCATCGCCATCGTTGTTATGCGTATTCCTTACTGGTCCCCAGCTTATAAAAATTAGAAGCGAGAGAAATCATTAAAAAGTGCAAGTCCCATTAACAGAATCAATGCCATTGCACCTATCCGAAAACTAAAGTCTTGTACTCGCTCAGACACTGGACTTCCTTTAATTTTTTCAATTAACAAGAAGAGCAAGTGCCCCCCATCTAAAACAGGCAGTGGAAACAGATTGATGATACCTAAATTGACGCTAATAAGCGCAATAAACATCAAATAATACACCAAGCCTGATTCGGCTGATACCCCCGCACCTTTTGCGATAGATATCGGACCGCTTAAGTTATTGAGTTTGACATCCCCAACAACCAGTTTACCCATCATGTTGACCGTTAATTTCATTAACTGCCACGTTTTATCACTGGCTTGGTAAAACGCAGAAAATGGCCCATACTGCTGTACCATTTTATATTCATCCGCTAACGGTAACACTGAAAGTTCAACGCCCGCAAACCCAATTTTTTCACCACGCTGACCATTTTGGCTGTCAGGGGTTAGAGTGAGAGTGATCAAATGTTGTGACCGCTCTACCTCAAGTTTCAATGGTATTCCAGGGTTATTACGAATAATACGCGTCACTGGATTCCAAAGACCCAATGCTTCCCCGTTAACACTAACAATTCTATCACCCGGCTGTAAACCCGCACGTTCACCAGCCAAACCTTCAGTGACTTTTTGAATAACAGGGTCAATTCTCACAGATACTGGCATAATGCCAATAGACAGTATCGGGTCTTGTTTTTCTGGATCAAATTGCCAATTGGTTAAATCAACCGTTTTTGTAATCGGCTCACTGTAGCCCTGTGGCAATACTTGAGCCGTTAATTCACGGTCACCAATTTTACCGACCAATGCCAAACGCACTGAATTCCAATCAGGTGTTTCGATACCATCAATGGCTTTTAGTTCCATTTTTGGTTCAAAATTTGCTATGGCGGCGATAGAACCGCTTTTTACATCCTCAATAATTGGTTTCACCGAAGGAACACCAATCATAAATACTACCCAGTAGACAACAATAGCAAGTAAAAAGTTCGCAATTGGCCCTGCACTAACAATGGCAGCCCGCTGCCCAACCGTTTTATTGTTAAATGCTTGGTGCCGACGCTCAGGAGAAACTTCGCCAACTCGCTCATCAAGCATTTTGACATAGCCCCCTAGCGGGATCATTGCTAATACAAACTCAGTACCCTGTTTATCTACCTTACGCCATAACGTTTTCCCAAAACCAATGGAGAAACGCTCAACATAAACACCACAACGGCGAGCAACCCAAAAGTGCCCAAATTCATGTACTGTAATCAGCACACCAATCGCAATAATAAACGCCGCTAAGCTCCAAATAAATCCCATTTATCTTCCTAAAGACCAAAACCGTTAAAAACTAACAAATTTAGCCCAGCAAAAACTGGAATCGCTGCTGTCAGGCTATCAATTCGGTCAAGAATACCGCCATGCCCCGGAATTAAGTGGCTACTGTCTTTAATACCTGATTGACGTTTAAACATACTTTCTGTTAGGTCACCAAACACAGATACTACAACAACAATAATCGAAGTCACTAGCAAATAATCAGGCATCACAGGTATTGGTGCAAATGTGCTAAACAACCACGATATCACCCCTGCGGTAATCAAGCCCCCAATTAAACCTTCCCATGTTTTCCCAGGAGAAACTTTCGGCGCCATTTTATTCCGCCCAATGGTGCGGCCAAATGCATAAGCACCTGAATCAGCCCCCCAAACAAGTAACATAACGTACAATAACCACCATGCACCAAAGGATGTATCACTTTGATAACCAATAGTTCTAAGTACCATCATGCCGCAATAAAATGGAATAATAGTTAATGCACCGAACAGCAAGCGGACAATGACCGATTTACCCCACGATGCCGATGCAGGATAAGTCACGACTAAAAGAATTGCGACAACCCACCATGCCAGACCGGCCCACAAGCCGTAGAGGATCATCGGCTCAGAGGAAAATGATGTTATATCAGGAACAGCTAATTGAACCGCAAGCAATATTATTGCAAAAACAATAGCTAGCCCTATACGTTTAACTTGCGAATGCCAGCCTGCGAACTGCGCCCATTCCCAAGCACCTAATGCACAAACTGCAATCACGACAAAACCAAAATTTGCTGGAGAAAGCAAAAACAAAGCTGCAATAACGATTGGTATTAATACTATTGCAGTAAGTAAACGGTATTTCAGCACATCTTTCCCCTATTATTTGACGAGTTCATCATCTGATTCAGCTCCACCATAACGACGCTCGCGCTTACTAAAAGCATCAACTGCATCCTGAAACACCATTTCATCAAAATCTGGCCACAAAACGTTGGTGAAATAAAATTCCGCATAAGCGACTTGCCATAACAGGAAGTTGCTGATGCGATGCTCCCCTCCTGTTCTTATAACCAAATCGACATTTTCTTGGTCATGCATACAAATTTCACTATTAATGGTTTCTTCATTGATATCATCAATAGAGAGTTCACCATTTTGTACTTTCGAAAATACCTGTTTCACACTGTTGGTTATATCCCAACGACCACCGTAATTTGCGGCAATATTCAGTTTCAAACCTGTATTGTTTTGCGTGAGTGCCTCTGCCTTATCGATTCTTTTTTTGAGACGATCACTAAAACGACTTACATCACCGATAACCTTTAATTTTACATTGTTTTTATGCAGGTTTTTAACTTCATTGTCGAGAGCAAAAACAAATAATTCCATCAAAGAACTCACTTCTTTTTCTGGCCGTCTCCAGTTTTCACTACTAAATGCATACAGTGTAAGGGAGCTAATTTTATTTTTTACCGCAAAACGCACTGAATTACGAACAGATTCAACACCTGCCTTATGACCTGTAATTCTGAGTTTTCCTCTCTGTTTAGCCCATCGCCCATTACCATCCATAATGATAGCGACATGCTTAGGTATCATCGAATCAGAGAGATTTTCACCACTAGAGTTCATTAAATGTTAATCCTTGTGAGTACTGCTTTAAAAATACAGCCCAATAATAACCACTATTATTAAGTTTGCTGATAAGACACATCCTTAATTCGCTACAAAATACTATGTTATCTTTCTTTTTTTAAACACATCACATATTAAAGATATAATGTGGCTATCAGCAACTAAATAAATCACATACTGAGGTTAAACTGCCTGAGCGATTATTTTTACCGCATTTTTGCGGGCTTGCTCATCGATTTCTAAGACCTCATCAATAGAAACTGGTTCAGAAAAAACTTGTGCATCTAGTACTTTGTGGTTAATTTTTGCTATATCTGTAAAACGAATTTTACCGTTAAGGAAAGCGGCAACGGCCACTTCATTTGCTGCATTTAATGCAGTTGTTGCCGCTTGGCCTTCATGGCAAGCATCTATAGCTAACTTCAAACAAGGATAACGTTGATAGTCTGGCTGAACAAACGTTAATGATGAAAGAGTGGCAAAATCGAGAGGTTCTGCACCAGACATTATACGTTGAGGATAAGCCATACTATATGAAATTGGTGTGCGCATATCAGGCGTACCCAATTGAGCAATCACACTGCCATCTTTATACCGTACCATTGAATGGATAACTGACTGAGGGTGAATAATGACCTCCATCTGCTCAGCACTCGCATTGAAGAAATAACAAGCTTCAATATATTCTAGCCCTTTATTCATCATTGTCGCCGAATCTACTGAAATTTTTCTTCCCATCGACCAATTCGGGTGATTGCAGGCTTCATCAGGTGTCACGTTATCAAAATGAGATAATGGGGTATCTCTAAAAGGGCCGCCTGAGCCAGTTAAAACAATACTTGATATACCAGAAGCAGATAGATCAGCAAACCCTAAATTAAGCTGAATAACTTCAGGTAAGCTTTGAAAAATAGCGTTATGCTCACTATCAATAGGAAAAACTGTCGCATTGTGTTGACGAATCTCATTAAAGAATAAACGGCCACTCGTAATCAGAGACTCTTTATTCGCTAATAATATTCTTTTGCCTTTTCTGATCGCGGCTAAAGTAGGAAGTAAGCCCGCCACACCAGTAATCGCTGACATAACTTGGTCAGCATCGTCAAGCCCTGCGAGCTCAATTGCAGCTTGGTTTCCTGACAACACTTCCGTTTTATTGTTATTTTCAGTCAAAATAGCCCGTAATGCTTTGGCTGAAGACTCATCCGCCATTGATACATATTTCGGATTAAACTCAAGGCATTGTTTAGCCATTTCAGCAACGTTTTGCCCTGCGACTAAAGCAAGAATTTGAAATTTTTCGGGGTTTTGGCGAACAACAGAAAGTGTATTTGTACCAATTGAGCCTGTGGAACCTAGGATTGTCAGACGTTTCATAGTGATTGGTTACTCTGTATTAAATCAATACTGAGATTATATCAGCTTAGAGGTTAGAAAGGATTTTTTAATAGATATGAAAACAATAAAGCCACACTAACCCATACTTTTTACGGTATGCTTTGGTGGCTTTATATCAAGATGGATTAAAACTCCATCAATTCCGTTTCTTTTTGCGCTAATGACTCATCAACTTTCTTGATGTAGCTATCAGTCAGCTTTTGGATTTCATCCTGTGAACGGCGCTCGTCATCTTCACTAATTTCTTTATCTTTCAGTAAAGCTTTGACTTTATCGTTAGCATCACGGCGAACGTTGCGAACTGCGATACGGCCTTGTTCTGCTTCACCACGAACCACTTTGATTAAGTCTTTACGGCGTTCTTCCGTTAATGGAGGAAGTGGAACACGGATAACTGTACCTGCTGATGAAGGGTTCAAACCTAAATCAGAAGCCATAATCGCTTTTTCAATAGCCGGTGACATGCTACGGTCAAAAACAGAAATTGCTAATGTACGGGAGTCCTCAACCGTCACGTTAGCTAACTGACGTAGAGGTGTTGCTGAACCGTAATATTCAACAGTGATGCCATCTAAGAGGCTTGGAGATGCACGGCCTGTACGGACTTTGCTAATTTGGTTTTTAAATGCTTCTAGGCTCTTTTCCATACGGTCTTGAGCATCTTTTTGGATTTCATTAATCACGTTTTCAACCCTTAAGAACTGGTTATTAAAGGCCGCGATGCGACCTCGCTTAAATAGTCTGAATTTATGTTAGATAATACATTTAAACTCAGGTTATGTCTCTGAGTATTAATTGTGAGAAATCAGGGTACCTTCATTTTCACCCATTACGGCACGGCGTAAAGCGCCCGGCTTATTCATGTTAAAAACACGAATAGGTAAGTTATGATCGCGCGCCAGAGTGAAGGCAGCTAAGTCCATCACTTTAAGTTCACGTTCCAGAACATCTTGATAGCTCAGGGTTTCATAAAGAACTGCTTCAGGGTCTTTAGCTGGATCTGCTGAATATACACCATCAACTTTAGTGGCTTTTAATACCACATCCGCTTCAATTTCAATCCCACGTAGACATGCCGCTGAGTCCGTTGTAAAAAATGGATTCCCTGTTCCGGCAGAAAAAATAACAACACGGCCGTGGCGTAATAAGCTGATTGCTTCAGCCCAGCTATAATTATCACAGACACCGTTTAGTGGAATTGCAGACATTAACCTTGCATTCACATATGCACGGTGTAACGCATCACGCATAGCGAGCCCGTTCATCACTGTCGCTAACATCCCCATGTGGTCGCCGACAACACGGTTCATACCAGCTTGTGCCAAACCAGCACCACGAAACAGGTTACCACCGCCAATAACCACACCGACCTGTATACCCAGTTCTATGAGTTCTTTAATTTCCTGAGCCATACGATCTAAAACGCTAGCATCGATACCAAAACCTTCTGCACCTTGTAAGGCTTCGCCACTTAATTTAAGCAGAATACGTTGATAAACGGGTTTTGCATTGGTTGCCATGGTGTTCTGTCCTAACAGATTATTTATTGGGGTAACACACGTAGAATAATGGTTTTCTACGTACCTAAATTTAAAATTAGAATACGACAGTTATACACTAAATAGTT
Organism: Providencia sp. PROV024; assembly: GCF_032709665.1. Lineage (NCBI taxonomy): Bacteria > Pseudomonadati > Pseudomonadota > Gammaproteobacteria > Enterobacterales > Morganellaceae > Providencia > Providencia sp. PROV024. The sequence continues at coordinate 3,593,014 of NZ_CP120545.1, forward strand.
CGAGCTACATGTTGCTGTTATGTCAACGGCTCCTAGGGCGGAGTTATTCTCCGTTTGCAGTCGTAAAACAAGGCTAATACAGCTTGAAATATAACGTGTATAAAACAGAGCCGCCAATCGGCGGCCCTTAAGTTGCTTACTTGCTCATTGCAGCAACTTCTGCTGCAAAGTCAGTTTCAACTTTTTCGATACCTTCACCAACTTCATAACGGATGAAGTTAGAAACAGTAGCACCTTTTTCTTTCAGTAAGTCACCAACAGATTTGCTTGGGTCCATTACGAAAGGCTGGCCAGTCAAAGAGATTTCGCCAGTGAATTTGTTCATGCGACCAGTAACCATTTTTTCAGCGATTTCGCGTGGTTTACCAGATTGCATTGCGATGTCTAACTGGATTTGATGCTCATGAGCAACAACATCCGCAGGTACATCATCTGGAGTCACATATTCAGGTTTGCTTGCAGCGATGTGCATAGCAATGTGTTTTAGTAATTCTTCGTCTGCGCCTTCGCCAGCGACTAAAACACCAATACGAGCACCGTGCAGGTAGCTACCTACTTGTGCGCCTTCCAGAATATCAACACGACGGATATTGATATTTTCACCGATTTTAGCAACTAAAGTTGTACGAGCTTCTTCGAATTTTGCTTTCAGCGCTTCGATATCTGCATTTTTGTCCGCAACAACAGATGCTAAAACTTCTTTACCAAATGCTAAGAAACCAGCATCTTTAGCAACGAAGTCAGTTTCACAGTTCAGCTCGATCAGAGCGCCTGTTTTGCCATCGTTGAAAACTTCGGTCAGGATAACACCTTCAGCTGCAACACGACCTGCTTTTTTAGCCGCTTTTGCTTGACCTGATTTACGCATGTTATCGATCGCTAATTCGATGTCGCCATTAGCTTCAACAAGTGCTTTTTTACATTCCATCATACCTGCGCCAGTACGTTCACGCAGTTCTTTTACCAATGCAGCGGTAATTCCAGACATGTGATTTATTCCTCGATATTCCCCGTGAGAGTCTTCCTCACGTGGATAGTTCTGATTCATATATAAAAGGGGCCTTTATCAGGCCCCTTCTAACATATAGCAGTACCTGTATAGCAATACCTATAAATAAGGACTTAAGCCTTATTATTCAGCTTCTACTAAGCTTTCTTCTGCTTGAACAGCCAGATCTTGTGAACGGCCTTCACGAACGGTGCTTGCTACAGCGCCCAGATACAGTTTGATTGCACGGATTGCATCATCGTTACCAGGGATAACGAAATCGATACCATCTGGATCAGAGTTAGTATCTACGATAGCAAATACTGGGATACCCAGATTGTTTGCTTCTTTGATAGCAATGTGTTCGTGGTCTGCATCGATAACGAACAGAGCGTCAGGTAAACCGCCCATATCTTTGATACCGCCTAAGCTGTTTTCTAACTTACCAAGTTCACGAGTACGCATCAGCGCTTCTTTCTTGGTCAGTTTATCGAAAGTACCGTCTTGCGACTGAACTTCTAAATCTTTCAGACGTTTGATTGACTGACGAACAGTTTTCCAGTTAGTCAGCATCCCACCTAACCAACGGTGGTTAACGAAATACTGATCACAGCTGTTAGCAGCTTCTTGAACGGCTTCGCTTGCAGCACGTTTAGTACCGACAAACAGAATTTTGCCTTTACGAGAAGCAATTTTAGTTAACTCAGCCAAAGCTTCGTTGAACATTGGAACAGTCTTTTCCAGGTTGATGATATGAACTTTGTTACGAGCGCCGAAAATGAAAGGTTTCATTTTTGGGTTCCAGTAACGAGTCTGGTGACCAAAGTGTACGCCCGCTTGTAACATATCGCGCATGGAAACAGTTGCCATTTAATACCTCTGTATATAAGTAATTGGGGTTATGCCTCCACAAATCCCATGCTACCGACTCTATGGCTGCGTTTAAACGCATAAGAGCACCCCGGAGCACGTGTCGATTTGTGTGTGTTATTACACAATTGAGTTTAAGTTTATCGCATATCCAATTTTCTATCCGACTAACAACATTTGAGCAGCATTCATTGATGCACAAAAAAGTGAGAAGAAATAATATGGATTGCCGGCGCGCTTTATACCATAAATCCAACTTAGAAGCCAACTTTTGTTGTTTTTTTCGCTAACAAAAATGACAAAAAAGCAGATTGATTAAAAAGCGGTTCACTCGGGAAATATGATATTCCCATTAATCAATTATAGACGCTATTTGGGCAGGGTAAAAACGCTGGTAGAGTAAAAATCTTATTTTCTATCGGTGTTATTTCTCCGTTCAAGATATCTTCATCATTACTGTGCATTTTGTGCTATAAAACACTTAGGTTCGTATAGCCTCAGCGCCCTACTCACCTATCTAAAAAACACTTAATCTATCGGTTCCTATCGATAGCTAGTTGGCAGGAAATGCGGTGGCTGTTACCATAAGTGTTATTGATGTAAAAAAGGTACCAAACCTATTTTCACCCCCCTTTATTAAACATGCCATTAATATATGTGGCATGAATGGATTAAACTCATGGCTATTATTATCAAAACTGAAGAAAATATTCAGAAAATGCGTGTTGCGGGTAGGCTAGCAGCGGAAGTGTTAGAAATGATTGCGCCACATGTTGTGCCGGGCGTCAGCACTGGTGAATTGGACCGCCTCTGTCATCAACACATCGTTGAAACGCAGCAAGCTATCCCTGCCTGTCTTAACTATCACGGTTTCCCTAAATCCGTTTGTATTTCCGTCAATGATGTCATTTGTCATGGAATTCCTAGTGAAGATAAAATTTTAAAAGATGGTGATATCGTTAATATCGATGTTACGGTGATCAAAAATGGTTTCCACGGTGATACGTCTAAAATGTTCATTGTTGGGAAACCGACTATCCAAGGCGAGCGTCTTTGCCAAGTCACATTAGATAGCCTGTACTTAGCCCTACGTCTGGTTAAACCGGGTATTCGCTTACGCACCCTAGGAAAGGCCATCCAAGAGTTTGTTGAAAAACAAGACTTTTCAGTTGTACGTGAATATTGTGGCCATGGTATTGGCGAAGGGTTCCATGAAGAACCACAAGTTCTACATTATGATGCTGATGATAGTGGAGTGGTGCTACAAAAAGGCATGGCATTTACCATCGAACCTATGGTTAATACTGGCGATCACCGCATCCGTACCATGAAAGATGGTTGGACAGTCAAAACCAAAGACCGAGGTTGGTCAGCACAGTATGAACACACTTTAGTCGTTACTGATAACGGTTGTGAAATCTTAACATTACGTAAAGAAGAAGAGCCATTTATCTCAGCGGTTCTGGTTAACGCCTAATTCCAAGAAGACCCCCTCACATTAGGGGGTTCTTTTTCTGTTCATTTTTACTAAAAAACCGTAAGCTGATATAAGTTTTTCTATCGATATCACTACGGAAAGATAAAGATGACGGCACTTCCTACTCCCTATCTCTCACCAAACCAATTTGGTCCCCACGACCTTGAACTCAGTGCCTTAAGGCAACATGTCGATGATTTTGACCATTGGCTAGAGGAAGCATTCAACCAAGGTAAAGATGTCGTTGACCTAGTTCATATTCGCAGTGACTACCTCGATGCTTTACTGACTCGTCTCTGGCAATCATTTAAATTTGAAAAACAGTCAGGGATGTCACTGATTGCGGTTGGTGGCTATGGCCGTCATGAGCTGCACCCACTTTCTGATATTGATATCTTAGTGTTAAGTAAAGAGCCACTACCTGAGACATTAGCAGCTCAAATTGGGCAATTTATTACTTTATTGTGGGATCTTCGCTTTGATATTGGTCATAGCGTTCGTTCTTTATCTGAATGTATAGAAGCCGGCAATGCAGACCTCACAACCGCAACAAATTTAATTGAATCAAGGCTAATTTGTGGTGACATTGCCCTCTTTTTACAGTTACAAAAAACGATTTTCAGTGATGAATTTTGGCCTTCCGCTGTCTTTTTTGCCGCTAAAATTGAAGAACAACAAGAACGCCATCAACGCTACCATAGCACTAGCTACAACTTAGAACCTGATATTAAAAGCAGCCCTGGTGGCTTGCGGGATATACATACCTTACTATGGGTAGGTAGGCGTCACTTTGGGGCAACAACCGTCGATGAAATGGTGGGTTTTGGTTTTTTAACCGAAGAGGAACACCAAGAACTCAAAGAATGTTTAGTCTTTTTATGGAAAATTCGCTTCGCCTTACACTTAGTGGTTAAACGCCATGATAATAGACTGTTATTTGACCGCCAGTTTAGTGTAGCCAATCTATTGGGTTATCAAGGTGATAAAAACCAACCTGTTGAGCGAATGATGAAAGATTTTTATCGTGTCACTCGGCGCGTTAGAGAACTAAATCAAATGTTATTACAACTATTTGATGAAGCCATTTTGACCCTCAACCCCGATGAAAAGCCTCGTCCTATTGATTCTCAATTCCAGCTTCGTGGCTCGTTAATTGATATGATTGATGATGACCTATTCATTAACCAGCCTGCCACTATCTTAAAAATGTTCTACCAAATGGCCCGCTATCCCAATATTACAGGGATTTACTCAACCACTTTACGGCAATTACGTTTTGCGCGACGAAATCTTGTGAAGCCGCTCTGTGAACTGCCAGAAGCACGAAAACTATTCCTTAAAATATTATGCCATCCAAGAGCAATCAAAGGTGCGTTTGTCCCTATGCACCTTCACAGTGTCCTAAGCGCTTATACGCCTCTTTGGAGCAATATTGTTGGCCAAATGCAATTCGACCTATTCCATGCTTATACCGTCGATGAACACACAATTCGCGTCTTGCAAAAAATTGATAGTTTTACCCTAGAAGAAAATCGCCGCGATCACCCGCTTTGTGTCAGTGTTTACCCTAAATTACTTCAACCTGAGATTTTACGGCTAGCCGCTATTTTCCATGATATTGCTAAAGGGCGTTCAGGAGATCATTCTGATCTTGGAGCCGAATTTGTGTATGACTTCGCCTTATTACATGGTTTTTCGAGCAAAGAAGCAGGTCTTGCCGCTTGGTTAGTAAAAAACCACTTACTGATGTCAGTAACCGCTCAAAGGCGGGACATTCAAGACCCCGATATCATTAAGCAGTTTGCAGCTGAAGTAAAAACAGTTTCGCGTCTTAATTATTTAATGTGCTTGACCGTCGCTGATATTTGCGCGACCAACAGCACATTATGGAATAGCTGGAAACAAAGTTTAATCCGCGAGTTATTTTTATCCACTGAGCACCAGTTAAATCAAGGGATGCAAAGCACGCCTGATTTGCGCCAACGTATCCGCCATCACCGTTATCAAGCTTTATCATTATTACGGCAGTCCCCTATTAACGAAGAAAAATTGCAAGCGCTTTGGTCCCGTTGTCACGCCGACTATTTTTTGCGTCACACCCCATCACAACTGGCTTGGCACGCCAAACATTTGCTAGCGCATGATTTAAGCCAACCGCTTGTCCTGATAAGCACCCAACCTAAACATGGTGGCACTGAAATTTTTATTTGGTGCCATGATAAACCCCATTTATTTGCAGCTGTTGCTAGTGAACTTGATAGGCGTAATTTAAGTATTCACAGTGCGCAGATCTTTACTAATAAAGATAATATGGCAATGGATACTTTTGTGGTGTTAGAGCCTAACGGGAATGCATTGTCGAAAGATAGATATGAACATATCCGTAAAATGTTGTTGCTAGCGGTGCAACAACCTGAAATTTCGCTACCAAAACCACGCACTATTCCATCTAAATTACGTCATTTTACGGTTCCAACAAAAGTCAATTTTTTACATTCAACGAATGATCGCCGTACCTATATGGAATTATTTGCCTTAGATCAACCAGGGTTATTAGCGCGAATTGGGCATGTTTTTGCTCAAATGGAAATTTCGCTATATGGCGCACGGATCACCACTATTGGCGAAAAAGTTGAAGATTTCTTTGTGTTAGCAGATAAAGAGCACCAAGCCTTAAGTAAAAATATGCAACAAGAGTTATCAGAAAGGTTGACAGAAGCCCTAAAATCGAAGGATAAAATATAGCGCTCATCGCATTATTGCGGTCAACGCTTACTTTCATGTCATTCAAGAGGGAAATACAATCAATGCAGCATTTACAGGCGATCATTGAACAAGCATTCGAAGATAGAAGCAGTATTACACCAAATACCGTCTCTATCCCAGTAAAACAAGCCGTTTTAGAGACTATTGCATTACTTGATAGCGGTAAATTACGTGTCGCAGAAAAAATTGCTGGTGTTTGGGTTACACATCAATGGCTCAAAAAAGCCGTGTTGTTATCATTTCGTATTCAAGATAACCAAGTCATTGATGGCGCTGAAAGCCGTTATTTCGATAAAGTCCCAATGAAATTTGCCGACTACGACCAAGCTCGCTTCGAAAAAGAAGGTTTTCGCGTTGTTCCACCAGCCGCTGTACGTAAAGGGGCTTACATTGCTAAAAATAGCGTCTTAATGCCATCATACGTCAACATAGGGGCTTATGTTGATGAAGGCACCATGGTTGATACATGGGCGACAGTCGGCTCTTGTGCGCAAATTGGTAAAAATGTTCACTTATCTGGCGGCGTTGGCATTGGTGGTGTTTTAGAACCATTACAAGCAAACCCGACAATAATTGAAGATAACTGCTTTATTGGTGCTCGCTCAGAAGTGGTTGAGGGTGTGATTGTTGAAGAAGGCTCCGTTATTTCAATGGGGGTTTATCTGGGACAAAGCACAAAAATTTATGATCGCGAAACTGGCGAAATCTTTTACGGTCGTGTACCTGCGGGGTCTGTCGTTGTTTCCGGTAACTTGCCTTCCAAAGACGGTAGCTATAGCCTTTACTGTGCTGTTATTGTTAAAAAGGTCGACGAGAAAACACGGGGTAAAGTAGGGATCAATGAATTATTAAGAAGTATTGATGAATAATTCCTATCAGCCACTACTTACCATCTAAAAACCTATTACTCAGTTTTTGTAATCATTTCATAGTAATTAGGTTAAACATGAAGCTATCCCGAAGCGCATACCTTGTATGCAAATCGGGTGGCCATATTCAATACACTTTCGTTAATATTTCATTTTGTGGTTCATCTGAGCGCATTAATTGCAAAGAGAAGTTTGTCAATTTCAAGAAATCGCGCATAATATGTCCGTGACTTTTGCCGTTTACCATCAATAAAACTGTATTATTTTATTTTTCATTATAATGATGCTATTGCAAAATGACGTAATAGGGTATTTCCAACCTACGTCTTTAAACCAGTAGTACCATAAAGGGAAATAGACCGATATTGTTACGGCCTTGCTCACACTATCACTTTGTTTACCGACTCTGTTCCTACAGTAAAGCGAGCTAACATGTACGATAATTTGAAAAGTTTAGGCATCAGTAACCCCCAAGACATTGACCGCTATTCCTTGCGTCAAGAAGCGAATAATGACATTTTAAAAATCTATTTTCGCAAAGATAAAGGGGAGTTTTTCGCTAAAAGCGTAAAATTCAAATACCCACGCCAACGTAAAACGATTGCCGATGGCGGTAATAATTTCAAAGAAATTAACGAGATCAATACTAACCTACGTTATGCGATTGAAGAACTAGACCAAATTTGCCAAACAGAGCAAACTGATATTGATTTAAAACACAAAATTCTTGATGACTTACGCCATTTAGAACATGTTGTTTCAAATAAAATTGCAGAAATTGAAGCTGACCTCGAAAAACTTACCCGTAAATAATTTACAGGCGAAGTGATTATATACTGCGCCGTAGCATTACCGCTATTTATTATAAATATGGGTAATCCCACGGTGCAGGCATTTAAAGTAGCTCAGCCCAAGCTTCAATCCAACTCTTCGCATATTCTTCTGGCGTGTCCACTTCAATTGCATCAATAAATAAAATATCACCAATACGTGTAGCTGATTGTTCGGCTAATAGCTCATCAAAACGGACCCCAGCCCCGCAAAAACTTTCATAACTGCTATCACCTAAAGCAATTAGGCCGTAACGTAAATCAGGTTGATAACCAACAACATCGTTAATTTCACTAAACAACGGCGCTATAGTATCGGGCAAATCCCCTTGGCCTGTAGATGAAGTCACAATTAAGGCAATTTCTTCACCTGAATTGTAGTGTTGCCAATCATTCAAGGTAGGTTCGTCAAAGACAACCACTTCATGCCCTTGCTGTTCTAAAATTTCTTGTGCCGTTTCTGCAACAGCCAAAGAGTTACCATAGACAGTTCCAACAAAAATGCCTATTTTTGACATAACACCCCCTCTATTTCTTATTCATTTGACGAATTAATAACGTTTATTCCTAACTTTACAACCTTATCTGACCACCCAAATTGTTCAATTAATGACAACCATTGTGTGTCCCACGGCGCAACTAGTGATATATTTTCTTTTGTTATCGGGTGATTTAAATTTAATAAACTGGCATGCAACATCAGTCGTGATACTGAAAAATTCGCATTAACTCCCCGGTTCTGCCGCAAATCACCATGTTTACTATCGCCAATAATAGGATGACGAAGGTGAGACATGTGCCTTCTTAGTTGATGCTTACGGCCTGTTTCCGGCCTTAATTCAACCAAGCTGAACCTAGATGTGTCGTAGCGCCCGATAGCAATAGGGCATTCAACGGTGGCGATTGGCTTACAATGAGTAATACATTCCTGTAAAACGGGCTCACGAGACGCGTGTTTATCCGCAATTTTATCTAACTCTTCTAAGAGTGGATAATCGATGGTTTGCTCTTCGGTTAAATAGCCACGAACGATAGCATGATATACTTTTTCTAACTGGTGGCTTTCAAACTGTGCAGCTAACAGCCTTGCAACCTCACTCGACAACGCAAAAAGCAATACACCTGATGTAGGCCTATCAAGCCGATGAATAGGATACACATATTGCCCAATTTGATCTCGCAGCGTTTGCATGACAAACACCGTTTCTTTGCTATCTAACCAACTGCGATGCACTAGCATACCTGCCGGTTTATTCACCGCAACCATATACTCATCGTGATAAATGATTTCCAGCATTAATTATTCACCCGCTCGTTTTCGCTGAAAAAAGGCCGTCTAGCTCACGCAAGTGATGAATAACCAATGTATAACGCTCTTCTTCGTCATGCTTATAAGCCTCTTCAAAATAAGGGGCAACTGCAAAGCTTGTCGGCAATACCGCTTTTTGCTCAATCAGTATCTGCAAGCGAGGGATCAAAACCCATTGTAACCATTCCGAAGCTTCCATTGTATCAATACAAAAGGGTTCAACACTTTTAAAAGCTTCAGGACTTGGTGGCTGTTCATTCCAAAGGGATTTTAATTTCATTTCCTCTTCTAGATGACAAAGTTTTTCAATAATGCGTTGTTCAATATTCATGCTTAAACCTATTTAATTATCACAAAGCAAATATACTTTATTTTTCATCACAATTCTGTCGGATAAATGGGGTTAAAAACGAGGAAATACAAGTTTATTGATATCTCTATACCATTATTTTCTGCTTAATTATCTGCTCGACTTAACTTGATAAGTTTCGTTGATGATTTGTTTCGATTGATAAAAGTAAAATCAAATGTTTTTCAATTTAATGCAAACAAAATAATTAACAATAAAATGGTTTATCTATGGGATTACTAAAGCAGTGGCGTAAGGAAAATAAAGTTTGGCGAGCTTTTAACTCAAAATATGTTGAATTAAAAAGAAAAATTCGTATTACTAAACTTCCTACTGAGCAATATAAACACTATCAGGTAATGTGCCAAAACTACCGTTGTGCTCAATTTTCGGCGGCAATTGAAGGTGTTCCTCATTTCATTGAACGACCGATTAATAAATACCTTCATAAGGCTTGGACTGGAAAGCAAAAGTTGCTTACGGCTAGCTATACACTTAATTTAGTTGAAACAACATTTAAACCTGAAGCTATCGAAGCCATGTTTTGTGATAAACGTGAAGGGCTTGTTGTGGCTAATATTGAGTTAAAATCAGGGGATTTTGCTCAATTAACCTTAATATATTCACAATACCCAAGAGAAGGTGACCTCACTCTACACCTGAAAAATGAAACAGGTGATGAGATCTATTTAATGAGTTTTTCTTTCGGCCCTGAAGGCCAACTTTATGTATGCTCCTTACAAGGGCCTTCAACCGAGCAAAGTGTTGACCAAGTTAGGTTAATTACTAAACAAATGCACGGTATGAGACCTAAGAATTTATTAATGTCCGCAGTTTATGCTGTCGCTACTTTTTTCCATGTAAAATCAATATTAGGCGTTTCTAACCAATGCCATATTAAGAGCCAACATTTAAAATCAAGTTATGATACTTTTTGGTTAGAGTGCAATGGGACGCAAACCGCAGACGGCTGGTTCCAATTGCCAATTCAAGAGCCTGTACGCGATATAGAATCAGTCAAAAGCCAACGCCGAGCTGAGTTTCGCCGTCGCGAAGCGCTGCGCGATGCAATGACCCAAGAAATTATTATGTCATTAACTAAAAACTCCCAGCATAACAGCCATTAATATTTCGTTCGCAGGCCTTGCGTTAGCAAGAATGTAAATGATAACTAGCCGTTAATAAAAATGCCTTGAAGAACCATAACCAATAAAGCCTATTATTAACTCTATAATATTTATCAGGAAAAAAGCCAGTCAACCTTGGTTGACTGGCTTACGCTTTAGGGCTTATGCATCCTGCAAAATGACATCCTGTCACTCAACATCCTGTTGAATAAAAGCATGTTAATAGGTGTTTTAACCTATTTAGCAATCCCTCGCCTTACTTTTAAAAATTTTTACACCCTATAATTAGGTATAAAAAGCTAAACTGACTTACCCTGTCCAGCGAGATAAGAATGTATGAAACCGCTTACTAAAACAACCTAGTATGGCTTGCAATAATTCAATAATATTAAATGAAATATCACGTACGGTAGTAACGCCATGAAATAAAAAGTTAAATAATTATCATTCTTATAAAAGAAAAAAACTTTAAGATATTGCTTAACTTAATTGTAAGCTTTTACCTACACCAAGTTGTAATAAAATGCTTACCCCTTTGGCTCCACAATGACAGTCAGCTCTTCAAGAAAACAGGTTAAATTCGAAGAAAGTACTCGTCTTTCTTTACTACCAAATTTTTCTAGGATTATTTCACCACTAAGATTACACATTGATATCATTTCAAGTTCAGAATCTAAGGTTGCAATAAACAACGTTGGCGGCAGCTTTAAACGCTTTTGAGTGACCAAATGGCCAATTAAATTTTCCTGTAAGCGAATAAAGTCATCCTCATTCCAAACTTGCACTAAATTAAGGGTAATATCACGAAATGTCGCTTTCATATCACCAGCTAACTGAGTGGTATAAAAAGTGTGGATATCACTTTGCAAATTGATATCTAATGCAGTAGCGACTTTATCCAGGGTTGCCCCCTTAATTGGAAATGTTTGAGGCTCCCAATACACCCAGTTTTCGCCAGTGCGAACAATACAAGGGGATGGAATACCATATAAATCCGTTGAAGCGGGCGGTAAACCAGTTTGTTGTTGCCATTGAGAAACATATTTCTCAGTAAAGTTATGCAATGCGACAGAAAGTGTTGTATTCATATTTATATGGTTTTATAGCTGCGTTAAATTGAAAGACGTCAACAAGGTGGATAAATGGTATTATGGCAGAAGTTTACGGGCGAATAAAATGTACCAGTTTCTGCCTTTTAACCTCATTCTCGTTTATGAAGTACAAGGACCAATATGTCACACTACCAGAATAATCCCGCACTTGATAATTTAACGTTAGGGAAAAAAACGGCTTATCATGACCAATATGATGTAACATTACTCCAAGCCGTTCCTCGCAGCCTAAATCGCTCTCCTTTAGCGATCTACGCCGATGCACTTCCCTTTCATGGTGCAGATATCTGGACAATGTACGAGCTTTCTTGGCTAAACCAACGTGGTGTCCCTCAAGTTGCGATTGGTTCAATCAGTGTTGATGCCCATAGTGAAAACCTTATTGAATCCAAAAGTTTTAAGCTATATCTCAACAGCTTTAACCAAACATGCTTTGAAACTTGGGAAAATGTGCGAAGCGTTTTGCAAAATGATTTAAGCCGCTGTGCTAATGGTAAGGTTAGCGTTACACTTTATAAATTGGATGATTTTTCCCATCAACCTATCCAACCATTGCAAGGGATATGTATTGATGATCAGGAAATTGATATCAATAATTATGAATTTAACCGTGACTACTTAACAAATAGTACGCAAGAAGATATCGTCGAAGAAACCTTAGTTAGCCATTTGTTAAAATCAAATTGTTTAATTACTAATCAACCTGATTGGGGCTCAGTACAAATTCACTATTGCGGTGCGAAAATTAATCGTGAAGCCCTATTACGTTATTTAATTTCATTTCGCCATCATAATGAGTTTCATGAACAATGTGTTGAACGTATTTTTAATGATATTACACAACTGTGTAAACCCGATAAATTAAGTGTTTATGCACGTTATACTCGCCGTGGAGGGCTTGATATTAACCCATGGCGAAGTAATGAGGATTTTACGCCTGAATTAGGTCGTTTAGCACGGCAATAAGTATCCATGTAGTTGAAAAACAATTGAAAGTAAATGTTACCCATGCATTTACAGTACAATTCACATATCAAGAACCCACTGGGTAAAGGAGTACTACTTGATTACTCATATCAGTCCATTAGGATCTATGGATCTACTATCTCAACTTGAAGTTGATATGCTAAAACGTACGGCCAGTAGCGATTTGTACCAATTATTTAGAAATTGCTCTTTAGCCGTTCTACACTCAGGCAGCCTTACTGATAGCAGTAAAGAGCTATTAGAAAAAAGCAAAGATTTTGATATCAATGTATTACGTCGTGAGCGCGGTGTTAAACTAGAACTTATAGACCCGCCAGAAAAAGCCTTTGTTGACGGTAAAATCATCCGTACATTGCAAGCAAACCTATTCTCAGTATTACGTGATATCCTGTTCGTTCATGCACAAATTACCTACGCAAAAGAACAATTCCATTTAGACCTTGAAAATGGAGCTCATATTACTAATATGATTTTCTCCATTTTGCGTAATGCCCGCGCATTACATATTGATGAAGACCCAAGCATGATTGTGTGCTGGGGCGGTCACTCCATTAATGAAATCGAATACCAGTATGGTCGTAAAGTTGGTAACGAACTTGGCTTACGTGAGCTCAATATTTGTACTGGCTGTGGGCCAGGAGCAATGGAAGCACCAATGAAAGGTGCTGCTGTAGGGCATGCTCAACAACAGTATAAAAATAGCCGTTTTATTGGTTTAACAGAGCCATCAATTATTGCCGCAGAGCCACCTAACCCACTGGTAAATGAGCTGATTATTATGCCTGACATTGAAAAACGCTTAGAAGCGTTTGTTCGATTAGGCCACGGCATTATTATTTTCCCTGGGGGGGTAGGAACTGCTGAAGAACTACTTTACTTACTGGGTATCTTAATGGACCCAGCCAACAGCGAACAAGTTCTGCCGCTTATCTTAACGGGTCCAAAAGAAAGTGCTGAATATTTTACCGTTTTAGATGACTTTATCCGTCATACCTTAGGTGAAGATGCCAGTAAGCATTACCAAATCATTATTGACGATGCCCAAGAAGTCGCCCGAGTAATGAAGCAAAGCATGCCAAAAGTTAAAGAGAACCGCCGTAGCACCGGTGATGCCTATAGCTTCAACTGGTCAATTAAAATTGCTCAAGATTTACAACACCCATTCGAACCAACGCATGAAAATATGGCTTCATTGAACCTTCATCCTGGTCAAGAACCTGAAAAACTGGCCTCTGATTTACGCCGCGCTTTCTCTGGGATTGTTGCTGGCAACGTAAAAGAGTTTGGTATGAAGGCAATAGAAAAACACGGGCCATTTAAAATCCACGGTGATACCGAACTCATGAAACGGATGGATATTTTACTGCAAGGCTTCGTAGAACAGCACCGCATGAAGCTACCAGGTGGTACAGCTTATGAGCCTTGCTACGAAATTGTAAAATAAGTATGGTCTACAAGTAAGGATAAACATTTTAGGTATGGCGTATTTATGATCCATTTATTAATTATTGATGCACTAAACTTAATACGCCGCATCCATGCGGTGCAAGGAAGCCCGTGTGGTGAAACCTGCTTATCTGCCATATCCCAATTATTAAATCATACCGCTGCAACTCATATTGTGGCGGTATTTGATGAGGAAGGGCGGCATCAAAGTTGGCGTCATGAAAAACTACCCGATTACAAAGCGGGTCGACAGCCTATGCCTGAGGATTTACAAGCTGAACTGCCAACTCTCATTGCTCTTTTCCAAGAAAAGGGGATACATTGCTGGCAATCTGAAGGAGATGAAGCAGATGATTTAGCGGCGACCTTAGCAACACGCATTGCTGGGTCGGGGCATACAGTTACCATCGTATCCACAGACAAAGGTTATTGCCAATTATTATCTCCGAATATTCGAATTCGTGATTATTTTCAAAAACGCTGGCTCGATGTTCCGTTTATTGAGAAGGAATTTGGCGTTACACCTGAGCAACTCCCTGATTACTGGGGGCTTGCCGGTATTAGCAGTAGTAAAGTGCCTGGGGTTGCAGGGATTGGCCCTAAAAGTGCAACGCAGCTTTTACAACAATATCATTCAATTGAAAATTTATTTGCTCATTTATCGAAACTAGAAGAAAAATGGCAAAAAAAGTTAGTCGATCAGCAGCAAATTGCATTGATTTGCCGTGATATTGCAACATTAAAAACAGATATAGCTTTGCAAGGTAATTTAAATCAACTACGTTACTACACTAAATAAACACACAAAAAAGGCCACACTTGGCGGCCTTTAGAATGGTAGTACACTAACTAGTAATATTCACGCGCCATTGGGTTGGCAGACCAAATTCTCATCACATGTACAGTGACTTCTTCTCGGTCATGATAAAGTTGCTTAGCTTGAATTAACACATTCACACCTTGCTCTTTTAGCTGTGTTTTCATCTTTTCCAGAATATGTGAAACTTCTTCATAACGCTTTTTCATTGGCAACTTGAGATTGAAAATAGCTTCCCGACACCAACCTTGTGCTAGCCAATCAGTCATCAGTGCAGCCACCTTCGCCGGTTTTTCAACCATATCACATACTAACCAAGTAATGTTTTGTGAACTTGGCTGAAACTTAAAACCATCAGCTCGGTGGTGTTTAACTTGCCCAGTATCCATTAAGCTTTCTGCCATTGGGCCATTATCTACGGCATGAACCATCATACTGCGCTTCACTAATTGGTATGTCCAACCTCCCGGACATGCCCCTAAATCAACTGCGTTCATACCGCTTGCTAACCGCTCTTCCCACTCTTCATACGGAATAAATACATGAAAAGCTTCTTCGAGTTTTAATGTTGAGCGACTTGGCGCATCTGATGGAAATTTTAATCGCGGGATACCCATATAAAAATTCGAACTGTTATTGGTATAGGAATACCCTGTATAACAGCAACCCGGAGCAATAAAAAATACATGGATCACTGGGCGCTTAAAATTTTCAAGAGGAAGTAAAATTTTCTCTTTACGTAACGCATTACGTAAAGGCACCGTAAACTTACGGCAGAACTTCATTAACTCTTTAGATTCATTCGTGTCTGCCACTTCAACACGAATATCACCCGCTCGAGCAACTTGCTGGCTCAGCGCGTTTATAATCGGGGTAATACGATCCTCTGGCGGCAGATCTTTTAGTAAATCCCCCACCACAATCATTTGACGAGCAAAAATTAACTCTCGAAAAGGCAACGTCCGCGCGAGTGTATCTGCATCTTCTGCTTGGTAACACTCAAAAATAACATAACCACTATTTTCTTTTACCCGAGCAAAACCATAAATTTCTTTTTGCCCGGCTTTGTCTGTAATCTCTGCTGCACACTCTTTCTCAAAGCCTGGACGGCAATATAGTGCAATTTTATTACTCATTACGTGACGCCGATTTCCTTAGACGCATAGCGCCAATTACTACTAACAGCCAGCCAATCAGGAAACATACTCCCCCTATTGGCGTAAAATAAGAAAAGTATTTTACCTGCAATAGGGCCATACAATAAAGACTACCGCTAAAAAGAAGTATGCCAACTGAAAAAAATACCCCTGACCAGTAAAACCATAGAACCACTTTACGCAATAAAACTGCACCTAACACCATAAGCGCAACAGTATGTAACATCTGATAACGTAAGCCTGTTTCAATCCAGTCCATTTGGTGGACACTCATGATTGACGACAACGCATGAGAGCCTATAGCCCCAAAAGCAACAGTAAAGAAGCCACTAATCCCAGCAAAAATTAACATCAAACGACTATTCACAGTAACACCTTTTTATTTAACTACTTGATTACTGAATAAGCGCCACATCTTGGTCACCCGTAATAAAGCCTAATTTTTCTTGTTCACTCGCTGCTTGCCCTAAGATCCACTGGCGAAATGCCGCTATTTTGCCCAAATCTGCTTGGCTTTCTTGGCAGACTAAATAAAATTCATTTTTACTCACCAATACTTCACTGAAGGGGCAAACTAAACGCCCTGCATCAATTTCATTTTTGGCCATCACATTATTTGTTAATGCAATACCTTGCCCATGTACAGCAGCTTGGATAACCATAGCACTATGACTAAAAATAGGCCCTTGCTGTACATTGACCACATTCTGTAACTCTAGTTGTTTAACATACGCTTGCCAGTCTCTTCGAGAAGAATCGTGAAGTAACGTATGTTTTGCTAAATCTTCGGGATTTTTAAGTTGGTTATCACCTGTTAATAACGATGGTGAACATACTGGCATTAGATATTCAGCATACAGCCGATCCGTTCTTAACCCTGACCAATTTCCTCTACCGTAGAAAATAGCGACATCAACATCATCTGCCAATTTATCTTCTTCTCTATCCACAGCCTGTATTCTTACATCAATACCAGGATAAGCTTGGTTAAAGCCTGAAAGCCTTGGTACAAGCCATTGGATAGCAAAGCTTGGTGACAAACTTACTGTTAGAGCTCCTTTCGCGCTTCGCGCTTGAAGCTTGCGTGTCGCCTCATTTAAAGAAGAGAAAATTTCTTTAATATCAAGATAATAGCTCTGCCCTTCTTCCGTTAATAATAATGAACGATTACGTCGGCGAAACAGCTTGAGCCCAAGAAAATCCTCCAAACTTTTCATTTGGTGACTAACAGCAGCTTGCGTTACAAATAATTCTTCTGCAGCCTTAGTAAAACTTAAATGACGAGCTGCTGCATCAAAGACTCTCAGTGCATTCAGGGGCGGTAATCTTTTAGACATAATCACTTCTACTTGGCATATTGTTATTCATTAGTTTTTTTCATCCGAAGCATTATAATTTGTCCCTTGAGGATACGCCAGTAAATACCTATAGTATGCACACTTCCTAAGCCGGAACGAAAAGTTACAGAGTTTAGTTACTTTGGAACTTTTGGCTTTGTGGTTGTGATGTTGTGTTTGCAAGTTGTCTGGTTCAGCCAGACTTTGTAGCTTTGCTACTGTTTTTTTCACTTCCTGTACATTTACCCTGTCTGTCCATAGTGATTTTTATAGTGCACCGCCAACGCGCGGTGCTTTTTTTTGCTATTTATTTAAACCACTAACAATAAATACCTAAGCAATTTAACGTAATAAATACAATAATCTATAGATAACTACTAGTGTACCGAAAAAACTTTCAGTTAGATATTTAAGATAATTCTTGAAATATGTTCGTAAAGGATATCAATAAAATAATTTCTGAATAAAAAGGATTGCATTGTAATGCAAAACGCTAAATCATTTTAAAAACACATTCTAGATAATTGATAACAATTAATACCAAACGTAACAAAATATTTCAATGCTTAGGTTGAAAATGATATGTTTAAATTAATCAAAAAAATAACTATAAATGTACTAATAAATGTACAATCAAATTACACCACACTCAGCAATAGCCAATAACAGATAAATTTTGACTAAAAGAAAGAACTCATGGACCATTTTAGCGCCGCTTCATTTCGTCTCGCATTTCCTGCTTTAGACTCATCGACTCTATTTTTTGATAGCGCAGCTACCGCATTAAAACCCATAGCCATGATCGATGCTTCAAATAATTATTACCGTTTATCAGGTAGTTCTGTTTATCGGGGCCAATCCCCTGACGCCTTAAAATTAACTCGTGACTATGAACAAGGCCGTGTCCGCACTGCCAAATTGATTAATGCCCCCAGCGAAAAAAATATTATCTGGACGCGTGGAACTACTGAATCAATCAATTTAATTGCTCAGTGTTATTTTCGCTCAAGATTACAACCCGGTGATGAAATTATTGTAAGTGAAATCGAACATCACTCAAATTTATTACCTTGGATTATGCTAGCTCAACAAACTGGCGCTAAAATAATTAAATGGCCTGTTGAAAAAGACTTAACATTAAGCCTTGATGTGCTCAAATCAAAGCTCTCCACAAAAAGCAAACTTGTTGCTATCACACAAATGTCCAATGTAACGGGATATCAAACTGATTTACATGCTATAACTCAGTTGGCTCACCAAGTTGGGGCACTTGTTCTGGTTGATGGAGCACAAGGTGTAGTACATAGCCCAATAAATGTAAAAAAGCTGAATATTGATTTTTACGCATTTTCAGCCCACAAATTGTATGGCCCTACAGGGCTTGGGGTTTGTTATGCGAAAACTGAGCTATTAGAACAAATGAGCCCTTGGCACGGAGGAGGTAAAATGCTGACTGATGTCACATTTGACCATTTTACCCCTGCGCCTATCCCACAGCGTTTTGAGGCTGGAACACCAAATATTGCTGGCGTCATAGCCTTTTCTGCTGTCCTTAAGTGGCTAGAAGGTGTCGATTTAACTTCTGCTGAAGCTTATGCATGTTCCTTGGTGGAATACGCCAACGAGAAGCTGTCATTACTCCCCAATTTTATGAGTTATCACCCTTCTCACTCCTCTTTATTATCATTTAATTTTAAAGATATTCATCATAGCGATTTAGGTACCCTCTTGACCGAGCAAAATATTGCATTACGCTATGGTCAGCATTGTGCCCAACCCTTAATGGATGCATTGAATATTAGTGGGTGTTTGCGCATTTCAGTAATGCCTTATAACAACCAGCAAGACATCAATAAGTTTATCGATGCAGTCACACTCTCACTTTCTATACTAAATGATTAAATGAAGACTAAAGATACAGAAGGAAGCCTAATGACTTCGACTAAACATGATTTTGCTCCGCACCCTTTTGGTACAGAGATTGGAATTCAAGAAATAGTTGAACAATTTTCAACGTACAAAGCATGGGAAGATAAGTATCGTTTGCTCATCCAGCTTGCTAAAAAGTTACCACCATTAACTGACGATGAAAAGCAACAAACTCAAGAGGTTAAAGGCTGTGAAAACCGCGTCTGGATAGGTGCACTGCTCAATGATAATAATACGTTCCACTTTTATGGTGATAGTGAGGGGCGTGTAGTAAAAGGTTTATTTACCATTTTACTCGCGGCGGTAGAACAAAAAACAGCGCAGGAAATCATAGATATTAATTTTAATGATTTACTCACCCAAACTGGCTTACCGGCACAGCTAAGTGAATCCCGCCAAAATGGCATTCAATCACTCATTAGTGCAATTCAAAATATTGCCAGTGAAATGACGCCAGCATAATCAATGCTAGAAAGAGGCTATTTTATGGCCTCTTCCTATTCTTACTCACTTTGACTTGCCTGCCTTTGCGCTTTTGCAACCATTTTTTTGAGTGCATGAGAAACTGCGATAAAGCCAAAGCTCGCAGTTACCATGGTTACTGCGCCAAAACCTGCTGCGCAATCCATACGCTTAGAACCCTCGGCGGTGCTTTTAGCGGCACACACCGTCCCATCACTTTGCGGGTAAACTAATTGCTCAGTTGAGAAAACGCAATCAATACCAAGCTTGCCTTTGCCATTTTTCACGACATTAAAATCAGATTTCAAACGTTCACGTAGTTTGGCAGCTAATGGGTCCTGTATAGTTTTTGCGAGATCTGAAACTTGGATTTGCGTGGGGTCAATCTGCCCCCCGGCTCCCCCGGTCGTTACCACAGGGACTTTAAAGCGCCTGCAATACGCTAGCAGTGCAGCTTTTGGCCTAACACTATCAATCGCATCAATAACATAGTCAAACCCCGTACTAAGGTATTGAGCAGCATTATCAACAGTGATGAAATCATCAATCACATTCACTACACATTCAGGGTTTATTTCCAAAATGCGATTTTTCATGACTTCAACTTTGGGTAAGCCCACTGTCGATTTTATTGCATGTAATTGGCGGTTTGTATTGGTTACACAAATATCATCCATATCAATCAAAGTAATATAACCAATACCTGAACGAGCTAGCGCCTCAGCTGCCCATACACCAACCCCACCGACACCAATAACACAAATGTGAGATCGTGCAAAAAGATGAAGGGCTTGTTGCCCATATAAACGCCCGATCCCAGCAAAACGCTGCATCCAAGCATCTGAAAGCTTAGCTTGCATAATAACAAACAACCTTAGTTAAAACGTTAACTACATTGTACCAAAAAGCGGTTGGCTTTTTTTCAACACCCAAACTCGCCCATAATGATTATAAAAACCTGCCATTTTCCCAGCTTCATGGCCCGTTCCATGGTAAATATCAAAATGATGTCCTTTAATTGCCCCTCCGACATCTAAGGCAACCATCATACGCATTTCATACTGCCCCGTAAATTTACCATTACCGTCTAATACGGGGATTTCTGCAAGTAATGCGGTCCCAGGCGGAATTAATGTTTTATCTGATGCCACTGAAGCTTTAGCAATTAAAGGTACTGCACTCGCCCCCCTAACAGGGACAAATGATTGAGGCTTAAAGAAAACAAACGATGGGTTTTCTTCTAATAATTGGCGAACTTCTTGCTCACTGTGGTTATTTGTCCAATCA
The DNA here is from genome assembly GCF_032709665.1 of Providencia sp. PROV024. Taxonomy (NCBI): domain Bacteria; kingdom Pseudomonadati; phylum Pseudomonadota; class Gammaproteobacteria; order Enterobacterales; family Morganellaceae; genus Providencia; species Providencia sp. PROV024. The sequence continues at coordinate 3,614,133 of NZ_CP120545.1, forward strand.
TGGATAGCTTGCAAAGACATTTGGTTTAGTGGTACTTCTCCACGATCAACAAGCACTTTACCGATACTTTTGTATGCATGACCGTTTTTACCTGCGTAACCAAAGAAATTCAGTGGGCTGCCATCACCAAAGTCAACATAACCACTTCCTTGTACCTCCATCATAAAATTATCAACGACAGAGTTACTATAAGCTAAAATTAAATTATCACTCAATGCACCATTGTAAATAGCTGCTCGGCTAGGTAAGCGGGATTTTCTTTTCGGTGGCATACCATATAGAGGGTAACGAAATTCACCTTGTGGGACGCGTCTAGCCTCGATAACAGGCGTGTAATAACCAGTAAATTGCACATTCCCATAATTATCAGCTCCTTCCATTTGAAAAGCTGTTAAATTGAAATTAGCTAATTTCGCAGGTTCTCCCCCCGCCATTAACCAATTCTCGATAGCATGGTAGGTATCGCTGTTATTTTGAAATAAACGGGGTGATGCATTTTTGATCTCAACAACTTGTTGATTAAAATCAGGTGCATTAATAGGCCGACCTTGAACATTCACTTGGTTAACTTTTTGCAGGTCTTGTACTAAACGCCCATCTTTATATTGTTGGCCTTTATCCGTTGGATGAGTTTGGCATCCTGCCAATAAAGAAAAAAACACACTGATTACCAACCCATTTTTTACTGCTCGCTTATTTACAATTTTTGTCAGTCCTAAATTCATTCTCCACCACCCAAGCGCATCCAACAATCCAATATGAAACGCACAATAGCAAACCCAAATTGGGAATGAAACGAGTAAACATATTTAGTTCAGTTATTTTTCTCAACACTCCCACTAAAGATTAAAAAATAGACATTCAGTGCGGATTTTGTTCTGTAGATGCTGAAATTTGAAAAAAAAACACGAAAAAACTTGCATCAGATCTCATCCCGAGTATAGTGCCCGAATCGGACGCGGGGTGGAGCAGCTTGGTAGCTCGTCGGGCTCATAACCCGAAGGTCGTTGGTTCAAATCCAGCCCCCGCAACCAATTACTGATTTTATCAGTAAAGTATTAAAAGTAGTCAGCAGTATAAAGATGTAAAAATTCAGTCGCGGGATGGAGCAGCATGGTAGCTCGTCGGGCTCATAACCCGAAGGTCGTTGGTTCAAATCCAGCTCCCGCAACCAATTTTTTACTTCTTCAGTCGCGGGGTGGAGCAGCATGGTAGCTCGTCGGGCTCATAACCCGAAGGTCGTTGGTTCAAATCCAGCCCCCGCAACCAATTCTTTCTTAGTTTCCTTCCTTGAATAGCAAATCACCTTTAGTCTTTATCCTGTATAAACCCTTATTTTTTTATTTATGCAAATAAAAAAGGCGACTCACAAATTAGTTCATCACCTTTATATCAACATATACCTAATAGCTCACTCGATTAGTTACGAATAGCTAGCTCTCCACCATTGCGGAAATAGGCTTTAACCCCTTCAAAAATAGATTCAGCCATTTGTTGCTGGAACTTAGCTGTTTTAAGCTTTCGCTCTTCTTCTAAATTACTAATGAATGCGGTTTCAACTAGAATTGATGGTATTTCAGGCGCTTTAAGTACCGCAAACCCGGCTTGGTCAACTTTGTTCTTATGCAATTTATTGACTTTACCCATGAGTTTTAATACTTCATCACCAAACTTCAAACTATCATTGATCGTTGCCGTTTGGACCAAGTCAAGCATTGTATGGTCAAGATATACATCTCCACTCTTACTTACCCCACCAATTAAGTCAGCTTCATTCTGAGTTTGCGCAAGATAGCGAGCCGTATTACTGGTAGCCCCTTTCGTTGATAAAGCAAAGACAGAGGAACCGCGTGCTGAACGATTAGTAAATGCATCAGCATGAATAGAAACAAATAAATCTGCTTGCATCTTTCTTGCTTTCGCAACACGAACCTTCAACGGAATAAAAACGTCTTCATTTCGTGTCATATAAGCCCGCATTTTAGGGTCTTTATCAATTAACGCTTTTAAACGACGTGCGATTTGCAGGACGACATCTTTTTCTCGCGTTTTATATTTCCCTATCGCACCTGGGTCTTCACCACCGTGTCCTGGGTCTATCATAATAATAATCGGGCGATCCCTTCCCGCCTTCCCTGGTTTTTTAGCTTGAGCTGGCATATTTTCTTCGAGATCACCTTTATTGTAATCCTCAAGTAGTGCCAACAGTGGGTCATCATTGGTATCGACACCTTTGCCCGGATAAAAATCAAGCACTAAACGATGTTTAAATTCACCAACAGGCGTTATCGTAAAGAACTGAGGGCTAACTCTATTTTTTACTTCAAAAACTAAACGAACCGTTTGAGGATCAAACTGCCCTACCCGAACCAACTTCAAATACGGGTCACGAGTTTGGATCTGAGTCCCCATCTGTTTAAGCACATTATTTAACTGCACCCCTTCAAGATCGACAACAATGCGCTCAGGGTTATTAAGCACAAACTGGCGATACTTTAACGGGACGCTGGATTCTAGCGTAACTCGGGTATAGCTTGATGCAGGCCAAATACGCACAGCGATGACGCTGCTATTTGCAGAAAAACCGAATGGGCTGACGCTCAGTAACATAACTGCAGCTGCGCCCTGTATAAAACGGCGCTTCGATGGGCTGTGATCTTGATGACTCATCAATAATTCCGAACCTAGAACTGAGAAATAAAGTGATTTAAGAATAACTGCCAATAGCTTGACCAGAAATAAGCACTCTAACTAATCATTTGTGCTCTGTCATTAAGAATATACAAGACATCTATAGACTTACCACTATAAGCATAACTTAATCATACCTAGAGAAAATGTTTTTGAGTGACTTTCTGTGTCAATTTTAAGCAATTTAATTTCCGTAGAGTATATATAGTTAAATTTAGAGATATGTAAACGTCAAAAATAAAATTGTTACTTTTTTTATACCATCTTTTACTTGATATTCTGCGCCAAAAAGAATAAAAATACATTATTAGCGAATAAAAATTCATTTAAGAGGGTCGTTATGAAAGAGCGCAGTACCGAATTGGTTGATGAGTTTCGCCATTCGGTCCCTTATATAAACGCCCACCGCGGCAAAACTTTTATTATTATGCTTGGTGGTGAAGCAATTGCCCATGAAAATTTCCCTAGCATTGTCAATGACATAGGGTTGTTACATAGTTTAGGCATAAGGATTATCGTCGTTTATGGCGCTCGGCCTCAAATCGAAGATATCCTAGCAGAGCATAACTATGACGCTGTTTATCACAAACATACTCGCGTAACTGATGCCAATACACTTGAATATGTCAAACAAGCCTCAGGTGCTTTACAATTAGATATTACAGCTCGGTTATCCATGAGCTTAGGTAACACTCCGTTACAAGGCGCGCATATTAATGTAGTTAGTGGTAATTTTGTTATTGCTCAACCATTAGGTGTCGATGACGGTATTGATTATTGCCATAGTGGTAGGATACGCCGTATTAATGAAGAAGCGATTAATAACCAACTCGATAACGGTTCCATTGTACTCATTGGCCCTGTTGCCGTTTCTGTTACTGGGGAAAGCTTTAATCTCACCTCAGAAGAGATAGCCACCCAACTCGCTGTAAAAATGAAGGCTGAGAAACTTATCGGTTTTTGCTCTTCGCAAGGGGTTGCTGATAAGAACGGTAATATCCTGTCTGAGTTATTCCCAAATGAAGCGGAAAACCTCATTCAACAGCTAGAATCTGAAGGGGATTATTACTCAGGAACTGTACGCTTTTTACGCGGTGCAGCAAAAGCTTGCCGTCGTGGTGTTCGCCGTAGCCACTTATTGAGCTACCAAGAAAATGGGTCTTTAATCCAAGAGCTGTTCTCCCGCGATGGTATTGGTACCCAAATAGTAATGGAAAGTGCAGAGCAAATCCGCCGCGCAAATATTAACGATATTGGGGGCATTTTAGAACTTATTCGCCCACTCGAGCAGCAAGGCATTTTAGTACGGCGTTCACGTGAGCAGCTTGAAATGGAAATCGACAAATTTACCATTATTGAACGTGATAGCTTGGTGATTGCTTGTGCGGCTCTCTACCCATACCCAGAAGAAAAACTTGGAGAAATGGCATGTGTTGCAGTTCACCCTGACTACCGCAGCTCTGCCAGAGGGGAAGAACTACTTAATCGAGTGGCAGCTCAAGCAAAACAATTTGGCTTAGACAGATTGTTTGTATTAACAACACGCAGCATTCATTGGTTCCAAGAACGTGGCTTTACCCCTGCTGAAATTGAAATGCTACCATTGAAGAAACAAGCATTATATAACTACCAGCGGCGTTCTAAGATTTTAATATTAGATTTAAAAACCCAATCAGATAAATAACTATTTCGACACTATTTGAAACCATAGCTGGTTAATTATCCTCTCCCACCCAAATCATATGGATGTATAATTTGGGTGGGCACTTTTACAACTTTAACTCTAGCTAGGAATAAATTACACAGTTAAGCTATTTGTACAACCCTTGCCTTTTGGCATAATGGGATTGTATCTAAATGGGGTTTTAATGCAGCTTCCATTTCAGCAAAAGAAGTGCCGTAAAAGTAAAATGCTGTTTCTGTTGGACCATCCCAAACACCATGGATACTACCAATATCTTCAACTGCTTCATCAAGTATGTCAAAGACCTCATTGATATCTCCGTTTTCATAAACCTCATCGGCTAATTCTGTTCCATTAAAATAAATTGCCAGCCCTTCATCTGTACCAAAATCAATCCGGACATCTTCACCATGAATAAATAAACGAGAGCCCTTCGGCGCTAACATTGAAGTAAATAGCTGGATAATTAAGCTGATATTTTCGTCACTAGCATCCGCAATAGCGATTTCTATATCGCATTCTTGTGCCTCACCATTATCATCAAGTGACGTACCACCACCAGTAACATGGATATCTTTCCCCATGCTTTTCATGACTTCATCAAATGCATCTTCTAAATCTGCACGCCTAATCGGCTCAAGCCTTGCATTTAATGTTAGGGTTATTGCGGTCATTTCTTGCTGGTTATCCATCTTATTACCTTTAATCTATGGTTATAAATTATTTAAATATAACTGTCACTTAAGTATATCTTAGTCACATTAATTGTATCGCCAAACCACTGCGCCGTTTTGTCGGCGTTTCAATTGCTCGACGTAATACTTTTGGGCTCCCATAAAGGGACAATTCTTTTTTTGCTCGGGTTATTGCGGTATAGACGAGTTCACGTGTAATAACAGGTGAATATACCTGCGGTAACACTAATGCGGTATGAGCAAACTCCGAACCTTGTGATTTATGAACCGTCATCACATAAGCGGTTTCATGCTGTGGTAGACGGTTCGGTTGTATTCCACGAATAGTGCCATCTGGAAATTGAAAGTAAGCTCTCAGGCTATTATTTTCATCAGGTAATATGACCCCAATATCCCCATTGAATAACCCTAGTGGACTATCGTTGCGGCTAATCATGATTGGCCGGCCAGCATAGTGTTTATTTAATAAATTATAGGGACGGTTTATTAACCCTTGCCGATGTAATAATTTTTCTAATTTATCATTCAGGCCTACTACCCCAAAAGGGCCTTCCCGTAAAGCGGTTAATAAACGATATTGATTAAACTTTTTTAAAACCTGAGTCGGCGTTTCCTTTGATTTTACAGCCAATAAATAATCTTTATAATTTTCAGAGGCATTTAATAAAATTTGCGCATAATCATCTGCCGTTTCTTGCACATAATTATGCACATCAAAACAGCCCTGCTTTAATAACTTTTGAACACCAAGTACATTTCCCGCATTTACAGCAAAAGCAAGTTTCCCAATTCCTGAATCAGCAGAAAAACGGTAGCTTTTGCGCAATAAACACAAACTATCGCGAATTATCGGACCTGTTGTCGAAGAGTATTGTTCGATAGAATAACCCGATATCTCAGAAAGCTGAGCCGCTCGTTCAAGGCTGTAACCATTATCTGCAAACTGGCAAATATCCCCGAGTACAGCCCCTGCTTCAACAGATGCAAGTTGGTCCTTATCACCAAGAAAAATAAGTTTTGCATTTTCAGGCAGCGACTCAAGTAATTTACCCATCATCGGTAAATCGACCATTGATGCCTCATCAACAATTAAAATGTCTAGCGATAATCGGTTATCTCGGTTATAGCGAAATTTTTGGCTTTCAGGCTGAGCACCAAGTAAACGATGAAGTGTTTTCGCTTGATGTGGTAATAACGCCCTCTCATCATCGGTTAAAGGCATATGTTTCATTGCCTCTCCTAAAGATTCGGTTAACCTTGCAGCCGCTTTACCTGTAGGCGCCGCAAGCTCAATTCTGACCCTATACTCATGCTTAGTTTCCAGTTTAATTAATGCAGCGAGGATACGCGCGACCGTTGTTGTTTTCCCTGTTCCCGGCCCCCCAGAAATTATGGAGACTTTACTCGTCACGGCAACAGCAGCTGCAATTTTCTGCCAATCAATCTCATCTGAGATCGGAAATAAATTATCTAAAACCACCTTGATTTGTTGGTTATGTTTATCATCTATTGGGGTGTTAGAAAAATAATGCGCAACATACTGCTCATATTGCCACATTCGTTGAAAATATAAGTAATCTCCCGACAGAACCAACGGTGAAGTTTTATTTTCATTTCCTAACGAAACTGCATTTGCTTGCAGCAAAGTTTGATAAACCGTTTGCTCATCTGGCTGCCCCATTTTGTGCCAAAACTCCGCGGCCAGTTCAGGATGCCGACCTGCAAATAACTTTTCAGGCATGATGTCAGATAACGCTAAGCAAACATGCCCTGCCATCGTTTCCGCACTAAGAATAGCAGTAACCATCAGTAGTATTGGGTTTTCATCCTCTGATAGGCTATAGGCAAATTGCACATCAAGTGGAGTAAAAATACGTTCTTCAATTCCCCGATTAAATAGTGCTTTCATTCAGCACCTCCCCTTGTTGCCTACCTTGAAAAAGGAGATCCAATTCCCCAATAAAAGCTTCTAAAGGCCGATAAAAAAAGACTCCATTATGCGAATTTACCTTATCAATCCCTCTTAGGAATAAGTAATACACACCACCGAAATGCGTTTCGTAATCATAATTAGGTAACCTTTGTTTTAAATAGCGGTGTAGTGCCAAGGAATATAATTGATATTGTAAATCATATCGGTGATCGATCATGGCTTCGGCCATTGCTTCTTGAGTATAAAAGCTAGCATCCTCACCCAGGTAATTTGATTTATAATCAAGAAGATAAAATTTGCCACCCCAAAAAAAAGTCAAATCAATAAACCCTTTTAAAATCCCTTGTACCTTTTCAAAATTCAACGGAGGGCAACGCTGAGATAGCGGGTCATATTGATGGGCAATTTTATCTAAATGATTAGCCGTGAGTTCCGATTCTATAGGGATATAAAATTGCATTTCATCTAACTGATCTTGTGGCTGTAATGCAGATAAACATAAGCCATCATCTGCTAACGGAGCCTGAACAATCGCATTTAACCACTCTTGCAACATAGGTGCCCATTGAATACCAAACCCTGCCGCTTCTAATTTTTCAGTTAACCATTCAACCGAAATTGCTTCAGAGAAATCAATCTCTTCCATCAGAGTATGTAAAAAGGTCCCCGGCAATGCCCCTCTAGGGAATTGATGGGGCGTTAAAAATTCAGCCGAATTTTCACCTTCTTGTTGCTCAACATCAACGCTGACTTCAGTATCCATATTTGGTGCTAGTGAATTTGCAAATTGTAGAGCAGATACGGCTTGCCCGTCTTCTGAATGGTTAGAACCATAACTTAGCCCCGAATAGCTGGTAACACGCCAGTGGTCATCAAAATAGCGAGTGACTTCCCTTGCCGCTAAGTTTTCATCATGATTTGACTCAAGAGTTAAACGTTCAAATTCAGGTACATCAATGACAGTAACATTAATTACATCGTTACTGAGTTCATCGAGCATCTCATTTAACAGTTGGCTATCTCCTGCCTGCCCTTTTTGTATGACGTATCCAAGCGCAGATAAATGTAAGTCCGTTTCACCACTTTTCTTTCTATTCCCTTTGATCAGCGGCGCAACCCCCACACTACAGTGATAGATAGCCCGAGTTAAGGCTACGTATAATAAACGCAAATCTTCAGCTAATCGCTCTTCATCAGCCAAGGCCACGGTATCTTCACCATCAGACAAGTCTAGCCTTGTACCGAAATCTGTTCTGTCGTGATATAACCCTTTGGACTGAGGTAAAAAATTACTGGCAAAAGGTAACCAAACAATTTTGTATTCAAGACCTTTAGATTTATGAATTGTACTAATTTGAACCAGATGTTTATCACTTTCAAGGCGCATTTGTTGCGCATCTGATTGATGGTCTGGGTGTGCAATCTGCTGCGCTAACCATCGAGTAAGTGTGTGCTCACCTTCAAGTTGTAGTGACATTTCTTGCAACAGTTCACCAATATGCATTACATCCATCAATCGGCGTTCGCCATCAATTCCAGATAATAATGTTTCAGCGATATGCCTCTGAGCCATCACCATGCGAAGCATTGGGAGTACACCACGTTTTTGCCACACTTGTGCATAACGAGCGAATTCATCTACTAATTGTTCCCACGCTTTCTCATCGTGATTAAGGTCATCTATTTGCTTTGCTGATAAACCTAATATCCCTGTGGCTAATGCACTACGCAAAACACGTTCTTTTTCAGGGGATAATACCGCCTGCAATAACCACAACAGATCCCTAGCTTCCGGGGTGGAAAATACGCTTTCCCTATTGGATTGAAAAACAGAAGCTATATTCAGTTGATTTAAAGCATCGCGAATTAATACGGCCTCTCGCCGGCTACGTACCAAGACGGTAATATCTGAAGCTGCAACAGGAGTACACTTACCTTTATTATCAAAATAAGTATCCCCTCGCAGCCCACCTAGTAAATACTGAGCTATTTGTGCCGCACATTGTGACGCTATTGCTTGCTCATATTCCGCGACAGAAACCCCCTCTGCACCCAATTGCCAAAAAGTGAGAGCGTTAACTTCATCACCATTATGGACCAATTTTTTCCCACTATTTTGTGGGGCAAAGTTAACTGGTTGAAAAGGTATTTGATCAAATATGAACGGAGACTCGCAATGACTAAAGATATGGTTAACGGCCTCAACCATACTTTGAGATGAACGGTAATTAGTCTCTAATGTGTAGTGAGCACTAACTTCTTTTTTGGCTTCAATATAAGTAAAAATATCTGCACCACGAAAGGCATAAATAGCCTGTTTAGGGTCACCGATAAAAAGTAAGGCGCTGTTTTCAACACCTTGGTAAATCCGTTGAAAAATACGGTATTGTTGTGCATCTGTATCTTGAAACTCATCAATCATTGCCACAGGAAAACGCTGGCTAATAGCATGAGCTAAAAATTTCCCACTCTCTTGGCTAAGAGCACTATCTAAACGAGTTAATAGGTCATCAAACCCCATTTCTCCCCGATTGTGTTTTTCTCGAGTAATAGTTTGCCTAACTTCAGAAATCGCGAGTGGAATAATAAGGTCTTTAAGTGTTAATGATTGAGAAAGTAGGTTGTCTATATGTTGAAAAACAATATGTTCTGGCCCAGAACCGCTTTTAGATTTTTCATGCAATGTAGTTTGTGAAAAACGAACGAGATCCTTTGGTAACTGATAATCCTCAGTAGGCTCTTGCGCCCACTGAGCTATTTTTGTCAACCAAGAAGGTAAGAAACGGGAACTATAACTTCGTTTATCAACATCAGAATCTGTAATCAGCTTTTCGAAATCAGCGGAATGTTCTAGCCAAGATGCTTTAACTGAATCAATTAATGAGATTAACCGCTGGTGTCGTTCCTCTAGTGTTTCTATTTGTTGAGGCTGATTAATAATAACTGGAATATCACCTTGCAAAAAAGGTTTTATCTCTGTTAACAATGACTCAGGGCTGTTCCACAATGACTGAATGACTTTCGTCATCGAATAATTTAACGGATAAAAATGACGACGCCAGAAATCTGCACAAGCTTGCTTTTGAATCGGAAATTCGTCTTGAACCATTGTTTGCTCAAATAACACACCTGATTCAAATGCATTATGAACCAACATTCTTTGGCAAAAACCATGAATAGTGTAGATAGCAGCTTCATCCATTTGTCTTTCTGCCGCCAATAGCCATTCTTGGGCAAATTCCCTTTGTAAACCCTCGGGAAGTTCACTTAATAGTTCAAGATATTCTGGCTGTGATTCAAAACCAACGCCATTTCTTAAACACACTAAGCGCATTTCATGTATCCGCTGACGAATACGACCGCGTAGCTCATTCGTTGCTGCTTCAGTAAAGGTTACAACTAAAATTTCCTCAATACTCAAAGGCCTAGAGAAAGCATTCGCCCCCCCTAAACCTAATAAAAGACGCAGATAAAGTATACCTATTGTGTATGTTTTACCGGTTCCTGCCGATGCTTCAATTAAACGCTGCCCTTGCAACGGTAATGAAAAAACATTCAGTAATTGGGACCCTATCTGCGCGTTATTCACTCAGCATCTTCCTTTATTGGTAAACTCTTTTGTAATTCTGAAGCTGTTGGGTACAGCCGCCAATTTTTCAATTTAGCGTACCCTGCTTTTCCATCAACACCATGCCCTATAACCTGAGAGCTAAGTGCTAACCCTTTGTGTTTGATAACTGCATCTTCATAGTATTTGATTACCTGTTGTTTAGTCGCAGAACCAAGCGTAGCTATTACTTTTTCTCGAGTATCAAAGCTGAAAATATTACGTGAGAAATCGGAAGAATAGCGACCAACCTCCTCATAGAACGTTTGTGGTGGTTGTTTCATTTCAGTAATCATCGATTGTTTATACTGATTAAACTCATCTGTTGGTAATTTTTTCAACCTTTCCAAGGCATTGGTATAAAATTCCTGATAACGAGTATTCAGGTAGTTCGGCGTTTTAGCATTACTTTGCAATAAAAAGCCAATTCCCCACTGATCGCCCAGGCCCGCTTTAAAAGCAAACACGGCATAACCAAGCTGTTCGTTTGTCCTCAGTTGGTCATAAAACCAAGGTTGGATCACCTTCGCGAGAATGCCACCAAAAACAGCGCCATCAATGCGATTATAACCATCTGGAATAAAGATCTCCGCTAATGCATTATCGGAGCTATTCCCTTGTTTATGAAAATCAGCTAAATAGCTTTTATCAATAACAACGATATCCCCACGCCACCAATTTGTTCCTTCGCTTTTGAGTAGCTGTTGAGCATCTTTAATGGTCTCAATACTTTTTTCTTCCGTGATATTACCGAAAACAAGTGCTTGTAATGCAGCACTCTTAACCAGCATCTCACGATAATCAGTAATTTCTTTAAGCGTAATTTTATCTAATTCAGCAAGACGCTGTTCTTGCTCAAAATATGGTACGCTATTGATGCGCTGCAGGGGCTGCATTGCCAGTTCATAAGCTTTAGCATTGTTAGCAACCGCAATTTGCTCTTTGTACCAAGATTTTGCTTGAGCTAATTCCTGCTCAGTCGGTTCAAAGCTAAGATACAGCTTAGTCATTGACAAAAAGAGCTCAGGTAAGTGTTGCGTATAGCCACTCGCATTTAACTGCAATCCAACGCCCTGAGAAACAGAGACAGACATACCTGCAACAGACGCCTGATATTGCAGTTCATCCATTTTTAATGATGAAATATATTGCAACAAGGCCCCTGTAACTTGTTCTTTAGCATCCTTGTCACCTTGGTTTGAGCGTAATGATAAGGTAATGCTCGCTTTGGGTTCATCTGCAAAATATTGACTTGGCATATATAAAACACGCGTATTCCCATCCTGATAAATAAACTCAGGGTGTTTATAGGCTTTATCTGTTTTTATTAGCGTCAATTTATCCGCAATATATGGGTTTAAAACCGGTAATTTAAAACCCATTTTAGATTCTAAATTAGACCAATGATTAAATTGTTTTTGTGTGATTTTATCAACTTGATAAGGCGCATCAACAAAGTAAGCCTTTTTGTTACTAGGCTCATCCGGGCCAATAAACCAAACTCGTGCATTTTGTGCAGTTAACTCCGATAAGCGTTGTTTAATCGCTTCTGGATCATATTTGTCTGCAATATAGTCTGAATCAAGAACATGTTTAACTGGAACATCAATCATCTGGTCAGAGAGCCATTCAATATAATTCATATCCCTTACAATCGACCCATACTTAAATGACAAATTGAGCACGTTTGCTATTTCGTCAAAGTAATTTTTATTGACCCCCTCTTTCTTGATCAGATCAAGATAGGCAAAAATAGCGGCAATAATTTCGTCTCTGTTCTCTAAGCCTTTATCAGTCAATGTGACATATATGGAAAAAGAACCATAATTTCTATCTGCATTTGGTGAGGCTGATGCACTAATACCCTCAGCAAAGCCTTGTGATATCAACCAGTCCGCTAATGTCCCAGGGCTTCTATTCCCGATCAAGTAACTAATATAGCTATCACTTTTGCTACGAAAGTCTGCCATATTATTTTTGATGCTAAATTCAATTTGTAGCGCTTTTTGTGGTTGTGCGGGGACATAATGAATAATGATGCCCTTTTCTTTATCTGTTACTGCTGGAATATCAAGAACCGGTACGCTCGCATTAAAATTAGGGATACGACCAAATGTGTCTTGGGCAATTTTAGCTAATGATTCAATAGATTGATCACCGTAAAGAACACCATTCATTAAATTTGCAGAATAATAGTGCTTATAAAAGCCCACTAATTCGTCTTGTAATTTACTATTCGCTTTATCTTTTAATGTATCAAGATTCCCCCCAGAAAAGCGTGAATTTGGGTGTTGGGGATTTAATGTTTCCGAGCGCACTTGCCATAGACGCATGCCATCACGAGAACGCGCCATTGTAAGCTCTGCATTGACCGCATTACGTTCTCTATCGGCATTTATAGGGTCTAAAAGTGGTTCTGCTAAAGCATCAGCTAGTCTATCTGTCGCTTCCTGCAATGCCCCATTTTCAACTTCAAAATAATACGCAGTACGGTGAGGTGCGGTACTCGCATTGTGGCTGCCACCATGCTTTTGTAAAAATTCCGAGAAACTACTTGGCTCTGGATATTTTTTAGACCCCATTAAGACCATGTGCTCTAAATAATGAGCTAGCCCTAACTGGCTATCTGGGTTTTCAATACTACCAACAGGTATCGATACAGCAGCTAGCGATTTCGTTGCTTTGGCATCTGAAACCAACAAGACAGTCATGTCATTGCTTAGTTTTATTGCTTTATATTCCCTAGGATCACTTTCACTCTTATTAATCGTTTCTGGTAGTAATTCCCAGAGTGGTTGCGCTGCTAATGCACTACCACACACCAAGATGGTGAATAATAAGAACAAATGAGCGATTTTTTTGGATAAATATTGCATCCTATGGTGCTCTCCCGTTATTTCAAGTATTTTGTCATCGGCAATAAGAACCGCTGAGTGTTTAATAAAAGCGATTGGATCATAGCGCTATCAATATTTCTGCATGCTCGCAACACATAATCATCTTCCATCTCACCTTTTTTCATTTGGCTTCCTTGCAAACTTTGAAGCAAAGCCGACAGTGCTTTTTGTTGTGTTTCTTCATTTGAAAAATCATACTGCTTTGTCTTTTTATCAAAACAAGCCGTTATCCAATTCCAACCACTTTGATTTAGAAGGATGAGGGGTGAATCAAAACCCTCACAGTACCCTGTTATTAAGTCTTGTAGATACCCCAAAGCATCTTCTTTGCTAATAGATGAAAATTGCCAAATACTATTATCCCTACCTAGTGATAGGCTGTCCCCTTCACCAATTTGCGAGTTAAATAATAAATGCTCAATCCATAACTGGACCCCATCATTAGCGGTTAAGTAAGCTGGTCGATAGCGTAATAAACCTGTCTCGTGAACATTTTTAAGTACCCCAGTAATTTTTACCCTATTTATTTCAAAATCAATAGGATAGTCAAAAAGTTGCCTGTCATATTCTTTAACTTTTTCAGCTAATGGTAAAATCTCAGTTAACTGCTGCTCCCAAAAAAGCTGGCCAAATTGCTTAGCCGGTAACTGACCTGAAGCTTTCAAAGCGAAATAAAATGGATCTGGGCTTTCATCTTTGACAAGCAAATCTAAAATTTGATCATTAATTTTATAACGTTGTAACCGACCAAGGGTAAATGGCTCTTCTTCTGGCAACTCTGTTTCTTCAATTGAAAAATGCACTTTTAACCGTTGTTGGAAAAACGCCCGAATTGGGTGACGATAAAATCGTAACAATTGTTCGAGAGAAATATCCGTAATAGGTTCTCGAGTTTCAAGTACAGAGCAAAATGGTTCATCAACTCTATTGGCTGTTTTTGCTGCGAGTAACCACTCACTAGCAAAGCTTTGGTAAGGTGTTTTAGGGAGGAAATTTTCTTTTGCGAATGGTACTCTATTATGTTGAATAACTAACCTTTGATTTAAACGCTTAGCACTTTCATCGATGGTAAGCGACTCATCGCCTACCAAACAAAAACTTTGGCAAATATAATCAAGCAATTCCGTCACTAATACTGATGGATTACAAGGTTGATTATCACGAATAGATAGCCCTATATAACTAATATAGAGTTGTTTAGCTGCTGAGTTCAATGCCTCTAAAAATAGATAACGGTCATCGTCCCTCCGTTTTCTATCCCCTCGGACTGATTTTTCAGTCATTAAATCAAAGCCTAGCGGTGGAATATTTCTAGGATAAGCACCATCATTCATGCCTAATAAGCAAACAACTTTAAATGGGACTGAGCGCATTGGCATCAAAGTACAAAAGTTAACCGAACCAGCCAAAAAACGCTGGCTTATCTTCTCGTCATCAAAACGCACTGAGAGTTCATCACGGATTAAACGAAGTGGAATGAGCTTGTCGTATCCTGATGTTATCGCATTATCAATAATTTGATGCCATTGTTCTGTTAATAACGTTAATACCAACTCAGTTTCGCTATCAACCATAAAACAGCTATCCAGTAATGGCTGACAAAGCTCCTTCCATTCACTCAGTGAACGTTCTTGCTCTAATAAGGTTCGCCATTCCCTTAATGTATTTATTAATAATGCGAGTTTGCCAGCAAGTTGCGCGGCTAACCCACTACATTCATCATATGGTAAAATACCATTCCAAGGACCATTTCGGCTATCCATTGCATAACCAAGCAACATCCTGCTTAAGCCAAATTCCCAAGTATTCTGGCCAATAACAGGGAGAGCAAAAGAGCGTACATTATCATCATCAAGCCCCCAGCGGATCCCCGATTCATTAACCCATCGACGCAATAAACTTAACTCGCTTTCATCGATCCCAAATCGGCGGGAAAAAGAGGAGACTTCAAGCAAAGAAAGCACCTGTTCCGTCGAAAAACGGCTTTGAGGTAAATCGAGTAGCGTAATAAATGCTTGTAAGATTGGGTGAGCTTGTAGTGCTTTTCTATCTGAAATTGAAAATGGAATATAGCGAGAAGATGCCGTATTACCAAAAACAGCCTGAATATAAGGTGCGTAGCTATCGATATCCGCAACCATCACAATAATATCACGCGGAGTTAATGTCGGGTCTTGCTCAAAAAGTGCTAATAACCGGTCTTGTAATACTTCAACTTCCCGCTGCGCACTATGGCACGAATGAAATGTTATAGATTCATCCAGCTCACTTATTGGACGTTTGCCTGAACTCGTTTCATAACTTTCTAATGTCGTTCCTAGCTGTGCATGATTTTCCAGATCTAAGATATCTTGCTGTATATTTTCTAATAAATTTGCACGCTTTGTATCTACATACGCAGAAATTTCATTGGCGTTATCAAGTTGGGCAATAAAATATAAATTGTCTCTACCAAGTTTCCCCCACGACGCTAACAATGGGTTAGCAATATTTTGCTCACCATTTTCATTAAATAAGGTCGGGCTATGTTCTTCGGCCTTAAACCGAGAAATTTCATGTTTATCAAGATAATGGCGTAGCTTACGCTGCTGTAACTTAGCTAAAAATGATGCACTTTGAATATCCCCCCAATAATAGCGGCAGGGGTTATTAAACATTAAATGAACGTCCGTATGTTCTGCAATAGCATTAAGAGCCTGCAAATACGTAGGTGGAAGTGATGAAATGCCACAAATAAAAATACGTTTTGGTAGCATTTTTCCTAAATCAGGCACTTCTAACAGCTTATTAATGAAGCTTTGGTATAAATTTGCCCTGTGCCAAGGCGGTTGTTTTAATTCGTTTGAATAATCAACAAGGCATTGCCACAAGCGCTTTTGCCATAATTGATTCGAGCTTAACCCTTCAATCTCTTCATTTTGCTGCCATTTTTCAATCCATTGAGGACGATAAACTAAATACTGGTCAAATAAATCAGCAATTCTCCCTGCAAGCTGATGCAGCTTGCGTTTGTCTGTATCTTGCTGAAGATAATGCCTTAAAGGTTCAAACTCTTCTTCATCAATCACGGTTGGCAATATTGTCATCAATTTCCATGTCATTGCTTGTTTCGTATATGCACTTTCTTTAGGAATATCAGGGAGTACCCGCCTAAACATGTCCCAAATAAATGTTGCTGGCAATGGATAATTAATATTTGCAGCAATGCCAAATTGCTTTGCTAACTCGATTTGTAGCCACTGAGACATACCAGGGCTTTGCACCAAAATAATTTCTTGCTCAAAAGGGTGAGGAAGTGGTTCATTTTTCATTAAATGAGCAATTAACTCTTTTAATAAATCTAATTGATTAGAATGATAAACCTGAAACATGATGCTCTCCTATTGAGCAGTACCAGCGGCTTAACGAAAATCGCTGCCTTGAAATTAGTAGTGAAGCCATCGACTCTGTACAATATTTAACAGGGTGCGTAAGAGTTTGCTCTATTTTCCATTCAGGGTAACGTAAAACCGCCCCAATGGAAGAGATTTCCTCAGAATAGGTTTCATCACCGACTGCCCCCTGCTTTTCTAATCGACTATGCAAGACCCTTACCGCCGTTGAATCTTTATACAATTGATTAAAATTCAATACGATATATTGCGTATAGTTTAGCAAAGCTATTAATAAGATAGCAAAAACTGCGGTTGCAATGATTGATTGTATTAATGCAAAGCCTTGCTGTTCTATTTTCACTGGCAAAACCCTTTTTTTGTCACAGGGCAATAGTCTAACCAGCCCTTCGAACGCGGTATAACTTGCTGCTTATTAACATCCAATATAACCCAACGATAAACTTTTATTTCTAAACCAAACTGATAATCACTTTGCCCCGATAAAATAAAATTTGAACCTTTGTAATGTTTTAGGCAACTTTTCCATTTCCGGTTTGTATTTTGCTGGCAAAACCAAGTTTTATAGTTACGTGAATGGATATCCCACAATAGTGTAGCCCCCCAAGCAAGTGCCGATTCTGCTCGATTAAACCCGCTAAAATACCGAACTTCTTTGCGCCATTCTTCGAAAGCCCGCTCTTGGTAAAAATGCAGTGATTTAATGAGTATCAACCCCATGGTCATTAGCACAACCACCATCACTAAAGCGACACTCCCATTTTGCTGCTTTATTAGCCCCATTATAGATTCCTAAGAAATACAGCAAACTGGTAATTAAATACTTGATTAGGTAACAACCGAGTTTCTACTGCTAAAAACACTTCTAATATTCGCTTGTTTTTCAACAAATTGAACGATAGCCGTTTGACCTTAACAACATTAGGGTCGAACAATGATTGCCAACGAGTTCCATCACAGTTTCTAACGTTTCGGTTAGATTCTAATTTCTCACCATTAAAACGATAGCTAAAATAATCAGTCTCTGTCTTTTTTGATTTAATATTTTCCCACTGCCCAGACAGGTCTTGGTCATAAGCAAAAATTATGCACGAGTTATTAATTTTACTCAGGAACTTAGCACTAATTTTTATTGGCTCACCAGTACAATGAGCACTGCTACAGTAACCAATACGCCTGAAGTCTTTTTCCATATTCAGCAAGACCTGCCTAACTTCTCTATCAAGTTGATATTGGAAATAAGCGCGATAAGTTTGCTTAAAAATGGCGGGGATACTATTCATAGCAGCAACACATACAAAGCTACTTATTACTATTGCTATTAACATTTCAATTAATGTAAAACCACCTTGGTTTTTATCTGGTGTTTTATTTCCATCAATGCTAGCCCTGTTTAACATTTGGGTAACCCAACAATATTTTTCTTACTGCAAGCCCTAATCCGCCCTAAGGCCGAAATATAAATAGAAATATCAGTATCTTTATTTCTTAATTCGAAGCTAAACGCGCGGCTTGTACCTTGCTTGCCATATAAATCGACTGAGTGACGACTAGCCCTAATAAGTTCAATTCCTTGATACTTATCCGCTGTTATTTTCCCTATTTCTTGGCGGGTATTCGCATCCTTTACAGATATCCCCCAGCCCTCCTTACCAATCTTGATTGATAACAACTGATGCCTATTTAAGTAAACACCTTCCATCATATGACTATAAATAAACTCAGATAGTTGCCTTGCAGCATCAATTAACCGTTGCTTTTCTAGATGCTGTTTCCACTGATGCATACCAGATAAAGTTGTTAAAGAACAAATAAATAACACTGAGAGGATCTCAATTAAAGTGAACCCATGTTGGGTATGACTTTGCTTCTGTTTCATCGCCTTTTCTTCCATTTTTATACACAAAGTGGATATTGGCGAAAAAAAACTATATAGCGAGTTAGGTTGATCCATCTTGCGTAGAGCTTCGCAACCTCATATGGAATTCACACAATGTTTAGCCATGTTTGCGAAGCTTTTCGCAAAAAAGTAGTCATGTAGAAATAAACACAAGAAAAAATTTTGATAGCCAGACAAGATTGGATTCAACGAAAGGATAGAAACAACCAAAGGAGGGAAATGTGGTATGCACGAATAAAAACACTAAGGTGACTTTTACTTTCAGGCCACCTTAGCTATCAAACAATTTATTTATTACACAGTGAAAGGGTATTTAATTGCTTCATGGCATTGGTACCCTTCCAAAGTAAAATCATTTGTGGTTACCCAAGTTTCAATATCATCCAATGACTTAATTTGAGGGTTAATAACCAATGAAGGAGACGCAAAAGGTTCACGTTTTAGCTGAACATCTCGCATTAAAGGCAACTGATTTTCGTAAATATGTGCGTTTACAATTTTATGGTAAGCCTTACCTGCTTTATGACCAGTAATACGAGCCATTAATGCAAGTAAAACAAAGCATTGAACTTGATTAAAATTAAGACCAAGCGGAACATCACAACTACGTTGATAGGATGTCAAATAAAGGGTGTCACCTAACAGTGAAAACGTATGAGTGTGCATACAAGGACGCAGGCAACCCATTTCAAATTCGCCGGGGTTATAAAAAGTGATGATTTCCGCGCGGTCATCAATGCCATTTTTTAAATTATTAACGACTTTTTTCAGTTGGTCTAAATACGTACCATCGGGACGTTGCCATGAGCGACCTTGAACACCATATACTCGCCCCATGTCATCTTCCCCTTTACGATGGGGGTTATTTAACCATGCTTGGTTTTCATTGGCATTAGCATTCCAAGTATTGCAACCAATTTCGCGGAATTGAGCTGCATTATCATAACCGCGTAGATACCCAAGGAGCTCAGCAATTGCAGCCTTATAAAAGCTTTTACGAGTCGTAATCAAAGGAAACTGGTTATTGCCAACATCGTATTCAAGGTCAGCATTGATAACCGTTAAGCAGCGAACACCTGTCCGCTCGTTTTCAACCCACTGTCCTTTATCAATAATACGTTGGCATAACTCAAGATACGGCTTCATAGTCACTCTCTTATTCAAAATAACTTAAGTGGCTAGCTAGCACCCTACCCTTTTCCTTTAATAAAAGAGTCGTTTTAAGGTGTACAGCTAGCCCTTACAATCGGGTTAATTAACTATTTTTAGGCTCTTTTAATGGCTTGTGTGCTGGGATGTTTTTACCATATTTATAAGCCCATACAATCATCAAAATACCAACAATAATCATTGGAACTGATAGAATTTGCCCCATACTGATCCCACTAAATAACCCTAATTGGGCATCTGGTTGCCTAAAGAACTCAACTATGATCCTAAATGCACCATAACCAATTAAAAATAGCCCGGAAACACTCCCCATTGGGCGAGGTTTACGAACAAATAAATTAAGAATAAGGAATAGGACAATACCTTCTAAGAACATCTCATAGAGCTGAGACGGGTGCCTTGGTAGCACACCATACTGTTCAAGAATAGGTAATAATGACGGGTCTTGGGCTGCAAGTTGAATATCTTCACTGCGCGAATGAGGGAATAAAAATGCCCATGGCGTATCCAGTGTCACTCGTCCCCATAGCTCCCCATTAATAAAGTTACCTATACGGCCCATACCTAAACCAAATGGGATCAATGGAGCAACAAAGTCTGAAACTTGTAAAAAACGGCGGCGCGTACGGTGGGCAAACCACATCATGGCGCATATTACACCAATTAAACCGCCATGGAATGACATCCCGCCATCCCAAACTTTAAACAGATAAAGGGGATCATCAAGAAAAACAGGAAGATTATAAAAGAAAACGTAACCAAGTCGGCCACCGACGAATACACCTACGAACCCAACATAGAGTAAATTTTCAACCTCATTTTTTGTCCATCCACTATTAGGCTTTGCGGCACGTCGCCCAGCCAACCATAGTGCAAAAACAAAACCCACAAGGTACATAAAACCATACCAGTGCAGCGATACTGGCCCAATTGAGAACATAACAGGATCAATTTCCGGAAATGCTAAGTAGCTGTTACTCATCGTTCCCCACTTTTAATAATTAAGCCAATCAGTCATCGGCTATAAAATATTCAATAGACTTCAATTTATTCGAAGCACACGAAAGCATACAATAAAAAGTATAGTAATTTATACTCAAAATTATTTGCTCCCACCTAATTTAAACACTTAATTAAAATAGCGCTCCCTTGGCTTCATAAGCGCCAATAGCAGAGAGGCACTCATCATTGACGTTAGTCCAGACATGATGACTGAATTAAATTCCACCACGTACAAAGCCACCTAAACGATGTTTCTCCATAAACTCACTTGCCTCCTGTCTGATGCTATCACAGGTTTCTGCAGCCAATAGTTTTGGCACTAGCTCAGACATCAAGGCTGGGTCTAGCTGACGGATTAAGTATTTCATACGAGGAACGCTACGCCCGCTCATACTTAAAGAACGATACCCCAGCGCAATCAATATCATGGCACTAAGTGGCTGTCCCGCCATTTCACCGCAAACACTTACAGGCAGCTGAATACGTTGACATTCTTCACTCACTTTCGCTAAAAAACGCACGACCGCGGGATGAAGATTATCATATAGTGCCGCCACATGTGTGTTGTTGCGGTCAACAGCAAGTAAATATTGTGTAAAGTCATTGGTACCAATCGAAATAAAATCAACCCGCTTTTTTATTTCTGGTAGTAAAAATAATAGGGAGGGAACTTCCAGCATTACCCCTATTTGCGGCATATTGATAGGTGTTCCTAGCAACAGGCTCACTTCTTCTTTTGCTCTTTTGATCAAGACAATAGCTTCATCAATTTCATTTATACTGGTTACCATCGGCAATAAAATACGCAAATTGCCTGAAAGCGCGTTAGCTCGCAGCATCGCCCTTAATTGGATCAAAAATATTTCTGGCTGGTCTAGCATGATCCGGATCCCTCGCCAACCTAAGCTCGGGTTCTCTTCACTAATTGGCATATAAGGTAACTGTTTATCTGCACCAATATCCAAAGTTCTTAGTACCACAGGCTTTGAGGGAAACAGTTGTAGTACTTCCTTATACAGCTGTTTTTGTTCATCTTCTGAAGGAAACCCATTATGTAGCATAAAAGGAAGTTCAGTACGATATAAGCCAATACCATCAACACCAGTATTAATTTGTTGCTCATAACGGGGGCTTAAACCTGCATTGAGATAAATACAGACCTGTTCACCATCTTTCAGTGTTGCATCTTGCTCAAGGGTGCCTTCCGCCAATCGGCTAATAACATTTTCTTCCTCAATGATTTGCTGATATTCCTGAATAATCAGGTTTTCCGGCTCAATGAAGACTTCACCACGATAACCATCTAAAATTAAATGGCGATTGTGCAATAACGAAGGCTCAATATCTGCCCCCATAATCGCAGGTATCCCCATTGCGCGGATCAAAATAGCAGAGTGTGAGTGTGTTGCCCCATCACGCACTATTACACCCATTAGTTGCTCAATCGGTAATTCAGCAAGTACGCTAGCACTGAGTTCATCCGCAACTAAAATAAAACGTTCTGGCCACTGTTCGTTCAGTGTTAATGAGTCATCAAGGTGGAATAATAAACGCTGGCCTAACGCTTTCAGGTCTGCGCCTCGCTCTCTTAAGTACAGATCACGTAAGCGAGAAAATTGCTCGACATAATTTTCAATGACTGTTTTTACGGCCCATTCTGCGGTTGCTTTATCTTCAATAGCTGCAAAGAGATGTTTTTTAAGTTGAGGATCACTTAACAAGTGATTATAAAGATCAAATATTGCAGCGCTTTCTTTTGCAGAGCTAGCCATAAAACGTTTACTAATACGACGGCATTCCGCAGTTGCACTTTCTAAGGCAGTAATAAGGCGCTGTTTTTCCCCTTCAATATCAATAGCACTAGCTTGACTGATACTTTCAAAAGATGGCTGAGAGTTATCTTGCCAACCATAAGCCATTGAAATCCCCTGTGAGACGGGTATGGCTTTAATTCTATTTTGTCGATATTGCCCAAAAACACCTTTTGTTTGAGCTTGCGATAGGATCACCGCGAGTTGCATCGACAACGTCACCATGAAAGATTCTTCAGTTTCGTTAAATAGCCTTTTCTCTCTCTGTTGCACGACAAGAACGCCTAATAGCTGACGCCGATAGACCACAGGTACACCTAAAAAAGCTTTGAGCTGTTCTTCTTTGAGTTGAGGAAGGAATTTATATTGGGGGTGCTCACGGATATCAGCCAAATTGAGCATTTCAGATTGACGCCCGACAGCGCCAACCACGCCTTCATCAAAACCAAGGCGTATAGCAATCCCGCTAGGTTTTTTTAACCCGCGGGTTGCCATTAAGTAATAACATTGGCGAGGGTGATCAGCTAAGTAAATTGAACAAACATCCGTCCGCATCGCTTTGCAAGTTTCATTCACCAATATTTCTAGTGCATCTGCCAAACTAGTTGCCATAGCAACTTTTTCGACAATGTCACGTAAACGCATCAACATCGGCTACTTTGCCCCACGCCTACGATTATTAAAAACAGGCCGTTGCGGTAATTTTTGTTCCTGTAGAGGCATAACAACTGGCGCAAACTCTTTCATCACACGGCGATAAACTTCCCGCTTGAAAGAAACTACCTGCCTGACAGGATACCAATAACTGACCCATCGCCAGCCATCAAATTCTGGCGATTTACTGCGCTGCACGTTTATATCTGCATCATTGCATTGAAGTTGAAGTAAAAACCAACGCTGTTTCTGCCCGATACAAACAGGTTTTGTATCCCAACGCACCAAACGCTTGGGTAATTTGTAACGTAACCAATTACGGGTAGATGCCAATAACCTGACATCTTTACGCTGTAGCCCGACTTCTTCGTATAACTCACGATACATCGCCTGTTCTGGCGATTCCCCTGGATTGATGCCTCCTTGAGGAAACTGCCAGGAATGCTGACCATAGCGGCGGGCCCATAGAACTTGCCCTTGCCGATTACAAATTACAATTCCTACATTCGGGCGGTAGCCATCATCATCAATCACAGACTACCTCAATAACCAAATTTGAAAGATGCCTAATTGTTTCACACATACCCAAACTGGTAAACCTATATCAATACAGTTTGCAGATATGTCTGAAGTCTCTACAATAGTGAACGTCTCAACGGGGTGCCAAATATGTTTAGGCTGAGAAATAACCCGTAGAACCTGATCCGGTTAATACCGGCGTAGGGATTTGAGCTACCGATATGCATCGGTTTCCCCTCAAATCCTGTGTCACTATCTTTTTAGCGCAGGAAAAAGCATGTTAAAAAACAAAATTATAGCATCAGTTTTTACGCTTAGTGCACTTAGTTTTAGCCAACTCGCTTGGGCCGAAAAACCCACACTCACTGTCTATACCTATGATTCCTTTGCTGCGCAATGGGGGCCGGGCCCACAGATTAAGAAGAATTTTGAAGCACAGTGTGACTGTGATTTAAAAATAGTCGCATTGGGTGATGGTGTTGCTTTACTCAATCGCCTAAGAATGGAAGGCAAAAAAAGTAAAGCTGACGTCATTTTAGGCTTAGATAACAACTTGTTAGATTCTGCGGAAAAAACAGGTTTATTCGCACCCGCTGACATCAATACCAACGCCTTAAAACTGCCTATTGAATGGGATAGCTCAACCTTTATTCCTTATGATTATGGCTATTTCGCATTCATATACGACACAAATAAAATAAAACAACCACCAACCAGTATGGATGATCTGCTAACTAGCGATAATAATTGGAAAATTATTTACCAAGACCCACGAACCAGTACGCCAGGGCTTGGGTTAATGCTATGGATAGAAAAATTATATGGTGATAAATCTGCCGATGCATGGCAAAAAATGGCGGCTAAAACGTTAACGGTCACTAAAGGCTGGAGTGAAGCTTACGGTTTGTTTTTAAAAGGGGAAGGTGACTTTGTCCTAAGTTATACTTCATCTCCCGGTTATCAAATGCTAAATGATAAAAAAGACAATTATGCAGCGGCATTATTTAGCGAAGGCCACTATATGCAAGTTGAGGTGGCAGCAAGGCTTAAAAACAGCCCTCAACCTGAACTAGCTAAGCAATTCTTACAGTTTATTTTAACACCTGAATTCCAAGATACATTACCAACCACAAACTGGATGTATCCGGTTATTGATACCCCATTACCTGAAGTGTATAACCAATTACCACTCCCTAATAAGGCGCTGCAATTTAGTTCACAAGAAGTTGCCAAACAACGTCAGACATGGACTCGTTTATGGCAAGCTGCCGTCAGTCGTTAATGAATCGGTCCTTACTGCCGGGGGCACTCGCCTCCGGCTTATTAATCACTGTTGCACTTCTTAGTCTTGGTGCACTTTGGTTTTTCGCGCCTGAAGTATCGATTAATGAAATTATTAGCGATAGCTATTTATGGCATGTGATTGGCTTCACCTTCTGGCAGGCTTTTTTATCTGCCGTTCTTTCGGTGATCCCCGCTATTTTTTTGGCTAGAGCCCTTTATCGCCGCCGCTTTGTAGGAAGAACTTTATTCCTACGTTTGTGTGCGATGACTTTAGTATTACCAGTTTTAGTTGCAGTATTTGGTATTTTATCGGTCTATGGGCAAACTGGTTGGTTAGGAAAATTAGCCCAATTATTCGGTATCAACTACCAATTCTCCCCTTATGGCTTAAAAGGCATCCTGTTGGCTCACATATTCTTTAATATGCCCCTAGCTACTCGTATGCTATTACAATCATTAGAAAATATAGCTATTGAGCAGCGGCAAATTGCTGCACAACTTAGGTTTAATGAATGGCAGCAATTTACGATTTTAGAATGGCCTTATTTGCGTCGGCAAATTCTGCCTACTGCAGCCTTAATTTTTATGTTGTGCTTTGCAAGTTTTGCTACAGTTCTTGCCCTCGGCGGTGGCCCCGCTGCCACAACCATTGAGCTCGCGATTTACCAAGCACTCAACTACGATTTTGACTTAGGAAGAGCCGCTATTTTAGCGCTTATCCAGCTTTTTTTCTGTGTCGGCCTGATGTTTATTTGCCAAAAAATTAATGGTTTATTTTCAGTTGGTTTTAGTCAACAAGCTCAATGGGTTGACCCAACAGATAATTGGTTTCGCCGTATTCGTGATGCATTGTTTATCATTGCGGCCATGTTATTGCTACTCCCCCCGCTTTTAGCCGTTATTTTAGATGGCTTAAATGGGCAACTTTGGTCTGTTTTACAACAATCAGCGCTTTGGCAAGCCACCAGCACTTCCTTATTCATCGCACTATGTGCCGGCTTTGTTTGCGTTATATTGACCTTAATGCTGCTATGGAGCAGCCGTGAATTGCGTTTACGTCAAGCCTTACGCCTTGGTCAAGCTATCGAACTGAGTGGGCTAATTATTCTGGCTATGCCAGGGATCGTATTAGCAACAGGCTTCTTCATTTTTTTCAATGAAACGATTGGGTTACCAGAAACACCCTACCCTTTAGTTATTATGACAAATGCCTTACTCGCTATTCCTTACGCATTAAAGGTTCTCGAAAACCCTATGCGGGATATGGCAGAACGTTATAATCCTTTATGCCAGTCATTGGGTATTTCAGGCATCAACCGCTTTAAAATCATTGAATTAAAAGCATTACGCAAACCTATTGCACAAGCTCTCGCATTCGCTTGTGTTATTTCCATCGGTGATTTCGGTGTTGTCGCCTTATTTGGTAATGAAAACTTCCTTACCCTGCCTTATTACCTGTATCAACAAATTGGTGCTTATCGAACAAATGATGGTGCAGTCACTGCGATGTTACTATTACTGCTCTGTTTTTGCTTATTTAGCTTGCTAGAACGCATTTCAGGAAAACATTATGATTAAACTGACCCAACTGAACTACCAATACGATAACCTAACTATGTTATTTGATTTTTCAGTAAAATCAGGGGAATGCGTCGCTATTATGGGGCCCAGTGGCGCAGGGAAAAGTACGTTATTAAGTTTAATCAGTGGGTTTCAATTTGCTAAAACTGGGGCTATTGAATTAAATAGCGAAAACCATACCTTTACCCCCCCTGCAAAACGCCCTGTTTCCATGTTATTTCAAGAAAATAATTTATTTGCACATTTAACCGTTAGGCAAAATATTGGTTTGGGGCTACACCCTAGCTTGCGGCTTACTCAAGCACAAATGCAACAAGTAGAGCTGATGGCTGATCATGTTAGCCTGCGCGATTGTTTAGATAGATTACCAGCACAGCTTTCCGGAGGGCAGCGTCAGCGTGCTGCCCTTGCCCGTTGCCTTATCCGCAATCAACCAATCTTACTGCTTGATGAGCCCTTTTCTGCTTTAGACCCTGCCCTACGCAGTGAAATGCTCTTGTTGCTTAAATCAGTTTGTGAAGAAAAATCAATCACCTTATTAATGGTTTCACATAATATTGATGATGCGCTACAAATAGCACCACGCTCATTGGTCATTGCTGATGGTGTGATTGCCTACGATGGTACGACTCAACAGTTATTGCAGGGTAAAAGTCCTGCCTCAACCTTACTTAACATCTCGACACGAACTCACAATTAACACTGTATAAATTCACACTATTCGCGTATATTTATAGGATATTTTGTCACGCGAGTAGCTAAATGTCTCAACTTATGACCTCCGCAGAAAAAGGCTTTATTCTTAGCCGCCACTGGCGAGACACCCGTCAAGGTGTCGAGGTCACTTATTGGTTGCTTACCGACACACGCCCTCAAAAAATTACTATTCCTTATCAAAAAGCGATTGGTTTTTTACCCGAATCTAAACTTTCTATTGTAAAGCCTTTGCTAGATAGCCAACCTAATGTCACCTATCGGCGGGTTGAATTGGCCGATTTTCAACGGGAAAAAGTGTATGCCATTTATTGTCATCAATACCGCCAATTACAAAATCTCAGCAAAAATTGCAGTGAATTAGGCGTCGAATTATTAGAAACAGACATTCGCCCTTGTGAACGCTACTTAATGGAGCGCTTTATTACTGCGCCAGTCTGGTTTTCTCAGACTCAACAAGGTGAGTATCAACTTAAACCCTGTGAAGGTTATCGTCCCGCTATCAAAGCAGTATCTCTTGATATAGAAACGAGCCAACATGGTGAGCTATATTCAATCGGCTTATCAGGGTGCAATGACAACGTCGTGTTTATGTTAGGCCCAGTTCAAGGGCCAGCGCGAGGGGGGGATTACCGCCTAGTCTATGTGAATAGCCGGCCTCAATTAATTGAGAAACTTAATGAATGGCTGAAACAATACGACCCTGATGCCATCATCGGTTGGAACTTAATCCAATTCGACCTACAAGTTTTACAAAAACATGCTGAGCGTTATGGCATTCCACTATTACTTGGCCGGCAAGGTAAAAAACTCGAATGGCGGGAACATGGTTTTAAACAAGGGGTATTTTTCGCTTCCGCTGAAGGCCGGTTAATTATTGATGGCATTGATGCCTTAAAAGCAGCCACTTGGAGCTTTTCGTCATTTAGCTTAGAATTTGTTGCCCAAGAATTGCTTGGTGAAGGTAAAGCGATTGATACTCCATACGACAGAATGGATGAAATTAACCGCCGCTTCGCCCATGATAAACCCGCTTTGGCTCACTACAATATTCAAGACTGCATTTTAGTGCATCGCATCTTTGCAAAAACAGATTTAATGGCATTCTTGCAAGAACGCTCAACTGTAACAGGCCTTGCCGTGGATAAAATGGGCGGTTCAGTGGCTGCATTCTCTCACCTGTATATTCCACGTTTACACCGCCTTGGTTTTGTTGCTCCAAATTTGATGGAACAAAAATCCCAGCTAAACCCCGGGGGCTTTGTCATGGATTCCCAACCTGGGTTATATGACTCCGTATTAGTTTTGGATTTTAAAAGCCTATACCCTTCAATTATTAGGACTTTTTTAATTGACCCCGCAGGGATGATCGAAGGGTTAGCACACCCAGACCCACAACATTCGGTTCCGGGTTTCCGCCAAGCATGGTTTTCCCGTAAAACACATTGTTTGCCTGATATTGTTAGCCATATTTGGCAAGAACGCGATAAAGCCAAACAAGAACATAACGCTCCGTTATCTCAAGCGCTTAAAATTATTATGAATGCCTTTGCTGGGGTATTGGGCGCAGAAGGTTGCCGTTTCTTCGACCCAAGGCTAACAGCGTCGATTACCATGCGTGGGCATGAAATTATGCGTACCACAAAACGCCTGATTGAGTCCCAAGGTTATCAAGTTATTTATGGTGATACCGACTCCACATTTGTCTGGCTACGTGAGGCTCACAATGAAGAACAAGCGCAAAAAATAGGGTTTGCCTTACGTGATTACGTGAATAACTGGTGGAAAAACCATTTAAGGGATGAGTTGCAATTAAATGGTGTTTTAGAACTGGAATATGAAACCCACTATCGCCGATTCTTAATGCCAACTGTACGTGGTGCGGAAATGGGCAGTAAAAAACGCTATGCGGGGTTGAGTAAAGACACTATGGTATTTAGGGGGCTGGAAACTATCCGCTCTGACTGGACGCCATTAGCCCAGATATTCCAAAAAGAGCTGTACACCCTCATTTTCCATCGTCAGCCATACCATGAGTATATTCGCGAATATATAAAAAACATTCGAACAGGGAAGTATGACGACCGGTTAATTTACCGTAAACGCCTACGGCGCAAACTAACCGATTACCAAAAAAATGTGCCCCCCCATGTTCGAGCAGCCCGCGCTGCGGATGACTATAATTTAAAATTGCAACGCCCTTTACAGTACCAAAATGGTGGCTGGATCAGCTATATTATTACCCAAGCAGGGCCAGAACCCCTTGAAAAAATCACTGCAAAGCCAGATTACGAACACTATATTTTGAAACAAATTAAGCCAATAGCTGATGCCATTCTCCCCTTCTTACAAGATGACTTTGATGCCTTACTCACTGGGCAAATTACACTTTTGTTTTAAAATTTAATATCGCTTTGGTGTTTTTTTAACAGGTGACGATAAGCTCTGGTTGAATTAATATATCGCCCCTTTGATGTATCGCACATCTGACTGCACAAATAATGCGCGATAATCAACGATACTCGTTATAATTCAAATGGTATGCCTTGTGATAAATCCACAACAGCCTTTCCACTTAACGATATGGGTCTATTCACTCACATTGCTGCAATTTGAATTATTAAATGTGTATAATTAATCATCAGGTACTGACTTTTTTTAAAAATAACTCGAACTCTTCCTTGTGTGACTCATAACGGGTTATACCAATAATGAGCGAAGATACCGATAAAAATTGTCTTAAAAAATCTAAAAATAAACTCTCAATTTTATGGAATTAAATTAAATCTATGCCATTTACTCTTGGTCAACGCTGGATCAGCGATACAGAAAGCGAACTTGGATTAGGTGCCGTTGTGGCGATTGATGCCCGTATGGTCACGTTACTTTTCCCTGCAAGTGGAGAAAACCGCCTCTACTCACGCAGCGATGCCCCTATTACCCGAGTAATGTTTAATGAAGGTGATACCATAACTAGCCATGAAGGCTGGCAGCTTCAAGTTGAAAGCATTGAAGAAGACAAGGGATTATTAACTTACATCGGCACTCGCTTAGATACACAAGAAAAAGATGTAAGTCTTAGGGAAGTGTTTCTTGACAGTAAGCTCACGTTTAATAAACCGCAAGACCGCTTATTCGCTGGCCAAATTGACCGTATGGATCGCTTTGCCTTGCGTTATCGTGCGCGTAAATTCCAAAGTGAGCAAGTTAAGCACCAAGCGACAGGGTTACGTGGCATTCGAGCCAGTTTGATCCCACACCAATTACATATCGCAAATGAAGTGGGTAAACGCCACCACCCTCGTGTGTTATTAGCCGATGAAGTTGGCTTAGGAAAAACCATCGAAGCAGGGATGATTATCCACCAGCAATTAATCGCTGGGCGTGCTGAGCGTGTATTAATTATTGTACCAGATAGCTTACAGCACCAATGGTTAGTCGAAATGCTACGCCGCTTTAACCTACGTTTTTCTTTATTTGATGATAGCCGTTATAGCGAAGCACAACACGATAGTGATAACCCATTTGAAACTGAACAACTGGTGCTTTGTTCACTCGATTTCGTGCGTCGCAGTAAGCAACGCTTTGACCAACTCGTTGAAGCTGGCTGGGATATGATGGTTGTTGATGAAGCACACCACTTACAGTGGAGTGAATCAGCCCCTAGTCGTGAATATCAGGTTATTGAAACATTAGCTGAAAATGTTCCTTCTATTCTGCTACTTACCGCCACACCTGAACAACTAGGCCAAGAAAGCCACTTTGCGCGTTTACGTTTGCTGGACCCTAGCCGTTTCCATGACTATCAAGAATTTATTGCAGAACAAGAAAATTATCGCCCTGTTGCCGATGCCGTTTCATTACTGCTCTCTGGTGAAAAACTGACAAACGACCAGCAAAACTTGCTCAATGAATTAATTAAAGAGCAAGACATCGAACCGCTATTAAAAGCAGCAAATGTTGAGAGTGAAGATGGTACGGCTGCGCGCCAAGAGCTAATTAACATGTTAATGGACCGTCATGGGACTAGCCGGCTGCTATTTCGCAATACGCGTAACGGAGTAAAAGGCTTTCCTCGCCGCGAATTGCATTCTTTAAAAATGCCATTGCCAACCCAATACCAAACAGCGATTAAAGTTGCAGGTATTATGGGAGCAAAAAAAGACACCGAAACACGCGCCAAAGAAATGCTTTATCCAGAGCAAATCTACCAAGAATTTGAAGGTGAAAATGCAACTTGGTGGAACTTCGATCCACGCGTTGAATGGTTGATGGGCTTTTTAACCGCTAACCGCCATGAAAAAGTATTAGTAATCTGCGCGAAAGCTGCAACCGCACTTCAATTAGAACAAGTCTTACGCGAACGCGAAGGTATCCGTGCAGCCGTATTCCATGAAGGGTTATCACTATTAGAGCGCGACCGTGCGGCAGCTTACTTTGCTTCCGAAGAAGAAGGCGCACAAGTGTTACTCTGCTCTGAAATTGGTTCTGAAGGCCGCAATTTCCAATTTGCAAACCAATTAGTGATGTTTGATTTACCCTTCAACCCGGACCTATTAGAACAGCGTATCGGCCGCTTAGATAGGATTGGCCAAAACCGTGATATCACCATCAACGTCCCGTATTTAGAAAATACGGCACAATCCGTTCTACTGCGCTGGTATCACGAGGGTTTAGATGCCTTTGAGCATACCTGCCCAACGGGTCGAGCAATTTACGATAAGTACTATCAGCCATTATTACAATTTATGGCCGACCCAACGGTAACCGACGGTTTCGATGAGTTTATCAAAACCTGTCGTGAAGAACATGACAGCTTAAAACTACAATTGGAACAAGGGCGCGACCGTTTACTGGAAATGCATTCTAACGGCGGGGAGTCTGGTAACCTATTGGCTCAAGAAATTGGTGAAGGTGATAATGACACTGAATTAGTCAATTTCTCACTAAACTTATTTGATATCGTTGGAATTAACCAAGAAGATAAGAGTGATAACTTAATTATTCTGACGCCTTCTGACCATATGTTAGTCCCTGATTTCCCTGGCCTTCCTCAAGATGGCTGTACCATTACTTTTGATAGGGAACAGGCACTTTCACGCGAAGATACGCAATTTATCAGTTGGGAGCACCCAATTATCCGTAACGGCTTGGATTTAGTGTTATCCAGCGATACAGGTAGCTGCGCGGTTTCTTTATTAAAAAATAAAGCTCTCCCCGTAGGTACTTTGCTGACAGAGTTAATTTACGTTGTGGAAGCTCAAGCGCCTAAGCACCTGCAAATTAGCCGTTTCTTACCCGCTACGCCTGTGCGTTTATTAATTGACCTAAAAGGCAATAACTTATCGTCTCAAGTTGAGTTTGAAAGTTTTAACCGTCAATTAAATGCGATTAACCGCCATATGGCGAGCAAATTGGTCAATGCGGTGCAAAATGAAGTGCATTCTGTACTGCGTTTATCTGAACCTATGGTGGAAACAGAAGCCAAAGCCTTGATAGAGAGCGCTAAAGAAGCCGCCGACAAAGCACTAACGTTGGAGTTTTCTCGTTTAGAAGCCCTTAAAGCGGTTAACCCTAATATTCGTGATGAAGAACTGGATATTATCGAGGAAGAGCGCCAACAACTGATCACTAATATTGACCAAGCAACATGGCGTTTAGATGCTATTCGCTTAGTTGTGGTGACGCATCAGTAAGATGTATACACGGCAGCCCATTCATATCGATTATTATTAACGGTTTGAATTATAGCTAACCTAATTTAAAATCATGACTGACTTCTCCCTCATCTGAGGGAGAATTTTTTAAGAGCTTTGGGAGCTACATATTTTATGATGGAACCCTATCATCCCGCCATTGAACCTTGGCTATTTGTGTTATACCAAGATGACCACATTATTGTGGTGAATAAGCCAAGCGGGCTACTCTCTGTGCCGGGAAAAGCGCCAGAGCACCATGACAGCATTATGAGTCGTATTCAGCGTGATTTTCCTACGGCAGAATCTGTCCACCGTCTGGATATGGCGACGAGTGGCGTAATGGTTGTTGCCCTGCATAAAGCCGCAGAACGGGAGCTTAAACGCCAATTTAGGGAACGGGAGCCGAAAAAAGTCTATATTGCTCGAGTATGGGGCCATTTAGAAAAAGAAGAAGGCTTAATTGATTTACCACTAATTTGTGATTGGCCAAACCGCCCTAAGCAAAAGGTGTGTTTTGAAACGGGGAAATCAGCTCAAACGCAATACCAAGTTTTGCAATATGAAGAGCAAGCAACTCGCGTTAAGCTTTCACCAATTACAGGCCGCTCCCATCAATTACGGGTACATATGTTGGCTTTAGGGCACCCTATCCTTGGTGATCGCTTCTATGCTCACGATGAGGCAAAATCCCTAGCACCACGCTTACAGTTACATGCTCAGGAGTTATATATCACTCATCCTGAATATGGCACACCAATGCATTTTACCTGCCAACCCGATTTTTAACGCTAAATTTATTTGATCGTTTGATTAATCCCCCCTCTGCCATACCCTAAATAGTTCATGTTACAGCTAGGTGGCAAGAGAGCAAATCCCTAGAGCGTAGATAACTACGTAACTAGGGGGTCGTGGATGAAGACAACAAAGCGAGGTTTTTTGGCTTTTCTTCGTTAACCTGATTTCCCTTACATAGTTCGTGTTGCAGCTAGGTGGCAAGAGAGCAAATCCCTAGAGCGTAGATAACTACGTAACTAGGGGGTCGTGGATGAAGACAACAAAGCGAGGTTTTTTGGTTTTTCTTCGTTAACCTAATTTCCCTTAAATAGTTCGTGTTGCAGCTAGGTGGCAAGAGAGCAAATCCCTAGAGCGTAGATAACTACGTAACTAGGGGGTTGTGGATGAAGACAACAAAGCGAGGTTTTTTGGCTTTTCTTCGTTAACCTGATTTCCCTTACATAGTTCGTGTTGCAGCTAGGCGGCAAGAGAGCAAATCCCTAGAGCGTAGATAACTACGTGACGAGGAGTTCGTGGATGAAGACAACAAAGCGAGGTTTTTTGGCTTTTCTTCGTTAACCTGACTTTCTCTAAATAGTTCGTGTTGCAGCTAGACGGCAAGAGAGAAATCCCTAGAGCGTAGATAACTACGTAACTAGGGGTTCGTGGATGAAGACAACAAAGCGAGGTTTTTTGGCTTTTCTTCGTTAACCTGATTTCCCTTAAATAGTTCGTGTTGCAGCTAGGCGGCAAGAGAGCAAATCCCTAGGAGCATACAAAAGTATGTGACTAGGGTGCGCGAGCGCAGCCAACAACGCTGCGGCGCGAAATATGACAGGGAAATTTATTTGAAGCCCAGCTCCTTCTTGACTAGATCATAAGCCGCTTGAATTGATTGGGCTTTTTGTTTAGCAATTTCCATCATTTCAGGGGGTAAACCTTTCGCCACCAGCTTATCTGGGTGATGTTCACTCATTAATTTACGGTAAGCACGTTTAATTTTTGTAGGGTCATCGCTAGGAGACACACCAAGCACTTTACAGGCATCTTCTAAGGTTGGGCCATTTGATTGTTGATAATAGCCCCCAGATTGCTGCTGAGAGTACCCTTGGCCAAATTGGCGACCACTTTGAATCATATCTAAGAACTGCTCAAATTGGGCTTTTGAAATCCCTAACTCTTCCGCGATAATAAACAACACTTTTCTTTCATTCGGATGCAACTGCCCATCCGCAAAAGCGGCTTGTAATTGAATTTCCAGAAACATCTGAATTAAGTCAAAACGACCATAGCAGGCCATACGTAATTGCTTTAATACATCACGTAATGGGAAGTCAGGAGATTTACCTTCTCTAAATGCCTGTTGGGCAGCTTTTCGGGTCTCTCCATGCAATTGCATTCTATCCATCAAATTTGATGCAAGCTGAATATCTGTCTCAGTTACACGGCCTTTCGACTTCGTTAAATGACCTAAAATTTGGAAGGTACTCGCAAAGAAAATGATTTGCCGATCACGTTTGTTCATCGCCCCAGCGAACTTACGTTGTATCGATGCTTTATCAAAACCGTGCCCAATAATTAGCCCTACTAGCGCCCCCCAAAAGCCCAATCCAGAGACGATTGCGAGTACAACGCCAATAATTTTACCCCAATAGTGCATATATCCCTCAATTCTTCAATGCTCAGAATGCAATTTTGCATTATCATACTATTCATTCTGCTCTATGCATAACTACCCGCGCGTAAAGTTTTTTACATTATACTGGCGCAAAGTGGTTGGCTAAGTTAGTCTTTGAGCGTTTGCTGGCTGTGCCAATTATGACGGAACCGCATATTTAATGATGAAAAAAAGCTATCCAACACTACTTGCCACCATGGTATGGGCGGCAATTTATAGTCAGCAAGCACATGCTGACCTTGCACAGCAGTGTATGCTGGGTGTCCCTGTATATACAAAACCTATTGTAAAGGGTGACCCCAACAACCTGCCTATTCACATAACTGCTGAAGATGTCCGTGGCGAATACCCTAATTTTGTTGAATATGACGGTAATGTCGATATTCAACAAGGGAACCAGACATTAACCGCTGATAACGTCAAACTCACCCAAACAGAAACGGCGGGTGAGCCTCCTGTACGTGAAGTGACCGCAACCGGTAATGTTCATTACGATGATCCGCAAATTATCTTAAAAGGCCCTTCAGCATGGTCGAATTTAGATAACAAAAATACCGATGTAAATGATGGTAACTACATGATGGTAGGCCGTCAGGGACGTGGTGACGCAACAAAAATGAAGATGCGTGATGAAAACCGTTATTCCATTATGGAAAATGGGACTTTCACCACCTGCTTACCTGGCAATAATAGCTGGAGCGTTGCTGGTTCAGAAGTAATTATCGACCGAGAAGAAGAAGTCGCTGAAATTTGGCATGCGCGCTTTAAAGTTGGTGATGTGCCAATTTTTTATAGCCCATATATGCAGTTGCCTATTGGTAACAAGCGTCGTTCCGGTTTCTTAATTCCAACAGGTAGCTATTCAACTAATGACGGTTTAGAGTTTTCTTTACCTTATTATTGGAATATTGCACCGAACTACGATGCAACTATCACCCCACAGTTTATGACACACCGTGGTGTTAAGTTAAATAATGAATTCCGTTATCTAATAACACCAGGAACAGGTACCGTTGCATTTGACTTTCTGAAGCATGACAGAGCCTACAGTAAAGATAAAGAACGTGGTAAACGTGAAAAGCGTGACAGCGATGACCGCTGGTTATTCTACTGGCGCCATTCAGGTACCTATGCAGGGCATTGGAATTTTAGCTCAGACTATACCAAAGTAAGCGACCCAAGCTACTTTACAGATTTTAGTTCCCAATACGGTAGTACCACTGATGGTTATGCCACCCAAAAATTCAGTGCCGGTTATTCAGATACTAACTGGAATGCTAAAGTTACCCATAAGCAGTTCCAGATCTTTGCTGATAACCCAAACAAACGCGCATATAAAGCGGAGCCGCAAGTTGACTTTAATTATTATAAAAATAATTTAGGCGCTTTCGATTTTCATACCTATGCGCAAGCGGCTCGTTTTACTAGTGTGGGTAAAAACAACCCTGATGCAACACGTTTACACTTCGAACCTGAGGTGAACCTGCCATTATCAAATGGCTGGGCAAATATGAACAATAGCATTAAATTGTATGCTACCCATTACGACCAAGACATACCCCGCTCTAATACTGATAAAAATTTAGAGAAAAATGTAAGCCGTGTTCTCCCAATGTTCAAAAGTGACGCAAAAGTCGTTTTTGAGCGCGACCTCTACCAAGGAAGCGATTTTATACAAACATTAGAGCCACGCGTACAGTACCTGTATATTCCGTATAAAGATCAGGACAATATCAATAACTTCGATTCCTCATTATTACAATCGGATTACAGCGGTTTGTTCCGTGACAGAATATACAGTGGTCTTGACCGTATAGCCTCAGCAAATCAGCTCACTACGGGTGTTACAACTCGCCTCTATGATGATAGTTTAGCTGAGCGCTTTAATTTCTCCGTTGGGCAAATTTATTATTTCGAACGCCCTCGTGCGGGTGACTCTAACCGCCCAATTGATGATAAAAGTAATACCGGTTCCTTATTATGGGCCACTGATACCATGTGGCGCATCGATGATAATTGGGGAATGCGCGGTGGTTTACAGTATGACCGTCGTCTAGGCAATGTCACTATGGGGAACGCTGTTGCAGAATATCGTTTAGATGCAGATAGATTAGTTCAGTTGAACTACCGTTTTGTTGACCGCGATTATATTCAAGCAACCTTCCGTCGTGATGATGTGGCAAATGGTGGCTACACCTATACCCTACCTGAATATCAACAAGGTATTTCACAGGTAGGTACGGTTGTTAGTTGGCCATTGAATGATCGCTGGGGTTTTGTCGGCTCATATTATTATGATACAAAACAAAAACAATCCGCGAGCCAACTGGTTGGGTTGCAATATAATACCTGTTGTTGGGCAGTCAACCTTGGCTATGAACGTAAGATTGTCGGTTGGCAAAAAGAAAAGTTCAGCAGCGAATATGATAATAAATGGTCAATCAATGTGGAACTTAGAGGCCTAAATAACAATCATAGTTTAGGTAGTCAGGAAATGTTGAGCCGAGGTATTATGCCTTATCAACGTGCTTTCTGATAACAAATAGCATCGTTTATTCTGAATAATTTGAGATGCATTTACTCTAAATACTTCGAGGTGCAGTCAACAACACTGCAACTCGAAGTATGGCGAGTAAACACGTATTAGCCCGCATTTTGCGGAATCAAAGTCAATATTATAGGACCATTATGAAGAATTGGAGAACGCTTATTCTGGGACTGATGTTCGCAAGCTCTGCTGCCTTGGCTGCGCCGCAGCAAATGGATAAAGTGGCTGCGGTCGTCAACAACGGAGTTGTGCTGGAAAGTGACGTCCAGAATATGATCAATACGGTAAAAGTGAACGCTCAGAACGCACGCCAACAGGTGCCTGATGATCAAACCCTGCGTCATCAGATCCTTGAGCGTCTAGTTATGGATAACATCATCTTGCAGATGGCTAACCAGATGCAGATAAACATTCCAGAAGAAGCCGTGAATGCGACCATCGCTGATATTGCTCGCCAGAACGGTTTAACTCTGGAGCAAATGCAAAAGCGTTTAACTGCTGATGGCATCAATATGGCTCAATATCGCAGTGAAATTCGTAAAGAGATGCTGATCGCTGAAGTGCGTAATAATGAAGTACGCCGCCGTGTGACAATTTTACCGCAAGAAGTTGATTCTCTTGCTGAACAAATGAGCTCACAAGCAAACTACGAAATGGGGGTTAATCTCAGCCATATCTTAATCCCATTATCCGAGAACCCAACTCAAGAACAGTTAAAAACAGCGGAAGCGTTAGTAGACAAAATCTTAACTGAACTGAAAAAAGGTGGGGATTTTGGTAAATTAGCGATTGCCTACTCAGCAGACCCGCAAGCGCTGAAAGGCGGCAATATGGGTTGGTCACGTTTACAAGAATTGCCAGTTGTCTTTGCTGAACAATTAAAAAATGCGAAAAAAGGCAATATTGTCGGCCCAATTCGCTCTGGTGTTGGTTTCCATATTTTGCGCGTAAATGATGTCAGTGGTGGTAGCCAACCGATTTCTGTAACAGAAGTAAAAGCACGCCATATTTTGATTAAATCATCTCCAATTATGGATGATACTCAAGCTAGACAGAAACTAGTGAAAATAGCCCAAGATATCCGTTCTGGCGCAATCACATTTGAAGATGCGGCAAAAGAGAATTCAGAAGACCCAGGTAGCGCCTTAAAAGGCGGTGAATTGGGTTGGAACATGCCGGATATCTATGACCCAGCATTCCGTGATGCTCTGATGAAATTAAACAAAGGTGAATTAAGCCAACCTGTTCCTTCAAGTTTTGGCTGGCACTTAATTCAATTAGAAGATACACGTAAGGTAGATAAAACAGATGCGGCACAAAAAGACCAAGCGTACCGCCTACTGTTTAACCGTAAATTTAATGAAGAAGCGCAAAGCTGGATGCAAGAGCAGCGGGCTTCTGCTTACGTAAAAGTCATCGATGGTCGTGACAACCAATCTAATGATGAAAAATCTAATTAAGCCTATTGTTATCACCCCCGGTGAACCTGCCGGGGTTGGTCCAGATTTGCTAATCCAACTCGCTCAGCAGGCATGGCCTGTTGAGTTAGTTGCATGCGCTGATCCAAACTTACTTCTTGAACGCGCTAAAACGTTAAACTTACCACTCACTCTGACCGAATATGAATCAAGTAAGGCAGTAAAAGCCCATACTCCAGGTCATCTATCCATTATACCCGTTGACTTAAATACCCCGGCGAAAGCAGGCGTACTCAATGTGGCCAATGGTAGCTATGTGGTTAACACATTAGCACAAGCCTGTGATGGCTGTTTAAAGGGTGAATTTTCAGCGATTGTAACGGGGCCAGTGCATAAGGGCATTATTAATGATGCCGGTGTTCCCTTTAGTGGTCACACCGAGTTTTTTGCAGAACGTAGTGGTTGTGAGCGGGTCGTTATGATGCTAGCAACCGAAGAGCTTCGTGTTGCCTTAGCCACCACACACCTACCACTTAAAGATGTTTCAGGTGCCATCACGCAACAAAGTCTACGTGAAGTGATCACCATCTTACATCATGATTTACAAACAAAATTCGGTATTGAAAAACCTACAATCTATGTTTGTGGCTTAAACCCACATGCAGGTGAAGGTGGCCATATGGGTACCGAAGAAATTGACACCATCGAACCCGCACTTGAAAGCTTACGTGTAGAGGGGGTTCATCTCGTTGGGCCATTACCCGCGGATACCCTTTTCCAACCTAAGTATTTAGATCACGCAGATGCAGTTTTAGCAATGTATCATGATCAGGGTCTTCCTGTGTTAAAATACCAAGGTTTCGGCAGAGCGGTGAATATTACCCTCGGTCTGCCTTTTATCCGTACCTCTGTCGATCATGGCACTGCGCTTGAACTCGCGGGGACGGGTCATGCTGATGCGGGGAGTTTTATCACCGCATTAAAGTTAGCTATCCAAATGACATCTAAAAATACATGAATAATCGAGTCCATCAGGGGCACTTTGCCCGCAAACGTTTCGGGCAGAACTTTTTAACTGACCAGTTTATTATTGACAGCATCGTAGATGCAATGAACCCGAAACCGGGCCAATCCATTGTCGAAATTGGCCCTGGCTTAGGTGCCTTAACAGAACCGGTTGGTAGCCGAATCGACAAAATGACCGTCGTTGAACTCGACCGTGACCTCGCGGCACGGTTACACGTCCATCCGCAACTAAAAGATAAACTCACTATCATTCAGCAAGATGCGATGACTGTGGATTTCGGCGAGCTAGCAAAACAAGCAGGTCAACCCCTGCGGGTATTTGGTAACTTACCCTACAATATTTCTACCCCATTGATGTTCCACCTATTTACCTTTACTAACTCGATTGCAGATATGAATTTCATGCTGCAAAAAGAAGTGGTTAATCGGCTGGTAGCAGGCCCTGGGAGTAAGGCTTATGGTCGTTTAAGTGTCATGGCGCAATATTATTGCCATGTGGTTCCAGTACTCGAAGTGCCGCCAACAGCATTTACTCCAGCACCAAAAGTAGATTCTGCGATTGTGAGGTTAATCCCTCATCGTGAAAACCCTTATCCAGTAAAAGATATTAAATTCTTAAGTCGTATTACTACCCAAGCTTTTAACCAACGCCGTAAAACGATCCGCAATAGCTTAGGGGATTTATTTAGTGTTGAAGAGTTAACCAATTTGGGTGTTGACTTAGGTACCCGTGCAGAAAATATTTCTGTTGAACAATATTGCAAAATGGCAAACTATCTTTCTACCCGGTCAGAATAGTCTGTTGAAGGAGGCACTATGCTTAATGAACCAAATGTAAGCATCCAAGTTCAGAGTGTCTACATCGAAAGCCAATCTCAACCCGATATTGCAAGGTATGTGTTCGCTTATACCATCTGTATTCGCAATTTAGGGCGAGAACCCATCCAATTAATGAGCCGCTATTGGCTCATTACTAACAGTGATGGCCATAAAACTGAAGTTCAAGGTGAAGGCGTGGTGGGTGAACAACCCGTCATTCCTCCTGGAAAAGAATATCGTTACACCAGTGGTGCAATTCTTGAAACACCAATGGGAACGATGGAAGGTTATTACGTGATGCTAAGCACTCAAGGGGACCATTTTCACGTTGATATCCCCGCTTTTCGTCTTGCAATTCCAACATTGATTAATTAATTATGTCGACATATTTAGTAGGTGATATCCACGGTTGCTATCGTGAACTTCGTGAACTAATGGACAGGGTCAATTTTGATCCAAACCAAGACACATTATGGCTTACTGGTGACTTGGTTGCCCGAGGTTCTGGGTCACTGCAAGTTTTACGTTATGTTAAAAGTTTAGGTCCCGCGGTGCGTTTGGTTCTCGGTAACCATGATCTCCATCTTCTCGGGATCTACTGTAAAATCAGTCGTAATAAACCTAAAGATCACCTTGATGAATTATTGCATGCCCCTGATCTAGACGAACTAATCAATTGGCTACGTCGTCAACCTTTATTGCAAATTGATGAAGAAAGAAAAATAGTGATGACGCATGCAGGTATAACGCCACAGTGGGATATTGAAACCGCACGGATGTGCGCTAGGGAAGTCGAAGCCGTCCTTTCCAGTGATGCTTACCCGCTATTTATCGATTCAATGTATGGCGATATGCCAAATAATTGGTCGAGTAGTTTAATGGGGTTAGCACGCTTACGTTTTAGTACCAATGCTCTCACACGTTTACGCTACTGCTTCCCGAATGGGCAGCTTGATATGATTTGCAAAGAAAACCCTAAAAAAGCGCCCGCACCATTAAAACCTTGGTTTGATTTACCAAGTCAAATTCCTGAGGATTATTCGGTGTTCTTTGGCCATTGGGCATCCCTTGAAGGGAAATGTACACCAGATAACGTTTATGCTTTAGATACTGGCTGCTGCTGGGGTGGTGACCTAACCTTATACCACTGGGAAACAAAACAATTTTATCGCCAAAAATCACACCAAAAAAGCCGTAAAGAATAGTTTTGGCTCTATTAAAAACAAAATGGCGCATTAAGCGCCATTTTTGTGAAATGAAAATTTAAACTCTTTTGGTTAGTATCTCAAAACAATAGCCGTGCGTATTGTTTTCATCCGCTTCGTGATATTCGGTAAAAATCGAATCCCATTCATCTGGCTCATAAACTGGGAAATGAGTATCCCCAATGACTTCTGCATCAACATGAGTCAGGTATAATTTATTCGCTAGAGGTAAAAACTGCTGGTAAACCTTACCGCCACCAATCACCATGATTTCCTCAACATTCTCTACCGCTTGTGCAGCAGCTAGCGCTTCTTCCATAGAGGTCACCCAAACAACGTTAGAGTCTGCCCCTGGCTGGCTAGTTAATACGATGTTGACGCGTTGTGGTAATGGACGCCCGATTGATTCATAGGTGACACGCCCCATAATAACGGGCCTATTTAACGTATTTCGTTTGAACCACGCAAGATCACCGGGCAAATTCCAAGGCATCGCTTTTTCCATGCCGATAACCTGATCGATCGCCATTGCTGCGATTAAGCTAATATTCATCTACTCACCTTAGAAACTAATATAAAAATTGAGCACACTATACGGAAAGAGAATTGCTTCGTCGACTAAATTTAAGCTTCCTTAAACAGGTTTGAATCACTTATACTCGAATTGATAAATTTAGGACTAAAAATAACATTTAAAAACAAAAGAGATACCTCATCCTGCCTCAATTTACGGGTATTTAGCAAGGTATTGCAAATTCTAAAAATTGGGTTAGTAAGGGGCTATAGAAAAGAGAATATCCCATGTACGAAACTAGTATTATGATTGCCACCATAGCAACCCTAGGGATGCTATCGCCAGGTCCTGACTTCTTTTTAATTGTTAAAAATGCCGCACGATACCAACGTTCAGCGGCTCTCATGACAGCCTTTGGTGTTATTGCTGCAATTGCATTACATATGACTTACTGTGTCGCAGGCCTTGCAGTGCTCATTACCACCACCCCTTGGTTATTTAACATTTTAAAGTATGCAGGTGCAGCGTACTTAATTTGGATTGGTATTAAAAGCCTACTGCCACATTCAAGTCATTTAGTTGATTTAAATACTCGTAAACATGAGATTGTCTCGTTCAAAAAAGCCTTTATGCAAGGCTTTCTCTGTAATGTCCTGAACCCGAAAGCAACCCTTTTCTTCCTTGCTGTGTTTACTCAAGTATTGGACATCAATTCAACTGTTGGCGAAAAACTATGGTTTGCTTTTATTATTTGGGGGCTCGCCGTTATTTATTGGCCAATTTTAGTCTTTTTAATTCAAAGTGCCCCAGTTAGAAAAGGGTTAGCGAAAGTGCAAAAATATGTTGATAAAGTGCTGGGGGTTATTTTAATTGCTTTTGGAGTTCGCGTAGCGCTTAGTTAGTTCATTAAGATAAAATGCAAAAAACAATAGCCTAATTTATCTGTCTATACTGTTTATTGATTAACGATAGCTTATAAATTCCTTTCCTT
Organism: Providencia sp. PROV024; assembly: GCF_032709665.1. Lineage (NCBI taxonomy): Bacteria > Pseudomonadati > Pseudomonadota > Gammaproteobacteria > Enterobacterales > Morganellaceae > Providencia > Providencia sp. PROV024. The sequence continues at coordinate 3,658,339 of NZ_CP120545.1, forward strand.
TTTCAAAGGAACACAAATTCAATTTCTGATGACTTCCACTCTATTTAATAGGGTGGGAGACCCTTCGTACTATTAAAACGGCATAACTTTGTGTTACCGAATAAATTATTCTTTGATAGTTCAAGATAAAAAAGAGCCGCAATTTCCATGCGGCTCGCTGATTTTTAAACTAAGCAATATTGAGCTAAATTCTCCCCCCAATCTGCTAAGCCTTGGGAAACAAACCCTGTGCTTTGATAAAAATAGTGCGCAGTATTATTTTCTGAATGATAACCAACCATCAAAAAGGGAATATTCGCTGTATTTTCCTGCTGAATATCCGCTATCAACAAAGCCATTGCCTGCTTTGCATAGCCCTTACCTTGATGTTTATCATCAATCATAAAACGATAAATCCAGTAATTACCATCATCGGGGTCAATACCATACATTAACATCCCAATCATCTCATCACGATGGCATATCCCTTTCACGACAAACCCCGTTAGAAATTGCACTTCAGCAATAGAATAAAGGTTCGACGCAATAAATGCGGATTGCGCTGGTGAAACCTGTAAATCTGCGCACTCTTCCCAATTTTCAGGGGTTAAAACAACCAATGTTACCATTAACTTCTCCTAGTGTTAGAGAAGCAAATACCTCTCTAACTAATGATTATTATACAATTTAACGCTCTAGCTCTTGTGTTTGGCATAATAACCTCCTTAATAGTTCTTATTGATAACATTGCTATTTCATTTAACTACTCTTGTGGTGAAACCACCAACTGACCCGCTGAACCTAAATCCGCTTTTTCCAAATTTTGGCTATAGAATAAGAATGGAAAATGGTTATACGAAGGTTGCATCATTTGAACTAACAACTCGGTACGACCATCTACCCATACGGTGTCTTTCCAACCATAATCTTCAGGCGGAGTCGGTTGACCATTGCGGTTCAGCACTTTAAACCTCACACCTTCAATATGAAACGCTTGCGGAACATTTGTTGTAATAACCCAACGTTCCCAATTTCCTTGACGGCTTGTCATATCGACTCTATTAGTATCAAGAACCGCATTATTAATACCAAAGCCGTCATTAAGGTGGATTTCACGTTGCATTATACTGGATGTAACTTGCGTTTTGTCTTCAGCTAATTGCGTTGGTAAGCCATCAGTCACTAACGACATTAAGCCTGTGGCTTTAATCGTCAACACATTAGTAGAGATTAGGCTATTTGACGGCTCAAATAACCCTTTTACTCGGTCCATAAATGTTGCAGACTCGCCTGCTGTGATGGTCAACTCTTGAGTTTTCGCCATGTCAATCAGCACTTCTCGCCTTTCACCTGGGGCGAGTGGTAATGCTTGAACATTAACAGGCACAGTGAGTAAGCCTTGGTCTGATGCGATCATCGAAAATGGGCGACCATCACTAATTTTCATTACATAATGACGTGAATTCGATGCATTTAACAACCGTAAACGCACCCATCCGCGAGAAACTTCGACATACGGGTCCTGAACACCATTAACTAATAAGGTATCGCCAAGAAAACCGTCTTCGCTCGCTTTATATTCAGGCACACCAAAGTTATCTAGCCGCTTGTCTTGAATAATAATAGGAAAATCATCGACACCATAGTGCTTAGGCAAACGCAAATTTTTAGTCACATCATCTTCTATGATCCACATGCCTAATAACCCATTGTGGACTTGTTCACCCATTTTTCCTTGGGTATTTGCATGATACCAAAGTGTCGCTGCATTTTGACGAATAGGGATCACGGGGGACCAATCTGCATTTGGTGAAATCAGCCTTGCAGCCCCACCGATCTGAGTCCCCGGGATTTGTAACCCACTGATGGTCATTGAAACAGCTTCAGGTAATCTATTGCTATAAATTAGCTTTAAATCATCACCATTTTTGACTCTTACCGTTGGTCCTGGTGAAGAACCATTGATTCCCCAAATATCGGCTGAGTATTTCCCATCAAAAGACCAATGGATTTTTTGTAATGTCAAAAAGAGTGGCTGACCAGACCGAGATTCTAATAACGGTGGCACAGGTAAAGCTATCGCCCCCTCTGCGCTTACATTCATTGGCACATAGGACATACATAGAGCCAACCCTGCCGCTACAAGGGTTTGGCATCGATTGAATGACATAAATTCTCCGCTAAACAAAAATTCCAGCGCATTTTATTATTTAATATTAGAAACTCTCAGCCAATAACGCGGCTAATTTTGGATTGGCGCTAGTAAAATAACTACTTAGATACAACAATATAGTACCGTAATATTATGTCAGCCATGATATCGCGAAAAAAGGGGAAATTCTAAAAATATCTTCTAATATATAAAAATATAATTAATAGCTTTACAAGTAGTAGGGTTAATTAATTAAAAAGGAAAAAATTATACGAAATGCGATTCAAGTTTGATGAGCAAACTCGGTTTTGGATAATAATGCGGGCAATAATTTTTACTGACCGCATTATTGAATATTAGGCTTAATAACGCACTATTTTTGGGATTGCTTCGCCATTTCAGCGACTTCTAAATCTAACTCTTTTATTTTAGCTTCCATTAAGGAATGGCAGAGTTCTGACAGTTCGCGAACCTGTTCACGGCTATACACTGACGTATCGATAGGGTCTAGCATCTCAATGATCACATTGCCGTTATTCCAACGGTTTAGTTTAATCTTGCCTTGCGTACTAGAAACACAGACTGGCACGATAGGTACCCCAGCAGCGATAGCAGCATGAAATGCCCCCGTTTTAAAAGGCAATAGACCGCGCCCACGGCTGCGCGTCCCTTCTGGAAACATCCACACTGAAATTTTACGTTTTTTTATCTGATCCGCCACTTGAGTAATCGTATTATGTGCTTTAGAACGATTAGCGCGGTCAATTAGAATATTGCCAGTGATCCAATATAAAAAACCGAAAAATGGAATATAAACTAAACTTTTTTTGCCCACTGTTACCGTTCTTGGCTGCACACCATTTGACATGGTCACCATATCGTAATTGTTTTGATGATTACCAATATAAATGCTTGGGCCATAGCCTTTGGCTTTTTCAGGGACACGGTTGATCACGTTAATCCCAAAAACTACAGATAACCGACCAAACATATGGCCAAACGTCATCACATGTTTTGGATTGCGTGGGCTAAATAGACAGTAAATACCGCCCCCGATACAAACAGCAAGCGTGTAGATAATAACTATAATCGCTCTAATCAGCGCTAACATACTAACCCCAAATTCAACGGGGCCATACAGCCCCAATCTATTAATATCACCCACTTATTCACCAATCAAATCTGACTGAGCAGTGAATAAATAGGAATTTATTACTTAACTAATTATTCAGCACCTAAAGGCTCAATATCAATACGTTCAATATTGTGCATTCCTCGCGGCAAGGAGGTCCCTTTGCGGCCGCGCTCTGAACGATATTTTTGCAGATCTTCAGCTTTAAATTTCAATTTTCGCTTACCAAAATGCAAAGTCATTGATGCACCTGTAGGTAAAATCATAAGCCAAGTCAACAAATCATCACCACTTGCAGCTTGAGCGCCAGCTATGTTGATAATTTTATTCCCTTTACCTTTCGACAGCTGTGGTAAATCTGAAACAGGGAATATTAACATACGCCCTGCTTTGGTTATTGCCAACAGCAAATCTTCTTGTTCATTATGTAGCTCAATGGGGGCTAACACTTTTGCGTTATCTGGTAACGAAATTAAAGCCTTACCTGCTTTGTTTTTGGTTACTAGGTCATTGAAAGTACAAATAAAGCCGTAACCAGCATCAGACGCCATCAAATATTTTTGCTCTTCAGGTGCCATTAACACATGTTCAATGGTTGCACCTGGTGGCAATGACAGTTTTCCTGTTAATGGCTCGCCTTGACTACGCGCTGATGGTAGTTCAAGCGGGTCAACAGAATAACTACGCCCTGTTGAATCAAGGAATACTGCGGCTTGGTTCGATTTGCCTCGAGCTGCGCCTTTAAAACCATCGCCAGCTTTGTAATTGAGGTTCGTCGGCTCTATATCATGGCCCTTAGCACTACGTACCCAGCCCATATCAGAAAGCACAACGGTAATAGGCTCTGAAGGGAGAATTTCATGCTCACTCATGGCCTTAGCTTCTTCACGCTCATGTAATGGTGAGCGGCGATCATCGCCATAAGCTTTAGCATCAGCCTGAATTTCTTTTTTAATTAAGGTATTTAATTTACGCTCTGACCCTAAGATACCTTGTAACTCATCACGTTCTTTTGCTAATTCATCTTGCTCACCACGGATCTTCATTTCTTCAAGCTTCGCTAAATGACGTAGTTTTAACTCTAAAATAGCTTCTGCTTGTGTATCCGTAATATTAAAGCGAGACATTAGGACAGCCTTTGGCTCGTCCTCTGTACGAATAATTTCAATAACTTCATCAATGTTAAGGTAAGCGATTAATAAACCATCTAAAATATGTAAACGCCTTAACACTTTGTCTAAACGGTGATTTAATCGATTACGAACTGTTTGGCGACGATAAGTAATCCACTCAGTTAAAATTTCAACTAACCCTTTAACTGAAGGACGATTGTCCAAGCCAATCATATTCAGGTTAACACGATAACTTCTTTCTAAGTCGGTAGTCGCAAATAAATGCGTCATCACTTGGTCAATATCAACACGATTACTACGCGGAACAATAACCAAACGAGTTGGGTTTTCGTGGTCAGATTCATCACGTAAATCTTCAACCATGGGTAGCTTTTTCGCGCGCATTTGGCTAGCAATTTGCTCTAATACTTTCGCACCAGAAACTTGATGAGGCAACGCTGTTATCACTGCATTGCCGTCTTCTTTTTCCCACACAGCACGCATACGAACAGAACCACGGCCGTTTTGGTAAATTTTACGGATATCACTTTGTGAAGAAATAATTTCAGCTTCGGTCGGGTAATCAGGACCAGGAACGAACGCCATGATATCGTCAAGACCCAGTGTTGGTTTCTCCAACAATGCCACTAGCGCATTTGCCACTTCTCGGGCGTTATGAGGCGGAATGTCTGTCGCCATCCCAACTGCAATGCCCGTTGTGCCATTTAATAAAATATTTGGCAGACGCGCCGGTAACATTTTAGGTTCGTTTAACGTACCATCAAAGTTAGGTACCCAATCAACCGTGCCATGAGCTAACTCGCTCAGCAAAACTTCCGCATACTTTGATAAGCGCGATTCGGTATAACGCATTGCTGCAAACGATTTAGGGTCATCCGGTGCCCCCCAGTTCCCTTGCCCGTCCACTAGTGGGTAACGGTAAGAAAACGGTTGAGCCATTAATACCATCGCTTCATAACACGCACTGTCACCATGTGGATGGTATTTACCTAGTACGTCACCGACAGTTCTTGCTGATTTCTTATATTTTGCTGTGTTGCTCAAACCAAGTTCTGACATGGCATACACAATGCGGCGCTGAACAGGTTTAAGCCCATCGCCAATAAAAGGTAATGCCCTATCCATGATGACGTACATCGAATAGTTTAGATAGGCATTTTCAGTAAAGGCATGAAGCGGTAGGCGCTCCACACCATCATGAGTAATTTCACTCATTTAATTAATTCCTTACGCTTTCTCATCGCAATTCGGATGTTAGACATCAATTTCAGCCATATCGCCTTTTTCTTGTAACCAATTACGGCGGTCTTCAGAGCGTTTCTTCGCTAGAAGCATATCCATAACGGCAAGCGTTTCTTGGTAGTTTTCATCATCGATGGTTAACTGAACAAGGCGACGAGTATTTGGATCTAATGTGGTTTCGCGTAATTGTGGTGGGTTCATTTCACCCAACCCTTTAAACCGTTGAACATTCGGTTTACCACGCTTACGGCTAAGACGCTCTAGCACCGCATTTTTTTCGCTTTCATCAAGGGCATAGAAAGTTTCTTTGCCTAAATCGATACGGTACAACGGCGGCATTGCCATATATACATGCCCCGCTTTGACTAAAGTCGGGAAATGGCGCACAAATAAAGCACACAATAACGTTGCGATATGTAAACCATCGGAATCCGCATCCGCAAGAATACAAATTTTACCGTAACGTAGTTGGCTGAGGTCTTCGCTATCAGGGTCAATACCAATTGCCACGGAGATATCATGTACCTCTTGGGAAGCTAAAACTTCGTCAGAAGACACTTCCCATGTGTTTAGGATTTTACCACGTAATGGCATGATAGCTTGGTATTCACGGTCGCGGGCTTGTTTTGCTGACCCACCCGCCGAATCCCCTTCGACAAGGAAGAGTTCTGTCATGCTAAGGTCTTGCGAGCTGCAATCTGCCAGTTTACCCGGCAATGCAGGGCCACTGGTTAGCTTCTTACGCACTACTTTTTTCGCCGCACGCATCCGGCGTTGTGCGCTCGATATTGCCATTTCCGCCAGTTGCTCAGCCACTTGCACATTTTGGTTTAACCACAGGCTAAAGGCATCTTTAACAACACCGGAAACAAATGCAGAACATTGACGCGATGAAAGGCGTTCTTTCGTTTGCCCTGCAAATTGAGGGTCTTGCATTTTTACGGAAAGTACATACGTACAGCGTTCCCAGATATCATCCGCCGAAAGCTTAACACCACGAGGTAAAATATTGCGGAATTCACAAAATTCACGCATCGCGTCCAATAACCCTTGGCGTAAACCATTAACGTGGGTTCCACCTTGCGCGGTTGGAATAAGGTTTACATAGCTTTCAGTTAACAATTCACCGCCTTCAGGTAACCATAACAGCGCCCACTGAGCACCTTCAGTTTCCCCTGAGAACTCCCCAGTGAAAGGTTTTGCGGGTAATGCTTCTAGCCCGTCTATGGATTCCATTAAGTAATCAGTTAACCCATCACTGTAACACCAGCTTTGCTCTGTATTATTGAGCTTGTCCTTAAACGTGATTTTCACGCCAGGACATAAAACGGCTTTGGCTTTTAAATTATGAGTTAAACGCGAAACTGAAAATTTTGGGCTATCAAAATAGCTTTCATCTGGCCAAAAATGCACGCTAGTCCCTGTGTTACGCTTGCCACAGGTACCGATTACATGCAAATCTTCTACTTTATCGCCGTTTTCAAAGGCAATTTGATACACTTGGCTATCGCGACGCACTGTAACTTCAATACGTTTTGATAACGCATTGACTACGGAAATACCTACCCCGTGTAGGCCCCCGGAAAACTGGTAACTTTTATTGGAGAATTTCCCCCCCGCGTGCAGCTGCCCTAAAATTAACTCTACGGCTGGCACTTTCATTTCAGGGTGGATATCAACAGGCATACCACGCCCATCATCGATCACCTCAAGGGATTGATCGGCATGTAAAATAACTTCGATGTGCCCCGCATGCCCAGCAAGGGCTTCGTCGACACTATTATCAATTACTTCTTGAGCCAAATGGTTCGGTCGGCTGGTATCAGTATACATCCCCGGACGACGGCGAACAGGCTCCAAACCACTGAGGACTTCAATGGCCTCTGCGTTATAACTAGATTGAGTCATGTTGTCATTCTGCGGTAAATAGGTGGCTAATTGAACTATTCAATCAGTGAGTTACTGTTGATAATAACAGTGTTCATGTGTTTTGACACTATTTCTCTGCCAATTGTAAAAAATGAACAATTTGAGGAAAGTATGCTTCAAAACCAACAAATGCATGATTACCGTCAGGTTCTACAGTCTGTTTACACTTAGAAAGATAGGTAACAGCTTCACGATAATCAAGTACCTCATCCCCCATTTGCTGTAGTAACCAAATAAGATGAGGAGATGTTAACTTTTCAATGTATAAGGATTTTAGCTCATGAATATGTTTGTTTTCCAACACATATTTTTCGTAAGTATAGGGGTTTGTATTCTCCCCTAAATAGTCTTGTAGTAAGTCAAAGGGTCTTACAGCAGGGTTGACCACCACTGCAGGAAGTTGATAACGCTCACTGAGCCAAAGAGAAAAATACCCTCCAAGGGAGGAACCTACTAGGCCAATCTTCCCCTGTTTATGTTGTAAGACAATATCTTCTAACATGGCTTGAGCTTGCCGAGGAAAATTCGGTAATTGCGGCACAACCATATTGATATGTGGGTAGTTTGCATCAACCCATTTCTTTAAGCTATTTGCTTTAGCTGATAAAGGTGAGCTATTAAAACCGTGAATATAAAGTAAAGTAGACATAAGGTGATTAATAACCGTCGGAGTCTAAATCAGGGCTGAATTCTCTCGTCTCTAAACGATGCACACTCGTTTTGATATGCCTATGCCCTTGTTCATCCACACTGAGTTCCAAATAGCGCCAACCGGGTGCTACGGTATCTAGCGCAAAGTTAGTACAATGTGGTTTGAATTGCACGCAAGTTGAAGGCGTGGCTAACAAACGTATTCCATGCCAAAGCACATCCATTTCTTGATGAATATGCCCACACAGCATGGTTTTAACATTTGGATAGCTTTTTAGGTAATCCGCTAATATGTGCGAATTTCTTAAGCTGTGTTGATCTAGCCATGTACAGCCCGAAGGCAATGGATGATGGTGTAGCATTACTAACGTTGTACGGTCAGGTTGCGCATCTAAGCTCTGCTTCATCCATTCTAATTGTTGCTCAGAAAGTTCACCATGGGGGACGTCTTGCAATTGGCTATCTAACATTAGAATTTGCCATTCATCGCCAATTAAAATTTGTTTAGCGCTTGAGATACCAGCCACCCTGAGGGTTTCAACCATGGCTGGCGGATAATCATGGTTTCCAGGAAGCCAAACACAAGGCGCAGGAATACGCTCAATACCATCTGCAAAATGTTGATAAGCTTGTGGCGATTGGTCTTGAACCAGATCCCCTGTCGCAACAATCAAATCAATTGGGAGATTTTCTTTTGCAATAGCGCTAAGCACTGCTTGATAGCTATCATAAGTATTTACACCTAAAAGGGTGTTCTCAGTGTTAGCAAAAAGATGCGTATCCGTAACTTGTAAAATTCTCACGATCTTCGAGTTCTTTGCAGTCACTTCAAGCTGGCTGTCCAAAAGTATTCCTTATCCGTAAATATTATTTATGCCTAATTAATTATATTCATTACAACTATACACAAACTCAACACACTGCCGCTTGCTGTAAAATACACCGTAATTATTCTAAAGGGTAATTTGCCAACGCGCCAACTTAGCGCTGTATTACTTTAAATAATTCGGGCGGCAAGCTGAGCTATCCCAAGGAGCATACACCAGTATGTGACTTGGGTAGCGAAGCGCGACCAACACACTTGCAGCTTGTTGTACTCCTTGCTTTAGTGCGCCTTGCCTCGCTGCAATCACCTTAAAGCATAATTTTTAACTTACTCGAATTACTCTAAATAATTCGAGTTGCAAGAAGGCGGCAAGCTGAGCTATCCCAAGGAGCATACACCAGTATGTGACTTGGGTGGCGAAGCGCGGCCAACACACTTGCAGCTTGTTGTACTCCTTGCTTTAGTGCGCCTTGCCTCGCTGCAATCACCTTAAAGCATAATTTTTAACTTACTCGAATTACTCTAAATAATTCGAGTTGCAAGAAGGCGGCAAGCTGAGCTATCCCAAGGAGCATACACCAGTATGTGACTTGGGTAGCGAAGCGCGGCCAACACACTTTCAGCTTGTTGTACTCCTTGCTTTAGTGCGCCTTGCCTCGCTGCAATCACCTTAAAGCATAATTTTTAACTTACTCGAATTACTCTAAATAATTCGAGTTGCAAGAAGGCGGCAAGCTGAGCTATCCCAAGGAGCATACACCAGTATGTGACTTGGGTGGCGAAGCGCGGCCAACACACTTGCAGCTTGAAGTATGACGAGTAATTAGTTAAATATCTGCTAATTAGCACACACTTCACTAGATTAATTGTTATTTAAAACTGTTTCATCCATTTTCCACGAAGCTTGTGATAATTAAGCTGCAACCATTGAATGGCGATTACTGTCGCCGCATTATCAATAACCCCGTCTTCCACCCACTGATAAGCTTGTTCTCGGCTTACTACATGCACTTGAATATCTTCATTCTCTGATGCTAGCCCATGGACACCTTTTGCTTGGCGGCTATCTACTTCGCCAATAAATACATGCATACGCTCAGTTGTACCGCCTGGGCTAGAAAGGTAGCTTAGCGCTTTTTCGGCGCGGCCAATCACTAACCCTGCCTCTTCCATGGCTTCTCGACGAATAACATCTTCGGGTGATTCGTTTTCCTCAATCATCCCTGCGACAGCCTCAAGTAACCAAGGTGTTGCGCTGGTTTCTATGGCAGGGAAACGAATTTGTTCAATTAAAACGATATTATCCGTTTGTGGATCATAAGGTAAAACAACCCCTGCATGGCCACGCTCAAATACTTCGCGACGGATTTCATTGCTCCACGTGCCTGCAAAAAGACGATGACGAAATCGGTACTCAATCATTTGAAAAAAACCATTAAATAATTTACGCTTGGATATAATTTCGACATCATTTTTGCCATATTTAATTGGCTGTTTTATTTTATTTGTCATTGCATTTCCCAAAACTATTAATTTCCATATTAAGGAAATAATTGTGGATTAAAACTGTTTTTAAGGCTTTTTAACCTCAGATGAGGTAATGTTTAATGAAATTAAGACAAAATGGCACAAAAGGCTACCGTTAACACAAGTGATACTCTGTTACAATGTGCGCCATTATTCAAATCGAAGAGCAACAATAGGGTCTGTTTTATTGGCTCTCTAAAACGCATAATTTGATACCTACGACTCATTTAGGCATGGTACGTTTTAGACCGCAGACTCAACTTAATTTGCTGTTTAATCAAGGAATCAAAATGAAGAAACTGCTTCCCCTTTTTATTGCGATGAGTTTTGTGGGTCTCAGTACCAATAGCTACGCAGAAGATTTACTGCAGGTTTACAAAAAATCTAAAGAAAGTAACCCCGAATTAAGAAAATCATTAGCTGAACGTAACCAAGCTTTTGAAAAAATTAATGAATCTCGTAGCCCATTACTACCACAATTAGGGTTAGATGCTGGTGCTAGCTACGGAAGCGGTTACCGCGATGCGCGAAATACTGAAAGTACGGGCTTAAATGCGACGTTAAAATTAACGCAAGTCGTCTTTGATATGTCGATATGGCGTCAATTGTCGATTCAAGAAAAAACAGCGGGTATTTCCGATGTGACGTATCAAACCAGCCAGCAACAACTGATCTTAGATACCGCAACCGCCTATTTTAATGTGTTGAAAGCGATTGACGCATTATCATACATCGAAGCAAATAAAGAAGCTGTTTACCGTCAATTAGATCAAGTAACACAACGTTTTAATGTTGGGTTAGTGGCGATTACGGATGTACAAAACGCTCGTGCAAACTACGACAGCGTGATTGCACAAGAAGTTGCAGGCCGTAACGACTTAGAAAATGCGATTGAAAAACTGCGTCAAGTCAGCGGCGTATATTATAGCCAACTTGCTTCTTTGAATATTGATCGCTTTAAAACCACTGAATTAGGCGATATCAACGCGATTTTAAAAGAAGCAGAAGAACGTAACCTTAATCTGCTAAGTGCACGTTTAGCACAAGATGTTTCGCGTGAAAATATTCGCTTAGCAGAAACTGGTCATATGCCTACAGTTGGTCTGAGCGCATCAACCAGTGTGACAAATAACTACCAACATGGTAGTGGCTATAGCGACCCATACACAGGTCTTTCTGGTGCACGTAATAGTTATAACGGGCAAAACAGCGTTGGCTTAACCTTGAGTATCCCACTGTATAAAGGTGGTGCGACTAGTTCACAAGTTGAACAAGCGCAATATGGTTTCCAAGGTGCGAGTGAACAACTCGAAACAGTATACCGTAACGTCGTTCAATTAGTTCGCTCATCATTTAACAACGTATCTTCATCAATCAGTAGCATCAATGCATATAAACAAGTCGTTGTTTCTGCACAAAGCTCATTAGATGCGATGGAAGCTGGGTATCAGGTTGGTACACGTACTATCGTTGATGTATTAACAGCCACCACGGCCCTATACCAAGCAAAACAGAATCTATCTAATGCACGCTATGATTATATGATTAACCAACTCAACATTGAATTTGCTCGTGGTACTTTAAATGAAGATGATATTGCGCGTCTAAATGCAAATTTAGGCAAAGAAATATCAACTGCGCCAAGTAGTATCATCCGTAATACCAATGCGCCAGCTATTAACTAAATTTTTGGTTGGTGCTTAAGTGGTACAATGACCCGCTATTTTAGCGGGTTATTTTTTTCTGCAAAAGGCCATATATTTCCGGTACTAATCTGTTAAATTGCCCGTTTTAGCCAGCTTAGGTGATTTATAACTACTTTTAAATTACCTTAATTAGAAATTTCAGCCTATTCTCACTAGGGTTATTGCACAATAGCACAAAAAACAAACAGTAATTAATGTACTGATATTTAATGAAATTAGCTAATTATTACTGTAACTGTGTATATTCAATCCTCAAAAAATAGAGGGGAAGCGACAAAAATGATAAAATCAGCTTATTTCCCCTGTATTTCTGCTTTAATTTTCAGCGGTTATCCCCTATCCTAGAGGTAACCTAAATAACATCTTACTTAATTATATTCAGGGTAATTACCATGACCATGAAGCGTACCAAAAATATTAATCAAAGCGCATTCCGTAAGTCTTGGCGCTCATATCGTATGGCACCAGTTGCCGTTGCCGTCAGTGCGGTATTTATGCTTTCAGCTTGTGAAGAAAGTGATGAAACCGTATCACTGTATACCAATGCACAGGATTGCAGCCAAGCTAATCCATCACAAGCAGAACAATGTACTCTTGCTTACAACAATGCCCTACAAGAAGCAGCCAAAACAGCGCCAAAATATGAAACCCAAGCTGATTGTATTGCTGAGTTTGGTGAGTCAATGTGTACCCAAGCTCCTGCTCAAGCAGGTATAGCAGGGACGGGTTCTACTAATGGTGAACAAACCGCACAAGCACAAAGCAGCGGTGGCAGCATGTGGATGCCATTAATGATGGGTTACATGATGGGCCGTATGATGGGTGGTAGCGCGGCTTCCCAACCATTGTTTAGTTCAAAAAACCCAGCTAGCCCAGCTAACGGTAAGTTTGTTGATGCCACGGGTAAAAGTTACGGCCCAGCCGTTGCTGGTGGTCGTTCAATGAGCGTACCTAAAACGGCCATGGCACCTAAGCCACCAACAACATCAACCGTCACACGCGGTGGTTTTGGTGATACAGTGAATAAACAAGCAATGGCACAACGTTCATCTTCTTCTGCGAAATCAACTTCATCTTCCCGTTCAATGGGTGGTTGATAAATAATGAAACGAGTTCCTATTGTCGAACGCCCGAATTGGCGTGAAAAAGCCTCTGAGTTTGGTTTCGAATTCCATACTATGTATGGTGAACCTTACTGGTCAGAAGATGCCTACTATCAATTCACAATGGCACAAATTGAAGAAATCGAAGATGCAACGGCAGAGTTGCATCAAATGTGCTTAAAAGTTGTCGAACGCGTAGTAGAAAGTGATGAATTAATGGCTCGCTTTCAAATTCCCAAACATTGTTGGGAGTTTGTTCGTAGCTCTTGGAAAAGTGAACAACCGTCCTTGTACTCAAGGTTAGACCTTGCTTACGATGGGGTTAACCCACCAAAGCTACTTGAAAATAACGCAGATACGCCAACGTCATTATATGAATCTGCATTTTTCCAATGGATTTGGCTTGAAGATCAAATCGAAGCTGGCAAGTTACCAGAAAATGCAGATCAATTTAATAGTATTCAAGAACAGTTGATCGAGCGTTTTACTCAACTTAAAGATCAATACGGTTTCCGTCTACTGCATATGTCTTGCTGTCGTGATACCGAAGAAGACAGAGGTACTGTTCAGTATCTTCAAGACTGTGCTAACGAAGCTGGCGTAGCCACTGAATTCTTATATATTGATGAAATTGGCCTAGGTGAAAAAGGTGAGTTTTCGGATACTCAAGATCAGGTTATTAGTAATCTGTTCAAATTATATCCGTGGGAATTTATGCTAAGAGAAATTTTCTCAACCAAACTACAGGATGCAGGTGTTCGTTGGTTAGAGCCTGCATGGAAAAGCATTATTTCCAACAAAGCCTTACTCCCAATGTTATGGGAAATGTTCCCTGATCACCCTAATTTACTACCGGCTTATTTTGCCGATGGTAAAACACAACCTGAACTCGATAAATACGTTATTAAACCGCTTTTTTCTCGTGAAGGAGCCAATATTCGTATCATCGAAAATGGCAAAGAAATTGCTGCTGCTGATGGCCCATATGGTGAAGAAGGTATGATTATTCAGCAGTTCCACCCTCTTCCACAATTTGAAGGTAGCTATACCTTAGTGGGCAGTTGGCTAGTGAATGACCAACCTGCGGGGATCTGCATCCGTGAAGATAAAGAACTGATCACTCAAGATCTATCGCGTTTTTACCCACATACGATCATCGATTAGTTATCATCAATCACTAAAACGCAAAAAGCTCAAACTTTCTAATATAGTTTGAGCTTTTTTATTATGCGAAGATATAACAACAAGTTAACCAATTTGAATTGACATCATACTCAATGATCCAGAAACAATCCCTTCTATAGGTATACTAATTTTTTCTTTTCCATCCCATGTTCCCAGTATTGGCAAAATAGGTAAATAATGTTCTGGCGAGGGATTAGATAGCTTACCGTCCTCCCGCTCTAAACCATTTGTTAATGGATGAGGCAGCTCACGGCTTTGTAGGTTGTCATAGACAAACTGCTCAAAAGAAATAGCCCATGGATACGGCTCTGCTTGTGCATTCTGCCAATTCATTGCTCGTAAGTTATGGACAATATTACCGCTTCCCATAATTAGCACCCCATGCTCCCTTAAAACAGACAGTTTTCTGCCTAATTCATGGTGCCAAGCCATAGGTTTAGTTGCATCGATACTCAATTGAACCACAGGAATATCTGCTTTTGGATACATACGCACTAAGATTTCCCATGTCCCGTGATCCAGTCCCCACTCTTGGGTATCAAGGTAAACAGGTTCAGGGGATAATAAGTCAGCAACCTGCTGCGCCAATTCAGGTGAACCCAGAGCAGGATATTCAACCTGATAGAGCTCTTCAGGAAAACCGCCAAAATCATGAATCGTTTTAGGTTTTAACATCGAAGTAATTGCTGTCCCTCGTGTATACCAATGCGCTGAAATCACCAATATCGCAGTGGGCCGCGGTAAAGTTTTACCAAGATGTTCCCATTTTTGAGTATAAGGGTTGTCTTCAATCGCATTCATTGGACTGCCATGACCAATAAAAATAGCAGGGAGTTTAGTTTGTACGACAGACGTATTTACCGACATGATGATTTGACTCCACCTCAATTAGTTTCTTATTACAGCATACGCCGTTTAGTAAAAAACACAGTGGGCTAATTATGAGGATGATCATCAAAAAATTTGAAAAGGCCATCAAGGTGTGCAACTCAATGGCCTCAATATGATTCTATATGCTTAACAGACTACTTATTACCTAAATAACCAATATCGCTATTTAGGTGATATTCGAAATTTACCTACTCCTCGAAATATGATGAGGATTAGCTAGCTTTCTTTTTTTGCTCTTGCTGCAAACGGTACTGAACTAAATCTTCAATCGTCACAACGGTTAAACCATGCTGCCTACCAAAGACGACAACATCTGGTGTACGTGCCATAGAACCATCGTCATTAGTTAACTCACACAGAACACCTGCGGGTTTGAAACCAGCCATAGTGGCTAAGTCAATAGATGCTTCTGTATGACCACGGCGAGTTAATACGCCGCCTTCTCGACCGCGTAATGGGAATACATGGCCTGGATGATTTAAGTCTGAAGGTACTGCTTTATCTGCAATTGCTGCGCGGATAGTTGTGATACGGTCTGCGGCAGAAACCCCAGTGGTAACCCCTTTGGCAGCTTCAATTGTTACAGTAAAACCGGTTTGATTTTGGCTTGTGTTATTTTCCACCATCATTGGCAGCTCAAGCTGCTTGCGACGTTCTTCAGTGATACAAAGGCAAACAATCCCACTGCTATAGCGAATGGTAAATGCCATTTGTTCTGTTGTCATAGTTTCTGCGGCAAACACTAAGTCCCCTTCATTCTCACGATCTTCATCGTCAAGAACAAGGACACCTTTACCTTGGCGCAGAGCCTCGATAGCGTTTTCAACACGTTCGATAGGATTACCGAATTCGGAAAGTAGCGTATGATCCATGGTAAAAAACCTCTTAAATAGTTATTAACTAGTTACCAGAATCAAGGCAGTCTTAGGAGTACGAGAAATGATGAATAAACAAATAGCCAAGATGGCTATCAACTCATTCAGGTATGCAGAACAATATTGTGCAACACCGCACAAACATGCAGATACAGTTAATTCTCTCCCATCCGGACTATAACCGTCGGCTCCAGATTCACACTGGATCTGCTGACCTTTACCACAAAATGATAAAGCGCTCGCGGGCTTCATGCGCGTTGCATGTTACCGCCGGTGGGGACTTACACCCCGCCCTGAGATAAACGCAATTAATATAACGCCAATAATTCAAGTGCGCAACGATGAAGATCAAAATTGGCGAATAACTCACACTTTTAGTCAAAAAACATGAATAAAAACTTAGCGTTATAAAGGTTAATTTCACTGCTCTATTTATTTTTCCATTCTCTGTGACTAAAAGAGAAAAGGGCATTATCACTTGGGAGTAGAGATTGTTTGTGTTTAGAGTCGTTTGTGTTTAGAGTCGCAGAAAGTGACCAACGCAGTGATAGCTCTCAGTATGGCGTGGAAAAAGGTTTATTACCGCGACAAGAGGCATTACACTACTAATAATTATTTTTTGATTAATTAAGGACCCGCGAATGCTCGATCCGAAAAAACTGGAACAGGTGGCACGCCAAATCCAAGGTGCATTACCACAAGGCGTACGTGATCTAGGCGAAGACTTTGATAAAAAGCTGCGTTCTCTTTTACAGTCACAGCTCGGTAAACTGGATTTAGTCAGCCGAGAAGAATTTGATATTCAAACTCAAGTTTTATTACGCACCCGTGAAAAATTAGCCAAAATGGAACAGCGCGTCAGCGCATTAGAAGCCCATTTTAGCGAAGACAAAAACGAATAATCATTAAAAAACAAAAAAACCTCACTGGGTTTCAAACACCCAAGTGAGGTTTATCACTCGCAAATAATCAATTAGCTGGTTTTCATAATATTTTTAATGATATTGGTTGTTGAGATACCATCTTCAAAATTAAGCACTTTAACTTCACCTCCCGCAGCCCACACCTCAGCACTGCCCGCAATATCTTCTGGTTGATAATCACCACCCTTGACTAAGATATCCGGCAATACCTCTGCAATTAAGCGTTGTGGTGTATCTTCTTCGAAGGGAACCACCCAATCAACGGCGCCTAATGCTCCAAGTACTGCCATGCGTTGCTCTAATGGGTTTACAGGCCGAGTCTCCCCTTTTAAACGACGAGTAGATGCATCGCTATTTACTGCAACAATCAATCTATCACCTAATTTACGTGCATTTGCTAAATAAGATACATGCCCCGCATGTAAAATATCAAAGCAGCCATTGGTCATAACAACCCGTTCACCACGCTGCCTTGCGTTAGCAACTGCTTGTTTTAATTCGCTTTCGGTCATTACGCCAAAACCAGTATCCGCACGACCACGGATAGCATTTTCCAATTCAATTGGTGAAACGGTTGAAGTCCCTAATTTCCCGACTACAACACCTGCCGCAGCATTAGCGAGTGCGCACGCTTCATGTAACGGACGACCAGAAGCAATTGAAGCAGCTAATACCCCAATCACTGTGTCACCCGCCCCCGTGACATCAAACACTTCTTGCGCTTGGGTTGGTAAATGCAATGGGGCTTCATCACGACGAATTAAGCTCATCCCTTGCTCTGAACGAGTGATTAATAAAGCCGTTAGATCCAGAGATTGAAGCAACTTCATACCTTTTTCTTCAACATCTTGATTGTTCTTACAAGGCCCTACGATGGCCTCAAATTCTGACATATTTGGTGTCAGTAACGTGGCACCTCGATAACGCTCAAAGTTATTTCCTTTTGGGTCAATCAAGACAGGCACGCCTGCTTTATTTGCTAAAGCAATCATCTTTTCGACATGGGTTAAAGCCCCTTTTGCGTAGTCTGATAACACAAGCGCCCCAATATGCGGTAGCGCCTGTTCAATACGCTCTAACATCGGCTGAGCATCAACATTGTCAAAACCTTCTTCGAAATCAAGGCGGATCAATTGCTGATTACGCGATAATACACGCAATTTGGTGATCGTCGGATGCGTTGGGATCGCAACAAAATCACAACGTACTTGCACTGCATTTAAATTTTCAGTGAGTGCTTTCGCAGCATCATCAATACCCGTCAAACCAACAAGACGGGAATTTGCGCCTAATGACGCAATATTCATAGCAACGTTAGCTGCACCACCAGGGCGCTCTTCTACCATGGTCACTTTAACTACAGGAACAGGGGCTTCAGGTGAAATTCGGTTTGCAGGACCATGCCAATAACGGTCTAACATCACATCACCCACTACTAGCACACCGGCTTGTTTATAATCCGGAAGAGTTACTTTCATCCTGCACTCCAGTTTTCAAAAAGTCTGATAATAATTTGCAACAATACTAGCATATTGCGCTGTTTAGCTAAATAAAATGCCGTAAACTGCTGTCAGTGTTTACTCACCTAACCATTTTTGCCAACTGACTAAAACTTGCTGGCGTTCTTCAGCAAACTGGCTGATGTTGACTCGGCTTGGCAATGACTGCAAGGCTAAATGGTGTAATTCATTACGCATTGTGACATAGGCATAAGTTAACGCCGCCGCTTCATCTTCTGACATAATGTTATATTGGGTCATTAGTTCGAAAATACGGACGTTATCCGACCAACGCGTCAATGCTGCATTTTGTGAAGCAAACCGTAAGACTAAATACTGAGCAATAAACTCAATATCGGTGATCCCTCCAGGGTCCGCTTTTAAATCAAATTCATCGTCTTGGTGGCTACCTAAGTGTTGGTGCATTTTTAATCGCATATCACGTACTTGCTGTTGCAAGACTTGTGGTTCCCTAGGCATACAAAGAGTTTCATGGCGAGTTAACGCGAATTGTTGCTGTAAATTAGCATCACCAAATACCATTCTAGCGCGTATTAATGCTTGATGTTCCCACGTCCAAGCATCATTTTTTTGGTAATCATCAAAAGATTGGATTGTGCTTACCAACATCCCCGACTCACCAGACGGCCTTAAGCGCGCATCAACTTCATATAAAACACCTGAAGCGGTTCTAGTACTAAATAGGTGAATAATGCATTGGGCAACACGTAAATAAAACTGCCGTGCATCAATGGAACGATCACCATTTGTGACCACATTTAATGGGCAGTCAAATAAGAAAACTAAGTCTAAGTCAGAGCTATAGCCTAATTCCCATCCCCCTAACTTCCCATAACCTAACACAGCAAAACCATATTGTTTTTTATCTTGCTGCGCTAAATGCGCAGGTTCGCCATAGCGCCTTACCATCTTTTGCCAAGCTTGATGAACAACCGCATCAATAATCGCTTCAGCTAAGTAAGTTAAGTGATCACTCACTTTCATGACTGGCAATACACCTGAAATATCTTCGGCTGCGATACGTAATAACTGTGCTTGCTTAAATTGACGTAGCGCTTCGAGTTGCTGTTCCTCATCTTCTTCAGGAATTCGCATTAAATATTGGCGCAATTCATCACGATAAGCGGTTAATGGTAGGGGTTGATATAAAGATTGTGGGTCAAGTAGTTCATCCAGTAATAATGGGTGACGAGCAAGTTGTTCTGCTATCATCGGCGATGCTGCGCATAAGCGAATGACATGCGTCAAAACTTCATCAAATTCAAGTATTAGTTCAAGGTAAGTAGTACGGCTGACAATACTTAATAGTAATGGTGTCATCCGTTCGATCACCTGACCTGCATCGTCACGCTCACCAACTTTAGCTAATAATTTAGGCATTAAATCATCAAGCACATCACGCCCTCGAGGGCCAATGGTGCGCTTGTTAAGATCATGACGAAACATTAAAATGCCATGGATTATTTTTTGCGCGACATCTTCATTTTTAGATGGCAAATATGTCGCTAACTCTTCTTTCGATAACTCGCTTTGCCAAAGTGTAATATAAATCTCATTGAAGGTATCTGAACCTTCATCTTCATCGTCCTGACCGATTTGCTCGGCAAATATGAGATGGACGGCGGCCATTTTTTGGCTCAACACATGATAAAATGTTTGCCAATCGCTGTAACCCATTCCCCATGATAAACGCGCTTGGTTTAAATCATCATCAGGAAGTGTTTGAGTTTGTTGGTCATCAATACTTTGCAGTAAATTTTCGACTCTACGCAAAAAAAGGTAGCTATCTTGCAGAGTATCGACTTGATCGTCGGTTAATAGTGCTAATTCGCGTATACCTTGCAAAGTCGTAAATAAGGATTGCGACTGCAAAACAGGCTCTCGCCCTCCGCGAATAAGCTGAAAAACTTGTGAGATAAATTCAACTTCACGTATCCCCCCTGCACCTAATTTGATGTTATTCACCAACCCGCGACGCCGAACTTCCCGTTCAATCATATTTTTCATATTACGCAGCGATTGGATCACACTAAAATCAATATAGCGGCGATAGACAAAAGGACGCAAAAGCTTACGTAAACTTTGAGCATAATGAAGGCTGTCAGCCCCCATAATCCGTGCTTTGACCATCGCATAGCGTTCCCAATCTCGCCCTTGTTCTTGATAATAATCTTCAAGGGCTGAGAAACTGAAAACTAACGGGCCACTCTCACCAAATGGCCGCAAACGCATATCAACCCGATACACAAAACCCTGTGCGGTGACTTGGTCAAGTACCCGAATTAATTTTTGCCCTAAACGCGTAAAAAACTGTGCATTGTCTAGCTCTTTTCGGCCACCTTGGGTTACACCGTTTTCAGGATACGCAAAAATCAGGTCAATATCAGATGAAAAATTAAGTTCCCCGCCACCTAATTTACCCATGCCTAGCACTAATAATGGCTGCGGCTTTCCTTCAAGGTTACAAGGCGTTCCCCAAGATTGGCTATATTCCCGATACAGCCAATCCCTAGCAGCAACAACCAGTGTTTCTGCTAATACACTTAATTGATAAATTGTCTCTTTTTGGGTGCTTATCTCTAATATTTGCATCCATGCGCAACGCACTAACATATGATGACGAAATGTGCGTAACACCTGCATCAAATGCTCTTCCTCCGTGACGGGCAACATTTCTTGCGCTAACCATGTTGCGTAACTTTTCCATTCATCGGCTTTCGGAGGTTGAGAACGAATTTCAAGTAAAAAGCGCGAATGCGCTAAAACCTGCTGAAATACAAAATCACTGAACGTAAGCACTTGGGTTTCTTGCTCATTTAAGGGCAGTAACTCATGAGCTTGTTCGGCTATTTGACTTAAAACACGTTCACTTTGGGCTCGCAGCAAATTAGGAAAAGAGAGCATTTTATCAATACCTTATTGAGCTTCTTGATAAGTTAAAGCACTTAGCCATTGAATAAAGGCTAATTTGCACTTTAACCATTGGCTACTATAGCAAAAATCCTCAGCACTGATGGCTTCATTCGCAATATCTAAACGCAACTGTTCTAACGGCGTATCGTGCACAAAGTGAGGCGCAGAATTTTGATAATGAACTAAAAAGGCTTGCACAAAACGCAAAAACTCAGAAAAACCCTGCCGAGCATCACTTTCACCAGCTAACCAATATGCTTCGTGTTGCTGGCAAAGTAACTGCATATGAGTCAATGATTTTTCAATAGGTTGTTCTTCGTAATCAAATATGGCATCCGGCCGTGTTAATGGTGTAGTAGTCGGGTTAATCAATGAGTAACCTCGGGCTGCTTTGCTGATAGATGAGAGGTGAAGGCCATCAATATCGGCAATTTTTTTGGCTAGATTGAGTACGTCTGCGATAAAGCCTTTTTTAAGTTCCAATTCAAACTCTTGAATGGGTAGATCTTTTGCTCCGGCAGAAATCTCACCTTGGTCTAAAACAACCTCAATTTCACTATCTTCAAACGTGACAAGCCACTTTTCACGGGTAAAATTAGTACTAAAAAGTATACTAAGTTCAGATTGTAGCTGAGCGACATCCGTGCCTTCCGGCCAAATTTCCGTTGGAAATGCCGCTAAGTTAAGCTCTGGCGAATCAATATCAACATTAAATTCAGGGCGTTGATGTAGCCCACCAATTGCCTGCCCCGCTGTTTTAATCGTCATTTCGTAGCGACCATCACAACCGCGGATGCGTAACCCCATATCCCATTGACGCAATTGTCTTTTTTCTGTATCAAAATAGATATTGGTTAACTTAGTTGGCTCACTGTATTGGTGGGAAAGTGTAGAAATACACTGGCGAACAGCCTCGATTGCACACCCTTTTGCGGCTAATTTGAGTTCAACCTCTACGTGGCTCATACATATCCTTAATTGATTATTTCACTGCCATCATATTACCCCAATCAAGCCAAGCAGAGAAAAGAAACTATCTATAAATCAAAAATTCTACCTATTACATTTCTTTCAGAGAGTTATATTGTAAATGAGATAAAAAGAAGTGTAATTTAGACAGTTAGGATAGTTCTCATTATCCTTTAGAGCATGAATACATCGATGTTTAGAGTTTGCACCTACACACTTTACTTATTAGTATTCAATGAATATAAAATTCACTCACCACAAAAGACTGTAAATACCATGCGAAAAATTCCATTATTATTAATTTCACTCATGGGGCTAGGCCTTTCCTTAAATGCACACTCAGCAGAAAAACGTTATGTATCAGATGACCTATCAACTTACGTTCATAGTGGCCCTGGTACAAATTACCGCATTGTTGGCACACTTAATGCGGGAGAAACGGTTGAGCTGATCTCCACAGATAATAAATTTGCGCAAATCAAAGATCAAAAAGGCAGAACTGTTTGGCTACCTGTAGACCAATTAAGTAATACCCCAAGCATGAAAACGCGTATTCCTGAATTAGAGGCTGAAAATCAAAAACTACGTCAACAATTAGATAGCATTGACAATACATGGAATACCCGTACCGCAGAAATGCAACAAAAAGTGGCAGATAACGACAATATTGTTAACCAGCTAAAAGCTGAAAATGAAAAACTAAAAAATGAATTAATTAAATCAGGTAAAAAACTGGAAATAGCAGAGGTCAACTTGGATGATCGCCGCCGTGAGTTGATTTTACAATGGTTTATGTATGGTGGAGGCGTTGCTGGAGCGGGGTTAGTTTTTGGTTTGATTTTACCTCACATCATCCCTCGTCGTAAAAAACGTAATAATGGTTGGATGTAACAAAGGTCATTAATATGCAAGTTTATCTCGTTGGTGGCGCCGTGCGGGACCAACTCCTTGGTCTTCCTATTTCTGATAGGGATTTTGTGGTAGTTGGTACAACCCCAGAAGCTATGCTTGAGCAAGGTTTTCAACAAGTAGGGAAAGATTTCCCCGTTTTTTTGCATCCGAAAACTCATGAGGAATATGCGCTAGCCAGAACTGAGCGTAAAACCGGCGCTGGCTATACTGGCTTTAGTTGTTATAGCGCCCCGGATGTCACCATTGAAGATGACTTATTACGACGAGACCTAACCATTAATGCAATGGCACAAAGTGATTCTGGCGAAATTATTGACCCGTTTAACGGCATCAAAGACTTAGAAAACCGGTTATTACGTCATGTATCTAGTGCATTTTCAGAAGATCCGTTACGGGTATTGCGTGTAGCCCGTTTTGCTGCACGCTATTTCGAATATGGTTTCTCTATCGCACCTGAAACTTTAGCACTAATGCAATCTATGGCGGCAACGGGGGAATTAAGCCACCTAACCGCTGAACGTGTTTGGGCAGAAACAGAAAAAGCACTGAAATCAAGCTCACCCCAAGTTTATTTCGACGTATTGCGTCAATGCGGTGCACTTCGCGTCCTTTTTCCAGAAATTGATGGCTTATTTGGTGTTCCCGCCCCCGAAAAATGGCATCCAGAAATTGATACAGGGGTTCATACCTTGATGGTCATGAAGGTTATCGCAACCTTATCTGATGATATCGATATTCGCTTTGCTGCGCTCTGCCATGATGTAGGTAAAGCATTAACGCCCCCTTCCGTTTGGCCCAGTCATCCTAATCATGGGGAAAATGGAGTCGTACTCATTGAAAAACTTTGTGATAGATTGAGGGTGCCTAGTAGCGCCCGTGATCTGGCTCGCCTTGCAGCTCGCTACCATGATAAAATTCATATTATCAATAAGCTACCTGCAAATGATTTAATTGCGGTTATGGACGGATTAGATAGTTGGCGCAAACCTGAACGAATTACGCAATTAAGTTTAATCAGTGAAGCCGATGCAAGAGGCAGATTAGGCCTTGAGCAACAAGCCTATCCACAAGGGGAATTTCTCAGACAAGCATTTGCCATTGCGCGTGCTGTTGAGGTCAAACCGATTATTGAACAAGGGTTTACAGGGCCGGAAATTCGCCAAGAACTAACACGGCAGCGTATTCAAGCTGTGCAAGATTGGCAGAAACAACAGCAAATAATGGTAATAGCTTAGTAAGCCATGGTCATACTGGCGGTATAACACCGCCAGTCGCCGTTTAAGCGGTTTTAATTCCCCTTTCGATTACTACCCCCACTTGGCGTGCGCGAGCGACTGCGCCCGGCTTAGCCACCCTGATTCGTACCCATGGGCTTTTAAACTGAGTCAATAAGAGCTGAGCGACTTCTTCAGCCACTCGCTCGACTAAACCAAATTTATTTTCCTCTACATAGCTGATAATGGCTTGGCTGACTTGTGCATAATCCAAGCAGTACTCAACATTATCGCTCATAGACGCGCGTTGGTTGTCCCATCCCATTTCGATATCGAGCACTAATTTTTGTTCAATATCTTGTTCCCAGTCATATACACCTATCGTGGTGATGACTGATAATTGTTCAATAAATACGATATCCATCACGTCATTTTCTCATTTATGTACTGAATTGATACCACTTCGGCAAAAATATGCGTATTATCCAAGGCTGAAGTGAATATATGGCCTTAACCGTTTTTGGAGTTAGCTATGAGTGCAACCGCGCTTGGCATGATAATCTTCGCCTATCTATGTGGATCAGTTTCGAGTGCGATACTGATCTGCCGTTTGGCGAGACTACCCGACCCCCGTCAACACGGCTCTGGTAACCCCGGTGCAACTAACGTATTACGTGTCGGTGGCAAAGCTGCCGCTGCTGCTGTTCTTATTTGCGATGTATTAAAAGGTATGGTCCCAGTTTGGCTTGCTTATTATTTAAATGTGCAACCATTCTATCTTGGGTTTGTCGCAATTGCAGCTTGCCTTGGGCATATTTATCCTGTTTTCTTCCATTTTAAAGGCGGGAAAGGCGTTGCTACCGCTTTTGGCTCAATCGCTGCTATTGGTTGGGACTTATCTGGGTTAGTCGCTGGTACATGGTTACTCACTGTACTGCTAAGCGGCTATTCCTCATTAGGGGCAATTGTGAGTGCGCTACTGGCACCATTTTACGTATGGTGGTTTAAGCCTGAATTTACTTTCCCTGTCGCAATGTTATCTTGCTTAGTCCTTGTGCGCCATCATGGCAACATACAACGTCTTTGGCGCGGTCAAGAAAGCCGGATTTGGCAAAAACTAAAAAATAAAAAGCAAAAAACCAATAAAGAAATTGCCCAAGAAGCCAAAGAACAAGAACTCGACGATTAATCCCCCCTCTTTTCTATCATGATAAAAACGAGCTGAAAATTCAGCTCTTTTTTTATCGTTTCATTTTCATCACAGACTGCCTAAAACACCGAATAATAACAGCAGGGTTATATCTCACCTTAAAACTGTACTGGCAGCAATTTGTGCTGCGTTACATTTTTGCCATAACTAGCGCACACTTTTAATAAAAAGTTAATTTATTGCAAATTTATTACTAAGGAATATTTAAAAAGTGTCGACTATATAAAAGCAAAATTAAACAATAATAATGGTATTTATATGAGCAGAACCCCTTATATCACTCAAAATGAACATATGTTAGACGAAAACATCACGTTAATGACTACTAGCGATTTACAAGGCAACATTGTTAGTGCTAATGATTTTTTTGTGCAAGTCAGTGGCTATGAATTAGATGAATTATTAACACGTCCTCACAATATTATTCGTCATCCCGATATGCCTAAAGAAGCTTTTGCTGATATGTGGGCCACATTAAAAAAAGGAGAACCTTGGACCGGCATTGTCAAAAACCGACGTAAAAATGGCGATCACTACTGGGTTAGAGCCAATATCGTCCCGATTAAACGTCAAGGCAAAATTACAGGTTATATGTCGATCCGAACACGCGCGACTCGTCAAGAAATTGCGACTGTTGAACCGCTCTATGCCGCAATGAATCGAAATAAATGTCAGCGTAAAATAGTTAAGGGGCTTGTGCTTTCCAAAAAAATGCCGTTTCACTTCTCCACTTTTTCTACACGTTGGCGCATTCGATTAACCATGAGTTTACTATTGATATTTTGGCTAGTCATGGCGAGCTTAGCTGGGTTACAAGCGCTGCCATTTACCATCGCCAGTGCTTGTACACTTATTACGCTAATTATTGGCAATATTGCCTTTGAAAGAATGCTCGCTAAACCACTGGAAAACATTGCGACACAGGCTTTAAGTATTGCTCGAGGCGAACGCCATAGCATTCACCATATGCAACGTACCGATGAAATAGGACTGGTTTTACGCTCAATCGGCCAATTGGGGCTAATATGTCGCTGGTTAATCAAAGATGTCTCTGCACAAGTGGATAGTGTACGAAAAGGCAGTGAATCTTTAGTTTCCGATTGCCATGAGCTAGATACCCATACCCAGCAAACAGTCGGTTATATGCAACAAACTGTTGCTACTATGAACCAAATGGCAGTTTCCGTAAAAATGAATGCAGACAACACGGTTCAAGTTGATCAGCTTTCTAATGCAACCAGCGAAACCGCAGTTAGCGGTGGCGCGATGATGGAAGCTGTTGTTGATACCATGGATGAAATTGTCCGCAGTACAAGTAAAATTAATTCAATCACCGATGTCATCAAAGATATCGCTTTTCAAACCAACATATTAGCACTAAATGCCGCTGTAGAAGCCGCTCGCGCAGGTGAGCAAGGCAAAGGCTTTGCTGTGGTTGCTAATGAAGTACGTAGCCTAGCAAGCCGCAGTGCTAGCGCAGTGAATGATATTCGTGAACTCATTAACGATTGCGAAAAGAAAGTTAACTCAGGGAAAGAACAAGTGCACACCGCTGGTGACACGATGAAAGATATCGTCGACCAGATACAAAATGTCACTCAATTAATTACGCATATTAGCCAAGCCACTTCTGAACAAGCCGCTGGCATTGCTGACATTACACAAGCCGTTAGTGAACTAGAAACCATTACGCAGCAAAGCACATTGTTAGTTGAACAAAGCACAGAAACGTCGAACATGGTCAAAGGGCGTTCAATTCGATTAGAAGAAGCGGTTACTGTCTTACATTGATATTTGAGGGATAACAAATGGGCTGCACAGCAGCCCTAATATTATTTTTCTAGCGGAGGTAGTTCAGCAAGTGGCCAACGTGGGCGCACTGTAATACCTAACCCTGTGCTTGCCCCCCCTTTCAAGCGGATAAGACCGGCTAGTGCAATCATCGCGCCGTTATCGGTGCAAAACTCAGGACGTGCATAAAACACTTCGCCCCCACGCTGCTTCAAGACCTCGTCCATTTTTGCTCTTAACGCTCGGTTGGCACTCACCCCACCGGCCATCACTAAACGTTTGAACCCCGTTTGCTCCAGCGCGCGTTTGCATTTGATTGCGAGAGTGTCGACTACCGCATCTTCAAAAGCCCTAGCAATATCAGCTCGGGTTTGGTCGTCATCCGAATTTTCACGGATCGTATTTGCTGCAAAGGTCTTTAAACCTGAAAAGCTGAAATCAAGCCCAGGCCTATCCGTCATTGGTCTTGGAAACACAAAACGCCCTGCGGTGCCTTGTTGTGCCATACGAGATAAAACGGGGCCACCAGGATAGTCTAAACCTAGTAATTTAGCTGTTTTATCAAACGCTTCACCTGCTGCATCATCAATAGATTCACCAAGAAGCGCATATTCACCGACCCCTGTCACGCTTATTAATTGGGTATGCCCACCAGAAACAAGGAGTGCTACAAAGGGAAATTCTGGGCTTTTTTCTTCTAGCATTGGCGCTAGCAAATGGCCTTCCATATGATGAACGGCTACCGCAGGCACATTCCATGCAAAAGCCAATGACCGGCCAACCGTTGCCCCCACCATTAAAGCACCAACCAGCCCTGGTCCAGCAGTATAAGCTACCGCATCGATATCTTCACGAGTCAGGTTAGCTTCTTTCAGCGCGGCCTGAATCAGAGGGACTGTTTTACGGATATGATCGCGGGAAGCCAATTCCGGTACTACGCCACCATAATCGGCATGCACTTTAATTTGGCTGTATAATTGATTAGCCATTAGGCCAAGCTCATCATCATAGATTGCGATACCAGTTTCATCGCAAGAGGTTTCGATACCTAAAACACGCATTGCACTACCCTTGTTTATTGCATGACCGCAAGTCTATCACTATTTTCGCTCAATCGCGTAATTAATGTTGTCAAAAGGCTGACTTTCATTGCTGTATAGTCTATAATCAGCCCCCTGTAATAAAAATTTCGTGTGGCTAATTCTCATTATTATCTGGTTTTGTTTACTTTTTCATCGAACAAGCAACAAATCAGGTGATCTTGTGTGATTCAATTTTATACGGCACTTTACAAACCCGTACTCATTGAAGTAAAATTCCGCACCATTTTAAATGAAGGCTGGTGAATCAATACCAGCAACAAACCGATTTCTATTGAGGTGAGAGGCACATGCCGGTAATTAAAGTACGTGAAAACGAGCCATTCGACGTTGCACTACGTCGTTTCAAACGTTCCTGTGAAAAAGCAGGGGTTTTAGCTGAAGTTCGTCGTCGTGAATTCTATGAAAAACCAACGACTGAACGTAAACGCGCTAAAGCATCTGCTGTAAAGCGTCACGCTAAGAAACTGGCTCGCGAAAACGCACGCCGTACTCGTCTGTACTAGTTGATTGCGGTGAAAACCGCATTCATAAGTAGACGATAGCTAATACAAAACTTTAGTTTCTCTCGTAGTCACTCAGTTTTCGTAGTAGTAAATAGCTAAGCAGTTAAAGGCCGTGCTTTCCTCAAGGAAGCGCGGCTTATTATCGTTCATCAACAGGCGAAAAAGAGGCTTATGGCTGGACGAATTCCGCGTTCATTTATCAATGACTTGTTAGCAAGAACAGACATCATTGATTTAGTCGATGCAAAAGTCCCGTTAAAAAAACAGGGTAAAAATCATCACGCTTGTTGTCCGTTCCATAATGAGAAAACCCCTTCTTTTACTGTTAACAGTGAAAGGCAGTTTTATTATTGTTTTGGTTGTGGAGCCCACGGCAACGCTATCGATTTTTTAATGAATTATGACAAACTTGATTTTGTCGAAGCAATTGAAGAACTATCAGCACTGCATGGTCTTGATGTACCTTATGAAAAAGGGACTGGAGCAAGCCAAATAGAACTACATCAACGGCAAAACCTGTATCAGTTGATGGAGAAAATTAATCAATTTTACTGCGCTGCCTTAAATCATCCCTCGGCTAGTAAAGCCATAGATTATTTAAGCCAACGTGGTTTAAGTGCCGAAATTATTGAGCATTTTTCAATTGGTTTCGCCCCTGCGGGGTGGGATAATTTACTCAAGAAATTCGCAGTAAACCCAGAAAGTCGCAAACAGCTTGATGATGCAGGCATGTTAGTGACCAATGATAACGGCCGAATCTATGACCGCTTTAGAGAGCGGGTCATGTTCCCAATTAGGGATAGGCGCGGTCGAGTGATTGCATTTGGTGGGCGGGTTTTAGGGGATGCATTACCTAAATACTTAAACTCCCCCGAAACAGATATTTTCCATAAAGGCCGTCAGTTATTTGGCCTATATGAAGCGACACAAAATAATAATGAATTAGCTAAGTTGTTGGTTGTTGAAGGTTATATGGATGTTGTTGCCCTTGCCCAGTATGATATCCGCTACGCGGTTGCCTCATTGGGAACATCGACAACATCAGAACATATTCAGCTACTTTATCGTTCTACAGATACTGTTATCTGCTGTTATGATGGAGACCGAGCTGGCCGAGAAGCTGCATGGCGGGCGCTGGAAACAGCTCTTCCTTATCTAACTGACGGCCGCCAACTTCGTTTTATGTTTTTACCCGATGGTGAAGACCCCGATTCATTAGTACGCAAAGAAGGTAAAGAGTCTTTTGAGCAACGCATGAAAGATGCTCAAACACTTTCTGCATTTTTATTTGATTCACTTGTGCCACAAGTTGACCTGAAAACTCAAGAAGGGAAAGCAAAATTTAGTAAACTTGCTATCCCATTGATTAAACAGATACCGGGCGAAACTCTGCGCCTTTATATGGCTCAAGAGCTAGGAAATTTTATTGGTATACCGGATATTTCTCAGGTTCTTGCTATGATTGATAGAGAGAGCAAAGAACCAGTTAACTATCAGGCACCAAAATTAAAACCAACCACAATGCGAATATTAATCGCGCTGTTGGTACAAAATCCGAACTTTTCGGAACTCGTTCCCTCATTGGAGGGAATTGCCCATATTCAAATGCCGGGGCTTTCTCTATTTCAGGAATTGGTTGATGTATGCCGTTCCACCCCCGGGATGACTACTGGGCAGTTGCTAGAGCGTTATCGTGATAATAAATTTTCGAAACAGCTTGAAAAACTAGCAACATGGAACGATATAGAAATAGAGGAGATAGCGGAAAATACCTTTATAGATGCCTTAAATCATCTATTTAATAGCGCACTTGACGAACGTTTCGACTATTTAATAGCAAAAGAACGAACTGAAGGGCTGACCCCAGAAGAGCGCGAAGAAGTCCGCTTAATCACTCTCTCAAGAGTGAAAACATAATATAACCAAGACAGAATTAATATTTAAAACGGCTTAAGTGCCGATAAACACAAGGCAGATGCCTGTAAAACGCTACGAAAAATAAAGGGCGTAGCGAAATAATAAATGTTCCCTTTGTATGTTCTTGTTGGCCGAATGTTTCGCCGACCGACACCAATCTAAATACTCAGAAGTGTGGATACCGTCTTATGGAGCAAAACCCGCAGTCGCAGCTTAAGCTACTCGTAACCAAGGGTAAAGAGCAAGGTTACTTAACCTATGCCGAGGTCAACGACCATCTGCCGGAAGATATCGTCGATTCAGATCAAATCGAAGATATCATTCAGATGATTAATGACATGGGCATCCAGGTCATGGAAGAAGCACCTGATGCCGATGATTTAATTTTGGCTGAGAATACTTCCGATACTGATGAAGATGCAGCAGAAGCCGCTGCACAAGTGCTGTCCAGTGTTGAAAGTGAAATTGGCCGTACAACTGACCCAGTGCGCATGTATATGCGTGAAATGGGGACTGTCGAGCTTCTCACCAGAGAAGGCGAAATCGACATCGCAAAACGTATTGAAGATGGGATTAATCAGGTTCAGTGCTCTGTGGCTGAATATCCTGAAGCTATCACTTATCTTCTTGAGCAATACGACCGCGTTGAAGCAGGTGAAAGTCGTTTATCTGACTTAATCACTGGCTTTGTTGACCCTAATGCGGAAGAAGACCTCGCACCAACAGCAACACATGTTGGTTCTGAATTGCCACAAGAAGAATTAGATAAAGACGAAGAAGACGAAGAAGAGGAAGAGGAAGAAGAAGAGGACGATAACAGCATCGACCCTGAATTAGCTCGCCAAAAATTCTCTGACCTTCGTGAGCAATACGAAAAAACGCGTCAACATATTAAGCAATATGGTCGTAGTGATGCGAAAACAGCGGCAGCCATTGAACAGCTTTCAGAGGTGTTCAAAGAATTCCGCTTAGTACCAAAACAATTTGACTACTTAGTCAATAACATGCGTGAAATGATGGATAGAGTTCGTACTCAAGAACGTACCATCATGAAACTGTGTGTTGAACAATGCAAAATGCCAAAGAAAAACTTCATCACTTTATTCAGCGGCAATGAAACAAGTGAGACTTGGTTAACCGCTGCAAAAGCGATGAACAAACCTTGGTCTGAAAAACTGATTGAAGTTGAAGAAGAAATCCTGCGTTGTTTACAAAGATTGCGTCATATTGAAGAAGAAACAGGCCTGACGATTGAACAGGTGAAAGATATCAACCGTCGTATGTCTATCGGTGAGGCAAAAGCGCGCCGTGCGAAAAAAGAGATGGTTGAAGCGAACTTGCGTTTGGTTATTTCTATCGCGAAGAAATATACCAACCGTGGCTTGCAGTTCCTTGACCTCATTCAAGAAGGTAACATCGGTCTGATGAAAGCCGTTGATAAGTTTGAATATCGCCGTGGTTATAAGTTCTCAACTTATGCAACTTGGTGGATACGTCAGGCTATCACGCGTTCAATCGCTGACCAAGCACGTACTATCCGTATCCCGGTTCATATGATTGAAACTATCAATAAACTGAACCGTATCTCTCGTCAAATGCTGCAAGAAATGGGCCGTGAGCCATCGCCAGAAGAACTGGCAGAACGCATGCTAATGCCGGAAGATAAAATTCGTAAAGTCCTGAAGATTGCTAAAGAGCCAATCTCAATGGAAACGCCTATCGGTGATGATGAAGATTCACATTTAGGTGATTTTATTGAAGATACCACTTTAGAACTGCCTTTAGACTCTGCGACATCGGAAAGCTTACGCTCTGCAACTCATGAAGTATTAGCAGGTTTAACTGCTCGTGAAGCGAAAGTTCTACGTATGCGTTTTGGTATCGATATGAATACCGATCACACCCTTGAGGAAGTCGGTAAACAGTTTGACGTTACCCGTGAGCGTATTCGTCAGATTGAAGCAAAAGCATTACGTAAATTACGTCATCCAAGCCGCTCAGAAGTGCTACGCAGCTTCCTTGATGAATAATTTATTATTTAACACCTGCTTCGGCAGGTGTTTTTTTATGCATACTAATTCACCATAAAACTATTTAGCCCACCTCACTTTTACCATTAGGCATAATGTTGCCAGAATAGCCATTGCTCCGCCTAACATCGCCAAATTAAAACCGGACACAAAGGCTGACCGAGTAATTTGCTCAATAAACAAAGATGGAACGCGAGAGGAAGTTTGAATCAACTGTTCGATTTCCTGTACCGATAGGATACCAACTAGCCTGTCATCATGGCGTAATTTACCAATGGCATGCTGGGTCATTAATGTCCCTAACAAAGCAATTCCTAACGTCATACCAGTTTGCCGCAATGCATTCATAACCGCGGATGCAATTCCCGAATAGGCTTTTTCAACACTAGCCATCACTAATGCACCAATTGCAGGCGTCGACATTCCCATCCCTGCACCTAATATAAATAATATCACCGCAATCGGAGGATAGGCTGTTTCAGAATTAACACGCGTGAATAATAAGGAAGCGAAAGCAATAAAAATAAAGCCTAGGATCATCAGATTTCTGACGCTCATATAGCGCGAGAGTTTACTAAATGAGAATGAAAAAATAGCCATAGCAATAAACTCTGGCGCCATTCTTATCCCCGCATCAAACGCTCCCCACCCCTGTCCTTTTTGTAAAAATAGGGCGATAAAAAATACATTGCTATAAGTCGCAAAACCGAGCGCAAAAGACGCCATATTATATTGAAAGAAAAAAGGGTTCTGTTTGAATAGAAAAATCGGCAATAATGGCCTCTCTATGCGACGTTCAACATAGATAAACCCGATACTCGCTATTACTGAGATAATTAATCCGCTAAGTGTTATATAATTTCCCCAGCCTTGCTCACCAGCTTCTATCAAAGCAAAAGTTAATCCACCTAAAGCCACAATGCTCAAACTTTGCCCTATTGGGTCTAATGCAGCTTTGTCAGGGTCAGCACTTTCTTGAATACCTAACCAGCCTAATAATAATGTCAGCAACCCGATTGGAATATTGATCCAAAAGATCGTTGTCCAATTGAAGCTATCAACTAAAAAACCACCTAAAATTGGGCCAATGATCAGAGACAGTGCACTCACTGCTGACCAAATGCCAATAATTCTTATCCGTTCAATATCATTGGTAAATGCTTGGGAAATTATAGAAAGAGCCCCGGGAATTAACGCAGCGGCTGCTATCCCTTGTATTGCCCTACCTGTAATCAATATTTCAGGGGATGTTGACAATGCACAGATAGCCGAGCCTAAAGTAAAAATGACAATGCCTATTAACCATACTTTCTTTCGCCCATAACGATCACTTATTGGCCCTACAGAAAGAAGTAATGCCGATAAACATAGTGCATAAGCATCAATAACCCATTGTAGCATCGACATGCTCACGTTTAATTCACGCCCAATAGCTGGTAATGCAATATTCACGATACTGATATCTAGCGTTGCCATAAAGGTGCCTAAACAAACTGCTAAGATCAAAAAAAGCCGTCTCATTTTATTTTCCTCGTCCCGATCATGGCAACATGATAATACCTGACCGACCGACGGTCAATCAAAGTGAGAACAAATATCATTTGAATGTTTTTATCTTTTTTACTTATAAAAAAACGACCTTAAGGTCGTTTGATGTGAACATGAGTTTTAATCTTTATGCTACTGGTGTTTCATGAAGATAAACCCAATAGCATTTCTCTGCTTCAACTCTAATACATGCAGTTGAAATTCTTAATGTTTCAACCCCATCATTAAGCTGTTTTTCTTGATATTGCACCCAGCAATACTGGTTATCTTCGTGTAACGGAAGCATATTAAGGCACCTTGTACTAAATGAAGTTTTGTTGCCTATATTACTGCTAAATAATGTGTTCACTTTATCAAGCCCAATACTTTGTCCTTGAATTGTGACCATTTTAAAGTTGTCATCAAAACTGGCTAATAGAGGGGCTAAACTTTTATCGTCATCACGGCCAGTAAATACATTTTCAATTAAAGTATGCAGGTCAACCACGCTTTGCAGCGCTTTTTTCATTGTTTCGCTCATTTATTTTTCCTTTATGACTGAAATTAACGAGAATAGCCCAAGTATTGAAGCAATTAAAAATGTATATTGGTAACGTAGTAAATCACTAGAAAAAGTAGTTAAACTAAATATAGAAATTAATACCACCGCCCCAACACTAAACGCCACTTGGCGATTAATATTCCATAACACACTGCCTTGTAGTAAATCTTTATCTTTAAAGTCCATCAATGAGCTAATTTGTGCGGTATTCGTGCATAAACCTCCACCTGTTCCCATTAATAGATAAGCAATAACAAGTAAGCTTAATTGATCTAAATTCGATACCCAGTAGAGAAAAAATATTCCCAAATTGTGTAGTAAAATTCCAATAACAAATAACTGCTTTTTCCCGATACGCTGATACAGTTTCCCGCCACTAGTCATTGAAACTAAAGCGCCTACAGCATACAGCACCATAAATAGCCCTGTCTGCCCCGCACTAAACCCAAGGTTCACTTGTAAGTTAAATATATTCAGTAAATTTACGCCTGTAAAAACCCCCGGTACTGCATAATAAACAATAAAAGCAGTACGTAGGTTCGCATTCTTTAATAACTGAAAATTTAGAATAGGTTCACGGCATTTCTTTGCGTATTGTAGGTAAAAAATAAATACTAATACTGAAACCGTAAAGCTCAATATGGCTAATGAAATACTGTGATAATCGTTGTAGAACGAAAATGACAATAATAAACATAATAAACTGATACTCACCATTAATAGACCTAAAATATCAGGTTTTTCTCTGGTTTTCTTACTCTCATTTTTTACCCATATCCAAGCAAGAAATGCAGTTAATAATGAAAAAGGAAGATTCGAATAAAAAATCCAATTCCACGATAAAGAATCAATAATTAAGCCACCTATTGCAGGTGAAAATGCAGGTGCTATTAACGCAACCGTCATTATCAAGGTAGAGATCCGTTGGCGATCATTATTTGGAAATAATGCAAAAACTAATGCCTGACCGACCGGTATTAATAATCCCCCTGCCATTCCTTGCGTAAAACGCCAAAAAATTAATTGATAAATTGATCCACTCGCCCCACTTAACCACACAGCTAAAGAAAAAAGCAGCATTGAATAACACAATAATTTTCGGTGACCTAGCCTACCCGCAAGCCACAAACTCATTGGCATCACCAAAACGAGTCCTAAAATATAAGCATTTGCTACCCAAGCCACCTGAGATTGGCTGGCTGAAAATGAAAATGCGATATCAGGTAAGGCAATAGCCGACATAAAAATGTTAATACAATCAATAAAGAAACCAAGTAAAAAGACTGTCGCTATTTTGTATCGATAAGTCATACACTTCCTCCGGTGGCAAAGAATAGAGTTAGGGTCTTTCTTTGTCGATGCAAAGGAAGTAAAATCATTGTTTAATAAAAACAAACAATCGACTCTATTATGCAAAAAAATTTCAAGCAGATTATTAGCTTTCTACAAGTGGTTGATTCCGGTTCATTCACTAAAGCCGCAGATATTTTAGGGCTAAGCCGTTCTATGGTTAGTGTCGATATCAAGCAATTAGAAGCTCAGCTTAATGTCAGCTTGTTAACACGAAATACACGAAATATTGCATTAACAGAGGTGGGAAAACATTTTTATGACGACTTTAAACGTATTCAAAGCCAAATAGATGAAGCTTTCGAAAGAAGCCAAAATTTAGGCACTAATATTGCGGGTCTACTGCGTTTTTCATCAACGAGTGAATTTGGCCAACGTTTTATTTTACCGCTACTCCCTGAGTTTTGCCGTCTTTATCCTAAACTAAGGTTACAATATTCATTTAACTCATCCTTAGACGACCTCATCACAGAAAAACTCGATTTATCCATTCGATTAGGTAATTTAAAAAACTCATCCCTTAAAATGAAAAAATTAGGTGAATATGAGATTTTCTTAGTCGCCACCTCTGAATTTCTAAAAAAATATCCGATCAAACAACTTACGGATTTAGCCAATGTTCCATGGATTAACCATGCATTATTAAACTGGCAAGATCCTCAATATTTTTTACAGAATTCAAAAAATGAAAAATATTACTTACCTTTAATTAAAAATCAGTATGAGTCTAATTCTGCAGCTGTTATTCACCATATGGTGTTAGCTTCTTTAGGTATCGCAATATGCCCTGCTTGGATGGTTGATGATGACTTACAGCATGGTCGTTTAGTCCATGTATTACCCGAATACCGCTTACCGAAACAAAATATTCAATTACTTTATCCAAATACTTTTGTTTTACCTGCTAAGACACGGGCATTTATCGATTTTTTAGCCGATAAATTAGCCGTAAATAAATAAAAGTATAAAGATCGATTCGATATTTCGAAAATATAGTTTCTAATCTACCACAGTATCAAAACTCATTTTTCTGGTTGGTAATAACTATTATGCCCTCCATGGCATAATAGTTTGCTTTATTTCTTAGATGCTAAATAATCTTGCAGAGTACCTTCCGGTTTTTTCTTACAAAACTCAACAATTTGAGGGACTTCAGCAACACTTTGCTCTGTTAACGCAACATAATCTCCACCTTTAAATTGCGTTTCTTGGTTTGTTACCCATAACGCAACAGGAGCCCAGCTTTGAGGGTCTAAATTAATAAATTGCTGACAAGTCATATTTTCAGGTGTAACTGTATTGTTGTCTGCTGCCATTGAGTTAAATGAAATTGTAGACACTGCAAATAATACGCTAGATATAATAACCTTTCTCATTTTGAACTCCTTTAAAAAATTTAAAACACAGAATTATGTGGCAAGGTATTATTAGCATATTATTTATGAAAATTACATATTCTAATTTTGATAGTTAAAATAATACTGGATTAAAAATTCAAACAATAAATAATAAAAACAAATAATCACGAAGGTAAATCTTAATTAGAGCATCTGTATAAGATTTATTTTTTATAAAAAAGCCACTTATAAAAAGTGGCTATAATATTACATTATGCTGTTTTTACCTCCATTTCCGCGGGGTCTTTAATAGGTTCGTTTACAAAGAAGAAATAAACTAATGAAGGAGCCCGATATAACAAGGCTTAGAGGTATGTCACTTGATTTTATAATCATAAAAAATGACCAAACTTTTTGTTAGCTATCCTTGCTAACAAAAAGTCAGATGTGATGATAAGTTATAATGTAACCCAGAAAACGCCTTCCGAGCGCAATTGAGTAAACTGCTTTTGAAAATCCGTTAAGTTCTGCTCTGGGTTTAACTTAGTAAATATCTCAGGGTGCATAAATTTTGCCATTGCTTCAATAGCAAATATATTCATCGGGTTATTGTAAAAGTTGTGGTAAATCGCCATCACCCGTTTTTCTTTTACCGATGTTAATGAGGAGATGCCTTGCCTATCGACTAATACCACCAATTGCTTTTGTGCATCAGATTTATTTGCACGGTATCCTAAGCTGACTGCAATTGAACGGCGGTTAAAATTATGCCAATCCGCCCCTGTTAAGAGATAAAAATCAGGGTTTAATGTAATAATATTCTCAATGGAACTTTCTGCCCCTTTAGCTGGAAAGCTATCAGCAACGAGGTTATTTCCCCCCGCTAACGACGCCAAAACGCCATAGCCTGAACGACCATATAGCTGACAGCAGTTATCTGCAAATAGCCCTGCATTCGCTTCAATTAACACGGAAGGAAACGGCTGAACCAACTGAGACTCTATCGCCTTTAATTTTTCTTGGTACAACGTTGCAAACTGCTCTGCTCTTTCTTGCGTACCTAACAATTGCCCTAATAATAAGATACTTTTCGGGGTGTTTTTCGCAATATCCATTCGAAAATCAATAAAAATAACCTTAATACCCGCGGCTTCTAATTGTGGTAAGAATTGGCTATCACGCATCGACCCATAATTAGCCTTATGCATAATCACGACTTCAGGCGCGAGTTCTATTAATTTCTCAATTTGGATGCCCGCTTCTCGTGTTTTTTTCAATGTTGGGATATTTTCGAGCTCAGGAACCGCCGCAAAATAAGCTTGTTTTAAGTCTGGCGCATATTGTGTTAATGAATCACTCCACCCCGAAATACGTGAAATGCCCTCCTTACCACCAGCAATATCAATTGGCAAAATATCGCGACCATCAACTAGAAATAATTTTTCAACCGGAAGATTTACCATCACCTCTCGGCCTTGTAGATCGGTGATCAGCGTTGGCGTTTTAGCCTGTACCCAAACGCTAAATAAGCACAATAACCCTGCCAGAAATAATTTCATAGGATATCTCTTTACCTTAAATCTGCATCATTCTATAAGCATAAAGCCACTCTAAAGTGGCTTTATGTCAATCATTTAAAATGTCACGCTATAATTAAGCGCAAAGGTTCTACCGCGACCTTTATAATCATAAAGGTTCGGAGCTCCGTATTTAGGGCTATACAATCCTTGAGCACGCTGCCCCCAAATTGTAGAGTAATTTTTGTCGAGTAAGTTCTCTACAGCAAAGCTGACCTTACCGACTGGCAACATATAACTTCCTAATAAATCAACGGTATTATAACCATCTAATTTTTTGCCTGCTGCATCCGTTAAGTTAAATGTCTGCTGGCTTTGTAAACGTAATGCCCAGTCATTTGGCTCCCAGCCAACGTAAGCGTTAACCTTAGATGGGCTAGCAAAATCAACACTCCATTTTTCCCAACTACCATTAACTTTCGATTCTGATTTTTGTAGATTGAAGTTGCTTCCTACACTCCAGTCTGAATCATCAAAGAAGTAATCAACGGCACCTTCTACCCCATAAATACGACGTTTATCGGTCTTCATATAGATGGTCATATCATCTTTATTGATACCATAGCTTCTATCAGATAGGGAATAATAGGTGGCTATTTGCGTGCGTAAGTTTTCACCGGTATAGCGCCAACCTAACTCAAAGGAGTTAACCTTGATACCTTTAACTTTGGTATCATTAATATTCACACTATTCTTTAAATTCCAATGGCCATTTGCATCTGGAGTAGATGAATAGGTACCTGTACCATAATATTTAGCAATATCAGGAATTTCAAAACCTTGTGAGAAGTTAAACCATGTTTGTTGCTCTTCCGTTAGGTTAACTAAAACCCCCGCATTAAACAGTAAGTTGTTATAATCCGTTTTCCCGCCCGGAACCGTATCTGCGGATTTACCGTTACCATTCGCAATAGCTTCTTGCTGTGAATAACCAATAAAATCATCCACTTTATTTTCAGTATATTGGTAACGCACGCCACCGCTTAATGTAAACATTGGCGAAATGTCATAGCTGCTTTGTAAAAATGTCGCCATGTTCGTGGTGGTATAACTCGGATATCGGCCAATTTGGAAAGCTTTGGTTAAATCCATTCCCCCCGATTCTTTGGCTTTGTCTAAATCAAAGAACATTTGATTGGCACGGAATTGCTCATGTTCTGCATCCACACCATAAGTTAACGTTAGCTCATCCATTGGTTGGCTATTAAATGTCAGCTTAGTTCCATAGAAATTGGTTTGCTGGTTGGATGAACTAATGCTTGTCACCTCTTTCCCTTTGAGGGTTGGGAATGGATAAAACTTTTGTGATTCATCACGATAATAAACTTGCGCTACAAAATCTTGCCCGAATACATCTGCATTTGAATATTGCAAATTAAGTAAGTTACGCTCAGTACCCGGTAAACGGTCAGAATTTAATTTACCGCTATTGTAGGCATCACTTTGCCCTTTTACCGCAGAAAAATCTTTCCCTAAATATAGGCCATGTTTACCATCCGACTCACTTTTATAATGTTGATATACAGCTTGAATCTGCTGTTTTTCATCCACATTAATCGTACCTGATGCCATGATATCTAGACGGTCAGAAAATTGCAGACCTGTTTGCGTATTATCGATATTGATCGCATTCCCTTTTCCATCATACCAACCACCATAACGTTGATAAGCTACAGCAACACGTCCATGAGCGTTTTCATTACCACCGCTGACAGCCGCTGCAACATTTTCATCATGATCTTTGCCATTGTTAAAGCCTGTTTTTCCACCTAACTGAAGAGAAACTTGTTTTTCTTCTTGGCCTTTTTTCGTGACAATATTAATCAAACCACCGCTGCTACCACCGCCGTACATCGCGGTAGC
The DNA here is from genome assembly GCF_032709665.1 of Providencia sp. PROV024. Classification (NCBI taxonomy): domain Bacteria; kingdom Pseudomonadati; phylum Pseudomonadota; class Gammaproteobacteria; order Enterobacterales; family Morganellaceae; genus Providencia; species Providencia sp. PROV024. Next base: position 3,699,891 of record NZ_CP120545.1, read on the forward strand.
GCCAGAGATCACTTCAATATGATTGATATTAAAAGGGTCGATAGAGTCTAGTTGGCGGCTATCACTACGAGAAGAGTTTAAACGCACGCCATCTACCATGACAATCATCGAACGACCACGCATGTTCATACCATAATTCGTACGACCTTGGCCACTAACACTCATCCCAGGGATTAACTGAGCTAAAATATCTTTTAACTCCTTCCCGCCCTCCGCTTGTTGCTCAATTTCAGCATTATCAATCACCCAAGTGGTTTGTGCCATTTCAGAAACAGCCTTATAACCACGAGTTGCAGATACCGTAATTTGTTCTTCTTTTTTATCGGCGGCGAATACTGAGGGGGAAACGAAAGGGAGTAAACATGGTGAAAGAATGAAAAGGTGTTTTATTTTCATTAAATTAGGCCTTTAAATGTGGTCATAAAAGTCAGCATGATCAATTTACAAACAATTCACAAAGCATGATTAAATCATTGCTTATTATTTTGTATAAAAACTATCATCAATTATAACTGATAATAAAGATGTATATAAGTATTATTATCATTACTAATACTTAATAAGAGAGAGAATGATGACGGAAGGGGTTAATCACGCATCCTTGCGCTTAACGGCTCCTTTTAATTATTTCATGCTAACCACGGCAACATAGTTTAACTTTCCACGGTTTCGACGAAAATGGCGGAACATCTGCAAAAATTGTGGGCGGTTTTCTTTTTTTAACGCATTTCTAATAATTTTCATCGCCCCTAATAGCCCTTCATCATAGATTAGCCCCTTCGGAGACAATAATGTCATTGGCCCCGTTATCGACGTCACATTTTGAAAGCCTGTTTGTTTGAATAAGTTAACCCACTGAGTTTGTGGCAAAGGTTGCGCTTTAACATGAATAACTTGCTGCATTTGAGCTGCTACTTGCTGGACATCCTGTTCATTTTTCAAAGCAATATCATGGGTTAATAAACGGCCCCCCGGCTTTAATACACGATAGTATTCTTGTAATAGCTTTGTTTTTGCTTTATCACCATACATCGTTAGCATTGCCTCATTAATCACCACATCGAAGCTGTTATCTGCAAATGGTAATTTTGAGGCATCTGCCATTTGAATGGTAATCAAATCAGTTAAACCATGATCCGCAACATTTTTTTTAGCTTGTGCCAAAGCTTGTTTGTCCATATCAATACCAGTGATGTGGCAACGAAATTGTGAAGCAATTTCAATAGCAGTTGTCCCCATATTACAGGCAATTTCAAGGACGTGGCTTTCTGCATGTAAGCCAGACTGACTAAGTAGCCATTCAGTTGCTATTTTCCCGCCGGGCCGCAAGCGTTTTTTCCCTAGGCGAGCTAAAAATTTATGTCCAGCCTCATGAGCTGTAAATGATTTATCCATAATCGCCTCTAAGTTAATGTGTACAATCAGTATTAGGTTCGCGTAGCATTACCAGCAACATTTTTGCAGGCTCAGGTGCATCAACTGCATGGGGAATATTTGCTGGCATTCTGACAATTTCCCCCGGCTTTGCGGTGACAGGGTTCCCTTCTATGGTTAATAATAAACTTCCTTCCACAACCATGACGATGGCATCAAAGGGAGCGCTATGTTCTGAAAGTGCTTGGCCTTTATCAAAAGCAAACAAGGTCATATTGCCCCCAGTATTTTTAGCCAGAACACGACTGGCAATCCCCTGTTCTGTATAATTAATTAATGTGCTGATGGTAAGCGCTTCTGATGGAGTTATTGTGTTATCACTCATTGTTTTATATTCCTCAATTTAATAATTTTATTTATCTTCGAAAATAATCACCTAAATAACGGAATGACCCCATGTGTCTGTCGACCTTGGTCATTAATAGCCGTTATAGCCACCGGTAATTGGTAAAGCTTTGCGAGGTTTTCTTCCGTTAGAATGGTTTGAGAACCGCCAAATAAAAAACTGCCATTGTTAAACAGTAGTAAGGAATGGTCGGCAATATGCAGGGCATGCTGAGGGTAATGGCTGGTAAATAAGATGGTCATTCCTCGGTGCGCGGCTAAATCACGCAATACGCTAAGCACATTGTCTTGATTTGCTAGGTCTAAAGCCGATGTAGGCTCATCAAGAATGAGAATTTCTGGCTCACTAGCTAACGCTCTAGCAATCATCACCATTTGTTTCTCGCCCCCACTAAGGCGGTTAAACGGTTGATCAGCAAAGTGATTCAATTCTAAATAGGTTAAACATTGCTCAACTATCTGATGGTCTTTTTTGCTGGGCGAGGAATACCAAGGTAAGTGGCGAATGCGCCCAAGACTCACCATAGTCCGCACTGAATAATGAAACAATGAACTACTAAGTTGTGGCACATAAGCAACAGGAGCATTTATCCGTACTTTCCCTGTCGCACCTTGTTGTAAACTGAGTAATAACCTCAATAACGTGGTTTTCCCGCGGCCATTTGGCCCCAAAATTGCACCAATACTGCCTTTTGGCTGTTTAAAGCTTAAATCAGTAAATAGTTGGCGTTGACCTATCGTGAAATTGAGCTGTTCAACATCGATCATAAGTCAGCCACCCTTTTATTTAGCGTGTGAATAAGTAAGGCAAAAATAGGGGCTCCAATTAATGCAGTGATCACACTGAGCGGGATCTCCGCATTGGTAATACTTCGAGCGAAGGTATCAACACCAACCATATATACCCCACCAATCACTGCACTCGCCGGAAGTAAGATACGATGATCATGCCCCACCACAATCCGAGCAATATGCGGAACAATTAGGCCTACCCAACCAATCGTTCCAGATACCGCAACGGTTGCACTGGTGATCAAGGCTACACAAAGTAAAACCGCCCAGCGTGTACGGTTAATTTTCATCCCCAAAGCCTGTGCATTTTCCTCACCAAGAGACAACACATTGATGCGAAAACGAAGAGCAAAAATGACCAGAACAGCAACTAGAACTACTGGAAAGATGATGGATAGTTTTAAATAGGACGCGCTAGCAAAGCTGCCCATTAGCCAAAAAACAATTGTTTGTAAGGTATTATTTGGGTCGGCAAAATACGTAATTAATGAGATCAAAGCAGCAAAAAAAGCGTTAATAATCACACCAGCTAAAATCAACATTAATAACTGGCTACCTTGGCGATTCAACCCTAACAAGAAAACCAATACAATCGCCAATACCCCCCCCACAAAAGCAAAGGAAATAGTTATAAATAATGAAGAAAACAGCAAGATAGCTAAGGCACCACCTAACGCCGCACCCGATGACACCCCGATAATTTGCGGGCCAACTAATGGGTTGCGGAAAATACCTTGTAGCGCAGCCCCTGCCACAGCAAGACCTGCTCCTGCGACCCCCGCAATCAAAACCCGAGGTAAACGGACATTTAATACTACATTCTGTTCCGTGCGACTGTATGCTAAACCAGTGTCATTGCCTAAAATGGTGTCATAAAAAATATGAAAAACAGCAGAAAACGAAACAGGATAACGCCCACAACTCAGCGCCAATAAAAAAGTGAGTAATAAACAAATAACTAAGCCACCCCACAGAATTTGCGAATTACGCATCAGGTTTCCCCATCAAAGAAAGGTAGTGCAGGCTTTTTTTGTTCATTCCCATTTGCAAAATACCATCGATTTGTTGCTCTGAAACGTTATAACCGTAAAGTTGCTGATAACGTTGACGAATTTCCTCTCGTATTGGTACTTTTACGGTTTCTGGATGGAAGATCATTGCTAGCCACTGCCAATACAAAGGCGTTTCTTGATTAGGCGCATCCCAAATGAACCCACCAATCGGTAATTTATAGACTCGTTGGTTTTTCACCGCAGTCACTTCGCTTAGCATCGGATTTTGATACACATCCTCAGGGGATAAACCCTCTTCAAAATTGCCCAATAAAATGATATCTGGGTTCCAAACTAAGATTTGCTCTATATTTAAGGTTCTTGGCCCAGTGAGGTCGCGGTTTAAACTCACACCACCTGCTAAAGCAAAATCTGCATTATTATGTGAAGTTGAGCCAAAGGTTTGAATACTCTGCTTAAAATGAGATAGATATAAAACGCGAGGCTGTTCGGGTTCTGGAATTTTGGCGGTGGTTGAGGAAAGCAATGCGATGACGTGTTGGCGCCACTCGATCATCTTTTGCGCTTTTTCATTATGGCCTAACGTTTGCCCCATTAGGCGGACCCATTCTTGGGTATAACTTTCTTGCCCATAATCAAGTGTAGCAACCGTCAACCCTGCATTTCGCATTGGTGAAATAATGTCATCCCCTCGATGCCCCCATTGCCATACTAAATCTGGTTCAACATTCAACAATGCCTCAATATTTGGTGTAAAACTATTCCCCACCACATTAGAGTTCACCTGTAAGACCGGTGAAAACATTTGACCCAGCATGCCCTCTCGTGCGGCGACCTTCGCAAACGGGTGCATCCCCACCAGCTTCTCACTACTTTCGTCCATCCCCACTAGCATCGAAGCGGCAGGGATCGGGATCACCACAATACGTTTTGCAGGGGCAGATAAATGAACTTTATCACCTGACATATCGGTAAAATCAATTGATTGGGAAGTGGCTGGGCTTAGCATCCCCCAAAAAGTTACGAAGACTGTCACTATTCTAAAAGCATTATTTATCATAAGGTTATTCAATTCCCCGCCAATATCTTAATTGATAATGTGTATGATTATCATTTATACTCTGACTATTCTAAGGCGGCAAAAGAGGAAGACCTATGACATTTGTCAAAAATATTTTCCCCCATACACAATCTTTAGATTCGCTAAAAATATGTTCTTTATTTCAATCAGTTGAAGATGAAAAATTATCTTTATTGCTGGAAAATTGTGGCTATATACGGTTTAAAAGTAGTGAAATAATTAACCACGAAGGGGAACCATTCAAACATTGCCCTTTGATGATCAGTGGCCAAATAGAGGTATATCGGCACACCTATTTAGGCGAAGAGAAAGTTTTTGGTTTGTTTGATGTCGGGGAAATCGTCGCAATTGCTGCCGTGTTTATGCCTCACAACCGTTACCCTATGAGCTTACGAGCCAAAACTGATGGGGAAGCTTTATTACTAGATAAACGTGATATTCTGCGCCTTTGCCATGCATGCCCACACATCATGGAAAAGTTACTCATGCGTTTTAGCAGTAAGCTTTATGAAAATATCAATCATATTGATTGGCTGACTTCCAGCTCAGCAGAGCAAAGGCTTGCCGCTTATCTTATTGATTTAAAACACAAACAATTAAGCCTAAATATTGTTCTGCCATTATCTCGAGGGCAATTAGCAGCAAAATTAGGAATACGTTATGAAACACTGAGCCGTTTAGTCTCTGGCTGGCGTCAAAAAGGGTTTATTGGTATCGAAAAAGATACGGTGCACATTTATAACGAAAATTACCTGACACAGTTATCTATTTCTGCGCAGCGCCCATTTTAAGGAAAACGCATTAACTTGCGCTAATGCGTTTATTAATTATCAGAAATTAAAGGTCACTCCACCATTCACATTAAAGCCCATTCCGGGGAATAATGTGCTGTCTCTCGCTGTTACCGTTTGGTTAGCAACTGATGTTGTTGCATAGCGTTCATCCGTCAAATTATCCATTGATAAGTAAAGGAACCATTGTTCGGTTGGTTTATAGCTCCCTTTGAGCCCCAATATCGCATAGTGCTTGCGTTTTTGAATATCAAGATTGTTTTGATGATCAACTGCCATATCCGTAGGCGCCCAATGGATATTCGGGCCTACGCTCCAATCGCCTATCTCATACAAAACCTCGGCAGCAATGATATTACGGGGAATACCTGCGATATAATTGCCATTATATTCTCCCCCCATAAAACGAAAATCATTGTAAGTCCAAGAAACCCGGTAATTAAAATCGCCAGGGCCTGCTCCAATGCGCCCAGCCAAGCCGGCTTCTAAACCTTGATGACGTGTTTTAGCTGCATAGTTGAATACCCCCACAACCGTCCCTTCACTGTCATAGGTTGTTATATATTCATCCTTAATTTGGCTACGATATAGCGCAAGGTTCCACTTCAAGGCTTCTGTTATATCGCCCTCACCACCAATCTCATAAGTAACCGCTTTTTGTGGCGAAAGTTTGGTTAGCTTTCCATTAGCCGAGTTGATAATCTCCCAGAACGTCGCAGGCTCTTCGCTAGCACTAATATTCGCAAAATAGCGCTGACTTTCCGTTGGACGCCAAACAATACCGGCCTTTGGTGTCCAAAATGTCCAGTTTTGATCAAGTGAAAGATGGCTTTGCCGCTTTTCAACATCACGACGTGCATGTGTCCCTTTCATATCTAAATTCACTGTCACGGCTGGTGTAATATGGATATCGACACCAACACTGCCATAGATATTTTGCGCACGTCCGTCATATTTACCTATTTTTTTCTTATCCGCTGGCGTACCTTTTCGATTTTGCATCAGTTCTGTTTGCAGCGTCATTTGATCCCACGCTAATGCCGTGCGATAGGTAACAGGCTCAGTTTCAATATTATACGTTAGCTGTAAACCTTCACTGTGACTACGGCTAAAACGGTAATATGCAGGCGTAGTGAAGTTATCATGAGTACGAATATGCCATAGACCAGCCCCTATGGCTTGGTTACCTACCTGCCAATCGGAACGGTTAGCAACCCGAAATTGTTCAACATTACGATGCGGATCACGTAGCCATACCATCGGGTAGACCTCGGTAGGGTTATCGTTTAGTACTTCTTCAGAAACAGGCCCAGCAACATCAAAACGTAAGTCCGTCCAATTTAACCACGTTCTATTCTCAAAATTATCAGTAATATAGCCAAAATTACTACGTAATGTTTTTCGTTGAGAGGAGGAATGTTTACGATAACCATCAAAATGGTCATAGGTAAAATTAACACGCCCATCAAATAACCCATTATCAGATACACCACCAAAAGCCGTTTGTAGCGCTTCACGCCCATGAGAGCCGTACTCATAGCGTAAACGACCTTGTTCATTTCTTCCGGTATAAGACAGAACATCTAGTTCCCCCCCAAGGCTATTACTTTGAGGGTTAAGGCTATTTGCTCCTCGACGTACACTGACCATGCGTGCATCCCGCATTTCTAATGTACTAATATGGAAACTACCATCTGCATCAGTTGCTGGTAAGCCGTCTTGTAATAATAAAACACCGCGAGCAAGAGGAGCACTCTGTACCCCAGACCCCCGGATATTTAGTCTTGGCTGATCAATCCCACCGAAAAAATTTTGAATAACTAACCCTGGCTGGTAATCAAGCGCATCCTGTAATGTGGCAAGGCGGGAGTCTTTCTCTATCATCACGAGGTTTGTTCCCCCAGCAACTTTTTCAAGTTTCTCTTTCTCTTGCTGTTCGCTTGGGGTTAAGCGGCTGTGCTGCGTAGAAGAATTGACAATTATTACCTCTGGTTTTGTCGGTTGCTGAGCAGCCACCACTTTAGTAGTCGCTAACGTGCTGATACTGAAGGTTAAAGCAATATAGTACGTTAATTTATGCTGTTTTAATGGATAAGGCATATATTCACCCCATAAATAGTAATGGTTATCATTTTCATTTGTGAGGGTAAAATAATTGAAGGAGGAAGATATCCCTATGACATTTGTCAAAAATAAAAATAAATAAAGCATAATTAATATTGTGAATTTTTTTTCATTAATAACTAGTAAATTATTAATATTGCAACAAGTAAAAAACAAACCTTAAATAGAATACCAATTCAATGAACAACCAATAACTATTAATATAAAGAGATACGATGAGTATAAAAATTTATAAATATATAGACTTTAATTTAAGTGGGATTTTAGTTAATTTTAATAATACAGAAGAAACTAATGTTGAGGTTGGTTTATTTTTAAATAACAATAAAATAGACTCTATAATTACCAAAGAAAATCACCACCTATTTAATATAGATAAATCAGGAGATTACCATGCTGAGATTACATATGAAACGCTAAGTGAAAGTAAGCAAAAACTTAATTCAAAAGCGATCACTTTCAATATAAACAGTATTCAAACTCAGGTTAAGGAATATAACAGCCCAGTAAAAACAAAAACAATTAATCAAAAAGTAGCGGGGGTAAATAATTATAAGTTAGATATCAAAGTACTAAAAGGCAAGTATACTTTACTTGAAACTAAATTGTTAATAGACTTAATACCTATTAATATTGCCCCAGTTAATTCAACTAATAGCCAGCCCATCAGCCAATATGATTATGTAACTTATGACAAGGAAACTGATTTTGAGAGCCTATTACAACTTGCTAATCTAATTGAAACTTTTGAATATGTTGAATATTGTTGTGTTACCCCAAATACGGCGTTATATACACCTCCGCAGTTACCATTTAATCAGAATCCCCCAGAAAATACCGAGCAGGTAGATAATGTTGATGACATAACACCAAATTTTAATCACTTACAAACTTATTTAGATGCCCCAAAAGGCATGAATATTCGCAACGCATGGAATAAACATGTCAATGGTTCAAAAGCGGTAGTTCGACATTTAGATTTTGGCGTATATAAAAACCATGAAGATCTAAAAGATTCAAAAATAACAGTAGTCTATAGCCGCCCTGAAACTGAAGACTGCAACCATGGAACTGCATCAACAGGTTGTATTGTCGCCACCAATAATGCATTCGGTGTGACGGGGATCGCCTATGATTGCCAATACTACTTTTACGATACTGGAGACCTCGATATATTAACTAAACACGTCGCCCCCGGAGACATTGTTAGCCTAGATATACAATTTAAAATTAATGAGAAATTGCTTCCGGCAACAGCCATTCGAAGTTGGTGGGAACGCATTAAAATCATGGTTGATAAAGGAGCAGTTGTAATCCTTGCTGCTGGTAACGGTGGTTTAGACTTAAATTTACCGGGCGTGATGGCTGACTATGGGGATAGCGGCAGCATGTTAGTGGGCGCTTGTAATCATCTTTCGGGGACACGCGCTTATTTCTCAAACTACAACCAAAAAACCTCATTGATAAATTCATGGGGAGACTGGAGTGTCACCACCACGGGGTATAGCTCATTGCAGAAATTACCCGGTAATAATCGTAATTATTCAAAAGATTACTCAGGGACCTCAAGTGCAACACCTTTGTGTTCTGGTGCCCTTGCATTAATCCAAGACTACGCCAAACAAAATGAAATCGTTTTATCTGCGTGGGGAATGCGAGAAATTATCAAAAAGTCGACATATACCGAGGGGGTTGATTATGGGATCGGTTATCGCCCTAATGTAGATGATTTATTAGCAGAAATTGATAAGCTTAGCCAAATCACTGGGGCCAATTAACCCATCATTTTGATAATTGACCTAATGTGATGACACGGCAGCAAACTTTCTCTAATAGCGCTCTGTTATGGCTAAAAATAATCATAGCTAATGGGCGCTCTTGCGATAATGTGATTAAACGCTGCCAAATCTGTTTTTGTAAATTGGCATCTAATTGAGCCGTTATTTCATCTGCGATTAAAATTTTAGTTCGAGGGTCTAAAGCACGTAATAGTGCAATCCGAGCAAGCTCCCCACCAGAAAGCTCGTTTGGCCGCCTGTCTAGCCATTCGGGCTTTATTGAAAATTGTGCCAACCAATCAGCTTCTGGTCGCCATGCATCATATAAACTGGCACCGACAGTACGGTAAGGATTAAAACTTTTTTCAGGGTGTTGAGGAACTAGCTGGATTGGGCAATACCCCTGGTTATTTAATGGCTTGCCTTCAAATAGAATATGCCCTTGGGTTGGCTTTTGCCACTTCGCTAATACCCGCCCTAATGTCGTTTTTCCAAAACCACTTGGCGCTGAAATCCCAAGGCGTTCATGATGGCCAAGTGAAAAGCTAAAGTTATCCCATAATACTTGGTTACCTTGCTCAATACATAAGTTTTTAACATCTAAAACGCTTTCAATTACACTCATTTCATTGCCATAAATTGGTGTTCAGGTAGTGCATTCCATAGTGATTGCAACCACTTGCCCCCACCACCTTGCTTTAATTTTTGGCTACTCAATACTTCTTCCATCTCCCCATTGCGCAATAGTGCAATGCGGTCTGCAAAACGTACTGCCATGGAGAGATCATGAGTGACCCATAAAACACCTCGCCCATCGTGACAAAGCGTTTGTATATTTTCAAGAAGTTGAACAGCATGTTCATCATCCAGCCACGATGAAATTTCATCAGCTAAAATATATTCCGCACAAGATAGCGTGGCGCTGCTCGCTAACACTCGCTTTGCCATTCCGCCTGATAATTGGCTTGGATAATGGCCGACTAACGAGCTTTGTAAGTTATATTTCTGTAGATGGCGAGCCACATCATGCATTTTAATATGCTGCCCACTGAGTATAGCTGCACGCTCTAACTGAGGGCCAATTCTGATCAACGGGTTAAGGGCACTCACCCCCTGAGGTATATAACATAAGGAACTCCCACGATGTTGTGGCTTATTTTTTTCTGTTAGCCGTTTGCCATTAAGATTAATATCGCCACGACAACGCATATTTTCAGGGAGTAACCCTAAAACACTTTGCAATAACAGGCTTTTCCCTTCCCCACTCCCACCAACCAGTGCTACCATTTCACCCGGTTGAATATCTAATGAAATGCCTTTTAATAAAGGTGACCAGCGCTTACGCCCTAACCAACGGAATTGAGCCACATCAATCGTTAAATTGTCTAAACTCAACATGCAACCCCCTTTAACCATAACTGCTGCACGGCTTTAGCGAACTGGTCAAATAACAGTACCAACCCCATTAAAGCAACACCAGGGAATACCACCAACCACCATGCTCCAGTGCTCAAATAACGCAGTGCATCAGAAAGTAAAATGCCAAGAGAAGGCTCGTGGGGGGATAAACCAAACCCTAAAAAGCTCAATGCCGCACTGTGCAACACCGCATGAGGAAACATCAGTAGAGTCCCAACTATCCACTGAGGTAAAATCATAGGTAAATAGTGATAACGCCAGCGGTAAATAGCGCTGTTACCAATACGTTGAGAGAGCATAATGTAGTCTGATTGGCTTACACGCTGCAATTCAGCACGTAAAATTAGCGTCAGTTTTGGCCAATGTGTCAGAGCCACCGCCCAAATCACCCCCATTTTACCGCCACCTAATGTAAAACAAATTAATACCAATAGGAGTAAATGAGGCAAAGCAAGTAAGGCATCAATTATGCCTCGGACAGCGTAATCCATTGTTTTATTTAAAGAGGATAAACCTGCCATCACCACAGCAATTAACCCACTTGAAAAAGCGGCAATCAAACCAATTTGCAAGCTTGTAGCAACACCTTGAAAAGTTCTCTCGAATAAATCACGCCCTAAATTATCCGTTCCAAAGACATGTTGCCAAGAAGGTGCTTGCCGCCTATCGAGTAAGCTCATTTCAACATCATTGATGGAAAACCCAAAAGCGTAAATAGCCAAAATAGACAATAAAAGCAAAGAAATGACCAACTTAAACAAAGCACGATTTGGGTTATATGTCATGAGGTTCTCATCACTCCCTTATTCACCTTTTTTAGCAGTACATCAGCAATCGTATTACTAAAGAAAATCAGTGCTGCACATAACATAACTATCCCCATCAGCAAGGGGATATCCCCCCGTAACCCAGCGTCGATGGTTGCCTGACCAAGCCCTGGATAAGCAAAGACTTTTTCTGCTAATAGTGCTCCGCTAAGTAACTCCCCTACGGAAGCGAACTGTAAACAAATTGCTGGGGTAATCGCATGTTTTAACACATGAAAGCCGATCATTGACCAACCTTTATCACCCTGTGCCTGTGCATAATGAATAAACTCACTATTCAATACTTCAACAACTTTCGCACGCGTATGTAGAGCTATGTTACCAATGCCTAGCATACCCAAAGCAATAACAGGTAAAACTAGGTGATGAAGCTTCTGTGTAAAAGTGGCGGTTTGTTCATCCAACCCTATCGGCCATGCACAACAAATTGGCGCCCATTGTAGTGAAACCGCAAATAAAGAAAGTAATAAAAGACCAACCCAAAAAACAGGTAGTGACGCAAGCAAGTAACATAAGGTTGAAATCAGCTTATCAAGCCAACGGTTTAAATAACGCCCTGCAATAACCCCTAAAGCAAAACCCACAACCCCAGAAAAAAGCCAAGCACAAATTAGAAGGGCAAGGGAAGGCACAAGGCGGTCTGATATCACTTGGACAACAGGGGTATTATAAAGCATGGAATACCCCATATCTCCTTGTAACATTTGCGAAAACCAGCGCCAAAATTGCAGCCATAATGGTTGATCTAGCCCCCAACGAGCTGCAATTAACGCATATTGTTCAGGGGGGACATGCATCAAATCATTGCCAATATAGGCTTTTATTGGGTCAATAGGCGAGTAACTCAGTAGGATAAAAATCCCCGCTGCAGTGACGGTTAACAAACAAATAAACCGCAATAAAAGCCCAAGTGTGGTTCGCATTACTGGCAAGTCCATGCCCATTCATCAACGTTATTTAATACTGACCAAGAACCGTGAATTTCGGGTGCACTCGCGCCTAAATCCACACAATTATTCAGCAAGTAAATATGTTGTAGATTCATTAACCAAGCCCAAGCTGCGTCCCCTTTAACCCCCACGCCTGTCGTGCCATTCCAGTCAACTTTTTGCCAAAGAGGGATAGCGGCTGTTTGGTCAGGTTGACGAAGCGCGTCTTCAATCAGCTCATCAACTGCGCTGTTTTTATAATAACCTGGGTTATAAAACCCAACACCCGCCGCTTTACTACTGTAATTATGCACCAATTCCATAGGGTCTAAACTCCCCCACCCAAATAAAGTCGGGTTAGCGTGCATATAACGTTCAACAGTTTCCCAGCTACCTGATTTTAAATCCATTTCAATACCGAGTGGTTTCAAACTTGAACGAATAGCCTGCGCTAAATCACGGCGTGTGGTATCGCCACTGGCATACCATAAAGTCAATTTCGCAACCTTACCGTCTTTTTCTCTTAAGCCATCTTTATTTAGTGACCAACCTGCGGCTTCTAGAATCGACTTAGCCTTTGCTAAATCACCGTCTTTAAATGCTGAGTCTGGGTTATTCCAAGGTAAACCCGCAACACCGGTATAAGCCGGCACAGCAAACCCTTCAAGTACAGACTCTGCTAATAATTTACGATCAAGGGCATAGTTTATAGCCCTACGAATTGCGATATCTGACGTAATATCGTTACCTATAGGGTTACCTTGGGCATCTTTTTCACCTGCTGGTGGAATTGGGAAGGAAATCCCCCTATTTTCCACACTATAGCGCTCAATCAGTTTCATGTTTTTAACGTTATTCGCATTCGTAGCAACCGCAGCAGGAATACGGACAATGTCTAATTGATTACTTTGTGCAGCAGCAAACGCAGCATCTTCATCAAGGAACACAAATACCATTTTGCCAAAATCATTTTTTGGCCCCGCATAGTATGGGTTTCGTTCAACAATCAACTGCTGACCCGGTTGGAACGCAACCAAGCGATAAGGACCTGCCCCAATTGGGTTATGAGCATAGGTTTTCGCATCATATTTATCGGCACAAACAATCCCTAATGAACCGAGGACGTTAATAAAAGTGCTTTGGGGAGAAGATAAGGTAATTTTGACGGTTAATGGGTCAATTTCTTCTGATTGAGCAAAATTCCCCATATCCACCTTACCCCCACTTGCCGCCGCATTATTATAGGTAAATACCACATCTTTAGCTGTTAACGGTGAGCCATCAGAAAATTTTAAATCTTTTTTTAGTTTTAGCGTCCATTGTTTACCATCAGCATTATGTTGATAGCTTTCAAGCATATAGCTATGCCATGAAAGGTCTGCTTTTTGTTTTAATAACGGGCTATGCAGTAAGAGGTAGCTACCGTGACTCCACCCCAACATTGGGTCAAAACCTTCTGTGGGTTCAGCACCGATTGCTAAACGTAAGGTTTGCGAGTGAATAGGTTCTGCGGCTTGGACTTGCAGGCTTAGCCCCATAAGGCACATTGCTGCAATGATATTTTTAATCATACATCCCTCTATAGACTGGTTTTATTTTTTATTTCATACAATTAATGAGCTTTATTTCATTAATTATTGCTATTGGTGAGATATTCACTGTGTGTAGTGAGTCATATTAAATTTAAAGCCATTATTTTCTACGTTCTATATCAAGAGAACTTCGAATTTAATGAAAAACTTATTAAAACGGTAACACACCTTGGCTATGCCGAATAAATTCGGTAATGGCTATTCTTCAATTTCTTTATCAAATTCAATAGGATTTGAACTCGACAATAAGGTAGTAATAAAAGCTGGGTCATTAGATTGCCTTGATTGCAAACGAAATTGAGAAGGCGTCATATTATATTTTCTCTTAAATACATCACAAAAATAGGCATTACTACCAAACCCGCAACGATGGCTAATTTGATATACAGAGTAATTCGAAAACGTTAAATAATTAAGAGCCATCCCCATTCGAACATCTAATAATAATTGGCGAAATGACACACCTTCACGGTTTAAATGACGGCGTAAAGTTGAAGGGGTTGTAAATAACGCCTTTGCAACATCATCCAAACTCCATTTCTTCTGGGGTTCTTGGGTGATCAAATGGGTAATTGCTTGGTTTTTCGGTTCATCATAATTGAAACGAAAAATAGTAAGGATATCAACACCCTCTTGATATATCGCCATTAAAATAAAATATAGGCTTTGCTTCATCAACAGCGCTTCTTGAGATTCACTTTGTTTTTTCAATGGTAAGCATTGTTTTAATAAACTAAAGTTATCTCTGACAGTTTCAGGGGGTGAAACATGGTAAATTGGCTGATGGCTCGTCAAAGGTGCACTAGACTTCATCAAGGTGATCAGTAATAAAAAAACGGCTTGTAACTCAAACTCTGTCATCGATAGAGTATGGATTTCAATCGGTTGATTCACAGTGTTACAAACAATATTACAAGAAACTTGGCTGTATTTAGGCATAATTAATGTGATATCCGATGAAATATCAATAGATTGCCCATTGATCACCACATTCCCTTTCGCGCCACACAGCATGGCAATCATCGCGCTTTCAATATAAAACGCTTTTAGCACCATTTGGCTCTCTGAAAGAAAATATTTGTATTCCATAATCTCAACACACTGCAGTCAACATGTGAAAAATATCCCTAGAAAAAGGGGCGATTGAATAAGTCAGAACATAACATTTTTGATGAACAGTAAAACGCCATAAATTGATTGTACACATACCCTACCTGCTTGCGGCTCAGAATATAGTCCTGTTGCTGAAAAATCGCAATATAGATATACGTTCATTTTTTACTGTTATTTTTATGCTTGTTACTTTTTCTAAATAAATTGCTATTTAATTGAAAGGTAATTTTCACTATAAGGTGTAAAATCGCGCGGCAGATGAATCTACTCCGGTTTAAAGAATCACTTTTCTGGCGTTTATTCACACCCTACCCTACTTGCATTAGCTTATATTCTTAATGATCCAAGTTGTAGCCAGATGACAAGCGAACAGGCTTTTCGTCGCATACTTAAGTATGTGACAAGGGCAAAAGTACCTCGTTAACGACGCTCAGGCTTGCAGTATCACGAGTATATACTTCATATACACCAATCCTTGAGATTAGGGGTATAGCTAAACATGTTCGCGTATTTTTAGTTGGCTGATTTGCAGGAGAAAGTATGTCTGATTTTTCAGGATCAGGCTGGTTAGCTGAAATTTTTTTACGATATGAATTAAAACGTGGAATAACCCGTTTAACGGATAAACAACATATCGGCCCTTTAATGGTACAGCGGCCATTCTATCCCGAGCAAGGGATTGCACACACGTATTTACTTCATCCCCCAGGAGGTGTCGTCGGGGGGGATAAACTACTTATCAATATTGATGTTCAACCCAATGCTCATGCACTACTTACAACACCTGGAGCGACAAAATTTTACCGTAGTGCTGGTGGCGTTGCGCGTCAAGTACAGACGCTAACTGTCGCCAACGATGGTTTTCTTGAATGGTTACCGCAGGAAAATATTTTTTTCCCGAAAGCCCAAGCTCGACTAGAAACCCATATTCACCTTGGTTTACAGGCAAGGTTTATTGGTTGGGAAATGCAATGCCTAGGGCGACCAGTATTAAATGAGTGGTTTGAAGATGGCGATATCAGAGGGCGACTAAATTTCTATATTGATAACAAACTAACGCTAACTGAATCCTTATGGATCAATGGCCTACAAAACCAATTAGCGATAATGCATGAATATCCAATGCTCGGTTCATTATATATATACCCCGCAACGGATGAATTGAAAGAAGTTATTCATCAAAGTTTAAACCCGCTTTTCGTTTCAAAGAATAAACCTATCGAATATGGCTTAACGGATGTTGATGGCATTTTAGTATTGCGGTTATTAGGTTCTCAAACTGAACCTATGATGGCTTGCTTTGTGCAAATTTGGCAAGCAACAAGGCAGCACTGGCTAGGTTATTGCCCTGAACCACCACGAATTTGGGCAACTTAAACGTTATTTTTAGGAGCAAAAATGGAACTAACACCAAGAGAGAAAGATAAATTATTGCTTTTTACCGCCGGGCTTGTTGCGCAAAAGCGCTTAGATCGTGGATTAAAACTCAACTATCCAGAAGCGGTTGCGTTGATCAGTTGTGAGATTATGGAAGGCGCTCGCGATGGTAAAACCGTCGCACAATTAATGAGTGAAGGCCGTACCATCTTAACCGCCGATCAAGTCATGGAAGGTGTCCCCGAAATGATCAAAGACGTCCAAGTGGAATGCACATTCCCTGACGGCACTAAACTTGTTTCCATTCATGACCCAATTGTATAGGTAGCAATATGATCCCCGGTGAAATTAAAGTTAACTCAGCTTTAGGTGACATCGTACTCAACGCAGGTCGAGAAACCCAAACCGTCCAAGTCGCTAACCATGGTGATCGCCCTATTCAGATTGGCTCTCATTACCATTTTTATGAAGTGAACGACGCCCTTAAATTTGAGCGGGAAGCGACGTTAGGCTTTCGTTTAAATATCCCTGCGGGTATGGCCGTTCGTTTTGAACCAGGCCAAAGCCGTACGGTTGAGTTAGTCGCATTTAGTGGCAAAAGAGAAATTTATGGCTTCCATGGCAAAGTCATGGGCAAGTTAAAGAGTGAGAATTAATAATGAAAACTATCTCACGGCAAGCTTACGCTGATATGTTTGGTCCAACAACAGGTGACCGCTTACGCTTAGCAGATACCGAGTTATTTTTAGAGATCGAAAAAGATTTCACCACTTACGGTGAGGAAGTTAAATTTGGCGGTGGTAAAGTCATCCGTGACGGCATGGGGCAAAGCCAAGTCACGAGTGACCAATGTGTTGATGTCCTAATCACCAACGCCATTATTTTAGACCATTGGGGGATCGTCAAAGCAGATATCGGTATTAAAAATGGCCGTATTGCCGGTATTGGTAAAGCAGGTAACCCTGACGTTCAACCCAACGTAGATATTGTTATTGGCCCGGGAACAGAAGTGGTTGCCGGTGAAGGTAAAATTATTACCGCAGGCGGTGTCGATACCCATATTCACTTCATTTGCCCACAGCAAGCAGAAGAAGGTTTGGTATCTGGAGTTACTACATTTATAGGCGGTGGAACGGGCCCTGTAGCTGGTACCAATGCGACGACAGTAACGCCCGGTATCTGGAACATGTACCGCATGTTAGAAGCAGTAGACGAGTTACCCATCAATGTGGGCCTGTTTGGTAAAGGCTGCGTAAGCAAACCTGAAGCTATCCGCGAACAAATCGAAGCAGGTGCAATTGGCCTTAAAATCCATGAGGACTGGGGCGCAACCCCAATGGCAATTGATAACTGCCTAAATGTCGCAGATGAAATGGATGTGCAAGTCGCTATCCACTCAGATACCTTAAATGAAGGTGGGTTTTATGAGGAAACCGTCAAAGCCATTGCTGGACGAGTGATCCACGTATTCCATACTGAAGGTGCTGGGGGTGGTCATGCCCCTGATGTGATCAAATCTGTGGGTGAGCCCAATATTCTACCCGCTTCAACCAACCCAACTATGCCGTATACCATCAACACGGTGGACGAACATTTGGATATGTTGATGGTTTGCCATCATCTCGACCCTTCTATTCCTGAAGATGTCGCTTTTGCCGAGTCGCGAATTCGGCGTGAAACCATTGCAGCAGAAGATATTTTGCATGACATGGGAGCAATTTCTGTCATGTCCTCTGATTCGCAAGCAATGGGGCGTGTTGGCGAGGTTATCATTCGCACTTGGCAATGCGCTCATAAAATGAAATTGCAGCGTGGCACCCTAGAAGGGGATACACCGGAAAGTGACAATAACCGAATTAAACGCTATGTCGCTAAATACACAATTAACCCCGCTATCGCCCATGGCATTGCCCATGAAGTCGGGTCGATTGAAAAAGGTAAACTCGCGGATATCGTGTTGTGGGACCCTGCCTTTTTTGCCATTAAACCGGCCTTGATTATGAAGGGTGGCATGGTGGCTTATGCCCCTATGGGGGATATTAATGCGGCTATTCCAACGCCTCAACCTGTCCATTACCGCCCAATGTTTGGCGCATTAGGTAAAGCCAAATACCACACTTCGATGATTTTTATGTCGAAAGCCGGTATCGATGCAGGCGTGCCTGAGAAACTAGGCTTACAAAGTCAAATTGGCCGAGTTGAGGGCTGCCGTAACATCACCAAAGCATCCATGAT
Source organism: Providencia sp. PROV024 (assembly GCF_032709665.1). Classification (NCBI taxonomy): domain Bacteria; kingdom Pseudomonadati; phylum Pseudomonadota; class Gammaproteobacteria; order Enterobacterales; family Morganellaceae; genus Providencia; species Providencia sp. PROV024. Next base: position 3,718,741 of record NZ_CP120545.1, read on the forward strand.
CCACAATAACTATGTGCCTCATATTGAGCTCGACCCACAAACTTACATTGTCAAAGCTGATGGTATTCCATTGGTTTGTGAGCCAGCCACTGAACTCCCCATGGCACAACGTTACTTTTTATTCTGATCCCTAATTGAAGAGCCAGTGCATGAAAAAATTTATTAAAGTTATAGATAACCATGAGGCACCTGATATGCATTTATCATTGTGTTTAACCATGGATGAGCGCACTAAGAGCCGTTTAAAAGTCACCTTAAGTGATGGACAAGAAGCGGGGTTATTCCTTCCCCGTGGAACAATACTTAAGGAAGGTGATGTATTAGCCACGGAAACTGGGGAATTCGTCACTATCGAAGCCGCAAAAGAGCAAGTTTCGACGGTTTACAGTGATGACCCACTGCTGTTGGCGCGTGTTTGCTATCACTTAGGCAACCGCCACGTTCCTCTGCAAATTGAAGCGGGTTGGTGCCGTTATTTTCACGACCATGTGTTAGATGATATGGCCCGTGGATTAGGTGCAACGGTCAGTGTGGGGCTGGAAAAATACCAACCTGAGCCGGGGGCTTATGGTGGGTCATCCGGTGGGCATCATCATCACCATCAACATGACCACGATGAACATCACCACCATTAATAACACTGGAGAAGTTTATCCATGTTAGCAGATTTGCGCTTATATCAACTTGTCAGTCCCTCTTTACCTGTTGGGTCATTCACTTATTCCCAAGGCTTGGAATGGGCGATTGAAAACGGCTGGGTCACCACGCCGGATACTCTTGCAAGCTGGTTAACAGCACAAATGACCCACGCAATTGCGACATTAGAACTTCCTGTTTTGCGGCAAATTCATACACATTTGCTATGTTCCGATATAGAAAAAGTCACCTATTGGTGTGATTTTATGATCGCCAGCCGTGAAACGAAGGAGCTACGCTTAGAGGAGCGCCAGCGAGGTATTGCTTTCGCCCGCTTGCTACCTCAGCTAGGGATTGAGCTTGATACAACCACACAGACCTGCGTTAAGCAAACACAGTTAATGGCGTTTGCTCTTGCGGCAGTCAGTTGGAATATTGATATTGAAAAGCTGTGCAGTGCCTATGCATGGGGTTGGCTGGAAAACACCGTCATGTCTGGTGTTAAGCTAATCCCTCTTGGGCAAAGTGCTGGACAGAACATCCTATTTACCCTGACAGAACGCATCCCAACCATTGTCGCGCAATCAGCCACTTGGCCTTTAGAAGATATCGGCAGTTTTACTCCTGCCCAAATTATTGCCAGTAGTCGGCATGAAACCCAATACACACGACTTTTTCGTTCATGAGAAATATACAATGCAAGAATATAACCAACCCCTACGAATTGGTGTCGGTGGGCCAGTAGGCTCAGGAAAAACGGCATTACTCGAAGTTTTATGTAAAGCGATGCGCGATACCTACCAAATTGCGGTCGTCACCAATGATATTTATACCCAAGAAGATGCAAAAATACTCACGCGTGCCGAAGCCTTAGACGCTGACCGCATTATCGGCGTAGAAACAGGCGGTTGCCCTCACACTGCCATTCGTGAAGATGCCTCCATGAACCTTGCGGCAGTTGAGGAACTGGCAATGCGCCACAAAAACCTCGATGTCGTATTTGTGGAAAGCGGTGGCGACAATCTAAGTGCAACTTTTAGCCCTGAGCTCGCCGATTTAACGATCTATGTTATTGATGTCGCTGAAGGGGAAAAAATCCCACGTAAGGGCGGCCCGGGTATTACCCATTCTGATTTATTGGTGATCAATAAAATAGACCTCGCTCCGTATGTTGGGGCATCATTAGAGGTTATGGAAGCAGATACCGCAAGAATGCGCCCAATCAAACCTTATGTTTTCACCAACTTGAAGAAAAAAGTAGGCTTAGAGACCATTATCGAGTTTATTATCGATAAAGGTATGCTAAGGCGTTAGTCTGTTAGTTTGCCCTATAGTTTTTTGCCTATAGGGCATCTGATTAACAAATACGTGGTAATGGCTCACTGTGTGGTAAATCTAATAGCCTTGAGGCACCAAAAACCCCGACTAATTTCACTTGTTTTTGCTCTGTGACACAACCAATGGTAGCAGCATTTTCGCCTAATGGATGGCTGCGCAACGCGCCGAGTACTGCGCTTTCTGCGTCAGGTTTAACCACAATCACCAATTTACCTTCATTAGCGAAGTTAAGTGGCTCTAAACCTAATAGCTCACAAACCCCTCTAACAGCAGAAGAAACGGGTAAATCCCCTTCATTCACCGCTACTCCGCACCCACTGGCCTGTGAAAATTCATGCAAAATAGCAGTAACCCCGCCACGGGTGGCATCCCGTAATGCACGAACCCCCTCAATATTGCGCAGTGGTTCAATCAATGGCGTTAATACCGCGCAATCACTATTTAGCTCAGCTTCCAAACCAAGCTGTTCTCGTAAGTTTAAGATGGTTGCGCCGTGATCGCCCAAAGTGCCACTCACTATTACCTTGTCACCCGCTTGAATTTGCTGGGCCCCCCAACGGATCTCACTTGGGATCACCCCAATACCAGCAGTGTTAATAAAGACTTTATCGGCAGCTCCACGCTGCACCACTTTAGTATCTCCGGTCACAATCTCTACGCCTGCGGCGGCAGCTGTCGCTGCCATGGATTCAACAATAGTTTGTAATTCAGAGAGAAGGAAACCTTCTTCCAATATAAAACCGCAAGAAAGATATTTAGGAATAGCGCCACTCACCGCTACGTCATTAACCGTACCACACACGGCAAGCTTACCAATATTGCCACCAGGGAAAAAAATAGGATCAATCACATAGCTGTCAGTACTAAAAGCTAAACGGTCACCTAAAGCCGTTAACTCCGCCAATGATAACCGCGCTTGGTCCTCCCTTTCATTAAGTGCTTGATTGGCAAATGCCTGCAAAAACAACTGTTCTATCAGTTGCTGCATAGCCTGCCCGCCGCTCCCATGTGCCATCGTCACCACATTGTTAGCATCACGACTCATTTATGCCTCCCGACGATATTGATAATAAGCCGCACAAGCGCCTTCTGAAGAAACCATTAATGCACCAAATGCTGTTTGAGGCGTGCAACGTTTGCCAAATAGAGCACATTCATTCGGTTTACAACGCCCCGTTAAGACATCACCACAACGAGCTTGCGGGTCATCAGCCACTTGATGAGGCTGTATTTGGAAACGTAATTCTGCATCAAAACTTTGATAAGCTTTCGAGAGCTGAACACCTGAACCCGCAATCTCCCCAAGTCCACGCCATTCGCTCGTTGTTTTTAATTCAAAAACATCACCCAATGCTTTTAATGCCAACATATTGCCATGATCAGATACAATACGCTTATATTGGTTTTCTACTTCACAGCGGCCATCTGCAAGTTGGTCAACAAGCATCGCTATGGATTGCAGAATATCAAGTGGTTCAAACCCCGTTACCACCAGCGGTTTATGAAAGTCATCCGTAATAAATTGATAAGGCTGAGAGCCAATCACCATGCTGACATGCCCCGGTGCTAAAAAGCCATCAATACGTACATCAGGTTGTTCTAACAGGCTTTTAAGCGTTGGGATAATAGTAATATGTTGGCAAAATACCGTAAAATTATTGAGCTGACGGCGTTTTGCTTGCTGCAAGGTGATCGCCGTACTCGGCATGGTGGTTTCAAAGCCTAAGCCAAAGAAAACCACTTGGCGTTCAGGCTGCTGTTCAGCTAACGCTAGCGTATCAAGAGGAGAATAAACAATACGTACATCAGCCCCACGTCTTTTGGCATCTAATAATGAGCCTTTTTGACCAGGCACTCGCATGGCATCCCCATAAGTACAAAAAATTACTTCTGGGCGCTCCGCAATTTCAATACAGCCATCGATACGCCCCATCGGTAATACGCAGACAGGGCAGCCCGGCCCATGCACAAATTCAATTTCATCAGGTAAAAGTTGGTCAATACCAAATTTGAAAATAGCATGGGTATGGCCGCCGCACACTTCCATGAGTTGTAATGGGCGGAACTTCGCTTGTGGAATGTCACTCACTCGTTTACGGATATGGCTTAATAATGCCTGCGCTAACGTTGGGTCTCGAAACTCATCGACGTACTGCATCAGAGTCTCCTACTGTTAACCCACTAAAATCGCTCACTTCATGATCTAATTGGCTCATTGCCGTTAAGGCATCTAACGTCGATTGTGCTTCTTCTTCATTAATGATACTCATGGCAAAGCCGACGTGTACTAATACCCATTGGCCTAATAAATCTGAAGTTTCCCCTTCACAAATTAAACCAATATTAACGTCCCGCTTTACACCACACACATCCACTTGCGCCAGTTGGTGAATATCTTCACCCACTGCGACAATTTTTCCCGGAATGCCTAAGCACATAACTGAGTCTCCAGCCACGCTAGCCATGCGTCCATACCATCTCCTTGCGTCGCAGAGACTTGGATCACTTGGATGTTTGGATTCACTTGTTTGGCATTGGCAATACAAGCGTCCACATCAAAATGTAAATAAGGTAGTAAGTCGATTTTATTCAGTAACATAATGTCTGCAGCCGCAAACATATGTGGGTATTTTAAGGGTTTATCTTCCCCTTCCGTTACCGAAAGCACTGCGACTTTATGACGTTCCCCTAAATCAAAACTTGCAGGGCATACTAAATTCCCCACATTTTCAATAAATAACAAACTATTATCTTCTAGACCTAAACGTGCGGCCGCATCATGCACCATTTGTGCATCTAAATGGCAACCTTTACCTGTATTCACTTGAATAGCAGGTACTCCCGTTTCACGGATACGCTGCGCATCATTGGTGGTTTGCTGATCCCCCTCGATGACTGCGCAATTTACTTTGCCCCGCATTTTTAATAGGGTTTCAGTTAATAACGTTGTTTTACCCGAACCGGGGCTGGAAACTAAATTTAACGCTAAAATATTTTTTTGGTTAAACCCATCACGGTTATGCTCTGCAAGATGATTGTTTTTATCTAATACATCCATTTCGATTTGCAGCATGCGTTTTTGACTAATCCCCGGTGCATGAGTCCCTGCCTCCCCGTGGCCATAATCCAGATCGTGATGCTCCCCCGCAGGTTTAAAGCTTGATTCTAGAGTTTGATAAACATGTTTGTGCTTATGCTTATGTTTATGTTTTTTTGATTTCGCCTCGACGGGAGCCGGTTCATATTGGTGATAGTGATTATGCACATCACCTTGATGATAATAATGATGATGGATAATAACCGTTTGCCCTTGGTTATCGTCTTGGTGCGAAAGCCCATGATCATGATGATCGTGTCCATGATGGTGATCATTGTCGTGATGATGATCATGAGGGTGGTCATGGTGATGATTATGGTCGTGATGAGGGTCATCGCCCTCGATCTTGCGCTCCCCTGAAGCACACCCACAAGTACTACACATAAGTTTCACTCCCAACAATGAGATTGTTAAATTAGGTTAATACATAATCCATTGAGACTGGTTGATGCACCTCAAACCCAACCTGAAAAACTATTCAACTTCGAGCTCTTTGATGCGTAAACTGTCGCCATTCTCAACCTTTAAATTAAAACTCTGACATTGCGGGCAGCCTGATTGGTGGCTTTCGACTTCCACCATTTTACTGCAATCCCAACACCAAGCCTGCGCAGGAGTATGGATAACATGAAGTTGACACCCCTCCGCCACCGTACCGCGGCAAGCAATATCAAAACAAAAGCGAAAAGCCCCCTCTTCAATACAAGAGAGCGCTCCAATTTCTAACCAAACCCCTGAAACTCGTGTTACCGCATTTAGCTTGGCTTGCTGCTCAATAATGTCTACTGTGCTTTGGCACAGAGCAACCTCATGCATTATGCCCCCTTCAAATGACGAGCAAATAAAGCGCGACGTGCAGGTGATTGCGGAATATTTGGGTCGCTAACAGGCAATGACAGCAAAATCCGGCGACAATCATCCACAAGGTGAATACCTTGCTCAATGCTCAAGCCTTTATCTAATGGTGACATTAAAGAGCAAGCCAAATATTGCGTTAACCCCTCAAGTTCCCCTACGGTGTAAGTCATTTCACCGTAAGGCAGAATTAACCCTAATTTGTCCCCCACACTACGCCGCTGCCAATATTGTTCAGGGCCGGGCAAAATAACAGCGCTTAACATCCATGGAGTGATAACAACGCCTACCCATTGATGTTCAAACAAGACAAAATCACTGGCGTAAACCGGCATAGTCGGATGTAAAAAAGATAAATCATGCATCGATTGCTCTACAACACGCTGAAATGCGGCCTCAACAAGAGGCCGGGGATTGGCTTCATAGCCTTTAATATCATCAGACATGTAAACTCTCTTCTTTGGCAATCACCTCTAGGCCTTCGCTGCGCAGCACTTCAACCACTTTTCTCAACGCGGGCTCAAGGGCAGCTTGCCCCGTTAACGTTAAGCCAATATGCGGTTCAAGGGATTCAGGTACCACACCGACTAAGGTTAGACGTTGGGGGAATTCATCCGTTAAATGCAAAGCCGATAGCACATCTGATAGGCCAAGTTGATGAGGGGAAATTTTTCGGGTAAATAATGCGGGCACTTCGTCATCGCGTAGTACTAAAATTGAGCCAGCTTGCTGGCTCGATAACACCACATCCGCAATAATCAAATGGTCACGGTCGGCCATTGGGCCGATCAATTCCATACCAGCAGTACCACCATCTAGCACTTCTACACATTCGGGCAAGTGATAACGTTCTTCTAACGCTTCCACTATACGCACACCTATCCCTTCGTCACTCAATAAGATATTGCCAACACCCAAGACTAAAATACGCATTACAGCACCTTAACCTTAGTGACTTCACCACCTTCAGTGTCCACAATATGTACAGCACAAGACATACAAGGGTCAAAGGAGTGAATGGTCCTGACTACTTCTAAAGGTTTTGTTGGGTCAGCAACGGGTGTTCCCACAAGGGCTTGTTCGTACGGACCCGGTTCATCGTTAAAGTTACGTGGGCCTGAGTTCCATGTCGATGGCACAACGGCTTGGTAATTTTCAATTTTACCGTCTTTGATAACCACCCAGTGGGAAAGTAGCCCACGAGGTACTTCCCCAAAGCCAACCCCTTTGATGGTGGCATTTTCTGGGAAGTTCGGTTTAACAAAGGTGGTAAAGTCCCCTTTGCCGATGTTATCCACCAGCGCTTGCCACTGAATCGACAACGTTTCATTCAATACACAGCAACGCACGCTACGACCAATAATACGACCTAATGTGGAATGCAGTTGGTCGATGCTAATACTGTTACCTGACAGAGTTTGGTACAGGTTCACTACATCGTTAAAATGTTTTTCCGTTGGCTCATGTTTTGCTGCCAGTTTGCACAGTAAGTCTGCCAACGGTCCCACTTCAACAGTTTTATCGTAGAAAGTCGGTGCTTTTACCCATGAATATTTACCGTCATCATCCCAACCAGTGTAGTCAGGGTTAGTGGTTCCTTCCCATGGCGCTTGTGGTTCGTTTTCTTTGTACCATGCATGTTTGCTACTTTCTTTAATACCATTGATCAAATACTCATCTGTATGGCTGGTAATTGGGCGATAAGTACTAAAGTCACTATTTTCTAAGTAACCACCGGGCAATAAGAAGCTACCATTTTTACCATCCATTGGCATTTCAGGCATACACATATAATTTTGAGCACCTTGACCAACTTCTAACCACTCAGGATAACCCGCAGCAATAACAGCCGCATCGATTTTGTACACTTGCTCAATAAAATCCCCCAAACGATCGATAAAAGATTTCACATACATCAAGCGTTCAAGGTTAAGTACACCAACCCCATCAAGGTTGATTGGGTTTGCCACACCACCAACAGCAAGGTTTTGAATATGCGGTGTTTTCCCCCCTAACAATGCCACAATACGGTTTGCATCCCTTTGGCACTCAAGGGCTTGTAAATAGTGAGCCACCGCAATTAAGTTTACCTCTGGCGACAATTTCATCGCTGGGTGCCCCCAATAACCATTAGCAAAAATGCCTAATTGACCACTTGCGACTAATTTTTTAATTTTATCTTGCACGCGTGTAAATTCTGCGGCGCTATTGAGCGGCCAAGTTGAAATACCGCTTAAGATTTCAGCGGCTTTATTTGGGTCGGCATTTAATGCGGAGGTGATATCCACCCAATCTAATGCAGATAACTGATAAAAATGGACAATATGGTCTTGAATAGTATGCGCGGCTAAAATCATATTACGGATGTACTGCGCATTAACAGGTACATCAATATTCAAAGCGCTTTCAATCGTGCGGACAGATACAATACCATGGACAGTCGTACAAACCCCGCAAATACGCTGCATGATCATCCATGCATCACGAGGGTCTTTCCCTTTGACGATTTCCTCCATACCGCGCCACATAGTGCCTGAAGCCCAAGCCTTAGTGACCTTTCCATCTTCAATTTCACAATCAATGCGTAAGTGACCTTCGATACGAGTGACTGGATCTATTGTTATACGTTGGCTCATGCTTTACCTCGGGCCTGTGAATGGCTCATCGTTGTTTTTTTCAATGCTGGGATAACAGGTAGTAAGCGGACCAATAAGATATAAGCGCATACCTCAATTGCCACAAAACCTATTGAAATTAAAAGTTCTTCTGTTGTTGGGAAGTAGTCGTAACCGCCCCCCGGATTGAACGCGACAAGGGAGTAGCTCATCCGCCACATTGCCGCCCCGATTAACATGCTCAACCCACTGATATATAACCAACGCGAGTCATTTCTCAGCGATGGAATACGGAAAATAACCAGAGGGATCACCATTAACACGGTTTCTATCCAGAACATCATGGCGTAAAAATCGCCATTAAAAATGTGATGTAATTTTTCGCGGTAAATCAACTCACCAAATCGGCAGGCTAAGAACAATATCAAGAGCACTTGCAGAATTTGCGTTAATCGCACAAATAATGGTCGTTCGTCAGCCCCCTGTCCCTTTAAGGCAGCTTGCAGCAATGAACCTTCAAAAATAACAATCGAGAAACCCATAATGAACGCGGTCAACAGTGAGAGCAGCGGCAGCATTTCATAACTTTGCCAAATAGGATGAACTTTATATCCCGCAGAAATCATCAATGACCCCATTGAGGATTGGTGCATCATGGGTAACAAGGCTCCTAATGCAATAATGAAAAACATGGCTTTATTCAAGCGTTTTAACGAGACCTTCCAACCAAAACGCTCACACAATGCTGGGGCAAACTCTAAGGCCATGACCCCGATATAAATCGTCATGCATACTGCCGTTTCAAACAGCACCGAATTGGTATTGAAGAAGCCGGGAATATAGAAATAAGGTAAGTTCCAGTAGCGCCCCACATCGATAGTTATCGATAAACCACCAAGCGAATAACCGAACAAACTAGCGAGTAATGCAGGACGTACCAACGGATGATATTCTCCGCGATTAAATACGTACACTGCCCAAGCCAGTGCCCAACCGCCACAAGCAAACCCTGTACCAATCAGCAGATCAAAAGCAATCCAAATTCCCCATGGATAGCCGCCATTTAAGTCAGAAACGGAACCGAGTCCAAAAACCAGACGTTTTATAATCAGAATGACACAAATTAGAACCAACGGCCCAAAGACCATTATTGGCCAACTGACTAAACGCCCACCGAGCGGCTGTTCTTTATGATGCGTCGTCATTTGAGTCATCTCCTTCGTGTTTGTCATTCTTGGTATTGCGGTATACCAAGAAGCTCAGCCCTGCTAGTGCGGCTAATGGCAACACCATGCCTTTATAAAGGGTATGCTGCACATATTCAGAGCGAGCGCCGGTAGAAAGCTGGTCTAGTTCAGGTAACCCAAGATTCTGATAAGGCACCCCTGAAAGCACTATCACCTGCGTACCGCCACCTTCAAGCTCGCCATATATGTGCGACTCATATTTAGGTACTTTAATGACATTCGGGTCATTACTATGCAAAGTTTGGCGAGGGTAACCGTATTCATCCCCTGCTTTGAGTGTTAAACGTTTTTTTGCTTCTGCCAGCAGTTCTTCACGCGTACCGAAAATCACTGCTCCTGTAGGGCAAACCTCTACACACCCCGGTAACCCCCCTTTATCTAAGCGCTCTACACCTTTTTGGTTACATAGCTCACATTTATGAATTGCACCAAATTTGTCATCGTAAGCATATTTAGGAATATTGAATGGACATGCCACCATGCAATAACGGCAACCGGTACACACACTAGCGTCGTAATGGACAATGCCTGTTTTCGGATCTTTCTTTAATGCTTGAACAGGACAAACCGACACACAGTTAGGGTCAACGCAATGCATGCATTGTTTTTTGATGTAAGCGTAGCCGTCTTTTTCCTGATCTTTATTAACCCCAGTCCCGCTACTCCAGACCTGAATAATATTATTGGTATAAGGGGTCAGTTTGTCGTTATTTGACCACGTTTGCTCCCCAACAGGGTTGCGCTCAGGGTGGTTAATATCTTGGCACTTAGTGACACAAGCCTGACAACCAATGCATAGCGTCGAGTCATACAGCATGCCAAGAGAATTCGGAATTGGCGGCCGGTTCTCTGCCCCAGCTAAACTAGGCGAGCTACCAGCTAATAGTGCTCCCCCAGCGGAGAGTTTAAGAAAATTTCGTCTATTCACGGTTATTCTCCCCGTGAGTCAGTATCTTGTTGGCGTTTTTGACGACCTAATTCACGCACAGCCATCACACTCACACCAGCCACTAGCCCTACAACGCCACCAATTAACCCCACTGCGGTTGATGATATATGCCCACCTTCACGGTTATTCACACCAGGCTTGTCCGCACGCGGTGTTGGGTTTTCAACACTCGCAAGTTGGTGGATAGCTTTATGAAAACCCACATTTTCCTCATTACAACCATAGCAAGGATGACCAATTGCCACTGGCCACACGCCACCGACATCACAAAATTGTAATGTGGAGCAATTACCGTAAGTTTCGGGCCCTTTACAACCTAAATGGTATAAACACCAACCTTCACGGTGACCATCATCCCCGAACTCTTTTGCGAAGCGTCCCGCATCAAAGTGAGGACGACGTTCACAGTGTTCATGAATTAATCGACCGTACGCGAACATTGGGCGATTTTTACTGTCTAGTTTTGGAGGTCTGTTAAAGGTAATTAAATGAGCAACTGTCGCAAGGAAGTTATGTGGGTTTGGTGGGCAACCAGGGATATTAATAACCGTTTTATCTTTAATTACTTGATTGAGGCCAACTGCACCTGTTGGGTTATCCCCAGCAGCCGCAACACCGCCCCATGATGCACAAGAACCAATAGCAATTACCGCCGCCGCATGTTCAGCCACTTCACGGATATGCTCAACAATCGGTTTTCCTGCAACCATGCAGTAAATACCACCATCTTTCAATGGGATGGAACCATCAACGACTAATACATACTTGCCTTTATACTTCTCTATCGCAGCATGCTTGTTCTGTTCGACCTGTTCTCCAAAAGCGGCGGACAATACCTCATGGTATTCCAGTGAAATCGTATCAAGAATTAAGTTTTCCAAGGTGGGGTGAGTAGAACACAGCAAAGACTCTGTGCAGCCCGTACACTCTTGAGCCCCAATCCAAATAACGGGGGGACGTGATGGGTCACTAATAGATTCAGCAATTTGAGCGGCCGCATTCGCGCTTAGCCCCATTGTTGCTGCCAATGCTGTACATAACTTCATAAAATCACGGCGGTTTATACCATGAGAAGAAATAATAGAGTTATCTCCTATCATTCTTTTTTCCTATTATTATGGGTGGCTTAGAACCTATTCATTAGGCAAATTTTGTTTATTATCTTGAGGTTATAAATACCACCACGCCTATGCCCTAATGTGCATACGCCTTTGGCTAGTATTGTTACCGTAAGATTGAAAATAAAACCATGCCTAATGAAATAAGTTCTTATTTAAGTAACCTGATGCATAAATATAAAACAAGATCCTATTCCTACTTGCTTTTTATCGCTTGATCTTTATCAAGAGGTAATAAGAAAATTTATCTTTTTTATATATTTGTTAGAAAAATCGATTCAGTTCGTGAGGATTAAAAAATATAACCATAGAAACAAATAGTCTGTTTAATTCAATATTGCGCTACATATCACATTAATTTAAATATAAAATTTATTTATTTTCATAAGGATAATGAAAACCATTATTTTAAATTAAATTAATTAACCGAAATTTGCGTATTAATAAAAAGCCTATTTTTAATACAGAGAAATAAAGTAAATAAGAATCAATATCAAAAAATAATAAAGATAATAATAGAATATGGGTGTATAAGAAGATATTACCATCCACTTATATAATTTCATTATCATCGTATCTATATTCAATTAAACTTTTAATCTTGCTGCTGCAATAGCTACTTGCCCTAATGATAACCCCCCATCCCCCATGGGTAATTGTTTAGCATACAGTACATCAAATTCGTTCAAATTACTGACCAGCAACCGCCTTAATAACTGATTATGAATAACCCCTCCAGACAGCACTATCCGGTGAATACCATATTGGTGAGCTGACTTTCTAGCAAGTTCGGCAAAACCTTGTGCTAGAGCAACATGAAATGCATGGGCACGCTGCACTTTAGGGGCTTGATAAGCAACCCATTGTTGCCAAAACGTTTTTAAATCCAATTGCTGGCCAATTAAAGGCATACTGACTGGGTGCGTCATAACATCACATTGCGAAGCTAATGCTTCGAGCTGACACGCAGCTTCCCCTTCCCAACTGGTCGCCGCCGTACAAATCCCTAACGCAGCGGCAACTGCATCAAACAACCGACCTACCGATGAAGCTACGGGGCTGTTAACTCCTCGTTGAATCGCTTTTTGCAAACCCTGCCAAGGAAATTCCTTTAACTGCAATGCCATTTCCTGTTGCTGCCACTGTGGAACAAACTGTAACCAATGGGCCAATAAATTGCGCCAAGGCTGCCGCGATGCTAATTCACCTCCGGGTAGCGCTACTGGCGGTAGCCCCCCTAAATGCTGGCTAGTGTTGTAATCGACTAATAAACATTCCCCTCCCCATAGTCGATTATCATCGCCATAACCTAAGCCATCTAGGGCTAAGCCAATCACTTTACTACCATCTAACGGCAAGCCATGTTCTACCATTACAGCAGCGATATGAGCATGGTGATGCTGTACCTTAATGAAGGGAATTTGTCGTTGTTGCGCCAATGTTTCTCCGTAACGGTAACTCACATAGTTTGGGTGCATATCCCCCACAATGACACTCGGTATAAAGCGATAAATTGACTCAAATAAAGTAATCGTATCTTGATATTGTTGGCAAATATCCATGTCATCAAGATCGCCAAAATGCTGGCTCATCACTGCACTATTGCCCCGCAACAAGCAAAAAGTATTTTTTAGATCCGCACCTAAACCGAGTATTGAGGGCGCATTTTCAAACCCTTTAGGTAAGGCCAATGCATCAGGGACATAACCCCTTGCACGCCTTAACATTTCAGCCTGCCCATCGTGGTAACGGACTAAGGAGTCATCAGCTCGCTGCACAATGTCTCGGTTATGTGTCAACCAAAAGTCAGCGACATTCGCTAAATCAGTAAATGCGTCAGCCTCAGTTAATACGGGGGGTTTTCCAGAGGCATTACCAGAAGTCATAATTAATGGCCGTTTCACTTTTGCCATCAATAGGTGCTGTAAAGGGTTGGAAGGTAACATCACACCTAACTCTGTCAGTTCAGGAGCAACCGCTGCACTCAGTGAGTTATTCGCCCATTTATGAATTAAGACAATAGGTGCCGCAGGACTTTTTAATAATGCCTTTAACCCATTGTTAACCTTTATATTTTCATCCTCTAGCCAACCTATGGACGGAACCATCACTGCAAACGGTTTTGTAGGCCGCCGCTTACGTTGGCGTAATTGTTTCACCGCGTCATCGTTCGTCGCATCACAAGCTAGATGAAAGCCGCCTAACCCCTTTATTGCAATAATTTTGCCAAGCAATATTTGCTCCGTTGCCAATAACAGAGCATCCTCTTTTTGCGCTAAAGTTTGCCCTAAACCATCGCAAAGCTTAATTTCTGGACCACACTGCGCACAAGCATTGGGTTGAGCATGAAAGCGCCTATCGGCTGGTGATTGATATTCAGATAAACAATGTGCGCATAATGGGAAGTTAGCCATTGCCGTGTTTGGTCGGTCGTACGGCATATGGCGGATAATGGTAAACCTTGGACCACAATGGGTGCAGTTAGTAAATGGGTAATGAAAACGCCTATCTGAGGGAGTAAAAAGTTCTTGCAAGCACGCATCACAAGTTGCCGCATCGGGGATCACTTGTGTATCCATTCGGCCTTCGCCACTACGGCGAATAGTAAAGCTCTCAGGTAATATCTGCCATTGAAATGAACTTGATTGTACGCTTTCAATGTGTGCTAAAGGCGGGCAGTGTTGATGTAGTAATTGTATGAACTCGCTTAAATTAGTGCCTGCACATAAACGAACTAGCACCCCTTCACCGTCATTACAAACATCACCATAAAGATGGCATTGATGAGCAAGTTGCCAAATATATGGCCGAAACCCTACCCCCTGAACCTTACCTTTTATACGAAGCTGTATTCCGTTTTCCACTTACACACCCTCTTTATTACTAAGGGTATATTTTCACGCTAATAGTTAAAGAAAACTTCACTTAAGATCAAAAAAGTATGAGAAATGATGCAATGATGCAATGATGTATCAAACTTTAATTCAGCAACTTAACCACTGATAAATCCATCTTTCATTCGATTAAAGTGACCCGAAAGGTTATTCTGCTAATACCCGTATTTGATGGCATCTAATCCCCCCAATTAACCTCAGTGATTAAGCGAAAATAATAGCACCACAAAGAATTAATTACATAAAAAATCAGAATTACCAACCGATATTTATTAGATAAAACAACATTAAATTATATTCGTTATTGTTTATTCAGTGAAGCTAATATAAGTTTATAGTATGCGTCATTATTATTTACTAATTTACTGACATGTTATCAATAAGAGACTAATAAAATGTGCACAAGCTTATCAATAGTAGATAGTCAAAATCATATTTACCAAGGACGAACACTAGAATTAACTGAAAACTTACCTTCTTGGATAACATATTACCCAGTAAATACCTTCTTTCAGAAAAAATCACCTGATGGTCAAAATGGTATTAGTTATACATCTAAATTCGACATTCTTGCTATAACAACTGAAATTTATTTTGATGGTGATAACCATAATATGTTTCAAGGTTTAAATAGTGAGGGGTTAACTTTTAGTGCCAATATGATCACAGAAGCAGAACTCTCACCGATTGAACCTGAAAATTATTCCAAGTCATTACCTGTCACCTCGATAGGTGAATGGGCTTTATCTAGTTTTAGCAATGTTAACGAAGTGAAAAAAGCTATTGAAAGTGGCTTCTTTTGGTCCCCAATCCTCGTCAACTTTAGGAATTTAAAATCACCATTCCATTATGCTTTTTATGATAAACAAGGTGGCAGTATCGTCGTTGAAGCTGTTAACGGCAAATTACAAGTCTTTGATAACCCAACTCGTGTAATGACTAATGGGCCTGATTTTCAATGGCATTTAAAAAACCTCAATAATTATAGCCAATTATCTAACCTTGATAAGTCAACCAATCTATTAGGTAATATCCGAGTGACTCAGCCAGATAGCGGAATTGCAACTGCAAACCTCCCTTCTTCAGATACCTCGGTTGGGCGTTTTGTTCGTGCCGTTTTTTATAGTACTTACGCACCGCAAGCTGATAATGCAAAAGAGGCAATAAATACCCTTGCCCATATAATGAATAACTTTGATCGCACTAAAAATATCACTGTTGATAATATCGGAGAAGGTGAAGGGAAAGGTGATATTTTACTGTCTGAATATACTGTCTGGACTTGCTTATCTGATTTATCTAATGGAACTATCTATATTAGAGGGTATGGTGAAATGAATTATACTCAATATTCGATTGACCAATTTAGCCATGAAGGTAAAGCTATTTTTAAACAACTCGATATTTATTAATTTAATCACCAATTGTAGAAGATAGTAATCCCTATCTTCTACAATTTAAAACTATTTATTTAGCTTTAGCCTGTTCATAACGAGGTAATGCTTTTTCTATTTCCCCTAATGAAAAAGCTAAATCAACAGCAGCAATAACTGAGCCAGTATAAGCATCAATACGGGCAAGTTCTGCTGTAAATAATGCTATTTCTGCCGCATTAATTTCAGTCACCGTGCCTAGCCCATTATGATAAAAATCAACGCTTGCGGTATAACTTAACTGAGTTGTTTCAACTAAATTTTTTGCCGCTTTATGCGCTTCCAATGCTGATTTTAACGCGTTCTCAGTTAAGCTCATTTCTCGGATCGCTAACTCTTGGCTTTTTCGTAAATTTTCTTGAGCAATCAGAATATCTGATTGTGCATTCTTCATACGGGCTTGCCTGATCCCCCCTTCATAAAGCGGAATACTCACCCCAAGTAAAATATTTGAAGAGGAAGTACTTTGATTGATACCGGGTAACCCCTGTACATCTAAGCTACTATTTCCCCCAGCAACAGCGCCGGCCAAATAGACTTTAGGAAAATAATCAGACTCAACGGATTGAGTCGTTTTCATCGCTGCTTGCATAAGCTCATAATTAGAAAGTACATCAGGGCGTTGAGCTAATGCATTCCTGATCCTTTCATGGGTCAATGGCGCGATATCATCAGGGAGAACATCTTTGTCACTATATTGGATGTTGATAGACTGAAGTGGAGACATACCAATGGATGATAGCAATAATTGGTACTGGTCTTTTTCTTTCCCTGCGGCTAATACGCTTTGGAATTCTAATTGAGCAACCTGTTGCTTAGCTAATGCAACATCAAGCACGGTCGCAAGACCTCGCGCCTTTTTCTGTTCCACCGCATAAAGGACATTTTTACTGCGCGCTAAGGATTCAGCAGTAATTTTGTTTTTTTTCTGTGCGGCTCCGTAAGTATAGTAAGCCGTAGTAACATCATGAATGACCTTTTGATGAAGTAAATTAAAGTTCAAATCGGAAGCTAGAGCCGCATGTTTTGCTGCATTCGCGAGAGATTCACGCTTACCGAAATCAAACAACAACCACTGAAACGTCACCGCTGGGATAAAAACATGGTTAGAAACATCGATTTTATCAACAAGATCATTATGCGGAAGCTTTACAGTCCCTCGTTGATAACCACTTAATGCTGTTGCTGTAATAACAGGCAAATAGGTGCTTTCAACCATTCCAACATCAACCGCCGCCTTTTTGGCTAATTCCCAAGCAATACGTGTTTCAGGGTTATTTTTTTGCGCAACATCGATAAGATCAGCCAAGTCATACTGCTCTTTAAGTGTTTCATTATGTTCGGCATACAAATTCTCTTCAGGAGAAGAAAGGTATTTTTCGGATTCATATCGTAGCGGCTGCTGGGCTTTTTCCATAAATGAGCGGCTGGTATCGACACATCCGACAAGAAATACGCTCAGAAAAGTAGTGAGCAAATACTGTTTGTTTTTACTTTTTGTTAATTGTGCCGTCATTATTACTTCTCACTAATGAGTTCTTGCATGACTTGCTCTTTTTCTTGAGCTGATAATATTATCGGTAGCGAATTTAATACATCACGTTTAAAGTCACTAATTGATTTAGCGCATGCATGGGGATCTAAATTATCTTTATGATTAAAATAGATAAATTTAGAAGCATAATTTTGATAACTGTCCACTGAGGCTTCAGCTAACAGCTGTTTAAAGAAGCGAGTTAAAGCATCACCTTTATCTTTAGAGTGAGTTTCAAAGATTAACAAGTCTATATCATCTTTTGCTTTTATTACGCCTTCATTAATTGTTGAGACTAAACTGAGCGCTTGCACATTATTCTCATAATTGCCTAATTTAAGTGCCGCATAACTATCTAAGATATTCTTAATTTGCTTATTAATCGTGGTCATGATGGATACGGGCCACACTTTAGTGAACATAATATACATCACTATATTGCCTAATAAGATGCCTAAAATCCTATCGGAAGCGACATCCATATCAAAACTAGGTTTAAACCCATGTAATACCGTTAGCAAAAATGCAAGTCCAACTTGGACTCCTGCATAGGAAATACGCTCATTACCGGCAGCCACCCATGCTGCGGGTAAAATACAGAAGAAAATCAATACCATTAAGCTAAAAATATCGGATAAATGAGGAATAATATAAAGTAACGAAATAATCCCAATCAGTGCACCAATTAAACACCCCGTGATACGCAGTGTCAGTTTATGCACAGTTTCACCAACTGATGTTAATGCGACAACATAGCAAGTGATCATCGCCGTATGGATGCCTTGCCATTCAAAAAAGTCATAAAGAACGTAACATATCAGTGCTGCGCAAGTGGTTTTTATTGCAAAATATTTATGATTAGGATTAGTAAAAGCATCCTCAACAAAAAACGGCATTTTCGTTTTTGGGTCACTGAATGTTTTATTCTTAAATAAAATATTTAGGAAATCATCCAATAACTGTTGATTGCTCTTATTAGTTGGTTTGCTATCTTTAAGGTTTTCTAACTGTTCAAGTTGATTTGTAGATAAACACTGTGCAATAAATTGGCATTTTTCTGATAGCTCAATACGCACTGCTGATGATGTATCATCCGGTAAATTCAAAGACATGATCAGTATTTCATAGGAATTATCAATCATGCTATCTAGCCATTGTATTTCTTTTTTCCCTTTTAGGAAAAAAAGCTTAATAAACATTAAATAACGTTTGCATTCAGACTGAGTAGCTAAAGCTTCAGTTATTTTAATTGGCTGGAGCTTATCCCCTAAAAAAAATTGATGCGCACTTAAAAAGCGCTCTGACAATTTATTGAGTAATAATTTTCTTGGGCTAATACCAAAAAAATAATTAAAGATAATAACCAGTAACATAGGTGATACTGCCATTAAGAGAGCATACAGCAGCCCCCTAGTTGCAGCATCGCCAAAAGGAATATCATCGATTAATGTCATTAAAAATGCGATCACAAGCGCGATTAAATTACCAATATCGCCCAAACTACTGGCAGAAGATAAATACATAAATAAGCCAGAAAATAACGCCATAAAGAAAAAGCGTAACATCACATTTTGAATGGTTAAGTTAAATAATATAAAAATCACACAAACAGCAATACTGCATAAGACTATGACACCGATACACAATAGTATGTTTTCAACTGCGTCAGACTTAACAAGGTAAATAATCAGGTAACAACTGATCGCCGACTCTGGTATTTCGTATAACATGGCAATACCTGCCATTAATGCGCAGAGTAGAGAAATACGCCACGCCGTCGAAAACCGAAACTCGAATGGCAACAAATCCTGCTTTATTTGTTGAAAAACTAGTGAAGTTTTAGCAGTCATCATCTTTAGATACTATATTAACAGTAGCTGTGGCACCTATTCGCATTAATTCCTTAGGTGGATTATTTAAAATCACCCTGACAGGAAAACGTTGTTCGACTCGTACCCAATTTAGTGATTTAGGCACATAAGGCAAATCCCTAGGAATATTGAGCAAATCAGTAGACATAACCCCCCAACCTGTACCTTGCACTTTACCTTTAATTGGCTGCTTATTATTGATCATAGAGTAAACTACTGCACAGCTCCCCATCTGAATATTGCCTAACTCCGTTTCTTTAAAGTAAGCAGATGCAAACCATGTATCAGTATCTATTAATGTAAATATAGACTGGCCTGATAACACAAACTCACCAGCAGACATGGTTAACCCGACGATATAACCATTACTCGGTGCTTTGATTTCCGTATTACTTAATTCCCACTCCGCCATAGCCAATGACATTTTTAATGACTGAACGAGAGCCTCTTCGGATTTGGTATTATTAATTAATGCTTCAGAAGCTACATTTTGTTTTTGGGCTTGTTTTAAGCTGACTTCTGCATCACGTTTTAAAGTACGTGCATCATCAACCTGTTGAGCAGTCACGAAACCTTTAGCTAATAAAGGCTCTAAACGTTTTAATGACTGTGTAGCAAGAGCAAGATTAACTTGTGCACGTTTGATTTGTTCTTCTGCTACTTCAGAATTTGAAGTTTCAGCAACGATGATCCTCTTTTTATTACTGAGGGCTGCTTCTGCAACAAGTAATTCAGCTCGAGCTTGATCCACTCGCAACTGGTACATGGTAGGGTCGATCGTAAATAATAGGTCACCTTCCTTGACCTCCATGTTTTCTTTAACATGAAATTGGCTGATCCGCCCAGGTACCACAGAAGATATATTGATTTTATTTGCCTCAATCACCGCATCTTCACTTAATGGGTTCAAAACTGATGATTGCAGGCTTTTCCATAGCAAAAGCAATAGAGCCACAAACACACCGATTGTGATAATGATTGCGAGCTTTTTTTTATTTTCTGTATTCATAATTTAATGAGAGAAATAAAGTAAAGATATTGTAATGGCAATCGATAGCAAGACACCAAAGTAAAACAGCAAGGGCAACGGTAACTTATCATCGATTTCTAAGCGGACCAGAAGAACACGTAATAACACTGCGCCTATTAGTCCAATTAAGACACACAACATCCAATAAGGAAAATAAGCACCTAGCATGGGAAATAGTGGGGAGTTTCCCTGTGTACAGCCTACTAATAAAAAAGCTAGCAAGCTAATGCTAAAATGATGACAATATTTTTTAAGCAAGTTCACATCAATATTACCTATCATTATATGATTATTAATTGATTACTTATTACTATAGCGTTTTTTTTATGATTATAAAATAAATAAATTTCAACTAGATAAACATTGGTTTTATTTTTTATTAACTGAGTTTCACCGACTCCCCACCCGTCAAAAAAAAGCTCAATAACAACCCAATGCATTGATTAATAAGCATATACATTAATCAAATCAGTATAAGACCATACTGGTTATAATGTTGAACAAGTACAATATTATGCAAAGTTCAATATCAAATTAACCGCTTAAACTGATTAACTAAGCCTATTAAACGGAAATATGAACTAATTTAACTATCTCGATATCATTTAACACTAGAAATTTAAAACAATTTTACTCTTGGCCTATTTCAGGTAACAATTAGACTGTCTTATTATGACAATCAAAAATAACCGCTCCAAAAATTAACTTTAAAACTTTATTAAAACGAAAGTCGACCACATCAATTTATATATCATCGGTATATATTCCCCCTAAAAGTTTAATTCATATAGTCGAATTAGATAGTTATATTAATACCATCGAATCATTAAACAGCGTTATCCGTCATGCTATAAAGAAACGTAAGGTCTTCCCCAGCGATGACTCTGTGCCGAAAGTGATTTATTTAGCAATTGAATCTACCTCTAAAAAATGGAGTATGCCAATTAAAAGCTGAAAATAGGTAATGAGGCGTTTTATTAGTTGTAAAAATTAACTGGCTAAAACTAAAAAGGCAAAATAAAGCAATATGGGTCTCACGTTGCCTGCCTTGGTACTTCTACAGCATAACAAGCCTTAAATAATAAAAATCCAACTCAGAATGCTTCCATCACACAAGCAAGGCTTTCAATCATCAGCACCATGTTGGTTGATTTGATAATCACTACGTTTCACAAATACTCGCTCAACCATAGTAAATGTTATACTTAATAGCCATGATGATGGATCGCCCTGCCATGAGAAGGCCCCACGATTAATCAAAGAGTAATGATGAAACGTATTAAGATCATTATTAAATGTTTCCACGCAATATCTATAAAATTTTTCCGACAGGGCTCTCACGGTTAAAAGGACACCAGCTTACCTTAGAATTTCTTCTGGACTCGGTTATCGGAACAATATGTCTTTTCTAAACGACTCTGAACACCTAGCGCTAATACCCCAAGTATAAGCCATAGCCAAAAGTAAAGCATTAAGACAAACGGTTAGTTAAACCCGCCACATGCATATAATTTAACTGCCAAAAAAACTTATTATGTGTGTAAAACCATTCAGATAAATCTATTTTATGCTAAATGCGTCAAAATTTTTAAATAATAAATTTGTTTTTATTTATAACAATCGGTTAGCTTAAGGTAAATAAATTGGCATTAGCGTGGATAACCTTACTCTAGCATTTCATTTTCGGTTGCCACAAAGCATCTGAAAGGAATACGTCATGAGCTTGTTCGACATTGTCATTAAGCCGTTTCAATCCCATAATCGCTACCAGCTTGCTGTACAAGGTTGCCAGACCCACTTAGACGTTGAGCACTTCACGGGACGTGAAGCCATTAGTGAAACTTATCGTTATCAGATTACCTTTACCTCCCCAAACAAAAACCTGCAAGCGCAACAATTTCTACGCCGCAGTGCTGATTTTACCTTTTCATCGCCTACCCTGCCATTGGCTATGCTGAACACATTGAATGAGCCGCAAAAACGTGTTCATGGCGTGATCACCCACTTCAAGCGGCTGTCTGGCTCCGCTGATGAAACACAATACCAAATTGTGATAGAACCGTTTGTCTCCTTATTACGCCACCAAATGCGCACTCACCGCTTCTTCTTAAATAAATCCGTGCCAGACGTCATTGACCTCATCTTACGTGAGCATGACATGAAAGGCTGGGAATTTGAGTTTCATTTGCAGCGTCAATACCCAAAGCGGGAGCAAATTAACCAAATCAATGAGAGTGATTGGCAGTTTATTGAACGCCTGCTAAGTGAAGTGGGGATTTTCTATTCGTTCAGTTTGCAACCGGATACCAAAACCGAAGTTATTCATTTTGGGGATAGCCAACGAGCCTATGTGTATGACCTCAAGCTACCTCTCAATAGCCCATCAGGGATGAATGACGAGGGTGTAGAAAGTGTCTGGGGGTTATCACTACGTCATCAAGTGGTTGAGCGCAGTGTCACCACCAAAGATTACAATCACCGCCAAGCGATGCAAACTCTGCAATCGATTGAAACGGATATGACTCGAGGTGAGGGAGAGGACATCCACTACGGCGATGTCTACCATTATAAACCTCGTCACCTTGAGCGCGGTGAGAAGTACCAACCTGAAACGGAAACCGCTCACTTTTGGTCACGCCTTGACCATGAACGCTTTTTGGTTCGTCAAACTCAACTGTACGGTAAAAGTAATTCACCGATGCTAACGCCGCTATTGGTGCTCAAAATTACCGATAACCAACTGCCTTCAACATTACCGTCTGACTTTCAATCTGAAATCCTCCTGAGCCGCCTGCGATTTTCAGGTAGCCGCAGCAGTGCCTTAGTCGTGCAATTTGAAGCAACGTCGTACACCGAAGCTCTGTGCTGGCGTCCGACCTTGAAGCCTCGTCCTGTGATTGCAGGGACATTGATGGCACGCGTCACCAGTGCTAAACCTCACGATATCTACGCCCACCAGAATGAGCATGGCTTTTATTGGGTTAAATTCGATGCGGATCGTGATGAAAAACCGACGGGGTATGAAAGTATGCCTGTGCGGTTAGCGAAACCGTACGCGGGCGATACCTACGGGATGCACTTTCCGTTAATCCAAGGGACAGAAGTTGCCATTGCCTTCCATGAGGGTGACCCAGACCGACCGTACATTGCCCATACCTTGCATGACTCGCATCGTCCCGACCACATCACCGACAAAAATAATACCCGCAATGTCATTCGTACTCCGGCAAATAATAAGCTACGCATGGAAGACAAACGCGGGGAAGAACACATCAAATTCAGCACCGAATACGGGGGGAAATCGCAACTCAATTTAGGGCATCTGGTTAATCAAGGGCGTGAAAAGCGCGGTGATGGCTTTGAGCTGCGAACCGACTGCTGGGGCGCTATTCGAGCAGGCAAAGGGCTGTTTATCAGCACAGATTTACGCACGAAAGCCTCGTCTGAACAACTGGATATGCGCGAAGCCAAGCAACAGCTTGATGATGCGCTGAATTTAGTCAGTTCGCTACGCGAAGCGGCAGAGGTGGCAAAAGCCGAACTAGCAGATTTAAAAGCGCAACAAACGTTACTGACTCAATCTATTGATAAATTGCAGCAAGCGGCGTTATTACTCAGCGCCCCTGCAGGTATTGCTCTCACCTCCCCGAAAACGGTGCAGGCTCACAGCGGTGAAAACATTACCCTGACGGCCAATAAACAGGCTGATATCTCGGTAGGTAAAAAAATCACCTTAGCGGCAGGTCAAGCGATTAGTTTGTTTGCCCATACTTTGGGTATAAAAGCCTTCGCGGCTAAAGGCAAGGTGGAAATCCAAGCGCAAAGCGATGAAATGCACCTCACCTCACTCAAAGACATGACCATCACCAGCACGGGCGGTAAAACTGTCGTCGCCGCTAAAGATGAGTTATTGCTGACCTGCGGTGGTGCTTATATTCGCTTGAAAGGCGGGCAGATTGAGTACGGCAGCCCCAGCAACCAAACCGTCAAAGCAACTAACTGGGTGGTTGAAGGAGCGGCTTCAATGGATGTCACTCATCCACAGTTTCCGCAATCAATGCCAAAACAAACCTTGCGCTTTCAACTGAGCTCCTCTCCGCAGAGTCCGATGAAGGCGCGTGCGTTTGAGCCGTATACTTTATATGGTAATGGAGCGCTATTAGCGAAAGGATTCACCGATGAAAATGGAAATATTCAGATTGAACATGATACGTCCATAGAAAAATATCGAGTAGAGTTATTGGACGGTGAAAAATTCACCATCAATCTTTTAAAAGCAGACTCAGAAAACACTCAAGAAGATGAGGCTTCAAGGGAAGGATTTCGTGCTCTCAAACCAATGCCGGGCATGGAAGGCAAAAAACTTTCAGGTATGACACATAGAGATATTTTCAAAAAATTATTGATGAGTGAATCACTGAAAGATAACCAAGAGGAAAAATAGTCATGAGCGATGCAACGGAACAAACCATCAATCTCGTGTTAGGGGAAAATGATAGTGCAATACTGACACCTCAATGGTTTATCAGTGGTAAATATGCACCTGTTGCTGCAGGTTTTGCCCCTTTAATTAATGGTGAACGTGCTTTTGCCACAATAGCTAAAGCGATTGAACAGGCACAAAAAAGTATTGATATTATTACATGGGGATTTCAATCATCCATGTATTTTACTCGGGGGAGTAAAGACGAAGCCAAAAGAGTGGGAGATCTACTTGTTGAAGCGGCAGATCGCGGTGTTAAGGTGCGTATATTAGTCTGGTATACATTAGGGGGGATAGCCAAGATCCTAACTTTCCGGGATGGAAAGCTACTCCTAAAAACTTTGGTTATGGTAATTTTGCTGTTTATACACCAGCTACGCCTGCTGTTTACAGTGCTTCCGGTAACCAGTTACCATACCAAACACCTGAAGATTATGAATATGACTGTCAGTGGCATTGGGAGATTTCAATCAAGAAAAGAGGAAAAGGGAATATCCTTGTCAGACATCGAGAATTAAATTGGACCAATGATATTCAAGAAGCGACTGAACGACAAACAAGCCATCACGTAAAAGAATATGGCGATATTGGTTATATTCAAGGGCGGCTACTTGCTTTATACCCAACTCACCATCAAAAAGTGATTCTGGTTGATTATGAAGTGCCAGATGATGCTGTCGGATTTGTCATGGGGCACAATTCCCTCTCCACCTATTGGGATAAGGATTCTCATTCTGAACACCAGTTTTCAGCAGCTATTGGTCGAGATGCTGATACCGCATGGCAAGATAACTCATCATGTGTTTGTGGTGCCGTTTTGGCGCATATCAATCACAATTTTGTCGAAGCATGGGAAAAAAATGTTGGGGAAGATGCTGAACTGAGCCTACGGTCATCTTTTACCGAGGAAGACCATCAATTCACCCAACAGCGAATGGATAAAATTAATAACAGATTGATTCATTCAGTTACTGTAGGTGGAATGATCCCACTAAAAAAAGTGATGGCTCAAATTTGTCGTACTCAACCTCAGTATAATGAATTTGATGTTTTACGCTTATATAAGCATACGTTAGTAAGGGCAAGGAAATATATTTACATTGAAAACCAATATTTTCGTTATCCTCCTTTTGTAAAGCTATTACAAGAAGCGGTCAATGAGCGAGTTAAAAAAGGCTATGATATAGAACAAAACCCACTCTATCTCTTTGTTGTCACTAATAGCTCTAATGATGCAGCGATACATTCCGGAAGTTATCAAACGTATAAAATGATTGAAGCGTTACAACGACCAGACATGGTGCCTAATTATCATCGTAAAGAGTATAAATTGGGTGATGAGGAACCAATAGCCGCAGGTTCGATTCCCGGAATAAAATCGCATATTTGCACATTGGTTTCACCTGATTCAACAACACCGCATTGGAAATCTGTTTATGTTCATAGCAAAGTGCTAATGATTGATGACACTTTTATGACATTAGGCTCTAGTAATGTGAATTTACGCAGTATGTTATTTGACAGCGAATTTAATATCGCCATTCAAGATACTGATGTGACAAATATTATACCGCCTATCCGACAGCATTTATGGAAAATGCATACAAAACGGGCTAGTGATGATTTTAAAAAAGAATTTAAACATTGGAAAGAAATCATTAAAAGAAATAAAGAGCTTAGAAATAGTGAAATACCAACCACACCTTCTGCATCGTTAATTGAGTTTTTTGATGGAAATAAAAAATGGGATAACAAGGACTAGTTATGGAATTTAAAAAAATACTTTTAAGTTTAATGGTGATTTTTTTTCCATTGTTGGCAGGATGTGAACAAAAGGAAGTAAATAAAATGAATGATACCTTAAAAAATTTTCAATTTACCTGTGTACAAGAAAAAGACAGTTTTCCACCATTAGATCCCGAAGCTGATGCTTGGTTTAAAGAAGCACGTCGCTTAGAAATTAAAAAAGGTCCTAAAGATTTTGGTCATATTGCTACATTGTATCGTCAAGCGGCTGAAAAAAAACATTACAAAGCTATAGGTAACTTACAGAATATGATAGCAACAGGTCAAGCTGAACCTATGATAGGTAAAAAACGCTCTGAAGAGGTGATTGATTTAGTTGAGCAACTGATACAAATGGATATTCCCTTTGGTTATTACATTATGGGGACTTATCTCCAAAGAGGTTTCGGAGTAAAACAAGACTCAGATGCAGCGATGCGTTATTTTTTAAAAGCCGCAATAATGGGGAATCCAGAAGGACAACTTGCCATTTCGGAGCAATTCCTTAATGCAAGAACTCCGTTGTATCGTTTGGACTTAGGCAGAAAACTACTCGATTGTGCGGCTAAACAAGGTAATACAGACGCAGCTTATTCTCTTGCGATGAATTATGAAGTTCGTGATAAAAATTATAGTCAGGCACTGAAATACTATCAATTAGCTATCCGATATGGTAGCGATCAATCAGCTTATAAGTTATCTGAAAGTTTTAACACATCAGACCCTAAGAATGAAATATACTATATGGAACAACATGTTGATCCTGAAAGGGTTCGTCGTTATAAATTGATAGAAAAAGAGCTTTCACTTAATCCTAGAGCCAAATTCCCCGATATTGATAAAATCGTTCCTCTTCCACCTGCTGAACTCCCTGAATGGGATGGCACGTTTGAATATAAAAAACAGGCAGAGGGGCAATAACCAAGATGAATCTCTCTTTTTTATTTCATCATCAATCTGTTGCTCGTCGCATATTTAAATGCAGTGCATTGATTTGTAGCATGTTGGTGCTGAGCGCTTGCAACCCGATGGATAAAAAGGAAAAGTTGCCGATTCAAAAAACTGAACCCGATTTAACCTTCACCTGCGTGTATGAAAAAGACACGCTACCACCCGTTGATCCGGAATCGGATGTTTGGTTTAAACAAGCGCGTGAGCTTGAAAAAATCAATAAACACCAACGGGATTATAAGCAAATTGGTGAGCTATACCGTAAAGCCGCAGAACGTAATCACCCCAAGGCCATGTTAAATCTCAGTAACTTAATCAGTTATGGAAAAGTCCCCCCGGTTGAAGGTAAAGGCCCAGCACAAGAAGTGTGGGATATTATCCGAAAAATGGCTAAATTAAACATCAGTTATGGTTATTACCAAATGGGACATTATCTCGATACGGGTTATGGCGTAGCTGCTGATCGTACAAAAGCGTTAGCCTATTTTCGTCAAGCGGCAGATTTAGGTAATCCTGAGGCTCAATATGTGATTGGAGATATACTTGTTTCTCAACGCTTATCGGACAGAGATAACCCTGCCTATCAACCCGAAATAGGAAAAAGTATGTTGGATTGCGCAGCTAAACAAGGCAATGGGGAAGCTGCGCGTCGATTTGCTACATACTCTTTTAATGTGGAAAATAATGTTGATACTACCTTAATATACTATCAACTAGCAGTTAAAAATGGTTTGCGTAGTGCTGCATCTAGGTTAAATCAAGTTTTTGCCCCAAATACAACTCCAAAAAATTATTACTACCTAGGTGTAAAACCAGATCCTGAACGTTCTGCTCGTTATGAAGCTATTGCTGATGAAATTAGAAATAACCCCGAGGCACGCTTTCCTGATATCGATAAAATTGTTCCTCTTCCGCCAGCTGAACTCCCTGAGTGGGATGGCACCTTTGAATATAAAAAACAGGCAGAGGGGCAGTAATCATGACCTTTTCCTTTTTATCCTCTAACCATCTAGCCAGTCAATATGCTGTTGTCGTATTAGGCTTGCTATTGATGGGGTGTAAACCCATCGATAAAAAGGACGTCACTGTGACTCAAAAAACAGAACCTGATTTAACCTTCACCTGCGTGTATGAAAAAGACACTCTTCCTCCCGTTGACCCTGAAGCGGATGTTTGGTTTAAACAAGCCCGTGAACTTGAAAAAGTCAATAAACATCAACGAGATTATAAGCAAATTGGTGTTCTATACCGTAAAGCCGCGGAGCGTAATCACCCCAAGGCCATGTTGAATCTCAGTAATTTAATCAGTTATGGCAAAGTGCCCCCGATTGGCGGGAAAGGCCCAGCGCAAGAAGTGTGGGATATTATCCAAAAAATGGCTAAATTGAATATCAGCTATGGTTATTACCAAATGGGACATTATCTCGATACGGGTTATGGTGTACCTGCTGATCGTACAAAAGCGTTAGCCTATTTTCGTCAAGCGGCAGATTTAGGTAATCCTGGGGCTCAATTTGTCATTGGTAATATCTTCCTTTCAAAAAGGCTAGAGAATATGCAAGACAATCCAGCCTTTTACCCTGAAATTGGTAAAAAAATGCTAGATTGTGCCGTACAGCAACAACATGGAAAAGCTGCATATTATTTAGCAACATATTATTTAGATGTAGATAAGGAATTAGACAATGGGATGAAATATCATCAATTAGCTGTAAAAAATGGTTATCGAGCATCAGCTTCAGCATTAGCTGAAGGTTTTAAGCCTAATGTAAAGGAAAACTCGATGTATTATATTCCTATTAAACCAGATCTCGATCGCTCCGCCCGTTATGAATCAATCGTCAAAGAAATTGACGCTTCTGACGAAACAGCTAAATTCCCCGATATCGATAAAATCGTTCCCCTCCCTCC
This sequence comes from Providencia sp. PROV024, assembly GCF_032709665.1. Taxonomy (NCBI): domain Bacteria; kingdom Pseudomonadati; phylum Pseudomonadota; class Gammaproteobacteria; order Enterobacterales; family Morganellaceae; genus Providencia; species Providencia sp. PROV024. Next base: position 3,748,488 of record NZ_CP120545.1, read on the forward strand.
CGCCGAATTACCGGAATGGGATGGCACCTTTGAATATAAAAAACAACAGGATAACCAATAAAAGGATCTTAACATGCGCACACTTGTTCGATTAGGTGACAAAACTACTCATGGCGGTGAAGTGATCTCCGCGTCTGGTTCGGTGATGTACGGCAAACCGATAGCTTTAGTGGGAGATAAAGTCAATTGCCCTAAAAAAGGGCACGGCGTTAATGCGATTTTACCCGGCTCTACGCGCATTACGATATCGGGTCGTCAAGCGGCACTGAATGGTTTTCAAACTGAATGCGGTTGTACGCTCATTGCTAGTCTATCATCGTCTGGCGAACAATCATGATGAACTGGAGAGTCCCACAATTAGAGCACCCGCCTGCCCCCAAGTCTCCTCGATTATTGCTTTGGTTATTCATTATGGTGATTGTTGGTGCAATCGGATTTGGACTGAGTCTTTATTTATCCACAAATGAAATGCTATCACCAACTACTAGCAATACAATGTTGATGATTGTATTCGTCATTTGCCCTACGCTGTTGGTGGGGTTTATTCGATTTTTTATTTATTCACTGGCATCTTATCGCCATCAGCAGTTTACCAATATGTTAGATGACGCCCACAATGAGTGGCGTTATTGGGCGGGTCAGCACATTGGATTATTAACGCATTCACGATTAACTCAAATCGATGAAGAGAAAAAAGAAAGTGTTCCTTTATCTTCATTACCAATCAATAAAGATAATATATTGACACTAAACGCCTTGAAATCGCTTTCTTCATGGAAAAAGCAAGAAATAATAATACAAAAATTGCTTGCACCCATTGCTGAATATTACCATCAACATTCTCTCTCCCAACCTATTACCCTATATTGGCAAGCTGAAGATAATGAGCCTAATTGGCAGGAACTGATTGAGCAGGAAGCTGCTCGCCTATCATTGCCACTTGAATCTGTTGAAATATTACCATACATGTCTCTCAGTGAATGGCTATTGGCAATGTATGAAAACTCCTTTGAACCTAAGTTATACGCTATTTTAGCATTTCAATTAGACTCAACGGCGAGTGAAGAAGCCGCGAGTCTATTACTCGCCCCTCAAGGATTCTACGAGAGTCTAAGAGCACCTATCAAAGCGAAGCTATTACGCCCGATATCCACCGAGGTAAAATCCTTCGATGATGCATTGAAAGCACAATGTGAATTTCAATTACCGGGTCACCAATTAAATTCAGTGTGGCATAGCGGGGTCACAGATAAAAACAAAAGCCAATGTATTGAAAGCTATGTACAACAAGATATTCATTGTCTCTTAAACCAATTTTATGATGCCGATGCCTTTTTCGGTACGAGTGGGATTGCTCGGCATAGCACAATCTTGTCATTGGTCAGCGATAATCACGAAAACCAACTAATTGTATGCCAAGAAAACGATAACTTATTGTTACAACAAGTAATATGTTAATAAATGAATAAGAGGTGCCTGTTATGAGTGATAAAATTATTCATGCCATTGAGTGCTAGGCTAACCACCCTACATGGTTTAGTTCCCACCCTATTGGATGCCAATACAAAAACAAATAAAAGCCAATACATTTATTTGGATCATAATACAGGTATAGTCAACCTATCCAAAAATAAGACTGGCGTTCTGGTAATTTCTAGGGAAGACGAAACGGATCGGATTATGTCTACTGAAGAAGTCAGCGTGGATGTATTGAATTAGATAACTTGAGTCATTCTGACCCAAAATCAGGTAAAAACAAAAAGGAGTTAGATGATTAACACCTAACTCCTTGATAAATTTGGTGGCCCCTACTGGACTTGAACCAGTGACCAATCGATTATGAGTCGACTGCTCTAACCAACTGAGCTAAGGGGCCAAAGTGGAAAGGATTATACGTGCAGTTTTCTCTTAGGTCTAGTGTTTCAAAACTGTATGGCGAAATTGTGTTCAAATCAATCGCATCACTTATAATTCAAAGTGATAGCATCACCAAAAACTATCATTCTTTCATACTTGCCATAAAGCCTCGTTTATTTTGTCATTTTTAATTCAACCAATGCTCATAGTATCCATGACATTAAAAATCAATCTATATCAAATTAAAAATATAAACCACAGCATAAACACAATCAGGCTTATTAAACATTCTTCCCCCAATCATTTGATATAGAACAACAATTTTCTCATCAAGATCTCACAATATGATTTATAGATAATTCGCTGATAGGACAAAAATGATGAAAAAAGTACGTGCAGTTCAATATGGTTGCGGGAAAATGGGTAAATACCTAATCCGTTACTTACAAGAACATGGCGCTGAAGTTGTGGCAGCTTTTGATATCAATGAAGCTGTAATCGGCAAAGATATAGGCGAAATTGCAGGAACCGCACTAACCGGAGTCAAAGTCCAAGCACTCCATGAAGCAGATAAAACACTCGAAACCTTAAAACCTGATGTTGGGATCATTGCCACACTGAGCACGATGGCTGATTTAGAAGATGCATTTTCCTTATTTGCCCGCCACGGTGTTAATGCAATTTCAACTGGAGAGGAAGCGCTTTACCCTTGGAATTCATCACCAGAAATAACCCAAAAACTTGATACATTGGCCAAAGAAAATAATTGTACCTTAGCAGGGAGTGGCTACCCAGATATGTATTGGGGAGTGTTGATCGACACCTTAGCAGGTTCAATGCATAAATTAGTAAAAGTTAAAGGCTCTAGTTGCTATAACGTTGAAGATTACGGTATTGCCTTAGCTGTTGGTCATGGCGCAGGGTTAACTGTTAATGAATTTAATCAACAAATCGGTAACTACAATGATTTACCATATGACGTTATCTCACAAAAAATTGAAAGCGGTGAATATGCACCTCCGTACATGTGGACGCAAAATGGTTGGTTATGTAGCCGCCTAGGGTTAACCATTACAAGCCAAATTCAGCGCTGTGTTCCACAAATCGCCAAACAAGATACCTATTCAGACACCTTAAAAATGACCGTCAAAAAAGGGGATGTACTCGGTTTATCTGCTGTTGTGATCACCGAAACAGCAGAAGGCGTTACCCTTGAAACAGAATGTATTGGTAAAATTTTGACCGCTGATGAATGTGATAAAAATAGTTGGCAATTAATTGGTGAGCCAGATACGTCTATTGAAGTGAATAACCCAGCGACAGTTGAGTTAACTTGTGCCAATTTAGTCAACCGCATCCCTGCACTGATTAATAGCCCTGCGGGATATACTACGACGGAAAAAATGCCAAATAACGTCTATATGACCAAACCAATGCACGAATATTTATAAGCCTATTTAGCCCACCCCAAAACACAGTGGTGGGCTTTTTGGCCGATTTAATGGCAATCGTTAACGGGGCTTGACCATTTGCCACTCTAAATGCCGTTTTATCGCGGGCCATTCTGACTCAATAATGCTGTAAATACAGCTATCACGCAGTTCCCCTGTACGAGTGAGCATATGGTTTCTGAGGACCCCATCAAGTTTTGCTCCCAGACGTTCAATCGCTCTGCGACTTTGTTGATTTAAAAAGTGCGTTCTTAACTCCACAGCAACACAATTTAATTGTTCAAAAGCATACTGTAATAACAGGTATTTAGCCTCAGTATTAATCGCTGTACGCTGCACTTCTTTACCGTACCATGTCGCGCCAATTTCAACTCGCCTAACCACACTATCAATACGCAGATAGGAAGTCATACCAACTGCATTACCTGTTTTTTTATCAATAACAACAAAAGGCAACATTTCTTTTTGTTGAAACCGCTTAAGACGGTTATCCACATCTTTAGCGACATTTTCAGGTTCAGGGACAGAGGTATACCATAACTTATGTAGCCCATCCTTTTGGATCATAGCAGACAACGCTTGATCGTATTGATGAGATAAAAACTCCAAGCGAACGTGTGAACCTTCTAAAGTGATAGTTTGGCAAATTTCTTTCATAGGCTGTGAGTTCCTGACAAGTAAATGTTGATTGTGCGTGAATATTAATTTGAATGTTATTGATAATTTATTTTTATGACAAAATAATAAATTTCTCCGCTATATTTAGATTAACTCCGCACTTTTAATTAAAAGTCATGATAAAAATCACAAAAAATTAACATTATTACCAATTCATCATCCCATTAGGCTACAGTTAACTCATCTGACCTGTTAATAGAGCCCGAAATGGGAGTATAATAATGAGCAATTTTCCACACCTTTTTACCCCTCTAGATTTAGGCCATACCGTTCTAAAAAATAGAATATTAATGGGCTCAATGCATACTGGGCTCGAAGAGCATCCTGAAGGAAGTGAAAGACTCGCACATTTTTATCGTTTACGTGCAGAAAATGGGGTCAGTCTTATTATTACTGGGGGAATAGCGCCAAGCCCAGAAGGGGCACTAACTGCTCATGGGGCTGTACTCAATAACCAAGAGCAGCTCCCCTTCCATCAGCATATTACAAACGAAGTTCATCAAGCAGGCGGAAAAATTGCTTTACAAATCCTACATGCAGGCCGTTATGGCTTGCACCCCGCATTAGTTGCCCCCAGTGCTATTCAAGCTGAAATTATTCCATTTCCCCCTAAAGCACTGACATCTGATGAAGTAAAAAAAACCATACAAGATTTTGTCACTACTGCAAAATTAGCCCAACGAGCGGGATATGATGGCGTTGAAATCATGGGTTCTGAAGGTTACTTAATCAACCAGTTTATTACCAAGCGCACTAACCATAGGGACGATGAGTGGGGAGGAAGCTATGCAAACCGCATTCGTTTTCCCATTGAAATTGTTCGTCAAGTACGAGAAGCCGTTGGGGATAATTTTATTATTATTTACCGGCTTTCCATGCTTGATCTCGTCGAGGATGGCTCCACTTGGGAAGAAATAGAGTTACTAGCAAAACAAATTGAGCTTGCCGGCGCGAGCTTAATTAATACAGGGATTGGTTGGCATGAAGCCAGAGTTCCCACAATTGCAACTCAAGTCCCTCGCAGTGCATTTAGCTGGGTTACTCAAAAGTTAATGGGTAAAGTTAATATTCCATTGATCACAACTAACCGTATCAATGACCCGTATGTAGCTGAGCAAATTATCGCTAATCAACAAGCGGATATGGTTTCCATGGCTCGACCTTTTCTTGCTGACGAGTCATTTGTTCGCAAAGCTGCAGAAAACCGAGCAGATGAAATAAACACCTGCATTGGCTGTAATCAAGCCTGTCTAGACCTCATTTTTAGCGGAAAATTAGCCAGTTGCCTAGTTAACCCTCAAGCCGTCAGGGAGTTTGATTATCCTAACGAAAAAGCCACGATTAGCAAATCAGTGGCAATAGTCGGTGCAGGCCCCGCAGGGCTTTCTTGTGCTATTTATGCCGCTAAACGTGGGCATCGAGTCACCCTATTTGAAAAATCTAATCATATTGGTGGGCAATTTAACCTCGCAAAGCAAATTCCCGGTAAAGAAGAATTCCATGAAACAATCCGTTATTTTTGCCGACAGCTACAATTATTGAATGTGGATGTACGCCTTGAACAGCAAGCCGATGTAGACAACTTGTCAGGCTTTGATGATGTGATTATTGCAACGGGTGTTGTACCACGCCAAATTCAGCTTGAGGGGATAGACCATCATAAGGTCATTTCCTATATAGATGTTATTACCCAACAACGCCCTGTAGGGAAAAATGTCGCTATCATTGGTGCTGGGGGGATTGGTTTTGATGTCGCAGAGCTATTAACCCAAACAGGAAAAAGTAGCAGTTTAGATACTTCGTTATTTAACGAAGAATGGAATATTGATACTTCAATTCACTCTAAAGGTGGTATATACCCTCCACAAAAACGGCCAATAGAGCCTGCTCGTCACCTCTATTTATTGCAACGTAAAAATAGTAAAGTTGGCGCTAATTTAGGGAAAACAACTGGTTGGGTACATCGTTTGTCTCTTATGAAGCGCGGTGTAAAAATGTTGAATGGCGTTGAATACATGCGAGTTGATGACAACGGGCTACATATTCGTTATCAAGATAAAATACAGTGCCTTCCCGTTGATAATGTCATTCTTTGCGCAGGGCAAGAACCTTATCGCCCGTTGAAAATACAGTTAGCAAAACTCGGCATTAATGCGCATGTTATTGGTGGTGCAGATATAGCAGCAGAACTCGATGCACGCCGAGCCATCGAGCAAGGCATGAAAATAGCTTACCAACTTTAACTTCTTCCCCCTTGTGCTAAGCCATTAGCTTAAGGGGCTTTTCTGTGCCCCAACTTTAAGCTCAACCTGACTATCTACTCTTATCTGACTTTAATAACTCAAATTGTTATGTTATAACATCTCATTGTTTCATGGATAATTTGAGGCTTTATGACACTTTCAACTGAATTACCCTCTTCTGTTTTGCCTGACGCACAAGCACAAAATGACACTCACAGTAATATCAAGCTTGACTGGGTTGGAATGACAGGGATTGCTTTGCCCATTGAAATTGAAAGCCGCCCAGTTAATGCGACTATCGATATTGGCGTTGATCTACAAGGGCAAAAAGGGGTCCACATGTCTCGTCTCTATCAAATATTGGATGGCCTAACACAAAATGAACTGACGCCAGATTTAATAAAGCAAACATTAGAACAAGTATTATTGTCGCATCAAACTATTTCATCGAAGGCTCATATCCGATTTTATGGTGATATTTTATTATCGCGCCGTTCGTTAGTATCAGCTCAATTTGGTTGGAAAGCCTATCCGTTTGAGATTTCAGCATCATTTGATAAGTCATTATCCCTTTATTTGAAAGTCGGAGTCCCCTATTCATCAACTTGCCCAAGCTCTGCCGCACTCAGCAGCCAAGTTATGCAACAACAGTTTGCGATTGATTTTGATGATACAGAACAAACATTAACTCAATCTCAAGTCCTTGATTGGTTAATTAAACAAGGGGTCCCAGCAATACCACACAGTCAACGCAGTTGGGCATGGGTAACCATCAAGCTAAAAACAACTTATAAAGAGCTTCCTATTATTGAGTTAATCAACCAAATCGAAAATATTCTTTCCACCCCAGTACAAACGGTGGTGAAACGTAAAGATGAACAAGCTTTTGCTATTGTTAATGGGCAGAACTTGATGTTTTGTGAAGATGCCGCTCGTAAACTAGTGAATGCCTTTCGCCATCAATGCCAATTTGACGAAGCGACGATCCACATTGATCACCAAGAAAGCTTACATGCCCATAATGCGATTGCCCACACACAATGGAAACGGAGTCTGTATGTTGCGTAAAAACCCATCGGGGCACTCGCCTGTTGTATCGGAAAAAGCATATATTGACCCTACCGCCATTATCTGCGGTAAAGTGATTATTGAAGATTATGTTTACGTTGGTCCATATGCCGTGATCCGTGCTGATGAACTCAATGAAAATGCAGATATGTCCCCCATCGTGATCGGCTCACACTCAAATATTCAAGATGGGGTGGTAATTCACTCAAAAAGTGGCGCGGGTGTACAAATTGGCTCACACACATCGATTGCGCACCGAGCAATTGTCCATGGCCCTTGTGAAATTGCTGAGCGCGTGTTTATTGGCTTTAATAGCGTTTTATTTAACTGCAAAATTGGTAAAAACAGTGTGATCCGCTATAACGCAGTCGTCGATGGCTTAACACTGCCGGATGGTTTATATATTCCGTCATGCATACATGTGAACGCATACAGTGATTTATCGGCATTCAACCAAGTTGATCACGCTTCATTGCAATTCTCTGAAGAGGTCGCAACTACGAACATTCAACTTGTTGAAGGCTACCGTCGTCTACGTAATGAGTTTTAAATCTATAAGCTGTTAAAACAATAAGGGTAGAGTTTGCTTTCGCAGCCTCCACCCTATTTATCTAAATTCAGGAACACTTAATCACGATGAGATAACTGCGCTTCTGAATTTGCCAGTCTATCATCTTCGGCTAAGCAGACTGCAGCTGTGAAAAGGACATCAGTTGAAGAGTTAAGCCCCGTTTCCACTGAGTCTTGCAATACCCCAATCATCACACCAACAGCAACGACTTGCATGGCAACTTCATTCGAAATCCCAAACATGTTACATGCTAATGGGATAAGCAATAACGACCCGCCAGCAACCCCAGAAGCACCGCAAGCACAGACAGCAGCAACAACACTCAGCAACAGAGCTGTTGGAATATCAACAGGGATACCGAGTGTATGTACAGCGGCTAAAGTCAATACAGTGATTGTCACTGCAGCACCCGCCATATTAATGGTTGCACCTAATGGGATCGAAACAGAATAGGTATCTTCGTGAAGGTTCATACGGCGACACATTGCCATATTAACAGGTATATTGGCCGCAGAACTACGCGTAAAGAAGGCAGTTACACCACTTTCACGCAGGCAGGCAAATACCAAGGGGAATGGGTTACGCCTAATTTTCCAATAAACAATCAATGGGTTAACAACAAGTGCCACAACTAACATACAACCAACTAATACCGCTAGGACATGGATATAACCTTTTAAGGTTTCAAAACCAGTTGTTGCGATGGTAGAAGCGACCAAACCAAAAATCCCCACTGGTGCTAAACGGATCACAACGCGTACTAACTGAGTCACCGCATTAGAGAAATCATGCACTAAATTCTTTGTTGTATCGTTGGCATGACGCAATGCAATACCAAGCCCAATCGCCCATGCCAAAATACCAATATAGTTACCTTTAATTAATGCATCGATAGGGTTAGCAAAGATATTGATCAGTAAGCCTTTTAAAACTTCAGCAATATTACTTGGGGGGTTTAATTGAGAGTCTCCCACCACTAAAACTAAGTTAGATGGGAAAATGAAAGAACCAATGACTGCGACAACCGCGGCAAAAAAAGTCCCCAAGATATACAGAACCAGTATCGGTTTTATATTGGTTTTTTGCCCTTGACGATGATTCGCAATTGACGACATGACTAATACCCAGACCAGCACGGGAGCGACTGCTTTCAACGCGCTAACAAATAGGTCGCCTAGTAGGGCAACATTTTTCGCCGCTGAAGGCCATAACCATGCCAGTAAGATACCTGCGATCAAACCAACCAGTATCTGCTTGACTAGACTACCTTGGCTAATTACTCGCCATAACCCTGTTTTATTTGTATCCATAGTAGACCTATATTAGTTATCTTTATTAGGAATTAAATGTGTTTGCACAGCAAGTATAAGGAATAATAGTCGCCTGAAAAGGCAATTATTCAAAATATACACAATGATTGACTTTATTTAACAAACATTTTACACATCTGTGATCTCAATAGAGTTTTGTTTCTTAAAGTAGAATAGAGAATTTTAAAATGAGTGAATACTTTCAGAAGGTTAAACAAAAAAAGCCCCCAACTTTCCAGCGGAGGCTTCAACTAAAACCACTAAATTAACTTTTGGCTTCGTTTCGTTTATTAACAATTGTATTAATAATTAACGTTATAACTAGTATGGACGCAATAACCCCAAGAGAAATAGCCGTTGGAATATGAAAAATATCAATTAACAGCATTTTTATACCGATAAAGCTTAAAATGACCGCTAAACCGTATTTGAGCATTGAGAACTTTTCTGCCACACCAGCTAATAAAAAGTACATCGCACGTAGCCCTAAAATAGCAAATAGGTTCGATGTTAAGACAATGAACGGGTCAGTTGTTACCGCAAAAATAGCGGGTATGCTATCAACCGCAAATATCACATCACTAATTTCAACTAAAATTAGCACTAAAATTAATGGGGTTGCGAACAATATCCCATTCTTTTTAATAAAGAATTTTTCCCCATGTAATTCATCGGTCATACGTAAATGTGAGCGCACCCATTTGACCAGAGGTTTATCCGTAATAGGGGAATCGTCCTCTTTAGCAAATGCCATTTTAAGCCCGGTAAATAATAAAAACAGGCCAAATACATATAAAATCCAGCTAAATTGCGTAACTAACCAACTACCAGCAAAAATCATAATCGTACGCAATACGATGGCACCCAGTACACCGTACACAAGGACACGACGTTGTAAATTTGCTGGAATAGCAAAATAACTAAAGAGCATTAACCAGACAAATACATTATCTATCGCTAATGCTTTTTCTAATAAATAACCGGTTAAAAATGCGATAGTTTGGTTATCAGCAAACTCACGCCCCACGTTATCATTAAGATACCACCAAAACCCTGCGGCAAAGAGTAATGAAAGTGTCACCCATACAATACTCCAAGCAGCCGCTTGCTTCATCGACATGGCTTGGCCTTTATGTTTTCCCTGCCAAAACAAATCGATAAGTAACATGAGTAAAATAATAACTGCAAAACTACCCCATAAAACAGGGTTACCGACTGAATGCATTTTCCTATCCCTTAAAAACAAAAAACGGCTGATATCCAGAAGACATCAGCCGCTTAAAATTGTTTAACCTCAAGGAGTTATCTATTGGTTGTAAATTATGAGCAAACCTCGCCTTCTGGCAAGGTCTCACTTACAACACAAATTACCTGAGATTAGGAAACTGTGGTGCTCGGCTACCGGGTGTAATTTGTACACCGTAATGACGATAAACCGACAAGAAGAAGTTACTCCCCTTTGCTATGGCGATAAGATACGGTAAATAATCTTAAAATGCAATAATTAGCAACGAGGGTTTTATCACTCTTTTTTCACATTAAAAAATGAAAGAACAATCATATTTCACATTTATCATCTAAAAAATAGGTTAAAAGCGGGTTTTAAGCACTTTAAACCTGTATACAATGAGCGATAAATTGTAAAAATAAGCCAAAACTTAAATGAATTCTAAAAATAAGCTTAAAATTTACTGTTTAGTTATTTTCTGTTTTGTTAAAGTGAGCGTGCTTTACACTAACAGCCTGAGGAAACAACACTTTCACTTTGGCATTCACTTAATCCATTTCTCCCTGCCCAACAACAAGTTTGTTGCTGTTATTGCCGTTTAGGAAACATTAATGGAATTAGTTAAAGAACTTTTTTTTGCCCTTTGGCACCAAGATTATGTCACCCTGTCTAACCCCGCGTTAGTCTGGTCGATTTACTTCATGCTGTTCGCTATCTTGTTTCTTGAAAACGGGGTTTTGCCTGCGGCTTTTTTACCTGGCGATAGCTTATTGATTCTAGTCGGTGTGCTCATCGCTAAAGGTACGCTAAGTTATCCACTGACGATCGCAATTTTAACTGCCGGGGCAAGCTTAGGCTGCTGGGTTGGTTATATACAAGGGCGATGGTTAGGGAATACACGCTTAGTTAAAGGGTGGCTTGCACATTTACCAGAACACTACCACCAGCGCGCATATGGGCTTTTCCATCGCCATGGCCTCGCTGCATTATTAGTTGGCCGTTTTTTAGCCTTCGTCAGAACATTATTACCCACCATCGCGGGCCTTGCAGGTTTGCAGAATGGCCGTTTCCAAGTCTTTAACTGGCTAAGTGGTCTACTATGGGTTCTGATTTTAACCGCTATTGGCTATGGGTTTGGTAAAAGCCCTATTTTCCTGCAGTATGAACATCATATTATGAATGTCTTGATGTTAATCCCTGTGGGTCTGCTGATTATAGGTTTAATCGGTAGTATTGCTGTTGTTGTAAAGAAAAAACTCTCAAGCAAAAAAGCAAACTAAATCTACGATGGGGGTCTATTGGCCCCCATATTTTTAGTTTTACTTTTATTTACCCTCTGTTAATTTATCAAAGAGTTACCTCCTTAACTCCTTGATAAAAAACTATTCTTAATCATTTCATTATGTAAATTTTCCTTTGTTACATGCACTTGGCCTAAATAATCCATTGCACTTAGTACAAAAAAAGCTATTGTTAATACAGCAATTACGATTTTTCTATTAACAGGAGGTTGTACATGTCAGCTAACCATTCATCAGAAGACTTACGTGCGGAATTACGGGCTTTAGCAGATTCTCTGGAAGCGGTACTCAATGATACCGGTGAAAAATCGAAAGAAGAGATTGAAAGCCTAAAATCCAAGGCGAAAGATGCATTGTGTTCATCACGCGCTAAACTCAGCCAAACCACTGAGCGGATCACAGAACAAACCAAGGAAATCGCGGGACGAGCGGATAACTATGTGAAAGAAAACCCGTGGACAGGCATCGGTATTGGTGCAGCCGTCGGGGTTGTTCTTGGCGTATTACTCGCTAAACGTTAATCGTATATGGAACAAAACCAACAACGTCAGGGCCCCGGGAAAGGGGTCCTTGAAATATTGCAACGTATCGCAAGTATCACTGTGAATGTTGTTGAAACTCGTCTTCAGCTTATTGCCGTTGAGCTTGAAGAGGAGAAAATCAACTTTATTCAACTATTACTGTTAGTTGGGCTAGCTCTCCTATTTACTGCTTTTGGTTTGATGTGTTTAATCGGTTTAATCTTTTGGTCAGTCGACCCCGTCTATCGCTATCAAGCACTGGCAATGACAACAGGGAGTCTGATCATACTCGCTATTATTTTTGCCCTTTGGGCATTAAAAAAAGCGAAGCAATCAACGTTATTGGGTTCTACTCGAGAGCAGTTAAGCCAAGATGCTAATGCTTTAGCGGGAAAGGATAATGAGCAGAAATAAGCGCCAATTATTAGCCACCAAAAAACAAATGTTAATCAAAAGGATTGAGCAGCAACGGAGTGACCTTGCTGCTTCTTCTAAAGATTGGCTACAAACCACTGAACGCTACGACCGCACATGGAAATTTTTTATTACCTTCCGCCCTCTGTTTATTGCCGCAACAGGAATACTGTCAATCTACTCATTGAAAAAGCCTCAAAAACTTTTACGGTTAGGTAAAAAAGCACTCACAATTTGGAGTTTGGCTCGAACAGTACAAAGCACCCTCAACGCAAGTAAAAAATAATCCTCTATTTTGAAATCAATTAATCGCTATAGGTTAATAAAATCCCCCTTTCCTGAAATCAACTCCAACAATTTATTTATTATTCAATTTTTTTGTACTTGTTTGTTAATAAGCTTTGCTTTTTATTGAATAAATAAATCACTACTATAAGCACATCAAATGTTTTCTTACCTATTAGTGCTGAAAACAACACTACAAAGCGACATATATCGCAATTTAATAGAATTTAATAGCTTATTAGTCTGGAGAGTCTTGATGAAAAATTTAGAAAGTGGTGCGATATTATTGGCTCGTATCATGATGCCAATCCTATTTATTGTCGCTGGGTACGGGAAACTAGGTGATGCTTATGCAGGAACACAACAATATATGCAAGCAATGGGCGTCCCTGGGTTTTTATTACCTTTAACCATTTTATTAGAATTTGGCGGCGGCTTAGCAATCCTATTTGGTTTCTTAACCAGAACTGTTGCCTTGTTTACAGCAGGCTTTACTGTACTAACAGCATTGCTGTTCCACATTGACTTTAGTGTTGCACCAAACAGCCTAATGTTTATGAAGAACTTCACGATTGCGGGCGGCTTCTTACTGTTAGCAGTCACTGGCCCGGGTAAATTTAGTATCGACCATTTATTAAATAAAAAATGGTAACTTCGATTTCATTATCACCCTTGTGAATTTATTTGATTTTTTTGTCCAATTTATACCTCCTTCGGGAGGTATTTTTTTGTCTAAAATAAAGGTATTGAATCAGTGAAGAGAAAATCACTTAGTTGAGGTGTCCTCGGTAGGCAGCAAATTGAGTCATCCCGTGAGCATACATAAGTATGTGACTCGGGTGACTCAATGAAGCCAACACCCCTACGGCTCAAAATATAACGAGTTTACACCCTAAATAATTTGGGGATTTCTCGGAGACACCACGACTTAGCCTCCCCCATACTATCTCTGCGCCACGCCATAATAATATTCGTCTCATGACTAAATTCAGCCCCGACAACTTTTAAGCGCCCTTCTCGAATATCTTGTTCAACCATTGGATATGGCATAGTTGCCACCCCTAACCCTGCCAGCAATGCATTTCGTTTATCTTCAATTGTCGATACTGTTAATCGCTGCTGTTTATCCAATAATTGTACGGTGATCACTGGGCGTTCTCGCGCAGTATCTGCAACCGCGATCCCTCGATATTTCACTCGTACCGCATCTGAAAGCGGCTCGGGTTCTTGATGAATAGGATGATCAGGGCTCGCAACATAAATATGGTTAATGGTATATAACGATTTCGAGTTAATTTCAGATGAAGAACGAAAATGCATATCAGGGGCAATCACAATATCCGCTTTACCACTTTCAAGGCGTTCCCATGCCCCTGCTAACACCTCAGTAATTAATGATAATTGTGTTTCTGATTTCTCAGCCAAACGTTCAACCAGAGGAAATAATGACTGAGCTGGAATTAATGCTTCACACACTATTGTCAGGTGTGTTTCCCACCCTTTTGCTAAGGCCTCAGCATCCGAAGTCAATTTATCGGCCGCCTCAAGTAGAATCCGTCCTCTATCCAGCAACATTCTACCGACATTGGTAAATTTGGTTCTATGTCCTGAACGGTCGAATAAAATGACATCGAGCTCTTCTTCTAATTTTTGCATGGTATAACTAAGCGCGGAAGGTACTCGACCTAACTCTTCTGCCGCTGCTGCAAAGCTACCACGCCGGTCGATTGCATCCATCACCCTTAATGATTCAAGCGTTAATGCTCTCTCTTTACTCATGACGTATCTCTTTCAGGAAATTTGAATAAAGGAAACAGATTAACTGGCTAACAATTCAACGTCCAGCTATTTATTATAACAATATAGTATTAATTTATTAATTTTAGCTGAGGGGCAACCATTATGATGACACTTAGACCCGCTAACCATTGTGGAAAAGCAGACTATGGTTGGCTACAAGCGCGTTACGCCTTCTCATTTGGCCACTACTTTGACCCTGACTTTATGGGTTTTAAAACCCTACGAGTGTTAAATCAAGAAGTTATTGCGCCACAAAACGCCTTACAACCTAGAATGTACCCTCATGTTGATATATTAAACATTATTCTTAAAGGGCATGCGCAATACCGTGATAGTCAAGGTAATACAATACAAGCCAGTGAAGGGGAATGTGTGCGTTTCTCACCCCGTTCAGACCTCAGCTATAGCGAGCAAAACATTTGCCCACAAACACCATTAACTCGCTTACAGCTTTGGTTAAATGCTTGCCCGCAACAAGAATCGCTTCCGTTACAAAAAATAGCGATTCAACAGGATGAAAACAAACTCATTGCGTCACCTGATGGTCAAAATCAAAGCATTCAATTACGTCAACAAATTTGGATAAACCATATCCATCTGGAGCCCCAAGAATCAGCTTCCATGACATTAAAAGGTAACAATGCATTCCTGCAATCCATACATGGCGGCGCAACTATACGCAGTCAGCAAGGTGAGAGTTTAATTATGGGCTGTAATGATGGCGTTTTTATCCAAAATGATAATGAAATCGTTATTACAGCAGATAAATATTTTCGAGGGTTATTGATTGACCTCGGCGACCAAAGCTAAACCGTTTTTTATAGCTATCTCAACATCATATTCTTTCCTTTAAGACTCAATTTTTTTCAATATCATGATTAAATTTGCGAACGGATTCGCAAATTTAATCATTTACATGTCCTACATATTGACACCCTTATGATAGAGTCCTGCCATTAGAGAGAAAGAAAATACGTTCTTTTCTAACTCAAATACTTTTTGATTTTGATTTTAAAGGTGTTTTAGTGGCCCTATTTACGCAGCAGCGACACAACCAAATTTTTGCACAAATACTCAATGAGGTCGTTCCTCAAGATGAGCTAGCAAAACTTTGCTCAGTTTCAACACGAACCATTCGTTCAGATATCAATGAAATCAATGAATTGATTCAGGAATATAGCGCACACATTGTGTATGAGCGTGGTCATGGTTATCGGTTAAAAATTGAGGATGAAGCCCTGTTTGCCACTTTCACCAAGCAAACTGAAGAGGAAAATAGCATTCCTCGTACGAGCAAAGAACGCATTGACGCCTTGCTTCTCAAATTACTAATGCAATCCCTGCCAGTAAAGCTTGATGATATCGCTGAAGAATGGTTTATCAGTCGAGGTACTTTACAGCAAGACATGGGAGCGGTCAGGGAACAATTACATAAATATCAAATTTCATTAGAAAGTATTCCCCATCAAGGTATTCGGTTAAATGGTAGTGAATGGGCCGTTCGTGCTTGCATGACCGAAACGTTATGGCGCCGATATTCCGCACAGTTAACCCCAGACTTAACGTCTTTCCGCCCTGATTGCCTTGATAATTTAGACCTAACATATATTGACAAAGTCCTACATAACAGTATGAATCGGTTCGATATTCGTATTAGCAATGAAGGCCATTTGTACCTTGTTTTTAATTGTGCTGTAACTATTTTGCGTATTACTCGCGGCCATGAACTAACGACAACGGTAAAAAATGATGATAGCGAAGAAGTGATCCGCAAGGCATGTGATGAAATATCGAAAGGCCTAATTTACTTTCTTGGTAATGACCTTTCAGGGGCTGAGCTCAGTTACCTACACGATCAAATCATAGCTCAACGCATTAGCAATCAAGACCCGAGCAGCCAAAAAGTAGGGAGCCACAATGAATTATCCGAATATATTTTAAACTATATCAACGAGTTATATAACTACGATTTGCGTAATGATGAAAAACTTAAAAAAGACCTCAACACTCATCTTGCTGCGCTAATCACCCGCCTGCAATACCATATTTCTACGCCAAATCCATTACTCTCTGATATTAAACAATATTATCCTTTTGCTTACGATGTCACCTTAAGTGCTTTAACGAGTGCAAGTAAGCAATTACTTCCCCACCCTATTAACGAAGACGAATTAGGTTATTTAGCCGTACATATTGGGGTTAGCCTTGAGCGAAATTACGGTGCAGGTTCAATTCGCCAGACCGAGGTACTCGTAGTCACTGATGCAGGGAACTCAACCTTCCGAGTCGTTGAATCAAAAATTATGCGTGAATTTCCACAACTTAAATTTAGTCGCGGCTTAACACTGCAAGAATATGAATCGCTAAATGAAGTTACGGAAGATTTTGTCATTACTACAGTTCGTGTTTCGGAAAAAAATAAACCCGTCATCAAAATCGCGCCTTTTCCTACACCTTACCAGCTAGAGCAAGTGGGCCGCCTTGCCATGGTAGACCAAACACGCCCCTACATCATTGAACGCTTCTTTGATGAACGCTTTTTTATGGTCGTTAACGAAAAAATTAGCCAAGCAGAGTTATTTCAAACCGTGTGCCATAAATTACAACGGGAAGGTTATGTCACTTCAGATTTCTATCCTTCTTTGCAAGAACGCGAATCCATTGTTTCCACATTACTTGGGGAAGGGATTGCACTGCCGCATTCATTAGGGTTATTGGCGAATAAAACCGTCGTTGCCACTGTCGTTGCTCCACAAGGTATTGAATGGAATAAAGAAACGAAAGAAAACGCTTATGTCATTTTTCTATTGGCTATCAGCAAAGCGGATTATGAAGAAGCCATGGCAATCTATGATTTATTCGTCACCTTTGTGAAGGAAAAAACCACTCGCCGCCTAATAGGCGTCAAAAACTTTAATGAATTCCAAGTGATCGCTAAAGATAGCCTAGCGCGAATTCTTTAGGTTAAGAGCAACTTCCACTTAGTAATGGAAAAATGATGATTGATGGTTTTTACGTGATCCTAACCACAACTCCACCAAATGTTTTCCTATCCAAAACTGGTGATTTTACACGCTAAATGGCTAAGTGGAAGTCATTATCAGATACATTAGATGGCTTCCATTTAGAGTTTCCACTTTACCCTCCAATTCTATTTTCCATTTCCACTTGTTTATAAAAAACCATATCTATTTGATAGATATAAAATTTTAAAGAAAACCCCATAATTTAATTATTCAACAATAGTTGATAAACATCCGTTTTTTCCACTTATTTTCCAAATGGTCTAAAAAACGAACCATTCTTGTAAGTTCTAACTTCCAAATAATTTCCACTTATAAGTGGAAATTATTTGCCTGCAAAAATGGGTATGGACGTATTAAGGTATTAAGCATGAAGGAACAGAGTGGTCTAACTTGCAATATTACTTTGGATTTTAAATAGTTATGAGTGAATCAGTTGTAGTTTTTAAGATGTTAGAACATAACCTCGATATCGATGAGGTGACACAAAAACTGCTGGCAGTGATTACTGACTGGCTCAAGCAGGAGGACTGCTACACTACAGATGTACAACAACAAATGTTGCAATCTCACTTACGAGCCATGGTGGCAAGAGCAAAAACGGGTGAAGCCTTACCAGAAATCGATATCAGCCTGTTTGACGAAATATCAGCACATTCAATTGCACTAGCACAACGCGTTGTCGACACGTTACCCGGCTTGGCACAAGAAGAGACCTATTTACTCTCTGTTCACTTTGAAGTCGCTCGCGCGAATGATTAATTTTTAACATTGTAGAATTTGGAGAATATTTTATGAAACAGATGGTTGTTGTTATCGGAGATCGCTTAGGTAAAGGCCAAAAAGTGGCTGCAGGTGTGGAAGCTGCGGGTGGTAAAGCCATTGTCGTTCCTGGTGTTGCTGCGGATATGAAACTCGGTGACGTTATGAATGCAGAGCAAGCCGATTTAGGTATCTCTTTTTGTGGTAGCGGCGGCGCAGGCGCTATTACCGCTCAAACTAAATATGGTTACAAAGCTCGTTATGGGATGCGTTCTATCGAAGAGGGAGAGACCGCCATTGCGGATGGTTGCAACGTGCTAGGTTTTGGTTTTATGGACAAGGAAGAGTTAGGTGAGCGCTTAGTTAAAGCTTTTAATAAAAAATACGGCAACGCTTAATGAAAAAATCTATCGAAACGGTTGTACGGGTAACAGGGCAAGGCGATACCAAACAAAAAGCCATTGCTGACGCCTTAAATTCAATTCAAAAAACCGTACTGAAAAACAATACAGATATCATCCTGCGGATAGAACCAAAGGATGTTGAGGTTGTTAGTGCTCACTCACAATCGCGAACAGAAAAGTTTCTTTTTATCTTTTTGCCACGCAAGCGTGAACATTTTCGTGTTGTACTCGACGTTTCGCTGGATGTCACCTTACTTTCTGTCAACGAAATACCATTTACAGAACAATAATAGCAATCAGGTCTGGAGTTAATTCCATGAGTGAAACTGCATCTTTTTTAGAAATATTGGGCATGTCCCTAATTATCGGTGGGCTCTGCGGCTTCGGTTTAGGAGCCGGGGCAGCGCGGATGTTCCACGCACCAACCGTACAAGGTATGGGGGCATTTCGTACTTTGGGTGAACTTAACGCCTGTGAAGGCGACCCAGCTTCACACTTTTCTTTCGGCTTAGGGTTCTTCTTTAACGCATGGGCTTCATCTGTTGCAGCTGGTGCATTTACCCAAGATGTCGACCACCGCATCATCCCAAACTGGGGCGCGGCCGCATTGTTAACCAAAAACCGCAGCGTAGCAGACACACTGCATAACCCGAAAAAGATGGCGATTGCTTGTGCCATTATCGGTGCGGTCGTGGTTGCGTTCTTAAATACCACCGCCTCTGCTGTTCCAGCGGCATTACAAACCACGGCGGTCAATGTATTAGTCCCCGCCGCTAACTTACTCGTCAACACCGTAATGCCAGTCATTTTCTGGTTAGCTGCGATGGATGCGGGCCGTCGTTCCGGTTTCTGGGCCACCCTATTTGGAGGCTGCGCACAGTTAATTATGGGTAACGCTATCCCTGGTTTAGTTTTAGGTATCTTGATTGGTAAAGGTGTTGATGACAACGGTTGGAACCGTATCACTCGTACTATGATGATCACTGTCGTGTTGTTGTTTGTATTAAGTGGTTTCTTCCGTGAGTTTGACCTGAAGATGATCACCTCCTTCAACCTAGATAAACCATTATGGCTTGAATACGTCCACGGACTGCTAAGCGGGAAATAATCATGACAACTGAAATTAACAAACAAGATTTTTGGTACGCTGAATGGTCCTTCCCAATCTTTGTTGGGCTGTTATCCGCAGGGATCTTTGCAGGTACTCACATGTATGTCGTCTATGGCTTCGGAGCGTTTAACGAAGTGGCCTTCGTAGCCATGCTGCGTGCAGGGTTAGATACTGGTGTTTACGGTGCAGTAGCAGCTTTCGGTGCTAGCTTCCTATTCGCTCGGATCATTGAAGGCTCATTAGTCGGTATCTTAGATATCGGTGGCGCATTACAAACGGGGATTGGTCTAGGTGTTCCTGCTCTATTCTTAGCCGCGGGCTGGGATATTTTAGTGACCAACTTCTGGATGTCACTGCTTACGGGTTTACTCCTTGGCGTGTTAATCGGTCTGTTAATCGTATTTGCACGTAAATTCACAATTGCCCAAGCCAACTCAACCTTCGGGGCTGATGTCATGATGGGTGCAGGTAACACATCAGGTCGATTCCTTGGGCCATTGATTATCCTTGCTGCAATGGCTGCATCCATCCCAATTGGTATTGGTTCTTTAATCGGCGCATTGGTTTTCTATGTATGGCAAAAACCTGTTGCAGGCGGTGCAATTTTAGGTGCGATGTTATTCGGTTATTTCTTCCCAATCGCCGCTTAATCCACATTCTCTCGGAACATAGGTTAACGAAAACGCTACGGTTTATATCATTTAGAACAAACAGTTAGACATACTCTAAATAATTCAAATTGCAGCAAACGACGATATCCCTAGGAGCATACACCAGTATGTGACTAGGGTAGTGAAACAACAGGCAATAACGCTGCGGTTTGAAGTATGACGAGTATGACAAGCATCGAGTATGAAGAAGGCAACTTATGTACACTCTAATCATCAAACAAGCTAAACGTATCGATGGTGCAATTATCGATATTCTTATCAAAGATGGAAAAATCGACGCCGCAGGTCCAGAGCTGGCCAACAATCAACAAGCAGACAAAGTTATTGACCTGAAAGGAAAATGCTATGTAAGTGCGGGGTGGATCGACTCTCACGCACATTGTTTTGTTGAATCGCCTATCTACTTCGATGACCCCGACTTAGCAGGTGCTGCGAGTGGAGTCACCTCACTGGTTGATGCAGGTAGTGTAGGCGCTGATGATGTTGATAAATTTTATCAACTCACCCAAAAATCGAAAACCAATGTCTTTTCTTTATTGAATATCTCTCGTATTGGCATCATTGCACAAAATGAATTGTCAGATATGAACAATATCAATGAAACTTGCTTCCAAGAGGCCATTGAGCGCCATAATGGCTTCATTGTTGGTATGAAAGCGCGTATGAGCAAAAGCGTGGTGGGTGAAAACGGAATTACCCCTTTAATCAAAGCAAAAGAAATGCAGAAAAAACATCATCTCCCGCTAATGGTGCATATTGGTAATAACCCCCCAAATATTGATGAAGTTGCCGATTTACTCACCCGTGGGGATATCATTACTCACTGCTTTAATGGCAAGCCAAATAAAATTTTAGGTGATGATGGCTACCTAAAACCCTCAATTGCCAGAGCACTGGCGCGTGGTGTTATTTTAGACGTTGGTCATGGCGGCGAAAGCTTTAGCTTTAAAGTTGCAGAGCAAGCCATGCGTATTGGGACTTATCCAGACATCATCAGTTCAGATATCTATCACCGAAACCGCGTAAATGGGCCAGTGTATAGCCTTGCTTTTGTAATGACGAAATTCCTCTGCATGGGCTTTAGTGCTGAGCAAGTTTTACGTTGTGTCACAGAAAAAGCTGCTGACTTGCTGTCACTTCCAGCGAAAGGCTATCTAAAACCGGGCTTCGATGCAGATATTACGCTATTTGATTTAAAAGAAGAACCGACTGAACTCACTGATGCAGAAGGTGAACATCGCATAGGGACTCACCGCTTTGTTCCTATTGCCGCAATTGTCGGTGGAAAACATATTATTCATGCAGAAGGCGAATCTGAACATGCAATCAATCTATGATAAATATCAGTTAAAACACGTTATTAATGCTTCTGGCCGTATGACTGCCCTTGGTGTATCGACCCCAACACCTGAAGTGGTTGAGCGAGTGGCTTATGGGTTAAATCACTATTTTGAAATTAAAGATTTAGTCAATAAAACAGGCGAATACATTGCAAGTTTATTAGATGTTGAAGCTGCAGTTGTGGTGTCTTGTGCATCTGCCGGTATTGCCCAAGCTGTTGCCGCGGTGATCGTGCAAGACGACGATGATTTACTACTCAACCTGCATTCATCCGACAAAGTGGTTCCTCGCGAAATTATTTTACCTAAAGGCCATAATGTTAACTTTGGCGCCCCCGTCGACACCATGGTGACACTCGGCGGAGGTAAAGTCATTGAAGCTGGTTTTGCTAATGAATGCAGTGCTGCACAACTTGCGGCAAAAATCACCCCTCAAACCGCAGCCATCTTATATATCAAATCACATCATACCGTACAAAAAAGCATGTTAACTGTGGAGCAAGCGGCCAAAGTCGCTCATGACCACCAGCTACCGCTGATTATTGATGCTGCGGCAGAAGAGGAATTAACGGCTTATTATCACACTGGTGGCGATATTGTTATTTACAGTGGTGCCAAAGCTATTGAAGGCCCAACCAGCGGTCTCGTTATTGGTAAAAAACAATATATCGAGTGGGTTAAACGCCAAAGCCAAGGTATCGGCCGAGCAATGAAAGTCGGTAAAGAAGGTATTTTAGGGCTCACACTTGCTATCGAACAATATCTGAGTGCCACAAAAGAAACTGGCGCTGAAATGGTTAATCGAATGAGTAAATTTATCAGTGACCTAAATGATATCAACGGCATCTCTGCACAAGTGGTATGGGATGGCGCAGGACGCGATATTGCACGTACTGAAATTAGCTTCGATGAAAATGTTATTGGCAAAACGACCTATCAGATTATGGCTGAGTTGAAACAGGGGAATACCGCCATTTATTTCCGTGAATACAAAGCTAATGAAGGAAAAGTTGAAGCGGATATCCGTAGTGTAAGCAATGAACAACTTGATGTCATTTCAAAGAATATTCGTTTGCTAGTAGAAGGATTTTAAAATGAAATTGTCACCGAATTTTTACCGTGACCGTGTCTGTTTAAATGTGTTGGCTGGTAGCCACCAAAATGCTAAAGACATTTATGTCGCAGCGGAAACCTTTGTCGTTGTCGGTGTATTATCCAAAAATTACCCTGACTTAGAAAGTGCCATAGCTGATATGCGCATCTACGCGCAAGAGACGGATAATGCGTTATCGGTTGGTCTTGGGGCTGGCGATCCAAACCAATCAACCATGGTGTCTTTAATTTCACAGGAAATTCAACCACAGCATGTAAATCAAGTATTTACAGGTGCTCCCATTAGCCGAGCCTTATTAGGCCAAACCGAGACCTTCGTTAACGCATTAATCTCACCGACAGGTACGGTTGGCATGGTAAAAATCTCTACAGGCCCATTAAGCTCACAAGCCCCAGATGGCATTGTCCCCATTGAAACCGCAATCATGATGCTTAAAGATATGGGCGCTGACTCTGTTAAGTTCTTTAATATGAAAGGGTTAAAATATATTGAAGAATATAAAGCCATTGCTAAAGCTTGTGCTGAATTTGATTTTTCTTTAGAGCCTACTGGCGGTATTGATTTAGATAACTTTGCGGAAATTTTGCAAATAGCCCTTGATGCAGGCGTGAAGAAAATCATTCCTCATATTTATAGCTCAATCATTGATAAAAATACGGGCAATACTCGCCCAGAAGAAGTTCGTCAATTATTGCAGATGGTTAAGCAAGCGGTTAATTGATGCGTTAAAGCAGTAAAAAGAAGTCGGAAAATAAATATAAGCGAGATGTTATAAAAAACAGTCATTGTGACAAATGACAAAACAACAAATGCCCCACTCATCTAGTATGTAGTGGGGCTTTTTTCATTATATATTAATGACCTATCATTCGTGCATTCGGTATAATATGAAACCAATAATTATCGGGGACAGGGCTATCCCACACACCAAAGTAAGCAGCAACCCCGATGGCACTAAATAACATTCCCAGAGTTAAAACTAACATAATTACCCCAGACAATGGGATTTGGCGTTTTTTTCTTGGCACTTGTAATGAAAAATTTAGGGTTGAAGAAACAGGGCAGGACTCCACGCACGTCATACACCCTGTACATTCCACCGTTCTTACCTTAATGAGCTTGTCGACTGGAATACGCGACGGGCAGTTCTTGGCACATTTTCCGCAATCAATGCAGCTTTCCACATCTCGACGAATTTTTACGGGGGAAAATAACGAAAATAGCCCCAACAATGCACCATAAGGGCACAAATAACGGCACCAAGCATTGCGAATAAACAAACTAATCACCACAAGAACAATAACACTCACCAAGGTAACACCGCTAATGTAGCGAAAGAAATCGAGCATTTTAACATCAATGATGATCCCATAAGGCGACATCATAAAATACTGGATCATCTGTGCAGGCATGGATAATGCTATATAGAGAAAAAAAGCTAATAGTAAATATTTTAAGCCTTTTAGAGGAATATCTAACCATTTAGGTAAATCGATTTGGTTTTGATAACGAAACAGTTTTTGTCCTATTTTCCCCGTGTATTCAGAAATTGTCCCTATTGGGCACATCCACGAACAAAAGGCTTTTTTCAATAATAAGCTAATAATTATGAAAGAAACCAAAAGAAACATTGAGGCCGCATGGATTACCGGAAAACTGCCTGTTTCTAATGTGTATTTTAAATTCATTAACCCAGCAATAGGTAGCCAACCCTCAATCCCACCCGGACGAGGAAGATAAAGCGTTGCCCCACCAGTTTCGTAGTAACGAACCCAGTAATAGAAAGTAATACCGATATAAAGGTTTATCGCCAAGAGTGTGAATTGTACAACTTTCCGCCAAGTTGATGCGTTCCGCCAATCATTCCAAGGAAGCTTTCCCCCTGTCGTACCGGGGCGGCGTTGATACCTTATACGTGGTTTTTTGGTCATATACGCCCATCTCTTTAACATGCATTTTAAATACCATTATTGTATTTACATATTCAGAAAACATATTGATTTGCATCAGGGGGTTGTGACGTTGATGGTTTGATACAACAAAATGGTGAAGGTTGACCAGAAAAATAGAAATAGAAAAATATTATCGTTGGTTTTTTCTAAATAATTCGAGTTGTGCCAAGGCGGCAAAATGAGGAAATCCCTAGGAGCATACAAAAGTATGTGACTAGGGTTGACGAGTGACGCCAACACAGGCACAACTTGAAGTATGACGAAAAAAAGGAGCATACAAAAGTATGTGACTCGAGTTGACGAGCAACGCCAACATAGGGCAGCTTAAAGCACTACAAACTGAGATTTTTTCTAAATAGTTAGTGCTGTAACAAGGCAGCGATGTGAAGACAGCACGGGGAGCATACAAAAGTATGTGACCCGTGTAGCTGAATGAAGCTAACGCCGTGACAGCGCTAAGTATGACGAAAAAATGGGAGTTGGCCGATAAGCCGGGTTCTGTCGTGGACAACCATTCATCTAGGCCAGCACTTGCGCACTGGCTCCAGCAACCTACCCGAGTTCAATGCGGGCCGCACCATATGAACCCCTATTTGGTCTTGCTCCGGGTGGAGTTTACCGTGCCACGAACTGTTGCCAGTCGCGCGGTGCGCTCTTACCGCACCCTTTCACCCTTACCTGATCCTGTAAACAGGCCATCGGCGGTTTGCTCTCTGTTGCACTAGTCGTAGGCTTGCGCCTCCCAGACGTTATCTGGCACCCTGCCCTATGGAGCCCGGACTTTCCTCCCCTTTACCCGTCTCCCGAAGGGACAACGATAAAGCAGCGGTTGTCTGGCCAACTCCGCGGCGAATTATAGGCACTTTGTTGTAGCTTGTACAGACTCTAGCACTTGCAATTTACCACTTATATTAATGTAACCGTTTTATTTGCCTAAAAATCATTCATTGCTTTGATTATCAAGCATCAATTTATACAACATATTTTTCTTTAACCCATAAATTTCGGCTGTAATCGCTGCCGCTTTTTTAGGGGGAAGCTCTTTTTGTAATAAATTTAACGTGCGAACCACATCAGGGGAAATAGCCGAATCATCCTCTGGCTTCTTATAGCCTTCAACAATTAACACCATTTCGCCGCGATGGCGGTTTTCATCCTCTTTTACCCACGCCAACAATTCACCTACTGGACGGCCTTCAATTGACTCCCACGTTTTAGTCAATTCCCGAGCTAAAACAACATGACGTTCTGGTCCCCAGACTTCTACCATATCTGCTAAACTATCTAACAAACGGTGGGTTGACTCATAGAAAATCAGTGTCCGAGTTTCTTGTTCAAGTGATTGTAAAACGTCTTTACGGCCTTTTGTTTTAGCAGGTAAAAAACCTTCATAACAAAAACGGTCTGAAGGCAAACCGGCAGCAGACAGCGCAGTAATCGCTGCACAGGCGCCGGGTAAAGGCACAACACGGATACCAGCCTCACGACAACGATTGACTAAATGATAACCTGGATCATTAATTAAAGGTGTACCTGCATCAGAGACTAATGCGATACTATCGCCTTGTTGAAGTTTGCTAATTAATTGATCTGCCTTTTGCTGTTCATTATGATCATGTAGAGCGAACAGTCGTGCATTAATCGCAAAATTCTGTAAAAGAATGCCTGAATGCCGAGTGTCCTCTGCCGCAATAAGGTCAACATGTTTAAGAACATCCAACGCACGTTGCGTGATATCACCCATATTACCAATTGGGGTTGGGACGATATACAGCGTGGATGCCATAACCACAGCTTGATTAGGTTGGTTCATTGTTTCATCCGAATAGCCGGTTTAAAATTAAGCAATTGAAAAATACACCATTGGATACAGTATGCGTCCTTCAATTTTTTTGCATTTGAAAAAAGGGTTAATCTGCACAGCAATGCTATCTATATTTGCATTGTCAGGGTGCCAAATGGTATCGGATTACTTCCCGTCCACCCAAAAAACACCTGAGCAAAGTACGTCTGATGTCAGCAGCTACCAAGCCATCATTGATGCTGCTCAAGGCAAGCCCTCAATGGAAGCCCTGCGAGCTTATATTAGCCAAGAGCCTTTATTAAAAACAGCTGCTGAGCGCCAAGCCAATATTGATGGCCTCTGGAAGATGTTAACACAGTTAACGCCAGAACAAGTCCACGGAATTGAGGCTGATGAATATATTCTCCAAGGTTGGGTCGATCTTTTAGATATTTATCAAAACAACCAAGATGACCCTGATGCGCTACGCACCGGTTTCAACGACTGGAAAATGCGTTATTCAAATAACCCAGGGGCCACAATTCCCCCGACCCAGTTGCTCCAAACAATGTTACCGCGTGTTGGCACAACCCCGAAAATAGCCCTATTTTTACCGATGAGTGGGCAAGGTCAGGTTTTCGGTCAAGCCATCATGCAAGGGTTTATGGATGCTCAAAAAGGGCTCCCGCAAACCACATCTCTTCCGGCTAACACAGCGAACGCTCAAAGTAGCGGTAATGATATACTCGACCAAATTTATGCAGAAGTCGCAGCGACTACGGGTGAAGCGCCTGCCACCACCGATAATGACTTGGTAACCTCCGCTTTACGTATTGATGCTACTCCGACAAATACACAAACGATCAAAGTCTTTGATACCACCAATCAACAAATGCCTCAACTGCTTGAACAAGCTAAAAATGAAGGCTTTAACCTTGTTGTCGGGCCGCTGCTGAAAACAGATGTAAATGTGATAGCACAAATGGGTGCTCCTGTTAGCGTTCTTGCGCTTAACGAACTCGATAGCAACCAATTACAACCTCGTCCAAACCTCTGTTATTTTTCGTTATCTCCAGAAGATGAAGCGCAAAATGCAGCCGCTTATATGAGGTCTGAAGGCAAACAAATGCCTCTCGTATTAGTGCCAGCAAATGCCTTTGGCGATAGAATTGCCAAAGCCTTCGCTAAAGGTTGGCAAGAGAAAGGCGGCTCGACCGTGTTAATGCAAACCTTTGGTTCAGTACCTTCGCTAAAAGAATCCATTAACCGCGGTGCTGGTATCCGTATGACTGGAACACCTGTTAATACAGGGGAAACAGTTAGCCCACAATTAAGCCCTCAAATTGAAGATTCAACAGGTGCTATTGATGGTGTTTATATTGTGGCGACACGTGACGAGCTGACGCTTATCAAACCGATGATAGAAATGGCAATTAGCACCCGTTCACGTCCAGCACTTTATACGAGCTCACGTAGTAACCAAGCAGGTTCAGGGGCTGATTACCGCTTCGAAATGGACGGTGTTAAGTTCAGCGAGGTCCCTTTATTAGCTGGTGCAAACAATAGTTTACGCAAACAGGCTCAACAAAAGTTAAATAATGACTACTCACTATTTCGCTTATATGCAATGGGTGTTGATGCATGGTCATTAGCTAATAATTTCGATAAATTACAGCAACCAGAACAATTACGTATTAATGGTGCATCCGGAGTACTCACAACAACACCTAATTGTGTTGTTTTCCGCGAATTACCTTGGTTACAGTTCAAGCAAGGGAAGATCCTTCCTGCTCAATAGGGTATAAACAAGTCATCGAGAAGGTGACTTTTCAGACAAGGACGTCATGAAAACAATCCAGAAACCCTTAAAATGGTTAACAGGTCGGTACTATGAACACCAAGTACTCACTTTCCTGAAACAACAAGGGCTAACGTTTGTCGAACGTAATGCAAGAAATCGAGCCGGTGAGATCGATTTAATAATGCGCGATAATACTGGTTGGGTATTTATCGAGGTACGTTTTCGTAAAAATGGTGATTACGGTAATGCACTTTTATCAGTAAACTGGCATAAACGTAGAAAATTATTAGCCGCTGCAAAATTATGGCTTGCGCAAAGGCAAGAAAGTTTCGATACCAGCTCGTGCCGTTTTGATATCTGCGCAATAACGGGTAACCAATTTGAATGGATACAAAACGCATTTAACGAAGATGGCTAGTATTCGTAATCTGAATGACAAATAAGCTACCTGAATAAATTAGCGAGTATAATCAACAACGCTACAAATATTACTTTTCGTTGTAGCAAGGCGGCAAGAGTGTAGCCAACACCGCTACAGCATGTGATATGACGGGATTACCCTAAATAATTCGTGTTGTAGCAAGGCGGCAAGTAAGCTAATCCCTATGAGCATACATAAGTATGTGATTAGGGTTAGCGAGCGTAGCCAATACCGCTACAGCACGAAGTATGACGGGTAAATTTTGATAGGAAAAAACCAGTGCTAGACCGTATAAAAGTTTGTTTCACTGAAAGTATTCAAACTCAAATAGCAGCTGCTGAAGCGCTGCCGGATGCTATATCCAGAGCTGCAATGATGATGGTTCAATCATTGCTAAATGGTAACAAAATTTTATGTTGTGGTAATGGTGCTTCTGCTGCCACAGCACAACGTTTCGCCGCGAGTATGATCCACCGTTTCGAAACTGAACGTCCTAGCCTGCCTGCATTGGCACTTAATACCGATAATGCTGTATTAACCGCTATCTCAGGCAGCAAACAACCGTCCGAAATTTATGCTAAACAAGTTAGGGCATTGGGGCAGCATGGTGATGTTCTAATGGCAATATCTACTCATGGTAATAGCAGTGATATAATTAAAGCTGTTGAAGCGGCGGTAACGCGAGATATGACCATTGTCGCTCTCACTGGCTATGACGGTGGAGAGCTCGCAGGGTTACTTGGCCCACAAGATGTTGAAATTAGGATCCCATCTCAAAGAAGTGTTCGTATCCAAGAAGTTCATTTACTTACTGTAAATTGTCTGTGCGACCTCATAGATAATACCCTTTTCCCTCATCAGGACGATTAAGGAGACAAAATGCGATTAATACCAGTTTTTGCCATAATCATGAGTACTATTCTTTTACAAGGTTGTATTGGTGCTGCTGTTGTCGGCTCTGCTGCTGTTGCAACGAAAAGCGCTACAGATCCTCGCACAGTTGGTCAGCAAGTTGACGATGGCACCTTAGAAGCACGTGTTAGTGGACAACTTAATAAAGATAAGGAAATAACAGGTAAAGCACGCATTATCGCGACTGCGTATAAAGGAAATGTGTTATTAACGGGGCAAAGCCCTGACATGGCTTGGGCTGAGCGTGCGAAACAAATCGCCTCGAATGTTGAAGGAACTACTGCTGTTTATAATGAGGTTCGTAGTGGTGAACCTGTTGATTTAGGCACAGCCTCAAAAGACACTTGGTTAACAACCAAAGTAAAATCCAAAATTCTTGCCAGTGACAGTGTTAAATCGGGCAGTGTAAAAGTCATCACAGAAAATGGTGAAGTCTTTTTATTGGGGGTATTAACAAGGCAAGAAGGTGATGCAGCAGCAAAAATTGCGAGCGAAACAGACGGTGTTCGCCGAGTAACCACAGCATTCACTTATCTCAATTAATCATAAACAATAATATATTGGTATAAAAATAAAAGCCATGAGTTAAAAACCATGGCTTTTATCTTATTCCGAAGCCAATTGGTTTATTTTCAGAAAATTCTTACCGCCTAATAAGCGCATCTGATTCAAGATCCACGCTTGCCTTTTTAAAACATAAGAAGAGGGTGATTTTACGCTATACCTATGAGGATTAGGTAAAACTGCTGCTAATAATGCAGCTTCATTCATTGTAAGCTTGCTAGCAGGCTTATTAAAGAATTTATTTGCAGCCTCTTCTACCCCAAAAACCCCCTCTCCGAACTCAGCAACATTCAAATAAACAGTAAGTATTCTTTTTTTAGACCAGAAGAGCTCCATAACTGGAGTCATTGCTGTTTCAAACCCCTTTCTTATCCAGCTTCTTCCATCCCATAACCATACGTTTTTTACAGTTTGTTGAGAAATGGTAGATGCCCCTCTGACTGACTGTTTATTGATCATATTATGTTGATAAGCCCTCTCAATTGCATCAAGATCAAAACCCCAGTGATGAGGGAAATTTTGATCTTCAGCGGCAATTACAGCCAAATAAACATACGGAGAAATACGATTTTCATCTACCCATTTAGAATGAGATACATAAGAAAAGTTTAAGTTTAACCATGCGGTAATTTGTCTTTCTGCCATTACTGCTGAAAATGGCACTGGTACATATTTAAAAAGAATGACGGAAAAAAGCCACACCACAAGTAATGAAATTGTGATCTTCTTTAACCAGTGCCACAATCTAGAAACAAAAGTTAGCATTTAAATAATCACGCCATTTCCAATAATTTCTTAACGAGCTTGTTAATACCTATATTTGCTTCAGAAATTGATTGAGCCAGCATATAAGCAGGTGTTGTAACAACTCGATTAACCTCATCAACTACAATGTCATCTACAGTACATTTGACGTGCTTCCCTCCCATGCTCTCTATCTGAGCAATCGTTTCACTATCATCACCAATAGTTAGTTCTACTGATGTATTTAACATTTTAGGAAGCATGACAGGAGCAATACACATCAGCCCTAGCGGCTTTTTCTGCTGATGCATTTCTCGTACTAAACTTAATAGTTCTTTATTAATTTCACACTCACTTCCTTTAACTGCGAAATTACATAAGTTTTTTGCAGCACCAAAACCACCAGGAATTATGAGGGCATCTAGCTTTGATGCATCAGCTGACGACAAAGGCGATATTTTCCCACGAGTAATACGAGAAGATTCTTCTAATTGGTTACGTTTCTCTGATTTTTCTTCACCAGTTATATGATTAATAACAGTAGGTTGATTATCATCAGGAGCGAAAAAATGAACTTCAGCATTATTTTGACTCAAAGCCAACATAGTTAATACAGACTCATGGATCTCGCTTCCATCAAAAACACCACAGCCACTTAAAATAACCGCAATTGATTTCATATCTTCCTCCATTTGTAGTAAATTATCTCTCAAGCGCTAAAGGGTAGAAACATCAATCTTCATCACAGATTTTAATGAATCTTGTAACAGATTCGCTAAATTTTGGTATCTTGATGTTGCCCTTTACGGTGATATACCTAATTTAATGATTTGCCAAGAACAAAAAATACATGCAGATCAACGATTTCCCTGGTGTTGGCGCAGTATTCGCGCACCCCAACTTCGGTTGGGGTTATTTTTTTGTACGCTCATCAACCCAGTTTCTTAAAGTTTCTATATCTGCTTTCCAGTCTTGTTTTAATTCATCAACCCATTCCTGAACATTATCCCACCATGCTGGTAAATCAGGAGATTGAATTTGCTGTGCGATTTTCTGTAAATTCTTTAAACCAACAGAGCCAGCGGCACCTTTAATTTTATGGGCCTCTTCAACAATACCTTTTTGGTCCTTAGCCACCATATTCGAATCAAGAATAGCTAAATAACCCGGCAACATTTTTTCAAAAACATCTAACCCATCATAAATCAGTTTGGGGCCGACTAATTCAATGTATTGCTCTAACATGTCACAATCTAATATAGACTCATCAACTTGTGATGTGACATCGCGGTTTTCAACTTCCTCATTTTGGGAAGTATGCTCCCCCCAAAATTGTTCTATAACTTGAGTTAAAGCAGGAACCGACAACGGTTTACTCAATACGCCATCCATTCCCGCATCAAAATATTCTTTTTTATCCTTAAGGACATTTGCCGTTAAGGCTATTAATGGCGGTAAATCTTCTTTGTCATACTGTTGTTTAAGCTGCCTAGAAATATCTAAACCTGTCATATCTGGTAATTGAATGTCTAATAACACTAAATCATATTCACCGGGAGCAAACATTGCTAATGCATCTTTACCATTCATCGCTACATCAACTGTATTGCCAAGGTTTTCTAATACAGAACACGCAACAACAACATTGAGTTCAATGTCTTCCACTAATAAAATATGCAAGGCTGGTAGTGGGTAATCATCATCACTGTCTTGATGTTCAGCGACTTCTTCTTCAACCACAGGCGCTGTAATTGATAAAGTAAAAGTAGAACCTTGGCCTATTTCACTCTCAACCTGTATGTCGCCCCCCATATTTTGTGCTAACCGACGTGATACAGAAAGACCAATCCCCGTCCCTGTTGCAGGTTTACCACCAGCAGAATCTGTTACTTGATAGTACATCGCAAAGATTTTATCTAACTCATCCTGAGGTATGCCAATACCACTGTCTTTTACCCTAAAAAAGATTTTGTTTTCAGGCTCTTGCCAAATACTTACTTTGACCTCACCTTGTTGCGTGAACTTAACCGCATTCCCAATTAAATTCCATAATACCTGCCGTAAACGCGTCCCATCAGTTAACACCGTTTTTGGCAAAGTAGGTGCCACATCCATAACAAATTTAAGCCCTTTGGGCTGAACTAATAACCCACTTAGATTCTCTAAATCATTCACAAACTCAGGTAATGCGACGGGTTGGTTATCTAGTTGGACTTTACGACGCTCAATTTTATCCATCTCAATGACATCATTAAAAATATTCCCTAATGTCACTGCACTGACATGAATCGTTTTTAAATAGCTAGATTGTTCTGAAGTTAAATTCGTATCGAGTAAAATACGACTAAGACCAACGATGCCATTAAGCGGCGTACGAAGCTCGTGGCTTATCGTTGAGATAAAGGTAGTCTTTTCCCTGCTCGCGTTCTCTAACGCCTCCTGGTAGCGTTTACGCTCTGTTATATCGCGACCAAAGCCCATAAGGCCATGTCGTTTACCTACTCGGTCATAAAATGGGACTTTTCGTAACTCAAAACAGGCTTTTCTGCCATCAGGGTAAACCAGCCACTGTTCATAAGTGAGGGAAACATTATGGCGGAAAACTTTTTCATCAGTCTCCATTACTTTAGATGCAATTTCGACATCATAAATATCTAGAGGTGTTAACCCAACTAAGTGTTTTTCACTTTTACCAGTCAACAGTTCCATTGCTCTGTTACAACCTGAAAACTCGTTATTTTCGTTGCGGTAATAAACTAAATCCGGTGATGCATCAAGGAATGAGCGCAGCAACACCGATTGTTGTTCAAGTTCAACCTGTGTTTGCTCTCGATATTTCATTTCTTGTTTGAGTTGTTCAAGCAGTTCCAAGTGCGCTCTTTCAGCTTTTTCGCGCTCTTGTATTTCAAGATTTAGTTGCTCAATATTGCCATGTAATTGAATGTTTAATTCCGCATCGCGCTTACGCATGACTTCAAGTTTATCGACCATGCGCGACAAACGTTGCCGCGACTCTTCTAACTGCTCAACAACAACCGAAAGAAAATAAACCGCTAAAGGGGTAATGATTAAGCCAAAGAAAATCGACCCGACCATATCGAGGCTATCAACATGCCCTCGCAAAAAGATTGTCACGGCCATCTGCATTATCATGGCAAGAACAACCAGCGCGGATGCTAGTAATAGTGAAAACCGCACCAGCCCTAGTTTCATCATCAAATCGACATAGTATTGCGCAAGGCCGCGAAGTACTTTCATAACCACCCCTTAGTTAAATTCTCTTTGAATCATATATCAAACAGGACAGTTTCGGATGTTTATTAATACAAAATGTCGATCCTGCTCATTCAATAGCCATTTTTTATTATTAATGATAAATAACAATCAGGAATTTTCTTTGCTTCTACTCGGGTAAAAACTCATTCTGAGTAAATCTTAATCACAATCAATTGAAAAACAAAATATTAATGCTGTTTATCTTTAAATATGGGCGATAAACTTAAAAGAAAACGCCAAGTTTTACCAAGTGAAATCAGACAAAGTTCATTAAGGAACACCATGAATTCTAACAGTTTCAACCTACAACGCCGCGAGCCACACAAAAAAGCACTGGCAACCCGTAAAATAGAGTTTGTTGAAATTTATGAGCCTGATAACGTTTCTGATATTCAACAACAATCAAGTCGTTGTCTGTCTTGTGGTAGCCCTTTTTGTGAATGGAAGTGCCCTTTACATAACCCAATCTCTAGTTGGCTTAAACTTGCAGCTGAAGGGCGTATCATTGAAGCCGCTGAATTGTCCCATCACACCAATAGTTTACCCGAAATATGTGGCCGTGTTTGCCCCCAAGATAAGTTATGCGAAGTCGCTTGTGTACTACATGACGACCATGGTGCAGTGACTATTGGCCACATTGAACGCTATATTAATGATACTGCCTTTGCATTAGGCTGGCGCCCCGACCTTTCTCATGTTTCTCCAGTCAATAAGCGTGTTGCTATTATTGGGGCTGGCCCCGCTGGGCTAGCTTGTGCCGATGTTCTTGTTCGTAATGGTGTCGAGGCTATCGTTTTTGATAAACATCCCGAGATTGGGGGACTACTGACATTTGGTATCCCAGCATTTAAGTTAGAAAAACACGTTATGATGCAGCGACATGAAATTTTGGCAGAAATGGGGGTACAGTTTCAGCTTAATACTGAAATAGGTGTTGACCTCTCGTTAGATGCGCTTCTTAGCACCTATGACGCTATTTTTATTGCTACAGGTGCCTATCAGTCAATTAAAGGGAACCTCTCAACTGAATCAATTCAAGGCGTGTATGAGGCTCTGCCCTATTTAATCGCGAATACCCGTCATTTAATGGCACTACCTGCATCTACAGACCAACCCTACATTGATTTACATAAAAAACGCGTGGTTGTTTTAGGTGGGGGGGATACCGCGATGGATTGCACTCGGAGTGCTATTCGTCAAGGCGCTGCACAGGTTAATTGTGTCTATCGTAGAGATAAAGCAAGCATGCCCGGGTCGCAAAAAGAAATAACGAATGCATTAGACGAAGGTGTTCAATTTTATTTTAATACCCAAGCGACCAAAGTAGCCACCAATGAAAATGGTCAGATTACTGGCATTTATGCTTCTCGAACCCAAAAAGGTGAACTCAAAGATGGGCGTTATCAAGTAGAACTCATTGAAAATTCAAATACTTTTATCGAAGCTGATGTGGTTATTGTTGCTTTTGGTTTTCACCCATACACTCAATCTTGGTTAGCAGAGCAAGATGTTAAGCATAATCAGCACGGTCATATCTTAGCTAGTCATCATACGGGTTTTCCATACCAAACATCCAATCAAAAGATATTTGCAGGGGGAGATGCCATTAGGGGTTCTGACCTTGTAGTCACTGCGATTGCTGATGGCCGCGGAGCAGCTGAAGGAATTTTGCTTTTTCTCGGTGTTTAATTACCGAATAATACTTTAAAGAAAAGAAAAACAGAGGGATTATCCCCTCTGTTGATCGTTATTACTTGATTTCTAAAGTAATGAAAACTGATAAGCCTGTTATTTGACAACTCTTAGTGCAGGTCTACCTTTCGGAGGCCTAGGTGGCTCATCACCTGATGGTTCTTGCGAACTTTCATCAGGAAGGTCAGCTTCATGAACTAAAGTAATATTATCTTCTGGTTCTTCAATATCTTCGACCCCTGAGGATAACTCTGCATCATAAGCAGTCTCAGGTTCAAACATCATACCAGCCCCATTTTCACGTGCATATACCGCCATAATTGCTGACATTGGAACATACACTTGACGCGGCACACCACCAAAACGGGCATTGAAACGCACTTCTTCGTTGGTGATTTCGAAATTACCGACGGCTCGAGGCGCTACATTCAAAACAATTTGCCCATCCCGAGCAAACTCCATAGGAACGTTTACATCGGGAACGGTGACATCAACCACCAAATGCGGAGTCATATCGTTATCAAGTAACCACTCGTAGTGGGCACGTAACAAATAAGGACGACGTGGTGACATTGGTGTCATTTCCATCATTTTTAGCCTCTTCTAATAGGCTGTCTAGACTCGCGCATTTCTTTTTCAGCATCCGTCAATGACGCGCTGAATCCGTCACGGTCAAAAACGCGATCCATATAAAAATGTAAGTATTTGCTGATTGATGGGTTAATTTCAATACCGAGTACAGGTAAGCGCCACAGCAATGGAGCCAAATAGCAATCGACGATGCTAAATTCTTCGCTCATGAAGAAGTCCATTTCAGCAAAAACAGGAGAAACTGCGATCAGCTCTTCAGATAATTGACGGCGGGCATTTGCAGCTTCTTGTGCCGTGCCTTTCTCAATTTTGTCCATCAATGAATACCAGTCATTTTTAATGCGATACATTAATTGACGGCTTGTACCACGTGCAACTGGATAAACAGGCATTAATGGTGGATGAGGAAAACGCTCATCAAGGTATTCCATGATAATATGTGGGTCATAAAGCGTTAGATCACGATCAACCAACGTTGGAACGCTATGGTATGGGTTGAGGTCAATCAAATCTTTATGTTGCTGACCAGGTTCAACATATTCAATTTGAACACTAACTCCTTTTTCAGCCAGAACAATACGTACCTGATGGCTAAAAATGTCAGTTGGGCTAGAGAACAATGTCATTACCGAACGTTTATTAGGAGCGACAGCCATTAAAACCTCCAAAATACAAAATGGACGAAATGTAATTAAGTATTTAATTACCGATTACCCATTTTAAAATCCCCAGTGTCCGTCTTTCATTTATCCATACTGAAAGCCAACACAACCCTCCCGCACAATAAAGGCGAGAAATCCGAAATAAAAAACAGGCACATATTCTAACAGATTTTGTACAGCTTAGGGGGGAAGCATCGAAAAAATCATAAGTATATTTCAATGACAGGTTAAATCACAAAAAAAATAGTTTCATTAACTAAAAATATACTTATATATGGATTTAAATCCTTGGAGTTGAATCCATACTTTGGTTATTTAATAATAAATAAATGAACTAAATAACACCCAACTAATAATAATTTTAAATTCTAAACTAAATAATTCTTTTTTCTACAAATTATATCAATTTCTTTTTAATCGCTATATTTAATCAAGTATTACCAATATTAATTAATCAAAAACAACAGACAATAAAAAAACCCGCCATAAAGGCGGGTTTTTTCATTAATTTCATGCCCAAAGGGCAATAAATTAACGTTTGGAGAACTGCGGACGACGACGTGCTTTGCGCAGACCCACTTTTTTACGTTCAACAGAACGCGCATCACGGGTAACAAAACCAGCTTTACGCAGATCAGAACGAAGATTCTCGTCGTAAGCCATCAGTGCACGTGTAATACCGTGACGGATTGCGCCTGCTTGACCTGAAATACCACCACCTTTAACAGTGATGTACAGATCCAGTTTTTCTAACATTTCAACCAGCTCTAACGGCTGACGAACAACCATGCGCGCAGTTTCGCGACCAAAGTATTGTTCCAGTGTACGTTGATTGATTGTGATGTTACCGCTACCCGGCTTAATAAAGACACGAGCAGATGAGCTTTTGCGGCGACCAGTGCCGTAGTATTGATTTTCAGCCATTGCTATAATCCCGATTAAATGTCAAGAACTTGCGGTTGTTGAGCCGCGTGGTTGTGCTCATTACCTGCGTAAACTTTCAGTTTACGGTACATTGCACGACCCAGAGGTCCTTTTGGCAACATGCCTTTAACCGCGATTTCAAGCACACGCTCAGGACTGCGAGCAATCATTTCTTCGAAAGTTGCTTGCTTGATTCCACCTACATGGCCAGTGTGGCGATAGTAGATTTTGTCTTCGCGTTTATTGCCGGTAACAGCAATTTTCTCTGCATTCAGAACGATGATGTAATCACCAGTATCCACGTGCGGAGTGTATTCCGCTTTATGCTTACCGCGTAAACGGCTAGCAATTTCAGTTGCAAGACGGCCTAAAGTTTTGCCATCTGCATCAACAACATACCAGTCGCGTTTTACGGTCTCTGGTTTAGCTGTAAAAGTTTTCATTAAAACTTACCCAATATTGAAGTTACACGTTGGTGAACACTCATGTTCATAAGCTTTCTGAGGTTCACACGACTCTTTGTCCAGTAAAC
This sequence comes from Providencia sp. PROV024, assembly GCF_032709665.1. Lineage (NCBI taxonomy): Bacteria > Pseudomonadati > Pseudomonadota > Gammaproteobacteria > Enterobacterales > Morganellaceae > Providencia > Providencia sp. PROV024. Next base: position 3,787,494 of record NZ_CP120545.1, read on the forward strand.
CTACCCCTTCGAGCAGCCTAACTGGCATTAATGCATTATTTTTTGGGAAATAAAAAACAATGCTGTAACGTGGGGTCGCAAGATTATAGAGAAGTCAGCAACAAAAATCGACCCCAAATGCATTTTTTTTACGTTTATTCGAATAAACACCCTAATTTGTACTTAAATTGTGCATTCCAAGGCGTTTGCTCGATAAAATACCAATGGTTTATCGACTTAAGGGTTTGTCTACTTAAGCCAAATGTGGAATTTTAAGGTATTCTTCACTTTGCATTTCTTGTAAACGGGACAAACAACGTTGGTATTCAAACGCCAGTAATTGCCCTTGATAAAGCGATTCCATCGGTACTGCTGCATTAATAATTAATTTAACTTTACGCTCATAAAACTCATCAATTAAGGCCAAAAACCTGCGAGCGGAGTTTTCATCGTTCGTACCCATGGCGGGTACATTATATAACAAGATAGTATGGTAACAGTTCGATAAATAGATATAGTCGTTTTGGCTACGAGGCTCTTCGCAAAGCACCTTAAACTCTATTGCTAAAACCCCTTCCGCGGTACGGATCGCCTGCATTTTGCGGTGATTAACTTCTAACACCGGTGATTGTTCACCTTGCTTCCCGGCCAATTTAACAAAAACGTCATCCAAATGTTGACGATTTTCACTATTAATTGGCGACAAGAATAGGTGAGCTTGAGTTAGAGTCCGTAAGCGATAGTCAATCCCTGCATCGACGTTCATTACATCGCAATACTTTTTAATTTGCTCGATCGCAGGTAAAAAACGAGCACGCTGCAAACCATTACGATACAAATCATCAGGAATAATATTCGAGGTAGCCACTAACGTTATACCCCGAGCAAATAACCCCTCAAGTAAAGTACCTAAAATCATTGCATCAGTAATATCAGAGACAAAAAACTCATCAAAGCACAACACGTCAGTGTGTTTTTTAAATTCATCGGCAATAATATCTAACGGGTTTTCTTGCCCCTGTAACGCCATTAAATCTTCTTGTACTTTTTTCATAAAACGATGAAAATGCAAACGAAGTTTACGTGTTCCTGGTAAACTTTCGTAAAACATATCCATTAGCCATGTTTTTCCACGACCCACTCCCCCCCACATATATAACCCTTGTACAGGCACTATCGATGTAGCCGGAGCTTTGCCTAATAAGCGGCTAAAACGTTGCTTTAAACCAGAAGGTTTTTCACTAGGAACAATTGAAGGTGCATTAACGAGGTTCTGATAAATTTTATCTAGGCGTTCGACAGCAAGCTTTTGTACGTCATCAGGCTGATAATTCCCATCAGCTAACGCTTGTTGATAACGCATTGTAGGGCTCATTGGTGACATTAACTGAATAATCCTTAAAAATTTCGGTTTTTTTACCGTTATTTGATATACACTGCCTTTATTATAACCAGATTCAGTTATCATTTAACTTTCGGTTAACGAATCGATATAGAGTAAGGAAATTCAACTTAAGATTCTACCTTTAAGTTCTGAATAACTTTAGTTTAGCTAGTTCAAGTTTTGTGGGTTTTCTCATCACTTAATTGTCAAATTACAATATGTTGAAATGCTTTACTTGACGCTTACATGCAACTTGAATTATTTAAGGTATAGTAACGGTAACGACACTTAATTTCTGCGAACATTGAATCTGTGAACATTGAAGTAATGAAGGAGTCAGCATGACCTGGGAGTATGCATTAATAGGATTAATTGTTGGTTTTATCATCGGCGCACTAGTTGTCCGTTATGGTAACCCAAAACTTCGCCAACAAAAAACAGCGCAAGCTGAGTTAGACAAAAAAAGCACTGAACTTGAAGAGTACCGTAAAGAGCTTGTTAGCCATTTTGCTCGCAGCGCAGAACTATTGGATAAAATGGCGCGTGACTACCGTCAACTGTATCAACACATGGCACAAAGTTCGTCTGAATTGATGCCTGATATGCCTGCACAAGATAACCCATTTAACTATCGCTTAACGGAGTCTGAGGCAGATAACGACCAAGCACCAGTTAAAATGCCACCAAGAGATTACTCTGATGGCGCATCAGGCTTGTTCCGCCCTCTTGAAGAGAAAGAAAAGTAATTTTCTTCATTTATCACCAGTAAGTGCCACTTACTGGTGATTCCTTATAACATTCACTGAATTTTATTATTCCACCTGTATCTTCTGCTTTTAAATACTCATTTAATAAATCTGAACAAAATTTCCATCTAAATGTAACTTAATGATTTATTTAGCAACTGTATAGAAGTTAAAGTTTCACTTAAGTTGCATGTAAATAGATGTAAAAGAATGGATATTCGCTACCCGTAAAGGGAACTTTTGCGCATAATCTATAGTCATAGTCTTCAGTAAAATTGAATCTGATACCAACCAATATCTCAACTCATTGTGTTACTCCCAAAAATGTATCCACAGTGAATTGATAATTATTTTTGAGAGAATCGACTAAATTATGAAAAGAAAAAACTTTTTTCTTACCGCTGTAGCAATGAGCCTAGGGTTATCATTAGCCGCTATTCCTGCCGTTAGCAGTGCAGCATTACCCGCTTCATTACCCGTAACAGCACAAAGTCAAAATTTACCAAGCCTAGCCCCAATGCTTGAAAAAGTATTACCCGCAGTGGTCAATATTCATGTATCAGGGACTCGTGTACAAAATCAACAAATCCCTGAAGAGCTAAAATTCTTTTTTGGCCCAAATGTTCCATCACAACAACAAAGCGTGCGCCCATTTGAAGGGCTTGGTTCCGGTGTAATTATTGATGCAGAACAAGGGTATATTTTAACTAATAACCATGTAATTGATGGTGCGGACAAAATTCAAATCCAATTAAATGATGGCCGTGAAATCGCGGTAAAATTGATTGGTAAAGACCCACAAACAGATATCGCATTACTGAAAATCACGAATAACAAAGATATTAAAAACTTAACGGCTGTTAGCATTGCAGATTCAGATAAACTACGTGTTGGTGATTTTGCTGTCGCAGTTGGTAACCCATTTGGGTTAGGCCAAACGGCAACTTCAGGGATTATCTCAGCATTAGGTCGTAGTGGATTAAATCTTGAAGGTTTGGAAAACTTTATCCAAACAGATGCCTCAATTAACCGTGGTAACTCAGGTGGTGCATTAGTTAACCTAAATGGTGAGCTAATCGGTATTAATACTGCAATATTAGCCCCTGGTGGCGGTAATATCGGTATCGGTTTTGCTATCCCAAGTAATATGGCTAAAAACCTAAGTGAACAACTGATTAAACATGGGGAAGTTAAACGCGGTATTTTAGGAATTAAAGGTACGGAGATGAACTCCGATATCGCAAAAGCATTTAACATTGATGCACAACGCGGTGCCTTTGTAAGTGAAGTTATTCCTAAATCATCTGCTGCTAAAGCGGGTATTAAATCTGGTGACGTCTTAGTCTCAGTTGATGGTAAACGTATTAACAGTTTCGCTGAGTTGAGAGCTAAAATTGGTACTAGCCAAATAGGTAAAGAAATTACCATTGGCTTAATCCGCTCTGGTAAACCAATTGATGTCAAAGTGGTATTAGAGAACGATGAAGGTACGGCAACTAAAGCAGAAAAACTAAGTGAATCCTTATTAGGTGCAACTATTTCTAATGCAATTATCAGTAATACCAAAGGTGTCCAAGTAGATAGCGTGGCTCCAAAATCACCTGCGGCTGCAATTGGCCTAATGAAAGGTGACTTAATCTTTGGTGTCAATGACTCACGTGTGGAGACCATTGACCAATTCCGTAAAATTATTGACGGTAAGCCACCAGTGCTAGCAATGAAAGTATTGCGTGATGGGGAAACCTTGTATCTATTAATGAAAAATTAATTTATTAAACTCCATCTTAAAATCAATAAAACAGGTACAGTATCACTCTGCTGTGCCTGTTTTTTTATGTTATGCTCAAGGGTACGTTGAAAAAATAACTGAATGTTCGATATTTTATGGTTAAGAAGCTAACTTTATCCGTCATGCTTGGCCTGTTAACTGCATTGATTATTATCGTTGCGGTTCCTTCGTTGCGTCCTCAAGGCTTAGCTGACTTACTGTATGGTAAAACAAATAGCGAACCCGTCAGTTATAATAAAGCTGTGCGCCGTGCGGCTCCAGCTGTAGTGTATGTGTATAGTAGTTCCAAGGGCAGTTTTTCCCAATCTGGTCGTGAACTAAAATCTCTCGGTTCTGGCGTAATCATGAGCCCAAATGGCTATATCATTACGAATAAACATGTTGTTGATAACCCAGACCAAATCCTTGTAGCCTTACAAGATGGCGCTATCTTTGATGCCTTGTTAGTCGGTTCGGATTCATTAACTGACCTCGCAGTGCTTAAGATAGACGCAGACAACCTGCCTGTAATCCCCATTAACACCAAGCGTGTTACCCATGTTGGTGACGTCGTTCTTGCTATTGGTAACCCCTATAATATTGGTCAAACCGTCACCCAAGGTATTATTAGCGCAACTGGCCGTGTAGGGCTAAGCTCAACACGCCGACAAAACTTCCTACAAACTGATGCTTCAATTAATTCAGGTAACTCAGGTGGTGCATTAATCAATACTGAAGGGGAATTAGTTGGTATTAACACGCTTTCATTTACCGCAGGCCAAGGTATTAGCTCTGAAGGGCTAAGTTTTGCTATTCCAACGGCACTAGCGACTAAAATCATGGATAAACTAATCCGTGATGGTCGGGTGATCCGTGGTTACATTGGGATCACCGCCCGCGAACTACCACAAATTAGGTCAAACAATAATAATATCAATCAAATACAAGGTTTACGTGTTTTCCAAGTGGCTCCGAATGGGCCTGCCGCCAAAGCGGGGATTTTGCAAGGTGATATTGTTTTATCCGTTGATGGTAAGCCTGCCATTTCGGCGGCAGAAACCATGGATTTAGTGGCTGAAATTCGCCCCGGAAGTAAAGCCGCAGTACAAATATTACGGGATGGCGAAGTCAAAAATATTGATGTTATTATTGAGGAAATCCCTGAAGGCCAAGCGGGTTAATTTATTCATTCTCTTTGTAATAAAAAAGGTTGTTCCATTCGAAGAACAACCTTTTTTGGGTTTAACTAAGTCAATAGGTTTACTACCGACCTGTGCTAACAATATGACTAATCGTCAGAATGTACTCGCTGAATATCGGCACCTAAACCACGTAATTTATCTTCAATGTGCTCATAGCCGCGGTCAATATGGTAGATACGGTCAACCGTCGTAGTCCCCTCGGCTATACAACCCGCAATAACTAAACTTGCTGAAGCGCGTAAATCTGTTGCCATCACTTGGGCGCTGGTCAGTTTTTCAACGCCATGACACAACACAGTATTACTTTCAATTTCAGCATGAGCGCCCATTCGGATCAACTCTGGAATATGCATGAAACGGTTTTCAAAAATCGTTTCGGTGATCATCCCTGCACCATCAGCAACAAGGTTGAGCAAACTAAATTGTGCCTGCATATCCGTTGGGAAACCTGGGTGTGGTGCTGTACGTAAAGTAACTGCTTTCGGGCGTTTACCTTCCATATCTAAGCTAATCCAGTCATCCCCTAATTCGATTTTCGCACCAGCTTCACGTAATTTAGCTAATACAGCATCAAGTGTATCTGGGCGTGCATTACGACAAATCACTTTCCCACGAGAAACTGCGGCGGCGATTAAAAATGTCCCTGTTTCGATACGATCAGGTAGAACTTGGTAGACACCGCCACCTAAGCGCTTAACCCCCTCAATCACAATACGGTCAGTACCTGCACCTGTAATTTTGGCACCAAGGGTATTAAGGAAATTAGCAGTATCTTCAATTTCTGGCTCACGAGCCGCATTTTCAATCGTTGTCGTACCTTCAGCCAACGTTGCTGCTGTCATAATAGAAACAGTCGCACCCACACTGACTTTGTCCATCACAATGCATGCGCCTTTCAAACGGCCGTCTACTGTTGCTTTTACATAACCATCTTCTAGAACAATATTTGCGCCTAATTGTTCTAAACCAGAGATATGTAAATCAACAGGGCGCGCACCGATAGCACAACCACCTGGTAAAGAAACTTCACCATGACCAAAACGCGCGACTAATGGTGCCAATGCCCAAATAGAAGCACGCATCGTTTTAACCAAATCATAAGGTGCACAATAAGTTGTCACAGTGCTGGCATCGACATACACAGAACCATTACGCTTAACTTTCGTACCAAGCTGATTCAGTAATTTAATGGTGGTATCAATGTCCCTTAAATGAGGGACATTCTGAATTTCTACTGGCTCTTCAGCCAATAAAGCAGCGAACAAGATTGGTAATGCCGCATTTTTTGCGCCAGATATAGTCACCTCACCCTCTAACCGGGTTGGCCCTTTAACTAAAAACTTATCCATTCAAGTGTTCTCGTATGTCGAATTTTACAGGCTGTTCGCTTAGGCTTTGAAATCAAAGACCACTAAGTTTACGATCGCGCTCCCATTGCGCAGGGGTGTACGCTTTAATTGATAAAGCATGAATGCGGTTATCCGCAATATACTCCATCAAAGGCGCATAAATTGCTTGCTGTTGCTTAACACGGCTCATGCCGTCAAACATGTCACCGACGGCAATAACCTGAAAGTGGCTGCCATCACCAGTAACAATAGCCTCATCCAGAGACAGCTTATCCATCAATACTTGCTTAATTTCGTTGGTATCCATAATGACTCAATTTTATTAATTATTTGTGATTTATAATATTACCCTAACTCACCATGTTTCGTTGCCTATATCAAAACATCGTAATCGGAGCAGTCAAGGCAAGACCCTATCCTAAAGGATTAAGCTTAACACTTAAACCAAAGAAAACGCCTCTCGAGCTGAAAAGCACATAGAGGCGCTTATTTTTACATAACTTGACTTAGTTTAGGACATTTAACCTAACTCGCAATCACCGTTTGAACCCCATATAGTTCAATCAATGTTTTCAAGTTCTCACTAATACCAGTAATACTCAGCGAGCGGTTCTTAGCTTGGAACTCGCCTTTTAAACGAACTAGCATCGCAAGACCTGCAGAGTCAACATGTGTTAAACCGGATACATTGATATTACCTATGCTTTCTAGTAATACCGTCTTTTTATCCCAAAACACCATTAAAGAATCGCGGTCTAACGTCCCCGTTAGATGCAATGTCATTTCTGTTTGTTCCCATGCTAACGGGTGGCTCATATTACTTTTTCTCTTCTAAAGTAATCGGGGCTTTTGCGCTAGCTTCTAACTGTTTTGTTAGGCCATCAACGCCTTGCTTACGTAAAATATCACCCCATTCATTTTGTTTGGTGGTGATCATGCTCACGCCTTCTGCAATCATGTCGTACGCTTGCCAGTAACCTGTTTTACTATTTTTACGCCATTGGAAATCTAGACGTACAGGTGGGCGACCATTGGTGTCAACGATTGTTACACGGATAGCAACAATGTTTTTATCCCCGATAGGTTGCTCTGGTGCAATCTGATAAGTTTGCCCATGATACATCGCTAATGCCTGGCCATAAACCTGTTCTAGATAAGCTTCGAATGCTTTGAAGTAAGCTTCACGCTGCGCTGGGGTTGCACCTTTATAGTAGGTGCCTAACACTAAAGCGCCCGCATATTTAATTTGAACATAAGGCAAAAGCTCTTCACGAACAATCGTTCTTAAATACTCAGGATCTTGCTTAATTTTCGGCTGTTCTGCTTTTAATCGATTAAAAGTTTTCGCTGCCGCTTCATCCATTAATTTATAAGGGTTGGTTTGGTCTACCGCCATAGCAAATGGAGCAATAACAAGCATGGCAACCATCATTAAACGTTTAAACATAATTAATTCCTTTACTATTCAAAGAGAGCTTCAAATTACTCTGTCGCTGGCTCTGTACCTTGACTATCACCACTCTTATACAAGAACTGTCCGATGAGATCCTCTAGCACCATGGCAGGCTTAGTGTCTTCTAGACGCCCGCCATTTTTCAATATTGCAATACCTAACTCTTCATCATCTGGGCCAATATTCATTGCGATATATTGCTCCCCTAGTAACCCAGAAGTACGAATTGAAAGTGAGCTAGAGTCAGGAATATTGTCGTACTCGCTCAATAAATCAATTTTAACTTCGGGAATATAGTTTTTTTTGTCTAAAGTGATACTGGCAACTCGACCAATAACCACCCCACCGACTTTAATTGGTGAGCCTTCTTTTAAACCTCCAATGTTTTCAAAAGAGGCAGAGATTTGGTAGGTAGATTGGCTCCCAATCGACTTCAAATCAGCAACTTTTAAACACAAAAAAATGATTGCGGCTATCGCCAGCAACATAAAACAACCCACCCATATTTCACTTTTTTTACTTTGCATGACTTAGTTCCCAAACATCAGTGCGGTAAGTACGAAATCCAGTCCTAAAACAGACAATGATGCATGCACAACGGTTCGTGTTGTTGCTTGACTTATCCCTTCAGAAGTGGGGATTGCATCATAGCCATTAAATAGCGCTATCCAAGTTACTGTTAAAGCAAAAACTAAGCTTTTAATCACACAGTTAACCAAATCTAGCCGCCAATCAATTGAGGATTGCATTGACGCCCAGAAAAAACCTTCATCGATACCCTTCCAATCAACACCAACCAATGCGCCGCCTAAGATACCGACAGCAACAAAAATCAGTGATAACAATGGCATACTAATAAAACCAGCCCAAAAACGCGGAGCAATGACTCGCCTTAAAGGGTCAACTGCCATCATTTCAAGGCTAGAGATTTGTTCAGTTGCTTTCATTAGACCAATTTCGGCCGTTAATGCTGACCCTGCCCGCCCAGCAAATAATAGAGCTGTCACAACAGGACCAAGTTCACGTAATAGGGAAAGCGCCACCATCATCCCTAAGCTTGCCTCTGCACTAAATGTTGTCAGGACAAGGTAACCTTGTAACCCAAGAACCATTCCAATAAACAAACCTGAAACAGCAACTATCAGTAAAGACTGTACGCCAATGGCATACAATTGTTTCATCAATAATGGCCACTGTTTACGAAACTCTGGTTTGCCAAGTAAAGCGCGAAACAGCATATAACCAGCTCGACCAAACGCAGAAAAAATATCAATCCATCGGCGTCCGAAGGCTGCGATCGCCTTTATTATCATCTTATTTTACCCTAATAAATCAGCCAGATAATCATTGGCGGGAAAACGGAATGGTACCGGACCATCGGCAATACCATCAAGGAATTGCCGCACACGGGGATCTCGATTTTCACGTAATTCATCCCCTGAGCCATGTGCAATAACATGCTGCTGCGCAACAATATATGCTTTATCAGCGATGCTCAACACTTCTGGAACATCATGGGATACAACGACACATGTTACCCCAAGTGCTTGATTAAGCTCATCGATCAGTTTGACTAAAACCCCCATTGTTATCGGATCTTGCCCCACAAAAGGTTCATCAAACATAATTAAATCAGGATCAAGAGCAATTGCCCGAGCTAAAGCCGCACGTCGCGCCATACCACCAGATAACTCAGACGGCATTAGCTTTGCTGCGCCACGTAACCCGACGGCTTCTAATTTCATCATTACCGTAGTATGAATCAAAGATTCCGATAAATTAGTATGTTCACGCAGTGGAAAAGCGACGTTATTAAATACGTCCATATCCGTAAATAAAGCACCTGACTGGAATAACATGCTCATTTTTTTACGTGATTGGTACAGCTTTGAACGTGACAAACTAGGAATGTTGTCACCATCAAACCAAATTTCACCTTCATTTGGTCTTAATTGACCACCAATCAAGCGCAGCAGTGTGGTTTTACCGATCCCTGATGGCCCCATAATCGCCGTAATTTTCCCACGAGGAACTGTTAGGTTAATATTTTCAAATATTTTCCGACTTCCTCGAGTAAAGGACATGTTCCGAACTTCAATTAAGTTGTCTGTCTGTGCTTGCATTGTTAAATAACTCGTTATACATCGTGCTTGAATATTTTTTATCCGTTCAGATGTTACCGAAAGATAAACTGAAAATCGTCAAATATCACAACCAAATAGAATTTATAGTATTATAGCGTCGAAAATGTGACTTTTAGTGTTACAACTGTATATTTATATAAATGAAACAGGCTATAAACAATAGTATTTACTTATAATCAGTAAAAATTATCAGTAAAAACAGCAGACAGCTCTTAGAATTCCGTAATTTATTGTACTTAAGAATACGCGAATTTACCCATGTTTTTTTGGTCCAAGATGCTATGGGATCTCACTTTACATACCAATTAAACATCGTCTCGCAATGAAATAACAATTAGACGCAAAACTATCCTTAAAGATAGCTTAACAGACAAAATACTTACTGATACTAAGTATTCGTTATACAATTTAATTCCGCTTATCCGATTAACTTAAAAGCTACGCATGGAACTAGAAATGTCAAACTTCGATTTTCAGAAAGTAGGTAAAGAAGTTCTCCATATCGAACACGAAGGTATAAAAAACCTTGAGCAATACATCAATACAGACTTTGACCGCGCTTGCCAGCTTATTTTTGGCTGTGAAGGGAAAGTCGTCGTTATGGGGATGGGAAAATCGGGGCATATTGGCCGTAAAATTGCCGCTACACTCGCAAGTACAGGGACACCTTCGTTTTTTGTTCACCCCGGAGAGGCCAGCCATGGTGACCTCGGGATGATTACCCATAAAGATGTCGTGTTAGCTATTTCCAACTCCGGTGAATCAGGGGAGATTTTAGCTTTACTTCCTGTTTTAAAAAGAATTAAGGTTCCCTTAATCTGTATGACCAACAACCCTGATAGTAATATGGGGAAATATGCTGATGTCCATTTGTGTATAAAAGTGCCACAAGAAGCGTGCCCTCTAGGACTTGCACCAACCACGAGTACGACTGCAACACTGGTCATGGGTGATGCACTCGCGATAGCCTTGTTAACCGCTCGAGGTTTTACAGCTAATGACTTTGCACTTTCTCACCCAGGCGGCGCACTAGGGCGCAAACTTTTACTCTTAGTTCGTGATTTAATGAATACGGGTGATGATATCCCCCATATTCCTAAAAGCGCGTCTTTGCGTGAGGCTTTAGTCGAAATTACACGCAAAAAACTTGGAATGACCGTTATTTGTGATGACAACATGAATATTGAAGGCATTTTCACTGATGGGGATTTACGCCGTATATTTGATATGGGTATTGACTTAAATAATGCTAAAATTGCCGACTTGATGACCCCTGGAGGTATCCGCGTTTCTCCAAATCTGTTGGCTGTTGAAGCCCTTAATTTAATGCAATCTAAACATGTTACATCTTTATTAGTTGCCGATGGTAATCAATTAGTGGGTGTGCTACATATGCATGATTTGCTTCAAGCGGGTGTTGTATAACATAAGGAAATACAATGAGTTCGGGAAATATAGAAACCTGCTATGGCCCTGTTGCCAACGCCATACTCACAAAAGCAGCAAAAGTGAAATTACTGATCTGCGATGTGGATGGTGTAATGTCTGATGGTTTGATTTATATGGGAAATAATGGCGAAGAGCTTAAAGCTTTTAATGTTCGTGATGGCTATGGTATCCGCTGCCTATTAACATCAAATATTGAAGTTGCCATTATCACAGGTAGAAAAGCCAAACTCCTTGAAGATAGAGCACAAACACTAGGCATTACATATCTTTACCAAGGGCAAAGCGATAAGCTTTTGGCGTATCAGCAACTGTTAGATACACTACAACTATCAGATGAACAAATAGCTTATATTGGGGACGATCTGATCGACTGGCCAGTTATGGCAAAAGTAGGCTTATCTGTCGCCGTAGCGGATGCACATCCGTTGTTACTGCCAAAAGCTGATTACATCACCCGACTTGGTGGTGGCAAAGGTGCAGTCCGCGAACTTTGTGACCTTATTCTTCTTTCTCAAGGTAAATTGGAAGAAGCGAAAGGTTTATCAATATAACGAATAGATTAAATTCATGAGCAATGCGAAGAAGTGGTTAATCATTATTTTATCCTTGATTGCATTAGGGCTTATTGGCTGGAACTTAGCCGGTAATGATGCTATTAACCCAGAGGATAAAGTAATTAATGATGGGCAACCTAATTATCAAACTGATGATTCGGTGACTTTTGTCTATAATCCAGCGGGAAATTTAGCTTATAAGCTCGTATCAGATAAAATAGATAACTACACTGAAGGGAAAATCACTTGGTTTTCAAAACCTGTTTTAACCACTTATAACGAGGCAGGTCAGCCTACATGGACGGTCAAAGCCTTCAAAGCCAGATTAACAAACGATAGAATTCTCTATCTATATAGTGATGTTCAGGTCGATAGCTTAACTAAAGAGTCACAGATCCAACGAATTACAACTGAAAGTGCAGTTGTCAATTTGACAACACAAGACGTTTCATCTGACGATAAAGTGACCATTATTGGACACGGTCTAAATTCAACGGGCTTGAAAATGAAGGGGAACCTCCGTACAAGAACGGCTGAATTAATCGAAGATGTAAAAACTCATTATGTGTTACAACCAGAAGAGCATTAAAATGAATCAAGTAACTAAGAAGCGTTTTATTCAAGGGGCTGTTGCCAGTGCAATGTTAGCTCTTAGCCTACCTGCGGTAGCACTGAAAAGCGATACACAGCAGCCAATGACGATTAATTCGGTCAAACAATCTCTTGATTTAGAAAAAAACGTCACCACCTTTACAGATGACGTGATCATTAAACAAGGCTCAATTGATATTCGAGCCAATAAAGTGGTTGTGACTCGTCCAAGCAGTGACTCTGATAAAATAATTGTTGAAGCGTTTGGTAGCCCAGTCACGTTTTATCAATTACAAGATGATGGTAAACCAATTAAAGGGCATGCAAGTAAGGCACGCTATGAGGTTGATAAGCAGCTCGTTACACTAACGGGTAATGCATACCTCGAGCAATTAGATAGCAATATCCAAGGTGATAAAATCACCTATTTGGTGCCGACGCAACAAATGGAAGCATTTAGTGATAAGGGCAAACGCGTAACAACCGTGTTACTCCCAGCACAATTGCAAGAAAAAGGCCCAGCGGCGAAAAATTCATCAGCAACTACGAGTAAGAGTAAATAATCGTTATGGCGACACTAACCGCGGAAAATCTGGCAAAAGCCTATAAAAAACGCAAGGTTGTTGAAGATGTAAGCCTTGAAGTTAAATCAGGCGAAATTGTTGGCTTACTAGGGCCAAATGGTGCTGGTAAAACAACAACCTTTTATATGGTGGTCGGCATTGTTCAGCGGGATGCAGGCAAAATTTTGATTGATGGCGAAGACATCAGCCTCCTACCGCTACATGAACGTGCGCGTCGCGGTATTGGCTACCTTCCTCAGGAAGCCTCTATTTTCCGTCGCCTAAGCGTTTATGATAACCTGATGGCTGTATTAGAGATCCGCGAAGATTTGAATTCACAGCAACGTAAACAGCGAGCTGAAGAACTGATGGAAGAATTCAGTATCACCCATCTTCGTGACAGCCTAGGGCAGTCTCTATCAGGAGGTGAGCGCCGTCGTGTAGAAATAGCGCGTGCACTGGCAGCGAACCCCAAATTTATTTTATTAGATGAGCCCTTCGCTGGGGTTGACCCAATTTCAGTGCTCGATATCAAAAAGATTATTCAGCACTTAAGGGATTATGGCCTTGGCGTTCTAATTACAGACCATAACGTACGCGAAACATTAGATGTCTGCGAAAGAGCTTACATTGTGAGCCAAGGGCACCTGATTGCTCATGGTACGCCAACCATGATCTTAGAAAATGAACAAGTGAAACGGGTATACTTAGGTGAAGGTTTCCGGTTATAAATTACGTGTCAGCTTTCTTTTTCAAGGAGAATAAAACACTTTCATGAAGCAAAGTTTGCAGCTTAGAGTTAGTCAACAACTTGCAATGACACCCCAATTGCAGCAGGCTATTCGCCTGTTGCAACTGTCTACACTTGAGCTGCAACAAGAAATCCAACTAGCGTTAGAAACTAACCCGCTTCTTGAACAAGAAGAATTAAATTCTGAAACCGAATCTATTGAATCTCTGAGTGATAATACTGACAGCAGTGAACTTGATACCAAAGACGCACTTGAAAACCAAGACATGCCTAATGAGCTTCCTTTGGATGCTGATTGGGATGAAATCTACACAGCGGGTACGCCTTCAGGCACCACTAATGATTACAGTTATGATGAATTACCCGTTTATCAAGGTGAAACCACACAGACTTTACAAGATTACCTAATATGGCAGTCTGAGCTGACGCCCTTTACTGATACAGACCGTGCGATAGCCACCTCAATTATTGATTCAATTGATGATTCAGGTTATCTCACCACTACAATTTCTGATATACATGAAGGAATTGCTAACCCTGAAATTAGCTTAGAAGAAGTTGTCGCTGTTTTAAAACGAATTCAACATTTCGACCCATTAGGCGTCGCCGCTCAAGATTTAAAAGAATGTTTACTGATTCAGCTTTCGTTATACCCCAAAGAAACCAACGGGCTACAAGAAGCCAAACTAATTATTAGCAACCACATTGATTTGCTTGCAAATCGTGACTTTAGGCAACTCAGTAAATTAACGCGTCTAAAAGAAGATGCGTTAAAAACCGCCATCGATTTGATCTTAACGCTTAACCCTAAACCAGGCCAATCCATTAATACTGGGGAATCAGAATACGTAATTCCTGATGTTTTAGTGAAAAAAATAGCAGGACACTGGCAAGTTGAGCTAAATACAGATAGCATCCCTAAACTGAGTATTAATAATCATTATGCTTCTATGGCTAATAATTCAGCGAATGAGGATGACACACAGTATATTCGTAGCCATCTTCAAGAAGCAAAATGGTTAATAAAAAGCCTAGAAAGCCGTCATGAAACACTATTAAAAGTGGCGACTTGTATTGTGGAACAGCAACAAGAATTCTTTGAGCTGGGTGAAGAGTATATGAAACCAATGATATTGGCTGATATTGCCTATCAGGTCGATATGCACGAATCAACCATCTCTCGAGTGACAACTCAAAAGTTTCTCCATAGCCCGCGAGGCATTTTTGAGTTGAAATATTTTTTCTCCAGCCATGTCAGTACGGATACAGGTGGCGAAGCCTCCTCAACCGCAATTCGAGCGTTGGTGAAAAAATTGGTTGCTGCAGAAAACCCTGCAAAACCATTGAGTGACAGTAAATTGACGAGTATGCTGGCCGAACAAGGCATTCAAGTGGCTCGTAGAACTGTCGCTAAGTATCGTGAATCGTTATCTATTCCGCCCTCAAACCAGCGTAAGCAACTGGTTTAATTGATAAAATAAGGAAGGTTGTATGGAATTTCAGATTACTGGACACAATATTGAAGTTACTCCAGCATTGCGCGAAACTGTTGAGAAAAAACTCAAAAAATTAGAGCAATTGTTTGATCGTATTAATAGTATCCAAGTTGTCTTGAAAGTTGAAAAGGTTCAGCAAATTGCTGAAGCAACCGTGCAAGTCAATGGAGCGGATCTCCATGCATCAGCGGAAGAAAACGACATGTACGCAGCTATCGACTTACTTGTCGATAAACTGTCGCGCCAATTAACTAAGCACAAAGAAAAACTGAGACAACACTAATACATTTATCCGGCTAGCAACTGAGCCGATGAATGTTTCGAACCAGATGGTGGCATACACCATCTGGTTTTGTAGTCCTAAGTGAACAATAAAATGAATAGTGATATAGAAATCCAGTTAAGCGTTGTTTTATCATCAGCCTGTACACGTAATAATGTTGTGTGCACGAGTAAAAAAAGAGCCTTAGAAATTATTAGTGAGCTGGCTGCCGTTGAATTGGAATTACCTGAAAATACGGTATTTGAAGCATTATTAACCAGAGAAAAAGTAGGAACGACAGGTATTGGCGGTGGAATTGCCATTCCTCATGGAAAGCTAAGCGAAGGTGATAGCGCACGCGCTGTCGGTGTATTTTTACACTTAGAGGAACCAATTGCTTTTGATGCAATTGATAATCAGCCTGTAGACCTGCTTTTCGCGTTACTGGTGCCATCTGACCAATGTAAAACGCACCTACATACATTGTCACTTATCGCTAAAAAACTAGCAGATAAAACATTGTGCAAGCGCTTACGCAGCGCACAAAGCGATGATGAGCTATACAGTATAATTATAGAGTAAATGATAAATTATGTTTCTTGTCATAGCTAAATGATATTATTATGATTTCTAATGTAGAAATGGCAAGATACCGCTTATCAAGAAACACATCATTAGGAAACAAAAGGGAGTAAGCTCATGGTGCTGATGATTGTCAGCGGCCGTTCCGGTTCGGGAAAATCCGTTGCCTTACGTGCGCTGGAAGATATGGGTTTCTATTGTGTGGATAACCTACCGGTTGTATTACTACCGGAGCTAGCTAATTCATTGGCTGATCGTAATATTTCAGCAGCAGTGAGCATTGACGTGCGTAATATGCCCGACAATCCAGAAATCTTCGAAGAGGCTATTGATAAACTACCATCAAGCTTCTCTCCTCAGCTATTGTTTCTGGATGCCGATCGCAACACTCTTATTCGCCGTTACAGTGATACTCGCAGGTTGCATCCTCTTTCGAGTAAAAACCTTTCTCTTGAAAGCGCGATAGATGAAGAAAATGAATTGCTAGAGCCACTGCGCTCTCGAGCAGACTTAGTTATTGATACCTCTGAGATGTCAGTTCATGAGTTAGCTGAGATGCTAAGAACACGTTTAATGGGCAAACGTGAGCGTGAGCTAACCATGGTGTTTGAGTCTTTTGGCTTCAAGCACGGTATTCCTATCGATGCTGACTATGTGTTTGACGTGCGCTTTTTACCAAACCCACACTGGGACCCCAAATTGCGCCCAATGACAGGTCTTGACCGCCCTGTTGCCGCATTTTTAGATAGGCATACTGAAGTGCATAACTTTATTTATCAGACTCGTAGCTACTTGGAGTTATGGTTACCTATGCTCGAAACCAATAACCGCAGTTATTTGACCGTGGCGATTGGCTGTACGGGCGGTAAACACCGTTCTGTTTATGTTGCAGAGCAACTTGCCGATTATTTCCGTTCCCGTGGCAAAAATGTACAATCTCGCCACAGAACACTGGAAAAACGTAAATAAATGGCAGTAAAAGCCACTATTACACTAAAAAATCGGCTCGGTATGCATGCAAGGCCGGCTATGTTACTCTATGATTTAGTTAAACAATTTAACTCAAAGGTTATTTTGCGTAATAATAGCCAAATTGAGGCTGAGGCCGATAGCGTTATTGCGATGTTGATGTTAGACTCGGAACAAGGTAGTAAGATTGATATTGAGGTTAGCGGCCCCGATGAAAATCAGGCTTTATCCGCAATTATTAACCTGTTCGAAAGCGGGTTTGATGAAATTTGAGAAACAATAGTCAAGCTAAGCTGTAACAATAAAATTTCAATCTGCGTATTTTTACAAAGGCAGGCTTAGAGATCGTGATCGCGATCTCTTCCCTTTAAAGCGTATAGCGCCTAATATTTTAAACAAATTTATTTACAGCGACACCCCCTACCTTTTGGGTGGGGGGTGTTTGCTTTGTACGTCTCTATTGGAGTGTGGTATGACAAAGCCAACAATTATTATCAATGATTTAGATGCTGAACGCTTGGATGCACTGATGGAACAGCCGGCTTATGCGGGCACACCTGTTGCAGAAGCACTCAATGATGAACTTGACCGTGCGGATATTCTTAGCCCACAAGAAATCCCAGCAGATGTCGTCACAATGAACAGTACCGTTCGCTTTTTAGATTTAATCAGTAATGAAGAGCATACGCGTACACTCGTTTACCCGGCTTCCTTAAAAGATAGCGCTGAACAATTATCAGTAATGGCGCCTATCGGTGCTGCACTGTTAGGTTTACATGTTAATGATGAAATCAGCTGGGAATTACCTAACGGCGTGCAAACTCGAGTTCGAGTACTAGAAATCGTTTATCAGCCAGAAGCAGCCGGTGAATTTCATCGTTAATGTTTATGGCAATAGAATTAAGGGGAGTTTAGCGGAACACACTGTTGGCTAAAGCCTCTGACCTATTCAAGCACTCATCTGAGTGCTTTTTTTGTACTGACTACTTTGCAGAGCAAGTTACACTTGTAACCCCCCTTTCCTACTTTAACCACTAAACCTATATAGCTAAACAGTGATAAAAATAGGCGCTGAGAATAGCCACTGCAATATGACACGCTGATGCTATTCAAATAATAAATTTAAAATCAACTAATTAACAGAATTCTTTATACTAAAATAAAACGCCTAATAAAATATATTAGGCGTTTTATTGTCAAACCGTTAGTAATAAGAGGCGTGTTACTCCCCAGCAATGCTCATTTCGGGGATCAAGACTGAACCACACTGAATATTGCTACGAGTTTCGATATCATCCGCAATAGTCACTATATTTGCCCACATATCTTTTAGATTACCGGCGATAGTGATCTCGCTTACAGGATATTGGATTTCCCCATTTTCTACCCAAAAACCTGAAGCACCACGCGAATAATCACCGGTAATGCCGCTCACACCTTGCCCCATTAACTCGGTCACGATTAAGCCTGTCCCCATTTGCTTGAGTAGCCCATCAAAAGAAAGACCTTGCCCTGCTATGCGCCAGTTATGAATTCCCCCCGCATGCCCGGTACTTTGTAAGCCCAGTTTTCTTGCTGAATAGCTAGTCAGCAACCAAGTTTGCAGAACGCCATCTTCCACAATATTGCGCTCAACGGTGCGTACCCCTTCACTATCAAATGGCGAAGAGGCTAACCCACCAATTAAATGCGGCTGCTCATTAATGGTTAACCAACTAGGAAGAATCTGCTTTCCTAGGCTGTCTAACAAAAATGACGACTTACGATAAATGCTACTGCCACTAATCGCCCCAACGAGGTGACCAAATAACCCTGTGGCGACTTCTGCAGCAAAAATCACGGGAGCCTTCATTGTTGGTAATTTTCTTGGTGATAAACGTGACAATGTGCGACGGGCGCATTCTTGACCTACCCATTCAGGGGATTGCAGTGCATCTATGCTACGGCCAATCGTATAAGCGTAATCCCGTTCCATCTGACCATTTTGTTCCGCAATTACACAGCTAGACATCGAATAACGGCTCGAACAATAGCTTTGCAGCATACCATGGGAATTACCAAATACACGGACACCGTAGTGACCATTAAAACTTCCACCTTCGGTATTTACAATGCGTGAGTCTGCATTTAGCGCTGACATTTCTGCCACAGAGGCTAAGCGAATAGCTTCTTCAGGTGAAAATTCAGTAGCTTGAAATAGCTTGAGATCAGGTGCATCAAAGGCCAATAATGACTTTTCAGCAGGTCCCGCACATAAATCTTCCGAGGTAAAACTTGCGATATCAATTGCTGCCTGTACGGTACGCTCAATCGCTTCAGGGCTTAAATCGGTTGAAGACGCGCTCCCTTTGCGTTGTTGATGATAAACGGTGATCCCTAATGCGCCATCACTGTTAAATTCAACATTTTCAACTTCACCTTGACGAGTGCTTACACTGATCCCTGTACTTTTATTCACTGCCACTTCAGCAGCATCGCAACGTGTTTGTGCAAATTCTAATGCGCGTGCGACCGCTTCTTCGAGTTTTTTACGTTGTTCAGTGACTTGTTCAGTTATACTCATGCAATTAATCCAATAATGTGGGGAAAAGTGATTTTCTACCCTAACAAGCAAATGCTAGGTAGTCATAAAGGGGTTTTCCCAGTTACAATAGATAATAGTCAAATGTTAACACTCACAACGCAGTAAATCATGCTAATTACTCGTAATTACATTACTGTGTTTGGTAAAAAGGAAAATTGATATGGCCAAACAGCCTGATGACTGGCTGGATGATATCCCAGCGCCGCAAGACGAAGAAGAAGAGGAAATCATTTGGGTCAGTAAAAGCGAAATCAAACGCGATGCTGAGATCCTCAAAAAACTGGGTGCTGAGCTAGTTGATTTAAGTAAAAGCGAATTAGAGCGCATCCCATTAGATACTCAACTCCTTGAAGCAATTGAGCTTGCTCAAAAAATTAAGCGTGAGGGACGCCGCCGTCAATTACAACTTATTGGCAAATTACTGCGTTCACGAGAAGTTGAGCCGATTACCGAGGCGCTAGATAAACTTAAAAATCGTCATAACCAGCAGATCGTGATCTTACATAAAATAGAAGATCTACGCACCCGCTTGTTAGAAGGCGGTGATGAAGTGATTGAAGATGTTGTTGCGCTTTTCCCGAGTACTGATAGGCAACAACTGCGTGCATTAGTCCGTAATGCTAAAAAAGAACGCGAAACCAATAAACCACCAAAAGCGTTTCGCCAAATATTTCAATATTTGAAAGAGCAATCTGAAATTTCTTAACCCCTTTTCCCCTAGCCTACCTTATAGCTAGGGGAAATTAAGCAATAGTCTGAAAGTCCCTTCCTTGCTATTGATAGCGTGCCGAATGCCACGTATTATCCCCCTGTTAGTCATACTCTGACCCGTATTATCGCGGCTGCTGAACCACGATAAATAATGAGGAAGATATGGATAATACCCGAGATAGAGCATGGCGCAGAGCCAAAGCTCGCATCAATAAATCACGTGATCAACTTAACGCACGCTTAGTTGACTGTTATACCCCAGAAAAAAACTGGAAACAAATGTACGGTCGAAGTGAAAAAATGGTCCGTGCAGCTCAACTAGGCATGGCTTACCCGCAAGTTAGTCGTAGCCAACTTGTACGTAACAGCCTTGAAGAGATACAAAATAACCAGTGAATATTCTATTCATTTGCAGTAAAAATCAATGGCGTAGTCCAACCGCTGAACAGATCTGGCGCAACCATGAGAGTTGGGTCACCCGTTCAGCGGGAACAAGCCGTAATGCAAGGTGCCCTGTAAATGCGGATTTGATCCGCTGGGCAGATATGATTTTTGTCATGGAACAAAAACATAAAAACCGCTTACAAGCTGATTTTTCACGCTTACTTGAATACAAGCCACTTCATATTCTTGATATCCCTGACAATTATCAATATATGGACCCTGAATTGGTTCAAATATTACAAGACACTGTTCCGAGCTATCTTTCTTAGTAGCGTAAACTTAGCCAATTATTTTTTTGCAAGTTTTGCACTATTTCAACAATATATTATGAATATAATCAATGAAATGGTTGATATTATGAAAAAATGGTTGTCCTCAATTTTTGGCCAAAAACAATCTGGTTACCCATGTGTATGGGATACAAATAAGCCGTCGATTTACCAACAATTACTCCCGTGGCAAGAGCAACTTTCTCCCTTACCTGAATCCCTCTCTGAACTTCCTAATACACCAAGTGTGGATGATAACCAAGTTCGCTGGGCAAATGGGGCAGAAGATGGGGTATTAGGGCATCATGGCGGCTTCGGTAACAGTGAAACCGATATACATGAACTCTATTCGCTATTAAAGGCAGCTGTTGAAAAAGGGGATAAACCTTCTGTTAATCAATTTTATCAATATGTGGCTCAAAACACGCCAATTTCTTATGTTGATGATTTAATTGAGCTTATCGTCAAGAAACAAGACTTGCCTGCCGCTAAATTAGCCGAATTTACCGACTGGCTGTTACACAATAGCCCCGATAAAAATACAGTGAAGCTGGCAATTGCCTTTTGTGTATTTTTTCCTAGCCACGAGCGGCTAAACACGCTGTATACCCTTGCAGCACACGATGAATTTACCCTTTATGCTATCTTTCCCATTCACACCATCATTGAGTCACCTGAAGAATATGAAGTAATGTGGATAAAAATGGCTAAGCGAGTTGAAGGTTGGGGACGAGTGCAGCTTATTGAACGCCTGCCCGAACAGTTAAGTGAAGAAACGCGGCAGTGGATACTCACTGACGGTTATATGAATCAGGTAATGATTGAATACACAGCTTGGCAATGTGCGACTTACTGTCACCTTGCAGATGAACTTGAGACATTGAGCAATATAACATTGCTAACCGCGGCGACTCATATCATCCAAGCTCTACTCGATGGTGGTCCAGCCCGTGATATCCATGATTATGAAGATGCACCACGCTGCTGCTTAAATTATTTACAGCAAGTCAAAAAGCATGATTATTCATTAGAATACTATTTTACTGTTCAAGGAATTCTTGAGTTCTTCCAAAAACATAATAACCAATATGACAACAGTTCTGACATTATTTCATTAGCACAATTAATTTTAGATAATCCATATTGGGATACCTTAATCAATCATGGTCTAAACAGTCATGACAGTTCACTATTTCGCCAAGCCACTTATGTTGCAAAGTCACGCAAACAAGACGTTTTTCCATACCTCTATGAAAAACAATATACTCAACCAGAAAGCAATCTATGGTATGAGTTAATGCAAACTGATGATATTGAAAAAGTTAAGCAAGTAGCTGCACTCGCTGAAGAGCAGTTTGTTTTAGATGAAATTGCTACAGGCCCTCGTGATGACTTAGGAATTGGGTCCAATTACCTGCCACACGGTCAACTGGATTTTATTCTACAAGAACTGCATCGCTTTCCAGGTATTGGCTTCCCACTCATTCAGTGCGCTTTGCAAAGCCCCGTTGTACGTAACCGTAATATGGCGTTAAAGGCTTTATTCAGTTGGAAAAGAGAAACATGGCCGGAAGGTTTAGAGGCATTTTTAGCTAATTGCTACGAGGTTGAACCAAATCAGGAAACTAAACAACGATTTGATTCATTGCTAAAAGGCTTGCCATTTGATGACACCTAATTAGGTTAGCAAAGCAAGCACAACACCGTCTGCTTTGCTTTCCCTTTAGCTGAAATGGCGTTTGATTGTCTCTAATAGCGTTGGAAACTTTGTATAACCTTCCCTATCAAGGAAATGGCCTGCATTTTGCTCAAAAATCACCTGCGTTTTTAACAGTTCCGCCAGCGCTTTTGATGACTGAGGTGACACTATTTCATCATTGGTTGATATGATTGAAACACGTTTATCAGCCACACCAATCAATGAAGCGTAATTGAGCGGGCTGGTAGTATGACTGCGCAGTTCAGGAAGCGTCTGCTGCTCTTCATCAAAACCCGACACTAAAATATAGCCGGCAACAGCTTGGTTTTGGCTATCAATAAATTGTAATGCCGTCACACAACCAAGGCTATGACCAATAAAGATAGTATTCTCATCAATATCAAAAGGTAAGCTTTGCAATTTTTGCTGCCATTTTAGCGGATCAGGTGATAATGGCTCAGGCATAGCAGGAACATGAACAAAAGCGCCCAAATTTTCAAGTTCAGATTTTAGCCACGGAAACCAATTCTTTTTAGGTGAAGCAGTATAACCATGCACAATAACAAATTTTTTGTTTTGCAGTGGTAATGGTGTTGATGTGAAATCACTCATTCTAAAATCCCTATCAACTCAGTTATCTTACTTAAACTTTACCATGAGTAATGGGTAGATCAGTTAGAGCTTTTTGTTATATCTAAAGCAAAAATAAACTCTTCTTCCCACATATCTTGCGCATCATTCATAACGTCAATAATGTCTGAAAATTGAATACGCTGTTCAGATGTCATATGTGAAAATGTAATCGTTACAGGTAATTCAATACCTGCGGAAACCATGTCCCATAAGGCATCAAGGTTATATCCAAACCAATCTGGTAACGAAAATTGCTGGACAAACTGATGATAAAAATCGTCAAATGTATTAATGTGCCTAAAGTCAAAACTGACATTTTTACTCATCATTCGCCCCTTGTCTTATTTTACTTGTTTAAAGCTTTTATAATGATCTTGGGTGATAAAAATCATCCCATCTGACGAGTATAACAAACGGTCAGCCCCTCGATGCCCACAACGGTAATTAATATCGGCTTCAAACCACTGGCGTTCTTGTGCAATAGGTAACCTTTTCTCACGATTAGAAAAACGATCTCCCCCGATTGCCCTGCCGGGTAGAACCTCGCAGAGATTACCTTTTTTCGCATTCCACCCTGCTTCACGTGCCTGTTTTTTCGTCATATAAAAGGCTGGAAGCTTTTGGTATTTTTCCATAAAACTGACTACATTATCTTGCGCAGTGAGTTTATCGATGGTTTGCGGAGCTTCCTTTGGCGTTATCGCTTCACGAGAAGGCGGGTTATTTTGAGTCGCCGGTGGTTCCGGTGCCGTTTTGTCCCCGCCATTAAAATAGAGGCTAATCACAATCAAAATAGCCATTAACACTACGGATAAAAGACGTTTATTCATAACACCTCTGTTATTTTGTGCTTTGCAAAGACACAATCGCCCCAGTCACAATAGCGTCACTAGGGCGAACAAAGCCTATTTTATATTATAGTCCTGAAAAATTACGCGGTACCACCAACGGTAAGTTTATCCAGTTTTAATGTGGGTTGACCGACACCAACAGGGACACTTTGCCCTTCTTTACCGCAAACCCCAACACCTTTATCAAGGGCTAAGTCATTACCGACCATTGAGATTTGTTGCATAGCCTCAACACCAGAGCCAATTAATGTCGCCCCTTTCACTGGAGAAGTAATTTTCCCATTTTCAATCAGATAAGCTTCTGATGTAGAAAATACAAATTTACCCGAGGTAATATCCACCTGACCACCACCAAAGTTCGGTGCATAGATACCTTTGTCAACACTCGCAATAATTTCTTCAGGTGTTGAAGACCCCGCTAACATATAGGTGTTAGTCATTCGAGGCATTGGTAAGTGCGCATAAGACTCACGACGTGCATTGCCCGTTGGAGAGACTCCCATCAGGCGTGCATTCAGTTTATCTTGAATATAATTACGCAAAATACCATTTTCTATTAGAACGTTATACTGACCCGGTACACCTTCGTCATCGATTGCAAGAGAGCCACGACGACCAACAAGAGTGCCATCATCTACAACAGTACACAGTGACGACGCCACCTGCTCACCAATTTGGCCAGAAAAAACAGAGGTACCACGGCGATTAAAGTCACCTTCTAAGCCATGCCCTACCGCTTCGTGCAGTAAGACACCCGGCCAGCCAGCGCCAAGAACAACAGGCATCATACCCGCTGGTGCGGCAACCGCAGATAAATTCACCAAGGCCATACGCACAGCTTCACGTGCATATTGCTCAGCAACAACTTGCCCTTGATGGATCTCCAAGAAGTACTCATAGCCATAACGGCCACCACCACCACTTGCGCCACGCTCACGTTTACCATCATGCTCAACAAGTACACTGACCGATAGACGAACTAGCGGACGAATATCTGCTGCCAGTGTACCGTCTGTTGCAGCCACCAGCACTTGCTCATAAACCCCCGTTAAACTTGCATTGACTTCAATTACACGAGGATCTTCTGCACGAGCGACCTGATCTACACGGTGCAACAAATCAATTTTTTGCTCTCGAGATAGGCTCTGTAGCGGGTCGGTTACTGAATACAGTTTTTTATACTCAACACCCGTTAAAATTTGTGATTTGCCAGAGCCCTGTTCATTGACAATGCTGCGTGCCGCTTTCGCACTTTGTGCCAGCGCTTGCAGTGAAATTTGGTCAGCGTAAGCAAAACCTGTTTTTTCACCACTCACTGCTCTGACTCCAACACCTTGGTCAATATTGTAAGAGCCATCTTTAATGATCCTATCTTCAAGAACCCACGACTCATGGAAACTTGACTGGAAGAAGAGATCTGCGTAATCCAGATGGCGTTCAGATAACATCCCTAAGATGTCATACAGATTTTCTTGTTCAAGGCGATTGGCGGCCAGCAAATGTTCGCTGACAGAAACTAAACTCATATTCGTTACTCTTTGGTTTCTTTTTTAATTAATGATGTCAGTTGCGGCCTAAAGCGGTTATGTTTTACCACTCTGATTTGCTCACGCATGACACCTAAGCTGTCCGTTTTTATATTCAAGACGGTAGATGCGACCGCATCCACATTCTTTTTGATAACTTTACCCCAACCATCGACTGCGAGGCTATGCCCCCATGTGCGACGTGTACCATGAACCCCAACTTGGGCTGGTGCTAGAATGTAGCACTGGTTTTCAATCGCACGAGCACGTAACAGAGGTTCCCAATGCGCCTGACCGGTATAACGAGTAAATGCCGCTGGAACTGAAATAATTTCAGCGCCTTGCTCACGTAACGCTTGGAACAAACCAGGGAAACGCAAATCATAACAAATCGTCATGCCAAGGCGACCCACCGGGGTATCAACAACCGTAATATGTTCGCCACGTTGATAAATTACGGATTCGTTATAATTACCTTGCTCATCTTCAATGTTCACATCAAACATATGAATTTTATCGTAGCGTGCTTTAATATTTCCTTCGGAATCAAATAATAAACTACTGCTGGTAATACGCTCAGGGTCTTCACGGCTAATCAATGGCATAGACCCAACTAAAATCCAAACATTATAACGCTTAGCCATTGCAATGACGGCATCTTGAAGCGGGCCTTTCCCCTGAACTTCAGCTTGTTTACGGTAAGCCGCTGCATCTGCAAATAATAATGCATTCTCAGGTGTCAGTACTAACTTAACAGTGTCAGGTAACTGTTTGATTTGTTGCTCTATTTGTGCCAAATTGTGTTTAGTATTATTTCCGCTACATAACTGCAAAAGTGCAACATTACCATTTTTCATTACTCTTGAGTCTCCTTCAGTTGGCGTAATACTTCATCAATTTTTGGCTCGTCCAAGCTACCTGTCACGCGATAACGAATAACAGAAACTTTACTCCATAATGGACCGAGCACTTTTGTCGCTGCGAAAACAGCAGCGCCTGCAAAAGGGTTTAACACAAATGCGGTTGCTACACCTACTGTAGCAGAAATTTCAGGAGTGATGACCGCTTCTAAGTTAATTTGCCGTTTAACGAGGTTGATTTCCCCACTCAGCGCAATATCTGCGACCAACCCATCAACATAAGTATTTTTGGATGCCATCACACCATTATGAATAGTGGCATCACCTTTAATAGAGTCAAAATTAAAGTCATCACTGAACGTATCGCGAAAATCGAGTTGTAACTTACGCAATAACGCATCAAAACTCACTAGACGTAGAATTTGCCCAGCTCGACCTCCGCCCATTTGTGCTATTGCACCTTTACCTAATTTCGCTGACAACTTACCATTTAAGGTAGCAATATCCGGTGACCATGGAAGGTTCGCCCAGTCTAAATCGAATTGTATGGTATAAGGTGATTCAATAATGGGCACTAATATCCCGAAATAGGCTGCTGTTTCATCAAATGCGCCCCCCGTCAGAGAACCCGCGATTTCTGTTTTATTACCGTTCTGACTGTGCCAAATTGCATCTAATTTTAACTGTGTCGCACTATTATTTAATGTACCACCCGTTAAGCGTAGTGAGTGCCCCATAGGCTGAATATTGGCGCTGATTTCCCCCAATTTCTGCCCTGCAACCCAGCACTCTTTACAATTAAAGTGCAATTGTGGCCATTGGCTGAAATCAAACTGAGCAGGCCCCGCTAAGCTATCTTGATTACCTGCAAGTGAACTTGGGTTGTAATACAAATAATCAATAGCGACCTGCCATGGTTGATTAGCAAAAATTTGTAGTGACCCTTTTAAATTTTCGCTATCAATGTTGACTTGCTGCTCTGCACGCTGCAAATCATAGGTAAAATTGACATTTTTCCAATCTTGCCCGCCAAGGTTAATTGTTGGAATATGGATATCAAGTGATTCAGGTAAACGGATACTCATATCCCCTTGGCCGCGATTAGATGACATTAATAGCCCTGCAAGGCTCTGCCAATTCTCATCGGTCATAGGCGGTAAATCCACCGCAAAAACTGACTGTTTTGGTAACTCTGGGAGCTTATTTTGCCATGGTGCAACATGCGCTTTTAATAACTTTAATGGCTCATCACCCAAACTCCACAGCGTGTTAAAACCAAGACGCTTGCCAATATCACCACCTACCGTCAATTGCTCTGTTGTTCCTTTAGCTTGTACATTTATTTCCCCAAGCTCAGCCAGTAATTGGTTATTCAATGCAGGTAACTGGCTTTTGAGTTGTTTTAAGCCCGCGGTGACATCAATTTGTAAACCGACCTGTTGTTTCGCCGACTCGGGTATTGTGATAGCAACATGGCTTTTCCAATCACTATTACCAGAAACCCGTTGTTTTATTTCCTCAGGTAGCATTGATAACTTATTCAGTGCCCAATTCCCCGCAATATCAACGTTTACCTGATAATCTTTAGCCCCGTCTGATGTGTTAAAATCTACGGAAATAGGTTGACCAAACCACTGCCCCTGGAGTTTCTCACCTCGTAAGTCACCATTATTAAAGACGAAACTTCCTGTGAGAGAAGAAATTGTGCTATCAATCGGCTGAATGAATAAATCATTTTTATTAAGGTTAACGCTTCCTGTTGCTACGACATCTTTCCCGGCCACCAGTGGGATAGATAGCCCCAACTGGCCATTCACCGTACCCCCTATTTGTAACTCTTCTAGAGTGTCACCAATTGAGTGCTTCATCGGCGTATGGGTAAAATATTGTTGGATTTGTTTTCCAGTTCCACTGACATCAGCATTGATATACAGCATTTCTTTCGTGTAATCAGGGATATTGGCATCAAGGTTAGTTGCAGTCGCATCGCCGAGTTTGACGCTTGGCACATGCATGAATAACCCAGCACGCTTAAAGTCCAAATCGATATCTAAATCCAATAAGGCTGGCCATTCATGATCGTACTCAAACGTTGCATCACGTAACGGGACATAAACTTGGAATTGACCATCATTATTATCATAAGGGAAATTTGCTGGGTCACCTTTATATACTAAGGTTGCATTATCCACCTTTCCTGCAATAACCGCCTTTGTTAGGTAATCAGCAACATCTTGCCCCATCAGTTTTTGTGGAAAATAACGCCATGCGTCTCCCGCATCATCCAAACGTAAGCCAGCTAAAATAGCTAAATCTGCATAATTCCCTTTCTTCGCTTTGGCATAACGAAACTCCCCGTTTGCCCAAAGTGATTTGGCTTGTACATCTAAAGATGGGCTCCAGAGCTTAAACTCACTGTCATTATCCAACCAATAAAGCTGCCCATTAGCCGTTTTTATCTCAAAAGGAGCTTTAAATTCGTCACGATAATCCACCTGACTATCTTGTAAGCTAACTGAGGCTCCCCCACTTTGCATGCTACCCGCTAAGACACCCGAAAAATGATTAATCGAAGGAAGCGCTTTCCATTTTTTCCAGCTAACATCCTGCCAATCCATACTAATTTGCATGTGTTCTGGCATATTCTGTGTGAGATCAAGGGCAAACTCACTGACGACACCCGTTGGTTGGCGATGCTGCCAATCCTGTACCATCTCGGGCGTTAGAAATGAAAAAGTGGGTAATACTTCACTTAAGCGTTCTAATTCAATATTTTTTGCTCGTATACGCCAGTGGTCGTTATCCTGATATTTTTTTGAAGCGGGTAAATACAAAACAGAAACATTACCTTGCGGCCAAATATATTCATTGGTTTTCAACGTATCAAGTTCAGGGATATTAAATAGCCAGCCATTCCCCTGCCTTTTCATGCGTAGCAATAAATCATTCACTTGCAGGTTTTGCGATAAACTGCCGGTTCCCCAGTTAGCTTCCCCTTGACGCAATTGAACTAGCCCACTTTCAATTTGCTGGTTTTTCAAGCTAATCCATGAAGAGAGGCTAAAGTTAGCATCTCGTAATGACGTGTTTTCTCGTAGCCAGCGACTAAGCCAAGGTTGCATATCAATATTATCGGCTTGCAGGTAAAAAATACCGTCACTTAAGACACCGTTTTTATCCGATACGTCTAATTTAACTTGCAAATAACCATGTTGTTTATTGATTGTTTCGAGGCTGACAAAACCTTGAGCCCTATGACGTTCATTTTCATTTAGCCAAGAGAGTTCAGGTAAAATTAGGGTGGTTTTTTGCCCTGAGGGCGTGAGAAAAGTTAACTGACTTTCTTTTAAGATAAAGTGGTCGAATTGACGTAAAAACAATTCTTCAATGCTGTCTAATGACTCCCCCTCAGAGGAACCTTCGAAATTAAAAGGGACCTTATAATCGACATTGAGCTGATAGAAGGTTAAATCACGAAAGCGCCAACGCAACGATAATATTGAACTCCAAATATCTAATTCGACGTCAATCACGCTCGCGGTTATATCTGTGGTTTCATTTTGTAATTCCACATTAGATAACATGAAGGTTGGGCCAAAATACTGCCAAGCCCCTTCAATTTTGCCAATTTGCACTGTGACATCATTATTTTTTTCAATGTAAGCAATGATATCTTGGCGGTAGCTATCAATATTCGGCAAGAGGAAACGCAAGCCTGTCAGCACTAGTGCGCACAGCAATAAGATAACCGCAGTGGTTACTAGTACTACACGTGGTAGTCGTTTCACTCATTTCTCCTTCAAACAATAATGCTACATCATGACAACATCAAAACGTTCCTGACTGTATAGCGGTTCAATCTGGACTTTAACCTGCTTACCAACAAAAATTTCAACTTCGGCAAGTGCGTGAGATTCGTCCCCTTTAAGTACATCCACAACCGCTTGAGATGCATAAACAAGAAACCTATCTGCATCGATAGTGCGATGAACTCGGACTATTTCCCGTAAAATTTCATAGCACACAGTTTCTACTGACTTAACTGTACCTCGACCTTGGCAAGTTGGGCAATCATCACACAAAACATGTTCAAGGCTCTCTCTTGTCCGTTTACGCGTCATTTCGACTAAACCAAGCTGAGAAAAGCCATTAATGGTCGTTTTAACTTTATCTTTAACCAGTGCTTGTTCTAATGATGCTAACACACGGCGGCGATGTTCTGGATCAACCATATCGATAAAATCGATAATAATTATACCACCAAGGTTTCGTAAACGAAGTTGCCTTGCTATTGCTTGAGTAGCTTCAATATTAGTATTGAAAATGGTTTCTTCTAGGTTACGATGCCCAACAAACGCCCCAGTATTAATATCAATGGTCGTCATCGCTTCAGTTTGATCGATAATTAAATAACCACCTGATTTTAACTCGACCTTTCTATCCATCGCGCGTTGGATTTCATTTTCGACATCAAACAAATCAAAAATGGGTTGATTCCCCTGATAGAGTTCCAATTTTGCCGTCATTTCAGGTACGTATTCTGCAATAAACTCTTGTAATTGAGTATAAGTCAAACGGGAATCAACGCGAATACGATCAAGATGAGCACCTGCAAAATCACGAATAATACGAAAAGCGAGAGCCAGTTCACCGTAGATTTTAGTCCGAGTAACATTACGTTTTTTACGCTCAATCACTTTAGCCCAAAGCCGTTTTAGGAAGGCGGCATCTTGTTTAACTTCTTCCTCGCCCACCCCTTCCGCTGCGGTACGGATAATAAAACCGCCATTTTCATCACAATATTGAGAAACGCACTGTTTTAGCCGTTCTCTTTCTTCTTCACTTTCAATGCGTTGTGAAACACCAACATGGGATGCCCCAGGCATAAAAACCAAATAGCGCGATGGCAATGTAATATCTGTCGTCAAACGAGCCCCCTTGGTTCCTAGAGGGTCCTTAACAACTTGGACAATCAAGTCCTGCCCTTGTTTTACTAATTCAGCAATGTCTCTGACATGAAAGTTTTTTTGCTCATCGCCAGCAATACATTCAGTGTGCGGCATAATATCAGAGGCATGCAAAAAGGCAGCTTTATCTAGACCAATATCAACAAAGGCCGCCTGCATACCGGGTAACACGCGGCTCACACGGCCTTTGTAAATATTCCCTACTAGCCCTCTTTTGGCTTCCCGTTCAACATGTATTTCTTGTAAGATCCCACCATCAATATAAGCAACACGCGTTTCAGATGGTGTAATATTTACTAATAGTTCCGCAGTCATGACTTCCCCTTACCATCACCTAACGCTAAAAATCGCTGAATGAGTTCATCTGTTTCAACCAGTGGTAAACCAACAACTCCATGGTAACTACCGTTAATTTTCCGTATAAAACGCCCACCAATTCCTTGTATTGCATATGCTCCCGCCTTATCCATAGGCTCGCCTGACTGTATATAATCCCGTATTTCAAGTAAAGATAACTCGCGAAAGGTCACATCTGTCACAATCAGTGACTGTATAGTCTGTTGGCGGTTAGATAATGCGATACCCGTCATTACTTGGTGTGTTTTCCCCGATAGCGCGCTTAGCATGGCTTCCGCATGTTTGTCATCTTGAGGTTTTTCCAATATTTCCCCATCAAGCACCACAATCGTATCTGCACCTAATACCGGACAATCTTCAGGGGCAATTGCAACACCAGCCAATGATTTATCGCGCGCAAGGCGTTGGACATAATCTTGAGGGGACTCACCCTGCTGCCACTGTTCTTCTACCTCTGGGCGTAAAATCTCAAAGGTATAGTTAAGTTGCTGAACTAGTTCACGCCTACGGGGTGAGCCAGATGCAAGATAAATTAAATTCATAAACTGTATTCCCTGTCAGAACGGATACCTAAAGCCTTAACACACTGAAAATTGTCGGCGAATTTTTCGTAGAAGCAAAAATAGCCATGGCCACAGAATACCATTCACTAGGCTATTCCAGAATACTTGTGGGTGAAATAATACTTGTGAAGACAGAAACTCAGCCCAAAAAACAGCTAAATCCTGAATGACTGTCAGTAACATAATCACTAAAGCTTGCTGCCACAGAGCCATATTACGCAATAACTGGTGCTTATAAGCAACAAGATAGCAAATTATACTAAAAGAAAGGGCATGAACCCCCAGAGCAGAACCTTGAATGGAATCAACGATAATTCCCAAAATAAAACTTGTGCCTACGCTAACACGATGCGGCAATGCCATGACCCAATAAGTGAGGATCAATAATAACCATGTAGGGCGGTAAAAACTTAGTTGTTCAGGCCAAGGCATGACTTGCAAAATTAAGGCAATAAAAAAAGATAACCAAATGATGGCTCGCCCGTTACCACGATACTCATCCATTCTATTTTCCCCTCCTCACCATACTCAATTCCCCTCTCTATGGTTCTGATACTGGAGACATTGACGGCGGCAGTGGAGGCCCCTGAATTTCACTTGGATTAGGTAATACTTGAGGCAGTACTTTCATTAAGCGTTCATTAGCCGCACGATATACCTCTGACGGCTTTAACGGAGTTTTAGGGTCGTTATCATTTCCCCATAAAAGGAGCAGATAACGTAAACGTTGTAGTTCTGCACTCGGCTTGGCACTAATAATCGTATAAGCGCGTTGTGTATCGTGTTTAACCGCAGAAACAACGGCAACTGGGTAACCTTCAGGGAAACGCCCCCCTAACCCAGAAGTCACTAATACATCCCCTATGCGAATATCGGTATTTTCAGGTAATGGCTCTAATTGTATGTCATCCGTACAACCAGACCCAGCAGCAATAACACGCACATCATTTCGTAGTACTTGTACGGGCAATGCATGAGTTGTATCACAAATGAGTAAAACACGACTATTGAAGTTGCTGACGCCGACAACTTGGCCTACAACACCTTTATCACTAATAACAGGCTGCCCTTCGTAAACCCCTTCGTTACTGCCTTTATCTATCACAACTTGGTCGCGATATGGTGTATTCGCCCCTGAGATAACTTGCGTTACCATCATGTGTTCATCTTGACGAAGTGGCGAACCTAGCAACTCTCTTAAACGTGCATTTTCTTGTTTAAGTTGCTCTAGTAAAAGATTATCCGCTTTTTTCAGCAACAATTCTTGACGTAATGCCCTGTTTTCAAACTGTAATTGTTCGCGAGAGGTGAAACTTTCAGAGATGTTATCCAAAAATTGACGTGGCCCATTTGCTAAAAAATAGAATGGGCTAACCGCCGTGTCTAAGTAGGTACGGATTTTATTGAAAGGCTCAAATCGATGGTCAATCACCACCAGCACAAGTGCAATGATTACCGCAAAAATAATGCGTAACTGTAGGGATGGACCTCGCCTAAAAATTGGCTTCATGTGTGGCTAAGTTTCGCTAATGTCAGAGGATCAAAAATAGTCAAAGCAGCTAGGGTTTACTAGCTGCTTATAGCTGGCCATTTAGTCTTCGCTAAACAGGTCACCACCGTGCATATCGATCATTTCTAATGCTTTCCCGCCACCACGAGCGACGCAAGTTAGCGGATCTTCTGCAACAATAACTGGGATACCAGTCTCTTCCATCAATAAGCGATCTAAATTACGAAGCAGCGCGCCACCACCAGTTAATACCATACCGCGCTCTGAGATATCAGATGCTAGTTCAGGTGGGCACTGTTCAAGCGCTAGCATTACCGCGCTGACAATCCCAGTCAGTGGCTCTTGTAATGCTTCTAAAATTTCATTTGAATTCATTTTGAAACCACGAGGTACGCCCTCTGCAAGGTTACGACCACGGACTTCAATTTCATAAACTTCATCCGTTGGGAATGCAGAGCCAATCCCGTGTTTAATACGTTCTGCGGTTGCCTCACCAATCAGTGAACCGTAATTACGGCGCACATAGTTAATGATGGACTCATCAAAACGGTCACCACCAATACGTACTGAAGATGAATAAACAACACCATTTAAAGAAATAACCGCCACTTCAGTGGTACCACCACCGATATCAACAACCATAGAACCCGTTGCTTCAGATACAGGTAAACCTGCGCCAATTGCTGCTGCCATTGGTTCTTCAATTAAGAATACTTCACGTGCCCCTGCACTCAGTGCGGATTCACGGATAGCTTTACGTTCAACTTGCGTTGCCCCAACTGGTACACAAACTAATACTCGTGGACTTGGACGTAAAAAACTGTTGCTATGAACTTGTTTGATGAAGTGTTGTAACATTTTTTCTGTCAGGAAGAAGTCGGCGATTACGCCATCTTTCATTGGTCTGATTGCAGAAATATTACCAGGTGTACGTCCCAGCATCTGCTTGGCTTCACCACCGACCGCCGCAACACTTTTTGGCGAACCGGAGCGGTCTTGACGAATAGCAACTACAGAGGGTTCATTTAATTTGACGCCTTGTCCTTTAACATAAATAAGGGTATTGGCCGTACCCAAGTCAATAGACAAGTCATTAGAAAACATGCCACGAAATTTTTTAAACATAATGAAAGAGTTATCCTGCAAGCTGGGGACGAATATAAACCCGTCTACTCTACCAACCACTTGAAGCTGCCTCAAGGCGTTAATGGGCGACTTCTAAAAATATGGTTAATTCATCTATTATCACGTACTGTACTGTACATGCTTCTCATCAAAACGAAGCAGATAAAAGCCCCAAAAATAGATATTTATTTTACTTTTTCCATCATTAGATGAAATTACGTAAAAAAACCTATTCTTTGGCTGTTATATACTCCATTGTTTGTATTCCCAGTGTGACAAGTAATTATGACTACAAGTTCAAATAATATTGATATCTTTTTATTATTGCTACTCACTGGTTATTTTCACTACAAATTAGATGAATTTCACGAGTGTTAGCTCTATTATCTACCAAAAATAAGGCAAATTTGTATCAGTACGCAAAATGAATTAGTCGCGATGCGTTATTTTGCATGATAAAAGCCTATGTATGCCAGAAAAAAATAAATTTTTACAAAATAATTACATTATTAATAGCTTAAGAACCGTTATTACGTCAATGAAATACCGTTAAATTTTCGGCATTTTTACATGACATATTTAATCATTTTACTAGGAGTGAACGATGAAAGCTCTCGTCCTAAATCAAGCAGATGAAAAAATTGTCGCAAATATTCAATCTCTGACAACAGAAATGCTGCCAGCCGGAGACATTATAGTCGATATTCACTGGTCAACGTTAAATTATAAAGATGCTTTGGCCATTTGTGGGAAAGCAGGCGTAGTACGCCAGTATCCGATGGTCCCTGGTATTGATTTTTCAGGGGTAGTCCACCACAGTGAAGACCCAAGGTTTCAAGTTGGTCAGCATGTGTTATTAACAGGGTGGGGAGTCGGTGAAACTCATTGGGGCGGGTTAGCCTCCCAAGCGAGAGTTCCTGCGAAGTATTTAACCCCATTACCTGAAAATCTATCCTTGAAGCAAGCCATGGTCATTGGTACGGCAGGCTTCACTGCCATGCTATGTGTTAATGCGTTAGAAGAAGCAGGCATCACTCCAGATAAAGGCGAAGTGATTGTTAGTGGGGCAAGTGGTGGCGTAGGGAGCACTGCCGTGCAATTACTCTCCCTTTTAGGCTATGACGTTGTCGCAATTTCAGGGCGCGAAGAGAATAACGCTTACTTGCAAAGCTTAGGGGCTAAAAGGGTATTACCTCGCAGCGATTTCACCCACGCGGCCAAACCATTAGATAAACAACTGTGGGCTGGCGCCATTGATACTGTAGGCGGGGAATTGCTAGCCAATCTTCTTGCTCAAACCAATTACAACGGGGCAGTAGCAGCTTGTGGTTTAGCCGGTGGATTTAACTTACCAACCAGTGTGATGCCTTTTATCTTACGTAATGTGCGTTTACAAGGCGTTGATTCTGTTTACTACCCAGCGGCAAACCGCCCTAAAGTGTGGGAACGGCTTTCTCAAATACTACCAGCCTCATTCTATGAACACGTCAGTTCAGAGATTAAACTGGAAGATTCTGCTGAATTTGCACAAAAACTCTTAAAAAATGAAGTAACAGGGCGTACCCTTGTCAATCTACGCACCTAATCACAAATTTGCTGCGGTATTCTCCAAAAATAAGGATTACCGCACAATTCACAAAATAAATTCGGGTAATTTCTCTGATAAGACCAGTATTTTGCTGCTAAATGCCACGAAATAATTATAATGGCTCCCCTTGTCAGCCAAAAAAACATTTATTTTTATGATAAATGATGACAAACCCTCAACATCGGGTTATGTTGTCGGGCTATTGATATATCGTCGGAGTTAGCAGCATAATGACAGAAGATATTCACATTTTGCTCCTGAATGGGCCAAACCTGAACCTGCTAGGAACGCGTGAGCCAGGTACCTATGGCAGCAAAACCCTATCAGACATTGTTTCCAAACTGACGCAGGAAGCCAATGAGTTAGGGGTAAAATTGAGCCATTTTCAGTCAAATGCAGAACATGAGTTAATCGATAAAATTCATGCTTCCCGCAATGATGTTGATTTTATTCTAATCAACCCGGCTGCATTCACACATACCAGTGTAGCTCTGCGTGATGCGTTACTGGCAGTTTGTCTTCCATTTATCGAGATCCATATCTCGAATGTGCATGCCAGAGAACCATTTCGCCAACATTCTTATTTATCCGACCAAGCTGTCGGTGTAATTTGTGGTCTAGGCGCGGATGGCTACAGTTTTGCTTTGCAGGCTGCAGTTAACCGTGTGCGTCTAATTAATTCAATCCAAATATAAGAGTACGGAATCATATCCATGGATATTCGTAAAATTAAAAAGCTGATCGAGCTGGTCGAAGAGTCTGGCATTTCTGAACTGGAAATTTCTGAAGGTGAAGAGTCAGTACGTATCAGCCGCATTTCTGCCGCTTCTCAGGCTATGGCAGCACCGCAACAATATTACTCAGCACCTGTCGCACAACAGCCTGCATTAGCAAATGCTGTTGCTCCATCAGAAGCAATGGCTGCACCAGCGGCTCCAGCTGCAGTTGCAGGTCACCAAGTCCGTTCACCAATGGTAGGGACTTTCTACCGTGCACCAAGCCCAGAAGCAAAACCGTTTGTTGAAGTTGGCCAAACTGTCAGCGTTGGTGATCCTCTTTGCATCGTTGAAGCGATGAAAATGATGAACCAAATAGAAGCAGATAAAGCAGGCGTAGTTAAAGCTATTCTGCTGCAAAACGGTGATGCAGTAGAATTTGACGAGCCACTAGTTGTTATCGAATAACGAGGCGTCTCCATGCTGGAAAAAATTGTTATCGCTAACCGTGGGGAAATCGCACTACGTATTTTGCGTGCCTGTAAAGAACTTGGCATCAAAACTGTAGCGGTTCACTCAACGGCTGATAGCGATCTAAAACACGTGTTGCTGGCTGATGAAACCATTTGTATCGGTCCTGCAGCATCCGCGAAAAGTTACTTAAATATCCCTGCGATTATTTCAGCAGCGGAAATTTCAGGCGCGCAAGCGATCCACCCGGGATATGGTTTCTTGGCTGAAAACGCTGATTTCGCAGAACAAGTTGAAAACTCAGGCTTTATTTTTATCGGTCCAAAAGCTGAAACCATCCGCCTAATGGGCGACAAAGTTTCTGCTATTAACGCGATGAAAAAAGCAGGTGTTCCTTGCGTTCCGGGTTCAGATGGCCCGCTAGGCAATGATGCAGAAAAGAATAAATCCATCGCAAAACGTATTGGCTACCCTGTAATCATCAAAGCATCAGGTGGTGGTGGTGGTCGTGGTATGCGTGTGGTTCGTAACGAAAAAGATTTAGAATCATCGATTAACCTCACACGCGCAGAAGCCAAATCTGCATTCAATAATGACATGGTTTACATGGAAAAATTCCTTGAAAACCCACGTCATATTGAAATTCAAGTGATGGCGGATGGTCAGGGTCACGCTGTTTACTTAGCAGAGCGTGATTGTTCAATGCAACGCCGTCACCAAAAAGTGGTAGAAGAAGCTCCAGCACCAGGTATCACGCCTGAAATTCGCCGTAATATCGGTGAGCGCTGTGCAAATGCATGTATTGAAATTGGTTATCGCGGTGCGGGTACCTTCGAATTCTTATTCGAAAACGGTGAATTCTATTTCATCGAGATGAATACCCGTATTCAAGTTGAACATCCAGTTACTGAAATGATTACTGGTGTCGACTTAATTAAAGAACAGTTACGTGTCGCATCTGGTTTACCGCTATCTGTAAAACAAGAAGACATTATTGTTCACGGTCATGCTGTTGAGTGCCGTATTAACGCTGAAGACCCGAATACATTCATTCCAAGTCCAGGTAAAATCACCCGTTTCCACTCTCCTGGTGGTTTTGGTGTGCGTTGGGAGTCGCATATTTACGCAGGTTATACTGTACCTCCTTATTACGACTCAATGATTGGTAAATTAATTACTTACGGTGAAACTCGTGAAATTGCCATTTCTCGTATGAAAAATGCATTAAACGAGCTGATCGTCGATGGTATTAAAACCAATATTGAATTGCACCAGATGATTATGAATGATGAAAACTTCCAAAAAGGTGGGACTAATATCCACTATCTGGAGAAAAAACTGGGTATTTCTGAATAATTTTTTGAAATAGCCCGTTTTATTTATCGTCAAAAAATACCGCGAAGCTCAGCTGCGCGGTATTTTTTATTGAATTTAATTAATATGGCGAATTGGGATTGTATTTTCGATAGGTGCAGCACGCTGGAATAAGTGTAAATTATCCATCACCGAGGCTGGGGGGCGACGAAAACGTAGCTCATTCGCCATATATTGCATATAGGGGTCAATGTGGCTAAAAATTGCCTTATAACCCTCACATAAATGATTATGCCATTTATTCTCAACTTTTTCTGTCCTATGCTTTGGGCATCCCCCATGACAAGCAAACTTAAATTCACATTTTTGGCACAATGAAGAAAGGTTGAGTTTTTGTTGGCCAAAACGTTGCTGCTGCTTACTATAAACTAGCTTATTGAGAGGCTTACTTAATAAATTACCCAGTTTAAATTCGGGATAGACAAAATGGTCGCAACTATAAATATCCCCATTTTGCTCAGCCACTAAACCGTATCCACACGCCGGCTGCATAACACAAAAACTAGGCATATCACCAGACCAAGCCGCAAGCGAGTTATCAAACAACTGGACAAAGACCTTCCCAACATCTTTTCTTACCCAAATATCAAAGACTTTATTAATAAAATCGCCGTATTGCTTCCCTGTTATTGACCATGAGGTTAGCGTTTTCTCTCCCGCTTCTTGTGGGTAGCTCAAATGTTGAAATTTACTATTGTTCATTTCATATTCGACAACAGGAATAAACTGCAAGTAATTAGCTTGAAGTTCTTCGGTAATAAAACGGTAGATTTCTTCTGGATATTTTGCCGTCTCATTATTAAGCACCGTCAAAATATTAAAATCAATTTGATACTCTTTGAGTAGGCGAATTGCATTGATAACTTTATCAAAAACCGAATTACCTGAATTGGATTTTCGATAAATATCATGTAGCCATTGTGGGCCATCAAGGGAAATTCCGACTAAGAAATGATGTTCTTTTAAAAACTTAGCCCATTCAGCGGTTAACAATACCCCATTTGTTTGTATGCTATTGTAGATTTGCTTTCCTTTTCCATACCGCTTTTGGTATTGGATCACTCGTTGGAAAAAATCCATCCCCGCCATTAACGGTTCACCCCCTTGCCAAGTAAAATCAATTTCATGGCTTGGTGATAATTCAATGTACTGACGAATATATTCACGTAATGTATTGTCGTCCATACATTTTAATTTTTTACTATTAAAATCAGTTTGGTGTTCTTTTTCTAGATAAAAGCAGTAATCACACTTTAAATTGCACTGATAACTTGTTGGCTTAGCCATTATGTGAAACGCTTTTTTCATAGTAACCTCTTAAGTTTTGGCAACGGACATCTTAGCTGCCATTCACTTTATACTCGTAATAGTTGCTTAAATAACTACCTTCCATATATAAAATGGCTTCATTATCTTTGTTGTAGTCAATACGGCAACGAGAAAATATGGGGGTTTTCTCATCGATATCTAATAATTCCATTTCTTGTTTTGTTGGAACAAGTGCTGATAATTTTTCAGTATAATGGTTTGAATTTAGCCCTTTGGATTCTAAAAAAAGATAAATAGACTCTTCTAAATCCTCTGCTGTAATGCTTTCAATACAAGGTGGAAAATAAAAACAATTGTATTGAATCGGTTTATTTCCTTTTGTAATAACCCTTTCCACTTTGGTCAGGACTGAGCCTTCCGGCAATTTCATAATTTCACTGATATCTTTATTTGCCGCAACTTTGTTTATCGAAATAATATTACGTTTTACTCTTTGTGTTGCAGCCCCCAATACTTGGGTATGGATTGTTGCATAGGCTTTTTTAGAATTTCGAATAACGAGAGTGCCAACCCCTCGAGATCGCTTTACATACCCTTCTTTTTCTAATTCCGAAAGTGCCCTTCTTGCCGTGATCCTGCTGATCCCAAACATTTCTTGAAATTCAGCTTCTGTCGGAAAAGTATCGTTTTTCCTATATTCACCTTTATTTAGCTTATCGACTAAAATATCATACACTTGCGCGTATAACGGTTTTGAATGCGTACTATAATCTAGTTGTTTTTTCATATATTAATCACAATTACCCGATGTTAGCCCACCGGGTAATGCTCTTATTTATTTTAATCGCATTTCCAGAGCTACCCGGTATAAAAGCTCATTATGGTTTTCTACTGGAAAATTATCAATAATGAAATCAACTAGCTGTTTTTGTGTTAACCCACCTTCTAATTGTTTGATAAACCTGTCCTTTATCGTCTTTAAATGACGGGTTTCGATATATTGTAATAATGACATCGCACCATATTTAACTTCCTGCGTGAGCGGATATTGGTCAAATGCAGTTTTCGCTGCCCCAGCCTGCTTATGCTCTTGTTCAATTTGCTCAAGGGAAACTGGTTGCTCTTTCGATAAACCATAACGAGCATACAACTCTTCAGGAGCATCATTTTGTAACATCATTAAACGAATATTTTCGAGTAAGCGCTGTTCTATTGCCACATTGAGGATTGGTGACGTTTGTGCCGGGTCTTGCTTAACATGGTATAAGCGATGTCCAAAACGGTCTGAGTCTGTTGTCATCACACTCGTTGCAGGGATTTTTAATACTGAGCAACCTTGTGTGAAATCAAACCCCTCATATAACTCTGTTCCTTGTAACTCTTTAGGCGTAAACCGCCGGTTTATACGTGTTGGCATCAAAGTATAATCATGAAGCCCCTCGGTTCCTTGAACAACAGGAGAGCGCATATAAACATACTCACCATCTGTGATATTAATCTGACAGCCATGGTAGCCAAACAGCGCATATTCGCGAATAGGTTCATCTTTAGCAAGCCCAGCTAATATGCTTTTTCCTTGCATATTTTTAGGGATTGGTGCATTAAAATAATCAAGTAACGTAGCCGGTATATCAATAGTTTGAGCCAACATCTGCCTTGATACCCCATTGGTATCCAAATCAGGGTGGCAAATAAAAAATGGTGTATTCGCGATTTCGTTATAA
The DNA here is from genome assembly GCF_032709665.1 of Providencia sp. PROV024. Classification (NCBI taxonomy): domain Bacteria; kingdom Pseudomonadati; phylum Pseudomonadota; class Gammaproteobacteria; order Enterobacterales; family Morganellaceae; genus Providencia; species Providencia sp. PROV024. Next base: position 3,829,977 of record NZ_CP120545.1, read on the forward strand.
AGTGGCATGATATTTTTCCCCCACCAATCATGTTCACCTAATAAGAAACCGTGATCCGTATTTACAATTAATAGCGTATCTTCCCATAAATTGTATTTATCAAATATATCAAGAACCTGACCAACATATGCATCGACCATCGTTACTAGTGCTTGATAAAAACCACGGATCACTTTTTGCCTAGACTCATCCTCAGTGACAAAATAATACGGCGGCCAGCCATCAAAATGAGCATTGGATAAACCATAAAGTTGTAGGTATTTTTCAGGTACATAAAACGGTTCATGAGGATCAAAACACTCGAGCTGTAAAAACCAATTATCATCCGAGTGATTAGTTTCAATAAATTCAATACCGTGACTAATTGTTTGTACCAGTGGATGATCTTTTTCATCCTGCATATATTGCTGATTAATCAGGTGCTGGGTACGACTGGCTATTTTACGCTGTTTATTTTCATCAGGTTCACCTGATTCATAATGAACAACTGGCTTATTCACAACACCTTTCCAGTTATCCCCCTCTTGCCCCCGAATAAATTCATATGTTGAGAAACGCGAGTGGTAGGTTGCACCGCCATCTCGCCAGTAATGTTTGTGATCCGTAACTAAATGAGTATGAATACCTTGTTTTTTCAGTATTTCAGGCATCGACTCATCAAATGGCTCAATCGGGCCCCAGCTACGATGAAGGAAATTATATCTCCCGGTATGCAATTCTCTCCTTGCAGGCATACAAGGCATACTGCCAACATAAAAATTATCAAACTTCAGTGCGCGTTTACGTAATCGCTCAAAATTAGGAGTAATGGTTGTTTGGCAGCCATAAGCCGACAACATATGTTTATTCAATGAATCAAACATTAACATTACAGCTTTCATTGTTATTTCCTTTTTACTGGTACTTTCTGATACGTCCAACAACATAAGTCAATACGAAAGCAATACTCGCACCGACTAACCAACTAAAAATGTATTGGAGATATTTACCATCCGCTATCAGTGGTAGTGCGGATAGCCCTGCGGCTCCGACCCCATTGGCTGTTACATCCAATAAGACGATCATCATTCCCCCAAAACCAGCACCTATCGATCCTGTGATAAATGCAAAGCCTGCTGGGATGTTTACCCCAAAGATAGTCGGTTCACCTACGGCTAAAATACTGGTCGGGATAGCCCCTTTAGCGACACGTTTCATTACCGGATCTTTTGTCATTATCAAGACGGCAATTGCAGCGCCGACCATACCGGAATTACTCATGATTTGAATCGCAAATAACTGCGAACTTCCTGTTGCTTGAATTAATTCTAAATGGATAGGAATTAACCCTTGGTGTAAACCAAGAGAAATTAAAAATGGGAATAAAGAAGATAAGATAAAACCAGCCGCTAAGCCACCATGCTGTAAAATTCCGGACAATGAGCCTAAAATACCATTAGATACAACGCCAGCTACTGGCATAATACCAAATAGCAAAAGCGCAGTCATAATGATGATTGTCAACGTTGGGGTTGCAATAACATCTATCATACTCGGGATATAGCGGCGTAACCGCTTTTCTAACCAACAGCTAATCCAAACCGCAAAAATAACCCCAATTAACCCACCTTGTCCCGGAGTTAGTCCCAAAATAGCAACTTGAGGCGCAATCGTAATTGCCCCTAAAATCCCCCCTAAGATTTCAGTTCCCTTAAACTCTTTAGCAGCAAAAATACCGGTGAATACAGCTAGTAAGCTAAACAAGCCACTCGCAATAATCCCCATAATAGTACTTATTTCTAACAACCCTTGTTGTTGCAAAACCACTTGGGCTGCTGACATATTAGCGGTTGCTTGAATTCCCTGAGCTAGCGCCTCGGCATGTGCCGAGTTAACAATAATGTTATTGATCCCCATTAAAGTACCAGCAGCAATTAAGCCGGGTAATAATGGAACAAAAATATTCGCTATACTTCTTAGCACGGCTTTAACTGGCGTTTTTTTCTTCGCTTTATTTCTAGCGATTTCAGCTTTAGCTAATACATCGCTTTCAGGTTTATCATCCTGCAATACAGTGCTTTCAGAGTCCCCGTTAGATAGTAGTTGATTAATTGCGTCAGCAATATTGTTACATTTTCCCGGTCCGACAATCACTTGCAATGTTTCATCACTCACCACTCCTAGCACGCCAGGTAGTGCTTTCAAACCTGCAATATCCGCCTTTTCTTCATTTTTTAATGTCATTCTCACTCGAGTCATACAATTTGTGACGTGAATGAAATTTTCAGAACCGCCTGATAATTCTATAATTTTTTTTGATATTTTATCGAGATCCATAGATCCTCTCTTACGGTATAGTAAGGCAAAATGCTTTGTTATATTGTTATAACATTTAGATTAATATATCATCAGAAAAAGAAAGCCCACACTTACATTAATGTTTTGTGATTTTCTTCTCACTTTTTCTAAAAAAGATAGGAATTCCAATGACGATAAAAAAAGAAAACTGGAAAATACTTGGGAAAGCGCCGGATTACCGATTCACATTAGCTAACGAAAGAACATTTTTAGCCTGGATTAGAACAGCGTTGGCTTTTTTAGCTGGTGCAATTGCCATCGAACAACTATTTCAATCTATCGAATTTCCATGGATAAAAATGGCACTGGCATTAGTGCTCGCTGTGGCGGGTGGGCTGACTGCGGCGATGGCATTGTATCGCTGGAAACAAAACGAATTAGCAATGCGGCAAGATAAACCCCTTCAATACACTTCTTTTTTATTGTTAATTACATTGTTTATCATGACCGCAGCCTCTTTCGCACTCTTATATATTTTATTATAGGCAGTGCGATGCGAGACCCCGGACTACAACCAGAAAGAACACAGCAAGCTTGGAGCCGAACGCTACTCGTTTTAGCACTAAATATATTGCTATTTCTGCGTTCTGGGTTACTCAATCATTCATACCTAATGCTAACCGCAGCTGCGGCTGGCGCATTATTATTTTTGATCATTACATTCAAAAGACATAATGCATCTACCTCCCCTAAAATAGGATTAAAAATAAACAATTCTATATTCTTATTTTTTGCGTCATACACCCTTATTTTTATGTCTTTTATGCTGGTTATTAAGATTTTATCTACTTAATTTGACTTTATCTCTCAATATTTAACTAAGTTCATCTTAAATAAATCACTGCCTTTAATCGCTTTTCTCTGAATTTTTCACACTCCACTCCCAGATTATCGTACAATCCCCGATTATTTTTGTGAGAATGAGGAGGAATAACGGATGGACAAACGTTTTCTTCAATCAAATAAAGAGGCCCGTTGGTCACTCTATTTAACGATAGCCTATATGATAGGCTGGGTTATTTGTGCATACCTTCCTAGCAATACGATGGGAGTTACTGGGTTACCATTATGGTTTGAATGGTCATGCCTAATTTTGCCCGTCATCTTTATTCTACTGTGTATTATGATGGTTAAGCTCATATTCAAAGATATCTCTCTGGAGGAGAATGATGCAGATTGAAGTTCTCCTACCATTAATCGGTTACCTTGCCCTCGTCTTTCTGTTATCAATTTATGCCTATAAAAAGCGGAAAACAGGCGAATTTCTGAATGAGTATTTCTTAGGTAATCGTTCCATGGGCGGTTTCGTCCTTGCAATGACAATTACCGCAACCTATATCAGTGCGAGTTCATTTATTGGAGGCCCTGGAGCCGCCTATAAATATGGTCTAGGTTGGGTACTTTTAGCGATGATCCAGCTACCGGCAATCTGGCTTTCCCTTGGCGTACTGGGTAAGAAATTTGCTATTTTAGCGCGCCGCTATAATGCAGTGACCCTTAACGATATGCTCTACGCTCGCTATCAAAGCCGCTTCTTAGTTTGGTTTGCAAGTGTTAGCCTACTCATTGCTTTTTTTGGCGCCATGACAGTGCAATTTATTGGCGGCGCAAGGCTATTAGAAACGGCAGCTGGTATCCCATATACCTATGGTTTGATAATTTTTGGGGTATCTATCGCCCTCTATACAGCTATTGGTGGCTTCAGAGCCAGCGTATTGAATGATGCATTGCAAGGGCTAGTCATGCTTATCGGGACAGTGATCCTACTTGTTGCCATCATTTACCATGCTGGTGGGCTCCCTACAGCCATCGAAAAAATGCATGCCATTGACCCTAAATTAGTGTCGCCCGAAGGGGCTGACGATATTCTGAGTGGGCCTTTCTTAGCTTCTTTTTGGGTTCTAGTCTGTTTTGGCGTGATTGGTTTACCCCACACCGCGGTGCGTTGTATTTCATACAAGGACAGCAAAGCTGTTCACCGAGGAATTATTTTAGGCACTATCGTGATGGCAATATTGATGTTTGGTATGCACTTTGCGGGTGCATTAGGGCGCGCAATTTTGCCTGATCTGACCATCCCTGACCAAGTGATACCAACATTGATGGTACAAGTCCTTCCTCCATTTGCCGCTGGGATTTTCTTAGCAGCACCGATGGCAGCAATTATGTCGACTATTAATGCTCAGCTCTTGCAGTCCTCAGCCACTATCGTAAAAGATATTTACCTCAATGCAGTGCCCACGCAAATTAAAAATGAGAAAAAACTGGCTCGGATCTCTAGCTGTTCTAGTTTGATCTTAGGGGCTTTGCTTTTGATCGCTGCGTGGAACCCACCTCAAATGATTATTTGGCTGAATTTATTAGCGTTTGGTGGTCTTGAAGCGGTTTTCTTGTGGCCATTAGTTCTTGGGCTATATTGGGAAAAAGCCAATGGTACAGGGGCAATTTGCGGTATGGTTGTCGGTGGCGTATGTTATGCCATTTTTGCTTCCTTTAAGATAGAACTTATGGGCTTTCACGCTATCGTTCCATCGCTAATTTTCAGCCTCATAGCCTTCTTGATAGGTAACTTTTTTGGCAAAAATCCAGTACAATTGCCCACAATTAAGACATCAACAAATTAGATTTTAACATAAGAGATAAATATGCCTTGGATACAGATCCGCATCAACTCAACAGGTCCACAAGCAGAAGCTCTTGGCGATGAACTCATCGAAACTGGGGCGGTATCCGTCACTTTTCAAGATAGCCATGATACCCCTGTTTTTGAGCCCCTACCTGGAGAAACTCGTCTTTGGGGTGATACTGACGTCATTGGTTTATATGATGCAGAAACCGACATGAAATGGGTGGTTTCTCAATTGGAAAATAGCCCTCTTCTTGGAACTGGGTTCATTCATAAAATCGAACAATTAGAAGATAAAGACTGGGAAAGAGAATGGATGGATAACTTCCACCCAATGCGCTTTGGTGAGCGTTTATGGATCTGCCCAAGTTGGCGCGATGTTCCGGACCCAACTGCCGTTAATGTCATGTTAGACCCAGGCTTAGCCTTCGGAACAGGGACCCACCCAACAACATCACTGTGTCTTCAATGGTTAGATAGCCTTGATCTCGAAGGGAAAACGGTAATCGACTTCGGATGCGGTTCGGGCATTTTGGCGATCGCAGCATTGAAACTAGGTGCCGCTCATGCCATTGGTATCGATATCGACCCTCAAGCTATTACTGCAAGTCGCGATAATGCGCAACGTAACGGCGTTTCCGAGCGTTTATCTCTCTACTTATCGAAAGACCAACCGGAAGCGCTACAAGCTGATGTCGTAGTTGCTAACATCCTTGCTGGCCCTCTACGTGAATTAGCCCCAATGATAAGCGTATTGCCTCGTGCAGGTGGTTTACTGGGTCTTTCTGGGGTATTAGCCACTCAAGCAGAAGGGGTTGCTGATGCTTATCGACCCATGTTTGAAATTGACCCTGTGGCTGAAAAAGATGAGTGGTGCCGTATTACCGGTGTCAAGCACTTTTGATGGCTTTTTTTATCAAAATTAGGGAATAATTCCTTTGAAAATAACGCCAGAATAGATTATCTTATAGCTCAAATATTGCTCAATAGCTGGTGATAATCTGTTCTGCACGAGATTTGAACAACGCAACAGTTATTTTAATAAATCGTTATCGAGTACGCTTAACTATTTGTTAAATATAACTAATTTTTTAGTTGCTAGAATGCAAGATAAAAAAATTAGTGATAAATAACCGTTTGCTCAAAGTTTGTCCTTTCATATCTCGTAAAAAATGCGTAATATACGCGCCCTTGCAGTCACAGTATGGCCCCCATTTAGTTATGCGAATCGGACAATATCAGTTGAGAAACTGTCTTATTGCTGCCCCAATGGCTGGCATTACAGATAAACCTTTTAGGTCACTCTGTTATGACATGGGCGCAGGTATGACGGTATCAGAAATGCTTTCTTCTAACCCTCAGGTTTGGAAGACAGACAAGTCTAGGCTCAGAATGGTTCATCGTGATGAACTTGGGGTACGTTCCGTTCAAATAGCTGGCAATGATCCCGATGAGATGGCTGCTGCTGCTCAAATTAATGTTGAGAGTGGCGCTCAAATTATCGATATCAATATGGGCTGTCCAGCTAAAAAAGTGAATCGTAAGCTTGCAGGTTCTGCACTGCTACGTTATCCAGAAATCGTTAAGTCGATTCTAGAAGGTGTCGTAAAAGCAGTGGATGTACCTGTTACTCTTAAGATCCGCACAGGTTGGTCACCTGAAGAGCGAAACTGCATAGAAATTGCCAAATTGGCCGAAGATTGCGGCATTCAAGCACTCACCATTCACGGCAGAACTAGAGCCTGTCTGTTTAATGGGGAAGCTGAATATGACAATATTCGGGCAGTTAAGCAGACTGTTACCATTCCGGTTATTGCCAATGGCGACATTACTGACCCGCTAAAAGCCAGGGCTGTTTTGGACTACACAGGGGCTGATGCCTTGATGGTAGGACGAGCGGCTCAGGGAAGACCATGGATCTTCCGGGAAATCCAGCATTATCTGGACACAGGTGAAATATTGCCACCGATGCCAATGGCAGAGGTACAACGCATTATGCTAGCGCATGTACAGGAATTGCACGACTTTTATGGTCAAGGCAAAGGAGCCCGTATAGCGCGCAAACATGTTTCTTGGTACTTAAAGGAACATGCACCTGATGACCAGTTTCGGCGCTCATTCAACACCATTGAGGATGCCAGCGAACAGCTGGAGGTGTTGGAAGCATTTTTTGAAAATTTTTGCGTAAATAAAGATAAGAGCTGACAGAACTATGTTCGAACAACGCGTAAATTCTGACGTACTAACCGTTGCTACTGTAAATTCACAAGATCAAGTAACTCAAAAACCGTTACGTGATTCAGTCAAGCAAGCACTGAAGAACTATTTTGCTCAATTAAATAATCAAGATGTTAACGATTTATATGAGCTGGTATTGGCTGAGGTAGAACAGCCTTTGTTGGACATGGTTATGCAATATACCCGTGGAAACCAGACCCGTGCAGCCCTGATGATGGGTATCAACCGCGGTACTCTGCGTAAGAAACTGAAAAAATACGGCATGAACTAATCCTAGTCGGTTAATGCAGTGTTTTTACAGGCACCTTCTATATTTTAGAAGGTGCCTTTTTGTTTAAATGACTGGGCACCAGAAACGCCACAGTACTGCGACGCATGCGGCTAGTATATTTTACTCTTCTATTGCAGGTATTTAGTATTTCTCATTAAATACACAAAATGTACTGCTCTAGACTAACCTAGCTTTACTCCCTACCAGTTAAATTACCATTCCCCCCAATGCCCTTTCAATCCCTAAAAGTCCCTATAAACTTATACTTCACTCACCTATTTTATTAGATAACCTATTTTATTCCCTGTTAACCCTAGGTTGATTTAACTTAAATATAATAAATTTAAATAGCCTCAATAAATCACATCATCTAAAATATAATAATAAATACTATATTCAGTAAATAAAATTCACAGTGCGCTTACCATCACAGCAAACACATCAAAAAATTTAATTATTAATAATAAGCTATTAAAACAGAAGGAAATTTAATATTTAAAGTACTCAGTCATTATTAATAGTTTGCTAAAACACAAAAAATATTAATCACTCACTGAGTTTAAAAAATTATTATTTCACCACTCTTCAAATAGTAAATAAAACTATAGCCCAACCTAATAACCCTTGTTCAACTTACATAAGTCTACGCTGATTAAAAATCACATAACTGACTAACACCCTTCCATTTGACTTTATATAATAAATTCTGAACTCATTGTTATACAAGAATTTAAATTATTTTATTAGTAAAGATAGCATTTATTACAGTACCTACTTTTCATAATAGGTCAATGTCATTTCCTGATGTATATACAGATTTATATACCTTAAAAAGAATTAGTTGAACAAGAAAAAACAATGAACAACTTATTGAGGAAAAACTGAATGAAAATTATTACCATAGCGGTTTACTCATAGGATATTTGGTGATGTTAAGTACCTATGCGTTTATTATTATCTGATAATTATGTTAGTTAATATTTATTTTTCACTCACAATGAGAGTTTTCTTTACTTAAACTAAACCCCATGATATTTAAGTATTTTTCACTATATATACCACGTTTTGATTACTCATATTATGTGTTTTCTTTGCTTTTTACGCACTTAAACGTTACAAATAAAGATAAAGTATGAAAAAATGTTAATATCGAGTTAATATTCTGTTTTTATCTTTAGAATTGCTTTTTTGTATCGTCATTGATTTATCAATTTTTGATAAATTAAAAAACACACATCTCGCAGAAAATCACAACACATTGATTTATATATAATTATAAAAACTGTAAAAAGTGTAAATTTATGGTTATTCATTAAAAACTTCAAATTAGTGAGTTTGCTTTTAAATTTCTCACTCTTTATAATTGTAGGAAATCAAGGCAACGATGAATATTATTAGCTTTCTCTTTAATTAAAGAACTAATATTAATAATAAGTTACTAATTTATTAATTTAAATTAGTAGTTTTCTTTTGGAAAATAGTTGTATGAACTTACAAGAACATAAAGATGCTCCAAGTGAGAATTCTGCCAATTGTTTTTCTTCTTATTGTGGAGTTGTAATAAAAAGAATAAGAAAAGAAACTGGTATTACTGGAGCTCAATTAGCAACAAAATTAAATATTTCACAACAGCAAATGTCTCGCTATGAAAGAGGTGTCAATAAGCTAACAGTCGATATGTTATTTAATATCTCAGTAGCTTTAAACATCTCATTTGAAAGTTTAATCAAGAACATTATTATTGAAATAAACAAATCAAATTATGATGACGTGGTAACTTTAAGAAAAAGCATCACGGCATCTGATACCATCTACTTTTATTAAGTAACTTTATTAAGTTTAATAATTAAAGTGGCTTTAAACATTTTCAAACAAAAACACATCAAATATTTATTATGATTCTCTGAGGAATATATGAATAAAGTTATTTTTGCAGTTTTAGTATCGAGTGCAATGAGCGCTTCTGTATTAGCCGCTGATATGGGGCACGGTAAAGTTACATTTAAAGGAGCTATTATTACAGCACCTTGTTCAATATCGCCTAATTCTATCGATCAAACTATTGAGTTAGGACAAATTGCAGATTCAACATTAATGGGCGGAGGTAGATCAACCCCACGTACATTTGATGTTTCATTAGAAAACTGCAAATCCGAAAACTTAAAAAGTGGAGTCCAATTGACTTTCAGTGGTGCAGCTGCAGCATTTGATACAACAAATAAGACATTAGGACTTGTCGGTACAGCTTCCGGAGCAGGTGTTCAAATTACTAACCCAGCTGGCCAAGTAATCACACTGGGCAAACCCTCTCCATTCCAAATAATCCAAAATGGCAGCAACACTCTACGTTTTGCCGCATATTTGATTGGTGATGGTGATAAAGCAAAAACAGGTGAATTTAGCTCTATAGCTGACTTTACACTGAACTACGAGTAAACGAATAAATGGCCTGATGAGATAAGGATATCGCTCAGGCTTTTAAAATTCGGTGAGAGGTACGCATGATAAATAAAATGAGAATTATCAAAGGTACATTTGGATTGCATTGTATCGTCTTGGCCTTTTCAGCGAATGCTGGAGCGAGCATCAAAATGCAAGGCTCTATTATTGAAACAGCTTGTTCTATTGATGTTGGAAGCCGAAATCAAACTATTGATATGGGAAGTTTACCTTTAGCCGCCATTCATAGAGATGGCCAAGGACCTGCTCGTACTTTTCATATTCGTTTAGTTAATTGTGTTTTAGCTCGGCAAAACCCCGCTAAGCCAAATTGGCAATACTTTCAAGTCACCTTTGACGGCTCACAATCGCAAGGGTTATTTCAAGTAGATGGCCAGGCGAGCGGTGTTGGACTACAGATTCAACGCGAAGACGGTGAAATTGCCATCCCAGGAAAAAGTTTATCGCACCAAACACTTTCAATTGGTGAACGCGACCTGTCATACAATTTACGGTTAGTAGCAAATAAAAATGCGTTGATAGCAGGGCAATACTCTAGCCACATACGTTTTAAATTAGATTACGAATAGACCGCATAAGTCGTTGTTCATTTCGGTTATTAAATAAACATCATAGATAAAAATAAGAGAAGGTGGGGCAATGACCTCGGATTTCATTCGCACCCCGTTACTTGGGTGGTTTCATCCAAGTGTAGTGGGGCTATGTATTACACTGGTAGTAAGCTTTGCTGGGCAGGCGAAAGAGATTGAGTTTAATACCGATATTTTGGATGTAAACGACCGAGCTAACATTGACTTGAGCCAGTTTTCAAAATCCGGTTATTTAATGCCAGGTGAATATAGTTTTGCTATTTATGTGAATAAGCAGACGTTACCAGAACAACCTATTTATTACTACACCTCGCCTATAGATGAAGGTGATAGTTTAGTGTGCTTAACGCCAAGTATTGTCGAACAATTTGGTCTGAAACCCGAGGTGATGAGCAAACTGTCATGGTGGCATGAAGGAGAATGTTTGTCACTTGATAGCTTAAAGGGAACCGATGTTAAAGCTGATTTAGCTAGTTCAACATTATATATCAATATGCCGCAAGCATATTTGGAATATACCGCTGAAAATTGGGACCCTCCTGCACGTTGGGAAGATGGCGTATCAGGGATGGTCTTTGATTATAACGTCAATACACAAGTATCACAGCAAACACGCGGTGGCGAGCAAACTAATTACAACACCAGTGGAAATGGCGTAGTTGGAGTAAACCTAGGCGCATGGCGTGCTCGTGCTGATTGGCAAATGCGATTAGATAAACAACAAAGCCAAAGCGTAACACATTCGTTAGATTGGTCTCGTTATTATATTTACCGAGCCATTAAATCTTTGGGTGCAAAATTAACCTTAGGTGAAGATTATCTGGTGTCAGATATTTTCGATAGCTTCCGATTTACGGGAATGAGTTTAATTACCGATATTAATATGCTCCCTCCTAATTTAAGAGGGTATGCTCCTGAAATTACTGGGGTTGCCACTAGTAACGCGACAGTAATAGTGAGCCAGCAAGGCCGTATTATTTATCAAACACAAGTTGCGGCTGGTCCCTTTCGTATTCAGGACTTAAATGATGCCATGTCAGGTGAATTAAATGTTGAAGTTAAAGAACAAGATGGCTCAATCCAAACTTTCACAATAAATACAGCTACGGTCCCTTACCTAACTCGTCCGGGGCAATTACGTTACAAGTTAGCAGTAGGACGTCCTACTGATTGGCAACACCATGTAAATGGTGAAACTTTTGCGAGCGGTGAGTTTTCTTGGGGAGTCAACAACGGTTGGTCATTATTTGGTGGCGCAATTGGCGCTGAAAATTATGCTTCTGCAGCACTCGGTATCGGACGTGATTTAATGATGTTTGGAGCATTATCGTTCGATATTACACATGCACGCTCTAATTTAAAAGGAATGACTGATGTTGGAAATAAAACCTATAAAGGCAACTCATACCGTCTAAGTTATTCAAAACACTTTGATGCTTATAACAGCCAAGTAACCTTTGCAGGTTATCGTTTCGCGGAAAAAGGTTTTATGAGTATGTCAGAGTACTTAAATGCGCAAATGAGTGGGGTTCAGCAATATAGCAGCAAAGAAATGTATACCGTTTCATATAACCAACAATTTCCGAGTGTCGGATTAAGTGCATATCTTAATTATTATCACCAAACCTATTGGGATCAGCCAGATAATGACCGCTATAGCCTATCTATAGCCAAGTATTTTGACATGGATAAGCTAAAAAATTTAAGCATTAACCTGACGGCGTATCGTAATAGTTATCAAAATACGAACGATGATGGGGTATATGTCTCTTTATCAGTGCCATGGGGAAATTCTGGTTCTCTCAATATGAATAGTAGTTGGAATAAAAATGATAACACTCAAAGGATCGGGTATTACGACCGTTTGGATGAGCGCAGTAATTACCAACTAAGCACAGGGATTTCTCGTACTGGTGCTTTAGTCAGTGGTTTTTATTCTCATCAAGGTGATATTGCATCATTAAATGCAAATGCTACTTATCAACAAAACCGCTACCGCTCTGCTGGACTGTCTTTACAAGGTGGGATCACCGCAATACGAGACGGTGTTGTATTCCACAGAAATAACCAAATGGGGGGAACACGTATTTTTGTCGATACTGATGGCATAGCTGGCATTCCCTTACGAGGGTACGGTGCAACAGTTGACTCTAATCGTTTTGGGCAAGCAATCTTAACTGATGTGAATAGCTATTACCGTAATCAAGTGAGCGTAGACTTAAATGCCCTACCCAATGATGCACAAGTAACACAATCGGTTAAACAAGGAACATTAACGGAAGGTGCTATAGGTTATCGTCAATTTGAAGTCGTTGCTGGTGCAAGTGCCATGGCCATATTACGGCTCGCTGATAACAGTTACCCACCGTTTGGTGCTTTGGTATTTAATCGACGAGGCCAACAGATAGGAATGATTGGTGATGAAGGAAGCGCCTATTTAACTGGATTAAACCCAAATGATATTTTGCAGATACGTTGGGATGAGAGAACTCAATGTGAAGTGACATTACCGGAAACTTTACCAACAGGAGAAGCATTGTTTTCTAGCTGGTTATTACCGTGTCTCTCTGCTGGTAATAAAAACTCAATCAACACAACCTTCGAGGAAATGAATTGAGTAAATACCAATACAATTACAGGCACTTTTTTCATCAAATATGAAATTGTCAATTCAAGACAGCCTACTTTTCTAGTAAATCAATGCGAATGAATAATTTTATTCGTTCGATATTTATGAATGCAGCGTAAATAAAAGACACTGCTTTTACAGAATGAGAAAATAAATAATGAAATTATTAATGACAAATAAATTATGCCATAAATTATTTGGCTCGGTATTACCCTATTCTTCTATTTGGTTATTAGGAAGCATACTCAGCATAATTGGAGTATCTCCAGTTCAAGCTGCAATAGCACTAGATAGAACACGGGCTATTATTACAGAAAATGATAAATCAATTAGCCTAAACATCAGTAACGAAAATAAACAACTGCCTTATTTAGCGCAAGGGTGGATTGAAAATGAAAAAGGGGAAAAGATCAGCGAACCATTTACAGTTCTTCCCCCAGTTCAGCGACTAGAGCCTAGCGCTAAGAGTCAGGTGAAAATACAATCACTTCCTGGCACAGCTGTGTTACCACAAGACAGAGAGTCGGTGTTTTACTTTAACTTGCGTGAGATCCCACCTAAAAGTGATAAGCCAAACACGTTACAACTCGCATTACAAACACGAATTAAATTGTTCTATCGCCCGAAAACGATTATTCCGACACGTGAACAAATGAACACCCCGTGGCAAGAAAAGCTGACATTAACGCGCAAAGATAACCAATATACAGTGACCAACCCAACGCCTTACTACGTCACTATAGTAGATGCAGCACCGAGCACAGAAGGTAAAACCGTTGATGGCTTTGAACCTATTATGATTGCCCCCAAAAGTAGTCAAACGATAAGTGGAGCAGCTGATGCATTGGGTAACAAGCCAGTTTTAACTTATATCAATGATTACGGCGGGCGCCCGGTACTATCTTTCCAGTGTCAATCTCAGCGTTGTTATGTCGTCCCTTCACAAAAACCTTAAAACGAGACGATATCAATCGCAATTACTGTGTTTGAGTAGGAGAAATCACCATGAATATAGTACTGGAATTAGAACGATATCGTCATGCGTTAGGAGGGATGCTGCTAGTGTTACTAGCCACTACTGTTAACGCCACGGAATTGGACAAAGTGGATAATTGGGATGTAGATGGGGCAAATGGCACTCTATATGTTCACGGAGCTTTAACTGAAAGTGCTTGCCGATTAGCGATGACTTCTGCAAATCAAACAATCGACCTAGGTACAATCGGGACGGGGCAACTTCAGCAAGTCGGGCAATCAGGCCCCCCCATAGCTGTCGTGTTACGTTTGGAAGATTGTTTAAGTGGGGAAAGCCGTAATCGAAACCAATTGGGTGACTTACTTTGGAGCCCCGATATGCCTGCAATGAAAATCCGTTTTTTAGCACCAGCTGATAAACAAAATCCATCTTTAGCGGCAGTTATTGGAGCAAAAGGAATAGCATTAGAATTCAGTGATGCAACTCACTCTCCCATTGCATTAGGGCAGTATAGCTTGCCTCATTTAGTATCACCTGGGCAAAATCAGTTAACGTATTACGTGACTCCAGTGAGAACAACCATGGGGTTAAATGCAGGCGCCTACTCCGCCTTAATTCGATTTCAATTGAATTATGATTAACAGAAAGGCAATGCACATGTCATTAAAAAACAAACAAGAATTCCGCCTTGCCATATTCAAAGGGATGATGGTAATTGGAATATTGTCAGGAGTACTTAATCAAACACAGGCAGATACTGCAAATTTAAATTTAAAACTAACAATTATTACACCCCCCCCAGTGCACCATCAGTAATGGTGATGAAATAACGGTTTCATTTGGGCAAGTTCAACAGGGGTTAATAGATGGCGTCAGCTATAAACGTACTCCAATTGACTATAGGTTAGCGTGTACTAGTGTTGCAACAAATGCTTTGAAAATGTCACTTTCTTGGAGTGCGGTGACTTTCAATGGGTTATCAGCTATTCAAACCAATCGTACTAATTTAGGAATAGCAATATACCAAGATGCAACTCGATTAAGTAATGGAGACAGCCTAAATTTCAACCTACTTGGCGCTCATCCCGCATTGTATGCCGTACCAGTCAAACCGACAGGCACTATGTTATCAGACGCGGGGGCATTTTCTGGTGCCATGACCATGACCTTAAATTATCAATAGGATGAAAAAATGAGGGCAAAAATCCACAGCTGGTTATACATGTTTATCACATTCAATATAGTGTCATTTCCAGCATCAGCCGCGTTTACGGTGAATTTTAATGGTACGTTAGTTGTCACACCGCCAGAATGTACAGTTAATGGAGGTTCAACAACCGATGTACAATTTGGCGATGTACATGAAACATTGATTAATAATAGCAGTTATAAACGCACGCCAATTATGTATGCATTAAATTGCACACAGGTATACAACAACGCGCTAAAAATGACCTTAACGTGGAATGCCATCACGTTAAATGGCCAAAATGTAGTGCGCACTAATCGAAGTAATTTAGGAATAGCTATTTATCAAGATAATACTCGCTTGAATAATGGAACATCATTGAACTTCACCTATGGTGGGAGCATGCCCGCATTGTATGCCGTCCCAGTAAAACCAACAGGAACAGTACTCACTGACGGTGGTGAATTTAATGGTGTATTAACGATGGTTGTTGATTACCGCTGAGGAAATCTTTATGAAATTAAATCGGTGCTTAAAGTCAATTTTAACTTTCGTTATTCTGATTAATTCTGGTATGGCATTCGGTATCGGAGCTAATTTATCCGGAAACCTAATAGTAACACCTCCAGAATGTATTTTAAATAATGGACAACAGCAGGCTGTGCATTTTAACGATATTTTATTAACGCGTATCGATGGAATTAACTACCAGCAGACATTGGTATTTAAATTGACATGCACACAGTTGGCGAAGAATGCAATTAAACTTACGATTCAAGGTGATGTAACTAGTTTTAATAGCAATGGAGCGCTCAAAACTAGTCACTCTAAACTGGGTATAGCATTTTATCTAAATGATGTACGCCAAGCAATTAATGAGACTATAAACGTGAATTATACTGCATTACCTACAATTAAAGTGGCCCCCATAAAAAATCTAACTGCGAGCTACAGTAATACGGATGGAGGTGCATTTACTGCGTTAGCAACCCTGAAAGTAGATTATCAATGAGGGACATAATGGGAACATTATTACAAAAAATTTGCTTCTTACGTAACGGGCTAGGAGTAATACTCCTCACTATTGTCTCATGGAACTCACAAGCTAATTGGCTATTTGATGGGACATTGATTATTCCGCCAGTCTGTCAGTTAGGACATGAAGACCCGATCAGAGTTTCTTTTGGGAAGGTGGGAGTGCGAAAAGTTGATGGGCATTTATTTAAGCAAAATATTCCTTATCAACTTAATTGCCAAGGAGATTTAAATCAACCTTGGGATATCACTTTATCTTTTAATGCGACTTTAGCAGGTTCAGGATTTGATAATGCAACATTGCGTACATCTAGCTTACTGAATGTAAACAAGCTAGGCATCCAAATACAAAAAGATGGTGTACCGCTGGAGTTAAATAAGGCATTTGCTATTGATACAGGGCATTTACCAGTACTATCTGCAGTTCCGATTAAGCGAACTGGCGTTGATTTAGTGGGAGATGATTTTACAGCACAAGGTACATTAGCGATTGCATTTCAATAAATACACCATGGACTAAGAGATGAAAATACAACTAGGCCGCTGGCTTCCTTGGGTAATATTAAGTATATCATTCCCAACATTTGCAGATGACGTACTTTTTGATGGCACGCTGGTAGAGGATGCCTGCGAAGTATACCCAGGGGATGAAAATATTGAACTCGATTTTGGGACTGTAATTGATGAATATCTATATCTCAATACACGTACGAATAGTCAGCCTTTTACTATTCGCTTAATTAATTGTGATTTGGTATTAGGAAAAGAAGTTCAAGTTACCTTTACAGGTAATGAAAGCACAACTTTACCTGGATTATTAGCTTTAAATAATGTAAGTCACGCAAAAGGTATTGCTGTGGGATTAGAATCAGCTAATGGTACGCCAATAAAACTGAACAAAATGAAAGGTCACATTCAAGGATTGCATTCTGGTAATGGTAATAATTTGAATTTTAAAGCATATATTCAAGGTGAGCCTAAAGCACTACAAGAAAAAAATATTATTCTGGGTGATTTCGTAGCTACAACTACTTTTACACTAGAATATGAATAAAATTTTTTTATAAAGATAAATATGGAAAGCAATAATGAATAGACTATTATTTCTGTTTTTTTTATTTTCAGGGCAATGCTTATCGGAAGAACTTACCGAATTGCCTGCAGGCAGTTCATTTATTTACCCTAAACAAATATCAACAAAATGGCTTCATTACACACTTTCAAATTGTATTGGCCCAAGCAATCCACATGCAAACTGTAGAGATAATAATGATATTGTTTTAGATGGTGAAATTGAAATAACGATACGCCTTACTCAGGGTACTTTAAACCAAGCTATTAATAATAGAATTAATGCGACAAATAATTCAACCACTATTTCTCGTCAAGGTAAATTTGACTGGGTAGGAGGTGGATATGGTCTGAGGATTGAATGGACTGAAACAGTACCGGGTTTAATCTGTACACCAAATGATAATGCTAGTTATCAAAAATGTCTAAGTCGATATTTGGGAAATACGTATACTGTGAAACATAACTTTATGACTTCACAAGGTGCAGCTGTGTGGAAACATTTAAGTAAATATCCGCTATGCAATAGAGGCATTCTCTTTCAAAACCAGTTATCTACAACAGGTGTTTCTGATATTTATTCGACAGATTTTGAATCAACATGCACAAAAGGAGGGCCAAATGATATAACTCCTCCAGAATTAGAAGATTCTGCAGTGTGTAGCTTAAATAGTCAAAACTTAAATTTAAATTACTCATCAACAAACTTTAATGTTACTGGCCTCACTCAAAATGTAAATTTAATGATTTCGTGTACCTCGGGTAGTGCAAAAAATTACAAACTTAAGTTGACGGGAAGTAATGTAACAAACGGTCGTCTTAATTTTGGTAATGGAGTTTCTGCCCAAGTATCATTGAATGGTACACAAGTTCAAGCTAATGGAATGGGGATCCAATTAGATAACTTAACGAGTAAATCGATTCCAGTAAGTGCGACTCTAATGGGATCTGCTTCGTCTGCTGGAGTCAGCAATGCAACGGGGGTTTTAATATTGGAGGCTCTATAAATAAAAAGTTTTTGAATTCATGTAACTTTAAAAAATAACAGTTAGTCTTAATCTTTTTTCAATAATAGGTGAGCATAAAACATTAATTAATGTGTAAACACCCCAATCACCTTAGACTAAATGATTTTTATTAATAATCTCATGAGCTATTGTGCTAATAAGATTAGCTTATTAGCATAAACTACTGATTCATCAATGGCTTTTAATATATCAAAAGTTTAAATCAGTATTTGTCTATAAAGGAGCCATCAAAAATGGACAATTAAATTATTATAATTTCATTAAGATAATTTAAAATCAAGAAACGACAAATATAAATAGCATTAACATGTTAATATGTAAATAGAATGAAATAAACTAGCTCGATAAAGGAATATAAATATGGTCATTAATTCGAAAAAAGAAGTTCATCAGCACGAATTGGATATTCAATTTATGACGAGAACTTTAGCTGTTGCAACTGATGCTGCTAAAAAAGGCAATGAACCTTTTGGGGCAATATTAGTGAAAGCTAACCAAATTGTGATGATAGGAGAAAACCATATTCATACCGAGAGCGACCCCACCTATCATGCAGAAATAGGTCTTATACGAAAGTTTTGTTCAGAGCATAAAATTACAGACTTGTCAGAGTATACTCTTTATACTAGCTGTGAACCTTGCTGCATGTGTTCGGGAGCAATGGTTTGGAGCCAATTAGGACGAATGGTTTATAGCCTTTCACATGATGAATTAGCTGAAATTGCGGGCTTTAATATCATGCTCGGCAGTGATGAAATATTCGCAAAAAGCCCATTTAAGCCCACTGTAGTTAAAGGTATTTTAAAAGAACACGCGACTACGATTTATAAACAATATTTTAAACGAAGCTAATAATATTAGGCCTACTGCTGACTTATAATAATAATCTTAGCTCCTAAATACTGTGCTTTTGTGAGCCCTCATTGTAATGCAGTGAGGGCTTTTTATTCTCTACAAAATGGCGCAATCTCACCTTACTATGCAGATAAATTAAACTGTTGCACAGACTGCTGTAGCTCTTGAGTTTGCTGGCTTAATGAATTAGCTGCCGTAGCAACTTGTTCAACTAAAGACGCATTTTGCTGGGTAACGCTATCCATCTGCGTAATAGCGACACCGACTTGTGCTATCCCTTTACTTTGCTCCTCTGAAGCTACCGTAATTTGCTTCATAATAGCAGTGACCTCGTTAATACCTCGCAGGATACTTTCCATCGTTTTTCCCATCTCATTAACTAGCCCCGTTCCTTTTTCCACACAAGCACCTGAACTAGCAATTAACTTTTCAATCTCCATAGCGGCATCTGCACTGTGACTTGCCAATTTACGAACTTCAGCCGCAACCACCATAAAACCTCGACCATGCACACCAGCACGAGCCGCTTCAATAGATGCATTCAAAGCTAAGATATTTGTTTGAAAACTAATGTCATTCATCATGCTGATGATATCTGAGATTTTTTGTGAACTTTGTGAAATTTCACTCATCGTTGTAACGACAGAGTAAACAATTTCATTGCCTTTATTCGCAACCACAGAAGCTTCGCTAGCTAAATGGTTTGCGTGAAGTGTATTTTCCATATTCAACTGAACTGCGGCGGTGATTTGTTCCATACTCGCAGCGGTTTCTTCTAAGGCAGCCGCTTGTTCTTCAGTACGCGATGAAAGGTCATTATTACCATTAGAAATCTCACTCGCCCCCAGATAAATATTCTCACTTCCTTGCCTGATCGAGCCTACTGATTCATGCAGATCTTTTCTCATTTCTTCAAGGATCGGAAATAATCTCCCCACACAGTTGTTACCAAACGGTAGCACTGGCTGGCTTAAATTCCCTTTTGCAATTTCAATAAAGTGCTGTCTCAACACCCCTAATGGCTTTTGCATCATAGTCGCCATATAGCGATCCGTAAAAATGAGCATCAATATTCCTAGTATTGCCGTAATAATCATGACGATACGCGTAATATCCATCACATTATCAACATGTTGCCGAGTATGACTAATCAATGCATCAGCCGTCTGATTAAACTTTTGAATTGAAGCACCAAAAGCGCGGCTCAAAGCAGGAGTAATGTTGTGAGCATGGGCTAAATATTTATTCGGATCATTGTCCATGCTTAGCATAAGTTGAGGTGTTACCCCATCATCGAATAGCGCCTGCCAACTATAAATTACCTGCTCTGATATTTCAGGGTCCATTGGTCCTGGAGAGATAGACTTCATCTGTTCTAAATATTTTTCCATATTCGACAGAGCCTCTTTTACAGGGGCATAATCTACTGTTTTTCCTTCACTTTTACTTTCCATTACCCGAGTCAGTCGTGTGACAAATCGAAAATATTGATCGTTTCCCTGACTAAGTACTGTCATTTGCTGGACTAATTGTCTATCGATATCATTTCCATCTGCAATACGTGATAGTGACCAACCACTGTAAACATTTGTCCCCCCCAAAATCAGGCATAAAATACTTAATAATACGAAGACCGCAGTACGAATTGAGTAATCGCGAAGTTTCTGCATAGAATTTCTCTTTCGGTGAGATAAAATGACGATATTTAACTTTATCGGCGATAAAGAGAATAATTTTAGGGTTAACTGAAGTAGATAATCACAAAATCAGGCCGAGACTAAGTAAAAACACTTATAATTCAAAGGGGTTACTATTTGGTTATGAGAATTATCGAATATCGATATTGGAATTTAATTCCAGAAACTTGATACAAGTCTCAAAATAATACAATCATTGAAAAAACAAACTGATATAAGAAATTATTTATTTTTGCATAAAAAGAGTTAGTGAATAATATTAAAATTACATACAGTTATAAAAAAGGCACAGCAAACCCTCACTGTACCTTTGCAGTTATTCTACAACTTGTATTTTGAAAAATTAACGGTATATCGGTAACAAATTAAACTGCGCTAACAATTGGCAAATAATGCCAACGACTCCAAAGGCGATAACGGCATAGATTAGCCCTTTTCCGCCCCATACTTTGAATCTAGAATCAGGGAAACGCTCTCTTACTTTTAATGCCATAACTGCCGGGCAAATAATCGCCCAGATACATGCGGCCATACCTGCATATGCAATTGCAATGAGAAAACCATTTGGGAATAACATGCAAAGAACAAGTGGTGGCAAGAAGCATAATAAGGCGGATTTCATTCTACCTGATGGGTTATCTTTAAAGTTTAATGAAGCAAGAATATAATCAAACAACCCAATAGCAACACCTAAAAATGAACAAAATACTGCACTTATTGAAAACCATAGTAAGAATGTCGCAATATTCTTACTATTGAGGACCGCATAAAGCGACTCAATAAACGCATCTAAATTACCACCTTTATTAATAATTGTTAAAAATTCTGTTCTTGGTAAATTCCCCATTGTTCCTAAGATCCATAAGAAATAAAGAACAAGGGCTAATACACACCCAATCACACAGCTTTTAACCACTTTCCTTTCATTTTCATGATACAATTTATATAAGCTGCATACATTGCCATGATAACCAAAAGAAGTAATTGCATATGGAATAATAATAAAGATAAAGGGCAATAGTGATGTGTTTCCACCTTCAACTGGTGATGTTAATAACAAATCTGTTTTTACAATGAAAAATAACCCTGAGAAAGCCAAAATAAATAAAACTATTTTAATAAATAAAAATAAAGATGTTAACCGGCTTGCTCCTACCCCACTCCACCAAATACTTGCTCCTAATATCAATGTAAATACAATAAATATTAATCTTAAATTAACATTATAGCCATAAATAGCTGCAGCCTCTTTTATGACTGATCCTGCTGCTGATATATAGGCGTAAATTAATATATAAAGAACAAATATTAGTGCTATATTAGCAATATAGCATGCCCACTTTGGTAATAATTCTTTAGAAATAAAAAAATAATTCGTTCCCGCCCCATACTTAGATATACATTCTAAAATATAAATTCCTGAATGAAACATGAAGAAACAAACGATTAATAAAACAACTACAGAGTTAATAAACCAAGCTCCTGCCATAATAGTTGGCAAGCTAAACATCCCTGCCCCTATCATTGCACCGCCTAGCACAAAACCCCCTACCAATATGGAGGGTTCTTTTTTGGCTGCCAAATTATTCATGGTGTTCACCTTAAGAATAAGGATAAGGTTCCCGCATTGCACGGGAACCATAAGAGCGACCTATTATTTGATTGGTTTTAATCTTGCAGTAAAGTGCCTTAATACTGGAGGTTCATATTCAAAATCAAGCCCTTTCAAAGTAGCAAATTTGTCTTTTAACCCAATCAGAGCATCTGCAATGTAATCCATGTGGTCGTTGGTATAAACGCGTCTTGCAATAGTTAACCGCATAAACTCCATATCTGCATGTTTTTGTTTGCCTGTTTCGGGATCGCGCCCTAATAAGAATGAGCCTATTTCAACCGCACGAACACCAGATTCTAAATATAATGCATTAATAACCGCTTGTGCTGGGAACTGGTCGCCAGGAATATGCGGTACTAGTTTCTTACAATCCACAAATACCGCATGACCACCAGTAGGGTATTGAATTGAAATCCCTCCCTCACGTAAACGGTCTCCTAAATATTTAACTTGACCGATACGATAGTGTAAATATTCTTCCCCAGCCCCTTCTTCAAGGCCTTGAACCATGGCAGCCATATCACGACCAGCAAGACCGCCATAAGTAACAAACCCTTCCATTGGTACACAGCGCTGTCTAGCTAACGTAAATATCTTTTCATCATTCTTAATACAAACTAATCCACCAATATTCAATAATGGGTCTTTCTTAGCTGACATAGTTAATGCATCAGCATATTTGTACATATCCAGAATAATTTCTTTAATTGTTGAATTTTTATATTTAGGATCACGTTCTTTTATAAAATACGCATTTTCACAGAAACGCGCTGAATCCATAACAACAAAGATATTATGTTGTTTTGCTATTTCATAGACTTCTTTTAAGTTAGCCATTGATACTGGCTGGCCGCCGGCACTATTACAAGTAATAGTAGATACAATCGCCACAACATTTTCAGCGCCATGTTGTGCAATGTTATCCTTTAATTTTTGAATATCAAAGTTACCTTTCCAGTCATCATAGGTATCTGAGTCATAAGCTTTTTCTGTAACAATATTAACTGCTTTACAGCCATTTAATTCAACATGAGCAGCGGTAGTATCAAAGTGGAAATTAGAAATAAAGACAGGTTTTTTAGCACCACCTTGTTCCTGTTTTACTTTCAATAATACAGGAAATAACATGTTTTCAGCACCACGACCTTGGTGAGCAGGGATCACATAGTCATAATCGAACATCTCTTTAACTTTATCTTTTAAATCATAATAGTTACGAGATCCTGCATAGGCTTCATCACCAGTGATCATTGCTGCCCATTGATGATCACTCATGGCATTAGTACCTGAGTCGGTCAATAAATCAATATACACAGCACTGCTTGGTAGCAAGAATGGATTGTATCCAGCTTCTTTTAACGCAGCTTCACGCTCTTCTCTACTTGGAATACGGATATTTTCTACCATTTTAATACGGAATGGTTCTACAATTCTTTTAGCCATGATAATACCTTTAATTTTTCATTAAATAATAAATACAAAGGATCGTACTTATAAAAAATAAGCTATAACGAAACTTTTAGTTTAGAAAAACAAAAAAGGTTATTTATTTGGGAAAAAGAAGGCTAAAGAAATATCAATATTGAACCATTTCTTCATATAGAAGAAATGCCTTGATATGAGAGACTTGCTTAACGAAAACATACTATGACTCCTATCAAAAAGGAATTAGTACAACCAACAGCATCATATATATAACAGTTAAAAATATAAAGTAATAGAGATTGTCATATAATTATACCTATATCACATAATCATTAGATAATGCTAAGACAAATTGACTCAAGTCACACATTTAATTTTATTCGTTATTTTTTATAAGCTTGTAAATATTAAAACATAAAAAAAACAAAAAATAATTATTATTCATATCTGTAATTTAATAATTATAAAGAGTAATTTGGCTTTATTTAAATAACGCTTAACAAAAATAAAATGGGTAAAGTATGATTAGAATACTTTACCCATGATTCAAATAATTAACAATTACTGAGCATCTTTCCCATATTTAGGAGATCTAGGCCCATATAATATACCATTAGGCGTACCTGCAGATAATAACCTTGCACTTGTTATACCTGCAATTGTGTAACTTTTATCTGTCATGGTATCAACAATTTGATTAACAACCGCCGAAACTAAAACACCAATAATGCCATTGGAAGAAGAGTTATTTTCAGCACTCGATGCAGATGCCGAACCGCTCCATAATAATGCCCCTGTCCTCGCATCAACAAGTTTTGCATCCGCTGTGACACGTGTATCACTGGAAATAACCTGATAGCTAGTACCGTACTCTGTTATATTAAGGTATAACACAGCATCATTACCGAAAATTTCTCGGGTTTTGGCGGGCGGAACAGATTGGATATCCCCTGCGTTTATTAAACCATTTTGCTTAAATGTTTCTTCCACTACCGCTACAGGAAAAACATAGTAGCCAGCCTCCGCTAAAGGCAGGGCTGTTTGTGATAATAAACCATGACTAGCCTGTACTTCTGGAGAGCTATTCTGAGGTAATAACACTAAAATGCTTTTTGGCTTACTTTGATTAAACGCAGTATAATCAACTTTTGTTGGCTGTGCACAACCAGTTAATAACCAAGCCATCACCAGCCCGCTGAGTATGAATAAACGCCTCATTTTGCTTTCCCTTTATTTTTCATTAGAAAATCCATATACGCCGCAGATTCTGGATATAATTCTTTTTCAGCGTTGAACTCTTGCATTGCAAGGTCGATGGCTCCGGTTGTGGAATACAATAACCCTAAATGGGCGTGTAACCCCGGAGGGGTAGCAAGACCGTTTGCCTTACTCATTTCAAGGTTTTTTTTCAATGCTTGAATTTGTTCTTGAGGGCCAGTATCTGTTTGCTGGTAATATTGATAAATTGTAGTTTGATAACCATCCCAGTTATATAATGGTTTTGGCTCGTTAGCACAACCATTTAATAAAATGGCTCCAGCAAAAATAAGAAGTAATTTAAATTTCATCATATTCCCTTATTTAGCTGGCTGCCATGCACCACTTTCAATACCAACTACGAGATCATTCACAGCTTCCCTTATTGCTAAATCTAGCACCTTACCGTTTAGCGTAGAGTCATAACTTGCAGTTCCACCAAAACCGACAATTTCCCTATTTGATAATTCATACTCGCCTGCTCCCTGAGCTGAGAATACCACCTCGGAAGTTTGGACATTCACAACATTTAAATTAACTTTTGCATATGCGACTTGTGATTTACCACGGCCTAAAATACCAAATAGTTGTCTATCACCGACTTCTTTTCGACCAAATTCAGTGACATCACCGGTAATAACATATGTTGCGCCTTTTAATTGCTGGGACTGGCCTTTAATTCCAGCTTCTTCTTTTAACTCTTGCATATTAGCCCGGTCTAATACATTAAAGCGCCCAGTTTGCTGAAGATGCGTCATTAAAATTGTTTTTGATTGATTACCTAAGCGGTCAACGCCATCTGAAAAAATGCCATTCATATAACTCGAACGGTTATCAAATTTGCCAATTGATATTGGGCTTTTAGGACCCGAGTAATTAGTATTATAAGTCGCAACTTTCTCTACTGCTAAAGAACGGGAAGATTCCTTTGCACAACCACTTAATAATGCACTAGCAATAAAAATAGATGCGATGCTGATTTTAGATATATTCATTTAGCTGTCTCAATTAAAATTTAATTAGAATTAATTATTGCAGCTTTATTTTGCATCAAATATAAAACAGGGTCTAGTCAATATCACCTATTCAGTGATTTTATCTTTATTTCTATTTCATCCAATTGATAATATTCATAAAGTAACTCAGGTTTATTAGATGAAATCAACTGTTTGATTAAAAAATGGAGGTAACATAAATTATTTAATCAGTAATCTTTAATGATGTAATATTTCATATCATCACTATTAGGGTATCCGGAATTTCTGGTTGATAAAATGTCAAAGATGTAAAGAAGAAAATCTTTCTCAGCGGATTATCTGATTGATCCTCTTCAGCCTACTCTACTGCCAATTTTCTGTTTCCACCTTCGCCTGAGTCTTCATAGCGATGCTGACTAGGGAGGACAGCGAGAGCTGGGCAAGCGTCAAAGCGGTTCTGGTTCATGCGCAATCCGGACACCTGCACAACATTCCTCTTGTAAGAAACCGATCAAATTCTCTAGGTGCCCATACTCGGGTATACAGACAATCGTGCGGCTATGTTTCTCCTGCCGGATCAGCCCTACCTTGGCCATGCGCGCAAGGTGATGTGATAGCGTCGAAGCAGGAATACCCAGCCCCTTCTGGATATCTCCGACCGAAGCCCCATCATGGCCAGCTTTGACCAGAAAGCGGAACACGGACAGTCGGTGACTATTCCCTAGCTCAGCTAAGCTGGCTGCAACCTTTTCGTGATCCATAGCACGCCCCAATAATTCGATGTTTCTAGAATTATAGTTGACAGGTCGGATAAACGCAAGTAGACTGCGTACATCATTTCGATAAAACTAGAAATATAGGAGTAATATTGAATGTCACCTCAACTCCAAGACGCTCTAGGCATGTTCGCCTTTCTCGCTATCGAGCTATCGGTTTTATTCATTGGCATTAGCTTGCTGGTCGGAGTTCTTCAACGTCACATCCCACCATCCAAGGTGGAAGCGTTACTGACTTCCAGTGGGAAGCGAGGCTATTTTCTTGCTGCTGGTTTAGGAGCTATAACGCCCTTCTGTAGTTGCTCGACTATCCCCATGTTGAAAGGGTTGATTCAGGCACGGGCCGGTTTTGGGCCGATGATGGTGTTTCTTTTCACATCTCCGTTGCTGAATCCTATCGTCGTCGGCCTGCTGGTTGCCACGTTTGGATGGACACTTACTGCTATCTATGTGCTCGCCGCTTTGGTGGTCGCGGTAGGTGCCGGATGGCTGCTTCACACGCTTGGCTTCGAGCGTTATGTGCGCCGGACGGCGACACAAGAGAGCAGTGGATGTAGTTCATCAGCAAGCCCGTGCAGTGCTACATCGACCGCATCGAGTTGCGGCACCAACAGCTGCGACACCACTCCGAAGACGGCTTCTTGCGGGGCTGATAGGAAGACAACAGTCTCTACGTCTAGCGAATGCTGTGACAGTCAACCCACTGTCACGGTTAAGAAAGAAGGGAAGTACAATGGTGTGTGGCGGGAAGCTTGGTCGGACTTTATCGATGTGTTGCCTTACCTGCTCATCGCTATTGCGATTGGCAGCGTGATCTATGGTTTCATGCCCACTGACTTATTGGAGCAGTATGCAGGCCCAGATAATCCCTTTGCCATTCCAGTTGCCGCTGTCATCGGCGTGCCGTTGTATATTCGCGCTGAAGCCGTCATACCTCTGGCAGCGGCTCTGATGGCCAAAGGCGTGGGTGCCGGGACGGTGCTTGCGTTGATCATCGGCAGTGCCGGAGCCAGCCTGACTGAGCTCATTCTGTTGCGCTCTTTGTTCACGCTGAAGCTTTTAGCGGCGTTTTTAGCAGTCATTTTTGCTATGGCGATGATTGCCGGTTACGCCACCTACCTGTTTTTCTGATCAAGGCGGGAGATGATTAATTCGTTAAGCCTTCCTGGTTACCAGTTGGTGGATTCTGATGAGCAGAATGAAGACATACATTTTCGGCTTGAAGCACCTACACCAGTAGCCTGCGAGGGGTGCTGCGTGCAGGGTGAGTTCGTGCGGTTCGGCAAGCGTGATGTTCCCTATCGTGACCTGCCCATCCACGGCAAGCGGGTCACCCTCTGGGTAGTTCGTCGCCGGTACACCTGCCGGGCCTGCAAGACCACCTTCAGGCCCCAGCTACCGGAGATGGTGGACGGCTTCCGCATGACGCTGCGGTTGCATGAGTACGTGGAGAAGGAAGCCTTCAATCACCCCTACGCCTACGTGGCTGATACCACGGGCCTGGACGAGAAGACGGTACGCGACATTTTCAACGCCCGCGCCGAATTCCTGGGGCGCTGGCACCGCTTCGAGACGCCCCGCATTCTCGGCATTGACGAGTTGTACCTGAACAAGCGCTACCGCTGCATCCTGACCAACATCGAGGAGAGGACCCTGCTCGACCTGCTGGCCACCCGCCGTCAGGACGTGGTGACCAACTACCTGATGAAGATGAAAGACCGGCAGAAGGTCAAGATCGTCAGCATGGACATGTGGAATCCCTACCGAGCAGCGGTCAAGGCGGTGCTGCCACAGGCCCGCATCGTGGTCGATAAGTTCCATGTGGTGCGCATGGCCAACGATGCCCTGGAGAAGGTGCGCAAGGGCCTCAGGAAGGAGCTGATGCCCTCCCAGAGCCGAACCCTCAAGGGTGACCGGAAAATCCTGCTGAAACGCGCTCACGAAGTCTCAAACCGGGAACGCCTCATCATGGAGACCTGGACCGGCGCATTCCCACAACTGCTGGCCGCCTACGAGCACAAGGAACGTTTCTACGGCATCTGGGACGCTACCACACGGCCCCAGGCAGAAGCCGCCCTGGACGAGTGGATAGCCACCATCCCGAAGGGCCAGAAGGAAGTCTGGAGCGATCTGGTCAGGGCTGTAGGCAACTGGCGCGAAGAGATCATGACCTACTTCGAGACGGACATGCCCGTCACCAACGCTTACACGGAGTCCATCAACCGACTGGCCAAGGACAAGAACCGTGAAGGACGTGGTTACTCCTTCGAGGTGATGCGGGCACGAATGCTCTACACCACGAAGCACAAGAAGAAGGCCCCGACCGCGAAGGTCTCTCCGTTCTACAAGAAAACCATCGGTTACGGACTGCCGGACTTCGCAGAGGAACTCAACTACGGGGTCGATCTATCAACCATCTGATAATGGTATCAGGTTGGTGGGGTAAAGGTGCCCCATCAACCATTAAATCCGTATACCCCACTATTATTCTATCCCAATAAAAACATCCAACTGAATTATTCTAAATTATCTACCATTTATATAGCCAAATGGTAGATAATAATATAACCAATCACTGTTGTTTATTTTTCACTCAAATAGTAGATTATTATAAACATGCAGCTAACCAAAGTATAAAAAACAATCACATTCTATATATCGTTAGCTTATTTCCTTGTCGTACATCATAGCTCTTTTAATTTAACCCAATATATTACTTTATTGGTAGGGTTTGTATGAATTTGCAATAGATCATGACCAAAAAAGGATAAGAGGAATCTTATCCTTTTTTATTAACTATATTATTAATAATATATTACAATAGCATTAATGTACTGATTGATAAGAAACAGATGCACCTTTTTCTATGGTGCTTTCATCTGAATAAATACTGCCTATATCAATAAAAGACTGGTCGCTATCATTATAGACTTTGTTATACAGTGATAATTCCGGACGATGACGCAGCGTTTTTGTCGTTAAATCCATCATTAGATATTGCTGAGAACCCCTAACCCACTCTGAAACAATGACACCTTTATGACCAACTTTTAGCTCATGCATATTATTATAACCATTTTCGGCGATCAGTTCGAAAGTCCCATTGGTATGAAATTGCATTAAAGAAAATAACCGGCGAGAAGGCTCTTGAGCAATAACAAAAATATCACCATTGAGGTTTTGTGCTGCTTCATTGATGCGAACAGGTAACCATTTACTACTAACCACCTGTTTCGTTGGTATATCCATAATAACCTCAAGTGACCCCATCTGATTACCGTAGCTGTACCACATCACCACTTTATCTCGATACGTTGCATAGGAAAAATTTGAATTACCTTCAATTTCCTCAGGAAATAACGACTTGGCTAAATTTCTCACATTCATAAAGTGTTCCCAAGTTATACCTTTATCTTGGCTGATAAAGATATTCTCATTACTCGCAACAATATATGCAGGTAGGCCTTTAGATTGGTAGATTTTCCCCGTGATCAACGCAGAGAATAACTCTCCAGATTTATCTTGCCAAGGTATTAACTCACTGATTGAGAAATCAATTAAATTAATTTTTCGGTAGCCATCTCTTAAAATAATTAAACACTCTTTTCTTTCACAGACTGCATTGTAAAAACTATCATCAGCACGAGTAATAAAACGCACACCTTGGTTATCTGCAAACAAAACTTGATAGCTATACTCACTAAAATTTGTATAGTTGTTATACAACGAATAATAGTAACTTTGGTTATTACTTTTTTGAGCAATAATCAACATGCCATTCTCAGCAGGAAAAGTAGTCGCCCAGTCATAATTTGCGATAACAGGCCCATTTTCATTATGTTTTTCCCACTGCCAATCAACTGTACCATCACGCACAAAT
Organism: Providencia sp. PROV024; assembly: GCF_032709665.1. Classification (NCBI taxonomy): domain Bacteria; kingdom Pseudomonadati; phylum Pseudomonadota; class Gammaproteobacteria; order Enterobacterales; family Morganellaceae; genus Providencia; species Providencia sp. PROV024. The sequence goes on from NZ_CP120545.1 coordinate 3,860,909, forward strand.
ACGAATACAATAAAAATAAAACTTAGCGAAAAAGCCAACGTTAATAAGATAAAATGCCTGCTGAGAAATGGATTCATGACCGAACCTCCGTGACATAATCAGTTTTGCCTTGCTGTCGACGTAAATGCTTCAATAAATACTGAGCTTGATAATACGCATTACCGCGCTTAGATATTTTAAAATAGACCGCCACACACAAACCGATAAGAAAACTAATTCCCAACACAATTGAAACTGCAAAACTGATATATAACCCACCCGTATCAACAAGATTTATCCAATCCCAGTAGTCCCAGTACCCTCCTTTTTCCATAGTTTCAGCAATAGATAGTCCGAGAGCCATTAATACTAAGAAAATAAGAATCAAACCAGTGAATCCCCATAAGCCGTAATAAAACCCTCGTTCTTGGGGCGCACCTTTACCAATAAGGCTATATGCTAAACCATCTTGATGATTGTAGATGCCAAAGACGACTTGCTCTTTTGAGTTCTCTTGGAGATTTTTATGATAAACCTCAAGCTCATCCCCTTGAGCGATAAACAAACTATGGTTATTAAAGAGTGGCTCATTCGCCGACACTAAGACATCCAGATGTTCTTTATTTATTTGTAAGCTGATTTGATTAAGCTTTTGTTCTGTATCTCCTGCTGCAATGGTGACACTGAGGTTAGCAGTAATATTGGTTTTACCACGCGTAGAAGATAAAGAGGTTTGCTCTATGCCAATATTAGTGGCTTTATGTAATTTGGCAGGCTTAGTTTTCGTTTTTTTTATACCTAAAATATCAATTTGCTGGTCTTGGCCATTAGTTTTATATTGTTCATCAATGACTAAATCCAGTGCCTTCAAAATTAATTTACGCTTCGAACTTAAAATATGTTTTATTTCTGCAAGCACTAACACAAATAATACAATACCAGTAAAAGCTGCGCAGCCTAACACTGCCACAAGTATTATCATTAAAAAATTATCATCAGCTTCAATAAAACAGTAATACACTGCAGGTATTAGTGCCATTAAAAACAATGAAATTAAAAATTGTATTCCAAGCTTACGAGTAAAACCGACCGTTCTATCTGGCTCTAAGCGTCCTTTGGTTTCATGGTATACCCAGTTAACCCAATAACTGCCATCATTCATCTGTTCTGCACAAATAATCAGTACATCGCCCTTTTTCAACCTATCCAAAAATATTTGGCTGTTTTTAAAGTCATCTTGATTGAAAAAAAACACTTTATCTGATGCTAACAACCTCACCATACCTATCGGGGTGACATTTTTATAATCACACTGTGTTAAAGTCGTTTGAAAATACTGAACGCCCATAAATGATGCCTATTTGTTATAGTAAATTTAACATTATGATATTAAATAAAGGTATATTGCCCTAGAAAAACTTACACTATAATAAAATAATTCAGACAATGACGAGCATCTGTAAATAACAATTACTCGGGGCCTTCCCCTATAAATAGGCGACTCCTACTAGTAAAGCCAATAATTACTGATAAACTTGCATTCAATACAAAATTGGTGGGTAAAATGTAGCAAGAGCGCCATTTTCTCCCTTCTTCTAACAATAATTTTGAATAAAAGCGATGACATCACAACCTGCATACAAGCAAATTCAGTCTTACATTTTACGCAGTATTGATTTAGGGGTTTTTAAGCCAGAAACTCAAATCCCTACCGAACTTGAACTCTGTGCACAGTTCAATGTAAGCCGTATGACGGTAAATAAAGCTATTTCAGAATTAAGTCAGAAAGGTATCCTAAATCGTATTGCAGGAAAGGGCACTTTTGTTGCAACTCAAAAACATGAGCTTCCTGTTACCAAGGCGTTTGATATTTTTGATGAAATATCTGTAAGTGGTAATAAATATAGTGGTCACCAGTTGCAACTGAAAGTCATCCTTGCTTCCGCAGAAATTGCATTACAACTTGGTATTACAGAAGGAAGTGAAGTCGGATATTGTAAAGTGCTCCACTTTGAAAATGATATCCCTTTAATGTTAGAAGAACGCTACGTGAACCATGCTATTGCACCTGAATTTGTAAAACAAAAATACGGCGATACGGAAACACCAAGCGGCTATTTACAACGCCATTTTCCTGTTAGTGAAATGGAACATACCATTGAAGCGGCACTTGCGACAAAATCAATTGCACAATCGTTATCAGTAAAAGAAAATTCCCCTTGTTTACAACTCAGTCGACGCACTTGGACTGGCAATACATTAATTAGCTACGTCAACATGACCTCTGCAGGCTCTCGTTATAAATTAAAATTACATACCCGTATTGATAATAATCTATAAAAAAATGGGGCAATAATGCCCCAAAACGACTGATAAAAATAAAAAAACATCAAGCACATCTACATCACAAACAATAATTTCCCCCTTACATTCCTTGGTAAATTGGCCCCTCTCCCCCTTGTGGTGCAGTCCAAGTTATATTTTGTAATGGGTCTTTAATATCGCAAGCCTTACAATGTAGGCAGTTTTGCGCATTAATTTGCAGTTTTTCTTGGTTAATTTCCCCCAAGACTTCATATACGCCTGCGGGGCAATAACGCGTTTCTGGAGCCGCATATTTAGCTAAATTAATTTGGATTGGCACTGTGATATCCGCCAATTTTAAATGGCAAGGCTGGTCTTCTTCATGGTTAGTATTTGATAAAAATACAGATGAAGCCTTATCAAAAGTCAGCACACCATCCGGTTTTGGATATATTATTGGTTGAAATTTACTCGCTTCTTTTATATTTTCATGATCAGCTTGCTTGAGCTTCAGTGTCCAAGGGCTTTTCCCCTTCAACAGTAGCTGTTCAGCCCCAAATAACATTGAGCCAATAACTAACCCTTTTTTCATATATGGCTTAAAATTGCGTGTTTGATAAAGTTCTTGATATAGCCAACTATCCTCAAATAGCTGGCGAAATAATGATTTAAATCGCGAATAATCTACCGTTTCATGATGTAAAGAACCAAACAATGCCTCAGCTGCTAATGACCCACTTTTAACTGCACAATGAGTTCCTTTTATGCGTGCAGCATTTAAAAAGCCTGCATCATCACCAATTAATGCACCACCAGGAAAACTTAGCTCAGGTAATGCAGCAAGGCCTCCTGCTACCATACTTCTTGCTCCGTAGCTAATCCGTTTACCACCAGACAAAAAACCACTAAAAGCAGGATGCGTTTTTAAACGCTGAAACTCTTCAAAGGGAGATAAATATGGGTTTTCATAATTCAGACCAACAACTAATCCAACAGCCACGAGGTCTTCACCGTAATGGTAAGCAAAACCACCTCCATAAGTGTGATTATCTAATGGCCACCCTACTGAATGGATCACAACCCCTGGCTGATGCTGTTCTTTTGGGATCTGCCAAATTTCTTTGATCCCTAACCCATAAGTTTGCTTACCGCTGTTTGCAGCTAAATCAAAACGTTCAATTAATTGTTTACCTAGTTGCCCCCGACACCCTTCGGCAAAAAAGGTCATTTTAGCAACTAAATTCATCCCAGCTTGGTACATCGCGGTGGGCGAGCCAGCTTTATCTAATCCCATATCCCCTGTCGTCACGCCAATCACGCTTCCTGCGTCATCAAATAGCACCTCAGTAGCCGCAAACCCAGCGAAAACATCTACACCTAACGCCTCTGCTTCAACCGCCAAAGCCGCGCTAACTTGACCTAGACTCCCAATTAAATTGCCATTATTTTTTAAACTACTTGGTAATAAAGATAATGGTAACTGATTGAATTTATTTTCTTTTAGCCATAAAAAACGGTCTTGGGTTACTGCAGTTAAAGGGGTTGTTACCTTTTGCTGCCAATCTGGTAGTAATTCATCTAAAGCGCGAGGGTCAATTACGGCTCCTGATAAAATATGCGCCCCTATTTCTACCCCTTTATCAATTAAACAAACGGAGAGCTCAGCCCCTTTTTCTGCGGCTAGCTGTTTTAAACGAATTGCTGCCGATAACCCTGCAGGCCCACCACCGACAATCAGGACATCGAACTCCATCGATTCCCGCTCGGGAGCCTCGTTTATATTCTCAATGTTGTCGATAGCCATATGCCCTCTCTTACGCCAATGCTTTATCAAATTCAGGTAAGATCTCAAATAGATCGCCAACAATGCCATAATCCGCCACTTGGAAAATAGGCGCGTCAGGATCGCTATTAATGGCGACGATCACTTTACTTTCTTTCATACCTGCAACATGTTGAATTGCGCCAGAAATTCCAACTGCGATATACAAATCGGGCGCCACAATTTTCCCTGTTTGCCCAACCTGATAATCGTTAGGAACATAACCGGCATCGACTGCCGCGCGCGAAGCCCCTACTGCGGCACCCAGTTTGTCAGCAATGGTTTCTAATAAAGCGAAATTCTCACCAGAACTTAAACCGCGACCACCAGAAATCACGACTTTAGCGGAACTCAATTCTGCACGGCTTACTTGCGTTAACGATTGGCTCTTTAATAGTGCTCGCTGGGGGAGTTGTGCAAGGGTAACATTTTCAATTTGAGCGCTATTTTGTGTTTCTTTTGCGCCAGAAAATGCAGAGCTTCGCACGGTGATCACGACTTGTTGACCATTATTCTGCACTGTTGCCAATGCATTCCCCGCATAAATAGGACGAATGAATGTTTGTGAGTCAATGACTTGAGTAATATCTGAAATTTGAGCAACACCTAGTGTTGCGGCGACACGCGGAGCAATATTTTTCCCAAATGTTGTCGCAGGAAACAACAAATGTGTATAGCCTTTAGCAACCGCAACAATCGCACTGGTGATTGGCTCAGCTAATTGCCCTTCAAGCTCATCAGATTGAATTTCTAGAACTTTATTAACACCTTTGATGCTCGCAGCTAATTGAGCAACTGAAGCTGTCTGGCTCCCAGCAACGAATAAGTGTAGTTCACCACCAGCAGCAAGAATTTCATGAGCAGCGGTAATATTATGATAAGTTGATGATTTTATTGTTTGATTATCATGTTCGACAATCACTAACACTGATGTTTGGCTCATATTCATTTCCCTCTGTTAAATCACTTCTTTCGCTTGCAGTTCACTGACTAATGCGGTTGCACTACTTAGTAATGTACATTGCCCAACACGCTTTTTCGGCTCACTGACCTTGAGCGTTTTAACTTGCCCCAATGGTGAAAAATTCATATCAGCAATATCAATGATATCTAGAGGTTTTTTCTTTGCTTTCATAATATTAGGTAAAGTTGCATAGCGAGGTTCATTTAACCGTAAGTCTGTTGTCACGACTGCTGGCAATGGCATTTCTAACGTTTCTAACCCCCCATCAATTTCCCGTGTCACTTGCAGTGTTCCACCGTCGATTTTAATTTGTGAAGCAAATGTCGCTTGTGGGTAATCTAATAATGCCGATAACATTTGACCTGTTTGGTTACAGTCATCATCAATTGCCTGTTTACCTAACAAAATCAGGTCAGCTTGTTCTTTATCGACAATTTGTTGTAGTAAGCGAGCAATATCCAACGGCTCTAACGCTAACTCTGCGGGTCGCTGAATTAAAATGGCGCGGTCGGCACCAATTGCCATCGCACTACGCAGCGTTTCTTGGTAACTAATATCCCCCACAGAAACAGCGATCACTTCAGTCGCTTTGCCGGATTCTTTTAAACGTACTGCTTCTTCTACAGCAATTTCATCAAATGGGTTAATTGCCATTTTGACATTAGCCAATTCCACCCCAGAGCCATCAGCTTTAACTCTCACTTTAACGTTATGGTCAATCACTCGCTTCACTGCGACTAAAATTTTCATCGTAACTCCTATCCAATTCTTCAACGATTGGCTTATATAAAGAGGATTCAAAATCGTTTTTAGGTTGAGAGAAGCCCTAGCAGTGAAAAATTCACTACTATTGGCTTGCTCAATTATCTTTTAAATAAATCTGTTAATAATTAAATAAGGGGTATTTCACATTATTTTGTTGTAGGTAATATCAATTTATCAGCAACAGACATTGGCCATTTTTTTATCGCGATATAATAAATAATACTGGTTGCAACTAAACCGACAATCCATGAAATATCAACACCACCCAGTTTTTCAACTAAAGGACCGGTATAGAAACCTGTTGAAATAAAAGGTAATTGGATCAATACCCCAACAACATAGGTCACGATCCCTACTTTATTCCAGCGACCATAACGGCCATCAGGGTTTGCAAGTTCAGGTACATCGTAGCGACCTTTTGTCACCCAATAATAATCCACTAGGTTTATCGCACTCCAAGGAGTGAAAAATGCCAGTAAAAATAATAAGAAAGAAGAGAACAGTTTTAGAAAAGAATGTTGCCCTGCCAACCCTAAAGCTGTCGAAAAACTCACCATCAGAATAATGAAAAATAACCGCTGCCCACGAGAAATTTGGCTTTTACCACGGAAGCCACACCAAATCGCAGCCATCGACATAAAACTACCGTAAGCATTTAGAGCCGTTATTGTGACCTTACCAAAGAAAATACTGATATATAACAACGCCGCAATTAACCCTGTACTACCTAAGCCCACAATATAAGCAACTTCATTACCCGCAAATTTATTCCCTGCAAGGGCCGCCGCAAATACACCTAAAATCATAGAGGCTTGCGTACCAATAACAGTCCCTGCACCTACTGCCATAAATGCTTTAATTGTTGGCGTTTTTGTCGGTAAATAACGCGAGTAGTCCGCAACATAAGGACCAAATGCAATTTGCCAAGATGCTGATAATGACATGGCTAATAAAAAGTGCGTCCAATCAAAATGACGATTTTCCAGTAATACCGAAACATCATTCATATAAAACAGACGGAAAAATAGATAAAAGAACGTAATCACTCCAATCACGCTCGCTGCTTTTCCGAGAATATGAATAATTCGGTAGCCACAAATGGTGATCCCAATAATCACAGCACCAAATATTAAAATCCCCATCCAGTCACTTACATGCATAAGCTGACCAACCGCTTGCCCCGCTAATACCGTGCCACTGGCAGAGAACCCAACATACATCATGCATACTAATAAAATAGGGATAACGGCACCGTATACCCCAAACTGCACACGGCTAGAAATCATTTGTGGTAACCCCAGCTTTGGCCCTTGCACTGCATGCAAAGCCATTACTGAACCACCTAGCAATTGGCCAATAAATAAGCCGATTAATGACCAGAACACGTCCCCACCAAGTACTACAGCTAATGCACCGGTTACAATTGCTGTTATCTGCAAATTAGAACCGAACCAAAGTGTAAATTGACTCGATAAGGTGCCATGGCGTTCAGACTCAGGAATGTAATCGATGGAACGAGCTTCGATTAGTGGTACATTCTCCTGCCGACTTTTTTGCCCTGTCGCGATGTCGTTTGATACTGTCATGGTAACTCCTCTTTAAGCAAGGCTGGCCTAAAGAATGAACCAATTAATCGTAATGAACCCGCAATAACTACAATCGTAAGGTACAGTTATTAACCATTACGCTGGATGATGTTTTATCTATTATTCACCCACAGTAACTAATTGAAATACATTCTTAAACCTGATTGTTGTTGTGTTTTAATTCCATGATCCTGTTGTCAGGTAGTGCTCCTATGCTGCCTTATGAACGAGTAGCCGCCTGTCCCGCCTACTCGCTCATTATTTTTAAAATAAATTAAATCGCATCTAAAACCGCACGAGAAATAATGATCTTTTGGATCTCCGAAGTACCTTCAAAAATCCGTAAAATTCGTGCATCACGTACATAACGTTCTAATGGAAGGTCACGAATATAGCCATACCCACCATGAAGCTGTAATGCAGCATCAGTCACGAAACCAGCACATTCAGCAGCAAATAATTTTGCTGTGGCTGACTGCAAGCTAAAGCGCTCTCCTGAATCACGTAACTCAGCGGCGCGCCATGTCAACATACGTGCAGCTTCAAGTTGCGTGTGCATATCGGCGATACGCCATTGTGTCCCTTGGTATGCAGCTAATGGTTTTTTACCAATTTGACGTTCTTTGACCCAACCTAAAGCACTTTCCATCGCTGCCCGAGCAATACCGAGCGAGGTTGCTGCCACTTCGACACGGCCTTTATCTAGTACTTCCATTGCCGTATGAAACCCTTTATTTTCCTCACCTAATAAGGCAGATTCAGGTAGCCAACAATTTAAAGCTAATTCATAAATCGTACTGCCACGTAGCCCCATGGTTTTCTCTGGCTGTGAAAAGGCTACGCCTTCTGTGCCTTTTGGGATCATAAAAGCGCTGATCCCGCGGGCTCCTGCCTCAACATCTGTTTTGGCATACAACACGATAAAATCGGCTTCTTTAGCATTGGTAATATAGTGTTTGTTACCTCGGATACGCCAGCCGCTGTTTTCACGTGTAGCGACTGTTCGCATATCGGCTGGGTTAGAGCCAGCAGCTGGTTCTGTTAAACCGAATGCTCCTAACATTTCACCTGTTGCCGCTTTCGGTAGCCAATATGCTTTTTGTTCTTCCGTTCCCCCCACTAAAATTGAATCTGTTGCTAGGAAATGGGCTGTTAATGCAGATGAGGTAGATGCACAAGCTGCCGCCACAGCCTCAACAACCCTACTCATCGCAATACTACCAATACCAAAACCACCATACTGTTCAGGTAAATTAATCCCCCAGCACCCCATTTCTCCCAACGCTTGTAGACTTTCAGCACAGAACGTTTCGGTTTCATCATAGCGTTGTGCATTAGGTTGCAAAATGTCGTGACATACTTTTTCTACTGCATCAACAATTGCCTGTTCAGTTTCATTAATTTCAAAGCTCATAACATTGTCTCCGCATTTTTAGTTGTTGTTTTCGCTGGCTTATAAATAGCATTTGCCTCACCTAATACAGGGGCTCGTAATGTTGAATGTGGCTTATTACCATTGAAAAAAACGGGCTGAGAAATCAACGGGGTACCACCATCATTTAAATAAGTGAGTACTTGACGTACTTGTGCATGCTCGCTCTGTGTTGCTTGCTGTAAATCATGGATTGGTGAAGCCGGTACCCCTGCGTTTAACAATAAATCACACACTTCTTCAACGGTTTTTTGGCAAGTCCAGCTTTCGATCTCTTTTCTTAAATCCGCTTGGTGTTGCGTTCTGGTGGGGTCATCAAAATAGCGGGGGTCCTGACAAAGCTCAGTTTTCCCCATGCACTCGCAAAAACGTTGAAATAGTTTTTCACTGGCAATCGCTATTACCACTAAACCATCTTTTGCATGGTAAGTATCAAATGGCGTAGAAACAGGATGGCGATTCCCAACTAAACTTGGTGCTTTATTATGAGCAAATAAGTTTGAAAGCCCGGTTAATTGCATACTCAGTAACACATCAACCATAGCAACATCAATGTATTGTGCCGCCTCATTGTGTCGTTCTCGGGCAAATAACGCGCTGCTGATCGCCCATGAAGCAAACATACCAGCACAGACATCTCCGATAGATTCGCCACTACGCGTTGGCCCCGTTTCAGGGAACCCTGTGACACTCATTAAACCTGACATCGCTTGTGCCACAATGTCATACGCGGGGTAACTTGCTAATGGGCTGTTTTGACCAAACCCTGAAATACTGGCATAGATTAATTTAGGGTTATGATTTTTTAAGCTATCAAAATCAATACCGAGCCTTTTAGTAACACCGGGGCGGAAGTTTTCAACAACAACATCGCTTTCTTTAACTAATCGAAAAAGAATAGCGCGGTCTTCATCCGCTTTAAGATCCAGCTCAATGCTACGTTTCCCACGATTAATCAAGCCGTAATAAACGCTTTCACCATCAATAAAAGGCCCTAAATGGCGGCTATCATCACCATGATTAGGCACTTCAATTTTAATGACTTCAGCACCAAGATCAGCCATCATACCGGTGCAATAAGGACCCGCTAATACACGGCTTAAATCGATCACTTTGATCCCTGCCAGTGGCCCTTGTTTTTTCTGAATTGATGCAGCATTCATACTGAATTCCTTATTATTCCAGAATGTTGCCGGCTCAACAGTCGCCGGCAAACAACATTACTTAACCATTGGCAAATTAAGCCCTTGCTGTTTGGCGCAGTTAATTGCAATGTCATAACCTGCATCCGCATGGCGCATAACCCCCGTTGCTGGGTCATTATGTAAGACACGAGCTAAACGCTTATCGGCAGCATCTGTTCCATCACAGACAATGACTACGCCTGAATGCTGAGAAAAGCCCATACCCACACCACCACCATGGTGTAAGCTAACCCATGTAGCGCCTCCCGCAGTATTTAATAATGCGTTCAATAGCGGCCAGTCAGAAACGGCATCAGAACCATCTTTCATTGATTCTGTTTCACGGTGCGGGCTTGCCACTGAACCTGAATCTAAATGATCACGCCCAATCACAATAGGTCCTTTTAATTCGCCACTTTTCACCATTTCATTAAAAGCTCGGCCTAACCTTTCTCTATCTTTTAACCCTACCCAACAGATGCGTGCTGGCAGACCTTGAAAAGCAATGCGCTCACGGGCCATGTCTAGCCAATTATGTAAGTGCTTGTCGTCAGGCAATAACTCTTTGACTTTTTGATCGGTTTTATAAATATCTTCGGGGTCTCCCGATAAAGCGACCCAACGGAATGGACCGATCCCTTCACAAAATAATGGTCGAATATAAGCAGGAACAAACCCAGGAAAATCAAAGGCATTACTGATACCTTCATCCTTAGCCATTTGTCGAATATTGTTACCATAGTCAAAAGCGGCAGAGCCACGTTTTTGCATTGTCAACATGGCATCCACTTGAACCGCCATACTTTTCTTAGCAGCTTTCGTGACCTCAGTTGGAGCGGTTTCTTGTTTTTCTCGCCATTGATTTAATGACCAGCCTTGAGGTAAATAGCCATGAACAGGGTCATGAGCACTCGTTTGGTCAGTCACAGAATCAGGGGTTATATTGCGCTTGACTAACTCACTGTAAATATCTGCGGCGTTACCTAATAGCCCCACAGATACCGGCTTACCTGTCGCTTTTGCTTCTTCAATGTATTGCAATGCTTCATCGAGTGAAGTGGCTTTTTTATCCACATAACGGGTTCTTAAACGGAAGTCGATACGGCTTTCATCACATTCAACCGCAATCATGCTAAAACCGGCCATCGTCGCGGCTAAAGGTTGCGCTCCTCCCATTCCACCGAGCCCTCCCGTTAAAATCCAACGGCCCGCAGCATTGCCATCAAAATGTTGTTTTGCAAGTGAAACAAAAGTCTCATAGGTACCTTGAACTATCCCCTGAGAACCAATATAGATCCATGAACCCGCGGTCATCTGCCCATACATCATCAAACCTTTGCGATCTAACTCATTAAAGTGCTCCCAATTCGCCCAATGTGGAACAATATTTGAGTTGGCAATTAGTACACGTGGAGCATCTGGATGAGTAGGAAATACTCCGACAGGTTTACCTGACTGAACTAACAAGGTTTGGTCGTCTTCCAATGTTTTTAATACTTCTAAAATTTTGTCATAACATTCCCAATCACGGGCTGCACGACCGATACCACCATAAACCACTAAGCTTTGAGGGTGCTCAGCAACATCGGGGTCTAAATTATTTTGGATCATCCGGTACGCGGCTTCAGTCAGCCAGCTTTTACAGGCTTTTTCACTGCCTCGTGGAGCGCGGATCACTCGAGTTAAGTCTGTACGGTTTTGCATGGTTGTATCCCCTATCATCCATTTTCAATTAACTTTAAATTAACAATTTTCTACGGTGATAATCTACGAGATACCTTGTTAGCGACAATTCACCTTTATTTTCAGGTCAGTTAACTGATTTAAAATCAATACATTAAATCAATATCAACGTGCTCGAGACTATCTATTCATTGAAATCATTTATCTTGCATTCAAATATATATACATTTAATTCACAAAGTATATACATTTAAATTTGAATTTTTATACGAACAGTGGAAAAAGGGGAGTCAGAAAAGTTATACAACAACAAGTAGCTCTCTGTTTCTATGGAAAAAGTTGTATATACATTTAATTTTATACATAGAAACAAGCAAATAGCTGAAATGGGAGATACTTCACATTCCGTAAAAATAGAAAAATGAACAGATAACACGGCTAGAACTCACTCTAATGAGATAAGCTCTTCACAAAACAGGTCACTTATAAAAGATAAATACCAAATTAATAGTTATCTATTTTTGCAATACATTAAATTTAGGGTGGGATAATCTACCCTAAATTTAAATATATTACTAAGTGACCCTTTATGACTAAAATTACTAAGAATATTGTCTATTCCCCCGAAAATACTCACTGTATAAAAAATAACAGCTCGAATAAAAAATCACTCCCAAGTTCTATTCACAGAATTAAAATAGCGTTAGGATCAATTTTAGAATCATTCAGGTTATCAATAATAAATAAAAGAAAACAGACATTAAATAATAAAAGTAAAATTATTTCCCTTAAGCAATACTTTAAGAATCTTAGTAAATATAAAAAAGAAATTATTCATGATAAAAATTCAACTTCAATTATATTAAAAACTAAAATAGAAAGATTTACTCCAAATAGTGATGATAAAACGACATCTACCGCTCTGGGTCACATTCTTGAATCTGATGGATTTACTTTTGATAGGGAACTATCTGATAAATTCAACAAAGATTTCAATAGAATGAATGTTTATTTACACACCCCATATCGCCAAGAAAACACAGTAAATATTAAAGATGCAAGAGTTCTTACTGCAAAATTCGGTTCAGAAAACGCACAAATAATATCACAAATCACTCATCAAGGCTTTCTTGCCGACCCGCTCACTCGTTTACATAAAATAAACAAAGATGATAATTATATTATAGGAAATAACGCTATAGATACAATCCCAAATGATGAATCAATTGATGATATGAGAACTAGTTTTACGATTAAAGAAACAGAAAATGGCGATTGTATCATTACGGCTAATAAAAAATTTAAATATATAAATGTAACTACTAGTTTTGGTCGTGAATTGCCAAACTTATTAATCTCAGTCGAAAGAAAAACCTATTTAACTAAACGTGACGACGGCACACTTGAATTAATGAATAATAATAATGGTGTTTTAAAACATATTAATGATAATAAAGATAAGCTTAAAATTACTATTATAAAAAAATAATACAGAAAGCATTGGTATTAAATACTTCGAGCTATTACACTCCCACAGCCCGAAGTATTTAATATATTCTCACTAACCGCCTAAATAAGCATTTCTGACAGCCTCATTGGCTAACAAGGCTTTTCCACTGTCTTCCAGGACAATACGCCCATTTTCCAGTACATACCCGCGATCAGCGAGTTTCAAAGCTTGATTAGCATTTTGCTCAACAAGGAAAATGGTCATGCCTTCTTCCCGTAGCTGTTGAATCGTATCAAAAATTTGCATAATAATAATCGGAGCCAACCCTAGTGACGGCTCATCGAGTAACAACAATTCAGGCTGACTCATTAAAGCACGCCCTATGGCAAGCATTTGTTGTTCCCCACCTGACATCGTCCCCGAGCGTTGGTTTCGACGTTCATAGAGCCTTGGAAATAGCGTATATACTCGTTCAATACGTTCTTGATACTCTTGGCGATTAGCGAAAAATCCCCCCATGGCGAGGTTTTCTTCTACCGTCATACGAGAAAATACACGCCGCCCTTCTGGCACTAATGCAATATCTTCACGCATAATTTTCGATGTAGGTAATTGAGTAATATCCACACCTCGGTAGATAACTTGGCCTTCAGATGCTCGAGGGTCGCCACACAAGGTGCTTAATAAGGTTGTTTTCCCTGCACCATTAGCACCAATTAGGGTCACAATTTCACCCTTTTGAATATTTAAGCTGATCCCATGCAGTGCTTGTATCTTCCCATAGTGAGTAGAAACTTTTTTAAACTCTAACATCAGTAAGCTTCCCCCAAATAGGCCTTAATCACATCTGGATGTTGGCGAATTTCATTTGGTGTACCATTGGCTAATGGCGTACCTTGATTCACAACATAAATACGGTCTGAAATCCCCATCACTAATTTCATATCATGTTCAATTAATAAGATAGAAACATTATGATGGCTGCGTAATTCAGCAATTAATTCATCTAAGTCATTAGTTTCTTTAGGGTTAAGTCCTGCTGCGGGTTCGTCTAACATCAAAATTTCAGGGCGAGTCACCATACAGCGTGCGATCTCTAAACGTCGTTGTTGCCCATACGCTAAATTACCTGCTTGCCGATTAGCAAACGGTAATAGGTCAACTCGCTCCAACCATTTTACCGCATTATCAAGAGCTTCTGACTCTGCACGGCGAAAACCTGGAGTCTTTAAAAGACCAGAAAAAATACCACTTTTCAAATGTTGGTGTTGCGCAACAAGTAGGTTCTCAATGACAGTCATTTCTTTGAACAACCGCACGTGTTGAAAAGTTCGGATAACCCCTAAACGCGCGATAGCTTGCCCTGATAGGCCTTCAAGGTGTTTATCATGGTATAAGATAGTGCCACTAGTCGGCTTATAAAAGCCAGTTAAGCAGTTAAAAATGGTTGTTTTCCCTGCGCCGTTAGGCCCAATTAAGGACACTATTTCACCCTGATTAATCCCTAGTTCGACATCATTAACCGCAAGTAAGCCACCAAAACGCATGGTTAAGCCACTGACCTGTAATAAAGGGGAAGTTAATTGACTCATGCGCCCTCCCCTTCAGGTACTTTTTTAACCTGCATTTGTCGACGTTTCATTGGTAATAAGCCTTGTGGCCGCCAAATCATCATCAATACCATCAATGCCCCCAATAACAACATGCTGTATTGGTTAAGGTCACGCATCATTTCCCTTGATACAACTAAGATAATAGCGGCTAAAATCACCGATGTTTGCGAGCCCATTCCCCCAAGTACAACAATAGCCAGTACAAATGCAGACTCAACAAAGGTAAATGACTCTGGGCTAATAAACCCTTGTCTTGCGGCAAATAATGTCCCCGCAAACCCCGCAAAAGCGGCACTAATAGTAAAAGCGGTTAATTTAATTCGCGTTGGACTCAAGCCTAGTGAGCGACATGCAATTTCATCTTCACGCAACGCTTCCCACGCACGGCCTAACGGCATTCGAAGCAGCCGATTAATGATAAACAGCGTCAATACAACTAGCAGTAGCGCGACAAAATAGAGAAAAATAATCCGATCACCAGGGCTATAATCTAACCCAAAAAAGTTATGGAATGTGTCCCATCCCTCTTTTGCTGTACGGCTAAACTCAAGACCAAACAATGTAGGTTTAGGTAACTGGCTAATCCCATTCGGCCCACCTGTGATCTCAGTATTATTGAGTAATAAAATACGCACAATTTCCCCAAAACCGAGCGTCACAATCGCAAGATAGTCACCTCTTAATCTCAGAACAGGGAAGCCTAGTAAAAAACCGGCTAATGCCGCGGTTAACCCTGCAATCGGTAAACTTTCCCAGAAACCAAAACCATAGTAATGATTTAATAACCCGAAAGTATAAGCGCCGATCGCATAGAAGCCTGCATAACCTAAAACCAGTAAACCAGAAAGGCCAACAACAACGTTTAACCCCAACCCTAACATCACATAAATTAGTGTTAAAGTCGCAATATCAACACTTCCACGTGAAACTAGAAATGGCCAAATAATTGCAGCAATAATGATTATGACCGCTAAGATTTTCTGTTTTGTTGTGGAACCATCAAAATCAGGAATAGACCAAGCTTTCTTAGGAACGCCTTTCCATACTTTACTTAACGTTGGGCGGACAAGCTGGTACACAAAAATGACGACAATCCCTGCAAGAATCCAATTCCAACGAACAGAATCCCCCATTGTGACAACTAGTTTTGTTCCATCAAGTGTAAGTTGCATCCCCATCATAAATAACGCCAGCACAAAAAAAGTGGCTGAGGCTACAATGGCGTTAATCCAATTTTCTTTTCTCATACTTTTTCGACCTCCGGGCGTCCCAGAATGCCGGTAGGCATGATTAATAACACACCGATTAATAAACCAAATGACACGACATCTTTGTATTCAGTGCTCAAATATGCAGAAGTCATCGCTTCAGCCACACCAAGAATTAAACCACCTAGCATGGCGCCAGGAATACTGCCTATTCCACCTAATACTGCTGCCGTAAAGGCTTTCATCCCAGCCATAAAGCCAATATATGGGTTAATAACACCATAAAATTGCCCCAACAAAACACCGGCTACTGCGGCCATTGCGGCGCCAATAACAAAAGTTAACGAAATGACTCGGTCGGTATTAATGCCAAGTAAACTCGCCATTTTTAAGTCTTCAGCACAAGCACGACAGGCTCTTCCCATCTTTGAATAACGAATAAATACGGTTAACGCCAGCATCGCTAGCAGTGTTACCACCCATATTGTTAACTGCATTTTCGTAACTGTTGCTGCAAAACCATCACTTTCACCGAGCACCCATTGCCCTGTAATTAGGCTTGGTAACGCTAAGTCCCGTGAACCTTGTGACAAACTGACATAGTTTTGTAGAAAAATAGACATCCCGATCGCCGAGATCAATGCAATTAAACGTTTAGAATGACGTACAGGCCGATAAGCAACACGCTCAATACTCCAACCATAAGCACTGGAAACAACGATCGCGGCAACAAATGCCGCAGCGACTAAGATCCAGCCAACGTCAATCCCAAGCATCATTAAGCCTGCGATCACAATAAAAGAAACATAGCTGCCTATCATATACACTTCGCCATGAGCAAAGTTAATCATACCAATGATGCCGTACACCATGGTATAACCTATAGCGATGAGTGCGTAGGTGCTGCCAAGAGTCAATCCATTAAGGAATTGCTGAATAAAATAAAGAATTTGATCTGACATAAGACTATCCTTTCGAACTGCTTGTCCTATATAGAGAACAGAAGCCGGAAGAAAGTGACTCTCTTCCGGTTCTTATTCACTACTTTGGAACACGACTCGCGACTATTTTACAGAGGTGGAAGTCCCATCTTTGTGCCATTCAAATACACCAAACTCGAAACCTTTCAAGTCCCCGTTTGGCTGCCAGCTTAGCGTTCCCATTACAGTTTCAACTGGATTTGCTTTCAAATCTTTGACTAAATCTTCAGGCTCAACACTACCTGTACGCTCCATTGCCGTAGTTAAACCTTGGATAGCAGCATAAGTTGTCCACACAAATGGCCCTGTTGGATCTTCTTTTTTCGCTTTAATTGCATCAACAATAGGTTGGTTAGTGGCAACTTGGTCATAGCGCTTTGGTAATGTGACTAGCATCCCTTCCGAAGCATCACCAGCGATATTCGATAATGACGAGTTACCAACACCTTCAGGCCCCATAAAACGGATGTTTAGACCAGATTGCTTCGCTTGGCGTAAAATTTGCCCCATTTCTGGGTAATAACCACCGAAGTATACAAAATCTACGTTTTCTTTTTTCAGCTTCGCCACTAATGCTGAAAAATCTTTGTCACCAGCGGTAACCCCTTCAAACATCACTTCTTTTACACCAGCTTTATTGAGGTTTTCACGAACAGAGCGCGCTAAACCTTCACCATACTGCTGTTTATCGTGTACCACAGCGATACGAGTTGGCTTAACCTCATCTAAAATATATTTAACTGCGGTAGGCCCTTGGTCAGAGTCTAAACCCGTCGTACGCAATACCATTTGGTAACCACGGGTAGTGAGGTCGGCGTTCGTTGCCGCAGGGGTGATCATAATCACGCCTTCATCTTCATAGATATCCGATGCAGGCTGAGTAGAAGAAGAGCACAGATGACCAATAACATGGCGAATACCATCATTGATTACTTTATTGGCAACTGCAACTGCTTGCTTCGGGTCACAAGCGTCATCGTATTCAACTGCAACTAGTGTATTACCATTAATGCCACCTTTTGCATTAATATCTGCAATAGCTTGACGCGCTCCTGTAAATTCCATATCACCATATTGAGCCACTGGCCCTGACATTGCGCCAACAACCGCAATTTTAATTTCCTTTGCCCATCCCGCAGAGCTGAATGCCATCGCGATACAGCCCGCTAATAATGCTTTATTCATATTCTTCATTTTATCGTCCCCGTCTTCATGGTTCTGAGTGTTTGTATTTGATTTGTAGTAGATTATTATGGTTGACAGGTACAATGCCTGATATTTCAAAATACAGCGAATAAGGCTATATATTTCATAACATTAAACAAGATAATTATGCTAAATAGCAAATGGATATGGTAGGTAATTACATTAGATGCAGAATAAAAAACTAATGTGTTTAAGTGGTTTTTATGTAAATACCAGTGTTATATTCTAGTTAAATTTAAA
Organism: Providencia sp. PROV024; assembly: GCF_032709665.1. Taxonomy (NCBI): domain Bacteria; kingdom Pseudomonadati; phylum Pseudomonadota; class Gammaproteobacteria; order Enterobacterales; family Morganellaceae; genus Providencia; species Providencia sp. PROV024. The sequence continues at coordinate 3,879,325 of NZ_CP120545.1, forward strand.
TTAATCCGAGCTAAACTCGGAAAATTAAGTCGTACCAAATTTTTCTCTCTAAAACCCAAAAATCAGTTGTAGATCACTCTGGCAGGATCAGTGACTGCAACCCTTACAGGGAAACGGACAAAACATCATGAGACTCACTATTATCCCTTTGGTCATTCCTACTGAACAGCAATACCTAGACTTACATAAAATCTGGCCTGACCAGAGCCAACATGAACTTACTGAAATACTTAAAACTGGGGAACAGTTTTATGCTGCTCGCTTTAATGAAAGGTTACTTGCAGCCGCTAAAGTGAGCGTTGACCATCATCATGCCATTATTCGTGATTTTTGTGTTCGTGAGGCGACTCGTCGCAGAGGTGTTGGCTTATATTTAATGCAAGAAATTTTCCGAGCTCATCCTGATGTAGAACACTGGCAGTTCAATTTCAGTCATGTTTTGCCACAAGAAAAACAACACATGCAATTATTTTTAACCGCCTGCGGGTTTAATGCGACAATACAACCAGACGTATGGGAAAAACAGATAGGCTACCTACATGAAGTTAAATAAAATCCATCATGTTGCGATCATCGCCTCAAATTTTGAAGTCAGTAAAGATTTTTACTGCCGTATTTTAGGTTTAAACTTACTAGCACAATACTACCGTGCTGAAAGCCATTCATGGAAAGCAGACTTAGCTTTTGGGGAACATTATCAAATTGAATTATTCAGTTTTATTGATCCACCAGCAAGGTTGAGCTACCCCGAAGCAGCAGGGCTTCGCCACCTTGCTTTTAGTGTTGATAACTTAGATAAATGGGTCGCTTATTTAGCAAAACAAGGGGTGACTTGTGAAGAAATACGGATTGACCCTTACACTCAAAAAAGATTCACGTTTTTTGCTGACCCTGATGGCCTTCCATTAGAGTTGTATAGCGACTAAGAGTAGGTTGTTTGCCTATTTATAAGGCCAGAAATAAAAACAGAATATAAGATGTGATTATCTGCATTTATACTCCATTTTATTGAAGACAAATGCAGATAATTATTTACCGCAGTTTATTTAACAACAAATTACATCTCGTCGTCATCTTCTTCCATGGCTAAACGCAGTTTTTTCATGGCATTTTTTTCTAACTGACGAACACGCTCAGCTGATACACCGTACTTATCAGCCAGTTCTTGCAACGTCGTTTTGTTGTCATCATCAAGCCAGCGTGCCCGAATAATGTCTTGGCTGCGCTCATCTAAGGAATCTAATGCATCAGATAGCCGATCAGTCGCGTGACTTTCCCAGTTATCATCTTCAATGGAACCTGCAAAATCCGATGATTTATCCTGCAAAAATAAGACTGGCGCAATTGGACCGCCGAAATCACCGCTATCGTCGTCATCTGACATATCAAATGCCATATCCTGTGCGGCCATGCGAGATTCCATTTCGCGGACATCTTTCGTGCTTACTCCAAGTTCTTCAGCAACCATATCCACTTCTTCTTGATTAAACCAACCAAGACGCTTTTTATTTTTTCTTAGATTAAAGAATAGCTTACGCTGAGATTTAGTTGTTGCAACTTTTACGATACGCCAATTGCGTAACACATATTCATGAATTTCTGCTTTGATCCAGTGAACCGCAAAGGAAACTAAGCGAACACCAACCTCAGGATTAAAACGACGCACCGCTTTCATCAAGCCGATATTTCCTTCCTGAATTAAATCCGCTTGCGGCAAACCATACCCCGCATAACTACGAGCAACATGAATAACAAAGCGCAAATGCGACAAAATAAGTTGCTTGGCAGCATCCAGATCACCGTGGTAATGCAGCCGTTCAGCAAGTTCCTTTTCTTCCTCAGCGGTAAGCATCGGGTAAGCATTAGCCGCCCTAACATAGGCTTCAATACTTCCTTGTGGAACAAGAGCTAAGGATTGCATATCTTTGGTCATTCAGATCCTCTATAAACAAAATGGAAAACAGATTGGTTTGATGTCGATAACCGTATTGGTTAATCATGAAGTAAACATAGAGTTTAGCAGTTTAACGGCATTAAATAAATTATATACAGGAATTGTTAACAGTAGGTCAATATAAGACAAAACAATCCAGACTAAGTTCACTTTTAAAATAAAGACCTAATAAAATCAAGGGCTAATAAGCATTCATTACCCATAGCCCTCGATAAAAGCCACTAAAAACAATCTATTACTCTGGTGTAAAATGACGTAAATGTTGAAGTGTCGCCAACCATGCTGCAACCCAACCTACCATTGCAGATAATAAGAGGATCAATAATGACTCTTCCCACAATAGCCCTTCAATATTAAATTGAGTCCCAAACACACTTGCGACTTGCGCAACACCAGCCGATAACTGCCAAACCAGTAAGAAGGTCATAATTAAGGAGATTATGGCGCCTAAAGCCCCTAAAAAAAGCCCCCCATTTAAAAATGGCCGCATGATAAAACCATCAGTTGCGCCGATCAACTTCATCACATTGATCGTATCTCGTCGAGCAAAAATATTTAGCCGCACACTGTTACCAATTACAAGGAACAATGACACAATCATTAAAATACCAATCACGGAAGCAATGCTCCCCACCAAATTGGTTAATGATGCTAAACGCGCAAACCAGCTATCATCCATGCGAACTTCTTCAATACCATTCACTTGACTGACCCGGTCTCGAAGTGTGGTCAGTACCGTTGACCCTTCAAAGTCAATTTTTGGCGTTATGATCGCCACCGCAGGCAATGGGTTTTCTTCAAGCATATCAAGTGCGGTACTAAAACCAGACCAGCTACGAAATTCGCTCATTGCTTGGTCCCTTGAAAGGTAATTAACGTTTTCCACACCTTCAAGAGCCTGTAATTGAGTCACCACATTTTGACCACCTTGTTCATCAAGAGATTTATCCAGATAAACTGTGAGTTGTGGTGTTGGATACCACTGTGCTGCTGCTTGTGAGACGTTTTTCCACACAATATAACAAAGGCTTGGTAAAGCGAGTGAAATCGCTATCACCATCACCGTTAAAAAGGTGGCTAAAGGTTGCCTAAGCATATCGGCAAGTGCATTAAGCCATGAATAACGCCATTGCTCACGCCACCCGCCCTTTAGTGCTTTACTTTTCGATTGCATGGTGCGTTCTGGCCTGCCTTTACGGACATTCTTAGCCATGTTGACCTCCAAGCATGCGGCCTTCACTAAGTGTAAGAACACGATAGTTACGACGTTCAATCAATGCAATATCGTGTGTTGCCATTAATACCGTCACGCCAACGCGGTTAAACTCTTCAAATAAACGCATAATACCTTCCGATAGCTCGCCATCAAGGTTACCGGTTGGTTCATCCGCGAGTAACATCGTTGGTTTGTTCACCACGGCTCGTGCAATACCCACTCGCTGCTGTTCCCCACCAGATAATTGGATAGGGAAATTTTTCGCTTTATCCAATAACCCAACTTTATCCAATGCAGCAGAAACGCGCCTACGAATATCTTCTGTACTCGCCCCAGAGATAATCAATGGCATCGCTACGTTATCATAAACAGTTCGATCAAATAGCAGGTGGTGATCCTGAAAAATCATGCCGATCTGCCTGCGCAGAAATGGGATCTCCCGATTCTTCAAGCGGCTAATATCGTGACCATTAAACAAAATGTGGCCCGCACTTGGGCGCTCAATGCCACATATTAGTTTAAGTAACGTACTTTTACCTGCGCCTGAGTGGCCTGTTAAAAATGCCATTTCCCCAGGTTGAATATGAAAATCAACCCCTTGGAGAGCTTGGCGGCCACCGCGATAAGCTTTACTAACGTGTTCAAAGCGGATCATCGAAAATTATTCCTCTCGGGCAAATAGAGCCTCGATAAAGTCATCTGCTTTAAATGGACGTAAATCTTCAATACCTTCACCAATACCAATGTAACGAATTGGAATACCAAATTGGTCTGCAATAGAGAAAATTACCCCACCTTTTGCTGTGCCATCGAGCTTAGTCAATGTGATACCAGTCAAACCAACAGCTTCATCAAAAAGTTTGGCCTGACTTACCGCGTTTTGTCCAGTACTCGCATCTAGCGTTAACATAATTTCATGCGGTGCGTTTTCATCCAATTTTTTCATCACGCGAACAATTTTCTTCAGTTCTTCCATTAAGTGTGATTTATTTTGTAAACGCCCTGCAGTATCAGCAATTAAGACATCAGCACCTTTAGCTTGCGCTGATTGAATTGCATCAAAAATAACTGAGGCTGGGTCTGCACCGGTGTGTTGAGCAACCACAGGGATTTTATTACGTTCACCCCACACTTGGAGTTGTTCAACCGCTGCGGCACGGAAAGTATCCCCCGCAGCTAACATGACGCTTTTCCCTTCCGACTGGTATTGACGTGCTAATTTACCAATCGTGGTTGTTTTACCCACTCCATTAACCCCAACCATTAGAATAACATAGGGTTTTTTATCTTCGATCTCGAGTGGTTTATCCACTTTCGCTAAAATATCAGACATTTCCTCACGCAATTTGCCATATAAAGCCTCAGCATCTTTCAGGTCTTTACGGCTAGCATGCGCGGTGAGGTTATTAATAATTTTACGAGTGGTATCTACACCAACATCTGCAATTAATAATTGTTCTTCAAGTTCATCAAATAGGTCATCATCAATTTTCTTACCAGAAAATAACCCCAAAAAGCCTGAACCTAAATTTTGACGGGTCTTCAATAACCCTTTCTTTAGCCTAGCAAAGAAACCCTCTTTTTTGGGTTTTTCTTGTTCTGTTGGCGAATTATTTTTTTCTTCTTCTAAACGTAAGCGCTCGGCTTCGGCTTCTTGGCGTTCACGTTCTGCTTGCTCTTCCGCTAACCGTGCTGCTTCAGCTTCTTGGCGCTCACGCTCTGCTTGTTCTTCCGCTAACCGTGCCGCTTCGGCTTCTTGGCGTTCACGTTCTGCTTGTTCTTCCGCTAATCGTGCCGCTTCAGCTTCTTGGCGTTCACGCTCTGCTTGTTCTTCCGCTAACCGTGCCGCTTCGGCTTCTTGGCGTTCACGTTCTGCTTGTTCTTCCGCTAATCGTGCCGCTTCAGCTTCTTGGCGTTCACGCTCTGCTTGCTCTTCCGCTAACCGTGCCGCTTCGGCTTCTTGGCGCTCACGTTCTGCTTGTTCTTCTGCTAACCGTGCCGCTTCAGCTTCTTGGCGTTCACGCTCTGCTTGCTCTTCCGCTAACCGTGCTGCTTCGGCTTCTTGGCGCTCACGCTCTGCTTGTTCTTCCGCTAACCGTGCTGCTTCGGCTTCTTGACGTTCACGCTCTGCTTGCTCTTCCGCTAACCGTGCCGCTTCGGCTTCTTGGCGCTCACGTTCTGCTTGTTCTTCTGCTAACCGTGCCGCTTCAGCTTCTTGGCGTTCACGCTCTGCTTGTTCTTCCGCTGCTTTAATCGTCGCTAAATCAGCTTGACGCTGTTGTTCTAAAGCCTCTTCTGCAGCCTGAATAGCGGCTAATTCTGCTTGGCGCTGGCGCTCCATTTCGACTTCAGCCACACGCATTGCCTCAGCTTCCAAACGCTCACGCTCCGCCTGCTCTGCTATGAGCCGTGCTTCTTCTGCCTTTTGGCGTTCAAGTTCTGCTTGTTCTTGGGCTGCCTGAATCGCCGCTATTTGTGCTTCACGCTCTTTTTCTGCTTGCTCAGTTGCTGTTTCAATTGCAGCTTGCTGTTCCTCATACTGACGCTGAGCTTCATCTTCAGCCGCTTTAATGGCAGCCTGCTCGGCTTGATGTTGTCGTTCTGCTTCTGCGGTTGCGATATCTATTGCAACTTCTTGCTCTTGCTGCTGTTTTTCAGCTTCGTCAGCCGTATTTGTTTGTTGATGGTCTGTTTTCTGAGTATCTTCTTCATTTTTACGACCAAACCCCAACCATGAAAAGAACCCTTTTTTCTTGTCTTTAGCCATTTGCCACTACACTCCTCGCGGTAAAAATATGGCACTCGATAATTAAATCGCGATAAAATTACATCCAGTCTACCATTTCATCGCTCAGCAACACATATCTGAAAGAAAAATCCTGAAAATTTAATCTAAATTTGGGTGTTAAAACTGTGAAAATAAAACGCTATAATTGAAATCCAACCAATAAGGAATAACAACACTGCAACTTATCGTCTGACAGGTATACAATAGTAACAATCAATTTTAAGTACATAAACCAGCTAAGTAGCAATAAATATTATGGCAAAAAAACCACAATCAGCCCCTTTAGGGCAAATTCGAATTATTGGTGGAAAATGGCGAGGTAGAAAACTACCTGTTCGCGATAGTGAAGGCTTACGCCCAACAACAGATAGAATAAAAGAAACCTTATTTAACTGGTTAATGCCTGTTATTCGTGATGCTCGCTGCTTAGATTGCTTTGCAGGAAGCGGGGCTTTAGGCTTTGAGGCTCTTTCTCGCTTTGCCCAGACTGTAACCTTTATTGAGCTTGATAAACAAAACGCACAGCTATTAGCCGAAAATAAAACCCGCTTGCAAGCCGATAATGCCTCTGTTGTCAATAATAATACCCTTAATATACTAAACCAATCAGGGGCCCCTTTTGATGTGGTTTTTATTGACCCACCATTTCGAAAAGGGTTACTTAATGAAACCATTCAATTATTAGAAAAAAACCAATGGTTAGCAGAGGAAAGCTGGGTATACATTGAGTCAGAAGCGGAGTCACCACTTACTGACATTCCAGCGAATTGGCAACTTCACCGCGAAAAAATAGCTGGGCAAGTTGCTTATCGTCTTTTCATCCGAACTTTACTTTAGGGAAAAAAACATGTTTATTAACATTGGACGCCTGCTGATGATTTGTGTTTGGGGCTTTATGGTATTTAACCTTATTCACCCATTCCCTAAGCCACTGAAATACTTTATGGATATTGCAATGGTGTTTATGGTTTTCATGCATGCACTGCAAACTATCTTTCTTAAAGCGACCCTCCCTAAAGGGGAGAAAATCTCAGGTTTAGTTCAACTACGAATTTTCTTTTTTGGGGTTTTTGAAATGCTAGCTATGCAGAAAAAAACCAAAGCCGCGTTGGAAGAAGCAAAGAAAAAACAGTCCGGCCAATAAGGCCCTAGGCTGGCTCAAAACGAACAAACCGCGTACCTTGCATAATAAGTTTACCTTCGCGGCCTAACTCAACGTCTTGGTATTGTTCTTCCGTTACAATAGTTTTGATTATTTCACCACTTGATAGCGTTTTGAAATAAATTTCATAACGAAAAGTTTCTGGAGAGACAACATCTCGCTCTCTAGAACGCATGTTAGGGTAAGGGTAATCTTTTTTATTATCGACTTTAACTAAATAAGTCACAGGCAAAGAGTTATCATTAATTTCATTTTGCTTGCGTTGGTCAAAAAAGCGCTTTGTTGCTAAAACAGCAATGATCGCAAGAACGATAATCAGTAATATTGGCTTATTCATAATGTGAATTTTGTTTAAAAAGTCAGTAACTGTAGTTTATCTTATTTATATAAATAGGACACGTTATCTAAGTAACCTAATCACTGTAGTTTCACTCATTGAACTTATAAGGATATGTGTATGATTAGTTGGCCATTCCTCGCTGTACTCTTTTCCGGTTGGTTGTATGTCGATGCAGCCTATCGAGGACCAGGGTGGCAACGTTGGTTATTTCGCCCTATTACACTGCTACTCTTACTACTCTGGGGGTGGAGTTCTGAGGATTTAAATATTCAAAACTACCTGATTTTAGCAGGCCTATTAGTTTCTCTAGTAGCGGATCTTTCTCGCATGTTATCTAGTGAACGCTTACTAACTTCAGTCGCATTGATGTTCTTGAGTTACCTGATTTATACCATTAGCTTTGGGATGCAATTAAATTTTGGCCTATTCTTACCTTGGCTAGCTGTCCCTCTGATTATTGCAGCCGTTACTCTTGTTTTCATTTGGGGAAAGCTCGAAAATCTACAGGCTATTGTTTTTGCGTCGTTAATCATGTGTATGATTATGGCATGGGTCGCAGGTGACCAGTACTTTGGGCTAGCTCGTGAATATAATTTTTCCATTATGATAGGGGCATCACTACTGTTCTTATCTAACTGTGTTTGGCTAATAGCACATTTCCGTATTCCATTTAAAGCCTCAAAAGCCGTTGTTGCCGCGCTCTATTTTATTGGACAATTCTTCATTGTTCGTGCCATTTATCTGTAACAACAACTCATTCAAGTCTCACGCCAATTGATAAAAAATGCTATTTGAGAATTTTATCAATTGGCACCTCTCTTTTAGTTTGACTCTGGAGTAGACTCCAAAGTGTAAGCTTATCTGCAATGATAGAATATCTTGTTTGATAAGGGGCACTTATGCACACACATACACATAAAGATACCCATGCGCATACGAGCAGTTGCTGCTCAAGCAATAGCAGCTGTTCATCCTCTATTGCGAATAACAGCAAAAAAGTTAGTAATGACTCACATACTCATGAACATAATAATGTGAAGGAATATCCTGACGATGACGAAGAATCTCATCAGCATTCTTCACATCAACACACAAGTCATGACCACCAACACGGCACCAGCTGTGGGCTTAACACACAAACAATTAACGACGTTGAACCAACTCTAGAAGCGAAACAACGCTTTAGTTGGATCATCCGTGGTATGGATTGCCCAAGTTGTGCAAATAAAATTGAAACCGCAGTAAGACAAATTAGTGAAGTTAAACAAGCTAAGGTGTTGTTTGCCACAGAAAAATTAGTTGTTGATGCAAATACTGACATCAGCACGGCAGTACGTTCTACTGTTGAAGCTGCGGGTTATGAATTACTTGAAGTTGGTAATAACAGTGCTGCGTCCCTTGCTCCTCAACAGAGTTTATTGAGTGAAGCTAAACCCGTCATTATCTTAGCCATTTTAATGGCCATTAGTTGGGGAATTGAGTCTTTCAATCCGCAAATTGGTAACATTGCTTTTATTTTAACTACCCTTTTTGGGCTATACCCTATTGCCCGTAAATCGTTACGTTTAATTCGTACAGGCTCCCCCTTTGCTATTGAAACATTAATGACCGTTGCAGCTGTCGGTGCAATATTCATTCAAGCAACTGAAGAAGCCGCGATGGTTATCTTGCTCTTCATGTTAGGTGAAATGCTGGAATCATATTCTGCAGGTAGAGCACGACGCGGTGTTAGCGCATTAATGGCTTTAGTGCCAGAAGATGCGGTCTTAATCAAAGATGGGGAAAAATCCACTATCCCTGTTGCGCAATTACGACCAGGCGACATTATTGAAATAGCCCCAGGTGGTCGTCTACCAACAGATGCTGTTTTGGTTTCGGGTTTTGCTAGCTTCGATGAAAGTGCACTAACAGGGGAGTCCGTTCCGGTTGAACGCAATGTTGGTGAGAAAGTTGCGGCGGGTTGTTTGTCTGTTGATAGAGCTGTTCAAATGGAAGTGGTGTCAGAACAGGGGCAAAATGCTATCGACCGCATTTTACAACTGATCGAGGAAGCAGAAGAACGCCGAGCACCTATAGAACGTTTTATTGACCGCTTTAGTCGTATATACACGCCAATCATTATGTTGATTTCAGCGTTAGTGATTGTCATTCCACCTATTTTCTTTGGTGCATTGTGGGAAACGTGGATATATCGAGGCTTAACATTGCTGTTGATCGGTTGTCCATGTGCTTTAGTCATCTCAACCCCAGCAGCTATAACCTCGGCACTCGCCACTGCAACTCGTCGTGGAGCATTAATTAAAGGTGGTGCAGCACTTGAGCAACTAGGTACTATAACAACAATTGCTTTGGACAAAACAGGTACACTGACAGAAGGTAAGCCTCATGTCACTAACTTAGTGCCAGCAGAAGGCATGACTGAAGGTGAATTAGTGCAAATTACCGCTTCTGTAGAAGTTGGCTCTCACCATCCTCTCGCCAAAGCTGTAGTTAATAAAGCAGAAGAATTATCTTTAACAGTTCTAGAAGCTCAAGAGCGCAAAGCATTAGCAGGGAAAGGGGTTGAAGGTTTCCTTAACAACAAGCATATTCTTGTTAGCGCACCGAATCGCCTTGATATCCCGTTAAATAGTGAGTGGCAAGGTAAAGTTGAAGCCCTAGAGGCCGAAGGGAAAACTGTCGTTGTCACGCTTGAAGATAGCCGTGTCATCGGTTTAACCGCTTTGCAAGATACGCTGCGTAATGATGCAACTGATGCAATGCATATGCTTAAAGCGCTTAATGTGAACGCCGTGATGCTAACCGGTGATAACCCACGCGCTGCTAGTGCAATTGCAAATCAGTTAGGTATGGAATACCGAGCAGGGCTATTGCCAGAAGATAAAGTCACTGCAGTCATGGAGCTTAACCGTAACCATAGTACCATGATGGTCGGCGATGGCATCAATGATGCGCCAGCAATGAAAGCGTCAAGCATTGGGGTGGCTATGGGAAGCGGAACTGATGTGGCTCTTGAAACCGCGGATGCGGCGTTAACCCACAACCGCTTAACCGGATTAGCTGAAATCATTGCGTTATCCCGTGCGACACGAAAAATCATTCGTGAAAACATCGCTATCGCACTTGGGTTAAAAGGTGTTTTCTTAGTAACCAGTTTATTAGGGATCACTGGGCTTTGGGTTGCAGTACTGGCCGACTCAGGTGCAACTGCACTGGTCACTGCAAATGCTGTACGGTTACTTCGAGTAAAATTACCTCAAGTGAAAAAATAGTGTTTCATCAACTAATCAAAGCGCCCTTAGGGGCGTTTTTCTTTTGTAGAAGAAAAAATAACTCTAACCATTACAATATGTTAATTGCCATCTTGACTAAAGATTTAGGACTAACTTCACCCCCATTCCATCCCAAACCCCGCTAGAATATCCCCTGAAAATAAGTCATGGTCATCACATTTTGGGAAGGCTAATTATGGGAAGGTTAATATGGTAAAAAGTCACAGCTCAACACCTCATGACTCTGCATTTAAAGGCTTTATGTCTAAAATTGAGAACGCTCGTGATTTTTTTGATATTCACCTACCAATGCATATTAAACAGTTATGTAATTTTGATACCTTGGCCATCACCAATTCTTCATTTATTGATAAGCAACTTCGCTCTCGGTTATCAGATGTTTTATACACTGTGGAAACACTACAAGGCGAAGGCTATCTTTATATGCTAGTTGAGCATCAATCAACACCTGATAAATTTATGGGATGGAGGATGATGTATTATGCATTTTCAGCAATGAATCAGCACTTACAACAAGGTCATCGTCATTTACCCTTAGTCGTCCCTATCTTGTTCTACCATGGGAAAGTCACTCCCTACCCGTATTCACAGCCATGGACCCATTGCTTTCCTTGGCCTGACATAGCCAATGATTTATATAGCCAACCATTTCCTGTCGTTGATATTACCGTTATTGATGACAATGAACTGGTGAATCACCGCAAGGTTGCCGTGATGGAATTAGCAATGAAGCATAAAGATTTACGAGAAAATGTTGAGAAAGTGACTACACTATTAGCTCAAGCGATGAACAATAATTATCATAACAATGATGACATTATCACAATTTTCAATTACTTATTTCTTACAATGGATTCACCTCATTTTAAAATTGTTGTCAGTCAACTTATCAATCAAATTGAAAATAACCAAGAGGCAATTATGAACATTGCACAACGCTTAAAAAATCAAGGAATGCAAGAAGGAATTGATATTGGTGTAAACCGAGGAATTGATATTGGTGTAAACCGAGGAATTGACATCGGTACAAATAGAAAACAACATGAAGTTGCCCTTAAAGGCTTAGAACTCGGGGCCAGTATTGAACTAATTAGCCAACTTACTGGGTTAAGCTACCAAGAAATATTGGACTTACAGCATACTTCATAAGTTAAATTTCAGTGATATTCTCAATCCCTGCCTTATGGCAGGAATTGGCATACTTAATATTACAACCCGCCCGCCTTTTTACGCAATAAATAACGGTAAGGTGTCGTTTCAGCTTCAACAGCCAATAATTCATGTTCCATAAAGCGGCAGAAACCTGGGATATCGCGGGTTGTTGCAGGGTCGTCAGCAATAATTAACAATGTTTCACCCTCTGCCATATTACGGACTGTTTTACGCACTAACATAACAGGCTCAGGGCAACGTAAGCCAAGTGTGTCAAGGGTTTTGCTCGCATTTGCAAATAAGTCAGACATAAAAACGCTTCTACTCAAAGTAATCAATGAGCCAATTATATAATAAAATTGCTCGCGATGAGTGAACAGTTTTGCTTTTGTTGCGCAACAAGCGTATGATGCGCAATTCCCGATTTAGGGATGTATTTCATGGGTTCCCTCACCCCATTGCGACTAAAAAGGTACAATATGTTTGATTTTACTGTGCGGCAAAAAGCCACCGCCTTAATCTGGCTATCTTTATTTCATGTACTAATTATCACTTCAAGTAATTACCTAGTGCAGTTGCCAATTAATATTTTGGGCTTCCATACCACTTGGGGTGCATTTACTTTTCCATTTATTTTTCTTGCTACAGACCTAACCGTTCGTATTTATGGCGCACCACTTGCCCGTAGAATTATTACTGCTGTAATGTTACCTGCATTACTGATTTCATACGTTATTTCAGCGTTATTTTTCCAAGGTGAATGGCAAGGTTTTGCATCTTTATTTGAATTTAACTTATTCGTTGCGCGTATTGCTGCAGCAAGCTTTATGGCTTATGTCCTTGGGCAAATATTAGATGTTGGTGTATTCAACCGGTTACGGCAAAATGCACGCTGGTATGTAGCGCCTGCTTGTGCCATGTTTTTTGGTAACCTGATTGATACTATTGCATTCTTCTTTATTGCATTTTTCCGCAGTAGCGACCCATTTATGGCCGCAAATTGGGTTGAAATTGCTTTGGTTGATTATGTCTTTAAACTACTTATTTGTATGCTGTTTTTCTTACCTGCTTATGGGGTTCTATTAAACCTAATCTTAAAGTACTTCTTTAATAATGCAGATAAAAAGCAATTAATTCGTCAACATTGAAAATAAAAAAGGAGATAGCTAAATGCTATCTCCAAAAGGGTTAAACTGAGCTAAAACAAAGAATAACACCCCTACAATTCAATAAATTCCGTGAATATTCCGTATAATTTTTAATCATTGAATATTCTCAATATTTCAATTCACAGTTAAATCACCAACGAAGCCAACACCACACAAGCCTCATCCCTCTTAATTCTCCAAATAATTCGTGTTGTGGCTAGGCGGCAAATGAGCGAAACCCTAGGGGCATACACAAGTATATGACTAGGGGTCGCGAATAAAGCTAACAACGCCACAGCGCGAAGTATGACGAGAATTTTATAATGCGCGTGCTAAGAGCGAAATAGGATGCTCACACTTTTTGCTTGTCGACATTTCAATCTGCCATTTACATGTTTCACAGTCAGTGATCACCATATCGACACCACTGTCTTCAATTTGGCGGAACAGGCCTGCCCCAATACCTTGAGAAACTTCATAGTTTTCTTTTTTAAAACCATAAGTCCCAGCAATACCGCAACACTGTGAATCCAGTACAATCAACTCAACACCGGGTACTCGTTTAATCAGCTCTAATGTGTAGGAAGTCCAGCCCATTTTTTCCATATGACAAGGTGTATGATAGGCTACTTTTAATGGGGTATGTTTCAACTTAAGTTCACGCCCCTCTTCCAGTAGGCGATAAATATAGCGTGTTGCCAGCTCAATATTGTCACGCATCTTAGAAGTATCAACATCAAGAACATGGGTATATTCATCGCGAATAGTAAACGTACAGGTGGAGGATGTTGCAACGACTGGAATATGCTTTTCAAGGATAGTTTCTTGCAATGATTCCAAATTCACATTAGCTTGGCGTTTCGCTTGTTTCATAAAGCCATTAGCAATCAATGCGACACCGCAGCATTTTTCACGTTTAAGAAGCTGTACCCCAATGTTCATACCATTAAACACTTTAATCAGGTCTTTACCTAATTGAGGATGGTTGTAATTTACATAGCAACCATGAAAAAATGCCACCTGTTCTTCAAATTTTGCTTGCTCCGCAGCCTGTTTGGAATACCAACGACGGAAAGTCCCAAAAGAGTATTTTGGTAACTCGCGACGATGGTCGATTTTCAATGCCTTATCTAATATTTGGCGTACAGGTTTCAGGCCAGTGATCGTATTCACAACAGGTGCAAATGGCGTTGATAACGACCCCATTAAATCAGTATGGCTGAGGATAGCATCCCGGATTTTCGGTTTTTGCTGGCTATAAGTGTTGCGCGCACGTGCAATAATGTCACCAATTTTAACATCTGAAGGGCAAGCAACCTCACAACGCTTACAGTTAGTACAATATTTCAGCGCTTCATCATAAAGCATTGGGTCTTTTAAGCGTAAACGCTCGCCATCTGGACCTGCTTGTTTTGGCCCTGGGTACAATGGATTAACTTTTGCAACAGGGCAATAAGTAGTACACACCGTGCATTTAATACAGCTTTCAAAGCTCGTATCGAGAATACTCATTGTGCCACCTCCGCCTGCATGGCTTCATTTTTACTTATTTCTCCAATAATTTCATTTGCAGCAAATAATGCGCTAATCATTGAAACCCCAGCGCCACATCCTTGGGTTAGTGGATCAAAACCACCTAATACAGCACCAACAACATAAAGGTTGTTAATGGTCACGCCCCCTTTTTGAGCACGCAATTTACCATCTGTTTTTACACCAAAGGCCATATATGGCTGAGAGGCAAAAAACTGTTTATTTGTCCATTTGGCACGTTCAGAAATATCACACAAATCTAATTCCATAAGTGGCTCATAAACGCGGTCAAACTCAGCTACCAAGCCATTATTAAAAAAGCTGCCGGTGGCTAAAACAAAGTGTTTTGCTTTTAAAGATATATCGCCGTGATTGCGTGTTTGAATAGATTCAACTCTTCCATTAATACAATTCACTGAAGTTACCTTGTCCCCAGGCATAACAATACCGCCTTGACGACGAAATTGACGTAATAAGCATTCATGCAAGCGAATCCCCAACAAGGATGGTGGCAATGTTGGCAATAAATACAGGGGCTTACCTAACCTTCTTTGTAGCTCTAATACTGGTTCCTCACTATCAAGACCTATGCAAGCGGGCAAAAATACGGCTTCCGCATCAACAACTAAAGGCGAAATCTCCTCAATAATTTGCGTCATATTTTCGGTTCTATCTAACCAACGAGCAACATTGACGGCTCGAAATTCGCTTGGGTTTTCTCTTAAACGATCCAATAGTGGCAAGTGCACATAATGGGCGCTTGCTGATAGCCCTTCACGCTGCAATTCATCAGCTACCATCTGTGGTTGAAAATCCAAAAAACCTTCAATCCCCACAACCGCAATTTTGCCTATATCCATTTTTTGATGTAAAGAAGCTGTAGGAACAACCTCAGGGCTTAACCACGTCATACGCTTATGACCCAATGGTGTGATGCGATAATGATTTTCTTCACAAGAGCCTTTTAAACGAATACCAGTTTGTTGCAGGATAGACTCTGCCATTTGCGCTAATACAGCAACTTGCGCCTCCCCTATCAGACTATAAGGGTGTGTTGGCGCTTGTGCTTTCAGTGCGCTTAACATCGATAAGGGTTTTTCAGCGACTTGTCCATCAGGTAAATGGGTTAATAAATCGAGTGAACCGGAGGAAAAATGTAAGGCATTTTGCCCTGCGCTCACAATGGCGCATGACAAACCTGATTGAGTGAGGCGAATACCACAAAGTAACCCAGCAAGGCCTCCCCCCATAACAACAGCATCATATTTCATTATCCGCCTCCTCCTTCTGAGGTGCTTTAGCCAGCGTTGCCTCATTCATACCGCACAAACCGTGATAAACCCAACTGGTAAACTCGCTTTCACGTAATGCATCACCCCACGCAATTGGACGAATGCCTTTCCAACGTTCATTTAAGAAATGACCTAGCTGTTGCTCAGTTTCATGGGGCGTTGTGACATTAAAGCGATTTAACAGCCCTGCGGCACGACAGGCGCATAATTCTCCTTGGCAAGTTCCCATTCCCACACGAGTACGGCGTCGTAAATCAAGTAGATTATTTACTGTTAGTGAATTAACAGCATAACGAACTTCGCCAGCAGTCACCGCCTCACATTCACAAACTAAACTTTTATCTAACCTATCAGTGCTTAAAATCGCAGAAGCACGATCTCCATGACGATAAACTGCAGAGCCGCGAATAGGAGCTGGAATTGAAACAACATTGCGTAATGCTTCTTCCGCGCTATGTTGTGAGCCTGGAAGCGCCGCTTCAGCAGTCGTACACTTCTCATTATGACCTAACTTTTCACAAACCTTATCGGTAGCCCATTCAGCCATCAACCGATAAGTCATTAATTTACCGCCAGTAATAGTGATAAACCCTTCCAAGCCATCACGTTTTGCATGGTCTAACAATACGATCCCTCGGCTTACATTACGCCCTGAAGGGTCATCATCACTAGCAACTAATGGGCGAACGCCTGCATAAGCACGCAAAATGCGCGTTTTCGCCAGTGCGGGGGATAACATAGAGCCTTCGCGGATCAAAATATCCACTTCTTCAGGCGTGACATACATGTTATCAATTTGGTCATATTCAATATGAGTTGAGGTGGTGCCGATCAAGGAAATAGTATCACCAGGCACAAGAATATCGGCGTCCGCAGGCTTGCGGCAACGGTTTATTACCATATTGTTTAATCGATGACCTAAAATCAATAAAGCCCCTTTTGCGGGGAACATTTTAATTTTTAGATCGCCATATTCTGCAATTTTTTGCCCCCAAATTCCCCCCGCATTAACAACAATTTCCGCATAAATATCGTATTGTTTTTTTGCTTGATGGTCATAAACGGTAACACCGCGCACAGTATCCCCGTTACGAATGAGGCCAATAACCTCATGATAAGTTAATACCTTAGCGCCATGCTCTCTAGCATCAAGCATATTCGCTGCGGTTAAACGAAATGGGTCAACAGTTCCATCTGGTACACGAACTGCCCCAATAAGCTGAGGGTTAACTGAAGGTTCAAGACGGATGGCTTGAGCAGGGTCAATTGCTGTTGCATCGATTCCGGCTGCTTGGCAGGCTGTAATAAACTTTTGCTGATAGTCTAAACTATCCTCAGGTAACGTAATGAACAAACCATCTGTGCGCTCAATACAATGATGCGCAATGCGTTTCAATATTTTGTTTTCTTCAATACATTCTTTAGCTGATTCACTGTCCGTTACTGCATAACGTGCACCGCTATGTAGTAAACCGTGGTTACGTCCTGTCGCCCCCGTTGCAATATCATGCCGCTCAAGTAAAACCGTTCTTAGACCTCGGCGAGCGCAGTCACGAGCGACTCCTGCACCTGTTGCGCCACCACCAATTATGATGACATCCGTTTCAGTCACAGATGAGCCATTCATGTCGCATTCCTCACATTAATAAACATTTCTATAATCAGTACAAGTATAGATTCTATTTTTATAATCTATTACTAAATATAGACCAGAAATGCGACCAATGTTTGATAAGGAACAAAAACGAAAGTGATTGGTACATTTTTAGCGTTGAAAACAACAAATACGTGATGTAAATCACAAAATAATTAACAATTATGGTTCCATTCTATTCACAAATGTCATTTACTATGCAACTTCATAAACAAAATCAATAATTGTGCGTTGGATTACAGATAAATTGTTTTCTAACGACTACAATTTAGAGCAATTAAGAAAATAAAAACTCTTAAATTACTCGATTATTTTCGTTTTTGTTACTTCACCAATAATAAACACTCAATGATTTTCTTAAAAAGAGAAGGAATGAGTGAATAAATAATTTAGCATGCCATCGGAGGCGTATATGTTAAGCATTTTTAAACCAGCACCTCACATACAGAGGCTGCCAGCTGACAAGATAGACCCTGTCTATCGTAAGCTTCGCTGGCAGATCTTCATGGGTATTTTCTTTGGTTACGCAGCGTATTATCTAGTCCGAAAGAACTTTGCGTTAGCGATGCCATATCTTGTTGAACAGGGTTTTTCAAAAGGTGACCTTGGTTTCGCATTATCCGGTATTTCAATTGCCTACGGCTTTTCTAAATTTATCATGGGGTCATTCTCTGACCGTGCAAACCCGCGCTATTTCTTACCCGCAGGTCTGATCCTCGCCTCTTTAGTCATGTTAGTTATGGGCTTTGTACCATGGGCAACTTCTAGCATCATGGTCATGTTCGTTCTATTGTTCCTTTGTGGTTGGTTCCAAGGTATGGGTTGGCCTCCATGTGGGCGTACAATGGTTCACTGGTGGTCACAAAAAGAACGCGGTGGTATCGTTTCTGTTTGGAACTGTGCCCACAACGTTGGTGGTGGTATCCCGCCATTGCTATTCATGTTAGGTATGGCATGGTTTAACGACTGGAAAGCTGCTCTGTATATGCCTGCATTGGCTGCTATCCTTGTTGCGATTATCGCATTTGCATTAATGCGCGATACACCACAATCTTGTGGTCTTCCACCTATCGAAGAATACAAAAACGACTATCCAACAGACTACAAAGAGTCTGATGAACATGAGTTAACCGCAAAAGAAATCTTTATGAAGTATGTCTTCCCTAACAAATTGTTATGGATGATTGCGATTGCCAACGTATTTGTTTACTTATTACGTTACGGTGTTTTGGACTGGTCTCCGACTTATCTGCGTGAAGTAAAACACTTCGCTATGGATAAATCTTCATGGGCCTACTTCTTATATGAATACGCAGGTATCCCAGGAACACTTCTGTGTGGTTGGATGTCGGATAAAGTTTTCCGCGGTAACCGTGGTGCAACAGGTGTGTTCTTTATGACCTTAGTAACCATCGCAACTATCGTATTCTGGATGAACCCAGCGGGTAACCCAAATATTGATATGGCCTGTATGTTGGTCATCGGTTTCTTAATTTATGGCCCGGTGATGTTAATTGGTTTACACGCACTTGAACTGGCTCCGAAAAAAGCGGCAGGTACAGCAGCAGGCTTTACTGGCTTGTTCGGTTACCTCGGGGGTTCAGTTGCGGCAAGTGCTATCGTCGGTTACACCGTTGACTTCTTCGGTTGGGACGGTGGCTTCGCTGTCATGATTGGTGGTTCAGCATTAGCGGTTGTTCTACTGTTTATCGTGATGTTAAGCGAAAGCAAACATAAACGTGAATTAGCAAACTCACAATAAGCATTCATCAAATGTTCATTGTTAATCGCTAGACTCGTGGGCTATATCAAAAAATGATGTAGCCCATTTTTTTTATCCAATTAAAGTGCCAAGGAGATATAATCATGAACTTTCCATTAAAAACATTGGTGGCAAGTATGGTTTTAGTGATGTCAGTGTCTGCCGTAGCTCAAGCTTCAGGTAAAGTCGTCATTGCACATCGTGGTGCAAGTGGTTATTTACCCGAACATACTCTACCCGCTAAAGCAATGGCTTACGCACAAGGTGCAGACTTTCTTGAACAAGATTTAGTCATGACAAAGGATAACGAGCTTGTGGTGTTACACGACCACTATCTTGATCGGGTTACAGATGTTGCCGAACGTTTTCCAAATCGTGCTCGCAAAGATGGCCGTTACTATGCGATAGACTTTACGCTGGATGAAATTAAATCGCTTAAATTCACTGAAGGGTTTGATATTGTTGATGGCAAGAAAGTCCAGAGTTACCCGAATCGTTTCCCAATGGGTAAATCAGACTTTCGTGTTCATACATTTCAAGAAGAAATTGAGTTTGTTCAGGGCTTGAACAAATCCACAGGTAAAAATATTGGTATTTACCCAGAAATTAAAGCACCTTGGTTCCATCAACAAGAAGGGAAAGATATCACTAAAAAAACACTAGAGGTGCTAAAAGCATATGGCTATACCAACAAAGACTCTAATGTTTACCTACAATCGTTTGACCCAAATGATCTAAAACGGATTAAAAACACATTGATGCCTGAAATGGGGATGGATCTTAAGTTAATTCAGTTGATCGCTTACACGGACTGGAATGAAACTCAAGAACAAAAACCAGATGGTACTTGGGTTAACTATAATTACGACTGGATGATGAAACCTGGTGCAATGAAAGAAATTGCCACATACGCTGATGGTATTGGCCCTGATTACCATATGCTAATCGATGAAGAGTCTACCCCAACTAATATCAAAGTGAATGATATGGTAAAAGAAGCCCATGAAAACAAAATGGCAGTTCACCCATTCACCATTCGTGTCGACAAGCTACCTAAATATGCAAAAGATGGGCAGCAGCTTTATGACATCATCTATAACCAAGCAAATGTTGATGGTGCCTTTACCGACTTCCCTGATTTAGGCGTTAAATTTCTAGAACAACAAAAATAGCTTTTATTGGTTGTAAAACAATAATGCAGCCATCTGGCTGCATTATTAGAAACGGTTTATTTCGCTGTTACGCAATAGTAACGGGGAACGCGATGACATCGCTAATCTTTTCTGCATTTAATGCCATCATGATTAACCTATCAACCCCAACAGCAACGCCTGAGCAATCAGGTAAGCCGTGCTCAAGCGCTGACAATAAATGCTCATCAATAGGCTGAATAGCTAACCCCATTGCCGCACGCTTACGGTTATCTTGCTCAAAGCGTTGGCGCTGTTCACTGGCATCGGTTAATTCATGGAAGCCATTCGCTAATTCCATCCCTTTGTAATACACCTCAAAACGCTCTGCTACCCGGTGATCTTCTGTGCTAATCACAGCTAACGAAGCTTGAGTCGCCGGAAAATGATAAACCACTGCCGGCCTTTCTTTACCAATATGAGGTTCAACCCCCATGGTAAATAACAACTGCAATAAGGTATCTTTATCTTCTTCGTTATCAGCGATATTGCTTAAATCTAAGCGTGCAGCGACTTCTCGTAACTCACTTTTCTCTGCTGAAAGTGGGTCAATATCCAGATAACGTAAAAATGCTTGCTGATAAGAAAGCAGCTCGGCACTTTCGCATTCTAAAACCTGTTGTAATAAGTCATCAACTTCATTGATTAAACGGTACATATCGAAATGTGGGCGATACCATTCAAGCATGGTAAATTCAGGGTTATGGTGCCTCCCCGCCTCTTCATTTCTAAAGCTTCGACCTAATTGATAGATAGGCCCACTACCCGCAGCGAGTAAGCGTTTCATATGATATTCAGGGCTTGTCATCAAATATAAATTCAGCCCCTGTGCGGCTCCAGGGCCAACAAAACGCGTTTCAAATGGAACAAGATGAATGTCAGTTACAGTTGCCTGACTCATTGCTGGTGTTTCGACCTCAAGTACACAGCGATCAGTAAAAAAACGCCTGATTTCCGCAATAATTTTTGCGCGCTGTAGCAGGTTAGCGATGGGGGCGGTTGGCTGCCAGTTCGCTATATCACTCATGAAGATAACTCCAAAATAAACTTAGTCGTGCAGTGTACCCACCTCACCTGCAACACACAATGAATTTACACTGATAAAGCATAATTATCTGGGTAAAAAAACATGATTGCTTACGGGCCGTGTTAGACACTAAAGGTGAGTAAAGAGATGCTGATTATCACCTGCTTTACACGATTAGGCAAAGTCTTTACTTTTTAGTAGAAATGGTACCGCTTGTACTAGAATGAACAAAAGAATAAAAAGAACACAAAACATGATTATTTCTTATGTTATGTGACACAACTGTTAATAAAAAAACGAAACGATTCGCTTTCTCAACTTATTTTAGAAATTAAACAATAAAATAAAATTTATCTGCAAAATAAATAGTGAAGCCGCTCGCAAATAAATATTCAATATGAATTAAAATATTCAGCGATAATAACAATATTATTCACTTAAAGTTGATAAAACCCGAGTATTCTACTTGGTTTTATATACTATAATAGTATGTAAATTTAATGATAATTATTTGAAATTCCTTTTTATTCACTGTTAACAAACTAAAAAAACATAAAATGTAAAAACAATTTATAAAAAGAAGATCAAGATCACACTTTATTGCTAATTTTGGCTAAAACCCCCCTCTATATCAAATTTATCTTGGGGACTATTCGTTATAATTCACAGCATGATAAGTCATTATTAGCTATTATATTATTTACTATTAAAAAACAGATATTTTGTCGTTTAGCCCAAAGTTAAATGACAAATGACATAGCTAATTATCAAAAGTATTTAAAAGAATTTATCAATTTACACTTGAACAATGGAGAAGCGCAGTGCAAACCTTCAATGCCGATTTAGCGATTATCGGGGCCGGGGGCGCAGGCTTACGTGCAGCAATTGCTGCCGCTGAAGCAAATCCCAATATCAAGATTGCTCTGGTCTCAAAAGTATACCCAATGCGTAGCCACACAGTGGCCGCAGAGGGGGGATCAGCTGCAGTTACTCAGGCTCATGACTCCTATGACTATCATTTTAATGATACTGTTGCTGGTGGGGACTGGCTGTGTGAGCAAGATGTCGTCGATTATTTCGTCGAACATTGCCCTACAGAAATGACCCAACTAGAACTATGGGGTTGCCCGTGGAGCCGTAAACCAGATGGTTCAGTTAACGTCCGCCGCTTTGGTGGGATGAAAATTGAACGTACATGGTTTGCTGCCGATAAAACCGGCTTCCACATGCTCCATACGTTATTCCAGACATCATTAAAATATCCGCAAATTCAACGTTTTGACGAGCATTTTGTTCTAGATATCATTGTCGATGAAGGTCAAGCTCGTGGCCTTGTTGCACTTAACATGATGGAAGGCACCAAAGTTCAAATCCGTGCGAACTCTATCGTTATGGCAACAGGTGGGGCTGGTCGTGTTTATCGTTACAATACCAACGGTGGTATCGTAACAGGCGATGGTATGGGGATGGCATTTCGCCATGGGGTTCCACTACGAGACATGGAATTCGTGCAATATCACCCAACGGGTCTGCCAGGTTCAGGTATCTTAATGACCGAAGGTTGCCGTGGTGAAGGTGGTATCCTTGTTAATAAAGATGGCTACCGTTACTTGCAAGATTATGGAATGGGGCCAGAAACACCGCTCGGCAAGCCTGAAAATAAATATATGGAACTGGGCCCTCGTGACAAAGTTTCTCAAGCCTTCTGGCACGAATGGCGTGCAGGTCGCACCATTAGCACACACCGTGGTGATGTTGTGTATCTGGATCTTCGCCACCTTGGTGCAGAAAAACTGCATGAGCGTTTACCATTTATTTGTGAATTGGCGAAAGCCTACGTGGGTGTTGACCCAGTCACAGACCCTATTCCTGTTCGCCCAACGGCTCACTACACCATGGGTGGTATCGAAACAGATCAAAATACTGAAACCCGCATTAAAGGCCTGTTTGCAGTGGGTGAATGTTCGTCTGTCGGCTTACACGGCGCAAACCGTTTAGGCTCTAACTCACTCGCTGAGCTAGTAGTATTTGGTCGCTTAGCCGGTGAACAAGCTGCCCGCCATGCTGCTGAGGCAACGCCAGCCAATGCAAATGCTATCGAAGCCCGTACTCGTGATATCGAAGCTGACCTCAGCAAACTCATGAACCAAAAAGGGAAAGAGAGCTGGTCGAAAATCCGTGATGAAATGGGAATTTCGATGGAAGAAGGCTGCGGTATCTACCGTACTCCTGAATTAATGCAAAAAACGGTTGATAAGATTGCTGAACTGAAAGAACGCTTCAAAAATGTCGAAATTACCGACCATAGCAGCGTCTTTAATACTGACCTACTGTACACCATTGAATTAGGCTTTGGCCTTGATGTGGCGGAATGTATGGCTCACTCTGCAATCAACCGTAAAGAATCACGTGGTGCACACCAACGTTTAGATGAAGGCTGTACTGAGCGTGATGATGTGAATTTCCTTAAACATACTTTGGCATTCTATAACCCTGAGGGCTCCCCTCGTTTAGAATACAGTGATGTGAAAATCACGAAATCTCAGCCAGCTAAACGTGTTTACGGTGCCGAAGCTGAAGCTCAAGATAAGGCGAAGAAGGAGCAAGCTAATGGATGATATGAAACACCTAAAAATGGAGATCATGCGTTACAATCCGGAAACGGATAGTGAACCCCATTTGGTGACGTATGATGTCCCTTACGATGAGCAAACTTCTTTGTTAGATGCGTTAGGCTATATCAAAGATAACCTTGCTCCAGACCTGTCTTATCGTTGGTCTTGTCGTATGGCTATCTGTGGTTCTTGTGGCATGATGGTAGATAAAGTCCCTAAACTGGCTTGTAAAACCTTCCTGCGTGAATACCCACAAGGTATGAAAGTTGAGCCGTTAGGTAACTTCCCAATCGAGCGTGACCTTGTTGTTGATATGACTCACTTTATTGAGCGTTTAGAAGCAATCAAACCCTATATTATTGGGAATGATCGCAAACCATCTGAAGGCCCAAATAAACAAACGCCTGCACAGATGGCTAAATACCATCAGTTCTCAGGTTGTATCAACTGTGGTCTGTGCTATGCAGCTTGCCCACAATTTGGACTGAACCCAGAGTTCATCGGACCAGCCGCGATCACATTGGCAGAGCGCTACAATTTAGATAACCGAGACCATGGTGCGAAAGAGCGCATGACCTTGTTAAATGGTGACAACGGTGTCTGGAGCTGTACGTTTGTAGGCTACTGCTCTGAAGTCTGTCCTAAGCATGTCGACCCTGCAGGCGCTATCCAGCAAGGTAAAGTTGCCAGTGCGCAAGACTTTGTTATCGCCATGCTGAAGCCACGATAAGGAGAATTGAAGTCATGACTACGAAACGTAAACCCTATGTCAGAGAAATGAAGGGCGACTGGTGGCAAAAGCTCGGTTTTTACCGCTTTTACATCATGCGTGAAAGCACCTCCGTTCTTCAGGTCTGGTTCAGTATTTTAGTCCTGTATGGGGTGTTTGCGCTTAAAAGCGGTCCTGAGTCTTGGGCTGGCTTTGTTGGTTTTTTAAGTAACCCAATTATTCTTATTATTAACATCATTACGTTAGCTGCAACGCTGCTACATACCACAACGTGGTTCAACCTTGCACCTAAAGCTGTCAGTATTATTGTTAAAGATAAGAAAATGTCTGATGAGCCTATCGTTAAAGGCTTTTGGGCTGTCACGATTGTCGTCACTGCGGCAATTTTAGCTATCGCATTGTTATTTTAATCGAAGGAGAATCTGATGAATCTAACGCCTAAACGTTCCGATGAGCCGATTTTCTGGGGGTTATTTGGTGCTGGTGGTATGTGGAGTGCTGTAATTGGCCCCGCAATTATCATCCTGTTAGGGATTTTAATTCCACTGGGTGTCGCACCAGAAATGCTTAGCTATGAACGCATTATGGCATTTTGCCAAAGCTTTATCGGCCGCGTTTTCTTATTACTGATGATTATTCTGCCAGTATGGTGTGGTATGCACCGTATTCACCATACACTGCACGATTTTAAAATCCATGTCCCTGCAACTAAATGGGTTTTCTATGGCGGCTCAGCGATCATTAGTGTGATCGCAGTTATCGGTGTTTTCACTCTGTAATTGCGAACCTAACAAAATATACATACCCCATTAGCTATTGAGTAATGGGGTATTTTTTATTTAAATAGTGGTATTTTTAAATCATAGATGAATATATTTATCCATCGCTTATAAACAAGAAAACCTTCTATTTTTACGCCAATACACCCTTTTAGCCACCTTAAACTGCATAATTCCCAAGCTAAAAAACATTCAGAATAACCTGAAGTTAAATCAAAACCTTACTTGCTATGATCAATAATACCTTTTAGAAAAGTCATTAATTATCAAATATCAATGTATTAATCATACCCCTCTAAGAATAAAGGATAGCATTCACACATTCTTTATTTTTATCAATATTCTTATGTTAAGAGAAATTTAAATGGAATTTAAAACTCTATTTGTTGCACTATTAATTTCGAGTGCATTCGTATTACCCGCACAGGCTGACTCCTTTTCTGTTAAAAAAGAATCTTCCAACCAAATGCCAACCGAAACAGAGTTGTATAATGACTGCATAAAATCCAATACTTACAGTTACTTACCAACCCCTGGTGAATCCCAGTCTTCCGTAAATAAAAAACGTGCGAAAAGAAAAGCAGCCGTAGAGAAAAAATGTAAATGTGTGGCTCCACGCGAATATAAGCTGTTAAAAGATATAGTAGGAAATGACCTCAATTCTTTTACGGCAAAAATGCAAGCCGATGAACAACTCGCGATGGCAACAGCTAAAAAATTGGTAGAACAAAAACGCCAAATTGAAAAACAATGTTCTAAATAAATCCACCACTCGCACAAATCCCCCCTATTGTGCGAGCCTAAAAACACAGACACCTTATCACTGCTTTTCGAAACCATTAATCAATGCTTCTAAACCAAATAAAAAAGCCTCTGTGCCATCATCTTGATCCATAATTTGCAAAGCATCTTTTAATAGTCGAGGCATCGTATCATCTGCTATTTGTTGCCTATCATTAAGTGCTGCGATATGTTCTTGCTGCTCTAACACAGAACCTAACGTAAAATGACCAACCGCGCTTATGGCATATAACCCACATTTCAATGAAAAACCATTGTCCACCATAAACTGCAACTGCATTTCTACGGTGTCATATTGGTCTGAACTCGGGCGAGTCCCTAAATGCACTTTTGCGCCATCACGGTAACTTAATAATGCATCACGAAAGCTCAATGCATTATTACGTAAAAATTGTTGCCACGTTTCCCCAACTGCGGGTAATGAATGGCGATGATTGCGCTTTAGCATTTCAACAGATAATGCATCCAACAATGTGCGCTTGTTCTTCACATGCCAATATAGTGTAGGCTGCTCTACGCCCAGTTTTTGAGCTAGTTTTCGCGTTGTCAGCCCTTCCATTCCCACTTCATTTAGCAACTCTAATGCCACTGTGATGATGGTTTCTTTATCTAATCGCGCCATACTGCCCTCTCTTTTTTTCTATTGACACTCTATCACTGATAGGGATATATTCCAACTCTATCAATGATAGAGAAAAAACGATGAATAAATTTGCGATCACCGCTTTAACGATCACCGCCCTAGATGCTATGGGGATCGGCTTGATCATGCCTGTATTGCCTACATTGTTACGTGAATACGTGTCGGCTGAAAATTTAGCAAATCATTACGGTATCCTGCTGGCACTGTATGCCA
Source organism: Providencia sp. PROV024 (assembly GCF_032709665.1). NCBI lineage: Bacteria > Pseudomonadati > Pseudomonadota > Gammaproteobacteria > Enterobacterales > Morganellaceae > Providencia > Providencia sp. PROV024. The sequence continues at coordinate 3,906,617 of NZ_CP120545.1, forward strand.
TCATGCAGGTTTTTTTTGCTCCTCTACTTGGCAAATGGTCTGATAAATTCGGGCGCCGACCAATATTACTACTATCTCTTGCAGGCGCTGCTGTGGATTACACTTTGCTTGCATTATCTAGCTCACTTTGGATGCTATACGTTGGGCGATTAATTTCTGGAGTTACTGGCGCAACAGGTGCGGTCGCCGCTTCTGTTATTGCTGACAATACTGCTTCACAAGAGCGTACTAAGTGGTTTGGACGCTTAGGGGCGGCTTTTGGTATCGGGTTAATCGCTGGCCCTGCAATTGGCGGCTTTACAGGGCAATTCTCAGCTCACCTTCCTTTTATTATTGCTGCCATTTTAAATGCGCTCTCTTTTTTAGTTATTATGTTGATATTTAAAGATAATAAAATCAAAAATACTGAAAAAAACACCACAGAAACAGCAGAAAATTCGCGACCTTTCCTGCAAGTGATCAAGCCAGTCATACTATTGTTATTTATCTTTTTTATGACTCAAATGATAGGGCAAATTCCAGCAACGACATGGGTGTTATTTACGGAACATCGTTTTCAATGGGGCAGTATGGAGGTCGGCCTATCTTTAGCGGGGTTAGGCATCATGCATGCCTTGTTCCAAGCATTTGTAGCGGGCGCAATCGCCAAGAAATTCAATGAAAAAGTGACGATTATTGTGGGCTTTGTTGTTGATGGAGCAGCATTCATTATTTTGTCATTATTGACAAAGGGTTGGATGATTTACCCTACATTAATCTTACTCGCCGGCGGCAGTATTGCGCTACCAGCCTTACAGGGGTTAATGTCAGCTCAAGTCAATCAAACTAACCAAGGTAAGCTACAAGGCGTTCTAGTCAGCTTAACCAATACGACGGGGGTGATCGGCCCATTATTATTTAGCTTTATTTTTGGTCAAACACTGGCAAGTTGGGATGGCTGGATATGGATGATTGGTGCGATAATGTATGTTTTATTGATTGTATTTATTTTATCTTTTTATAGAAGCACCAAAAAGATAGTTAAAATAGCGAAGCTACCAGCGAGCTAAGTTTTAGCATATCAATATTAAGTGCTATGATACCCCTATCAGATTTGCTTTTAGCACAAGATTTTAAGAGACAAACCCTATGACATTACCCCCTAAAAAACCAAGAACAAAACCTGCGGAAGAAAGGCTAGATGACCTAATGAATGCAGCGGAAAAACTGTTTCTTTCTAAAGGGTTTGTGAGTACCACCGTCAGCGAAATTGTTTTATCAGCTGATGTAGCAAAAGGGACCTTTTATCATTATTTTCAATCTAAAAATGATATCATGGAAGCCCTGCGCACACGCTATATGGACTGGTATTTAGGCCATATTCAAACGGCTTTAGATAGCCAAACAAGCGCCTGTGAAAAATTAAAAGCATGGTGCGAAAATAGCGTCAAATACTATGTCGAAAAACAAAATATTCACGACATGTTATTTCATGACGAATACCACGGCCGCAGCAATGATCATGAAACCCGTGCCGTTGAGCAGATTAAAACTATTTTAGCTTTTGGCGAACAAAACAAAGCATGGCCAGAGTTGCCTAAAGAATTGATGTCGACAATGATTTACCATTCGATGCATGCTGCGGTTGATAATTTATCGACTAGCACCGAATACAATCAACATAATTTAGGCCAAATCCTCTACCAGCGCTTTAGCCAACTTCTAAAATAATTTAGCCATCCATGCAGTGATACCTCGCTGCATTTCTCATATTTTTCCTTCTCTTACATTATCTATTTTTATTTAGATATCAAACTATTACTTAACTCCCTTTTTTATAGGCTCATTACACCTCATTATTTAAATGCAAATGATTATTAATTATATTGACCGACGGTCGGTTTGCGATCTATGCTAACGAAATTAAAATTTCACATTAACCCATTGGCTTGGATTGTATGAACAACTTTGTCTCCAAAAACAGTACCCTATCAACGGTTAGCATGCTCGTTTGTACGCTACTTTACTCAAACACTGCGTGTATGGCCGCTAAAACCGATGTATTGGTCGTCACTTCCAGTGAAAATAATAATGATTCTCCCAGAGGATATGCCAACAAAACACAATTCACGGCAACTAAAGGTTCTGCATCCTTATTGGAAACTCCACAATTTGTTTCAGTTATCAAACGTGAACAAATGGATACATTACCTTCAGAATCGATCAGCCAAGCCCTACGCTATAGCGCCGGAGTGACTAGTGAGAAATTTGGTGCGTTTGGTAACGGTATCGATTTTTCAAAAATTCGAGGGTTCGATGCTGACTATTATTTAGATGGGCTACGTGTCATAGGTAACAGCGGAATTTGGGGGCCACAAATCGATTCATGGACCTTAAATAGTATTGAAGCCGTTCATGGGCCTTCATCTGCACTGTATGGTCAAGGGGGAGCAGGTGGAGTCATCAATATGCAATCTCGCCGACCAAGTGCCAACGAATCACATCAAATTCAGTTCCAAAAAGGTAATTTTGATAACGATTCAATAAAATTTGATACAACAGGCGCATTAAATGATAGCGAAACTTTGCTTTATAGAATGGATGGGTTAGCGCTATCCACTGATTCGCAAATCAATTCTTCCAAGCAATCTCGCTATTTGCTCGCGCCATCCCTCACGTGGCAACCCAATGAAAAACTCAGTTTGACTGTCTTAAGCCAATACCAACGCGACCCCCATATTGGCCACTATAATACACTACCCGCTCAAGCGATTGGTTTATTACCGAATCGAAACGGAAAACTGGATTTTACACAAAACTACAGCGACCCTAGACATGAGCAATCTGAGCGAACTCAATGGTCTATCACTTCTTTGATCGACTATCAAATCACGCCATTTATTACTTTTAAACAAAATATACGCTATTCCGATGTTGATACGCATATTAAACGTGACTTCACTCGTGGTTTTTTAGCCAGCGATCAGCGACTCACAGCGGTTTATCAAGACTCGCCAAGCCATTCAAAAACTTGGGTTGCTGATAACCAACTCATTTATCAACTTGATACTGGCCCTATTCGTCATCAACTGCTCTTTGGTTTTGATTACCAAACTGGACAGCTCGATAAAGACTGGTGGGGATCACAAACTGTGAGCTTTGACCCATGGGTAAAACCTCATCACCCTGAGTTTAGGCCTTATCCGGTATCTCGCACATCAACAACTCAACGCTTTGATCGCTATGGTGTTTATCTACAAGATCAACTCAGTTGGCAACAATGGGATCTGCTACTTAGCGGTCGCTATGATTGGTCGTATCTCAATACCGATAATAACCTGACAAACACCACGCAAAAAAATGATACCTCCGCATGGAGCCAACGCGTTGGGCTAACATATTCCTTTGAAAGTGGGTTTTCACCGTGGGTTAGTGTATCTGACAGCTTTGACCCTGTTTTAGGTACCGATGCAGAGGGGAAACCCTTTATTCCAACTGAATCAAAACAAACAGAATTAGGGATAAAATACCAAAACCAATCTGGTGATTTGATGGTAAGCCTTGCCGCCTATGAGCTTGAGCAAAAAAATGTCACCACTCATAACCCACTAAACCCTGATTACTATAATCAAACGGGTAAAATTCGTTCTCGAGGCATCGATTTTGAAAGCCGGTTTGCTATTACTACTTCGCTAAATATGATGCTCAATTATGCCTATACGGATAACAAAATTACACAAAGCCAAGACCTTTCGGTGCTAAATAAGCACCCTGTTCAAGTTCCTAAACACAGCGGTTCTGCATGGGTAGATTACCGCTTTCATTCCCCTTATTTAGAAGGTGCGTTAGTCGGAGTAGGAGTACGTTATTTAGGTGCAACATGGGGTGACAATACCAACACCTTTAAAGTCCCTGCAGTCTGGCTAGGAGATGTTAGCGCTAGGTACCAAATGGATGCGCTTATCCCTGAATTAACAGGAATGGAACTCGGGGTCACCGTAAGTAACATTACCAATAACCCCTATGTTGCTAGCTGCACCAGTTCTACCTATTGCAGCATAGGTACCAATAGAACGTTATTTGCCACGCTCAATTACTATTTTTAATAGGTTAGTTAAACAGTTATGACCGTTTCCAAAAGGGACTTCATCAAAGCAGGGTTGGCGACCATGGCACTTACCTTAGTGTCATCCCCTTCCTTGGCAGAAAAAAAACGCAGCATCACAGATATCCTTGGGCGCTCCGTCGATTTTTCCAAAAAACCTGAACGCATCTATTTGGCTGATCCTTCACTAATTTTTCTTTACGCTGTGCTAAATAAGAAAAATTTTGTCGAAAAATTAGTCGCCATCCCAAGCAACTTCCGTTCCGCTGATTTGCGTAGTTATCAGCAGTATTGTAAGGCTTTCCCAGCTCTGCAAACTCTCCCTCACCTTCCCCCAATTGGCGGAGCTCAAGCCAATTTAGAAATAATTTTAACGCTAAAACCAGAGATGATTTTCACAACGACAGGGACATTTGCAGGGTTACAAGCGAATGGATTACTAGCGATATTACAACGTGCAAATATACCCGTGATTGCCCTCGATATGAGTATTGATCCTATCGGTAATACACCCAAAAGTGTTGCCATTATGGCAGAGGTTTTTCAACAGCAAGATAGCGCCAAACGTATTAATCAATTTATTAAAACGCAGTTGGAAATGGTCGAAAACCGTTTACGAGACGCAAAACCTAACATGCCTAGCGTCCTTCTGGAGCGAGCAGCGGGTTTTACTGACGAGTGTTGTTTCGCTTATGGAAATGGGAATTTTGCCCAATTTCTCACGTTCGCAGGCGGCGTAAATATTTCTGAACAATATATTCATGGGACTTATGGCATTCTTAATCAAGAAACCATTATCCATACCGAAGCGCAAATGGTGATTGTGACAGGAACGGATTGGAGTGGCTATAACCCAAAAGGTGGCTGGGTTGGATTAGGCCCGGGGGCTGATTTAGCCATTGCGAAGCAAAAGCTAAAACAACTAATGGTACGTAATGCATTTAAGACACTAAGTGCCGTGAAACGGCAACAGGTTCATGCCATTTGGCATACCTTTTATGACAGTCCTTTTGGCTTTATCGCAGTGTTAAAGTTCGCCAGTTGGCTCCACCCAACGTTATTCGCTGACCTTGATGCCGATAAGGTTTTTAAATCCTTCACTGAACAATTCTTACCCATCAAATGGGAAGAAGGCTATTGGGTTTCACTTTAATGAAAAAGGCTAATATGACCATGATTTATTCTCCTGATCCATTACGTCAACAAGTTGAAAAACAAAGTAATGGCCAACGCACCATTATTTATAGCCCCAAGGGGCAACCTAATTATGTTTTTATCGTTCCTCGTTTTAACTTAGAAGATATCGATAAACGTCTGGGCAATGGCCCCCACCCTGCATTTATTATCAATAACCATCTTATTGATGCCTTTTTCTATTCTTGCTACGCCGCCAGCTTACATGATGGCGAATTAGTGAGTCAGCCGAATCAAATACCTGCATGTAATTTTGATTTACTACAATTTCAATTATTAGCTAAACAAAGTGGCAAAGGCTGTCATGTCAGTAGCAATGCAGAATGGTGCGCCATTTCAGCATTAACCAATCAACATAATGGCATTGTTCAAGGCAATACCGATTATGGTCGTAATTATTATTCCCATAATGAATTCACTCCGCGAATAGATGGCCTTGCCACGGGTGATTTACATGGAACGCCAACAACCCGAACCAATGCACAGTGGGAAAACTGGCACCACAATAACCAACTAACAGGGATCAGCGATTTAGTCGGTAACCTTTGGGAATGGCAAACTGGCGTTCGGTTACATGCAGGGGAAATCCAAGTGATCCCAAATAATGATGCCGCCATCAACTTAGAGTGCTCATCAACAAATTGGCGTGCTATCAACATGACTACAGGTGAGTATATCCCGATAAACCATTCAACAAGTGCCAAATATGATTCACCTAACTCTAAAACTGATGGTAATGCAGGAACCCCGATCATTTCACAGAATATTTTGAATTTTAACGGCGAGCCAAGTGATTCCAGTTATCCCGCGGGTCTACTCGATAGCCCTTTTCGTTTACTTGATAGAACAAGCCAAGAGCAAATCCCTACTTTACTGAAAGTACTAGGCCTTGCTCCTTATAAAGCGAAACTAACAGATGACCAAATTTATCTACGCAACTACGGTAAGCGTGCCCTAATGCGTGGAGGTGCATGGTATTCACGAACTAGTGCAGGTATTGATTCCCTGTGCCTTAGCCACACTGAACACCATAAAAGTACGACGGTAGGAGCTAGAACAGCTTGGATACTCTAGTCTGTAAATTAATATTGCTAGCCCCTATAGGGGAACTAGCAATATATAACAATAATAAAGCAGGTAAGATGAAAACCACCCGCTTGTTTTAAATAGTTAACTCGACACTTTTAAGCCAATTAAACCCGTAATAATCAAAGCTAGGCTTAATAAACGGAACATATTCGCTGATTCACCCAGGAAAATAATCCCAACAATTGCAGTACCAACAGCACCTATACCCGTCCAAATTGCATAGGCAGTTCCTACTGGTAGGTCACGCATGGCGTAAGCTAATAACCCCATACTGGCGATAATCGCAATAATGGTAATAATACTGGGTGTTAAACGCGTGAAACCATGAGTGTATTTTAACCCTACAGCCCATACTACTTCTAATAAGCCTGCAAATAAAAGAATGATCCAAGCCACTTGGGTTACTCCCGTTAATTACTCGGGGCCGTCCCCATATTTGAATGACGTTTATTCAGGTCGTCCTGAATACGTGTGATGTGTGAATACATTATAAACCTTCGTTAGCGCTGACTCAAGCCACGAAAAATAACAAATAAGCGCAAATCAACCATAAAATTCAACATTTTTATACCGTTTTTTATTATTAAGCATCATAACCATCGCACTCAAAATTATACACATGTAAAGTAGATGTTTAATCTGGCAAGTTAATCGAGAAAATAGCATGAGTCTCAGAGACATCTTACTCGCCCTTTGTGTGGTGGTTATTTGGGGTGTTAACTTCGTTATCATTAAACTCGGCGTTACCGCACTTCCGCCGTTATTATTAGGTGCATTACGCTTCATGTTTGTGGCCTTCCCTGCTATTTTTATTTTTAAGCGCCCCAAAATTCCGCTCAAATTATTACTTCTCTATGGACTTACCATCAGCTTCGGTCAATTTGCCTTCTTATTTTGCGCGATTAGAGTGGGTATGCCTGCGGGTATAACCTCTGTCATATTGCAATCCCAAGCTTTCTTTACCCTATTACTTGGCGCAATAATTTTAAAAGAATCATTGCAACCGACTCACTTCATCGGCATGTTTATTGCCATAATAGGGTTAACCATATTAGCCAATGGGGCAACCGCTGGTGGATTAGATGATATACCGCTACTTGGGCTAGCCTTTACACTGATCGCGGGGCTTTCTTGGGCTTGCGGTAACATTACTAATAGGATCATTATGCAACATAAAGGGGCTGAAAAATGCAGTGCCTTGTCCTTAGTAAGTTGGAGCGCGCTAATCCCTATTATTCCATTCTTAATAAGTTCTTGGGTTTTAGAAGGGGAAGATGCCATCGTAGACGGACTTACTGGTTTTAATTGGTCCATATTTGGCGTTATTTTATATCTTGCTTATTTATCTACTTTTGTTGGCTATGGGCTATGGGGGATCTTACTTGGCCGCTATGAAGCGTGGCGAGTTGCGCCATTCTCTTTGCTCGTTCCTGTATTTGGTTTAAGCAGTAGTGCTTTATTCCTTGATGAACATATTAATGGCATACAAATCGCCGGGCTTATTTTAATTATGTTTGGCTTAATTATAACGCTTTTTGGTAAAAAAATTATTCTCAGCCTAAGGCATGCTTAAAGTAGCCGATTTAATTACCGAGAGTTTTATCTTTCGGTAATTAAATCCCCCCTCATAAAGTATTTTATTTCTGACTATTATTTAGTTCAAAAATCCACACTAAATAAAACTTATGGTTTAATTAAAAAAAATAGCAAGTCTTTAGCTTAAAATCCGATAAAATCCAGTCGCTAATGATAAATTAGTGAAGCTCACTGCAATTATAGAATTGTTCTCACAATTTCCAATAGGTGTCTCGTTTTAGCTACTTTTCCTTTAACTTAAATTAGCTATATCTTCCTTGTTCTACTTAAATAAATAGTGATTAAGTAACATTTAAATAGATAACAAAGCGCTGTTAACTGAATAAATGGGGATGGCTATGGGTAAACAATTAATTTGGATTGTACTCGCTTTACTTGGTGCATTTTCACTAGGTTATATTGCCTTAAATCGCGGTGAACAGATCAATGCTCTGTGGATTGTTGTTGCTGCAGTATGTATTTATCTCATTGCATACCGCTACTACGGGCTATTTATTGCGAAAAAAGTATTACAAGTCGATTCAACACGTATGACGCCTGCAATTCGTCATAATGATGGGCTCGACTACGTACCAACAGATAAAAAAGTATTATTTGGTCACCATTTTGCCGCTATTGCTGGAGCAGGCCCTCTTGTTGGTCCGGTTCTTGCTGCCCAAATGGGGTACTTACCGGGTATGCTCTGGTTGTTAGCAGGAGTAGTACTGGCAGGGGCTGTACAAGACTTTATGGTGTTATTTGTTTCGACGCGACGAGATGGGCGCTCTCTTGGAGAGTTAGTTAAGGAAGAAATGGGTAATACAGCAGGTGTGCTGGCATTAATTGCATGCTTTATGATCATGGTGATTATCTTAGCGGTACTGGCCATGATTGTCGTTAAAGCGCTAACCCATAGCCCATGGGGAACTTACACTGTTGCTTTCACTATCCCATTAGCCATTTTCATGGGGATTTATACTCGTTATATCCGTCCTGGGCGTATTGGCGAAGTATCGATTATTGGGTTAATTTTCCTTGTCTTTGCCATTATTTCTGGAGGATGGGTTGCTGAAAGTGAAACGTGGGCACCTTATTTTGATTATACTGGTGTCCAATTAACGTGGATGTTAGTGGGGTATGGCTTTGTTGCTGCGGTACTTCCTGTTTGGTTACTCCTTGCTCCACGAGACTACCTTTCTACCTTCTTAAAAATCGGTACTATTATTGGCCTTGCTATTGGTATTTTGATTTTAAATCCTAATCTACAAATGCCATCACTAACGAAATATATTGATGGTACAGGCCCCGTTTGGGCAGGGGATTTGTTCCCATTCTTATTTATCACTATTGCCTGTGGTGCTGTTTCTGGCTTCCATGCGCTGATTTCTTCAGGCACAACGCCGAAAATGTTAGCAAATGAAAACCAAGCCTGCTTTATCGGTTACGGCGGTATGTTAATGGAATCATTTGTTGCCATCATGGCGCTAGTCGCAGCTTGTGTGATTGACCCTGGTGTGTATTTTGCCATGAATAGTCCAATGGCAATGTTAGCCCCCGCCGGTACACAAGATGTTGTTGCCTCTGCGGCTCAAGTTGTAAGTAGTTGGGGTTTCCAAATTACGCCTGAGCAGTTAAATACAATAGCTCATGAAGTCGGTGAGAGCAGTATTATCTCACGGGCAGGAGGAGCACCGACGCTTGCTGTCGGAATGGCCTATATTTTACACGGTGCACTTGGTGGGTTGATGAATGTCGCCTTCTGGTACCACTTTGCTATTTTATTTGAGGCGTTATTTATTTTAACTGCAGTTGATGCAGGAACACGTGCCGCACGTTTTATGCTGCAAGACTTGCTTGGGGTGGTGTCACCGTCACTAAAACGAACAGACTCACTACCTGCAAACTTAATAGCAACCGCACTATGCGTACTGGCATGGGGATATTTCCTGCATCAAGGTGTTGTCGACCCTCTGGGCGGGATTAACACACTATGGCCACTATTCGGTATCGCAAACCAAATGCTAGCAGGTATGGCATTAATGCTCTGTGCTGTGGTACTGTTCAAAATGAAGCGTCAACGATACGCATGGGTTGCATTGATACCAACAGCTTGGTTATTGATTTGTACTATGACAGCTGGTTGGGAAAAAACCTTTAGTGAAGATGCCCGTGTTGGCTTCTTAGCTGTTGCAAATAAATTCCAAGCAATGATTGATAGTGGAAATATTCCAGTTCAGTACACCGAATCTCAACTCACGCAGTTGATTTTCAATAACCGTTTAGACGCTGGCTTAACTATTTTCTTTATGATTGTTGTGGTATTACTAGCTCTTTTCTCCATCCGCACTGCGTTGAAGGCCTTAAAATCTGACCAACCAACTGCGAATGAAGTACCCTACGAGCCAATGCCAGCCAACTATGAAGAAATCGTGGCAAATACACGACATCATTAATACACTGGAGATTGAGAGTTGAGCAGTTTTGTTTTAAATATTTAGTTTTTAAGTATTTATCAAGATTCACTCTCTTTCTCCAAAATAATTGAAGCTACAACACAAAATATGACGAGGATTTATGTTTGGAGAACTGGGAAAAGCAGCCCGCTACCTCGGCCAAGCGGCAAAAATGATGGTTGGCGTCCCTGACTATGACAACTATGTTGCTCACATGCAAAAAACGCATCCTGATCAAACGCCAATGACCTATGAAGAGTTTTTCAAAGAACGTCAAGACGCACGCTATGGTGGTAAAGGTGGGTTTAAGTGCTGTTAGCGACTTAAAATAGACAAAAAAGCCGAGGTCAGTTCACATCGACCACGGCTTTTTATTTTTAGCGATTCCGTATAGGATACGCTATTATTTTACGCGTGAAACGTATTCGCCTGAGCGAGTATCGACACGGATAACTTCACCGATCTGAACAAACAGCGGAACCTTAACAACTGCGCCAGTGCTCAGTGTCGCTGGTTTACCACCTGTACCAGCAGTATCACCTTTCAAGCCTGGGTCAGTATCGGTAATTTCTAACTCAACAAAGTTAGGTGGAGTTACCGCGATAGGACGACCGTCCCACAAAGTTAAAATACACTCTGCTTGGTCAACTAACCATTTGGCGTTATCGCCAACGGTTTTTTCGTCTGCTGCTAATTGTTCGAAAGTTTCGTTGTTCATGAAATGCCAGAACTCACCATCGGTATATAGGTAAGTTAAGTTCATATCCATGACATCAGCACCTTCAACGGAGTCAGTAGACTTAAATGTTTTTTCCAACAGCTTGTTAGAAATCAGTTTACGGATACGCACACGTGCAAATGCTTGACCTTTACCTGGTTTTACGAATTCACTTTCTAAAACGACACAAGGCTCGCCATCTAACATGATTTTAAGACCTGAGCGGAATTCATTGGTACTATAAGTAGCCATGGTGATCCTCTAATTTATAAACTAAAAATGGCATAGCCAAAAAATGGTCGATATTGTAACTCAAAATACCTCATCCAGAGAAGTCTGGATACAACAACTTGCTGAAGCAATCACTAATCCAGATGAATTGCTGCAAATGCTTAACTTAGAAAACCACCTTTTTTCGAAAGAAGGCAATGAAGCGCGTAAATTATTTCCTTTGCGTGTGCCAATGCCGTTTATCTCGCGGATGAAAAAAGGCGATCCACTAGACCCTCTGTTATTGCAAGTATTAACGGCAAAAGCAGAGTTTGATATACATCCAGGTTTTTCTACAGACCCGCTAGAAGAGCAAGATAACGCAATTCCCAGTTTGCTGCATAAATACCACAACCGCGCATTACTGCTGGTAAAAGGTGGTTGCGCAGTCAACTGTCGCTACTGTTTTCGCCGGCATTTTCCTTATGAAGATAACAAAGGAAATAAAAATAACTGGTTGATGGCTGTGGATTATATAAAAAACCACACCGAACTCAATGAAATCATCTTCTCAGGTGGTGACCCACTAATGGCAAAAGACCATGAACTCGACTGGTTAATTAGCCAACTAGAGGCAATCCCACATATAAAACGCCTTAGAATTCATACTCGTTTACCCGTTGTTATTCCAGAACGTATTACCGACACACTATGCAACAGACTTGCGCTTTCGCGGCTTCAAGTGATTATGGTTACACATATTAACCATGCAAATGAAATTGATAAACCATTAACTGCCGCCATGTTTAAACTGAAGTCATCAGGTGTTACCTTACTGAATCAAAGCGTATTATTACGCCAAGTTAATGACAATGTAAGCGCATTAGCTAATTTAAGTAATGCCTTATTTGACGCAGGGATTTTACCTTATTACTTACATGTATTGGATAAAGTCCAAGGAGCAGCACACTTTTTAGTCAGTGATTTAGAAGCTCGACAATTAATACAGCAGTTATTAAGTCAGGTATCCGGATACCTCGTACCAAAATTGGCACGGGAAATTGGCGGAGAGCCAAGCAAAACATTGCTTGACCTAAATTTAAGGCAGATTTAAAAAGCAAAACGCCCAAATTACTGTAATTTGGGCGCTATGAAATCATATTAGGGACATTTATATACTTGGCCAACCATTTTGCTATCTAGCGGAATAAAGCTAGATAATACTGTTTCACTTGGACTTGTTGCGCCAAAAATAACATTACCACCCATTGCAGCAGCTTTATTTCGCAAGTCATTCGCTGCACTGCGCATTGAGCTGGATTCATTATTCACACCGCTCAACCAGTTGCTTTGTGTCCCTGCAACCTGCCCCAGAAGCTGGCAATCACTTCCTGGTTGATTCTCAACAAAACGAACTTGTGAGCCTGCCGCAGTCAAATTAGTTGTTGTAGAACAACCCGCTAAAAGCAGTAATGCAGCAGCACCAATCAAGACTTTAATTCGCATGTTTTCCCTCATTTTTCATTGTGTTTTTTTTGCAACTGGTTTGAAAATCGTTTTAGTCCCAATACCATATTGATAGCAATATATCATGAAATATCTAGGAGGTGATTAACATACTGCGTCAAAATTACCGTGTAAATACCACAGTTCACCAGCCAAATAGAGTCTATCACAAAACAATCAAGACAACCGCCCTGTTGTTTATTTCTTCAAACCATTTTGCCTTACGCTAAATATAACCTTTTGATGGACCTTTACGCAAAAATAAGTTCGAATTAATTCTATGGTAATAATTCATTGGCAATCATAACCACCCGCATAGGAGGGTTTGCTCCATCCCTATAAGGGCTTATTACCGACTGAGTCTTAATGACGCTGCTTTCTCTTCGTTCAAGCTTGGTATCTTTGCTACTTTGACCTCCCCCTTGAAGAGGTCTATATGCTCTTTCGTACTGAGTTTATCTGTGATTAAATCTGGCTTTTCTTGCTCTCTGATATACTTCTGAATTGTCGCTTCGTTTAGCCCTACCGTACTTACATAGTAGCCTTCCTACCAAAATTTCCTATTACCAAATTTATATTTTAAATTCGCATGTCTATCACTAGATGGGTAAAGTACAAAAACATTTTTCCCAGCATACTCAGCTAAAAAATGAGCCAATTGTAGTGATCAATAAAATTTGGCTACTACAATTCATTCGACAGTTAAGATCTGTTAGCTTTACGTGTAAGACTGTGTTAAAGGTAATACAAATGCACAATTTAAATTACAGTCTCTTAGAGCAGTCTCAATGTTCTAGTCGCTTCTACAACCTCTACCGATTATTGCTAAGCATAATATGTTTAACAATAATCTGAACTCACTGAGTATTGATAAATCTATGATTCAATCTTCCAAACCAAACTCTTGGAATCTATTATGAAAAACTACCAGTTGTCCCGATAATCAAATGACACTTGATAATCGTATTTATCTAGCTCAATTTTATGGTTTAGATATTTTTGTAAATTAGAAACCCAAGCGGAGACCACATCAAAACTACCTGCATTAATAATATTTTCTTCTCGTGGATTAATAGTTTGTTCGATAACAGTATCATCATCCCCCAAGTCTACTGAATATTCATCACCAATAAAATCTTCCGTTTTTTTATCAAACCACTTCATATACACTCTTAATCCCATGATCTTTCCTTACAGGTATTTTTTAATATTACGTTTTGGATCAGCAGGTTTTATCTGTTTACCTGCTTTCGGGTCAAAAGCCCCAAGATGCTGACCATCACTGCTCCGGTAACCTTCTATTTCACCATGTTGATAGTCCCATTCATAGATTTTTCGCCCTTTATCTCCAATCCAACGTCTTCGTGTTCCAGACCCGCCTTGCTTAGGTGTTTTATCCTTACCTGATTTTAACAACCCCTTAATCTCTTCAGTGTTAGGTGCTGGATGGTAATCATGCCCCTTTTCTTTTACGCCTTTACGTTTTTTTCCGGTTCATCCTTAGCCTTGCCTTCTTTTCTCTTACTCGAAGAAACATAAATAGGTTTAACACCAATCTCCCAAGGGAATACAATGACTAATGGGCTTTGGCTTTTATCGAACTTAGAAAATGAAGGTGGGTCTAATGGTATATTATTAAATCGACTAATATCATTAACATTATCAGGTAGTTCTTTAAGCCTTTTAGGTGGAGAAACCGGATTACCAGCAAGCACATTAGGCTTACCAATTTGAATTTGCCTCTCTTTTGATTCATTAGGAACAGAATAACTAAATACACCTTTCTGATTTGTAGGCCTAGCTTCTACGACCATTGCTTTAATCGGTGTACTTATTGGTGATAACTCCAGCGTTTTAACACCATTATTGACTCGTTCAGCTGTTACTGCGAAAGTATCAACTGTTCCTTTACTTTTAGCAATATCACGCAGCTTATGTTCACTGGGGAGCCCAAGCGTTTTACCTATTGAAGTGAATGATGAATCGGTATTGCTCGTTAGATGATTAAAATCATGTTTAGAAAACCCATGTAGTGTATCTAATCCTGGCGATCCAGCAGGAGGGGAATGAGTTAATAGCCCAACCCCGATCCCTAAAGAACGCCCAATAATCGTTCCCAATGATTCAGATTTCGAACCTGCTATTGCACTTAAGTTGAATGAGGAAACAGGTGCTATATTACCGATTAATGAATTCGAAGGCTTTAATGTAGACATTGCTGCTGTAATTGCAGAATTAAAAACAGGTGAAATATTTAGTGGTGAATTACTGTTATTTCCTCGAGTCAAACTCTGAGTCACTGCATCATGCAACTTGACAGCATCTCTATACTGTTCATTATTCATTCCTGCATATTGCGCATAATTTTTAACATAAATTTTATTGGCAGTGTCCATGTCACCATTACGGTATGCATCCATCATTGCCTTGGCTTTTTTATTCTCAGTTAAATAAGGGCAATCCTGCTTGCCGCAAACTGGGCAAATATTTCTGTCTAATACCTCTTTAATATCGACTCTGTCCTTCATGATGATATCCTTGTAGTCTACTTTATCGCTGTAATTACATACAGAAATCCAAGTATAAAAACCTACATTCAACACTTCAAATGATATTGATTATCATTAAATGTACTCTTATAAGCATTTTTGTATAATGTGACTAATTCATTGGCAATAAAAAAACCGGCACCGCTAGTTAAACTAACGGTGCCGGTCTTATATCGGCTAGTAACAACCAACTAAGTTAGCTGTTACCTAAGCTTGATGTCTTTTACATCATGCCGCCCATTCCACCCATGCCGCCCATACCAGCAGCACCTAAGTCAGGTGCATCTGATTTTGGCAGTTCAGTGATCATCGCTTCTGTCGTGATCATTAAACCTGCGATAGATGCTGCAAATTGCAGAGCAGAACGCGTTACTTTAGTTGGGTCTAAGATACCCATATCGATCATATCGCCGTATGCATCAGTCGCTGCGTTATAACCTTCGTTGCCTTGGCCTGATTTAACTTTATTCACAACAACAGAGGCTTCTTCGCCTGCGTTAGTCACGATTTGGCGCATAGGTGATTCCATTGCGCGCAGAGCAACACGGATACCCACGGTTTGATCTTCGTTGTCGCCTTTTAAACCTTCCAGTTTAGCAGCAACACGAACCAGTGCAGTACCACCACCAGCTACAACACCTTCTTCAACAGCTGCGCGAGTTGCATGCAGAGCATCGTCAACGCGAGCACGTTTTTCTTTCATTTCAACTTCAGTTGCTGCACCAACTTTAATAACAGCAACACCGCCTGCTAATTTAGCAACACGCTCTTGTAATTTTTCACGGTCATAATCAGAAGAAGACTCTTCGATTTGCTGACGAATTTGAGCAACACGGCCTGAAATCGTCGCTTCATCACCAACACCATCAATAATGGTTGTAGTATCTTTGTTGATAACAATGCGTTTTGCTTGACCTAAGTCTTCTAACGTTGCTTTTTCTAGCTCCATACCGATCTCTTCAGAGATAACAGTACCGTTAGTCAGAACAGCGATATCCTGTAGCATTGCTTTACGACGATCACCAAAGCCAGGAGCTTTAACAGCCGCAACTTTAACAATACCACGCATCGTATTGACAACTAGTGTTGCCAGCGCTTCGCCTTCAACATCTTCTGCAATAATTAACAGTGGTTTGCTAGCTTTAGCTACGCCTTCTAATACCGGCAGTAATTCACGGATGTTAGAAACTTTTTTATCAACTAATAAAATAAATGGGTTTTCTAACTCAACAGCACCTGTTTCTGGTTTGTTGATGAAATAAGGGGACAGGTAAC
Organism: Providencia sp. PROV024; assembly: GCF_032709665.1. Lineage (NCBI taxonomy): Bacteria > Pseudomonadati > Pseudomonadota > Gammaproteobacteria > Enterobacterales > Morganellaceae > Providencia > Providencia sp. PROV024. The sequence continues at coordinate 3,923,270 of NZ_CP120545.1, forward strand.
CGCGGTCAAACTGCATACCTTCAACCACATCCAATTCATCTTCTAGGCCTGTACCTTCTTCAACAGTGATAACGCCTTCTTTACCGACTTTATCCATTGCTTCTGCGATCAGTTTACCCACGGTTTCGTCGGAGTTTGCAGAAATAGTACCAACCTGTGCGATTGATTTAGAGTCTGAACATGGAACAGAAAGTGTTTTCAGCTCTTCAACTGCAGCAATAACGGCTTTATCGATACCACGTTTAAGATCCATTGGGTTCATACCCGCTGCAACGGCTTTTAAACCTTCAGTGATGATAGCTTGAGCCAAAACTGTTGCTGTAGTTGTACCGTCACCCGCAGCATCGTTAGCTTTAGAGGCAACTTCTTTCACCATCTGTGCACCCATGTTTTCGAATTTATCTTCTAATTCGATTTCACGTGCTACAGAAACACCATCTTTGGTGATAACTGGTGAGCCGAAAGATTTATCTAAAACTACATTACGGCCTTTAGGACCTAAAGTTACTTTTACTGCATCTGCCAGAACATTCACACCACGAAGCATTTTCGTACGTGCATCACTACCAAATTTAACGTCTTTAGCTGCCATTATCTCTTTCCTTCAAATTCTTTTCGTTAGTTGAGAAGTTTTAAGTGAAAATTACGCTTCAACAATTGCCAGAATGTCACTTTCAGACATGATCAGGACTTCTTCATTGTCGATTTTTTCAGCTTTCACACCATAACCGTCGTTAAAAATCACGATATCACCAACTTTCACATCCAGTGCTTTGATTTCACCATTTTCTAGGATGCGACCGTTGCCTACAGCAAGTACTTCACCACGAGTTGATTTAGCTGCAGCAGTACCAGTCAGAACGATCCCGCCAGCAGATTTTGATTCAACTTCTTTACGTTTAACGATAACACGGTCATGCAATGGACGAATTTTCATTAATAGTTCTCCTATAAATAAAGTCCACACTAGGTAAAAGGACGATACCAGTATGTCTCAAATAAACTAGTACCATGTTTGAGCAGATTGGGGCGAAACAGAGGGACTTCAAGGGGGGAGATAAAAAATTTTTCATTTTTATCTCCCTACAAAAAGAATGGATTTACGACTTGGGGCGGTCGTCTTTATCAGATGAGTCCGTTTTATCTGAGTTATCAATTGTAAAAGAAGGGTCATCTTGTTTACGTTGGAATTCCCCCTCAAAAGTGTCTCCATTTTGGTATTTCCCGCCCCCCGTTTGGCCAAAACCATTCCCCGGTTGATAAAAACGGATGTGAGGAATTAAACGCATTACAATGAGTTTTTGAATTGGCGGAAGTAACAACAATAAACCAATGAAGTCAGTAAAAAAGCCTGGAACGATAAGTAAAAAGCCAGCTAAAACCAACGCAACACTTTTGATCATTTCTGCTGCGGGACTTTCACCTGACACTAATTTTTGTTGGATTTGCAGTACATTTTTCATGCCTTGGTTCTTGACGAGTGAAACACCTAGACAAGAAGTTAGAACAACTAAAATCAAAGTCATTAATACGCCAACTTCGGACGCAACTCGCACAAAAATGACAGATTCAATGTAAACGAGAATACCTATCAGAATGAGTGGTAACCAGCGCACAAGTTCTCCTTTATTTCAATAAGCTATCAACTATTTTACGCCCCTTGGAAAACCTTTGTGAACTGTATCTAAGAGACAACTATCAATATTCGCTTTTTTCTTTAGTATAGCCATAATAATTGGGGCAGATATAACGCTTTTCAACTCACAGATTTTTCTCATTAATGATACTTATCTGTGATGAATGTCACACAACGTAAAATCTGTTGCATAAATCAAACTATATAGTGATCTAGGTTCAAGGCAGTACATGATTAAAAGCTTATCATCTACCCATAAATCAGTAGATCATAATGCTGACAACGTAGTAGTTGGTGTTAATCGCTTGTGAAGTTTTATTTCACAATATTAATCACCTGTGAATTTTGCTTTACGATATATTACTTTTTTTGCAAGCGCATAAACGGACAGTAAACTGTAATCTAATTAAGAAGGTTCTCATGTCAAACAATACTCGTATCGAAGAAGACCTGTTAGGTAAAAAAGAAGTTCCAGCTGATGCCTATTATGGTGTTCATACTCTGCGTGCGATTGAAAACTTTTATATCAGCGACCGCACTATTAACGATGTCCCAGAATTTATTCGAGGCATGGTTATGGTCAAAAAAGCGGCAGCTTTAGCCAATAAAGAACTGAAAACTATCCCACGTAATATCGCGGATACTATCATTAAAGCCTGTGATGTTGTATTAAATGAAGGCAAATGTATGGATCAGTTCCCTGTTGACGTATTCCAAGGTGGTGCGGGCACATCACTCAATATGAATACCAACGAAGTTCTGGCAAATATCGGTTTAGAGCTGATGGGCCATAAAAAAGGGGAATATGATTATTTAAACCCGAATGATCACCTTAATAAAAGCCAGTCAACTAACGATGCTTACCCTACAGGGTTCCGTATCGCAGTATATAACTCTGTACTGAAATTAATTGATTCTGTTGAATACCTGAAAAAAGGCTTTGAAGCTAAAGCTGAAGAATATAAAGACATTCTGAAAATGGGCCGTACCCAATTGCAGGATGCTGTTCCAATGACCGTTGGTCAAGAGTTCCATGCTTTCGCGACTCTTTTAAAAGAAGAAGAGAAAAATCTAAAACGTAGCATCGAATTACTGCTCGAAGTTAACTTAGGTGCAACTGCTATCGGTACTGGTCTGAATACCGCACCGGGCTATTCAGAAATAGCTGTTAAAAAATTAGCAGAGGTCACAGGCTTAGCTTGTGTACCAGCAGAAGACTTAATCGAAGCAACTTCAGACTGTGGTGCTTATATCACTGTACATGCAGGCCTAAAACGTCTGGCGATGAAACTGTCTAAGATTTGTAACGACTTACGTCTACTGTCTTCTGGGCCTCGTGCAGGTCTTAAAGAAATCAACTTACCTGAGTTACAAGCTGGTTCTTCTATCATGCCAGCAAAAGTTAACCCTGTTATCCCTGAAGTTGTTAACCAAGCTTGTTTCAAAGTCATCGGTAATGATATTTGCGTGACTATGGCTGCAGAAGCAGGTCAATTACAATTAAACGTAATGGAACCTGCAATCGGTCAAGCTATGTTCGAATCGATTTCCCTGATGAACAACGCCTGTCGTAATCTGCAAGAAAAATGCATTAGCGGCATTACAGTGAACAAAGAGATCTGTGAAGCGTTTGTATTTAACTCCATCGGTATCGTCACTTACCTGAACCCATTCATTGGTCACCATAATGGTGATATCGTCGGTAAGATTTGCGCAGAAACAGGTAAGAGCGTACGTGAAGTTGTTCTTGAACGTGGTTTACTAACAGAAGCTGAGCTGGATGATATTTTCTCTGTTGAGAACTTAAAACACCCTGCTTATAAAGCAAAACGTTTTGATGACTAAAAATTTATGTTTATCATAAATAATACTTAAAAATAAAGGCACGCCTCTCACCAGAAAGCGTGCCTTTTTTGATTCATACACACACAAAAAATTAACATAACAGTTTCATAATTTTAATTTTCATTTTGTCGAGGAGTAAACACTATGTTAGCCGTAGAATTTATTATTGTTCTGCTGGCCATCTTTTTGGGGGCCCGTTTAGGTGGGATAGGTATCGGCTTTGCCGGTGGCCTTGGGGTACTGGTACTCGCTGCAATTGGCGTGAAACCGGGTACGATTCCATTTGACGTTATCTCAATCATCATGGCTGTTATCGCCGCTATCTCAGCAATGCAAATTGCAGGGGGTTTAGATTACTTAGTTGCCCAAACAGAAAAATTACTGCGCCGCAACCCAAAATACATCACCATACTTGCCCCAATCGTCACCTATTTTCTGACCCTTTTTGCAGGAACTGGTAATATTTCTTTAGCGACATTACCTGTTATTGCAGAAGTCGCAAAAGAGCAAGGTGTTAAACCCTGTCGTCCACTTTCAACCGCGGTTGTTGCGGCACAGATTGGTATCACTGCATCACCAATTTCAGCCGCAGTGGTTTACATGGCATCAGTCATGGAAAACCCAGCAATGGTTGGCGCAGGAAATACTGTAAGTTACATCACGCTGCTGAGTATTTTATTACCGGCCACCTTCCTCGCTATCATTCTAATGTCATTCATCATTTCTTGGACATTTAATTCCAAGTTGTCTGATGACCCTATTTATCAAAAACGTTTAGCAGAAGGATTAGTCGAATTACGTGGAAGCCAAGTAAAAGAAATCAAAGCGGGTGCTAAATCTTCCGTCTTGTTATTCTTGTTTGGTGTTATCGGCGTTGTTTGTTATGCCATCATCAATAGCCCTAGCCTTGGTATTGTTGAAACACCATTAATGAACACCACTAACGCAATTTTAATTATCATGCTAACAGTGGCAACATTAATTACTGTACTATGCCGTGTAAACACCGATGCAATCTTGAATTCAAGTACCTTTAAAGCAGGTATGAGTGCATGTATTTGTATCTTAGGTGTGGCGTGGTTAGGTGATACTTTCGTACAGCACAACATTGACTGGATCAAAGCAACTGCAGGTGACTTAATCCACGAACATTCATGGATGTTAGCGGTAATTTTCTTCTTCTGCTCTGCACTACTTTATTCACAAGCTGCAACAGCAAAAGCACTGATGCCAATGGCATTAGCCTTGAATGTAAGCCCATTAACCGCTATTGCGTCATTCTCTGCGGTATCTGGTTTATTCATTCTACCAACTTACCCAACACTGGTTGCTGCGGTACAAATGGATGACACAGGGACAACACGCATTGGCCGTTTCGTCTTTAACCACCCATTCTTCATCCCAGGCACTATTGGTGTTGCATTAGCCGTTTCATTCGGCTTCCTGTTTGGTGGTATGATCCTGTAGTTTTACTAATCATAATTAAATACACTTAAAACCCGTTGCGATTTGCGCGGGTTTTTTATATCTATACACAACAGTATGTTATTCTCTCTTATCAAAATAAAGTTACATACGTGACTATAAAAATAATAGGTCTCTTATAGATTATCTATTATTTTTATTTAATATGTATAAAAAAAATACCAATATACATATTTAAAGTGCATTACCCTCTTATTTTAGTCGTTAAAATAAAAACTAATTATAATAATTTTACTGGCGTTACATTTATATTAATACTCTCAATATAAGTGTAACAAACAATGACTATTTACATAAAATGATAAATAAAAAAGACATTTTTACGCTAACTTAGCCACAAAATTAAATGCCAAAAACAAAGAAAAAACAACAATAAATTGAAGGTTAACTCCAAATTAATCAAAGATTACAAAACTAAATACCAACAAACCCATATCCTACACTCACCTACCGTGTATTGAATATAGAAACAACCTATTGAATCATTAAAACCAATTCGCCATAAATATTGGTAATAACTAATTAATCCTAGTTAAATAGACCGCGGAACTTATTACGATTACCTTTTATTAACCATCATCGTAATAGACGATAACAAAGAATATTTTTGATAATTAAATAGTGTACTATTTGTATCTATTTATTTGGAGGAGGAATGTTAAACGCTCAACGAAATGAAAATACTAATGTGACTATTTATATTGGAACATATTTAAAGCACCGCAGAAAAGCGGTTGGCTTAACGGGGGCGCAGTTAGCTTCCCGCTTAAATATTAGTCAACAGCAAGTTTCTCGTTATGAAAGAGGAAAAAATTCCATTACTATTCAAGGTCTTTTGGATATTTTACAAGCTCTTGAACTAAGAAAACACGATATAGATGATTTTATGAAAAATATTTTTCAGTTCTATTATATCGATGCTGCACTAGAAGCTAAGTTGATTAACTAATGTTTTAATATAAATTAAAAACAATCAGTCAATATCAGGGGGGTTCTCCCCCTCCTGTTGCCCACTTTTTCAGTTTATTTGCTCTCTTCTAATCGACTAAATCATTCCCCCTCATAAGCCCTAGCCATAACATGTGGGCGACTCACATTCTTAAGGCTGTATTATCTATTTTTCTCAATTGGTTGGGGGTAAAACAAACAGCTATAATTCAGAATTGAACATTGTTATGATGGGAGAAAATCAGACTTTACTGTGATGGAGTTAACAATGCCTATCCAACGTGACACTATTCTAAGTCATGCTTTAAACCAACTTGAAATCCAGGGTTTATCTGCATCCACAGAAAATTTACTGCATGAAATTGAATCTGATTTCTCTACTATACGCCAATTTTGGCCCGACGATGAAGCGCTTGTTTATGATTGCCTACGCTATCATGGTCAGCAAATTGAAGTGTGGCAGCGCCAAACACTCCTAGATGAATCATTAAACCCTCAGCAGAAGCTTATGGCCCGTTACCAGCAGTTATCCGAGAAAGTCCGTGAAGGGCGTTTCCCTGGCTGCTTGTTCATCTCTGCTTGTAATTATTACCCTGAATCAGAGCACCCTATTCACCAACTTAGCCGTCTGCAAAAAGAGAATTCCTTTAAATTTACCAAAGATTTGTTAGATGAGCTTGATATAGAGGACTCTGAGCTGGTTGCCAACCAAATGGAATTAGTACTAGAGGGTTGCTTGAACCGCTTGTTAGTTCAGCGAGATATTCAAGATGTTGAAATTGCTCAGCACTTATCCGAAGACATTTTAGCCATTGCTTTATGTCGTAAAAAAGGCGCCTTAAGTTAAAAAACCAACAACCGTTTATTAAACACACATCTTTTGCTGAAAAAGAAAACACTCAGTCGAAAAATATGTTTTTTTTATAAAAACTCATTGACGTAAACGGCTTAATACGGTTTAATGCGCCCCGTTGCCCGGATAGCTCAGTCGGTAGAGCAGGGGATTGAAAATCCCCGTGTCCTTGGTTCGATTCCGAGTCCGGGCACCACCTTATTATTAACAGACGTCAATAGACGTCTGTTTTCGTTTGTAGTGCCTGCTAAAATCGACACTCTCCCAAAATTTCAACTCCACAGAATTCTATTCGACTCTATCCCCCCCATAGTACGAGTACAATCGCGGGTACATATTAGTTCGATAGAATCTTGTACCCACTTTACCTCTCAGGAAGCTTGCTATGGCTCTGACTGATGCTAAAATTCGGGTCGAATCCTATAAATGAACCGATGGTGTAGGTTTACATTTATTGGTTCATACTAATGGTTCTAAGTACTGGCGATTGCGCTATCGCCACTTAGGTAAAGAGAAAACCTTAGCATTAGGTTTATATCCTGATGTCTCTTTATCTGAAGCAAGGCTTAAACGCGATGAAGCCAGAAAGCTGATTGCTGACGACATTGATCCCTGTGAGCAAAAACGCGAGACAAAAACAACCTCAGAAACTAATCTCTCCTTTGAAATCATCGCACGGCAATGGCATACCAGTAATAAAAAGTGGTCTGAATCACACAGTGAAAAGGTGTTAAAGAGTTTGCAGTCGCATGTCTTTCCTTATATTGGATTACGCAATATCACCCCCCTCAAAACACCTGATCTACTGATCCCTATCCGTGCAACAGAAAGTAAAGAGATTTATGAGATAGCTGCGCGTTTACAGCAACGTATCGCTGCTGTCATGCGCTATGCCGTGCAATCGGGTATTTGGTTATAATCACCATAAGGACTTTGACAACAGTACAGCGCCAACACCGTCCAGTTCTTAACCTTGACCGCCTACCTGAACTGATTATCTATATTGATGCTTATAAAGGGCAGCCTGTCACCCGTTTAGCTATGATGTTAAATTTATTAGTGTTTATTCGGCCAAGTGAACTCCGCTATGCTCGTTGGCCTGAGATCGATTTTGACAAAGCATTATCGACTATTCCTGCAGGGCGAAAGCCTATACCCGGTGTTAAGTTCTCACACAGAGGCGCTAAAATGCATACTCCGTATTTAGTTCCCCTTAGCCGCCAAGCAATCACTATTGTGCTTTAATAAATGTGGACACTTTGATAAAGAAATGTGTACCCCCTGTCGATATGAAACAAAAATCACTGGCTGGATGCTGGAGCATCATCTTGATAACCAACTCACACGGCTTATTCTGAAAAGAAAGGCGCTTATGGATGGGTTAGTTATACGTTGCTCAACGTCCTGCAGCAGCTATCAGTTATATTATCACCAACCATTTGTTGACCCGCACACAGCAACAATAGATGTGCGTTTTCTATATCGTACCCACCCCGCAGATGGAACGCGTGATTGAGCTGCTGTTCAATAGTGTGAAAACGCCATCGTTAACCGTCAGAACATCCTGCTGGAAGCGCGGCATCGTTATGTTTTCTGATTTGATACATAGATCAATTTAATCTAAAATATCTTTGTATCTGTCCCAATATGGTAACTCTACTTCAACTTTTTTATTGTTTATTGGGATTACCATTTTTCGTACACCATGCATTAAACTAGTTTTTATTGACAGATGAATCTTGGCCACCACCTCATTATCTATATGTATAAACCGCGGATAACAACATCAAAAAATTGCTACCACATTGCAAACCATGAATATAACATAATCATTTTGAATACCCTTTGCATATCACAAAAATAATCACAAACCATATTTAAAAAATAATTTTAATTTAAAATAATCTTATTATTTTCTTATCATTAAGTAGAATTTCAACAAAGCCGCCTTTTCCTCGTGTTATCCTTTCTTTTACTTCCTTTAGGATTTCATCTATTATATACTTCTCATTCTGATACGTATACTCCATAGGCATATTTACTATAAGTATTCTTTTATCTCCATATTCCTTTTCATGCTTTAAGTTTATTGCCCTTACAATTTTGTCAGGAAACATATCAAATTCCTTTTTCAAATCGTGCATATTTTTTACTGGCAAATATCCTTCAGGTGTGACTCTTTTTCTTATTGATAAGTAATGATGGTCATGTGCAGGCACAGCAGATGTTATTTCTAATATAATAGCAAATTTATCGTTAAATATTTTCGCGTCAAAATTATCTTTTTTAATACCTAACTGAATATATAAATTCTTAGGAATGTTTTTATATTCGACATATTTTATTATTGGAAGGCACTCCTCTCTCAGTGTTTTATTTCCTTCATACTTACTCGAAAAAAAGCCATCATCAGCATACATATACTCATAATACTCAGAAAAACTGGTAATACTCATATAATCATTAATTATTTTTTTAAATTCAGATAGTTTCATTATAGTACTGACTATAGAAATATCGAAAGTCTCTTTACTATAAGATTTTTCTCTTGGTGGATGCGTAGGTTCTATATACATGTTATAGGTAAAAACCATATAGCAATAATAGTGTGCCAATAAAGGATGCATGTGATTTTTAAAATTTTTATCATGATTATTGAAAGAGTATAGCTCATCGTCCTCCTTAATAAAAAAACAGTTCATCACATCATTTATGTTACTTTTAATAAAAGAGTTTATATCCATCAAAATATCTTTTTCATTTACTGAAAAACTATATATCCAATAAAAATTCTTAGCTATATTAATATCCTCATACTCCTGAAGGTAAACATCGACATCAAATTCACCTTTCACTTTCAACAAGATATCATTCATTTTCTTATTAAATTTTTTATAGTTATTCCATCCTAAAGTCGTATACGGCACTCCTTGAGAAAAATTAATAAATGTATGTGATTGTGTACTTTCCATATTTTCAAAAGTATTGATATCAATCATATTACCCTCTATAGAATTTAACTAGCCATAATTGTAAACATTCCAAAAAAATAACATTCATTTCTAAATGGTACTGAAAAAAATACTCCAAAATTAAAAACTTCCAATCAAATCCCCAACGTCACCATCAACATCATCGCATCTATCGGCGAAGGTTCAAACCCACCCGTAGATAAAATTCCCGTGCGTCATCAAACAACACATAAGCCAGCATCCCGCAAATGCCGATAGCATCAGCAATCTGAATCACACTTAGCCCAGCGTCACATACCAGAGCACTGCCAGCACTTTTGAATAATCGAAACTAACTAAAGTTCGTGATGCTCCAGTGACCTGATTTTTCATCGCCCGTAGTTTTAGCCAGTTGTCCATAGACTCCACGCTGCAACAGAATAAAGATAGTACATGTTCGGTGAGCTTACATGCGATTAATCAAAGCACTGCCGAATAATTTGAATAATAACTTGAAATATCCTCTATCAACCTAGTCATCTTTACAACTATCCGTAAGGATGACTATTATCATATTATTTTTAAACACAAATAAGCTAAATGAAAAAGCATATATAACAACAACCTCCCCACTCCACTATCGCTAATAAAACACCTTATGATCAAGATTAAAAATAAATTTAAACTACTCACCCTTATTTTTTGATTGAAAACATAATCTCTCTTAGCCTATTTTACTCTTCATATTTTAAAATATAGAATGACAATAATTAAATTAGTTAACACTTTACTCTGAGGCTATTGAGCTAACTTAACATATTACGTATAAATAAAAACCGTTTACTTTTTTAAAGACACCTTTAAACACTGCAAGCAAAAAAATCGGGGGAAATTTTTATCACTGCCCAGCATAATATTAAGTTCCCCCAATTCAACAAACTCTTTCTAAGGCATATAACTCCTCGTGAGAAAACGGTTACACTCACTGATTTAATCATCTCATCATCGGTTGTGTTACTCATAACGAGCTACCTTTAAATAGAAGAAGGCTGCACAATGGCAGCCCTGAATTATTACATTCAATCCTCAAGCAAACCCACCGTTGACTCGAATTACCTGTGAGTTAATCCAGCCACCTTCTTCGCTAACTAACATAGAAACAACATTAGCAATTTCTTCAGGTGTGCCAATTCGCTCTAATGGGCTTAATTTCGCAATTGTGTTAACCTGTTCAGCACTTTTCCCCTGATAGAATAACGCAGTCCCTGTCGGTCCTGGTGCAACAGCATTAACGGTTATATTTCGACCTCTTAGCTCATTTGCTAATACAGGAATTAACCCTTCGACACCAGCCTTAGAAGCAATGTAGGGGCCGTATGTGGGAAATGATTTTGCGATAACACTCGTCGTTAAAGCAATAATTCGTCCACCATCGATAACATTTTCAGCGGCATTGGCTAGGACAATAAAAGCCCCTCGAAGATTGGTGTTAATCACTTTATCAAAATCAGCCAATCCAGCGGGCGCTATTTTAGCTAATGGCATAATTCCCGCACTATGAACGACAACATCAATTTTTCCGATTAGGTACTTTGCCTCACTAAACAAACGAGCCACATCATATTCATTAGCCACATCAGCTTGAATTGTAATGGCATGCCCTCCCCTAGCTTTTATTGACCTTACCGTCTCTTCAGCGCTAGTCTTATTTCCAGAATAATGAATAATAACAATAAAACCATCATCAGATAATCTTTTCGCAATAGCACAACCAATACCACTGGATGCTCCCGTAACTAAAGCCAATTTACTACGTGTAGTACTCATTATAACGACCTCATCATAAGAAAAATGAGTTTACACTTTAGCAATGACATGGACTCTACAGTATTAAATTTGTGCTCCCTCCAAATTAACTACCATTTCTTCAATTAAATTGATCGACTTAAAAAATCACGTCCAACTTTACAGTTAGATTGCTGTCCTCATTCTGGTCTGGGCTTTCGACTACGATTTCAAGGTTATTATTTTAATAATAAACGAGCTTATCGCGTTTATTGCCGATTAGGATTAAACCTGAAACGGCGAGTTAAAAAAGTGCTTCCAAAACGTGAAAAAAGGTCATTAATGATTGAAAAAGTCCCGAATATTCAATGGGAATTGAATTTTATGCACGACAGTTTATATTTCGGCAAGCGCGTCATCCCCCTCAATATTATTGATGAAGGAACGCCTGAATGCTTGGCGATTGAGGTTGATACGTCATTACTACTCGACCGTATCATCATGATGCTGGCCGTTTAAAAACCGGAAGAGAGTTGTCGAAACAAATTCGAGTCGATAATGGTCTTGAATTAATCTCAGTTAATCTATTGAATTATTGTGAATAATAACCAAGTTATACTGTACCATATTCAACTAGGTAAACTGCAAAAATGGCTTTATTGAACGTTTTAATGATTCATTCAGTCGTAAGTTTTTAAATACGTATTTATTTGAATCGTTGAGCCAAATTAGATAATTAGCGTAGTATTAGCAGCAAGATTATAACAAAAACCGAACGCACAAAGTTTACATCACCTCCCACCAGAGGTCTATCGTAAACAGTTAGAAAACTCTAATTTGGTGTTTCTCAATTGATGAGAATTGGACATCAATATATCAATCATTCAACACGTTAGAAATAAAATGCGAGGTAACATTAACGGACACTGTTGCAAATAATAGAGAAGAGATTGAGTTTTTCCACTTTAAAGGATAATGCCGATATGTTCATACAATGAGCCTCAGCAATGATTTGACATGCCAACTAATTAAACTTTACAGCAATACTCTTACTCGTCCTTGAGTAAAATTGCCCAATTTTAATTATTCTAAATCAACCTATAACCTATTGACTATCATATTAAATGATTTTTTTATTTTTGAAGTTTTCATGAAATATCCATAATAATAATAACTGAATTTTCATAATTACCCGCTTCAACAGTTTCGGTATTTCCTTTTATTTCAGCGCTCATATTAATATTTATACCACTCTCCGACACTATTAATTTTGGTGATGACTGATTGTCAATTAATGTTGTAACATTAAAAGGACCAACTTTTACTATTCCATTATTTACCATCTGAAATGAAAGTGTTGTAGCCGCGGAACATTGAGCATAAATATTATCACTTCCTTTTTTTCCGATAAAATCATTAGTAGTAACATCACTAATTATTATTTCTTTAGGGACAATAACATCACAATTTACATCAGGAACATTGGGGTTGATTGCTAAAGGAGAATAACTGTGCCATGAAGCAGCACATGTATTTGTATATTTAGCTTCACCACAAGCAATAATTCGTGCTATTGGTTTAATAGACGCTGAAGTTGTAAAACCTCGAAAAGAACGTAATACATCTCCTCCTCCAAAATAAGACCATTCCCTTGGAGCGAGAGTTGTTCCACTCACTAGCAATGGGATATACCCCGATATCTCTGGCACTACAATAGATAATTGGGAAATAGAAGGGGAGCTTGGCATCAAGTCACGACAAGCACCATTAACTTCGATCCAGCCTGAATCATTAACAGCCCATTGAGGTGAGTTAAACCTCATGGTTTCATGTAAATCACTACCAGAAAAACCTGTAGTTCCCGTAATAGTGGCTACTGATGTTAAATAGCACTTACTACCGCCAGTGTTTCCTATAGGTTGTGTTCCTCTATCTAGATTAAATTGAATAACTCCGCCAGAAAACCTAAATTGACCAAATTTTACACCGACAGGACAATAACTACCGTTGGACCCAGAAGAAGGGCAACCTGTTGAATCTAAATTATAAGAATTATACGTTTCACTTGATAAAGCACCAACTTGATAAGTAGAGCCTGTCCCAACCCAATTAATTTCATTGGTTATAATTGGCATTGGTAACGAACCAGTTTCTGTATCAGTTCCATATATCCATTGTACAGCATTTGCTTGTAATGAAAAAAATATAAAAAATGAGCTTAAAAAACAAAAAAATATCTTCATAAAAACCTCGAAGTGATAAGACACCTAAATATTATTGGTACTCTACTTTTATTATCCCGCTTGAATCAAAAGGACCCAACTTTATTTCCTCCCCATCATTCAATACAGGAATTACGCTGAGTGAGGGCTTTTTAGAGTACATAAAGTTACGAGGCTGATTAGGTAATAATAATGTATTATCCGCTAGTATTTTTAAACCTAAATTAGGGTTTGATGTCCCTACTAAAGTAGTATCAAAATCTGAGCTACTACTTTCAAATATTAATTTCAAACTCGGATTACTTGAGGACTTATCACCACAATCTAAATTATAATTAATATTTCTAGCATAGCGTTCACTCGTAAATCCATTGAGATTCATTTCACCAAAATTAATTTCAATAGGAAGGTTAGGCCCTAAATCACCATAAACATCACAGCTTTTTTGAATAACATCAATTTTAATATTAACCGAAAATACTTCAGCTAAGCCAATTGAACTGTACAATAACAAGATCGCAGAAAAAACAAAGCTCATCAGATGATGAAATACTTTATTGCCTCTTATATAAATTATCATAGTTTTACCTTTCTGTATTAATCATACAGCATTTCAAAGGCAATCAATGCTGAGAAAGCACCGGGAATTAGTGGGCCAGAAGTTCTGACAGCAGTGACGTAATAAGTTAAACGGTTTTGTCCAGAAGCAATTAACATAGGATTGCTATCTTTTCCAATAGGTAACACTTGGCCTGCAACATTCATCACCTTTAACCCTAAACCTTGAGCACCATTAATACGAATAATATCAGTATATTGAGGTTCTGTGGGTGCAATAAATCTCACTTTTACGGCTGGCTGGGTGGTGCTCCAAACGGTATCGCCAGTTTGGCTATTTTGTAATTCAGTTTGAACTTCTAAGCAGTCTAGCAATTCGATTTGAAATGGAACTTGACGCTTCGATTGTTTAGATTGGTTTAAATCTGCAAAAGAAATATTACCAAGCGATATTGATTGATTGCTGGACTCCATGGCTAATCGGCAGGGGTTTTCAGTCAAGGAACCCGAAACATGGATAACGCCATGTTGGCCATCCACTTCCCAACCATCAGTCGGCCTAAATATATGGTGACTATTATCTGCAATTGCAGGTAATACTGCCGCTAAGTAAAACAAGCTTGCTATACATCCTTGATGAAGTCGATGATGTGCTCTTGAGGTCATGAATGCGTCTCCATTTAGCTTAAAATTGACTTATTATTTTGTTAGTGAATCTTGTGCAACAGAGCAAACTGTATTTTGACAGCTAAAGGTTAATTGTGGGCGCCCACCATAGTCATTGATATAAGTAATTACGGGGGTATTACCTAATTGGCTATTTGTCATGCCAATATTTTCCTCGCCAAATGGTGCAACCATGATAGGGTTAAAGGCTTTAGCATCAGTAGTTGCATTAGCACCAGCATTAATAATAGTCACATAATAAGGGGTTGGGTTTTTAATAAAAATGGTATCCCTCTTTTTTTCAAGTTGTAATTTTTCTTGCCATGGCGTACCATTTTTTTGTGGTGTAATAGTTTCTGGGCGATAAAATAATTTTATTTTTGTTTGTAATGCGATTTGTAATGTATTTGGTTTATCACTTTTAGGTGGTATTTCTCGCATATTAAAGTAAAACAAAGATTCCCTATCTTGTGGCAAATTTTTTATTGCCGGTAGAGATTCTATTTTCATTTGGCTTGATTTCCCTGGTTCTAATCGTTGAACAGGGGGTAATACAATTAGTGGTGATGTTATTTTTTTACTTTCTTCATTTTCAATCCAGCCTTGTGCAAGATAAGGCAGTTGCTTATTATTATTAGTAATATTTAAAGAGATAGATTTATTTTCGCCATCAAAGATGATCCTTGTTCTATCTAATGATACAGCAGCCTCTGCTATTTGAATCAGTCCCAGTAATCCTAAAAGACTACTGATTAGTGTGTATTTGATTTTCATTTAGTTATTACCTTTACTCTTTACTTATTTAAATAAAATGTTTTTTGTTTAAAATGATGAGTGAATTAGTCACTCATCATTTTTCGTATTCTTAATTGTCGGGCTACAAGGTAGCAGTAAATTATCGAGTACTTCTCTATTGTTTAATTCCATAGGAAAAGTAATTTTGCACGACATATTTTTCCCCCACGTTATATTCATGGTTTCTGAAGGATGAACACCACTGATATAAGTGTTACCTGCATCTCCTACAATTGCGACATTTTGCTTTTTATGGTTAGTTACCTGTGCACCTAATGGTGGGTGAGTACCATCATTTAACGTTATTATAGTCATTACTTTTTGGCCTGAAATTATCGAGAACGGACGGTAGCCAACCGCACCTTCCGTTAAGGTTGCTTGAACTACTGACTGCTGCGCATCAATATCATCCGGTAATTTATTTAAATCTATTTGCGCTTTGCTGCGATAGTAACTACTAACATCTGAGATCACTGCTTTCCCAAATCGATTTGATGTTACTGGAGAGCCAACACCCCTAATTGGTATATTTGGAACTCCATCTGTATCAAGCAGTAAACGAGCACCACCTAAATTACTTACGCGATGAGCAGCTGCACCTTCCGTTGTTAACGTAAAACCACCGGAAGAGGATAAGCCAAACGCACTGTATTGGTTATTTGAGTGGCTCGCATTTACTGACCAACGTGCAATATCTCCTTGATGAGAAACAAAGGCGCTCGCTGAACCACCTTTACGATTTGCGCCTGCACTTATTTGATAGTTTGTTCTATCGTCTAATAGGTCATAATATGAAACTCGATTTACAGTATCATAACGGTTTGTATTCATTGAATAACCAACGTTCGCACCATTACTTAATGGGAAAGACAATGACACATAAGCACTGTCATCTTTAACGCCATTATAAAAATTACGATTTGCCGATAAACTAACACTCACATTTTTTATTGAACCAATATCCATATATTTAGACAGCATTAAACTGTAGTAGTCATTATCCGGTCTATCCCAATAAGTCTGATGGTTATAATTTAAATATAGTGATAGCCCTAAATCTTGGAAATTCTTATTCATTGATATGGTATAGAGCTCTTTACTACCGTAATAACGCTCACCAGTTTTTTTAGCGTTAAGAAAGTCACTCATGCTCATATAATTTCGTTCAGAAAATCGATAACCTGCAAATTGTATTTGGCTATCGAATTCTTCAAATCGCTTAGAATAGTTAATTCGATATGAGCCACCACTTAATGTACTTTCGCCGGGTAAGCGGGCAATAGAGTGTGTGACATCAAATGAAAGCGCACCAAAAGCAAGTAAATCACGACCAAGCCCAATGGATAATGCATTATAGTTTTGGCTATTTAAGCTGCCACCAATTAAAGACCAGCCATTGTTAACACCCCAAGAAAATTCCCCAGCGATAAAATTCTCGCCTTCACTCTGACGATCTGTATTCGTCGGCTGACCTAAAGCAAATTTATATTGAATTTGTCCCGGTCTTGTTAAATAAGGTAAATTTGCGGTATCAACTTGAAATTCTTGGACGGAGCCATCTTGTTCTTTAACAGTAATATCTAGAGTTCCACTAATCGCATCACTTAAATCTTGAATACGAAAAGGACCAGGTGCAACTTGGGTCTCATAGAGTACACGCCCTTGTTGCTTCACGATAACGGTAGCATTAGTTTTTGCGATCCCTGTAATTTCGGGAGCGTAGCCCCGTAAATTTGGCGGCATCATACTCAATTCTGATTGAATACTGGCACCGATAAAGCGGAATCCATCAAAAATATTTGAGGTTAAATAATCCTCACCCAGCACTAATTTTGCCTTTAATGTTGATAAGGCTCTATAGGCATAGAAACGGTTCCACGTGAAGTCAGTTTGACTACTATCTTGGTTGCCCGTTGTATGGCTATAATGGCTTTGCCAATCAGCTCTAAACCGCCAAGCTCCTAAGTTTATACCGGCTACCCCATTACTATTTAATGAAGATGAATCAGGTCCATCATTATAGGAATGGGTGGTATTGGCATTGATATTATAATCAATGAGTAATGCTGAAATACCATTATCCCAACGAGAGGGTGGATCCCAATTGGGTGATGTATATTCCATATAAGCCTGAGGAATATTGATATAGAGTGACGAGGTTGCTAAATCACCTCGTATTAATAATCCAGGTAAGCTTTCTTGATTAAGACATTGGCCTTCATGCCACCATGTTAGTTTATTTAATGACTCTGAAGTTAGCCCTAGTTTATTGACCAGTTCTGGTGATAAACAAGCTTCGCTGCCTTTTGGATCATTTTTTGAGGTGTAATAAGGCACCTTAATTTCAGATATTTGTTCGCTATTAACCTTGAGTGTAAAGTTATAGACACCAGGCATAACATAGCCAGCACGAGAAAACTGGTTTAAGTCAATATTATTTTTGTCTTCTAAATCTAAAACGTCAGTATTAAATTCAATATGATCAGTCGCACTGGCTGCAGGTAAAATACCGATGAGTGTTAACCCAATGATAATACTCAACCATTTTAGTTGCGGGGTATAAATAGATAACGAAGACATAAAAAACATTCCTAAAGGCAATTAATTATTATTAGTAGTAATCAAGTTTGAAACGAATTGATGTTTGATATTTGCCTACACGCAATGGTGTTCGATCTGAAACAAGCCTTAACTGGTAACCCAAAATATGTTTTCCAGCCTGAATATTTTGTTGGGCAAGTTTTTTTCCTGGCAAAATAGCTATTCCATTTGCATCGACTAATGAAAGTGCAACACCGCGTGCTGTTCCTGATGTAGCAAACCAATCTCCATTAGCTAAACCATCAAAAGATATTTCAAATGTTTTCCAAGGTTCACCGGTATAAGAGGTTAACTTGCAACCAATTAAAGTAATAAAAAAAGGTTGTTCCTGACCTTGGCCTTGATTTCGTAATAATGAAATAGGTAAAGTACCCATATCAATAGATTGCTCATAAGATCCTGTATCAATAGCACACGCAGTATCCATAATGCTACCTTGCATAGTTAAATACATTGAATCTTTTGAATAAATATATTTAGAGTAGGGTAATAATAAAAAAATTAATAAAAGAAAGTTAATTCCTTTTTTCTTTATTTTCATATTTTGGTCATCATAATATGCACTACAAGTATTACTAACTTGCAGTGCAATAGCATATTAATAATACTTATTAGTTATAAGCTAATGTAAAGTTAGTTACTGCTTGGAATTTACCTGGGGTTACAGGAATAGATTCGTCATTAGCATCAAGCAATTCAAGACCAATTAATGATGCTTGGAATTTTAATGTATTATTTCCTTCAACATAATTTTGTTTAGCCGCAGAGTTAACCTTAATTTGAGAACCAGATGCATTCATAATTTTTACAGCTGCGCCGGTGGCATCACCGGTAATTTGAAGAAAGCCAGTACCTGTTCCAGCCTCAGTTCCTTTAAAAGTGACAGAGACTTGGTTATCACCTTTTAAATTACAACCTTCTAATTTAATTTGGAAAGATTGAGCGGATGATTCACCACCATTATCCAAAGTTATATTAGATACTTGACCTAATGGGACTTCTTGGTTTTCTTCACCTGGTGCGATAGAACATGGCGCTTCAATAATTGAACCTAAGAATGTCACTGTTCCACTTCCCGCATCTACTGCTAAAGCTGATGCACTCATAATACCTGAAACTAAAGTTGCTAAAATAACCTTTTTCATACATTCCTCATTGAGTTAATTTTGGTTGCTATATTTATAGCAATATTAATACAGCGATTAAATAAGTTATTTAATCGTTTAGTTTTATTTTGACAATAGTAAATTTTAATAAAAATAAACTGAATCTAATAAAGATATTTTTTCTTTCAAAACTAAAGCGTCATTTGAATCACTACTTCTTATTTCAGTCATTAATAACCTTAATAATCTTTCAAAAGACACATCAAGAACTGTTAATATTCTAAATAATGTATCTACACTTAACCTATTAACACCTCTTTCGTAACGTGACATCTGCTGTTGTGAAATATTCAGTTGTTTAGCTAATTCAACCCCTGAAATACCACTCTCTTTTCTTAGATTTCTTATTACTAATCCGCAATAAAAAGACAGTAGATTATTTTGGGTGTTATCCCCAATCATTTTATATTCCTATAAGATAGTAAGATATATATAACTAAAAGTTTTATATATAAATTTAATAATATTTTTTATTTCTAAGCTTACCTGCTCAATTGCCGACAATTATAAAGAGTGAAACTTTAAAATCAAATAACTAGAGTTGCCGATTTAAAGAGTATTCACTATTTTTACAATATTTACACACCATAATTAATTCAATAAAATTATGTAGATAGTAAAATTTGAGAATTATCTAAAAATTTAGACCATTCAACAATTGATGCATGCCTGTAGTTTTTAAAACTTGATTTACTTCAAAAAAAAGTTTTTTAAACTTTAATTAATAAATTTTAATAAATTCATTCAAATTGTAACAAATATCAGTACTAAAACGATGACTTTTACTCTTTTAAGGTGTTTTTTGATGAGGTGAGTGATCTTTGCTAAGTATAAATTATTATAAATCAGGTGCATAAACCACACCCTTATTTAGAGTTAAATCTATACAAAACAAGTTTAGAATGATGATTTCTAAATATACCATTATAAATAAAAAGAGGAACTTGGCTTTTTGATTCTGTCGCGTTAAAAACAAATAGCGTAATCTAGTCGTAGTTTTTTCAGAGTGAATCCATCGGGCACTGTTGCAAAATTTTGTAAGTAAATATTTCGAGACCTAAACTAACCTATTGATAAAGGTAATTATAGAACATAGGCATAACTAACAATATGAACAGCAGGGGAATATCATGAGAGACACACGGTTGTTCCACTATGTGCATTTAAACAATTTAGCATTAAACCTACTTAGTGGCACCGCAATGGCGACGGGTTTAGTTGAAGTCAATAACTAGAATGTGGACGACATGTCAAAAATGCCTTAGCAGAAAGTATTTGTCGACTTGTGATGCCTTCCGCAAATCAAAGTATCAATTTAGAAACTATTACAAAAGAAATAATGCAACAAGTTAGTCAAACAGGAGTACCTATTGCTATAGAGTTACACTTAAAAGATTGTCTGAGTAGTGAAAGTCAAGAGCACAACAAGCTGGGTAAATACCTCTCTTTTAGCTATTCTGTCTAACTTAAAGGTGCCTATCAAGTAGGTGGCTATTCACCTATCCCGCCCTTAATACTTATCCAACGCTTTACCTAAGTTTGGGTCATATTTGCCATTAAAACCTATTTAGAACAGAATAATGGCTAGTATCATCTTATAAGTTAGGTTAACAAACACTCATCGTAATTGAGACCATAACCATGAACAATGCGCCATCTTTTCGAGACATCATTTATAGCCTCATAGGAAGCATTCCTAAAGGTAGGGTCGTGACTTACGGAACGCTGGCGAAAATGGCGGGTTACCCAGCCCATGTACGCCAAGTTTGCCAAGCAATTCGAACCATTCCGGCGGGCAGTACTTTACCTTGCCACCGTATCATTAATGGTCAGGGGAAATTATCCGTTAAGGGCGAGTGCTATCTGCGCCATAAACAAGCACTGATAGATGAAGGTATTATTTTTGGTTTGAACGATAAGATAAAATTGAAAGACTATTTATGGGAAGGGCTTGATTAATTCCTAAATAAAAACCTACACGCTGAAATTCACATCCTCCTCACCATAAACTGACTGAACTGGCTAAGCCAAACGCGTATTGTAGCCTATCGCTTAAAAGTAAAAAGGTATAACCCTCTTTAAGACAGGTTATACCTAATAAAAAAACTAACTACCCGGAGTAAAATAAATTGGGGAGCCCGGTCCGACTGGAATACCTAATACAAATACCCAGACTATGAAGAATATTGACCATCCGATAAAAAAGATAATAGAGTATGGCAACATCATTGAAACCAATGTCCCTATACCTGCATCCTTTTTATATTTCACGACAATCGCCATAATCAACCCAAAATAGCTCATCATTGGGGTGATAATATTAGTGACTGAATCCCCAATACGATATGCCGCTTGGATAGTTTCTGGCGCATAACCCGCCAACATCAACATCGGTACGAAGATAGGCGCAGTAACAGCCCATTGAGCGGATGCAGAGCCAATCATTAAGTTAATAAATGCACAGATAAGAATAAAGCCAATAAATAGAACACCACCGTGAAGGTCGATACTATTTAAGAAGTTAGCACCTTTAACCGCAATAACTTGCCCAATGTTTGTCCAGCCAAAGAAAGCGACGAATTGTGCTGCAAAGAAAATAATAACAAGGTATAAACCAAGTGTACTCATTGCCCCTGCCATTGCGTCAACAATATCCTTATCTGAGCGCATGGTTTTGGCAATATAGCCGTACACAATCCCTGGAACCGCGAAAAAAACAAAGATAAAGACCACAATTCCTTTCAAGAAAGGAGAGTTACTAACTAACCCAGTATCTTGGTTACGTAATATTCCGTTTTCTGGTACTACCATTAACGCCAGAATCGCCGCCAATCCCCAAAAAGTCACAGAGGCCCAAAATAATGCTTTTTTCTCTAGTGGGGTGACATTTGCCGAAGCATAGAGGCTATTTTCATCCTCATCAACCGCACCACCGGTATAGGGACCGAGTTGCGGCTCAACAATTTTTTCAGTGATCAAATAACCTAAAATAGTAATTAAAAACGTACTGGCAAACATAAAGTACCAGTTTGCTTCTGCACCCACGATATACGTTGGGTCAATGATTTGTGCAGCCTGCTGAGTGATACCAGAAAGTAACGGGTCAACTGTACCCAATAATAAGTTTGCTGAATAGCCGCCTGAAACCCCAGCAAATGCAGCAGCAAGACCCGCTAAAGGGTGACGACCTAATGAATGGAAAATAATGGCAGCCAGTGGAATAAGAACCACATAGCCCAACTCTGCAGCGGTGTTTGACATGATCCCGGCAAACACAATCGCCATAGTGGTTAATTTTCGTGGAGCTTTGGTCACAACTAAGCGCATAGCGGCAGATAGTAAGCCTGCCCGTTCTGCAATCCCAACCCCTAATAGGGCGACAAGCACCGTCCCTAATGGTGCAAACCCTGTAAAGTTTGTGACAACATTGGCAATAATTTTTCGGATCCCTTCGGCATCCAATAGACTCACAATGTGAATAATACCATCTTCCGCGCGCCCTTTTGCGCCTTCTGGACGAGGATCAACCACACTGACACCAAAGTACTGACCAATTGCTGAAGAAACTAATAAAATGGCAATCAAAATAATAAATAAAATAACGGGATGTGGTAAAGCATTACCTAACCACTCTACCGTTCGCAAAAAACGGCTTCCCTCTTGCTTTTTTTGTTCCATATTTTCTCCTTATAAACAAGAAAAACGGACATTACACAATGTTTTTCTTTTTTGCTATTTACAAATAGATAATTGCAAATCAACAAAATTTATACAAATTAGACATAAGATTCATAAAAATCAGGAGTGCAATCACTTAATTAGCTATTAAAACTATTAATTTAATTAAACTAGAGATATAACACCAAAGAAAGCCTCGTAAATTAATTTCTATAAATGTGCTCAACATAACAATTTACACATTATTAATAACCATTTTTCATCATTTATCACTAAATATATATCAATTTTTAGCAGTTTTATTTTATATAAATAGTTAAACCTCCATTTATCAATGCTCGATAAAACCTTACTGATTATTCGTAATAACAACGCTAATGAAGCATAATATACCAGCCTTCATTCAGCGAATATGAAAGGCTATAATGGTATAAAATCAATTTTCGGGGTCACTATTATGTCAGTTATCGATCTTTGGGCTGAACGCCATATTCAAGAAGCGTTAAACAAAGGTGAACTATCGAGTTTAAAGGGAGAAGGTCAGCCGTTGCAGCTTGAAGATGATAGTTTGGTTCCACCAGAGCTTAAGGCTGGGTATCGGCTCTTGAAAAATTCGGGGTATTTACCCCCAGAATTACAGCAAAGAAAAGATGCTCTGACATTAAGTAATATGTTGCAAAGTCTTTCAACCGACGACCCCAATTATTCAAGCATTAGCAAACAACTTGCTTTACTTGAATTAAAACTTAGACAAGCCAATGTAAATACTGACTTCTTGCATGGTAATTACTCAAACTCTATTTCTGAGAAAATAACCAATAATTCAGAAACAAAGTAACTTTACGTAAATAGATTAGTAAATAGCCACTAGCCTTTTATCTTCTTAATATCTTTTCTATTTATAGCTTCTGCATACTGTATTAAGAAAGCTCTGCAATAGTCATATTAAGACTATTTCCCACTGTTTTTATATAAACATATAAGTATTATCAATCCCTATTTTATATTATATATCAACAAGGAATGGGAAATGGAACAAAAACAATACTCTAATAAATGGCAAAAACGTTTCGACTTTTTTGAAAAGTATGGCTCACCGAGTACACCTGAATTTAAAACTGCATTAAAAGCAGCGTCCTTTGGCGAGCGCCTTTTAATTAACATGAATTTTTTTGCTTTTTTCTTCGGTATTATTTACTTCCTAATATTAGGGCTTTGGAAGAAAGGTCTGGTGATGCTTGGTATTTCTATAGCGATAGGCCTTGTCTTAAATATTATTGATTTTATGGTAGGTGGAACTATCCCTAATGGTGCTTATACTGGGTTATCGGTAGGTATTTCAGTGATGTGGGCGATGGTTGCTAACTATGCTTACTATATTAAAGAAACTAAAGGGCTAGATGGTTGGAACCCATTCGAAGGGATACGCATGGTATAGCGGCAGAAAAATAAAATGGCGGCTTAAAAGTAGCTAATTTTTATCATCGTGTTGTGATAATTCGATTTCTAAATAGTTAACCTAAGCCGCTGAGTCGTAACCTACCGTAAGTGAAATTTCTGTATACGATATTCATTCGGCGTTTTACCATAAAATTTACGAAATGCATGACTAAATGCGGAATGTGAATCATAGCCGACTGTTAATGCGATTTGTTCTATCGGAATATTTTTTAGCAATAAGCTCCCCGCAGCTTCCATCCGTTTATGTAATAAAAACTGCATCGCCGTTAATTGTGTTTCAGCCTTTATTTTGCGTTGGAGCGTACTTATCGACATACAAAAAGCTGTCGCCATATCTTCACAGCTAATAGGGTGATGTAAGCGTAGTTCAACCCATTGAGAAACTTCATCAATCCATTTATTTTCAGGCTTTAGTTGAGCCAATAATAAGCGGGCAACCGTAAAATTATGTTCAGGTGCTTGCGGGAAACTTTGCAACCAATTCAAAAGACCGACAGCGGCAGGAGTCAAAGTGAACTGCGTCATTTTCTCACTCAATGCCCACTGAGCTGTGGCGGGCATTTCTAATACATAATTTTGATTGCCGACTTGCCCACTAAAAGCGTGATTAACACTTGGCGGGATCACTACCCCATTGCCTGCATTAAGTAAAAAATGTTGGCGATGCATATTGATTTCCATTTGCCCAGATAACGACAAAACGACTTGCCACTGCCCATCATGTTGATGAGAAATGACTTCGTCTGAATATTGGCGAAAATGAAGTTCAGGCAATAGCAAAAGGTCACACTCCTACTGATACAGATGATAGTAGTATAACCTTTTTACTGATAAATGGCAGCGATGGCGCCGACTATGCTAGGCGGCAAGCAAACGAGCCCCTAGGGGCATACAAAAGTATGTAACTAGGGCGAGTGAGCGAAGCCAACAACACGATAATACAAAGAATGACGAGCATTATGCTAAAAGCGCACCATTCGGTAGAGGCAGGTTAAATTCTGCAAGAACAATCGCCCCTGTTTCATCCGGTGCCCCCGTGATTAATACCTCGGATTTAATCCCTGCTATCCGTTTCACCTCAAAATTACAGACACATAGCACCTGCTTACCAATCAAATCTTCTGGTGTATAGTTGACGGTAATTTGTGCGCTGGAACGTTTAATTCCCAACTCGCCTAAATCCACGTCCATTACGTAAGCTGGCTTTTTAGCTTTACTATTCACTTCGGCACGAATAATCGTACCGACTCGCATTTCTACCCGAGTAAAATCATCCCACTCAATAATTTGCATAAATCTATTCCTGAATTAATTCACTTATCTTCTGTAAAGTAACATAGAACGGATTTAGCTTTTTATCGCTAGGCAATCATTTTATGTTGTAGAAGCATCAATAGCTTCGGTTACTTAAAAAAAAGCCCTCACACTAAAATGAAGGCAACGTAATGAGCAAAATAATAATAAAGTTCTGAGAGTAGCAATTAAACTAATGTATTAATTACATAGTGGAGAATGTATTCATAATTATCCCGCCAGAGATAATTAACCCCATCGCAAAGACAGCAGGAAAATCAGGCTTTTGTTTATATAACACCATAGAAACTAACGTTACACCGACAATCCCAAACCCACACCATAATGAGTAAGCGACTCCGACAGGGATATACCCCATTGCGCGAGTCAATGCAAAATAGCATAAGCAATATGCAATAATGACTAATACTGAAGGCCCCAACTTACTAAAGCTGTTGGTCTTTTTAATCATGGATGTGCCTGTTATTTCTGAGCCAATAGAAAGCGCTAACCATAAAAATCCAGTAAACATAATATTCCCCTTAAATTTAAATTAGTGAGCTGCTTTATTTTTTGCTGATAATAATGAAGCTTCAGCTTTAGGCTCTTCGGCTTCTTCATCAGAACCCATTTTGGAAAATAGATTCATAATTACAATACCACTTGCTATTACAGCCATGCCTATCATTGCGGCAGTATCTGGATGCTGACCATAAAATAACATGCCAAGAGTAGAAACCATTAATATCCCTGTTCCTGACCATGTTGCATAAGCTAAACCCACCGGAATATATTTAACAGCGCGAGAAAGTGAATAATAACAAATAACATACAGTACGACGATTAATGCCAATAATAACGATTTTGTCATTCCTTCACTATTATCAAACATTTTTAGCGTTGATGTTGCTGAGGTTTCAGAAATAATAACCGCCAACATCCAAAGCCATGATTTTGCTTTAGGGGACATAGATAATACTCCTACAATAAATAGAAAATTAAGATGATTTTTAATACGCTAAATTTATTTTATTATTTCAATGATTTTAAATAATCAATTGCAGAATCTGTTAATTTATTTTCATTCGCGCAATACCCCCTAGGGTTATTCATTACTTCTTTTAAAGTAATATAGCGACTTGGAGTTTCATTAGTTATTTCAGGTTTTAAATATTTAGAAATATCATGAGTTAGTAACTTTTTTTCAATTTCATTTAATGGAAAAAACTGAATGCCTAAGTTAATTGCTTTACTGATATTTTCTTTAATAAGATGATTATAATTTTCATTTTTATTTAAACCTAAGATATGGCTTAATTCACTTTCTGGGCAGCAATGGTATTTCAATGCCAATATAGGAATATTTTGTGATAGTGCGTGTAAAGTTAATTCACTTTCCTCACTAACAAATAAACCACTGGCAATTTCACCGACAACTTTTGCATCAATAAAAGGTAAAAATAAGCAGCTATAGCGGCTTAACTTATTTATTGATAACGTATTTTTGTCTATAACATGTCCTAGCTCAGCCCATTTCTCCATATTCGAAGACTGAAGCATTGATGCGGTGGCATAAAAGGAAAAACAAACAGAATCTAGCTGCGCTAACCTTTGGTAAATAGCTTGCTGATAGCCCTCAACCGGTGATAACACAACCAAAACTTGTCGTTTTAACTGACGTAAAACTTGTTGCACAATTTGCTCGATCAGTTTTTCGTTCATTTTGCCACCGTTCCTTAACCCGCAATAAATACGCTATCGTTATTACGTAAACCCGCAGCATTCGCTTCATCTGTATCAATATGAAATTCAAGAGAAAACCGCTCATCCACTCTCACGATAACCTCATCAAATACTAAGCTACGCTCACCCTCAGTACGGATATTTACCTTTTGCCCATTCACCACATTGAGTGACCTCGCATCCATCACACTCATATGAATATGACGCTGAGCACATATAACTTGCGACTCAAGGTTGACGTGCCCAGCAGGGCCAATCAATAAAGCGTTACCTGAGCCCGTTAAATCTCCTGACTCTCTCACTGGCGCTTTAATACCCAGTGCAAAACAATCCGCTTTGGACACTTCAAGTTGCGTTTTTGGGCGAACAGGCCCTAAGACTCTCACTTTGCTTATCGACCCTTTTGGCCCAACCACCATGACACATTCCTTGGCTGCAAATTGCCCTGGCTGCTTTAAATCTTTGAATGGTGTCAGTTGATATCCTTGACCAAACAACGCTTCAACATCTTGCTGTGACAGGTGAACATGACGATTTGAAATACCGACAGGAATTGCAATGTTCGGTTGTATTCCTTGAGCAAAGCTATTGGTTGAAAGACGGGATAAAATTTTGCCCATCAACTGCTCATTAATCATGATTTTTTACCTTTGCGTAGGTCATTTTTGGTCTCTTTTACACTGGTATCCTCTTTTACTTCAGGCGCAGTATGTTGAGGTTTTGCTTCAACCGTTTCACTTTCTGATGAACTTTGTCCTTTTTCTGTCTTTTCAATGCTTTTTTCTAATTCACCCTTTTTACTTTTCACCGTTAACAATTTAGCCGTCACACTTTCTTCTGGGCGAGCAATCACTAATGAGCCGACAAGCAGTTGGCTATTCGCTATCACGTCAATGCCATGATCAACCGCAGTGCGAACTGCACTAATTTCACCTTGAAAACAAACTGATACCAACCCAGAACCTATTTTCCGATAACCTATAATTTCTACACTAGCGGCTTTACATGCTGCATCTGCGGCTTGTATGGCGGATGTCAGCCCCCGAGTTTCAATCACACCTAAACTTTTCATCTGTCTCTCCTACTTTGTGACTTAGTGACGAACCAGTCGAATATCGAAATCGAATTGCTTAAAGAACGCTTCAAGTTGATCTAACTCTTCAGCACTATAGGTTGGGTCTTGTTTAACCGGGTAAATCATCTCTAACTTGTCGTATTTGCCACGACCCAACTGGTGATAAGGTAAAATATCGATGCGCTTTACATTGCCGCGTTTGGATAATTCCATCGCATAATTAATCGCACCAGTAATGGCATCAAATGAATCGTTGTATCCACGGACTAACGGCATACGAACGACGATGTTAGCGCCAAGTTCCACCAACCTTTCAAGATTACGGCGAACATTTTCATTCCCAATACCGAATAAGTTTTTATGCTGTACCGTATCGATATGTTTAATGTCATACAAAAATAGGTCGACAACTTCAGCTAGCTTTTCATAGTTGGCTAATGAGGTTGTTCCTTGTGTTTCTACGGCGGTGTTGATCATCATTTTTTTACACTCACGCAGTAGGGCAACAGCAAAGTCGGTTTGTAGGCTCATTTCGCCACCACCGATTGTTACACCACCACCGGAAGAGATATAAAAATCATAATCTTGCATAATGATTTCCATCATTTCGGCTACCGTGACATCTTTGCCCATAATGTCTAACGCACCGCCAATACACACTTCTTCGCATTTACGACAACCAATACAGTCAATACTGCGATTGACACGATGAATCTGTTCACCTTGTTCATTAATGGTTTTGTAATGGATACCGGTAGGGCAAACATCGACACACTTCCCACAATTCACACATTTGTCGTGAGAAAACATCACTTGAAACTGGCTACTTAGCCCTTCTGGATTAGCACACCATGGGCAGCGAATATTGCACCCTTTTAAGAAAATCAGCGTTCGAATGCCATCGCCATCATAAATTGAGTATTTTTGGATATTAAATATCCGACCTTTAATCTCTGCCGCGCTCATCATTACACCTCTAAAATCAGTTCAAATTTATTATTGTTATTATGAAACGGCAGGTATGAAGCCATACCTGCCAACGCTGGTTTAGAACTTCTCAATTACAGTACGGCTGATAATCTCATCTTGAACCTCTTTACAAAGCTCAACGAAATATGCGCTATAACCTGCAACACGAACGATTAAATCTCGGTATTTTTCAGGCTCTTGCTGTGCTTTTTTCAGCATTTCGTTATCTACATAACTAAACTGCATTTGCCCGTTACCTAAAATAGAGGCGGTTCTCAGTAACGTGATTAAGCCATGACGTCCTTCCGGTGTATCCAATAAGCCTTTTAAGAACTTAAAGTTATGCACCATACCGATGTTCATCGTCTCAACATTCATCTTGCTGATTGATTTGATGATGGCAGTAGGGCCTTGTTTGTCCGCACCTTGTGTTGGGCTGATACCATCCGAGAGTGGCATCCACGCTAAACGGCCGTTAGCACTTGCTGCGGTCAATTCACCAATTGGGGTATTGTTGGAAATGGATAAGGTTCCGTGACTCAATGTTGAATACAACATGTCATATTTACGGCACTCACGCTCTGTCCACTCGGTGATATCCAGCGCATATTGGTCAACATAGTCATCATCGTTACCAAACTTAGGCGCATTTAAGCAGTCACGACGTAATTCGTCATAGCCTTCAAAGTTTGCGAGTAAGCCATCGCGGATTTGCTCAAGCGTGTAGCGGCCCTCTTCATAAACCAATTTACGAATAGCAACAATGGAGTCAACATAGGTAGCAAGGCCTGAGAAAATCAGCCCAGGGCCGTGGTTGATCATCGCCCCGCCAGCTGCAACGTCCTTCCCTTTTTCCATACAACCTTCTACCAGTAAAGACATCAAGGGTTTTGGAGCTACATCGCGATGTACACGCTGGCTGATAACAGTCCCGATAGCCGATAAACGAACAATGTGGCCAATCTGTGCTTTTACTGCATTATCAAAGTCTTCGAAAGTTTTCAGCTCACGTAAGTCACCCGTATCTAAGCCTTGATAGCTATCAAATAACACCATGCGACCACGGTTTAGCACAAATTCAATCGCAATTGGCCACTGGGTATAACCTGTTGATGTCCATTGATAAATACGGCCTGATTTTTGTGGCTCTACACACCCCATTAAGCAGTAGTCACGCGCATCTTCAAAATCAAAGCCTTTACGTAGCATCATTTTGATGTGGGAATCATCGAAGTGACAGGCTGGGAAGCCCATACCGGCTTTCACCACATCAACGATTTTTTCCATGTATTTCTGTGGTGATTGGTTATGAATACGGCATGCCAGAGATGGCTGATACACTTTCACAAAGCGAACCGCATCCATTATTAAATAGGTCAAATCGTTACAAGCATCACCACCAGAACGTTTTTGTCCACCAACAGTTAAGTTGATAAATGGCTGATAACCTGCGAAGTATTTCGCACCTAGCTCACTCGACATCCACATTAACTCAGCACACTTGATGATAAATGCCTGCATCATCTCTAATGCTTGGTCTTCAGTTAAACGGCCTGTTTTGATGTCGTTTTCATACATTGGTAAGCAATATTGGTCGAGACGCCCTAAAGAAAGACCGGTTTGGTTTTCTTCAATTTCAAATAATGACTCAACCGTCCAAATGCTTTGTAATGCTTCTTGTAATGTCACCGGCGGGTTAGCAGGTACATTTTCATTCACTTGCGCGATAGTCAGTAATTCTTCACGGCGTTTTTGGTCTGATTCAAGTACGGCTAATTCACGCGCATGTGCAGCAATACGATGTGAATAAGCAACAACCCCTTCACAGGTTTCAATTGACGCTTTATAGAAATAAATGCGGTCAATGTCATCTGGGTTTTCCATGCTCAACTCAGCTAATTTCGCCTGAGCATCCGCTTTAATGCCATTCATTCCTTTGGTGAATAATAAAACGTCATAGCCTGGGCAGGTATCACCACCACCGTTGATTTGGTGATAAGACAAGTCACTGACAAATGTTTCACCACTGAATTCCCATACCCCCGCTTCACGGTATTGTGCTTCACAAATTTCATCCAGAGAGCGCCCTTCCCAGAACGGGGCAATTTCCTCGCGGATCACTTTTTTGTCTTCTTCTGAGATAACAAATGGGTCTTGTGGACGCGTGCTCATGGTATCGAGTTCTTCGACTACCCAACGCCATGCGATATCCGGTGAGAATGCACCCGCACGGGCTTTACCACATGGATGACCCACAATCAGCTCTTCGGGTTGAATTAGGATTGGTGCCGTTTCACAAGCTCGGCGGAACGCTTTCGCACGCAATAAAATTGGCGGTAAACCTGGGTTATTTTTGACAACTTCAGTGAAGGCGAGTGCGCGGTAGATAGACACACTTGGACGCGCTTCTAAGTAGCGATTGCGCAAGCGTTGTAAGCGGGGAGTTAAACCTTCCATAACTTTGAATTCAGTTTCCGCTTGTGCTGTTGGAGCAATATAATTCGCATTTGGCGCTGCGTATTGCGGCTGAACACTGTTTTTACCGCAATATAAACGGACTTTTAACCCATTATTGATAGCACTGATATTTTCATTAGCGGATAACATCATGCCAGACAACTCGTTAATGCAAACACGAGGATCATTCAGATAGATACCGTCTTTTAATGCATCGAACATTGGGTAGCCATCAACTTGCTTGGTTGAGCGAACTTCTGAAAGCTCAGCCAGTTTCAGCCATAAACTTTCTACAATTTCATAAGCTTGCGCCTGAGTTAAACGGCCTTGTTCAATATCGCGTTGGTAGAATGGATAAACGGCTTTATCAAATCCCATTGGATTAACCGCATAGCTGCCATTTTCTAAGTGCAAGATCAGCTGTAATAAATAAAAGGCTTGGCAAGCTTCCTTGAAGGTTTGCGCAGGTTTAGCAGGCACATTGCGCAAAATTGCTGCGCTTTCTTGCAGCTCCGCACGGCGATATTGGTTCGATTCGATTGCTGCCATGCTTTCAGCTTTCGTCGCTAAAGATTGCGCAAAGTGGATTGCTGCATCACACGCATAAATCGCAGAGCGGCAATTATTTGCCTCATCAATGCTATTGCGGCTCACTGCGCTACCAATATTTCTCACTTTATTTTCTAGCTGCGCTTTGATAGCTAAAAAGCCTACGTTTAATACTGCTAAGTAATCTGGCGCATCGACGTTACTGTCGCCTGCTAAAAAGGTATAAATACTGTGGCTATTAATTTCATTTTCAGTATGGAAAATAGCACCACGTGGGGTTGATGATTGGCTACCAATAATCAACTCGTCTTGCCCGATAAAGGCTGGAAAATGGCGGATAAACTCATAAAAACGTTGAGCAGGTTTAATCGCCTGCGGCGCACCGGATAATTGGTTACCCAATGCTTCTAAAATATTAGCTCGTTCAGTAATAATTGAACTGTTGCGGGCACTTAAGCGTTCAGCCAGCATTTTTACGCGTGGGGTCAAAGCATATTTATTCATGTTAGCCTATCCTGATGTTCTTTCTAGTTTGTTGTTCATCACATAAAGCGTTAACTGTTAAAAAGACTGTCTATACAGCGCTTCCAGTTGCACCTTGCTCACATCCCGTGGATTGGTCGGCGTGCAACTATCGCGCAGTGCTTGCCCAACCATTTCCCCTAAACGGGCGTTAAAATCGAATTCATTGATACCTGTTGCTTGAATGCCTTTTGGCAGGTTCATTTCATCTTTCAATACGTTGATCGCCACCATCAGGCTTTCAACGCCTTCACGTATTGATGACGCGGGTAAATCTAAATTTTTCGCAAGATTGGCGTAGCGTTTCGCTGCCTCAGTGTCACAACGGCCTTCTAAATCTGCATTGAAAGCAACCACTTGTGCCATTAACAGAGCGTTGGCGCGGCCATGTGGGATATGGAACACACCACCTAATGCATGAGCCAAACTGTGCGTTATCCCAAGGGAGGCATTAGTGAAAGCCATTCCTGCAATACATGACGCGTTGTGCATTTTTTCGCGAGCCACTAAATTGCTGCCTTCACGGTAGCAATCAATTAAATGACCAAAGACTAATTGCACGGCTTTTTCTGCCAATGCATCGGAAAAATCAGAAGCGGTACGCGAAACATACGCTTCCAATGCATGGCACAGCACATCCATTCCTGTATCCGCAGTAATAGAAGCTGGCACAGATTTCACTAGTGCGGGGTCTAAAATAGCTACATCTGGCAACATAAACTCATCAACCAAAACCAGTTTTTCAGACTGAGACTTGATCACGGAAAATGATGTCACTTCAGAGCCTGTTCCACTGGTGGTTGGAATAGCGATAAACTGCGGTTTAACTCGATTGGGGTCTTTTTTCGTGTGCCAAAGGGAGTAAATAACAGATTTCGCAGCATCAATCACCGACCCACCACCGAGTGCAATCACCACATCTGGGTATTGCCTATCCATTATTTTCATGCCGTTAACGATGGCTGAAATGTCTGGATCTGGCACAACATCATCGTAAATCGAAAAGGTGATGCCACTTTGGGTTAGCCTGCGAGTGACTTCATCAGCTAAGCCAAACTTCACCATCGCTTTGTCAGTGACGATAAATGCATGGTGAGCACTCATTTGTGAGATAAAATCCAATGCGTTAGCACCGAATTGGACTTTAGGTTTAATCAAAAACTGGTTCATGCTGTTTTTACTCCTTGGTATAAACCTTTTCCACAATGGCAACCACTGACATGGCTTTGTAATTGTCTTTATTCAAAGCGAAGTAAGCTTCAGCTAAAACAATGTCATTGATACCAGCACCAACACTGTCGACTGCCACATACGTTTTGTTTTTCAACGGTTCAAGGTCATCCCCTAGCTTTGTTACCATCAGTAAGTTACTGCCGCTAAGTTCTTGGCATTTCTGCGTTGCAACAACATGCCCGACTACCTTTGCAAGGATCATGGTTTATACCGCCTTATTCCAATGAGTTACTTATTTAGGCGTCCGAGAACGGCCTTGATGATCTGCTCAACATTTTCTTCACTGATATCACCGTGAGAAACGACAGCCTCAGTAACCGCAGCCGTTGTCACCGCACCGCCAAATCGGTCATCACCTATTGGATGGACAGCTACGGGTGATGTTGTCGCCGCAACAGGGTTACGGAAGCGGTTATCATCAAAAATACTGACTTGCGGTTGAGTTACCGTTGCTGACACCGCAGGTTGTGCAGTTGTACAAGGCTGAGTGGGTTGCCTTAAATCTTCAATTGAACGTACGCCATAACCCACTTTGCGGATGTTCAGTAGATTCATTGGCCCTACATTATCTGAGCTAGAACCCCCACCCACTGCGCCACACCCCAATGTTAATGCAGGCGTAATATTGGTGGTTGCCCCGATACCACCAAGCGCCGCTGGTGTGTTAATTAAAATGCGGTTAACGAGTTTTTCGAGAGAGAACTGGCGAATAACATCTTCGTTTTGAGTGTGAATAACCAAGGTATGGCCTAAGCCCTCGTTGGTCAGTAAGTCAACCACCCGATGACAAGCTGATTGCCAGTCTTCTTCGATATACATCCCTAAAATTGGGCACAATTTTTCACGGGAGTACGGGTTTTTAGGGGAAACGGTATCTTGTAATGCAATTAATACACGGGTATTCGCAGGGACAGCGAAACCTGCTCGTTGGCTTAAAGTAATCGCATCTTTACCTACCACTTCAGGGTTGATAGTGCCGTTCGCTCTAAGCAACATGGATGCCATACGCTTCGCTTCTTCTTCGTTCATGAAGTAAGCACCTTGGGCAAGGAGTTCACGATGGACTTCGTTATAGATACAACGCTCAACAATAATGGATTGTTCAGATGCGCAGATCACACCATTATCGAAAGTTTTACTGGTGATAATGTCACTGACTGCTTGCTTGATATTAGCACTACGTTCAATAAATGCAGGGCCATTACCCGGGCCGCCACTAATGGTTGGTGTGCCTGATGCATAGGCTGCACGTACCATGCCTTCACCACCCGTTGCCAAAATTAATGAAACGTCTTTGCTGTGCATCAGTTCTTTCGTTGCTTCAAGAGTCAACATAGTGACTGCATCAACGATACCTGCTGGTGCGCCCGCTTCTAGTGCGGCTTTTTTGACTATTTCTAACGTACGGAAACTGCATGCTTTAGCATTTGGATGAGGGGAGAAGACGATTGCGTTACCAGCCTTCAAGGCAATCAACGTTTTGTAGATGATGGTTGATGTCGGATTAGTAGAAGGTACTAACGCTGTGATAACACCAAGAGGTACCCCCACATCCATAACTTTGTTGACTTTGTCATCATTAATGATGCCAACGGTTTTTAGATCTTTGATGTGCTCATAAACACGCATTGAAGCGAAGGTATTCTTCAGGACTTTATCTTGCCACTTCCCAAACCCTGTCTCTTCATTGGCCATTTTTGCCAACTCTTCTGCATGAAGTGCAGACTCAATAGCAATGTGTTTAACAATACTGTCGATTTTTTCCTGCGAAAATGTCGCGAATTCTTTCTGCGCTTGTTTCGCGTTTCGAACTAGCTCTCTTGCTAGCTGTCTGGATTGCAGATCTTTGTCTAATGCAACCATGTCTTCCCCCGTATCGGAGTCAAAATTAACTCATTAACTTGTTGTTTTATTGATTTATTAGCCAATAATTACGCTTTGTGTTGCTGCGCAATTTTGCCAATATCGTTGTGTGGTCTTGCGATAACGCGTGAAGTCACCACTGTTCCGATACGTTTTGCAGCCTCAACACCGGATTCAACAGCAGCATTAACGGCACCCACATCACCTTTAACCATTGCTGTCACGAGCCCTGAACCAACATTTTCATAACCGATTAGCTCGACATTCGCCGCTTTGCACATCGCATCAGCCGCTTCAATACAAGCCACTAAACCTTTGGTTTCAATTAGACCAAGTGCTTCTTTCATAAGTGATTTCCTTTTTTATTCCGTGACTTTATACTGGGCGACGATTTTTTGAATATCGCTATGAGGACGCGCGATAACCAAAGATGTCACGACGGTGCCAACGCGAGAGGCGGATTCAACACCTGAATCCACTGCAGCTTTCACTGCACCTACATCGCCTTTGACCATGGCGGTAACTAACCCTGACCCAACATTTTCATAACCAATCAGCACAACGTTTGCGGCTTTGCACATCGAGTCTGCGGCTTCAATACAGGCCACTAACCCTTGAGTTTCAATAAGACCTAATGCGTCACCCATGTTTTTTCCTCCGGAAAAAGTTATGCTTTATGTTTAATAACAATTTTGTTGATGTCATTGTGTGGACGCGC
Source organism: Providencia sp. PROV024 (assembly GCF_032709665.1). Classification (NCBI taxonomy): domain Bacteria; kingdom Pseudomonadati; phylum Pseudomonadota; class Gammaproteobacteria; order Enterobacterales; family Morganellaceae; genus Providencia; species Providencia sp. PROV024. The sequence goes on from NZ_CP120545.1 coordinate 3,960,342, forward strand.
AATCACCAAAGAGGTCACAACTTCCCCAACACGCTGAGCAGACTCAACACCGGAATCGACAGCCGCTTTAACCGCGCCTACATCCCCTTTAACCATTGCAGTTACCAAACCGGAACCGACATTTTCATAACCAATTAGCTCAACATTCGCCGCTTTGCACATGGCATCCGCTGCTTCGATGCAAGCCACCAAACCTTTAGTTTCAATAAGACCTAATGCATCACCCATTGTTATTTCCTCCGAGAAACCTTCTTTGTTTTTCTTTACCGCTGATAATTCAAATTGATGTGTCCGAGTACATATCCTTTGAAATATCGGGGTAATCATTTGCGCCAAGGGTGTCTGCGCGGTGATTTATTGAACGCAGCCTTTGGCTTCAAACTCACTATAGAGCCTAAAAAACAAAACAAAATATAAATCCATGAATGATTAATACTTAGTGCTTTGCTCTAAAAATTAGCGTGATTTATTTGATTTTTTATGTAATCTCACTGAAAAAACCAAAAATTCACGTTTCTATCTGGAGATGAAAAAAGGGCTAAAAGTTGATTTACGATTAATCAAAGGAATTGTTAACAAGATATTATTGAGCTGATAAGGCGGGGTAATTTAGGGAGTGATAACTGTGGAAGGGCTCACTTGCTTATAAGCTTAGCTAAGTATTTATTTGTGAGATAGCGATTGGGCAACTGCCAACTTCAATACCAACTTGGCTAATCTCATTCACGAAACCACTATGAGGAACCCTGCATAGGCATAATTAGTTTAAACTAAGTAAAGCTCCAATGAGCTATTGGATAAAACGCGGGGGAGCATCTCTATACGCATAAAATACCGAAAGAAAAGAGCCCATAGCGCCCTTTTCTTTAAGCTATTTTCAGACCATTAATCAAATTTACTGCCAGGTTTAAGTGTGCAGATATAAAGCGGGGAATTTATTGAGCTTAACAATAATGCTTTGTCATTGAGCTTTTGGGCATTAAGAAATAAACCGTCATGGCTATCTGACATCTCTCGCATAAAGTAATCGAAAATAACATCGGGGGATTCATCAATAGAAGATGCTCGTGATTCCCATTGGCTGATATTATAATGCCTTTCTGTTGGGGATACTCGTTGGGTAGTATAACTAAATTTTACGTAACGTTGTAAATATAGCCACCCTGCTTTGGAGTCTGTATAACCTTCCACAACAATCGAGCCCTTGCCATTAGAACCAAAATTGAAATGAATGTTGCCATTAACATTTTCATCTATCATATTTTCAAAGCGCATAATGCCTTTAGTCGAACAGACCATCAAACCATCTTGTTGATTTGAAAATAACACTGACTGAGTATAAACCGCTACTATGATAAATAGTAAACCACTCAGTAAGCATAATACCTTGCCTGAAATCTTCATGATGGATTCCATGAATAGTAGAAGTAATTATCACAATAACTAAATGGGTTATCTTCATTCACAGCACAATGGGCCAGAAAAACTCGCCCTAATCCATTCGTTTGTAACTTATCACCATAGAAAAAAACAAATCGCTCCTTTTCTATGCAGTCTAGTTTCAAGTTATTTCTTACCTTGTCAAAATTTTGTATATAGTTGAGGGCAACAGTGCCATTAATCATTTTCTCATTTGACAAGACATCGCAATTATTGTGTTCCAACACCGTCATACTAATTGGTGATGATGGTTGCTTGGATAGATAAGCCATCACGGCTAATAAAATTGAGCAAAGCAATAAGGCAGCACTAGCTAAATACCAACAAATTTCTTTTTTTTCTGGGGTTAATGAAGTAATAACTTGTGGTTCTTCAAGGGGATGTGGGGCTGAATTCGCAACAGAAGATAAAACGACCTCTGCGCCATCAATTTCATTAAGATTACTAATTAACTCAAGAGGGTTGATTTTAATATCATCAATTAATTCTAAGGAGACTTCAGAATTGAATTCTAATAAGCCTCTACCAACAGTAACGATAATATTTTCAATACCATATTGACGGAATGCTTTTCTTAAAATACTTAAGTATTGATTTAAATTACTGTTCGATGACACTAAGCCATTATCATCCCATACAGATTTCAATATATCGTCTCGGGATAAAACACCATTATGTTGTATAAAATAAAATAATAATGCATTAGCAGTGATAGACAATTGCGTGTCCACCTCACCTTCTTTCAAAGATAAAGTGCCATCAACTGCATCATATATAATGAAGGCATTGATTTTATATTTCACTATCGCCTCATGTGCTTATTATATTAATAAAATTACACTGCTGGTATTACCGTTACTCCTCAGGTAGTTTTTCAAATGATATTTGTGTCAACCGACTTACAATAGCAGCGCGTTCTTGTTGTAATAATGTTTCCCCTTCAGTCAATGACGAAAGCCATAACCCATCAGCGGCATACCTGACTAATGCCCCTAAATAACTATTATCAAATTCATCCCCATTTGCTAAATGGCCTAACACCCAATCTCGCCAACATTGACGTAATACCGGCTCTGTTGGCATAGCTAAAGATAGCAAAGCAAGTTGAAAACTTTCATCCGATTCTTTAAGTTCACCAATATAGTGCAAATATGCACGAGAGAAACGCCCATACGGATTCGGATCATTCTCCATAATCAAATGAATTCGCTCATCCATAATTCCCAATAATTGGAGAAACAACGCATGGATGAGTTCCTGTTTGCTTGGGAAGTGGTGCATCAACCCGCCTTTACTGACACCCGCTTCTCTTGCCACAGCATTAAGAGATAACGAAGAAATCCCTTCTCTACCAGCAATAATGCGAGCCGCTTTGAGTAACTCAACTTGGAGTTTGGCGGGATCTTTTTTTCTATGCTGTGCCGTTTTATTCATGAAACGAATGATACCGACCAGTCGGTATGTTTCATTTTGACTAAAATCAAGTAACTATGATTTGTCAGTGGGTAAATAGAAATACTGGAAGAGGACTCACAATATGCCATCGTAATAATTCATATCACTATAATTAATTTAAAAAATTCAATTTTTTTTGATATTTGTTTCACTTATTCTGTCGTTTTAATTTAACTTAAATTTTGCACCTGTTCATATTATGATGTTTAATAAAAGAAACAACGTTCTGACAAAATACAAATCATATGAAGTAATAATGATCAACTGTCGATAGAAGAGGTTTTATCATGTCAAATCAATATAGTATTGGTGTTATTGTTGGTAGCTTACGTGCAGATTCTTACAACTTAACCGTGGCTAAGGCCATTACCAAGTTGTTCCCAGCAAACTTTACCTTTAAGTTTATCAACATCGGTGACTTACCTCTCTACAACCAAGATGCAGACCAAAGTGTGCCAACTGTGGTCGCAAATTTTAAATCGCAGATTAAAGCTTGTGACGGAATTATTTTTGCTACCCCAGAATATAACCGCTCAATCCCTGGCGTGTTGAAAAATGCCATTGACCAAGGTTCCCGCCCTTGGGGTGATAATTCATGGGATGGCATTCCAGCAGGCATTTTAGGTGTTTCTATTGGTAATATCAGTACCGCGATAGCCCAACAGCACCTACGCAATAGCCTTGCATTCTTAAATATGCCTACCATGAACCAACCCGAATGTTACCTGAAATGGTATGACGGCATGGTGGATGAGCAGGGAAATATCTCACCAAAAAGCAAAGATTTCTTACAACCTTGGGCCGATACCTTTGCAAAGTTTGTGGCACATAATATTGTGAGTAAATAAGTGGGTTGGCAATATGCCGCCCATAAAAAAGGGCACTCAACCAGTGCCCTTTACATAAAATAAACCTAATAATCAGATTATTAACGGCCTGCTTTTAGCTTTTGGAAATACTCTTCATACAGAATATTGGTATTCCCGACATCGCTTTGCCACTCGCCTTTTTTCAGCACCTCTTCACTTGGGTAAAGGGATGGGTCGTTAGCAATTTCCGCAGGTAACATTTTCTTAGCTTCTAAATTTGGTGTTGGGTAACCAATAGATTCAGCAACTTGTGCCGCAATTTCAGGACGCAGTAAGAAATTAATTAGCTTATGGGCACCTTCAACGTTTTTTGCATTGGCTGGGATGGCTAAGCTATCCATCCAGAAAATCCCACCCTCTTTTGGCCATACGACCTCAATAGGTAGACCTGCTTGCCTTGCCACAAATGCAGAGCCATTCCATAACATACCCACATCCACTTCACCTTCGATAAATGGTGTCGCTGGGTTGTCAGAGTTAAAGGCTAAAATATTCGGACGAAGTTTTTGTAGCTCTTTATAAGCTTCTTCAATTTGTTTCGGGTCGGTCGTGTTCCCTGAATAGCCCAGTTTAGTCAACGCGACTTGGAATACTTCGCGCGCATCATCCATCATTAGTAGGCTATTTTTATACTCAGGTTTCCAAAAATCAGCCCACGAAGTCACCGAGCCTGGATCAACCGCTTCACCGTTAATCCCGATCCCCGTAGCGCCCCAAATATAAGGCACGGAATAATCGTTATTTGGATCGAATTCTTTATGAATTAAATTTGGATCAAGGTTTTTGAAATTACTTAATTTACTTTGATCGATCTTTTGCAGCATCCCTTCTTTGCTCATTTTGGCGATAAAGTAAGTAGATGGTACAACCAAATCATAAGCACCTTCTTTATAGGTCTTTAATTTGGTATACATACTTTCGTTTGATTCATAGGTGGAGTAAATTACCTTGATACCCGTTTCTTTGGTAAATTGCTCTAATAAACCGGGGGGAACATATTCTGTCCAGTTATAGAAATACAGTACGTCTTTATTATCGTCAGCGGCGGTTGCCGTGCCAATACTTGCAGCCATTAAGCCTGCCGCCAGTAGATAGGACCATTTTTTCATGACTGAGCTTCCCTCAACAACGTGTTTTTACCCCCGCATACCTCAAGCAATAACTTGAATTATTTAGGGTATGTATCTTATGGACTCAATTGGAGCCCACCCTCTCGCCTAATGGCACTAAAAAAGATGCTGCAATACAACAAAACACAGCACCATCGTTTAACTTATTACTTGGCTTTTTTTGAGTATTTATCCCGCATCACCCACTGACTTAAACAGACAAGCAATAGGGACATTATCAGCAACACGGTTGCCAATGCATTCACTTCAGGAGAAACACCCACTTTCACCATCGAATAAATTTTTAATGGCAAAATTTCATAACTCGGCCCCGTAACAAATGACGAAACCACCACATCATCCATCGATAATGTGAAACTCAGTAACCACCCAGCAACAACGGCAGGTAATGCTAAAGGCAGTATGATTTTACGTAAGATAGTAAATTCACCCGCACCGAGGTCACGTGCCGCTTCGAGCATCTTCACATCAAAGTCTTTGAGCCTTGCGTATACGGTAACAACCACAAACGGCAGGCAGAAAGTAATGTGAGAAAACAGCAATGACCAAAAGCCCAGTGAAACACCTAGTATCATAAATAGCACTAATAAGGAAATGGCCATCACGATATCGGGGGACATCATCACCACAAACAGCATTCCCCCCACAAAAGGCTTTCCTCTAAAACGGTAGCGAAACAAAGCAACCGCCGTTAATGTGCCAATAACTGTGGCAAAAGTTGCTGACAAGATAGCCATTGTCAACGAATGCCCTGCTGCTTCCAATAAGCTGTCATTATTACTGAGTAATTCATACCATTTTGTTGAAAACCCTTGCCACTGAATACCAAAACGAGATTCATTGAAAGAGTTAATAATCAAAATAATAATTGGAATATAAAGATAAGCGTAAATGATGGCCATAAAGCCACCACGCAAAGTACGTCCGATCATTCTTCATATGCCTTTTTATTCAGAAGCTTAGCCGCTCGATAATACACATACAGCAATAACCCCATCATCACAGTTAGGAAAATGCTGGTTGCTGCCCCGAATGGCCAATCACGAATATTCAAGAACTGGCTCTTAATCACATTACCAATTAACAGGTTTTTTGCTCCGCCCATTAAATCTGCAACATAAAATAACCCCATTGCAGGCAGCAGAACTAATAGACAGCCCGCAATAATCCCAGGCATCGTTAATGGAATGATAATTTTTACAAACCGCTGGAATTTATTCGCACCAAGATCCCTTGCCGCTTCTAAATATGATTTATCCAGTTTTTCGATACTTGAATAAAGCGGCATTACCATAAACGGCAGTAATATATAGATAAGCCCCAATATTACCGCTTCTGGCGTGTACATAATTCTCAAAGGTTTATCAACAATGCCAACCCAAAGTAAAAAGTCATTCAAGTACCCTTTGGTACTAAGAAAAACTTTCAAACCATAGATACGGATTAGTGAGTTAGTCCAAAAAGGTACAATCAACAAAAATAGCATCAGGGGTTGGATACGCTTTGGTAACTTAGCCAATATAAAAGCAAACGGGTACCCAATGACTAAGCAGAAGAAGGTCGCAATCAGCGCCATATTAAGCGAATGAAGCATCACTTCTGCATACATTGGGTCAGATAAGCGAATGTAGTTATCCCATGTGAAAACGAGGTCAACTAAATTAGTATCACTACGTGTCAAAAAACTGGTGCCAATAATCATGACATTTGGCAAAAAGACAAATAGGACTAACCAAGCAACGACACCGGTGATGATGACATTCTGCAAAATTTTATGTTTACGAATGATCATCCAGAACTACCTCCCAGCTTTCGACCCAAGTCACAGCAACTTTTTGGTTAAGGGAGTGGTCAACATCAGGGTCATCTTCATTGAAGAATTCGCTTACCATGATAATTTTGCCATCTTCCATCTCAACCACTGAGTCTAACGTCATGCCTTTGTAGTTACGCTCACGCACGTAGCCAATCAGCCCTGGGTAATTATCGGCATCATTCACTTCTTCAACTCGTAGGTCTTCTGGGCGTAATAACACATTAACATGCTGCCCTTCCTCGACAGAAAGTTCGGTGAAAATATCACATTCATGGCCTTCGACGTTGGCACGAATGCGTTTGTCATCAAGGCGATACAAGACTTTTGCATCGAAAATGTTAATTTCGCCAATAAATTGAGCAACAAATAAGTTTTTGGGCTCCTCATAAATTTCACGAGGCGTACCATCTTGCTCAATCTTCCCTTCACGCATAACGATGATCCGATCAGACATCGCTAAAGCTTCTTCTTGATCATGGGTAACAAAAATAAACGTGATCCCCAATTTCCGCTGAAGGGCTTTTAGCTCATTTTGCATTTGTTTGCGTAGTTTATAATCTAGCGCGGACAATGATTCATCCAGCAGCAAGACTTTCGGCCGATTAACAACGGCACGAGCAATTGCCACGCGCTGTTGTTGACCACCAGACAGTTGGTTGGGTCTACGCTCAGCAAAATCTTCCAATTGAACCATACGCAAGGCTTGGTCAACGCGCTTTTGAATTTCAGCCGCAGGTGTTTTCTGCATGCGTAAACCAAAGGCCACGTTTTCAAACACGGTCATATGAGGAAATAAAGCATAGCTTTGGAATACGGTATTCACAAAGCGCTGCTCTGCGGGAATATCCGTAATATCTTGACCATCAAGAATAATTTTCCCATCATCGACGTCTTCTAGCCCAGCAATAAGACGTAAAACCGTCGTTTTGCCACAACCTGAAGGCCCAAGAATGGTTAAAAACTCACCATTTTGAATAGTTAAGTCAAGTTCAGAAATAATTTGTTTGCCATCAAAACCTTTATTCAAAGATTTTAATTCGACGAGTGGTGTCAGAGAGGTTGTCTCAGTCATTTATTATACACTCTATCCCTAGGAATAATGCAGATAGAACCGCCACCGTTAAAGACTGTATAAGCTTGTCGGAGATATACTCTTCATCCTTCCCCAGCAAAGCCCAAAACCAGTAGCGCCATTTTATAGTTCATAAGCCCTGCATGATAAACACAGTTTTTGTAAATTGAAAGCCATTTTCGCCATTTCGTTTGCCTTTCATTATGAATTATCAATAAATAAATCAGATTTCTGATAAAAATAAGCAACATAGAGGTATATGCTATCAATTTATCGATATCTATAGATTTTCTTAGTATATTCACACGCTAAACTTAAGTTAAATTCAATGCTTTTCATATGCTTAAAATATCTAATAGGAAATAGAACTTAATTATGTAAATAATCATTTTCATTTATTTAAAACCCTTGGATTATAAATACCGTATGATTTTAAATCACATATTCCTGCAAAAAATAAAATGAAAATAAGCATTGAATTAACTGAATCGTTTTAATTGAAAAAATGTAGCCATAGCTATTTATCATGATTAAGCACTTAAATAGTCAATAATCGATAACATCTATAACAAATGGTTAAAACCTTAGTTATTAATAATATTATGTGATTTGAATCTAATTTTTATTAATCAATGACTTTTATCCCTATAAATTTAATCCGCGTCATATAATCTCATGCATCCCTTTGAATATAAGGGCCAAATTGATATAATATCAGCTTAAATTGTAACCTTTAGTAACTTGTTTTGTAAGCTTAGTTTTATTATTACACCTATAAATTTTACTTTGTGTCTTTCAAATTGAATTAATTAAGAATAAACATAAGCCTACGGGTGATTTTTTGGATATTCCACTGAAATTAATATGTGAGTGATCAAAATGGCTAATAAAGAGTTTTTTTATCAAGAACCATATCCTTTATCTGAGGATAAAACTGAATATACCCAAGTTTCTGATAAATATGTTTCTGTCGAGCAATTCGCGGGTAAACAAATTTTAAAAATAGAGCCTGAAGCACTAACACTTCTTGCTGAACGCGCAATTTATGAATCACAATTTTTTCTAAGGGCTGCTCATCAAAAGCAAGTTGCAGCTATATTGCATGACCCAGAAGCCAGTGAAAATGATAAATACGTAGCACTACAATTGCTGCGTAACGCTGATATCTCTGCAAAAGGCATTTTACCAAACTGCCAAGATACCGGAACAGTTGCTGTTGTTGGTAAAAAAGGCCAGCAAGTTTGGACGGGCTGCGATGACGAAGAATACCTCTCTCGAGGGATTTATAACGTATTCCAACATGAAAACCTACGTTTTTCTCAAAATGCCCCACTTGATATGTTCAATGAAGTCAACACAGGCACGAACCTACCTGCACAATTTGATATTTTTGCGACTACAGGTGATGAATACCACTTCCTGTTCGTCAACAAAGGCGGCGGCTCTGCTAATAAGTCAGCCCTTTACCAAGAAACCAAAGCAACGCTAACTCCTGCTAAATTAAAAGACTTCTTAATTGATAAAATACGTAATTTGGGGACAACCGCTTGCCCTCCATATCATATCGCATTCGTTATTGGCGGTACTTCTGCTGAAACTACGCTGAAAACAGCCAAATTGGCTTCTGCTAAATACTACGATAACTTACCGACAACAGGTAATGAGTACGGCCGTGCTTTCCGTGATATTGAGTTAGAAAATGAGTTATTAGAAGCCTCACGTCACCTTGGCTTTGGTGCACAATTTGGCGGTAAATATTTTGCTCATGATGTCCGTGTTATTCGCTTACCACGCCACGGAGCCTCTTGCCCAATCGGGTTAGCCATTTCATGCTCTGCTGACCGTAATATCAAGGCTAAGATCACTAAAGACGGTTTGTGGCTTGAAAAAATGGAACATAATCCAGCCCAATATATCCCTGAATCGATGCGTAACCAAACAGAAGGGAAAGTGGTTCATATCGACCTTAACCGTCCAATGAAAGATATTTTGGCCGAGCTAAGTAAACACCCTGTATCGACTCGAGTTTCCCTCAGTGGTCCACTCATTATTGCTCGTGATATTGCTCATACCAAGCTTAAAGAGCGTTTAGATAACGGCGAAGAGTTACCGCAATACTTTAAAGACCATATGGTGTACTACGCAGGGCCAGCGAAAAAACCAGAAGACATGGTCTCCGGTTCTTTAGGCCCAACAACAGGCAACCGCATGGACCCTTATGTAGATTTGTTTCAGTCCCATGGTGGTAGCATGTTGATGCTTGCAAAAGGTAATCGGACTCAATTAGTGACTGATGCGTGTAAAAAACATGGCGGTTTCTATTTAGGCAGTATCGGGGGCTCAGCTGCGATCCTCGCTCAAGAATATGTGAAAAGTTTAAATTGCCTTGAGTATCCAGAATTAGGAATGGAAGCGATTTGGAAAATGGAAGTTGAAGGGTTGCCAGCCTTTATTCTTGTGGATGACAAAGGAAATAATTTCTTTGAGCAAGTTCAAGATAAAAGCTGCCGTAAATGTGTTAAATAAGACTCTCTATACTAAGTAATGAATTACATTCACTTTCGTTAGTTTGTCTCTTTGTGCACCATAGAAAAAGAGCAGGTTCAAAGCCTGCTCTTTTCACATATATGCAAATTAATAGTAGTTAATACGAACAATAGTTGAGGCGTTAAATGCCCCTGTTTTCACTGAGCTAACTTTTTTAATCGACGCACTGTAGTCACGAGTTACAGATGTACTTCCTTGAGGCAAGCTCCCAAAAAATTGAAAGTAGTTAAATTTTATACGGTTACTTTTATCATCCATAATCGTTAGATTGGTTCCGTTTTTTAAATCAATCGCATATTCACCATTTAACGGATCGGTGGTTTCAAAATTAATATTCATGGAAAAATTATCGAGGCAGCCTCTTTTCACAGCTTGAACTTGAAAACTTTTTTTAAACTCTTTACCTTGGTTCAGCTCAGTGATCATCATCTGGCCAAAATCAATCTGCTGTGATTCAGGGTACACTTTTATATCCGCACCGCATTTTAAAAAACGAATCCCCCTTAGCCCCGATATTGCATATCGTAGGTTTTTCGCTCCCGGTGTCATGTTTATTCCTCCACTACCATCAAACTGGAAAACCGTAAACTGGTTATCTCCCTCATAATTACCTGATGGCGGAACTATACCCGTTACTTTAATATATAACGTGAAAGTGACTGTCACGGTAACGTTTTGCTTGCCGCTAATCGGAGGTGTGCCTAAATTCACTCTTTGTTTATCGCGCTCAAGTAATTCGCCTTGATAATTCGCTCCAAGTAATAAACCGGTGCCCAATTTTTGGGACGTCGGATTAAAATACATATGGACAACGTCAACCATATTTCCCAAAACATTATCGCAATATACCGTTACGGTCATTGGGTCTGATTGCCAAATAATGGTACCTGCCGGTGTATCAGAAGGAATAGCTAATTGCCCAACAGGTACTGGAGGCTTAATCACAACCCCTGTTCCTGCTTCTACACAATCTAAAGCAAATGTCTTTGGGCTTATAAAGATAAATAAAAATAAAAAGTAGAAACCATATTTTGTAATAAACTTGTGTATCATGATTTATACACCTTTTATAGGTAGGTAATATTCAAGGTAATCTGTGTTTTTATATTACCCACTGTTAATTCACTTCTTGAAAGATAACTCTCGAGCATGGAATAGATAGTAATTTGCTGGTTATCATCAAAATAAATCGGATAACTGCGATATTCACCATTTGGCACAATATTTCCATCTTTATCCATTAACCGAATACCATAACCATTTAAAATTGTTTTACCGCCAAATAAATTACGGTCTGTGCTGCTGGTTGGTTCTGAAATAAACATAAGCCGAACAACAGGGTCTCTATCATCACGGTCGCGTTTGGGAAAAATACAATCATCAAATTTTAATTTGATCTCATGCTTAGGGCTTCGATCCCCGATCTCATTAAAATAGTTCAGAGAAATTGGGCCAAGTTCAATATTTTGATCAATAGAGGAAAATGAGATTTTGCAAGGTAATGAAATAACATTCCCTGTAAAATTAAGGTCTCCTCTCATCATGCTACTGTCTGCGTAAGAATGATTTCCAACCAAAGACAACATGAAAAAACATATTGAAAAGTAACAATTTCTCATTTCTAAAATCCTATTGACTCTCTTTTGACAATTGGCATGTCGAAGCAGCACATCGATAAGTCAACATCTTCATACCGCCGTAATCATCCATGTACCCGGTGTACAATTGAGTAAACCCTTCGCTCGGCACGACAACACGTTCTTTCGAAAGAGGTGCCACCATAACACTTTCAAAACCGGGGAAATTTTTTCTATTGTTGTTACTTAAATAACCTAATGTCACATAATATTTTGTTGGGTTTTCAATGAGTAATTGATTACCTGTATGAGTATATTTCAATTCTTTTGCCCAAACCTTATCGCTATTATTTTCAATCTGAGGTGGGCGATAAAACATTTTCAAACGGCTTTGAATCGCAATTTGCACGACATTTTCTTTATCAGCGACAGGCGGAATTTCACGTACATTTAAATAAAATAGCGATTCTCTATCTTGGGGAAGTAAATTAACGCCTTCTGTTTTGATGATTTTAATTTGGTTTTTCGCATTTGGTTCAACCCGTTGCATAGGAGGGAGTACCGTAAAAGGTTCTGAAACCTTATTCCCTTTTTCATCTTCCATCCAAGACTGAGCTAAATATGGCATTGTTTTACTTTGATTATTAATAACCAAACTAATCGACTTATCTTTGCCCGGAAAAATAATTCGGGTACGGTCAATATTGATTGCTGCGGACGCAAATTGCATACCGACAAAAACGAGTGAAAGCCCTAAAGCTACTACATACTTTTTACTCATACATCATTCCTTTATTGGCAAGGGATCAGGACTTTCCCCTGATTTTTTTCGGCAATATTAGGTAAATTTAAACGACACTGATTCGCGCCACTGGCCCATTTAACAATGTAGTTTTCTTCTGGATTAACACCGGTCAAATAAGTCACCCCACTATCTGCGATGATGCCGACTTCCCTACCGGTATTCACTTCAATAACACTCGTCCCTAATGGTGGATAATTCCCATTACTCAAGCGAATAACCGCTAAAATACGTTTCCCTTGATTTGCCTTTATTTTTTGGTAACCAATCGAACCTTCAGTTAATGTTTTACCAATGATATTGTCATTAACATCAACATCATCTGGTAATGTATTCATATCGATATATACATCTGAATTGGAGAAACTGTTCAAACTTGTCGCCACTCCAATCCCGAAACGGTTCGTCACTGACTCGCCATTATCAATAGAAATACCAGCAACATTGTCACTATCAATCATAACTCGCGGCTCATTATTGGTTCCATTGCGGTGCATTGCTGCGCCGTATTTTGTGGCTGTCATCGAACCATACCAACTACCGCCAAATGCACGATAAGAATTAATATTTTCCGTCGCATTGACGTTTAATACGCCGTAAGGAGATGAATGCTGATAGCTACCGCTAATATTTGGCTCTGCGCGTCCAAGTTCATGTTGAGAACCGCCAACACGCATACTCCAATAGTTGTTATTCACATTCTCGCTATAGTACGCAACAGACTGCCCAAAACTGTGGTCATTATCAGCATATTGCGCGTCATAACTGATGGAGCTACCGCCTTCTAATGGGATAGAAAATGATAAATAAATTTGGTTATCATCTGTCGTTTCATATTTAATTTTATTAAGTGACAATGTCCCAGAAATATTTTTAATCTGCCCAACACTAAACAATTTACTGAAACTCATCCCAAAGTTAGTTGTAGATTCACTATTCCAAAATTGATGATGTGACGCATTAAAATAAATAGTTAAATCTAATGGGCTGATATATTGATTAAAAGATGCCGTATACACGTTTTTATCGCGTCTAAAGTCCAGCGCTCCATTAGCTGCATCAATATATTGCGGCATGGTTAAAAATTCTTTTTCAGAGAACTTATAGCCAGCGAATGTCACCTGGGAATTCGTAGACTCAAAGCGCTTAGAATAATTTAAACGATAGCTATTACCTGAATAAGAACCAAAATTATCTAAGTTTGCGTGTGTGCGAGTAATATCCAGTGAGATCGCACCAAACATATTCATATTTTGCCCAATACCAAGGTTTACAGCTTGGTAATTAGTATTATCAATAGTCGCTATTAATCCCCCAAAAAGAGAGGTATTTCCAAATAACCCATAGGATATCTCACCCGCAATAAACCGCGGGTCGACTTTCTGCGAGCGACCAAATGGATCGGACTGACCGACCGTAAATTTATACAGAAATTGCCCTTGGCGAGTTAAAAACGGCAATGATGCCGCAGTCACTTGATACGTCGTTTTTGACCCATCCTCTTCCTCGATAGTCACATCTAAGGTGCCTTGTACAGCTTCTGTAATATCTTGGATATTAAATGGCCCTGGAGCTACCCTTGCTTGCTTAATCACTCGCCCATTTTGTGAAACAATCACCATTGCATTTGTTTTTGCAATCCCTGTTACCTGTGGCGCATACCCACGCAAAGAAGGCGGTAACATGCGATTATCACTGAAAACAGAAGCACCAATAAAACGGAAACTATCAAATAGGTTTGTTTTTAAATAAGACTCCCCTAACAATACTTTCGCACCCATTTCTGGTAATGCACGAAAAGCATAAAGTTGGGTCCAATCGAAACGTTCGTTTGTTTTCCCTTGAGAACGATTATATTGATATTGATAGTCTGCACGAAAACGCCAAGCACCTAAATTGATACCAGTGGTACCATTACTACTGGCACTAAATGTTTCACTATTATTTTTAGGAGAGGAATAATTCGCAAATAGGTTATAGTCAAGAAAAGCCCCTGTAATGCCATTCTCCCATTGAGATGGTGGAACCCAATAAGGGTCGTCATACTCTAACCAAGCTTGAGGAATAGAAAATAAGATATTTTGATTCGCCTTGTCGAAGCGATATGTAATATCTAAATTTTTAGATAGTTCAACACACTGGCCATTATTATTTTGCAGAAGTTCTTCCTTAACCTTCTTTTTTAGTGCAAAAATATCTACCATTTCTGGTGTAATGCAGAGTGTTGAATTATCTTTACTCGTTTCAATAAACTTAATTAAGTGTTGACCAGATAACTTTCGGCCATTCAACGTAATATCTGTCAGATATTCACCGGCTGGAATAAAATCAGGGTTTGAGAACTGACTCAAGTCAATATTATCTCTGTCCTTTGCATCAATAATATTCATATTAAATTCCACAGCATTGGATATTTCTGAAATAGAAAATGCCAATACAATAGAAAATAATATTTTATTCATTTTAAAATGAGGCAATAAAGACATGGAGTTCCCTGCCAAAAAAATAAAAAGCAAATAACAAAGGAAAAATAACAGGCAAATACATGCCTGTTATTAAAAATATAAATTACAGGTAGTTTAAAGCGTAAGTTGCTTGAGAAATGATACTACCTGTTTCAACTTTGTCACCATTTGCTTCAACACGAGCACTGAATGCCAGTTTGTTTGGACCATCAGCTAATGGCATCTCAACACTTGTATCACCTACTTTCATTGTCGCACCATCAGCGTTGATTAAACGAACACCAACACCTTTAGAAGTACCTGTATTTGCTAATAATTCTTTAGCCGTAGTGTCCGGAGTACCTGTGAAAGTGACTTTAACTTTGCTAACCGCAGGGAAAACAACTTGGTCGTTAGAATCTTTAACTTCACCTAAGTCACAGTTTTCTAAAGCAATATTGTACTGAACGCTTTGGCTAAATTTATTACCGGTTTCTAATACTTTATTTGCAACTTGGCCGAGGTCTACATTGATTGTGCCATCACCAGGAAGTGAGCAAGGTGCATTGATAACTTTACCCGTAAAGTTAATAATCCCGCTACCTTGGTCTACTGGTGCTGCATTTGCAATGCCAAATGAAGATGCGATAATTGTAGCTAATGCAATTTTGGTTAATTTCATTTATATTTTCCTATAAAAAGACGACAGATGTACCAATCACCTAATAATCAAGATAATTATTAAGTTGATATTTTTTTGCTAAGAGTGTAATAAAAAAGCAGGCATTTACTATATACAATAAATATAGTAATACACCGTTATTAAAAATAATTATTTTTATGAAATGTGAATTTATCTTAATACATCCATACTAATGGATGATTATTTTAGCATTTATAATTAGACTAATTTTAATATTTATATATGATTATTTTCTTTATTTATAAATACATCATCAATGAAAAAACAAATCATCTCCGTCTCCAGCGCATTAGCGAGAACATGTAAATTTTCGATATTAATGTTACACTCCCCCCTTTCATAGCGTGAAATTTGTTGCTGGCTAACACCAACAAGATTTGCCAATTCAAAACCAGAAAGCCCCAAGTGCTTTCTTCTTTTTCTAATTTCTTTTCCTACTATTCTATTAACGTTTGTCATCAACGATAGCCCAAGATAACCTAAAATATTAAACGGCTAAACTATATAACAGATCAAAAACCTTTAGTATAATAAAATTTGTACTTACAAATGCAAATTAAAATAGAATAAATTAATTAAAACTCGTAATTTGAGTTAATTATAAATTTCAATATATAAAAGTAAAACTGTTTCTAACGATCAATTTAATCAATTCAAGTCAGTAAAACCTATCAATATTTGTTCATTTAAATTTAGCTTTATCACTAAAAAGAAAATCACCTAAATAATACAACTTCACCTTATTATTCATATGATATTTATAATCCTAACACGTTGATTTAAGTAAAATTAGACTATATTACAACCCATGATGGTAATATATAAAAATGAGACTCAAGTAACCTTACTTGATAGTTTCAGATGATTTTTAGGTATTTAATAATATAGCCATTGATTAATAAGTATTTTTATATAAAAAAATTATAAATTAATTTATTTTTTACATTGTTTTAGTTTATTTTAAAAAAACCATTGTCAGTGGTATTTTTATTTTTATCATTTTTTATAATGGAATTGATAGTCAATTTTCCATACTCCCATTAAGAGTGCGAAAGATAAAAAATCAGAGAATAGGTTAAAACATCTATTTTTGACTCATAAAAACTGTGTAATTCTCATTTAGCGAGTAATACTATTATCAAATAGTTAAATACCCCATTTTTTAGATTTAATAAATTAATATTGAAAAAATAACCTTTAAATAACAATCGGTTATATTTATTTCCAAATGTAACAAAATAAGAAATATTATTGCCAAAAGAGCTATAAAAAAACAATTTAACAAAAATAAAACATAATAATTATCACCTTAGCTGGTAAAAAGTGCATAAAATCGATGTTTATTCTTGTAAGATATCTCTTAAACAGTAAAAACCATTCATAAAACACAGAATATGGCTGCTCCTCAAAGCATTTTAGGGGAAATTCAGTGAGTCAATACTTAGAATAGCTATCACTTTCATCGTTTATTTATAAAATTCATAGCTTGGCAGAAAATATATTAGTCAATGGGTTAAACTAAGATCAATAACGCTATAAAGATATCAACACCAAGAAAAGTCTTTTTTTGAATACTATGCGAAATAATATATTTAAAAATATTTATTTATCGATATATATATTTGATAACAACTAAGGACACCCTTCCGATAACAAATAGTAATTGAACAAGAAAATAACTCATTATTTTTTGTGCGAATAACCTGCTTTGATCTCCTTAACCAAGGAGATTCTATGCAAACACAATCATTACTTCGCGTTGCAACAGTGCAATTCGAACATAAACCTGGCGACAAAGCTTATAACCTAGAGCGTATTCACCATTTCATTACCCAAGCCGCAAAACAAAAAGTAAAAATACTTGTTTTGCCTGAAATGTGCATAACTGGTTACTGGCATGTTCCTAAACTAGCTGCTCCTGCCGTTTATGCGCTCAGTGAAACACTACACGATAGCCCATCATTGTCCCTAATCCGCCAGCGGGCTAAAGAATTAGATATGCTCATCGGTGTCGGGTTAATTGAAAGAGGCTTAGATGGGCAATGCTACAATACTTGGGTTGCCTGCATGCCGGATGGGCAATACCATGCTCATCGAAAATTACATGCCTTTGAACACCCCGTTATCCATAGTGGAGATAGCTATACGGTATTCGATACCCCATGGGGGGTTAAAGTGGGGATCTTAATTTGCTGGGATAATAATTTGATAGAAAACCCGCGGACCAACGCACTGCTAGGTGCTGATATTATTCTTGCTCCCCATCAAACAGGAGGAACTCATTCAAGTAGCCCATATGGAATGAAACCACTCGACCTGAACCTTTGGGAAAATAGGCAAAATAACCCACAAGCATTATTTGATGCATTTCAAGGGGAACATGGGCGTGGATGGCTGATGCGCTGGCTACCTGCTAGAGCCCATGATAACGGTGTGTTTTACCTATTCAGTAATGGCGTAGGTTTAGATGATGATGAAATTCGTACTGGAAATGCGATGATAATTGACCCTTATGGGCGGATTATCAACGAAAGCTTAGCCATTGACGATGATATGGTCATTGCGGATCTTGACCTCAACTTACTGCCAACATCAAGTGGTCGACGTTGGCTAACGGGAAGACGGCCAGAACTTTACCGAATGATCAATGAAACAATAGGCAATGAAACGGATATTCGTCGTGTTCGTTTTGCTTGCCAGACACCACCTTCAGTGCCTAACCCAAGTAAAAGCACTAAACCATAAGACCGGAAACTCTATAGTATCTTATTAATAAGGTGGATATTATAGAGTTAATACATTTCAACTAAGAGGTGTGCAGCAAACCATAATGGATACTCGGCTTCTTCGTGCATTTATTACCCTCGCTGATACGGCAAACTATCGTGAAGCCGCGTCACGCCTCTGTATTAGCCAACCGGCTTTAACAAAGCAAATAAAATTATTAGAAAACCAATTAGGTATAATATTATTTCAGCGTGGTCGCCACGGTGCTGTACTCACCGAATCGGGCCAAGCATTATTACCTTATGCAAAACAAGCTATTAACCAAATAATGGAGTTGCTTAACCAAGCTATCGCTCTTGGAGAAAAACCACCATTGTCCTTAAATGTCGGCTTTGGGATTTCAACTTTTCAGGAAGCTTCTTTTTTTGTTGCACGGCTTCGTGAAAAATTACCTAATATTGCGATTCAACTAGATGATATGCCCTCCCATGAAATGGAAAAACAGCTTCAAGAACATCAACTGCATATTGCCTTTACTCGCCACCTTGATACAGCCGCTACAAAAACACTTACAAGCCAGAAATTAAAACAGGAAGTACTCGCTCTTGCTATAGCCCAAGGTCATCAGAAGAAAAACACAATAAATGACTACTTAGCGCAATATCCATTACTTACATTGCGGGCTCAACGCGGTTTAGGTCTATATCAGCAAATTCAGCGCTACCTGCAATCTGAGGGGGTTAAAATTACCCCATTGCAGGAAGCTAATGATATTCAGACTCTTATTGCATTGGTTGCCGCTAAAGTAGGCGTAAGCCTTGTTCCATACAGTGCGAGGCATATTAGCCGGGAAGATATCTGCTTTATTCCTATTCAACATCACAAGCAAGCCCAATGGCAAATTGACGTTGTTTGGCAATCGTCATTACCTAAAGCATGGCAAACAGTTATTTACGCGCTAATTGACGAGGTTCATAAAGAGTTTACCGATAACAATAACTCCGTAATTCCTATATATTAAATGGTAGAACTCTGATATTTATTACCCCCATCTTTGTTAGATAGGCACTACTTTATATGTCTGGTAATAGCTTAATCACCCCACTTAAAATCATAGCTTCTGGTGTAGCACTGCCTAAGAATAAAATTTTTTCTTCAATGCTTGATGAAAAACTCAATAAATCGATAGGGTTTGTTGAAAAACATTCAGGCATTGAATACCGCTATCATGCCAGTAATACTGATTCGCAAGCCGAGCTGGCAGCTCAGGCGATCCAAAACACACTGGACGCTAGTCATATCAATCCTCAAAGTATTGATATGCTAATAAATGCCTCTGCTATCCCTGTTCAGGCGTTACCCTGCTCCGCAGCGCATATCCTAGAGCAATCAAACTTAAGGGAAGGCATTGCATGCTTTGATGTCAATGCCAGTTGTATTAGTTTTATTACCGCATTACAAGTTGCCGCGGGCTTACTCGCAACCAGTGCTTATCAGCGAATTGCTATCGTCTCTGCAGATATTGCTTCACGGGGAATTGATTGGCAGGACAAGGAATCATCATTGATTTTTGGGGATGGTGCAGCTTGTGTGATCGTTGAAAAAGGCGATGGAACTAGCGGTATTATTTCTTATACCCATACAACTTATACTGCTGGCATTGATTTTTGTGAAATCCGAGCTGGCGGTACAAGGCGTAATCCGCGTTCAGGTATGACTGAGGATGATTTCCTTTTCCATATGCAAGGTAAAAAACTATTCCGCTTAGCCTCCTCTTTAATTGAAGACTTTATGCAACAGGTTTTTCATGAATCAGGCTTACAACTCAAGCAAATAGAGACAGTTATTCCACACCAAGCTAGTCATTTATCGTTAGAGCATATGCGCCAACGTGTCGGGGTAACAACAGACCAATTGATTGATATCTATCGATATCGTGGTAACCAAGTCGCAGCATCTATCCCCTCAGCATTACATGAGGCGATTATTAGCGGTCGGTTTTATGAAAAGCAAAGTGCAATGTTAATCGGAACAGCAGCAGGATTAGCACTATGTGCAATGGTACTTATCCCGTGAAAATATTAGTCACCGGCGCAACCAGTGGGCTAGGACGCAATGCTAGCGAATATTTACTGCAAAGGGGGATTGAAGTCATTGCTTGTGGTCGTAATCAACAAGCAGGTCAACAACTGAGCCAAATGGGTGCTAAATTTATTTCAGTAGAATTGGCCGATTTAACCCAGCAAGATGCCAAAAAACTAATGGCCGGCTGTGATGCAATATGGCACTGTGCCGCACTTTCTTCGCCTTGGGGAAAGCGCCAAGACTTTGAAAAAACAAATATACATGCGACTCAAACCTTAGCAACTGCCGCTGGTGAAGCTAACGTTTCGCGCTTTATTCATATTTCTACCCCTGCAATTTATTTCAATTTCACACACCAGCAAGATATTAGTGAATCGACGGTTAATACCCATTTTGCCAATCAATATGCAAGAACAAAATATTTAGCAGAAACCGTTATCGAACAGTGTGTGAGCCAGTTTCCAACAACACGCTACACTATTTTACGTCCAAGGGGGTTATTTGGACCTCATGACCGTGTACTTTTACCGAGGTTATTAGCACAAATAAAATCATGCCAAGGTAAATTGATATTACCTAATGGGGGAAATAACCATTTCGACCTCACTTATGTGGGAAATGTGGTTCACAGTATGCAATTAGCGACTGTTAAAAATGGACTTAAAAGTGGAGCTGCCTACAATATCACTAATCAACAGCCTCAAGCGCTAAAGCAAACGCTTCAACAATTGTTTAGTGAATTGAATTTAAAGTGTGAAATTCGTTCTGCGCCTTACCCATTACTGTATGGTCTGGCAACTCTTTTAGAAGCGATTGGCTATATAACAGGAAAAGAACCCTTACTGACGCGTTATAGCCTTGGAGCCGCCTATTTCACCATGACACTTGATAACCAAAAAGCACAACAAGAACTCGGTTATTACCCTTTATATACGATGCAACAAGGGGTCAAATTAACGGCGAAATGGTTAAAACAGCAGGAGAATTTATGTTAACCATCCACCAGTATGAAGTGGGGTATTGCACACACCCAGGTTGCGTTGCCCTTAAAGGTGCGAGCTTTAAATCCTGTAAATTTCCTGCCAGAGCATGGTTAATTAACGATGAAAACCAACGTTGGTTATTTGATACTGGTTATGCGACGCATTTTTATGATCATACTCGCCACGGAATTATGCGGTTATATCGAGCCATTACCCCAGTTTACTTCGACAGTAAACAGGCATTAGTTAATCAACTGGCTGATGATGGAATAAAACCCGCAGATATTAATGCCGTTATTTTGTCTCACTTTCATGGTGACCATATCGCAGGGCTACGTGACTTCCCTGAGATCCCCATTATTTGCTCTGGTGATGGGTGGGCAAAAACACGTCACTTAACTGGTTTTGCCGCCTTAAAAAATGCCTTTGTCAGCGGGTTATTACCCGATGATTTTGAACAACGCACTGTGTTTTATGAAGGGTTTGAGCGTGTTTCTTTGCCTCATGAATTGCAAATATTAGGCGAAGGTTACGCCGTAAATAAGAAAAAGACCTTATTAATTGTACCGCTTCCTGGTCATGCAGCAGGTCATATTGGTTTATGCGTTTTAACGAATACAGGTTGGGTGCTCCTTGCGGGGGATGCCGCGTGGTCACCAACCAACTATAAACAATTACGTGGGCCAATGGCGATTGCTAATATCATCATGGATGATAAGCAAGCGTATTATGAAACGCTGAATAAATTACATGAAATTGATAAGCAAAATATTGTCATCCAACTTTGTCACGAGGGTGAATTGCAGTGATCTTTTCCATGCTTTGGCACTATTGGCGAGCACGCCGTCTAAAATTTGAAAACCGTGAACAACTTGAAGCCTATCAGCAAAAGCGCCTAACACAATTCAAGCAAAAAACATTGGCTAATAGCCGCTATTTTTCCCCGTATATTCATCAACCACTCCATGATTTTCCCATCATGAATAAACACATCATGATGAGTCATTTTGATACGATGAATACCGCAGGGCTTTCTCGCCAAACATTACTCGATTGTGCACAAAAAAGTGAGCAATCTCGCGATTTTGCCCCTAAAGTAGGGAAATATAGTGTTGGGTTATCCTCTGGGACATCAGGTCGCCGCGGCCTTTTTGTTGTTAGCCCTGAGGAGCAAAATATCTGGTCTGGCAGTATGTTAGCCAAAATGTTACCGAGTGGGCTGTTCAACGGTGAGCGTATTGCGTTATTTCTTAGAGCCAATAATAACCTGTATGAAAGCGTCAATAACCGCTGGATATCCCTGCGTTTTTATGACCTTTTCGCGGATTTTCAACAACAATTAATCGAACTAGAAAGATATCAACCTTCTATTATTGTTGCCCCAGCTCAAGTGCTGTGCGCTATTGCCCAAGCGATTAGCCGCCAACAAATTCAATTAAAAGTACAAAAAGTCATTTCAGTGGCGGAAGTGCTTGAACAACATGATAAACAAAAATTACAGAACTGCTTCCCGAGTGTTGGTGAGGTCTACCAAGCCACTGAAGGTTTTTTAGGCTGTACTTGTTCGCATGGAACTCTACATTTAAATGAAGCCTTTATTCATATTGAACCTAACTGGATCGATGATGAACGATTCTCTCCGATTATCACTGATTTCACGCGGAAAACTCAGCCGATTGTCCGTTATCAACTCGATGATGTTTTAGTTGTGAAAAAAACACCTTGCCCCTGCGGTTCCCCTGAATTAGCGATTGAACGTATCGAAGGCCGTTGTGATGACTTACTCCAACTCCCCGACCAAAAAGGGAATACGGTGACTATCTTTGCAGACCCCTGCGCCCGAGTCATTGCCAATAGCATACCCCTTACCGCTGACTTTCGGTTGACCCAGCAAGGCCAGTTATTAATTTTACAAGCGGAATGTACACAGCTTGAATTAAATGATTGCCAACAGCAACTCGAAAACTATTTCACTCGTCAGCAAGTCGATATCACTCAGTTACGTTGGCAATTATCATCTGAGCCAATTCAACAAGCTCTCTCTATTAAAAAACGCCGGATTATTCGAAAGGAAGAGCAATGAATATTAAAACGTTATTCATTAGGGCGTTATATTGTTTAATCGGCTGGGGAACAGTCGGCATTGTGTATAGTTATACTGGTCAAAATACAGATAATGTCCATCTACTGGCTCCAAGTGCGGTTGATAGCGCGGTGCCGTTCTCCCCTAGTGCGGTTTGGTTTTATCTATCCTTCTTTTTGTTTATCCCATTAGGCTATTTTTGCAGCCCAATAGAACGAACTCGGTCATTAATGTTTGCTATGCAATTATGTGCCTTAGTCTCTGGCGCTGTTTATTTACTGTATCCAACCACAATGCAATATTACGATTATGATTTAACCTCATTTTCGGCTCACGCTTTATCCGCTTTAATCAAGATTGATAGCCCTCAAAATTTATTACCTTCTCTACATGTCTCATTGACTCTTGTCGTACTGAATGCATTATGGTCGGTAAAATATAAATTTCGAACACTGTTGTACTTTTTATGGGCCGCAGCCATTTGTGTGTCTGTGTTGGTACTAAAACGCCACTTATTTATTGATGTTATCACTGGAGCAGTAACCGCTTGTGGAGCGCTGTTGGTTGTCCACATGGCAAAATACGGCTTAGAGAGAAAACGCTCATGAATGAATTAACCTTTCCGATTATTTTTATGTTAGCGGTCGTCATTGTTGAAGGCTTAGTGATCGCCAAAACACAAAAGGGGTCGGTAAGTTGGCAGGAATTGGTTTTTAACCTGAACTCTGGTCATATTATGTTGTGGCTATTTAGAGGGTTAGAGCTTTTTTGTTATGGCTTTGTCGTTACACACTACTCATTCAACCTTGTTGAAAACTGGCCAACAGCTTTAATTTGGATATTTGCTATTTTAGCGTGGGACTTTGGCTTTTACTGGCTGCATCGCTTACACCATACTTACCGCCTATTATGGGCAGTACATGTAGTACATCACCAAGGAGAACACTACAACCTATCATTAGGTGTACGTAATTCATGGTATTCATCTCTAACCTCAATCCCATTTTTTATGTTATTGGCTCTTATCGGGGTGCCTTTAGAAGTCTTTATTACTGTTTCCATTTTGCACTATACCATCCAATTTTTTAACCATAGCGCGTTGATCCCACGCCTTGGTTGGTTAGAAAAGTTTATGGTGACACCACAGCATCACCGAGTTCATCATGTAAAGGAAGGGCACTACTCAAACCGTAATTTTGCAGGTAGTTTTATTTTTTGGGATAAGCTATTTGGCACTTTTTCCAAGCTACCAGAAACAGAGCACCATTTTGGTATCAAGGGTGCACCAGCATCCGAGAACCCATTTATTGATAGCAATTTACCTTTTTGGAAAATTATTAATCGCCGCCGGCAGACAACCCAAAAACCATCACCGTTATTTCGCACTAACCAATTTGCTCTTGTGATAGGAACACTTCTGCTATTTATATTAGTAATTGGTTATGTCTACCTATACGGCTACGGTTATCAAGGTACAACACTGCAACAAGTCATTTTATTTGTTTTATTAGCACTGGGAACTATTGCCCTATCAGGGATATCTGATGGCCGTAAAAGTGGCTTAATAAGCTGGTTTTTTATAGCCTGCTTATTACTTATTTGTATTCTATTTATTTGGCAATGGACAAGCCCATTTTGGATAATTTCGACCAGTGCGCTGTGGTTACATAGTTTGCTGATGCTCATTGGCATTGGTCGTAAACCAGTGCAGGTGCTCAATGTCTAATGAGCCACTAAGACCATTAGGTTATCAACATCGCCATGATCAGGCTTTTCAAAAAGCATTAAACAATGCTGCTATGCAGTATTTAAAAGACCGTTCAGATCACCGTTTTGCAGATCTACGCTTCTATTTAAAAAGCCTAGTTTTAGTATTGTGCTGTTTCGGCAGTTACATCGTAGCCTTGTGCGCGAATGCGCAATGGGCTTTTTTCACTTTTTATCCGCTCTTTATCTGTTTTGCCCTGTTGTTGGCGATTAATTTGGTCCACGATGCCTCCCATAATGCGATTTTTAAACATGGGAAAGCCAACTATTGGCTTAATTTCTGGGTCACTATCCCACTTGGCCTAGACCCTGAGTGTTGGCGTGTTAGACACATTATTTTTCATCACGCCCACACGAATATTCGTCACTATGACCTAGATATTGAAGAAAATTTTGTGCTACGGCAGACCCCATACCAACGCTGGTACCCTTTTATGCGGGCGCAACATCTGTACTGGCCCTTGGTTGCAGCCATGACATTTCCGGCGTTGATCTGGTTTTTTGATTGGTTAGATAGGTTTCACTTCACGAGAGTCGCCCCACATATGCGCCATCAAGGGCAGAAAGGGCTTAGTACCTTTTTATTGGCAAAATTTCTCCATCTGTTTATCGCTATTATTATCCCTATCTTAGTTGTTAGTGATATCAGCTTAGGTACATTGCTGCTCACTTATTTGCTTAGCCAAATGTTTGCATCACTCATATTTGTTGTTTTGATACTCGGCACACACTGGGCAAAGGCAACCTTCTACACCCCACCCCAAGAAGGTAATATGCCCCACGGGTTTTATACACATACATTTTCAACCACTTATGATTGGCATACCACGCCTCGTTGGCTCACCTATTGGCTAGGTGGTTTAAACTTGCACTTAACTCATCATTTGTTTCCCAACTGGAATCACCGCCACTACCCTGCCCTTGCAAAGATCATCGAACAAACGGCAAAGCAGTTCTCAATGGAATATCACTGTATCAATGCCAAGGAACTGTTTATCTACCAGCAGCGGTTCTTAAAGGAAATGGGAACTGGCAAACAAGCCGATATGCACTGAATACCGATAAAAAGGAATTCAGTGCATTAAACGGGATATCACCTGTCGATAATAATATTTTGATTAACCACATTCTGTTCGCTATTCCCAACCATCTGAGAAAATTTGTCGAGGGGATCGGTACGAAATGCATACAAGCGTTTTAAAGCATATGGGTTATCCCCTAGCTTCACTTTCCCTTGAATTGTCGTCAAAGCTAGGTGTAAGCCCGCTTCTTTTGCGGCATCCATTGCAGATTGGTTATAGCCACCAAAGGGGTAGGCTAAATAGCGCTGCTCTGGCTCAAAATGGCTAAGTAGCCTCATTGAGCGTTTAAAATCCAACATGGCCGTGTGTTGTTTACGGCTAAAAATAATCGGTGAGTTATGGTTATCCAAACGATGTAAAAAGTGCGTGTGTGATTGAATATTAAATACATCTTGGCTATCTTTTATTTCTTGTTTGCTCATAAACTGTAACGAATCTGCAGACCACTTTTCTGGATGAGTTTTGACCCTTGAAGAAATAACAAACAAAGTTGCTTGCTGATGATTTTGCCTTAAAATCGGTAACGCATAACGGTATACGGATTTCAAACCATCATCGAACGTCAATACCACGGCTTTGCCGGGCAAGTTAGCTGATTTATTCAAATAATCTTCCACATCCTGCAAAGAAAGGGTTTGATAACCCGCTTGCTTGAGGTAATTCATTTGTTCACTGAATGCTTCCACTGAAGTGGCTGTCGATGTTTCACGAAACAGTTTATTTTCACTATCTTGTAAAATATGGTGATAAGTTAAGATTGGAATACCTTTATCCAACGCAACATCATCCAGATGAACATACCCTAGTCTGTCACCTAAGCGAATTGTCAGCCAAGCTGTCTTTGTACCTATTTTATCGGTTTTTATCATTCTAGCGACGACCGGATAACGTAAGTTTGCCCATAAAGAGGCAATTTGCCGGCCACTGCTATCAGCTGATTGATAAACAGGCGTTTTTTGCCGTGTGATTAGATAATCATAAACGGGTTTTTGTAAGTCATTTAACCTATCAATATCTGGAATATAACGAGGGGGTTTATTCGCAAGTGCTGTTGCCTTTACAAACGCATAATCATTACCAAATTGCATCGCGCTATAATCCCCTGAAGAGTTATAAGCATAGAACCCATGATTATGGTTAAGTTCAGCCACCGCACGCATTTCACCCGCGACCCTTGAAAAAATAATTTCTGTTTTTTGGGTTTGGATTAGTTTAGGGGGAATATCGGCTAACCGCCAATCCTGCGTATTATGCTCAACAACTGTGGCTAAAGATGGGGAAATAGAATTTATGAATAAGACTAAAAATAAAACAAGTAATTGTTTACACATTTTTTATCCATTACCAACAAAGTTTGCATTAATTATTCTAAACCTACTGAAGAATTAACCCTATACCCCATGAAAAATTTTTATTGAAAGGTCGCCCCCCTGTTACCTCACTCTCTTTATCAAGCAGCTACCCCCCCCTTACAGCTTAGCCCCAATACTCATTTTAATCAGTGTTTATTTCTTACGAAAGTTATTATACCAATTAGGTGATTTAACCTTGATGTATCATACAAAATAAAGAGATCTAGCTCATGTTTATCAGTAAAAAACGTTTTCAAGGTACGATCTGTAAATCATTTGACAGTTAATTCCATTTCCCACTGTTAGATTGGCAATCAACCACCTTTCAACACCTGGGAATAACAATGAAAATAAAAGAAATTAGTACCTTTATCATGCACGTTCCGGTCACTAATGATCTAATTGGTGATTCGACGCATAGCATTACCCATTGGGGAATGCCGGGTGTCATGATCAAAACTGAATGTGGGTTAGTCGGTTATGGTCATACAGGAACACATGCGGATATCACTACAGATCGTTTAATTACCACCATCATTGAAGATGTTTTTGGCCCCATGCTGCTGGGTGAAGACCCAACTGAAGTACGTTATTTACATCGTAAGCTCACTCGTAGTTCGACCAATATTTGGGTAGGCCGTGGTGGCTTGATGCAAATGGCTATCTCTGCCATTGATATTGCCTTGTGGGATCTCAAAGCGAAAGCTGCCGATCAGCCACTATGGCAACTGTTTGGCGGTTCAAAACACAATAAAGTGAACGCTTATAATACTGACTGCGGTTGGCTGGTTCGTAGCCAAGACGATCTCGTTGATGATTGTAAAAAAATGATCTTCGAAGAAGGTTTTAAAGCGATCAAAATGAAAATTGGCAAGCCAGATCCACGTGAAGATTTACAAAGAATCGAAGCCGTTCGCCATGCAATTGGCGATGATATTGACCTAATGGTCGATGCTAACGGTAAATGGGATATCAGCATCGCCAAACAATATGGCCACCGTTTAAATGATTTCAACATTAAATGGTTTGAAGAGCCACTGTGGCACGATGACGTGGCAAGTCACAAGCAGCTAGCAGCTTACATGGATACACCAATCGCGTTAGGTGAATTACTGTATCACAATGATTCATTTAAAGAATTTGTCCTTGCTGGCGCGGTTGATTACCTACAACCAGATGCAACCCGTTGTGGTGGTTTAACTGCAGTATGGGAAATTGCGGATTTAGGTATGGCATTTAACTTACCAGTAACACCGCACCATGGCGATATGATGCAAGCACAATTGCACTTAGTCATGGCACATCCAGCCTGTTCATTACTGGAATTTATTCCATGGACATTGGATTGCTTTGTTGACCCAGTTGAAGTCATTGATGGTGTTTATACCACCCCAACGGCTCCGGGAGCCGGTACGACGTTAAAACCGGAAGCATTGGCTAAATTTAACGTGAAATAATAATAATTCCCTTTTTCGCTATTTCATCACTAACACCACGAGAAAGGGAAATAAATAACAAGAATTATTCATTTTAAGTTACTTATTCATTAGCTCTATACTCTACCCTGCTGATAACTCAGCGGTGGGCTAAACACGTAATAAAAATGAATAGATAACATCATTACCTTACAAAACTGGGGTGAACCATGTCCACCAATACTGATCATTTATCATCGGCTACCAGCAAAGCAATACGAAAAATAATACCCATGGTGGTATTAATGTTCATATTAGCGTATTTAGACCGTTCAAATATCGGTTTTGCAAAGCAAGAATTTCAATTAACAACAGGGTTAAGTGACGCCGCCTATGCATTCGGTGCAGGGATCTTTTTTATTGGTTATGCACTATTTGAAGTACCAAGCAATATCTTACTGTACCGTATAGGTGCACGTGTATGGCTATCACGCATTATGGTCACATGGGGGTTAGTTTCAGCGGCAATGATGTTCGCTCACGATGAAACTACCTTTATTGTCTTGCGTTTCTTATTAGGCGTGAGTGAAGCGGGCTTCTTTCCAGGGGTTATTCTGTATTTAACTTTCTGGTTCCCACAAAATATTCGTGCCCGTGTCACTGGCTATTTTTTATTTGGTGCACCATTAGCCTTTATTATTGGAGGACCATTATCCGGTTCATTACTCGCACTAGAAGGCTCATCATTCGCATTCGGTTTATATGGCTGGCAGCTAATGTTTGTTGTCGAGGGGTTACTCGCCTCTCTCGTCGGGATTTGGGTATTTTTCTACCTTGATGACCGTCCAGAAAAAGCAAAATGGCTGACAGCAGAAGAAAAAAGTGCGCTTTCCGCTAAATTAGCCACAGAAGAAAATGCCAAAGCAGGGCATAGTCCAAAAGGCGCTTTAAGTGCGCTATTAGATATGCGAGTTCTCTATTTATGCTTAATTTGGTTCACTGTTCAAGTATGTGGTTACGGTATTTATTTCTTCCTGCCAACCCAAATCGGGACGCTATTAGGCAGTAAAGTTGGAATATTAGTCGGCTTCGTGACGGCAATTCCACCTCTGTGTGCGGCTATCGCAGTTTACTATGTCCCGCGCATTTCTGAACGCCTAAAAGAGCGTCGTAAAGTGGCTGCGATTACCTTTATGTTAGGGGCTGCGGGGATTGCTGTATCCGGCTTGTTCGATAGCATTCCAGTCATTGCCATTATTGCACTGTGTGTGGCAGCAGCAGGTCACTTAGCGATGCAACCTCTGTACTGGAGCTTCCCATCGGCTTACTTAGGTGGAACCGCTGCGGCATCCGGTATTGCCTTAATTAACTCCGTAGGCAACTTAGGCGGTTTTGTGGCACCAAACTTAAGAGTCTGGGCAGAAACGACGTTTGAATCTGCGCGAGCTGGGTTGTACTTTATCGCGCTCGTTGCCTTTATTGGCGGTCTTTTAATACTGACATTAAAACGATTAGGTATTGAAAAACGATTCGAAGATTAAATCTTTGTTCCCGGGCCACCATCGGTGGCTCGTTTTTACTTAATTAATGGCAACATTAGCTTTCATTTATTACACAAAGAGGTTTAATCAAATATTGCGGTGGTTCAGGATTGAACATACCCCTACCAAATGTCATGATAAAGTCAGCTTATTTCATGCAGGGAGCATTCAGATGAACATTGCAGTACAAAATAGCCAGTTAGTTTTGCCCCATGCAAACATTCTTGAAATTTTACAAACCAATAGCTGGTTTAATAACTTACCTGACTATTTGATTAGTATATTAATGGAATGCGCAACGCTACGTTTTTATAACGATGGCGAAATGGTTCACTACCAAGGCGACCCAGCTAGAGGGCTATACGCCGTCATTCAAGGCTCCGTTAAAGTGAGTTCCATCTCTACTGATGGGCGTGAATGTGTATTCCGCTATCTTTCCCCCGGGAACTGGTTTGGCGAAATTGCCATGTTAGATAAATCCGCCCGTACTCACGATGCAAAAGCGATTAGCCCAACAATTTTGTTGACGATTTCACCAAAAGACTTAGCTACAATCTTAGAGAAATACCCTGTTTTTTATCAATCATTGAATATCTTACTGTGTAAGGTCATTCGCAACGCTTTTACCATTATCAATGACAGCGCTTTATTGTCAGTTTCTGCTCGGTTAGCTAAACGGCTGCTTAGCTTAGCCGAAGGGTACGGAGAACCCCATGAGAAAGGCATCCAACTTAGCCTATACCTAACACAAGATGACCTAGCAACGATCATTAATACCACTCGACAAACCATCAATAAGCGCTTGGTTGCTTGGGAAAAATTAGGTTGGATCGATGCAAAATACGGGAAAATTATCTTAGTGAATCTCCCCGCATTAAAGCAAATCTCTGAAGATGATGAGGAATAACTAATCGTTATGATCGACGGTTGGACTATCCGCAAAAAAGTAACGATCCATGGTAAATTCGAAGTCATCACTAGTGGCATTAAACAACATTTTTTTAGTGTTTTCCAAGTGTTGCCACATTGCTTGCCTTGCCCCCTTTGCATCACGGCGTGCAAGTGCCTGTAAAATTTGGTCATGTTCATCACACCAACTTTCAATCGACCTATTATCAATGTGCTCATGAAGTTTTAACCAGTATGGGTTACGCAAGCGCTGGCTCCACATCTGCTCAACAATAATTACCATGGCGCTGTTATGAGTCGATGCTGCAATTTGCATATGGAATGCTAAATCCCACGTTGAATCACGAAAGCGGTCTTCTTTCCGTGCATTTTTTTGTATATCAACCAGTTTTAAAATATCTTCTTTAGTTGCTTGAGTCGCGGCAAACTCTGCAATATGGCTTTCAATCAATTGCCTTGCTTGTAGTAATTCAAATGGGCCACAACGACTAAACTCGAGCCCGCTGTCCGTATTAACCGAGTTGTTAGACCGATTACTAATAACATGTATACCTGAGCCTTTGCGAACATCCACATAACCTTCGACTTCTAACATAATAATGGCTTCACGGATCACCGTACGGCTGACATTCATTTCGTCTGCAAGTAAGCGTTCTGCGGGGAGTTTTGTCCCTATTGGGTACGCATCATTTTCAATTCTATCTTTAACCAAAGCGGCAACTTGCTGATATAAGCGTGGTTCACTCTCTTGTGAGCTCATCATTTTCTCCTTTCGCAATACAACCCTGTGTAACCAGCATCTAAACGCTCTAAGTATAACGAAATTTACCATGTCTGGGTGAAATAGAAAATGTTAAGAAAAGAAATTACAGTTAAATTGGTATAACACCTTTAAAAGATATAAACCAAATAGTATAATGCCTGAAATTTAGTCAATAAAATGATTGATCACACCTTGATATGATTGGTTGATCCCATTACATCCGATTTCCAGCCCAGGGAACTAAACATGATAAAAGATATAATTAAAATACATGCCAATGACAATGTCGCTGTTACGCTAACTGATAGGCAAGTAGGAGAAACTATCACTATTGATAACCACTCCGTCACCCTAAAACAGGATGTCGCCCGCGGTCATAAAATCGCATTAGTGCCGATTGAAAAAGATCACAATATCTTAAAATACGGTTCCCCAATTGGTCATGCAACCACTGCAATTAGTGCTGGTGAGCATGTGCATACTCATAATATTGCAACAAATTTAAGTGCATTAAATGACTATGAATATGACCCAGAATGTAACCTAATTGCGGCAACTCTCCCTGACCCTGAAGTACAAATTTATCGCCGCAATAACGGTGACATTGCCGTCCGTAATGAAATTTGGGTGATCCCAACGGTTGGATGCGTCAATGCCCTTGCAAGAAAAATGATCGAACGCTTCAATAAACAGCACAATGAAGCGACTGATATTGACGGGGTCTATCTTTACAACCATACCTTAGGCTGCTCTCAATTAGGCGATGACCACTTAACCACCCGTACTATTTTGCAAGATATGGTAAAACACCCTAATGCAGGGGGCGTTCTGGTGATTGGGTTGGGATGTGAAAATAACCAAGTGGCTGAGTTTAAAGCAACATTAGGTGATTTCGATACTGATCGCGTTAAATTTATGGTATGTCAACAATTGGAAGATGAAATTGAAGCGGGCGTTGAACACCTTAATGAACTTTATCAATTAGTTAGACAAGATAAACGTGTGTCAGGCAAGCTTAGTGAAGTGAAATTTGGCCTTGAGTGTGGTGGATCTGATGGGTTATCAGGGATCACCGCCAACCCACTATTAGGCTGTTTTTCTGATTTCCTTGTCAGCCATAATGGAACGACTGTTTTAACCGAAGTGCCAGAAATGTTTGGTGCTGAGCAGATTTTAATGAACCATTGTCATGACCAACAAACCTTCGAAAAAACAGTAAATATGATCAATGACTTCAAACAATATTTTATTGCTCATGATCAACCTATCTATGAGAACCCCTCTCCGGGTAATAAAGCAGGCGGTATCTCTACGCTAGAAGAAAAATCCCTTGGTTGTACTCAAAAAGCGGGAACCAGCCAAGTAATGGATGTATTAAAATACGGCGAACGCCTAACAAAACCGGGCTTTAACCTATTAAGTGCTCCAGGTAACGATGCGATTGCAACCAGTGCATTAGGCGCCGCAGGCTGCCATATAGTGCTATTTACTACGGGTCGTGGAACTCCTTATGGTGGGTTTGTACCAACATTAAAAATTGCCACTAATAATGAACTGGCCGCCAAAAAACCCCATTGGATTGATTTTAATGCAGGTGCCTTATTAACCGGTAAATCCATGGATCAGTTATTGGCTGACTTTATTCAACATGTGGTTAAGGTCGTAAATGGAGAACAAACCAAAAATGAAGTGAATGACTTCCGCGAATTAGCCATTTTTAAAATGGGCGTCACACTTTAGAATAAACTGCCCCTATTGTTTTCGCTATTAGGAAACAATAGGGGCGCTTCTAACCTATTCTATTGTCTTAATTTCATTTCCCTATAGATAATAATGAATTACCGCCTATTTTCTATTTTAGGATATGGGTATATAAACATTATATTTAAACTTTAATGAACAGTTTTATGATGGTATCTCTTTAAGGGGTATTATTTTAATAACAGTAATAATCACACTGCATTTCTTTGTGGTTATTTGTATAATAACCCCTTCCTTGACTATAATAAAAATCAAGAAATAGTATTTGTTATTTTTAATCAATTTATTATGTCAATTACACTACATTTAATTCTTTACTTTTGCCCATAATAGGCATTTTTACCATGCTTACGTAAATAATGTTTATCTAACAGTTCTTGCTGCATTGCCCCTACAGCAGGCTGTAATTGACGAGTAAATAAATTCATATAAGCGATTTCTTCTAAGACAACCGCATTATGCACCGCATTATCAGGGTTTGTCCCCCATGCAAATGGGCCGTGACTGTTAACTAATACTGCGGGAACATCTTTGGCTGTGATACCTTTTTCTTTAAATGTTTCAATGATGACATTACCCGTTTCCCTTTCGTAATCCCCAGCAATTTCATTTTCTGTCATTAAACGCGTGCACGGAATTTCACCATAAAAATAATCTGCATGTGTGGTGCCTAATGCACTTAATGGCTGCCCTGCTTGTGCCCAAATAGTGGCATGACGCGAATGAGTATGCACGATACCGCCAATTTCAGGGAATGCCTTGTAAAGTGCCAGATGGGTATCTGTATCAGAAGATGGTCGAAAATTACCTTCAACAACTTTTCCCGTTTCCAGTGAGACAACCACCATATCTTCTGCTTTCATGGTTTCATAATCCACACCGGATGGCTTAATTACCATTAACCCTGCTTGGCGATCAATGCCACTGACATTTCCCCAAGTAAAGGTCACTAGGTTATGTTTTGGTAATGCGAGGTTTGCTTCAAAGACTTGTTGCTTCAATTGTTCTAACATAATAATCCCCTAGCTATAAAATTTGCTTTAATATCAACAACAAAAATTTATTCTCTGGGTATATTTTGTGTGTTGATAACCTGTCTCTACCTATTAAGGTAAACAGATTTTGCTGATTTAAAAAGCGGTCACATTTACAAACTCGCAACAAACCACAGTCAATCGGTCATAATCAGTCATCATCGGTCACATTAAGTCAATATTTAGGCGTGGAAATATGACCGAGTTAGCCCATTTTTTTTTGTTTCTTATGAGTAACACAGAAAGATACTGCAAATAATGCGACTTAAATCACAACTAAATGTAACGATTACATATTGCTTTCAAATATAGCTATACAAGATCACTTTAAACGGCTTTGTTTTTTTCAAGAATGGAATACTTGAATCTAATCACGACAAAAAAAAAGCAACACAGGCAGAATAAATATCGTGGAAAAAATAGGAGTTAAACATGTTACAAGCCGAACGCCATAAATTAATTTGTTCTCATGTTTCACAAAATGGTTCGGCGTTAGTGCGTGAATTAGCTCAGTTATGTCTTGTTTCCCAAGAAACGATCCGCCGTGATTTAACAGTACTAGAGCGAGAAAACCGAATTATTCGTAGCTTCGGCGGTGCCGTTGCCATTGACCAAGAAGAAATGCCAATGGTCAATGTAATACCTTCTTCGGTCAAACTCAGTCAAATGGTCGATGGTGCAGAATCCTTTCGCAAAAGAACCGAAGAACACCCTGATGCGAAAATGAAAATTTCTAAGGCTGCACTGAAGTTTATCCAACCCGGCGACTGTATTATGCTAGATAACAGCAGTACTTGCTGGTTTTTAGCACGGCAAATACCTGATATCGATATTACTGTTGTCACTAATTCGGTCAAAATTATCCAAGCACTGGCTTGCCGTGATCGTGTACGAGTGATTGGGATTGGTGGTGAATACTCAGAACGTCATGATGATTTTCATGGCCCTATTGCAGAAAGTATTATTCGTAGCTTTCAGATAAAAACCTTATTTTTATCATGCCAAGGTTTTAATATTGAAAATGGTATTCGTGATGGTAGCGAAATAAATTCAAAGCTGAAAAATATTATGTTGCAAGTTTCAGAGAATAAAGTTTTGCTCGCCGACAACAGTAAACTCGGAAAATATGCTTTTAGCCAAGTTTGTACCTTTGAGGATATTAACGTACTCATTACTAACAAGCTTAATGATACTAATTTTCAAAAACAATTCCCGAATTTAAATATTATCGAGTGTGATAAGTAATTTATTAAAATATAAAAAGTCCGTAACCGTGATGTAAGTAAAATAATAATCATTCATTTATTTTCTGTATTAAAAAGTGCAGGGATATTATGTACCCATAATTCCTTAGCGCTTAATTATAGGCATACCTAAATGAGATAATAACATTGACCCTATGTTGATGAGAGATCTCGATTTAGTATCCATCTACACTAAGGAATACAACTATGAACATGAAAAAATTAGTTTTACCTTGTTTAATGAGCGTTGCACTGTTTTCCAATGTCGCAATGGCCGAATCACAAAAAGCACAAAAGCCATTCACGATGGGCGTAGTCGTTAAAGTCGGTGGTATTCCTTGGTTTAACGTTATGGAACAAGGGATCACCGAAGAAGGTAAAAAACTGGGCGTTAACGCATTCCAAGTTGGCCCTACAACGGCTGATCCAGCAGAACAAGTTCGTGCCATCGAAGATTTAATCGCCAAAAAAGTGGATGTCATTGGTGTCGTTCCTAACGATGCAAAAGTACTTGAGCCTGTATTAAAACGCGCTCAAGAAGCTGGTATTAAAGTCATTACTCACGAATCTCCAAATCAAACCAACGCAGACTGGGACTTTGAATTACTTGATACCCAAAGCATGGGAGCTAACCATATGAAAGATATGGCAGCTTGTATGGGTGAAGAAGGTAAATACGCCATGTTCGTCGGCAGTTTAACGGTCCCTCTTGTTAATGAGTGGGCGGATGCTGCCATTGCTTACCAAAAAGCCAATTACCCAAAAATGCAAATGGTAGATGACCGTTTTGGCGTTGCAGAATCCGTTGATGATTCAATGCGTACCGCTAATGACCTGTTATCTAAGCACAAAGACTTAAAAGGCATTATGTCATTTGGCTCGCAAGGCCCTATCGGTGCAGGTCGTGCTATTGATAAGCGCCGCAAAAATGATACCACCTGTGTATTCGGCACCTTTACCCCAGGCCAAGGCATTAAGTTACTAGAAAAAGGCGCTATTGATGGTGGCTACATTTCTAATCCTAAAGTTGCAGGACAAGTCTTCGTTCAAGTTGCGACTGCAATGATGAACGGTGAAGAAATTAAAGATGGCGTTTCAATCGGTGATATGGGTGAAATTAAAGTCAGTGGCAATACCATTTTAAGTGATAACCCTGTCAATCTGAATATCGAAAACACCAAAAAATTGGTTGAAGTCGGCCTGTAATTCTTCACTAGCAAAATAACATTTAAAACAAAAATACAATATTAATTAGCATTTTGAATTTACTGTTTTGTATAGCGCGAGTTGTAGCCAACAACGCAACAGCTTGCGCTATGACAAACAAGCCAACACCAATTTATTTGCAGTAGGAATTATACCTATGACAACCACCTCAAAAGCTGACAAATCCGACCCACTCATCACCTTACGAGACCTTTCCAAAAGCTTTGGGGGTCATCGTGCATTACGCAATATTGATTTGACGCTAAACAAAGGTGAGGTGCACTGTTTAGCAGGCACCAATGGGTGTGGAAAAAGTACCCTGATCAAAACTATCAGCGGTGTGTACGCTCCTGATAATGGCAGTAAAATCGAGATTGATGGCAAAAGTTACCACCGGTTAACACCCGATAAAGCTCGTGAATTAGGCGTACAGGTTATCTATCAAGACTTATCGCTATTCCCTAACTTAACGGTGGCTGAAAATATCGCTTTTGAGCTGAACCTCAAAGGGTATTTTGGTTGGTTCCAAAAAAAGAAATTGCGCGAAAAAGCGTTAGAAATACTCAATGAACTCGCTTTTTCCATTAACCCAGATACGCCAGTTCAATTTTTACCCATTGCTCAGCGCCAACAAGTCGCTATCTGCCGTGCCTTAGTCGCGGATGCTCGCCTAGTAATTATGGATGAGCCAACGGCGTCCCTCACTCGAACCGAAGTAAATCAATTACTATCGACAGTGAACTACTTAAAAAACAAAGGGATCACCGTCGTTTTTGTCAGTCATCGACTTGAAGAAGTCAAGGAAATATCTGACCGCATTACGGTGATCCGTGATGGGCAAAAAATTGGTACATGGCCTGCTGAAGGCTTAACCACCCGCAAAATTACCGAACTCATGACTGGTTTAGACATCGTTCATGAACGCAAACCCCCAAACAATGCGGAAGATAGACGTACGGTTCTAGAAATTAAAAACTTCAGCCGCTCAGGCCAATATCAAGATATTTCGTTGAGTTTAAAACGCGGTGAGGTATTAGGTTTATGTGGTTTGCTCGGTTCCGGCCGTACTGAACTAGCGCTCTCTTTATTTGGTATTACTCACCCCGATAATGGTGAGTTACGTATTGAAGGTAAACCCGTTAAGCTGAAGAACAATACCGAAGCGATTAAACACGGTATTGGCTATGTATCCGAAGACCGCCTAACGTTAGGTGCGATATTACAGCAATCTATCGCCGATAATATGGTCATTTCCATTCTTGATCGTTTAAAAACCCCATTGCATTTGATTGATGAAAAACAATGTCAAGACATTGTCCAAGAGTGGATTGCTGACTTAGATATTAAAGTAACTGACCCCAATAATCCCCTTTCCACGCTATCTGGCGGTAACCAACAAAAAGTGGTTCTTGCTAAATGGATTTTAACTCGCCCAAAAGTATTGATTTTAGACTCTCCAACTGTGGGTGTCGATATTGGTGCAAAAGACAGTATTTATAAATTAATTCACCGTTTATCTGGTGTGGGTATTTCAATTCTTCTAATTACCGATGAAGCCTCCGAAGCTTATTATAACTGCGACAGAATTTTACATATGAAACAAGGAACTATCGTCAAAGAAATCATGACAGATTCCATCAATGAGCAACAGTTGGAGGAAATCATCAATGGCTAATTGGCAAAAACTTCGACCACAATCAGTTGAAGGTTGGTTAATTTGGGTCATTATCATTATGGTGGTTTTCTTTACTGCTATGAGCCCACAATTTCTGACTATTCAAAACTTACTCGACCTAAGTGAAAGCTATGCAGTCACAGGTGTCTTTGCTTTAGGGTTATTTGTCGTCTTAGTCACTGGTGGGATAGATATTTCTTTTGCGGCCGTAGCTTCGGTCGTTCAATACGTCATAGCAACATGGTTATTACAAGGAATTATTGCTAGCCCAGCCCTGAGTATCACATTGGCGATTGTCATTGGTATCGCTTTTGGTTTAATCAATGCAATATTAATTTACTCCCTCAATGTGGTTTCCATCATTATCACCATCAGCATGCAATCATTGTTATTTGGCATGCTGATGTGGTTAACAAATGGCCATAGTATTTATGATTTACCCGATTGGTGGGTAGACCCTGTGACTATCTTGCCGTTCGAAGTCGATGGGGAATACTACCAAGTTGGCCTGCCTCTTTTAGTGATGCTTGGTATTGCCTTCCTGACTTGGGTTTTAATGAATAAAACCCATATTGGCCGCCAGTTATATGCGGTTGGGGGCAGCCAAGAGTCTGCGACTCGTATTGGTATTCGAGTTTCTGTCATTTATTTGTTCGCTTATGGCTATCTAGGTGCTATGGCAGCCATTGGTGGCATGTTGCAAACTTATCGAATGAGTGAAGTGGTACCCAGTGCCCTCGTAGGAGGAGAACTCGATGTACTTGCAGCGGCGGTGTTAGGAGGGGCAAGTTTGTCGGGGGGACGCGGTACGGTGATCGGTACGCTCATGGGGGTTTTCCTGATCGGTATCTTAAAGAATGGCCTCAACTTAATTGGCGTCTCTAACTATTTCGTCAATATCGTCATCGGCATGGTTATCCTCATTGCGATTTGTATTACTCACTACAAAAAACGCAAAGAGACGGACGTAGGTTTTGTTTAACAGGAATATCACCATGAAAAAACACGCTTTTTTTAAAATTGATGGCTCTGTTATCGGACTGCTTTCAATCTTCTTATTGGCGATTGCTGCATTCAGCATCGCTATGCCGGGGCATTTTTTTACGCAAAATACTTTTTTAAGTATTACCTTCCAATTACCTGAGCTAGGTTTACTCACTTTTGCCATGTTTGTCCCGATGTTAAGCGGTGGTTTAAACCTTGCGATTATCAGCACCTCTAACTTAACGGGCTTATTTATGGCGTGGGTCTTTATTAATTACCTACCCGTGGAGGCAGGAACTGGTACGCAATTAATGTGGTTATTATTGGCATTAGTCGGTGCAACGGTCATCGCGGTAATTATTGGCACACTCACAGGGCTAATGATTTCCCATATCGGTGCCCACCCAATTCTAGTCACACTTGGTACGATGACCATTATCAGTGGTATTGGGGTTTACCTTACTAAAGGTGCCGCACTCAGCGGTATGCCACCGATTGTACGTGCTATTGGTGCTGACACTGTATTTGGTGTCCCTATTGCTATGATTATCTTTATTGTCACCGCTATCTTGTTAGCCCTATTTTTAGGTTGTACACGCTTAGGGAAAAATATTTACATGAGTGGCAGTAATATCAATGCCACATGGTTCAGCGGTATTCGTACAGACCGCGTAATGATCGCCATCTATACCATTTCTAGCCTTCTGTGCGTACTTGCAGGCCTCATTATGATGGCACGCTTTAACTCTGCACGTATGGGCTATGGTGACTCTTATTTATTACTCACCATCCTTGCCATTGTATTAGGTGGGACTAACCCATTTGGCGGAGTTGGGAAAGTTAGCCGTGTATTCTGCGCTTTATTAGTTTTACAAGTCATCGCAACGGGTTTAAGCCTACTGGGAGTCAGCCTGCACTTTAACCTTGCGGTTTGGGGGATCACCCTAATTTTGGCACTGGCGTTCAAATTCTTCAAAGAAAGATGGAGTGCTAAACGAGCCATGACCCGCAACCAGCGCCTTAATAAAACATCACCACAAAGTTAAATTTTTCAGGGAGAACACCATGCGCAAGCATCCAATTGGAATTTATGAAAAAGCATTACCTAAAGATAGCAGTTGGTTAGAGAAATTAGCGTTAGCTAAAGCCGCTGGATTTGATTTTGTTGAAATGTCAGTGGATGAAACCGACGAACGCCTTGCACGCTTGGACTGGAGCCAAGCTGAGCGCCTAGACATTGTCAAAGCCATCCAGCAAACTGGCGTGCGTATTCCAACAATGTGTTTATCTGGTCACCGCCGTTTCCCTTTCGGTAGCCACGATGAAGCAACTCGCATGATGGCTTATTCCTTGATGGAAAAAGCCATCAAATTAGCGCAAGACCTTGGGATCCGGACTATCCAACTTGCAGGTTACGATGTCTATTATGAAGAGCAAGATGCACAGACCATTGCCCATTTTGAAAAAGGGATGCAATGGGTCAGTGAAGTTGCCGCAGCGGCTCAGGTAATGTGTGCCGTAGAGATCATGGATACGCCATTTATGAATTCCATCACTAAGTGGCAAGCCCTATCTGACAAAATTCGCTCTCCATGGTTTTCTGTTTACCCTGACGTGGGTAACTTGACCGCATGGGGGAATAATGTCGAACAGGAATTCACACAAGGCATTGAGCACGTCACGGCTATTCACTTAAAAGATACCTACGCGGTAACAGAAACCTGCCAAGGCCAATTCCGTGATGTCCCTTTTGGGGAAGGCTGTGTCGATTTTGTGAATTTATTCAAACTATTAAAGCGTTTAAATTATCGCGGTACCTTTTTGATTGAAATGTGGACAGAAAAAGCAGAAGAACCATTGATTGAAATCATTAAGGCTCGCCATTGGATAGAAGATAAAATGCAACAAGCTGGTTGGTACAACGCTTAAAGGAGCCCACAATGAATGCATTTTTTATGGGTGTCGACCTTGGTGGTACTGTTATTAAAGCGGGAGTCTACACACCTGAAGGCCAAGAAATTGTTGTTGCAGAGCACCCTTTCCCCACTGAGAGCCCTGAAGCAGGGTTTAGTGAACGAAATATGGATGTGCTATGGGAAGCAGCCTGTAGCGTGATCCGCGAAGCGATTAAAAATAGCCGCTTGAATGCTTCACAAATTTCGGGCGTTAGCTTTTCTTCGCACGGTAAGGGCCTCTATTTACTCGATAAACACGGCAAACCCGTTAGAAATGGGATTGTATCTTCGGATTCCCGCGCTCAGGCCATTGTTGATGAATGGCATAAAAATGGCACGGCAGACAAAGCCTATCCGCTGAGTTTACAGCAGCTCTGGGCTTCTCACCCCGTCGCATTACTACGCTGGTTAAAAGAAAACGAACCCGATAACTACCAGAGTACAGGTCATGTTTTAATGGTACATGACTATATTCGCTATCGCCTTACTGACCAAATTGCCTGTGAAGAAACTAATATTTCAGGTAGCCAGTTATTTAACCAAACTAAATCAAGTTACGACCCTAGCTTATGCAAACTATTTGGTATTGACGAGGTCAATGACAAATTAGCACCAGTGATCAATTCAGCCCAACTTGCGGGGACTGTAACGCATAAAGCAGCAGCAGAATGTGGCCTGACAGAAGGGACGCCTGTCTTTGGTGGTTTCTTCGATGTTGTCGGTGCAG
Source organism: Providencia sp. PROV024 (assembly GCF_032709665.1). Taxonomy (NCBI): domain Bacteria; kingdom Pseudomonadati; phylum Pseudomonadota; class Gammaproteobacteria; order Enterobacterales; family Morganellaceae; genus Providencia; species Providencia sp. PROV024. The sequence continues at coordinate 4,003,490 of NZ_CP120545.1, forward strand.
CCTTGGCTTCGGGCGTCAATCAAAAAGATAAACTGAGTGCAGTTGCTGGGACATGGACAATCTCCACCCGTGTTTTTGATGAAATTATCCCATCAGATTACCCGTATGTTTGGAGCAAATACTGTATTCCAGGTACTTATTTTGTCCATGAAGGAAGCCCAACGTCAGCCAGTAACCTCGCGTGGTTTACGCGCCATTTCTTCAATCAACGCTTACAGGACTATGAGGTACTTAACCATTGCGTAGCCGAAGGGGCAACAAGGCAAAATGATATCCTATTTTTCCCTTGGCTATATGGCTCTAATTACCATAGTAACCTGCATGGCGGCCTATTAGGTTTAAGTTCTCACCATACAGATGCAGATATTGTTTACGCGATTTACCAAGGTATTGTGTTCTCTCACTTGCTGCATCAAGACCGCATTGTTGGGCTCGATAATACCACTGAGTCCATTCGCTTTACGGGTGGCCCAACCCACTCCCCATTGTGGATGCAAATGTTCTGTGATGCGAGTAATTTACCGTTAGATGTCGTCAACATACAACAGTCTGGCTGCCAAGCGGCGGCGCTGTGTGCTGCCGTTGGAACCGGTTATTATTCCGGCTTCGATGTCGCCATTTCAGCCAGTACAGCGAAAATGACAACTTACCAACCCAATGCCGTTGGGCATCAGCAATTACGCGATAAATTTGCTCGTTTTAAATCCGTGGCGGATGCTCTGAGCCGCTAATTAAGGTTTTATATCGATAAAAAGGCAGTGCTGACATTAGGCCCTGCCTTTTTTGTTTAGTTAATCCGCAATAATTTTTGTATTAACGGTTACAGGGGAAAGTACTGTGCCCTGCGGTAAGCTATTGTATTTTACTTGCGATATTCAGCTAACCTGCTGTTTTAACCACTGAATAAAAATATCCGCTTTTGGGTGCCGCTTATCATTAAGCATCGCAAAGTAATACCGCTGTTGGCAGGTTAATGGCGTATCGCCAAAAGGCATCACGAGCTCACGGCTTTTAATCCGCTTTTCCACCAGCTGCTTGCGCCCCATTGCTACACCTGCGTGGTTCATTGCGGCTACAATAGCTAAGTCTGAACGGTCAAAACACAGGTTTCGGCGGTGGGGAAACAAGGATAGCTGATAGTATTCGCTCCATGCTTTCCACTCATCATAGTCGGAATTGCTGCTCCATGCTTGCCGGTCATGCAGTAACGTACAGTTTTTTAGTTGATGAATATTATTCAGCAAATCATATTGCTGGGCATATTTCGGACTACACACTGGAACCATCGACTCTGACATCAGGTCTTCACAATAGAGATTAGACCTTGTCATATCATCATAATAAATTGCCACATCAATACCATAGCCGCGAAAATTAACATCATCGTTCCCTGTTAATAAATTTAATTGAATCGATGGGTATTGATTAGCAAAATCTGCAATTTTCGGGATCAACCAGCACTGGGCAATCGATGGGCGTGAGTAAACTGTTAATTCCCCAGAAATTTCTTGGTTTTTGATATCAATAATTTCTTGGTTAATATCATCCAGATTTTTACGTAACGCCCAATAAATACGCTCACCATCGGAAGTTAACTCAATACGCCGATGAAAACGCTCAAATAATTTAAAACCCAGTTCTCCCTCTAAGGTATTAATACGATGACTTACCGCACTGGGTGTGAGGGCAAGCTCCTGCGCCGCTAGGGCAAAAGAGCTATGTCGCGCCGCAGCTTCAAAGGTATGTAGGCGGGATAATTGATAGCTCGATAACCGCTTATTCCATTGAATAAAACCGGATTGTTCAAATTGATTCAAATTCGATGACACCAACCTCTTCCCCCCTTATTTGAGAAATGACCCAGCTCGTCGCTATCAACAATATAGCGCCTTTAAGGTGAATTTATATGATGCAAATCCTAATATTGGTATTTTATATGACCCATATCACGCACTTGAGTTAATTGAATTCATCTAAAGCTTAGGTTTCATCGTTTGTCACCCTTGCATATTTATTATCCAATAGAAGTACAACAACAAAATGATTAGGGGTAGGATATGGACTCTACAATGTGGATGCTCGGTACTCTGGTTATTAGTATCTTGCTGATCATAGTCTCAATTATTAAATTTAAGTTTCACCCTTTTTTAGCCCTGTTACTCGCCAGCTTTTTTGTCGGTATTGCAATGAAAATGAACCCGTTAGAGATGGTGAATGCTATCGAAAATGGGATTGGCGGTACACTCGGTTTTTTAGCCGCTATTATTGGACTAGGCACCATACTAGGGAAAATGATGGAGATTTCAGGTGCAGCAGAGCGCATCAGGATCACCCTACAGAAAAGCCGTTGGTTAACTCCAGACGTCACCATGGTACTAATTGGTTTAATCTGTGGTATCACTCTATTTGTTGAGGTGGGGGTTGTTTTGTTGATCCCACTGGCATTTTCCATCGCCAAAAAAACCAATACCTCTTTATTAAAACTGGCTATCCCGCTATGTACTGCGCTGATGGCCGTACACTGTATCGTTCCGCCACACCCTGCTGCACTATTTGTCACTAATGAACTTGGGGCAGATATTGGCACTGTGATTGTTGCGGGCTTAGCCGTTGGTTTAGTCGCCTCACTGGTCGGCGGGCCATTATTCCTAAAGTTCTTAGGTGAGCGCTTACCTTTTAAAACGGTACCAGAAGCCTTTTCTGACTTAGAAGTCCGTGAAGAAAAAGATTTACCCTCGCTAGGTGCCACTTTATTTACCGTTTTACTGCCAATTATTCTCATGTTGATCAAAACCGCAGCAGATTTGAACATGAGCAAAGACAATCAATTATTTACCCTTTTACAGTTTATTGGTAACCCAATCACTGCCATGTTTATTGCCGCATTTGTCGCTTATTACGTACTGGGCATTCGCCGTAATATGGGCATGAGCGTGCTACTCAGTAAAACGGAAGAAAGCTTTAGTTCCATCGCCAATATTTTATTAATCATTGGTGCGGGAGGGGCGTTTAATGGCATCTTAAAAGGAAGTGGGTTAAGCGATTCCCTTGCGCTGGTTCTTTCAGGCATTGATATGCACCCAATCCTATTGGCTTGGTTAGTGGCTATCATTCTACATGCTGCGGTAGGCTCTGCGACCGTTGCCATGATGGGCGCCACTGCAATTGTTGCCCCATTAATGCCAATGTACCCGCATATCAGCCCTGAGATCATGACATTAGCCATCGGCTCAGGCGCAATTGGCTGTACCATCGTGACGGACTCCTTGTTCTGGCTGGTCAAACAATATTGTAATGCCACCTTAGCTGAAACATTTCGTTTTTACAGTGTCGCCACACTTATCGCATCCCTCGTTGCGCTGGCAGGCACCTTTGCACTTTCATTTGTGATTTAAAAGAGAGTAATTATGACTCAGATAAATATTGATAAGTTAATTGCTGACACCCCTTTAGTTCAGGACTTAATCGATTTAAAGCAAGTTACTTGGTTTAACCCAAACTCAACCACCACACAAGCGGGTTTACCCTATGTGGGGTTGACCCTCGAGGATGTGCAAGACGCCGAGGCACGTTTAACACGTTTCGCCCCATATTTAATGAAAGCGTTTCCTGAAACGCAAACCACACAAGGGATCATAGAATCCGACGTGGTTGCTATTCCCAATATGCAAAGTGCTCTTGAAACACGTTATAAAACGCCAATTACTGGGGAAATGTTACTTAAAAAAGATAGCCACCTACCTATTTCGGGCTCAATAAAAGCGCGAGGCGGTATCTATGAAGTTTTGACCCATGCGGAAAAGCTCGCTTTAGAAGCCGGTTTATTATCAATTGATGATAATTATGAAATTCTATCCTCAGATAAGTTTCGACAATTCTTTAGCCAATATAGTATCGCCGTTGGCTCAACCGGCAATTTAGGCATGTCTATTGGCATTATGAGTGCAAAATTAGGCTTTAGTGTCAGTGTACATATGTCGGCGGATGCACGTCAGTGGAAAAAAGATAAGTTACGTTCTCACGGCGTAAATGTTGTTGAATATCAACAGGATTATAGCATTGCGGTCGAACAAGGCCGCAAAGAAGCTGAAAAAGACCCGCGCTGCTTCTTTATTGATGACGAAAACTCAACCACACTATTTTTAGGCTATGCGGTTGCAGGTTTACGTTTGAAAAAACAATTTGTAGAGCAAGGCATTATTGTTGATAACCAACACCCGCTGTTTGTTTATCTGCCTTGTGGTGTCGGCGGAGGCCCGGGTGGCGTTGCCTTTGGCTTGAAGTTAGCCTTTGGTGATGCGGTACATTGTTTATTTGCCGAACCCACACATTCACCTTGCATGTTGCTTGGTGTGCATACAGGGCTCCATGATGCCATTTCAGTACAAGAAATCGGCATTGATAACATCACGGCCGCTGATGGCCTTGCAGTGGGACGCGCGTCAGGGTTTGTGGGGCGTGCAATGGAACATTTAATTGATGGTTATTACACGATTGATGATACCGAGATGTACAACCTATTAAGCTTACTTAATCAAACGGAGTCGATTAAGCTCGAGCCTTCCGCACTAGCAGGTATGACCGGCAGTGTTCATGTCACCCAAAACACAGACTATTTACAGTCTAAGTCACTGACACCAGAAGTCATGGCCAATGCCACCCACCTTGTCTGGGCGACCGGTGGCGGTATGGTACCGCAAGATGAGATGGATAAATATTTATCGCAAGCCAAACTAAGCTAGTGATACATAGGATTAAAGCCATCTTCTTTTTTTATCAGAAGATGGCTTTAAAATTATTGCCCCGGTAATGGCACTAAATCACTTTCAATATAACGTCGTACCAATGTTGCTAACGCAACCAGTGAATCAATATGCGTTCTTTCCCAACCATGGGAGCTATCTAAGGCAAAACATGCTAATGCAACCCGAATATCCCACCCAGCATCAATAGCTGCCGCACTATCAGAACGGTAATGTTTAAATGTATCGCGCACATGAGGGATGTTATATTGCTGGCATAATTGCAGTAAGTGGCGCGTAATCGCTAAATCAAATGGCCCCGTTCTATCACGAAATGCCAATGTTAATGCGTCATCACGTGTTGTTTGATCAGGCGCTGAAACAGAATTATCAATCGCTAATAATTCCTGAACTTGCTCACCAAAGCCATGAGTCCCTCCAATCCCGACCTCTTCAGAAATCGTGAACATCAATTGGCAAGAAACAGCTGGTAGCACACCATCGTCCACTAGCGATTTTAATGCCGCTAACATCACCGCACAGCCTGCTTTGTCATCTAAATGACGAGAAACAATAAACCCATTGTCAATAAATTCAGGTTGGGCATCAACTGCCACCATATCCCCCACATTCAGACCATGAGATTGTAGATCTTCCACACTATAACATGGGGCATCAAGGCGAATTTCTAAGTTATCCCAATCAGCCACTTGAGTATCCACTTCGGTATTAAAGCGGTGACCTGATGCTTTTAACGGTAGAATGGTGCCGCGATACTGGTGATTATCACCATACACGGTGACTCGAGCGCCTTCAGCAAAGCGCGCAGCCCAAGTGCCCGTATTACGTAACGCTAACCGCCCGTTAGGTTTGAGCTGAGTAACCATTGCCCCTAAGGTATCCAAATGGGCTGCAAGTGCCCGTTTGGGTTCATCATTACCGAATGTAATATATAACACTCCACGGCGCGTATACTGCGGTGTAAAACCCAACTCAGTCAACCATTGGTGCGTTTGTGCGACCGCTTTCTCAGTCATACCCACCGGGCTAGGTGTACATAAAAGTGTCTTTAATACTGAGGTTAGATATGCTTTATCTATCATTATGTTACCTATCTTCACTTAAAAAACGTTCTTGCAGTGTGGCTTGTAGAGCCAACATTGCTTGCTCGGCATAATTCATGTGCTCTTCCATCACCGCCTGTACCTTAGCGGCATCTTTACGGCGTAATGCCTCTATTAATTGATACTGATATTCAATGCCTTGGCATCTATCTACTGGTTCGGGTTTCAGGTAAATGTCTTTACAAACCGCTAAATCTTTAAGTAAACGCTGTAAAAAATGGCAGATAAACACTAAGAGAACATTATCTGAGTAACTGGCAACGACGGCATGGAAATCCAACTCTGCCATTCGCTGTTGCCAGCGTTCCTCTTCATTAGCAGGCTCATGGTCGTAAATCGCAATGGTGTCATACAGTTTTTGAATTCCCGCATTATCGATATTATCAATGGCACTCACTGCAACAACTGGCTCTAATAATTTACGCAATGTATAGATATCTTTAATGGAAATATCTCGCGTGAATAAATAGTTTGATAACAAGCTCATCGCACGGGATTCGGTCATTGAATCAATAAACGCCCCCCCGCCTGGGCCCGTTTTGGTTTTAATTAACCCCTGCACTTCCAATGATTTTAAGGCTTCTCTTACCGTGCTTTTACTCGCGCTATAACGCTCAATTAGCTCTTTTTCTTGGGGTAAGCGGTCACCCGGTATCAGGTTATCCGCCATAATCGTTTCTTTTATCGCATTAACAATTTCATCAGTACGTTTAATGCGAACTGGCTCGATAGCCGCTGTCTTATCCGTGCTCATATTAGGACCCCAACTGATTTTAAATATATTTCTAAGCTTCAACGCGAATACGCGGCGCACTCGCCAGTAAGTTACGAGTGTAGTCGTGTTCTGGTGCCGCAAATAAGTCACAAGTATCACGACATTCTAGCAAATCCCCTAAATAGAGTACGGCCACCCTATCTGCTATAGACTCTACCACCGCCAGATCATGGCTAATAAATAAGTAAGACAGTGAAAACTGTTGCTTTAGTTCTTCGAGTAACAACAAAACTTGGGCTTGTACTGACACATCCAATGCGCTCACAGGCTCATCAAGAACTAAGATTCGCGCATCTGCGGCAAGCGCTCGCGCAATCGCTAAGCGCTGAGCTTGCCCCCCTGAAAACTCGTGAGGGTAACAGGCTAATGCATCCATTGGCATATGGACAGCCTCAAGCAATTCAGCCAACCGCCCCTGTCTTTGTGTTTGATTCATATGCTTTAAATATTTTAAAGGCACCGACAATGTTTCACCGATGGTTTTGCGTGGATTTAAAGAAGCAACAGGGTCTTGGAATACATATTGAATAGCTTGACCGAAAGCACGAGCCCCCTGTTTTTGCCACTGAGCACGAGTTTGCCCGAGTACCGTAATGTCGCCTGAGGTTTCTTTCTCTAACCCAACTAGAATACGGGCTAAAGTGCTTTTCCCTGAGCCGCTTTCCCCTACGACGGCTAACGTTTCCCCTTCGTACAATGACAATGAAATATTTTTCAGCGCCTGAACTTCTCTCCCTCGGGGATGAAATAAGCTGCGAGGGTGACCAAAGGTTTTCACCAGTTGATTAACGTCAATAACCTTGTTCATTAGGCCTCCTGTGCGGAATTATTTCCATAAAGCTGCTCAACCTGAGTCAAAAACGCTCTGCCCTCTCCCAATTTTGGAACACTGGCTATCAGCCGCTGTGTATAAGGGTGCTGAGGTTGCTGTAACACGTCTTGTGTATTACCGGTTTCTACGATAACGCCCTGCTGCATAACGGCCACTCGGTCACAAATTTGGTTAATCACCGCAAAATCATGAGTAATAAATAACAATGCTACCCCTCGTTCACGACGTAGTTGATCGAGCAATTCTAAAATTCGCGCTTGTACGGTGACATCTAGTGCGGTTGTCGGTTCATCGGCAATAATCAAAACAGGGTCATTCGCTAATGCCATCGCAATACCAACTCGTTGGCGTTGCCCACCGGATAACTCATGAGGATAAGCATCAAAACGCTCCGCTGCATCCGGTATACCGACGCTATCAAGTAGTTCAATCGCTTTCATTTTGGCATCATAACTCGATAACGCTTGGTGAGCCGTGATCGCTTCACGAAGCTGTACACCCACGGTAAATTGGGGGTGTAACGTAGTCAGAGGATCTTGGAAAATATATGACACCTTAGCACCACGGCGTCTTTGCATAACGGATAAAGGTAAAGACAACATTTCTTCATGCTCAACATAGATGCCACCTGCGGTGATCACCGCGGGCGGCGAAGCCAAAAGCCCCATAACAGATAATGCAGTTACACTTTTCCCTGAACCACTTTCACCAATTAACCCCAAACATTCCCCCGCACCAACATTAAAGCTAATACCTTTAACGGTAGGCCGTAATTGCCCCCCCTGACGAAAGGCGACAGAAAGGTCTTTAACTTCCAATATCGCCTGTTTTCCCTCGGTTTTGGCAGGAATATTTACACGGTCTGTTTGTGTCATCGGTTGTGAACGATGTAAGGCACCTGATTTTAGGCGAGGGTCAAGGATGTCACGTACCCCATCCCCCAGTAAGTTAAAGCTAATCACAATCAGGAAAATCATAATTCCAGGAACCAGAGCAACATGTGGTGCAACAAACATCTGAGCACGCCCTTGACCTAGCATCGACCCTAAATCAGCATTCGGCGGCTGGGTTCCTAATCCTAAAAATGACAAGCCAGCGGTTTCTAAAATCATCCACCCGATGGTCGTCGACATTGTGACAACAATGATTGGCAATACATTCGGTAAAACCTCGGTCAGTAAGACCTGTAAATGGTTTTTACCTGACAACCTTGCGGCCTGAATAAAGTCTCTATCTCGCAGCCCAACCGTTAACCCACGGATATTTCTCGCGAAAAAAGGAATATTCACTAATGCGATAGCATATAGCGCATTTAATAAACCGGGGCCAAGTACAGCTACAATCGCTAACGCTAATAGGATATATGGAAATGCCATCAACATATCAATACAGCGCATCAATAAGGTATCAGTTCGGTGGCCCACATAGCCGGCGATTAAACCAATTAGGGTTCCAAGTATTGCAGCGATTAACGTCGCTGAAATACCCACCATCAGCGAAACACGAGTTCCCCACAATAATCGAGACAAGATATCCCGCCCTAAATGGTCAGTGCCTAATATATGCCCCGGTGAAAAAGCTGGGAGCAAGCGGTTCACTAAGTCCGTTTCATCTGGATTAACCAAAGGCAACCAAGGCGCAAGCAAGGCAAGTAGCATAATAATGGTTAAAATAAACAGCCCTAGTGTCGCAAGGCGATTAGCGAGCAATAAAGAACCTATTGATTGACGATGACGATGTTGAATAACTGGGGCGGTATTATGACTCATGATTTCAACCTCGGATCTAACATTGCTTGCACCACATCAGCCAGCAAATTGATAAACACATAGGACGCAGCAGCAATTAACACGCCCCCTTGCACTAAAAATAAATCACGGGTAGCTACCGCTTTGACCAACATTGCCCCTAAGCCCGGCCATTGAAAAACCGTTTCAATATAAACCGCACCACCAAACACAAACCCTGCCTGAATACCAATAACAGGGATCACCGATACCAATGCCATACGAAATGCATGGCGGAAAATGACTTTGCGTTCACTCAACCCTTTTGCGCGTGCAGTACGAATAAAATCAAGGCGTAGAACCTCTAACATTGCTGTTCGCGTCAAACGCGCTATCACGCCTGTCGCAACTAGCGAAAGGGTTATTGCGGGTAAAACAAGGTGATGCAATAAGTCGCGAAAGCCGCCACCCTGCCAAATATCATACATTCCTGATGCGGGGAACCATTGTAGCTGTACCGAAAAAAGCATGATCATCAACAACCCAATCCAAAAGGATGGCATTGAAATACCAAGTAAAACTGCCAATGTGATCGTCCTATCACTCCAACTAAATTGACGGATCGCAGAAATAATCCCAGCTAATAGCCCCAGCACTGAGCTGAGCAATAACGCACTTCCCCCCAAAATTAAGGTGGCAGAAAAACGCTCAAGGACCTCATCAACCACAGGACGATTCAGCACAAAAGAACGCCCTAAGTCCCCTGAAATCAAATTATTCATCCAAATAAAATACTGCTGATATAACGGTTTATCTAAACCAAGCTCAGTTTTCACTCGAGCCACGTTCTCTGGTGTTGCCCAAGGTCCAAGCAATGCTTGAGCTGGCTCCCCAGGGATCATTGCCATGATAAAAAAGACAATTAATGTTAGACCAATCAGTATGGGTATCGTCGCTAACAGGCGTTTAAAGCAGTATAACCACATAGTTTTTCCCCATAAAATCTATTAACCAACTGAAAATATTCACGTTAATTAATCTTTGCGAACATCTTTAAGTAATAAATTAAAATTCGGCTGCAATTTAAAATGTTTAACATGCTCATTCGCGACTGCATTTTGCTTCCAATTAGCAACAAACAGCCAAGGTGCATCTCGGTGAACAATTTTTTGTACTTGTTTATACAGTTGAGCGCGTTCTTCAAGGTCATTCGTGACTCTCGCTTTATCTAACAACCTATCGAGTTGTTGATTACTGTAATAACCGGAATTAAAGCCGCCTTTATCGGGCCAAGATGCAGAATGTAAGGTTAGGAACGGCAAGGTATCAGGGTCATTCGTCATCCATGCCATTTCAGCCATGTGGGCTTGCTGTAAGCCTGAATTAACTTTAGATAAATAGGTATTCCACTCAAAGGTTTGAATTTCAACAGATAACCCAACAGCTTTGAGGTCTGCTTGGATTGCGGTTGCCATCGGGATAGGGTCTAACATACCTGAGCCCCCTTCCGTAACATAAAAAACAATTTTTTGCCCTTGTGCTCCCGCTTCTGCAATTAATTGCCGCGCTTTTTCAGGGTCATAAGGGTAAGCCTCTGTTTCTTGGTCAAACGCCCAGTCAAAAGCAGATGGAATAGGCCCTTCAGCCACACCAGCTGAATCTTGGAGAATATACTTAACGATATTTTGCTTATTAACCGCATAATTTACCGCTTGCCTTACACGCACATCATCGAAAGGAGGTTGTGATGCATTTAGCATCACGTACCACACATGTGGCCCTACGGCTTCATAAACCTTAAAACGCTCATCCTTGATAAATAAAGGGACGTTATCCGCAGGCACTTCAACCATCGCGTCAATCCCACCTGATAGCATTTCTGCTACCCGTGTATTGGCGTCAGTTATTGGTCGGAAAACCACATTTTTTAAGTGTGGTTTTCCATCCCAATACTGCTCATTTGCCGAGACCACAACGCGCTGGTTTGCCGTCCATTCGTCAAATTTAAACGGCCCTGTCCCGCTTGGATGACGACTAAAGTCCTTGTCATATTGCTTGACGGCTGCCGGTGACACAATCAGCCCTGCGGGGGTAGCTAAATTTGATAAGAACGGTGCAAATGGCTCTTTTAAGGTAAATACCACCGTTAAATTATCTGGGGTGGTAATTTTATCTATCGCAGAGAAAAAAAATGATAAAGGAAATGGACCAGTATGATAGTAAGGATGTTGGCTATCTAGCATGCGGTCAAACGTAAATTTAACTGCCTGCGCATCAAACGCACTACCATCATGGAACTTGATGTTTTCACGTAAATGAAATGTGTAAGTCAAACCGTCATCGCTGACTGACCATGACTTTGCCAATGCAGGTTCAAGTGTCAATGTACCATCGGCATTGCGAACTAACCCTTCGTATATATTCACGAGTATCCGAGAATCATTGGCCGCAGTCGCCACTTGCGGGTCGAGTGATTGCGGCTCCGCAACCTGCCCAAGCAATAGTACATCACTATGGTTTGCCGCCAATGTCGGTGTAGAAATAAAGCAGAAAAACCAAAAACTGGCTATCCACCTGCATAAACGCATCCTCATACGGCCCTCCCCGAGCGTTGACATTGCTATGTGATTTTTAAATGTGATTTGTGTCAATTTTGTTAATTATTTTATCTTTTATCCTATTTATGATGATAAATTATGTTTCACGCAACAATTTATAATGATAAATTTGATCGATGTCTAATTTATGAGGTGTGAAATGACATTTTCAATTGTGGCTCACTGTCCGCAAACAGGGAAAATTGGCGCAGCAACAGCAACAGGCGGGCCCGCTGTCGGTGCCCTTGTTTTGCATGGTGCAAGCCAAGTGGGAGCTATCGCAACCCAAGCCATGACCAACCCGATAGCAGGTTTAAAAGGTATTGAACATTTACGGCTTAGTGACCACGCCAAACAGAGCTTAGATTTCCTTCTGATGGAAGATACCAACAGTGAATTACGGCAACTGATCATTATTGATAAATATGGGGAAAGTGCAGACTGGACAGGAAGTAAATGCTTACCTTGGTGTGGTAGTTTGTCTGAAAAAAACTTCGCTACAGCAGGGAATATGCTAACCGGTGAGCAGGTTCTTCAAGCAATACACCAAAGTTATCAGCAAAACTCACATCTTGAGCTTGCAGACAGGCTATTACTCGCCATGCAAGCAGGGGCAAATGAAGGTGGTGATTACCGTGGGATACGCTCTGCTGCATTAAAAATATGGAATAACCGGCAATATGCAGATATTGATATTCGCTGTGACTGGTCAGAAACCCCGTTAACTGAGCTTTATTTGGTCCTTCAACAGGTTCGTTCCGAGGATTATGCTAATTTCTTTGCTCAAATCCCAACTGGGAATGAATATAAAACTGAAAATTAACATCACGATGGTGTATATTAACTAATAATGTAAATATTCTTAATAATATACACCCAGTAATTAAATGTATATTTAATATTCTAATTACATCTGCATCGTAATATAAATCCCCCAACGACATCAAAATTATCGCCAATTATTATTTAGTACAATTATATGTTTATTTTTATCAACCAGTTAAAATAAATTATTGTCTATATTTAGAATTATATTTTATTAACTAGCCTATCTGACTTATACGACAAGGTAATGTCTAATCTATAAAATAATTTTATCTTATTAAAATGAAATATTATTCTCCATTTAGAAAAACCAACAATAAATTAAATTAGACTCACCACGCCAATCATAAAATAAAATCATAAATATCAATTAATTAACTAAAACTTAAAAACAAAACAGTCCCACAAAGCTATATATTGATTGAAAGGTAACCATAAAGACTAATTAATAATCAACTGAACAAAAAATAGCTCATTCTTTTTAACTAAGCCTTTTTTTACATCATATTTGATTATTAGGACTTAAATGATATTTAGCATTTTCATCTACGATTAATAATTAACCTCTCGCTGATAATTAATTACTAATTATTCAACTTATGCAAAATACCAATATTTACACCTGTACACTTTTAATGACATTTACATTTTTAAAATAAGAATTGATGTATAGATAAAATAGAGCTACTCGCGACAAACCCTTTACAGCACTGACTATATCAATTTACTTCACTTTTCATTTAATCGACAGTTATTAACAAATGCTAACCCTACTTAACAATTTCAAAATATATGATAAGATCATTATCTCAATTTGAAATTATTTACTATATAAAAAACAAGATTGTTATTGAGGTTATAGATGAAAATCTCGAGAAGAAAGCTATTATTAGGGGTTGGTGCTGCTGGGGTTCTAGCAGGGGGTGCTGCGGTTGTTCCTATGATCAATCGTGAAGGTCGTTTCGAATCGACTAAATCACGAGTACCTGCGGTTGCAGGTACCGAAGGCAAACTACCGGAATCTGCTGATGCAGTTATTATCGGTGCTGGTCTTCAAGGGATCATGACGGCAATAAACCTTGCGGAAAAAGGTCTTAATGTTGTTATCTGTGAAAAAGGTGTTGTCGGTGGTGAGCAATCAGGCCGCGCATACAGCCAAATTATCAGTTACAAAACCTCTCCAGCAATTTTTCCTTTACACCACTATGGGAAAATTCAATGGCTCGGTATGAACGAAAAAATTGGTGCTGATACCAGCTACCGTGTTCAAGGCCGTGTTGAAGTTCCTTCAAGCGAAGAAGATTTAGAAATTTCAAGAGCATGGATTAAATCTGCTTCTGAAAACCCAGGTTTTGATACGCCATTACGTACCCGAATGATCGAAGGTACTGAGTTAGCTAATCGTCTAGTCGACGCTCAAACACCATGGAAAATTGGTGGGTTTGAAGAAGACTCAGGTAGTCTAGACCCTGAGGTTGTCACCCCAACCATGGCTAACTACGCTAAATCAATTGGTATTCGCATCTATACCAACTGCGCAGTACGCGGTATTGAAACCGCAGGCGGCAAAATTTCTGATGTTGTCACTGAAAAAGGCGCAATCAAGACCTCTCGTGTAGTTCTAACTGGTGGTATTTGGTCTCGTCTATTTATGGGCAACTTAGGTATCGACGTTCCAACGCTGAACGTTTACCTGTCACAACAACGCATTACCGGCGTTCCGGGCGCACCGAAAGGCAACGTCCACTTACCTAATGGTATTCACTTCCGTGAACAAGCTGATGGCACCTATGCCGTTGCACCACGTATCTTTACCAGCTCTATCGTTAAAGACAGCTTCCTGTTAGGTCCTAAATTTATGCACCTGTTGCAAGGTGGTGAATTACCATTAGAATTCTCTATCGGTAAAGACTTATTTAACTCGTTCATGATGGCAACGTCTTGGAATTTAGATGAGAAAACACCATTTGAAGAATTCCGTACCGCGACCAATACACCAAACAATGATCACTTAGATGGCGTCCTAGAAAGACTGAGAAAAGAATTCCCAGTATTTAAAGAATCTAAAGTGGTTGAACGTTGGGGTGGTACAGTGGCACCAACGGATGATGAAATTCCAATTATTTCAACAATCGAACAGTACCCAGGTCTGGTCATCAACACCGCAACAGGTTGGGGTATGACTGAAAGCCCAGCATCTGGTCGATTAACGGCAGAACTATTAATGGGCGAAACACCATTTATCGACCCAACGCCGTATAAACTTTCTCGTTTTAATTAATAACCGAGAATACGCTTTTTTTTACTGGGATCTGCGAGTCAATGGAATTAAGCTAAACTTAAATTTAGTTTTAAATAACACTAACAGATCCTTTTTACTTTGATAATGTTAAGGAGTTTACATGCGCTATAAAACTTTATTGCTTTCTCTACCGTTAATTTTAGGTGTAGCGAGTGCAAATGCAGCTGAAGATGTTAAACGCGTTCCAGTGAAAGGATTTCCTATCTCTGAATCAGTAGAAATCAGCGCGGGCAATAGCCTTATTTTCCTAAGCGGAAAAGTCCCTTCAAAAATCTCTGCAGATGCTAAAGAAGGCGTTTTAGAGTCTTATGGTAATACTGAAGCACAGACAATCAACGTGCTAAAACAAATTCAAGCAAACCTAGCTGACATGGGTTTGACAATGAATGATGTTGTTAAAATGCAAGTATTCTTAGTTGGTGGTGAAGAAACTCAAGGCACTATGGACTTCGCTGGTTTCATGGCGGGTTATAACAAGTTCTATGAGTCTGAGAAAATTACTAATCTGCCAGCTCGTTCTACTTTCCAAGTCGCTAAGCTAGCAAACCCAGCTTGGAGAGTTGAAATTGAAGTTACCGCAGTTCGTCCAGCTGCAAAAAAATAAGTTATTCTAACGAGTAACAACACGATAATGGGGCATAACTTATTTATGCCTCGTTATATTTTCTTGTTCCTTCCCTTTTCCTTTCATCATACTTTTTCACTATCTTTCACAGGTTGTCATCGTAATTTCCGCTATTTTAGGGTTTTGACAAACCATGTTATGCTTCACTGATTGATAGAAAAATAAAAAATATAAAAAGTTACTTATAAAGGCGCAATATGATCAGAGAGTCTCTTAAGATCCACGGGAAAAAGCAATTTGAAATAAAACAAAAAGTTTTATTTCCACGCAAATCTAAAGAGATCCGCTACCAAGTTGAAACATTTTTCTTTCTGCCTTCTTCATTGCAAGTTAACCCTGACTTATACACACCGTCAAACCTTCAACGTAGCCTCAAAAATTATATTCGCCTCAGCCCTCCTGCGATTAAACTGTCTGCCTCACCAGATGAAAACGGGGAGCTAAACGATTTAAAGCGCTGGTTAGAACAATGTGACCCGCTGAATCCCCCATCGCTAGATGAGTATGAAAATAAACTAAAACGCTATGCGCTCACCATCAAGAAAACCGTGCTTCTCAATATCAAAATGGTCAGCAAAAACCCGCAGCGACAAACTCCCGAATATCTAACCGAGCTAGTTGCTGATATTGGGAAATGCCTAAACGCTTACCGTGCCTTGTTACCGCTTGCAGCTCATATAGAAGAAGCCATTCACTCCAATGCATTTTCCTATTGCGATGAGTTTATGACTTATTACACCATCAATTACTTACGTGGTTTATTGGCTGATAAACAAATACCGATACGTGAAGAAATACACCATTTTTGGTATCAAGAAATGCGTTACTTGAAGAAGCACTACCCTGATTGCTTTCCCAGTGACGAAACAGATGCTGAATTGGTTACCTACCGACGCAATCTATTAAAAAAATATATTAATCGCTATCTCTACTTAGAAATCCGCCATAAGCGCGGTTTACCGCTACTGTTGCATTCTATTTATGGTATTGCTGCGGCTATTTCGATGATTTTTGCCACGCTAATTGCCTTTCTTTGGCAGGGCAAATACGGTGCATTAAGTGCAAACTTATTTTTGGCTATGGTCATCGGTTATATTTTTAAAGATAGGCTAAAAGAAATCGGTAGGGAGCAATTGTACCGGCTCTTCCAAAAATGGATACCTGACAGGCAATTACGTATTTATCGCGAAGGCGTTAAAGCCCCTGTTGGGGTATGTAAGGAATCCTTTCGGTTTATCAGCGAAAACATGCTATCGCCAGATATTCGTGAAATGCGCCAGCAATCTCACTGGGTGAATTTGGTCAATGTACAGCGTATGGAAGATATTCTATATTATCGAAAGGACGTATTACTCCATAACCGCCATTCTGTTTTTGAGAAAAACCAGTCTTCTATTGCTGATATCACCCGCTTTAATATTTCTGACTTTTTGAAATACATTGATATTAGCTATGAAGAATTAACCGTTAATGAAGATGAACCCGCTATTATTGGTGAAAAGGTTTACCATATTTACCTCTGCCGCCGCGTCACCATTAACAAGAAAACTTACAATGAGCTGGCGCGTTTGGTAGTAAATGCTGATGGGATTAAACGCTTGGAAGTATTACAGTCTTTGGATTTATTAGCGACTGATGAAGATATTGAAATCACACCACAGTAATTTTCACTGCGAATATTGTAACCAATTGAGCTTGTAGCAAGGCGGAAAGCGGCGATATCTCGGGTCAGTATGTGACCCGAGTAGCTAAACCACTACCGCCTAAATGAGGACGAATATTTAGTAGTACAGCGCAATGAACTGATCATCAACTCGCTTTATATCCACTGGGGTATCAAAAATATCCTCAATAATATCTGATTTCATAATATCCTCAGGTTTACCATGATAAGACAGTTTTCCGTCTCTTAAGGCAACAATATAGTCAGAATATACCGAAGCGAAGTTAATATCGTGGATAACTAAAATAATAGTTTTCCCCAGCTCATCAGCCGCTTTGCGCAGCAACTTCATCATAATTACCGCATGTTTCATATCGAGGTTATTTAAAGGCTCATCAAGTAAAACATATTCAGTATCCTGACATAAAACCATTGCCACATAAGCCCGTTGGCGCTGGCCCCCCGATAACTCATCTAAATAACGATGGCGTAAATTCGATAAATTAAGAAAAGAGAGTGACTCATCAATTTTCTTTTTATCCTCAATATTTAAACGACCTTTAGTGTAAGGATAGCGCCCAAAGCCAACTAACTCTTCAACAGTTAACCGACTGGCAAATTGATTTTCTTGGCGCAGTACTGACAAACATTTAGCTAGCTGATCACTTGGCGTTGTCGATACGTCTAACTCATTGACTTTGACATAGCCACCATCGTCTGGCACCAATAAGCGCCCAATAATCGATAATAGTGTTGACTTACCCGCGCCATTAGGGCCGATAATTGAGGTAATGCCGCTATTTTTAATTGATGTTGTCACGTCATCTAAGACTTTAGTACCCTGATAACTTTTCGATATCTGACTAATTTCAATCATACTAAAACCTTCTTAACACCATATAAATAAAGAATATCCCACCGACAAACTCGATAACAACCGATAATGTCCCTGCCATATTAAGGCCATACTCTAGGATTAATTGCCCACCAATCAGCGCTATTACCCCAAGTAAAAACGAAACAGGAAGTAAATAACGATGTTGGCTGCTACCACTCACCAAGTAAGCTAAGTTTGCTACCATTAACCCTAAAAAGGTCAGGGGCCCAACCAGTGCGGTCGAAACTGCAACTAATATTGAGATTAGCAATAAAATAACCGTTACTTGCTGACGATAATTAATACCAAGGTTCACCGCATTAGCTTGCCCTAATGCAATAACATCAAAACAATAGCGCATCCGCCAGAGTAAGATACCCACCACGACTGTAATCAGTAATGTGAATAAAATCAGCTCCGGCGTCCCTTTAGTAAAGGTTGCAAACATACGACTCTGTAAAATAGAGAATTCATTAGGGTCCATCAAACGTTGTAGCAAGGTAGCCACGCTACGGAATAAAGTCCCTAAGATAATACCCACCATTAAAACTAGGTTGATATTCATTTTAACAGACACGAATAACCAGCGATAAAGCAGGACGGAGAATAACACTAATAATGTTGACTCTAATAAAAACTTACCGATATTCAGTAGCCAAGAGGCAGGAAAGCTATCTGTATAAAAGATAAAAATGGTTTGTAATAAAACAAATAAGGCCTCTAACCCCATGATAGAGGGCGTAAGTATCTTATTGTTTGCAACGGTTTGGAACAGAACCGTCGAAACCCCTGCGGCAAAAGCAACCACAACCATGGTTAGAACAATATACCCGCGGTGCGGTAAAATATAAGCAAGATTACTGCCGAGATTTACCGTCATATAAAGAATGATAGATAACAGCGACAATGCCAGTAATATCCATATTCTTTGCAATGGTGTTACCCCTTTTTTGGGTAATGCCATTGATGAGTTAACTTTTTGCATAACGTTGCTGCTTCAACAATAAATATAAGAAAATCACCGCACCCACAACACCTAAAATCACACTCGCGGGGATTTCAAATGGGTAGCGAATTAAGCGCCCAATAATGTCGCACAGTAGCACTAAGCCCCCACCCGCAATACAGATCCACGGGATAGTTTTGCGAATGTTATCCCCCATCACTAAGCTGACAAGATTTGGAATAATTAAGCCAAGGAAAGGTAAAGCCCCAACGACGACGACAACCACACCACTAATTAATGCGATGATGGATAAGCCAATTGTCATTACTTTGCGATAATTTAACCCAACATTAATCGAAAACTCACGCCCCATACCTGCAACGGTAAAACTATCGGCAATCCAGCAAGCAATTAGCGTAAGAATTCCTACTAGCCACAGCAATTCATAACGACCTTGGATAATGCTAGAGAAGTCCCCGCTCATCCATGCGCCTAGTGATTGCAACAAATCAAAGTAATAAGCCGTAAAAATAGTCAATGCACTAATGACTGCACCAAGCATAATCCCGACAAGCGGCACAATTAATGCAGATTTTAAAATAATTCTGCGTAGAAGTACCATAAACAGCATCGTCCCCATCAACGCAAACCCACTAGCAACCACCATTTTGGTCATAATACTTGCAGCAGGAAATAACACCATCACGACCAACAAACCTAAGCTCGCTGACTGTGTTGTTCCAGCTAAAGAAGGCTCGACAAAACGGTTTTGTGTGAGTAACTGCATGATAAGGCCTGCAACGCTCATTGCACTGCCCGCTAAAATTAAAGAGAGAGTTCGAGGAATTCGGCTAATAAAAAAGATGTCTTGCATCTCTGGGTCGGTGAAAAGCGAAACGGGTGACACGTCACCCGCTCCAATAAACAAGCTTAATACCGCTAAAACCAATAACGCGATAATTCCACAAAAAAGATAAAGCGTTTTCATGGGTTATTTTGCTTGGCTCTTCTCTAACGCGTTATTGATGTCATCCATTAACTTAGAATAAGTCTGAATTCCGCCTGAAATATACACCGCTGTTGGGTCAAGGTAAGTAATTTGGCCTTTTTGCCATGCTGCTGTTTTTCTCACTAAAGCGTTATCTAATACTTCAGCAGCAGGTTGGGCGTCTGTTTTACCAATCGCGCTATCACGGTCGATAACAAACAACCAATCAGGGTTTAGTTTCACCAGTAATTCCGCATTCACAATATTACCATGGCGGCCCGTATTTTCTGTAAACACATACGCAGGTTCAAAACCTAGCACATCAAAGATAAAACCAAAGCGTGAACCTGGACCATAAGCAGAAATTTTACCGCCGCTAACCAAGATCACCATCGCTTTACCCGCTGTTGGTGCTTTAGTTTTAATACCCTCTATCTTATTATTGAAATTAGCAATCAGTTCTTTGGCTTTATCTTCTTTACCAAATAACATACCAAGTTCATTAGTACGCTCAGTTAAGCTACCAATAAAGTTTTTGTTATCAATATCTAATGAAATAGTTGGCGCTACACCGCTGAGTTTGTCATACGCATCTCGTGCACGGCTACCGCCTAAGATTAGGTCAGGTTTAGCATTACTGAGTGTTTCATAGGCAGGTTCAAATAATGTCCCGCCATTGACGTATTCAGAACCACTGTATTTAGTTAAGAACTCAGGGAAGTGAACGTTGGTTTGCGGAACACCGGCAACTGGTGCCCCGAGTGCATCCATAATGTCCAATGTTTCCATGTTCATCACCATGACTTTTTGCGGATGACGAGGAATTTCAGTTTTGCCTTGGGCATGTTCAATTGTGATAGTTTGTTGTTCTGCAACCTGAGTTGTTTCTGTCTTTTCTTTAGCGTTATCGCAACCAACTAATACTAAAGCAGATAACAAGGCAATACCTGAAACTAATGATTTTGCAAACATCTGATTTTCTCCATCCGTCTATAAAAATACTGATGATAAAATTCGGTGATTTAAAGATGGGAAGTATATTACACACAATCAAGCGCAAATGATATTAGTTTGCATTTGCATTCACTAAAAAATTGTCAGAACGCACAAAAACATCAATTTGACTGTTTCAATATTTTTTGCACATAAAAGAAGAGAATAAGTCACGAGGATAAATATTACAGAGGAAGTTTAAGTTAATAACAAATTGATTTTTATGATTAAATAAAAATCAATAGGTTGAATTTTCGACTGTAGTTGCTTAACTATTTCTATTACAGCAGACCACATAAACCTCAACTTCAACCTATTTACTATTAACAAGCATTAAAATGCTCATTATTGTATATCATCTAATTGACCATTTTCAGTGAGCTGAGAACTGATATCTTCAAGGAACCAATCAATGGGTGTCCTCATTAAAAATGAAAGTTTAAACAAATGAAATAAATCAATCTTAATTTTACCTCTTTCATAGCGAGAGATTTGTTGCTGACTCACACCTAACAACTGAGCTAACTGAAACCCTGTATATCCCAGTTCTCTACGTTTTTCTAAGATCCTCTGACCTACCATATAATGGATTTTTTCACTGCCGTTTTCTGAATACATATTTTCACCATTTATTAAGGCACAGTTAAAATAAGAGCTGCGGCACCTTCAAATTGACCGGCTTGAACTCGGCCATTGGTACCTAATACTGCTTTCAGGGTGACCGAATTTGTTCCACCAGCAGGTACATGGATTTTGTAACCATTTTCCCCTGGGGTATCGTTCCCACCTAAATACAAATTCGCATATAAGCTATTATCTGCCCGTAAATTTACACGGCCATTTGTCACGTTAACACCTGTGGCAATCACCAAAACATCCATTGCTAAGTTACATGTCACACTGATGTTCACTTGTTTTGATTGGCCAGCAAGTTCTGCTTCGCTAATTGGGCCAAAGTTGATATCTGGGATCGTATTGTTGATCTTACAAGCTCCAATCGGTGGAGGCGCAATACCACATAATGAGCCGGGAATTAACCCACCACTACTTGTAACCCCAGTACGATCTTGGTAAAACAGCCCCACACACTCTTGATTATTCTGTAATCTAACTCCGGTATGAACAGCCCACTGAGCTGCTGGAGCTGTCGCCTTTGCCCAAACACCAGGTATATTCTGAACATCACGCATATACCGATACTTAGAAATTTCGGCCAACTCGACTGTTGCAGCCCCCGGTGTTCCATTAGCGTTATGCTTATGGCTTATGGTGAGATAGCATGTCGGCCACCCATAACAAGGATTAAGCGTACTCGGCAATTCAGGGTCCCAACGAGCAATGACGTACTTGTAGTCTGCATCCCCATTACTTGGGTTATTACCGGGTCTTGATTCAGTGATATAGGAAAAAACAGAAGCTGATGCAGTAGATGAAAATATGACTGCACCAATTAATAGCGATAACAAAACTTTCATATTAGTCACAGCCTTATTATTCATAATCTAATTTAAATGTTGCCACGGCACTGTAAGGCCCTACTTTTATTGTCTTATCCGCAATAGCATCCGGTTCACCTTTTAAATAGGCATAGAAACGCAACTGGTTAGCGCCATCTTGTAGCGTTAGCTTCGATCCTTTCTGTTCAATTGCCAGTGGTGTTTTATCTGAATTTTGCAGCCCCACCGCAAAACCCGATGCAACACTACTTGTTGATAATGCTAAAAAACCAGGAAGTGCTAGATTAGGCGTTCCTGAAAAGGTGACTTCCACAAATTTACCTATTGACGTGTCACAATCAGCCAACTTAATCACAAACTCTTTAGGCGGGGTTTCCCCATAGGCATAAAAGTTTTTTTCTGGCGTATCAAAAAAATCCATCGGAATGTTTTCATCACCCGGTAAAATAGTGCAGGGTTCCTCGACTAAATTACCGATAACTCTTAGATTATCAGGCACAGCGAAAGCCATGCTAACGTTGATAAGTAAAGCACTAGCTACTGCACATTGAATTAGTTTGTTCATTATTGGTACTCCGCTAGCAATGTCCCTGTTGCGGTAAAGCCTCCTTCAGGCAACGTAACTCCCAATCTCTTGACAGGAACAACTTCTAAAACAGGCGGTTGCCCATAACTAATCTTTAACGGTTTATTAATTTCAAAACCGAGACCATTTTGGGTAATACGCATGCCAAGATCTCGGAAATTGGTTTCCAAAGCCGACTTATCAAAATCTGTTGCTGTTCCTTTGATAGTTAGCATTAAGTCCCAACCTTTTAAGTTGTCTTCACACTTCAATGCGTAATTAATAGGTTTCGTAAAGTTGACGCCATCAATCTTATGTAAACCAATATCTTTATATTCGATGACATGGACTTTATCTTCAAAAACAGTGCAAGGTGGCGGAATTAACAAGGTTCCCGTAAATTCCACATCGTTTGCCACCGCAGTGCTAACAGGTATAACTAACAAACTCATTATCAGTGGAAGTCTTTTCATTATTTTTTGCATTATTTACCCCTCACTGATAATCAAGTTTGATAGTGACGCCTGCATGAAAAACCCCACCCTTTGTTAATGTTGTAGATAAATCACGAACAGGTATGGCTTCAAACTGAGGGGCGTTTGGGTACACAAACTTGATCTCTTGGTTCAATCGAAGCTTGCTTCCGTTATAACGAAAAGCAATCCCTAAACCTGGAAGGTCGGTTTCAATTGCCCCACTATCAAAAGATGCAGGAACACCAACCAATGTCATTTTCATTTGTGACGTTGGCCTTTTTTCACAATCAATATTGTAATTTATGGGTCTCGAATAGGCGTTACCGTCAATTCGCGTACTCATGATTTCATCAAAATTGACTTTGATAATATTTCCGCCATTGATTTTGCAAGGCGGCGGAGCCAAAACAACCCCTTTAATCGGCACTGTTATCATACCGGGCGTGATTGTCGCCCGTGTATTTCCCGATGGGCTAATACGCGAATCGGGTAATCCAGCATAAGAAATCGATGTAAAAAATAGTCCAGCGAGACATGATGCCAGCAGGTACCGCTGCTTATTTAAATCACTCATAATCCACCTTAAAGTCCATTACGGCGCTGAAACTTCCTTCCGTCAGTTTTTCGGGAGTTCTCACTGGTGTGACAAAATACTGAAGAGTTCCCTGCGGTGCATCGAGAAATTGAGGACGACCTCGGCTTCCTAGCCTGATGTCTTCTCGTTGTGCATCTGTCACTTCTAACGCCAAGCCGGAGACGCCTTTTACACTTAACATTTCTGGAAAATGTTTGTCTGATACCGCAACAAATGAAACTGAAATCACTGGTTGCATAGCATCCCAAAGCGGTGTATCAGTTCTAACATCTCTCATTCGGCTTTCGGTACGAATACAATGTCTAAATTCTAATTCGAATGAAACTGGCTCAGCTCTATCTCCAGGTTTACGGAGTGAATAAGAAGGGATCTCCCCTAGAGACACTTCTTGGCGCATTGAATTGGTCACATCCATCGTACAAGGTGCTTCGGTCATCATGCCATTGACTGTCAATGTTCCGTGTAATCCATCAATATCCCAACTGTCTGCTCCAAAAGTGAACACTGGAACTAAACCGAATAAGATAGTGCTGAACAGGAGAGTCCTTTTCATACGTTATTCCCCGTTATCTGTCCGTCGAAGATTCAACTTTGCAAGTTGTACCAGCGCAACCAAACGTCAATTTAGGCCTTCCACCATAATCGTTGATATAAGTTAGAACTGGTTTTGCCCCCATGGCACTTGCGCTACCTTTAAGCATTCCGTTACTTTTTGGTGAAATCATGACAGGCTCAAACTGCTTTACTGTATCTCCACCCACTTTTGCACTTGCATCTACAATTGTGACAAAATAAGCAGTTGGATTCGTAACTTCGTAGGCATCACCTTTACGGGTTAACGTAATTTTTTCTTGCCATGGATTCTCTAAATCTGTACGAGTGGCGTATAACGCTTTTGGGCGATAAAACAATTTAATACGCGTCTGTAATGCAATTTGTAATACGTTAGCTTCTTTACTACGTGGTGGAATTTCACGTAAGTTAAAGTAATAAACACTCTCTCTATCCTGTGGCAATGCCGCGATATCAGGAAGAGCTTGAATTTTAACTTGGCTACCTTCTCCAGGCTCTACACGTTGAACTGGAGGTAAAACCGTGAGTGGACTTTCAATTTTGTTACCATTAACATCTTCAATCCAACCCTGTGCAAGGTAAGGTAACTCTGTGTTTTCATTCTTAATATTCAAGCTAATGGTCTTTTCAGCCCCATTATAAATGACGCGTGTTCTATCGAGTGCAATCGCGGCCAAAGCCTGCCCACATAGCACCGCAGATAACGTGATTGTCGTAGTAAAAAATGCAATTTTCTTAATGTTCATATGTACCAACTATTTATAGAATCAAGCAACTTGGGTTACTCGGTATAATCTGTGCTGTAAGCAATATCCGGTGGTTTCAATAACCAACGCTGACTCGGCGCTACGCCCTGTTTAACCGGTGCAGGTTTGTAAACTGGTGCTGACTGCCCAACAGGAACGGCTTTTGCTGGCATATACCCAGGTTCAACACTTGGGCTGCTTGTACACGGTAATAACAGTGAGTTAAATTCAGCCGTTGTAATATTTTCTGGAACCTGAATTTTGCATTGCGTACTTCCATCCCAATGCACATCTAAAACTTCATTTGGGTTAATGCCAGAGATATACACGGAGCCATTGTCCGTCACGATACCAAGCTCCCTATTCTTCTCATTTCTCACGGTGGCGCCGAATGGCGGGTAACTACCATCAGCCAATGCCAATCTCACCATGGTTTTAACACCTGATAACACTTCAAACTCGCGGTAAGCAACCGCCCCTTCGGTCAGCGTAATTGGCTGAGACGTTCGAATAGCTTCTACGTTGTCAGGCAATTGAGTCACATCAATATGTGTATTGGTACGGTAGTAATCACTGATATCAGCGACCACCGCTTTACCAAAAATATTGGTTTCAGTGTTCGGTCCGAAACCTTGGATAGGCACATTTTTCACACCTTCAGTACTCACCATCACACGGCTACCGCCGGGTGTATTAATACGGTGTAGTGCGGCACCATGCCCTGTAACTGTTGCACCACCTTGTAATGAAAAGGCGGCTGAAGAAGTATCACCATTGATATAGCTGGTACTTGCAGTCACTGTTGCTAAATCTGCGTAACGCGTATAGAAACCATCAATAGTTCCACGACCTCGGCTACTCACCCCAGTACCAACACGATAGTTGGTCTTATCATCAACGGAGTCGAAATAGCTGACAGTGTGTGAGTTACCATCTCTCGTTATCATATTGTTGTAGCTAATTGATGCTCTATCTGCCCATGGCAAAGAGAGGTTCATGTATAGCCCATCGTCATTATTTCTATTATCAAATTTGTTGCGGAATGCCGTTAAACTTAAATTGATATTTTTAAAACGACCAATATTGAAATATTTCGCAATAGAAAGGTTATAACGTTTTGCCGCTGGCTTATTCCAATAGGTTTCGTGGTTATAGTTCAGATACGCAGTTAGATCTGCATTCGTGAAATACTTATTAAATGTAATGGTGTACAATTCTTTACTATTATCGAACTCCACGCCTCTATAACGACGGTCGAGGTATTGGTTCATACTCATAAAGTCACGTTCAGAGAATCGGTATCCAGCGAAAGTCACTTGGCTATCATATTCCTCAAAACGTTTTGAATAACTCAGACGGTACGATGCACCCGTATAGATTTTGTTATCTGTTTTCAGTTTTGCGCGTGATTCAGTGATGTCAAAAGAAATCGCACCAAAAGCTAGTAAATCTCGACCAACCCCCAGCGATAACGCGTTATAGTCGCCCGCACCAAGTGCACCACCAAATAATGACCAACCGTTAGAGACCCCCCAACTGAATTCGCCCATGACGAATCCTTGCCCCTCAGTCTTGTGTTCCATATTGTTAGGACGACCACCAGCGATTTTAAATAGTATCGAGCCAGGTCGTGTTAAATACGGAATTGATGCCGTATTCATTTGGAACTCTTGTACAGAGCCATCTTGCTCTTCAACGCGAACATCTAACTTACCACTAACCGCATCACTTAAATCTTGAATACGGAAAGGACCAGGAGCGACTTGCGTTTCATAAATAACACGCCCTTGCTGAGTTACAACCACTTTGGCATTGGTTCTTGCGACACCGGAGACCTCAGGTGCATACCCACGTAGATTTGGTGGTAGCATTCTCTCATCAGAGATCAAGCTTGCCCCTAGATAACGGAATGAATCAAACAAACCTGAGCGTAAAAATTGTTCACCCATCGTTAGCTTTGCATTTAGTTCTTTGACTGCTCGATAGGCATAATATTGACTCCAATCCCATTTACGATCGGTTGACTGCCCATTAGTCCGATTATAACTTGCTTGCCAATCCGCTCTAAAACGCCAAGCACCAAGGTTAAAACCTGTTGTGCCATTACCAGTAACCGACTGAGTATTGGCTGAATCAGCAGGTCTTGTCACATTAGCATTCAAGTTATAGTCAAAAATGAGGGCGGGAACCCCTTCGTCCCAACGTGATGGTGGGTCCCAATTTTCAGAGGAAAATTCGATATAAGCTTGAGGTACAGTAATTGTGATAGTTTCTTTAGCTAAAGAGCCATTTATTGTCATTCCTGGAATCGTTTCTGGAATTAAACATTGGCCATTGTTAGAAAATTCAACCTTCTGTTTCCATTCATCGCGTAAAGCAATATGTTCAACAACATTTGGTGTTAAACAAGGTTCCGTCATGCCCGGATCATTAGGATCTGCAATATACTCAATATCAAAACTATCTGCTAAGTCGCGACTATTTAAGTTAATTTTAAATGGATATTTCCCTGGCATCACATAACCTGCACGAGAGAACTCATTTAAGGAAATATTGCTTTTATCCTGAAGGTCTAAAACATCCGTATTAAACTCAATACTATCATTATTTGCATTAGCTAAATTTATATGAGCAATCGCAAGAAACACCATAGTAGCAACAGGCGTTAAAAAATAACTTACTGAGTTATTAAATACTTTATTTTTACTTTTAAATAGCAGAGCCATAATAGTCCCTTAGTAATAACTCAGTAATAATCCATCTTAAAACGGATAGTAGTCTGATAGTTTCCTGGTTTTAAACGTTTATTATTAGACACAACACGAACGTTATAATGTAGAATAGAATCACCCACAGTTATGGGTAAACTAGGCATAGGTTTCCCAGGTATAGCAATATTTCCAGCCATGTCAGAAATTTTTATTGATAACCCATTTGCATGCCCGAAAACATCGAAGCTGCGACCATCTGTCGGGCCATCAAATGTAATATTGAAAGTTTGCCAATTAGGAGTTCCAGGAGTTACCGGTGTTAGAACACAATTGATAAGGCGTATAGAGAAATTACTTGCAGGGCTTTCTCTATCGTTAATTATCTGGCTAACCGGTACAGTTGTTATGTTAACTGATTGATCTCGGCTATCTGCATCAATTGCACAAGGGCTCTCAATGATTGAACCACCCATAGTGACAGTTCCTTTGAACTGACTTTGTGCCCGAGAATTTTGATTTTGCGCACTCGCTATCGGGGCAAATATCATTCCTGAAAGCACCATGACAATGATGCCAAAGTGATTCATAGCGACTCCATTTCAACTTAATAACCAATTTCAACGCATTAAAATTAGTGCCCATACATCCTTGTACGGGCGATACCAATTACTGGTAGCTCAGAGCAAATGTTGCGATTGCGTCAAATTCACCTGGTACAGCTGGTTTATTTGTTGCATCAGCATCACCTTGCAAATACGCTTGGAAGCGCAGTGTGTTTGCACCAGTGAATAAAGCTTGAGATGGAGATTTAGCACCTAAAGCAATTTTAGTACCGTTGAAATCAGTGATCACGATACCTGCGTTTTTCGCAGTACCTGCAATCGCTAAACCATCAGTTACAGAGTCACTTGGCGTACCAGTAAATGTAGTTTGAACAGTTTTCAGAGTCGTGATATCGCACTGCTCTAATTGGATGTTGAAATCGCGAGCAATACTTTTACCGCCACCGTTTAATGCAGATGTTGCGATAGCACCCATTGGGACTTCAAATGCTTGAGAACCTGGTGGAATTGAGCAAGGAGCATCAATGATTGAACCTTTAAAAGTGACTTGGCCGCCACCTTGGTTTGCAGCTGCAGAGCCAGCAACAACAGCCATACCTAAACCTAATACTAAAGCAAGTTTATTTAATTTCATTTTATACATTTCCATTAGATAAAAAGACGACACAAATTAAAATAATGAGTTATTATTAATCCGATTATTTTAATTTTTTCTTAAAATATGTTTGATTAGTAAACATTAAAAAATTGATACCAAGAATTATTCCCTTTTATCAAACTCCATTAATAAAATGAATAATTAAGCAACGTATCAATACGTCGCCATTATTATACCTCATTTTGGTTATGTCAAATTTCAGGTTTAATTAATAACTTTACCCGTAAGCTGGTGATATATATATAATATTCAAAAAAAACATCTTAACTAACACACTGTAATAGGATAAATTGATATAACAAATCTAATTAAGTTGTAGTTTTTCCATTAAAAAACCACAAAATAAACCCAAACATTATTAATAAAGTTTTTTATACTCATAAAACAGGTTTTCATTAGTGAAAAAAAATGTCGCTAAAGGAAAAGTTAAATATAGAGAAATTAGATTAATTAAAACGATATTTATATCGCATAATAATTAATGAGAAACATCTCAAAATCACAAATAAAACAATTTCACAATATTTCTATTTTTACTTTTTGTTACATTTATAAACTCAAATAAAATAAAATAAAACCATAGTAAAATCAATAGGTTAATCTGGAACAACAAAGAAAGAAAAACAAAGTAAATACTAAATGAAATATATAATAGGAAACAATTAAGTATAAAATAACATAGATTATTAGATATATGGATTCAGAACAAAAAATTAACATCATGTCAAATTAAAGAGTAAGATTACTATTTAATAGAAATAAAAAATGTTACAAGATTTATCAAAAGGTAATTAAAGGTAATTTTTCACAATCATATATGATGCGTTATCACTCTATTTTAAGTAGCAAACTTTAAAATACTCTATTTTAGCTTAAAACTTTATAATAAAACCACTTAATTTAATTGGTTTCATATCACTACCAAATAATACATAAAATCAAAACAACTGATAGGCGTAATGCTTTATATATTAATTAATAGTTACGTGATAAAAATATCAGAAATCATTAATACATCATTATTACCACTAAGAAAAAACACGTAACTTACTTTATAAGTCATGATTATTTCATTACCTAATCTTAATCACATATTATAAGCTAATTACATTGAACATTTGATATACATCAAATTGAGCAATTATAAGTATTACAAAGAGGCTCACTTGTTCAATAGGGTTTCTCTATTATCATCAATACGCTAACGATTGAATGGATTTAAAGTAGAGAGCAAATAAAACACAAACAAAAAACCCCCATCTCATATGAGATGGGGTGCCAAAATGGCCACATTTGTTGTTGATATAAGAACAAGTTACACAAGAGCAATGTACTGGCTCACATCCTTGTGAAGCCTGAACTTAATGGCGATTTCTCACCAATTGATACCGACGAGTCAGGTATTCGATAGGTGCACTCCAAATGTGCACTAAACGGCAGAATGGGAAGAGTAAAAATATCGTCATCCCCAACACAATATGCAGCTTGAACACGATACCAACGCCTTCAAGGTAATTTGAAGCCCCCCAATGGAATGTCACAATGGACTGCGCCCATCCCACAAGTTTCAACATCTCGCTACCATCCATATGTTGCGCTGAAAATGGAATAGTCAGTAACCCTAAACACACTTGTACCACTAGCAACACCATAATCATGATGTCACCAAAAGAAGATGTTGCGCGAATACGAGGGTTAGTCAATCGGCGTTTCAATAACATCGCGCCACCAATTAACATCATCACACCTGCAGCGCCCCCACCAATCATCGCCATTAATTGCTTTATATGCATTGGCAAGAAAGATTCATACATCCAATGTGGGGTTAACATCCCTAAAAAGTGCCCTGCGAAAATACCAATAATACCCACGTGGAATAAATTTGATGCTAAGCGCATGTTTTTCTTATCGAGCATTTGGCTAGAACCTGCTCGCCACGTATATTGCCCATAGTCATAACGCAACCAACTACCCACAATAAACACAGTACCAGCAATATATGGATAGATGTCGAAGAAAAATTGATTGAGAAAATTCATTTTTGCACTCCTACATGGCTGCTAGAGCCGAGATCCAAGTATTGTGGGGTGACGGCGTTGGCAAAACGATGTTGATGGGCTGTAACTTCTCCACCACAGTTTTTTTCATCAGCAAAAAATTTCACTTGCTCCTCTTCCCAAACTGCATCCAGTGCTTGTGGAGTATCATCGCGCGATTCCAAAGCCACTTTTTCGGTTAATTGCTCGGTGGCAATTTCACTATTTGATAATTCGAGTAATACTTCAAACAATGTGGCAAAACGACTTTCACGTTGCTTCAGCCTTGCACCAAGGAGCGCTAAAATAGGGGCGATATCCTGTAAACCGCCAACGGTCTCTGTTGTGGGTAAGACCGTGAGATACTCCAAATAAATAGGTAAATGATCAGGAAGTTCGCGGCAATCAATCTGTAAACCATATTGTTGATATTGCGCCATTAAATCGACCATAGCTTGGCCACGGTCACGAGACTCGCCATGAACATGCTCAAATAACAATAATGATGTTGCCCGGCCTCTATCAAATAATTCACAATATTGTGCCTGCATATCCAACAATTCTTCATTAAGATATTCACGTACAAACATCATCAATTGGATCGCCCGAGTTATCGGTAATTCATCTGCTTGTTCTAATGCCTCAATCAGTTCATCACGATGTAACCAAAGCGCCTCTGAAGGGTATTCTAATAAACGAGAAATCACTTTTAACGTCATCATAGTGCTTTCTCCTGTGTTGTTTTTGGTGTGATATCAATGGCATCAATACGTTTACTGTTAAACAGATTTGTTTTGCTATCACTACCATGGCAACCGTCACCAAAGCTAAAACCACAAGCTTTAGCTTCAGGGAAAGCTTCACGTGCTAATTCACGGTGACTAGATGGGATCACAAAACGGTCTTCATAATTCGCAATCGCCAAATAACGGTACATTTCTTGAGCCTGTGATTCAGTTAAACCCACTTGCTCTAGTGCACTAGTATCACATTGGTTTTCAACGGTTTCTGCACGTTTATAATGGCGCATCGCCAACATCCGTTTCAGTGCTAATAATACCGGCTCGGTGTCCCCCGCCGTTAATAAATTGGCAAGGTACTGCACAGGAATGCGCAAGCTTTCTACATCGGGTAATACCCCATTACTTGCCAATAGCCCTGAATCTGCAACAGATTGAATGGGTGACAAAGGCGGCACATACCAAACCATCGGCAATGTACGATATTCAGGGTGTAATGGCAGTGCCAACTTCCATTCCATTGCCATTTTGTACACTGGGGATTTTTGTGCAGCTTCAATCACGCTCAATGGTATCCCTTGTTTTTCAGCCTCAGCAATCACTTGCGGATCATGGGGATCTAAGAAAACATCCAACTGGCTTTGATAAAGATCGGTCTCTTTTTCCACACTAGCTGCTGACTCAATTTTATCTGCGTCATATAACAAAACGCCTAAATAACGGATGCGACCAACACAGGTTTCAGAGCAAACAGTTGGCATCCCAGACTCAATGCGTGGATAACAAAAAATACATTTTTCTGACTTACCGCTTTTCCAATTGAAATAGATTTTTTTATATGGGCAACCGGTTAAACACATACGCCAGCCGCGGCATTTATCTTGATCAATCAGTACAATGCCATCCTCAGAACGCTTATAAATGGCACCGCTTGGGCACGTGGCCACACAAGTAGGGTTCAAACAGTGTTCACAAAGACGAGGTAAATACATCATGAAGGTATTTTCAAACTGCCCATACATTTCCTTCTGAATGTGCTCAAAGTTTTTATCTTGTGCACGTTTAGAAAACTCGCCTCCCAGATCATCCTCCCAATTGGGGCCCATTTTTACATTGCTCATTCGCTCGCCCGTGATCAAAGAGCGCGGACGTGCCGTTGGCACATGTTTACCTTCTTTGGCATTTTTTAAATGGCCATAGTCATAATCAAATGGCTCATAATAATCATCTAATGCAGGGACATCGGGATTGGCAAAAATTTTGGATAAAACCCCAACTTTGTTACCCATTCGCGGCACTAATTTACCTTTGATAGTACGGATCCAACCGCCTTTCCATTTGTCCTGATCTTCCCAATTATGGGGATAACCAATACCCGGTTTAGTTTCGACATTATTAAACCAAGCGTATTCAACACCTTCGCGGCTGGTCCACACGTTTTTACAGGTCACTGAACAAGTGTGACAACCAATACACTTATCAAGGTTTAATACCATGCCGACTTGAGAACGAATTTTCATTATGCTTTCTCCTTTCCGCTCAAGGTCTGCTGGTAGTCATCACCTTCACCATCCAGCCAGTCAACCTGTTTCATTTTACGAACAACCACAAATTCATCACGATTAGAACCCACGGTTCCGTAGTAATTAAAGCTATAAGCAAGGTGCGCATAGCCGCCGATCATATGGGTCGGTTTCGGGCAAACACGCGTGACAGAGTTATGAATTCCGCCACGTTGAGCCGTAATTTCAGACCCGGGTAAGTTGATCAACCGTTCTTGGGCGTGATACATCATGATCATGCCATCAGGAATACGTTGGCTAACGATCGCTTTGGCGGTTAATGCACCATTACTGTTAAACGCTTCAATCCAATCGTTATCTTCAACACCCAGTTCGCGGGCATCTTCTTCGCTAAGCCAAACCACTGGCCCACCACGCCCTAATGTCAACATCAATAAATTGTCACTATAAGTTGAGTGGATACCCCATTTTTGGTGCGGAGTTAAGAAATTCAGTGCTTTTTCAGGGAAGCCATTAGGCTTTTTGCCCATTAATGGCTGAGCCGCCCGCGTATCAATTGGTGGGCGATACACGACGAGGCTTTCCCCGAAAGCACGCATCCATTCATGGTCTTGATAAAGTTGTTGGCGACCACTTAGCGTACGCCAAGGGATCATTTCATGAACATTGGTATAGCAAGCATTGTAAGACACATGTTCATCTTCTAAGCCTGACCATGTGGGGCTGGAAATAATTTTACGTGGTTGTGCAACAATATCGCGAAAACGGATTTTTTCATCTTCTTTATAACGCGCTAAATGGGTGTGGTCACGCCCAGTCACCTTACCTAACGCATCCCACGCTTTCACTGCAACTTGCCCATTGGTTTCCGGCGCTAAGGTTAGAATGACCTCTGCGGCATCAATTGCCGTTTCAATTTTAGGGCGGCCTTGATTTGCACCTTCTGGCTGGGTTTTATTTAATTTTTTCAGGAAATCAATTTCATCTTGTGTATTCCAATTGATGCCTTTACCCCCATTACCCAATTTATCCATGAGTGGGCCAAGAGAGATAAAACGTGCATAAGTACTTGGATAATCACGTTCAACACACATAATATGCGGTGCTGTTTTACCTGGGATCAGGTCACACTGGCCTTTTTTCCAATCTTTAACATCCAAAGCTTGGGCCATTTCTGCCGCACTATCGTGCTGAATAGGCAGAGTCACCACATCGATTTCCTGACCTAAATGCCCCTCACTAACCACCGAGAAGGCTTTAGCAATACCCTTATAGATTTCCCAATCGCTTTTTGATTCCCAAGCTGGGTCAACAGCAGCTGACAACGGATGAATAAACGGATGCATATCTGATGTATTCATATCGTCTTTTTCATACCACGTCGCTGTAGGGAGAATGACATCAGAAAATAAGCAAGTACTCGACATTCTGAAATCTAATGTCACAACAAGGTCAACTTTTCCTTCAGCAGCTTTATCTTGCCATTCAACTTCTTGTGGTTTTACGCCACCTTGTTGACCTAAGTCTTTGCCTTGAATACCGTTTTCAGTTCCCAATAAATATTTCAATAAATATTCATGACCTTTCCCAGCAGAACCAAGTAAGTTAGAGCGCCAAATAAACAAGTTGCGAGGGAAATTTTGTGAGTCATCCGGTTGTTCCGAAGCAAAGCGGATCTTTCCTTCTTTCAACTGGTTAACAGTAAAATCAACGGGAGAAAGCCCCGCTTCTTGTGCTTGTTTGGCAATCTTCAGTGGGTTCACATTCAACTGGGGTGCTGAGGGTAGCCAGCCCATACGTTCGGCACGTACGTTCATATCCACCAAGCTACCATTAAAGGCTTTTTTATCTGCTAAAGGCGATAATAATTCCTCAGTACTTACCGTTTCATAGCGCCATTGGCTTGAGTGATTATAGAAAAATGACGTGCTGTTCATATGGCGTGGTGGACGCTGCCAATCAAGTCCAAATGCTAATGGCAACCAACCTGTTTGTGGACGTAATTTTTCCTGCCCAACATAATGTGACCAGCCGCCGCCGCTTTGCCCAACACAACCACAGAAGATCAACATGTTGATAATCGCACGGTAGGTCATATCCATGTGATACCAATGGTTAATCCCTGCCCCCACAATCACCATCGCACGGCCATGGGTTTTCTCAGCAGTATCTGCAAATTCACGGGCAATACGAATAATGTTTTGGCGGCTAACACCGGTGACTTTTTCCGCCCAAGCAGGTGAATAGGCTTTCATATCATCGTAATCAACCGCACAGTTTTCATCACCAAACCCGCGGTCGATACCATAGTTAGCAAGCATCAAATCATAGACACTGGTCACCAAAGACTCACGACCATCGGACAGCTGAATACGTTTCGCGGGTAATTTGTGCAGTAAGACGTCTTTCAGTTCAACGCTTTGGAAATGTTCACTTTCTAAACCACCAAAATACGGGAACCCTACATTCACCAACTCATCATGCATATCTGCAAGGCTAAGTTTCATTTTAATGTCAT
Organism: Providencia sp. PROV024; assembly: GCF_032709665.1. NCBI lineage: Bacteria > Pseudomonadati > Pseudomonadota > Gammaproteobacteria > Enterobacterales > Morganellaceae > Providencia > Providencia sp. PROV024. The sequence goes on from NZ_CP120545.1 coordinate 4,039,667, forward strand.
GAGCATCTTGCCCTGCCCTAGGTTCTAGATTCCATTTCTGACTACCATCCCAACGAAACCCCATCGACCCTTGTGGTGCACACAATTCGCCTGTTTCTTCATCAAAGGCGATAGTTTTCCATTCGGCGTTTTTTTCTTCTCCCAAAGAATCAACTAAGTCAGATGCTCGCAGCATCCGGCCTGCCACATAAGAGCCATCATCACGTTTATCGAGCATAACCAGCATTGGCATATCCGTATATGTGCGTATATATTCACGGAAATACTCGGCTTCACGCTTGACATGGAATTCATTGAGGATCACATGCCCCATCGCCATTGCCATGGCGCTATCTGTCCCTTGTTTTGGGTTCAACCAATGGTCACATAATTTGGCAATTTCCGCGTAGTCTGGCGTCACTGCGACCGTTTTTGTTCCTTTATAACGTACTTCTGCAAAGAAATGGGCATCTGGGGTCCGAGTTTGCGGAACATTAGATCCCCAAGCAATAATATAAGACGAGTTATACCAGTCAGCGGATTCTGGTACGTCTGTTTGTTCACCCCACGTCATGGGGGATGCAGGCGGCAAGTCACAGTACCAGTCGTAGAAGCTCAAACATGCACCACCGATCAACGATAAATAGCGCGCTCCCGACGCGTAAGAAACCATTGACATCGCAGGTATTGGAGAGAACCCGACAATGCGATCGGGACCAAACTCCTTGATAGTTGCCACATTTGCTGCGGCAATCAGTTCATTCACCTCTTGCCAACTTGAACGCACAAAGCCCCCGCGTCCCCTCGCCTGCTTATAGCTTTGCGCCTTTTGCGGATCACTGATGATAGAAAGCCATGCATTGACAGGGTCTTGATGTTCAGCTTTTGCTTCGCGCCACAGTTTAAGTAAGCGCTTACGCATCATCGGATATTTCACGCGATTAGCACTATATAAATACCATGAATAGCTCGCGCCACGCGGGCAGCCTCTTGGTTCATGGTCGGGTAGATCTGGGCGAGTGCGAGGATAATCAGTTTGTTGCGTTTCCCACGTGACAAGACCATTTTTGACGTAAATTTTCCAACTGCAAGAACCTGTGCAGTTAACGCCATGAGTAGATCGCACCACTTTATCGTGCTGCCAACGGCTACGATAACCATTTTCCCAGTCACGGTTTACGTTTAACTCTTGGCCGTGTTCACCTGAGAAGGTATCACCTAATTGCTTGAAATAACGAAATCTATCTAAAAACTTGCTCATTCGGATTGCCTCCAAAGAGACGGCGACTCGCGCCGTACATTGCTTAAAATTAATCTTTATTGCTTGTTATTATTTATGTGTACGCCCATAAACTAGCCAGGTGATAAACACACAGGAAAGATAAAACACAAAGAACACTTTCATTGCATCGGCGGGAGACCCAGTCAACGTTAAGGAGGTACCAAACGCTTTTGGAATAAAGAAACCACCGATGGCGCCTATTGCTGAGATAAAACCCAATGCTGCGGCACTTTCTGTTACTGCTTCTTTTTGTGCTTCTTGCTCTGAAGCACCTCGGGCAATGGCTTTATCCATAGTTAATTTACGAAAGACCACGGCTATCATTTGAAAAGTAGAGCCACTGCCTAACCCAGCGGTTAAAAACAGCACCATAAACACCCCATAAAAAGCACCAAAAGAACCACCTTGTCCGTTTTCAGGCAGGGTGAAAAATAGCAAGCCAGAGAAAATCGCCATCACAATAAAGTTAAGGAAAGTCACTTTGACTCCACCAAAGCGGTCTGACAGCATGCCGCCTAATGGACGAGCTAATGCACCAAGGAAAGGGCCAAAAAAGGCAAATTTGAGGATAATAATGTCGGGAAACTGGGTTTTAGAAAGCATGGCAAAACCAGCAGAAAAACCGATAAATGAACCGAAGGTAGAAAGATACAACAGGCTCAAAATCCATAAATGGCCGCGTTTAAGCACTGGCAACTGCTGTTTTAATGACGCTTTATTCGCCGCTAAATCATTCATGCCAAACCATGCCATCACTGTAAATAACAATAAAAATGGCACCCAAACCCAAGCGGCATTTTCTAGCCATAAGGTTGAACCATCGGGCTGTAATGCCCCAGTTCCACCCGCAAAGGCAAAAACACCCACCCCGACGATAAATGGTGCTACCAATTGCATTACGCTTACACCTAAGTTACCTAACCCCCCATTCAGACCTAGTGCTCCCCCTTGACGCGCTTTTGGGAAAAAGAAACTGATATTCGCCATGCTCGATGCGAAATTAGCCCCAGCAAAACCACAAAGAAGGGAAATAATGACAAATATTTGATAAGGCGTAGTTGGGTCTTGGATAGCGTAACCAAGCCAAATACAAGGGATCACCAAAAATAGCGTACTAATGGCTGTCCAGCGTCGCCCACCAAAAATAGGAATAACAAAAGAATAAGGTACTCGTAATAAAGCCCCTGACACTGAAGGCAATGCTGTTAATAAAAATAATTGGTCAGTGGTAAAGTTAAAACCCACTTTGTTTAAATTCACTGCAACGGCACTAAATAACATCCAGACGCAAAATGCGAGCAACAAACAAGGGATAGAAATCCACAAATTACGCTCTGCAATTCGTTTTCCTGTTTGCTGCCAAAATTGCGTTTCTTCAGGACGCCAGTCCTGAATAACACTATTGGCATTTTGCTGTGCAACTCCACTATTAACATTATCTCGTTGAGACATAAATCACCCCGATAAACACAATTTCTTATCGCAGTGTGTGGCGAATATGTCGCCACGAAGCTGATCTAAATCAAGACAGATTTAAATCAAATTTTGTGCGTTTTTTGGATAAACCACCAGAGGAGTATGGGGAGTACAACCATTTAATCATTTGAATTAAATAAATAAAATTCGTTAAATGGCCGTTTTTACTGTTTGAATTTAGGCTAAATGACTCAGCGGGATATTAAGGAGTAACACCGAAGTGGCATATTCAATTTTGCACAATAGAGGAACAATACACACGTTATAGAAAAGAATGAATAACCAAATAAAAAGGAACGAATTATTTATGCCAACGACTTATCACCGATTTTCAATCATTAACCAAGTCATCGGGTTAATGCTATTGATTGCCGTACTCGGTATTATTGGCATGGCTATTTCTAATAGCATGATTACCAGCGTTCAAGGAAATGCTCACGCAATTAATAAATCAGGCGCATTACGAATGCAAAGTTACCATTTGCTTTCTCTCACCCCATTAACCCCATATTCCGATACCTATTTAAACGAACTCGAAAACAACTTATTAAGCCAGGAATTAACTCAAGTGATCGAGGTAGAAAATTTAACAGACCAATTTACTCAGCTTTATCATTATTGGGAAACAAATTTAAAACCCGCACTTATTAATGCAACGTCACCAAATGATGCCCGCTTTGAAGTCATTACGTTTGTTAATAAACTCGACGAGTTAGTCCGTAATATTGATGAAAAAACAGAGAGAAAAATAACTTATGTCTCAATAACACAAATGGTTTTTATTGCCCTCGTCGCATTTCTACTTTTGCTTACCATATGCCATCTTAGAAAAAAAATTTACTACCCTTGGCTGAAACTATTAAATATGGTCAATGCCATTAGCCATAAGGACTTTAGTCAGCGTTTTTCTGCGGGTAAAAAACAAGATGAATTAAGCTCCCTTGGGCAAACTTTAAACCAAATGTCAGACGAGTTAGCACAAAGTTACCACCAGCTAGAATCACGTGTCGAAGAAAAAACCGCCGATCTCCAAAGTAAAAACAAAGTGCTACTGTATTTGTATCAATCTAATCGCATATTACATTCCATTGAACCATTAGCAAACCGATTAGAAAAAGTCTTGGTTGAACTCAAGAACCTAACACCATTGCAAAATATTAGTTTACGATTATATGAAGAAGATAATGACCGTTGCTTTCATGAATTCCATTGTGGCAGCCTTCTATCACCAGAAACCATACAACCTACAACAATAATGTCTTGGGATATCTCCGATAACTTACACCGTTACGGTGTGATATTGGCGGAGATCGCAATAGATCAGCAATTATCTGATGAACAAAATAATTTAGTTCTCATGCTAGTAAAGCAAATCGCGGGTATGTTAGCGATGGAGCACCAACTAGAACAACAGCAACAATTGCTCATTATGGATGAACGTTCCGCTATCGCAAGAGAACTGCATGATTCTATTGCCCAATCATTATCTTGTTTAAAAATGCAAATTAGCTACCTGCAAATGCAACCCGGACCACTCCCCAAACAGCATCAAGATTTACTTCATGAAATGCGCAATGAAATTAACTCGGCTTATAGCCAATTACGTGAATTACTCACAACCTTTAGGTTAAAACTAACAGAGCCTGGGTTACTGCCCTCTTTAGAAAGCACCATTCAAGAATTTAGCCAACGCATTGGTTTTGACATTGGTTTAAATTATCAGATCCCAGCAAAAAGTATTTCACCACATCAAGCTATCCATATTATACAAATAATTCGAGAAGCCTTGAGTAATATCCTAAAGCACGCTAATGCTAATTGGTCTCAGGTTTCATTAGTCGAAAATGCAGGGCTAATTACGGTAATGATTGAAGATAATGGGGAAGGCATTCAACTTCAGCCTGCAAAAAATAATCATTATGGGCTGATTATTATGAGAGAAAGAGCCCTAAGCTTAAACGGGGAATATTCTATTACCCCAAGAGCTCAAGGGGGAACCATTGTTAATGTCATATTCCCTGTGAGTGTGTCTTAACCAAATTGGAGCAACTCGTTCATGAAAAATAAAAATACCACCATTGGGCAATCCACCATTTTACTTATTGATGACCACCCAATGCTACGTAACGGAGTTAAGCAATTAATCAGTTTAGAGCCCACATTACGGGTAATTGGTGAAGCTGATGACGGGGTGACAGGTATTAAAATTGCCGAAGAACAAGACCCTGACTTAATTTTATTAGACCTCAATATGCCCGGTATGAATGGTTTTGAAGTACTTGATGATTTGCGTAGCCGAGAACTTTCTGGCCGAATTATATTGTTTACTGTCTCAAACTACAGCGAAGACTTAATTAATGCTTTAAAGCGGGGGGCGGACGGTTACTTATTAAAAGATATGGAACCTGAAAAACTGATTGTTGCCTTAAAAGAAGCCGCCAGCGGTAAAATGGTAGTTAGCCCTACTCTTGCCACCGTATTAGCTGAATCATTAAGAGACAATCGAACCTCTGCGGACCATAATTTGTCGTCGTTGACCCCAAGAGAAACCCGTATTTTAAACTTAATAGCACAAGGCCTTTCAAATAAACTGATCGCTAATAAATTGCAAATCACAGAAAGTACAGTAAAAGTACATGTAAAACATTTATTGAAAAAACTAAATTTAAAGTCACGGGTCGAAGCTGCAATATTTGTTTTACAGCAAAAATAATGCCTATTAAGATCAAGTTAACGCATCCAACCATGGCTGTTGTTTCGGATAACGCCGACGATAGCCATGCATAGCAACAGACAGTTGAATAAGGTCAGTAAACTTTGTCGGGTCTAAGCCTGTTTGCTTTTTAATTTGTTGTAATCGATAACTTAATGTATTTCTATGAATACCTAACTGTTGCGCCGTGCTGCCAACCTCGCCATTTTGCGATAAAAATAACTCTAGGGTTTCAAGCAAGATATCCCCCGAGTCATGTAATAATATTTTATTGCAAATATCTAAGAAAAAATTAAATAAATAGCTATTCTCCAACTCATTAAATAAACACAGAGAGGCCATTTCTTTAAATAAAAAAACTTGTTTCTCAGGAACTGTTAACCGCCCTACATCAATGACTGAACGTGCGAAATGAACAGCATCTCTCACATGTTCTTCCGTATCAGCTTGAACCCCAACACCAATATAGTACTGGCTAAGTTGACTATCTAAAATAAAATGTAGATGAGAAATAAAGGATTCGTTTTTATAAAATGTTGATGGAAATAACATCAAAATTTCACGGCTATTTAATAGTAATACATCACTTTTTTCCATTGCTGACAATTCAGTAATAATGGAATCCAGAATTTCTGGCCGATATTGAATCGCTTCGATATTAATAATGACCGGGATTGTAGGCAACGAAAATGAAAAGCCCGAATTGTGTAATTTCAATAAAGCACTACGACCTTGCATTGGCGTAGTACTTTCAATAAATTGCACAAATAGCATATCACGTAAACGATGCTGCCAATTAATACTACGCCGCTCAATTTCCTGTTTAATTAATAACTCTGCAGTGAGTATTGCTAATTCGGCATAACGTTGAATAATAACCGGGTCACCACTGACACCAATCACTAATTCAACGTTATCTGCCACCATAATTGGATGATTAATACCAGGCGCGACATTGGAATAGCGACTCGCCTCATTTTCATTATAAATGGTGATCCGTTTACCACAGCGAATAACTTCCACCGCGACTTCATGAGTCTCACCAATACGTTTTTTTTCACCTGAGGCGATAATTACACCCTGACTATTAATCACATTGACGTTGTGATGGATTATCCCCATTGCACGAGTGACAATATCATTAGCTAATTTTTCAGTCAGTAGCATATTACCGCCTCATCTTAATGTTTTATTTGCTTACTATGGCTAGATAATACAGTACGTAACAAATTTTCAGCCGTATCAGCTAAATAACGTTCTCCATTAACCATTGCCTGCTCAAGGGAAACTGGCCCCGGACAAAGTGACCACATGGCAGTGATACCATGTTGATATAAAATACGGCTATCTTCACTGTACCCCCCACATAGTGCGATTGTTGGTACCCCATAATGACTTGCCATACGAGCGACACCAACAGGAGCTTTACCATTGGCACTTTGGCTATCAAGCCGCCCTTCCCCAACGATAACAAGGTCGGCTTGCTGAATATACGACTCCGCACCAAGTAGCCCCAACACCAAGTCGATCCCCTTCTCAAGCTTAGCGGAAACAAACCAACGTAGCCCAGCCCCTAATCCGCCAGCAGCGCCGCTCCCCGCATCCAATGAGAAATCCTTCCCTGTAATTTTTGTCATTAATTGAGCGTAATGAGCCATGCCTAGCTCAAGCTTATCTAACATCGCTTTATCAGCGCCTTTTTGTGAGCCATAAATATAGGTTGCGCCATTTTTACCTAATAACGGGTTTTCAACATCACAAGAAACATTAAATTCGACATCCGCTACACGAGGATCGAATTTATCAAAGTTAATCTTTGCGATATTTATCAAATTTTCGCCATTAATGGGAAATTCGATAAGCTGTTGGTCATTATCATAAAACTCTGCGCCTAAAGCTTGTGCAAAACCCGCACCACCATCATTAGTTGCACTTCCACCAATACCGATAATAATGCGTGTGCACCCTAAATCGAGTGCATGTTTTACCATTTCACCTAAGCCATAAGTCGACGCTTTTTCAACTTGACGATGTTCTGCTTGAACCAGTTCTAAACCACAACATTGCGCCATTTCAATAAAGGCCGTCTTTCCTTCTAATACTAATAATCGTGCATCAACCTTACTTCCATATGGGCCAGTACAACTAAAAGTATAAGGTGTGACACCTGATAATACTGGGCTGTGCTCTAGTGACTCCAACAAACCTTCTCCACCATCAGAGATAGGTAATAACGTCACATCCAACTCGGAGGATACACGCTCGAAACCCTCTGCAACAGCCTGACACGCAAGCTGTGCTGAACAACTTCCTTTAAAGGAATCAAGTGCGATAACAATTTTCATGCAGACTTTCCTATTGTAAATGGCGATGTTGTATTACTTTACTTGTATTGAGGTAGTAGCTTCCACTTTTGCACTATCCCCTATACTACCAGTATTGACCCGTGAGGCGATAATGGTGCCGATAACAAGTAAACCAACACCAAACCATAATCCAGATGTAGCAGTACCAGTATAGTCCTCAAAAAATCCGAGAATAAATGGGCCAAGAAAACCACCAAATAACCCCAGACAATTTAACAATGCCAAGCTACCTGCCAGCATACTGCCACTCATATAGGTTGGTGGAAGCGAGAAAATAATAGATTGGACAACAAAAAACATAAATGCGGTTAAACAGAATCCAATTAAACCGACAACAGGCCCGCCCATAGCGCCAATCACTAGTCCGATAGCCATAACAGCATAACCTGAAATTAAAATGCGCGATGAACGACGAGGTGTATTGGCTTTTCTTGCCACAAAAATGCCACCAATCGCTGCTGAGATCCAAGGTATAGCTGTTAATAACCCAATTTGAATTGGTGTTAACTTGCCATATTCTCCAATAATTGTTGGTAAGAAATAACTTAAGCCATAAACTGAAAATTGATGAGTAAAATAAATTGCGACAATCATCATGAAGGCTTTATTTTTAAATGCTGCCATCAGTGAAAATTTACTATTACTCACACTAATACTGTTTTTATCTTGTTCATGTTTATATTTAATATAATTGCGATCATCCTCATCTAACCATTTTGCATCTTCAGGTTTATTGGGTAAAACAAACCAGACAACAAAAGCTAAGATCACCGCAGGTAAACCTTCAATAACAAACATCCATTGCCAACCATGGAAACCTAATAAGCCATCCATACTTAATAATAAGCCACTTAACGGCGCACCGATAATATTGGCTAAACAGACACCAAGTAAAAATAGCCCTGTTGCTTTGGCACGCTCTTCTTGGCTAAACCAATATGTCATATACAAGATAACACCGGGATATAACCCTGCTTCAGCCGCACCAAGTAATAAGCGTAAAATATAAAATGAGGTAGGCCCGGTCACAAATGCCATCGCAGCAGATAATAACCCCCAAGTGATCATGATCCGTGTGATCCAAAACCGCGCTCCCACTTTTTCCATAATCAAATTACTTGGGATCTCAAGAATCGAGTAGGTCAGAAAGAACAGCCCTGCACCAATACCGAATGCAGTTGCTGACAGCCCTAAGTCAATTGACATGGCGTGCTTTGCCATCCCAATATTTGTTCGGTCAATAAAACTAATAATATAAGCTAAGATCAGTAAAGGCATCAGGTTGCGATATATCTTTGCGTTCGTTTTTTTACCCTGCGCAACATAATCTAAATTTGCATTTGTAGAAAACATAGATAAGATCCTCATGTTGTGGTGAAACAGGTATAGTTCTTCGTCATAAGTGACTTACCTGTTGTTATTACTTCAGCAACAGCCCGACGCCCCACGTCGGGCTTTCTGCTTGCAATATTTCTTATTCTTTTTCAAACAACATTGATATCCCTTGACCACCACCGATACACATGGTCACTAGCCCAGTAGAAACCTGACGACGCTCCATTTCGTACATTAATTTTACAGGTAGGATTGCTCCACTAGCGCCAACAGGGTGACCAAGGGCAATTGCGCCGCCATTCACATTGACTCGAGAACTGTCTAACGACAAATCATTCATCACTGCGATTGCTTGTGCGGCAAAAGCTTCATTTAACTCAATAAGGTCAATATCTTTGACGTCCATCTTGAGTTTATCCATCAAGCGGCGTGTTGCAGGTGCTGGGCCAAACCCCATAATGGCAGCCTCACAGCCCGCAACGGCCCAATCAACCACTTTCATTCTAGGTTTCAAACCCCGTTTTTCAGCTTCTTCGCGTCGCATCATGACTAACGCAGCGGCTCCATCATTAATCCCTGATGAATTAGCCGCAGTAATCACGCCATCTGCCTTAAATGCGGGACGTAATTTGGCAAGCTTCTCACGTGGTGTATCGCGCGGGTGTTCATCCGTATCAAAAATACGCGTTCCCTTACGCCCTTCTGCGATTTCAACTGGCAAAATTTGCGTTTGAAAATAGCCTTCTTCAATGGCTTTCAATGCTTTTTGCTGACTGTTCCATGCGAAATCATCCATTTCTTCACGGGAAATATGAAATTGCTCGGCCACATTTTCTGCGGTCATACCATTATGATATGGGCCTTCAGGCCAAGTAAGAATTGATGTTAAGCCATCTTCTAAAACATCATTCCCCATGCGATAACCGTAACGCGCTTTGCGCAGGTAATAAGGCAGCATGGTCATATTTTCTGTACCACAAGCCACAACCACATCTGATTGACCAGTTTGTAACAACATCATGCCATCAGCTAACGCTTGTAACCCTGAACCACATTGGCGATTAACAGAATACGCGGTCGTTTCTTTTGGTAAGCCTGCTCGCAATTGGCAAATACGGGCAATAAACCCACTTTCTGCGATTTGCCCCACATTCCCCACAATCACTTCATTAACATCTTCAGGGGCGATCCCTGCACGCTTTACCGCTTCACGAATAACTAACGCACCTAAATCATGTTGGTGAGTGTTCGCAAAGCTACCACCCATCGTCCCAATTGCCGTTCTCACACCACTTACAATCACAATGTCATTTGCTTGTTTCATATTTCCTCCTACAGCACCATGCCGCCGCCAACATTAATCACTTCGCCATTGATATAACGCGCTTTATCGGAAGCCAAAAATGCCACACATTGGCCGACATCACGCGGGTCGCCTGCAAAGCCTGCTGGAATTTTACTGATCATGATGTCCCACACTTTTTCGGGAACACCACGAGTCATATCGGTATCAATAAACCCTGGGCAAATCGCATTCACAGTGACCCCTTTACGTGCCAATTCGCGGCAGGCCGTTTTCGTTAGGCCAATGACACCTGCTTTCGATGCCGCATAATTTGCCTGCCCAACATTCCCTAACCAGCTTGCAGATGAAATATTTACAATGCGTCCGCTGCCTTGTTCGCGCATGAGTTTTGCAGCCTCTTGCATGCAATTAAACGTACCTTTTAGATTGATATCGATAACTTTATCCCAATCATCATCGGTTAATTTATGCAGCATGCCATCACGATTTATCCCTGCGTTATTGACTAATACATCAATGGTGCCAAAATGTTCTTTTGTCTTTGAAAACAACTCATTAACCTGGTCACGCTTCGATATATCGCATGGGATGAAAACAGCTTCATAACCCTTTTCTTGTAATTGCTTCGCACTTTCTTCGCCAGAGGACATCGAAAGGTCAGATATCACCACTTTTGCACCTTCTTCTGCCAATACTTGTGCAATGGCAAACCCTATCCCTCTCGCTGATCCTGTAACAATGGCAACTTTATTTTTGACTAACATGCGTAAATCCCTCTTTAATATTGAGACTATAAATATGAAATCAGATCAAAAGGCGCTTCTTTAAATAATGAAGAGCACATCACTTTTAAATCAGGGGAGATTTCTGGTACAAAATCCATATGAGCAAGAATGTCACGCTCAAGGTCAATTCCCGGGGCGATTTCTACTAACACAGGGACTTTCTCACCCAAGGTAAATACCGCACGCTCCGTGACAAAATGCATAGTTTGGTTAATCTGACGCGCCACATCTGCGTTCCAAGAAATCTGCCTAACGTTATCCACCAACTTGCGGATATCACCTTCACGAATAATCTTTAACTGCCCATTTTCACAACGAATATCTAACCCTTTAGCCGTAAATGTTGAGCAAAAAACGACGTGACGAGCATTCTGCGTGATATCGATAAACCCACCTGCACCCGGGCAAATATTGCCAAGCAAAGTAGCATTAACATGGCCATTGGCATCCATTTCCCCCGCGCCCATATAGGTGATATCTACCCCTGCACCGTTGTAATACAACATTTGGTCTTGGTGGCTGATCATGGCAGAAAGGTTGCGGCCAATACCAAAATCGATTCCCCCCGCTTGAACACCGCCCCAAATACCAGATTCCACAGTGATATCTACGCGTTTGGTCGCATTTTCTTCTTGGATAATTGAACCGATCACATCGTTAGGTATCCCTGTTCCTAAGTTGATCACACAGTTTTCCGTGAGATAACGGCAAGCGATGCGCCCGATCAACTTACGAATATCAAGAGGTAACGGCGTGGTTTGCTGCACTGGCGTTCGAATATCGCCGCACAATGTGGGATCAAAGAACCAACTTGAGGACTGACGATGATCTTCTTCAGGGTTATCACAAACCACAATATGGTCAATAAAACTGGCTGGAACAGTGACACGCTTCGGGTGCAAAGTCCCCTCTTCAACACAATACTTCACCTGAGCAATGACTTTCCCACCAAAGCGTTTTGCCGCTAAAACAGCATGCAATACCTCCAACGACATGGCTTCTTCATCTGTGGTCAAATTACCTTTAGTATCCGCATGTGTACCGCGGATCACGACAACATCCAATGGAATTTCGGGATACCATAACCACGCTTCCCCTTTGAAATTAACTTTCTCCACAAGGGACGGAAGCGCTAATGTTTTCGCATTCATTCTTCCCCCCTCTAAGTCAGGGTCGATAAAAGTCCCTAGCCCAACTTTGGACAAGCGCCCCGGTAGACCAGCCGCCATCGCACCATATAAATGCACCATCTGCCCTTGAGGAAGGCAGTAAGCCTCAACCTGATTATCGTTGATCATCTGCATCCAGCGAGGGGCTAACCCCCAATGTGAACCAATAATGCGTTTCACCATTCCTTGATGAGCAAAATGTTGATTACCCCGAATACGGTTACATTGCCCTGCCGCATGGACTAAAGTTAATTGTTTTGGAGAGCCTTCAGATAAAAAACGTTGCTCAATTGCCGATAAAATAGATTCAGCAGCACTCGTTAAGGTCATTCCCACAGTACAAACTGTATCGCCATCATTAATTAATTTAGCGGCTTCCTGTTTAGAGATAAATTTATTATTCATGATAAAAACCTGCCTAAAGGCTAATATTTCGTAGCCTTTTATTTGATTAATTAAAAACTAATTTAGATGTTAGTTATTTAAAGAGTAATATCGTTTTTTCAAATCTTTTTTACTTATTTTCCCATTCCAAGTTCTAGGAAAATTACGTGTAAATATAATTTTTACAGGAACTTTATAATTTGGAACCCGCTCCTTTAGCCATTCAATAACTTCTTTACTGGTTAAACACACTTGCATTTCTGGAATAATAAATGCGATCGGTTCTTCACCATAAATTGCGCTTTCTATAGGGATAACAGCAACCTCATTGACACCAGGGTAATTAGAAATAAGGTCCTCCATTTCAATGGAATATATTTTTTCACCACCTCGGTTAATCATATCTTTGATTCTATCTTGAATATAAAGGTAGCCCTCATCATCCATATAACCGATGTCCCCAGTAAAAAACCAACCATCTTTAAATGAAGATTTATTCGCAGGGCAATCAGGCCAATAACGCTGGATCACAACATCCCCTTTAACCCAGATATTACCGGTACTATTTGCGGGTTGATCATCACCTTTTTCATTACGGATCGCCACTTGAATCCCCGGTACCGGCGTACCAGAACTTGCTTTTTTATTACTGCTACGAATATCGTCACGGTAAACTGTTGCAGGAGACGATGTTTCCGTTAAGCCATATATAGAATGAATAGATGTCTTTGAAAAAATATATGATAATTCTTTAATTGTGCCTTCATTTAAATGGCCCGCACCACATGCAATCATTCGCAATGTATTAAATCTTTCTAAATTGATACTTTTATTTTCTTTTATTTTTTGAATTAATAATATAAATACTGTTGGTGAACCATGTAAAAATGTTATATTCGACTTCGCAATTGAGGAAATAATCTCTTGTGCATTAAATTTTTTATGTAGATAAATTGTCCCACCAATATGAATAAATAAGGCTAAAATAGCTGAAAGCCCTGTAATGTGGTAAATAGGCACAGCAAGTATTGTTTTATCTTTCTCAGATAACTGTAATGTTTCCTGATATGCATATATTGCAGATAATATATTTTTATGGGTAATAACAGCACCTTTAGGGGCACCCGTTGTACCTGAAGTAAAAATAATTACAGCAGGGTCATCATTGTCAACCTGATTAATAAAGTTAATTTCATCAGTTAATGTTAAGGCACGCCATTGTGAAAGGCTCATACCTTTTACACTTAATGGAGCTAACCAAGGTTGATAACTGTCATCCCAAAAAATTGCCTTCGCATTGATATTCAGTACATGTTCTTTTCCTTCAAACTCTTTCATTTTAGTACTTAAAGGAATAACTTGCAGCCCTAACCCCACAGCAGCATAAAATAATTGGCAGAATTCAATGGTATTTCCCCAACCTAATACAATGCGGTCACCTTTATTCAATTGCAAACTGGATGTTAACCAATGCATCGTTTGGTTTACTTTAACCAGTAGCTGGTGATAACTCCAATTTTGCTCTTCAAATACAATGGCTATAGCATCTGGTTGTATTTTTGCTCTATTTAATAAGCTTTGATAAATATTTGAATTTGATGCAAGCATGAGACACTCCAACACAACTGAATATGGCTGATATACTATCAATGTATAAAATGCCACCTCATAAATTAGTGCCAATGTTCACATATTGTTCACACCTTTTTTTTATTTAAGTTAGCTATCTGCACAATCGGTTTGTTAATTATTTTTTACTTAAGTGCCTTTTTTGGCGTTAAAGATGATGATAAATTGAACTATTTGACTTTGGGTATGATTTTCAAACCTCAGTCTTAAGTATATTCATCCCATTTATTGACTCGCTATTGTGCGCATGAACAATCCCCCCACCTAAAGGTAATCTTTGTGTAAATGACTAACTGACTTTCTTAGGTGGCTATTTCATGCATTCTGTGCGGTTCAAGCACCTCCCGCAGTAAAATACGATAAAAAGGTGGCGAATTCATCGCAGATTGCTACAGTGAAGATCATTCAACATAAGATTATTGAAGAGAAAAATCGCCCCCTTTAAAACGGTTAAGGAGATAACTCATGGCAAACTCCCCTTATGTTCCCCCTAAAGTCTGGCAATGGGAACAAGGCAATGGTGGAAAATTCGCGAATATAAACCGCCCAATTTCTGGTGCTACTCACGAAAAGGCATTACCTGTAGGTAAGCACCCACTACAGCTATATTCCTTAGGAACGCCGAACGGACAAAAAGTCACTATCATGTTAGAGGAGCTACTAGCCCTTGGCATTAAAGAGGCTGAATACGACGCTTGGCTAATTAATATTGGTGAAGGCGACCAATTTAGTTCTGGTTTTGTTGAAGTTAACCCTAACTCAAAAATTCCCGCATTAGTAGATAGAAGTGGCGAAGAACCTATTAGAGTATTTGAGTCAGGTTCGATTCTGACGTATTTAGCCGAAAAATTTTCTGCGTTATTACCGACAGCCCAACCAGAGCGTGCCGAAACCTTCTCATGGCTATTTTGGCAAATGGGTTCAGCGCCTTTCGCAGGTGGCGGTTTTGGGCATTTCTATGCCTATGCTCCTGAAAAATTCGAATACCCAATTAACCGTTTTGCGATGGAAACCAAGCGCCAACTCGATGTATTAGACAAGCGCTTAGCCAACCATAAATATGTCGCCGGTGACAGCTATACGATTGCAGATATTGCAATTTGGCCATGGTATGGTGCTCTAGTAAAAGGCTGGTTATACGATGCGGCTGAGTTTTTATCTGTCCATGAATATAAAAATGTTATTCGTTGGGCTGATGAAGTTTATGCACGCCCAGCCGTGCAACGTGGACGCCGAGTGAACCGTCTACAAGGTGACCCGGCACAACAAGTCCGCGAACGCCACGATGCGAGTGATATTAGCGAGTAATGTATTAAATGACTCTTGCGTGCAAGTAAGCACTCACAAACTTACTTGCGCTTAATTTTATGACTTTCTGCTATATCGCTGTTCTACCCATTGTGCGCACAGCATTAAGCTTAAGCTAATTAATACCGCCAAACAGGCCATTGCCATCCCACTACCTATCGAGCCTTGTTCAAACTGACGCCAAACAAAAATAGATACGGTTTGCATACCCGCTGGGGCTAGCAATAATGAAGAAACTAACTCTCGAGAAGCCACGGCAAAAACTAACATCATGGCTGCGACTAAACTCGGTAATACCAACGGGAAAAGTACCAAACGTAATGTCGTGATAGCTGAAGCACCATGTACCCTTGCAGCATCCGTTAAACTTCCGCCGATTTGGGTTAATGCGGCACTGCAATAACGTACAGGGTAAGGAAGAAGCAAACAACTATAAGCAAGTAGTAAGATCCCCCATGTATGATAGGGTGTTATAGGCCAAAAGGGCTGGTTCCAAGCCAAAATCATCCCTACCGCAATAACAATGCCAGGAATAGAAATTGGCAGTAAAGAAAGCGCATCGATAACAGCAGCACCACGAATACGTTGTGATACAACGATCCAAGCCGATAAGAAACCTAATATCCCTGTCAATATTGCTGTTACAGTCGCTAAAGAAACGCTGGTCAACAATGCTGAAAGAGCCTCTGTTTGCGAGTCAATTAGCCCTGAGAAATGCCTTAACGTCAGGTTATCCCAAGCCAATCCACCTGAAACCGTGGCGGAAAATGCAGTACCAAACATCGCTAATAAAGGCATTCCCACCGCCAAAAAAGCAGTAAATGTAAATATCCCAACAACTGGCCAACGCCAGCCACCTAACGAGCGAGTCACTTGTGCTGCCGCTTTTCCTGTCGTCGTGACAACATTTTTCCCAGAAACAATAGAACGCTGTAAGGTATAAGCCAAAATTGCCATACTCGCCAGCACCAGTGATAACGATGCTGCACCGGGTAAATCAATTGGCCAATCCGCTAAGCGTTGTTCAATATCCGTCGTTAATACTCGAATACCATTAGGCGCACCAATTGCTGCTGGGATACCGTATTCTTCAATCGCTAGAGTAAAAATGAGTAGTAACCCAGCAGCAATCGATGGTAATGATAACGGCAACGTCACTTTAAAAAAGGCCTGCCAAGGGGTAGCGCCATGAACCTGAGCCACATCAGCAAGTCTATTACCATTCGCAGCCATGCTTCTCGATACGGCAAAATACAATACGGGGAATAAATTTAAAGCCATAATCCCCATCATGCCACCTAATGAGAAAATGGCACTTCCTGGGCTCAGACCAAAAAGCTGCTGAGAATAGCCATTGGGTTGCAGAGTTAACATCCATGATAACCCCGCAATATAAGGTGGTATCAAAAAAGGGATTAGAAACAGTAAATCCCAGCCTTTTGCGAAAGGGATATTAAATAAGCCTCGTAGTGCCCCTAAAGGGATAGCAATCATTGCGCTGATGACAGCGACCCCACCACCTAACAACAAAGTATTTTGCAATAACAGTGGAAGCTCTGGCTCATTCAGTAAATGAATAATTGGTTCGAATGGTTGTTCAAATATTCCCTGCCCTAATTGGGGGAAAACTGCCTGTAAAATAATGAAGCTCAAAGGGATCACGACTAAAATGATTAATGCAATGAGCACCAATAAAGGTAAAAAACGAATTTTTATCATTAGAAACAACACTCCTGCCGGGTATTATGCATACCCAGCGGTTTGCTAATTAAAATTACCTTGTTGCATTATTTAACGGAAAAGTGCGCTTAAACGCGTTAGCACTTCACTACGTTCTGCGTTATCTACTGTTGCTTCTGGTAATAATTTGAGTGTTGAAAAATCAGGCCGCTTCCCTTCAATATCAGCCCTAGCAGGCATTAACCAAGCGTTAGCGACTATCGTTTGCCCTTCTGGAGATAATACATAATCAATGAAGGCTTTGGCTTCATCAGGTTGCTTAGTACTGTTTAAAATCATCATCGGGCGAGGCGCAATTACCGTACCGCTACTAGGGAAAATGACTTCAATCGACTCACCATTGGCAATACTGCTATATGCCACATAGTCTACCGCACCAAATACTGCCGCTTTTGCCCCTTGCAATACAGGAGTAAGCGCCTGCGCATTCGGCCCAGAAATCACCATTCCATTGGCTTTTAATTCAGAAAATAATGTCCAAGCAGCCTGTTGTTTGGCATTTTGTAACCCTAAGACTAAATCTAATGATGCACCAGAAAGTGCAGGGTCAGGCATCGTGACTTTATCTTTAAAAGCAGGTTGAGCAAGATCCTGCCAATCTGTAGGTTTTGGTGTGCCACTTTGGCTATTCCACACAATACCCAATGCAGAAACACCTTGGGC
This sequence comes from Providencia sp. PROV024, assembly GCF_032709665.1. Taxonomy (NCBI): domain Bacteria; kingdom Pseudomonadati; phylum Pseudomonadota; class Gammaproteobacteria; order Enterobacterales; family Morganellaceae; genus Providencia; species Providencia sp. PROV024. The sequence goes on from NZ_CP120545.1 coordinate 4,057,802, forward strand.
GACATAATAAGGTGTTTTAAAACGTGCAGGCACTTGCTGGGCATTTGCGCTTTCATAAGGCAACAACCAACCTCTTTGTTGCAAATCCTCTGCCGTATCCCATGATGCAGAAATCAACACATCAGCACGGGGATTCGCTTGTTCAGCTTCAAGCCTTGCCATTACTTTCCCGGTTGTAGCTTGAAAAACATTCACTTTAGTGCCTGTTTGTTTTTCAAACCCCGCCGCCAATTGTTTCGCCATAGCGCCAGGCCCTGCGGTATAAACCGTAATTGCTTGGGAAGGAATGGAAAATAATGCACAGGAAAGGCCAAGACTCATTGTGATACCCTTTAGTGAAAATCGGTTCTTTGACAGTAAATTTTGCATAGCGGTCTCTCTCTTCATAATGTGGTCAAACTTTCAATATTTCCATTGCGCATATGTGCAACTTGATGTGCTAGTGCATTAGCCTCTGCGGGGTCATGTGTTACGTATACAGCGGTAGTCCCTAATGCTCTTAGTAATTGAGCCATTTCTGCGCAAAGTGATTGGCGTAATGCAACATCAAGATTTGACAAAGGCTCATCGAATAACAAAATTTTAGGCTCAGCAATAATGGCACGAGCTAAGGCAACACGTTGTTGCTGCCCCCCTGATAAATCAGCGGGTTTCCGCTTAGCAAAATCCACTAACCCCACACGCTTTAAAGCTTCCATAACATGATTTTCGATTTCTAGACGACTGAAACCGCGCATACGCAAAGGGAATGCCACATTTTGAAATACGCTCATATGCGGCCATAACGCATAATCCTGAAATACCATGCCAAGATTGCGCTTTTCAGGAGGAACAAGGCGTTGAGAATTCGCCACCAGTTGATCACCAAAATAAATCGCACCGCCAGAAGGTTGTAATAAACCCGCTAATAATTTAAGCAAAGTACTTTTACCGCAACCAGAAGGCCCTAGTAGCGCAAGGATCGTGCCTTTTTCTACAGATAAATCGATGCCATTTAGTACATATTGGTGTGAAAATGCCTGAGATAAACGTTGAATTGAGATCATCGGTAAGCCCCCCGTTTCCTGCCTACATGGCAAAAGACAGGGAGACTCACTCAAGGAAGAGAGAGTTTGTCGCATAACTATTTGTATCCTCTTTGGGACTTAATCGTTATGGATGATGCTACGGCTTGAATACGTCAAATTGATGACAATTTTATGATTGGATGATGACAGCCTAATTCATGCAAAGATCGCATTTTCATATGGCATCATAAAAAATTAATATTCCATTTTGACAGAATAAAAGTACTTTTTACGAATTAAAAGAAACATAAAAAACACAGTTAAATAACAATAAGAAAACACGAAATTTGATATTAATCACAATTTAAACATTATTATTTAATGAGAGTAATATTAACTCTAATGAATTTTTTACAAACCATCTAAAAACAATATTAATTTCTTATTTAATGATGTTAGCAATCACATAAAACCTTGTTTATTGAAAAAAGATCAACAATCACCCACCTTATTGATGAATTAATTTCAAATGGATTCTATTCACTACTGACTATTGATATGCTTGATTTATCATAAAAAAACCAAGAAAAACATTTTTATTACAAGTTAATAAATTTATTTATTAACAATAGATTCTATTTCGCCATTATTAATAAACCATAAATATTAGAACAATAAATATTTAAAAATTTATTTTTATAGGTACTCCAATTATTTTTAATAAAATGAGGTTCACCTAATATGTCAAATAAAGAAAAAGAAAATGCTCTATTAGATTCCGAATATGAACATGTCCCAGTCCCTATTGAACATCGAAAAAGCTTTGCCTCCGTTTCTGCCGTTTGGTACAGCTTCCCTCTAGTATTAACCAGCGCAGTGATTGGCGGTGTCGTTACAGCAATGCTCGGTTTCAAAATGGGGGTCACTGCAATCCTCGTGGGTAATTTACTTTTATGTTTAGTTATTGGTTCCTTAAGTTATTTAGCAGGAAAAACCGGGGAAAACTTTGCTATTTCGGCTAAAAAAACATTTGGACAGCGTGGATATATTGCAGTTTCAGGGTTGCTGGCAACCGTCGTTATAGGTTGGTTTGCTCTGATGGTTGGCCTAACTGGCGACACAATGTTTCGTTCATTTGGACAGAACCTATTACTGATGACTATCTTAGGTGGTGTGCTTTATGTTGGAGCCACATTCATAGGCATAAAAGCATTAGCCTTTCTAGGCTATATTGCAGCCCCGATGTATTTAATCCTCGGCATTATTTCTGTTGTTATTGCTATGAAAAATGGCTCATCAGATATTATTAATTATCAGCCTGCGGTTGGTGCTGGCGTACTTTCATTCGGTGTCGCTGTAACGATGATCTTCTCCACCTTTACCGATTCAGGTACTATGACCGCAGATTTCACCCGCTGGGCAAAAAATGGTAAACAAGGTTTTTTAGCTGCATTTACCGCCTTCCCAATTTCCAAGTTCTTTGCAGAAGTGATTGGCGCAATAATTGTAGCCACCGGAGTGGTATTGCACCCAGAAGTGACTGGCGGAGATTTTATTACTATCCTAGCCAATGCTAGCCCGTTACTTTCTATTTTGGCTATCATTTTTGTTTTTGTTAACTTAGGCGTGGGCTGTACTCATTGTTTATACAATGGTGCTGTTGGTTGGTCACATATTACAAAAGGAAAAATGAGAACCTTAACGATTATCCTTGGTGTGATTGGGATTATCGTTGCGGTGACAGGGATTTGGAATGCATTCCAAACTTGGTTAAATTTACTTGGATTGATTGTTCCACCTATTGCGGCAATTATTATCATGGACCAATTAGTCTTAAAAAGAAAAAACGATGAGTCAAAAAATTGGCAACCTTTAGCTTTTATCTCTTGGATATTAGCATCAGGAATTGCATTAATTGTGAATGCCTACGCTCCTGAGTTATCAGTCGTGGTTGCAGGGTTAATATCTTCTTCGCTCATCTACCTTATTGGCCATAATTTCACTAAATAGATAAACACAATTGGGGGAGAACTATTCCCCCAATCCCCCTCTCAAATCGGATTCATTTAATTATGATTCATTACAATGATGTGGCGACTCTTTTCCCTGTTAAATGTCCCCCCACATACCGTTGATAGCGTGTAGGCTTTAATTTAGTTAAGTCGACTAATATCAAACCATCAACACAGTCATTAAAAGCTGGGTCTGAACCAAAATCCATAAACTGTACGCCCCCAGGCTCACACAGTTCTGTATATTGCTTATAAAGTGTCGGAATCGAACAACCGATATTATTGAGTAAGCTCTTTAATTTAATTAAATCTTCTTGGTAGTTATCTCCCGCAAATTGGGCAAGCACTTGCGGTAAGGAAGCGGGATAAGGCTGGCGTGATTGTGCCATTGTCTGTTTTGCAGAAAAATAGAGCCGATAAAATGCAATTAATAAATCCCTTGCAGCTACTGGCATCGCACCAGAAATAGACACTGGACCAAATAAATAACGATATTGTGGGTACTTGGCTAAATAGGCGCCTATTCCCAACCATAAATAATCTAAACCTCGTTTGCCCCAATATTTAGGCTGAATAAAACTTCTTCCTAACTCAATCCCTTGAGCAAGAATAGGTAACATTTTTTGGTCATAGTGAAATAAGCTATAACTGTAAATACCGGCTAACCCTTTCACAGCCAATTGTTTCTCAGTTGGGATAAAACGATAGGCACCCACAATATCCAGCTCATCTTCATCCCAAAGGATCAGATGACAATAGTCATCATCGTAGCTATCTAAATCACGACGTTTTCCAGACCCTTCACCGACAGCGCGAAAAGCAATTTCCCGTAATCGGCCTAACTCACGAAGTATAGGCGACCTGATATCTTGATTTCGTTGATAAAGATAAATCATTTTGCCATCAGGCAATGTCCCCAAATGCTCGCAAGCAACTAACGCTTTTTTTAATTCTGAACGGTCTTCAGGTAGTGCAATGGCTGATTCACTAGTAAATAACCCCGCTTTACCCTTACCCAGTAAATACACATGACGACGAAATCGTTCTGCTAATTCATGAGCCTTCATATGCCCATTATGCCAATGTGTAAATGGTATACGCCCACCAATCCGTATTTTTATTTGTTTACCTTGTTGCTTAAACATTTCCCTGACTAACATTAACGTTGATAAAGGGCGATAAACCATCGAGGTGAGATAAAATAAATAACTATTACGCCCTTGAACATGAATGGGAACAATAACAGCCCGGGCTTTCGCTGCTAAACGCAAAAAACCACTACGCCAATGTCCATCACGTATACCTTTGCGGCTAACCCTAGAAACCTCCCCCGCAGGGAAAATAATCAAAGCCCCTTGGTTATTCAAGTGTTGTTGCATATTGGAAACTTGTTGGCGACTAGTTCTACTCTTTATATTGTCAACAGGAATAAACAAGCTACTTAGTGGCTCAATATAACTCAGAAATTGGTTAGCTACGATTTTAACGTCGGGACGAACTGTAGCCACCGCTCGTAATATCGCGAGGCCATCCAAAGAACCAATCGGGTGATTTGCCACTAAAACAACTGGCCCCTGAGTAGGGATATTTTCTAAATCTCTTTCGGCAAATTCACTGCGAATATCAAAGTACTCCATAACCTGTTCTATCAGGTCAAAACCTTTTAAATGTGGGTAATTAAGCGCAAATTGATTAAATTCCTTTTCGAAAAGCAAGCGCTTCAATATACGACGCTTCCATACTGAAGGTAGCTGCTGTGGGTAAATATCGTGGAGCAAGGTATCGACACTAAACATAATGCTATCTCCTAGCTTAGTTACAAGGAACTTAAGTCAGGCTCATGACAATGAAATGTCTTTTTTATGACAAAATAATGAAGCGATAAAAAAAGATAATGTCAGTGGGGGTTAATAAATATATTTTACAATTATTCCGATACAACAATAACGAGAGAAAATAGAATTTATTTTAAAAATTAGAAAAAATTTACATATTATATTCAATATTAAAATATGCATTTAATTTACAACAATATCAAAAAAGCATAAAAATATATTTTTCTACTTGCATTTACTTAGATTAATTAAAAATAAAGGGGAAGCCATCATTAAAGGTAACTTGTTTTTAAAATTTAGACTTTCTCACATCATGATGTAAGCCACAAATTAATTCACATATAATTCAATCAAGTACAATAATTAAAATTGATTATTTTTCTTTTTAGTTTGATTGATAGGCAAATCTTATTTCAGCAATCGTTTAAACCGATGGCCATCGTTGATAAAAATCAAGAACCTTTCAGCTTTATTTATCCATCATAGTCCGGCTGTAGAATTATATTAATTAAAAATATTTAAATATATTTGACCGCAATCTTTCAAGGATAGTGTAATGAAAAAGCTTACTCGCATTACGGTCGCTGTCATATTTTTGCTTTTACTCGGATATTTTGGGTTATCTGGTTACGTTTGGTATCACGATAATCAACGTAGACAAAATAATGACATTCAGACATCTAAAATTGCAGAAAATAATCAAGTCCTCCGTTTTTTTGACGAAAAAGGATGCGATTACTGCCATACTCCATCAGCTGATTTACCCGCCTATGCATCATTCCCCATCGCAAAACAATTGATGGAATATGATATTCAACTCGGCTATAAATCATTTAACCTCGAAGCCGCACGCGCTGCTCTTATCGCTGGAGAACCTGTTCCACAAAGTGAATTAAACAAAATTGAGTGGGTTATGCAGAACCACACGATGCCGCCAACTCGCTATGTCGCACTTCATTGGGCGAGCAGTGTCAGTGATGAAGAACGAACTAAACTTCTTGATTGGATAGCCAAGCAACGAGCAGAACATTACGCAAGTGAAGATATGGCTGCTGAACATCGTAATGAACCAATCCAGCCTATTCCCAAATCACTGGAAGTCGATGACAAAAAAGTCGCTTTAGGTTTCCGCCTCTACCATGATGCGCGTCTATCTGGCGATAGTACTATCTCTTGTGCCCATTGCCATGCGTTAAATGCCGGCGGGGTTGATGGTCGTAAAACATCAATTGGTGTTGGCGGTGCAGTAGGACCTATCAATGCACCAACGGTATTTAACTCCGTATTTAACGTTGAGCAATTCTGGGATGGACGAGCACCTGACTTACAAGCTCAAGCCGGTGGGCCGCCATTAAACCCCATTGAAATGGCCTCAAAATCTTGGGATGAAATCATTGTTAAATTGGATCAGGACCCTGTTTTAAAAAGCGATTTCAATGCCGTCTATCCTGAAGGTTTTACAGGCGATACCATTACCGATGCCATTGCCGAGTTTGAGAAAACATTAATTACCCCGGATTCTCCATTCGATAATTGGTTAAGAGGCGATAACGGTGCACTGACCACTCAACAATTACATGGCTACCAACTATTTAAAGAGAATAAATGTGCAACTTGCCATGGGGGAATTATTCTCGGCGGTCGCTCTTTCGAACCTCTAGGCTTGAAGAAAGATTATGAATTCGGTGAAATAACTGCACAAGATATTGGCCGTATGAATGTGACTTCCGATGAACGCGATAAGCTACGTCAGAAAGTCCCAACACTGCGTAATGTCGAGCTAACCGCACCTTATTTCCACCGTGGTGATGTGGCAACCTTAGACGAAGCCGTTAAACTGATGCTGCGTTATCAAGTGGGTAAAGAACTCCCACAAAAAGATGTCGATGATATTGTGGCCTTCTTGAAAAGTTTAACGGGTGTGTATACACCTTATGTACAACAAGGCGAAACAACACCCTAAGCTACAATAACAATTAATAGAAACCAATAGCACCAACCCTATAACTGGGTGGTGCTATTTTTTACTCGGCGTTTTCCTTGTAATACACTGTTTTTGCTAAAACAGGCTGTGTGATTTGTTGCTGATAACCAGCAAGCGTCTCTTTGGTCAATTTCGCTACTGCAATATAAAAAGCACTGTCTGCTGTATCCGCTAAAGTATCCAAAAAATGTTCAGACCAAGGTAAAAGATGCCACGCGAGTAGCTCTTCAAGATCGTCTCGCCTATTTTGCTCTGCTAACCAAGCCGCTAACATCAAGACCAAGCCAATATGGTCTTCAGGCTCTTTTTGGGTCGTCACAGGTTCAATGCCTTTTGTACGCATCCATTGACGAAGCTCAACAGTTGAATCACCGAAAATAATATTTTCTTTATCTAACCAAACTGAGCCCCAAGGGGGAGCTGGTAAAGCATAAGGCCCGATAAATAAACGCTGCCAGGCCTCGTTCAAGGGTTCTTCATCGTGAATACTGGACTGAAAAAATTGACTTATGGTAGTTAAAGACGGTAAGTCAAATGGCCATTCTTCATGCCATGTCGGTTCCTGCAAAATAGCAACAATATCCGTATTATTTTCACTATCTGGGGCGAAATAAAATAAAGAACCGAGAACGCGTCCAGTAATTGCTACCTGTTCAAGAAATCGCGTGTCTTGCATATTCATTGTCTCTGCGGTGGTCAGCGTAGGGACCCCCCTACGCTGAAAAGTTTACTATTAAGCAACAGCCATACCGACTGTCATATGTAAACCATAGAATAGTCCACGTCCAATCAATTCACCAAACAACACCAATAATGTGCCGATCAACAAACTTACCGCAGAAGGTTGACTTTGACGGAAAATTGGCAAGATCCACAACAACAAGCCAAGGCTTGTAGCCACTAAACGGATCATTTGCAATAAGCCGTAGTCAGGGACTAAATCACTCGCTTTTTGTACTGAGCTAGCGATTAGCGCTATTTCACCACTTTGTAGTAACACCGATGCGATAGTCACAATATAGGCAATAATACTGATTGCCGCTAACTTACCGCTATGAAGGGGAAATTTAGCGATTCGCAGTAACAATGTCCCTAAGATAGGCCCCACCACAAACACCGTCATAAAGAAGCCGATAGTGGTATGTGGCGTGTCCCATGTCGGTACAGTACTAATCATATAGACGCGAGTCATAGCCCAGACAAAGACTAACCCCATTAGCATTGTAAGGATCAACCAAATTTTACCTAACCCCTCAGGCATTTTCTTCAGCGCAGATAGCAGCCACCAAAGCCCCCCGAGGGCAAAAAAGATTGAACCAAACAGCACTTCATTACTTAATGAAGATGCAAATACACGGTTCATCGAGTTAAAGGCCCGTAATGGTGACCCCATATGCATCATAGAGGCTAAGAAGCCTAGCCCCATTAGCACCCATAGCACTAGCATGGCATTAACAATGCGCTGTTTTTGCTGTTTATCATCAGTCGATAGCCATGCAAGTCCGGTCACAATCGCACCACCTGCTATACTTTGGCCTAAAACGGTGAATAAAATCAGCGGCCATTCATGTAATCCGTTGCCCATCTTAGACCTCCCGTGGATTGGCTAAATGACCCGTCGTATCATTGACAGGGCGACTATTGGCGTTAGGTTTAATCACAATATTTGGCTTGGTATAATGCGCTTCAGGTAATGGCGCTATCTCAGCCAAATTGCCGTGAGTTTTACGTAACTCGTCAATAGGACCAAAATCGAGGGCTCGCAGTGGGCAAGATTCTGCACAAATCGGTTTTTTCCCTTCTGCCACTCGCTCATAACAGCCATCACATTTTGTCATATGACCTTTTTCCGCATTAAACTGCGGTGCACCATAAGGACAAGCCATATGGCAATAACGGCAGCCAATACAGACACTTTCATCTACGACCACAAAGCCGTCTTCACGTTTATGCATCGCACCACTCGGGCACACCTTGACACACGCAGGGTCTTCACAGTGGTTGCAGGAGATTGACAGGTAGTAACTAAAGACGTTTTGATGCCATACACCGTTATCTTCTTGCCAATCTCCCCCTGTGTACTCGTAAATACGTCGAAAATTCACTTCAGGAGATAAATTTTTGTAATCTTTACAGGCTAATTCGCATGTTTTACACCCCGTACAACGGGCTGAGTCAATATAAAAACCATATTGGGTTGTCATGATTTATCTCCTCCCTATACCCTAGCCACTTCAACAAGATTACTGTGCTGAGGGTTACCCTTTGCCAGCGGTGACGGACGCTGCGTGGTCAATACGTTAAGGCTCCCACCGTGGTCTATCTTGTTTTCATCTGGTGCATACCAAGCCCCTTCCCCCATCGCCACCACCCCCGGTATAATCCTTGGTGTTACTTTGGCATTGATATGAACCTCACCCCTATCATTAAAAATACGCACCATATCGCCATTTTTGATGTTGCGACGTTTTGCATCAATCGGGTTAATCCACATCTCTTGTAAACAAGCTGCCTTAAGCACATCGACGTTGCCATAAGTTGAGTGAACTCGTGATTTATAGTGAAAACCACTAAGTTGCAAAGGATACTTATCCGTAAGTTTGTCATCATGGCTTTCAAAGCCAGGAGAATACATTGGGAGAGGAGAAATCAGGTCGCCTTCATCCAATGTCCATGTCTTCGCGATATCCGCTAAGCGTGATGAATAGATCTCAATTTTGCCCGATGGCGTATTTAGTGGGTTAGCAATAGGGTCTTGTCGGAAGGCTTGGTGTGCCACCACATGTCCCTGCGGATTCATTTTTTTGTAGATCCCTTGTCGCTGGAAGGTCTCAAAATCAGGGAGTTCTGGCAGTTTTTCTCTTGAAATTTCATATAAATGGCGTAACCACTCTTCTTGTGTTCGCCCTTCGGTAAATTTCTCTTCCACCCCCATACGACGTGCAATTTGCGTACACATTTCGTACACAGTTTTACTTTCAAAGCGAGGTTCAATTGCCTGACTGGCAAAAATGACATAGCCCATATTACTGGCAGCACCATCTAAACAAAAATCCATTTGTTCCGAGGCCGTACAGTCTGGCAGGACTAAGTCTGCATATTTTGCCGAAGCCGTCATATGATTATCAATCACAACAATCATTTCACACTTTTTATCATCCTGAAGAATTTCATGTGTTTTATTAATATCTGAGTGTTGATTGATTAAACTGTTACTCGCGTAGTTCCAAATAAATTTAATTGGCACATCTAGTTTGTCTTTACCCCGAACACCATCGCGAGTTGCGGTCATTTCAGGGCCGCGTTCAATAGCATCTGTCCATAAGAATACAGAGATACTGGTTTTAACTGGGTTTTCAAGGGTTGGCATGCGTTCAAATGGAATATCGTAATTCCCTTCGCGGGCCCCTGTATTCCCCCCGCTAATTCCCACATTGCCAGTCAAAATCGGCAACATCGCAATAGCTCTCGCTGTCTGCTCACCATTTGAATGGCGCTGAGGCCCCCAACCTTGGCTAATATAAGCTGGTTTTGCTGAACCGATTTCACGCGCGAGTTTAATGATTTTATCAGCCGGAATACCGGTGATTTGCGCAGCCCATTGTGGTGTTTTTTCTACACCATCATCCCCTTGACCTAAAATATACGCTTTATAGTGGCCATTTTTCGGCGCATCCGCAGGGAGGGTTTTCTCATCATACCCAACGCAGTATTTATCTAAGAAAGGTTGGTCAACCATGTCTTCTGTGATTAACACATGAGCAAGCCCCGCGACCAATGCAGCATCAGTACCAGGTCGGATCGGTATCCATTCATCTTCGCGCCCTGCTGCCGTATCAGTATAGCGAGGGTCAATAACAATCATGCGTGCATTCGAACGCTCACGCGCTTGCTCTAATTGATAAGTAATACCACCACCGCTCATTCGCGTTTCAGCTGGGTTATTACCAAATAGCACCACTAACTTAGAGTTTTCGATATCAGAAACACTGTTTCCTGCCCCACTGCCATAGGTATAAGGCATCGCACAGCTAATTTGTGCCGTACTGTATGTGCCATAGTGGTTTAAATAACCACCTGTACAATTCATTAGGCGTGCAATAGGTGAGTTGGCCGGCGGCCACGAACGAGCAACCGTCCCCCCTAGAGTCCCCGTACCATAGTTCAAATAGACTGCTTCATTACCGTAATCGGCAATGATACGTTTTAGATTGTCACTGATTAAATCGTAGGCCTCTTCCCAACTAATTTGCTTAAACTTCCCCTCACCTCGCGCACCAACACGCAACATTGGGTATTTCAAGCGGTCAGGGTTATACACACGGCGTCGCATAGAGCGGCCACGTAAACACGCTTTTACTTGATGTTTGTCCCCGTAAACATCATCGCCTGTGTTGTCGGTTTCGACATACTTAATTTCACCGTCGACCACATGCATCCGTAACGGGCAACGGCTACCACAGTTAACCGTACATGCGCTCCAAACAATTTTTTCCTTGGGTGTCATTGTTTGTGATGCAGTTTCATTCGTATTCGCGGCACTGCAAAAGGGTAAACTTAATGCACCACTGGCAAGCGCTAGCCCACCTGCAGTACCTGTTTGCATTAATTTCCTACGGCTGATTTCCGATTGGAGCAACCTATCAGATAATGCTTTATCCATATCTGCCTCACTTAACATTGCTTCTTAAAGTTTAAATAGCTTTATTAAAATTTTTTTGTATTTAGCTAAGTTATGTAATTTCAATGGTTATTCTATAGACAGGTCAGAATGGAGCCTTGTGCGCGATCAATAATCCATTACAAAATGTAAGGTTTATTGACACAAAAAATAACTAAAGTTAAATTTATAAAGTTAATCCACTTTCTGTTAAAAAGTTAATTTAATCTCGATTAATCTATTACCTTTATTAAGAAGTATTAGTTAATATGCCTAACTATACATTTAATTTAAGTCAATTGATTTTATTTTAGATAACTATTAGAATAAAAAAATATAAGAACCCACCTCAATATTAAATTTTATTTCATTGTGCAAATGAACAAATGATTTAACAATTGAATATATAATAAACATTGCCATCTTCACATTATTCCAGCGTTATTCCCCTACTATTAAGATTCTCTATAACTAATTAACCCAATCGTGTAAGTAATCACACTCCCGAAACCCATTAAATAACCCTAGTTTAAATAATGTTATTAGTAGGATTTGAAAAATGAAAATAAATATATTATTGGATTTAAAAAACAATTTAGGGGAAGGCCCTATATGGGATGTAGAACAACAACGTTTATATTGGATTGATAGCTTAGATGGACGAGTATTTTCATGTACAGAAAAAGGAACTGAAATTAAATGTTGGGATGTTAGGCAAAAAATAGGCTCAATGGCTTTATGCAAAGACGGTCATTCGGCTATAGTCGCCCTAGAAAAAGGAATATATATTCTTGACTTTATAACAGGTGAAACTCATCTTCTGCACGCACCTGAAAGTGACAAACCTAACAATAGGTTTAATGATGGAAAAGTCGATAGACAAGGACGCTTTGTTGTCGGCTCTATGGACATGCAAGAAGATAACCCATCAGGGGCGTTATATCGATTAAATACAGACCACTCACTCCATAAAATAGAACAAAACATTATTGTTTCTAATGCACCTTGTTGGTCACCAAACGGTGATATTTTTTATTTTGCTGATACATGGACAGGGGAAATATGGAAATATGATTATGACGTATCGACAGGTAATATTAATAATCGCCAGACATTCTGCAAAGTCGATACATCAACAGGAGGCGCTGCAGATGGAGCAACTGTTGACAGTGAAGGCTACCTTTGGAATGCACTCGTTTATGCAGGGAAAATCGTGAGATATAACCCCGACGGCGATATTGACAGAATTATCGAAATGCCAGTTAAAAAGGTCACCAGCGTCGCTTTTGGCGGCGAAAATTTAGATATTTTATATGTTACTTCAATGGCAAGGCCACCATTACCTCGCTTCCCTGAAGATGGTCAATTAAGAGGAAGCGTATTCTCAATACATAATCTTGGTGTAAAGGGCATAGCTGAAAAAAGATTTGGTGGGTAGATAAACAATTTGCTAATCAAAATTTAATATCAATTAACCTCAAATTATTATACTTATAAAAGAGCTATAATTATGATTAAAAATAATGTTTCAAATAATAAAATATCCTTTAAGAATATACATCGCTATTCATGGGTTTCATTATTCATATGTTGGCTTATTTGGTTATTGAATGCTTATGATAGAGAAATGATTTTAAGGTTAGGTCCGGTTATTTCTCAAGAGTTTAATTTAAGCCCTGAAGAGTGGGGTAATATTGTTGCTATTATCATGATAGCTCTCGCTATTCTTGACATACCAGGTTCTGTATTAAGTGACCGATATGGCTCCGGTTGGAAACGAGCTCGTTTTCAAGTTCCTTTAGTTTTAGGTTATACCGCAATTTCATTTGTTTCAGGTTTTAAAGCAATTAGCCATAACTTAACCTATTTTATTCTATTGCGTTTTGGGGTTAATTTAGGTGCAGGCTGGGGTGAACCTGTTGGCGTCAGTAATACTGCTGAATGGTGGCCTAAAGAAAAAAGAGGGTTTGCTCTCGGTGTACATCATACGGGCTATCCTATTGGGGCTTTATTAAGTGGCGTTGTCGCAAGCTTTATTATTTCTGAATTTGGCGAAGCAAATTGGCGCTATAGTTTCTTTATTCCATTAATCGTCGCACTGCCTATTATGATTTTTTGGGCAAAATATTCTACCGCTGCAAGGATTTCAATATTATATCAACATATTGAAAAGTCAGGGATGACAAAACCTGCTGAGAATAGCAGTACTCAAGTTCAAAAAGGTGAAGGGTTAAAAATTTTCCTGAAAACACTAAAAAATAGAAATATTGCCTTAACCGCCGGGAATACCCTATTAACTCAAATCGTCTATATGGGGATAAGCATGGTATTACCTTCTTATCTATATCATGTTTCGGGGTTATCTTTAGCGGCTTCTGCGGGTTTGAGTATTATTTTTACATTGACTGGCGTGGTTGGGCAAATTGTTTGGCCATGGTTATCGGATATCTTAGGCAGAAAAAGAACATTGATCATCTGTGGTTTATGGATGAGTATCGGGATTGCTTTATTTTACTTCGCAACCTCAATGCCAAAAATCATCGCAATACAACTGTTTTTTGGCTTAGTCGCTAACGCTGTTTGGCCTATTTACTATGCCATGGCATCAGATAATGCAAATGACCAGTCCATATCCACAGCAAATGGTATTATTACCACATCAATGTTTATTGGCGGTGCGTTATCACCGTTATTAATGGGCTGGTTAATCAATTTAGGCGGGGGTTGGAATAGTTCTTTAGGCTATATTTATACCTTCTTTGCGATGGCTGCATGCGCATTATTAGGCGTTATATTACAACTCTTTACGACCCATGCACCATTAAATAACAACCATCAAACCCCAGTAGCAAGTTAACGCTTCATTTTTGACAATAGTAAGTATAGAACCACTTTGTATATAAGTGGTTTTGTACTTAAACGACATTAAGTTATTTCTTCAATCAGTTTTAACTATACGTGAAACGCTTTTTTAGTGGCGTCTAAATAAGGCGCCATTTTAATTTTATTCCCCCTCTTCTCTCACCCCCCATTCTCTCACATTTTCTAACACGACCAGCTTAGTCTGCACTTTACTCTGCGTATGTCAGCTTGAGTTTCTTATATGAAACAAAACATCATCATAACCTAGACACACCCCACATACAACTCGCGACCATACAAGCCCATAAAAAACGCTTATTCCAAAATAGCCATTTTTGGATTATCTGCCTGTTTAACATCGCTTTTCTTGTTTATCTTTGGGGGATGAATGGCTGGTTACCAAGCTATTTAATTAAAGGGAAATCAATCCACTTAGAGCATGCAGGGGTCTTATCCTCTCTCCCCTTTATCGCCATGTTGTTTGGCGAAGGAATAGGCGCATGGTTGTCTGACCGCTATGACCGTAGAGCTTTAGTGTGTTTTGTATCTCTCTTAGGTGCGGTATTGGGCTTAGCTGGAGTGCTATTCCTCACTGATACCTACAGCATCATCCTCATGATGGCATTTAGCATGTTTATGTGGGGAGCAGGTGCTCCCAATATCTTCGCTCTACTCGCTAAAGTCACACAAAAACAAGTCAGTGCATTGGCCGGTGGCATATTCAATGGCCTAGGAAACCTCGCTGGCGCGGCGGCACCTCTGCTGATGGGGGTGCTGATCACCGCCACTCACACTATGGATAGCGGGCTGTTATTTATCGTAATTATTGGTTTAGTCGGCAGCCTACTACTTCTGCCTCTACTGAAAAAATACTAATCACTCTGTGTAGGAGATAACGCTATGTCACAACCTCAAATCAAACCCCAAGATATCCCAATGGCACAATGGATAGAATCACGAATTGCTCGCCTTGAAGGCCGTAAATATGACTGGAACGCCTTGAAATTCCAAGCTGATTACGACCCTAAATATCGTCGTGCCCAAATGCGCTACATCGGTACTGGTGCAACAGGTGTTGCTAATGACGTGAATACCGTCCCCGCAGAGAACTTCACTTTCTCCACCATGGTATTACCTGCCAAATGTGAAGGCCCCTTACATTTACATCCTGATGTTGAAGAAGTGTTTTTCATGCTGAAGGGCACTATTACGCTATTTGTTCGTGATGGTGACGAAGAGTATGAAACGGTTCTCAAAGAACGTGACCTAATTTCTGTTCCAGCGGGGATTTACCGTGGTCTATTTAATCATGGAGAGGAAGAGGCATTAATGTGCGTGATGATTGGCACACAAAAGCCTGCAATCCCGACTTACCCAGAAGACCACCCGTTATCTAAAGTGAAACGTAACTAACCGGAGTTATCAGTGATGAATTTGCCAATCGAAAAACTTCCTGCACAACAACTGGCTGATTTTGGCCAATACCGCCTTAATTGGCGCTGTTCAGGTCATGGGCATGCCGTCGTTTTATTGCACGGGATCAGCTCTGGCTCAGCCTCATGGGTAAGCCAACTGGCTTCTTCATCACTGACCGACCACTATCGACTGTATAGCTGGGATGCTCCCGGCTATTCGGGCAGCTCAATGCTCAACACAGCGAAACCAACTGCTGTTGACTATGCTACAGCATTAAAAGCTTTTTTAGATAGCCTAAAAATACAACAGGTCGTTTTAGTCGGGCATTCACTCGGAGCCTTGATGGCTAGCGCTTTTGCCGCACAATATTCTCAGCAAGTAAAAGGGTTATTTTTAGCTAATCCAGCTCAAGGCTATGCCTCTAAAAGCCCTGAACAGCAAGCTTCCGTGTATCAACAACGGCAGATGATTGTAACTAATTCAGGGTTACAAGCCTATGCTGAAAACCGAGCCGCCGCCCTACTATCACCCAATGCAACCCCAGAAAAAATCGATTGGGTGAAACAAAATATGGAAAAACTTAATCCCCAAGGCTTTCTTGCGGCAGCATGGATGTTAGCCCATGACGATATTAGTTTGTATTTAAAGGGTTATAACGGGCCAATCGAAATACTGGCAGGCGCTGATGACACCATTACGCCACCACAACAAGTACAGCAGCTCGCGATACAACAAGAGTGCCCTTTTTGGTTGATTAAACAAGCGGGACATGCCAGTTACCTTGATACCCCCACACAGTTTAATCACCATTTGAAACAATTTTTAGAGACGGTATACAACCCAGTCGAATAAAGGAATCCTTATGAATTTACAGTTAAATAACCGTATTGCTGTCGTGACTGGAGGGAGCTCTGGTATTGGTTTTGCAACAGTCAAACTGTTACTCGACGAAGGTTGTAAAGTTGCTTTTTGTGGTCGAGATACTGAAAAACTACAACACGCTCTCAATACATTACGGTCTCTCTACCCTCAAGGGGAATTTATCGCACAGCGCTGTGATGTCCTCGATAAGGCACAAACAGAAAACTTCGCTCAACATGTTTATCAACACTATGGGCAAGTTGATCTTCTGATTAACAATGCGGGTCAAGGCTATGTTGCAAGCTATGCTGACACTCCTGAAGCCGCTTGGTTACATGAAGCACAATTAAAATTATTTGGTGTCATTAACCCAGTAAATGCTTTTTTACCTTTCTTAGAACAATCCAATATTGCGTCAATTACCTGTGTTAATTCGTTATTAGCGTTACAACCCGAGCCCCATATGGTCGCCACATCTGCCGCACGCGCTGCTCTGTTGAACATGACATTAAATTTATCGAAAACATTGCTACCCAAAGGGATACGCGTTAACTCAATTTTGCTCGGTATGGTCGAATCAGACCAATGGCGGCGTCGTTTCGAAAACCGGAGTGATAAAAGCTTGGATTGGCAGCAATGGATTGGCGATATCGCTAACAAGCGAGGGATCCCGATGCAACGTTTGGGGAAACCAGAAGAACCAGCCCGTGCCTTAGTTTTTTTAGCTTCACCGATGGCTTCGTTTACCTCCGGTGCCGCTTTAGATATTTCGGGTGGCTTTAGCCATCACATTTAAAGGGTTAATTATGAAAACATTAATGTTGATTGGTTATGGTGCAATGGCACAAGAAGTGATTGCTCGTTTACCTAGTGGAATAACCCTTCGCTGGGTTGTGGCTCGCCCTCATCACCATAACGCAATACAAGAACGCTTCAAGGGCGCGGTGCTCCCTATTGATAGCCTTGATGACTTTAACGAACACCCCGATTTAGTGTTGGAGTGTGCTGGTCATCAAGCGGTACAGCAGTATGCGCCAACCATTTTACAAAGGGGCTGGACTCTTGCCATTATTTCCACTGGTGTACTGGCTGATGCCACTTTCGAAAACACACTAACCACATTAGCAAAGCGTCATCAAAGCCAACTAATTCCTCTCTCAGGCGCGGTTGCTGGGCTTGATGGTTTACGAGCAGCCAAAGAGGCGAACATTACCCACGTCATTTATCAGTCACGTAAAAGCCCTGCCAGTTGGCGCAATGGTGCTGCTGAGCGTTATATCGACTTATCGAGTGTCTCTGAAGCTACCGCCTTTTTTAGTGGTAGTGCGCGAGAAGCTGCCTTGAACTTCCCAGCCAATGCTAATGTTGCCGCTACCGTTGCACTGTATGGCATAGGTATGGATGCAACTCAGGTACAACTCATCGTTGATCCGGACACCACCAAAAATTCGCATCAAATTGATGTAAGAGGGGATTTCGGGCATTTTTCTATTGAGTTAAATGGCAACCCCCTACCTTCAAACCCAAAGACATCTATGCTTGCAGCCCTAAGTGCCGTTGAAATTTGCCGCCGTATTGCTGAGCAACAGGTAAGCTAATAGGAGCCTAATCATGAATAAAATGGATATTTTTGTGGGGGGAAAATGGCAACAAGGTCGTGGACCTGAAATGCAATCACGTTTTCCGGGTGATAACCATGTCGTTGCTACTCTCAACAGTGCCAGCCTTGAAGATGTCCAAGACGCCGTAAACGCGGCGGACAAAGCTTGGCGAGAACCTACCTGGCGCAATATGCCTGCGCATCAACGCGCGGCTATCTTATATAACGTCAGCGCATTGATTGATGAGCAGCGTGAAACCTTAACGCAATTACAAACTTTGGACAACGGGAAGCCGTGGGCTGAAGCGCGTGGTTTAGTCATGAGCGCAGCCGCCACCGCACGTTATTTTGCCGCCGTTTGTGAGGTTTCTGGAGGGGAGCTTCCACCTCGACGCCAACCAGACTTGATGACAATAAGCACTTACCAACCCATCGGAGTGATCGCCGCCATCACACCGTGGAACTCCCCCATTGCCAGCGATATGCAAAAAATTGCTCCGGCGCTTGCCGCAGGTAATGCGGTTATTTTAAAACCTGCAGAAGCCACGCCACTAATTTCATTAAAATTGGCAGAACTCTTTGAACAAGCAGGGTTACCAAGTGGCTTACTCAGCGTATTACCGGGAAAAGGCTCTATTGTGGGTGATGCATTGGTTCGCCACCCGTTAGTGCGAAAAATCTCTTTCACCGGGGGGACAAACACGGGTCGCCAACTGGCTCATATTGCGGCTGATAAACTGATCACGACCTCCCTCGAACTGGGTGGGAAATCCCCAACAATTGTGCTAGCAGATGCTGACCTAGACATTGCCGCTCATGGAGTCTGTTACGGTATTTTTAGTTCAATGGGGCAAGCTTGTATCGCAGGTTCTCGCTTATTTGTTGCCCGCGATATCTACCAACCTTTTATGGAAAAATTAACCCAATTAACCCAGAACTTGATTATTGGCGACCCAAGGCAAGAACGCATCCATGTGGGGCCTTTAATTTCAACGGCTCACCGTGATAGCGTCAAAACCTACGTTGAACAAGCCGTCCAACAAGGCGGTCATATTCGCCTTGGCGGTACCGTTCCCACAGACCCCGCACTACAAAATGGCAATTATTTCTTACCGACCATTATTGAAGGCCTCAGTAATCAATCTAGTGTTTGCCAAGAAGAAATCTTCGGCCCCGTCTTAGTGGTGATCCCCTTTGATGATGAAGCCACATTGATCCAAGAAGCTAATGATTCCGTTTATGGGCTGGCTGCGGGGATTTGGACTCGCGACTATACTCGCGCCTTTAAACTGGCGGATGCCCTTGATGTAGGAACAGTTTGGGTCAATACCTACAAAGTTTTTTCCATCTCAACCCCATTTGGGGGCTTTAAAGAAAGTGGCATTGGCAGAGAAAAAGGCTTAGAAAGCCTAAAAGCCTATATGCAACAAAAAAGCCTTTTTTTGGCACTTAACCCACAACCAAACCGTTGGTGTGAATAGCTTATCCGTTAAAGGATTACGGCTGCATTTAGGAGAATACAATGTCTGAAATGATTACAGTTGGCGAAGCTATCGCCAGAACACTTGAACAATACCAAGTCACAACGGTTTACGGGATTATTTCTATTCACAATTTACCTATTGCCGATGCGATTGGCCGTCGTGCTAAAATTGACTTTACCCCAAGCCGTGGAGAAGCCGGAGCAGTAACTATGGCCGATGCACACAGCCGTTTTAGTGGCTTAGGCGTCGCGCTAACGAGTACGGGGGCTGGAGCAGGAAATGCAGTGGGGTCAATGATTGAAGCTATGAATGCTTGTTCACCAATGCTCCACATTACTGGGCAGGTTGAAAAAGCCTATTTAGATATGGATGCAGGGTTTATTCATGAAACAGCGGATCAACTGGGTTTCTTGCGTTCAAGCTCTAAACAAGCATTCCGTGTACATACACCAGAACAAGCGGTGGCGACACTGCATAAAGCAATCCAAGTTGCGCAAACCGCCCCATGTGGCCCTGTTTCGATTGAAATCCCCATTGATATTCAAAGTGCTCAAGTGCCATTGTCCTTATTAAGTGCCCCACTTTCTGTGCCAACTTTGCCCGCAATTTGCTCATCACAGATAGAAGCCATTTGGGACAAACTTCAGCATGCACAGCGCCCATTATTGTGGGTCGGTGGCGGTGCATTGCAGGCGGTAGAAGCCGTTAAACGCTTGGCTAACCAAGGTGTCGCCGTAATCAGCAGCACCCATGGAAGAGGTATTTTATCGGATGATCACCCGTTCAGCCTGCGTGCTTTTCATAATGCGGACTCAATTGATACATTAATGCGTGAATGTGATTTGACGCTGGTCGCGGGCTCCCGGTTACGCAGTAATGAGACTAAAACTTGGTCATTACCATTACCTCACCCCATCATCCAAATTGATATTAACCCGTTAGCGGCAAACCGCAATTACTTAGCCGACCTCAATATCACAGGGGATTGTAAAGGCCTGCTTAATGCGCTTGCCGATAAAATTGAGCAAGCTAACCGCCCAGTTTCTTCTGCATGGAAACAGCAAATACAACAAGCCGTTCAGTTGGCAGAACAGCAATTAAGGGCACAATGCGGGCCATACAGTGAACTCAGTGATGCTGTCGAGCAAGCCTTACCCGAACATGGTATTTTTGTGCGGGACATTACTGTATCAGGCAGCTTATGGGGCAGCCGTTTATTAAAAGCTACACAGCCGATGCACAATATTCATTCCTTAGCGGGTGCCATTGGCTTAGGCCTTGCGATGGCCATTGGTAGTGCGAAAGCCAACCCAAATACCGCAGTGATTGGCTTAGTTGGGGATGGCGGCTTGATGTTAGGGGTCGGTGAGCTTGCGACTATGGCTCAAGAACAACTACCGATTGTGTTGATAATCATGAATGACCAAGGTTATGGTGTCATGCGTGGTATTCAGGAAAAATATTTCTCAGGTCGCCAATATTATAATGAGTTATTAACACCATCATTTAGCCAACTAGCACAATCGATGGGGATCACCGCCCTAACGGTAGATAAACCCAGCGAATTCCAACCTATACTTCATCAAGCTGTTGCTTTAAAGCGGCCAGTTGTCGTTGAAGTATTAATGAATCATATCGGTAAAATGAATTTCTCGGGCCCCCCGCAGAAAAAACTATTTTAACCTCTAACTTCTTATCGAGCGCGGCACTCCGTCGCGCTTTACAAATCCATTAAACAAAAAACTCTCCTATGTCTGATACAAATTACTTTCCTAGCTGATTCACCACATTTTGCTCAATATGGCAAAAAATCCGCTCCTGACAACAGGTTAGTATTTGTTAGGTTATTATGTATTTTACATTGAGAGTGGATAGTGGAAATTATATTTAAATAGAAGTTAGGGCATCACCATTTTTTTCCTTATAATACAAAGCATCGTTTCTAAATTTTATTGTTCTATTCACGAATTAACCCAATAATGATTTGCCCGCTCAAAAAAGCAAACAACCTTGAGAAAGACTGGCTGTAATATTCTTATAGTTTAAACTAGGCTTTTCCAAATGATGCCAGGAGACAATAATGAGTAAAGAGCAAGTAAACAGCAGCTTGTTCAATGATGATCCTGTATTACACGCAACATGGCTATATTATCAGGAAGGCAAAAGCCAGACTGAAGTCGCTGCCCTAATGGGCCTTTCGCGTGTCACCGTCATCAAATATCTACAAACTGCTAGAGAAAATGGTTTAGTTCAGATCAATTTAGATACCAATGTCTTTGGCTCAATTGATGCCGCTTTACGTATTCGTGATAAATTTGGTTTGTATCGAGTTATCATTGTGCCTGATGGCGAGCATGCCGGAAAACGAACAGACTCAAAATTGATGCGTTCCAGACTTTCCCGTGCTGGAGGGATGTATTTAAACCAAGTTATCGAGAACAATGACGTTCTTGGGGTTGCTTGGGGAAGAACCATCCATGAGATGAGCAAAACGATGACACCAAATTCATGTAAAAATGTCACCGTGATCCAGATGCTAGGTTCCATGCCTTCTCAGCCAGACCTGACAATCCTCGAATCGTCGTCACAAATAGCGTTTAAACTGTCAGGGAAAGTGGCTTCTCTTCATGTCCCAGCGGTTGTCTCCAGTGCAAGGTTAGCCATGGAATTACAAGCTGAACCCATCATTCGTGCTAATTTTGAAGTATTAACTCACTGCACAAAAGCCTTCTTTGTTGTAGGAAGCGCACTGGATGAAAACCCGTTAATTCAAGTCGGTGTCCTAAGCAAAAAAGAAATGCAAAACTACCGAGATGCAGGGGCCGTCGGCGTCATTTGTGGCCGGTTCTACGACAAAAATGGAGTACCTGTTATTGCTGAAGTTGACCAACGGATACTAGGAATAAGCCTTGCCCAATTAAGGCAAATTGAGCGTAAAATATTTCTGGCTGGGGGCGAGAACGGCTATGCTGCAACCTTAGGGGCATTACTCGGCGGCTATGTCACAGACCTTATTGTTGATGAAGGAACAGCTGAGTTTTTATTATCCTGCGAGCTGCCCAACGTTGATTCATCCCCATCCTAAAGAGCAAGGTGCCGCACTTTTTACGGCCCACCTAATAAAAAAGAATATTTACCCCACTATAGACATAATGGGGCAAAATATTTACTGATTTGCCGCTATGATAAGGACAATACCGGCGATATACAGCAAAAACATAGCTAAGAGTAACTTATTCGTGCCAGCTGGTGCGCTGGCGAATTCACGCCAAACAAATACCCCCCAAATCACGGCAATCATAGTAGCTCCTTGCCCTAATCCATAGGATATTGCATACCCTGCTTGCCCTGATGCGATTAGGCTCAGCCCTAAACCAATACACCAGATGATTCCGCCCAACCAACCACAGAGATGGTCCCTTAAGCTACCAGAGAAATACATTTTCCCTTTAACTGGTTCTCCTACGATTGGTTTTTTCATTACCAGTGTATTAAGGACAAAGTTAGATAAAAACAAACCTAAAGCAAATAATACAAGTGCAGAATAAGGTGTCATCAACCCCGCTTCTGGTTCACTTAAATTACCTGATATCGATTGAGCGAGGAAACGGAAAAATGACCCCATAATGATACCGGCAAAAATAGCAGTTATCAGGCCTTTATTACGGCGACTTTTATCCGATGATTGAGTAACACGGCTGTAAGTAATCGCAGTTAGGATGATTGCGGCGACTACACAAGCAACCCCTAAGAACAAAATAGTTGGGTCCCCCTGAGGGCTACCAATATAAGTTGTGATAACACCGAGAACTAATGCAAGCCCAACACCGACAGGGAATGCAACAGCCATACCAGCTAAACTAATTGAAGCAACAAGAAGAATATTTGAAACATTAAAAATCATACCTGCCAATATAGGAAGAAAGATAATATTGATATCCGCCTGCTGAATATCAGAAATAAAACTACGGCCTTCTTCACCAATTGACCCGAGAGTAAAAGCAAATAATAGAGAACAGAATAAAACACCGAGAGAATAGTCCCAATAAAAGAGAGGGAACTCCCATTTCTTATTACTGACTAGTTTTGTTGTGTTAGCCCATGACCCCCAACAAATCATCGTGATAAAACACATAATTATTGCTATAGGATATGATTCCACGATAAACATGAATAACTCCTTGGGATAATTATAATTAATCGTTATAGGTAGAGGTTGGCAGCCATTTTATAAAATGGCTGCTATCGATGAGAACAAGTTGAATTTAAGCGTCAGTTTTTAAACCGTACGTTTTAAATTTACCGATGACTATTGTCATTTCTTCTTTAGATAAAGTGGGAACTTTGCTGTGTAGTCCGCCTATTTTGATGTAGAGATCTGCTAGAGTTTCTGTTTCTCCAGCAAGCCACAACGCTTTTTCCAGTGTTGTTTCCATCGCTATCATGCCGTGGTGTTGCATCAAAAGTGATTTGCTAGATTTAATTCCCTCAAACACACTGTTTGCAAGCTCAGCACTACCAAATGTATGGTATGGAATACAAGGAATATGGTCCGTCCCTGTCACCGCTATCATATAATGAATTGCGGGGATCGCATGGTTCATTATGGATACCGCGGTACAGTTCACCGCATGTGTATGAATAACCGCATTTAATTCAGGTCTGGCTTGGTAGCAAGCCAGATGAAAGAGCCATTCACTTGATGGTGTTTTTCCAGACTCTGATACCCCCTGACCATCAACAAAAACAATCATATCGGGTGTCATTTTCGAATAAGGTATACCACTTGGTGTAATGAGCATTCCATCAAGATACCTCACGCTGACATTACCCGACGTCCCTTGATTCAACCCAGAAGCATTCATTTCCTGGCAAGTAACGATAATATCTGCCGCTAATTTGAGTCTTTCCATCTTAGTTCCTTAGAAAGCGTGCATATACCCCATGCGCACTCAATTAAATAACCGAATTTTTTAGGTCGGCGAACATGTTGGTTAATGCAGGTTCATTCGCTGCACAAACACCACGCTCCGTGATCAATCCAGTAATATATTTAGCAGGCGTGACATCAAAGGCGTAATTACCACATGTGGTGCCTGCCGGCGCAGTATTAACCCAACTTAGTTCACCCTCGGGGTTGATCCCATATACATGTGACTGTTCAGCACCATTGCGTTGCTCTATGGGGATTGTTTTCCCATCCTTAAGCGTCCAGTCGATAGTTGGAGATGGGAGCGCAACATAAAATGGAATTTGATTATCATAAGCCGCCAGCGCTTTTAGATATGTTCCAATTTTATTACAGACATCCCCCTGCGTTGTGGTTCGGTCAGTACCAACAATGCATAGGTCCACTTCGCCATGCTGCATCAGGTGACCACCGGCATTATCAGCAATTAATGTGTGAGGAACTCCGTGTGAACCCAATTCAAATGCAGTAAGGCCACCTTGATTACGCGGGCGAGTTTCATCTACCCAAACGTGAATACGAATCCCTTCTTCATGAGCCTTATAAATTGGCGAAAGTGCGGTCCCCCAATCGACCGTGGCAAGCCAGCCTGCATTACAGTGAGTCAATATATTTACGACACTGCCTGCCGGTTTTTTACTCGCGATTTCCCGAATAATTTCTACGCCATGGAGCCCAATTTGCTCACACAACTCGACATCTTCATCGGCCAGTTTTCCGGCAAGCTCCCAAGCAATGTCCCTACGCGTCTGTTCAGGAGCATCCTTCAAGCTTTCCATCATTCTATCGAGTGCCCACTTTAAATTGATAGCAGTAGGTCGGGTCTTGATTAACAAGTCATAACTTGATTGTAGATTTTTATCACTCGGGTCCTGTTGCATACCTAGTGCCATTCCGTAAGCAGCAACAACCCCAATCAAAGGCGCCCCACGCACCCACATTTCTTGAATAGCAGTTGCTACTTTTTGTGCGGAATCGAGCGTGAGTACTTCAAATTTAAAAGGCAGTTTAGTTTGGTCGATAATTTCTACTGATTTTCCATCTTTAGAAACCCAAACTGTACGATAGTGTTTCCCTTCAATATTCATGAATTCCTCTTACTGTTTTTTAGCTAATTGGATAACTGAAGCCATCTCTTTATAAAGACTGGCATTGACAATAAGCTCGCGAGCCATGGTAAGTGCGCGTTTTTCGCATTCAGCACGAAGAGCAATGTCTTTAATTTGTTTAAACTCTGCCACCCCTGCGAATCCAATTATGCGGCGGTTCATTTCCATTCCCGCATTGACTAAGGAATCTTCAAGTAGTGTGGCAAAGAATTGGTCTTGGGCTTCCTGTAAAGCTTGGCGGCCGAGTTCATGTTGATAGAGTTCTGAAGGCCACGCGTCCCCTTGTGTTTTTGTATTCCATAATTGGCGGAATTCTCGAACAAAAACAGACCAAGTTGAATCGACTTGGTCAAGTAACCAGTTTTGATATTCAACACGACTTGATGGATTTTCATCCCATGCTGGTCTAGAAAAGAAAGCCATCAGTAAATTGCCAATATAGTTACCAATATCAAACGCCATTGGTCCCATAAATCCAAATTCAGGGTCGATAACTTTTGTATCACTCTCGGTGACCATTACTGAGCCTAAATGCAAGTCACCATGTAACAATGATTGTGCTTCAGTCATAAATTTATATTTATAACGCATGGCAACTTGGATCATTTCTTTATCTTGCCACATCTTTTCTACTGCTTGGTCTAGCTCAGGGGATAGCCAATTATTACGTTCGGCATTGAAATATGGCTCAGTGAAGATCAGATCTTCAGTAATTTTACAAAGCTCATGATTCAGAGAGAATTGAGCGGTCAGCGCTTTTTTCTGATCGGCTTTCATACCGATATCTGAGGTATAAAAAAGAGTTTTGGCAATAAATGTCCCAATATCTTCAGCAAGTTTTGGGAATTTTTTACCTGCCATCACTTCTTTACGCAGGATGATATGAGGTGAAAGGTACTCCATCGCAAACAGTGCCATTTCTTGGTCATAAAAATAGACTTCAGGAACTAATTCATGGCCTGCACAGCGAGCTTCTTGAGATAAAATATTGTATTCAAAACCTGCTCGAGTCAGGGACAATGGCCAGCTTTCCCCTCCAGCCCTGACCCATGGTAGTGCCTGTTTTACCACAATTGTTTTTTGTGTCCCTTCAACAAGAAACACCATATTCAAATTACCATCACCAACTTCATTTACTTTCCATTGATTAGGCTCTCCACCTAACTCGCATGACGAAGTCAGTTTGGAAGCTAAATAAATTGGTAGTGTTTCACACGTCAGCGGCTTGTAGCCTGCTGGAATTGAGTCCAACATAACAAATCCCCTTACTGTTGTTTAATCGCCTTATGCTTTACATATGCAAAGTATACATTATCAATTGTAAAAGTTAATGTGATCTATGTTCACTTTTTGAAAGCCAATAAATTGAGACACAGGTAAGATTTAGCCTAAAGACGATAAAAACCACCCTAAGCATGATTATCTTATGTTTTATATACAGTTCATTTGTATAGTTATATAGAGGATAATCCTCACTGCTACAGTGGTTAAATTTTCTCAGTATTGAGCGCTAAATATTTCTTATCTAATTTACGAACGCTTCATTTTTAAGGATAAAACTGAATTTGATTTTAAGGCGGGGTGGTCATGGCTAGGTATATATAGGTTATTAGAGTAAAAAGAGGGGCTTTTAGCTATATTCATTCAGAGTATTTGCTATTTAAATACTCTATTTTTAGTCATTATTTTTATACCCACAAATCTCCCTATATTGAAAATTCATTAGCTACATAAATACACAACAAAATAAATGATTAAGTACTGATATACATCATCCTCCCTAATGAGGGATTTCACATTCCCCCCTCATCAGGAGGGGATGGTAGGTATATTTAGGCAGGGCTGGTTTTGAATTGCATTCAATTTTCTAAATAGTGTTTTTTCTCTAAACTAAACAATATTGAATACAATTACTGTGCTACCTGAATGCTGTCCTGCTGTTGGAGCTGTGCCGCTTAATACCGATTTAATTTTTAAGGCCACTGAATTGGCAACCGAAATACGACTACCGTTTGTGACACTAACACGAGATTTTACACCGCCACCTAAATCAATATCTGGAGATGGGACTTCAATTGAAACTGTTGCGGCTCGATTACAGCTTAGTTGAATAGTAGCTTCTGCTGTATGCCCATTAACTTGCCCAGCATTTAAAGTACCGTGTGTAATATTAGCATCACCATTTACGTTACATTGGACATTAACAGGCGGTACTGGTGTACAAGGGGAACTATAAATTGAAAAAGGCCTCCCTATTCCTCCGAATCCACCTGACCTTACAGGGATTGCGCCTATACAAACATCCCATTGGCTTGGTTGCCAATTCCATTGCCATGCTGCTATTCCTGTTGCACCAAATCGGCGAACAAAAGCATCATTCGCCATCTTCCAAGTCATTCCTGCTGTAACAGGTATACTTCGACCATTAAAATCAATAATACTTCCATTTTGATAGTATAAAACCACACCATAGCTACATTGAGAACCTGCACAAGGTATTACTGTATTTTCAGCAGGATTATTGCTTCCAGTTGTAAACCACGAAGCGGTAACTAATAAAGCGGCTGATTGACTGACGTTTGAAAGCATCGTACGATCAGCGTGAGCGATGCTCGAAAATAAAAAAATAAGAATAAAAATAACTTTTGGCATAATAAATATTACCTTCAATTTTCAATAACCATTTAATTATTATTGGTATTCAACCACCAAAGTGGCGCTTGCAGTAAACGTGCCGCCAGTCAATGTGCTATGGCTCATTGTAAAAGGCGCGGCTGTCAACTTGGGTCTTAAGCTGTAATTAAAATTAGCCCAGCCATTTAAATTTAATATATTATTTCCAAATCGGAATATAATTGATAAATTATCTCTACTTGTCCCTAACATTGTGGAATATATGCCATCACTCCCAACTATTCGTAGCTTTAATGCAGGGTTATTTGCACCATCAGAACAATTTAAATTAAAAGGAATTTCCCTTTGATATTCTAAACCATTAATTTTAGGTACAGAAATATCACCAAAATCAATAGTAATAGGTTGATTTGGATTTATCGATGATGTGATATCACAAGTCTGCTGTAAAACAATCACACTAACATTCGTATTAAATATTGCAGCATTAACGTTAAAATTAACAAGAAATATAAGTATGGATGTTATACCATTTACAAATCCCCTTTTACATTTTCTAGATTTATTCATTTAAATCACCTATTGGTCTTTCATTAGAATTCAAATACGACATTTTTAAAATTTACTTGTATATTAATTGAAATCCAAGGTGTAATAGAGCATAGCCGTAAACTCACCAGGTATTATTTTTGTTTCATTTTGACTTTCAATTTTAACAAAGGCATTCAATTGAATCGCCATTGTTCCATTTGAAATGGCAATAGGAGATAACACTGAATTCATAGGTATCTTTTTCCCAGAGCTATCCATTAAACCTATGACAACACCTTTCGCTGTACTACTAGGATTTAGCATTAAATAGCCATCCGAAGTTACATTACCAGCAGTACCCTGAACTGATAGTGAAATTGTATTGGCAATAGATACATCACAATCTTGTAAAATAATAGAAAATGGTTTTAGTGATGTTTTTTCATGTAAATAAAGCTGTTTATCAACAATAACACCAAACTCAACTACAGTTGGCGTACTCTCATCTATTGTACAAGGTAATGAAATTAACGTGCCTTCATACTGAACTGTATTATTATTATCTCCAAATGAGGCTGCGCATAGCATCATTAGAAAACCCCAAAATAGGCCAGAGTTTATTTTTTTCATATTAATTTCCTTAGGGGTAATTAATGGAAATTGTTGCT
Source organism: Providencia sp. PROV024 (assembly GCF_032709665.1). Lineage (NCBI taxonomy): Bacteria > Pseudomonadati > Pseudomonadota > Gammaproteobacteria > Enterobacterales > Morganellaceae > Providencia > Providencia sp. PROV024. Next base: position 4,087,434 of record NZ_CP120545.1, read on the forward strand.
GTTGCTGTAAATTTCCCTTCTATTATCGGTGTAGTAGGCTTGGCTATTTTTACGGGTATAGAATATAGCGGAATCTGTAATTTACCATTATTTGTCATAGTAAGTTTTTTCTTATCATTCGGTGCAATAACGGTACTATCTGTTGCGTTATATAAACGAATCCCTATACCAGCTCGGGAAGTTTCTAATGCTTTTTCATCAAATAATACTGGGTTCCCCATATAATTTAGCTCTAAAGACACGTTACTGCCTAAATTAGCTCCACAGTCAATATTTAAAGACCAATTTTTTTGGAACCGTTTACCATCAATACGTTGAATCGCTATCTTACTAAATTGAATATTAACTGGTTTATTGATGCCTTCTGTTCCATAAATATCGCATGGAGGTGTATCAATAAGATTTCCTTTAAATGATAAGCTCGTAGAGTTATTAGAAAAAACATTAGGGCTATTTAATATTAAAAATATAAATAAGAAATAGTTTATCATCTTAGCAAAAATGTTAACTTTTTTTATCATAGGAAAACCTTTATAGATACACTGAATAATAAATTTTAACCTTATTCATACTCCGCTAAAAGCGTTGCAGTTGCAGTAAAACTACCCGCTGTAATATTAGCTGCTTTAGCATTAATTACTGGATTAGCATAGATAGGGTCTCGACGGCTATTTGGAAACTTTATAGGATCAAGATTTACACGAATTGTAGATAAATTTGTAGATCCACTATAAAATGAAATACCTAAATTTGTATTGCTCGTTGTAAGTAAATTTGTATTAAAACTAGCAGCAGTCCCCTTTATACTTAATGAAAGCCCTGTATTATTTGGCGCATCACAAGTCAATTTATATTTAATCTCCTGCATATAATTCATTCCAGTTATATTTCTAATAACCATATCTTGAAAGTCAATAGTAATTTCATTACCATTTAACCCTGTAATTTCACAAGGTGGGTTTTGAATTAAGTTTCCTTTGAAATTAATCCTTACAGAATTCGCTGCTAATGCAGATGGAATTTGTATACTCAAAATAGATACTAGTGTCGAAATTATTAAAATACTTATACTCTCTTTCATATGAATTTTACTCAGAGTTAATCATAATTTAATTGGAAGCTAATAACCGATGAAAATTTACCTGGCGTCATATTCATCGAGGTTCTAACAGGAATCACACTGTAAGTTAAAATACTTTGCCCTTGTGGAACTAATTTAGGTTTTGTATATTCCCCTAGAGTAATAGTATTTCCTTGTTTATCTTTCAGTACTAAGCCTAAGCCTTCAATACCTCTAATTGAGATATACTTCGACATATTTTCACTTTTAGTTGTGACGAACCTTATTGAAAACCCAGGTTGGTCATTACTCCATGTCATATTACCAGAGTACGGATCTAACATGTTAACGGGTGTTGCAAGGCAATCAAGTAGTTCAATATAAAACGGATACTCATTTCCCATAGAATGAATACTGGGAAAATCTGCTGTTTTTAAATCGCTAATTTCAATATCTTGATACATTGAATGCATTGCAATACGACACGGACTTTCTGTTAGTATTCCTTTCACATGCACTTGCCCATGCTGCCCATCAACATCCCAATGATTAATTGGAAATTGATTTTCTGCAAATGTCATTCCGGATATAGAAAATAGTAATAGAACAGGATTCCATTTTTTTTGAAAGACATTCATCTTATATTCCTTTTCTTAAAGAGTATCAGGATTTCTGTTCTTCTACTTGACAGTTCATTTCTTGGCAGCGGAAATGTAATTCAGGTCTACCACCGTAATCATTGATATAAATCAGTACGGGGTTATTACCTAAAACACTTGTACTTACACCTAATTTTTCGCTACCAAATGGTGCGATCATTATTGGAGCAAAATCATTTGGATCGGTTTTTAATCTGTCTGAAAATGCATTTAAAATTGTGACGTAATATGCCGTTGGATTTTTGACAATGACCTCATGTCCTGATTTCTCTAATGTGATTTTTTCTTGCCATGGTTTTTCATCATCTTTTGGAACGATAGCTGCTGGGCGATAAAATAATTTTATTCGCGTTTGTAACGCAATTTGCAATACATTATCTTTATCACTTTTAGGTGGCACTTCGCGCAAGTTAAAATAGAATAGGCTTTCTCTATCTTGTGGTAACTCGTTTATCGTTGGCATTAAATCAATTTTAATTTGGCTAGATTTACTAGGCTCTAAACGTTGAATTGGTGGCAACGCAACTAATGGCTTAGTAATTTTCTCACCAGTTTGGTTTTCTAACCAACCTTGAGCTAAGTAAGGTAGCTCAGGATTATTATTGTTTATATTTAAAGTGACAGATTTTTGATTACCGTCAAAAATAATGCGAGTGCGATCTAAAGAAACACCAGCGAAAGACATGTTTGCCAATAAAATGCTGGATAGCCCTATTAATAAACTGTGGGATAATTTATATTTCATAATTTATATACCTTTACTTTTTCTTTATTTAGACATTAGATTATTGGTGATTTTCTCGAACACAAAGTGCCAATAACCCTCCCGATAAGTCATCCAACTTTTTGGGAAAAACAATTTTACATTCTTGGTTAGAAGATAAATTTACTCGCATTACTTCATCGGCATTAATTCCACTCAAATAGGTATTCCCTTCGTCGCCGACAATACCGGTGTTTTGCCCTTTACTATTTTTAACTTGGGAACCAAAAGCGGGATATGTCCCATCTTCTAACCTGATAACGACCATACCTTTTAATCCTGATAACACATCAAAGTGTCTATAACCGACGGCTCCTTCCGTTAATGTTGCTTGTTGCACTGACTGCTGCGCATCTGCATTATCGGGTAAGTTATTTAAATCAATTTGTATATTATTTCGGTTGTAATTACTCATGTCGCTAATGACTGCTTTACCAAATAAATTCGTTTTAACTGCAATACCTGAGCCACGAATAGGAATATCAGGAACACCATCTGTATCAACCAAGAGCCGAGTTCCCCCTGCAAGGCTAGAACCATGGAATGCCCCACCTTCTGGTGTTATTGTTAATCCGCCATTTGCACTAAACCCAGCGGCACGATACTGATTCATCGCATAGCTAACGTTAGTAGAAAGCCAAGCATCATTTCCTTGATATGAAAAGTACCCACTTGTTGTCGCGCCTTTACGATTGTTTCCGATGTTAAATTGATAATTCATTCTTTCTGTTAATGTATCGAAATAGGATGCATTATTTGAAACATTGTCATGACTTATATCCATCGAATAACCGAGGCTTGCAGAGCTTCCCCAAGGTATAGAGACTGAAAAATAAATGCTATCGTCACTTTTTGAGTCTGTTTGCTGCCTATTTGCGGAAACAGTTGCACTAATATTTTTCCAACTGCCTATATCAAAATATTTTGATAGCATTAAGCTGTAATAATCATTGGCTGGTCGGTCCCAATAGGTTTGGTGGTTATAGTTAAAGTACAAAGAAAGACCACTTTCAATAAAGTTCTTATTAATTGATAACGTATATAATTCTTTGCTAGAGCCATAACGCATACCTGTTACTCGAAAATCTAAAAAATCACTCATATTCATAAAATCTCGTTCTGAAAAACGATAACCAGCAAAGTTAATTTGACTGTTATATTCCTCAAAACGCTTTGAATAATTCAGACGATAAGATTTACCTTTTAACGAACCATCGTTAGGAATATTTGCAATAGACTGCGTGATATCAAATGAAAGCGCGCCAAAAACCAACAGGTCACGACCAATACCAATAGATGTTGATTTATAGTCTTGACTACCTAATATTCCACCAAATAATGACCAGCCATTACTGACTCCCCATGAAAATTCTCCCATACCGAAGCTCACGCCTTGACGGTGGCCTTGGTTATCAATAGGTTTTCCCGTTGCAAATTTATATTGAACCTGACCTGGCCGTGTTAAAAAGGGCAGACTGGCGGTATCAACATCAAATGTTTGTGTGGTCCCATCTTGCTCAGCAACTGTAACATTCATTTTTCCTGTAATTGCATCACTGAGGTTTTGAATACGAAATGGGCCTTGAGCGACCTGTGTTTCATAAATCACTCTTCCTTGCTGACGTATAGTAATTGTGGCATTTGTCTTTGCTGTTCCAACTATTTCTGGTGCATAACCACGTAAGTTAGGCGGCAGCATGTTCAAATCAGATTGCAATCCAAGCCCAATAAACTTAAATGCATCAAATACACCTGAATTTAAAAAATCCTCACCTAGAGTTAATTTTGCTTGCAAAGCGGCTATCGCTCGATAAGCATAGATACGATTCCAATCAAAATTATGTTGAGTTGTTTTTTGTTCTCCAGTTGTACGATTGATTTGAGATTGCCATTCACCACGGAATCTCCATGCACCTAAATTAATACCCGCTACACCATTTCCACTTAAAGATGATGATGTTTGATCTTGTTCAAGCGAATCGTTAATTGCTCCATTTATATTGTAGTCAAATAATAAAGCCGAAATACCATGATCCCAACGACTAGGAGGGTCCCAGTTTTCATAAATTTGTTCTAAATAGGCCTGAGGGACATTAATATTAAGTGAAGAGGTAGATAGATCCCCTTCAACAGACATCCCATCTAAACTATTTAAATTTAAGCATTGGCCACCCTGTTCCCATAATGCTTTATTTAAGGCTTCTTTTGTTAACCCTAATCTTTCGACAATATCTGGGGAAAGGCAAGCCACACTACCTGAATCTGAAGTTTCACTTTCATTAAATACAACTGACATTTCAGATAATGAATGACCATTAATATTAATTTTCAAGTTATACGTACCAGGCATAATAAATCCAATACGATTAAACTGTTCTAAATCAATATTGTTTCTATCTTCTACATCTAATACATCAGTATTAAATTCAATTACCCTAGCAAATGTGGTAGTCAGCATACTGCTATAGAGCATTGATATGATCAAGCCTTTTAATATATATTGTCGTATTTTACTTTGCTTAATAGGCATATTAATTTCCTGACTACCCAAAAATAAATGTCAAATATCTTCAGTGATAATCAACTTTAAATTTTATTGTTGTTCTATATCCACCTGACTTTAGAGATAAACCATTTCTCATAAGCTTCACACCATATTTTAAGTTTGATTCCCCAGGTATTATTGAGTGTTCTTTAAGAGGAACACTGGGATATATTAAATTTCCTTTTTCATCTTCTAGAGACAACGATATTCCTTTTGCGTGACCAAATAATTCGAACAAATTATTTTTGGCTGGTCCATCGAATGTTAATGTGAAATAATTCCAATGCTTTCCTGATAACGTTTCTAAATGGCAACCAATTAATTTAATTGAAAAATACTTTATTGGACTATGACCATATTGATTTATAAGACTCATTGGAATTACACCCATATCTATTGATTGGTCATAAGAGTCCATTGAAATAGCACATGCTGTTTCTAAAATGCTTCCTTGCATATTTACCTTACCAATAATAGTATTGTTATCAGCCAAAGAATTATTGGCTCCTATAATTAATAAAATTAGGAAGCCCGTGATTTTCCTGATAACAATCATTGGTGGTATGTCCTTTATTTAGTATTTAGCGTTTTCCTGATAGGTCAGCACTTAATATTTTGCAGAAACTTAGTTATAAGAAAGAACAAAGTTTGTAGTTGCTTCAAATTTGCCTGGGTTAACTTGTGCACCTGAAACACCTTGCAAAGCAGCTTGGAATCTTAGTGAATTATCCCCTGCAACAAAGTTTTGGGTTGTAGAGCTATTCAGGTCAATTTTATTTCCTGAAACTGTCATTAATTTAACACCAGCACCTTGTCCATCACCAGTAATTTGAATTAAACCAGTATTATTACCAGAATTAACCCATTCAGTACCGGTGAATTTTACATTAACAGTATTATTGTAAGTTAATTCAACTTCTTCACCATCTTCATTTGTACCTTTATATTTTGCATTTAAAGTACAACCTTCCAGTTTAATTGCGAATGGTTGAGCTGAAGACATACCACCTGATTCAAGTGTTGTATTAGAAATTTGTCCTAATGGTACTTCTTGGTTTTCATCACCTGGTGCAATTGAACATGGCGCTGTAATAATTGAACCACTGAAATGAACTTTACCAGTACCTGCATCAACTGCTAATGCTGACGCACTCATTGCACCAAAAACCATTGTTGCGATAACTAACTTTTTCATATATTTACCTATATAAATTAAAATAAATTAATAACCGAATGATTATTAACATTGACACTAAGCTCATACCTATTTATAGGCATGAGTAAAACCCTTAATTACTCTAATTAAGGAAATCAGTTTTAAAATTTAAAATTAGACAATTAAATTTTGTTCGAAAAATTATTTGCAATAACGTAGTAATAATAATCAGACCAATCCTTGCCAAGTGCATGCAAATAGTTATTTAGCATATCGATCGATATATTACACAACCCATTCTCATAACGAGAAACTTGCTGTTGACTCAGGTATAATAATTTTCCAACTTCAGTACCAGACAAACATTTTTCTATTCTAGCTGATTTTAAAAACTTACCTGTTTCTTTTGTAATATCTAATCCATTGATATATTTAACTTCACTTTTTATCTTATCTACATTTTCTACAAACATAGCCAAGTCTCCTAAAAATATATTTTAATCAATAATCGATTAGCTTAAAACCATAGCCAGATTCTAAATAATAAATTCTAATATAATAATAAGTCATTTAACGGAGGAGTATTTTTTAACTCAACTCATTTGATGTCGCTTACTATAGATTTATCCAATATTGGAGTAAAAGTGTTTTAAGCAATGAAAAGCGAGCTTTTAGATAGGCGCGACCTATTGAAAAATATAAAAACATATATTATAACCTATTAAAATTAATTATAAGTTATTATAATCTTATATATCAATGGGTTGAATAAATTTAGTTAATCACGTTATAAATTATGTTTTCGTTAACATTGTCAAATTTAATATTTAGTACTCATATCTTCACCTATCATACTTGCAATTTGTTACAGTTATTCAATAAAAGATATATGATAACTTTATTAAAATAACTTATATAGATAGTCAAAATATGACAATTACACTATAGAATAAATATTACCTTTAGTTTTAGTTGATAAAATAGATATTTGTTTTAAGACTACCTACAAAGAAACTGAAGGGGTAAATAAGACTTTTGCTTTTCTGTCATATTAGTACCGTAGCTAAATTTTAAAGCCTAACAAAGCTCATCTATAAAGGTGATTTTACTTGCTCGTTCTTTCTGTCTAAAGAAAATAAGGAAATGGAATAAATGAATCATTTCAACGGAAATGTTGGAATGTAGAGGGGATTATTTAGTGTAACTCAAAGTAGATACAAACACGGAAAACAGGTAACCCATTGTTTATTAAATTTTAATTATCCCCAGAGTAGGATCATATGACTATAGTATTCTAGGTGTAAAAAAGTACTTCTTATAAATCGAATTAAAAAACCAAACTTTATTAAAACTTAAAACTATTAGTCTAAAAAATTTATTTTTTTAGACTAAACAGCTAGCTAACCTCTTTGAAAACCTTCCTTTCTAACTGACACCACTCCATTTTCGTGTAATAATTTGGTTGTTATTCATATTAATTGTTAAATCAATCATTCATGCTTTAGATTAAGAAAACCACAAATCAATGTGTTGTAAAATCGTGAGGTAGTGCTTAATATAATTAACAGACTGACTGTAAGTGAAATTTATAAACTTAAAAATCATTTTTAACAGAGTAAAAATTATAAACAATGATATATATATTGAACAATTGTATAGAATATGATTCTGAAACTGGTGAGATAATTCAGCTAGGCTCAAACAGCGAAGTGGCCAAGCTTACACCTATTTTAAATCGTATTTTCAGAGTATTAGTCGAAAATAATAACATGATCATCCCAAGAGAAGAGCTTTTAAAAAAAGTTTGGGATGAGCATGGTTTGACTGCCTCAATTAATACATTAAACCAATATATCAGTGCTCTGCGAAAACTACTTTATCAGCACCTTGAGATAGATAATGCAATTTTAAATATTCCTAAAAAAGGTGTTATTTTATCTTCAGAACTCATTATTACACAACGTAACACCGAGCTTGTTCGCCATAGTGAAGAAAAAGGAGATACAGAAAAACTTGATGGAAGGGATAAACTACCTTTAATTGAGCTTAATACACATAATCAAGTCGCGGTATCTTCCGTTATAGCTAAACCCCGAGTATGTTATACGTTAAAGCGTAATTTCTCATTGAAAATTATACTTGGCTTCAGCGTCATTTTAACACTGGCTTCAATGTATAATTTATTTTTTGGTGCATTAAGCTTTGACAAAGTTAATACGTACCTTGTCAGTACAATAGGGTCATGCCCTGTTTATTCATTTAACAGTAATTTTGACGATAAAAATAATTCAAAAGATATTGATAAACATGTAAAAGAGTTTAATTTACAATGTAATAACAGCGCCATTTTTTATTACTACAGTAACCATAGTAATGCTCAAGTAGAAAAACAAACCCTACTGACTAAGTGCGAAGATAATAAAATATGTATTTCAACTCGAATAAATTGGTAGGTTAAGAATGAGAAAAATTACTATTTTATTGTGTGTCATTGCATTATTGTCAGTTGGCCTATTTTTTTATTCTGTGACTGTAGAGGACAACAAATACTGTAGTGCACAAATTAACTCAAATTTTGAGTCTCCCTTATACCCTAAAGCTGGATATGAAATTGACTTAAGGATCGTCCATCAAAAGGATAATAGCGGCTATATAAAGTTGGTTGGTTCAATTTCCACGGATAAAACCTATTCCGTGAATAGAGTCGTTCACTATACTAACTCGACTATTGATGAAATCGATAATATCAAAACGAAAATTACATTAGTGAGAAAGGCAAAAAATGATAATGTGAGTGATGAAGTATTCAATCACTATTTAAAAGCATTTTCTTTTGGTACAACCAGTTACTCGAAGATTAATCAAATCTCCCCTGGAAGGTATCTCTTTTCCAGTGCATTTGGCCCTTACTTTATTTGTGGGGAACAAAAAGAAAACGAGTTGCCTCCTATCTGATATCAATAAAGCATATTGAGAGAAGATATACGGACTGAAGTGTCATAGTCAATTGGCTACCTGAATAGAGGTGTTATTAGTTCAAGGTGACCTATATGACAATGCAAACTCGACGTAATTTCAGTGCAGAATTTAATTTGAGACTAGTTTTTCCCTTGACCAGAGCTATTCCGTGGTCAAAGCTACTAACACTATAAGTGCTAGTAAATTTACTATGGATAAATGAGTTAACCAGTTAAAGCAAAGTTTATTTCAACAAGGCAATTGCTGGGACAATGCGCCAATCAAACGTGTTTTAGGTGCTTGGGTATGATAATAGGCTATCGAAGCTTTGTTGAAACTCAGCACCAAATCACCCGATACATGATTGGGTATGCAGGTAATCGATCTGAGTTGATCTTAGCGTCAAAAGTAAGGACAAGCCTTGCAAGCACTGGATTTCAGATACAAAAAAAGACGTCTGTTGATGCCTCTTGGTGTTCTTATGGTGCGAAGGCCGGACTCGCATTTTATAGGCAATGCATTGTTTTTATTTGCTATAAATTTATAGGGAATTTTTTGTATACTTATATGTATACTCACCGACTAAAATCATTAAAGAGCAGGTATAAAGTTTAAGATTATGTGACCCGCTTTTTAATAACTTAAATACAACGATTGTTTGGCATAATTACTAGCTCTTGTATGGTAAAATGATATCACAAGGAAATACCTATGATAATGACTAGAGGATTCTTATGGATATCAACGAGCTTCAGTATAGTACCTTAACTGATGAAAATGGTGTACCCATTATCTATGCAAAAGAGTGCTTATCTTTTCCTGATGAAATATCGTTTCCAATCGCAAAAAAAGAAGATCTAAGTAAGATTAGTAACTTAGTCTCACAATCTATGCAAGGGGTTATCAATACAAGTGGACGTACCATTGAGCTTGTATTTAAACCTGAAATTCAAAAAGGCCTAAAAGATGGCTCACTAAGAATGATGCGAACTAAAACTGGTGAAGTACTCGCTGATGCAGTTCACAGTAGTGGAGCTAAAGTTGGGAGGGTGGCAGGAAAAGGACGAATAGTCGAGGCTGGAAAACTAAAACAACTAGCCACAGGATCTTTTCAGTTAATGAGTTTAATTGTAGCTCAAGCTCATCTAGCAGATATCAATAAAAACTTAACAGATATAAAACTAGCGGTTAATAGTTTAAGAGACAAAATTGATAGTCATAATGCAGCAGAAGTCGAAGGCCGCATTGATTACCTTCAAGGAATTATTGAAAAGATGCAACGTGGTGATTTTGACTATGAAATGTCTTTGCAGATAAAGGTTAAGATTGAAGATATTGTTGCTGATGCCTTTGTATTACAAGCTAAGTTATTAGCTGACCTACAAAATATTAAAAATGAAGTAGTTAGCTTAACGAATTTAGATACTTTTGGGACAGGTGGTACTTACCAGAAATTGAAGGAAATATCAGAACAGATCCCCCCTTTAATTACTCGCCGTAATGTTTTTCTTAAGATGGCATCATTGTTGGCATATATACAAGCCTGTATTGATCCATTAAGTAAAGATTTTAGCCAATTTGATTTAAAGAAAGACGTTTGGAATGCTGCTTTAAGTAACCTTATTGAAATAATAGCCACCAAAGCTAATAATTTGTTATCTAAAGCCAAGTTTAACAGTGATGAAATTCTTAGCCTTCGCCGCAGCTTTATTCTTAACACGCTAGAACTTATTAATAATAATGCAACCAATAATTACGAACAATTTGAAAATTCATTAATTAAGCTTAAAAATAATCATCAAAAAGTCTTATCACAAAATGGTAAATTACGACTTGTCGTTAGTCATGATGATAGTGGACATATACAACGGGCAGCTATTGTTGATTAATAATCAACAACTTAAATTCTAATGCTGTTTTATTTTATCTAAGTCCTATGCACAAAGTGACATTCAATTATAAAGGCATACCATCGATATTTTAGTCGACGTCATGCCTTTTATAATGTCATGAATATAAATCAATCTCCAAAATACTCGTACATTTTTTCAGTCATCACCCATAGCGCCTTATTTAATTTAATATCCCCATCAATGCCATTCACCGATCGAGTGCGAGCTCGCTTGCCTTTAGCATTCCTGCCTGATAATCCCCCTTTGATTAAATTCTCCTGCAAACGTTGGTAGACGGTCCAAAGATCATCTTTCTTATCTTCCCGGCGACGAGGCTGTAATACTTGCTCCTCTGTAATTGGTTGATATTCCGCACCAAAACGATAAGTTAAAGCCGCATGTGCCAAGGCTTGTTGCGCTGGTGGCGGTAACAATAATGACTGCATTTGTTCTCGCTTCTCTGCTACCGAATCAAACGTTTCAAGTACTTCATAAGCCCCCTCAATCACCTTCCCTACCACATCGCCTTTATGGGGTACACGCACTTCGCCAAACGTATCGCCGCAAACTAAACCGTTGGAGCATACAGCTCTAAATAGACCCGGCAACATTTGATAACTACTTGAGCCATCATGACTATTAAGTAGGATAATTTCAGGCACTTGGCTACCTGTAATTTGATCATGGCGTCTGAGGCGCAACATATGCTTAGTATGATCGCGACGGCTTTCATCCCGCACACGAGTTTGACAAGCAAAGAACGGGTAGAAGCCTTCCTTTTGAAGACTATCCAATAAGGTAATGGTTGGGATGTAAGTATAACGTTCACTTCTGGATTCGTGTTTCTCTTCTGAAAATACGCTAGGTACTGTGCGGAACAATTCTTCAATGGTTAACGGGCGGTCACGACGAATGCTATTTGCCGCACCAAAGCGAGAAGCTAAACGAGACATAGGGGGACTCCTCAGTGATAACACTGATAAATTAAAATAAGATAAAGGAAATAAGTGAGGTGATAAGCTGGTGGACGCTGTATTAAAGCGTTATCAATAACTTAGTCAATTAGGTGAAAGATTTGTGCTTGCTCGGGATGTTGCATCGCATAGTCACGAAGTTGGTAAAAATACTCTACCAGCACAGCACTCTCGGTTTTAAACGACCAGATGCTATACACCATTAGACAGACTGCGATACCGGCTGCTTCAGGGCTTAACTCAGCTTCATTTCCGTTATGCGGGTTAAACATATGCAGGGAGGTTTCGAGCATATCAGGCCAGATAAATGCGCCGCCATTAGACAGCATACTGAACTCCCAGAAAGCACCTTGATAGACCTCACACATCTTATCCATCAGATTAAAGATATCGCCTTCAATACGTTGCCAATCAGGTACTGTGCTGAAATAGAAACGCCAGAAGGTACTACGACCACGGGAATTGACGAGGTTGGTTTTGATAACAGTTGATTTTTGCTCTTGTAAGGTAAACATAATAGAACTCCAATTCAGTCGATATTGATAGACAGTAATAAGCAAAAAAGCCCTACACCTTGCGGTGCAGAGCTTTCTAGAAATGATAGGTATATTGAGTATCATTTTTAGTGACTCATTCTGATGATTGATTCACTAAAATAATATAGATATAAAAATAAATGTAAGTTAATTAATGGGTTAATCTGATGATGCTTTTATAATGAATCAGATTCGGGGATCCCTTCATCTGCTAATTGATAACCGATGTTATTCACGACGGTTTTGGGATCTAGTTTAATCTCAACAAGGTGCTTTCCTGTCTCTACGGTTCCTTTATAGACATCGAGGGTGCTAAAAGGCTGACCTTCTTCATTACTGCCATCACTGACAAGATAGGTAGTATCACCATTACGTATAGTAAACTCACTGATGCTATAAACCCGATTACTTTGACTAGCAAATGAAGTTCTGTTTGCAGGTACAAAGATATCCATCTCTTTTTTTTCTACCCCCACTTTACCAAAAGAATAAGATACAGAAGGTGAAACAATGCAGATCTCAACTTCCTTCTTATGGTTCGCTGTTTGAGCGTAAAACACAGGTTTAGCACAACGAGATAGATGAGCTTGGCGTAAGTCCTTATGAGGAGTTGCATAGCTCAATGGAATAACCAATAAAGAAGTAAGAACAATTAACGGTAGTTGGATTGATCGTTTCATACATTTTCCTTTTCGTAGATACCCTGTCAGAATAACATAGTGGATCATAAATAATTCTACCATCATACTATTTGCCGCACCAAAGCGGGATGCTAAGCGAGCCATAATGAATTTCCTTTAAAATAAAGTAGATAGATAAGAAGTCGGCGTAAATAAGGGCGAGGTTAATCGATTAAATGGAAAATAGCGGAACGTTCAGGATGTTGCGCCGCATAATCACGCAATTGATAAAAGCGATCGACGAGGGTGTCACTTTCCGTTTGAAAGGACCATAAACTGTACATCATCAAACACACAGCTATGCCCGCTGCTTCAGGACTGAGTTCCGCTTCGTTACCATTATGCGGATTGAATAGCATAAGCTCCTCTTGATTCAAATCGGGATAAATAAAAGCGCCGCCATTAGATAAAGTGCAATATTCCCAATACCCGCCGTGGTAGTCCTCACAAAACTGGCCCATGGTAGTAAAAATCACCACTTCAAAGGTTGAAAAGCCTTTAACGTTGCCAAAATGAGTTTGCCAAAAATGCGTGCGCTGGCGGTTGGAAGCGGGTGTTGAGATGATGGGTTCAAGTGTCATAAAAAAGCCCTTCTGTGGATGTTACGAAATAAAAAAGGCAGACCGATTGGTCTGCCGTTATGTTGAATTTACATTGAAATAGTTGAGTTTTAGTGGTCACTAAATAGCCCGTTGAGTAGTCGTTCAATGGCTCCCCCCAATAAGGTTGTGCAAGCAAGCGTCGCCCCAAGTCGAGCCGCTTGAATTTCCGTGTCGGAATACTCGCCTTCAAGCGCAAGTTGTTCATTGACCGTCTTCTGGGCGTAGTAGGTGATAGACACCAGTGTCACAACACTCACAGAGGTGGCGATAAGTTTAAAAATGGACATAGATTACCCTTTAGTCAGGCGTTCACTGAATATGAACGCCGAATAGTGTGTGAAAACTCAGTATTGATATCGGGCGATATCCGGTTTTTGAAAGGATTGTGTTTGGTAGTAAAATAACGCTTTTGCTATTCCGTTAATAATTTTAGGGGTTTCAAGTTTACCTTGATACGCCCATGCGACGGCATCTGTTCTTGCTAAACGGCTCAATGTTTTTTCCATCATAGGGGTAAAATCCTCCTGCCCTTGTTTATCCTCTAGGTTATACAGAACATGCGTTAGAACAGGCTTTTCAGGGTTAACGAGGCTCCAAATAAAAACTTGGGTGATTGACCAGTCATGTGCATTTTGTTGTGCACGTTTTAGGTCTGTGATGTATTGCTCCGTGATTTGAATGGCTTCATTTTGCTGGTGTCTAAATTGTGTTAACGCATTGGCATTGTGTTGCTGAAGCTCAGAGACCTTTTTCCGGAGCATTGCCTCGACATTTTCCGTTTGGTTTAACCACGGTAATAAATACAGACCAACATCAGGGGCGTGGTCATTCAATGTCTCCGTTAACGTATTCCACGCTTTAAGCTGGCGCTCTGCTTCCTCTGACGTAGTATAACCGGCATTAAATGCAATCGGTGTCGTCATTGCATAGGGCTGGTCAACATTGTCACGGAGCAGTGACCAGTCATGTTGAGACAGTGTTGTGATGACCTGTAAAACCTGTGTAAGCCTCTGCTCCTCAAGGGTTGAATCTGTTTTCGGTGTTTCCGCATTGGCAAAGCGCGGTATGAATTTAGTCATACCGTCTATTGTCGTTTGATACCAGTTATTTAAATCGTGGTTAATGGCGTTTTGTAATGCCCCTTTAGCTAACTGACACTTATAGACCACCAAGGGCCTTTCTTGTTCATCCGTTAAGGTTTCCCATGTTGGCGAAACACAATCTTTACGATGGTTGAGTACCCCGCCGAGTGTGACACTGCGGTCGTAATCATAAATCAATCCTTGAACACGCAAAATGTCTTGGGAAACAGTTTTAGCAGTCGTTGAGGTTGCATCATCACATCCCAGCAAGAGTGCGCTGCTGATGCAGACGGTATAAAAAATAGTTTTCATCTTAATACCTTATAATTTAACGAGTGATTGAATATATTGGTAATGGGGCAAGGCTTGAATAAACGCCTCTTCACATAACCGTTGGTTGAGGTCTTCACGATAACGAAAGCCCCGCGCCGTCATGACCACGTCTTGCAAGGCCATCACATCAAAGACATGAATGTGCTGCGCGATATCAGCGGCGAGATACCAATGACCGTGGTAATAAATCAACTTATACGGGGCGACGTTCGTGATGCTTTTTCCTTGGTGGGTAAATTGCAGTAAACGCCGTTTTACAATGGCTTGTGTCAGGATATAAAAGCCCCCGAACAGCGAGGGACGCTGCTCAGGAGGCGTATGATAGACAATGAACGGTGAATCAATTGTCGGGTCGAGCAGAACCGTTAACAGCTTCCTGTCTAAGGCCGGAAACAGTGAGGTGATATGCGTAATGGCGGCAAAACGCAATATGTCCTTATCGGTACGAAAGGGACGCTGTGACGCGGCTAATCGATAGCCACCTTGGTGATATTCCAAGTCCAGATACTGAAGGCGTTCATTAAAGTCACGCCGTAGGGTACGGGTTGAGACATTGAGCTCTTCTGACAGCTCGGATAAATAGACGGTTTCTCCTCGAAATAATTGACTAATAATAAACGCCAACCGAGACGCAAGCCGGTCATGGCGAGACACAGAAGTCGACATGATGTTGTCCTTATTAAAATAGCTCCGGCAAGCGGATAGAATGGGATTGATAAACCTTATTGCGATAAGGCTTTTTGTCGTAAGTACGCCACAATGATGCAGGCGGGAACGGTGACCCGATAAGCGGGTCCCGCTAAGTCAGCGACAAGCCATGCCGAGCTCACGGCAAGACCAATCGGCCCCGCAATCAAGGAAAGTGCTCGGTGTGCGGCAAAGAGTGTGCCAATGGTGGCAACCCCGCCGAGCGCATTAATTACACCAATGGCTGAGAGTGTGGCCACTTCCAGTGCGGCAATGCCAGAGGTACGGATAGCCGCTTGAACCGCAATCAAAATCAGTTGAGGTGTGGGGTTGGTGAGGTTAAGTTGCATATCACGAGAGAAGGCTTGTAGCTCTTCTGTGGTCAGCTCATTTAAGCTTTTTTCTAATACTTTCAATAACAAATTTAATTCCAAGGTTTCGGTACTTCCCTCCTTCGGATAATTGACATCAAGGTGGTCACAGACATCCTGTAAGATTTCACGGTACAACACGCCCTTATTGCCTCGAACGAGACTCATCAAACTGTTAGCTCCAAAGGCTTGCAACTCTGCCGCAATCGACATCCAATATTGCTGGTGCTCCGGATGGTAGAGTTGATATTCAGGCGAGCTGGTTAAGGTTTCAGTCCAACGCTTTTGCCCGTCTTTGCTGTCGTGAGTCAGTACAGACACAAGCAAGCCTAGTTCTTCATTGCTGCATTCACGTAAAAACGCTAAATCGGTATCTAATCGGTAAGTTGCCATCAGTGTTATTCCCTAGCTTGAAAAAGAGAACACCACGATAACAACCTCACCGGACAGGTTATGTCCGGCTATTTGACTTTTTTTCAAGAGAGAAATGAAGGGAAATGACAGGGTGTGTCACTACATCTATGTAATTTATTGATATATCTGTTATTTTTTAATATCATGGCAGTACTGTATATTTGAAATTTTCTTGAGTTAACACCAAGTACAACGACTAGGATAAATCAACTAAAGAAAGCTTCTGAATAATTAGTTGGTTGTGTTCATCATTTTTGACCATGATATTCTTTCTCAATTAACTCCGTAACCATATCGACAATGGTCTTATTGTAGGTTTGGGCTAACTCATCCAAGTGATTTTTTACATCAATGTCCAGCTCACAATTTAATATTTTTATATTGCTTCGCCCTTTTCGGTATGCACGCTGACCCCACGCTTTTTTCATATCCGATAACAACATTCTTCGCTCACTACGATGTCTAAAGCTCCATGAGCGTAGTGCGGCATAAATAACCAATGGTAGTTCACCTTTACCACTTGGATTAAATAATTCAAGGGTATTAATCCCCCCGTAACTACGCTCAGCTCTTTCTTTATCATCATATTTTTTTAAGTATTCCCATGTCCAAATAGCCGCATCTATTCCTCCATCGCTTAGCCAAGACATCTCTTTGACTTTTTGAGACTCCTCATGCCATTTTTTCTTAGCCTCGTCCATGAGCATTTTTTTTGTATTTTCCAAGAAAATAGAGCAATCTAAAAAATAGGTAATAGCATAAAATCTATCTAGATGAGAAGATTGCATATCTTCAATAGAAAGTAGCTCAAACCAATTTTTACGTCTGTTACCATTAAATTTTGACAAATAAAAGCCAGAATTCATTTCATCAATATCATGGATATATTTATTGATATCACGGTTTCGCAATATACCCCAAAAAAATGCACATGCATTTTCATCATTAGAAAACCAAGAAAGATTAGAACTTGGAAGTATATTTTTTTCTGTAGACTCTATGGCTATTCGCAAATATTCATTATCACTAAAGTCTCTTTCCTTAATAAGAAGGTTCAATGCAGTTTTAATCAGTGTGAAGTTACTAGCATCTAAGCCATACACATTTAAAAAATTAAATCTTTCATTACCCAGTAACAATCGAATAAAGAAAACTGCTTTTCTAGCATCTTTATTTTTTATTAAATCTTCAATATAAGCATTAATATCCATTTAAATTAAATCCCCTACAGTGTAGTTAGTATGATTTTATTATGTATTAAAATTGGATTTTATTATGTGATGTTGTAGTCAACTTGAGATAATTATGAGTAATAATATGAAGATTTATTGTAGTAAAATTGTAGTTAAAAAAGACCTTTTAGCACAGAAAGAAAAGCAAGTTTCTTAGTTCAAAGGGGACTAACTTGCTTACCTTAATAGCTAAGAAATTGAGTCATAATTCCGTGTGTAGAATACGCTTTTGTGTTTAATTGACCTTGAAGTAACGGTGTTAAAGCTAGGATTGTTTATTATTATGTAATTATGTAATTATGTAATTGATTTGATGTGTTCAATCAGTGGCTTGATATACATGAAATAGCTTACATATAAGCGTATTGATTTTAATGAGCAAAAAGGTAAATCCATAGCTAAGTAAAAAAATCAGGTTGTTTACAATCACAAAGCTAGACCTGTGTTTTAAATATACGTATCATTTAATAAAACCATTAAACCAACCTTGCTTTTTCACCTTTAAATACTAATCCTAACCTTAAAAATACCTATGTAAGCGATCCTCGTAAAACTTCTCCCCCCTTTTAAGCCATTCACTAACTATCATTATCAATCATTACTTCACGACTTGGACAAATTAAAAATCAAAAATAACTTTCCAGCCTGATGATACGAACCATTATTCGATCACAGGCAAATAAAATGACAAATCGTGCACTACACTTAAATCAAGTTGTTCTCTCAACCACGTTTGAACATGACCGTTTAACGCTCACTCGAGACCACTCGCTGCGTGAGTTAGTGTCTCTACTCATGGGAAATATTAAACACCTTTCAAAACGTCTAACTCATAAATTAGATTTATATAAAGGCATTCCCTTGTCGCCCAATAACCCACGATTGCAGCTCACCTCGACATCTCCCAAAGGTGAGCTCTTTTTAGAAACACTCAAGTTCACCCGTTACATTCAATCAATGAAAATATCGCAAATACAGCACTTGCATCCCACTCTTGTGCTCTTGGTCTCTCTTGTCAGCAAATACCGCCTAAGCGATATACTCATAGACAAAGATAAATACTGGTTGGTAGATACCCCTGAACACCTTCAGTGGCTTAACGAGGCCTTCCATGAGTTCCAAAGCACGTTAAAGAGCCCTGACTACAAAAAGCAAATCCGTACCTTTGAACAAGGCGCTCAGAAGAACTACCGACGAGCTCAGCAATACATTGACTCGTTGTATCAACGTTACTCCAAACTGTTAGTTGTACGAGTAGATCTGTCTTACAAAAGTGGTATTTGCCACAGAGTCAGAGCTCACCACCTGCGCCAGCATCGCCAAGCCCTGTACAAAGCCATTAATAGCAACCCACTCTTTTCATGCTGCGTCGGGTATATCTTGAAATTGGAATTCGGTATGGAAAAAGGCTTTCATTACCACGCCTTGTTTTTCTTTAACGGTCAGAAAGTGAGGCAGGACATCACGCTGGGCAAACTCATTGGTGAATTCTGGCAAGAACGTATTACAGACATGGCAGGCTTATACTTTAACTGTAATTACCAAAAAGAAAGATATCGCGAACTGGGGATTGGTTTACTGAAACGTACTGATGAGGGTAGCAAGAAAGGATTGCTCAATGCAGTGAAGTATTTATGTAAAGCCGACGCATGGATCCGTCTGGCTGTGCCTGAACTTAAACGCACCTTCTGGCGAGGAGAAATCAAACCGAGAAAACGTCAGTAGTTAACAGACAAATTATTTTTTACACATCCGGTTAATGATGTGGAGTGATATCCACATCCCATTTTTCGATATCGCTCCTGCTTTTTATCCACATTAAAAACAGGAGTTTTACCATGAGCACGCAAACTGAAAATATTGCATTACTTGATGACCAATTTATTGACATGAAATTTATCACCACACTAACGGGGTTAACGGATAAGTGGTTCTACAAATTAATCCAAGAGGGTGAGTTCCCCAAACCTATCAAGTTTGGTCGTATGTCGCGCTGGTTAAAAAGTGAAGTCGTACAATGGCTACAAGCACGCATTGATGAATCGAGAGGAGCCAACACAACTCTTGAATCCTAAGGCGCTAGAGCTAGTCGCCGTGCATTTTCCATAGCATACCCACCCATTACCCACTAACTCACTTTCAACCACACCTGGTGCGATTGAATGCGTTCTAGGCAACGTTGCATCCTAAACATACGAACCTGACTCGATACGCATGCAGCCTATGCTCAGTGGTCTTCTAAGTTTCAAGGTGGGTTGCCGAGTGTGGATCCTGAATGTTAGGTACTCAGAACGTTTAGTTTAAATTTTACAGAAGGAGCACAACCATGCTTAAATTACATGAAGTCAAAATGTCTCTCGCCCTAACACAAAACAATCGATTCGCCGGAGCCACCCAAGAACCGAGTTATTCACGAGAAAACTATTACTGTGCTCACTGCGGTGAGCCCGTCACACTGCACAAGACGCCAACGGAGTCATGGTTTACCCATTTTGATCCTCAGACCGCAGAGCACTGTCCGCGGGTCATCAGTAAGATCAAGAGCTTAGAAGACAAGGCACGACTGAGCACACAGGTTCGATCAGTGTCCCCTATTTTAAAGATCACGGATTGGTTTTGCGTGCAGTGTCGTGAGTATTTTACAAGTAATCAAAAATGTTGCCCGAAGTTCCATGAGGGGATTTGGTGTATTCCTGCCCAGAATGTAACAGAGGAACATCAGCCTAAAACAGAAAAATCGTTTCCATTATGACCTTTTAATGCTCATGGTGTTAGGTTAATCAATCACGCTTTCGCTAAATGTGACCACGGTACTGCCACCAAAATTAAGCCTACCCTGATAAGCTCACCGAAGAAGAGGAGTTAAGGAAGAATTTTCATATCGAGGAACGGCTGTTACGCTATCACACACGGCCAATAATTATTTATCGCCAGTGGTGTATGAAAATTCCTTAAGAAAAGTGTCCTGATTTAGTTGCGCAGAACAACCAGCCTAGGCAGAAGTTGCTAGACGTGTTCGAGAGAATGAATTGCGTCAGTTAGCATTCTAGCGTGAGCTTCTAGCAAGGCCAAAAAAGAAACATTCGAACAATGTCAAGCCAATTTTTATAGCCAACAAGACGACTTGTTGATACTATGAGACCTACTGAAAAACAGTAGGTTGCTTGATGGCATTCAATCGATGGCTTCCTAGTTTTAGATGATTAGGGCTTGTCCCAAATGGATTGAGAGGCTGACAGTGCAAGACAACACTGGACTTGAAGAGCTTAGCCAAGCACAGAGAGAACGACTCGCTCATATTGATTTCACTTTGTTATTTAAAGGTGAAGCTGGGCGTAGTTATTTAACCGAGCGCTTTAGCGTAGCGCCGTCTGTGGCAACACAAGATTTTGCGCGGTACAAAGAGTTGGCTCCTAACAACGTTATGTATGACGAAAAGCGCAGAGTGCACTTGAAGACGAGCACATTCCAGCCGTTGTTTGATTATGACATTGTTCGAACTCTTGCGACGATAAGCCAAGGGTTCGGTGATGGCTTTCTTGGCAAGGTTAGGCCACCTATGGCTTGTGAAGCACCATTTCATCTCAATAAGCCGAAATTGGAAGTGGTAGCGGCGATTAGTGAAGCCATACATAAACGCGCGGTGATTAATATTGAGTACACCTCATTGTCGAGTGGTCATGGGAGCAGGCAAATAGTTCCTCATACCTTGATTGACAATGGCTTGAGATGGCATGTCCGAGCATTCGATAAAAAGCATAGAGAATTTAGGGATTTTGTGTTAACCAGAATAAGTGAAGTTGAGTTGTTAGAAGATGAGGTTAACGACGAAGTTGAGACTCTTCAGTGGGATAAGCAATGGAACCGAATCGTTGAACTAGAGCTGATACCTCATCCAAAACTAGCACATCCAGAAGCTGTATTGATAGACTACGCAATGGAAAACAATAGGTTGCGTGTAGAGGTAAGAGCTGCGTTCGCTGGATATTTACTGCGTTTATGGAATATCGATTGTTCAAAGAATAGCAAGAGCAATGGGCGAGAGTTCCATTTAGCGCTTAAAAATCCAGAAGCACTATACGGCGTTGACAATGCTGCACTCGCTCCTGGATATAGCGAATCGTGAGATGAATTTATGAATATAAAAGAATATTTAGGCGATCTTATCGGAGGCAGTTTATTGATAACTGAATCTAGAATAATCGCAGAATCGCTACTGAAAAAACTTCCAGAAGATGAGTGGAAGTCGCTGATCGTTGAGCAAAATGTTCTTCAGAAAAAATCCGGTCAGACGGCTATTCGTTATGCCAGAACAATCCGTTGGCGTATTGAAGTCCTGGGTGATGAGTTTATGACTGATCTTTTAGCCGCGAGTGAACGTGCCTATGTCCAAATGCTGATGATGTCATTACTCATTCATTCTCCGGTTGTCGCTGATTTTATGCGACATACCTTAGCCGAGGCTCGTCGCACCTATAAACCCTCTTTAACCGCTGATGCATGGTCTGAGTTTTATGACACGAGAGTGCGGACATATGCCGAACTTGGCGGTTTTTCTGACTCAACTGTCAAAAAAATGGGTAACAACGCAATTAAGGCATTGGTTGATAATGGCTACCTGAGTGATAGCAGGACAAAGAAAATACAACCTGTTTACCTAATGCCAGAAGTTAAAGACTGGTTAGTTCGTCTGGGCCGGGAAGATTTGATTGAGGTAATGGAGTGCACAATATGAAGGCTCTCCAGACCAGGCTTGATCTTATACAGGAACGAATTGAAAGCCCTAAGTTTTTGAAAAACGATGGCTTGGGCAATGAAATTGGATTTTGGGTATTTGACTATCCAGCCAAGTATGAACTGCTTGTACGAGAGCACCTTAAGCACGTTGACGAAAAACTCAACAAGCGTGGTTACCGCTTTGTCCATCTCAATATTTTTGAAGTCTTGATAGATATGCTTGAGGAGCGAGGCCTTTTCGACCGAGCTTGCCAGCGTGAATTGCAAGTCGGTGTTGATGGTCTTCGAAAAACACTAGCCGGGCCTCTGAGCCAAGAGAAAGTGGCAAGGTATATCGCGGACAAATATAAGCCATCAGAACTTGAGTTTGTGTTGCTGTCAGGCTTAGGCAGTGCGTGGCCTCTTGTCCGAGGACATGAGTTACTTAGTGCTCTGCAAGACGTTATGGGTAGCACGCCATTAG
This sequence comes from Providencia sp. PROV024, assembly GCF_032709665.1. Lineage (NCBI taxonomy): Bacteria > Pseudomonadati > Pseudomonadota > Gammaproteobacteria > Enterobacterales > Morganellaceae > Providencia > Providencia sp. PROV024. The sequence continues at coordinate 4,110,578 of NZ_CP120545.1, forward strand.
TGCTTTTCTATCCGGGTGAATATAGCGGAAGGGATTTGCATCCTTTTGGCATGATCGAATCTAAAAACTACTATCGCGCTTTCAAACTTGTGCCTGAAGACGGTAAAAAAATTTAAGAGCAGGGAGCCTCCCGAATGAAAATTGAACAGATTTTTTCCAAGAAGTTGACGCGTGACATTAATGGCGTTGTTAAAGCGGAACAAAAAGACAATGACAGTGTGTATGTCGAGCTTGATGAGTATGTTGTAACCCGAGAGCTAGATCGTCACTTTCGTGCGTTCTTTGAAGCTTATGTACCATCTGTTGCGAAAAGCCACGGTGATATGTCAGGTAAAATTGGCGTATGGATTTCTGGCTTCTTTGGCTCGGGTAAATCGCACTTCCTGAAAATTTTATCTTATTTGCTTGAGAATAAATCTGTTGAAAAAGATGGCCAAGGCCGACAAGCGTTTGAGTTTTTCAAAGACAAAATCAACGACGCCATGCTGTTGGCGGACATCCAAAACGCTGTTACCAAAGACACTGATGTTATTCTTTTTAACATCGATTCGCGAGCCAATACGGACGACCGAGAAAATGCCATTCTTAAGGTTTTCCTCAAAGTCTTTAATGAGCGTGTAGGATACTGCGCTGACTTTCCTCATATTGCGCACTTAGAACGCGAGCTTGATAAACGTAATCAATACGCATCTTTCAAGGACAAATTTGCTGAGTTGACTCAATCAACTTGGGAAAAGGAGCGTGACGCCTATGACTTCTATCGAGACGAACTTTCAGAAGCACTCGCTCATGCCAGTGAGCAATCATTAGAGTCTGCCAAAGCGTGGGTTGAGCAGGTTGAAAACAATTTCCCGCTAGATATCCGAAACTTCTGTAAGTGGGTTAATGAATACTTAGATCGCACTGGGGATCGTAACCTTCTTTTCTTAGTCGATGAAGTCGGTCAGTTTATCGGTAAGAACACGCAAATGATGTTGAAGCTTCAGACCATTACTGAAGATCTTGGCACATATTGTGGTGGCAGAGCTTGGGTCGTTGTTACCTCTCAGGCAGACATTGATGCTGCCATTGGTGGTATGGATAAGCGCGATGGCGATGACTTCTCTAAAATTCAAGGGCGTTTTAGTACCCGCTTACAGCTGTCGAGCTCGAATACCTCGGAAGTTATTCAAAAGCGTTTGTTGTCCAAAACGGAAGAAGCTCGTACACACCTCATCGATGTCTTTGCTGAAAAGGGCGACATTCTTCGTAACCAGCTGACATTTGATAAAACGACAACCGCGTCTCTAAAGGGCTACACCGACGCTCCGTCTTTCGTGGACAACTATCCGTTTGTGCCTTACCACTACACGCTGGTTCAAAAAGTGTTTGAGTCAATTCGAACAAAAGGCGCGACGGGTAAGCACTTAGCCATGGGTGAGCGTTCATTACTTGATGCTTTCCAATCAGCTGCAAAACAGATGAAGGACTCTGGCCTTGATGTGTTAATCCCGTTTTACAGTTTCTACGCACCGATTGAAAGCTTTTTGGAGCCAGCGGTTAAGCGAACGATTGACCAAGCCTGTGAGTTGGATTCCTTAACAGAATTCGATGGCAAGATTCTAAAAACTCTTTTCTTGATCCGTTATGTGGACGTTGTCAAAAGCACACTAGACAACCTTGTGACGCTGTCAATTGATCGAATCGATGCAGATAAAATTGCGCTGCGTAAACAAATTGAAGAGAGCTTGAATCGTCTTGAGCGCCAATTGCTGATTGCGCGTAATGGTGATGAGTTTATTTTCCTGACCAACGAAGAAAAAGAGATCGAAAACGAGATCCGTCACACTGACGTTGAAATGTCAGAGGTCTCTAACAAGCTTTCAGCAATCGTATTTGACGGTATTTTGAAAGGTAATCGTGCCTATCGATACCCGATTAATAAGCAAGACTTTGCGGTGAGCCGTTTTTGCAATGGTCATCCAAAAGATGGCACCACGCTGGAAGACCTAGTCATTAAAGTCATTTCACCTTTGGATTCGCACTTTGAAAATTACTCCCACGATCAAGCGTGCATCAATCATACGCTTGAGGCTGATGGGTGCGTGCTCGTCAAGCTGGGCGAACATAAGCGTCTTTGGGATGAGCTGACAACCTTTATAAAAACTGACCGATTCTTAAAACAAAATTCAGGACAGCGACCAGAGCAAGAACACCTTCTCCGCGAAAAGCAGATGGAAAATATTGAGCGTGAAAAACGCTTAAGAACGGATTTTGAAGCTTTGTTTGCAGAGGCTGACGTTTACGCTATCGGCACAAAACTACCGAAGAAATCAGCAACGCCAAGTGCCATCGTCGAAGAAGCATACAAATACGTTATCGAAAACACCTTCGCTAAATTGAACATGCTCAAGGCAACGCCTGGTGAAGTTTTGCGTGAACTACAGGCGGTTCTTGTTGCTGATGATATTGCTCAGATTGGACTGGATCTTCAAGCGGATGAATGTAACCCAGAAGCTACGCGTGAGGTTGAGCAGTACGTAACGCTAAAAGTCGAGCGTAATGAGCCTGTTTACTTACGTGACATCGTTGCCCGCTTCGGCAAGCGCCCGTATGGCTGGCCAGACAATGAAATCTTATTGCTCACTGCAAGGCTGGGTTTGGCTGGAAAGGTATCTTTTAGTACCCAAGGCACAGATCTGGCGTTGAAAAAAGCTTACGAGCCGTTTACCAGCGTGCGTAAACGCGGCGAGATCCGTGTACATAAAATCAGGCAACATGACGAGCGCCAAATTAAAAAGGCTGCTGGTCTTGTTAAAGAGATCTTTTCAAAAACCTTTACCGGCTCTGGTGAAAAGGAGCTCTACGAATTAGTGCGCGATGAATTACTGGCTTGGAATGAAGAGCTTAAATCATTCAGAACCAAGTCACAGACAGGCCATTTCCCAGGTAAATCTCAAATTGACGATGGTCTTGCATTGGTCGCGGGTATTCTTGAGCAAACTTCAAGCTTCGCTCTTATCGCCCGATTCTTAGAAGACGCTGATGCCCTTGAAGAGTTTGCTGAGGACTTTGAGGATCTTGATGACTTCTACAATAGCCAATTTCAAACTTGGCAAGCCCTTGCGGGCGCATTGAACGAGAAGTTTAAGGCCAATAGACCCGCGTTAGAAAAAGACAGTGAAGCATTAAAAGCGCTCACTGAATTAGAACGCATTTACAATATGCCCTCACCGTATGAGCAGCTGCGCCACATTAATCCGCTTATCGAGCAGGTGGCAAAAGTTAACTCAACATTGGTTGAAGAAAAACGCACTCATGCCTTAGAGCGTGTTGATCTGCGCATCGGACGTGTAAAAGAAGCGCTAGCTGAAGCTCATGCACCGTCTGAACTACAGAACCAAGCACTACGCCCGTTACAAATGTGCAGGCAGTGCATTGAAGCAACCTCTTCAATACCACAAGTTATCAGTGAGCAAATTGAAGCGGAAGGTTACGAGGACGAAGCCTATGAGTTGCTGAATGGCTTTATCGAAGATCAACGCAAAAAAGCTGAAGCTGAGCAAAGACGTCGTGAACTCGAACAGGAGAAACGCGAAGAAGAAGCAGCGAAAGCCGGTAAGGCAGCTCCAGCACCTGAGCCAGCCTCTGAACCAGTGCAGCCACAGCCGGTTGCAAAACGTACCGTAACGATTAACCCAACTGATGCCATGGCAAAATCAGTAACAACCGGATTCATTGAAAGTGAAGCCGAAGTTGATGCCTATCTTGCCGCTTTAAGAGAACAGCTGATTGCTGCTGTCAAAGCTGGCGACCGAGTGAGAATTAAGTAAGAGGCAACGGATAGCTATGTATCAAGCGGGTGGAACAATAAGATCATTACTCGACAAGGTTGCTGAGCAGGAATACCTGTTACCGGCCATCCAGCGAGAGTTTGTATGGCGACCAGAACAGATCTGTCGTCTATTTGATAGCCTGTTGCAAGGTTACCCGTTTGGGACCTTTCTATTCTGGAAGATAAAACCAGAGAACCGGGTTAGCTATCAGTTTTATCAGTTCATGCAGCATTACCATGAGCGAGATAACTACCATTGTGAAAATGTCACTCAGTTACCGGAACGTGAGTTTATTGCCGTCCTAGATGGACAGCAGCGGATTACTGCTTTGAACATCGGCCTACGCGGCTCATTTGCGTGGAAGCTGACAGGTAAATGGTGGAGCAATGATGACGCCTTCCCTGTGCGCAGGCTTCACTTAAATCTGTTAAGCCAGCCCGACTTAGAAACTGGGTCGATGTATGACTTTGAGTTCCTGACCGACGATAAAGCCTCTCTGGATGCTTCTGAACAATACTGGTTCCGTGTAGGCCGGATCATGGAAGAGGAAGAAGATGCACTTATCGATGAAGTTGCTGATGATGCCCGGTTGAGCTCGGAGCAACGCAAAGAGGCTCGCTCAACTCTTCGTCACTTGTATCGAACCATCCATGACAAAGACAAGATTTCGTTTTATGAAGAAAGTGATCAGAGCCTAGAACGTGTTCTGAATATCTTTATCCGCATGAATAGCGGCGGTACTACCTTGTCCTACTCAGACTTACTACTTTCAATAGCAGTAGCCCAGTGGAGCTCGTTAGATGCCCGTGAAGAAATTCATGCATTAGTGGATGAGATGAACCGTGTTGGTGATGGATTCAACGTATCAAAAGATCTCGTGTTAAAAGCAGGCTTAATGCTCTCTGACATCGGTAGCGTGGGCTTTAAGGTTGAGAACTTTAACAAGGAAAACATGGCGATTCTGGAAAAGAACTGGATGCCAATTCGTGATGCGTTATTGCTCTCAATGCAGTTGCTGGCAAGTTTTGGTTTTAATGCACAAAACCTCAGAGCAACAAGTGCCATCCTCCCGTTGGCCTATTACCTGCACCACCGAAAGTTAACGGCAAGCTACCTTTCTAGGGTTGAATATGCGGTCGATAGAGAATGCATCAGAAACTGGCTTATTAGGTCGTTGTTGAAAGCGTCAGGCATCTGGGGAAGTGGTTTGGATACTCTGCTTACTATGCTTCGCTCAGACATCAAACAATCGGGTGATACGGGTTTCCCGCTAGCGAAAATTGAAGCGACCATGCAACAGCGTGGTAAATCGTTGCGCTTTGACCCAGAGGAAATCAGTGAACTAGCACAGTTGGATTATGGTAATCCGCGTACCTTTGCCTTGTTGACATTGTTGTTCCCTGGATTCGATTTTTCACGACACTTTCATGTGGACCACATCTACCCCAAAGGTTTGTTTACACGTAACAAGCTTGCAAAAGTTGGTGTCCCAGCTGAACAGCTAGATGAACTCATCGAAGCATCTAACAAGCTGCCAAACCTTCAGCTGTTGGAAGGGACTATCAATAATCAGAAGCGGCAAAAAATGCCCCATGAATGGTATGCGCAGCAGTGGCCTGATGTGAATGCAAGACAAGCACATCTGCAATCACAAGCCATAACATCATTACCTGAACAACTAAACCAGTTTATGGATTTTTACCGTGAGCGTCAGGAAACACTGCTTGCCCGCATTAGAACTGCATTACAACCCGCAAGCAGCATAGAGACATAGTAAGAGGCGCAAGATCATATGAATACGAACAACATTAAAAAATACGCACCAAAAGCGCGCCGCGAATTTATGGATGCGGTTGCTAAACGATTAAACACCTTTGGTATCACCGCGAATAAAAAAGGCGAGCTACAAATTGCAGAGGCGAATCTACAAGGTTCTGTACTTCAAATCGCCGGTAACAGTTTTGACGGTAAACTGGCTGAGCCCAGAAAACGCATAGTGGCCAGAAGCCAGAAGCTGGGGTATGCACAACTTATTGAACAAATAGCTTATACCTGGTTCAACCGTCTGTGTGCTATTCGCTATATGGAAATCCATGACTATCTAGGCCACGGTTTTCGTGTTTTATCGCACCCAGACAATCCTAAAGGCTTTGAAATTATCGACCATGCGCAAGATGCTGCGGATGAACTCGGATTAGATAGAGCTCGCATTATCGAACTCAAGCTTGCGGGCAACAAAGACGAAGAGCTTTATCGTGAACTGCTGTTGGGCCAGTGCCATAAGCTTCATGAAGCGATGCCTTTCTTATTTGACGCATTGGACGATGAAACTGAGCTTCTTCTACCAGACAACCTAACACGTACCGACTCAATTCTGCGTGGGTTGGTAGACAGCATTCCTGAAGAGGACTGGCAACAAGTCGAAGTGATTGGTTGGCTTTACCAGTTTTACATTTCTGAAAAGAAAGATCAGGTAATGGGTAAGGTGGTCAAGAGTGAAGACATCCCTGCCGCCACCCAGCTATTTACACCCAACTGGATTGTGAAGTACCTGGTACAAAACTCAGTCGGTCGTCAATGGCTGCAAACCTACCCAGACTCTGCCATTAAAACGCAGATGGAATACTACATTGAGCCTGCTGAACAATCTGACGAAGTTAACCAACAGCTAAAGGCTATTACGCCAGAATCTATTGAACCTGAAACCATCAAAGTACTCGATCCCGCTTGTGGTTCGGGCCACATATTGATTGAAGCCTACAACGTACTAAAAGCGATCTACGAAGAACGTGGTTTCCGCTCTCGTGACATTCCAAAGATGATTCTGGAGAACAACCTCTACGGCCTAGACATAGATGATCGTGCAGCACAGCTATCTGGCTTTGCGCTGATGATGATGGCTAGAGATGACGATAAGCGTATTTTTACCCGTAATGTGCGACTCAATGTACTTTCATTGCAGGAAAGTAACCATATTGACCTGCCGACCTTATGGAAAGCACTCAATCTATCGGGAAGTTGGCAAAGCGGCACATCACAAGGCTTGTTCTCAGATGATAATCAAGATTTAAGCTCCTTCAATGCAGACAACCGCTACCAACTGCTGAAGCGAACGTTGGCAAGGTTCACTCAGGCCAAGACCTTCGGTTCTTTGATTGATGTTCCAAGCGATGAGCATGAGCAGCTAAAAGAGCTACTGAGCACGCTTGTCGAGCTTCAAGAGTCAGGTGACTCAATGCAAAAGCCTGCGGCGAAGCAATTGATTGAAATTGTGCATCAGGCATTGGTTCTGTCCATTCGTTACGATGCTGTTATTGCGAATCCTCCGTATATGGGCAGCAAAGGTATGAATGCAGACCTTAAAGACTTTACTAAAACGCAATACCCTAATAGTAAATCTGACTTATTCGCCATTTTCATGGAGCGAGCATTCACATTACTATTTCGAAATGGGTATAACGCTCAAGTCAATATGCAGTCTTGGATGTTTCTATCTAGTTATGAGCAACTAAGAAGTAGTTTATTAGAAGAGCAAACTTTCATCACTATGGCTCATTTAGGGCCACGGGCTTTTAGTCAAATCAGTGGTGAGGTTGTTCAGACTACAGCTTGGGTTATTAAGAATAATCACGTAGAGAAATATCAACCTATATTTTTTAGATTAGTTGACGGAAACGAAGAAGAAAAAAGAAAGGCGTTGTTGAATCGGGAAAATAAGTATTCGTCATCCGTTCAGTCTGATTTCAAGAAAATTCCTTGTAGTCCTATTGCTTATTGGGTTAGTGAGAAATTTAAAAAGATATATGAAAATGATTCTGTTAGTAGCGTAACCATATCTGATGGCCAGAATAAGACAGGGAATAACGATGTATATTTACGATGCCACTGGGAAGTTAATTCCAATGATGTCGGAATAGACCGTAAATGGTTATTTTATGCTAAAGGAGGTGGTTTTAGGCGTTGGTATGGGAATTTAGTTGAGGTGATTGATTGGTCGGAAGGTGCAAGACTACATTATAGACGAGATAAAATTTGTAGAATTATTCCTGATTATCTTTGGTATGAACCAGGAATCACATGGGGTTTAATCACATCCTCAAAACCAACATTCAGAACGCTACCTGATTTCGCTACATTTGACGTAGGTGGTTCATCGATATTTTTTAAAAATCACGATGATATTGACTTTTTCCTTGCGTTATTCAACTCGACTGTTGCACTTAAAGCTTTGCTAATCAGCAATCCAACACTGAATTTTCAAGTGAAAAACATTCGGGATCTTCCGATAATGGCAGCAAAAAGTAGAGCTGATTTAATTTCATTATCTAAAGAAGCCCAATCAATTTCAAAAATTGATTGGGATTCGAAAGAGACCGCTTTCGAATTTAGTGGTTTTCCTGGAATTAGTGAAATCATAGAGAAAAGGAAATGCGGCCTAATAGCTTCCTACATGAAGGAAATTGAGTTGCGAGGGAATAGGTTAGTTGAAAGATTAAAATTTATTGAAGAAAAAATAAACCTAGTTATAGCATCGGAGTATGAATTAGTTGATGAAATAGATTGCTCCGTTAGTAATGAAGAAGTTAGTTTGAATTGCAATCCAAGTTACATTGGAATAAGCCTTGCTAGCGGTTATGATTCAATGAGAGCGATAGTTTTACCTGAATTGATAAGCTATTGTATTGGTTGTCAGATGGGTAGGTTTACACTTAACTCAGTAGTTAAGGATAATAGTGATGAATTGCAAAATGTAGATCCATATTCAGTTGATGATGACGGTATCATTCCTTTAACCGACCAAGAATGGTTTAGAGACGACGCAACCAATCGTTTCCGTGAGTTTGTTCAAGTCGTTTGGGGTGATGATCATCTGCAAGAAAACTTGGATTTCGTTGCCGAATCACTATGCCTAAATGCCATTAAACCGAAAAAGTCTGAATTAGCGTTGGAGACGATTCGCCGTTATTTATCGACTCAGTTCTACAAAGACCATCTGAAGACTTACAAAAAACGCCCTATTTATTGGCTGTTTAGCTCAGGCAAACAGAAGGCTTTTGAGTGCCTGGTTTACCTGCACCGTTACAACGAGGGCACGCTTTCACGTATGCGTACCGAGTATGTCACCCCGTTACTAGGCAAATACGATGCTTATGCAGAGCAGCTTGAGAAGCAGATTGAAACGGCAGATTCAACCAGTGAAGCAAACCGCTTCAAGAAAGAGTTGGATGCCTTAATCAAGAAACAGGTCGAACTACGAGAGTTTGATGACAAGCTAAAACACTACGCTGATATGCGTATTTCACTGGATCTCGATGATGGCGTGAAAGTGAATTACGGCAAGTTTGGCGATCTGTTGGCTGATGTTAAGGCCATTACTGGTTCGGCCCCGGAGGTTAACTAATGCAGATTAGCGAATTGGCACAAGGTGTCGCTGCCAAGCTCGAACAAAGCCGCATTGTGTTTTGGTACGACCCAGAGCAAAGCTTTACTGAAGAGCTTGAGCATTTAGCTAATTCTTTATCGCTTGCAAAAGAATCAGGTGATAAAGCGGCAGATATAACTGCTAGGGTACTGCCAAATGATTTGACCATCCTCAATATGGGCAATGAGTCTGTATTGGCAGTGAAAAAACGCATTGAAGTAGATGAGCGTGAAGCTAAATTCCTTATCTATTTTCCAAGCGTTGAGCCAGAGCCTGATCGTGATTGGTTGCTAGACGTGCGTTTGTATAGCGAGCAGTTTTTTGCTGATCACAGCTCAATGATGCTTAATGAGCTAGGTATCCCGAAAATGGCGCTTCGCACGCACATTCGTAAGCGCCAGAGTTTTTTTGCCAATAAACAGCGCATAGCCGGTTTAAAAAAGTGGGTGACTGAGAACGAAGACGAACTGTCGTTAGACAGGAAGATGATGGCAGTGGTTGTAAAAGCTGATTCTGCGTCTTTGTCGGACATTCTGCTTGGGTTACTACGCGAGTATGCGGCTTATATCGAAGATGAAAGCCTTGGCCAACCTTTATGGAGCCAGCTAAGTAAGTTTGATCTTGAGACCTCACTCTGGGCATATCTGAGTGAAGGTTTTGGCTATACAGTCGAGGAACCAACCTTCTCAGACTTCGTGTTGAAATTATTCTGTACTGAATTCTGGAGCCAAATTGAAGGTGTTGAACGCGATTGGTTGCTTAACAATGTTCTAAAAAGCGCATCAGGCCGGGCGACAGCCTTGGCGTTTATGGTGAGCTGGCGCGACAGCCGGTCTTTCGCCGTTTACTACGAAAGCATCTCTAAGGTGCTTAGCCAACAGTTGGAAATTTCGACTCGTGCTGGCCAGTACCATCCGGTTGAGCTTATCGAATGCGAAACGTTCGAAGCTGTGGAGCAGGCCATAATCCGTGGTTTAGTTCGTGATTTGCTCGATAACAGTAAAGCGCTAGACCGGGTTCAGTTTGATACGGTCTTATCAAGACGTCTTGCTAGCCACTGGACATTGTCACGCAAAGAATACTTCGCAATTTATGAAGCTATCCGCAACGCTGAAGAGTTAATGCACTTGCGAAATCGCTATGTGGACGGGTTCCACTTTGATAACGCGAAAGCAATATACGACGCCTATACCACAGACATTTATCGTTTTGACCAGGCTTACCGTTTGTTCAATGAGCATGTGCACTCTGTATTGAGTAAAGGTGCAGACATACTGCGTCAGCTCGACGACGAAGTCGAAAGCATTTATACCAACTGGTACTTATATGAGCTTGGCCTTGCCTGGGATCGTCACTTGGCTAATGAGAAATTACTTGAAAAGTGGCAGATTTCTGGCGTACCGCACCAGTATGACTTTTATGAAAAAGAAGTTCGCACACGACTGAGTCTGAAACAGACAAAACGCGTGTTTGTGATCATCTCTGATGCCCTGCGTTTTGAAATTGCGAATGAGCTTGGCGCTATCATTAACAACGAGAAGCGATTTAAGGCTGAGGTGTCTACGCAGTTGGGCGTTTTGCCGAGTTATACCCAACTTGGGATGGCGGCATTATTGCCTCATAAGGCGCTCAGTTACCAGCCAGAGCAAGGCACGGCTGTTTATGTGGATGGTATTTCTTCACAGGGTCTAGACAATCGCAACGCCATCCTACAAAAAGTAGGTGGTATGGCAGTGAGTTCTAAGGAACTGATGAGCTGGAGTAACCAGGAGGGGCGTGACAAGGTTCGAGACGTAGAAGTCGTTTATATCTATCACGATACCATTGATGCGATTGGTGATAAGGCTGCAACTGAAGAGAAAACGTTTGAAGCCTGTCGTAGTGCCATTGAAGAGCTAAAAGACCTCGTTGGGCGGGTCATCAACCGTCTAAACGGCAGCCGAGTTGTGATCACCGCTGACCATGGCTTCCTCTTCCAACAGAAAGCACTTGTAGCGGCTGATAAAACCTCATTGAAAACTAAACCTGCTGGCGCGATAGAAGCCAAGAAGCGTTACATCGTTGGTAATAACTTGCCTTCAGATGAAGCCTGTTGGAAAGGTTCAATTAGCGATACGGCTCATGGCTCTAGTGATACCGAGTTCCTGCTTCCAAAAGCGGCTCAACGCTTCCACTTCGTTGGTGGTGCCAAGTTTGTGCACGGTGGAGCGATGCTACAGGAAGTCTGCGTACCGGTACTACATGTGCGAGAGCTACAGAAAGAACAAGCAGCAAAACATGAGAAACAACCGGTAGGTGTTGTAGCAGCCACTCAGCCCATCAAATTAGTAAACAATATCGACAAGGTCAGATTTATTCAGACAGACCCTGTAGGCGAGCGTTTTGTCGCACGGTTGTTGGATGTCTATATCGTCGATGCACAAGGTAATGAAGTATCCAGTCGTGAAACGATTAACTTTGATAGCGTGAGTAAAGTGATGGATGAGCGTACTCGTGAAGCTAGGTTAAAGCTTATTGGCTCTCAGTTCGACAGGAATGCTCAATACACATTAGTACTAGAGAATGCGGAAATGAGAACGCGCTATAGCCAATACGCGGTAACCATTGATTTGGCATTCCAAGATGATTTTTTCTAAGGCTGGGGTGAAACATGACAACTGATTTTTCACAAGATCATAAAGACGAAAAAAATCAGGTGCAAAGCGCCGACTTAGACGCATTGCTCAATCAATATTTTAAAGGCCGTGTCGTTCGAAAAGATCTGACAAAGCAATTGAAAGAAGGCGCTAACGTCCCTGTCTATGTGCTTGAGTATTTACTAGGCATGTATTGTGCGTCCGATGACGACGAAGTCGTAATGCAAGGCCTTGAGAATGTGAAAAAAATCTTGGCTGAGAACTATGTCCGACCAGATGAAGCGGAGAAAGTGAAGTCACTGATCCGTGAACGCGGCACGTTTAAAATCATCGACAAAGTAAGCGTTAAGCTCAATCAGAAAAAAGACGTCTATGAAGCTGCGTTGTCTAACCTGGGGATCAAGGATGCCCTTGTACCGACCAAAATTGTACAAGACAACGAAAAATTATTAACTGGTGGTATCTGGTGCATTATTACCGTGCAGTATTTCTTTGAGGAAGGTCAGAAGACATCACCTTTCTCCATTATGAGTTTAAAACCGATACAAATGCCGTCCATGAACATGGATGAGGTGTTTTCAACCAGAAGACATTTTAGTACCGATCAGTGGATGGATGTGTTGCTTCGTTCCGTGGGTATGGAGCCAACCAATTTAGAGCATCGGGTGAAGTGGCATCTTATTACTCGCATGATCCCATTCGTTGAAAACAACTACAACGTTTGTGAGCTCGGACCAAGAGGGACAGGTAAAAGCCATGTCTACAAAGAGTGCTCACCAAACTCATTGCTTGTCTCGGGTGGACAAACAACTGTGGCGAACTTGTTCTATAACATGAGCTCACGCCAAGTTGGGTTGGTCGGAATGTGGGATGTTGTCGCCTTTGATGAAGTAGCGGGTATTAATTTTAAAGACAAAGATGGTGTCCAAATAATGAAAGATTATATGGCGTCAGGGTCTTTTGCCCGTGGTCGTGATTCAATCGAAGCGAAGGCTTCCATGGTATTCGTCGGTAACATCAATCAAAGCGTTGAGACACTGGTGAAGACTAGTCATCTATTGGCACCTTTTCCTGATGCCATGATTGACACTGCTTTTTTTGACCGTTTCCATTCCTATATCCCTGGATGGGAAATACCGAAGATGCGTCCTGAGTTTTTCACCAATAGTTACGGATTAATCACAGACTATCTTGCTGAATACATGCGTGAAATGCGCAAAAGAAGTTTTGCGGATGCTATCGATAAGTTCTTCAAACTCGGTAATAACCTTAATCAGCGTGATGTAATTGCTGTACGCAGAACGGTTTCGGGCTTGTTAAAGCTACTACACCCCGACGCACAGTACACAAAAGATGATGTAAGAGCCTGCCTGACCTATGCGCTGGAAACTAGACGTAGGGTCAAAGAGCAATTGAAAAAGCTTGGCGGAATGGAATTTTTTGATGTGCACTTTAGCTACATCGATAACGATTCATTAGAAGAATTCTTCGTCAATGTTCCGGAACAAGGTGGCAGCAAGCTAATTCCTGAGGGCTTACCTCGCGCTGGTGTTGTGCACTTGGTTACTCAGGGAAGCACTGGGCAGCTTGGGTTATATCGCTATGAAACCCAGATGATGGCTGGTTCTGGTAAACACTCAGTGTCTGGCCTTGGTTCGAATACCGCAGCGAAAGAAGCTGTGCGTGTTGGCTTTGATTATTTCAAAGGTAACCTGAATAGAATCAGTGCGTCGGCGAAGTTTTCTGATCATGAGTATCACCTCCATGTTGTTGAGCTACACAATACAGGGCCAAGTACAAAGTCATCGCTCGCTGCATTAATTGCGTTCTGTTCAATTCTGATGAACCGACCGATTCAAGAGCAGATGGTTGTTTTGGGTGAGATGACATTAGGTGGTGTCGTCAATCCTGTTCAAGATCTTGCAGGAAGTCTTCAATTAGCTATGGACAGTGGCGCAAAGCGTATTTTACTCCCAATGGCCTCAGCCTCAGATATTCCAACGGTTCCTGCTGAGTTGTTCTCAAAATTCCAGATCAGCTTTTATGCAGATCCCGTCGATGCCGTGTTTAAGGCGCTTGGGGTTAATTGATTAGGTGTCGTTTGACGCGCCATTTTATGGAGTCATTACAGGTATGTTTACCAAAGCTCGTTTCTTTAAATGTGCATTGCAGGTGAATCCGGCAGGATACATAAAATATCGTGGGCAACAGCAGACCATCACGGAAGATGAATATAACCAAAATCTGCTTGCGGCATCACTGGAAGCGGGCATAGAGGTCATTGGATTAGCTGATCATGGTTCAGTAGATGGTGTTGATAAAATCCGCAATCTTTTTGTTGAGAATGGGATTGTTGTTTTCCCCGGATTTGAGATTGCGTCAAGCGAGAAAATTCACTTTGTTTGTCTGTTTGATGAAAACAAAACTTCGCAAGAACTTGAACGGATTTTGGGGCGTCTCGATTTACTTGATCCAGAGGATGGTATATTGCCGACCAACCTCACAGCAATTCAGCTGATTGATAAAGTGAATGAGATAGGTGGATTTATCTTTGCCGCACACTGCATAAATGATGATGGTGTGCTCAGTCGAAAAATGAACCATGTTTGGAAACATAAAGGTTTGATGGCAGCTCAGATACCAGGCGACAAGTCGATTGAAGATCTCAAAGGAATAGAAAATGATTTCTACCGTAAGGTCTTCCTCAACAAAGATCCTAACTATAAGCGCGAGCGCGAAATGGCTGCTATTAACTCCTCAGACGTTGCAAAACCAGAGGATATCAAAGCATCGGGGGCTTCTTGTTTGATTAAAATGACCAACCCTTGCTTTGCTTCCTTTAAGCAAGCCTTTTTAGATGCAGGTTCGAGGGTTCGTTTGAATTCAGATAAGCCAGAAAGCTATGCTTCGGCAATTGAGCGTATTCGATTTGTTGGTGGCTATCTGGATAGCGTCGATATTGAACTATCGGACCATCTCAATGCTGTGATTGGTGGTCGTGGCACTGGTAAGTCAACCTTGTTGGAATGTATTCGCTATGCTTTCGGATTAGAACCTAAAACACCTAACGCAATCAAACAGCACAAAAGTGTCATTGATACTAACCTTGGGAAAGAACGAGGTTTAGTTGAAATTACGTTGCGTTCATCAGTTATGCACGCTCGCAGATTCAAAGTAAGCCGAAAACACGGTAGTGATCCGGTGGTGGTTGACTCCCAAGGAAATATATCCCCCTATCTTCCAACGGATCTTTTGCCTGGTATAGAGCTTTACGGGCAAAACGAAATCTATGAAATGACACGAGATGAACAAAGTCGTCATCAGCTCATCGAACGTTTTCTTGAGGGCGAACATGAAAAGTTTGATGCAGATATCGCTGACGTTTTAGCAAAGTTAAAAGATAATCGAGAATCCATCAAGCGAGTCCTAGGTCAGAAAGATGACATTGAAGCAGAGGTCGAGCGCTTACCTAAGTTATTGGATCAGGCAAAACAGTATCAAGCATTAGGTATAGATGAAAAGCTGGAGCTTATTCCAAAACTTGAAAAAGAAAAACAATTGAATGATCAGATTGGTGAGGATGTTGCAAGCGTCCAACTGGCTATCGATGCGCTCAAAGACAGTTTGCAAGATACCTTGTATTTAAGTGATACCAATTTGGATGGCTTACCTCATGCTGAGCTCTTGAAGCAGCAGCGTGAAGTTTTGAATGCCCTGAAAACGGGCGTTCAACAGACATTAGTACAGTTAGAACAGCTAACTTTAAATGCAAATCAACAGTTGTTACCGGTCAAGCAATCTTTATCAGGAAAGCAGCAGCTTGAAGAGCAAAAACTTGAGTTGGCTTTTAAGGATATACCTGTAAGCCAGGGTAAAACTGGCCGACAAATTGGTGCTGAATATCAGACTCTGTTAAAACAAATTGAGCAGATACGCCCTAAACAAACCACCTTGCAAGATCGCCAGACACAAATTGACGAATTGTACAACTCGCGAAAGAAGCTGCTTCTGGAGTTAGAACAACACACAAGTGCGCGTGCGAGTAGTATTACTAAATCTGTTAAAAGGTTAACAAGAAAACTGGAGCAGAAGGTACGGCTTACCCTACAGCCAGAAGGTGGCCGCCAAGAACTTGTGAATTTTCTGACTGGGTGCAATTTAGAGGGGGTTGGGCCTAAACGTCTCGCCTGGGTATTAGAAGGGAACTTCTCTCCAAGCAGTTTAGCCTCGACTATCCGTCAAGGAGAGTCGGAGCTAGGACGAAAGTTTGGCATATCAGGCACTGTTGTTTCAGCTTTAATTCGTCTTCCAGAAGTAAAACTAATGGAACTGGAAGAATTGCAGTTACCGGATACCATGGCGATTGAGTTAAATGTGACTCATGGAGAACGAGAAGCTGTATTTAGGTCAATTGATGAATTATCGACGGGACAGCAGTGCACTGCTGTTTTGCACTTATTGCTGTTGGATAATCAAGACCCATTAATCCTTGATCAACCTGAAGATAATTTGGATAACGCATTTATAGCTGAAAGGATAGTCGCAGAACTACGTAGGGCTAAACTGAGTCGTCAGTTTCTATTTGCAACCCATAATGCCAATATTCCTGTTTTCGGTGATGCTGAATGGATTGGCGTTTTGAGCGTAGAAGAAAATAAAGGGCTAATTCTTCCAGAGCAACAAGGTGCGATCGATGTTCCCAATGTTCAGGCTTTAGCCGCAGATATATTAGAGGGCGGGAAAAGTGCATTCAATCAGCGTCGTGAGAAATATGGATTCGTGTAAGCATTGGATTGAAGCTCTGCAATTATACCGTCAGGTAAAGTCTATTTAATCTCTGACGTCACCGACATGCGTAACCCTATGATCATCTATGATTACCAACCGAGCCGCAAAGTGCAGTGCGTCCAAAACTTTTTAGCCGATTACTCTGGCTATTTACTCTCGGATGGCTACAGCGCATACGACAAGCTGGAAAACGTTACTTAAGCCGCTTGTATGGCGCATGTGCGCAGAAAGTTTACCGATGCCCAAAAAGCTTCACCATCGAAAAAAGCGGGTAAGCCCGAGAAGGCGCTTAACTTTATTAGCAAATTATATGGTGTAGAAAAGAAGGCAAAGGGACTCAATACGGAGTCTCGTCATAAACTAGACAAGAAGAAGCTAAGCCCATTTTAGATGAGTTCAAGCAGTGGCTTGAAGATCAAAACGTTTTACCAAAAGGATTACTCGGAAAAGCGATTACCTACACTAAAAACCAGTGGCCTAAACTACTCACTTACCTAGCAGATGGTGATATTAGTATCGACAACAACGTGACTGAGCGAGATATCAGACCGTTCACAACGGTCGAAAAAATTGGATATTCTCAATTTCGGTCGGAGGAGCAAACGCCAGTGCAAACTTGTATAGTCTGGTGATGACTTGTCGCGCTAACGATATAAATCCGTATTATTACTTCCAGCACCTGTTCACTGAGCTACCAAAGCGTAGCCCGACAGATGAAGTGTCGGATCTTATGCTGTGGAACGTGAAAATTAGTGGAACGGGGTAAGGCTTCACTGGTTCATTAACCGCTTACAAGATAAATATCCATTTAATGGTTTGAATTAAATAAAAAAAGAATACCATAATAGCCATCTTCACGGATATCCGTAAAGATGGCTTAAAATAGAGTTTAGTTTGATTAACGTTCTAGCTTATGGATGTCATTGGGGTACCTCGACATTCTTTATTTCCCGCCTTGAGGGATGAAAGCGGTTTGACTCTCATGTTGTTGTCCTATCTACCCACCCGTATGATAAACATATCCTCCACTGTGAAAAATTCCGCCTTGTTCAAGACAAACATCACGTCCATAGCGTTCATAGTCAAAGTAATGGGATAAATGACCCAGTTGTGCTAAATCATAACAACCACTTTCTTCTATCCAGTAATAACCTAAATCATATTCATTATTGACCCCCGCTAATTGCTGGAAAGAATCCAAGTTATCCGCTAAATGAATTAAATCATGGATTGAACTCGTTGAAGAACCGATTTCAATTGCCGCCTGATAAAGGTCAATTTCATCAGGCGATAACATGGCTAATTGCGTGGCTAACTCGTTCAACTCATCTAAAAGACTGTATTCTGAAATGTAAGAAGAAAGGCCATCAATGGAGGATTCATAGTCGGTCAAAAAATACTCTTCATAGTGAATACCATCAATGCCAATCCGCATTAAACAGTGTTCGATCTCTTTTGAGGTTGCCGGAAGTTCAAGCCACTCACCAACTAGTTCACCTTCGTTATATTTTCCTAAGTTAGTAATAAAAACAGAAATCATTCCCGATTTTAGGCATGGGGAAGCCGTCGCAGTTATACGCATATTCGTGTCCTATTATTGATGTATTGTGATTTAATTAATGGCGATATTTTGATAAAGGGATCTATTTCCCTTTAGAAGATGATATTGATATAAAAAGCCAATCAGCTGAAAAACAGGCAACTCGCTTTAAAAATGATTAATGACGTTTTAGAGCAGGATAATGAGTTGCCTTACAATCCCGATAAGATGTTATGCTTTTTACCATGATTTATTTTTGCGCGGGTTAAAACGAAAAAAGCCCCTGTCCAATAAACTAGGGTCAGTTCAATCATCACGCTATGAGGCTATTTTCAGCAAAATGATGAAATGTTTTTGGCATGATTTAGACTTTATGGAACAATTGGGTATTATAGTCAGATTAGACCGCATCAATATAACGGTGGCTTAACGCCCAATGAATCAGAACGATTATATTGGGAAAGCTCTAAAACTGTGACCAATTTTTGTTGACCACTACACCCAGACGACCGTAAAATTCAGGATTATCGTTCAGCCTATAACGATATTCGTGATTGGCAGCGAAAAGAGCGAGCAGCGAATCAAAAAATATCGCTATCAACCAAATGTATATTCACACTCGATACATTCATAACGATCAAATACCACGCATCTAAGGTTGCACCAGTGACAGCCCCAGCAGTAGCTCCAGCTACTAAACGTCCAAATAGAGCGCCTACCGCAGCACCAGCAATCGTCCCTACAACAGGAACAGCAGAGCCGATAGACGCTCCAGCTAGTGCACCTGATACGCCACCAGCAACAGCTCCTGTCTTTTTCCCTATATGACGTTCACGAATGCGAGTTGAATCGCAGGCCGGGCAACGAATGTAATTTTCCATGATAATTTCCTTTTAGGTTGATTTAAAAGCAAAAAAGCCCCAGTCCGTGAGGACAGAGGCTTTCAGTGATAAAGCTTCTTTATTGAATGAGATGTATTACGATAAATCGTGGTTAGTTATCATGCGTTTTGACGATTAAAATTCCCATGAAGAATATTTCCACCATTTCTCAATGAATCGATATAGTCGGCATACCACTGCATCATTTCTCGTCTACCTTCAAGATATTGCGCATGGTTATAGGTTCCACGTATCGCATTTTTATTGCTATGCGCCAGCTGTGTTTCAATCCAAGCGCTGTTAAAACCTTTCTCACGATAATCCTCATCTCGTGGCGGAGACCGTGTCCTGTTAGCCTTCCTTCATACCTAAGCAATTAAATCGCTTTCTTGACTAACCAGCTTTTGATGAGTATCTAGCAAGGTATGCAAAACTGTATCTGCAAGCCTCACACTATCTCATTGCCTAATTTAGCAAAACTAAACGGCGAAATTTCCCTTTCCCTATTCGCATCCAGATAATCAGCCCACCATTGCACCATCAGTCGTCTTTCCTCAATATGCTCAGCCTTATGAATATAAGCAGCTCTTACTGAATTGCGTTCTTGGTGGCTCATTTGCCTTTCTACTGCATCCTTCGACCATAGCCCTGACTCAATCAACGAGCTACAAGCCATCGTTCTGAAACCATGTCCACAGACTTCGGTCTTAGTGTCATAGCCCATCACACGTAACGCGTTGTTAACAGTGTTTTCACTCATTGGTTTTCTAGGATTGTGATCGCCGATAAAGATCAGTTCGTGGTTGCCACTGAATTGATAGATCTGTTTTAAGATCTCAATGGCTTGTCGGCTTAAAGGGACTAAGTGAGGAGTACGCATTTTTGATCCACGATGAGAGTGCTTAACCCCTTCTATCGCTTCGCGTTCAGCAGGGATCGTCCACATGGCATTATCAAAATCGATTTCATCCCAGCGAGCAAAGCGCAATTCACTGGAACGAATAAAAACTAACAAGGTAAGTTTGACAGCAAGTTTAGTTAAAGGTCTTCCCTTATAATCATCGATACGTTGTAAGAACTCGGGTAGACGTTTAAGCTCTAAAGCGGCTCTGTGGACTCGTTTACCTGTCGCAACTGCACCCGCCATGTCTTGCGCTGGGTTATAGTCGATTAAACCGCTTTGTACGGCATAACGCATTATGGCTGTCACACGTTGTTGTAAACGTGCTGCAACCTCAAGACGTCTAGACATCTCTACGGCTTTAATCGGTTCAAGGAGATCACGAGTGTTTAGTTTGGCAATATTGCGTTTACCAATAGCAGCAAAGATATTGTCCTCAAGGCTTTTAAGGACTCGATGGCTATGCCCTTCTGACCACTTTTTATTGGTCGCGTGCCAATCACGAGCTACCTTCTCAAAGGTGTTAAATTCCTTTTGCTGTTCTTCCTTTAATTCTTTCTTGAGCTCGCGAGGATCGATACCTAAAGCGACTTGCTTTCTGGCAGCATCCCTTCTTTCTCTTGCATCCGCTAAAGAAATTTCAGGGTATACACCAAAAGCCATCAAGTGTTGTTTACCGCCAAAGCGAAAACGGAAACGCCAATATTTAGAACCATTGGGGTGAATATAAAGAAACAAGCCATCACTGTCTGTCAGTGTATAAGCTTTATCTTCAGGTTTAGCTGCACGAACTTTTGTATCGGTTAATGCCATATTCTTTATCCTCTTCACCCCAGAGTGAGTATATAAACGAGATATCTCAGATTACAGTCGATGATTTCGAGTTACATAAACAACTAAGTATCTACGCCAAAGGCTGCGCCTGCATTGCTTTAGCATTGGTAATTCGAGATATAATGAGTATACAAACATTATCGAAGCGAAGATATACTCAGTTATATACTCACTCGGAGGTTGATGTGGGTTGAGTTAAGTTGACATACATTGACTGAAAACGCGGGGGAAGCCTTGCAAATACTGGATTTTAGATACAAAAAAAGACGTCAGTTGACGTCTCTTGATGTTCTTATGGTGCCGAAGGCCGGACTCGAACCGGCACACCCGAAGGCGGTTGATTTTGAATCAACTGCGTCTACCAATTCCGCCACTCCGGCACTGAAGTGATGTGTTTCTTGGAAAACGCTGCCATTATACTTGCCTTGTGTCTACTGGCAACACTTATTCTTGAAGATCAAGTCTGTTCGATTAAAAAAAACGCATATTGCTAAAATCACATGATAAGAGAAAGAAAGCTTCTTTTGTTTATATCTTCATTAGCCGATATGGTAGCTTTCCCTAACTATTTTTCTTATCACAACGCTGGGTCACTGGCGATAGACAATTATTTTTGTTAGTTTATCCGCAATCTAATACAAACATTAAGGCTTTATCATGGGTTTTGTTGGGTGGATAGCGACAGGGATCTTTATTGGCATCTTAATTGGTGTGGTAATGAAAATTTTCGCTAAGAAAAAATAAGATTGGCTGAATAGCCATTTGCAAACAATCATATCGGCTGGCTTCAAACATGAAGAAATCATTACTAAAAATTCTGTCAGTATCTGCGTTGTCTTTAGCCTTGATGGCATGTTCAACAACGACCAAAAAAACACCAAAATTTCTGCAAACGAATGATATTGCATCTACTGACTGGCAGGTTTTTGAAGGAGATAGAAGGACCTACGAACGCGTTGCTAAAATTGTCGATTTATATGCCAATCGTATTTTTAACGAAAGCGACGCCAGAGGTATGGCAATAATTGTTATTGATAATAACCAAGTTTTATCCCGTTATTATGGCGAAACAGCACCCGGCAATGGTAAAAAACCGGGGCCAAATTCACTCATTCGCATAGCATCAATTACTAAATTGATGACGAGTGAAATATTAATCAAGCTTGAACAAGACAAAAAGTTATTAATTACTGACCCGCTGCAACAATATGCCTATCATGGTGTTACTGTGCCTGATAACGCCAGTGGGCAGCCGATTCGCCTCTACCACCTTGCAAGCCACACCAGTGGCTTACCTCGTGAGCAACCAGGCGGAAAATGGGGGCGTCCTGTATTTATTTGGCCAACCCAAGATAACCGCTGGACATGGTTAAAAACAGGCAAATTAGATGCGACGCCAGGCACTGAGGCATCCTATTCTAACCTTGCATATGACTTATTAGCTGATGCCATGGTGAAAGCATCAGGTCATTCTTACCCACAATTGTTTAGTCATTATGTCACCTCCCCAGCCAAAATGACCAATACCACCTATACACCCAATAAAGCTCAATGTGCACGTTTAATGGAAGGCACTAAACCAAGCCCTTGCCATAATACACTTGCAGCAGCAGGAAGCGGTGGTGTGTATTCAACCCCAGCAGATATGCAAAAGTGGATGCAACAATTTTTATCGACAGATAAGAGCTTAAGGAAAGTCACCGCGGCTCGTGAGCAAGGCATCTATTTCCCTCGCGAAAAATTGTTAGAAATTAAAGGAATGGACGTCGCTGGCCATGCGGATGGGTTAGGCCTTGGGTGGGTTTATATGAAACCGAAGAATGGCACTCCAGGAATTTACCAGAAAACAGGCGGCGGCGGTGGGTTTAATACCTATATGGCGATGATCCCACAGCAAAACATTGGGGTATTTGTCGTCATGACCCGAAAAGATAGCAGCAAATTTAGTAAGTTAACTATTGGCGTTAATGAACTCGTCGCTTCGCTATCTTCTAACCACGCATATGGAAAACATTGAAGGAGTACCGCCAAAGCATTACAAACAATGGCGAGTTACACCCCGACCCTAAAACGTGGATTTACCCGCATTATCTCATTAATTGCGACAACAGCCTGATATATTCAGGCTGTTTTTGATAATTTTACTACCCATTTTTAAAATCAATTCATTCAAATTCCCGATAATCTTTTAGCCTTCCATTAACACATCCAGAGCTAAAATGAAAACAAAAAACCACGCGATAACATTAAGTTGTCAGGCTACACAATGCCCAAAAATTAGCCAATTTGAATTGATAGAAATTTTGAATAGTATTAAAGGCCATTGTACTAAAAAACCAGAGTACGTAGAGAATAGGTCTATTGCTACTCAATACCCCTACAAATATTTAGATGGCTCAGAATTACAAGCTATCAAAGCTTACCGACAAGAAGAAAGGCGAATATATCGGGAAAAGTGCCAAACGGCTTTTAAATTTAAACGACAAAATAGTATGAAAGGTGGTTTTTTTTCACTTGCTCAGCAATTAGCAAACCGGAGTCGCCAAAATATTTTAGCTATTGATAACCAAAGTCATATCTCAGGAGCCAGAAAAAAGTTATTTCAACCCCAAACAAGGGTAGTCGCCTTTATCAGTGCATTAGGTTACGCAATAGTTGGTTAATAATAACAGTATTAATGCCTTATTATTCAAGCTATTTCTTATATTTATAATCGTTTTATGCAATGTTGTAAGCTGATTCAAGGCTAATCTTAATCCCTCTTCTACTTGATGAATAGGAATTAAAATGCGTACTTCTCCATTTTTTTTACATCATATAACACGGCCCTGTACCATTAAACAGGGCAACGTTTCTGAGTTGGTTCTCCAACTTAGAAGAATCCATAACCACCAAAACATATTCCCTGCCCCGCAGAAACCGACATCAGTAGAAATAAATCTTGGATCACTCAATTCTCATCCTTTAAAAAACAATCAAAAGAAATTAGAACAAACACCTGAATATAAAAAACTTGTCTGTGAAGCACGAAAAAAAGTACAAACCTCATTCACAGAGCAAGAATGGAAAAAAGCTTATCTTATTCGCCAGTCATATACGGCGAATGGCGGTATTTTTTCTTGTGCTCAACAGTTAGCGAATAAAAGTCGATTGAATGTTATTGGGATTAAAGGTGAATATATCAGTACATCTGCAGATAATAGGCAACAACAAGTTTTATTCCGTCCTCAGAATAAACTATTAAGAATTATCAGTAAGTTAGGAAACTTATTACTAAGTAAATGACGACAAAGAAAAAGGCTGTGATACCCGAAGATACACAGCCTTTAATGACCTATAAAACGCTATTTTCGTTTCACTAATAAAACAATACTGACAATTAGGAACAATAAGCTTGGCAAGATAGCTGCAATAATCGGTGGTACTGAATAAACAAGGCTCCAGTTACCAAACCCTTGGTTTAGTACATAAAATAAGAAGCCGCCCACAATACCTGAAATAACACGTACCCCCATTGGTACAGTGCGTAATGGCCCGAAAATAAACGAAACGGCCATTAACATCATGACAGCGGCAGAGAGTGGCGCCAATATTTTTTTCCACATACTTAATTCATAAACAGCAGCAACTTGACCACTTTCTTTCAAGTAAGAAACATACTGATATAAGCCACGAATAGATAACGAATCCGCATTCAAAGAAACTATCCCTAGTTTTTCTGGGGTAAGGTTAGTTTTCCAGTCAACCGTCAACCGCTGTGAACCCGTAATTTTTTTCTCACTGCTTAATATTGACTCATCCACTTGAGATAACACCCACTGTTTATTTGCCGTGTCATACTCCCCACTTGAAGCAAACATCACCGAGTTAAGTTTTTGTTGCTTATCAAAACGGTAAATCGATACATCTTGAATCGATGTTGCGTTATTAATACGCTGAATGTGTATAAAGTCGCGGCCATCTTTTGCCCACATTCCCTCGTCAGTAACCACTAATGAATTACCAACGATTTTTTCTGCACGGTAGTTTCTCGCCCATTGCTCACCGGCTGGTGCAATCCATTCACCAATGAACATCGCCACGATAACCAGAGGGATAGCCGTTTTCATCACCGCAAGGGCAATCTGTAAACGGGTAAAACCAGAAGCTTGCATGACCACCAGCTCACTACGTGAAGCGAGTGCACCTAAGCCCATTAACGCCCCTAATAAGGCCGCCATCGGGAAGAAAACATCAATATCTTTTGGTACCGTAAGTAAAGTAAAAACCCCCGCGCTCAACGCAGTGTAATCACCATCACCCACTTTACGCAGTTGCTCGACAAATTTAATAATCCCAGCGAGTGAAACCAATAAAAAAAGCGTCACCAAAATAGAATTTAGGATGGTCCGACCGATATACCTATCTAAAACACCAAACATCAGGCAACCCCTTTACTCAATTTAAGACGCATACGGCGCATAGGAACAGTGTTCCATGCATTGAGGATCACCGCTAAGACTAAATACCCTAAGTTCACTGCCCACATGGTATACCTTGGGTCAATATCACCTTTATCTGCACTATTGCGTAACGTACTTTGCAGCAAAAAGAAGATGAGGTACAACAGCAGCGCAGGTAACATACTTAGCACCCGACCTTGACGTGGGTTCACTTCACTTAGAGGTACCACCATTAAAGCCATGACGATAACCGAGAAAACAATCGTTAAACGCCAATGAAACTCTGCATTCACTTCAGGTGTATTTTCATTCCACAATTGCAGCATATTCTTTTGCTCAACGCGGTCATTACGAGCCTCACCTGTTTGATGATCGACTATGGCTTGGTAATTGACAAAGTCAGTGATACGAAAATCACGTAATAATGCCGTCCCCTCGTAACGGGTCCCTTCATTAAGAATGACCACTTGACGGCCATCAGGGTCTTCCTTCATATAACCACTTTCGGCAACCACTACAGAAGGGCGCTGTTCATTCGCAGCACGTAACTGCGCTAGGAAAACATTTTTGAAATTACTCCCTTTTACATCACCAATATACAAAACATAGTTGCCGTCTTTTGTGGTTTTAAACTGCCCTTCCACCATTGCGGCTAAACCTGGGTTAGCTTTAGCATCCGCTAACACTTGTTCTTGATATTGAGATGACCACGGTAGCATCCACGTAATATTGGCAACTGCCACCATGGCGGTAATCATGGCCAGCACTAACGCCGCTTTGACCAAAACACTTTTCCCTAAACCGCAGGCGTGCATTACCGTAATTTCACTTTCAGTATAAAGCTTACTGTAGGTCATCAATAGCCCAAGAAATAGGCTTAAAGGTAAGATAAGTTGCGCCATTTCAGGCACACCTAACCCCAGTAAAGGAAGTACTAAGTTTGATGGAATATTGCCCTGAACGGCAGCGCCCAGAATATCTATCGACTTCTGGCTAAAAAAGATTAGCATCAATACAAAAAGTATGGCTAACTGACTTTTCAGGGTTTCCCGTACCAAATATCTAATAATGATCACGCTTATTACGCCTGTGAAAACTTGTCTTTTGGGTAGAAAATGGCTAAGTTCGTTCAATGTCTGCCATTTACTAACATATACTCTAGTTTATTGTATGGCTAGAATGATATAAAAGCATTCTCTATACTGATTAAAATATCAGAACATGCTTAATATTCGCGAAACCAAATATACTCGCCATACTTCGTAGTTGTATCGCGATAAACAGCATACAACTTGGTTTATTTCGCGTATAGATGGTCAGTTTAACATAAAGAGTTCATTCTCTATGAGGTAGATCATGCGAAACGCTAATTCTAGCGGGAGCATCGGCCTTTGTCTTTAAGATTCAGGAGAACGCATGGAGTTTAGTGTAAAAAGTGGTAGCCCGGAAAAACAACGCAGTGCATGTATTGTTGTCGGAGTCTTTGAACCACGCCGTCTGTCCCCAATTGCTGAACAGCTGGACAAAATTAGTGACGGATATATCAGCGCCCTGCTGCGCCGCGGCGAACTTGAGGGTAAAGTAGGGCAATCCCTGCTACTCCATCATGTACCAAATGTTCTGTCTGAACGCATTCTGCTTATCGGTTGTGGTAAAGAGCGCGAATTAGATGAACGCCAATTTAAACAAATTATTCAGAAAACAATTAGTACTCTGAATGAAACAGGCTCAATGGAAGCCGTATGTTTCTTAACTGAATTACATGTAAAAGGCCGCAATAACTACTGGAAAGTACGTCAAGCAGTCGAAACAGCAAAAGAATCGCTGTATGTGTTTGACCAACTAAAAAGTAATAAAACAGAGCACCGTCGCCCACTACGCAAACTGGTGTTTAATGTCCCAACACGCCGTGAATTGACCAGTGGTGAGCGCGCGATTTCCCATGGCTTAGCCATTGCTTCAGGGGTTAAAGCTGCGAAAGACTTAAGTAACATGCCACCAAACATTTGTAATGCCGGTTACTTAGCCTCTCAAGCTCGTCAACTAGCAGATATTTCAGATAGCAAACTAACCACTCGTGTGATTGGTGAAGAGCAAATGAAAGAGCTGGGAATGAATGCCTATCTAGCAGTGGGTCAAGGTTCACAAAATGAATCACTGATGTCCATTATGGAATATAAAGGCAACCCAGATGCGGACAGCAAGCCAATTGTTCTGCTCGGTAAAGGGTTAACCTTTGACTCAGGTGGTATTTCAATCAAACCAGGCGAAGGCATGGATGAAATGAAATACGACATGTGTGGTGCGGCAAGTGTGTATGGCGTGATGCGTTTTATCACTGAATTGCAACTTCCAATCAATGTGATTGGGGTACTAGCAGGTTGTGAAAACATGCCTGGTGGTCGCGCTTATCGTCCCGGCGATATTTTAACTACCATGTCAGGGCAAACCGTTGAAGTACTTAATACTGATGCGGAAGGTCGGTTAGTTCTGTGTGATGCACTCACCTATGTTGAACGCTTTGAACCTGAGCTGGTTATTGATATCGCTACCTTAACAGGGGCTTGTGTAATTGCGTTAGGTAGCCATTATACAGGGTTGATGTCAAACCATAATCCACTAGCTCATGAGCTGTTAAATGCCTCGGAACAAGCGGGTGACCGTGCATGGCGCTTACCACTAGCGGATGAGTATTTTGACCAAATCACCCCTAATTTTGCTGATTTAGCGAATACAGGTGGTCGTCCAGCAGGTGCAATTACCGCTGGCTGCTTCCTATCTCGCTTTGCCACTAAATATAACTGGGCACACCTTGATATTGCAGGTACCGCTTGGCGTTCAGGTGCCGCGAAAGGGGCTACTGGTCGTCCGGTCGCGATGCTAGCGCAGTTTTTACTAAACCGCGCGGGTTTAAATGGTGATGAGTAATCCCATTTAAATGATTTAGCTGTATCTCGTCCATAAAAATATCCCGATGAGCAATAGTGATTCGGGATATTGTTTTTTGGTTTTCAAGGCACTGAGAAAGCCATTTTGAGGCAGCTATAAAAAAGGATATAATTAAGCATAGATATATACTGCGCTTGGTTACCAAAATACACCCCTGCAAATTGAAGGGTAGCGATTTAAACTATACCCTAGATAATTCAGTTTGTAGGTAGGCGGCAAGCGACTGAGACCTTAGGAGCATACCTAAGTAGGTGACTAAGGCGAAAGAGCGTAGCCAACACCCCTACAAACTGAAGTATGACGGGTATAATGGGTATATGAAAAAAGGTACATTTTACCAACTAACACAAGCCTCACCGCTTCCTGATCTTGAAGCCCATGAATGGCTAGCTTGCGAGCTTGCTGCTCAATTGTGGCGTAATGGGAAGCGAGTTCTGATTGCTTGCGAAACGCAGCAACAGGCAGAAAAAATAGATGAAACCTTGTGGCAGCGTGACCCACATCAGTTTGTTCCCCATAATTTAGCGGGTGAAGGCCCTCGTTATGGTGCGCCTATTGAAATTTGTTGGCCTGCCAAACGGGGAAATACGCCACGTGATATACTGATTAATTTACAAAATCAGTTCGCAGATTTTGCCACGGCTTTCCATGAAGTGATAGACTTCGTACCTATTGATGAAACTTTAAAACAGTTGGCGCGTGAGCGGTACAAAATATACCGTAGCGTCGGCTTCAATTTGACTATGGCGGCGCCGCCAACTTACTGAATACAAAAGATAATGGAAAAGAAACCAGATAGCCCAATGAATGAGCCTTCGCTCGATAAAACCTATAACCCCGCAGAAATTGAGCAATCACTGTATGCTCACTGGGAGAAAAGCGGTTATTTCAAACCTAATGGGGATACCACCCAAGATAGCTTCTGTGTCGTCATTCCACCACCGAACGTCACTGGTAGCCTGCATATGGGGCATGCCTTCCAACAAACCATCATGGATACCATGATCCGTTACCAACGTATGCAAGGTAAAAATACCTTATGGCAAACAGGTACTGACCACGCAGGTATCGCGACTCAAATGGTCGTTGAGCGTAAAATTGCGGCAGAAGAAGGCAAAAACCGTCACGATTACGGCCGTGATGCATTTATTGACAAAATTTGGGAATGGAAAGCAGAATCTGGCGGCACTATTTCTCAACAAATGCGTCGGCTAGGCGACTCTGTTGATTGGGAACGCGAACGCTTCACCATGGATGAAGGCTTATCTAAAGCTGTTAAAGAAGCTTTCGTTCGTCTCTACAAAGAAAACTTAATTTACCGTGGTAAGCGCCTTGTTAACTGGGACCCAAAACTGCACACCGCAATTTCTGATTTAGAAGTCGAAAACCGTGAAGTTAAAGGTTCTATGTGGCACCTGCGTTACCCATTAGCTGACGGGGCAAAAACCGCCGAAGGCAAAGACTATTTAGTCGTTGCTACTACACGTCCTGAAACCATGTTGGGAGATACTGGCGTTGCTGTTAACCCAGAAGATCCTCGCTATAAAGATTTGATTGGTAAAGAAATTATTCTACCAATTGTTAACCGCCGTATTCCTATTGTTGGTGACGAGCACGCCGATATGGAAAAAGGCACGGGCTGCGTGAAAATCACCCCAGCTCATGACTTTAATGACTACGAAGTCGGTAAGCGCCATCAGTTAACGATGATTAACATGATGGATTTAGATGGTAACGTACGCAGCGAAGCTGAAGTTTTCGATACTAACGGTAACCCATCAACCGCTTATAGCAGCGAAATGCCTGAAGCATACCGTGGCATGGAGCGCTTTGCAGCACGTAAAGCTATTGTGGCAGAGTTTGAGCAATTAGGCCTACTCGTTGAGGTGAAACCTCATGACCTCACCGTCCCTTATGGCGATCGTGGTGGTGTCGTTATTGAGCCAATGCTAACTGACCAATGGTATGTACGTACTGAGCCTTTAGCCCGTGATGCCATCAAAGCTGTCGAAGACGGTCGTATTCAGTTCGTTCCTCGCCAATACGAAAACATGTATTTCTCGTGGATGCGTGATATCCAAGATTGGTGTATTTCTCGCCAATTGTGGTGGGGTCACCGCATCCCCGCGTGGTATGACGAAAAAGGCAACGTCTACGTAGGTCGTGACGAAGACGAAGTTCGCCGTGAAAACAACTTAGGGGCAGATATCACACTACGTCAAGATGATGACGTTCTAGATACTTGGTTCTCTTCCGGCTTGTGGACATTCTCCACCCTCGGCTGGCCAGAAAATACAGATGCACTGAAAACTTTCCATCCAACCGATGTATTAGTCAGTGGGTTTGATATTATTTTCTTCTGGATCGCCCGAATGATCATGATGACCATGCATTTCATTAAAGATGAAAATGGCGAGCCACAAGTTCCATTTAAAACTGTTTACATGACAGGCCTGATCCGCGATGAAGAAGGCCAAAAAATGTCGAAATCCAAAGGGAACGTTATTGACCCACTGGATATGATTGACGGTATTTCTCTGGAAGATTTACTCGAAAAACGCACAGGCAACATGATGCAGCCACAATTGGCTGAAAAGATCGCTAAACGCACCCGTAAAGAGTATCCAGAAGGAATTGAAGCCCACGGAACCGATGCACTGCGCTTTACTTTAGCGGCATTAGCGTCAACAGGTCGTGATATCAACTGGGATATGAAACGCCTGTCTGGTTACCGTAACTTCTGTAATAAACTCTGGAATGCGAGCCGTTTCGTGTTGATGAACACGGAAGGTCAAGATTGCGGCCAAAACGGCGGAGAGATGAGCTTTTCACTCGCTGACCGCTGGATCATGGCACAATTTAATCAGACAGTGAAAGCTTACCGCGATGCGTTAGACACTCACCGTTACGATATCGCAGCGGGTATTCTGTATGATTTCACATGGAACGAGTTCTGTGACTGGTATTTAGAGCTGTCTAAACCTGCGGTTCATAAAGGTAACGAAGCACAAGTTCGTGCGGCTCGTTTCACTTTAATTGAGGTATTAGAAGGCCTACTGCGCCTTGCACATCCTATCATTCCGTTTATCACTGAAACCATCT
Source organism: Providencia sp. PROV024 (assembly GCF_032709665.1). NCBI lineage: Bacteria > Pseudomonadati > Pseudomonadota > Gammaproteobacteria > Enterobacterales > Morganellaceae > Providencia > Providencia sp. PROV024. Next base: position 4,141,888 of record NZ_CP120545.1, read on the forward strand.
GGCAACGCGTCAAAGTAGTGAAAGGTATCGACGCTGATACTATCATGCTACAAGCGTTCCCTGAGTTCGATGCGGCTAAAGTGGATCAACTCGCGCTGAGTGACCTTGAGTGGATCAAAGAAGCGATTATCGCCGTGCGTAATATTCGTGCTGAAATGAATATTTCTCCAGGTAAACCGCTCGATGTAATGCTGCGTGGTGCTTCTGCCGATGCGAAACGTCGTGTCGATGAAAACCAGAACTTTATCAAGTCAATGGCTCGCTTAGAAAGCATCTCAGTATTAACTGAAGGTGAAGAAGCGCCTATATCTGTCACCAAACTAGTTGGTGGTGCTGAGTTACTGATCCCAATGGCGGGTCTAGTAGACAAAGACGCCGAACTGGCTCGTTTAGATAAAGAGCTGGAAAAGGTGGTTAAAGAGATCGAAACCATTGAAAACAAACTAGCAAATGAAGGTTTTGTAAGCCGTGCACCTGCTGCGGTAGTGGAAAAAGAGCGTGAGCGTTTAACCGCTAATATTGAAGCGAAAGCGAAAATTGAAGCGCAAAAAGTGACAATTGCCTCTTTATAACGGTTCATTAATTTAGCCGACTTGAAAGCCCTTATTGGTTTACTAATAAGGGCTTTTTCTTGCTGAATAATTCGAGTATCATCAAACGACTGCGTTCGCAGTTCTCAGATTGAAGTTCCCTTCTGGTTCTCTCTACACTGAGTTGTACACAATAATAATCAAGAGTTTCACATGACAACACAAAACTATAACGTTCGACTTATTGAACAACAAGATAATGCAGGGATTGCCGCGGTGATCCGTGAAGTTTCTGCTGAACATGGTTTAACTGCAGATAAAGGCTTTGCCGTTGCAGACCCCATCTTAGATACCTTATTTGAGGTATACAACAAACCCCGTAGCGCTTATTGGGTGGTAGAAATGGATGGGGAAATTGTCGGTGGCGGCGGTGTTTCACAACTGGCAGGCGGCGATAACGAAACAGCGGAATTACAGAAAATGTATTTATCTTCCGTATTACGTGGCAAAGGCTTAGCCAAAAAAATTGTGCAGATGTCACTGGAGTTTGCGAAACAACAAGGTTATACCCGTTGCTATTTAGAAACCACCAAAGACTTACAAGCCGCAATTAAGCTATACGAAAAGTTAGGTTTTGAATTTATTGATGCCCCTTTAGGTAATACAGGCCATAGCGACTGTGAAATTCGTATGTTAAAAGCGTTGTAATTATAAAGCTTATAAGGGTAGTCAATATGCTATCCTTATTTATCTAATATTCTTTAGATAATAGATTTTTTATGATCCCACATTTATATCGAGAACCTATTTCATCACTATGTTCTTGTAAAATAATTAGTTCCTTCTCTAAGTTAATTAATTTTTCAATATTTTCTCTCACATTAATTAAATGCGTATTAATAACAGATTCAACTAATTGGCAATCATTACTATTATTATCCAATAAGTCTAATAGTTTTTTTATTTCGCGATGAGACATATTAAGACTACGGCAGTTTTTAATAAACCTTAGTCTCTCAATGTGATTTTCACTATAGCTTCGATAGTTATTATCATTTCTATTAGGAGGAATAATTAACCCCTCTTTTTCATAGAAACGTATAGTCTCCCTTGGAATGTTGAATAGTTTTGATAATTCACCTATTTTCATTATTGACCACCTAAAAACGGATACAGCCCATTGTAAACTTTCAATAATACTAATCCTTACCATCATTGTAATGTCAAGAAAAAAACATATTTTTTCATTTGTCCACTATATTATTAAAATATATAATTAAATTTATTAGTATCGTATTTTTTTGGTTCTTTTGGTATATAGAATTAGCCAGATGACTAGCTAATTCTATTCCTTCTTCTAAAACCTATTCACTAAACTATGCATGATATCTTAGCATTGTTTCTCTCCTATATTTAGCAGGGGTCACTTTCAATTCTCGCTTAAATGCTCGTGTTAGCCCTTGCTGACCATCAAATCCATACCTGAAAGCGATATCAATGATTTTATCATTGGTTTCTTTCAAATCTGTTGATACCCTTAACAAGCGGCTGATTAAAAGATATTGTCCTAAACTCACACCAACCGTATTTTTAAAAATACGTTGGAAATACCACTTTGAATATCCTGCTCTATCAGAGATTTCCGCTATCTGTAGTGGTTTATCTACATTCATATCGATCCACAAAAGAATATCTTGTATTACATTTTCTCTAATGGTTTGATGACTCATCGCTCATCTCCTTAATAAAACCGAATGGCTTTACTGATAAAATGTGACATGTCCTCGAAGTTGATTTTCACCGCTTGCGCCAACAATTTTATAGCGGCTCGCTCCTAACTTTTTAGCTTCTTGCTGAGCCTGCATTTCAATTGATGACAAACTAGCATCACCAACAAAAGTCTTTGTTACTAATATTTTTCTGTGAGGTTCTGTTGAGGAATTATTTTCAATTATTTTATTTGATACCGGCTGAAAGTTAACCTTATTACCGGAAGCCAAACCCTGGTAACTAAATAAACTTAACGCTAATAAAACTATCATCTTCTTCATCATTAACCCTTATTTAAGTATGTATTTAAATTAATGATTATTATTAAAAACCTTAAAGTAGATACAAGGTCAATAGCTTATTTCTATTTTTTCACAGTATATTTTAGTCAATTAATCATAATTGAATTAATTAAAGGTTCCTTTTCGATTTTTAATATCCTATTAAAGCCTTATTAAATTAAAACGGTTGACCTTACAACTACTGTAACCTTTACCCTGCCCAAATATTTCTTATTCAAGTTTTAAGCTAACAATGAGATCAATTAATTAGGTAAGGTTTATTATGAAAATAAAAATCGGGATATACGCTACATTTGTTGTAGCTATGGGCATAAGTGGTCTAGTTATTGCTCAAGACGCAAATAATGATAACAAATCAGAAACAGCAAGTTCCACCATACTTCCCAAAGTGCCTGTAGCAGAAGTTATTCAACAAGAAATTGTCCCTTCCTCTGAATTTACAGGCTATTTAGCGTCTCCCAAAATCGTGGATTTACGCCCTCGGGTTGGTGGACGCATTAATTCGATAGAAATTCCAGAGGGGAAACTGGTTGAAAAAGGGGATTTACTCTTTCATATAGATCCGCGACCCTTTCAAATAGCACTACTTGATGCAGAAGGAAAATTAAGCCAAGCAGAAGCTTTAGCCATACAAGCTCAGCGAAATTACCAGCGCCTCAAAGGATTAGTCAATAAAGGGGCGATTTCCCGTAAAGACTATGACGATGCCCTTTCTATACTTTCGGCTAATAATGCGCAAGTAAAATCCGCCAAAGCAGCCGTAGAGTCCGCTAAATTAAATTTATCTTATACCCAAATTCGTTCACCGATTGCGGGTCGAGTTGATAGAGCATTTATTACTGAAGGTAATTTAGTGACTGGTGGGGATACGAATGAGGCGACTCGCTTAACCACGATTGTTTCTATTGACCCAATATATGCTTACTTTGATATTGATGAAACTACCTTTCATAAACTAACAAGTTTACAGCCGTCAACAATAAAAAATAGCGCGACAGCTTTACCTCCAGTGACCATACGGTTACCAAATGAAAAACATACGCAATATACTGGCACCCTTAATTTTATTGGCAATCAAATCGAGAGAACGACTGGCACAGTAAAAGTCAGAGCGGTTATCGCCAATAAAGATGGCAAATTGATACCCGGTACGTTTATTCGTGCACAACTGCCTATAGGAGAAAAAACACCTTCAATTTTAATTGATGACCAAGCGATTGCTTCTAATCAAGGGCAGAACTACGTCCTCGTTCTAGATAAAAATAATAAGGCAGAATATCGCCCTGTGGAACTAGGCGCCATGATTGGCGGCCTCCGAGTCATTAATCACGGTTTAACTGCTGGTGAGAAAATTATTATTAAAGGCCTTATTAGACCGGGTATGGAAGTCATGCCTAATCCTATTCCTATGCATCCCTCATTAGCAGCAGAAGCAACTCAGTCAACCACGAACAACAAACATCTGACCGTCAATGAAGTCGAGGAGAAACAATAATGAAGTTTCCTCATTTCTTTATACAGCGCCCTATTTTCGCTATGGTTTTATCAATATTTATAGTGATAGCTGGGGTATTAAGCTTTTATAAGCTTCCCCTAAGCGAATATCCATCGGTAACACCGCCGACAGTTCAAGTTATTGCGAGTTATCCTGGTGCCACCCCAAAAGTGATTGCAGACACCGTTGCCTCCCCCATTGAGCAAGCAGTAAATGGCGTCGAGGGCATGCTCTATATGAGCTCACAGATGTCAACCGATGGAAAAATGGTGCTCACAATCTCGTTTAGACAAGATGTTGACCCCGATATCGCGCAGATACAAGTACAAAACTTAGTATCACGCGTTATTCCCCGTTTACCCCAAGAAGTTCAGCAAATTGGCGTTACCACAGAGAAAACTTCACCGGACGTACTAATGGTTGTCCATATGTACTCGCCTAATAATGTCTACGAACCTCTGTTTGTTTCTAACTATGCATTACTCAATGTCCGTGATGAAATCGCAAGACTACCTGGAGTGGCAAGCGCATTAGTATGGGGTGAAGGTGAATATGCGATGCGAGCATGGATTGACCCAACAAAAATAGCCTCATTAGGGCTAACCGCAAATGATGTCGTTGCCGCTATTCGAGAACAAAATGTCCAAGTTGCTACAGGCTCTATTGGGCAACAACCGAATGCAACATCATCATTTCAAGTTAGTATAAACGCCCTTGGACGACTCACAACTGAAGAACAATTTGGCAATATTATTATTCACTCAGGAGAAGATGGACAAGCCACCTATTTAAAAGATGTCGCTAGGCTAGAGCTAGGTGCCGATAATTATTCACTTCGTAGTTTGCTGAATGGGCAAAATGCAGTCGGGCTACAAATTGTGATGAGCCCAGGGGCAAATGCATTAGAGGTTGCCGAATCAGTCAGAGAAACTATGGCGCGTTTACAAGCTAACTTTATCGAAGGAATCGATTATAAAATCGCCTATGACCCAACCATATTTGTCAGTGCTTCTTTAAAATCTGTCGCCATCACACTGCTTGAAGCCACCATATTAGTTGTCCTGGTTGTTGTTTTGTTTTTACAAAGTTGGCGTGCTTCTATTATTCCATTAGTCGCTGTACCAGTATCCTTAATCGGCACATTTGCCTTTATGTACCTGTTTGGTTTTTCTCTAAATACGTTATCTTTATTTGGTTTAGTTATCTCAATAGGAATAGTTGTCGATGATGCTATTGTCGTCGTCGAAAACGTTGAAAGGCATATTTCAGAGGGCTTAGCCCCAAAAGAAGCCGCATTTAAGGCAATGAAGGAGGTTACAGGCCCAATCCTTGCGATTACCTCAGTTCTAGCCGCCGTTTTTATTCCCACCGCATTTTTGTCTGGCCTACAAGGAGAATTTTATCGTCAGTTTTCATTAACCATTGTTATTTCGACAATTATTTCAGCAATTAACTCGCTAACGTTATCCCCTGCCCTTAGCGCGATTTTGCTCAAATCCCATGATAAAAATACAAAGTTAGATTGGCTTACTCGTATTATCAATGCAATATTTGGTCGTTTCTTTACAAAATTTAATATTTTTTTCAATACATTATCTAACAAATACGTTCTAATCGTACGCCGTTGTATTCGAGGAAGCTTAATTGTTCTAGTGCTATATCTGGGGTTTGTTGGGCTAACCGCATTAGGCTTCAAAGTAGTGCCTAATGGTTTTGTTCCCGCACAAGATAAATACTATTTGATTGGCGTTGCTCAATTACCATCCGGTTCATCTCTCGATAGAACAGAAGCCGTTGTCAAAGAAATGTCACGCCTTGCATTGATGGAACCAGGAGTTGAAAATGTAGTGGCTTTCCCTGGCCTCTCAGTGAATGGGCCTGTTAATTTGCCTAACTCTGCCCTCATGTTTGCCATGCTCAAGCCTTTTGATGAGCGAACTGACCCCTCCTTGTCTGCAAATGCGATTGCAGAGCGCTTAATGGGCAAATTCAGCCAGATACCTGACGGATTTGTTGGTATATTTCCTCCACCTCCTGTGCCTGGACTTGGTTCAATGGGGGGTTTTAAAGTACAAATCGAAGATAGGGCTGACCTAGGTTTTGATGCATTAGCACAAGTGCAAGAACAAATCCTTATGAAAGCGATGCAATCACCCGAGTTAACAGGAATGATGGCTAGTTTTCAGACTAATTCCCCACAAATAGATGTAGATATTGACCGTGAGAAAACCAAGTCTCAAGGAATAACACTGACCGATATCTTCGATGCTTTACAAATCAATTTAGGTTCTCTCTACGTCAATGACTTCAATCGCTTCGGTCGTACCTATCGTGTTGTTGTTCAAGCTGATACTCCATTTAGAATGGACCCAAAAGATATTGAACTGATCAAAGTGCGTAATAAACATGGCGAAATGATCCCTTTAAGTGCATTAGTGACTATTACTCGTACAAATGGCCCAGACCGCGTGATCCATTATAACGGCTATCCTTCCGTTGATATTACTGGCAATGCAGCTCCAGGCTATACCTCTGGTCAAGCAACTAACGCAATGGAGAAAATCTTACGTGATACCTTACCTGAAGGAATGGATTTTGAATGGACAGATTTAACTTACCAAGAACAATTAGCGGGTAATTCTGCTCTCTATATTTTCCCATTAGCAGTACTATTTGCCTTCTTAATATTAGCTGCCCAATATAACAGTTGGTCGTTACCATTCTCAGTATTACTAATAGCCCCAATGGCACTACTGTCAGCAATTACGGGAGTCTGGTTGCTCGGCGGGGATAATAATATTTTCACACAAATTGCCTTTATTGTACTGGTCGGTCTTGCGGCGAAGAATGCTATCTTGATTGTTGAATTCGCAATAGTGCAAGAGAAGCAAGAAAAAGATCCACTAACCGCTGTATTGGAGGCTTCGCACCTAAGATTGCGCCCTATTTTGATGACATCTTTCGCCTTTATTGCTGGAGTTATTCCACTGGTACTAGCCACTGGAGCAGGCTCTGAAATGAGACAAGCAGTGGGGATCGCGGTATTTTTCGGCATGTTAGGCGTCACCTTCTTCGGCTTATTGCTAACCCCTGTATTTTATATGACGATACGGAGATTAACGTCCAAGAAATCAACATAACGTATATTTTATCCGATAAGGAAGCTCACTAAGCACAAGTAGTTTGGTGAGCTTTTTATTTAATCACCAAATAAAATTCATTATAAAACAAAAAAATAAAGGAAATTATCATTAATATAAATAAAAATTAAAAAATAGCACTTGACCTTACCCTTAAGGTAAACGTTAGTCTTTACTCAATAAAGACATTCAAGAGGGTAGGTCCATGACAACAAATATCTCTAATACCTCAGTCAATAGACTGAGCTTGCCAGTAGAAGGCATGACCTGTGCATCCTGCGTTGGTCGTGTTGAAAAGGCATTAAAAGCGGTTACAAATATTGATACGGCTGTGGTGAATTTAGCAACAGAACGTGCTGATATCACCTTTAAAGGTTATGTTGATCCAGACGTAGCAATCCGCGCGATAGAAAGCTCAGGTTATAAAGTGCGGGAAGAAACAACCGAACTGGCGATCGAAGAGATGACCTGCGCATCGTGTGTCGGTCGCGTTGAAAAAGCATTATTACAAATACCGGGTGTAATTGAAGCGAATGTTAACTTAGCAACAGAACGCGCCCGTATTCGCCATTTATCTGAAGTGGTCACTATCGCCACTTTGGAAGAAGCCATTGTTCAAGCTGGCTATAAACCTCGCCGTTTATCAGATACAACGACCAATGCAAATGACCAAGCCAATGAGCGCCGTGAAAATGAAGAGCGCTCTCTACGTCGTGCGTTGTTCACTGCGGCTATATTTACCTTACCAGTATTTATTATTGAAATGGGTTCACACTTTATTCCAGGTATTCACCACTGGGTATCAGAAAACCTTGGGCAGCAACTCAATTGGTATATCCAATTTATATTAGCAACCCTTGTTTTGTTTGGTCCTGGTTTGCGCTTTTTCCAAAAAGGGGTTCCAGCACTATTACGCGCTGCGCCTGATATGAACTCACTTGTTGCTGTAGGTACTGCCGCGGCTTATGGGTATTCAGTAGTAGCAACGTTTATCCCCCAAGTTCTCCCAGCTGGCACCGCAAATGTGTATTTTGAAGCAGCTGTCGTTATCGTAACGTTAATTCTACTTGGTCGCACATTAGAAGCGCGAGCGAAAGGAAAAACCTCCCAAGCGATTAAACGCCTTGTAGGGTTACAAGCTAAAACGGCTCGTGTAGAACGCGATGGAAAAATGATTGAGATCCCTCTGGATCAAGTTATAACGGATGATATTGTTTTCGTTCGCCCTGGTGAAAAAATCCCTGTAGATGGTGAAGTCATCGAAGGCGCTTCCTATGTTGATGAAAGCATGATCACAGGAGAACCTGTTCCTGTATCTAAAGAAGTAGGTTCTGAAGTTGTTGGCGGCACAATAAATAAAACAGGCGCGTTTAGTTTTCGCGTCACTAAAATTGGTTCAAACACTGTATTAGCCCAAATAATTCGTTTAGTTGAAGAGGCACAAGGGTCAAAATTACCTATTCAAGCGTTAGTTGATAAAGTCACGATGTGGTTTGTACCTGCCGTTATGACAGGTGCCGTGATCACATTCTTTATTTGGCTAATATTTGGCCCAGACCCAGCCCTGACCTTCGCATTAATTAATGCTGTTGCTGTACTCATTATCGCATGTCCATGTGCAATGGGCCTCGCAACACCGACATCTATCATGGTTGGAACAGGAAGAGCGGCTGAATTAGGTGTTCTATTCCGCAAAGGCGAAGCATTGCAAGCTCTACGCGATGTCACTGTAGTTGCTCTTGATAAGACGGGGACATTAACAAAAGGACGTCCAGAGCTCACTGACCTAGTCCCTGCAGATGGCTTTGAATATGATGAAGTTTTATCCTTGGTCGCTGCAATTGAAACCCGTTCTGAACATCCGATTGCGGAAGCAATTGTCAACGCAGCAAACGAAAAAGGTCTGACATTTGCGGCAATTGAAGAATTTGAAGCTGTCCCAGGATTTGGTATTTCAGCCAGAGTAGATGGTCGAGCAGTCTCTGTTGGCGCCGATCGCTTTATGAAACAACTCGGATTAGATGTCAGTCACTTCCAGCAATCTGCGCTACGACTAGGAGAGCAAGGAAAAAGCCCATTGTACGCAGCTATTGATGGTCGCTTAGCTGCAATTATCGCCGTAGCTGATCCCATTAAAGAAACAACACCAGAGGCTATTAACGCGTTACACGCTTTAGGTTTAAAAGTTGCCATGATCACTGGTGATAATGCAGCGACTGCCGCAGCTATCGCTAAACAGCTTGGGATTGATGAAGTTGCCGCAGAAGTATTGCCAGATGGTAAAGTTTCAGCCCTAAAACAGTTCCGTAACAATGGTAATAAAGTCGCATTTGTTGGTGATGGTATCAACGATGCCCCAGCATTAGCCGAAGCAGATGTTGGATTAGCAATTGGTACAGGAACAGATGTCGCTATTGAAGCCGCAGATGTCGTATTGATGTCAGGAGATCTACGCGGTGTTGTTGATGCCATTGCATTAAGCCAAGCAACTATTCGTAACATAAAACAGAATCTGTTCTGGGCATTCGCTTACAATGCGCTATTGATCCCAGTAGCCGCAGGCTTGCTATACCCAATTAACGGAACTTTGCTTTCACCTATTTTAGCAGCCGCCGCAATGGCACTTTCTAGCGTATTCGTATTAGGTAATGCCTTACGTCTAAAACGCTTCCAAGCCCCTATGAAAGATAGTATGGCTCAAACTCAATAAAGGACTTAATCGCCAGACTTTATAAAGTCTGGCTTTACTCGTAGAAAGGAGTTAGCTATGACACTTTCATCAAAAGAACAAATATTGATTTACACCACGCCAACTTGCCCTGACTGTCAACAACTTAAGGATTGGTTAGCTAAAGAACAGCTCTCTTTTGAAGAACGAGACCTTACCGACCCCAAAATTATGGCTGAAGCTAAAGCTCGAACAGGTGTACGTGTTGCTCCCATTATCATCATTGGGGAACATATTTTTTACGGTACTTTTTCATCGCAAAAACCAAACATATTAGCAGCACTCAAACTACCTAAAGAAAATAGCTAGGTATTTTATTTCTAAAATACCTATTCTATTGAGGAGATAAGATTATGAATATCGGTCAAGCCGCTAAACTTTCTGGCATCTCAGCAAAAATGATCCGCTATTATGAGCAGACTGGGTTAATCCCCAAAGCAAAACGGACTAATGCAGGGTATCGCTATTATAGTCAAACAGATATTGATAGCCTAAACCTCATTCGTCGCGCCCGAGCCCTAGGTTTCCCGACTGAACAGATTTCAGTTCTACTATGCTTATGGCGCAATAGAGAACGTGCTAGTGCTGATGTTAAAAATATGGCACTTACTCATCTTCATGAATTAAAAAGAAAAATTAATGATCTACAAGGTATCGCAAATACTCTCGAAGTACTGACAAAACATTGCCACGGTAATAGTGATCCTGACTGCCCTATCATTGAAAACTTAGTGAATCCAGCCGAATACCTTGAAACTCCAGTCACTAAAAAAGGACAACTCGCAAATTATTCAGTAAAAAACTGATTGACCTTCCAATAGGGTAAAGCTGTATATTTATCAAAATGTTAATAATAGGAGTTAGAAAATGATTAACCTTACAATACCTAAAATGGCTTGTGGTGGCTGCGCTAAATCAATTACCAAAACTGTGTTAGATATTGATGCTAATGCACAGGTAGAAACGGACCCAACGACAAAAAAAGTGCTAATTACCAGCCATATAGATGAAAGTATTTTCCGTACAGCGCTCAGCACCGCGGGATACCCGGCAGATCCTAAATAATTTAGTAGGGAGTAATAGCTAATATATTTCAGACTGCAGACAAACATATTATGTTTGGCGAAAAATCGAATAGGTTATTGAATATTAGTCAATCTTCAAGGGCATGAATAACAAACGCCTTGTTGAAATAACCTTTTGTACATCCAGTTCAACTATTTTATTTTAAAATGCCTGCTTTTGGTCATTTTTCAAAGGCAGGCTCATTATCACAGTCTTAGATGTTAGAATTAATGAACGCGATCTTCGGGCTCGATATCATCACCGTCTTCGTCATCATATTCTGCGTCTGGGTCTTCAAAATAAGTGCCCCAACCATCATAGTTGACACCCATTTTTTCCGCCAGCTTCATTAGCTGTTCAACTTGTGCGTCAATAAGTTCTGCGTTTAATGCGCTTTCGCTGATCACATCGCAACACATCAACGTTTCACCTGTTTCAATTTCTAACTCTTCCGCATCCGTCACTTCATAACCTAGCTTGAATGCTTCAACTGCTGCTTTTTCTAATAACGCAAAGTTGTCCGCAGAGAAATGATGCTCAATTGCATACAATGCATCAGGATCGCTACCATCTTCTAACAGTTCCTCGATAATTAACCGAGTTTCTTCATACTGCGCATCGAGTTCAGCTTTATCTACCATATCCACACCCCTTGTTCCATTATCGCTAGTCTCGCCCCATTCTCCCATAGGGTTGACAGTGAAACCATACATTTAAAAATAATTTCTTTTTCACTTGGGGTTGATTTTGAATTTTTATGGATATAAATTGAATATTAATTCAACATAAAAAGGCCGTAATTTATGAACCTCTTATATAGCAAGCATTTTTTAAGGCTACTTGATTTTACATCTAGCGAAATTCATTCACTGTTAAAACTCTCAGCTTGGTTAAAATCAGAAAAAAAAGCCGGTACAGAACACCCTCTCCTCGCAGGTAAAAACTTTGCCCTCATTTTTGAAAAAGACTCTACTCGCACACGTTGCGCATTCGAAGTTGGTGCGTTCGACCAAGGCGCTAGAGTGACCTATTTAGGGCCTTCGGGTAGCCAAATCGGTCATAAAGAAACCATGAAAGATACCGCACGGGTGCTAGGGCGGATGTACGACGGCATTCAATATCGGGGATTTGCTCAATCAACCGTAGAAGTATTAGCCGCGCACTCGGGAGTGCCTGTATGGAATGGATTAACCAACGAATTCCATCCCACACAGTTATTAGCCGATCTGCTGACCATTCAAGAACACCGACCAAATACGCCATTCTCAGAAATTAAATTTGCCTATTTAGGCGATGCACGCAATAACATGGGCAACTCGATGTTAGAAGCTGCGGCTCTCACAGGTTTAGATTTGCGTTTAGTCGCCCCGAAAAGCTGCTGGCCGGAAGAAGAGCTGGTCAATGCTTGCCAAGAGATAGCGAAAAAAACAGGTGCAAAAATTACGCTCACTGAAGATGTGGCTGAAGGCGTTAAAGGAGCTGACTTTATCTATACTGATGTTTGGGTCTCGATGGGAGAAGCCAAAGAGGCTTGGGCGCAGCGTATTAATTTATTAAAGCCGTACCAAGTGAATATGGATGTGATTAAGCTTACAGGCAACCCGAATGTGAAGTTCCTGCACTGCTTACCCGCTTTCCATAATGAAGATACCACGCTTGGGGCTCAGCTAGCGAAAGAGTTCAATATGTATGGTGGGCTAGAAGTCACGGAAGAAGTCTTTGAATCCCCTTATAGTATCGTCTTTGACCAAGCAGAAAACCGCTTACATACTATCAAAGCCGTAATGGTCGCAACATTAGCCCCTGAACTACCGGTAAATATCTTCTAAGATTGGCAATCACCATCGGCACGAATATCATGCCGATGGTGCCATAATCAAGCGTTAAGGGCGCTCACCTTTTGCTAAACGCTGGTTAATGGAATCGATAACTGAAGGTAAATCGTTTAAAGTATCAATAACATAATGAGCTCCTGCGGCAAAAAGTTTATCAGCCGCCTGCTGTTTCAGTTGGCTAACGGCCTCTTCTGGCATACTTTGGTACTCCTCCCATGTTTTGCCAAATTCATTACCTGAAACAGACAACCCAACACTCCACATTCCTGCATTGCGGCCTTCTTCAATACCGGGCACTGCGTCATCAACTTTTATACAGGAAAATACTGCTTCTACGCCTAGTTCAATCACATTTTGCAATGCCATCCAAGGCCCCGGACGCCCTCCCGCTGGGATATCATCACTTGCGACCCAGTAATCAGGGTGATAACCGAGTTTTTGTGCTGCAGGTACTAATTTCTCCATTACTGCGCGAGGGTAACCAGAACAAGAACCAATTTTAATATTTTGCTGGCGTAAAGTAGTGATTGTGTCGGAAACTCCAGCTATTGGTGCTGCAAAGTCGACAACTTTGGCAATCTGCAATGGCATAAATGCCGCATAGATTGTATCGATATCTTCACTGGTCATTGAGCGCCCAAATTTCACCTTCCATAAAGTGTCAATTTCAGGTAATTTCCCAAGTGCTTCAATATGTTGCCACTTACCTAACCCCATAGGAATACGGGCTTGTGCTAAGGTGATCTCAATATCAAACACACGCTTAAATGCTTCAATAAAAATTTGCGTGGGGGCAAAAGATCCAAAATCCACCGTAGTACCTGCCCAATCCAGAATAACAGCCTGAATGCGGTTCATAATTCTTCCTTATTGTTTCCAGTAAATGGCTTTTTCTATCGCTAACAATAATGCGTCAATATCTGTTTCATACACTTCGCCAATGTTTCCAATACGGAAACAATCACTCTGTGACACCTTACCTGGGTAAATAACAAAACCTTGCGATTTTAATCGCTGATAGAACTCTTTAAATTGGTAATTAACTGAACTTGGTGAGTAAAATGCGGTGATAATCGGTGAATGGTTGCTATCATCTAATAATGTTTTAAATTCGAGAGCTCGCATACCTGCGACTAGTTTTCGCTGATTTTGCCGATAACGTTGGAAACGAGCGGTTATCCCCCCTTCAGCTTCAAGCTCTTTAAGAGCCTGAGCAAAAGCTAATACCGTATGCGTTGGTGAGGTAAAACGCCATTTACCATGGAAATCCTCCATACAACGCCACTGGGCATACAAATCGAGAGATAATGAGCGAGAGCACCCCTTACAATTTTCAAGTGCTTCAGTGCGTGCTATCACAAATGCAAAGCCCGGTACTCCTTGAATACATTTGTTTGCCGAACTTATCAAGAAATCAATATTTAGTTGCCCAATATCCATTGGGATACCGCCAAAGCTACTCATGGCATCAACGATATAGCGTTTTTGATACTGCTTCGCTAGCGCGGCGACTTGCTCTATCGGGTTTAAAATCTCCGTCGTCGTTTCACAATGTACCATCGCAATGTGTGTGATCTGGCTATCTTGTTGTAGTAATTGTTCTATCCATTCAATATCTGGCTTTACCACCTCACCACAATCATAGAGATGATGTGTAATCCCTAAACGCTGTGCCATTTCAGCCATCCGTGCGCCGTATGCACCATTACTGATAATCAATAATTTATCTTCTGGGTGTATCGCACTTCCTAAAACCGCTTCCACCGCATAGCTGCCACTGCCCTGTAATAATACCGATGAGTAGCCTGACTGCGCCGTTGATAGGGCAACTAGCTGTTGGCGGACCTTTTGTACTACCTCTAAGTTATAGTCGTCATCCCATGTACAACTATCAAATAACATGGCCTGCTTCACCGTTTTAGAGGTAGTTAGCGGACCCGGTGTTAACAGCAAATAATTTTTGGTTGTCATTCAATTCACCTATTGGTCTATACCAGATTTCTATTATAATGGTCTTAGGGAGATCAAAAGGTCAAAGGAAAAGTGCCCGTGCAACAAAAAATTCATATAACTATGTATAATGTGGAAGAAATAATCAGCGGAAATAACAATGAAATTATCAACGGATGAAATGCCTCAGTACCTGCTAATTAAGGCTCAATTACAAAAAAGAATTCAGAATGGGGAACTAAAAAGTGGCGATAAGCTCCCTTCTGAGCGCGAGCTTTGTGCTATTTTTGGTACCACGAGGGTCACTATCCGTGAAAGTTTGGCGCAATTAGAATCAAGCGGCGCAATTTATCGTTCTGAACGCCGTGGCTGGTTTGTCACTCCTGAACGCCTTTGGTTAGACCCAACACAAAATACTAATTTTCATAAACTTTGCCTTGAGCAAAACCGCCAGCCTAAAACGACCTTGTTAGATGGCCGAGTTGTCACTGTCCCCCTTGACGCCATGAGTCCGTTGCAGCTCCAACCTTTCGAGCAAATATACTTACTCACACGCCTACGCTTTGCCGATGAAAGGCCTGTTTGTTATTGTGAAAATCATTGCCTACCAGCCCGAGTCCCCGAGTTACTACGCCATGATCTCAATGGCAGTTTAACCGAGGTATATGAAACCCATTTCGGGTTGATATATACCAGTATGCACTTGTCATTCTACCCAACAGCCATGCCTCCTCAAGCCGCTTATGCACTCGGGGTCGCGGTGGGTCGTCCCGCATTACTACTGCAGCGTTTGAACTATGATCAATACGGAAGAGTTCTAGATTACGATGTGGAATATTGGCGTCATGACAGCCTGAGAATTGAAGTCGATACATTGTAAAACCAACATCAGTAAAATATTTTCACTATTTAGCTCTGTTTCATCTTTTTGTCATATAAACCCGTTAGCGTAAAAGAATCTGGTATATACCAGAGTGCATTTTACCCTAACAGGAGAAGACAATGAAACAAACTCACTTAGCCTGCCTATTGATGGCAACCTTTTGTTCAACAACAGTATTTGCCGATAATGTTGTCACGGTTTACTCAGCTGATGGCCTACATGACGGTAATAATAGTTGGTATAAAAACCAATTTGCAGCTTTCACCAAACAAACAGGCATCAAAGTGCAATATGTTGAAAGTGGCTCTGGTGCAATAGTTGAACGCTTAGCGAAAGAACGTACCAACCCACAAGCCGATGTGCTAATCACTGTTCCTCCGTTTATCCAACGCGCCGCTAAAACTCAACTGTTAGCAAAATTTACTCCAGAGGCTGCGGCCAGTATTCCAACTTCAAATCACTATTACACGCCATTGGTCAATAATTATTTAACCTTTATCTATAATGCTAAGTTACTAAAATCACCACCAGAAAATTGGGCTTCTCTTCTCGACCCGCGTTTTAAAAATAAGCTGCAATACTCTACGCCAGGGCAAGCCGGTGACGGTACGGCTGTCATGCTGCAAGTTTTTCATAGTTTTAATGGCAAAGATGCAGGGTTTGATTACCTCGGTAAATTACAAGCTAATAACGTAGGCCCATCCGCCTCTACCGGTAAACTGACCGCACTAGTTAACAAAGGTGAGCTTTATATTGCCAATGGCGATTTACAAATGAATTTATCCCAAATGGCGCGCAACCCAAATGTACAAATTTTCTGGCCAAAAGATGATAATGGGGAGCGTAGTGCGCTCGTTTTGCCTTATGTTGTTGGCCTAGTACAAAACGGGCCTGAAACAGAAAATGGCAAAAAATTAATTAACTTTTTGTTAGATAAACAATCACAAAGCCGTGTGAGTGAGTTGTCATGGGGAATGCCTGTTCGTTCCGATATCACGCCTTCCGATAAACAATACCGTACAGCTGTGAAAATGCTTGAAGGTGTTAAAACATGGCAACCAAATTGGGATGAAGTCGAAGTTTCACTTTCCAGCGATATTTCACGTTGGCAAAAAGTCACTGATGGTGAGTAATTTGTGATGCTAATGAAACATAAACTCACTGCCGCAATGCAGCAAACAGAACACTCAGGGATCACACTAGAGTCCTTGCGTGTTTCCTATCATAACAATGTCGTGCTTAAGCCGTTAAGCCTAACCATTGACCCCGGAGAAATATTAGTACTAATTGGCCCATCAGGGTCAGGAAAAACCACTGTATTGCGTGCTATTGCAGGGTTTGCTCAACCCGATAGTGGAAGGATATTATTAGGTGATACCGATATCACCCACCTCCCTCCCTATCAACGCGGGCTTGGGATGGTGGTACAAAACTATGCACTCTTTCCTCATATGAAGGTGGAGGATAACGTAGCGTTTGGATTACGCGCCCAGAAACAACCTAAAGTCTTGATCAATGAACGGGTCACCGAGGCTTTGAAGATTGTTGGGATGACAGATTATGCGACTCGCTACCCTCATCAATTATCGGGAGGGCAACAACAGCGGGTGGCGATTGCGGTACGTCCTCGCGTTTTATTACTCGATGAACCTCTCTCTGCGCTTGATGCACAGATTCGCCATAATATGGTAGAAGAAATTGCACGCTTACACCGTGAACTACCTGAATTAACTATTCTTTATGTCACCCACGACCAAACAGAAGCCCTCGCCCTAGGCGACAAAATTGGTATCATGAAGGAGGGCTATCTCGTCGCCCATGGTGAAAAGAATGCCTTATATCACCGCCCACCAAACCGTTTTTCCGCTGAGTTTTTAGGCCGTGCCAATATTTTAAATGCTACCGCCCTCGGTTTTTCAGCCAACCCAGCAATTGTCAATGTGAGCTGTAGTGGTACATTGCTGGAAGCTTATACCCCCGGTATGCGAGCAAGCACACACAAATGGGTATGCATCCGCCCACAACATATTACGCTAACGCCAAGAAACGAAACGAGCAATCAATTGCAGGCTGTTTTACGATCAATTCGCTGGCAGGGGGACTTGACTCATTTAGTCTGTGATGTTGCGGGCGAAACAGTCAGTGTTGCGGTAACGCACTTAGCTTCACAGCCCAAAGTAGGCGATAAACTCACCTTATGGTTTTCGCCTACTGATACCGTATTGATTGAGGAATGACATGTCATATATCAGTGTGCCAAAACGGTCAAGTATCTCTCTAAAACCCATTTATTGGATAATACCGCCATTGCTGGTGTTAGCCACACTCTTTTTCTATCCGTTATTGTTAATCGCCCAACAAGCACTACAAAATGAAACTGGTGTCTGGGGGCTAGATGCACTCTGGCAACTAATTGAATCTAAACGTTTCATTAATGGTCTATGGAACACCCTGCAAATCGCGTTTTTTGCTACCTTAGGCTGCCTTATCGTAGGGAGCATACTTTCCCTGATATTAGTGTTTATCCCCTTTCCTGGTAGCCGTTTTATTACCCAAGTTATTGATACATTTATTGCATTACCCACCTTTTTGATTACTCTCGCGTTTACTTTTATTTATGGTTCCGCTGGGCTACTAAATGGCACGTTAATGGCATTATTTGATTTCGAACTACCGCCAGTTGATTTCCTATATTCTATCAATGGGGTCATTTTAGCCGAGATCACCGTATTCACGCCGTTAATTATGCGCCCATTGATGGCTGCTCTACGGCAAATAGATAAAAGCCAATTAGAAGCTGCGAGTATTTTAGGTGCGCACCCCGCTCGTGTTATTGCTCAAGTGATTTTTCCAGCCGCACTTCCCGCCTTACTTGCTGGCGGCAGTCTTTGCTTACTATTAACCACCAATGAGTTTGGGATCGTTTTATTTATCGGCGCAAAAGGCGTGAATACCTTACCTATGATGGTGTACAGCAAAGCCATACTAGAGTCTGATTATGCGGTTGCCTGTATGATTGCTTTAGTAAACATCTTACTTTCTCTCGGGTTATTTTTTCTCTATAGAATGGCTACAACTCGCCTCGGAGTAAGGAATTAACTATGTTGATTTGGTCTAAACAAGGTCGAGCCGTCGCAACCTTGATTGCTATTAGCTTGTTTTCACTATTATTTTTGCTGCCGTTAGTGATGATTTTAATGTCGAGTTTCAGCCAGCAATGGAATGGTATCTTGCCTTCAGGGTTTACATTTGAGCATTTTGTCAATGCATTCAGTGGCCCAGCTTGGGATGCTATTCTTTCTAGTTTAATTATTGGGTTTTGTGCCAGCCTATTTGCCCTATTTTGTGGGCTTTGGGCCGCATTGGCGCTCAGACGACAGAGCGGGAAATGGCAAAAATTACTCGGTATCGCATTTTACTTACCAAGCGCAATACCTTCAGTCTCTATTGGTCTTGGTATCCTTGTTGCATTTAGCCAAGGATATCTACAAATGAACGGGACATTTTGGATTGTATTCAGTGCCCACTTTGTATTAATTTCAGCCTTCACATTTAGCAATGTTTCTACTGGGCTAACCCGCATTTCCCCTGATATTGAAAATGTCGCCTTTAGTTTAGGTGCTTCACCTTGGTATCGACTATGTCACGTCACTCTACCACTCTTGATGCCTTGGATGATCTCAGCATTAGCATTAAGCCTGTCCCTATCTTTAGGGGAGTTAGGCGCAACGATGATGTTATATCCCCCCGGTTGGGCCACCCTGCCCGTCTCAATTTTTAGCTTAACCGACCGTGGTAATATCGCAGATGGCTCAGCACTGACCATTGTACTGGTCGCCATCACCTTATTATTAATGTTCAAGCTAGAAAAAATAGCGACTAAGTTAAGTCAAAAATAAGAGCAACCCCCAATAAAAGCTCGCAATGAGCTTTTATTCATTTTTCAATATTTTGATATTACCAAAGTTATAATTATATATTCAGCTCACCATTTAAATTAACATTAATAACAAATTCATTAACATTAAAATGGTTATTAACCAAAAAATACAAATGCAATATTAAATATAATACTTAAGTAAACAAACATAGTTATTAAAATATAAATCATTTATATCAAAATATTACCTAAGCATTTACTCTTAAAATAATTAAACACATAAACCACTACAGTTTAAAAAGAGTCTTTTAATGGGAATTATTTTTTAAAACAAAATTAAATGTTTATTTAAATATCGTCTATTTAATATTTTTAATAACTTCATTAAAATAAAATACTTCTCAAAATCAATAAAAGGATTTTTATTATGCACTTGCTAAAAAAAAGTGGTTTAGCGCTATTACTGTGTGTTTCTTTACCTGCGTTATCAGCTGTTCAAAATATGCCAATTAATATTAAAGGCACCTTCTCAAATGTCACCCAACCTTGTAATGATGCAAAGCTTGAAAACAGAACAGATTTTGGTGCGATCAATACACTAGAAAAAGTCGGCGATGAAACTGCATTCCATAGTTCTGGCTATTTAAGCTTCACATGCCAATTCCCTGCTAATGCTAAACTCACTTTTGTCGCAAATAACGCACCAAATTCACCTGAAACATTTAAAACATCAAGTGATGCATTCGGTGTAAAATTAAAATATAACAATATTATAGTTAAACCTGGTCAAAGTGATGACTTTAAAGTGGTAAAAGGTGGGAACGGTATTTCATTTTCTACCAGCCTAACCCGTTTAACCGCTAATGGTCCCAATGACTTTGGTAATCATACCTTTGACATTACGGCTAACTTAGCAATTACCTATCAGTAATATTTATTACTCCTCTATATGATTGTGGCTGGGTTAATTCATTACTCAGCCACGTAATAATAATTTATATGAAAATAGATAAAATGCATGATTTATCATTTGAGAAACATTATGAATTCCGTTATTTTTTTTAAAGTTTTCATCTCTTTTGGGCTACTCCTCAGCGCTATTTCTATTTCACAAGCAGCAACGCAAAATGTACCTATCCATATTAGTGGCTCATTTTCAATGACACCCACTATATGTCATATTTCTGACAACACAATCGCAAGCCATCGCTCATTATCTGTTAGCCATAGTAATCGTATAGGCGAAGAAACCGCACCACATAAAATCGCACTCAATATTGACTGTAATGCTACCGTCAACGCGAAGCTATCGTTTAACGCAGCACCGGCCGCCAATTCAAATACACTATTTCAAACTTCAAGTCATGCGTTTGGTGTGAAATTAAGTTGGCAAGGAGCACCTATTCTCCCGAATAAAAGCGTTGATATTACGATGATAAAAAATCAAAAAAGTTATTATATCGATGCCACTATAATCAGGGTTGCGCCTAATGATACCGGCGACTACGGTGAGCACTCATTTAACATTGCAGGGAACTTAGCGGTAGATTACCCGTAATACAAAAACAATAACTACAATCAGTAACTCCACCCTCATCTCGCTGATTTTTCCGCTTTTATTCAGTAGGCGAGTTTTCGCTCTAAATGCAAAAATTAAAAAAATTTATTTTTCTTTATGCAAACGCTTGCGTCAAAGAATGAGATGCGTATAATGCGCCACAATTTGCCGGGAGAAACTATGAACGCTGCTGCTGTATTTTTTACAGAGAACACCTCCAACACACTGCCTTCAGGCGGTTTGGACAGCCTGTTTTTCCCCTTCGTATTTCCAAGAAAGCCCCTCAATTGAGGGGCTTTTTTTTGGCCTATAGACCTAACATGTCTTGCTGACACAGGAGAACAACAATGCCGAACCCTTTATACCAACGCGATATCATTTCAATTAATGATTTAGATCGTTCAGACCTTGAACTCGTACTCAACGTCGCCGCTTCCCTGAAAAAACAGCCACAACCTGAACTTCTAAAACATAAAGTCATCGCAAGTTGTTTTTTTGAGGCTTCAACGCGGACACGTTTATCATTTGAAACCGCTATTCACCGCTTAGGCGCTTCGGTTGTTGGTTTTTCTGACAGTACCAATACATCATTAGGCAAGAAAGGCGAAACGCTGGCAGATACCATTTCGGTGATTAGCCAATATGTTGATGCAATTGTAATGCGCCACCCACAGGAAGGGGCATCTCGACTAGCCAGCCAGTTTGCAGGGCATATCCCTGTCATCAATGCAGGGGATGGCTCGAATCAACATCCTACTCAAACCTTACTCGACCTGTTCACTATTCAAGAAACACAAGGTAGGTTAGAAAATCTACAAGTCGCCATGGTTGGTGACCTCAAATATGGCAGAACAGTGCATTCTCTGACCCAAGCGTTATCAAAATTTGAAGGCAACCACTTCTATTTTATTGCACCTGAAGCTCTGTCTATGCCAAATCATATTTTGCATATATTAGAAGAGAAAGGCGCAACTTATAGCCTGCATAATAATATTGATGAGGTCATGCCAGAGCTCGATATTCTGTACATGACACGCGTACAAAAAGAGCGTCTGGACCCATCAGAATACGCCAATGTTAAAGCCCAATTTATTCTTCATGCTGCTGATTTACATTGTGCGAAACCGAACTTAAAAGTATTACACCCTCTGCCACGAATCGATGAGATCACTGTCGATGTCGATAGCACACCTTACGCTTACTATTTCCAACAAGCTGGCAATGGGATTTATGCACGACAAGCATTGTTATCACTGGTTTTAAATAAAGAATTAGCTATCTGAGGAGGAAATCACCATGACACACGACCATAAATTACAAGTTGAAGCGATCAGCCACGGCACCGTTATCGACCATATTCCTGCTCAAATTGGTTTCAAGCTCCTGAAATTATTTAAACTGACAAAAACCGATGAGCGTATCACTATTGGCTTAAACCTGCCTTCTAGCAATCTGGGCAAAAAAGATATTATTAAAATTGAAAATACCTTTTTAACTCCAGAACAAGCTAACCAATTAGCAATGTATGCCCCTGAAGCCACTGTCAATCGTATTGAAGACTACCAAGTGGTGGAAAAATTAGAACTCACCTTGCCTGACTATATCGATAACGTACTGATTTGCCCAAACAGTAACTGTATTAGCCATAATGAGCCGGTATCCAGCAGTTTTCGTGTGAAAAAAATCGACAAAGAAGTGGCTCTGACCTGCCAGTTTTGCGAAAAAGAATTCGATAGAGACGCTGTGATCAATAACCAATAGGATATTTCAGCGTAGACTGCGGTGTTGTTCAGGCGTGATCCATGTTTATAATAGCGCCTGATGACCCATACAGTTATACTCAAATTATATTCAAATCCGCACATATAGCCGCAGGTTGAAATAACATGAGTATCTTCTCTTTACGTGATGAAACGGAGTAATTATGTCATTCGAAATCAATACAGAAAATGCACCAGCAGCGATCGGTCCTTACGTTCAAGGCGTAGATTTGGGCAGTATAGTGATGACATCAGGCCAAATTCCTGTTGACCCTAAAACAGGTGAAGTCCCGGAAGATATTGCCGCACAAACACGTCAATCCCTAGCTAACGTCAAAGCTATTTTAGAAAAAGCGGGCTTAAGTGCAGCTAATATCGTGAAAACAACGGTGTTTGTAAAAGATTTAAATGACTTTGCGACAGTGAATGCCACCTATGAAGAATTTTTCAAACAACACAATGCGCCATTCCCTGCTCGTTCTTGCGTCGAGGTAGCCCGCCTACCTAAAGATGTCAAAATTGAAATCGAAGCTATTGCTGTTCGTAAGTAACCGCTAATTTGCTTTAAACACCCCATCATCTTTATATGGGGTGTTATTTTGATAATACCGATACAGCTTATCCTTTCTTAAGTCTAGCGAACAAAACTATAATTTAAGTTAAATTAGCACTCCCTGATGATAAGTATTTATTTTTAACTTCCCCGCTTTTGATATTCATACAATTAATTTTTTTCCTTGTTTTGGATCAAACTTATTGCTGCTAAAAAAAAGCAATATCCTACATATTGTGCTTTAATTATATCAATTGGCACAATATGTAGTATTTATTCACATTTTATCCACAGAAGAGTCGTAATAATCAAGATCAAAAATACTTTGATTAACGCTGTGGATAACTTAGCAAGGAGAATGACAGTGGGAACGGTTGTGATTAAAAGAGATGGTTGTCAGGTCAACTTTGACCTTCCACGAATTCAGGAAGCCGTTAAACGTGCTGCTGCCGCAGTAAATGTTAAGGATGACGATTACTGTCTTCAAGTTGCAACTATAGTTAAAGAGCAACTTTGCAGCCGAAACCAAGTGGATATTGCCGAGATCCAAGACGCCGTAGAAAACCAATTGATGGCTGGGCCGTATAAGGACTTAGCACGCGCTTATATTGAATATCGCCACGATAGGGACAGCGAACGCGAAAAACGTAGCCAGCTGACTCATGATATTCGAGGCCTTATAGAACAAAGTAACGTCTCGTTACTCAATGAAAACGCAAATAAAGACAGTAAGGTCATCCCAACTCAGCGTGATTTACTCGCAGGGATCGTCGCAAAGCACTATGCTAAACAACATATTTTACCTCGTGATGTCGTGATTGCCCATGAAAAAGGCGAAATCCACTATCACGACCTCGACTATGCCCCTTTCTTTCCAATGTTTAACTGTATGTTAATTGACCTTGAAGGCATGTTAACTAACGGCTTTAAAATGGGAAATGCCGAAATAGAACCCCCGAAATCTATTTCTACCGCAACAGCAGTAACAGCACAAATCATTGCACAAGTTGCGAGTCATATTTATGGCGGTACAACAATTAACCGTATTGACGAAATTTTAGCGCCATATGTCGCAATCAGCTACGAAAAACACCTAAAAGTCGCCAAAGAATGGGGAATTGCAGACGCAGAAGGCTATGCCCAAAGCCGTACCGATAAAGAATGTTATGACGCCTTCCAATCATTAGAATATGAAGTTAACACACTACACACCGCGAATGGCCAAACCCCATTTGTCACCTTTGGTTTTGGTCTTGGCACATCAAAAGAAGCCCGATTAATTCAGCAATCTATCCTCAGAAATCGTATTGCAGGGTTAGGTAAAAACCGTAAAACAGCCGTTTTCCCTAAACTCGTATTTGCGATTAAAGATGGCTTAAATCATAAGCTAAGTGACCCTAATTACGATATCAAACAACTCGCTTTAGAATGCGCCAGTAAGCGCATGTACCCCGACATTCTTAATTACGATCGTGTTGTTGATGTCACTGGCTCATTTAAAACACCAATGGGTTGTCGCAGTTTTCTGGGTATATATGAAGAAAATGGGCAACAAATTCATGATGGACGCAACAATCTAGGAGTTATCAGCCTCAACTTGCCTCGTATTGCTATCGAAGCACAAGGCAGTGAAGATGCATTTTGGGCATTACTGGATGAACGCCTCGCTATCGCGAAAAAAGCCTTAATGACTCGTATTGCCCGCTTAGAAACAGTGAAAGCCCGCGTTGCCCCAATCCTCTATATGGAAGGTGCTTGTGGTGTAAGGTTAAAAGCTGATGATAATGTTGCTGAAATATTTAAGCATGGACGAGCATCAATTTCCTTAGGTTACATTGGGTTACATGAAACAATCAATGCACTCTTTGGTTCAGAAACGCATGTGTATGACAGCGAAAAACTGCGCGAAAAAGCAGTGGCTATCGTCAACCGCTTACGCCAAGCTACTGATGAATGGAAAGTTCAAACAGGCTACGGTTTCAGCTTATACAGCACACCAAGTGAAAACCTGTGTGACCGTTTTTGCCGTATCGACACCGCTGAATTTGGGGTTATTGCTGGTGTCACAGATAAAGGCTACTACACCAACAGCTTCCACTTAGATGTTGAAAAACAAGTCAACCCATACGACAAAATTGACTTTGAAGCCCCTTACCCTGCTCTCGCGAATGGCGGTTTTATCTGTTACGGCGAATACCCGAACTTACAACATAATGTTAGGGCGCTGGAAGATGTGTGGGACTATAGCTATCAGCACGTCCCTTATTATGGAACCAACACACCAATAGATGAATGCTATGAATGCGGCTTCTCTGGTGAGTTTTCCTGTACCAGTAAAGGGTTTACTTGCCCTGCTTGCGGAAACCATGACACCAACCGAGTTTCTGTTATTCGCCGAGTTTGCGGTTATTTAGGTAGCCCAGATGCTAGGCCCTTCAATGCGGGGAAACAAGAAGAGGTGAAACGTCGTATTAAGCATCTAGGTAATGGTCAATTAGGTTAATATGATGAATTACCACCAATATTACCCCGTTGATGTTGTTAATGGTCCAGGTACCCGCTGTACACTGTTTGTTTCTGGCTGTGTGCATCAGTGCCGCGGTTGCTATAACCAAAGCACATGGCGGGTGGATTCCGGCGTACCATTCACCCAAGAAATGGAAGATCAAATCATTCAAGATTTGCAAGACACGCGTATTCGTCGGCAGGGCTTGTCCCTGTCCGGTGGAGACCCGCTACATCCCGCCAATTTGCCAGCGATACTCAAGCTAGTGAAGCGAGTAAAAACAGTCTGCCCAGATAAAGACATTTGGGTATGGACGGGATACAAATTGAATGAGCTTACCCTTGAGCAACAAAAGGTGGTCAGTTTTGTGAATACCTTGATTGACGGTAAGTTTGAGCAACATTTGCACGACCCACGTTTAATTTGGCGTGGCAGCGCAAATCAGGTGATCCACCATTTGCGCTAAGCTTCTCGGGTCCAATGTAATTTTGTACCAAATCCCAATTTATTATCCACCATTTTGACATTGTCTAAGTGAAGCTGCCAAATAGGCAGTTTCGCTGTCAATGCCACAGGAAAACGACGGCAGTACTCTGTTCTAGCTAGTTGTTCTGGTTTACTTTCCAACCTTGCTATTTTGCCGATAAATTGAATACCTTGTATCTGATTGACCGTTTTCGATTGTGTCGAAATCGTCCCAGCGACTTGTGGGTTAGCTACCATCAATTGTCCATGTTTCGAACTGGCATCAGTCATTAAAATCAACGACATAGTTTTCGCATCAAATGCATAATAACAACTGGCAGGCCAGATATCATTGTGATGATGAGCAAATAAGGAAAAAACGTGTTGGCGGGCGATATAGCGCTGGATGTGTTGTAAGGTTTGTTCAGGGGTCATAGCGGTTTCCATATAAACCCGTTCAGAACAAGCTCTTGGAGATAACCCCGTGAGCTTGCTTAAAATGTTCTGAACGTAGGCGTAAATTCGCTATTACTATAGCCTAACTAATTAGAAAATGGTTCTAATTAACTTGGCTTTTTAGGCTATCTCACCTAAGTCTTTACTCTAAATAATTCAAGTTGTAGCTAGGCGGCAAGTAAACGAGGCGCTAGAGGCATACATAAGTATGTGACTAGTGCGAATAAACACGGCCAACAACGCTACGGCTCGAAGTATGACGAGTAAATTTATTTATAGATAGCTGCTGTACCACTCATTGAATTCTCACCGCCAGCAGAAATGACACGGAATGAGGTCGCACCAGCTTCATCAGCTTTTTTGGCTAATTGTGCGGTAAGGTCATTTACGCTCACAGCACCTGTTACAGATACATAACCTGCAGCCGGTTGGCTAGAATGTTGAACTTCATCAGCTGCCATTGAACCAAATGAAACAGCACCTAAAGCTAAAGCAGCAGCGAATAATGTTGATTTTTTCATGGTATGTTCCTTTTAACAAACTTGATTTTTAGTTGGGATTTTTACTGTCCCTCTGTGATATGGATCATATTATGCGCTTTAACTCAGAATGAAAATTAGCTAATTTTGCTATAGTTATTCAAATTATTTGAATCAAAACCTAACTTGAGGTTACGGATTTGTGACAGTTTTATATCATTTTTCATTTAAAATTTAATATGTTATAAACATCTTTCTTAACGAATATATTCGTTGTTAACCTATTGTTTTATCTCAACACGCCAGCACAAAATGATAAAAAATACATCAAAAAAAAGCGAAGATCAGCAAAGTAATTGGTATCTTTACTTAGTAAGAGAGAAAAATAATGCCTTGTATTGTGGTATCACGACAGATGTGCAACGCCGTTTTGAACAACATAAAGCGGGTACAGGCGCAAAAGCATTGAAAGGGAAAACGCCACTTATATTAGCTTTCTCGTGTTTTGTCGGTTCACGATCAACTGCCTCACAAGTGGAATATCAAATTAAGAAGTTGAATAAAAAGGTAAAAGAAAGGCTGGTCATTGACCAGCCTGATAATCTCATTGATTACTTAGCTAACTATAAATTACTGAAGTGTGAAGAATAAGTCACTAGGCCTTGATGAGCCCCTATTTCGCCATTTTCGAGCCCACATATCAGGAAATGGGGTTGTTGTTCAGGCCATTGGCAATTCACTCCTTGTTTTGAGGCTGGTTCAAAACCAAAACGTGAATAGTAACGCTCATCCCCTAAAACGACGACAGCACCATAACCAAATTCATTCAGGCTATCTAACCCTTCATAAACCAATTTTTCACCAATGCCTTGGCCTTGGTGAGCTTTACTAACCGCTAAAGGAGCTAACCCAACCCATTGTACGTCTTCACCATTGACATCAACAGGTGTAAAGCCTACATAACCAATGACTTCGCCGTTGTCATTGGTCGCAACAACACCAAGCGTTAATAAGCCGTCTTCTCGCAAGTGCTGAACAAGGTTAGCTTCCGCTTCTGTTGGAAAAGTTTCACGCAATAGCTTATCAATTCCCATTGCATCGACTGGGATTTCAACTCGAATTAACATGAAGTTAACGCAGGCGATTTTTGCTCTACGTCCTCGCTATCATGAACCGTTTTAATCACCTCAGCCAATTGCAGTAAAGCAAAACGCAGCGGAGCCGGCATATTTTCCAATTCAAAAGCATCCATTAAGTTTTTAACGTATAAACCTAATTCGGTGTCCCCTTCAATCACCAAGCGACGTTGGAAAAATAAAGTATCGGGATCTTCTTTACGTGCTGCTATCAAAATAAGGTCGTTTGCATTACCACTAACGCTGACATCAGCTTGTGCGTTCTGTTTAACGGCTAATTGGCCATCTTGCAAACTGATAAACCACACCAATGATAAGTCACGAACTTCAACTTTTAGCCATTTATCCTCGAGAAAATCGAGTTCCCCTTCTTTGACTGACTCACGAAATTGCCAACTTAGTAGCTGTTCAAGCACATGGCGTTGCACAGCAAATGGGGTCACTTTTAAAGGTAATTTCAAAAATGAAGGACCTTTTGTGATGAGTTGAGAACGAATTTTACCTAGCACAGTACTGACTCCCGTCTTAATTGTCTGCCCGTTTTCGGGTAACTACTCAACAACAGTAGCAGCTCGAATTATTTAGGGTAACATATTGTATATTCAATTAGTTAAACAAAATATTTGTAGTTAATAACCCCAATTACTGAGATCATCAATACACTATTTAGCTCACGATGAGTTATCTTGCCAAAAAAACACCTTATTGGTCTGATCCTATATCAATTTTTGCCCATGTCACCCATATTTATTTTTAACAAAATGGATGGTTTCTATTGGTGGCTTTTACCACAAATCATGATCAATAAATAACCAAAAATGACTTAATATCCAGATTTATGAAACGGGTCTCATTTTATTCTTTAGTGCCCTAACTCACAAAAAAGTCACTCACTAATTCAGTCACCCACAGCCTTAATTAACGAATACTGATATCCATTAACAATTTCTCTGCTCTAAATCAAAATCTATAACAGTTCCCTTGACTAGAATGTCCGTTGTTAAATTTTATACAGGGATAGGCCAATGGAATTACTCTGCCCAGCAGGGAATTTGCCTGCGTTGAAAGCCGCTGTCGATAACGGCGCAGATGCTGTTTATATTGGGTTAAAAAACGATACCAATGCGCGCCACTTCGCAGGGCTCAATTTCACTGAAAAAAAGCTGCATGAAGCAGAGCGCTACATTCATAACCATAATCGCAAATTGCATATTGCGATTAACACATTTGCACACCCTACCGGTTATGAACGTTGGCAAAACTCCGTCGATCTTGCTGCGGATTTAGGGGCTGATGCGTTAATCTTAGCCGATATCGCGATGTTAGAGTATGCAGCAAACAAGTACCCGCATATCGAAAGACACGTATCGGTTCAGGCTTCAGCCACCAATACAGAAGCGATCCGCTTCTATCAGCGAAACTTTCAAGTACATCGTGTTGTCCTTCCACGCGTTTTATCTATTCATCAAGTAAAACAACTCGCTAGAAATAGCCCTGTGCCGCTTGAAGTGTTTGCTTTTGGTAGTTTATGCATCATGGCTGAAGGCCGTTGTTATTTATCTTCCTACTTAACGGGCGAATCACCAAACACCGTAGGCGCTTGCTCACCAGCTCGTTTTGTTCGTTGGCAGCAAACAGAAAATGGTATGGAGTCTCGCCTGAATGACGTCTTAATCGACCGCTACCAAGAACATGAAAATGCAGGCTACCCTACTTTGTGTAAGGGGCGTTACCTTGTCGATGGTCAAAAATACCACGTCCTAGAAGAACCAACTAGCCTCAACACGATTGAACTGTTACCAGAACTCATGGCCGCTAGTATTGCTTCGGTTAAGATTGAAGGCCGCCAGCGCAGCCCTGCTTATGTCACGGAGGTAACACGGATTTGGCGCCAAGCGATTGACCGTTACAAAGCCAACCCTGATAACTTCACCACCGACCCTAAATGGCTAAAAGTATTAGGTGGGCTTTCAGAAGGCAGCCAGACGACTTTGGGTGCTTATCATCGCAAGTGGCAGTAATTGAAAAGGTAAATATTATGCAGTACTCATTAGGATCGGTTCTTTATTACTGGCCAAAACACACATTAAGTGAATTTTATCAGTGCGCAATCGAAAGTGAAGCCGATATTATCTACCTTGGAGAAACGGTTTGCAGTAAGCGCCGAGAAATGAAACCCAATGATTGGATAGAGCTCGCCCAACAACTGGCCAAGAGCGGCAAACAAATTGTTCTGAGTACCCTTGCCCTTCTTCAAGCCCCTTCCGAACTTAAAGAAATCAGCAAGTTAGTTGATAATGGTGAGTTTCTCGTTGAAGCCCATGATTTTGGTGTGGTCAACATGTTAGTCGAAAGAAACCTTCCTTTTGTCGCTGGGCACGGGTTAAATTGCTATAACGCACAAACTTTAAATATTTTATTACGCCAAGGTATGACGCGCTGGTGTATGCCTGTAGAGCTATCTCGTGATTGGCTAATTAATTTGCTCAATCAATGTGATGATATTGGTATCCACGGTAAATTTGAGGTGGAAGTGATGAGCTACGGTCATTTACCTCTGGCCTACTCTGCCCGCTGTTTTACGGCTCGTTCAGAAAATCGGCAAAAAGACGAATGTGAGACTTGCTGTATTAACTACCCCCAAGGGCGCAAGGTTCTTTCTCAAGAACAGCAGCAAGTATTTACCTTAAATGGTATTCAAACACTCAGTGGCGCTTGCTATAACCTCGGCAATGACCTGTATTCAATGCATGACCTTGTGGATATTGTGCGCATTTCACCTGAAGGCATTGAGACCCTTGAGGTAATCAAGCAGTTTAAAGCCAATGAAAATGGGGAGATCCCGTTGAATATTATCAACCAAAATTGCAATGGTTACTGGCGACAAATTGCAGGGTTGTCGATGGTGCCTTAAGCCTATTACCCACCTCATAACCGCCTATCCTCAGTGTAATGCAAATGCATTGCACAATGCATTTGCATTACACTGAGGATAGGCTGGAAATTTTTGAAGTAAATAAAATGATTGATATAAACCCAAGCACTGTTTCTTTACGTGCAAAATCCCGCCTTACCGAACGCAGTCAAACAACTATCCCTGCGGCCATACATGATGCTTTACACTTACAACCTGGTGAAATAATTGAATATTCGCTATTAGCAGATGGTAATGTCATTATTTCTAGGCAAACAAACGCCCATGAGGACCCTATAGTTTCTCAATTTCCTAGAAAAAGATATGAAAGAAAATCCACGACACATTTATCCTGTGCCTGTAGCATTATGGAATAAGGTCAATGAGCTTACTGCGGATATCGACATTGATTTAGATGCACCACTTACTGATAGTTAATCATGGAGTCACAGGGAAAGTTAGAAATTAACGGATGGAAAATTTTTTTCACTCATGTTTCTTAGAACAGTTAGTTGCATTAGTCAGTACAGTACAAACCTTAAAAAAATCTGCCCCAATAGGCTATAAAAAGAAAGCTCCCACAAAATTACTCGCTGCAATTAATAAAGTGATAACAGAACGAATTGCAGTCAACCCACTTGACCCAATTTTTTACCAAGGCAATACCTTAGGAACGAAACACAAACATTGGTTTCGGGCTAAATTTTTACAGCAGTTCCGTTTATTCTTTCGTTGCAGTGAAAAAGATAAAATCATCATTATTAGTTGGGTAAATGATTTCAGTACATTACGTTCATATAGTTCCAAAAATGATGCCTATCAAGTATTTGCCTCAATGCTAAGCCCTCCTGATGACTGGGAAACCTTAAGCCAAGAAGCAAAAATGGCAACAAAAGCCGTTGATCCTAACTCAGCAATAGGTTTCCTACTCAAAAATAACGATTAATGCCGATGCCTACGCCAACGGTTAAACATATGGCTAATATGGCGTAACTCTCCATCTCTTAGCATGCCAATAAACACACCAATAACCGTATAAATTACACCAAGTGTTAGCATCATAACGATATCCATCAACACCTCACTAAACGGCAATCCCATTTGGTTAAGGCCTGCCATGGCGTTTGTGGCCCATGTTGATGGCAATGCTGAAGCAATCATACGTACCCAATCTGGCATCGCTTGTAATGGCCAAATAGTGCCTGACATATAAAACACTGGCGTAGTGATAAACGCTAACGTTAAATAGATCATTTCAACACTGCGCAAGCATTCTGTTACCAACTTGCCTAGGCCAATAACCGCTAATAGGAACGGGAAGGTAAATATCCAAATTAAGTACAGCGGTGCTTCTTGCCGGAAGCCCAATACCCATGGCCAAAGTGCAAAAAAGACCGTAGATAAAAACAACCAAATGGGAATTAACGCAGATAATGCTCCCAAATAAACGGCTAAAGGCGGTTTACCTTTCGGTGTTGAACGGATCGCAATACTGACGCGCACACAAGCGATCAACAAGGAGTGCTGTAACAACATCACCAATAAACCTGGGAAAACAATGGCCGCAAAGCTGACTCCGGGGTTATACAACGGCTCAGTTTCACTGCGGACTGGGGTAATGATAACTTTGGCTTGTTCTTTGCTATAACCTGCTTTTGTTAGTAATTGCGTATTATAAGCGTTTAAAAGAGTTTGATATGCTTTTGAAAGCTCTTGTTGAATTTGGCCGCTAGCGAGGCGGTTAGTCGCATCACCATAGACAGGGACAGTAATGCTTTTACCACTTAGTAAATGCTGCTGAAAATCGGTTGGAATGATAATTATCGCAAATAATTTTCTAGCGATCATATCCTGACGAGCCTGCGCAAGGTTATCATAACCATGCAATTGTACTTTTGGCGTCGCGTCTAAATCACGGATTAGTTCGCGGCTAGCAGTGCTATGGTCCATATCAATCACGGCAACAGGCAAATCCCATAAAACAGGTTTTGCATAGACCAAACTCATCACGCACAATGAGACTAAAAGTAGTAGCCACATCGGCTTTTCTAACATACCCAGTAGCACTTTACGGAAAGTCGCAAAATAGACCGCCATTAAACTTCCCCTCCTTGAGTTGCAAGCCGCTTAACCAAGCGTTTACGAACTAAAAAGGCAATTACGACAGGGTAAATTAATAAAAACAAACAAACTTCTACAATTCGACCAAACGAAATTTCCCGTAAGAAAATATCGAACATTGCATTAAGTGTATGCGTAAGGGGTTCAATATTAGAAATAATTCGCGCGGGTAAAATCATCGATAATTCAGGCACAGCCATTCCTGAGAACGCTAAAGCGATACTCACTAGCATCCCTATTAAGCTATAAGCCATAATAGCACTAGAGGTAAAGCTAAATAGTAATACCCCAATACTTTGTGCCGCTATCACATAAAAGAAGCCTACCACCAGCATATACAATGGGTTACCCACCACTTTAGCATCAAAAATGGTCACGAGTGCAGCAAGTTCAATTGCCAACAATGTCGTGAAAAATAACGTATACGGGGCCATCTTCCCTAATAGGGCAGTAGCGAAAGGTTTAACGCTTTGTAAAGTGCTCCCTCGCGACATAGTATAAATAGTCGCTGTGACGACAAACAGCTGTAACATATGAATAGTCGCAGCAAACTGCTGGTAATAAATATAACTACCACTCGGATTGAACAAGCTGTCATAAGAAAGTGTCACTTGCGCCAACGGCGGTAGTGCTTTCCCCATCGACCTCGCCAGTTCTTGGCGATACTTTGCATTTAGCTCCGCAACTAAGCCGCTAAAGTCTTGAATTGCATAACTTCCCGATGCGTAAAATAAAGCGTTGTAGTACATACGCAGTTCAGGTTGGCGCCCTCTTAACACATCCTCTTCAAAATCATGGGGGATGTACAGTAATGCATAATCTTTTGAGCTGCCTAATCTTTTTAAGGATGTATTCAGATTGTCATCGATAGTTTTTACATCTGCGTGAGGGCCTGAATTCAAGTCGCGAATAATTTGCCGAGATACTGGACTATGGTTGTCATCTACCACTGACACAGGCAAATCCATCAGCGTTCCTTCTGAAAAGTTAGAACTCACCAACGTAAACAACATCAATGGAAACAACCAGCTCAACCAGTGAAAAACAGGGCTACGGATAGCCATTTTAGTTTCACGGCTAAAAGCATGCTCGAAGCCTTGCCAAGCGAACTTTAATTTCATGGCAACACCTTTTACTTATCCCAGTGCCATAGCACACTCATACCGGGCCGCAGCCCATCAATTGGCTCTAATGGATATAAACGAATTTCAAACGTTTTTAAATCAAAGTCACCAGTTGCACGGGTTGCACGCTTTGTTGCGTAATCACCTTTTGGTGCAATATAACGAACCTCAGCCTCAATCACCTTATTGCCTAATGCGGGCACATCAAGTTGAACTTTATCGCCTTTTTTCACATTGACTAAAATATCTTCTCTCAAGTTATAAATGAAATAAGCCTGAGGTAAGCGAATTAATGAAATTAACGGGCTGCCTGCATTGAATAGTTCACCTATTTCTGCTGGGATAGGGCCGACTTCACCGTCAACAGGCGCTCTAACTTGTAGGTCATCAACCTGTACTTGTAGCTCTGTAAGTTTTTGTTCTGCTTGATTCAGAGCTGCTTCGTATTGTTTTCGTAACTCAACACGATCCCCATTCTGCCCCTCTTCTAACCGAGCTTTTGCACCTTGTACTTGAGAATATGCAACATCTTTAGCTTTACGGGCATTATCAAGTTCATTTGCTGAAACATACCCTTTGCTTTTTAAATTACTCAAACGCGCATATTCGCGAGAAGCATTTTGATATTGTGAGTTTGCTTGCGCTAATGTGGCTTTAAGGTCCCGAATAGTCTCTGCTCGGGTCCCGTTAATCGATTGTTCGAGCTGAGCTTTTGCTTGGTCCCTTGCCGCTTTTGAGGCTTCGTATTGCGCTTGCAACTCAGGGCTTTCTAATGTTAATAAAAGCTGCCCTTGTTTGACATCGTCCCCACGCTCGACATGGCGTTCAACCACTCGCCCCTTCGCTTTTGAGGTGACAATAACTTCAGGTGCATCCACTTCTCCCTGCAACAATAAATATTGATTATGGGAATGAAAAAGTGCAGCTGCTGCTATTAAAATGAGCATCAGCAAAATCAGTACTATTGTTCTTTTTTTCATTATTTATGTGAACCTTAAATAATAACGGGGGAAACTATCATCCCTAGAGTATGACAAGAAAATTAAATACAGCGTTAATAAATTCGTGCGCAAGATCACGAAAAGGTAGGGCATTGTCTAATATTGAATCGATTTTTTTCTTATGTCAAATAATGATGAATGTCCTTTACTCAAATGTCGATTACTTAACCAATGACTTACGGTATAATCACTCGCCAAATAAAGACTAAAAATAGACGCTAAAGTGAATAACTCCCGCAATGCAAAATATAACGAGCCATGTTCTAAATAGTTCACATTGTGGGTAGCGACAAGAGAAGACATCTTGGGGAGCGTACATCAGTATATGACCCAAAGAGCTGAACGTAGTCAACCTCCCATAACGTGCACATGACGAGCCATGCTCTAAATAGTTCACATTGTGGGTAGGCGACAAGAGAAGACATCTTGGGGAGCATACATCAGTATATGACCCAAAGAGCTGAACGTAGTCAACCTCCCATAACGTGCACATGACGAGCCATGCTCTAAATAGTTCGCATTGTGGGTAGGCGACGAGGAAACGAGACCCTAGGAGCATACAAAAGTATGTGACTAGGGTGAGATGACAAAGTCAACACCCCCACAATGTGAAATATGACGAGCATGTACGAATTTGATTTAATATTACTCCTACTCCAGCAAATGTGCGTCTACCTTGTTATCGCATGGGCGCTCAGCCGCACCCCACTCGTCATTCCCTTATTGAAAGTCACTATCCGCTTACCCCACAAGGTGATGTGCTACCTGATTTTTTCCGTATTTTGTATTATCGGGACATATTTTGGCTTACATATCAATGATTCCATTGCCAATACTCGGGCAATTGGTGCGGTATTAGGTGGGCTACTTGGCGGCCCTGCTGTTGGGTTTGCCGTTGGTTTTACTGGCGGAATACACCGTTATTCATTAGGAGGGATGAGTGCATTTGCTTGCATGGTTTCGACCATTGTCGAGGGGCTCATTGGTGGCTTAGTCCATCGTTACTATATGAAACGTGGCGAAATTAATAAAATTTTTAACCCAGTTACTGCCAGTTGTGCGACTTTTGTAGCTGAAGTCCTACAAATGCTGATTATTCTATTACTTGCGCGCCCTTTCGATGAAGCCCTTGAGCTGGTGAGAAGTATTGTCGCACCGATGTTAGTCGCTAACACCATTGGTGCAGCCATGTTTATTCGTATTTTACTTGACCGACGCGCAATTGTTGAAAAATACACCACCGCTTTTTCCGCACAGGCCCTTAAAATTGCCTTAACGACCGAAGGTATTCTACGTAAAGGCTTTAATGCGGATAACAGCATGAAAGTTGCCAAAATTATTTACCAAGAACTGGAAATTGGAGCTGTTGCCATTACCGATCGCGAAAAAATACTCGCCTTTATTGGTATTGGGGCAGACCACCACCGACCTGGAACACCAATCTCATCGACACAATCAAGACAAGCCATTGATAATAATGAGGTTGTCTATGCCGATGGGAATGAAACACCGTATAAATGTTCCCTCAGCCCAACTTGTAAACTTGGCTCGGCACTCGTCATTCCCCTACGAGGCGAAAATGACCGAGTGATTGGGACCATAAAACTCTATGAAGCCAAAAATAGCCTATTTAGCTCAATCAACCGTACATTAGGTGAAGGGATTGCCAGCTTGTTTTCAGCTCAAATTTTGGCAGGGCAATACGAACGCAATAAACAATCGCTGCTACAATCAGAAGTAAAATTGCTCCATGCCCAAGTAAACCCTCATTTTTTATTTAATGTACTCAACACGTTGCAGGCCGTGATCCGCAAAGACAGCCAACAAGCGGGGCAATTAGTGCAATATATTTCGACCTTTTTCCGTAATAACTTAAAACGTCCGGAACAAAATGCCACTTTGGGAGAAGAAATTGAACATATCAATGCTTACTTACAAATAGAAAAAGCTCGTTTTCAAGAAAACTTACAGATTTACATCGACATTCCAGAGGAAGTTAAACATGTTGAACTCCCTGCATTTACCTTACAACCTCTTGTTGAAAACGCAATTAAACACGGTACCTCACAGTTATTAGAGACGGGATATATTACAATACGTAGTTATATCGGTAGCGAACACGTCTATATTGAAATTGAAGACAACGCAGGGCTCTACCAATCTGCGAAGCAAAGTGATGGCTTAGGGATGGGCTTGGTCGATAAACGTTTGCGTTTAAAATATGGCGAACAATACGGCATTAGCGTAGAGCATGAGCCAGAAAAATTCACACGAATGAAAATCCGCCTACCGTATTTGGCGGCACCATAATAATGATAATGTAACCCTATGAATGTATTAATTGTTGATGATGAACCACTTGCGCGGGAAAACGTCCGTTGCCTCCTCGAAGAACACGATGATATTGAAATCATTGGCGAATGTGCCAATGCGATAGAAGCTATTGGGATAATCCATAAAAAAAAGCCTGATGTGGTCTTTCTCGATATCCAAATGCCGCGCCTAACTGGCCTTGAAATGGTGCGCATGTTAGATCCTGAAGACCGCCCCTATATTGTCTTTCTAACCGCTTTTAATGAATTTGCTATTCAGGCTTTTGAAGAACATGCTTTTGATTATTTATTAAAACCCCTTGAACCAGAAAGATTGGAGAAAACATTAAGCCGGCTCCGTCAAGGTAAACAAAAACAAAACCTTGAGCTACTGGGTAATAATGAACCACTTAAATTTATTCCGTGTACTGGTCATAGCCGTATTTATTTGATGAAACTCGATGAAGTATTGTATGCAACTTCTCGTTTGAGTGGCGTCTACGTCATGAGTACACAAGGGCAAGAAGGCTTTACTGAACTCACATTACGCACCTTAGAAACTCGTACACCGCTAGTGCGCTGCCATCGCCAATACTTAGTCAATATGACCCAATTAAATGAAATTTTATTTGGCGATAGTGGGCAAGCCGAGTTAGTGCTTAGCTCTGGCGAACGCATCCCCGTTAGCCGCCGTTACCTCAAACCACTAAAAGAGGCATTGGGTTTGGTCTAAATGGCTCTTCGACTTCTCACACATGCACTTGGTGTATAAATTAATAATAAATTTGTACATCAAAACAATTTTTCTATAAACAGAAACATAAGTTTAAAAAACACACAATACGTTATTCTGTATTCCGTGTTGTGTGTTCACCATTTATAGGAACAAAATATATCTAATACAATGTCGCAAAAAGCAGCACGTGAAGGCCTTGGTAACCCTGAGCTCTTTAAGGGGAGCGTTTTTGTAACAAAAAATGGGCAGTCTGAGCTTTTTATTCAAACTAGTGTGGAACGTGAAATAGAGCTAAAAGAAAGAGAGCGCCAAGCAAATGCACTGCTAAAATTGGTGATGGCAGCAAAAGATGATGTTAAAAATAAAAGAACCTTATCACCAGAAGAAGCGCTAGAAAAATTACGTGCAGCAAGAAAATAATGAAAGGAAATTGTGATGGAACAACCATATACGGTCACCCTCGCAGAAACTGCATTATGGTCACTACAGGATGTAGAATCGTTTAAAAAACAATTTTATGAGTAGTATTCAAGCTGCAGCGTTTGTTGATGAGCTACTTCTATCATCCGTAAAAGCAATATCAGAAGATCTTAAACCTTATCGCCCAAATCAAATGTTAGCCAATAATGGTCTACTTATTCGAGAGTGAATCGATATAACTAGCCAATATCGCTGTTTATATGAATTTGATAAGCAAACAAATAACGTCGTTATCCTACTTTTTATTAGCACAGCACAAGATTTAGAAAAAACGCTTTATCGCCACTATATACTTAAATAAAAATGACTAATAAAAAAACCCGCACTTCAAAGTACGGGTTTCGTTTTATTGGGATTAAACTCCCCAAAACCTAGCTATTACGCGTTATGGCTGCTGCTACGACGACGAGGTGCCGCATTAGTACCATCTTGGCGAGGTGCTGCATTGCCACGGTTACCACCGCCACGGCGTTCACCACCACCGTTGCTACGACGCTCACCACCACGGTCATTGCGACGACCTGCACCGAAACCTCCCTCGCTACCACCTTCACGACGAGGACCACCACGACGCTCACCACCGCCACGACGCTCAAACGGTTGTGCATCACCAATCAGTTGCATTTGCATTGGTTTATTTAATACACGTGCACGGCTTAAGTGAGTTAACACTTCGCTTGGCATACCTTTTGGTAACTCAATGGTTGAGTGAGTACCAAACAGTTTGATATTACCAATATAACGGCTACTGATGTCCGCTTCGTTAGCAATCGCACCAACAATATGACGAACTTCCACACCGTCATCGCGACCAACTTCGATACGATACATTTCCATATCGCCAACATCACGGCGCTCACGACGACCCCCACGCTCCCCACGCTCTGCACGGTCAAAACCATTACCATTGCTATTGCGGTCACGACGGTCACCACGGCGATCATCACGGTCGTTGAATTCACGACGCGGACGACGAGGTGCATCTGGTGGTAGGATCAGGGCGCGTTCGCCTTGAGCCATTTTCAGTAACGCTGCTGCTAGAGTTTCCATATCAACATCTTCTGATGGAGACATTTTCGCTAACAGTGAACGATATTGGTCTAAATCGCTGCTTTCTAATTGTTGCTGGATTTTTTCAGCAAATTTTTCCTGACGACGTTGACTTAACAAATCTGCATTTGGCAGTTCAACTTCAGGAATAGTCAGTTTCATCGTACGTTCAACGTTACGTAACAGGCGACGCTCACGGTTCTCAACGAACAGTAAGGCACGGCCCGCACGACCTGCACGGCCAGTACGACCAATACGGTGAACATAAGACTCAGCATCCATAGGGATATCATAGTTAACGACTAAGCTAATACGCTCAACGTCTAAACCACGAGCTGCCACGTCAGTCGCAATCAAGATATCTAAACGACCATCTTTCAGGCGCTCTAATGTCTGCTCACGCAGAGCTTGGTTCATGTCACCATTCAGCGCTGCGCTGTTATAGCCGTTACGCTCTAATGCTTCTGCGACTTCTAATGTTGCATTTTTAGTACGGACGAAAATAATCGCCGCATCAAAATCTTCTGCTTCTAAGAAACGAACCAACGCTTCATTTTTACGCATACCGTAAACAGTCCAGTAGCTTTGAGCAATGTCAGGACGTGTGGTAATGCTTGCCTGAATACGAATCTCTTTAGGTTCTTTCATAAAGCGACGCGTAATACGGCGAATTGGCTCAGGCATTGTCGCAGAGAACAATGCGGTTTGGTGCTCTGCTGGAATTTGGCTCATGATGTTTTCAACATCTTCAATAAAGCCCATTCGTAGCATTTCATCAGCTTCGTCTAAGACTAAGCCTTTTAATTTAGAAAGATCTAAAGTACCACGCTTCAGATGGTCAAGAAGACGGCCAGGTGTACCCACAACGATTTGTGGACCTTGGCGTAACGCGCGCAATTGCACGTCATAACGTTGGCCACCGTATAGAGCAACGACGTTAACGCGGCTCATATGTTTAGAGAAATCGCTCATCGCTTCAGCTACCTGAACAGCCAACTCACGAGTTGGTGCCAGAACTAAAATTTGCGGAGCTTTTAAATCTGGGTCAATGTTTTGCAGTAATGGCAAACTAAATGCAGCGGTTTTACCACTACCGGTTTGTGCCATACCTAATACATCGTTACCATCCATTAACAATGGAATACATTGTTGCTGGATTGGTGATGGTTTTTCGTATCCCAGGTCGTTCAGTGCTGTCAAAATAGATGCTGATAAACCTAAATCAGCAAAAGAAATATCGGTCTCAGTAGTCATGTAAAGGTGCCTCATACATAATGGCAGCCAGTTTACATAACCATGCGAAAATCATTTCGGTCATTTTCATTTAAAATGTGAACTGGCTCAAATTGTGTTTATTAAACGAACAAATAGGCCGTCACCCCGAGGGATGATGACTTAAAAATTAATCATGAAATGTTCGTCAGCTATTGCTGGCC
Organism: Providencia sp. PROV024; assembly: GCF_032709665.1. Lineage (NCBI taxonomy): Bacteria > Pseudomonadati > Pseudomonadota > Gammaproteobacteria > Enterobacterales > Morganellaceae > Providencia > Providencia sp. PROV024. The sequence continues at coordinate 4,183,553 of NZ_CP120545.1, forward strand.
CGATTCTAAAAGGTCGTCTTGTTCTTGGCCTAACAGCGCCAATTCCAACAATGCATAGCGGTGTTCAACAAAGCTGTGAGCGTTGTTAGCTACCGTCAGTTTGAATAACGCAACTGCGCTATTCTTATCCCCCAGACTTAGGTAATGCTTACCTAAATAGAAGTTAGTTTCACTGAGATGCTCAGCGAGCGAAGTGTTATCCGTAGACGTTTCTTTCAAACGCTCCATCAATGTTGTTTCATTGATATTGCCAAGATAGAATTCTACGATATTCCAGCCCCATTGCCCTTTCTCCGCTTGGTTGTAACGAGCAGCAAGATTATCTTGTGCCGTACGCGGGTCTATGTCTTTTTCTACAAGATAAAGCCATAAAACACGAAAAGGATCATTTGGATCTATCTGATAATACGCCAGCAGATCATCCTGCGCTAGTTTGTACCGTTCACCGTAATATAAAGCGATGCCACGATTCATCCGCGCGAAATTGTAAGTTGGATCAAGCTCTAAAACAGAATCAAACGCTTCATAGGCAGCATCATAGTTCCCTGCCTGCGTAAAATATATCCCTAAAAAATTAAAAACTTCAGGAATATCAGGACGTATGGCTAACGCAGTTGAAAAATCATTACGCGCCAGCGCCCTTAAACCTAGACTATCATACAACACACCGCGCTCATATAAAAGCTGTGCGTATTCGTCATCGGTTAAAGACCGGCTCGCAAGGATTTGTTCCATACGAGCCAATATCACTTCTTGTTGCAATGAAGGTTGAAGTGGAACGGCAAAAACCTCGTTCTTTCGCCAATCTTTGCTGCTACATCCAATAATAACAAAAAAGATAAGCGCCAAGAGCACACGCGGTAACGTGCGATAATCTCTTACCCGAAGACAGATACTGTTCAACATACTCCGCCCTTACATTACCACGCATTTACAACAAATTATGGTTTCAGCAAATTTAGGCTGATAGCGCTCTAAACAAATAGAGCGCAGCTAGGTCAACTTATTCTGCTGAGTCCTGAGGTTGCGAACTTGGTTCCTCAGTTGCTACCGCTTCTTTCATGCTAAGGCGGATACGGCCTTGACGGTCGATTTCTAATACCTTAACTGGGACTTCTTGACCCATTTGCAGATAATCAGTCACTTTCTCAACACGCTTATCTGCGATTTGAGAAATGTGTACTAGACCTTCTTTACCGCCACCAATAGCAACGAATGCACCAAAGTCAACGATACGAGTCACTTTACCTGGGTAAATACGACCAACTTCAACTTCAGCAGTAATATCTTCAATACGGCGAATGGCTTCTTTCGCCTTGATACCATCAGTTGCAGCAATTTTCACTGTACCATCATCTTCGATTTCAATCGTAGTGCCTGTTTCTTCCGTTAATGCACGGATGACAGAACCACCTTTACCGATGACATCTTTAATTTTGTCTGGATTGATACGAATCGTATAGATACGTGGTGCAAATTCAGAAATTTCTTCGCGAGGACCATTAATAGCTTGTTCCATCGTCCCCAAGATGTGCAAACGTGCGCCTTTCGCTTGGTTCAGAGCAACCTGCATAATTTCGCTGGTAATCCCTTCGATTTTGATATCCATTTGCAGTGCACTGATACCATCACGGCTACCGGCAACTTTAAAGTCCATATCACCTAAGTGGTCTTCATCACCTAAAATGTCAGATAGGACAACAAAATCGTCACCTTCTTTCACCAGCCCCATTGCAATACCAGCAACAGCAGCTTTAATTGGCACACCTGCATCCATTAATGCGAGTGAAGCGCCACAGACAGAAGCCATAGATGATGAACCGTTAGATTCAGTAATTTCAGATACAACACGGACAGTATATGGGAAATCTGCGTGATCTGGCATTACAGCTAACACACCACGTTTCGCTAAACGACCATGACCAATTTCACGACGTTTCGGTGAACCTACCATACCAGTTTCACCAACAGAGTATGGAGGGAAGTTATAATGGAATAAGAAACGGTCAGTGTATTCGCCCATTAACTGGTCGATAACCTGTGCATCACGCTCTGTACCTAAAGTTGCAGTTACCAGTGCCTGAGTTTCACCACGTGTGAACAATGCAGACCCATGAGTACGTGGCAGAACACCGGTACGCACATCAAGTGCACGAACCATGTCTTTTTCACGACCGTCAATACGAGGTTCACCACGGATAACACGGCTACGTACAACTTGTTTTTCTAAGTTACCTAAAATATCAGCAACTTCAGAAACATCAACGTTTTCATCTTCAGCAACTAATGTAGCAATGACTTCATCTTTGATTAAATCAACTTGCGCGTAACGTTCTTGTTTCTCAGTAATGCGGTAAGCATCACCCATACGGCTTTCTGCTAATGCCGCAATGCGGTCATTTAATGCTTGGTTAACTGGCTCTGGCTGCCAATCCCATTTTTCTTTACCTGCTTCTTTGACCAACTCATTGATGTTTTGAATAACAATTTGTTGTTGGTCGTGGCCAAATACGACCGCACCTAACATTTGTTCTTCGCTTAACAAGTCAGCTTCAGATTCAACCATTAAGACCGCGTTATTGGTACCTGCAACCACTAAATCTAAACGGCTGTTTTTCAGCTCATCAGCTGTTGGGTTAAGAACATATTGGTCATTGATAAAACCAACACGAGCAGCACCGATTGGGCCATTAAATGGCGTGCCAGACAGCGCAAGAGCTGCAGATGCACCGATCATCGCAACGATGTCAGGGTTAACTTGTGGGTTAACAGACACAACTGTAGCAATGATTTGAATTTCGTTTAAAAAACCTTCTGGGAACAGAGGGCGCAGTGGACGGTCAATTAAGCGTGCGATTAACGTTTCGCCTTCACCAGGACGACCTTCACGACGGAAGAAACTCCCTGGGATACGGCCTGCTGCGTATGTACGTTCTTGATAGTTAACAGTTAAAGGGAAGAAATCTTGACCTTCTTTAACTTTCTTCTGAGCAACCGCAGTAACAAATACCGCAGTGTCATCCATGTTAACCATAACAGCGGCTGTCGCTTGACGCGCCATCATTCCCGTTTCAATCGTAACGGTATGTTGACCATATTGGAATTTACGAACAATAGGATTTAACACAATATTACCCTTTTTGTAAGGCTATCTGAGCATCTCGGATAGCATTGGCTTATTCTTCCTACAGCCTCGCGACTAATGAGAAGATTGATATTCAAGTCATCAATGTTCTCATTAGCCGCGCGAATCGGATGTAGCGAAGAGGCATTATTAAAACAACTAATTACAAACCATAGCTTAACATTTAAGTTAAGAACAATTCGAGTATTACTTCAACTTTCAAAATAACTTTTAGAAGAAAAGGGGCCTGTGGCCCCTTTTCTCTGAAACTGACTCTACTCGTCATACTTCAAGTTGCAACGTTGTTGACTACACTCACTCGTACTAGTCACATACTGATGTACATTCCTAGCCACTCACTCATTGGTCGCCTAGCCGCAACTGGAATTATCTAGAGTAAGATTAGCGGCGCAGACCTAAACGCTCAATCAGAGCAGTGTAGCGTGCGATATCTTTACCTTTCAAGTAAGCTTGTAAGCGACGGCGTTGTGCAACCATACGCAACAGACCACGACGGCTGTGGTGATCTTTTTTGTGCTCTGCAAAGTGGCTTTGCAGATGGTTGATTTGTGCAGTCAGCAGAGCGATTTGTACTTCGCTTGAACCAGTGTCATTTTCACCGCGGCCGAACTCAGCAACGATTTTAGCTTTCGCTTCATTACTTAGAGACATAATAAACTCCAAAATGATTAATGTAAGTGATGAGAGCCAATCTCTAATTTAGCATCTCAAGATTAAGCGCCGCTATTCTACGCTGCTTATAACAGCAAAGCAATAAGCGCCACTATGCGGATTGTTCATTTTCCACAACCAAACGCTTTGGTGCCACACGGCCATCTTCGCTAATCAGAGCAATACCGATAAAACGCTGCTCTTCACCGCAAGTCACTCGGACCATGTCCCCTTCAATGAGACCTTCAACATTCGCCCTAACAGGTTGACCCTGTTTAAAGTAAGCCGCTGTTTCTTCAGTAATATTGATAGCTGGGAAATGAACAACCGCGGTATCCATTGGCAATAACAAGCTATCCAGTAATGATTCAAAAGAACCTTCTCCTGCATCTACTTGTGCCCGCAAAGCGGCTAATTGCTCTAATGTTACCATGCGCTCATATGGGTAATTAGCGACTTGAATACGCCGTAGATAAATCACATGAGCGCCACAGCCTAACATTTCGCCTAAATCATCAACAATAGTACGAATATAAGTCCCTTTCGAGCAATGAATTTCCAGTTCTAACTCATTATTTTCTAAACGAATAAACTGTAGTTCATACACAGTAATTGGACGAGCTTCACGCTCAACCGTAATCCCTTTACGTGCATATTCATACAATGGACGACCTTGGTGTTTTAATGCGGAATACATCGAAGGTACTTGCAGTGTATCGCCTCGGAAAAACGCTAAGGCGTCATCTAACTGTTGCGGCGTAAACTCAACGTTACGCTCGCTGATGATTTCGCCATGAGAATCCGATGTATCAGTACGTTGACCTAAACGAGCTACTACACGATAACGCTTATCTGAATCGAGTAAAAATTGGGAAAACTTCGTTGCTTCACCAAGGCAAACGGGCAACATACCTGTTGCTAACGGATCAAGCGCCCCTGTATGCCCAGCTTTATTAGCATTAAAAAAGCGCCGCACTTTTTGCAGCGCATCATTAGAAGAAATATCCGTAGGTTTATCCAGCAGCACTACACCGTCGATATCACGGCCGCTACGACGACGCCCCATTATTTTTCCTCTTTATCATCTGCATCAGCACGACGTTTTTCATCATCGCGAATGACATTCGAAACGAGGTTAGACATACGCATACCATCAACCAAAGAACTATCATAAGAGAATGTCAGTTCAGGAATAACACGTAAGCGCATGGCTTTACCTAATAAAGAACGAATAAAACCTGAAGCTTCATTCAGCGCTTTAATGCCTTCTTTTACCATATCAGACTCATGTTCTTCATGAGAGATATTTAAAAACGTAACGAATACTTTACCGTATGCCAAGTCCCTAGACAGTTCAACACCAGAAACCGTTGCCATACCAATGCGAGGATCCTTCACTTCACGTTGCAAAATGATTGCAATTTCTTTTTGCATTTCTTGTGCAACGCGCTGAGAACGACTGAATTCTCTTGCCATTGTTCTATCTCCTGACAAATTGGGGGGCTAAGCCCCCCAATGGAAAATAAAGTATGAAGATATTTACCCGATTCGCTTTATAACAAAGTGATATTACGGGTATCTATAAAATTAACCGTCGATCGAACGCTTAACTTCAATAACTTCGAAGACTTCAATCATATCGCCGACACGAACATCGTTGTAGTTCTTAACACCGATACCACATTCCATGCCGTTACGAACTTCAGCAACATCATCTTTAAAGCGACGCAGAGACTCTAACTCACCTTCGTAGATAACCACGTTGTCACGCAGTACACGAATTGGGTTATTACGCTTGATGGTACCTTCTGTAACCATACAACCTGCAACAGCACCAAATTTCGGTGATTTAAATACATCGCGGACTTCTGCAAGACCAATGATTTGTTGTTTGTATTCAGGTGCCAACATACCGCTCATTGCTTGTTTGATTTCATCAATCAAGCTATAGATAACGGAATAGTAACGTAAATCAACGCTTTCACTTTCAATGACACGACGCGCAGATGCATCTGCACGGACGTTAAAGCCAAGAATGATAGCATTTGATGCCGCTGCCAATGTTGCATCTGTCTCAGTGATACCACCAACGCCAGAACCGATGATTTTAATTTTAACTTCATCAGTTGACAGTTTCATCAGAGAGTCAGTGATCGCTTCACAAGTACCTTGAACGTCAGTTTTCAGCACGATATTCAGTTCAGAAACTTTACCTTCTTCCATGTTCGCAAACATATTTTCCAGTTTAGATTTCTGCTGGCGCGCTAATTTAACATCGCGGAATTTACCTTGACGATATAGAGCAACTTCACGGGCTTTTTTCTCATCACGAACTACTGTCGCTTCATCACCAGCAGATGGGACGCTTGATAGCCCCAAAATTTCAACTGGCATAGAAGGGCCTGCAGATTGAACTTCTTTACCTAATTCGTTACGCATTGCACGAATACGGCCATATTCAAACCCACATAAGACGATATCGCCTTTGTTCAGTGTACCTTCTTGAACTAAGATAGTTGCCACTGGGCCACGACCTTTGTCTAAGTAAGATTCAACAACAACACCGCTTGCCATTCCTGCATAAACTGCTTTCAGTTCTAAAACCTCAGCTTGCAGTAAGATAGCATCCAGTAGGTCATCAATACCTGTACCTTTCTTAGCTGATACGCTAATGAACTGAGTATCACCACCCCAATCTTCGGAAATAACACCGTATTGAGATAACTCATTTCTGACGCGGTCTGGATCAGCTTCTGGCTTATCGATTTTGTTGACTGCAACCACAATTGGTACACCCGCTGCTTTCGCATGCTGAATAGCTTCAATTGTTTGTGGCATAACACCATCATCGGCAGCAACAACAAGGATAACGATATCCGTTGCTTGTGCTCCACGAGCACGCATAGAGGTAAACGCGGCGTGACCTGGGGTATCTAAGAAGGTAATCATACCTTTATCGGTCTGTACGTGGTACGCACCGATATGCTGAGTAATACCACCGGCTTCACCTGATGCCACTTTCGTTGAACGAATGTAGTCAAGTAAAGACGTTTTACCATGGTCAACGTGACCCATAATAGTAACAACTGGTGCGCGTGGTTCTTGTAATGCAGAGCCTGTATCACGGTCATTCATTACCGCTTCTTCTAGCTCATTTTCACGACGCAGAATAACTTTGTGACCCATTTCTTCTGCAACAAGCTGTGCAGTTTCTTGGTCAATCACTTGGTTGATAGTCGCCATAGCGCCCATCTTCATCATTGTTTTGATGACTTGAGAGCCTTTAACCGCCATTTTATTAGCAAGTTCGCCTACAGTGATCGTTTCACCAATGATAACATCGCGGTTTACCGCAGCAGCTGGCTTAGTAAAGCTTTGCTGTAAGGAACTGCCTTTACGTTGTTTACCTTTAGTACGACCTGAACGACCTGCTGCACGCTCTTCTTCGCGATCAGCTTTCTCTGAAAGCTTGTTACCTTTTTTCTGGCGAGGTGCTTTAGCGGTACGGTTACGAGAACGACGGCCTTCTTCTTTCGCATCATTTTCATCTTCAGCGGCACGAGCGTGCGTAGAAGTGGTTGTATGATAATCGCTGTCTTCTTCAGTTTTAGTTTCAGCCGTCCATTTTTCGCCATTTTCTTCAGCCATTTTACGGGCTTCTTCAGCAACACGACGCGCTTCTGCTTCAACTTTACGTTGAGTTTCTTCTTCAGCTTTGCGTTTTAGCTCTGCAGCTTCAGCTTCACGGCGTTGTTTGTCGGCATTAGTTTCAGACGATTTGCCTGCTTTTTGATGATTTTCGCTTGGTTTCACTTTTTCTCTTTCCGCTGCTTCGCGCGTAGCTTTATCTGCTGCTTCACGTTTTGCTTTATCTTCGGCATCACGTTTTGCGTTTGCTTCTGCTTCGCGTTTTGCAGCTTCTTCTGCTAATCGCTTAGCTTGTGCTTCACGTTGTGCCAGTTCTTCAGCTTCGCGCTGTGCCTGCTCTTCCGCTTCACGCTGTGCCTGCTCTTCCGCTTTCGCTTCTTCAGCGTCACGGTTCACATAAGTGCGTTTTTTGCGGACTTCAACATTTACCGATTTGCTTTTGCCACCGGTGACCGGAACACTCAACGTACTACGAGTTTTACGTTGTAGTGTTAACTTACTTGGCTGACCCGCCGCCCCGCCTTGTTCGCGGTTTAGGTGGTTCAGTAAAGCTTCTTTTTCTGACTGGCTAACAGAGTCATTCTCACTTTTTTTGATCCCTGCTTCAGCAAATTGCTGTACCAGGCGATCAACTGTGATTTGAATTTCCGTTGCCAATGTTTTTACAGTTTCTGTCATGCCGTTCCTTCCTGCTACAGTGTTTACGCATCGTTACCGAACCAGCAAATATTACGTGCGGCCATGATGAGCGTACCTGCTTTCTCATCATCCAGACCTTCAATATCAATCAGGTCGTCGATGCCCTGCTCAGCAAGATCTTCCAGTGTACAGATTCCACGAGTAGCCAAGTTATAGGCAAGAGTACGATCCATACCGTCAAGATTCAACAAATCTTCTGCTGGCTGATTATCACCTAGGCTCTCTTTTTGAGCCAACTCAATTGTGGTGAGGGCAGCTTTCGCTCTTTCACGTAGAACTTCAACGGTATCTTCATCAAGACCGTCAATTTCCAGAAGTTCATTAATAGGCACGTAAGCCAGTTCTTCTAACGTAGAGAAGCCTTCTTCAACAAGTGCAGTGGCGAACTCTTCATCAATATCAAGATGCTTGGTGAATGTATCAATAGAAGCATGTGCTTCTGCCTGATGTTTTGCATTTAGCTCTTCTGCGGTCATGACATTCAGTTCCCATTTGTCATCACCACGGTGTTTTTTCAGCAACTGAGCAGCTAGACGAACGTTTTGACCGTTACGCCCTATTGCTTGTGCCAAGTTACTGCTTTCTACGGCAACATCCATCGTGCATTTGTCTTCATCGACGACGATAGATGCAACATCAGCCGGAGCCATTGCATTAATAACGAACTGAGCTGGGTTATCATCCCATAACACAATATCGATTCTCTCGCCGCCTAACTCACTAGAAACGGCTTGAACTCGCGCACCACGCATACCAACACAAGCACCAACTGGGTCGATACGTTTATCGTTAGTTTTTACAGCGATTTTTGCACGAGAACCTGGATCACGCGCAGCGGCTTTAATTTCAATAATTTCTTCGCCAATTTCAGGCACTTCAATGCGGAATAATTCAACCAACATTTCCGGGCGAGAACGCGTAACAAAAAGTTGTGCGCCGCGAGCTTCAGGACGGACATCATACAGGACTCCGCGTATGCGGTCACCTGGGCGGAAGTTTTCACGTGGCAACATATCTTCACGCAGAATAACCGCTTCAGCGTTATTACCTAAGTCTAACGTGATGTTTTCACGGTTAACTTTCTTCACTTGAGCAGTGATAATTTCGCCTTGTTGCTCACGGAATTGGTCAACAACCATAGCACGTTCAGCTTCACGAACTTTCTGAACAATAACTTGTTTTGCAGTTTGTGTTGTAATGCGGTCAAACACAACAGATTCGATCTGGTCTTCAACATACTCACCTAGTTGCAGTGAAGGGTCTTCGTATTGCGCTGCTTCTAATGTGATTTCGCGAGTTGGCATTGTCACTTCATCGACAATTAACCAACGACGGAACGTATCAAAATCACCGGATTTACGGTCAATCTCAACACGAACATCGATTTCTTGCTCATATTTCTTTTTGGTTGCCGTCGCTAATGCCGTTTCCAGAGCCTCGAAGATTTTTTCACGAGGGAGGGATTTTTCGTTAGAAACCGCTTCTACAACAGCCAGAATTTCTTTATTCATCCTAGTTGCCTCATTGAACTTTATTAAAAGTGGGGTACCAAGTTAGCTTTCTGGATGTTGCCGAGGGCGAACACCTCATCCTTACCATCTACAGTAACCGTAATCATTTCACCGTCTACGGCTTTGATAATTCCTTGCCATTTACGGCGGTTCTGCATTGCTATACGCAAAGTTAACGCCACCTCTTCACCAACAAAACGCTCGTAATGAGCGACTGTGAATAATGGGCGCTCAAGCCCAGGTGACGATATTTCAAGGTTATAAATAACAGAAATTGGATCTTCGACATCCAATACTGCACTAACCTGATGGCTGACATCAGCACAATCGTCAACAGTGATGCCTTCTTCACTATCAATGAAGACACGCAGTGTCGATGTGCGACCACGGACAAACTCTAAGCCAACAAATTCAAAGCCTAGCGCCTCCACAGGTGCTGAAATCATCTCTGTTAATTGCTGTTCTAATGTGGACAAGCCCACCCCCAGACATAAAAAAAGGGCTATAAAAGCCCAGTTAATTCGATTGTCAAATAACAAAAAACCCCGAAATTCGGGGCTTTATGCAACTGGACCCTGTAGTGCACGGGTTCACCATATTCTTATTATACCTGCAAAGTCTAGAGAAATCGATGAGAAATTTTGGGAGCTATTAGATAACTACACTTGATTGCTACATCTGACAACAACTCTGACTACGATACTGACAAGGTATGTTGAATAAGAAATGGTTGCGGGAGCCGGATTTGAACCGACGACCTTCGGGTTATGAGCCCGACGAGCTACCAAGCTGCTCCATCCCGCGTTCGAAAACGTGACATATTCTACACTGATAACTCGTAAACTACAAGCTATCAAAATAATGGTGCCGAGGACGGGACTTGAACCCGTACGCCCGTTTTGTAGGCACTACCACCTCAAGGTAGCGTGTATACCAATTTCACCACCTCGGCACTGAGGCGAGGTTATCAATTTAAAATCAATAACCTCAAATTTTTAACTTCTTGCTCATTTCTGAGCTTACTACTTAATGATGACAATAACTGCCTTCATTCGGAATCTTTAACACTTAACGAGGAATATCGCTCGTTGGTGTAGCTGGTGCTGCCGGCACGTCTGTTGGTTGCTCGACTTTCGCAGGTTCACTAATGTTTTCCCACTTACTACCACTACCAGTTCCATACTTATTTGCAGTCATATTGCCAAGTATTAAACTGATGATGAAAAACACAGCAGCCAAGATTCCAGTCATACGAGTCATGAAGTTACCTGAACCCGATGAGCCAAACAGTGTTGCAGAAGCACCCGCACCGAATGATGCACCCATGTCAGCACCTTTACCTTGCTGTAACATAATCAGAGCAATAAGTCCGATAGCTGCTAGCAGGAAAATAATTAAAAGAGCTATGTACATTTGAGTTACCTATTCAGTTACGGTGCATAGCCTAATGCTATGACCTTTATCACTGCACACCCGCCCAATTCCCCGCAAAAGGACACTCTTACAGGATTGAGCAGGTGCGAATACTACCCAAAGCTGAGCCGACAAGCAAGTCTATTTTAAACTCTATCGATTATTTGCGGAAAAAAACAACAAATTTTCGAAATATTGCTCAGCTTTATTTATTACAATCAACCTGCGGCTTTAACTGCATCCGCAATACGATTCGCCATTGCAGTTACATCCGCTTCATTTTCGCCTTCAACCATGACACGAATTAACGGCTCTGTACCCGATTTTCTGAGTAACACGCGGCCTTTACCTGCCAGTTGCTTTTCAACTTCTTCATTAGCAGCAATAACCCCCTCATTTTGTAGAGGGTCGTGTGTGCCTTTGAACCGAACATTAACCAGCACTTGAGGTAATAATTTCATACCACTACATAAGTCATGCAAACTCATATGGTTACGTACCATAGCGCTCAAAACTTGTAGGCCAGCAACAATACCGTCACCCGTGGTGGTTTTATCCAGTAAAATTACATGGCCTGAGTTTTCCGCGCCCATGCGCCAGCCTTTTTCCTGTAATTTTTCGAGCACATAGCGGTCACCCACTTTAGCTCGTTCAAATGGAATGCCTAACTGTTTCAGGGCTATTTCTAAGCCCATATTGCTCATTAATGTACCGATTACCCCGCCTTTTAATTGACCTTGGCGTAGAGCTTCTCTAGCGACAATAAATAAGATTTGGTCGCCATCCACTTTTTCGCCCATATGGTCAACCATGATAATACGGTCACCATCACCATCAAACGCTAGGCCGACGTCTGCTTTTTCTTCTAATACTTTTTGCTGTAGTTGTCGAACATCAGTAGCGCCGCATTCTTCATTGATGTTGATCCCATTCGGGTCACAACCAATAGTAATGACTTCCGCACCTAACTCACGAAATACATTGGGGGCAATGTGATAAGTCGCACCATTAGCACAGTCAATAACGATTTTTAGGCTGGATAAGCTTTGCTCATTTGGGAACGTCCCTTTACAGAACTCAATATAACGCCCAGCAGCGTCTACAATCCGATTAGCGCGACCCAATTCTGCTGATTCGACACAAGTGATCGGTTTTTCCATTTCAGCTTCAATGGCTTCTTCGACTTCATCAGGTAACTTAGTCCCATCAATTGAAAAGAATTTGATGCCATTATCATAATAAGGGTTATGGGAAGCGGAAATAACGATCCCCGCTTCAGCGCGGAAAGTACGTGTTAAATAAGCCACCGCTGGCGTCGGCATTGGCCCTGTAAAAGATGCTGATAGCCCAGCGGCCGCTAGCCCAGCTTCTAGAGAAGACTCCAGCATATAACCAGAAATACGCGTATCCTTACCGATAATAATTTTACGTGAGCCATGACGAGCAAGGACTTTCCCTGCTGCCCAACCTAATTTTAAAACGAAGTCAGGAGTAATTGGGCTATCACCCACTTTGCCACGGATACCATCGGTACCAAAATATTTACGCTCACTCATACGCTTACTTTTCCTTTTCTGACAGAGTCATCTGTACCACTTGCATCGCTTGCACTGTTTCTTTGACATCATGAACTCGAATGATGTGCGCTCCTTGCATTGCAGCAATAACTGCGCAAGTAAGGCTGCCTGCGAGACGCTCTTGAGGTGGAACATTCAATAATTGCCCAATCATAGATTTACGTGACATACCAGCCAATAGCGGTAGTCCGAAATTATGAAATTGTTCTAAGTTTGCCAATAATTGATAATTATGCGACAAGTTTTTACCAAACCCAAAGCCTGGATCAAGGATAATTTGCTGCCTATCGATTCCAGCATTCACACAACGTGCAATTTCGGCCTCTAGATAGTCTTTAACTTCGCGCACAACATTCTCATAATTTGGGGCGGCTTGCATTGTTCGTGGCTGGCCTTGCATGTGCATAATACACACAGGTAACCCAGTTTGAGCAGCAACATCTAATGCTTCCGGCTCATGAAGTGAGCGAATATCATTAATCATATGCATCCCTGCCTTTGCCGCTTCAGACATCACTTGCGCTTTCGAAGTGTCAACAGAAATCCACACATCAAAACGTTGGGCAATAGCCTCTACTACAGGGATCACCCTATCGAGTTCTTCGCTAACAGAAACTTCAGCTGCCCCAGGACGAGTTGACTCACCACCAATATCGATAATGGTTGCCCCTTCTTGCACCATCCTAGCTACATGCTCTAATGCATCATGATAACGATTATGAGTGCCACCATCTGAGAACGAATCAGGAGTAACATTCAGAATCCCCATCACTTGCGGTGTGGATAAATCAAGGACACTGCCTCTCGCTTTGATTTGCATTGTTATTTTCCTTAACGAAAAAAACCCCAGCGAACTGGGGCTCTCGATTACCTTACTTTTCCGATAACTTATTGTGGCTTGTTATCGTTATTGTCTGATGGGTTTGATTCATCAGTATTGTTGCTTGGCTCTTCAGCATTATTTTTTGGTTCTTCAGTTTGAGGTTTATCAGCAACTTTATCGCCATTTGACGCACCTTTGCCAAATGTTCCAGTCACGTTACTGACTTTTTTGTCCTCATCCCAACCTGCTGGTTCACGTACTGGACGACGATTCATTAAATCATCAATCATTGGCATATCGATAGTTTCGTATTTCAACAATGCGTCTTTCGTTGCATGCAGAATATCAATATTGTCTTCCAGTGTTTTATAAGCCAATTGGTAGCAGTGGTCTAAGATTTTCTTAATTTCTTCATCAACAATACGTGCTGTTTCATCAGAAATACCTGAACCATTACCCGCAGAACGACCTAAAAATGCAGGGCCTTCTTCTTTTGAGTATTGCATTGGACCTAAACGGTCTGAGAAGCCCCACTGAGTCACCATGTTACGCGCTGTATTCGTTGCAAACTGAATATCAGAAGAGGCACCCGTGGTGACTTTATCTCGCCCGTAAATCAGTTCTTCTGCGATACGACCCGCATATGCTGTCGCAATCATCCCTTCCAGTTTTAAGCGGCTACGGCTAACTTCATCACCTTCTGGTAAGAAGAATGCCACACCCAGCGCTTGACCACGTGGAACGATTGTGACTTTGTGAACAGGGTCATGCTCTGGCATTAAATGACCGATAATCATATGGCCACCTTCATGGTAAGCCGTTGATTCTTTTTGTTCTTCAGTCATCATCAGAGAACGACGCTCAGCACCCATCCAAATTTTATCACGAGCTTTTTCAAATTCGACCATAGAAACGACACGCATATTTGCGCGAGCTGCGAACAATGCCGCCTCGTTCACTAGGTTGGCTAATTCTGCTCCAGAAAAACCAGGGGTTGCACGAGCAAGGATGAAAGTATCAACACTTGGGTCGATAGGAACACGACGCATATGCACTCTCAGAATTTGCTCACGGCCACGAACATCTGGCAAGCCAACAACAACCTGACGGTCAAAACGACCTGGACGTAATAACGCTGGGTCAAGTACGTCTGCACGGTTAGTTGCGGCAATAACAATAATACCTTCGTTACCTTCGAAACCATCCATTTCAACTAGCATCTGGTTCAGGGTTTGTTCACGTTCATCGTGACCACCACCTAAACCTGCACCACGTTGGCGACCGACAGCATCGATTTCATCAATAAAGATGATACAAGGCGCAGCTTTTTTCGCTTGTTCGAACATATCACGAACACGAGAAGCACCAACCCCCACAAACATTTCCACGAAGTCTGAACCGGAAATAGTAAAGAATGGGACTTTTGCTTCACCCGCAATAGCCTTTGCAAGTAATGTTTTACCTGTACCAGGAGGCCCTACCATCAGGACGCCTTTAGGAATTTTACCGCCAAGTTTCTGGAAGCGAGCAGGTTCACGTAAAAACTCTACGATTTCACCGACTTCTTCTTTCGCTTCATCACACCCTGCAACGTCTGCAAATGTTGTTTTTATCTGATCTTCCGTCAACATGCGGGCTTTACTTTTGCCGAATGACATTGCCCCCTTGCCGCCGCCACCTTGCATCTGGCGCATAAAGAAAATCCAGACACCAATCAACAGAAGCATTGGGAACCAGGAAATGAAAATAGATGTCAGTAAGCTAGGTTCTTCTGGTGGTTCACCAACGACAGTCACATGCTTATTCAGCATGGTGTCTAACAGCTTCTCATCCTGCATAGGAAGATAAGTTGTATAGCGGCTATTATCAGCCTTTCTGACGTTCAGTTCACGACCTGTGATACGAACTTCACGTACCTGATCCTGGGCTAACTCATTGATAAACGTAGAATAATCAACTCTGCGACTATTCGAATCGCTTGGGCCAAAACTCTGGAACAAGGACATCAGAACAACTGCGATGACTAACCAGAGAATCAGGTTTTTCGCCATGTCACTCAAGGGATTAACCTCATATTACAACTGTGTTAACAAATAACGCTCAGGGTACTATAGTTTTAGCCCTGTCGCTACAATGTATACTTCACGTGACCGTGCCCGCGAAGATTCAGGTTTACGAACTTTTACTTTCGTAAACAGGGAGCGGATATCCCTAAGGTAATCGTCAAAGCCTTCTCCCTGAAACACTTTAACAATGAAACTCCCCCCAGGCGCCAATACAGCACGGCACATATCCAATGCTAATTCAACCAGATACATAGAGCGAGGAATATCGACCGCAGGTGTCCCACTCATATTTGGGGCCATGTCTGACATGACCACCTGTACTTTTTTGTCGCCTACTCGTTCTAGCAAAGCGGCGAGCACTGCCTCGTCACGAAAATCCCCTTGAAGGAAATCAACGCCAACGATTGGGTCCATCGGTAATAAGTCACAAGCAATAACACGCCCATTATGACCTATTTGGCTGACAACATATTGTGACCAACCACCAGGGGCTGCTCCTAAATCAACAACGGTCATACCTGGTTTAAATATTTTATCACCTTGCTGGATTTCCTCCAGTTTAAACCATGCACGTGAGCGTAGCCCTTTTTTTTGTGCTTGCTGAACATATTTATCACTAAAATGTTCTTGCAACCAGCGACTTGAGCTTGCCGAACGTTTTTTATTGGCCATTGTGTCTTCCAACTATACTAAAAGATCTACACCTATGTTGCTGCTTCTTTACCATCGAACAGATATAATTGATGGTGATAGATATCAGATGGCGGTAGAATAAGCCATTTTCAATACTAACCAAGCAAAAAATCGATGAATCTTAATAAAAAACAAATTCAGCACCTAAAAAGTCTCGCTCATCACTTAAACCCTGTCGTTATGATTGGCAACAACGGTTTAACCGAAGGTGTCTTAGCTGAGATTGAACTCTCACTAGCGCATCATGAGCTTATCAAAGTCAAAATCGCAGGCGAAGACCGTGATACTAAAAATTTGATCGCTGATGCGATTGTTCGCGAAACTGGTGCAGTAAATGTACAAATCATTGGTAAAATTCTTGTTATTTACCGCCCTTCGGCGGATCGCAAAATCATTTTACCTAAATAATAACCCATCATTTATATAAAAATGCCATTGAAAGCATGTTTTATATGTTGAAAAAGGCCGCCTGCGGCCTTTTTCTTTAAATCCGGGGAAATAATATAACCAATTCAGTAAAATAGGAATCAGATATACTCAACTTTAAGAATTTCGAACTCTACATCCCCACCTGGGGTTTTGATTGAGACGACATCGTCAACCTCTTTACCGACTAAACCACGTGCTATTGGTGAATTGACTGAAATCAGATTAACTTTAATATCAGCCTCATCATCACCAACAATACGATACGTTAGCTCTTCGTCGGTATCAACATTTAATACTGTCACTGTTGCGCCAAAGATCACTCGACCGTTATTAACCATTTTGGTTACATCAATCACTTGTGCGTGAGAAAGTTTACCTTCGATTTCTTGGATACGGCCTTCACAGAAGCCCTGCTGCTCACGAGCCGCATGATATTCTGCATTTTCTTTTAAATCACCGTGCTCCCGCGCATCAGCAATTGCGGCGATAATTTCTGGGCGGCGAACAGATTTCAGGAACTCCAGTTCCTCTCTTAGTTTGTCCGCACCAAGTACTGTCATCGGGATCTGTTTCATTAATAAATACCTCGGTTCAATCCTATCTAAAAATAAGTATCTTCCTGATTTTGTAACAACAGCACACCGAACACCTCTGTATAACAGGGGGGTGTTCTAGGTAAAAAAAACTCAATCAGACTTATGTACTCATTTATCTTATCATAATGTACGCTATTTTAACTGAGACTTAATAGCGGGTCACCGTTTACTTTATTAGGCATTACACTTTAGTATGTGCTGTATGTCCACCCTAATGCGTGAAATATATGTCATTATTAACTTTAACCAGAAAATGGATAATCACTTTAGGGATCACCCTAGCCAGTAGCCAAGCTTTGGCGATCCCAATTGATGAATACAAGCAGTATCTACCTGACGGCACTAACCTTGCTCTGGTCGCGCAAACGGTGGGAAGTAATACCCCATTAATTGATTATAACGCCCAGCAAATGGCTCTTCCAGCGAGCACCCAAAAAGTGGTGACGGCACTTGCAGCATTGTTGCAATTGGGGCCAGATTACCGTTTTGTTACCAATTTTGAAACGAGTGCAAAACTGAGCAACAATACACTGACAGGTGACTTAGTCATCCGCTTCAGTGGTGACCCAACGTTAACTCGCCAGCAAATTCGGAACATGGCAAATGCGTTAAAACAGCTAGGGATCGAAAAAATTGATGGGGATTTGATCGTCGATATTTCCGCATTTACCAGCCACGATAAAGCACCTGGCTGGGTATGGAATGATATGACCCAATGCTTCAGTGCGCCACCTGCCGCCGCTATTATCGACCGCAATTGTTTTTCTGTATCCCTATACCCTGCTGAAAAAGCAGGTGATTTTGCCTTTATCAAAACAGCTAGTTTTTATCCTGTTAACATGTTCAGTGAAGTCAAAACATTGGCAAAAGGCTCTCCCGAAGCCCGTTATTGCGAACTTGACGTCGTACCCGGTGAGTTAAATCGCTATACTTTAACAGGTTGCCTTACTCAACGTAGTGACCCCTTACCTCTCGCTTTTGCGGTGCAAAATGGAGCTAGCTACTCAGGGGCAATTGTCAAAAATGAGCTCACTACCGCAGGCATCGAATTAGTCGGTCATATAAAAAAACGGACTCAGCCAACAGCTCAATCACAAGTGTTAGTCAAAACAGAATCTAAGCCCTTACATGACTTATTGAAAGTAATGTTAAAGAAATCCGATAACATGATTGCCGACACCGTTTTTCGTACCATTGGTCGCGAATATTATGGTGTTCCAGGAACATGGCGCTCAGGGTCTGATGCCGTAAGGCAAGTTTTGAAACAAAAAGCGGGGATCGATCTTGGCAATACTGTCATGGTCGATGGCTCAGGGTTATCACGCCATAATTTAATCACCCCGGCAACGATGATGGAAGTTTTGCAGTTTGTCGCTAAAAACGATCAACAGCTCGATTTTATCTCTATGCTCCCCTTAGCAGGTCATGATGGGACATTACGCTATCGTGGTGGTTTTGATGAGGCGGGCGTTAATGGAAAAGTGTCTGCCAAAACAGGTGCATTACAGGGGGTTTATAACCTAGCCGGCTTTATTACAACAGCCAGTGGGCAACGCGTAGCATTTGTACAGTTTATTTCTGCTTATGCCGTACCACAGAGCCAACAACGCAGTCGTCGTGTACCGTTAGTGCGCTTCGAAAGCCGTTTGTATAAAGATCTGTACCAGAAAAATTGATCAATCAAAATTTGGTAATTAAAAAAGGCGCCTTTGCGCCTTTTTTATGTCTCAACGATAACTATTTCTGGTAAATGATTTCGACGCCTTCGTCGTCATCTTCATCCCAATCGTCATCCCAGTCATCGTCAATATCTTCAGCACCAGAAAGCTGTTCTTTGTGATAATCATCCCACATGAACTCGACTTTTTCTGGTTGCGGAGCATCTTCAGTGGTTGCCATATCGCGTGGCTGAGTATTCATAAATTCCATGATGTCCCAACAAAGTGCTTTTACACCTTCATGGTTAACTGCTGATATCATGTAATATTTATCTTCCCAACCCATTGCTTTAGCAATTTCTGCTGCGCGTTGTGCGGATTCTTCTTCACCTAAGATATCGATCTTATTAAAGACTAACCAGCGAGGCTTCGCAGCCAGTTTTTCACTGTATTTTTCTAGTTCACTGATGATGATCTTGGCATTTTCGACAGGATCTGATTCATCAATAGGACAGATGTCGATCAAGTGTAATAAAACACGACAACGTTCTAAGTGTTTCAGGAATTGGATCCCAAGACCTGCTCCTTCCGCAGCGCCTTCGATCAACCCAGGAATATCCGCGACCACAAAACTTTGTTCGTTATCCATACGCACCACACCTAGGCTTGGCACTAAAGTTGTGAATGGATAATCAGCTACTTTTGGCTTAGCGGCTGATACAGAACGTATAAATGTTGATTTACCTGCGTTTGGCATACCCAACATGCCTACGTCAGCTAATAGCATCAGTTCTAACAGTATTTCGCGAGTTTCGCCCTTCGTCCCCATAGTACGTTGACGTGGAGCTCGATTTACTGAAGATTTAAAACGTGTATTCCCAAGGCCATGAAAGCCGCCTTTAGCAACCATATGGCGCTGTTCATGGCGGGTCATGTCACAAAGGATTTCATTAGTGCCTAAATCGCGTACACGCGTTCCTACAGGGACTTTAACCGTGATATCTTGACCACGCTTACCGGTACACTCACGACTTTGACCATTTTGCCCACGTTCTGCACGAAATGATTTTTCAAAGCGATAGTCGATCAGGGTGTTGAGGTTTTCATCTGCTTGCAAGTAAACATCACCACCATCACCACCATCACCTCCGTCAGGTCCCCCTTTCGGAATGTATTTTTCACGGCGGAAGCTGACACAACCATTGCCACCATCTCCTGCCACGACTAATATTTTGGCTTCATCTACAAATTTCATAATTCTCTCTCCGTTTCTGAGCCATATAACGCTGGATGGCTGTTTTACTCAGAGATGGCGTATTTTTTAATACGAGTGCACTTCATTAGAAACAAAATGCCTGAATATAAAAAGCCCCGCAAAAGTTTTTTGCAGGGCTTTAATTCTGAATTAAAGATCAGAAAACTTATTCAGCTTCGATGCTGATAAATTTACGATTGTTTGGACCTTTAACTTCAAATTTAACTTTACCATCCGCTAATGCGAATAGAGTGTGGTCACGGCCACAACCTACGTTGTTACCTGCGTGGAACTTAGTACCACGTTGACGAACGATGATGCTACCTGCTAATACAGCTTCACCACCAAAACGTTTAACACCTAAACGTTTTGCTTCTGAGTCACGACCGTTACGAGTCGAACCACCAGCCTTTTTGTGTGCCATTAATCTGCTCTCCTAAATCTTAAGCGATGACAGTGATCTTAACATCAGTGAACCACTGACGATGACCCTGTTGTTTACGGCTATGTTTACGACGACGGAACTTGACGATTTTTACTTTTTCGCCACGGCCGTGTGCAACAACTTCCGCTTTCACTTTAACGCCTTCAACGACAGGAGCGCCGATTTGGATCTCATCGCCATTAGCAACCATCAGAACTTGATCAAATTCAACAGTTTCACCTGTTGCGATGTCCAGCTTTTCTAGGCGGACAGTTTGACCTTCGCTAACTCGGTGTTGTTTACCACCACTTTGGAAAACCGCGTACATATTAACTCCGCTTTCCGCGTACCCGTTAAATATCTCAATTCCAGAGCACGCTATAAAATATTCACAATAGGGCGCGAATTCTACGCAAAAAAGCATCAGAACACAAGCCTATAATGCGGTTAGATGACAAAAAATACGACTTTTTTCTCAATAACCGTTTTTGAGCATTGATTTCACGCTTATTGCTTCAATTGTTACTTATTTAAACATTTTTTGCATCACACCTGATAATCTTATTATTAATAATGTTATGCTAATACCATAACTGTTATATCGGTCTCCCGATTTTTTATTCAGGGAATGAACCAAAAACTAATAATATGAATAAATTACGATGAATTTAGAATCTATTATTGAACTAACAACTGAAGATATGTCTGCGGTAAACGAGGCTATTCTCAGTCAATTGAATTCAGATGTTGCGCTAATTAACCAACTTGGTTATTACATTGTCAGTGGTGGTGGCAAAAGGATCCGGCCAATGATCGCTGTGCTTGCAGGGCGAGCACTCGGCTATTCTGGTCATAAGCATACCCAAGTCGCAGCCTTGATCGAGTTCATTCATACCGCAACGTTATTGCATGATGATGTTGTCGATGAATCCGATATGCGTCGTGGAAAACAAACCGCTAATGCCGTTTTTGGTAATGCGGCAAGTGTTCTTGTCGGTGATTTTATTTACACTCGATCCTTCCAGATGATGACAGATCTTGATTCAATGCGGGTGTTAAAGCTGATGTCTGAAGCGACTAATGTGATCGCCGAAGGGGAAGTATTACAGTTGATGAACTGTAACGATCCCAATATTACTGAAGAAAACTACATGCAAGTGATCTACAGTAAAACGGCGCGTTTATTTGAAGCTGCAGCTCATGCTTCTGCTATTTTAGCCAATGCGACGCCAGAGCAAGAAAAAGCCTTGCAAGATTATGGTCGTTATATTGGTACGGCATTTCAACTCATTGATGATCTTTTGGATTACGATGCAGATAATGCGCAATTAGGTAAAAATACAGGTGACGATCTTGATGAGGGTAAACCAACGCTCCCTCTTCTTCACGCCATGCAACATGGTAATGAAGAAGAATCTGCTTTGATCCGCCAAGCGATCGAGCAAGGCAATGGACGCCACTTATTAGATACCGTCCTCGCAACGATGAAACGTTGTGGCTCCCTTGAGTATACCTATGCCCGCGCACAAGAAGAGGCACAAAAAGCCATTGATATGCTAGATGTTATTGATGATTCTATCTATAAAGAAGCATTAATTGGCCTAGCGCACATTGCCATACAACGCCATTCCTAAGATTCACTCATGCGATGCGAGAAAGAGGAGTTATTTTTCCTCTTTCTCTTCTTCACCAATTTGAGCAAGAAGTGATGATAAGCCGTAACGCAAGATATGTTTGACAATTTTATTGCGTTCAGCCTCCGTCAATTGGTAATAGGCTTCTGACCAAATTTGCAGTGCATCTATTCTTTGGCTTTGGTAAGTCACCGATGGCTCACATAAACTGAGTTGCCCTTGAATTTCATCAGGTAAGCTCTCTACATAATATTCAACAGCCTTACCTTGAACGCCCCGTTTGCGACGATGCTTCCAGCCTTCTCGTCTTGCCATTAGGTTTACCCCCTGAGGCGATGTAGGGAGACCTTCTAGCCCTGCTAATTCTTTTGCAGTGAACCACAATTTTTTCATATTTTCACTTTCACGCTTATATTATGAAACCTGCTGTTGCAGCTTTACCAAATCGTCAACTGTTAAAAAATTTTAGACTCAATATAATATTATTTTTATATACTAATTATTTGCATCTTAAGTATTTGTAAACTATTTATTATTAATTAAATCGATTAGTGCTAAAGCCCCTTCACGCATAATGAATGTCAAAATAATGTCACGCTCCTCGTTAGAAAGCTGGTTATATGCCTCCTGCCAAATAAACGAATTATCATTTCGTTTGACTTGATAAGGTGCAGAAGTTTCATTCACAAACTGGCTTTCAAAAATATCGATAGGCAAAGAACTAATATGATATTCCAACGCTTTTCCTTGAATCCCCCGCCTTTTACGGCTGACCCAATTTTCTCGCCTTGCCATCGCATTTATGCCTTGAGTCGTCATGGGAAGCCCTTGCAACCCAACCAACTCCTTTGCAGTTAGCCATTCCTTGTACATGCTGACCCTCCTAGTCATGATGACAATTTATTTCTAGTTGCTGAAAACTATCTATATTTTCTTAAAAACATTAACTCATTCATTTTATTTATAACTGCAAATAATAATATACAAATAATATTTGTTATTAGTATTCTAATTTCTTTTAATAACAGATAATTAAATGATTTACTCGCTAATAATTTAACTAATTTTATTGAGTAATTTATATATATTACTAATACAAGTAACGGATAACATTAAATACGCCATTTCCACTACTAACTCGAAAGAGTTAGTTTTAATTTCAAAGTTTTATCCTAATTCACAATTATTAACACTGACTTTCTATTTAGTTTCACAAAAACCCCGACAGTTTCATAAAATGAAGTTTTTAGAAAAAACTGGAAATTATTTTGGGAAATTTCTGTTATTTTATTTCCAATAACAGGGAGTTTGTACTGAATGTATCACAGTTTCCCGTTACTCGTACCATTAACTCTACATTATTCTGAGCGAAAAAAGGACTAAAAAATGATTTTACGGAAGTCGGACTGGCATCCAGCAGACATCATCGCCGCTTTACGTAAGCGTGGAACAACTCTGGCCGCTATTTCTAGAGAGGCAGGTCTTAGCTCTTCTACGTTAGCGAATGCACTATCACGCCCTTGGCCTAAAGGGGAATGGATCATTGCCAATTTTTTAGGTATCCATCCTTCTGAAATTTGGCCTAGTCGGTATTATGACCCTATCTCGGGGAACTTATTAGAAAGGAAAGTCAGAGATAAAACACAAGTAGAAAGCTAAAAAAAATAATGAATATAAAGCCATTGTTATGAGTTATTATCGGTGGCTTTATATTCTTATACTAACTGATTAATACTAATTGATTAAGTTGAGACAATTTTTATCTAAACCCAAAAACCTTATTGATGGGGCGTTATATTAAGTCATCTATATTTCTTCACTCGATTTGCAATCTCAATATTTCCCCTACAGCCCATTAACTAACAATAAGATGCCCATATCATTAAGCAGCCAAAAACCACTTGCTTACATCATCGATTATAAATGAGTAAAACAATTAGCCCCTATACAATATTGGCTGGCGTCTATTTTGCATCCATTACTATGGGAAATAAGTACTCATAGATCTTCATTGGAGTCAGTACATGAGGTGAAGAATACCCTGGCGTGGCGTGACAAAAAATAAAAAGGTTGAGTTCTATAGACTTGAACTCAACCTTTTTTTAGTTAGAAAAAATTAATTGGCATTAGCCGTTAATAAATTTTTCGCCTAACTCAATGTCTGCTTTTAATACACTTAACATTTCTTTTAGCGCATTTTCTTCAAACGCACTTAATTTACCCACTGGTAAGTGTTTTTCGATACCATTTTTACCTAAAACAACTGGTTGTGCGAAGAAGCGTGCGTGCTCACCATCACCTTCGGTGTAAACACATTCAACAATATTGCTTTCGCCTTGTAGGCCGCGAATTAAAGATAAGCCTAAGCGTGCTGCTGCTTGGCCCATAGACAGAGTCGCTGACCCGCCACCGGCTTTAGCTTCAACAACTTCTGTACCTGCATTTTGGATACGCTTAGTCAGAGCTGCAACTTCTTCGTCAGTGAAGCTAACACCTTCAATTTGTGATAATAAAGGAAGAATTGTCACACCTGAGTGACCGCCGATTACAGGAACTTCGATGTCATTGACATTTTTGCCTTTTAATTCAGCAACAAAAGTATTAGAACGAATAATATCCAGTGTTGTCACACCGAATAAACGATTCTTGTCGTAAACACCTGCTTTTTTCAGTACTTCTGCTGCAATTGCAACTGTAGTATTCACAGGGTTAGTAATAATACCAATTAACGCTTTCGGGCAAGTTTCAGCGATTTGTTGGACCAGATTACGAACAATACCCGCGTTAATATTAAACAGGTCAGAGCGATCCATGCCTGGTTTACGCGCAACACCCGCTGAAATAAGAACAATATCTGCACCTTTTAGCGCCGGTTTTGCATCTTCACCAGCAAAACCTGTTACTTTAACATCAGTAGGGATGTGGCTTAAGTCAGCAGCAACACCTGGCGTTACTGGTGCGATGTCGTAGAGGGAGAGTTCTGAACCTGCTGGGAGCTGGTTTTTGAGAAGAAGGGCTAGAGCCTGACCGATACCACCTGCTGCACCTAGGACTGCAACTTTCATTCTGAAACTCCTTAATTTGTACTTTAAAAAGATATCACTTTATTTGTTATACACTTAACACATTACGTATAAAAAACAATTTGTTAACAGATAGAGAGAGAGTTTAACGCTAGAGAACTTGTCTACTAATTGCCAGTATTCTAAACAAATTCCTTATCTGTTAATGAGATAACGGGCACTTTTTTAACAAATAGTTTTTCTTACTATTGATTTTCGCACAATAAGTTGTTTTTACTGTTTATTATTCAAACAAAATCATTTTTATTAACAACAATTTTACAATATTTATTGCGTAAGTTCATTAGCCTATTATGCTGACGCTTAACTATGGGCAAACAAGATAAATTAATGTTTATCATTAACCTCTCCATGGCTCTTTAACTCAAGGGCACATTGAATACTGTTTATAAAATCATCATAACGCAATTTTGTTGCATAAAAATGCACTTTTACGGATAATACAACTCAGTTTAATGCCGAAGAATGGGTTAATTATGCGCACTCCGTCTAAACAAGAAGACTTGGTTAAGGCTTTTAAAGCCCTATTGAAAGAAGAGAAATTCAGCTCACAAGCTGAAATTGTCACAGCTCTCCAAGAAGAAGGCTTCGAAAACATCAATCAATCAAAAATTTCCAGAATGCTGACAAAATTTGGTGCGGTTCGCACCCGTAATGCAAAAATGGAAATGGTGTATTGCCTACCGACAGAGCCCGGTGTTCCTACTGCTACCAGCCCTCTCAAAAATTTGGTGTTGGATATTGACTATAACCCTTCAGTTGTCGTCATTAGAACTAGCCCAGGTGCCGCACAACTTATTGCACGTTTACTAGACTCTTTGGGGAAAGCGGAGGGGATTTTAGGCAGTATCGCGGGAGATGACACGATTTTCTCTACGCCTGCAAATAACTTCACAACGCAAGAACTGTATGAAGCTATCTTAGCGTTGTTTGAACAAGAATTATAATTTTATCGATATTCATTGATATGAAGAGGGAAGTCTTATTTCCCTCTGTTTTTTCTGCCCCCTAACTGCTTTGGGACTTCGCTGTGTTATTCGACATTTTCCGTAACCTCGTACATTATGGTTTCCATTTTTTGATGCCAATTCTATTTGCTTATTTATTTTGGCGAAAAAATTGGAAGATCGCAGCGTTAATCATGATAGCGACTATGGCTATCGATTTAGACCACCTATTAGCAGATCCAATTTTCGACCCTGAGCGTTGCGGTATTGGCTTTCATCCTCTTCATTCCCTTTGGGCTGCTATTGCTTATGTGGTGTTATTATTTATGCCTTCATGGAAGCTCAAGGCTGTCGCTGTAGGTTGCTTATTCCATCTTTTTACAGATTCATTAGATTGTTATATGGGCAGTCTCAAAAAAGAAATGAATGCCCCAATCACGTTGAGCTTAGCTGTCACACAATGCCCTATTTCTGTGCCTTCCTTGAGTGTTAATTAAGCTTTCATTTATACCATAGATATAATTCCAAAGAACGATAGTCATCCATAGCAACAATATCTAATGTTAATGAAACAATTTATTAACAATTGAGGCCGTGGAATGATCAAAAAAACACTATTAGCCGTTGCATTAAGCAGTGCAATATCAAACTTTGCTTACAGCGCCCCCCTTGAAAAACCTAATATTTTAATCATTATCGCCGACGATATGGGGTATTCCGATATCAGTCCTTTTGGCGGTGAGATCCCGACACCTAATTTACAAACAATGGCAGAACAAGGTGTCAGAATGAGCCAGTATTACACCTCACCGATGTCTGCACCTGCACGCTCCATGCTACTCACTGGCGCCACCAATCAGCAAGCTGGTATCGGTGGAATGTGGTGGTACGAAAATACAGTCGGTGAACCAGGCTATGAATTACGGCTAACTGATCGCGTTGTTACCATGGCCGAGCGTTTCCAAGATGCTGGCTATAACACACTGATGTCAGGGAAATGGCACTTAGGCTACAGTTCTGGCTCCAAGCCAACCGATAGGGGTTTTAACCAAGCTTTTGCCTTTATGGGAGGTGGCACTAGCCATTTTGATGATGCAGTTCCTCTTGGTACCGTTGAAAGTTTCCATACCTATTACACGTTAAATGGTAAGAAAACCGCTTTACCTGCGAATTTTTACTCCAGCGAAGCTTATGCACAACAACTTGAAAAATGGATCAAAGAAACACCCAGTGAACAGCCCATTTTTGCTTATTTAGCCTTCACGGCTCCCCATGACCCCCTACAAGCACCAGATGACTGGACCCAGCGTTTTGACGGTCAATATGATGAAGGCTATGGGAAAATTTACCGGCAGAGAATCAACCGATTAAAAGAAATCGGGATTATTACAGATAAAACGCCGATGCCTCACCTTGATTTAGATAAAGAATGGGAACAACTCACCCCCGAAGAAAAACGCTATGCCGCTAAAACCATGCAAGTCTACGCCGCCATGATAGCTAATATGGATGAACAAATTGGCAATGTATTCCAGACGCTAAAAGAAACTGGGCGAGATAAAAACACCATCATTATTTTTGCCACTGATAATGGAGCTAACCCTGCTCAAGGCTTTTATTACGAGGGCGACCCTGCATTTTGGACGCAATTTGATAATAGCTACGAAAACTTAGGTCGTAAAAATTCATTTATTTCAGCAGGTCCTCATTGGGCTAATGTTAGCAATGCTCCGTATGCCAATTACCATAAAACTACTAGCGCACAGGGTGGCATTAATACCAATTTCATTATCAAAGGCCTTGGTATCCATAAAGCGGGTAGTATTGATAATACCCCTATGGCCGTTTATGACATCGCGCCAACCTTATATGAATTTGCCAATATTGACCCCAATAAAAAAATTAAAAATATCAACCCAGTCCCCATTAGAGGAGTTAGCTTTAAACAACATTTTACCCAAGATATCCCCGTTAAAACCCGCTATTCATTTGCCATGGAATTACATAATCAGGCAGCCTTGGTTGAAGGTGATTGGAAACTACGCCGCCTTGTTCCAAACTCGGCAAAAGCAGAAATGGCGCCATGGGAGTTGTTTAATTTAAAAAATGATCCGCTAGAAACGCAAAACGTTGCAACACAACATCCGAAGATCCTTGAGAAACTTCGTCAGCAATATGAACAATTTGCTAAAACTGGCATGGTGATTGAAGCCAAAGGAGAAGCCATTGATTATATTGGTTATGATGAAAAAACAGGTAACTATATTGGTATCGACCCCAAAACGCATAAACGTATTATTCCCTCAGTGAATCAATCAGGGGAATAATATGAAAATCGCCTTTTATGATAGCCTTTCTTCGTTTTCACCGCCCACAAGGGCGGTTGTCCCTTTTCATATTTTGCTTAAACCTGTTGGGGCGGGTTGTAACCTGAAATGTGATTATTGTTATTATCCAGAAGACCAATTACCTAGACCTAAACCCATGATAAAAGAGATGTTAGAACCTTTTATCCGTAATTATATTGCTTCTCAACCAACCTACAGCAAAGAAATTAATTTTGTGTGGCAAGGTGGAGAGCCCCTACTTGCTGGGTTAGATTTTTATAAAAAGGCCATTGATTTGCAGCAAAAATATGCACCAAAGCATGTGAAAATCTCTAATAGTCTACAAACCAATGGTACCTTGCTCACCCCTGCATGGTGCCGCTTTTTAAAGCAGCATAATTTTATTATTGGTGTGAGTTTAGATGGACCAAAAGAAATACATGACCGCTATCGTTTAGACAAAAAAGGCCAGCAAGGTAGTTACAACGCCGTCCTAAAGGGCATAAGGCTTCTACAAGAGTTTGATATTGAATTCAACATCTTGACGGTTGTACATGATGCCGTAGCCAATCAAGCACAAACCATCTATGAGCACTTTATTCAGCTTGGTGTAAAATTTATTCAATTCCAACCATTAATGACCGAAGGTAGTGCGCTTGAACATCAATTTACATTGACGGCTCATAATTGGGGAAAATTTTTAACTGATATCTATTTACACTGGAAATCTCAACGCCACGTTGGCAATGTACATGTGATGAACATTGAGCACGTTTACAGCCAGTATTTTACCCATGTTAGCCAGACTTGTGTCCACTCAGAACGCTGTGGTACTAACTTGGTCATGGAAGCTCAAGGGCAAATATTTGCCTGCGACCACCAAATCAATAGTAGCCATCACATTGGCAACATCTTAGAACAAACACCTTTGAGTGAACTCGTCCTCAATTCTATAGAGCTACCTTTTGGGCAAAATAAAAGCACCCGCAGAGAATGCCAATCTTGTACGGTAAAAGCGGTTTGCCAAGGCGGATGCCCAGCGCATATCAATTCGATGGGGAAAAATAAGTTATGTGAAGGCTATTTTCAGTTTTTTAATACTGTTATGACACCGCTGAGGAAATATGAACGTAGTATGCGAGGCGTTCAACAATGGCGGCAAGAAATAGGGTTTTAACGAAAGTTAGTATTAACCAAAAGCCCCTATCTCACAAACTATGATAGGGGGCTTATTTACAGATAAATACGGTTTAAACCATTACTCATCTAATTCTATTTCGGCTTTAGCCTTTAAACCCGCAAGCAATTTGCCATGAATGCCACCAAACCCGCCATTGCTCATCACGAGAATATAGTCGCCAGGTTGAGCCGTCTCAATGACCATATTTGTCAAAGCGTCAATATCAGCGCTCCAACGAGCAGGTTGCACGCATTTCTCTGCAATATCCGTTACCATCCACGGAATATTAGCTGGTTGGAATAAAAAGACTTCATCTGCACGGCCCAAGGCTGGCGCAATATCATTTTTGTTAATCCCCATTTTCATGGTGTTCGAACGAGGTTCGAGTACGGCGATAATGCGTGAAGTCCCCCCCACTTTGCTACGTAATGCTTCTAATGTTGCCAAGATAGCGGTTGGGTGATGAGCAAAATCATCATAAACACTCACACCATTCTCAACACCACGCAGCTCTAACCGCCGACGTGCATTGATAAACTTATCCAAAGCAAGGCAAGCTTCCTTGGCGGGGACGCCGACATGATGTGCTGCGGCTATCGCCATCAATGCATTTTGAATATTGTGATTGCCCACTTGTGACCAAGTGACTTCACCCACTTTCTCTTGTTGATAGTAAACCTCGAAATGGCTACCATCATGATTCAATTTTACTGCCTGCCACTCACCATGCTCACCACCAACAAGCTCCTGTTCACTCCAACAGCCCATACCAATGACTTGTTTTAAGTGATTGTCATTATCTGGTGTGAAAATTTTGCCGCTGGCTGGAACGATACGAACCAGATGGTGGAATTGCTTTTGTATCGCCTCAAGGCTTTCGAAAATATCCGCATGGTCAAATTCAAGGTTATTCAGGACTAACGTTCTCGGGCTGTAATGAACAAATTTAGAACGCTTATCAAAAAATGCACAATCATATTCATCTGCCTCAATAACAAAAAATGGGCTTTCCCCTATTTTTGCCGACACATCAAAGTTACCGGGGACACCACCAATTAGGAAACCAGGCTTATAACCACAATCTTCTAACACCCACGCTAACATACCCGCAGTAGTGGTTTTTCCATGCGTCCCTGCCACCGCGAGCACCCAGCGTTCTGGTAATACATGGTCATGTAGCCACTGAGGACCTGAAGTGTAAGGTAAGCCTCTTTCTAATACAGCTTCAACACAAGGGTTACCACGCGTCATGGCGTTACCAATAACCACCATATCCGGTACTGGGTCGAGTTGTGAAGGGTCATAACCTTGAATGAGTTCAATGCCTTGATTTTCAAGCAAAGTGCTCATTGGTGGATACACATTTGCATCAGAGCCCGTGACTTTATGGCCTAGAGAACGAGCCAATATTGCTAAGCTACCCATAAAGGTACCGCATATACCTAAAATATGTATGTGCATTCTTTTTCATCCAATTAGCATGAGGTTTGTCACTATTCTACCCATCAATAGCAGGTTTATAAATGCATTAACCTATTAATCTTTTTTTTATTTAGTTAAACTCTCTGCGCGCGAGGGTACAATACCCCGCAAAACCTTTGTCAATTTTATTCAGGACCTTCGTCATGAAAACATTAGGCGAATTCATCGTCGAAAAGCAACAAGATTTTCCTCATGCAACAGGTGAGCTGACATCATTACTATCAGCAATCAAACTGGGCGCTAAAATTATCCATCGTGATATTAACAAGGCTGGGCTGGTAGATATTCTTGGCACCAATGGTGTTTCGAATATTCAAGGCGAAGTCCAGATGAAGCTAGACCTGTATGCAAACGAAAAACTGAAAGCGGCTTTAAAAGCCCGCGGAGAAGTTGCCGGTATCGCCTCTGAAGAAGAAGACGAAATTGTCATTTTCGAAGGAGATCGTGCTGAAAACGCAAAGTATGTCGTTTTAATGGACCCATTAGATGGTTCTTCAAATATCGATGTAAACGTTTCCGTTGGGACAATTTTCTCAATTTATCACCGTATTACACCAATTGGGCAACCAGTTACTGAAGCGGATTTTCTACAGCCAGGTCATCGCCAAGTTGCTGCCGGTTATGTTGTTTACGGTTCTTCTACTATGTTGGTATACACCACTGGCGTTGGCGTCCATGCATTTACCTACGATCCTTCTTTAGGTGTTTTCTGCCTTTCTCATGAGAAAGTCATGTTCCCATCAGAAGGTAAAATGTACTCTATCAACGAAGGTAACTACATCAAGTTCCCAATGGGTGTTAAAAAGTACATTAAATACTGCCAAGAAGAAGATAAAGCGACAAACCGTCCTTATACCACCCGCTATATTGGCTCTTTAGTCGCAGACTTCCACCGTAACTTGCTTAAAGGGGGGATTTATATTTACCCAAGTACAGCAAGCCATCCGAATGGTAAACTGCGTCTTCTGTATGAGTGCAACCCTATTGCATTCTTAGCTGAACAAGCCGGCGGTAAAGCAAGCGATGGCGCTAACCGCATCCTGGATATTATCCCTAGTGAATTACACCAACGTGCTCCTTTCTTCGTAGGAACAGAGTCAATGGTGGAGAAAGCAGAATCATTCATGCGTGAGTTCCCTGACACCGAATAATTCATATAACTAGCTAATAGGCGGGGCTTCCCGCCTTTTTTGCCCCTTTTTTTCTCCAACTAGTGAGTTTTCCCCCCTTTTACGGCTATAATGTCCCCACGTTATCTACCCTGAGATTTAACTTGCATGGAAATAAGTCATTAATACCGTTTCCACCAGCAGCTTAAAAGTCAGCAGGTAAATTCATTATTCACACAAAGGATACACTTAAATGGGCCTGAACAATGTACCGGCAGGTAAAGATCTGCCAGAAGATATCTACGTTATCATCGAAATTCCAGCTAACGCAGACCCTATCAAATATGAAGTTGATAAAGAATCTGGCGCGCTGTTTGTAGACCGTTTTATGTCAACAGCAATGTTCTATCCATGCAACTACGGTTACATCAACAATACTCTGTCTTTAGATGGCGACCCAGTTGATGTGTTAGTCCCTACTCCATACCCATTACAGCCGGGTTCAGTTATTCGTTGTCGCCCAGTTGGGGTTTTAAAAATGACTGACGAATCAGGTGAAGACGCTAAATTAGTTGCTGTTCCACACACTAAATTAAGCAAAGAATACGACCACATTAAAGATGTGAACGATATCCCTGAACTACTGAAAGCACAAATTACCCATTTCTTTGAACACTACAAAGATTTAGAAAAAGGTAAATGGGTTAAAGTTGACGGTTGGGATAACGTAGAAGCCGCTAAAGCAGAAATTATTTCTTCTTTCGAACGCGCTGCAAAAAAATAATTTTCCCTTAGGGTCATTGATTGTTAAAAGCTCTGGTAAATACCAGAGCTTTTTTATTTTATTAACAAACTACAAAGCCTAAATGGCTAAACGTTTATTCTTCTTCATTACGTTTAAGCCAGTCACCACTTTTTATGCGGCGCAGACCATCAACAGAATGTTTATATAGATAAATCCAAGCATTGCCATATGGCGTCGAAATTAGCTCCCTCGCATAATCTTGGGAGTTTTTCTTTAGCTCATCTAGCTCCGTTAAGATAGATGGGTTAATGCGATATACCTCGCACTCTATCACCCCATCCCCCTTAACCACCGCAGGATAAAACCCAAGATCATACAGTTCATAGCCTTCTAGCTTATGCTCCCCTAACAGTTGAGCATAAGTCATCCAGTGATGATTACCTTGCTTTTGCCTTAAGCTGCCATAAACAATTACACGCATAATCTAAAACTCAAATTGGTAAAGGAGATCCAAGGCCTGGTTAACACCAGACACCGCTTCTAAATACAGTTTTGGCATCAATCGATAACGTAACGTTAACGTCGCCAATGAGTCAAAGATACCAACACCATACTTCACTTGTAAATCATTAGTGATCTTACCACTCACCACAACTTGGGAGCTATCCCCCACACCTTGGGTATCAACAGCCAAATCAGATACCCCAAATGTTTCACCAATCTTGCCAACTAATTGCCCACTTTGTGCAACACCAAGGCCAATAAGCATTGATGTCATTTGTGAACCATTTGCATCACCACTATCTAACCCTTCCCCTCTTAACAGATAAGAGAGTGCTTCTTGTTGCGTTTTGGCAGGTTCAGAGAATATTTCTACCTTCGGCTTATCTGCAAGCCCTGTTACCTTAACACCCGCAATAACATCATCAGCAGTGTTATCTGGGTTACGGATAGCTTCTAAATTTAAGAATGGCTGATCGGCAGGGCCAGAGAACTGTATTTGGCCTTTGCGGACGATTAAGTCTTGCCCATAAGCGCGGAA
This sequence comes from Providencia sp. PROV024, assembly GCF_032709665.1. Classification (NCBI taxonomy): domain Bacteria; kingdom Pseudomonadati; phylum Pseudomonadota; class Gammaproteobacteria; order Enterobacterales; family Morganellaceae; genus Providencia; species Providencia sp. PROV024. Next base: position 4,217,690 of record NZ_CP120545.1, read on the forward strand.
ACGCCCTGCAGGAATATCAACTTGACCATTCAAACTGAGGCCATGCTTATTTTGAATCACTTTCAACAAGCCAGTCAAACGAGCTTTCAAACCAAACGCATCTAACCGAACATCATTACCAATTTTAATATCTAGATTGGTTTGAATTGGGATTGATGGCGCTTTTTCTTCTATTGGTTTTAAATCACTATCTAGCATAACCACATCAGATGATGCGCTAACCGCAGATTCAGGTAATTCCTGAACAGTAATTCTTGCCCAAGGGATTGTCACAGAACCATTCAAGGTTAATAAGGATGGCGATGCATCAAACACAATATCCGGCTGTACATCAATCTTAATCATTGGTGGCAGAGAAACCCGTAAGTTATTACCACGCGCCATTATTTTAGCTCGCCACGCATCAATGTTACGCCAATCAGCATCACCATCGATATTCAAATAACCTTCCGGTGTATTGATTTGCCCATTCATCACAGAGCTAGTGCCATTAAAATTAATACCTAAATGACCACTTTTAATATCAAATGGGATCATCGCTGAGCGAACTTCTAAGCTAGAAAGCGATAAATTACCATTTAATAATGGGTTATTTGCTGAGCCCCCTAGCCGTAAATTGGCACTCAAGCGGCCATTAGCCACTTCTTTTTGACCAAGCAGCGGTTTAATTAAATCTAAAGTAATCGAATTGATTTCTACATTACCCGCTAACAGACGGCGTTTTTCAATATCTGAAATTTGAATATTGCCGCGCATCTGGCCGTTATTCTGCAAACCAAACAACCAATTAACGTCTGCCTTACCATTTTTGAGCCCTGCACTTAACGTTAAGGTATCAAATACGATAGGTAAACGCGTCCCGTCAACAAACTGTGTTGCTTTAACGTCATTGCCACGTAAATCTAACTTCACTTGCGGCATACTGCCATCGTCTTTCCAAATAGCGTTTGCTTTGCCACTAAAGACACCACTAACACGTGTATCTTTAGGCATAAACGGTTTAATCATTGCTAAGTCAAAGCGTTCTAATACAATGTCAGCACTGCCGCTTTTACCTGCTTTAATTGGTTTTGGCACACATAAACGCGCATCTGGATTTACCCAGCAATGACGACCAATTGTCACTTCTTGCGTTTGATTAGCGTAATTAAGTGACATGGCTTGATTCAAGCGCCACTCACCGACAACAGTATCAAATAACGTATTGGTCAGGTTACCTTTCCACACTTCTGTTTGGCGGTCAAAGCTCCCTGCGAGTGATAACTGCCCTGAGACAGGTTCACCTTTAACATTCAGCTTCAGTGTATGCTGCTTTTCACTACCTTTCGCGTCAAGATTCAGGTTACTAATGACCATATCACCTTGCTTTAATTGGCGTAAGACAACGGATAAATCGCCTTTTATCTGCTCACCAGTAGCAACATTACCCTTAATAACCACGTTATCAATAGCGAGATCATTTTGCCATTTCACACCGCGAGCGGTTAAGTCAATTAACGCTTCTGGCGTTTGCAAATTACCCCGTAATTTCACATCACCAACAATCACCCCCCCTAAACCGGGTAGTAGACCATTGAGCCCAGGTGCGTTAATTTTTGCATCAAGATTCCATTTATCAGCAAGCGTCCCTTTTACATCAATATTATTTTTGCCTAGTGCTAAATTAAAATTAGGGATGTCCCACTGACCGGCTGCATTGCCTTTTGCCTGCCCACGCGCTTTCAGTAAGTTATTTTTTACATTACCATCCAGCATAATTTCAGGGACTTGCAATTGCCAGCTCCCACCGTATAGGCTACCGCGCGTAACAATTTTACCGTCGACCTTCGCTGGCCACTCGGGATATTGTTTAGCGGTATTGATACCTGACAAGGTTAGCACCGCATTCCAACTGATTGCTTTACTCCAGTCAGCCACCCCTGTGATGTCCGCATTCCCTTGTAAAGCGGATAAGCGTAAACGCGTAAGGTTAATTTGCTCTTCATTACCTTTGGCGTCTAAGAGTAAGGTTGATGGAGGAAGATCTTGCCCAGTAATAGCAGAACGCAAAGACATATCATAAGCGGATGGGCGGCCATTTAAACGTAGGCGTGTGCCATCTAACTGGTACTGTGCATCACCGACTAAAGGCCATGTCAGCTTATCGCTTTTTAGTGTTAATAAAATTGGCAAATCCGCTTGTGATAAGTCAGTTTCTGCATCTAACGTCGCATTAATTGGGCCTTGCAGATTCAATGCCAATTTTAGTTCATCAATTAAGCCGCCCTTTAAAGACAAATCTATTTTTTGCCCATCTAAATCCTCTAAACGGCTCTCTCCCAATATTGATAAAGATACTGGCCACTTATCTTTCAACATTGCTGTTCCAGATAAAGCCACATTACCTTGTGGCGCATCAACTTTTAACTGTTTAACCAGTACCTGCTGCCCCTCATTAGACAAGCTAAGATGTAATTGGTTAATCTTAACGTCAGCCCCACCAGTTAATTGAAAGTTCGATGCATTAATCCCCTCAACATTTAAATTAACAGGTAAAATTATTTCAGGTAATTCAGCCAGTAGCGGTTTTGAGAACAATTCTTTTAGTTCATCTGCTAACGATTTTTGCTCGTTAATCGGCACAGGATCGGGTTGTTTTTCTTCCGTCGCCTGATCTTGTTGCGTTTCAGGTAAATGAATTGCCAAGTCAATAATATCTGTCGGAATAATTGTGATAGCTTTATCTTCCCACGTTACCCCTGTGGTAAATTTAGCTAAATCAATATCCATACCATCAACATTGACGTGAGTTGAAACTAACGAAAGCTGGTTTAAACGAATGGTTAGCGGTGCTTTGAGTTCAGTTAGTGGCTCTGAAGCAGGTGCTTCTTCTGATGGCGGTAACTGCGCCGTATCAACATTTACCATTACATTATCAGTGCTAAGGTTATCAATACATAATTCACGGCTTTTCAGGCAGCCTAGGCGTAATGCTAAATGTAATTCCCCTGCATTAACATCAATGCCTGGCATTTGATACTTCACGCCAGTCAACGTTAAATTACTGATATCACCATCTATTTTATCAATCGTTAATTCAGGAACAAAGCGAGTCGCTGAATTTAAAGCAAAATGAAGACCGGATTGGGTGCCAATTACCCAACTTAATGCCGCAATAATAAGAACTAGAATTAATAAAATGGAAAGACTTATCCATTTTAGCCATTTCAACCACCTCATAATTCAGTCCCCAAACCGATATAAAATTGTATTTTGTCGTTATTTGAATCACCGATTGGTGTTGCAAGGTCAAATTTAATCGGTCCTACTGGAGAAACCCAGCGAACACCTATACCTGCGCCAGTTTTAAAATCACTCTTTTTAATATCATTTACTGCTTCGCCGCTATCAATAAAAGTGGCGCCCCACCAATTACCCGTGAAATTATATTGGTATTCAACAGAGCCAACAGCCAACTTAGATGCCCCTGTCAGTTTACCTTTACTGTCTTCTGGGGAGATTTTTTGATATCCATAGCCACGTACACTACCATCACCACCAGCGAAGAAACGCAAGTCTGGCGGGACTTTGTCAAAATCATTGGTTTCAATCCAACCTATATTACCTCGCACCACAAAACGGTGCCCCTCCCATGGGGTTCTTATCCATACATTTTTAGCTTGCAATACAGCAAAGTCGATATCTGAACCCCAAATTTTATTCGAATAATCAATTGAATAACGTTGGCTATCCCCCCAACTTGGCATCACACCACCACGTTGACGAATACGACTAACATAAGCCCCTGGATACAATAGCATTGTCGTATTAGTGACATCAGCTTGGGTAAAGTTACTCAGCATCCAACGCATATTCACGCCATATTGCCAACCGGAAGAGTAGTCCCAGTTACGAGATACGTTTAAAGTCGTAGTATTTGATTGTGTATCATTTAAATCGGTGCGTTTAAAACCGCCTTGAACGGCATAGTATTGCTCTAAAGGATTGGCTTTTAATGGAATTTTATAACTAGCGTCAATCAATTGCTCTGGTTGAGAAAGGCTGATACTTGATGTAAAACTTTGCCCCCTTGAATTGACCCAAGGTTTATTCCATGTCGCTTTAACGCGCGGGCCGACATCAGTTGCATAACCGCCACCAAGTTCAATAAAGTTTTTGGCGCGGGGGACCATCACACCCTCCATAGGTAACACATCGGAATCCGCCTCACGCGCTTTTGCGATGTCCGGAGTGACAATCGCAGAAGAGAACCAGCCAGTTTCTGCTAACCGACGGTTAAACTCAGCGAGTTGTTCGGAGGTGTAATATTCCCCTTTTTTAAACGGAGCGAGATTATTCAAATAATCTTCACGAATTTGCGACCCTTGATAAGAAATGGCGCCAAAGCGATAACGCTCCCCACTATTAAAATCAAAATCCCAATAAGCAGCATGGTGGTCAAGAGAAATACCTAATTGGCTTTTCTCCATCATTGCATCAAAATAACCTTTACGAATAGCTAGGCTGCTAAAACGACCTTTGAAATCTTCATATTCACCATCATTTTGGATAATACCCAGTTTTGGTGTGTATTTTTTAACCATCTTTTCATAGTCAGGGTCGGTTTTTGCACCACCTTGTAATTCAACTGTCACCCCTCTCAATAAAATGGGTTCTCCAGGAGTTACTTTAGCAGTCAATACAGAACGAGCAGGCGGGGTTTTTTCTTCATAACTAAACTCAACGGAAGGTTGATAATAACCTAAAGGCTTTAAACCTTCTTGAATTGCTTTCTCAACACGGGCTCGAAAACGACCATTGGGTACAACTTCATCTTGAGATATATTAGAAAGTTGTACTCGCACGTTTTGATTAAGTTGGCCTTCAAGCCCTTCAATATTAAGGCGAAGGTTCGCTGCGTGTGCCACTGGTAGTGCCGCAGTTAGGCAGAGAAAACAAGCTAGTGGGTATTTCGACACGCCTACTCCTAAGGTGGTTATTCGATTGACTAAATACTTCATATCAATTTATTTTGAGTAAAATTAGCCGGATACACAAGTTTTTATCCCTATTTTTAGTTTTTTTGTGCGGTCAATATACATAGGAATCATTATGCCATTTAATAAATTTCACTCTGCAAATATTGCACAACCTCTGCCCGGCAGAGCAACCGCTATAACTTACTCACCATATCATGCGGTTAACCATCATTCGATTGAGATTATTCCTAAGAATATGGAAATCGCTTATTTTGCTATGGGGTGCTTCTGGGGTGTAGAGCGTCTATTTTGGCAGCAATCTGGCGTTTATTCCACTTCAGCAGGATATTGTGGTGGGTTAACACCAAACCCAACCTATGAGGAAGTGTGTTCAGGGCTAACAGGGCATGCGGAAGCCGTCCGGGTCGTTTTTGACCCACAAACGATCGATTACACCCAATTATTAACCTTATTTTGGGAAAATCACGACCCTGCTCAGGGGATGCGCCAAGGTGGCGATATTGGCAGCCAATACCGCTCGGCCATCTATACGGTTTCCGATGAACAAGACCAGCAAGCAATGAAGACCTTGCAAGCATACCAAGCAGCAATGAAAGCACAAAATGATGTACGTCAGATTACAACTGAGATTACGCCATTGGAAACCTTCTATTTCGCAGAGGATTACCACCAGCAGTATTTATACAAAAACCCAAATGGTTATTGTGGCTTAGGGGGTATTGGTGTTTGCTTACCCCCCTCATTAAATAATTAAAACATAAATTATTAGTTTTTAATTTGTTTTTCATTCTAGATAAATCATGTTGTAGATAGATAATAAATTACCTGAGCATAATCGAGTACACGGCTCAGGCAATAAAGTAAACACCGCCCTACAACATGATTTATGATGAATATCTAGCCAGATAAATATACCCGATGCTATACTCATCGAACATATCAATTATTTTGCGCATAGTGCGCTACTATATATTTACTTATTGAATATATTTTCTACCCGAGATGATACCTACTGAGATCATTAAAAATGAATCAATCTTAGTGTTGAAGGGTGTCAGGAAAACCTATGATTAACAGCTTATTGATCGTTCTTTTATTATGTGCAATTAGCGCATTCTTTTCTTTGTCTGAAATTTCATTGGCAGCTTCCCGCCGTATTAAACTTAAGCTAATGGCAGACGAAGGAAATATTAACGCGGCCCGAGTACTCAAATTACAAGAAATGCCTGGTATGTTTTTTACCGTCGTGCAAATTGGCTTAAATGCCGTTGCCATTCTTGCAGGTATTGTGGGCGAGTCAGCTTTTTCACCTGCATTGTATGATGTATTTATTCAGTTTTTATCCCCTAACTGGGCACAACAAATCGCTTCAATCATTTCTTTTACCATTGTGACTAGTTTATTTATTTTAGTGGCGGATTTAACACCAAAACGTATTGGCATGGTGAAACCCGAAGCAATCGCCATCCGTATTGTCAATCCAATGCGCTTTTGTTTGGTGGTTCTCAGCCCTTTTGTCTGGTTCTTTAATGGCCTTGCCAACCTCATCTTCAAGCTATTCAAGTTACCTATATCGCGCAATGAAGATATCACCTCTGATGATATCTTTGCCGTCGTTGAAGCAGGCGCGGTCGCTGGGGTATTACGTAAGCAAGAACATGAATTAATTGAGAATGTTTTTGAGCTTGAATCTCGTACTGTGCCATCAGCGATGACACCACGTGAAAGTATTATCTATTTTGATAAAGACGAATCAGAAGAAAGTATTAAACATAAAATCTCAACTCAACCACATTCTAAATTCCTCGTTTGTGCTGGAGGTATTGACCATGTCATTGGTTACGTTGATTCCAAAGAGCTACTTAATCGCGTATTGAATGGGCAAAGTCTAAGTTTAAAAGACGGTGTACATATTCGTAATACGCTAATGATACCGGATACCCTTTCCCTGTCAGATACACTAGAAGCATTTAAAACGAATGCTGTCGATTTCGCCGTTATTCTTAATGAATATGCGCTTGTTATGGGTATCATTACTATCAACGATGTGATGATTACTTTAATGGGCGATTTAGTTGGCTCAGGGCAAGAAGAACAAATTGTGGTACGTGATGAGAACTCTTGGTTAGTTGAAGGGGGAACCCCTATTGAAGATGTCATGCGCATTTTAGATATCGATGATTTCCCTGACTTTAGTAACTATGAAACCATCGCAGGCTTTATGATGTACCGGTTAAGAAGGATGCCAAAGCGTACAGATTACGTTAAATATGCGGGTTATAAGTTTGAAGTTGTCGATATTGATAACTACAAAATCGACCAACTACTGGTAACTCGCCTCACGGCAATACCAGCACCAGTAATTGTACAACCGGGAAAAAACACGACTGAAACGGCTGATGCAAAACGACAAACCAAAGATACTGAACACTAATATTTAGTTGCAAAGCCGTTTCATTTCAATGCGCCACCTTGAGTGGCGCTATTGTTAACCAAACCTAAGTTTGATTAACGCTACCCTAACTCCGCCTGTAATAATAATACCTGTTTGTTAACCTCACTCATCACATTGTAATGGCGCTTATCACTGACTTTAGGTGGTAAAATTTTCCCATAATTAAACTCAAATGCCCCAAAATCCTTAATATAGAGCCTGCCACGGAATAACGTTTTGACGTAAAGAGCAATCTTAAATGGGTTATAACGGTTAAAAATTTTCATTAGAACTTAGCCTCCCCTTTGTTCTTACGATATTCAATAACTCATACCGTACAATAATCATAGACCAGAAATTTCCATTTTGGTTCTAAAATTGCAGTTTTATTCAATTTGCTGACATAACATGACAGTGTCAAATAACTGTTAAATCCTTACAAACCTTGTCTTTATTCTGAATTTTAAAAAAATGTTAAATTCTCTTTTGAAACTCATCCGATGAGCTATGCTATAAGTATCAATTATAGAATTGGTACTTAGGTTCACCTCTCTAACAAGGCTAAAGCAAAATTTAAGGGGTATATATGATTAAAAATCTTTTAGTGTCGATTTTTTTACTCGGAATATCAACCGCCGCCACTGCTGCTAATATTCAATTAAACCAAACAGTTCCTGCCGTTTCTATATCTGACAAGGGGGAGCTCATCATAAACGATGAAGGGAAACTGGATAATCAGCCATGGAAAAGCCAGCAATTAATTGGCAAGGTACGCACTATCCAACATATTGCGGGCCGCTCTTCAGCGAAAGAACTTAATGCACCGTTAATAGAAGCTATCAAACAAGCCAAACTCCCTCACGATGCCTATCAAACCACGACTATCGTGAATGCGGATGACGCTATTTTCGGTACAGGTGTATTTGTTAAAAATAGTGTTGAAGACAGTAAAAAAGAGTTTCCTTACTCTCAATTTATTGTTGATAGTGACGGTGTCGTCAAAAATGCATGGGGGTTAAAACCTGAAAGCTCCGCAATTATCGTATTGAATAACCAAGGGAAAGTATTATTTTTCAAAGATGGTGAATTAACCCCTCAAGAAATTGAAAAAGTGATGAGTTTACTTGTTTCCAGCTTAAATCAGTAACATGACATACATCTTATGTAGTGTCCCTTAAGTGCACACTACATAAGCCCATTAGCAATCATAAAACAGCGAACACAAAAATAGTCAGTTATTCTAAAATTCCTCAATATGCCATATGCATAATTATAACCATTTCATTAATAACTACTCATTATTATATGGTTTATTGATAGTTTTATTAACCAACACATATTGCTTTAAAAACTTCCCAATAAAAACAATTTATAACCAAGGTGGTTGTGTTCTTTGCATTACCCCATTCTACCTAATTAATAATAACGCGTTATATCTTAGCGACGCTGTAACTCACATAAATTTAATAAACCAACCAATATACTTTAACGCAAAAACCGCCTTTATCACTGTTAGCAAAAATAACCTGTAAGTTATGCAATTGAGCAATTCGCTTAACAATAGATAGCCCTAAACCACTCCCTGTTTTTTCTTGCCCCGCAGGCCGATAAAAACGTTCTCCCAAGCGTTGTAAAACTTCTGGGGTCACCCCATCACCATCGTCTTCAATTTCAAGGTGGTCTGCGTACAACGTTAGCGTTACTCGCCCTTTCGCTTTGCCATAGCGTATTGCATTATGAAGTAGGTTTCTGAGCAGTACACTCAATAACAGTGCTTGGCCTTTTAATGTCGGCGGTTCGCCTTTAATAATACTGATCACCGTGGTTCCTTGAGCCTGCGCCTCCGGCTGAATATCATTGATTGCAGTTTCAATCAGAGATAACCAAGATAATTCAGTAATATCTTCAAGTTGGGATATCGATTCTAACCTCGATAATGTGAGCAATTGGTCAACAAGACGAGATGCACGGTCAATCCCTTCGGATAAGTTTGCTACTGCATGGTGGCGAATATCAGTGTCATTCCCTGCAATTTGTACCACCTCCGCTTGCACTTTTAAGGCTGCGAGAGGACTACGCAGCTCGTGGGCAGCATCAGATGTAAACTGCCTTTCTCGCGCAAACATATTATTGATTCGCTCAAACAAACCATTCATTGAGTCTATGATTGGCTTTGCTTCGGTTGGAATACGTGATACTTCAATAGGTGTTAATTCATCAGGCTGACGATAGCGCAATTGGTTTGCAACTTCTTTTAAAGGCCGCAAAGCACGGGTTAAAAGCCATAGAAATACGACTAGCATCAACGGCAATGCCACCAACCAAGGCATAAATTGCGCCACCATGATATCCGTTGCCATTTCTTGCCGATATTCCCACTCTTGGCCAACCACGATAACATATTGCCCATCTTGAGATTTTAACCAAACAAAACGCCACGAGTCATCGCTTCCTGTAACTCTCCCATCAGAAAAGCCTTCCCTTGCAAAGTTAAATACAATCTTTTTCCCATTATCACCATCATTTAAAACCATCTGCCCCTTAAGCGTAAAAATAGCAAAAGCTAATGCATCATCATCTTGATCGCCTCGATTTTTCCGCAATAATTTTTTTGTTTTCTTTAATGAAGGTTTAGACAATTCAAGATCTGAAGGCAATACAGACAAACGTTTAGCAAATGCCATTTGTTGTGTATCAAATAGCTCATTAATGGTCTTATACGTTTGATACCAAGCTAGTGAACTCGCGATACCCCATGTCACCAATGCTAATAACAGCAACATTAAGGTAAGTTTTAGCCGAAGACTAAATGTTTTCATTATTCATCATCACCTAATCGATAACCGACACCATGAACAGTACGAATAAACGTATTACCTAACTTGCGTCTTAAATGGTGAATATGTACCTCAACTGAATTACTCGATACTTCCTCTTCCCAGTTATACAGTTTCTCTTCTATTAAGCCTCGCGATAGAATTTTATTTGGGTTATGCATAAATAGAGATAATAATGCCAATTCTTTCCCTTTAAGTTGAACAGGCTCCCCTTTAACAGTTACCGTCATCCCAGACGGGTCCATTTCCACATCTCCATGAGTCAATTTAGGTGTTAACTGACCACTTCGTCTGCGGATCAATGCCTGCAAACGAGCCATAACTTCCATTAAGGCAAAAGGTTTGCACAGATAATCATCCGCTCCACGTTGTAAGCCTTGTACCCGCTGCTCCAGAGCATCTCTGGCTGTCAAAATTAATACCGGTTCATCACGCCCCTGTTTGCGCCAATGTGCCAAAATGTCCATGCCATCAATATTCGGTAATGAGAGGTCAAGTACCACGGCATCATAGGGAGCATCAAAAAGAGCAAGTTGCCCCAGTTTTCCATCCATAAACCAATCAACAGAAAAGCCCAGTTGAGTTAACCCTACTTTTAACCCATCACCAATTAGCCTGTCATCTTCGATTAATAGAATACGCATAACCCCTCCGTATCAGAATATTATTATATTTATCCCATCAGTAATGAAATGACTAGCTATTATTTATTAAATTAAAAATATAATGCATCAATTAAGTTTCTTAAGATCCTGTTAAGATTTACCTGCTTTAATAACTTCCATATAAACAAGTTTACGTCTTATTTGGAGAAACTGATCATGAAAAAATTACCTTTAATTACATTAATTGCAGCTCTTGCAACAGCCCCTGTTTTTGCTGCAAATGGCGGTTTTGACGGTCCGGGTGCTGTCACTAATAATACAACGCAAACCAATCAAAATGGGGGCTTTATTGGCCCTAATAGCGGAGAAACAACCGTCGCAAAAGCACTAGAGATGTCTGATGATAGCTGGGTTATTTTACGTGGTAATATCGTTAAACAACTTGACTATAAACATTATGAATTTACTGATGGCACAGGCACCATCAACCTTGAAATCAGTGAAAAACGTTGGAATGGTGTTAATGTCACACCAAAAGATAAAGTCGAAATCCGCGGTAAAATCGATAAAGATTGGAATTCAAGGGAAGTTGAAGTTAAACAAATTCAGATCATTAAATAACCCATCATATCCCTTCGTTAGCATACTTCAGGGTTGTACCTGAAGTATGCTATTACTTCATCGCCAAAATCCTATTTTATACCAATATTAACAATGCTAGATTAGACATAAATATAATTGTTATTTTGGATCATCCAATGTCACTGAAACACCCCCAACTACGTAATATCAAAGAAAAACTGCTTTCCGATAATTGGTATATCTTAAAAAAATACACCTATGAATTACAAAGAAGAGATGGAAACTGGCAACAACAAGAGCGTGAAGTCTATGATAGAGGCAATGGCGCAGTCATTCTGCTCTATAATAAAATAAAAAACAGCATTATCTTGATACGCCAATTCCGTATGCCTATGTACATAAATGGTTACCAGCATTTCCTGATTGAAGCTGCCGCAGGCTTGCTTGACGATGCTTCACCGGAAACCCGTATCATTGCCGAAGCAGAGGAAGAAACTGGCTTTAAAGTCGACAAAATAGAAAAAGTCTTCGAAGCATTTATGAGCCCCGGTTCCGTTACCGAGAAGCTATATTTCTATATTGCTGAGTACAACGACAATAACCGCAGCAATGCAGGTGGCGGGTTAGCTGAAGAAGGTGAAGATATTGAAGTCTTAGAATGGCCATTTCCTAAAGCGTTAGAAGCTATCAAAACTGGCGAAATTGTTGATGGTAAGACTATTATGTTAATACAACACCTAGCATTGAATTCAATTCTAAAATATTAATTTTTATAAAGAGCTAAAAGCCTTTATTACTATAGCTATAAGATAAAACGAGTAAAACTTCCAGGGATTAACAAACCGTGGTCACGATAAGCCAAATTAAAATAATTCATTAATGCTTTTTTGAACCCCGTTTCTGTCGAGTATGAAAAAACACCATTATTAGAATCAAACAACTCAAATTGTTGGTTAGATATACGTTGAACCATAATTATGTGCCCTTCAGAAAGAATTGAACCATCTGACTTTCTTATATACGCCCTTATTAGTGCAGTATCACCCGGATTTAGCTCCATCACATTATCCTCTAATTTTTTGACTAAATCATGGTGCTCTCCCCTATATCTTACAGTCGGTTCTCTATGATATTTCTGGGTTTTAAATAAAGAAGGCTGAGTTTGTTTTCTCTCTATACTATCAAATACCTTCCCTGAGAAAGAAGCAGGCTTTTTTAAATCCTCTTTTAAGCTAGCAACAACAGAAAATAAGTGTTTTTGTGGGTCAACGCTTTCTTCTAACCGTTGCAAGATCTCTAAAGATAACCCATGACATAAGCCATCAGGGTGTTTTTTCTTTAATAGGTTAGGGAAACTAAATTGATCTAATTTAGCATATCGAAATGCGGTTGTTGCTAAATCGTCTCCTCCTCGATTTACCCTAAACTTTGAATATTTAGCTAATGGATTGAATAATCTTTCTGCCGCAATACCTTCTAATGTATTAATTAAATCTAACCATTTGCCGATAACCTGCACCATCAACCTTGGTGCTTTAGCAAGATTAAGTGATAAATATATTTTTCCAACCATCAAATTTTTCTTTGCCTGCTCTATATCGGCACCACGATCTGAGTTTTCAATTAGCTGCATATCTAAATATATGTTTGCTAATTTTAAAGAAATGCCCGCCATAAATTCAGCGGATATAATCCAAGGTGATGATACCCCTGTAGTTGTTAACATCATGATAACTTCAGCAGACTCAATCAACATTTTCTTGACGTCATTACTTAATTTTGCTGTTTTTTCATATGATGTATAAATAACACCGTTTAGATCAGAAAAATTTTTTTCAACTCCACTTTTTAGTAGCAATCGATAAGGGTCAATCTCAGGCTCAGTTTTAAACTGAATATTGGGGCTTCTTTCAATAAAGGTTAACCTATGCTGCCACTTCTGATTTAGTCGGTTATCTATATGTTTAATATTTTCTAAATTATTTTTGCTAAACCCCTCTTGGTCAATTTTAGTTAAATGCTTATGAATAAATTTAGCTAACTTCTTATTTTCGTGGAATGTACTAGAAATAATAAGGTCATTATCTGGAAGTGAAAAAATTAGGTTATGATGTTCACTTCCAAGAGAAAGTAAACCAGGAACAACTTTACCCTCAAATAAAACGACACTAGGCTTGATTAATCCACTAATAAACCCTTCAATAATATGTTGATAGATCTTAGGTTCTTTTGATAATTGTTGAGATGATTTTGATAAAACATGCAAAATTTTACCATGTACACTGAATTTAAAATCATCAATAAAATCAATGTCATCTATTTTTTTAAATGCAGAATTCTCAATTTCTGACATAACTGAGTCCGCAATATTTAATCGGCTTTTTTTATCATTTAATAATTTGAGTAATGTTTCATTCTTCGCATCATTATTTTTACTATTTATTTTTAAAATACTTTGAGAGCCTCCCACATGAATAAAAATAGAACGATCTGCTTCCCCCAGCAAAACCTTCCTTAAGCTAAATTCTTTTATTGTATTAGAAAACGAAATACTTCCTTTAAAGTTAGCTCCCTGATAAAAATGAACCTGCCAAACTTTATCGAGATCAGTACAATCAATACTTATGCCATTAACTAATAAACCAGATAATATTAGCTTATCTAACTCTTCTTTAGCATTCTTAACATTATTTTCTAGCTCCAATTCATTTACCTGCGTTACTTTTAATTCAGCAGCTATTCTTTCCATTTGAGTCTCTAGACTAAGTTGCGATTTTAAATCATTTTGAGACATCTCAATACTTGCCGCTGCTTCCATAGAATTAATTTTAGCAGTGAGCAATTTATATTCTTTTCTTGCATTAGCTAGCTTTACTTCTGTACTATATTTTTCAGAACTAATATACCTAAAGGCAATTGGGTTACTATTTTTAGGCAATGATTCCAAATGCTGGCTATATTCCTTACATTCTAAATCAATTTTATTTTTTTCTGCATACAAGTAATCTATTTTTTTATAGAACCCCATCCAAGCTGTAGAAAAATTGGGGTTATCAGGGTGAAGTAATAAATTAAGCACAGACAAATTTTCAGTTTCTTTGGTTAACCTTGCTTCCTCCCTAGCGATATGCTGCTTTAATTTTTTTATTTTACCTTCATTGTTTACTAACCTACTATTTTCTCGACCTAAATAGTTTATTGGCTGTCCAAATAATGCTTTAAACCTATGGCTAAAAGCTTTAGCCTCTGCTTCTTTTAACATATTTTTAGACTTATTTATTATTTTTATTCTACGTGACTTGTCCTTTTCAAATCTATTTTTTAATAAGTTAAAATCTAATGGCCAGCCTTTAGCCTCTAACTTAAAAACCAATGAGCCAATATAACTTTTTTTACCTATAAAACCAGTTTCTCTTTCCCTTAAGTGATCTAGGTATGCATTTGTTTTCATATCAAATTTTAGGTTAAGTGATTCGGAAACACTTCGTCTTTTCCTATGAAAATGAATAGTATCATTATAATTTCTTTCACCCCTTTCCATCCCCATCAAATTTGTTGTATTCTCCTCATGACCACTACGATGAATGGCATTATTTTTTTGCAGATCCAATAATAATAAGCTACCAACTATTAACCCCTTGTTACCTTTCAACGATAATTTATGATTAATATTAGGCTGAGTTTGAATTGGAGATTGAGTTACCTCAATAGCTTCGCGATGGATATGTTTCCCAATATCTAAAATTTCTTTTAATGCCTTATTAGCATCAACCTTCTCGGATTTTTTTACTATTCTCCCATTTAAGTTTATTCTGTTAGGAAAATGTGTAGTATTAGTTATATTTTTAATTATTAAAGGAAAAGATGAAATTGCATTAGTTATCTTATCAAAAATACTAGTTTCATTACTTCGCAATGAGGATTTATATGATATTTTATCCATTATCTAACTTTTAAAAATCAGTTAACATTTGGTTTTTACAATACATTATGGATATAAAAATTCTTATATAAAACATCAAAAATATTATATTTTGTATAATCAAACCACAACCCAACCATAGAAAAACCTAATGTAAATATACTTAAAGATATTTTCTAAGCATAGAAAATCTATCCAAGACATATTTAACACCATCCTAAAAAGACAATCAAATTAAGATTTAAAAATTAAATTTATTTAATATTAATGGTAAAAAACTAAGTTTCACTGTTGTTATTAAGCTATATTTAGATAATCAGATAATATTTTTGACCTGAAGCCTAAAACACTTTAAATTTAAAACTATATCAAATTTAAATATTATCTTTTTAAGAGCTTTGCTTGTTATATCTAATGAATATCGAATAGTTGTGATACATTTCTGTACGTCATTAAGGAGCTAAACAAAATGATACGCTGTGTTCGTATGTGGACGGGAGAAGATGGAAATTCTCTATTTGAAGAAGGAACTCTAGAGCTTGGTCGTGTTCCTAATGCAGATGGTGATAACCAAACTCTTCCTATAGCTGTTAGTGAACTTTCTTTTCGTGAAACCGTTTCAGGCGGATCTTTCGATTGGCATAAGGACCCCGTTCCTCGTTATGTCATCACTCTTACCGGTACTTTAGAGTTTGAAACTAAAGATGGCTCTAAGTTTGTCATTAACCCAGGTGATATTCTGTTAGCGCAAGATAATACTGGGACGGGTCATAAGTGGCGGCTTATTGGTGATGAACCATGGCGTCGTGCTTATGTTGTCTATCAAGAAGATACTCAGCTTTGCTTCACCCCGACTAAAAATTAGAGGTCATAATGGATAAACCTATTGTAGAGAATGTCGATATAGCCCTCATCGGCGCTGGTATTATGAGCGCAACCCTCGCTACATTTCTCAAAGAGTTAGAGCCTTCGTTAACAATTTCTATTTTTGAAAGATTAAACGATTGTGCTCAGGAAAGCTCTCATCCTTGGAATAACGCAGGAACCGGCCATGCGGCAAACTGCGAAATGAACTATACGCCACCTAACCCCGATGGCACTGTAGATATAAGTAAAGCACTTGAGGTTAACACCGAATTCGATTTATCGCGCCAACTATGGTCATACCTTGTCACAAAAGGCAAAATAAAAAACCCTCGCGATTTTATTCACCCTTGCCCACATATGAGTTTCGTTTGGGGTGAAGACAATGTGAAATTTTTACAGCAACGCTTTCGCCAGATGTCCGCTCACCATTGCTACCATAATATGGAGTACAGTGATGACCCCAAGCAGATCGATGACTGGGCTCCATTATTAATGGAAGGGCGTGAAAGCGATGAAAAAATTGCGGTCACTCGTGTCGCGACAGGAGCCGATGTCGATTACGGCGCTCTCACCCACCTATTAATTGCACAACTTAGCGAACAAACCGGTTTTTCTCTTCACTATAAGCATGAAGTCATTGATGTTAAACAAACAAAAGATGGTCGCTGGAATGTAGAAGTAAAAAATTTAATTACTCATGAAAAACAAGTTACTTCGGCAAAATTTGTTTTTGTAGGAGCCGGTGGGCGTGCTATTGAATTATTACAGAAATCAGGCATCCCCGAAGGTAAAGGGTTTGGTGGTTTCCCTGTCAGTGGTATCTGGTTACGTTGTGATAACGAACAAATTGCAGGGCGCCATCATGCTAAAGTTTATGGGAAAGCGGATAAAGGCTCGCCACCAATGTCAGTACCTCATTTGGATACCCGTATAATTGGGGGTAAACGTTCATTATTATTTGGGCCCTATGCAGGCTTTTCTAGTAAGTTTTTAAAACATGGTTCTTATCTCGATTTATTTGAATCGGTTCATCTCAATAATATCGAACCCATGTTAGCGGTCGCCAAAGATAACTGGTCACTTGCTGAATATTTGGTGGGGCAAGTGCTACAAACTTCTGCTCACCAGTTTGCCATGTTGCAAAAATTCTACCCTGATGCTCAACATGAAGATTGGAAAGAAGTCGTTGCAGGGCAACGAGTGCAAATTATAAAACCAGATCACGATAAGAAAGGGGTTTTAGAATTCGGTACTGAACTAATTACCAGTGCAGATAAATCCTTCTCTGTATTAATGGGGGCTTCTCCGGGGGCGTCAACGGCTGCTTTTATTGCGATAAACGTACTAAAAACCTGTTTCGATGAGCAACTTAAAGCAGAGGGATGGGAAACACGCTTAAAACAAATTATTCCAACTTATGGGGTTGATTTAAAACAAGATGCAAAAGCCTGTTTAGATATCCGGGCAGCAACGGCTAAAGTACTGCAATTAGACAACTAGCACTCCGAATAGTTGGCACTTGAATGTTTAAGCGCCAACTATTGGTTTTAATTATCTAGAATAAAATAACACGAAAACCTGGGTTTAAAAATGATTCCCTTGGCGTGTAATCCAGTACTTTCCCATGCCAATCAACCACTTTCGCACCCGCACCAATAGCCACAGCATGACCTGCCGCAGTATCCCAAATATTGGTTGGCCCAAAGCGTGGATAAAGCTGCGCCTTGCCTTCTGCAACTAAACAAAACTTTAATGAGGAACCAATTTCCACCGTAGTGTGTTCGCCCATTTGGGTTAAATAATCCATCAGTTCGCTATCTTGATGGGAACGGCTGATCACAATGACAGGGGGTTTCATATCCTGAACATGAATACGCTGTTTATGACCACCTTCTTCTTTCCATGCTTGGCTCCCCTCTGCGTAATATAACAGCCCTTTCGCGGGGGCATACACAACCCCCATCACAGGCACTCCATTTTCAATCAATGCAATATTAACGGTAAAGTCCCCATTGCGATTGATAAATTCTTTTGTGCCATCAAGTGGGTCTATTAGCCAATAGCGTTGCCAATGTTGACGAACTGACCAGTCAACAAGGTCTTCTTCCGAAAGTTGTGGAATATCTGGAGCAATACGAGTGAGCCCTGCTGCAATGACTTTATGAGCTGCAATATCCGCTTCTGTTACAGGGGAATTATCACTTTTATGTTCAACCTGCAAAGGCTCTTGTGCATTGTAGGTTTCCATAATGGCATAGCCTGCTTCTTGAGCTAGTTCACAAATTTGTTGTAGCATTTTAATCACCTCTCAATCACCCTTTACAGCAAGATTAGCAAGCGTGAAAAGTTTACGCTATAAAAAAAGCCTCACCGTTGAACCAACAATGAGGCATTTATCTAAAACTTAAGCAAATTTACTTAAATTATAAGATTTCCAATAATTCTACTTCAAACACTAATGTGCTAAATGGAGGGATAGAAGCACCCGCACCGCGCTCACCATATGCTAATTGATGAGGGATATACAACTCCCATTTAGACCCTACAGGCATCAGTGTTAATGCCTCAATCCACCCAGGGATCACGCCACTCACTGGGAATTCTGCTGGCTGACCACGTTGAACTGAACTATCAAATACTGAGCCATCAATTAAACGACCCGTATAGTGAACACGAACACGGTCTGTGCGTGAAGGAATTGCACCATCACCTTGGTTAATTACTGAGAATTGCAAACCAGATTCAGTGGTTGAAACACCCTCACGTTTTTGGTTCTCATCAAGGAACTGTTGGCCTTCTTCTGCTAATGCAGCCTGACGTGCAACACGAACAGCATCGGCGCGTTCATGAACTTCACGCAGTGCTTTATGTAGTGTTTCAACAGGCACTGATGGCATATTGCCTTCTAAAGCATCAACAAGCCCTGCCAAAATCGCATTTGGCACTAAACCTTCTAAGCCTGACTCTAATAATTGCTGCCCAACTTGTAGACCAATGCCATAACTCGCTTGTGCTTCTACTGAATCGAAATTTTGGTTTGCCATGAAAACACCCATATGGTTTTGAGAAAAAAGCAAGGATAGCAGCCTGACACTTATGGGTAAACCCAAACAATCGATCTAAATAATAAAAGCAGCTGATTAGCGATAAATTAACTCAGTGTTCTCTGAAAAATCGAGTCAGGCCCTTAAAATACAATAAAATGGTGTTAATATCGTGGAAATATGAACAAATTTACTCATTGCCTCATCAAGGAGGAGTGATGTTTAAACTTTCAAAATTTCACCGCTATGGTATTGCTACTTTAGTTCTCATTGTCGTGGTAGCCCTACTTTGGCCCGCGGAAGATAAACCGTTAAACACAACTGCACAGAATCAACCTATTGTGGTCCCACCGCCAACCACACCTGATATTACACCTGACCCAGTCATCCCCTCTCCAACCCAAGAACCTGAAACCCAAGGAGAAAGCGCACCACAATCGTTACCCTCAGAGCCCGAAATAGTACCTGAACCCATTGACCCTGCACCGGTTGAGCCACCAACGGCAACCGCGCAACCGCCAAGTGAAGAACCTAATACGGTGAGTTCATCAGCCAATAAATGGCAGAATTATCGCGTACAAAAAGGCAAAACACTCGCCCAACTATTTCGTGATAATAACCTGCAAGCCAATGATGCCTTTACCATGGCTCGCGTTGAAGGCGCAGAAAAGCCATTAAGTAATTTGCGCCAAGGGCAAAAAATTCGTTTGAAAGCAAATGCAAAAGGCGAAGTCCAACTATTGGAAATTACCGCATCTGATGGGAAAACTTATAGCTTTGCTAGGTTAAGTGACGGTGGCTATTACCGTACGCCATAGTAAATAACGATGGGCAGCTTAATTCACTGTCATTAAGCTGCCCGATAAGCGACATCCAACCACTATTTCCCTCTCACCTACCTGCTTTTGCTGTATACTTAAAGTTCTTTCAACCTAAAATATACACATTAACAAATTATTATGCTAAAAAATAAATGGGTTAAACTTTTTTTGGGGCTTTTTTTCCTATTGTTAGCCATCATTATTGGTTATATTTCTTGGATTAAACTCAATGCTAATGCACTCTGGAATATCATTAATAGCCAATGCATTCCCCAACAACAAACTCACTCAATCACTCCCCCTTGCCTAAAAGTCGATACGGAAAATCAGTATGTGTTATTTAAAGACAAAAAAGGGCCATTACATAACTTAGTTATCCCTACCAGTAAGGTTAAAGGGATTGAAGCAAAACAATTAATAACGGCAAATGTGCCTAACTATTTCGCTTTAGCTTGGCAAGAACGGGCCAGTTTATTGCAACAATCAAAAAAAGAGATCCCTGATGATTTATTAGCTATTGCCGTTAATTCGCAATATGGGCGTTCACAAGACCAATTACATATTCACCTTGCCTGTTTAAAACAAGAAGTCCACCAGAAACTAAACCAATTTTCGTCAACGATAACAACAGACTGGGCTTTTCTACCAACTGAGCTCGTTGGCCATCATTACTTAGCAAAAAAACTTCAATCTGAATTTAACGATGCAAAAAATCCATTCAATCAACTGTATGATTATGTTGTGAAACATCACGACGAGATGGGAAATTATGGTTTAGCGATGGTACAGCTGAAAGATGGCTCAAAGGTGTTGCTAGCAAATCGGTTGGATATCACGGAGTTGAATTTAGGTTCAGCGGGGGAAATACTCGACTACCAATGTTTAGCAAATCAATAAAGTTTAGCGTTTAAATACATTAAAGCTAATTCCAATGAATTACTTAGAATATAGGTTATAGGGAAATAGATCCCCTAGAAAGCAAAAAACACCGGGCTATGCCGGTGTTTTTTATTGCACCACTGATAAATCAACAGTGCATACCATCATTTTTGATTACTCAGCAACGATGATAACGTTCAGCTCTGCGAAAACATCGCTGTGTAACTGGAAGTGAACTTCGTGGTCACCAGTAGTACGCAGAACGCCGTTTGGTAGGCGAACTTCGCTTTTCGCGATTGCAACGCCAGCTGCAGTAACTGCATCAGCGATATCACGAGTACCGATTGAACCGAACAGTTTACCTTCGTCACCAGCTTTAGAAGCTAAAGTTACAGAACCCAGCGCAGTAACTGCTGCTGCACGAGCCTGTGCTGCTGCTAGAACGTCAGCTAATTTAGCTTCCAGTTCAGCGCGGCGAGCTTCGAAGAATTCGATGTTTTTCTTAGTTGCAGGAACAGCTTTGCCCTGTGGAACTAAGAAGTTACGAGCATAGCCCGATTTAACGTTAACCTGATCACCTAGGCTACCTAGGTTAGCTACTTTATCAAGCAGAATAACTTGCATTACCTTATCCTCTTAAGTCGTTAATGGACTGTACCAATTACTGATGACGATCAGTATATGGTAACAGAGACAGGTAGCGAGCGCGCTTGATAGCACGAGCGAGCTGACGCTGATATTTTGCACGAGTACCGGTAATACGGCTTGGTACAATTTTACCACTTTCAGTGATGTAGTTTTTCAGCGTTGCGATATCTTTATAGTCGATCTCTTGAACGCCTTCCGCTGTGAAACGGCAGAACTTGCGACGACGGAAATAACGTGCCATATGGCTAGTCTCCAGAATCTATCAAATCAATCTGCTCGGCATGGAGGACTATCTTGCTAATTCCATTGCGCCCTTGATGAGTGCTAATGAAACCGCTTACTGTAATCCAACTGCCGACCGTTATACTGTGAGTATGGGCTTGTAAGGTTTGTCCGCTGGCGATAATGGGCATTCTGCACCATGCTTGCCTTGACAACCCCGCTTCCTGTTGCTTCGAACGATGTTCTAAAACAAACTGGCAGTGAGGAATGCCTGACGGACTCACTTTTCGAATCAATGCTTTACAGACTATGCCTGTGAGCACTAAACGATTGGTGGTCACCTGCGCAATTACTCTTCAGAATCCCCAGCTTCTTCAGCTTCTTCTTCCTGATATTCATCAGATAGGTCACGGCCACGACGTTCGTCTTTAGCTTTAACCATTGGAGAAGCTTCTGTTACTGCGTGTTTTAAGCGCATAACCATGCTGCGGATAACGGCATCGTTGAAGCGGAAGTTAGTTTCCAGCTCATCAATCGCTTCCTGTGGAGCTTCTACGTTCAGAAGAACATAGTGAGCTTTGTGCAGTTTGTTGATTGGGTAAGCCAGTTGACGACGGCCCCAGTCTTCCAGACGGTGGATCTGACCTTGTGCGTTAGTGATAACAGCACTGTAACGCTCGATCATGCCCGGAACCTGTTCGCTTTGGTCAGGATGGACCATAAAAACGATTTCGTAATGACGCATTAGTAGTTGCTCCTTACGGATTATTAGCCTCCTGTCTGGGTTAACCGCGGCCCGCGGAGGCAAGGAACTTATTGAGTGCGGCTAAAAAATTGACGCGTAACTATACCCATCCCTGAGATAAAACTCAAGTGATGGATGCAGTTATTACCATAATATTTATTTGCTAACACCCGCCAGACGTTGGCGAACGGCTTCAAACAAGCAAACCCCTGTTGCAACGGAGACATTCAGTGACGAAACTGAACCTGCCATCGGGATACTGATTAGCTCATCACAATGCTCCCGAGTTAAACGGCGCATACCTTCGCCCTCTGCTCCCATCACTAGAGCAATAGCCCCCGTTAGCTTGCTTTGATACAAGTTATGGTCAGTTTCTCCCGCTGTCCCCACAATCCAAACATTGTACTCTTGTAACAAGCGCAAGGTTCTTGCCAAATTTGTAACTCGGATAAGCGGTACATTTTCGGCCGCTCCACAAGCAACTTTTTTGGCTATTGCATTCAATTGAGCAGACTTATCTTTCGGTACAATAACTGCATGAACACCAGCCGCATCCGCACTACGTAAACAAGCCCCTAAGTTATGAGGGTCTGTCACGCCATCGAGTACCAATAAGAATGGCGACTCAGTATTGTCGAGTAAGTCGGGCAAGTCACCTTCTTGATACTGCTTACCCGGCAACACTTTCGCAATAATACCTTGGTGAACCGCCCCTTCAGTTTTCCCATCCATCCACTGACGATTGGCAACTTGAACGACAACACCTAAGGCTTCGATTTCACGCACGAGTGGCATTAATCGACGGTCTTCGCGGCCTTTCAGAATATACACTTCTTTAATGCGTTGCGGTGAACGCTCAAGTAAGGCTTTCACAGAGTGAATGCCATAAATCATTTCGCTCATAAATTTCTTATGTATTGATAAAAATGTAAAAGTGGCGCGTTTACGCCACTTTCGTTAATTAACAAAGTATTACAGCTAAGAAAGACCTATCCATCTTGTTTTGGTATTTTCTTTGCAACACGTTTTGCTTTTAATTTAGCCGTAATTTTCTTGGTTTTATCGGAAGGTTTTTTACTCTTTCCTTTACCTTTCACATCTGGCTTAGCATCACCTTTATTGGCTTTTTTCTCAGAACGACGGAATGCAGAATCAGGCTCGAAGTTTTTCTCTTTGCTTGCATCCCCTTTTTTACGGGTTGAACGCGTCGTATTTTTGACATCTTTCTTCATTCTGTCCCGAGTCGTTTTACCAGGGTTTTTAGCCTTGCGAGTTGTTGAAATCAAAGCAAAATCAATTGTACGCTCATCCATGTGCACGGCTTCAACACGGATTTCCACTTCATCACCAAGACGATAGGTCGTACCCGATGACTCACCAATTAAACGTTGACCAATAGCATCGTAACGATAGTAATCGTTATCCAAGGTAGAAATATGCACTAAGCCATCAATAAATAAATCATTCAGACGAACAAAGAAACCAAAACCGGTCACACTGGTAATTAACCCTGTGAAAACTTGACCAACTTGATCCTGCATAAAGTCACATTTCAGCCAGTCTGCGACGTCACGAGTTGCTTCATCAGCACGGCGTTCAGTCATCGAACAATGCTCACCTAATTGTAGCATACTGTCCATATCAGAATGCCAGCCACCCGTTTCAGTCCAACGTTTATCCGAATGACCGTGCTCTTTAGCCAGCAAATACTTGATACCACGGTGTAATGTTAAATCCGGGTATCGGCGTATTGGCGACGTAAAGTGGGCGTACGATTTTAAACCTAAACCAAAGTGACCGCGATTTTCTGGGTCATAAATAGCTTGTTTCATTGAACGCAGGATCATAGTTTGCAGCAATTCATGATCAGGGCGCTCTGCCACTTCATTCATGACCTGAGCATAGTCTTTTGGCTCAGGTTTCATTCCGCCGGGTAAAGTTAAACCTAATTCACTGAAAACAGAGCGTAAATTCATCACGCTCTCTTCTTTCGGGCGATCATGCACGCGATATAACGCGGGCTCTTCGTTTTTCTCAACAAACCGAGCTGCCGCAATATTAGCTAAAATCATGCACTCTTCAATCAATTTGTGTGCATCATTACGCTCAACCGGCTCGATACTTTCAATGCGGCGTTCAGCATTAAAAATAAATTTCGCTTCTTCAGATTCAAAAGAAATCGCACCACGCTCAATACGTGCGGAATCTAATGCTTTATATAGTTGGTGCAAATGCTCAATATGTGGCACGAGTGCTTTATAGTGTTCACGTAGCTCTTCATCACCTTCTAAGATTTTCCATACTTTTGTATAAGTTAACCTTGCATGAGAGCTCATAACAGCTTCATAAAATTTGTATGAAGACAGTTTTCCTGATGCAGACACCGTCATTTCGCACACCATACACAAGCGGTCAACACCTGGGTTTAATGAGCACAGACCATTTGATAGCACCTCAGGCAGCATAGGGACTACTTGAGATGGGAAGTATACCGAATTACCGCGGCTACGTGCTTCGGTGTCTAGAGCTGTCTGCGGACGAACATAGTAACTAACATCCGCAATTGCGACCCATAAGCGCCAACCTCCGCCTTTCTTCGGTGCACAATAAACGGCATCATCAAAGTCGCGGGCATCTTCACCATCAATTGTCACTAAAGGTAAGTCGCGTAAATCAACGCGCCCTTTTTTGGCTGACTCAGGGACATGCTCACTGAGGTCAGCAACTTGTTTTTCAACTTGAGGTGGCCAAGAATGTGGAATTTCATGGGTGCGTAATGCGATTTCAACCGCCATTCCGGTTCCCATCGTTTCACCCAGTACTTCAATAATATTACCGACAGCTTGAGAACGGCGTTGTGGACGAGTGACTAACTCAACAACTACAACATTCCCCATACGAGCGCCATTAATTTTGTCTTTAGGGACCAAAATATCAAAGCTAAGGCGGCTATCATCAGGTACAACAAACCCCATGCCTGACTCAATAAAATAACGGCCAACAATTTGGTTATTACGGGGTTCTAACACGCGGACAACACGGACTTCCGTGCGCCCTTTGCGATCTTGCCCATAAGGTTGAGCCAAAATGATATCGCCATGCAAAGCGCGTTTCATTTCATCTTGAGACAAATAATAGTCTTCTTTTTTACCATCAACGCGTAAGAAGCCATAACCATCACGGTGGCCTATTACCTTTCCTTTTAATAAATCTAGGCGTTCTGGCAACGCATAGCACTGGCGGCGTGTAAAGACCAGTTGACCATCACGCTCCATCGCCCTTAACCGGCGACGTAAAGCTTCTAGTTCATCTTCAGTTGATAAGTTCAATAATTGTGCGATTTCTTCGCGTTTGGCAGGAGCTGTACGTTTAGAGATAAGGTCAAGAATATATTCTCGACTTGGAATTGGTGACTCGTATTTTTCTGCTTCTCTTTCCTGAAAAGGATCTTGTGACATCGTTACCTCCGTTGTCATCAGAATTCATAACTACTGCGAATATTAATCAAGCAGTAATTGATAGAGCGGGCTGTTATCTTTTACCATGTCCGCCAGCGTATATTGATCAAGTTCTTGTAAAAACTGCTGTATTGCTTGGTGTAATACACCTTTCAAACGACACGCAGGTGTTATGTGGCAAAATTCACCACTACAATTAACAAGTGTTAGGGGCTCTAATGCCCTAACCACATCCCCTATACGAATAGATTCAGCTGGTTGCCCAAGTGTAATCCCGCCATTTTTACCTCGGGTGGCTTTTATATAACCTAGGTGACTGAGTTGATTAATAATTTTCACCATATGGTTACGAGATACACCATAAACTTCGGTGACCTCTGTAATACTGGTCATCTTCCCCTCACCGAGAGAAGCCAGATAAATCAGAGCTCGTAATCCATAGTCTGTAAAACTCGTTAGTTGCACAATCACCTCAAAATTTTGGCTTTAACGCATTTGGCCACAAAGCGATTAGTCTAAAAAAGCTTTTGGCTTAAAAAATGTGACTTACCTTAAAATGCATATTTTCTATTTTACTCCCAGAAACGTTACTTTCTGCATAAAATAGAGCACGTAAGTAAATTATATAGACTTAAATACAGTTTAGCGTATTACCCAAATCAAATATGCACTTAATTGCACAAAATACATACAGAAGATTCAATTTTATCAATCATTATGCGGATATTATGTGAAATTTGGAATGCTTTATCAAAGAAGATACATCACAAGGCAGGAAATGTGGATAAGGCAGTAAAAAAACAGCGCCTGTATTAGGCGCTGTCAGTGTTATTACTCAACGTCAAATGGGTCACGTAAGATCATTGTTTCTGAACGATCTGGACCGGTTGAAATAATATCAACTGGAATACCGGTTAAGTCTTCAACACGTTTAATGTAATTCAAAGCAGCTTGTGGCAGTAATTCTCTTTGTTTCACACCAAAAGTTGTTTCTTTCCAACCCGGCATTGATTCATAAACTGGCTCTAAACCATCCCACTCGTCTGCCGCCAAAGGCGTAGTTTCAAGTATTTGGCCATCTGGACGACGGTAACCGACACAAAGTTTAACTTCTTCTAAACCGTCTAACACGTCCAGTTTAGTCATGCAGAAACCTGACAATGAGTTGATCTGTACCGCACGGTTAATAGCAACGATATCTAACCAACCTGTACGACGTTTACGACCTGTAGTCGCACCAAATTCTTGGCCTTTCTCACGCAGGAAGTCACCCACTTCATCAAATAGTTCAGTTGGGAATGGACCAGCACCAACACGTGTAGAGTAAGCTTTAATGATACCCAGTACGTAGTTAACATAGCGCGGACCTAAGCCTGAACCTGTCGCAACACCACCAGCCGTTGTATTTGAAGACGTCACATAAGGGTAAGTACCGTGGTCGATATCCAGTAATGTACCTTGCGCACCTTCAAACATCACTAATTCATTCTTCTGATTGGCTTTATAGAGCAGATCAGAAACATCAATTACCATGCCAGTCAAGATGTCAGCAACAGCCATAATATCATCTAACGTTTTCTGGTAATCAACAGCAGGTTCTTTATAGTAATGAACCAGTTGGAAATTATGATATTCAACGATTTCTTTTAATTTTTCTGCAAACGTTGCTTTATCAAACAAATCACCAACACGTAAACCGCGACGTGCAACTTTATCTTCATAAGCAGGACCAATACCACGACCCGTTGTACCGATCGCTTTAGAACCGCGTGCTTTTTCGCGCGCATTATCTAATGCAATATGATAAGGCAGGATCAGTGGGCAGGCTTCAGAAAGACGTAAGCGTTCTCGAACAGGAACACCGCGGTCTTCCAATTCTTTCATTTCTTTCATTAATGCATCTGGCGCTAGAACTACACCATTAGCAATAATACTGATGACATTTTCACGAAGAATACCGGATGGAATTAAGTGGAGAACGGTTTTTTCACCGTTTACAACAAGAGTATGGCCAGCATTATGGCCGCCCTGATAGCGAACTACATATTTAGCACGCTCTGTCAGCAAGTCAACGATCTTGCCCTTCCCTTCGTCACCCCATTGGGTGCCCAGTACGACAACGTTCTTACCCATTTTGAAATACACTCGGTTGCTTAAAAATGAATTCTACCATCAAAAATGAACTGTTCCAGTGATATTTTGGCATTACAAAAATTTTTTTCTGGAAAGCAAGTAAAATGGTATTTTTATTTCTGCCGTAAACTCAAAGTGAATATCATCAGTTGAGCAGCTTAAATTTTCCCTGAAAAATCCCACACTTAAAACGACAGGCGAAAAAAAGCCCACCGAAGCGGGCTTTTCTTTAATAGCTTAACAGTTATTTTGCTAGGTTGCACGCAACTTAGCTTATTTATTAATCTGTCGCGCGAAGCTTAGTAGGTGCTTTCATAAAGCGGAAGAAATCGGTATCAGGACTCATTACCATCACGTCTTCACCACTCTTGAAGCTTTGCTCATAAGCACGCAAGCTACGAATAAATGCATAGAACTCTGGGTCTTGGTTGAATGCATCAGCAAACAGTTTCGTTGCCATTGCATCGCCTTCACCTCGATAAGTCAGAGCAGTACGTTCAGCTTCTGCTAGGGTTTCAGTTACAGTTTTATCTGCAACTGCACGAATTTTAGTCGCTTCTTCCTGACCTTGTGAACGATGCTGACGAGCTACCGCTTCACGCTCTGCACGCATACGAGCATAGATAGCTTCAGAAACTTCATTTGGCAGTTCAATACGTTTAATACGTACGTCAACGACTTCAATACCTAATGCAGCCATACTATTTGCATTAACAACCAGTGGCTTCAGGTTAGTTTCTTCTTCTACACGTTTTGCTGCATCAGCAATCGCTGCATCCGCATCTTTCGTTGCTTCGTCTGTAGCAGAACCTTTATTCAGTGCATCACGGACATCAATAGTTAAACGACCACGAGAGTCTGTAATGATATCTTTAACGCTTAAACGACCAAACTCAGAACGTAAACGGTCACTAAACTTACGTTTTAATAGTGTTTCTGCTTGATATGGGTTACCGCCACCCGTCGCTACATAGTAACGGCTGAAATCAGTAACGCGCCATTTCAGGTATGAATCCACCATTAAATCTTTGTTTTCACTCGTCAAATAACGGTCAGCTTGAATTTCCAGCGTCTGAATACGTGCGTCTAACATTTTAACCGTTTCAATAAATGGCACTTTAAAATGTAGACCCGGCTCATAAATGATCGGCTTGTTTTCAGAGTCACGCAGAACCTTACCAAAACGCAAAACAATACCGCGATCCGTTTGAGGCACAATAAAGATAGATGCGTATGCAACTGCCAAAATGGCAATAACGATAACAATTAGCGATTTACGCATGATTATTGTCTCCCTACTCTAACTGCATCACCACGGACAGCGTTATTTGGCTGCGTAGAAGTTGCGCCTGAAGATGACGAATTATTACTTGGTGTCGTCATTCTTGCTGATGGAGCCACTTTTGGTGCTTGTGCTGCATTACCATTACGCATAATTTGATCAAGCGGCAGAACTAGCATGCTGTTGCTCTTATCATTCGCGATGATTTTACGTGTATTGCTCAGAACTCGTTCCATCGTATCAATATAGAGACGCTCACGAGTTATCTCTGGCGCAGCACGATATTCAGGTAACATTTTGGCAAAGCTTGCCACCTCACCCTCTGCTTTGAAGACCACACTCGCTTTATAAGCTTCTGCTTCTTCAATCAGCTTTTGAGCATTACCTTTTGCCAATGGAAGAACTTCATTTCGATAAGCATGAGCTTCACGAATTGTTTTTTGTTCTTCTTCCCTTGCTGCAATTACGTCATCAAAGGCTGCTTTAACATCCTCTGGTGGACGCGCGGCTTGGAAGTTGACATCGAGTAATGTGATACCCATTTTGTATGGTGCGATTGTTGCTTCGAGCTCTTTTTGTGTGACATCACGGATAAAAGCACGATTCGTAGTCAGTACTTGCTCCATCGCAGACTGACCAATAACACCACGCACTGCGCTATCTAACGCCTGACGTAAACTGTTGTCTGGGTTCGTTACACTAAATAAATATTGTGCTGGGTCGGTAACACGATACTGAACGTTCATTTCAACGCGGATCACGTTTTCATCTGATGTTAACATCATGCCATTTGTAGCTTGTTCACGAACAGTTTCTACGTTAACAGGTATAACCCTATCAATAAACGTAGGTTTCCAGTTCAAACCAGGCCCAACAATGCCACTATATTCACCAAAACGTAAAACTACACCACGGTCACTTTCTTTAATGGTGTAGAAACCTGAGCCGGCCCATACAACAACGATGGCAGCAAGAGCTAACATACCTAAACGGCCACTAATTGGTGATGATTGTTTGTTATCACCATCACCGCCACCGCTGCCTTTATTTCCACCAAGCTTACTGCCTAGTTTACGAAAGAGATCGTCGAGATCATAAGCCCCACGTTTCCGACCACCTTTGTTCCCGCCAGAGTTGCCGCCTTTATTGCCGCTTCCCCACGGATCGCGGTCTTGTCCGTCATTACCGGGCTGATTCCACGCCATGTTTTAGCTCCATTCTTTATGATTGATTTTCAGGGCTAAGAGCGATAGGGCTCTTAATATCAATTCCATTGCCTAACTATACAATTATATAACGTAGTCAGGTAATTGCTGCTCTTGTTTGCATAGACGTCGCCAATCCACCATTGGCATACGCACCTCAAGGCCGATTGAGCCGTCCTCTTCCAACCACTCACGTTCGATAGATTGGAGTTGATAAAAACGGCTTCGCAAACGACCTTCATTAGGTGGTAAACGCAATTCAACATGTGCGATCTCACCTGAAAGACGTTCCGTCAATGCTTGTAACAGCAACGGGATACCATCACCCGTTTGTGCTGAGACCCAGACACGAACAGGTTTGTTATCCTCATCTCTGTCGATACGCGGGATAAAATCTTCCAGCATATCCACTTTGTTCATCACTAAAAGTACGGGTATTTCATCCGCTTCTATTTCTTCCAACACGCTTTCAACCGCATGGATATTTTCATCCAAACGATTATCTGCTGCATCGATAACGTGCAGCAATAACGTTGCTTCACGTGTTTCTTGCAGGGTTGCTTTAAATGCCGCAACCAAATCATGTGGCAAATGACGGATAAAACCCACAGTATCTGCAAGAACCACGGCGCCAACATCTTCTACATCAATACGGCGAAGCGTTGGGTCAAGTGTTGCAAATAGCTGATCAGCAGCATAAACATCCGCGGCCGTCATACGGTTAAACAGGCTGGATTTACCTGCGTTGGTATAACCCACAAGGGATATAGTTGGAATATCCGCCTTGCTTCTCGCTTGACGCCCTTGTTCACGCTGTTTTTCCACCCGGCTAAGACGAGATAAAATTTGTTTGATTTTGTCCCGTAATAACCGCCGGTCTGTCTCAAGTTGAGTTTCACCGGGACCACGTAAGCCAATCCCGCCTTTTTGTCGCTCAAGATGCGTCCATCCTCTCACTAAACGAGTCGATAAATGCCGTAATTGAGCCAATTCAACTTGAAGTTTACCTTCGTGTGTGCGTGCGCGTTGAGCAAAAATATCTAAAATTACCCCTGTACGGTCAACCACCTTACATTGGCAAATCCTTTCGAGATTACGTTCTTGAGCAGGGCTTAGAGTATGATTAAACAACACCACATCTGCACCACTTTCCTCAACGGCTTGGGCTATTTCTTCTGCTTTTCCTTCACCAACAAAAAACTTTGGATGAGGAGCTTTACGACTGCCCGTAACTATTTGTACTGGCTTTACCCCAGCAGATGTCACAAGTGACTCGAATTCTGCCAGATTATCAACGTCTTTTTCTTGAGAAAAAAAGACATGGACTAATACCGCTAGTTCACCGCCTTCATACCTATCAAACAAGGTGTAACCTCTTAGGCTAAACAATAATTGCAAAGGAAAAACATAGGTATAGTCTCCCTACCCATGCTTTCCTTGTCTTTTAGCGTACAAACTTACTCAGTTACTTCGCCATCTTGCGCTGCCGAAGCACCTGAATGGTAATTACCATTACCAGTACCAGTGCTGCCACCAGTACCGCTATGGTGGGAGACAGGGCGAGCAGGGACAACAGTAGAGATAGCGTGTTTATAAACCATCTGACTAACTGTGTTTTTTAATAAAATGACAAATTGGTCAAAAGATTCAATTTGCCCCTGCAATTTGATGCCATTAACGAGATAAATAGAGACCGGAACCCTTTCACGACGTAATGCGTTCAGGAACGGATCTTGCAAAGATTGCCCCTTAGCCATTCTATGTTTTCCTTATTTTGTTGTTTTTAAAAGAGAATCTTTAAGATTCCAAAATTAACTACTCAAAAATTGCGCTTAACGTTCTAATTGTACACAAACATCAGTCCTATGCACATACAACCTGCATAACTGTGTCAAGCGCTTGCTGAGGTTGTTCACTATCTAACCAGTGAATATTTTCCCAGCCTCTTAACCAGGTAATCTGGCGTTTTGCCAATTGGCGAGTTGCACAGACCCCCCGATAAATCATTTCATCATGGCTAATTTCGCCATCTAAGTATGACCACATTTGCCGGTACCCCACACAACGAATTGAAGGGAGATCGACATGTAAGTCACCTCGTTGATAAAGCGCTCGCACTTCATCTTCAAAGCCCGCGTTTATCATCTGATGAAAACGTTGTTCTATACGCTCATGTAAAATTTTACGATCTTGTGGCGCAATAGCAAACTGAAACACATTATAAGGCAATTCTTCACCGGCTGTTTGTGTCATTTCAGTCAAAGTTTGTCCCGAAATGAGATATACCTCTAAAGCACGGGATAATCTTTGTGGATCATTAGGGTGGATCCTTGCTGCCGCAACCGGGTCCACCTCAGCCAAACGACGGTGAATTTCATCCCACCCTTGTTTTTGTGCAATTTGTTCGATTTCTGAGCGAATAGCAGGATCTGCAGAAGGTAATGGTGAAAGCCCTTCCAACAATGCTTTGAAATACAGCATCGTACCGCCTACTAATAATGGGATTTTACCTTGTGCTGTAATTTCCCCCATTACATTTAATGCGTCACGGCGAAAGTCGGCAGCACTATACGGGAGAGCTGGATCGAGAATATCAATCAAACGGTGGGGAGCTTGGCTGAGTTCTTCTGCCGTTGGTTTTGCTGTACCAATATCCATTCCACGGTAAATTAATGCCGAATCGACACTAATTATTTCCACAGGCAGATGCTTGCGAAGTTCTATCGCTAAAGCGGTTTTACCTGAGGCCGTTGGACCCATTAAGAATATTGCATCAGGTTTTTTCTGAGTTACTAAATCACTCATTTGTTAGTGTAGCTACCACGGATTGTAAATTAATTAATTGTAATAATGTTGATGGAGGATTTCTCACCCACTGCGGACAAACCCGCTCAACATCAGCCAGCAACTGGACAGCCTGAGCTAAACTCCAGCTTTCATCTGGTTTCACCTGTGAAATCGCTTTAGCGAGCCATTGTGCGATATCTTCATCGGTTACGCTTTCTTTTGTCGATAAAAAACCGAGCAAGTCAGAAAAAAGCTGTGATAAATTTTGTGTTCTTAGTGGTAACGATACCGTATGAATTGTTACTTTTCCATGAAATATCGTGGCTTCGATACCAAATATTGTCAATTGTTCCTTGTACCGCTGTAAAACCTCTATTTCATCACTTTTAAGTGACAATTTTAGAGGGATTAACAATGGTTGAGGCTTTAAACCACCTTCCGCAGGTGACAATTGCGCAAGTTTCAATAAATAATTAGCTTCCGTTAAGGATAGCAGGATTAACCCTAATGAAGACTCAATTAATGCAAAGTTTTTTGCGTAAATTGTCAATACTTTGCCAAAAAGGTAGTCATCCGCATTTTTTGCTACAGATTGTGACGTAACTTGCGGGTTATCTATAGTTTGCCTTTCTGGAAATAGCGTTTTTTTATCTTCAGGGGCAACAGGGATCGACATTAAGCTTTGGTAAAGGCTACCTGCTTTTTTGTCGTAGGCCGGTGCGAGGTTTTTTGATTCTGTCTTTATGGCCCCTGAATATGTCGCTTTTGGCTGTGATAGCAAAGGCTCTGCAACTTGCTTTTCCCTGCTCTCCTTTCCGTACGACTCGTACGACGGTTTCAGTGGCTCCCGAGCGTCATATTCAGTTTCAGCAGGCTTCGTTGAAGAAGATACAGAAGAAAAATAATTATCCCCTGCTGAGGTACGGTTTTCAAATTCTGCATTTGCAGGTTCAATACCAGGCAATTCACCAATTGATGCTGCTTCTAGTAGTACAGTACGAACAGCCTGATAAATAAAATCATGGACTAAGCGAGCCTGATGGAAACGTACTTCATGTTTTGCCGGATGCACATTAACATCAACCTGTTTCGGGTCAATGGTCAAATAAAGGACATAGGCAGGCTGCTGGTTTTCTTCTAAGTGCCCTTCATAAGCTTGACGTATTGCATGATTAATCAGCCGGTCACGCATCATTCTGCCGTTCACATAACAATATTGTGCTTCACTAACTGGCATATTCGATGGTGAAACCACCCAGCCTTTAATAGCAAGGTCACTATGTTCCCAAGATAAGCTCAATGCGCCTTGCATAAAAGCGGTACCACAGATGGTACCAAGCCGCCTTTCTTGTTGAGTTTCATCATGGGCAGCACGATATTGCTTCACCAATTTGCCATTGTGCGTCAGGTTAATAGCAACATCAGGGCGAGATAACGCAATACGACGAACAATTTCATCGATATGGCCAAATTCCGTTTTTTCTGTACGCATAAATTTGCGCCGTGCTGGCGTGTTATAGAATAAATCTAACACCTCAACGGTTGTGCCATTTGGGTGGGCCGCGGGCTTAACTAACACTTCCATATCCCGACCTTCAGCGTAAGACTGCCATGCTTCTGTTTGATCTGCTGGTTTTGATGTTAAGGTCAAACGTGAAACCGAGCTAATACTAGCAAGAGCCTCCCCTCTGAACCCCATACTCATAATCGCTTCAAGGTCATCTAACGTTGCGATTTTACTGGTTGCATGACGTGCTAAAGCGAGGATCAGCTCATCTTTGCTAATCCCACAGCCATTATCACGGATGCGGATCAGTTTCTCTCCCCCACGTTCAATATCGATATCAACCCGTGTAGCCCCAGCATCAAGGCTATTCTCAACAAGCTCTTTCACTACTGAGGCAGGCCTTTCAACCACTTCACCTGCGGCAATTTGGTTTGCGAGTTGAGGAGAGAGAATGTGTATTGCCATGACCCAAAACCCCTTAGCGTGGTGCCGCTTGTATTGGATTCGCAAGGAAATATTGGCGTAACCCTAAATGAATAGCTTCAGCAACTTTGTCTTGATATTCATTGGATTTCAACAATTGCTCTTCAGCTGTATTACTGATAAACCCTGTCTCAACTAAAATTGATGGAATGTCAGGGGAGCGAAGTACACCAAGGCTTGCATGTTCTGGTGTTTTTTTATGAATATTGCCAACTTTCCGTAGTTGTTCGATAACTTTAACCGCAACATCATAACCAACTCGTTGGGAATGACCAAATTGCAGGTCTAAAACCGCTTGGCTTAAGTAAGGATCAGCACCACTAAGCGCATCACCTGCCCCACCTAATAGTTCCGATTGTTTCTCACGTTGCTCTAACCAGCTACCTAATTCACTGTTTGCACGCCGGTTAGATAATACCCATACAGAAGCCCCACGAGCACGGCTATTCGGCGCAGAATCGGCATGTATAGACACTAACATGTTAGCGCTTTTTTTACGTGCAACCTCAGAGCGACCGCTGACTGAAATAAAGTAGTCGCCATCACGCGTCATTGCGGGCTTGAACATTGGGTCCGCCTCAAGGCGCTGATATAACTTGCGTGCAACACTGAGCGTAACATCTTTCTCTCTGTAACCATTTTTACCAATTGCCCCGGGGTCCTTTCCTCCGTGCCCTGCATCAATCGCAATTACAACTTGTTTAG
This sequence comes from Providencia sp. PROV024, assembly GCF_032709665.1. NCBI lineage: Bacteria > Pseudomonadati > Pseudomonadota > Gammaproteobacteria > Enterobacterales > Morganellaceae > Providencia > Providencia sp. PROV024. The sequence continues at coordinate 4,253,835 of NZ_CP120545.1, forward strand.
AGCCTTTTGGCAGTTGCTTATTATTAACGGGAACAGGTGTTGCAACAGGGGCTGGCTTATTCATTTTTAATGGTTTATCCGACGCACTATTTGCCACTGGAGCCGCTGCACTACTCGTCCGATTTAGTGATGCTGAATTTGCTGAATTACCGGTATAAATGGTAAATATTAATTGGTATTGGCCAGAAACTTGCTTAAGTTGCACTTTAGTTTTTGCAGCCCGAGACAACTCCAAGACGACCCTTTTATGTTGATTATCTGACGGTTGGCTCGAGCGCACCAATTTAACTAAATCACCCGCGGGGACTTTAAGGGGGAGCCCAATGATCTCGCCCCGTTGTTTTAGATCAATAACAAGGCGCTCAGGTGAATGCAATGGAAAATACGAGTAATCAGGCTTACCATCGGTAAAGCTTAGGGTCACTTCTGCCTGTGATGGGCTATTACTGACTTGAATATTAGACAACGTCGCTGCCTGTGCTTTCGCAACAAACAACCACACTATCGATAACATAAACAGGAAGAAAACAGTAAAAAAACCCTTTTTTGTTATTTTATGTATTGATGCATTCAACATGAGCAATAGCTTCCTTAAAGTAGGGATAATGCTTCTAACAACGACTCCCCATTTGCAGACAAAGCAATAAAGTGAGCCTGACGCCCTTCACCTTGATAGGTTAGATGGAGCTCAAGATCCGCTTCAGGCAAAAAACCTTTACCTTGCTGCGGCCATTCAACCAAACAGATCGAATTTTCAGAAAAATAATCACGGATACCCATGAATTCAAGTTCTTCGGGATCGGCTAAGCGATAAAGGTCAAAGTGAAAAACCTGACGACCCGCTAATTCATATGGCTCAACCAATGTATAAGTTGGGCTTTTTACATGACCTTGATGACCAAGAGCCTGCAAGAAACCACGGCTGAAGGTTGTTTTCCCTGCCCCAAGATCTCCAAACAAGTGGATCACGGTATTTTGCTGGCAAGCTTTAGCGATAGTGCAACCTAGCGCAACAGTTTGCTCTTCGTTGGCAAGTTGTATTGTACGTTCTTTCATATTGTTCTTTGATTACGTCATTAGTGAACTATCTAGCCTGTTTAGGCCTAAGATCTTTTGCATTATTGTTCATCGCGCAATAATGGATAACAGATATAACAATTAATATCATTATTACTGCTTATCTTAACCCAAGCCGGGCCATTTTTCTTAATTAACATGACTTGAATGATGAGATCAGAAATATCCTATAATAGTTCTAAATTATTGAGGCATTTTTTTCCTGTATTTTGATGAAAAACACAGGACATGATAGAGTGCCTGCCGTTTTAACCTTTACCATAATAGGATCTATGGCGACATACCTCGATCTCAATCTTCTGGCCCAGAATATCAAACAATGGGGCATTGAAGCGGGCTTCCAACAGGTGGGGATCTGCGATACAGATCTATCTGAAGAAGAACCCAAGCTGCAAGCATGGTTAGACAAACAATACCATGGAGAAATGGAATGGATGAACCGCCACGGTATGATGCGTGCTAGACCTCATGAATTACACCCCGGCACATTACGCGTCATCAGTGTACGCATGAACTACCTTCCAGCCAAAGCCGCATTTGCCAGTACACTGAATAACCCAGAGCTAGGCTATATTAGCCGTTATGCTCTTGGCCGTGACTATCATAAGCTATTGAAAAAACGTTTAAAAGTACTTTCTGACCGTATTTTAGCCTATTGTCGCGAATTTGATGGGATGATGCTAGCAAATGGTATCCATGTTGACGACCTTAACTTTAGGCCTTTTGTCGATTCAGCACCTATCTTAGAGCGTCCCCTTGCCGTTAAAGCAGGCTTAGGCTGGACAGGGAAACATTCTCTCGTATTAAATCGTGAGGCAGGGTCTTGGTTTTTTCTAGGCGAGTTATTGATTAACTTACCAGTGCCTATTGATCAACCTATCGAAGAGGGTTGCGGCCGCTGTGTGGCTTGTATGACGACCTGCCCCACTGGCGCGATTGTCGAACCTTATACCGTAGATGCAAGGCGTTGCATTTCTTACCTTACTATCGAGTTAGATAGCGCTATTCCTGAAGAATTTAGGCCATTAATGGGAAATCGCATCTATGGTTGTGATGACTGCCAATTGATTTGCCCATGGAACCGTTTTTCACAGCTTACCGATGAAGAAGATTTCAGCCCGAGACGAGCGTTGCATACCCCTGAACTTCTTGAGCTTTTTTCATGGACAGAAGATAAATTTTTAACGTTGACAGAAGGATCGGCGATCCGCAGAATTGGTTATATCAAATGGTTACGCAATATTAGCGTAGCATTAGGTAATGCCCCCTACCAAGATAACATTGTACTTGCCTTACAAAACCGTTTAGGGATCAACGGGATGCTGGATGAACACTTCCACTGGGCAATCCAACAGCAGCTCAATCGACGCAACGAAAATCAAGTAACAATTCAAACTTCACAACAAAAGCGTCTTGTACGCGCCATTACTAAAGGTTTGCCTAGAGACGCCTAAAAAAAGCGCGGCTATATATTCAAAAAAAAGAATTGTCAAACAGATGTGAATAAAATAAAAAAAGGCTTAGCTACCAATAGGTAAAGAATTTGCAAGTCGTGCTCAACACATTTTAGAAAAATATATCCCACCACTAAAAATCAATGGGTTACGAAAGAGTAATTAACAAGTCATATCTTGATAATGTAAACAAAAACAACCTATCATCCTGTGGATAACTCTGTGCAATAAGTTATTTCAAACGACAATAATCGTCCATTAAGATTGGCGAGGCTGTGGATAACTTTTCAATGAGGTAATAAGAGAAAAAAACTGATTTTACGTTGATTAATCGATATAAAGTGACTAAAAGACCAAGCTACCATGAAAAAAGAGTAAAACCCGGTAAAAAATAATTTTTTGTCTAATAGGCTAACCTAACCACTTTTAAATAAAACACCAAATAGAACACCCTATTAGCAAGGGGTGGCTATTCTATGGCGACCGGATGATGAATGCAAGTAAAAATCGGAATAAGATCTGGAAAAGATCGTTTAAGCCGCGTCGATCCTAGCTTGTAGAAATTATATGTACCAAAAAGCAGTCGATCGTCAGAATTTATAACGATACGTGATTTCACTTAGATTTAAGTGTGAGTAAATAATACGAAAGAGTAATAAGAGAAAATAATACGATAAGAAAATATTGGAGCGGGAAACGAGACTCGAACTCGCGACCCCGACCTTGGCAAGGTCGTGCTCTACCAACTGAGCTATTCCCGCATTTGGTGGGTATTGCTATCACTAAAACACTAAGAAAGTTTGGAGCGGGAAACGAGACTCGAACTCGCGACCCCGACCTTGGCAAGGTCGTGCTCTACCAACTGAGCTATTCCCGCATCACGAAAATAGTGCTTTAGCTAAAACACCAAGAAAATTTGGAGCGGGAAACGAGACTCGAACTCGCGACCCCGACCTTGGCAAGGTCGTGCTCTACCAACTGAGCTATTCCCGCATCACCATTTCTAGGTATTCCACGTGCCGACTTAACTACAAAAACTTCATCGGTACGGGGAGCGCATTATACGAAAAATTCAGATTCTAGCAAGCCCCTAGACCCAAATTTTTAATTTTTTTATTCGTTTGCCGACAAAATAGTCACAATGGTGATTTTATCAACAAACGTTGTAAAAATCTGATTTCAATACATTAACATTGGTAACTTACTCAACAATAATACTTATACCAGCCTATTGACCGCAGATTTATAAACCTTTTCATCCTTTAATAAATGTCTCTCGATAATAAGCTAGCTCAGCGACTGATTCACGAATATCATCAAGGGCTTGGTGAGTATTTTTCTTAGTGAAACCCGCTAAAATCTCAGGTTTCCAACGGCGAGCAAGCTCTTTTAGCGTACTAACGTCAAGGTAACGATAGTGAAAATAGCGTTCTAATTCAGGCATATAGTTGAACAGAAAACGCCTATCTTGCCCAACACTATTGCCACAAATTGGGGATGCCCCCTGAGGAACCCATTTTTCTAAAAACTCAATAGTGGCTAACTCCGCTTCACGCTCACTCACTGTACTTTTACGTACGCGCTCAACTAACCCACTGTTGGTGTGAGTATTCACGTTCCATTCGTCCATTAACGCAAGTTGCTCATCAGTCTGATGTACTGCAATTACGGGGCCTTCTGCTAAAATATTAAGATGACTATCTGTTACAATAGTGGCAATTTCAATAATGCGATCACGAACGGGGTCGAGACCAGTCATTTCTAAATCGATCCAAATTAAATTATTCTCATTCTTTTGCATGATATACCCTAACTGCATTCTATGAAGTTAAGGTATGATAGCACTGTTCATGCCTTAAGTGACAGGTATTGCCTTAGCAAGCTCTACTAACAACTTACTGTATAATTGATATTCTAAACGACTACCAATAGCGAAGAGAGGACAGGTGGCTAAACAGAAACTTTCCAAAGGCCAACAGCGCCGCGTTCAGGAAAATCATCAAAAAAGGCTTAAAAAGCAAAAAACAGTTGAGATTGATGATAGCCAATTAGGCGAAGCGCAAGAAGGCCTAGTCATCAGCCGGTTTGGGCAACATGCAGATATTGAGGCTCTCGACGGCACAATACAACGCTGCAACTTGCGTAGGACCATTTCATCTCTGGTGACTGGGGACAAAGTGGTATGGCGCCCTGCCTTAAACACACAAAGTGACATTAAAGTTAATGGTATCGTTGAAGCTGTGCATGACCGCCACTCAGTATTAACTCGTCCAGATTATTATGATGGTTTAAAGCCAATCGCTGCAAATATTGACCAAATCGTGGTGGTTTCAGCGATTTTACCTGAACTGTCTCTCAATATTATCGATCGCTATCTTGTGGCTTGTGAAACTATCGGAATTCAACCCATTATCGTGTTAAACAAAGTCGATTTACTCGATACAGAGAATCGCGAATGGGTAAGCGATTTAATGACTATTTATCGTGATATTGGCTACCAAGTTCTCGAGGTCTCTAGCCATACTAATGAAGGAATGGAAGCACTTACTAACATACTAGCAGGTAAAATGTCGGTATTTGTAGGGCAATCCGGTGTCGGTAAATCTAGTTTACTAAATACGTTACTTCCGCATAATGAAGAGGCGATTCTCGTTAATGACGTTTCAGACAACTCTGGGTTAGGCCAGCACACAACGACAACAGCGCGTTTGTATCATTTTCCGCTAGGTGGTGATGTGATTGACTCCCCCGGAGTTCGTGAATTTGGTTTGTGGCATTTAACCACGGAACAAGTGACGAAAGGATTTGTCGAATTTAAAGAATACCTTGGTGGTTGTAAATTCCGTGATTGCAAACATTTGGATGATCCTGGTTGCTTGCTGCGTGAAGCCGTAGATACAGGGAAAATTGCCGAATCACGCTTTGAAAACTACCATCGCATCTTAGAGAGTATGGAACAGGTCAAACCCCGCGGTAACTTTACAGCGAAAGACAAGTGAAGTTAGTGAGCGCTTACAACCTTGTTGTTTACGGCTCTAAATAGTTCTAAGTAGTGTTCGGCAGTAAAATTGGGTAACCCCAAAGACATGTATTTCCCTGTCACTTAGGTACCCCCTACTACCGTTTGAAATATGGCGAGTAAACTGTGTACAATAGCCGCCCTTTTGCTAACATACCTTTAAAAACCAGAGGTTAACGTGCTAGATAAATTTAAAATTCGCTTGCAATATATGCTTCCAAAACAATGCCTTACTGAATTCGCAGGCTGGTTTGCGAGCCGAAATGCAGGGTTTCTGACACAATGGGCAATTAAGCTGTTTGTAAAAGCCTATAAAGTGGATATGAATGAAGCCCAAAAAAGTGAATTGACCGCTTATTCTACCTTTAATGAGTTTTTTATCCGTCTGCTAAAAGAAGATGCACGCCCAATCGTTGAAAAAGATAATCAACTTGCCCAGCCCGCAGACGGTGCGGTGAGTCAACTTGGTTCAATTAATGATGGCATTATTTTTCAAGCAAAAGGCCACAATTACACCGTTGAAGCATTACTCGCTGGGCAATATCAATTAGCTGAGCATTTCCGCGGTGGCCAATTTATTACGACTTATCTATCGCCAAGTGATTACCATCGTGTCCACATGCCATGTGATGGTTTGCTCAAAGAAATGATTTATGTCCCTGGTGACCTATTTTCTGTGAACCCACTGACGGCACAAAACGTCCCGAATCTGTTTGCGCGTAATGAGCGCTTGATTTGCGTTTTTGACACTCCAGTTGGTTTAATGGTGCAAATTCTTGTTGGTGCAACCATCGTAGGTAGTATAGATACAGTCTGGAGCGGCTGTGTGAATGCGACTCGTGAAGGTGTAATCAAGCGTTGGGTTTACCCTGAATTAGGTTCTGAAGGTGCTATTTTCCTGAGAAAAGGCGAAGAAATGGGGCTTTTTAAACTTGGTTCAACGGTGGTTAACTTATTTGAAGCCAATAAAATCAGTTTTAACCCATCGCTGATCCCTGGTTATGCTACACGTATGGGTGAATTACTCGCTGAAACTGTAGCAGATCAAGTAGCAGAAGAACCAACTGAAGTTAAGTAAATCACTCATTCCTTAAAGGAGCTCCTTACTGTGCGTTTGATTATCAGTTTTTTTGTTAGTCTGTTAATCGTTTTTTCTTCCGTTGCGGCGCCTACGGCGGCGCAGGATGAAGCACAGATTAAGCAGGAGCTCAAACAACTTGATTCGAGTAAAAACCCCAAAGATGCAGAAATAGCTCAAGCGTTACAAGGCGCACTCAATTGGATAAACGAAACTCGTGATTCTGAAGCTAAAGCAAAATCTTATCAAAAAGCTATTGATGATTTCCCTAATATTATTAAGGAGCTAAGACAAAAGCTACTTAACGAAAGTGATCAACCTGCCCCTATCCCAGTTGGGATTAGTTTAGGGGAATTAGACCAGCGTATTATTCAACTCAGTAGCCAATTACTGGACCAAAGCCGTCTAACCCAACAGGAGCAAGATAAAGGCCGAGAGATCAGTGAGTCATTAAATGTACTGCCACAACAACTTTCTGAAGCAAGGCGTATACTCACTGAAGCAACATCACGCTTTCAATCCCTTAGTACTCCATCAACGCCTTTGGCTGAAGCCCAGTATACCTTAGCTCAAGCGGAAGTAAGTGCTCGCAAATCAGCCGTTAATGAATTAGAAATGGCGCAGTTGTCCGCCAATAATCGCCAAGAAATTTCACGTATTACTTTAGAGTTATATAAAAAACGTTATCAACGCATGGAGCTTGAGCTTCAAAAATTACGTGACTTTCAAAATACTCAACGCCAACAAAAAGCCATTTTAGCTTTAGAACATACAGAAATGTTGGCTGAACAAGGTGAATTAACGCCCTTTTTGAAAGAACAGCTTGATGTCAACCGTAAAATGTCACAAGAATTAACGGCTCAAGCTCAACGTATGAGTGCGATTACCACCAGCCAATCGGAAATCTCTACCAGTATTCGCGATGCTCGCCAAGCATTAACAACCATTCGCGAGCAAGCTCAATGGATCAGTAGTTCGAGTACTCTAGGGGAAGCATTGAGGACACAGCTTTCTCGTTTGCCAGATATCCCTAAAAGCCAGCAACTTGACCGTGAAATGGCTGATTTACGAGTCCAACGCTTAAATTACGAAGATAGCCTTGATAGACTAACTAAAATTGATACCCGCGAACAAGAAACGGCTAATGAGCTAAATGCAGCCCAAATTCAGGTTTATCAATCTTTAATCAAAACACGTCGGGAGCTATTAACCTCGTTGATTTCAGGTCTTGACGCTGAAATGTTAGAACTGACAAAGTTAAATGTTGCGACAGGGCAATTAACAGATGCATTAAAAGAAGTAAAAGATGCGTCTAACCGCTACCTATTTTGGGTAGCTGATGTCCCGCCAATTAGCATCAGTTATCCCGTATTGCTAGTCACAGATATTACCCAGTTACTGTCACTTGATACCTTGTCCCAGCTTGCTGGCGCACTCAGTGTTATGGTGACAACCCAAGATACTTTTTTATATCTTTTAGGTTCAATAGCACTGGTCATTTTTAGCATCAGTACTCGCAAACATTACCAAGCATTCCTTGATCGCTCCAGTTTACGTATCGGTAAAGTGACGCAAGACCGCTTCTATTTAACCATCCGTACTATTTTCTGGTCGATTATTGTGGCACTGCCATTACCAATGATGTGGTCCGCTATAGGTTATGGGTTACAAAGTGCATGGCAGTATCCGATGGCCGTTGCCATTGGTTTTGGCGTGAGTGCAACCACACCACTTTTATGGCTGTTTATGATCAGTGAGACCTTCTCTCGCCCAACGGGGTTATTTATTTCCCACTTTGGCTGGGACAAAGACGCTGTCAAACGAGCGATGCGTTATTACCGTATGGCTATTTTTGTTATCGTCCCTCTCGTTATGGCCATTATTACCTTTGAACATTATAGTGATAGGGAATTTGCGGCAAGTATTGGCCGTTTCTGCTTCATCTTTTTGTGTATCGCATTAAGCCTAATTACTAATAACCTACGTCGCTCACAAATTCCGCTGTATATAGATAGACATGGGTCTGGGGAAAATATTGTTAATAAAGCACTATGGTGGATGATATTACTCGCCCCCATCATTGCCGCATTTTTCTCTATTTTAGGCTATTTTTCAACATCACAAGCCCTACTCGCCCGCTTAGAAACCTCCGTGGCAATTTGGTTTGTGATCCTCATTATATATCACACCATTCGTCGATGGATGTCGATGCAACGCCGTAAGCTTGCGTTTGAGCGTGCTAAGCAGCGCCGTGCAGAGATTTTGGCACAACGAGCCAAAGGTGAAGATGATAACCAACAAGCAAGTGCCAGCAGCGAAGGGAATATTGATATCGAAGAACAGGTCATTGACCTTGATACTATCAGTACCCAATCTGTTGGGCTGGTACGCTCAATTTTAACCATGATAGCCTTGGTATCACTTATTTGGCTGTGGTCAGAATTACACACTGCATTTTCTTTCTTAGAAAATATTCGCTTATGGGATGTGACTTCCACAGTAAATGGTGTTGATACTATTCAGCCTATCACGATGGGTTCTATCTTTATTGCCATTTTAACGATTATTGTAACGGCTCAATTAGTTCGTAACCTTCCAGCTTTATTGGAACTTGCAGTATTACAGCATTTAGATTTAACGCCAGGTACTGGCTACGCTATCAGTACACTAACCAAGTATGGTATCACCCTTATTGGTACCATTGTCGGCTTCTCTATGTTAGGGATTGACTGGTCAAAACTTCAATGGTTAATCGCGGCAATGGGGGTTGGGCTTGGCTTCGGTTTACAAGAAATTTTTGCCAATATTATTTCTGGTTTGATGATTTTATTTGAAAAACCAATTCGTATCGGGGACACCGTGACTATTCGTAACTTAACGGGTAGCATCACCAAAATCAATACCCGGGCAACGACCCTAACAGATTGGGATAGAAAAGAAATTATTGTGCCGAACAAGGCTTTTATTACCGAGCAATTTATTAACTGGTCACTTTCTGACACTATCACCCGTATCGTTATGACCATCCCCGCACCATCAGATGCCAACAGTGAGTTAGTGACTAACACTATTTTACGTGCAGCGAATCGCTCTACGATGATCTTAGATAACCCAGCGCCAGAAGTGTATTTGGTTGATTTACAGCAAGGGATTCAAATATTTGAGTTACGTGTCTATGCAGCTGAGATGGGGCACCGCTTACCGGCTCGTCATGAGATCCACCAAAATATTTTAGTTTCCTTTGCTGAACAAGGGATTACCTTACCATTCCCACCATTCCAAGCGAGGGTCGATGTGCGCGATAACTCACTGCAGAGTGCAACTAACAACCTCTCTGGGCGTAATCCTGCTCGTAAGTCTGGGGAGTTGTAAACCGATTATGTCGCTAGAGCCACAGCATCAAGATGAGCTAATTAAGCTGAGGATTGCCCAACTTGAACGAGTTGGGTCAATTTTATTCTTTTTGATCCCATTAATTATCTTATTAATCGTTGGTAAAAGTTTCGCATTTAATACACTCTACCTATGGCAAGCTTATTGCTTAGTCTACATTGTGATATTTCGCATGATGACGGCGACGCTTTCTTCTAAAGAAGTACAGCTGAGTATCCGACGGGGGTGGGGTTATAACCGCTTTTATCGGTTGAGTTGGAGCTACCTGATATTGTCACTACTTATAATGGCAGGGGCCAGAATTATCTCCGGCCCATCAAACTAACAATCAACTGGCTTTTTTCCCGTAGGATTTAATATAACTTTCAGCCAGTTTCTGCGCTTGTTGTAAGTCTGCGCTCTCTAATTGCTCTTCAATTTTACTTTGCAAACGGCGGCTCTCCGCATTGCCACTATAAACTGCGGTAGATAACCATGCATAAGCTTGCTGTAAGTTTTTCTTAACACCACGCCCTTCTGAATACATCACCCCTAAACGGTCTTGGGATTTGGCATCTTTTTGTTTGGCGGCTTTTCTAAACCAAAAGACAGCTTTTTCATCATCTAAATCAACACCACTGCCAATCGAATACATCTGAGCAATATGGAATTGGGCAATAACATTACCGCCTTGAGCGGCTTTTCTAAACCAAAAAGCGGCCTTTTCTAAATTTTGCGGGACACCCAAGCCTTGGGCATACATCATTGCCATATTGGTTTCAGCGCGAGTATCACCATTTTCCGCCGCTTGTTCATACCATAACATCGCTTTATCATAGTCACGACGAACACCAAAACCATTCACAAACATGGTGCCAAGCCTAAACTGTGCGTCAGAATTCCCTTGGTTCCCAGCCCGAACAAACCAATCCGCTGCGGCTTTCGAGTCTTGAGAAACCCCGTTACCTTTAAAATAACGTTCTCCAAGTTGGAATTGAGCTTCAGGGTCACCTTTTTGCGCTAATTGTTTAATCTGCTCTATCGTGGGTTCTTGCTCTGTGGTTGCAGCAGTAGGAGCTGTACTCGGTGTTGCAATTAATACTGAGCTATAAAAAACAGAACTCACCAACAATGCTAACGCAATTTTTTTCATCCTAAGAAACCCTCAACAGTGCTATATCCATTAATATCGACCCAAACACCTAGACCCCTAGTGTAAATTTTCTCTTTGTGAGAAAAAATAGGAAAAATGACCTAATTGACTTAAAAAGCACGTTTCGCCGAATTTCAGTCCCAACTGGCTAGCTTTCTAAATTAAGTATAAATAAGTTGGGTAAATACCATACTTACCCAACTTATTACTGAAGGGCTTACCTCAACACTATACGTTACTTAAGTATTTGTTTCTTAAATAACGAGCAACAGCATCATCACTATTTGAACCGATCACTTCCATCGTCGGTAACGCATCCTTCAGTAACTGGTGGGCATTTTGCATAATACAACCCTTTCCAGCCATGGTAAGCATCTCTTTGTCATTCATGCCATCACCAAATGCGATACAATCATTTGTAGCATAGCCATGTAACCCAGCAACTTGCTTCAAGGCCTCACCTTTAGAAACTGCCCCAGCCATAACTTCAAGACAGCTACGCAAAGAAAATGTGACATTCACTTTATCTTTCCAGCGATCCTGAATTCGCTGCTGCAAATCCACTAATAGATCATGATCTTCACTGGTGTAATAAACTTTGCAAACTTCTGAGGTTTTAAAGTTATGTCGATCAAACAGTTGATAATTAAACACCGATTCTTTGAAAAACTCTTTTTGCTCTGGGCTTTCTCGGTTAATAAACCAATCATCACCATGATAATAGTTAGTGACGAGCTCTGGGTTATCAAATTCCATTAGGCAAAGCTCATGGGCGATTTGGGCATCAACATTGTGCTCAAAAATCAAGTCACCCTGTGTGTTATGAATACGAGCACCATTTGAAGTGATCATATAAGCATCGATGCCTAAGCCATCGCGGATTTGTGCAACGTCCACGTGATGGCGCCCAGTAGCAAACACAAAATGAATATCTTGTGTTTCAACTAACTGTTTTAATGTGTCTTTGGTATAAGACGTTAAGTCATGATTGGGAGATAGTAATGTCCCATCTAAATCGGAGGCAACTACTGGATATTTCATATTCAAACCCTAACTAATACTGCTCAAAAAAATCACAGATAGCGTTGAGTGCCATAGCTCTTAACGCATCCACTTCAAATAGGATTTCATGGTGTGCCCCTTCAATGACGAGAGGTAATTTTTCTTCTCTTCCTATTTGCGCTTTTTGCCGACTTTGGCAAAAAGCTTGTAGCTCTTTATTGCTGACCACTTTTTCTTCGCTGGCTTCCAACACCATCAGTGGTACATCAATGTCCCCCGCTTTCGCAATTAGCTCATCGCCCATCGCAAAACTCTCACGCAACCAGTGGTATGTTGGCCCACCTAAACGTAATTCGGGGTAATCCGCATAGTAACGCAAATAACGCCGATAACGCTCTGAGCTGTGTGTTAATACATTGATTAAATAAGGTAAAGGCTGCCACTTACCTGTTGATGCCGCATAATCATTACGCACACTCTCACGTGATTCTGCCCTATCAACAATAAAACTCGCCATCCAACGAGGCATTGGCAGATTGATACCAATCATCGGTGCGCACAGAGTCGCAGCATCAAAGGTGAGGCTATCGCGCAATAAATACCCTGCAAGAATTGCGCTCCCCATAGAATGCGCCAATGCGTAACATTTTGGGTAATGGCGATACTTAACCTCTAATTCGATAAATTTTTCAAAATCATCAATATAGTCAGTGAACTTTTCAACATGCCCTTTTTGAGGGTCTGTCAGCATACGGCCTGAACGCCCTTGACCACGATGATCTATAATAAATACGTCATAGCCTAAATGATAAAAATCATATGCTACTTCAGGATACTTCACATAACTTTCACTTCGACCAGGTGAAATGACGACCGCTTTATGGTGGGTAGGATGAATAAACCGGACATAATGAATAGGGATATCATCAACACCAAGGAAATTAAATTCTTCACGGTGCTGCCAGAAATCTAAAAGGGGGCCGTTGGTAAAGGCAGAAAATTGAGTTTCTCGATTCAGCCAACTTTCTTTTAGGCTTTCAGGCGTCATCCGGTAGTTTCCTTATTTATTCATTCATAACCTTCAAGATGGTCTCGGATAAGCGTCATAAATGCATCCCCAAAACGTTCAAGCTTACGCTCACCAACGCCATTAATTAACAGTAACTCAACCGAAGAGGTTGGTGTATGTTCGGCCATTTCGATAAGTGTCGCATCATTAAATACCACAAATGGTGGGATATTTTCTTCGTCTGCTATCGATTTACGTAATTTACGCAATTTCGCAAATAGCTTCTTATCATAATTACCATGATAAATTTTGTTTTGTTGATTACGGCTTTTTGCCACTAAAACACGAGGAACTGCGAGTTGTAATGCACTTTCACCTCGCAATATTGGCCTAGCGGCTTCGGTGAGTTGCAGTGCAGAAAAGTGCGTAATGTTCTGAGTGATCATGCCTAAATGTACCAATTGGCGGATCACACTAACCCAATGCTCATTACTGTGTTCTTTACCGATACCATAAACAGGCAGCTTGTCGTGCCCTAAATCCCGTATCCGTTGATTATTCGCACCACGCAACACCTCAACAATATAGCCGATACCAAAGCGTTGACCAACACGATAAATACAAGAAAGCGCTTTTTGTGCATCAATTAACCCATCATACTGTTTCGGTGGGTCTAAACAAATATCACAATTACCACAAGGCTGCTGTCGATTTTCGCCGAAGTAGTTCAGTAAGACTAAGCGACGACAGGTCTGAGCCTCCGCAAAAGCGGCTATCGCATTCAGTTTATGCCGCTCGATATCCTGCTGCATACCTGCGGGTTTTTCTTCAAGGCAACGACGCAGCCATGCCATATCTGCTGGGTCATAAAATAGAATGGCTTCGGCTTCAACGCCATCACGCCCCGCACGACCCGTTTCCTGATAATATGCTTCAATATTACGAGGAATATCAAAGTGAGCAACAAACCGTACATTGGATTTGTTGATGCCCATTCCAAAAGCCACTGTTGCAACCACAACTTGTAAGTTATCTTTTAAAAAGGCGTCTTGTACCCACTCTCGTTGTGAAGCCTCTAGCCCCGCATGGTAAGCTGCAACACTCAAGCCTCGTTTTTGCAGGCGCTCGGTGGTTTCCTCAACTTTATTACGGCTATTACAATAAACGATCCCCGCCTTCCCTTTTTGGCTTTTAATAAAAAACCAAAGTTGATCCAAAGGCTTATATTTCTCTACTAGGGTATAACGAATATTTGGTCTATCAAAACTGCTCACATGAACCAAAGGATCACGCAGCTCTAATAAGCGAATAATATCTGCTCGAGTTGTTTCATCTGCGGTGGCCGTTAATGCCATAACGGGGATATCAGGCAAAGATTGCCTTAACTGACCTAATGAACGATATTCAGGGCGAAAATCATGCCCCCATTGTGAAATGCAGTGCGCTTCATCAACCGCCAGCAAACTGATATTCCAATTCGATAATTGGCTCAGAAAATAATCAGTCAGTAACCGCTCAGGGGCAACATATAATAATTTAATGTCACCACGGCTACATAATTCCATGATTTGGCGCTGTTCTTGGGAGGTTTGCGATGAATTTAGACAAGCCGCACTGACACCGTGTAACCGCAATTGGTCTACTTGGTCTTTCATCAGTGAAATAAGAGGAGAGACCACCAAGGTAACCCCTTCTTTTACTAAAGCAGGCACTTGGTAACATAAGGACTTGCCGCCCCCTGTTGGCATTAACACTAAGCAATCACGATTATCAAGGATAGCCCCAATAACTGCATCTTGCCCAGAGCGAAATGACTGGTAACCAAATGTACTGTTAAGCACATTTTCAGCCAGCGAAAGTTGGTTAATGACACAAGCAGTTGACACAAACTTCCTCAATCTATAAAACAAGTCGCTGCCCAGTTGAGCAGCGAATTTGTTGATTCATCAAAAGATATTTAGCTCTAACTAACAAAATCAGGTTGAGCTAACCTTAGATTACAACATATCGTTTAACATAACACCGATACCAAATCGAGTTTGGCGATAGTTGTAGTCTATCATTGACTCGCCATATCCGCTAAACAACTGAGTATAAATTCGCACATGTTTACTAATTGGATAGCTCCAACCTAATTCAGCACCGCCATAACCGGTGTTCCAGTTATAACGACCCGTGGTTGTAAACACACTGTCACCCAGCGCATAACCGACTTTCAGGCGGTAATATCCCATATATTTTGTGATATCTGAGTTATCATCGCTACCTTCGCTTTCATGAATACGGTACCAAGGTTTTAGGTCAACTTGCCAATTGCCATTTTGTGCCATCATCCTTGCATATACCCGATTCCAGCTACGTGAGGTTGGGTCGGAACGACCATTTGATTCATGGTTAAAACCAGTTTCAATTTCACGCAAATTCCAGCCACCCAGTTGATAATCGGTTAGCCAGCCGACAAAAACCTGCGGCTCATAATTGGTTTCACGAAAAGGAGAAGATTCTTTTTTATTGCTCAGTTGCCACCAAGAACGTTGTGTATACGAGACCGCGAGAATGGAATCATCCCCTGCAATCCCCTCCCATAAAGGAAAGGCTAAACTTAATTGAAATTTAACTTCATCTTTTAATGCATCATCCCCCCAGTTGTAGCTCGAAATCGCATTTTTATTTATCGAGGAAGTATAGGTGTAAATGATGTAATTTGATTCATACGGATACAACACAAAAGGGTTATCATAATTTTGTAATAACCCTGAAATAATGCTCCCTCTGATTGGTGTGTTGCTCGTTGTATCCTGATTTGACTGGGAATTAATTTCAGTCGCAGATAGAGAAGCAGACCAAAAACAGAGCACGGCACTCAATAACACTGCTAAAGCACGCATTAGTCATTCCTATTTTCAACATCGTCAAAAAAAAGTTTGTCCTATTTTACACATAAAACCCACAGACTGTTGAAAGATTATTCATACGTTTGTTAGAGACATATTTTATACATAATGTTAACTTATCATTTACATTTTATTCAAAGGATGAACATGATGAATGACCGTATCTATACCTTAGAAGAAGCCAGTGAGCTAATGAGCCATGCATTTATCTACAAAATGCCTTTTAACCAATTACTCGGCATTAAACTGGCCAATATGAATGATGATTTTGTTCAGCTAACAATTGAAAACCGCCAACAACTCATTGGCAACTTCACTCAAAATATTCTACATGGTGGTGTGATTGCCTCTATTTTAGATGTTGCTGGCGGAATGGTGTGTATTAACCGCATATTGCAGCGCATTGACCCGCTATCACATACAGAAATTGTGGATAAAATGTCGCGAATGGGCACAATTGATCTACGCGTGGATTATTTACGTCCTGGACGTGGTGAAGTATTTACCGCGAGTGCCAGTTTATTAAGAGACGGCAATAAAATAGCCGTCACCCGTTGTGAATTACATAATGAAAATAACCAACATATTGCGACTGCGACCGCTACTTATCTCGTTGGTTGAGTTAGTGTTGTAAATAATTAGTCACTTAGTAAACTATTAACTTGTAAAAAAACCTGAGCAATGTCACATTAGTGGCATCAAAAATCGAGCCGCACAAAAAACGGCTCGGTATCTCTGTATAAATTTCTTTTAGTTTTTAATTCAATTTCAGAGCCAACAATGAGCCAGCAAAATACTACCAAAGGCGTATTATGTGCCTTAGGCGCCTATTTTATTTGGGGTGTCGCACCTATTTATTTTAAAAGTATCCAAGAAGTGCCCGCAGAAGAAATCCTGACTCATCGTATTATCTGGTCATTTTTCTTTATGATTTTGTTATTAACCGTTTCACGACATTGGAATTATGTCCGTCAAGTACTCAAGCAACCCAAGAAAATATTACTTCTCGGCGTGACAGCGACAACAATTGCTTGCAACTGGTTAATTTATATTTGGTCTGTTAATAATGGTTATATGTTACAAGCAAGCTTAGGCTACTTTATCAACCCATTAGTTAACGTATTGTTTGGTATGTTATTTTTACAAGAGCGCTTCCGCCCTATGCAATGGTTTGCCGTCGCGCTTGCCTTAACTGGGGTATTAATCCAACTTTGGCAATTCGGTTCAGTCCCCGTTATCGGCTTAAGTCTAGCTGTAACATTTGCAACGTATGGTTTATTACGTAAAAAACTTGGCGTAGATGCTCAAACAGGGATGACATTCGAGACATTATGGCTACTACCTGTTGGCGTTATTTTCTTATTATTTTTTGCAGATAGCCCTACCAGTAACATGGCTGTCAATGATTGGCACTTGAATATTCTATTGATTGCCGCGGGTGTTATTACGACGGTGCCATTATTATTATTCACAGAGGCAGCAAACCATTTACGGTTATCCACCCTTGGGTTTTTCCAATATATGGGGCCAAGTATTATGTTCTTGCTGGCGGTCTTTGTGTATGGCGAAGTCATGACCACTGAATTATTAGTAACTTTTGGCTTTATCTGGATTGCATTAGTTTTGTTTACATTAGATGCTTTATATACTCAACAAAAGCTGAGGAAGAAATAAATTATCGCAATTTATATAAAGCTGCATAGTGGATAAACAGTGCCAATTTCAAACACCGACTTTGTTTTTAATATAAAAAGAAAGTCGGTGTTTCATTATATGGAACAAAAATAATTAATTTAATTAATGCAATGATGATAAAAAAGAATATTAATTTTTTATTATGAATAATACTTAGAGTTAATCAAAACCAGATAGATTAATTCTCACACCCCATAACGAAATCAAAAATAATCATATAAATCAATTAATTACAATAACCTCATTTGGCTTGATTTTATTCTAAAAATAGCTATCATTTAACCTATCTTAAATTCTCATCAATTAACTGACTCTTCTATAAACAACTTATTGATATAAAAGTAATTCTATATTTTTTTCAATTAATGATTGCTTAATAGGAACTTGGTAATTATATTGTACGCCGCTTGTATTCACCCCAGCGGATGGTGATGGTCCGATTCATCACTGACGTTTCATTAAAGTGCGCACGATGACATTTAATTAAAATGTCCTGGTGCGAGGTTTTCTGAAATTGAATATGACGCGTAAGTATTAAATAAAAACAGTGTAGTACTATAGCCAATGTTATAAAGACCAAGCTATATGGCTGCATTTTAGGTTCACTCTCCCTGAGTATTCAGACAGAGTTAACGTTGTTAAGGGCTTTTGGGAAGGGCTTCAAAATGCAACAGAATACCGTTCAAATGAAACGCGTACTAACCACTCCTGCGTTAGTTTTTTTCGGGCTGGCCTATATGGTACCACTCGGAATTTTCACCACCTATGGGCAAGTTACTGTATTAAGTGAAGGGCATTTGCCTGTCGCTTATTTGATTACATTAGCCGCTGTCTTTTTTACTGCCATGAGCTATTGCAAAATGACTAGCGCACTTCCACTTTCTGGATCTGCCTACTCATATGTACAAAAAACTTTCGGCGGCACACTTGGCTTTTTAGTTGGTTGGGCACAATTGCTCGACTACCTATTCCTACCAATTATCAACTACATCGCGATTGGGATCTTCGTTCATGAAGCTTTCCCTGATATTCCAATGTATGTGATTATTTGTAGCACCATCACAATTGTTAGCATTATGAATATATTGGGGATCAAATTAGTTTCCTCAATGAATATGCTAATCATTTTAATGCAATTTGTGTTTATCGCTGTATTTTTATACCTAAGCTTTAAAACATCATTTGTATTAGATGCAGATGCCTTATTGGCGCCAATTACGGTTATGGCAGATCAAGCCTCTGGGCTGTTTGCAGGTGCCGCAGTGCTGTGCCTAGCCTTCCTTGGCTTTGATGCAATTTCAACCATGGCAGAAGAAACCAAAGATGCACGCAGCGCATTACCTAAAGCAATCCTATACACTGTGTTTATCGCTGGAACGCTATTTGTCGTTATCTCCTACGGCGCACACCTCGTTTATCCAATGTGGCAGGACTTTATTCCTAATACCGATGTTGCTAGCCTTGCTGTGATGAAACAAGTCGGTGGCGCAATGATGGCATCGAGCTTTATCACCGCCTATGTTATTGGTGTATTTGCCTCAGCGATGACCTCACAGGCCAGTATTGTGCGGATTTTCTATGCGATGGGCCGTGAGGGCGTACTGCCGCGTTCTTTATTTGCTTATTTACATCCAAAACTCAATACGCCTGTTTATTCCATTATTTTTGTGGCTATCGCTTCCCTGCTTTCATTAATTTTATCCCTAAGCATGGTTGCATCGATGATAAGCTTTGGTGCTTTGATTGCCTTCACTTTCGTGAATTTATCCGTAATCAAACATTTCTATATTGACCGAAAAGCGTCATTAGATAATACAAAAATTGTCACATGCCTGATAATGCCGTCCATTGGTGTTATCTTAACCTTATGGTTATGGACAAGCCTTGATAGCGAAGCCTTTAAAGTCGGTTTATGGTGGTTAGCTGCTGGTGCTGTTTATCTCACCCTGCTCACCCATGGCTTCACTCGTCGTCCTCCTGCAATTTCTGATGACGAAACTGAGATGATTATTAACTAATCATTTCATACTTTATAAATAATTACGGGGGAGCATTTGCCTTCCCCGTTGTTTTTTAGCTTTGTTGCTTCTAAAGCACTACTGATACAGACGGTTTACTATGAATAATCCATTTGCTGATGTTATTTATTTTAACGGTTATATCTACACCGCAGATAACCAGAATCGCGTAGTTGATGCGATTGCGCTCCGTGACGGCTATATTCTCGCAACAGGCACCTCAGATGAACTTCATCAATATGTTGGTCCTGAAACAGAAAGTATCGATTTAGAAGGCAAAATGATGATGCCCGGCATTATTGATGGCCATATGCACCCATTTTGGGGTGGCATTCAATTGTTCGGCTGCCATTTGAACTATGAATCTTTGACTATCGATCAAATTTTAGAGCGCGTTCAAGACCATTTAGATAAAGACCCTCGTACCGGTGAAAATGATTGGCTAAAAGTAACCGCTTGGCTACGCCAAGGAATGCTCCCTGCAGGGGTTGATATGTACCGTGAAGACATGGATAAACTGAACACTCAGCGCCCTGTCGTCCTGTTTTCCAATGATTGCCATACATTGCTCGCCAATAGCCGTGCACTCGAACTCTTTGGCATTACCAAAGAAACCCCTGAGCCCCCTGATGGTAAAATTGGTAAATATGAAAATGGCGAGTTAAACGGTATTTTAGAAGATGCCCCTGCCATGCGTGCAGCCGACAGCATTCCTTCTATTCGCGATGACCAAGCTATTGAAGTTGCTGAATTAGTTCAAAAAGTATTGAATCAACAAGGCGTGACTATGGTCATGGATGCTCGGGTTTCTGAACAACAACTCGAAGCATTTTCACAATTACAACAACGCGGTGATTTAACGCTCCGTTTCCAAGCGGCTCGTGAAATTACCCCAGATGAAACTCCTGATGTGGCATCCGTTGCTAGCGCGGTGGATAAAGCCGTTGCATTTGCCAAAAAATGGCACCAAGCAGATTGGACACCGGCTCCAGGAATAGGATTGAATAATATTAAGATGTTTGTTGATGGCGTGATGCAGTTTCCAACCATGACCGCGTCATTATTACAACCATATCGTATTAATCAAGGTACTGATGATGCCCCTAATTGGGTCGAAACTAATAACTATGGCGACCTCTACTTCACTGCCGAAATCCTTGATGAACTGATGGAAAAAATAGCAGCGGCAGGTTATGACCCACACTTACACACTGTCGGCGAAGGTGCTGTGTCAATTGTATTAGATGCGATTGAAAAAATGCGAGCGGCACACCCCGAAAAAGATATTCGCCCAGGCTTAGCCCATAACGAACTAGTACATGCAGATGATTATGCACGCTTTGCCCGCTTGAAAACCATCGCTTGCCTATCTTTCCAATGGGCAGCACCAACACCTGAGCTCGCTGCTTTTGAAAAGAAAATGCTAGGTGATGAACGTTTTGAACAATTAGAACCTATCGCTAAATTTGTCGATGCAGGTGCTGTTGTTGCTTTTGGTAGTGACTGGCCAATTGATGATTTTGACGAATGGTATGACTTAAAAGTGGCAGCTACACGACGTGGGCGTGATATTAATGGTCAAAAAGCGCCAAGACTGGATAATGACCGCAACCTTACTGTTATCGAAGTTTTGCGCTCAGCAACTATTGATTCTGCTTATGCGCAACACCGAGAAGATGTACTTGGTTCACTCGAAGCAGGCAAATTTGCCGATATGATAGTGCTAGATCGCAATGTATTTGAAATCCCAGCCGATGATATTGAAAATGTAAAAGTATTGCGCACAATTATCGGTGGAAAAACCGTTCATATCGCTTAATTATATTTTTCTATTATTTAAATGAATAAATACCCCAATACTAATAGTAGCGTTGGGGTATTTTAATTAGGTGCTTAAAACCACAAACCTAACTGTCTAGGTTTGGATCGAGCCTCGTTGGTTAATAATAACTAACGGGGCTTTTTCATTTCTGATCCAAAAAATAAGTTTGAACCAGAAAGGCTCAAGCACAGAATCACAGCGTAACAAACTTTTATATTCCTCACACCTGTTATTACGATAATAAAAAGTATATTTTAAAATTAATAATCATATAATATAACAATAAACAATCTCGTTATAAATTATCGAAAAATATTAACGAGAATATATTATTATAAGAAAATGACTAAAAATATTTCTTTGTAAAAATAGCGCTTGCAAAAGAAAAAAGTTATAGCTAGTATTCCCAACGTTTTATATTCATCAACTAACTGCAAGGAGGTTTACAATGTCAAAAATTAATCAAACTCTTTGCGGGCACTGTCAAAAATAGCCATTCTTTAAAAAAAGATCCTATTCATATTGGCCCGCTAAATAACCTTATTTTTAATATTTAAATGAGTAAATAGCTTATGGGCAATACCCTTCATTTCGTTAGCGAACACGTTAGTTATATCGCAACGAAAAATACATGGATTGAAAGCAAAGCGATCCAACAATTACAAACAACGGCAAACTTACCAGATATGATATCTGTTGTTGGTATGCCTGATCTTCATCCAGGCCGAGGATATCCAATTGGTGCGGCATTTTTCTCTACTAAACGCTTCTATCCTGCATTAGTTGGCAATGATATCGGCTGCGGTATGAGTCTGTTTAAAACAGATATTAAACAATCAAAAGTTAACCTCGATAAATTAGAAAAACAGCTATCTCAGATGTCAGATCATGCCTCATTAGCATGGCTCGAAGAACATGTGCCAGACACAATGAGAACATGTGAATTTATGGCATCATTAGGCTCTATTGGTGGTGGGAATCATTTTGCAGAGTTCCAAGCCATTGACCAAGTATTGCACCCTGAATTATTTGCTACGAGTGGGTTAAATAAGCAACAGCTACTGCTATTAGTTCATAGCGGCTCGCGTGGTTTAGGCCAATCAATTCTTCGACAACACGTTGAAAAATATAACCACAATGGGCTTCTATCAGGCACTCGTGATGCTGATAATTACCTTAAAGCTCATCAAGGTGCTTTACATTTTGCGCAGGTAAATCGCCGTCTTATAGGGCTACGCATGCTGCAACAGGTTAAATCAACTGGTGAACTAAGCCTAGATGTTAACCATAATTTAGTCGAGGCATGTCAAATTAATGGCATAACTGGGTGGTTACATCGTAAAGGAGCAACCCCTTCAGACCGAGGGCTGGTAATTATTCCTGGTTCGCGTGGCGATTACAGTTATTTAGTCGCACCACAGGGAAATGACGCTTGCCTGAATTCCCTCGCTCACGGCGCTGGGCGCAAATGGATGCGAGGGGAGTGTAAAGGCCGCCTATCTCATCGCTACACACCTGTTCAATTATCTCGAACAGAACTAGGTAGCCGTGTCATTTGCGCCAATAAACAACTGATTTATGAAGAAGCCCCACAATCGTATAAATCAATTGATACTGTGATTGAAAGCATGGTGAATATTGGAGTAATCCAAGTGGTGGCTAGGCTTAAACCTATCATTACCTACAAAACCAGTGGGGAGTGTTAATCATGTTATTACAATTTTCCTCTGCACAAGGCCCTGAAGAATGCTGTATTGCGGTTGAAAAAGCACTAGCCTGTTTTCTACAAGAAGCGAATAAACACCAAGTTACAGTCAATTTGTTAGAGTCTGTCCCATCGAAACAAGGGTTAAAATCTGCATTAGTTTGCCTGGAAGGTGAAAATACAGAAACATTAGCCAATACTTGGTGCGGCACTGTTCAATGGCAATGTCAAAGCCCCATCAGGCCTCGCCATAAACGGAAAAATTGGTTTCTCAATGTCACGCGTTTTTCAGCGATCAAACCTATTGAAGAAAGTGAGATTGAGTTTGAATTTACTAAAGCCCAAGGCGCGGGTGGGCAACATGTAAATAAAACGTCTTCTGCAGTTAGAGCAAAACACATTGCCACAGGTATTGCGGTTAAAGTCCAGTCTGAGCGTAGCCAACACGCAAATAAGAGACTCGCAAGGCAATTAATCCAGTGGAAACTCAGTGAGTATTACTCACAACAACTGAGCTCATTAGACAAACAGCGACATCATTCCCATTACCAAATAGAAAGGGGAAATGCTACGATCACTTTTGTTGGAATAGAGTTTAAGCGAAGTAACTAACTAATGGGGGTCCACTCTGAAAGGTGGACCCCCAACGTGACCTATTACATACGATATTGATGTGGAATAAAGATCTGGCAGCCGTGAATAGTAAAATCTGCTGACAGGTTGTTATCTAAAGAGTGACTTTCTACTGGCTTTAGTGCCGCCATGTGGTTCGATAATAAAGTTTCTTGTGTACCCTCTCTAAACCCTTCGATAACTGGTGCTAAATTCTGTGGCTCAAGTACTTTACGATAGGCTTTAGCCTGCTCCTCTATAGTTTGCGGTGGGCTTTGGGGAAGAAACGCGCTACTTTGATTCGCTTTAATCAACGATGAAATCTGTACTTGCTCTTGGGGATTGTAGTCTTTCTTGATGATATCAACATATTTAATGACTTCACTATTTATTTCTTTAAATAGATATTTCATTTCTATATTATTATTGAAGCTTGATAGAAAAGCATGTTGAATAAGCGGCGGTTTTGAGGCGTAAATTTTAGGTAGAGTGTATGTTATATCCGATATTTTACCTATCCCCTCCTGAAACTTATCAAGCGTACTTATTAGCTTTTTATCTACTGCAACATCATTATATTCACTTAATTCATGAATTAAATTTTTAAAAAGTAAATGTTTAATTTTATTTTCACTATAAAAACTCATTGATTCAAAAATATATTTTACTGTAGACTCTCTATTTTCTAATACTAATTCATCTGAACTTAAAGGTTTTAAATCAATTAGTTTATAAAAATTTTTAATCTGTTCAGTTTCATACTTTAAAAACTTCTCTTCAATAACTTTGAATTGATTATTTAATTCTTTAATCAAATTTTTTACGTTATCAAGCGTTCCATAATTAGATTTCATAATAAAACTCCTTTTTAAAGTTAAGCTACTATTAACGTAGTAAAATAAAATATCGTTATTAACGTTAAAATACAAATTTATAGTTTGTATGTTTTAAAAGTTTATTGTTGAAATCTTGATAAGATAGCTTACTATCTAACAGTATCTAGAATATGAAAAAACTAATTAAGATACTGTTTCAGTTAAAAACCAACCGGCTATACTTTCACGTATCAATTTAGTTGGTAAAACCTCATGGGGAAACTCTTCTGACATAAAAAAGACCATACGCCCCGCAATCGGCTCTAATGTAAACAGTTGATTACCTGTTTGGTCGTAAACCACCAATTCACCACCATCACTAGGTTGCCATGATTCATTCATATATAAAACCGTCGTGACCTTACGCCGCCCAACACCCCTAGGGTTATCGACATGTCTCTTATAAAAACCACCCTGTGAATATCGGCAAAAATGCGTTTCAAAACCGCGTAAACCTAGGTAAAGTTGACGGTTGATTTCCTGTCTTATTTGTTCCATTTTCTCCATATAATCACAAATAGGAGCCCCCATTTCAGGTTCTAACCAAACTGTTTGGTCACCTCGAATTGCTTTATTCCCCTGTAACAAATTACGGTGACCAATACGTGCATCTTGCAGTGTTTCTGGAATGCAATCCTTGATAGCTTTTATATTAGGCGGGATCAAGAAACCGTCCCACACATACCAGCCCTGTGTAGAGAGTGAATCAATAAGTTTATTAATTGACATGATAAATACTAGAAAGGTTATTCGGTAAAACTTTATACGCTAAAAAAACAAAAAGATAAAATTAAAAGCTTAAATCTTATTGATTAAACTATCGAATCAATCTTTCTAACTAAAAACCCTTTATTTTTCATTATGTAAGTATTTTTAATCATTTGATTGAATAAGGTACCTATATAAATAAGTACCTTACACTAATAAATTATTTCGATTGATTTATTTTACAGATTAAAAATCAAACAATATTATCAGTGTGTTATTCCACACCATGCCGTCTTTCCAAAACAACTGTGCTTAGCAACAAAAACGAGAGGTTTATGTTGAGTTTCAACCAGTGCCTCTACAGATGAAGTCATTTCCTGAGACGGCTCTAGCGCCGCTGTCATTTCAATAAGGGCATCTGGTTTAGCTGTTCCAATAAGTGTATTTGGTTTCGCTGTTCCAATAAGTGCATCTGGTTTCGCTGTTCCAATAAGGGCATCTGGTTTCGCTGTTCCAATAAGGGCATCTGGTTTCGCTGTTCCAATAAGGGCATCTGGTTTCGCTGTTCCAATAAGGGCATCTGGTTTCGCTGTTCCAATAAGGGCATCTGGTTTCGCTGTTCCAATAAGGGCATCTGGTTTCGCTGTTCCAATAAGGGCATCTGGTTTCAGCAACGCCTCTAACCAATCACCCTTAATACCCGGATATTTCGTGCTAACTTCGTTCAGTTCAATCTGAAGAGAACTAAGTTCCTTCTCCACTAATTCACTATCCCTATTAACTACTGCAATAAAATCAAAAATCCGACGTTTTAACCCACCCACATTAACAAAGTTGACTGCCTTATATGTACTTGTTGGTTTGATAAATGTCTTTATATTTTTTTCTTTCTTGTTAAAAAACTCGCCTAGTGATTTAAGCTCGTCTCTCTGCTCTTTGTCTCTGACCTTTATTTTCTGTTTAACCTCATCCATAATTTTGTTCATTTTGACTCGATTAGGATGCTCAGACTGCTCTAATTGTATTTTTACTAATTCCATATTATTTGACATTTCATCTATACTGTTTTTATATCTCATTAATAAGCCATTTATATCTTTAATTTTATTTTTTATATTTATCAATCTTTCATTTAGTGCAGAAATACGTTTACTATCCATATAATTAAGCTCCATTTATTATCATTACGTTAGCCATGAACTACAATTTAATATTAAAAGATAAAAATAAAAAAACAAATTAATAGATCATATAAAAAATCAAAACAAATAAACTAAATAGTTTTAGAAATACATAATATAATTATTATATTATATATAACACCACCTAGAACGGTGGTGTTATATTTGAAATTTATGGTAACTATAAATTCTCTAGCCGTGCATATGAAGCCACTAGCCATTTAATCCCTTGTCCTTGAAAGGCTATCTGTAAACGACAATGTTCACCGCTGCCTTCTAGGTTAATAATAGTCCCCTCACCAAATTTAGGGTGCATTACCCGCTGCCCTAGCGCATAACCTGAATCATTTTGACTGATTGGTGTACCAAGGCGTTGATGGCTAACCGGACGAGAAACTGTGGCTCTTAGGCGAACTTCTTCGACACATTCAGTCGGTAGCTCACCAATAAAGCGTGATGGACGGTGATAGACTTCTTTACCGTATAACCGACGACTTTCTGCATAAGTAATGGTAAGTTTTTCCATTGCTCGGGTAACCCCCACATAAGCGAGCCGACGCTCTTCTTCAAGACGTCCGCTTTCATCCATTGACATTTGGCTGGGAAACATCCCTTCTTCCATTCCGACAATGAATACAACTGGGAATTCCAAACCTTTGGCTGAATGCAAAGTCATCAATTGAACAGCATCTTGGTTGGCATCCGCTTGCCCTTCCCCTGATTCAAGAGCTGCATGTGATAGAAATGCCTGTAATGGCATTAAATCTTGGTCTTCTTCTTGGTAGCTAAAGTCACGCGTTGCATTCACCAACTCTTCCAAGTTTTCGATACGCGCTTGGGCTTTTTCGCCTTTTTCCTGCTCATACATTGCACGCAAACCAGAATCGTGAATAACCCTGTCTGCTTGAACATGCAATGGCATATCTTGCGTTTCTTTCGCCAACGCTTCAACTAACTCTAAAAAACGCTCTATTGCTGCCGCAGCTCGCCCTCCAAGTACTTGCTCACGAAGTAAGTACTCACAACTTTCCCATAAAGTTAATTGTTGATCTCGTGCTGTTTGGCGAACGGTATCCAAAGTACGTTCACCTATTCCTCGTGTTGGCGTGTTGACCACACGTTCAAACGAGGCATCATCATTACGATTTGCTATCAGCCTTAAATAAGAAAGTGCATCTTTAATTTCCTGACGTTCAAAGAACCGTTGGCCGCCATATATGCGATAAGGCATGTTAGTTTGAATTAACGCCTCTTCAAGTACACGCGATTGGGCATTACTACGATATAACATGGCACAATCTTTTAACGCCCCGCCATTTTCTTGCCATTGTTTAATACGCCCAACAATATAGCGGGCTTCATCTAATTCATTAAATGCACAGTAGAGTGAAATGGGTTCACCATCCCCTCCTTCTGTCCATAAATTCTTGCCTAGCCGATCACTGTTATTCGCAATTAAAGCATTCGCCGCTTTTAATATATTATTTGTCGAGCGATAGTTTTGCTCAAGACGAATTGTTTCTGCACCGGGGAAATCATTAAGAAACCGTTGGATATTCTCTACTTGGGCACCACGCCAGCCATAAATTGATTGATCGTCATCACCAACAATCATGACCTTGCCTGTTTCCCCTGCTAATACTCGAATCCATGCATATTGAATATTATTAGTATCTTGGAATTCATCCACTAAAATATTAGTAAAACGTTCACGGTAGTGTTGTAATACATGGGGTTTATTCAACCACAATTCATGAGCCCGAAGTAACAGCTCAGCGAAATCGACCAAACCTGCTCTATCACAAGCCTCTTGATACGCCTGATATACTTTCAACCACGTCGCTTCAACAGGGTTACCATAGCTTTCAATATGTTGGGGCCTTAAACCTTCATCTTTTTTGCCGTTGATGTACCACATTCCTTGACGTGGGGGCCATTGTTTTTCATCTAAATTCATTGCTTTAAGCAAACGTCGAATTAAGCGATATTGGTCATCACTATCTAAGATTTGAAAATCCTGCGGTAAATTGGCATCCATATAATGTTGGCGCAACAAGCGGTGTGCTAAACCATGGAATGTGCCAATCCACATTCCACCTTCACTACTGCCAATCAACTGATTGATTCGATGACGCATTTCTGCCGCTGCTTTGTTAGTAAACGTCACTGCCATAATAGAAAATGGTGATGCATTTTCCACCGACATTAACCAGGCAATTCGGTGTACCAATACGCGAGTTTTACCACTGCCCGCCCCCGCGAGCACAAGTAAATTAGTACGCGGTGCGGCAACCGCTTCGCGCTGTTTGTCATTGAGACCTTCAAGCAGATAAGAGACGTCCATAATTACCATCAAAGCAAAGCAGTGGAAAATACCACTGTGAGGTTGTTAACAAAGGGGAATAAAAACGTAATTTCCCACTTTGTGTTATCAATCAAAAACCAATAAATTGATTTTCCTGATTTATTTTAAATGACCTATTCGACTTACTACCAACCTTAATAGGTTTGGTAGCAGCACGACAATAGCAAATACCACTGTGTTTTTATACAGAGAAATGATTATACCAATGATAAAAGAGAAGCCAACTGAGAAATTTCTACATGCGGCAATAAACGCACGTCTTTCTCCCCCATTAGGGTTTTTTGGTCAAGGTTAATCCAGCAGGCTTGCATACCACTATTGATTGCGCCTTCAACATCTGTCAGTAGATTATCCCCAACATGAAGAATGAATTTCGGTTCAAGATCAAGGCGCTGTGCAGCTAAACGGTACATATCACAATAAGGTTTTGAACGGCCATCTGGCCCGGCTTTTAAAACAAACTGAAAGTATTGGCCTAACCCACACGCTTCAGGTTCTGCATTACCATTGGTTATCGCAACTAACGGTAATTTTTCAGCTAATTTGGCAAGTGTTGCGTGTGTAGATTCAGGGATATCTATTTTATTACGCCAGTAAGTGAAATGTGCCATGATGTCATCTGCCCCTTTTTGTGCATCTTCTCGCGAATAGCCATAATGGCAAAACATCATTTTTGAAGAAAGCCAGCGCCAACGGGAAATATCATGGCAGATCTCAGGCTCTTGTTCTTCCACAAGGCGGCGAAAAGCATAGAGGTCATCATTGCTAAAATGATTGAATCGAGGGTCGTATTCACGAACAAAACGTAAGACTTCCTCTTCCGTTTTATCAATAACTGGGTGGTTATCATAAAGCGTGTCATCCAAATCAAACGTAATCGCCATAATTGGTGACAGTGGGCGGTAAAAATGCATTAAGGTTTCTCCCTCTTTGCCCTCGGATGAGCCACATCATAAACGTTGGCTAAGTGCTGAAAATCAAGGTGCGTATAAATTTGTGTTGTTGATAAGTTCGCATGACCAAGAAGTTCTTGCACCCCACGTAAATTACCACTTGATTCAAGGAGATGTGTCGCAAAGGAGTGGCGTAATTTATGAGGATTAATGTGACTATTAACCCCCTGTTTTATTCCCCATTGTTCAAAACGTTTTTGTACATTTCGATTCGAAATTCGTTTCCCACTTTGGGTTGAGATAAAAACAGCATCATCTTCTGGCTCATATAACTCACGCATTTCTAACCAACGATGTAGCCAGCTCACCGCTGTTTTTCCCATTGGAATTTTTCGCTCTTTACTTCCTTTTCCCATCACCCAAACTTCACCAGTGCTTAAATCGAGGTGACGAACATCAAGACCAACAAGTTCAGATAAACGCAATCCAGCACCATACATCACTTCCAGCATAGTACGGTCGCGCACAACTAGTGGATCACCGCTATCCATATTTAGCAGTTGGGAGACCTCATCTACATCCATATTCTTAGGAAGACGTTTTTTGGATTTGGGTGCTTGAATTGCTTTGGCTGGGTTTGCAGGCAACGCCTCTTGATGCACCATCCAATCCAAAAAACTTCTCAATGACGATAATCGTAAAGCCATACTTGCAGCCTGTAGGCCTGATTTGCGACTTTTAGCCGCAATATTCCGTACGATAGCTGTATCAACTTTTTGCCATTCAGTGATTTTCAATGAGGTTAGCATTTCAACAATAACACTCAATTGACGATGATAATTAGTAATAGTGACAGGGCTTAACCGACGTTCAACTCGCAGATAACGTAAGAAGGCCTCAACTTGCATCATCAGCCCTTTCGGCTGAGACTCTACAGGCGTTCTATCCATTGGCATAATAACCTCGGGAGAATTTGAGCCACTTTTTCCAACATAACCGTCCCCATACCATGTTGATAATGCTCGCGGTCGCGGCTAGTAAAAATAACCATGCCCGATTCACCATGATGACCAAATAATGAGATAGCCACAGAGCCGACATTGAGCGCATCTGGTAAAAGCAATTGGATTTCAGGGCCATTTAAACGACCAAGATAGTTACGTTTATCGCCAAATCGTTGAATTCTGATAGGCTCAAAAACACGACGCGAAATCACCAGTTGATGGGCATCTAAAGGGGCTGATAAATACCAACTATCACTGAATAAACGAACCGATGCGCCTGATAAACCTAATTTTTTTGCCCAGCGATTTAAAGTAAGTAACATTTCTTGTAAGCTTTTGGCTGATGACATGTCTATCACCAGAACCAATAACTCATCAAAAAGCTCTATATTTTCATGCGCTTGCTCTACCATAAAACGGATATCTTGCTCAAGCTCTTTGATTTTCAAACGTTGGCGATTCATCACTAATTCAGGTAATGAGATAGCACCTTGTACAACATGTGGAACTTTCAACTGCTCCAATAATTGTGCATTACGAAGAAAAAAGTAAGGATTTTCCTTTAGATATTGCACCACATCGAATTCATCAAGTTGATGTTTTCTCTTCAGTGCTTTTTCGGTTTTATCCATATTCCCCTCTTCAACTCGGTAAAATTATCGCTGTGTGACTTTTATAGCTGGATGACCCCATCGTAGACATGAGTTGCTGGGCCTGTCATATACAACGGAGCCCCTGGGCCTTCCCAAGTTATATTTAACGACCCGCCGGGTAAATCAACACGTACTCGTTTCGCCAATAACCCTTGAGTGATCCCAACAGCCACTGCGGCACATGCTCCACTACCACATGCTTGAGTTTCACCTGCACCACGCTCATAAACGCGCAAGCGAATATGCTCAGCATTAATAATTTCCATGAAACCAATATTAGCGCGTTCGGGAAAGCGCTCATGGCTCTCTAAAGCTGGCCCTAAAATTTCAACCTCTGCGGTATGAATACTTTCAACCTGAATGACGCAATGTGGGTTACCCATTGAAACAACCCCACATAACACTGTACGTTCTTGAGCTCGAATAATATAGGTTTTTTCTTCTTTAATAGCGCGAAATGGCACCCTTTGAGGCTCAAAATCAGGCTCTCCCATATTAACGCAGACATCATCATTTTCATTTATGGTTAATGTCATCCGGCCTGATTGGGTACTAACTTTAATTTTTTGCTTATTAGTCAGACCTTTAAGCCGAACAAAACGCGCAAAACAACGCGCCCCATTACCACATTGTGACACCTCACTGCCATCCGCATTAAAAATGCGATAATGAAAGTCAAGGTCAGGGTCATAGGGGGCTTCAACTAATAATAGCTGATCAAAACCGACACCAGTATGCCTATCTGCCAGCCGGCAAATAAGTTCTGGCGAAAAATACACATTTTGTGTGACACCATCGACAACCATGAAGTCATTGCCTAAGCCATGCATTTTAGAGAATTGCATTTCACGCTCCATAGCGGCAACTTACTGGTTATGATTTGTTGTAGCAGGCTCTTCGGTTGAGCTGCTTGGCGCTGTTGGTTGCACATCAGGCGCCTGAGCAGGAGCAACAGTTTCTTCCGGCGGGAAATAAAGAGGGCCTTTCAAGCCACAACCAGATAAGGTAAATAACATAACAAGTGCACTAAGCCCAAATAAACTTTTTTTCATTCTTTTTCGCCTGTGATACTAACTTTTGACATCTGATATTTTACACAATAACAGGAGTGACCTAGCAAATCACGTCTGTTTATCAAGCATGCTTATATTATATACTCTAGGCTAAATTTAATCTGAAATTTTTAGTCAGCGCACTGAGATTGACCCCAATGCTTGATCCCTCCTATAATTTTAATTAACTAATTGTGAGCAAACAGGATTTTAACCGTGAATGACAGTGAATTTCACCAGCTAGCAGAAGCGCTACTGGGCTCTATTGAAGAGCATTTGGACAATTACGATGGTGATGCCGATATCGATTGTGAGATAAATGGCGGTGTTATGACACTCAGTTTTGAAGATGGCAGCAAAATCATCATCAACAAACAAGAGGCATTTCACCAAATTTGGCTAGCGACCAAACAAGGCGGATACCATTATGATTACAAACAAGGGGAATGGGTCTGTGACCGTTCTGGCAATGAGTTTAAAAACCAGTTAGCGGAAGCCATTGCTTTCCAAAGCCAACAGCCATTTTCGTTCTAGTTTTAAACAACTATCACTAAAAGTAATGCGCTTGTGGGTGCCCTGATTGGCTTAAATGCATATCATGCCCCACTTCGTCATCATCCTCTGATGTAAATGGCCACGTTGCGCCCGAAAAGGCAACCACTTGGTTTTTACCGTCATGATTAATAATTTGGTAAAATTGCGGTAAATTGAAGTTGATAAAATTAGCACCATAGGTAAAGCGGTCATGGGAGGAGGAGTAGAACTTACTGACATCACGCACCAAGTCTTCTTTGGAACCTTCACAGTGAGAGTAAATCTCCACACGGTTAGCTTCATCTAATACGTAAATATTAAAACCTGTGTTATCCGCCGTATTTTCGAAGAAAAACTGTACAATCCCTTCACTCGCATAACCATCAACAACAGCTGGCAAATGGTTATCACTTTTTGCCTGAAGTTTAACCGGCCAGCCATGTAACTTGTTATGGGAAATTGCGCCATAGAATTCAACCGCATTTTCTAGTTTTTGTACTGAGACATTCAGGCGTTCAAAAAACAGCCCCCAAGTCTGCCCTGCTATGCGGAGCGCTTTAAAGCGCCCAGGGTCATTACTATTACTTGATAAACGCAGTTCTACGCATTCCGATATCAATTGCTGTACACGAGTACGAATAAGCCCCCGTAAGTGCTCACTATAACAAAAGACCTCAACAGCTTCCGGTGGTGATGCGTCTTGGTGCATTTTACCTAAAATCGTTTTTAACGCTTCTAGCATACACTGCTCACCGCTGAAATGGAGCGTCCTTACCTCATTCCATGAATTACGATACAACAAATCAATACTACCAATGAGACACTGCTGTGACTCGCCAAAGCTGAAAATATCTAATTTCCTAAAATCGACATGAACCACTTGCTCTGAATAAACTTGAGTCGGGTCTTTTTCTAGGTTAACGATTATTGCAAGGTGGCGAATTTCACAGGGGCTATATAGCGCTTTTGGTGTTGGAGCCGGCAACCTAATTGGGAAATGATTTGAGACGTCATGCATAAGTTCAAGCAGTTTTCTTTCGTCACACTGCGACTGCCCATTATGCATATAAACTTGTGTCGTTTCAGTTAGTAAGCCATTAAAATATGCCCAGGCCACTAATTTATTTAAGTAACGGTTATATTCCAGAGGCTGGTGCCCAATAATCGCATCAATATTCGGGGCTTGGTTGTACAAATACCAACCACTACGATTTGCACGCCCTGCTGGCACATAAATAAAAGTGAGGTGCTCTTCGCTTAAATCCGGTGAAATCTGAGGGTTAACTAACGTCACTTTACCCGGAAGCGCTTCAAAGGCTGCGTATAATTTACGAGTTAATACCCCAATATCTTGTGGGCTTGCACTAACGCTTAAATTATTTCGCCGCGCAAAGCGAATTAAATTACGATAACTTTGCATCATGGTGTCGAGTAGCTCATTATGCGCTTCACGGACACGCTCAATTTTCCATTGGCTGCGTGTATCTAGTACTGTTAAACGTTCTGCTCCCCAGCCCCATGATGCCACCAATTGGGATAAGACATCTCGACGCCAACCAGAAAAAGCATTGCTATCTTCTTCAGAAAGTTTTTCACAAACTTTAAGGTAAAAACAACGACGTATAAGGTCAAGACGAGTTAAGTCGTTTATTTCAACAAGATACCTTGTGACGCGTTCAAGCATTAAACAGTAGGAATCCAAGCCATAACACACGATTTCACCGGCATGTAAATGGCGTTTAAACTCCATAGCCAGTAGTTTGCCATTAGGATAATCCCATGAATAAGACTCTAATAAGATACTTTTTAATACTGCTTTATAAGGGGAATCAACACTTTTATAAAGTTGCCACAAGCTTGCACCAAAGTATTCTGCGGCTGAAAGTTCACTCAATCCGCCTAAATCCAACCACTCATTTGGCGTTAATACACCTTGTGCATATAACCCCATAACATATTCATCATAATGTTGTTCTTCTTCAACAGGTACCATCGCCCACAATAAGCGTTTGCCGGCCATTCGAACCGCAGTACGATAAAACTCATCTAACAATAGAATATGTTGCGTTGAACCACAGTTTTCCCCGCCTATATGCCCACTCGCATGATGGCGAAAACGATTCTCATCGATTAGAAAAACGGTTACATCAATGCCTAAAGACGCTGCCCACTGTTCAATTAATGTGCATTTCTTTTGTAAAAAACGTTTTTCTTCGTGATCTAACCAAGAAGGGTGACAAACCCAAACATCGATATCTGAACAATGGCTTTGCCCTACAGAGGAGGTACTGCCCATTGAATAAATCCCAGTTATGGGTAATTCACCATTAGTGGGCTTTTCGATTGGTAGGAAGCGTTCAAATTGCCCCAACCACTTCATTTGTTCTGTATCTGGAGAGAAAAAGCAGACGCCATGGGGTACATTACCTTCAATAAAACCAGGCATCATTGGATGATGATAATGAAACAAGACAGGCAGCAGGTTATAAACCTTCGAAAAGGTTTCACTCATAGATGCTGTTGCGCGCTCTAACCGTAATTGGTTTATCGCATCAAGTCTTTGCTTTAAGGTTTCAATATAGAGATACAAGAGTTACGCCTGACTGAATGTAATACAAATCTGGGAATTTCCCAGCACCCAACAGATAGAGATAGATTTAAAAAAGTTTTCAAATGAATTGTCGGAAACGTGATCAATTTAACACCTTGCAGCAAAAGGGTAAAGTAGATCACATTATTTTACGTGCTTATTTTTGATACTAAATGCTTTTCAACATATTGTATAAAAAGGTTTTTATTTTTTAATGCATCAGAATATCCCTTGTTTTTCAATGGAATAATACTTTTGATGCAAATTGAACAACAAAACCACTATGTAAAATGCCATGTAAGCGTAATACATGCAGCATCTATGCTTGAACGCTTCAACATGAACAGATGAAACCTACAGGTAACCCAACAAAAAAAACAGCACGAAAAGCTAAAATAATTCTTTGGTTAGCACGCATCACCGGAAAATATTTATCAAGAGACCATCGAAAAGTAACATCACGATTTGTCAGTGTATGGGCCGAATTTCATGTTGAGTAAGTGAAGGTGGGTAAAGAATGTAGTGGAATGAACCAAACAACAGCAAACACTAAGATAGCCACACAGCGGTGGCTTTGAGCTCAGCTGGAAAAAATATCCTTAACATGTTAAAACTAACGTCAATTGTATGGTTAATCTACGGCGTTCTTCGCTAGAGAAAACAGTAAAATGACATCAACAAATATTGTGCGCATTGCTACGCGCAAAAGCCCTTTGGCCTTATGGCAAGCGCATTTTGTCAAAGATAAGCTAGAGCAATTACATCCTAACTTGCAGGTTGAGCTGGTTCCGATGGTGACAAAAGGGGATATCATCCTTGACACTCCGCTCGCAAAGGTGGGGGGAAAAGGCTTGTTTGTCAAAGAACTTGAACTGGCTTTATTAGAAGGGCGTGCAGATATTGCCGTTCATTCAATGAAAGATGTTCCTGTTGAATTTCCTGAAGGCTTGGGCCTAGTCACTATTTGTGAACGCGAAGACCCTCGAGATGCCTTTGTTTCAAACCACTATGACAATCTTGATGCGTTGCCAAAAGGCAGCATCGTTGGGACATCTAGCTTACGTCGCCAATGCCAATTAAGAGAACTTCGTCCGGATTTAGTCATTCGGGATCTCCGCGGTAACGTAGGCACACGGTTATCTAAACTCGATAATGGTGAATATGACGCTATTATCTTAGCGGTAGCAGGGCTAAAACGTTTAGGGTTAGAAGCACGTATACGCACAGCTCTTGCACCGGAACAATGTCTCCCTGCTGTTGGTCAAGGGGCCGTTGGCATTGAGTGTCGATTAAACGATAGTGTTACACGAGAGCTGCTCGCTAAGCTTAATAATGATACGACTTCTATTTGTGTTCTTGCTGAACGCGCAATGAATATGCATTTAGAAGGGGGCTGCCAAGTCCCTATTGGTAGTTATGCTATTTGGCAAGACGACAAAATATGGCTACGTGCTCTTGTTGGCGCACCGGATGGGAGTATTATTATTCGTGGAGAAAGGCTTGTCGCCCCAAATGAAGCATGCCAAGCGGGTGTATCACTCGCGGAAGAACTCCTCGAACGCGGTGCAAGGGAAATTTTAGCCGAAGTTTATAACGGGAACCCACCTGCATGAGGGTTCTTGTTACACGCCCTGAACCCACAGGTTCGGAGCTAATAACGGCAATCACCGCTAAAGGGGGAGAAGCCTACTCTTCCCCTTTGATCAGTATTGGACCAGGCGCTGAATTAAACACGCTAGTTTCACGCCTTGATCACCTCAATACAAACGACTTAGTCTTTCTTTTATCTAAAAATGCAGTCGAGTACGCAAATTTAACACTTGAACAAATGGGACGTAACTGGTCAGATAAGCTATCTTACTATGGTATTGGTCGCTCTACCGCCCAGTTTTTCAAGAAAGTAACCGGGAAGCCAGCCCATTGGGCTGAACAAGGGGAAACCAGCGAAGTGCTACTCACGCTTCCTGATCTCCAGTTTCTCGAAGGGAAACACGCCCTTTTATTGCGTGGAAATGGTGGCCGAGAACTTCTTGCTTCAACATTAAGGGCTCGAGGTGCGCAAGTCGACTATTGTGAATGTTATGCAAGGCACCCAATCCCTTACGAAAAAAACGAATTTAATCGCAAATGGTTTCAAGTTGATATCACTGACATTGTGATAACCAGTGGCCAAATGTTAGCTTTACTAGAAGAATTAATCGCTGAAGAGTATCAAAATTGGTGGTTTACCCGCCGCTTACTCGTTGTCAGTGAACGGATTGCAGATCAAGCTCGCCAAGCTGGATGGCAGAGGGTCTGTGTAGCTAATAGTGCAGATAATAATGCTTTATTAGAAGCATTAATTTCAACCGACATGGGATGCTAATTTATGACGGAACACGATAAAACAACCGAGACGGTTACCCCAGAAACAGGTGCAAAACAACAGCACTCCGAAAAAAAAACCTCTTCGGAACAAAAACGTTCTGGTCTCATTGGCGGAGTAATTGCTATCGCTATTATCATCGCCATTGGTGGTGGTCTTTATTATTTCACTCAACAAAACAATGCAACTTTAGTAAATGAAAACAATGAACTAAAACAGCAATTGAGTGATTTAATCGAACAACAAAATTCAGATAGACAACGTTTAGATGCCCTAATTACCGCGAATACTGAGATGAAAAACCAATCTCGCGAGTATGAAGATAGGCTCAATCGTCGCATGCAAGAACTGCAAGCTCACGTGACTGCCCTTTCCAGTAGTGATGTTAAAAGCTGGCTGATTGCACAAGCTGACTTTATGGTAAAAATGGCAGGAAGAAAACTGTGGAACGACCACGACCCTGTCACAGCAGCTGTCCTATTAAAAAGTGCAGACTCTAGTTTGGCTGAAATGAACGACCCAAGTCTGCTCGATATTCGCAAGTCAATTAACAATGACATGGCAAAATTAGCCGCCATCAATCAAGTCGACTATGACGGTATTATCTTACGCCTAAACCAACTCAGTAATGACGTTGATAACTTACGTTTAGCCGATTTAAACAGTGGTGATGCTAAAAATGAAGATAATGCCGAAGTCAGTGATGACATTTCTGATTGGCAACAAAACTTATCTCGTAGTTGGAAAAGCTTCACTAACGATTTCATCACCGTCAGGGCTCGTGACGGTTCTGAAGCACCACTACTAGCCCCAAATCAAGACATTTACCTTCGTGAAAACATTCGTTCACAGTTGCTAATCGCAGCTCAAGCCGTTCCTCGCTTCCAAGAAGAAACATACAAACAGTCGCTTGAGCAGGCTTCAACATGGGTAAGAGCTTATTTTGATACTGAAGCGCCGGAAACGAAAGCGTTCTTATCAACCATTGACGAGCTAATTAATCAACCGATTGATGTTGAAATGCCTGACGCCTTAGAAAGCCAAGAAAAGCTAGAGAAAGTCATGCAAACGCGAGTGCGTAGCTTACTTGCTCAATCCTCTGACAGTACTAAGGCAAATGATGGTGCTGTTGATGCCGCAGCAGATGCCGCAGTTCCCGCGACTGAGACACAAAAAGCAGAACCAGCAGATACACCACATCCTTTTGAGTCAACTGAGCCTGCTGGAAATAGGGGGTAACAATGATTAAGGTACTGATCCTATTTATTGTTCTTATCGCAGGTGTCATCTTAGGGCCACTATTAGCCGGTCACCAAGGCTATGTTTTTATTCGCACCGATAACTACGACATTACAACCAGTGTAACGAGCCTGATATTGGGCTTTATTTTACTCCAATTCGTGTTGCTATTTCTTGGTTGGTGTTACCGCCGCTTTATGAGCACCACATCACGGACTAAAGGTTGGGTAAGTGGTCGTAAATATCATAAAGCACACACCCAAACGCAAAAAGCCCTACTCAAGTTAGCTGAAGGTGATTTTGAGCAGGTTGAAAAATTGATGAGCAAGCATGCTGATTTTTCCCAACAACCTGTAATCAACTATTTAATGGCAGCAGAGGCGGCACAACAGCGCGGTGATGAATACCGTACCCACCAATACTTAGATAGGGCAGCAGAAGCCGCAGGTAATGATCAACTCCCTGTTGATATTAGTCGCGTTCGCATCCAATTAGCTGAAGGCGAAGTACACGCGGCTCGTAACGGCATTGATAAACTTCTCGATAAAGCACCGAGGCACCCAGAGGTTTTACGCCTAGCCGAACAAGCTTATTTACGTTCAGGGGCTTACCAAGCACTGATCGAATTATTACCTGTAATGGCCAAAGTACAATTACACACTGAAGACGAGTTAGACGCATTAAAACTGAAAGCTTACAAAGGGTTAATGAACCAATGTATGGCTGAAGGTGGGAGTGATGGCTTGAAGGCTTGGTGGAAAGCTCAGCCTCGCCGCGTCCGCCATGAAACTGCATTGCAGGCTTTTTTAGCAGAACACTTAATTGAATGTGGCGACATTAACAGTGCTGAAAAAATGATCATTGACGGCTTAAAGCAGCAATATGATGAGCGCTTGTTATTGTTAGTGCCGAAGCTTAATAGCGAACACCCTGAAATTATTGAAAAAACGCTTTTACATCTGCAAAAGCAAAATGGGGCAACGCCATTACTAAACAGTACATTGGGGGTTTTGTCACTGCAGCATGCTCAATGGGATAAAGCAGAAACTTATTTCAAAGCTGCCTTAGCTCAACGTTTTGATGTACAAGATGCATCATGGTTAGCTGATGCTTTCGACAAATTACATAAACCGAATGAAGCAGCAAAAATTCGCCAAGAGGCCTTAATACACTCATTGAACCAAGAGCGTTCATAAAAGGCTATATTAATTATAATAGCCCCCAAGAAGTTACCTTAGGGGCTATTTTATTTAGTATACAAACCTACCCGTTAGTTTATCGTTAAGTAAAATAACGGGCTAATTCATATTTGTTAGCCCCATATATCCAATTAGATAATAGGACGAAGAACGATAATACCCGTCTTGGAGGATATATATTCTAGGAAGTTTGTATCAACAACCTTCATATTCTTTGAAAGTGATGATGCATTTCGGTACAAAACCTGATTATCCTTTCTAATCACAATACCTGTGTGGGAAACATCTAACCCCTGAATTGGTGAATAAATACCAATATAATCGCCTGTTTTTAAGTTATTAAGAACCATTTCATTAATTGCATGAGTAGGAATATAGGTTACCTTTCTTGAGTGAATACCTAATCCTTTAATAAACTCACTACCATCTGCTTTTTGATTTAATTTTTTTTCAACTGTAACCGACTCAGAGCTAATTAATGCTGTCACATCTGTCGCATTTTGTGGTGATACCGCATACCAGTCAGTAAAAAAGTGTTTTCTTTTATAATAAGCAACATCACTGTCTTTATAACGCGTATTCACAAGGGCGCTTAAAAACGTATTCCTACTGTTTGATTTGCTTAGTGCCGCGACATAATCCAGATAAGTAAAACAGTCAACACCTTCTAAATTAACAACAAGTACTTCACTGACGTTTGGTCCACCAACTAATGTGTTGGCGACATACGGCATCCCCAGAAAAACACTAGAAACTTGCTCAATAAGATTGCCATAGGGTAGACCTTGATTTGGTATTATTACTTTATGAATAACCTGATCCAATGCTAATTTAGAATCATCACTCATATCTAATAAATAATTTGGCTGGTTAGTTGATGAAAAAGAGACTGCACAAAAAGAAAGCAATGCAAAAAATAAAAATTTCATTTTAAATACCTTTCCTTGGGAAAATGAATCATCAGTTAAAGATGATTTATTTTTACTGACAAGGTAAAGTAAGAAATTGTTTATTTAAGGTTTAATTTAAATACTAATAATGTGTATTTTTAAGCGAAAAATAACAGCGTTTCACTTTAATTCAAACGAATGTTTTACACTGTCAAAAATAAAGAAACAAAATACAAATATCACGCTAGGTGACATAATCATAAAAAAATAAAACCACTTATGTGCCAAGGTATAAACAAATTTTGTGATTACTATGTCATAAAGGAAATACATAGTGTATAAAGCATAATATACATCTTGGCTTGAATGAATGTGGGATATCTATATGAATGTAATTAAAACTATTTGGCGTTGGGTTATTGCAAGTCCAAACCGTTTACAAATATTTTTTGATCTTCTTCTGCTAGTTTTATCGCCTTTTGTTTTTATCCTATTTATTGGCTTTAATACAGAAGACCTCAGTAAAGACATTTTTATTATTACGTTCATCATCCTCTGCTATACCTACATTACTCGCTGGTTCAGCAAATGGTTTAGTAAAGGCAAAAAATAGTCTCTTATCTTGTTTAACAGCCTCTTTCACGTTTTCAGTAAAGGGGCTAAGTCGCTTGTATTGCAGAAAAAAAACACCTGCACAAGGCAGGTGTAAAATACAATCAGGTCTACAGACGGATGGTGCCTCACTCAACGTTTCGCCCGTTCGTTGATGGTAAGAGGATGAGCTCTTGATCATCTAAGTTGGACAATAGGCACCGATAATCGGCTTTGCGTCATCTCTGGGTTTATGAAGCTTTGCTGTCATAAGAAGTGAGATGAGCATCTACATCTATAATAATGCAGGATGCGTGCCAACTTTTATAAAAGCTATATTTTTGGGCCTATTTTTTTTTATTTCTCTCTACCCCTCGGATTGACTCGCTATTTTTAATCATCAATCCAACCTAGCTAGATAATTTCTCTCTATGATTGTCCCTTCTCATATTTCGTTACACCTGCTTGTCTCAATTTAGAGACATCATAAATTCATTATTTATTTTTTCTTATAAATCAACGATTAAAATGTCTCCTTTTGGAGACAAGTAAGTAGAGGGTTGTATCAAGATCACGACACTTATCTTCTTCTCAAGAAAAAACAATAAGTTAAATAGCAACTCTCACAGTTCCAAAATATTACCTGTTTTAAAAAAACTTATGTGAAAACACAATCAACAAAAGTGATCCAACTGAAGAGGAAAGAAAAGAAGTTTTGACAAAGAAGCCAATAAAAAGACCAGACAATAAAAAGCAAAAACCCCGCTATTAAGCGGGGTTCTTTAAATTGGTCGGCGAGAGAGGATTCGAACCTCCGACCCACTGGTCCCAAACCAGTTGCGCTACCAAGCTGCGCTACTCGCCGAAATTTTTGTAGTACTGATTTTTATAGCATTAGTTATCTTTTTTCGTGGTGCGAAAGGGGGGACTTGAACCCCCACGTCCATAGGACACTAACACCTGAAGCTAGCGCGTCTACCAATTCCGCCACCCTCGCAATGTCACAAAAAAAATGGGGTGGCTAATGGGACTCGAACCCACGACAACTGGAATCACAATCCAGGGCTCTACCAACTGAGCTATAGCCACCATAACTTCACTTTTTTCAAAGCGTTGCTATTCTACTACATACAACGTCATTTTGCCAACCGTAGCGGCGTACTAAAAATGGTGCGCCCGACAGGATTCGAACCTGAGACCTCTGCCTCCGGAGGGCAGCGCTCTATCCAGCTGAGCTACGGGCGCTTAACGCCGTTGCGGGAGAGGATAGTACGGATTTATCCTCTCGCTGTCTAGTCCTTTTTGAAATAAAAATATCGATTGCTTGCCTTTTATCCATTTCGCTGAGAAAGAGAGCATATTCACCCCCTCAGACAACCAATTTCCGCTAAAAATACCCCAAAATACTTTAGCTAGTCCTGTTGATTTTCTCTATTCACCCAGCGAATTAAAAAATAAAGAACCGAAACCACCAATAAAAATATTGCCCCTACGATTAATGACAAGCGTGTATCTGGGTTAATCGCCATTCCAATCAACACACAAGCCAGAAAAAGTAATGTGGCATAATTCACCCATGGAAATAGTATCGACTTGAAAGTGTGCCCCTCAAGCTTTTCTTTATTTTGCTGGCGAAAGCGGATCTGGCTAGTAAGA
This sequence comes from Providencia sp. PROV024, assembly GCF_032709665.1. Lineage (NCBI taxonomy): Bacteria > Pseudomonadati > Pseudomonadota > Gammaproteobacteria > Enterobacterales > Morganellaceae > Providencia > Providencia sp. PROV024. The sequence goes on from NZ_CP120545.1 coordinate 4,297,540, forward strand.
AGCACTAACCATGGCACCATCCCCGGCAAAACACTAGCACTATATACATACACAAATACCTTCTCAGGGTTTGGAATAATATAGTTGAGACTAGAGCCTGCAACCAGACACAAGATAGTAAAGCCCACACAACGCCCAGGAACGCCATTTTTTGTGAGTTTTAAAAATGAACTTGGTAATTGTTTATTTTGTGCCAATGCGTATAGCATCCGCCCACCGCTATACATACCGCTATTGCAACCTGATAACGCAGCGGTCAACACCACAAAATTGATGACTGCTGCCGCAGAGACAATACCAACTTTTGCAAAGGTCAAAACAAATGGGCTTCCTTGTTGACCCACTTCAGTCCAAGGAAAAAGCGTAACAACGATAAAAATCGCCCCTACATAAAAAATCAAAATACGCCATAAGATATTATTAATGGCTTTTTTCAACGTGACTTTGGGGTTCTTCGCTTCCCCTGCTGTAATCCCTACTAATTCAACACCCTGATATGAAGCTACAACAATGCACAAAGCAAATAGAAAACCTTTCCAGCCGCCAGCAAAAAAGCCCCCATGCTCTGTTAAGTTCCCTAAACCGATAGGTTCAAAGTTATTACCAATACCAAAGAATATTAGCCCTAAACCAATCAAAATCATGACCACAATCGTGGTGACCTTGATCATAGCAAACCAAAACTCTAATTCCCCATACAAACGTACAGCCGCTAAGTTTGCTAAAGCAACTAATACCACTGCAATAATAGCAAAAACCCATTGTGGTACCTCAGGAAACCAGTATTCCGCATAAAAACCGATTGCGGTGATTTCTGAGATCCCAACGGCAACCCACATAAACCAATAACCCCAAGCAGTCAGGCATCCCCAAAATGGGCTAAGGTATTTATAACCAAAAGAAGCAAAAGACCCCGTGACAGGCTCAAGAAATAGCATCTCTCCCATCGAGCGCATGATGAAAAAAACAAAAATACCCGCGATGATATAGGCTAATAGAACAGAAGGCCCAGCCCATTTTAACGTGCTGGCTGAGCCCATAAACAGCCCAACACCAATGGTTCCACCAAGTGCAATAAGCTCGATATGGCGAGCTTCTAGCCCACGCTGAAGTCCCTGTTGTGGATTTTCCATAAATACCCCTGTCAAAAATTACCATGGTTAAATTACAGCGTTAATTAAAGCTTAGTAGTCATCACCACTGTAATCCGTCGAAAAATGTCAGTTAGGCAAATTTTAAAAACATATTGTGAGGAAAATTGAGCACAAACCGACATTATTGCTTTAATTTTTGAGGGATTATAGAAATATTTGAAGAAAGAGACCAGCAATTACGCAAGTCTCTTTATTGGAAGAGTTACAACTTACCACCGTAATAGTAGCCTAAAAATTTCAGCAGCTTAAATTGACGAGTGATCCGTGATGGCTGAGATAACAAACGATATAACCATTCTAACCCTAAGTTTTGCCATACTTTAGGGGCGCGTTTGACATGACCAGTAAACACGTCATAAGTACCTCCCACGCCCATATACAAAGCTTCAGGGTGTACCTGTCGGCAGTCACGCATGAAAATTTCTTGCTTTGGAGAGCCCATTGCAACAGTCACTATTTTCGCACCGCTCGCATGGATACGTTCAAACAACGCATCCCTTTCTTCTGCAGTAAAATAACCGTTTTGAGACCCGACAATATTCACGTTCCACTGAGCGCGAAGCTTACTTTCTGTCTGCTCTAAAATTTCAGGTTTCCCACCGACTAAAAAAACGGGAGTGCCTTCTTTTCCTGCTCTTTCCATCAGGCCTTCCCACAAATCGGCACCTGCAACACGAGAAACGTCCGCTTGTGGGTATTTACGGCGAATAGCACGTACGATACTAATACCATCAGCATACAAGTACTCTGCTTGGCCTAGTAAGGTATTTAACGCGGTATCTTTTTCAGCGATCATCACTTTTTCCGCATTAATCGCAACTAGTGTTCCCGTTTTGGTTTCTCCATCTGCAAACAAATAATCTAAAAAATGGGCCATATTTTTGAAGCCCCAAATATTATGACCACGAATGCAATATTGTGGAACGGATGAAGCCTGAGTTGATAACGGTTCCATGATACTCCTTTAGCGACTTTCACGCTGTTGGCTTCTCAAAAGAGAAGCTGTTTTTATGCGGATAAGCCCCGCAGTTTCAAATAGCCAATACAATAATTTTGCTAAAATCAGACAAAGTCCAAATATTAAGCAGAAGAAAACCACTCGTGAGACGAAAGAATCGACCCCTTCTCGCGCTAAAACAATAATGTTAAAGATGGCGCCGAAGCAAAAGGCCTGCATAATGGCGGCTTTATAACGGTTCGGTTCTTTTAGGCTCATGCCATAAATCCAGTCAAACCATTTTATAATTAAGCCAACGGCTATCGCGCCCAGCGGAATAAAAATCACACCGCCCATCACGACCAAAGAACCGATAAGCGTCGGTGAAATCGCCAGTCCTGAGTGATTATTTAGCACTTCCCACGTAAAATAATTAGCAGAGTTCAAAACGGTATCTGGCCGTTCTGGCCAAACCCAAGATGGGATAAAAACATAGAAGTCACGGATAATTGGCGCAAGGCCTTGGAAATCCATTTCATCATAATGGCTGAGTAGCAGAGCCAAGTTTTCCCACGGTGAGAAAGTATCTCGGGTCAAATATAAAAAAGTGTAATAAGCTTCTGCTCCGTTCACATCAAGGCCATAACGTTTAAGAGCAAGCCAGAACATACCAACAATACTAGCTACCCCTGCTGCAGCTAGCATCCACAAGGTGATCCAACCACGCACGATACCGATGAATAAAAACAAAGCAAAAGCGATGATAATATTCGCTCTTGTTCCACCCACGATAACATACGTTAAAAAGCCAAAGGCAACGGTACTCACAAGGAAGAATACCCAACGCTTTTGGGTTGGTCGTAAGAAATAAACGATCAACATCGCAGGAATAAAGAAATAGAAAAAGCGTTTTAGTGCGACACCGGACACTTGGCTAGAAAAGATTTGGCTATAAGATTTCAACTTAAACAATAAGAAACCATTTTGCATGAAGAAGATACCAACTGTTACTACAGCTATTAATATCAACAGCATACACGTTAGATTGGTTTCAACTTTGTTCATGCTAAACAGAGCACGCCCTGATACCTCTGTACGCTTCGAAATCCGCGTTTTATAGGCAACGTAATAGATTGCATAAAAGCTGGTCGCAGCTAACTGTGCATAAAGCAAATAATCCGCCGGTACCACTGCGACATCAAATTGGAATACCAAAGCGCAAGTTAGCGGAAAGCCAAAATAAAATGTTAATAAATACAACATTGAAAAGAAAATATTGAAATTAAAGCGAACACGCACAAACTCTTTATAAAGCAAAGTACCAATAAAAATAATTGATATCAGGTAGACAAACGCTAAGCCACCTAATTCTGCATGTGTCATGCTCGCTCCTCCGCGGCACTGAGAACATCTTTCCAACCCTCAGTGAAATTAGGAGCAAAGAATTCAATATGTTGTTTATCAAGTAAGCTCATTTGACGTTGAGCCTCATCCACCAGCGAGGTTGTCAGTTCATCACCATAGAAAAATACAGGTACATTCTGCGCAGTTAAATCCTGCCAAAATGTATTTTGCCTGCTTATCACAAATGGAACCCCAAACTGGATAAGTAAACAGACCGTCCCCACACCTTGTTGGCGATTAAAAATAAAATAGCCAAGGTCACAAGACTTCAGCAAATTAAGGTAATCATCAAATTCCATACGGTCTTTTAGAATTTGCACTTGCCCTGCGGTGAACTCACTGTTTGCTGCTTGTTCGACTTGCTGTATATAACCTTGGTTATTCGCTGGGTAGCCCATTGGGACAATAACGTTAACCTTATCGCCAAATTGCTGTTTAATCGCGCTCAGAGCCTCTACATGGCGATTAGAACGATCACCTGAGTTACCGAGTAAGATAGTTAATTGCTCACCTTCACGGGGCTTACGCTCAGTAATCGTCAATGCAGGGTCCATTCGAGTCGGAAAATACAAGACCGATGCAGGCACTTTCGGATTCGATTGATGGAAATAACACAAATCGCCACGTGTTGCCCCAACATGGCCGACTTTTTTCTGAGCCAAACGGCGCAGAATATAAAACAATTTAAACTTTAATGAGTTAGATTCCTCATAAAGATCAGCACCCCAAATATGCCACCAAAACTGATGGGATTTAATTTGGCCAAATAGCAATGCTAGCCAAATTGGTGCGTTAAATTGCCCATGGAAGAAAAACCGGGTCCGACGCTCAGCTTTTGCCCGCTGGATCACGCAATTAGCAACCGACTTTTTACTACTAAAAACTTCTATTTCGAGCTGTGGATATGCGTCAGCAAGCTGCGCATCATCACTTACGACCATAAAATGCGGTTTTGTTGACGGTGCCGTTTCTTGGCAAATTACGTTATTAAAAAACGTCAATACCGTCTGATTATGGTGTGGGAGGTTTGATCCCAGTACATGTATTAAGGTTGTCATGCTCGCCTACGGTAAATCAAAAATACGCAACAACAGAGAGTAAAATATACAATATAGGTGGCCATATATGCCTGCGTGGCCCCAACAGCGCCATGCTCTGGAATAAACCAATGTGCAAAAACCATCAATAGCACAAACTGGCTCACTTCAGTTAAAACATAAAAACGTAATGCGGCTTTGGCAATCACTAGATAGCCGAATACATAAGCCCCTACTTTCAGTACATCTCCAACTAACTGCCAAGCAAAAAGGTCTCTCATTCCTATAAATTTTTCAGAGAATAGCAACCAAATCGCAAAGTCACGCAATAACCAAACTGTGAAACTCACTGCGGCCACTGCGGGTAAGACAAACTTCAATGCTTTGATGATCTCTGCTGAGATTTCACTTTTATGCTGCAAACGAGATAATGTTGGCAGCAAATAAACCGAAAATGTGGCGGTAATAAACTGTAAATAGGCATCAGAGATAGTAGTAACCCCTGTCCATAAGCCAACGTCATCCCAACTATAGGTTTGGGCCAGTAAATTTCGCATCATGATATAGGCAACTGGCAAAGTCACCGCAGTTAACATTGCCATGACGGTAAATTTACCCAAATTAGTCGCAATCGCTTTGTCCCATGCAGGTTTTAGCGATGACAACGCAAACTGTTTGCGTTTAATAACCATACCAGCCGCAGGTAATACGACCAATGCTGGCACCAATGCTAACCCTGCGAGTGCCCCTTCGTAGCCACCCACTAAATAGCATAAATAATAGGCAAAAACCCCAATTATGCTACCTAAAATAATCGCTAATGCATTAGCAGATGCGTCCCTATAGCCTTTTAGAATAGCCAAGAAATAATTTGAATAACCTATCCCCATTTGAATCAAGGCAACTACTTGAATAACAGAGCTATATTTCTCACTATCAAATAGCGCTACACTAATTGGCACACTGCAAAGTAAAAAAACAATCGCCAATAAGGTCGAAAAACCAAGGATAATCGTTGATGACGTCCCGAGTACTGCACGCAGTTTCTGTGGGTCTTGATGATGTTCCGCCACATATTTTGTGACACCATTAAAGATCCCTGCACCAGATAGTACCCCTAGTACCGTAATTAACTGACGGAAATTCCCCGCCAGCCCGACGCCACTAGGGCCAAACGAGACAGCAAATAATTTGACAATTAACAGGCCTACCCCAATTTTAATTAGGGTAGAGCCAGCAGTCCAAACCGATGCTTTAGCTAACGACATTAGGCAAAGAACGCTTTGATTCGCTCAATGACGACTTGTTGCTCGTCATCCGTCATATTGTAAAACATCGGTAAGCGTACTAAACGGTCACTTTCAGACGTTGTATATTGGTCTTCACCATGAAAACGACCAAACTCCAAGCCCGCAGGGCTCGTGTGCAATGCCACATAATGGAATACAGTCAAAATACCGTGAGATTTCATATAGTCATTAAACGCCGTACGCTCTTCCACATCCTTAAGCTTAATGTAGAACATATGGGCATTATGTTTCATACCTTCCGGTACTGTGGCTAAAACTAAACGCCCTGCTTCTGCCAGAGGTCGTAGCGCGTCGTAATAACGTTGCCAAAGCAGTAAACGGCGATCATTAATTTTGTCAGCTTCTTCCAATTGAGCCCACAAGTAAGCAGCTTGTAAGTCGGATAACAGATAGCTTGAGCCAATATCACGCCAAGTATATTTATCGACTTGCCCACGGAAAAATTGGCTACGGTTGGTCCCTTTTTCACGGATCACTTCAGCACGATTGATTAAATCTTTATCATTTATCAATGTTGCCCCACCCTCACCACCCGAAGAGTAGTTTTTGGTTTCATGAAAACTATAGCAACCGATATGGCCAATGGTACCCAGCGCTTTACCTTTGTAGGTTGACATCACACCTTGTGCGGCATCTTCAATAACGAATAAATCATGCTTTTTGGCAATGTCCATGATGGTATCCATTTCACAGGCTACACCTGCGTAATGAACTGGCACGATTGCTCGCGTACGCTCTGTAATCGCCGCTTCAATTTTAGTTTCATCAATATTCATTGTGTCTGGACGGATATCAACAAAAACAATTTTTGCGCCGCGCAGCACAAATGCGTTAGATGTTGATACAAACGTAAAACTAGGCATGATCACTTCATCGCCCGGCTTAATATCGATTAGAATCGCCGCCATCTCTAATGAAGCAGTACAAGAGGGTGTTAATTGAACTTTCGGGCAGTCAAAACGTTTTTCCATCCACTCTTCACAACGTTTAGTAAAACCACCGTCACCACACAGTTTGCCACTTTCCATGGCTTGTTTCATATACTCTAATTCAGTACCTACAATTGGCGGTTTATTAAATGGAATCATGTTGTCCCCTGTATAACCAATATGCAGTGCTTGCAATGGCAGCACCACTACGTGAATAAAGATTTAATGCAGCAACATTACTGATTTGAGTGGCAACATTTAACTGTCTTTTTTGGTGTTGTACACACCAATCAAATGCGGCTGACATCAACTTACGACCCACTCCTTGCCCTGTCGCTTCTGGCACTTTCGCTAACAGCCCAATACGTGCTGTGTCTGCATCAAGATGGCGTAAACTCACAAACCCTAAAATTGTGCCAGATGCGTCTTTAACTAATAAACAAGTGTGATCAAACGTACCAAGTACTGATTTTTCTATCCATAAAGCATAAAACCGCCCGCTATCACCTTCATTATACCAAGGTGCTCGGAAGCGACTTTTGCTAAAGACAGAAGCAGCAGCTTGTTTCAGTGCAGGGATATCATCCACTTGCGCTGTAACAATATTATCTGCCGCTGTTAAACCTGCTTTAAGATAAGCATTTTCTGTGCCAATAGTGAGAGCAAAGTCAATTTCACCTTCAACAAAAGAAAACCCCATACTTGCTAAGTCATCGATTAGCCCCGTTTCAGATGCCGTGACTTTAGCCTGTACGATATCAAACTTATCCATTTGATAAGCAAGAATAATATTGGAGTTTTCCCCCGTGAAATTTAATTTTGCGGTCGAGCGTTGAAAAAAATCGCTCTCCCATTGCAAACTATCAATACTGGCGCGGACGGACACGTAATAAATCCTCTAAGTATTGCCCATAACCGGTTTTTTTCAGTTGCTCTGCTGAAGCCTGAACTTGCTCATCAGTAAGCCAGCCATTACGCCATGCTATTTCTTCTAAACAAGCAACTTTAAAACCTTGACGTTTTTCAACAGTTTGTACAAATGTGCCCGCTTCAATTAAGCTGTCATGCGTACCAGTATCTAACCAAGCAAAACCTCGTCCTAATAGCTCAACATTCAACTCACCGCGTTCTAAATACATTTGGTTAATTGAAGTGATTTCTAATTCACCACGCTCAGAAGGTTTTACTTGCTTAGCAAATTCAACGACTTGTTGGTCGTAGAAGTATAACCCTGTAACAGCCCAATTAGATTTTGGTTTTTTAGGTTTTTCTTCGATGGAGAGCACTTTAAAATCATCAGTAAACTCCACCACACCAAAACGTTCAGGGTCCATGACTTGGTAGCCAAATACGGTTGCCCCCTGCTGCCTTTGCGCGACTGTTTTTAATTTCGGGCTAAATGAATGACCAAAGAAAATATTGTCACCCAGCACTAAGCAACATGAATCCCCATTGATAAATTCTTCACCAATAATAAAGGCTTGTGCTAAACCATCCGGTGATGGCTGCTCCGCATAGCTCAACTCAATACCAAATTCATGTCCATCACCTAATAAGCGTTTGAACATGGGTAAATCGTCAGGTGTCGAGATAATTAAAATCTCACGGATCCCCGCTAGCATCAGTACTGATAGCGGGTAATAAATCATGGGCTTATCGTAGATAGGCAATAACTGTTTAGAAATGCCACGAGTGATTGGGTGCAATCGCGTCCCCGACCCTCCTGCTAATATAATACCTTTCATACTTTCACCTAATTGCCAAGACCTAAGCGCTCGCCGGCATAGGAACCATCTTGCACACGACGCCACCAGGTTTCGTTATTCAAATACCACTGCACGGTTTTGCGAATGCCAGACTCAAATGTTTCTTGGGGCTTCCACCCCAATTCACTCTCAATTTTTTCAGCATCAATCGCATAACGCATATCGTGGCCCGGCCTATCTTTCACATAGGTAATGAGATCACGGTAGTGAGCAACGCCTTGTGGTTTCTGTGGTTGTAGCTCTTCCAATAACTCACAAATCGCTTCTACCACTTCGATATTACGGCGCTCATTATGCCCGCCGATATTGTAAGTGGTGCCCGGTTCAGCTGTTGTTGCCACTAAATGCAATGCACGCGCATGGTCCTCAACAAATAACCAATCACGAATTTGCTCCCCCTTACCGTATACAGGTAATGGCTTGCCCGCTAATGCATTGAGAATAATTAATGGGATCAATTTCTCAGGGAAATGATATGGACCATAATTATTCGAGCAATTAGTGATCATGGTTGGTAAACCGTAAGTCCTTTCCCATGCCCTTACCAAATGGTCACTCGATGCTTTAGACGCAGAATATGGGCTACTTGGTGCATAAGGTGTTGTTTCAGTGAAGAACCCTTCTGGGCCTTCTAAATCGCCATACACTTCATCGGTGGAAATATGATGAAAGCGGAATGCAGCTTTTTTTTCTTCATCCAATGCAGACCAGTAGGAACGCGCGGCTTCTAACAGTGTGTAAGTCCCTACTATATTGGTTTCAATAAATGCAGCAGGGCCATCAATGGAGCGATCAACATGGCTTTCAGCAGCCAGATGCATGACTACATCTGGTTGATATTGTTCAAATACTTTGTCTAGTGCCGTTCTATCACAAATGTTCACTTGCTCAAAAGCATAGCGGGGATGACTGGCAACAGCCGCTAAGGACTCTAAATTGCCAGCATAAGTTAAACAATCAACCACGACCGCACTGTCGCCAGTGTTCTCAATGATGTGACGAACAACCGCAGAACCGATAAACCCTGCGCCCCCAGTAATTAATATGCGTTTCAACGCCACACTCCTTTTGTATCAACAACCCATTTTTGTGGAATAGCTGAACCTTGAATACCTTTAAACATATTGTGATCAACTAACATGAGGATCACATCCGCTTCATTAACGGCTTGTTCAATCGATACTAATTCAGAAATACCTTTTAAAGAGGTTGGTAATTCATGGATATGAGGCTCAACCGCATAGGTTTTACCCGGGTTCCAGTTCGCCACCATTTTAGTAATGTGCATCGCTGGGCTTTCACGTAAGTCATCAATATTCGGTTTAAAAGATAAACCGAAGCACGCAATCGTCACTTCGTTGGCTTTTTTACCCGTTTCCACTAAACAATCTGCAACCGCAGCTTTTACTTGATCAACTACCCAAATAGGCTTGCCATCATTGACCAAGCGCGCCGTATGAATTAAGCGGGATTGTTTTGGATTTTGCGATACGATAAACCATGGGTCAACTGCGATGCAGTGCCCTCCAACACCCGGTCCCGGCTGAAGAATATTAACGCGAGGGTGGCGATTAGCGAGGCTAATTAGTTCCCACACATTGATATCTTGTTCAGCACAAATCAATGATAATTCGTTTGCAAAAGCGATATTAACATCACGGAAGCTATTTTCCGTTAGTTTACACATTTCAGCTGTTCTAGAGTTGGTAATAACACATTCACCTTCAAGGAAAATGTTATACAACTCACTGGCTCGTAGGGAAGATTTTGGCGTCATTCCACCCACGACACGGTCGTTTTTAATCAATTCGACCATGACTTGCCCCGGTAATACACGCTCAGGGCAATATGCAACATCGATATCTGCCTCTTCACCAGCTTGATGAGGGAAAGTTAAATCAGGACGAGCCTCTGCCATCCATTGTGCCATTTGCTCAGTCGTTCCCACTGGGGATGTCGACTCAAGGATCACTAAATCGCCTTTTTTCAGCACTGGAGCGACCGACTCTGCCGCAGCCCTAACATAAGTGAGGTCAGGCTCATGCTCACCTTTAAACGGTGTTGGCACAGCAATAAGATAAGCATCGGCAGGCTGTGGTGTAGTAAAGGCTTTCAGGTGACCTTCTTCAACGGCTTTTTTCACCACAACATCCAGCTCAGGTTCGACAATGTGGATTTTCCCCTGATTAATGGTGTCAACGGCGTGTTGATTAACATCTACACCAACCACTTGCTTTTTACGTGATGCAAAGGCTGCTGCTGTCGGTAAACCAATATAACCAAGGCCAATAACAGAAATAGTTTCAAAACTCATAATTTCACCTGATTACCTTTTAATGCTGCAAGAATACGCTGACATGCATGACCATCCCCATACGGGTTATGTGCGCGGCTCATTTCATGATATTCCGCGTCATCTGTCAGTAACCGATTAACTTCTTCCACAATTTTTTGTGTATCTGTCCCCACAAGGCGAACTGTACCTGCATCAACTGCTTCAGGGCGTTCTGTGGTGTCTCTCATAACCAAAACCGGCTTACCGAGAGAAGGAGCTTCCTCTTGAATACCGCCAGAATCCGTCAAAATCAAATAGGAATGATTCATCAAGTAAACGAACGGTAAATATTCTTGAGGGCTAATTAAAATAATATTATCAATGTCATGCAATATACGTTTAACTGGTTCACCCACATTAGGGTTCAAGTGAACTGGGTAAACAACTTGGACATCTGGGTGTGCTTGGGCAATCTCTGCTAATGCATGGCAAATACGTTCAAAACCACCACCAAAACTTTCGCGACGATGGCCTGTAACTAAAATCATTTTTTTGTTTGGGTCAATAAATGGATAATTAGCTGCCAATTTTTCCATCATATACTGGTCGCTCATCACTTTATCGCGCACCCACAATAGTGCATCAATAACCGTATTACCCGTGACAAAAATATGGCTATCAGGGATTGACTCTTTTAATAGATTTTGGCGCGAATTTTCAGTTGGAGCAAAATGATACATGGCCAAATGGCCTGCAATTTTACGGTTTGCTTCTTCAGGCCACGGTGAATAAAGATCACCAGTGCGTAACCCAGCTTCAACATGCCCGACTGGGATACGATGATAAAATGCGGCGAGGCTAGTCGCCATCGTTGTTGCTGTATCTCCATGAACCAAGACAACATCAGGTTGGAAATCAGCAAAGACAGCTTTTAACCCCTCGAGAATACGGCATGTAATATCGGTTAAATCTTGCCCAGGTTTCATAATATTGAGATCATAATCGGGAGTGATCTCAAACAGTTTCAGTACTTGATCTAGCATTTCACGATGCTGAGCGGTGACACATACTTTTGCTTCAAAAAATTCATCCGCAGCAAGTGCATGAACCAACGGTGCCATTTTAATAGCTTCAGGCCGTGTGCCGAATACAGTCAATACTTTCACAGTGACTCTCTTATATTTATCTTTCGCAGTGTGCTGCTTTTGTAATCTTAATGACTTCATAATGCCACTGATGAAAACATCAGTGGCATATCCCAAAATCAAGATGGGCGACGGCGAGCAAGTACCACTCCGGCACCAACTAACAACCCTATGGCTCCCCAAAGAACCATCATAAAGGCTCGACGAGGACTATCGCGTTTTACGGGGTCTTCAGGAGTCCGCAGGTAGCGATATGCTTGGAAATTATCTTGGAGAGTTGGTCCTACGCTCAATGTTGATAACATGGCAATATTTTGATCATAATCGGTATCATGATCAGGACCTGTAGCTTTCAATGTTTCAATTTGTGCCTGTAATAATGGGGCACCTAACATGAACATTTTAGAGTCAGGGAGTTCATCCACTGGTGTTGTACTTTGATTACGCACAATACCTTGTTTTTCCGCGACTTTAAGTGCTTGTTCTAAGACATTCAGACGTCTTTCATAAGCCGCGTTGGCAACCATATCTTCACGCTTAACTAAGGCTTTCATGGATTGCATTTTAGTTGCCCAAGTACCTTTAATTTCATCGTTCAGGTTCGTTGTTGCGCGTTGATTCGCAAACTGAGTGTACTGGCGCAATAATTGATTCGCATCTGCTGATGTTTCAGCCACTAACTTAATACTATCTGTTAGGTTTTTGATTTCATCGGCGGGAGTAAATTCAATATTATTGATGAGTTCATCCAATAATGCAGCATCCGCTTTTGGGTCATTTTCCAAACGTTGCTTATAGTAATCAGTACTCAACCAAAATTGACGGCGTGTATCATAAGAACCAAGTTGTTTTGTAAACTCTTGGTACGCTTCTTTTGCGATCGTCGGTAATTGCCCTTCTTGCCCGGTATTATTTATACGGGAATCGAGGTTGCGCAGAAATTGCTGCTGAGAGTAATAGCTTCCCAGATTATTTACAGTTGGTAAATCCGTGATTGCGGTTGCGCTCCACTTGGGTTGCATAAAATAAGATGCTCCCAATGCAATTGCAGCAAAAATAACTGCAAATGCAATGATCCAAATTTTGCCTTGCCACAATGAGCGGCATAAACCACGGATATCCAATTCCGGCTCTATTGGTGTTTGATGCTGACTCGGTTGTGTTTCTGAGTTATTCACTGCACAGAACCTCTATTTTCGTTTTGTCGTTACCGTACTGCACCTCGACGGACTCTACGTCTAACTCGTTTAATAAAACGGGCGACTTTCCAAGCTCGTTTGATGCAATAACCATACATCATAAATACAAGCAAAAATAATGCCAACATTACCCACTCTGGTACAAATGTTAACCTTTCGCCAATAATTCCGATACATGCCAAGATAGCTGCAGATAAAGTAATCAATACAAATGCACCTTTTGGCGTGAAACCGGAACGCATAATCAAATGATGAATATGTTGGCGGTCTGGTGAGAATGGACTCATACCTTTACGAATTCGGCGATACATAATGGCAACCATATCCATTAATGGGATCGCAATAATCCATAAAGCTGTTACTGGGTTAATAGGGTGAACTTCTTCCTGAGTTGAAGCGACTAAGATCCAAATAATGGTGAAACCGATCAAAGTACTTCCTGCATCCCCCATAAATACTTTAAAACGACGCCCTAATACGCCTAAATTTAACAGAATATAAGGAAGGATAGCTGCAATAAAGGCAAAACACCAAAAGGCTAATGCAAAATTACCATTTTGATAAAGTAAAAAGCCGAGTGCCCCAAAGGAAACCGAAGATAACCCCCCAAGTAACCCATCAATACCATCAACCATGTTAAATGCATTGATTGCAGCCCATACGGCAAAGAGAGTGACAATATAACCAAATGGACCAAGAACGAGTTCCCATGGCCCAAATGCATGGCCTAATGATTCAAGTTTTAGCCCTGCTGCTGTCATCATAACAACCGCAACAATAGCTTGGATCCCTGCCCTTAATTTTACACTGATATCAAACCTATCATCTAGCGCACCGATAAAGACCAATAAACCTGCACAACTGATATACAGCCATTTATGAGGTATATACTCTTCAGTTATATAAAACGCAAAACAGATCCCAAAGAAAACGGAAATTCCCCCAACAAGAGGAACTAATCCTACGTGCTTTTTCCTGAAGTTAGGCTTATCAACTAACCCGATTTTTATCGCAACAACTCGGGCCAGAAAAATAAAGGCTAACGAAAACAAGAAAACGTAGAAGAGGTTAGTTACAAAGTGTATGGTGTCCACTGTTCGACTCTCTTAATCTTTATATTTAACTTTCAAAACTAAATTTTTTTTGGTGAATGCCGATAAGTAAGCAAGCGCCAATGCATTATCATCTTGGCAATAAAATCCGCTATAAGACGAATCTTCATTCGTACAAAGACTCCTATAACATTATCAATATACACACTACACGTGTGTTTTTAATTCGATAACGAAACATTTCCAAGTTTATACTTTATAGCTGCAATATGCATGCCATAAAATCAATACGCTAAAATAGAGTTAATCAATTGACCATTAAATAATCATTTAAAGATTAAATAATAAAACGCCCTAAATAAATTTAATTTCAATCACAAAAATATATAAAACCAATTAATTTCTTTAAATTCAATGGACTAAAAGAAACCCATTGTTTTGTATGTCTTTAATTATTGTAGCGTAGAGAATATACACTTGTTTAACTAATACAGCGTGTAAATAAAGAAATAAAACATAGGGTTAATTTATCTAAACTAACACCATACAACAATAAATATCATTTATAGCTTATTTTATAACTTCATTTTTTGTATTCAGCAAAGATATGGGTGCAAAAAAATAGGTGCCAATAATGGCACCTATTTATAAGATTTGAAAATCTTAGCTGCTATGCTCTTTTCATGAAGTCAAAAAACTCTTCATTTGTTTTAGTCATTGCGAGTTTACTAATGAGGAACTCCATCGCATCGATTTCACCCATAGGATGAATAATCTTACGTAAGATCCACATTTTTTGTAGCTCATCTTGCGACGTCAGCAACTCTTCTTTACGGGTACCAGAGCGGTTGTAATCGATAGCAGGGAATACACGTTTTTCTGCAATCTTACGAGAAAGATGCAATTCCATGTTACCTGTACCTTTAAACTCTTCATAGATAACTTCATCCATTTTAGAGCCGGTATCGACTAACGCAGTCGCAATGATTGTTAGGCTTCCACCTTCCTCAACGTTACGAGCAGCACCAAAAAAGCGTTTTGGGCGATGTAATGCGTTGGCATCAACCCCACCGGTTAATACTTTACCGGATGAAGGAACGACGGTGTTATATGCACGAGCAAGACGCGTAATGGAATCAAGTAAGATAATAACGTCTTTTTTATGTTCAACCAGACGTTTAGCTTTTTCAATCACCATTTCAGCAACTTGAACGTGACGTGCAGCTGGCTCATCAAAAGTCGAAGCAATAACTTCACCTTTAACTAAACGCTGCATCTCTGTCACTTCCTCTGGACGCTCATCAATAAGCAGTACCATCAGAACGCAATCAGGGTGGTTATGTGCAATATTTGCTGCAATATTTTGCAGTAACATTGTTTTACCTGCTTTAGGTGGAGCCACGATCAAACCACGTTGCCCACGACCGATTGGTGCAGCTAAATCCAGTACACGCGCAGTTAAATCTTCCGTAGAACCGTTACCGCGTTCCATACGCAGACGACTATTGGCATGTAATGGTGTTAAGTTTTCAAAAAGGATTTTACTGCGGGCATTTTCAGGTTTGTCGAAGTTAACTTCGTTGACTTTCAGGAGGGCAAAATAGCGTTCACCTTCTTTAGGAGGACGAATTTTTCCTGAAATTGTGTCACCTGTACGTAGGTTAAAACGGCGGATTTGGCTAGGAGAAACGTAGATATCATCAGGACCTGCGAGGTAAGAACTATCAGCTGAACGGAGGAAACCAAATCCATCCTGCAATATTTCCAGTACGCCGTCGCCGAAAATATCTTCTCCACTTTTTGCATGCTGCTTCAAAATAGAGAAAATAATATCCTGCTTTCTCATACGGGCTAAGTTCTCTAGCCCCATGTTTTCGCCTAACGTAATCAATTCTGATACTGGCGTATTTTTTAATTCGGTAAGATTCATAATGGTGGGTTCTTTAACTCGGGGTAATTCTCGAACTATGAACGTAAATTGACGGCAACTTAATAACTAAGTGCCAGTTTAACTTTATACAGCCCTGTTGGTAACGGATTCATCATACGCTCACAACAATGCATAAAAATTTTTGCTAGTCATTACTAATGATTTTTCTAACATGTGACTACGATTCACCTGAAAGATGTTCGGTATATTATTAGAAACACACACAACATTAGCAATAGTTTTTTGTACATTTAGGACAACATCTATCCCAATATCGCAAATTTAACGCCAGAACCGCATTAAATAACACATTTGAACTGAACGTTAACTTTTCCCAGTTTGTTACTATCCCCTAAGATCTAATAACATTAGATTACATTACTGTAGCTTATGCACTATCTTTAACTAAGATGAAAAACACATTGGAATAAATGATATTGAATGCAGCAGTAGCTTGAACTCAACGTCTAAATTCTCAATTTTCATATTTAAAATCATTGTGTCATCAGTTTTTGATCATTAACAATTATTACGAAACAATTATCACAATACAGAACTAACAAACTAGATATATAAGATAAGAGCAATGGAATACAAAGTAATTCATATGGGTGCTATACGAGGAATAATGATAACTTATCATGCTTAAGTGAAGACGTCTAGCGGCTCTCTAGATAAAATAGATATACCGCTAAACGTTTTGGCTTGTATATAACGATAACTTACAGATTTCCGTCTAGAAATTCTTTCAGTTGCGTTTTTGATAATGCGCCCACTTTGGTTGCAGCAACTTCACCATTTTTGAATAAAAGAAGTGTCGGGATACCACGAATTCCATATTTTGGGGCGGTAGCCGGGTTTTCATCAATATTCAGTTTTGCGATGGTCAATTTGCCTGTATATTCATCAGCAATTTCATCAAGAATAGGCGCGATCATTTTACAAGGACCACACCATGCTGCCCAGAAATCGACGAGAACAGGTGAACTTGCGTTCAAAACTTCAGTTGCAAAACTTGCATCAGTTATATGTATAATTTTATCGCTCATGTTGTACTCCAAAAATTCATCTTTTGCAGACTTAGTGTAACATTATTGGCAGCAGTATGCTTTATTTCAAAAGATACACTTTCGTAAACCAACCGTTAACTGATATTCTAACATACTATGAGTAAAGCACACTTGACAGAAAAGAAGTTTTCCGACTTCGCATTGCACCCTAAAGTCATTGAAGCTCTTAATAAAAAAGGCTTCGATTATTGCACGCCAATTCAGGCGTCCACTTTGCCTTTTACTGTCGAAGGCAAAGACGTAGCGGGTCAAGCGCAAACTGGTACAGGTAAAACGTTAGCATTTTTAACGTCTACATTTCATTATTTATTAACTCATCCCGCTATTGAGGGGAAAAAAACTAACCAGCCTCGCGCGCTAATTATGGCACCAACTCGTGAACTGGCAGTTCAGATATACTCAGATGCTAAAGAGCTTGCTGAATATACTGGCCTGAAAATGGGCCTAGCCTATGGTGGTGATGGTTATGATGAACAATTAAAAGTTCTACAAAATGGCGTCGATATTTTAATTGGCACAACGGGTCGTCTTATCGACTATGCCAAACAAAACTACGTCGATTTAAGCGCAATCCAAGTCATTGTTCTCGATGAAGCTGATCGCATGTATGACCTTGGGTTTATTAAAGATATTCGTTGGCTATTTCGCCGTATTCCGGCTGCAACAGAAAGGCTTAACCTGCTGTTCTCCGCAACACTATCTTACCGCGTCAAAGAATTAGCATTTGAACAAATGAATAACCCTGAATATGTTGAGGTAGAACCTTTGCAAAAAACAGGTCATCGTATCAAAGAAGAGTTATTTTACCCTTCTAATGAAGAAAAAATGCGTTTACTCCAAACCTTACTTGAAGAGGAATGGCCGGAACGTTGTATCATTTTCGCTAATACAAAGCATCGTTGTGATGATATTTGGGCTCATTTAGCTGCAGATGGTCACCGAGTGGGGCTACTTACTGGGGATGTCGCACAGAAAAAACGCCTACGTATTTTAGAGCAATTCACACAAGGTAGCCTTGATATTCTCGTCGCAACTGACGTGGCTGCTCGGGGTTTACATATTCCATCTGTAACTCATGTTTTTAACTATGATTTACCTGACGATTGTGAAGATTATGTTCACCGAATTGGTCGTACTGGCCGTGCTGGCGAAAGTGGTTGCTCAATCAGCCTCGCGTGTGAAGAATATGCACTCAACTTACCGGCTATCGAAGAGTATATTCAACACTCAATCCCTGTGAGTAAATATAATAGCGAAGCACTATTGGATGATTTACCGGCACCAAAACGCCGTCATCGTCCTCGCCCTGGGGGCCCTCGCCGCAATTCAAATTCGCCGCGTCGCCACAATGGCCCACGTAATAACCATAAACGTCCAGGCTGAGTAAAAACGATATGCTGAAATCTTCTTCTCTTTATGCTGCCATCGATTTGGGTTCAAACAGTTTTCATATGCTAGTAGTGCGCGAAACTGCTGGCAGCATTCAGGTTATTTCTAGGGTTAAACGCAAAGTTCGGCTTGCGGCTGGGTTAGATAAAAACAACCTTCTTTCTGAACAAGCGATGGAACGAGGCTGGCAGTGTCTGCGCCTATTTTCGGAACACCTACAAGATATTCCGAACACGCAAATTCGAGTCGTCGCCACAGCGACATTACGCTTAGCTAAAAATGCTGACCTATTTATCGAGAAAGCCAGTAATATCCTAGGAAACCCCGTTAAAGTTATTCAAGGAGAAGAAGAAGCTCGCCTAATTTACCAAGGTGTCGCACATACGACAGGCGGCCCTGATCAACGTTTAGTCGTTGATATTGGCGGGGGCAGCACTGAGCTAGTCACAGGGACTGGTGCTAAAGCGGAGCAACTTTATAGCCTTGAAATGGGCTGTGTTACTTGGCTTGAACGCTATTTTAGCGACCGAAGTTTAACAGAAGAAAATTTTTCTGCAGCCCAAACCGCTGCACAAGAAGTCATCGCCCCAATTGCTGACGCCTTAAAAACCCATGGATGGAAAATTTGTGTTGGAGCATCAGGAACAGTCCAAGCAATTCAAGAAATTATGATTGCTCAAGGCATGGATGAATTAATCACCCTCTCAAAGTTACAACAGCTTAAGCGTAAAGCAATTCAATGCCAAAAACTTGAAGAACTTGAAATTGAGGGTTTAACCTTTGAGCGAGCCCTTGTTTTTCCAAGTGGATTATCGATTCTAATCGCAATTTTCGAAGCTTTGGGGATTGATAACATGACACTAGCTGGGGGCGCTCTTCGAGAAGGGCTCGTCTACGGTATGTTGCAATTACCTATCGAGCAAGATATTCGAGCCCGTACTGTTCGTAATATTCAACGTCGCTTCCAAGTTGACATTGAGCAAGCGAGTCGAGTTCGTCAACTTGCGGAGTACTTTTTCCTACAAGTGGCAAAAAATTGGGGGTTAGATACTCGTTGTCGTGATTTATTATCAAGTGCTTGTGCTTTACACGAAATAGGCCTCAGCGTTGATTTCCGTAAAAGCCCTGAACACGCCAGCTATCTAATAACACACCTTGATTTGCCCGGTTTTACCCCTGCGCAAAAACGGTTACTCGCAGCACTATTAAGAAACCAACAAGGCCCTGTCGACTTAGCATCTTTGAGCCAACAAAATGCATTACCCATACAGCAGGCATACTATTTATGCCGTTTACTGCGGCTAGCCATTATTTTTTCTAGCCGTAGACGTGATGATACATTACCAGCTTTGAGACTCAATACGGATGCTAATGGGTTAACAATTATGCTGCCTTATCGTTGGTTAGCAGAGCACCCTTTGCGCGCAGAAAATTTACAGCAAGAAGTCCAATGGCAAGGTTATGTAAATTGGCTATTAGAGCTAGAAGAACGTAATAGTTCAAATTGAGAGTTCTTTCCACACTAGGGGAAACCTAGTGTGGAACCTAATTAATTGTTATTCTCTGTTTTCTTATTTAACCCTAAGCGCGCTTTAATATCTGCTAATGCCGATTGCCCTTTTTGCATACGCTCCTGCGCACTAACCACTTTGCGTTCCTGCTCCCACAACACATCATCCTGAGGTAACTCAAGTAAAAATCGGCTCAGTTCAGGGCGGATTAATTCGCCATATTGCCGACGCTCACGACAATGAGAAAAAAACAGCTCTTTTTGTGCTCGAGTGATCCCTACATAAGCCAAACGGCGCTCTTCATCAATATTATTTTCATCGATACTACTTTGATGTGGCAGTAACCCCTCTTCCATACCAACAAGAAAAACATATGGAAATTCAAGACCTTTAGATGCATGCAATGTCATAAGCTGAACTTGATCGGATTCTTCATCGTCTTCTCCACGCTCCATCATGTCACGTAGCGTAAAACGTGTTACCACTTGGCTCAAAGTCATTGGGTCATTAAGTTCATCGCCTTCAACCATTTCACTCATCCATGTGAACAATTGGTTGACGTTTTTCATTCGCATTTCAGCCGCTTTAGTACTCGTGGATGTTTCATATAACCAGCTTTCGTAATCCATTTCTCGCAATAAATCACGTACAGCAATCAAAGGCTCTCTTTGCGAAGTTTGTACAATTCCATCCATCCAATGTGTAAATCGTTGTAATGCTTCTAAGCCTTTACCTTTTAGTGTTTGCTCTAGCCCCAAATCAAAGCTAGCTTGATATAAGCTTTTACCTCGTTGGTTCGCCCATTCGCCTAGTTTTTGAATTGTCTTGGGGCCAATCTCCCGACGCGGTGTATTCACTATACGTAAAAATGCACTATCATCCTCAGGGTTAGTTAGTACTCGCAAATAAGCTAATAAGTCTTTGATTTCAGGGCGTGAAAAGAATGATGTCCCGCCGGAAATACGATATGGGATGCGGTTTTGCATCAACATTTTTTCGAAAATACGTGATTGGTGATTACCACGATACAAAATAGCGTAATCTTTATATTCTGTTTTATTGATAAAATGATGAGCAATCAGTTCCCCAATAACTTTTTCCGCTTCATGGTCTTCATTATTGGCAGTTAAGACTTTTAATGGTGCGCCATATCCTAATTCAGAGAATAACTTTTTCTCAAACACATGGGGGTTATTCGCAATTAAAATATTCGCAGCTTTCAAAATTCGCTCAGAAGAACGGTAATTTTGCTCAAGTTTAATGACATTCAACTTAGGGAAATCTTGGCTAAGTAAAACAAGGTTTTGTGGGCGAGCACCACGCCATGAGTAGATTGATTGGTCATCATCCCCCACAACGGTAAACCTTGCTCGCTTTCCTACGAGTAATTTAACAAGTTGATATTGACTCGTATTGGTATCTTGATACTCATCCACCAGCAAGTAACGGATTTTTTGCTGCCAGCGTTCACGCACTTCTTCATTATGATATAACAACAAAGTGGGTTTGCTGATAAGGTCATCAAAATCCAGCACATTACAGCTTTTTAAATGTAACTCATAGCGGCGATAACACTCGGCAAAATGATGCTCTTTCTCACTACGAGCCTGCCCCACCACCTTTTCTGGTGAAAGAAGATCATTTTTCCAATTAGAGATCGAAGAGATCAGCTGTTGTAAAAGATCCTTATCTTCTTCAAGCAAATCAAAAGTCAGCTCTTTAAGTAGTGCTAGCTGGTCTTGGTCATCAAACAATGAAAAATTGGCTTTAATACCCAATGCCTTATATTCACGTTTAATAATTTCTAGTCCTAATGTATGAAAGGTAGAAATGATCAAACCACGGGCTTCTTTTTTCCCTAATGTTTGAGCAACACGCTCTTTCATTTCGCGAGCCGCTTTATTGGTAAAAGTCACCGCTGCAATTTGCCGAGGTTGATAGCCACACTGGCGAATTAAATGCGCAATTTTATTCGTAATAACACGTGTTTTGCCTGATCCTGCCCCTGCCAATACAAGGCAAGGACCATCGACAAATTCAACTGCCTGTTGCTGGCCTGGGTTTAATCGCATGGTTTTTCTACATCACCTAGTTATTCAAAATGGAACTCGCTACAGATTGTAGCAGAAACCCAACCAACTCTTGAGCAACGATCCCGTCTATTTATAAAAAACAAAAAAACCACACTATTCACTAGAACAATGTGGTTATATCAATAATGCATTTTTCTAAACTATTCGTGTTAGAGGAAGGCGGCAAAGGAGGTTAGCCCAAGGAGCATACATTAGTATGTGACTTGGGTAACCGAGTGCTGCCAACGCACCTATCACGCGAAGAGTGACGAAAAATTAGGTTATCCCAAGGAGCATATATTAAGTATGTGACTTGGGTAACCGAGTGCTGCCAACGCGCCTATTACGCGAAGAGTGACGAAAAATTAGGTTATCCCAAGGAGCATATATTAAGTATGTGACTTGGGTAACCGAGTGCTGCCAACGCGCCTATCACGCGAAGAGTAACGAAAAATGAGTTAGCCGACCGCAATCTTCTTCATATCCGTCATATAACCACGTAATGTCTTACCGATTTTCTCAATAGGATGATTACGGATTGCTTCATTGATATCACGTAACTGCGCGTTATCAGTTCCATTATCAGCAACTGGTTTTGCTAAATCCCCTGCTTGCAATTTAGTCATAAAATCTTTTAGCATTGGAACAACCGCAAATGAGAATAAATAGTTACCGTACTCTGCAGTATCTGAAATAACAACGTTCATTTCATACAGACGCTTACGTGCGATAGTATTGGCAATCAACGGCAACTCATGCAGCGACTCATAATAGGCTGATTCTTCATAGATACCTGCTTCTAACATCGTATCAAATGCTAACTCAACGCCTGCTTTAACCATCGCGACTAACAGAACTCCATGGTCAAAATATTCTTGCTCAGCAATTTTACCTTCATACTCAGGGTAGTTTTCAAATGGTGTTTTGCCGGTCTCTTCACGCCATGTCAGCAAGTTTTTATCATCATTTGCCCAGTCTGCCATCATATCTGATGAGAATTTACCTGAAATAATGTCATCCATATGCTTTTGGAACAATGGCGCCATAATGGTTTTCAGTTGCTCAGATAATGCATACGCACGTACTTTTGCTGGATTCGATAAACGGTCCATCATCAACGTGATACCACCTTGCTTCAGCGCTTCAGTGATAGTTTCCCAACCAAATTGAATCAATTTACCTGCATAACCCGGCTCTACGCCATCTGCAACCATTTTGTCATAACTTAATAACGCACCGGCTTGCAACATACCACACAGGATAGTTTGTTCGCCCATCAGGTCAGATTTAACTTCGGCAACAAATGAAGATTCCAGTACCCCTGCACGATGACCACCTGTTGCTGCCGCCCATGCTTTAGCAATGGCCATACCTTCACCTTTAGGGTCATTCTCTGGGTGAACAGCGATCAATGTCGGAACACCGAAACCACGCTTGTATTCTTCGCGAACTTCTGTACCTGGGCATTTTGGAGCAACCATCACAACAGTAATATCTTTACGGATCTCTTCACCTACTTCAACAATGTTAAAGCCGTGAGAGTAGCCCAGAGCCGCACCTTGTTTCATCATAGGCTGAACAGCACGAACAACAGTAGAGTGCTGTTTGTCTGGCGTTAAGTTAATAACTAAATCTGCTGTTGGGATAAGTTCTTCATAAGTCCCAACTTTAAAGCCGTTTTCCGTTGCTTTACGCCATGAAGCACGCTTTTCACTGATCGCTTCAGCGCGCAATGCATAAGCAATATCTAAACCAGAATCACGCATATTCAGGCCTTGGTTCAGACCTTGAGCACCACAACCGACGATGACGATTTTTTTACCTTTCAGATAACCTGCTTCGTCTGCAAATTCTTCGCGCTTCATAAAGCGACACTTGCCTAATTGAGCCAACTGCTCACGCAAATTCAATGTATTAAAATAATTCGCCATTGTCATACTCCATTGTTCTGTTGTGTTCGTTATGTCAGGCAGTTATTTGCCTGTCGCTCATTTTGAGCGGTTATGGATTTACTATATGCGATGTTTTGCATTGCTTAAATTGATATATTAACAATACAATGTTGCGATATTTGCAACACCATTAATTACTTCATCGAGGGCAAAATGGATATCCGTGATTTAAAGCTATTTTTACATTTGGCGGAGAGCTTACATTTCGGGCGCACCTCTAAAGCGATGCATGTCAGCCCATCAACTCTCTCTAGGCAAATACAGCGCCTAGAAGAGCAGCTTGGCCATCCATTGTTTGTAAGGGATAACCGTTCCGTAAAGCTAACTCAGGCTGGTGAGCACCTGAAACAGTTTGCTCAACAAACATTATTGCAATACCAACAACTTCGACATGCCCTTAACCAACAAAGCCCCTCGCTGAGTGGAGAACTACGTCTATTTTGTTCTGTTACCGCGGCTTATAGCCACTTACCTCAAGTGCTCGATAAATTCCGAGCATTGCACCCTCTAGTGGAAATAAAACTCACAACAGGTGATGCCGCTGATGCAGTCGAAAAGGTCGAAACAAATGAAGCCGACCTTGGTATTGCAGGGAAACCAGAGCGCTTACCTGACAACGTCCGATTCACTAAAATTGGTGAAATCCCACTGGTATTGATTGCGCCATCACTGCCATGTGCCGTACGAACGATGGTAACCGAAGCCGAACCTGATTGGTCAACAGTACCGTTTATCTTGCCCGAGCATGGGCCATCTCGTAAACGTATTGAACTCTGGTTTCGTCGCCACAACATAAACAACCCAGTTATTTATGCAACTGTCTCTGGCCATGAAGCAATAGTGTCAATGGTGGCTCTCGGTTGTGGTATCGCCCTAATCCCCAGTGTGGTTGTCGACAACAGCCCTGAACCAGTCCGTAGCCGTATTTCACAGCTCGATAATATCTCGATGGTCGAACCATTCGAGCTCGGCGTCTGTTTATTAAGCAAACGCCTTAGCGAGCCATTGATTAAAGCCTTTTGGGAACTGCTCCCAGACCAATCAATCTAAAACTTTTTGGTTATCTTGTGGCGCTAGGAAAAAGCGGAAAGACGGATTTCCAGTTTCATCATGATATTCATAACCTAGCGCATCAAGGTGCCGGTCAAAGCGCACTTCTGGCCCAGAAAGTTCGAATGCGGCAAGTACACGCCCGTAGTCCGTACCATGGCTACGATAATGAAATAGCGTTATGTTCCAATATGTTCCGAGTGTTTCTAAGAACTTCAATAATGCCCCCGGAGACTCAGGGAACTCAAAACTGTATAAGCGTTCATCTAGTGGCTTAGAAGGACGACCACCAATCATGTAGCGTACGTGTAGTTTTGCCATTTCATCATCAGATAAGTCATCGACTTCATAACCATTATTTCTGAGTTCTTGGATAATCTCACCACGTTCCCCTTCACGGCCGCTTAAACGCACCCCAACGAAGATACAAGCACGTTCTGGGTCGGCATCCGTATAGCGATAATTAAACTCAGTAATTGACCGATGGCCGAGTAACTGACAAAAACGTAAAAAACTGCCTTTTTGCTCAGGGATAGTCACCGCTAACAAGGCTTCGCGTTGCTCACCAATTTCGCAGCGTTCAGAAACATAACGAAGGCCATGGAAATTCATATTCGCGCCAGAAAGAATATGCGCTAATCGCTCACCTTTGATATTGTGCTGCTGAACATACTTTTTCAACCCAGCTAAAGCCAATGCGCCTGAAGGCTCTGCGATTGCGCGGACATCTTCGAAAATATCTTTAAGGGCTGCGCAAATAGAATCACTATCAACAGTTATGACGTCATCAACATATTGTTGGCACAGCCTAAAAGTTTCATCACCAATACGCTTTACTGCAACTCCCTCAGCGAATAACCCAACGCGAGGTAAATCAACAGGATGACCAGCTTCCAATGCCGCTTTTAAGCAAGCAGCATCTTCCGATTCAACACCAATAATTTTAATTTCTGGCATCAACTGTTTGATTAAAACAGCAACACCAGCAATCAAACCACCACCACCGACAGGAATAAAAATACGGTCTAAGTGCGCGTCTTGTTGTAATAATTCCAGAGCAATGGTCGCTTGGCCTGCAATCACAGAAGGGTGGTCAAAAGGCGGGACGAAGGTATAACCCTCTTCTTGCGCCATCGCAATAGCTTTAGCTTTGGCTTCATCAAAATTAGCACCGTGCAAAATAGCCTCACCGCCAAAACTGCGCACTGCATCAACTTTGATATCTGCCGTTGCCACAGGCATAACAATTTTTGCTTTTACACCAACACGGTTTGCTGATAATGCAACACCTTGGGCGTGGTTTCCTGCTGAAGCAGTCACTACCCCTTTAGCTTTTTGTTCTTCTGTTAGGCTAGCGATCATGGCATACGCACCACGTAGCTTAAAGCTATGCACGGGTTGTCTATCTTCACGTTTCACTAAAATTGTATTACCTAAACGCGAAGATATTTTATCCATTTGCTGAAGAGGCGTAACTTGCGCAGCTTCATAAACCGGCGCACTTAGCGCCGCTTTTAAGTAATCCGCTCCAGTTGGAGTTGCGGGTAAGGGTTTTGCTGCAGCCACAATTAGCCTCCCAACTTCGACTTATCACGCACCGCACCTTTATCAGCACTGGTAGCGAGGGAAGCATAAGCACGTAACGCAAAAGAAACTTCACGCTGACGACCACGTGGAGTAAAGGCCTTATCACCACGAGCTAATTCAGCCTCACGACGTTGGTTCAATTCACTTTCGTTAACATCAAGCACCATTGTCCGGTTTGGAATATCAATATCAATAATATCGCCATCATGAACTAATGCTAATAGCCCGCCGCTTGCCGCTTCTGGTGAAATATGACCGATAGAGAGACCGGAGCTCCCCCCCGAAAAACGGCCATCCGTGATTAATGCACAGCTTTTGCCTAATCCCATTGATTTTAAGTAAGAGGTTGGATAAAGCATTTCTTGCATACCCGGACCACCTTTAGGCCCTTCATAGCGAATAACAACCACATCCCCTTCAACGACTTTACCACCCAGAATGGCTTCTACTGCGTCATCTTGGCTTTCAAATACTTTGGCTGGGCCACGGAATGTTAAGCTGCCTTCATCAACCCCTGCTGTTTTCACAATACAACCATCTTCGGCAATATTGCCGGACAAGACGGCTAAGCCACCATCTAAGCTATAGGCGTGTTCAATGCTACGGATACACCCATTTTCACGATCAGTATCCAATGACGGCCAGCGGCAGTTCTGTGAAAACGCTTTTGTCGTGCGGATACCGGCAGGGCCCGCGGAAAACATCGACTTCACACCTTCGTCTTTGGTTAACATCACATCATACTGCGCCAATGTCTCTTGGAAGGTTAACCCTAAAATATTCGTTACATTTTCTTGCAGCAAGCCTGCGCGGCTTAATTCACCTAAAATACCGATAACACCACCAGCACGGTGAACATCTTCCATATGATATTTTTGCGTACTTGGTGCAACCTTACACAAATGAGGAACTTGACGTGATAATCGGTCTATATCGTCCATGGTAAAGTCAATATCGGCTTCCTGTGCTGCTGCTAACAAATGAAGTACCGTATTCGTTGACCCTCCCATAGCAATATCAAGAGTCATCGCGTTTTCAAATGCAGATTTATTAGCGATATTGCGTGGTAACGCACTTTCATCGTCTTGTTCGTAGTAACGTTTAGTTAATTCGACAATACGCTTACCCGCATTAATAAAGAGTGTTTCGCGGTCTGCATGTGTCGCTAATAATGAACCATTACCCGGCTGAGAAAGCCCCAGCGCTTCCGTTAAACAGTTCATTGAGTTTGCTGTAAACATTCCTGAACATGAACCACAGGTTGGGCAAGCAGAGCGTTCGATTTGTTCACTATCTGCATCGCTAACATTTGGGTTAGCACCTTGGATCATTGCATCGACTAGATCGAGCTTGATAATTTGGTCTGAAAGCTTGGTTTTTCCAGCTTCCATCGGCCCACCTGAAACGAAAATAACAGGAATATTTAGACGTAATGCCGCCATCAACATACCCGGAGTAATTTTGTCGCAGTTTGAAATACACACCATCGCGTCGGCACAGTGTGCATTCACCATATATTCAACTGAATCAGCAATTAATTCACGGGAAGGTAAGGAATACAACATTCCGCCATGCCCCATGGCAATCCCATCATCAACGGCAATCGTATTAAACTCTTTCGCAACGCCACCCGCATTTTCGATTTGCTCTGCAACTAGTTTGCCTAAGTCACGTAAATGCACATGGCCAGGAACAAACTGTGTGAATGAGTTAACAACTGCAATAATGGGTTTTCCAAAATCAGCATCGGTCATACCTGTCGCGCGCCATAATGCACGAGCGCCAGCCATATTACGACCATGAGTTGTTGTTGCTGAACGGTACTTAGGCATATCTTTAACTCCCGTGTTTAAAACAGGCGGGGAACGTCCGCCTGTAACATCTATTTCAATTTAGTTATTAAGGGTTTACTTGATCTAACCAGCCCCATTTGTCTTCAGTTGCTCCAGTGAACAGGCCAAAGAATGCTTGCTGAATTTTTTTCGTCACAGGGCCACAGCGGCCAATTCCTACTTGAATGCCATCAACACTACGAACAGGGGTGATTTCTGCTGCGGTTCCTGTCATAAAGACTTCATCTGCTAAATACAGTGATTCGCGAGACAGTGTCTGTTCACGTACTTCAATGCCCATATCTTTTGCTAGTGTTAGGATTGCATCACGCGTAATCCCCGGTAAAGCTGAAGAGGTAAATGGTGGGGTGTACAAGATACCGTCTTTCACTTCAAAAATATTTTCACCCGCACCTTCTGACAGATAGCCATGAACATCTAGTGCGATACCTTCTTGATAGCCATGGCGACGTGCTTCGCTACCAACCAACAAAGATGATAAGTAGTTACCACCCGCTTTTGCACCTGTAGGAATAGTATTTGGTGCGACACGATTCCAAGAAGACACCATTGCATCAATACCTTGATCAAGTGCTTCTTCACCTAAATAGGCACCCCATGGGAAAGCAGCTAAAATAACATCGGTGTTGTAGCCTTCTGGTGGGTTTACACCCATGCCGACATCACCAATAAATACTAATGGACGAATATACGCACTGACTAAGTTATTTTTACGCAGCGTCTCACGACATGCTTCCATTAATTCTTCAACGCTATAGCTGACAGGCATACGGTAAATTTTTGCTGAATCATGCAAACGTTGCATGTGTTCACGATGGCGAAAGACCACAGGACCTTTATGTGAATCATAGCAACGGACGCCTTCAAACACAGATGTACCATAGTGCAGAGCATGAGACATTACATGAACCTTTGCATCAGCCCATGGCGTCATTTCACCGTTAAACCAAATAAAGTCAGCTTTCTTAGTCATTTGTATATTCCTTACATTGCACTTTGTGTGCTTAATAGTCGTGATTCTTGTTGTAGTACTTCAACTTCCGTAATATCTGAGAGCTTAGTTAACTGAGCACAAAGTTGCGTTAACGGCCTCGGACTACTTACGGTCAGTTTAATGTTAACATTATCGCCATCTATTGACTGGCCCATATTCATGGCACTAATACGAAATCCGCGATGACGGGTGACCCTTAATATACGCTCTAAAACCTCAGGACGGAAACGGGCCGATATTGAGAGTTGATGTTGTATCATAATGGTTTCTCCATCATTTTTTCATTACTAGCCCCAGGTGGAACCAATGGCCAGACATTTTCTAATTCATTAATGGACACTTGTAATAAATAAGCGCCCTCACTATTTAACAGCTCATCAAGGGCAGCATTCACTTCAGATTTGTCAGTAATACGTCGGCCTTTAATGCCAAATGCGCTAGCTAATGCGATAAAATCTGGGTTATCTGTCAAAATAGTTTCACTATAACGCTGCTCAAAAAACAGTTCTTGCCATTGGCGAACCATGCCTAAGCGTTGGTTATCAATTAACAGAATTTTTACGGGAAGCTGTTTACGTTTAATGGTTCCAAGTTCTTGGACATTCATCATAAAAGAACCATCACCAGATACACAGACAACAACATCTTCAGGTCTTGCAACTTGGGCTCCAATTGCCGCTGGGATACCAAACCCCATCGTGCCTAAGCCACTTGATGTTAAAAAATTCTCTGGGCCATCGACGGTGATATGTTGTGCAGACCACATTTGGTGTTGTCCGACATCCGTCGTAATCACCGTATTTGGCTTCATTTTATCTGATAGTTGTTTCAATAAGAGTGGCGCATAGATGAGCTCTCCAGGGTGATCATAACGCCAACCAAATTCTTTCTTCAGTTGCTGAACTTCCTGCTGCCAAGGAGCGATTGATTTTTTAAGTGCCAGTTCAGGTAATAAAGCCTTCGCATCACCATGTAATGCAACGTGAGTTTGCCTTAGCTTATCCAGCTCAACGTGGTCGATGTCAAGGTGAATGACTTTAGCATTCGGAGCAAAAGTATTTAATTTACCTGTGACTCGGTCATCAAAGCGAGCACCAACAGCTATCAGTAAATCACAGCGTTGTACGGAAATATTTGCTGCTTTAGTGCCATGCATACCCAACATCCCCAAATAATTTTCATCAGATGGGTGTGCAGCACCTAAGCCCTTCAATGTTGCAACAGAGGGAATACCTGTAAATTCAATAAATTTTCGTAATTCACTAACAGCTCCAGACATCCCAACACCGCCACCAATGTACAACATCGGTTTTTCGGATTGTTGTAATAATGCTCTTGCTTGCTGGATTTCAGATAATGGAGAGGTCGTCTCTTGTTCAACAGGCATTAGGAATGGAGATAGTTCAGCATGTTGTAGTTGAATATCTTTCGGAATATCAATCAGTACAGGTCCAGGACGTCCACTATTTGCGATTGCGAAAGCTTCAGCAAGGATGCGAGGTAAATCTTCTATCGCTTCAACTAAAAAGCTATGTTTAGTACAGGCCAAAGATAACCCTAAGACATCAATTTCCTGAAAAGCATCTGTTCCGATAAACTCAGAGGCAACTTGACCAGTGATAGCAACAACCGGAACCGAGTCTAACAAAGCATCCGCCAATCCTGTAATAACATTTGTTGCCCCAGGCCCTGATGTCGCGATACACACACCTGTTTTACCTGTTGAGCGCGCATAACCTATTGCTGCTATCACTGCGCCTTGTTCATGCCTACACAGCAGATGTTCCACACCACCGTCATATAACGCATCATAAACTGGCATAATTGCACCACCAGGATAGCCAAATACCGTATCAACACCTTGTGCTCGCAATGCTTGAACTAACCATTGTGCTCCGTTCATGCTTTATCTCCTGTCCGTCCACTTCTTATCTATTTGTATTTATTATGTTTTATCTATTTTATTTGCTTTAACAAACTTTAGTGTCAAAAAAAACCCCGCGCCTTTCGGTGCGGGGTTCTCGTGAGATCTGGCTGTTATTTTAGCCTTCGTCGTCCAAGTGCAGCCCCGCACGGTGGGATAATAATCACCACCACACGAATAATAATTAGGCTAACTGCTTGGATAAATGCGTTCATGAGTTTTAATTTTTCAACATTCTTAATTATCTTTATTAAAGAGGTATCATTTTAAAATCACTTTGACAACTTTTATTTAATTTATTTATTTTCAAAATATTTAACTACTTTAAAATCATAATGTTAAATAAAAATAAGAATAAAAAACCATTAAAAAGGTAATTTCACAGTAATTTTAAATGTAATTGATAGCACAATCAGCTACATCATCCAGACCCCACAAATAAAAGCAGGTAAAAATACACCTACCCATTGATTAGTTTTATTGATGCCTATCCAAGGTATCTCCATTCTTAATTCTTTATTAAATAACGGCAACCTTTGTTATACCAACATTTCGAGCCGTTTTCTAAAAAACTGAAACAGCTATGAAACTAAGTAATTAAATTATCGAACCGCTTCGCAAATACAACAAAACAGCTCTACAAATCAATTTATTCTCAACAGAATATTACTCTGTTAACTCAAATAATATTGGAGGGCTTATGACATTGGCGATTGTTTATACTAGAGCATCGATTGGCATGGAAGCTCCACTTGTCACTGTTGAAGCTCATATTAGTAATGGGCTTCCTGGCCTAACACTTGTTGGTCTCCCTGAAACCGCCGTCAAAGAAGCTAGGGATCGGGTAAGAAGTGCTTTACTAAATAGTGGGTTTGAATATCCCGCTAAAAAAATGACCGTAAATTTAGCGCCTGCAGATTTACCAAAAGAAAGTGGGCGCTACGACCTTGCAATTGCAATTGCTATTCTTGCATCATCTGGACAAATTCCTAATGAAACATTAAATCAACATGAGTTTTTAGGTGAACTGGCATTATCTGGTCTGATACGTTACGTCAACAGTGCCATTCCTGCAGCACAATCAGCATTAGAACAACGTCGAGTATTAATACTTTCAATTGAAAATCAGCACCAATTAAGCTTACTCGCTGACAATAGCGTCCATTTTGCAACATCTTTGTTAGAACTTTGCCACTTCTTACATGGTAAACAGGTCTTAGCCAGTAACCAACAAATCCACGAAGCCCCCTCATCGGCTCGATATGAAGGTGATATCAATGATATTATTGGGCAAGAACAAGGAAAACGTGCATTAGAAATTTGCGCCACAGGTGGTCATAATTTACTTCTACTAGGCCCCCCTGGTACAGGAAAAACAATGCTAGCCAGCAGGTTAATGACTTTATTGCCTCCATTAACGCCTCAGGAGGCACTAGAGGTCGCTTCATTATATAGCCTGACTGAAACCACTCGTGATAAAGTGAATTGGCCTATAAGGCCTTTTAGAACGCCTCATCACAGCACATCAATAGCTGCATTAATCGGCGGGGGCTCTCTTCCAAAACCTGGCGAAATCTCTCTTGCTCATAATGGCATTTTATTTTTAGATGAATTACCTGAATTCAGTCGTTCTGTCCTTGATTCATTAAGAGAACCTCTTGAGTCAAAAAGAGTGAGTATTTCTCGTGCAAAAGCAAAAGTTTGCTACCCTGCAAACTTTCAACTCATTGCTGCACTTAATCCAAGTCCAACAGGTCACTACCAAGGTGAAATGAGCCGCTCATCTCCCGCCCGCATATTGCGCTATCTTTCGCATATATCAGGTCCTTTTCTAGATAGATTTGATATTTCGATTGAAATACCATTATTACCTATCGGCTCATTAAGCAATCAAAATTATCAAGGTGAAACTAGTGAACAAGTCAGGCAAAGAGTGATCACGGCTAGAAATAGGCAACTTGAGCGTGCAGGAAAAATAAATAATTTACTCACGTCGAGAGAAACCACACAATTTTGCCCGCTAAAGGCTAAAGATGCGTTATTCTTAGAGCATGCGTTAAATAAGTTAGGGCTTTCTATTCGGGCTTGGCACAGGGTATTAAGGGTTTCTAGGACCATTGCCGATCTTAATGCATCTGAGCATATAGAACGGGCACATTTATTAGAAGCCCTTGGGTACAGGACAATGGATAAGTTATTGCTTCATTTGCAAAAACAAGTAAGCTGAGCGGGGTAGAGAAGAGAATATTAATTATCGGATAAAAATAAAGGGACCGAAGTCCCTCTTAACATACGATGACAATATTAATCATCTGTATCGGTGTAGTCTTCCGATGGGTCTATCTGAGGTTTGCCGCCTGATAAAGTATGGAAACGTTTTGGACGGTTAATACGACTAGAATATTTTGCCCAAACTTTTTCTTCAGGGGTAGCTGGTTCACGCTCGCCGCGACATACAGCAACGAAAAGTTTTTCTTCTTCTGTCTGTGCCGCACGTTTACCAGTATCTAGCTCATTAAAAGCTTGGCCTAGGCGTTCTAGTAACTGGGCTTCCTTGATGGTGAAATCACCATGACGAGAAAAGCCACGTGGGTAATTTTTGTTATCAAAAAAACGATTAGTCGTGATGAAGCTATCTGCCATCTGACACACTCCTAACTTATTACAGTCAAACTCTATATGGCGCGGAGTATTAGACAGCATAAGCAATCTGTAAAACAAAACATTTAAATCATCACGACAAAAAAAATTGGAGATGAGTGTGGACAGCGAGTTATTGAGAACTTTTTTAGAAGTTAGTAAAACTAGGCACTTCGGTAGAGCCGCAGAATCACTCTATTTGACACAATCAGCAGTCAGCTTTCGTATTCGACAATTAGAAACTCAACTCGGAACAAGTCTCTTTACCCGCCATAGAAATAATATCCGCTTAACCGCAGCAGGTGAAAGACTCGTTCCATATGCTGAATCATTGATGAATACATGGTTACAAGCCAAAAAAGAAATATCCCATGCATCACAACATACAGAGCTTTCAATTGGTGCAACAGCATCTCTTTGGGAAGGCTATTTAGTAGACTGGATAGAAGCTCTTTATAGTCAACACGATGAGTTACGGCTTGAAGCAAGGGTTTCTACACGTCAATCATTAGTCAAACAGCTTCATTCAAGAGAATTAGATTTATTAATTGCAACTGAACCGCCCAAAATGGATGAGTTCGAAAGTACCATTATTGGTACTATTGACTTACAACTGATGGCTTCACAAAAAAATGTTGCATTAACAAAATATAATTATATCAAGCTTGAGTGGGGGGCCGATTTTCAGCCTAAAAGTGAATCCATATTAACGCAAGATGATACGCCAGTAATGATAACCACCTCTGCTCATATTACCCGTCAATTACTTCCTGTATCGCTTTCAGCTGCATTTTTACCTGCACATTGGGTATATCAATACCCAGGCTTAAAAACTCTCTCAGAAACTTCAATAAGTAAACCTCTCTATGCTGTCTGGTTACAAAAAAATGATCAGCAAGCGCTTATTAATCAGTTGATTAAAACACCAATAAAAAACGCTCTATTGACCGAAGAAAACCCAAAAGACGAGTAAGTTTTACTCGTCTCTATACTATTGCTGAGCTGCCCGTATTTACTAATAACGCCTAGCGGGTATCAACTAAAGGGTTAATATGAATAAACGTTGCTTTAATCACTTCTGGTGAATAATACAAATTTATGTCAAAGCTCATCAATGAAAGTTAAGAATAATAGCGCTAGGTCATTAATGGCAGAAGCCAAAAGCAATGTAACCGTCCATTAGTATATGGTTTATAACGTTTTTTAGTCTATTGATTACTAGTTATCTTAAAACAACAAAAAAACTCATGCATCCCTCTACTTTAGCTAACTTATCCGTCTTATAACTATGATTTTATTCAACTGAAACTTTAACCTTTATCTGTGAGCACAGTATAAAAATTTCAGAGTAAATAATTAGTTAAGCCACTAATAGATTAGCTAACTAAAACAGCAAAAGAGCACAATTATTAAACAATGATATAGGTAAGTAGATAATTTTTGCGTTTAAAAATTAAATAATAAAAATTAAATAAATAGTCAGAAGTATTGAGCTATTCATGGATTAGTAAGGGGATTATTAATATAAATGGAAAGGAGTTATTACGTGGCAACCGGATGGTATATAAAGAAAAACCCGATTAAGGTAATCGGGTTATCAATAGATACTTCTTTTATTATTACTTAATTGGTAACTGGCAGGGGCGGAGAGGCTCGAACTCCCAACACCCGGTTTTGGAGACCGGTGCTCTACCAATTGAACTACGCCCCTAAATTAAGTGGCGGAACGGACGGGACTCGAACCCGCGACCCCCTGCGTGACAGGCAGGTATTCTAACCAACTGAACTACCGCTCCACTTATTCTTTTCGCCTTTCGGCAATTTACTGCTTCTTATAAGCAATAAATTTTTAATTAATGTCTGGCAGTTCCCTACTCTCACATGGGGAGACCCCACACTACCATCGGCGCTACGGCGTTTCACTGCTGAGTTCGGCATGGGGTCAGGTGGGACCACCGCGCTATTGCCGCCAGACAAATTCGGTTTGTTCCCGTTTAGCACATTTCGTCACTAAACCAGAACTGCAATCTTGAACAAGCTGCCATGTCCCTCGCCTCTCGGCTTCTCACGCTCATTGAATCA
Organism: Providencia sp. PROV024; assembly: GCF_032709665.1. Lineage (NCBI taxonomy): Bacteria > Pseudomonadati > Pseudomonadota > Gammaproteobacteria > Enterobacterales > Morganellaceae > Providencia > Providencia sp. PROV024. The sequence continues at coordinate 4,333,802 of NZ_CP120545.1, forward strand.
ACGTCATCTCAATCTCTAAAACACCTTCGGTGTTGTCAGGTTAAGCCTCACGGTTCATTAGTATTGGTTAGCTCAACATATCGCTATGCTTACACACCCAACCTATCAACGTCTTAGTCTTAAACGTTCCTTTAGGACCCTTAAAGGGTCAGGGAAGACTCATCTCAAGGCAAGTTTCCCGCTTAGATGCTTTCAGCGGTTATCTCTTCCGCACTTAGCTACCGGGCAATGCCATTGGCATGACAACCCGAACACCAGTGGTGCGTCCACTCCGGTCCTCTCGTACTAGGAGCAGCCCCTTTCAATCTTCCAACGCCCACGGCAGATAGGGACCGAACTGTCTCACGACGTTCTAAACCCAGCTCGCGTACCACTTTAAACGGCGAACAGCCGTACCCTTGGGACCTACTTCAGCCCCAGGATGTGATGAGCCGACATCGAGGTGCCAAACACCGCCGTCGATATGAACTCTTGGGCGGTATCAGCCTGTTATCCCCGGAGTACCTTTTATCCGTTGAGCGATGGCCCTTCCATTCAGAACCACCGGATCACTAAGACCTACTTTCGTACCTGCTCGAGCCGTCACTCTCGCAGTCAAGCTGGCTTATGCCTTTGCACTAACCGCATGATGTCCGACCATGCTTAGCCAACCTTCGTGCTCCTCCGTTACTCTTTGGGAGGAGACCGCCCCAGTCAAACTACCCACCAGACACTGTCCGCACCCCGGATAACGGGGCAACGTTAGAACATCAAACATTAAAGGGTGGTATTTCAAGGTTGGCTCCATGCAGACTGGCGTCCACACTTCAAAGCCTCCCACCTATCCTACACATCAAGGCTCAATGTTCAGTGTCAAGCTATAGTAAAGGTTCACGGGGTCTTTCCGTCTTGCCGCGGGTACACTGCATCTTCACAGCGAGTTCAATTTCACTGAGTCTCGGGTGGAGACAGCTGGCCATCATTACGCCATTCGTGCAGGTCGGAACTTACCCGACAAGGAATTTCGCTACCTTAGGACCGTTATAGTTACCACTTACGGCCGCGTTTACTGGGGCTTCGATCAAGAGCTTCTCCTTACGGATAACCCCATCAATTAACCTTCCAGCACCGGGCAGGCGTCACACCGTATACGTCCACTTTCGTGTTTGCACAGTGCTGTGTTTTTAATAAACAGTTGCAGCCAGCTGGTATCTGCGACTGGCTTCAGCTCCATGGGTAAACCACTTCACCTAGCGCCAGCGTGCCTTCTCCCGAAGTTACGGCACCATTTTGCCTAGTTCCTTCACCCGAGTTCTCTCAAGCGCCTGAGTATTCTCTACCTGACCACCTGTGTCGGTTTGGGGTACGATTAGTGATAATCTAGAGCTTAGAGGCTTTTCTGGAAGCGGGGCATGAGCTACTTCGCCACCGTAGTGACTCGTCATCAGACCTCAGCATATAGTGAACCGGATTTGCCTAATTCACCTGCCTACATCCTTAAACCGGGACAACCGTCGCCCGGCCAGCCTAGCCTTCTCTCCGCCCCATCGCAATTATCACCAGTACGGGAATATTAACCCGTTTCCCATCGACTACGCATTTCTGCCTCGCCTTAGGGGTCGACTCACCCTGCCCCGATTAACGTTGGACAGGAACCCTTGGTCTTCCGGCGTGCGGGTTTTTCACCCGCATTATCGTTACTTATGTCAGCATTCGCACTTCTGATACCTCCAGCATACCTCACAGTACACTTCACAGGCTTACAGAACGCTCCCCTACCCAACAATATTTACATATCGCTGCCGCAGCTTCGGTGCATAGTTTAGCCCCGTTACATCTTCCGCGCAGGCCGACTCGACCAGTGAGCTATTACGCTTTCTTTAAATGATGGCTGCTTCTAAGCCAACATCCTGGCTGTCTGCCTTCCCACTTCGTTCCCACTTAACTATGACTTTGGGACCTTAGCTGGCGGTCTGGGTTGTTTCCCTCTTCACGACGAACGTTAGCACCCGCCGTGTGTCTCCCGTGATAACATTCTTCGGTATTCGTAGTTTGCATCGAGTTGGTAAGTCGGGATGACCCCCTAGTCGAAACAGTGCTCTACCCCCGAAGATGAGTTCACGAGGCGCTACCTAAATAGCTTTCGGGGAGAACCAGCTATCTCCGGTTTGATTGGCCTTTCACCCCCAGCCACAAGTCAATCCGCTAATTTTTCAACATTAGTCGGTTCGGTCCTCCAGTTAGTGTTACCCAACCTTCAACCTGCCCATGGCTAGATCACCGGGTTTCGGGTCTATACCCTGCAACTCATTCGCCCAGTTAAGACTCGGTTTCCCTACGGCTCCCCTATACGGTTAACCTTGCTACAGAATTAAGTCGCTGACCCATTATACAAAAGGTACGCAGTCACCCTGATAAATCAAGGCTCCCACTGCTTGTACGTACACGGTTTTCAGGTTCTATTTCACTCCCCTCGCCGGGGTTCTTTTCGCCTTTCCCTCACGGTACTGGTTCACTATCGGTCAATCAGGAGTATTTAGCCTTGGAGGATGGTCCCCCCATATTCAGACAGGATAACACGTGTCCCGCCCTACTCGTCGAGTTCACAACACTAATATCTTCAGATACGGGGCTATCACCCTTTACTGCCGGACTTTCCAGACCGTTCTCCTGATACTAATGCTGATTAAGACTCTGGGCTGCTCCCCGTTCGCTCGCCGCTACTAGGGGAATCTCGGTTGATTTCTTTTCCTCGGGGTACTGAGATGTTTCAGTTCCCCCGGTTCGCTTCGTTTGACTATGTATTCATCAAACGATAGTGCAACGAATTGCACTGGGTTTCCCCATTCGGAAATCGTCGGGTATAACGGTTCATACCTTACCGACGCTTATCGCAGATTAGCACGTCCTTCATCGCCTCTGATTGCCTAGGCATCCACCGTGTACGCTTAGTCGCTTAACCTCACAACCCGAAGTGTCTTCTTATCAGACGACACTTAACGTCATGGCTGCGCGTGGTGAACTTCTTCGTTGGGTAGTGCTCGCAATGCTCACGTACTATTGTACGCTGCGCTTGCTGTGCGCTAGCCGCCTTGAATTTCACACTGCTCGCTCATGCCACTCGTTGTGTGTTTGAAAAACACTTCAAGTTGAGATTTTTGAGAGACTCACATTGTAAGCGATAAACAATGTGCGTTGTTTTCAATTTTCAGCTTGTTCCAGATTGTTAAAGAGCATAATTGTTAAACCAACTACAACGTAATTGGCTTAATCATTATTGGGGACATCGTCTTTCACTCGATATCGGCGCAATTGGCGTCCCTAGGGGATTCGAACCCCTGTTACCGCCGTGAAAGGGCGGTGTCCCTAGGCCTCTAGACGAAGGGGACACAAGATATTGCACATACTGCTGCGTTCTCATGCAAGTTAACTTTTTTCAAGTAAGTCTCCCACGTATAGCCTATTGCTTACTTTCTATCAGACAATCTGTGTGAGCACTTCACAAAAACACTTCAATGGTAAGGAGGTGATCCAACCGCAGGTTCCCCTACGGTTACCTTGTTACGACTTCACCCCAGTCATGAATCACAAAGTGGTAAGCGCCCTCCCGAAGGTTAAGCTACCTACTTCTTTTGCAACCCACTCCCATGGTGTGACGGGCGGTGTGTACAAGGCCCGGGAACGTATTCACCGTAGCATTCTGATCTACGATTATAGCGATTCCGACTTCATGGAGTCGAGTTGCAGACTCCAATCCGGACTACGACGTACTTTATGAGTTCCGCTTGCTCTCGCGAGGTCGCTTCTCTTTGTATACGCCATTGTAGCACGTGTGTAGCCCTACTCGTAAGGGCCATGATGACTTGACGTCATCCCCACCTTCCTCCGGTTTATCACCGGCAGTCTCCTTTGATTCCCGACCGAATCGCTGGCAACAAAGGATAAGGGTTGCGCTCGTTGCGGGGACTTAACCAACATTTCACAACACGAGCTGACGACAGCCATGCAGCACCTGTCTCAGAGTTCCCGAAGGCACCAAAGCATCTCTGCTAAGTTCTCTGGATGTCAAGAGTAGGTAAGGTTCTTCGCGTTGCATCGAATTAAACCACATGCTCCACCGCTTGTGCGGGCCCCGTCAATTCATTTTGAGTTTTAACCTTGCGGCCGTACTCCCCAGGCGGTCGATTTAACGCGTTAGCTCCGAAAGCCATCCTCAAGGGAACAACCTTCAAATCGACATCGTTTACAGCGTGGACTACCAGGGTATCTAATCCTGTTTGCTCCCCACGCTTTCGCACCTGAGCGTCAGTCTTTGTCCAGGGGGCCGCCTTCGCCACCGGTATTCCTCCACATCTCTACGCATTTCACCGCTACACATGGAATTCTACCCCCTCTACAAGACTCTAGCTGACCAGTCTTAGATGCCATTCCCAGGTTAAGCCCGGGATTTCACATCTAACTTAATCAACCGCCTGCGTGCGCTTTACGCCCAGTAATTCCGATTAACGCTTGCACCCTCCGTATTACCGCGGCTGCTGGCACGGAGTTAGCCGGTGCTTCTTCTGTCGGTAACGTCAATCGTTGATAATATTAGCATCAACGCCTTCCTCCCGACTGAAAGTACTTTACAACCCTAGGGCCTTCTTCATACACGCGGCATGGCTGCATCAGGCTTGCGCCCATTGTGCAATATTCCCCACTGCTGCCTCCCGTAGGAGTCTGGGCCGTGTCTCAGTCCCAGTGTGGCTGATCATCCTCTCAGACCAGCTAGGGATCGTCGCCTAGGTGAGCCATTACCCCACCTACTAGCTAATCCCATATGGGTTCATCCGATAGCGCAAGGACCGAAGTTCCCCTGCTTTGCTCCTAAGAGATTATGCGGTATTAGCCACCGTTTCCAGTGGTTATCCCCCTCTATCGGGCAGATCCCCATACATTACTCACCCGTCCGCCGCTCGTCAGCGGGAAGCAAGCTTCCCCTGTTACCGCTCGACTTGCATGTGTTAGGCCTGCCGCCAGCGTTCAATCTGAGCCATGATCAAACTCTTCAATTAAAAGTGTTTGATGCTCAAAGAATGTTTACTGTCGCCTGATTTCCAAAGAAACCAGATTACCTATTAGTTCATATATATGAATTAACGTGTTAGTCACTCTTCAAGACTTAAAATCAAATATTTTTTTGATAGTGTCCTGTGAGTGCCCACACAGATTGTCTGATAAATTGTTAAAGAGCGTTGCGACATTTCTTTTGGAAATTTGACTCAGTTTTTATTAACTTAGGTCGTTGTCGCGAGGTGACGTATATTACGTTTTTTATTTAGAAAGTCAAGCGTTTATTTTCAACTTTTTCTTTCTCACCTCTGTTATCACAAGGCTTCGAGGTTTTCTTCGAGCCGGTTTATCGTGACAACGGATGCGCATTATAGGGAGGTATTAGAATTACACAACCTTTTTTTTAAAAAAAAATGCCGTTTGGGGATAAAATCATCACTCTGTGTTTTTTAGCTTCATTATGGTTATAAAAAAAGCTAATTTCTGCCTATAATCCTACTTTAATGAAACTTGTTAGATACTCCCATTGTTGATGAACTAACTATTTTAGTTTCTAACCTTTATATTGATATTTTTAATGGTCATAGAAATGAACAAACTTTTACGCCCTTATCTAGGAATATCCCCTTCTGTCGAACCAAGTGTCTTTATTGACCCTTCCGCAGTTGTGATTGGAGATGTACGTTTAGCTAATGATGTCAGTATTTGGCCACTTTCAGTTTTACGTGGTGACGTAAATTATATATCTATCGGCGCAAGGACTAACATTCAGGATGGTTGTGTTTTGCATGTTACTCATAAATCAAGCAGCAATCCTACTGGTAACCCGCTAATCATTGGCGAAGATGTCACCGTAGGTCATAAAGTGATGCTACATGGCTGTACTATAGGAAATAGAGTGCTAGTTGGAATGGGCTCAATTATCATTGATGGGGCTATCATCGAAGATGATGTCGTTATTGGTGCTAACAGTTTAGTGACTCAAGGGAAAAGACTCGAATCTGGCTACTTATATACGGGAAGCCCAGCAAAAGCCATCCGAAAATTGACTGATGCTGAGTTAGGCCATTTACGTTATTCAGCAAACAACTATGTCGAATGGAAAAACAACTATTTAGCCTCTGATAATACGTAAAGCCCATGTGCGCCATCGTGGCCTTGTTCAATCAAGGCTTCAAACTCTTCTTCTATATCCCATCGATGCTGCTGAAATAACCTCAGAGGAGTTTCTTCTTTACCATAGCGTTGAAACAATAATGACTGAGGAACTGCACATTCAGCAAGCATTCCGCTAATCAATACAGGAAAACGTACTTGCTTGGATAATTCATCCCACTCTTCTCTATCAGGAAATTGAATTTGCTGGTTCACCCTTTCAATTCCTTATATAAAGCAGATAGAACTGGCGTAATTTCAGGGAGAACACCATGCCATAGCTTAAAAGAAAATGCAGCTTGCCCTACAAGCATACCAAGGCCATCCGCTATTTTTGTCACCTGATGTTCACATGCAAAAGATAAAAATGGCGTCAATGTAGATTGATAAAACATATCGTAACAAGCAACTTGTTTGGTAAATATCAGTGAGTTTATTGTCGGGATATCACCACTTACACCCGATGAAGTTGCATTAATAATTAGATCAAAATCAGGAGAGGTGATCTGTTCGATCTGCATCCCTTTTATGTTACCTAGTGAAGAAAACTCATTAACTAATGTTTCTACTTTGGCATACGTTCTATTCGTTAGAGTAATGTTACATCCATATTCCAAGAGGGGGAGTAGCGCTCCCCGAGTTGCCCCACCAGCTCCGATCATTAGTATCTTGCTATTCGGATGAATAAATTCTAAGCGTTGGAGGTCTAACAATAGGCCCATGCCATCGGTATTATCACCAAGCAGGCGGTTATCATCTAACTTCATCACAGTATTAACTGCGCCACAGGCTTGGGCTCTTTCCGTTAACTCAGAAACAAGCTGATATGCCCTTTCTTTAAATGGCAAAGTAATGTTTGCACCTTTCCCCCCCTGAGAAAAAAATTCGGCTAAACTGAGCTCAAAGTTATCTACAGGCGCTAAAATTTTTTCGTATTCAAGTAGTATACCTGTTTGCTCCGCAAACATTTTATGTATAGATGGTGATTTACTGTGTTGAATCGGGTTACCAAAAACCGCAAACATTTCCATGAACATTACCCTTTACGATACAATTGACCCGTTTTAGCATCCCTAATTTCAGATGGGTTTTGGCGACCGCCAACCACCCCATCCAAAACAGGAATACTTTTGTTGAATTGAGCAATAACCTCATTTGTTGTTCTACATGGCTCTAGCCCACTTAAATTAGCGCTTGTAGACACCAACGGTTTACCATATTCACGACATAATTTTTTTACTAACTCGTGAGTAGTAACCCTCACCGCTAAAGTATCAAATTGGCCAGTTAACCACTTTGGTGTAGAGGCTTTCGCGGGTATCACCCAGGTTACAGGGCCCGGCCAAGTTGCGAACATCGCTTGCTTTTGCTCTTCCGTGAGTTGTTTATCATCAACATAGTCTTTTAATTGTTCGTAACTATCAGCAATCAGAATTAAACCTTTCTCCCAAGGGCGTTGCTTTAGTTCTAATAACTTGTTGACTGCATTTTCGTTATCAGGGTCGCAACCTAATCCAAAAACAGCTTCCGTTGGATAGGCAATAACTTCCCCTTTTTGTAATGAAACAATAATACTTTCAATTGCAGGTGTAGATTTATTTGGCATAGTTTTAACTCGTTATTCTTCTTGTTGCTTACCGCAACGTTTACTGGCACAAAATAATCTTACTCCTTGTCCCCCCTTTTTTTCCATCAATAATGGATATTCACAATACAAACATTTACCAGTCACAGGTTTATTATTTAATATAAACTGACAGTTAGGATAATTATCACAAGCATAAAAAGTCTTCCCAAAACGGGATTTTCTTTGCAATAAATTTCCTTTTTGGCATTGTGGGCATGGAATTTTAGTTTCATCCGGCTTATCAATTAGCTCAATATGTTCACACTCAGGGTAGTTACTACAACCTATGAACATGCCAAATCGGCCTTGTTTCAGCACTAAATCATGACCACATTTCGGACAAGATTGCCCGTCTAAAACTTTAATGATATGGCTTTCCACCATTGCCCTAAGTGGGCGCATATAATTGCACTGAGGATAACTTGAGCAACCTAAAAAAGGGCCGTGTGTACTATTACGGATCACCAATATAGAGTTACATTCTGGGCAATATTCATTTTTTTCTGTATCAAAAGGCAGCTGTTTCGACATATCATTCTCTACTTTCTTTAGCCGATAAAGCTAAGTTAATCTAATATACCCACCAGCACTTGAGCAAATCACTCCATTAATTTCCATTTCAGTTAAAATAGAAATCACTTGAGTGATTGGGACTTGTGTTTGTTCTGCAATCACATCTACTGGTGTAGGTTTGTACCCCACCATACCTAAAATTTTATTTTCTACCACATTAAACTCAAGTGGGTTTTCATTTATAGGTAACTCCGTTTGAATCCAATTTAACCCATCAACTAAATGCTGCAAAACATCATTTGGTTCTATTAATAAATAAGCCCCCTGTTGTAATAACCAATGATTCCCTCCAAACGCAGGGTTACCTAATGGAGCTGGTAATGTAAAAAGATCACGATTTTGTTCAATTGCATATCGCGCTGTTATTAATGAACCACTTTTCATACCTGCCTCTATCACAACAACTGCTTTACTTAACCCACTAATGATACGATTTCGCTGCGGAAACTGCTTGGGTAATGGGGGAGTGCTAGGCCAGTATTCGGAAATTAGTGCCCCATTCATTTTAATATGCTCAGCTAACCCATAATGTTGTTTTGGATAAATATTTTCTAGACCACTTCCCAGAACTGCGATGGTTTTACCATCATTGTCAAGCGCAGCTTTGTGGCTTATTCCATCAATACCGATTGCGAGTCCACTCGTGATAGTCACCCCATGCTGCACAAAGTCTTTAGTAAATATATTGGTCCATTTTCGACCATATTCGCTAGCTTGCCGGCTACCAATTAAAGCAACCTGTGGCGTTGCTAACAATTCACTTTGCCCTACCACAAAAAGTAATAGGGGAGGACGATAAATTTGCTTTAAGAGATGTGGGTAATTAGGGTCAAGATAAGTAATTAATTGATGATTTTGATTAGCGAGCCATTTTTGTACTTTTTCGATTCGATTCATTGGAACATGAAGAAATTGCAATTGCTGCATCTCATTCAGACCACAGTCTCGTAAGGCTTGATGACTAACCTTATCTAACAGGGTTAACTCATTAACTATTTTTACTGCACGCTGAGGTAATAGCTTTTTTACCTGTGACATTCTCAGCCAGATTTCTTGAGTATTCATTTTGTCATCCTGACTAAATTAATAAATAGGTTCTTCAGTGAACAAATGATAACCAATACTGTCAATATGACGGAGAAATGTCTAGAATAGTCATTAATTCCCATTCACTTTTTGGAAACTGCTCGAAAAATTTATGTCAGTCTTAAACGTGTTACATTACCCAGACGAACGCTTACGCACAATTGCTAAGCCGGTCGAAAAAGTTGATGCCTCTATTCAGCGCATCGTTGATGATATGTTCGATACCATGTATGAAGAAGAAGGTATTGGGCTCGCAGCAACACAAGTCGATATCCACCAGCGTATTATTGTTATTGATGTTTCTGAAACCCGTGATGAACGTCTAGTACTTATTAACCCTGAATTATTAGATAAATCAGGAGAAACTGGTATCGAAGAGGGTTGTCTTTCTATTCCTGAACAGCATGGGTTTGTGCCGCGAGCAGAGCAAGTAAAAGTTAAGGCTTTAGATTACAACGGAGAGTCTTTTGAGCTTGAAGCGGATGGTTTATTAGCTATTTGTATCCAACATGAAATGGATCACCTTGTTGGTAAGCTGTTTGTTGATTATTTATCCCCTTTAAAACGTCAACGCATCCGCCAAAAAGTTGAAAAACTGGATAGACAAAGAGCAAAAGAGGCTAAAAAATAGCTAGCTTGGTAACTATAAACAGGGAAATTAACGTGTCAGAACCATTAAAAATTATCTTTGCGGGTACTCCGGATTTTGCTGCTAAACATTTAGCCGCGCTTTTAGAAACGAATCACCAAATTGTTGGTGTACTTACTCGCCACGATAAACCTGCGGGTAGAGGGAAAAAACTAACACCAAGTCCGGTTAAAGTTCTAGCTGAAGAGCACCAACTTCCTGTTTTTCAACCTGTATCGCTTCGAGATGCTGAAAATCAACAATGGATCAAAGAAAGAAACGCAGACCTAATGATCGTCGTTGCCTATGGGTTAATTCTGCCACAAGCTGTTTTAGATATTCCTCGTTTAGGCTGCCTAAATGTTCACGGCTCTTTACTACCTCGTTGGCGAGGAGCTGCTCCTATTCAACGTTCTATTTGGGCAGGTGATGCTGAAACGGGCGTCACTATTATGCAAATGGATGCAGGTTTAGACACAGGTGATATGCTTTATAAGGCAATTTGCCCGATTACCCCCCACGATACAAGTGCTACATTGTATGAAAAGCTAGCGATAACTGGCCCACAAGCATTGATCCATACCGTAGATATGTTGTCGTTAGGCCAATGTGTCCCAGAAAAGCAGGATGATTCGCTGGCTAATTATGCCGAAAAATTATCTAAGGAAGAAGCGCGTATTGATTGGCAACAAGATGCCAGCCACATCGAACGCTGTATCCGCGCATTTAACCCTTGGCCTATGAGTCATTTTACGGTTGAAGAGCAGCTAATCAAAGTATGGCAAGCTGAAGTAATCTCTGGGACTCACAATAAACAGCCAGGAACAATCATTAGCGCCGATAAAAAAGGGATAAGCATTGCCACGGGTAATGGCATACTGAATATCACTCAGTTACAACCACCAGGCAAAAAAGCAATGAGTGCGCAAGATATACTAAACTCCCGTCGTGAATGGTTTACTCCAGAGCAAATTCTAGATTAATAAATCTGTAAACTGCCTGATATCATCAGGCAGTTTTATTTTAGCAACTACAAAGTTCATCTTCTTTTATGAAAAATACATATAATTTGCGAAGTATCGCAGCAACAGCAATCAGTCAAGTTCTTGATAATGGACAATCCTTAAATACTGTGTTGCCCGATTTACAACGCAATATCAATGATAAAGATAAAGCACTATTACAAGAGATTTGTTTTGGTGTCTTACGTTACTTACCTAAACTAGAATGGTTCATTGGCCAGCTTATGGAAAAACCATTAACAGGTAAGCAAAGAGCGCTTCACTACCTCATCATGGTGGGTATTTATCAACTTCTTTATACTCGAATTCCGGCGCATGCCGCATTGGCGGAAACAGTCAATGGCGCTGTTGCCTTAAAACGCCCACAACTAAAAGGGCTGGTTAATGGGGTTTTGCGTTCATTCCAGCGCCAACAAACACAATTAGAAGAACGCATTGCTAACAACAGTAGCCAGTATTTACATCCGAGTTGGTTATTGAAACGCATACAAAATGCCTATCCTGATGAATGGCAATCAATCACAGATGCAAATAACCAACGCCCACCTATGTGGTTAAGGGTCAACTCTCAGCACCATACCGCAACTCAATATCTTGATTTACTCAAACAGGCTGACATAGCTGCGGATGTACATGCCACGCATACCAGTGCTATTCGTTTGCATGAACCAACCGCAGTTTCTAAACTACCGGGCTTTGAAGAAGGTTGGTGTACAGTGCAAGATGTGTCCGCTCAAGGTTGTGCTGAACTATTACAACCCCAAGATGGTGAAAGCATCCTAGATTTATGTGCAGCACCTGGTGGGAAAACTACACATATTTTAGAGTTAGCGCCAAAAGCGAAAGTACTCGCGGTAGATATTGATGATGCTCGCCTTAAAAGGGTAAAAGAAAATCTAACACGGCTACAACAACATGCAACAGTTGTTCAAGGTGATGGTACTCAACCAGAAAAATGGGCGAAAGAACAGCAATTTGACCGCATTTTACTAGATGCACCTTGCTCTGCAACTGGTGTAATAAGGCGCCATCCTGATATTAAATGGCTACGCCGTGATACTGATATCAATGAACTTGCACAGCTACAGGCTCAAATACTTGAAGCTATTTGGCCTTATTTAAAACCAGGCGGGACTTTGCTATATGCGACTTGTTCAATTATGCCTGAAGAAAACAGCCAGCAAATAGAAAATTTCCTAACTAAGCATACTGATGCATGCCTAAATGATGGAACCAAATTAGGGTTACAAATATTGCCAACTACCGATGGTGGTGATGGCTTTTTTTATGCACGCTTAATAAAAAAAGTACAATAATAAGTCGTTAATTACCTGATATAGGAATATGCAATGAAGATCATTATTCTAGGCGCTGGGCAAGTTGGTGGGACACTTGCTGAAAATTTAGTTGATGAGAACAATGATATTACAGTAGTTGATACAGACGGAGATCGCCTACGTCAGCTACAAGATCAGTTTGATCTGCGTGTCGTTAATGGCCATGGTTCTCATCCTAGAGTCCTTCGTGATGCTGGAGCCGAAGACGCAGACATGCTAGTTGCCGTCACTAACTCTGACGAAACAAATATGATTGCTTGCCAAATTGCATATAGCCTATTTAATACACCTAATAAAATTGCTCGTATTAGGGCAACCGAATATATTCGTGAAGCGGATAAGCTCTTTCTACCTGAACAGATCCCTATTGATTATTTGATATCGCCAGAGCAGTTAGTGATAGATTACATTTATAAATTAATCCAATATCCAGGTGCGCTCCAGGTCGTTAATTTTGCGGAAGGTAAAGTCAGCATTGTGGCAGTAAAAGCCTATTATGGGGGATCACTTGTAGGCAACGCCTTATCCAGTTTACGTGAACACATGCCTCATATCGATACTCGTGTCGTGGCAATATTTCGTCAAGACAGACCAATCCGCCCACAAGGCTCAACTATTATTGAAGCGGGTGATGAGGTATTTTTCGTCGCTTCAACACAACATATCAGAGCAGTCATGAGTGAACTACAAAGACTGGAAAAACCTTATAAACGTTTAATGATTGTTGGCGGTGGTAATGTTGGTGCAGGTTTAGCTAGAAGGCTTGAAAAAGACTACAGTGTAAAATTAATTGAGCGAAACCAACAACGTGCAACAGAACTTGCTGAGTTATTGCATGATACTATCGTTTTTTATGGTGATGCATCTGATCAAGAGTTACTAACGGAAGAACACATTGAACAGATGGATGTATTTATTGCTCTTACAAATGACGATGAAGCTAATATTATGTCTGCCATGCTAGCAAAAAAAATGGGCGCTAAAAAAGCAATGGTACTTATTCAACGCTCAGCTTATGTTGAACTTGTGCAAGGTGGGGTTATTGATATTGCAATTTCACCACAGCAAGCGACAATTTCAGCTTTATTAAGTCATGTGAGAAAAGCCGATATCGTGAATGTTTCATCATTAAGAAGAGGTGTTGCTGAAGCAATCGAAGCAATTGCACACGGCGATGAGAATACATCTAAAGTTGTTGGTAAAAAAATATCAGAGATTAAACTTCCGCCAGGTACAATTATTGGGGCAATAGTTCGCGAAGAAGAAGTAATTATTGCTAGCGATTACCATATTATTGAACAAGGCGACCATGTCATCATGTTTATTACAGATAAAAAACATGTCCCTGATGTTGAAAAACTATTCCAGCCAAGTCCATTCTTTTTATAAAAAATAAAAATGTATAAATATTTGTAGCTTATTAATTCTAGCGACTATAATTTGTTAACCTAATACACATTTTGTTTCAATTAAGGTATTTATTAAGGGGTCGTCGAATGAGCTTTTTAAAAGATTTCCGTGAATTTGCCATGAAAGGCAATGTAGTAGATATGGCTGTCGGTATTATTATTGGTGCTGCTTTCGGTAAAATTGTATCTTCTCTAGTTGCTGATGTCATCATGCCTCCACTAGGTTTAATCATCGGAGGTGTTGATTTCAAATCATTTAGTATTGTTCTAAAAGAAGCGCAAGGTGACTTACCAGCCGTAGTACTTAATTATGGGATGTTTTTACAAACTGTATTTGACTTTATTATTGTCGCCTTTGCTATTTTTATGGCAATTAAAGCAATGAATAAAGTTCGCCGTGCAAAAGAAGCTGCTCCAGCTGAGCCTGCACCACCATCAACTGAAGAAGTCTTATTATCAGAAATTCGTGATTTATTAAAAGAACAGAATAAAAAATAACTAAAAGGCCAGTGGTAATAAGTAAATAAACCTATTACCACTGGCCTCCCAGTTACCTGCCTTATTATTTTTCCCTTTTCTTGTATAACTTCCTTTACCTTTTTTATTTTTCTCAACTCTTTGACGAAATAATGGGTCATGAAGTAATGCTACAATTGCATTATCTTTAATCTCACCACGCTTATGTTGATATTTACTCATGATATACCTTCATATAATTAGTGGGTTTTATATCCTTAATAAACTTTAGAAGCACCTTTTTCTAAAATCTCCATAATTGAACAATAGGTTGTTGCATGTTCCTCACCACAACATGCTGAACTAAGCATCTTCAGTGAATCGCGCATAATAATAAGCTCTTGTATTTTTTTTTCAACTTCTAGTAACCTAACATCAACAATTTGCTTGGATTCTTGGCATGTATGATGTTCCGGATCAACTCTTATTGAAAGTAACTCTGCAATAGCATCCAAAGTAAACCCTAACTGTTTTGCATAGCGAATAAAGCGTAATCGCTGCAAATCCTGTTCTGTAAATAGCCGATAGCCACCTTCAGTTCTTATTTTATGTCCCATCAAACCTTGTTTCTCATAAAAACGGATGGTGTCTGGAGTGACATCAGCTAATTTAGCTATTTCGCCAATCTTATACATACTCATGAACGCTTACCTATAAATAAGGGTTAACAACAAAAAATTCAAGAGCACAAAATCTGCTTTGGAAAAGTAAGAATAGCAGGTACAAAAAAACCGGGCAATATACCCGGTTTTCTTGAAAGCGACGACAGATTACTCTGCTGCTGCTTCTTGAGACTCAACAGCACGGTCAACAAGCTCGATGTAAGCCATCGGAGCATTGTCACCTGTGCGGTAGCCACACTTAAGAATACGAGTGTAACCACCTGCACGAGCTGCGAAACGAGGTCCCAGTTCATTAAATAATTTTGCAACGATCTCGTTATCACGAGTACGTGCGAATGCCAGACGACGATTAGCTACGCTGTCGGTCTTGGCAAGAGTAATCAGCGGCTCAACGACGCGACGCAGTTCTTTCGCTTTAGGCAGAGTCGTCTTGATGATCTCATGACGAACTAAAGAACCAGCCATGTTACGGAACATAGCTTGGCGGTGGCTGCTGTTGCGGTTCAATTGACGACCACTCTTACGATGGCGCATGACCTTATCCTTCTCAGTAAAACCTTAACCTGTGATCTTAATCATCAGCAATACTTGCTGGTGGCCAATTTTCTAAGCGCATGCCCAGAGAAAGACCACGAGATGCCAAGACGTCCTTAATTTCAGTAAGAGATTTCTTACCGAGGTTAGGCGTTTTAAGCAACTCAACTTCTGTACGCTGTACCAGATCACCGATGTAGTGGATAGCTTCTGCTTTGAGGCAGTTAGCAGAGCGGACAGTCAATTCCAGATCGTCAACTGGGCGCAGTAAGATAGGATCGAATTCTGGCTTCTCTTCTTTAACTTCCGGTTGACGTACATCACGTAAATCAACGAATGCTTCAAGTTGTTCAGCTAGAATGGTCGCTGCACGGCGAATCGCCTCTTCAGGATCGATTGTACCGTTAGTTTCCATTTCAATAACTAACTTATCCAAGTCCGTACGTTGCTCAACACGAGCTGCTTCAACATTATAGGCAATACGCTCTACTGGGCTGTAGCAAGCATCGACTAACAAACGACCGATTGGGCGCTCATCTTCTTCCGAATGAACTCGGGCAGAAGCCGGCACATAACCACGACCACGCTGTACTTTAATTCGCATATTAATAGATGCGCTTTCGTCAGTCAGGTGGCAGATGATGTGCTGTGGCTTGACGATTTCGACATCACCATCATGGATGATGTCGGCTGCAGTCACAGGGCCAATGCCAGATTTATTCAAGGTTAAAATAACTTCATCTTTCCCCTGAACTTTTACCGCCAGCCCTTTCAGGTTGAGGAGAATCTCCAGGATATCTTCCTGTACACCTTCTTTGGTGCTGTACTCATGCAGTACACCATCAATCTCAACCTCTGTCACCGCACAACCCGGCATAGACGAAAGCAGAATACGGCGCAGTGCGTTACCAAGAGTATGGCCAAAGCCACGCTCTAAAGGCTCAAGGGTCACCTTAGCGTGCGTCGAACTCACTTGCTCGATATCTACCAGGCGCGGTTTTAGAAACTCTGTCACAGAACCCTGCATTGTGTCCTCTCTTTGGTGCTAAGCTTTACTTGGAGTAAAGCTCGACGATCAGGTGTTCGTTAATGTCCGCAGACAAGTCAGTACGTTCAGGAATACGTTTGAACACACCTTCCATTTTAGCAGCATCAACTTCCAGCCAAGTTGGCTTCTCACGCTGTTCAGCCAGCTCTAAAGCAGCCTTAATACGAGACTGTTTTTTAGCTTTCTCACGAACGCTGATAACGTCATTCGGGGAAACCTGATAAGAAGCGATATTAACTACGCGACCATTTACCATGATAGCCTTATGGCTAACCATTTGACGTGCTTCTGCGCGAGTTGCGCCAAAGCCCATACGGTAAACTACGTTATCAAGACGGCCTTCCAGCAAAGTCAGCAGGTTTTCACCTGTGTTGCCTTTCAGACGTGTTGCTTCTTTATAATAGTTACGGAATTGACGCTCCAGAACACCGTAGATACGACGAACTTTTTGTTTTTCACGTAACTGAACACCATAGTCAGACAGACGCGGTTTACGCGCTCCGTGCTGGCCTGGTGCCTGTTCTAATTTACACTTGGTGTCAATCGCGCGAACACCAGACTTCAGAAAGAGGTCTGTTCCTTCGCGACGGCTCAGCTTGAGCTTAGGACCCAAATATCTAGCCATTTTCTTTCTCCAACAGTCCTAAAAAACGATACGTATTAAACGCGACGTTTTTTCGGTGGGCGACAACCGTTATGAGGGATAGGAGTCACATCAGTAATATTAGTGATGCGAAAACCTGCGGCGTTCAGAGCACGAATTGTTGATTCGCGACCCGGACCCGGTCCCTTAACCATAACTTCCAAGTTTTTAATTCCGTATTCTTTCACAGCTTCTGCGCAACGCTCTGCTGCAACCTGAGCTGCAAACGGAGTGGATTTGCGAGAACCACGGAAACCGGAACCACCGGCAGTTGCCCAACCTAATGCGTTACCTTGACGATCAGTAATAGTAACGATTGTGTTGTTGAAAGAAGCATGGATATGAGCCACACCGTCTGAGACTTGTTTTCTTACACGCTTACGTGCACGAATTGGTGCCTTTGCCATTATTCAGTACCCCGACTTATTTCTTGATCGGCTTACGCGGACCCTTGCGGGTACGAGCGTTAGTCTTAGTACGCTGTCCGCGCACAGGAAGACCACGACGATGACGTAAACCACGGTAACAACCAAGGTCCATTAGACGCTTGATGCTCAGGGTAATTTCACGACGTAGGTCACCTTCTACAACATACTTGGCAACTTCGTCACGCAGCTTGTCGATTTGTTCTTCAGACAGTTCACTGATCTTAACATTTTCAGCAATACCAGTTGCTTCACAGATAGCCTGTGAACGTGTTTTGCCGATTCCGAAAATCGATGTTAAAGCGATTACGGTATGTTTATGATCAGGAATGTTAATGCCTGCTATACGGGCCACTATGCACTCCTAAGTTAAAATATACATTACTGTGCTGAAAAGCCCGTTTTCAGGATACTCAAACAATAATGTATCTTAGATAAAAAAGATTGGCTGGCTAATTTAGCCAGCTCAACCCAACTTTGCAAGAAAAAAATGCTTTTTCTTAGCCTTGACGTTGTTTATGTCTTGGCTCAACACTGCAAATTACACGAACGCTACCATTGCGACGGATAACTTTGCAGTTACGGCATAATTTCTTGACGGAAGCACGAACTTTCATTTTTACTCTCCGTAACTTCTAAGCAAACCATAATCACACAGAGTGATTATTTACCTTTCAGGTTTGCTTTCTTCAATGCAGACTCATACTGACTTGACATCATCAGAGTTTGCACTTGAGCCATAAAGTCCATGATAACAACAACCACGATTAAGAGGGAAGTACCACCAAAGTAAAAAGGTACTTTCATTGCGTCACGCATGAACTCCGGGATTAGGCAGATGAAGGTAATATATAATGCGCCAACTAATGTCAAGCGAGTCATTACCTTATCAATGTACTTGGCCGTTTGCTCTCCCGGACGAATTCCTGGTACAAATGCACCGGACTTCTTCAGGTTATCTGCTGTTTCTCTTGGGTTGAAAACCAACGCCGTATAGAAGAAACAGAAGAAGATGATCGCAGATGCATAAAGCAACACATATAACGGTTGACCAGGCTGCAAATACATAGAAATAGTCGTCAGCCAGTCCCAGCCAGTTCCATCACCAAACCAAGAAGCTATTGTACCCGGGAATAGTATGATACTGGAAGCAAAAATTGCAGGAATTACACCCGCCATATTCACTTTTAACGGTAAATGTGTACTTTGTGCTGCATAAACACGGCGCCCCTGCTGACGTTTAGCGTAATTAACGACAATACGACGTTGACCACGTTCCATAAACACAACAAAGAAAGTAACCGCGAATACTAATACTGCAACCAACAGCAACAGGAGGAAGTGCAGGTCGCCTTGCCGAGCTTGCTCGATGGTATGGCCAATAGCCGGCGGTAACCCCGCAACAATACCAGCGAAGATAATGATAGAGATACCGTTACCAATACCTCTTTCAGTTATCTGTTCACCTAACCACATTAAGAACATTGTCCCTGTGACTAAGCTAACAACAGCCGTAAAGTAGAATGGAAGACCCGGATCAATAACCAATCCTTGCATCCCTGGCATATTCGGTAGACCCATTGCAATACCAATAGATTGGAATATTGCTAATACCAGAGTACCCCAACGAGTATATTGGCTTATCTTCCGACGACCTGCTTCTCCTTCCTTCTTAATCTCTGCTAATCGTGGATTAACCACAGATAATAATTGGATGATGATCGACGCCGAAATATACGGCATGATCCCCAAAGCAAAGATAGAAGCACGGCTAAGAGCACCACCAGAGAACATGTTAAACATTTCAATGATGGTGCCTTGTTGCTGTTCGAGCAATTTGGCAAGCACAGTGGCATCAATACCAGGGATTGGAATAAAAGAACCAATTCGGAATACAATTAGCGCACCAATTACAAACAAAAGTCTGCGTTTAAGTTCGCCAGTTCCACCCTTGGCACTTTGAAAATCTAATCCTGGTTGTTTAGCCATCTGTCACTTATTCCTCAATTTTACCGCCGGCAGCTTCGATTGCAGCGCGAGCACCTTTAGTAACACGAAGGCCACGTACAGTAACTGCACGGTTCACTTCGCCAGACAGAATAACTTTCGCATATTCAATCTGGATGCCAACAACGTTCGCGGCTTTCAGTGCGTTCAGATCAATAACATCGCCTTCAACAGCAGCAAAATCAGACAGACGAATCTCTGCAGTGATCATTGCTTTACGTGAAGTGAAGCCGAATTTCGGCAGACGACGATATAAAGGCATCTGGCCGCCTTCGAAACCACGACGTACGCCACCGCCAGAACGAGATTTCTGACCTTTGTGACCACGGCCGCCGGTTTTACCCAGACCAGAACCGATACCACGACCTACGCGTTTAGGCGCGTGCTTGGCACCTTCAGCCGGAGACAGAGTATTTAAACGCATCTCTTACTCCTCAACTTTAACCATGTAGGAAACCAAGTTGACCATACCACGTACAGCAGGAGTATCCTCGCGCTCTACTGTATGACCAATGCGACGCAGACCTAAACCGACCAGTGTTGCCTTATGCTTAGGCAGACGACCGATTGAACTGCGAACTTGTGTAATTTTAATAGTCTTAGCCATGGCCGATTACCCCAGAATTTCTTCGACGGATTTTCCACGCTTAGCTGCGACCATTTCTGGAGACTTCATGCTGTCTAAAGCATCCAGTGTTGCACGAACCACGTTGATTGGGTTTGTGGAACCGTAGGTTTTAGCCAGTACGTTGCGAACTCCAGCTACTTCTAAAACAGCACGCATTGCACCGCCGGCAATGATACCGGTACCTTCGTGAGCAGGTTGCATAAACACACGAGAACCAGTGTGTGTACCTTTCACAGGGTGGAACAATGTGCCGTTGTTTAGAGCAACGGTTTTCATACTGCGACGGGCTTTTTCCATCGCTTTCTGGATTGCTGCCGGAACTTCGCGCGCTTTGCCGTAGCCAAAACCAACGCGACCGTTACCATCACCAACTACAGTTAGTGCGGTAAAGCTGAAAATACGGCCACCTTTAACGGTTTTTGCTACGCGGTTTACCGCGATCAGCTTTTCCTGCAGTTCGCCAGCTTGTTTCTCGATGTGAGCCATCTTACACCTCTACCTTAGAACTGAAGGCCAGCTTCACGGGCAGCATCTGCCAGTGCCTGGACTCTACCATGATATTGGAAACCAGAACGGTCAAAAGCAACAACTTTGATGCCTTTTTCCAGTGCGCGTTCTGCAACTAATTTACCAACAATTGCTGCTGCGTCTTTGTTTCCAGTAAACTTAACTTGTTCATTGATAGCTTTTTCTGTAGTAGAAGCTGCAACCAATGTTTCAGAACCGTTCGGTGCGATAACCTGCGCATAAATATGGCGTGGAGTACGATGTACCACCAGGCGAGTCGCACCCAACTCTTGGATCTTACGGCGTGCGCGGGTCGCACGACGGATACGAGCTGCTTTCTTATCCATAGTGTTACCTTACTTCTTCTTAGCCTCTTTGGTACGCACGATTTCATCGGCGTAACGAACACCTTTACCTTTATAAGGTTCAGGACGACGGTAAGCACGCAGTTCTGCTGCAACTTGGCCAATCACTTGCTTATCCGCACCTTTCAGTACGATTTCAGTTTGTGTTGGACATTCAGCAGTAATGCCTGCTGGCAGTGCGTGTTCAACCGGATGCGAGAAACCTAAAGACAAGCTTACAGCATTGCCTTTGATTGCTGCACGGTAACCAACACCGACCAGTTGAAGCTTTTTAGTGAAGCCATCGGTAACACCAACAACCATTGCATTACACAGTGAACGAGTAGTACCCGCTTGTGCCCATGCATCCGCGAAACCTTCGCGTGGTGCGAAAGTCAGCTGATTGTCTTCGTTTTTAACTTCAACTGCATTATGGATAGTACGACTAAGCTCGCCGTTTTTACCCTTAATCGAAATAACCTGACCGTTGAGTTTTACCTCTACGCCGGCAGGAATGACGACGGGTGCTTTTGCCACACGAGACATTCTTTCCTCCCGAATTAAGCTACGTAGCAGAGAATCTCGCCACCAAGACCAGCTTGGCGAGCTGCACGATCAGTCATGACACCTTTAGAGGTAGAAATAACAGCGATACCTAACCCAGCCATAACTTGTGGTAGCTCATCTTTTTTCTTATAGATGCGCAGGCTTGGGCGGCTTACACGCTGAATGCTTTCTACGACAGCCTTACCTTGGAAATAACGTAAAGTCAGTTCCAATTCTGGCTTGATGTCGCCTTCAATTTTAAAATCTTCGATATAACCTTCTTCCTTCAGCACTTTGGCAATTGCCACTTTCAGCTTGGAGGAAGGCATGGTGACCGCAACTTTGTTCGCGGCCTGACCGTTACGGATACGGGTCAGCATATCCGCGATGGGATCTTGCATGCTCATCTGTCTTTACTCCCGTGATTCAAATGGAATTACCAACTTGCCTTTTTAAGGCCCGGGATTTCACCGCGCATTGCGGCTTCACGGACTTTAATACGGCTCAGACCAAACTTCCGCAGGAAACCATGCGGACGCCCTGTTTGACGGCAGCGGTTACGCTGACGAGAAGGACTTGAATCACGTGGCAGTGTTTGCAGCTTGAGAACAGCGTCCCAGCGATCTTCATCGGATGCTTTAACATCAGAGATGATAGCTTTCAATTCTACGCGTTTTGCGAAGAACTTCTCAGCTAATTTAGCACGTTTAACATCACGCGCTTTCATAGATTTCTTAGCCATGAGTACCCTGCCTTACTTGCGGAACGGGAAGTTGAACGCTGCTAACAGTGCGCGACCTTCGTCATCTGATTTCGCAGTAGTGGTGATAGTAATATCTAAACCACGTACGCGATCCACTTTATCGTAATCGATTTCAGGGAAGATGATTTGTTCACGAACACCCATGCTGTAGTTACCGCGACCATCGAAAGACTTAGCGGGCAAGCCACGGAAGTCACGAATACGTGGTACAGCAATAGAAATCAGACGCTCAAGGAACTCCCACATGCGTTCGCCACGCAGGGTTACTTTACAGCCGATTGGATAGCCCTGACGGATTTTGAAGCCTGCAACAGATTTGCGTGCTTTGGTGATCAAAGGTTTTTGACCTGAGATCGCTGTTAAATCAGCTGCTGCGTTATCCAGCAGTTTTTTATCAGCAATCGCTTCACCAACACCCATATTCAGGGTGATCTTCTCGACCCGAGGGACTTGCATGACAGAAGTGTAGTTAAACTCAGTCATGAGTTTATTAACTACTTCGTCTTTATAGTAATCATGCAGTTTCGCCATCGTATACTCCAAAAATTACTTGATAGTTTCACTGTTAGATTTGAAGAAACGGACTTTTTTGCCGTCTTCGAATCTAAAGCCTACACGGTCAGCCTTACCGGTTGCCGCGTTAAAGATTGCAACGTTAGAAACTTGAATAGCCGCTTCTTTTTCAACGATGCCACCTGGTTGGTTCAGAGCCGGTACAGGCTTCTGATGTTTTTTAACCAGATTGATACCTTCAACGATAACTTTACCAGAAGAAATAACCTGCTTTACTTTACCGCGCTTACCTTTGTCTTTCCCAGTTAGCACGATAACTTCGTCATCACGACGGATTTTCGCTGCCATAGTTCGCTCCTTAGAGTACTTCAGGTGCCAGAGAGATAATTTTCATAAACTTCTCGTTACGAAGTTCACGAGTTACCGGCCCAAAAATACGCGTACCGATTACTTGCTCGCTGTTGTTATTTAATAACACACAAGCATTACCATCGAAGCGAATGACAGAACCGTCAGGGCGACGTACACCCTTCTTGGTGCGCACCACTACCGCTTTCAGGACATCACCCTTTTTAACTTTACCGCGTGGAATTGCTTCTTTAACGGTAATTTTAATGATGTCGCCGACATGTGCATAGCGACGGTGCGAGCCACCTAGAACCTTGATACACATTACGCGACGTGCACCGGAGTTGTCGGCCACGTTCAGCATAGTCTGTTCTTGGATCATTTTAGTGCTCCGCTAAATGTCAACTACTACTGAGCCACCTCATTATGAAGAGGCCGTTCAAATATACCCATACTACGAGGGCGCGGCATTATAACACCACATCATCGAGTTGGACAGAAAAAAATAAACGGCTCAATCAAATAAGAGCCGTTTATTCATCAGAAAAGTCTATTCTATTACAGAACAGCTTTTTCTACAACGCGAACTAAGGCCCAAGACTTAGTCTTAGACAGTGGACGAGTTTCGCGGATTTCTACCACGTCACCGATTCCACATTCATTGTTCTCGTCATGTACGTGCAATTTAGTCGTACGACGGATGAATTTACCATACAGAGGGTGTTTCACCATACGCTCGATAGCAACAACAATAGATTTCTCCATTTTATCGCTAACTACACGACCTTGCAGAGTACGGATTTTATCGCTCATTACGCACCTGCCTTCTCAGTCAGTAAAGTCTTCACACGTGCGATATCACGACGCACTTGTTTCAACAGATGAGACTGTTGTAGCTGACCACTTGCAGCCTGCATACGTAAATTAAATTGTTCACGTAACAAGTTCAAAAGTTCAGCATTCAGCTCTTCAACGCTTTTTTCGCGCAGCTCTTGTGCTTTCATTACATCACCGTCTTAGTTACAAAGGTGGTTTTGATAGGCAGTTTCGCTGCTGCCAGAGAGAATGCCTCACGAGCCAGCTCTTCAGGCACACCGTCCATTTCGTATAAAACTTTACCAGGCTGGATTAAGGCAACCCAATATTCTACGTTACCTTTACCTTTACCCATACGAACTTCGAGTGGTTTCTCAGTGATTGGTTTGTCTGGGAACACACGGATCCAGATTTTACCTTGACGCTTAATAGCACGGGTCATAGCACGACGTGCCGCTTCGATCTGACGTGCAGTCAGACGACCACGGCCAACAGCTTTAAGACCGAAAGTGCCGAAGCTAACATCCGTACCTTGCGCTAGACCACGGTTGCGGCCTTTGTGCACCTTACGGAATTTTGTACGCTTTGGTTGTAACATCAGCGACTCTCCTTACTTGCGGCCTTTACGCTGCTGCTTTTTAGGTTGAGCAGCTGGTTTCTCAGCTTGTTCAACAGCAGCCATACCACCCAGAATCTCACCTTTGAAGATCCATACCTTAACGCCGAGAACACCGTAAGTGGTGTGCGCTTCTGAAGTGTTGTAATCGATATCAGCACGTAATGTGTGCAGTGGCACACGGCCTTCACGATACCACTCGGTACGAGCGATTTCAGCACCGCCTAAACGGCCACTGACTTCAACTTTAATACCTTTAGCGCCCAGACGCATTGCGTTCTGTACTGCACGCTTCATAGCACGACGGAACATAACACGACGTTCCAGCTGTGAAGAAATGCTGTCAGCAACTAATTTTGCGTCCAGTTCTGGTTTACGAACTTCGGCGATATTGATTTGCGCAGGAACACCAGCGATATCCGCTACTGTTTTACGCAGTTTTTCAACGTCTTCACCTTTCTTACCGATAACGATACCTGGGCGAGCAGTGTGAATAGTCACACGGATGCTTTTCGCAGGACGTTCGATAACGATGCGAGAGATTGACGCTTTTGCCAATTCTTTATTTAAGTACTGGCGTACTTTAAAATCGCTGTCTAGGTTGTCAGCGAATTCATTGGTATTCGCATACCAAGTAGAGTTCCAAGGTTTGACAATACCCAGGCGAATACCATTAGGATGTACTTTCTGACCCATTGCTAGTCTCCAGAGTCTCAGCGATCGGACACAACCACTGTAATGTGGCTGGTGCGCTTAAGAATACGATCTGCACGGCCTTTCGCACGCGGCATGATGCGTTTCATAGTTGGACCTTCGTCTACGAATATTTTCGCAACTTTCAGGTCATCAATGTCAGCGCCATCGTTTTGCTCTGCGTTAGCAATTGCAGATTCAAGTACTTTCTTCACTAAACCAGCAGCTTTCTTGTTGGTGTAGGTCAGAATTTCCAGAGCTTGCGACACTTTCTTACCGCGAATCAGGTCGGCAACTAAGCGAACCTTCTGGGCAGAAGAACGAGCGTGGCGATGCATAGCTAAAGTTTCCATCTCTTCCTCCTATCCTTAACGTTTCTTAGCTTTCTTATCTGCCGCGTGGCCGCGATAAGTGCGAGTCGGTGCGAATTCACCCAGTTTGTGACCAACCATTTCGTCGGTTACGAAAACTGGAACATGCTGACGACCATTATGGACAGCGATGGTCAATCCGATCATATTAGGAAAGATCGTTGAACGACGGGACCAAGTCTTGAGAGGCTTCTTGTCTCCGCTTTCCACCGCTTTCTCTACCTTCTTCAGCAAGTGCAGGTCAATAAAAGGACCTTTCTTGAGAGAACGTGGCATGGCTTATCCTCTAATTATTTTTTAGAACGATGACGTACGATGAATTGATCAGTACGCTTGTTGCTACGAGTTTTCTTACCTTTGGTTTGAACGCCCCAAGGTGTTACAGGGTGTTTACCAAAGTTACGGCCTTCACCACCACCATGTGGATGGTCTACTGGGTTCATCGCAGTACCGCGAACGGTAGGACGAATACCACGCCAGCGACTAGCACCAGCTTTACCGAGAACACGTAACATATGTTCAGCGTTACCAACTTCACCTAAGGTTGCACGGCAATCAGCTAAAACTTTACGCATTTCACCAGAACGCAGACGTAAGGTGACATAAGCACCATCACGAGCAACGATTTGAGCGTAAGTACCTGCTGAACGCGCTAACTGTCCACCTTTACCTGGTTTCAGTTCGATATTATGAACTGTAGAACCAACAGGGATGTTGCGCATAGGCAGTGCGTTACCAGCTTTGATTGCTGAATCAACACCAGATTGAATCTGGTCGCCAGCTTTCAGGCCTTTTGGTGCAAGAATATAACGACGTTCACCGTCTTTATATAGTACCAGTGCAATGTTCGCAGAACGATTTGGATCATATTCCAAACGCTCAACAACCGCAGGGATACCGTCTTTGTTGCGTTTAAAATCAACTAAACGATAATGCTGCTTATGGCCACCACCGATATGACGGGTAGTGATACGGCCATTGTTGTTACGACCACCGGATTTGCTGTTTTTTTCTAACAGCGGAGCATAAGGTTTTCCCTTATGCAGCTCAGGGTTAACCACTTTAACAACGTGGCGACGGCCCGGAGACGTAGGTTTACATTTAACAACTGCCATTGTTCTTTACTCCTCCGACTTACTCTGCGCCGCTAACGAAGTCCAGATTCTGGCCTTCTTTCAGCGTAACGTAAGCTTTTTTCCAGTCACTGCGGCGACCGGAACGCTGACCGTGGCGTTTAGTTTTGCCTTTAACCAGCAAAGTGTTAACACCTTCAACTTCGACTTCAAACAGTTTCTGTACAGCAGCTTTGATTTCTGCTTTAGTCGCGTCTTTCGCAACTTTGAGAACGATGGTATTGCTTTTTTCCATCGCTGTAGAAGCTTTTTCAGATACATGCGGCGCGCGCAGTACTTTTAGCAGACGTTCTTCACGGATCATGCCAGCATCTCCTCAACTTGCTTCACAGCATCAGCAGTCATAACCACTTTGTCGAAGGCGATCAGGCTTACTGGGTCGATACCAGCTGCATCACGAACGTCAACCTTGTACAGGTTGCGCGCTGCTAAAAACAGATTTTCATCTAATTCAGCAGTGATGATCAGCACATCTTCCAGAGCCATATCTTTCAGTTTCTGTGCCAGCAGCTTAGTTTTAGGCGCTTCTACAGAGAACTTCTCGACAACGATCAGACGATCTTGACGTACCAATTCAGACAGGATGCTTTTTAAAGCACCACGGTACATCTTCTTATTAACTTTTTGACTGTGGTCCTGTGGTTTAGCTGCAAAGCTAACACCACCAGAGCGCCAAATCGGGCTCTTTACTGAACCAGCACGTGCACGACCAGTGCCTTTTTGACGCCATGGTTTTTTACCTGAACCAGAAACTTCAGCACGAGTTTTCTGAGCACGAGTACCTTGACGAGCACCAGCTGCATATGCAACAACTACTTGGTGAACAAGCGCTTCATTGAAATCACGCCCGAAGGTAGTTTCGGAAACAGTCAGCGCGCTTTGCGCGTCTTTCATTACCAATTCCATTCCTATCTCCTCGACGTTAAGCCTTGACAGCCGGTTTTACGATCAGGTTGCTACCAGTTGCTCCTGGAACAGCACCTTTGACCAGCAGCAGGTTGCGCTCAGCGTCAACACGTACTACATCTAAGCTTTGAACAGTTACACGTTCATTACCTAGTTGGCCTGCCATTTTCTTGCCTTTAAACACTTTGCCCGGAGTCTGGTTCTGACCGATAGAACCCGGAACACGGTGAGACAAGGAGTTACCGTGAGTAGCATCTTGAGTACGGAAATTCCAGCGCTTAACTGTGCCGGCAAAACCTTTACCTTTAGATGTACCAGTAACGTCGACTTTTTTAACGTCAGCGAAAATTTCAACGCTAATGCTTTGACCTGCTGCAAACTCAGTACCTTCTTCAGTACGGAATTCACGCAGAATACGGCCAGCTTCAACGCCAGCTTTAGCGAAATGACCTGCTTCAGGTTTAGTTACACGGTTAGCTTTTTTGCTACCAGTAGTAACCTGAATTGCATTATAACCGTCAGTTTCTGCAGTTTTAACCTGAGTAACACGGTTATTTTCAATTTCGATAACAGTTACAGGGATAGAAACACCATCTTCAGTGAAGATACGCGTCATTCCCACTTTCTTACCGACTAAACCAATCATTGTTTCAACCTCTCAATCGTTCGACGACCTGATTAACCCAGGCTGATCTGCACGTCAACGCCGGCAGCCAGGTCCAGACGCATCAGAGCATCAACGGTCTTTTCGGTTGGCTCAACGATGTCAACCAGACGCTTGTGAGTGCGAATTTCGTACTGATCACGCGCATCTTTGTTAACGTGCGGAGAGATCAGAACGGTAAAACGCTCTTTACGTGTCGGCAGCGGGATAGGACCACGTACTTGCGCACCAGTGCGCTTAGCAGTCTCTACGATTTCCGCAGTTGATTGATCGATTAAACGATGATCAAAAGCTTTCAGGCGGATACGGATTCTTTGGTTCTGCATGAGACCAGAGCTCCAACTATTTATAAACGTAAAATGATTACTCCTCGTACCCATTTCGATTGATGGGAGAGTGTAATCGTTCTTGATGTAACTCCCAAATCGGGAGTATTGTCTAAATGAGTAACAAATCGTTAACTCAATACTGAGATTTCAGTCCTAAAATATAGGGCTTACTCATCAGTAAGCCCGCGCATTATACGTAAATTATCGCTAAACGCAAGCAATCGGGGAAAATATGTGCGAATTTTTTTAAGGTGGGCGCTGAGCGCTGGTATTAAAAAAAGCCCTCAATGTTGAAAACTCAATTATTGAGGGCTTTTATTAACTATAATTTTTTAGTTAAACAATGTTATTGAGCATTACTCTTCTTTGATTTGTGCTTGAAGGTAGTTCTGTAGTCCTATACGAGTGATCAACTCAAGTTGCGTTTCAATCCAATCAATATGGTTTTCTTCGTCTGCTAAAATTTCAATCATTAAATCACGACTGACGTAATCATGAACAGAGTCCGCATATTTGATAGCTTCTTTTAGATTTTTTGCGCCGTCTATCTCAAGTTGTAGGTCTGATTTCAGCATCTCTTCAACATCTTCACCAATATTTAACTTGCCAAGATCTTGTAAATTAGGGATACCTTCGAGGAAAAGAATACGCTCGATGTATTTATCGGCATGTTTCATTTCATCAATTGATTCATGGTATTCCATCTCATTGAGACGAGTTAGCCCCCAATTTTTGAACATACGGGCATGTAAAAAATATTGGTTAATTGCAACTAGTTCATTGCCCAATAATTTATTTAAATGGGCTATCATTTTTTTATCGCCTTTCATGTGTACCCTCCATCGCTTCCAGTATTTTAAGTGTAGTACTGAAATAGATAGCTGGGTAATATTTATACGACGATTTAAATGAAAAGTTAGTAATTTAATTCTTACGAGTGACTAGATTACAACCTAAGCAACTTCGACAGCGCAGATTTCTTCAAGTAAAACCTGTTCTTCATGCAAGATTACCTTCGTCTGCCTAATACATTTTCCGCATTCGAGGCCTACAGGTAAAATTTGGCGTAACCCTTTAAGGGAGGTGACCTGATATTTTCTTACTACATTTCTGATCTGTTTATCAGTAATTGCTTCACAGAGGCATACGTACATGATGCTTAACCTGTATAAATCACATACGAATATTTTAAATGAAAATGATTTGTATTTCAATTATCATTGCTGATTATTTACACAATATACTTTAGTGCCGTATTTAGAATTGACTTGTGGGGTCACTAGGCATTTCTTTCAGCCTAACGAGTGCTAAAACTAAAAAGGCACCTGAACGGTGCCTTTTCATTAAAACCTTTAGTGGTTAGGTATTATGCAATAATTTTTGCAACAACACCCGCACCTACAGTACGGCCACCTTCACGGATTGCGAAACGTAAACCGTCGTCCATCGCGATTGGGTGGATCAGGGTAACGATCATGTTGATGTTATCACCTGGCATTACCATTTCTACGCCTTCTGGCAGTTCGATAGTACCTGTTACGTCAGTTGTACGGAAGTAGAACTGTGGACGGTAACCTTTGAAGAATGGAGTATGACGACCACCTTCATCTTTACTCAGAATATAAACTTCTGATTCGAACTGAGTATGTGGCTTGATTGAACCTGGTTTAGCCAATACTTGACCACGTTGAATTTCTTCACGTTTTGTACCACGTAACAGAACACCAACGTTCTCACCTGCACGACCTTCGTCAAGCAGTTTACGGAACATTTCAACACCAGTACAGGTAGTTTTTACAGTGTCTTGGATACCAACGATTTCAACTTCTTCACCAACTTTGATGATACCACGCTCAACACGGCCTGTTACTACTGTACCACGACCTGAGATTGAGAATACGTCTTCGATTGGCAGCAGGAATGGCTTGTCAATTGCACGCTCTGGCTCTGGAATGTAAGAATCCAAGTGCTCTGCTAATTCAACAATTTTCGCTTCCCACTCTGGGTTGCCTTCCAGCGCTTTCAGAGCTGAACCACGAACAACTGGAGTGTCGTCGCCTGGGAAATCGTATTGAGACAGAAGTTCACGAACTTCCATTTCAACTAATTCTAACAGTTCTTCGTCGTCTACCATGTCACATTTGTTCAGGAAAACGATGATGTATGGAACACCAACTTGACGACCTAACAGGATGTGCTCACGAGTTTGTGGCATTGGGCCATCTGTCGCAGCAACAACCAGAATTGCACCGTCCATCTGAGCAGCACCAGTGATCATGTTTTTAACATAGTCGGCGTGTCCTGGGCAGTCTACGTGTGCGTAGTGGCGAGTTGGAGTATCGTACTCTACGTGAGAAGTAGAGATGGTGATACCACGCGCTTTTTCTTCTGGTGCGTTATCGATTTGATCGAATGCACGCGCTGCGCCGCCGTAAGTTTTAGCCAGAACAGTAGTGATAGCTGCTGTCAGAGTAGTTTTACCGTGGTCAACGTGGCCGATAGTACCAACGTTAACGTGCGGTTTTGAACGTTCAAATTTTTCTTTAGACATTAGATTGTCCCTCTAAGACACGGAATCGGTGGTTAAACCACATCAACCAAGCAAGAATTTCGCTTGTTATTTCAGGAGACAAAACAGGGAGATAATTGAGAACATAAGGGAAGTGGTGCTGATAGGCAGATTCGAACTGCCGACCTCACCCTTACCAAGGGTGCGCTCTACCAACTGAGCTATATCAGCACATCTTGGAGCGGGCAGCGGGAATCGAACCCGCATCATCAGCTTGGAAGGCTGAGGTAATAGCCATTATACGATGCCCGCAATGAACTCGGCTACCTGAGTTATCAGCTGTTAAACTGTTCCTCAAAATTTTCTTTGGAAAGAAAACTTCTTGGAGATGGTGGTGGGAGAAGGATTCGAACCTTCGAAGTCTGTGACGGCAGATTTACAGTCTGCTCCCTTTGGCCGCTTGGGTATCCCACCTATCCAAATTTTTAATGGTGCCGGCACCAAGAGTCGAACTCGGGACCTACTGATTACAAGTCAGTTGCTCTACCAACTGAGCTATGCCGGCATCAAGTGCTGCGCATTCTAGGAAGAGTGAGCGCATGTTGCAACAAAAAAATTAAGTTTTTTGTTCATTTGCTTATATTTTGTTCGCTTTTTGCATTTTTGCTGTTTTTTTAGCTCTTTTAAGATTAAAACATCAACAGCAGCCATTAACTATAATCCATTATTATTTGTTCAGCAAAGGGGGAAAAAAACTTAAAAAGTTTCAAAGGGCTATTTTTTATTCAAAATCACAGTTTTATCCCAGCAAATAGCAGATCGTTTTTTAATCATTCAGTATCATTTTTTCTGCACACTTCAAAAAAAACTCATAAAAAATACAAAAAAACCTACGCCTCACCTTTATCACTCGCTATGATGCTAGCAAATTTTATGGATACGGGTGTTTAGGCAACCTGTCCAACCTGCATAAAATAGGCAGATGTTGGTTTATGAAAAAGAATGAAAATTTTATTACTACGCCATACTTAGAGTTTGATAGAGAACACTGGGCAACTTTACGTGATTCAGTTCCTTTGACACTGACATCAAGCGAGCTTTTTGAATTAAAGGGGATTAATGAAGAGCTCTCTATGGAAGATGTTATCGAAATTTATCTACCTTTATCGCGTCTATTGAATTTTTATATCAGTTCAAATTTACGACGCCAAGCAGTTTTAGAGCAGTTTCTAGGAACAAACGGAGCAAAAGTTCCATACATTATTGGTATTGCTGGCAGTGTTGCCGTAGGTAAGAGTACAACGGCTCGTCTATTGCAAGCATTGCTGACGCGCTGGCCAGAACACCGTAAGGTTGATTTGATCACCACTGATGGTTTTCTACACCCTAACCAAGTTTTGAAAGATAGAAATATCATGAAGAAAAAAGGGTTTCCTCAGTCTTATGATATGCGAAAACTGGTTAACTTTGTGTCGCAAATAAAATCAGGTGCGCGCAATGTTAAGGCACCTGTGTACTCCCATCTGACTTATGATATCGTTCCTGATCAAGAACAACTAATTGACCAACCCGATATTTTAATTCTTGAAGGGTTAAATGTTTTACAAAGTGATATGGATTATCCACAAGATCCACACCACGTATTTGTCTCCGATTTTGTTGATTTTTCAATCTATGTTGATGCAGCACCGGAGCTATTAAAACAATGGTATATCGGTAGGTTCTTGAAATTTAGACAAGGTGCATTCTCTGATCCAGATTCTTATTTCCATAGCTACTCTAAATTAACAGAAGATGAAGCTATTAATATTGCTGGGTCAATTTGGGATGAAATTAATGGGTTAAATCTTAAAGAAAATATTTTACCCACCAAAGAAAGAGCAAGCCTAATAATGACTAAGGGCGAAAACCATTCTATTCAAAATGTCCGCCTAAGAAAATAGTTAATAATATATTGGCCGGTTTGTTACCGGCCAATATATTACTCATTGGGCCTCAATGATATTTCACCGCCAATATAAGGAATGATTTCACCATTATTTTTTTGTAATAATAATGCGCCTTGCTCATTAATCCCACGTTCAACACCCGTAATTATATCATTACCAATCAGTAACTTAACATCCCTATTCAAAAAGTTATCTAATTTAAACCACCTATCTAAAAATGGTTTTAACCCTTCGTTTTCAAATATAACCAAAGACTCTCTTAATGCTTTAATTATATTTACAGATAATTCATTACGCTCTATATCTTCAACTTCATCTCTTAATGAAGACCATTCTTGTGTTATTGTATTTGAACTTTCAATATTGTTTTTATTCATACCAATATTAATTCCAATACCAATAATAATATGAGCAGCATCCCCTGTTTTACCTGTTAATTCAACTAAAATCCCAGCCAGTTTTTTATCATTCATGTACAGATCATTAGGCCACTTCACTTTTACTTTTTCTTGGCTAATTTTATTTAATGTTTCTGCAATTACGATACCCACAACTAGGCTTAGCCCTATTGCCGCAGCAGGACCTTGGTCCAACTTCCAATACATTGATAAATAAAGGTTACAGCCAAATGGCGATACCCATTGCCGCCCTCTTCTACCGCGCCCAGCACTTTGATACTCCGCTAAGCAAGTATCTCCCGATTTTAGGCTTGGAATGCGCTCTAACATATATTGGTTTGTTGAATTAATAACAGGCTCAACAATAATGTTAACATCACTAATTTGCTGCTTAATGACTGCTCGGTTTAATAAATTAATTTGGTGAGGTAGTTTATAACCTTTTCCTGTAACAGTTTCGATGTTTAAGCCCCAAGAGCGCAACGTTTTAATATGCTTATTGATAGCAGCCCTCGTCATTCCAAGTTTATCACCGAGTTGTTCACCAGAGTGTATTTGAGCATCTGCTAAGATATCTATCAGCTGTAAGGGGATTGATGCCTCTTTCATTGAATATAATCCATTGCGTTAACCTCGCCATGACGACCAATAAATCGAACTTCCGGTTCTAAGATAATACCAAAACGCTTAGCAACACTTTGACTCACGTATTTTGCGAGATTAACAACATCCATCCCAGTGGCTTGATGTTTATTAATTAAAACAAGTGCCTGCTGAGTATGAACTGCTGCTCCTCCTATCTCATGCCCTTTTAAGCCACACTGGTCAATAAGCCAGCCTGCTGCCAATTTTACACTACCATCATCTTGAATATATTGAGGACAACTTGGGTTTTGTTGCTTAATTTTTGCAGCTTGTTCAGCAGAAACAACAGGGTTTTTAAAGAAACTACCTGCATTGCCGGTAATTTTAGGGTCAGGTAATTTATTTCTACGAGTTTGGCACACGGCATCAAAGACTTGCTTAGGTGTTACCGTTTCGGGGTTAAACTGTGCCAAGTCACCGTAAGTCAACTTAGGTTCCCACATTTTCGCGAATTTCAGCCCAATACTGACAATAGCATAGCCATATTGATACTTATGTTTAAAGATACTATCACGGTAGCCAAATTGGCACTCACTGGCTGTAATACGCGTTTCTTGATTTGTCTCAAGCGACAAGATATCTACGTAATCACAAATATCTTTTAACTCAACGCCATAAGCACCGATGTTTTGTATTGGGGCGGAACCTGCACACCCAGGAATTAAAGCAAGGTTCTCTGCACCGTAAACCCCTTTTTGCAACAATGCTTCCAATAGCTGATGCCAATTTTCACCCGCTTGGACATGTACGTGCCAATAATCGCCACACTCTGCGATCTCAATGCCTTTTAATTGATTAATAATGACAATACCGTCAAAATTCTCTACAAATAAGACATTGCTCCCCCCTCCAAGTAATAGTACAGGCAAATTATCACTTTTCGCTTTGAGCCATTGCTGATGGAGCGATTGTTTATTTTCTACTATAAAAACGGATAATGCTTTTGCATCAATACCAAAGCTATTGAATGGCTTGAGTTCAGAAGTTGGATTCATTACTACCTTCAGGGAAAATATAACGATAATAAAGTAAGTCTATCAGTCAGACTTAATCGTGGGTAGCTAGAATAATAAAATAAGATAATTTGAGATATTTTATATAGAGGCCGCTATTTTTTAGCAAAATTTAAATAGCAAAAAGCCACCCATTGGGTGGCTTCTTTATATTTAAAACCTAGCAGTTCCCTACTCTCACATGGGGAGACCCCACACTACCATCGGCGCTACGGCGTTTCACTACTGAGTTCGGCATGGGGTCAGGTGGGACCACCGCGCTATTGCCGCTAGGTAAATTCTTTTTAAATGCCGATTATATGGTGCTGATACCCAGATTCGAACTGGGGACCTCACCCTTACCAAGGGTGTGCTCTACCAACTGAGCCATATCAGCAATATGGTGCGGTCAGTCAGTACTGACACAACCTTAAAATTTAGTGTCTGGCAGTTCCCTACTCTCACATGGGGAGACCCCACACTACCATCGGCGCTACGGCGTTTCACTGCTGAGTTCGGCATGGGGTCAGGTGGGACCACCGCGCTATTGCCGCCAGACAAATTCGGTTCGTTCCCGTTTAGCACATTTCGTCACTAAACCAGAACTGCAATCTTGAACAAGCTGCCATGTCCCTCGCCTTTCGGCTTCTCACGCTCATTGAATCAACCTCATCTCTCAATCTCTAAAACACCTTCGGTGTTGTCAGGTTAAGCCTCACGGTTCATTAGTATTGGTTAGCTCAACATATCGCTATGCTTACACACCCAACCTATCAACGTCTTAGTCTTAAACGTTCCTTTAGGACCCTTAAAGGGTCAGGGAAGACTCATCTCAAGGCAAGTTTCCCGCTTAGATGCTTTCAGCGGTTATCTCTTCCGCACTTAGCTACCGGGCAATGCCATTGGCATGACAACCCGAACACCAGTGGTGCGTCCACTCCGGTCCTCTCGTACTAGGAGCAGCCCCTTTCAATCTTCCAACGCCCACGGCAGATAGGGACCGAACTGTCTCACGACGTTCTAAACCCAGCTCGCGTACCACTTTAAACGGCGAACAGCCGTACCCTTGGGACCTACTTCAGCCCCAGGATGTGATGAGCCGACATCGAGGTGCCAAACACCGCCGTCGATATGAACTCTTGGGCGGTATCAGCCTGTTATCCCCGGAGTACCTTTTATCCGTTGAGCGATGGCCCTTCCATTCAGAACCACCGGATCACTAAGACCTACTTTCGTACCTGCTCGAGCCGTCACTCTCGCAGTCAAGCTGGCTTATGCCTTTGCACTAACCGCATGATGTCCGACCATGCTTAGCCAACCTTCGTGCTCCTCCGTTACTCTTTGGGAGGAGACCGCCCCAGTCAAACTACCCACCAGACACTGTCCGCACCCCGGATAACGGGGCAACGTTAGAACATCAAACATTAAAGGGTGGTATTTCAAGGTTGGCTCCATGCAGACTGGCGTCCACACTTCAAAGCCTCCCACCTATCCTACACATCAAGGCTCAATGTTCAGTGTCAAGCTATAGTAAAGGTTCACGGGGTCTTTCCGTCTTGCCGCGGGTACACTGCATCTTCACAGCGAGTTCAATTTCACTGAGTCTCGGGTGGAGACAGCCTGGCCATCATTACGCCATTCGTGCAGGTCGGAACTTACCCGACAAGGAATTTCGCTACCTTAGGACCGTTATAGTTACGGCCGCCGTTTACTGGGGCTTCGATCAAGAGCTTCTCCTTACGGATAACCCCATCAATTAACCTTCCAGCACCGGGCAGGCGTCACACCGTATACGTCCACTTTCGTGTTTGCACAGTGCTGTGTTTTTAATAAACAGTTGCAGCCAGCTGGTATCTGCGACTGGCTTCAGCTCCATGGGTAAACCACTTCACCTAGCGCCAGCGTGCCTTCTCCCGAAGTTACGGCACCATTTTGCCTAGTTCCTTCACCCGAGTTCTCTCAAGCGCCTGAGTATTCTCTACCTGACCACCTGTGTCGGTTTGGGGTACGATTAGTGATAATCTAGAGCTTAGAGGCTTTTCCTGGAAGCGGGGCATGAGCTACTTCGCCACCGTAGTGACTCGTCATCAGACCTCAGCATATAGTGAACCGGATTTGCCTAATTCACCTGCCTACATCCTTAAACCGGGACAACCGTCGCCCGGCCAGCCTAGCCTTCTCCGTCCCCCCATCGCAATTATCACCAGTACGGGAATATTAACCCGTTTCCCATCGACTACGCATTTCTGCCTCGCCTTAGGGGTCGACTCACCCTGCCCCGATTAACGTTGGACAGGAACCCTTGGTCTTCCGGCGTGCGGGTTTTTCACCCGCATTATCGTTACTTATGTCAGCATTCGCACTTCTGATACCTCCAGCATACCTCACAGTACACCTTCACAGGCTTACAGAACGCTCCCCTACCCAACAATATTTACATATCGCTGCCGCAGCTTCGGTGCATAGTTTAGCCCCGTTACATCTTCCGCGCAGGCCGACTCGACCAGTGAGCTATTACGCTTTCTTTAAATGATGGCTGCTTCTAAGCCAACATCCTGGCTGTCTGAGCCTTCCCACTTCGTTTCCCACTTAACTATGACTTTGGGACCTTAGCTGGCGGTCTGGGTTGTTTCCCTCTTCACGACGAACGTTAGCACCCGCCGTGTGTCTCCCGTGATAACATTCTTCGGTATTCGTAGTTTGCATCGAGTTGGTAAGTCGGGATGACCCCCTAGTCGAACAGTGCTCTACCCCCGAAGATGAGTTCACGAGGCGCTACCTAAATAGCTTTCGGGGAGAACCAGCTATCTCCCGGTTTGATTGGCCTTTCACCCCCAGCCACAAGTCATCCGCTAATTTTTCAACATTAGTCGGTTCGGTCCTCCAGTTAGTGTTACCCAACCTTCAACCTGCCCATGGCTAGATCACCGGGTTTCGGGTCTATACCCTGCAACTCATTCGCCCAGTTAAGACTCGGTTTCCCTACGGCTCCCCTATACGGTTAACCTTGCTACAGAATATAAGTCGCTGACCCATTATACAAAAGGTACGCAGTCACCCTGATAAATCAAGGCTCCCACTGCTTGTACGTACACGGTTTCAGGTTCTATTTCACTCCCCTCGCCGGGGTTCTTTTCGCCTTTCCCTCACGGTACTGGTTCACTATCGGTCAATCAGGAGTATTTAGCCTTGGAGGATGGTCCCCCCATATTCAGACAGGATAACACGTGTCCCGCCCTACTCGTCGAGTTCACAACACTAATATCTTCAGATACGGGGCTATCACCCTTTACTGCCGGACTTTCCAGACCGTTCTCCTGATACTAATGCTGATTAAGACTCTGGGCTGCTCCCCGTTCGCTCGCCGCTACTAGGGGAATCTCGGTTGATTTCTTTTCCTCGGGGTACTGAGATGTTTCAGTTCCCCCGGTTCGCTTCGTTTGACTATGTATTCATCAAACGATAGTGCAACGAATTGCACTGGGTTTCCCCATTCGGAAATCGTCGGGTATAACGGTTCATATCACCTTACCGACGCTTATCGCAGATTAGCACGTCCTTCATCGCCTCTGATTGCCTAGGCATCCACCGTGTACGCTTAGTCGCTTAACCTCACAACCCGAAGGTGTCTTCTTATCAGACGACACTTAACGTCATGGCTGCGCGTGGTGAACTTCTTCGTTGGGTAGTGCTCGCAATGCTCACGTACTATTGTACGCTGCGCTTGCTGTGCGCTAGCCGCCTTGAATTTCACACTGCTCGCTCATGCCACTCGTTTGTGTGTTTGAAAAACACTTCAAGTTGAGATTTTTGAGAGACTCTCACATTGTTTAAGCGATAAACAATGTGCGTTGTTTTCAATTTTCAGCTTGTTCCAGATTGTTAAAGAGCATAATTGTTAAACCAACTACAACGTAATTGGCTTAATCATTATTGGGGACATCGTCTTTCACTCGATATCGGCGCAATTGGCGTCCCCTAGGGGATTCGAACCCCTGTTACCGCCGTGAAAGGGCGGTGTCCTAGGCCTCTAGACGAAGGGGACACAAGATATTGCACATACTGCTGCGGTATCTCATGCAAGTCCTACTCTTTCAAGTAAGTCTCCCACGTATAGCCTATTGCTCTACTTTCTATCAGACAATCTGTGTGAGCACTTCACAAAAACACTTCAATGGTAAGGAGGTGATCCAACCGCAGGTTCCCCTACGGTTACCTTGTTACGACTTCACCCCAGTCATGAATCACAAAGTGGTAAGCGCCCTCCCGAAGGTTAAGCTACCTACTTCTTTTGCAACCCACTCCCATGGTGTGACGGGCGGTGTGTACAAGGCCCGGGAACGTATTCACCGTAGCATTCTGATCTACGATTACTAGCGATTCCGACTTCATGGAGTCGAGTTGCAGACTCCAATCCGGACTACGACGTACTTTATGAGTTCCGCTTGCTCTCGCGAGGTCGCTTCTCTTTGTATACGCCATTGTAGCACGTGTGTAGCCCTACTCGTAAGGGCCATGATGACTTGACGTCATCCCCACCTTCCTCCGGTTTATCACCGGCAGTCTCCTTTGAGTTCCCGACCGAATCGCTGGCAACAAAGGATAAGGGTTGCGCTCGTTGCGGGACTTAACCCAACATTTCACAACACGAGCTGACGACAGCCATGCAGCACCTGTCTCAGAGTTCCCGAAGGCACCAAAGCATCTCTGCTAAGTTCTCTGGATGTCAAGAGTAGGTAAGGTTCTTCGCGTTGCATCGAATTAAACCACATGCTCCACCGCTTGTGCGGGCCCCCGTCAATTCATTTGAGTTTTAACCTTGCGGCCGTACTCCCCAGGCGGTCGATTTAACGCGTTAGCTCCGAAAGCCACTCCTCAAGGGAACAACCTTCAAATCGACATCGTTTACAGCGTGGACTACCAGGGTATCTA
Organism: Providencia sp. PROV024; assembly: GCF_032709665.1. Classification (NCBI taxonomy): domain Bacteria; kingdom Pseudomonadati; phylum Pseudomonadota; class Gammaproteobacteria; order Enterobacterales; family Morganellaceae; genus Providencia; species Providencia sp. PROV024. Next base: position 4,374,068 of record NZ_CP120545.1, read on the forward strand.
ATCCTGTTTGCTCCCCACGCTTTCGCACCTGAGCGTCAGTCTTTGTCCAGGGGGCCGCCTTCGCCACCGGTATTCCTCCACATCTCTACGCATTTCACCGCTACACATGGAATTCTACCCCCCTCTACAAGACTCTAGCTGACCAGTCTTAGATGCCATTCCCAGGTTAAGCCCGGGGATTTCACATCTAACTTAATCAACCGCCTGCGTGCGCTTTACGCCCAGTAATTCCGATTAACGCTTGCACCCTCCGTATTACCGCGGCTGCTGGCACGGAGTTAGCCGGTGCTTCTTCTGTCGGTAACGTCAATCGTTGATGATATTAGCATCAACGCCTTCCTCCCGACTGAAAGTACTTTACAACCCTAGGGCCTTCTTCATACACGCGGCATGGCTGCATCAGGCTTGCGCCCATTGTGCAATATTCCCCACTGCTGCCTCCCGTAGGAGTCTGGGCCGTGTCTCAGTCCCAGTGTGGCTGATCATCCTCTCAGACCAGCTAGGGATCGTCGCCTAGGTGAGCCATTACCCCACCTACTAGCTAATCCCATATGGGTTCATCCGATAGCGCAAGGACCGAAGTTCCCCTGCTTTGCTCCTAAGAGATTATGCGGTATTAGCCACCGTTTCCAGTGGTTATCCCCCTCTATCGGGCAGATCCCCATACATTACTCACCCGTCCGCCGCTCGTCAGCGAGAAGCAAGCTTCCCCTGTTACCGCTCGACTTGCATGTGTTAGGCCTGCCGCCAGCGTTCAATCTGAGCCATGATCAAACTCTTCAATTAAAAAGCTTGATGCTCAAAGAATGTCTTACTGACCGTAACGTTCTTTTGTTCGGCTAACGTTGTCGGCTTCACATCGCTTCCCTTCGCCGTACCTAAGTACTGTCTCGGGTTACCTCTGTTTGCCTTCGCGTTATCCTTCCAAAATAAGCGTTACTACCTTATTTCATATATATGAATTAACGTGTTAGTCACTCTTCAAGACTTAAAATCAAATATTTTTTTGATAGTGTCCTGTGAGTGCCCACACAGATTGTCTGATAAATTGTTAAAGAGCGTTGCGACATTTCTTTTGGAAATTCGACTCAGTTTTTATTAACTTAGGTCGTTGTCGCGAGGTGGCGTATATTACGCTTTCCTCTGTGAGAGTCAAGCAATTTTTTGCTTTTTCTTTTCAGAATCTCTCGCTGCCGTTTCAGTGTTCATCGCGCTTTGCGTTGTCTTGTTCCCGGTCAGTGGTGGCGCATTATAGGGGGTCAGAAAAATCTGGCAACCCTTTTTTTCATATTTTTTTTCGTTCGCTCAGCTTTCCATCAAATTTAACTTAAATAGCTAGTTTTTGCAGCGTTTTGAACCCTTCAAGCTCAAGAATAGGCTGTAAGTCTTTTACGTTGGCATCCATTAATAAACAATATGCGAAATCGTCTTCATCAGAATTCATCGTCTCAGCTTGGTTGTTAATTAGCCAAGCCGTTCTTCTTGCTATTGCAGAACCTGAATCAATAAACCTTGTGCCATCGGGAAGTACCTTTTCTAGTTCCTCTATTAATAGAGGGAAATGAGTACAGCCCAAAATAACGGTGTCTGGGGGTTCTGGCATTCTGAGCCATGGCCTGACAGTTTGAGCAACTTCGTCTAATGGTAATGTTTCCCCATGCAGCTTTCTTTCTGCTAGTTGGACCAATTCCGCAGACCCTAAGGAAATCACTTTGCAGTCTGTTGCGAAACGATCGATCAGCTCTTTAGTGTATTCACGGTTTACGGTGCCTTTCGTTGCCAATAAACCAACCACACCATTACGTGTTAGTTTGGTAGCCGGCTTAATTGCGGGAACCACGCCTACAACAGGAAAGGAGAAATGGGCCCTTAAATTAGGAAGGCTGACTGTACTTGCCGTATTACAAGCAATAATTGCGATCGTTAAAGGATGCTTTGCAGCTATCGAATTTACGATTTGATAGACCCTATCAATAATAAACTCTTCACTTTTTTCACCATAAGGGAAGGCTTCATTGTCGAATGCATAGATATAGTGGGCATTCGGGATCATTTTTTTGACTTCACGATAGACAGATAACCCGCCCACTCCAGAGTCAAACACTAGAATGGTCGGGCGAACAGATAGGGTGTTATCAGAAGTTGTAGCTTCCAGTGAGGAAATATTCTCTTCCAGCGGTGCGATAACCATACGCGGTCTCATAGTCTTTATCGAACATATTAGCTATTTTACCACGAATTGTGAGATGTGAAGTGATTGGATACGCAGCTGTGAGATCCCAAAGGCTAACACCGCCTTGTTTTACACGTCTAGAAGGAAATTGGCTATAGTCATTATCATAGCGAGAGCCTATATATTGGTAGGTTAGCCCCATATCTACTTTATCAATAGCCCAATCTAGCTGGTATTTAACTTGCTGCTTAGCCCGTCTCTCCAGAATCTTATCCGTCTTTTTGTTACGTGGATCAATATATTGATAGGTTACTTGGTGATGAAGAACACCTGTTTCGAACTCACCAACCCATTCAATACCTTTAATTTCAGCTTCGCCAATGTTCTCATAAGTGCTAGTCGGATAACCTGATTTATATGCAATCAGGTTATCAATATCATTATGGTATGCATTGACCTGCCAAAAGAGTGGTCCTGTCGTTCCTTCAACCCCTATCTCCCACTGCTTACTTTCTTCAGGTTTTAAGTTCGGATTACCTAGCGTTGTTCCGTATGCCGATGAAGAATACGCATATAATTGGGTTAGATTAGGTGCTTTATAGGCAGTTGCATATGAACCAATAAGTTTATAACCCTCATAAAACTCCCAACTAAGACCCGATTGCCATGTTGTGTGCCAATTAAATTCAGAGTGATGGTCAGAACGTATAGCGGCTTCTGCTGTTACAGAATCAATAATCGCATATTGCCCTGTGAGGTATATCCCGGTGTTATTTAACGTCTGTTTTTCACTGATCATCGCATAACTGCTAGGCTCAATACTTTGACGTTGATAATCAACCCCCGCACTAATATTACCTTTATCTAATAGGTAACTATTACCCCATTGAATATCGTACTGTTTGGACTCATCAAGATTTGCAGATTCACTATATTGTCCTTTTCTAGGATCAAAGTTGTAATCTTTTGAATAACCATAACTCCCCATCAATGATGACGAATATTTACCCTGATGATATTTCAAACCGGTTTCATAAGTACGGCTATAAAGCTTGCGGGTATCCACACTTAATCCTGCATACTCGGATACGTCATAATTTGTACGGTTGTCATAACCATACGCTCTTGCATACGCTAATATTTCTGAAGAAAATTGATGTTCAATGCCTAACCATAATGACTTACTCAGGAAGCCATCTTTATCATATTGTCTTGGGCTAACATCTTTTGGCGCTAAATCAAACCCTTTGGTATGAGTATAAGCTCCGGCAGCTGTTACGGTTGTATTTTCACCAATCTTTTGCTGAGTCGAACCGTTATAGTTTTGGTAACTGTGTGAGCCAATACCTGCATTTAAAGTTGTGCCATCGTTATCACGGCGAGTAATAATATTCACTACACCACCAACAGCATCAGAACCATAAACCGCTGAGCGTGCTCCGCGTATATATTCAATGCGCTGTACCAGAGAAATTGGAATTTGGCTCATATCAGATGAGCCTGAAATACCCGCTTGATTCAAACGAACACCATCAATTAAGACCAAAACATGGCGAGATTCAGTTCCACGAATAAATAGTGAGCTTTGTTGACCCATTCCCCCACTTTGCGCAATATCCACACCTGGCAAACGCCTTAATACATCAATCACGGTATTAGATTGCCAATGGTCAATATCTTCACGGGTCACGACCGTGACAGGAGCTAATATAGAAGAGATAGGTTGTTCAAAACGGTTTGCTGACACAACTAGCTGATCAGATTGACTATTTCCACTTGCCAAAGAAGGAATACTACATAGCACTGCCAGAGCAGCGGCCGATAACGGCAGCAACTTTTTATTATTCATTATGATTACACTCGGAAAATCAATTAAATTAAGATTCCGCGAGGTTGAATATAAGATCCGCGCGAATATTCAACGAAGCGATTAGATGTGTGGCAGGTATCGGACTTTTACCGTTGCGCGTCAGTTTTGGATTCCAACCAAATTCCCTGCTCACTCAAGGCATTATCCTAAGAGGAATAACAATCAGTGTCTACGGATGAATAATGAAAACTGGACATCTTCGCTGCTTGCCCTACAATTTCGCCCCTGATACGAATTTTTTACTGTTTTATGGGGCCAAACATGCCAAACACGTTGCATACAGAAGACTACGAACTGCAACTCGCAGAGAAAACTGACCGCTTAAAAGCTATGATGGCTCCTTTTAATGCTCCCGAACCTGAAATTTTTTCATCACCGGCGTCCCATTACCGGATGCGTGCAGAATTTAGAATTTGGCACGAAGGCGATGACCTGTTTCATATTATGTTTGATAAAGAGACGAAAGAACGCATTCGTATCGAACAATTTCCGGTCGCAAGTCAGCTAATTAATGACATGATGGCAACGCTGTTACCATTAATTCAGCCCAATGAGTTGCTACGCCACAAGTTATTCCAAATCGATTATTTATCCACACTGAGTAATAAGCTGATTGTTTCACTGCTATATCATAAAAAATTAGGTGAAGAGTGGGTCATTGAAGCTAAGGCGTTAAAAGAAACGCTGACTAAAAAAGGGTTTGATGTACAGCTTATCGGTAGAGCATCAAAGACAAAAATCATGTTAGATAATGATTATATTGATGAAGTTTTACCTGTAAATGGTAAAAACATGGTTTATCGCCAAGTAGAAAATAGCTTCACTCAACCGAATGCACAGGTCAATATAAAAATGTTGGAATGGGCTATTGGTGCAACAAAAAATTCAACAGGTGATTTATTAGAGCTTTATTGTGGTAATGGGAACTTTTCATTGGCTTTAGCGCAAAATTTTAAACAGGTATTAGCGACTGAAATTGCCAAACCGTCGGTTGCTGCTGCTCAATATAATATAGAAGCAAATAATATTGAAAATGTGCAGATTATCCGAATGTCCGCTGAAGATTTTACTCAAGCAATGCAAGGTGTGCGTGAATTTAAACGCCTTGAAGGAATTTCACTTGCAGATTATCAATGCAATACCATTTTTGTTGACCCGCCACGAAGTGGGTTAGATAAAGAAACTGTAAAACTAGTTCAAGGTTATGACCACATTGTCTATATCTCATGTAACCCTGAAACCTTATGCGATAATCTCAATGAACTGACCCAAACCCATAAAATTGAAAAACTAGCGTTATTTGACCAATTCCCCTATACCCACCATATGGAAAGCGGTGTGTTATTAACCCGCCGTTAGAAAATAGCAGCGACAAAAAACGCCGTATAATACGGCGTTTTTTAGTTTATTAATTCACTTTAATTTTCAATTTCTTGTTCTAACGCTAATTCTTGTTGTTCTTTTTTACGAGCTTTCCAACTGACATACATCCATAAAGCTAAAATCACAATGATAGTCGAGGGAATAAAATTTGAGCCAACCTCTGGATTTTGAACACGTAAAATCGCGGCATAGCCAAATATCCCAACAAAGAAACTACCAGCAACAAATTTTGGTAACCCCATCGGCATAGCTTGGTGTAAATAACGTTGGTGCAAACAATAAACAGCGAGTACTAATGTTAAAATGGGAAAGAAAGAAAAATCGACTAATGAGTTAAACAACGTAGAGAAAGTCCCATGAGTCGCAAGCCCAATTACAAGTGCCAGCAGTAATGTACTTCTTTCGTAACTTTTTTGATCCGTCATTGATTCTCCTTATTATTTGGTTAGGTCTGGGTCAGTTTGATTCTGTCGTTCTTGTTCACGGCGGTACCAATAGTAGGCGCCTTTAGCGATCATTCTTAGTTGCAATACCAACCGTTCTTCAAGTTTTCTTCGTTTTTCTTCATCTATATCAAGCGCTTCAGCACCAGCACTGAATACAATTGTCACCATTGCTTCTGATTGCATCTCAGTAAAATGACGCGGCATATGGCTTTCTAATTCAAGGTAATCCGCTAATTCAGCAATAAAATGTTGAATTTCCCTTGCCACTGCAGCACGAAACTCAGCCGAGGTACCGGAACGCTCTCGCAATAATAACCGAAAGGCGTTTGGGTTATTACCAATAAACTCCATAAAAGTTGAGACTGATGTGCGGATCACACTCCCACCTTTCGCAATACGCTGCCGTGCTTGACGCATCAGCTGGCGCAACATCAGACCGCTCTCATCTACCATTGTCAGACCAAGTTCATCAACGTCTTTGAAATGGCGATAAAATGAAGTTGGCGCAATACCCGCTTCCCGAGCGACTTCCCGTAAACTAAGGCTAGTAAAGCTCCGTTCAGCACTTAATTGGCTAAAAGCAGCTTCGACGAGTGAACGACGTGTTTTTTCTTTTTGTTTTGCTCTAACGCCAATAGTGTTGCTCACGGTGATCCTAATTTCTATGTCATTAAACGTTAATAATTACATCAAAGATGTAAATAAGGAGTGCTATTCACCCCCTAGCATACCTGAAATTTCTTCATCTGGTTGAGAGAAAAATCGACTCTTTATTACAATTTAGCCATTTTCAGAATTTCGCTTACTATCTTTGCTGTTTTCTTATATAGAAACCATCATCTTCACCACTACACCCTACCCGAACAAGAAAAAATAGTTTTACCAAAAATGCACTCGATATTGTTCCCCCAGAATTTCTAATTTATCGCAAAACGGCAAACGAATGGGTTTAAATAAACAGACATAAATCCGTGTTTTGAATATGCAAAAGAAGGCGATGGAAAAAGAGAAATTAGGTTAAGGAAGCAACTGATGTTACTATAATGTAGTCACTTCGTATTAAAAACAGGTCTTACCTTATGCAACTTACCCATTTTGATGCAATAGTCATTGGTTCCGGCCCTGGTGGTGAAGGCGCTGCCATGGGACTGGTAAAACAAGGAAAAAACGTTGCTGTTATTGAACGTTATAATAATGTCGGCGGAGGCTGTACCCACTGGGGAACCATTCCCTCAAAAGCCCTCCGCCATGCAGTTAGCCGTATTATCGAATTCAACCAGAACCCCCTTTATAGTGATAATTCCCGTAACTTAAGCTCCTCTTTTTCTGAAATCCTCAGGCATGCCGAAACAGTTATTAGCCAACAAACGCGTATGCGACAAGGGTTTTATGAGCGTAATGGTTGCCAAATGTTTTCTGGTGAAGCAACTTTTATTGATGAGCAACATGTGAGTGTCCGCTATGCAGATGGAAGCTGCGATGTTTTAAGTGCAGATAAAATTGTGATAGCAACAGGGTCTCGCCCATACTGCCCTTCTGACGTAGATTTTAACCATTCCCGAATTTATAACAGCGATACCATTCTCAACCTAACCCATGAACCTCGCCACGTCATTATTTATGGTGCGGGGGTTATCGGCTGCGAATACGCATCTATTTTCCGTGGATTGGGAGTCAAAGTTGATTTAATTAACACTCGCGATCACCTACTGGCTTTTCTTGACCAAGAAATGTCTGATGCCTTGTCGTATCATTTTTGGAATAGTGGCATTGTGATCCGCCATAATGAAGAATATGAAAAGATTGAAGGTTTAGATGATGGGGTCATTGTTCACCTTAAATCAGGTAAAAAAGTCAAAGCTGACTGTTTACTGTACGCCAACGGAAGAACAGGTAATACTGACGGTTTAGGTCTCGCCAATGTAGGAATCGAAGCGGATGGCCGTGGTTTAGTTAAAGTCAACAAAGCCTACCGAACAACAAATGAACACATTTATGCTGTTGGTGATGTGATTGGCTACCCAAGTCTGGCGTCTGCTGCCTATGACCAAGGGCGAATTGCAGCTCGTGCAATCGGCGGTAGTTTAGGTAATGCACATTTAGTTGAGGATATTCCAACGGGGATTTATACCATCCCTGAAATTAGTTCTGTTGGTAAAACAGAACAAGAACTGACGGCAATGAAAGTACCTTACGAAGTTGGCCGAGCGCAATTTAAACATTTAGCTCGAGCTCAAATTGCTGGGATGAATGTCGGCAGTTTAAAAATACTATTTCATAGAGAAACGCTACAAATATTAGGTATTCACTGTTTCGGTGAAAGGGCGGCTGAGATTATTCATATCGGCCAAGCTATTATGGAACAAAAAGGTGAAGGTAATACCATTGAATATTTCGTTAATACCACATTCAATTACCCTACTATGGCAGAAGCTTTCCGTGTCGCTGCATTAAATGGCTTAAACCGCTTATTTTAATGATGTGCAATTATGGTTGCCTGTTTTTCTGGCAACCATCATATCTTTTTGAGATGTAAACAATTAGCGAGCTTTATTCCTAAACTCGATTCTTATAATAGTGATCCATCGAGTTATAAATGGTTTCTGCTAATTGCTCATAGCGACCTCTTAATGGAGACCCCGGACGATAAACTAAAACAATCGTACGTTTCGGTTCTGGCTCAATGCAATTCAAATAGCAAACGCCATCACGGCAAACTTCATTTGGTACCGCTAAATCAGGTAATAGTGTAATCCCACTTCCTGCGGCGACCATGTTGCGTAACGTTTCTAAACTAGTCGCCCTAAAATGCGTATCCTCTTTAGCGCCCGCTTGGAAACAAAAGCCCATAGCTTGGTCACGCAAACAATGGCCATCTTCTAGCATTAATAGCTTTTCACCTGATAATTCACCCATTTCAATGGTGTCACGCCCATGCCATGGATGGCTTTCATAGATAGCTAATTTCATGGGTTCTTCAAATAAAGGGACAACAATAAAAGGATCTGTTTCTTTCACTTCCGCTAAAATTGCACAGTCTAATTTACCACTATCTAACTGAGCCAGTAATTGCTGAGTTTGTGCTTCATGTAAGTAAATTTCTAATTTAGGGTGTGCTTGGTGCAATTGAGGAATGATATGTGGTAATAAGTACGGTGCCACTGTAGGTATCAAACCGATATGCAATGGGCCAGACATACTCTCGCCTTGCAACGCGGCCATTTCTTGCAGTACTTTTATTTCTCGCAAAATAGTTCGAGCCTGTTCAACGAGTAATAAACCTTGTTGAGTAAAAAGAACTTTACGACTAGTTCTTTCTAGTAGCATAACACCAAGCTCTTCTTCTAGCTTACGAATTTGTCCACTCAATGTTGGTTGGCTAACATGACAAGAATCCGCGGCACGTCTAAAGTGTTTATGTTCAGCTAGTGCAACAAGGTACTCCAAATCTCGAATATTCATATTTCTATTTCCTTTCGTGAATTCTTTGCCAAACCAAAGATAGATAATACCAATCACTATATCGATATTAGTTTGTTATATCTATTGATATATTAAAAAAACACCGTATTTCATCCCATTTCTGCATAAATAACCCATTTAGTGAAATAAATAGTAACGCCTAGAAACAAAATGAATCAATTTTGTTCCCCCATTTTTCACAAAACAAAAATAGGAATCAAACAATTATAAATTGTATTTATGACATCAAATTAAAGTAAACCTTTCTTCAATTTTATATGAGTACATAAACAAACCTCCCCCAAATAATAGTTTATATCTAGTCTAGTCGCTTCTAGAAAGCTTTCATCCGTGATAATGACACGAGGAGCTAAAATACTATGGATGCTACTATTACCACACTTTATCCCCTCACAAGTTAAAAAATACCCTATTAAATGATTAAAGAATGTCGCCACACTGTCGATACCCTATACAGCATACTAATGATAACAAACCTGAGTATTGAAGAGAGCTGAAACGGCCAAGTAAGCAAATGAGGCGGCTGAAAACAAATAACAACAAAAGGCGTAATAGAGATCAGCAATGTGATGTAGTAAAGAGGCAACCCACTTAGCCTTCTCTTTTTGTAAATACAAAAAAAGAGTTGCACCTTAACATGAGCAACAACTAATAGGGCAAGCAAGCAAAAATAAAGACGTCAAACATCAATTTGGGGAGTTCCAATATAATTGGATGTAATATTGAAACATTTATATTAATCACAATGTAGTTTTAAGCGAAATAGCTCGAAAAACAAGGGAGCTTTACTCTCCAAAAGTTTAAAAATGGGCTTGGCTAGCCTTTTTTTAGAAACATTTTGTTATATTTGTTTTCATTTATTATTAATCTTTGTAAGTTTCTGTTTGAAAGTTAATTCAAAATCTCAATGTAACCTGACTACTTTATATATAAATAGAGCTCTACTCGCTGTCACTATTAAAAAAATCACAGCAGATTAAACCATCAAAAAGAGAACCAAAACCACAAACTCAGAACATTAAACACCAAAAAAGACAAATTAATAGATGATAATAAAAAACCTGCTATAGGACATTAAACAGGATAGATTCTATACAACCCCTATTTCTATTATATTTCCACACATTTGAATTTTCAAATTTACACCTTTGGCGCGTTTTTCGTTTTATAATTCTTCCCATAGCAAGACATGAACAAATTGAATCAACCAAATTATATAGACTTTAAATTAGGAATTAACATCATGACTATTAAAAGTATCTCTTCAGTATTAGCATTAACTTTAGTCGCTACTTCATTATTCACTACAAATGTACAAGCTAAAGAAAATCAAACAACAATTAATTTTAAAGCTGCTATTGTTGCTTCACCATGTACTTATGATATCAATAATAATAAAACAAACTTAAATTGTTTTAATAATGAAAAAAATAAAATGGAAACTAGCAAAATTGATTTTTCTAAAGAGCAAAAATCCACAGAGTGGAAAAAATTAGATAATAACCGTAGCATTTATCAATTTAAATGGACTAATGAAGATAAAGGCCATGCACTACTATCAGTACAACATGCATAATCATTAAACGACTTTTTATTAAATAACCAAAACAATATAACCAACTGATTTTAAACAAATTCAGTTATAGGATTCTATTATGAAAAATTCAATGGCGAAAAAAACATTTCATTGTTCAATAACAGCTTTATTATTAGTGACAGCTTCTAGTATATTTAGTGCTTATGCCGCTCAGAATCAAGATTCTGGCACCATTAATTTCTATGGCGCAATTGTCCATCCGAATTGTACAAATGATATCACTGAAACACAGGTTAAATTACATTGTATGAATAATAATACAGAATCAACCACCGAGAGTATTGAGCTAAATAATATTACTCAAAAAAGTGGCTGGAAGGTTATTAATGATGGCAGAAATGAATATTCATACAATTGGGTTAACGAGGAGAAACAACTAGGCATGCTAACCGTTAAATATATTTAATAGAACTGTGTTATGGGAATTGGGGTAGTCATGCTACCCCCCATTTTCTGATGACAATGACCGATTAAAGCCCCAACCTTGTTTTTGCCTCCACAATCGCACTCGCCACCTGCTTCTGAGATACCCCACCTTTTGCTAACCGCTTATCTAAGCATGATTGCAGCGATAAAATTTCATACACATCCAATTGAATAGTATCACTGAATTTTTGCAGATCACTTAATGCCATTTCTTCCAATGCTTTACCTTGAGCAATAGCAGTAACAACCGCTTCACCCACAATATGGTGCGCTTCACGGAATGGAACGCCTTTCGCTACTAAATAATCCGCCAGCTCAGTCGCATTTGCATAGCCTTGTTTTGCTGCATCTTCACAACGTGGGCGACGAATTTGAATACCATCAAGGACTAACGCTGCCATATGCATACAATCTAACCATGTGTCTAATGCATCAAATAAGCCTTCTTTATCCTCTTGCATGTCTTTGTTATAAGCAAGCGGTAACCCTTTTAACGTCATCATCATACCCGTTAATGCACCTTGAACTCGCCCACATTTACCGCGGATCAATTCCAGTGCATCTGGGTTTTTCTTTTGTGGCATTAATGAAGAGCCAGAGGTTACTTTGTCAGATAACTCAACGAAGCCTGCCTCACCACTATTGAAGAAAATCAAATCTTCAGCAAAACGCGATAAATGCACCATGCCAATGCTGGCATCGGATAATAATTCGAGTACGTGATCTCTGTCTGAAACGGTGTCTAAACTATTGCGTGTCGCAGATGCGAAACCAAGCCAAGAGGCAAGTTGCTCTCGGTCAATATCATACGCTGTCCCCGCCAATGCACCACACCCTAATGGGCTAACGTCTAGACGCTTTAGTGTGTCTTTTAAGCGGCTTTCATCACGCGCTAACATTTCACTATAAGCTAAACACCAGTGGGCAAATGTCACGGGCTGAGCGCGTTGTAAATGAGTATAGCCTGGCATCACTGCGTCTTGGTTATTTTCGGCTGTGATGACTAATGCTTTTTGTAGCTCAGTGACCGCTTCTAATAATAATGCGACTTGGTCTTTACACCATAATTTTAAATCTGTCGCCACTTGGTCATTACGACTACGACCTGTGTGTAATTTTTTACCTAAATCACCAACTTTATCAATCAGTTTACCTTCAACCCAGCTGTGAATATCTTCTGCATCACTTTGCAGTATAATTTCAGGGTTATCTTGCACTTCTTTTAACAATGCATTTAGCGCTTGTTCTAAAGATTGTTGTTCGCTCTCAGTCAGTACACCAACGGTGACTAATGATTTTGACCATGCGACTGAGCCAATAATATCTTGTTGCGCCAAGCGATAATCAAAACGCAGTGAATCATTAAACTGTTTAAACCGTTGATCCGCTTGCTGGCTAAAACGCCCACCCCATAGTGCCATAACTAATCCCTACCTGATTGATAAAATAAGTTTTGCTCCCGACAACACTAAACGCTGCCGGGGATCTAGCCTGTTATATTCCCAATAATTCGAGGTGCAGCTAAGCGACAAGTCAATGTGTACAATCAACGCCACTGCAACTTGAAGTATGACGAGTATAGGTTACTTAGCTTTATTCTGTTCTTTCAACGCACGGATACGTGAAGACAGAGAATAAAGACGGATAAACCCGCCTGCGTGGCTATGGTCATATACCTCATCTTCACCAAATGTGGCGAATTCTTCAGAATATAGGCTCTTGTCCGCTTTCTTCTGAATTGCCGTGACTTGCCCTTTATATAATTTCAGAACAACTTCACCGGTGACATCTTGTGCTAATGATTCTGCCGCAGCTTGTAGCGAATGGCGTAATGGCGCAAACCAACGCCCATCATAAACCACATAAGACATTTCTAAGCCTAATTGCTCACGCCATTTGTAGCTATCGCGGTCCAGAACTAATTGCTCAACGCCACGCAGAGCCGCCATCATAATGGTGCCCCCTGGGGTTTCATAGCAACCGCGAGATTTCATGCCGACTAAACGGTTTTCAACGATATCGATACGGCCAACACCGTGTTTTGCCCCTAGCGTATTCAGTGTTTCTAGGCAACCTAGTGCAGATAATGTTTTACCATTAACTGAAACTACCTCGCCGTGTTTCACGCCCACGGTCACCAGTTCAGCTTCATCTGGCGCATCTTGTGGGTCAACTGTCCATACCCAGCAGTCTTGGTTTGCTGCATTCCATGTGCTTTCTAATACACCACCTTCTGTAGAGATATGCCACGCATTTTCATCACGGCTATAAATTTTTTCAAGGCTAGCAGTCGTTGGGATATTGCGCTCTTTTAAATAATCGAGCAGCGCCTCACGTGAGCGAAGATCCCACTCACGCCATGGAGCAACCACCTGTAATTGCGGCGCAAGCGCAGTATAAGTGCTTTCGAAGCGTACTTGGTCATTCCCTTTACCTGTTGCGCCATGGGCAACCGCATCAGCCCCTACTTTTAAGGCAATTTCCACTTGGGCTTTTGCAATAATAGGACGAGCCATTGAGGTACCTAATAAATAACTACCTTCGTATAACGCACCTGTTTTAAGAACTGGGTAAATATATTCCTTAACGAATTCTTCGCGCAGATCAACAACGTAACACTCAGATGCGCCTGATTGCAGAGCCTTTTTCTCAACACCGACTAAGTCTTCTCTGTCTTGCCCTACGTCAGCAACGAAAGCAACCACTTCGCAGTCATCATAGTTTTCTTTCAACCATGGAATAATTGCCGATGTATCGAGACCACCTGAGTATGCTAATACGATTTTTTTAATGCCCTTTTTCATAACGTACCTATTCCGCTCAATTAATATTTATTTCCATGGCTCATTTATGATGCCAAGATCCGAGTTCCGATAGCTGTCCCATTAAACAGCTCAGGAAGTTGTTCTGCATGACGCCAACTTGCGATATCAACCGAGCGCTGTAAGGCCGTTGCGGCATCAAGTGCAGCATTCACCTTAACAATCATTCCATCAGTGATGATGCCTTGCTCAATTAATTTTTGGGCTTTTTGTGTCGTCATTTCATCAATTTTCTGGCCTTTACCATCCAAAATACCGCTCACATCAGACAGTAAAACCAGATCTGCATTTAATGCTTGCGCGATAGCGGTGGCTGCTTGGTCAGCATTCACATTCATCAATTCACCCTCTGGGGTGACCCCTATCGAGCTAACAATTGGTAAATAACCTGAATTCAAAAGTAATTTCAATAAATTAGAGTTACCTGGCTTTGCGTTTCCAACATGCCCTAGCTCTTCATTTAATTGAGTCACTATGGCACTTTGACCGTCACCCAGCGACAAACCTACCGCAGGTAACTGATATTTTATCGCCCACGCTAGCAAGGTTTTATTAGCTGTTCCCGCTAAGGCACCCGTAATAATATCGATTTGGTCTGCAGGCGTGACACGCAACCCTTGTTTTTTCACGACAGGTAATTGTAGTTTTTGCATTAGTTCATCTACTAAGCACCCACCACCATGAACAATCACTAGCTCACGTTGATGTCGCTGGCGATAGCTTTGGATTGCCGTAAACAACTTTTCAAGTGCCTCGGTGCTATCAAGTAACACTCCGCCCAATTTAATCACTAAGGGTTGCATGGGTTTGATCCTTATTAAAATAATGACTGAGTTTCATTAAAACCAAAACGAATATTCATGCACTGAACGGCTTGTGCAGCAGCACCTTTAAGCAGGTTATCTTCTGTACCGACTAAAATCAGGTGTTCCCCTTTCAATACATAGCCGATATCACAAAATGGCGTACCAACAACTGATTTCAATGCTGGAACACCTTTTTCATACAAACGGACTAACGGTTTGCCTTGATATGCCTCTTTAAAAGTTTTACCGACCTGCTCTGCGGTCACACCGGCTTTTACTTTGCAGGTGATAGTCGCCAATATTCCTCGTGAAAAATTGCCCAGATGAGGAGTGAAAATGACATCCCGACCTAAATGAGTCGCAATTTCTGGCTGATGACGATGCGTAAAGATGCCATATGGCTGTAAGCTAACTTCACAAAAACTGTTGGTCATCGATGCCTTACGGCCCGCACCTGAAACACCGCTAGTTGCATTAATTACTGGCCACATTGCGTCATCCAGTAATTGCGCATCAATTAATGGCTTCAGCGCTAACTGAGACACCGTCGGATAACACCCCGGAACAGCAATTAACTGAGCTTGTCGAATTTTATCCGCCTGCCATTCAGCTAAACCGTAAACCGCTTGCATTAACCATTCGGTATTTGTATGTTCAAAGCCATAGTACTGCGTATAAAACGCAGGGTCTTGAACGCGATAAGCACCGGATAAGTCAAACACCACACAACCCGCCTCAAGAAATTGAGGCGCGATGTCATGGCTCACTTCATGTGCAGTAGCGAGAAAAACAACATCAATACCTTTCGCAGCCTCTGCAACATCAGTTAATGGCTGTACCGGAAGGTCAATAATACCCTTATACTGAGGATGCAAATCAGAAAAACGTTTATTTGCATCTGCGCTTTGCGCAGAAACCATTAATCCCTGAAGATTTATTTCAGGGTGACGCTGCAAATAAGCGGCTAATTCTGCTCCAGTATAGCCACTGGCCCCGATAATGAGTGTGTTCAACATATGCTTTCTACCTTGTACTCGTGACCCAAACAGTTTAATGTGTATTTTTATTCAAATAAAGTGCATGAATATTGATACTATTATGGATAAAGGCTGTCAACAGTGAATATTAAATTACCTGCATTTATTGAGATTTATCGTCAATTAATTGCCACTCCATCGATTAGTGCGACTGATTCTCATTTGGATCAAAGCAATAAAGCCCTTGTGGAACTTTTAGGTGGTTGGTTAGAAACTCTCGGTTTTTCGGTTAACATCCAACCTGTGCCGGAAACACGTGATAAATACAACTTACTCGCTTCTATCGGTGAGGGTAACGGTGGGCTAATGTTATGTGGCCATACCGACACAGTACCATTCGATGAGGGCCGTTGGAGTAAAAACCCATTCGAGCTGACTGAGCACGATGGTAAGTTATATGGGCTTGGTACCGCAGATATGAAAGGTTTTTTCGCCTTTATTGTTGATGCGTTAAGAGATATGGATTTAACAAAACTCCAACGCCCACTGCATATCTTAGCAACTGCTGATGAAGAAACGTCAATGGCAGGTGCACGTTATTTTGCGGCTAACACAGCACTACGCCCTGATTTTGCTATTATTGGTGAACCTACGTCTTTACAACCTATACGAGCACATAAAGGGCATATATCGAACGCCATTCGCATTACTGGGCAATCAGGGCATTCCAGTGACCCAGAGCGTGGTGTTAATGCGATTGAATTAATGCATGAATCGATTTCTCATTTGATGACGCTCAGAAATACATTGAAAGAGCGTTTTAATAACCCTGCTTTTGTTATTCCATACCCAACTATGAACTTTGGGCACATTCATGGAGGGGACGCGGCAAACCGTATCTGCGGCTGTTGTGAGTTGCATATGGATATTCGCCCACTACCAGGGCTGACATTGCAAGATCTGGATGAAATGTTAAATCATGCCCTTGAGCCTGTCAGCACCAAATGGCCAGGCCGTATAGCAATAGAATCAATGCATCCACCAATTCCTGGCTATGAATGCCCAACAGATCACAAAATGGTTGCTGTGATTGAACAGTTACTAGGGCAAAAAGCAGATACCGTAAATTACTGTACTGAAGCGCCATTCATTCAAGAACTGTGCCCGACCTTAGTACTTGGCCCAGGTTCGATTGAGCAAGCACACCAACCTGATGAGTTTATTGATATGCGTTTTATAGAACCGACTCGTCAGCTAATTAGCCAAATGATAGAACACTTCTGTTTTACTAAACAAAATCAATGATTGCCTTAAAAACGCATGGCTATATTTAGCGCCATGCGTTTTTATCATGAATTTTTTTCCTGTTACCTTTGAAAAAACCTCAGCGTCTATATTTAATTTAAGGGTTGACTATCGACCAATATCCGGTAATCTCTATTTAGCCGTCTAAACGTATAGACGCGTACATGGATGTGATTATTTATAAAGATCATAACTCACAAAGATAATAATGAGTCTGCAAATTGCGAGGTTACAGGGTATGAGTTTTTTTCACGCAAACCAGCGCGAAGCGCTAAATCAAAACTTAGCTGAATTAGATGGCCAAATTAATGTTTCATTTGAGTTTTTCCCACCTCGCAGTGAAGAGATGGAGCAAACACTTTGGAAATCTATCGATAGACTCAAAACCTTAAAACCTAAATTTGTATCAGTGACCTATGGTGCCAACTCAGGTGAACGCGATCGAACCCATAGCATTATTAAAGATATCAAAGATAAAACAGGTTTAATTGCAGCCCCTCATTTAACCTGTATCGATGCGAGCCGTGATGAATTAAAAGGCATTGCACGTGACTACTGGAATAATGGTATACGCCATATCGTAGCTCTACGTGGCGACCTACCCGATAACAGCAATAAACCCGATATGTATGCAACTGATTTGGTTGAACTATTAAAAGGTGAAGCCGACTTTGATATTTCAGTCGCTGCTTATCCAGAGGTTCACCCTGAAGCGAAAAGTGCCCAAGCAGATTTAATTAGCCTTAAAAAGAAAATTGATGCAGGTGCTAGCCGTGCAATCACCCAATTTTTCTTTGATGTTGAAAGCTACCTCCGTTTTCGCGATCGCTGCGTTGCAACAGGTATCGACGTTGAAATCGTCCCAGGTATTTTACCCGTTTCTAATTTCCGTCAGTTAGAGCGTTTTGCCAAATTAACCAATGTACGCATTCCCGCATGGATGAGCAAAATGTATGAAGGGTTAGACAACGACCCTGAAAGCCGTAACCTTGTTGGTGCGTCAATCGCCATGGATATGGTCAAAATTTTGAGCAGAGAAGGCGTGAAAGATTTCCATTTTTATACCCTTAACCGCTCTGAACTTACTTATGCAATCTGTCATACGTTAGGAGTTAGGCCTTAAAGGGCGAGTTTACAGCACATAAGTTCATTAAAGGGGCTAGTTGCCCCTCACCCTATAAATAGACTAAACCAAGGCTGGGTTAGGAACATTAACGTGAATGAATACGGGTTGTTGCTCATTCTCAAATTGTTCTATCGTAAATTTTTGATAATTTAAATTGTTATACCCTCTAAATAAGAGTATCCCCCGCTGCAAATCAGTCAATACTGTCCAAACTGAAAACTCGGTTAGGTAAAGCTTGAAGATATCATCTTCCCCTAATAATGGATCAACAGAGGCATTTTTAGGCCGGTCAAATTTATTCATGACGTGCCCTAATTCTACGAGCTGAACATTGGGGTCTGATACTTTATGATAGTAAGTTGAATAATAAACTGCCCGAACAAACCGCCCAACAGAGGTGTCAGCATTTGGCACTGCAGCAAGAGCGATACCACTATCAGGCTGGGAGAGTTTCATATTACCTAACGTGCTTGATGACACATCAACATTTGAGAGTTGGGTATAGTTATTAAGGTTAGTGAGATGCCAAGGAAATTCAGGGCCATTCGTCATACAGCGAGTTGGGTTGTCATAAACGTGCAAAACCCCCTTTGATACTTCAACCACGATACACGCCCCCGTTCTGTCATAAAAAGCATAATGAAAAGGGCTTGGCATATTACGCAGCAGTAATAATTTTTGTGACCAAAATGCCGTTTTAGGGATCGCTTTTTTCAACTCAGCGACTGTGGCGTATTGAGATAATGCCCACTCACCAATTGATGCAATCGGTACTGCTTTAGTATATTTTTTGGGGTTAAGGGGGGCTAATTCAGAATCTGTGATCATATTTAAACTAAAAGCTAACCCTCCGGAGTTAACGCCTTCAAGAACATCCCTTTCCCCTAAAATACTCACTGGCGCAGTAATTGCGATAAAAGGATACTTCACTTTATACTTTAGTCCTAAAGAGCCATCAGGGGCTTTACGCTGAAAAATATGGTTCTTCGGGTAATAAGTTAAAATTGACTCAGGTTCATCTGAAGAGAACTCTAATGTTCTACCGTGATAAACGTAATTATTTTTATCTGTGATTGCCAGAGATGTACAAGCAAACGCGCGAGGATTTGTGTTTTTTTCTAACATGTGAGCAGCCTTATCAAATAATATATTTGCCTATTACCATAATTACGATGAATAAAACCCATGATATTTAATAAATTAACCTGACTTATTTAAGGTATAATACATTCTGGCGTTTATATCCAACAAAATGAATATAAAAATAAAACAGAAAGGGGGAATTTAGCGTTAAATCTTTTTTAGAGCATCACATTAAATTTAAATTTAATGAAAACTAAATTTGAATTATTCGTTAATAATCATCACAATTATGAAATATGTAATCCATTTAATATGTTATAAAAACCCAACACTAATTAGCATCATCAGATAACGACAAACTAACTCATAAAGAATAAATTTACAGAAGTTAACCCCAAAATTTTCACTCATGATGAGTTAAGCAGCTAAAATTTCAGAGTAAACATGACTTAAAAAGACACCTAACCAATATTAAATATATTACTTCCCCCCATCCGCCATAGTTATAACCTTAATTTCATTCTAATTAAGATAATGGCTATTCAATTAATTTTTTTTAGTTTAAATCTTTGGATATTTAAAGAAGAGCGCGTATATTTAATATTGCTCTCAATATTAAATATCACATAATTACCACTTGGTTATTGAGGAAATTAAAATATGAGTAATCGTTCATTGAATCCAAAATATAATGGGATGGATGACGTTTATGCGTCATTAGAGTTATCAAAATCATTACCAAAAACTAAATTTCCATCAAAAGAACAAGAACCTCGCAATGTATTTAGTGCAGTGCGAGATGAATTAATGTTAGATGGTAATTCACGTCAAAATTTAGCAACATTCTGCCAAACTTGGGTAGATGATGAAATTCGTGACTTAATGGACTTATCTATCGATAAAAATATGATCGATAAAGATGAATATCCACAAACTGCCGAAATTGAAAACCGTTGTGTACATATGCTAGCGGATCTTTGGCATTCGCCAGATGCAGAAAATACCCTCGGCTGCTCGACCATCGGTTCTTCTGAAGCAGCAATGCTTGGAGGGTTAGCCTTAAAGTGGCAATGGCGTAAAAAACGTGCAGCAGCAGGAAAGCCAACAGACAAACCAAACATGATCTGTGGCCCTGTTCAAGTATGTTGGCATAAATTTGCCCGCTACTTTGATGTTGAACTCAGGGAGATCCCACTTGAAGGCGACCGCCTGATTATGAACCCTGAGGAAGTGCTTAAACGTGTAGATGAAAATACGATTGGTGTAGTACCAACGTTAGGCGTGACATTCACTTGCCAATATGAACCTGTTAAAGCAGTTCATGATGCATTAGATAAGTTACAAAAAGAAACGGGCTTAGATATTCCTATCCATGTCGATGGTGCAAGCGGTGGGTTCCTAGCACCATTTTGTGCGCCAGATTTAGAATGGGACTTCCGTTTACCTCGCGTAAAATCGATTAACTCTTCCGGACATAAATTTGGTTTAGCTCCATTAGGCGCAGGCTGGGTAGTCTGGCGTGAAGCGCAAGACTTACCTGAAGAATTAATTTTCAATGTAAACTATTTAGGTGGCAATATGCCAACCTTCGCGCTTAACTTCTCTCGCCCAGGTGGCCAAATTATCGCTCAGTACTATAACTTCCTGAGGCTCGGTCGTGAAGGCTATGCAAAAATTCATAATTCTTGCTACGCAACTGCGCAATTCCTAGCCCGCGAAATCGAAAAGTTAGGTCCATTTGAAATGATTTTCGATGGTGATAGCCAAAAAGGTATCCCAGCGCTGGCTTGGAAGTTGAAAAAAGGCGAGACCACCAGCAATTATTCCCTCTATGACATAGCAGATAAACTACGTAGTCGTGGATGGCAAGTCCCTGCATATTCAATGCCAGCAAACCGTGAAGACCTCGTTGTTCAACGTATCTTAGTTCGTCACGGAGTAAGTTTAGACTTAGCCGCATTGTTAATTGAAGATTTTAAACGCACGCTAGATTATTTCGAAAAACACCCAGTCAATAAACCGCTAACAGAAGATGAAGGCGGCGGTTTTAACCACAGTTAATTAGCTAGTCATTAGCTCTATTATTTATTAGCCAAAGAATGTCATGTTCTTTGGCTTCTATTGGGATCAGTCCTGTAAGACTGATTGTTTATAGACTTTAGGAGAACTCGTATGGCGACAACAACGACAGCTCCAGCCGCAAAACAGCTCACATTACTGGGTTTTTTTGCCATTACAGCCTCAATGGTAATGGCTGTATATGAATACCCAACGTTTGCAACATCTGGTTTTAGTTTAGTTTTTTTCCTATTGTTAGGCGGATTGTTATGGTTCATTCCTGTCGCATTATGTGCCGCAGAAATGGCGACAGTGGAAGGTTGGGAAGAAGGCGGTGTGTTCGCATGGGTTTCTAATACACTAGGTGAGCGCTGGGGATTTGCTGCAATTTCATTTGGTTACCTACAGATTGCTATTGGCTTTATCCCAATGCTGTACTTCGTGCTAGGGGCCTTATCTTATATTCTAAATTGGCCAGAATTGAATACGGACCCTGTAACCAAAACTATCGGGGCATTAGTCATTTTATGGGTGCTAGCTTTCACTCAATTTGGCGGGACCAAATATACTGCGACCATCGCTAAAGTAGGTTTCTTTTTAGGTATTTTACTTCCTGCACTCATTTTAGTGTTTTTAGCCATTAGTTATTTATCCAGCGGTGCCCCTTTAGCCATTGAAATCAGTGAAAAAACCTTTATTCCTGATTTTACCCAAATAGGGACATTGGTCGTTTTTGTTGCGTTTATTTTGAGTTATATGGGAGTTGAGGCTTCCGCAACCCACGTTAACGAAATGAAAAACCCAGGTAGAGACTACCCAGCAGCCATGTTTTTACTGATGATAGCAGCCATTTGTTTAAGCTCTATTGGCGGGTTATCTGTTGCTGTTGCTATCCCAAATAGTGAAATTAACCTGTCTGCCGGTGTAGTTCAGACATTCAACGTACTTGTTACACACTTTAATTCTTCCCTTGAATGGGCAGTGCGAATTATTGCAGCTTTATTATTGCTTGGTGTCTTAGCGGAAATAGCCTCATGGATTGTAGGGCCTTCGCGAGGAATGTACGTTGCGGCACAGAAAGGAATTTTGCCGCAAAGTTTCGCCAAAGTGAATAAAAATGGCGTCCCAGTCACACTGGTTGTCTCTCAATTATTAATTACAACTGTCGCGATTATCGTCCTCACCAATACTGGCGGCGGCGGGAATATGTCATTCCTTATTGCATTGGCACTGACGGTCGTTATTTATCTCTGTAGCTACTTTATGTTATTCCTTGGTTATATGCATTTAGTCTGCAAGCAACCTGAGAAGAAACGAGCGTTTAATATCCCTGGTGGCAAAGGTGTTAAATTACTTGTTGCCTCCGCTGGGTTTATTATTTCTATCTTAGCGTTTATTGTTTCATTCTTCCCACCAAGCTCATTACCCGGCGGAGTAAGTGATAATACTTACGTCACGCTACTTGCCGTCAGCTTTATAATTATCTTCTTACTGCCATTTGTAATTTATGCATTCCATAGCAAACAAGGTAAGAAAACCAATGTGGCGATGGTACATATCAAAACGCATAATGCACCAGTTAACCACTTCTTTATTCACCCTAGAGCGCGTTCTACCTATCATCTAGTGCATGATGATAAGCAAGATAGTAACTCCCCTAAGTAAGATGAAATAAAGATAAAAAAAGCTGCCGAATGAATTGGCAGCTTTTTTCTTAAATACGGCTGTAATACCCCTAGCCCGTATTACGCATCCCAGCAGCAACCCCTGCAATAGTGACCATCAGCGCTTGTTCTACGCGTGGGTCTGGGTGTTCTTGTTGGCGAGACCGGTGTAATAGTTCGGCTTGTAAAACGTTTAACGGGTCAGTGTAGACATTACGTAGTGCAATAGATTCAGCAATCCACGGTAAGTCCGCCATTAACGCTTCGTCTTTCGAAACCGCTAGCACACTTTTTATATCCTCCGACAGCTGATCACGTAGTTTTTGCCCCAACGGCCATAAACGTTCTTCCACTAAACGATGATCATAGTACTCCGCCAGCCATAGGTCTGCTTTCGCATAAACCATCTCTAACATAGCTATACGTGTATTAAAGAATGGCCATTGCTGCCACATTTCATCAAGAATGTTTTGTTTGCCTTCTTGTTCAATGACATGTTTCAGTGCTGCGCCCGCACCCAACCAAGCAGGAAGCATCAAGCGGTTTTGTGTCCATGCAAAAATCCAAGGAATAGCACGTAATGTTTCAACACCACCAGTAGGTCGACGTTTCGCTGGCCTTGACCCTAGTGGCAACTTGCCTAGTTCTAATTCAGGCGTAGCAGCACGAAAGTACGGAACAAAATCAGGCTGTTCACGTACATAGTCACGGTACATTGCACAAGAAACATCCGATAATGAATCCATCACCGATTTCCACTCGTTTTTCGGTTCTGGTGGCGGTAAGAGATTAGCTTCTAAGATTGCGCTTGTATACATTGCTAAACTACTGATAGTGACTTGTGGTAACCCGAATTTAAAGCGGATCATTTCCCCTTGTTCTGTAACACGCAAGCCACCTTTTAAACTCCCCGGAGGCTGAGACAGCAATGCAGAATGAGCCGGAGCCCCCCCACGACCGATAGTGCCACCACGTCCGTGGAACAGGGTCAGTGTCACACCTTCTTTTTCACACAGTTTAATTAACGCATCTTGTGCCCTGTATTGTGCCCACGATGCTGCCATTACCCCTGCATCTTTAGCTGAATCTGAATACCCAATCATCACCATTTGGCGGTCATCGATCAGCTCGCGGTACCATTCAATACTGAGCAGTTTTTGCATTACGCTTTCGGCATTATTTAAGTCTTCTAAGGTCTCAAATAATGGTGCGACAGGTAAACGAACTGAAGCGCCAGTTTCATTAAGCAATAATTTAACCGCTAAGACATCTGAAGGTACTTTAGCCATTGAAATTACATAAGCCGCAATCGAATCATTCTTCGCATTCGCAATAACACGGCAGGTTTCAAATACCTCTTGTGTTTCTGGGCTAGGCTGCCAATCTTGTGGAATTAATGGGCGGCGTGATTGCAGCTCGGACAGTAAAAATTGCTGTTTTTCCTCTTCCGACCACTGTGAGTAATCCCCCAGCCCTAAATATTGTGTGAGTTCTGCAATAGCCTCTGTATGGCGAGTACTTTCTTGGCGGACATCAATACGTACCAACTGTAAGCCAAAACTACGAATACGACGTAAGGTATCCAGCAGTTGCCCATTGGCAATAATTTTCATATTGCAGGCAATTAACGATTGATAACAGGCATATAGCGGGTCCCATAACTGGGCATTATCTGTCAATAAATCGGCGGGAGGCAAGGCTTGCTCACCTTTTACACGGCGCTCTAAATATTCTAATGTTGAGAATAATTGGCTACGCAAATTTTTAGCAATTTGGCGATACGGTTCATCCACATCATCGCCTCCAGCTAATGCACGTAACTCTGGGGTTGCCTCCGTCATGGACAGCTCAGAAACTAAAACCTGAATGTCTTTTAGGAATAAATCTGCTGCTTTCCAGCGACTTAGCAGTAAAACTTGACGAGTGACATCCGCCGTCACATTTGGGTTACCGTCACGGTCACCGCCCATCCATGACGTGAAACGGATTGGATTGGCTTCGACAGGTAAAACAGCGCCAATCGAGTCTTCGAGTTGTTCGTTAAATTCACGTAAAAATGCAGGAACCCCTTCCCACAGTGAATTTTCGACCACTGCGAAACCCCACTTCGCTTCATCAATTGGCGTTGGACGAATTTTACGAATTTCATCGGTATGCCATGATTGAGCGACTAATTGGCGCAGGCGCCGCATAATATTATTGCGCTCATAGTCCGCAATATCATCATGATCAAGCTGAGATAAACAGGTGTTTACTTCAACCAGTTTGTGGATCAACGTCCGACGTGCGATCTCAGTGGGGTGAGCGGTTAAAACTAATTCGATAGAAAGCTGTTCAACTGCTTTTTGAATGTCTGTATCAGTAAAGCTTTTTTCTTTTAAGCGGCCAAACAGATTTTTCAATGCGACGGGGTTACTTGCCGCTTCACCATGAGGTGAAATACTGTGGTATTGCTCAGCGACGTTTGTTAGGTTTAAGAATTGGTTAAATGCCCTTGCGACGGGTAGCAACTCATCATTAGAGAGGTTTTGTAATGTCATCAGCAGTTTTTGGCGCTGAACTTCATTACCTGCACGGGAAGATTTAGAAAGCTTACGAATGGACTCTACTTTATCGAGTATGTCTTCGCCTAAAGCTTCCTTGATGGTATCGCCGAGTAACTTACCTAGCATACTGACATTACTGCGCATTGCGGAATATTGCTGATTCATGAGACTCCTGACCTTGTGCTTCTGGCAGAATGCATCCCGCATGACTCACGGTTAACAGACTGCTACCTGTTTCCTGTAACAAAATTTCAGTCGGCTGCGTTAGAATTATCATTTTGTGATGCAGACCGCTAAATTTACCCTTCAATGTATATTCATATCAGAAAAAAATGACTTTGGGGGATTTTTCTGAAATTTAATTACAGATTCATTTTTATTAATTTTTCTTATTTAAGTATTGTTTCAGCGCAATATATCGTCGATTCAGCACTTTTAAGACATGAATAATGCTTAAGAATTAAATCATCAGAATAAAAAGACAGAAAAGAAGGCTGTAGATTAAAAATTTTCATGATGTATTGGTGCCAAATTTACATTTAAAGCACCAATACATTTAAACAATGATTACAACAATTGAGAAAGGCGGTTTAAATCAGATTGAATAGCCCCAGCAGTCACATCTCGCCCTGCCCCAGGACCTCTTATTACTAATGGGTTATCTCGATACCAGCGACTTTCTATCGCAAATACATTGTCACCCGGTAATAATGAAGCCAATGGGTGATTCGGTTGTACTGCCTCAACACCCACTTTAGCTTTACCTTTTACTGCATCAAACCGCGCAACATAACGAAGTACTAACCCCATTTCCTGTGCCGCTTCTAAGCGCTGTTGCATCTGTTCATTGATCACAGCACTATTTTCAAAAAACTCATCTAATGAGCCGGTTTGAGCTTGTTTAGGGACTAATGACTCAACACGTACGTCATTAGGTTCTATATCGTAACCAGCTTCACGGGCTAAAATAATTAACTTGCGCATCACATCTTGCCCAGAAAGGTCAATACGTGGATCAGGTTCTGTTAAACCTTGTTGCCACGCTTGCTCAACTAACTCACTGAACGGAACCGAGCCATCGAATTGCAAAAATAGCCATGATAATGTCCCTGAAAAAATACCGCTAATCGTCAGGATGGCATCACCACTTTCTTTTAAATCTCGCACCGTATAGTTAATCGGCAACCCAGCTCCAACTGTCGCATTATAAAGCCAGTGACGACCTGTTTTTGAAAATGCATCTCGAATTTGGCGATACTGAGCTGTTTGTGCGGCCCCTGCAATTTTGTTAGCACTAATAACATGAAAACCATAGCTGGCAAAATCAACATAGCTATCAGCCAAAGTTTCACTGGCGGTAACATCTAAGACAACTAAATCATCATAAGGGTGAGAACGCATCCATAAAAACAAGTTGTCATCTTCATGTTCCACCGCCTCGTCATCAAAAAATGCCAAAGCGCGACTAGGGTCGATCCCCTGATAATTTAATAAACTACGGCGGCTATCCACCACACCAGCCAACACGAAGTCAAAGTCACTACGAGCAGAAATATTAGGTTGCTCCGCTGCAAAAAGTTCCAACCAACGCGCGCCAATATTCCCTTTACCAAAGAGTACTAACCCTATACGTTTTTCCGCACGGAACAAGCTTTGGTGCATACCTTGGATTAAATGTTCAGTTTGGTTTGTACGCAATACGGCAACCAAGCTAATCGCATCTTCAGAATGCCAAATAAATTCAACAGGCTGCCCCTTCAACTCCTCATAAAAACGGTGGCTATGCAGAGGTTTTTTGCCAACACCCGCCCCCACTAAAGCAACCAAAGAAAAACCTTCACGCAGTGATAATGACCCCGGTAACCCGGCTTCCTCTAAGACATTCAACGCACTTTCAACAAGTTCTGAGGTATAACATAATTGAAGTAATGCACGGTCATGGTGAATACCAAGAGCTAATGGACGTAATTGGACCCGTTTTAATAGTAAGTCCACATCCTTACAGATTTGTTTGAAATCCCGCCCTGCAGCAATACGTAGTTCAATTAAGCAAACATCATCGTGACTTGTGACAATTTTAGCCCCAGCTCCTGATGCTAATACACGCTCTATCTTGGTTGAGCCTTGCTCTGGTTGGTAACTACACCTTAATTGCAAATCAATGTTACTGACAGAAACGGGCTGCAAGGTACGAGTATGTAAAACTGGCGCCGCTAAACGCGCCAATTCGCTAGCTTCATCAAGACGTAATAAAGGCAATAAACACGCATCTTTAACCTTACGAGGGTCTGCACTGTACACCCCTGCAACATCACTCCAAATGGTGACTTTATCAACATCGGCGAGCGCACCAACCTGTGTGGCTGAATAGTCGCTACCATTGCGCCCGAGTAATACGGTTTCGCCTTGCTGGTTACGGGAGATAAAGCCAGTAACAACAATACGTCGATTAGGTAATTGAGTTAATTGTTGTTGTAATAAATACCGTGATTGTATTTCATCTACCTGAGGCTGTGCAGCGCGTTCAGCACGTAAAAATAAACGCGCGTCTAACCAAGAACTTGCCATATCAGCTTGAGATAACACTTCAGACATAAGGCGCGCAGACCAAATTTCACCATGACCGACGACTTCTGCGTAAGTGACATCACTATTCGGCTTATCCAGTAAAACACTGAGTCGTTCTAAATCCTGAATGAATAATTGGCTTAATTCTTTTGCTTTTGGTTCTGGCAAAAGAGATTCAATTAAATCCAGTTGATAGCGGCGTAATATTTGCTGAGCTTGATGAGCCGAAATACGGTCAATCTGACTTAATTTCAACCAATTGATTAGTTGATTGGTTGTACTACCCGCAGCGGAAACCACCATTAAATCACCGGGTTGGCTATAGTTAGCCATAATAGCCGCGACTCGTTGATAACACTTCGCGTCCGCTAAACTACTACCTCCAAACTTATGTAACTGGCGGTGGCAAGGTGCCACCTCAACCGCTGTTAGTACACTCATCAAAAAACTCCGCTAACGTTGTGCCGCAACCTGAAATGCTTGCTCTAAATCTGTAATTAAATCCTGAGGGTCTTCAATCCCGACCGAAATTCTCAGCAAGCTATCCGTAATACCGGCTTGTGCTCGAGCTTCAGCGGACATCCCCGCGTGGGTCATTGTTGCCGTATGAGAAATCAGGGTTTCTACACCACCTAATGATTCTGCCAATGTAAATAAAGACAAGGCGCTCAGAAAACGACGTAGTTGTAATTCATCACCAGCAAATTCAAAACTTAACATTGCCCCAAAACCTTTTTGCTGCTTAAGTGCAATTTGATGCCCTGGATGATCTTCCAATTCAGGATAATACAATTTTTTCACTAAAGTCTGTGATTTAAGATACTTTACGATTTCTTGTGTATTCCTCTGCTGTTGTAAGATACGTGGCGATAAGGTTCGAATCCCTCGCAATAGTAAATAGCTATCAAAAGCCCCTCCAGTAACACCAATATTATTTGCCCACCACGCTAATTCTATTGCCCATTTTTCATCTTTGGCAATAACAACTCCAGCCACAATATCTGAGTGGCCATTAAGATATTTAGTGCATGAGTGGACAACAAAATCCGCCCCTAATGAAAGCGGTTGCTGTAAAATCGGGCTTAGAAATGTATTGTCAACAACGACTAATGCCCCTGCTTCATGAGCCAAATGAGCAATATGCTGTATATCAAAAATTCTTAATAGTGGGTTGCTCGGTGTTTCGATTAACACCAATTTAGGCTTTTTATCTAATGCCTTTTGCAATGCACTTTCGTCACTTTGGTCGACAAACTGTACTTGATAAGCCCCACGCTGGCTTTGGCTATTAAATAACCGGTAACTTCCCCCATAACAATCGTGGGGAGCTACAAGTAAATCACCCGGTTGTAAAAATACCGTACATAACAGATGAAGCGCAGACATACCGCTATTCGTCATTACAGCCCCACTTCCCCCTTCGAGCTGTGCTAATGTTTTTTGTACTATATCCCGCCCTGGGTTTCCTCGACGTGAATAATCATGAACTCGCGGCTGATTAAAGTCAGTAAAATTATAGGTACTGGACAAATAAATGGGAGGCACAACGCAACCAAATTGTTGATCTTCATTTAATCCATTATGAATTGCGATAGTTGACGGTTTGTAGGCCATAAACGCTTCTCCTGATTTGTGATTGCTCAAATCATACCCATGAGATGTTTAGACGTCAACATATCTAGACGTCTAAACCTCTTTACGTTTATATCAAGTAATGGAATAATCAGCCTTAATGATTATGTGCTCATTGATAATCAATAGCACAAATAGACTTAGCTGGTTAATTTCACAGGAAAAATTGTGGTAAACTAGGACAAGTTTCTTCTTACTTATATGCAGACACGCCCTATTTGAAGCTTAGAATAAGTTTCTCTTAAAAAGAATATGCATATTATTTTTAATTATTACTGAAAATATCCAAGGTAACTCATGGCTGAATGGAATGGTGAATATGTCAGTCCGTATGCTGAACATGGCAAAAAGAGTGAGCAAGTAAAAAAAATTACAGTATCTATCCCGTTGAAGGTACTAAAAATTTTAACTGATGAGCGTACACGCCGCCAGATTAATAACTTACGTCACGCTACAAATAGTGAATTACTGTGCGAAGCATTTTTGCACGCATTCACGGGGCAACCGCTGCCGAATGACGAAGATTTACGCAAAGAACGTAATGACGAAATCCCTGAAGCGGCAAAAGAAATCATGCGTGAATTAGGCATCGACCCAGAAACGTGGGAGTACTAACTCAATTTTTGCCTCAGTAATGCAATACGTTTTTCACTACGTCGCAAACAGGTATTCCCTGCCAGTGGCGTAGCGCTCTTCTTATCTTATCTAAAGGTGATTACACTTAATCGCTCATCCCAAGCCACGCTAAAATTTTTCTTTGGTCTCACACCTAACACCAAGATTTCTCTGAATTAGTTCACTTTCAGAATTGCCCGCAGGCTTATTTCCCCAACTTCTCTACACTTCATCACACCAATCTATAACCACACCCAATAATTAGAATTATTAAGGATAGTGTAATGAATAAATATAATCAGGTCTTAATCGGCTTACTCGGCGGAGCACTACTCATCACCGCAGGATGCACAAACCACTCAACTAGTTATACCAAAGAATATAAAGAAACTGCTAATAGCGATTTATCAGCGAAAAAATTAGGGACAAAATGGGGGGAAGATGTTAATTCTGCTGTACAAACGGTCAAAGCCTCACGTTTAACCAACACACCTTTTGACACCGCCATTATTTTTTACCGCGGTGAACGTGTCCCAAGCCATGTTCAAACCATCAATTATATTCCGTTGTCCCCCATAGAGATCAAAATCACTGATGGAAATGACCGTAAAATGCCAATTTACCGTAATAACCAAGGACAATATATTTTGCCCGCCCAAGAGGGACAGCGTTATCAATTGACTATCGCCAATACCGATAGAAATAGAACCTACGAAGTGGTCACAACCGTTGATGGTATTGACGTACTAAATGGCCGTGCAGGTTCATACCAAAATAATGGATATTTGATCCGTCCCAAACATGAGGTCACCATTGAGGGCTTTCGCAAGAATCAGGACCAAGTCGCCGCTTTTCGCTTCTCAGCACCAGAAGATTCTTATGTAAATCAAAATGTTCAAGGTGACGAACGGAATATTGGCGTAATTGGTTTTGCGATTTTTGAAGTTCGGGAAGAATTAGCCGACTGCGAAGCAAACCCTTTCCCCGCAGAGACACAATATGCTCCAGCCCCGTGTAAAAAACGCTAAATACGCTTAAAACGCACCCCATAAAGAGTGCGTTCTTAAATATTGGCCGCGTTTAAACAAAATAAAATACTAATAACCACCATAACCCCCTCCATGAAACCGTTAATTATCAACTATTAACAAAGAATAACGATAATCATATCGTTTTTCACCCAATTTTGACTTATCTTAAATCAAACGCTTAATTTGACTTATAATAAAACCTTATTTCCAATAAACTAACTAAACGGTATTTTTAATGAAAAAGATAATTGCAGTATCTCT
Organism: Providencia sp. PROV024; assembly: GCF_032709665.1. NCBI lineage: Bacteria > Pseudomonadati > Pseudomonadota > Gammaproteobacteria > Enterobacterales > Morganellaceae > Providencia > Providencia sp. PROV024. Next base: position 4,405,940 of record NZ_CP120545.1, read on the forward strand.
TTTAAGCGTCGTTTCTAGCGTAGCGATGGCATCGAATAGTGGTTTTTATGTTTCTGGTAAAATGGGAACATCAATCTTAAAACTTTCCGACCAAAAGTGGGAAAGTATTGATGACCTTGGTGAGTATGATCGTGCCAGTGGTGGAAGCAAAACCAAAGGCGTGTTCGGTGGCGGCCTTGCTGTTGGTTATGACTTATATGATATGACCTCTTTACCTCTTCGTACTGAGCTCGATATAACCCTTAGAGGGAAAGCATCTTCCAAATATAATCTAGCGAGTAGCTCTTGGGACAATGGCAATGGTTCTTTCTATTCAGATAGTGATGATGCAAAAAATGATATCACGCTAAATACTTTCATGGTCAATGCCTACTATGACTTCAAAAATGAAACTAATTTCACACCTTATGTATCTGTGGGCTTAGGGTTAGCGAGCATTAAGCATAAAGCACAGTATTCCTACTCTGAAACGAATTCCGGTGGTAGCGAATATAGTTCATCGTCTAAATCAAAAACTAATAGTAATTTTGCTTGGAGTTTAGGATTGGGTTCACAGTATGCAATCAATGACAATCTATCATTAGATTTAAGCTACCGCTTCTTAGATGCAGGTAAATCTGAGGTGAGCTCTTACACTGACGGTGCCAAAGATAAATCAAAAGTGAAAGTCAGAAGCAATGACATTATGCTTGGTGTGGTTTACCGCTTCTAACGGTTTATTCTACCCATAAAAAAAGGGAAAATATATTTTCCCTTTTTTTGCATTTCACAAGTTCGATTATTTTTTAGAACCTGGGATGCTGAAACGTTGGTTAAAGCGATCAACACGACCACCAGTCGCAACATCACGCTGTTTACCAGTATAGAACGGGTGGCAATTACCACAAACGTCCAGGTTCAGCGAGTGACCAGCAGTTGAATTAATTTTCATAACATTACCGCAAGAACAAGTTGCAGTAACTTCTTCGTATTTAGGATGAATACCTTTTTTCATGGGAGAACCTCTATTAAGGCCGTGTCGCCATTCCAGCCCTAACGCCGGACACCACACGTCGTGTTGATTGAATTTAATATTATTGGCAAAAATAACTACCAAAGGCGGCGGATCATACAGAAATTCTGTTTATCACGCAATGAAAACCGAGTAAATTTTGTGTTACTCTAGTCCGCTCTTATTATTATCATCGCATAAAAAACAGACGGAAATCCAGCTATGATCGTCGTTCAGGTGGCATTACCTGTTCCTTTAAATCGCACATTTGATTATCGCCTCCCTGATAACATGGCGCTTCCCGTCATTGGGAGCCGTGTCATGGTGCCGTTTGGCAAGCGCCAAGCACTGGGGGTTGTGGTTAAACATAGCGATAAAAGTGAATTTGCTGAAGACAAGCTCAAAGCTATCGAACTGGTTCTTGACCAGCAAACTCTATTTCCTGACGATGTTTGGCAATTATTATTATGGTCTGCCCAATATTACCATTACCCAGTTGGTGAGGTTCTTTTCCACGCCCTACCGACATTACTGCGCCAAGGTAAAGCCGCAGAATTCACCCCTATTTGGCAATGGCAAGTTACTGAGTTAGGCCTTGCGGTTGACCTTAATGAGCTAAAACGTTCACCTAAGCAGCAGCAAGCACTCGCCCTTTTACGTCGCCGGTCTGTGTATCGCCATCAGGTCAATGAACTTGAAATCAGCGAAAGTGCCTTACAAGCCTTAAAAAAGAAAAGCTATATAGAACTACACCCTGTTCAGCCTACCGCGGAAAAATGGCAACCTAACTTTACAATATGTGGTGAGAGGCTACGCCTTAACAGCGAACAGGCCACCGCGGTCGGAGCGATCCGTGCACAAGATGACGAGTTCTCACCATGGCTGCTTGCTGGGATCACAGGTTCCGGTAAAACAGAGGTCTATTTAAGCGTATTAGAAAATGTGCTTTCCCAAGGTAAACAGGCTTTAGTTCTCGTTCCCGAAATTGGCTTAACCCCACAAACCATTAGCCGTTTTCGTGAGCGTTTCAATGCCCCTGTAGATGTTCTACATTCGGGGTTAAATGACAGTGAACGTTTAGCCGTTTGGCTACGAGCTAAACAAGGGCAAAATGCAATTATTATTGGCACTCGTTCTGCCCTATTTACCCCATTTGCCCACTTAGGCATCATCATTATCGATGAAGAGCATGATAGCTCTTATAAGCAACAGGATGGCTGGCGTTACCATGCTCGAGACCTCGCGGTCTTTCGCGCCAAAAAAAATAATATTCCGATTGTGATGGGGACCGCAACACCGTCACTGGAAACCCTTTTTAATGTTCAACAAAATAAGTATCGTCAATTAAACCTCACTATTCGGGCTGGGAATGCTCACCCTGCAGTACAACATCTAATTGACTTAAAAGGCCAACCCTTAAAATATGGCCTATCACACTTGCTAATCCAACATATTAAAGAACATTTAGCGAAAAATAATCAGGTGATTTTATTTTTAAATCGTCGGGGCTATTCCCCGGCACTGATTTGCCATGAATGTGGCTGGATTGCCGAGTGCCAACGCTGTGATCATTACTACACCTTACATCAGAATTTTCACCAATTACGTTGTCATCACTGCGACAGCCAACGCCCGATCCCTCGCCAATGCCCACAATGTGGGTCAACCCACTTGGTGCCCGTAGGTATGGGAACAGAGCAACTTGAAGAGGGGATATCGGAGCTTTTCCCTGACACGCCAGTGACCCGTATTGACCGTGATACTACTAGTCGTAAAGGCGAACTTGAGCAACATTTAAACCAAGTTCACGAAGGTGGGGCAAGGGTCCTTATCGGCACGCAAATGTTAGCTAAGGGCCACCATTTTCCAGATGTTACCTTAGTCGCGCTATTAGACGTTGACGGCGCACTATTTTCGAGTGACTTTCGTGCAGCTGAGCGTTTTGCCCAATTATATGTACAAGTTTCAGGCCGTGCGGGTCGAGCTGGTAAGCAAGGGGACGTTTTTTTACAGACTCACCACCCAGAGCACCCTCTGCTACTCAATTTACTTGAAAACGGCTATGACGCTTTCACAAAAGAGGCAATGGAAGAGCGCCGTATCGCCATGTTACCACCTTACACTAACCATATTTTGATCCGCTCCGAAGACCACAATAACCAAGATTCACGCCTTTTTTTGCAAAATGTACGGCAATATATCGCAGAGCACCCGCAAAGTGACGCTAAACTGTGGATTTTAGGGCCATCGCCGTCGATTCAAGCCAAACGAGGTGGACGATTCCGCTGGCAATTATTGCTCCAACACCCTTCACGGTTATATTTGCAGCAATTTATGGCAAAACTACTGCCTGAAATCCTTCAGCAGCCAGAAAGCCGTAAAGTAAAATGGAATGTGGACGTCGACCCGACTGATTGCTAACCTCATTCCTTAAATTAATAATTTGAATACTCATGAACAAAGTATCTCTAGATATCTCTGTGTTTCAACAGCCGATTTTTAGGAATTTCCTCTCAAATTTTTTTTAAATTTGCGAAGCAGCTCTAAAAAATGACGTAAGTCACACTTTTTATGCAAACTAGGTAACAGATATTATTGTGAAACCAATTAGAATAACTTCTAATCATAAATAATGACGTGCTTTCGCCATTCAAAAAAAGCAAACGATTAAATCAATCTAAGGAAGGCGTTGTGGAAAGTAAAAAACACAATAATACGGCAACAATGAAAGACGTTGCCAGTGCTGCGGGCGTTTCGACAGCGACAGTCTCTAGAACCTTGATGAACCCAGAAAAGGTTTCTTTGCAGACAAGGCAAAAGGTCGAGCAAGCCGTGATGGATGTTGGCTATTACCCCCACAACCTTGCTAGAAGTTATAAGCGCAATGAATCAAAAACTATTCTTGTACTCGTTCCGAATATCCGTGACCCTTTCTTTAGCGACGTGGTTTGTGGTATCGAAGAAATTGCAGCACAAGAAGGCTATTTTGTGCTAATTGGTGATTGCAAACATCAACAAAAACAAGAAAATGCCTTTATTAACCTGATTATTACCAAACAAATCGATGGTATGGTATTACTCGGCTCTAATATCCCCTTTGATGTCTCCACTGAAGAACAAAAAAACCTACCGCCAATTGTTATGGCGAATGAGTTTGCCCCTGAATTAAAGCTCCCTACCGTTCATATTGATAACCTTACGGCAGCATTTAACGCGACCCATTACCTACAAAAGCAAGGCCACCGGCTGATTGCTTGTATCGCAGGTCCCTCTCATATGCCGTTGAGTGAGTATCGGTTAGAAGGTTATAAAAAGGCGATGTTGCGTACTGGCGAAAAGTTACGCGAAAACTATATTATTCGCGGCGATTTTACGCACGAAGGTGGCGCAGAAGCCATGAAAACGTTACTTTCACTTCCTGAACCCCCAACTGCCGTTTTTTGTCACAGTGATATCATGGCCATAGGGGCTATGTGGCAAGCGAAGAAAATGGGGTTACAACTCCCAGATGACCTTTCTTTCGTTGGTTTCGATAACTTAGAACAAGCAAAATACACTTTACCCGCATTAACGACTATCGACCAACCGCGTACTGAAATCGGCCATCATGCTATGCAACTGTTACTAGAACAGATCCACGGTAACAATGTCACCCCAGGGTCTCGTCTCCTAGATTCTGATTTAATCATTAGAGAGAGTACAAAAGCGCCTAAAAGCTAGGGGTTATTGAACTTTAATGGTACATTTTTATTCGTATTAAATGTATTTTGCTCAAGGCGAGCGATTCACCGTCTAGTCACCTAGGCAAGAAGTGCTTAACACAGAGAAAAATTACATTTAATCGAACCCGAAGGTCTATTTTTCTGAATTATGTAGCTTACCGAGCATGGTTGTACTAAACCTAACCATGTAGCTGGTTTTAACACCAAAACGCGCTGTAAAAATCATCAGCAAAGATGAACAGCCCCTAGTCAAAGCCACTCAGGTTAAGTAACATGTTAAGCCAAATGACGACAACAATTAATAATTAGTGAATTAATAGCGTGGCACAAAAAGATTATGTAGCTCGAGGGCGCTCATCCGCTCGTAAAAAAGGCAAAGGTAAATCGAAAAAAGCACAGGGACTGCCAATGACTACTTTGGTCGTTGCTGTGGTGATTGTCGTGCTATTCGTTGGTGGCCTGTTTTATATCACCCAAAATAAAAAGGATACCCTACCACCACAATCTGTCGTACCAACTGCACCTACGGGCAGCACACTTCCGCCCAAACCTGAAGAGCGCTGGCGCTATATTAAAGAACTCGAGCGCCGCGGTGTTGATATACCAAGCTCTCAGCAGCCTAATACCGGTACTAATATTCTGCGTCCATCAGATTTAACACCTGAACAACGTCAATTATTAGAGCAAATCGATTCTGACCGGCGCCAACCGGTAACTAACTTACAAGAAATCCCTGCTAACGGTAAACCAGTGCCGCGGTCTCAGGTCATTATCAATGAACCGGCTCAACCTATAGAGCCAGTTCAACGTAAGCCTGTTGTGAATAACGAACCGAAAGTAGAATCTCGACCAGCGGCACCGGCCTCATCGACACAAAATGTACCGGATAAAAAACCAGCGAATAATCTGCAAAATATGTTAGTTCAATGCGGGTCATTCCGTACAGCAGAACAAGCAGAGTCGGTACAAGCAACACTCGCCTTTTCAGGTATTGAAAGCCGTATCTCTAGTGGCGGTGGCTGGCACCGTATCGTATTAGGCCCTTATTCCAAGTCAACCGCAGAGAAAATGCGTGACCGAGCAGCAGGTGTCGGTGTATCAGGTTGCATTCTTCGTGCTTCAGGGGGTTGAAAATCCTAACCTCCCACCCCATGTACTGTTTTAATGTACTCATGAGCGGTTGTTTTTATCTTCAACACAATTCAAGTGCTAGCTAATTAAACAGCTACCACTTGAATTTTATCTTTTGGAAATTAAAACCAGCTGCATTCTTTTTGTAATAAAACCAGGGGCTAACTCATGACAACAATCGTAAGTGTTCGCCGTAATGGCCAGGTCGTAATTGGTGGTGATGGACAGGCGACGATGGGTAATACCGTCATGAAAGGCAATGTCCGCAAAGTTCGCCGCTTATACAATGACAAAGTCATTGCCGGATTTGCCGGTGGCACCGCAGATGCATTCACACTTTTTGAACTGTTTGAGCGTAAACTCGAACTGCACCAAGGCCATTTAACTAAAGCGGCCGTTGAGCTTGCAAAAGATTGGCGTACAGACCGTATGCTACGCAAGCTAGAAGCGTTGCTCGCTGTCGCAGATGAACACACCTCGCTTATCATTACGGGTAATGGTGACGTGGTACAACCTGAAAATGACTTAATTGCCATAGGTTCCGGTGGTCCATACGCGCAATCAGCAGCACGTGCACTGTTAGAAAATACAGACTTGAGCGCAAAAGAAATTGCCGAAAAAGCACTCGCCATTGCTGGCGACATCTGTATTTACACCAACCACAATGTCAACTTTGAAGAAATTTCTTCAAAATCATAAGGATTGCTAGCATGTCCGAAATGACTCCACGCGAAATTGTCAGCGAACTCGACAATCATATTATTGGCCAAAACAAAGCCAAACGCTCTGTAGCAATTGCTCTGCGTAACCGCTGGCGCCGTATGCAGTTAAATGAAGTGTTACGCCATGAAGTTACCCCAAAAAATATTCTGATGATTGGCCCAACAGGGGTAGGTAAAACTGAAATTGCTCGCCGCTTAGCAAAATTAGCGAATGCACCGTTTATCAAAGTTGAAGCGACAAAATTTACAGAAGTCGGTTATGTGGGTAAAGAAGTTGACTCTATTATTCGTGATTTGACTGATTCTGCCGTCAAAATGGTGCGTTTACAATCTATCGAAAAAAACCGCTATCGTGCAGAAGAAATGGCCGAAGAGCGTATTTTAGATGTGTTGATCCCACCGGCAAAAAACAATTGGGGTCAATCTGAACCCACTGATGAACAATCACCTGCGCGTCAAACATTCCGTAAAAAATTACGTGAAGGCCAGTTAGACGATAAAGAAATTGAGATTGAAGTTGCGGCCACCCCAATGGGGGTAGAGATCATGGCGCCTCCGGGCATGGAAGAAATGACTAACCAGTTACAATCCATGTTCCAAAATTTAGCGGGTCAAAAACAAAAGCCTCGTAAGATGAAAATCAAAGAGGCGTTTAAACTATTAGTGGAAGAAGAAGCCGCTAAATTAGTTAACCCAGAAGAGCTAAAAGAACAAGCTATTGAAGCCGTAGAGCAAAACGGTATCGTGTTTATCGATGAATTCGACAAAATCTGTAAACGTGGCGGTCAAAGCTCAGGTCCAGACGTATCCCGTGAAGGGGTTCAGCGTGACTTATTACCATTAATCGAAGGCTGTACCATTTCGACTAAGCACGGTATGGTAAAAACCGACCACATTCTCTTTATTGCATCAGGTGCATTCCAAGTATCTAGCCCATCAGATCTAATCCCTGAACTGCAAGGTCGTCTACCTATTCGCGTTGAACTGCAAGCACTGACCACTGAAGATTTTGTCCGCATTTTGACAGAACCAAATGCCTCCTTAACTGAGCAATATAAAGCGCTAATGGCAACTGAAGGCGTCAATATTGAATTTACAGCAGACGGTATCCGTAAAATTGCAGAATCAGCATGGCAAGTGAATGAGTCAACTGAAAACATTGGTGCTCGTCGTCTGCACACGGTACTTGAACGTTTAATGGAAGATATTTCTTTCGATGCAAGCGACCGTAATGGCCAAACTATCCAAATCGATGCTGAGTACGTCAAACAACACTTAGACGAACTGGTTGCTGACGAAGACCTGAGTAGATTTATTTTATAATCTTATTAATTATCAGGTTTTCATGTATCCTTAATATACATCGACTAAAGTGCAGCTTTTATCGCTGCACTTTTTTCTATGAAATATTAATCCTACTGCTTTGAAATTCAACAATATTTATCATTGCGATAGGCTAGTTAAATTTTTAAGAACACGACTTTAAATAATTCAGATTGTAGAAAACCAAAATAACATCAGCCCGATGTGACTAAAGTAGCTGGAATATAGCAAGTAACCTATACGAGTATGTGACTAGAGCAATAAAGTACAGCCAAGATCACTACAATTTGAAATATGACAAGTATGAACCTGTGAAGTAATTAAATGAACTCACCAAATACAATAAGCCGTAAACAAGCTTGGATTGAAAGCCTACGCCCCAAAACCCTCCCTCTCGGGGTGATTGCGATTGTCACAGGCTCCGCTCTAACCTATTTAACAGGCAACTTTAAATGGCCTGTGGCGCTTTTAGCCCTTATTACCGCTGGACTATTACAGATTTTATCTAACCTTGCCAATGATTATGGTGATGCTGTAAAAGGTTCCGATACCGAAGAGCGTATTGGCCCACTACGTGGTATGCAAAAAGGCGTTATCACGCAAGCTGACATGAAAAAAGCGTTAAAAATCAATATTACGGCGGCCTGTATTTCTGGGTTACTGTTAATTATTGTCGCGTGTGAAAAACCCGAAGATGCTATCGGTTTCGTAGCCCTAGGGTTAATTGCCATCGTTGCGGCCATTACCTACACTGTTGGTAAAAAACCCTATGGCTATTTAGGGCTGGGGGATATATCGGTACTCATCTTCTTTGGCTGGCTAAGCGTGATTGGGACTTACTACTTACAGGCAAATAGTTTCAATATCATCACCCTGTTACCCGCCACAGCTTGCGGGTTGCTATCAGTTGCCGTATTAAACATTAATAATATGCGTGATATCGAAAATGATATCAAAGCAGGTAAAAATACATTAGCTGTGCGTTTAGGGCCGCAGGGTGCACGCATTTACCACGCAATTATTATTATCGTTGCCATTTTATGTTTAGTGTTTTTCAACCTGATTTACTTACAAGGTTGGAGTGGCTGGCTATTCTTACTTGCGGTGCCAGTATTGATGAACCATTTACGCCGTGTTCTTAGCGACCCCACACCAGAAGGTATGCGTCCTTTACTTGAAAATATGGTAAAAGCGGCACTGATCACCAACGTGTTATTCTCTATTGGCGTGGTGATGAGCAAGTAATCATCATTATTTGCCTATTTTTTGACTTTTCCCGCCTATTTTTAGGCGGGTAACTTTGCCAAGTACTGTTCAAAAGGGATATACTGGCTACCTCTTGCAGCAAAAAAAGACCTAAATCCTATGAATTATGATACTTCCGAACTCTGCGATATATACCAAGAAAGCGTTAATGTGGTAGAACCTCTTTTCTCCAACTTTGGTGGGCGTACTTCATTTGGCGGTCAAATCATTACAGTTAAATGCTTTGAAGATAACGGCCTACTGTATGATTTGCTGGAAGAAGACGGTACCGGCCGTATTCTGCTAGTTGATGGCGGTGGCTCTGTCCGTAAAGCGCTTATTGACGCCGAAGTAGCAAGGCTTGCTGTTGACAACCATTGGGAAGGCATTGTGATTTATGGCGCGGTTCGCCAAGTCGATGCACTAATGGAACTTGACCTTGGCATCCAAGCTATTGCCGCTATGCCAGCAGGTTGCCCTGATGAGGGCATTGGCGAAAGTGATGTCCGCGTCAATTTTGGTGGCGTCACCTTCTTCTCTGGTGATTATCTGTATGCGGATAATACCGGCATTATTCTTTCTGAAGAGCCACTAACCTCGTCTGAGAACGACGGTTTTATCGAAGATGACAATATCGACGCATAATCCGTTAAAAATTATAAAAATAAGGGCTGCAAATTATTGCAGCCCTTATTTTTATACTCTACAACGCAAGGTATGACGAACGTTTCTCTAAATAATTCGTGTTGTAGGTAGGCGGCAAAGTCGATAAGACCCTAGGAGCATACATAAGTATGTGACTAGAGCAAAGAGACGAAGCCAACACCCTACAACGCAAGGTATGACAAAAGTTTCTCTAAATAATTCGTGTTGTAGGCAGGCGGCAAAGTCGATAAGACTCTAAGAGCATACATAAGTATGTGACTAGAGCAAAGAGATGAAGCCAACACCCTACAACGCAAAGTATGACGAAAGTTTCTCTAAATAATTCGTGTTGTAGGCAGGCGGCAAAGTCGATAAGACTCTAAGAGCATACATAAGTATGTGACTAGAGCAAAGAGATGAAGCCAACACCCCTACAACGCAAGGTATGACGAAAGTTTCTCTAAATAATTCGTGTTGTAGGTAGGCGGCAAAGTCGATAAGACCCTAGGAGCATACATAAGTATGTGACTAGGGCGAAGAGACGAAGCCAACACCCCTACAACGCAAGGTATGACGAACGTTTCTCTAAATAATTCGTGTTGTAGGTAGGCGGCAAAGTCGATAAGACCCTAGGAGCATACATAAGTATGTGACTAGAGCAAAGAGACGAAGCCAACACCCCTACAACGCGAAGTATGACGAAAGTTTCTCTAAATAATTCGTGTTGTAGGCAGGCGGCAAAGTCGATAAGACCCTAGGAGCATACATAAGTATGTGACTAGGGCGAAGAAACGAAGCCAACACCCTACAACGCAAGGTATGACGAAAGTTTCTCTAAATAATTCGTGTTGTAGGTAGGCGGCAAAGTCGATAAGACCCTAGGAGCATACATAAGTATGTGACTAGGGCGAAGAAACGAAGCCAACACCCTACAACGCAAGGTATAACGAACGTTTCTCTAAATAATTCGTGTTGTAGGCAGGCGGCAAAGTCGATAAGACCCTAGGAGCATACATAAGTATGTGACTAGGGCGAAGAAACGAAGCCAACACCCCTACAACGCGAAGTATGACGAAAGTTTCTCTAAATAATTCGTGTTGTAGGTAGGCGGCAAAGTCGATAAGACCCTAGGAGCATACATAAGTATGTGACTAGGGCGAAGAGACGAAGCCAACACCCCTACAACGCGAAGTATGACGAAAGTTTCTCTAAATAATTCGTGTTGTAGGTAGGCGGCAAAGTCGATAAGACCCTAGGAGCATACATAAGTATGTGACTAGGGCGAAGAGACGAAGCCAACACCCCTACAACGCGAAGTATGACGAGAAATTACACTTCTTCCATCTTCCCTAACAAAGTACGCAACCTTTCCTGCCATGCTTGCTGCTCTTGTTTGAGTTGTTCATTTTCTCGCACTAAAGACTCAGTACCTGACTTTGTCGTTTCTAGTTCTTGGCTTAGTGCACCATTTTTATCTTTTAATTCATCAATTTCCATTTGTAACAACGTGATTGTATCAATCGCTTGTTGAACTTTGGACTCGAGTTTCTCAAATACTTCAAATGACATTTGTTAGGTCTCCCTTATCTGCTTTTACACGATTGTAAGTAGCATGATCCCCTGTGTCCAGTTCCTTCCATCTGAATACTAATAACCATTGATAAAAAATACTGGTCAGATCACACCATAAAGGTCGAACTCGTCACTATTTTTGGTTGTTTTCTTTCGCTTTAGTGATGTAACACACATTTTTCAATTTCGATATTTCTCGTTTATGTTCTTTAACGATAAATTTACAGCTAATGATTTTCGATTAGAAAGTCTTAACTAAAAAAACATTACAATAATTTTCATTTTCGTAGGATAGAAACATATGAGCCAAATGACGACTACATCACTCACTGGTCAGTGTATCTCAGAGTTTTTAGGCACTGCACTGCTAGTATTTTTCGGTTTAGGCTGTGTTGCCGCAGTTAGGATTGCAGGGGCGCAACTTGGTCTCTGGGAAATCAGTATTATCTGGGGCTTCGGTGTTGCCTTAGCCGTTTATCTTACAGCGGGAACCTCAGGTGCTCACTTAAACCCTGCGGTGACCCTTGCACTATGGCTATTCGCTTGTTTTGATAAGCGCAAAGTGATCCCTTATATCATCGCACAAATGCTAGGTGGCTTCTTTGCAGCGGCATTAGTCTACTCTATGTATTCCCCCGTTTTTTTCGATTACGACCAAGTTCACCATATTATTAGGGGTACACAAGAAAGCTTATTTACCGCAGGGGTATTCTCTACCTACCCTGCACCACAAATCAGCGTTCCTCATGCCTTCTTCATTGAAGTGGTTATTGCTGCCATCTTAGTGTGCTTAATTATGGCGCTAACTGATGATGGTAATGGCGTACCTCGTGGCCCACTTGCTCCACTATTAATTGGTATTTTAATCGCAGTTATCGGCGGTTCATTTGGTGCACTAACAGGGTTCGCCCTCAACCCTGCTCGCGATTTTGGGCCGAAAGTTGTGGCTTATCTTGCAGGCTGGGGTGACATCGCGCTCACAGGTGGCCGTGATATACCGTATTTCCTTGTACCATTGACAGCACCTATTGTTGGTGGTCTGCTAGGGGCATTCGCCTATCGTAAACTTATTGGTCGCCACCTACCGTGCATGGTATGTGAAGAAGAGACCAAAACAGAAAAGTTATCCGTTAAAAACACCAAATCTTCGGAACAGGCTTAAATTATGACGACAGAAACCACTATTGCGAAAAAATATATTGTCGCACTTGACCAAGGCACAACCAGTTCACGAGCGGTTGTACTCGACCACGATGCAAATATTATTAGTATTTCACAACGTGAATTCACACAAATTTATCCTAAGCCAGGCTGGGTAGAACATGACCCTATGGAAATTTGGGCATCACAAAGTTCGACCTTAGTTGAAGTTCTTGCCAAAGCAGATATCCGAACTGATGAAGTCGCTGGGATTGGCATTACTAATCAACGAGAAACGACTATTGTCTGGGAGAAAGCAACAGGTAAGCCTGTTTATAATGCGATTGTATGGCAATGCCGCCGCACAGCTGACTTTTGTACTCATCTCAAACAAAATGACCGTGATCTAGAAGAATATATTCGCCAAAACACAGGCCTTGTCGTTGACCCTTACTTTTCCGGCACAAAAGTTAAATGGATTTTAGACAACGTAGAAGGGGCTCGTGAACGCGCAGAAAAAGGGGAATTACTGTTTGGAACCGTTGACACATGGCTAGTTTGGAAAATGACACAAGGCCGTGTCCACGTCACCGACTATACCAACGCATCCCGTACTATGATGTTTAATATCCGCAACCTAGAATGGGATGATAAAATTCTTAAAGCCCTAAATATTCCACGCGCCATGCTCCCAGAGGTTCGTCCATCATCAGAGGTTTATGGCCAAACCAATATTGGGGGGAAAGGTGGAACGCGTATCCCAATTTCAGGAATGGCGGGTGACCAACAGGCGGCGCTGTACGGCCAACTGTGCGTCAAGCCTGGCATGGCTAAAAATACCTATGGAACAGGCTGTTTCTTGCTGTTAAATACCGGAGAAACCGCGGTACGCTCTAATCACGGCTTACTAACGACCATAGGATGTGGTCCGAAAGGTGAAGTGAACTATGCACTTGAAGGTGCGGTTTTCGTCGGGGGCGCTTCCATTCAATGGCTACGCGACGAGCTAAAATTAATCGATGAAGCGACTGACTCCGAATATTTTGCCACTAAAGTGAAAGACAGTAATGGTGTCTATGTCGTTCCTGCTTTTACAGGGTTAGGAGCCCCTTATTGGGACCCTTATGCGCGAGGAGCAATTTTTGGCTTAACCCGTGGTGCTAACCGTAATCACATTATTCGCGCAACGCTAGAATCTATCGCCTACCAGACTCGTGACGTACTTGACGCAATGCAAGCAGACTCTGGCGAACGTTTAAAAGCACTACGTGTTGACGGTGGTGCTGTCGCCAATAACTTCCTAATGCAATTTCAAGCGGATATTCTCGGGACCCCTGTTGAACGCCCAGAGGTTCGTGAAAGTACAGCACTAGGTGCTGCTTATCTTGCAGGGTTAGCCGTTGGTTTCTGGAATGACCTTGATGAACTACAAAGTAAAGCGACTATTGAGCGTGTCTTTAAGCCTGGTATTGAAACGACAGAACGTAATTTCAAATATGAAGGGTGGAAAAAAGCAGTAGCACGAGCTCAAGAGTGGGAAGACCGTGGTTAATTATTGCCACTAACACTTTATTGTTTTTTAAGGCGGTGCTTCGGCACTGCCTTAAACGATTAACTGATATATTGTGTTTGGCAGTAAACTGAATAGTTTTTGAAAATAAACGAGGAAAATCAATTTATTGACTTTCGAATGGTGAGACAAGGCAGGGAAAACCAATTAGCTAATAAATAGAAAGCCAATAATCAGACTAATAATAAATTAGAAAGCCCATATGAGTTTATCTAAAATCACCTTGAACTACATGTATTATTACTTATTCTTTCAAGGAAAATGGGTATGGAACACCTCAAGAAACCTACAAATTATTTATATAAACTAACCACATCTACGCTTGTTTCAGAACAAATACAGCAAAAAAAACTACAGTTTGGCTATTATAAACAAAACAGCCGAGTAGCAATAATAAAAAACGATTCTGACTTAATTCGTGGATTAAAAGAAAACCCGCGCCAATCTACCACCAGCCAAGCTACTTTTACTTTTTTCAATTGGTTAATGAATTCGCCGCGTTTATCCGGTGGAAACAAGCCCAATTATGTACTGAGCACCGTTGAACAGTTTCAATTTTCAGGCTCTGAATTCCACCCCAGCCATAATTTATTTGTTGATAGTTCCAATTCACCAACTAAATGGCAAGAGGGGGATGCACGTGCCGCAGACCAAATCGCAGACCTCTTATTACCCAGTGGGCAATGGCACCGCCACTATGATACGGTCGTTGTTTCATCTAGCAGTAATGATAAACAAGTCGAGCTACTACGCCATTACCTCGAATTGACTGGCGGTAGCTTACTCATCATTGAAAATGACGATGTTCCCCCCTCTCCATCAATGCAAAAATTTATCAATGAGCTTTCATTAATTGATGTTAATGATAAAAACAGTGCAAAAACTGAAAAAGAAAATAATGCGCCACAAGGAATATTAGTTAGCACTTACCAAATTAAAGGTAAAAATGATATTGAAAAAAATACCCATATCATTTCCAATTTTTCGCAGCAGAACTCAGTAATTACCGAACAGACTTACCGAACTGGTTGGAATTATAGCGGGGAAATAACGTTTACCGATTCAGGTGACTGGACCTTATACCTAGATACTTCATTATTACAGGAGTGCGCGACATTAAGCATAGGCTCAAGAGACATTCATATTATACCTTCGAATGAACATCAGGCTATCTCCCTTGGGCATATAGATAAAAATGGCACAATAAATTTTAGCATTAAGACAATTACAGAAACATCACCACCTAAATTTGACTTATTATATCGTTCAGGGCAATCACCAATAGAGCGTATTCCAGAAAGTGCCTTTAGCTATATCCAATCTAAGACTGACATAACCAAAACAAACAAAAATACACCGTCATTTAACCCACATGGCTTCCAACAAGTGGTTTCCTTACCTCATTCAGCGATCAACTCAATACTGTTAACAGATGAAACCCTTCAACAATCAGAATATTTTTCAATTGTCCTTAGCAGTGAACATCAAAATATAATTCTAAAATTAGATGACATCGCATTAATATCACGGTCTTCTTGGCCTGAATTAGCCCAAGAAATTGAAAATAAGATCAACCATCAACTGAGTCTATTATCCCACCCATTAGTAAAAGTCAGCTATAAAAATAACCAAATAATAATTGTTGGAGAAGGTATTTGCATTTCCCAATTTCAATTAAAAAGAAACGTGCCTGTTCCCTATGTTGATGTTCCCAATACCGTTTATAAAAAAATAGAAGATAATGCAATTATTCAATCCATTAGCATTGATAAAGACCAAATTAATAACTGGACACACCTTTCACTAAAACTCACGGATAAAGATAGCCATATTACTGAGATTTATCGTGAAGAGTTTAAACTGACAGAAACCCAATTCACCTCCCCTGAACAATTTGCACAATACCTGCAAGACTATATCCACCAGCACATTGATGATAGTGACATTCGTGTCAACTGGAATAAAAAGACATATCAGTTAAATATTACTGATTTACAAAACCGGAAGCTCGACCTCCTCCAATTTGGTTATCAAGAACAAATCCTCCCTATTGTTATTGTTGAAAACCCAACATCATCATTAGACCCTTTCATCGTAGGTGCCGTCACAGGCGATCTCCCTACAGATGAAAACATTGTGGAGTATCAGTTAATTGAAAAACCACAATTTGGCGACGTTTTGCTAGATGAGAGAACCGGGAAATGGCAATACCAGCCAGATAATCACTTTAATCACCACGGAGTAGAGCAATTTGATTTTGTTGCCGTAATGAAAAATGGGGATATCTCTGCCCCAATATCCGTTCAATTACAAATGGAAGCCCCTCCACTGGTTTCCATCCCTGGGAAAAAAACCTTTACCATCCAAGACCCTATCTATAATGAGCCCAGCCCCAAAAAACATCCTAAACCCCATGACATGCAAGTACATAATATTCAACTCGCACAGACTCACCTGCAGGCACCAGATACCCCCTATTTCTGTTTATCCGCCAACCGTTGGGCATTGGTTAAAGTCGATGTGACTAGTCAATCTTCCGCGAAATCACCTGATTTTGTCGCGATAGTCAGCACAAAGGAGGGAAAAGAACTAGGCCGAGTAAGGTTAGTGGGCCCCGAAAGGCTACCGCAAACGTTATTACCAATTCCCATAAAAATGAGTGTTCCTGCTAATGATTTGCATCATCAAAGCTATACCGCCCCATTAAAAAGCGAGTGGGTACAACCGGGGGTTAGAATTCGCATTTTAGCCGATAATACCCCGATTCTTATGCCTTATACCGAGGAAAATGGTAATTTCCAATTAAACGTAAAACCCAATCACTCAATAACCTCACATATCCATACTACTAGCCTTTATCAACAAGGGCATGGCACTTACACCTACTCCCCCCTAAGTTGGGGGATAGAAGCCGCCGCTAGGCTACCAATCAAACACTTTACTCTCTATAGTTACCCAGCTGTTTCGCAGTCCCCAGCACTAAACCCTTATATTAATGGCTACCTTACCACCCGTATTCTGTCAAACCCTAAATATGATAACCCCAAAGTAATTCCGCAATTTACCGCTTCACAGATTCATTGGGCATACATGAATAGCTCCAAATTAGCAAAATTAACCTCATTCAATTTTGAATTTCATTACTCCGCTATCGAGCCTTTAATACCTGATGGTGCTTTTTTCTGGTTGTTGGGGATAGCTTCACCCAATTATGGCGGGGGATTGGCAGATTCGGGGATTTTATGGCATGAAATATATGGCCATGGCTTAGGCTTACCGCATACTAATAATAAAGAAGTATACCCATTTAAGGAGTATAGCAATGGGGTAAACATTGCCTATGACCAACAACAGCAACGGTATATTACCTATAAACGGCTATCGGTTAACGGTGGTGTTACTGAGGTCAAGCCAGCAATGTACCCCACCTCGCCTATGGAACTCTTAGCCAATAACGATGCTTTTCTTCCTCACTCTGATTATTTCGTAGCAAAAATCCAAGATTTTCTCATCCAAAAAGCTCATCAAAACAAGTACTCTAAACACTATATTCAGCGTGATACCCCAATATATTGGCTACATAGGCAATTTACGCGAATGACGGATGGTACCCTTCATCCTTATAGTCGGCTGAATATCATCAAAACAATCGCTAGCACCATAAATACCCCTCATGATGAATTCATCACAAAATCTCTTGATGGTGACTACTCGGACTATTCATTCAAAGTTACTTACGCAACGCACCACGGCTTACTCTCTGAAACAAAAGATATTTTTATATTTGATAACCAATTGAACTTAAAAATTGCTGACAAGGGGGAATTGGTTAAACTGGAAGTTAAAGAAGCGGGCAACAAAGATGCAGCAAAAATCATTTTTCAATATAAAAACCCTGAATCACTGGCAAATCGTTTGTTTTCTAACAGTAATGGGCAAACGCTACCAGAAAAATTACAGCTAGATAATTATTGGCGTGGCACTAAGCTGTTTTGGTCTGCAACCGAACATGATTTGGTTAATGCTAAGACTGGTCAGGTAAATTTATCGCGTATTGATAAACATAGTAAACTACGCGCTAGCTGGGTCGAAAACGGCCAATTACACCAACAGGATTTTTCATTAAGTGACCCATTTGGTGAGGATGAAATACAACTGGCCATACATGAATTTAAGCCGATTAACCACCTTGATATTCAAGTAGATAAACGTTTTATTTCTAATCGCCAACTTAATGTCCCCTCAGAAAGAAACTTACTATCTGATGTACATATTCATCAACTGGTTAACATTAAACAACTTGGCCTAACTAATAGCGAACATACATATTGGGTAACACTACAGCTTTATAATGAGCAGGGTAGAATTGAAGAATATACACCAAAAGAACGCTGGTATCTTTCTGTAGACCAAGACATATTGACTATCAACGGAACCATCGACAGTACCCCGGGCTTAGAATTAGTTGGAATCAAAGTGTATATCGACCAACACTTGCAGGATAACGTGGCACCTAGCTCAATTTGGCTCTACCAAAACAGCATAGACCAATTGGCAGAAAATACCGCGTTTGTAAATTATGACCGCCCAGTCGAATTTAACTCAATAGCAGAACAACCGGCGCTGCTATCAACAATTGATCAAAAGGATAACTTATCGCTTTTTCCTGGAGCAATACTGCCACAACCTACGCAGATTGTTTCGCCTTTAATCGCCTAATCACCCAATAAACCTAACGGCACTGCCGCCTAATATTGCAAATAAAGTGGGACAACCTATCGTTTCCCACTTTATTTTATCCATTAAACAGTTCGTTCTGTATGACCCATCCGTTTAGCTAATGGCAGCCAACACAATAAAACCAGTATGGATGTTAAAAACATTAAAAGCCCAAGGCTAAACTGCCCATCCTGTGGTAACAATGCAGAGATCCATGTTGCAACCCCTGAACCTACATTTTGCAATCCCCCTACCAGCGCTCCGGCAGCACCCGCTAAATAAGGGAATGGCTCCATTGCCCCCGTTGTTGCTAAAGGAAATAGCATCCCTGCACCAAAGAAAAAGACGGCGGCTGGCACCAACAATGTCCATGTATTCATAATACCAAACCAACTTGGTAGCCACATCATGATACCTGCCAGCAGGCAAATTAATACGGCGTGCCACATCAGGTGATAAAAGGTTTTTCCTTCACGCCCTGCATACCAAGCACCAAAAAAAGCGGCAGGGATCGGCAGAATAAATAAAATGCTCACGGTGATACTACTTAACCCCAAAACTCCCCCCATTAATACACCGCTACTCGACTCAAACACGGCTATCCCTGCTAACGCGCCTATCAGCATTGCTAAATACGATAAAAATGAGCCGTTTGATAATAGCGCTCGGTATGAATCAACCATTCTGTGTTTTTCAGGCGAAACTGGGCGGGTTTCAGGTAGCCAACGGTACATACTTAATAACACTGATGCACCTAAGATAAACAGGAAAATATAACAGGCATGCCACCCCCAAAAATGGGCTAATATACCACCAAACATGGGTGCCAATAATGGGCTAACTAATACCCCCATATTTAATAAACTATTTGCATAGCGCAACGCAGTGCCTTTATATAAATCACGCGGCATAGTCCTCGCCATCACACCAGCTACGCCAGTACCTAGCCCCTGTAAACCGCTGGCAACTGTTAATGTCGTCAAGGTTGGAGCAAAAATCGCCAAGATGGTGGAAAATAAGAAAATTGTCAAACCGAACAAAATAACAGGTCGGCGGCCAATTTGGTCGGACAACGGACCATACAATAACTGTGAAAAACCATAAGAAAATAAATAAGCGGCCATTACCTGCTGAACAGCCCCGGAAGGCTCATTAAAATACACCGCTATTTCAGCTATCACAGGGACATAAATAGTTTGTGTCATTTGGCCGACAGCCGCTAATGCAATTAACATTAATAACAGATTGAAATGTTCCAGCTTTCTCATTTTTCTCTCAAATATATCAAAACCCCGGATAGACAATCCGGACACACAATAACGCTGTATTATTTAAAAATAATACAGCGACTATTTAGACATTAAATTATCAATATTTAATTGTTGTTCTGCGCTTTAAACCTGCTTCAGGTAAATAGCAAACAACAGATTTTGTCCTACTGTGATTAAGATAACAAAAATTACCCTTTATTCGTAGTAGCAGTACATTTTAGTTTATTTAACAATGGCAGTAATATTCGCCAACACTGTCAAGATAACTGTACATTGAAATTGAAAATAAGCCATATTTAAGAATAAATCACTGGGACACATTATCGATAAGCATAAATAGTGAACTGATTTAGTATTAAATCCTAATGATCCATTCCCTAGCTAATTCATGTAATCAATATGTCGTTTTAGTTAGTTTATTTTGAAATACTAAGAGGTGGAATTTATGGCAAATTGGGTAACTGGGAAAGTCATTGAAGCCAAATTTTGGACTGATGCATTATTTAGCCTTGTCATTGAGGCGCCAATTAAACCTTTTACAGCCGGACAATACGCTAAATTAGCACTGGAAATCGAGGGAGAAAGAGTTCAACGAGCCTATTCCTACGTTAACGCACCGAGCGATAACCGGCTTGAATTTTACTTTGTGATTGTTCCTGGAGGGAAATTAAGCCCACAACTTGCAAAATTAAAGCCTAACGATACCTTACAAATCACGGATGAAGCTGCCGGATTTTTTGTCTTGGATGAAATACCAGAATGCAAAAATTTATGGATGCTTTCAACCGGAACTGCCATCGGGCCGTTTTTATCCATCTTACAAGAAGGTAAAGACTTAGCGCGTTTTGATAATATCATCTTGCTACATGCAGTACGTTTTGCAAAAGATTTAAGCTATTTGCCTCTCATGAAAGCTTTAGAACAACAATTTCATGGGAAAGTTAAGGTTGTCACTGTCGTGAGCCGTGAACAGTGCTCAAACTCTCTCCATGGGCGTGTCCCCGCTCTCATTGAAAGCCATGCGCTAGAGAATGCAGTGGGTGTAACCCTTTCTCCTGATACCTGCCATGTCATGTTATGTGGTAACCCTGAGATGGTAAGAGATACGCGCGAAATGCTGAAAAATAGCCACGGGATGGTTAAGCACCTACGCCGAAAACCCGGCCATATTTCTAGTGAACAATACTGGTAAACAGGCCCAATGGACCCGCAACATTAGCAATCATGTAAAAGTACTACCCTGAGAGATGCTCAGGGTAGTTTTGGCTCCATAGCCTCACGCTATAGATACTCAACGGGTTCTGTTTTCTCACCATACTGATTCGCACTTTCCATTCCCAAAAAAGCGCCGCAATCTAAAACCATGATCATGGTAATTAGCAAAGGTAAAAAACGGCCTATTCCCCATTGCCATATCGGCTCAAATTGGCTGACATCTATCGAAAACAGGGCAAATGCGAGTACGATTAACCCGAACCAGCCCCCTGACTTACCTCGGTCATGTAAACGCTTCACAAAAATCGCTGCTAGGGGATAAAGTAATACAATAAAGAAAACTAAAGAGAATATTTCAGGCAATAAAAATACATTTTGTAATAGTGCAACAGCCGTTATTAAAATAAAAGTGGCGGCAATACCTACCCAAAATGGCCGGCGACCGATACGACCTTTGAAGGAAAAAGCCCATTGTTGTAATGTCATTACCTATAATCCTGATACAATATGAAAACCCAAAGAATGAGTGTCAAAAAAATGCCCCAAACCTTATTTCGTTCTATATACGCCATCATAACCATTTTTGCGCTTAGTGTGCCACAATTGGTCTTGGCTCAGAAAGTGCCAACAATGCCAGATACCGACGTTGAAGTCGCCTATTTAGCTCCTGATGCCCCTTCTTTTGACCTCACCATTCCTAAATTGCGCAATCAATTTAACCAAACTTATAAAGATTTATATCTTCACGAATATAAAGTGATTGCCAGCCAAGACATTTCCGCACCTTATATTCGGGCAGCTTCTCGTATAAACCAATACATATACTCATCCGCGGTTTTAGAGCGTGGAAGCGAAAAAATTAAGAGCTTACAAATTACGCTACTCCCCGCAGAAAATAGCCAAGAAGCACAAGCAAACCAACAGTTAATGGAACGCTATACCATCGCAATTATCCACCAATTTGCCCCCGATGTCCCACTTGATAAAGCTCCTGAACTCACTGAGGCATTAAATAAAATTATGGCAGACAAAAACACAAACCGGGCTGAAGAAGCTCGCTTCGGGGTATTGAGGTATATTTTAGTAAAAAGTGACAATAATGTGCTTACTTTTGCTGTTGAACCGATTAAGCTAGAACAACAAACGCCCTAAACGGGTAGTGATCACGCTCTCAGAATAAGCATGATAAAAAGCAAAGCTATTATCATCTATTGTTCTTATAATACGAAAGGTGAATGGCGACAAAACTGTCACATTGCGCGTACAACATCAGCGCGTAATGAATAACTTATTGATTAATCATTCAAACTCTCTGGTTGGAGGAAACAACATGCGACATCCATTGGTAATGGGTAACTGGAAACTAAACGGCAGCACCCATATGGTCAATGACCTGATCGCAGGTCTGCGTAATGAACTTAGCAGCGTTGATGGCTGCGATGTAGCAATTGCGCCACCAGCAATCTACCTGACTCAAGCTAAACATGCATTGGCAGGTAGCCGTATTGCATTAGGTGCACAGAACGTTGACGTTAACCTGTCTGGCGCATTCACAGGCGAAACATCTGCTGAAATGCTGAAAGATGTCGGTGCCAAGTACATTATTATTGGTCACTCAGAGCGCCGTACCTATCACAATGAAAGTGATGAATTTGTTGCTAAAAAATTCGCTGTATTAAAAGAACAAGGTTTAATCCCAGTTCTGTGCATTGGTGAAACAGAAGCAGAAAATGAAGCAGGTAAAACTGAAGAAGTCTGTGCTCGCCAAATCGATGCTGTACTGAATTCATTAGGCGCAGAAGCATTCGAAGGTGCAGTAATTGCTTATGAACCAATTTGGGCTATCGGTACTGGTAAATCCGCAACTCCAGCCCAAGCACAAGCAATTCATAAGTTTATCCGTACTCATATTGCGAAAAAAGATGCTGCAATTGCTGAGCAAGTGATCATCCAATACGGTGGTTCTGTGAATGCAAGTAATGCTGCTGAGTTATTTACTCAACCAGATATCGACGGCGCTTTAGTTGGTGGTGCATCACTAAAAGCTGACGCATTTGCAGTCATTGTAAAAGCAGCAGCTGAAGCGAAAAAAACTAAATAACCTTATTAGGTTATTCATGTTTATTCTTAACCGCCATTTATTGGCGGTTTTTTATTAGATAATAGTTATATTTAATGGAATATATTAAATACTTTCTAATACTTTTTGTTCACATAATAAAATATAGCTTTAGATTTAAAACCTGAAGTTATTTAAATTTAAAATAATTAAAATTAATCTTCAAATTAATTAATAAACAAATGATTAAGAAAAACCAGAGAGCATAATTAAGACAACATTCAAATATAAACAAAGTAAAAATAAAACCATTAAAATCAATTGACTATATAGACTTACTCTTTTCCATTACAAATATCATTCCTCATAAATCAAATAATAACAGTAGACTAAAAATAAAATATAATTCAGATTTATCCAACTTAAAAAATCAACAATGATTATTCATCTCATCATAAAGGATAAATATGAAATATATAGTTAGTCTAATTTATAGCATCATAATTATATTCCCGACTATTTGCTTTTCTGAAAAAAACCAGGATGCTTGGCATATAAAAACCAATGTTTATCTAGAAATAGAAGAATATCGCGGTCAACGTGATGCATTCAACAATAAAGTCTACGATAAAATCAGCACTGTTGGGAAATTAAAGCTAACCAATCCCGCATCAGACTGGCATTTTGCTCTAGAACACAGGGAATCATTAAGAAACCATGGGCGTAATTTTAGCCCATCTCGGGACGCTTATATTCGCAACCGAACCCAATTTGATATCACAAAGAAATTGGTTAAATCAAAACAATCTGATCTCGACCTTAGCTTCCGCTATCGTAAAGAATCCAATGACTCTGCTCCAGGCACCAAAGCTCGCTCATCAAATCGCTTATATGCATTAACGCCATCAGGTAACTATTATTTTAACGATAATTTGTCATTTAATTTTTGGCTTTCTTATCTTTACTATAGTAACTATTTTAATTCCAATAGTTATGAAGCAGAAACAGAATATGGTATCACTTATCAACATTCCGATGCATTGAAAGCCAAACTAACCGTTTATATAGATAAACTATGGGATAACAGTTTCAGTGACCGGTTTATACAGTCACAGCTTCGGGCATATTTTCCCATTACTCTTAATGACAATTGGCAGTTTACACCTTACTTTCGCTACTATTTAAGCGAACACACTCATGATGAAAACCATTACTTAACGCAAAAAGCTAAAAATGGTTTCCGAATTGGTGCTGATGTGGAATACCATGTTACTCCCTCATTAACGTTATGGGGAGGTGCCGCTTACGAACCCACTACATGGCAATATTCTAAAAAGAATGACATCACCTCTGGCGATAATAATAAACAAGTACTCTATCTTGGAAAAATTGGGGTAAAATATACTTGGTAACCCTTAATTCATAGGGCTTAGTTATTTTTTATAGAAAAATAAGCCACGTTGCTTTTATATGTGGCTTTAATATTTTTGCTTGCCATTTACTAATTTTATAAAATTAAATCAAATAAAAACCAAATTGTCCGATGAAACAATAAAGCATAAACAAGATACAAAGATATATATACTATTTAACCATATTTAAGGCTTAGGTCACACAACGAAATAATCCCAAAATGAAATTATTCCAGGTAATAATAAACTATTCCGGGATAATTATTGTTTAATATCATACAAATGAATCTGCTATATCTAAGTCACTATTTCCTCGCTATTCCCATTACCTTAAAATGAAGAATAGTATCAACTGTGATTTTTCTCACATCATAAATAAATTTTGGCACTTATTATTCCTCGAAAAATAACCTAGAGAAAATAATATGAAAAAGCTTACCTTACTGGCTGCATGCCTTTTCAGTGCATGGTCAATCGCCGACCCAATGACACAAGCCCAGCTCAATGATTTATGGAAAAATAAACAAAAATCAGCTGAAGAAATCGTTAATAACATGTCTGAAGCAGAAAAAATCGGCCAGTTATTTATGTTGGATTTCAGATATTGGAATAACGATAGCAATGGTGACCCAGCCCCATTCCTTGCTATGAATGATGAAGTCTCTAAAGTGATCAACCAATACCATTTAGGGTCTGTTATTTTATTCCGTGAAAACTTAATAGATACACCACAAACCGTTGAACTTATTAATCAATTACAATCATCTCGTAGTAATTTACCCTTATTTATCGGTACCGACCAAGAAGGCGGATATGTAACACGCTTGAGAGTTGGGACTGAAATGCCGGGAAATATGGCCTTAGGCGCGACTCGTAACCCCGCACTTGCTGAACTGACAGGGATGATCCACGGATATGAGTTATCTAGCCTTGGGTTTAACATCAACTTTGGCCCTGTCGTTGATATTAATAACAACCAAAATAACCCTGTGATTGGTGTCCGCTCATATTCTGATGATAAAAACCTAGTTGAAACATTGTCCACCAGCTATATAAAAGGGATACATAAATATAACCTACTGACTTCTATTAAACATTTCCCAGGACATGGTAATGTTTCCGCCGATTCCCACGTTGATTTACCTGTGGTGAATTCTGATACAAAAACGTGGCATTCTACTGAACTCGCCCCATTTAAATATGCTTTAGCACATGGCGCAGATGCGGTCATGACCGCTCATATTATTGTCCCTGCCCTTGATGACCATAAAATCACAACGTTGGCGGGGAAAAAAGTTGGCACCCCAGCAACCTTATCCAAACCTATTTTACACGGTATCTTACGCGATGAGCTAAAGTATGATGGGCTAATTATCACTGATGCAATGGACATGGGGGCAATAGCTGACAACTTTGACATTAATTGGGCCGTCGAAACATCACTGTTAGCGGGTTCCGATATTGTATTAATGCCAATAAAGATGTGGGATACAGAAGCAATTACACGCCTAGATAACATGTATCGTTACTTAGAAACACAAGCGGCGAAAAACCCTGAGTTAAAAAAACGTATTGATGAGTCGGCGAAACGAGTCG
Organism: Providencia sp. PROV024; assembly: GCF_032709665.1. Taxonomy (NCBI): domain Bacteria; kingdom Pseudomonadati; phylum Pseudomonadota; class Gammaproteobacteria; order Enterobacterales; family Morganellaceae; genus Providencia; species Providencia sp. PROV024. The sequence continues at coordinate 4,432,273 of NZ_CP120545.1, forward strand.
TCTTGAAAAAACTTCAACAAGAAATTACGGCGCAGCCTATTAACCTCACTGAGGCTAAACAAATTGTAACGTCTAAAAGCCATAAAGACCTAGAAAATATGGTTTCTGAACAAGCAATTACATTAATTAAGAATGATAATATTCTGCCCTACCAGCTAAAACCTCAAAACCGTATCTTAGTTATTTCTGATGAAAAACCACGTAATGCGTTAATCCAGAAACAGTTAAGTGATATTGCGGAAGAAACAGACGTAATCATTAATAGCAGCGACAATGTAATAAAACTAAATGAAAATACGCTATCAAAAAGCGAGGCTAGAGATATCGTTAAAAAACAAGATTTAATTTTACTGACAACCTATAACCTGAAAGATACCCCAACAAATGCTCAGCTAATTATTGATGCTGCTAATAACGCAAATATACCGCTTGTTGTTATTTCTTCACGTAATCCATATGACATTGCCTATTTAAATGATGTTAAAGCTAACATTGCTATTTATGGGATCACTGGCTTCGATGTGACTAATAATAACCGCAATTCGTTGGAAACTAATATCCGTAGCGGGCTACGTACGCTGTTTGCTAACCGCGCTGCACAACCTCTAAACCCACCTCAAGGGTTGCTCCCCGTCAATATCAAAAACCCACAAGGGGACAAAATCCTATTCCCTTATGGTCATGGTGAAAACTACCACACCACATATTAATTCTTATTAACAAATTAGCCTTTATACCTCCACGGTATAAAGGCTAGATACTCACGCCCGTCATAACGGCACTAAAAATAAAAAACACATAAAAAATAAAGGGTTAAAATGAAAACTTCACTGAATGGTTTATTTCTTACCGCACTATCTGGGCTAACAGCATCTGCTTTTGCGGCAGAGCCAGTAAACAATGATTATTGGCGAATATCTTCTAACGTATATATGGAACTCGAAAAATTTGAAGGCCACCATAATACTAATGATCGCAAAGTTTTTGATAAAACCAGCATGATAGGCCAGCTATTTTTAGTTAACCCAGAGTCAAAATGGAGCTTTTTCCTTGAGCACAAGGAATCATTACGTAGCTATAACCACGACTTTTCAACTTCAAAAGATTCGTTTATTCGTAACCGTACACAAATTGGTGCAACGCGAAAAATGTATTCAAGTGATATTGGGCAGTTCAACTTAAATGTAACTTACCGAAAAGAATCAAATGATTCTGCACCGGGTACACAAGCACGCCCATCGAATACCATGTTTTGGTTAATGCCTAGTGGAACCTATAATTTTAACGACAAATGGGCATTTAACTTCTGGGATGCGATATACCACTACGATAATTTCCATGCAGCGAATAGTTATGAGTGGGAGTCTGAACACGGTTTAGTCTATAAAATCAATGATTCTGCAACCGCAAAAGTGTATATGTATACCGACTGGACATGGGATAAAGACTTCAATAAGACGTGGGAACAAAACCAAATTCGCGGCTACTTCCCAATAACACTCAACCAAGATTGGAGCGTTATGCCCTATTTTCGCTACTATTTAAATGAACATAACTATGATAGTAACAAACGTACAACGCAAAAAGTGAAGGATGGCTATCGCGTCGGAACTCAAGTTTTCTATAACTTAACACCAAAACTCACTCTTTGGGGTGGCTTCGCCGTTGAGCCAAGCACTTGGGAAAACCCTAAAAATGCAGGGATCACCTCTGGAAGCAACAACCGCCAAACCTTCTATCTTGGCCAATTAGGTGTGAAATATCAGTGGCAATAAATTAACCTCATTCCTAGTCTGCCCCTCACAGGCTAGGAATGATATCCCACTGATTATTAGTTAGACTCAAAATAGTTCGCGCTAAGCTCCCCTAGATGCATACACCAGTGGTTAATCAACGTAGCCAACAGCACTACAGTGTGAAATATAAAACGTATTAACGCTGAATAATTTCATCAAACACCCCACCATTGGCAAAATGCGTGCTTTGTGCCGCCTGCCATCCGCCAAAGCTTTCATCGACGGTCAGCAATTTAAGCTCAGGAAACTGCTGACGATATTTTTTAGCAACTTCACTATTTCGTGGGCGATAATAGTTTTTCGCAGCGATTTCCTGCCCTTGTAAGGAATATAAATGGGCTAAATAAGCTTCAGCAACAACTCTGCGGTCTCGTTTATCAACGGTTTTATCCACCACAGCGACTGTTGGTTCAGCTAAAATAGAAATGCTGGGTGTCACTATTTCAAACTGGCCATTTTCCCCTAATTCATTGATAGCGAGTAACGCTTCATTTTCCCAAGCTATCAATACATCACCGATCCCACGCTCAACAAAGCTATTCGTTGCACCACGAGCGCCGGAGTCTAATACTTCAACATTTTGATAGAGCCGCTTTACAAATTGTTTTGCTTTTTCAGAGTCTTGTTGGTTTTTATCTAAGGCATAGCCCCATGCGGCTAAATAATTCCAACGAGCCCCCCCAGATGTTTTCGGGTTAGGCGTCACCACAGAAACATCCGGACGAATTAAATCATCCCAATCTTGGATATTTTTGGGGTTATCTTTGCGGACTAAAAAAACAATAGTCGATGTATAAGGAGCTGAGTTATCAGGAAGTTTTTTGGCCCAGTCTTTATCAATACGGCCACTTTGCGCGATAGCATCCACATCATAAGCTAATGCCAATGTCACCACATCTGCTTCTAAGCCATTCATCACCGATATCGCTTGCTTACCTGACCCACCATGAGATTGGCGAACAGTCACACTATCGCCGGTTTTATTTTTCCAATAATCGCTAAACTCCTGATTATATTGTTGATAAAACTCTCGGGTTGGATCATAAGATACATTCAACAACTGAATATTTTTCGCCCAAGTGCCTGTAGTTAATACTAATAGCAACGCTGCTGCCAATCGAGACTTTGTCACCTGCCATGAATGCGTCATCTTTTACCCCATCAAGTTTTAGATAAGGAAGAGGCTGACAGATAGAATCAATTACGAGAAATAATTAAAAAGAAAAACTTATGCGTATGGGGAATATGTAGAATAAAAAACAAGCGGGTCGCAACAAGACTACAAAACGAATATTAACTCAACAACCTAGCTGTCTAGGGCGAAAAATAGCATCAAACCTGCACAGTAGAAACCAACCATGCAGGAGAGATTTGCAATTACAGAGGGATTAATACAATTTTTTCGCTGTATCGAACCAGTCTTTCTTGAAGACCCTTTTCATATTCATTACAGCATCAATAATATCATGGTGTACTAATTTCTCATTTTGGATACCAACACAACGCCCGCCATAGCCTTCAAGCAGCAACTGTATTGAATAAGCCCCCATGCGAGAAGCTAAAATACGGTCATAAGCCACTGGGGAGCCACCGCGCTGAATATGGCCAAGAACCGTTGCACGTGTTTCGTGATGTGTCTCTTGTTCAATATATTTTGCTAATTCACCAACATCACAAACGTGCTCAGTGATAGCCACAATCGCATGGCGTTTGCCTTTTTCGATGCCGCGTTTAATCTCTGATAACAGCTCTTCACGGTCAAATGCCATTTCCTGTTCTGGTAATACCAAAAACTCACAACCGCCGGCAATGGCTGCGGATAGCGTTAAGTCACCACAATAGCGCCCCATCACTTCAACAATAGAAATACGTTTATGGGATGTTGAGGTATCACGTAGGCGGTCAATCGCTTCAACAACGGTTTCAAGCGCAGTAAAATAACCGATAGTGTAATCCGTACCCGCGACATCATTGTCGATTGTCCCCGGCAGGCCAATACATGGGAAACCAGCTTCTGTCAGTGACTTAGCCCCTAAATATGAACCATCACCACCGATAACCACTAATGCATCTATATGGTTTTTCTTCAGATTTTCAAACGCAACAGCGCGCACTTTTTCATCACGGAATTGTGGGAAACGTGCTGAACCTAAAAAAGTACCACCACGGTTAATCATATCCGACACACTGTATCGGTCTAATTGTTTCATTCGGTTTTCATACAACCCGAGGTACCCATCAAAGATACCCATGACCTCTAAGCCTTCGCCTAACGCTGCGCGTACCACGCCGCGGATCGCTGCATTCATGCCCGGTGCGTCACCACCACTCGTTAAAACCCCAATTCTTTTAATCTGCTTGACCATGATGACCTCTGATTAATGAATATAAAATTGCAAATCTATAAACTCATTGAGTTACTTAATTTTTTCGTGCTAACTGCGTTTAACTACAAAGCTGAATTGATTCACCTAGCGAATAATACGGCAAATAGGTGATTATGCCTCTGCTTTCCATCAAGCTTTTATGCTTTATTGTGATCTAGTTTACATAATTCTAGCTGATGACCCCAATAGGTAAATATTTCAGCACTAAATAAATGTAATGCCCTAGACTAACCAGCTATAGCCCTAGATCGCATCTTAGTTTGAAATAAAAATTAAGTATTGATGATAACACTTAAATTCATCCTATGCTGTATCTGTCAAACAAAAGAAAAGCACCTTACGGTGCTTTTGAATAAACGAACAAAAACGAAAACGAAATACCTTTATGTATAGTAATATCGCGTTAAATGGAAAAAAATTGGAGCAGCAAAACACAGTGAGTCAATTCTATCTAACATCCCCCCATGCCCCTCAATAATAGCGCCGAAATCTTTAATTCCGCTATCCCGCTTAATCGCTGACATGCATAAACCACCAACAAACCCCATAATCGTGATCGCTAATGACATCAGCCCGGCAACCCACCAGCTAAAAGGTGTCACCCAATAAAGGGATATCCCGATCAACACAGAAGATAAAATGCCACCGACAAAACCTTCTATCGTCTTATTTGGGCTTAGTTTTGGCACAATAGGGTGCTTACCCATCAGTTTGCCAAATACATATTGAAGCACGTCTGAAATCTGCGTCACGATGATCAGGAAAAGTAATAATTTTGCATTTTCCCCTTCATAACCTTCAATATTTAACATCAACAAAGCAGGAACATGGCTTAAACAGAAAACAGCGACTAGCATTCCCCATTGAATTTTAGCGGTACGTTCAAGAAAATGAAAAGTATCCCCAGCTAAGGCAATTCGGGTCGGTAAAAACAAAAAGACAAAAACAGGAATAAAAATCGAAAATAACCCATACCATTCAATACCAACAAGCAAGTATTGCAACGGAATGAACACGAAGAAGCACCAAAATAGGGCTTCATGGTCACTTCTACGTGTTGGCGTTAACGTAATAAACTCTCTTAGTGCGAAGAATGATATCAAGGCAAATAAGATCACCACACCAATATTACCTAACACAACGGCAAGCACACAGATAATGCACATAACCCACCATGCACGTATACGCGCATTTAAGTTATCAATGGTTGGGTTACTTTTCTCACCAGAGTAGCGATAAGCTAAAATGCCGCCGATCACACTCGCAAACACTAATATACCAAATACACCAGATAATAATAAAACGAGCTCACTGTCCCAAATACTCATGGCATCAACTCCTCAAGTGCTGCTTTTGCGCGTTGCAAAAACACCGTTTTATTTTCATTTTCCATTAGAGGTGCCAATGGCTGACCCACCATTGCAGAACAAATTATTGGAACAACAAGTTTGGTGCCTTTAGGTAATACCCGATTTAAGTTTTCCAAATACACGGGAACCACTTCAACGTCAGGATATTTTTTCGCAAGGTGATAAAGGCCGCTTTTAAATTGGCTCAACGTTTCGCCATCACCCCTTGTCCCTTCAGGAAATAAAATCAAAGAATGCTTAGCATCCAATACCGACTCAAGCGGTTGCAAAATAGCATTTTGTGCAGGTTTGTCCCCTTTTCTTTCCACCAATACTGCACGAAATACTTTATTAACAAGATAGCGGCGAAAAGGTGTTTTATCCCAATAGTCCTTCGCCGCTACAGGGTGAACAAAATGGCGCATAAGAGGGGGTAAACCAGACCAAATAACTAGGCCATCAAGGTGGCTTGAGTGGTTTGCATAATAAATACGGGGTGTCATTGATGGCTGGCAGCCTACCCAACGAGTGCGAACGCCTGTTAATAAACGACAAGTTCCCGATAACAACATGCCCATTCCCTTCGCGAGAAGAGAAATTTTCTGCACTTTTTCCATCTTTTTTCCTTGCTAGCGTTTTATCACAAGTAAAACTGCAAAATTACGAAAAAAACTGAATATCGTTAATTGGTTAAGATAGAGAGTCAATAACAAGAGTACAACGGGGTAAGTTCTGATTTATATCATCAAATAATATAAGGACAGCGATACTAAGACAAACAGCAGGGAATAACAAAGGTGTAGCGGCATGTATTTACGCCGCTACACTGAGTAGACAAAATTAATAATTATTTTTTGTCGGCCGCAATACGGTCACGAATATTTTGCGCACGTTCGCTTGATGGTGGGTGAGAGTCAAACATACTTGTCTCTTGGCTACCCATTTTGGCTAGTTTTTCAAAACCAGTCACTAAACCTTCCGTCTTAATGCCACGTTTTTTCAGCAGGTCATAAGAGAAGTTATCTGCTTGGCTTTCTTGGTGTTGAGAGAACTGAGAATTAACCAGTTTTTCACCTAGAGCAGCCAATTGAGATGCACTTAATTGTTCTGCAACGCCACCCACTGATGCAGCTGCTGTACGTGCTGCTACGGCACCGTATGCAACTTGCATAGCTTTACGTGTATGACCTAATGCAACGTGGCCCATTTCATGGCCTAAAACGCCTTCGACTTCGTTATCATTCATAACATCCATCAAGCCGCTATATACACGGACACAGCCATTTGCCATCGCCCACGCATTCACATCGCTAGTCAGATAAACTTTATAATTTACTGGAGTACCGTCAACTTCATTACCCAGTGCTTTTGCGATTTTATCTAAACGTTTAGCGTATTTGCTAGAAGCAGGAGCAATTTTGTTTTGTGCATCCATCTCTTTACAAGATTGATCGCTTAGCTGTTTAACATCTGAATCACTCAATGTTGCTGCTTGGAATAACTGCATACCAGAGTTAGTCAGCATCCCTTGGTCTAAGTTTTTACAGCCCGTTAAGATGGCAGCAGAAACAGCGACCGCCACAAGTGCCTTCATTTTCATAGAACATTTTTCCTTTAGAATATATAAGTATTATATTTTTTAGTAATGCTAAAGCCTATAAATTCTGCGGAAAATAACAATAGGAATAAAGCCATAATTATTCAATATATGAATTTGATAATGTTTTTATTAAAATTGCAAATTTGTCAGAACATTGTTCTGACAAATAACACTTTAAACATTTAATTCACAGAAAATATGCGAATATAGAGTCATCATAAATTGCAACTACCTAATAAATAACTCAATTATACAAAAATCACTTTCCTTATTTTGTTCAAGACTAAAATTCAAGACCCGCTCATTCCCTTTAACCAATAAGGTTTCAGATTGATTTAAATAAACGTTTTCTAAATTGATTTCCATATTTAAACTATGGCTATTATTAAATATTAAAATTTCGTTGGCATCACTATGCCAAGAATTAGCTGACGTTGAATTAACCCATTGTAACCGAGCGGCATATTTTTCAGGGTTATAAATCAAGTTAAAATCACGAATGGGGCCGTTAATTAGTTCGGCATGTACGTCACTTTCACCATAAAAAGCAAAGAATGATTTAGATTTTAGTGCAACTGGCGCATTATTATCGACATGTAAAATAAGCCCATCCCCCTCTAGTACACCAATGATACGCTGCCGCCCCATAAAATGAGAAAATGGCCCCGCCGTTTTTACATCAGCAATCGACACTCGCCAATCAAAGTCATCTAAACCCTCACCATGACTACGAGCCACTTCAAGGGTTGAACCTTGGCCATTTTTCCAAGGCATATTGCGATAATCTTGTGTTGTTAATATCTGAATCATAAGGTGAACCCTGCTTTTGATGGATACGTTATTTTATCATAGCACCCTGATTGAATTGCTAACTATAGCTAACAACTATAAATCAAAAGCGAGTGTTGCGATAAAAAAAAGCCCCTAACAGGGGCTATAAAAGACAGGGATGGTGTCTATGGCAAGGAAAAACTTCACTTATTGCTACTTCACTACTTACATAAAAACTCAAAATATAAAACTAACTAACTTGCATTACTACGATACTTACTGAAACTGCATCGCTTGGTATTCAGCCATCTTGTGTTGGTGAATTTGCTCAAGTTCTGCTTTCTGTTCTGGCGTTAACAACTGGTATAATTCATGATGAATTCGTGCCATTTCAACACGTTGTTCCAGTTCTCTTTGCATTCGTTTTTCAAGTTGCTCGCGAACCGCTTTGCCATCAAAGCTATCCGCTATAATTAATTTGTGCAGTGCTTCACGTTCACGAATGGAAGCCGTGTTATCAACATGATAATGACGCTGCGTTGCCATTAAATCACGTAATTGCTGACGTTGTTTCTCATTTAACGTGATACCATTAAACATAAAGGTGCTGGCGCGTTCTTCACTGCTAAACATTTCATGATGCTGAAATGGCACAACGGCATGCCCTGTTGATGAAGTTTGCTCAGATTGCATTTGTAGCATCAAAGGTGCCGAACTTTCATTTGCCGCACTTTGCGAAACTTCTGCAAAAGCAACTGTTGGGCCAAACACAAATGCAGAAGCTAAAACTAACATTGCGGTTTTATGTACTGTATTATGTACTTTGCTATGTGTTGTTCTCAGCATTTGGTTCCTTGTCTATGAACTGTGCTCGTGATTCAATGTGAATGAATATACACCTGTGGCTGCAAACTAGCGTCAGAGCATGTAAAAGAACGTAAAGTGATGGAATCGTAAAGATTGTTATCGTATTTTGGCAGTTGGAGGACATATAAAATGCATAAAATCCTATTAGTTGATGACGACCGTGAACTCACGTCGCTATTAAAAGAACTGCTAGAAATGGAAGGCTTCAATGTTGTCATCGCTTATGATGGTGAACAAGCATTACAACAAATTGACTCATCCATTGATCTACTCTTACTTGATGTCATGATGCCGAAAAAAAATGGTATTGAGACATTAAAAGAACTGCGTCAAATACACCAAACGCCGGTGATCATGTTAACTGCCCGCGGCAGTGAACTAGATAAAGTACTGGGCTTAGAATTAGGTGCAGACGATTACTTACCAAAACCATTCAATGACCGCGAACTGGTTGCCCGCATTCGTGCTTTATTACGTCGCTCAAACTGGAGCGAACAAACGCAAGGCGACAACAGCAATACCCCTGTCTTGCAAGTTGATAAGCTGCAGCTTAACCCTGGTCGCCAAGAAGCTAGCTTTGATAACGAAATTTTGGACTTAACAGGGACTGAATTTACTTTGTTATATCTGCTTGCACAGCATTTAGGCCAAGTAGTGTCTCGTGAGCATCTTAGCCAAGAAGTTCTCGGGAAACGCTTAACACCGTTTGACCGTGCAATCGATATGCATATTTCAAACCTACGTCGTAAACTTCCTGAACGTACTGATGGCCAGCCATGGTTTAAAACCCTGCGCGGTCGAGGGTACTTAATGGTTTCTGCCACATGATCAACAGCTTAACCGCCAGGATCTTTGCGATTTTCTGGTTCACCCTCGCACTAGTATTAATGCTAGTGCTGATGGTGCCCAAGCTCGATTCTCGGCAAATCACCGTCCTTATGGAAAGTGAACAACGCCAAGGGGAAATGCTTGAGCAGCATATAGAAGCAGAACTTGCGCAAGCTCCAATGAATGACTTACTTTGGTGGCGTCGTATCTCTAATGCCATCAAAAAATGGGCACCGCCTGGGCAACGGTTGATTATCGTCACCAGCGAAGGTCGTGTTATCGGTGCAATGCCAAGTGAAATGCAAGTTATTCGTAACTTCATTGGGCAATCAGATAACGCCGATCACCCCAAAAAGAAAAAATACGGTCGCGCTGAAATTTTAGGGCCTTTTTCTATCCGTGATGGAGAAGACCACTATCAACTGTACTTAGTTCGCCCATCTAGCAGCCCGCAATCTGACTTTATTAACTTATTATTTGATAGGCCATTCTTATTACTGATTGCCACAATGCTAATCAGTGCTCCGCTCTTATTATGGCTATCTTGGAGCCTCTCACGCCCTGCCCGTAAATTAAAAATGGCGGCAGATGACGTTGCCAAAGGGAACTTGCGGCCCCACCCTGAACTGGAAGCCGGTCCACAAGAGTTCCTTTCTGCGGGGAACAGCTTTAACCAGATGATCAGCGCTCTTGATGGCATGGTTAGTGCTCAACAACGTTTAATTTCTGATATCTCCCATGAATTACGCACTCCGCTGACACGGTTACAATTGGCAACCGCATTACTGCGTCGTCGCCATGGTGAAAGTAAAGAACTTGAACGCATCGAAACAGAAACGCACCGTTTGGACAGCATGATCAATGACTTGCTTGTTCTGTCCCGTAGCCAGCACAAAAACGAAATCCTCCGTGAAAACATCAAGGCAGATGAACTTTGGGGTGATATTTTAGATGACGCAAGTTTCGAAGCGGAACAAATGAACAAAACGCTTGATGTAACTTCTCATCCAGGCCCTTGGCCGTTGTACTGTAACCCTTCCGCGGTGGGTAGTGCATTTGAAAATATCGTGCGTAATGCTTTGCGTTACTCAAACACCCATATTGCTGTTGATTTTAAAGAAGAAAACAACGGTATTCTGATCACTGTAGATGATGACGGCCCCGGTGTTAGCCCTGCTGACCGTGAACATATTTTCCGCCCGTTCTACCGCACGGATGAAGCTAGGGACAGGGAAACTGGTGGTACTGGGTTAGGTCTTGCTATTGTTGAAACAGCCATAACACAACACAAAGGTTGGGTGAAAGCCGATGATAGCCCACTTGGTGGTTTAAGGTTACAAATTTGGTTACCTGAACACGGCCGTTAACCTAACGCTTAGTTTGGACCTTAAAGCCTTCTATTTTAAATAGAGGGCTTTTTTATTTCTACTCACAAAACATGTACTCAAAAACTATTATGGAATATTCTTATATTGGATGCAAAAGCAACAATCCCTAAACACGCCACCAATATAAAATGCTTTTTATCTAAAAAAACACAGAAATGAAAGAATATTATTGAGAAATAAGGAAGATTTTAGAGATATAAAATCGCAGTAATGTATATCGCTATATATCTTAATGTGTTATTACTTCCTATGCCTAATATATTAATCTGATATTCTATTTTACGTGATTTACGCGTGGTGTTTAATAGAGCGGCAAGAAGGCACAGAAGCCCAACTCGCTTCAAATTAAGATACTTATAATATGTGCTGATACTAATCACGTTTTAAATCGATTTAATTTATTGGTTCTTATTTATTAACCTGTTCAATATTAGGCGAACTCAACTTCAAATGGATTTATCAATGAAAAAATTCAAGCTCACCAAGCTGGCTATGCTTGCTGTACTGAGTGCCATAAGTACACACAGCATTGCGGGGGGATTAGTACTACCGGATAACAATTTACGTAGTGATTTGGCTTGGCTTTCAGAGCGTAACGTTATTCAGATTAGTTTATCAACTTGGCCACTATCCCAAGAAGAAATTACACGTTCTTTAAATAATGCGAATATTACTAACAGCGAACAAGAAGCGATTATTCAACGTATTAAAAAGAACCTAAACCGCACTAAAAACAGTGTTCAGTTGGAAACGCACTTTGCATCTAGCCACAATTCTATGCCGCAAGGCTTTGCACAAAGCGAATATAGCGACATCCGTTATACCGTTTCAGGCAACTATAGCACTGACGATGTAGATTTAAACCTCACCGCCAACGGTGAACGCGCCCTACGTGTTGAAAACGGTTCAGACTATAACCTGAATGGCTCTTATGGTGGCGTAAAAATTTGGAACCAGTGGGTCACCTTTGGTGAGATCCCTCAATGGTGGGGGCCGGGTCATGATGGTAGCTTAATTCGTACCGATGCCGCTCGCCCTGTCACGGGCTTTTTGCTGCAACGTGCTGACCAAAGCCCATTTGAAACCCCATGGCTTTCTTGGATTGGTTCATGGCAATATCAATTAACCGCTGGGCAAATTAAGCAATACTCTTCCCAACCCAATACCAAACTGATTGGTTTGCGTATGACCATGAACCCTACTGATTTCTTTGAACTCGGCGGTTCACGCGTCGTGATGTGGGGAGGCGATGGCCGCCCTAACAATTGGAACTCGTTCTGGAACGCTATGGGTGGTAGGGATAATACTGGCGACTATAATGATGACCCCGGTAACCAATTAGCTGGTTTAGACTTTAAACTAAAACTTTACCCATTAATTGACCTCCCTGTCAGCGTTTACGGGCAAATGGTCGGTGAAGATGAAGCTAACCTTTTCCCATCGAAAAATGCCTTTATGGGCGGTATTGAGGGCTACCACACCCTATGGGGCCAACCATTAAATTGGTACATTGAAGGCGCCAATACCCATACAGAGTGGGATAAAGACGGCGTAATGTACCGCCACTTTATTTATAAAAATGGTTATTACCAACAAGGTGCATCACTAGGCCACGCGATGGGCGGTGACGGCCGTATGCTCACCACCAAAGTAGAATATACCCTTGATGATGATAACCGTGTTAGCACCCGCCTAATGTATGCGAAGGTGAATAAATCTAATTTCAATGGTAACAAACTGTTCCCTAAATCAGAAACTATCAAAGGTGCAGACTTAGGTTGGTGGCATAACTTTGAGAATGATATCAGCACAGATGCCAAAGTGTGGGTTTCTAAAACAGATTATGAAACTCGTAATGACCTAGGTGCCGCTGTTACGGTAAACGTGCCGTTTAAATGGTAAAACACACCTATTTCGCGTAACTTTCTTTTAAACGGGTTATGTTTTATACATAACCCGTTTTTTATATGTTAAATATTTCTATTTTCAAACAAATATACATTAACTTCTTAGATGTTATCTAACCATTCAGTTAATTAATATAATCAATTACCCATACTATTCATCTGTTAACACTCTTAATTCGGATAATTTTAGATATATTTCCATTGTAAATTAATTTGTTACATATCGAAAGCAATGATATATAAGGAGTAACCTAACTAAAATATTTAATCGTGCTCAGAATGTGATAATGGAATTATAACCTGATAATTTAAAATAACTTATTCAATGGATACGCTTATTAGGACTATTCTCTAAGGCTATCACAGTGATAGTCACTATATATATTTAGTGGTATTATTAGGCGCTTTTACTTGACCGGACAGGGCTCGAAGCATACCCTTGGTCGGTCAAAAAACGATAAGCAGTGCTTATCAATTGAACAGGTTAGCAAAAAATGTAACGTTTTCAATTGATAAGTATGCATTTACAATTTCAATGGTGCTCTGGGACCCGATAACCCAGTGCGGTAGCTATGGTTATTATAAAAGCAATTAAACTATACAGAGTTAAACTAATAATAAGAATTTAATATGATATTTCTAAGTATAATATGTATTATTCAATCTGTTTTCATGCTCTCATTCAGCATAAGTAAATTATCCAAAAAACGATATAATGCTGCCATTTTATACTACCCTATATTCTTTCTAATATTCCCGTTTCATAATATACTGGATATCAGCTTTGGCTTACCTGAATATAAAAGCTCCATCTCTTCACTTGAAGATACCTTATATAATGATGACGCAAGCATAATATATTATATATTTATATTTATAATGAACTTTATTTTTTTTATTTTCTTTATTGGAAAAAAACAATCTATAAGTATAAACAGTATAAATGTAAATAAACTTGCTATAATATCTCTTTGGTTAATTGCATTTTCAGGCCCTCTATCGCTTTTACTAACCAATAATCCTAGCACATACCTAGTGTACGGTGAAATACGAAATTATATTGGCCAAGAGCAATATGATGAGTATAGCTTTGTTTGGATATTCAGTTTCTTTTCCAGCATTTCTGTCATTTCATTAAGATTTATTTACGGTAAAAAAATCAGCATTCTATTATCCATTATACTAATATCATTATTAATTATAGACTTATATATAAATAACAAAAGATTCATCTATGGCCTTATCATTGTTTATGCCGTAATTTCATTTTTTTATAGTACAAAGAGAACCTTTAAATCTCTAAACGTTTTGTTATCTATTATAGTATTTTCTGTATTATACATAACATACTCGTTTAATTATAAATACGACTATAGCCAGACAACTTCAGAAGTTTATGCATCTACTAGGCATGAACTAAGCCGTGATGATGTATTACGGTATGTAATTCAAGAAAAATTACTTGGTGAAAAAAATATTGTTGAATACCCTGGTCAGACATACTTAAGCATAATCTTTGGTTTTGTTCCAAGAAAAATGTGGACTGATAAACCATATCCATATGGGCAATACCTCACAAACAAGGTTCTTCATAATAATGTTGGTCCAGCACTAGGAACTTGGACAATTACGACTAGTTTGTATGATGAAGCTATAGCGAACTTTGGTTGGTATGGGTTCATATTTATATTTATATTTATAGTCACCATATTAAATATGATTAACAAACATAAATCATTATTAGTAAGATCACTATTGTTTGTAATTTTAGTTTTTTATTCATTTACTAATGTAAATTGGTTTTTGCCAATTGTTTATTTTGTGATTTTGTTGATTTCACTCAATGCCGCAAAAAGTATTTCAATAAATCCACACAGGATAAAATAATGAGCATTCATATTTTTAAGGGAGCGACTTATACTCTAATAGGAAATTTGTCATTTGCTTTTTCACAATGGGCAATTCTAATTATAATCAATAAAATGGGAACAACTCATGATGTTGGTATTTTCACTCTTGCTCTAGCTATTTTAAATCCAATATTTATGATGGCCCAAGGAGGACTTCGTTCATACATAGTAATTGATACCAATAGGGTCTTCAATTTTACAACTTATTTTCAACTGCGAGTTCTGTTTTCTATTCTAGCTCTAGTTATATCATTATTATTTGTATTCAAAGAAAATTATCTTTATTCAGTATTATTACTAGCACTATATAAAGTCTTCGATAATCTTTTTGATATATTCTATGGTGAATATCAAAGAAAAGATACAATGAAAAAAATTGCAATATCACGGACAAGCAGAGGGCTAGCTAATTTGATTTTTTTCTTGCTATCATATATCTTAACTAAGAATTTAAACATTGCTTTATTGAGTTATGTTTTATCATCATCAATAATATTTATCCTTTATGATTATAGAAATTATAACTTTAAAAAAGAAGAATCTTATGCACCCACAAATGTATTAAAAAAACTAGCAATACTATCTTTTCCTTTAGCTATAACTGCAATGTTAATCTCATTAAATACTAATTTACCTAGACTATTCTTAGAAAACAACTCGGGGCTTACTGAATTAGGTGCGTTTGGTAGCTTCATGTATGTGATTACCGTGGCTCAAATAATAATTCAATCAATTTGCCAAGCTTTTACTCCTAAAATTGCACATGCATATAATGAAAATAGGGCCGATGACTTCATCAAGACCGTAAAGTTACTTATGTATTTTACAATATTTATTTCTATTGTATTTTGCTTGTTCGCCATACTATTCAAAGATATAATTTTCATTCTCATTTTCAATGCTGAATATAAAATATTTTACTCCTTATACAACAATATAATCATAATATCTCCATTCATATTCCTCTGTTTGGTTCTTGGAAACATTAATACAGCTAGACGACGTATAAAGTATCAACCAGTAATATTTTTAAGTATACTAATTATTAATATACCCACCAGCTTTATACTTATAAAACATTTGAGTGCAAATGGAGCTGTCCTTTCTTCTTTAATAGTATCTATATTAACCATTATAATTTTAAGTATTTATTCCATTAAGGGTCGAGAAGGATGAAAATTCTATTCGTTATAGGTCAATTAGATATAGGGGGAATTGAATGCTGGTTAGATGATTTAACCAATTTAATCCACCTAAAAAAACCAGATGTAGAGATATATGTTCTTGTAGATAAGCCTCATAAAGGTGTATTAGAAGATAAATTCTCACAAAGAGGGATAACCATTTTAAGAGTTAACTCCAGTAAAATCAGTAAAGTGTCATATATAAAGGATCTTTTTTTTATACTTAGAAAATATAAATTTGATGTTATTCACTCCAACGTGAGTTTCACTAATGGTATCAACTTGCTATTAGCATTTATAGCCAGAGTTCCGACTCGAATATCTCATATACATAGTAATAGGAATAATCAAAAACAACAAAAGCTAAAAAAACTAAATTATTTCTTTCTAAAAATACTTATTGAGCTATTTTCAACTCATAAAATTGCCGTGAGTGAACAATCAAAAAATAACTACTTATCACATCAAAATGTCCTTATAATGCCTTGTGGTATTAACCTAGGGAAAATAGTAAATCATGAAGATATTAAAGCACGTAAGGACTGGGACAATAATAGTATCCTATTATGTTCCGTTGGAAGGCTGGAGCCAGTAAAAAACCTTGAGTTTACAATTAAATTAGTCTCAGAACTTCCTATACATTATAAATACGTAATTGCTGGTGAAGGTTCTCTCAGAAAAGAATTAGAGCAGTTAGTTAAAAACTTAAACTTACAAGATAGAGTTGTATTTATTGGTAACATAACCTCTACAATAAGTTTTTTAAAAACAAACGCTAATATTTTATTATTCCCATCCCATCATGAAGGATTCGGTATAGTTGCTATAGAGGCTCAGTTAGCGGGAATTCCTGTTATAGCCTCAACGAATGTCCCTATATCCACAAAAATTTCCAATGCTATATATTATATTTCTTCTAATGATAAAACAGCATGGATTAATAAAATTAAGCACATGAACACAAAAAACATAAAACTTACTATAGAGCCCGATATATTTGACATAAAAAATAATTATAACAGATTAATTAGGATATATACAAAAAATGACAGGTAAAGAGAAATTTAAAAAATTCAAATTCATTATAAAAATATCAATAAAATTAGTCAGCCTCCTTCCCCGTCCCCTACGAGTTTTTTTATATAATATTTTTATGTCAATGCCATCAATAATGGGTGTTGCCATAAGATATATCTTAGTTAAAACTCTCATAAATCAGTGTGGCGATAATGTTTATATATCTAGGTGGGTCACCATAAAAAACTTTGAACGCATAAACATAGGTAATAATGTGAGTATTCATGAATATTCATATATAGACGGTCTAGGCTATATTGATATAGGAAGCAATGTATCTATTGCTCATAATTCATCATTAATATCATTTGAGCATACCTTCAACCAAAAAACATCAATAAAATATCAAACACTATTACTAAATAAAATATCTATTTCTGATGATGTCTGGATTGGTTGCGGCTGCAGAATACTGAGTGGCACAAACATCCATTCTCATACCGTTATTGGAGCTAATTCTGTTGTAAAGAATATTATTAGTTCTGACTCACTATATGCTGGCTCACCAGCAAAAAAAATTAAAGATATTTAAATGAAAGCATTATTCGTTCATGACCACATTTTTCATTATAATAACAATGAAAAATTACTATTTTCAGCTGGGAAATTAAACAACCAATCTTTTTTTAGATATTTAGAACACTTTAATAGTTTAACTATTCTATCTCGGTATAACTTTGTAGATTTGACTGAAGAAACTAATACATCAATGAACTTAATCGATGATAAGAGAATAAACTTTATACCTTTCGAAAATCAATCAACCTTTAAGAATAGATTTATAAACAGGCAAAAAAATAAAGCACTAATAAAAAATATAATTTCAAACTTCGATGCTATTATATTACGAGTTCCAAGTGAGATTAGTTTCCTTACAGCTGAAGTATGCCGTCAAGAAAACATTCCTTATGTTTGTGAAGTTGTTGCCTGTCCTGTCGATGCAATGAAAGGACTTAACACTCTAAAATCTAAAGTATATTTACCAATAATTAAGCACTCTATGATTTCTACTGTAAGTAATGCATTTAGTTCGTTATATGTAACTAGTCATTTTTTACAGAAGAGATATCCTACAAAAGGTCAATCCACAACAGCATCGAATGTTGAAATAGATACAATATCTAAAACCCCTAAACAATTATCAAAAAAAGAAGAATATAATATAGCTTTAATTGGAAATTTAGATAGTGATCACAAAGGCTATCCAATACTTTATAAGGCCTTATATGAACTAGATAAAATATTAAATTTCAATATTAATGTTTTACTGATTGGGTCGGGTTCTAAATATAAAACAGTACATCAATACTCAAATATAAAAATAATATATACCGGAAACCTCAAAAAAAATATGATACATCAAGTTTTAGCTAGTGATGTTGATTTATATATACAACCTAGCAATCAAGAAGGTCTCCCAAGAGCTACAATTGAGGCTATGAGTCATGCATTACCGTGTATTGTTAGTAATGTGGGGGGATTACCTGAAATAATTAATGCCGAATATACACATGGTTCATCAGATTATATGATGCTATCTAATCTAATATTGAAAATATTAACCAACACTCAAGAATATAAAACTCAATCTATAGCAAATCTACAGAAATCTTCTAATTATTTATCTGAAAAACTATCACCTATCCGATATAATTTTTACAGAACTTATTATAATCATATTAAACAAATGCGAGCTCTAAAATGAATATACTAGTTACTGGTGCATCTGGATTTATTGGCAGTAAAGTCGCTGAACAACTTCTAAAGAATAAACACCAAGTTATTGGAATTGATAATAATAACTCATATTATGATGTAAACCTAAAATTAGCCAGATTAGAAAATATCCGCCACCCTCAGTTCACCTTTATTGAGTGTGACCTTTCTAATAGGCATGAAATAAATGCAATTTTTGAACAGTACAGCTTTGACTATGTTATTCACCTTGGTGCTCAAGCAGGAGTTCGTTATTCTCTCGAGAACCCCCACGCATATGCAGACTCAAATTTAATTGGCCATTTAAATATCCTAGAAGGTTGCCGCTCTAAAAATATTAAACATTTAGTATATGCCTCATCTAGCTCTGTATATGGATTAAATAGTAAAACGCCTTTCTCAACAACTGATTCCGTTGATCATCCAGTTTCTTTATATGCTGCAACTAAGAAAGCCAATGAACTAATGGCTCATTCATACTCACATTTATATAATATACCAACTACTGGCTTACGTTTCTTTACTGTTTATGGCCCATGGGGCCGACCAGATATGGCTCCATTTATTTTCACAAAAAAAATACTAAATGATGAAGTTATCGATATCAATAATAGTGGTGATATGTGGCGTGATTTCACTTATATTGACGATATCGTAGAAGGAATTATCCGTATTTCTGATGTTATCCCACAAAGGAATGACAATTGGGCAGTAGAAACTGGTTCGCCTGCAACAAGTTCTGCGCCTTATAGTATATATAATATTGGCCACGGTTCACCAGTTAATTTAATGGATTTTATTAAAGCAATCGAAAATGAACTAGGAATTGAAGCTAAGAAAAATTACAGAGAAATGCAGCCTGGCGATGTATATAAAACATTCGCAGATACACAAGATTTATTTGACGTCATTGGCTATAAGCCTGAAGTTGATATTAAGGAAGGTGTTGCTAGCTTAGTTAAATGGTATCGTGAATATTATGGTAAATAAGGTGATTACTAAATGATTGCCATAACTGCTAATACAAGTTGGTATATTTATAACTTTAGGCAAAATACAATCAAAGCACTAATTACTGCTGGTTATGACGTTGTGGCTATTGCTCCTAAAGATGATTATTCTTCTCGTTTAGAAAGTCTCGGTTGCAAATTTATTCATTTATCTATTGACCAAGGAGGAAAGAACCCTTTTAATGATATAAAAACATTATTTCAGTTCTATCGTTTATTTAAAGTTAATTCAATTAAATGCGTTTTAAACTTCACCCCTAAAAATAATATTTATGCGACTTTAGCTGCATCATTCCTTAAAATAAAAACAATCAATAACATTGCCGGTCTTGGTACTCTTTTTATAGAAGAAAATTTATCGTCTAAAATTGCTCGTATCCTATATAAACTAAGCCAAAAAAGAGCATCTAAAATATTTTTTCAAAATGAAGAAGATCGCTCTCTATTCTTAAAGGGTGGGTTTGCCCCTGAAAATAAAACAGAAAGATTACCTGGTTCAGGTGTAGACTTGACTCGCTTTAATATTTCACCAGCATCTGATGATGGTGTTGTTAGGTTTCTACTCATCGCGAGAATGCTATACGATAAAGGTGTCGGGCACTATGTCGAAGCAGCAAGAGAACTGAAGCAGAAGTATAAGCAAAATGTAGAGTTCTATTTGCTCGGTTTTTTAGGTGTCAATAATCCTTCTGCCATCACTGAATTAGAGATGAAAACATGGGTTGATGAGGGAGTTGTCATATATTTAGGAACATCTGATTCAGTTGAAAAAGAAATTGCTAAAGTAGACTGCATGGTTTTGCCATCATTTTATCGTGAAGGAGTACCTAAATCACTTCTTGAATCAGGGGCTATGGGTAAACCCATCGTAACAACTGATAATGTTGGTTGTAGAGAGACTGTTGACCATGGTATAAACGGTTTCCTATGCCAACCTCGTTCTACCGAAAGCCTTGTTTTCTCTCTTGAAAAAATTATTTTGATGACACATGAGCAACGCTTGAAGATGGGTCTAGCAAGCCGCGAAAAAATGGCCTGCGAATTTAACGAACAAATTATTATCGATAAATATCTACAAACTATCCACTCTTTGTCACCACAAAAAAAATAACCCTTTATAAACAATAAGTTATATTTATATCAGGATTTAAAATGAAAATAGCAATCGCAGGGACCGGCTACGTCGGCCTATCTAACGCCATGTTACTGTCACAAAATCACGAAGTGGTTGCAGTCGATATCATCCCTGAAAAAGTGGCAATGCTAAACAATCATCAATCACCGATTGTTGACGCTGAAATTGAGCAATTCTTAACGGAGAAAACGCTCAATTTCCGTGCCACAGAAGATAAAAACGAAGCCTATACGGGCGCGCAGTATGTGATAGTGGCGACGCCAACAGACTACGACCCAAAAACCAATTACTTCAATACTCAATCGGTTGAATCTGTTATTCATGACGTGAATAACATTAACCCCGCAGCGACGATTATTGTGAAATCCACCATTCCTGTGGGCTTTACTGAGCGTTTACGTGAAGAGTTTGGTTACACCAACGTGATTTTCTCCCCTGAATTTTTACGTGAAGGCCGTGCTCTGTGGGATAACTTACACCCTTCCCGCATTGTGGTCGGGGAGCGTTCTGAGCGTGCAAAGGTTTTTGCTGATTTACTGCTAGAAGGTGCAATTAAAAAAGACGTTCCGGTGTTATTTACCGATGGAACCGAAGCCGAAGCCATTAAACTGTTTGCCAATACCTATTTGGCGATGCGAGTGGCGTACTTTAATGAACTCGACACTTATGCAGAAAGCCGTGGCTTAAATGCACGCCAAATCATTGAAGGTGTCTCTTTAGACCCACGTATTGGCAGCCATTATAACAACCCATCATTCGGTTACGGCGGTTATTGTTTACCGAAAGATACCAAACAGCTACTGGCTA
This sequence comes from Providencia sp. PROV024, assembly GCF_032709665.1. Classification (NCBI taxonomy): domain Bacteria; kingdom Pseudomonadati; phylum Pseudomonadota; class Gammaproteobacteria; order Enterobacterales; family Morganellaceae; genus Providencia; species Providencia sp. PROV024. The sequence goes on from NZ_CP120545.1 coordinate 4,454,005, forward strand.
ATTACGATGACGTGCCAAATAACTTGATTAATGCCATTGTCGAATCCAACCGTACCCGTAAAGACTTTATCTCTGATGCATTAATCTCCAAAGCACCACACAAAGTAGGGGTTTATCGCTTAGTGATGAAAGCGGGCTCTGATAACTTCCGTGCTTCAGCGGTACAAGGTGTGATGAAACGCATCAAAGCTAAGGGCATTGAAGTGGTGGTGTATGAACCTGTTTTAAATGAACCTGAGTTTTTCCGTTCAAAAGTGGTCAATGACTTAGCGGAATTTAAGGCTCAGTGCGACATTATTTTAGCCAACCGTATGGTGCCTGAGCTGGAAGATGTAGCGAGTAAAGTCTATACCCGTGACTTGTTTGGTAACGATTAGTTTGTAATAACTAAATTCTATTTTTAGAATCGCATTTTTTGCCTAATATAGTACATCAATATAAACTATTCCTCATTGTAGTAATACGTATAAGTGGGAATGATGATCCCCATCATCACTTATACCTTATCTAATCATTTTTTATCATAGGATGGTACCGTGTTTAGGAAGCCCCTCCCACTTACACTATTAACTATCAGTATTTTATTGACTGGCTGTACCGTCACCCCCGGTGCCTATATGTCAACCTCAGGCAAAAATGTGGTTGATACGGGTGACCGTGATATTACCAAATTGGTGGATATCTACCCCATTTCCCCAAAACTCTTGGATGATATGTACACTGCTCCAATTATTGCTAAACCAAATTCTCAGTTAGAAAAACAACTCACTAACTATGAATACCGTGTGGGTGCGGGTGATGTATTAACCATTACGGTTTGGGACCACCCTGAACTGACCATTCCTGCAGGTTCTTACCGTAGTGCGCAAGACTCGGGTAACTGGGTACATTCAGATGGCACCATTTACTACCCGTATATTGGTAAAGTGAAGGTCATCGGTAAAACCGTAACAGAAATCCGTACCTTAATTAGTAGTCGTTTGGCCACCTATATTGAATCCCCACAAGTGGATGTGAGTATTGCCGCCTTCCGCTCACAGAAAATGTATGTGTCAGGTGAAGTGGCAAAACCGGGTACTTTGCCAATTACTAACGTGCCACTGACTATTTTAGAAGCCTTTAATAATGCGGGCGGCTTAACCGAAAAAGCCGATTGGGATAATGTAGTTTTAACGCGTAATGGCAAAGAAACTCGAATTTCACTGCAATCCCTTGTGCAATATGGGGATTTAACCCAAAACCATTTAATGCTATCAGGTGATGTCCTGTATGTGCCGCGTAATGATAGCCAAAAAGTATTTGTGATGGGGGAAGTCGGCCAGCCAACCACACTGACTATTGACCGTGCAGGTATGAGTATCACTGAAGCCCTAAGTAAAGCGAGTGGTATTGACCAAAATACCGCTAATGCAACGGGTGTATTTGTTATCCGCCCAATTAAAAACCAGCCAGCAGAAGATAAAGAACTCGAAGCGTTATTACCGAAAAAAATGGCAGCGGTGTATCAGTTAGATTTATCCGATGCCACCTCACTTGTAATGGGTACTGAGTTTAAATTACAACCGTATGATTTAGTGTATGTGACTGCGGCGCCTGTAGTACGTTGGAACCGTTTAATCACCCAATTATTACCAACCATTGCCTCTTATAATCAATTAACAGAAGGCACTAAACGTATTCACGATTGGTAATAGCTATGTTTAACCATATCCTAGTTGTTTGTATGGGTAATATCTGTCGCTCTCCTACGGGGGAGCGTTTATTACAACAGTATTTTCCCGAAAAAACTGTTCATTCTGCGGGCATTATTGCTAAAAATGATAGACCCGCGTATGACAGTGCCATCCGCATTGCACAGCAACATAGCCTTTCTTTGGAAAACCATCAGTCCCGTCGTTTAACCAGCGAATTATGTAAAAAAACCGACTTAATCCTAGTGATGGAAAATGACCATATTGCTAAAATCCACCAACTGTTTCCTGAAACCCGTGGCAAAGTGATGTTGTTTGGCCAGTGGATTAATAAAACCGAGATCCCTGACCCCCATAAACGCAGTGATGAAATGTTTGAACATGTTTATCAGTTAATGGAAAAAGCCGCGATTGCTTGGCAAGGAAAAATTTAATTTTATTTATTGGATGACTAAACATTTAACCTATTATGAACACAACAAAAAATAGCTCCCCTGCTGCAGATGAAATCGACCTGCTCGCTCTGTTTAAAGTTTTGAAATCCAACTATATTAAAATTGGGTTTTTTACCGTTATTTTTGCAGCTATCGCCATCGCATACAGTTTACTGGCAACCCCCATATACCAAGCTAATGCTACATTACAATACGATAAATTAGGTCAGGTATCATTACTTGACCAAATGAGCGATGTAATGCCATTTGGAAACAGCAACAACCAAGTGGATTCAGAGATTGAAGTGATTAAATCCCGCATGGTGTTGGGTAAAACGGTTGCAGACCTAAACTTAGATACGCAAGCCGCTCCTGAGGGCTTCCTCAATAAGTTGCTGGGTAAAGTTGCACCTGTTGATATTGCCCTATTTCAGCTACCTGAAAGCCTGATTGGTCAGCCATTTACATTAACCTATTTGGGGGATGACCAATACTCCTTAAATATTGATGGACAAGTACTGCAAGGCAAAGTAGGTGAGGTGCTACAACAGGGCGAGATTAGCTTATTGATCTCAAGCTTTACTGCAGAAACTGGCGAGGAATTTACTTTAGTTAAAAATGCCCGCTACTCGACGATTGAAGACTTACGCAATACCTTAACCATTGCTGAAGTGGGGAAAGGGACTGGGATTATCAGTTTGGCGATCAAAGGGGCTGATAAAACTGAGAATATTAAAATTCTCAATAGTATTATCCAAAACTATGTCGACCAAAACACAGAACGTAAAAAAGAAGTCACTAATAACACCTTAGTGTTCTTAGAGGGTTACTTACCCACCATTAAAAAGAAATTAGATAACTACGAAAACCAGCTTAATGCGTTTCGCAAAAAGAATGAGTCTATTGACCTCTCCTTAGAGGCTAAATCTGCCCTAGATAGCGCATTGCAGGTAGAAGAAAAACTCAATGAACTAACCTTTAAAGAAGTTGAGATCCAGCAACTGTATACCCGTAACCACCCCGCTTATCAGTCATTACTCGATAAACGCCAACAACTGTTGCGCGAAAAAGAAAAAATCAGTAAAGCCATTCAAAAACTGCCAAACACCCAACAAGAGATTGTCCGTTTAACCCGTGATGTTGAAGCAGAGCAAGCTATTTACACTCAGTTGGTGGCTAAGCAACAGGAGCTGAGTGTATTAAATTCAGGTATCACTGCGGATGTACGTATTATCGACTCCGCGGAGTCACAACCAAATGCTGTAGCGCCAAAAAAATCACTGATTGTTGCTCTTGCCACTATCCTTGGCTTTATTATCGGTTGTGCATATGTGATTGCTCGCGAGTTCTTTAATAATAAAATTAAAAGCACTGAAGATATCGATGCGCTCGGGATTAATGTCTATGCCACTATCCCATTCTCTGCTTATGAGAAGAAACTGATTGAGGCTGGCAACAAGAGCCCATTGGCAATAGAAAACCCAGCAGATACCGCAGTAGAAGCAATCCGTTCCTTACGCACCAGTGTGTATTTTTCGGTGATGAACCAAGGTAACAACCTAGTTATGGTCACCAGTGCCTCACCCGGTGTCGGGAAAAGTTTTGTTACCTCCAATATGGCGGTGGTACTGGCTAACGCAGGTAAGAAAGTGTTATTAATGGATACCGACTTACGTAAAGGCCGCTTGCACAAAGCCTTTGGGTTAAATAATAAAGCCGGGTTATCTGAGTATTTATCTCAGTCAAACCTAGAGTCACCCACCATTCACTCTAATGTAATTGAAAATTTAGATGTAATTTGCCGTGGTAAAAACGTCACTCACTCCTCTGAGTTATTAATGGGCGAGCGCTTTAAACAGTTGCTCGATAAAGTAAAAAACCAATACGATATTGTGGTGATCGATACCGCCCCAATCTTGGCGATCACCGACTCGGCGATTATTGGTAAATATGTCGGTACTTCATTACTGATTGCTTTCTACGGGGTAAATACCGTGAAAGATGTGGATTTATCACTGAAACGCTTTAAGCAAAATGATATCGAAATCACCGGTGTGATCCTCAACGGTATTGATGCAAGGTCTGACGACTATAACTACCACTACGAATATTAATTAACATTCAGGGATAACAAAATGCAGAGACAACAAGTTTTAGTCACTGGTGGTCTTGGCTATATTGGTAGCCATACCTGTGTACAAATGATCCAGCAGGGAATGCAGCCGCTTATTTTAGATAACCTGCATAATGCTAACCTTGAAGTGCTAAACCGCATTGAAGCTATCACAGGTGTTAAGCCGGTCTTTTACCAAGGTGATGTGCGCGATAGCCAAGTATTAGATACCATTTTTGCTAATCACAAAATTCATTCTGTCATTCACTTTGCTGGGTTAAAAGCGGTTGGTGAGTCAGTACAGAAACCGATTGAATACTATGATGTTAACGTCAATGGCACATTGGTATTAGTGGAAAGCATGAAAAAAGCCGGTGTTAAAAGCCTGATTTTTAGTTCATCGGCGACAGTATATGGTGAACCCGAGCATATTCCATTAACGGAAGAGGCTTCTGTTGGTAATACGAATAGCCCTTATGGCACCAGTAAATACATGGTTGAGCGTATTTTGACTGACTTAAACATTGCAGATAACGAGTGGTCTATCTCATTACTACGCTATTTTAACCCTGTCGGTGCGCATAATTCAGGTTTGATGGGGGAAGACCCGAATGGTATTCCAAATAACCTGACGCCATTTATCGCACAAGTGGCAGTTGGTCGTCGTAAAGAGCTCGCTGTGTTTGGTGGTGATTACCCGACTAAAGATGGGACCGGCGTTCGTGACTATATTCATGTAATGGATTTGGCTGATGGGCATATTGCTGCACTAAATAAAGTTAGTCAGCAAGCAGGGCTTCATATTTATAACCTTGGTACAGGTACAGGCACCAGTGTATTAGAGGTGGTGGCTGCATTTGAAAAAGCGGTTGGTAAACCAATCCCTTATACTATTTCAGACCGCCGCCCTGGTGATATTGCTGAATATTGGTCAACCCCGGCAAAAGCAGCACAAGACTTAGGCTGGACGGCACAGTATTCTATCCAAGATATGGCAGATGATGTTTGGCGTTGGCAGTCTATGAACCCTAACGGTTATAACAGCTAACCTCAACGAGTTAATTCAGAAACGAGCCTTTATGGCTCGTTTCTTGTTTTTAGAGTGCAAATAATTTTTAACCTGCAAATAAAAGTTCCACATGAAAACAAACCCATTTGCGCGTAAACTCTACCCATCATTTATTTCATCATTACAAATATCAGCTTAACGTTATGCCACACATCGTCTTATTCGAACCAGAAATACCACCTAATACCGGCAACATCATTCGTCTTTGCGCTAATACCGGTTTTGATTTACACCTTATTCACCCATTAGGCTTTACTTGGGATGATAAGCGCCTACGCCGTGCAGGGTTGGATTACAGCGAGTTTGCTGATATCAAACATCACCATGATTATTACGCATTCTTAAAAAGTGAGGGGTTAAACCCCGATAATAACCAGTCAGAAAGTGGTGCTCGCGTCTTCGCCTTAACCACCAAAGGTAAACCCAGCCACAGTAATGTCAGTTACCAACAAAATGACTATTTGATGTTTGGCCCGGAAACACGCGGGTTGCCACCCTATGTTCTCGATAACATGCCAATGGAGCAAAAAATTCGTATTCCAATGCTAGCCGATAGCCGCAGTATGAATTTATCCAACTCCGTGGCGGTTGTGGTGTTTGAAGCATGGAGACAGCTGGGGTATGCAGGGGCGTTGCTAAAAGACTAGCCCCCTAGCCATACTTCAAGCAGTATGGGTGTTGGCTTCACACCAATACCCAAGCAATGTGCCGCTCGAATTATTTAGAGGGATAGGTGACTTTTCTGAACATAAGCGAGATATTTTAATGGGAGAGCCTTTTACTAAACAAACTGAGCAATCCACGAATACCCCATTAGGTCGTATCGATGAAACCACTTATTTATTACGTTCACCTGCTAATGTCGAACATTTAAATAAATCGATTACTCAGTTTAAAATGGGATATATGTTTAAAAAATATACTGCTGAAGAATAACAACGATAGTGAGCAACTCACTACCTATTACGCCTTCCCGCAACTCAAATCCCATCACCATCTTCAAAACCATAAATACTGCCGTTAAAGTTTTGGTCCATTTCTAAGGACGGCATTTCGCTACTTGGCTTACCAACAACCTTCGCAGGGACCCCTGCAACGGTAGTATGTGGCGGAACAGGATGAAGAACAACCGAACCCGCACCAATTTTTGCGCCGCGACCAATTTCAATATTACCTAAAATTTTTGCCCCCGCGCCAATCATCACCCCTTCTCTGACTTTAGGATGACGGTCGCCACAGGTTTTCCCAGTACCGCCGAGGGTAACCGATTGCAAGATAGATACATCGTTTTCCACAATAGCCGTTTCACCAATTACAATGCCTGTTGCGTGGTCAAGCATAATACCGCAACCAATACGAGCTGCGGGGTGAATATCGACACCAAATGAAACAGAAATTTGATTTTGCAGGTAAACCGCCAGCGCTTGGCGGCCTTCTTTCCACAACCAATTCCCGATGCGATAGGCTTGCAAGGCGTGGAAGCCTTTCAGGTACAATAATGGAGTGGAATATTTATCAACGGCAGGGTCACGTAGGCGAACCGCAGCTAAGTCCATTGCTGCGGAGAAAATCATGCCTTCGTCATTGCGATATGCTTCTTCAACGATTTCGCGGACTTCAAGAGCAGGCATGATAGGTGAACTGAGTTTATTCGCTAACATATAGCTAAGTGCGCTACCCAAGTTATCATGCTTTAATAATGTCGCGTTAAAAAAACTGGCTAGGAGTGGTTCGCAGTCAGCAAGCGACTTCGCTTCTTCTTTAATGAAGCCCCAAATTCTATCCAATTCTTCACGCGACATAATCACTCACCTATCTATTTTTATAATTACCTATTATGTAACTTCTTAATGCGGTTAATTTTATTAATCATGCAGTTTTGGCATATCAGCAATTTCATCTTTGGTCACTCGCCCCAGTAATGCTTGCGCCGCCTCTAGTACATTTTTATGGCAATAGAGGATTTGATAGATTTGCTCTGTAATTGGCATTTCCACCCCAGCACGTTCAGCAAGAGCACGGACTTCTTTAGTATTCCGATAACCTTCAACCACTTGGCCAATCTCTTTTTCTGCCTGTTCAACCGTTATGCCATCGCCTAACATCATACCAAAACGGCGGTTACGAGACTGGTTATCAGTACAAGTTAACACTAAATCGCCAAGCCCTGCCATCCCCATAAAGGTTGAAGGGTCAGCACCGAGTGCTGCACCTAAGCGGCTCATTTCAGCAAGGCCACGGGTGATCAAAGCAGTCCGTGCATTGGCACCAAAGCCCATGCCATCTGAAATACCCGCCCCGATAGCAATCACATTTTTGACTGCGCCACCAAGTTGCACCCCAACCATATCTGGGTTTTTATAAACCCGAAAGCTTTTACCACAATGGAAAAGTTGTTGTAGGTCATCACCAAATTGGCTATCACTTGCCGCCACCGATATTGCTGTTGGCAAGCCTGCTGCTAGCTCTTTTGCAAAGGTAGGCCCAGACAAAACTGCTAGAGGAATTTCATTGCCTAATACCTCACGTGCCACATCTTGTAACAAACGACCGGTATCCCTTTCTAAGCCTTTCGTCGCCCAAATAATGCGCGAATCTGCTCGTAAATAAGGTTGGATTTGTTTTAGTACATCACCAAAAACATGGCTAGGGACGACTATCAAGATATTCGAGCTCGCCTCAACGGCACGTTTTAAGTCCGTTTCGAGAGATAAACTATCAGGGAAAGAAACGCCAGGCAAAAAAGCCTGATTGCTACGATCTTGTTCTAATTGACGAATGTGTTTTGGGTCATGACCCCATAACACGACCTGATGTGCATTACGCGCCAACGTAATGGCTAAAGCGGTGCCGTACGAGCCGGCACCGATCACTGTCATTGAAGCAGTATCCATTAAGCGTCCTGTTGAGCTTCTGAGTTCTGCGCTTGTTCACCTTGTTGCTGCTGTAAGTAGTTCATGAACAGTGCATCAAAGTTAACTGGCGCTAAGTTCAATTGTGGGAATGTACCACGACCCACTAAGCTAGTAATCGCTTCACGTGCATATGGGAACAGGATATTCGGGCAGTATGCACCTAAGCAATGCGCCATTTGAGTCCCATCAATACCTTCGATAGAGAAAACGCCTGCTTGTTGAACTTCACACAGGAATGCGGTTTCTTCACCTAACGTTGCCGTGGTCGTGACACGTAAAACAACTTCATAAACGCCTTCTGACAGCTGATTTGAAGATGTATCTAAATCCAATTTAATTTCTGGCTGCCACTCTTGTTGAAAAATATGAGGCGCGTTAGGTGCTTCAAATGAAACGTCTTTTGCATAAATACGTTGAATTTGAAATACCATTTCTGAGTTGTTTTGTTCTGACATAGTTTAGTACCTTTTAACTTCCATATGAGTTTTCCCTGTTATTCTTCGAGTTACAGGGGTGTTCGCTGCATTGCGCTACCCAAGTCACATACTGATGTAGGCTGCTTGGATACCTTCATTTGCTGCCTGCCTGTAGCCCAAAATAACCCAAGGAAAGCCTTGTTTCTTAAGCCACAGAAGGTGTTCGCTGCATCGCGCTACCCAAGTCACATACTGATGTAGGCTCCTTGGATACCTTCACTTGCGCCTAACTGTAACCCAAATAATTGCATTTTGAGTTACAGAAGACTCTCTGCATTGCACTACCCAAGTTACATATTAATACATGCAACTCAAGATTAACTATTATATATGGTAACTACTTCTTACCACGAGCTAATGGAAGGTTTTCACCTGCCCAGCCAGCAATCCCTTCTTTTAGGACAAAAACTTTTTCAAAACCGTATTGCGCAAGTTGCTCAGCAGGTTTAGCTGATTCCATTCCACTCGCAGAAACAATAATGACGGGTTTCTGTTTATGTTTTTCTAATTCGCCTAAATTGTTATCTTTAATTTCAGACGGTGTTAAGTTAATAGAATCAATTATATGCCCTTTGCGGAAATCGTCACGAGTACGCAAATCCACAACAACTGCCTCTTCTTTATTAATCAGTGTAATCGCCTGTGAACGAGCAATCACTTTCGTTTTAGAGAAAAGACCTTTAAAAGTCATTACGACCACAGCAACTAATAACGCTATCCAAACCAGACTCAATAACATGTTCCGGCTTACAAATTGCATGATTTCTTGGATCATGGGGGGCAATCACTCCCGTTAGTTAAAAACGAATATCAAAGGGTTCAGAGTATACCTTTGTGTTGAGCTAATTACAGCCAATTCACACAAACTACAGTGTTTTTTTTGCGGTAAAGCACGCAAAATGAATACCGAACCACTGGAAAATAACATTTGTATCGCGAAACTGTACGCAGACATTTTAACATAAACATGGCTAAACGGGTCTAAGTGATGGATTAAATAGGGGTTCAATAATAAAAAAATGATTGAATACTAGCTATACAAAATAAATCAGTGATAATAAAACTATATAATTTAACTTAATTAACCTTTATCTCAGGGCAAAAATCCGAATTTGTAAATGTTTTCAATACTATTTGTTAGAGAGTGCTGGAAACCATAACTTGCAGATGAAATAATCAGTTATCGTACTTAATTGAGGTGAACTATCACAATGGCCAATATACATCATCGAATGAAAGCATCATTTCTTCGTCAGGCTATTACTGCTCTATTGGGTTTAGGGCTGTTTACTCTCATCCCTGCCCACACCGTATTTGCCAATCAGATCACCGAAAATAAAGGGCAATTACACGATTTACTGAAAAATATTGCCGAAAAAGAAAAAAGTGTTAAAGAACAGCAAGCTAAGCGCTCGGCACTGCTTAATCAACTCAAGCAGCAAGAACAAAGTATTTCGGCTGCTGGCCGTAGTTTGCATGAAACACAAAACCAATTAAAACAATTAGATAAAGAAATAGTTTCATTAAATAATAATATAAAACAACTCCAAATAAAGAAACAACAGCAAGAAAAACTGCTGGCGGACCAACTTGATGCAGCCTTTCGCTTAGGGAAGCATCAAGGGCTTACCTTAATGTTTAAAGGTGAAGAAGGTCAGCGTGAAGAGCGCATTTTAGCCTATTACAGTTATTTAAATCAGGCTCGTGAAAAAAACATTGCCGCACTGGAAGAAACAACTCAAACGCTACAAGAACAAAAGCAACTGGAACAGAAAAAACAAGCGGAACAAAAAACAACTCTTGCGCGTCAACAGCAAGAAAAGCGCAAACTCGATAATGCCCGAGCTTCGCGCCAAAAAACATTAAATGCGCTCGAAAGCACATTAAAAGAGGACCAAAAAAACCTTGCGGTTCTAAAACAAAACGAAGCAAGGCTACGAGACAAAATTGCACGTGCTGAGCGGGAAGCAAAAGCAAGAGCTGAGCGAGAAGCCCGTGAAGCTGCTCGTATCCGTGCACAAGTAGCAGAAAAAGAACGCCAAGCAAAACAAAAAGGTTCAACTTATAAACCGTCAGAAAGTGAACGCTCACTTATGTCTCGAACAGGTGGATTAGGGCGCCCTGCTGGGCAAGCAATTTGGCCAGTTCGCGGTTCATTACTGCATAACTATGGTGATGTTATCTCTAGTGAATTACGCTGGAAAGGTATGGTTATTGCGGCAAATGAAGGCACGCAAGTAAAAGCCATTGCAGATGGCAGAGTGTTACTGGCCGACTGGCTACAAGGTTATGGGCTGGTTGTGGTCGTTGAACATGGTAAAGGTGATATGAGCCTTTATGGATATAACCAAAGCGCATTAGTGAATGTTGGCCAAGAAGTTCGAGCGGGTCAGCCTATTGCCTTAGTCGGTAGTAGTGGTGGCCAAGAACGCCCTGCTTTGTACTTTGAAATCCGTAGACAAGGTAAAACCGTAAACCCTCGACCTTGGTTGGGCCGATAGCAAAACGTTAAATTTAAAAGATTAGGATAAAATTATGTTGAAGTACTTACCCTTTAGATTACTCATTGGATGTTCTTTGTTAATGGTGTGTCTACAGGTGAGTGCTGCAAAACTGGCTATCGTTATTGATGACTTTGGTTACCGAGTCAAAGAAGATAACCAAATTTTAGCGTTACCAGCCGCGGTCACTATTGCTATCTTACCAAGCTCTCCACACGGTCGTGAAGTGGCAGAAAAGGCCCATCAGCAAGGGCGGGATATTTTAATCCACATGCCAATGAAGCCATTGAGTAACCAGCCCTTAGAAAAAGATACATTATCCCCCTCAATGAGTGCAGAGGATATTGACCAACTCATTAAGAATGCGATTAAACGGGTACCCTATGCAAAAGGTATGAATAATCATATGGGTAGCGAGATGACATCGAGCTTACCGGGGATGCGTAATGTCATGCACAGCCTGTCACAATCGAATTTATTTTTCTTAGATAGTGTCACCATTGGTAATACACAAGTGAAAAATGCGGCGAAAGAATACGGTGTGCCAACCTTACGCCGCCATATTTTTATCGATAACCACCAATCGGAAGAAGAAACCCGCAGTCAACTTAACAAAGCCGTTGCCTATGCACGTAAACATGGCAGTGCCGTTGCGATTGGCCACCCTCACCCATCCACAGTACGTGCTTTGCAAAAGTACCTTCCACAGCTCCCTGCGGATATTGAACTTGTTGCGGTTAGTTCGCTGCTTAGCCCACAACCAGCCGATAAACAACCTGCAAAATCACTCAGAATGCTATCGGAAGAAGCGAAGCAACCACAAAATAGTGAATCTTCCACTCCGCCATCCGCAACACCGGAAGAAGAAGTACAAGTACAACCCGAGCCCGAACAAGAGGTGACAACGGTTGAAGCTCCCCCCGCAGAATTAGGTCTTTGCGAGTTTGAAACACCAAAGAATAAACTACAAGGAATTGATTTTATTATGTTTGTAGTCGAAGGGATTTATCACGACAAGGCCTTACAACCTCTTTTATTAAAAGACTAAACAACCCAAGTCATAAGCTATTCAACAGGTGGTAGTCCCCTTCTGGCGTGGAAATAATGCAGAAGGGGAAAAGGGGCATTACGTTATAAAAGTTAATCCCAATTTAATATAACTTTACCAGACTGCCCTGAGCACATGATATCAAAGCCTTTTTGGAACTCGTCAATCGGAAATTGGTGAGTAATAATCGGTGATAAATCTAACCCTGATTGTACTAGGGTCGCCATTTTGTACCATGTTTCGAACATTTCCCGGCCATAGATCCCTTTAATAAACAGCCCCTTGAATATGACTTGGCTCCAATCCGTCGCCATCGAAGCTGGGGGGATCCCTAATAATGCAATTCGCCCACCGTGGTTCATGGTATCTAACATGGTTTGAAAAGCGGCTGGGGCACCTGAAACCTCTAATGCGACATCAAAGCCTTCTTTCATACCAAGTTCGTTCATTACATCTTTTAAATTTTCACGACTGACATTGACCGCTCGTGACACCCCCATTTTTTTCGCTAATTCAAGACGATAGTCATTAACATCTGTGATCACAACATGGCGGGCACCAACGTGTCGGCAAACTGCGGCAGCCATAATACCGATAGGGCCCGCGCCTGAAACCAGAACATCTTCCCCAACCAAATCAAAGGATAGTGCGGTATGAACTGCATTGCCAAAAGGGTCAAAAATAGCGGCAATTTCATCAGGGATATTATCGGGAATTTTAAAGGCATTGAATGCGGGGATAACTAGGTATTCAGCAAAGCAGCCAGTACGGTTGACCCCCACGCCTATAGTATTACGGCAAAGATGGGTACGGCCACCACGACAGTTTCGGCAATGACCACAGGTAATATGCCCCTCACCAGAGACCCGGTCACCAATATTAAAACCTTTCACTTCCTGCCCAATGGCAACAATTTCCCCTATATATTCATGACCGACCACCATAGGGACAGGGATCGTTTTTTGCGACCATTCATCCCAGTTATAGATATGGACATCCGTACCACAAATAGCGGTTTTACGAATTTTTATCATCACATCATTGTGCCCAAGTTCCGGTTTAGGAACATCTGTCATCCATATACCTGGCTCTGCTTTTAATTTGGACAGTGCTTTCATAGACGGCCTTATTATTTGATTATGTTTAGTTTTTTACCTATGCGGGTGAATGCTTCAACGGCGTGTAAAATATCCTCCTTACTATGTGCTGCAGACATTTGGGTACGTATCCTAGCTTGGCCTTGCGGCACAACAGGATAGAAAAAGCCGGTAACATAAATGCCTTCATTAAGAAGCTCTTTGGCGAATACTTGGGCTAACTTCGCATCCCCTAACATAACGGGGATAATTGCGTGATCAGCCCCCGCGAGCGTAAAACCAGCCAATGTCATTTTCTCCCTAAATAACATGGCGTTATTCCATAACTTCTCACGTAAATGTTGCCCTTCACTCATCATATCGATGACTTTAATGGATGCAGCAACAATGGCTGGCGCAAGGGAATTGGAAAATAAATACGGGCGAGAACGCTGACGTAACCATTCAACGACCTCTTTTCTCGCAGCGGTATACCCACCAGATGCTCCCCCCAGTGCTTTTCCTAATGTTCCTGTAATAATATCGACGCGCCCCATGACATTGCAGTACTCATGGCTACCACGGCCATTTTCCCCCACAAAGCCGACTGCGTGAGAATCATCAACCATGACTAAAGCTTGATATTCATCAGCAAGGTCGCAAATTGACTGAAGGTCAGCGATGACACCGTCCATCGAAAATACGCCATCTGTGGCAATTAGAATATGCCGAGCCCCCGCGCTTTTCGCTTCTTCAAGACGTGTTTTTAACTCGGCCATGTTGTTATTACTATAACGGTAACGTTTTGCTTTACTTAGCCTGACACCATCAATAATTGAAGCATGATTTAATGCATCTGAAATAATTGCATCTTCAGGCCCTAGTAATGTTTCAAATAACCCACCGTTTGCGTCAAAACAAGAAGAATACAAAATAGCATCTTCCATACCAAGAAAGTCAGCGAGCTTGTGTTCGAGAACCTTATGGCTGTCTTGGGTACCACAAATAAACCGTACAGAAGCCATTCCAAAACCATGGCTATCCATTCCTTGCTTTGCCGCCTCAATCAATGCAGGATGGTTCGCCAGCCCAAGGTAGTTATTTGCGCAAAAGTTAATCACTCGCTGGCCACCGATAATTTCAATGTCAGCATCTTGTGAAGTGGTAATGATGCGTTCATTTTTAAATAACCCATCCGCTTCAATTTGCACCAATTGGTCTTGGATCTGCTGGTAAAATTTATCTGACATGATTTGTTCCTGTATAATGACTATTAATAGAGTTTAATAATAGTCTCTGTTGGTAGCGACATTCACAGCACAAATAAGTTAAGTTTGTAGGCAAGATCACGATAATGGCCTTGTTCTGATTAACACACTAGTTCAAATCTCTATTAACAATACTGCTGTCGATGGAAAGAGGTGTTATTATAGTCACCCATTGTTATTCTATTTTTTTAACCCATTTGAGGTATATCCAATGATCATAGTCACTGGTGGAGCTGGCTTTATTGGCAGCAATATTATTAGAGCTCTAAACGCAATTGGCCGCACAGATATCCTAGTAGTCGATAATCTGAAAGATGGCACTAAATTTGCCAACCTTGTTGACCTTGATATTGCCGATTACGCAGACAAAGAAGATTTTATTGTTAGTATCATTGCCGGTGATGATTTCGGCGATGTGGACGCGGTATTCCATGAAGGTGCTTGCTCATCAACCACTGAGTGGGATGGCAAATATATGATGGATAATAACTATCAATATTCTAAAGAGTTACTACACTACTGTTTAGAGCGGGAAATTCCCTTCTTATACGCCTCATCAGCGGCGACATATGGCGGCCGTAGCGATAATTTTATCGAAGAGCGCCAATTTGAAAAACCGTTGAATGTATATGGCTATTCAAAATTCCAGTTTGACCAATACGTTCGCGAAATTTTGCCTGAAGCGGGTTCGCAAGTCTGTGGCTTCCGTTATTTCAACGTCTATGGGCCAAATGAAAACCATAAAGGCAGCATGGCAAGCGTTGCTTATCACCTAAATAAGCAAATTAATGAAGGGCAAAGTCCAAAACTGTTCGAAGGTAGCGATGGTTTCCGCCGTGACTTTATTTATGTCGGTGATGTAGCCGCGGTTAACTTGTGGTTCTGGGAAAATAATGTTTCAGGTATTTTTAACTGCGGTACAGGGCGAGCGGAATCTTTCCAAGCCGTTGCTGATGCAGTCACTGAATTCCACAAAGATAAAAATGTCGCTATCGAATATATTGAATTCCCTGAAAAATTAAAAGGCCGCTACCAAAGCTTCACACAAGCTGACCTCACTAAGCTACGTGCCGCCGGCTATACTGCACCATTTAAGACGGTTGCAGAAGGTGTTGCTGAATATATGCAATGGCTAAATAAAGACGCGTAATTATTATTTATGAAAATATTGGTGATCGGCCCTTCTTGGGTAGGGGATATGATGATGTCACAGAGCCTTTATCGCACAATAAAGGCGTTACAGCCCCATGCGCAGATTGATGTGATGGCGCCACAATGGTGTCGCCCTTTACTTGCCAAAATGCCCGAAGTCAGTAACGCAATTCCTATGCCGCTAGGCCATGGGGCACTTGAAATTGGTGAACGTCGTCGATTAGGCAAAAGTTTGCAAGCAAATGGCTATGATCAAGCTATTGTGTTACCCAATTCTTTGAAGTCTGCATTTGTGCCTTTCTTTGCAAGAATCCCCAAAAGAACCGGGTGGCGGGGAGAAATGCGCTATGGCCTACTCAATGATATTCGCCCGCTAAATAAAGACGCTTTTCCTTTAATGGTGCAGCGATATGTTGCTCTAGCTTATGATAAGCAAACTATTCAATCAGCTTCCGATATTCCGACACCAATTTTACCGCCTAAACTGGTGACAGTGCCGCAAGAAGTCACTGAAACCCTGCAAACTTTTGGGGTTGATGGTTCTCGCCCTATTATTGGTTTTTGCCCTGGTGCAGAGTTCGGGCCAGCCAAACGTTGGCCTCACTATCACTACGCTTCTCTCGCTCAAACATTAATTAGCGAAAAAGGCTATCAGGTGCTGCTATTTGGTTCACAAAAAGACCACGAAGCCGGTGAAGCCATTCGTTTAGAGCTGACTGATGATGCGAAATTACATTGCCATAATTTTTCAGGAAAAACATCTTTAGAACAAGCTGTGAATCTGATCGATGCCTGTACTGCCGTTGTCAGTAATGACTCTGGTTTGATGCATGTCGCAGCAGCGCTAGGTAAACCTCTTGTCGCCTTATATGGCCCAAGTAGCCCTGATTTCACCCCGCCATTATCAGATAAAGCAGAAGTGATCCGCCTAATTACGGGGTATCACAAAGTGCGTAAAGGTGACGGTGAAAGTGGTTATCACCAAAGTTTGATTGATATCCAACCTCAATTAGTTATCGATGCGTTAGCTCGGTTAAATATAGGTATTGAATAATGAGAGTATTATTAGTCAAGACATCTTCAATGGGAGATGTTTTACACTCATTACCAGCACTGACCGATGCACAACAAGCCATACCCGGTATCCAATTTGATTGGGTCGTTGAGGAAGGCTTCGCGCAAATTCCGACATGGCACAGTGCCGTTAACCAAGTGATCCCTGTGGCCATTCGCCGCTGGCGAAAAAATTGGTTTTCTGCACCGATCAGGGCCGAACGCGCAGAATTTCGCAAGAAATTACAAGCAACACAGTATGACGCCATCATTGATGCTCAAGGGTTATTAAAGAGCGCTTTTCTTGTCACCCGTTTAGCAAAGGGTGACAAACATGGGTACGACCGCCATAGTATTCGCGAGCCGTTAGCCAGTTGGTTCTATGACCACCGTTATGCAATTAGTAAACAACAACATGCTGTCGAACGCATCCGCCAACTGTTTGCCAAAAGCCTTAATTATGATTGCCCAACACAGCAAGGGGATTACGCCATTGCACGCCATTTTTTACAATCATCTGAAGATGGGCAAAGCCCTTACGTCGTCTTTTTGCATTCAACAACCCGCGATGATAAACACTGGCCAGAAGAAAACTGGCGAGAACTCATTAGCTTAATGGCGAATAGTGGTATTCAAATTAAACTGCCGTGGGGTGCGCCTCATGAGCAACAACGTGCAGAGCGGTTAGCGAAAGGCTTTGATTTTGTCGAGGTATTGCCAAAACTGACTTTAGCTGAGGTTGCACAACAAATTGCTAATGCTAAAGCGGTGGTTTCTGTCGATACTGGGCTTAGCCATTTAACTGCTGCCTTGGATAAACCCAATTTCACCCTGTTTGGGCCCACTGACCCGGGGTTGATTGGGGGATATGGGCAAGGGCAGCATGAAATTAAGTCTATTAATAATATGATGATATCTATTGAGCCCGTGAAGGTATTTAATCACCTAAAAGTGGTTATTTAGATATATTTCCTATACTTTAATTTCCATAAATAACATAAACCAGTATAGCTTATCGGCAAACCTTATGAATAAATCAATAACTATCGTGACTGCCTTTTTTGATATTGGTAGAGGTAATTGGAAAAAACGAAATAATAGCTCTGAGAAATTTGACCGTACAAATGAAACATATTTTAGTTATTTCAAAAAGTTAGCAAAATTAGAGAACAACGTTATTATCTTTACATCACCAGATTTAAAAGGAAAAATATTATCTTTAAGGGATGGTAAACCCACTCAGATCATTACGCTCGATATCCACAAAAAGTTCAAATTTATCTTAAAAAAGATATCAGATATCCAAAATAGTAGCTCATTTAAAGGGTTAATTGACCCTAGTTTAATCAATAACCCTGAATATTGGTCAAGTGAATATATTTTAGTCACTAATTTAAAAGTTTTTTTTGTAAAAAAGGCTATCGAAATGCAACGTATAGATAGCGAATTAGTAGCATGGATTGATTTTGGTTATATACGAAACAATAAAACACTATATGGAGTTAGTGATTGGTATCATCCCTTTAACAAAGACAAAGTACATTTTTTTACTATCAAAGATACTTTAGACTTATCAAATGAGCAGGCTGTACTACATGCTGTTTTAAACAATGACCCCCATATTATTGGTGGCGTACTCGTTGCGAGTATAGAAAAATGGCCTGAGTTTTATAAACTCGTATCTAAAACACAAAAGGATTTTATAAAATCAGGCATCATTGATGATGATCAGGGCGTTTTTTTAACCTGTGCAAGTCAAAATGCTCATCTTTTCCAATTAAATTTTCTAGGACGGATGAAATGGTTTAGGACTTTTAGATTATTCCATAAAGGCTCAAAAATTAATTACTTAATACGTTTAGGCATCTTACTAAGAATAATTAAATAACGAAATATGGTTGACTTATAAAAAATTGTCTTGAAAGCCAATGAAGAGCCCCAAAAAAGTTGGACAACCAATTACTGGGGGTCACTTCACTAGGCGGTTTTCTCTATTTCTCTGGTGCAATAAACCCAAAGCACATGGTTTCAGGTGCAGCATCCGGTTCAGAACGGTAAATCACATCTTCTTTTTCTATCGTAAATTGCGGCCAAAACTTACGTACTTTAGCAAAGTTCTCATGGGCACAATCATCATATTTTTTGCCGAGTAGCAATGCACCATGCTGGCGAATTTCCGCTTCGGTAATATCACGATTATATACATTTGGTGGCATATGTTTTTCCATCGACCAAGGTTGGATCACATGCGGCCTATCTTTTGCGTAAATGATAAACCATTGATACTGGTTATCTTCCCCACCAACATATTTAACTGGCGTACCATATCGCTGATACCAACGTTGCTCACCTTCTGCAATCAGGTCTTTGACACCAATAAATTTTTGCCCTGCTCCACGGATGTTTGCCGCTTGCACCGTGATATACCCGACTAACACTAAAGCACCAAAAACGGCAAAGCCCACTAATGATTTTTTAAAGGGTTTTTTCGGCAGCACCGTGATCGAACCAACAAATAACGGTGCGCAAACGGCCATAAATGGTTGTAACCATTCGGTGATCCGACCGCCATCATGGAATGAAAACCAGCCATAAATCACAATAAGTGGAAATAAGATAATAAAATTAGCCATTCTATTGGCAATAGGTTTCGGCCAGCCTAACTTACCGCCACCACGATAAACGATCACAGCAGCAATGATTAGTGGGTAAAAAACACTAAGCGCAGCTTGAGTTGTATGCAAATTGAAACCAGGGTCAATTTGCGAATCAACCCATTTAAACGCAGAAAAATCACTCGCCATTAACCAAAAGAAATTCGGTAATACCAGCCCAAACCAAAGGGCAATTGCGAGATAAAACACGGGGTGGCGATAACTTTGGCGAACCTGCTTTACAAATAGTGTTAACAAGAAAACAGAGCCAACTAAAGCTAAAGTTGAGTATTTCCCCATCGTGGCCAACCCTGCAAACAAGGCAAAAGGTAGCCACCATGCAGGGTTGTCATCTACAGCGCGTAGAAAGAAGTAAATAGTCCATGGCCATAAAGTCACTAAAATATAGTTATCATTATATGGAATGATATCGAAATTAATTACACCTGATAAATTTAACATCAGCATCGCAAACCAAGCTAGGTCACGACGCCCTGTTAAATGAAAAGCGAGTTTCCACACACCAAGCAAACCAAATGCAATACCCGCAAAATGGATAAAATACCAATAGAAGCTATATGATATCCCTAAATAAATTGCAGGCCACATCAATACCCCAACAAACCATGGGTTTTTAGGGGAGCCCCATTCGCCATTCATTCCCCAATTCACTGCTTCTACAGTGTCATAAGGTACCGTTGGGTCAAAATAGAAACTCGCTAAGATCCAAGCGATAGCGTAGCCTATAACCCATAGATAGACATATTTATTTGATATTGATTGATTGATAGCAGGCATATAGTCTTAAAAGATAAGAAAAAATTTCAACATTCCATTTGGGTGCGACTTCAAGTGCAATAAACCAAACTAGAACGGCTCAATAATAAACGGTGCAGTCTACTATAGTTTAGGAATAATACTAAGGTATGCCATGAAATATTCACAGTTTATTGCTGTAATGTTCAAGTTTCTACTCGAGAAAAGACTTTATTGACGACTATTGTTCTTTCGGAGGCAAATAAGGTTGCAGTAATTTCAAGAGGCGCTGTAAGGCCCCTTGATTTTCATGCAGCACTTCTGCAGCATGTCGACCATAATATAACCGGTAATCTTCATCAGAAAGCAAACTGGTCACTGCTTGAACCATCGATTCACTATCTGTTACCGTAATTAAACCATCTGCTTGTTTTAATTTCCCACAGATATCTTTGAAATTGAACGTATGAGGCCCCATTAAAACAGGTAAAGCATGAGCAGCGGCTTCAAGAGGGTTATGCCCCCCTGTTTCAACTAAACTTCCCCCGACAAATGCAATATCCGCAATACCGTATAGCAGCATTAACTCCCCCATCGTATCGCCAATAACCACTTGTATATCAGATGTTGGGACAGTATTGGCACTACGGCGAATAAATGTTAAACCTGCTTTTTGAGTGAGTTCCTCTGCTTTGGCAAAACGTTCAGGATGACGAGGAACCAGAATTAATAGTAAGTCAGGAAAGCGGGCTAACAATTTTTGATGTGTTTCTAATACAATTGCTTCTTCACCTTCGTGTGTACTCGTAGCAATCCAAACAGGGCGGTGAGCAGCCCATTGCCTACGCAATGTTATTGCCCTAACAGCCAATTCAGGTGTCACAGAAATATCGAACTTTAAGCTCCCCGTCACATTCAGTTGCATTCGCCTTAACCCAAGTTGAACAAAACGCTCGCCATCCTCCTGGTGCTGGGCAGCAACTATCGTGACATTACGCAGCATCCGTTTTACAAAATTGCCGAGCTTTTGATACCCCCGAGCGGAACGCTCAGATAACCGTGCATTGGCAATAACCAAAGGAATTTTACGTTTATGGAGCTGATTTATCATGTTTGGCCATAACTCAGTTTCCATGATAATCACAAGTTTAGGGTCTACTTGTTTAAGAAAACGGCGCATTGAACCGGGAAGGTCATAAGGCAAGTAAACGTGGTCAACATCATCACCAAAAGCAGAAAGTACACGCTCAGAGCCAGTTGGCGTCATCGTCGTCACAGTAATTGGTAATGAGGGATAGTGATGGCGAAGTGCGCGAACAAGAGGAACCGCCGCGAGAGTCTCCCCAACAGAGACTGAATGGAGCAAAATACCTTGAGGCCTTACTTTCCCCGCGCAAAAACCATAGCGCTCGCCCCACCGTTTACGATACGCAGGCGCTTTACGGCTGCGCAGCAATAGGCGAACCCATATAAATGGCTGGATAAGATAAAGAAGTACCTGATATAAACGCAGCAATAACATTCGTTCTGATTCACTTACCAAAATTGGCGCTATCTTAGCATAAAGCTCAAATAAAAGTGTGCAGAATATGCACCTAAAAATGATAACAGACCACTATCTACAGTTGCAACCATGCCAGATAGCCGATAATGTTAATTACTATCAACGCTTATTCATGCTGTTTTTTAGAATAAGTAATAGCAAACAAAGAGATACTATCGCCATGAAACACAAGGCTATTTACCCTGGTACGTTTGACCCGGTTACATCTGGACATGTTGATATTGTTACTCGTGCAGCAGCAATGTTTGACCATGTCCTACTCGCTATTGCTAATAGCCAACGAAAGAACCCAATGTTCTCACTTGATGAACGTGTTGCTCTTGCTAAAGAAGTCACTTCTCATCTTAATAATGTAGAAGTCGTTGGTTTTTCTGAACTAATGGCAAATTTTGCACAAAAGAATGGGGCCAATATTCTTATTCGAGGTGTTCGCTCGGTCGCCGATTTTGAGTATGAGTGGCAACTGGCAAATATGAACCGCCACTTTGTGCCGGATTTAGAAACCGTATTTTTATTACCATCACAAAGTTTATCCTTTGTTTCTTCATCTTTAATAAAGGATGTTGCACTTCATGATGGTGATATTTCTTCTTTCTTGCCCCCAGTCGTTGCTGAGGCAATGTTAAAGAAGCTCAATAAAAAATAGTAAGTACCCACTACTTTTGGCATTGCGGGCAAAAAAAGGTGCTACGTTGGCCCTGTTTAATACTTTCAATTGGTGTTCCACACATTGAACAGGGTTCGCCTTTTTTGCCATACACGAACAGCTCTTGAGCAAAGTAGCCCGGCTTACCATCCGATTGCAAAAAATCTTTCAACGTTGTGCCACCTTGTTCGATAGAGCGCTGTAAAACTTTTTTAATTTGTTGAACTAATTCAGCAACCTCTTCCAAAGTTAGTGTATTGGTAATTTTTTCGGGTGAAATTTTTGCCGCAAATAAGGCTTCATTAGCATAAATATTACCAACACCAACTACAACTTTGTTATCCATTAACCAAGGCTTGATAGCAACTTTCTTTTTTTGAGCTAATTCATAAAGATAGTGAGGATTAAAAGCATCAGATAGCGGTTCAGGGCCTAAATGCGCAAGTACAGAGCTGGTTTCTAAGTCATCACACCAAAGCCAAGCGCCGAAACGCCGAGGGTCGGTATAGCGAAGTACTTTGCCATCACGCATAATGAGGTCTACATGGTCATGTTTTTCTTCAGGTAATTCTTCCGTTAAAATTCGGACACTACCAGACATACCAAGATGCACAATAATCCACCCTGTTTGCAATTCAATCAGCAAATATTTTGCACGGCGTTGAACACTCAAAACCGCTTCATCTGATAAACTTTTAATTTGTTCACTAACTGGCCAACGTAAACGACCGTTACGTACAATGGCATAAGATATTGTATTACCAACCAAATGGGGTTCGATACCACGACGGCTTGTTTCGACTTCTGGTAGTTCTGGCATGCTTTATACCTATATTGACCCAATTAAAAAGTACACTGTATCAAATACCTATTCTAAGGCACCACCTGTTATAACACGAAGCTGAACACTTTGGTAAATAAGCTGATTGATATTTAAGTACCGATTCATAAACAGAAGTTATCATAAAGTATTTACATTTAAAGCACTTTCCCTCATGATAAATAAGTGTAATTTATTAATATAAAAACTTTGGGTAATCAGCATAAACTGTTAAATAGAGTAAAGGCTATTTTGTGAATATAAATAACAATGTCACCAATCAACTCCCTTTTTTATTATTATTTTTAGTCACTTTAGGAATGTTTACCAATGATACCCAAGGCGTATTAAATTTTTCTGCTGCTTTACTTTTTATATATACCTTATACTCAATTTTTAAATATAAAATTAATATTAAAAATGACCTTATTACATTAATCAAAAATAGGAAAATACTTTTTTTATTTGGGGCCTGGGGGTTATTATGTGCGGTCATTTTCACCTATCCAAGCTTCACTCATGAGGCCGTTAAAGAGTTTTTTAATGACTGGCGCTATATTGTCATTATTACATTGTTTTTAATCGTTTTTAAAAAAGAGATGTCAAAATCAAATAAAACGATTATTTATGCCCTTATTGCTACCCTTGCGTTTACTATTTTTATCATCCCCATACTAAAACAATTTAAAAATAGTCAGTTGCCTCTATACCTACAACTTAGGTATGGCTTTGCGCACTATATGACATTACTATTCCCATTCACTTTCAGTGCTGTTTTTTTATTTAAAAAAATATTACTTAAATTGTTAATGTTGACCCTATCTGCCTGTGCATTTTTATTCCTACTCTATACTGGAAGTCGTGGTGGAGCATTGGCTGTCGTGATAGAAGCATTTATGATTTTATGTTTATTATCAGCAAACTACAAGAAGTTCCTTATTAATATAATTAGCCTTGGCGTATTAGCTGTAGCTATTGTTTTTACTTCTTATCATTACATCCCACAGGTAAAAAATAAAATAAACCAATCTTTATATTCTGAAAACTTAACATCTAACCGTGATAAAATCATTGAAACACGCTACCCTATTTTTACACAAAGCCTTGCTAGTCAGCTTGCTGGTGTTGGTTATGGTTCTGTCGCGTACAATCAGTTCTTACTTGATAATAAAGCCCCAACTAACCAAGGTGGAATGGGATATTCACGTAAGTCAGGTGAGTCTTTCTATAACAATGATGAGCCCTTTTTCTTAAATATCATCTATAACATTGGTTTTATTGGCTTAGTTTTATTTTTATCTGCATTTTTCATTAATATGAAAGACCTATTAAAAGACATTCGAAGGGGAAAAAATATTCTTAATGTTGGGATCTTTGTTTCTTCTATTGGTTACTTTTTGGTGTATTGTCTATTTGAGTTTATCTTTTTAGATATTTTCATCTTATATAATATATTAACTGCCATTTTAGTCAAAAAATGTCTATCGAATTAATTAGATAGATAGTTTTCTCATCAAATACTTTATGGTTGTAATAAGAAAACCAATATAATCGCCATTTCTTCTTAAATGTGATTTTTTTCTTGATAACTGTTTATAACCTTCCGGTTTTAGTAAAGGGACATTTTTCCAAGGGGAGTTATCCCTTGCAGACTCGAAATAAATACACTCTGAATAAAATTTAGCCCATTCATGAAATGGCTTTGTTAAACCGACAAAGTGAATAAAAACAACCTGCTCAGAGATTTTAGGGAGGTCTGATTTTTTGGTTATATGCCAATCTAAAGAAAACATAAAGTTAAAATTCTCACTGATATTGATCACTTTATTATTTAATAAAATATTCAAAGCATCCTGATCTGGGTGCGTAAAGTCATTTTTATTAACCAAATCAATGACTTGATTTGGAATGTTATATTCTGCCATCCTTTTTATCGACATATATAAAAAACCAGAATTAAAATACTTTGACATATCCATGGGTAATGAATTTTTATCGCTACGGAACTTATCTTTAACGGCATATAGATAAGTACTCTCATTAAATTCTAATGAACCCAGATATGATAACTCCCCTTTACAGATAATATCGGCATCCAAGTATAATAGTTTATCAAGCCCTTTTGTTGCTAAGTATGAAATGATAATTAAGCGAAAATATATTGCGGAACTCCAGCCTTTTGATGGTAGAGGTAAAGATTTAAATTTTTCGTTATCAATAAGATATATACTTAACCTATGTTGCGTATGTTCCATTAATTGATGAAACAACCTCTCATCGCTTAAATTATCAACAAAGAGATGAAAGTGGAAAAAATTTTCTTGGTTGTTAAGCAGAATCGAGGAAATCGATGTCCCTACACCGTATAAAAAATTTTCATCTACGCCATATGAAATGTGAAAGTAACATTCATTACTAATGTTGGTATCTGAGTTAATTTCTATCTTTGATTTTATCATCTCATTACATAACATTTTAAGGTTCCTACTCCTCACATTTTTACAACTTCAGATTAGCTAAGCTTAATTGAGTTTTAATAATATACACCAATAGTATAAACTAATTTTGCCCTGATTTATGTTAATTCACTCAGTTTTACGATTATCTCTTTCAATAGAAAAAACCACATATATAACAAATGGTTATATTGAGTATTTTGAGGGGCAAACTGCCAAAACCAGCACTTAGTATCGTATAATTTTATTGCACACCAAATTTGATGACTTGCATTGTGCAATATATCAACAGTAGATGTCTTGACAGACCACGTTTAGTTGAAAAACTCCATGAAATTGTTAAGTCTAAACAGCTAGCTTTAATTTTATTAAACAATTTGGCTGTAATCTATATAAATATTCTGTATTTACACTATAATCGGATTATGGGGTAGCGTTAGGAAAATACTAATCTTAATTATTAGTATTCATAAACCAACTAAATTTTACTTTGCGATATAACAATGAAACAAAGCATTGAGCTAAAAAAATATATACTCATCATACTTGCGCTGGTTATTTTAGCGACATTATCCAAAGTTATGCTGCTCGGCACCGGTAATGCACACCCAACGGTTAGGGAAATAACACTAGTCTGCTTTTTAATTATTATATTAAGCTCATCAAATAAAGCTTATTGGTATATTGGCTTCCCTATTATTATAGTCAATGCACTCTATACACCAATTGGCCTCAACTTTGGGGAGCCAACCTACCAATATATTTCATCTGTAGTCGCTACAGATGCAATGGAGTCCCAAGAATTTTTCACACAAATCCCTATAAAAAATTATCTTTTCGCAATATTTATTATTGTTGCTTTTATTTATTATAGGAAAATGACCATTAAAAACGGCATATTTTTTTATAAAAATAGAACATTGCTTGTTTGCCTAGCCATTATTGCATTGATAAATCAATCCCCTTTTAAATTTTTTGATAATATCTATCACTCTATATTAAATGTAAAAAATGAAGTCAATAACTTAAATGAATTTACTAAAAAAAGTGAATGGGGAGATTCAACATTAAAAGTAGGTACTCCACAATATGATGATTATGTTTTAATTATTGGTGAAAGTGTTCGTCGTGATTATATGAATGCCTACGGCTACCCAATTAAAAACACACCTTTTATTAGTAAGACAAATGGAGTCATTGTTGAAGGATTAACTTCCGGTGGCACTAACACGGTGGCATCTTTGCGAATTATGCTAACCCAATCCCAAAAAGATGAATGGTTACCGAATTATGGCTTAAATTTTGTCGACTTAGCAAAATCAGCAGGGTACAAGGTGTATTGGCTATCAAATCAAGGGTTTCTTGGTGAGTTTGATACACCAATTACATTTATCGCAAAAAGAAGTGATATTAAAAAATTCAATAAAATGGGCGCATTTAATTCTAAAGATACTAGTGATTTTAGTTTAGTAAATGTATTCCAACAAGTGTTAGATGAAAAGGTCAATAAAAAACAAAAGAGACTCTTTGTCATTCATTTATATGGCTCACACCCCGATGCTTGTGCTCGAATTGAAGATTATAAAAATAACTACAGGACTAAAGATAATCAGTTCAATAATATCTCTTGTTATGTTGCTAGTATAGAAAAAACAGATAAAATACTTGGCCTAATTTATAATTCATTAAAAGAGCAACAAAAACAAACTCATCGTAGCTTCTCCATGTTGTATTTTGCTGATCATGGACTTTCTCATTCATTAATAGATGACCAGATTAAATTAAATTTAAGCCATGTTTCGGCAAAAGTATTAAATATCCCACTCATGATGTTTAATTCTGACAGTAACACAAAAGAATATATCAAAGTTCATAAATCAGGGAAATTTTTTACTACAGGATTAGCGAACTGGTTAAACATCAGAAATAATAAAATAGATCCTAACTACACCCTATTTTCTGGGAATGATAACGAATCTATACTGAAAAGCCATTTCAGTAAATTAAGAAGTGGTGAAGATGATGATATTCCTATAGACATAAGGTATAAATAGACTATAAGGTTAGCAAATAAATTTGCTAACCTTCATCTTCACTTAATTAATCTATATTTAATTAAGCTACCTATTCCCTTTAAAATTTTCCCTTGATGGATTTCATGTTTATATCTTTCTTGATATTCAGGCTTCTTTATTGCCAACACTAGTGATTGAGCTTTCCATGGTGAACTATCAAAAGCTATTTTAAATGTTTGGCTTGCAGGGTAATCGACAGCCCAATAATGCCAAGGTTTAGTTGCGCCAGTATAGTGAATTAACTTAGTAGAATCTGTAATATAATCTCTATAATTTATTTTTTCTAGTTCATTTTTTAATGTGTAAATACAGTTATAATCTCTAG
Source organism: Providencia sp. PROV024 (assembly GCF_032709665.1). Classification (NCBI taxonomy): domain Bacteria; kingdom Pseudomonadati; phylum Pseudomonadota; class Gammaproteobacteria; order Enterobacterales; family Morganellaceae; genus Providencia; species Providencia sp. PROV024. Next base: position 4,482,097 of record NZ_CP120545.1, read on the forward strand.
AAAGATAAATATTATTACATTTAAATAAAATATTTAATGCATCTTGATCTAAATATTTTAATGGCTTGCCTGTATGATTGTGAGTAATTAATTCAAATGCTTTTTTTGTGAAATTAATACTATCCCATTCTTTCAAATTAAGAAAAATTACTCCGGCATTAAAATATTTATTTTTTATATTTTTTATTCCTAGGCGAGATTCACAAGATTCCTGCATAGCAGGAACATCAGGTATTACAGCTGAAAATTCATCTTTAAATACTATCTTAGTATAATGAGATAAACTTCCTTTACAAAATACATCTGCATCCAAATACAGTATTGATGAAATAGTATCGCATAAATAATCAAAGATAAAAAATCGAAAATAAGTAGCATACGACCATACAGGTGATGTTGGTAATTTTTTTAATTCATCAGAGTTTAAAATATATATATCAATACTCACATTATTATTTAATGCCAACGATTTGAATTTTAACAAAAAATCATCATCAATGAAATCTGTAAATAAATGAAATTTCAATTTAAGATTTCTATTATTTATAATAATAGAGTTCATTGAAATTCCTGAACCAAATAGAAAATTATTATCTACTCCATAAGCAATATTTAATTCTGCTTCAGAATCCTGACTTCCAAATTCTATTTTTTCCTTTATTAAATCCACTCTAGCACCTGTTAGCCTTTTATTTTACTAAAAAAATATTGAATATATCCAATAAACCACTGTAAATATTTTTTTTGCGTTATTTTATGCTTCGCACAGTAACGCAAATGATTACTACTTTTAGCCTTCAGTAACGGAATGTCTTTCCATGGCGATGCATTTTTTGCATTAATAAAGGGCTGAGCTGTTGAGTAATTCGCCCATTCATGCCAAGGCTTAGTTGGGCCAATATAATGAATTAATACCGTTTCTGAAGTAATTGGGTTCTCTTTTTTACCCTTTTGAAGCTCGTAGTTTATACTATATTGGGTATTATATTTTCCATCTAAATAAATAACTTTACCCGTCAGTAGCATATTTAAGATATCTTGATCAAGATACGATATTTTCGCTTTGACTTCTTCTTGAGAAAGTAACTCCATTGCTTTCTCTGATATATTGTACTTAGCCCAATTAACTAAATTAATGACTAAAAAGCCAGCATTAAAATACCCTGATGTAATGCTAGGTACCCCTAAGGCTGTTGCCCTTTTTTCCCACCAAGCCATATCCCTTTCAGGTACCACCGCTGCGATCTCATCACCAGTAAATTGAATACTCAATAATGGTTGCAATGAACCCTGGCACATAATATCCGCATCCATATAGATTATTCTTTCTAGCTGATTTGCAAAATAATCAGCAATAATAAATCTAAAATACGTAGCATATGACCAATTTTTAGTACTTGGCAGTGTTTTTAGTTGTTCGCAATCAACTAAATAAACCTGAATACTGGTTTTATACTGTTCAGCTAGTTGTTGAAAAAGGCGGCTTTGCTCATCGTCAAAATAATCAGTAAAAATATGAAATGAAAAAGAAATATCTCTATTTGTTTTTAATAAAGATGCAATTGAAATTCCACAGCCATATAGAAAATTACGGTCAATCCCATATGAAATATGCAAGCTATCATCACTAACGACCGCGCCAGTTGAGGATAAATCAATTTGCTTTGTTATCGCATTGTCCTTATTGAAAAACATTTAGTTTATCTCTCTTATCTCAATTTCATTTACAATGACTTTCTTATTGTACGTTCTTTAATTTGCTCTGCTTTACTTTCAGCTTTGGCTATTAAGTGCCTTTCCCGCTGCAAAATTGTTCTTAGCGGCAACTCAAAGTATACCTTCATAAACCGAAAAATATCACGCTGAGTTAGCCCAATGTTCAATGAAGAATAATATAACCCAATTAAATCTTTATTGCGCCAACGAATGGGAACCGAATTTCTAAGTTGTGCACGATGTAAGTCAATAACGGATATTTTTAAATCGTCTTCATTGCCCGTAAAAGGTAAATGAAGTAAAAAATGGCAAATATAGCAATCTCGGTGGTTAATACCTGTCGCGTGCATCTTACGTACCATGTCCGCAACCCGACGAATAATCATTTGCTTGGTACGAAATGCCGGAGGCTCATCTAGCCAATTTGCACAATAATCCTCTAAACTCACCGTCGGGGTCAAATCTTCAGTGATAATAAATGAATGTCGGCGAAGAGGGTTAAGCCCTTTTTGCCCGAATGCCCGCCCATTCATAGTATCAACGCCCACTTTAGTAAGTTGATGGATAGCATTCCATTCTCTATCAGCCCCTAAAACAGGTAAACGGAAAGAAAATAGATTTTTTAAAACTTCTTTTAGTGTTGTGCCATAGTGGATCTTTATAAAATAGCTTCGCCCTTCAATTTCAAAACGTAATGTTTTACGCGACTCTAATGCACGGAAGACTTCACCATGTAATTTATCGCTTTCAAAAAATGGATCTTTATTTTTCCATAATTCACTGAAAGGCGTTTTTAATTCAATCATTTGAGCACCCTAAAATAATATCCGCAGCCTTTTCTGGTAGGCTATACAAATCTTCTGTATCTGCAAAATACTGTGCATTTCGAGCCCATTGTACAAGCTGAACAGAATTTTTTAGGCTATTTTCTAATGCTAAGTTTAAAGCTGATTGCTCAAATGGTTCTTTGATAACCATACCGCATTGGGCTTGCTCAATAAATGAAGCGTAACCACATACTTCCGTCACTATAATAGGTAATCCTGCTGTAATAGCTTCTAATAACACAATACCTGCTGCTTCTTGATAAGCTGGATGCATTAATATATCGGCAGCTGCCATTAATTCGGCAATATCATTACGACCACTAAAGAAAGAAACTTGCTGCCCAATCCCAAGTGTTTCAGCTAAACGTTGGTATTTTGCTGGTTTATCTTGCCCAACCACCATCAGCAGCGTATTTTTTTTAATATCTTCAGGGAGCGCAGCAACCGCTTTTAATGTTCTATCAACACCTTTACGCCTAAAATCAGAACCCACTTGCAACAATAAAAATGCAGATTCTGGTATTTGATTTTTTTGGCGATAGACCTGTTTCGCATTCGGTATTTGCTGGTCGTATTTTATACTTTTAGCAATACCTGGAGGAAGCATATGGAAACGTTGGTTCTCTGTCCCATAATGCGTTTTAAAATGGCTAATTTGATGTGGCGTTAACATCAATAATTGGGTGGGCTTACCCACTGCAAAAACAGCTTTTTCAAATGCTGCGTAATGCTTATAACGCGGGGTTAGCTTATAAAAGAAACCTTTTTCTTCCGCAACTTTTTGGGCATAGCACACATCAGCAGCATAATAGATATCTAAGCCCGGCATTTTATTAAAACCGACAATACGGTCTACTGGGTGATGCTGCAAATGGTCTAAAACCCAATGGCAATATTGAGTATTACGGCCATGATTCGTGTTTGATGTCACCGGTACAATGATAATTTCAAAGCCATCAGGCTGATCACCGTCCCATGATTGGGTATACACTCGAACATGGTGACCACGTGACTGGCATTCAGTAGCAATACGCAGAAAATCCCGCTGTAGACCACCATACGGGAAATATTTATATAAGCAGAATGCCACATTCATATTAATACCTTTTCATCATGGAGCGGATATTCATGGGTAACATTTTTTCTGTTGCGTTAATTACATCTAACGCTGGAATAATGGATAAATACTTTTTATTGCGGTCTAGCTCATCTCTGGGTGGCATCGATTCATAGTCACCGGCCCAGAATTGAACAACATTATCACTCCAAGGGCGCCAAAAAATATGATTTGTCGCGCCAAAAAGGCACACGATAGGTGTGTTTACCGCTGCAGCAATATGCATTGGCGCAGAATCCACACCAATAAATAAAGCGGCATGAGCAATAAGAGCCCCTAACTCAGGGAACGTTGTTTTCCCCGCAAGCTCAGTAACAGGTTTTGTATTACAGCCATCTGCAATCTGATTAATACATTCAAGGTCTTCTTTACTCGGCCCTGAAGTCAAAACAACTTGGTAACCACGAGACTGCAGTGCATCAATGACCGCTGAGAACTTTTCATTATCCCAACACTTAAAAAGTTGACGGGCTGTTGGTTGGATAACCACATAGCTACTATGGACGCCTAAGCTTAATAACTTTTCGTCAATATTTTTCCAATCTTGCGCCGAGTATGACATCGTTAGATGCGTTTTTAATTCTTTTATTTCTAACGGCTTAAGTACGGATAAATTATTTACAACAACATGTTCCCCTTCAGGTGGGGTCAAATGAGTAAAACTGTTACGCCAATATTGAGAGTCTCGATGAGTAAATTGATGAGAGATTTTCAATTCAGCAGGGATAGCCCTAACCAATAAGCTAACCAACCACTGATCAGCTAAATTAACAACTAAATCGTATTTATTTTTACGTAGCTTTAGCATTAGCTTGATAAAATTACAGGCTTTACTCAATCCAGAACTATTTTTACTCGCCATGCCATATAAGGCATTGATTTCAGAGTTTTCAGAGAGGATGGGAATGGTATCCTGATAAAGCAAAACATCAATTTCTGCATCAGGATATTGGTGTTTTAATGAGCTGATAACAGGTGTAGTCAGCAGCATGTCCCCATGAAACCTCATCTTGATCACAAGAATTTTTTTAAACTGTTTTTTCACCAGGCACTCTTAATCAGGTCTATATTATGTGTAAAAGACGATAGATATTTGACAACGAATATCATTATTAATTCAATAATTACTAGCTATGTTACTACTTTCAGAATAATGGTCATAGCCTCGAATGCGCATATCCGTAACTAACCAATTTTTAAGCAAAAAAAAACTCAGCCGAAGCTGAGTTTTTAACGCAGATAGCAAAATTACTTGATTTTTGCTTCTTTGTAGATCACATGCTTACGAACAACTGGATCGAATTTTTTCATTTCCAGTTTTTCTGGCATTGTGCGCTTGTTCTTCGTAGTGGTATAGAAATGACCTGTACCTTCAGAAGAGACCAGCTTGATTTTCTCGCGAATACCTTTAGCCATTTTTTAGCTCCTTAGTACTTCTCACCACGGGCACGCAGTTCAGCAAGAACCGCATCAATTCCCTTTTTATCGATCACACGCATACCTTTAGCAGATACACGCAGTGTTACGAAACGTTTCTCAGACTCAACCCAGAAACGGTGAGAGTGCAGGTTTGGCAAAAAACGACGTTTGGTCGCGTTTAATGCGTGTGAACGGTTGTTACCGCTCATTGGACGCTTGCCAGTAACTTGGCAGACTCGTGACATGTCTATTCTCCAAAAATCTAATCAGCTCGAGCTTTTTTGTTCTGGGTATGGCCGCCTCGTCAGGCTTAGGAGCCCATCTCAGCAAACTTTCATTGACTGAAAAAACCGTTTATACCTGAGTAAAAAATTTACTGAGATAGGCCCTTCTCGCCAAACCCAAGATCCTTAAAGGTGGCGTAGTATACGCTTTCAATCGATTTCACTCAAGCCCAACACAACGAAAGTTGTCATTTTTTAGGCAAAAAAATAATTTTATAGCCATCCCCGCTCTACAAATGAGACGCATTGTTTGTGCCCGACTACAAAATGGTCAAGTAATTTCACGCCCATAAGAGAGCAAGCTTGTTGAATTTGTTCAGTAACTTGTTTATCAGCCATACTCGGTTCAGGATTACCCGAAGGATGGTTATGAGCCAGTATAATTGCGCTAGCATTCATTTTAATAGCAAAGCGAATAATTTCCCTCGGATGTACCTCAACTCTATTTAATGTGCCTTTAAACATTTCTTCATGGCAAATAATTTGATTTTGATTATTTAAAAACAAAACAATAAAAACCTCACGCTCCCGGCCCGCAAACAAATCTAACAACTTTGACTTCAATAATTCAGGCCCGCTCATTACATCTTCATGTAAAAATTGCTCAGAAAAAAAACGACGAGCCAATTCACTTATTGCTTGTAACTGTGTAAATTTACAGTTCCCCATACCTTTACACTGCATCAACTTTTCGTAATCAGCTTGGATGAGTAAATATAAGGAACCAAATTCTTTGATCATACGTTTGGCTAACTGTAAAACGGGTTCCCCTTGGCTTCCTGTTCGCAAGAAAATCGCTAATAGTTCCGCATCCGATAATGAGGCGGCCCCGTATGCAAGTAGTTTTTCCCTCGGTGGTAACTCCTGATGTTCTCTCATCCCTTTATTCCTTCGCCCCAAAACCCTTTTCGAACCTTTTTATATAGCTTAGAAAACGTTAACAAGCCTGCCTATCCGTGTTTGAGTAACGCTTCGCAAAAATAACAATCTGATGTCAAATCGAGCGCGCCACCTAAACTGATGATGTGGTAATATGCCTTCCACATTGAGCGAATCGGATAAAAATAATGAATCAGCTATCACTATTAGGTAAGCAGGTAGTTATTGGGATCAGCGGGGGCATCGCTGCCTATAAAATCCCTGAGCTGACACGTCGCTTGCGTGATCAAGGTGCAGTAGTGCGAGTCGTCATGACTCAGGGCGCAAAGGCCTTTATTACCCCTTTAACTTTGCAAGCTGTTTCAGGGCATCCTGTTTCTGATGACCTGTTAGACCCAGCAGCAGAGGCCGCAATGGGTCACATTGAATTGGCTAAATGGGCTGATATAATTATTTTAGCACCAGCAACTGCGGATTTAATTGCTAAACTTAGTGCTGGAATGGCAAATGACTTACTAACGACGGTCTGTCTCGCCTCTTCAGCTCCTATTGCCGTTGTGCCAGCCATGAATCAACAAATGTATCGGGCGAGCGCCACACAAGACAATTTAATCAGATTGCAACAACGCCAATGTATGATTTGGGGGCCGGATGACGGTAACCAAGCTTGTGGTGATATTGGCCCAGGCCGTATGCTTGACCCATTAGCAATCGTTCGTCTCGCAGCTGAACATTTCAACCCTAAGCTTGACTTACAAGGCATTAAATTGATGATTACCGCGGGCCCAACACGTGAAGCATTGGACCCTGTTCGTTTTATCAGTAATCACAGTTCAGGGAAAATGGGGTTTGCTATTGCACAAGCAGCTAGTCAACGTGGTGCCGAAGTGACATTAATTGCAGGCCCTGTAAACCTTGAAACTCCAACAGGGGTTAATCGAATCGACGTCATTAGTGGTTTAGATATGTATGATAAAGTGCATCAAACCATTGCTGAACAAAATATTTTTATTGGGTGTGCTGCCGTTGCAGATTATCGCGCCAAAACGATCGCCGAAAATAAAATAAAAAAACAAGGCGATGAAGTTATGATTACACTGGTCAAAAACCCAGATATCGTAGCGAGTGTGGGTAACCTGAAACAAAACAGGCCCTATGTTGTTGGGTTTGCAGCAGAAACCCAAAATGTGGAAGAATATGCACGCCAAAAACGGCAACAAAAACAATTAGATTTAATTTGTGCCAATGATGTATCCCTTGCGGATAACGGGTTTAATAGCGATAACAATGCATTACACCTTTTTGATAGCAATGGTGATACTCGTTTGCCTCATTGCAGTAAAACTGAATTAAGCCACTACTTACTTGACGAGATACTTCAACGTTATGAAAAAAATTGACCTAAAAATTCTTGATAGCCGTATCGGTACTGAATTTCCTCTGCCGACCTATGCAACTACAGGCTCTGCCGGTTTAGATTTACGTGCATGCCTTGACGCACCGATCGACTTAGCACCGGGTCAAACAGAATTGATTCCAACAGGTTTAGCTATTCATATAGCAGATGAAAACCTTGCTGCTGTGATTTTACCTCGTTCAGGCTTAGGCCATAAACACGGGGTGGTACTTGGTAATCTAGTTGGGTTGATTGACTCCGATTACCAAGGGCAGCTTATGGTCTCTGTATGGAACCGTAGCGATAAATCTTTTACAGTTGAACCTGGTGAGCGTATGGCACAAATGGTGTTTGTTCCCGTTGTTCAAGCTGAATTTAATATTGTTGATGATTTTGATGCAACTGAGCGCGGTGCAGGTGGCTTTGGTCATTCTGGCCGTCAATAAATAAAACCCCCTGATGTTTAATATGCTATATAGAACCGGCACTAGGTTCTATATTTATCAATAAAAACAATCAGTCATATAATCAACAACAGGGGAAAGCTCAAAATTGCTTATAAACTCTACATTTTTAAAACCTATTTTGCTGCGTAAGTCTCTTTACTAAAAGCAAAATTTTGGATAGTTTGTTTTGCTGTTTTAGCAGGGGTCTTATTAGACATGGCAGAAAAAGCGACAACAAAAAAACGTAACAGGCGTGATGAGATCTTACAAGCTCTTGCGTTAATGTTAGAAAGTAGTGATGGTAGCCAGCGTATTACAACGGCAAAACTTGCGGCCACCGTTGGTGTGTCAGAAGCTGCGCTATATCGTCATTTTCCAAGTAAAATGAAAATGTTCGATAGCCTCATTGGGTTTATAGAAGACTCACTGGTTTCGCGCATCAATCTGATTTTAAATGATGAAAAAGATACTATTATCAGAATCAAGTTAATATTAGCGCTAGTTCTAGGCTTTTCAGAGAAAAACCCAGGGCTAACGCGTATAATGACTGGTCATGCGTTAATGTTTGAGCAAGATAGGCTACAAGACCGTATTAACCAATTGTTTGAACGTATTGAATCGCAATTACGGCAGGTGTTGAAAGAGAAAAAAATACGTGATGGCCATGGGTTTATCCATGATGAGTCATTACTTGCCTCTCAACTATTAGCCTTTTGTGAAGGTATGCTCTCACGTTTTGTACGCTCTGAATTTCGTTATCGGCCAACGGTGGAGTTCGAAGCACGCTGGCCTTTAATTCTAGCTCAGTTACAATAACCGATTATTTATACTACTCACCCCGCCCGTTATTGGGCGCGGGGATTTTTTTATTCAATTCCGTATTGTTCTCGGTAAGCCTTCATTGCCACTAAATGTTCCTGCATCCCCTCTTTTTCAGAAAGATAGGTAATTAAATCACTCATCGTAATGATTGAATAAACCTTGCAGTGATAATCGCGTTCAACTTCCTGTACCGCTGAAATTTCACTTTTGCCTTTTTCTTGACGGTCAAGGGACAGTAAAACACCATTCAACGTCGCTTTATGCTGTTTAATAATTTCCATAGACTCACGGATAGCGGTCCCTGCGGTAATCACATCATCAACGACCACGACTTTTCCCTGTAATGGGCTCCCCACGAGTATGCCCCCTTCGCCATGATCTTTTGCTTCTTTACGATTAAAGCAATATGGCATATCAATATCATGGTGTTCTGCTAGTGCGACTGCGGTTGTCGTTGCGATTGGGATACCTTTATACGCTGGCCCAAAAATGACATCACATTCTATTGCGCTATCTTGTAGCGCTTGCGCATAAAAACGACCGACAAGTGCCAAATCACGTCCCGTATTAAATAGCCCTGCATTAAAAAAATAAGGGCTTTTGCGACCTGATTTCAGCGTAAACTCACCAAATTTAAGCACCTGTTTTTTCATGGCAAGTTCAATAAAATCGCGCTGATAGGCTTTCATTGGTCATTCTCCTCATGGATTACTGTTTAATATCTGACAAAACGAATTAGAGACTATTTGTTATAAGTACCGTACTTAAAAACAAGGGTCGATCTCTAAGCATAAAAAAGGCGACTATTTAGCCGCCTAACGAATCATTAACTTATTTCAGCGCTTCTCGCTGAGCTTCAAAAATCGTTTCTAAGCCCGTTTTAGCAAGTGCTAATAACGCGAGTAACTCCTCATGGCTGAACGGTTCACCTTCTGCGGTGCCTTGTACTTCAATCATACGGCCGTCATCCATCATAACAACATTCATATCGGTTTCTGCGGCGGAGTCTTCAACATATTCAAGATCACACAGTGCTTCTTGATTAACAATTCCAACAGAAACTGCTGCAACCATCGATTTTAATGGGCTCTTAGCTAGCTTACCTTGCTCTACCATTTTGTTCAGAGCATCAACTAAAGCAACGCAAGCGCCTGAAATCGCAGCGGTACGAGTACCCCCATCGGCTTGGATCACATCACAATCTAGCGTTATGGTGTATTCGCCTAATTTTTTCAAGTCAACCGCAGCTCGTAAAGAGCGGGCAATTAACCGCTGAATTTCCATCGTGCGGCCTGTTTGTTTTCCTCTCGCCGCTTCTCGTTGATTACGTGAATTAGTGGCTCGCGGTAACATGCCATATTCAGCGGTTACCCAGCCTTGCCCCTGCCCTTTTAAAAAGCGTGGAACGCCTTCTTCAACAGTTGCATTACATAACACCTTAGTGTCGCCAAACTCAATAAGAACAGAGCCTTCTGCATGCTTGGTATAGTTGCGCGTGATATTAATCGGGCGCATTTGGTCTGCTTGTCTATCTGCTGGGCGCATGGTGTTATCTCCATTATCAACTCAAATTGGGACGCATTATACGTCCTTAAAGCGATAATGCCTATCCTGTCATCCCTCATAGCGTTATAATCCCCCTAATTTGATGATGATAGGAACGAATTATGATCCGAAGTATGACCGCTTTTGCCCGCCGTGATATCAAGGGTGAATGGGGGAGTGCGGCCTGGGAGCTGCGTTCCGTAAACCAACGCTATTTAGAAACCTATATTCGCTTACCTGAGCAATTTAGAAGCCTTGAACCGGTTATACGTGAGCGTTTACGTTCTCGACTAACTCGAGGAAAAGTAGAATGTAACCTGCGTTTTGAGCTAGATGGGGCAAATCGTGGTGAATTAATTCTTAATGAGGGGCTTGCTCGCCAATTAATTAGTGCCGCTAATTGGGTAAAAAATTATAGCCATGAAGGTGAAATTAACCCATTGGAAATTTTACGTTGGCCTGGGGTGATGTCAGCAGGTGAGCAAGATTTAGACGCCATTAGCGAACAATTAATGGCAGGCTTAGATGAAACCATTGATGCTTTCATTCAAAGCCGTGAAGCTGAAGGCGCGTCACTGCATGCATTAATCGAACAACGCCTCGATGGTGTACTAGTTGAAGTAGCTAAAGTCCGCCAACATATGCCTGAAATTTTACAATGGCAACGTGACCGCTTGCACAGCAAGCTTGAAGAAGCAGAAATCCAAGTGGATAACAACCGTTTAGAGCAAGAGCTTATTTTGTTAGCCCAGCGTATTGATGTTTCTGAAGAATTAGATCGCCTAGAAGCACATGTTAAAGAAACACGTAATATTCTGAAGAAAAAAGAGGCAACAGGTCGTCGCCTTGATTTTATGATGCAAGAATTTAACCGTGAATCAAATACATTAGCGTCGAAGTCAATCAATAGCGAAGTCACTAACTCTGCCGTCGAGCTAAAAGTATTGATTGAGCAAATGAGAGAACAAATTCAGAATATTGAATAACCCTCTTCAATAACTAAAAAATTAAGCCAATTGGTACTTGTATTGATTGGCTTAATTTTTAACAGCTTATCCGGGTATCCCCGCTCGTATTGAACGGGGTTTACGCCACTTTTGACTAATTGGCTTTGGCTTCTTTCAAGCCAGTGTTTTTATCGTGATGATAATGGAACGTAAATTGGAATATTATTGCTAATACTACGGTATAAGATGCAAAGACCAACCAAATCATTTGCCAATCTTTAACCCCATCTACCGTATAATAATCGACAACTAACCCACTTAAAATAGCGCCAAAATACGCACCAACGCCATTCACCATCGTCATAAATAAACCTTGAGCACTTGCCCGCATTCTTGTGTCGACTTCTCTTTCGATAAAGATAGACCCTGAAATATTGAAGAAATCAAACGCACAGCCATAAACAATCATTGACATGATTAAGAACATTAAGCCAATCGCAGATGGGTCACCAAACGCAAAGAAACCAAACCTTAATGTCCAAGCAAACATACTCAATAACATGACTGTTTTAATGCCATAGCGTTTTAAGAAGAAGGGAATTGCTAAGATAAAACCCACTTCAGCCATCTGAGAAATCGACAATAATATCGATGGGTACTGAACAACTAAGCTATCTTGGTATAGCGGGTTCAGGCCGAAATCATGCAAGAATGGGTTACCAAACGTATTGGTGATTTGTAAAACAGCACCAAGTAACATAGCGAATAAGAAAAACACCGCCATAATCGGTTTTTTAAATAAAACGAGCGCATCTAAACCTAGCTTACTGATCCAGCTACTTGAAATGGCTTTTTTATTGACATCAATTTTTGGCAAGGTTAGTGAATAAAGCGCTAAAAGTAGTGAACAACCACCTGCAATATAAAGTTGCATACTACTTAGCTCAAATTTCAATAAGCTAATACTCCACATCGCCACAATAAAACCAATGGTACCAAATACACGAATAGGCGGGAAATTACTGACCGAGTCTAACTGATATTGGCTTAATGATGAGTAGCTAATACTGTTCGAAAGCGCAATGGTTGGCATGAAAGCCATCGCATTAATCAGCATCACCCAAAACATCACTGTCGAGTTGGTTACTGTAGCTGCATAAAATAAAGCCGCAGCGCCAATCAAATGACAAATCATATATAGCCGATTTGCTGGAATATATTTATCTGCAATTATCCCGATAATACCGGGCATTAAAATAGCGGCTACACCTTTCGAACTATAAACCATACCGACTTCTGCACCTGAGAAACTCAATGTTTTCATCATGTAAGAGCCGAGTGTAATCAACCAACTTCCCCAGACAAAATATTGTAGAAAAAGCATGATTTTTAAGCGGGATTTAATATTCATACGAAGCTCCGTTTGGAGTTACATTTATTCGTTTTTATTTTCAACTCAGCAATGGCGACACCCATAAGAATGACGACAACACCAACAAACTGAATGAATTCAAGAGGTAAATGCAATACCGTTACAGACAATAAAATAGTAACGGGAAGTTGCATTGAGCTAACAATGGTCGCTAGGCTGGTGCCAATAAGTGGAGTGCCCTTGGCAAACATCCACATACCAAAAAAGGAACCAAAAAAAGCGAGAGGTAATCCATAAGAGAAAAATAACGATTGAAACGTTGAAGCACTTAGCAAAAAGGTGGGTGGTACAACGATTGATGTCAAAATAGCTCCGCCTGTTACCATAATTGCAGAACGCATCATTGGGTCAGTTTTTATTGCTAAGGCCCCACTAACATACACGCGGATAGCATTTGATAATGCGGCTAATAGCCCTAATAACACACCAAGCCAATGAAACACCACCGTTTCACTATTCAGTAACCCTGTCGCCAGTACTGTTCCGATTAATATGACGACAACAGAAATTACCGTCATGAAAGGCGGTATTTGGCGCGTCACTACCGTATTAATTACTACCCCCATCCAGGTAAATTGCAAAAATAACACAACACCAAGAGCAGGCGATAAATACTGTAGCGATGCATAATACAATAGCCCCGTTAAGCCTGTTGTTGTCCCCGTGAGTAACATCAACAACCCCTGCTGACCCGTTGGCCAGACTAAACGAACTCTTTTTACCCATGCGCCAACGACGACAAAAAACCAAAGTAATATCGCACCAAGTACCGTTTGGCTACCGATGACATCATTAAGGGAATACCCAGCACGATAAGCTAGAATGACTAACGTCGAAAGAATGCCATAACTACAAGCGCCTAAAGAAACTAGAATTAAACCTTTGAGTTTCATTTCAATATTCATCCTGCCTATACTTACAACATTCTTTATATTATTTTGAGAAAAAGAAGCTTAAAAAATTAGAAGCGTTCAATCACACCTGTCACTAACTTCAAGAAAGTTGCTTTGACTTTTTCTGCCGTTTCAATCACTTCGTCATGGCTGAGAGGTTGTTCTAAAATACCGCACGCCATATTGGTTAAGCAGGAAATCCCGACTGTTTTAATTTGTGAATGGTGAGCAACCAAGGCTTCAGGTACAGTAGACATCCCAACGGCGTCAGCGCCTAACGTTCTGATCATGCGAATTTCGGCAGGTGTTTCATAAGTTGGCCCTGTCCACCATGCATATACGCCCTCACGCACACTGACCCCTTGCTCTGTGGCAACATCTTTAATCGTTTGACGTAACTCTTTGTTATAGACTTCGCTAACATCCAAGAAGCGCACACCTAATTCAGGGTTATTTGGCCCAATTAATGGGTTGTTCGCCGTCAAATTAATATGGTCTGTGATAATCATCAGATCGCCTGGGTTAAACTCAGTATTCACTGCACCGCAAGCATTAGTAATAATCAGTTTTTCGACACCCAGAGCTTTCATTAAACGCACAGGGAAAGTGACTTGATCAAGGGAAAAGCCTTCGTAATAATGAAAACGCCCTTTCATAGCAACAACATTTTTGCCTGCGATAGTCCCTATGACTAACTCGTTGGCATGACCAACCGCCTCTGATTTCGCAAAATGGGGAATTTCACTATAAGGAATATGTACCGCATTTTCTAATGTGTCGGCGAATGGCCCTAATCCTGACCCTAAAATAATGCCAACAGTAGGTTTCATATCTGTGCGAGACTGAATAAAACTCAAGCTTTCTAAAATATCTTTTGTATGATGCATGGCGGTCTCCAAATTGACATCGACTAAAAATTGTTAAAATCGATCATAAAGCAATTTAAAAACAGAACAGCGATCTTAATCTCATTTTAAGAAAAAGTATTTCGGTATGATGTGTCGGACGAAACAGTATTTTATGCGTAGATTTGCTAATCTCTAGCGCAAGAGTTGGCAATAGAAAGGAGCGGGGCGCTTGTTACATACACTATTAAATGAATTTCGCACCTCAAAAAATTCAAAAACACAAAAACTCAAAGTCCTCTATCGGTTGATTCTTAACCATGGTCCAATTAGAGCTGAAACCTTGGCATCATTGGCCAGTATGAAGCCTGCCACCTGTGCAAGGCTGCTCGATGAGCTGAGTAAATGCCAATTAATTTCGACCTCAGAACTCGGAGAATCAACTGGTGGGCGTAAACCCATTCTGTATAGCATCAATCCTGCTGATGGTTATTTAGTTGGGATTGAAATGAGTGATATCTACTCGACCATTGTTTTACAAAACCTAAAGCTGGATATTTTAGGCATGGTCAAAGTGAAATATGAACACTTAGAAACAGCAGAAAACATGCTAGATCATCTGCTAAATAAGGTTAACACCCTGCTTGAGGAACACCATCTCAAGCTTGAAAGCTTGCTTGGCATAGGGATTGCTATCGACCATATTTTAGAGCGCGATAAACTACCTTATCACCAATATAGCGCCCGGATACAAGAGCTATATCGTTATATTACTGACAAAGTACCTTGCTTTGTATTACTCGGGAGTGGGATCAGCTTTGCGGCTTTTGCTGAATATCGCTTACGCTATACCTCTGATAGCCAAAGGTTTTTATTCACTACTTGTGATACTGACATCCGCAGCTGCACCATAATTAATAATCACTACGCCCCTGCGCCTATCAGTACCGCCCAAGCATTTGGTCACACCACGATTGATATCAATGGCCAACGCTGTGAATGTGGGTCATTTGGCTGTTTAAAGCAGTATAGCTCACTATCTGCGATTAAAACCCGAATAATAAAACAACTTCGCTTAGGAAAGCCCTCAGTTATCAATGAATTAGTTAATCATGAATCTGAGATTAATTACCATATTATTTTCAAAGCGTTAACCTTGAATGATGCATTGTGTCTTGAGGCACTTGAAGAAGCTGCCTATTATTATGGTATTGCGATTGCTAATGCCGTTTTGATCACGCAAGCGGATGTCGTTGTATGCGGGGGCACATTAACACCTAAAAACCACTTTTTTGCGGTGACTAAAAAATCCATTGAAGACAAACTGTCTATTTTCCCGCATATTAAAACACGTATTTACCCAGCAAATGACTCTTATGAAATTGTCGCTCAAGGGGCTGGGGGGATGGTGATACAAAACTATCTTTCTGATTATTAAGCTATTTCATTAATGATTATAACCTGTAAACTGCATGAGTTATTCTACAGTTTCTATTATGCGAGAGGGGCACATGGCTGAATTTGAAAGTATTGACAACGTAACAAAATCAAATATATTACAGCAACTTAAGTCTGCCTCTCCCCTTGTCCACTGCATGACCAATGATGTCGTTCAAACCTTTACAGCCAATGTACTTCTTGCCTTGGGTTGTTCCCCCGCCATGGTCATTGAGCCCGAAGAAGCGGAGCAATTTGCTGCCATAGCCAGTGGGTTATTAATCAATGTAGGCACGCTAACTGCACCGCGGCAGCATGCTATGCGTTTAGCGGTACAGAGTGCTAATGCTGCCAATAAGCCGTGGGTGTTAGACCCTGTTGCCGTGGGGGCGCTGAGTTTTCGGACACAATTTTGTCAAGAGCTACTCACACTAAAACCCGCCGCTATTCGTGGCAATGCATCCGAAATCATGGCATTAGCCGGTGAAAGCCTTGGTGGGAGGGGGGTTGATTCCCTGAATACCACGAGTGATGCTCTACCGGCAGCTCAGTTATTAGCGCGAAAAACGGCTACAATCGTGGCAATTAGCGGCGAAGTTGACTACATCACCGATGGGGCGCGAACGATTGCCGTCATAGGGGGTCACCCATTAATGACTCGAGTGGTTGGCACTGGGTGTGCGCTTTCTGCTGTTGTTGGCGCATTTTGTACCTTAACTGGCGACCGTTTACAGCATGTTGCAACAGCATGCGCATTAATGAAACAAGCAGGAGAAACAGCGACACGACGGTGCCACGGTACAGGCAGTTTTATCCCTGAATTTTTAGATGCCATTTACCAGCTAAATTAATCACTTATTGATAAAGAAAATAAAGTCGCTAAGTTATAACCGCGTTTTCTTTCCTCTAAGTTTTCTCGACCAATGGCGAAAGTTATCCCTGAAACGAATAAATCGATAGATAAGGTTTTTGTGATCAGGTTCGATACCGTAAAAACGTTGTAAAGCAATTAAGTCATTAGCTTTGCAAATAGACAAATTACCATAATCTGATAAATCAATGACTTTCAATCCATTGTCCGTTAAAACAAAATTCCCCGTATGGACATCATTAGAAGATAACCCGTATTGATGTAACTGATGAATGACCGATTTCATCTCCTCATAGTAAGGCGTGATATCGTCAAGCTCAGAGAGTACTGTCCCTTCTACATACTCAGCAATAATCCACGTTTCGATTGATTCACGGCATTTTATTTTTTCAGCCACAAAGTAAATATCATTTGTGACAGTACAGCCTTTATTTTGAGCGACAACTAAGCGTTTTAATAAGGTTGAATAAAAAGGCCCAGAGATAATGCGCATTATTCTCTTTTCAAGGCGTTTATCACGCTCTTTTTCACACTTAATAATAAAATTCCGACCATCAATATTAATACGTGCAACACTTCTATCGATATTGCCACTTCCTAAATTTTTGCCATCAATTTTCCCTTGAATAAAATCATTAATAACCTGCCAAAAATCGATTGTTCCCTCTTTTTGATAAGTCGCAAAACTATCCATTTGTTTTTTTATTATTTTTTGCATGACAAAAAGCCAGTTTATTTAAGTAGATCAGCTGATGCTAGCAAAGGGGAAAAGGCATTTCTTAGCGATTCTTGCAAAATCAGCGAATAAAATGAGTAATTGTGGCATTTAGCACAAAATAGATAGGGTTTTAGCGACAATACGGGGACTTGACGCATAGATTGGCCAATTCGATGACCAATCTATTTCAGGTTGATAAGCTTAATCGTTACCAAACAAGTCACGGGTATAGACTTTACTCGCTACGTCTTCCAACTCAGGCACCATGCGGTTGGCTAAAATAATGTCACATTGAGCCTTAAATTCCGCTAAGTCATTGACCACTTTTGAACGGAAAAACTCAGGTTCATTTAAAACAGGTTCATACACCACCACTTCAATGCCCTTGGCTTTGATGCGTTTCATCACACCTTGTACCGCTGAAGCACGGAAGTTATCAGAGCCCGCTTTCATCACTAAGCGATAAACCCCCACTTTGTGTGGTGCTTTAGCAATAATGGCATCAGAAATAAAGTCTTTACGGGTACGGTTGGATTCGACAATGGCGTTAATCAAGTTATTTGGCACGTCATCGTAATTAGCCAGTAGTTGTTTGGTATCTTTCGGCAAACAATAACCGCCGTAACCGAATGATGGGTTGTTATAATGGCTACCAATACGTGGGTCTAAAGAGACACCTTCAATGATTTGGCGGGCATTTAAACCACGGCTTTCTGCATAAGTGTCGAGTTCATTAAAGTACGCCACTCGCATCGCCAAATAGGTATTGGCAAACAGTTTAATGGCTTCGGCTTCGGTTCCATCAGTAAATAACACCGGAACGTCTTTTTTGATGGCACCTTCTAGCAGTAAATCAGCAAAAACCTTTGCACGCTCAGAACGCTCCCCGACCACAATGCGGGAAGGATGTAAGTTATCCCACAGAGCACGGCCTTCACGTAAAAATTCAGGGGAGAAAATCACGTTGGTATAACCAAACTCTTCACGTAAACGCTCAGTAAAGCCCACAGGAATGGTGGATTTCACAATAATCGTCGCTGCGGGGTTAATGTTATTCACGTCATGAATAACAGATTCAACCGATTGAGTATTGAAGTAATTGGTTTTTGGGTCGTAGTCTGTTGGCGTCGCCACTATCACATACTGCGCGCCCGTATAGGCTTCGTTTTTATCTTCTGTGGCACGGAAATTGAGCGTTTTCTCCGTTAAGAATTGCTCAATTTCAGCGTCAACAATCGGTGATTGATGATTGTTTAGCATTGCCACTTTTTCAGGGATGATATCGACTGCAACCACTTCGTGATTTTGTGACAGTAACATGGCGTTAGATAGGCCGACGTAGCCGGTCCCTGCGATTGCTATTTTCAAACTTGCCTCTCAATTTCTGCTACGGATGTATTATTTTATTGATGGTAATAAGAACGATACCAATCAACAAAGGCCTGAACACCCTGCTCAATAGACACTTGTGGACGATAACCTGTCACATTAAATAGGTCTTCAGTGTCTGCCCAAGTTGTGTAGACGTCCCCTGCTTGCATAGGTAAGAAGTTTTTAATGGCCTCTTTACCGAGCGCTTTTTCCAACGCTGAAATAAACTCAATCAATTTAACGGGCTGCCCATTACCAATATTATAAATACGGTATGGCGCACTACTTTCTGCCGGTGAGGCACCGTTATTGTGCGGGTCTGCTTGTGGAATTATATCCGAAATACGGATCACACCTTCGACAATATCATCAACAAAAGTGAAATCACGGCTGAGATTGCCGTTATTATAGACATCAATGGGCTCCCCCGCCAAAATAGCTTTAGTAAATTTAAATAAGGCCATATCTGGCCGGCCCCAAGGGCCATAAACGGTAAAGAAGCGCAGCCCTGTTGTAGGCAACTGGTATAGATGTGAATAGGAGTGCGCCATCAATTCATTGGCTTTCTTCGTTGCTGCATACAATGAGATTGGGTGATCGGTTGGCATATCGGTAGTAAATGGGGCCTTATCTGTCACGCCATACACGGAACTAGAAGAAGCATACACAAGGTGTTTTACTTTGGCTTGGCGGCAACCTTCTAAAATAGCTAGGTGACCCGTTAAATTGCTATCTGCATAAGCAAATGGGTTTTCCAACGAATAACGAACCCCCGCTTGTGCCGCAAGGTGAATAACCCTATCGAATTGCTCTTGGGTACACAATACCCTGATGGTTTCGCGATCGGTTAGGTCAAGGTGAAGAAAACGAAATAGCGGAAATTGTTCTAATAAATGTAAGCGGGATTGTTTAAGGCCCTGATCATAGTAAGCATTAAGGTTATCAATACCGACGACCTCATGCCCACTTTCTAATAAACGCTGACATAGCCTAAAACCAATAAAGCCTGCACTTCCCGTGACCAAGTATTTCATATTCACCATCTTCTAGCATTAAACCATTTCCAAGCTCTAATTGAGCATTTTGGTCATTTAAATAAACTGACCTGAATATAAGACACAAAAAGTCAAAAATGGTTTTATCGCTAACCGAATAATAAATAAAAAATTTTCCTTTTAAAGAAACGTTAAGGTTAGATAGGAAGAAAGGTAGACGATATAAAGATAAAATCAGTAGCAGGTATGGTTAGATACCTGCCACAACTTACTGATATTTAGTTGTTATCTACTTTATCTGCGGATTTTAAAGTGCGGTAAATATAATTACGATAGCTATCTAGTAGCTTCTGGTCTTCGCAATCATTCAATTTACCCTCACAAAGATGGCGCATCTTAATATTAGCCTCATAGAATGGCGAAACCTTTAAATTTGCGCGCTCCAATAGGATACCCCCTAAGAAGGAAATATCGGTTAATGGGCCTATTTCAATGTGTGTCCCTGATTTCAAATTATCACGTAACGTAAATTGAGTCAGGTAAGCTGGTGACGACAGAGGGGAATTATATTGATTTAAACTAATACCCGGCTGGTGATCACCAAAATACAAGAACATTAGTGGGCGGTCTCGCTTTTCAATAAAGCTAGCAAAGTCACGGATTGATGCATCTGAGGCAATAATTTTCTCCATATAGTGGCTAAATTCACCGGCAGCATCTGCCTGTTTAATTTTGTCTTTTATCCCGTAATCATCACTGTGGCTCTCTTTATAAGGCCCATGCTCATACATTGTTAAAGAGAAAATAAAAACAGGTTTGTCCGTTTCTTTTGCTAAAATTTCTTTGACATATTTCAGCATATCTTCCGTGCTGATTGTCCATAGATTATCTTGTAATTTACCTGGATAACCGAGTTCTTGTGGCTGGATAATTCTATCGACACCGAGGGTTTCATAAGCATGGCCTGAATGGTAAGCCCCTTTATTAAACGGTGTTAAGACAACTGTGTAATAGCCATTGGCTTTCATTTCTTTGAATAGACTATTTTTTAAGTTATCGACAATAAAATAAAAAACACCGCTTTTTTGTGCACCAAAATCATCACTATTTAAACCTGTGAGCGCTGAGAACTCTGATAACCAAGTACCACCGCCAAAAGTCTGAACCCGCATTTGGCTAGATGCAGCAACACCCTCATCTTGCTGGAACATGAATAATTCAGGAAGTTTTGTCCCAGCAGGTAAATCATAAATATTTGGGTTAACCGTTGATTCTTGAAGTAATAAAACAATATCTGGCTTTTCTGAAGGCGTTGTATTTTCTAACGTTACCGTTGCCGCTTTCTCGATGAAATAATCCGCAGAACCTGCAAATTGTGGTGATTGATAACTCGAGTTTTTTGCAGACATGATAATATTTGTGACTGTCCCACGGCCCTTAGGTAAAGTTTGAGACCACCGATCATAATAATGGTCGCTTGTAAAACTCGCCCCAAAATAACCCGCAACAACTAAGATCAGCCCAACAATACGTGAAGTTAATGATTTAGATGATGACACTAGGCGCCAACTGATAACACCATTAACCACTAGCAAAATAACCAAGGCGACCAAGGCAACACCCGCTAACCAATAATGGCCCAAGGTGCCCATATTGGAGGTATCGGTCATGATGTTAATATCGGTGAAGAAAAGTTGTTCTTTGTAGTAATGAACTTTTAACTGGTTTAAAAATTTAATGATAATAAACAAGGTACTGGTAATAACCACTGAAAATAACCAGCGAGCTGTAAGCACCATTAAAACACCAAATAAGGCAGCATATACACTGATTGAAATCAGCGCAGGATAAATCACACTCCCTTTTTCAAACACTAAAAAAAGTGAGCCAATAAAAATTAATGCCAGATAAAAGCCTGCAAATAACTTTTTCTTCATCGGTTTTACCACAAGGTTAATATTGAAGGTTTGCTATGAAGCACTACTATAACGGAATAAAACACTCAGTTTATTCAACGAAAATCCCTTTATCACGCAAATAGTGCCCATCGCCTTTACGACGAGTAAAACCGCTTTTATCAAAAAACTCAAGAATTTGAATCGCAAGTTTTCGACCAATGCCCAATTGATTACGAAAATCCGCCGCAAAAATCACTTCATTTTCTAAGCAATAACGATGGATCTTCGCAGCAAAATAGCTAATTTGCTCATTGCTGTAATAACGGTCACGCACAATCGCGATAACTAACCCCATTTGTGCGGCTTTTTTAAGTACGCGCCGCATTGTCTCTTCTTCATAGCCACTTTCTAATGCGAGATCACGTACCCACCAAGCCTCATTACGAGAAAATAACGGGTAAATCTGCTGCCAAATTAATTGTTGCTCAGCGTCGAAAACCAACCCATGCTGAGGCATATGTAACCAACCGCGCGTTTGCTTAATGACCTTTTCATCAATAAGGTCATTAATCAGCTTAAACACTAGCGCTTCACTCATAGAAGGGAGCGCCATGCGTTTTAATCGGGCTTTCCCAACCCCGATTTGGTCACTATGGACTTGGTTAAATTTCTCAAGGGTCTGTACTAAACGCTCTTTAGCCACTTGGGCTTTAAATGCTGACAGTACATTGTTACCGACACGCTCTGCATCTGTTTGCACCAATAAGCTTTCTACCGCTTCATGGGTTAATTGCCGCGCCCAGCTGTATTCCTGTAAATTAAGCTCCCCCTGAGGAAGTTGTAACTTAAAATGCGCAAGCTCATCGTGCTCTTTACACAGCTTTGATAACCAATCTAAAAACTCGGGAAGCCTTTTGCCACGACGCGGGGAGACTAAACGGATCACACGTGCCCCGCCTAATGTCTGGCGAGCACTTATATCACGGATAATCAGCCGGTCATTATCCACTAACCATAATGGAGTATCTAAAATTAACTCGGCAAGAATGGGGGTTTCCCCTTGCTCCACTAATAAAGATACACGTCCGGTAATGTGACTTGCTCCATGATAAAGATGTACAGGTTGCCAATGCTTAATTAATGCGTCACATTCCAGCTCAACAATCACACGGTTTGCAATAAAGGCCGGTTGCTGAGACAACAGCCAATCACCTCGAGTGATGTCTTCTTTCGCGATATCACCGGATAGGTTCAATGCCACACGGTCACCCGCTTGCGCACAGTCTGAGGATTGATTTTGCCGATGGACCCCTCTGACTCTAACCGGTTTATCTGCACCAGTAACCCATAGTGAGTCCCCGACTTGTATTTTCCCTGCTAACGCAGTTCCCGTCACCACAATCCCAGCCCCTTTTACATGGAAAACTCGGTCAATGGCTAAACGAAAACGGCGCTGCAAATTTTCATGAGCGCCATTGAGTTGATGTAACTGTTGTAGATATAAACGTAGTGATTCAACACCACGCCCATCTTCGCTAGAGGTGATAAATAATTTAGCGTCAGGCCAACCTTGCCGTGCTAGCTCTGATTTAGCTTGTTGTATCACTTGTTCAATACGTGAATGGTCAACTCGGTCAGCCTTGGTAAGGATTAACGTAATATCTTGGCAGCCAGCGAGCCTTAAAATGGATAGATGCTCAAGTGTTTGAGCCATTACACCATCATCACATGCCACAACCAGTAGAGCATGGTTAATGCCGCCAACCCCAGCTAGCATGTTCGCTAAGAATTTTTCATGCCCTGGCACATCAATAAAGCCGATTGCACTACCATCCTGTTGCGGCCAATAGGCATAACCGAGGTCAATCGTCATCCCACGTTTTTTTTCTTCGGGAAGGTGAGATGTATTTATACCTGTAATCAATTGAATTAATGATGTTTTACCATGGTCAACATGGCCAGCTGTCGCAAAAATCATGAAAGTAAAACCTGTAATAAAGCATGTTCATCATCAAGACAACGCAGGTCAAGCCACAGCTTGCCTTCTTTCATACGACCAATAACGGGTTGAGGTAGCCGCCGCCATTGGGAGGCAAGTTGTTCCAGCGTACTGCCTTTTCCATCTAATGGTGCAAAAGTCACCGCAAAACTCGGTAACCGGTCAATAGGTAGCGAGCCGCTTCCTATTTGCGATAAGCAAGACTCAACTTCCACAATAAACTTGTCACCGTAAAAAGCTTGCAGTGCTACTAAGATATTTTTCGCGCTCCTTTGGATCACTTCTGGCTCACGGGTTAGCCATCGCAAGGTCGGTAACTCAGTAACTAGTTTTTCAGGGGTTAAATAGAGTTTTAGGGTAGCTTCAAGCGCAGCTAACACCATTTTATCAACGCGCAGTGCGCGTTTTAACGGGTGCTTTTGGATTGCCTCAATCCATTTTTTCTTCCCTAAGATAATCCCTGCTTGTGGCCCACCAAGAAGCTTATCACCGGAAATAGAAACTAAATCAACACCTTGAGCAAGATAGGTTTGAGGCATTGGCTCAGCGGGTAACCCCAAGGTTGTCATATCAATCATGGAGCCACTGCCTAAGTCAATCGCCGTCGGTAACTGGTATTTTTTGCCCAGTTCCGCTAATTCATCTCCCTCTACCTCAGCAGTAAACCCTTCGATGCTATAGTTACTGGTATGCACCTTCATTAACAATGCAGTTTGCTCATTAATTGCATTTTCATAATCACGTAAGTGAGTACGGTTTGTTGTGCCCACCTCAACCAGTTGGCAACCGGCCTGTGCCATCACATCTGGTACGCGAAAAGCCCCGCCAATCTCGACGAGTTCACCACGAGAAACAATGACTTGCTGACCATTCGCGACTGTTGCCAATAATAACAAAACTGCCGCTGCGTTATTATTAACAATGCATGCATCCTCTGCCCCTGTTAATTCACAGAGTAAATCCGCAATCGCGCGGTCTCTGTGACCACGCATGGCGCCATCAAGAGAATATTCTAATGTAACTGGCGAATTCATCACTTGGCTAACTGCATTAATCGCCGAGGTTGGCATTACTGCTCGACCTAAATTGGTATGCAGTACCGTCCCCGTTAGATTAAAGACGCTTTTTAACGCACTTTGCCCTAATGTTTGGTGGCGGACGGATAGTTCTTTTAGCCAGTCATCGTGCCAAGCAGGTAATTTTCCAAACTGTGAAATACAAGTTCGGGCTTGTTCTTGCATTTCACGTAAGCATGCTGTTACCCAATGCAATCCTGATTGCTCGACCAATACTTGTACTTCATCAAGCTGCAATAATTTATCGATTGCAGGAAGTTGGCGATATAAAACAGAATTTGATTCAGCCATAGTTACGATTCTCTGTTTGTTACCGCTTATTTTTCACCAGGGAATAAGAACGGGTTAATACTGCTACGTGCAAAACCTTCTTCTTCCATACGTGCATCCAAAATAATTGATGCTAAATCATCAGCAACTGCTTCGACTTTAGCTTCTTTCTCTTGGTAAAGGATCTTCAGATAACTTCCACAATCACCACAACTTTCCGCTTTAATGGCTGCGTTTTCGTCATCCAGTGACCAATAATTCAGTTGGCCTGTTTGCTCACAATTGCTGCATTTCACACGCACCATGTGCCATTCGGTTTCACATAAATTACAGTGTAAATAACGCAGCCCCTGCGAAGTCCCAATTTGTACAATGCTTGATACAGGCATGCTATTGCATACTGGGCAGAAATGACGGTGGTCACCATGTTCCGCACGCGCTTTACCGGGGATATTTGCAGCCATTTGCGCCCAATACACAGATAGAGCAGCCCAAATAAACATGGATTTTTCCGCAGGGACTTTCTCAAACTCCTCATTTAATAACGCGGTCGCCATTGCCTCTAATTCAGTTTCGGATGCTTTATCTAAGTTTTCTAATGCTGGGCGAACTGATTCAGGGACAATTGGCATTAACTCAGCGATAATAGCGGTCAATAATTTGTGCCAATGTGTTGTACGTGGGAAGGTTTTTGCATCTAAGGGGGAGTTGTTTGTATTAATTGAACGCTCAAGAATAGGCGCCATATCCACGTCTAATGGATTATCATGTTGTGCATTATGTTGCGCAGTAGCAACTTCAGCTGCAAAATTCAGATAATCTGCAAAGGGATGCTCGCCAATACCGAGTTCTTTCAACCGCTCAGCACGGCGTTGATATAAACTTTTTAGGTTAGGAAATAGAACCGGAGGAATAAAACCAATTCCTTTTTCTTTCAATCTTTCTTGCCCTAACTCTTCTTTAGGAACGATACGAATACCCATTGCGTTCTCTCTTTTCTATTTTTTTATAACGACAATCCCCGAGAAATGGCTGACCATTTTCCCGAAGCGTCTTTGCTCATCATATTTTATATCCGCGAAAGCGGTGCTCTAATACTCAGGATAAAACAAAAGTAGCGTTGAGGCTACTCTGGCCCTCGAATTATCTATGATATAACCCCGTAGTAGATCAAGGTAAATGTAAATCAGGATGATGGTTGTTTTATTTGATATAAATAAATTGTTATCTCTAGGATAAAAATATCTGAAGTCTACGTTAAAGAGGATATGACTACTGCTCGTCAATTTTTAGCGTAAAAAAGGGTAATAATAAAACCCCGAAGATTTGCCATCAAACTGTTCTATTTTTTAGTGACCGGCTGAAAAAATAAATAGAAAAACATCAATATATTTAAATAATGTCAATTATGCATATTAATGCTTAATTAAATCGCAAACGCATTTTTCGTCAATAAGTGACGCGACCAAATAGCCTTCAGTCGCGTACAGGTAATATCAGAGAACTCAAGTGTTACGAATTAAATCTACTGGATAAGAATTAAATAAATAACCATCAAAATTAGGGTCATCTACGTCTGAAAGTTCGAGGAGCCGCTGTTTCACATTTTCAAGATGTTGCCACATTGCAGCTTTTGCCGCTGCAGGGT
Source organism: Providencia sp. PROV024 (assembly GCF_032709665.1). Taxonomy (NCBI): domain Bacteria; kingdom Pseudomonadati; phylum Pseudomonadota; class Gammaproteobacteria; order Enterobacterales; family Morganellaceae; genus Providencia; species Providencia sp. PROV024. Next base: position 4,508,948 of record NZ_CP120545.1, read on the forward strand.
CTTTTTTTATCATCGCAGCTAAAATCACTTCGTGGTCTGTCATCCAAGCTTTTCGATAATCTTTATCTGTAATACGTGCATGTAGCTTGAGCCACATTGGGTTATTTTCCCGCCATTCCCATGACTGCTTAAGAAGTTCAACTAACATACTGTTATGCGTTGCTTGTGCAATCGCAAGGTGGAACTCACGGTCACCCGTTTCATCTTCACCCGTTTTTAGCTCGTCTCTCTCTCTTTTTAAAGCTTTACGCATATTTGCAATATCCACAGGGGTCACTTGTGTCGCTGCAAATTCTGCAATATTACTTTCTAGCAACTGGCGAGCTTGAAGTAACTCGAACGGCCCTGCTGCATTAAGGTCTGAGTTATCAATTTTACCTTGTTCAGCGGCTTCACTGTCCTTAGGTAAAGCAATGACGTAGACCCCAGACCCCTTTCGCACTTCAATCAGATTTTCAATTTCTAACATAATCAATGCTTCACGTACAACCGCACGAGAAACATCTAGCATTTCAGCAATTTCCCGTTCTGGAGGAAGCTTATCACCAATCGCATAGTCCATATTCGAGATCATTTGGCGTAAAGTATAACCGACTTCCTGGTAGGGACGTTTATATTCAGTAAACTGTGTCATTACATTGGCCATTATATTAAAACTGAGCTTCGATTGCCCTAGTCTAACAGATATTGGTCGACCAAAAATAGTTTTACGCCAAACATTAGCAAGAAAAATAATAGAAAAGGTCCAATTCCAACAAAATATAGAATCAGACCTTGCAGTGTATTTACTTGATATATATAACTTTATAGGTTTACGATAATTATGATGCTACCAGTGAGCCATCATGATCAGTTTCACTTTCTTCAGGCTCTTTTTTCTCTTTAATCAAAATCCACAGCACTGCTGCACCGATTAAATCGAATACTGCCAAAGCAACAAAGAATGGGCCAAAACCAATGATGCCAACAAATGCACCGATAAATAAGTTAAAGATTAACTGACCAGTCCAAGCGCATGCGCCAGCCATACCTACCGCTGTTGCTACCTCATTTTTCTTGAATAAATCAGCGCCTAATGTTGCTGCAACAGTGGATAATAATTGGTGCGAGAAGCCACCAATACTAATTAATAAAACAGCGATATAAGGATTTTCAACGATACTAACCAAACCAATCGTTGTCATCAAAATAGCGCCTATTGTGAAGGTAATACGACGAGAGTTAATTAATGAAATACCGCGATCGTTTAGGAATTTAGCAACAAAACCACTCGCTAGACAGCCTAGATCCGCCATTAAGAAAGGTAGCCAAACGAACATCGCAATTTCTTTAAGACTAAAATTTAACGTCTCTACAAAGAAAATAGGCACCCAAAAGTTAATTGTTCCCCAAGCAGGGTCTGCAAGGAAACGGGAAATACCAATCCCCCAGAAATTACGTTGCTTTAAGATATTTTTGATCGACGTTTTTTCTTTTTTAGATGACTGTAAATGCTTTTCTTGCCCTTCTTCAATATAAGCGCGTTCTTCATCTGATAACCTTTTCGCGTCTTTAGGGTCTTTATAGAAAAAGAACCAAATGAATGCAGCAATGATTGCTAGTACACCTGAAATAATGAAAGCGAATTCCCAACTATGAAATAAAATAGCCCACGCGATCAATGGTGGAGCTAACATGGCACCAAACGACGTCCCCATGTTAAACACACCTGTTGCTATACCGCGTTCTTTAGCAGGGAACCATGTTGACGCAGTTTTAACACCTGCAGGGATAGCCGAGGCTTCACTGAACCCCATCAACCCACGCATAAATGCGAGACCTTGCCATGTTCCTGTTAAAGCATGCCCCATAGTTGCTAGTCCCCAAATCAAAGCACAAATAAAGAAACCTAGCTTCAAACCAATGGTATCAATGAAAAAACCCATTATTGGTTGACCAATTGTGTAGGCTAATTGGAACGCACTTACAATCCATGAGTATTGCTCTTTTGTAATGCCCGTTGTCTCCATAATAGTTGGGGCAGCAACACCTAATGCGGTTCTATCTAAATAGTTGATTATAGTTATAAAGCAAACCAAGAGAATCATGTACCATCGATAATGTCTTAACTTTTTCATAGTCAGCCTTTTAGGGTTTATATTTTTCTAATCATCCTGAACAGATACTTGGTTAACCCAACTAATGATAAAATTGGTAAACCTGAAAGAAAAATAGTTTTAAATCGATAAGTTTTATATTTAGCTGACTGGATTCTGCACAAAATGATGCCTTTGTTTTGTGAGCTGTATCTTGGTTTATAATTGGTGACCCAAATTTAATGAGTATTTGTGATCTGGTTAACCAAATTGGTTGACCTCTGTGGATATTAAGAAAATATCATGGCACACTTTTTAGCAAATAAGTTAAATGACTATAGTTCCAACTGCTGTATTGCAAGAAGAACTTATTAGCCGATTTAGATGCATTAGTGAAATATAAACGAGGTTAAGTATGAAGCAAACTTGGCGTTGGTATGGACCGGCGGACCCGGTTTCCCTTTCTGATATTCGTCAGGCTGGTGCAACGGGTATTGTTACAGCACTTCATCACATACCAAACGGGGAAGTCTGGAGTATTGAAGAAATAAAACAGCGTAAAGACTTGATTGAAGCGAACCAGCTAGAATGGTCAGTCGTTGAAAGTATTCCTATTCATGAAGATATCAAAACCCATACAGGGGACTACGATAAATGGATAGCAAACTACCAACAATCTATGCGCAACCTTGCAGCCTGTGGTATTCATACTGTTTGTTATAATTTCATGCCAGTGCTTGATTGGACACGCACGGATTTAGAATATGAATTACCAGATGGTTCAAAAGCATTACGTTTTGACCAAATTGCTTTTGCTGTCTTTGAGGTCCACTTATTACAGCGTGAAAATGCAGAACAAGATTATACAGCCCAAGAGCTTGCTCAGGCTAAACAGCGCTTTGAATCAATGAGTGATGAGGAAAAGCAAAAACTTATCAATAATATTATTGCTGGCTTACCGGGTGCTGAAGAAGGCTATACCCTTGAACAATTCCGCCAACATTTAAAACTCTATGCAGATATTGATAAAAATAAACTGCGTGAACACTTTGCTTATTTCTTAAAGAAAATCATCCCTGTAGCTGAAGAGATTGGAATGAAAATGGCGGTTCACCCTGATGACCCTCCTCGTCCAATATTAGGCTTACCACGTATCGTTTCGACCATTGAAGATATGAAGTGGATGGCAGATACCGTAAATAGTGATGCAAACGGCTACACTATGTGCACCGGTTCGTATGGTGTCCGCGCGGATAACGACCTAGTTAACATGATCCGTACTTTTGGCTCGCGTATTTATTTTCTTCACTTACGTTCTACGTTACGCGAAGAAAATCCAAACACTTTCCATGAAGCTGCCCACTTAGCAGGTGATGTGGACATGTATAATGTCATTTGTGCTGTTGCAGAAGAAGAACATCGCAGAATACAAACTGGTTCAGGTGAGTTAATCCCTATGCGCCCAGATCATGGCCACCAAATGCTTGATGACCTGAAGAAAAAGACCAACCCTGGATATTCCGCAATTGGGCGCCTAAAAGGACTTGCTGAAATTCGTGGATTAGAACTGGGTATTCACCGCGCATTCTATTCTAAAAAATAATTATCTCACCGTTGTACCTGACAAGCGGCCAAACCAAATTGGCCGCTAATTAACAGGGGTTCGTCATGGAAAAAAATATCGTTACCTCGGCAATTAATGCTACTCGCCCACACTGGACAGCCGACCGCTTAACCACTCGTATCGTACACCTAGGTTGTGGTGCTTTTCATCGTGCACATCAAGCGCTGTATACTCATCACGTATTAGAAAAAACAGATAGTGATTGGGGTTATTGTGAGGTTAATTTGATCTCAAAGCATGATGCTGCTTTGATAGAAAATCTCAAACAACAATCCATGCTTTATACCGTGGCTGAAAAAGGTGAAACACATACCGAATTAAAAATTATTGGTTCAATGAAAGAAGCATTACACCCTCTCATTGACGGTATTGACGCCATTATTGAAAAAATGGCCTCACCATCAGTGAGTATCGTTTCTCTTACTGTAACCGAAAAAGGCTACTGTACAGACCCTGCCACTGGGAAGTTAGATAAAAATAACCAACTAATTCAACAAGATTTAGCAACACCATCTCAACCAGCATCTGCTATTGGCTATATTACTGCAGCACTAAAACTTCGTTATGAACGCCAACTACCACCGTTTACTGTTCTTTCTTGTGATAATGTCCGTGAAAATGGCCATGTTGCTAGAGAAGCGGTGCTAGGTTTAGCCCAATTACAAAGTAGTGAATTAGCCGCGTGGATAGAAAATAATGTGACATTTCCTTGCACAATGGTTGACCGCATTGTTCCCGCCGCAACAGAAGAAACACTGGCTGAAATTGCTGAGCTTTTAGGGGTCAAAGACACTTGTGCCATTGCTTGTGAGCCTTTCAGACAATGGGTTATTGAAGATAATTTTGTTAACGGTAGGCCTGAATGGGACTGTGCTGGCGCTCAATTTGTTGAGGATGTGGTTCCATTTGAACTAATGAAACTAAGGATGCTAAACGGCAGTCATTCCTTCTTAGCTTACCTTGGTTATTTAGGTGGTTATGCTCACATATCTGACACTATGACCAACCCAGACTATCGTCGCGCAGCCTATGCATTAATGATGAATGAACAAGCTCCCACCTTGGTTATGCCTGAAGAAGTGAATTTAGCAGATTACGCAAGTAGCTTAATAAATCGCTTCACTAACCCTTCGTTGAAACACCAAACTTGGCAAATCGCTATGGACGGAAGCCAAAAATTACCGCAACGTATGTTAGATCCTATCGCATGGCATATTACAAATAAGACTGACTATCGCCATCTCGCTTTAGGGATTGCGGGGTGGATGCGTTATGTTGCTGGTGTTGACGAACAAGGCAACAAAATCGATGTTCGGGACCCTCTCGTTGATACCTACACGGCTATTTATACCAAACATGGGCTTAACGTTTCGGTTGTAGATGATTTACTCGCTATCGATGCTATTTTTGGTACTGAGCTTCCCAAGAATCCATTATTTGTGAAAGTAATTAAATCGGCTTATCAACAATTACTCGATATGGGTGCACGCCAAGCTGTTGCCACGCTTTAAGGTTGGATAATGATATGAAAACATTTCTTTGCGAAGATTTTTTACTGAATAACGAAATTGCTCGCCGCCTTTATCATGAGTATGCCGCGACAATGCCAATCTATGATTATCATTGTCATTTAAACCCTCGCGAAATTGCAGAAAACAGACAGTTTGATAACCTCGGGCAGATTTGGCTAGAAGGCGACCATTACAAATGGCGTGGTATGCGATCAGCGGGTATCCCTGAAGCTCTGATCACGGGTAAGGAAACTAGTGACTATGAAAAATATCAAGCTTGGGCAAAAACAGTGCCAATGACACTAGGTAATCCACTATACCATTGGACACATTTAGAGCTAAGGCGCCCTTTTGGTATCACTGGTACACTTTTTTCACCTGACACCGCCGATACCATTTGGCACGATGCCAACGAAAAACTGACACAGCCTGATTTTTCGGCTCGCGGTATCATGCAGCAAATGAATGTACGTATGGTAGGAACAACGGATGACCCTATCGATACATTAGAATATCACCAGAAAATTGCCCAAGATAAAACCTTTAATATTGACGTTCGCCCGAGCTGGCGTCCAGATAGAGCCTTTAAAATTGAGCTTGATGGATTTGTCGACTATATCAGCAAATTGGGTAAATCCGCTGATATCGAAATTACACGCTTTAGTGATTTGCTATCTGCATTAGCAGTGCGGATAACACATTTTGATCAGAACGGTTGTGTGGCATCTGACCACGGCATTGAAGTATTACGTTATGCCCCTATCCCCGATGAAAGCGTATTAGATACTATTTTACAAAATAGGCTTAATGGCCAACCATTAGATGAGCTGTCTATTGCTCAGTTTTCTACTGCGGTGCTTGTCTGGCTAGGGAAACAATACGCCAAACATAATTGGGCCATGCAGTTACATATAGGTGCGCTACGCAATAATAACACCCGTATGTTTAAGTTATTAGGCGCAGATAGCGGCTTTGATTCTATCGGAGACAGCCCTATTGCTTATCCACTGTCTCGTTTATTAGATGAGATGGACAAAAATAATGAGCTGCCAAAAACCATTTTATATTGCTTGAATCCTCGTGATAACGAAGTTTTAGCGACCATGATAGGTAACTTTCAAGGCGGAGGCATCGCAGGAAAAATTCAGTTTGGTTCTGGCTGGTGGTTTAATGACCAAAAAGATGGCATGTTACGTCAACTTGAGCAGCTCTCACAATTGGGGTTATTGAGCCAATTTGTCGGTATGTTAACTGACTCCCGTAGTTTCCTATCCTATACGCGCCATGAATACTTCCGTCGTATTTTGTGTAATATGTTAGGAACGTGGGTAATCAATGGTGAAATTCCAAATGAGGAAAAAATGCTAGGTAAAATGGTACAAAATATTTGCTTTAATAATGCAGAAAATTACTTTTCAGCACCCTAGCAAACCTTTTATCACTTTTTATATAGGCATAATCCCCTACGAATAAGGAGATTATGCCTCATAACGGCTTTTATCCATCAATCCGAATCTATTGGTAGCTGTTTATTTTCTTTCGAAAACTGGCGACCAGAGAAAAATATCAAACATAACGGGATTAATGTAGCAAACAATGCATATTCCCTTGCATAATCAGCGAGTAATACCATGAGAAATGCCCCACCAGCAAAACCCAAGAGCGTCAGAAAATAACAATAACTTTTATACAATGCGTTTTTTCTGGCTTTACCTTTAAATGCGATAGACTCTGCTAAAGAACTAAAACCTAGCTGTACATTTAAGGTGACTGCAATATTCCCGTATAACATGCCATTAATTTTGTGGAATGCATTACCCTGCATACCTGCAATAAAAGACAAAGCCCAAACGGCATGAAACCCCTTAGATTGGATATTGAATAAAAAAATATACGCGATCAGCAGCAATAAAAGGGCTATTTCAAGTGACAGTAAAGTGAATGTCCATGTTTTCTCATCGGTATTATAGCGATAACGGATCAATGCCAGTAACATAGCTCCCGCACCAAATGAGAAAATAGAAATAACATAAGGCGTCACCGCAGCCAGACCGTTTTCAGCAAATTGATAACCTAGCATGATGATATTGCCCGACTGAAACGTCGCAAATGATTTCGTTGTGAAAAAGGCATAGCCATCCAACATCCCTGAGGCAATCGCTAATAAAAATGCAATAGTGGGTAATTGCATAAACGGCACTTGTGGTGAAGAGGTTGTCATATTTTATTTCCCTGTATTGAACTCTCTATTTTTGAGCAGCTCGGCCGACTCATAATCGAAGTGATATGCACCTTAAAAATTGTCTTAAATAAATTTGTTTTTTTGCCAATTTGGTCGATACATAATCCAAAATAACCAAAATAATGAATAGAGGGCGGAACAATAATTGAGTATTTCTTAATAAACCGTTTTTTATTTTTAGAGCTAAATAAAAATAAAAAAACCAACTGTAAAATAAATGCAAATTCAGAATTGAAATTCAAAATAAACCGTGATTAAAAACTTCACTAGAAATACTCGCAATTAAAACCAACAAGGCAACAACACCAAAAAAGTGAAGTGTTTTAACTCTCCCTTGCCGGCTTTTAATTGCTAATGAGTAATATCTTTCATATTAATAACTTAGTATTCCTGTTGTAACCAAATGAATTACAACAGGAAAACAAAAATAACTACCGAGTTAGCGGCGTAAACCAAATGGCTTGCTGCCCACTAATTAAACGCTCTTGATTAATCCAAGTAAAAGGAGCAGGAACCTGTGTTTGTAATCTAACATCTTCAGCCCCTCTCTGTGCTGTTAATGTTGGCGTCAGTACGACGGGTTCAGGCCCGTATATGGCGGCCGACGTTGAATCTCGTTCATTGCGGCCTCCACATATCACCCATAGTTGGTTTAATGTTGCGATAGCATAAGGGATAAAATCCGCTCGCCCAGTCGGTGGGTTTTCCACAGAATAAAGATGGCTATCAATTTCAACTTTCAAATCACTCGGTATGCCCGCTGGCGCCGCCAAAATATCAGCGCGTAATGCACTATATAACCCCGCGAGTTCTGGGACTTCTAATTCATGTGCCGCAGCCAAAGCAATGCGCCCAATAGGAGTTGCCGTGACACTGACTGCATGGCCTGCCATTGCCCAGCCACTATCACGCTCATTAAGGTGTGTCACTCGATAACGGGCGAGTATATCCCCCGCGGGGCCCGCTAGCACCACCGTGTGGTACAGTTTATCGGTATCAATTTCAGGGTAACTACCTACAATATACCCTTTCCCTTCATAAGCTGCTTTGCAAAGGGTTTGTTCAAATACCCCCCCTCGTGTTTCGGCATGGGACAAAATAATATTCGGGTCATCGGTATAAGGAAGTGCCGAAAGCTCAGGTAAAACTAAGAGTTCATTCTCACCCACCTGAATAGAGTCTAACTTAGAGACTGATTTTTCCCACTGGGCTGCAATAAAAGTGGTTTGCACTATCGTCGAAGTTGCATTGATATCCGTAGGGCTACGATGAAATGCAAGTGTTGGGGAATATAAGTCAGGACGACGCTTAGCAAGCAAAGTATTACGCTGTTTATCGGCTTCATCTAAATCAATCATTGCACTATATATGCCATTCAACCCGGGTTCCAATTCTAAAGGGCTTAACACCGGGGACTGCGCCACCTTATGACCGGACGGGGACCACACACTCGACCCCCCATTATAATACAGCTGTCCCTTGGTAATTGGATTCGTTTCAATACCGCTGCGTGTCGCACAAACTACCCATACGCCATTCAGTGCACTCATATGTTGAACATGGGCCACTGTTGAGTGGTCACCTAGCATTTCTGCCGCTGTTGCATCAGGCATCATACGGTCCGAAACCGAATGCCAACCAATAATTTGAGCCCCTTCAAGTGCCGCTAAACGAACATATTGCCAATAGGTATCGTCATAACAAATTAATAATGCGATGCGGCCTATCGGGGTATCAAACGTTTTCACACCAGTATTACCCGGAGCAAATACTTTTTGGTCTTGGGAGTTCAACCCTATTTTTCGATATTTACCAATGATACCTTCAGGCCCCATTAGGACCGCTGAATTATAAGCTAAACCTGTTTCACTATCTCGCTCAGCAATACCAACGCTCATATACATGCCAGTCTGTGCGAGGACAGGTAAAATTGCCGCCGTCGTTTTACCCGGAATAGTATCTAAATAAGGAGCTAACTCAGCCGTGTCCGAAAATAAATAACCGCTAACCGCTGTTTCAGGAAAAACGGCATAGTCGACACCCTGAGCAGCAACTTTCTCTGCAGCTGCAACTAGGCGTTGAATATTCCCATTTAAATCACCCCATGCAGGAACAAAATCAACGGCAGCAACCTTACTACTTTTTTTAATTTCAGAAATACGCATATGACAATCCTTATTCAACGAATAGAGTAGTAAAAAGCCCCCACTATTAATGAATAATTAATCGTGGATAGAATAGAAAAATAATTTATGGGTTTAAAAAGCGAATTAAGCCATTCAAATTCTGTGCATTATTGTTATATTTGAATATATTAATATTGACTATCTATTTAAGCTCACCAATTATTGGGTGTTTAAAGTATTATTAATTAAATAACACTTTTATTTTTCATCTCAATAATTTGTTCATCGCTATAACCAAGCTCTTTCAATATTTCGTGATTATGTTCTCCCAGTAATGGAGCACTCTTAATTTCTGGAATAAAACTAGAAAACTTCACTGGGCACCCTACCGTTAAATAAGAACCCCGTATGGGTTGCTTAACTTCAACAATAGAACCACTACCACGCAAAGATTTATCTTCCATAATCTCTTTCATACTCAGCACTGCGGAACAAGGCACGCCAAACTTATCGAAATAATCGGTTATTTCATGTTTATCTTTGTCTTTCGCAATATCTTCAATCGCATCCCATACATCCTGAATATGGCTTACCCGAGCTTCGGTCGTTGCGAAATTAGGGTCGGTTTTCCATTCCGGTCGACCAATCGCATCACAGGTGTTTTCCCAGTTATGATCCTGATTAATAAAGTAAATATAAGCATTAGGATCAGTATCACTGCCCTTACATTTAAGCATGGTGCCGGGCTGACCTCCCCCGCTGGAATTTCCGCCTCGGGGAACCGCATCACCAAACTTTCCATTTGGATATTGCGGATACTCTTCTAAATAACCTATTTTTTCTAAGCGCTGTTGGTCGCGTAATTTTACACGGCATAAATTCAGCACAGCATCTTGCATTGACATCGTCACGCGTTGACCTTTACCGGTTTTTTCGCGGTGTAACAATGCGGTTAACAAGCCAATCAGTAAATGCATTCCCGTATTACTGTCCCCAAGGGCTGCTGCACTGACAACAGGGGGGCCATCAGGGAACCCTGTTGTTGAGGCTGCACCTCCTGCTGATTGGGCAACATTTTCGTACGCTTTCACATCTGCGTAAGGCGAGTTTTGATTAAACCCTTTGATGGAACCAAAAATTAAACGAGGATTTAATTGTTGAATGTACTCCCATGTGAATCCCATATGGTCAATCGCCCCCGGATGGAAATTTTCAACTAACACGTCCGCTTGGCGTATCAGCTTTTCCATGACTTCTTTACCCTCTGGGGTTTTAGTATCCAGCTCTAAAGAACGCTTATTACTATTAAGCATGGTAAAATATAATGCATCCACATCAGGAATATCACGCAATTGATGACGAGTTACATCTCCAACTCTTGGTCGTTCTATCTTTATCACATCAGCCCCAAACCACGCTAACATTTGGGTACAAGATGGCCCAGACTGAACCCCTGTAAAATCTAGAACACGTATTCCATCTAAAGGCTTTGTAGCTGTCATCATTTACCTCTTTTTGCCGAAAGACCATGATGCCAATCCCACCATGGTCGAGACTTTTATCAAACAGACATTTCTAAGCGACGACTCGAGCGATATAGATCCACACGGGTGCTGCAATAATAAAACCAAGTACACTTACCGCCAGTGATGCGGTTCCAGTACGGGTATAAATATTAAAGCGACTTGCAATAATAATCCCTGAGAACGCAGGTGGTAATGCCCCCGCTAATACCATCATTTGCAATTGCTCAGATTCCATATTAAACGTCATTCCCGCAAGTAACATTAAGCCTGGCATTAACACGAGTTTTAATAATGTGTTGTAAACAATTTCACCATCAAACTCGAATTTATTCGCTGCTAATGTCAAGCCTGCGGCAAATACCGCTACACCTGAATTCGCTTTAGCAATTAATTCAAAAGTCGGGTCTAAAATAGGGGGGATTTTAATACCAATAAGAACCAATACCGTTGCTAATACCGGGGCCCATACCACTGGCTCTTTAAAAGCAGAGACCAAAGCGTCCATTCCTCCTCCCCCTTTCTTACCTTCTGCATCAGATGGGTTAAGTAAAAATAGACCAATAGGAATAGTAATGGCATTAACAATAATTGAGATAATTGCCACAACGAGACCTGTAGAAACGGTCGCGCCATAAATAGGGTCGAGTATTGCAAACCCAAGAAAACCGATGGTCGGAGAACCTGCAATCAATGCACATACCGCCGCTTCACCACGACTATGTTTAAAAATATATTTACAACTAAAGAAAGAGAAAAAGAAACAAATTAATAAAGTTACAAACGAAATAATGGTCAGTTTAGTGTCAGCAAATATCATTTCACGATTAGCGCGTGCAATTGAAACAAATAATGCCGCGGGTAATGCATAATTTAAAACTAATTTATTGAATGCCTTTGCTTGGTCTTCCGTAAATACATTACGCTTACCACTCGCATAACCAAGGACCATAATAATAATGATAGGCAATAGGTCACTCATAAAAATCTTCAACATAAAGTCAGCCATAAGACCCACCTATTTTTTGACGATAAAGTACCTTACGCCACTTATATCAAGTAAGTGGCGCTATGAAATTTCAACTTTTTAAATTGATGTTGGGTTAATTTTTTACTACTGATTTAGGATTCAAGCTGCCTATATGGCCACTTTCAGTCCCCACATCAGGGTCTATCACCACATTAATTAACGTTGGGTTACCTGATGTTAACCCTGCTTTCAATGCCTGTTGTATTTCTGCTGGTGTCGTTGCGTTATAGCCGATACCACCAAAAGCCTCTATCATCTTGTCGTAACGGGCAGTTCCCATTAATACCGTTGGAGAAGGGTCGCTATCACCATGCAAATTCACACCATCGCCACGGTATATTCCGCCATTATTAAAAATTAGAATGGTCACTGGCAGTTTATAACGGCAAATAGTTTCTATCTCCATACCACTAAAACCGAATGCACTGTCACCTTCAATAGCCACCACGGGTTTACCACTGGTTACTGCCGCACCAACAGCGTAACCCATCCCCACCCCCATAACGCCCCATGTTCCACAATCTAAGCGCTTACGTGGTTGGTACATATCAATAATATTTCGTCCATTATCAAGCGTGTTAGCGCCTTCATTAACGACATAAACATCTTGGTGATCGACCAGCACATCACGGATTGCACGTAATGCATTGAAATAGTTCATCGGAGAAGTGTCAGTATTTAACTTAGCAGCCATTTTCTCGACATTGATTTTCTTATGCTCATCAATACTGGCAATCCATTCTGTTGGGGATTTAACAGGGATTGATTTAAGACCAGCCAGTAAAGACTCAATACTTGAGTAAATATCACCAACAACAGGTGCGGTTATTGGGCGGTTACTATCAATCTCAGATGGCTCAATATCCAATTGAATAAATTGAGTGTCTGGCGACCAATGCTTACCTTTTCCATGATCAAGCAACCAATTAAGGCGTGCGCCCATTAACACCACAACATCCGCACTGGATAAGGCATATGAGCGAGCTGATGCCGCTGACAGGGGGTGGGTATCCGGTAGCAAACCTTTTGCCATTGACATCGGTAAATAAGGAATACCCGTCGTTTCAATAAATTGACGAATATTGTCATCCGCTTGTGCATATGCGGCGCCTTTACCCAAAATAATTAATGGCCGCTTAGCTGATGCAAGTAACTTAAGCGCTTTATTCACTGAATCAGGTGATGGAATTTGTCTTGGTGCAGGGTCTTCTACCTTAAAAATCGTTTTGTCTGCTTCGTCTTTATCCATCACCGCCGCTAACACCTCAGTGGTAAGGTCAAGATATACACCGCCAGGGCGACCCGATACCGAAGCTCGTATGGCTCTTGCTAATGCAATCCCTAAATCTTCTGGTTTATTAACTCGGTAGGAAGCTTTGACAAATGGCTTTGCAGTATTCATCTGGTCCAGCTCTTCATAGTCCCCTTGTTGCAGGTCTATGATCGCCCTATCGCTTGAGCCACTTATTTGGATCATCGGAAAGCCATTGGTTGTCGCATTGGCTAGTGCCACCATACCATTTAAAAAGCCCGGTGCAGAAACCGTCAAACAAATACCGGGTTTTTGGGTAATAAAACCACTAATGGCAGCCGCATTACCCGCAGACTGTTCATGGCGAAAGCCAATATAACGTATTCCCTCGGCTTGAGCATGCCTCGCCATATCCGTAACAGGGATACCAACAACGCCATAGATTGTGTCAATGCCATTCTTTTTCAGTGCATCAACAATAATATGCATACCATCCGTTAAATTTTGATTTTGGTCAGCAGACATGTCCACCTCATCGATAGCAGAATGATGGGGAAGGTATTCTCCCCCAATTACAATTTAGATAGCTTTATTGGTTCGCATAGATGCAATTTCATCTGCACTGTAACCTAGCTCAGTCAGTACTTCTTCTGTGTGCTCACCCAACAATGGGGCACTCTTTATATCTGGTGTGAACGAAGAGAATTTCATTGGGCAGCCTACAGTTAAGTAAGTGCCTCTTTTAGGTTGTTCTACTTCAACAACGCTTCCGCTATCACGAAGTGATTGGTCTCTGGCAATTTCACGCATGCTCAGTACTGGCGCACATGGCACCCCATACTTACTGAGGTATTCAACGGCTTCATGTTTGTCTTTATCTGCCAAGAACTTTTCGATTTCAGCAAAGATATCAAAGATATGTGGCTGTCGAGCTTGTGGGGTACTATAAGCTGGGTCACTCGCCCATTCCGGCTTACCAATGGCAATGCAAGTCTGTTCCCAATCTTGTTCCTGAATAGTGAAATAGATATAAGCATTCGGGTCTGTTTCCCAGCCTTTACATTTCAAGATCCAACCGGGCTGCCCACCGCCTCCTGCATTTCCGCCACGGGGAACAGCATCACCAAATTTACCATTTGGATACTGAGGGTATTCTTCTAAATAGCCGATTTTTTCTAAACGCTGCTGATCGCGTAGTTTTACACGACATAAGTTGAGTACAGCATCTTGCATCGACATCGTCACGCGTTGCCCTTTACCCGTTTTCTCTCGATGTAACAGTGCTGCCAATAAGCCGATTAATAAATGCATCCCTGTATTACTGTCACCTAATGCAGCGGCGCTGACAAGTGGAGGACCATCCCAAAAACCGGTAGTTGATGCAGCTCCACCAGCGGCTTGAGCCACATTTTCATAAGCTTTAACATTGGCATAAGGTGAGTTTTCATCGAAACCTTTAATGGAGCCGAAAATCAGACGAGGATTTAATTCTTGAATATGTTCCCAAGTAAAACCCATATGGTCGATGGCACCTGGATGGAAGTTTTCAACAAGGACATCGGCTTGTTTGATCAGCCGCTCCATAACTTCTTTCCCTTCTGGCGTTTTAGTATTTAATTCAACGGAACGTTTATTACTATTGAGCATGGTAAAATAAAGCGCATCAACATCGGGAATATCTCTAAGTTGATTACGAGTTACATCACCAACGCCGGGGCGTTCAATTTTTATCACATCAGCCCCAAACCACGCTAACATTTGGGTACAAGATGGCCCTGACTGTACACCGGTGAAGTCGAGTACTTTGATACCTTGTAAAGGAAGATCCATGCATTACCTCTTTATTTAGCTATCGTAAATGGAATGAATGATATTTATTTCACTGTATTAAAATAATATATTTAAATATGAGGGTTTTTATTTTGTTGAGGTAATATATTCCGCAACCGTTAACTATTTGTATTAAATATTATGGTATAAGTCCAGTGATTCGCCGCTTTAATTATTTTTTAATATCAATAGGCTAAAATAATATTAAATATAGTAATTAATTTCACTATTGCTCTATTATTGAATAACAAATCAACATCATCTAAATGTATTATTTAGTTACTCTAAATATGACCATCTTTATTAAATAAAGCATAAAATTAAGATAATAAATCTAATATCGACATTCTAATATTGATAAATTAAAATATATTTTTAATAAATAATTAAACACAGTTAAAATAAAACCCATCTGAATATGATAATTAAATAATATAAAAAAACCCACAAATATAATTTGTGGGTTTTAAAAATACTATCAAGATACTTAGTTTTTCTCTTGCTGCTGCTTTTCTTTTTCGATGATTTCACGGTACCAGCGTGGGTGATGCTTTCTTGCCCAACCACGAGTTACCCAACCTTCAACCATCGCACGTACAGAGCCTTTCACCCAAATTGCAGCGTATGCATGCACCACTATCATGATGATCAATGCGATAGCTGAAAGTGAGTGCACTAAGATAGCCGCACGATAAACAGGAATAGGGAAATAATCCGCAAAATAAGGGCGCCACATAATCACACCTGTGATAACCAATGCTAGTAAGCAAATGGTGACTACCCAATATACCCCTTTTTGACCGAGGTTATATTGCCCTACATCGCCTGCCTCTTCGTTTTTCAGTACCTTACCAATATTCTTAGCCCACTTAATATCTTCTTTATTAATGAAGTTATGGTGGAAATAACGGAAGAACATAAACACGAACAGCAAGAACATCGCTGTGCCCACGAATGGATGTAAAATTCGAGACAGTTGTGGCGTACCTAAAATGTTCATAAACCAGTTTAATGATGGGAAAAAGAACCCTAGACCACTGATCGCGGTGAACAAAAAGCAAATCACAACCGCCCAGTGATTGATCCTTTCAATCGGCTTATGGCGGATAATTTTATCGTTATCATCTGGCATCATTTCTGATCCTCCCCTTCTTTTGATTTCGAAGTGTCAGATGACATTGCATTATGCAAATCTTCTAAAGCCTCTTCTTCATCTTTTTTGGAGACGCGGTTCGGACCAATACCCACATAGTGGAAGATGGCCGCCGCAAATGTTGCAGCAAAACCAACCGCTGCCAACGGCTTCCAGATACCTTTCCAGAAAGTGACGGTTGGGCTGATTGTCGGGTTTTCCGGCAGCCCGTGGTACAACTGAGGTTTATCTGCGTGGTGTAAGACGTACATAACATGCGTACCGCCAACACCTTCAGGGTCATATAAACCTGCATTTGCATAACCACGTGTTTTCAGCTCTTCAACACGCTCACCTGCCATGTTAATCATGTCTTCTTTGCTACCGAAATGAATAGCCCCTGTCGGACAAGTTTTCACACACGCAGGCTCTTGACCGACTTCAACACGGTCAACACACAACGTACATTTGTATGCACGGTTATCTTCTGGGTTGATACGTGGCACATCAAACGGGCAACCCGCAATACAGTAACCGCAACCAATACAATGTTCTGATTGGAAATCAACGATACCGTTTTTGTACTGAACAATAGCACCTTCTGAAGGACATGCCTTTAAGCACCCTGGGTCAGCACAGTGCATACAGCCATCTTTACGGATCAGCCATTCAAACTTATCGTTTTCTTCGACTTCAGAAAAACGCATTACTGTCCATGACTTAGCTGTTAAATCTGTTGGGTTATCATATACCCCAACGTTAGTCCCTATTTTGTCACGGATATCATTCCATTCGGAACATGCGACCTGACAAGCTTTGCAGCCGATACAGGTCGTAACGTCGATAAGCTTTGCAACCTCTTCCTTATAGTCCCGCACCTGAGGTGCGGGAGTCAGGGAATTGGTGGCAGAACGACGAATAATGTCCTGAGATTGCATTGACATAATTTATCTCCTTACACCTTTTCCACATTGACAAGGAATGATTTAAATTCCGGTGTCTGAGTATTCGCATCACCCACAAACGGCGTTAACGTATTAGCGATAAAGCCTTTCACTGCCAAACCTTCAAATCCCCAGTGAATTGGAATACCGATAGTATCGATATCTTTTCCAGCCACTTTCAGGGTATGAATACGTTTGGTAACGACTGCTTTCGCTTTGATGTAACCACGTTTAGAGCTAACTTTCACCGTATCGCCTTGCTTGATACCTTTTTCATTCGCTAAACGTTCACCAATCTCGATGAATTGTTGCGGCTGAATAATGGCATTTAACAGAGCATGTTTTGTCCAATAGTGGAAGTGTTCCGTTAAGCGATAAGTGGTTCCCACATAAGGGAATTCAGTCGCTTTACCCATTTGAGCCCAGTCATCTTTAAAGACACGAGCCGCAGGGTTAGACACCACATTTGGATGCAATGGGTTAGTATCAAGCGGGGTCTCGATAGGCTCGTAATGCTCTGGGAATGGGCCTTCCGCCATTTTATCCAGTGCGAATAAACGCCCCATACCTTCCGGTTGCATGATAAACGGACCAACACCACTACCCGGAGCAGCATTGCTATAGTCAGGAATATCCATTCCTGTCCATTTGCTGCCATCCCACTCGAGAATCTGACGTTTTGGGTCCCACGGTTTACCCATTGGGTCAGCTGATGCGCGGTTATAAATCACGCGACGGTTCAAAGGCCATGCCCATGCCCAACCTAATGTGTTACCCAGACCTGTTGGGTCAGAGTTATCACGGTTAGCCATCTGGTTGCCTTTTGGTGTCCAGCTACCCGTAAAGATCCAGCAACCACTTGATGTCGTACCGTCATCACGTAATTGAGCAAAGGAGCTAAGTAATTCGCCTTTTTTAACAATCACGTTGCCATCTGCATCTTTCAAGTCAACTAAAGCATAGCCATTGTTTTCTTGAGCGACTTCTTCCGGAGTTGGATTATCACGGTCAAAGTAGTTCCAAGTCATACTCAGAACCTGCTCTGGCACAGCACCACCTTCGGCAGCATATAACTGACGCATGCGATGGAAAATCCCCGAAAGAATTTCACCATCACTAATGGCTTCGCCCGGAGCATCCGCACCTTTCCAGTGCCATTGTAACCAACGAGCTGAGTTAACAATCGAGCCATTTTCTTCAGCAAAACAACAAGAAGGTAGACGGAATACCGTAGTTTGGATTTCTTCCGGTTTCACATCGTTCATTTCGCCGTGGTTTTGCCAGAAATTGGATGTTTCCGTATTCAGCGGGTCAACGGTAATTAAATACTTCAACTTAGAAAGTGATTTAATGACTTTGTTTTTATTCGGGAATGAAGCAACCGGGTTAAAGCCTTGGCAGATATAACCGTTAACTTCCCCCTTATCCATCATTTCGAAATAACGCAACACATCGTAGCCTTGATCCCATTTCGGTAATAAATCAAAGCCCCAGTCATTTTCTTTCTGCGCTTTATCACCATAAAAAGTTTTCATCATACTGACGAAAAATTTCGGATAGTTGCTCCAATAGTTAACTTGGCCTGCAACCGTCGCTTTCGGTGTATTGGCAGTTAAATAACTGTCTAATGTCGTTTGTTTTTCGGATGGTAAGGTCAAATAACCCGGCAAGCTTTGAGATAGCAAGCCTAAGTCAGTTAACCCTTGGATATTGGAGTGCCCGCGCAGTGCGTTTACACCACCGCCTAGCATCCCCATATTACCCAGAAGTAACTGGATCATCGCCATAGTACGAATGTTTTGGGCACCAACAGTATGTTGTGTCCAACCTAATGCGTACAAGAACGAAGCGGTTTTATCTTTAGCACTCGTTTCTGCAAGGTATTCACAGACTTGCAAGAAGTCTTTAATTGGCGTACCACAGATGTTATTCACCACTTCAGGTGTATAACGGCTGACGTGCTCTTTTAATAGATTTAGCACACAACGTGGGTGTTTCAGAGTCGGATCGCGCAGCGCAAGGCCGTTTTCATCCATCTCATAGTTCCACGTGGTTTTGTCGTATTGACGTTTTTCTTCGTCATAACCTGTAAACAGGCCGTCATCAAAACCATAATCTTCACGAATAACTAAACTGGCGTTGGTATACGCTTCCACGTATTCACGCTGAATTTTTTCATTATCCAATAAGTATTTGATAACACCAGACAAGAACGCAATATCAGTACCTGAGCGAATAGGCGTGTAAAAATCCGCCACTGCCGCAGTACGGGTAAAGCGAGGGTCAATAACGATTAGTTTGGCTTTATTATGGATTTTAGCTTCCATCGCCCAGCGGAAACCGACTGGATGCGCTTCTGCCGCATTACCACCCATAACGACAACTAGGTTTGCATTTTTAATGTCAACCCAGTGGTTGGTCATCGCACCGCGACCAAATGTTGGAGCAAGACTTGCTACCGTTGGTCCGTGTCAGACACGCGCTTGGTTATCTACGGCAAGCATGCCGAGAGCGCGGGTAAATTTTTGGGTTACAAAGCCGCTTTCATTGCTTCCTGCGGATGCACATAACATACCGGTGGTTAGCCAACGGTTAACAGTGACACCCTCTTTATTTTTTTCAATAAAGTTCGCATCGCGGTCTTCTTTCATTAACTTAGCGATACGATCAAAGGCTTCATTCCAAGTGATACGTTTCCACTCATTTGTCCCTGGCTCACGCACTTCAGGGTACTTAAGGCGGCTTTCACTGTGGATAAAATCGATAAGTCCAGCACCTTTAGGACAAAGTGCACCACGGTTTACCGGATGATCCGGGTCCCCTTCAATATGGAAAATGCTTTCTTTCGCATTTTTCGCGCCATCACCAAGGCTGTACATTAACAGCCCACAGCCGACAGAACAGTAGGTACAGGTATTTCTGGTTTCCTTCGCACGCAGTAATTTATACTGGCGCGTTGACGCTAACGCAGTGGCGGGTGCAAACCCTAATGCTGCTGCCGTCGTACCTGCCATACCGCCAGCGCAGATCTTAAAGAACTGCCTTCTGCTGACTTGCATGGGGATCTCCTCATTATACATTGCTCATGTTTACCTAACGCCAATCGCGATAATCAGGTAAACTGTTCTTATTCAACGTCTTCCCTATCGTATCCAGGTACATTGCCTGGCAAATGGTGTAAATTCTTTTTACCCATAATTAATATTATGTATCATTAATGCTAGGAATTCATCTAATGTATGAAACAAATACTACAAATGACTCCAAATTAACTAAAATGATTGGCTTAAATCACACAAGTGTGCAACAAAAAGGCAACCTTAACTCCCCCGTTAATGATTATGTTGCAGAAGAATATCCTGTCGCTCTAGTGTTCAATGGCATATCACATGTTGTTATGATGGCAACGCCAAAAGATTTAGCGGATTTTGCCGTCGGGTTTGCACTTTCAGAAGGGATAATACAGTCAGGTGATGAAATACGTGGAATTGATATCGTTGAAGGCTGTAACCGAGGAATTGAAGTACAGGTTGAATTATCTAGCCGCCGATTTATGGAGCTAAAAGAACGCCGCCGTAATTTAGCAGGGCGTACAGGCTGTGGTATTTGTGGTACCGAACAACTCGATGAAATTTTTAAACCCATCGCTCCCCTACCTTTTACACAAACATTTTCCTTGTCTTACTTAGATAACGCGCTACATGAATTGAAAAAGGTACAAGAAATAGGTGCCCTAACGGGCTGTACCCACGCCGCCGCATGGATATCACCAGAAGGTTTATTAGTGGGGGGATGCGAAGATGTCGGTCGCCATGTCGCACTTGATAAACTACTCGGAATGAAGCATCGTAACCAATGGCAACAAGGTGCTGTATTGGTTTCTAGCCGCGCAAGTTATGAAATGGTACAAAAAGCCGCCAGTTGCGGTGCAGAAATTTTATTTGCCGTTTCTGCTGCCACGGCACTCGCTATCGAAGTGGCGGAAAAAGCCAATTTAACCTTAGTCGGTTTTTGCCGTCAGGGGAAAGCCACCGTGTTTACCCATCCGAGTCGGGTAAAGGATTAATCCCAACCTTTTTTAATCGTGCAGCTTTATGATGTAACCCTGATAAAATTGAGTCTGCAATGTGCTTAGGGAAATTGGTTGGAAGCTGTTCCCTAACCTTTGTAATAACACTTTCCATTTGCTCATCAAACTCAATTAAGATTTTTTCCATTTCAGTGCGGTCAAAACCAACCTCCTTGGCCGTTGCAAAAAAATGCCTTGGAAAAATTTGCTCTATATTGTATTTCATCTCCCTTGTTCCCTTCAGCCCCATAGCCAATTTGGCATCTCTAGGGTTAATTCCCCTCCCCCCATAACTAGGATACATGGACAAAATATCGTAAAAAGGTGTTAACTGATAACGGCCTTCAGGTTCAATAAATAATGAAAAATTTTTAGCATGGCCATCCGTCGCTGCAAGTAACCAAAACAAAACCTGGCTCTTCATAAACTGATATCTATCTTTCTCTGCATTTATTGAACCTAATAAGTAATTCATAATTTCAGAAATACCCGGTCCACCATGATTTTGATATTTTCTTGCCGGTGAAATATTCAATGTTTGACAAAAATCTTCTTGTGGTAAACGCATAATCCACGAGGAATCAGAAGAATATTTACGATCAAAACGTTCAACCGCTAATGCCTTTATTTCACCTACATTTAAAATAAAACTATGGGGCACATCATTTAAACTGATGAGCCCCAGTACTTGAGCGAATAAAGTCACCTACCCAATAACCATTCATATATACATGCAAAATCGCCATCACCACTCCTCCTTCCATCCAGAGTTTGAGTTTGATGAGCCACTTTCATTTCGCGGTTTAATATCGAGTTCTAAATTTAGGGCAGATAAAATCTTAAAGAAGGTTTCTAATTTGGTAGAGTCAGGAGAGAGTTCAAAACTGGAGACGGTATCTTGCCGAATACCCACTTTACTTGCGACTTTACTTTGAGATAATTTTTTCGTCTCTCTGACATCTTTCATGTAAGCACTAAGTTGTCGGGTATTGGTCACTTTCATTTTAACACCTACCTTGTTTGGCACTAATGATATTTACCTGCTATAACCGGTAAATATCATTTTACACGCTATAACAGGTAAAATATAAATAACACGCTATAGAGTGTAGAAATATATCGATAAGTATCATTCAAAGATAGACACAATACTGAGCCTTAAAGCGAGTGCAGCATCCACAAATTAGGCTCAATATATTCAACTTGTTGGCGCTGAATATCAACAGTAACTGGCACCAAAGCGTTAGGTACAATATATTGCCCTGATTGCGGGAAATACATACCTGTCCATGATTGCCAATCAGCAATTGAGCCTATAATGACCATTGAACGATGAACGGGCTGTAGTACCGTGGCACCCAACCGCCAATGCGTTCTGATCCACGGGTCAAAAGGCTCCCCTCGCTCATTTTGCCAGCCGCAATACGCCTCAAAATCCTGTAATGGATAACAATGTTTTAATGTTGGGCGAACAGGCACAATCACCGCTTTTGCCGCATATTCTTTTGCTGCGTGTTTTAATGCATTAATCAATAAAGCAGGGATTTGACACCCACGATATTGCGGGTCAACCGTCACAGAAAGTGCCGAAATATAAGGCTCTCCGCCTTGTTGATTTTCCATCGCGAAGTTAAAAATCGCATCCCAGCCCATTTCCGCTAATTTGCTAAAATCACCATAAGGCCATAAAAAAGGCACAGAGCGAATAATACCAATGACCCGCTCCTCTTCGTTCTCATTTACAGTGGCAATAAATTGAAAATAAGAATTGGGCTCTTCATCAAGCCTGTTCCAATATTCATCACATACCGATGATTGGCTCATAAACTGAGGCCATAACTTATCAAGAAATAACTCGCACTCTTCTATTAAGTCAGGGCGTTGAGCGTAACTTTGAGTGTTAACTTGCAATAACTTATCCATGCTTTTATCTGTTAGTTGGTTTAATCGACCATTTTAGAAAAATAAAAACACTAAATGCTTAATATTGGATTAAGACGACAAAAAAGAAAGGAAACCTACACAACGCCGTGTAGGTTAATACGATACCGTATTACTTCCCAATACAAAAACTTGAGAAAATACGGCCTAATAAATCATCAGAAGTAAACTCCCCCGTGATTTCGCTGAGTTCTAATTGGGCTAGACGCAACTCTTCAGCCAAAAGCTCACCGGAGCGGGCATTCACTAACTGGTCATAGCCCTGTTCTAGGTGAACTGCGGCCGCATTCAATGCTTGTAAATGGCGGCTACGTGCCAAGAAACCACCCTCTGTATTACTATTAAAGCCAACCGCTTCTTTTAGATGATCCCGCAATAAATCAATACCATTTTCTTCACGAGCAGATAAACGGATTAATGGGTAACGAGTGTTATCAATAAACTCAACCGGCTCCCCGGTCATGTCTGCTTTATTACGGATCACAGTTACGGGTAGCTCATCGGGTAGGCGTGCCATAAATTCGGGCCAAATCTCTTGTGGCTCAGTGGCATCAGTCGTGGTGCTATCCACCATAAACAGCACATGGTCAGCCTGTTCAATCTCCTTCCATGCACGCTCGATACCTATACGCTCAACTTCATCACTGGCTTCCCGTAGGCCTGCTGTATCAATGATATGTAATGGCATTCCATCAATATGTATATGTTCACGCAACACATCACGGGTTGTACCCGCTATATCCGTGACAATCGCTGCCTCTCGCCCTGCTAACGCATTCAGTAAGCTAGATTTACCGGCGTTTGGACGCCCAGCAATCACCACTTTCATCCCTTCTCGCAACAAACTACCTTGGCGAGCTTGGGAGCGAACCTGTTCTAAATCGGCAACCACTTCATTAAGCTTGGCTTCAATTTTACCATCAGATAGAAAATCAATTTCTTCATCGGGAAAATCAATCGCTGCTTCCACATAGATGCGCAAGTGAGTGAGTGCTTCCACTAATTGGTGAATATGGGAAGAAAAAGCCCCCTGTAAGGAGTTCATTGCAGAACGCGCCGCTTGCTCTGAACTCGCATCGATTAAATCGGCAATCGCCTCAGCTTGGGCTAAATCAAGCTTATCATTCAAAAATGCACGCTCAGAAAACTCACCCGGATTTGCTATACGAATACCATCAATAGTGAGTATTCTTCTTAGCAATAAATCAAGAATGACCGGACCACCGTGTCCTTGTAGTTCAAGGACATCTTCCCCTGTAAAGGAATTTGGCCCAGGGAAGTAAAGCGCAATACCTTGGTCAAGGACAGAACCTTCTACATCACGAAAAGGGAGATAATCCGCATAACGTGGCTTAGGGAGTTTACCCAACACGGTTTCAGCCACTAATGCAGCTTTTGGGCCAGATATACGTAAAATACCGACACCACCACGACCGGGAGGTGTTGCCTGTGCGACGATAGTATCGTTGATTTGCATGAGGTTTCTCTGTCTTTGACTTGAAAACTGTTTTTTGAAAATAATTAAGGCGACCATAATTGGTCGCCTTAATACTACTATAGAATCTCGCTTTGTGAAGCCATTCTCAATTTACTGAGAAGCGAAATTATTTTTTCTCTTTTTTATCGCGACTGTGTAGACCACGTTTTTCCAGACCACGGTAAATCACTTGTTGCTGGATAATAGTGACTAAGTTACTCACGATATAATACAGAACCAGACCTGATGGGAACCACAGGAAGAAAATAGTAAACACGACAGGCATGTACGTCATGATCTTCTGCTGCATTGGGTCAGTCACAGCGGTCGGTGACATTTTCTGGATAACAAACATCGTCACACCCATCAATACTGGCAGGATGTAATACGGGTCTTGCGCAGACAAGTCTTGGATCCAACCAAAAAATGGGGCGTGACGCAGTTCAACAGAACCCATCAACATATAATAAAGTGCAAGGAATATTGGCATTTGGATCAGCAGAGGTAAACATCCACCCAATGGGTTTACTTTTTCTGCTTTATACATCGCCATCATTTCTTGGCTCATACGCTGTTTGTCATCACCAATACGCTCACGCATCGCAGCCAATTTTGGTTGCAGTAAACGCATTTTCGCCATTGAGGTATATTGCGCTTTAGTCAGTGGGTACATAATACCACGGACGATAAAGGTAATAACAATGATGGCAATACCCCAGTTACCCACGAAACCGTGAATAAATTTCAACAGTTTGAACAGAGGCTGAGAGATAAACCATAACCAACCGTAATCTACGGTCAAATCTAAATGAGGAGCAACTGCCGCCATTTCAGATTGAATTTCTGGACCAACCCATAACGTTGATGAATAAGTACCTGCACCATTTGCAGCAATGGTCATTGGTTCACTCTTATAACCAATAATGGCAGATTTTTTATCAAGGTCGATGGTATAGAAGGTGCTCTTTTCAGAACTTGCAGGGATCCATGCGGTTGCAAAATATTGTTGCAACATCGCGACCCAGCCACCTTTAGTGGTCAAATCAAGGCTTTTATCTTCGATGTCACCAAAGCTATATTTTTTATAGTTGTTTTCATCTGAAGAGTAAGCTGCACCACGGTAAGTATGCAAAGCAAAATTACTGCTACCTGTATCACGCTCTTTTGGTAACTCGATAGTTTGTTTCAACTGACCGAAGAAAGCGAGACTTAAAGGTTGAGCTGTCGGGTTTTGAATACTGTATTCAACTTCAACAGTGTATTGGCCACGTTTCACAATATACGTTTTCTGATAAACAACACCGTTGCTATCTGTAAATGTCATTGGAACACGTAACACATCCTGACCGTTCTCTAAAACGAAAGTTGCAGAGTCTGTAGAGTACAGTGGACGTTCGCCATTATTATTTGCGGGGTTGTCTGGGCCATGAAGGCCAATCAAACCACTTTGTGCCTGGTAGACAAAGCCTGGGTTAGTTTCCAGTAAACGGAAAGGGTCTTCCGAATGAAGGGTCGCAGGATAGGCTAACAGGTCAGCCTCATCGATATCACCACCACGAGTATTGATACGAATATCCAATACATCTGTTTTGACTGTGATGAGCTTACCTTGCCCGCTGCCAGTTACGGCTTGAGCATCACTGCTTGGCATATCCGCTTGTTGCGTAGTTTGAACAGTTTTAACTTCCTGAGCAACTTTATCGCTCTCCCAGGCCTGCCAAACTAAGAACGACACGAACAACAAAGCGATGAGTAGAAGATTGCGTTGCGAATCCATCGTTATAATTCTCTATTATCATCAGTTTTTCTAGGTGGGACAGGATCATCTCCACCAGCGTGTAAAGGGTGGCATTTTAATATGCGTTTCGCCGTTAACCAACTCCCTTTTAGCATACCAAACCTGCGCAATGCCTCAATTCCGTAATTTGAACATGTGGGATTGAAGCGACAACGAGGCCCTAACAACGGGCTAATCACCAGTTGGTAGCCTCTGATCAGCATGATCAGGAATTTTGAGCCAAGCGACGGTGACGACGCCATAACTTATCCAACGATTCCGTAATCTGTTGATTGTCGAGATTAGCGACTCCTTTCCTTACCAATACCACAAAATCCATTGAAGGCAACTCATGTTGATGCAAACGAAAGTATTCACGGGCTAACCGTTTGATACGATTTCGCTCATGAGCTCGTTTAACATTTTTTTTGGCGATGGTAAGACCGATGCGGGGATGCCCCAGCTCGTTTAGGCGACCAAGGATAGTTATCTCTGGGGAACTCGCCCTCTGCGGCTGCTTAAAGACATTATCGAAATGCCTGGGAGTTAACAAACGTAACTCCCGGGTAAAAGCGAGCGTAACCACTGGAATAGAGGGCTAGCTTTATTACTTAGATGAAACGGTCAGACTAGAGCGGCCTTTCGCACGACGGCGAGCCAGAACTTGACGACCATTTTTTGTAGCCATACGAGCACGGAAACCGTGTGAACGGTTGCGCTTCAGTACGGACGGTTGAAAAGTGCGTTTCATAACGATTTCTACCTAACTTTAAAATTTATTACTGATTCAGTAAACGCGTTGGCAACCAGTGAAAACTGATTTACACCTGTGCCTCTATCGCAACAATATAGAAAGAGGCAGGATTGTAATAAAACATAGGGGGTCACGTCAATGAAATGACGCAATCAAACCACTTTTATTTATAGCCTGGCTGACAGGTTTGCCGACATATGTTGTGACAGCCAACTGATTATTTTACTTTCATACTGGCTGACCACCTGCTTTTAACCCCTCTCTCTTTAACGTCAGCGTTAAAATAGAGTAGCGGTACCCAGCAAGTTTACCTCAGTTTTGTGTAAAAATCACATCAGTACTGTACACAGGGAGGAAGATTATACGGACTCCGCCC